>CAVQMV010000001.1:0-19353 GCA_963713675.1 uncultured Acidobacteriota bacterium
TGCGAGCCTGAGAATACCTTCGCCGGCTTCCAAAGCCTGCCGGGTTGCTGTGTTTACTGCTATGGACGTGCTCATCTGTCTCTCCGTTTAGCTTGTGTCCAGCCGCTCGATCGGCTAACTTAAAGGCGCCGAAGGCGAAATCCGCCAGCAACCGGTCTCACAACCTGGTCGCAAAGACCTTACATTGTTGGCACCTTCGCCGTCAAGACGAAAAGGCGCAGTTCCGCGTAAATTGCCATAACATGCTCATTATAAATTAGTTAAAATGAGTTTTTCGGCGCGGAGCGGGATGGGCAAACGGTGAAGAAACCATAGGAACCGCTCACTTAGATCAGTATCGCCATCGCTGCTTTGGTGTAAAATAAGTCTTTTATTATCAACGTTATCAAAGAAAAATACCGGTTTCTCAAAAATTTCTTGACAAAGATAAGAGCGTTTGCATAGGATTCCGGCGGGCGCGAAAAAGGGATAATTCGCTCTACTGAATCACCCATAGGAGGAGTCCCGCATGTTTGAACAATCAATTGCAAGCAATCGCCAAGTGACAACAAACAAGGTCGTGCGCAACCCGCGCAACCACCCCCAAAATCTACGTTGGGCAAGCTGGTTTGGCCGTGGTCTGGCCGTTCTGAGCATCGCCCTGATGGTTCTATTCGCGGTCCGGACATCCGCCCAGGAAGCGGACCAGGGCGCCATTATTGGCGTGGTAACGGACTCGACGGGCGCGGTCATTCCGAACGCCGACGTGACGCTGACGGACGTCGATACCAGCCTGGTGCTGAAGTCCAAGTCCAACGCCAGCGGCAACTACTTCTTTGGGCCGATCAAGACCGGGAACTATACGGTCAGCGCATCCGCAGCGAACTTCGAAACCACGGTTGAGCAGAACATTGTGGTGCACGTGCAAGACCGCCTGAACATTCCGTTGGCTCTCAAGCCCGGCAAAACATCGGAGACGGTCACGGTAACATCTGTGGCGCCGATCATGCAGACGCAGACTGCGGAAACGGCCGTCGATGTCGATTCGCAGTTTCTGAATGATGCGCCGCTGGCGAACCGCAACTGGATCTTTATCGCCCAGGAAGCGCCCGGGACTACGCCTTTCGTGGGCCGCGGCTCGGGCAATGGCGATTTTTCGTCCAACGGTCAGCATGAAGAGCAGAACAACTACATGCTCGACGGCGCCGACAACAATACCATGAACAGCGATTACATCAACGGCTCAACCTACAGCATCGCGCCTCCGCCGGATGCCATCGCCGAGTTCAAATTGGAGACCAGCAACTATAGCGCCGAGATCGGCCGCGGCCACGGCGCAGTGGTTAACGCCACCACCAAGTCCGGCACCAACGCAATTCACGGGGATCTCTGGGAGTACGTGAGAAATACGAAACTCGACGCGCTGGTTTGGACTCAAGCCCCAGGCTCGACCCCGGCGGTGTTCCACATGAATCAATTTGGCGCTACCCTGGGCGGGCCGATCATCAAGAACAAGCTGTTTTTCTTTGGCGATATCCAGGACGCGCGCTACGTAGCTGGAGCGACTCCGAGCACCTATTCGGTGCCTACGGCGCGCATGCGGCAGGGCGACTTCAGCGAACTTCTGAATACGACCTACACCCAGGGCTCCTGCCCGACGGTGCTTTATGTGCCCAATACCAACACCGGCGTCTACAAGTGCAGTAGCAACGCGATGGCGACTCCGCCGAGTGGGACGCTCCAGCAGTTCGGCAACCTGGTGACGACTGACAGCGGGACGGGGAACCACACGAACTACACGTTCGCCCCCGGACAGAACGTTTTCAGCCCGGCCCAGATGGATAAGGCGGCACTGGCGCTCATACAGGCCTTCCCCTGCCCCAATTACGCCCCCGCCGGCTACCCCGGTTACGGGACAAAGAATGGCGGGTGGCAGACCGGAAATTGCAATGCTGAGACAACCCTTGACACGGGCGTGGTATCCAACAACTACCAAGTGGACCTGAACGAGGACTCGGATCCGATCAATTGGGATGGAAAACTCGACTGGAACATCAGCTCCAGGGATCTGGCCACTTTCCGTGTGGACTACCAGCACACCATCAACACCTTTGTCGCGCCCCTGGGCCCGATCCTCGATGGAATCGGCAGCAACCAGGGCCACACACAGAGCTATTTGAGCTCGAACTACATGTTTGGCGAGACGCACACTTTCTCGCCCACGCTGATCAACGAATTTCGTTTCGCCTTCAACTGGGGCAATGACCAGAACCTGCAGTACAACGATAACGTCAACATCTCGGCCAACTACGGATTGAACGGCGTGCCGTACAACGAGGGTCCCCAGAACGGCGGCCTGCCGGCGATAACCACCTCCAGCTGGCAAGCCTTCGGAGCCCACGGCAACGATCCGGCCCATGAAGGCCAGAACAATTACCAGATTCTCGACAACGTGACGAAAATCATCGGCAACCAGTCGCTGAAGATGGGCTTCCAGTACATGCCGATGCGCTTTTACAGCACAGCTGCCGGAACCCCGCGCGGAGCGTACACCTTCAGCGGGACATATACCCAAGTGACGGGGTTGGGGGGTCCCAGCGGATCAGGTGGCGCGGACTTCCTCGCCCAGGGCACATTGCCCGCCGGCGGGTATACCGGGACCGACAACATGGCCAGCGGCAGCATCAGCAGCTATGTGGTGAACCACTATGTCCACCAATATCTTGCTGGATTTATCCAGGACGACTGGAAAATGACGCAAAAGTTCACCCTGAACCTTGGGTTCCGCTACGAGTTCTTCACACCCAAATTGGAGCAGTCCGACCAGTGGGCGAATTTTGTGCAGGAGACCGAATCGATCGGGCCCAACGGTGGGACCGGGACGGCCAAGTTGTTGATTCCGGCAAGCCAAATGGGCACCAAGCTCGACCCGAACCTCATCGCGATCCTCAACGCGGATAACGTGACGGTGACCTACGATTCGAACCGGCACCTGGTGAGCTACCCGAAGGCCAACTGGTCGCCGCGCATTGGCGGCGCCTACCAGATCGACAACAAGACCGTCATTCGCATGGGATTTGGCGTCTTCATGGGCGGCTTTGAGCCGGGCGGCGGCTCGGCCCTCACCCAGAACCCGCCTTACTATATGACCGCAAACCTGGCCAGCCTGCCTTCGTGCACAGAGGGAACTTACTGCGGATCGCAATATGCCTTCAACAACACGCTCGAGGGCGGATTCGGAGGGTTCCTGGCTTCGGGCGGAATCGAGCACTTCGCCACTTTCCCGAACATCCAAGAGGCGGGAACTGGACCGAATCCGAGCATGCACATGCCGTACACCATGAACTACAACCTGAGCGTGCAACGCGCATTCTGGGAAGGGACGACGGCAACGGTGAACTATGTTGGCAGCGTGGGACGCCACCTGGTGACGTTGTACAACAATCCTGACCAACCGCTGGCGATTACGATTGGCGGCGAGTCGGGCAACGGGTTCACGCCCTTCCCGCATTTCGCCGGGTCTCAGTGGATGGGGTGGACAGGCGAAAGCTCGTATAACGCGCTGCAGGCTACGGTGCAGAAGCACTATGGCCACGGCCTTAGCTTACTGGGCTCCTATACCTGGGCGCACGCGTTCGATAACACGGTCGACCTGCTGGGCGGCGACTACGGCAGTTACAGGCAGTCCTACCTCATCCCCATCAATACAGAGTGGGGACAATCCGGCTACGATATCCGGGAACGTGCCACGATCAACGTCGATTATGACCTGCCGTTTGGAGTCGGCCGGCAATTCGTTAACCATCCGGGCGTGCTGGACCGCATCATCGGCGGATGGAAGACCGACATGGAGTGGTGGGGCCAGACCGGCCAGCCGTTTACGCCTACAATCAGCAGAAACTCGGGTTTTGGGAACGCCAACGGCGGCGAGAATAACAATGCCATCAAGATCGCCAATCCGTTCTCAAACAACCTGCAGGCACCGGCTAATTCCACCGGTCTACTGACCACGAGCGGCATTGTGGCGGCCAATGGGTCGTCGAATACGTTAGCGAATAGCTGCGCGGCCCAAACCAGAACCAGGCAGCGCTGGTTTAACCCTTGCGCCTATGAGGATCCGCTTGCGGTCGGCAGCTCGAACAATGCGACGTCCGCTGGGTATCTGGCGCCTTACCAGACCGGCACCTTCAGTTATGCTTCGGGGCCAGTTGGCGCCGACAACTCGCTTTGCGACGGGTTGGGGTGCACCACCACCGCGACCGGGGCGACTGCCGGGACTCCCGTTCCGTACGTCACCGGCTACGCGGCCGTGGCGCCTTTCTTTGGCGGCCCCAAGAACTCTGTTTCCGGGCCTGGCAACTGGAAGCTGAACGCTTCGCTATTCAAGGACTTCAGGACTTTCCGTGAGCAGCGCCTGGAGATCCGCGCCGACGCCTTCAACATTCTTAACCACCCGAGCCTTGGCAACCCCGGCAGCACCACCACGGATATCACCGCCGCGGTCGTGATTACCGGGACAGGGTCCAACCAGAACCTCACGATCGACGCACGCTTCTTCCAGTTGTCAGGGAAGTACGTGTTCTAGATTGAACCGCAGTTCTTGATGAAGTGCAGTACCTTGAGGCCGCTCGCAGTTGGGCGGCCTCATTGCATGTGCGGGATAGACTTACTCTGCAGGAGAAAATGTGAATCGGCGTAGGTTTAATCAGCTAGCCGGCATGGCCGGCATGGGCGCGCTCCTGGGGCGCAACGCAGTTTCCGCGGCAATCTCATCACAGATGGGGAACAACTCCGCGTCGAACGGCCGCGGAATGGGCGATCGCTATCTTGTGGGCGCAGCCTACTACCCGGAATGGTGGCCGTCGAGCGAGTGGGAGATTGATTTCCGCGAGATGGGGGAGTTAGGCATCAATGCCGCGCGCATGGGCGAATTCGCTTGGGCGCTGTTTGAGCCCTCGCCTGGCAAGTTCGAATTCGACTGGATGGATCGCGCGCTTGCCATTGCGGGACGCAATGGCGTCAGTGCAATTCTCTGCACGCCTACGGCATCGATTCCACCATGGCTTTATCAACAATATCCCGATGTGCTGAGCGGCAATCAACAGGGCCTATACACCTATGGCGGGCGCAAGGGGTACAACACCAACAGCGCGCACTACCTTGACGCAAGCGCACGTATTGTGACGGCGCTCGCCGAACATTATGGAACAAATCCGGCGGTCATCGGGTGGCAGCTCGATAACGAGCCGGGCAACCCATTTCAAGAGTACGATCCAGTCTCGGAGAAGGCGTTTCAGGAGTGGCTGAAGAAGCGGTATGGAACGCTCGACGAATTGAATCGCGTTTGGAATGGCGCGTTTTGGAGCAACAAGTACACGGATTGGTCGCAGATTCATTTTCCTACCAACTCCGCCGAGGGAGGATGGCAGCCGGCGATCAGTCTTGACTACCGCCGATTCTTCTCCGACTCGTTTCTGAATCACCTGCACAGGCAGGCCGATATTCTGCATGCGAAAACCGAGAAGCAGTTTGTGCTCACCAACTGGTCGTCGCCCACCGGCGCGGTAGACGCATACACGGCGGGCGCGGAGTTTCTGGATGCAAGCGCGTGGGACAACTATGTGAGCGCACCCGGGCTGAGCCGCTTCCAACGCCAGTACACGTCCGGCTTTCTGAGCGACGTCACCCGCTGTGCTGGCCCGCATCAGCGATTCATCTGCGCGGAACAAAACGCCTACGTGCCGCCTAATGCGCCGGTCGAGGGGCTGCGGCTGCAAGCCTACTGCGACCTGGCGCACGGCAGTCACGGGCAGCTCTATTTTGAGTGGCGACGCCCGCTAGCCGGGAACGAAGAGCATCGCCCGTCGTTTATCAAGGGCTTTGACGGAAAGATCAATCCGGCAAAGCCGATGCTCGAGCAAATTACCAAGGAGATGGCGCGCATCGGTCCGCGCGTTGCTAATGCCACCACGCATTCCGACATCGCACTTTTCTACGACTATCCCAATTCATGGGCGCAAGGCTCGGGAGGTGTCGGGGATCCACATCCAAGCTACGGCGAGGTGCAGCGCTTCTACACGGGGCTGAAGGTGCTCAGGCAAAATATCGACGTGGTGCCGGTGGCTACCGAGCTTGCGGGCTACAAGGTGGTGGCAGCGCCCAACATTCGGCTCATCGATGACGCAACGATTGAGAGGCTCAAAGGCTTTGTCGAAGCCGGTGGAACGCTGGTACTCAACTACCGCGCCGCCACGCAAAATATGGATAACAGCATGCGGCTCACGCTTTCGCCGGGACCGTTCGCCGAGATTGCGGGAGTGCAATCCGAGGCCATCCTCGACCTATTTGAATACAACTCGCAGAACGGGAACCTCGATACGAATCTTCAGGACGGACTGGGAATCCGCTTTGCAGGAAGCGAGGCAACCTTTAGCCCGCGAACCGCGCTCGAATCGCTCACGCTGCATGGAGCCGAAGATATCGCGACGATTCGCGGCGGCGGAGGCATGGAAGGCCAACCGGCTGTTACGCGTAATCGTCATGGCCGCGGCTGGGTGGTTTATGTTGGTTGCGATGCGACCAGCGACGACTTCTATGAGGCGGTGGCGCACGTGGCCGGCACCGCAAGCGGGCTCTCACCGCTGATTCAAGTGCCTTATGGGGTGGAAGTGACGAGCCGGGAGGACGGCGATACCATCTACTATTTCCTCCTGAACCTGACCGAAACTCCTCACGAGAACATTGCGCTGCCAAAGCCCATGGACGATGTGATTCGCGATCAACATGGAATCACACAGGTGTCGTTAGGGCCGCTGGAAGTTGCGGTACTGGCGTCGTAGCTGCCGCGCTTGATGTGGGGCCGAGAGTTGCGGCAAAGATGAAGGGATAAGCGGCAGGATTGCATGACGAAGAAGGCGAATCGACAGCCAATCTCACGCAGAAAATTTGTGCAGGTTTGTTCGACGACTGCTGCCCTGACGCCAATGGCGGCCTGCCTGGAATGGGCCACACCGAAGGCCTGGGGCGCGCAGGCAAGCGGTCCTGCGCAGCGAGCGCTCGGCCTCGACCGCGATTGGCTCTTTGCCGGCAAGTCCACCGCTGCGGCCCTCGATCCCGACTTCGACGACAAATCGTCGGTGCGCGTCACACTGCCGCACACGGTCGCGGATCTCTCTTGGCGCAAATGGTCTCCAGCGGCGTGGGAGGATCTCTTTGTTTATCGCCGCCACTTTGCGGTGCCTGACGCGTGGCGAGGAATGCGCGTGTTTGTTCACTTCGACCGCGTGATGGCCAGCGCAACCGCAGTGGTGAACGGCCATAGCCTGGAACCGCACGCGGGCGGGTTCCTTCCATTCGACCGCGAGATTACTGGACTTACAACCGAGAAAGACAACATGCTTGCGGTTGCGGTGGATTCGCGCTGGCAGAACGTGCCGCCGGCGGGCTCGCCGCGCGGGGCAGTTGCGGTGGATTATCTGCTGCCGGGAGGGATCACTGGGTCGGTCGAATTGCGCGCGCTGCCTGCGGTTTTTATACGCGAGGTATTTGCGAAACCGGTCGATGTGCTCGAGCCCAGCCGGCGCGTTGAAATCACTTGCCGCGTCGATGCGGCTGCGCCACTGCCGACACGCGTTCGGTTGGAGGCTGCACTCCGCCGGGGCGAGCAAACCATTGCCAGATCCACGCAGAGCGTGGAGATGGACAAGTCCGATCAAGAATTTCATCTGACGCTCAGCAATCTCGACAACATCCAGTTATGGGATCCAGAGCGTCCACATCTCTATCGCGTGGAGATCACGCTTTTTCTCGACGAGCGCCCCATCCATCGGTCCGCCACACGCATTGGCTTCCGCGAAGCGCGCTTCGCGATCGGTGGATTTTTCCTGAACGGACAACGCACGCGTTTGTTCGGACTGAATCGCCACGAACTCTATCCGTATCTTGGTTTCGCTGCGTCAACGCGCCTGCTGCGCCGCGACGCGGAGATTCTGCGCAAGCAATTCAACTGCAATATCGTGCGTTGCTCACACTATCCACAGTCGGAAGCGTTTCTAGACGCCTGCGACGAACTGGGATTGATGGTGTGGCAGGAGCCACCGGGCTGGCAGTACATCGGCGACGAAAGCTGGCAAGATCTGACGGTGCGCGATGTGGAAGCGATGATCCGCCGCGACCGCAATCATGCAGCCATCGTGATCTGGGGCGTGCGCATTAACGAGTCGCAGAACGATCCTGCGCTCTATCGCCGCACGCGGGAGCTGGCCAAGTCGCTCGACGATTCCCGGCCTACGTCGGGCACCATGACACCGGACTCGAGAAAGAACTGGCAGCAGGAGTGGCATCAGGATGTGTTCGCGTTCGACGATTATCATGCTGAGCCAGATCACAGCGTAGGCATTCTCGATCCTGTTGAAGGGTATCCGTACTTGATCACGGAGACGGTCGGGCAGTTTAATTACTCGTCGGGCAAGGGATTCGCGGTGCGATACCGGAGGGCAGGCGACGTCGTGCAGCAGACGAGCCAGGCGCTCTATCACGCGCAGGCGCACAGTCGGGTCGCGGACCACGAGCGCATTGCGGGAACGATTGCATGGTGCGCGTTCGACTACGCGAGCCTGATGAACGATTACGAGGGGATCAAGTGTCCTGGTATTGCCGACGTTTTCCGCCTGCCGAAACTGGGGGCCGCGTTTTATCTGACTCAGGTTGATCCGTCGATAAGGCCGGTGATCGAGCCGAGTTTCTACTGGGACTTCGGACCGCAAACACCGGCAGGCCCGGGTGAGAACGCCGCCATCTTTTCGAATTGCGAGCGGCTTGAGCTTTTCATCGACGGCAAGACCCAGGCGACGCTCAAGCCTGATCGCACGAACTTCCCGAACCTGAAGTTTCCACCCTTCTTCACGGATCTGAAACTGGACGGCTCGGCACATCCCGAGCTGCGCATTGAGGGCTATGTGGGCAATACGCGTGTGCTTTCGCGTTCATTTTCTTCGGACCACGCGAAGGATCGCTTCTGGTTGCACGCGGACGACGCGGAGCTCGCGAACGACGGCGCGGATAGCACTCGGCTGGCCTTCGCGGTGGTCGACAAGTTCGGCGCGCCGCGCGCATTTGCGGGAGGGGACGTTGCGCTCGATCTCGAGGGACCGGGAGTAATCGTTGGCGACAATCCTTTTGCGCTCGAAGCGAACGGAGGCGCCGGCGCGGTGTATATCAGGACTTTCCCTGGTCGCGTGGGAACGATTCGCATCACGGCGCGCCACTCTGCTCTGGGAACTAGCGCAGTGGAGATCCGCGTGAGGCCGCAAGAGACTGAGGGTTAATCCGGCCGAGGCGTTCTCACTGCATGGCGGCAGCGGCGATGAGCGCGTCGAGCGCAGAAGTTTGCCGCGTGGCGTCGGCCGAGTCGAAGGGTCCTTGCCAGAGCGCTCCGAATTCGCAGTTGGGACCCTGATCGTTGGCTACGATACTTTTCGCGTTGGTGTCGGCGAAGGCCTGGTAGCGGGGATCGGGATCGGCGACATAGAGCGCCATCAGGTTGCGCAGGAAGACGCCTTTGAACTGCGGTGCGTCGCCGCCTGCCATCGAGCCCGGATCAATGAGGATGCCGTTCTGGGCTAGATTGGCGATGGTGGCGTTGGCAATGGCTTCGGCCTGCGGCAAGAGCGTGGGGTCGTTGTCGGCGCGGTAAAGCTCTACGAGGCCGCCGAGAATGACACCCTGGTTATAGCTCCACGTTGTGCCGCCGTTGTTGGCGCATGCGTTGGGGTTAGAGGAATTCAGGCCGTCGTTGATGAGATTCTGCGCGTTAATCATGCCGGAGTTCTTGAACCAAGCCCACTCCTGCTGCGCCCAATTCAGGTAAGAAGCTGAAGCGCTTCCTGATGTTCGGTTGGCGAGTTTGGCGGCAATTGTGAGGAAGAGCTCGTTGGGGATGGCGTTCTTGTAGGTGCGGGCGGTGCTCCACCAGACGCCGCCGCCGCAGGTCGAGTCCCAAGCGCCGGAGATGGACGTGAAGATAGTCTCCGCCATAGAGAGGTACGCGGGGTTACCGGTCACGTCGTAAGCGTCAATCCAAGCGAGAGCCCACCAGCCATCGTCGTCGTAATACATATTGACGAAGCTCGCATGCGATGCCTGGGCCGCGGAAAAGGTATTGGCGATGACGGAGTAGTACGAAGTGTCGCCGCTGATGCGTTCGTAGTTTGCCAGAACGGTGATGGAGTTGGCGGAGTTCCACCAGCCGGAGGGAGAAGCGTAGATGCCGGAATCCTGCAGGTACCACTGCTGTAAAGTCTGAACGCCGGAAGCTGCCTGCTGAGTGTAGCTTTGCGCTGCAGTGACTGTGCTCCCGGGATCGGCGTGCGGCAGGATGGAGCCGCCGCAACCGGTAGGAGTCAGCATGGCAAAGAGGTAAAAGGCAAAGACCGGAACTGTGCTGGAGCTTTTCATGGGATGTACATTTTCTCGCCGGGCGGCGGTGAATCCCCGCGCAAAACGCGCTGCAGCGTGCGCCGGGCCTCGCATGTGACCGGTCTCTAGAGCCAGCCTGATTCTACACGCGTACACGCGGAATTTGCTGGCGGCGGCGCCGACTTTGCGCAGCGATCGGGCTTCCTCTGGCGGTTGCGGAGTGATTGACCGCACAAACAGCATGTGTGCCCCGTAGACTGAGGAGAGAGGTTTCGCGCAATGCAATGGCCGGCTCAGTTTTTGCTCTCCGCGCTTTCGGCAGCCCAGTTTCCCGGGTCTGAAGCGCCGGAGATCGCGTTTCTAGGGCGATCGAATGTTGGCAAATCGAGCCTGCTGAACGCGCTGGTGGGCGAGAAGGCCGCGAAGGTTTCTTCAACGCCGGGGCGCACGCGCGCAATCAATTTTTTCTCGATTTCGGACGCGCGTGGCAAGCCGAAGATGGTGTTTGCCGACCTGCCCGGCTACGGATACGCGAAGATTTCCAGATCCATTTCGGCGGGCTGGCCGGCTTTCATCGAACCTTATCTCGCGGAGCGTCCCGCGCTGGCGCTGTGCATCTGCCTGGTGGACGGCAACGTGCCGCCACGCCCCAACGATCGGCAGTTGCTTGACTGGCTGCGCGCGGCGGGCCGGGACTTTGTGGTGGTTGCCACCAAGATTGATCGGATGAGCGGCAACGAGCGAACGCGCAACCTGGCGGTGCTGAAACGAGCGCTCGACGTCGAGGAGCTTTTGCCGGTTTCAGCGAAGACGGGATATGGGCTAAAGGAGCTGCGGGCGCGGATTGAAGAGGCGGGGGCCAGGGGCTAGGGAACGGGATGCTCGCCTGGTTCAAAGCGATGCTTCTCCTCAAGTCCGTGCGCGTCACGCCAGCGAATTTCAACCGGCACAGCGATCTCCCCGCGCTCTACACCTAGCTTTACTCGCTCCGTGAAGCGCGAAGCGATTTGCTGGCTGCAAGCGAGGGCGCGAATCGCCTGCGCCGTACGACCCAGGTAACGCGGGGCCAGGCGCAGCCAGCGGCGGGCGGCCCATGCGTCCGCGTCGAGACATTCGAGAGCGATTGCATCCAGTCGCGGGAGCCAACGGGCGGGCGCTGAGGCGACGGTCCAATTCAAGAGAACGGGCGTCAATAGAGTGGGCGGCTCGGTTACGGGGCGCAACGCGCCTTCCACATCGGAACGCAGCAGATCAGGCTGCACGCCGCGCTCGTTCATCTCGCGCTCCATCGCCCACGGGGCCGTGGCGACACAGACGGAGACCGTCTCGCGCTTGCGAAGCTGGTTCTTGAGTATGCGCAGGGATTCATCGAGCGAAGTGACGAGGAAATCGATGATGGAGTCGCGAATGGCTTGCTTTTGTGCGGCAGGGTCTGGGGATGCGGCGAGCGTGGCCGCACCGGCGATGTTGGCCGCGACGACTAGCGCGCGTCCTTCTTCATCCATTTCACCGGCATAGAAGAGGCAGCCGCCAAGGCCCGACTCCGGATCGGCACGCGGGGATGCGATCAGCTTCGCGTAGATGCGGGCCACGCGAGCGACAAAATCGGGAACTTCGTGAGATGGAGGAGCTAATGCCACGGGTCTATCTTAACGACCGATCGAGCTGCGAGCGAACGGAATGAGGACTAATTCTGCTGCTCACGCCAGGTACGTTTCCTGACGAAGAAAACGAACTCGCCGGGCTTGGCGGTGTAATGGGTCTGGCTGCATTCGTTGGGAGCGACCAGGCCCGACTGCAGGATCTGGGAGATTGGATACCAGACGTCTCTTTCTTTGTCGGTTTCCTTTGCGACATCGCAGTTGATGTAGGTTTCTATCGACAGGTCATAGGTTGCTTTGACGGCGATTTCGTGGGCATCGGAAGGCAGCGTGACGATGACGGTTCCGTCGTCGTTCATGTGGACCCATTCGTTGTGCACGGTGTCATGGTGATCGATACGCACCAGATAGTTCGCGGCTTTCAGTGGCAACCCGGTTTTGCCGTCAAGCAGACGGATACGAATGGAATTTTCCGATTGGGCGTGAAGGCCGGCGCAAAGAACGGCAGCAAACGAGAGCGCGACAAAGGTGCGAATAGCTGGCATATTGGCGTGGCTCCGATGAAAGACAACTGTAAATCCGTCGATTTGTCCCGGCACGCCGGGGCTCGCTCAGGATGACATCCGATTATTACCGCTCAGGATGACAAGGCTATATTATGCGTTCTGAATCGCCGTGGCAGGGCAAAATCGAACAGTACCTACTCGGGGAGTTACCAGGAAGAATACGGCTGGCCGTCGGTGCCCGTATCGGACGAACCGGAGTGGACATCGGTGATGCCGGGCTCAGTCTCATCCAGCGAGACCATGGAATCGCTACTCTCAGTGACCCAGGTGTCTTTGCTGCGGGTCATGGGATCTTCGGGAATGGCGCGCAAATAGCCGTCCTGAATCAAGTCGTCGAGCGACTGCGGACCTTTCTGCTTGTCCATAGTGTAAGTGTCGATGGCGGTGCGCATGGTCTGCAGGTCTTCCTTGAGCGCGGCCTCGCGCGCGTGCCTGATGGCGCCCACAAAGCTGGGAATGGCCAGGGTGATGAGAATGCCGATAATGGCCATCACGATCATCAGCTCGATGAGGGTAAAGCCGGATTGTGAGCGATCCTTGCGCAAATGCGTTTCCTCAGCCGTTCTCACCACGTCGCATACTTGGTCCCGTCGAGCGCCGTCCCCTGCGACTTGGAATGCACATCGAAGACACTCTGCCCGCCCCACGAATCGGAATCGGGATCGTCCTGCATGGAGCGCAATCCCCACTCGGATTGGCCCGTCATGGGATCTACAGGAATCTTGCGGAGAAATTTCACCTTCTTGCCTTGCACATCGACGCCGTTGACCAGCGTCTCAAGGTCGGGCGGGTAGTTCTGACTTTCGATCTTGGTTTGGAATGCGCCCTTGTCGGCTGCGTCTTTGTACTTATCGATGGCGTCGCGCATCATCCACAGATCGGCGCGGAGCTCGCGCTCCTTTTGCCGCTTGATCTGAAAGCGTACGAGAGGCAACGCGGCTGACATGAGAATGGTGAGAATGGCCGTGGTCACGATCAGCTCAGCCAGTGTTAAGCCGCGTTCGCTGTTCCGCATCGGAATGGGGCGTTGCCGACTCATGCGTGCAATTCCCTACTTGACCACAATCGTGGCTTGTCCAGCCTGCACCGGTACCTTTTGCTCCGCGCCATTCAGCGAGAAACGCATGATGCTCAGACCGCTTTGGCCTGGGGCCTTGGCCTGGAAGGTGAGAACGCATACCACGCCCGTGCCGGTTACGCCCTGCGTTCCCGGCGGCCGCGAGGCGCTGACAACCACGGAACCCGGCTCGACTTCTACGTGACTGAGTCCCGTTGGCTGGCCATCGCGGCTCAGGAGATCTCCGGCCACTGCGCCTGCCAATTGCAGCTTTGCGGGGTCGAACTGCAATTGCATTGCAAGGGAAGTGACATCCGTTCCTCCGTTGAGCACCACGGGTACCTGGAAGGTGGTGCCTGAGGCCATGGGCGTCGCAGGCCCATTGAGAGCCAAGCTGGCAGCCACCACGAGCGGCGCGGGTGCTGCGGCTGCTGGCGGAGTTACCGCTGGCGGAGGCTGAGCAGTGGATAGATTGGATTGCGGCACAGCCGCTTGCGCGGTTGCGGTGGGGCCACCGCTGGAATTCATATCGGAGCGCAACTGTGCCAGCATCTGCGGTGCGGCCTCGATTGCGCTCTGTGAGGGAATGGTTCCAACGATGGGGCGCTCGACCGGCATGGTGCGCGCCGTGGGCAATACGGCCGGAGCCGCGTTTTCGTTGTCGGCATGGCGCAGCTCGATCGAAGCCTGGCCCAAGCCGGTGTCGATGACGCGCAAGTTGGCCTGGTCCAACTCCTGGGAGCGCACGATATGCGGCACCACGACAAAGACGATGTCGTCGTCCTGAATGGTGTGGTCCTTGGAACCGAAGATGTACTTGAGGATAGGGATGGCGCTCAATCCCGGGACTCCGGTCCAATTCTGCGATTCCTGGTTGTCCTGAATACCGCCCAGGATACTGGCTTCGCCCTCGCGAAGGCGGATGACCTGGTCAATGACGCGCTGGCTGAAGATGGGCTCCGTGACGCCGCTGATGGTTTCAGTTCCGCTCTCCGCCGAGACCTCGATCTTGATCTTCAAGGTGATGTCGTGGTCGTAGTGGACGCTGGGCGTCATCTCGATATTTACGCCCACGTCCTGATATTGGAACTGCGTATTGACGAGAGAACTGACGAGCGCCGTGGCCGCGCCGGTCTGGTAAGAGCCGGTGGCAATGGGGATCTTGGAGCCGATCTTCATGGTGGCCTTCTGCGCGTCAGTGGCGCGGATGCGCGGGCTCTGCAAGACCTTGGTGTTGTTGTCAGTGAGCAGCAGGTTGAGCGTGGCCGACCCCACGGTGACCTGAAAGTTTGTGGAGTTAAGATGCGCGAGGTTATATAGGGTGGGGTTGTTGGTCGTAGAACTGCCAGAGCTGGATGTACCTGTGGTGGTGGAAGTGCTGCAGGAATTGGTGGCTGCACAGTTAGGCTGCAGGGCGACGCCGAAGCTGCTGGGCCATTGCATGCCCAGCGTCTTCTCCCAGTTCTTGCTGACTTCGAGCACCGCGATGTCGACCACCACCTCGCCACGGGGCTTGTCGAGGTCGTCGATCAACTGCTGCGCAAGCAGCAATTCGTCGGGTGTGCCGCGAATGACGATGGCATTCTGGCTCTGCACCGGAAAGGCTTTGATGCCCGTCATCACATTGCGGATGGCCGTGGCGACGTCATTGAGGTCATTCTGCTGCCACGCGTTGGTCAGATAGAAGGTCTGCACGGCCTGCTCGTCCAGGTCGCGACGCTTGGTGGGGGTGTTCTGGGCCACGAAGATGGTATTGTCCGTGACCGGACGCCAGAAGGTATTGGACATTACGCTGACAATGCGAAGGGCATCGAGCAGCGAAACGTTGTTCAGGTCAACCTCAATGCGGGTGGAGTGGTAGTCGGGATCGAAGAGGACATTGACGCCAGCGGCCTTGCCCACGGTCTCGTAGACCACCTTGGAATCCTCCGCCATATGCAGAGAGAGCGGCTCATTCGAGACCGGTTTAAGCTGCGGTGGAGACTCGATGGATTGGAGCTGCGCGGCTTCCGCGGGGGGCTCGGGAAGTCCCACGTCGGGCACAGGCGCGTTTTCACCTTGCTTCTGGCGGAGGCGAGCGATCTCCTGCTGCGCAGCTTCGTTGCTGGGGTCGATCTCGGCAGCGTGGAGGAATTCGCCCAGCGCGCCCTGGGTGTCGCCGGCCCGCTCCAGCTTGCGGCCATTGCTGACGTGAACCGAAGACGCCGTGACGCGCACACGCGCAAGTGCAATCTTGAATTGCGTGTCCTTGGGATTCTTTTTGAGCGCCTTCTGGTAGTCGTCGAAGGCGGTGTCGTAGTCTTCGCGAGCTTCGGCGGCCTGGCCCTGCTTGTAATCGGCGTTGGCAGACTCGGCGTAGACCTTTGCGCCCCGCAGGCCAAAGTTTGCCGCTACGGCCAGCAGGACGATGGCGAAGACAGTTCTCGATGTCATGGTTCCGGCAATGGCCGGAGCGGGCGTGCTGCGATTCATCCTACTCCCCGGCGTTTCGCCCTTCGTTTGTACGGGTCCGTCCGCGCTATCCCCGGCGGCAACTTGCAGCGCGGGATGCAGGTCTCCGGCGGGTGTCCCGGTGAGAACTCTGGTGCCGATCACTAGCGAAAAACGCTGTTTCATTTTAACAAAGCCTTGCTGACTTCAGTTGAAAACCGCGCCGATGCTACGATTAAGATTCAAGGACGCTTGCCCGTGCCCCGCCAAACCAGCCACGTTACCGCTCCCAAAGACGCCCCGGCCGCGAAAAAGACGGCCCAGCCGCGCGACCCCGTGGCCAGCGGCGAGCGCGACGCTGCGCACAACCGGGCAGCCAGCCACAATTACTTTCTCCTGGAGAAATTCGAGGCCGGCGTGGCGCTGCGGGGCACCGAAGTGAAGTCGATCCGCGAGGGCAAGGCCAACCTGAAAGACTCCTACGGGCTCATCAAGGGTGGCGAGGCGTTCCTGCTGAATCTGCATATCGGACCCTACTCCCACGGCAACATGGCCAACCACGAAGAAACGCGTACCCGCAAACTCCTGCTGCATCGCGAGGAAGTTCGCAAGCTACTTTCCAAGACGCAGATCAAGGGGCATACGCTCATCCCGACGCGGCTCTATTTCCGAAAGGGGCGGGTGAAATGCGAGTTGGCGCTGGCTAAGGGCAAGCAGGACTGGGATAAGCGGGAGACGGAGCGGCGGCGAGAGGCCGACCGCGAGGCAACGGCGGCGATCAAGGCGAATAAGCATAGAAACAGCCAGTAGCGAGTGGCTCGGTACCCAAGGCCAGAGCGCTTGGGTCTCGGCCAAGCCGTTGGGCTAGCCAAGCCAATCTTCCGTCACGTTCTGGGACTCTTCGTGCCGCTCCTGTACCAGGTCGCTGGAAGCCACCGTCCCTGGTTCGGCGATCACTAGGGACTCCTCCTGGACCACGTGAACCCGGACTCGGTGGTGGGGGCGGAGGGGCTCAACACGCAGAACGCCGTCATCGAGGGACATGACAACGCTGTCTCCGAGTTTCAGGCCCATGCCTTTGCGGATCACGGCGGGAATGACGACGCGGCCGTTTTCATTGATGCGGGCTTGAATGCCCAATATTTTCATCGAGATGTACCAATAAATGACACAATATGACATTTATGCGTTTATGTCAATCGGCCAAGTGTGACATAAAATGTCACAAGACTGATTCTGTTCACATGCTTTTGGTTTTCGGCGCTTCCAGCAGGGGCGGGATTTGCCATGAAGCGCGCTTCCCATGAAGAATAGGCACCATGCGGACTGAAATCTCTTTTGCCCCGATTCCGGGGATTGCTACCGAACTGCTGGCCGTTTTGGCCGTCGACACCCAAACCACCAATGGCTCCCATGCGGATCATGGGGCCGAGCCGCGGCCAATGCTGCTGACCGCTGACGCGGCTGTGCAGGCAGCCGCGGCTGCGGTGCTGGCGAGCGGCGAGTATAAAGCTGGCACGAACGAGACAGTCCTGATCCACGCGCCGGCGGGACTGGCGGCCAAGCGGTTGCTGATCGTGGGGCTCGGCAAGCTGGCCAGGGTCACGGTACACAGTGTGCGAGATGCTGCGGGAACGGCTGTGCGGTTTGCGAAGCCGCGGGGGATTCGGGAGCTTGCCTTGGCGCTGCCCTTATCCGATGTGCTGTCCTCTGTGGCGAGCGCCCGGGCAGTCGCTGAAGGAGCTTTCATCGGCGACTTCGATCCGGACACCTATCGCAGCGAGCGCAAAGATCAGAGCGTCGAGACATTCATCCTTGCGGCTCGGGACGGCGTATTCCGTTCGGCCATGGAGTCGGCCTTCGCCGAGGGTGTGATTGTTGGCGAGAGCCAGAACTTCGCACGATCGCTGGTGAATGAGCCGGGCAACAAGCTGACGCCTACGATACTGGGGCAACACGCGGCACAGATGGCGGAAGAAGTCGGGCTGGGATGGGAGGTCCACTCGACTGAGAAGCTGCACCAGTTGAAGATGGGGGCGTTCTGGAGCGTGGCGCAGGGATCGGCGGAGCCGCCGGCGCTGGTCGTTCTGCGCTACGAGCCCGAAGGCGTGACGGACGGACCCGTTCTCGGTCTGGTCGGCAAGGGAATTACATTCGATACCGGCGGTATCTCCATCAAGCCTTCCGACAATATGGAGAAGATGAAGTACGACATGGCGGGGGGTGCGGCGATGATCGGGGCGATGCGCGCTATTGCGCTGCTGAAGCCCAAGGTGCGCGTAATTGCTATTGTGTGCGCGGCGGAAAACATGCCTTCCGGCACGGCGCAAAAACCTGGCGACGTGCAGACGGCCATGTCGGGCAAGACCATCGAGATCATCAACACTGACGCCGAAGGGCGGCTGGTGCTGGCCGACGGAATTACTTATGCGCGGCAGCTCGGGGCGACTCACTTGATTGATGCGGCGACACTGACCGGCGCCATTTCAGTTGCCCTGGGCAAAATCACGGCCGGCGCGTTCTCGAACGACGAAACTACATATCGCAAATTCGAAGCAGCGCTGGCTGTTTCAGGAGAGAAGTTCTGGCGCCTTCCTCTGGGCGAAGAGTACGCGGATTTGATCAAATCGGACATCGGCGACATCAAGAACACGGGCGGCCGCTACGGCGGAGCCAGCACTGCCGCCGAGTTCCTGCACACATTCGCGGAAGACACGCCGTGGATTCATCTTGATATAGCGGGAGTGGCGTGGGTAGAGGATTCGCGGCCGTACATTGCCAAGGGCCCCAGCGGCATTGCGGTGCGGTCGATTCTTGAGTGGGTGCGGAGCTACTAGGAGTGTATCCGCGCATAGGCGGCGCGCCTCCGGGTTGGCTGTCATGTGGGCCTCAGGCCCGCGGATAGATACTGGCGCCGGGGACGCAGCCAGTGCAGCCGATTTGGAGACCGGTGCTACTCAGAAGCGCAATTCACGGATGGATTCTGAACTTTGAAGCGAACTTCCACAAGAGTCGTGCGGACTTTGTTCTCCACGAGGGCTGTGGCCGGGCGCATTTCCTTTTTCACATTTGAATTCCCTCATTGTGCAGCCGCGCCATGAAGTTATGACGCGATAGGCCGATGCAGAAGTGTGAACGCAACGCGCGGCGGTGCGCCTGCGCACCCGTTTTTTGGGACGCAGGGCGGCGGAAGTGGCAGCGCCAAGGAGGTGGGCTTCGATGACGGATCGGATTGAACTACTCGAAGCCGCATTCGACAACGTTCCTGAAGGCGTAGGCCTTTTTGACGGGGATGGCGCAGTGA
>CAVQMV010000002.1:0-122763 GCA_963713675.1 uncultured Acidobacteriota bacterium
GGGCGGCTCCGGCCATGCCAAAACTACCGACACGGAGAAGATCGCGCGCGCGGAATTGAAGGATTCATGTTTAGCTCCTGGTTATTGGCTCTTGGCTGCTAGCTGGTTCTTGAGCACGGGATTTTTGCGCGTGGAAAGCGCAGTTTGGCGAGACAGGGCATTATCCGATTTGGAGGGCAGAGGCAGCAAGGGGCGTTAATCGAGGTGAAAGACCTCTCCGAGAGGGAACATGAGATCGTCGGGGCCGTGGCCGTTGGTGGACTCGAAAAAGGGCACCATCTCTGCCTGCCAGCGGGCGTTGATGGGATGGCTCTTCAGGCGGTGCGGCACTTTTCAAAATCGTCGGCTTCGACGTAACCGACGACAACGCCGTCGGGCTGCAAGAAAGAGAGAGTAATTGCGCCAGCCGCTTTCGCGGAGGGCTTGAGCACTCAGGCCACACCTGGGCGTGGCGCGCTTTGTAGGCGTCCATCTTTCGGGGCGGACTCTGAGGAGGAAGCAGCGCGCAGTCTACCTTTTCACATAAGAAACAATTTCAATTATTACGAACACCCATCTTAGCACGGTACTGAGAGTGTGAGCAAGAAAAAAAATTACGGAGGGGACTTTGGGTGCGGCGGGGGTGCTGAGGGCTTCGGAAGTATGGGGGCGGAATGGGTTTCGGTGGTGCGAGGGTGCTGAGGGATTTGAGCGGGGATCAGTGCGCGATGAGGCCGGCCAGGAGGGGGACGTAGCGAGGAGAGAGACGCAGATTCCGGCGAGGGCGGCGAGAGCCAGGCCGTGCAGGAAAACAAAACGAAGGATGGAGCCTTCCTGACCGTAGGTTTGTGCGGCGGTGCTGGCGACAACGACGCTGGGCGCAGCGATCATTTTGCCCATGACTCCGCCGGCGGCGTTGGCAGAGGCCATGAGGACGGGAGCGACGCCGATTTGGCGGGCTGTCATTTGCTGCAGGCTTCCAAAAAGGACATTGGATGAGGTGTCGGAACCGGTGCTGGCGGTGCCGAGCCATCCGATGAGCGTGCCGAAGAAAGGATAGAGCGGGCCAGTGCGCGCAAACGCCAGACCATGGTCGCATCGAGACCGCAGTAGCGCGTGAGGTAGCCAATCGCCATCATGGCGGCGATGGTGACGAGGGTGTAGCGGATCTTATAGATGGTGCGGAAGAGGGCGCGGGCGAGTTGTCGGGGCTGATTCCCATGAGCAGGCCGGCGAGGAGAGCGGCGAAGAGGATTCCGGCGCCGGTCGCGGAGAGCCAGTTGAGATTGAAGACGGCGGGCTCGGCGGTGGGCGCGGCGACTACTGGCGGGACGCGGAGTACGACGTTGTGCAGGCCAGTGATGGGGATCTTGATGGTGGTCTTCGCATCCATCCAAGTGGAGATGCGGGGCAGACCCCAGGCAAAGACGACGACACTCAATACCAACCAGGGAAGCCAGGCTTTGAAGATAGTGGCTGCGGTGTGGCCGTGGGCCTGACGCACCTGGCCGGTGATGTCTTCAAGGTTGACGTTGAGCGTGCGTTTGGGCTTCCAGAAACGAAGAAAGACGACCAGGACGACGATGGTGGCCGAGGCGGCGACGATGGCCACGAGAAAGGGGCCGCTCCAGATGGCCATGAGGAGTTGAGCGGTGGCAAACGTGACGCCTGCGACGAGGATGGCCGGCCAGACTTCGATCATGGCGGCGAAGCCGGCGAACGCCCAGATGAGCCAGAAGGGGACAAGGATATCGAAAGGAAAAAGAATGACGGCGGTGGTACGGGTGAGTGCGAAGAGGTCGAGGCCGGTGACGCCGTGAAGGGCGACGATGGGAATGCCCATAGCTCCGAAGGCGACTGGAGCGGTGTCTGCAAGGAGAGAGAGAGCGGCCGCTTGCAATGGGCGGAAACCGAGGCTGATGAGGATGGCAGCGCAGATGGCGACGGGCGTGCCGAAACCGGAGGTGCCTTCAAAAAACGAACCGAGAGCGAAGGCGATAAGGAGAAGCTGCAGGCGGCTGTCGGCGGTGATGCCGGTGAGGCTTTGCTGGAGAGTTACGAATCGACCAGTCTGGACGGTGAGGTCGTAGAGAAAGATGACGGGAAGAATGATCCAGCAGACGGGGAGCACGCCGTAGCCGGCGCCATACGCGGCGGCGGAGAAGGCGAGCCGCGCGGGCATGTGAAAGAGGACGATGGCGGCGAGCAATGCGGTGACGAGTCCGGCAATGGCGGCGACGTGGGCCTTGAGGCGCAGGATGGCCATGGCTCCGAGGAGAACGACCACGGGCAAGGCAGCGATGAGTGTCGAAAGTTGCCAGATGCCGGCGGGGTTGTAGCCCTGCGACCAATGCGCGGCGGTGGAGTTGGTGGCGAAGAGGTAGACCAGGCCGAGAAGCAGCGCGAGGAAGGCTGTGGCTTCAAGCGTAAGAGTTGCGGGGTTGAGGGAGTTGGCGGCAGCGGGCTGGTTGGCGGACATGCGACCTCGGAAATGAATCTTACCGCTACGCGGCGGGGGTCTGCACCTGGCGGCGAACAGTAAGGACGGTGATGTCGTCCTCCTGGCCGAAGGACTTGGCTGCGTCGGCGAGATAAAACGCCGACTGATTGCTGAGGTAGCGCACACGCTCGAAGCCGAAGAGCTCACCGGCGGGATTTCGAGCTTCCACTACTCCGTCGGAAAGCAGGAGAACGCGATCGCCGGGATGGAGGTAGAAGCGTTCTTCTTCGTAACTGACCTGCGGAAGCACGCCGAGCGGCAAGCCTCCGGGCAGATTGATCTCCTGACTATTCAAATAGGGTGGAAGATGGCCGGCGTTGGCGATGACCACTTCGCCATTGGCGTCAAACCAGATGGCCTGACAGGTGGTAAAGCTTTCGAATCCTGACAGGACGCCGTTCAGGGACTCAAGAATTTTGGCGGGGCTGCGCTCGTCGGTGCGGCGCAATGCGCCCATGAGGAGGGAGACGTTCATGGCGGCCTTTAGACCCTTGCCGGCCACATCGCCAATCACGACCAGCATGCCGTCATTGCCTAGGGGTTGCACATGAAAGAAGTCGCCGCCCACCTCGTTGGCTGGACTATAGACTGAGTCAACTTCGAAGCCAGGTGTAGCGATCTTTTCCCGGGGAATCAGGAGTTCCTGCACACTGCGCGCGGCGGCCAACTCGCTGGCGGCGTGCTCCTGGTCGCGATAGATGTGCATGAAACGCAAATAAAGGATGAGTAGAATGACGAAGATTCCGGCGAAGTCGCCGAGGGAAGACATGTGAATGGGAATGGGGCCAGCATTGATGGTGAGCGGCGATCGGTAGACGACGCCGCTTTCTTCGCTCATGACGGAGGTGACGATGGGCTCGATGAATCCGACGACGCTGAGGATGAGAGGAATAAGCCAGAGGCCCGCTTCAAGGTTGCGGCGGACGGCGGCGGCGAAAAGAGTGACAAAGACGAAGATGGACCAACTCAGCATCCAAATTGCGCTGGAGATGAAGGCGCAGGCGAGAAGGATGGCGAGGGTGACGCTGTGGCCAACACAAAGCAGGGCGGGTCCGACTGTGGCCAGGACGGGCGCGGTGTAACGGAGCCAGCGTGTGTACCAGGGACGCGGCAAAGAAAGAAAGACGACGAGAAACTCGTAGAAGAGATAGGCCGAGACGAGGATGAGCTGGAAGACGAGCGCGGCATACCAGAGTGAATCGATGCGTGCGGAGCTGCCGGCCAACTCGATGAAGCCGAGGGGCGCCTGGGCGAGCTCATGCAGGGCCAGCCAGAGATATTCGGTACGGTCTCTTTGCGTGAGATAGAGCGCGAACAGGAAGGTAGCGAGGATGGCGAGCAGGACGGAGTAGATGAGGCGAGGCAAGCGCTCGAAAAGCGAGCGATTCGACCAAAGGTTAAGTTCGCGCGCAAGATCGCCGGGGTTGCCGAGGTAGAGAGTGCGATTGGCAAAGAAGGTGGTGTACGCGCCGTAGCCGAAGGCCTTGTAGTAGACGCGCAGCGCGAGCGTCAGAGAGGTTTCGTTGGCCGGCACGTTCAGGTCGTAGATGCGCGAGATGAGCTGATAGTGCTGCGGAGCGTTGCCGTGCGGGCCTTCAGGCTGAATGTGGACCCCGTTGGCGTAGATATCGGGGCTGGGGCCCGTGGCGCCGAGACCGAAGGATGCGTTGGTGGAGACAGGCAGCTCGATGAGGAGCGCAAGAGGCCCGTGGTTGGGCGCGAGCTTGATGTGGAGACGGAACCAGGCGTAACGCTGGGCGTCGGGATTTGTGGCGGGTTTCGGAGTTGCGTCCGAGCCGCTTTTCGCCGGCGAAGCGGAAGTATCGTCGCCCTCATCGGGAACGTCGTTTATGTCGGCCTGGGCATTGCGGATGGCCCAGTTGGAATCGTCGAAGGTGGGCGAAGAGGCGGCGGGAGCGGAGGTAATGCCGACGCGCCAGTCGCTTTTGAGTTGGAGCGGGGAGCCGAGGCTGGTGGCGTCGAAGATGGCTTGAGGAGCAGCGGGTGCGGCAGCTTTGGCTCGGGTATGCGGTTGGGTGGGGGCGGCGGGAGGAGTCGGCGGCGGCGCCTGGGCAAGCAGTTGCAGCGCTCCGCAGACGGCAAAACCCACAGCCGCTAGGACTCTGAACCGCAAAGCGCCTCCCGATCCTGCGCTCTTCACTTTACAAGCACGGGGCTGCAAGCTCAAAGAATACTGCAAGGCTCTGATTCTCAAGAGGAGATTGCGGTGTTGCCTGGGTCGCGGACCGCGGCCGGGCAAACGCCCATGGAAGAAATCCCGCTTCCCATTGGTGCCAAAAGAGCAGATACTTGCGTCTAAGAGATCGAGCGAAGCGGGGCCGTGTGCGCGGGATACCCACCGCGGCGGAGGTTAGGTTATGAGGGCAACGGATCGCATCGAATTGCGGTTGACGGTTCTGTCAGGGTTGGCGTTGGTGCTGGCTACAGGAGCCTGGGCACAATCGAGCGGAACAGCATCGAGCCCAACTCCGGCAAACCCACCTACCGCGCAAGCTCCCGCGAGCACGAATTCCGGCAGCGGAACGCAACAGACCACGCCCGCCGCGCAGCCGGCTCCAGGTAGTACGCCAGTTGGCGGCGATGCGCCGCTGCCGTCGAAGCCGGGGAATTCGACAACGGCGTCGACCAGCGGAGATTCCGCGCCCTGCCAGGCGGATACGGACAAGAAGAAAAAAGTAAAGGAAAACGAAAGCGCTAAAGAGGATGATCCGGAGCCCGGGACCACCCCTGTGGACAATCCCTGTGCGGTGAAGGTCGATCCCGAGAAGGTGGTCGATCCAGGCAGCGAAATGATCAAGATCAAGCCAGGCAGCGTTGAGGACGTGAGCGCCGTTGGCAATCGCGAAATCGGCAAACGCGGGCTGGGCAACTGGTACTCGACCGATGGCGAGATCAAGATGGGCAAGCAATACGCCGACGAGATCGAGAAGAGCACGAAGTTTATTACCGATCCGGTGGTTGTGGAGTATGTGAACCGCATCGGCCAGAACATCGTGAAGAACTCCGATTGCAAGGTGCCGTTCACAATTAAGGTGATCGATTCCGACGAGATCAACGCCATGGCACTGCCGGGCGGATTTTTCTACGTGAACTCGGGATTGATTCTGGCCGCGGACGAGGAAGCGGAACTGGCTGGAGTGATGGCGCATGAGACGGCGCACGTTTGCGCGCACCACGCGGCTCGCGAGATGACACGGCTGAACTACGCGCAAATCGGCATGATTCCACTCATGATCATGCTGCCCTACGACTGGACGGGATACGGCATTTACGAAGCGGTGCAGCTGGCGATTCCCATTACGTTCCTGGAGTTCTCGCGCGACTTTGAAGCGCAGGCCGATTACCTGGGCGTGCAGTATATGTATCGCGCCGGATACGATCCGCAGGCGTTCATCACTTTCTTTGAGAAGATCCAGGCGCTGGAGAAGCGCAAACCGGGGCTGGTAGCAAAGGCATTCAGCGACCATCCGCAGACGCCGGATCGCATCCTGCACTCGCAGGAAGAGATTGCGCGCATCCTGCCGGCAAAGCAGGACTACCTGGTGACGACCTCAGAATTCGAAGATGTGAAGGCGCGGCTGGCGCGCATTGAGAACAAGCGCAGGCTGACGGACACCAAAGGCGTGACCAGACCGTCGCTGCGCAGGGCGAGCGCAGATGGATCGGGTTCGGGGTCAGGCTCAGGTTCCGGGTCGACTACGCAGGCCGGCGACAGCACCACCGACTCCGGTGACGGACCACCAACACTGCATCGCCGCGACGACAGCAACCAGAACTGAAAAACGGGGACCAGGGATCAGGTTTCAGGGATCTGAAGATGATCGCCTGAGCCAGTGTGTTGCTGTGTGCGAACGTCGAGGAGCCTTCTGCTTCGCTATACTGAATCCCACGGACGCGAAATCTGTTTTGCCGCGACGACCGGCCTGGATTGTGATCAGTGCCGGCGGGATTCCTGCTTGCCATGAAGAAGATCATGATTGTCGCGGCGGTTTTTGTCTTCATCCTGTTGCTGGCGGAGATTGCGAACCAGATTCCGCCGCCACCGCCGCCCGGCTACGACTTCTGGCTCTACACCCAGCACGTGGTGGACTGCTCTGAGACGGAGATCACTTTGGTGAACAATCACGAGACCGAAACCCACCTGGAAAAAGACGAAACGAGTTGGCCGCCGTGTTCCAAGTTTAAAAAAGACGACGTGCTGGACTTTTATCTTTCGCGCGGAGAGAAGACCCACTTTTTGCGCGATGAGCCGACGGCTTGGTGGCGGAAGGCGATGTGATAGAGGCAGGGATCAGGGATCAGGGAATAGGGAATAGAAAACAGGGACCGAAGGACTTCGGGGGCTGCGGCCGCAGGTGCCTTTCTATTTCCTACTGGCTACTCCCTACTCCCTGCTTTTCGCGGACCATCTGCGCTACGAGCGCTAAATCTTGGGGTGGGTTGCGGGCTGCCGTACAACCGGATGGGGTTTTTCCACAGGGCTGCCGGAAGGCCGCTCGGGGCGAAAGCCTATGAATTTCCTGTAACTTCCGGAAATTCCTTGAATGTCCTGATGAAGTCAGGTTAAATACAGAATTACCGGTAGGTTTGCCGGAATTCGCCCTTGAGTAATTGACCAATTCAGAGAGGCAATCATGCGCAACGCCGCAGCCCGCTCGAACCTGCTGGTTCCCGAAGTCCGCGAGGTGATGGACATCCGCCAGGCCTCGAATTACCTTGGCATCTCGCCCGACACTCTCTACAAGTACGCCTCGGAGGGATTTGTTCCGGCATTCAAGCTGGGCAATCGCTGGCGCTTCAAGCGTTCGCGGCTGGACGAGTGGATGGACCGGCAGAGCGATCTGCACGCGGGCGGCGAAGTGGATCCGAGCAAGAAGAAGCCGGTGCAGTCGGCGTTATAAAGCCAGGCGAACAGGTGAACAGATACCGCTCGGCCGCTGACAATACATTTCCGATCGCTGTGATAAAACTAAGCCCGTGGACCACTTCCGCCGCATGGGCGCGCTGCGCCGCAAGCTGACGCGCGCCGGGCTTCCCGGGCTCCTCGTCACACATCTTCCCGATATTCGCTATCTCTGCGGGTTCACCGGTTCCAGCGCTGCGCTGGCGGTGACGCGGCGGACGGCGCGGCTGTTTACCGATGGCCGCTACACGACGCAGGCCGCCGAAGAGGTGCAGGCCGCGCAGGTGCAGATTGTTGCAAGTTCGCCGGCGGTGGCGGCGGTGCAGTGGCTGGCCGCGCAGCCGGGCGTGACGATGGCTGGGATTCGACCCGGCGCGGACCACGGTGGCCGAGCTGGCGCGATGGAAGGGTGAGCTGCCCAGCCGTTTGCGGCGCAGTTTTCTTGAGGCGATTCCGGCGCCGTTTGTCGAACAACTGCGCATGGTCAAGGACGAGGACGAGCTGGCGGTGATGGCCGAGGCGGCGCTGCTGGGTGCAGGTTATTTGAAGGCATCCTCGGGTTCCTGCGGCCGGGCGTGTCGGAGATGGAGGTGGCAGCGGAACTGGAGCACCAGGCGAGGCTGCTGGGCGCGGAAGGCATGTCGTTTGAGACGATTGTGGCGTCGGGTGCGCGGTCGGCCCTGCCGCACGGGCGGGCGACGGCCGCACTGCTGCCGCGGCGGGGGTTTGTGACGCTCGACTTCGGTATAATCCTCAAGGGTTACTGTTCGGATATGACGCGGACCGTTTATCTGGGCAGGCCAAAGCCCGGAGAGCGGAATGCATACGAGGCGGTGCTGGAAGCCCAGGAGACCGCGGTGGATGCGGTAGCTCCGGGCGTGAGCTGCGCGGAAGTGGACGAGGCTGCGCGCAGCGTCTTGCGCAGGGAAGGATTGGGCGAGGCGTTTTCTCACTCCACCGGCCACGGCGTGGGCTTGGAGATTCACGAACCGCCGCGAGTTGGCGCGGGACAGGCCACGCGCCTGGTGCCGGGCATGGTGGTGACGATCGAGCCCGGCGTTTATCTTGCGGGGCAGTTCGGCATCCGCATTGAGGATATGGTGGCAGTAACGCGCAGCGGAGGCAAAGTAATGACGCCGGCGCCGAAGGCGCTGATTGAACTTTAATGGCGGAGTTCTGGGTTTCGCAGTTTGAGACAGTTGACACCGGTGCGTGGAGAGTCAAAGGAACGAATGAAACAACAAGATATTGAAGATTTGCGACAACTGATTGAGTTTTTGAAGCAGCACAGGTGGCCGAGTTCGACATCGACCGCGGCGACCTGAAGATTCGGCTCAAATTCAATCCCCAGGAGAGCGGGCCAGCCTCACTGAGCGACTTGGCGCGGCTGCTGCGGACAGCGCCGCAGGCGGCGACGCATGCAGCCGCGACTGGGGCGGTGCCGGAATCAGCGGCGGAATCGGCGGCCGATCCCGAGGCCGGGCTGCACCTGGTGAAGTCGCCGATCGTGGGCACGTTCTTTGGCTCGCCTTC
Source organism: uncultured Acidobacteriota bacterium (assembly GCA_963713675.1). Classification (GTDB taxonomy): domain Bacteria; phylum Acidobacteriota; class Terriglobia; order Terriglobales; family Acidobacteriaceae; genus Telmatobacter. Next base: position 8,937 of record CAVQMV010000002.1, read on the forward strand.
CCCGGGCGCCGGAGCCTTTGTTTCTCCAGGCGATCACGTGGAAAAGGGCCAGGTGATCTGCATCGTGGAGGCCATGAAGCTGATGAACGAGATCGAGGCGGACGTTTCCGGCGAAGTGGTCCGGTGCCTGGTCTCGAACGGACAGGCCATCGAGTTTGGCCAGCCGTTGTTTGCCATTCGGCTGGCATAGCCGATCACTCCGCTCCCAAGGTCATACATGTTTCGTAAAGTTCTGGTTGCCAATCGTGGCGAAATCGCGTTGCGCGTGCTGAACGCATGCCGGGAACTGGGCATTCGCACAGTCGCCGTTTACAGCGAGGCGGACCGCAATTCGCTACACGTGCGCTTTGCCGATGAGGCGATCTGCATCGGGCCGCCGCGCGCGTCGGACAGCTATCTGAATGTGCCGGCGGTGATTTCGGCGGCGGAGATTGCCGACGTGGAGGCGATTCATCCCGGCTACGGGCTGCTGAGCGAGAATGCAAACTTTGCCGAGGTGTGCCGCGCGTCGAATATCAAGTTCATTGGGCCGCCGCCGGAAGTGACGCGGCTGATGGGCGAAAAAGAAAAGGCGCGCCAGGCCATGAAGAAGGCCAAGGTGCCCATCCTGCCGGGGTCGGACGGGATTTTGACGACGGCGGAAGAGGCGCAGAAGTGGGCGGAGAAGGTCGGCTACCCGGTCATCCTGAAGGCCAAGGCCGGCGGCGGCGGGCGCGGCATGCGCATCGTGCGCGACTCCGAGGATCTGCCCAACCTGTTCCATGCGGCGTTTACCGAAGCGGCCAACGCGTTCGGCAACGGCGAACTCTACATGGAGAAGTTCATCGAGAACCCGCGCCACATCGAGTTCCAGATGCTGGCCGACGAGCACGGCAACGTGGTTTCGCTCTTCGAGCGCGAGTGTTCGATCCAGCGGCGGCATCAAAAACTGATCGAAGAAGCGCCGAGCCTGCAAGTGACGCCGAAGATGCGCGAGGAAGTGGGCCGGACTCTGTGCCGGTGCCTGGGTGACATCGGCTACCAGAACGCAGGGACGGTAGAGTTCCTGATGGACGCGAGCCGTCAGCTCTACTTCATCGAAATGAATACGCGCATCCAGGTAGAGCATCCGGTGACGGAGGCGATTACCGGCATCGACCTTGTGAAAGCGCAGTTGCGGATTGCCTCCGGCGAGCGGCTGGATGCGATTCTGCCGCCGCACCTGGAGATGCGCGGCCATGCCATCGAGTGCCGCATCAACGCCGAACATCCGCAGAAGTTTACGCCGTCGGCCGGGCAGATTACGGCGTTCAATGTGCCGGGCGGAAACGGGGTACGCGTGGAGACGGCGCAGTATGCCGAGGGCGTGATTCCGCCGTATTACGACTCGCTGATTGCCAAGCTGATTACGCATGGTGTGGACCGCGCCGAGGCCATCGCGAAGATGGAGCGGGCGCTGAGCCAGTTCATCGTGCGGGGCGTGGATACTTCGATTTCGCTGCACCAGGAAATCTTCCAGAGTGAGGCGTTTCGCGCCGGGGATTTCGACACCGGGTTCATGGAGCGATTCCTGGCGGCTCGGGCCGAAGCGGAGAAGCAGCCAGCGTAAATTCAATCGAAAAGTTGGCTAAAGGCTCTTTTGTGAGTACCTTAAGTCTCCGGCCGATTTTATTCGTATTTTCTTCGCTTTTCCGGCCAAAAATGGGCTATGCTGTGTGGGCAACTTGGAGGTTGCCTTCATGGACGCTCAGAAAGAACTGATTGCCGAGTTCGACCGCGAGGCTGCGAACACTCGCAAAATGATCGATGCCATCCCGGCCGACGCTGATTTCAACTTCAAACCCCATCCCAAATCCATGAGCCTGGGCCGGCTGGTCGGGCACCTGACGGATTTCTCCGGCGAGTGGGCGCTTTCGACGCTGACCAAAGACAAGATTGAGTTCAGTCCGGAGAGCAGTTGGAAACCGTTTGTGCCCGCCAGCGAGGGCGAGGCGCTGGAGAAGTTTGACAAAGAACTTGCGGGAACGCGTGCGGCGCTGATCGCGACGACCGGCGACACGTGGGACCGGAACTGGCAACTTGTTTGGCAGGGCAAGGCATGGATTGACGCGCCGAAGCACCAGGTGTTTCGCGACTCTGTGCTGAACCACATGATTCACCACCGCGGACAGTTGACCGTGTATTTGCGACTGCTGGATGCGAAAGTTCCGGGGACGTATGGACCGAGTGCGGACGAAATGTAAGAGCAGGAACAGTGACGAGTGTGAGTGTGGGTGTGCCGGACGGAGTACGCTCTCGCGCACACTCACACTCACACTGAGCCCTCGGTCCTGATCTACTCTGGATGCATGTCTTTTTCCTTTCCGAAGATTTATCCAATTCTTGATAGCGCCGTGATTCCGCTGGTGGGACGCGCGGAGTTTCTGTACAGGGTGGGCAGTGAACTGGTTGAGGCCGGCGTGACGCTGCTCGAATATCGCAACAAGACCAGCTCTGAAGCAGAAGTGCTGGCCGATGCTGCGATTCTGCGCGCGACGCTGCCTGCGGGGAACGATGAAGCTGATTCTCGACGATCGTGCCGATCTGGTGGAGCGAGTTGGGTTCGACGGCGTGCACGTGGATGCGGGAGATGCTGCTCCGGCAGAGGCGAGACGGATAGTGGGATCGGGGCGCATTGTGGGCACGTTCGGCGGCAGCGAAGCGTTGTTGCCGGGGATCCTGCAAGAGCCGGTCGATTACTTGTCGATCGGCCCGGTGTTTGCGACCACGACCAAGCAAACGACCAAGACTCCAATTGGCGTGGAAGGGGTGTGCAAGTTGCGAGCGGAAGCCGGGCCCGATGCCGTACTGGTGGCGGTGGGAGGGGTGTCGCTTGAGAGCGCGCCTGCGGTTCTGGCGGCGGGAGCGAGCGTGATTGCCGTGGCTGCGGCCATCTTTCGCAGCGCCGATCCGGCGGCGGAGTTTCGGCGGTGGAAGACGGCGCTTTCTTAGAAAAGAGCCGCGCCGTGGCTGGAAACGATACAGAGCCGTCCAAATTTGAGACAGTATGCAGCGCAAAATGGGACATTTTTGTGTCGTAGCGAGGCAGGTGCCGCCTTGAAACGATATGGGAAAACGGATGGACATCGCAGGCTGTGAAAAGAGCCAGAGTTCTTACGCCCGCTGCGCGGGCTGGCGACGAGGATTCCGATCTTTCCCCAGGCTGGCGCCTGGGGCTACCGTCTGTGCGCCCGCTGCGCGGGCTCTCCTGTCGGGTGAACTTCCAGAAGCTGTCCGAGAAGCGGGGATACTAGCTGAGGAGAGAATCCTTTAGCGGAGTATGGTGCTATCCCGGGTCTCAAAGGCGAGACCCTGGGCACCCGGGTTCGTGCTGGGCTGGCATTGCACAATGCAGGTCCTCGTTCGACTACGATCGCTTCGCGATCTTCGCTCAGGGCAGGCTTTCGACTCGTCCGCCGCGGCGGACTCGCTCAGGATGACCGGGGTTAGGTTCGATTCCTGCTTTCCCACATCTCATCCGCCACGGCGGTCGAGATGTGGGGCACCCGTTTATCGTGCTGGGTTGAGTGCGGGTTGGTCGAGGTTTGTGGTATCCCGCCCTAAGCGCAAGAAGCGCGCTCAGGATGGGGCACCCAGATTTGTGCTTTGTGTAAGCCTTTGGTTTCGTATCGTATGATTGCGGTACGGTTCCTGCACGCAGATTTGAACAGACACAGTTTGCCCCATTTAATCCATGCACCAGGGAGGAAGCCGCCCTTTGAATTCCCGATTGCTGCGCATTAAACCGATGTCGATGCTCACCGCAGAAGCGGGCGAGCAGGGCGAGCACACACTGAAGCGTTCGCTCGGAGCCGTGAACCTGATCACGCTGGGAATTGGCGCGGTGATCGGCGCGGGCATCTTTGTGCTGACGGGCCAGGCCGCGGCGCTCTACGCGGGTCCGGCCGTGGCGCTGAGTTTCGTGCTGGCGGGACTCACGTGCGCCTTTGCCGGGTTGTGCTATTCCGAGTTCGCATCGATTATTCCCATCGCCGGGTCCGCTTACACCTACGGATACGCCACGCTGGGCGAACTGGTGGCGTGGATTATCGGCTGGGACCTGGTGCTGGAGTACGCCTTTGGCGCGTCGACTGTGGCGTCGGGGTGGGCGGGGTATTTGAACAGCCTGTTGCAGCAGTGGGGCATCGTGATTCCGCCGCAACTGACGGCGATTCCCGGAACCGCGCTGGTGAAATACCACGGAATGTGGGGGCCGGTGGCATCGCTGCCGCCGGGAGTGAGCGACGCCGGTTTGCCGCATGCTACGGGATTCTTCAACTTGATTGCGATCCTGGGAGTGATGGCGATTACGACTATCCTGGTGATCGGCATCAAGGAGTCGGCGAACTTCAACTCAGTGATTGTGTTCATCAAGCTGAGCGTGGTGGCGATTTTCCTGGTGGTTGGCGGCTATTTTCTGTTCCGTCATCCTGAAGTGGCGAAGTTGAACTGGCATCCCTTCATTCCGCCGAAGGACGCGAACGGGAACTTTGGCTGGGGCGGCATTTCGAAAGGCGCGTCGCGGATCTTTTTCGCGTACATCGGATTCGATGCCGTATCGACGGCCGCGCAGGAGGCGAAAAAGCCGCAGCGCGACATGCCGATCGGGATTCTGGGGTCGCTCCTCATTTGCACGGCTCTCTACATTCTGGTTTCGCTGGTGCTTACCGGGCTGGTGCCTTACCAAACTTTGAATGTGCCGGCGCCGGTGGCGCTGGGCATCGATGCCACGGGCGTAAGCTGGGGCTCGATGCTGGTGAAGATCGGAGCGGTGTTCGGGCTGGCCACGGTGATGCTGGTGATGCTGCTGGGGCAGACGCGCGTCTTCTACTCGATGTCGAAGGACGGCCTCTTGTGGAAGTGGGCCTCGGCGATACATCCCAGGTTTCGTACGCCGTGGATCACCACCATCGTGTTCGGATTCTTCGCGGCGCTGTTTCCCGCGCTGCTGCCGATCTCAAGGCTCGCGGACCTGGTGAACATCGGCACATTGCTGGCGTTCGCGATCGTGTGCGCCGGAGTCTGGGTGCTGCGGGTGCGAAATCCGGAGATGCATCGGCCGTTTAAAACGCCGCTGGTGCCGCTGGTGCCCATCCTGGGGATTGTGTCGGCCCTTTACCTGATGTCGCGGCTGGCGGCGATCACGTGGGAAGTGATGATCGGCTGGTTGATCTTTGGATTGATCATCTACTTCACTTACTCGATCAAGCACAGCAAGGTGCAGCGGATGAAGAATGCGGAAGCCGCGGATTAAGGCGCGGGGATTGCAGAGCAAAAACAACGGCCTCCCTTGCGGGAGGCCGTTTTGCATTGATAGGTTGTCGCCGCTTTACGCCGTGGTCTTGGCGCAGAAAGCGTCGAAGGCGCGCATGAGCTCGCCGGCGATGTCCTGTGCGGTGGACTGCTCAATGACAGCGCGCTGCATGAGGTAGACCAGCTTGCCGTCGCGCAGGATGGCGACCGCGGGCGAGCTGGGCGGATGGCCTTCAAAATAGCCGCGCGCGCGGTCCGTGGCTTCGCGGTCCTGACCGGCAAAGACCGTGATCTTGCGATCGGGCGGATTAGGGGTGTTGGCGAGCGCGAGACGGATGCCAGGGCGAGCTTTGCCCGCCGCGCAACCGCAAATGGAGTTGACGACGACGAGGGTCGTTCCCGGCTCGGCCAGTGCGGCGTCTACCTCTTCGGCTGTCCGGGTTTCCTTGATCCCGGCACGAACGAGTTCTTCGCGCATGGGGATCACCATCAGTTCTGGGTACATGTTTGCCTCCGGCAGGAGAAGCTGCCTTCTTTCATTCTACTGGTTTGACGCGCGCGGGGCCAATTCCGCGGCCTGAGCCCAACTCGGACTGAGGGCAATGATTCGCCGGGGCTAAAGCCCTATTCATCCTCTCGACTTTGATTCAGGGGCCTAAAGGCCCCTGCTCCTTCCGGGGTTACTGTGTGGCCGGAGTTACTCGGGTGGCGCGCAGCCACGATTACGCTCGATGTTCTGGGTCTGCTGCAGCTCGCCGGTGCGCATTTGCGTGAGCATGGTGCCAAAGGAGTCGTGATTGGCGTTGGGAAAAACCACGGCCATGAACGCGGTCCAGGCGTCGCGCATCGCGATCCAGGCACGCTCTTCGGCGCGGAGTTTCTCCTCGTTCACGGGCGCATTGGGCGGATCGCCCGGGATGGACTTGCTAAGACACGGCGATGAGATGACGACGCGGTAGACCTGGTTGAGGTGCAGGTCGGCATCTTCGAAGTCGTGCTGCGAGGGGATGGGGTTGCGCTGCTGCATGCGGAACTGGGCCGCCAGCTGTTGCTGGATCATGCGAGTAAAGTTGTCGTTTTGCTCGCCGGGCTCGGCGTCTGCGCGGGCCTTAGCGTAGGTGCGAATGGCGGCGTCGACAGGTTTGAGCGCGGCATCGAGCTGGTCGGCGGTGAGGCCAGTGACGTCGCGTTCGAGCAGGAGTTCTATGGACTCCTCAGGCACGCATCCGCGGTTGCGCTCGGCATTCTGCAGGCGGCGCAATTCGGACTCGCGCTCGTTGGTGATCATCCAGGCGAAGCTGGCGGGATCACTGTTGGGGAAAAGCTTGGCGAGGAAGGCGACCCAGGCATCGCGCAGCGCAAGCCACGCGGTCTGCTCGGCGCGAAGGCCTTCGGCGTTGGAAGGAATATTGGGCGGGTCGCCGGGCTGCGGCTTGTCGATGCATGGCGAAGAGGCGACTTCGCGGAGAGTCTCGTTCATGCGCAGGTCGACTTCTTCAAGCTGGGCTTTGGGCGGAGCCTGGTTCTGCTGCAGCATGCGCAAGTCGCTGGAGAGGCGCATGCGCAACTGGCCTGCGAAGGCGTCGCTTTTGTCATTGGGCGAGGCCTGGGCGTGGGCCTTGGCATAAGCGCCGATGGCGGCTTCGACGGGCTGAAGGGCGGTGGTGAGCTGGTCGGCCGACATGCCGGCGACGATTTTTTCGATGAGTGGCTCAAGTTCTGCCGGGTACATGGGGCGAGGTTGGATGGCGCGACCCGACAAGAAGCGGTATCCGTCGGGAATGCTGAACCACTCGGCGCCGGGATCGCCGAGTTTGAGGTCTGTGACTTCGAGCTTCTGCGTGCCGCTGCGCGGATCGATGCGGGTGACGGAGAGATTGAACTGCAACTGGGGTGAATACCAGATCTCTTTTGTGACCGCGACGGGCTTGTCGTTGCCGAAGGCGCCGGGATTAAAGGTGCGGATTTCACGCGTGCCGGTGCATTCCAGGCCGTCGATGGTTTTAGTTCCCAGACTCTCGCGGGTGAGGACGGACTTACCATCCTTCGATGGGCCGGTGGGCTCGTCTTCCGGGGGTGGCAGGAGAGAGAGCTGCTGGCAGCTTTGGCGTTCCGGTGTGCAGACCGAGATCAGCGATGATTTTGGGTCGTAGATGTAGGTGCGTATCAGCGCCGGTTCCATCTCGGAGCTTGCCGGCAGCATGTCACGCACCTCGCGATAGACGCGACCATCGGCGTCGCGCGCCTCCAAAGCAAAGTATTTCAGCGCCGCGGTGGTTCCGTCGGCGTATTGGCGCATTATGTGGGCTTCGATGCGGGCGCGAAAGGGATGACCTGCCACCATGGGGATGAAAAGGCCTTCGGCGTAGTTGCCGGGGCCGGTGTTGGGGTCTGGGGCGTGCGTAGTGTCATTGGTGCTGGTGGTCGCCGTTGAGGGGGCCGTCGCCTGACCGACCAAGAGAGAAGTGGAAGCAAGGCAAAAAGCAAGCAGGAAGACGCGCACAACTTCGGTACGCATAATGAGACTCCCAGGAATTCGATAGCAGTATACAGAATGATTAGACGGACGATTAGGAATCTCAGACATTGCTGTAGTCTTGATTTTTGAAGATCCTGGACAACATTTCGCTGGCTCCGCTGACGACCCTCGAGATTGGGGGGCCGGCGCGGTGGTTTATTGAGGCCACCAGCGAAGCGGAGATTGCCGAGGCGTGCGCTTGGGCGCGCGAGCGGGTCGTGCCCCTGTTTGTGCTGGGCGGCGGCAGCAATGTGCTGGTGGCGGACGCCGGTTTCGACGGGTTGGCGGTGCATGTTGCTCTCAAAGGCTTGGAATTCGAAGGGGATCTGCTGCGCGCCAGCGTCGGTGAGGTGTGGGACAACTGCGTTGAGCAGTCCACAGAGGCTGGATTAGCCGGGATAGAGTGCCTCGCCGGGATTCCCGGCACCGTGGGCGGGACTCCGGTGCAGAATGTGGGCGCGTACGGGCAGGAAGTTTCTTCGGTGATCGAGCGTGTGCGGGCGTTTGACCGTGTGGCGCAGGGGTTTGTGGAGTTTGCGAATGCAGAGTGCGGATTTGCATATCGCGGGAGCCGGTTCAACTCGACGGACAGGGGACGGTACGTCGTCACGCGGGTGGATTACCGGTTGCGGCGGGGTGGCGAGCCGGCTTTGGGTTACGCTGATCTGAAAGCGCATTTCAGGAACTGGAAAAAGACTCCTTCTTTGGCTGAGGTCGCAGCCGCGGTGCGCGGAATCAGGCAGAGCAAGGGCATGCTGTTGGTGGAGGGCGATCCGGATTGCCGCAGTGCGGGCAGCTTCTTCAAGAATCCGTCAGTTGCGCCGGAGGTTGCCGAGCGGGTGAAGGAGAATGCCGCGAACGCCGGCGCTGCGGTGCGGATGTTTCCTGCGGAGGGCGGGATGGTGAAGATTTCCGCGGCGTGGCTGATCGAGCAGGCGGGCTTCCACAAGGGATACTCGCTGGGGGCGGCGGGGATTTCGTCGAAGCACACGCTGGCGCTGATTAATCGCGGCGGCGCGACGGCCGCGGAGATTGTGATACTGGCTGAGAAGATTCGCGCGGCGGTTGAGGCGCGGTTCGGAATCCGGCTGGAGATGGAACCGGAGCGCGTGGGATTCTAGTTTGCGACTATAGTAAAACCTATCGGGTCAACTCAACGCGGGTCATGTTAACGCGGCATGGGCACTGAGGCGGTGTGTGCTTGAAGTTCTCTTCTGTGTGGCCGTTTCTCCGGCGGCAAATTCTTTACCTTGGCCTTTCTGCGGCCCTTGTCGCCATTTTCTGGGCGATAGGAGAGTCGGTCCCTTTTGCGCCGGTTTTGGTGTACACGCTTTGCACCGGCAATCTTCTCTCGGCTGCTATGGAGCGGGTGGGGTTCCTGTTTACGGGAAAACCATTTCCGTACAACTGGGTAATTTTCCTGGCTGTTCTGATGGTGCTGTCGGTCCCCGTCTACCTGATTTCGACCGCAGCGGTGTGGTTGACCGTTCGGCCAGCCACACTGACGCTTCTTGACCTGCTTGAAACTCAATGGAAGTTCCCATTTGTCGCAACGATGGTCTTCGGTGGCGCCTCGTTTAAGCATCAAACGACGAAGGATCGGCTGGAGGAGCGCAACAGGGAATTGCAGCAGTCGGTGGAGAAAGGTACGCAGCAGCTTGAGCTGCAGGCGCAGGAGATGCAGCGCGCCCGGGAGATTCAGCAGTCGCTGCTGCCGAAAGAAATTCCGCAGCTTGCGGGGTTTGAAGTGGCGGCAGCGTGGCGGCCGGCGCGCGAGGTGAGCGGCGACTACTACGATGTCTTCAAGCTGGACGAACACCGGTTGGGCGTTTGCATTGCCGACGTTGTGGGGAAGGGCGTAGCGGCGGCGCTGCTGATGGCCAATGTGCAGGCAGCCGTGCGCGCGTACGCGAGCAGTGCGGAGAACGCCGCGCAGTTGTGCGCGAAGGTCAACCGGTTGCTCTGCGAGAATCTGGCGACGGGAAAGTTTGTGACTTTTCTTTACGGCGTGCTGGACAACGAGACGCGGACGTTTGATTACTGCAACGCGGGAAATGTGTACCCGATTCTGGTTTCGCAAGGGACCGCGCGATCCATGGAGGCGGGAGGCGCCGCGCTGGGCGTGTTTCCTGAGTGGAAATATGAGAATGCAAACCTTGCGCTTGAGCCCGGCGACCGGCTGTTGCTGGTGACCGATGGCATACCCGAAGCGTACGACTCGGACGAAGTGGAATTCGGCGAAGAGCGGCTCGCACAGGCGGCGCTGGCGGTGCAGCAAGCGCACGGCGGCGGAGATGAGCAAGCTGCTTCTCGAAGAGGTGTCCGCGTTTTGCGGGTCGCGCTTCCACGACGATGCGACGCTGCTGGTGATCGCGGCAAAGTGAAAGGCAATTCAGTCGCTGCGGCCTTGAAGGCGGACCATTAACCGTTCGCGCTCGGCGGCGAGGACCTGGGCGGCGGGGCCGAGTGCAGTGAGGCGGCCTTCGCGCAAGAACAGAACTTCCGCGCCCGTGGCTAATGCATCGGTCACGTCGTGCGTGGCCATCACGGCCTGAACCTGATTTTCCCGTAGCCATAATTGCAGGCGCTCGAGCAACGCGTCGCTGGCTACTCCGTCGAGCGCGGAGAAAGGCTCGTCGAGCAGCAGAAGGCGGGGCGCGGGCGCGAGAGCGCGGGCCAGAGCAACGCGTTGGGCCTCGCCGCCGGAAAGGTCCTGCGGGCGGCGCGCAGCGAGATCGGTTGCGCCGGCGAGGGCCAGCATCTCTTCGACACGCGTTGCGCGGGTCGCGCGGTCGAGACTGCGCAGACCGTAGGCCACGTTGGCGGCGACGGTGAGGTGAGGGAAGAGCGCGGGCTGCTGCGCGACCAGCGCAGTATGACGATGGCCGGGCGGTAGATGCAGGCCGATGGTGGTGTCCGTGAGCGAATGAGCGTCGAGGGCGATGCGGCCGCAGCGTCGGGACGGTCGAGGCCGGCGAGCAGGCGGAGCAACGTGCTTTTGCCGGAGCCGGAGGGGCCGAAGACCACTGTCCAATCGGACGCGAAAGTGCACTCCACCTCGAGGTGGAAGCTGCCGCGGCGCGCGTTGAGAGAGAACTCAAGCACGTGCGTCGCTCCGCGCGCGCTCGCGCGCCTTTGGGTTTTGGAGTAGATCAGCGCGAGGGCGAGGACGCTCATGCCGAGCAGGATGGCGGCGGTGCGGTTGGCGGCGGCGTAGTCGAAGTTTTCCACCTGGTTGTAGAGCACGATGGAAAGCGTGCGCGTGGCGCCGGGAATGTCGCCGCCGAGCATGAGGACGACGCCGAACTCGCCGATGGTGTGCAGAAAACTGAGCACGATGGCGGCGAGCAGCGAGCGGCGCGCGAGAGGAACGAGAATGCTCGTGACGAGACGCACGGGGCCTGCGCCGAGCAGCCGCGCGGCATCGACGAGGGCGGTGTCGACCGATGCGAAACCGGCGACCAGCGGCTGCACGGCAAAGGGAAGGCTGTAGATCACCGAGCCGACGACGAGGCCGTTGAAGGAGAAGGCGAGGGGATGGCCGAGGAGGGCCGTGATGCCGCGGCCTACGGCCGTGCGAGGGCCGAGCAGGACGAGGAGAAAGAATCCGAGCACGGTGGGCGGCAAAACCATGGGCAGCGTGGCCAGAGCTTCCAGCGCGGCGAGCCAGCGGCTGCGGCCGAGCACCAGCAGCGCCGCGAGCGGCACGGCGATGGCGAGAAGAATCGCCGTGGTGACCGTGGCCAATCGGAGCGAAAGTGCGAAGGCTTGCCAGTCCATTGGGTTCACTCAACAGACTATCGTTCGGGCGCGGGGATTCCCAACCATTTTGCGAAAAGGGTGAGTGAAAAAGTGAAGAGAGTGAAGAGAGCGAAGGAGAGGGCGATGGTGGACTCACACGCATTTTGCAAAAGGGCGGTGAACGAGTTTTAGGAAACATCCCTCAGGGGCTAAAGCCGCGATCTATTTCTCTGGTGTTCATTGGCGCGGCTGAAAGCCGCGCCCTGATACAAGACCCATGAGCTCTGGTTCGTGCTTTCCCACCCTAAACGCAAAGAACGCGTTTAGCATCGGGCACCCCATTGTGCCCTGATACAAAGTCATTGAACGATCGATCGTGCTATCCCGCGTCCCAAAATCGGGACGTGGGGCACTCGGGTTCGCACTCGGCTGGCATTGCAAAATGCAGGTCCTTCGACTCGTCCGCTGCGGCGGACTCGCTCAGGATGACCAAGCTTAGGTTTCCCACCCATTTCGCAAAAGTCGCGAAATGGATGGGGCAACCGAAATGCGTTATTTCACTGGCGTTAGGCCGCTTCTTGCTAGTTGGGCCTGCACCGCGGGCGAGAGGAGAAAGTCGAGCAGCTTGTGCACGGCGGCGCGTTGCTTTGTGTTGCTGACGATGACTGCGCCCTGCTCGATGGGCGGATAGAGATTGCGGGGGATGACGAAATATGCGCCGTCTGCGCTGAGGCGCGGCGTGAGCGCGGAGGTGAGTGAGATCAGGCCGGCGTCGGCGTTGGCGGAGTCGACGAATTGCGCGGCCTGGGCGATGTTTTCCGCGGTGACAATGCGTGACTTGAGCGTGTCGTAGAGATTGAGGCTTTGAAGCGCTGCCACGGCGGCACGGCCGTAGGGTGCGCGATCGGGATTGGCGATGGCGAGGCGCTTGAGGGCTGGCGAGTGCAGCAGATCGAGAGATGGCGCGGGAAGATGCGAGTCCTTTGCGCTCCCAGAGAACGAGCGTGCCTTTGGCGTAGGTGATGGGCGTGGAGGAATCGGCGGAACCGGCGGCGTCGGCGAGGCCGTCGTCGATGAGGCGCTTGGGATAGTTGAGATCGGCGGAGAGAAAGAGGTCGAAGGGCGCGCCGTTTTCGATTTCGGTGGTGAGCATGGCCGAGGCCTGGTAGGTGGCTTCGGCAGGTATGCCGGTGGCCTGCTGGAATTGCTGGAGGATGGGCGGAAGAAGGGGCTCGAGGTCGGCGGCGGCCGCGACGCGCAGTGGAGCTTGCGCGGCGAGCGGCGCGGCGAGAAGGGCGGTGAGGGCGAGCAGCAAATTCTTCATTTGAGGCGTCATTTTTCGGGGCCAGTGACAACCGCAGATCCAACGTGCTTCTTAAGACAGAAAAGCAACCACAGGTCCTTCGACTCGTCCCGGCACGCCGGAACTCGCTCAGGATGACATCCGATTATCGGCGCTCAGGATGACAAGCGGATCTTGATCGCTCAGGATGACAAGGTTCCAGTTAGAGTTCGTGCTATCCCGGGTCCCAAAATCGGGACCCGGGGCACCCACAGTCTCAAACAGACCTGCGCTGCGGCGCTCCATCCACAGCAAGAATCGCCGTACACTGGTAGGCTAACACCAGGTAATTATGAACGATAACTTACATCAATTGCGCTGTTTCGGGTGTGGAAGCCGGATTGCTGGCGCGGAGGCGCGGCCAGATTTTCGCTGCGCCCAATGCGGAGACCTGTTTGAGGTGGAATACCCCGGCTGGAGCCAGCGCGGGGGACACGACCGACCGAATCCTGGAGCCTTGAAGTGGCTGTGGCGGGAACGGCGATGCTCGGGAGAGGCGCTGGATGCATCGGGCGTGTGGCGTTTCCGCGAGCTGCTGCCGATTCTGGATAGCTTTGGCAACGCGGTTTCGTTGCGCGAAGGCAATACGCCGCTCTATCACTTGCCGCGCGCGGCAGCGGCACTGGGCATTGATCGCATCTTTGCCAAGCATCAGGGCATGAATCCCACAGGCTCGTTCAAAGACACGGGCATGACCGCGGCGCTGAGCGTGGCGAAAGAACGCGGATTCGAGTGGGTCGCGTGCGCGTCAACGGGGAACACGTCGGCGGCAATGGCGGCATACGCGGCGCGCGCCGGGCTACGCGCTCTGGTGCTGATTCCCGATGGCAAGATTGCATGGGGCAAACTCTCGCAGGCGATGGATTACGGCGCCGTGACCTATCAGTTGAAGACGGATTTCGACGGCTGCCTGAATGTACTGACCGAGATTGTGCAGCAAGCGCCGATCTACCTGCTGAATTCGGTGAATCCTTACCGGCTGGAAGGCCAGAAGACGCCGGCATTCGAGATTGCCGAGGCCATGGACTGGAATGTGCCCGACCACTTGATTGTGCCCGGCGGCAACCTTGGCAACAGTTCGGCGCTGGGCAAGGGCTTTCGCGAAATGCGCGAGCTGGGACTGGTGGCGCGCATGCCGAAGATCTCGGTGATTCAGGCCGCGGGGGCGAATCCGCTGGTGCGGAGCATGGCCGCGAACCACGGCACCTCGCTGGAGCCAGTGGAGGCGCATACGCGGGCCACGGCCATTCGCATCGGGAATCCGGCATCGTGGCGCAAGGCCGCAAAGGTGATCGAGGAAACCGGCGGATGGTGCCTGGACGTGACTGAGGCGGAGATCGCGATTGCCAAGGCGGAGATCGGCGCGGAGGGATTGGGCTGCGAGCCGGCTTCCGCGGTAACGCTGGCGGGGCTGAAGAAGCTGCGCGCGCAGGGCGCGATCCAGCCGACCGAGACGGTGGTCCTGGTGCTGACGGGGCATACGCTCAAGGATGCCGATTACACCATTGACTTCCATCGCGGGACACTGTTGACCGATGAGGAGAAGAAGGGACATGAGGCGGAGATTGACGCGTTGCGACGGGACGCCATCACCCTGGATGCGACGCCGGCCGCGGTGCTGGTCGCGCTGAAGGGCAAAGTGGGATGAAGGACGCGCGAACGATGGATCGGTTCCGGCTCCGCTTGCCAGCAACCTCAGCGAATCTCGGCCCGGGATTTGACGCCGTGGCCGTGGCACTCGACTTTGCTCTGGAGATTGAGGCCGAGGCGGCGCAGGAGTTTGCGATTTCCGCGACAGGGCGCGATGCGGACCGCTGCGGGCGGCTCCACGATAATCTGATTCTCGAAATCTACAAGGACCTGCTCGAAGCGAACGGGCGGCCGATTGTGCCGCTGGCGTTGCAGGTGACGAACGGGATTCCGCTGGGGATGGGATGCGGGTCGTCGGCGGCCGCGCGGCTTGCGGCTATCGCACTGGCGATGCACTTTGGGCAGCTCGATTGGGACACGGACCGGGTACTCGAAGAGGCGTATGCGCTCGAGGGGCATCCGGACAATGTGGCGGCATGCTGGCTGGGCGGATTTGTGAGCGCGGTGTGCGAGGGAACTCGCGTGTACGTGGCGCGTGTCGATCCGCCGGAGGCGTGGCGTGCGATTGTCGCGCTGCCAGCCGAACCGCTGGCCACCAGCAAAGCGCGCGCGGTGCTGCCAGCGACCTACGCGATGGAAGACGTGGTGGCGAATCTGCAATCGGCGGCCGTACTCGGGCTGGCGTTTGCCCAGGCGCGGGGCGATCTGCTGCGGTTGGCGATGCAGGACCGCATTCACCAGCCTTATCGAGCGCCTTTCTGCCCGCTGCTGCCGCTTTTGCTCCCGCTGGTTGGGAAAGATGGGATTCTGGGTGTTGCCTTAAGTGGTGCGGGCCCGGCGGTTTTGGTGGTTGTCGAGGGTGAAAAGAGCCTGCCGGCAGCTGGTTCCGCAATTGAAAAAGTGACGGAAAATCGCGTTGGTGCGGAGCTGGTAATCTGCCGGTTTTCACGGGTCGGAGCCAGCCAAACCATTGAAATTAAATAAGTTCGATGAACTATCCCTGCGGCCTTGGTGGCTAGGCTGTGCGTTATCAATGAGTTAAGGTTACTACCGAGGTAGATAATCACCAATTTTTGATTACCCCATTCATTACCTAAGTTTGCTTGCCATTTATCGATTTAGCAACTACATTCGCTGCGTGAGCAGTTCTGGGGGAGGGCTGCTCTAGCGCCCGTGATCCTTTATGGATCCGGGCGCTTCTCTTTGTACACGAAATCATTTTTGTAGCTCCGCGCGGACGATGAGACTTACGCGGACGCTGGACGTTTGGCCCAAGCGCGCGAAGCTCGCCCGGGCTTGCGACTTTGAAGGCACCTCGCGCATCGGATGTGTATACGGTTTCCTGTACAATGACCGTTGGGGCACGCGAGGAGGATCATGGCTGGGCAAGGTGTTTTGGAAGTGAACGACGCGAATTTTGACCAGGAAGTGCTGCAAAGCGAGCAGCCGGTTTTGGTGGATTTCTGGGCCGTCTGGTGCGGTCCGTGCAAGGCGATTGCGCCGATCGTGGATAGCGTGGCGGCGACCTACGCGGGCAAGCTGAAGGTGGCCAAGGTGAACGTGGACCAGAACGGCGCGACGCCGTCGCGTTACGGAATCCGCGGCATTCCGGCGCTCTTGTTTTTCAAGGGCGGCAAGGTGGCCGACCAGATTGTGGGCTACGTGCCGCAGGACGTGATTGAAGAGAAGGTGAAGAACCTGCTGGCGTAACGAGTACGCTGAACGCTTAGGTTCGGAAGGAAACAAAGGCTCGGGCGAAATGCCCGGGCCTTTTGCTTTGGCGCCGAAACCCTCACTGCTTCAGTGCATAGGTTGGTATCTCGGTATCCCGGGTCTCAAAAGCGAGACCCGGGGCACCCCTGAATCGTGCAAAATCAGACGGTCTCAGACCTACGCGCGGCCGCGGAATTGAATGATGCGGCGCCGGTCGCGCTTGGTGGGCCGATGCGTGGGCAGGGGCGCATACTGCTGCATGGCTTTGCGCTCTTCCGCAACGCGGAGACGCGCCTCGCGGCTGGCTTCGGTTTCGCGGTAGAGAGTTTGCGCCACCGATGCGGGGCCGCGGATGTGGCTGATTGCGAGCACATCGATCTCAAAGCGGCCGGCGTCGTTTTCGATCACCAGGCGATCGCCGGGATGAACATCTCGCGCCGGTTTGGCGCGGAAGCCATTCGAGTCGATCCGGCCCATATCGCAAGCGCGCGAGGCTATGGCGCGGGTTTTGAAAAAGCGCGCGGCCCAGAGCCATTTGTCGATACGAACAGAGTCCACAATCGATCACCGTAAAGCGAACTGAATCGTATCAGGATTTCCCTGTCACTTTCCAGAGATAGAGATGCTTCGCGTCGCTCGATGTGGCCACGGAGAGCCCCTCTTTGCGTGTTGCGCGGTTGAGAGCAGCGCGGATAATTGCCTTCGAGGCAGGCAGAGAAGCCAGAGAAAGCTTGAGGGCGGTGCCGGGTGCCAATCGATCAAGATGGCGAAGGATTTGTTCGATGATCTTCTTGTGTTTTCCTTCACGGCCTTTGGGGATCTCGGCCTGGCGAATCGCCAGAAACTTGAGTCGGGCGGAATACGGAATGGGATCGCGCGCCAAAGTTTTGGGCCTCTTTTGCAATGTGATGCAGGAGAATGAGCGGCGTATGCCCAGCGCAGTGCACTGCGGGCGTGCGCGTGGCGTATGCGTACTGTAACGCAAGAGTATCTGGCGCGTAAAAATATCCTGTTCGTGTAAAAAGTTCTCAGCTCATTGGCGGGTAGCGATCACTGGTGCAAAACGGTTGTCCACAGCCTAAATCCCTGAAATGTCTTCGAGATGTGTGGATGCCCATCGAAATGGAATGTGACGTGCAGCGACACAAGCGAGGTCCCGAGGTAAAACTATGAAAGAAACACGAAACTCTCCCATCGTGTCGCCCCGGAAAGCGCCGTCAGTTCAAATGAGTGAACATCACCCGAGAGTATTGGTGGTGGATGATGAAACTGCGATTGCGGACACCCTTGCGAAAATTCTTTCTTTGAGCGGGTTTCCAGCGGTTGCGGCGTACGACGGCAACGGTGCTCTTGATACTGCGTTGCTGAGGCCGCCCGAAATGCTCATCACAGACGTGATGTTGCCCGGGATGAACGGCGTCGAATTGGCCGTCACGATCCAGCGCGTCTTCCCGGAGTGCAAGATTCTGTTGTTCTCAGGGCTGGCGTCGACGTCTGACTTGCTGGCGACCGCACGCCGCGCAGGGCACTTCTTCACATTGCTCAAAAAGCCTGTGGCGCCCGAGGCTCTTGTGGCCATGGTGGCAAAGGGTCTTAACGTTAGCTCCGCTGGGAATTCTGCAGCAGTGGCGTAGTTTCGGGACGCCCGCATGCCGGCTCTAGTGAATCGCCACCAGGATGCGAAGCTTGCCGTGAAAGGGCATGCGTCCGTGGGTTATGAGGAAGTTGTCAACCAGGAGGAAATCTCCGCGCTGCCAGCGAAAGCGGACGGTCGCGCTGTCAATCGCGGCGTTGATGCGACTCAGATCGGCGAGCCGGATCGGATCTCCGTTGCCCATAGTTGCGTGGAATGGACGCCGGTGCAGAAGCGGGTAGACAGCGTGGCAGAGAAGCCAGCGCACCTGGCCGGCGCTTCTGGGTGTGGCCACGAAGGTGGACGCCTGGTCGAACCAAAGCTTCTCGCCCGTCTGGGATGTTCTCTTAAAGCTGGCAACGAATCGGCGATCGGCACGCTTTCTTCCCAATTCCACTGCACCGTGGCGCCATGCTCCGCGCAGATGCGCTCCACCTCGGAACGCTGATCGGTGTTGAATGCAGCCATCCACGAAGTGCGCAATTCGATGATGCGGCTGAGTGCTCGCATTACGGGATTCCTGCGCGGTCCATGCAGATGACGATGATACCGAATGTCCTGGATCTCAAACTTCGTCCGAATCGGCTGGGGAATGTATTGGTAGATGGAGCGCGAGTCGACCAAAGGCGTCTCTCCTCCGCGATCGGGCTCGACCTCGCAGAAGAATGCGAGGGTACGCGGCGGATCGGGAAGATAGGGCATTTCATTGTGCTGCGGGATACGCAAATGGCAAGGGTGCCGAGTGGACTCGTAGACGCCCGATATGATCTGACCCCGTGGACTGATGCCGCCAAGGTACGAGCGCCAGGTGTCTCCGAAGCAGTGAGCGGCAACGGCGTAGAATTCTTCCGCAGTGCGGAGATCAAAGCCGCGAAAGAGAATCGCTCCGTAACGGCGCTGAAGCACTTCCAATTCCTTCGGCACGCTGTCCATAAACTCCAGCAACGATTCTCCTTGAGCGGCGGTGATCACCGCTGGCAGCTTCTGCTCGTTAAGAAACACCAGGCGATTCTCGACACTCGTTCCAGGGAAACCGGCCAAGGTTTGCTCCTTTGTTCGCGTAGGAAGATTGCCTCTATAAGATGACAAATCCTTGGGCCTTGGCTTCAGTCCCCAAGGCGCGCTCCAGTAAACGCAGCGTGCGAATCATGTTACGAAGGCGAGGGCGCGGCGTGATGGGAATCACGGGCAAGCGTGTTGAGACGGGCCTACACTTTGACATCGCAGTGGAGCTTTTGCCTGAGAAGGAGGGTTCGCAAGATGAGTGGAACCTGTAGAAAGTGCGGAACGCACCTCGAAAGCCCGTGGAAGTTTTGCCCCCTATGCGGAGCTGAAAATGCGCAGATGGCAGGGGCGATTGCGAAGGCGCACCCGGCACACGAGAAGGCGCCGGTGATGGGCGGATTCAGCGGCCTGCTGTTCGGGCTGATCACGGCCCCGCCGCTGATTATTACTGGGACGTTGATGTGCCTGATGGTAGGGCCGTGGATGGCGGTGGGCATTCCATTCATCGTCGCGGGGATTTGCGCTCCATTCGTTGGGCCGCTCATTGGCATCAGCGCAGTGCGGGGAAGCTGCCCGTGGTGTGGGGCGAAGATCTCGAGCGTGGGACCGCTGGACGCGTTCCACTGCTACGCGTGCAGCAAGCGGATTGTGGTCGCCAAGGGGGAACTGGTGCGGGCCGAGTAAACTATACGCGAACCCAAAGCAGCGGCCCGGATCGCACAAACGATTAGGGCCAATTCCCGTTTCCGCATTTCACAAGATCGGAGCCACCTTGAACACACGTCGGCGTAGTTCCTCCTCGTTCTCAGTTGTCCGCAGTTTCTTGACAGTTACCGCGCTCACTTTACTGGCCGCATGGATGCTTTCGAGCCATGCAAAGGCGCAGGCGGCGCCAAGCGGCGTGCCGTCGTATTCGGTGGGCGGCGTGCCGGTTGCACTTCCCGTTCCTCCGGGCATGGGCATGGTGGAGCTGGGAGACTACCGCGTCAAGTACGAAGTAGTGACTCCGGACAGCAATCGGCTCGTGGCGGCGTTTGTCTCAGAGAGCGATTTAGCGAAGTTGCGCAGCGGCGGGACGGGGGGCATCAACCCCTACGCGCTGGTGGAGGTGCTGCGCGCCGCCGAGTTTAGCGATATAAGCGCGAGCGACTTCAAGGATCTGGTCGGTTCTGCCAGCAATCAGATCGGGGCGGTGATCGATTCCACGTTCAAGGAGACCGAGGCGGAGTTCAACCGGCGGATGAAAGCGCTGAACCAGAATACGCAGGAAACATTGGGTCAGCCGGTGATGCTGGGCACTTTTTTCTACAAGACCGATGCTTACTCATTCGGCATGTTGGCGCCGGTGACGGTGAGCGGAACGACCATAAAAATGGTGGTGGGCACAGTCCTGCTGCGCGCCAGGAACCGGGTTCTTTTCGCGTACTTTTACGAGGTCTACAAAGATGATCAGACGCCCGCGCAGGTACGCGCGGTGAGCGAACAGTGGGCGGATGCGATTCTGGCGGCGAACGCGCAGTAGGTGGAGCCGATTCAATTCCCTCGCAGAGCACCCGATAGAGTCCTGGCCTGCACGCCGACCATGCGCGTGATGACCTTCTCCATGTAGCCGTCGCCGTTGAACGCATCACCTGGCAGCGCGCCAATGAAGCGGATGACTCCGGCGTGATCCACGACAATTCCGAGCGGATAGTCGGCGGTGCCGAAGCTGTGCGCGGTTTCCGCTGAAACTTCGAGCACGTCGGTGCCGAGTAATTCCTTTTGCGTGTTGGGAGCGGTGTCTTCGCCGTTTTCCTTGAAGATCAGCCCATAGACGTAAATCGGCGTGTCAGCATTTGCCTCGGCGAACTGCGTCATGGTCGGCATCATCTTCCGGCACTGCACGCACCAATCGGGAAAAACCACCAGCGCTGTCGCTGCGCCGAAACTCGTGCCGATACTTGAATTCATCTGTGCCTTCGTTGTCGCCGTCTTATACGACCGGACTACCGGAATCTGTGCGAGTTCAGTTCCGAGAAGATGGTATTGCGTCCTGGCACTGTCGATCTCCTGCCGGTCCTCGCCGGTGAGCACAGCATGCGGCGGCAGCGCCCGTTCTACGTCGCTCCGGTAGGCCGCTGCCTGCATGTCGTTGCCGGCATACCGCTCGAAAAAGGCCGCCTCCATCGCCATCTCATAGAGCAGGCCGGTGTTCACAACGGCGTCGCCATATGTGGCCTTCAGCGGCGTTCCCTTGCTGAGCGCGTCGATGATTTTTCCGTGCTCGTCTTCGGCAAGTTTCAGTGCACCCGGCTTGCCGGCGTTCTCGAGATAGTCCTTCATGTAGCGCACGGTGTACGCCACCTCGGCATCGTATGGCTCCGCCTGCAACATTTGGCGCGTCGTCGTTAGCGCCAGGTCGATTGCGTTCAGATGGACATACGCCCCGATGCAGATAGCAAATGCTTGCGCTCTGTGCTCCGGCGCTCTGCCGGCGAGGTAACGCAGGGCGGCGGCGGTGGCCGGGTTCCAGTCCTGCCCGAAGGCGCAAAGGTGCGCCAGGTCGTACAAATCGTCGTTACTGTAGTCCTCCGGTTTCATCTTGTCGCAGGCTTCGTGCGCGATGTGTATGCCAGTATTCAATGCGGCCAGTTCAGAGTCCGACCAATTCTCGAGCGATTGCCGCACCATGTCCAACGGATGCATGGCTTCTTTGTAGATGGCGCCGGGCAATTCGGCATCGGCGGCGGCGGGATTTGTAACGAGCGTCGCGGGGCGCGTCTGGTTTTGCGGAGTATCACCCAATGCCACCAATACATCGCCGGGCGCAGCGGGGGATTGCGCGTGCGCCGAACACACGCAAAGACCGAGCGCGAAAAACACAGCGCTCCACGCGAACTGACTCAACTGGATCTCTGCTCGCATGCGCTCCTTCACTGGCTGGCTTGGGATCAGCTAGGCCTGCGCTGCATTGAGTGGCCTGCAATTTCGATTTCAAAAGTGAAAGCAAAACGGGCATCCGCTCAGATCAATCTTGAAGGAATTGGCAGTGCCTTTGCAATTAGACACCATTGGAGGCAAAATGGTTCCCCCCAGGTGGATTGCGCGGAGACGGGATAGTGGCACTGCGTGCAGGCAGCTGAATTGTGGGCGGATGATGAGAGCCACGCCAGAAAATGCCGGGCAGATTCTAGGTTTGGCTCTCCGTCTTCCAGACGTACAGGTGCTCGGCGTCGCTTGAGGTGGCGACCTCAATGCCGCGCAAACGGGTGGCGCGGTTGAGAGCGGCGCGAATGTTCTCCTTGGAGTCCGGCAGTGCCTCGAGAGGAATCTTCAGAGCACTTCCCGGTTTGAGATCATTGAGGTCTGCCAGAAGCCTGCTGACAATTTGCTTATGCTTGCCATCACGGCCTTTGGGGACATCAACCTGGAAGATCGACTCAAAGCTTGTCTCGAGATTTACCTGCCCATTTCCATTCTTCATAGTTGACCTCCTCGAGCCGGGAAAGCGTCCTTTAAAGACTAACAATAACCTAAGCTAAAAATCATATCGAGCTATAGTGACGCAAATCAATCGAAAACCTATGCTTATTTTACGCGTGGATCTCGCAGTCGCGATGTAGCTATGTTTCGATCATCCGTAGGAATGGTCTTGTGGGCGCGTAAAGATGTTCAGATTAAAAGATTTATCCCGTAGCAGGAAGACTCAGCCCGTATCAGAAAAAAGCTGCTAGGGTGCCTCCAGAGGTGATATCCCATCATGACTGGAAGACGAAATTCCCCCGTCGTCCCCATCAGCGAAGTTCCGCCAGCCGACACAACCCCCTATCGTCCTACCGTGCTTGTGGTCGACGATGAGTCAGCGATTGCCGAAACTGTGGCCGCGATTCTGTCGCAAAGCGGATATGCCGCAATGACCGCGTACGACGGGCAAGAAGCAATGGAAATCGCGTTGCTTACGCCGCCGGAATTGCTCATCACCGACGTATCGATGCCGGGCATGAGCGGCATCGAACTTGCGATTACAGTCCGGCGCGTATTTCCCGACTGCAAGGTCCTACTTTTCTCAGGCCATGTGGCCACTGCCGGACTGTTGGCGGTTGCACAGCGCGCCGGGCACATCTTTACGCTGCTGTCGAAGCCTATACATCCGAAGGAACTTCTGGCGCGAGTATCGGAAAGCCTGAAGCCTGTGAATAGCGCCGCGCATTAGCTGCCGGGCATCGTCGCGGTCGCACCAGCTAAGAGCAATTCACTCGATGTGGATCCCGTGATGGATTGGGGCTGACCGACCGTGCTTGGTTTTTAAGTAGATTGGCTGCGCTCAAGAAAATTGCCGCGATATTCGATCAATTGGGGACTGCATATGGCAGAACGCTGCTTCAGGAAAAAAGATTCGAACCCGCCTGTCTGCGGGGTTCATGACGTACGGCTGATCACGAGGCAGCTTCCCGACGAATTGATTGCGGTAGGTTATAAGTTCCTCACCTTCCTTGTTTGCCCGGTGAGCGGCACAGTGCTCAATGACGAGAAGAAGCGAAAATGAAGGATGCCCACACTTTGTTGCTCGACATGAAGAGAGCTTCTGGCAGGGAGCCCCGAGAGTCCGACGTAGGTGAGCAGCGCCGCGGTTTAGCTGCCAGGCACTGTCGTGGTCGCGCCGGCTGACCGCAATTCATCCGAAGCTGAACTCTCGTGGAAACGCCGCCAAATGGTTTCGGCGGTTTTGCGAGAGACTACGGCGGCGAGGGACTCGGCGGTGGCTTGCTGCACGTCGCGCAGGCTGCCGAAGTGGGTGAGCAGACGCTGGCGGGTTTGCGCGCCGACGCCGGGAATGTCCAGCAATTCGGATTGTTTATCCCGCATGGCTCGGCGCTGCCTGTGATAGCCGACGGCGAAGCGATGGCTCTCATCGCGAATCAATTGGACAAGATGGAGCACGGGACTGCGGCGGTCGAGGACAATGGGCTCGTCTTCGTTGCCGTAGAGGTAGATGAGCTCTTCCTTCTTGGCGATGGAGGCGAGCGGCTGCGAAGTGAAGCCGAGAGACTCGAGGGCTTCGGCCGCGGCATGGAGCTGGCCCAGGCCGCCATCGACCAGGACGAGTGAGGGCATTGT
This sequence comes from uncultured Acidobacteriota bacterium, assembly GCA_963713675.1. GTDB lineage: Bacteria > Acidobacteriota > Terriglobia > Terriglobales > Acidobacteriaceae > Telmatobacter. Next base: position 32,847 of record CAVQMV010000002.1, read on the forward strand.
GGCGGGCTCTTTGGAGGACCTTCCCTCAGGGGCTAAAGCCCCGTCCTTTATATGTTCGTGATCGGCACGACTGAAGCCGTGCCCTTTCAAAGCCGTCTCGCCAGCGTCTCGGATGCGGCGGTAGCGACGCTCGACGACCTCGCGCATGGCGGCGAAATCGTCTACGCCGGCGATGGTCTTTATCTTGAACTTGCGATAGGCGGACTTGTTCATCTTGCCGTCTTCCCAGACGACCATGGAAGCGACCGTCTCCGCGCCCTGGATGTGCGAGATATCGAAGCACTCAATGCGGCGGGGAAGCTCGGGGAGCATGAGCACGTCGGCGAGCGCTTCCTGAATGGCTTTGCGCGAGGGCTCGAGGACGCGGAAGCGTTGCGTGTAGGACTGCTTCGCGTTTTGCCCCGCAAGGTCGACGAGGGAACGCTTTTCGCCGCGCTGCGGCACGGCGATTTCGATTTTGTGGCCGGTTCGCTCGGTGAGTAATGCAGAGAGAGACTCGCGGTCGTCGAAGTCGACCGGGGCGAGGATGGTGCGCGGGACGTACTGCTGGTCGATATAGAGCTGCTTGAGGAGGGCGCTGAAGACGGCTCCGGCGTGGAAGGGAGTTTCCCCATCAGGGGCTAAAGCCCCTTCCTTTTGTTTGGACTTTTTCGGCGCGACTGAAGTCGCGCCCTGATACAAGACTTCCTCCGACGAAGATGATTCTGGATCGACAGCCTCTTCCTCGATCGCATCCATGAGACTCGGCAGATCTTCCCAGAAGAACTCGCGGCGGTCGACGATTTTGCCGTTGCGCATGTGGAAGAGATTGACGGCGAGCGAGCCGTCTTCAAAGTGGTAGCCGAAGACGTCGGCATCGTCGTTGAGCTCGACTGTGGCGATGCGCTGTTTCTCCTGGAGTTGGTGCACGGTGGAGAGCTGGTCGCGGAGGCGCGCGGCGGCTTCGAACTGCTCGGCCTCAGCTGCGGCCATCATGCGCGCGGTGAGCGTGCGCTCGAGCTCGGCGTGGCGGCCTTCAAGAAACAGTTGCGCGTCGCGGACGGCTTGCTTGTAGGCTTCGGGCGTGGTGAGGCCTTCGACGCAAGGGCCGAGACAGCGGTGAATGTAGTACTGCAAACAGGCGCGGGGGTGGTAGCGCGAGAGATCGACTTTGCAACTGGGCAAAAGAAAACTGCGGTGAATGAGCTCGACCACGCGGTAGGCGAGGTTGCCGGGGAAGTAAGGGCCGTAATAGGCAGCGCCATCCTTGCGCAGGCGGCGCGTGACGAAGACCTTGGGGAAACGGTCGCCGAGAGTGAGCTTGACGTACGGATAGGTCTTGTCGTCGCGCAGCAGAATGTTGAAGCGCGGCTTGCGCTGCTTGATGAGATTGTTTTCGAGAGCGAGGGCTTCATGCTCGTTGGCGACGAGGATGTAGTCAAGGTCGGCGGCCTCGCGCATGAGCGAGCCGGTTTTGGCGTTGGCCTGAGAGGCTTCAAGAAGATAGGAACGCACGCGTGCGCGCAGGTTGTTGGCCTTGCCCACGTAGATGACTTCGCCCTCTGCGTTTTTGTAGAGGTACACGCCTGGTTGCGTGGGCAGGGAACGGATTTTTTCGTAGAGGTCCATAAATGAGGATGAGTTCGCTGCGCTTGAGGCCAGTTCTTAGGATAGCGGGACTGGCGGAGTTGGCGGTGTTAGCGGAGTTGGCGTAGTTAGGGCTTTGCCACCCCAGGGCGCAAAACGGGCGTTTAGGATGGGCACTCGGCATCCCCGGTCCCCAAAAGCGAGGGACCGGGGACAACCATCAGAAGTGGGGAGTGCATTGAGAGAGCCCGAAGTGAGCAATCCTTACCGAGTTTGGTAAAAATTACATGGTTTTTGCGATTTTGGACGGTGCCGGAAGGATGGGTAACAGGATCATTATCAGGTATTTGCATGGGCTCTCTCGATTGGAGGGCGGCGTGCACTTTCGTGGGTGAAGCAGGAGACTTTCACTGCCGGGAATCCGGTACGTGATTCCAGGAGTGGACGGGAAGGTGGAGGCAATGACAAGCAATCGAATTGGATTTGCAATGGCAGCCGCGGCGCTGGTTGCACTGGGCATGACGGGATGCTCTACCAAGAACTACGTGCGCACGCAAACGGGACCGCTGATCGAGCACACGGATTCACTCGACCAGAAGTCGGCAGAGAACAACCGTGCGATTCACGATGTAGACGATCGCGCGCAGGCGGGCATTAGCAAGGCGCAGACGACGGCCGATGCGGCCAACGTGAATGCAACGAACGCGAGCCAGGCGGCGAACTCGGCCGACACTGCGGCTAACGACGTGGCGCACCGCGCCGATTCGTTGGAGAGCGTGGTGAAGGGGCTCGACAATTACAAGGAAGTCACGAAGGCGTCTGTGACTTTCGGCTTCGACAAGGCTGTGCTGACGACCGACGATAAAGCGCAGTTGGATCAGTTCGCGGGCCAGTTGGGTTCTGCGAAGAGCTACATTCTTGAAGTGACCGGCGGGACGGATTCCGTGGGTCCGGCGCAGTACAACTACGAGCTGAGCCAGCGCCGCGCTGATGCTGTGGTGCAGTACCTGGCAGCGAAGTACAACATCCAGGCCCACCGGTTTTATCTGATCGGCATTGGCAAAGACCAGTACGTGGCGGACAACAGCACGCCAGAAGGACGCAAAGAGAATCGGCGCGTCCAGGTGCGGTTGCTCTCGAATATGACTGCCGACAACGCCATGGGCTCGCAGTCCCAGTCGCCGGCCTCTACGGGCCAGGCGAATCCGCCGGCGCAGCCGCCTACGGTTGAGGAATAGCATAGCCAGAAGCACTTCTCAGATAGCTGGGGTAGGAAGCAGGGGCAGGCCTTAACGGGCCTGCCCTTTGCGTTTCTGTGGCTAAGACTTTGTTGCCGCGAGCTGCTTCACGTGCTCCGCGCGGACTTGGTTGGCGGTGAAGAGACGCAGGAACGGGGCGCCTTGCGCAGCACCTTCGACGGCGGGGCGACCGTTGGCCTCCTCGCGTTCCACAATGCAGACTACGGCGGCGACGATCATGCCGGCCTCCTGCGCGGCCTCGATGGCGGCGATGGTGGAGGCGCCTGTGGTGCAGACGTCGTCAACAATGACCACGCGCGCGCCGGGACGATAGAAGCCCTCGATGCGGCGGCCTGTTCCGTGAGCCTTTTCCGCTTTGCGCACCAGGAAGCCGTGGAGCAGCGGCATATTGGGGCGCAAAGTGGAGCGCCATGCGCTGGCCGTGGCCACGTTGGAGACGATGGGATCGGCGCCCATGGTGAGGCCGCCGACGGCTTCGGCGTCGATCTTGTTGGCTTCAAGCAGCTCGAGGATGGCGTGGCCGGTGAGGCGGCCGCCTTCGGCGTGGAGCGTGGTGGTGCGGCAATCGATGTAGTAATCGCTGGTTGCCCCGGAAGAGAGCTTGAACTCGCCGAGCTTGAAGCTGGTGCGGGCGAGGAGGGCGAGGAGTTGCTGGGAGTAGGTGGCGTCGGGCATCGGTACGATTGTAAGCGAATGAAGCAGTGAAGAGAGTGAAGTGAGTGAAGGACTGGGTCAACCAGCCGCTTCGCTTCTTTCACTCACTTCACTTGCTTCACTCATTTCACTGATCTCGTTACATCTTGTCGAAGTGGCGGAAGCCGCTGCTGCCAATCATTGCCGCTGAAAAAATGATGAAGTTGTAGGACGCGTGGACGAGTGTGCTGGCGGCCAGGGACCGCGTGATAAGACGAACTGCACACAGAATCAGGCTGACAATGATGAGGAGAAGAAACGGTCCCAGCGAGTGCCCCTGCTGTTCGACATGCAACAGGGCGAAGGGAATGCTGGTGAGCACAGAGCCGATGATCATGGCGGGAAGCGACCACTGCGGATGACCGTTAGCGTCGAGAGGGCGCGGGGGTCTGTGGGTTTTCTTTTCGGCGGACCAGTCGCAGGCGGTGCAAAGAGCCGGCAAGAGAAAGCCGCGGAAGAACATCTCCTCAAAGAACGGCGCCATGGTGACGCCGAATGCGAACATCAACCAGGCTGCGCCGGGCGTGCTGATCATTTTTTCGATGGGTGCGTTGGCGGGACCGGGCATCAGAAACTGGTCGAGGATTGCCAGAGCAAAGCACATCACGGCGACGCCGAAGAGCGGCCAGAACCAGGTGAGTGCGAGTTTGCCGCGCCATTGCAATCCCACGAAGAGGCTCTCGTTCCACACCATCGGAAAGACGAAGAGGCTGAAGCCGAAGGTGACGAGGTAGAGAATGGCCTCGCTGACGAGGTTGAAGCCGACGTCGGTGGCAGACTTTGCCGAAATCTGCACGCCAAAGAGATGAAAATGCGAGACGAGTGCCAGTGCGATGACCAAAATGGAGAAAGCGACAGTAAGCAGCAACGACAAAAGCAGAAGATGGCCGAAGTTCGGGATGCGCATGGGGCGGCGAACCGGCGGCTGCGCGTAGGAATGGAAGAGCGGTGGTTCAGCGCCGGGCGGCGCATACGGCGCTACGGGCGCCTCAGTCTCGGCGAGATGACGGGCATCGTCGGCTCGATCTTCGGCCATTGCGTTTCCCACGCGAATCTCCGCTGCCTGGTGCGGAATGAAAGCCTCTGCGTCGTTTGCCGGCTTCGTCACGGGTTCGCGTGCATCGTCTTCTGGGAAGTTTGTCATGGGCGTTGGATGCCAGTCTTTCTGCTTTTGCTTGACCCGGCCGAAGTTTTTTGTCGCGTTTGCTTGCCGTTGGATCGCCCCGCGGCTGGATCAGGATCGGTGTTGTTCGATGAGGCGCCATTGGGGCAGTCGCCGACCGTGGAGGATGGAAGCGGATCCTCTTCCGCATCGGCGGGCGCGAGACGGCCGTTGCTGAGCTTGTAATAGCGCTTGAGGAACTGTCCAGTGTAAGAACCGGGCGTGGCGGCAATCTTCGCCGGACGGCCTTCGCCGACGATGCGTCCGCCGTCTTCGCCGCCCTCGGGGCCGAGATCGATGACCCAGTCGGCGTTGCGGATGACGTCGAGATTGTGCTCGATGATGATGACTGAGTTGCCGAGATCGGTAAGCCGGTGCAGAACTTCGAGGAGCTTGCGCACGTCGTCGAAGTGCAGGCCGGTGGTGGGCTCGTCGAGCAGGTAAAGGGTTTTACCGGTCTGGCGCTTGGAGAGCTCGCGCGCCAGCTTCATGCGCTGCGCCTCACCTCCCGACAATGTCGTAGCGCTCTGGCCGAGGTGGATGTAGCCCAAGCCGACGTCGACGAGTGTCTGTAATTTCTGGCGCACCTGGGGCACATCGGTGAGGAGCGGCAAAGCATCTTCAATGGTGAGGTCGAGGACGTCGGCGATGGAGTGGCCGTGGAATTTGACGGCCAGCGTCTCCTGATTGTAGCGGCGGCCGTTGCACACCTCGCACTGCACGTAGACATCGGGCATGAAGTTCATCTCAATGCGGCGCTGGCCATCGCCCGTGCAGGCCTCGCAGCGGCCACCGGTGACATTGAAGCTGAAGCGGCCGGGCTTGTAGCCGCGCTCGCGTGCCTCGGGCAGCATGGCAAACAAATCTCGGATGGGCGAGAAGACGCCGGTGTACGTGGCTGGATTTGAACGCGGCGTACGACCGATGGGCGATTGATCGATGCGCACGACCTTGTCGATCTGCTCGGTCCCGGTGAGGGCTTCGTGCGCGCCGGGCTCTTCGCGCGAGCCGTAGATCGACTTGGCGAGCGAGCGGTAGAGGATGTCGTTGACGAGGGTGCTTTTGCCGCTGCCGCTGACGCCGGTGACGACGGTCATCACGCCGAGGGGAATGCGCAGGTTCACGTCCTGCAGATTGTGTTCGCGCGCCCCAGTGATGGTGAGCCACTTGCCGGTGAGCTTCCGTGGCTGAGTGCGTTGCAGCATGGAGGTGGTGCCGCTGAGATACCGGCCGGTAAGCGACGCGGGCGAGGCCATAATCTGCTCCGGCGTACCTTCCGCGACGACAAAGCCCCCCAAGCGCCCTGCTCCCGGGCCAAGATCGAGGACAAAGTCCGCATGGCGGATGGTTTCTTCGTCGTGTTCGACGACGAGCACCGTGTTGCCCAGATCGCGGAGCTTTTCCAGGGCCCCGATGAGGCGATTGTTGTCGCGCTGATGCAGGCCGATAGAAGGTTCGTCGAGCACGTACAAAACGCCGCGAAGGCGCGAGCCGATCTGCGTGGCAAGACGAATGCGCTGGCCCTCGCCGCCGGAGAGCGTGGTGGCATTGCGGTCAAGCGAAAGGTAGTTGAGGCCGACGGCGCAAAGAAATTCAAGGCGCTCGGCAATCTCGCGGCGGAGGCGCTCGGCCACGAGGGCCTCGCGCTCAGTGAATTGCAGGTTGATGATGGCCGAAAGCGCGCGATTGAGCGGAAGGGCAGTGAAGTCGGCGATGGAAAGGCCGCCGACCTTGACGGCGAGCGACTCAGGGCGCAGGCGCTTGCCTCGGCAGACCGGGCAGGGCACGGCTGACATGAAGCTCATCATGTACTCGCGATAGCTGTCGCTGCGTGCGTCCTCCGCATTGTCGCGCAGATAGGCCAGGATGCCGTGAAAGCCGGTGCGCGGACCTTCGCCTTTGGGTGGGCCGTAGACCAGCAGGTGCTGCTGGCGTGGCGGCAGGTCTTCAAACGGCGTCTTGAGATCGATCTTGTAGCGATCCGCGGCAAGCTGGACGAGCTTGTTGAGATATTGCGACGAGGAGCCGGGACCAAGACCGCCGTCGAACAGTGGCTTCGACCAGTCGGTGATGACTTTGGCGGGATCGAAGTCGTAGAGCGAGCCGAGGCCGTGGCAGTTGGGGCAGGCGCCGAAGGTGGAGTTGAAGGAGAAGCTGCGCGGCTCGAGCTTGGGCACGTCGAGGCCGCAATCGGGGCAGGCCATCGACGAGGAAAACAACTGCTCGTTGCCGTCGTTGAACGTGATGAGGGCGAGGCCATTGGCCAGTTGCAAGGCTTTGCTGACGGCCTGACCTAATCGGGCTTCGACGGGGCGCTTTTCGACGGCGGGCTTTCCCACGATCACAGCATCCGTCGGGGCCTTCAGCAGCACCCGATCGACGATGGCTTCGATGGTGTGGTTCTTGCGGCGATCGAGCGCGAGGGGCTCTGAAAGATCGTGCACCTCGCCGTCTACGCGGGCGCGAAACCCTTGCTGATCAAGCTGATCCAGCAAATCCTTAAACTCTCCCTTGCGGCCTCGCACGATGGGCGCCATCACGGTTACGCGCTCGCCTTTGCCCAGTTCCAGGATTCTTTGAACGATCTGTTCGGCGGTTTGGCGCGCGATGGGCCGGCCGCAGCCGGGGCAGTGGGGCGTGCCAACAGAAGCGTAAAGCAGGCGGAGGTAGTCGTAGATCTCAGTGATGGTTCCGACCGTGGAACGGGGGCTGCGGCTGGTGGTCTTCTGCTCGATAGAGATGGCCGGGCTGAGCCCCTCGATCGAGTCCACGTCGGGCCTCTCGATCTGGTCGAGGAATTGGCGCGCGTAGGCGGAAAGCGTCTCAACGTAGCGGCGCTGGCCCTCGGCGTAGATGGTGTCAAAGGCGAGCGAGCTCTTGCCGGAGCCGGATAGGCCGGTGACCACGGTGAGTGCGTTGCGGGGAATGCGCACGTTGATGTCGCGCAGGTTGTGCTGGCGCGCTCCCCGCACCGAGATGTGCGTAATGGACATGTTTGGCTAAACGTTGACGGCGGGTTCCGAGTGATTTGCGACGCCAAGTACTAAAGACACTAGGGGTATTCTATTTGGCAACAGTAGAGACGGCAACGCAGCGGACAATCTGCGACAATCGCATTGACGCCTATCAGGCTTGCCGGCACCCCCGGTGAACCGGAATTTGAAGACAGGCGGCGGGACGCGCACGTTGCGGCCGTAAGCGCACATTACGGGAGAAGCGGCAGTAATGGCTAATTTGCTGGATTTTGCGATGTTGATTTTGGCGACATTGGGCGCGTTGGCATTTGGCATTCTAGCCGCTTATGCGATTCTGCGCGCAGGATTTGCCTTGATGCGCCCGCCGCGCCGGCCGGCCCCCCTGAAGACCCAACCCCAGGCGGCACGGACCTCTTAAAGGCAGCTGTCAGCATTCAGCCGTCAGCCGCTGAAGGCAAAGCTCTCATTTCAATTTTGCGGATTTTGCTGGCTGTTCTGCAACTGGGGTTGCACCAGCAATTGCTGCGGCGTGCGCACCGGCACACCAGGGGCGTTATTTACAACGGGCTGCGGCATGGGCGGCGGTGCCGGCGGGTTTGTGTCGGGCTGCTCGACTTCCTGATCGTTTTCCGCATCGTTGTCGTTGGTTGCGCCGGGGCTGGCAGTGCCTGAGGCAGGCGCCGGACCGGTGGGGCGGCCGCTCAACACGATCTTTCGTGGAGTACCCTGGCCCAGATCGCCAAGTAAGAGAATGTTGTAGCCGGAGCCGTCGAGAAGCTCTGCGAGCACATCGCGGGCAGGGCCGGGTCCGTAGTTGCCAAAGATGCGCTCGTCCGCGCCCATGCCCTCTATCTTTGCGCCGGTCTTGAGAGAAATGTCCCTCAGAATCTGGTCCAGGCTGGAGTTGGAGGCCTGGATGAACAGGCCGTGGCTGTCCCAGACCACAGACGCTGCGGCAGGTTTGTTGTTGGCGGGCCAGTTGGGAATTTGCGGTGCGGCGGGCACAGGGGCGGGAGCCGGCTGGGCTGCGGGTTTTGCGGCCACGGACTTCTTGTGCGGATGCGCGGTCGCATGTGCGGGAGACGGACTTGATGGCGACTGCGCGGGAGATGACTGCGCGGCCAGTGGAACGTCCAAGAGAAATTGCGCTGCGAAGATGATGGCTGAGGCGGCCAGGAGCGCGGTGCTGCTGGCGCGCAGTCCTGCGAGGGCACGGCTTGAAGATTCCGGTGGTGGGGGAATCTGGGCTTGCATTGAATTCCAGCGCAATGCAGGGCGCGGCGCTTAGGGCCGCCGCGATTGACTGCCGCTCACTGTACTAGACTAGCAGTGGCTGGTGGACGCTCATAGGCCGTCAAGAAAAGAGATTTTCGGGGCAAAAAGGATGAAGACGGAGATGCGCTTGCGGTGGACGGTTTTGATGGCGTTGGCGTTGTTGTTGGCGCCCTGGACGAGCCGGGCGGCAAGTTGCACTCCCGAGCCCGAACTGGGTTCGCTGGATCGGGATGCGCTGTCGGCGATCGTGACCAAAGTGGCAAATGCCGTGATGGGGCAGGATGAGTCCACATTGCAGGCCGTGCTGCTGCCGCAGGAAGCGTCGCAGTGGGGCGGAATTCGCGCTGCTGTGGAGCAGGGAGTACCGCTGCTGAAGGGCGGCCACTTCGAATTGCGGAATCTCTACCTGCTGGATGCCAGCGAGCAGACAGCGCCCATGGATACACAGTTCTTCTGCTCGACTGCCGCGGGATCGCTGACCGTGACCATCAACATGAGCGCATTGCCGCCGGGGCGTTACGCCGTGGTGCTGGCCGATGCTGCGGGAGCGCCGCTGGCGGGGCAGATAGGGCTAATCCTGGCATGGGACGGCGCGGCGAAAGAGTGGAAGCTGGCGGGATTGACGATTCGGAACGGTGTATTCGATGGACACGACGGCGTGTGGTATTGGGTGCGCGGGCGATCGCTGGCCAAGGCCGATCCATGGAGCGCGTGGTACAGCTACGATGCGGCCCGTTTTCTTTTGCTTCCAGTTGATTTTCTTACTTCACCCAATCTCGAAAAGTTGCGCCAGGAGCAGGCGCTGATCATGCCTTCGCCGCAGAGCGCGTTTCCGCTGTCGCTGCCCGATGGCGATCGCACCTGGAAGATCGAGGCTGTGGGTTTCGATCCCTCGTTGCGCGAGGCTGATCTGGGCGTGGTGTATCAGTCGACCGGCGTGACCGACCCGGCCGCGCTGCGCACCGAGGCAACGGCAGTATTGGGTGCGTTTTTGAAGACACAGCCGGGCATCCGCGCGAACTTTCACGGACTGTGGGCATACGCCGAAAAAGATGGCAAGCGCACAGCGGTGATGGAGCTGCCGATGGGGCAGATACCGTAGAGGCAGGGAACAGGGAACAGTACTCGATGGGCGCTCGTCGCGCGAAGAATGCTTGGGCCTAGGAAGGGTGAAGGGAATTGTCCGCAATCATTGATCTACGTTCGGATACGGTAACGCGGCCTACGCCGGAGATGCGTGCGGCCATGGCGGCTGCTGAAGTCGGCGACGATGTGTACGGCGAGGATCCGACCGTCAACCTGTTGGAGCGGCGCGCGGCCGAGGCGTTTGGTCGCGAGGCGGCGTTGTTTGTGCCCTCCGGCACCATGGGCAACCAGATTGCGATTCGGTTGCTGACGCAGCCGGGTCAGGAAGTGATTGCTGAGTCGCGCGCGCACATTCTCGACTTTGAGATGGCGACGACAGCGGTGTTTTCCGGCTGCCTGATCCGCGCCGTGCCCGCGGAAGGTGGAGTTCTCACCTGGAAGCACATTGAGGCCGTCATCGCTCCGGTCGGGCCGTCCCGCGCGCAGACCGGGCTCATCGAAATTGAAAACACAGCGAACCTGGCTGGTGGGCGGGTCTACGACCTTCCGGTTTTGGATGAGATTGTTGCTGGGGCGAGGGATCGCAAACTCCCACTGCATCTGGACGGAGCGCGCATCTTCAATGCCGCCGTGGCGCTGGGCGTCGATGTGAAGACGCTATCTCACGGCTTCGACACCGTGATGTTTTGTCTGTCGAAGGGGCTGGGCGCGCCGGTGGGATCGATGCTGGTGAGTTCGGCGGAACGGATTGTGAGGGCGCGGAGTTTGCGCAAGGCGCTGGGCGGCGGCATGCGGCAGGCAGGCGTGCTGGCTGCGGCGGGGCTGATCGCGCTCGAAGACGGGCCGAAGCATCTGCACGAAGATCACGCCAATGCGCGGCTGCTGGCGGAGGCACTGGCGCATACCGAGGGAGTTTCGATCGATCTCGCGTCGGTAGAAACGAACATCGTCGTTTTCCGGTTGCAAGCGGGGAAGGGCGCGGCCGATCTAACGGCGCGGCTCAAAGCGCGCGGGGTGCTGGCTGGAGCGTTCGGGCCGGATGCCATCCGTGTGGTCACGCATCGCGACGTGAGCCGCAAAGACTGCATCGACGCGGCCGAGGCGCTGACCGAGGAAATTGAAGTGGGTCAGGCGCAAAGGGCGCAGTGAAAAGACCGGCGCAATTCTCTACTTAATGCGTGTGACGGAATTCGATTTGTCGCAGGACGATTCATAGGCACCGATGACTACCCAAGCCACCCGTTTTGGGTCGTGCGCGTAGAAGGAAAGCAGAAAGGGTTTGCTGACGTTCACGAGATACGTTTCACCCTTGTTGGTGGACTTCAATTCGTAGAAAACGCGGCCCTGTGTCTTACGCTTTACGGTGAGTTGCAAGGGCCGCGTAGCGTCGAGCTTGAGCAGGGTCACCAGGAAATCGGCGGCAACGCTTTCCGGATCGTCGAAAGCATGTGAGGCCGGGTTCTGGTCCGCATCCGTTTGAGCTTGGATCGCGCGAGCGCCATTCCACGGCCAGATTCCTTGCAAATACCGGAAGCCGCAACCTACTTGATCGATATCCGGTGCGTCAGCTGATGCACTTGTAATCGAGATCGTCGCGGTCTTCGGGAGTGACCGATTTCACCTCCTGAATGGCGAGCAGGCTGCAACAGCCCATGTGACCGTATCCGCCCCAAAACGGCTTTCCTTTTCCAAACTGCTTTTTTCTTCCAGAGAAGAACCGGCCGACGAGAGCGGCGTGGGCAACGGAGCCAGATTCGCCGGAGTGAGGCGGCTGGATCTGACGATTGAATTCCTTGAATTCCTCGTCGTCGACAAGAGGAATTGGTATGTCCTCCACGGCCAATTCGTTCGGACGAGTTGTGCCGGCGGTCGGGCCGCAGCAATACATCGTATTTGATTTCTGCGTACCGCCGTACTCAAGCCAGATTCCTATCGAATCTCCGCACGCCGGGTCAAACAGAGTGAAATCTTCGAAGCCGTGCGACACGAATCCTTCGACTTCGACAAGCTTGTGGTTATAAGAAGGAGGATCAGCCTTAAGCTCGCAGACCGAAACTTTCAGGGGCTCCTCGGCGAGACCGACGGCGACTGAACACGTCGAGAGGGCTGCAAGACAGGCAAGATGACAAAGACGTCTCATTGACGTTCTCCTGAGACTCTTATCCGACACGAATAGCTACAGCTGTTAAAAGGGTCGATTATATGACCCAGCGCCCGAACAAACGTGAGCAAGAACGAGCAGGACGGCGAACCGATTGCAGCAGCCCCGATGCGTTAGTGGTGGCGCGCGATGAGCACCATAATCAACAAAATAACCACGGGAATGAGGGCCAAACCGCTGTAGTAGAGAATCTTGCGGACGAGCGGGGATTTGCGATTTTGCCAGTCGCGAATTTCGTCGCGGTCTTCTACGCCGACCGCCTCGGGGTGCTCCAGATCGTGAAGAAATTCCTCCGCCCGGGGATAGCGGTTCTTGGGATCGCGCTCGAGAGCGCGATAGAGGATCTCCTGCATTTGCGGAGAGACGGACGGGTCAGCAACGCTCGGCGGCGTCGGATGATTCAGCAGACGGTCGTTCATGGCGGCCAGCGGCGTGGGGCCATGGAAGGGCAGTTTGCCGGTGAGCATTTCGTAGAGAATCACGCCCATGGAATAAATGTCGCTGCGCCCGTCGCCGCGCTTGCCCTTTACCTGCTCGGGTGAGATGTAATCCGGAGTACCGAGCGCGGTGGTGAAGTTGGCGTAGGTGAGCCGGCGCGCGGACGTATCGCCGGCGATGCCGAAGTCGATGAGCTTGATGTTGTCGTTGTCGTCGACGAGGATGTTTTCCGGCTTCAGATCGCGATGCACGACGCCGTTGGCGTGGATGTAGGCCAGAGCATTGAGCACGCCCTCGGCGATGTGGATGGCGCGGTCAGAGGAGAGGCGTCCTTCGTCGAGGATGTGGCGCAACGAACGGCCCTCGCACCACTCCATGACAATGTAGATGCGGGAGCGTTTTTCGTCGCCGAAAACGCGCATGACGTTGGGGTGGTCGAGACGTTCACCGATGCCAGCCTCGCGTTTGAAGCGATCGGAAAATAACGGATCGGCCTCCATGTCGGGATGAGGAATCTTCAGGGCGACAGTGCGGCTGTCGCGCAAGTCGGTGGCGCGATAAATGGTGGCCATGCCGCTTCTCGCAACCACCGCATCGATGCGGTAAGAATCAAGTTGTGCGCCGGGCTCCAGGGCATCGTAGAAACTCATCGCGCTTCAGGCTCCATCGGAATAGCTATCTCTACTGTATCGGGAAAGAGTTGCAGAAAACTAAGGATTTCGTAAGTCGGCAAGCAGGTCGAGCTTCCTTAGTACCGTCTCAAATCGGCAGCCGGTAAGGACGGCCGCGATACATGCCCACCTGTTCCACCGAGCGGACGCGAATGACCTGCACAGTGGTATTGTCGCCGCCGTCGATTTCGACCGCGCGGGCCACGAGCTCGCGCGCGATCTGCGCGGCATCCTTCTTCTGCGAAGCGATCGATACAATTTCTGGTTCGCGCAGTTCGTCGTGCAGTCCGTCGGTCGAGAGAATGAGCACATCGCCTGGCTGCAGGGTGACGGCCGTGGTGTCGGGCGAGACGAACATCTCCGGCCCCACGGAGCGAATGAGCACATGACGCGAATCGGACGACGCGATCTCATCGGCGGAGATCAACCCCATCTTGCGCTGCTCGTTGACCAGCGTATGGTCCTGGGTGATCTGCCGCGCCTGGCCGTTGCGCACGAGGTAGCACCGCGAATCGCCGACATGCGACACCACAGCCTGGTCGTAGCGCAGGGCGCAAGCCACGAGTGTTGTGGCCATCTTGTGGCCGTTGTGCTCCGGCTTGTGCGTGCAATCGTGCACCGCCACGTTGGCGCGCTGGATGAGCCGCGGCAGAAGACTGATGAGCATGGAGCCTGCTGGCGCTTTGCCGAACTCGTCGGTGAGGACGGAAACCGCTGTTGCCGAGGCCACTTCGCCCAGATCCATGCCGCCGACCCCGTCGGCAACCACAAAAAGATAACCGTGAGAACGCGCCTGCTGGCGCGATGCAGGGATAAACGACCCCATGGCGTCCTCATTATTGGTGCGGACTTTGCCAAAGTCGCTTGCCTGGCCGAACTGTACATCTAACATGTGCGCCGCCGTGTGCGGCATCCCGCGATCCAGCTTGACGGGATGCTTCCGTTCAGGGGAGTGAAGAGCCTAGCTTGAAAACGTCAATTGGGTGGCGCCCCTCTCCGGCGGCGCAGATTGCAGCCGGAGAGGAGATCCACCCAGGACCTGAATCTGAGTTTACGTTCTGACTACAAGGTCTGCTGTTTCGCGGTCAACAGTGCCCCCTTGCCTTTCGCTTTAGACGATTTGATGAAGTAAATCGCTCCGTAGAGGCCCCAGACAGCGGAGATGCCCAGAGCGGTTAAGGGTTCCATCTTCGTGCCGAGATTAAAGAACGGTCCCGCCACGTAAAAGGCCATGCAGACAAGGTTCGCAAGTAGACCGAAGCCAGGAATCAGCCAATGCTTGAGCAAGCTGAAGTCCGAACGCCCGGTGTAGGCTACGATGCACAGGAAGCAACTGAGCGCGTAGAGGATAAAGGTGCCGAAGTTGGAAGTGAGCGTGATGGCGAGCAGGGAGTTGGGCAGCGCGGCCATCTTGTCGTGCGTGGTATAGCCGAAGCTGGAGAAGATATTGTGCGGGAGGGCTGCGATGGATGCGTCGGTTGGAGCGCTGGCATCGCCGAAGGCCAGCGAGACAGCGACGACGCCGATGACCGCGGAGATGACGGCCAGCGTCCAGATGGCGCGCCGCGGCGAGAGCGACTCGGCGTGCAGCATGCCGAAGTGCTCGGGAACTTCGTCGTCCTTGCCCATGGCGTAGGTGACGCGGGCGCCGGTATTCATGCAGGCCAGCGTGGTGCCGATGAGCGCCAGGAATACTGTGAAGGCTTCGGCCAGCATGAAGTACTTGCCATGACCCTGGCCGAGCAACTGATCGCCGACGATGATCATCATGTCGCCGATGGGCGCCGCAGAACTGGCCGCGCTCTGCATGGTATAGCCGGAGTTGAGGAAGTAGTTGGCGCAGAAATACTCGAAGAGGTAACAGAACAACCCCTGAATCAGCAGCGACGCAATGACGGCGATCGGTATATGTTTGGTTGGATTCTTAGCCTCGCCTCCCATCGAGGTGACCGATTCGAAGCCGACCAGAATGAGAATCGCGACCGTTGCCTGGATGAACATCCAACTGAACTTGTGGATGCCAACGACGGAAGCGGCGTTGGGGTGGGTGAGGAAGTTGCCCGTGGAATCAGTGGTCGGATAATCGATGGTGAAGGGGACCGGTTTTCCTGCACTGTCGAGCAGCGGAAGCGGGTCGCCGTTCGCGTCGCGCATGATGGAGCTGTCTTTGGGGTTGGTGGCGAACTGGTAGGTGTACGTCGTCATGGCTCTGGCCGTCGTACTGGAAGGCGGGTGTGCCGGTCGGGTGATTGGCGCGATAGCCCAGCGCCAGAACACTGAAGACGATCAGAGCGGAAATCTGGATGACATTGATGGCGAGGTTGACGGCCGTGGATGCGCCGGCGCCCTTCGCTGCGATCCAGGCGACGAAGAACGAGAACACGACTGCGACCAGGCCCATGAAGACCGGTCCGGGGTTGGAGCCGCTGAGGAAGTTGGGATAGAGGAAGCCAACTACGTAGCCCACGAAGATGCCGGTGACTGCCACCATGACGCCGGGATAGACCCAGTAGTAGAGGTGCGAGCCCCAGCCGACGATGAACTTGGAGATGCGCGCGTACTTGAAGCCAGCGTCCTTGGAGAGCATGGCCTGCTCGGCGTAGTAGTAGCTGGAACCTGTGCCGGGATAGAGCTTGGAGATTTCGGCATAGGAAACAGCGGTCGCCAGGCAGAGCAGCAGAGCGGCGAAGATGCCGATCCACATGGAGGGAGCCGTGGAGGGCTGGCCGGCGACGCCCGTGGTGGCCTGGAGATAGAAGGTGAGCCAGAGGAAGGCGCCGGGAGCGATGAGGGCCATCGCGTTACTGGTTAAACCAGTGAGGCCCAGCGTGGCCTGCATTTGAGGTGCTTTCTGTTCTGCCATGAATATTCTCCTGAGGGTTGAAATTCGTCTGGCGGCTCCCGGCGGATGGCCCCCGGGAGATTTCGAAAACATCTGCTTGCGGCTCGTCCTCGACCGCGTGCGCCGAACCGAGATGCGGCGTTGATTGGGTCGGGCCCGGCCAATTGCGGGTTGGCCGGTCCCGGCTGATCTGCGGTGAGCTGAGTCTAAAGTTCAGCCCATGAGGACGAAATAAAGAATCAAGAACGTGTCTTCTTAACGCTTTGGACCAAAGAAGGCGATGAATGCGATGGTCAGCGTTTGCTGTTGGCTTACAGCACCTTTGGTAAGACTTGCGCTCGATTGCTTGTTGAAGAAGTTCACGCTCGATGCGTCGCAGCGATATTCAACCCGCACAAGAGCGCCTTCCACCCACTTGTATTCATAGGTGAAGGTTCCTTCGGCAAGGTGCTGGGCAGCGCCGGTCTGGAAGCCGTCGGGATCGTTGAAGTATTCGGCGCGGAGAGCGATCGCGCTCTTGCTGTTGGCCTGTGCGTGCAGCGCTCCTGCCGCGCCCCACCAGTCATGCGTCTTGGTGTCGCCCTGCGCGATGACGGCGTCGTGGTTCTGGCCGTAATCGAAGTTGAAGTACGCGTTGTATTTCCCTGGGGGCGTAAGCGTCAAAGTCGAGTCAATCAGGTTGCGCAGTCCGCTGGTGGTGTTGGGGTTTTCAGGACCGACGATGTAGTTGAGGGCCCATCCGGCCTTGGGCTTGGTGTATGTGTTCGTGAATACGCCAGTCAAGCCACCGTTGCTCTTGGAGACGTTGTTCCAGCCGTTGACTAGCTGGAAGCCTATCGTGTCTGTCTTCGACACTGGCATCGAGCTGCGCGCGCCGAAGTGCCAGTAAGGAATGGCATTGACGAAGAGCAACGAACGCGAATAATTCCAGTTGTCCTTAGCTTCGATGACTTCCGCTCCGGCCGAGGTGACGAACTTGCCAAAGTCCAGTTCGAAGCCCTTGGCCTTGGGAGGCTTGATGCTCAGGAACGCCTGCTCGAGGTAATTGAGCTGATCGGCGGAGGTGCTGTTGGTTGGTGCGGCGTTAATCAGGGTGTTCGTGCGGCCGTAGATGAAGTCAATGTGCGCGCCGATTGGATCGGGATCGTGGTTGAGCGTCAGCTTGGCGGCGCTGAGTTCAAACTGATCCGTCTTATCGTTGAAGTTGTAGAGCTGGTTAAGCTGGTCACCCAGCGCGTTGGCGGTCGGTTGGTTGAAGTTGGCGCTGTAGTAGCCGTCGATAAACCCGCTCAGATCCATGGGGCCGACGCTCCACGTGGGAGCGGCTGCGGGGGCTGCGGGGGCAGCCGCGGGCGCGGCCGCGGGGGCTTGTGCGGGCGACGAGGTATCGGTGGGCGCCGGCGCGGGGGCAGGGGTGGGTGCGGGTGCGGGTGCTTGTGCGCCAGCCACGAGTGCGAATGTCATCGCGGCTCCGGCAACGGATCGAAGGGCGATCGATTGAAATATGAACTTGGTTTTTGAATGCATCGACAGAATTCCTCCAGAAAAAATTTGTGAAGTTCGCAAGGCACAGTGAGATCGTTCAGGCGCATCAGGACACGCCCGCTCAAGCCCTGTGCAAGGGCCTTTTGAAGTTGCAGGGAAGTTCACACACACTTGCGGTTGAGACTGCCAGCGCGGTACCGGCAATCTGCTGGTGTTCGTTGAAGTCGTGATAAGGTCGAAACTGTCTAGCACCAGTAATGCAAACAAAGCATAAAGAAATTATGAAGAACCTAAAAAGATTTCTCCGGAATCGAACGAAAGCGGCGCTATCTCCTTTCTCGTGCAACGCTTTGCAGCGTATTCCGAAACATGGCGAATGAGCCGGCGCGCGGCGTGAAAAAGGCCTAAAGAACCTGATAAACTTTTATTTCTCCTGCTCAAGCGCTCGAACCAGAGACGAATTCCGCGTTGCAGCCGCAGCGATTTCCACAAATTGGATGGTTGGAGTGCAGGCTGCCTGACCTTCCAGATCGGTACCACGGGTGTACGCAGCGCAAGCGAGAGCAGAAGGTGAGTGTCCGGTTGAGTCAGAGTTACCAGATGCGTTCGGTATTCGGGCCATGGCGCTCGCGCGGCTCGGGCACACGTGTCCTTCTGTTCACGCTTGAATCCGCTCTGGGCGGGTTGAGCGTGGTCCTGATGGCCGCGTTGGCGCATTGGTCCAGCTGGCTGCTTCCCGTGGCCGCGCTGCTGTATCTGCTCATCGTGGTTCCCACGGCGCTGCTGTGCGGATTCTGGCAGGCGGCGATTGTTTCGCTGACGGCAGTGGTGGCGCAAAGTTATTTTTCGGCGCGGCTGCCGGAGCTGTCCCTGGCCGCCAATCCGGCAAGCTCGATCACGCTGGTGGTGTTTGTGCTGGTGGCCCTCACCGTGAGCCGGCTTTCCTCGCGCATCACTGCGCATGCGCGCGAGGCGGAGTCGCGGGGCGGGCAGATGGAGGATCTCTACGAATTCACGCGGCGCACCCTGCAGATGAATCTTTACATGGAGCCCGGACCGCAACTGGCCGAACTGGTGCACGACATCTTCGACTTCGAAGCGGTCGCGGTTTTCGACGCGGATTTGCACGATGTATACCAGGCGGGCTACTGGAGCATCGATCCGCAGGAGATGGCGCAGAACGTCTACTATTTCGAAACCTCGGACGACGATCGCGGTGAGCGGGATCGGGCGGCGCGTGGTGCGCCTGGGAGCGGTGCCCATCGGCAGCCTGGTGGTGCGCGGCGAGACCAGCCCGCTGATCAACAACGCTATTGCTTCACTGATTGCCATCACCTTCGACCGCTATCGCGCATTTGCCAACGAGAGCCGGATTGAAACCGAGCGACGCACCGAACAGCTGCGCTCCACGGTGCTGGACAGCCTGGCGCACGCTTACAAGACTCCGCTGACAGCCATTCGCGCGGCGTCGACCGGCTTGAATGAGATGGGCCATCTTTCGCCGGGGCAGGCGGAGCTGGTATCGCTGATCGACGAGCAGACGAGCCTGCTGGGCGACTTGACCACGCGTCTGCTGACCACGGCGCGGCTGGATGCGGGCGAAGTTTCGATTCACGTGGAGCGCGTAAATGCCGGCACGCTGGTGGAGGAGGTAGTGACAAGCCTCAAAGAGCGGCTGGCCAGCATGAAGGTTGCCATGGAGATCGAGGATGAGGACCTGATGCTGAGCTGCGACCGGCAGTTGATGGTGATGCTGCTGACCCAGTACATTGACAACGCGTGCAAATACTCGAATTTCGGCACCGTCATCACGATCCGGGTGCTTGCTGCCGGGGCTGAGGCGATCTTTTCCGTGCACAGTTTCGGGCCGATGATTCCCATGGCCGACCGCGAACGCATCTTTGACCGGTACTACCGCTCCTCGGGCTATGCCAACCGTGCGGCGGGAACGGGCATTGGACTTTCGGTCGCCAGGCGCGCCGCGCAGATCCACGGCGGCTACGTGTGGGTGACGAGCGACGAGCAGGAAGGCACCACGTTCTTTGCAGCAATTCCTCTGACGATGGAGAAGGAGAGTTCGGGATGATGCAGCCAGCGATCCGCATTCTGGTGGTGGACGACGAGTCGGCGATCCGCCGGGCGTTGCGGCCTCCGCTCATGGAGCTGGGCTTCCAGGTGGCCGATGCCTCGCGCGGCGAAGAGGCGCTGCAGGTGCTGCGCAACGCCACTTACGATGCCGTGCTGCTGGATATCAACATGCCTGGCATCGGCGGCATCGAGACGCTGCGGCGCATTCGCACTTTCGCGCCACGCCTGCCGGTGCTGATGCTGACGGTGCGCGACGAGGAAGAGGACAAGGTGGAGGCGCTGGATTTGGGCGCCGACGATTACGTGACCAAGCCGTTCAGCACACGGGAGCTGATCGCGCGCATCCGCAGCGCGGTGCGGCGCGTGAGAGCCCCGGCTCGGCCTGAGGACGCGCCTATTGAGATTGGGGAAATTCGGCTGGAGCCGGTGAAGCGGCGGGTGACCAAGCGCGGCGCCCCGGTGAAGCTGACGCGCAAGGAGTTCGACATTTTGTATTGCCTGATGAGCCGGGCGGGGCGCGTCGTGACCTATGCCAAGCTGCTCACGGCCGTGTGGGGCGCGGAGTGCCGCGAGGAAGTGGAGTATCTGCGCACCTTCGTGCGCCAACTGCGCAAGAAGATCGAGGACGACCCTTCGCGACCGCTGTATCTGCTGACCGATGTCTATGTCGGCTATCGCTTTGCCGACGTGTTGTTGATCCAGCAGGAATCCGCGGCCGGAGACCTCTCGATTGAGCCGCCGGAAGAACTGAAGGAAGAAGAGGTCTAGCCGAGCGGGCACGGAGCAGGCGGCGATTGCGGCGATGCGAACTGCTATTCGTCGTAGTGCAGCAGGCTGAAGACGTCGTATTCCTTGAAGCGCTCGCGGCCCTTCAGGAAGTCGAGCTCGACAGCAAAGCCCAGCCCGGTGATTACGCCGCCCAACTGCTTCACCAGCTTCACGGTGGCTTCCATTGTGCCGCCGGTGGCCAGCAGGTCGTCGACCAGCACGATGTTCTGGCCGGGCGCAATTGCATCCATGTGGATTTCCAGCGTATCGGTGCCGTATTCCAGGTCGTAGGTGACACGGGCGACTGGGGCGGGTAGTTTTCTGGGCTTCCGGACGGGAACAAAGCCTGCGTTCAGGCGATAGGCCAGCGCGGGGCCGAAGATGAAGCCGCGGGCCTCAATGCCCAGTACCAGGTCGACCTTGCGCTCGATGTAATGCGCGGCCAGCGCGTCAATGAGCTGCGCAAAGCCGGTCTTGTCTTTCAAGAGCGTGGTGATGTCGTAAAAAAGAATTCCCGGCTTGGGGAAATCAGGTACGGTGCGAACCAGTTTCTTCAGGTTCTCTACGTCTACGGGCTTTCTTTCTTCCGGCATGGCAGTGCTTCGCTCCAGTTTCAGTTCTCAGTTGTCAGTGATCAGTTGTCAGTTCCTAGTCTACCGCTCGGAAGCAGGGAACAGAGATCGACTACCGTCGACCGGCTCTTCTAGTCCTTGTTCCCCGATTCCTGTCCCTTCACCACGCGCCGTCGATTCGGAACGAGTCGAGGTTCTTGGCTTCGCTGTCGTTGAGTACGTGTTCGACGAAGCGATCGACACGGCTGCCGCGTGGGCCGCGCTTCAAACTGGATCGAAGCTCGTCGAGATCGGCTGCCTCGCCGGCGGCGACAACTTCCACGTCGCCCTCTTCCGTGTTGCGCACCCAGCCGCGCAGGTCGAGTTCGCTGGCCTCGCGATGCACGAACCAGCGGAAGCCAACACCCTGCACGCGGCCTTGAATGAGGAAATGAAGAACCATAGTCAATGAGCAGTTTTGCAGATGGGCGCGCGCCCACGCAAGCATGAGCGAGCCGGCAAGTCAGCGGGCAGCTTCTTCCAGGTGGCGGGATGGCGACCTCGATCCGGCGCTATCAGCTGCCGACTTAAAACACGCCCGGGATCAGTGCCTTCACGCGGCGGCGGTAGGCCGGATAATCCTGTGGGAAGGTCTCCATCATTAGTTTTTCTTCCTGTCGGATCTTCACGGCATAGGAGACAAAAACCAGGAGCCAGGCCATCATCCAGCCGCTCGCGCCGTTGGCGATCGCACTGCCCGCCAGAGCGAGCAGGATGCCGGTGTAGATGGGGTGGCGGGCCAGAGCATAGGGTCCCTTCGTGATGAGTTCGTGCCCGCGCCTTACTGTGGGCAGACCGCTCCAATTGGAGCCGAGCGTGACACGCGCCCAGACCGCGAATAGACAACCGAGAACGGTCAATGCAAGTCCAAGCAGTTGGATGGCCGGGTTGTCAGGCAAAGGGTGTATGACGAGCCAATCGGGACGAATGACATGTGCGTTCACGAGCAGCCACACGCCGAGAAGGGGCGCCAAGAGGACGAGACGGGAGGCAAAGGAGGCTTGACGCGCGGTGGCTTTGGTTGAGAATGCGCCCGCGATCCAGACAACGACCAGCACTCCCCAGGCGAGGGCGAATCCGGCAACAATGAACCAATGGAACAAGATGAATTCCTCCTGACGGACGGCTTACAGGATATTACGCGGCTGAGGCAGCCATGGTTCCAATGCGTGCCGCGCTACACTGGGAATCAGGATGGTCTTTGTTCTCGACAACTACGATTCCTTCACCTACAACCTGGTCCAGTATTTAGGCGAGCTGGGCGCGGAGGTGGTGGTGTGCCGCAACGATGAGGTGACGCCCGAAGAAGTGGAGGCCATGAAGCCGGAGCGGATTCTGCTCTCGCCTGGACCATGCACGCCGGGCGAAGCCGGCATTCTGGTGCCTCTCATCCGGCACATGGCGGGGAAAGCGCCTATTCTCGGGGTCTGCCTCGGACACCAGGCCATCGGCGAAGCCTTCGGCGGCAAAGTCGTCCGCGCTAAAACTCTTATGCACGGCAAGACCAGCGCGGTGGATCACGATGGAACGGGTATCTTCAGCGGTTTGCCCACGCCGCTTACCTGCACGCGCTATCACTCGCTCATCGTGGAGCAGAAGTCGCTGCCCGCGGAGCTGACGGTGACGGCGCGAACCGCGGAAGCAAACGGGTCAGGCTCGGTCATTATGGGCTTACGGCATCGCACGTTGCCCGTGGAGGGCGTGCAGTTCCATCCCGAGAGCGTGCTCACCGAATGCGGCCACCAGATGATCCGCAATTTTCTGGACATGTAAGCCATGCACGATGCGCTAAAGACCACAATTCGCTTCGCTGGTCTGCCGCGCGCGCGAGCCCTCGTGTTCGCATGGAGATCGATCTGCGTTCTGGGCCTGTGCGCGGCTTTTGTAGCGGGCCACGATGCATGGGCGCAGGCTCCGCCGGCAGGCAATCCCGCGGGCGCTTCCGAGAACGCGCCGGCCGCGCAAAACCCGGCGCAGCAGGCCGCGCCGCCCGACGAAGCGCCCAGATTCAATACGCCTCCGGTCGCCATCGTTCCGCTGGACAAGTCGATTCCCGGCGCGGCGCTCACGGTGGAAGGAGCCATGCAGGCGTGGAACGGCCGCGCATATTTGACGGGCAGCGGCGACATTACAGCCGGCACGGCGACGGCTGAAGTCACGCTGCCGTATCGGGGAACGCTGCATGTGTGTGCCTCGAGCAACGTAAAGCTTGCGGCCGATGCGAGCGCGCCGGCCGGCGAGGTTCCGGGGTTGCTCATTGCGCTCGATCACGGCGCGGTGGAGATGAGTTTTGCCGCGAGCACGGCACGCGAGAAGAATGCCGACACGCTTCTGACGCCGTTCTTCCGCATTCTGATCGGCGGCCCCAACGCGGCCGATGTGAAGGTGCGGCTGGGCGAGCACGGCGACACATGCGTGGACAATGTCGGCGCGAATGGACCCTATGTGGTGGTGACCAGCGTGTTCGAGGGCGGCCTTTATCGCGTGCAGCCCGGGCAGCGGGTGATGTTCGAGCATGGCAGCCTGCAATCGGTTGTGGACCAGGAAAAGGAACCCTGCGGATGTCCGCCCCCGCCAAAATCCGAGGGCAACGAGTTCCCACTGGGGCAGAGTGAAGGTCTTGCGCCGCCTCCATTGCAGGCTCCCGTAGTGACTGCTCCACCGCCGCATGCCGCGAGCGCGAACACCACGCTTACCTATAACGGCACGGACGGCGCAGCGCAAACCGCAGCCCCTGTGACCGCTACGCCGCCGACGAGCGCGACCCCCACGGCGCAAGCTCTCGTAAAGCAGAAGAAATCCGGATTCTTCGGCAAGGTCGGGCAGTTTTTCCGGAAGGTTTTTGGGGCGGAATAGAGAGACAGGGATATGGGGATCGTATCTTAGCTCCGAACCGGAATTTGAGTCAGGGAAAGGTTGGCGGTAATCCGCCCACCTGGGAGCGGCCCGGGCAAAAACTCTTAACCAGTGTGGCCGTAGCCTCGCCAGACGACGGGAAAAGCGGATGATCACTCAGCTTCGCCGACCGGCTCAAGTGTGTCGACTTAGTGTCCCGGCGGCTCGGCGATCTCGAAGAGCTTTTGGCTCGCCTGATTGAGCAGATCCTGGGCGGATTCGAGAACGCTCGCGCCGTCAATTTGCATGACCTCGGCTGGAGTACCGGCATTCGCCTCCGCGTATTGGATGTCCTCGAAGTAAATCTGCAAATAGTTGAGCGGCGTGGCTCCCGGGACCCCACCGAAGGACGCGGCCACCGGCGTTCCGTAAAAGTAGACGTACAGAACGTTGTATTCGGCTTGTTCAGGTGAGATCGGCGTAGTACATGTGGTGAGGCATCCTTCCACGACTGGGGAATTCGAGAAGGAGGTGTTGAACTGAGCCCCGCCGAGAATCTGAGTCGAAGGAGATGGATACAACGCGGTGGCCAGGGACAGAACCTTTACACCGGCGACTCCCATATCATGGGGAGGCTGCGTCGGGTTCGCGCGCGAGGCTTCCATCCCACTCGTCTGGCTGGCTTTTGCGTTGGGGCCACCGATGGACGGCTCAATGAAATGGGACAGAATCAACGCCTGGCTCCAGCAAACCATATCAGGACTGGGGCAAGCCGGACCGAAAGGGGCGGGGATCGTGTAGTCTACGCCGGGAGTGAAGTTAGGAAGGCCGTCGCCGGTCGCGACGGTCAAGGTTAGGCCGCTGAAGATCTGCCCGAACATATCGATGGCCGCATTCCACTCATCGACGAACACCTGATCGGAGTTCAGGGGCAGCGGCGGAGATTGAAACCCAAACAGCGCATTCCACATATCGTTGGGCGCAATCGTGACCGACCCGAACGTTTGGTTGTTGGCTGTAGAGTTACTGGGCACAATAATCTCAGCAGAAGCGGCAGTGGGCCCCGCGACCGAGATGGAAACCAGTGCGGGGTTCCACCCATAGCGCCCCGCGAGCGCTGTCAGAAAATTCCTCCACGCGTTCTTGTACACGGGATTCCACGGCAGAGGAAGGTCGTTGTGATCTTGTTCCTCCTCGAAATTCGCAAAGGTTGCTTTTCCGCAGTCGCTCGGAGGCGTGCCACCGGTAAAGAGCGGATCGCAAGAGGGAAGTTCACTCAATAGCCATTGGGGCGACTGAAATCCAGGCTGCACAATCAGTTGAATCGTCTTGGGGGCTGAGGCTGGATGCTGAACGTCCCAAATCAATGCCTCGAGGAAGGCCAGGTCCACGTATGTCCAGTTGTAGGAATTGAGCGCGCCGGGTGGATTGGGGTTGAGCGTGTCCCAGTGCACCTGGAGGGCGAGTCCAGCGACTGCCGGGTCTGCCAGCACCTGCTGGTAGAGGCCGGCGAAATAGTAAGCCAGCTGAGCAGGCGTGGTCAGCGAAGGTGTCGCATTCGCCTGCTTGGTGATCTCCTGTTCCACATTGACAACGGCGTAGATGCCTCGGGGCCTCCGTGGGCCTTGTTGAAACTGCTGCGAGCCGAGGCCTACGCCCTGGCTCGGGAGTGAGCCAGCTAACAGACCACTCAGCATGACCATCGCACTTGCAGCCAGCAAGCTCTGTCTCATCGGATCATCCCTCCTGAATAAAGCTGCCGTGGGCCGGACTAGTTTCGTGCTTTTCCAAGGGTCGAGAGATATCGACGGATGCTACAGCAGGCCCAAAGCATTTACAAGGGGAAAATCCGTAAAACGTTAAGCAAATCGTTCCAATACTTTCAGGCCCCGAAGAGGCGTCGCCGGGAAGTGTGCAGCTAAAGGTCAATCAACTTCTGCTGATTCCATGGGACTTCAATGGTACCCACTCTTTTCCGCAATAAAACTCGCAAGGCGCGAGCCTCGGCGAACCAACTTCAGTCCCTTGATCCCTGCTTGTTACATCTCCCGCGCGCGCTCGATGGCGCGGATTACGGCCTGCGCTTTGTTGATCGACTCCTGGTGCTCGAGCTCGGGGACGGAGTCGGCGACGATGCCCGCGCCGGCCTGCACGTAGCCTTTGCCGCCGATGGCCAGCATGGAGCGGATGGCGATGCAGGAGTCGAGGTTGCCGGAGAAGTCGGCGTAGAGGACCGCGCCGCCGTAGGTGCCGCGCCGCGCGGGCTCCAGCTCTTCGATGATCTCCATGGCGCGAACCTTGGGCGCGCCGGAGAGCGTGCCGGCGGGGAAGCAGGCGCGCAGCGCGTCGACGGCGGTGAGCTCCGGCTTGAGGCTGCCCTCGATGGTGCTGACGATGTGCATCACGTGCGAGTAGCGCTCGACGAACATCAGCCGGTCGACCTTGACGCTGCCGAATTCGCTGACGCGGCCCACGTCGTTGCGGCCCAGGTCGACCAGCATCACGTGCTCGGCGCGCTCCTTCTCGTCGTGAATCATCTCGTCGGCGAGCGCGTGGTCTTCGTCCTCGGTTGCGCCGCGCGGGCGGGTTCCGGCGATGGGCCGGTACTCGACCTTGCCCTGGTGCACGCGCACCAGCAGCTCCGGCGAGGAGCCGGCCAGTTCCACGATCTGCGACTGCCTTTTGACTTTTTGGAGGAGTGCTTGGCGTTGCTCGGCCGTCCGCCCAGCGGCCCCTCCGGCGCGAAGCGCAGGAAGAACATGTAGGGGCTGGGATTGACGGTGCGCAGGGCGCGATAGACCTGGAAGCTGTCGACGCCGGGCTCGACATCGAAGCGCTGCGAGAGGACGGCCTGGAAGATGTCGCCGGCGCGCGATGTACTCCTTGGTGCGCGTCGACGGCGGCCAGAAGTCGTTCTTCTTCGGTGCGGTGCTTGACCTTGAGCTTGCCGGTTTGCTTTTCACTGGTTTCGGGCAGCAGGCAGAGGCGACGCAAGGCGTCTTTTCCAGCTTGTCGAGGCGCTTGACGGCCTGGTCGTAGGCGGCCGACGGCGTTGCCGCGCGTGACGTCGGCGGTGACGACGAGCCAGATCTCCTTGCGCACATGGTCGAAGGCCAGCACCTCGTCGAAGAAGAGCAGGCAGGCGTCGGGAACGCCCAGCTCGTCCTTGGCAAGCTCGGGCAGGCGCTCGATCTGGCGGACGGCGTCGTAGGCGAAGAAGCCGACGGCGCCGGCGGTGAAGGGCGGCAGGCCCGGCAGCCGCGCGGGCTTGTGGCCGCCGAGCGCGTCGCGCAGCACGGCGAAGATGTCGCCTTGCAGGCGGGTGCGTTTTGCGGCCTTCGGTGATGGTGATCTCGCGGCCGCGGGCGACGATGCGCTTGAAGGGCGTGAGGCCGATGAAGGTGTAGCGGCCCACCTGCTCGCCGCCCTCGACCGATTCCAGCAGGAAGCACTCGCGCTCCGGCCAGGCGGCGCGCAGGAAGGCCGAGACCGGCGTTTCGAGGTCGGCCGTGAGCGTGCGGCAGACGGGGACAAGCGTGTGCTCTTGGCGAGCGCCAGGAACTCCTTGCGTGAGGGGTGGGCTGAGCGGGAAGAGGCTTTCACAGCTCCAGTGTAACTGCTCGCAGGATTCCGTTGCTGCGGGGGCGTTCCGGATTCGGGCCCCAATTCGAACATCGACCGGTGCAGCGGGAACCGGACTGCGACGCTTTAGTTACCGAGGTTCGGCGCGGCTTGACGAGGGCGATTGCCAAGCCTAGACTCACTGAGGTTTGGGTTTCCGGGCGGTTTTGGCCTGTCCCAACGCGCCGCCGCACTGAATGGCGGAATGGCGCGGGAAGCGGCCTCGAACGCAGAAATTCTGACAGATTGGCCGCATCACCGATAAGCTGGATGAACTGGATAGCATTCCGGCTCCGGAAGAAATCGGAAGCGCGGCAGGAGATGGAGAGGCTTATGGGAACTGGATCCCCCAATGTGACACTTGACCAGGAGATCAATCCCTGGGAAGCGCAAAGCGCGCGCTTTGATTTTGCCGCGCGCAAACTGAACCTGGACGAAGGGCTATGGAAGGTGCTGCGCTCGCCGCCGCGCGAGATAATTGTGCACTTTCCTGTGACGCTCGATAACGGCAAGATCGAGATGTTCACGGGGTTTCGCGTGCAGCACTCAATGGCGCGCGGTCCGTGCAAGGGCGGCATCCGCTACGCGCCGGATGTGACGCTGGACGAAGTGCGCGCCCTGGCCAGTTGGATGACCTGGAAGTGCGCGGTGGTGAACATTCCCTTCGGCGGCGCCAAGGGCGGCGTCATTTGCGATCCCAAGGCGATGAGCCGGGGCGAGCTGGAGCGCATGACGCGCCGCTACACTTCCGAAATCATCGAGTTCATCGGGCCGGAAAAGGATGTGCCCGCGCCCGACGTGAATACCAACGAGCAGACCATGGCATGGATCATGGATACCTACTCCATGCACATGCGGCAGACCGTGACCAGCGTGGTGACGGGCAAGCCGCTGAACATGGGCGGCTCGCAGGGACGGATTGAGGCCACGGGGCGCGGCGTGAAGGTGGTGTGCGACGAGAGCTTGCGCTATCTGAACATGCCGGTTGAAGGCTGTCGCGTCATCATCCAGGGATTTGGCAACGTGGGATCGAACGCCGCGCGGCTGATGCAGGAACGCGGCTACAACATCGTGGGCATTGCCGAGCGCGATGGCGGCCTTTACAACCCTGCCGGTATCGATATCCATCAGTTGCTCGAGTACAAGTACCGCAACAACACCATTCTCGGCTTCCGCGGAGCCGAAGCCACGCCCAGCGAGGAGTTGCTGGTTTCCGACTGCGAGATCCTGATTCCGGCGGCGACGGAGAACGTGATCACCAGCCGCAACGCCGACAAGATCAAGGCGCGCATCGTGGTGGAGGGCGCCAATGGGCCGACCACTGCCGTGGCCGACGAGATTCTGGCGGAGAAGCGCATCTTCATCGTGCCTGACATTCTGGCCAACTCAGGCGGCGTGACAGCCAGCTACTTCGAGTGGGTGCAGGACCGCCAGGGGTACTTCTGGAAAGAATCCATGGTCAATGAGCAGTTGGAGGAGATTCTGCGCAACAGTTTTGACGACGTGGTGCGCTACGCCGAAGCCCATGGCGTGAACAATCGCATTGCGGCGTACATGCTGGCCATTGACCGTGTGGCGTTCACCATCAAGCAACGCGGAATTTACGCGTAGTTCAACCAGCAACAGGGGTAAACGTGGCGGGAGAAGCGCAAGCTTCTCCCGCCATTTGTTTGCGCATGCGCAACCCGTAACCCAGGGGCCGCATCCCACCTAGCAAACAAGCTTTACATCGGGGAGAATGTGCATGAGAGTTGCATTGGTTATCATCTGCATTTCCGTGTGTGCGTTTGCGCAGGAGAAGACTCGATTTGGGCAGCCGACTGTCCCGCCGGCATCTGTGACAGCAGCCTGCGGCAATCTCGGCGTCAGCATGGCGGTCAAGCTGGACGATTCGCAGCACGCCATCGCGCAGCCGGAACCGGGCGTGGCGCACATCTACTTCATCGAAGATGGCGGCGGGGTCAGGTGGATTGGATATCCCCTGGTACGGGTCGGCATCGGTGGCAGATGGGTAGGCGCTCTCAAAAGAGACTCATATCTCTCGGTCTCAGTCGATCCAGGAGAGCAGCACTTGTGCGCGGCCACAGGAGACGGGCATATTGCATTGGCACATGTGGTGGTTGAAGCAGGGAAGACTTATTACTACCGAATAAGGATCTCCTCGGACTCGGCTGTCGTGGAGTATCTGAGCCTCAATCCCGTCGACAGCGACGAGGCCGCATTTCAAATCGGGATGTTCCCTGTAGCGATCGCCCACCTGAAGAAATAGCGCGTCCTGCAGCCGGGGGTTTCGCGCTTTGCGCATCGCCGGTGCAATAATGGAATCACGCCACCAGAGATCAGACAGCGTGGCGCGTGCGCATGAACCTGCCTAACTCCATCACCATGACGCGGATCATCATGATCCCGCTCTTCCTGTGGGTGCTGTCGCCGCATTTTCCATGGCAGGGGCCGCACGGCGAGCAGGAGATCGCAGCGTCGGTGCTGTTCGTGCTGGCCTCGATTACCGACGGTCTGGACGGCTATCTGGCGCGCAAGCGCGGCCAGATCACGACCATGGGCATGCTGCTCGATCCGCTGGCCGACAAGATCATGGTGACCGCCGCGTTTGTCGCGCTGGTGGCCTACAACCCCGAAGTGGTGAAGGTTTGGATCGTGGTCGTTATCATCGGCCGCGAATTTCTCATCTCCGGATTGCGTTCGATTGCGGCATCTGAAGGGTTCACGATCACGGCCAGCGAATTGGGCAAGTTGAAGACGGTGGTGCAGATTGTCGCCGTGGTCTCAGCTATTCTTGCGCACCGCTGGGATCACTGGCAGGTCGGTCTCATCGCGATTCCGGTGAAGTGGTACGCGATTGCCGCCATCTACTTCGCGGCGCTGATTGCCGTGATTTCGGCCGTCGATTACTTCATCGGCTTCTGGAGAAAGATCGACCACGCGTCAAAGGACCGCCGCAAGGCCTCTGTGCTTTCGCGCGGCAAGAGCGTGAGAATCTCGTAAAACCAGTTCACAGTTCCTGATTCATAGCGCACCAACGCCAGCGCCTGCGGCAGAGAAGGCTACTGCGGACCGAGACTGGTGAGATCGATTTTGATCTCGGGTGTCGAGAGCAGCGTGTTGTGCACTAGACAACGCTCGATGGCTCGGACCATTCCATTGCTGTGTTCGGGTGTCAGTTGCACGGGGCTGAGTACATGGACGCGAAAATTGCCAAGGCGAGCGGGCTTCAGAAGTTTTTCGGCGGTTACGGAAACTTCCACGCCGGTTTGCGCGAGATTGCGCGTACGTAGATACTCGGCGGCATAGAAAGCCGCACAGGAGCCGAGCGATGCCAGCAGAAACTCTGGCGGTGTCATGCCAGTGTCTTCTCCGCCGCTTTCCAGCGGTTGATCGCAGGCTACGACGTGCGATCGCGCCTGAATGGCAAACCTGACACCGTCGACGTGCGAAACTTTCACTTCCATAGGAGCCCTCGCCTTAGACCTCTCAAACTGGCGGGGAAGCCTGCTTACAGAATAGCGAAGATCGCTTCAGCGTGCGGGGCGCGGAATGGAGAGGAAGGCGGCGCTTTCGGTGAGCGCGGGTTCGGGCACGAGGGTTGTTTCGCGTTCATCCCGTTCGATGGGAGGTGCTGGCGGCGCACCGATCATGGCCCGAATGGCGTTGATCACAAGATCGGGCTCATCGAGATGAATCCAGTGTTCGCTCTTCGCAGCAATGGCCTGCCGGACAGAATCGCCGATTTGGTCAAGTTGATTTTGTGAGAGGGGAGCGGAGTTTCCCGGCGTGAGCACGGTGATGGGAATGCCGAAAATGGGCGCGGACCCATGCATTTCTCGCACGGTATCGGGGATGGAGCCAATGTGGCTGCGCAGTCCGGCGTAAAAGCCCGGTCGCGACCAATGCGCGGCGACGGCGGGCCACACCTTGCGCGGCATCTTACGCACTTCGGTTTTGATGCGGCATAGCACATGGCGCGGATGCGCGCCTGCAGCGCCGGCGATCTGCTCGGAGAGTTTGCCTGGGCGGCCGAAGAGCCAGGATACCGAGCAGGCGCGCCAGCCCGCAGCGCACCACTGGAAGCGCATAACGGATGAGGTGATTGCCAAGATCGAGTTGCGATTGCCGGGTGGGGTTGAGTGGCGGCCATTCCTCGCAGCGCATGGGATCGACGAGGACCACGCCCATGACTTCTTCGGGATAGAGCAACGCGAAGCGGCGCATGACCAATCCGCCGAAAGAGTGGCCCACCAGAACGTACGGCGGCTGGATGCCCGCGATTGCGAGCATCTGGTGCAGCTCGGTGGCAATGTTGCCGGGTGTGCGCGGCGTGCGGCAGGGGCTGCTCCAGCCCAGGCCCGCACGGTCGTAGGCGATGGTGTGGGCGAGTGTCGAAATCGGGTCCTGAATGCCGCGCCAGTTGAGGTGTGTGGCGCCGATTCCGGATTCGAATAGAACCGTCGGTTCGCCTTCGCCCTGCTCAAAGAAGTAGACGCTGCATTTGCGGCCGATGCTTACCCAGCGGCCTTGACCGGTGTGAATGCGGCGGTCGCGAAGGCTGCCGAGATGCTGATACACGGTTCCGGCGAGAACCAGAAGCGCAACGAGACGCGAGAATCCAAAATGATACTTGCATCGAAATCCTAGAAGTGCGTGAGTTGTGCGGGGCTGAAATCCCCGAGCAGGAGAGATTTGCCTTGGCGCTGCCGCGGTCGAGAACGAGCAGCGTGGAGCCGGATTGGCCGCGGACTTTCACCTCGACCTGGTGCGCCGACCACACGCCTTCCTCATGACGAATGCCGTAGTAGGTGAATTCCTTCACCGCGCCGGATTCCTTCACTGTTTTTTCGACGTAAACAGGGAACTCAATGCTGGGATCGAGCCAGGTTTTCACCTGTGCGTAGTGCGTGCGATCGGCTGCGCCGGGCGTGCTCTTGACGATTTCGCAATCGCGCGCGCCGAATTTCGCTTTGCCTTCGGAGGCTTGCCCCGGCCAAAAGTACTGCTGCTCAAGGAGATCTTCGTAACCAAAGCCCGGGCCGAGCGGGCCTTCGCTCCATTTTTCAACGGGCAAAGCGGTGGGGGATTTGTCTCCGGGATGCGCGATCGAAATGGAGCTTTGGCCGTTGGAGCGCATTTCGAGAAGTGCATGCGTCTCCATGCCGCCTCCGGGAGGCGCGATCCCCGGTGTCCTGGGCGCCGCGCCCATCTCCACAAACTCGCGCAGCACACCGGGAAACCAATGCGCCTTGATGGTGATGGGATAGCTGAGGCGCGCGCCGCTCGGTTGCACCAAGATCAGATGCCCGGTGGCGCGAAAGTCGGCGGTCTCGATTCGCTTGCGCATCGATGAAAGCAGATCGTTCAAATTCAGCGTCTGCGCGCACAGCAGCGGCGCCAGCGCGGCGATCACATGCCGCCCGCAGCGTCCTCATGATTCGATCCTGCCATCGCGAATGCGAATGTGGCGCGGGGCGGCGTGCGCGATGTCGTTTTCATGGGTCACGATGATCATGGTCATGCCGCGCTGCTCGCGAATGCCGCTCAGGATCTCCATGGTGCGCGCCGAATTCACGCTGTCGAGGTTTCCGGTAGGTTCGTCGGCCAGCAGAATGGTGGGATTGTTGGCCAACGCACGCGCGATGGCCACGCGCTGCCGCTCGCCGGCAGAGAGCTGGTTGGGGAAATGGCGCATGCGATGGCTAAGGCCCATCTCTTCAAGAAGAGCTGCGGCACGCTCGGCGCGATGATTGGCTTTCTCATGCAAAGCCAGCATGGCCACCTGCACATTTTCGATGGCGCGTAACGTAGGCAGCAGGTAAAAGGCCTGGAAGATGAATCCCACGCGGCGCGAACGGTAAGAGTCGAGATCGACGGCCTTGCCCAATTCGGATCCCTTGAAGAGAACCTGGCCGTGCGTGGCCGTATCGAGCCCGCCCAGCAGGTGAAGAAGCGTGGATTTGCCGCTGCCGCTGGGGCCGCTGATGGCGACGTACTCTCCCGCGTCAATCTGCACGTCAACGCCGCGCAGGGCTTCCACGCGCCCTTCGTCATAGCTCTTGACGAGCCCGCGGGCTTCCAGAAGAGGGCTACTCATAGCGCAACGCCTCTACTGGCGAAAGCCGTGCGCCGCGCCAGGCGGGATACGCTCCGGCTAGAAGGCCGGAGGCGATGGCGATGATGAGCGATTCGAAGAGATGCATCGGCGAAACCGATGCCGAGACCACGCTGGCGGTTTGCGGCAATGAGGAGAGCAGGCGCAACGCGCCCCAGCCAATTCCGATGCCGAGCAAGCCGCCGGCAAACCCCAGGGCGGTTGCCTCCGCAAGGATGAGCAAAATGACATGCCGGCCCTTCCAGCCCAGCGCGCGGAGGATGCCAATTTCGCGGGTGCGCTCGAAGACCGACATGGCCATGGTGTTGGCGATGCCAAGAATGCCGATGAGGAGAGCGATCGCCGATGTACCCCATGCCACGGCGTGAGCCAGACCGACCAGTTGGTTGTTCGCGGCGCGCTCGGCTGCGGGAACGGCTTTAATGTCGGGCAACACGGCTTCAATGGCCGCTGAAGCCTGTTTGACGTAGGCGTCCTGCGTTTCGCCGGCGGGCGGGGGCCGCAGCTTGACGTGAAACGCGGTGACCTTTCCCTCCATGCCTGCGACGTTCTGCATTTGGTCGAGCGGCATGATGACGGCGCCGGATTCGAGCGCTGAACCTCCGCGGTAAGTGCCCACCACCGTGAAGTTTGTGCCCAGAATGGAAATCGTATCTCCGGGCTTCTTCCCGAGATTACTGGCTAGTAGATCGCCCAGGAGAATCTCCGGTGCGCCATCGTGGAAGCGGCGGCCGGAGAGCAGGGTGAGGGAATCGAACTCGAAGGAGTTGGCGCGCCAACCATAAACCAGTGCATTCACTTCCGGCGTCAGATCCATGAGATTGAAGATCATGGGCGCTACCTGGGCGACTTCGGGAACGGCGCTGATTTTCGCGGAAAGGGACTCATCGATCGAACTGGAGAGGAGGTTACTCTGGACAACGGCGATGTCGATGCCGGAGCTGGTATACATGCGCAGCCACTCGTGCTCGAAGGCGCGCGAAAAACCCACCAGGGCCACGAAAGCGCCGATGCCCATGGTGATTCCGACCAGCGTCAAGAATGTTCTGAGTCGCCTACGCCAGAGATTCTTCCACGCGAACCCCGTGAACGAGAGTTGGGAGGCCATTCGGTTGGGAAACTTCCTTTTCGGGGAGGGATCCGTGGCGACAGTGTATCGGTGTGGGACCGCTTCTGTCTATCTAGGGTTTATCAGGATGCTGGGTGCGGCGTCCGTACGGATTTGAGTGAGGGTGTAATTAGATTCGCAAAAGGCCGTTGCAAGCGTGACTGCCGGGAGAGATGCGCAAACCCACCCCGACGACAGAGCCCTTGCGGAATACGCGGCCAAACCACGACCGCCGCGAAGCCTTGCCCTACGAAACCTGAACTGTTGCGGCCCGGCTCAAGAAAAGATTTCCAGAGCCGGGCAATTGCATTATTAGCGGCCGCGATCCTCTCGAACCGCCGCCACTTCCTTTGCGCGCCGTATAGCAATCGCGGCAGTAGACCGGACGATCGCCTCGCGGCTCAAAAGGAACGGTAGTGGGCTGACCGCAACCCGAACAAATCACAGGAGTTCCCTGTGAAGGAGCCGAACGGTAGCCGGATCCCCCCTGATCGTTTTTCTTTGCCATGCGGCAAGGCTTGCAACGCTTTGGGGTCGAGTAACCGCGTTCCTGAAAGAACGTCTGATCAGCAGCGGTGAAGGTAAAGTCCTGCCCGCAGTCGCTGCACGTAATTTGCATGTCTCCGGCCATAGGTCTCCTTGGGGGGAATTGTACAGCCCAATTCGCAAAATTTCGCAAGGATTCTTTTGAAATAAATCAGGCTTAATAAGAAAACCGGTTTTCCCGCGCGGCTGCCCGCCGCGTCGGAGTGGGTGGGGTGGCGATTTCGCGCAAAAGAATGGAGTGCTCCGGAATCGCGTTGGATGAGGATTCGGTGGTCGCGGCAAATTGCTGGCTGATCGAAAAGACGGACCGCTGCGGCCGCGGTATGATCGTTGCACTTTACTTTTCAGCAAGGTGTGGGCTCGATGCGCATCGTAACCGTTCTCACCTCGCTCGGCGTGGGCGGAGCGGAGAAGCAAGCACTTGCCGTGGCGGAGCGCATGGCCGAAGCGCGGCCACGCGGTATCGCTCGTGGTGCTCAGACCGCGATTTGCCGGAAGAATGGCCAACCGCGCTTCCGGTTGTGCATCTCGACATCCACAAGAATCCGGCGAGCGTTGCGGCGGGATTCCAGCGCGGGCGGAAATTCTTGCGCGCGTTCCTGCCGGACGTGGTCCACAGTCACAGCTTTCACGCCAACATGCTGGCGCGGTTGCTCGCAATCGGTGTACCGCGCGCGGTGGTGGTGTCGACCGTGCACAACGTATACGAAGGCGGCTGGATGCGCATGATGGCGTACCGGCTGACGGATGGGTTGAGCCAGCGCACCGTGACAGTGAGTGAGGCCGCCGCAGAGCGGTTTATTCGGTTGAAAGCAATGCCCAGGCACAAATGCCTCGTGCGGCCCAACGGAATCGACACTGCCGAGTTTGCACCCGATGCCGAGCGCCGCGCATCGACACGAGAGGCGAGAGGCGCTGGTTCCGGCTTTGTGTGGCTGAGTGCGGGGCGCATGGTTCCCGCCAAGGACTTTCCGAACCTGATCCGAGCCTTCCAGCAGGCGCGCAAGGAGGCGCCGAATGCGGAGCTTTGGATTGCAGGTGCTCCTGCGGACGCAAAGGAGGTGGTCTCTGCCGATGGTGTCGTGCACCACTACTTTGCAATGGCCGGGGAAAAGGGCTTCGCAGGAGCATGTGCGCTGGCTCGGCTTGCGTCGCGACATGCCGGCGCTGCTCGATGCCGCCGATGGGTTTGTGCTGGCGTCGGCGTGGGAGGGAATGCCGCTGGTTGTTGGCGAGGCCATGGCCATGGAAAAACCCGTGGTCGCGACGGACGTGGGCGGCGTACGCGAATTGGTGGGCGATGCCGGCACGCTGGTTCCGGCAAAAGATCCGGAGGCGCTGGCGGAGGCCATGCTGGCAACGATGCGGCGGAGCAGGGAAGAGCGGGCACGGATGGGGCGCGCGGCGCGGGAGCGAATCGTGCACCAGTTCAGCATGGATGCCGCGGCCGATTGGTGGGAGGAGCTGTACCGGAAGTTGCTCGATTGAGGGTCGAGGCCGCTCTGTGCTCACCCGCGCAAGAAAAAGGGCCGGAGCAACTTGCTCCGGCCCTCGATGTTTCGCCTGCCGATGTGCGATCAGAACTGGAAGGCCACATGAACGAAGATGCGGCGCGCGGCAGTTAC
Source organism: uncultured Acidobacteriota bacterium (assembly GCA_963713675.1). Taxonomy (GTDB): domain Bacteria; phylum Acidobacteriota; class Terriglobia; order Terriglobales; family Acidobacteriaceae; genus Telmatobacter. The sequence continues at coordinate 69,780 of CAVQMV010000002.1, forward strand.
CGCCGGGCGATGCGAATTGCCCGCCCGCCAGGCTTGTGGACTTGCCGAATTCGGTTCCCGGACCGTACAGGCCGGTGCTCGTATTGAACGTGGGCTGAATGCCACCGTGCGGCGTGCCCAGATCGATGTCGTTGAAGAGGTTCAGCGCCTGCACGTTGAAGTTCAGCGAGTACTTGTGGCCGGTGTTTCCCATGCCGCCGCGACCACCGCCAGGGCCGCCGAAACCGCCGCCACCACCACCCCCGCCTCCGCGACCACCACCACCACGCCGCCGCCCATGCCGCCGCCGAAGCCTCCACCACCGAAGCCACCGCCTCCGCCACCGCCGCCGCGGCCACCGCCTGGAGGCGGACCGCCGGATGATTGAACTTTGGGTCCGATGCCGAAGGAGCGGCCGAGGCGCAGGTTCATGGCGACTGACGAGGGTCCGTTTCCGATGGAAATCGGAATGGGGCTCTCGCCGTTCTGCGGGACCACGTTCAGGGCGCCAAAGTTCGTTTGAACGACGTCGTTGGCAGGATCGGATGTGGCCGCGAGAGAAGGCCGGTCGTTGAAGAAGTTGTCACCGGTCAGATCGTAAGGCGAGGTGACGTTATACGGGCGGCCCGACTGAAAGATCAGGAAGGGATTGAAGGTGATGGCCCATGGGCCGGTGTAGTTCCCCATAAGAAAGAGGAACTGCGGCCGGATAAATCCAGCGCGTCCGTAATCCTGCCTGAGGTTGTAGGAGTTCGAGGGATTGCTTCCGCCGCCGCCGTCGGAGTTGGCCCGGCTGATGGTGTAGAAGCCGTTGATGCCGAGGTTGGGAGAGAATCGCGCGTTCACGTTCACGCTGAGCTGGTTCTCGTTGAATACCGCTTCGGGGAAATACTGATCCACAATACCGAGCGACGAATTGGGCCGCGTGCCCGGTGAGTGTGGAGCTGCCGTATAGAAAAGTTCCGGGCAGATAAGCGTTGGAGTCGCGCACCACCATCTGATGGAATCCCGATGAATGCATGTAGGTGAAGGTGAGCGTGGAGATCTTGGTCAGCTGGCGCTCCAGGCTTGTGCCGAGCTGTTCCATGTAGGGAGAGTGGTAGCCGGAAGTGATGGAGTCGATCTCCGAAGTGCGCGTGGAGGTCGTGCCGCAAGAGGCCACGCCACCGCTGATGGCGCTCAGGCTGGTGCCATTGAAGCATGTGGGGTTGGTGATTTCGATCTGCACCTGGCTGTTGGCGGTGCCGTTCAAGGTTTCGAGATTCATCAGGTTGCCCACAGCGAAGCGATCGTAGAAGAAGCCGAAACCGCCGCGCAGAACCGTTTTGGATACCGTGCCTTTCTTGTGGCCGTCGAGCGCGTACGCGAAGGCCACGCGCGGGGCCCAGTCGTCGTGATCGGCGACGTGATTCTGCGTCTCCCAGCGCAGGCCGCCGGAGAGCGTGAGGTTCTTGTTCACCTTCCAGTCATCCTGGAGAAGAGCGCGCCGTTGAAGACGTTGGCCTTGAACGCGTAGGGGCCGGTGGTGTAGCCGAGCTTGGTGGGCACGCATCCGCCGGCCTGAGTGGCAGGGCATGCAGCGGCGATTTGCGCGATCGTCTCGCCACTCTCGATGCCGTTCCAGGTGTCGACGAAGGCAGCGACCGTGGGGAAGGTAAATCCGCCGTAAATGTTTCCGACATTCGAGTTGGCATTCCGGTCGTCACGAAGCCAGAGGCCGAACTTGATGGCCTGCTTGCCCTCGGTCATGGTGGTGAAATTCTGCAGCTCGAAGTGATCGCTGTGCGAACTCGAGGGCAGAGTTCCGCTGCCGCCGCCTGAGAATACGCCCGGGACACCGAAACCGGGCGCGGTGCTGGTGGTTACGCCAAAAGCGGGTACCGCGCCGACGGGCGACGAAGTGGAGTTGGCGCGGCGGTATTGAAAGCGCGTCTCGTTGACGATGCGGTCGTTGATGACCTGCGTATCGTCGAACTGCACTGAGTGTTCGATGGAGTTGGAGGAGTTGGCGATGCTGGGAAGCGAGGTGGAACCGCCCAGATCGTTGGTCGAAGTTGTTGCGGTCGAACTGGTAGCGCAAGGTGAGCGTGTTTTTCTGGCCCAGTTGCAGGTCGATGCGCGGCGAAACTTCGAGGTGATTGGCGGGGTTGAAGAGGCTGCCGGATACCGATCCGGGGCTGATCGACCAGGTATTGGCTGGTCGCGTTGTACACCGGTCCGCCGACGATGGAATAGACGTTGTCGGTCTGCGTCTCGCGGTCTTCCACGCTCATGAAGTACGAGGCCTTCTTCGAAATCGGGCCGCTCACGGTGCCGTTGTACTGATAGCTGTAGTACGAGGGCAGATTCGTGGTGAACGGGTTACCGGTATTGAAAACGTTGTCGTTGCCCTGTGCCGAAGACACGCCCATGGAAGGTGTCGGTGCCGGGCTTGGTGAGGATTTCGATGCGACCGTAGCCGATGCGGTCGAATTCGGCCGAAAACGGATTCTGGTTGATGCGAATCTCGCGGATGGCGGACTTGGGCGGCAACTGGCCGCCGGTGAAGCCGTCGATGTAAATCTGTCCGCCGTTGGGGCCCGCCGAAGGACCGGCCAATGCCTGAAGTTCGTTGGAGAGTTCGTCGGGATCGTCGGACAGGGCATCGAGATCGGAACCCTTTAGCACGATGGCGTTGGTGTTGGCGCCGGCCTCGGTACTGACCGTGGGCCCGCTCTCGTCGGTCACGATCACCTGCTGCTGCGTATCCTCGACCGCCATCTTGACGTCCACGCTCTTCGACTGTCCGGCGGCAAGATCGATGGGCGCGGAGACAAACGGCGCAAATCCGGTGTACGTGACCTGCACGATGTAGCTTCCTGCGGGCAGGCCGCGCACCGCATAGGCTCCGGACGCGCTCGCCGTTGCGGTTCCCACGGTCACACCCTTGGTGGTGGTCACGGTGATCTGTGCGCCGGGAATGAGCGCGCCGGTTTGGTCGAGAATGTGGCCGCGCAAAACGCCCATGGTGGCCGGACTGGTTTGCGCGCGGGGCCGGGGTCGCGGGTGTCGTAAGCGCAGGCGCGGATTGCGGGGCCGCAGCGGGAGCCGTTTGCGGTGCTGCAACAGGAGGCGTCTGCGGAGGAGCAGCCGGCGCCGTCTGCGCGTTGGCCGCGACGAAAGAGAAGGCCAGGGCCGCGGAAACCAGAAAAGCAATCAAGTGGTGCGACTTTGAATACACAATTTCCTCGCTTATGTATGAATGAAAAGTACAAATCCTGCTACTGGGCTGCTTCGCCTTCGCCCGAACTCAGGCTCCAGCTGGAGAGCAGGTCCGCCGCCTCCGGAGCTTCAAGCAGGGGCTCGACTCCGGCCAGCAGCTTGACCGCGCTGAGGCCCGAAGCATCTTCCGTGGCCACGATCATCACCGCGTCGCCCTTCTTGAGCGCGCCCAGCTGAATCTGTGGCGCGCGTTCCAGGATGGTCTCAAGATCCATGCGCTCCGCCGCCCGGACCGCCAGCTTGGCTAAAGCTGCGCTGCTGCCGCTGACCGCCTCCGCCGCCGTTTGCTCCGCGGCCGCCAGCGCCCGCCGGATTGCCCTTGAGTCGCGCGGCAAGCATCGTCGCCACGTTGTCGTCGAGCCGCCGCAACTGCGCATCGGCGGCTGATGCGGACAGTGACGGGCGGCGCGGTCTTCTTGGCCGAAAGGTCCTTCACCGTCACCGTGGAGGCTGCCGTGTCGATGGAGATCACGGTTCCGGGAATGCTGCGGAACGTGCCCGTAATCACGCCATCCGCCGCGATTGCGGTTCCATCCGCGCTTTTGGTTCCGCGCGCAGACAATTGATCGCCGGGATGGATGGCGCTGATGGGAGCGGGTTGCGCCTGATCGAATGCGACCGAACCGGGCGCGTAGCGCTTGAGCACCGTAGCCGTGGTGGTATTCACGGTGACGTCTTTGGTGATGGGGCCGATGCGCGTGGTCACGACGATGACGCCTGTCGCGGTATCGACGCTCTTTACCAGAGCCATGGACGCCCTGGCTCCATTCGGCATTTTCCGCTTCCTGCTTCTTGGTCACATCGGCCTGTTTGATAGCGATGATGCGCGCCGCCTGCGGCGTGCCGCTGGTGATATTGGGATCGAGCGTGACCAGCACGCGATCGCCCACGGCCAGGCTGCCGAAATCGAGAGGGTCGGCCTTGGTCAGATCCGTCTGCCCCGGCGCGATGCGCTTGAGAATGGCGGTGGTGGGAACCTGGACCTGGTGCACATCGCCAGCGTCGGTCTTCACCGTCAGCGTGTTGCCATCGATGGTGGTAATGCTGCCGAGATAGCGCATCAGTTGCGCACTTGCGACGGGCGCTGCTGCCAGCAGCAATGCGGCCAGGGCCACAACTCCAGCTACTGACCTGCCACGCGATTTACGTTCAATCCTCATAAGCTGTCATACTCCACGGTCTTTGGGCGTTTAGCGATGCATGCACCGCCCCTTATTTGCTAGACGAACCACACCCGCAAAAGGTTGAAACTCGATCTCACCATCTGAATTCGATCCTAAGTTTCGGGGAGTCAGGCGTTTGGGAGCAGGGAGCAACCGCTATAATTTGCCCGTGAACCCTGCCTTTACGACCGCCCATGACGCCTACCTGCTGGCATGCGTGGCCGGCGCCGTGGCGTTGCTGCTGCTCCTCGTGGGGCGCTTGCGCCTGCATGCTGCGCTGGGCCTTTCCGTGGCCGCCCTGGCCCTGGGCGCGGCGGCGGGCCTGCCTCTGGAAAAGGTGCCCCTCGCCTTTACCGCCGGGGCCGGCGAGATGATGGGCCGTATCGCCATCATTCTGGGTATGGGCGCCATTCTCGGGCAGCTACTGAGCAGTTCCGGAGCGGCAACTGCGTTAGGCAGACTTTTGGTGGAGGGCTGTGGAACAAGGGGACTGCCCTGGGCATTGCTGGCGCTCGGCATTCTGGTCGGCATTCCGGTTTTCTTTGAAGTGGGGTTGGTTCTGCTGATGCCGATTGTGGTGGATGCAGCGCGGCGCAGCGGACGGCCTCCCATGCTGGTGGGTCTGCCAGTGCTGGCGGGGCTCTCCGCCATGCACTGTCTGCTGCCGCCCCACCCCGCGGCGCTGCTGGCAGCCGCCGAGTACCATGCCGCATTGGCCCCCGTCATGTTGTGGGGGCTGGTGGTGGGCGTCATCGCCGCGATCCTGAGTGGCCCCGTGCTCTACACGGTGATGCTCCGCCTGTGGGAGAGGCCGGGAAGCTATCTGAGGAGCGCGCTTCCTAAGGACGCTGTCTTCGGGCCAACGGCGGCCCCAGAGACGGCACCGACGAAAACGGAGACCGTCAACGGAGAGGGCGCCGCTACGCCGCAGGCCCAATTGGAGGGTCAGGCCGCACCGGCTCCTGCCGGAGCATTTTTTGCTCTTTTGGTGATCGTATTGCCGGTGGCGTTGATTTTGGCTGGAGGCTGGGCCGACGCCGTCGCCGCGCCGGGAACTCTACCCAACCGTCTCCTGCATCTCGCCGGGTTTCCCGATGTGGCGATGGTGGTGGCCGCGCTGGTCGCTCTGGCCACGCTGGGCCGCATGGTGCAGGAGCCCGCGTACCGTGCCTCCGGCGGTTTGCGGCGGCTGACCATCGACTCTTTCGCACCTATCGCCAGCCCGCTCGTGATTCTGGCCGCAGCGGGAGGGCTGAGCGGCGTTCTGCGTGCCTCGGGCGCTGCGCAGGCCGCGGTTACCTTTGCCATGAACGCGCACATGCCGCCCCTCTTGCTGGCCTGGGCGCTGGCCGCCGCAGTACGCGTGTCGATGGGATCGGCCACCGTGGCCTTGGCCGTGACCTCAAGCATTCTGGCGCCCATGGCCGGGACCATGGGAGTGCGGCCGGAACTGTTGGTGCTCGCCACGGGCTCGGGCTCCGTCCTGCTCTCGCATGTGAACGACTCGGGATTCTGGCTGATTGGATCTCTGTTCAAGATCGACGTGAAGGCGACCCTAGCCACGTGGTCCGTGCTCGAGACGATACTGTCGCTTGCAGGGTTGGCCGGCACGTTGCTGTTGGCCGTGGTACTGAAGTAGCAGGCAGTACCAGTGCGAGTGTGAGTGTGAGTGTGAAGAGAAGCTCTGAACACACCCACACTCACACTCGCACTGTCCTCTCACCACGCGCTGAGCAAACGGCGCAGGAGCACCAACTCGCCGAGGTGGTAGGCGTTGTGATCGGCAATCAGCAACGCTTCTCTAAGGATGGTTTGTCCGTCGCCGTGGGGAATCTTCGCATACAAATCGGTGTCGGGGTCGATCACGAGGGCGCACATGGCTTTGAGATCGCGGCGGAAGGCGCGCACGCTTTTGTCCCACGCCTTTGCGTCGGGCGGTGCGGGCGCGGCCGGCCAGTAGCCTTCAGGCCACGGCAAGTGCTGGTAGTTGGGATTGCGCGAAAAGTCGAGAATATCCCACTGCGCGATGCGCAGGTGCTCCAGCACTTCCCACGGAGAATGTTCCGCGCCTTTTGGCCGTTTGCCGCACAGGGCAAGGGGAAGGTCTTTGACTGCCTTGTCGAAGGTGGCGTGCGCCTGGCCGCCGGTGAGGAGTTGGACAAGCTGTTCGCGCAGGGACGCGTCGCGATTTGCGGGGGTTTCTTTTTTGGGCATGAGAATCATTCTCCGGAGAGCAGAATGCGCAGGTGAAGCCGCTCTGCTGGAATGGATTCACTGGCTCGACGGCGCGACGCAGCAATTCTCGCCCGAGCCGAATGCGAAGCTGAGATTCTCAGCAGGGTTGGTTTTTCCGTTCACTATTGGCTGCTCTCAAGCACTAACCTTTGCGCCGCGAAGATCTCTTTGAGTCCCGCTTCCGCGAGATCGATCAGGCCGTTGAGATCGGCGCGGGAATAAGAACCCTTTTCCGCCGTGGCTTGCGTTTCCACCAGTCCGCCATCGGCGGTCATCACCACATTCATGTCCACTTCGGCCTGCGCATCCTCCTCGTAGCAGAGGTCAAGCAGCCGAGCGCCGTCCACAATACCCACCGACGTGGCGGCAACCAGCTGTTTGAGCGGCGAAATCTTGAGCGTTCCCGCCTTGACCAGGGCATTGAGCGCGAGAGCCAGGGCGACGGCCGCGCCGGTGATGGCTGCCGTGCGCGTGCCGCCGTCGGCCTGGATCACATCGCAGTCCAGAATGACCGTGCGCTCGCCCAGTGCCTGCATGTCGACGACGGAGCGCAGGCTCCTGCCGATCAGCCGTTGAATTTCATGGGTGCGCCCGCCGATCTTGCCGCGCTCGCTTTCTCTGGGAGTGCGGGTCACGGTGGAGCGGGGCAGCATGGAGTACTCGGCTGTCACCCAGCCGCGGCCGGAGTTACGCAACCATCCGGGCACGCCTTGTTCAATCGTCGCGTTGGTGAGTACCCGGGTATTGCCAAGCGAGACCAGGATCGAGCCCTCGGCGGTTTGTACAAAGCCGGGCGTAAGAGTGAGCGGGCGAAGCTGGCCGGAGCTTCTGCCGCCGGGTCGCAGAGATGGAGGAGTTGCGTGCATAGAGGGATTGTAAGGGAGCAAGGCCCGGTGCAGGCGGCGCGATGTGCAACGGTTCCGGGTTGGGAATCACGGTCGTTCAAGTGCCATAACAGGAAAAGCGATCCAAGCCTTTGAAATATTGCTAGTTAACTAGAGTCGGAGTTCGTTCGTCGTTCCATTTCGGGACGTTTATAGCCGATGGTACGACGATCGCGGCTCCACGTTCGGGGCGTGATCCCCTCCCTTATCAGTAACTTAGCTTTCGTGTTCTGGTTTGGCACGCAACGTGTATAGAAACAGAACAAAACCTCCGGCAGTTTAACTGAAACGGGAAATGAAAAGAGACAGGGAAAAGTGCGGATTGTGAGTGCGAGTGTGACAGGCACATCCGCACTCACACTCGCACTCACATTCAGACTGCCTTTGAAAGGAACCAGCGTATGCTGCAAACCGAACAAGTCGCGACAACAGTCAGGACCAGGACGCCATGGAATGGCGTCGAGCGCAGGCGCGTGGAAAAAGTTGTGGAGACTCTGGCCACGTTGCGCAGCCAAGCCGAGAGCGTCTCCGAAGTAGCCCACGATGCGCGCAACATGGTCACGGCGCTGGGACTCTATTGCGATCTGCTGGAGGAGCCGGGCGTGCTTGCGGCCCCTTTCACGCATTACGCGCACGAGCTGCGGCTGGTGGCTGCGGCCAGCCGCCGCCTGGTCGAGAAACTGGTGGCGCTCGATGCCCACGCGGCTCCGGACGGCGCCGTACAAGCGGTCCCGCTGGCCAACGCCGGACGCGGAACGGCGCTCACCTGTTCCGGCTTTATAAGCCCCAGGTTCTCTGTTGCCGAAGGCAGCTCCCTCGAAAATTCCGGCCGAGCCTCAGCTGTGAACGCCACCGTTTTGGCCGACCGCAACCGGCGCTGGGATCTGCTGCCGGTTCTGCCAATCTGCAACCTTGCCGCCGAACTGCTGTCCAACCGCAATCTGCTCTCTGCGCTGGCCGGCCCCTCCATTGCCTTGACCATGGAGGCCGATGGCGGAGCGCAAGCCGTGCGCCTCACCGGCGAGGACCTGACCCGGCTGCTGGTAAATCTGGTGAAGAACGCAGCCGAAGCCATGCCGAGGGGTGGGCGCGTGCGCATTGGCTTGCGCGAGCGCCAGCCTGCGCAGGGCATTGCGCCATGCCTGGCGCTTACCATCGAGGACAACGGGCCCGGCATCTCCGAGGCGGCTCTCGACAGGATTTTCAATTCCGGGTATACCTCGCGGGGCAAGGAAACGAAGACCGACGGCGAAGCAACGCCCGGCAGCAGCTGGCCGCAAAGCCATCGCGGGTTGGGGCTGGCCATTGTGCGCTCCATTGTGGAAGGCGCCGGCGGCCGCATCACGGCCTCGAACCGGACCCAGGGCGGGGCCTGCTTCACCCTCGAGCTCCCGGTGCGTAAGGCGGGGATTCGGGAGGAGTGTGGGGTGTGAGTGTCAGTGTGAGTGCGCCGGAGAGACACATTCACACTCACACTCGCACTCGCACTGACCGCGGACACCTGAAACCTGCAATTGAACGCAGTTCCACAACACACGCGAGGCGACTACAATGCTGAATACAGTCTTCAACACACGGGCCATGGAGTTCATCCCACAACTCGCCGAGCCGGCGGTTCGGTTGCACCTGCTGGTGGTGGATGCCGACGCGGCGGTGCGCTCGGCCTGCGCCGAGATCGCGGCCAGCCTCGGCTACGCTGTCGAAAGCACGGGCGACCTTGCCCAGGCGCGAAGCCTCTTGCGTGGCCACACCGCCGACATCCTGCTGGTGAATCTGCCCGCGGGGACGAACGAGGGACTGGATCTGGTCTCCGAGGTCAAGCTGCTTTATCCCGATACCTCGGTGATTGCCATGACTGCTACGGGCTCGGTAAACGCGGCCGTCGAAGCCATGCGCTGCGGCGCTTCGGACTACCTGACCAAGCCCTTCGCCATGGACGAGCTGTCGACAGTGCTCGATCGCGCCGCGCAGAATCACACCACCGACACCGCGGCCCGCCAGTTGCGCGAGCGGTTGCGCCTCTCCGAAGGGCTGGGCTCCATGATCGGCCGCTCGCCGGAGATGGAGAAGATTTACCGCATCCTTTCGAAGGTCGCCCAGAGCACGCATCCGGTTCTCATCCTGGGCGAAAGCGGAACTGGCAAGGAACTGGTGGCGCGGACCATTCACACCTACGGCCCCAATGCGCAGAAGCCTTTCCTGCCCGTCGACTGCGGTTCCCTGGTGCCGACGCTCATCGAGAGCGAGCTCTTCGGCTACGTCAAGGGCGCCTTTACCGGAGCCAATCACTCCAAGGACGGATTGCTGGTCTCTGCCGAGGGGGGGACCGTCTTTCTCGACGAGATCGGCGAGCTCTCACTGGACCTGCAGGCTAAGCTGCTTCGCGCGCTCCAGGAAAAAGAGGTGCGGCCGGTGGGCGCCACGCATTCCATTCCCATTAAGGCGCGCATCGTGGCCGCCACCAATCGCGATCTGGCCGCCATGGTCGAGAACGGTAGCTTCCGCAAGGATCTGTTCTACCGCCTGAATGTGGTTAACCTGCGGCTGCCGTCGCTGCGCGACCGCCGCGAGGATATACCGCTCCTGGCCGCGCACTTTCTCGACCACATCAGCAAGGAGCACGGGCGCAAGTTCACTCTGAGTGATGAAGCCCTGCGCACCATGATGCGCCACGACTGGCCAGGGAACGTGCGCGAGCTCGAGAACGCCATCGAGCGGGCCTGTGCGATGTCGTCAGGTCCGGTGCTGCAACTGGGGGACCTGCCCACCCAATTGCAGCAGAAGGGCCTGGAAGCGCGGCGCGCCGCAGCCGCGACGGGTGGAGACTCCGCGGCAGCCGGTACGCCGGAGCTGAAGACGCTGGCGGAGCTGGAGCGTGAGGCCATTCTGGGCGCGATCCGCACCCTGAACGGCGACAAGCTGCAGGCCGCCAAGCTGCTGGGCATCGGCAAGACCACGCTTTATCGCAAGCTGAAAGAGTACGGCATCGCCGACCCGCTGCACGAAGAGTAAAAAAACAGGGAACAGGGATCAGGGGACAGGGAACAGAAAACCCTACCTTGGCCCTTGGCCCGGGTCGTGGTTGATGAGTTGCGCGCTGTTTACTGTCGACTGTTCGGGGATCACTGTGCACGATTCACGGACCACTAATCACTAATCACTGACGACTGAGATCGGGGAACGGACATGAGCATTCTGATGGTGACTGGAATTGAAGGCGCTCGTAATTGCGCCTCCGTGGTGGGTACGCAGCTGGGCATGGAAGTCGAGGTGGCGGAGGGACGCAGGGCCGCGCTCGCCGCGTTGCGGTGCCGCGAGTTTTTGGCCCTGGTGATCGATGAATCTCTGGCCGAGTGCGATCCTGCGGCCGCGGAAAAGATCTGCGAGAACGCCGGCCTGGCCATTCCCATGCAGATCAACTTCGCCATCGCGGGAACGGCGCGGCTGATCCGCGAGATCCGGGCCGCGCTCAGCCGCCGCGAGCGCGAGCAGGCGCTGGCCCGCCGGGCCGCTGCGGCAGCCATCGAGACCGAGTTGAAGTCCACCGTCGCGGGTCTGCTGCTGCACTCGCAATTGGCCCTGAGCGGGGGCGGAGTGCCCGCCGCCGTGGCGGACCGTCTGCGCACGGTGGCGGACCTGGCAGGCAGCCTGCGCCAGCAGTTGAGTGTGCCCGTCGAGGTGCGTCATGAGACGCACGCCTGAACGTGAAGGAGTTTTCTTCGCCGCGTCAATCCTTGCGTCCAGCATGCGTAGGCGTGCAGCCAAGACTCTTCGGCGCGCTTGGCGACGCCTAGGTTCGAGGAGTAAGCGACCGCACAGAGACGCAGCTTGCTTGGCGGTAGCGAGACAGGGAATCCGTCTGTCCATTAACCTATGAGGTTGGGCGCGAGGGCCCTCCTCACAATGACCGTCATACGGCAGGAAGATTTCATCGCTAGCGTTGCAGGCGCGTTGCAGTACATCAGCTACTACCACCCGGTGGATTACATCAAGTCGCTTGCCCAGGCTTACGAACGCGAACAGTCGCCGGCGGCGCGCGACGCCATGGCGCAGATCCTCATCAACAGCCGCATGTGCGCCGAGGGTCACCGGCCCATCTGCCAGGACACGGGCATTGTGAATGCCTTCATCAAGCTCGGCATGGACGTGCACTTCGAGCCCGGTCCCGGCGAAGAACCCAAAGATCTGCAGCAGATGGTGGACGAAGGCGTGCGCCGCGCCTTTCTCGATCCCGACAACAAGCTGCGCGCCAGCCTGCAGTCCGACCCCGCGGGCAAGCGCATCAACACGAAAGACAACACGCCGGCCGCTGTCTTTGTCGAAGTCGTGCGCGGCGCGACGGTCGAGGTCACCGTCGCGGCCAAGGGCGGAGGGTCGGAGGCGAAGTCGAAGTTCGTCATGCTGAATCCCAATGATTCGATCGTCGATTGGGTGCTGAAGACGGTGCCCACCATGGGCGCGGGCTGGTGCCCGCCGGGCATACTGGGCATCGGCATCGGCGGGACCTCTGAAAAAGCGATGTTGCTGGCCAAGCAATCTCTGATGGACCCCATCGACATTCAGGACCTCATCGCACGCGGGGCGAAGACCACTGCCGAAAAACTGCGCCTCGAGATCTACGACAAAGTGAATCGTCTGGGCATCGGCGCGCAGGGACTGGGGGGACTGACGACGGTGCTCGACGTGAAGGTGGTGGATACGCCCGCGCACGCGGCGAATCTGCCTGTGGCCATGATCCCCAACTGTGCAGCCACGCGCCACGCACACATCGTGCTCGACGGCTCCGGCCCCGTGTTTCTCGATCCTCCTTCACTTGATGCCTGGCCGAAGCTGACCTACGACGTGAGCGGAGCGCGGCGCGTGAACCTCGACACTGTGACGCGAGAAGAGGTTGCGACGTGGAGGCCGGGTGAAGTGTTGCTGCTGAACGGGAAGCTGCTGACCGGCCGCGATGCTGCGCACAAACGCCTTACCGACATGCTCAACCGCGGCGAAAAACTCCCCGTCGACCTTGGTGGCCGCCTCATCTACTATGTCGGCCCGGTCGATCCGGTGCGTGGCGAAGTCGTGGGCCCGGCCGGCCCGACGACGGCCACGCGCATGGACAAGTTCACGCGGCAGATGCTGAAGGAAACTGGTTTGCTCGGCATGGTGGGCAAGGCCGAGCGAGGACCGGAAGCCATTGACGCGATCCGCGAGTACCGTGCGGTGTACCTGATGGCCGTGGGCGGCGCCGCGTACCTGGTCTCGAAGGCGATTCGCAGCTCGCGCCTCGTGGCCTTCGAGGACCTGGGTATGGAAGCGATTTACGAGTTCGAGGTTAGGGATATGCCGGTCACGGTGGCCGTCGATTCGAAGGGAACCAGCGTGCATGAGACCGGCCCAGCCGAATGGCAGCAGCGGATTGCCGGCATTCCGATCCTGCAGTGACAAGAGCAGGGAACAGCAAACGGGGAACAGGGAAAAAAACGAGGGGCGACGGAGCCGGCGCGCGTATCAGCTTGGCTATTCCAGTTGAGCCAGCCGAAATTCTCTGTTATTTACAGCGATCCGAGAAGCATCGCGTCAGTTGATAAAGTCAGGACTGGCCTATAAAAATTACTTTGCTCTGGGGAGCAGGAGTGAGCACACTTTGAAAAGTTCCATTCATTTTCTTGCAGCGGTTGCGGTTTCTGTCTGCGCGGTAGTGGTGCAGTTTGAATTTCGGTGAGATGGCGGGCATCCGCCATCTGGCGTAAACTTTCCGCATGAAGAAAACCGCGAAGAAGAAACCAGCCCCGAAGCCGAAGCCAGCGAAGAAGAGAACGCCGCGCGAGGACGTAAACCAAGCCGCCGCGCGGGTCGTGAGGGAAGCTACTGAAGGGTAGCGCGGATTGAACCGCGCGGAATCTCCGAGGGAGGCCGTAATCCTAGGCCTTTGAAAATCTCATCACAATCTCCAGACAAGAGCATATTCGTTAGGAGGCGATAGGGATCGTTAGCGTCACCTTGTTTCCGTAGGCTTTCGGAAATGAAGATTACGCAGACTTTTCTCTCGGATGAATTTCCTATCCAACAGATGCGCAGCCTCCCCTTTTGCATCCTAAATACGCCAGATAACACCCCTTGAAGCGCATACCGTTTATTGAATGGATCGCGGGGGATGACCTTCTCTAAAACCTCGTCAATCATGTTCAAAGCGGTGAAGTGATAGCTAGTCGGTTCTCCTCGGTCCCTAGCCTCTGCGGCCTTCCTATAGAAACGTTCATATGCAGCTTCGGCCGCCCCTGAAAGAACCACTTCATAGGCGGCCGAAGCGTTTTTTGCATCAGACTGGTCGATGTTCTCTGTTGGAGTTCGGTTACTTCGTTTGAGTCGTTTCTGAGATTTCGCCATACTTCTCCCTCAAAGCAGCCTTGACCTTTGAAAATGGCCGAGTTTGACCACTCTTCAAATCCTGAATTCCTGCCATCAAGCCCGCCCTCTCATCGGGATCAGACAGCATCTCTACCGCGCTCATGACGGACGCCAGTTGCTCCTGGATGATCAAATAGCGCTCGTAGCTCAGGAGAACCGCAAGTGGTTGATCATTCTCCTGTAAAACGTATGTAGTACCTTGATCATCCTTCAGCTTAGTGGCGTTCAAGTCGCGCAACTTACTGACCCCAACATACTTAACGTCAGGATCAATACGCGGAAGTGCGCTTGTTGACATGTCTCCCTCTCTTTCACGCCAATAATAGAGAGATAATCTCTATCTCTCTATTACCAGTTTAACGTGTATAGAACCATTATATCGGCAAAAGTTTGTCTGTCAATAGGAAAAATTTTGCGAAAGTTCAAAATCAGTATTGACAACTATTTGTCAACGAAATAGAATTATATTGTCATGAATCAGCTAAACACTGCAAAGCGCGCTCAAGTCATTTCCGCTCTTGTGGAGGGGAGCAGCATCAACTCCATCGTCCGCATGACGGGCGTTGCCAAGCACACGGTTCTTAAGCTGCTTGAGGATATGGGCTGCGCCTGCGCCGCCTATCATCATCGGCACGTTCGCAGTCTACGCGCTCGCCGAATTCAGTGTGACGAAATCTGGCAATTCGTGGGGGCCAAGGCCAAGAACGCTACGCCAGAGCAAAAGGCTGTCGGTTGGGGGGATGCGTGGACCTGGGTTGCCATTGATGCCGATACGAAGCTGTGCGTTTCGTTTCTTGTTGGTGGACGCGATACAGGATGGGCCACTGATTTCGCTTTTGATATTCGTGACCGGGTGGTTGGCCGTCCGCAGATCACCACGGACGCGCACAAGCCGTACATGGCTGCGATTGAGATGGCCTTTGGCAACAACGTGGACTACGCGCAGATGCACAAGATTTATGGAGCATCGAACGATTCTCCTGAATCCCGGTACAGTCCGGCCAAGTGTATCGGTTGCGATATGAAAACGGTCATAGGCAGCCCCGACTATGAGCACGTGAGCACATCGTTTGTGGAACGCCAGAATCTAACTATGAGAATGTCGATGCGCCGGTTTACGCGGCTCACCAATGGATTCTCGAAGAAAATTGAGAATCACGGTCATGCGGTGGCGCTGCACTTCATGTATTACAACTTCGTGAGAGTTCATAAGACGCTGCGGGTGACACCCGCGATGGAAGCGGGGATCGCGGATCACGTCTGGTCTATGGAAGAACTGGTGGCCCTGCTTGATACAAAAGCGGTGGAAAAAGCTGCTTAAAGTGACTTCTGGATTTATGGGAGAATCTTCTGGATTTCATGCGGTTTTGCCTTGATTTTCGGGAACGATTTGCGGAATACTGGTAGACAGCCTTTTTTGGGGGTGGCCCAAACGCACGAAAGCCCATCGCGTCAACGATGGGCCCAGTGGGACCACAATTCGGTCCGCTTGACTCAAGCTCAGGTACAGATTATTTCTGCTGCACCCCTCCTGTCAAGCGAAAACATCAACGCAGGTTCACAGGAAATCTCTGCCTTTAAATGGGCGAGAAGGAGTGTAGCAACATGGCGTGGTACAAGTATTCAGAATTCTTGCGTCAAAGCTATATCAACGACTTCGATGCTATCTACGATCCAGGGACTGCGGGCGGGTATTCCGGCATTTACCGCTGCGAGGGCTGCGGAAGAGAAGTCGTACACACTTCGGGAAAATCTCTTCCCCCGCAGAACCATCATCAGCACACTATCAGCCAAGGAAAGATCAGATGGCGTTTGATTGTGACGGATGCCCCTGATCCGTCTTAGTCCGGGTGAGGGTGAATGCCTGACAAGGCTCCTGCGGGAATTCTCCCCAAAGGAGCCTTGCTATTTTTGGCAGATGTTCTGCGACTGAAATGAGTTTGCTTGTTGGCAGATGAGCCTGCATGAAATCTGCGACTGATTGAAGGTCTGAATCTATTACGACTACAGAGCGTGACTCACTAGACATAGAATTCCTCCGGCGCTAGAATGCGCATAGAGATTCCCGCCTCGAAGCATCACGCCCCGCCCTGACCGGCGGGGTTATATATTTATGGGATCGAATCTATCACGATTCAGGATGCAAACATGAAAGAAACCTTGCTCGTGTTCGGCTCGATCGTCGCAATCCTGCTCGGAGCGGTCCTGCTTTACGTGAATCTGTTTCTGGAAAGCTATTGGGAACTTGGCCCCATAATCGGAGATGGATTCGGAATCCTATTCCTAGCTGGTGGCCTAACCGGCATCTGGGCGCTTCGACACTTCCGTCGGGGCTAGTTATTTTCAAACTGCACCACTACCGTCTGCGCGCTTTCCGCATCAGCACAAATTCGCACCATCGACACGCCCGTTGCGACGCTTCGCCTCTCGGAAACGAATTGCGACTTGATCGGGCTGCACTGGAAGAGTCCCGCACTCGAGATCATCGGCGAAGCCCGTCTCGGGGAAAACTTTCGCATTCTCATTCCGCAGAAAAACTACGAGGCAAACTACTTCAACAGCCGCGATCAGAAGGTCAATCAAATCGACGCGATCCCTGGCGGAGTCCTGTGCACATACGACGAGCTGCACAACGATCGAGAGACCCTGCCGGTCAAAGTGCGCTACCGGATCGCGGCCGTTGACGGTCAGCTGCATTTTTCGATCGCGGTCGATAACCCGACGGACCGCAAGCTGGCCGAGGTGATGTACGGGATTATCGGCGGCCAAAAGGGGATTGGCGACCGTTTGGATACAGAGTCTATGATTCCCGGCGCGAACAACAATCTTTCTCCAGTACTGTTTACGCGATTTCGTCCCGGCTTCGGCGGCGGCAATTTCGGCATACCCTACGACGCGGTGTCTTTCACGTACCCGGGGGCGATGCCGATGGGTTGGATGGATATTTACAACGAGAAGGCGGGCATCGGTTATTACTACGCGAACGAGGATCCCGATACCCGCCTGATGCTTCTGCAGGTGGAGCTGCGGCCATATTCGAAAGGTGCCGACCTGGAGGACAACTGGCCCGCACCCATCGAACTTCCCGCAGGCGAGCCTATCGGTCTCACCATGGGCTGGGTCAACCTGCCGTATCTCAGCAACGGAACGTTCACATCGGGGCCGGTAGCGCTGGAGGTCCACAAAGGAGACTGGCACGAGGCGAGTGGAATTTATCGCGCATGGTTCGATCAGCACTTTACGGTGCGCCGCACGCCGGATTGGCTGCGCAAGGAGAATGCATGGCAATCCATCATCATTTCGAACCCTGAAGATGTGGTTGTGCATCGTTTCAACGAACTGCCCAAACTGGCCGCCGACGCCAAGAAATACGGAATCACGACTTTCGAGATTCTGGGCTGGGATATTGGCGGGATCGATCGCGGATACCCGCAATACACGCCCGATCCGCGATTGGGAACGGAAGAAGAATTTCGCAGCGCGCTCGCTGAAATTCGCGCCATGGGTGTGCACCCGTTGATTTTTACCAATGTAGACGTGGCGGATACGGCAACACCGCTGTTCAAGGACAAGCTGAAGGACTATGCAGTGGAGGGACGCTGGGCGCCTGATTGGTCTTTGTTTGGCTGGGGCTACGGAACCATGAGTGCGCGCGCTGGCCTGACGCCGTCGCACATGACGCTGGTGAGCCTGTCGCACCCGGAATTCAGGAAGCTGGAGATCGACCAGTACCTGCAACTGGTGCGCGACGGGGCCGAGGGTTTCCAGATTGACAAGTCGGCCGGCTCAAGCGCGCTCGATTTCAACAAGCAGCTTTCCGTTTCTCCCGACAAATCGATGGTGCCGGGCATCCTGGAGACATTCAACGAGCTGCTTTCCAAGGCTCGTGCGATCGATCCCGATTTTTCTCTGGCCGGAGAAACATGGTCGGACCGAGCGATGCCGTATATCGATGTTTCGTATATGCGCATGGGCGCCATCGATATTGGATCGCCGGTGTTGAAGTACACCTTCCCGGAGTGGACGGCTACGATTTTCGGCGAAACTCCCGGCGACTTCAATCAAATGAACAACGGCATGCGCTACGGATTCGTGTGGGACCTGGCGCCACGGCACTACAACGAATCGGTTGACGAGCCGCTGACGCGTCCGCTGGCGCGCTACGTGAGCGAGTTGATCAGGATTCGCAAGCAGTATGCGGACCTGCTGTTTCTGGGACGATTTAACGATACGATGGGCGCGACGGTTGATGGCGGCGCGAATATTCGCTACTCCGTGTTCAAGCCGTTGCAGGCCGGCAAGAGCGGAGAGGCGTGCGTGGTGGTCAATTTCGATAGCACGCCGCAAACGGTGACCGTGAATCTCGACGGAGTCTCGGGTGACGTGCAGGTCGCGACGCCGTTCCATGCCGACCGCTCCGCAACCTTGCCCGTCCAGCTCACGATTCCTCCGCATCAACTCGCCGTGGTTGTGAAACAGTAACCACGGGAACAGGGAGCGAGGGAGCAAGGGAGCGAGTCAGCAAGCCGGCGGACCGCAGTCAGGCGGCGTTTGCGTCTCTTTGCCGCTGACGGCGTCGGCGAATTTGTCTATTTCGTCGCCGGTCTCGCGACGCTTGCCGTTTTCGTCTTGATCCTCTTCGCCTGCTTCCTCGTCGTCATCGGCATTCAAGTCGGGGTCTTCGTTGGGGTGGATGCCTCCGCTGAGGCTGCGGACGACCCGGTAGTGGATACACCTCTCGCGGCCTATGCATTGCTTACAATCTTCGGGACGGTCGCAGTCAAATTCCTCGGGCGCCAACTCGCCGCCGTTGCGGGTGCGGGTGACATTCATCACGGTGCCGGCGGGGACAGAAGCGTCGCCGGAGATATTGGTCGAGGCGATCTGGAGGCCGTAGAGGAGAAGGCCGGCCTGCTTCGAATCGATGCGCGCACTGGCGAGGGCGTCGAGGATCTGGGCGAGAGCCAACTGGATCGCGGAGCGATCCTCAAGGACGGGGAGCTTGAGCGGCGCGTTTTTGACTTCGGGTTCGGGGTTGGCGACGTGGCGCACGCGGGTATGGAAGTAGCAGTAGGGCATACCGCGGAGCGCAACGGCGTGGCACTTTTTTCCGCTGGGCATGATGTGACGACATTCAGAGTGCATTCTGGCTCCCACCCCCCTCTCCCCCCACTATTTCTGTAAGCAAATACTCTGTTTTCAGCGCTTTACGTAATGCATTGCCGCGTAAGTATCTGAAGATGCATATCGTTGCTTGCAGACATAAGACAACAAACGGGTTAGAGGCAGGTGCGGGGGACCGTGGACCGTGGACCGTGAACCGGGGTCCGTGGAACCGCGCTCCCTGCCTCATTGAAGGGTTATGAGAATAGTGTGCGCCGGGAGGGGGAAATTATATGCAAAATGGCGGCGGGAAATTTTTGGGGCGGGTTCGAGGTCGAATTGGCGCTTATAGGGACCGATTCTGGGAGGCCGTGGGCTTCTTCCTGCCAGTTGGGGTCCGGAGTTTCCCTGGCGGGGACAGCCAGGCTCGGAGCTTACACCGCTGGGGGCATAAGTGAGCTGCAAAATCGCTGGTCGGTTCGATTTTGGGCGTATCGCGGGACCATCTCCCGGCGTCGCTGCCAGCACGAGGCTTCTATGTCGATGTCAGTCCGTGAGCTGCTTAGGCCGCGAAGAAGGGTTGCGATGTGGGTCAGTCGCTGGGCCGCCATTCTGTCTGTGTAGGCGGCGTCAGATAGCTGCACAGCCGTTGATCCGTTGTCCTTCAGGATGGCTTTGAGCGATTGAAGGTAGCGCGGTCGCTTTTGGCAAATCTCCTCGAAGCCGTCGCCAGGGCGATAGTTTATCCGCTCACGGTAGAGCTGCTCTCTGAATCGGAGGCTTTGAAGTGTCGGAGCCAGTGCGATCACCGTCGCTGCGTCCGGCCACGCCAACTGAGAGACGAGGTCGTAGTAGGTCTCCCAGACTTCGGTGTGTCTTTGTCGTCTTTGGACCTGCTTGACTTTGAATTGTGGCAGCCGATCGTCCGTCGGTGTTACCTCGAATATGCTACCAGGGCTCACGTGGGTGACCGACCGCCTGTGGAGCCTAATGAAGCTCAAAGCCAAGAAGTAGTTAGCGTAATAGCACGCGACTCCGGCCCACGTGGACGCTTGGGATTCGCGAAGGTGGCTGCGTAGGAGGTAGAGAGCTAGCGCTCGGTCGAAAAACTCGTCGGACTCGGTCAGCATCGCGCCCGCGAGCTCACGGGAATAGCCTTGCTGCACGCTCCCCGCGCCCGGTGTCCAGATTGAGGCCATGATATTGTCGCGAACATATCCATATTTGCGAGAGCAATGCGATACTGCGACCTCCAAATCTGAGAACGTCACGTTAGTCTTTCAAACCAGCTGTAGGGCGCTCTTCTTGGACGTCTCTTTCGGTTCGCTGCTTTTGAGCGCTTCGGCGAGGGACCCCGCAAGTCGATTCTCCCCGGGGTGCCCAGCCCAGCCCTTGTGGTGCTCTGCGGAAAAGTTGTAGTTCTTGATTGGCGCCAAAACGGCGAGGATCGACTTGGTCGTAAAATTCGCGAAACGCTGCAGGCAGACGTTGAGCACCTGAGGGAGTACGATCAGCCAGGCAGAAAACCCAAGGGCCTTCGTAAGCACGCTGCTCTTGCTTCCCCAATCGCTGGAGAAGACCGTCTTGATCGATGTGAAGTAATTCTTGAGGATGCCGTATTGCTCTTCTTCGGTGTATTGGTACAGGGCGCCTCGCTCAGAGATGAGGTTCTCTACGGCGACAACAACTCGGGTCTGAGTGATCAGGCCATCTCCTGAGCCGGTCAGGTCGATCTGTCGATACCAAGGCGACTCTGGGTCGTCATTGAGCCTGGTTGCAAGCTCATGGCCCCGCTGCTGGACATAGGTTCCGTCCTTCGTCAAGTCCAGGAGGTCGTAAAGGAGCGACGTCGGGACGCCTTTCTGCTTGGAGTTGATAATCTTGAACTGCTTCGCCTGATCAGCAATACTGATCCCGCTGAACGCTGTGACCACCAGGTCGTATTTTGTCTTGGCCTGCCTCAGGCCAAACATGCGGTGCTGCCCATCGATAACCCAGGCCGCGCTCGGCTGATCCGGTATTCGCAGTATCCCGGTTTCGGAATTGTATGTGGCGCCTTCTTCCAGGTTTACGAGGATGCTATTCGGGGTGCAGCCGCCTTGCTTGTCGATGTACTGCGCTATTTCTGCCGCGCGTTGCTTTGAGAGGTTGCGCTGGTATCCGGCGTCCTTGTCATCGTCGCGACGGCTCACGAACGCGATCCGGTCGAAGGTCGCCGAGTCAATTACAAAGCTGAAGATATTCCAGTTCCGCTGCTTGGCAAGAAACGCCTTCACCTCGATGAATTTGGCACGATTCTTCTTTGTGCTCATGTGCCGATTATAGCGGCGAAATGCCCCCCGTGGGCGATCAATTGGCCAATGGTCTGCGCCCCGGATCGGTGCATCATTGACGACTCCTGGGGCGACGCTCGCCGAGGTCGATTGCCCCCGGAAAGTCGGCTTGTGGTGGCCTTTGCGCGTGTGAAGGGTGCGGAGGGTGAGCGATTGCGTACGCGGCTGTGTTTGGGCGCGGCTTCGCTGCGGATTTGATTCTTTGAAGGACGGGTGGAAAGGCAGGGACTAAGGGACTGGGGACCAGGGACGAAAGGCAGATGCAAAAGCAACCGCAGATCCTTCGACTCGTTGGCCGCGCGAAGCGCGGCCAACATCGCTCAGGATGACAGCCGATATTTTTTGCTCAGGATGACAGGCTATTTTGGGCGCTCAGGATGACCGCGTTAAGTTGGGGTTGGTGTTCTCCCACCCATTCGTCCAAGAATCGGACGAATGGATGGGGCACGGAAGTGTGGGTGCGGCCATTTCGGGATTGCTTCGGGAGCGAGTGCCCCAGGTGCGGGCGCGGACGCCCACACTACAGCCGGTCAGGAGACCGGCGCTACATGCCTCGGCCGCGTGGGGATCATTCAGACTAGCTTGCCGCTTTCGTCAGGTAGCCCATGCCGTCGAGCACGCCGCGCATGAAGGCGAAGCTCTCGATGACGCCGGGCATGGGATCGTCGGGATGGATTTCGTACTCGAGATCGACGAAGCCCTTGTAGTTGATCTTGATGAGCGCCGCGAACATCTCGCGGAAGGGCAGAATGCCCTCGCCGACGGGAACCTGGCTTTCTTTGCTCGAGAAACTTGTCAGATCCTTCACGTGCATGTCGTAGAGGCGCGGACCCGCGGCATGGATGGCTTCGACAAGGTTGGCTCCCGCGCGCGCCGCGTGGCCCACGTCAATGCAGCAGCCGATGCGCGTGGTCCATGTCCTTGACTACTTTCAGCACGTCGAACGGGGAGTGGTAGATCTTGTCCTCGGGGCCGTGGTTGTGGATGGCGAGGCGGATATCGTATTCGCGCACAAACTTCTCAATGCGCGGCAGCGTGGCGGGAGCGGGATCGCCGGCCACGATGACGTTGATGCCCGCGCGCTTGCAGTACTCGAACTTGGCGCGGATGTCATCGTCATCGTCTTTGGGAAAAGAGATGGTGCCCGCGGCGTGGAGCTTGATGCCCGCGGCCGCGTAATCGGCCAGGGCCTGCGCTTCAAGCGCGGGATCCATGGGCAGATGATCCTTCACGTCCTTGCAGTTCAGGTCCGTGAGGTTGAGCTGCTTCATGAAGCCGAGCAGTTGCGCGCGCGTGAAGTTGCGGAAGGTATAGCTGGCTAGTCCGAGATGGATGGGCGAGGGTTTACCCGAAGCGGGAATGGCTTCAGCGATTGCGGGTTTGGCGCTGACGAGAGCGGCAGAGGCTGCGGCGAGGGTGGACGATTGCAAAAAACTACGGCGCGAAAATGTATTTTTCATGGCGGGAGCCATTATAGGGGTTCACGGTGCAGCGAGTCAGCAAGGCAGCGATTCGGAAAGTGATCAGTTCGTGCTTTCCCATCCTAAAGCTCGCCGCGTCGCGCCGAGCCTTAAGGATGGGGCAACCCGCATCTCTGATCCCTAAAACCTGACCTTTGGTATTACTGCTTTCCCCAGCGGTAGACAATTCCGGCGGTAAAGCCAAAGCTGCCCTGTACGGTTGAGCCAAAGCCAGTGGCGAAATACTCCGGCGCGAGTTTGAAGCCGACGTTCGGGGTCAAGTTGTACTCGCCAATCACGGCTGCGCTGGCAGCGAAGGTGCTTCCGGTGGGATAGAAGCCGACCTCAGAGGTTGTGTAGCCGTTGAGGTCGCCGGAGAAATTGCCGTACGCCCAGCCGCCCAGCACGCGGCCTGAAACGGAGTACTTGGGCTGCATGTAGAAGCGGTAGACGGGGCCAAAGAGCACGTTGTACATGCTGATCTGGGGCTTGGTGAAAGCGCCCGTGCAATAGGTCGTGATGCCGCAAAAAGTAGTTCCGAAGTAGCCGCGGCCGTCGAGCGTGTAACCCAACCGCTCGGTGGAGAAGCGGGTCAGGCCCGTCTCCCATGCGTAAAAGGTGACGCGCTGCAGGGATGGGCCGGGGGTGAAGCGCAGGTAGCCCATGTCGGCATAGGACTCCCACTTGTGGTCGTAGGCGTCATGAATGGCCGTGGCGCGGCGCTGTTCGCGGCGCTGGCGGATGCGTGCCTGGACGGTCAATTGCCCCTGGGTTTCCCCGGCGGATTGCTGACTGGAGCTTGTCTGATCTCCGGATTGGGGCTGCTGCGGTGTAGGGCTCGATGAAGAACTGCCTGAGCTTTGTGCGAATGCGGCTGGCATGGCCGGCAATGCGAGCGCCAGCAAAAAGGCGAGACGGCGAAAAGATTGCATCGGTATCGGGATTCCTCCACGGGAGTACGAGAGCGCGCCCAAACATCCGGCACACTCCCCCCAATTGGTATTAAAACATCCTGGGGGGAGGCTTGTGCCGGGTATGTCCGATGGCTTGCTCTGTTTTGACGTGCGGAGGCGTGAAGCGGCACTGAGCATGTTCCCCGGTCCCCAAGGGCGAGGGACCGGGGGCACCCAAGGAGGCGGCTAAACAATCGCCTTCAGATCGGCCAGCAACTGAGCCTGATCGAAGCCACTGGGCGAGCCTTTGGCCGCCAGCCAGTCCTTGCTGAGCAGGGTGTGTGTCTCGTCGCAGTACTCGTTCCAAAACGCCAGGGTCATGGTCTTCGGCTGACCCCAGGTAATGCAGGTAAAGCCGCTCTGATCGTATTTGGGCACGTAGACGCAGTGTCCGCCCCAACTGCCGGGCGCGGCGTTGGCGCCGCCGTTAGGCACCACATCCCACACGTTCTGATTTTGTGCCGTGGTTGGCAGCGACAGGCCGATGTAGACGCCGCCAAAGAGAGCGATCGACTGGCGTACCTGGGTTAGGCTGGCGGGCTTGGGGTCGACGAAAGCCGTAAGCGCGTGGCCGGCGAAGCCCTGCTTCTTCCAATCGTTCAGAACGTCCAGCTCGATGCCGCCACTGTCAGTGCTGGGGTCGCCAGGCTTATAGCCGTCCCACTTTTCGTAGTACTTTTCGATGGTCGCATCGGGGATGGTCACTTCTTTGCCGACGTTCGCGGTCCATACTTGTACGGCGTGCCCGCAACCGGCGATGGTGCAGTCGCCCAGGGTATCGTTCAGCATCATGCCCCAGGCGGTAATGCCCTTGGTCCAGTCGGCCGAGGGCGGTGGTGGCGGCAGGCTGGGCGTAAGGTAGTCGCCCAGCATCAACGTACGGCTGTCGGTTTTGATGGCCTTGCGGCCAAGTTTGAATTTCGAGAAATCTGCCATGGGAGAGGTCCTTTCCTGCGCATGAAAATGCCGGAGACCTGAGGGAAGGAGGGTGATGCAAAAGCGATACGCCCTCAGTCTAGCGTCATTTCGGATGCCTTAATGTTCCCTAGTGTTATTGTTGCGTAAACTGCCGAAATGATATGCAAAATACCGCAAAATAAATTCAGACACGGAAAGGGAGAGAAAACATGGTTCGCATCGTTTTCGGAATGATTTTGGCGTTGATTCTGGCGCCTTTGGCGCTGTTGGCTTGGTTTCACTGGGGGAACGTGCCAGTGGCCGTGTCCGACCCGCCGCTGCCCATGGAGAAGCAGATTACGCATGTGGCGCTCAATGCGCGCGTTGCCCGCGAGATGCCGGCGAACCCGCCCATTCAGGCCGACGAGATCAACCTCACGGCCGGGGCTGAGGTTTACCGCGACCAGTGCGCCGCCTGCCACGGATTTTATGGCAAGCCCTCGAGCTTTGGCTCGCATATGTATCCCAGCGCCCCAGCGCTATGGCAGCATCACAAAAACAGCGACGTGGTAGGGGTAAGCGACGACCCGCCGGGCGAAACCTTCTGGAAAGTGACGAATGGCATCCGGCTCACCGGCATGCCGGCCTTCAAAGAAACGCTCACCGAAATGCAGGCCTGGCAGGTAAGCGTGCTTCTGGCCAACGCCAATAAGCCTTTGCCTCCGGCGGCGCTTGCCATTGTGCGCGGCGAACAGCCGGCAGCGCCGGTTGCCGCTGCTCCGCCTGCGGCCAATCACTGATGCGCGCGACCATCGGCTCTGAAATGCCGCTCAAGAGCGAAAGGGAAGTGGAACCATGCGCATTCTCGAATTGCTGAAGAAAGGCTTTGGGTTTGTTTTGCTCAGCATGGGCGTTTCGCGGCCTGCGCCCAAGGCGAAGCCCGCGAACAAACCTGCACCCAAGGCCGAATCTGGGGATTAACCGCTTGCGGCAGTCAGCCGGCAGCGGCTCTCCAGCGGCGGTGCAGCTTGCGATTTGCCGGTCACACGACCGAAACTCACGAAAAGCGAGTTCGCCCGCTTCAAGTCGTTGGCTTGAAGTTCAATTGCACAGAAAGCGGAAACGCGACCGAACGCCCGCCCCGCATTGCTGGCTTGAATCGCTCTTCTTTGACTGCTTTGATGGCGTTCTCATCAAGGCCCATGCCGACGCGCCGGAGTACGCGCACGTTTTGCGGAATTCCGTATTCATCCACCGTGAGATGAACAATGCAGAACCCCTGAAATCCAGCTCTTCGTGCTTCTTGTGTGTATTCGGCCTGAACGGCGTGAGTTAGAACTGGAGGCGTTGTTACGCCGTCCTGGAAGGTTGGTGAAGGCTGCGCACTACCGCGTCCAAGACCTGCGAGCACAATTGCTATCAAGAGAGTACGGCTAAGGTGACAGATTCGACGCCCTGATCGAGTATTCATGTCAAACCCAAACGATCTTTCACAAGATTTTACTCCCGAATTGTCGCAATCTGGAAATTGCACTATCACTGACCCTCCGTCGCCCATCGCGCTCCTCGTACAATGGAAGAGGAAGTTCATTCCACCCAGCCGATGGCGGAAACAGAAGACAAGAAATCCAAACCCGGAACGAAGCCTGTGGCAAAGCCCGGCTCCGGCGGACCCCGCCGCAAGCATGACGAGGATCCGGTCGGGAAAGTGTATGACGCCTACCTGATGCGGCGCCTGAGCCGCTTTGTGCGCCCCTATTGGCTGCAGGCCGGCATCGCTTCCCTCGCGGTTTCACTCAAATCGCTGTGCGACGTGGCCGGACCCATCCTCGTGATGGTGGCCGTCGACCGCTATCTAGCGCCGGATGTGGCCGCACAGGACCCCTCGAACGCCGTAGCGCATTGGGTGGCGAATGCGAGCCCCCTCGCCCGCCTGCTTCCTGCCGGCGCCGTCGCAGGGCGTGACGCGCCTCGCCGCCATCTACCTCGTGATGCTGGTTTCGGCCTACCTCCTCCAGTTCGTCCAGGTCTACCTGATGCAGTGGATCGGCCAGAAGATCATGTTCGATCTGCGCCGCGACATTTTCCGGCACATGCAGCGCATGCACATCGGCTTTTTCGACGTGAACCCCGTGGGACGGCTGGTCACGCGCCTGACGTCGGATGTCGACGCGGTCAACGACATGTTCACTGACGGCGTGCTGGCGATTGTTAACGACTTTTTCATGCTCACGATCATGGCCGCCGTCATGCTCGCCATCAGCTGGTGGCTGGCGCTGCTGGCCTTCGCCGTGCTGCCGCTGATCTGGATCGTCACGCGCATCTTCCGCGACCACGTGCGCGAAAGCTACCGCCGCGTGCGGACCGCCATCGCGCGCATCAACAGCTTCACGCAGGAACACATCTCGGGCATGAGCGTGGTGCAGCTCTTCAACCGCGAAGAGCGCGCCTACAAGGACTTCGAAGCGGTAAACAGGCAGCACATGATCGCCTTCAAGGACACGATCTTTGCCTACGCGCTCTACTACCCGGCCGTCGATTTTCTTTCTTCCGTCGCCATTGCGCTGGTCGTCTGGCGCGGCGGGTTCGGCGTGCTGCACCTGCCGCCCACGGTCACCATCGGCGTGCTCATCATGTTCACGCAGTTCTCGTTGCGTTTCTGGCGGCCCATCCAGGATCTGAGCGACAAGTACAACATCCTGCAGGCCGCCATGGCCGCCTGCGAGCGCATCTTCAAGCTCATGGATTCGGAGCCGGAGATCGTGAGCCCCGCGCATCCCGCTGGCCGGCGACGGATCGAATCGGATCGTATTTCGAGCACGTCTGGTTCACCTATCAGAAACTGACGGACGAGCAGAAGAGCTGCTGTGGCAAAGGCTGCGCAAGGGTCGGCGAGCGGCGCGAAGCTCTGCCGCCCTCGAGGGCATCGAGTGGATTCTCAAAGACGTGTCCTTCACCATCGAGCCGGGGCAGACGGTGGCGATTGTCGGCCACACCGGCGCGGGCAAAACCACGCTCACCAGCCTGATGATGCGCTTCTACGAGGTGACTGCCGGCCGCATTCTCATTGACGGCGTCGACCTGCGCGAACACGATTTGACGGCGTTGCGCCAGCACTTCGCCGTGGTGCTGCAGGATCCGTTTCTCTTTTCCGGCACGATCGGCGAAAACATCCGCCTCGGCAACGAGGAGATCACCGACGCCACCATGCGCCGCGCGGCGCGGGACGTCAACGTGCTCGACTTCATCGAGTGCCTTGCCCCATGGATTCGACGAGCCGGTGCGCGAGCGCGGCAACTCGCTTTCCACGGGCCAGAAGCAGCTCATCAATTTTGCCCGCGCGCTGGCCTACAATCCGCACATTCTCATCCTCGACGAGGCCACGTCGAGCGTGGACACCGACACCGAGTTGCGCATTCGCGGTGCGCTCGAACGCATGGTCGAAGGGCGCACCAGTGTGTTGATCGCGCACCGGCTCTCAACGGTCCAACGCGCCGAAACCATCCTGGTGATGCACAAGGGCCAGTTGCGCGAGATGGGCTCGCACCAGGAATTGCTGGCGCAGCGCGGCCTCTACTGGAAGCTCTACCAGTTGCAGTACAAGGACCAGGAGAATGGCGCTCTCGTGCCGCCTTCGCGGGAGCCCTCGGCCGCACCCGCCGTGTGAGGAAAGCAGGGACCAAGGGACCAAGGGAACGAGGGACCCATAGGTCGGGACAGGGAAGTCGCTTGCCGAGTTTCTTATGCCTGCTGTGACGGCACGATTGAAATCGTGCCCTCTTCAGAGACCTATTGCCTTCCGTTGGTTCCCCATCTGCCAGTGCCCTTGCCCAGGACGTTGCAGCGCCCGGAATCTTCAGCCACGATATGATGGTAAGGTGAGGGTTTCCTCGCCCAACCGCAGAAAAACCAGTGGAACGCGACCGATTGCAGGAAGAGATGACGGAAAAGACCACCAGAAAAGTCGAGATCTTCGACACCAGTCTCCGCGACGGCATGCAGCAGCCGAATCTGGAGATTTCTGTGCCCAATGCCGTGCTCCTGCTCGAACGCATGGCGGCCTTCGGCGTGCACTATGCCGAGATCGGATTCGCCGGCGCCAATCACTTTGTCAGCGACCTCACCAGCGCGCTCGCCAATGTCAGATACCGGCGCCATGAAGCTGGCCCTCTTCGGGCGCACGCGCGGACGCGGCGCCAAGGTTGAAGATTGGCCCGATGTGCAATTTATTCTGCGCCACAAGCGGCGCGTTCCCGTTGCGGTCATCGTGGTCAAGTCGCGACTCCTCGATGTCGAGCGCTCGCTCGGCGTCAGCCCGGAAGAAAATCTGCGCATGACGTGGGAGACCATCGACTGCCTGCAATCACACGGCCTCGAGGTGATCGTCGATCTCGAACACGCCATGGATGCGCAATGCGGTCGCTGTGAAAACGGCAATCCCTGCAGCGACGAGTTTGCAAAGCGCACGCTTCGACCACTTTCAGCAGCTCACCGAGCAGTGCGTGCGCCAGAATGTGAGCCGCATCGTTGTGTGCGACACCAATGGCGGGGCCAGCCCTGAAGAAGTGGTGCACGCCTTCGAGAAACTCCAGCGCGATTTCCCGGGCGCGGGCTTCGGATTTCACGGCCACACCGATCGCGGCCTCGGCGTTGCCAACACACGCGCTGCCATCCTGGCGGGCGCTGTCCAGGTGCAGGGAACACTCATCGGCACCGGCGAGCGATGCGGCAACGTGAATCTGACCACAATGGTTGGCGCCATGCAATTGCGCGGGGAAGCCGAGTTTGTTTCGTCGCAGGCGCTCACGGGATTGACCAGCCTGGCGCATTCGGCCTACGCGGCCTTCGCTCTCGATCCGCCGCATGGCGCGCCTATTGTCGGCGCCGGAGCGTTTGGCACCTGGGCCGGCATGCACGGTTCCAGCGAGCGCAAAAATCCAGGCGCGTACCTGTGGTGCGATCCCGCGCGCGTGGGCGCCAGTCCGATCATCGGCGTCAACGCTCAATCGGGGAAGGCCAACATCATGCTGCTCGCGGAGTCGCTTGGCGTGCCGTTGGACTCAATGCACGCGCAGACGCTCATGGAGACGAGTGCGGCCATGATCGAGGGCGGTGGCTTTACCGCAAGCGAAGTTTCCTTCCGTCTGGCCTGCATGAGAATCCAGGGATCCCTGCGCAACTGGTTCGTCGTGAAAAGTTGGCGCGTCCTCGACGAGTCCGACGAAATCGGCGGCCGTTTTGTGCAGGCTTTCATGACGCTTACGATCGGCGACTCCACGCTTGCCACCACGCGCGCTGAAGGCGCCGGCCCTGTGGACGCGCTCACCAAGGCAATGCGCCGCGAGCTCGAAAAGACGTATCCCGCGCTCAAACACATGCGCCTCGGCACTTTCACAGTCGCGGCGCTCGATGTTTCGGCGCACGATTCCGCCGCGCATGTGCGCGTGACGGTAAGCTTTAACGCGGACGGCCACGAGCCCTGGACCACGGCGGGCGTGAGCAGCGATCTGAACCAGGCTGCGCTGATGGCCATTGTCGACGGCTTCCATTACTGGCTCCTGATGCAGCCGGGCGAGTCGAGCGAAACGCGCGGTGCGACGCCTGCGCCGATCTCCACGGAAGTGGTCTAGCTCGTTACCAAGGTTACAACCTCGATCATTCGCTCCCACCAGCACGCTCGGGGTTGGATCGAAGCGCTTTATCGCAAAGAGGGCGACTCTGTTTCGAACCCTGTCTCCACATTGAGTGATTTAGCTCACAGCGCACTCCTGAAACTCTCTCCACACTAGGTCCATTCCAGCCGAAGTATGGGGCGACGGGCCGGTGCTCTCGAGGCTGAAGCTTTCCGGCCGATCGCTCAGATCGACCTCGCGGAAAACCGCGAAGGGAGGACTGCTGTGTCCACGTTATTGCTCCAGGCTCCGCTTCATTCATCGCTGATGGGCCCCGCTTCGCGCTACATGAAAGAAAGCCGCGAGGCACTGCTGGCTTACGAAACCGAAGAGCTGGCCGCCCTGCGCTTCTCCATCATTCTCACGGCAAGATGGGAGGCCTCTGACGACCAGGACTCTGAGCAACGCGCTGAATTGCGCGCTGACCTCTCGCTGCTGCGCCGCCACTACGGCGAGAAGATCGACGAACTCGCCATGACCTTCGGCGTGGAGGCCGCGATGAAGGCGAAAGACAACGTTGAGCGAACCGTCGTAGTGCCACGCGACATGAAGCCGATGCCCATCCGCCGCGAAGAGGAATTCAGCAACGAAGAAGGCGGCGAAACCGGCTACGGCCTCTGATCGAGCCGCTGGCAAGGGGAAAATCTTTAGCCGCATGAAAAATGCGCCACCCGCGATCGCGATGTGGCGCATTCGTCTTAAAGCTTGTTGCCGGAGCTACTTGGCAGCGACGGAGGGGCGCGTGTCGAGCTTGCCGCTCCTGTAACCTTCCGCCATGACGCTGATCGGAATCGGCGCGTAGTCGCCGGCGTGGCCGGCCTGGCCGAATTCCGTCATGCGCTCCGCAACAACCTTCGCCATCGCCTCGCGCGCCGGCTTCATGTAGTCGCGCGGATCGAACTTCTCCGGCGACTCGGCGAAGACCTTGCGGATGGCGCCGGTAATGGCCAGGCGGTTGTCGGTGTCTACGTTGATCTTGCGCACGCCGTTGCGAATGCCCAGTTGAATCTCTTCGACGGGCACGCCCCAGGTGGGCTTCAGACTTGCCGCCGTACTTGTTCACGATGTCCTGCAATTCCTTCGGCACCGAGGAGCTGCCGTGCATGACCAGGTGCGTATACGGCAACCGCTTGTGAATCGCGATGAGCACGTCCATCTTGAGCACGCTGCCATCCGGCTTCTTGTTGAACTTGTATGCGCCGTGGCTGGTGCCGATGGCAATGGCCAGCGCGTCCACGCCGGTGCGCTCGGCAAATTCGACAGCCTGGTCGGGATCGGTGATGTGCTCCAGGCCCGTGCCGCCTGCGCCATGGCCGTCTTCCACGCCGCCCAGCACGCCAATCTCGCCTTCGACGGTCACGCCGCGCTCGTGCGCGTAGTCCACCACGCGCCGCGTCACTTCCACGTTTTCGTCGAAGGTCGACGGCGTCTTGCCGTCTTCCTTCAGCGAGCCATCCATCATCACCGAGGTGTAACCCAGCGCGATGGCGCTCTTGCAGGTCTCAAAACTGTTGCCGTGATCCTGATGCATGGCGATGGGAATTCCGGGATTCAGCTCCGCCGCGGCCTGGATCAGCTTGAAAAGGTAGAGGTCCTCGGCAAACGCGCGCGCGCCGCGGCTGGCCTGAACAATGACCGGCGAGTTGGTCTGCCGGGCGGCCATCATGATGGCCTGAATCTGCTCCATATCGTTCACGTTGAACGCGCCGACGCCGTATCCGCCCTTGGCAGCTTCGTCGAGGAGCTGCCGCATGGAAACTAGAGGCATAAAAATTCTCCTTTGGGTGGCTCTCGCTACCTTTGCGCTCAACTCTCAAGTCGAAAATTCAGCCTGGCGCCGGGAGCCGCAATCATGTTTATGGTAGCAGAGATGCGCAAGGAAAAACCGTGAGCAGGAACCAGCGCTGCTCTAAGGCCGTCCCGATTCAGGGCTCGGTTAACTCAGCCGTTTCCAGAAAGGGATAACTTCCTGAGGCGATGCGCATTCTCTCTGGAGCCTGGATTCACAGCATAAGTGACCTGCCCCAGAATTACCGCGCGCTTTGCCCCGGTTGCTGACGGCACATTGCCCGGCAGCCGATGCCAGGTGCGCCACGCCAGCAGCGCAAACGCCGCCGCTTCCTTGGCTTCGGCAGGCAATCCGAAGGCGTCGCTGTCGCACAACGTGCATCCCAGTGGTTCGAGCCTTGCGGCCAGCATTTTCATCAGCGTCCGATTGCGCGCGCCGCCGCCGGAGACGATGAAGTCCACGGCGCGGCTTTTCATCTTGGCTTAGCATAAACGCGCGTAGCTCCGCGCAATGGTCTCTGCGGTCAGCGCCGTCGCGGTTGCCAGCGCATCGTTCGGGTTCTTGGATTTGCGCAAGGCACTTCTCCAAGAACTCCGCCGCGTAAGCGCGACCAAACTGCTCGCGGCCTGCGGTCTTCGGCGGGCTGCAGTTTGAAATAAGGATGCCGCAACGCTTCCTTGAGCACCGGACTCGATCACGGTTCCGCGCGCCGCCAGCGCCCCGTTGCGATCGAAAGGTTTGCCGAAAAGTTTCTGCGCCAGCCAGTCGATCACCATGTTTCCCGGCCCGGTATCGAATGCAAGCACTGCTTCCGGCAGCGGCTCCGGATGGAATTGCCGTCAAGTTGGCGATGCCGCCGATGTTCTGCAGAACACGCCCGCGCTTCGCATCCGCGAAGAGCACATAGTCGAACAGCGGGACCAGCGGCGCTCCCTGGCCGCCGGCCAGCATGTCGGCAGGGCGGAAGTTCGAAACCACCGGAACGCCCAGCTCTGCGGCGATCGCCTGCGCCTCGCCCGCCTGCCACGTGCACGCAAACTTCCGGCCCGCATAGTTCTCCGCGCGCGCCTGATGATAGAGCGTCTGTCCGTGGCAGCCGACCAGATCGAGCTGCAGTTTGTGCTTTTTGCGCGGTTTCGCTTGACCGCCTCGGCATACGCGAGGCCCAGCCGCCAGTTGAGCCGCGCCAGTTCGGCCGTCGAAGTCGACTTGCGCATTCATCGCCGCCAGCACCGCGCGCCGCAGCGCGGCGGGATAAGCGAAGTGCCTCATGCGCCAGCAGCGTAAGCTTCGGCGGCCAGCAGCTTTGCCAGGCGCGATGCGGACCACGGCCACATCGATCCCATCGGCGGAGGTGCCGCTCATCACGCCGGCCACCGTCATGGCGTGCGTGCTTCATGCTGTCTCCGCTCGGGCAGCGGCTCTTGCGATCGACCGGCTCGTCGCCGCACCGTTCGCCGAACCGCAGAATCCGCGCGCGCAGCGCCTCAAATTGTTTCGCGCTGAGCGCCGCGCGGCATCTTTCGCCGGAAATGTCTTCGCCCGTTTCCGCTCCGACTCTCGCGCGCGCTCCGAGCAGCAATCTTGCTGAAATGCCGCCGAACGCTCGCCTTCTGCGATCAGCGCTTCGTACGCTCTGCAAAATCGGCTCCGGATGGTGGCAGATCTCGAGCAGGTCCGAGCCCACGCGCACAGCCGCGACCGCGGCTTCGTCGATGGGCATGAATTGAGAACGCCGCCCATCTCCAGATCGTCGGAGAGAACGATGCCGCGATAGCCGATGCGCTTCCGCAGCACCTCTGAATCCAGAACTTCGACACGCTGGCCGGCCGCTTCTTGTCCGCGTGTCAGTGGATACGCCGCGTGATTCACCATGACCATCGGCATCTGGTCGCGCAGCGCGCGGTAGGGACCAGATCCTCCTGCCACAACTGCTGCCAGGTGCGCTCGATCTTCGGAGTCTCGAGATGCGAATCGAGCGTTCCTCCGCCCAGCCCCGGAAAGTGCTTGCCGCAACCCGCCACGCCCTGCGCCGCCAGCCCAGCAAGAAACTCGCGCGCATATGCCACGACTTCCGCCGCTGTCGCTGCGGCGCAGCGCGTGCCCAACACCTTGCGCGACTCGGGCAGCGCCAGATCGACCACCGGCGCCAGCGAGTAGTTGAACCCGAAGGCCTTCACCGCCCGCGCAATCAACTCGCCGTGTTCGCGCGCCAGCGCTGGCGTGTGCCGCTGTCGCGCGCGCGGCTTGCGCCACCGCCTGCGCTGACGGCATCGGCGCCAGCGCATCGCGCAGCCGGTCCACCGTTCCGCCTTCCACATCGACGAAAGCGCACGCAGTGCGGCGAGCAGAACGCCGTCGCATCGGCGAGCAGCGCGCGCGTCTGCTTCGCGATCCTCAATATTGCGCCGGAACAGAATGATCCCCGCCGGCCGCACCAGCTTGAGCCACGCGCGCTCCATCGCGCGTCAGCTCCGTTCCGCCCAACCCCACCACCAGCAAACTTCCCGCCGCGTGCCGCAAACTTCGGTCATCTTTCTTTCAACTTTCTCGATCTCAGTCCTTGTCTTCTTTCCTTCAACTCCTGCTGCAATTCTTCCAGCAGATTCAGCGCCTGCAGCGGCGTCAGCGAGTTCACATCGGTCGATTCAATCCGGTCCACAATGCTTTGCGAGAGCGGCGTGAAGATGGTCAACTGCATCGGCTCGGCTTCGGTCTCCACCTGCACGCTCTGGCGCTCCTGCTTTTCGTGCTGGCGCAGCACATGCTTGGCCCGCTCGATCACTGCCGGCGGCAGCCCGGCCAGCCGCGCCACTTCGATGCCGTAGCTCTTGCTGGCCGCGCCGGGCTCAATGTTATGCAGAAACACAATGCCGCCCGCCGACTTCTTTCACGCCCACGCGCAGATTGCGCACCCGCGGCAGCTTCTCCGCCAGCATGGTCAGCTCGTGATAGTGCGTGGCAAACAGCGTGCGCGCGCCCATCTCCGCGTGCAGAAACTCGACCGTCGCCCAGGCCAGCGAGAGCCCGTCGAAGGTCGCCGTGCCGCGGCCCATCTCATCGAGCAGAATCAGCGACCGCTTGGTCGCCGTGTTCAGAATCGTCGCCGTCTCCGTCATCTCCACCATGAAAGTCGACCGGCCGCGCGCCACATTGTCGCTGGCGCCGATGCGCGTGTAAATGCGATCGACCAGGCCGAAGCGCATGCTCTCGGCCGGCACAAAGCAGCCCATCTGCGCCATCAGCACCAGCATCGCCGCCTGCCGCAGATAGGTGCTCTTGCCGCCCATGTTGGGCCCGGTGATCAGCAGCAGGCTCGGCGGCTCGCGCACTTTCACCTTTTGGAGGAGATTCTGCGACGCGCACAGATAAAGATCGTTGGCGATGAAGCGGCCCTCGCGCGTCTCCTCCATCCACTGCTCGATGACCGGATGCCGCGCCGCGACGGCCTCGAGCACCGGCTCATCGACAAGTTGCGGCCGCACGTAGCGCCGCGCCGCGGCCAGGTGCGCAAAGCAGGCCAGCAGATCCGCCTCGGCCACGGCCGCGGAGCTGCGGCGGATGCGGCCCGCGCTCTCGAGCACGAATTTCCGCAGCTCGGCGAAGATGCGCTTCTCGATCTCGATGCAGCGATCGTGCGCGGTGAGAATCTTGCGCTCGTACTCCTTCAGCTCCGGCGTGGTGAACCGCTCGGCGTTCACCAGCGTCTGCTTGCGCTCGTAGTCGGCGGGCGCCAGCGCCAGGTTCGCCTTGGTGATCTCGATGTAGTAGCCGAAGACCGAGTTGTAGCGCACCTTCAGCGAGCCGATTCCGGTGCGCTGCCGCTCGCGATCCTCGATGGCCGCGATGGCCTGGCGGCCCGTGGTCGAAATCGCGCGCAACTCGTCGAGCTCCGCGTCCACGCCCGCTGCAATCGCGCCGCCATCGACGAGGGTCAGCGGCGGCTCGGCGACGATCGTCGTCGCAATGCGCGCCGTCACGTCGTCGAGCGTGTCGAGATGCGTAGCGATGGCGCGCCACCGCGGCGCCTGCATCGCCTCGAGCGCGAGTCTTCAGGCCGGCAGCCGCGCCAGGCTCGCCGCCAGCGCGCGCACATCGCGCGGCCGGCGGAGTCGAGCGAAATCCGCGCCAGCAACCGCTCCAGATCCAGAATCCCGCTGAATGCGCGCCGAATCTCTTCGCGCTTGAGCAGATCGCGCGTGCGCTTCGGCAACGGCCTCGTAGCGCGCTTCAATCTCCGCTGCATCGATTGAGCGGCCGCAGAATCGTTGCGCGCAGCAGGCGCTTGCCCATCGGCGTCTGGCATGCATCGAGCGTGTGAAACAGCGTGGCGCGATCGTCCTGGCCCGAGAAAAGCGGCTCGACCAGTTCGAGGTTGCGCACCGTCACCTGGTCGAGTTCGAGCGCCGTCGAGTGCTCTTCGAACTTCAGGCTGTCGATGTGCAGCGCTTCGATTCTTCTGCGTGGTGCGCACGTAGTGCAGCACCGCGCCGGCCGCAATCGCCGCCGGCTCGTGGCCGTCCAGCCCGAAGCCTTCGAGCGACCGCACATTCAGTTGCCGCTCGACCAGCGGCACGGCAAAGTCGCGCGTCCACACCCAGTCTTCGACGCGCGTGCGCGCCGGAATCCGCTCCAGTTGCGCCGGCAGCTCCGCGCTCGCGGCCAGCAGCACCTCGCTGGGGCCGGCCATCAGCAATCTCGTCGACGGCCTGCTGCGCGCGCGTCGCTGCCCGAAATTCCGCGGTGCGAAATTCGCCCGTCGAAACATCGAGCAGCGCCAGCGCGCAGACCGGCTCGCTTGGCGTCGGTCCCTGGGCGGCCTCGTAAAGCGCCGCCAGAAAATTGTTCTGCTCCTGTCCCAGCGCCGCGTCGAGCGCCGTGCCCGGCGTGAGGACCCGCGTGACCTCGCGCCGGACAATCTTCTTGGTGAGCTTGGGGTCCTCCATCTGGTCGCAGATGGCGATGCGGTAGCCCTTGCGCAGCAGGCGCGTCAGGTACTGCTCCACGGCGTGATAGGGAACGCCGCACATGGGCATGCTGCGCTCCCGGTCGCGCGCCGTCAGCGTCAGTTGCAGTTCGCGGCTGGCCACCGTCCGCGTCGTCGTAGAACAGCTCGTAAAAGTCGCCCATGCGGAAGAACAGCAGCGCGTCGGGATTCTCGCGCTTGGCCGCCGTCCACTGGCGCATGAACGGCGTGAGCTCGGCGGAGCTCTTGTCGAGGCTTTTCGCGGGCAGGGGCGAGCACGCTCTGCTGCAAAGCGGCGAATATCGTCCACAAGGTGGCGTCGATGCTTCGCCGAGGCGCGACGGGCAGATCGCTGCAGTGCAACTGCGGCAGGCGTCGGTGCAGGAATCCGGACGGCTTGGCTTTGTCTCGGATCACGCTGGCTCTAAGACTATCGTGGCGCGAGCTGCAAGGTAGCGAACAGGCGGTGGAATTTCGCGGCCAGGATCTTGCGCGCAAGTCTTCAACCAGCGAAATGAGAGGTCGATGCTGGCCTTGCCGAAGCCCGCAGCTACGCAGCGGTTGCCTTGGCCGCAGACACCGCGGCCATGCCGGATCAAAGCCATCTGGTGATCTGATCACATCCAAGGATGCAGCAAAGAGGCACACTGGAGCCCTCCTAGAATGATTCATAAGGAGGCCCCTGCTGTGATGAATCAAACTCATCCTGTTACAGAAACTCTATTGCTGTAGAACGTGCGATAGGCATGGCAGAGCAACAACACCGTCCGCAGACCTGGTTTACGACGCAGAAGGCTATCTTCTGCCAATGCAGAGGGAAGAAGTAGAAGCGCTGGCGGCCCGACCGAGAGGGCGAGGCAAAGCAGCGATTGCGGCTCTTTCGCGAAGTTGCTGAAGATGGAATTCCGGACTTGGCTTCTGAAGCTTGCGAAGGACAGCAGCTTGAGGGCTCGCGAAGCAACGGCTGGCATCATGAGCGTCCGAATCGAACGGTGAAGTTGCTCTTTGCGCTTACAACAGGCCGGACAACGGCTCGGAGGAATTCTCCAACCACAACAAAGAATGGGCTCGGAGTTGGCAGCGCGAACGTAGCTCATTGCCACGTTTGTGATGTTAGTTGCGATTAGCTTTCGCCTCGCCGTCGTCCCATTCCGTTTGGTGATTTGCGTCACAGTATACTGATCAGTTACGCCTTTAAGGTGAAGATCGATATGTATCTGCTTTGGCTACGAGTTGCGGCTATTCTCTATGCGGCGGCGAGTGTCGCCGTCTTCCCGGCCGTGCTCTATCGATCCGCTGCGCTGGCGGAAGAGCTGCGTCCATCTGGGCGGGATGGCGTTCTTCTTCCACTTTGTCTCGGTGGTGGAGATGCTGGTGCAGGCGCATCGCTGGATGCCGGTGGGCGTGCGCGAAGTGGAGTCGCTGCTGGGCTTTGCCGTGGCCGGGCTGTTCTTTCTGGTCTGGTGGCTTTACGACGCCATCTCGCTTGGAATCTTTGCCTTGCCGGCGACATTTTTCCTGGTTTTGGTGCCCGCGCTGGGGCCGGATCGCTACATTTCCATCGCAGGGCGTGCGGATCGAGCTGGCTGGTGGCGCATATTATCGCGCTGCTGCTGGCCTATGTGGCGCTGGGCTTCAGCCTGCTGGCCTCAGTGCTTTATCTGGTGCAGGAGCGGCGGATCAAGAGCAAGCCCAAGCCGGGCGAGGACTCCTGGTGGGCGCCGCTGGACTGGCTGCCGCCGCTGGATACGCTGGAGCGCATTGCCCACGCGACGCTGGAGTTTGGCTTTCCCTGCATGACGGTGGGGCTGGTGATTGGCTCGGTGCTGGCGCAGGAGACGGCGCTGGGCGCGGCCTATTTTCTCGATCCCAAGGTCATTGCCTCCTTTGTCATCTGGGCCGTCTACGTCGCTGCTGCTGGTGCGCCGCGCGCGGGGCTGCGCGGGCGCAAGGCGGCCTATCTCTCCGGCGCGGTCTTTGTCGTGATGATGGCGGTGTGGGCTGCCAACCTGTTCAGCCATGTGCACAGGTACGGTGCGCAATGACACT
Organism: uncultured Acidobacteriota bacterium; assembly: GCA_963713675.1. Taxonomy (GTDB): domain Bacteria; phylum Acidobacteriota; class Terriglobia; order Terriglobales; family Acidobacteriaceae; genus Telmatobacter. The sequence goes on from CAVQMV010000002.1 coordinate 108,920, forward strand.
GGCGCTCATTGGCGTCAACCACAAGACCGCGCCCATTGAGCTGCGGGAGCGGATCGCCATCTGCCGCGAGGACTGCCGGAGACGACGCGCGCGCTGGCCGCGGTGCCGGGCGTGACCGAGTGCATGATCGTCTCCACCTGCAACCGGGTGGAGATGCTGGCCGCTGTCGAGGGGCCGGAATGCCGATCTGACCGGCTTTCTGCATCGAGCACTTCGGCCTGGACCCTGCGCTGCTTGCGCCGCACATCTACGAGCAGCGCGACCGGGAGGCGGTGCGGCATCTGTTCCGCGTGGCCGCGAGCCTGGACTCGATGGTGGTGGGCGAGCCGCAGATTCTGGGCCAGGTGAAAGAGGCCTTTGCCGTGGCGCGCGCTGCGGGCACGGTGGCGGGCCAACTGGAGCATCTGCTGCAGAGCGCCTTTGCCGCGGCCAAAAAGGTGCGCTCGGAGACGGAATCGGCTCGAATTCGGTTTCCATCGCCTCGGTGGCCGTGGAACTGGCGCGCAAGATTTTCGGCTCGCTGCAGGGGCGGACGGTTTTTCTGGTGGGCGCGGGCAAGATGAGCGAGCTGGCCGCGCGGCACCTGGTGCAGCAGGGGGCGGGCGCGATTCTGGTGAGCAATCGGACGCAGGAGCGCGCGCGGCGCATGGCGGAAGAGTTTTCAAGGGCGCGGTTGTCCCGAGGTCATCCCGTTTGAGCAGCTCTATGAAGCGGCCAGCGAGGCCGACATCGTGATCAGCTCGACCGGCGCGCCGCATCCCATCTTCCGCCGGGAGCACGGGCAGGCGTTTCTGCAGCGGCGGCGCAACCGGCCCATGTTCTTCATCGACATTGCCGTGCCGCGCGACGTGGATCCGGCGATGGACAAGCTGGAAGGCATCTTTGTCTACGACATCGACGACCTGCAGGCGGTGGCCGCGGCGCACATGGCCGAGCGCAGCCGCGAGGCCGGCGATGCCGAGACGCTGATTGCCGCGAGGTGGAGCGCTTCCACCAGCGGCAGCGCACGGTGAACGTGGCTCCGGCGATTGTGGCGCTGCAACAGCAGGCCGAGGAGATTCGCCAGGCGGAGATGCGAGCGCATGCACAGCCGCCTGGGCTCGCTGAACGCCGAGCAGGTTGCGGCCGTGGAGGCGCTGACCCGCGGGCTGGTGAACAAGTTTCTTCATCCGCCGATGCAGGCGCTGAAGCAGGCCGCGCGCGAGGACGACGAGTCGCGGCTGGAGGCGCTGTGCGAGGATTGGTCGGTGTCGCCTGCCGCGACCGCTGAGACGCAACTTGCGGACGAGCCTGCGGCCAAGGCCGAACCGGAGAGCCCGGAAGCTGGGAGTTCCGAGAGCAAGCGCGTCGTCAACATCAGAGTCTGAACGTGGCATGGGAGCGCGCCGATGAAACTGCGCATCGGAAGCCGAGGCTCGCAACTGGCGCTCTGGCAGGCCAACCATATTGCCGGCCTGCTGCGCGGGCAGGGCCACGAGGTCGAGATCGAAATCATCAAGACCACCGGCGACCGGTTGCAGGAGGTGACCTTTGCGCAGGTCGGTTCCAAGGGAATGTTCACCAAGGAGATTGAAGAGGCGCTGGCCGAGGGGCGCGTCGATCTGGCCGTGCATTCGCTGAAGGATCTGCCGACGGAGTTGCCGGAGCCGTTTGCGCTGGCGGCGACGCCGCCGCGCGTCGACCCGCGCGATGTGTTTGTTTCGGTCAAGTTCGCGAGCCTGGCTGCGCTGCCGCAGGGCGCGCGCGTGGGAACCAGCAGCCAGCGGCGGCGCGCGCAGTTGAAGGCGCTGCGGCCGGACATTGATGCGGTGGAGTTTCGCGGCAATGTGGACACGCGGCTGCGCAAGCTGGCCGAGGGGCAGGTGGACGCGATTCTGCTGGCTGCTGCCGGCCTGGACCGGCTGGAAAAGACCGAGTGGGTGCGCGAGCGGCTGGAGCCGGAGGAGTTTTGTCCGGCGGCCGGGCAGGGTTCGCTGGGCATCGAAACGCGCAAGGACGATGCCGCGACGATTGCGGCCGTCGCGTTTCTCGACGATGCGGACACGCGCTTTGCCGTGACCGTGGAGCGGGCGGCACTGGCCGCGCTGGGCGGAGGTTGCCAGGTGCCGATCGGTATTCATTGCCGGCAGGTTCCGTCTGAAATGGGCAAGCCACTAAAGAGACCAGACAGTGTGACGAGGTTTTTGCCGTTGTTGCCAGCCCGCCACCGGCGCAAGCGTGCGCGTCTATCATCGAAGAGTGCGCGAAAACGACAATCCCGTGGCGCTGGGCCGGGACACCGCCCCATGTTGATGGAAGCAGGCGCAGGCCCGCTGCTGGCGACAGGCAGCGATGCCCCGGGCGGAGCCGCCTGATGACGGCGGTGCCGCCTCGAGGCCACCGCGTGCTGGAAGGGAAGCGAATCCTTGTAACGCGCGCCCCTCACCAGGCGAGCAAATTGAGCGAGGCCTATTGCGCTCGGTGCCGAGCCGGTGGAAGTACCGGTGCTGGAGATTCGGCCACCGGCCGATCCCGCGCCGCTTAACCATGCGTTGCGCGCGCTCGATTCCTATGACTGGCCGATTTTGACCAGCGCCAACGCGGTGCGCGCCATTGCGTGGAGCAACTTTCGGACAAAATTGTAAATCTGAAGGTAGCCGCAGTCGGCGAAGCCACAGCCGCGGCCGCACGCCAAGCGGGCCTGCCGGTGGCGCTGGTTCCCGACAGTTATGTCGCAGAAGCCCTGGTCGAGAGCCTGGTCGATCAATTAGCCGGAAGAAAAAGACTGCTCGCCCGCGCCAGATGCCCGCAACGTGATTCCCGACGCACTTCGCGCCACGGGAGCGACGGTCGATGTCGTCGATGCCTACAGAAACGTCATGCCCGCAGCCGCGCCGAAATTGTTGCACGCGGCGTTGGGAAAAGGAATGGATGCGGCAATCTTTACGAGTTCTTCAAGCGTGACGCACCTTGCCGATGCCGCCCGGGCGGCCGGGATCAGGTTTCCCTTTGCCGGAGTTTCCGCTATTTCCATCGGCCCGATTACTTCACAAACTCTGCGCGAACTTGGCTGGCGCCCCGCAGCGGAAGCTAGCCAATCAGATATCTCCTTGTCTTGTCGCCGCTGTGCGGGAATTCTTCGCGAAATCACGCCGGTGACAGGTTTCGGGACCGGTAAGGTTTCCCTAATTGTCATCCTGAGCCAATGCGAAGCGCCGTATCCTCATGCTCTCAGCGAGTCTGCTGTTGAGGAGGTGCCGGGAACGGAGGGGCCGACATGTTTTTCACGTCTGCCGGAGCCACGCTTTTCCTCGTACATGCGGAGGTCGGCTACACGGCAAAGTGAGTCGGCGTCGGGCGCGTCATTGGGAAAGATCGCAATCCCTACGCTGGCGCCGATCGAAACCGAACGGTCGCCTAGCTGGAGGGGCTCTTTGAGCAGGTCCCGGAGGGTGTGTCCGACATATTCGGCATCGGCGCGACTGGTCGGATTCTCCAGAATCACGCAAAACTCATCGCCGCCGGTTCTGGCTACGGTGTCGGAGCTGCGAGCCCTTCCATTTAGCAAAGCGCTCACCTGCTGCAGAACCGTGTCTCCCGCTTGGTGCCCCAGGTTGTCGTTCACGAGTTTGAATTGGTTCAGATCGATGGACAACAACCCCAGCGATACTCCGGTGCGCCGGGCGCGGGCCAAAGCGTTTTCCAACCGTCTGAAAGAGGCGGCGATTGCCAGTCCGGTTGGTTCGTCTCAAGGCAAGATACTTGCTGTGTTGAAGCTGATTTTCCAACAGCAGCAGCAACATGCCCATGGCCACCACAAAGGCGGGAAGGTGCCAAATCTCGCTTTCGATATAAACCTGCGGCCAAAGCGTTCTTTGCAGTGGCTCCAGGATAAAGACCAGCGCCCATCCGAGAAATCCGACAACGGTCACAGATACGCCCGCGGTCGCGCGGCGATAGGCCAGGAAAGTAAAGAAGCAACTTGCAATAAACACCGTGAAGAGAAATCCACTCCATGCAAATTGCTGACCGTATGGACGCCGGTTCTGGAAAATGAGGAGGAAGGTCGAGAGCGACGCGCAAAAGGCCAGGACAATCCAGCGATATCGTTCGTTAGCAGTGCGGATCGACGTGAGGATAACGGCCAACGGGCAGAGGGTTAACAGCGCCGCGGCGAGATTCATGGCCCAGTGCCGGCCCGGGCTGAGAATGAGAATCGTCAAATAAACGAATCCCGTTGCCTCGAGCGAAAAAAGTAACCAGAGTCTGGAGCGTTTATCGCGGGAGGGAATCAACGCGTAGGAAAACAGAAGCCCGGCTGAGGCCAACGCAGCCGAATAGACAACATACGTCAGCCCTCCCCAAATTCCATGAAGCTGGGTGAAGAGAGCTGCGACGGAGTGAACGAGAATCATCACCCAGCCCAGCATCCAAATCCCCGAGACGTATTTCTGCTTGTCTCGCGGCACGGAGCCAAACGCCCATATCATCAGCACTGCGCAGACCAGATCCGGAATGCGGGTCCAAATCAAGACGGTTACCTCTGCTTCTGGAAGCCCCTTATAGGATCGGCTATTTACCGTTCGGTGCGATAGCTTTGCCATTACCTAAGATGTAACTAGAGGTAAACTAACGTAACTGGTTTGAAAGCAGGCTGATCGTAACAATCGGCTTGAACTGGCGCGAAAAGTCGCGTTTTATTCGCGATTTTGGCTTTATCGACTCCAATTTGGCACCTTTTGCGGGCTTTGGCCATTGCCGCTGCCACCGTTAATCCCGCCAGCGCCGCCAACTCCGCTTACGCCGCTAGTTCAGCTTTCCCACGTCTTGTCCTTCGACCGGCAGAGCGGCTCCAGGTTGCACGCGCTGCACTTCGGACTGCGCGCCGGGCACACCTGGCGGCCGTGATGGATGATCTGATGCGAAAAGCTGATCCAGCGGTCGCGCGGAATCACTTCCATCAGTTCCTGCTCCACTTTCTCCGGCGTGTCGCTCTTGGCCAGGCCGAGGCGTCGCGCAATCCGGAAGACGTGCGTGTCGACGACGATGCCCTCGGCCTTGCCGAAGCAGACACCTAGCACCACGTTGGCCGTCTTGCGCGCCGCGCCGGGGATGGTGATCAACTCAGCGAGCGTTTGTGGAACCTGGCCGTTGAATTCGGCAATGATTTTGCGTGCTGCTCCCTGGATCGATTTGGCCTTGTTGCGGAAAAATCCGGTGGACTTGATCAGCTCCTCAAGCTCCGGCAGACTCGCCTTGGCCATCGCCTCGGGAGTAGGGAAGCGACGGAACAGCTCCGGCGTGACCATGTTCACGCGCACATCGGTGCACTGCGCGGAGAGGATCGTCGCCACGAGCAGTTCCCACGGCGAACGATGGTTGAGCGCGCACTCCGCGTTGGGATACGCCTCGTCGAGATCCTTCAGAATGGCGGCGACGCGCTCCGGCGCGAGCGCACCGCGTCGAGCAGGCGTCTTAGTCGATGGGTCCCGCGGCGTCTTGGGTCTTGCGTTCGTGCGACCACGCGCTTCTTCGCGACGCGCTTTTTCCTGGTCTTGGTTTCGGCCATTGTCATCCTCGGGAGTTCCGCAGCCCCATGGTGCGGGCTAAAGCTTCCCGTCCACCCACGCGCCCAGCTTCTCCACCGGCAGCCTCACCCCGAGATAGAACTGCCCGAACAGCGCATACACCGCGCTGACTTCGTCGAAGCGCATCTCGTAGATCAGCTTCTTGAAGACCACGGGATCGTCGGCGAAGAGATCGACGCCCCACTCCCAATCGTCCATCCCGATCGAGCCGGAGATGATCTGCTTCACCTGCTCGGCATAGCGGCGGCCGATCATGCCGTGCTCGTGCATCATGCGCTGGCGCTCGGCAAACGGCACGGTGTACCAGTTCACCTGCTCGCCGCGCTTGCGGTCCATGGGATAGAAGCAGAGGTACTTCGCGTCGGGAACGGCAGGGAACAGCGCGCGGCTTCATGGCGTCGGCTGCCGCGCGCCAGCGAATTCGCAATCTCCGCATTCCACTCCGGCGAGTGCGCCTCAAATCCCTTCGCTGCCGCGGCCTCATAGGTCTTGCGGCTCGACTCGTAGAGGCCCAGCTCGACCACCGAAACATAGGAGTGCGCCGGAGTGAGAAAGTCGTAGAGCGCGGTCTGCGCCAGATCCAGCTCCACCTGGTTCAGCGCTTCGAACGAGTCGCGAAAGTGGACGAGGATCAGGTCGCCTTTGTGGCCGAGCTGCGAGAAAAGCGCTGTGCGCACCGGTGCGTCGGGGCCGGCGTTCCATCGCGCGCAGCGCAGCGATCGCCTGATCGACAATCTTCTTGCGTTCGCCGTCCGCGCAGCCGCGCCACGCATTTCCAGTCGAAACGGAAGAACTGGTGGAGCACGCTTGAGCCTTCCAAAGTCACGGTACGGGCGGGAAATCTGGCAACGGATCCTCCTGAAATTGCGAAGCAAGTACACCTCATCCTAACAAATGAGAAATGCAGACGTGTGCATGATTCTTTTCTCGGCACACCGTCGCGCGCAACGCCGCTTGAGCGCGCAAGTGGCTTATATACTGGGTACGCTCATGACCGAAAAGATCGTCGCGCTCGTATTTCAATTTGTCATTCATGTCATCAACGCCGGCGGGTACGCCGGCATCGTCGGGCTCATTACATTGAACTCGTGCGGCATTCCCATTCCCTCCGAAGCCATCATGCCGTTCTCCGGGTACCTTGCTTACCTGGGCCGTTTCAATCTGTTTTTTGTGGCCATAGCGGGAGCGGTGGGCTGCAACATCGGTTCGGCAATGGCATATTGGATCGGCGCCAAAGGCGGACGGCCGCTGGTGGCGCGTTACGGCAAATGGGTGCTGATGAACGCGCACGACCTCGATCTGATGACCAGGTTTTTTGAGAAGTACGGATCGATCGCGATTTTGGTCGGACGCATGTTGCCGATGGTGCAGACCTACGTTGCTTTTCCTGCGGGAATCGGCAAAATGCCGCGGCTGCGTTTTCACATCTACACCACTTTGGGTTCCCTGATCTGGTACTTCTGCCTGGCCTGGGTGGGCATGAAGCTCGGCCAGAGCTGGAATACCGATCCGCGCCTGCAGCAAGCGTTTCATCGCTTTCATCTGGCCGTGGAATTGGCGGTCGTCGTGTTGTTTGTATGGTTCCTGTGGGCGCACATCAATCGCAGGAAACAAGCAACGGCAGAGTGAGTAGCAGACAGGGAACAGAGAACCAGTTCCCGATGTACGAAGCATTCGAATTCATTTTCAAAACAGAAGAACAGGAGAAGCAATGGCAACGAAGGGGAAAGGCGGCAAGAAGGCCGTAGTTCGCGCGGGCAAAGCGTCCGCGAGCAAGAAGACCGCCGCAACAAAAGTTGAGCCCGCCAAGGGCAAATTGGGTGTGATGGTGGTGGGCCTGGGCGCCGTCGCCACCACCATGATCGCCGGCGTGGAAGCCGTTCGCCGCGGATTGGCCAAGCCGGTCGGCTCGCTCACGCAGATGGGCACCATCCGGCTGGGCAAGCGCACCGACAACAAATCGCCGCTGATCAAGGATTTTGTTCCGCTGGCCGACCTGAAAGACATCGTCTTCACCGGCTGGGACATTTTTGAAGACAACGTGTATGAGGCAGCCGCGCACGCAGCCGTGCTGAAGCCCGAAATGCTGAAGAAGCTCAAGCCATATCTCGCAGACGATCAAGCCCATGCCCGCGGTCTTCGACCAGTATTACGTCAAGCGGCTCGACGGCACGCACGTGAAGAAGGGCAAGAACAAGCGCGATCTTGCAGAGCAGGTGCGCGCCGACATTCGCGCTTTCAAGAAGAAGGTCGATCGCGTGGTCATGATCTGGGCCGCCTCGACCGAGATTTTCCTCGAGCCGAAGCCCGTGCATCGCACGATTGAGTCGTTCGAAGCCGGATTGGTGAACAACGATCGCGCCATCGCGCCCTCGCAGATTTACGCCTACGCGGCACTCAAGGAAGGCGTGCCCTTCGCCAATGGCGCGCCGAATCTCACCGTCGATCTTCCCGTCATGATCGAGCTGTCGAAGAAGAACGCCGCGCCCATCTGCGGCAAGGACTTCAAGACCGGCCAGACGTTCATGAAGACGGTGCTGGCGCCGGCCTTCAAGGCGCGCATGATCGGCGTCAACGGATGGTTCTCTACCAACATCCTCGGCAACCGCGACGGCGAAGTGCTCGACGAGCCGCAATCGTTCAAGACCAAGGAAGAGTCGAAGCTCGGCTCGCTCGAATACATCTTCCAGCCCGAACTGTATCCCGATCTTTACAGCGACATCTACCACAAGATTCGCATCAACTACTATCCGCCGCGCGGCGACGAAAAAGAGGCGTGGGACAACATCGACATCTTCGGCTGGCTGGGCTATCCCATGCAGCTGAAGGTGAATTTCCTGTGCCGCGACTCGATCCTGGCCGCGCCCATCGCGCTCGACCTGGTGCTTTTCCTCGATCTCGCCAAGCGCACGCCGGAGCTGCGCTCCATCGGCATTCAGGAGTGGCTCAGCTTCTATCTCAAGTCGCCGCAGACGCGCGCCGGGGCTTTATCCCGAGCACGATCTGTTCATCCAGTCGATGAAGCTGAAGAACACGCTGCGTCACATCATGGGCGCGGACCTGGTCACGCACCTCGGACTCGATTACTACGACTGAGGTTTGCGAGCGATGAAACACTTGCAGGGCCGCTCGCGCGGCCCTGCGGTGTTTTGCGCAGCCGATGTCGTAATCTGAAAGAACCATGAAAGATTCAGCCGTTCTGTTGATCGATTGCCCCGATCGCAAGGGCCTGGTGGCGCGCGTGTCGGGGCTGCTCTACGAGCGCGGCGCGAACATCCTGCACGCCGACCAGCACATCGACCGCGAGCTGGGCCTGTTCTTCATGCGCGTCGAGTGGGAGTTGGACGGCTTCGATCGTCGAAGGCCTTTCCGCGCCGCATTTACTCCGCTCGCCGCCGAACTCGACATGAGATGGAAGCTGACCTCGAGCGCGCGCAAGCCGCGGGTCGCGCTCTTCTGCTCGCAGTACCTGCACTGCATGGCCGACCTGCTGCACCGCTGGCGCACCGGCGAGCTGGTCTGCGAGATTCCGCTCATCGTTTCGAATCACCGCGAGGTCGAGAACCTGGCGGCATTTTACGGCGTGCCGTTTGAGCACGTGCCGGTCACAGCCGAGACCCGCGCCGCAAGCCGAAGCGCGGCAGCTCGATCTGCTCGCGCAAAACAGAATCGAGCTGGTGGTCCTGGCGCGCTACATGCAGATTCTCTCGCCGGCGTTTGTGGCGCGCTATCCGGCGGCGATCATCAACGTGCACCACTCGTTTTTGCCGGCGTTTACCGGCGCGCGGCCGTACCATGCGGCGCATGCGCGCGGCGTCAAGCTGATCGGCGCGACCAGCCACTACGTCACCGAGGTTCTCGACGACGGTCCGATCATCGAGCAGGACGTGGCGCGCATCTCGCACCGCGATCAGGTGGAAGATCTGGTGGCGCGGGGCCGCGATCTGGAGCGGATGGTGCTTTCCCGCGCGGTGCGCTGGCACCTGGACCGGCGCATTCTCTGCTACGGGAACAAGACGGTGGTGTTCGATTAGGGTCAGGGACAGTGGCGTTCGCAGCTGATTTAGATAAGGCATCGGTATCTCAGCGTAGTTAGCGGAGATTCTGAATACAAGCTAATGAGGAAACTGCTTGCCAAGAGGGATTGCATTTGGGTTAATTTACTAACAGTTAGTTAATTATGTCGCCGCATCTCCAAACCGAGACCCAGGCCGACCGTTCGGCCGAGACGCGCAGCCGGATCCTCGATGCTGCGCTGACCGAGTTTAGCCGCGAAGGCCTTGCCGGGGCGCGCACGGAGCCGATTGCCGCTGCGGCCGGCGTCAACAAGGCGCTGCTTTACTACTACTTCGAGAGCAAGGAGAAGCTCTACGCCGCGGCGCTGGAAATGGTCTCGGCGCGGGTGCGCGACCGCTCGATGGCGGTGTTTCTCCGCGAGGCCAGCCCGGGCGAACGCGTGCTGCGCGCGGCGCTTGAACCACTTCGACCGCATCCTGACGCAGCGCGAGTTTCAGAGCCTGATGCAGCAGGAGATGATTCGGCTGCACAAGGGCGAGGAGGGCGCGCTGCCGATTCTGGTCAAGCGCGTCTTCGCGCCGCTGCATGCCATGTTTCAGTCGATGGTGCGCGAAGGCATTGCGTCGGGCGAGCTGATTGAGGCCGATTGGTTGCAGATTCGCTCTCGCGCGCTGGGCAGCGAATGTCTTCTATTTTCTCAGCGCGCCGGTCTGGCGGCTGATCATGCCCTTCGAGCCGTTCGTCCGAGGTGCTGCGGGCGCGCCGGGTGGCACTGGTGCGAGTTTCTTGGCCAGGCGCTTTTTCAGGATCGGAAGCACGGCGCGCGAGCTGGCGGCCAAGGTGCTGGCCGACACGCCCATGCCGGAGATTTGCCAGAATTCAAGTGATCTTGAGGTGAGGAGCAAGTGAGCGCACGCAACCGAGTCTTCATGATTCTGGGATTGCTGACGGTGGGATCGCTGATCTGGTATTTCGCTGACCACGCGACCCACCGGCGATCTGCAGCTGATCGGCACCGTGGACGCGAACGAGGTGATAGTCAGCTCCAAGATTCCCGGGCGGATTCAGACGCTGACGGTCGACGAGGGCCAGGATGTGAAGGCGGGCAGCTGATCGCGGTGATCGAGAGCGAGGATCTGCAGGCGGCGCGGAAGGCCGCCGAGGCACTGCGGCGAGCGCAAGTCGAAGCTGAGAGACCGAGGAGACGGAGCGCCAGAACCGCGGCGAGACCACCAGCGCGACCGTGCAATGCCGAGGCGCAGGTAAAGTCGGCCAAGGCTGCGCTGGCCCAGGCGCAGGCGCAACTACGAGCATCAGCAGGCCGACACCAGCCGCACTGTGGCGCTGGCGCAGCAGGGAATATGAGCGCGCAGGCGCGCGATGAAGCGGTGACCAGCCTGCAGGCGCAAAGGCCGCAGTGGATACGGCCAGCGACAATCTGTACTGCGGCGGAGGCCGCTCTGCGCCAGGCGCGCGCCCACGAACTGCTGACCGACGTTTCGGCGCGCACGGTGGATCGAGACGCGCGACGACGAAGCCAATGCGCGGGCGCTGGCCGAGCAGGCCAAGAGTCGAGGAGGGCTATTCGCAGGTCTCGCGCCGGTCAACGGCAAAGTGGATGTACGGGCGGCGCGGCAGGGTGAAGTGGTGACCGCGGGCGCGGCCATTGTGACCATCATGGACCTGACGCAGACATGGGTTTACGCGCCGCTGCCGGAGACGCAGGCCGATGCGGTGCAACTTGGCGACACTGCGCGTGGTGATGCCGAGCGGCGACACCGTTCAGGGCAAGGTGATCGCCAAGGCGGCCGAAGCGGACTTTGCCACGCAGCGCGACGTGAACAGCATGAAGCGCGACATCAAGACGATCAGATTCAAGCTGCTGATCCCCAATCCGGGTGAGAGTTTGTGCCGGGCATGACAGCCGAGGTCTACATTCCCAAAGCCAAGCTGGTGAAGCAATGAGCACGGCCCCAAACGAAAGCCTGCCGGACAACGGCAAGCGGCGCGTCGCGCGCCGCGTCGCCATCGAAGTGGAGAACATCTGTGAAGCGCTACGGCGACTTTGAAGCGGTCAAGGACGTGAACTTCAGCGTGGCGGAAGGCGAGATCTTTGGTCTGCTGGGGCCGAACGGCGCAGGCAAGAGCACGCTGATCCGCATGATGACGACGCTGATTCCGGTCACCGGCGGGCAGGCGCATTGTGGGTGGACACGATGTGAGCCAAGGATCCGGACGCAGTGCGGCGCATGATCGGCGTGATTCCGCAGGCGCTTGACCAGCGACCAGGATCTGACGGTGGAAGAGAACCTGACGATCTATGCCAAGCTTTACGGCGTGCCGCGCGGCGAGCGCGAGAAGAATATCGACGAAGTGCTCGAGGCGGTCGACCTGACTGAAGTGGCGCGATGCGCAGACCAAGACGCTTTCCGGCGGCATGCGGCGGCGGCTCGAGATTGCGCGCGGCCTGGTGCACAATCCGCAGATCTTTTTTCTCGATGAGCCGACCACGGGCCTCGATCCGGTTTCGCGCATCGCGGTGTGGGAGATGCTGAACAAGCTGCAAGGCCACGCGCAATCTGACCATGCTGCTCACCACGCACTACATGGAAGAGGCGGACAAGCTGTGCGACCGCATTGCGATTGTGGATCACGGCAAACTGGTGGCGCTGGGCACGCCGGTGGAATTGAAGAACAGCGTGGCCGGCGCGAATGTGGTGGAGGTGCACTTCGACCGCGAGACGGAGGAGTGGAAGGAGCGGCTGGAGGAGCTGGAAGGCGTGACCAGCGTGCAGGCGCGAGATCGCCGGGTTCTATCGCGTGATCACCTCGTCAGGATCGAAGACCACGATGCAGATTGTGGAGCTGGCCGCGAGCCTGGGCGAGACGCTCACCTCGCTGAGCGTGCAAAACACGACGCTCGACGACGTGTTTGTTCACTACACAGGCCGCCAGCTGCGCGATGAGCAGGTGAAGCCGGTCTTTACCATGCCGCCGCGGCCGGGAGCGCAGCCATGAACCGAATGTTTGCCATTATCGAGCGCGAGATGCGCAAATTTTTCCGCTCGCCCACGCTGATGATCATGTCGCTGATGATGCCGATTCTGCAGCTGGTCATCATGGGCAATGCGTTTGGCGGCAAGATCGTGGGCACGCACGTGGCCGTGGTCGACTACGACCACGGGCCGCAGGCAGTGAAGGTGCGCGAGGCCTTCGACGCCGTCGCCGTCAACATCAAGACCTTCACCACAATGGAGTACACGACCGAGGTGCAGGCGCGCGAGGACGTGCGCACCGGCAAGATCGATGCGGCGGTCATTATCCCGGCGCAGTATTCGCGGCGCGTCTACGCGCAGGATGCGCCCAAGCTCGGGTTCGTCGTCGACAACTCCGATCTGTTCACGTCTCGGCCGCTCGAGGCGGAGATGCAGTCGCTGGTGGACGCGATGAACGCGCCGCACGATCCAGGACCGGCTGGCCAAATCCATCGCGCTCGAGGTCGTGGAGCTTTATCCGTACGTGAATTATCTGAAGTATCTGCTGCCGATGACGGTGGCGCTGGCGATGTATATCTCGGTGATGATCGGCGGCGGCATGCTCTACATCGACGACAAGGCGCGCGGCGTGCACGAGGGCTACCTGGTTACGCCGATTACGAAACTCGAGCTGGTGTTCGGAATGAATATCGCCGGCGCCATGAAGGCGACGCTGGCCGGGATTTCGATTGGCGGTGATCGGGTCGCTGATGGCCGGGCTTGGGCGTCGTCTTTCATCCCATGGTCGATGCTGCAGATGCTGTGCCTGATTATCGCCGGCTCGATCGCCTTCAACGGCATGATGTTCCTGCTGATGGTGCGCGTCGACGATCCGCTGGTGCCGCGCGCCATGTTCGGCGTGCTCAATGTGCTGCTGTTTTATCCCTCGGGCGCCATGTATCCCATCGTCGGCGTTCCCCAAGTGGCTGCAGGCCATGGCGTGGTCGATCCGTTCACTTACGCGATTCATGGCTTCAAGGCGGTTCTGCTCAAAGATGGCGGCATGGATCGCGATTCGGTGCGACCTGCTGTTTCTATTGGTCTTCGGCATCGGCACGCTGCTGATCGCGACGCCGCTGTTCAAGCGCACGCTGTAGCAACTGCTCAAGAATCGTGGTCGGAGGCGCGGCGTGCCCCGCGCTCTTTCCATAGCTTTTCCCAATTCCACATTTCAGAAGTCACCTTGCTCGCCAGCGGAAATCCAAGCTGATGCGCAAGCATGCAC
>CAVQMV010000003.1:0-7330 GCA_963713675.1 uncultured Acidobacteriota bacterium
CTTCCACGGCCAGCACGGCGAGGAAGGTGGGCCCGGCTACCTCGTCATCGACGGGCCGATCGGGAGCTGACGGCAGTGCAAAGCTCCATGCCAAGGGCACGGTGCAATCAGGAAAGGCGGGCATCGTAACCCAACTCAAAGGCAATAAATACGACTACAACATTGAGGCCAAATTCACTGAGACTTCAGGCACAGGCAAGCGCGACGAAGGCGCGGGCACTGTCGGCCGCCCCTGCACTTTCGAGTTCACCAAGCAGACGGACGCGAGCACGCCTGCCCCGACTCCGCCGGCACAATAGCCACCGACAGCTGGCTGTTGCAGATTGGGACCGCGCCGCCTGCTCGGCGGCTTGGCAAAGTAGTGCTGCCATGCGAACTCTAAATGGACGACGGCCCCAAAGTCGGATGAGCCATAGAGTGAGGAACCGTGAACGCGCACCGGCAAAACATTGATACGAAATTCAGCCAGGCCGCAGTACAGATCTTCGCTGTGAACGACCGTTTGAATCAGTTTCTGATCGAACAACTTGACCCTGCGGCCTGGAGAGCAAAACCACCCGGCAAGGTCCGCTCCATTGCGGCGATCTTCGCCCACGTGCACAATGTCCGCTGCAAGTGGAACAGGCTGACAGCTCCGCACTCGAAAGCCCCTCCAACTCAACCGCGCGCACTGCACTCCGCGCCAGGCGAGCGCGGCATTGGCCGAAAGGCACTCGCTGCAAGGAGATGCTCGCCGAAGCGCTCGGCGGGAGAGGCCACGTCAAAGAGTTTCTGCGAGACGGCTGGGCTCGGCCCTGGCCGGTTGGCCCGGAAATGTTGTGCTACATGATTTCTCACGAAGCTCACCATCGCGGGCAGGTGTGCATGCTTGCGCATCAGCTCGGCTTTCCGCTGGCGAACAAGGTGACGTCCGAAATGTGGAATTGGGAAAAGCTGTGGAAGGAGTGCGGGGCACGCCGCGGCCCCGGCTACGATTCTTAGAGCTTCACTACAGCGTTCGTTTAAACAGCGGCGTGGCAATCAGCAGCGTGCCTATGCCGAAGACCGTGAGAAACAGGAGGTCGTACCAAATGGCGATCCAGCCGCCATCCTTGAGCAGCACGGCCTTGAAGCCGTGGATCACGTAGGTAAACGGATCGATCACGCCAATGGCCTGCATCCACTTGGGGAACGACGAGGTGGGATACATGGCGCCCGAGGGATAGAGCAGGAGGACATTGAGAATGCCGAACATGGCACGCGGCACCAGCGGATCGTCGACGCGCACCATGAGCAGGAACATCATGCCGTTGAACGCGATCGAGCCGGCGATAATCAGGCACAGCACTTGCAGCATGATCACGGGATGAAAAACCACGCCAAGGCCGGCCATTAGCGATCCGATGACCGCAATGGAAATCCCGGAAAGCATCGCCTTGATGGCTCCGGCGATATTCAGTCCGAAGACCAACTCAAATTTCGTAATCGGCGTTACCAGGTAGCCTTCGTGCACGCCGCGCGCCTTGTCGTCGATGTAGAGCATGCCGCCGCCGATCATCACCGAGATATACATCGCCAGCGCCACCGTCATTGGCAGAAGATACTTAAGATAATTCACGTACGGGTAAAGCTCGACGACTTCGAGCGCGATGGTTTTCGTCAGCCGATCCGGAATCTGCGGCGCATTCATGGCGTCGACCAGCGACTGCATCTCGCCTTCGAGCGCCGATGACGTGAACAGATCGGAGTTGTCTACGACGAAGCCGAGCTTGGGCGCATCCTGCGCGTAGACACGGCGCGAATACTGCGCGGGAATAATGACGGCCGCGTCGATTTTGCCGGTGCGCACGTCCTCGCGCGCTTGAACTTCGCTCTGATACTCGATGGTGGAGAAAGTCTTGATGTTAGCGGCGACGGCGTCGAAGGCTTCGCGCACCTTCACAGCCTGCGGACCGTGATCGTAGTCCACCACGGCCACGTGCGTGCCCACGATCTTGCCGCCGAACGCGTTTCCGATGATGATCAATTGCAGAATCGGCATCATGAGCGACATGATCATGAGCATGGGCGAGCGAAAGAACTTGCGCATTTCGCGCTCGATGATGGCGAACATCCGATTCATGGGCGCGCTCCCGGCCGCGGTGGCATGGTAAATACAGGCTTCACCTGCTCATCGCGCAATTGCCGCCCGGTGTAGTGAATAAACACGTCGTCTAGCGTGGTGTTTTGCACGCTTAGCGAGGTGAGCGTCTCACCTAGGCTCGCCGCGAGTTCCACAATTTCCATGGTGGTCTTCGATCCTGACTTGGTGATGACGCGGTAAAACCCGGAGCCTTCGGGCTGCACGTTGGCCACGCCCTCCATCTTCTCCAGGCGCGCCTTCCACTCCTCGTCCTCGCGGTCGAAATGCACTTCAACCACATTCGCCCCGGCCACACTGTTCTTGAGTTCCACCGGCGTGCCGAGCGCAACCAGCTTGCCGTGATCCACAATAGCGATGCGATCGCAGAGCTTGTCGGCCTCATCCATGTAGTGCGTCGTGAGCAGCATGGTGAGATTGCGCGTGGCCTTGAGCTTGTTCAGCATCTCCCACACCGCGATGCGCGACACAGGATCGAGGCCGGTGGTGGGCTCGTCGAGAAAAAAGATGCGCGGATTGTGCACCAGGCCGCGCGCAATCTCAAGCCGGCGCCGCATGCCGCCGGAAAGCGTTTTGGTCTGCGCATCGCGCCACTCGGTCAGGTCCACGGCTTCGAGCACTTCGGCAATATTGTTCTCGCGAATTCCGCGCGGCACGCTGTAAAGCTTGGCGTAGATCGACAGGTTCTCTTCGACGGTCAGATCCTGGTCGCTTGTAAGCGCCTGGGGAATGACGCCGATGGTGCGCCGCACAGCGTCCGGGTCCTTGCTCACGTCGTGCCCGCCCACAATGGCTTTGCCCGCGGTGACGGGAATGAGCGTAGTCATCATGCGGATGAGCGTGCTTTTGCCTGCGCCGTTCGGCCCCAGCAAGCCGAAGATCTCGCCCTCGGTCACGCTGAAGTTCACATCCTTGACCGCTTCAAAGTCGCCGTAGCGTTTCCAGATGTGCTCCACGGCGATGGCGACGGGGCGCGGCGCGCCGTTGCCGTTTGCGGGCAGGCCGTTGGGGGGTGTGCTCACTGCTTCACCAACTTCGCCTTGGGGATGTAGACTTCGGCCGTCATGCCGGGCACAAATTTCTCGCCGGGATTGGGAATGAGCAGCTTCAATTGCACGGTCTTGATATCGCGCTTCATGCTGTTCACGTCGCGCTGCGTGGCAAAATCGCCTTCGGCGGATTTGGCTATCACATAGCCCCAGACGGTGTCGCCACTCGGCATCACGACGCGCAAACTGTCGTGCAGTTGCACAGCGTCGGCCTGCGTCTCGGGGAGCGGCGCATAGACCCAGGTCTGCGTCAGGTCCATGATGGTGACAATGGGCTCTCCCTCGGTCACAACTTCGCCCTGCCGCGCCGCCCACACATCCACCTTGCCGTTGATGGGCGAAACGATATGCGAATATCCTTCCTCGACTCTTGCCTGCTCTGCCAGCGCGCGGGCATTGGCTTCGTCGGCGCGGGTCTGGTCCACGGTGCGCGCCGACGCGTCAGTTAACAACTCATGGGCGCGAGCCTGGCGAAGATTGGCCTGGGCTGCCGTAAGATTGTCGCGCGCCGCGTCCACCGCTGCTTTCGCCGCCTGAAGCGCCGTCACCATTTCATCGCGCGTCTGTGTGCTGTCAATTCCCTGCTTCGCCAAGGCCACGGCGCGGCTGGTATCGGCCTGCTGATGCTCATACTGCGCCTGAGCCTGCGCGAGAGCAGCTTCAGCGGACTTCACTTGCGCCTCGGCGCTGACCACTGCACTGGAGGTTTCGCCGCGGTTCTGCTGTTCTGTGTCCTCGGTGCTGCTGAGCTTCGAACGCTGGCTATCCGCAGTTGCCTCGGCGGCCTTTAGCGACGCCTGCAGATCCTGGCTCTCAATCACCGCGATCAGCTCGCCCTGGGTCACATCCTGACCTTCTTCAACGGTCAGCGTCTGGATGCGTCCCGGAATTTTAGAACTGACGATGACTTCATTTGCATCCACGGTCCCGATCAGTTGCAAATCAGACGTGCGCCGCGTGGTAGTGAGATACCAGATCAGCGATCCCACCAGCAGCACTCCCAGAATCATGAAAACTCGATTTCGCGCGCTCACTCGACCATCACCTCAAATCCTTGAATTCGCTTGTATCCGGCATGGGCGTGTCCGCCAGCACCTTGGCCGCCAATTTCGCGCCATGCTTCCGATCCTGAAAGAGCGCCTGGCCAAGAAATTCCACCGTTGACGCCCTCCGTGCCCGCAGTACCTCGGTGTCGAACGGTTCAAAGGGCATGATCAGCCGCCACACCGGTGCGCTAAGGAAATAGAAGACATTGCCACCCAGAGCTGAAAGCACGATTTGCAGCCATTCAACCTCGATCAACTCGCCTGACGCGATGCCTTCGCGCACCATCGACTGGAACATGGCATGCAGCGGCGCGAAGATTCGTTTTGCCAAAATGGGTAGCGCCCCCTCTTCGCCCTTATGCAGCCGAATCATCTCCTGCTGCATCAGGCTTTGAAACTCGCGCTGCGTCAGGATGCGGTCGAAGTGGTTTAACGCCGCACGGAGAACGCGTTCTCCGGGGCTGGCCTCGCGAAGAAACACCGCCATGGAGCTGTCGCGCACGCGGGCCGAGACCATTTCGAGGGTGGCGGCATAGAGCTTTTCCTTGCTCTCGAAGTAGTAATAAAGCAGTGCCTTGTTAACGCCAGCCGCGACGGCAATCGGTTCAGTGCGCGCCCCGGCCAGGCCGTGGGCGGCAAACTCGGTCAATGCGGCATCAAGGATCCGGCTGCGCGTCTCGGCTGAACGGTCGGCCTGTGTCGTCTCGGTTTGGTTAAACGGAGTCATTTAATTAACTAACTGGTTAGTAAGTTAACCCAGACGCGACCTGCTTGGCAAGCATTTTCAAATTATTTCGTTCGGAATCTACGCTAATACGCTGATAAATAGATTCTTATAGAAGTTATTGCGAGTGCGACTTCCCTGGCCTAATCGAACACGACCGTCTTGTTCCCGTAGCAGAGGATGCGGCGGTCCAGGTGCCAGCGCACGGCCCGGGAGAGCACCATACGCTCCAGGTCCCTGCCCCGGGCGACGAGATCCTCCACCTGATCGCGGTGAGAGATGCGCGCCACGTCCTGCTCGATGATCGGGCCGTCATCGAGAACCTCGGT
This sequence comes from uncultured Acidobacteriota bacterium, assembly GCA_963713675.1. Classification (GTDB taxonomy): domain Bacteria; phylum Acidobacteriota; class Terriglobia; order Terriglobales; family Acidobacteriaceae; genus Telmatobacter. Next base: position 5,268 of record CAVQMV010000003.1, read on the forward strand.
GACATAGTGGCTGGTGGCCCCGATGAGCTTGACGCCGCGGGCATGGGCCGCATGGTACGGCCGCGCGCCGGTAAACGCTGGCAAGAACGAGTGGTGCACATTGATGATCGCGGCCGGATAGCGCGTCACAAAGGCGGGCGAGAGGATCTGCATGTAGCGCGCCAGGATGACGAGCTCGATTCCGTTTTTCGCGAGCAGATCGAGTTGCCGCATTTCGCTCGCCGCGCGGGTTTCAGCTGTGACCGGCACGTGCTCAAACGGCACGCCGTAAAAAGCCGCCAGGTTCGCGACCTCGCGGTGGTTCGAAACGATCAGGGGAATCTCGCAGACGAGCTCGCCCGTGCGCCACCGATGCAGCAGATCGGCCATGCAGTGTAGATACTGGGAGCAGAAAAGCACAGCCCGGGGCTTCCGCGCGCTCGAGGTGAGCTTCCATGTCATGTTGAGTTCGGAGGCCATCGGAGTAAATGCCGTCCGAAAGGATTCCACGTCGAAGCCGTCCAACTCCCACTCAACGCGCATGAAGAAAAGGCCGGCATCGTGGTCGATGTGCTGATCGGCATGAAGGATGTTGGCGCCCCGCTCGAAGAGCAAACTCGACACGCGCGCCACAAGACCCTTGCGATCAGGACAATCGATCAATAGAACGGCTGAATCTTTCATGGTTCTTCCAGATTACGACATCGACTGCGCAAAACACCGCAGGGCCGCACGAGCGGCCCTGCAAGTGTTTCATCGCACGTAAACCTCAGTCGTAGTAATCAAGTCCAAGGTGTGTCACCAGGTCCGCGCCCATGATGTGACGCAGAGTGTTCTTCAGCTTCATCGACTGAATGAACAAATCGTGTTCGGGATAAAGCCCGGGTGCGCTCTGCGGTGACTTGAGATAGAAACTGAGCCACTCCTGAATGCCGATGGAGCGCAGTTCCGACGTGCGCTTGGCAAGATCGAGGAAAAGCACCAGGTCCAGCGCGATGGGCGCGGCCAGGATCGAGTCGCGGCACAGGAAGTTCACCTTCAACTGCATGGGATAGCCCAGCCAGCCGAAGATGTCGATGTTGTCCCACGCCTCTTTTTCGTCGCCCCGAGGCGGATAGTAGTTGATGCGAATCTTGTGGTAGATGTCGCTGTAGAGATCGGGATACAGTTCAGGCTGGAAGATGTACTCGAGCGAGCCGAGCTTCGACTCTTCCTTGGTCTTGAACGATTGCGGCTCGTCCAGCACTTCGCCGTCGCGGTTGCCGAGGATGTTGGTGGAGAACCATCCGTTGACGCCGATCATGCGCGCCTTGAAGGCCGGCGCCAGCACCGTCTTCATAAACGTCTGGCCGGTCTTGAAGTCCTTGCCGCAGATGGGCGCCGCGTTCTTTTTCGAAAGCTCGATCATGACGGGAAGATCGACGGTAAGATTCGGCGCGCCATTGGCGAAGGGCACGCCTTCCTTGAGTGCCGCGTAGGCGTAAATCTGCGAGGGCGCGATCGCGCGATCGTTGTTCACCAATCCGGCTTCGAACGACTCAATCGTGCGATGCACGGGCTTCGGCTCAAGAAAAATCTCGGTCGAGGCCGCCCAGATCATGACCACGCGATCGACCTTCTTCTTGAAAGCGCGGATGTCAGCGCGCACCTGCTCTGCAAGATCGCGTTTGTTTTTGCCCTTCTTCACGTGCTTGCCGTCGAGCCGCTTGACGTAATACTGATCGAAGACCGCGGGCATGGGCTTGATCCTCTGGAGATATGGCTTGAGCTTCTTCAGCATTTCGGGCTTCAGCACGGCTGCGTGCGCGGCTGCCTCATACACGTTGTCTTCAAAAATGTCCCAGCCGGTGAAGACGATGTCTTTCAGGCCGGCCAGCGGAACAAAGTCCTTGATCAGTGGCGATTTGTTGTCGGTGCGCTTGCCCAGCCGGATGGTGCCCATCTGCGTGAGCGAGCCGACTGGCTTGGCCAATCCGCGGCGCACGGCTTCCACGCCGGCGATCATGGTGGTGGCGACGGCGCCCAGGCCCACTACCATCACACCCAATTTGCCCTTGGCGGGCTCAACTTTTGTTGCGGCGGTC
>CAVQMV010000004.1:0-14976 GCA_963713675.1 uncultured Acidobacteriota bacterium
CAATCATTGCGTTCCTCGCGATGGAACGTTCTGGCCCCGACGCACTGGTACGCACAGCGCTTTACTCGCAGCTCGGCCACAAAGCCGACCTGATCCTCGTCCACTTTCGCGAATCGTTCGAAACGCTGAACCAGGTTGAGCTGGATCTGGCGCAGATCGCGCTCTCGGACTTCCTCATTCCGGCGCACTCTTACGTATCGGTAGTCGAGCTAGGCCTCTACGAGTCGAGCCGCAAGACATATGAGGCCGCGACAGCGAAGGGCTTTGAGGCACACACGCCGGAGTGGAATGCGGAGATTGCGAATTCGCTTGCGCGCGGAGCTGACGCCATGAAGCCGCGCCTGTTCCCTTCTGTCCCCGAGGCGAAATACCTATGCTTTTATCCCATGGACCGCAAACGCGGCGAGCAGGTGAACTGGTACACGGTGCCGTTTGCCGAGCGCCAGCGCATGATGCACGAGCACGGCATGATCGGCCGTAGATATGCCGAGCAGGTGAAGCAGATTATCTCGGGCTCGATCGGGATGGACGATTGGGAGTGGGGCGTCGATCTCTTCGCCGACGATCCCGTGATCTTCAAGAAACTGATTTACGAGATGCGATTCGACGAAGTCAGCGCAGTCTATGCGCTATTCGGGCAGTTCTATCTTGGGGTGAGGCTGCCGGTGGAGATGCTGGGCGCGTGGGTTGAGGGGAAACTGTAGGCTTTACCGCAAAAGGATCCTGATTCCAACAGTTGGGCATGAGCGATTCCTCCCATTTGCCGGTGACTGAAGGTGAGATTGACGCCGCTGAAAAGCTGCGATCTCACGGTGACTTCGCTGGTGCGCTTGCGCGCATGCAAGAGATGTTGCCACGCGCCGGCGACGAGAATACACGGATGCTTCTTCTCTTCGACATCATCTCCTGTTCGACGCAAATTGAAGCGCACACCGTGACCGAAGATGCTCTGTCGGAATTGGTCAAACTGCCACTGCCGGAAATCTCGCGAGTTCTAATAAACCTAACTAGAGCAAACGCCGAGACTGACCTGGGCCGACCGCAGAACGCGCTGGACCTCCTTGACCTGTGCATGGAGACGGACTACTTCGATCGTGACGACTTTCGAGTGCATAAGTACCAGCTTCTTTTCTTCAAGGGAAAGGCTCTTGACCGGCTGGAGCGGTGGAACGATGCCCTCGAATGCCTTGACATGGCTCACTTAATGTTTCCGAACGAGGGCGCTTGCGTCGACGAAACGGCGCGTCGGATCTATGGCTGGGTAGAGACAGAGATTTTGTTCAACAAATCGCGGTCCCTCTTTGGACTGCGCAGGTACGAAGAGGCATATGAGCAGGCCAGACAGGCATTTGAACGCGAAAAAGGGGACACAAAAACGCTTTCATTGATGTATATGGCAAATTGCAGGGTTATGCAGAAAAAATATCCAGAAGCATTGAAGCTATACTTGGCGATTCAGAAGGAGCTTCCATGCCGCACGGTCCGCGAGGAAGCGTTAAATGAAGGCATGAACCGATGTTTGAAAGGGCTAGAAAAGCTCCAAACGCACGCTAGGCCGTCTTAGTCTGCAAGCGGCCGCGCTGCTGATTCCACGATTACCACTTCGATCGGCGCTTTCTCGGGTTCGAGTTTCAAGCCGAGCTGATCTTCAAGCGCAGTATACAAACCGGGAAATTCGAAGTCCTGCGAGCCGCCATCACCGCGATCGCGCGACCAATCGAGGTTGAAATCGTACGCCGCTGTCAGGTTCGTGCGGTTCAGGACCACCCGATCCGCGAGTTCGCGTACACCGTTCAAATAATCGGCGAATGCGTCCATCGTAGTTGCGGTTGCCTCCAGATGGCCGCCCCAGCCGGAAAGATCGCCGTCCTCGCCAGATTTTGCAGGCTTGACCTTGACTCCAGACTTAAGCACCACGAGCGCGTATGCCGGAAGCATGCGCGTATCCAGGCTCAGCTTGAGCTGAAAACGCTCGGCCAACAGCGCTTGCAGCATCAAGCTCCGCTCTGCCACCCAGTCGGTGTCACTCATCTTCTGCATCTTCGCGGTCTCGGCATCGTCGGCCTTGGCCACAATGTCGAATCGCTCGCTATCGATCCACTTTGGGCCGCCCAGTACCTGCGCATTCGATTTGAGCCCGTATGCGACGCGAATCAACTGGCGAAGGTTGTATCCACTGATCGTCAGCCGCCCAGGTGAATCGTCCCAATCAAGGTTTCGGACTTCCGGCCGGCTCGGTCTGATAGAGGCGACCTCGAAGCTCGGCTGCGGCCCTGGCGTTGCAGCCGGCGGTGCCTGCTGCGTAAGCGTGGCAGCCGCACCAAGCATACCGAGCGCGAGGAAGCCAGGGATAATCCACCGCGAAATCGCCTTGGGGCGAGTATAGGGCTCTGAATGCTTCGTGGCGTGATGCCCAACCGTGCGATTCTGCTTTACCATGAGGCTGCGGAACTCCCGAGGATGATGATGGCCGAAACCAAGACGACGAAAAAGCGCATTGCGAAGAAGCGTATGGTCGCACGCAGCGCAAGATCCAAGACGCTGCGGGACCCATCAACTAAGACTCCTGCTCGGCGCGGGGCGCTCGCGCCGGAGCGCGTGGCCGCCATCCTGAAAGGCCTCGACGAGGCGTATCCCAACGCGGAGTGCGCTCTCAATCACCGTTCACCGTGGGAACTGCTCGTGGCGACGATTCTCTCCGCGCAGTGCACCGACGTGCGCGTGAACATGGTCACGCCGGAGCTGTTCCGTCGCTTTCCGACTCCCGAGGCGATGGCCAATGCGAGTCTGCCGGAGCTTGAGGCGCTGATCAAGTCCACCGGATTTTTCCGCAACAAGGCCAAGTCGATCCAGGGAGCAGCACGCAAAATCATTGCCGAATTCAACGGCCAGGTTCCACAAACGCTCGCTGAGTTGATCACCATCCCCGGCGCGGCGCGCAAGACGGCCAACGTGGTGCTAGGTGTCTGCTTCGGCAAGGCCGAGGGCATCGTCGTCGACACGCACGTCTTCCGGATTGCGCGACGCCTCGGCCTGGCCAAGAGCGACACGCCGGAGAAAGTGGAGCAGGAACTGATGGAAGTGATTCCGCGCGACCGCTGGATCAGCTTTTCGCATCAGATCATCCATCACGGCCGCCAGGTGTGCCCGGCGCGCAGTCCGAAGTGCAGCGCGTGCAACCTGGAGCCGCTCTGCCGGTCGAAGGACAAGACCTGGGAAAGCTGAACTAGCGGCGTAAGCGGAGTTGGCGGCGCTGGCGGGATTAACGGTGGCAGCGGCAATGGCCAAAGCCCGCAAAAGGTGCCAAATTGGAGTCGATAAAGCCAAAATCGCGAATAAAACGCGACTTTTCGCGCCAGTTCAAGCCGATTGTTACGATCAGCCTGCTTTCAAACCAGTTACGTTAGTTTACCTCTAGTTACATCTTAGGTAATGGCAAAGCTATCGCACCGAACGGTAAATAGCCGATCCTATAAGGGGCTTCCAGAAGCAGAGGTAACCGTCTTGATTTGGACCCGCATTCCGGATCTGGTCTGCGCAGTGCTGATGATATGGGCGTTTGGCTCCGTGCCGCGAGACAAGCAGAAATACGTCTCGGGGATTTGGATGCTGGGCTGGGTGATGATTCTCGTTCACTCCGTCGCAGCTCTCTTCACCCAGCTTCATGGAATTTGGGGAGGGCTGACGTATGTTGTCTATTCGGCTGCGTTGGCCTCAGCCGGGCTTCTGTTTTCCTACGCGTTGATTCCCTCCCGCGATAAACGCTCCAGACTCTGGTTACTTTTTTCGCTCGAGGCAACGGGATTCGTTTATTTGACGATTCTCATTCTCAGCCCGGGCCGGCACTGGGCCATGAATCTCGCCGCGGCGCTGTTAACCCTCTGCCCGTTGGCCGTTATCCTCACGTCGATCCGCACTGCTAACGAACGATATCGCTGGATTGTCCTGGCCTTTTGCGCGTCGCTCTCGACCTTCCTCCTCATTTTCCAGAACCGGCGTCCATACGGTCAGCAATTTGCATGGAGTGGATTTCTCTTCACGGTGTTTATTGCAAGTTGCTTCTTTACTTTCCTGGCCTATCGCCGCGCGACCGCGGGCGTATCTGTGACCGTTGTCGGATTTCTCGGATGGGCGCTGGTCTTTATCCTGGAGCCACTGCAAAGAACGCTTTGGCCGCAGGTTTATATCGAAAGCGAGATTTGGCACCTTCCCGCGTTTGTGGTGGCCATGGGCATGTTGCTGCTGCTGTTGGAAAATGAGCTTCAACACAGCAAGCATCTTGCGCTGCACGACGAATTGACCGGGCTGGCCAATCGCCGCCTCTTTCAGGACCGGTTGGAAAACGCTTTGGCCCGCGCCCGGCGCACCGGAGTATCGCTGGGGTTGTTGTCCATCGATCTGAACCAATTCAAACTCGTGAACGACAACCTGGGGCACCAAGCGGGAGACACGGTTCTGCAGCAGGTGAGCGCTTTGCTAAATGGAAGGGCTCGCAGCCTCCGACACCGTAGCCAGAACCGGCGGCGACGAGTTTTGCGTGATTCTGGAGAATCCGATCAGTCGCGCCGATGCCGAATATGTCGGACACACCCTCCGGGACCTGCTCAAAGAGCCCCTCCAGCTAGGCGACCGTTCGGTTTCGATCGGCGCCAGCGTAGGGATTGCGATCTTTCCCAATGACGCGCCCGACGCCGACTCACTTTGCCGTGTAGCCGACCTCCGCATGTACGAGGAAAAGCGTGGCTCCGGCAGACGTGAAAAACATGTCGGCCCCTCCGTTCCCGGCACCTCCTCAACAGCAGACTCGCTGAGAGCCTGAGGATCCTGCACTTCGGATTCGCTCAGAATGACGATTAGGGAAACCTCGCCAGTCCCGCAGACCTGTCACCGGCGCGAATTTGAGAAGTACTCCCGCACGGAGGCGACGAGGCCGGGAATATCTGATTTGCTGGCTTCCGCGGCGGGGCGCCAGCCAAGTTCTCGCAGAGTTTGAGAAGTAATCGGGCCGATAGAAATAGCGGAAACTCCGGCAAAGGGAAACCTGATCCCGGCCGCCCGGGCGGCATCGGCAAGGTGCGTCACGCTTGAAGAACTCGTAAAGATTGCCGCATCCATTCCCTTTCCCAACGCCGCGTGCAACAATTTCGGCGCGGCTGCGGGCATGACGTTCCGGTAGGCATCGACCACATCGACCGTCGCTCCCGTGGCGCGAAGTGCGTCGGGAATCACGTTGCGGGCATTCTTGGCGCGGACGAGCAGAATTTTTTTGCCGGCGGATTGACCGACCAGGCTCTCGACCAGGGCTTCAGCGACGTAAGTCTCCGGAACCAGAGCCACCGGCAGGCCCGCTTGGCGTGCGGCCGCGGCTGTGGCTTCGCCGACTGCAGCTACCTTCAGGTTTGCAATCTTGTTCAAGAAGTTGCTCCATGCAATGGAACGCACTGCGTTGGCGCTGGTGAGAATGAGCCAGTCATAGGAATCGAGCGCGCGCAACGCGCGGTCAAGCGGCGCGGGGTCGGCGGGTGGCCGAATCTCCAACACGGGAACTTCCACCGGCTCGGCACCGAGTGCACATAGAGCATCGCTGAGTTTGCTCGCCTGGTGAAGGGCGCGCGTGACGAGGATTCGCTTCCCTTCGAGCACGCGACGGCCTCGAAGCGGCAGCGCCGTCATCAGGCAGCTCCGCCTGGTGCATCGTTGCTTGCCGCAAGCAGCGGGCCCGCGCCTGCTTCCATCAACATAGCGGCAATCTGCCGGCCAAGCGCCACGGGATTGTCGTTTTCGCGCACGCTTCGATGATAGACGCGCACGGTCGCGCCCGTGTCTGGGCTGGCGACAACGGCAAAAACCTCGTCACACTGTCTGGTCTCGCCAGCGGCTTGCGCCATTTCAGACGAAACCTGCCGGCAATAAATTCCGATGGGCACTTGGCAACCACCGCCCAGCGCAGCCAATGCCGTGCGTTCCACGGCGACGGCAAAGCGCGTATCGGCGTGGTCGAGAAAACTTACTGCCGCAATGGTTGCGGCATCGTCCTTGCGCGTTTCAATGCCGAGCGCGCCTTGCCCGGCAGCAGGACAAAATTCTTCCGGCGAGAGCCGCTCGCGCACCCAATCGGTGCGGCCCAGGCGGTCGAGCCCGGCGGCGGCCAGCAGAATTGCCTCCACCTGCCCCTCAGCCAGCTTGCGCAGCCGCGTGTCTACGTTGCCTCTAAACTCCACCAAATCTAGGTCAGGGCGAAGCCCCTTTAACTGCGCGCGGCGGCGCTGGCTGCTGGTGCCTACACGCGCGCCCAGCGGCAGCGCGGCGAGGTTGGCGTGCTTGATGGAAACAAATACGTCCCGCGGGTCGACGCGCACCGGCGTAGCCGCGAGCGCAAAGGGCTCCGGCAATTCCGTGGGCAGGTCCTTGAGCGAATGCACGGCAAGATCGACGCGCCCCTCGGCCAGCGCTTCCTCAATCTCCTTGGTGAACATGCCCTTGGAACCGACCTGCGCGAACGTGACTTCCTGCAAACGGTCGCCGGTGGTCTTGATGATCTCGATTTCGACGTCGTGCCCCTGCATGCGCAGCAAGCCGGCAATGTGATTGGCCTGCCAAAGTGCGAGCTGCGATCCCCGGCTTCCGATGCGCAGCTTCATTTGCGCGCTCCCATGCCACGTTCAAAGACTCTTATGTTGACGACGCGCTTGATGTCGGAACTCCCAGCTTCCGGGCTCTCCGGTTCGGCCTTGGCCGCAGGCTCGTCCGCAGGTTGCGTCTCAGCGGGCGCGGCAGGCGACACGGACCACTCGTCGCAGAGTGCCTCAAGGCGCGACTCGTCACCTTCGCGCGCCGCCTGTTTGAGCGCCTGCATCGGCGAATGCAGAAACTTGTTCACCAGTCCGCGCGTCAGCGCTTCGACCGCGGCCAACTGCTCGGCTGTAAGCGGGCCAAGGCGGTTGTGCATGCGCTCGATCTCCGCCACGCGAATCTCCTCGCGCCTTCTTTTGCAATGCCACAATCGCCGGCGCAATATTCACCGTGCGCTGGCGCAGGTGGAAGCGCTCCACCTCCGCGGCAATCAGCGTCTCCGCATCAACGGCCTGGCGGCTGCGCTCTTCCATGTGCGCCACGGCCACCTGCTGCAGGTCATCGATGTCGTAGACGAAGATGCCGTCGAGATTGTTCATCTCCGGATCGACGTCGCGCGGAACGGCAATATCGATGAAGAACATGGGCCGGTTGCGCCGCTTGTGCAGAAACGCCTGCCCGTGCTCGCGGCGGAAGATGGGATGCGGCGCGCCGGTGGAACTGATGACGATGTCGGCGCGGCTGGCCGCTTCGTAGAGCTGCTCGAACTCGATGACCTCGGGCACAACCGCGCCGGAAAACTCTTCAGCCATGCGGCGTGCGCGCTCGGCGGTGCGATTGCTCACCAGGATGGCGCCTGCGCCCTGCTGCACCAGGTGCCGCGCGGCGATCTCGCTCATTTTTCCCGCGCCCACCAGGAATACCGTGCGCCCCTCCAGCGAGCCAAAGATTTTTCGCGCCAGATCGACGGCCACCGAAGCGATGGAAACTGAATTTGAACCGATTCCGGTCTCGCTGCGCGCCTTTTTCGCCGCCGCGAACGCGCCCTGCAGGAGCTGTTCCAACTGGCCCGAGACAGTTCCCGCGGCACGCGCCACAGCAAACGCTTCTTTCACCTGCCCGAGAATCTGCGGCTCGCCGACCACCATGGAGTCAAGACTCGCGGCCATGCGGAACAGGTGGCTCACCGCTTCTTTGTCGTGGTACTCGTACAGGTGCGGCGCAAGCACTGAGGCGTCAATCCCGAAGTAGCTCGACAGAAAGCCGGCAACGGGCACTTCAGGGCCCTCGACGGCAGCAAGCAACTCCACGCGGTTGCAGGTGGAGACGATCATGCACTCGGCGACTCCCGGCGTCGAGGCCAGCGCGCGGGTGGTCTCGGCCAGGTCGTCGCGACCAATGGCGATCCTCTCCCGCAGCGCGATGGGCGCCGTTTTGTGGTTCACGCCAATGAGTGCGAGTGTCATTGGGGACCGAACCTGTGCACCTGGCTGAAGAAGTTGACTGCCCAAACCGCCATCATCACGACCAACGCCCCGCCAGAGACGTAGGCAGCCTTGCGGCCGCGCATCCCCATGCCGCGGCGGAGCAGGAGGAGCGTCGCATAAACGATCCACATGACGAACGAGGCGAGAATATTGGGATCGAGAAAATAGGACGCGCCCAGCGAAGTTTCCTGCACCAGAACGGAGCCGATCAGCAAGCCGACGGTCATGCAGGGAAATCCGAATTCGAGGGTGGCCAGAGCCAGACGCTCCAGCGTGTCGAGCGGAGGCAGCCAGTCGAGCGGTGCCCAGCGGGATTTTTCTCCCAGCTTGTGCTTGCCCTTGATGCGCCGCTCCTGGACCAGGTACATCACGGAAGACAGCAGGCTGAAGCTAAGGGCCGCATAGGCCAGCAACAGGGCGATAATGTGCGCCACCAGCCAGCTGACCCAAACCCGCTGCGAAGGAAAGCGGTAGCGATCGGGCCCCAGCGAAGGGATGAAAACCAGGAAGAACGTCGCCGGCAGGGCGAAGATTCCAAGGGAGATGGCGTCATAAAGCCACCAGACCAGGAAGAACAGCCCGGCCACGGCGAAGCCCAGCAGTGACTCGATCTCTCGCACGCCCACCGGCAGCACGCGGTGCGCTTGAACCAGCATCTCAACCACCGAGACAAAATGGAAGAAAAAGGCCATGCCGCCCAGGTGGACGCAGGTCTTGCGCCAGGGCAGGGATTTCGATAGCACGGCGGGGAAGATGGAGACGCATCCACCGGCGTACAAAATGGCCGCAACTCGTAGCCAAAGCAGGTACATGGCAGCTCTTACCTTAAAGGCGTTACCGATCAGTATACTGTGATGCAAATCACCTTACGGAATCGGACGACGGCGCGGCAACGCAATCGCACGAACGTCGAGGGCGGGTAACGAGTTACGTGCGCGCCCCCTCCGGGCCAAGTTTTGTTGCGGACACGAACTCCTAGGGCTGGGTTCGATTGGGAAGAGATCCTTTCAAGCGGGCCATAGGCGGTGCTTGGCAAGCCGTCAAGCGCTGTCCTGGGAATTTCAGAAGCCAAGTCCGGACATTCCGCCTTCGGCAACTTCGCGCAAGAGTTGAAAGCGCTGCCTTGCCCCGCGCTCCGGTCGGGCCGCCAGCGCTTCCACTTTTTCTCGCTGCATTTGGAGAAGATAACCTTCTGCGTCGTACACCAGGTCGCGGACGGTGTTGTTGCTCGCCACGCCTATCGCACGTTCAACGGCAATCAACTTCTGTAATAGGAGAGTGTGATTCATCACAGCTGGGGGCCCCTTTTGAATCATTTAGGAGGGTTCCAGTGTGCCGTTTGATGCCGCACTTGGATGTGATCCAGATCACCTGATGTGCTGGAATCCTGCAGGTCAGCGACCCGCAGTGACTGCCGCAGCTAAGATGCGGTGCGGTCCTTAAAGCTGCTGCAGCGGTTCAGCGGGACAAAGCTGGCCGGTAGATGAGGCCGATCGCAATGCCGACAACCAGCCATTCGAGAAAGTAAGCCGCCGATTGCTGGAGGGTCAGCTTGAGTCCGATGTTGAGGTCGGCGTAGTTGTGCAGGACGAAGGCGCAAATCGCAAAGAGGCCAATGAGCGCCCCGAAGCGGGCGCCTTCAAACAAGCCCGAGCCTCCCTGGTAGGCAAGCGCGTAGAGTACCGCCAGGACAAACATCGAAACTAGAATTTCGGCCATGGCCACGGGCATGTGGCTCATCTGGCCCTTCTCGTCGCGGTAGACCGCCGGATATTTGCGGAATTCAGTCTTTAGCGAGGGGAACAGACCGAAGACTGCGAAGCCGAGAGCCATGTAGGCGACGAACGCGCCGAGCGCTGCAAGGAGAATGTGCAGAGGGTTCATGGAACTCCTTTCCCATGGATGGGGGAGCTAAGGCCGGTCAATCCAATTTAGGTACCGGGCGAAACGGGAGTCAAGAAAAAATGAGCGAGACGGACAGCGTGTCAGTTTGAAACCGTTTTGAAAGGGCACGAGTTCACTCGTGCCAAAAACTCCGAACCATGAACCGGGGCTTTAGCCCCTGAGGGACGGTTTTGCTCGAACCGACCCACTACCGCGGAGCGGAGGCTGCGGCCGTTCGCGTTAATCTGAAAGGCAGTGTGATTCGGGACGACATCAAATCCAGCAGCGACCCGCAGCCTTCTCTTTTAGTAGAAGATGGCGGTGCGGGCGTGTCTGCGCCTGACGAGAGCTCCGCGTCTGAAGAGCTAGTGCTTACTTCCCCGCCCGTCGAAGGGCGACACGTCGAGAAAAACTCCACGGAATTGACGCCGTTCATGCGCCAATGGACCGCGGCGAAGAAGCAGAATCCCGATGCCCTGTTGTTCTTTCGCATGGGCGACTTTTACGAGCTGTTCTATGACGACGCCGCAGTGGCCAGTCGCGAGTTGCAACTCACTCTGACAGCGCGTGACCGGGAGCGCAGCGTTCCCATGTGCGGCGTTCCCTACCATGCCGTGGAGCAGTACCTGATGCGCCTGCTGCGCAAGGGCTACCGCATCGCTCTTTGCGACCAGATGGAAGACCCCAAGCTCACGAAAAAGATTGTGCGGCGCGAGGTGACGCGTGTGCTTTCGCCGGGCACAGCATTGGATGCGGGACTGGGACAGGAGCAGAACAATTTCCTCGCGGCGTTGTACGAAGCTGCTCCAAAGGACGGCCGTCCCAGCGAATCGGTGTGTGCGCTGGCGTTGCTGGATGTCTCGACGGGTGAGTTTCGCACTGCGGAGTTTCGTGGCGCGGATGCCCGCGCGCAAGCCATCGATGCGCTACTGTTGGCCGCTCCCAGCGAGGTGCTCGTGCCTGCGAGCGCGGAGCTTCCGACGCAACCGGAGAGGATCCCGGCACGGACGCGGGTTGAGGACTGGGTATGGACGGGTGACTTTGCGGTTCCGCTTGTCGAGCGGCAACTGAATGTGCATTCTCTGGAGGGATTCGGACTGAACGGCCACGAGCCGGCAGCGATTGCGGCCGGAGCCGTGCTGCATTACGTCCGCACCACGCAAAAGAATGATGCGCTGCACATCGATTCGCTGAAGTTCGAGGAACATTCGACGGCCCTCGAACTGGACCAGGTAACGGTACGCAACCTTGAATTAGTGGAGCCTCTTTTTTCCGGCCAGGATGATCGCGTCACGTTGTTTCGCACTTTGGATGCCTGCCTGACGCCGATGGGCAAGCGGCTGCTACGGGCGACGATCCTGCGACCGCTCAATCAAACTACGGAAATTGCCGCGCGCTATGAAGCAGTTGCCGAGGCGCACGGCGACTTGCTGAAACGCGAGGAGATGCGGCGGGCATTCGGCGGCATCCTGGACCTGGAACGGCTGCTGGCCCGGATTTCACTCGATTCCGCCGGTCCGCGCGATGTGCGCGGGCTGGCTGCAAGCCTGGCGCGCCTGCCGGGACTGAAAGTCGCGCTCGAAGCCATGAAGGCGCCGCGATGGCGGGCAATTTCCGCGCATCTCGACACGCTCGACGACGCGACCGCGCGCATTGTGCGCACGCTGGTGGCCGAGCCGCCGCTCACGCTCGTCGATGGCGGCGCGATCGCTCCCACCATCGACGCGGAGCTCGATGAGTTGCGCGCGGTTTCGTCTTCGGGCCGTCAGGCGATTGCGGCCATCGAGGATCGCGAGCGGCGACGGACCGGCATCGGCTCGCTGAAGGTGCGTTATAACTCGGTCTTCGGCTACTACATCGAGATCACGAAGGCAAACCTCGCACTGGCGCCTGACGACTACGAACGCAAGCAAACGCTGGTGAACGCCGAACGCTTCACCACGCCGGAGTTGAAGGACTACGAGCGCAAAATCCTCACCGCGCACGACCGCTGCATTGAGATTGAGAAGCGCATCTTTGCCGAGCTGAGGAAATTCGTTCTCGAAAGTGCGGGCCGAATCCGGCGCAGCTCCGCGGCCGTGGCCGAGGCGGATTTGCTGGCCTGCTTTGCGCACCTGGCCGCGGCGCGGCGCTACGTGCGTCCGCAATTGACCGAGGAGCCGGTGCTGGAGGCGGTGGCGGCGAGGCATCCCGTGATCGAGCAGTGGATGGAAGAGACGCGCGAGGGACGCTTTATCGCCAACGATCTTTATCTTTGCGCCTCCCACGAATCTGCTCCAAAAGATAAAAGTGCGGGAGCACCGAGTTTGTTGCTGGTGACCGGGCCCAACATGGGCGGCAAAAGCACTTATCTTCGTCAAGCCGCGATGCTGGTGCTGATGGCGCAGATGGGCAGCTTTGTTCCGGCCGACTCAATGCGATTCGGGCTTGTTGACCGCATTTACACGCGCATCGGCGCCTCGGACAACGTCGCTCGCGGCCGGTCGACTTTTATGGTCGAAATGACGGAAACCGCAACAATCCTGAACACAGCGACGCGACGCTCGCTGATCTTGCTCGATGAGATGGGCCGCGGAACAGCGACCTTCGACGGGCTCTCGCTGGCGTGGGCAACGGTGGAGTTTCTGCACGCTGAAGTGGGTGCGCGCACACTGTTTGCCACGCACTATCATGAGCTGACCATGCTGGCAGAAAAGCTGCCGCGGGTGCGCAATTTGCGCGTGGGCGTGAAGGAGTCGGCGAGCGGCATCGTGTTTCTGCACAACATTGAGCCCGGCGCAGCGAGCAAGAGCTACGGCATTGAAGTGGCGCGGCTGGCTGGATTGCCGGCGGCGGTAATCGAGCGCGCCAAACACATCCTGCGCCAGCACGAGAAGCAAGAGCGACAGAGCGTACAGGTAGAGACGGAGCCGGACCCGATGCAGATGACGATCTTCACGCCACTTTCGCAGAGGATCGTGGACCGCATTGAGGCAACGGATCTGAACGCGCTGACACCGCTGCAGGCGCTGAACCTGTTAGAAGAGTTGCAGCAGGAATTGAAGAAGAGCAAGGACTGAGGCCAATGAAAGAAAGTTTGCGTCAAGCCGCGGGAAGTTTGCTGGTGGTGGGGTTGGGCGACAAAGAGCTCACCGCGATGGAGCGGGCGTGGCTCAAGCTGGTGCGACCAGCGGGGATCATCCTCTTCAAGCGAAATATCGTCGATCGCCTACAGACGCGCGCGCTGCTCGCTGAGGCAACCAGCTTCTGCCCGACGCATTGTGGCGCCTTTGTCGACGTGGAAGGTGGAACAGTGGACCGGCTCCGCGACGTACTGGCTCCGATTCCCTCAGTGCAGGTTGTGGCGCAAGCCGCACGCGCGACGGGCCGCGCCGCGATCCAGCGCGAACACGGAGAACTGGTGGCACGCGCTGTGAAGGCCTTCGGGTTCAACTCCTCCTTCGCGCCGGTGGTCGATTTAGCGCTGCCGGAGTCGCGCAAGGTAATGGGGACGCGCTGCGCTGCCGAAACCGGCGCCGGGGTTGCGGCTTACGCACGCGAGTTTTTCGCGGGGTTGGCGGCGCAGGGCGTGACGGGGTGCGGCAAACATTTTCCCGGTCTCGGCGGAGGCACGCTCGATTCGCACCTGGAAACTCCAAAGATCGAGCGCACATGGCGGCAGTTGTGGCAGGAGGATCTGGAACCCTACCGCGCATTGCGCGACCAGATGCCGATGGTGATGGTGAACCACGCGGCATATCCTCTGACCGCGGACCCGAAGCGCCCGGCCACGGTGTCGAAGTTCTGGATGCAAACGGTGCTGCGCAAGCGCATCGGCTATCGCGGCATTGTCTGTCTCCGACGATCTGGAGATGGGCGGCGTAACAAAATTCATGCCCATCGCCGATGCCGCGATTGTCACTGTGCGCATGGGCGCCGACCTCGCTTTAATCTGCCACCACCCCGAGCCAATTTTGCAGACGTACGAAGCGC
This sequence comes from uncultured Acidobacteriota bacterium, assembly GCA_963713675.1. GTDB lineage: Bacteria > Acidobacteriota > Terriglobia > Terriglobales > Acidobacteriaceae > Telmatobacter. The sequence goes on from CAVQMV010000004.1 coordinate 13,917, forward strand.
TGATTCGCGAAGGCGAGCGTTCGGCGGTGTTCCACAAGATCTGCTGGGCGCGCGAGAGAGTCTGCGCGAAAACGGGCTAAGACATTCCCGGCAAAGATGCCTGGCGGCGCTCAACCGAACAATTTGAAGCGCTGCGCGCAAGGATTCTGCGCTTTGGCGAGACGGTGGCAAAAGCTGCAAATCCGTCGCAGGAGCGGAACGGCATGAACGACGCAGCGATGACCGTTGCGGGCGTCATGAGCGGCACATCGGCCGATGGAATCGATGTGGCGGTGGTGCGCATCGCGCCGGGCAAGCTGCGCCCCAAGCTTACGCTGGTGGCGCATGAGGGATTCGCGTTCTCTGCTGCGCTGCGCCGCGCGGTGCTGCGGCGATGAATGCGGAGTCGATTTCGACGGCGGAGCTGGCTCGGCTCAACTGGCGGCTGGGCCTTGCTTATGCGGAGGCGGTAAGGCAACGCGTCAAACGGCACAAAATCAAGCTCGACCTGATTGGATGTCACGGGCAGACGCTCTATCATCAGGCGCGCGCGGAGACGTATGCGGGCCGGCGGTTTGCGTGCACGTGGCAGGCGGGCGAGGCGCAGACGATCGCCGCGGCGCTGGGCGTTCCAGTGGTCTCGAATTTCCGTCCGGCCGATATGCTGCCGGTGGACAGGGCGCGCCGCTTGTCCCGCTGCTGGACTACGTGTTCTTTGCGGATGCAAAGCGCGGGCGCGTGTTGCAGAACATCGGCGGCATCGCCAACATGACTGCAATTCCTGCCGGGCGCGCTCAAACAGTGATCGCCTTCGATACCGGGCCGGGAAACATGGTGATCGACTGGCTGGCGCAAAAGCTGTTCGAAAAACCTTCGATCGAACGTGGCGCTCGCGGCGCGCGGCCGTGATCGAGCCGGTGCTCAAGGAGGCGCTGCGGCATCCTTACTTCAAGCTCCCGCCAAAGACCGCTGGCCGCGAACAGTTTGGTCGCGCTTACGCAGCTGAATTCTTAAAGAAGTGCCGTGGGAAAACCAAGAACCGGAACGATGCGCTGGCGACCGCGACGGCCCTGACCGCAGA
>CAVQMV010000005.1:0-7842 GCA_963713675.1 uncultured Acidobacteriota bacterium
TGAACGTCATGATCGATTGCAGAGCGGTCTTATCCTTCGTTGCCATGGGTACAATCGCCGGACTAACCGCATGCGGAGGGTCCGGAAGTCTGCCCACCTTGAGCGAGACCCCACAGCCCACCTCCGTCATCTTCGTCTCCACGCCGCCGTCGTCCCTGGCAGTAAACGCATCGGCAACCATCGATGCGGCAGCAACGTATCCGATCAACAGCCTCGTAGGGAACACCCTGGTTACCTACTCCATCAGTTGTGGAAGCCCGAATGCCTGCGGCACGTTGAGCAACAGCGACGAAGTGGGGGCGATGGTTTACACCGCGCCTCCGGCCATCCCATCCGGAGCGACGGTCACCGTGACGGCAACCTCTGTCGTCAACTCATCGCTTTCCCGGTCAGCCATCATCACTATCGTGCCTCCCATTCCCATCTCCGTGACATTCTTCGGCGCGCCTGCGGCTTCGTTGCAGGTGGGCGCGTCGTTCGCACTGCGCGCACTGATCACGAACGATGTCACAGCGAATCCGCAGGTGAAGTGGACTGTCACTTGCGGCAGCGCAGCCTGCGGTTCGTTCAACCCCGCCACCACCGGCAGCGAGGTTGCAACTACCTATTCCGCGCCAGCGGCGATCCCGCCGGGCAATTCCATCACCGTTACGGCCACGTCGGTCGCCGATCCCACAAAGTCGGTCTCGGCAAGCATTGTGATTACCGCAGCCGCGCTTACGCTGGCAGACGGGACCTATGTCTTCCAGATTTCAGGCGCGCTGGGAAACGTAGGCACTTTCATTACGGGCACGATCGTTGCCAAGAGCGGCGCCATCACGGGTGGAGAGCAAGACGCGACCTCCGACGACGGAGAGGGCGACGAGTACACGCTGTTCTCGCAGATTGCCGGTGGAAGCTACTCCACCACTCCGGATGGAAATCTCGAAATCAACATCGAGATCAGTCCGAATGAAATCGAAACCCTGAGCGGCACGCTGGCTTCAGGTTCAAACGCGCTCATTGCGGGCTTTGACGGTATCTCGGGCAGCGGGACGCTGGACCTGCAGACCAGCAAAGCCGCGCCATCGGGCGGGTACGCGATTTCGCTCTACGGCATCGACTACTACAGCAGCCCCTCGTGGATCGGAGGCATTCTCAACATCGACAGCCCAGGAGGGATTTCCGGAAACGGCAGCGTGTTCGATGTCATCGATGGGTATGTGGACTCCGGCGGGCCGCCCACTTTAGCCGCCAGCACGGTCTCCGCACCCGATGCCTTCGGCCGCGTGGTGTTCCAGTTGAACCTAGGCACAAACTCCTCGCTGCCAGTGCTTGACCTGGCCGGTTATATCGTGGACGCGACGCACATCCGGCTCAACCAGTCCAGCATCCCGGCCTATAGCTATGTCTACTCGGGGATTTCAGGCGGCACGGCGCTCGGCCAGGGCGCAAGTACCGGTAAGTTCAGCCCGGCTTCAGTAGCCGGCACGAGTTATGTCTTCGCGGCCCAGGGCGAGGATGAGCATGGTCCGCTGCAGATAGCCGGGGTGGTGACTCTCAACGCAGGCGGCAGCGCGACGGGCACGCTCAACTGGAACGATCTGAGCGGAGGAGCGCCGCAAAATCCTCTGGCCTTCACCGGTTCCTATACCGTCGATCCCACGGGACGGGTCACGCTAAGTAGTCTCACTGACGGCGCGACATTCAAGTATTCGTTGCATCTTTATCTAACCGGCAACGGTTCGGGTCTCGTGCTCACCAGCGATGCCAACGATATTTTCGCCGGGCAGGCGTTTCAACAGCAGGCCGGCGTTTTCTCCGCGGCATCATTCAACGGCGGCTACGGATTGAACGCAAGCCTTTACAACACAACCGCGTTTTATGGTGAACCGACGTGGGAGAATGTGGTTGGCCCGCTGCTGGCCGCGCCCAATGCCGCAGTGGACGACGTGACAGGATTCGCCGACTATGGCGCCGGATCAGCGGACTTCGCCATCTCAGGAAGTTTCACGGCTGCCGCGAATGGTGTGTTTGAGGGCTCGCTCGCAGGCTTCGACAGTGCATCTCCAACGAAAGCAAACACCTTCACGTTGTATATGGTGGATGGCACACAGGCAGTAGCAATCGAAACCGACAATTCGCAATTGACGCTGGGAAGGCTGGCGCTGGTGCCGTGAGACCCTCGTCCCGTCGGAATTCCGCCCGGTGCTCGCCCCACATCTCGTCCCCGCGACGGAAGGTGTCGGATAGCCCACGGACCCGCTATCCCTTCCCGCCCTTGTGTTTCTTCGCGGTCTTCTCCGGCTTCTTCTCGCCCGGCACATGCGTCACGGGGATCGGTGCCATATCCGGGCCGATGCGCTTCACCTGCGTGTCGATCATTTCATATTCAATCGTTCGCGGAGCTACCGGCCTGGTAATGCCGGTCGCGGCATCGGTGGCGACATTGCTGCCGCTGGCAAGCTCGAAGCTGAAGGCGGGAACCGCGCCTGCCGCCGTGGTCTGCGTAAAAACGCGCACCGGCAGATAGCCCTGAATGGGATGCACGCGGAACGCCGTCTCGTAGCGATGGTGCTTCAGGCTCCAAGTGAAGACCCGGATCTGGTCAAAATCGTAAGGCAGCCCGGACTGAGGCGGTGACAGAGCCGTTACGTACTCGGGCTTGTCTCCGGGAGGATCGGCTCCAGCGTCCTTCACCTTGGTCAGCACCCACGCGCCCACAATGCGCTGGGCCTCCGCGTACTGTGCAACATCGTCCGGCACATCCACATCCAGGCGGCTGCCCAGCAACCAGCCCACATGCCCCTGCGGGTCGCGCGCCAGCCACCAGTCTTCCATCTCCGGCGGCGCGGTTTCTTCCACGGGTGCGGGTGGCGCAGCCTTCGCCGTGCCCGGTTTTGCGTTGCCGGTTGTCGGCGCGCTCTTGTCTCCCACCGCGGGTTTTGCCGGGTTCGACGGCAACGGCCCAAAGACCTCCGCCGCTTTCTTGGGAGCCGATGCCCGCACCAGCAGTTCGACCTTGGTTGTGCCGGGGAGCAGATAAAACCGTTCCGTTTCGCGGCCCGGAAGCAGGTGCATGGCAAGGTCGTCGCGCAGAACGGCTTTCGCCGCCACGGGAACGTTTTTGCTCTCTGCGGCAAGCTGCATAAACCCGTTGTAGGTCTTCTCGTCGATCACGGCCCTATCTTCAATCCAGCCGATCTCGTTCTTGTCGGTCTTAACCTTGAGAAAGCGCTTGGCGCGTTCCATAACCTCGAGCGGCTGCCCGTTTACCACCTGGCAAACGCGGTTTGAAACCGGGGCTACGCGGTCGTGGAGATAGACGGGGCGCGCCGATGCCACGTAAACCATCTCATGCTGTTCGTGGCGGAAGCGGTTGCAGCCGGTGAGGAGCAAAGCACAGCTCAACGTCATCAGCGATAAGGCGAAGACCGTTGCGAAGCGCCGGAAAATGCGAAGCGGAGGAGTTGGCAAACGAGTGGACACAGGCCCTTGCAATTGCCTTGAGAATAGCACTTTTGCAGAGATCAGGGATGAGTGTGGAGTGAGTGTGAGTGTGGCCAACAAATCCAGCCACACTCACACTCACGCTCACACCTGCTCTTACGGCAGCGCCGACACGGCAACGGCTGTGACAGGGTCGGTTCCTGTTGTGGAAGTAATCGCAGCGGTAAGCGCTCCGGAACTCATGGTGTAGGCTTCGAGGTCGGGATCGCCGCTTGCGGTCGAGCCGCCGGTGGAAACCGCCAGCACAAAGTTATCCTCGCTGTCCTCGGCAAGGCCGACAGGGAAAATCCCCGAAGAAATATTGCTGCCTGCAGCGATCGTATACGCGGTTCCCGAAGCTGTGATGGGAAACCATGCGACGTTCCCCGAACCCGTTGTGCCCTGGCCGTTGGCAACATAGACGTAGTCACCGTTTGCAATGGGCAAAATTGCGTTCGGCGAAAGTCCCCCACTCGCGATCGGAGAGCCGGATGCCTGGGTCAGGGCTCCGCTGAGCGAAGTGTAGTTGAAGACGCGCAATCCGCCGGAAGTGCCCGCGGTGTCTGCCAGCGTCTCGCCAATGTAGAACAGGCGGTTGGTGGGATCCACGGCCACCGACAGCGCCGATCCATTGCTGTTGACTGGGTCAATCACGGTTGCCTTTGAACCCACCGGATTCGAATTGATTGCGGTGAAGGGAACTACGATCGTGCCACCCCTTCCGAGCGCGAGGAATAAATTGGCCCCATCCGGAGACAGAACCATCTGCGAAACGGAGGCGTTGGTCACATTGAATGTCTGGAACGGTGGGGCGCCCGTGCCGGTATACGCTCCGGTCGAAGAGTTGATAGAAATGGCGTTCATCTGCACCGTTCCGGCGGCCGGAAGGAACGCGTCAATCAGCCACGAGCCGCTCACCTGCATGGCCGAGGCAACGTCAGAGGAAATCACCGCGCCGCCGTTCCCGATCGTCAAAGCCCCGCCCGATCCAATGGAATAGAGATAGATGCCGCTCACGGTGCCGACATAGAGAAACCCTCCGCCCGGCGCAACGGCAATGCAATTCGGCGCGGAAGAAAGATTGTAGGGGCTGCCGGAAACCTGCTCCAACGTGCCGGTTGAAATGGTGTACGCCACAATCTGCTTCGTCGTCTGGTTCAGAACATAAAAGACGCCGCTCGAGAGCGTAGTCTTTGTCACCGTCGTTGTAGTGGTCGACGGGGGCAGGTTCCAGAATCCTGAGCATCCCGCAAGGAGTGTCGCGGCGGCAAGCAGAATAAAGCCAAATCTGAACTTCATCATCACTCCATGCAGAACGCACACCCAGGGCCGTCACTTCCTGGAGAGTCCGCAGCAACATTCTGTTTCAAGGGTAGCGCCAGCCGGTACCTTTTGTCCGCCGCCGGGTCTGGTGCCCAGAGCCGGAACTGCCAGTCTGCTGAAAAGACGCGGCCAGAACCATTTCCGCTCAATGGAAATCCCGGCCGAGGCATACGGAATGAGCAATGAGTATCGATTGCGATCTGCAGGCTCTAGAACTGGTTTCATAAATCCAGTTTTGAAAGGGCACGGCTTTAGCCGTGCCGCCAAAGGCGTATAAATAGCTGGGCTTTAGCCCCTGAGGGACGTTTCTTAATCGGCCTCGAGGATCTGTGCTACGAGCTCTAGTTGGGTCTCCCGCCGGAAGCGGCGCGGCGCCGGAAGCGCTCATCCACGGGCTGGCGCCCCTGAAACCCGGACTCCATGGTGTGCCAGTGTTCGATGGCCGTTTCGCCCATCCGCCAGCACAGCAGAACGATCTCGTCGTCGACCCGGCAGGGAAAGTCGAGCAGGCCCGCTTCCAGGTCCTTCACCTGCACCCCGATGGCGTCGATCTCCGCAATACTCTCTTGCACGCGCTTCAGATGTGCATCCAATTCGGCGCGCTGCCGGGCGATGTCCACGGTGTCTACCCGCATGCCGCCCGCAAAATAAATGCGCTGCGCCACTTCGTTCAGACCCGACTCGGCGGTTTGCGCGGAGCGCCGGCCTTCGATCGCGCGCTTCAGCAGCGACTCAAGCACCGGCAGCAGCGACTGCGCCTCTTCGAGAGTAAAGGTCCTCATCGTGTGAACATGCTCCAGACACCTACAGAATACGACGAAATCGGAACAAATGCGTAGAAGGGCCGAGCCGTTGGCATTCTTGCGTTTAATGGGGAACCGCATGGAGCGCCGGTGCGCTCCCGATCCTGCCCATTCCCCTTCCTTTCGCTCGCCGCGGAGACCGAAAGGGCGGGGAACCAGCGCCTTGCCCGCGCACACCTGTGACCAAAGTCGCTGCCGGATGCTTGCCCTCGCACTACGCTGTCTTTGATGAGGGGAAAAATGGCCACGCAAGTGCAGGCGGGTCTTCAAATCGATGAAAAGAAGAAACTGCTCCGCCGCTCCGCGCCCGATCGTTCCCAGCGCATTCGGCATATCGTGCAAGGCGCATTTGTCGTGTTGAACGCCTGGATCGGCGCGCAATTCTATTTATGGGTCCGCTATTTTGAGCGCGGCAGCCAGGGGCTCGCGGTTGCGCGCCCCGCCGGAGTGGAAGGGTGGCTGCCCATCGCCGGCATGATGAATACCAAGACTTTTTTCCTCACCGGACGCGTGCCCACGATCCATCCCGCAGCCATGTTTTTGTTTCTCGCCTTCATACTGATGAGCCTCTTCGCGAAGAAGGCCTTCTGCGCCTGGCTCTGCCCCGTCGGCACACTCTCTGAGGCTCTATGGAAGCTCGGCCGCAAACTCTTCCGGCGCAATCTTCATCTGCCAAAGTGGCTCGACATTCCTCTCCGCGGCCTCAAGTATCTGCTGCTCGGCTTCTTTCTCTTCGTCGTCGGCGCCATGTCGGCTGAAGCGCTGCAGAGCTTCATGACCACTCCGTACGGCCTCATCGCCGACGTCAAAATGCTCAACTTCTTCCGCGGCATGGGAGAGACCGCAGTCATTGTCATCGCACTTCTCGTCTGCGGCTCTATTCTTGTGCAGAACTTCTGGTGCCGCTATCTCTGCCCCTACGGCGCGCTCATGGGTTTGGTCTCGCTGCTCAGCCCCGTCAAAATTCGTCGCGACGCCGATGCCTGCATCGATTGCGCAAAGTGCGCCAAAGCGTGTCCGGCGAGCCTCCCGGTCGACCGCCTGCTGCAAATCCGTTCCGCGGAGTGCGCGGCGTGCATGGAGTGCATCGCCGTTTGCCCGGCAGAGAATGCTCTGCAACTCGCGCTCCCTCCCCGGCGCAACGCAGTGCCCGCGCAGCGCTGGCTCCGCCGCGCTCTTTCGCCGCTTGCGGTGGCCTGCCTTCTCGCGTACCTCTTCGTCGCAATTGTGCTCTTCGCCCGCGCCACCAGCCATTGGCAAACGCACCTTCCCAGCGATGTGTATCGCGACCTGATTCCAAACGCCAACCAGGTTTCGCATCCCGGCATGTAGGGCCGCCGCGCGCAATGCCAAATTCTTCGACTGGTAGAATGCATTCGTGCCCGCGCCCCACATCGATCTCGCCGCCGTTCTCGAAAACACGGAGTTGTTCAAAAGCCTTTCGCAGCCGGAGATCAAGACGCTCGCGGGCCGCACCGTGCGCAAGCCTTTCACTGCCGGCGAACTGCTGTTCTCTGAAGGCGAGCCCTGCAACGGGCTGCACATCATCGCGAGCGGCAAGGTGCGCATCTTCAAAACCTCTATCAGTGGCCGCGAACAGGTGCTCGCCCTCAACGGTCCCGGCGAAACCATCGCCGAGCTGCCCGTATTCGATGGCGGCCCGTATCCTGCCTCGTCCGTGGCTGTTGAAGACGCGGAGATCGCCTTCATCTCGCGGCGCGACTTCCACGCATACTGCATGGAGCATCCTGAGGTCGCGCTCAAAGTGCTCTCGGTCGTCGGCGCGCGTCTGCGGCGTCTGGTGGGCCTCATTGAAGAGCTCTCGTTCACCACCATCCGTCAGAGGCTCATCGCCGTGCTGGTCAAGCTGGCGCAAACCGAAGGCAAGAAAACCGCGCACGGAGTCGAATTTCAACTTCCCGGCACGCATCAGGAGCTGGCCCATCAACTCGGCACAGTACGCGAGCTGGTTTCGCGCAACCTGATGCGCCTGCAAGCCGAAGGCCTCCTCGAAGTGGATGCGCGCCAGATTGTGGTGAAAGATCTGAAAGCCCTGAGCGCAGAGCTGGACGGCGCGGCATCGTAAACCGCAGAAAATCGCCGCCAACCAATCGCGCGACCCTCCCAAGGCCTGCCCGGCTGCCCGGCAAAGCAAAAAGGCTCGGGAGTGTCTATCTCCCAAGCCTTTTGGTCTCTTCGACTTAAATTGGTTGCGGGGGCTGGATTTGAACCAGCGACCTTTGGGTTA
>CAVQMV010000006.1:0-19399 GCA_963713675.1 uncultured Acidobacteriota bacterium
ACTCCGTACAGCTACTGAGGCAAGACGCATCGGAAGGCGATTCAGCCGCAGGAAGTTGTGGTGCCTGTGGTTGGGTTAACGAATTAACTAATGGCGGGAATGAAGATTGGCAATCAGTCTGCGCTGAGTAATTGCTCCCCAAATTCTGCCTTCCCGCTTACCGGTTCACCATAGTACCCAAAACGTACGACGCTCAATATTGATAAATGGTTGTATTCGCTATTGTTTAGCCGCATATGAGCGTGATCCGGGTCACAACATTGCCGAACGGTAAATTTGTGGCAATGAATCGCAGAGATCACAATCTCGCGGGTGAGACAGATCGATTCGGACTTTGCGAAAAGCAAATGCAGGTCCTTCGACTCGTTAGGCCGCCTCAAAGGCGGACGACCTCGCTCAGGATGACAATTCGTTGTGATAGAGTTCTGCTCGCGTACTAGAATGGCTAGCGGTATTGAGGCACAGCTTATTGCGGATGGCGGCGGAGCTCGAGCTCGACGACGCGCAGCATTTCGCTCTCCGGCGCGGGCTTGCCGGTCCAGATTTCGAACTGGCGCGCGCCCTGCTGCACGAACATCTCAAGGCCGCTGATGACGGCGAGGCCGCGCGCTTTGGCGAGCTTGAGGAGCGGGGTTTCGATCGGCGTATAGACCAAATCAAAAACCAGAGACGCGTTGAGCTCGTTTTCTTTGATCGGAAGCTGCTGCTTGAAGCCGGTCATGCCGCATGGCGTGGTGTTGATGATGGCGTCAAAGCGGCTTTTGGCGAGCGCGGCCTGCTTGAGAACATGGGCCTTGGCCTTGCGCGCGAGAGCGACAGCCTTCTCGTGCGTGCGGTTGACGATGGTCACTTCCGCGCCCTGCTCAACGAGGCCGAAGACCGCGGCACGCGCTGCGCCACCTGCGCCGAGCACGAGAATGCGCGCGCCCTTGAGACGCATGCGCCGCTCCAGCGGACGGACGATTCCGGCTACATCGGTGTTGAAGCCGTAGAGCTTGCCGTCCGCGCCGGTGCGCAGCGTGTTGCATGCGCCGATCTTCGCGGTGACCGCATCCATGTTGGCCAGATGCGGCAGTACTTCCTGCTTGAGCGGCATGGTGACGGCGACGCCGTCGAGGGGCAGGTCGCGGACGACGGTGAGCAGGTCGTCGAGCGTTTTGACTTTGAGCGGCAGCATGACGGCGTTGACATTTTCGCGGCGGAACGCGGTGACGTGCATGAGCGGCGAAAGCGAATGCGAGATGGGATTGCCGGCAACGCCGAAGATGCGCGTGGCCTGGTCGACCTGCTCGAGACGGTACGTGTCGAGGAGCGTGCGCGCGGAGATCTGGCCGGGAGCGGTTTCAGCGCCGTCGGCCGAGGAGGCGAAGGTGAACGCAGCGCCGGCGCGCAGGCTGAGCACGCGGCTGATGAGGCCCTCCTCGCCCATGGCGATGCCCACAATGTGCGTGTGGAGCGATTGATCTTCGACCATGCGCAGGACGGAGAGGTTGTCGGCAAGGCTGCGCGCGGTGCTGACGACCTTGACGAATTCCGGCTCGAAAGCGGCGATGCGCTGGGCGGTCTGGTTCAGGCCGTCGGGGCGGCGGGTGCGGCTAAAGTCGTGGGAGCTGATCAAAAGAGCGGCTCCGGCGGCGCGCAGGGAGGCGCGGAACTTGGCCAGCTGCGGCCGGGTGACGTGTTCGGCCGATTCCACTTCCAAATCAACGATGTGGGCGCCGGCTTCGGCGGCCTTGAGCAGCAGTTCCATCTCCGCATTCAGGGATCCCGCGAAATGACCGCCCAAAGTCTTGCGTCGGCAAGTGGCGATGGCCGTCACCTCGCGATGGCGGGAAAGAAAGGTCTTGAGATCGGGAAGAGCTGCCGTCGGCTTGGCCAGAAAATCGAGACGCAACTCAATGAAAACAGATTCCTTACGCGCGATCTCAGCCTGCGCAAAAAGCTCAGCTGGAGTGGCTCCGTGGACCGCGATACAGAGCTTGCTCATGCGCACGCGCGGCACAGCTACTGGCTGCGCGAGCTGCGGTACGGGCGGACTGGAGACGGCGTGGGGCATTTCCCTCAATTGACGCATAGTAAAGGGGGTTGCGGACATTTGCAACGCGAATATGCAAGGTGAAAAGGAAAAGGACCGGCGCGCCCACCTCAGAAACGGGTTTGGCGGGGGGTTTGGCCCAGATTTTGGGGCGATTTGGGCGCGGGAACGGGCCTCTGGTGGGCTGCCGGGAGGGACTGGACGGCCGCGCTTGACAGGTTTCCCCTGGCGGCTGAAGATGGCTTTCGCGTCGCGAGTGGACTGACCACTTGAGGCTAATGACGCGCGGCGCTCGTCTTAAGGATGGGAGAACCCGAACAATGAGGAGAGTTGTGGACAGGAGAAATTTTCTGACGACGGCCGTGCGTGGAGCCGTGGCGGCTCCGATGGCAGCTGGGTTGAGCGGTTCCTTGTGGACCCAATTTGGATGGGCACAATCGGCGAAGCCAGCCGCGACCCATGCGGCAGCGAAGCCGGCAGCGCACGCGGGCCCGACGGTCAGCTTGAACGTGAAGGACAACGGCGCGAACGGCGACGGCAAAACCAAGGACACGCTGGCACTGCAACTTGTGATCGAGCGTTGCTCGCTGCTGGGCGGCGGAGAGGTGGTGTTTCCCGCGGGCGATTACGCGACCGGGGCGCTCGAGCTGCGCAGCAACGTGACGCTGCGCATCGACGACGGCGCCAGCCTGCTTGGCTCCGGCGACATGGCCGACTATCCCGTTACGCAGGTGCGCTGGGAGGGCCGCTGGATCAAGGGCTACGGCGCATTCATTTCCGCAACGGGCGCGGAGAATATCGGCATCATGGGGCCGGGGAAGATTATCGCCAGCGACGCCATCCGGGGGCGCGTCAATCGTGCGACAGGCATGCGGCTGCCGGCGCTGCTCGAGTTCACCAACTGCCGCAACGTGCGCGTGGAGAATCTTTTGACCGTACAGACGGGCATGTGGTCGACGCATCCCGTGTACTGCGAAAACGTGACCTTCAAGAATGTGGAGTTCCATAGCGGCGCGGACGGCGTGGATGTGGACTCGTGCAAGAACGTGACGATCGACGGCTGCACGTTTGAAACCAGCGACGACTGCATCTCGCTCAAATCGGGGCGCGGCGAAGAGGCCAACACCATCAACCGGGTGTGCGAGGGCGTGCACATTCTGAATTGCACCTTTAACGATAAGACTTTTGCGTGCATCGGCATTGGAAGCGAGACTTCAGCGGGCGTGCGCAACGTGGTGATCGAACACTGCAAGTGCATCGGCGCGCGCAGCCACGCGATTTACATCAAGAGCCGGCCGGGGCGCGGCGCGTTTGTTGAGAACATCACGGTGAACGATTTTGAAGCCTCGGGCGCGAAGCAGGGATTTCTGCGGCTGAACAATCTGAACAGCGGCAAGCAGGATGAGTTTCCTGTTGCCGGTGATGCCGGCATTCCGCTGTTTCGCGAATTTCACTTCTCGAATATCCGCGTGACCGATTTGCCGATGCTCGTGCAAGCGACGGAGATTCATCCGCGGAAGCCGCTGGTTGGATTCTCGCTGACCAACGTGACTGGGACCTGCGCGAAGGGGATTGCGCTCGCGAATATGAAGGACGTGGTGATCCGCAATGTAAAGGTGACGGGATTTGACGGACCGCTCCTGAGCATTTCAAACGTGACGGGTTCGGGGCTTGCAGGTGCGGCGACGATCGATCCGGCGAAGATGCCGAAGATTCCGGATGCGGTGCCCGCGCCGGAGAAGCCGTACGAGCTGAAGTGAAAAAGTGAATGAGTGAAGGAGTGAGAGCGGCGATGAGATTTGTACGAAATAGCGTTGCGGTGCTGGTTGCGGGAGTGCTGGCGTGCGCGGTGGGCGGGCAGACGGCGGGGTCCGGCATTTCCGACCGGCCCGATCCGAAAGAGATTCCCATTCCGCCGATCAAGACTTCGATGCCTGCGATGCCGAGTGTCGATCAGTTGCCGAACCGGCCCGAGATGCCTGACGTGATGACCCTCAACAACGGGCGGAAGGTGAAGACGCTGAAGCAGTGGCAGGAGCGCCGCGCCGAGATGAAGCGGACGCTCGAATACTACGCGGTGGGGCAGGCGCCACCGCCGCCGGGCAACGTGAAGGGCGTGGAAGTGAGCTCGCAGATGCTGATGGACGGCAAGGTGAAGTACCGGCTCGTGCATCTCACCTTCGGGCCGAACGAGAGCCTGAGCCTCGACATCGGCATCTTCACGCCGGCGACGGGCGGACCGTTTCCGACGCTGGTCTCGCCGTCGGGCACGCCGCCGGGAGCTACCGCTTTGCCGCGTCTGGCGCAGGGCGCAAACCAGGGGCGCAATGAAGATGCGCTGCTGGTGATCGGACCGGCAGCACCGGGTGCACCGCGCGATGGTGGTCCATCTGCGGGTGGACCCGGTGGACCGGGCGCAGGCCCGGCTGGAGCGCCGGGCGCCAATCGGCCTCCGATGCGCGCTTTCGGGCCGCGGACGGCGGAGCAGATTGCGGAGTCGAATCCCGTGCTCGCGCATGGCTTCGCTTTTGTCACGTTCAACAACAACGACTGCGGCGAAGACACCACGCTGCGGCTGGCCGACGGAAGCTGGGCCTACCGGACGACGCGCTTCTTTCCGGCGTATCCCAACTACGACTGGGGATTGTTGCAGTCGTGGGCGTGGGGCGCATCGCGCATCGTTGATTATCTCGTCACCGACCCGTCAATCGACAAGAGCAAGTTGATCATCACCGGGGTTTCGCGCACCGGCAAAGCGGCGCTGATCGCGGGCGCGCTCGACGATCGCTGGGCGATGGTGGCGCCGGTAGCCAGCTCCGGCGGCGGAACTCCGGCGTATCGATATAGCGGCTCCGTACCCGATCGCGGCGGCAAAGAGGGCCTGACGGAGATGGTCAGAAAGTATCCCAACTGGTTTTCGCCGAACCTGCATCAATTCTGGGGGCAGCCGGACAAATTGCCCTTCGATGAGCATTGGTTCATCGCGCTGGTGGCGCCGCGTCCGTTGATCTCGCTCGAAGGCGACCACGACCAGAATGTGAATCTGAATGGCGTGTATCAGTCGATCGTTGCGGCGCGGCCCGCGTACGCGTTTTTCCATGTGAGCGATAAGCTGGGCGTGAGCTTTGCCAACCGTCCGCACGGCATGGTGCAGGGCGACTGGGATGCGCTGCTGGCCTTTGCCGATAAATTTCTGCTCGACAAGCCGGTGGATCGAACGTTCGATCAGTATCCGCCGGGGGTGGGAAAACAGCAGTAGCCAATAGAAGGACCGGGACTACGGGAGTGGGGATGAAGAGATTTTTTCGGGAGAAAGCTTTGAGATTAAGTTTTGGGCTTGCGGTGGTTTTGCTGATTATCACCGCCGCGTTTGCGCAGGGGCCGAGTGATTCGCAATTCACGATATGGCGGTTCGACAGCATCGATGTCATCGGCGGTCATCCTGCGCACGTGCTCGGGCATCCGCATGTGATCGATTCGCCTTACGGCAAGGCTGTGGCATTCAATGGTGTCGATGACGCGTTGTTTGTGGATACGCATCCGCTCAGCGGGGCGAGCCAGTACACGTGGGAAGTGATTTTCAGGCCGGATGCCGATGGCGCGCAGGCGCAGCGTTTTTTTCACCTTTCGGAGTTAGACCCTGCGACGGGGAAGGATGCCAACAATCGCATGCTCTTCGAGATTCGTATTGTGAAGGGGCAGTGGTGCCTGGACAGCTTTGCATTTTCAAACGGGTCGGCACGGACACTTCTCAACTGCGACGATCTGCATCCTTTGGGGGCATGGTATCGCGTGACGGCGGTGTACGACGGCAAGATGCTGCGCAATTATGTGGGCGACGAGATGCAGGGCGAAGGCGAACTGCATTTGACGCCGCAGGGACCCGGACACACGTCCATCGGAACGCGCATCGACCGGCGCGATTACTTCAAGGGCGCAGTGTTTGAGGCACGGTTCACGCCACGCGCGCTCAAGCCGGAAGAGTTTCTGAAGATGCCGCCGGTGATGAAACAGTGATCAGTGGTCAGTTTTTCCTTGCAAGATTGAGGTTCGTGCGACGCCGAGGACCGTATTGCCGCATAATCGATGCGATGGTTGGAAAGGATGCTTGCCATGCGCAAGTGGGGCATCGTCATCAGCGTGTTCTATGCCGTGATCGTGGCATTCCTCCTGGTGCCAGGATTTTTTCTCATCGCAGGCGGATATACCGATCCGGTTTGGAAGATTATTGCGACCGGCCTGATCGAAGTGCTGCAGGAGTGGCTGGCGTGGATTCTGATCGCGGCCGTTCTCGCGGGCCAGGCCCTGCTGCTCTTTCTGTCCGTTGACACCACGCAGAAAAAGTTGAAGCCGCGAACGCACATCGCGATTTCTGTCGCAGTTGCATCGATGCTGTTCGGTATTCTGACTCTTGCAGCCATTTTTTGCATCGGCGTCGTCGCGCGTGGCGACAATTTCGGGGCAGGCTTTCTCGATACCTCTGCGAAGTGTTTCGCGGGGTGGGTGATCCTGTGGCTCGTTTGGGGCGTTGTCTTTTACCTGTACTTCCGCAATGCAACACAAGTGACCTCCCGCGCCATTTCATGGCTGCTCAAAGGCAGCGTTTTGGAGTTGCTGATCGCCGTTCCGTGCCACGTCTGGGTTCGGCGCCGGGACGAATGCTGCGCTCCGCTCTTCACCAGCTTCGGCATCGTGTCGGGAATCGCAGTGATGCTGCTTTGTTTCGGTCCGAGCGTGCTCTTCCTTTTCAAGAAGCGGCTCGACGCGTATTCCCCGCACAAATCGGCTTGAGAAGCGAACTCCGAAGCGTCTTGTTAATCTAGAGCTTCGGAGGATTCCCCGCAATGCCTAATGAAACTTCTGCCGCCGTCGGAACCCAGGATTTTCACGTGTGGGAGGCGGGTGGCGCCACATCGGCCGAAGCGCTAACCGCATGGGTGAGCGCGCGACTGGCGGCTCACGAAACCGCACTTGCCGCGCTGCTGGCCGTTGCGGGCGAGCGGACGCCGGAAAACTCGCTGCGGCACTTTGACGCGGCCATCGAGCAACTGAATCTGGCCGGCTCGCAGGCGGGGATTCTGAATTCCGTGGCTGCGGACAAAGCCGTGCGCGATCAGGCGCAGATGGAAGCGCAACGCGTGGCCATGGCGGGCAGTTCGCTGAGCCTGAATCGCGCGGTGTATGACGCGCTGGTGGCGATGAGCCTGGACGGCGCGAGCGCGGCGACCAAGCATTTCGTGGAGCGCACGCTGCTGGGCTACCGGCTCTCCGGCGTGGATAAGGACGAAGCGACGCGCGAACGCCTGCACGCGCTGCACGACAAGGCGACGCAGCTCTCGCTCGAATTCAGCCGCAACATCCAGGAGGGCGGAAAGACGATTGACGCCGCTCCCGAAGAACTGGAGGGGTTGCCGGCCGATTACATCGCGCGGCATCCGGCGCAAAAGGCAGAAAACGGCGCGGAACGTGTAACGCTGACTACCGATCCTCCGGACATGATGCCGGTGATGACTTTTGCCGCA
This sequence comes from uncultured Acidobacteriota bacterium, assembly GCA_963713675.1. Lineage (GTDB taxonomy): Bacteria > Acidobacteriota > Terriglobia > Terriglobales > Acidobacteriaceae > Telmatobacter. Next base: position 7,558 of record CAVQMV010000006.1, read on the forward strand.
AGCGCGGAACTTCGCAAAAAGATGTTTCTGGCGTACAACACCAGAGCGTATCCGGCGAACCGGCAGATTCTGCTTGACCTGCTGGCTACGCGCCAGGAGATTGCGAGCATTCTCGGCTTCCGCAGTTGGGCCGATCTGGCGACGGCCGACCAGATGATGGAATCGGCAGCGAACGTGAGGAAGTTTCTGGCGCGGCTCGACGAGGCCAGTCGCGAAGGCGCGCGGCACGAGCATGCGGAGGTGCTTGCGTTTGCGCGCGGGCGGCAGCCGGAGCTCAGCGAAATGGATATCACGAGCCGCGGCTATTGGTACGAGCAGTTCCGGCGCACGAAGTACGATTTTGATTCGCAGTCGGTGCGGCCTTACTTTCCGTACGCGCAGGTTGAAGCGGGCGTGCTGGATACTGCGGCGAAGTTGTTTAATGTCGAGTTCCGGCCATCGACTGCGCCGGCGTGGCACGAAGCGGTTTCAGTGTACGAGGTTTTCGAGGGCGAGCGGTTGGTCGGGCGGTTCTATCTCGACATGCACCCGCGCGAGGGCAAGAACAAATGGTTCTCGGCCACGCCGGTGGTGACGGGCGTACGCGGGCGCGTGCTGCCGGAAGCGGGGTTGATCTGTAATTTCCCTGCACCGGAAGAGGGCGATCCGGGGTTATTGCAGTACTCCGATGTGGTGACTTTTTTTCATGAGTTCGGCCACCTGATGCACGCGCTGCTCGGCGGGCATACGGAGTGGGTGGGGCTTTCGGGATTTGCCACGGAGGGCGACTTCATCGAAGTGCCGTCGCAGATGCTTGAAGAATTTTTCCGCGACGAAAAATTGCTGCAGGCCTTCGCGAAGCACTACGAGACAGGCGAGACGCTGCCTTCCGCGCTGATCCGGAGCATGAAACTTGCGGGCGCGTTTGGCCGCGCGGACTGGGTGAGAACGCAGCTTTACTACACCACGCTATCGCTCAATCTGCACGACCAGGACCCGTCGAGCATCGATCCCGACACGATGACGCGCGAACTGTACGCGCGCTTCCAGCCCTGGACGGGGCTCGAGGGCAGCAAGATGTACGCGAGCTTCGGACACCTGACCGGTTACTCGTCGAACTACTACACCTACATGTTCGACAAGGTGATTGCGCTTGATTTCTTCGGGCAGTTCGATGCCGAGGATTTGCTGGGCGGCGATGCGGGCGAGCGCTATCGCAAGACAGTGCTCGAACAGGGCGGGTCGAAGCCGGCAAAAGAAATGGTGCGCGACTTTCTCGGACGCGGCGAAGAGTTTGCGGCGTTTAGTAAGTGGCTGAACGAAGAGTTTGAAGTACAGGGAACAGGGGTCAGGGATCAGGGATCAGAAGGCAGATGACTGCGAAGGATTTTCGGCGGATTGCTTTGAGCCTTGAAGGTGCAGAGGAAGGCTCGCACATGGGCGCGGTGGACTTTCGCGTGGGTGGGCGCATCTTTGCTACGCTGGCCTCGGTGAAAGAGGGCTACGGCAACCTGATGCTGACGCCGGAGTTGCAGGCGGAGTTCATTGCCGAAGGGCCGGATTTGTTTTTGCCGATCCACGGCGGATGGGGACGGATGGGCATGACGCACATCCGGCTTGCGGTGGCCGATGAAGACTCGTTGCGGGGCGCGTTGTACGCGGCATGGAAGCTGCGGGCGGAGAAGAATCGGAAGAGCAGCAAGTCAGCGAAGAGGTAAGTTGGATTTCGTGCTTTCCCCGGTCCCCAATTGCGAGGGACCGGGGGCACCCGCAGATGAGTCTTGGATCAGGCGCCTGTGAGTTCAGGGACCGGGGGGACCTGCGGATGAGCCTTGAGTCGGGCGCGCGTGAGTTCGTGATAGACTCGTGCCGTATTCTTTCCCCTCAAATGAAATTGCGGAGGCCGTACGTGGTTCGTTTCACCGCCGTATGTCTTTGTGTTGTCGCGCTCGCAGCATCATCGATTTCCTGCTTTGCCGCTGACCGTATCCTTGAAGATCGCCTGGGCCCGACGCAAGCCACGCTCTACGTTGCAAACGCCGACGGCACGGACGAGCACGCTCTGAGCCAGCCGGGATCGTTCGACTACGATCCGTCGTGGTCGCCCAAAGGCGACTGGATTGCGTTCACGTCGGAGCGCACCGGGCCGGCGGAACTTTTCCGCATCCATCCCGACGGAAGCGGACTGGAACCACTGACGGACCTGCCGGCCTACAATGACCAGGCGGCGTTCTCTGCCGACGGCAAACGGATCGTATTTGTCTCGACGCGAGCCGGGGGACGCGCGAATTTGTGGATTCTGGATGTTGCCACGCGGAAGGCGACGCCGCTGACTTCAGGGGACGGCGGCGATTTTCGCCCGTCGTGGTCGCCGGACGGGAAGTGGATTGCATTTTCGTCGGACCGCGGCAGCGATCTTCCGCCGGCCAAAGGTAGATGGGAGCGGCTGCAAGTGGCGGATGTGTACCTGATCCATCCGGATGGAAGCGGGCTGCGGCGGCTCTCAGAGCATGGAGGATTTTGCGGCAGCCCGAAGTGGACGCCGGACTCGAGGAGCGTGGTTGCATATTGCATGCCGGCGCAGGATACGTGGACGTTTCGCACGGACGACGAAGACGGTAACGACCGGCTGGTGAAGATGGACATTGCCACTGGCGCGGCGACGGAGATGGATGCCGGGCCGGGCGTGAAGTTGCTGCCCACTGTGTTGCCCTCGGGCGAGATCGCGTACCTGCGCAGAGACAAGACTGTGAGGGGCGCCTTCTATGGAAAGGGTACGCCTGGACCGAAAGGAGACGACCTGCGCACGCCTTCGTGGTCGCCCGACGGCAAGCAGGTGGTCTACAGTCGATTCGTTTTCAAGCGTCCGTCGATGCTGATGAAGGAATGGAGCCGCAACAAGAACTTTGAGCTGTACGGCACGGCGTGGCTGCCAGACTACGATCGCAGCGGGGAGCACTTGGCGGTGACGAAGATTGTCGCGGAAGACCCGCCCGGCGTCTTCAGTACGAGCCTGTTCATTGGGGACGACGGCAAGGAGCCGCAGAGCGTTCTGACGCGCAAGGGGCTGATGCTGGCGCCGTCGTGGTCGCCGGATGGCAAGCAGATTGTGATGGGCGTCGGCGATTTCGCGGCATTTCTCGATTTCGAGGTGGGCGACAAGAAGCCGGTCGATCCGGTGAATGGCGGGGCGCAGGTGGCGATAGTCGACGCCAATGGTTCAGGGTTCCACGTGATCACTTCGGGGCCGGACAACAACGCGTTTCCTGCGTTCGCTCCGGACGGGCAGCACATTGTGTACCGCACACAAGGTCCGGATGGCGCTGGGCTGCGCATCATGAATCTCGAAGATCACTCGGTGAAGACGCTGACGGATGACTATGACAACTTCCCGGTGTGGTCGCCGCGCGGAGACTTGATTGCTTTCATGCGCAGGATCGATGGGTTCTTCCAAATCTGCACGATTCGCCCAGACGGAAGCGACTTCAAGCAGCTCACGCATGTGAAAGGTAACGAGGCTCATATGGCGTGGTCTCCCGACGGCGAGCGGATTCTGTTTACCAGTTCGCGGATGGGATTCAAGGACGAGGTTTTTTACACGAATAATCCGCAGCCGTATGGTGAGATCTTTGTGATGCGGTTTGACGGAACTGAAGTGGAACAGCTGACCGACGATCAGTGGGAAGAGGGCGCGCCGGCCTGGCAACCGAGGACAGCGGTGACGGCGACGGCCGCGAGCAAATGAGTAGGCGGGTTAGCCAAGCCAGCGAAGAGGTAAATTCGAGTTCGTGCTTTCCCTCATCTGAAGGACGAGATGTGAAGCCCCCGGCGTCGAGCAACGGAATCTATTATTGTTGCTTCTCGTAATAAATCGTCATTGTTATATCGCTAATATGTGCCCCTTCCGGTCCTTCGGCATCCCGAACCTCATTTGCCTCCTCGCCAAAATTTTCCGTTATGAAGGCTTTAAGTTGGTCGCCGGCGATAGCTGCTAGATGCCCCATCTTGGCGATATTGCTGAGCTTTTGACCAAAAAACATCTGGCCTTGTTCCTTCGCCTTGCGATAGTTCAGGTAGCCGCTACCGTCAATATGAGCGCCACCATCTTTATTCGCGAGACCCAGAACAATCTCCTTGTTGGTGATGCTGTTTGCGCCACTATCCCAACAGGCTTGATTCCACCAGTCTCGAAGTGAAGCTCGCGGCGTAGAGGATACCAGCTTCTTACGGTCGTATCGCACTCTGTCTCCCATGACCACGACATCCTGAGGTATGCCGCGGGTTTGAGCAAAATTGCCTGGAGTTAGTTCTACGTCGGGCACTTGCTTAACCAGCTTAGGATCGAAGGCGATTGGTCGATCTTCAAAATCCGGCCGCAATTGCCTCAATAACGCTTCGTTACCATGTACCAGTACGCGGATTGCTTGCGCAATTTCGATTGCTGCAGCGTCTCCGGCCGTCGGATTCCTGCTATCCGCGCTGTAAAAATTGTTTAACGCAGTGGCCAGCCGATACTTCTGGGTCGCCAATAGGCTCCGTAATTCAGCTTGCGTCAGACCGGTCATTCAATTGCCTCGCCTCGGGTGGTGGCCGCCTATTCAGCGACCACTTCGCAGTGAACAAATTGCCGCTGATTGCGCTCCTCCGAATTAATACGAGAATCCGAGCGTGCCTTTCAGGGCGTTACTCTAATTGAACTTAGCGCGCATTCGAGAAGCGGGGCAACCATTTCTCGTCGGGTTCACAGCGGGAGTTGAGATTCGTGCTGCGAGGGCCCGAAAAGCAACCGCAGATCCTTCGACTGCGGCCACCGTTCGCGATAGCGAACGGCGGCCTTCGCTCAGGATGACAGATCCGTTGTTGACACGGAGTCCTTTGGTCCCTGTTACTGCGGCTTCGCGGCCTGAAAGCCCGCGATAATCTGCGTCATCAGCTCGTTGACCGTGCCGGGCGAGCTTGGCAGCAGGATGGTCGCCGACTTGCCACTGACGCCCACTTCGCGCAACGTGTCGAAGTATTGCGTCATCAGGACCATGGCCATCACATCCTGCGCGGTGCTGCCCTCGACTGCGCCCTTGAAGGATTCGACCGAGGACTGCAGTCCCTTGATAATCGCCTGGCGCTGGCGGGCCACGCCGTCGCCCTGCAGAGCCTTCGATTCGGCTTCCGCCTCGGCCTGCTTCACCTTGAGAATCTTATCGGCTTCGCCACGGGCCTGCGCCGCGATCTGCTCGCGCTGCGCGGCGTTGATGTCGTTCATGGCCGCCTTCACTTTGGCGTCGGGCACGATGTCGGTGACCAGGGCGCGGAGAATGTTGTAGCCGAAGGTGTCCATCACCTCGTCGAGATCCGTCTTGACGGCGAGGGAGATCTGCTGCATCTGCTCGAAGGCTTCGTCGAGCGTGAGCGTGGGCACGTGGCCAAGGATGGAGTTGAAGACGTAGCTCTCAATCTGGGCCTGCGGATTGCTCAGCTTGTAGTAGGCGTCAAAAACTTTCTCTTCGACGACCTGGTACTGCACGGAGACAGGAATGGTGACAAAGACGTTGTCCTTGGATTTGGTTTCGACGTTGACCGCGGCCTGGCGCACCTGCAGATCGATGAAGCGCACGGTTTCGCACCAGGGCACCAGAAATTGCAGGCCGGGGCGCGCGATGCGGTTGTACTTGCCGAAGCGCTCCACGATGCCGGCGGTGTAGGTGCGCACGGTGTACATGGTTTTGACCACCGTGATGAGCACAAAGAGGCCCACGAGGCCGGCAACGATGAGAAGGAAAGTGAAAACTGCGGAGTTGTCCATGAAATGCCCTCATTTTCCTACGCCGGGGCTGCTCGGTTGCAGCGGCCCTCGGCGGCGTTATTCCGTCGCAGGAATGATAACGCAGCGGAGTTAGCGGGGTTAGCGGTGCTAGCGGAGTTAGCGACGGGAGTGGGCGCACGAAGAGCCGGAAACTGCGAAGACTACACTAGTAGCCAATGGCGCAGCGCCAAAAGAAATCACGGCCAGCAGTGGATCGGAAGGCCGCTTTGCGGCACCGGCTCGTGGAAACGCGAGATCCATTGGCTTTGCGCAAAGCGCGCGGGCCGTTCGACGTTGTAGGCGATGTGCACGGCTGCCTGGACGAGTTGCTGGCTCTGATGGACGCGATGGGCTACCGCGTGGAGCGGGCGGGCAAGGAATTTGCGGTGACCCCGCCGCAGGGACGCACGCTGACTTTTGTGGGCGATATGGTGGACCGCGGTCCAGACGCGCCGGCGGTGCTGCGGCTGGCGATGGGCATGGCGCGCGCGGGCACGGCGCTTTGCGTGGCCGGCAATCGCGACAGCGAGTTGGTGCGGGTGTTGCGTGGCGGCAAGGTACAAGTGACGCGCGGCATGGCGCGGACCCTGGACCAACTGGCCGCGGAGCCGGAGAGCTTTCGCGACGCCGTGCTGGATTTTCTACACGCGCTGCCGAGCCACCTGATGCTGGACGAAGGCCGGCTTGTGATTGCGCATGCGGGGCTGAAGGAAGCGCTGCAGGGCCGTTCGTCCGCCGCGGCGCGCGCCTTTGCCCTCCACGGCGATCTGACGGGCAAGAAAGATGCGTTGGGGTTGCCCATCCGCGGGGACTGGGCGGCAGGGTATCGCGGCAAAGCGCTGGTGGTGCATGGGCACACGCCGGTGAGCGAGCCGATGTGGCTGAACAACACGGTCAATATCGATACCGGATGCGCTTACGGCGGACACCTGTCGGCGCTGCGTTATCCGGAGCGCGAAACGATCACAATTGCCGCGAAGGCGATTTACTATCCGCCGCGCCGGCCGTTCCCGCCGAACCATACGCTGGTTTCGAAGCAGAAGTGAGCGGACACGCCAAACGGCGATGCGCTACTGTTGGCCGTATTTGTTGTGAAAGACATGACGGTTGATGTCGGGCCAGAACTCCTTGACCCAGAAGCTGGCTGCGTCGATCCCGACGTCCTCGACCCATTGGGTTCCGGTGGTCCCAAAGGACCGCGAGGCGGAAGGGTAATAGAGGTTCGAGATGCCCGCCGCGGCGCCTGCGCCAAAGACCTCGCTGAAATTGAAGACTTCCGCTCCCGAGTTGGACCGGGTGACCACAGAACGGCTAAGGGCATAGCCGGTGCGTTTCAAAAATCCGCCGTGGCCGAGGGTATAGTAGCGCGAGTCTTCGCGGGTGACGGTGGGAAAAATGAACTCGACCATATAGTTTTCGCTGGTTTGATCGACGGCCGAATGCCAAAAATAGCGAGCGTAGCCGGCTGCTCCCTGATGGAACTCGGGGGTTGCGCGCTTCTCCATGTTGTAGCCCGCGACGACCGCCGGGATGAAGATGGAGGAGTAATCGAACGAATCCTCCGTGGCGTCCATAAACTTTTCTTTGACGGTCTCGGGCGGCAGTTTCGTGTCGGCGCTGACGGCGCGAAAGTTGGGAACGATGCCGAGGATGCGCTTGGTCTGCTGGCCGGTTGATTCAGCCGGCGTCGATTGCGCGGGCTGATTCTGCAGCGCCGGCGTGCTTGTGCTGGAGGATTGAGGCGCAGCGGGGGCCGACTGCGGGGCAGGATCTGGCGCGGGAACGGCGGTTGTCGAGGCGGTGAGAACGGCTGGTGGCGGATTGTCCATTTCGGATTGCTGAGCTGCCAGACTTGTGCAGGCACTGAGGCCGGCAATCAGCGCAACGGCAAAAATTCTGAATGAGGAAATGCATCGGAAGAGTAATTTCCGGGAGCGGATGATCGAAGCCATGAGGGGAATCTCCTGGAGAAGAAAAGTGCTGCGTTATCATATCCGTTCTGACTGTTTAGAGAGGCGAAAGTTGCTTCCGACTCTCATTGTTGATGCGTCTGCTCCTTCTCTTGATGCTTTTGCTGCTTTCGCGCTGCGTCGTCCGCCTGCGCCTTCGCATCGAGACCATGGGTTGGGTCTTTGTGGAAGAATTTTCGCGAAATATCCGGCCAGAACTCCTGGAGCTCTGAGCCGAACGAGCCCTCGAAGGTGACGGTGAGACCGGTTTCGATGACCGCCCCTACTTTGCTCGGAGCTCCTCCCGGGGTGTAGTACTGAGAGATTTCGCCGGCGATCAAGTTGCCCAGGACGTTGGAGTAGTTGGGCTCCCATTTGCCGGTGTTGTCGTGTTTGCAGATCCAGGTAGTGGCAAAGGAATAGAGGGCGCGGTGCATGGCGGAACCGTGGCCGAGGCGATAGTAGCGCGGGTCCTGGTGAAGGATGGAAGGCAAAACGGCATTGCCGAGCGTGTTGCCGATGACGTTATCGCCGTAAGCGAGGGCGACGCGTTTTCCGTATCCTCCGGGGCCCCAGCCGGTGGCGGTATCGTCATCGTTGGCCTCGCCAAGGCCCGCAACAATCGCCGCGAGCGAAAAGGTGTAAGGGTCGATGGCGGCTCGGAATTGCAGCTTGAACTTCTCAGCGGGACTGAGAGAGACGGTTTGATCGCCAAGGTAGGTGACGTTGAACGAAGGCACGATTCCCGCCACGCGCTGATGTTCCTGCTCTCGAACTTGTTCCTCGGCCTTCTGGCGCTGGGTTTCCTGCGCAGTTGGCTGTTGCGCGGGGTTCTGCGAGCTGGAGCTGCTTTGTGTGGCGCCGCTTGAAGGCGCGGGAGCCGGTGCGGTTCCTGTGGCCGGCGGCTGCGGATTCTGCGTCTGGCCGGTCTGAGGTTCCATCGTCCCGGGATCGGCGGCAAAAGCCACTTCGATTTGTGGTGTTGGCGCGTCGGGGATCTGCGGCTCCGGCTCCGGTAGCAGCGGTTTGAAGACGTGAGCAGAAGGATAGTTTTCCTGCGCGCAGAGGCAGGTGGAGATGCCGAAAAAGGCCATCTCCGAAGAACAGACAGTACAACAGCTCGATACAACTTCAGATTCATTCATTTACCTTATGAAGCGGTTACCTGTGCGCACAACGCGCCAAAGGACACATCGGCTTGATGGATGCCGCTTGATGCTCGACCATTCGAATCGGGCCTATGCGAGCAATCCGCGAACTGGCTTGCCAATAAAAGAATCGATAGTTTACTTCATGTTAGACGATTTAGCACCATTGCCGGACACAGGGATCGACCCGTTCCGGGCAAGAATCGCGCACAACAGTAGTATATGCGGTCGACTTTTCCCGGTATTCACCTTAAATTGCTATAAACAATAGTCTTACACGGCAAAGTCGATGAATCCGCGTTCGGGGTCGGTGGAAACCAGTTTGACGGTAACTCTGTCGCCAACATCCAGGCCCTTTCCGCCTTGCACCAGCTTGCCGTCCACGTGCGGATCGAGGGTGCGGACGAAGGTTCCATAGTTGTTCACGCCGGTGACGATGGCCTGGTAACTCTGGCCGATGTGCGGGATGGAGCACCACGGCGGCGATGCGCTTTTGCATGTCGCGCTCCACCTTGCGTGCGCCGTCTTCCATCAGCGTGCATCTCTGCGCGATGGCATCGAGCTGATCGTCGGAGTAGGTCGCCGTCGTATGGGTGAGCCACGATTTGAGCAACCGCTGCGTGATCACATCGGGAAAGCGGCGGTTGGGCGCGGTGGAGTGGGTGTAGTCCTGCACTGCGAGGCCGAAGTGGCCGGGCGAGGGCATGTCGGGCTTGACCAGAATGTATTCGCCGGGGCCAAGGAGCTTGATGACGGTCAGCGAGACATCGGGAAAATGATCGGGATCCTTTTGCTTCTCTGCTAGCAGCACATCGTTGAGCGCCTTCGAATCCGGCTCGGCGGGGAGCGTGTAGCCCCTGGCCTTGGCTAGTTCGACAATGCGGTCCCAGCGCTTGGGCGTGCGCACAACGCGACGAATCGAAGACAGGTGCGCATCTTCGAAGGTGCGCGCGATGACGCCGTTGGCCGCGATCATGAACTCTTCAATGAGCGACGTGGCGCGATTCTTCGGCACGGGCGCAATGCCGATGATCTGATCGGTAACGAGCACCGGCCGCGTCTCGATGGTTTCAAGATCGAGCGCTCCATGCTGGAAGCGGTTGCCGCCCATGCGTTGCGCGGCCGTGTCCTGCAATTTGAGCTGCGCGGCGAGATCGGCGTTGGCGGCCACTTTGGGCGGAGCGGCGGCCGTACCTTCGAGCCACGCTCCCACGCTGGGATAGGCCAGTTGCGCGCGATTGTGCACCAGGGCGCGGTAGACCTTGCCATCGGTGGAGGTTCCATCGGCGGATACTGAGAACTCGGTGACAATGGCTGCGCGATCCTGATTCTCATTGAGCGAGGTGATGCCCTCGGAAAGAGCCGTCGGGAGCATGGGATAGATGGCGACGCCCGTGTACACCGAGGTGGTTTCGCTCTGCGCGTGGGTATCGAGCAACGTGCCTTTGTGCACGCGCGCGTCTACGTCGGCCACGCCCACCAGCACGCGGATGCGGCCATCGGGCAACTGCTCGGCCCACTCAATCTGGTCGAGATCGCGCGAGGTGTCGTTGTCAATGGAGGACCAGAGCAGACTGCGCAGATCGGTAAGGCCGTCGGCGACGGTAAGGGCGGGCTGCGCCTGGATGGCGGCCAGTTCCGTGTCGGTTCCGGGAGGGAAGTCGGGATGAAATCCGTGCTCGATCATGGCGGCGTGCGCCGCGGCAACCAGATTGAAATGAAAAGGATGATTGGAATGCATCAGGCGATCGTGCTCCTCTGGACGACAAGCCAGCCTAACACGTGAGACAGGGAGCAAGGGAGCGAGGGAGCAAGTTAGCGAGTCGGGGAGTCAGCGCCTGGGTCATCGCTGTGAGGGTCACCAGGGTCGCCACCATCAATGCGACGTTTAAAGATCCAAAGCGCGAGCTGATAGAACGTGTTCGTGCCCAGCCCGATGAGAGATGCAAAGATCAGCATCGCCCCAAGCCCGAATGCTTCCGGGTCGCCATTCCAGAGGCTGAGCCAATCGTTGCCTCTGAGAACAAGAATGCCGCACCACAGCATCAGGCATACCGGGCCAATGAGAGCCCCGAGCGCTGGAACCATCCATTCGTGACGACGATCAATATTCTTGAGTAGAAACAGGAAGGCCAAATCGATCAGCCAGACGGGCAAAGCAAAGACCATTGTGAAATTGAAAATGAATTGGCCAGGACGCACTGATCGGAGCAAGGATGCCGCTGAAGAGGCCGACCGCCAGAAGCATCGAGAAGAACGACAATAGGATTCGCCAAATCGCTCGCATCCGGTGACCCTTATTACGGCTGCACGTTGACGGTGAAGTAGAGGTTCTGGGCGACGACTGCATTATTGACGTAGGCCGTTGCTGTGACTTCAAGCGTGGCCACGCCCAGCGGCGTGCCGTTGTTGGCGTGGTCGCCGTGGTCGCGGTGCTGGTGCAGCCGACGACCGCGCCGGCAAGGCCGGCCAGCAACATCAACAAGACGACAAGACGCCGCGGGCCCTGGCGCAGGAACGTGCGTGCGCGGCGTCCGAAGGGAAGCAGGAAGAAGACCAGACCGGCCAGCGTTGCGCCGCCCCGCGACCTGCGCCCACATCGGGCCGGGAGTGGACGGCTTGTAGAGCGAGGCGTATGCCGGGCCTCCCGTGATGTAGGTCTCGCACCACGAACGTGACCGTGGCCGTGGGCGTTACCTGCTGCGGGCTGACGGACGCAGGTCATGTCGTCCTGCATGGGCACCGTGCAGATGACCTGCACCTGTCCGGTGTAGCCGCCGAGGCTGGTGACGATAAAGGACTCAGAACCCGATCCACCCTTGGTGATGTTGAGATTGGTGGGCGGATTATTGGGCGAGGCCGTGAGCGTAAAGCCCTCAACGTTGATGCTCAACAGATTCGATGTGCCTGAGCCGTAGACTGAGTCGCCCTGGTAGACAGCGGTGATTGAGTCTGACCCTCCGGGG
>CAVQMV010000007.1:0-6873 GCA_963713675.1 uncultured Acidobacteriota bacterium
TGCGAGCCCGACTTCCTGGCCTTACTTCCACTCCCACATCTTTTACACCGTGCCGCCTTTGGCATCCACTTCGAATTCGAAAGCGACGCAGGCGTTGTTCAGGCGCGCCAATTTCTTTCCCGTCGACTTGAAAAACAACATGCCGCGGTAGCTCACGGAGCCGCCCGGCCCGAAGTGGCCCACTCCCGTCCCCGTCCAGGTCGCAGCCTCGCCGTCTTCCGTCATGTCGATTCCCTGGCCGTGGCCAAAAAGCGAGCCATCCGCGCGCACCACCGAGGTGTACGTGCCCATGCCGTTCACGGCAACGCCGAGCATCTTGCCGCTCTCTTCAAAGCTCACTTCCACCGTTGGGGGATCAACGGAAATGACGCGCCTCACTACTCTCTTGCCTTTCGATTCACCAATCTTGTCTCCGATCATTGGTTCGACCTCTCTTTTCTCCCGGGCCTGAGTTACGGTTTCCCGGGTGGGCCATTTTATACCCGCAAACGCAGCGCACACTATCGAGAAATGCGCCTGGCAGTGGATCAGTTCGAGGCCCTTTTGATTGAAGCCCTGTTGAACGAAGCCCTCTCGATCGAAGCCCTTTTGAAAGGGCACGACTTCAGTCGTGCCGCAAATGCTCCAAAACGCGGTGGGGCTTTAGCCCCTGAGGGATGATCCTTTTTCAAACTGACCCAGTTTCCTCCTCCACAGAATTTTTCTTGCCATTCACCCGGCGTCTCAATAAGAATCCGAAGTATCGGAAACATTGGGGAGGGAGTTCCCTGCGCGGGCGAAGTCCGATTGATTCGGCAACAAAATCCTGCATCCGTGCCCCATCCATCTCCGCGCATTTTGCGGAAATGGGTGGGACAGCTCAACTCCCCTGGTGCGGTTGACAGGAAAGAACATTGTTGCCCCATCTTTTCCGCAGCTCGACTGCGGAAAGAGTGGTTGAGTGGGACGAACGAAGGGAGCTTGGCATGGCGTGGCAAACGTGGAACAGCGGTCCATTCAGCATCGAACGCAAGCTGGGCAAGGCGCCGGGCACGGTGATTCTTGCTTTCCGCGGGCCGTTCACCACGCGCGATGCATACAGCAGCATGCCCACCATGTCGCTGCAACAGGTGCTTGAGCTGGAGCCGCAGCCGGGCGAGGATCCGCCGGTCTTGAACATTCTCGATCTCTCCGGGTGTCCTTTTATGGATTCAAGTGGCCTGGGCATCATCGTCTCTCACATGGTCCACTGCAAGAAGAAGGGCATAAAAATGATTGCCGCGTGCATGACCCCGCGCGTGCGCGAAGTCTTCCGGCTGACCAAGGTCGACTGCGTAGTTCCCATCGCCACCACGATGGAAATAGCGGAAGGAAATCAGACAGGGACATAGGGACCGAGGGACCAAGCCGTTCTGCATCGACAAACAGCTGCCAATTAATTGGTTGAATTTGAATTGTCATCCTGAGCGGAGCGCGTTTGGGGCCCCGGATTCGCATCGCGAATGCGGGGTAAGCGGAGCCGAAGGATCTGCGGTCGTTCTTGCCGTTTCCCCATCCTGGCTCTGGCAGGGTGGGAACTGACCACTGACCACTGACCACTGACCACTGACCACTGACCACTGATCACTGCGAATTCACGCAAAAAGGCGCGAATTCGCGCGCAAAACAGCGCAAAAACGCGCACCTAAAGCCCTCTTGCGTCGTTTTTGGGTAATTCTCTATCCACCTTTGCGCTTTTTCGGGAAATTCCAGGGTTACAAACACCAATTAAATGGCTAATTTCGCGGTATTTGTCTCAAAAAATCGCAACCACTTGAGCGAACATTTCGGGGGTAAAGGTCACCACTTAAGCGAACATTTGGCCGGGTCAGCGCACCAGATAAGCCAACATTTGTGATGATTCGATTGGGCTTACAGGCTCTTATCCCACAACAGCAACAAAACACAGCTTTACCGGCCCGTCTCAGCCGCCGTTTTCGATCCGCGAGCCGAGTTGCCGGATCACGCGATGCGCCGAGAGCGCCGCGCCCTCCTGCCAGCCCACGATGTGGCTGGTGTGGTCGCCGGCAAAGTAGATGCGCCGGTCAGCTGCCTGCAACGTGGCCAGCGTATCCTGGCCGTTCATATTGAAGCTGATCCACGAGCCGAGGTTCCACGGAATCTGTCCCCAGCTGATGTAGACGGGCTTTGTAAGATCTTTGCCGTGACCCGGATGCAGCAGCTCGACCGATCGCCGCGACGCCTCGATCTTGGCCTGCACGTTGGGCAGATGTCCGAAGGCGTAGCCGTTCGCCGTAGTGGTCCGGAACGCGATAGGCACGTTGGCCAGCACATCGGCGAGCGGTGGCGAGCCGGGTCCGGACTCCATGGAGTAGCCGCCGATGAGGATGCCCTTCTCTGAGAACAGCCGCGAGCTGGGATACCAGACCAGATCGACAGGCTGCTGCAGATACGAGATGCCGCCGTAGATATTGGCTTCCGTTTCCCAAAAGCGCGGTGCCTCCCAGGCAATTTTGTAAGCGCATTCGTACACCACCTTGTCGAGAATCGCGCGAATCTGCGGCCCGAAGTCCGCGTCCAGAGTACGCGCTAAGGTGAGTGGAATCGCGCAGATACAGTAGTCGGCGGCAATCGTATCTTCCGCGCCGGAACTAGACCGATAGTTGACTGTGACGCCCGTATCCGACTGGCGAATGCGCGTCACCGCTGCGTCGTAGCGAATCACGGAGTCGAGCCGCTGCGCAAACGCCATGGGAATGCGATCCATACCGCCGATGGGCTGGAACATCGTCGGCTGCCAGTCGATGGTCTCCTCCACCAGCATTCCAAACAACAGATCGGCGTCAAGAAGCTCGTTCATTGCAAGAGGGTTATTGGCCACTGGCTCCGCAAGTTCCGCGCCCGGCGGAACCTTGAAGCCCGAGCGATCGGTGCCGCGAAACAGGAGATCGCGATTGAGATCCCCATACTGGGCCAGAAATTCGATCATCCGCTCGCGATCGTCAGCCGTAAATTCCTCATCGAGCGCGCCTTTGCGCACGCATTTAGCCAACAACTCTGAAACGTGTCCGCGCGTGTCGTTGAAGACGCGGCGCTCTGGCACTGCTACGCCGCCGTTCAGCTTGTCGGCTTGCATCAGTGCGCTACGCGAAGAATTCACTTCAACTTCAAGCGCCACGCCCAGTTCGTGGCAGTAGCCAAGCATGGTGTGGTGCGTAGAAGGCAGGCGCGCGGGCCCGGCGTTAAAGTAGTGGCCTTCATCAAACGTGCAGGTCTGACGCGTGCCATCAACAAAATCCACTTCAGTTCCGTTGCGAATGCTCCAGTTGCGGCCGCCGGGCCGTTTCCGCGCTTCGAGAATCGTGCACGACCATCCCGCTTTGCCCAACTCGTACGCCGCGACCAGGCCGGCAATGCCTCCGCCGAGAATCACCACGCGCGTGCCTTTGCCGTCCACCAGGCGGAGAGGCTCGCTTTCGGCGGCTACCGGCACAGGCAGCAGGCCGAGCGACTGCATCAGGACGAAGGCGGTGCCGTATCCGCCCGCCTGGCCGGCACGCATCAGAAACTGACGTCGAGTGAGGCTCATTTTCGTAGGCTTTCTTGGGCGATTCGGGGAATGGATTGAGGAACGGGGAACCTGTTGAAAGATTTATATCAGCAAATGTGCGGAGGAAGGATGGTAATTTCCGGATTCGGCGGCGCGGCTCGGGATCGCGCCGCCTTCCGGGCCAATAAGTTCAGCGCGGCTGCCGACGTCACACCTGCATCACTTCCGCTTCCTTCTTCTGTGACAGCTCTTCCATGCGCCGGATCTCGCCGTCGGTCATCTTCTGCACTTCTTCCAGGGCGCGCTTCTCATCGTCCTCGCTGATCTTCTTGTCCTTGGCGAGTTTCTTCAGCGCGTCATTGCCGTCGCGGCGCACGTTGCGCACCGCGGTGCGGTGCTCTTCCAGCACTTTGTTCAGGTGCTTGCACACATCGCGGCGGCGCTCCTCGGTCATGGGCGGCACAGGAACGCGAATGATTTTGCCATCCGACTGGGGATTGAAGCCAAGATCGGAAGCCTGGATCGCTTTTTCAATCTCCTTGAGGATGCTGGGGTCCCAGGGCGAGATGGTAATCAGTTGCGGCTCGGGCGCCGACACCTGCGCCATCTGGTTGATCGGCGTGAGTGTGCCGTAGTAGTCCACCTTGATCTGGTCGAGCATGTGCACGCTGGCGCGGCCGGTGCGCGTGGAGGCAAGATTGGCCTGGAAAGCGGCAACCGCATGATCCATGCGCCGCTTGAGATCGCCGTAAAGGTCTTTGAGCGCCGGGCTGCCGGCCATAAATGCTGTCATCGTAGATCGTCCTCGCTCGAGCGAATTCGCCAACGCATATTCTACAACCACGTTGGCTGGATGCTCGTGTTGATCGGGCGTTACGCCACGGCGATCATACCCGTGGCCGCCGCCTGCTCGTGCGCGTGATAGCTCGATCGCACCAGCGGTCCGGATTCCACGTGGCGAAATCCCATCATGAGAGCTTCGGTTTTCAACTCGGCAAATTCGCGCGGTGTATAGAGGCGAGTCATCGGCAGGTGATCGCGCGAAGGCCGCAAGTATTGCCCGATGGTCAGGATGTCGCAGCCCACCGAGGCCAGATCGCGAAACACTGCGAGCAGCTCATGCGTTTCTTCGCCCAGCCCCACCATCACGCCGGATTTCGTGACCCCTTCGGGCCGCAGCTCTTTGGCGTAGCGCAGGAGCTCGAGCGATTTTTCGTAGCGCGCACCGGAGCGCACCACACGATAAAGACGCGGCACGCTTTCAGTGTTGTGGTTCAGCACTTCGGGCCGCGCAGTTACAACCATTCTGATAGCTTCGCGGTCGCCCTGAAAGTCGGGGATGAGCACTTCCACGCGGCAGCCGGGAGCCTGGCGGCGAATTTCGTCGATGACCATGGCGAAGGCGCGCGCCCCTCCCAGCAGATCGTCATCGCGATTCACGCTGGTAACTACGGCGTGGAGCAGCCCTAATGTAGCCACTGCCTCCGCGACCCGCCGCGGCTCGTCAAAGTCGATCGCCTCGGGACGGCCTTTGGGCACAGCGCAAAATCCGCAGCGACGCGTGCACAGGTTGCCGAGCATCATGAAGGTGGCAGTTTTGTGATGCCAGCACTCGCCGATATTGGGGCACTGGGCGCTTTCGCACACTGTGTGCAGTCCCAGCGAGCGGGCCAGCCGCTTCAGCGAGTGGTAATTCTCGCCCACTGGCGCGCGGGCCTTCAGCCACTCCGGCTTGGGAGAGGGAGTGCGGCGAACGGGCTCAATCTGGACGAGTTCCATCACAGATCAATTGTAGCGTTTGCACGACTCGGCGGGCAGCCTACATCGGTTCCCGGTGAGCCGCGATGGTTGGTGCGGGATTGATAAACTGCTGAACAACACGCTTGGAGGATTTTCCGGATGAGCCGTCGAATGCTGACGCTGGCGGTGCTTGCAGTCGCCGCCAGTGCGTGGGGTCAATCTTCGTGGACGCCGAGTGACGCCATGCAGGCAAATGCCGAAGCCTTCATTCCGATGAGAAAGGCATGGGCGCAAAACCTGCGGGAGAAAAATGTGCAGGCTTGCGTAGCACAATACATGCCCGATGCAGTCTTCATTCAGCCGGATGGAAGCCGCGTCACGGGTTCAGAGGAGCTGCGTCGGCTCTACGAGATGATCACCGATACATTCGACAGCGACCTGGTGTTCGACTCAAAACATGTTGAGATCTCCGCAGACGCAGCGGCGGACGTTGGGACTTATCGCGAGGTGTTGGCCGCACGGGTAACGGGAAAGCGGCAACTGGTGTGGGGCAATTACGAAACGGACTATCGCAAGGGGAAAGACGGGCAATGGCTGATCGCGAAGCAATCTTGGACAAGTTCGGGGCAACCCATCGCCCTTGATTTTGCGGCGCATCCCGTGGTGGCGCTGACGTTCGACGATCTGCCGGCTGCCGGAGCGTTGCCCGCCGGCAGGACGCGTGCCGAAATCGCGGAGGTGCTTGCGGGCGAGCTCAGTGCCAATCACATGGAAGGCACCTACGGTTTTGTCAACGCGATCAAGCTCGAAAACAATCCCGACGCGCAGAAGGCCCTGCACATCTGGGTGGATGCCGGAATGAATATTGGTAGTCACACGTGGTCGCATCCGGGGCTGACGAGTGAACCGGCCTTTAAGCCTCTGCCTATGGAGCAATACATCGCAGATGTCGTTCGCAATGAGTCAGCGCTTCAGGAATACGCTCAGCTGCGCGACTGGAATTGGTTTCGCTATCCGTTTCTGCAGGAAGGCGACACAGTGGAGAAGCGCCGTAGGGTTCGAGCCTGGCTCCACGATCACGGCTATCGCATCGCAGAAGTTTCACTCGATTTTGAGGACTATGCGTGGAACGACGCTTACGCCCGGTGCGCCACCAAAAATGATACGGCGGCAATCGACTGGCTCAGGCAGAGCTACCTCGAAACCGCAACGGAGTACATCCGGCTGGGGCGTGAGGAACAGTTGATCGCATTCGGACACGAAATTCCTAATGTGATGCTGCTGCACGCCACGGCATTTACAACGCTTATGCTGCCCGACCTGCTGCAATTGCTCCGTAGCCAGGGATTCAGTTTTGAGGGTCTGGCACAGGTCGAAAATGACCCTGCTTACAGCCTTGACCCGGACGCGGGGCTGAAATACGGCGGCACATTACCCGACCAATTCATGGATTCGCGGCACTTACCCTATCCCCGGGTCAGCCCAAAACCATTTCAGCAATTAGCGCATCTATGCCAGTAAGTTGCCTTGGCTCCCGAGCTGTGGCTCATGCGGAAGAATCGAATGTAAACCGCTGAATATACAGCCTCAGAGAGGAGAATGGT
>CAVQMV010000008.1:0-73524 GCA_963713675.1 uncultured Acidobacteriota bacterium
CAGACCTACGAATCCAGGACAGAGGGCAGCCCTTCGACCTTGAAAGCGCCAGTGCCGCCGCCATGAGCGGGCTCGCAAACCCCGGCCTGCAGTATCTCAAGAAACAGTTGAACAGTTCGATCAACAACGGGGCGCCGACCACCTTCATGGACTACGCATCGCTTCCGGCGTATGCCGTGTCTTACTGGATTGCAGTACACTTCCTGGGAGTCGTGTTTTGGAAACAGCTCTCGGTGCGCATTCGAGTAGCAAATTCTTGTCGCCTATATCGTCCTTGACCTTCTTTCCTGGGTCGCTGCGGGAACGAACAAAGGCATCTTCGATTACGTGATACTGCTGCCCTGCCTGCGTGCACCCGCCGGAGCGGGCTATTTTTCTTCTCGATATCAGGCGCAACCTGGTGGTGTTCGGGCTCATTGCAGTCGTAACCCGCATCTGTTGTATTCACCTTTTTCTCCCTCGGCATGTCGGGACGCTATAGAGAGGCGCGCCACTGCCGGACGATCACCCGGTGATTGGCATTGAGTCGGATTTCGGGAACCCCGGTTCTGAGGATTGTGCCGCCCGATTTGCAACCGCCGGTCGCTTTTCTCGCAAGCTACTTCACTCAAGGTTATTACGCTCTGTCGCTGTCCCTGAAGGAGCCGTTCGTCTTTTGTTATGGCGTGGAAACTCATACTTTCTCGAAGGGCTGTCGAGACATATCTTCTACGAGCCATTGTTTGACAGCACCTATCCAGCGCGGATCGCGTCAAGTGGAATGGCACCCTACAGCAACTGACACTTATCTATCCTTGGATTGCCAGCGACTTATCCTTTCCAGGTACGATCGTTTTCATGTTTCTGCTGGCTCGGATCTTTCACGGTCTGGCTCGACGTGGCGTTCTGCAAGAACCCTTGGGCCGTCTGTCTGTTTCCGTTGCTCTTGAGTATGTTGTTTTACATTCCGGCCAATAATCAGGTGCTGGCGTTTCCCCAGGAGGCCATGCCTTGGGACGCTGCTGCTTCTGTGGTCCCTTAAGCGCGGAAAAGAAGGGCGGTTTTGGCATCATGACAGGTCCGAGCCGCTACCCGCGCGTTCTCGTGGTGGATGCTTCACCATTCCTCACCTCAACAACGGGATCGTGAAAATCAACCGGTTCCAGGGCTGGCCCGAGCAGGCCCTGGCACAGATCATGTTTACCAACGAGCAGCCCGGGTTCGACGTCTGCCAGGAATACTGGGTTTTGACCAAGACCTCGATTCTGCTAGGGTCAGTCGGACTGGCTGGCGACCAATCTCGCACGAAACCGGAGGTTGATACGATTCACGACCCGGCGGCGGCTCATGCGTTCCAGGCACGGCCACGGATCAGCGGATGCTGTCCGGCTCTAGCAATCAATTCGCAGGCCGCTTGGGGGAGGTGATACATCGTCTTCCCCGGTCAATTCCCGGCCCCTGCCACGAATGGATCCGGCGGTTTGCGCCAGAGGTTGTCTTTACGATGGGAGGAGGTTTCTCACCCATCCTCAGGCTGGCGGCAAGGATTGCGCAATCCCGAACAAATTCCTCTTTATCCCGTATTTCACGACGACTGGGTCAATTGCATTTACCCCAGAGCCGCTTCCGTACCGCACTCCACCGCAGTTTCGAGCACTGGTTCGGGCGTCGTCGCAATCTGTCGACAGTGCGGATGACAGCATCGGAATCAATGGCAAAAGAGTACCAGCAGCGATACGGAGGCCGATTCGAGGCGTTTCCAAACCTGATCGAGCGATTCGAATCGACGCCAGAACCCGACCGACCTTGCGTGCGACTCTGCTTTATCGGCTCACTACTACCGAATCGTTGGCAGCCGCTTCACTCGATCGCGATGGCCCTTGAAATGTTGAGAGCACGGGGAATAGCGGGCGAGTTGGTGATTTACTCGCCCCCTGAGGATTTGCGCAGGTTCGGAAAGTACCTCGAAGGCTGCGAGGCGATTGTCATGGGAGGCACGGCGGCGCCAGACGAAGTCAGGGGCCTCCAACTCGGCGCCAACGTTCTAGTACATGTAGAGAGTTTCGACGAGACCAGTCGCCAGCTCACACGGTTTTCGTTGTCCACCAAGATTCCGCAGTATCTGATGGCCGGACGGTGCATCTTCGCTGTTGGCCCCGCCGAGGCTGCATCGATCCGTTACATCGCCGATTCCGGGTCGGGGATAGCCGTTTCAACCGACGACCCAGCAGCACTGTGCGCCACATTGGAAAGGCTTCTTACGAATCCCGATCTGCGGCGGGAATTTGCCGCTCAGGCCCGGAAGACGGCCGTCACGCGGCACGAGGCCACGGCGGAAGGGGAACGGTTTCGCGCGGTTGTGTGTGAGGTACAGATGGAACAGGCGGAGAATGCAAAGTGTCTCGTGAACTGAACGGGAAATCGCAGATCGCCGTCGCCCATGCGCTTATCGGCCTGACGCCGGATCCTGCGATCGTAGCCGCCGGAAATAAGAGCACGTCGGCAGGAGTATGGGGTAGTTCATGAACATTCTCATCGTCTCCTTTCCTTATCCTCCGATGCTTTCACCCCAGGCATTTCGGTGGGCACCGATTTCTCAAGAGTTGGCTCGCCGTGGCCACGCGATTACTGTTTTGGCCGGTTGAGCCAGGATGCAAACGGCAAGAGCGCGATGGGGCAGTCATTGTCCATAGGGTAGGAGGCGGGTTTATCGAGCGTATTCGAATGCTGCGCACCCGTACTCTGCAAGAGGATTTCACCATTCCAGAGAGAACGGAAGTCAGCAAAGAGGCATTACGTTCGTCAATGAATTGTTTGAAACTTATTCACGACGTAACGTGGAAGAAACTCTATTGGCCTGATGAGCGTTGTGCATGGCTGCTTCCCGCGCTGCATCGGGCCAGGAAGCTTGTCAAGGATTCGCAAATTGACGCAGTCGTGACCGTGGCTCTTCCGTTCACTGCGCATATTGTCGGCCTTGCCCTGAAAAAAGAGTTTCCACAACTTCGTTGGCTCTGCGACATGAGTGATCCGTTCTCCTATCTGGAGCCATCACCTCCTAACAATCAGGTGCTGTATGGGAGACTTAACCATTTCATTGAAAAGCTCGTCTTTGAGCAGACCGACTGCATGGCGGTCAATTGCGGCGTGATAGCAAAACATTACTCTCAGATGTATCCGCAGTGTCGAGCGAAGATTGTTGAAGTGCCCCACTTGCACAGTCCGTCGTCCAACCAGGCACCTCCCGTCGTGCCTTCTCACTTGGAACAAAGCAACGGACGGCACAAGAACTTGGTGTATGTAGGCACACTAGATGGGAGGTGTCGTGACCCTCGACCTTTTCTCGACGGCTGCAGGAGGCTCCTCGATCGCGGTTCGAAGCCGGGCGTAGAAGTCCATTTCTACGGAAAGATTGAGAACTGCGATGCGATATTCGAAATCTACCAAGCGTTTTATAATCGCTGGCTCTTTGTCCACGGGCCTGTCGAAGACAGTGTGGCGCTCAGGGTGATCCAGGAGGCTGATGTCCTGGTCAACATTGGTAACAAGTACCAGACCCTATTGCCAAGCAAGCTCGTCGACTACGGCAGTACTGGTAAACCAATACTCAATGTTGTCGGTTGTCCATCCGACCTCTCCACAGAGGCGCTGAAGGGCTACGGAGCCGCGCTGCACTTGGTGTCGACGGATGGAGAGTTATCTGAATCGCAAATCCGAGAAATGGGCAGTTTCCTGCTTACACAGCAAGATATGGTCCCCGCCGAATTGAACGCGTGGATGGGGAAATTCACGTTATCGCCAATCGTCTCAAGCTACGAACGCTACTTAATGTGAGACCAGCACATCTAAGGGGCTCGCAGGTCCTGGTCATTCTCCAGGAGACTCCCGGAAAAGTCGCCGATCAGCTCATGATGAACAAAAAACAAATTCTTATCGTCGTAGGCCTGGTGGAGCCGTCCGTCGATACATCCGACATCCAAAGATTGCGGAACCTGATGCAATCGAGGGGCGGGCGGTGGGTCCTATGGGGATGGGACTGCGCGCATTTCTGCAACATTGGCCATGGAAAGTCCCGCGGGCCGCTGCTAAGTAAGATCGTCATCTTCACTGCCTACTTCTGGTGGTCGATACGGACGTTTTTTAGGGCGCTCTTTAACCGTGAGCAGGCTCTCTACTACGGCCTCATGCTCGAAGGCGCTCTCCCCGTCGCCGCGGCAGGTCTATTCAGGAACATCCCCTTCGTCTTTGCCAATATGGACAATGCACCCCGATGCCAACTGGAGCCCAGCAATCAAAACGTTTGTCGAGAGTCTGGAGAGTTTCGTCGCCGGCAGAGCTGCTGCCCATGTTCTACCCGCTCCCGAGCGGTGGCAGCGTCAGGATGCGAATGTCCATTATGTCCAGAACACGCCTTGCAGGCACACCTTTCACGTCGCCGAGCAAATCGCTGTTCAGCGCGGATTCAATCGGGACGGCGCGCTGACGATATATGCCAACGGGTGGCTCGGCAGCGTTCGCGGCCTCGATGTCCTCATGAATGCGGCTCGCGGTTGCAAACAGGAGATTCGCGTCATCCTTGCAGGCAAACTCGCGAGCCCTCAAGCCGAGGCATTGGCCAATTCGGAGTTCTGCGAGTATTTGGGCTTGCTCAAACACGAAGAGGCGCTAGCCTATTACTCTCGCGCGCATCTCGTGTTTTCTTACTACGATCCCTGCTACGCGATCGACCGGCTCGCTTCCTCAGGCAAGTGGGCCTAATGCGTATTGAGCGGCGTACCGTTCATCGTCAACACCGAGGTTGAAACGGCAAACAACTTTCGCCGGGAGGGGGAGCTGCTTCTCGACGCGATATCACGAATGAGGGCGGCCTGAGCGCACTCCTTGACCGCCTTGCTGCCGACCGCACCGAATTGGAAAGAGTAACGGGCAAACTCGCAAGCTTTCACGTCGGTTTCTGGGACGACAATATGGCCGTGGTGCTAAAAAGGATGCGGCCTAGATCTGTGCGCCGGCGAATCAGTTTGATTGGGGAGAAAACAATGATTGAACAAACGACTTCAGGCATGTTTGCGAATTCCACCCTGATGATCACGGGCGGAACAGGAACCTTTGGCAATGCCGTTGCTGGACATGGCAACGAGGGCGGGCATCGGCGAAATCCGGATCTTCAGCCGGGACGAGAAGAAGCAGGACGACATGCGGAACGCGCTGAGGAACCCCGCGGTGAAGTTCTTCATCGGCGACGTCCGCGAAGCGACGCAGCGTCTGGCGGCCATGCGCGGCGTGGACTATCGTCTTTCATGCCGCCGCTCTGAAGCAGGTCCCCTCCTGCGAGTTCTTTCCCGCTTGAGGCGGTGCGGACCAACACGCTGGGCGCGGAGAACGTGATGACGGCGGCAGCCTTGGCCTCCGGCGTCAGGAAGGTCATCGTGCTGAGCACGGACAAGGCCGTCTATCCCATCAACGCCATGGGAATGTCCAAGGCGCTGATGGAAAAGTGCATGGTCGCCAAGGCCCGAATGAACGGCGACAACGGCTACGATCTTCTGCGGCACGCGGTACGGCAACGTCATGGCATCGCGAGGCTCGGTGATCCCGCTGTTCATCAGCCAGATCCTCGCCGGCGAAGCCGCTGACCATCACCGATCCGAACATGACCCGCTTCATGATGACGATCGACGGAGCGGTGGACCTGGTGCTCTATGCATTCCAGAACGGCAGCCCCGGCGACATCTTCGTGCAGAAGGCGCCGGCCGCCACCATCGCACGATTGGCGGAGGCGCTGCTAAGAGATGTTCGAGGCGGACAACGAGATTCAGATTATCGGCACCCGCCACGGCGAGAAGCTCTACGAAACGCTGCTGAACCGGGAAGAGATGGCGCGCGCGGAGAGATCTTGGCCATACTATCGGGTCCCGGCCGACGGACGGGACCTGAACTATTCGCAGTTTTTTCAGCAAAGGACGAGACCAAGGTATCGGAAGCCGGCGACTACAACTCGCACAACACCGAACTGCTGAACGTTGAAGCGATGATGCGGCTGCTTCTCAAAATTGACGTGCGTGCAGGAAGCCATGCAGACACGGACGGTGGCCGCATGATCAGAGGATTCTCATCATCGGCGAGGGCGGGGATTTCTGGGCAGCAACCTTGGCGCTCACTCGCCAGCGCAAGGACTGCGAGACGGAGCTTCGATCGAGGGATCTCGGAGGAGGAACTGGAGCCGGCTGCTGAGAGTCGCTGATGTGGTCTTCCATCTTGCCGGCGTTAACCGTCGCCGGAATCCTCTGGAGTTTCGAGCTGGGGAAATGCCGGGCTGACGGAGCAGATACCCGTTTGCTTGCGGGCGAACGGGCGTGATCCGAAGATCGTCTTCAGCTCTTCGATCCAGGCCGAATCTAGACAACCCCTATGGCGCCAGCAAGGCAGAGGCGGAGGAGAGTTCTGCGCAATTTCGCGGGAGACCGGCGCGCAGGTGCGGATTTACCGCTTGAAGAGTCTGTTCGGAAAGTGGTGCCGCCCAAATCTACAATTCGGTGACTGCGACCTTCTGCCACAACATCGCGAACGACTTCCCATCTCCATCTCCGACCCCAACGCGAAATCGAGCTCAACTACGTGGATGATGTGGTGGCGGCATTTCTCGCGGAGCTGACACGGTCAAATCGGCGAAGCGGGCACTCGAGCTGCCCGCATACGCCATTTCTCTTGGCGATCTGGCCGGAAGAATCCAGGCATTCCACGACATGAGGCACACACTCACGTTGCCGGATTTCGAGATTCGTTCAACCGCGCCTCTATGCAACTTATCTTTCCTATGTACCTCTAGCTGCACTGCGTCACGGTCTGAAGACGAAGCACGGATTCGCGAGGCAGCCTTGGGGAGTTCCTCAAGACCGGAACACTCGGGGCAGATATTTGTTTCCAGAACCCAGCCCGGAGTAACCCGCGGAAATCACTTCCATCACACAAAAACCGAGAAGTTCCTGGTCGTGGAAGGGGACGGCCTGATCCGGATGAGGCCCATTGAAGGGAGACCGTCCACGAGTATGCAGTGACCGGCCGTGAATACCAGGTGATCGACATTCCGCCAGGATTCACGCATTCCATTACGAATGTTGGTCGCGGAGAGATGGTCACGCTTTTCTGGTCAAGCGAAATCTTCGATCCAGATCGCCCGGACACTTATTACTTGTCGGTGTGTGAAGAAGATCGAGCGGCATGACAGTTTACTGAGATCGACTGAAGCAACTTCAACCTGAAGAGACGCAAGAAACTACAAGGAGAAGAGATGAAAGTAGTCACGGTGCTCGGCACCAGGCCTGAGATTATCCGGATGTCGCGCGTGATGGCGGCGCTGGATCGTTATACGGAACACCTGATCGTCCATACGGGCAGAATTACGACTACGAATTGAACCAACTGTTCTTTGAAGATCTGCAGATCAGAAAGCCGGATCGTTTTCTGAAGGCTGCCGGCGAAACCGCGGCTGAGACCATCGGACTGGTGATCGCGAAATCAGACGAAGCCTTGACGGAGATCCGCCCAGATGCGGTGCTGATCCTCGGCGATACAAACAGCAGCCTTGCAGCGCTTTCCGCTAAGCGCCTTAGAATTCCGGTGTTTCATATGGAAGCAGGGAATCGGTGCTTCGACGATCGATCGCCCGAAGAGATTAACCGGCGCATAGTGGACCACATCAGCGACATTAATATGCCCTATAGTTCGATTTCCAGGGAGTATCTGCTCCGAGAGGGATTGCAGCCTGACCGCGTGATCAAGACCGGCAGCCCAATGTTTGAAGTACTGCATCACTATCTCCCCAAGATTCGCTCGTCGGAGATATTGAATCATCTCAACCTAAAGCCGCACGAGTACTTTGTGGCTAGCTTCCACCGTGAGGAGAACGTAGACGACCCGCACCAACTCAAGCGGGTGATCGACCTGCTCAATCGGGTAGCGGAAAAATACGGCCGTCGAATCGTCCTTTCGACCCACCCCCGAACAAGGAAGCGGCTGAGCCAAATCAGCGTTGAAATGCAGGCCGGAGCTGGAATTTCACCAGCCCGTGGGCATGTGCGACTATGTGCATCTCGAGATGAATGCCAAAGCGACCTTGTCGGACAGCGGGACGATTTCCGAGGAGTCGTCTATTCTCGGATTTCCCGCGCTCAATCTCCGCGGCGTCCATGAACGGGCTGAGGCAATGGAAGAGGGAACGGTGATGATGACCGGCGTAAATTGGCAGCGCGTAGAGGAATGCCTCGCCATCCTAGAAACTCAGAGGTCAGGCAACAGCCGAACCCTCCGCATTGTAGCTGACTATGCGATTCCCAACGTCTCCGAGAAGATCGTACGCATTATCGAGAGCTACGCGGATTACGTCAAGCGCGTGGTCTGGCACGAAGCATAGTTGCACGAACAGGATCTGCTTGCAATGAGAATCTTGCTACTTAGCCAATGATATCCGCTAGATTCCATTAAGGTGAATTCGGATATGACCGAGAGATTCCAGGGCTAGCGGAGCTCGCCGATTGGCTTCGGGGACGCTTTACACCGGCTATTGCCAACTCACCGCCGGATCTAGTGAGCTGTCTAGCGCAAGTAAGCCTGACTCGCTACACCTGTTGGGCGACACCGACAGCTCGATTGTGGCAATCTCCGCAAAGAGGCCGGACAGTCCGGTCTTTCACTTGGAGGCTGGAGATGGTTGTTTTGACCATCGTGTTTCCAACGAAAGCCCCCGGCCCATCTACGTACCCGCAGGCGCCGGGAATCAGGGGGACTGAGGTTCCCGTCATCTCTGCAAAGGTGCTCCGAATCATTCTTGGTAACTCTGGCTTAATACGGCGAGTCGTGTGGTGCAAGCCATGACCGGCAACAGGCTATTGCGAATATGCGCATTTTATTAATCGTTGTTTACTACCCTCCTAGCACAACCTCGGCCGCTCAGTTGATGCATCATCTTGCCAGAGAATACTCCCGGCAGGGCCATGAAGTGACCGTCGTGACTTCGGACAACTCCATCGCAGGATCGCGAAGTGTCTGCGTTGAAGAGGGTGTGACCGTGGTGCGCATCAGGGCCGGGGAGATGAAGCATTCCAACAAGGTACTCCGGCTATGGCGGGAAAGCCAACTATCGGCGACTATCTGGCGCAAAGCACGGGACTGGTTCGAATGTCATCCGTGCGATTTGATCGTGTATTATTCGCCATCAATATTCTTCGCAAAGCTGGTAGCTACGCTAAAGGCTCAATGGCACTGCCCCGCTTATCTCATCTTGAGGGACATTTTTCCACGATGGGCCGTAGATGCCAGCCTATTGCGCGACGGCAGCTTGCTACACCGTTATCTCCGGTTGCAGGAGCAAAGACAATACGATGCGGCCGACGTAATCGGCGTTGAGGCTCGCGGCGACCTGCGCTATTTTGACGAAGTGCGCTGGGCAAACAAATATCGCGCGGAATTCTTACCGAACTGGAGGGGAAACGATCTAGTTTCGCCCGGTGCTTCTGCTTGGCGTAACACATTGGGGCTCGAGCGCAAAACTGTCTTTTTCTATGGCGGCAATATCGGCGTTGCGCAAGACATGGACAATATCATGCGGCTGGCCTCGAATCTTCGCACCCGGGATGACATTTTCTTCCTGCTGGTCGGTGCCGGGAGTGAGGTGACGCGGCTGAGCCAGGAGATTTCACGGCTGGACCTGAACAACATCAGAATTCTTCCAGCGATGCCTGAACGGGAATATATGCAGTGCCTCGGCGAATTCGATGTGGGGCTGGTAAGTCTCGACCGGCGGCTCCAGGCAAACAACTTTCCCGGTAAGATTCTGGGCTATATGGCCTGCGGAAAGCCAGTGCTTGCCAGCGTCAATCCCGGAAACGACCTAGCCGGGATTCTTAGTGACGCGGACGCTGGGATTGTTTGCACTAACGGCGAAGACAATCAGTTGCGCGACGCTGCGGTGCTGCTTGCTTCTGATCCCTTACTGCGAGAGCGGATGGGGAAGAATGCCAAGGTTCTTGGCGGAACTTTGTTTTCCGTCCACAGCATTTCGGCGCAGGTTTTATCGCACTTCGCGCCTACCGGAAGCGAAGCCTAGCATGCGACGCGAAGCAGTGCCTTCAGTCGAACGGCCCGAGTGCGATTTGGCGAGGGAGGTTCCCCTGGCTCATGCAGAGCAGTCGTCAGAGAGCTTCATGCAATCCAAGGGAAAGCGAGCCCTAGATATTTTTGCCGCACTGGTTCTCTGTTTGCTCACAGCCCCTTTGCTCGTGGCACTGGCGATCCTTGTGCGGATGACATCAAAGGGACCGGCACTCTATTGGTCTGAACGGGTGGGGAGATGCAACCGGATATTTCAGATGCCGAAATTCCGCAGCATGAGGACGGATGCGCCCCAGTTAGCCACGCACTTACTGGCGAATGCCCAAGTATATTTGACGCCTATCGGAGGGTTTCTCCGTCGAACAAGCCTCGACGAAGTTCCGCAGTTGTTCAGCATTCTGCGCGGCGATCTGAGCTTTGTCGGGCCTCGCCCCGCGCTTTTCAATCAGACCGACTTGGTGGCCCTTCGCACGGAACTGGGGATTCACAGGCTCGTACCGGGATTAACGGGGTGGGCCCAGGTGAATGGACGCGATGAACTTCCCATCCCGGAGAAAGTCCAGTTCGATCGCGAGTATTTGCAGCGCCAGTCGTTCAAGTTTGACCTTCAGATCATGATGTTGACGATTGTCAAGGTGATATGCAAAGAAGGCATCCGCCATTGATATCGTCCCCGCAGGTTAGAATGCGCCGATCTAACCGCAGGTGTGAATTACCCGATTGCCAGCACACTATCGCATAGTGCGGTGCCGAATGCTGCTGACATGCAACTGCGTAGAACTCGGCTGCGCCGCGTGACCGATATGGATAAACCGTAGTGTCAAACATGCTTGGGGGCAGACAATGCGTAAGAGATTGAAACTTCTTTTGAGAAGCAATGGAATGCGCTGGGCGATGGTATCGGCCGCGCAGGCATGGATTTTTGCGTTCTCGGGGCTCGCGGCGTTTCTTCTGCGTTTTGATTTTAATATTCCCACGATCCAATTTCACCGGATGATTTATGCGCTTCCTATCTGGATTGCCGTCAAAAGCATCGCCTTTCACATTGCGAAGTCGGACCGGCGCGGGCTGCGGTACATTTCCGTTTCGGATGCTTACCGGCTGCTGATCGCGAACTTGCCGGGTCCGCCCTGAGTTGCGCAGTTATTTTTCTGGCCGTACCCGATGGCTTTCCTCGATCGATCTACGTTGGCGATCTGATGCTCTCTATTTTGGGCACCGCAGGCTTGCGCGTGGTGGTTCGCATGGTAGTGGAGTCAATGCAGGGCGGGCAGAAGGGCGGGCCAGAGAAAAGCGTTCATCTACGGGGCGGGCGATGCCGGGATTACGCTGCTGCGGGAAATTCACAATAACCCGCGACTGAAGTATAGCGTGTGCGGATTTCTGGATGACGGTGTGAACAAGAAGGATCTTTGCATCAACGGTGTGTCGGTGGTGGGCGGAGGCAAGGACTTGGAGACGCTGGTAAGAGAAGTACTGCGTAGAAATCGTGTTGATTGCTGTCCCTTCGGCCACGGGCGCCGAAATGACTCGGATATTAAAGTTGTGCCATGCGGCCGGGAGTGGAGTACAAGACCGTACCCGGACTCGGAGAAGTGATCGAAGAGTGCGGCCTCGCTGGCCAAATTCGCGAGGTTGCAGTCGAAGATCTTCTTGGTCGAAACCCAGTCCGACTTGAAGTAAGTCAAATTCGCGGCGTACTCGAGGGTAAGGTCGTTCTCGTCACTGGCGCTGCTGGATCCATCGGATCCGAACTTTGCCGGCAGATCGCGCGCTTTCGCCCCACCGGAATCGTCGGATTTGAAATCGCTGAATCTCCGCTATTCGAGATCGATCGTGAAATGCGTCGAGCATTCCCGGCGGTTCGCTTCTACCCGGAAATCGGAAGCGTTCAGAATCGTGCCCGTCTTGACGATGTATTAAGTCAATACAAGCCCAAAGTGGTCTATCATGCCGCGGCTTATAAGCACGTTCCTCTTATGGAAACTCACGTTTTCGAAGCTGTCGAGAACAATGTTTTTGGAACTTACAACCTGGCAGAGGCCTCGGCTGCAAACGGCGTCGAGGATTTCGTCTTGATTTCCTCCGACAAAGCCGTGCGTCCGACCAACGTAATGGGGGCCACCAAACGTATCGCTGAACTCATTCTGCTTGCGCTTCAAAACGGCCGAACGCGCTATGTTGCAGTCCGCTTTGGTAACGTCCTTGGCTCAAACGGCAGCGTGATCCCGATCTTCAAGAAGCAAATCGCGGCAGGGGGTCCAGTCACCGTTACTCATCCGGAGATGCGACGATTCTTCATGACCATTCCCGAAGCTTGCCAGCTGGTATTGCAAACATCGGCAATCGCAAAAGGCGGCCAAATCTGTGTTCTGGATATGGGCCAGCCGGTAAAGATCGTCGATCTCGCCAGGAATCTAATTCTGCTGTCTGGACTCAAGCCGGATGAAGATATCAAGATCGAGTTCACAGGTATGCGGCCCGGCGAAAAGCTCTACGAGGAGCTGAGCACCTTGCTTGAGAATACGGTGGCATCGGGTCACGATAAGATTCGTATCTTTCTCGGCAATGGCGTCCCGGAGTGCGAGCTGGATCAATGGCTTAATTCTCTTCGAGGTATTTGCGTGGCGCGCGACCTCGGACGTCTTACGCTTGCTCTAAAAGAACTGGTCCTCGACTACAGCCCGAGCGCGGACTTGCTAAAGCGCATTGTTGAATCGAAAGACCGCGACCCCCGCGTATCCGCTCTTGAGCGGTCGCATAAAAGTCATCACGCAGAAGTGCCGATTTTTTGAAGTTGCCCATTCGGTCGATATCAATAACAGAGCCATCTCCTGTTGGCTGATGGCATCTCGGAACCTCGCTGTCCCGACTGTCACGCGCGCCAACATTGCCAATCTCATGACCCAGGTGAACCAAAGCCTGGGTCTTACTGTTTCGGAGCACATTGAACGAATTCATGAGCATGCCAGTGCGCCGACCTTCGACTACGCCCTCGCAAATACAGGCGCCATTTTCGCAACTTTCCGCGCCCGGCCCGCTATGCCGCTGATGGAGTTGACCGATAATCGCTGATATTAAGCGTATTGTGCACATGGGAATACGCGGCGTGATAGGAGACTTCGTCGGGAGGTGTGACTTTCTGCGCCATGGGTCCGATTCTTACACGTAGGCACTGTTCGCATTGATCGCATTGCTGCCACAACGCGTCGGTAGCGCACTTGAGGCTCACAATGAGTTTCCGGAGTTTGGAGACGATGTGCCTGGCGAAATAGTCCACCGCGCGACTGTGAATGCTTGAGCCGAGTCTGTAAAGGAGCCAAAGATCGATTTAAATCTACGCTCGACTCACTGATTCTAAGCAGGTTAGACGACGGCCGGCGCCTTTGCGCTGGCCGTGTCATTTAGACGTGATCGGGAACACATTTCGCTGCGGAGCCCTGATATTTAATGGTCTGCAGTAATCAGAGAATTGCTGTTCTTGGCCTGTTCCACTTTGGTCTGATTTCCAATAGCAGACCCTGTCTGAAAGACCTCGCGTAAGTTTCCACGGTTGCGATCCCATGCCCAGATGCCAGACAGATTATTCAAAAGCGATCTCGATGACACCAGAGCATTTGGGACGGACAACCGGAAATCTTTCTGTGCTTGAACAGCGGGGAATGAACCATGCATGAGAGTCCGTGGCAGGTTCTGCATGTGGTTGCGAACCACGAAAAGAGTGTCGCGCAGCATCTTTCTGTGCGTTCTTTGGAACACTACTTGCCGCTCTACACAGAGCGGTCAAAATGGACGGACCGGTCGGTCATCCTGGAACGTCCGCTTTTCACGGGGTATGTATTTGTCCGCTTCTCGCCTCATGTCAAGCTCTCCGTCGTCTCCACGCCCGGTGTGATCCGCCTCCTGGGCGACCGCGAGAGCGGCACGGTGGGCGCCGGGGAAATCGAAAGGATCCGCAACGGGCTGGCGAGCGGCTGCCTGCTACGGCCCCATCCACACGTTTCTGTTGGAACGCCGGTGCGCGTGCTCAGCGGCGTTTTTGAGGGAGTCGAGGGCATCGTATCGGAGTTCCGCCACCAGTGCCGCGTGGTCATTGCCCTTTCCGCGGTGAAACAATGCTTCTCGCTGGAGGTGGAACTCGGAGACATCGATGTTCTCCACAAGACTGTCTCCTGGGCCGGATTTATGTATGGCCAAAGCATCGAGGCAATGCGAGCCTGACGAACCCCGGATCATCGGAATCGCAGAACAAGGCATAGCGCGAATCCACCAGATGATCGGCCGCGATGCCGGTTCACCATTGCGGCCGCAAGCTTTGGAAATGCGTCTGGTCACCTGTGGCTCTGGGAATCCTCATCACCGCGGCTGAGCCAACGTCCTACTTCGGCACCGAACCCAGGCGCACCAGGCCCGGTTTGTGTAAACTTCTTTCTGATGCAGTCGCTGCGTGAAAAGCTGGACGACAGTTCGCGTTTTCTCATCGCCACTGAGCTTGTGTCGGTGCGCGGCTCCATGACTGAGGCAGGGGCGATCAAGGCGCGAAGTTTTGCCAACGAACTAGTCGCTTGCCCCGAGATCGACTGGATTTCGATTACCGATAATGCAGGCGGCAACCCTCAAATGGCGCCTCTGGCGTTAGGCCGGCCCATTCTCTACGCCGGCAAGGAAGTCGTGATCCACCTTACCTGCAAGGACCAGAACCGCAATGGTCTTGAAAGCGAAGCCTGGATGCTCAACAGCGAAGGCTTCCGCAACATCCTGGCCATGACCGGTGATTACCCGGTAAGCGGGACCGACGGATTGGCAAAGCCAGTCTTCGACATTGACTCTGTTGGCCTGATCTCGCTGCTCAACAAGATGAACGAGGGGCTGCGCCAAGGCGTGGCCAACGACGGCCAACGGTTGGACAAAACGCAGTTTTGCATCGGCGCTGTGACCACGAACTTTAAACTACGCGAGGGCGAGGTCGTTCCGCAGTATCTGAAGC
This sequence comes from uncultured Acidobacteriota bacterium, assembly GCA_963713675.1. GTDB lineage: Bacteria > Acidobacteriota > Terriglobia > Terriglobales > Acidobacteriaceae > Telmatobacter. The sequence goes on from CAVQMV010000008.1 coordinate 15,077, forward strand.
TCAAGAAGAAAATCGAGTGCGGCGCGCAGTTCATCATAAGCCAGATCGGCTTTGATGCGCGCAAGACCTCGGAACTGCGCGGCTATATGGATACGCACGGTGCTAAGGACACGCCCCTGATCGGCAACGTGTACCTATTAAGTTCGCGTGTCGCACAAATCTTTCATGAGGGTCGCATTCCCGGCGTGGTGGTTTCTGCGCCGCTTTTCGAGCTTTGCACGCTGCGGGGCCAGTCGCTGGATCGCGGCAAGGCCTTCTTCATCGAGTTTGCGGCAAAACAGATTGCCATCTGCCGTGGTTTGGGCTACCGCGGCGCGTACCTGGGTGGAGTACACGATTTCAAATCGATCGAGAGAATTCTCGCTGTGGAACGGTCGTTCGGCCCTGATGACTGGAAGCAGTTTGCGCGCGAATTCCAGTTCTCACGGCCGGGCGAATTCTTTTACTACGAGGCGAATCCTCTCACCGGTCTTGCCAATCCTGAGCGCGAGGCGCCGCGCCCCCCGGCATCCGGCCGGCAAGTGACAATGATCTACGCAATCTCAAAACTGGCGCACAACACGATGTTCGAAGTAGGCAAGCCGGTCGCGAGGCTAGGCGCAAGTCTCTGTGCACACGCGCGCAATCCGATGCAGGGGCCGGCGCCGATGCGGGCGCTGGAGAAGCTCGGCAAGTCAATTCTTTACCACTGCAAGGATTGTGGGGACTGTTCGTTGCCCGACATCGCGTTTCTCTGCCCCGAATCGCAGTGCGCCAAGAACCAGCGCAACGGTCCCTGTGGAGGCACGCGCGAGGGCCGATGCGAAGTGGATGGATATGGCGACTGCATCTGGCTGTGCGCCTACGAGCGCCTGAAGCACGATGGCAGCGAAGAGCATCTGCTCGACCACGCTCCCGTGGTCCAGAATCAAGGACTACGCGGGACGTCGGCCTGGGCAAATCTGTGGCTCGGCCGAGACCACTCGGCCAGGCACTCCGATGCGTCGCTCAAGAACTCTGAAGATGCGTCGAACAACTCAGCCACGCCGGAATCTGGGCAACCCACTGGCCCATCTTCGATCGTAAAACACTCTAAAACAGCAATTTAGAAAGGATCTTAAGTAGACATGCTTTTGAAGTGGCTATTTAGTTGTGGTCTCGACTAAAATCGGATCGTATTGGTCTAGAAACTCCCTTCGAACCTCGAGAACGGTGGATTGAAATGGCTCGCAAGCTTCACATCATCGGCGAGTTGATGAACAACTCCTATGCGCGAGCGCGCCGGGCATTCACGGAGCGTAATCCGGCTGGCTACCAGGAGCTCGCACGGCTACAGTCTGAGGCTGGCGCCGACTACCTCACCCTGAACCTGGATGGGACGCAGCGCATCCAGGTACGCCGCCAGGAGATGCTCGACTTGCTGCCCGACGTCATTCCTGCCATTCAAGAAGTTACATCTACCCCCATCGCCTTTGACAACCCCTCGGTCGACTACCATCGGGTGGCGCTCGAACACTACGATCGCGTCAAAGGCGGTCCGCCGATTCTGAACTCGCTGGCCGCGTCGCGCGAGCGGCTCGATGAGATGGTCGAGCTCGTCAAGCACTATGACACGCTCGCCGTGGTGATGGCCTCTGAAACATTCGCGCCCGACGGTACGGCCCAGTGCCTCAATCCTCAGGACTCCTACCGCGCCGCGAAGTATTTCGTCGAGCTGCTCCAAACCAAAGCCGGCCGTCGGAATGACCAAATCATCATCGACACAGGTCTTGCGCCGGTGGGCGCCGATACCTACGGCCTGATCAATATCGGCCTTGATGCCATGCGGCTCATCTCTGCCGATCCCGATTTCAAGGGCGTACATCTCATCGTGGGCCTCTCAAACTTTGCGTGGGGCACTCCAAAAACAGTGAGATATGAACTCGAAAAGGCCTATCTTACGCTGGGAATGGAGGCCGGCCTCGACTTCGCGCTTGCCAATCCGGAAATGAACCCAGCTCCGCTCGCCTTCGATCATCCCATGGTGGCTAAGCTACGCGAAGCGCTTGCGCAGGGCCGACTCCTGGAAGGGGAGACGCTGGAAGATTCTGGATTCCGCCAGGCCGAGGCCATCATGAATATCTGCCGCAATCCTGAGGCGGTCGACGCCTAAGATGCAAAGCGCCGTGCAGATTCCTGCTGCAGGAGATGGCCGCCGCGTATGGTTACGTGTTGGCGCAATGATCGACGGCTCAGGCGCCACACCGCAGCGAGATGCGCACGTGGTCTACTGCAAAGCCGGAATTCTCTATGCCGGCGCTACTACGCCGCCCGCAGAACTGGTGAAGAACGGCCGCACGGCAACTGCGCTAGATGCCGAACTGCCCGACTACACCTTGCTCCCGGGACTCATTGACGCGCACACGCACATGTTTCTTGAGGGTGGCGAACTCGATCTCGACAAGCGCGCAGCCTTCTTGAAGCAGTCGCCCGAAGAACTGCTCCAGCTGGCCAGAGTGCGCCTCGAAAAGATCGTGCGCATCGGCGTCATGGCCATGCGCGACTGCGGCGATAAAGATGGCGTGGGCTTGGCGCTGAGCAGGCTTTGCTCCTCGCACGATCGGCCGCTCATGCCCTACATCGACAGTCCTGGCGCGGCGATTCATCATCGGGGTCGTTACGGGAGCTTCATGGGCGAGCCGCTCGAAGACTATCCCACCGCGGCAGAATGCGTGGAAGCGCGCGTTAATGCCGGAGCCGACCGCATCAAGCTCATTCCCACCGGCATTATCAACTTCAAAGAGGGAGCAGTCACAACCGCGCCGCAGATGACGACCGAAGAGATCGGCGCGATTGTCGCCGCAGCGAAAAGCCACAACCGGCAAACGATTGCTCACGGCTCGGGGGACGACGGAATCGATCGGGCGATCGAGGGCGGCGTCGATTCCATCGAGCATGGCTTTTTTCTACGCGACGATCAGCTCGCCAAAATGCGCGACCGGCAGGTTGCGTGGGTGCCTACTTTTTCACCCGTGCAAAAGCAAGTGAACCATGCGGACCGATTGGGTTGGGATGCGCATGTGGTTCGAAACCTGAGGAAGATTCTCGACCGGCACGCAGACACCTTGGTGAAAGCCCATGCCAGAGGAGTTCAGGTGATTGCCGGCAGCGACGCTGGCTCCTGCGGCGTAGCGCACGGGCTCGGATTTCTTGAAGAGCTTGAGTTGATGGAGCGGGCCGGACTCGCATCCGCCGCGATCGTTCACTCGGCAACCGGGGCCAGCGCCAGACGGCTTGCATTCAAGGAGAAATTCGGAGAAATCAAACCGGGCTACTTAAGCCGCTTCATTCTCACGCGCCACTCGCCGCTTGAAACCGTCGCGAATCTTCGCAAACAAAAAATCATCGTTTTCGATGACCAGATCTTCGCGGCAGGCGATTCGCCCGACATTGGCGGGCTGTGAAAGCCCGATCGTTGTGGCACTCAGAGCTCGATAAACATTGCGCCGTCTTCTACCGCGAGCCCAACGCCCGCGGCCGTCGCTGCCTCGCGCAGCGCAGTCTCGAGCATCACCACGGGATCGGAGCTCACGTCGAGACGACGCATCAGCCCTTCACCCTTTTTGCCGCCCGCCGTCAGAGTGATCTTCAGCCCGCGCCGTTTGCATCGCACCGCGGTTCCATCTTCGAGCTTCACGTTCATCGGCTTAATGTAAGCGTCCACATAATGAACGCCGATTCCCGACTTGTCAGCGATGTGCTCGGGAAGTTTTTCTTTCGCGGCTGGGTTCAGGTCGCAGAGTTTCGATTTCATGCTTGGCTCCGTTGGTCCCGCTATCGTCTTGATCGCAGGTATTCGTCCATGGTTTTCCTGAAGGCGCGAATATGATCCGGCGTGCTTCCGCAGCAGGCGCCTACAACGTTCACGCCCGTTTCAAGCAGAGGCACAAGGCCCTTCACCATCTGCTCCGGCGATTCATCGTAAATCACTTTCATATTCTCAAGCCGAGGCTTTCCGGCATTCGGCTGCACCATCACCGGCAGGCTGGTTGCGCTCTTGTACCGCACCACGGCGTCGCGCGCGCGTTCCATCTCCATGCCTGTTCCGCAGTTCAGCGCCACCACATGCGCGCCGTGCTCTTCCATGAACTCTGCGGCGCGTTCAGGATCGATGCCCATCATGGTGCGGAAGGTCGAGCCGTCGAGCGTCACGTCGTAAGCCATCGACCCGATGATGCAAGGCGCGCCGGCCTTTTGCGCTGCTTCGATAGCCGAGCACGAGTTCTTCTAGCGCCGTCTGCGTTTCAATGATGATCGCGTCTGCACCGGCCTCGACCAGCGCCGCGGCCTGCTCTTCGAAAGCGCTGCGAACCTGGTCTTCGGTAAATTCGCCGAAGGGCTCCATCAAACCGCCAAACGGGCCGATGTCGCCAAGCACATAGCCCTCTCGCTCGCCAAAAGCTTCGCGCGCAATTGCCACCGCTGCCTTGTTGATCCCGGCCACGTTGTCCTTCTGGCCGTGTCGGTTGAGCATGATGCGGGAACCACCAAATGTATTCGTGATGAGGCACTCCGAGCCGGCCTCCACGTAGCGGCGCTGGATCGCCAGCACCCGCTCCGGATGGTTCAGATTCCACGCCTCGCCACAATTGCCCTGCTCTAAACCCGCCAGCATCAACTGCGTTCCCATGGCGCCATCGCCCAGCAGGGGCCGCTCCAACATCGCTTCCTGAATAAGCTTCTTCATCGTTCTTCTGCTTCCTCAGCTAACTCCCTTTGTACCAGAGCATAGTGGATGGTTTCGAGCACGATGCCCCATTTGTGATCGCGACTTGAAACCTCGCAATAACATCCCGCCCCGGCCGGTATGCGCTTCCATTCGAGAACGGCATCCAGCCGCTCCCCCTTGAGTGGCTTCTCCCGCTCAATCGCAGCCATCAGCGCATCGGCGTCTTCGACGAAGCGGCACATATACGTGTAGCCATCGTCGCCCGCAGCCGGCAAGCACTCCTGCTCGCGAATCGGATACCCTTCGGCGCGCGGCCCCAGCTTGACGCGGTAAAGAAACGCAAGCGGACGGCCCATATTTGTGCAGGTGGTTCCATCGTAGCGGAAGACCGCGTCCACACGAGCCGTCCGGCTCCGCGCGCAAAATGAGCCGCTCCTCCGCCCATCGTTCGAGAGCTTTCTTGTTGGTCTGATACTGCGCATTGCGATCAATCGCGGGCGCACGCGTCTGAATCTGTTCCGCCGCGGTCCGCGGAGCTCTGCGGTACGGTGCGCGCCGGTACTGGCACGGACCAAATGAGCAGCGTTCGCAGGGAACAAGGGTTGTGAGCTTTTGCAGCCGATCCGTGTGCCGCGTCAGTCCGAACGCCGCCAACTGTGTTTTCTTGGGCCGCAGCATGCCTGAGTCGAACACTTCTACGGACGAAGGAAATCTCTCGGACCGCGTCCTCTTGAGCAAATCGAGGAAGCGCGGCTGCTCCTGAATATCCCACTCCGGATACCCGGGACTGTAGTGCGGCAAGACCGCCATCTGCCGCTGCTCCGCCCAGTCGCAAAGCCGCGCTCCGGCCAGTGTCGTCAGATGCTCGACGACCGCGGACGCGTAGACCTCGAGAAAGAAATACTCGTCGGGTTTATCGTCGGCCCAACGCTTGCGCGCTTCTTCTTCGGCTTCAGAGCCGGCGCCAACCGCGACGAGAATCACGCTATGGGCCTCGGCATCCTTGAGCGTGTTCCGGAGCCGCTGGCTTGAAAATCGCACTCCATCAACTGAGATCGAGTCGCCGGCAATCTCAAATTGCTCCGCCTGCCGCGCATACATCCAAGGCCTGCCATGCTGCGCGTACCAATCCCGCGCCCAGCATCCGCCAGTTCGCGCGCTCGACCCTCGAGCGCCCAGCCTCGCGGAAAGCCGAGCAGCCGCACATACTCCTCCTCCCGCACGTCGAGCGCAGAGAGCGTGCAGGCCAGCTCGATTTTGTCGCTCTACGCTCGCAGGCACGGCATCGTCTCCACGGGTTTGAACTGGCAGCCCTCCACGAAGAAATTGAAGAAGCTCGGGTGCGTCTCCAGCCGGCAATGCTCAACCCGTTTCACCAGCTCTTCGAGTTCCTGCCGCTTCGTCTTCGAGAGCAACGCAATGGTCGCCCCTTCGATCGCGGTGTTGCCGGCCTGCACGATCTTCGCCGCAGGCAGATTCGGCACCAGCCCGATGCGCTTGGCTGCTTCCACTCCATGTGCCGTCCAAACCCTCCCGCGAGATAGAAAACGTCAATATCGTCAAAATCGATTCCGTAGGTGGAGAACACCACATGCAGTCCCGCGACATTCGCCCCCTTGGCCTGGGCCAGCTCGTTCACGTCGCTTTCCAGCAGGTAGACATCTTTCTCCGCGTCCCGCGTAGAGATCGATGCGATGCTGGCTCGTCCTCGAAGCGCCCATATTCATTCATTCGTCCGGTGCGCAAGAACTCGCTCAGCACGTCCACCAGCCCGGAACCGCAGATTCCCTCCGGCTTTCCGTTGCCGATTACGCCAAGTTCGAAAGCTGCCCTCGGCGTCTATTTCCACCGCTTCAATCGCTCCGTCCAATGCCGGCATTCCACACGCGATCGCTCCGCCCTCGAAGGCCGGTCCGGCGGGGCAGGAGGCTGCAAGAATGCGATGCTTATTCCCCAGGATCAGCTCGGTGTTGGTGCCGATGTCCATGATCGCGACGAGCTGCTCTTGATGGGCCATATCGACCGCAAGCATTCCTGCCGCCGCATCCGCGCCCACGTGCCCGCTGATGATCGGTACCCCATACACACGCGCCCGAGGATGGATCGGCAGAAGGCTGTGCTGTCCGGTCTGTGTCAGGCTCGTGGTCGCGCGCTTGCCTGCGGCCATCTCGATTTCAGTGATCGACTGGTAAGGACTCTGACCAATCGAGTACACATTTTGCCAGAAAAACAGGTCGCGCATGGCGGAGTTACCCACCACCACAATCTCGTAGATGCTCTTCGGATCGACAGGAAACTTTTCGATCGCATGACTCAGATATCCGGCCAGCGTGCGCATCAGCAACCGTCCGGGATGCTCGGTATCGTACGCGATGCGCGACATCACCTCGGACCCGCCAAAGCGCTGCGGATTTTCAAACGAAGTGTCCGCAATCAGCTCGCCGGTCTCGAGATCCATCAGCCGCAGCACGACCGTGGTGGTGCCCAGGTCCATCGCAATGCCGTGAATCGGCCCTGTCGAGCGGTCAACTTCGACGCCATCGATCAGGATGCGATCTCCGTCCCGAGTCACTGCCGGGTCGAGCTCGAACCTGCCCTTCGATCGCCGGCAAGCCCAGCGCATGCCGCTCGATCTGCATCTGCCCGCGGCGCATCGTATGGCAGCGCACATGCCCGCTGCCGGCCGTCACAAAGGTCTGGCAAGAGAGACGAAAACTGCCTTTCAGATGTTGTTCCGAATCGGACCGCGCCGAGAGGAGGTCCATCCCCTCGATGACCTCGACCATGCACTCCTTGCACTTGCCCTGCTTTCGGCAGGAGGTAGGCACGTCAATATCGAGGGCCTCAGCGTGCTCAAAGAGCGACCGCCCGCTATCCGCCTCAGTCGATTGTCCGTTGATGGTGAGCGTGACGGTCATCGCGAAAGAGTTCCTACCATTTCTTCGCTTCGATTTCGGCCTTCAATGCTTCCGCCACGTCGCGTGCCGAACCTTCGCGCTCCTCTTCCTCGCCCCAATGCCACGCGGCCAGGAAGGCATCGGAGTCTGCCGACCCTTCCTTCATTGCCTGCGCGTCGACAAGCTTCAGGAAGCGGTCGTCCAGCACAGCGGTCACGGTGTCGGACTCATCCTCGACCCTGATCTGCGTAGGAATCTCTTTCCAATAAAGAATCTTGTACGTAGCCACGATTCGCACCTGTTGATTTAGGCCTGTGCCGTCAGCCTCAAAAACAGATCCACCGCGGCCGAAGCATTCGCTCCATATCCATCGGCCCCGATTTCGTCGGCAAACATCTGGCTGATCGGAGCGCCACCAATCGCCATCTTGATGTGGGTGAGGCCGGCGGCGTCAAAGCCATCAATCACTGTCTTCATATACATCATGGTCGTCGTCAGCAGCGCGCTCATGCCGATGATATTCGGCTTGCATTTCTCGGCCGCAGCCATGAACTTATCGACACTCTGGTCCACGCCGATGTCGTGCACCTCAAAGCCCGCGCCTTCGGCCATCATGCCCACCAGGTTCTTGCCAATGTCGTGCAGGTCGCCGCGCACCGTGCCCATCAGCAAAACACCCTTCGGCTTGGTGCCTCCGTCTTTCGACGTCAATAGCGGTTTTAGTACCGCCATGCCGGCCTTCATCGCCCTCGCTGCAATCAGAACCTCGGGAACGTAAAGAACATTATGCTTGAAGTCCTCGCCCACCACGCTCATGCCTGCGATGAGGCCGTCGGTCAGGATCTCCTGCGCGGACCGCCCTTCGGCGAGCGCTTCCTTCGTCAGGCGATCCACTTCGCCGGCGTTGCCTTCGTACAGATACTGATTCATCAGGGCGTAATCGGGCATTTTTTCCTTTTCCTCAACGTGCGCTCATGGCTGCCGCGCGCTTCGAGTTGAACTCCTCAAGGGCTTCCAGCATCGCCAGGATGTTTTCGCGGGGCATGCCAGGGCTGGTTCCTCCGCCCACTGAAAGGATGATTCCTTCGCCACCGGAGCCTTCCAATACCTCCAGCGTCTCATCTTTCACCTCTTCCGGCGTGCCGCGCACGGCCACCTCCAGCGGATTCACGTTGCCCATCAGGCACATGCGGTCGCCCACGCGCCGCTTCACTTCAGTAATGTGCCGCTGCTTGCCCCAGTTCAGCACGTTGAAACCCGTGTCGGGCAGATGGTCCAGACACGCGTCCACTTCAGCATCATTGTGATAAAGCTTCACCCAGTCCTTGGGGAAAGCATCGCAAATGCGCTTCAAATAAGGATGCGCGAACTCCAGATAGTGTTCCTCGTTGACGAATCCCACAATGTCGTCGAGGATGAAGATGCTCTCGACCGTATCTCCCATCACCTTCTGTTGCGCCTTCAACCAGTCGATGATCACCCGCGTGCACAGATCGATGAGCTTGTGCGCGCCCGCAGGGTTTTCCACCAGGTCGATCATGAACTCCGTCGTGCCGCGCACAAATCCCGCCGTGCACAACGGCCCGCGCGAGGTCACCATCGGCAGGATGTAGCCGGCATCCAGAATCCTCTGCCGCGCCATCTTGATACGGTGCAGCGTTAGCCCCGCAAATCCATCGGCTTCCACTTCGTACTCGGGAAATCTGTCGATGTCCTCGAGGTGGTAGAGCGTCTGATATTCGCTCGGAGTATTGTCCTGCCAGAATTTGATCTTCGCGCCCAGCACCGATGGCTCCGCTGCCATCCCATACTCCATCCACCACGAAGGAATGAAGATGACGTCCGGGAACTCCCGCATGATCTTCAGATTGGATTGAAACCAAAGCTCCGGATCGAGGAAATAGTCCAGGTGCTCGATCCCCAGGTAGCCTGGAATCCATGGGCTGTCGATAATCAACGCCATGGGGATCTTGTCCATCTGGTTCGCGGCGCACCGCACGTTTGAACGTTTCCCATTGTTCTGGCAACATTTCAACCTCTCGATCAGCACCCAGGCGATGATGGGTTCCTTGGCTGCTAAATCTCGAATTCAGTAATAGTTCCGCCGGATCGGAAGATGCTTCGAAAGCAGAAATCTCTCGCCACGCTTGCGCCCGAATCTCTCATTGAGGCTTACCGCGGGGAAGGGGCAAACGGATCAAGTTCGACCCTCGAACTAATATAAGGTATCCCTGCCATGCCTCACAACACGAAACGTTCTGCCGCGAATTCGCCAAAGCTCTTTCCAGCCTTAACTCGCCGCATTTTCGGCGAGAAAGGCCAGACCCCTTGGATGGTATGCCTAAGTGATTCTGATTAAAAGGGTTCCGGGATTGCCTTGACTCGACGCCGTTCTTCGACACTTCGGTAAAGTCCGATCATTTGTGAGTTCTGCACTGGCAGCTGGTCTGCCTTTACTCAGTTGCAAGTCGCCCCCATGAGCCCAGGCTTATGGCCTGTTGTTACTCCGCCCTCGATAGACCGTGGGATTTCTCGCTTGGCAGCTCCAGCCTGCCCGCGTATTCTTTTCGTCTAATCACTCCAGCAGTTTTCCCCACTTGGAGGAATATGAATTCGTCGGAGACTATTACGCCACAAGAAATCAGCAGTTTTCTTGAAAGGCTCAGTGAATCATCAACAAATACTCTGGCCGCGTTCTCCGATTCGAAATGTTCGATGGGGTTTTCAATCTCTGGGCGACTGAGCGTCGATGAGGCCGGTATCGTCTCGGTCCGAACGCGAGGGACATCCTCGGTTGTCGAATCTTCTCTCCTCGAAACATCTGTGGCTGAGTTGGTCAACGCCTCATGCATCTATTTGTCTCGCTCCGAGGTGAAGAGAACTCCGTTCTTCAACGGTTTCGAACGAGAATTACCTTTCACTTTTGGCATTTTGTTCGATCTCCCAAACGGCTCCAAACTTGCGCTGTTTGAGATAGCCGAAGAAGAGTAAGAATCACCAACCGACACTTGACGTTGGCGTTGCCCTCAAAATGCCTATCCCATGACGGCTTAGTTTAGGCGAGAGAAATCCATCTCACCGTAGTCGTCTCCCGGCTCGCCTTCACCCAGTTCGAAAGGGTCAGCGTGACGCAGTTTTGTAACTGCACGGCGCTTCCCATTTTGTAAGGTAATTGGGCCGTACGGAGCGGTCCTAGCCGCACATCGCGCAAACAGCGCAAGGCGCAATAACCCACTAAAGGATTTATTTTGTTCTACATGGAAATATGATCAAAGACTTGCGTGAGGAGGTCTACTCGCAAGTTACAAAGCCGCGACAAATCTTCCATATTGCAATGACAATGCAGTTTGATCCGTGGAATACGATCAACAAGCATCTCTCGCATGTTGTCTTCAAGCCAGACCGTTCCTAATTTCTTCATCGCGGGTGCGCCCAAGGCCGGGACGACCTCGCTCTACCATTGGCTTGCAGCGCATCCTCAGGTCTATATGAGTCCCATTAAGGAGCCATCTTACTTCTCCCTGGAAGCCCGCCCAGAGAACTTTGCATCGGAGTACCAGGAAAACATGCGGCTGCAGATGGCCCATGTCAAAAGTCTGTTACGCGGCGGATCAGTGCAAAGCCAAATCCGGGGCGTGGTCGCGGAGTGGGAGGATTATCTGCGGCTCTTTGCCATGGCCACGAACGAAACCGCCGTCGGCGAAGCCAGCGTCTGTTATCACTGGTCCAGGACGGCTGCTCAAGGCATTGCCGAGCGCGTGCCGCATGCGCGCATTCTGCTCATTCTGCGTGATCCGGCTGAAAGGGCTTTCTCGCAGTATCTGCATTACGTCTCGCTCGGCCATGTCAGCACTTCTTTTCGGCAACATATACTAGCCAGCCTGAACCCGGGAGACAAATTCAACCGCTATCATCCTTTCCTGGAGATAGGACTCTATGCCGAGCATTTACAACGCTACTTCGCAGTCTTTCCCAGGAATCAAATTCGCATTTGGCTCTACGAGGACACGCTCGCGCAGCCGCAGATCTTTCACCGGCAAGTAATGGAATTTCTGAACGTAGACCCCAATTTTGTTCCAGATGTTTCCAAAAGGTACCACGAGGTGCTGGTGCCGAAGCTGCTCGGCATCACCCAACACATGCGCCGGACCGGTGCGTGGAGACGGCTGCGTGACACGATCCCTGCGCCTCTCCGTCCGCTGCTGCGAAAGGTAGCCTACCGGCAACGCCGTACCGTTCGTTTGGCTCCGAAAGACAGAGAATTTCTAATCGACTACTACAAGGACGACATTCACAGGCTTCAGCAGCTTCTCGGCCGCGATCTGAGCGCGTGGTTAAGGTGAAAGGCGGGCATCCGTTGCTAGTGCCGTTGGGCAAATGTCATTTGGGCCTTACCGTCTGGTTCACTGGGCTAAGTGGGTCAGGCAAGTCCACGCTATCGCGAGCCGTGGCCGATCTGCTCCGCATGCGCGAGTTCAAAGTCAGGATATTGGACGCGGATGAGCTGCGTCGTACTCTCTGCGCGGAATTGGGATTCACCAAGGAGGACCGCGATGAGAATGTTCTCCGCATCGGCAATGCCGCGCAGGATCTGACCAACCAGGGAACGATTGCTTTGGTTGCCGTGATTGCCCCCTACCGCGATGTGCGCACAGAGGTTCGTCGCAGAATTGGCTCCTACATGGAAGTCTTTGTCGATGCGCCATTGCAGATTTGCATGCAGCGCGACCCCAAAGGGCTGTATATGCGGGCCCAAAACGGCGAGATCCCCCGCTTCACAGGAATAAGCGATCCTTACGAAAGCCCGTTCGCGCCCGAGGTTGTGTGCCACACGGATACAGAGAGTATCGACGAAAGCGCAGCCAAAGTTCTGGTGGCCATACTGCGTTGGCAACACGGCTCGCAGCCCGTCAGGCAACGCCGGGCCAATTCTCGATTTGCGCATATCGATACAAAGGAATGACAAATCGGTAACAAGTCTCTGGATCGCTCTATTCATACTCAGTTGCAATGCAACGCGAATCTCCGAGAAAGACATTTGAGAGACAAGGTATGACAGGTGATTGGCTGCGGCGTGTATGCGTAGTGTCGGCGATGCTGGTGCTTGTGATGGCGGGAAGGGCAATTGCACAAGCGCCTGGAACGGGAGCCATTTCCGGGACGGTGTATGACCCTTCAAACCGAGCGGTTGCCAACGTCGAAGTACTAACGACGAATGAGGCTACGCACGTGTCTCGCACCGTGCTTACTACAGCAGAAGGAACATTTCGCGTGCCGCTTCTGCTGCCGGGTAGCTATTCGGTGACGGTGAAGGCGCCTGGGTTTGCCGATCATGTCGATCGATCCATCTCAGTCACGGTAAGCGAGACGAGTTCCCTAAGCATCACGCTGGCAGTTGCAGGGGAAAGTGCAAGCGTGCGCGTGGCCGCCGATGCGGAGATGGCCGAAACAGAAAGCTCGACACTTGGCCGCGCCGTCGAACCGGAATCGATTCAGCTTTTGCCATTGGCCAACCGGAACTACACGCAGATTCTCGGTTTGTCGCCCGGTGTGATTGTCGCGCTTCCCGATGCAACGGCTCTGGGCCGCGGCACACAAAATGTATCGTCTGAGGGCGCGAAGACCATCTCCAATAACATCCAGTTCAATGGAATCGATGCCAATAACGCCGCCCAGAACTCGGCGGCCAATAACGGGGAAGAGGTAGGCACCGGCATTCCCGCGCCGGACGCAATTCAGGAGTTCAAGGTGCAGACGGCCAATTACGACGCCTCTTACGGCAGGGGCACGGGCGCCAACGTCGACCTGGTTAGCAAAAGCGGCTCGAACGATTTCCATGGCAGCGCATGGGAGTTTGTGCGCAACAACATATTCAATGCAAATAACTTCTTTCTGAATCATGATGGCCAGCCGCGGCCCGAATTGAAGCAGAATCAATTCGGCGGATCTGTCGGAGGCCCAATTCGGAGGAATAAGACATTCTTCTTCGCGGAGTATCAGGGCCTTACTTCTGTCAATGGAGCGGGCTCCGCAGTAACAGCGGATCTTCCGCAGCTTACGTCAGATCGCTCAGCGGCAACGCTCGGAGCGCAGTTTTGCCCCGCGAACAAAGCGAATGCTGCGCCATATTTCACCAGTGCTCTGGGAACTCAGGTGACCTGCAATGGGTCCAACATCAATCCGGTTGCGCTGGCTCTGCTCAACTACAAATTCGGCAATGACCAATTTGCGGTTCCCAACCCGCAAATCAACTTGCCTGCTACAAATCCCAACCAGCTTCCTGTCGGTCAGTCTACGTACGCTATTCCATCCATATATAAAGAAAACCAATTCAGCACGAACATCGACCAGGTCATCCGGCACAACAACACGCTATCGGGAAGATTCTTTTACTCCCGGTCGCCAACGATCGAGGCATTTTCGCCAAATGCCGCCAATGTTCCGGGCTGGGGCACGAATGAACTCGACCAGAACACGATGTTCGTTCTGGCAGACACGCATGTGTTTAGCGCGAATCTGATCAACGTGGCGCGCTTTGGCTTCATGCGCTTCGATGGACTTTCCGCGGTGGCCGGCCCGATCAAGGCCACTGACCTGGGCATGAGTACGCCGACAGGCACTCCGGGCGTTGCTCCGGGCATAATTGTCAGCGGGCTGTTTACTACAGGAGATGCGGGAACGCCCTCGCAATGGGAGAACACAAACAGTTTCATCTGGCAGGATACGATCTCGCGAACACGTAATCGTCACAATCTTCGTTTGGGAGCGGAAGTGAGGAGACACGAAGTGGACATTAACGCTCCCTTCAGCATTGATGGCTTGTTGGTCATTGCTACTTTCGATGACTTTCTGTTGGGAGAGAGCGCAGCACAAAACGGTAGTCCCAACGGCCTGAGCAATGTGATTGAGAGCGCAGGGAGTTCCGGGTCTTTCCGCAAGAATGGACGCTACACGGACTACGCTGCCTTCGCGCAGGACGACATCAAACTCAAGCAACGGCTGACGGTGAACGCGGGCCTGCGCTATGAGATTTTCGGGCCGGCTGTTGAGGCAAATGGAAAGCTCCCTGATTTTGACCCATCGATCGCAGCGCATCAGGTACCGATCAGTGGATCGCTCAGCGGCTTCACCTTGCCGGCTAACTTCTCGGGGGCGATACCTGCAGGCGTGACGCAAACTTCATCCGCCGGCCTTTGGGCAACCGACTATACAGCCATATCCCCCCGGCTGGGTTTCTCGCTCCGGTTGACACAGAAACCGACCATCGTGATGCGGGGCGGTTACGGGATCTACTACGATCAGCCGACGGGCGGCTTTGCCGAAGGGCAGGGAGCACAACAGCCGTTTTCATTGCAGCAGTTCCCGTCGAATGCGCAAAATGCAGGTGCAACTTTGCAGAATCCCTTTAGTCCGCAGTTGCCTTCAGCCTCAGGCTTTCCTATGTACAGCCCGCGCGTGCCAGGCGGTGTAGCGTATACGTCCGGCGTTTCTCCTCATGTAGCAGATCCCACAACTCAGGAATATAACCTAAACATCCAATACGCTTTTGGGAACGACTACCTGTTGGAGGTGGGCTACGTTGGCACCCATACGACGAGTGCACCGGGCAGGATTGAATTCAACCAGGCCTTGCTGGCAAGCGCGCAAGGCCCGGTGAATGGCGCCACCACGAACACCGCAGCAAACGTAACACTGCGGGTTCCATTCGAAGGAATTGCCCCAGGTTCGCTTTTGGCCAACACCGAGTTCATAGCGAACTACAACTCGCTGCAAAGCAGCATTACCAAGCGCTTTGCGCATGGGCTCCAGTTTCTTGGCAGTTATACATGGTCGAAAGACCTGGATGAGACTAGCGGCACGAACGGCAGCGACGTCTTTGCATTGTGGACGCTGACCAACGACCAGAATAATCCCCGGCAAGCATATGGGCTGGCTAATCGCGATCGCGCTCAGAGAGCGGTGGTGAACTTTGCGTGGGAGACGCCTAAGTTCCAGGGTCTCCCAGTGCTGGCCAGGCATGCCTTGTCCGGTTGGGAGTTCTCCGGGATCGGGGTGATCCAGTCGGGAAGCCCCATCACCGTCCTGGACAACAAGGCCGGACTGGTTTACGGCAACACGCAAAACCGCGCGCAGGGAACAGGTGCGAATCCTTCCACGGGCGGGTCTCTTTATTCGAGAGTGCTCAACGGCTATCTGAGCCAGAGCGCCTTCACGATTGCCCCGGAGGCTCCGAATGGAAGTGGACCTGGCGATACGGACTTCGGCAACAGCGGAGTAGGCATTCTGCGTGGCCCCGGCCAGCACAATGTAGACATGGCTGTGGAAAGAATCTTTCCCGTAATTGAATCGAGCACTCTGCGCTTCCGGGCTGAATTCTTTAACATAACGAACACCCCAGAATTCGCGAACCCGAATAGTAATCTCAATTTCACAGAGGGGCCTCATGGACCGGTCAACCAGAATCCTTCATTCGGAACGATCACTTCGACCGCTGCAAATCCACGCATCATTCAATTCGCGATGAAGTATCAATTCTGACTAACAGGAGCGCGGCTTTTGACAAATAGAGCTGCTATCTCGCACCGCCGGACAGGAAGAAGGACCATGATCACCGGGGAGTCAGGGTCAGCACGCGAGGCATCAGAGCCGTCCACCCTCACCAGACATGAGTTTGAGGTTCCTGAGCTGACCCATGGCGCAATGTTCTATCCGTTGGGGTTCCCGACCGATCTTAGGACGAACCGCCCCGAGATATTGTCGCGAGCACACGACCTGTGGTCCAGCTTCGAGAAGCAATTCGATACAGCTCCAATTCGAGTAAGTGTGCACGTCCAGGATGCCAATCTGGCGGAATGTCCTCCGACACCGGTGACTCGCATCATGCTTCCACTATTGGTAAGCATTGTGGACGCCAACAACTATAGCGTTGCAGATCTCGAGCAATGCACTACGCAGATCGTTCTCACAGACAAAGTCGCGCAACAGCTCCGCTTCCTGCGATATTTTCTCTTAGCGCCATCGCCACTCTGCCATATTGTGACCAGGTATGCGACAGCCATACACGGGGGATGCGTAGCACGGAACGGCCGTGGCGTATTGCTCTGCGGCGACTCGGGCGCCGGCAAATCATCACTTTCTTATGCTTGCGCTCGTGCTGGATGGACCTTTGTAAGCGACGATGCGAGCTATTTGCTCAACAATGGCAAGACACGTCTGGTCACTGGTAACTGTCACCAGATTCGCTTTCGTCCCACGGCGGCTGCGCTGTTTCCAGAGTTAGACGGCGCAGAGATTACGCCGCGCGCTGCGGGTAAGCCGTCCATCGAGTTACCGACCGCATCATTCTCGCAGATGACTTGCGCGCAAACCTCTCAAGTTGACTTTTTAGTATTTTTGAATCGAGGTCCCGACAGGCGTGCGGAGCTTGTGCCCTATCGAAAGGACTTGGCCCGGCAATCCATTCGACAAAGGCTGTTTGGGTCTGCCGAGTCCCTTGTCAGGCAGTACCGTGCGCTAGAAGAACTGCTGAGGGCAGATGTCTTCGAATTGCGATACAGCGATCTGGATGGGGCGGTGGGCAGGTTGGAAACGCTGGTCCGGGAGGGGCGCTAGTGGAACAGTTCCTGGAGATGGTGCCGGCGGCAACAGCTGGATCGGGAATATCTGCCTGGAGGAACCCAGCCGGGTGGCTGCTTGAGAAGAAGCTCAATCGCAGCTTTTGGATTTTCTTCACTGTGGCTTTCTTCTTTGACTTTGGCTTCTCTGTCTACTACTTTCTCTTCAATCTGTACTTGCTCGACTTGCACTTCAACGAAAGAATCATTGGGCTGGTTGGCGGCGCGCTGACTCTTGGGACAGTTGTGGGAACCTTGCCGGTAGGCTGGCTCGCGCGCAAGGTTGGCCTGCGTCTGCCGATGATGTGTTGCTTGATTGCAGCGCCCTTGTTATGCGCAATGCGAACACTGGCGATGTGGGAGTCCGCGCAGATTGGGCTGGCGTTTCTGGCCGGGCTGGCAATGTGCATCTGGGGAGTGTGCTTTCCACCCATGGTGGCAAGGTTGACCACCGAGGAAAACCGCGCTTCGGCTTTTAGCCTGATGTTTTCCGTGAGCATCGGCAGCAGTGCACTTGGAGGATTGATATGCGGTTATTCGCCCCTTTTGCTGAAGACCGCCGGCTATGCGATGCGGGCCGCAGACTTTAAGCGCATGGTCTTGCTCGGTGCATGCGCCGTTGCAATCATGGGCCTCATCCCCCTGCTGCGTTTTGAGCTTCCAATGCGCGAGGGCGGTCCCTTATGTGCGGATTTCACCACGAAGAGTCTGTGGAAGATGAGCCCATTCCTGCTGCGCTATCTGCCATCGATGGCGCTTTGGACGGCAGCGCTGGCGTCCTTTGCCCCATTTGCCTACGTATATCTGTCAAGGAATCTTCATATCTCTTTGGCGCACATCGGAGTGATCTTTTCATTGGCCCGCGTGGTGCAGTTGTGTGCTGGCCTTCTTACGCCGCTGATCTTTCGAATGTTCGGCCTGCTGAACGGAATTGTTGCGACTCAGGTGGCGGCCGCGGTGGCTTTAGCGTGCCTGGCAGGAACCAGCAATCGAGCGCTTGCGGTGACACTCTATTTGAGCTTCTCCGCGGCCCATTGGATGAGTTCGCCTGGACTGTACAACCTGCTGATGAGCAAGGTTCCGGATGGGGAACGCAGCTCGGCCTCGGCAATGACGATGTTTTGCAATGCAATCGTGCAATCAGGGGCAATCGCTTGGGCGGGAATATTGTTAGCGCGGTTTGGCTACCCGCGTGTACTTGCAGGGATTGCCGCGATGGCGCTGATCGCTGCGCTGCTCTTCAAATCATTTGACCTGTCTCGAAATCGCAGCGCCATGCCCGCGAGGTGAGATTACAATCTTGTCAGCGAAATGTCACAAAATTGTCATTTCCCATGCCCTTTTGAACCAATGAGATAGCAATGGGAGGACAATGACGACATGTTGCAAATTGAGAAAGCCAGAATGGATTTCGAAGTCAAGGATGGTCAAGCAGAATCTGGTCGAACCCAGATCCTTGTAGTCGAGGACGATCCGCAAATGCAGAAGGTGTTGCACAGGATATTCCACGACCAGGGCTACGGCGTGGCCGTGTGCGGCGATGGCCAGGCGGGACTGGACGCGTTTCGTTCGATCAGGCCTGCAGCGGTGGTGCTGGACCTGATGCTGCCTGGAATCTTTGGGCGCGACCTTTGCAAGATCATTAAGTCAGAGCAGCCGAGCGTGCAAGTTGTTGTTGTGAGCGCGATCAGTGAAGTAGCCGACAAGGTGCTGCTTCTGGAATTGGGCGCGGATGATTACGTGACCAAGCCATTCAGTCCACGCGAGCTGCTGGCAAGGGTACAGGCAGCTCTTCGCCGGTCTCGAAAGCAAGTACCCGCGATTACTTCCTATAGTTTTGGCGCGTGTGAGGTCGATTTCTCCAGGATGAGTGCACGGCGCTCTGGCAAACCAGTCACGCTCACGGCGCACGAGTTCAAGCTTTTGAAGTATTTTGTTGAAAATGCCGAGAGGGTCTTGAGCCGCGAGGAGCTTCTGAATGAGGTATGGGGATATAACTCCTATCCGACAACTCGCACGGTCGATAACCAAATACTGAAGCTCCGGCAGAAGCTTGAGCCGGATTCCGCCGAACCGCACCATTTGCAGACCGTATATGGCGCCGGATATCGATTTGTTCCGTAGAAGAAAGGTTTCTGTGTCGACCGAGAATCACACGCCAGGAATCCGGACTCGCGCGCTGTTATTGATCTCTCTGGTGCTCATCATTGCCGGGACTACGGCTTCAAGTCTGTTTATCATTCGCAATCAATTGCGCCGGCAGGTGCGCGCAAACCTCGAGACGGACCTCGGACATTCCGTGGAAACGTTCCAGGACTTGGATGCGGGGCGTCTGGTTGCGCTTGAACACGAAGGCGCACTCCTCGCTGCCGAGCCGAGGCTGAAGGCGCTGATGACGACGCGCGATCCCAGGACCATCACGGATGATGCCGCGGATTTTTGGAGGACGAGCGGGAACGACCTGCTCGCGCTGACGGACTCAAACCAAAAAGTTCAGGCTGCATTCGCAAAGGGCGCAAGCAACGCCGATATCCTGAAGCGCGATCTCCAGGCTGCTTTTGCTGATTCCTCGCAGCATTATCTTTTGAGCAACGGGCGGCTTTTTGAGTTTTCCGTGCGTCCGCTTTATTTCGGGCGCCAGGAGGATGGCACCCTGTTGGGATACGTGATCATCGGGTATGCCATCGACCAGGGCTTTCTTCAGGAAGTAGGGCGGGGAGCGGGCGCTGAAGTCGCATTTCTTGCGGGAAACACAGTCGTCGTCAGTACGCTTCCAAACGACCGGCAGTTTGATCTTGGAAAGACTGCTGGCTCCCAGCAGCAGAATGGTACGGCATCCATTGCTGCGGTAGGCAAAGAGCGGTATTTAACCGCGAGCAAAGACTTGTCAAGCGAGGCAGGATTGCCCCTGCGGCTCGTGGTCATGAAGTCCTTCGATGCGGCGGATCGCGCGGAGATGAAGGTTAACAGACTTGTCATGTGGGTGAGCGTTCTCGCGATCGCTGCCGGCTCAGTGCTGATGCTGCTGCTGGCCGGCGTGCTCACGCGGCCACTGGAACAGCTTGCTGCGGGTGTGCGCGCTTTTGGCGAGGGAGACAGGGAATACTCTCTCCCGGCAGGAGGAACGGAAGAGGTTCGATATCTGAGCCAGGTGTTTGCACAGATGCGGGATGAGATTGAGAAGACGCATCGTGAATTGCTGGAGTCGGAACGACTGGCGACGATCGGGCGCATGGCGAGTTCAGTGTCCCACGATCTTCGGCACTACTTCGCTGCGATTTATGCTAATGCAGAGTTTCTGGCATCGCCGGCGCTTCCGGCAAGCGAGCGTGCTGAGCTCTATGAAGAGATTCGTCTCGCTATCAATGGAACGACGGACATGCTGGACTCACTCTTGATATTCAGCCGCACGGGCTCTTCTTTGCACCGCGTATCAGCTGACATGAATCTTCTGGTGGAGCGGGCTATTGCTCTGGTGAATGCGCATCCGGATGCGGGGGGAGTGAAAGTACTTTTGGAAATGGGCCGTGCGGACACGAACGCGGCGGTGGACACCAAGCAGGTAGAACGAGCGGTCTACAACCTATTATTGAATGCTTGTCAATCCGCGCGGGAACTTTTGGGACCGCGTATCGTCAAAGTCTCAGTCGACGCTGACAGCGAGAGCGTTAGTGTGACTATTGCAGATAGCGGTCCGGGTGTAGCACAAGGGATTCGCGAGACGATGTTCGACCCGTTCGTGAGTCAAGGAAAACAGAAGGGTACTGGCCTGGGTCTCACTTTGGCCTGGAGCGTGGCCCGTGAACATGGCGGAGACGTAAGACTCGTAAGCAGTCGCAAGGGCGAGACTATCTTTCGGCTGACCATAACGCGGCATCCGACTGAATTGGCCGGAAATGGCAGCCTTCCGCGAAGTAAGGTACTGACGTCATGAGATTCAATTCAAGGTACAGGGGAACGTCGCACGTTCCAAGTGCGCTTCTGAGGCGAATGCGGTTTCTGCCTCTCACCGTATTCCTATTCATTTGCGCTCATCGTACATCGGCGCGAGCGCAAAGCGAAGCCGCCCAGACGGCCGCGCCGAGTACGACTGCGCAGAGGGTTGAACAACTGACTGAGCAAATGAGCCAGGCTCAGGCACAAATGAAGGTTTACCAGAAGCAACTGATCGAGCTACAACAGCAACTGGATGTGTTGCGACTGCAGATGTCGGCCGAAGAGGCAAGAGTCGCCCCAAAAACGCAGCCCGCAGCTGCCAATGCCGGCGGTCCTGAGACTGCAGCTGGAACTTCCGCTTCTGTGGAAGAAATTCGCGAGCGACAGGCCATCGAAGAATCGCAGATTGCTACGCACGACGTGAACAAAGTAGAGACGGAATCGAAATATCCGCTTAAGGTGAGTGGATTGTTCCTCTTCAGCAGCTTCGTAAACACGAGGGCAGTGGACGTCACTGCGGTACCTGCCTATGCTGTCGCAGGCCCTGGTAGCACTGGGCTTTCACTGCGACAGACCGTTTTGGGGCTCGATGCGCGTGGACCGCATCTGCTAGGCGCCACCAGTCGCGCGGATCTTCGCGCAGATTTCTTTGCGAATGGCCAGCAATCAAATTATGCGGCAAGCGGCCTTCTGCGACTGCGTACCGCGCATGCGGAACTGAATTGGCAGAACACGAACGCTTTCTTTCAACTGGATCGGACGATTCTCGAGCCGAACGAACCATCTTCTCTCGTAGCCATTGCGCAGCCTGAGTTGGCGTGGGCGGGCAATCTTTGGAGTTGGAATCCACAAATCGGCGCGACTCATCAATTTGCCATTTCCGACTCATCGCGAATCAAAGCCGAGGGAGCCCTGATCGACACTTCGGATCCACTACCGCCTGGGTCCACTGCGGCTCCGCCGACCATAACGCAATCAGAGCGCAGCCGATGGCCTGGGACCGAAGGACGGATCGCATTTCTCCATGGCGAAACCGGCGCCGGGCTGGAGATCGGTGCCGGAGGCTACATCAGCCCGCATCGCACAGGGAACGGCGATACATACAATGCCTGGGCCGGCACGATGGATCTGCGATTGCCCCTGGCCCGAAACTTTGTGCTGACAGCCAATGCGTATCGCGGCCAGGCATTGGCCGGACTCGGCGGAGGTGGATACATTAACTATTATTATTATTTTGCAGGCTCAACCGAGTTTGCGCATGCTTTGGACGATGTTGGCGGGTGGACGCAGTTTACAGCGAAGGTGGGCCAACGGGTGGAGATGAATGCGGGCTTTGGTACTGACAACCCGTTTGCCAAAGAGATCTATCAGGCTATGTCCTCCTCGAGTTCAACCTATTTAGGACTGGCGCGAAACCGCTCGGTTTACTCGAACGTGATCTTCAGCCCGAGTGCCTATCTTCTCTTCTCGCTTGAGTACAGGCGGTTGTGGACCAATTACAGCTCGGGCCCTGCAGACTTCAGCGATGTAATCGGCATCGCAGCGGGATACAAATTCTGATGCAGCGTGTAAGCTTCAGGCAACTCGGCTGGTTGGCTCTGTGGGTCTCATGTGCCTCACTGATGTGCGCGC
The DNA here is from genome assembly GCA_963713675.1 of uncultured Acidobacteriota bacterium. Taxonomy (GTDB): domain Bacteria; phylum Acidobacteriota; class Terriglobia; order Terriglobales; family Acidobacteriaceae; genus Telmatobacter. Next base: position 37,843 of record CAVQMV010000008.1, read on the forward strand.
AGGAGCCTGCTGCGCCGATGCAGAAGGCAGAAGTGACCGCCAGGATGACAGCGGCTCAGAAAAGCGGCGCACATCAGGCGGACAAAGCCCGGCCGGCAGTGATTTGGTTAATCCCCATGCGCGCCGGAGTTGCGCCCACCGTTACGCCCGGCACTTTTACGATGATGCAGAAGAACAAGATGTTCATGCCGCACCTGCTTGTTGTGCCTGTGGGCAGCAGCGTTGCATTTCCAAATGCCGACCCCTTCTTTCACAATGTTTTCTCGCTCTTCGACGGCCGGCGATTCGACCTTGGACTGTATGAAGCTGGCTCTACGCGGAGCGTAATATTCTCGCGCGAGGGCGTCTCCTATATTTTCTGCAATATTCATTCCGATATGAGCGCGGTCGTCATCGCTCTCGCCACGCCGTACTACGGACTTGCTGACCAGCAGGGTGTAGTTCATGTGCAAAATGTTCCGGATGGCGACTACGAATTGCACATATGGATCGAAGGCCAGGAGCAAAGGGCGCTGGATCAACTCACGCGCCGAGTCCATATTTCCGGTGAGGCTACAGATCTAGGGACCATCCGTTCCGACCATCCGAATCAACAACCACATTTGAACAAGTTCGGTCAGCCGTACGAGCCGGATGCGCAACCAATTTATTGACACAGCAGCACTCCGATCCGGAGAACAACTTGAAAACTCGCCTCATGCTGGCATTCCGTTAAGGGTTGAAATACTTGAGCAGCGCCTGTTCGTCGTGCTGACTGAGAGAAGCGCGAACGCGCATGTGGCGAACGATCGTGCCAGTAATGCGAGGCGAAAAACCTTCTGGTGCGTTGTGGCAGCGGAAGCAGTTCTGCTGAAAGACGCGCTCTCCCACACTCTGCGGCTGAGAGGAAGGTTGCTTTCGGATGGCTCCGTTTGCGGACGGTTTAATGGGCAGTGTTCTGCTCTGTTGCGCGACAATCCCGAGCGCTGAAACTAAGGTCAGGGCAAGGCCTCCCACAAAAACATATTTTGAGTTCATGGCTACTTTCCCTTCCAGGCTGGGAAAAGGAACCGATAGGAGATTCCTGTTTCCCAGACATTGCGATTGCCGGTGGACGAGAATTGCCGGGCATAGTTGGTGAGAATCCTGACGTCGTGCGGCAGGTTGTAATCCAGGCCAAAATCGGCTCTTTGCGTATTGACCAGCGGAAGGCCGTCGCTGACGATCGTGTCGCGCCGGAACGTCTGCTGCATTCGAAAGACTGGCTCAGCGCGGCCGATCGCGCTGTCATAACCGCCAAACGCCTTTAGCCGGTAGTCTGCCTCGACCCAGTAACCCTGAGCATGATGGCCGCGCGCGACTTCGGAGCGCACGCGCAGCCCGGTGTCCTTGGGCTCCCACCATGCGTATCCGCCGTAGAAGTTCTCATGTGTTCTTTGCAACAGACGATCGTAGGAGAGCCCAATTTCAAGTCGCTGTTCTGGCAAGTAGAGGCTGGCACGCCCTCCCGATCCACGATGGGCAGCAAACTCCTCCGCGTTTCTGCGGGTCGAGTAGAAATAGGCATAGCTGATCGATCGCTTGTCGTTTACGAACGCGTCTCCGCGCAGCATGCCTCCGAGGCCGCTGCCGCCTTGCAGGAGGCCGAGCGGCGAAATCAGCGGGCTGTCTTGAAAGTTCGCGATCCAGGGCGGCGAAAGACGCTCATTGTAAGTGTCAAAAGGAATTAGATAGTGGCCGACCACGACGGTCAAGCGTGGCGCGGCAATAAAATCACCCTGCAGGTAAGTTTCACCAATGAAGTGGGTGTGGCTGTACCCGGACTGTGATCCGGTGCGCGGAGAAAACGTCTCAACGAGAGCAGCACGCGACTCGACCAGAATGTGCTGACCGAGAGGCGCGGCGAGCACGGGCTCAGTGATGGGATCGTAGTTGGTATTCCCGCCGTTGGTGCTGGTGAAGAATGCTCCACCCCCGGATATGAGCGGCGTGTTCTGTGCCGGCCCGAGATGTGCAAGCAGCAGAACAACCAGTGAGAACAAAAAGCAGCGAACTGCATGCGTGGATGCGAGAGGCGCGATCTCCAGAGTCAGACGCTGCATAAGAGCGACCATAGCCGATCACCCGCGGAAGAGTGTCGCTTCAAGGTCTAATACTTGTAAATCGATTGTCATTTTGCGCGGCTCGGCCAAAGCACGCCGTGCGCATGTCAACGCCGCGTGCAGACATAGCCTTTTGGCATTTCCGTGACATCTGCTGGTCATTCTTAAGCCGCAGTAATCCAGTGACATTCGGCTTACAGCCTCATGACAACCGGCTAACGGTACATGGCTAGAGTTAGACCAGCTTGCAGCCGGCGATTCTGATGCTCGCGGATCGCGGTCCGTCGCGCATGGATCGTGTAGCTATTCCGATTCGAGGATTTCGAGATGAAGCTGAAGTCCACGTTGCCTACAGTCCTGCTCGCGATAGTCGGGACCGTGCAATTGTTTGTTCCCGCTACTCCTGCGGAAATTGCCCCGCGGCGCATTGAAGTGATCGCCCGGCGGTTTCAGTACACGCCCGCAGAGATCACACTGAAGAAAGGACAGCCGGTGCTATTTGTGCTTAGCAGCATAGATACGACACACGGGCTCCAAGTCAAGGAACTGGGTCTCGATACCAAGATCCGGAAGGGCCAGACCACGGAGTTAATCTTCACCCCTGACAAAACCGGAACCTTCGTTGGCCATTGCTCCGTGTTCTGCGGAGAGGGACACGGAAGTATGACGCTCACTCTGCACATCGTGGAGTAATGGCATGCCCAGAGCCGTCCTCGCTGTCGCGACCGCTTTCATCCTCTTGCCGTCTCTTACGAGCTGCAAGGCCAATCCTCCTGGAAAAGCGGAAAAGGCAGTCATGAACTGGGCCAAACACAAAATGTTCGTACATAACAAAAAAGAAAAGAACCCAATCCAGAACACTCCCGCAGGGATCGCCGACGGCAGGGAAGCGTTTTCGCATTACTGCGCGGCATGCCACGGATTAGATGCCCAGAACACTGGTGTCCCCTTTGCAGATCGCATGTCACCGCCCGTGCCATCGCTTGCTGGAAAGGATGTGCAGTCTTATACCGACGGGCAGTTGAAGTGGGTGATCGATTTTGGCATCAGGCCCTCGGGCATGCCGGGCTCGAAAGGCATCCTCAGCGACGACGAAATCTGGTCAATCGTGCTTTATCTACGCCATCTGCCACCGGGCGGCAGCATAGGCGAACCGCAAATGTACACCCAATAACGATATGGGTATGCTCTACATGAATTCGGCGAACAAGGCTCTCAGTCGCGCGATGCAATTGCGAGAGGCGATACTCATGGCCTTCTGCAATCCCGTGCAGGCGGAGTTCTCGCGCTTGCTGCATCTACCGCACAGCGAGTGGGAGGACCTGCTGCCCTGGTTGGACACCAGCGGCCTTGCACTTTATTTCTTCGATCGCATCGAGGAAGCCGGCTTTCTCAATACGCTGCCACCGTCCGTACTGATGCGGCTGCGGCAGAATCTCGCCGACAATAGGCAGCGAATTGTGGAGATGGCCGTCGAGTCGACGTCGATTCAGCGCCGCTTCCAGGAAGCCGGATTATCGTACGCAGTGCTGAAAGGCTTTTCACTGTGGCCAATTTCGGTTCCAAAACTGGAGCTGCGTTCGCAACTCGACCTCGACTTTCTGGTCGCCGACGAATGTGTCGACGAGGCGCGACGCATTCTTGAAGATGCTGGATACCGGTTGCATGCCCATGATGCGAAAAACCTGGACTTTAAGGCCAATGAAGGCCGAACCACTTCACTCAAGGACCTTTACAAAGCCGGCAGAGTGCGATCCGCTGAGCTGCACAAGGAGCATATCGTTGCCGGGCGCCCATCGATCCTCGCGCGCACGCAGACCGTGTGCTTTTACGGAATCCGCATGCCTGTACTTGCGCCGTTGGATCTGATCCTCGGGCAAGGTCTGCACCTCTTCAAGCATATTTGCCTTCCGTACTTGCGCGCTGCGCACATGATCGAGTTTCGCCGCCACGTGATCGCACGATACCACGATCTTGCCTTTTGGAATCACCTTGAGGAACATGTTGCAGGACACGCACAAACGCGCATACGGCTAGGTGTAGCCATCCTTTTCATCACGCGCGTGATGGGGCCATTCGCACCCGAGGCGCTGACGCGTTGGACAGCCTATCAGGTGCCCCCCAGAGCAAGGCTTTGGGTGGATCTGTACGCGCGCCAGGCGGCACTAGCGGCATTTCCAGGCAGCAAGTTGTATTTGCTTCTAGAGAAGGAATTGGAAGGCTCGGGTGTGCCCCCCAAACGGCCGCCGTCGCGGGTTTTGATGCCTCTCCGGCTGCCGCCGTTCATCGTGCATCCAGTTGCAAACGAGACTTTGGCCGCGCGTATGAACCGCTATTACCGGCAACTCGTTTTTCTCGCTTTCAGAATGCGCTTTCACATCCTGGAGGGAATTCGGTATTTCTGCCAGTCGATACTTTGGCGTCAGTGTCGGAATGGAGTCTCGCGATGATTCGTCCGAGTCGTCCCATTCCAGCGCTGCGATGTCTCGGTTTGCAGGCTGTCTTGTTGGTCTGCGCAATAGCCCTATCAGCGCACGCGCAAACGCCACAGAATTCATCGACAATGACGAAATCTTCGTCAGTCTTATCTCCGCCCGCGACTTCCACGGATGACGCCGGCCAGTCCTCGAATTCCGCAAGCGAAACGGATGCGGGGACCATCGCGAACAATGGAATGGGTCAAAATGCTGGAAATGAGGTTGGCCTTGGAAGCGAAATCAGGCAGAGTCCTGGTTTGCCATCGACTCTCTCCAGCGATCAGATCTTCGCCATTCTACAAAATAATCCGGACGCGCTCGTGGAACTGAAATCGCTAATGGCCGAGCTTGCAAGCCAGGAGGGCCCGCCCGTCCAATCGGACTCGATAACCGATGAAATGCTTTATAGCAAAATCGAATCAAGTCCGGCCCTTCGATCGAACATCGTAACGTTTCTGCAGGCGCGTGGCTATATATCGGAAGCCGACTTGCAAGTCTATACCGCTGAAAACTCCAAAGAAAGCTACCTGGCTCAAGGCCGACCTGCGAATTCAGCATCGCGGGATGGCAGTCTTCCGACAGAAGATTTGCCCAGTGATCTGAATGGGCAGAATTCCGTCGGGATCAACGGCTTAAATGCACAGCAAGCAATGCGCACCAACAGGACGCGTGTCGCTGGCGTCGAGCAGCCGAGCAACCCGCCTGAAGGCACTCGCAACCAGCCCGAAAACACGACCAGCGAGCCATGGGTGCTACATCGACCAGCCCCTTACAACCTTCGATCGTTGCACGACCTCTACACGCAACTGCCAGAGCAGAGCGGACAGCTGAAGCGCTTCGGCTCCGATGTATTTCTACGGCGCAATGGGAACGCAGCAAATCAGATTGCTCCTAACGAACGCGTGATGCCGCTGGATGTGCCGGCCGGACCTGGGTACGTCGTAGGACCTGGGGACAGCCTTGCAATCGACATCTGGGGCGGCGTCTCCGAGAGCATTACGCGGGTGATCGACCGCGAAGGCCGGATTGCGTTGCCAGAGTCTGGTGCCGTCCCCGTTGCGGGGCTCACGCTGGAGCGCGTGCAGAGTGTAGTTGCGGAAACGCTGAAGGACCAGTACCGCAACGTGCAGGTCGCAGTAACGGTCGCCGGGCTGCGCAGCATTCGCATCTATGTTGTCGGCGATGTGCAATGGCCCGGCGCCTACGACATTAGCTCTCTGTCAACCCCCTTGAATGCGCTTTACGCCGCCGGCGGCCCAACCAAAGTTGGTTCGTTGCGCGTGCTTCGTCACTACCGGGGCAAAGAACTCGTCGGCGAGATTGACCTCTACGACTTTCTGCTTCACGGGGTGCAAAGTGAGGATCGCCTTCAGGCCGGAGATACAGTATTGGTTCCTCCCGCCGGCCCCCAGATTGCCGTCTACGGCGCAGTGAAGCGGCCGGCAATTTATGAATTGAACGGCAAGGCCACACTTGCCAATGTTCTCGATGAAGCGGGCGGCACCACTGCGGCCGCTGCATTGGGTCATATAGAAGTTGACCGCATCGATGCCAACAAAGAGCGCGAAACGGTGACCGTTGACCTGCCCGGATCGAGCAGTCCCGAAGGCGCCCGAGCAGCGATAGCAACCTTCGCCGTATTCGACGGCGACCGAGTGCGTGTGTCTCCGATCCTCCCTTACAGCCAGCGAGTCATCTACATGCAGGGGCACGTAGTGCGGCCAGGGAGTGTGTCATACCGCGATGGAATGCATCTGAGCGATCTGTTGCACAGCTACCGGGATCTGCTTCCGGAGCCCGCCGATAAGGGAGAGATCGTGCGGTTGAGACCTCCAGATTTGCATCCGGAGACGATCGAGTTCGATGTGCCTGACGCGCTTATCGGCAACAACAACCTCCCTCTGCAGCCATTTGATACGATTCGCATCTTTGGCCGTTACGAGGCTGATGCACCAAGAGTGACTGTCGGTGGCGAGGTCCTTCGACCCGGAACATATTCGCTCTCTGCCGACATGACCGCTGCGCAGCTTGTGCTAATGGCTGGAGGCTTCAAACGCGATGCTCTCCTGGACAACGCTGACCTCACGAGCTACCAGATCGAAGGAAAGTCCTCGGTAGTGAGCGAACGTACATCGATTTCTATTGGTGATGCCGTCGATCATCCGGGCAGCGCCGCGGATGTACCGCTCAAGCCGGGCGACGTGCTGACAGTCCACCAGATCACTGGATGGAGTGACATTGGGGCGTCGATCACCATCGCCGGCGAGGTCGCGCATCCTGGCAGCTATGGTATTCAGCAGGGCGAGCGGTTGAGTTCCATTTTGCGTCGAGCAGGCGGATTCCGAGATACAAGTTACCCGGAAGGGGCAGTGCTGGAACGGGATGAAGTTCGGCGGCTGGAGGAGAAGAGCCGGGAGGAACTAATCCGGCAAATCGAGACCAGCGCAACCGCTGCTGCCATCAATCCAGGTCTCAGTTCCGGTGACAAAGATCCGGCAGCGACGGCGCAACTGATTGCCCAGCAACAGCAGGATGCGATTGCGCGGTTGAAGAGTGCACCCGTAAGCGGAAGGCTGGTCATCCACATAAGCAGCGACATCGCCAGTTGGGAGAACACACCTGACGATATTGAGGTACGTAGGGGCGATGTGCTTCGCATCCCCAAGCGACCTGGGTTTGTCCTCGTGAGCGGACAGGTCTATAACGCCACCGCAATTACGTTCTCGCCTGATAAGACCGCCGGGTGGTACCTGCAGCGCGCCGGAGGCCCCACCGAGGTCGCGAACAACGGGCGGATCTTCATCGTCCGCGCCAATGGATCCGTAATTGGCCGCAACTCCGGCTCATGGTTTGACCACGATGTGCTCTCGACCAAACTCGATCCGGGAGACGCCGTAGTTGTTCCCCAAAAGATCATTGGTGCTTCGGTCTATTGGCGCAATCTGCTTACGATTGCGCAATTCAGCTCCTCAATTGCCGTCACTGCGGCCGTGGCAGGATTGCTATGAGCGCAGCGACGCATTCTCAATCCGATTTGCCGAATGAGAGCGGCATTGGCTCACCTCCGGTCGAAGAGGGCCGAACGCCCTCGGTCGGCGATCCGAACGAAAACGCGGCGACAGCTCCCAACTGGGTCAATAATGCTGCTCTGTTGTGGGAAAAGCGGCGCACGTTAGCTTGGACGGCAGCTATCGCGACCATGCTTGCGCTCGTCACCGGCTTGATGATTCCCAAGCGATATGAATCCAGCGCGCGGATCATGCCGCCGGCCAACTCCATGAGTGGATCAGCATTGTTGGCGTCCATTGCCGGGGGCGGTGCAAACAGTCTCGGCAGCCTCGGATCTTTGGCGAGTTTTATCCAGGGCGGTGTGGGCAATACTTCGCTGTTCGTCGACCTTTTGCGCAGCGCATCGATTAGCGGAGACCTCATCGATCGCTTCAATCTTCAGCACGTTTACAAAAAGCGTTACCGCATTGACACAGCAAAGTTTCTGGCCAGCCGCACAAAGATCTCGGATGACAAAAAGAGCGGAGTCATTACTCTGACTGTCTCTGACACCGATCCTGTGCGCGCACGCGATATGGCTCAAGGTTATCTGGATGAGCTAAACACGCTGGTAAATCGCACCAACACTTCATCTGCTCATCAGGAGCGGCTGTTCATTGAAAGGCGGCTTCTCGGAGTCGAGCATGAGCTCGAAACGGCTCAAGAGCGCCTCAGTGACTTCTCCAGCACGCATGCAACGGTCGACATCAAAGAGCAGTCCCGTTCCATGGTGGATGCAGCAGCGCGAGTGCAGGGGGAGTTGATAGTCGAACAGACGAGCCTGGACTCTCTGCGCCAGATTTACGGCGATGGAAATATACGCGTGCGCTCCGCGCAGGCGCGTATCGCCTCATTGCAAGCGGAGATCGCGAAGATGGGTGGCTCGTCGACGGCCCCCCCAGCAAGCGAAAGTGACTCCGGCGTAGATACCGCGACGAGCAGCAGTAGCGATGAGCCATTTCCTGCGTTACGCCAGCTGCCGCGTCTTGCGGTGCCATACGCCAACCTCTATCGCGAGGTACAGGTGCAGGAGACAGTTTATGAACTGTTGACGCGCCAATATGAATTGGCGCGTATTCAAGAGGCTAAAGATGTACCGGTCATAAGCATCATCGATGCGCCAGGCATCCCGGAGAAAAAGTCGTTCCCGCCGAGAATCTTGATCGTTCTGTTAGTTCCCATTGCCACGGTGATTGCAACGGCGTTCTTTCTTCTTTTGCGATTTCAATGGATGCAGATTCCGGCGCACGATCCACGGAAAGCTCTCGTGCAGCACATCGGTGAAGACATCCCAAAGCGACTGAATTGGCGCCACTGGATAAGGAGAGGGTGATGAAGGCGCACCTTTCCAATGCGATGTACGGCGTTCTGGATTACGGAGCCTACCCGATCGGGCTGCTCGTCGTAGCACCGGTGGTTCTGCGTAACTTTGGCATTGAATTGTTTGGCGTCTGGACCGTGGCAAACGCAGTTGTGAGCACTGGTAGCATCATCGCCTCTGGCCTTGGTGATGCGAATATACGGCACGTAGCAAGCCGAAGAGGCGCAGGCGACCTGGATGCGCCGCTGCGCGCAGTACGCGCCCTGATGGGCATCAACCTGGTGATGGGCGTTGCGCTCGCTGCATTGGGCTGGATGCTCTCTCCGCTGGCAGCAGCGCATGTGTCCGGCTCCTCTTCAGCATTGCGGCAATCGTGCCTGTGGTCGCTTCGCATTGCTTGCGTGATAGTGGCGGTCCGCGCCGTCGAAAGTGTGTGCATTAGCACTCAGCGCGCATTTGAGCGCTATGGCGCAGCGGTGCGAATCAGCATTGCAGCGAAGCTGCTGGCGCTCACCGCAATCGCAGGTCTGACCTTCTTGAGCAATAGTGTGGTGCTGATTATGGGCGCCACCTGTGTGCTCACCCTGGCGGGCTTAGGTCTACAGTTGATTCGCTTGAAGCGGCTGCTGTTGGCGGATTCCTTGATGCCTGCATTTGATCGCGACGCAGTGATCGCCTTGATGAGCTTTGGCGTTTTTAGTTGGCTGCAGGCGGTGTCGGGTGTTGTCTTCAGCCAGGTGGACCGGCTTACGCTTGGTGTCTCATTAGGTGCCGCGGCGGTGGCATCTTATGCGCTATGTGCGCAGATGGCGCAACCCATCTATGGCTTTGCGGCATCGGGACTGCATTTCCTTTTCCCTTATCTCTCCAATCGCAGTGCATCCATGAGCCCTGCGACCATGCGACGGCCGCTGCTGATTGCTTTTGCGTTCAACCTGGTGTTTGTTGCAGTCAGCGCCGCAACTCTTCTATTGCTCGGGAATCGCATTCTTCATGCCTGGGCAGGGGAAGAGATCGCTCGCAGCGCGGCTCCAGTCATGTCCGTTATTGTTTGGAGCTCGGCTCTGCTGGGCTTGAATGTGACTGGCACTTATGCGCTGCTGGCGATGGGACGTGTGCGAATTGTTACGGGGTTCAGCCTTGCCAGCGGCGCTTTCATGCTTCTGCTCATGCTCTATCTAACGCCGCGCTTTGGGATCAAGGGCATTGCGTTGGCAAGGTTGAGCTACGCGTTCATTTCACTCCCTTTGTATACTCCGCTGCTCGGCTATTTTCTCGGCAGACCTGTTGCGCAGGGACATATGCGAGCCCTGCGGCCTGTCAAGGAGGAGTTATGAGCGCGATTTCCAGGACAGTGACTACGAAAAGTACGGCGCACGTACTCCTTCCGTCCCTTGCTGCCACAGCAGGTGTGTATTTCGCGTCTCGTCTCTGCCTTACGTTTTTGTTCTTTCAGTCGGACCCGCAGCATGGCACGATCCTGGGCCTGGCGTTGAATATGCTGCTGCTTTTGCTCGCGGCACTCAACAGCGTGGGCCCCGCACCGTCGGCTCAGTTCTCTCCCTGGCGTGTCACGTGCGTTCGCTGGATTGCCGTATTTCTTGGGTTCTCATTTCTGAGCTTGCTTTGGACGCAGGCGATTTCCGTGCCCGTCGCTTTTGCCTACTGGTGCGGAATGGCTGCCGACGTCGCCATGGTGCTTTTGCTGCTCCGAACAAGTCCGCTTGTTGAAGTTGCCCTATCCATTATTCGGGGCTATGTCGTGGGCGCATGCTTCATTGCATGCGTTATGTGGTTATCGCCAACAATGCAGGATTTAAGGCCGGGCAATGATGAATTATTTAATCCTAACCTGATTGGCTTTATCTGCGCCTTCGGTATCTTCCTGGCGGAGTTTCTGTTGGTCCGCTCAAGAAGTTGGCGCTATCCTGCGATATTTCTGGCCATCTCGCTGCTCAGGAGTTTGAGTAAGACAACGATCGTCGCTCTTCTTTTGAGCCAAACATTCATGCTCGTCTTTAGTACCACGATCCGGCGCCGCAGCAAGGTGCTGATCGTAACCGCGGCAGGTTTGGTGTTAGCGGCATTCTCCGGGTTGATTGCTGCTTATTACCAGGTCTACATAAACGCGGGCAACCAAGCTGAAACCCTTACAGGTCGCATTGGCATCTGGGCCTTCATATTGGATCGTGCACTGGAGCGGCCGTGGTTTGGGCACGGATTCGACTCAGTCTGGAAGGTGATTCCGCCCTTTGGGCGCGACCAATTCGAGACTTGGCACGCACACAATGAGTTGCTACAGCAGTTTTATGCCTATGGAGCCGCTGGCATCGTCCTGCTGATCGGCGTGTATGGGAGCTTTTATCGCCAGGTCCGCCGCGTCGCGCGGCCTGAGCACAGGACACTTCTTCTTAGTCTCATCATATTCATCGTCCTTCGTGGTCTCGGCGACACGGAGCGCTTTGATCTGTCGTTTCCGCTCTGGTCCATCTCGCTTCTCGCCCTGATGCTGGCAGCCCCGGAGAGGCCTGTCGAGGTGACAGCATGAATTTCTTGACGGGGCAAGGAGGGGCAATATGAAAGTGACATTCGAGGCTCTCACGGGCAATGTTTTCATACACTGCCGGCGCCGCCGCATGAGGCAGTTCTTTGCCCTTTTCGCACCGTCGCCGGAGATTCGCGTTCTGGATATCGGCGGTACGTCGCAGACATGGAGCAACGAATCCGAGGGCCATATACCGTTTTCAGTCACGCTCATCAATATTTGCGGCAACGGCGACGACAAAGCCGATCGCTTTATCCGGGTGCAGGGCGACGCCACCGAGATGCCATTTGCTGATGATTCCTTCGATATAGCATTTTCAAATTCGGTAATAGAACATGTCGGCACCTGGGAGAAGCAGCTGGAATTCGCACGGGAGGCCCGCCGCGTGGCGCGAAGGCTCTGGATCCAGACCCCCGCGCGCAGCTTTCCCATTGAGTCCCACCTGCTGGCTCCTTACATCCAGTACCTGCCCAAGCGCGCGCAGCACCGCATCGTGCGTTGGACGCCGAGAGGCCGGCTGACTCCCGATGTCGTCCACGAGATCGTAGACGAGGTTCGGCTTCTCACCTACAGCGAGATCAAGCTCCTGTTTCCCGACTGTCAAATCCTACGGGAACGACTGTTCGGTTTCACCAAGAGTTACATTGCCGTCCGAACGTGAGGTCTGAATGAATATCGTAGTCGCGCTCGCCACCGGTTCCGGCCAACTATCGGGCGTATCCAGGCATGCCATCAATCTCGCCCGCTGCCTGCTTGGACGCTCTGAAGTGACTGGAGTTCATCTCGTAGCAGCTCCTTGGCAGATGGGCTTTGTTGAGGATGCCATTCCCCGCGCGGATACTAGGCTACATCTGCATACTGCGCCTATCAGCAGCAGCGCGATGAGCCGCAACTTCTGGTTTTACTCGCTACTACCAAAGCAGGCTGCACGGTTTAAGGCAGATATTGTCCATCTCGCGTATCCGGTGCCCGTGCGCAATGGTGCATTTCACTGTCCCGTAGCGGTTACGCTGCACGATCTTTACCCATACGACATCCCGGAGAACTTTGGCTATCCGAAAGTGTTTGTCAACCGTTTTGTCCTTCAACAATGCTTGCGCAATGCAGACATCATTGCATGTGTCTCACAGAGCACGCTCTCACGGCTTCAACAAATGAGCCCATCGCTGGCGCGGAGAGCATCTGTCATCTACAACTCCGTGGCGCCATTCACCAACTCTGCGGCAGAAGCTCCGCTGCCGCAGTGGCGGGGCCAGCCCTTCCTGCTTTGTGTGGCGCAACACCGCCGCAATAAGAACATCCTGCTAGTGCTCGATGTCTTCAAGCGCCTATTGCAAGCGCAGCAGATTCCTTTGAATACGCAGTTATTCGTCGTCGGAATTCCGGGGCCGGAGACCATAGCCATCGACAATTTCATTGCTGCTTCTCATCTTTCCCAAAGCGTAATTCTTCTGAACGGCATTTCCGATGCGCAGCTCCACTGGTGCTATCTTAACTGCGGCCTGGTCGTCGTCGCTTCCACTCTAGAAGGCTTCGGTCTACCCGTGGCAGAGGCGCTGCTTGCCGGATGCCATGTCGTATGCTCCGACATTCCGGCCTTTCGTGAGGTCGGCGGCGCTCATTGCCAATACGTCTCTCTTGGTCCACTGCAAGTGGAGTCGTTTGCAAGTACCGTGCGCGCTACGCTGCAAATGCGTAAGCCACCACCAATTGCCCTCCCCCATCTTTCCTTTGACTCTATCGCTGAAGAGTATATGAAACTCTACCGACCCTTGTTGTCTCCGCCAGCAGCCGAAGTTCAATCGAACCGGGTTGCGTTCACCTCCGTCGTGGAAAGGCAGCATTCTCTATGAACGTCGGTTCAAGCCGCAGAACTGCTGAGGTCCTCGGCGTCCCAGTGCATCCGCTCGACATGGAGAGCGCGGTGGCGCGGGTCAGGGGGGAATTGGATGAGCGCCGCAGCGGATTCGTCTGTTTGATCGGAGTTCATGGCGTCATGGAGGCGCGGCGCGACGCAGGTCTCGCTCAGATTTATGCACGCGCCACCTTGATGGTGCCCGATGGCACTCCAACAGTATGGGTGGGCCACTTGCAAGGATTCAGCAAGATGCAACGTGTGTCCGGCCCGGATCTGATGCTGGGGATATTCGGCCGCGAGCAGTTTGCTAAATGCAGGCACTTCCTCTATGGCGGTAAGCAGGGCGTAGCCGAAGAGCTGCGTGAGCGACTAACAAAGCGCTTCCCTTGGGTGCAGATCGTAGGCACCTATACCCCACCATTCCGCGAACTGACGTCGTGCGAAGAGGAGTCACTGGCTGCCCGGATTCAAGAGCTCAAGGTGGATATGATCTGGGTCGGCATCAGTACCCCCAAGCAGGAACGCTTCATGGTGCGCTTTCTGCCAAGGCTGGAATCGACGTTGATGTTTGGAGTCGGTGCTGCATTTGACTTTCACATCGGCCGAATCAAGGATTCGCCGCAATGGGTTAAGCGCGCGGGCATGCAATGGCTCCATCGTTTGATCCAGGATCCAAGACGTTTGTTTTGGCGCTATCTCCGCAACAATTCAGGTTTCCTATGGCACATTTCTTTGCAGCTAACGGGCCTCCGGACATATCCACGGCCCGAGGTGAGACCGCAATTCGTCCGCTCTGCACAGTCGGCGATAGACCCGTAGTGAGTGGGTCACTCTGGCGATTGCGTTCGAGAGATTGAAACCGGAGGTATATCAAATTGATCTTGCCCCCACAAAGCGTACCTCTGGGAAAGAGGCTTATGCAACTTTTCAATTCTTTGTCCCTTTCTCTTCGACTCCAATTTGGCGGAGCGCAGACCAGGTGACCTTCAAAAAAGCATTGGTGTGTGGCGCGGGTGGTTTCATTGGTAACCACATGGTGAAGCGTCTACGCGATGAGGGCTACTGGGTTCGCGGAGCGGATCTCAAGTATCCAGACTTTAGCGAGTCGGATGCCAATGAATTTGTCATTGCGGATCTTCGCCTCCGCGAGAGTTGGGATGAGATTCTCGATGAGGGAATGGACGAGGCGTATCAGTTCGCTGCGGATATGGGCGGCGCCGGCTATATCTTCACGGGGGCAAACGATGCTCATGTCATGCATAACTCTGCGATGATCAACCTTCACATGGCCGATCTTGGAGTGCAGCGCAAAGTGAAGAAGGTGTTCTATTCCTCGTCGGCCTGCATCTACCCTGCTTATAACCAGGAAGACCCGGATAACCCCAGGTGCGCTGAGGAGACTGCCTACCCAGCTGCACCCGACAGCGAATACGGCTGGGAGAAACTCTTCAGTGAACGTCTCTATCTGGCCTTCCATCGTAACTTTGGCCTGAATGTTCGCATCGCGCGTTTTCATAATATCTTCGGGCCGGAAGGCACTTGGCACGGCGGCAAAGAAAAGGCTCCAGCCGCACTCATGCGCAAAGTAGCTGAGCAGCCGGATGGCGGAGAGATTGAAATCTGGGGCGATGGTCTACAGACGCGCTCGTTCCTGTATATCGATGAGTGCATCGGAGCAGTACGCCGGCTAATGGAGAGCTCCTTCCAAAACCCAGTCAACATCGGATCCGAGGAGATGGTGACCATCAATCAAATGGCCGAGACCATCATGAAGATTGCCGGCAAGAAACTCAGCATCCGACATATCGCAGGGCCGATCGGTGTGCGCGGGAGGAACTCCGACAACAAGTTGTTGCAAAAGGAACTTGAATGGGCGCCCAGCGAAAGCCTCTATGCCGGCCTGTCGAAGACGTATCCGTGGATCGCAGATCAACTGCGGGCCTCTTTGGTGCAGATGGTTTAAGTTGTGTGGTTCACCAAGACTCCATGCCCTCCCTCTCAGCTCAAGAAAAGTACACCAACTCCAAGAGGAGAATGCAGTCACAAACACACCAGCCAAAACACGGCTGCGCCTGGATGCGGCCGGACGTACAAGAGCGTAAAGCCCAGCACTTGCTAAGCTTTACGTCTTTCTTGGAGGTGTTTTGGAATGTTTTCGGAACAGGTCTTGGCGGGCAAAGAGACATTTGAACTCGCGGTACCCTTTTCGTTCCTCGAATTCAGAGAATTGTCATTATGTTTCCGTCGCCAGGCCAATTTCCGATGGCCAATCGGACCTTGGTGAGCGCTTTGGCAATTTGGCATCATTGCAGAGCGCTACAGTCGACATCGGCGTTTTCGAGGACCTATCACGTAATTGGCAGGTGATCCACGGCCACGGTGTGCGCGATGGCCAACGCCGCCGCGCCACGAAGAAGACGGCGTCGCGAAGAGGATTGCAGGATTGCAGTGCCTGTCACAGAATATCTCCCGATGCCGCAATCGATTCCCGGCATTCCGTTATTGCTACTGTTGATGCAAAGCAGAAATCACATAAGGCGCGCCACGCCCAATGTGAGAATGAGGGCCGTGACAGAGATAATGGTTTCGCAGACCGACCACGTCTTGAGAGTCTGGGCAACGCTCATATTGAAGTACTCTTTCACTAACCAGAAGCCGCCGTCATTCACATGGGAAAAGATGAGCGAGCCCGCGCCGGTGGCAATCACAAGCAACTCGGGGTGCACGCCGGGAGTTTGCGCCGCAATGGGCGCCACAATAGCAGCGGCCGTGGCCATGGCCACGGTGGCGGAGCCGGTGGCAAGCCGCATGGCCGCGGCAAGCAGCCACGCAAGGAGCAGCAGGGAGATGTGGTTCTGCATGACGAGCGCGACAATAGCGTGCGAGACACCACTGTCCTGCAAGATGCGCCCGAATCCTCCACCTGCGCCCACCAGCAACGTGATCGCGGCCGTTGGAGCGAGGCACTCGTTGCTAAAGCGCAAAATCGTGGCGCGCGTGAACCCGCTCATCCGGCCGAGCGTGACAAAGCTCAGCAACACGCCAATCAGGAGCGCGATATCGTCGTTGCCGATCAGGTGAAGCGTCGCATTGATTGTGGAGCTGGACGTAAAAAGCCTATCTGCGCAACTGCCGATCAACATGAGCAGGACCGGCGCAAGAATCGTAAATAACGAGAGCGCGAAGCCAGGCTGGCTGCGAATAGCCTCGTGGTCGACAAGCTGTGCGGCGATGGGATTCTCGGCAGGAAGGTGAATATACCTGAAAATGAGCTTTGCGTAGAGCGGACCGGCAATGGCTGCCGTGGGGATGCCGACGAGCAGCGCCACGAAAATGGTGCGGCCCACATCGGCCTTGTAGATGGCCACCGCCATGGAAGCGGCTGGATGCGGTGGCACAAGTCCATGTACCACGGAAAGGCCCGCCAGCAGCGGCAGGCCAACCAGGACAAGTGAGGTTCCGGTTCGCCGCGCCACAGTAAACGCGATGGGAATCAGCAGCACGAAGCCGACTTCAAAAAAGGCTGGAAGACCAACGATAAGGCCGACCAGGGCCATCGCCCAGGGGATGTTCTTTTCGCCGAAAATGTCGATCAAGGTGTGAGCAATGCGATCCGCCGCGCCCGATTCTGCCATCATCTTGCCCAGCATGGTGCCCAGGGCTACAATCACCGCGATGTGGCCGAGCGTGCCTCCCACGCCAGCCTCGAAAGCATGAACGACTGTAGAGGGCGGCATGCCCGTAACCAAAGCGAGAGTGAGCGACGCGACGAGGAGCGCGAGAAACGGATTCAGTTTGATCACCGTGATCAGCAGAATCAGGCCCACTACTGTAACCAGGGCCGAGATCAAAACAAAAATACTGTGCGGATCGCTCATTTCGAGTCTTTGCGTCCTCCCGGTTTTCCGTGCCGTTTCCTCACTGCGTCCAAGCCGTTTGAGCGCGCGGCAAGAAGCGGCCGACCCGCTGCCGTGTGATTCCCTGCATGCTGCGTGACAGAACGCCGTTGACCCAAACACCGAGAATTCCGGCAGGCGGCCGCATGGGATCGGAAAAAGTCGCAGTGTCGCGAATCTTCTCCGAATCGAAAAGAACGAGATCGGCGAAGAATCCCTCGCGGATGAGGCCCCGCTCTGCGATGCCGAATCGTTGCGCAGGTAAGCCCGTCATTTTGTGCACCGCTTGGGACAGGGAAAACAACTTTTGCTCGCGGCAATAATAGCCAAGCACGCGGGGAAAGGTTCCCCATAGCCGGGGGTGCGGCATGGGATCGTTGGGCAGCCCATCGGACCCGATCATCGTGGCGGGATGGCGCAAGATGCGGCGCATGTCGTCTTCGGCCATGCTGTGATAGATGGCGCCCGCCGGTTGCAGCCGGCGCGCCGCTTCGATCTGTGGTATCTCCCACTGCCCGGCGACGGCCGACAACGGCTGTCCGGCCATCTGAGGATGCGGCGAACTCCAGGTAATGAAAATCTCCACGCGCTCGTCCACCTGGCGAAGGTCGAGGGTACTCGAACTGGCGGCGTAGGGGTAGCAATCGCATCCAACGGATTGCGCAGCGCCCGCTGCTTCCAGAGCTTGCAAGACTTCATCGCTGCGTCCCCAATTGTCAATGCCCGCGCACTTCAGATGGGAGACAATCACCGGCACGCTCCGCGCTCGGCCGACTGTGAAGGCCTCCTGCATCGCGTCCAGAATAGCGTCGGCTTCAGTGCGCATATGAGTTGCATACACCGCGCCAGCGGCTGCCAAAGGCCGCGCCAACTCCAGCACTTCCTCAATCGGAGCAGCATGCGCCGAGAGGTAAGCGAGACCAGTACTTAATCCCAAGGCGCCATCGTCGAGCGCCTCTTGCAACTGCGCTTTCATGGCCTCGATTTCCGTTCCGGTTGCCGCGCGGTCCAACCGATCCATGAAATTGTTCCGCAGAGCTGTGTGGCCTACGAGCGCGGCCACGTTGACAGCTGGCGCTGCGGCTTGAATTGCCGCCTTATACGCAGCAAAGGTCGGATAGCGGAATGCTGCCGCATCGCCAAGCAAGTTCATCGGATCTGGCAGTTGGCCGCGCAAGGTGACTGGGGCGGCGCTGATGCCGCAATTGCCGGCGATAACGGTGGTCACGCCCTGCGAAATCTTGGGCGCCATGGCGGGAGCCTGAATCACGCTTAAGTCATCATGGGTGTGTGAATCAATAAAACCCGGCGCCAGCGCCATTCCTTCAGCTTCCACGACACTGCGGGCGTGCATCGAGAGTGCCGGCCCGATAGCCGCAATGCGGTCGCCGAGCAAGGCAACGTCGACCACTTCAGGATCCGTTCCGCTGCCATCGTAGACGCGTGCTTTGCGAATCAACGTGTCACATATCGACATCACGGCTCCGCGAGTATGTAGGCTAGATACATCGTACTTCCAAGGCCGGGGCAAATGGCTCGCGGCCGGATTGGAGATTCCCAGTTGAGCGAGAGAGAAGCCCATGGAGCCGGTGTTCCTGACACGATTAATCCGCTGAGCAAGGGGATTGGATTTCTGGAGCGGCCTCTTGCCCACGACGAGATTGAGCGGCGCGACTGGAACCTGCTGCGCGAGGATCTCACATTGCCTGCAGCAGTGCTCTATGAAGACGCACTGCAGCACAATCTTGAATGGATGCGGCAGTTCACGGCCGCATACGGCGCCCGGCTGGCTCCCCACGGAAAGACCACAATGGCGCCGCGCTTGTTTGACCTGCAACTTCAGGCGGGCGCATGGGGTATTACTCTGGCTACGGCGCATCAAACGCAAGTTGCCTACGCGCACGGCGTTCGCCGCGTGCTCATGGCCAATCAGCTTATTGGCAAGCAGAATATGGCCATCGTCGCCGCGCTGCTGCGCGATCCCGAGTTTGAGTTTTACTGCTTGATCGACTCTGCCGAACAAATCGATCAACTCGGATCGTACCTCTCGCAATGCGGTGTGAGGCTGAACGTGCTGCTTGAAGTGGGAGTGAACGGCGGCCGCGCCGGCGTGCGCAACCGCGAACAGTTGCAGTCGACTCTCGACGCGCTTGGCAAATGGAGCCACGCAATTGTGCTCTGCGGGGTTGAGGTCTACGAAGGCGTCCTCGATAACGAAGCAGCCATTCGCGCATTTCTGCTTCACGCTGTGGACGTGACGAAAGAGATTGCGGCGAAAAAGCTTTTCCAGCGCACGCCGATTTTGCTTTCCGGTGCGGGATCGGCCTGGTACGACGTTGTCGCCGAGGTCCTTTCTCCGAGAGATTTTAAAGACCCCATTGAAGTGGTCTTGCGCCCCGGATGCTATCTGACGCACGATGTCGGCGCGTATCGAAAAGCCCAGGAAAGGATTCTCAAAAGCAATCCCGTGGCGCGGCAAATGGGCGCGGGGCTCAAGCCGGCTCTGCACGTCTGGGCATACGTGCAGTCGGTCCCGGAGGCGGATAAAGCCATTGTGGGCCTTGGCAAACGGGACGCAGCCTTTGACTCGGGTTTGCCTGTTCCGGCATTGCACTTTCGACCTGGAAGCGCCACTCCGCAACCCGCTCCGGCGCATTGGATTGTTACGCGAATGATGGATCAGCATGCCTACCTGCAGATTGCTGCCAACGATGACATTCGGCCCGGCGACATGATTGCTTTCGACATTGCGCATCCTTGCCTGACCTTCGACAAGTGGCGCGTGCTGGCCCTTGTGAACAGTGCGTACGATGTCGTCGACCTGATTGAGACATTTTTCTAGCCGGCCGGCAAAGAAACGTTCGGACACAGAACGAATGCCCGCAGCGACCGCACGGCGGAGGTTCGGCCTTTGCCGGGATGGTAGCCCGAGCGCGCACGGGCTCTGCCTCACCGCAGGCGACGCGAAAGCCGATAGTGAAGGCGCGGTTATCTGGCATTGCGGTCGTGCGGTTGGCAGAACGCAGAGAGCGGCAAATGCACCAAGGCTGCCGCAGCGCCTCACTTCGAATTGGCCGCGGGACTTTCGCTCACGGTTTCCAGCAGACTTCGTATCTGATCCAGCACAGCGAAGCGCGTTAACGCGACAGGCGAAGCGTCCTTCTTGATGACTTCCATCTGAGCGGCTCGCCATCCGGCTGGTGCCTCCTGCCCTGAAGAAAGATACGGAAGTGATGCGAGACCGATGTTACCCAGTTCCGATAATTGCGCGGCCCGTTCCTTTGCTTCGGCAAGTGGCGGAGACTGGTCCATCAGGGTGAACATGCCGGGTCCGGCCGCAATCCAATCCTCGAATATTGCTTGAAGCTCGGCGGCCTGCTGAGACTTTGTGCGCAGCGACTTGAGATAGTCCTCGATGAGGAGCTCGAACTGATGGCGGAAGGGCGGATCGGGCGGAAGAGCATCCACCACGCGGTCGAACGGAGTCAGTGTGGTGATGTTATGGGCATGCGAATAAGCACTCCGAACGTCGAAGTCGACCGGCTCAAGCGTCGAGGCTAGCAGCTGGAGCGGGCCGATTTGCCATGTACCTGCCAGGAAGCGCAAGCCGGCGGTCTCCTGCGAAATCTGCGTGAGTCCGAGCCGCTCCAACCGCAGGGACTCGATAGGGAGACGGCGATACATATCGTTTACGTCATTCACGCTTTGCGGCGACCACAGCCGCTCGGCAATCGCCGCGGTGCGCGGCCAAATGCGCGAGTCGATATTGTGTTCATCCACATACTCGCCCCACATGCACGCCTCGCCCCCGAGAATGTGCGCGCGGTCGGCGTATGGAAGGTCGCTGCTGGCGGGAATGGGATCCGCTTTGTAAAATTCGGATGCTGGAACGATGTGGTCGAGATAGTAGCCCGCGGACAAAAGGCCGTCGTAGCCTTGGCGCGCGGCTTGCGCCAGTGATTCATATCCGCGCCAGGACTGAATCACAACATTCCTGGGCAAGCCGGGCGTCAATACTTCGTCCCAGCCGATCATATGTTTGCCGTGCTTGTTGACGATCTGCAGTAGTCGCTGGTTGAAATACGCTTGCAGTTCGGCCGCGGTCGTCATGTGATGCGCCCGCATAAAGGCCTGTATGCGCGGGTTCTGCCGCCATTCGACGCCATTGTTTTCATCGCCGCCGATGTGCACGTACTTGTCTGGGAAAATGGTCACCATCTCGCCGATGAACTTATCGAGGAATTGATACGTGCTGTCCCGGGTCGGGTCCATGGTGGGGTCGAAAACGCCAAAGCCTGTTTGAATGTGAAAAGGGCCAGGTGCGCTTGCAAGCTGCGGATACCCAACCATCCAGGAACTTGTGTGGCCCGGCATGTCGAACTCTGGAATTACGCGGATGCCGCGGGCGCGCGCGTAGCTGACGATTTCCCGCGCCTGCTGCTGCGTGTAGTACTGGCCACCAGAGCCAGCCCCAGTGAGCAAGGGAAAAAGCTTACTCTGCATGCGAAAGCCCTGGTCGTCGCTTAGGTGCCAATGAAAGACGTTGAGCTTGACCGCAGCCATGCCGTCAAGCGTGCGCTCAATTACGCTGATTGGCTCGAAGTGGCGGCTGCAATCGATCATCAGGCCACGCCAACGAAAGCGCGGGGCGTCCTGAATGGTGACAGCAGGCAGATAATAGCCGTGTTCGTCGTTCTGCACCAGTTGCAAGAGCGTTTCCAGGCCGTGCATGGCGCCCACGTCTGTCGCAGCGCTCAGATGCACGGCTTCCGGTGTAACCGTGAGCGAATAAGATTCGTCTTCATCGACCGATTGAACCGCCTCCCCGGGTCCATCGACCGTGACCACGAATGGCGCGGCGCCGTTTGCAGCGGCTGTCGCGTCTATTGGGAATTGCAGATCGGCCAGATCTTCAAGCTGTCGCATCGCCCGGCGAATCGCCTGATCCAGGCGCTCATCCTGATACTTGTCTACTCTTGCTGCAAAATTGGGCGAAAGAAGAAACTCACCCTGCCCTGCATGAAACGAGGAAGGTTGCGGCATGAGTGTGTTATCGAAACCGTGGGAAGACCCGGCGGCTTGCGCTGAGCCGTGTTGCACAATGGCTATTCCAGCGACCAGCAGGCCAATCGACAGGCCGCGCCGAAGATCCGAGCGCAGAAGGTGCGAGAAATCTCGTAAGCAGCCAGGCATCGAAGAATCTCCGTTTCGCGCGGGATGCGAAATGAATTCGCTTGCGCCCGCTAGAACCTAGCGACCGCAGGACTTGCAGCTCCAACGGTTCAGGTGCTGTGCGAGAACGGGGGCGTCAAATCGGCAAATGCCCGTGCTCGACGTTTCAAGGAGAAGGGCCTCTGCACGTCTTTTGATTCCATCATGCTCTGCAGAAGTGAAGTGTCAGGGACCGGGCGGTATCTCGATTTCATCAAGGATCTTTCGCATGGCACGTACATCTTCTACTCGCGGGGACGAATGTGAAAGTGGCTCAGACTGCGTGCTAACAATTGCCTCCTTTCTTTGCGCGTGACGATATCCATTTTGCTGGCGAAGCGAGGTGTGAATTTCCCTCACGCCAGAAACGAGAACAAGTTCTCTGACGTTTTCGAGCCGGACACCTCCTCCGGCCATGATGCCAATCCGGCTATGTGCTGTCGAGACAAGCTCCGCGAGGCGATTTGCACCTGCCGCAGCGTCCTGCTCTCCTCCGGAGGTCAGAATGCGATCCGCACCCGCTGCGATGATCTCTTCAAGAGATTGAGCGAGGCTGGTTGAGACGTCGAAGGCGCGATGAAACGTAACTTGCATCGGCGAGGCTGCATCAATCAAGCGGCGCAGTGTCTCAGTATCTACTTCCATTTCAGGAGTCAACACGCCCAGGACGACACCGTCCGCTCCTAACGATTGCGCAGATTCAATCGAGCGCATCATTTCGCCTAATTCAGGGGCCGCGTAGTTGAAGTGCCCACCGCGCGGGCGAATCATGACGTGTACCTGCAAGTCGACTTCTGAACGCACGGCTTGAAGCAATTCTTCGACAGGCGTCAATCCGCCTTCATTTAATGAGCAGCACAGTTCAATTCGGTTGGCTCCGCCTGCTTGCGCGGCGATCGCTCCTTCGACCGAATCGACACAGAGTTCCAACGCGATGCACATGGGTGTGTTTCATCCGAGGGGACAAAGCGGTTACCGGGCCGCCGCTGACTTACTTCCAGCCGTTGCGGGCTGAGAGCCGCGAACCTAGTTAAAAAGACGCCGGGCAGGCTGCTATTCCTGCCCGGCTTGGAGGTCAATCAACGTTGTCAGAACTGGTATTTAAGCTCAAGTTCAATTTGCCGCGGCTCGGAACGGGTGCTTTGTACAAAGCCCCAGGTGCTGCCGCCACCGGTAGTGCGCCCTTGGTTGTTGTAGCTGACGATGTTGAACAGGTTGTACGCGTTGGCGTTGAAAACAAGCTCATGCGACTCGCGCAGTTTCCAGCTTTTTTGCAGAGCACTATCAACTTGGCGGAAGCCCTGAGCGCGCTCCGAGCCCACGCTGGCGGTGCCGAAGATAGGAGCGCTCCCTGCCCCGGCCACATTCGGCTGGCCATAGGCGCAGATGCCGTCGTTATAACCGGATGTTCCGCACGTGCCGGCGCCCACGTTGCCTGAGTTGGTTGCCGAAGGGTCTGTGCCCCATTCGCCGGCAATCACATAGGTGTAACCTGCAGACGTTTTTCCATCCAGGCCGGGGTTGGGGGCGTACGATCCGCCGCCACTGGTTTCGTACCAGCCATCCACACCGCCTTTTCTGACCAGGGTGCGGTAATGGTTGGCACGGAGGGTTCCGGCGCCAGTGGCTCCGCTGCTGCCATTGGCGGTAATCGTGTTGGGCTGACCGGAGAACAACACTGCACTGCCCGACACCGTCCAGCCGCCAATCACCTCATCGAGCCATGTGGGAACATTGCCGCCGAATTGCTGCCCGCGTCCGAACGGCATGTGGTAGACCCAGCTGCTGTTGAGCATGTGACGACTATCGCTGGCCGAGGGTCCGTATTCGCAGCGCAGGCAGAAGTTATTTTGCGGATCGCCGCCGGCAATGTTGTTGTCGTTGACGGCGACGGGGCCGGAGGTATCGCCCAGCGCCTTCGAGAACGTGTAGTTCAACTGAAATTCGAGCCCGTATGACGGACGAATCCGATACGTGGCTTCGCCGGCGTTGAAGTTGGAGTAGGCCTCCGACTCGTAGAGCTGTACGGTGCTGGTTCCGATGCCTACGTTGCCCGTAGGCGTGCTGATGATCGTGCTATTGAAGGCCGCACTCGAAGGCGTGGCCACCAGGGTTTCCTGGTTGATGTTGCGCTCGTCGCCGAGGTGCTGCGCCAAATTGCCCACATAGGCCACGGTGACGCTTTGCCTGCCGTTGATAGCGTACTCGACGACCATGGAGTATTGTGGCTCCATCATCGGCTTCAGGGCGTTCCACGCATTGAAGGAGACGCCCGTTGTGGTGGCACCCGACGTGCCGAAGCCATTGGTCACCGCGAAAGGCGATCCTGGAGTGGTGGATGTAGGCGTGGTTGCGGTTGCCGCAATGCCGATGTGGAAGGGGGCGTTGCCCACGTGGTTGTGCAACAGGTTGTAATCCATGTACGTGGTGATGCCGAAACCGCCACGCAGGACCAGCTTCTTGTGCAGCATGTCGGGATTCCAGGCGAATCCGATACGCGGATCGATGTCGTCTTTGGTGGAGGCATACAGGGAGCTGCTGTTTCCGCTCTGCCCGGCCAACTCCAGCGCGCCCGTGGCGGGATTGATATCGGAAAGTTTGTTATGAACCTCATACATGGGCTGGTCGAATTCCCAGCGCACGCCGTAGTTGACGGTGAGGTTGGGCATCAGCTTGAAGTCATCCTGGGCAAAAAAGGCGAAGCGATACTGCCGTAAGCCGACATCTCCGGTCTGCTCTGAAACCGAGTAGCTGGAAGAGTAATCGAGGAGGAAATCGGCGAAGTCGTAGCCGATCGCCTGGCCGAGCGCGGGATCTCCGGTGAATGCACCGCTGTAGTTGAAGCCGCCCAGCAAGCCGCCGGAGTTGTTCTGGTAGAAGTTATTCTGCGCGCGGAACAGTTGCGCACCAAACTTGCTGATGTGCCGTCCGTGCTGCCAGGTCAGGTTGTCGCCATAGCTGAATTGGTTATCCAGGGCAAGGTTTGCCGCGCCAGCGGTGCCGAAGCTGCCCACGCCGGTGCTATTCGTGCTCTCGGTGAAGCTCTGAGCACTGAAGCCGGGCACGTCGTTGGGCCATGGGATGCCAACCAGGGAGTTTCCGTTTCCGAACTTGCCCGAAAGATCGAGCGGATAAGAGTTGTACTGCATGCGCGTGAAGCCCGCTCGCGCTTCGTTCACAATGCTGGTGGAAATGGTGCGCGTATAGAAGAGCGCCAGTTGTTTGAAGGGAAAGTCGTTGATGGTGGGGAATGAGATTGGATCGATGGCGACCCTGGTTCCATCATCGGCTTCGCCTTCCGACCAACGCCCGGAGAAGCGGTCTCTGGCCGTCGGTGTCCAGTCCACCTTCATGTCGCCCTGGTCGTTGCGCGTGAGCGACTTGGTCACTCCCTGATAGTCGCCTGTAACCGGCGTCACCGAGGGAGTCACGTTAGGTAGCGGCAGCAAGCCGGCAGTCGCGAAAAGGTATTTGGCCGCAGGATTGCGAATGGGTACGAGATTCTGATAAAAGACGCTGTTAATGGTCTGGTTAAACGGGGCGAAGCCATTTTGCGAATCGTACAGTTGAGGCACGGCGGAGCCGAAGTAAGCGTAGCCGGCCAGCGGCGAAACGCTGGTATCTGGCGATCCGCTGGCAACCGTCGTGTTGCCGCGCCATGCGTTCAGCGGCACATTGATCTTGCTGAAGCCGCCTGCGGGTTTACGGTACGCCTCATAGTCGGCAAAGAAGAACAGCTTCTTGTGCAGGAATGGCGCAGGGCCGCCAAAGGTGCCGGTGAAGATGTTCTGCGTGTAGTCGGTGCGGGGAGTAAAGGCAGCCCCGGGCAGAACGCGCTTGTTCTGGAATAAATTCGCATCCAGCAGGTAGTTCTGCAGATAGTAGCTGACGCCGCCGTGATACTTGTCCGTGCCGCTCTTGGAAATGACTGGAATCTGCGTCGCACCATCTCCGTACTCGGCCGGAGGCACATTGGTGATAATCGCAACTTCCTGAACGGCCTCGGGAGCGATGTTATAAGCGGGCGTGCCATAGCCGTTGCTCAGATTGGCGCCCGTGTCGACGATACTGATGCCATCAATGGTGAAGTTCGTCGTATAGGTGCGGTTGCCGTTCACGTTCGGCAACGTAGCGAAGCTCTGCACGCGCTCGCCGGAGTTGTCAGGGCTGCTCTGCCCCGCGCCGTTCCACTGGTTGCCGTCGGCCACGGTGCTGCCCGGAACCATCTGCGTCAGCTCCGCGAAGTTATGGCCGTTCACAGGCAGGTTATTCACCAGGTTCGAGGTGATGGTGCTGGTGATGGTTCCATCGCTGGTGTTGAGGATGGGAGCCGTACCTGCATCCACATTCACCGAGGTCGATGCCGCGCCAACCTTCAGAGATGCATCCACCTCCACGTCCTGCGCCACTTCGAGCGCAATCGAGGGAATCACTTCCTTGCTGAAGCCCTTGGCCTCAACACTCACCGAATACTGACCGACGGGGAGGAAGCGCAAACTGTAGAGGCCATCCTTGTTCGTCATTGTGGGCGTGGAGACGTTGGTGGAGAGGTTGATTGCAGTCACCTGGGCGCCCACAACGACGGCGCCGCTGGGGTCGGTCACACGGCCGTTGATGTTGCCCGTGATGGTTTGTCCCAATGCCACGCCACAAAGGGCAAGCACGGCGACGATGAAACAACATGTAGCTTTGATGCGCATCTGGCATTCCTCCGGCAATCCGTAAAATTGGTCTTCTTCAGCGGGCTCGCAAGAATTGAAATCTTGATATCGGCTGGCCCTCCAATCGGCGATTCGTTACTGGAAACGCCGACCCAGGAGAATTG
Source organism: uncultured Acidobacteriota bacterium (assembly GCA_963713675.1). Taxonomy (GTDB): domain Bacteria; phylum Acidobacteriota; class Terriglobia; order Terriglobales; family Acidobacteriaceae; genus Telmatobacter. Next base: position 65,105 of record CAVQMV010000008.1, read on the forward strand.
ACCAATCTTAATTCCGATAAAAATGAAACGTCAAGTAGTTTTTTAAGACATTTTAATTTTTATGGAATGGCGATGCGAAAAACAAAAGCCGCTCATCACTCTCGGCGTCACGACCGAAAACCTTGCGATAGTCTCAATCCGTTGAAAGGAAAAATCTTACGTGACAAATGAAGTTTGACAGTGCTGGCTTCGCGGACGGGCGAAGAAGAGCACCGACAACAGCATGGCCCCCGCCAAGAGATAAACCACCGATACGAGGGCTATGGCCAGGCCCAGACCGTAGTGGGCCGCCGCCAGGCCGACGAGTAACGGTGCAAAGCCGCCCCCACCCATCCATCCGACGGTATTCATCCATCCGGTTGCCACACCGCGCGCAGCCACGGGGACCACGTCAAACAGCGACGCAAAAAGGTTAGCGTCATAAAGGCCTTTGAAGAATCCCCAAGCGGCGAGGCTGACCAAAACCGTGGCCATGGAGCGCGTCTGGCAGCAGAGAAAGACAAAGGGCGCGCCGCACAATACGCCCACCGCCTGGATGACGACTCGGCCAGCGGCGAGGCGCCGAACCAGGCGATCGGCAAGCCATCCGCCAACTACGGTACCAGCCATGGATCCGATCTGAGCAAGAGCCGTGGCGGTCAAACCCGACATGGCCAGGTTCAGATGGAATGCGTGGTAGAGGTACAAGGGCATCCACACCAGCAAGACAACCGCAACGAAGTTGGCGCAGGCAAATGCAGCCATGAGCAAAGCGATAGTGGGCGTGCGCGCGACGAACATCGCGAATGCAACAAAGCTGGGAGGAGGCGAAGCGGCGGATTTAGCCGGCGGCACGCCTGCAGTTTCTTCTGCCGCGCCACGCGCCGGCTCGATCAGCAACGGGATGAGCAGGATTCCGAACAATGCCCCGGCCGCGCCGAAGCAAAAGAATGGCAAGCGCCAGTCATAGCGTTCTGCAAGCCAGCCCGCAAAGAAACCACCCATAATGGTGCCCGCGTAGACGCTGGTTTGGTGAAGGCCGAGCGCGCGGGAACGCGTGCGTGGCCCGTGATAGTCGCTCATCATGGAGAGCGCTGCAGGAAAGTAAAGGCTTTCGCCGAGCCCCATCACGCAGCGTAAAACGGCCAGGCTCCAGAGCCTGCTCGTAAGGGCTGTTGCGGCGCAGATCCAGCTCCAGAATTCGAGGCCGCCGAGGATCGCGGTTTTGCGGCGCATCCGGTCCACGGCATAGCCCGCAAATGGCGCGGCCAGGCCGTATGCCCAGGCAAACGAGGAGCCCAGCAGGCCCAGTTCGGCGAGATCGAGATGAAGGCGCGATTGCAGGAGCGGAAAGACGGAGAAGATGGCTTGACGGTCAGCATAGTTGAGGAAGCCCACGACCCAGAGTGCGGCGACAAGCAACCAGGGATAGGAGGGACGTGGGGTGGCTTGAGATCGGATGAAGGAAATACGGCCTCCTGGCTTGCGCGGCACTTTTCTCAGCATCAGAGCAGGAGGGGGGTGGGATTGTCCACGGGAAAAGTGCAATTTTACGAAAAATGCGGGACGTTTGTTTCAAATAACAATTTATGTTTCACTTTTCTGTTATTTCCCGATATACTGACCGCACCGATGCGCTCGCGCCCCCTATCCCGTCCGTTGCGTGGAATCATTCCGCCGATGGTGACTCCTTTGGATAGCCCCTCATCGCTCGATCGTACTGGCCTGGAACGGCTGATCGAGCACACCATCGCCGGCGGAATTCATGGCATCTTCATCCTGGGCACGACGGGCGAGGGTCCCGCGTTGAGTTATCGGCTGCGCCGCGAACTGATCGATCGCACCTGCGCGCAGGTGGCGGGGCGCGTTCCGGTGCTGGTAGGAATTACCGACACCTCCTACGAGGAAAGCTGTGGCTTGGCCCGCTTCGCCAACAGTGCCGGGGCCGACGCCGTGGTCACGGCGCCTCCATTCTATTTTGCGGTAAGCCAGAACGACCTTTTCCGCTTGGTGCAGCGGCTTGCGGACGAGGTGGAGCTCCCACTCTTCCTCTACAACATGCCTAGCCTGACCAAAGCCTGCTTTGCGCCGGAGACAGTTTTGCGGGCGGCTGAATTGCCCAATGTTTACGGCTTGAAAGACAGCTCGGGCGAGCTCGAATACTTACGGACGATTGCCGCCCAGATGGGAGACCGCCCGGAGTTCACCCTGCTTGTGGGGCCGGAGGATCTGCTGCTTGACAGCCTAGTGATCGGTGCGCACGGCGGCGTCACCGGCGGCGCCAATCTCTTTCCCAGGCTGTTTGTCTCGCTTTACGAAGCGGCGATTAAGGGTGACCTGGAAGAGGGGGCCCATCTGCAGGATCGAGTGCGGGAGTTGGGCGAGCTGCTGTATGGAATCGGCGAGGCCGAATCCAGCTACCTGCGCGGGCTCAAGCTGGGACTGGAACTGATGGGCATCTGCAAGAGCATGCTGGCTTTGCCCTATGTGTCGGCGGATTCGCGCCGGCATGAATCATTGGGCGAAATATTGAAAGAGTATGTGTAATATGAAATGCTTACCTGCGAAGGGTGGGATCAAGCAAATTATGCCGAAAATCAGGCAGGCGAAGTCGCGCGGGGGAGCGGACAAAACCGTAGAAAAGGCGCCCAGAGATGGCCGGTACTTTTCCCGAGCGGTGGGCAAGGCGATTCAGATGCTGGAATTGCTTTCGCGCAACGGAGCGTCGATGAGCCTGGTTGAACTCTCGAAGCAAACGCAGTTGACCAAGAGCTCGGCATTCCGGTTGCTGCAGACGCTCGAAACCTTGCACTACATCCGGCGCGACGCCAACGGCCATTATTTGCCTTCGCACGAGAACAGCGCGGTGGTCTCCACGCAATACGTGAACGCCCTGGCATTGGCGGCACGCGAGCCTATGCGCCGGCTGAACATGGAATTCGGCGAGACGGTCAGCCTGGCGGTGCTGCTGCACAACCATATTGAAGTCGTGCACGTAATCGAGAGTGCAAATCTGATTCGTATGACGAACATTGCGGGTCGCATTCTTCCCCCACATGCCAGCTCAATGGGCAAGGTGATTACTGCATGGCAGGATGCCGAGACTCAAAAGCGGCTGCTCCAGAGCTACGGCCTTGTGCGCTACAACGAGAACACGATTGTTGACGAAAATGCGATTGAGGCGGAATACGAGCGGATTCGCGCTCGCGGCTACTCCACTGATGCCGAAGAGAGCAATTTGGGGGGATCTTGTTTCGGAATGGCTATTTTTTCGGCTCCCGGCAAGGTGGATGCAGCCATCAGTCTCTCCATGCCCACGTCTCGAATGCAGGCGGATGAAGCGCGCCAGCAACGGATCGTGCAGGCATTAAGGGATGCAGCGGAGGAAATCTCGCGCAAGCTCATGCAAGCTGGCCCGACGGGCGCAAAGGTAATCTGAGAATCGTGCCGTTGAGCCGCATGCGCAGTCTGGAGTCCGTCTTGCCGCGGCGCAGCAGGCTATGGTCAATTAGCTTCTCCAGCATATTTTGTCGCGCGGCCGTCTCTCTCGGGCTTGTCTTCTTCGCGCCCCTCTGTGCGGCACAAGCAAAATCTGTCGATCTTTCGCAAGCCACCATCATTGCGCCTGCAGACGCAGACGGTCCCGAAATGGCAGCAGTGCAATTGCTCATCCAGGAAGCGGGCAAGCGCGCTGGCAGCGAATGGCAAGTCAGCACAGAAGATGCGCAAAACCGCTTGATGGCTCGCGGCCCCAGTATTCTCGTGGCGCGCAGAGATCAAATGCGGCGAACGCCGCCGGGCATGACAGTTTGGCCTGCTGCCGGGTCGAAGCCCGAGGCATTTCAGATCGAGACAGTTCTCATCCACTCCAGGCAGAGCGTGGTGATTGTTGGCGCGGACGACCGCGGCGTGCTGTTTGGCATCGGCTATCTGCTGCGCCACCTTGAGTTCTCACCGGGCCACGCTTTACTGCCTGCGCCGCTGCACATCACCTCCGCGCCGCAGTTTGCGATTCGCGGCCACCAGTTGGGCTACCGATTCAAGAACAACACCTACGATGCGTGGACGCCGCAGCGCTTCGAACAATACATCCGCGACCTGGCGGTGTTCGGCGCCAATACGATTGAACTTCTGCCGCCGATTACTGACGATGCGCCATCCAGCCCATTGTTTCCGCTGCCGGCCATGGAGATGATGACCCAGGTTTCGGGAATCGTGCAGAAATACGGACTACGCGTTTCGGTCTACTATCCAGCGATGGCGAAAGATTACTCCGATCCGCGGACGATCGAGTCGGAGCTTCGCGTCTGGGGCGATGTCTTCAGCAAGTTGCCCCTGGTCGACGAGCTGTTTATCCCCGGCGGCGATCCAGGCCACACCGATCCGGCGGTCCTTTTCCCTTTTCTCGCGCGGGTAGCGGAAGTTCTGCATCGAACGCATCCCCATGCCGGCATTTGGGTTTCCGCCCAGGGTTTCAATGCCGACCAGATGCGCGCGATTCTACGCGCTTGTGGCCGCGCGGCCGCCGTGGCTGACGGGCATTGTGGTTGGGCCGCAATCGCGCGACGGTCTTGAAGTCGAGCGCGCCCATATTCCCAAAGAGATTCCCATCCGTTTCTACCCCGACATCGCGCACACCATGCATTCTCAGCTTCCGGTGCCCGAGTGGGACATGGCTTATGCGCTGACTGAAGGCCGAGAGGTCATCAATCCGCGGCCCTCTGGCGGAAACGGCGATCTTTCGCCACTACGCTCCATATATGAATGGCTTCGTCACCTATTCGGAGGGTGTGAACGATGACGTCAACAAATTCATCTGGAGCGCGCTTGGCTGGTCCGCGAATGCGGATCCCACAGAGACGCTGCGCGAGTACGCGCGCTATTTCGCCGGCGGCGATGGATTTCGCGCCGACGATTTGCACGCGGCATCCTCTCACTCGAGAAGAACTGGGATGGCCCTCTGGCAACCAACGATAGCGTTGATGCTACGTTGCGGCAGTTTGAACTGATGCGGAAGGAGGTCACGCCGGCTCAAGCCGGAAACTGGCGATTCGAGGCGGCGCTATTCCGCGCCTACACCGATGCGTATGAGCGCCATCGTCTGCTCACCGCAACCGCGCAGGAGCAACGTGCGCTCGGTTTTCTCGTATCCGCCGATCGCGCGGGGAGCGCGGTGGCCATGCGACAGGCCGAAGAAGCGCTGAACGCCGATCCGCCAGAGCTGACCGCACTGCAGGCCATGGCGAAATGCCATCGAGGATTTGGCAGGCCAGCTTTTTCGCGACATCGGGCTGCAATTGAGCGTCGCGAAATACGGCGCTTCCGCTATCGAACGCGGCGCAATGCTCGATACCGTCGACGTGCAACTCAACGATCGCGTGTGGTTGGAGCGGGAGTTTACGCGTATTCGCGGGATGAGCAACGAAGCCGAACGGCTGCAGGCGATCGCGGCCCTCGTCCACTGGCGCGCCCCGGAGCCGGGCGGATTCTATGACGACCTTGGCGATTCTTCGGCAGAGCCCCATCTCGTGCGCGGCCTGGGGTTTCCTTTGGATCCGGCATTTTTTCAGTCCGCCCAGGACGGAATTGCCGATCGCACTCCAGACCAGGGATGGAGACTCTCGGAGATTTCTTATGCGGGCGCGCTGTACGACCATCCGCTCGAGCTCCGCTACACCGGATTGAGCGCGAAGCTGCATTACATGCTGCGCATCGTCTATGCCGGCGAGGAATACACGACGCCGGTAACCCTGACTGCGAACGGCCACTATGTAATCCATGGACCACGCTTGCGCACTTCAAATCCTGAGACCGTTGAGTTCACTCTTCCAAAGGAAGAAACGGCGAGCGGTACGCTCGATCTGCAATGGACAAGACCCAAGGGCCTGGGCGGAGGTGGACGCGGCAACCAAGTAGCCGAAGTTTGGCTATTACCGCAGATAGGCAACTGAACCACGTTAGTTCTGCGCGGACTCGGCTGCCCAACCTACTCTGTCTGATCGTCTTCAATTTCGCGAGCCTCGTCCACAGTGGGCGTCACGTTATAGAGTTGGAACTCCCGAATCGCTGCGGCGCCAGTGCTCGACAGAATGTTCAACCTCACCTTGCTGGTGGTGACCGTCGGGAACAAGTCGACCTTCTCGTGCCCAACGGCCTGCGCCTCCGCCATGCTCTTCCAGGTTTTTCCAGTCCAAACCTCGATGGAGTACTTCTCGATGCGCTGCCCATCGTTCACCCACTCCATGGTGCGCGAGCGATTGAAGGTGATGGGTTTCTGAAAATCGACCTCCAGAATGGCGTGATGCGAGCTATCCGGGGCCGACCAAAATGTGTCTGGGTCGCCATCGAGCGCCGCGGAAACATTGGAAGATGCGGGCAAATGTTCCAAAACCAGATTGTTTGCGTAGCGCGTGCGAATTGCATCTCCGAGTTCCTTGAGGCGGTTTACGTCGGCCTCAGGAAGCAATCCACGGCGATCTGGCGCCAGGCCGAGCATCAATTGTCCCCCACGCCCCACCGTTTCGTCGTAAACCGTCAAGAGTTCATTAAGGCTTTTCAGAGAGCCTTCGTCATTCGGATGCCAGAACCAATGCAGGTTCCGCAGCGGCGTATCCGCCTCGACAGGGCGCCATCGCAAATACCCGTGGCGATCGATCACATTCCAGTTTTCAAACGGGATCCGGCCGCTTTCAGTGCCCACCCATCGCGCGTCTCCATACTCGAACAGCGAGGTGTCGGCAAAGACAACTGTGTTCGGCTGGTAGGTGCGGAGCTCTTCAATGTACTTCTTGAAGTCATAGACGTGTCCGGCGCTGCCTGCCCCATCAAGCCAGAATTCCACCAGATCGCCATATCTTGTGGCCAATTCAGTAAGTTCTGCCAAGTAGTATTTGTCGTACTCAGGCGCGTCGCTATACCTCGGCTCATGGCGGTCCCATGGCGAAAGATAGACGCCAAACTTCAGACCATATTTGCGCGCCGCTCGGGCAACCTCACCCACTACGTCGCCCTTTCCGTTCTTCCATGGACTGGCTTTGACACTGTAGCCGGTCTGGTTTGTGGGCCATAGGCAGAAGCCGTCGTGGTGCTTGGCCACCAAAACCACATACTTGGCTCCTGCGTCCCGAATTGCTCTCATCCATTGGTCAGGATCGAATTGCGTGGGATTGAATGTTGAAGGGCTGGCCGTGCCGTCTCCCCATTCGCGATCGAGAAATGTGTTGGTGGAGAAATGTAGGATCACTCCGAATTCGAGGTCCTGCCATGCCACCTGTTGAGGCGTTGGCTTAACGTCGACAAAGTTCTGCGCAGCGCAAATTCCCGACCACATAAGCGCGACAAGCGCTAGGGCCGTCCGCAGATACGAGGGAGTATTCATAGTTGAATTCTCAACTTTAACATTGAATTCAGGCAAGCCTTTTAATCCTCCGAGTTCTTATGCGCAATATTCATGATCTGGAGCGGCGTGCTCCCGAAGGGTTTGCTATTCTAGGCGATCTGCAAGAATGGGAGCTTACTCAATAGAGAGCCGCCAAACTGACAGCGCTGGGCGGCCGGCTTCTCGGAATCGATCTCTGGCCACAGGGCGAGGACGAAGAATTGGAACAGGTAAAGAGTTTTGATCGAGCATTCTGATTCAGTAACGATCGCCGTGCGCGGTGTGCTGATTGATATGGATGGCGTTCTCATCAGTTCAACAGACTGCGACGAACGATGCTGGTTGCGATGGGCGCACATAAACAGCATGGAGGGGAAGTTTGCCTTAAAAGATACGCATGGCAGGCGCACCAAAGATACAATCCGCGCGCTTCGACCCGACCTGGATGCAGAAGTGGAACAGAAGCGCATGGAGGAGATCGAATTGGAAGAGCGAGAAGGCATTGTGATTCTCCCCGGGGCTCGGCAATTTCTTGCGTCGCTTCCGAGTGAAATGTGGACAATCGTATCCTCCGCATCGGAGAGGGTATTGCGGGCGCGTCTCGATTGCGCACACATTCACGTGCCCCCAAACGTCATCACCGCCGACAGCGTGCTCCACGGAAAGCCTCACCCTGAGCCCTATCAGGCTGCCGCGCGAATCCTGGGCCTTCAACCGGAAGAGTGCCTCGTGATTGAGGATTCGCCATCTGGAATCGCGTCAGGGAAGGCTGCCAGATGCAATGTCCTCGCCGTTCTTTCCTCCCATCCAGTAGCCGATCTGACCGAGTCAAATTGGATCGTCCCATCGCTCGAGCACGTCACCGCTACTCCCACACGAGACGGCGAGATTGCGATTCGCTTGACGTGCCTCTCGTCAGAATCTCATTTGGGCGAAAACGCAACCGGTTCTTAATCATCAGGAGGCTGTCCCTCACCAGAATTCCCCCAACTCAATCCTGTTGTGTTTTCTATGATATGAACTATCCGTGTCGACAGGAGGTTTCTCGAAATCAATCCAAATG
>CAVQMV010000009.1:0-137212 GCA_963713675.1 uncultured Acidobacteriota bacterium
GTACCAGCAGAAAGGCCAGCACGACGTTCACCGCAAACGCCCCCAGCGAGAGAAGGATCGATTGCCAGGAGTGGTAGCGTACGTACGAGTTGCGCTTATATTGCTCCAAAACCAGAAAGAAAATCGCCGGGATGAACGTGAGATAGGCGATGGCGCCGGCCGCGTGGTCCGAGAGCACGAATGCGCCTGCGGCAGCATCCGGTTTTGCCATGGCATCTCCTTTTGGGCAAGCGGCTCGAGGGGGCCACAGCGGAGAGCGTGAAGCTGGGGCTGCATGTAGAACAACCGCCAGCCGGACGCCTTGTCAAGAGGATTTCTACGCGACCACTCGGAACCAGATCTGAGGACGCGAAGTGTCTGGGCAAGCTGCGCACACGAAAACGGCCTCCATGCGGAGGCCGTCCCTGCACTTGGTACTGCGACAGGCAGTTACCGGTTAGCCTGCTTCTCTGCCAGTCCGCCAATGATGGGCAGCATAAAGCGCTTGCCGTTCAATGCGCTGACGAACACCCTCCCGCCGTCCAGTTACAATGGCATCTGGGAGTATTTCTTCGCATGGCGCACACCGTCTTTTGCGTTCGCTACAAAAAGGAGATGGAGGGACTCGACGAGCCGCCCTTCGACTCCGAATTCGGCCAGAAAATCTATAAAAACGTCTCCAAGGCAGCGTGGGACGAGTGGCTCAACCGCCAGAAAATGCTGCTCAACGAGTACCGCCTGCAGCCCTGGCTGCCCCAGGCGCAGCAATTCCTCGTCGAGCAGATGGAGGAGTTCTTTTTCGGCTCCGGCTCGGCCCTGCCTGCGGACTTCGTGCCGCCAGAGCACTAAAGCGCCGTGCCGTCCAGGCGCCGCCGCATCGGTGTAAACTAATCAAGACCCCAAAAGCCGGCTCGACCAGAGCCGGCTGCATTATGTCGGGACGTGGCTCAGCCTGGTAGAGCACTCGCTTGGGGTGCGAGGGGTCGGCAGTTCAAATCTGCCCGTCCCGACCATTAAAATTCAAATCACCCAATAAGGCTTTGCGAAAGCAGGAATGAACTGCCGACCCGCGAAGCACCCCAACCTTGTCATCCGCCCTAGCGGATGACACAAATAAAGCCTGCGAGGGGTGCGAGCCAAAGGCGAGCCATTCGGCAGTTCAAATCTGCCCGTCCCGACCATTAAAATTCAAATCACCCAATAAGGCTTTGCGAAAGCAGGAATGAACTGCCGACCCACGAAGCACCCCAACCTGTCATCCGCCGCAGCGGATGACACCAATTAAGACCGCGAGGGGTGCTCGGCGCAGCCGAGCCATTCGGCAGTTCAAATCTGCCCGTCCCGGCCATTCAAATTCAAATCACCCAATAAGGCTTCGCGAAAGCAGGAATGAACTGCCGACCCGCGAAGCACCCCAACCTTTGTCATCCGCCTTAGCGGATGACACAAATAAAGCCTGCGAGGGGTGCGAGGCGAAGCCGAGCCCTTCGGCAGTTCAAATCTGCCCATCCCCACTTTTACAGTCCTAAATCTTCCCAATGAGGCTACGCTTGAGTGAGGATGGCCTGCCGACCCACGAAGCACGCCAGGCACTCTCGATTCATCGCCTCTTGCGGACCCAGAATTCGAGCAGGCTTGGCAGTTGCTCCGCGCGACTGGCTTCAAACTCCTCATAAACATCCAAATCGCAAACATGGCCATCGTTCGGATGATCTGCAAGAAAAGCGGCTTCGATGGCGCGGTGGTCGGAGTAATCCAGGCCCAGGAACTCCAGATCGAGATTCCGCAACAGCTCTTTGATTCCCGACGGCGTGAAGGAAGTTTCCCGCACATGGCAGAAAAGATCACGAAATCCGCTGATGTAATAAAAATCCCCAAGATCCTTGTAAAATTCAATATCGACTGATGTTTCTCGTCCGAGCTGATGGCGCACGGCGCGAAGATCCGCAGCCGCATAGGATTTCATACGATTGCGGACGAAATCCTGGGCGGGCTTTAGCCGGTTCCGAAAAGAGCGTCGGTACACCGCAATTCTCATGAAGCCGCCGGGGCGAAGCACCTCTGACAAGGCTTTGAGACCCATGAATGGGTCTTCCATGTGGTGCAACACTCCGGCAGAATCAATGAAATCGAAATCCCGCTTGAGCGCCTTGATTTCCAAAAGATCGCCATGAAAAAACTCGACATTGGCGATGCCGTATCGCGGAGCTCGATGCTTCCCATAAGCGAGACTTCTCCGGCTGAGATCTATGGCTACCACGGCGGCATCTGGAAATTTCGAAGCCACAGAGAGGGCGTGACGTCCTGTACCGCAGCCGGCGACCAGGAAATCCAAACTCCCCCCCGGAAGACCGTCATCGAGGAAGGGGAATCTGTTCTTGATGTAAGCCGCGAATTGCTGCGGCTTTCGTTTGACGAATTCGATCCATCGTGGGTAGGGAGCCTCCTCGTATTGCTGTCTCACCTTGATGGATACCTCATTTTCAATGCGGCCGAACGTGGTGATGCTGGCAGCGAGGTCCTTTTCCAAAACATCATCTTGAATCTGGCGATCGATCAGTTCCTGCACATCTTCGACGTGTTGCACGAGAGTCTGGAGCTGCCGCTCCTTAAGCGCAAGCTCGGAGATCGGACGGTACATGGCATACGCGATCACCTTCGAGACGAAGGCCAATACTCCTGCCGCCTCATCATCTTTCCCGGAAAAAATCTCCGCGCAAATCTCCTGTTCCTCGCCGGTTTCATAAAACACATACTGGTTGTTGAAGCACTGCGATGCAAGGGTGAGCATCGTCTGCAAGTGCCTCGGCTCAACGTCCGCGGCCTGGCGAACCGCCAACCGAAGGTAGGCCCGGCGCAGAGATGTGAGGGCTAGTTCCATCGCAGGGTCCCGGTTGACCAGTTTGCGAAGCATCAAATGGACAACCTTCCCACCCGTGCTTTCAAGGAAGATCAGGCTCTGGCACTTTTCAACGATTTCCAGATCGCCGCGTTCATCGATGGACTGCAGGAGATTGATAAGCTCCGGCTGGAGCATAATCGCGCTGGTAATCGGCGCCTCGAGATCGACCAGATCCGAAGTGGAATTCGGAGTAAAGCTCAAAAGCATTTTGAACAAGCCTTGCCCCGGAAAGCTTGTGAATTTTTGCGACATCAGTGGCTCGATCATCTTTCTGACCACATCGGGGCGGGATCGGCCGTCAATTTCGGTTTTGGGCATCATTCCTTGCACCCGAGGGTTCGCCGCGGAATCAAAAGCAGCAGCCGGGATCCTGTTTGCATTCCGGCGAATCGGCGTTTCCTTCGAGAGTTGATCCATTTCGAGAGTTCTCGAAGCCTGCGGAGAGCCATCCTCGATAATTTTAATTGTCGATCCGCCTGCCCCATGAATCGCTTCGCGCAGAAGTCGTGGCGGCGGGTCTTCGTCGCCGGGGCGGAAACCCGTCCGTCCCAGCCATTCATCTCTACTTTGCATGCACTTTGCAGCGGCCAATCCCGCACCGGGGCCGTCCTCACACCAAGGCAGTCTGGTTGCGATCTGCCTGATTCGCCATGGACTCGCACAGCGCCGCCGCGGGCATCGACTTTGCGAACAGCCAGCCTTGCGCGTAGAGTACGCCATGCGCTTCCAGGAACTCAGCCTGCGCTTCGGTTTCCACGCCCTCCGCCACCAGGTTGAGGTGGAGCGAGTGAGCCATTTCGATGATATGTAGAACCACTTGGCTGGTCGGTCCACTTGTGCCGATCGTCTCCACGAATGCTTTGTCGATCTTCAGCGTGTCGATACCGAGGGTTTCCAGGTAGGCGAGACTGGAATAACCCGTTCCAAAGTCGTCGATCGCCACGCTGATCCCCATGGCGCGAATCCTGACCAGCGGTTCGTTGGCTTTGGCGCCCTGCAGCAAGTTCCGCTCCGTGGCCTCGATCTCAAAATTCGCGGGCCGCGCGCCGCTCTCGCGCACCAGCTTCTCCAGAACCTCGATCGTCCGCTCTGACCGCAAATCCACTGCGGACAGATTCAGCGCAATCTCGAAATTCGGGTCCAGCTTCAGCATCCGGGGCAGGTCCGCCGCCACGATTTCGGCCACCTGTTCCGTAATCAGCGTAATCACGCCGCTGGCTTCGGCCGTGGGAATGAACTCATTCGGCTGGATCACCTCGCCGCTGCGATTCCAGCGCACCAGGGCTTCGGCGCCCACCCATCGCTTCGACTTCAGTTCCACGATCGGCTGATACTCCACGAAGAATTCCTTGCGTCGCGCGGCAGCGCGCAGCACCTTCGGCAGGGAAAGATAAATCCGCGAAATATAGGTGACAGCCCACACCAGCCCCGCTCCGCAGATCAGCCCGATCGGAATAAAGATCAGGGCGAACTGTTTCACGTGCCGGCCAATATACATCTCCGGCGAAGCCGCTATCACCTCAATATCGGCGTGAGTGGCGCGAATCACCGAGACTACGTAGCCGTGATCGATAAAGCTCTTCTCGGTTCCCCTGGGAATCGGCGTAAACCATTCGGGGCGAAGGCTGGTGCCGTGGACCACGATCCGGTTATGGTCCGCAGCGGAGGGAATGAAGACCGCGATTGAAATATCCGGCCCTTCCGTAGGGGTATCTATGAGCAAAGTGGGGTCGACGATATAAGCAAAGCCGTGCTTCGACACCACGATGAGCGGATAGGTCTGCCCATGGAAGATCCACACATTGCCCCGCTGCTCCAGACCGTATTCCGAGACCACGCTGGGCGGTCCCACCGGGATCGGCTGCGTGGTGCCCAGCGACGTGCAGATCAGCGTATCGTTTGCGATGCGGGCAACGGCCTGCAGATAGCTCGATGTGACGTCGATCTCCCGCATCAAATCGATTTCTTTGGGAGAACATGGAGCCTGGTTGGCGGCAACCAGCCGGTTCGTCGCGGTAGTGAATTGCATCCCCGCTTCATTGGTGCGCCGCAGCACGTCGCGGGCGTAACTGCCCACCAGGGCCTTTTCTGAAGTCAGGCTCTCATCCCATGCCAACTTAATTGAAATCCATAGGGGCGCGGCAATGGCAAACGCGCCGACGCCAAATGCAATCGCGACTCCAAGCGAACGCCGCATGTGCAACCTCGTCTCGTGCGAGTTCTTGCACTGAATTCTGGGTCTCTGAAAACGTTAAGTCAGGAACCGATCATACCCCATGATGGATAGTCTATATACGCAAAGAGTGATTCATGGGTTATGCTCTTGGTCCCGGGCCCTGAAATCACGCGCTTTATGCCGATCCGAGCCAGCCAATCCCGGGTTCGATCCAACGCTCGCTTCACGGCGCCAGCGCCTGATCCGCCATGGTCACAATTTCGTCGGCAATAGCCAGAGAAGCTGTGGCCGCCGGGCTGGGCGCATTCAACACGTGAAGTGCGCCCGCAGCCCGCACGAAATGAAAATCCTGCATCAATTCGCCCTCCGGTGAAAGTGCTTGTGCCCGCACGCCCGACCCTCCCGGTATCAGGTCTTCCATCGTCAGTTCTGGCACCAGCCGTTGCAGCGACCGGCAAAACAGATGCTTGCTGTACGAGCGCTTGAACTCCTCCCAGCACATGCGCGGATAGCGCAGAAAGAATCGCCAGAACCCTCCGTAGGTGAATGTCTCGAGCGTATCGCGCAGAGAAAAATCTGTCTTGCGATAACCTTCGCGCGCAAACGCCAGCACCGCGTTCGGCCCGCATTCCACGCCGCCATGGATCAGCCGCGTGTAGTGCACGCCCAGAAAAGGAAATTGCGGGTCCGGCACCGGGTAGAGCAGGTTCCGCACCAGGTGCTGCCGCTCCGGCCTGAGCATGTAGTATTCGCCCCGGAAGGGAACAATCTTTGCCGGCTCGCGGCTGCCCGCCTTACGTCCCACGCGGTCGCAATGCAGTCCCGCGCAATTGATCACAAAATCTGCTTCGTAGTCCCCGCTCCGCGTGTCGATCGTCCAACGGTCTTTCCTGCGCAGTCGCATCACCTCTGAGGAGAAACGGATCTCGCCGCCGCGCGCGCCAATCTCCTTGACCATCGCCGCGCACACCGCCGCGTAGTCCACAATCCCTTCCTGGGGCACGCGAATCCCGGCCAGCCCCGCCGCATGCGGTTCGTACGCGCGAATTCGCTCCGCGTCCAGCAGCTCCAGTCCCTCAAGTCCGTTTGCCTTGCCGCGCTCGAGCAATGCGTGCAGCCAGGGAATCTCCTCCGGCTCCGTTGCCACCACGGTCTTGCCGCACAGCTCGTGGGGCACGCCGTGCTGCTGGCAAAAGGCCACCATCCGCCGGATTCCCTCCACGGCCATGCGTGCCCTCTTTGAACCCGGTTTGTAGTAGAGCCCGCAATGCAGCACTCCGCTGTTGTGCCCGGTCTGGTGCTGCCCCGCGCCCTTCTCTTTCTCCAGCAAGAGCACGTTCATCGCGGGATGCCGCTTGAGAAGCTGGTGCGCCGTCGCCAGTCCCACAATCCCGCCGCCGATGATCGCAACTTTTACCGCCATGGCACGCACCCCGCCCTAGTATCGTCCCATGAGGCTCAAATCAAGAACTCTGCGTCATCCTGAGCGAGTCGCACGCTGAGCACAGAAAAACGGAAAGCGAGCCGAAAGCTTGCCCGGAGCGGAGATCGCGCAGCGATCGGAGTCGAATGGGGACCCGCATTTGCTTTTCGCAATTTCAACTCTGTACGGATTCGGGTGCCCCACATCTCGATTTTGAGATGTGGGAAAGCACGACCCCAAACCCACCGTTTCAACCCAGTACGAAACATGGCTGGATCGCGCGCTTCTTCTCCGCTTCACAACCCCACCCTCTGCCCCTGATAATGGGCGGCGGTGACAGCGTTCTCGATTCTGCTCTAAACAGAATGTGCAGTGCTAAGTGGCTTTTTCCTCAAGAAAAAGCCACCTCGCACGATGTCGGCGATGTCGAGAAGTGAATCGAAAACGCTCTAACACCAAACCCGCTGCGGTCAACGCGGTCCGGGCTGGGGGTCCGTTTTGAGCCCAAAAACTCGTCGTGAATTTCTCAAGGATGCGTCTCTTCTCGGCGCAGGTATCACCACCCTCCCTGAAAACCACCTCTTTGCCGCTGCTTTTCCGCAGTCGCCTGCGTCCGCCGCTCCGGGCGTCCACGAGGTCACGCTCTCCTGGCTCGGCGAAAAGCCGCCGACAGCAGCCACAGGCGTCAGTTGGGGTGTGCCCTTTCTGCAGGGCGCCGTCCAGCGCAACGCTCCCTTCGGCTTGACCACCGGCAACAATCGTCTCCCGCTGCAAAGCTGGCCGCTTGCTTACTGGCCCGATGGCTCCATCAAGTGGAGCGGCTTCGCCACCGTCGTCCCCGCTGGCTTCGCCGGTCCCGCAACCCTCGCCGCCAACGCCCCGCCCCCCGGGACTCCCGGACCTCTTCCTGTCACCGTCAAGAACGAAGGCAAATCCGTCCTCGTCGACACCGGCGCCATGCAGTGCTCCATCCCGCTGACCGGCGCGAAGGTCTTCAACTCCATCAGCATCGGCGGCAAATCCATCGCCGGCGCGGCCCAGCTCGTCTGCATTCTCCAGCATGGCCCGTCGGCCAGCGACGATCTCTCGCCAGTCCGCGAAAAATTCACGAGCGCCGTCAAGCACGTCACCGTCGAGCAATCCGGTCCCGTCCGCGCCGTAGTCAAAATCGAAGGCATGCATCGCGGCGCTGTCTCCAGGCGCGAATGGCTGCCTTTCACTGTGCGCCTCTACTTCTACTCCGGCCAATCCGAAATCCGTCTCGTCCACTCCATCGTCTTCGATGGCGATCAGGAGAAGGATTTCGTGCGCGGCCTCGGCCTCGAGTTCGACGTGCCTCTCCGCGATGAGCCGCGCAACCGCACCGTGCGTTTCGCCGGTCCCGATGGCGGCATGTGGTCTGAGCCGCTTCAGCCCGGCGGCGGCAGCGTGGCACAGGAAACTGGTCAGAACTTCCCCGGCAATCCTATCTTTCTCAAAAACGCCATTTGGGACAGCTTCAAACTCATGCAGCCCACCCCCCACGGCTTCACCATCGTCAAGCGCACCAATCCCCAAAGCGCCTGGGTCTTCTCCGCCGCGGGCACACGCGCGCCCGGCTTTGCTTTTGCCGGCGATCTCGGCGGAGGTCTCGGCGTCAGTGTCAAAAACTTCTGGCAGTCGTATCCTTCCAGCCTCGAAATTCGCCACGCCGCAGCTCCCGCTGCAAATCTCGTTGCATGGCTTTGGTCGCCCGACGCGCCTGAGATGGACATGCGCCACTACGACACGCACGCCCACGGTCTCGACGCGTCGTATGAAGACGTGCAACCCGGCCTGAGCACTGCCTTTGGCGTGGCCCGCACCAGTGAGCTCACTATTTATCCATGCGCCTCTTGGCCCACCCGCGCTGAAAGCGCCGCACTCGCCGCTGCCGGCCAGGAACGCCCGCTTCTCACTGCCGCGCCCGGCTACGTTCAGTCCACCGGCATCTTCGGCACATGGAGCCTGCCCCTCCGCGACACGCCCTTCAAGAAATCCATCGAAGACGGCCTCGACTCCGTCCTCGCCTTCTACCAGCGCCAGGTCGACGACCGCTCCTGGTACGGCTTCTGGCAGTTCGGCGACTTCATGCACTCCTACTCCGCGCCGCGCCACGTCTGGCATTACGACTGGGGCGGCCACGCATGGGACAACACCGAACTTGGCGCACCGCTCTGGCTCTGGTCGAGCTATCTCCGCACCGGCCGTGCCGATCTCTTCCGCCTTGCAGAAGCGCACACGCGGAACACCAGCGAGACCTGCGTCTATCATCTCGGTCCCATGAAGGGCCTTGGCACCCGCCACAACGTCATCAAGTGGGGCGACGGCGCCAAGGAAGCTCGCATCAGTCAGGCCGCGCATTGGCGCTTCTTCTACTACCTCACCACCGACGAGCGCGCCGGCGACATCATGCACATGGTCGCCGAATCCGCAGGCATCGCCGTTGCCAAATACGATCCCATGCGCGAAGCCGCGCCGCGCACGCCCGGCGAGCCTCTCGTTCGCATCCGCATCGGCCCGGACTGGTTCGCCCTTGCCGGCAACTGGATGACGGAGTGGGAGCGCACCAACGATGCGCACTGGCGCGACCGCATTCTCGCCGGCGTCGACTCCATCGTCGCCATGCCCTTCGGTCTCGAAACCGGCAAGCCCGCCTCGCGCAATACCGCCGCCGCGGCCATTGTTGGCTTCGATAATGCGACCGGCAAGCTCACGCCCATCTCCGATCCTGTTACCAAAACCTTCGCCCCGGCCAACTACAACCTCGCCACCATCCAGGGCGGCGCTGAAGTCATGTTCGAGCTGGTACCCCTCCTCGGCCGCAACGACTTTGCCGCCGCCTGGCTGCGCATGTGCCGCATCGGCATCGCGCCCGCCGATGTCTGGCAAAAAGACAGCGTCACGGGCGACGAAGGCGCCGACGCAAGCTACGTCATCCCCGGCCAGAGCGGTCCCCGTCTCGCCGCATGGGCTTACGCCAAAACCGGTGATAAGGCCTTTGCGCTGAAGGCCATTGCCGGTCTGCTCTCGCAGGGCGGCGGCATCGCCACTCCGCACCTCGTCTCCGGGCCCGACTCGCTCCATCCCGTGGAAGAGGATCCCCGAATCAACACCAATGAAGCGTCTCAAACCGGCCTTCAGGCCATTGAAATTCTGGAGCTCTGCAAAGATCAGTTGCCCACCGAGGCGGCAGTGCGCACGCCGCGCTTTCCGCGCACGCGTCCCGCTCCCTCCGCGCCTCGTTAAGTGCCGCATGTGCTCCATCCCCGGGTTCCGCGCGCCGGAACCCGGTCTCTCGCGCATTTGCCAGTCCTACTGAAAGCGATTTATCTTGAATCATCAATCCGTTCTAAGGGAGAGTGTCGCAACCAGCCTGCGCAAGCGGGCGCAATGCCGTTTTTGGGCAAACGCTTCGCCTGCAATTGGACTGTGCCGCCGCGGCATCCATCTCCCCGCATGATGTGCGGAGCAGAGAGGTATTTCGATGGCGCAAGACCAGGAACTGTACGATGCAATTCTGAACGGCGACGCCAAAAAAGCGCGAGCCGCCACGGAAGCGGCCATCGCCGCAGGCGTCCTGCCCATGGCCCTCATTCAGGAATCCATGGTTCCGGCCATGGATGAGGTCGGCCGTCTCTTCGAGTGCGAAGAGTATTTCGTTCCCGAGCTCCTGCTCGCCGGCCGCGCCATGAAGGTCGCATTGGAGCTGCTCAAGCCGCTGCTCGCCGCCTCCGGCCAAAAGATGGCGGTCCGCGTCGTCATCGGTACCGTCAAAGGCGACCTGCACGACATCGGCAAGAACATTGTCGCCTCCATGCTCGAAGGCAGCGGATTCGAAGTCATCGATCTTGGCACCGACGTCTCGCCGGAAAACTTCGTCACCGCCGTCGTAGAGCGCAAGCCGCACGTGGTCTGCATGTCGGCGCTGCTCACCGTCACCATGCCGGCCATGAAGCTAACCATCGACGCGCTCCAGACCGCGGGTCTCCGCACGCAGGTCAAGGTGCTCATCGGCGGCGCGCCCGTCACGCACCAATACGCAAAGGAAATCGGCGCAGACGGCTTTAGCGAGAACGCCAACGGCGCAGTCGGCCTCGTCAAAAATCTGCTAGCCGCGGAGGCAGTCTGACAAGCCGCCTGACAAACCCCGTAACGAACCGAGCCCTGTTTCTCCGTCTCGCCGCCGACGGCCTATCGATGCCCATAGGCGCTGACCTCGTTTTGCATGAAGAGCCGGACTCGGAATCCGTTCGCAACCATGGCCCCGCTCTGGGCCGCGTCATCGAGCGCACGGCCCGCCGCTGGAACACTCCACTCGCCATTCCGCTCATGGATCTGCGTCTAGAGAAAGCCGATCTTCTCGCGCGCATCGGCGTCTCCGCCCATGATGCAGACGCATATCACTTCACCGCTCCGCTCGACGACGCGACTCTGGCTACGCTCTGTGACGAAAAGGCCGGCTCCAGTTGTCCCGGCAGCACCGCGCGTGATGAGGCTCTCCAGTACATTGCCTCGATCCCCGGCCTTTTTCCCGTCGGCATGGCCATCGGCCCCTTCTCGCTGGTCACGCGGTTAATGGCCGATCCCATCGCGGCCGCAGCCATGGCCGGCCGCGGTCAGGCTCCTGAGGACTCCGACGAAGTGCGGCTTCTTATTCAGTGTCTCAAGATCGCGGAAGCCGCGATCCATCGCTCCGTGCGCAGTCAAATCGCCCACGGCGCGCGCGCCATCATGATCTGTGAGCCCGCGGCGAACACCTCTTTCCTTTCTCCGCGCCAACTCAAAGCCGGCTCCAGCATCTTCGAGCGCCTTGTCATGGAACCCAATCTGCGCCTCAAGTCTGTCCTCGACGAAGGCGCTTGCGATCTCATCTTCCACGATTGCGGTGAGCTCATCGATCCCATGGTCGAAGCCTTCGCGCATCGCCTCCATCCCGTCATCCTCAGCCTGGGCGGTTCGCGCAAGCTGTGGGAAGACGCGCGCCTCGCGCCCATGGACGTTGTTCTCTACGGCAACCTTCCCACCAAGTCCTTCTATTCGGATGGTGCCATGCCGGTTGAAGAAGTCGTGCGCCGCACCCGCGAGTTGCTTGCGAACATGAAGGCCTGCGGTCATCCTCACATCCTTGGCTCGGAGTGCGATGTCCTCTCTGTTCCCGACGCCCGGGAAACGATTTTGAAGAAAGTGGATGCAATGATGTCCGTCACTGCCCCGTCGATTCCGCACCATCAAGCTAGAAGCTAAGAGCTAATAGCCGAAAGCTGTTTTGCATGCGTCTCAAACTCATCCACTGCCAGGTCTTCACGCGCGAAATGGAGCACATCGTCGCCCGTTCCGCGCACACAGTCGACCTCGAATCCATTCCCATGGGTCTGCACTCGCTCGGCGTCGAGATGCGCCCCCATCTTCAAGACCGAATCGATGCGGCCGACAGTGCCGGCTACGACGCCATCCTTCTTGGCTACGCATTGTGCGGCCGCGGCACCGAAGGTCTCCGCGCCGGCCGCACACAACTCGTTCTTCCCCGTGCCCACGACTGCATCGGCGTGCTCATGGGCAGCCGCCATCGCTATGCGACATACTTTCAGGACCACCCCGGCGTCTACTACCGCTCGCCCGGCTGGGTAGAATTTCAAACTCCCGATCTCAAGCTGGAGCCCGCCTTCCCCTCGCAAGAAAATCCCATGGGCGAGCAAACCACGCTCGAAGAATTCATCGCCAAGTATGGCGAAGACAACGGCCGCTATCTCTACGAGCAGTTCTCCTCCTTCCGCCGCCACTACTCCGGCCTCACCTACATCTCCACCGGCATCGCGTCAGACGAAGCCTGCCGCGCCCAGGCGCGCGCCGAAGCCGAAAAAGAGGGATGGGCATTCGAAGAGGTATCGGGCTCGCTCACGCTTCTCGAGCGTCTCGTCAACGGCCCCTGGGATGCCGCCGATTTTCTCGTCGTTGCGCCGGGCGCACAAATCCGCGCCACGTTCAACGACGACATCGTGGAAGCCGAATGACTCTTGACCCATCATCGTCGGCGTCCTCATCGTCAGATCACGTCCGTATCCGTCTCGAGCCGCTCTCCGTCGAGCTCGAACTTCCGCGCGGCGGTTCACTCGTCTCCGGCCTCGCCGCCCACGGCTTCGAATTCCCCTGCGGCGGGACGGGCGAGTGCGGCGGCTGCAGGTGCGCGTGCTTTCCGGGTCGCTTCCCGTCACCGAGGCCGACGCGGACAGCTTCTCAGTGGATCAGCTTGCCCATGGCTGGCGTCTTGCCTGCCAGGCCCGCGCGGACGAGCCGCTCGTCCTCGAGTGCGGCCAGTGGCACATGGAGATCCTTGCGGATCCGACCGTCCCGAGCACAACCACTCCGTGCCCCATCCATTCCGAATCTGCAAAAACAGATTCGGAATGGGTGGGACAGCAATCAGCATCGTCGTCCCACCGCCTCGCCATCGCCATCGATCTCGGCACCACCACCATCGCCGCGCAACTCATCGATGCGGCATCCGGCGACGTGCTCGGCGTCGAAACCATGCTCAATCCCCAGTCCGCCTTCGGCTCCGACGTCATGAGCCGCATCCGCGCCGCGCTCGACGGCCAGCGACCTCACCACGCCCATCCGCGCCGCGCTCGGCCAGCTCGTCGCGCGCCTCACCCAGCAGCCGCGCATCGCAAGTCGACGAAGTCCTGCTCGTCGGCAACACCGTCATGCACCATCTGTTCTGCGGCCTCGACGTCGAGCCGCTCGCGCACGTGCCCTTCGCAGTCGCCGCATCTCGCCGAGCAGCGCTTCACCGCCAGCGATCTCGGCTGGGACCTGCCCTCCGATTGCGTCATCCGCTTCGCGCGCTGCATCGGCGGCTTCGTCGGTTCCGACATCCTCGCCGGCATCGTCGCCGCGGGCATCGCGCTTGGCGATGATCTCTCGGCGCTCGTCGACCTCGGCACCAACGGCGAAATCGCCATCGGCAATCGCCACGGCATCGTCTGCGCTTCCACCGCCGCCGGTCCTGCCTTCGAGGCCGGAGCCATCCGCATGGGCATGCGCGCCGTCACCGGTGCCATCGCCTACGTTTCGCTCGACGAATGGCACGCTCCGCGCCACCGTCATCGGCGACGTCGCGCCGCGCGGCATCTGCGGCAGCGGCCTCGTCGACGCTGTCGCCGCGGGCCTGCGCTCCGCAGCCATCCTCGCCAACGGCCGCATCGCCGACGGCTCAAAGATCTTCCCCGTCGCGCCGCCCGTCGTCCTCTATCAATCCGACATTCGCGAGCTGCAACTTGCCAAAGGCGCCATCGCCGCCGGCTTCCGCCTCCTCCTCAAGCGCCTCGGCGCATGCCGCAGCTCGATCTCCGCGCCATCCATCTCGCCGGCGCCTTCGGCAACTACGTGCAAATCGAGAGCGCCCTCCGCATCGGCCTCCTCGAAGCCCCACACGCGCTCATCCACGCCGCCGGCAACACCGCCCTTCGCGGCGCAAAAATGCTGCTTCTCGCGGATCGAACCCGCGCTCCCGCCCATCGAGCACGTGAGCCTCGCCGCCGACCCCGCTTTTCAGGACGAGTTCGCCAGCTGCATGACCTTCCCCGAATGCAAGTAGCGCCGGTCTCTAGACCGGCTGTCGTGTGGGCCTCCAGGCCCGCACCTCCCGAGCGGCACGAAAATGGGTGCCCCACCTTCGCCGATTCGCGCGTTTCGCGAATCGGTTAAGGTGGGAAAGCACGAACCTCGATCGTCCACTTTCAATCGGGCACAAATGAATCGGTGCGCAAACCCCCGTGCACTCACCGCGCTCTTTTTGTTATCGTTGTCCTTTACCCCTTACGGAGATTTTGAAAATACCTTGCCTCATCCCGTCATCAAATTCGGCACCGACGGCTGGCGCGGCGTCATCGCCGACGACTTCACATTTGCCAACGTGCGCACCGCCGCTGAGGCCATCGCCGCCTACATCCACGCTCAGGAAGACCCGAAAAAAGGCCTCTGCATCGCCTACGACACGCGCTTCGGATCGAAGGCATTCGCCCGCGCCTGCGCTGAAGTTGTCGCAGCCACCGGCATTCCCGTCCAGCTCGCCAACGCCGTCACGCCCACACCGGCCCTCAGTTTCGGCGTGCGTGAGCGCGGCGCAGCCGGCGGCATCATGATCACCTCATCGCACAACCCCGCGCAATGGAACGGCGTCAAGTACAAGGGCTGGTATGGCGGCTCCGGCAAGCCCTCCATGATCACGGCCATCGAATCGTATCTCGGCCAGCCCGTCCCGCGCGCGTCGCAGCCCGCGCCCATCGTTGAAGTCGATTTCCTGCCCACCTACCTCAAAGCCATCGAGGACTTCGCCGATCTCGACCTCATCGCCAAATCCGGCATGAAGTTCTGCATCGACTCCATGTACGGCGCCGGCGGCACCATCCTCTCCGACATCTTCAATCGCATCGGCGTAGCCAACGTCCCCATCCGCTTCAATCCCGACCCGCTTTTTCCCGGCATCAACCCCGAGCCCATCGAGCCCAACATCCGCGCCCTCGGCGAAGCCACCGTCGCCAACCATTGCCAGGCCGGCCTCTGCACCGATGGCGACGCCGACCGCATCGGCGCGACCGATGAAAACGGCATCTTCGTCGACCCGCACAAAATCTACTCCGTGCTTCTCAGTTGGGTCTTGAAGTACAAAGGCTGGCCCGGCGCCGTCACCCGCGCCTTCAACACCACCAAAATGCTCGACCGCATCGCGAAGAAGTACAACCGCGAACTCATCGAGCACGGCATCGGTTTCAAGTACGTCGTCGACCTCATGCTCGAGCGCGAAATCGTCATGGGCGGCGAGGAATCCGGCGGCATCGGCTTCCAGCGCCATCTGCCCGAGCGCGACGGCCTCATCAACTGCCTCTTGCTCGCCAACGTCATGGCGCAGGAAGGCAAGACGCTCGGCCAACTCGTCGCCGATCTCCAGGCCGAGTACGGCGAGCATCAATACGGCCGCATCGACCTTCACATCTCCGACGACATCAAGAACGCCGCCATCGCCCGCGCCCGCGCACTCCCCATCGGCAACGCCACATTCGCCGGCATGCCCATCCTGCGCCAGGAAAATCTCGACGGCGTGAAGTTCTACCTGGATAATCCGGAAGCAAAGACAAAACCCAACGCCGCCGAAACCTGGCTGCTGCTCCGCGCCAGCGGCACCGAGCCGCTCATGCGCATCTACACCGAATCCTGTTCCAAAGAATCCGTCGCCAAACTCCTGGAATCCGCGCGCAGTTTCGCATTGGGCAAGTGAAACCGCACCAAAAATACTGAACTGTCATCTTGATATTGATCTGTCATCCTGAGCGCAGGCCGTTCGCTGCGCGAACGGTCGCAGTCGAAGGACCCGCGGTTGCTTTTCGCGAATTCGACCCGGCACGAAAGGTGGGTGCCCCACGTCTCGATTTTGAGACGTGGGATCGCACCACCCTCACCCCACCACGAAAAAGCTAACAGCTAGTAGCTAGAAGCTAGTGGCTGCTCTTCGGCTGCGACAGCACTTGCATCGCTGGATGCAGCGGCAACCCCGTAGGTTCGTACTCGTAAGTGTCGCCGGTCTCCGCGCGCAACGCCGCGAGCCGTTCCTTCAGGTGCGCCGTCAGTTCCTCATTTCCCGGTTTGCCGTAGAGATTGTGCGCCTCATCCGGATCTTTCTCCAGATCGTAGACCTCAAACTCCTCCGGCTCCAGAAAGAAATCGATCAGCTTATACCGCTTGGTCCGCACGCCGCGGCACGGCCGCACATTTTCAAACCCCGGATACTCGTAATACTCGTAGAGCCAATCCTCGCGCCACGGCACATCGCTTATTCCCTCGGCCAGCGGCATCATGCTTTTGCCCTGCATCTCCGCGGACGCCGGCAGTCCAGCAATCTCCAACAAAGTTGGCGCCATATCGAGATTCAGCACCATCTCCTCTGAAGTCGTTCCCGCCTTCACGCGCTCCGGCCAGCGCACCATCATCGGCACGCGAATCGACGGCTCATACATCACGCGCTTGTCATACAAATGGTGCTCGCCCAGTAGGAATCCGTGATCCGAACTCAGCACAACAGCCGTCCGATCCAGCAGCCTCTGCCGCTCAAGCTCCGCCAGCACCGCGCCCACATTGCGATCGTTGTCTTCCACGCCCGCATAATGATCTTTCACCAACTCTTCGAGCGACCGCGGATCGTCGGTAAACACCTCCGACGATCCAATTTTGTCGTCCGCCTCGGCCACCGCGCGCGGTTTGTCGGCGTAGCCCGTCTGGTCCTCGTCAAAAGTCCTGGGTTTGGGAATCGCCACGCCGTTGAAATCGTTCACCAGATCCTTCGGCCGGTAGAACGGCGCATGCGGCGCATAGAACCACAAAAACATGCAGAATGGCTTTTCGCGTTTCTGCTTGAGCCAACCCACAGCCTTCTGCGTCAGCAGCGTGTCAACATACTCGCCTTCGTAGAGCGTCTCCGGCCCGTACTTGCCCTTCACGCCCTCGGTAATCCGCGGCCGGTAGTAATCCGCCTGCCCCACAAACCCGAAGTAGTAATCCCAGTAGTGATCCATCAGTGCGCCGGCAACGTGCGACTTGCCCAGAAACGCAGTCTCGTACCCGGCTTTTTGCAGTAGGTCCGACACCAGCGGAAACCGCGCCGGCACCGTGCCCTCCACATTCGACACCGCGCCCGTGGTGTGCGAGTACATCCCTGTCAGCATCGTGGCCCGCGACGGCAGGCACAGCGCATTCACCACAAAGGCGTTGTGAAAGTTGCATCCCTCTGTAGCGATCCGGTCCATGTTCGGCGTGTGCAGAATCCGGTTGCCTGCCGACGAAAACTCATCGGCCCGCAGCCCTTCGCCCACAATGCACAAGATATTCGGCCGCTCGCTATGCTCATCGAGGCCGCGCGCAAAACTTTCCAGTGCGCTCAGGTTCACCGCCGTAGCGCCCACTGCAGCGCCCAACGCCTTCAACACCGTCCGCCGGCTTTCCATGCCTTCCTCGCTTGCACTACCTATAAACGGATCCCGCCGATCGTCTCAGCACAACTCTAGGGTGCCCCCGGTCTCGATTCTGAGACCCGGGAAACCACGAACCCTAACCAAACTTTGTCATCCGAGTAATCAAAAATCGGATGTCATCCTGAGCGCAGGCCGTTCGCTTCGCGAACGGCCGAAGTCGAAGGACCTGCGTTTGCCCTTTTGCGAACTCGGCCCAGCGCGCAGGGACGAGTCGAAGGACCTGCGGTTGTCTTTCGTCTTGTATCAGGGCGCGAGTTTACTCGCGCCGAAAGCACTCCAGCAAAAGGAAGGGGCTTTAGCCCCTGAAGGACGACTAAGCAACCACCGCAATCTTCGCCCGCTTGCCCAGCCGCACCGTCAGCCGCGCAGGCAGCGTGCCCACAGGAATCAGCAGGCCCTCCACCACGTCGCCATCCACGCGCACCGCCTTCTCGGCGATCTTGCGGTTTGCCTCCGCACCGCTCGCGGCTAGGCCCATCGCCACCAGCAGTTTCGGCAACTTGATTTGATTCGCTTCCGGCCCCGCCACTCCAGCGAACGCCACTGCGACCTCTTCCAGATCCTCAGCCGTCTCACCAGCCTGGAACATCCGCGCCCAATTCTCATCAGCGCTTAGCGCCGCAGCCTCGCCGTGGAATCCCGCCACAATCGTCCGCGCCAGTTTTTTCTTGGCTTCCATGGGATGCAACTTCCCGGCAACAACCTCAGCCTTGAGCGCTTCGACCTCGGAGAGGGTCAGATCGGTCAGCAGCACCCAATACTTCCACATCAGCTCGTCGCTGATGCTCATCAGCTTCCCGTACATCTCGCTCGCCGGCTCGTTGATCCCAATCGCGTTCCCCAGCGACTTCGACATCTTCTGCACGCCGTCCAGTCCCTCCAGAATCGGCGTCATCAGCACGATCTGCGGCTTCTGCCCGTAGTGCCGCTGCAGCTCGCGCCCGCACAGCAAGTTAAATTTCTGATCCGTCCCGCCCAACTCCACATCGCACTCCAGGCCACGGAGTCGTACCCCTGCATCACCGGGTACAGCAGCTCGTGCAAACTGATCGGCTGCTCGGCCTGGAAGCGCTTTGAGAAATCGTCGCGCTCCAGCATCTGGCTCACCGTAAAGTGCGCCGTCAGCCGCACCGTATCCTCATACCCCAGCTTGCCCAGCCACTCGCTGTTGTAGCGCACCTCGGTCGTCTTCTCATCGAGAATGCGGAACACCTGTTCCTTGTACGTCTCGGCATTCTTGTCGATCTCCTCCCGCGTCAGCGGCTTGCGCGTCACGTTGCGTCCCGTCGGGTCGCCGATCAGCGAAGTAAAATCGCCCACCAGAAAAATCACCGTATGCCCCAGCTGCTGAAAGTGCCGCAGCTTGCGCATCAGCACCGTGTGCCCCAGGTGCAGGTCGGGCGCCGTCGGGTCGAACCCCGCCTTCACGCGCAGCGGCCGCCCCGTCTTGCGGCTCTCTTCCAGGCGCTCCCGCAAATCGCTCACGCGGATAATCTCCGCCGCGCCCTTCTCCAGCAGATCCATTTGCTCGTCAACAGGTTTAAACGTGCTCATCTTGTGTTCCAGTATAAATTTGCTGCCCGCCGGGCCGGTCGAACGCTATACTCGCAGCCATGAAGTGGCTCAGCGAACAATGCGACAAGTCTGCAGCATACTGGTCGCTCAATGGCGCAATTGTTGCGTTGTCGTCTGGAGCATTCATCGTCGGCTTGAGCCTTGCCGCGGCCCTCAAGAATCTCAAAGCCGGAGACAGATTCAGTTTTTCCATTGAGATCGCGCAGGCGGCTGTGTTTCTCCTTCTGGTGCTCTTTGATGTCTCCATGATTCATGCCGTCGTCCGCCGGCTCATCGCCCAGGCCCGGCAGGCAGCTGATCGTTCCCCCTCGGAAGCTAAAAGCTAAGAACTACCAGCAAAAAGCCGCCTTTCCGCTATAATCAACCCATGCACCATCCCCGCCATATCGCTTTCGCCATCGCCCGCACAGCCGCGGCTGCGGCGGCTCCGGCCGCCTAGACTCCGCCTCACCTCATCCCAAAATTGATTCTCAGCACAGCGTTCAAGGGTTCTTGTCTCCCTTGTTCCCTTGCTCCCTTGTTCCCTCGGTCCCTGTATTCTGGAGTAGCCATGGAAGAGTTCTCTCGCATTCAGCGCTTGCCCGCCTACGTCTTCAACATCACCGGCGAAATGAAGACCCTCGCCCGCCGCCGCGGCGAAGACATCATCGACTTCGGCATGGGCAACCCTGACGGCGCCACGCCCGCCCACATCGTCGACAAGCTCGTTGAAGCGGCCCGCAAGCCGCCCACGCATCGCTATTCCGTCTCCCGCGGTCTGCCCCGCCTGCGCAAGGCCATCTGCAACTGGTACAAGTCCCGCTACGACGTCGACCTCGATCCCGAAACCGAGGCCATCGCCACCATCGGCTCCAAAGAGGGCATCGCCCACCTCTGTCTCGCTATTCTCGATTCGAACGACACCGTGCTCGTGCCCAACCCCTCTTACCCCATCCATATATACGGCCCCGTCATCGCCGGCGCGCACATCATCAGCGTCCCCGTCCACGACCAGGAAAGTTTTCTTCGCCAGCTTGAGGACCTCATCCCGCGCATGACCCCGCGCCCCAAGGCCCTCATCGTCAACTTTCCCTCGAACCCCACCACAGAATGCGTGGAGCTGCCGTTCCTCGAGCGCCTCGTCGCGCTGGCCCGCGAGCACGGCTTCTATTTGATTCAAGACCTCGCCTACGCCGACATCGCCTTCGACGGCTACAAGCCGCCCAGCGTCATGCAGGTTCCCGGCGCAAAAGATGTTGCAGTCGAGTTCTTCACGCTGTCGAAGAGCTACAACATGCCCGGCTGGCGCGTCGGTTTCATGGTCGGCAACAAGAAGCTCGTCGCCGCGCTCGCGCGCCTCAAGAGCTACTTCGACTACGGCACCTTCACGCCCATCCAGGTCGCAGCCATCGCCGCGCTTGAAGGTCCTCAGGAGTGCGTTGCGCAAATCTGCGACAACTACCGCCGCCGTCGCGATGTCCTGATCGAAGGCCTCAACAAAGCCGGCTGGGCCGTGCCTTCACCCAAGGCGACCATGTTCGTCTGGGCCAAAATTCCTGAGGCCTACCGCGAGCTCGGCTCGCTCGAGTTTTCGAAGCTCCTGCTCAACGAGGCCAAGGTGGCCGTCAGTCCCGGCATCGGCTTCGGCGAGCACGGCGACCAGCACGTGCGCTTCGCCCTCATCGAAAACGAGGAGCGCACGCGGCAGGCGCTGCGCGGCATCAAGCAGATGCTGGCCAAGCAGTTATCAGTGGTCAGTGGTCAGTGATCGGCGGCCGTCCGCAGCGGCGTAGCCCGTCACCTTCTTCGATCGGTCATCCTGAGCGAGTCCCGGTGCGCCGGGACGAGTCGAAGGACCTGCATTTTTTGCATCTGGGGTGGGGAGTTTCCTTAAGCCCAGCAGAATCAGCGCGAATGTTGGTTTATCTGGTGCGTTTACCCGGCCAAATGTTCGCTTAAGTGGTTACATTTGCCCCGCAAATGTTCGCTCAAGTGGTTGCGATTTTTCGAGACAAATACCCGAAAATTACCCATTTAATTAGTGTTTGTAACCATAGAATTTCCCGTATTCGCGCAAAGGTGGACAGAGAATTACCCAAAAGTGCACTTAAACAGGGTTTGGAGCACGTTTTTGCGCGGTTTTGCGCGCATTTTGTCGCGTTTTGCACACGATTTCGCGGTCAAACGAGAGAACAAAACAGGGATCATAAGTCAGGGATCAGCAGTAAGATGGGTGCCCCCGGTCCCTCGCACCTGGGGACCGGGGATAACACAACGTGGGGCGGAGGTCCATAGCCGTCGAACGAAAACCTCTAATTCATCCCCACTCTCACCTCCGAGCAAGTCCAGACCACCTTGCCAGAGATATAGACGCTCCCCGGATCCTGCAATGGCCCGAACGTGAACGAGCCCGAAGCGTCGGGGTTGATCACCATCGTGCCAATGTTGGTGGGAAACGCAAAGATGTGCGTGTCCTGCGAACCCGGCGGAGTGTCCGCATCCATCTGCGTCGCGCTCAGGCCGGAGCCCGTGTAGGTTCCGGGCCCGTGATAAGGCCCGGCCGCAGCATCGGTCGAGAAGTTGTGCCCCCCGCCCACCGGCCCGGGATCGCCACTCGGAGGCTGCATCGGAATCGGCACATAGAACATCGCCTTGCCCAGGCCGTCGTGCTGGCCTGTTCCGCCCCTCGCCACGCCGGCACAGGTCTGCACCGTCAGGCGAGCATCATAGGACCCGCTGAAGCTCACGCCTCCGCTGATCGAGACGGTGGCGTGCAAAACCGCCGTCTTCGGCTGGTTGTTGTCGGGCGCTCCCATTGCCCCGGCTGTTGCAAACACCACCAGGACCAAGGCCGCAGCCAATGCCGCCGCCGGCCAAACTTTCCTTAGAATCGCGAGGTCCATATCCGCCTCCTCTTGCCAGGCCGGGGGGAGCCGTGCCGAGCAAACCCTTCTTCTGTCTGGGCCACATCATACGACCTTCAGGCCAATCCGAGCCTGCTCAGTTTTCATCGGAAACGAAGAATACGGTTGCCCCATCCTAAACGCGTCTCTTGCGTTTAGGGTGGGACAGCACGAACCTCAACTCACAGGTCTTGTATCAGGGCGCGGCTTTTAGCCGCGCCGCAAACCGCCCGCCCATTTTTCGAGAAATCAAGTACGCGGCAAAGCCGCGATGAAAGTCCTGCAACTTTCTTTTCTTCCGGTCTCAGATGAGGAGGCCGCACGTAATCAGGCGAAACGCTCGGCAACAAAACCGCTGGCGTACAAGTTACTTAGAGCCGATGATCACCCGAATCTTGCCGTTGCCCGCTTTTCCGTCCGAAGTGTAGGCGCCGAACTGCTGGCCAAACGGGGGAAGACTTGGAACCGCAACCGCTTCCATGCCGGAAGATGTCAGCGAAAGCGTGATAGCATCTGCCGCTTCGCGGACGCCCGGCACTTCCGCGTCGAATTCAATCGTCACCCCTTTGGCGCTGCCGCCCATCGGATCGGCACCATGGATTTCCCAACCCACCTGTTGACACGCCCAAGCGATCTGGCGCTCAAGATTCTCGGCCTCAGGGTCTCCGGGGAAAATCACAAAATCAACGTCCTGTTTAGCCAACGGACGCAATTGCCCGACAAGCCGCTGTTGCGCTTGAGGAGTCATGCTGCGGGGAGCAAGCTGTTGTTGAATCTGTTCGCGAGCAGTCTGTTCCTGTGTAATTTGCTGCTGAAGAACAAGGTTATCGTGGAGGATTTTGGTCTTGTCGAGTACTGCCTGTTGCGCAGCGACATTTGCCTCGGCGGCTTTCTTATTTGCATCCGCTGCCTGCTGATTCGCGGCGGCCAAATGTTTGTCTGCTTCCGCGGCATTCTTGTTGGCCTCCCCGGCTGTCACGTTAGCGTTTGCCGCTTGCTGATTGGCTTGAGCGATTTGAACCCCGGCGGTGATCTTATAAGTAGCAAGGTCGGCATCTTTAATCTTGCTAACCCTACTGCCGAAGTAAATGGCTCCGCACGTACCAGCGAGGCAAATGAGCGCAGAAGTTACAAAGAAGACTTCATTGCGAACGCTATGCTTGACCTCGATTCCCTTTCCTATCTGACGCTTTTCGAAGAGAACCAATGCCGATGTCCCTAGCGTTAACACAGCACCGACCACGTAAAGAACGTTTGACCACCAAAGCAACGAAGATGCAGTATCAAGAGGATTAAGCATGGGATTGTTCCTTATCGGCGCGTTGGCTGTGGCTACCGGAGTAGTGGTAGTCTTTGCAATCGCGTCATACAGGCTTGAAAGAGATCACCGCTCTCGCGGGAAGATTAAGCTGTGAAACATGAATACCACGAGGGTCCGAGGGCTGGCGAGAACTTTGAGCGGTTGGCGCGGGCAAACCTGTTCGCTGCACCGCACCGCGCCGAGGCCCTCCGCTGTACGCGTAAAGTACGCCGTCAGATTTTGCCGAACCAGCCCGGGTCTATGCTTACGTCCTCGACCATTTTTGTGGTCACTCCAAGCTTAAGGTTCTTCAGAAGATCACATAGAGAATCTCCGTCAATGAGGTCAATGGCGGGTGCCCCGTCACGCGTAGCCTCCTTCTTTGCCTCGGCTGTGAACGTTCCGGTCGTGATGAACAGGCCCTTATCCGAGCGCCCAACCATCGCCCCGCGGAAGTCTCGAATTGCGCTTGGCGAGACGCTTCCCTTGTACTTCTTGCATGGAAAGTAAACTTGAAACGAAAGCAATCTGAGGCGCAAGACCCCTACGCCGTCTATACCGCCGTCGCCACCTCGTCCGGTCACTTCTACTTTTACAAACCCTGATTCCCGAAGGATGCGTTGTGCCAGGCGTTCAAAAGCGTCCGGTTTGAGTTGGCTAGTCAAGACTGCCAACAACTCGTCCTTCCAATCCTTCAATTCTGGCGAAAGGTCCTCCGCCTCCTGGAGATCCTTGTGCTTCTCCCCTTTTTCAGCCTTATAAAGCTTCCTGACTTCAGCTGGAATCTGTTCAACCTCTTTCGCCGTGAGAGCGTTGCCTTTTTCTGTAATCGCCCACACTCCGTGCGAGGGGTTTTCAAGTGCGCCCGCTTTTCCGAGGTAGGTTCTGGCCCACGCAAGGCGGTAGCCCAATTTGGTCAAGCGCTCTGTGTGCATGACATTTTGCACGGCGTCCGGAAAGTGCTCTAACTCGATCACCTTATCCAGTAGTTCGTCATTGGTCGATGACCCACCCAGCGCTTTCATTGCTCTGAGGACTGGCCACAGGAGTTTGTCATAGGTTGGCACTTTTGATTCAGAGGGCATTTCGATTTACCCAGCCTTTGAAATTCCGGTCTAGTGACGAATCAGTTTCGCAATGAGCGCTTGAACTTATTCTTATCTGAGACCGGGCAGCACAGAAAGCAGGTTGAGGACCAGCATAAACCCTGCCGTCTTCGGTTGCGTCGACGTGGATGTGGGAATTCGAGGTCCACAGATCGATCCCGACTACGCCGATCCATCCCGCAGTCAGCCCCCGAAATCCTTTCGCCGCCGTTTTGCAGCGTTTTTCCCTGTGGCGTTGATAGCGCGCGAGAGGCAAATGCAGGCCCCTCGGCTCCGCTGAGGGCCGGTTCGCCTAAGACGACACGTGTTGAGCGCGAGGTTGGAGCGCGGCTTCGCCGCGTACTTTGTTTCTCGAAAAATGGCTGTGCGGGCTGCGGCACGAGTGAACTCATGCCCTGATACCAAGCGAAACGCAACCATGGGTCCTTCGACCCGCGTTGGCGCATTGCATGCGCCAAGACTCGCTCAGGATTACAGAGTCTGGGTTGGGTTTGTGCTTTCCCACATCTCAGAAGCGAGATGTGGGGCACCCCTTCTCGTGCTGGGTTGAGAGCACGCTCGTTCGGGTTTGTGCCAACCACGGGTCCTTCGACTCGTCCGCTCCGCCGCGACGGTCCGCCTCGAAGCGCGAGAGCGAGCCAGCAAAGTCAAGCCCGCGCCGTCACCTGCCCAATGCAAACAACTGAAAACACGCCGCAAAATCTGCGTGCCGATTTGCAGGGTATTTCCCCCTTCCGGCGCATAATCGTTCTGTGAGTAATGCATTCCAGACTCGGGGTATAGAGGGATATATACCCCCGCCATAAGTCCTTTGTTATCAAATACGGAGGTACGTCATATAGGGGGAGGGGGGATAGCCACAAAAATGGCAGCAACCACCATGCGCCCTACTCCATCACCTTCACCCGCACCGGCCCCATCAACCCGCCCGACATCAGCCCCGACAGATCCTCCGTCGGGCCGGGGCGAAAGGCTCGCGGCTCGCGCAGGGTCATGGCGTTGTAGAGCGTGTTGGTCACCACGATCTCCAACGAATTTTCTCCCGGCTGCACCAGGCCGGTAATGTCCACCTGATACGGACGCAGCAGCAGAGTAGCCGCATGCTTGCCGTTCACCGTCACCTCGGCCACTTCTCTCACGTTGCCCAGATCGAGAATCAACCGGCTTCCCGCATCCGGCGCAACGGTAAACTTCGTCGCATACACGCCACGCCCTGAGAATCCGCGCAACTCGCTGTCGAGCGACCAGTCAATCAACTCCGGCAGCTCACGCCGAATCTCCGCCGTCTTGCCGGACGGGACGAGCCCCGTCGCTATGAGCTTCCACCCGCCCGCGCCAACAGGCGCAATCCGCTTTAGCTTGCCGGGCTGCTGAACCGGCGCAGCAGCCGCGCCGCTATCTTCAGGATCGAAGACAATCAGCGCCGACCCAAACGGCTCGAGATCAAGCTCGACTTCAGTCCAATTTCCTTTGCGCCGAGTTCCGGCCATCGCCGCCGTCTGCCCAGTCCACGGATCCCACAACGCCGGCGCGCCCTCCGCTGCAAACTCGGCATGCACGTGCCGCGCCGCATCGGTTTCATTGCGCAAAAAATACGCATTCATCTTTCCGATGCGTTTTTGAATAAAAGACAGCGCCTCGCCGTGGAACCGTACGTTCGGCTCCGCAACGCGTCCGAGTGATGTCACCAGCTCCGCGTTCTCGGCTGCCACAAACACATTCGGCAATCCGCGCATCGCCGCCATCGCTGCCTGCACACGCTGCGCATTCTCCAGGTGTTCGTCGGCATGCGAAGGCATCTGTTCCGCAAACAGAATCGGCAATCCCGCGCTCGCCCAACCCTGCATCTTCTCCGCCAGCGCCACGTCGATCATGTCGAGCTCAGGCAGCACGAGCGCCCGATATTCCGCTCCGCCGTGCGTCACCAGCACTTTGTATCGCACGGTGCAGCGCAGCAGCGAGTCCACATTCAGATGGTCGTAGTTGTACCCCGCGTCCATCAGTGCCTGGTTCAACTTCGGCGCAGGCGGCAATTCATTCGCGCCATGCGACAGATCATTCCGGTACAGCGCCACGGCAGCCACGTTCGTTCCCGCCTGCGACAGGTACTGCACGCGCGCCATGTAATCGTTGAGCTGCCCAATATACGGCCACAAAGGATTCAGCTCGTTGAACTGAGACGAGTAATTTCCCTCGCCAAATCGACCGGTAAACGGATGCCAGCCCGGCGCAGGAATCTCCGGCATGATGTACCCAAAGCCGTGATAGACAATCGCGTTCACGCCGGCCGTAAGCAACTCATCTGCCGCAAGCTTCACCTTCTCCGGCGTGGTTTCGTACACCGCGTTGGTCCACACAAACGATTCGCTGCCCACAATCGCGCGGCCTTCCACGTTTGCCGCCGAAGCCGCCAGCTTCAGAAAGTCGTATGCGCCATCCGCGAAGAGATCCTCGGTCTCCGGAATGTCGGCCTCGCCGTAGATGCGCAGTACATCCGTGGGCGAGCCGTGCGCCTGCGTGCGCGCGAGCAGCTTGTGTTCGTGCGCCCACCGGTTAAACTGCCCGTAAAACCGCTCCGCCATCAAATCCGCCACGGTCTGCCGGTAATCGTGGCGCACCGCGTCGCCAATCCCCGCCATGTCATAAACCGGCCAGTCCGCAAACTTGTCATACGGCTCTGCGCTCGTCTGCACCTTCAGGATCGGCAGGTAGGGCAGCAAATCATACCCGCGCCTGCGCCTGAACTCGGCAAGAAAGTCGTCGCTCCAGAAAAGGTTCGCACCCACTTCAAGGCTGTCGCAGAAAACCGCGCGCATTCCATTGCCAAAATATTTCCCGATGTACGGAATCGCATCGTCGCCCACGCGCTTCGCATGCGCCGCAAATGCCTCGGCGCTCAAATGGTCCATCACAAACTGCGGACCCTCCCCCGCGCCAGCGTTCACGCGTTGTCCCGTCGGCGCCTGCGCGAACACGAAAAGCTGCCACGTCCCCTCCGGCACATCCCACGTGAGCGTTCCATCCGGCTCCAGGTGCGCGGTCAAATCCACCTGCGTGCCTGCTTCCAACTCGCCTGATTTCGCCGCGCTCCGCTGCCGTCCGCCGCCCAGGTTCCACTCCCACCGCGCATCCGTACCGCGCACCGCCACCACGGCCACCACTTTCGTACGCTTCCTCATGCGCTCGGCCCATCCATCCGGCAATCCCTTTAGCCAGCCTGCTGGATTCGCTGGGTCGCCGTCATCGATCGACGGCACTGGCACGCGCTCGCGAAACTTCGCCGGCCCCGCAATGGAAAGATGCGTCCACCGCAACTCAATCGAAGCCAGCTCCGGCGTAATATCGTACCCGCCGCCAAAAGGCCAACCCGATCCGAATGTGTAATCGATGAACAGGCCGTGCTTCCGCGCTTCGTCAATCGCCGCACCCACATTCTCAAAGAAGGCCGGCGTAGCAAAACCGCTGACGCGCTTCTGTTGCGCTTCCGGCATGGCCGGGAAATCGAATCCTTTGTTGAACGCCTGGATCTCCGCGCCGCCAAAGCCTGCCTTATCCAGCACGCCGATCTCGCGGCGCAGCTCTTCCTCCGTCACATCATTTCCCGGCCACCACCAACGCGCGATCGGCCGGTACTTCTTTTCAGGCGAGAGAAACTGCTGCCGGATCGATGCGCCGCTGGGGTTCTCGACCGATTGATTTGCCGGGGCGGTTGCGGAGGCTGCCAGTGCCTGTGCTTTGCCGGTCAGGCTGCGCATCGTGACTGCACCACTTACCAAAGCGGAATTGCGAAGAAAGGCTCTACGGTTCTGTCTCATGCGATTGGTATGCTTCGTCTCCCTGACCATTCTCTACGATGGGACCGCGAATCCGCATCGAAATGAGATACCGATCCCGCTCGCCTTGCCGTCCTGCTAGACTACCCGCACCATGGCCGATGCGATCTCGAAGGAGTACGAGCTCTTTTGCCCGGTGTGCAACACGTACTTCAAGCAATTAGTGGTGCTGCACAAGGTGCCGGAGAACTTCGACATCAAGCCCTATCTCGCAGGGTTTGTGGAAAGCCACGACCACAAGGCCTGGCAGGAGGCGCAGCGGAAGAAAGTGGAGGCTGGTGGCTCGGGCGACGCACCGCAATCGTGACTTCAGGCCCTTCGCACTGCAGTGCATCAATCGCCCAATGATTTATTGCACCATGATCGATGCAAAGCGTCGCCGATGCCGTCCGTAAAATCTCTTCTGCAAAGTTTTTGAGCGGATTTTTTCGGCTGATTGCTGTGCAAATTGGCGCATCATTGCTGAGAATTGCGTCGTTGGCTCGCGATAAATGGATTTCTGCACCAACCCTGGTGAAATCCACAAATTTACTTGACTTTTGCACTTGCTTCCACAGATTGAACGGACGTAATGTCTCATTCAACTGATGACTCGAAAGGGCATCGGAGTTGGTTGCCGGAAGGCTGGAAGAAGAAACAGTCGGCGCAAGCCGGAAGTTGATCGCCAGCAAGGTTGACGGAGTGGACAGCCGGTGAGAACCGGAGGATGGCCGCCAGCCCGGACAGAGGGTGAAACCTGAGGCGCAAGCCGCAGAGGGATCGCTGGACGCACCAGAGGTTACAAGTGAGGGCGCAAGCCCACGGTTGTTCAACTGGGTTGATTCCGGAAGATGCAAGGGCCGGTGGAAACGGAATACTCATCGACGGCTCCGCCGTCGATGCAAGGTTCGGTTGAAACAAGGAGTGCATCAGAGGCTCAGCCGGAGAAGGAGCCACGAGGCGCAAGCCGAGAGGTTCACGGCCGGTAAAGGCGAAGGGTGAAGCAGCCGGTGCAAACTGGAGGCGGAGCCAGTCGAGGGGCAGGGGCAGCATAAGGCGCAAGCCGGATGAAGCCGCCAGCCGAGCCAAAGGACGGCATCGATGCGAATCGGAGGTAGGTCGTCGGCCTTGCCGGAGGAAGGGCCATACGGCGCAAGCCGGATGGAACCAGGATTGTCGGGCGCAAGCCCGATGAAACCAGGATCATCAGGCGCAAGCCTGAAGGATCGCCAAAGGTCGAGCGGATGCGCGGAACAATCGACGCAAGTCGGAGGTTTGCCGCCGGTCGAGCCGAGGACACGAAACCGATCCGAGCCGGAGGGTTGGCCACCGGTCGAGCCGGAGTGCAAGCCGTCGACGCAAGTCGGAGGTTCTGTGCCGGCGCAGCCAGAGGATACAGCGCCAGCGAAAGCTGGAGGGCGGCCACTGGGGGAGCTGGAGGACGCAACACCGGTTGTACTGCGAGTGATCAAGATTGAGACGCCAGAGGCTTCGGTCTCTGGCGTTTTCAATTTTGGGGGCTCTTTTTGAAGCCTCGATTGCCAAACCTGCGCAGAATACATAACTCTTCGTCTCAGGCGCGCCAAGTTCCATACTCATCGCGCCGCAGCCCTTGCGCAGTGCACAACCCGCGCTGGCGGCTTCGCCGCGCGCCTGAATTCCGTCTCCCGGGCGGCTCGGACATAATAAAAGGAGGCAGATCTACAAGCCTGCATCGCCCGAAAGGACCTGATTCCCCTGGCCCACGAAAAATCAACACCCGACAAATTCAATCTCAAAGGTAAAACCGCACTTGTAACCGGCTCGTCGCGCGGCCTCGGTGCGGCCATTGCGATTGGTCTGGCCCAAGCCGGCGCCAACGTCGCCGTGCATGGCTCCGGCACTGCGCCCAAAGCCACGCAGCACAAACTGGAAGCTGCCGGCGCGAAAGCCGTCGCGCTGGTGGGCGACGTTGGTTCGCCGGAGGTGTGCGCGCGCCTCGTGGAAGAGACCATTCAGCATTTCGGCGCCATCGACATTCTGGTCAACAACGCAGGCATCATTCGTCGCGCTCCGGCCGTCGAGTATTCCGAAGAGGATTGGCTGGCGGTGATTGACGTGAACCTCTCCAGCGTCTTCCGGCTCACGCAGCACGCGGGGCGGCACATGCTCAAGCAGGGGTCGGGCAAGGTCATCAACATCGCCTCGCTGCTCACCTTTCAGGGCGGAATCCTGGTGCCCGCCTATGCGGCGGCCAAAGGCGGTGTCGGCCAACTGACAAAGGCGTTTGCCAACGAGTGGGCGTCAAAAGGCGTGAATGTGAATGCCATCGCGCCCGGCTATATGGATACCGACAACACCGAGGCGCTGCGCAAGAATCCTGAGCGCGCGCGGCAGATTCTGGAACGCATTCCCGCGGGGCGCTGGGGGCACCCGGAAGACCTGGCCGGAGCCGCGGTGTTTCTTGCTTCCGGGGCGAGCGATTATATTCACGGTCACATTCTGGTGGTAGACGGCGGATGGCTGAATCGGTGAGGGAACGGCCAATAGCCAGTAGCCAATAGCTGACATCCGACAGGGTGGGGTCGTAAGCTTGAATTCGAGAACAGCCATGCCAGAATCCCCAGTCATCTACACGGCCACCGACGCCACCAAGGTCACCACGCCCGAACCGGGCATGTTGCGCCAGGTTCTGGCGTACAACCCGCACCTTATGTTGGTGCGTCACACCTTTGAGAAAGGTTGGAAAGGTGCGCGTCACAGCCATCCCCATCATCAAATGGTCTATGTGGTGCGCGGCCATATCCGTTTTCAGGCCGAGGGTAAAAGCTGGGAGATGCACGCCGGCGAAAGCATCGTAGTCGAAGGCGGCGTCGAGCACGAGGCGGCTGCCCTCGAAGCCTCTGAAGTGCTCGACATCTTCACGCCCTATCGCCAGGATTACGCATAAGCCGCGGACGGCGTTTCCGATGCCGCCGGTACCCCGCGTCGCACAATGTTGAGGAGACCCAGATGAAGAATCGTTGGATCGCAATTCCCGCGCTCGCATGCGCGTTCTGCGCCGTCGCATTGGCGCAGCCACCCGCGCCTGACGCCGGCATCACCGGCATTGCGCACATCGCCTTCCGCGTTAGCGACCTCGATCGCGAGATTGCGTTTCTGGGTCAGCTGGGCTACCAGGAGTCCTTCGCCATGACCAGCGCCGGCAAGACCACGGAAGTCTTCATCAAGGTCAACGACCGGCAGTTCATCGAGCTCTATCCGCGGACCGATCCCAAACAGCCGCTGGGCTGGATGCACGTCTGCTTTGAGGCGGGCGATTTGAACGCTCTGATCAAGTTCTACGACTCCACGGGGCTGAAGGCAGCGCCGGCGCGCAAGGCGGCGGCCGGCAACCTGATCTCTTCAACCAGCGATCCGGAAGGCCGCGTGACCGAGTTTACGCAGTACATGCCGGGTTCGCGGCATACCCTGGACCGCGGCCAGCACCTGGGCACCAACCGCGTATCCACGGAGCTGATGGGCCTCGATCTGCCAGTGAGAGAGGGCGCAGCGGAAAAGGAGTTCTACGTCGATCTTGGTTTCGAGGCGCAGGCTACGAACGGCAACGTGCGCCTGACCACACCCGGCGCTCCCGATGTGCGACTAGAGCTGCGCCCTGCTAGCCCCGGCGCCCAGCCCGAGGTTCTATTTCCCGTGCCCGATGCGCGCAGAGCCGCCGATGAATTGAAAAGCGCCGGCGTGAAATTCGACCGCGACGGAAAGATCCTCTTCGTCCGCGATCCCGACGGCAACGATTTTGTTTTCCTTGAAACAGGCCGGTAGGGCGATCGTGCACTGAGCGAATCGATTCGCTTGAAGGAAGCTCCGCGGCCTACCAGGTATAGGTGGTGACAAGAATGGGCGGGCCGGCCTTCGCGCCGATCACATTCGTCTTAAGGATCACTTCCAAGTTCTTGTTCTCCCAGCCGCGTGGCAAGTTTGCCGTAAGGTCCGCGAGGTGTTGCGGCGACTGCACAAACTCGCTGGCGGCCTCAGTTCCATACGGTCCGAGCCCGGCGATGACCATTACGGGTCCCTCGGTGGTGGGGTCATGAAACCGCGCCACGATGGCATAGTCGGTCGTGATGGAACTGTACGGCTTCGTGAAATCGATAGCCCAACTCTGCTGCTGGGGATTCTCTGAATCCAGGATGCGGGCTATGGAGTTCTCGAAAGTGCAGTGGATTCTGAGGGGCCTCAATAGCTGCATTGTCCACGGATTATTCATCGCGCCCACCAGAATGAGCGATCGCGAGCGAATGTCGGTCAAGCTGGTTTCGACAGCTTCTTTGACCTCGTAATCCTTGCCGCGTTGATGCAGGACGCCGCCTAAGCGCGCCATGGCAATGGCGCTTGAAACCGAGACATGGTGGTAAGGATTCGACATGTGATCGCCGAAGGTCGTTTGGTCATTTTCCGGCACCATCTGATCCGGGTGGCTGGTTCCCATCACGATCAGCACCGGACGTG
This sequence comes from uncultured Acidobacteriota bacterium, assembly GCA_963713675.1. GTDB lineage: Bacteria > Acidobacteriota > Terriglobia > Terriglobales > Acidobacteriaceae > Telmatobacter. The sequence continues at coordinate 32,692 of CAVQMV010000009.1, forward strand.
AAGATTGGAGAAGCGGATTCCAAAGCTTCTTTGCCGCAGCCACGCCAGTCTGCGTGGCCTGATAGTAGAGGTATCCCGCAATTCCGCCTCCCACCAGCAACACGCCAGCCAGGACGAAGAGAATATCGCGCATCAGGGATCGGCGCATGCGCGAAGTCTTCTCTAAGGCGGTCAATCGCTCCAAGTCTGCATTTACTTCGGTGGCGTCCGGTCCGCGCAGCAGGAATTCGGGCGCATAGGAGCCGAGCGGAAGGTCGATCTGCACGTGCGAAGCATGACCATGTTCGTGGTAATACTGGGCGATCCGCTTTCTTACTTCACCCGCGCTCACGCGGACTACCGGATCGGCATTGGTATCGTAATCCGGATCGCGGCCGAAGACCTCAACCCCGAGCGTCCGCTCCTTCAAATCGCCTAAGCGGTTGCCGATCGCGGCATCCACCACGTATTGCAGCAGGGCCGGGTACCGCTTGCTGCCCCGGAAATGGTAGCTAGAGAGAATTGCCTCCAGCTCCTGCAGCACAATTTTCCGCTCTTCCGCCGAGGTTGGCATCCATTGTGTCGCCGCGTGGCCGTTTCCGAGTGCTTGCACCATATGGCCCTTCTAGCAGGGCGTAGCATACCTCACTTTGGCGAGCATTGTCACGGAGAATTCATGTTGGTTTCGTGACTGTCTCGGGTGGATTGATGAACATCGATTATTGCAATAAGGTCTTTAGTTTCAGGTAGAAGTCCGCATCTGTCTCACTGCAAATGGTTTGTAGCATACGGTAGCAGCCTTGCACGTCCCTTACGGGAAGCCGAGAATCCTCACCGTTTGTCGATCTCCGCCAGCAGACGACCTGAATTATGCGGGCTCGTCTGACGCAAGAAGGCTGTCTGGTCAGCGGGATTGGTTGTGGCGCTGGAAAGGATGGACGAAGTTGGGCCCGCGCGTTGCTCGCGGTTTGAGCCCAGCTGACTAGTTTGCTCATACTTCACCCAACAAACCGGGGCCGAATGATTTTGGAGGCTATAGGAACACGTGCAGTCTCACCTGTCAGTCGCCCACGTTTGTCACAACCCGATGCGGCGCATCTATAACCAAGATTTAACGGCAGATAAGTTTCCAGAGACGGGGTCAAACGGTGAGTCACTTGCCAAAGGTCTATACAGAGTTGGTACAACTTGCCGGGAATGAAATCGGCCCTTTTTGTCCGGCTGTAGGGATGAAGAGCGGAGTTCCGCGTTTGGTTTGAAGCGTTCGTTGCACCCGAGGATGATCGCAAAATACAGGGCGCTCTCGTTGGATATGAAGAGCGTCCCCTCAAAAACAGCTCGTTAACCTTCAGGAGGGCAGCATGGATACAAGGAAAAAGGCAATAGGCCTGTTGTCAGGCCCCGGCGCGCGGTTTCTGGCGCTTCTGGTTCTCGTTCTCGGCGGAACGTTCGCCGCATTTGGACAGCAGATTACCGGAACCATCGTAGGTACCGTAACGGATGCGCGCGGCGCGGTGGTCACCACCGCAACCATCAAAGCTACCAACGTAGACACGGGGTTCTCCCGTTCCGCGTCCACCAATGGTGTTGGCGAATACCGCATCGACTATCTACCGGTTGGCACCTACACCGTTGAGGCCTCGGCTCCCAGCTTTGAGCACTTTGTGCAAAAGAATGTCGCCCTCGACGTGGAACAGGAACTGACTGTTCCAATCTCATTATCCGTGGGTGCGTCAACTCAGACGGTCACCGTCACTACAGCTCCCCCGACCATCAATACCTCCGACCCGGTGCTCGGCAGGACCATCGAGCCGGAAGAGATCATCGGCCTTCCCCTCGTCAACCGCAATACTTATACGCTGATTTCTCTCACGCCGGGCGTGATGGCCAATAACAACAGCTCCTATTCGAACCCCACCGGCACGCCAACCACCGCCACCGGACTGTATATCGAAGATGTCCAGATCAACGGCTCCATCGACGGCGGCAGCGCGGGCGTAGCTTTCTATCTTGACGGCGGCAACAACATCACCGAGATGCGTAATTACGGCAACCCGGCGCCCAATCCTGACGCAGTGGAAGAATTTCGCGTGGAGACCAGCTCATTCGGTGCGCAATACGGTCAATTTTCCGCCGGTGTGGTCTCGGTCATCACCAAGTCGGGAACCAACCAGTGGCACGGCAGCTTGTTTGAATTCAACCGCAACACTGACTTCAACGCCAACAGCTGGCAACCGGCACATAACGCCGCCGGCGCGATCATCGTGGCGCCCTACCACCGCAACCAGTTTGGCGGTACCGTGGGCGGCCCGATAAAGAAGAACGACGCGTTCTTTTTCTTCAGCTATGGCGGGTTGCGTCAGGTCACCTCAACCATCTATACGGGCGCCATCACGCCCACCGCTGCAGAGCGCCTCGGCGACTTTACTGCCGATACCTTCACCGTCTACATGCCCAACACGGGCAAAACGGTGGTGGCTGACGGAGTGAATTCGAGTCCCAACTGCCTGACCGCCAAACCGAACTGCCTTCCCACCAGTGCCCTGGACACGACCGTTTTCAACATGGACAACATCACCAACTCTGTCGGCTCTTCCATCCCGCTGCCCAATATCGCGGGCGGTATCAAGCCGGCGACCGGAGGCGGGACCTATGCGGGTCTGATCCCCATCCCGGTTACGGAAAACGAATACCTGGGCAAGTACGACCAGAACCTCGGCTCAAAGGACCATGTGGCAGCAACCTACTTCTTTTCGAGGAACGTGCTGAAAAACAATCCAGGCGGCAACGTCCCGTGGACCTACAATCAGGTCGCCTCGAATGGCACCAATATCAACCTCAGCGACGTTCACACCTTTAGCCCAAACATTGCCAATCAGACCTGGCTCACGTTCACGCGGGCAGCGGGCGGCCGCACTAACCCGCCGGTGACCGGCCCGTTATCGCAGACCCTCACATCGTTTGGCTCGAACTTCCTCCTCCAAGGCCCCGTCTCTCTGCCCAACATCTCTCTATCCGGCGGATTTGCTCCAGACGTTACAAATGCAGGTCCATTCACGGGTTCTGACAACTATGAGCTGCGCGACATGGTGAGCCTGACGAAGGGCAAACACTCCCTCTTTATCGGTGGCGAGTGGGCTCTGGCCAAGACCATGTTCGATGCCAACCTGCTGAACTTTGGCAGCATCAGTTTCGCTACATCGGCTCCCACCACAACCGGCAATGTGTTTTCCGATTGGGTGACTGGCCAGGCCTCGTCGGCTGAGCAGGACTCGCCCTACACCACCCACCTGAGCACATGGCACTACGCATTGTTTGTGCAGGACAATTACCGCGTCACGCCCCGGTTCACGGCCAACCTTGGCATCCGGTGGGACATCGATCAGCCTCCCGTCGATCCCCATAACCGGACGGAATCCTTCGTTCCCGGCCAGCAATCCACCGTGGCTCCGCTGGCGCCCAAGGGCTTGTTGTTCCCGGGTGACGCGGGCATCGGCCGCGGCATCGTTCCCACGGCGTACTACCACGTTTCGCCGCGCCTGGGCTTCGCGTGGGATCCGTTTGGTGACGGCAAGACCTCCGTTCGCGGCGCTGCGGGTATCTTCTTCGGCATCCCCGCTGGCAACGAATGGAACCAGCCCGGCAACGCCATTCCGTTTGCATTACGGCCACAGACCGGCGAGGGCCCGCTCAACTCCCTCACCAATTTCTACAGCTATCCGGGAGACTTCCCCTCGACCGCGCCGGGCGGCGGCCTGATTCCGTACACCTACACGGCTAGCAAGCCCGTATTCATTGAGGGCCCCGGCGGCGCCACCGAAGCCATCTCACCGCATTTCAAGTATCCCTACGAATACCAGGTCAATCTTTCCGTGCAGAGGCAGTTGCCCGCCCGCGTAACCCTGACAGCAGCGTATGTGGGCGCGCTCTCCCACCAGCTACCTAACTTTATTGACGCCAACTACGCGCCGTATTCAACCGCCTTCGGCGCGCCAAGCACTTCGGCAACCAGCGTCGCCGACCGGCGTCAATTCGATCCCTGCTCCGGAGCTTGTCCTACCGGTGCAGCCGCAATCAACAACGGCAACGGCCTGCTGGGAGCAGGAATCGTCGATCTGCTATCAAACCTGAATGCCAGTTACCACGCCCTGCAAGTCTCGGCGTCAAAACAAATGTCGCACGGCTTCAACATCAGCGGCTTCTATGTTTGGAGCCACGCTCTCGATGCCTTTGAGCCGGACGCAGACGGACTTTCCTCACCACAGGACTCCGGCTACTTCGGCGCTCCATTCACCGCCAGCAATAACTCCCTGGGCGCCGTTGGCGGCGGACTCCAGGAGGAAAAAGGTCCCATGAATGCCGACATCCGCAACAGCGCCGCGATGTCCGGTACATGGAACATCAGCTACTTCCACGGCGACAACAAAATCTTCAGCAACCTGGTTAACGGCTGGACGATCTCGCCGATCATCTACATGCACAGCGGTGGCGTCTTCACGGTCGGCACAGGGTCCAACAGGAGCGATGACAGCACCGGGAATCAACGTCCGGATTATGCCCCTAGCGCGCCCAGCCCCGTGCTCAGCCACAATCGCTGCCGCGTTTGCACTCCGGCGTCCGGGTCGAACGAGGTGTCCGCGTGGTTCAATAACTCGACCACGACCCCGACTTACATTTACAACGGCGTGGGCGTGGCTGGCGGCATCGGTCCCGGCGGTGCGGACGGCAACGTAGGCCGCAACAGCCTCTTTGGGCCCGGTTTCAAACAGCTCGACATGGGCCTTTTCCGCGACATCAAATTTGAGCGCGGAATTGTATTCCAGCTCCGCGGCGAGGCTACCAACATGTTGAACTGGGTGAACCTCTCCAACCCCACTGCAAGCGGCCCGCCGACCACCGCAACAAGCGGCACGAACAACAACGGTAACTTCGGCAAGATCACCTCTGCCACAGGCACCCAGCGCGTCCTGCAGGTCGGCGGTCGTCTGACCTTCTAGTCATGTTGTGGTTTTCCTCTTGCGCCCGCTCATTACGAGCGGGCGCACTTTTTTTGAGGCCATCTCAATGCACTCTTATTCCTGTCCGGGTGAGCATTTGCATCGTCCGCGGCAGAGATCGCAACCCTGTTTTTCGTGAGGGAAGATGAATCAGAATCGCGTCAGTTGCGCGCCGTGTGTGCGGCACCTGCCCGGTCCTGCGCAAGCATTTGCGCCAGGGCCTTTTCCGGGCACATATGATGCGCTTCGCGCACGTCGAGCTCGTTCTCCGTCTCCACGCAGGAAGCGATGGTCATAAAGCAGTCGAGACAACGTGAGTTGTAGCTGCCGTTTTCGTTTTGTGTGCGGCTATACATGACGTGACCGTTGAGGGAAAATACCTTTCGATCCTAGGCGCATTTTCGATTCTTCAGGCGTGACTCTCATCACAACCGCATGTTTAGAGCGGTTCCAGAGTTTCCGTGCCCTCTCGAGGATCGTGCGAGGCAGCATTTTCTTGAGGAAAATGCCACTTGGCAGCAATGCTTTCGGGGTGTAGCAACTCTGGAGTCGCTGTTCGGTGTTGCCGCGTCGCCCGGCGCGCGACCCGCATCATGCTCAGTATTGAGGCGAACCTACGTTCTCCCACTGATTGGAATGGCTCTTGAGGTACCAGCACGGCGTTTCTCCGCCGTGAGGAAACAGTGCAAGATCGCAGGCAACGTTTGCGGTTCCCAAAAAGTCGTACTCCGTCTTTTGGCCTTTGAGCGGAACCGACATGAATTGACTCACCGTCACGCTGGACTGCGGCGATCCGCGCAAGACGTAGTAGACCCAGTCGATCGCAAAGGAAACAACCACCACGACCACAAATGCGGCGAGCACGCGAAGAATCCACCCACCGAGCCATCGCATCAGGGTTCGATCTCCTTCGTGCGCGGGGCTTGCTCCACGCGCGGCACCTGAATTTTGAGCGCTACGCCTGTTAGCCGTAGCCGGCGCGCTTCAGCCAGAATAAACCCGAGTTGCGCTGCGGCCTGCGCATAACTGAGTCCCTCGGGACGGATATTCGAAATGCAATTGCGCTCGGCGTCGGTGCGTCCTGGCCCCGGCTTCCATGTGATGTAGGCGCCCAGCGAGTCGGGCGAGCTGAGTCCCGGCCGTTCGCCAATCAGCATCACCGCGATCTGCACGCCCAACGCCGCGCCAATCTCATCGCCAATGGCCACGCGGCCCTGTTCGACCACGCACAACGGCGCCAGCCGCCATCCATCCAGCCGCGGCAACAACTCCGCGAGCAATGGCATCGCGTGCCTCTCCACCGCCAGTGCGGAGAGCCCGTCGGCGACCACCAAAGCCAAATCCACCTCGCCCGCAGCCTGCTCGGCCAGTAGTGCGCGGCTCGGCTCGTCCAGCATGCGGCCCAGGTCAGGCCGCTGCAGGTAGGTCACACGATCCGAGGCCGCCGAATGCAGGCGCAGGGTTGCGCCGCCCGTCAACTTCCCCAAAGCCGCCGCGAGCGTCGCACTTTCAAGGCGCGCATGCACCGCATCGCGCGCCCGTGCGTGGCAGCGCTGGAAATCAAGCAAGTCGCTGGTTTCCAGGCTCACGCCAGTGCGGCCCAGTCCTACGCGCGCCGGAGTCAGCGCGCGCAGTTGCGCAGCCCGCCCAAGGCTCGCGTCGGGAGACGATTGAAGAACCGATTCGGTGGGCCGATGCGCCGGGTCGCTCATGCTCTCAAGCAGCCTTTCCGGGTGCTGCGCCTCGGCGGCCAGCCGCGCAAAATTCTCGCCGGCCAGCCACGCCTCAAACTCCGGCGCCGGCCTGAGTCCCAGCACGCGCCGCAGATAGAGCGCATCGTGAAAGCTCGTGCTCTGGTAGTGCAGCATCACGTCGTCAGCGCCCGGCACGCCCATGATGTAGTTCACGCCCGCCGCGCCCAGCAGCGTCAGCAGCGTGTCCATGTCGTCCTGGTCGGCCTCGGCGTGGTTGGTGTAGCAGACGTCGCAGCCCATGGGCAGCCCCAGCAGCTTGCCGCAAAAATGATCCTCCAGACCCGCGCGCACAATCTGCTTGCCGTCGTACAGATACTCCGGCCCAATAAATCCCACCACCGTATTCACCAGCATCGGCTTGAAGCGCCGCGCCACGCCGTAGGCGCGCGCCTCCAGCGTCTGCTGGTCGACACCATGATGCGCGTTGGCCGAGAGCGCCGATCCCTGCCCGGTCTCGAAGTACATCACGTTCGTCGCCCAGCTGCCCATCCGCGCACACCGCCGCCGCGTTGCAGCGCCCGACCCGCCTGGTCGGCTTCGTCAAGCAGCGCAAGGTTCACGCCAAAGCTCCGGTTCGCCGCCTCCGTCCCGGCAATCGACTGGAACAGCAGATCGACCGGTGCGCCGTGCTCCAGTGCCGCCATCTGCGTGGTGATGTGCGCCAGCACGCAACTCTGCATCGGGATACGGAAGCGCTCGCGCAGGGCATCCATCATGCGCAGCAGGTCCGTCGTGGTTTCAATGCTGTCGCCCGCGGGATTGATGCCCACCACCGCGTCGCCCGAGCCCATCAGCAGCCCATCCAGAATCGATGCCGCGATGCCCAGCGGCGTCGTCCGCGGGATGATTCGGTTGCAGTCGCGCGCTCAAACGCCCCGGCAAGCCCCACCGTGGTGCGAAAGCGCGTGACCACGCGCATTTTTCGTCGCCGCCGCAATCAGGTCCTGCACGCGCATCAGCTTGGCTGTCGCCGCGGCCATCTCCGGCGTAAGTCCCGGCGCGAGCGAGGCAATGCTGCTCGGGCGTCGCCTCGTCGCCCAGCAGCCAGTTGCGCAGTTCGCCCACCGTCAGCGACCGCACCGGCGCAAAGGCCTCCGCATCATGCGTGTCCACGATCAGCCGCGTGACTTCGTCGGTCTCGTAAGGCACCACCTGCTCATCGCAAAAGTGCTTGAGAGGAAGGTCGGCCAGCGCGCACTGCGCCGCCACGCGCTCCTCTGCGCTCCCGGCCGCCACGCCCGCCAGCACGTCGCCGCTGCGCAGGGGCGTGGCCTTGGCCAGCAGCTCGCGCAAGCTCGAAAATGTGTAGCGCCGGCTGCCGATGGAGTGGGCAAAGATCATGTGCCCTCAGGATAGCCGCAAATCGACGCGTGCTCGCGCGAGAATCCGTATGCAGCCTTGCAGAGCCGCAATAAAAAGGCCAGCCTTCGCGGCTAGCCCTCTCGCGTGGGTGCTACACCTTCGCTGGATGGCACAGTTTCGCGTTCCCTGTTACCCTGTCCGCACCATGCGTTCACAGCTTGTGCTCGCTCTTTTTCTCATGGCAGGTCTCGGGGGATTTGCCCAGAGCCCGGCGGCTCCGTCGCAAGGTCTGCCTAAGGATCCGCGCGCTATCATTGCCGCGGCCGCGCCCTTTTACGATTTCAGCGATCCGGCGCTCAAGCCCTGGCATTTCAAGGCGACGTACCAGCTCTATGACGACCAGGGCAAGCCAGCCGAGCAGGGAACCTTTGAGTATTGGTGGGCTTCGCCGAAGGTTTACCGCAGCACATGGACCCGGCCCGGCGTCTCGCACACCGATTGGTATACGGCGGACGGCAAGCACGCCTACCTCTCCACCGGAGACGGGCCCAGTTTTTTCGAGTACAGGCTGCGATCGGCTTTTCTCTCTCCGCTCCCTGAGGCAAGCGAACTCGACTCGACCAGTAATCGTCTCGAGCGCCAGGAAATGAAACTCGGGACTGCGAAGATGCCATGCGTCATGGTGGTTCCCAAGATGCCGCAGCACGGGCAACTCCAGGAAGTTCCGCTCGGCCTCTTTCCGACTTACTGCTTCGACCCGAATTTGCCGGCCTTGCGGATCAGCTATTCCTTCGGGACTATCACCGAGGGGTTCGACGCCATCGCGAAGGTTCAGGGGCGCATTCTGCCCAAGAGCGTTCTATTCTTCGAAGGCAAACGCCAGATACTCACAGCCAAACTGGAATCGGTTGAAGGCCTTTCTCCGTCCGATCCGGCTTTGACGCCGGGCGTCCAGGCGATCCTATCCGCGGAATCGAGAAAGTGCAAGTGCAGCCCTCCGTGGCCATCGGGTTCCTGATCAAGAAAGTGCAGCCCATCTATCCCCAAGATGCAAAAGATGCACATGTCTCCGGGAAGGTCGTCCTCGGAGCGATCATTGGCAGGGATGGCAGGATCCACGAACTCCGCGTGATTGAAGCTCCGTGGCCCTCACTTGTCGCATCGGCCATGTGGTCTGTCTCACAGTGGACGTACAGACCGTATCTGCTTAACGGAGAGCCCGTGGAGGTTGATACCACCGTCAACGTCATCTATACGCTCGGCAATTGAAACGGAATCTAGCCAGGTAGAAAACAAAAAGGCCAGCCTTGCGGCCGGCCCTTTTGCGTTCCGTTGCGTCTCGAAAGCTAGAACTTCACGCTGCCGGCGCGCGGCGAAATCCCGCTCAGCTCTGCGGCGCGCGCCTCGGCGTAGGCCGCCGCGCCGATCAGCGCCGTGCGGCTCTCCAGAATCACGCGCACCGGCATATTCACCAGCAACTGGCTCAGCCGGCCCTTGTCGGTGAAGGCCTTCATGAAGGTGCCGTCCTTCAGCTTCTCCAGAATGCGCGGCGCGATGCCGCCGCCCACATAGAGCCCGCCCACCGAGAGAATCTTGAGCGCCAGGTTGCCGGCCTCTGCGCCGTAGGCCGAGACAAACATGTCCAGCGCCTTCTCGCAGATTTCGCTCTTGGCCGTCAGCGCCAGCTCGGTGATCACGGCGTTGGGATCTTCCTGCGGCCATGCGCTCGGCCAGCCACGCCGGCTCTTCCATGCCGCGCACCTCGCGCAGAAACTCGTAGAAGTTGGTCAGTCCCTGCCCGCTGACCACGCGCTCAAAGCTGATGCGCCCGTTGTATTTCTGCCTCAGGAAGCGCAGCAGGTCGATCTCGTCTTCGTTGCGCGGCGCGTAGTCGGAGTGGCCGCCCTCGGAGGGGTAAGGGACGTAATCGCGTCCATCCCAGACCAGGAACGCCTCGCCCAGCCCGGTTCCCGCCGAGATCAGCGCGCGGTTGCCCACCTGGCGGGCATCGCCCTCGCTCAGGGTGTAGATCTGGTCCGGCCCAAGCTCGGCGATGCCGTAGCCGTTGGCCTGCAAATCATTGATGAGAAAGACGTGATCGATCTTCAGGTCGCGCGCCAGCTCGCGGCTGTCCAGCGTCCAGGGCAGGTTGGTCAGCCGCAGCCGCCCGTCGCGCACCGGGCCCGGCACGCCAAAGCAGGCCGCCGTCACCTTCTCCGAAACCATGAACTCCTTCACGATCTCTTCCAGCCCCGCATACTCCTTGGCCGGGAACTGCTTGTCGCGTGCGTGCTTCAGATTGCCATCGGTAAAATCAAACAGCGCCAGGTGAACCTTGGTGCCGCCTACATCGCCTGCCAGAATCATTCCGTTCCTCTCCAAAACCCCACAGCCTTCGCATCTGTCGCGGGCAGCAGCGCCGCCGCGGCCTGGTCCAGAAGCAACGTCAGTATACCGCTCGCAGGCCTGATCAACTGGCTGGGCAGCCGTTCCGGATCGCGCGGGCCCGTAAATACTTCTTTTAGAATCTGCGCCTTATCCGCGCCGCCGATCAGGAAGAAGACCTCGGCCGCCGTGGTTGATCACCGGCCAGGTCAGCGTGACCCGCCAGGCGTCTTTGGCTGCCACATGGTTGGCCACGGCCAGCCGGCTCATCTCGTGCAGGGCCTGAGTGTGGGGAAAAAGAGACGCAGTGTGTCCATCTGGACCCATCCCCAGTGCACGAGATCGAAGCGCGGCAGTTCCGCCCCCTCCAGCCGGAAGCTGTTGCGCAGCTCCGATTCGTATCGCGCCGCGGCGGCCTCCGGCTCCAGCTCGCCCTCGATGCGGTGAATCTGCTCGGGCTGAAGCGGCACGTGGTCCAGCAGCGCCTCGCGCGTCATGCGGTAGTTGCTGTCGGGGTCGTCCGGGCGGCACGCAGCGCTCGTCGACCCACCAGAGGTCGAGCTTCGCCCACGGCATGCGCGCGCGCCACGGCTGCGCGGGATCGGCCAGCAGCGCAAAGGCGGCCTTGGGCGTGGACCCGCCGCTGATCGCGATGCGCGCCCGGCCGCGCGCGGCCGCGGCGCGCTCTGCCATCTCCACAAAATACTGCGCCGCGCGCGCGGCGAGTGCGGCCGCATCCGGCGCGACGTAGTAGACGATCTTCAGTTGTTGAGGCATGGGGAATCGTCCTCTGGTTTCTACGTTACATGGATGAGGAGTGCGTTCACGAGCACTTTAGATTGCAGGAAAGTGAGCGGCTCAACGGCCCAGGTACACCCGGTACTGCTGCTCCAGCACGCCCGCGGCGCGCGCTAACAGCCAGCTTCGACACGTTGTACTGGTAGAGGCTCTCGACCAGATTGCTTTGGGCGGTAGCCAGGGTGGCCTGCGCGGTCACCAGGGGCAGGTTGTCGTCGACGCCGGCGTTCACGCGGTCGGTCTCGTCGCTGAGCGCGCGCGTGGCCAGGTCCACATTCGATCGCGCGACGTCGACGAGCTTTTTGTTCGCGTCCACGTCGAGCAGCGCCGCGCGCACCTGCTCGTCGATGTGGTCGCGCAGGTCGGCGAGCTGGGCGTCGATCGAATCCATCTGCGCCTTCGACGCGTCTTCATCGCCGCGCAGCCGCGCTTCGCGGAAGATGGGGAAGTTCAGCGTCCCTGCGGCAACGAAATCGCCGTGCGTGCCCGCGCCGTTCACCGTGCTGGTGCCGTAGTAGCTGTAAAAGCTGAGCGTGGGCAGCCGCTGGCTGCGATAGACGGCGTGCACCGCCTTGTATTCCACGGCCTGGTTCTGCAGGTTCTGGTAGTCCTGGCGGCTCTGGTAGGCCAGCGCGCGCACCTCTTCCGGCGTTTGCGCGGCCAGGTCGCTGTAGGGCGCCGGATCGGTGAGCGCAATCTTCTGCCCGGGATCGATGCCGATCTCGCGCTTGAGCAGGATCAGATCCTTTTCCTGCTGGTTCTGGGCTGCGATCAGAGCCTGCTGCTGCGCCTCAAGCTGCACGCGCGCGCGCAATTCATCCAGATTGGCCGCGGTCCCGGCCTCGTGCGCCGCGTGCGCGTGATCGAGCAGCAACTGCGCCTGCGCCACCAGGGCCTTCGCGTTCTCCACCTGGGCTTGGTCGGCAATGGCGCGCAGATAAGCGATGGCCACCTGCTGCACCACCTCGCCGCGCGCCGACATTTTGTTGAAATACGCCGACCGCTCCGCCGCGCCGGCCGCCTTCCAGCCCTCGATCACCGGGCCGGAAAACAGGATCTGGTTAAAGTGAATCTGTCCCTCGGTCAGATCGTCGCGCGTAATGAGTGAGAGCCCTGCCGGTGTTTTGCCGCCGGGAAACAACGACGAGAATTCGCCAATCACGCTGGGCCCGAAACCGAGCGCGGCCAGGTTGTGCATGTAGTAGCCGGTGTCGCCGGTCAGCCAGATGGTGGGCAAAAACTCCTGCATCGCTTCAGTCTTCTCGCCGTGCAGTGTCTTCTCGCCGTTCTGGGCTTCTTGCAGTCCCAGGTTGTTCTTCAGGCCGCGTTGCACTGCGTCGTCCAGCGACAACTTGAGCGGCTCGCCCGTTACCGGCTGCACGGTGATGCTGCCATAGAAGGGATTGGCCGCCGACGACGGGTTCTGCCCCTGCGCCCACTTCGCTCCGGCGCAGATCTCCACCAAAGCCAGTAGAAAAAGCGCGGGCGCGGTTCGCCTGCAACCAAATTGAACCCTTGAATTCACTGCCATCATTTTCTCAGATGCGCCTCCGGGCGCGAGGGTTCAGACTCCCGGAAGAAATTCAATCGAATCCGGTCAGAAAATGATATGCGACCCTGAAAACCCTCTTGCATCGGCGCACCCGGCCACCAGCACGCCGCTTGCATGAGGCTCTCCCACTAATCCGCCGGCCACTACTCCACGGGATGGATCCACATTGCGTTGCCGCCGCCGGAAACCATGTGTACGTCGAGCACCGTCGTGCGATCTACTGTCAGCTTCGTCAGCACCGTGCGCGTCGGTTCCTCCGCCGCGTTCGGCGCATCGTCGTAGATCTCCGCGACATACTTTCCATCGCCCAAAAAGTCCAGCGGCACCTTCACGTCGCGCGCGTCCCAGTCGGTGAGCGAACCGACATACCAATCCTTCCCGCTGCGCCGCGCCAGCACGATCCACTGCATGGGCATGCCGCCGATCGACCGCACCTCGTCCCAAGTGCACGGAACCCGCTTGATGAAATCGAATTCCTTTTGCCCGGCATAAGCTTCCGGGTAATCCGACACCATCTCGAGTTCGCTCTCGAAGACGACGAACAGGGCCAGCTCCTGGGCGCGCGTGTTCAATCCCATGGGCATAAAGGACCGCGGCACAAAGTGCTCCGGGTTGGTGTTGTTGAATGCGCCCGGCGTGTAATCCATGGGCCCGGCGAGCATGCGCGAAAAGGGTAGCGTCGCGTTATGCGCGGGGGTTACCCGCGCCGTTCCCTTCAGATATTCCTTGCCCATCACGCCTTCGCGCGTCATCAGGTTGGGATATGTGCGCCGCAAGCCGTCGGGCTTGAACGCGCCGTGGTAATCGATCATCAGATGATGCTCGGCGGCAGCGGCGACGACTTTGCGATACCACTCCACCATCCATTGATCGTCGCGATTCATAAAGTCGATCTTGACGCCCGCGATGCCCCACTGTTCAAAGAGCGGAAAAGCCTGATCCATGTACTTATCCACCGAAGTCCAATGCGCCCACAGCCATAGCTTCACATTCTTTTCTTTGGCGTAGCGCAGCAGCTCGGGCATGTCGATATTGGGTGACACATGCGTGATGTCGGCCAAGCGCGGCTCCGCGCCTGTAGCGCCGGGATCTTTCGCCTCCCAACCCGCGTCGATGAGCATGTAAGGGAAGCCCGACGCCGACGCAAAGTCGATGTAGTGCTTCATGATCTCCGTGCTCACGCCCGTCTTCACCGAAAGGCTGGGCGCTGCGTCGCCGCTCCACCAGTCCCACGCCGATTTCCCCGCCTTGATCCACGAAGTGTCGGCGATTTGCGACGGCGGGTTCAGATTGAGGACGATGTTTGACTCGATCAGCTTGCCGGGCTCGTCGGCAATCATCAGCACGCGCCAGGGGCTCGAGAACGGCGTTTCCGTTTCCACCGCGTAACTGGGATCGATGTTGCCCGCGCGATCCTCATGCGGCGACAGATCGGCATGCACCGTGTGGCTGGCGAACCCCTCCGCCTTGCGCAGGTACATGCCGGAATAATGTTCGATGTCCGCCTCAGTGATCGCCACCCATCCCACGCCCGGCTCGTTTGAAAGATACGGCAGCCCGATCAGCCAGTCCGGATGCAGCCCGCTCACATTCCGAAGTTGATACTCGTCCTCCCATGACGATTGATATCCATCCAGGATGAGAGGGTAGGTCGAAGCGTCCTGGGCAAAGGTGAATTGCGTCAGCTCGTGCGCGATGCGCGTTTTGCCAATTGCCGGCTGTTTCGGGAACCAGATAGCGAAACGCCACGCCATCGTCGAAGGCGCGCACTTCGATGGAAACTTTGCGGCCATCCAGATCGGAATAATCGGCGCGCACGCCGTTGTAGTGGTTGCGTACTTCGCGTGTCTTGCCCACGGGGAGCGTGTACGTCTCGTCCGCGCTCTCGGTCTGCGTGCCGGTGAACTTCATCCAAGGCCCCAGCGGCTGCTGTCCGACCAGTTCCAGGCCCAGTTTTGATTCAGCGATCAGTCGCTTGCCATGGAACTTGACGGAATACACAAGGCCCGCCGCGCCATCGTCCGAAAGCGTCAGCGCAATCTGGCCGTTGGGCGAAATCACCGAGACCGGCGAACTATTCCAGCCTGCGATGCCGGGCGTTTGTGCACCTAGAAATCCAGCGGTAACAATGAGCGCAAGCAGGCAGACCCTGGCGCGGCGAAGTGTAGACATGATTCCTCCTTGGCGGTCGGCTGGTTAGGTCTCGTTTCACGCCGCCTTCCCGGCCACGCGCCAGTATACGCGGGCGCTGCTCGCGGCCGGAGTTACGCCGCAGGAGAGCAATGTCTCAGATTGAAGGTACCGCGAAGGGGCACGACTTCAGTCGTTCCGTATGCCGATAAATGAACCCGGGACTTTAGCCCCTGCGGAACCGTCGTTTTCAAACTGAGAAGCTACGCCGCGGGGGCAGGCGAAGTGCTTTCCTTGCGCCGGCGCTCGTCATGATAGAGCACGGCCAATGCTGTGGTCAGCGCTGAGTAGACGAGCAAGACGGTGACGACAATCGCCACTACATAACCCAGCACGCCGAGGCCCACGAGGATGAAGAATGCCGTTGAACCGACGGCGACATGCGCCAACATGGCTCCCAATGCAACCAGCGATGCCACCACGCCGAGGACGAGCATGCACACAAGCTGCACCGCGTACACGGCTGCGTAGACCACCAGAATCACCAGGAAGATGCGTCCCTTGGAACCGCGCGTCAGTTGGGCGCTGCGCTGGAGAGCCGCCCGTGCCGTCAGATTTTCCTCCATACTGGCCGGGAAGGCTAGCGAGAAGCGCAGTGAGATCAGGATGGTATAGGCGATCACGCATAGGTACGTCAGCACGATCACCGGAATAAGGATGAACGGGAAGTTGGAGATCGAGGTGTCCCCCGGAGGATGGTGCATCCATGTGAACGCAGTGCCACCGGCAATCGCCGCCGCGAGCACGACAAAGGGCACAAGAAGATAAATGGTCCACAGAATCAACAGCCACAGGTAACGGCCAAAGTGGCTCCAGGCCGCGCGATAGGCTTCGCGAAAGGTCGCAGTCGCTCCGCGATCAGCTTGAACAGCGGCATGGATAGCGGCCGGCAGATAAAGCGCGCAAACGAGGAGAAGAAGCGGCTCGCCGATAAGAAAGATCGCGATGAAATACGGCGGAAAGGCGGCCGGCGAGATGGGATTGCCGGCCATGAGCGTGCTAAAGATCTTCGCTTCGAAACTCACTACGGCCGCAGTGAACAGGAAAATAGCGGCAGCGGGAACGCTCGCAATGCCGAAGAAGAGCTTCCAGTGCGCCCGCATCAAGTGGTAAATGTGGTCGAGGATCTGGCCGAAGGTGAGCGCCCCCGGCGGCAGAGGTGCTGAAGTTGAAATGTAAGTAGGCGTAGGAATACCCGGCTCGTTCATAGCATCCCTCCGATTGATGTAAATCAGACTCGCAGGGATACTAGCACAGGCCGGGAATGGTTTTGCTCTCCTGATCCGGATTGTTTTTTGAGGTGCGTTCTGTGGATCGCAGGGGCAGCGGTGTGGCCGGCGCGCCTCAGGCAAAATGCAGCGCAGCTTCAGCCCAATGCAAGGCCTCTTCGTAGCACACGAGCAAATCGCCCGCGTTCAGCCCCTGGCGCTCCGTGACGAGGTCGCAGGCAGCCCAGTCGGCGCGTTCGTGGGCTTCCAGCCAGCACAGCAGGGCGCGTTCCGAAAGCTTCTCGCCCTCCAGGGCGCGACGAATCTCGTCGCGGAACGGGAGCAAGGGCGTTAGAGTGCTCATCGACACCCGCAGCATCGCTGGCAGAAGGCTCAGCAGCCCCAACAGATACTGCTCCGTGGGATGCAGATCGCAAAAAACTGAGGCCAGTTCGCAAAAGCGTCCGCGCACAAAGGCCATGCGCAGCAATTCCACGGGCTGGCCCGCGTTCATCTCGCTGGTAATGGCCAGCGTGGCCAGGCGGCGGAACGTCTCTTCGCCCACTGCGATCAACGCCGCCTGCACCGACTGCACTTCCTGCCGCATTGCGCTCACCGGCGAATTGATCAGCCGCAGCAGTCGGTAGGTGAGACAGGTATCGCGCTTCACTAGCCCCGCCAGTTCGTGCAAGTCCATGGTTTCGTCCTGCAGCACGCGCAGGATCTCAATGTGCTGCAACCGGTTGGCGGGAACCTTGTGGTTTCTCATCAGCACCGGCCGGCAGAAGTAGAAGCCCTGCATGAGCGTGAAGCCTTCGTCGCATGCCTGTAGGTACTGCGCCTGGGTTTCTATCTTCTCGGCGATGAGGGCCACCGTTACGCCGCGCAGCCGCTGCAAGAGTTCGCGCCGCTCCTGCTTGCCGGAGAGAATAAAATCCACCTTGATGTAGTCGGCAATCTCCACCAGCGGCTCGATGCCGGGCTTCCACGTGAAATCATCCAGCGCCACCCGGAACCCGCACGCTTTCAGGTGCTGGCAAGCGCGGATCAGTCCGGGCGCGGGCTCGAGTGTCTCAAGAATTTCAAGGAACGTCATGCTCGCGGGCAGCACGTGCACCAGGCGGCCGGTAAGCGCCTCTTCCGTGCAGTTCAGAAATACGGGGAGGTTGCCGGTGAGCCTTCCCAGCCCGAAAAGCACGGCGTTGTCGATCATGGTGCGGGTGGCCAGGTCGCCATCTCCGCTGAATACTGCGCGCGGACCGTCGCGAAACAGCAGTTCGTAGCCGTGCACCTTGCCATGCAGATCCAGGATGGGTTGACGCGCCACGTAGCGCATGCCAATCGCCAGATCAGGTTCTGGTGCGACGCTCGCAGGCGTGGCGCTGCGGTAACGGAACTGACCGGTGTTTCGAGGTGCGCCGACATGCGTGCCCCTCCGCAACGTTTATCGGCGGGGCGCCGGAACTCTTGAAAGATTGTCCGAAAATACAATCGAGCGCCCCATCCTCGATCGGACGGGGCGCTCGATTTATCTTCCATTTTTGTGGGAACTGTAAGGGCGCTTTACCCGCCCATGAACATGCCGCCGTTCACATCCAGCACGTGGCCGGTAATGTACGATGCCGCGTCCGAGGCCAGGAATTTCACCGCCTGTGCAACATCCTTGGGTGTGCCGCGCCTGCCCAGCGGAACCGTGGCCAGCATGGCCTTGGACACCTCTTCGCTCAGCACTGCCGTCATGGGGGTTTCAATGTATCCCGGCGCAACGGCGTTCACGGTAATGTTCCGCGAGGCCACCTCGCGCGCCAGCGACCGCGTCAGCCCGATCAGGCCCGCCTTCGATGCCGCATAGTTCACCTGGCCGGCTTGGCCCGCGCGGCCCACCACGCTGGCAATGTTCACAATGCGTCCCCAGCGATTCTTGAGCATGGGGCTCAGCAGCGCCTGCGTCAGCAGAAAAGCTCCCGTCAGGTTGATGCTCAGCACCAGGTCCCAGTCCGCGGGCTTCATGCGCAGCATCAGGTTGTCGCGCGTAATGCCGGCATTGTTGACGAGGATTTCGACCTTGCCGAACTTCTCAATGATGGCCTTGGCGCCGGTCTCAATCGACTCCTGGTTCGACACGTTCACCGTGAACGCCGAGGCGTCGATACCCTGGGCCTTCATCTCGGCCACCGTCTCCGCCAGCTTGGCCTCATTCACGTCGGCCAGCACGATGACCGCGCCGGCCGCGGCCAGTTCCTCGGCGATCGCGCGCCCAATGCCCTGCGCGCCGCCTGTGACCAGCGCAATTCTTCCCTGCAAATCGCCCATGTTTTCTGTTGACCTCTGCGCGGAGGATTCCGCGCCTTTCCACCGCTGATTATAAGGGAGCGAGGGAGCAGGATGGCAGGTGAAGGAGTGAAGGGAGTGAAGAAGTGAATGCTCGACCGCAGCGCTCGGCTGATCCCTGACACCTGATCCCTGAACCCTGTTTTTACATCGGCGTCGCGGCTACCGTCACCGGCCGCGCCGCCAGTGCGGTGTGCACCAGCTCCGCCGGCCAAATGTACACCGCCAGCCGCCGCGAATAGTGCAGGACGGGCTCCATCTTCGGCAGCTCAATGCCTACCGCCGTCGCCAGATCGTTGCGCTCGATCTCCGCTTCCGCTTCTTCCAGCGGCCAGGGCACATGGTGCAGGTTGGCGCGGATCGGCTGTCCGGCGCGGTTGGTGCTGAACACGCAACTGCGTTCGGAAAAGAAGTATTCGAGCGATCCCGGCGGAATCTCTGCCGTCTTGTGTGTCGGTCCCAGCCCCCGGTAGCGCGCCTTGAAAATCACCTGGGGCCGCGAGAAGCGCCGCCGGCTGTAAAATGCGAACTCCCGTTCTGACCGTTGCTCCAGGTGCATCTCCGCCAGTTTGTAGGGCAGGTGATAGGCGACATGCGCCACCGCGACCGCTAGCAGATTGCTGGAATCGACCGAAAAACAGTAGATTCCCGGCGTGCCCGTGAGCCGGTCCCGCACGTAGGTTCGCAAATTCAGGTCAGGAAAGTTGCGCAGTCCCGGAATCGACGGCACGCCGCGGATTTTGATGCGATCAAGCCAGAAGGGCACTGCTCCCAGCCACGCCGATCCCTGGTAGGAGTCAGCTTCAAGCCAATCGGGAAGCAAGGCGTCCATCACGGAGCCCGCAATCGGCCAGTGCGCAAACAGCAGATCGTTCCAGCGCTGGGTCATCGCCCAGCGACCCGGCGGCAAAGGCCGCGGCTTGTGCGACGTCCGCACCAAAAACTCCCGCACCGCAAACTCCTGTCCCAAAGCGCGTGGTTCGAAGCTCACGCGCTTCTCCCCGAGGTCGCGCTCTCTCGGCGCGTCACCTTCCGGCTACGCTCTATTATTCACCTATTCAGTCTCTAAAGTGAACAGCAGGCTCTATGACGTATTCTGTCCGCGAGACGATCCTCATGTCCAGTGAATCTTTTCTGCCTCCGGGCGCACGCACGCAGTCTGAAGTTTTCGCGGTCCATGGCGCCGATCCTGAGATCCTTGCCTTCGCCATGGCCAAATACTCCCGCTCTTCGCTCTCCATGCGGGAGTCCCTGACCGAAATCAGCGCCCAGCGTGCCGAGCAGTTCCTGAATACCTTTTATTTCCAGTACGGCCACCGCTCCATCGCCGACCTCGCCCACATTGCCTTCGCGGTCGAGCGGCTCAGCCTGCTCGCCGCCATCGTGCTCGTCGACGAGGCGCGCTGGGACGGCCAGGAGCGCTCCACGCGCTACCAGAACTTCCTCGAATCCGGCTGGTATCTTCCTGGTTTTGGAGAAGACACCGCCTCGGCGAAGCTTTATTCCGAAACCGTCGGGAGTCTCTTCAGCGCCTATCAACGCGTGTCCGCAGCGGTTCTCGAACTGTTGCGCGGCCGCGTCGCGCGCCCTGAGTCGCTGAAGCTCGAGGCCTACGAGCGCACGCTGCGCGCCCGCGCCTTCGACGTGGCCCGCTACCTGCTGCCGCTCGCCACCAACACGTCGCTTGGCCAAATTGTGAGTGCCCGGACGCTTGAAGTCCAGGTATCGCGGCTGCTCTCGAACCCTACCGCCGAAGTACGCCTGCTGGGTGAGAAACTGCGCGAGGCGGCTATCGGCCCGGCATGGAACCTGAACGCGCGCGCCGCCCAGGCCTTTATCGACAAACTGAAAGAAGCTGAGGCTTTGCATCAGGGCGCGACTTCAGTCGCGCCGAGAGGTGACGACTCAATTGAGGGGGCTTTAGCCCCTGAGGGGAGCCTCGCCGCCGAAGCCGCCGCGCTCTTCACCCGCGAGATCCGCACCGCGCCGACGCTGGTCAAATACGCCCAGCCCAATCCCTATCTCATCGAATCCCAGGCCGAGCTGGCACAGGTAGCTGCGGAAGTGCTCAAGAATTCCCTCATTGCGCCGGCGCCCTTGGTCGACCTCGTCGAACGCACCGAATCTCTTGAAGTCGAACTTGCCGCGACTCTCCTCTATTCCGTCGGCCACCACTCCTACCGCCAGATCCGCGACCTCGCAGCTTCGTTCCCCGCCGCACGCGTCAACGAGATCATCGAGCTGGGTCTGAGGCACCGCGGCCGCCACGACGAGGCACTCCGCGCGTTTCACGCCGGAGCCGCTCTGCGGTTCGACATCCTCATGGACATTGGCGGCTTCCGCGACATGCACCGCCATCGCCGCTGCACGCAAATCATCCAAGCATTCACGTCGCAGCACGGCTACGAAACTCCCGGCGCGGGCGACCTGCCTGCCGGACCACAAAACGATTTCGACATTCTGGCCGCATCCGGTGTCCTCGCCGATTACCGCTCCGCCATAGAATCCGCGCACCAGGCTGCCGCGCAAATCGCCGCGGGCTCATCTCCCGAGGCCGCACAATCGGCGCAGTATCTTTTCCCGCTGGCCACGCGCATCCGCTCGCTTTTCAAAATGGACTTCGCCGAAGCTCAGTACATCACCGAGCTGCGTTCAGGGCCCGCCGGCCACTTCAGCTACCGCCGCGTGGCCTGGGAAATGTTCTTAGCCCTTCAGCGCCAGCACCCGGCGCTGGCAAAGCACATCCGGGTCACGGACTTTACGCAGCCGATCGATCTTTTCCAGCGGTGAAAAAGCAGGGAGCAAGGGAGCGAGGGAGCAAGGGAGCGAAAAGGCCGGGAGTAATGAGTAGCCAATAGACAGTAGGGAGTAGTGGGACGCATTTACCGATCTTTCGTTCGCCGCGGCGACCGCGGATTCGACGGTGCACAGGAGCGCTGGCACGGCGCCGTTCTCTTGCGCCCTCGCTCCCTTGCTCCTTTGCTCCCTGTCTTTACCACCCCATCTGCCGCATGTGATCCAGGATGATCTCGCTGTAGTGATCCATGCGGTCGGGGCGCCGCTTTAGCGGCAGCGGCAACACGGCGGCCAGACGCGCCGCTTCTTCCCGATCGATCTTCCGCGCCGATGTTCCGTAATACGCTCGGCTCGCCGCTTCCACGCCATAAATTCCCGGACCCCACTCCACCTCGTTCAGATAAAGCTCCAGAATGCGCTGCTTGCCGAGCACCAGTTCGGCCACTGGAACCAGCGTGAACTCCGCGCCCTTGCGCAAAATCGAGCGGCCCGTCCCGAAAAACAGGTTTTTTACCAACTGCTGCGTTATCGTAGAACCGCCGCGGATGCGACGCCCGCCTTGCATATCATCTTCAGCGGCGATCTCCATCGCCTGCCAGTCAAATCCATGGTGCTGGTAGAAGCGCTCGTCCTCGGCGGCGATGACGGCGTGCTGCAAATTGGGCGAGATCTGGCTCAGGGGAACGAATTGGTAGCGCAGGCGATAGGGCTTGTGGTGAATCCAGGCCTCGACGCGCCGCTCCATGTGCACCACGGTGGTCGGCGGGTCGATCCATTTGGCCGCCACCAGGAGCAACGCGGCCAGAAGCCAGCAGCTCCCTATGCAGATCGCGAGACCCAGCAGAATCGATCGCAGCGAAAACTTCCGACGCGGCGTTTTTCGAGATAGGTTTGGCTTGGCCGTCACATTTCAGAATAATCGCTGCGCGCCAGCCCTTGCCGATGAGCTGCCATCCTGAGCGAGGACGAGTCGAAGGGCCTGCATCGAAGAAAGTTCACCAAACAGTGCTCCCCGGCCCTTGACTGGTGGCGTATACTCACCGAGTCCGCAAATCGCCACGGACTCCGCACGTCACCATTCTCGAAGACCGCGCATGCTCCCCATGTTGGCGAAGGCCTTCATTCCAATTACGCCCGGCTGCGATGCCGGACCTTCAAATGTTGCAACCGCACCCTGCGCTTGCGACAAGGAGGTTTTTCATGACTTGGATTCAAAGAAGGGTTCTCTGCCTTTGCATCTTCGCGATGGCAGTTGTCGCGGCTGCAACACTAGTTGCGCCGGCCTCTGCTCAGGAAGGAAACATCCGCAGCGTCACGTTCTACACCGTCAAGCCCGACCGTGTCGGCGATTTTCAGGCCGAAATCAAGGAATACAACGCCATCCTGGCCAAAGCCGGATCGGACCGCTATAGCTCCATGTGGGTTGGAGCTCACAGGCGCCCATGAGTACGTGCGCGTCCAGATGTACACCAAGTGGGCCGACCTCGACGCCGGAGACAATGCCGATCCCAAGCTGAAAGATCAGGCTGTCGACCTCGCGCGCATCAGCATGCGCATCATCGATTGCACTGAGAGCTGGCACCGCGACATCGATGTCATTATGCCCGAGCTCAGCCTACCCGATAGCGGCGACATACCCAAGATGATTCGGGTTCTTGTCACCCAGGTGCGTCCTGACAAGTACCACGAGTATCTCGACCTCCAGAAAAACGAAATCCTGCCTGCCATCACCAAGGCCGCGCCGAAAAGCTACAACTTCGCCGAGAAGCGTTTTGGCGCCTTTGGCCCAGAATTCGTCTCCGTCACCGGATTCACCAACTGGGCCGATCTCGACGGCAGCATTGGCGCTGAAAAAGGACTCGGCAAAGACGGGTACCAGGCGATGGTTGACAAGGTTCGGGCGCTGATCGTGCAAAGCCAGTTCATCATCTATCGCTATGCGCCCGATCAAAGCTACCTGCCCCCTCCCACCGCGAAATAAGTCCGGGCGAAGCGGTACTGATGGCCGATAGCTGACAGCCGGAAATCAGGATCTCCATTGACAGAGAGAGCGTGGGGGTTCCTGCCAACCCGCCCTAATCCGCAACTCAGCACGAAATTCCTTTCCCCATCCTTTCGCGCTTTTTGCGAAAGGGTGGGATAGCACGAACCTTGGCCCACCACCTCCAACCCAAGACAAACAACGGGCGCCCCACATCTCGCTTCTGAGATGTGGGATAGCACAAACCTCGGCCCACAGGCCCTGTATCAGGGCGCGGCTTTCAGCCGCGCCGCAAACGCAGCAAAGCGAGCACGAGGCTTTAGCCCCTGAGGAATAGTCTTCTCAAACTGACCCATACCTCGCTGAGCGGTCGCCTTCGAGGAGGGCTCCTGCACGTTAAGGTTTTCCTTATGCGGCGCTGTGCGAAAATTGAACTTTGCACACGCAGTCCAGCTTCCGCCTGCTCGTGGTCCGTCTCGGCGCCATGGGCGATATTCTCCACGCGCTGCCCGCGGTGACGGCGCTGCGGCAGGCCCATCCTTCGTGGCAGATCGGCTGGGTCGTTGAGCCACACTGGCAAGCCTTGTTAAGTACAGGGAACAGCGAGTGCCGCGGCAGCGCCATGCCAGTTGTCGACCGTCTGCACTTCGCCGCCAGCCGCGCCTGGAAGCGCCATCCGTTGAACGGGAAAACCCTGAGCCAAATCAAAGAGTTGCGCCGCGAATTGCGCGCCGCCCAATATGACGCGGTGCTCGACCTGCAGGGCGCCATCCGTTCCGCCGTGATCGGCCGCATGACCGGCTGCGTGCGCCGCATCGGCGAAGCCCGGCCGCGGGAGTGGCCTGCGCATTGGTGCTTCACTGAGCGCATTGTGACGCACGGCGCGCACGTGATTGAGCAGGATATGGAACTGGCTTCGGCCGTGGCCGGCGATCCTCTTGCCGCCGCCGCTCCTTTGCTGCCCGTCGACCCCGAGGCCGAAAGCTGGTGTGGCGATTGGCTCGCGGAACGCGTGGCTCCGGCCGGAGCCGGGCCGCTGGCGTTGATCATTCCCGGGGCAGGCTGGGGTGCCAAGCGCTGGCCGCCCGAGCGCTACGCGGCTGTCGCAAAAGGCCTTAGAGATCGCGGCATACAGGTTCTGGTCAACGCTGCCCCCGGAGAAGAATCGCTGGCCGCGCCCATTACAGCCGAAGGCGGCGCCATTCCCATTACGACCACGCTTCCGCAGTTGATCGCGCTCACGCGCCGCCTCGCGCTCTGCGTCGGCGGCGACACGGGGCCGATTCACCTGGCCAGCGCTCTCAGCCGGCCGATAGTGGGCATTTATGGACCCACTGATCCTAGCCGCAACGGACCCTACGGCACGCGCGCCCGCGTGCTGCGCAGTCCCGACAGCCGCCGCGACCACTCCCGCCGCGATGCTCCCGAGCCGGGCCTGCTGACCATCACGCCGGAAGACGTGCTGCGCGCCGCAGACGAACTTCTAGCGGAGGAGCGCGCTTCATGACCTCCCACGCAATCTCCTCCAAAACCCCGCTCCATGCAATGGTGGGCGCGGCGCATTCGCGTGCCGCTTGGCTTTGTTACTGCTGCCGTCTACTTGTTTGAAGTGGCCCGCCGTCCTGCGCACCCAGTTGCTATCGCGTGGAGCCTCGCGCTGGTTTTGCCCGGTCTTACGTTGCGCGCCGCCGCATCGGGCACGGTGAAGAAGAATCGCGAGCTCGCGGTCACCGGTCCTTACGCCTACACGCGCAATCCGCTCTACCTGGGTTCGATGCTGATGGCCGCGGGCTTTGCCGTGGCTCTGCTCAGTTGGCCGCTGGCGCTGCTGCTTGCGGCAGGCTTCGCCATCATCTATATCCCCGTGATCGCTTCGGAAGAGCAGTTCCTCCGTTCTACGTTTCCCGGCTTCGAGGACTATTGCCGCCGGGTTCCCAGACTTCTGCCTCGCCTGACTCCCGCCAAAGCCCAAAGCGGTGAGGCAGTTGCGCTCGATGCACCGGCGGCCGATGCCCATTCCGGCGGTTTCTCCTTTGCTCTCTATCGCAAGCACCGCGAGTACAATGCTGCAATAGGGGCCGCACTGCTGTACTTGAGTTTGCTTTATCTGGGGCCGGCGCTGGAAGCTCTACTAACCCGGTACCGGTAAGCACTTTGCGCAATCGCAGAGTCAAACAAAACAGGATTGCTCTAACCCATAAGGAGCCGTGCCGAACATTGAAGACACGCGCCAACGCAGTCAGCCTCTTTTGCGCTTTAGCTCTGGCAGCGGCAGCCCCCGGGACACGGGCCATCGCCCAGCAGCCCAGTACGCTTGCACCGCCGCGCTCCGGCTATAGTTTTCCCCAGAAGCAGACCCTCACCTACGCCGTAGATTGGCGCGTCTTTCCCGCAGGCACCGCGGTCATCCACTTTGAGCAGGCCGGCGACCGCGAGCGTATCGCCGCCTCGGCCGATACCAGCGGCGCCATCAACATGCTTTTTCACGTGTCGGACCGCTTCCAGTCCGACTTCGATCGCGAGCATGGCTGCACCTACGACTTCGACAAGCAGACTGTGGAAGGGCGCCGGCAAATCAACTCCACGCTGCGGCTGGACTATCGGAGTGCGAAGTCGTTCCTGGATGAGAAAAACCAGGTGACAGGACAGACCAAGCACCTGGAATCGGCCGTGAGCGGCTGCCTTACAGATCTGCTGACCGGCGTGTTTTACGCCTCGTCGCAGCCGATGGCGCTGGGCCACAACTTTGTGCTTCCTGTAGTCGATGGCATGCGCACCGTGCCGGTGACGATGAAGGTCGAGGGCCGCGAAGAGATCAAGACCGCGCTCGGCACGTTTAACACATTGCGCGTGCAGCCCACCGCCGATGCGGGCGTGGTGAGGAACCGCGGCGACATCTGGATCTGGTACACGGACGACGAGCGGCATTTGCCGGTGCAGATGCGCGCGCGGCTGTTCTGGGGAACGATCACGTTCCGGCTGATCGGGAATGAAAACAAGTGAAGAAGTGAATCGTTGGCTGCGCGCCGATCTCGCAGTTTCACAGAAACGCACAAAGTGTGAGGCTGTGAGATTTTGTCGCGTAAGCGCCTGATTTTGCTTTGCTTACGGGCTTCACAGTTTCACAACTCGTTTTTTGGGCGACGAATCCGGGTGCTGTATTTCGTGGACCGTGGACCGTGGTGCGTGGTCGCCCGACCGGGGTAGGGGGGTAGGGGGGTGGGGGTGGTATCTGGCCAACAAAGCATGGAAGAGTTGGGAGTGCGGGCGAATTGCCGAGCCTGGGAGCAACTCATAGAACGATTGTGCGCCGGAAGGGCGAAATTATATGCAAATCCCAGCAAATTTCTTTGCGGGGCGGAGCGCGATCCGAAAGTCCTTGCAGGTGTACACTTTTTCTTCGCGAAGTTCAGGTTTTGCTGCGCGCGATGAGGGTTGCCATGCGCCTTGGTTTAACTTTTCTGGTTTCTGCCGCTCTTTTCGTACTTCCCGGCTTCAGTTCCGCTCAAAACAATGTCCCTGCGGGTGCGTCTTCGCCGACTGATTCGCAATCTGCCGCCGCGCGCCCCACGACCCCTGCCACGAAGCGGCCCATGACGTTCGAAGACATGATGCAGATGAAGCGGCTGGGAGATACTGCCGTTTCGCCGGACGGGAAGTGGCTGGCCTACTCCGTAACCACCGTGAATCTCGACCAAAACACAAAAACAATGGAATTGTGGATGCAGGCGATTGCGGGCACGGAATCCGAGAACTCGGCTCCGTTCAAGCTGGCGGTAGGCGAACCGGGCGATAGCGGCGTGCAGTTTGCGCCCGACGGGCACTTCATCCTCTTCCTTTCCGGTCGAGAGGATGGCCAGCAAATCTGGGTCGCGGATTTCGATGCGGCGACGGGCGCCACGAGCCACGCCCGCAAGGTCACGGCGATCGCGACGGGGGCGGACAACGCAAAGTGGTCGCCGGACGGCCACTCCGTGGTTTTTACCTCTGGTGTGTATCCCGATTGCCCACCAATTACGACGGCGGACTTCAAGTCGGGCAACCAATGCAACGCGGAATTGGATGAGGCGTTGGCAGCGAGCCCCGTGAAGGCGCAAATCTTTACGCATCTTTTGTATCGTCACTGGGACCACTACACGGGATATAAGCGTTCGCACTTGTTCCTGGTTTCGGTTGATGGCGGTGGAATGCGCGACCTGAATCCGGAGGATATGCATGACGTGCCGCCGTTTTCGCTCGAGGGGTCAGGCTGCGGCTGCGATTTCTCGCCTGATGCAAAGGAGCTGGCGTTTACGGAAAAGCTCATCGACAATCCGGCGATCTCGACGAGCGCGAGCATCTTTACGCTCGACCTGACCGATCCCGCGGCGCAACCGGTGAAGGTGAGCACCTCGGCGGGCGGGAATTTCGATCCGGCGTATTCGCCGGATGGAAAGTGGCTGGCGTGGCGCAGCCAGGCTCGGGCGGGCTATGAGAGCGATAAGTTCCGGCTGATGCTGTACGACCGTTCGGCGAAAACGGCGAAGGATCTGCTACCGAAGTTTGACAATTGGGTGGATGAACTCGCGTGGGCGCCCGATTCGAAGAGGGTCTATTTCGCATCAGCCGTGGCGGGCGAGGGACCTCTTCTTGTCGCCACACTCGACGGTACCGTACAAACCGTGAGCGACAAAGGGAGTTTTAGTGACCTCCATCCCCTTCCGGACGGTCAAACGATCGCGGCAAACCGCATGTCGATTTCTTCGCCAAGTGAAATGGTGGCGATTAGCACTTTATCTGGTAGCCCGAACGCTGGCGCACAAATCAATATTCCGGGAGTTCCTGGGACGGCGAGTTTCGGTCCAATTTCAGTGACTCAGATCCAACAAATCACAAACCTGAATACAGCGCTCGTGTTTCTCCAACTCGACCTGCCCAAGATGGAATCCTTCTGGTTCACCGCCAAGGACGGCACCAAGCTCGAAGGTTTTCTAATCCGCCCGCCAGGGTTCGATGCGACGAAAAAATATCCGGTAAAGTTCCTGATTCATGGCGGGCCGCAGGGGAACTGGGGCGACGATTGGAGCTACCGCTGGAATGCGGAGCTGTTTGCCGCGAACGGCTACGTCGTGATCATGATCAACATGCGCGGGTCCACGGGCTACGGGCAGGCGATTGTGGACGGCGTGAACGGCGACTGGGGCGGCAAGCCCTTTACCGACCTGATGACGGGCCTCGATTACGCGGAGCAGCACTTTCCATTCATTGATAAAGACCGCGAGTGCGCGCTGGGCGCGAGCTACGGCGGCTACATGGCGAACTGGGTGCTGGGCCACACCAACCGCTTCAAGTGCATCGTCAGTCACGACGGCATGTTCAATGCCGAGTCGGCCTTCGGCACAACCGAAGAAGACTGGTTCAACATCTGGGAGTTCAAATTTCCAAACACCCAAGGGGGGCATCCGTGGGACTACTACGGCAGGCCGGACGCGGAGAACCCTTATCGCAAGTGGTCGCCTTCGCTTTATGCCAAAAACTTCAAGACGCCGACGCTGGTAGTGCATGGGCAGTTGGATTACCGGCTGGACGTGAGCGAGGGGTTCCAACTGTTCGACACGCTGCAACTGCTGGGCGTGCCGTCGAAGATGCTGTACTTCCCCGATGAGGGCCACTGGGTGCTGAAGCCGCAGAACTCGCAGCTCTGGTACAAGACGGTGAACGATTGGGTGGATGAGTGGACGCGAAAGACAGGGAACAGCCAATAGCCAACAGGGAATAGAAATGCCAGGAGCACGAAGCTGCCATTCCGATCGAAATCCCGCAAGACGCGCGAACCGCTGAATGAAGCGGGTCTATACGACTATGCCGTGAAGGCGCTGGGGCGGCAGATGCGGACCGAGGCGGAGCTGCGGCGGCTGATGGAGAAGCGGGCGGAGCCGGGGGAGCACGGCGAGGCCGCGGTGCAGGCGGTTCTGGCACGGCTGAAGGGGCACGGCTATCTGAACGATCGGTCCTTTGCCGAGACCTACGCGCGATTGCGGCGGCAGAACGAAAAGCTGGGCGAGCGGCGCGTGCGTAACGATCTGCAGCAGAAAGGCGTTCGCGCCGAGGTGATTGAAGAAGCCGTGGGCGCGCGCTACGGCGAGACCAACGAAGATGCGCTGGCGCGGGAGTTTCTGAGCCGGAAACGCATTCCAAAGCCTGAGAGTCCGAAGGACACCGCGCGGGTGGTGCGGCGGCTGATGACGGCGGGATTTGCGACCGGGACGATCTACAAGATTCTGCGCCGGTGGGACGTGCCGGAGGAAGAACTCGCCGGGCTGGAGAATCTGGCGGCGGAGCGAGGCGAAGAGTGAAGGTGCGGGTCGGCGAGTTGGGTATTTTGGTTGGTTGAAGATCGTGCCGTCCCCGGTCCCCAAGTGCGAGGGACCGGGGGCACCCCCATGTCGTGGCGAGTTCGCATCCTGACGATTAGGTCCAGCCGCTGTGGGTGCGGGTCTCGAGGCCCCCACTACAACCGGTCGGGAGACCGGCGCTACACGAGTCTGGGACGCTCCAGCCAATTACACTGATTAAGTCATGCAATTTCGCTCGGGAAATGAGATACGCGAGCTGTTTCTGCACTTCTTTGAGTCGAAGGGGCACCGCAGGGTGCACTCTTCCTCGCTGGTGCCTGCCAACGATCCGACCCTGCTGTTTACCAACGCGGGCATGAACCAGTTCAAAGACCTTTTTCTGGGCGCGGAGAAGCGGGAGTACTCGCGGGCCACAACCAGCCAGAAGTGCGTGCGCGCGGGCGGCAAGCACAACGATCTGGAGAACGTCGGCTTTACGCGGCGGCATCATACGTTCTTCGAGATGCTGGGCAACTTCTCGTTTGGCGACTACTTCAAGCGCGATGCCATCCAGTTTGCGTGGGAGCTGGTGACCAGTCCCGAGTGGATGGGCCTTCCCAAAGACCGGCTGTACGTAACGATCTTCGAAGGCGCCGACTCCGCTGGGTGGAATGTTCCGCGCGACGACGAGGCGGAACAGTTCTGGATTGAGACGGGCGTCGCGAAGGATCGCATTTTTCAGTACGGGCTCAAAGACAACTTCTGGCAGATGGGCGAGACGGGGCCGTGCGGCCCGTGCAGCGAGATCTTCTACGACATGGGCATCGAGGCCGCCGAGACTCCCGGCGTCGACAAGCCGTTCGGGCACGACGATGCCCGTTACGTGGAGATTTGGAATTTAGTTTTCATGCAGTTCGATCGCTCCGCGGCAACGGATGCGTCGGGCAAGACGACGTACAAGCTGACTCCTTTGCCCAAGCCCTCGATTGATACAGGGATGGGCCTCGAGCGCGTGGCGGCGGTGCTGCAGGGAAAGATTTCGAACTTCGAAACCGACCTGTTTACGCCGTTGATTGAGAAGGCGGCGGAATTCACGAAATTCAAGTACAGCGAGCTGTTTGCCAGAGAGGTTTCCGCTGAGCTTCCTCCCCGGCCACCGGAAGAAGAGCTTCGTTTGCGCTACGAGAAACAGCGGTTGGAGTCCGCCAGCCTGCGCATTATTGCGGACCATGCGCGCGCGGCGACATTCCTGATTTCTGACGGGGTTGTCCCGTCGAACGAAGGACGCGGCTACGTGCTGCGCAAGATTATGCGGCGTGCGATACGTCACGGCAGATTGTTGGGACAGGAAAAGCCGTTCCTGTTTGAGATGGTGTTCGCGGTGCGGGATTTGATGCAGGGCGCGTATCCGGAGTTGGTGGATTCGGCGGAGCGCGTGGCGAAGGTGGTGGAAGCGGAGGAGAAGCAGTTTGACCGCGTGCTGACGCTCGGAATGGCGAGGCTCGAGGCATCAATTGCAACTGCGATCTCCGAATTCAAGTTCAACACAAATCCGGCAACGTTGGCGCAAATTGATGAGGAGGCAGGATTCGCCCCGGGCACAGTTCTCCATCTCCCTCCCCCTGATAATCCAGAACTCGACGGAGTGATCGCCTTTCACCTTTACGAAACATACGGATTGCCGCTTGACTTCATGGTGGATGCTGCCCGTGATGCGGGCGTGACCTTTGACATCGAAGGCTT
This sequence comes from uncultured Acidobacteriota bacterium, assembly GCA_963713675.1. GTDB lineage: Bacteria > Acidobacteriota > Terriglobia > Terriglobales > Acidobacteriaceae > Telmatobacter. The sequence continues at coordinate 64,022 of CAVQMV010000009.1, forward strand.
CGAAGCGGCGCGAGCCGAGGAGCAGGCCCGCGCCCGTGCCTCATGGAAGGGCGGATCGCAAAAGACGGCGAGCCCGGCGTTTCGCGACTTGCCAAAGACGGTTTTCGAGGGCTACCGGCAACTGACTTCGAACAACTGCGAAGTGCTCGCCATTGTGAGGGGCGGCGTGGGCGTTCCGGCGGCCTCGGCGGGCGATGAAGTGGAAGTCGTCCTCGACCACACCAGTTTTTATGGCGACTCGGGCGGCCAGGTGGGTGACCTAGGCTCTTTCCTCACCGTGGATGGGAATTCCGTCGTAGCTGAGATTGTTGGTTGTGTGCTGCCGGTGCAGGGCGTGCGGGCGCACAAGGCGATTTTGAAGCAGGGACTTGCCGTCGGCGACCTTGTGACGACGCAAGTGAATGGGGAACGGAGAGACGCCATCCGCCGCAACCACACGGGCACGCATCTGCTGCACGCGGCGTTGCGGCAGGTGTTGGGAACGCACGTGAAGCAGGCGGGTTCGGCGGTGCATCCTGACCGGCTGCGCTTCGATTTCTCGCACTTCGCGCAAGTCGCCGACGAAGAGCTCCAGGAGATTGAAAGCATCGTCAATCGCGAGGTGCTCAAGAACGCCAAAGTCGAAACCCTTGAAGACGTGCCCATCGACGTTGCCGTGAGTGAGTATCACGCCATGGCGCTGTTCGGCGAAAAGTATGGCGACAAGGTGCGGGTGGTGCGGGTGATGGACGGTTTCTCGACGGAGCTGTGCGGCGGCACGCACACCTCGGCGACGGGCGAGATCGGACTGTTCAAGCTGACCGGCGAGGAGTCGGTTTCTTCCGGCGTGCGCAGGATTGAGGCCATCAGCGGGATGGGGTCGCTCGATACTTTTAGACGCGACTTTGAGCTGGCGCAGGTGGCGGGACAGTATGTGCCTTCGACCGACAACTTGACCGAAGGGCTGAAAGCGAAATTTGCCGCGCAGGACGAAGAGCTGAAGAAGCTGCGTCGCGAGTTGGAAGAGATGCGCATGAAGTCGGCGGCCGGAGGATTGGACGAGGCCGTGTCGCGAGCTGTCGAAGTGAATGGCGTGAAGGTGTTGGCGCATCGCGCCGATGGTTTGGAACGCGGACAACTGCGCACGCTCGTTGACAACCTGAAAGGCAAGCTGGGCGAGGGCGTGGTGGTGCTGGGTTCGGCGCAACCGGAGGGCAGGGTTGCCATTATCGCGGGTGTGACACCGGGCCTCACGAAGCGCATTCAAGCCGGGAAATTAGTGGGCGCGGTAGCGAAGCTGGTCGGCGGATCGGGCGGCGGGAAGCCGGAGATTGCCGAGGCCGGCGGCAAAGATCAGGCGCAGATCGATGCGGCCCTTGCGGCTGCACCGAAGATTGTAGGCGAGTTGTTGGGGTAGGTTTGTGCTCCAGGGGCTAAAGCCCCGTTCATTTTGTTAAAGGCTTTCGGCGCGGCTGAAGCCGCGCCCTGATACAAAGCCTGTGAGTTATGGTTCATGCGATCCCACATCTCAGAAGCGAGATGTGGGGCACCCCTTTTCGTGCTGGGTTTGCTTCCTGAATACCCGGGGCACCCCATAGTTCTGGCGAGTTTGCTTCCCGGAGATCCGGATCATCCGCAGCTGGAGCGACGTGTCGTAAGCTTTCCCCATGGCGAAGTTCGATGAGGATCCCCCGAAGATCGCGGCATTGCGCGTACGCTTGCTGGAGTGGTACGTGCGCCATCGCCGCGACTTGCCGTGGCGGAAGAGCTCGGATCCTTACTCTATCTGGGTTTCTGAGATCATGCTGCAGCAGACGCGCGTGGCTGTGGTGGTGGATCGCTACCAGAAATTCATGGAGCGGTTTCCCACGCTGATCGCGCTGGCATTAGCTCCCGAACAGGATGTGCTTGCGCTGTGGAGCGGGCTGGGCTACTACCGGCGCGCGCGCATGCTGCACAAGGCGGCACAGTTTGTGGCGGCGCACCAGGGCGGAAATCTGCCGCTGCGGGCGGAGCAGTTGCGCACTCTGCCGGGGATTGGCGCGTACACAGCGGCGGCGGTGGCCAGCATCGCGCACGGCGAGCCGGTGGCCGTGGTGGATGGCAACGTGGAGCGCGTGCTGTGCCGGCTGGCGGGCTGGGAGGCGGGCAGTCGCAAAGGCGGCGGGGCAACGCTGCGGCGCAAAATTGAGGATCTGGTTCGGAAACTGCTTGACCCTGCGCGGCCCGGCGACTTTAACCAGGCCATCATGGAGTTGGGCGCGACCGTGTGCACGCCGCGGAATCCGCAATGCCCGGTGTGCCCGCTGGCCGTTGATTGCAAAACGCAAGGCGAGCACAAAACGCCGCGGCGGGCTCCGATGATGAGCCGCGCCGTGGGCTACGCGCTCTCGGTGCGGACGAGTTCGGCGCCAGAAAAGCGTGGCGGGGCCGGCGTGCGCGAAGTGCTGCTGGAACAGCGGCCCGCGAGCCAAACGGTGATGCCGGGTATGTGGGAGCTGCCGATGCTTGTTCGCTCTGATGTGCCGCAGAAGGATCTGCGCATGACTGTGCGCCACGCCATTATGCAGGTGAATTACTACGTGCGCGTCCGCACCGTGTTTGAGGACGATATCGAGGCGATAACGGTGGCGGGCGGGGAGCGCCGCTGGGTGCCGTTGCGCGAGGCGGCCGGGATGGCGCTGACGGGACTGGCGCGCAAGGTGCTGGCGCGCGCGCATCTGTTGCCGTCTCCGCCGCTGGATAGTTTTGCGCCCACGAAGAGCAATGAAACAGCCTGAGATGGGTTCCGGGCGCGAGCGTGTGAGTCAGGAGAGCGGCGCTACAAACGCGTTTAGATGGGGCAACTGAATGCGTGCCGAATCGGGTGATTAAGATCACGGCACTTTGAGTTTAAACAAAGCATTTACGTGAATTCTGTTGACAATTCACATGCTCAACATAGATTGTTTGCAAGAATCTAATCCTCTACCGCATGTCTTCGCGAAGGCGCGACTCCCGACCCGCTCATGAACGGTGACATTCTGCGCAGCCACGCAGTTGCGCCCGCGGCGAGGAGCATTATTCGAGCCTAAGGAGCAATTGTCATGCGTCGCATCGCGATCAGCTTTCTCCTCCTAATTCTGGTGGCCGGTGCCAGAGCGCAATTCGATACAGCAACCGTTCTTGGAACCGTGACCGACCCCAGCGGGGCGGTGGTTGCACGCTGCAATGTGGTGTTGCGCAACACGGCAACCGCAGTGGAGCTTACTGCAGCTACCGATGACCGGGGAGAGTATCGCTTTGTCGATGTCTCCGTCGGTCCCTATGAGTTGAAGCTGACGGCGCAGGGCTTTCAAGGGGCTGCGGCAAAGTTCGACCTGACGGTGGGCGCGCGTCAGCGCGTGGACGTGCAAATGAAGATGGCCTCGGTAGCCAGCTCGGTCACGACTACGGCCGAGGCGACCCAGTTGGAAACGGAATCGAGCGAGCGCGGGCAGGTAGTGAATGCGCGCGAGATTGCCGAACTGCCGCTGAACGGCCGCGAGTACTCGCAGTTGGTGGAGCTGACGGCAGGCGTGGTTCCCAGCCCGGCTGAGTTGGGGACGAACTACACGCAACGCGAGGGATCGTTCGATATCAACGGCCTGCGCAGCGTCTACAACAACTATCTGCTGGATGGTCTGGACAACAATTTCTATGGCACGTCAAACCAGGGATTCTCGAACCAGGTGGTGCAGTTGTCACCGGATGCCGTGGCGGAATTCCAGGTGGTGACCAACAATATGAGCGCGGAGTATGGGCGCGCAGGCGGAGCCACCATCAATGTGGTTACCCGCTTCGGCACCAATGAGCTGCACGGCCGAGTGTGGGAATTCCTTCGCAACACGGATATGAATGCGAGCGGATTCTTCCTGCCGAACGTTGGCGGCAAGCCGGCGCTGCACCAGAACCAGTTCGGGGCAACGCTCGGCGGTCCGATCAAGAAGGACAAGATGTTCTTTTTCATCGACTACGAGGGCTTCCGTCAAGCCAGCTCCACAACGCAAGTGTCTACGCTGCCCACCGATGCTGAGCGCGGCCTTTCCTGCACCGGCACCGCTGGAACCGGCACCTGCTCTTCGGCCGGCTACTACCTCATCGACGACACCATCGATCCGAACACGAAATCATCCACTGGCACACTGCCGGTCGATAATCCTTGCCCCTACGTCGGCCCGATCGGTGGACCGCAGACAGTAGCCGCAAACGTGAATCCGTGCAATTCGACTACCTTTCTGGGCATCGGGCTGGGTGAAGGCGGCTCTGCCGCGCAGGCCTTCTACGGCGGAACGCAATACATAACGGGCCACATCCCCTCGTCGGCTGTAATCAACTACGCCGCGGCGGTGCTGGCGCTGCTGCCGCGCACCACCAACACCAATCTGACCAACAACTACAGCATCCTGGACCCCGACACGTTTAATCGCGACAAGGGCGACGTCAAGGTGGACTATGACGTGCGGCCGAACCTGCGCCTCTTTGCCCGTTACTCGCAAGCCCGGTTCGATGCATTCGACCCCGGCAGCATTGCCGGCACGGCGGGCGCGAACGGCGACGGCCATGTGTATGCGCCGATGAAGCAGATCGTTGGCGGCGCAACGTGGACCATCAGCCCGGTTTCATTGTTTGAAGCGCGCTTTGGGTTCTCGCAGATGCAAGCCGGGAAGACTCCACCGCTGGTCGGCGGACCGAGCATGCAGGCACTGTTCGGCATCACCGGCCTACCCACGGCGCCGCAATATACTGGCGGCGTCACCTATGAGTACTTTGTGGATGGCGGATTCACCAGCCTGGGCCGCTTGTTTACCAGTCCCCAATATCAAAACCCCACGACGTGGGATCCCAAGGTGAATTACACTCGCCTGCTGCCGGGCCACACCCTCAAGGCCGGCGTGGAATACCAGAATCTGCACGTGGCGCAGGAGGACCTGCATCCGGTGATGGGCGGCGATGCCTACGATGCGCAGATGAGCGGCATTTGCTACACCACCTATGACTGTTATGCCGGGCTGGGATCACCTTTTTACGGCCCCGCAACCGCGCAAACCAACAAGATGTACGACTATGCCGACTTCCTGCTCGGCTATCGCACGGAAATGGGCCTGGCGAGTCCGACCATCGCCAACATCCGCGACTGGGGATTCAGCGGCTATGTGCAGGACGACTGGAAAGTGAGCCGGCGGCTGACGTTGAACCTGGGCCTGCGCTACGAGTACTACACCCCCATCTACGAGGCCAACAACCAGCTCTCCAACTTCAATCCCACAAGCATGACCATGACGCTGGCCAGCAACAGTAACCGCTATACGGTCAATCCGAACAAAAAGGACTTTGGGCCGCGGTTTGGCGCGGCATACAGCATCAACGACAAGACAGTAATACGCGGCGGCGTCGGCATCAGTTATTCGCACTGGAACCGCACCGGCTCCAGCTATCTGACGCTGAACGCGCCCTACGGTATCGACGCGCTGCAGGAGGTGTATCCCAGCCTGGCTCCCAACGCCGCAACGGGAACCATCGGCTATCTGAACACCGAGGCCAGCTTCCCTGCCAATATGGCCAATCCCGCAACATGGACCATCGCTGACGCCGCCAATGTGGCCCTGCAGTACATGCCGCCCAAATCGCCGGATACCCAGGTGCGCAGCTGGTTCTTGAGCGTGCAGCGCGATATGGGCCACAGTTTGCTGGTGGACGTGGCCTACGTGGGCAACGACGGAGTGAACGAGGTCTTCTTCAACGACGTCAACCAGGCCAATCCACAAACCACCGCCAGTGGTTCAGCGTCGCTGTCTTCGCGCATTTTCAGCTACCCCGGCTTTGGCTCCATCATTGGCACTTTGCCCTGGGGCTATTCGAACTACAACGGCCTGCAAATCAAGGTGGAAAAGCGCTTTTCTGAAGGTTTGTATTTGCTCAACTCCTTCACCTGGTCGAAGGCCATCGACATCGCTGCGCAGTCCCTGGACGGCGGCGGAAACTGCAACAATTGCGGCAACGGCATCCCCTCGGTGCAGAACGTCTACAACTGGCAGGCCGATCGCGGCATCTCGGCCTACAACCATCCCCTTGTCAACTCGACCTCCATGGTCTGGTCGCTGCCGGTGGGCAAGGGGCAGTGGCTCTTGCCCAACGCCAGCCGTGTCGTAGATGAAATTGTGGGCGGATGGCAGTTGACCAATATCTTCCAGGCCCGCAGCGGCGACCCGTTGACCATGGCCTATAACCCCAGCACGAATGCGGAGGTTTCGACGCTGATTACCATCAGCGGCCGCAACTCCTACCGGCCTAACCTGGCGCCCGGCGTCCCGATCAAGAACTCGACCTGGGCCTACAACACCGCCCTCAGCGGCATTGTCTACCTCAATCCAGCCGCCTACACTACCCCGCCTGCCAATGCGCCATTTGGCAACTCGTCACGCGACGGAGTCCGCGGCTTCGGCTTCTGGGAACTCGACACGGGCCTGACCAAGGATTTCCCGATCACCGAAAGGACCAAACTTCAGCTGCGCGCCGAAGCATTCAACATTACAAACGAGACCAACTTTGGCGATCCGAACTCGTCGCTCGGCGGCGACTTCGGCGTAGTCAACTCGGCGCTTCCGGCGCGCGAACTGCAGGTGGCCGGAAAGATCGTGTTCTAGCGGCATGCTGCGGCTACCACCAATGTTCGAGACAGTGCACAGAGGCCTCTTCTTTCCGGAAGAGGCCTTTGTGCAGGAGCGCGCGCACATCCTTTGCCGTTTTCATTCCTGACGGGCTGCAAATAATTAGAGGAGACTTTGCAGAACGTTTCCTCTGATTGGCGCATAGTGGAAACATCAGTCAATAGCGAGTCGTTGGAAGCTGGACTCCGGGCTCGCGAGCCGCTAGCCACTAACCACTTGTGTTTTCTGACTCCTGTGGCCAAACGCATCACGACAAAGCACTTAGCATAGAATGCATTGACCAAGGGACTGAAACGAAACGAGTTCTTTGCATAGAGGGTAGCGGGTATCCTCCCTCCCCCTAGGGGGACCGAAAAATGGCCTGTTTTGCCCTCAAAAACCGCGTCTTCCAGGCATTTTGCACCAAATCCAGTGCAACTAGCTAGCAAGATAGCGCAGAAATCCGCAGCTTTCTGGGCACAATCAAACCAGCTTGAGCGGGCAGACGAAAGCTGCCGGCTATTGGCTACATCCAGCCGTCTCCCAGTCGCTCAGTAATAGTCGGCGCAACTCAGGTAGTAGCCGCAGTAGGTGCAGACCAGTTTGCAGTGGTGGCCGGTGAGGCGATGACTGCAGGTGGGGCAGACCTGGCAGTGGTGGTCAACCGGCAGCCCCTCTTCAGCGGCGCCAGGCACACCACTTTGTGAGATTTCCGCCGCGGCATGGGCGGGAAAATCGGAATTCAGGGCGCGGGGCCGTTCCGGCAACATGCCCGACAGATTAGCATGGAATGAGGTCAAGTGCCGCCTGGGATTTGGGCGGCGCCTACGGTTCAACAGCCGGGCCCCGCCGCACTTTTCCCTTCGGCGCTCTCGGCAACCCAATCAAGCAAACCCTGGATTTTTGAATCCCCCAAGGAGGGACTATGGCTAGCAAGGCAAGTGCGGTTTGGACAGGATCACTGAAGGAAGGCAAAGGCACGATCTCTACAGCGACGGGTGTGCTCAACAACGCGAACTATTCGTTCGCCACGCGGTTTGAGGGCGCCACGAGCGGCACCACGCCGGAAGAACTGATTGCGGCGGCGCACGCGAGCTGCTTCTCTATGGCTCTGGGCGCACAACTGGGCGGCGCAGGCCTGACGCCCAACAGCATCGAAACCCAGGCGGCAGTGACCCTGGCCAAAGTGGATGGAGGCTTTGCGATCACGAAGATCGCGCTGACCACAACAGCCAGCGTTCCCGGCGCCACCAAGGAAGTTTTCGACAAGGCGGCTGCGGACGCCAAGGCCGGCTGCCCGATCTCGAAGCTGCTTGCGAACAACACCGAGATTACGCTGGACGCCAAGTTGGTATAAGCCAGGATCGGTTGGAGAGGCCGGGGCGAACTGCCCCGGTCGCAACTCGTTGAGTATGCGGGCGGAATTTGACACCAGTTGCCGCATTTGCGAGACTCAGAGTTGCTGCCTGCTCAGGCGCGACCCGTTTGAGCGCTCTCTCGTGCCGAAGTGGCGGAATTGGCAGACGCGCGTGGTTCAGGTCCACGTACTCGCAAGGGTGTGGGGGTTCGAGTCCCTTCTTCGGCACCATATGACGCTTAGTTGTTTTATATGAGCCGCCTCCGGGTGGCTCTAGTTGTTTAGCTGGGTTCTTGGTTTAGTCAGCGGCTGCAAATCCTCAAGAACTTCGTTGCTGGTTCTCAATGCGTCGCATTGCCAGGTGGGGATCGCCTTGTTGATTGCCAAGATGAGTTCCTTTGGAGTTAGCATGGACAATGCGAAGGGCCAAGGAATGAGAGCGTGACCTGGAGTCGACGGTCGAGGTGGGCGCAGTGGGCATGAATAAATTGCAGCCGAATGCACGCGCCGCGTTGGATGGCATTGTGCGGGACGGGATGTTGCTCGCGATCGGCGGTTTCGGCCTGTGCGGCATTCCCGAGGCATTGGTATTCGCGTTGCGCGATACAGGGGTGCGCGACCTGACCATTGCGAGTAACAATGCAGGCGTGGACGGATGGGGGTTGGGGTTGTTGCTCGAACGCCATCAGGTGAAGAAGATGATTTCAAGCTATGTCGGCGAGAACCTCGAGTTTGAGCGGCAATTTCTGGCCGGCGAGTTGGAGGTCGAGTTCTGTCCGCAGGGCACGCTTGCCGAGCGCATGCGAGCGGGAGGCGCCGGAATTCCTGGCTTCTACACGCGAACCGGGGTGGGCACTCTGGTTGCCGAGGGCAAAGAGCATAAAGAGTTCGACGGCATCACGTACATTCTGGAGCGGGGAATCCAGGCCGATGTGGCGCTGGTGAAAGCCTGGAAAGCCGATCTCCACGGCAATCTTGTCTATCGCCGCACCGCGCGCAACTTCAATCCCCAGGCGGCAACGTGCGGCAAGATTACTGTGGCCGAAGCAGAGATGATTGTCGAGCCGGGCGAACTCGATCCGGATGAGATTCACACGCCGGGAATTTTTGTTCACCGGCTGGTGCACAATCCCAATCCGGAAAAGCGCATTGAGAAATTGACGACGCGCGAGGGATAAGCCAGTGGCATGGACTCGTGAACAGATGGCCGCGCGCGCCGCGAGAGAGCTCGAAGACGGATTCTATGTCAACCTCGGGATCGGGATTCCCACTCTCGTCGCCAACTACATTCCCGCGGGAATGACTGTGACCTTGCAGTCGGAAAACGGGCTGCTGGGCATGGGTCCGTTTCCACGCGCGTCGGAGGTTGATGCCGATTTGATCAACGCGGGCAAGGAGACTGTGACGTTTGTTCCCGGCGCGGCAACATTTTCAAGCGCCGACTCGTTTGCCATGATTCGCGGCGGGCACATCGACCTGGCAATTCTGGGCGCGATGCAGGTGTCAGAGCGCGGCGACCTGGCGAATTGGATGATTCCCGGGCAAGCGAGTGAAAGGCATGGGCGGCGCGATGGATCTTGTCTCCGGCGTGCGGCGCGTGATTGTGCTGATGGAGCACAATACTCCGGATGGAAGCGCCAAGCTGCTGCGCAACTGCACATTGCCTTTGACGGGAGCCGGCGTGGTCGATCGCGTGATCACCGATCTTTGCGTGCTCGATGTTACGGCTTCGGGCTTTGAAGTCATTGAGCTGGCCGATGGAGTCGCGCGCGGGGAGGTTCAAAGGCGAACCGAGGCGTCCGTGCGCTTCAGCGGCGCAGGCTTAGCTCACGATCCGTTGCCCCACACCGGCTTTCGCTTTTCGAGAAACGCGGCGATGCCTTCGCGAAAATCTGCCGTCTCGCGAGATCGCGCGTTGGCCTCGAGCGCTTGGGCAATCGCCGCGTCGAGCCGCGTTCTGTTCTGCTGCGCAAGGAGCGATTTGGTCGCTTTGAGCGATTGCGGGCTGTTTGCGATCAGCGACATCAGCCAGCGCTTGCACGCGCTGCGTAAGAGTTTCTCCGGCGCCACAATTTCGTTGACCAGCCCCAGGCGATGAGCCTCTTCCGCGTCGAAGAGCCGGCCGGTAAGCAGCAGATCGCGGCTGCGCTTGTCTCCGATCTGAAGGGCAAGAAAAGCGGACACCAGCGCGGGCACAAAGCCGATGCGCACCTCAGTGAAACCAAATTTTGCCGCCGGTGTTGCCAGAGTAAAGTCGCAGATGATGGCCAATCCCGCTCCGCCGGCGATGGCTGCGCCATGGACCGCCGCGATGGTCGGGATGGGCAATTCGTAGAGCGCCAGGAAGAGGCGGGCGATGCGTTCGGCATCCGCGCGGTGTTCGGCCGCGCTCTTGCTTTGCATGGCTTGCAGCGCCGATAGATCCAGGCCGGAACAGAACGCCTCGCCGGCTCCGGTCAACACGAGCACGCGGCAACTGCTTGCGGCTGCGTCTTCGAACGCGGCAATCAGCTCCATCTGCATTTCGGGCGTCATCGCGTTGCGTCGCTCGGGCCGATTGAGCGTAATCGTCCGCACGGACGCGCTCTCCGCAACCACAATCGTTTTGTAGTTCAATCGTTCCTCCGTTGCCGCAGCCCGCCCATGCTGCTCTCGAAAGCTTCACCTGCGATCACGCGGAGCCTCACAGTTGGTGGCGATCTCCGCGCTGCGCCGGAGCAAGTCATTCAGAGGACCCAGCTTCGGAAGCGTCGCGCCGCACTCCATTAACACCGCGATCAATGTTTCCGTGGGCAGGTTCCCTACCAGCGCATCCTGCGCGAACGGGCATCCGCCCAACCCGCCGATGGCCGCATCGAAGCGCCTGCAACCCGCATCGTATGCAGCGCGAATGCGAGCGGCCGCTTCGTCCCGTCGTGCATGAAGATGGACTCCCAGTTCGACGCCATCACGTACGTCGAGCGCCGCAGCAATTGTCTCTGCGATTTGCGTCGGGCGATGCGAGCCCGACCGTATCTGCGAGCGGAGATGGTGCGCACGCCGAGCGCGATGAGTTCGTGCGCATCCCTCGACAACAGTCGCGATGCTCCATGCATCGCCGTACGGATTTCCGAAGGCCATGGAGAGATAGGCGACCACGTCCAGTCCTGCGTCTTCAGCCAGCGCGCTCACCGTTTCCAACTCATGCAGCGATTCTTGCGGCGTTTGATTTTGATTGCGGCGAAGAAACTCGGCGGAGATCGAATAAGGAAAGCCCAGCGTGCTGACCGCGCCGGTGCGAATGGCCCGCTCCGCGCCTTTGCCGTTCACAACGATCCCGATGATCTCAACATCTTCAGGAGGATTCAGAAGTTCGAGCACGCGCTCGGAATCCGCCATCTGCGGAACTGCCGCGGGGGAGACAAAGCTGACCGCGTCGATGTGCGTGAAGCCCGCGTCGATCAGGTCGCGAAGATAGGCGGCTTTGGTTTCGGGCGGGATCTGCACCGGCAGGCCTTGCCAGGCATCGCGCGGGCATTCGATGATTTTGACCACATCTTCCATTTGCTCTTTCAGCCTATCAATCGATTCCACATCGCCACGCTTCTGCCTGCTTGCACCCAACCGGCGCCGAGGGCACGTCCGCCCGTGACTGCCAGTTACCCGCGCGACGGGTAAACCTTGAGGATCTCCCTGGCGATCACCATGCGCTGAATCTCGCTGGTGCCTTCGCCGATGGTGCACAGCTTCACGTCGCGATAATACTTCTCCGCCGGATAGTCCTTGATGAAGCCGTAGCCGCCAAACAACTGCACGGCCTCATCGCAGATGCGCACGGCCACTTCGCTCGCGAACAGCTTGGCCATGGACGACTCGCGCGTTACTTTGCGGCCGGCGTCCTTGAGCACCGCGGCGCGCTGCGTGAGCAGGCGCGCCGCATCCAGTTCCGTGGCCATATCCGCCAGCTTCCATTGAATGCCCTGAAACTCGGCGATGGCCTTGCCGAACTGGCGCCGCTCCTTCACGTACTTCAACGCCGCATCCAGCGCGCCGCGCCCAATGCCCAGCGCCAGAGCCGCAATCGAGATTCTGCCGCCGTCGAGCACGCGCATGGCGTCGATGAATCCCTCGCCTTCCGCGCCGAGCAGGTTTTCCGCGGGGATTTCGCAGTCTTCGAAGATCAGCTCGCTGGTATCGCTGGCGCGCAGGCCCAGCTTGTTTTCTTTCTTGCCGGGCCGGAATCCCTTGGTTCCCTTCTCCACGACGAAGGCCGACAATCCATGCGTGCCTTTGCTTTTGTCGGTCACGGCGATGACGACCGCGACGATCGGCGTAGCGGCCGTTGGTGATGAAGGTCTTGTTGCCGTTCAGAACATAGCGGTCGCCCTTCTTCACCGCGGTGGTGCGCGCGTTGCTGGCATCCGAGCCGGAGCCGGGCTCGGTGAGCGCCCACGCCGCCAGCCATTCGCCGCTCGCCAGCCGCGGAACATACTTTCTCTTCTGCGCTTCGTTGCCGGCCAGAAAGATATGATTCGTCCCCAGCGAATTGTGCGCCGCAACGGTGAGGCCGAGCGACCCGTCCACGGCGGAGAGTTCTTCGATGGCGAGCACGTAGTCCACATAGCCCAGCGCCCGCGCCGCCATACTCGGCGGGAAAGATCACGCCCAGCAGGCCCATCGCGCCCAGCTTCTTTACCGCGTCGAGAGGAAATTCGCTGGCCTCGTCCCATGCCGTCACGTGGGGCGCAATCTCCCGCGCGGCAAAGTCGCGGATCTCGCGGCGCAGATGTTCCTGCTCTTCGGTCAGCACAAACGGATACAAGAGTTTCGACTGGCTCCAATTCAACTTTCATATTCAGGCTCCTTCGCGGGGATTTCGAATGCCCAGCTCTCTTGCTTCACGGTTATGATGCCGCTGCTTCAGCTCGCAGGATCGCAACGACCGCCCGAAAAACGTCCATCAGGTTTGCAGAACTCCGGGATTGAATCGGGGAACATCGGGATTCAGCGCGCAAGCCTCCAGCGCCTGCGATCAGCACGTCTCGGGTTCGGGCCGGATCGATGATGGCATCGATCCAAAGCCGCGCCGCGCCGTAGCGCGGATCGGCCTGCGCGTCGTAGGTGGCGCGAATCTCGTCGAAGATCGCAGTCTTCTCCGCCTCCGACAGCGCCTTGCCGCCGCGCTCCATCTGCCGGGCGCGCACCTCGGCCAGCGTTGCCGCCGCCGAGGCTCCGCTCATCACCGCATAGCGCGCCGTGGGCCACGCAAACAAGAAACGCGGATCGTAGGCCTTGCCGCACATCGCGTAGTGCCCCGCGCCAAAGCTGCCGCCCACGATCACCGTAATCTTCGGCACCACGCTGGTGCTCACCGCCGAAACCATCTTGGCGCCGGCGCGAATGATTCCCGACCACTCCGCTTCCTTGCCCACCATGAATCCGTTGACATCGTGCAGAAAGATCAGCGGGACCAGGTTCTGATTGCAGTCCATGATGAAGCGCGCGGCCTTCTGCGCGCCCTCGGTGTAGATGACGCCGCCGACTTCCATCTGCGTCATTCCCGCCGCCGGGCCCATGGCGACGGTCTGGTTCTGGTTGATCTTCTGGTTGGCCACGATGCCCACGGCGCGGCCGCCGATCCACGCGTAGCCGCAGAGCACCGTGCGGCCAAACTCCGCCTTGTACTCGTCGAACTCGCTGCGGTCGACGATGCGCGCAATCACCTCGCGCATGTCGTAGACATTGCTTGCGCCCGGCGCCGGATTCAGCAAGCCATACACATCCTCGGCGGCAAACTTCGGCGCATCGCGCACCGCATCGAACTCGCGACGGCGAAAGACCTCTCGGCAGCAGCGCCGGCGCGTTCGCCCATCTTCGCTACCAGCGAGCGCAGCCGCGCCAGGCACAGGTGGTCGTTCGGTTCTTTGAAGTCGACGGTTCCCGAGATTTCCGCATGCATCGCCGCGCCGCCCAGCTCCTCCGCGCCTGTCTTCTGCCCGATGGCCGCCTGCACCAGCGACGGCCCGGCCAGAAACAATCCCGACCCCTCGGTCATCAGCACCGTATCGGTCATCACCGGCAGATACGCGCCGCCCGCCACGCACATGCCCATGATGGCCGTGATCTGCGGAATTCCCAGCGAACTCATCACCGCGTTGTTGCGGAAGATGCGGCCGAAATCGTCGGTATCCGGGAAACACATCTTCCTGCAAGGGCAGAAACACGCCGGACGAATCCACCAGGTAGAGCGTGGGAATGCGGTTTTCCATGGCGATGGTCTGCGCGCGCAGCACCTTCTTCGCGGTCATGGGAAAGAATGCGCCGGCCTTCACCGTGGCGTCGTTGGCCACGATCATGCACAGCCGCCCGCTTACCCGCCCAAGTCCCGTTACCACGCCTGCGCCCGGCGCGCCGCCATACTCCGCATACATTCCGTGCGCCGCCCACAGGCCCAGCTCCAGGAACTCCGTGCCTTCATCGAGCAGCAGCTTGAGCCGCTCTCTCGCTGTGAGCCGGCCTTTGGCGTGCTGCGCTTCCGCCGCCTTTGCTCCGCCGCCCAGGCGAATCGCATCTTCTTGAGCGCGCAGGGCAGCCAGCAGCGCCAGCAACGCTTTGCGATTGGCCACTGCACGCGCTGACGTGAAGTCCGTCGTTGCAGTGCAATTTGTTTTCGACCTTCAACTCCTCCGTCATCCCGTCTCCTTCAGGGCGCGAGAGGACTCCGGAAGCTGAGAGCAGTCCGTTCCTCTTACTCATAGAGTGCACCTGAAATGGTTCCGCTGCATAGGCCGAATCCGATCCTTGGCAATCCCGGCCTCTGCGCAGTAGGCGCGCAGTGTCACCCGGTCGCCATCTTCCAGCCAGGTCCGCACCTCTCTGCTGGGCAAACGGATGGGATCCGCGTTGTGCCTTTTCTCGAGAAGACAGCCTTCCGAGCCTGCGTCGGGGCCGGAGACGGTGCCCGTGGCCAGCAGGTCGCCGGGGCGCAGGTTGCAGCCATTGCTGGTGTGGTGGGTAACCAACTGCGCGATGGTCCAGTAGAGGTTGCGCAGATTGCTTCGGCTTAAGCAGCATCGGCGCCGTGCCTGCCTCGCGCATGCGGCGCGAATCGAGAGAAGCCTCCAGCCAAAGGTCGATGCCGGCGAGATGGGGGCAATCCCGCTCTGCGTTGGTAGAACGCAGGTACGCGAGCGGCGCAGGATCGCCCGATGCGCGCTCACGAGCGGGAACACGGTATGGAGCCAGCGCTTCGAGAGGAACGATCCAAGGAGAGATGGTGGTGGCGAAGCTCTTTGCCAGGAAGGGCCCCAGCGGCTGATATTCCCACGACTGGATGTCGCGCGCCGACCAGTCGTTGACCAGGCACAGGCCGAAGATGTGTTTCTCGGCTTCGAGCGATGGGGATCGGCTGCCCGAGCGGATTGCCTGGACCTACAAGGATGCCCACCTCCAATTCGTAATCCAGCGCCCGTGTTGGACCGAAGACAGGCTCGCCTTCAGTGGGCTTCGTCTGTCCGCACGGCCTGCGAATCTCGATTCCACTCGGTCACGATGGACGATGCGCGCCCGTGATAGCCGATGGGAATGTACTTGTAGTTGGGCAGCAGGGGATTGTCGGGACGAAACAGCTTGCCCACGCGCGTAGCGTGATCGATGGAGGCGTAAAAGTCTGTGTAGTCGCCAATCTCGGCAGGAAGCTGCATCTCCGCTTCATCGATGGGAAACAGCAGCGGACTCACTCGGTCCTGCGTTTCGGGTCCGGCCTTTTCTGCGTCAAGCAACGCGGTGAGATGGCGGCGCAGAGCGGTCCACGCTGCTGGCCCGAGAGCCATGAGTGGATTGAGGTGCTGCGCTCGACAAGCGTTTATGGCTTCTTCCGATAGTCCAGTCAGCAGCCCGTATTCTGCGCAAGCATGCAGATCGAGAATCCGATCGCCGATGGCGACGCCGATGTGGAAGCCGCCGCCATGAACGGAAGACTCCATAAGGCAGGTTCTGAATCGGAAAATCGGAGGCGGGATCATTCGCCGATGCGAGCCAGCTTTTCAGCCCCATCCCCGCTCCTTCCAGTCGATCTTGCTCATACCCTGGCCGGCTCGGCGACGCGATCGGGCGCGACGAAGCGCTTCTTCAATCCCTGCCAGCATTCAAAATACTCGTGTTGCAGAATCCTGGCTTTCATGGCGAACTCCGTGGGGCGCACGGCAAGTTGAGTCTCAAACATGAAGGCCAGCGTGCCAGCGAGGTACTGGGGCTCAAGGCGGTCCGTGCTGGCGCGCTCGAAGGTTTCAGCATCGGGGCCGTGGCCCGCTATGCAATTGTGCATGCTGGCCCCGCCGGGAACAAATCCTTCGGCCTTGGCATCGTAGGCACCAAAGACGAGGCCCATGAATTCGCTCATCAGATTGCGGTGAAACCAGGGCGGGCGGAAGGTGTGCTGGGCGACGATCCAGCGCGGAGGAAAGATCGCGAAGTCGCAATTGGCGGTGCCGGGAATGGCCGACGGTGCGGTGAGAACGGTATAGATGGACGGATCGGGGTGGTCGAAGGAAACAGTGTTGATGCAATTGAAGAGCGAGAGGTCGTATTTGTACGGCGCGTAATTGCCGTGCCAGGCGACGACATCGAGTGGCGAATGATCGATGGCCGCTTGCCACAGACGGCCGAGGAATTTGGAGACGATGTGAAATTCGCCGTCGCGATCTTCGTAGGCGGCGGTAGGTGCTTTGAAGTCGCGCGGATTGGCCAATCCGTTGGCGCCGATGGGGCCGAGTTCGGGCAGGCGAAAGGTTTGCCCATAGTTCTCGCAGATGTAGCCGCGGGCCTGGTTTTCGAGCAACTCGACGCGGAACTTGACGCCGCGCGGAATGACGCAGATTTCGCCGGGCGCAACTTCGAGGATGCCCAACTCGGTGTGGAGGCCGAGAGCTCCCGTCTGCGGAACAATCAGCATCTCGCCGTCGGCGTTTGAAAAGAAGCGGTCGCGCATGGAGGCGTTGGCGGCGTAGAGATGAATGGCGACGCCGGTTTGCATGGCGGGATCGCCATTGCCGCCGAGCGTGACGATGCCATCAAGGAAATCCGTTTCTTGCTCAGGCAGCGGGAGCGGATCCCAGCGCAACTGATTCGGCGTGGTTGGCGTCTCAGTGAATGGTGCCGCTGCGGATCAGGCCCGTGGGGATTTCCTCAAATGGCCGGTGGGTGACCGAGGGACGAATGCGATAGGTCCAGGTGCGGCGATTGGCGGCGCGCGGAGCCGTAAACGGCGTACCGCTGAACTGCTCGGTGTAAAGGCCGAGGGGATGGTTCTGCGGCGCATTCTGGCCGACCGGCAGCGCTCCGAGAACCGCTTCCGTCGCAAACTCATTCGCGAATCCAGTCTGATACCGAATCTCGTCTGTCATTCTGTTCCTCTCATAGGCTGCCGCTTGCGGCGCGCCTCTCCGCCTCGTGCATGGCTTCGTAAATCTGATCGAAACTGCTGACGGCGAACAGCAACTTGTGCAACTCGTCGACTTTCACTTTTGTCGCAAGCACTTCGTCGAGTGAGAAGCGGTGAATCGCACAATTTCCGTCGGTTACGTTTTTGCACTCGGCGTGCGAACTGATCAATCCGCTGCCGTAAACCTTCATCTCTCCGCGCTGCAAGATCACACCGAACTCGACGGTGTACCAGAAGAGACGGCCCAGTTTCTCAAGGACCGCAGCATCGGAGATGGACGCGCAGACGCGGCCGTAGTGCTCAAGGAAATCCGCGAACACCTTGTGAGAGTGCATGGGCACGTGGCCAAAAACATCGTGAAAGATGTCGGGCTCGGGCGTGTATTCGAGCGACTCGCGGCTGCGCAGCCACGTGGTGGTGGGAAAGTTGCGCGCTGGCAAGCATCTCAAAGAAGGCCGGCGCGGGCAGAAATCCACTCACCGGCGTTGAACTCCAGCCAGTTCTGGGCGCGAGGCGGGCGCTGATCGATTCGAGATTCGGCAAACGGTCTGCCTGGAGTCCGATGATCTCAAAACCTTCGAGATATTCACGCGCCGCGTGCTTTTCAAGCTCGGGCAGGACGCGCCCAACCAGTTCCGCCCACACCGCATGTTGCTCAGCGGTGTAGGCGGCGTAATCCTGCCGGATGATGTAGGGTGCAGCGGCTGAAAGCACTTCGGTGTTCATGACTTGCCTCCGCTACAGATTGCCGCGCTCCCGCTGTTCGCGCTCGATGGCCTCAAAGAGCGCCTTGAAGTTGCCCTTGCCGAAGCTGCGGCTGCCTTTGCGCTGGATGATCTCGAAGAACAGCGTGGGACGGTCTTCGACGGGCCGCGTGAAGATCTGCAGCATGTAGCCTTCGTCGTCGCGGTCGACCAGAATACCCAGATCTTCCAACTCATCCACCGGCTCGTCGATCTTGCCCACGCGACCTTGCAACTCGGAGTAGTAGGTGTGCGGCACGCGCAGGAATTCGATGCCCTGCTCGCGCAGCTTGTTCACCGTGTGCAGAATGTCGTCGGTGGCCAGGGCGATGTGCTGTACGCCGGGGCCGGGATAAAAATCGAGATACTCCTCGACCTGCGATTTCTTTTTGCCCTCGGCCGGTTCGTTGATGGGGAACTTCACATAGCCGTTGCCGTTGGCCATCACTTTCGACATGAGCGCCGAGTAGTCGGTGGAGATGTCTTTGTCGTCGAAGTGCTGATAGAGCGAAAACCCCATGACGTTGGCGTAGAAGTCGACCCATTGGTTCATCTCGTTCCAGCCGACGTTGCCAACCATGTGGTCGATGTGGAGAAGGCCGACCGGGCGCGCCACCGGATCGCTGGTGACGGCGCGGAAGCCGGGCAGGAACGGTCCGATGTAGCCGCTGCGCTCGACAAAGGTGTGAATGGTGTCGCCGTAGGTGCGAATGCTCGCGAGAACAGCCGTGCCTTGCTCGTCGGAGACAATGTGCGGCTCTTCTACGCTGACGGCGCCGCGACTGGTGGTTTCATACCAAGCCTGGCGTGCGTCGTCCACCCACAGGGCAATGACGCGGACGCCGTCTCCGTGCAGTTGAATGTGCTGGGCGATGGGATGCTGGCTGCGCAGGGGGGTGGTGAGCACGAAACGAATTTTTCCCTGCTGCACAACGTACGAGGCGCGATCGCGCAGACCAGTTTCCGGACCTGCGTAGGCGACCAGGCGCATGCCGAAGGCGGTCCGGTAGAAATACGCCGCCTGGCGCGCGTTGCCCACGTAGAACTCCACGTGGTCGGTGCCTTTGAGGGGAAGAAAATCGATGCCCCCAGATAGCGGGGCCGTAGGCAGAGTCAGGACTTGCGGGGAAGCTGAACGGGGGAATGCGTTCATTGCCACCTTCTTCGACTTCTTGGATGCAGAGCGCGCCAAAAAGGGCCGCGTGCTCCTTCCATGGCCTAGCATAGGCCTGCACACAAAGTCAGAAAATGGCGATTGTATTGAAGAAGGGCTGGAACTGCTTAACAGGGTTAAGCATAATAGAGTTGTTGCTTAAGGATTGCAGGCACATGCCGCACAGAACCGTTCCCAATACTTTCGAGCTCGATGCTATTGCGTGGAAGATCCTCGAAGCCCTGCAACAGAATGCGCGACAGTCGTTTGCGGAGATTGGCAGGCAGATTGGTCTCTCCACACCAGCGGTCGCCGAGCGCGTTCACCGGCTTGAAGAAGCCGGGGTCATCACCGGCTACCACGTTGCGCTCGACATCGCAAAGTTGGGCGTTCCCATCCGTGTTCTGGTGCGCCTCACCATCCCCGGCGGCGATTTGCAGATCACCCGCTCGGTGGCTGCGATCAAAGAGCTGAACGAGATCAGCCGATGCTACCGCATCACTGGCGATGAATCCTTTGTGATCGAGGCCAATGTCGTCTCCATCCGCCATTTGGAAGCCCTCATCGACAAGCTGTCGGCGCTCGGAGCCACGTCGACGTCGACGGTGCTTTCTTCGCCGGTACAGCGGCGGGAATATCGTGCCAAACAGATCGAAGCCTTCGGCAGGTTCCTCTAGAGCCTAATTGGACCCAGAGGAACCTGGGGAGGTTTCAAGAGCGAGGGACCTCGGTTTTGCTTTAGCGGTGTCCGCCGCCGTGGCCACCTCCGGCGTGGCCGCCTCCGGAGAATCCGGGAGAGTGTTCGCGGCCGCCATCGTGGTTGGCGGTGCCCATGTGGCCGTTTCCATCCCGCGCCTCATTGGCGCGGAAGCCGCTGAAGGGCCGTTCGCCGCGCCCGGGCAGGGGCCCGTGATATCCGTTACGCGGATCATAGCGATTGTCCACGTGGCCATAGAAGCCGCGGTGTCCGTGGAACCAAGGTCCAGCGCCGATAAAGATACCGTTCAAGAACCAATCGGGCCCGTAGTAGCCATAGGGCGCGCAATCGTACGGCGCGTAGTCGAAGTACCCGTAAGGACAGTAGGGCTCGGGACCAATGTTGACGCCGATACCGACACCGATCTGGGCCGGCGCGTGGGCGCAGCTTGCGCCGAAGAGGCATAGCAAACTGAGCACTACAAGGGATTTAACGAGACGCATCCTTCACCTCCGCAACATCTGCTTGCATTGATCAATAGATGCAGATTTCGCGGCAAAGGCGGCGTAGGGACGCGGCAATTTTTGGGGTGTGCGATCCCACCCTAAACATGGAAAGCGCGTTCGGGATGGGGCAACCTTTTCGTGCTGACTTGAGACGGTGCGCTGAGGGGTGTGCTTTCCCACATCTCAAAATCAAGATGTGGGGCACCCCTTGTTCGCGCGAGGTTGAGGCGACGTGTTGAGGCTCGTGCTATCCCACCCTAAACGCACAGAACGCGTTTAGGATGGGGCACGGAGATTTGCAGTACGGCAGTCAGAGAGCCGCTCTAATGAAAGCGGGTGAGGCCGGGCGCAATCAGGTACGCGGCGCACAGGTGGATTCGCGGAGCACAAACCGCGTCTTGTACTCGAAATTGGTTTTCTTGGGTGTGTGCTGAATCTCCTCGACAAGCGCGCGGAAGGCAAGGCTGGCAAGCTCGCGAGGAGAAAACTGGATGGTGGAGAGCGGCGGCTGCGTGTACTGGCAGATGGTGAGATCGTCGAAGCCGATGAGGGCAATGTCTTTCCCGGCCTGCAGTCCACGCGTCGCCAGGGTCTTCAAAGCGCCGACGGCGGCCACATCGTTACAGCACAAAACGGCGGTGGGCGGCTTGGGAAGGCTGAGCAGAAAGCCCATGCCCTGCGCGCCACCATCCCAGGTGTGATCGCACTCGGCAACCAGATCCTTATCGAAGGCGTAACCGGCAGCCTTCATGGCCTTGCGCAGAGCGTCGAGGCGGGAGTGCATGCTGCTCCAGCGCAGGCGCCCGCTGAGGTAGCCGATGCGCTGATGCCCGAAGTCAACGAGATGCTTGATGGCGTCTTTGAAGCCGGGAACGTAATTGATGCGGACATTGCGTACGCCGCGCAGATCGTGATCGGCGCCGGCATAAACCAAGGGTACGTCGATTTGTGCGTTGGCCAACTGCTCTTCCATGCCGAAGGTGAGGGCAGCGATGCCTTCGACCTGCCGCTCCTGCATGCGCGTGGCACAGACGGCGACGTGATCGGGACGGGTTTCAGTATCGGCAAAGCTGACGAGGACTTCGTATCCCTGTTCGACAGCGGCGCGCTCAAAGTAGAGCATGACCTCAGAGAAAAATGGATTGCCGCCGCTTAACTCAGAGACGATGAGGCCGACGGTGTGACTGCGGCCGCGCGCCAGAGCACGCGCCTGGAAGTTGGGCCGGTAGCCGACTTCCTGAATGATGGCCTGCACACGGCGGACCAGCTTTGGGTCAACGGAATCAACCTGGTTGATGACGCGGGAAACGGTGGAATGAGAAACACGAGCGCGCTTGGCAATCTCTCTGATATTCATACACTTCCCCATACCGGACGGCCGCCGCCGAGCGCCTTTTTAGAAACCGGTCACTCGCACGGCTTGCGGTTCGACTCCGAGTATACCAGCAGATTGCAACCGGGTCAGTGCTGGGGGTCTTGGAGCGGGAATGTCAACGTTGGTTTGAATTGGGGCTGCTGCTTGAGGGCCGGCGCGGGCGAAACTTGAGCACGTAGAAGACTGCCGATAAGCAGAAGGAGAATGCCGCCCCAAAGCCCCGGATGATACTGCGCGAGGATCGCCTGCGACGGCTGCGACCAGTCGACGATGGAAGTGATGAGAATGATGACTCCGTAGATGGTTAGCAGCATTCCGATGAAAAACCAAACGGGCAACATGTGACGACGTTCGCGCATAGTCAAACTCCTTTTCGCGGAAGGTTATTCTGCCGCACTCGCCGCGGCAGGGCCGATGGAAGTTGTGAAGCTGATCCACCAGGAATCGCCGCTTTGCGCAATCTTGAATTCCGATGGCTTTGCATCCGATGGGTGCTTGCCGTTCACGAGCACGTCGGCTGCCGCGGGCTGCTTTGCGAACGGCCCGAGGCGGATGGAAACCAGGCCCAACGGACGGTCTGCTGCGATCTCCAACGTCATGCGATCACCGCTCCGGCGCAGGTCGTAGTGCAGCATCGCGGTCTCTCTGTTTCCATTGTGCTCCACGAGCGCGGGATATTTGGAGACGGCAATTTCGTTCCAGCCATAAGGCAAACGCGGCATGATGCGCAGGCGCTGCGGGCTGGTTATCGTCGACGCCGATGAGAAGGCGGAAGATTTTGACGATCTCCGCTTCCTGGACTCCGTTGCCCTGATCGCCGGTGCGGAAGACGTAGCGGCCGTCGGGATCGACTTGCACGCCTTCAGGCACGACGAAGGAGTGAATTTCGGCATCGTAGGTTTCGCGGGCGGTCCAGCTGAGCATGGGGGTTACGTCTTTCATGTGGTCAAGGAGCAAGGCCGCCTGGGTGACGAAGCCCTGGCCATAACCCATGGCCCAGCCATAGAAACCGAAGGGGCGATAGGTGTCAATCAAGCGCTGATAGGAAGCTTCGTTGACAAGGCGCCACGCGGGGTCGTCATCCTGCGGAGCAAAGCCGCGGTAATCCGCGAGGAAGATGAGCGGGCCGAGCACCGTACTTTGATTGGGCCAGCCTGCATTATCGAGCGTCCAGACGCGGCCGTATTTGGTATCGGTGATGGCGTAGTGCGCGGAAATTGCGGTGCGCATTTTGGCGGCGCGATCGCGCCACAATGCCGCGGATTGGGTTTCGCCGATGGAATCGGCCATTTGCGCGAGGGCTTCGAGAGCGGTCATGCAAACCGAATCGGGATAAACAGAGTAGCCTTTGCCCGCGGCGGACTCGCCCGTGGTGTAGAGCACGCCATCTTTTGCCCCGGTGACGTCTGCATGATCGAACTGCCAGGGAATCCAATCTCCGGCGGCTTTCACGTCGGGCCAATGCGCATGCAGCCATGCGTCGCGGTCGGGAACGCGCTGCCAAAGCTTGTAGATGAAGAGTGCAATCAGACCGTGGCCGTCATTCTCAAACGGTTGCGCGAAGTCCGGACGGTTGATGACGCGGTTCCAGTGCGGCGGAAGCTGCACGCCCTTGTAGTTGAGCGAGGGATTCTGGGACCAGCTGCGCGCGGAACGGAAAGCGAAGTCCGCGGTGGGCGTGGTTTTGAAGAGGAAACCGAGTTCGGTGAGCTCCTGCATGGTGCGGCCCAGATCGCGCGACCAGGCATCGCCGTAGTAGACGCCTACATTCTTGCGGAATGTGCCGAATTCGCCGCCTGCGGAGCGGGGATCGCCAGACCAGGCCAGGGCGTTGCGCGTGGACGTGTGATAAGTGCCATCGGCGTCGATCTTGTCGAGCATGTCCTGGACGTTTGCGTAAAACGCATTCTGCAACGCGGCGGCGTAGTTATTGCCTTTGAAGATGACACGCGGGCCGGAGTATGCGGCGGGGATTTCGGCTGCGATGGGCGACTTGAAATCCGCGTCGGTGGAATAGAAGGCGTCGCAGAGAGCGGTGAGGCGTTTTTTGGCACCGGCCTCGTCGACGCCGGCAGGGCGCAGGGGCTTTTCTGCGACGAATTTGCGGAATTCAGGAGTGAGATCGCCTGCGTCGATGGGCAGCGATCCGGGAATTCTCGCGTCGGGCGCGACCTCTACCGTGACGCCAGAGACGGCGACGGAGCCGCGTTTTTCCGGCGAGTTGGTGATTTCAATGCTGGCGAGCGGAGAGTTTTTCGGCGCGATGACGGCCACATAGTTGCCATCGTCTACCGGCGCGGCGGGGAAGAGGCGCATGGACTGCCGGAAGGCATCGTGCAAACGCGTGTCGGTGGGAAACGGCTCGCGCGTTTGATAGAACGGCAGACCCCACCAGACGCTTTCACCGAGGATGAGCGGGTAATCCTGCGCGGAGCCGTCGGCGTATTGCAAGCGGATGGTGCCCAGATTGTCCCCGACGATGTAGCGCGCAGCGTAGGTGAGGGGACTGGACCATGCAGAGGGACGCTGGGTCTCAATCAAGCCGAGGAGGAAGATCTTCTTGACGGTGACACCGACGTTGGCCTGAATGACATCTTTGGTCGCGGGATGCGAGGGGATCGAAAGGAAGGGAACGCCGTAACGGTAGAGCATTTGTCCGGTTACGGCATCGTTCTGCGCGATGTGCAGAGCGAGAAAGCGATCGGGCGGGGGCGCGTCGTCGGGTGCGACGAATCCATGGGCCGAGCCGGAAAGCAAGGCAAGAAATGCAGCGCTCAGTGCGCGAGTGACGAAGGGGTTTCGATTCTTCATTGCGTTTCCTACCAGAACATCCATTGCAGGATGCCGAAGAAGATGGCGACACCGCCTGCCCAGAAAAGCGGAGTCTTCCAGAAGGGCAGATGCTCGTTCTTGGGGAACATGGTGGCGCCCCAGGTGAGCCCGGACAATTGCTCTTCGGTTTTGGGCTTGGTGAAGAGGCTGACGACGACGGTGACGAAAACGCAAATGAGCAGCGACCAAAGCGCGCGATAGACGTTCTCGGCCATGTCTTTGGCATCGGGCGAGAGCGCCACGTAGCGGATCCATGAGGGGTGGATCTTGACGGCGATGTACATGGCCACGGAAGAACCGGTGCCGGCGAGAAGGCCCCAGAACCCGCCTTTCGGCGTGGCGCGTTTCCAGATCATGCCGATGAGCACGGTGCCGAAGAGCGGCGAGATGAAGAAGCCGACCAGCGCCTGCATGTAGTCCATGATGCTTTTGAAGTGGGTGACGAAGTAGGCGGTGCCGATGCTGAGAAAGCACGCCGATGATGGTGCACCAGCGGCCGATGCGGACGTAGTGCGCGTCGGACATTCCCTTCTTGATATAGGGCTGGTAGATGTCGTAGGTCCACACGGTGGCGAAGGCGCTGACGTTGCCGGCCATGCCCGACATGAAGCCGGCGATCAGCGCAGTAATGCCGAGGCCGAGCAGGCCCGGCCCGGCGTAACGCGCCAGCATGAGCGGCAGCACTTCGTTGTAGCTGTGCAGACCGGGCTGCATGGCGCTCTCCGGCACCAGCTTGAAGGGCAGCACCGCGAGGCCCGAGCAGGCCGGGAAGAATCACGATCAAGGGCACAACCATTTTGAAATACGAGGCGATGATGGGGGCCAGTTGCGCCGAGCGCAGATCCTTGGCGGCCATGGCGCGCTGCACCACCAGGAAGTCCGTGGTCCAGTAGCCGCAGGCGATGGCGCCGCCCAGGCCGAAGACGATGCCCGTCCAATGCACGCCCATGGGGTTGCCGGAGAAGGTGCCGAGCGTGCTCCAGAGATGGACGTAATCGTTGCGAGTGCACCTGCTGGTAAGATGCGCGCTTTGCAGGCCGCCCCAGCCTCCGACTTCAATCATGCCCAGGATGGGGATGATGAGCGCGCCCAGCCAGATGAGAAAGAACTGCAGCACCTCGTTGAAGATGGCGGAATACAAGCCGCCCAGAGCGACATAAACGGCCACGGTGAGCGAAGAGACCCAGATGCTGAAGTGGATGTTCCAGCCCAGCACCACCTTCATGACGATGGCCATGGCGTACATGTTGATGCCCGACATCAGGATGGTCATGAAGGCGAAGGAGATTCCGCTCAAGGCGCGCGCGCGATTCGCCGTAGCGCAGCTGCAGATATCCGGGAACGGAATGGGTTTTGGAGAGGTAGTAGAAGGGCATCATCACCAGCCCGAGGAAGACCATGGACGGGAAGGCGGCGATCCAGTAGAAATGCGCGGCGAGAATGCCGTACTGATAGGTGGAGGCAGCCCAGCCCATGAGCTCGATGGCGCCCAGATTGGCGGAGAGAAAACTGAGACCCGCGACCCAGGCGGTCATTTCGCGGCCGGCCATGAAGAAATCGTTCGAGGTGTTCGCGTAGCGCTGCAGGTAGATGCCGATGCCCAGCACCATGACGAAATAAATGGCGATGATGAGGACATCAGGAAGGGCAAGCGTGACGAGCCTGTTGGGCGATTGCAACAGAAATGCGGCGGCAAGGGTGTACGGGAAAACCATCGAACCTTCCTTCAACTCGGATGAGCGGACCCAGGACTGCAGTGCTTCGCGGGGATGGAGAAACGCGGAGACTTCTTATCGGAGCTGCGTTACTTGACCTCGAAGATCTTCTCCATGCGCACCCATTTTTCGCCGGGGCGGGCATGGGGAAGGGGCTTCTGGAACTTCCACATGAGTTCTTCCCACTTTCGCATTTCGGGGCTGGCGCTGTCAGCAGCCGCTTTGGCGTCGAGGTCGAAGTCGTCAGTGGTTTCGAGAACCATGACCAGGCGGTTGCCCGCGAGATAAATTTCCTGGCTCAGCACACCTTTGGCCCGAATGCATTCGAGCACCTCGGGCCAGATGTTTTCCTGCCTGTGATAAGCGCTTGTATTCGGCAATCAGGTCAGGATTGTCGTGCAAATCGAGTGCAAAGCAGTAGGTCTTCATAAAGAGTGGTCAGTGATCAGTGAACAGTAAATGTAAATCGTGAAAAGTGAACCGGAATGCCTTCGATGAGCCAAGTTAATCGGCCAGCACCAGATCCTCGCATTCGCGGAAATAGCGGATGCTGGTTTCGACCAGGGCATCCAGTTTAGGCTTGTTGGGTTTGCCGTGCATCGCGGGGTATGGATCGCCGCCGGGGCCGAGGGGCTCGAAGGTCACGAAGCGGTCGCCCTGGTTGAAGCCGATGACGTACAGGGCGCGAATGATCGTTGCCAGGTCCATCGATCCTTCGCCCATGGCGCAGCGGTTACTGTCGGCCATGTGCAGATTCACGAGCTGGTCGCCAGCGTCGAGGATGGCGTCGCCGATGTGCCGCTCTTCCGATTGCATGTGGTAAACATCGCCGTTGATGTGACCTATGCCGGGATGATTGACCTGGGCCAGGTAGCGCTTGGCATCGGCAATGGTATGCACCAGGCTTACTTCGGCGGAGCGGATGGGCTCGATGGCGGCCTTCATGCCGTGCTTGACGAACAGATCGCCGCGCATGGCGAGCGTCTCCGCGGAGCGCTCGAATTCGACGTCGTCGTAGGCCTTGGGACGGCCGACGGCGCCGGGCACGACAAGTAGATAGCTGCCGCCCACGGCGCGCGTGAAAGGAACTTCGCGGTCGAGATAATCCAGAGCGGCCTGGCGGCATACGGCGCGATTGCACGCCAGATCGTTGTCGGCGGAAAACATGCCGCATACGCCGGAGACCTTGAGGCCGTGATCGCCGAGAATCTTCAGCGTCTCGTCCACTTTGTAGCCGAGGTCGGGACCGTAGTGGTTGCCGTGCAGTTCGATGTACGGAACCTTGGACTTGGCGAGCCGCGCGGCCGAATCGGCCAGCGACTCTCTGCCGAATCCCCAGTTGCTCCAGGAAAGTTTGAGCCGCGGCTTGAGTTGTTCGGGCGACTTTTTCAGCTCGCGGAAGCGCTCCTGAATCTTGCTGTTGCTTTCTTCAAAATGCTGCTGACGCATCGTTCGTCCTCCCTGGAAATGTGCGAGCTAGGTGGCCTGCACGACGGCCGGTCGGAGACCGGCGCTACATTATCTTGCTAGCCGCGCATGATCTCCCACGGCTGGCATCTTGGCGTGCACATCGGGCCCAAAGTAGCGCAGTGTCACCAGCGGGTCCGTCTTGGAGTGGTTTTCGAAGGTCACGCCCGCTACCGCTGCTTCGTGCGAGATGAACACCTCGTCCTGCGTCAACTGCCCGAAACGGATGATCGACGGGCAATCGACATCGAGCTTGCCGATGCGCCCGTGACCCTGGGTGACGATGACGCCGCTGGCGCCGGGGTCGCGAAGGGTGCAGCGCGCTCCCGGCTCGACGGTCAGTTCGCGGGCGCTGAACTTCTGCTGCGCCGGCGATGGTTCCGTAAACGATCCAGCTATCGACATAGCCTTCGCTGGCGGAATCGGCCACGGGGATCGGCTCAAGGTAATGGTGGTTCTTGAAGTCGTCGACGAGGTTGGCCGGATAGTCGACCAGATCGGCCAGGAAATCGAAGTCCCAGTGCTTGTCTTCCGGAACGTCCTGGGTGAGCAGGCTGCGCGGCACCGGCCGCGCTTCCACCATCGACTGGAACATGGCCAGCACATCGCTGCCCCACTGCGGTTCATAGGTCAGCAGGGAACCCGGCGCATGCAGAATGCGCGGCGGCACCAGCCAGCCCGTGCCGGGCTTGAGCCGGTAGGCCTTCGAGTAGTCCAGAATTCCGTTGTCGCCCTGTGTCCCATGCCTCAAGGCAGGCGCGGATCTGCTCACGCGTTGTGCCCGGCTCCAGTCCGAAGTAAGTATGAGGAAAATTGCCGTCGGTTGCGTTCTGCTGCGGAGGAAAATAATAGCCTTCCGGTTTGCCTTGACGGCCCACGAGCTGGGCCTGCTCGTCGCTTTGATGAAGGTGGTGCATGATGGGGCCCATGTTGTCGAAGAACTTGCTGTAGACGGGCCAGCGATGATACTTCTCCCAGATCGCCTTGCCTACCAGCCGCGGCCCTTCGGCCTCGACCGCTTCCTTTAGCGTGAAGCGCTCGCCTTCTGAGACCACATAGCTCAGACCCTCGTCGGGCGTGCGGTTGTCGTTCATGGCCGGGGTGGTGGAAGCGAACCAGCGCTCGTCGATGCCGCCGCGGTGCGCGCCGTATGCATACAGATCGCGCGGGTCGAGCTTGAGCCTGCGGCCCGGTTGCGTATAGACCCGCGGCACCCATGTAGGTGCGAGCCTGAGAATGCCTTCGCCGGCTTCAAGAGCCTGGCGGGTTGATGTGTTTACGGCAGGTGGACGTGCTCATCTGTCTCTCCGTTTTGCTTGTGTCCGGCTGCTCGATCGGCGACTTACAGTGGCCGAAGGCGAAATCCGCCAGCAACCGGTCTCACAAACTCGTCGCAAAGACCTTACAATGACTTGGCGCGGTCGCAGTCAAGAGATGAGGGAAGCGGTGGAGCGGGCATCCACGATCTCGACTCTTGATTCTGACGATTCAATTTACATAGAGACAACGAGATGCGTGAGAGCCGGGAGGGGAGGCGGGTGCAGGCCGCGTGGAAACCGATCAACTTGGAGCCCGGTGAGCGGCGGCCTCTGCGCGACCTGAGGCGACCGGGTTTATGGCGTCACGAATACCGGTTTCCGCGAAATCGACTTACGCCGGGCTGGTGGCTGGGATTGAGTTCGTGCCGTTCCACCCTTTTAACTCTACGCGCGGAAAGGGAACGGGCAAGCAAACGGAATCGATTGGAAGCAAACCTAGGGAAGAAGCGATAGCAAGGATGTCGATCCTCTCCGGCCAGGACGTGGCAAGCGTACACGTCGAACTGGCTGGGAGAGCCGGCCATGGTGTACACGTGCAGCAGGATTTGGAAATGCTTGAGCGGGCCGGCGGGCGAGATGCCGCAGGTGCGAAGGGCCGCGGCAAGGCGCGCGGGATCGGTGACGAGGTTTCCGGCCGCCTGCGTGCCTTCGCGGTTCAAGCCGGCGAGGAGCAGAATCTGGCCGCTCTGATCGGGGTTGGCGACAAATGCGACCAGGGCGAAGGAATCTCCGGTCGCTCCGCCTCGTGCCGTGGGGACATAAGTTACCTGTTCATTGGCGGCGGGATGAACATTGCGAATGAGCTCCACCGCCTGGAACCGGTGCGCTCAACGAAGCGGAAATCCAATTGGCTTTCAAAGATGGAAGACCACGGATTTGAGGCCGGGCTGCCGAGAAAGATGAAGTTGTCGTCGGTCTTGAGGTCGGAAAACTGGAGATTGCGCGCGCCCTCGACGTTGATCTTGCGCGAATAGGTCTGCGCCAGTTGCCCAATTTCGGCGGTAATTTGCGCATCGACGTTGGACGCTTTGTCGCCCGACAAAAGTTTTGCGCAGAGATCCTTGAGCTCGGCGGAAAGCGTGGTGTGTTCTGGCAAGTAACGGCGATTGGCGTAATCGGAGACCGAGATGGTGTTGTGCGTAAGAACCTGAATCGCGAATAGATCGGGATCGCTGGTGATGACGTGCGTGGGATGGGCGGAACTGAAGAACACCGACCAGGGCAGCACCGAGGGCGGCGCGGCCGCGGCGTTTGAAACACGCCTTGCAAAGAAGGCCCAGAGCGAAAGATTGACGACGAGCAACAAGGCTGCAAAGGCAATCCATTTGCGCGTTACGCCATGCGCGACGCTCGAATCGCGATCGGGAACGGCAGGATCCTGCGGCTGTTGCATGCGGCACGGGCGTTGCAGCCAACGAGGAATCGGGATGCTGGAGAGGGCCGGGAAACGCGGCCGGGGCTTCGATGTGCACTTTTTCATCGACGGCAACTGCCGGCTTTGCCGGTGGCTCGTGGAGGATATCGGGGATATAGGTGCCGAGGGGAAGCGTGATGCGGAATTCCGAAGCTGGAACCGTATTTGCCGTAGTGCTGTAACAGGCGTTTGCGAACGTCGCTGGCGGTGACGCGAACAATGGCGTCTTCGCTGGTGTCATAGGAGGGGGATCGGCCGAATAGTTCGAGGCCGATCATGCGCTCTTTAAGTGATTCAAAGTGGCCAGCCAGCGCCTGATCGATGATATAAGTTAGAAATTGCGCACTGCGTTGGCTTCCCCTGAAGGCTTCACCTTCTACGATCTCGCGGAGATGACTGCGCAAAGCCGCGACCCAGGTCTCGGATTCCGCCAAATGCGCAATCGCTGCCCGTTCGCTGCGTTGAGTTCATGGTCTCTGCCGCGCCAATCACCTCCTGATTTTAGCATCGATCGCGGGAGGTCCGAATCGCGATAACCGCTAACGTAGGTAGCTACCGTTAAGAAAGTGGATTTTGGCTAATCCGTTTAGTTTCAGACAGGGTAAGCGGGAGCGTTAGCCGGATTTCCTAACGTTGACGAATCTGATTGATTAGGAACTATTATTCATTCGGATCCTGAGAGACCGTTCTCTCGAATGTTCTATTTAGACGGCTTTCCATTGATCGTAATCAATGAGAAACGCAGGAGAGGAGAACAGGTGGCGAATTGAAGTCGAATGGTCGTACGACAGGTACCTGGGAGATTGGGCGCCGCATCTGCTAGGAAAACAACGCTGTGAAACAGAACATGCAACGCAATTTGAACCTAGGAGACAAGTGAAATGAACAAACAGCATGGAGACAAATCGTCGATCGGGAATGTGGCGCGGTTTACAGGTGCTCTGCCTGATTGGGCTTTTGGTCACGGTTTTCACGGCACACCGGGCATCCGCCCAGGAAGCGGACCAGGGCGCCATCATCGGCGTGGTAACGGACTCGACGGGCGCGGTGATTCCGAACGCCGACGTAACGCTGACGGACGTCGATACCGGCCTGGTGCTGAAGACCAAGTCAAACGCCAGCGGCAACTACTTCTTTGGGCCGATCAAGACCGGGAACTATACGGTCAGTGCGTCCTCAGCGGGCTTCGAAACCACGGTCGAGCAGAACATCGTGGTGCACGTGCAAGACCGCCTGAACATTCCTCTGGCTCTGAAGCCGGGCAAAGCATCGGAGACGGTCACGGTAACATCTGTGGCGCCGATCATGCAGACGCAGACGGCGGAAACGGCCGTCGATGTCGACTCGAAATTCCTCAACGATGCGCCGCTGGCGAACCGCAACTGGATTTTCATCGCCCAGGAAGCGCCGGGTACGACGCCTTTCGTAGGACGCGGCTCGGGCAACGGCGATTTTTCGTCCAACGGCCAGCATGAAGAGCAGAACAACTACATGCTCGACGGCGCCGACAACAACACCATGAACAGCGATTACATCAACGGCTCGGCCTACAGCATCGCGCCTCCGCCGGATGCCATCGCCGAGTTCAAGGTGGAGACCAGCAACTACAGCGCCGAGATCGGGCGCGGCCACGGCGCAGTAATCAACGCCACCACCAAGTCCGGCACCAACTCGATTCACGGGGATCTCTGGGAGTACGTGAGAAACACGAAACTCGACGCGCTGGTTTGGACGCAGGCCCCAGGCTCGACCCCGCGGTATTCCACATGAATCAATTCGGCGCTACCCTGGGCGGGCCGATCATCAAGAACAAGCTGTTTTTCTTTGGCGACATCCAGGACGCGCGCTACGTAGCTGGAGCGACTCCGAGCACCTATACCGTGCCTACGCCGCGCATGCGGCAGGGCGACTTCAGCGAACTTCTGAATACGACCTGACGCAGGGCTCCTGCCCGACGGTGCTGTACATGCCCAACACCAACACCGGCGCCTACAAGTGCAGCAGCAACGTGGTATCGGCAGGGCCGACCGGCACACTGCAGCAGTTCGGCACCAGCCAGTACACGTAGGACGGGTATACGTTCGCCCCCGGCCAGAACGTCTTCAGCCCGGCCCAAATCGATACGGTGGCCCAGAAACTCATTCAGGCCTTCCCCTGCCCCAACTACGCTCCTGCCGGCACAGCCAATTATCGGGGTAAAGAATGGCGGATGGAGTACGGGCGACTGCAATGCTACGCAGCGATACAGACATGGGACCGACCAATAGCAACTACCAGGTGGACCTGAACGAGGACTCGGATCCGATCAATTGGGATGGCAAACTGGACTGGAACATCAGCTCCAGGGATCTTGCCACTTTCCGCGTCGACTACCAGCACATCATCAACACCTTTCTTGCGCCCCTGGGCCCGATCCTCGATGGAATCGGCAGCAACCAGGGCCACACACCAGAGCTATTTGAGCTCGAACTACATGTTCGGCGAGACGCACACCTTCTCGCCCACGCTGATCAACGAATTCCGTTTCGCCTTCAACTGGGGCAACGACCAGAACCTGCAGTACAACGACAACGTCAACATCTCGGCCAACTACGGATTGAACGGCGTGCCGTTCAACGCGGGTCCCAGAACGGCGGCCTGCCGGCGATATCCACCAGCTTGGCAAGCCTTCGGAGCCCACGGCAACGATCCGGCCCATGAAGGCCAGAACAATTACCAGATTCTCGACAACGTGACGAAGATCATCGGCAACCAGTCGCTGAAGATGGGCTTCCAGGCCATGCCGATGCGCTTTTACAGCACGGCTGCCGGAACCCCGCGCGGAGCTTACAGCTACGCGGGCCACCTATACCGAAGTGACGGGATTAGGCGGTCCCACCGGAAATGCCGGCGCGGACTTCCTCGCCCTGGGCACATGCCCGGCGGCGGGTATACCGGCGACCGACAACATGGCCAGCGGCAGCATCAGCAGCTATGTGGTGAACCACTATGTCCACCAATACATCGGCGCCTTTATCCAGGACGACTGGAAAATGACGCAAAAGTTCACCCTGAACCTTGGGTTTCGCTACGAGTTCTTCACACCCAAATTAGAGCAGTCCGACCAGTGGGCGAACTTTGTGCAGGAAACCGAAACGATGGCGCCCAACGGCGGGACCGGGACGGCCAAGCTATTGATTCCGGCAAGCCAAATGGGCACCAAGCTCGACCCGAACCTGCATCGCGATGCTCAACGCGGATAACGTGGCGGTGGTCTACGACAGCAACCGGCACCTGGTGAGCTACCCGAAGGCCAACTGGTCGCCGCGCATTGGCGGCGCCTACCAGATCGACAACAAGACGGTCATTCGCATGGGATTTGGCGTCTTCATGGGCGGCTTTGAGCCGGGCGGCGGCTCGGCCCTCACCCAGAACCCGCCTTACTATATGACCGCAAACCTGGCGAGCCTGCCTTCCTGCACACAGGGAACCTACTGCGGATCGCAATATGCCTTCAACAACACGCTCGAGGGCGGATTCGGAGGGTTCCTGGCGTCGGGCGGAATCGAGCACTTCGCCACATTCCCGAACATCCAGAAGCGGGAACGGGACCGAATCCGAGCATGCACATGCCGTACACCATGAACTACAACCTGAGCGTGCAACGCGCATTCTGGGAAGGGACGACGGCAACGGTGAACTATGTGGGCAGCGTGGGACGCCACCTGGTGACGCTGTACAACAATCCCGACCAACCGCTGGCGATTACGATTGGCGGCGAGTCGGGCAACGGGTTCACGCCCTTCCCGCATTTCGCTGGGTCCCAGTGGATGGGGTGGACAGGCCAAAGCTCGTATAACGCGCTGCAGGCTACGGTGCAGAAGCACTATGGCCACGGCTTTAGCTTACTGGGCTCCTATACCTGGGCGCACGCGTTCGATAACACGATCGACCTGCTGGGCGGCGACTACGGCGGTTACAGGCAGTCCTACCTCATCCCCATCAATACAGAGTGGGGACAATCCGGCTACGATATCCGGCAACGCGCCGTGATCAACGTCGATTACGACCTGCCGTTCGGAGTCGGCCGGCAATTCGTCAACCATCCGGGCGTGCTGGACCGGATCATCGGCGGATGGAAGACCGACATGGAGTGGTGGGGCCAGACCGGCCAGCCGTTTACGCTCACAATCAGCAGAAACTCGGGCTTCGGTGAACGCCAACGGCGGCGAGAACAACAACGCCATCAAGATCGCCAATCCGTATTCAAACAACTTGCAGCCTCCGGCCAATTCACAACGGTCCGCTCACCACCAGCGGCATGACCAAAGGGAGGCGTCGAATACGGCCGCGAACGTTTGTGCGGCTCAAACCAAAACAGGCAGCGCTGGTTCAACCCTTGCGCTTTTGCCGATCCGCTTGGCGTGGGCAGCTCGAACAACGCGGCTTCCGCTGCGCTTTTGGCGCCTTACCAAACCGGCACTTTCAGCTATGCTTCGGGGCCGATCGGCGCCGATAACTCGCTTTGCGACGGGTTGGGATGCACCACCACCGCCACCGGGGCGACTGCCGGGACTCCCGTTCCGTACGTAACCGGCTACGCGGCCGTGGCGCCTTTCTTCGGCGGCGTCAAGAACAGTGTTGCCGGGCCGGGCAACTGGAAGTTGAACGCGTCGCTATTCAAGGACTTCAGGACGTTCCACGAGCAGTCCCTGGAGTTCCGCGCCGACGCCTTCAACGTTCTGAACCATCCCAGCCTCGGCAACCCCGGCAGCACCACCACGGATATCGGCGCCGACGTCGTCCAATCACCGGGACAGGGTCCAACCAGAACCTCACCATCGACGCACGCTTCTTCCAGTTGTCAGGGAAGTACGTGTTCTAATTGAATGCCTCTTGATGAAGTGCCATACCATCGAGGCCGCTCTCAAAGGCGGCCTCATTTGATGACGCGATAGACTTGACCTAGCAGGAGAAGACAAGGTGAATCGTCGAAGGTTTAATCAGCTAGCCGGCATGGCCGGGCTCGGCGCTCTCATGGGGCGCAGTGCAGTCCGCAGCAATCCATCGCAACGCAATCGATCCGCATCACATCGGCGCGGATTGGGCGATCGCTATCTTGTCGGCGCGGCGTACTACCCCGAATGGTGGCCGGCGACGAGTGGGAAACGGATTTCCGCGAGATGCAGGATCTCGGCATCAACACTGTCCGCATGGGCGAGTTCGCCTGGGCGCAGTTTGAGCCGTCGCCAGGCAAATTCGACTTCGACTGGATGGATCGCGCGCTCGAAATCGCGGGCCGCAATGGCATCGGGCGATTCTCGGTACGCCCACAGCATCGATTCCGCCGTGGCTTTATCAGCAATATCCCGATGTGCTGAGCGGCAATCAGCA
Organism: uncultured Acidobacteriota bacterium; assembly: GCA_963713675.1. GTDB lineage: Bacteria > Acidobacteriota > Terriglobia > Terriglobales > Acidobacteriaceae > Telmatobacter. The sequence goes on from CAVQMV010000009.1 coordinate 100,041, forward strand.
GGGCCTATTCACTTACGGAGGCCGAAAGGGCTACAACACCAACAGCCCGCACTATCTTGATGCCTGCTCGCGAGTGGTCACCGGTCTCGCCGATCACTATGGCCACAATCCCGGTGTCATCGGCTGGCAGCTCGACAATGAGCCGGCAATCCCCATCAGGAATACGATCCCGTCTCCGAAACGGCGTTTCAGCAATGGCTGAAGAAGCGGTATGGAACGCTCGACGAATTGAATCGCGTTTGGAATGGCGCGTTTTGGAGCAACAAATTCTCGGATTGGTCGCAGATCCATTTTCCGTACCAACTCCGCCGAGGGAGGATGGCAGCCGGCGATCAGTCCTCGACTACCGCCGATTCTTCTCCGACTCGTTTCTGAATCATCTGCACAGGCAGGCCGATATTCTGCATGCGAAAACCGAGAAGCAGTTTGTGCTCACCAACTGGTCGTCGCCCACAGGCGCGGTAGACGCATACGCGGCGGGCGCGGAGTTTCTGGATGCAAGCGCGTGGGATAATTACGTGAGCGCGCCCGGGCTGAGCCGCTTCCAACGCCAGTACACGTCCGGCTTTCTCAGCGACGTCACCCGCTGTGCCGGCCCGCATCAGCGGTTCATCTGCGCGGAACAAAACGCCTACGTGCCGCCTAATGCGCCGGTCGAGGGGCTGCGGCTGCAAGCCTACTGCGACCTGGCACATGGCAGCCACGGGCAGCTCTATTTTGAGTGGCGGCGCCCGCTGGCTGGGAACGAAGAGCATCGCCCCTCATTTATCAAAGGATTTGACGGAAAGATCAATCCTGCAAAGCCGATGCTTGAGCAGATTGCCAAGGAGATGGCGCACATTGGTCCGCGCGTTGCCAATGCCACCACGCGTTCTGAGATTGCGCTTTTCTACGACTATCCAAATTCGTGGGCGCAAGGCTCGGGAGGAGTCGGTGATCCACATCCGAGCTACGGCGAGGTGCAGCGCTTCTACACGGGGCTGAAAGTGCTGGGGCAAAACATCGATGTGGTGCCGGTGGCTACCGAGCTTGCGGGCTACAAGGTGGTAGCAGCGCCCAACCTTCGGCTCATTGACGACGCAACGATTGAGCGCCTCAAGCGTTTGTCAAAGCCGGTGGAACGCTGGTACTCAACTACCGCGTCGCCACGCAGAATATGGATAACAGCATGCGCCTCACGCTTGCGCCGGGACCGTTCGCTGAAATCGCGGGGGTGCAATCCGAGGCTATCCTCGACCTATTTGAATACAACTCGCAGAACGGGAATCTCGATGCGGATCTCCAGGCCGGGCTGGGGATCCGCTTTGCAGGAAGCGAGGCGGCCTTCAGCCCGCGCACTGCGCTCGAGTCGCTTACGCTGCACGGGGCCGAAGCGATCGCGACGATTCGCGGCGGCGGAGGCATGGAAGGCCGGCCGGCGGTCACGCGCAATCGTCACGGCCGCGGCTGGGTCATTTATGTTGGTTGCGATTCGACCGGCGACGACTTCTATGAGGCTGTGGCGCACATGGCCGGCACCGCAAGCGGACTCACACCGCTGATTCAAGTGCCTTATGGAGTGGAAGTGACGAGCCGGGAGGACGGCGATACCATCTACTATTTCCTCCTAAACCTGACCGAAACTCCTCACGAGAACATTGCGCTGCCAAAGCCCATGGACGATGTGATTCGCGATCGACATGGGATCACACAGGTTTCGTTAGGGCCGCTGGAGGTCGCGGTACTGGCGTCGTAGCGGCCGCACTTGATGTGGACGTAGTGGGTTGTGGTCAGGATAGAAGGATTAGCGACAGGATCGAATGACAAAGAAAGCGACGCAACGCCCAATCTCACGCAGAAAATTTGTGCAAGTTTGTTCGGCGACCGCTGCCTTGACGCCGATGGCAGCTTGCATGGAGTGGGCCGCGCCCAAAGCCTGGGGCGCGCAAACGAGCGGACCCGCGCAGCGTGTACTCGGCCTCGATCGCGACTGGCTCTTTGCCGGCAAGTCAACTGCTGCGGCCCTTGATCCCGGCCACGACGACAGATCGTCGGTGCGCGTCACACTGCCGCACACGGTCGCGGATCTCTCCTGGCGCAAATGGTCTCCAGCGGCGTGGGAGGATCTCTTTGTTTATCGCCGCCACTTTGCGGTGCCTCACGCGTGGCGAGGGCTGCGCGTGTTTCTGCACTTTGACCGCGTGATGGCCAGCGCAACCGCGGTGGTGAACGGCCACAGCCTGGAACCGCATGCAGGAGGATTTCTTCCGTTCGACCGAGAGATTACTGGCCTTACAACCAAGGAAAACAACGTTCTTGCGGTTGCGGTAGATTCGCGATGGCAAAACGTGCCGCCGGCAGGCTCGCCGCGCGGAGCACTGGCTGTGGATTATCTGTTGCCCGGCGGGATCACGGGGGCCGTCGAGCTTCGCGCGTTGCCTGCGGTCTTTATACGCGAGGTATTTGCGAAACCGGTCGATGTGCTCGAGCCCAGCCGGCGCGTTGAAATCACTTGCCGCGTGGATGCGGCTGCGCCACTGCCGGCACACGTTCGGCTGGAGGCTGCGCTGCGCCGGGGTGAGCAAACCATTGCCAGGTCCATGCAGAGCGTGCAGATGGAAAAGTCCGATCAGGAATTTCATCTGGCACTCAGCGATCTCGGCAACATCCAGTTATGGGATCCGGCGCATCCGCAACTCTATCGCGTGGAGGTCACGCTTTTTCTCGACGAGCGGCCGATCCATCGCTCCGCCGCGCACATCGGTTTCCGCGAGGCGCGTTTCGCGGTCGATGGATTTTTTCTGAATGGGCGCCGCACGCGCTTGTTCGGATTGAATCGTCACGAGCTTTATCCGTATCTTGGTTTCGCTGCGCCAGCGCGCTTGCTGCGCCGAGACGCGGAGATTCTCCGTAAGCAATTCAACTGCAATATCGTGCGCTGCTCGCACTATCCGCAATCGGAGGCGTTTCTGGATGCGTGCGACGAACTGGGATTGATGGTGTGGCAGGAGCCACCGGGCTGGCAGTACATCGGCGACGAAAGTTGGCAGGACCTGGCCGTGCACGATGTGGAAGCAATGATCCGCCGCGACCGCAACCATGCATCGATTGTGATCTGGGGCGTCGCATCAATGAATCGCGCAACGATCCCGCGTTCTATCGCCGCACGCGGGAGCTGGCCAAGTCGCTCGACGATTCGCGACCCACGTCGGGCACGATGACGCCGGACTCGAGAAAGAACTGGCAGCAGGAGTGGCACCAGGATGTGTTTGCGTTCGACGATTATCACGCCGAGCCCGATCACAGCGTGGGGATTCTCGATCCTGTCGAAGGGTATCCCTACATGATCACGGAGACGGTGGGGCAGTTTAATTACGCGTCTGGCAAGGGATTCGCTGTGAGATACCGAAGAGCCGGCGACATTACACAGCAGACGAGCCAGGCGATCTATCACGCGCAGGCTCACACCAGAGTCGCGGACCACGAACGGATTGCGGGAACGATTGCATGGTGCGCGTTCGACTATGCGAGCCTGGTGAACGATAGCGAGGCGATTAAGTGTCCCGGCGTCGCCGACGTTTTCCGTTTGCCGAAACTGGGGGCAGCGTTTTATCTGGCGCAGGTTGAGCCATCGGTAAGGCCGGTGATCGAGCCGAGTTTTTACTGGGACTTCGGGCCGCAAACACCGTCAGGCCCAGGCGAGCGCGCAGCGATTTTCTCGAACTGCGAGCGGCTCAAGCTTTTCATCGACGGTAAGCCCCATGCGACGCTCAAGCCCGATCGCACGAACTTCGCGAATCTGAGGTTTCCACCCTTCTTCGCCGATCTGAAGCTGGACGGCGCGGCGCATCCCGAGCTGCGCATCGACGGATACGTGGACAGCAAGCAAGTGCTTTCGCGTTCATTTTCCTCGGATCACACGACGGATCGCTTCTGGTTGCACGCTGACGATGCGGAGCTCGCGAATGACGGCGCGGATAGCACCCGGCTGGCCTTCGCGGTGGTCGACAGGTTCGGCGCACCGCGCGCCTTCGCCGGAGGGGACGTTGCGCTCGATCTTGACGGCCCTGGAGTGATCGTTGGCGACAATCCGTTTGCCTTGGAAGCGAACGGAGGCGCAGGCGCGGTATACATCCGGACCATCCCCGGCCGCGTGGGGAAGGATTCGCATCACGGCGCGCCACTCTGCGCTGGGCGCGGGCGTAGTGGAGATTCGCGTGAGGCCGCAAGAGGGCTAAGGATAATGCGGCCGCGGCATTCTTACTGCATGGCGGCAGCAGCAATGAGCGCGTCGAGTGCGGAAGTCTGCCGCGTGGCGTCGGCCGAGTCGAATGACCCTTGCCAGAGCGCCCCAAATTCGCAGTTCGGGCCCTGGTCTGTTGGCCACGATACTTTTCGCGTTGGCATCGGCGAAGGCCTGGTAGCGGGGTTCGAGGTCGGCGATCTTAGAGCGCCATCAGGTTGCGCAGGAAGACACCTTTGAACTGCGGTGCGTCGCCACCGGACATCGATCGCGGATCTGCGAGGATGCCGCTCTGAGCTAAGGTTGGCGATGGTCGCAGTCGGCAATGGCTTCAGCCTGCGGCAACAGCGTGGGGTCGTTGTCGGCATGGTAAAGCTCCACGAGTCCGCCGAGAATGACTCCCTGGTTATAGCTCCACGTTGTGCCGCCGTTGTTGGTGCATGCGTTGGGGTTGCGAGGAATTCAGGCCGTCATTGATCAAGATTTTTTCGGGTTGATCATGCCGGAGGCCTGAAACCAATTCCATTCCCGGTGTACCCCCCTCAGGCCAGATACTGACTCCGCTTAGAACCCGAGGTTCGATTCGCCAGATGAGCAGCCACTGAAAGAAACAACTCATTGGGCGATGGCGTTCTTGTAATTCCTGTCCTTGCTCCACCAGATACCGCCTCGGCAGGTGTCTATCCCATGCTCCAGCCATGTCAGTAAAAATCGCTTCGGCCATTCCAAGGTAGTCTTTGTTCCGGGTCAGGATCATACGCATCAATCCAAGCCAGCGCCCACCAGCCCTCGTCATCGTAATACTTGTTGACGAAGTTCGTGTGCGTTGCCTGTGCCGCTGGTGAAGGTGTTGGCAGATTACGGAGTAGTACGAGGTGTCGCCGCTGATGCGTTCGTAGTTTGCCAGCACGGTAATGGAGTTGGCGGCATTCCACCAGCCGGAGGGAGCAGCGTAGAGGCCGGAATCCTGTCAGGTACCACTGCTGTAAGGTCTGAATGCCGGAAGCAGCCTGCTGAGTGTAGCTTTGCTGCCGCGGTGGCGGTACTGCCGGGATTAGCGAGTGGCAGGATGATCGAGCCACCGCAACCGGTAGGAGCCAGCATAGCGAATAGGCAGAAGGCAACGATCGGAATTGTGCAAGAGCTTTTCATGAGATGTACGTGGCAGTTTGTGCGACGCGTCGCAGTGACGATCCCCGGATCAGTTTGATTCCACAGCGCACACAAGCAGCGTTGCTGGTTCCGCGCCTGCGGCTGTGCGCCGGGTCAGCCGCCTGTGACCGGTCTCTGGAACTAGCCTGATTGTACATGGGCGTACACACTAAGTTTGATTGGCGCTGTCGGAACCGACTTTATGCTGTGATCGGAACTTCTTGCCCGTTTTGGCGTGTTCAGCAAACGCTCAAGCTGTATCGACTCGCACAAACTCAGCATAATGTGCCACGTACACTAGGGAGAGCAGGCATTGCGCCCCGAATGCAATGGACGGCTCAATTTTTGCTTCCGCGCTTTCGGCGGCGCAGTTTCCCTCGCCGGATGCGCCGGAGATTGCGTTTCTGGGCCGCTCGAATGTGGGCAAATCGAGCCTGCTGAATGCGCTGGTCGGCGAGAAGGCGGCCAAGGTTTCGTCGACGCCGGGACGGACGCGGGCCATCAATTTTTTTGCGTTTCTGGACCGACGAGGCAAGCCGGAAGCTGATCTTTGCCGATCTGCCGGGCTACGGCTACGCGAAGATTTCAAAGTCGATTTCGGCGGGCTGGCCGGCGTTCATCGAGCCTTATCTGGCTATGCGCTCGACGCTGAAGCTGTGCGTCTGCCTGGTGGACTCGAATGTGCCTGCGCAGGAGAGCGACCGGCAGTTGATCGACTGGCTGCGCGCGGCGGGGCGCGAGTTCGCCGTGGTGGCCACCAAGATCGACCGGCTCAGCGGCAACGAGCGCACGCGCAACTGCTGGCGCTGAAGAAAGGGCTGGAGCTGGACGAGATTCTGCCGGTTTCGGCGAAGACCGGGTACGGCATGAAGGAGCTGTGGGCGCGGATTGAAGAGGCAGGGAGCTAGGGAGCTAGGGAGTCAGCGGGATTAGCGAGTCTAGGATGTCGGCGAGTCGAGCTGACTGCGGTCATGGTCGACGCGCGCTTCGGCAGTATCAGACGAATTTCGACCGGCGACTGCGATTTCTCCTCGCTCGACTCGCTCGCGCAACTGCTCGATAAAGCGTGCGGCGGATTCCGATGGCTGCAAGCAGGCGCAGGCCTTGCGCCAGCGGCCCAGGTAGCGCGGAGCCAGGCGCAGCCAGCGGCGCGCGGCGTCAGTCGTCTGCGTCAAGACAATCGAGGGCGATGGCGTCGAGTTTGGGCAGCCAGAGAGCGGGCGCGGAGGCGACGCGCCAGGCGACGAGCGCTGGCTGCTCGGTCAAGATCGAGTTCGATCGGCGCGCGCCTTGCCAGAAGGAGCGCACTCGTGGCGCGGCGTGAATCGCATCGCGGCGCAGCAGATCGGGCAGCACGCCGCGCTCGCGCATCTCGCGTTCGATCGCTTCCGGCGCGACGGCTACGCAGACGGCGACCGTCTCGCGCTTGCGAATTTCGTTCTTCAGAATGCGCAGGGCCTCGTCGAGCGAGGTGACCAGGAAGTCGACGACGCCGTCGCGAATGGCCTGCTTTTGCGCGGCGCGGTCGGCGGATGCGGCCAGCGAGGCGGCGCCGGCGATGTTGGCCGCGACGAGCAGCGCGCGGGCTTCGGCGTCGAGTTCGCCGGCGTAGAGCAGTTTGCCGCCGAGGCTCGGTTCCGGCAGTCGAGTCTGCGGAGCGCAGCGCATCAGGCTCGCGTAGAGTCTGCTCCACCTGAAGCGGCGAAATCGAGTGACAGCCGAGATTCGATGGAATCAAGCGCCAAGGGATCGATCTCGTGCGATCGATCCGAGTCTGCAGGGCGAATTCAGTGCGAGAGCTCTTCCTGCGTCTGTTCGCGCCAGTTGCGCTTGCGGACAAAGAAGATGAACTCTCCGGGCTTGGCGCGCGTGTTCAATCGATCTTGCTTGCAGCATCGTTGGGAGCCACCACGCCCGACAGTGAGAATCTCGGAGACCGGGTACCAGCTGCTCGTGCGTTGTCGCTTTTCCTTTGCGGCATCGCAGTTGATGTAGATCTCCATGCGCTATCGTAGGTGGCCTGAACGGAGAGCACAGTGGCATCGGCGGGCAGGTCACCTTGCCGGTGCCGTCCTCGTTCATGCGCCACCCAATTGGCATGGACGGTCTCCTGGTGATCGATGCGCACCAGAAAGTTCGAGGCGTCACGTGGCTTGCCGGTTTTGCCGTCGAGCATGCGGATGGTGATGGTTTTGCCGTTTGCGCGTGAAGGCGGCGCAGAGCAGCACGCAGAGCGCGACGATGCGCAAGCTGCAGAGCAGGCTCACGACGACAGACATGCGATCGCGATAGGCTGTCGGACGTCGGATCGTATGTCATGCGCTCGCTCTGCAGCGACGCTATGCCGCTGACAGTTACCAGGTGGAGTAGGGCTGGCCGTCGGAGCCGGTTTCTGTCGAGCCGGAGTGGACGTCGTCGATGCCGGGGTCGGTCTGGTCGAGCGAGTGCATCGCATCGCTGGTGTCGGTGACCCAGGTGTCCTTGCTGTGGGTCATGGGATCTTCGGGAATGGCCTTCAGATAGCCGTCCTGACCAGGTCGTCGAGCGACTGCGGCGCCTTCTGCTTATCCATGGTGTAGGAGTCGATGGCCGCGCGCATCACGTGCAGGTCTTCCTTGAGCACGGCTTCGCGCGCATGCTTGATGGCGCCGACAAAGCTGGGGACGGCCAGCGTCGACGAGGATGCCGATGATCGCCATGACGATCATCAGCTCGATCAGCGTAAAGCCGGCTTCGCGTCGTGTTCTGCGAATCCTGTCTTGCGCAACATCGCTCGCTCTGATCCCTCAACCTGTCCGCTACCGTCTCTACCAGTCGAATACTTGGTTCCGTCCAGGGCCGTTCCCTGGACTTGGAATAGACATCGAAGACGCTCTGCCCGCCGTAGGAGTCCGAGTCGGGATCGTCCTGCATCGAGCGCAAACCCCACTCGGCCTTGCCGGTCATGGGGTCGACCGGAATCTGGCGCAGAAACTTCACCTTCTTGCTCTGCACATCCACGCCGTTGACCAGCGTCTCCAGATCGGGCGGATAGTTCTGGCTGTCCACCTTGGTCTGGAAGGCGTCTTTGTCGGCCGCGTCCTTGTACTTGTCGATGGCGTCGCGCATCATCCACAGGTCGTAGCGCAGCTCGCGCTCGTTCTGGCGCTTCACCTGAAAGCGCGCAACGGGAAACGCGGCCGACAGCAAGAATGGAGAGAATCGCCACGGTCACAATCAACTCGACCAGCGTAAGGCCGCGCTCGCCGTGCGGCGATCCGGATTGGCCGGCGTTGCTCGACTCATCCCGCGATTCCCTACTTGCACCACAATGCTGGCCTGCGCAGCCCTGAGCCGGCACCTGCTGCTGCGCGCTGTTCATCGCCCCGGACGCGTGATGACGAGGTCGCTGTTCCCCGCGGCCTTGGCCTGGAAGCTGAGGACGCAGACCACGCCCGTTCCGCTCACGCCGGCCGCTCCCGGCGGGCGCGAGGCATTGATCGATCATGTACCCGGCCCGTCGTCGCGATGACTGAGCGCCACTGGCCTTTCCGTCCCGGCCCAGGAAGTCTCCGCTGTCCACGTTGACCAGCGAGAGCTTGGCCGGATCGTACTGAATCTGCAAGGGAACGGAGGCGATATCCGTTGCCGCCGGTGAGCACCACCGGAACCTTGAAGGTGGCTGCCGGCGGCCACCGGGCGTCGCAGGCAGATTGAGAGTCAGGCTGGCAGCCATCCAGCTGGCGGCGCTGGCGGACTGCGGCTGCCGGCGGAGGCAGCTGCCGGAGGCTGCGCAGCGGGTGATTGGCGAGTTGCGGCGCGAGCCGCGTGCGCGGGCGCTGGCCGGTGGCCGCCACTGCATTCGCATCGGCTGCGCATCTGCGCCAGCATCTGCGGCGCCGCCGCGACGCGCTCTGGCCGGGAACGGTGCCCAACGCTGGGGCTGCTCGACCGGCATGGATGCGCGCCGGCGGGCGACTGCGGCCGGAGCCGGCGCTTTCGCTGTCGGCATGGCGCAGCTCGATCGATGCTGGCCCGCGCCGGTATCGATGGTGCGCAGATTCGCCTGATCGAGCTCCTGCGAACGAACGACGTGCGGCACCACCAGAAAGACCAATTCGTCGTCGTTGATGGTGTGATCCTTGGAGCCGAAGAGGTATTTGAGGATGGGAATCGAACTCAGCCCGGGGATGCCGGTCCAGTTCTGCGATTCCTGCTTGTTCTGGATGCCGCCCAGGATGCTGGCCTCGCCCTCGCGCAGGCGGATCACCTGGTCGACCACGCGCTGGCTGATGATCGGCTCGGTGACACCGCTGATGGTCACCGAGCCGCTCTCGCCGAGATACCTCGATCTTGATCTTCAGCGTCACGTCGTGGTCGAAGTGGACGTCGGCGTCATCTCGATGTTCACGCCGACGTCGCTGTACTGGAACTGGGTATTGACCAGCGAGCTGACGAGCGGCAGTGGCCGCGCCGGTCTGGTAAGAGCCGGTGGCGATGGGAATCTTGCGAGCCGATCTTCATCGTTGCCTTCTGCCCGTCGGTGGCGCGGATGCGCGGATTCTGCAAGAATCTTGGTGTTGGAGTCGGTCAGCAGCAGTTGGCGTGGCCGAGCCGACGGTCACGGCAAAATCGGTGGCCTTCAGGTGGGCCAGGTTGTAAAGCGTCGGGCTGGTGGTGGTGGTGGACGTAGCTGGAGGCTGGTGCTGCTGGTACTGCAGGAATTGGTGGCTGCGCGTTGGGCGCTGCAGCGCAATGCCGACGCTGCTGGGCCATGGATGCCCAGCGTCTTCTCCCAGTTCTTGCTGACTTCGAGCATGGCGATGTCCACCACCACCTCGGCGCGCGCCTTGTCGAGGTCGTTGATCAGCTTCTGCGCCAGCAGCAGCTCGTCGGGCGTGCCGCGCATCACGATGGCGTTCTGGCTGGGCACGCCGTAAACCTTGACGTCGGGCAGCACATTGCGCAGGGCGGTGTGCACGTCGTTCAGGTCGTTCTGCTGCCAGGCATTGGACAGATAGAAGGTCTGCACGGCCTGCTCATCCAGCTCGTGCGCTTGGCGCGGGTGTTCTGCGGCCACGAAGATGGTGTTGTCGGTGACCGGCCGCCAGAAGGTGTTGGAGATGGTGCCCACAATGCGCAGCGCGTCGAGCAGCGAAACATTGTTCAGGTCCACCTGGATGCGCTTGGAGTTGTAGTCGGATCGAAGAGCACATTGACGCCGGCGGCTTTGCCGATGGCCTGGTAGATCACCTTGGAGTCTTCGGTCATGTGCAGCGTGAGCGGCTCGTTGGAGACCGGCTTCAGCTGCCGGCGGAGCCCATCGAATCGAGCTGCTCTGCTTCCGCCGTCGGCTCGGGAAGGCCGCTACTCGGGCACTGGCGCGCTTTCGCCCTGCTTCTGGCGCACTTGGCGATCTCCTGCTGCGCGGCTTCGTTGCTGGGATCGATCTCGGCGGCGTGAAGAAACTCCGCCAGCGCGCCCTGATCGCCGGCCCGCTCAGCAGCTTGCGGCCCTTGGTCACGTGCAGCCGCAGAAGCCGTGACGCGCACACGCGAAAGCGCGGTCTGAAGCGCAGATCCTTGGGGTTCTTGATGAGGCCTTCTGGTAGTTGTTGAAGGCGGTGTCGTAGTCCTCGCGCGCCTCGGCGGCCTGGCCGTGCTTGAAGTCGGCGTTGGCCGACTCGGCGTGGAGCTACGCGCTCGACAGGCCAAAGACGGCCACGACGGCCAGAAGCGCGATGCAAAGACAGTTCTCGATGTCATGATTCCGGCTACGGCCGGAGCATGCGTGCGGCGTTTCATCGAACTCCCAGGCGTTTCGCCCTTCGTTCTGCGGGTCCGCTCCGCGCTCTCCCAGGCGGCACTTGCCGCCCCGGACGCAGGTCTCTGGCGTTTCCCGGTGAAACTCTTGCCGATCATGCGAAAAACGCTGCTTCATTTTAGCAAAGCCCTGCTGACCTGCAGCTGAAAACCGCGCCGATGCTAGGATGAAGATTCGAGGATGCTTGCCCGTGGCCCGCCAAACCAGCCACGTGATCGCTCCCAAAGACGCCCCGGCCCGAAAAAGCCGGCCCAGCCGCGCGATCCCGTGGCCAGCGGCGAGCGCGACGCCGCGCACAATCGCGCCGCCAGCCACAACTACTTTCTCCTGGAGAAGTTCGAGGCCGGCGTGGCCTGCGCGGCACGGAGGTCAAGTCGATCCGCGAGGGCAAGGCCAACCTCAGGGACTCCTACGGCCTGATCAAGGACGGCGAGGCGTTTCTGCTGAATCTGCATATCGGGCCCTACTCCCACGGCAATATCGCCAACCACGACGAAACCCGCACCCGCAAGCTGCTGCTGCATCGCGAGGAAGTTCGCAAGCTACTCTCCAAGACGCAGATCAAGGGCCATACGCTCATCCCCACCCGGCTTTACTTCCGCAACGGGCGGGTGAAGTGCGAGCTGGCCGTGGCCAAGGGCAAGCAGGACTGGGACAAGCGCGAGACCGAGAGGCGCCGCGAGGCCGACCGCGAGGCACGGCGGCGATCAACGCCAACAAGCATCGGGGCGGGCGGTAAGGCAGCTAGTGGCTCCCGGTTGACCTGTGCAGAGGCCAGGACAGGATCAGATTCTTCGCCCTCTTCTTCGTCCTCTCCGAATGTGGTTCCATGCGCGATATTTCCAGGGCTGAACTTCCTCGAGGTGATTTTGGGCTCGAACCGAGTTGCCTGCTGGTTTCCTTGATCTTCTCATATCTATCGAGCTTTGCTTTGAGACCTTCAGGAATGAAAAGCCAGGGCCGCAGCCAATTGGCTGGAAGTTTGTTGTATTTCTTGTCGATCAAAGCTTGACGGAACTCGTTCCAGTGCTCGTTCCATGCGCCTAATCGCTTCAGTAGGGCCTGGAGGGTCGCCGGAGGTGACCTCGCAAAGGAAGATTGTTCCGGACTTAAAATCAGCGGCAACTGCGTCGCAAAGCCAACTTTCCCCTTTCTGGGATTGGTCACCGGGTTCAATTTGAATTGTGCATTCGGTATTAATGAATAACTTGCGGTCGGCCCGCAGGTAGTCGTACAAAACGCTCTGATGGTAGTCGCCCATTGATCCCCCAGCAGTTTGATGTTTGCCGACTGCACAGCGCTAACTGACCGAATCGATCCTAAAACCAATCTGATCGGCAGGTGAATGGCACAAATGGGGGAAGCGAGCCAGATTGCGCTGATTTCAATGCTGGGACCGAGGTTCTGGGAGGAGTTGGTGAGGCAGACGGCAGCGGCTTGCGGGAATGGTGAGGGCACGGCTTAAGAGCCGTCGGGTTAGCCGAGCCACTCTTCCGTCCCGGTCTGGGACTCCTCGCGCCGTTCCTGTGCCAGGCCGCTTGAAGCTGGCGTTTCGGGTTCGGCGATCTACTTGGACTCGTCCTGAATCCTGGGGGCTTGACTCGGTAGGGGCCCGGAGGGGCTCAATACGCAAAACGCCGTCATCGAGCGACATGACAATGCTATCGCCGAGTTTCAGGCCCATGCCTTTACGGATCACGGCGGGAACGACGATGCGGCCGTTTTCATTGATACGGGCTTGAATGCCCAATATTTTCATCGAGATGTACCAATAAATGACAAAATATGACATTTGACGAGCAATGTCAATCGGATAGATATGACATAAAATGTCATATAAATTGATTCTATTCATACACGTTTGGGATTTGGCGCTTCCAGCAGGGGCGCGATTTGCCATGAAGCCTGCCTCCCATGAACAATAGGCACTATGCGGACCGAAATTTCTTTTGCTCCCCCTGCCGGAATCGCCACCGAACTGCTGGCCGTTCTGGCCGCCGACACCCAAACCGAAAAAGGCCATCGGAGCCAAGCCCGCTCCCGCAATGCTCACCGCCGATCCCGCCGTGCAGGCCGCCACGGCCGCCGTGCTCGCCTCTGGCGAATTCAAAGCCGGCGCCAACGAAACCGTCCTGATTCATGCCCCGGCTGGCCTCGCCGCCAAGCGCCTGTTGATCGTTGGCCTCGGCAAGCTGGCCAAAATCACCGTCCATAGCGTCCGCAACGCCGCCGGAACCGCAGTCCGCTTCGCCAAACCGCGCGGAATCCGTGAGTTGGTCTTCGCGCTTCCTTCTCCGAAAGTCTGCCCGCTGCAATCTGCCCAGCAGTGCACGCGCGCACCGCTCTGAAGGCGCATTCATCGGCGACTTCGATCCCGACACCTATCGCAGCGACCGCAAAGACCAGAGCATTCAGTCGTTCACGCTCGTCGCTCCCGCCAATGCGGATCGGCTCGCGGTCGAAGCCGCAGTTCGCCGAAGGCGTGATCATCGGCGAGAGCCAGAACTTCGCGCGCTCGCTGGTCAACGAGCCCGGCAACAAGCTGACCCCGACGATTCTGGGCCAGCGCGCCGCACAGATGGCGCAGGAGGTCGGCCTCGGTTGGGAGGTTCACTCCACCGAGAAGCTGCACGAGCTGAAGATGGGAGCCTTCTGGAGCGTGGCGCAGGGATCGGCGGAGCCGCCGGCACTGATCGTTCTGCGCTATAAGCCCGAAGGCGTGACGGACGGACCCGTTCTCGGTCTGGTCGGCAAGGGCATCACCTTCGACACCGGCGGAATCTCCATCAAGCCCTCCGACAACATGGACAAGATGAAGTACGACATGGCTGGGGGCGCGGCGATGATCGCCGCGATGCGCGCCATCGCGCTGCTCAAGCCGAAGGTGCGCGTGATCGCCATCGTGTGCGCGGCGGAAAACATGCCCTCCGGCACGGCGCAGAAACCCGGCGACGTGCAGACGGCCATGCTCGGGCAAGACCATCGAGATCATCAATACCGACGCCGAAGGCCGGCTGGTGCTGGCCGACGGCATCACTTATGCGCGGCAACTGGGTGCGACCCACCTGATCGATGCCGCCACACTCACCGGCGCCATTTCAGTGGCCCTGGGCAAGATCACGGCCGGCGCCTTCTCGAACGATGAGACTACATATCGCAAATTCGAAGCGGCGCTGGCTGTTTCCGGCGAGAAGTTCTGGCGCCTGCCGCTGGGCGAAGAGTACGCGGATTTGATCAAGTCGGACATCGGCGACATCAAGAACACGGGCGGCCGCTACGGCGGAGCCAGCACTGCCGCCGAGTTCCTGCACATCATTCGCGGAAGACACGCCGTGGATTCATCTCGACATAGCCGGGGTGGCGTGGGTAGAGGATTCGCGGCCGTACATTGCCAAGGGCCCCAGCGGCATTGCGGTGCGGTCGATTCTTGAGTGGGTGCGGAGCTACTAGGAGTGTATCCGCGCATAGGCGGCGCGCCTCCGGGTTGGCTGTCATGTGGGCCTCAGGCCCGCGGATAGATACTGGCGCCGGGGACGCAGCCAGTGCAGCCGATTTGGAGACCGGTGCTACTCAGAAGCGCAATTCACGGATGGATTCTGAACTTTGAAGCGAACTTCCACAAGAGTCGTGCGGACTTTGTTCTCCACGAGGGCTGTGGCCGGGCGCATTTCCTTTTTCACATTTGAATTCCCTCATTGTGCAGCCGCGCCATGAAGTTATGACGCGATAGGCCGATGCAGAAGTGTGAACGCAACGCGCGGCGGTGCGCCTGCGCACCCGTTTTTTGGGACGCAGGGCGGCGGAAGTGGCAGCGCCAAGGAGGTGGGCTTCGATGACGGATCGGATTGAACTACTCGAAGCCGCATTCGACAACGTTCCTGAAGGCGTAGGCCTTTTTGACGGGGATGGCGCAGTGATGTTCTGGAACCAGTCGGCGCAAGGCATCAGCGGTTATACGGCCTTGGAATTGCAGGGGCGGCAACTTCCCGAGTGCCTGGGGCCGCTGCTTGCGGCGGGAAGCAGCAAGGAGGAGTCGCGCGCGCCTACTGCAATGGTAGAGGGCAGGCGGTCGCTGGCGCAGGTGCGGCATAAGTTGGGCCATACGGTGCCGGTGATCGTGCGGGTTCTGATTTTGCGCAATGGGTTGGGCGAACGTATCGGCACTGCTTTGTTGTTCCACCCTGCGGAGAGCCTTGACGCGCTGCCTCACGGCGAATCGGACGAAGCGCCGGAAGTGGCGGAGAGTCGCGCTGAACTGGAAGAGCGACTGCAAACGGAGTTCGACGACTTCGTGCGCGGCGGGCCTCCTTTGGGAGTTTTGTGGGTCAGCGTCGATCAAGCAGAAGAATTGCGCAAGACGCACGGCGTTGCCGCGTGCAATGCAATGCTCGAAAAGATAGGGCACGCCGTGGCGCAAGGCCTGCGTCCGGCGGAGGAGATGGGTCGCTGGGGCGATGATGAATTTCTGATCGTGTCGCATGAGCGCAACGAAGCCATGCTGGCGGCGCATGCACAGATGCTGGCCGGACTGGCCCGCACCACCGACTTCCGCTGGTGGGGCGACCGCGTCTCGCTCACGGTGAGCATCGGCGCGGCACAGTCCTGCAACGCTCACCACAGAAACTTTGGCGCAACTGCTTGCGGCGGGCCCGCGAGGCCATGGAAGTCAGCAGCCACGAAGGCGGCAATCGCGCGACGGCCGCCGCTTGCAACAGCGTCTCATACGGCGCGCAGGAGGAATCGCCATGTTTGCCATCATAGGCATCTTCCTGGTTTTCGCGGCCATCATCGGCGGCTTTCTGATGGAGAAGGGGCACATGGCCGTGCTGATTCAGCCAGCCGAGCTGCTGATCATCGCCGGCGCGGCCGCGGGAACGCTGCTGGTCGCCAATCCGACGCGCATTCTCAAGGCGATCGCAGCTGGCCTTGCCGGCACACTCAAAGGCTCGCCGTTCACGAAGGCTCGCTACCTGAGCACGCTCAAGATGATGTACCAGTTCCTGAATAAAGTGCGCAAAGAGGGGCTGCTGGCCGTGGAGATGGACGTGGAAAAGCCCGAGGAAAGCGTGATCTTCAAGGATTATCCCGAGTTTCTGACCGACCATCACGCGCGCGACTTTGTTTGCGATACGCTGCGCACGGCCATCACCGGCGGGGTGGAACCGTTCGACATGGATCAGATGATGGAGCTGGACATGGAAGTGCACCATCATGAAGCTGTGCAGCCCGTGGACTCGCTGACCACGGTGGCGGACTCACTGCCGGGCCTGGGCATTGTGGCCGCGGTGCTGGGCGTGGTGATCACCATGGGGGCGCTCGGCGGACCGCCCGAAGAGATCGGCAAACACGTGGCCGCGGCGCTGGTGGGGACGTTTCTCGGCATCCTGCTTTGCTACGGCGTGGTGGGGCCGCTGGCCGCCAACATGGGCAAGCTCGCCGCTGAGCACAACGAGTATTTGCATGTGTTGCGCGTACTGTTACTGGCGTTTCTGAAAGGCTCCGCGCCCATGATCGCCATCGAAATGGGGCGCCGCGCGATTCCTGCGC
Source organism: uncultured Acidobacteriota bacterium (assembly GCA_963713675.1). Classification (GTDB taxonomy): domain Bacteria; phylum Acidobacteriota; class Terriglobia; order Terriglobales; family Acidobacteriaceae; genus Telmatobacter. Next base: position 116,764 of record CAVQMV010000009.1, read on the forward strand.
ACGCACGGCCGGGCTTCGACGAGATGGAGAAGCACTGCAAGAACAAGACTGAGCCGGTGGAAGCGGCAGCGGCCGCGTGAAGGGCAGGGAATAAGGAACAGCCAGTAAAGAGTAGAGGACCAGAGACGAAGGTTCAACAATTCGATGGCGGGCAAAGCGCAACCGATCATCGTGATCAAAAAGAACGGCGGCCACGGAGGCCACCACGGCGGCGCATGGAAGGTGGCCTACGCCGATTTCGTGACCGCGATGATGGCGCTGTTTATCGTGCTGTGGCTGATGGGCCAGAGCGATCAGGTGAAAAAAGCCGTGGCAGGCTACTTCAATGATCCCAAGGGGACAGCCACGCTTTTGGGCACAACCATGTCGGGCACAGGAAGCGGCACGACACCGGCTGCGGACCCGAATCAGAAGCAGTTGCAGGACCTAAAGGAAAAACTGGAGCAGGAGATCCAGGCGCGCAAGGACTTGGAGAAGCTGAACAAGCAGATTGAGATGACGATTACGTCGGAGGGCCTGCGCATCGAGTTGATGGAAGACAAGAACGGCACGTTCTACCAAAGCGGCAGCGCGAAACTGAGCCCGAGCGGCCAGGAGCTGCTGGCGTTGCTGGCCACAGAGCTGAAGACACTGCCGAATCAACTGCAGATCGAGGGCCACACAGATGCTGCACAGTACTCGCAGCGACGCCAACTACAGCAACTGGGAGCTCTCAGCCGACCGCGCCAACTCCGCGCGTCGCCTGCTGCAGCAGGATGGAGTGCGGGCCGATCAAGTGACGCAGATACGCGGCTACGCGGACCAACTGCTGCGCGTAAAGAGCAATCCCTACGACCCTTCGAACCGCCGCATCTCCATTCTGGTGAAGAACAACGACAGTGCACCGCCGCCGCAGTTGAAGCATGCACAGGTGGTGGGAGGCGCTTCCGGGGCTGCGCCTTCGGCGGCGGCGCCACCTACGGGGCCGGCTGCTCCGACGAAACTGCCGCCTGCGTCGCCGGCGAAACCCAGCACGGTCAGCAAGCTCACGGGGCTGTTACCGGGAGCGAAGAAGTAAGTGCTCATGCCGCGGCAACCTTAGACGCAAAGGGCTGAGAGATCGGTCTCTCAAAAACAGGACGCGGCCTGCCGGCATGGTGTAGTCTGGTCTGCGGATCAGCAAGCGTTTACTGGAGGGAAAGTTCCATGGCAATCGTTGCCGGCGTCGATTTCGGCACACTCAGTGTTCGCGTCACTCTCGTTGACAGCAAGACGGGGCCAATCGGCACCGCATCGGCCTCTTATCCGCTCCATCGCCGCCGCGACGATCCTAACTACGCCACGCAATCGCACGCCGACCAGATGGCGGCTCTGGCCGCGGCCACAAAGGACGCGCTCAAGGCGACCGGCGTAAACGGAGCAGAGGTCGCTGCCATCGCGCTCGACACCACCGGCTCCAGCGTGATTCCGGTGGGCGAAGGGCTGGAGCCGCTCGACGAGTACTACCTGTGGTGCGACCATCGCGCCTTTGCCGAGGCGGAGGAGATCACACGCAAGGCGCACGAGTTGGGCTTTGAAGGCATTGAATGGTGCGGCGGCGTCTACTCGCACGAATGGGGCTTCGCCAAGCTGCTGCACTGGCTGCGCCACAACCCGGAGAAGCGCGCCCGTTTTGTGACTGCGCTGGAACACTGCGACATGGTTGCCGCCACGCTCTCGGGCGTCACCGAGGTAAGCGAACTCAAGCGCAGCGTCTGCGCCATGGGCCACAAGTGGATGTGGAATCCCAAGTGGGGCGGCCTGCCGCCGGAGGAGTTTCTGGTCGCGGTCGACCCGCTGCTTGCCGGCGTTCGCGCCAAGATGGGCGGCGAATACCTGACCAGCGACCAACTCGCCGGCCATCTTTCGCCAAAGTGGGCTGCGGAACTTGGGCTTCGCGCCGGAATCCCCATTCCCGTGGGCGCGTTCGACGCGCACTGGGACGCCATCGGCTCGAACATCCGCGAGGGCGACGTGGTGAACGTGGTCGGCACCTCGACCTGCATCATCGCCATGGCGCCGAAGGCGGAGCTGGTTCCCGGCGTTTGCGGCGTCGTGCCTGGCAGCGTGCATCCAGCAGTTCACGGGCATCGAAGCCGGGCTGTCCGCCGTCGGCGACATCTTCGACGCCATCGCCAGGCGCGCCGGCACCACCGTCGCCGCGCTCTCCGAGGGCTCGACGCGTAGAAGGCCGGCCAGACCGGCCTGCTGCGGCTGAGCTGGGACAACGGCGACCGCACCGTGCTGGTCAATCCCGAGCTGGGCGGCGTGACGCTGGGCTGGAATCTGGTCCACACCGCGCAGGACGAGCTCTTCGCGGCCATCGAAGGCACCGCCTTCCACACCCGCATCATTCTGGAGCGCATGGCCGAGCACGGCGTGCGCATCGATCGCGTCATCAATGCCGGCGGCATTCCGCAGAAGAACGAAATGCTGAACCAGGTCTACGCCAACGTGCTGAACAAGCCGGTGCTGGTGCCGGCTGGCATTCCCACCAGCCTCGGCTCGGGAATTTTTGCGCTGCTCGCCGCCGGAGCCTACAAGACCATCGAAGAAGCGCAGGCCGCGGTCTGCCTGCCGTTCCGCACCGTCGAGCCGGATCCGAAGGCCGCCGCGGTCTACGAGCAGCTTTATCCGCTCTATCGCGATGTGTACTTTGCACTGGGCACGCGCGATGCCGCGCCGGTCGCGCTGGGCAATGTGCTGCCTGAGCTGAGAGAGGATTGCGGCCGAGGTGCAAGAAGAGCGCGGTTGACACATGCGACGAGGCCACGAAGATGGCGCTTGCTTGCGGATCGCGGCCGCCGACTTGCGCTTCTAGTGATACGGTTTTCACAATCTAAATTGCCGGGTGCCCTGTGCCTTCTTTCTTTCTGCGTTCTTATTTGCCTGCCTTGGTTCCGCAGTGCTTGCATTGACACTGTTTACGGCTGCTCATGCGCAATCGTTGCCGGAAGCACCGTACGCCGCGCAGTCGGCCGAGCCATGGAGCGCGCCGCACTTCTCGATCGATCCCAAGACTCTTTACGAGGCCGCCAGCCGATGTGCCCGCGCCGGATGGCGTGAACGTGACTGAGCTCTGCGACAACGAGAGCTATACCTTTGACGATGCCGGGCGGCAGGTGCACGTGGGCCACTTCATCTATAAGGTGCTGACGCAGAAAGGGGCGGAGGGCTGGGATTCGCTCTCCGTGGGTTGGGAACCCTGGCACGAAGCCCGGCCCGTGATCCGCGCGCGCGTGATCACGCCCGACTTCACGGTGCACACGCTCGATCCCAATACCATTACCGAGGCCCCGGCACGCGGCGGCGACTACAAGACCTACAGCGACGGCAAGCGTCTGCGCGCGCCGCTGCCGGCCATTGCGCCGGGCGTGGTGGTGGAAGAGGAATATACGGAGACGGAAACGGAGCCGCTGTTTGTTGCCGGGCCGCGTGGGACGTGTCGTGCTCGGCCAGGAAGACATGCCCGTGGCGCACAGCCGCGTGGTTTTCGATGCTCCTGTCGGCTTTGCCGCTGCGCACCGAACTTCTGTTGCTGCCCGGGATCAAGCCGGTGCGCACCGAGTCCGGCGGGCGCGTCACGTTCACGTTCGACGTCGGCCCGCTGGATGCGATCGATGACCGGGAGCCGTATCTGCCTCCCGAGACGGTTCTCTTCCCGATGATCGACTACTCCACAGGCGCATCGTGGCAGAGCATGGCGGCGGAGTACGGCGAAGATCGTCGATAGCCGTGCAAATTCACCGGCAGTCGAAGCCGTGGTGACGCCGCTGATCGCCGGCAAGAAATCCATTGCCGAAAAAGAGGCCGTCATTCTGGATTACCTCGATCGCGAGGTCCGTTACACGGGCATCGAATTCGGCGAAGCCGCGATTCTGCCTCACGATCCGGCAGAGACGCTGGCGCAAGAGTTACGGCGACTGCAAGGACAAGGCGACGCTGCTGGTGGCGATGCTGCGCGCCGCGGGCATTCCCGCGTACGTGGCGCTGCTCGATGTGGAAGTGCGCATGGATGTGCCCGTCGATCTGCCGGGCATGGGACTGTTCGATCATGCCATCGTCTACGTGCCCGGCAAGAATCCGTCTCTGGATCGATGCCACCGACCGCTACGCGCAACTCGGCCAGTTGCCGATGGGCGACCAGGGCCGTTTGGCGCTGATCACCAGCAACGCTACAACCGCACTCATCAAGACTCCCGAATCCTCTTCGCGCGATAACGGCGTGGTGGAGACGCGCGAGTTTACGCTGACGGACAACGGCCCCGCGAACGTGGTCGAGATTACGCAGCCCATCGGCATTCTGGAATCGGGCTACCGTGGTTTCTATGCCGACAAGCCCGACAAGGACACGCGCGAGGAGCTCCGCGGCTACATCAAATCCGAATACCTCTGCGACGATCTCAGCAAAGTCGAGCGCACCGATCCCGACGATCTTTCGCAGCCAGTTCAAGCTCACCATTGCCTGCGAAAAGGCGAAGCGCGGATATACAGAACTCGAAAGCGCGCAGGCCGCAATCCGCCTCGACCGGATCTTCCAGTTCCTGCCCGATGAGCTCAAACAGAAAGACGATTCCGACGAAAAGAAGACCGCCGGCCCCGACAAGCCGAAGAAGCCGCGCACCGAGGATTGGTGGATGAGCGCGGCCTTCATGACGGAGTGGAACTATCGCTTCATTCCGCCCGCGGGATTTGTGCCCAAGGAGTTGCCGAAAGACGCGACCATAGCGCTGGGCCCCGCGCAACTGATGGAGACGTTCACCACTGGCAAGGACGGAGTGGTGCTTGCGCACCTGGTCTTCGATTCCGTAAAGCGCCGCTATACGGTGGCCGAGGCCACGGCGCTGCGCAATGAAGTGGCCGATCTGATCAACGGTCCCGCCATCCTCATCGACTTTGAGCCGCAGGGCGAGGCGCTGCTGCGTGAGGGCAAGGTGAAGGAAGCGCTGGCCAGCTATCGCGCGCTAGTAGCGCTGAATCCCAATGCGGCCGTGCACCATTTGCAGGTGGCCAATGTGCTGCTTCAAGCCGGCATGGGCGAGGCCGCACGCACCGAGGCGCGGCTTGCCGTGAAACTCGACCCCAATTCGGCGCTGGCCGAGCGCGTACTGGCCGAAATCCTGAAGCATGACCTGGTGGGACGTGAACTGCGCCCCGGAAGCGACCTGACCGGCGCGGCCGACGCGTATCGCGCAGCCATCAAGCTCGATCCCGACGATCACACCGCGCAAGCCAATCTGGCGATCCTGCTCGAATACGATTCCGTAGGACGCCGCTACAGCGGCCAGGCGCACATGAAAGAGGCAGTCGCCGAATATGAGAAGTTGGGTCAGGACAAGTTGGCCGATCTCGGACTCACTGACAATCTTGCTTTCTCGATCTTCTACAGCGGCGATTACGCGGGCGCGTACAAGGCCGCACAGACACTGAATCCCGAACCCAAGGCGCTGATGTCGGCCTGCATGGCTATGCTGCAGAGCAGCAAGGCGGGACTGGATGAGGCCAACAAGCGCGCCACGGACGACAACGGATTCAAAGAGACAGATCGCACCGCGGGCGAAATGTTGATGAACATGCGACAGTATGCGCAGGCCGCCGACTTTTACCAGGCGGGCGCCGCAGGCGACGACGCCGCGCGGACATTGGGACTGGCGAACATGCTGCGCGGTGCGATCCATCACGAGGACGTGCAGTTCGCGAATACTCCGTCCGATGTCGTGAAGCGCTTCTCCATGGTGCCCTTCGATCCCGATCTGACGAAGGACCGCTTTGCCACGATGCTCAGCCGCAACGCCATCAAGGTGTTGAACGCCATGGACGCCGACGAGCTGAAAGACGAGCTCGAAGGCGGCAAGAAGATGAACACTGAACTGGCGCGCGAGGGGAGCTCGCTAGATGTGACTGAAGACATCGTGCTGCACATGCTCGACCCCAAGAGCGACGGCGATGATGCGACCGGCTACCGCGAAAAAGTGGAAGTCCTGGGCGGCAATACGATGACGGTCTACGTCGTGAAGGAAAATGGGCAATACAAATTGCTCGACACCGGAGAAAAGCCGAACGCGATTGCTCTGGAAATGCTGGATCGTATCCAGAGCGGCGATTTGCGGGGCGCGAAGGCGCTGCTGGATTGGATGCGCGAGGACCTGCACCTCGAGGGCGGCGATGATCCACTGGGCGGGCCGGTGTTTCCGCGCTTCTGGACGAAGGGTGAAGCGCCGGACGCGCGACGGATGAAGCTGGCTGCCGCGACGATTCTGGTGGGATCGAAGCCCACCGTGGCGCAGGGCGTGCCGATTCTGGAGGCAGCGCTGAAGGACGCGACAGGCGATCGCGAGCGCACCAACATTCGGATCGCGCTGGCTGTTGGGTATCTGATCCAGAACAACTTTACGAGCCTGCTCGAGGTTTCGTCGCCGCTACTGAAGGACGAGCCGGAATCGAAGACGGCCTTCATCGACAATGTGCTGGCGCTGATGGGCTTGGGCCGGTACGACGACGCGCTGGCGTTGGCAGACGAGCGGCTGAAGCTGCTGGAGAACGACAGCGACGCGTACGAGATGAAGATGGAAATCGAAGCCGACCGCGGCAACTTTGCCGCAGCGCGAGGCTGGGCGCAAAAACTTGCCGACCTGGGCAAGGAAGACGCCATGCTGCTGAACAACGAGACCTGGTACGCGCTCTTTACCGGCAAGGTGGAACAGGCCGATATCGCGAAAGCCATTCGCGCCACCGAGATGGAGAAGGACGCGCCGTACATTCTGCACACTCTGGCCTGTCTCTACGCGGAAGTGGGAAACACCAAGGACGCGCGCGAGGTTTTGCTGCGCGCCATGGACGACTGGAATCTCGATGAGCCGAATGACGACGTGTGGTACGTGCTGGGCCGGATTGCGGAGCAGTACGGCGAGCGCGATATCGCCATCGCGGACTATCGCAAAATGGAGAAGCCGAAGGAGCCGCTTTCTCTTCCCACTTCGACGTGGCGGCTGGCGCAAATGCGGTTGAAGGCGATGAGGGCGGACGAGACAGCGACCGCGAAGTAGTGCGGCGCGCGTTTTGCGTTACTGTTGCTGCTGCATCTGCTGCAGATCGACGAAGGGGACGGCGGGCTCGGGCGGCTGTTGTGCGCGTTCCACCAGGACGCTCCAGTCTTCAGGGATGGGCAACTTGCGATCGAGCGCCGGCGGCTCGCTGCTGGCTCCGACCTGCACGGCTACATACAGCTCGCTCGCGGTGTTGCCGCGAAAGACGCCATGCGTGGGCGGAACGTCGGCATAATCACGACCCACGGCAGTGCGGATGTGGCGATGATGCGCGATGAGGTTGTTGGTGGGGTCGATGCCCACCCAGCCGAGTTGCGGCATGAGCGCCTCGACCCAGGCATGCGTGGCGTCGGGAGTGGAGCGGTCGTGATCCTCGCGCCCACGATAGAGATAACCCGATACGTAGCGCGCGGGAATGCCGACATGTCGCAGCAGCGCGATCATGGTGTGCGCAAAGTCCTGGCACACGCCCTTGCCGCTGACGATCGCCTCGTCGATGGGTGAGTCGACGCGAGTGTGACTGGGCACGTACTCGAAGTAGTTGAAGAGGCGCTGATTCAGCTCCAATACGAGCATTAAGGGATCGTCGCGGCGGGTCACGCCCATTTGTTGGGCGAGCAAGGTCACCGCCGGGGTTTCAACAGCGAAGGTGCTGGGCAGCAGCATTTCCCAGTAATCGCCCGAGGCGATGAGTTCATCGAGTTCGCTCCATGCTTCGGGCGCCAGGAACTCGGGAACATCGGGAAGGGACTGTTGTTCGACGACGGATTCGGCCACGATGACGAGCTGGTTGTGTTCGCCGGGAATATCGAAGTGCTGAATGTTGTTGCCCAGGTGGTCTCGGTAACTGAAGACGCGGCAACGCGGGCTCACGGAGAGCGAGAAGGTGAGGCAGTGCTGGCTCGCGTCGGAGCGCGGGTGCATACGCGTCTCCATGATGCTCTCTTTGATGGGGCTCGAGTAGCGAAAACGCGTGAGGTGCCGGATGGAATAGAAGTTCATGCGGTTTCCTCTTAAACAGTCAGCGCTGATTGAATGGAGTAGTGCACATAAAAGCGGTAAATGAGTTCATGAATGTGCAGGCATTGTCCGCGGATGTTGTGCAGAAAGCCAGCCGTATCGCCGGCAAGGATTTCGTTGATCGATGTATAGCCCAGCATGGCGCAGAGCTTGCCGATGGCGGCCTTCAGCTCCTCGGGCGGCCGCCGGCCGCCGGTTTGCTGGATGCCCTCCACGGCCTGGCGCGTGCCTTCGACGCAGTAATGGATGGCGTGGGGGAAGTCACGATTGAGCACCAGGAATTCGAGCATGCGCTCCGGAGAGAGATCAGCCGTGTACACCTGGCAGTAAGCTTCGAATGCCGTGCAACAGCGCAGCAGGCCCACCAGTTCCAGATGGAGATAGCCGGACGATTCCCGCTCTTGCGCCGGGAAGAGTTCGGACTGGTAGACCTCGAGCAACGTAGCCGTGGCGTAGGCGCGCTCAAGATAGCGGCCGAGGCGGATGAACTGCCATCCCTGACCGTGGATCATGCTGGTGTCGGTGGTGCCTTTGAAGAGGTAGATGCCATCAATGACGGTGGCGAGCTGGTCGCCGATGTTGGCGGAGAACTGCGATCGCGTGCGCGGCAAGTGCATCTGATGGTAGAGGCGATTGAGGCGCTGCCACATCTCCGTGGAGATTTCTTCGCGCACCTGGCGGGCGTTCTCGCGAGCCCCATTGAGGCAGTAAATGACAGAGGCGGCGCTGAGATTGTCGTAGACCAGCTTTTGCGCCATTTCCTCGATGCTGCCGTTCCAATCCATCTCCACAGGCTTGCCCAGCGCGGCCACCATGCGCTGCCATCGCATTTCCACGTTCGAGCCGCCGGTATCGAGCATGAGGCTCATGGTCACGTCGAGCAGACGCACGGTATTCTCCGCCCGCTCCAGATAGCGGCTCATCCAGTAGAGGCTGTCGGCAACGCGCGATAGCATGTTGTGTCTCTCTCTTCTGGTCCGATGTTCAGTGAAGCGAGCTATTCCAGAATCCATGTGTCCTTACTGCCGCCGCCTTGCGAGGAGTTGACCACGAGCGAGCCTTTTTCGAGCGCCACGCGGGTTAAACCGCCGGGCACAATGTTGACCTTGTCGCCAAAGAGGATGTAGGGCCGCAGATCCACGTGGCGCGGCTCCAGGCGGTCGTCGACGAGACAGGGAGCGCGAGAGAAATCGAGCGTGGGCTGGGCGATGTAGTTGCGCGGGTTAGCCTCAATCTGCCGCGCGAACTCTTCGCGCTGCATGGCGGTGGAGCGGGGGCCGATGAGCATGCCGTAGCCTCCGCTTTCACCTACGGCTTTCACCACTAGCTTGTCGAGGTTGGCGAGCACGTGCTTGCGGTCCTCCTCCTCGCTGAGCAAGAAGGTTTCCACGTTGGGCAGAATCGGATCTTCGTTGAGGTAGTAACGGATCATGTGCGGCACGTAGGCGTAGACGGCCTTGTCGTCGGCGAGGCCGGTGCCGAAGGCGTTGGATACTGTGACGTTGCCGGCGCGATAGGCATTGAACAATCCCGCGCAGCCCAGCGCGGAGTCGGAGCGAAAGACGAGGGGATCGCTGAAGTCGTCGTCGACGCGGCGATAGATCACATCGACGCGCTTGAGACCATCGGTGGTGCGCATGTAGACGATGTTGTCGTGGGTGACCAGATCGCGGCCCTCCACGAGGTCGATACCCATTTGGCGCGCAAGATAGGTGTGCTCGAAGTAGGCGGAGTTGAAGACGCCCGGCGTGAGCAGCACAATGTTCGGTTCGGGGCGGCCTTCGGGCGCGAGAGAGCGTAACGTGGCCAGCAGCAATTGTGGATAGTGCTCGATGGGCCGCACGCCATAGCTCGCGAAGAGTTGCGGAAAGGTCCGCTTCATCACGCGTCGGTTGGTGAGCATATAGCTGACGCCGGAGGGAACGCGGAGGTTGTCCTCGAGCACAACAAACTCGCCGTTGTTGAGGCGGAGCAGGTCACTGCCGACTACGGCGATATAGACGTTGCGCGGCACCTGCAAGCCGCGCATCTGCCGCCGATAGTGCTTGCAACTGTAGACGAGCTCGCGCGGGATGATGTGGTCGCCGAGGATTTTGGCGTCGGAATAAACGTCGCGCAGGAAGAGGTTGAGCGCGGTGATGCGCTGCGTGAGCCCGCGCTCGATGCGGTCCCACTCCTGGGCAGTGACGAGGCGGGGCAGCAAATCGTAAGGGAAGATGCGCTCGGTGCCCTCTTCGCGGCCATAAACGGTGAAGGTGATGCCCTGGGTGAGGAAGGCCAGATCGACTGACTGCTTGCGCCGCTGCAATTCGCCGGCAGGGAGGGTGGCCAGAGTTTCAGCGAGGGCGCGGTATTGCGCCCGAACCTCGCCGCTGGGCTCGCGCATCTCGTCGAAGGCCTGGTCGAGAGGGTAATCGCCGTAGAGAGGTTCAAGTTCCACTGGATGGCCTGCTTTCATATTAGAGAACCCTCCTCCCAGTGGATTCAAGGCGACCGCCGAGTAGCGGCGCCATTTTTTGAGCAAGCTCCGCCCATGCTCTGTTCATTTGGTTCTAACACGCGGGGGATCAAGGAGCCATCAGGAAATGCGGGACCAGCAAGGAAGGGCGAAAAACGCCGGGCGCGACCGATCGGCCGCGCCCCTGCGCTTTTCTCATTGCCGCCGGGCTGGCGGTTCGTGTGAGCTACTTGGTCGGAACCTCGGCGGTCGTCTTCACAATCTGGGCAACGATCTGGTAGGGATCGGCTTCGGAGTTGGGACGGCGATCTTCGAGGTAGCCCTTGTAGCCGTTCTTGATGAAGTTGACAGGCAGGCGGACCGAGGCGCCGCGATCTGAGAGGCCGTAGCTGAACTTATCGATCGCCTGCGTCTCGTGAAGGCCGGTGAGGCGCAGATGATTGTCCGGGCCATAAACCGCGATGTGATCGGGGATGTTCTTCTCGAAGGCCTTCATCAGGGCCTCGAAATATTCCTTGCCGCCCACTTCGCGCAGGTACTTGGAAGAGAAGTTGCTGTGCATGCCAGAGCCGTTCCAGTCACCCTTGATGGGCTTGCAATGCAATTGCACGTCGACTTCATACTTTTCACACAGGCGAGCCATCAGATAGCGCGCGGTCCACAAATCATCGGCGGCCTTGTGCGAGCCCTTGCCGAAGATCTGGTACTCCCACTGGCCCTTGGCCACTTCCGCATTGATGCCCTCGTGGTTGATGCCGGCGTATAAGCAAAGGTCGAGGTGCTCCTCGACGATGGTGCGAGCGATCGAGCCCATGTACTTGTAGCCGACGCCGCAGTAGTAGGGGCCTTGAGGAGTGCTGGGGTAGCCGTCTTTGGGAAAGCCGAGCGGACGGCCATCCTTATAGAGGAAGTACTCCTGCTCAAAGCCGAACCAAAGATCCGGATCATCGGGGGCCGTGGCGCGCATATTGGTCGGGTGCGGCGTGCCGTCGGGAAGCATGACTTCGCTGAGTACAATGAAGCCGTCCTTGCGGCCGGCATCGGGATAGAGGGCCACCGGCTTGAGAACGCAATCAGACTTGTTACCCGCAGCCTGCATGGTGGAGCTGCCGTCAAATCCCCACAGAGGCATGTCAGCCAGGGTGGGCGTTTTGTCGAATTCCTTGATATTGGTTTTGCCGCGGAGTTCGGGGATGGGCTTTTTTCCGTCGAGCCAGATGTACTCAAGTTTGAACTTTGGCATGGTTCTCCTTCATCGTCGGGAATTGTGGGTCAGGCCCCGGCGAAGCTGCAGTTCGCCGGTATGGGTGGGTTCATGTACAGCATAAAATGAGGCGCGCCGGATCGTATAAGGATGGTATAAAGAAACCGCAGAAAGCGGGCACATGCGGCGCGTCTATGCCGCTATGTGCAACGAAGTGGTGCATGCGGCCAGGGGAAAATCTACCGGGTCTGGCCCCTGTGCGCTACCCTGAACGCTCAGGAGTACATGCTCATGCACGCTTCCGGGAAAGCCTTTCATGCATGGTGGGCGCTGCTGTTGATCAGCGTTGTGCTGCCCATGGCCCGCGCGCAAAAGACGCCCATCCAGATCACCGCCGATCTGAGCGACGCGCCGCGCAGGTTGCTTCACGCCGAACTGGACCTGCCGGTAACGGCAGGCCCGCTGGCGCTGACCACGCCAAAGTGGATTCCCGGCACTCACATGCCCAGCGGCCCGGTGGAAGAGATCACAGGCGTGGTGTTCACCGCTAACGGCCAAACCCTCGCGTGGCGGCGCGATGACGTGGACCTGTATCAGTTCCATCTCACCATTCCCGTGGGCGTAACCACGCTGCATGCGCACTTGGACTGCATCGTCACGTCGCGTATTTCGCAAAAACTTGCCGCATTCGAGTGGGAATCGTTGCTGCTCTATCCTGCCAACACGCCGGTGCGTGATATCCCCATTCAGCCTTCGGTAAAGGTTCCCGCGGGCTGGGGTATCGGTACCGCGCTCACGCCGATCGGCTCCGGTTCCTACCCGGTTCCCGCGCCTGGCTCCGTGACGCAATTTGCCGTGACGAATGTAGAACAACTGCAGGATTCGCCGTTGATCGCCGGCCTTTACTTCCGCGAATTTCCGCTGGCTCCCGAGATTACGCCCAAACACTATATTGATGTGGTTTCGGATATGCCGGTGGACTCGAACCTGCGCCCGGCGGTGCTGGCCTCGATTAGTAACCTGGTGCGCGAGGCCGACGCGCTCTACGGCTCGCATCATTACAACGTCTACCACTTTCTGCTGACGCTTTCCGATGTGGCCGGAGGCGAGGGACTGGAGCATGGCCAGTCGTCAGACAACGGCGTGGGCGAGAAGGGATTTGCCGACGATGCGCACGAGTTGCGCGAGTCCGATCTGTTGCCGCACGAGTTTACGCACTCGTGGAATGGAAAGTATCGCCGCCCCGTGGGGCTGTACCAGCCGGACTTTGCGACGCCGCAGCAGGGTGCATTGTTGTGGGTGTACGAGGGCATGACGCAGTATCTGGGCAACGTGCTGGCCGCGCGCGCGGCCTTTGAAACGCAAGCGCAATATCGCGATCGGCTGGCTGAGACCGCGGCGATGCTGGACTATACTCCCGGGCGCGAATGGCGTTCCACGGAGGACACCGCCATCGCTGCCAGCGTGGTGCGGTTCTATACGCCGTGGATGAACTGGAGGCGCGGGCAGGACTACTACCAGGAGGGGCAGCTGTTGTGGCTCGATGCCGATACGCTCATCCGCAAACTGACGCAAAACCAGAAATCGCTGAACGACTTTGAGAAGATCTTTCTGGGCAACGGTGGAAATACGGGTCCGCTCATCGTTACTTACGATTTCAACGAACTGGCGCAGGACTTGAATGCCGTCGCTCCCTACGATTGGGCGACTTTCCTGCACGACCGCATCGACAAAATTAATACTCATGCGGATCTGGCCGGCATCGAGCAGGGAGGCTACAAGCTGGTGTACAAGGACAAGCCGAGCGCCACGCAGCGCACAATGTCAAGGATGCCGGGCGGGCGCATGGGAAGCAGGGACTGCTGGTTCTCGATTGGCTTGAGCGTAGGTGGCGATGGCAGCATCTCCGATGTGCGCTGGAGCGGCCCCGCCGACAAGGCGAACCTGGCTCCCGGCCAGAAGATCATCGCGATCAACGGACAGATCTTTAGCGCGGAGGCGTTGCACGCTGCCATCAAAGCGGCCAAAGGAAACACGGAGCCGATTCGTCTCATCGTGCAGGCGGACTCCTTCGTTTCGATGGTCAACATCGACTACCATGATGGCGAGCGCTTCCCGGTTCTCGAACGCGTGGAGGGCACACCGGATTATCTGGACGACATCACCAAGCCGCTGACTACGCCGGAGAAGGCTCCGGCTGAAGAAAAGAAAGCGGAGGATTAGAGTTACAGTGTGCGGCGGGGGTCGAACCCGCCAAGCTCTCGGCATTTCGGCTCCGGCTGCATTACTCTCAAACTCAGGAGATTCTGTTCAAGGATGTTTCTCGCGCAGCGCTTTGCTCTCGCCGCCTTCGCCGCACAGATTGTCGCCCTGCCCTTGGTTCGCGCGCAGCAACCTGCGCCGCAGCCCGCGAGCGACGAATACGTCCGCGCGCATTACACCAAATATGAGTACCGAATTCCCATGCGCGACGGCGTGCGGCTGTTCACCGCCGTCTATGTGCCCAAGGCCTCGGCATTCCCGGCCGATCAGGGCCCGTATCCATTCATGATGGACCGCACGCCTTATAGCGTGGCTCCCTACGGCGAAGATCGTTACCCCGCGAAGCTCGGACCGTCGGATGAGTTCGAGAAATCCGGCTACATTTTTGTCTATCAGGATGTGCGCGGCCGCTGGATGAGCGAGGGGACGTTTGTGGAGATGCATCCGGCCATCGACGAGAAAAAATCCCCGAAGGACGTGGACGAGTCCTCCGATACGTACGACACCATCGAATTTCTTTTGAAGCAAGTGCCCAACAACAACGGCAAGGTGGGCATCTGGGGCATTTCGTATCCGGGGTTCTACACTTCGGCGTCGATTATCGACTCGCATCCGGCCATTGCCGCGGCCAGCCCGCAGGCGCCCATGACCGATCTCTTTCTGGGCGACGACTCCTATCACGGCGGCGCGTTCATGCTTTCGGCCGGCTATGGTTTCTATGCGCCTTTCTTCCACGCGCAGCAGAATCCGACAGCTTCGGCAGGCGGCGCGTCCTTCGACTTCGGCACGACAGACACCTACAAGTTCTACCTTGATGCCGGCAACGTCGCGAACCTCGATAAGTTCATGAAGAGCCCGACCATGTTGTGGGACGACCAGTACAAACACGACACCTACGACGACTACTGGCAGATACGCGACCTGTCGCGGCACATGAAGAACGTGAAGTGCGCGGTGCTCGTTGTTGGCGGCTGGTATGACGCCGAAGATCTCGAGGGCCCGTACCGTACCTTTAACGCTATCCGCAAATTCAATCCCGATACGCCGATCACTTTGGTGGAGGGTCCGTGGGTGCATGGCGGCTGGGCTCGCAGCGATGGTGATCATCTTGGCGATATCGTAGTTCAACGCGAAGACCTCGGAATATTTCCGCGCCAACATTCAGTTTCCGTTCTTCGAGCATTATTTGAAGAGCGGAGGTAAGACGCTTCCCTCGGCGATCGTCTTTGAAACCGGAAGCAATGTTTGGCGCCGCTACGACGAGTGGCCGCCCAAAGCCGCTACGGCGAAGACGCTTTACTTTCACGCCGGCGGCAAGCTCAGCTTCGATCCTCCGACGGAAGAGAAGAGCGTGGACGAGTACCTGAGCGACCCTGCCCACCCGGTGCCCTTCGTGGGCTATACCACCGATACCGTGCCGCAGCGCTACATGGTCGACGATCAGCGTTTCGCGAGCTCGCGGCCCGACGTAGTGACTTACGAAACCGATCCGCTCACTGAGGATTTGACCATCGCCGGCCCCATCTCTCCGCATCTCAGAATTGCTAGCTCAGGCACGGACTCCGACTTCGACGTGAAGCTCATCGACGTCTACCCCGACGACTATCCCGATCCCGACACTTCGCTCAACGGCAACAAGCGCATTCTGGATTCGCCGCCGCTGCACCTGGGCGGTTACCAGCAACTGTTGCGCGGCGAGCCGTTCCGCGCCAAATTCCGTTCCAGCTGGGAGAAGCCCGAGCCACTCACGCCCGGCAAGCAAACCGCAATCAACTTTACGATGCCCGATCTCTACCACACGTTCCGTCGCGGTCATCGCATCATGGTGCAGGTCCAAAGCTCGTGGTTCCCGCTCACTGATCGCAATCCGCAAACCTTTACCGATATTCCCTACGCCAAGCCGGAGGATTTCAAGAAAGCTACGGAACAGATTTTCCACCAGAGGGATGCGGCCTCTGGCGTGGAGGTGATGGTGCTGCCGCAGCCGTAACTGCCGGGCGCCGCGCCCGGGCTTTTCTGTGTGCCGCTGCCTGGAAGGGTGGGCCTATTCAATTTCTGAGTACGATTCGACGTACAATCAAAGAGGATCGGTAGACTGCGGAGAGGTGGCCGAGCGGTTGATGGCTCCGGTCTTGAAAACCGGCATACCCGAAAGGGTATCGGGGGTTCGAATCCCTCCCTCTCCGCCATAAAGTCAACATAATAAACCACTTATAGAGAATCGCCAGATCACCCTCGGGTTTCCCGGCAAACTCGCAGGTCTTTGGCACTGAAAGGGACCGGAGAGCACTCTCCGCTTCGAATAACAGCCCTGAAAATCGATATATTCTCCGTAAAGATATTTCGCAAGTCCCCTTTCGCACTATTTGGAGGCTGGACTAGCGGACAAGGTTCCCGCCAAGGTCGTCCCGTTAGGTACCCGCAGGAAGGCTGCGATCTTGGGCTCATCTGATTTACCGGACATGGGGGCGTTTTTCGGGCCCAATCCGCTCAAGCCCGTGCTCGAAACGTGCATTGGGCTGTTGGCAACAAGTGAGCATCATACCCAGGTGGATTGCGCTTCTTCACGGGTACGTTTTCACAAAGATACTGACAATCTCAGTGTCGGAGGCTAATTGTCACTGCACGACTGCACTTCTTCTTATTCCGTGAGTGCTTAAGATGCTAACTGCGCACGGCACGCAGCTCTACTAAACGTGGCTCGACTTGCTCTCGCACTAAAGTCGCCAGTGCCTGGCAGCCGATTCGAATCATCCGATCCTGGGCGTCGCCGAAGTCATCGAGCCATTCATCTGTGGAGCGGTTGCCATGAACCGCAAGCAGAACCCCCGCAATCAGGTGCAATCTTTCCCCAATGACAAGGATCGACTCGCCTTCCATATCAAGCGTGACCGCGCCCTTCTTCCGGTACGACTCAAGCAATGAGCCCGATGCTGCCAATGGCCCTGAATTTGGAAACGAGCGGCCTTGGCCGGCATAGTAGCTGTCAGTAGATGCGATCAATGCGCAGGAGGCAGGAAGGTCGAGTAACAAGGCAGATTGCCGCAGTGCTGCGATCATGCGCGGGTGCGCTTTGGCTGGATGGTCCGGCGGCGCATAGAAAGAGGCTGCGCCACCGCCGCGAATCGCTTCGGATGCGATAAGAATCGACCCGACCGCGATTGAGGGCTCCAATGCTCCCGTTCCGCCCACGCGCAGCGCGAACCTGCAGCCGAGTTCTGCGGCCTCCACAAGAGCAATCTCAGTTGACGGCCCACCGATTCCCGTCGAGCAGACTCCAAGCTCGACGCCGTCGAAGGTTCCTACACCGATTCGAAATTCTCGATTCTGACCGATGATTCTAAATCCCTTCATCACGTTGGCGAAGCGGTCCAGGCGCCCCGGATCTCCAGGGAACAAAACGGCGCTCGGTAGATCGCCGCGTTTGCATGGAAGGTGGGGCGGCTGTTCTTCGCTCCACGGCGAGGAGGCCCTCTTGGATGCATTGAGCGCGAAGTTTTGTGCACGCTGAGTTGTGAACTTTGTTCAACTGGATCCCTCGAGGTCGTCTTCTGTTCCTTCAAGAATCCATGGAATCTCGGTATCACCGCGAAATATCAAGACTCTGCTGGTCCCGACCTCTATGTTGTGTTGAATTATCCGGTCGGTACGTTTCAAAACGATCGTTCCCTCATTCAACGGCAAGCCATAGAAGTTGGCGCCACTAACAGAGGCGAAGCGTTCAAGGTTGTGCAGTGCATTCTCCTCATCGAAGACCTGGGCGTAGGTTGCCATGGCTGCCGGTGCGCAGAAGATACCTGCGCATCCACACTCGGACTCCTTGGACTCTGTGGGGTGAGGCGCGCTATCTGTGCCGAGAAAAAAACAATCCTCACCGGAGGTGGCGGCCTTCCGAAGGGCAAGACGGTCTGCTTCGCGCTTGGCCACAGGGAGACAATAAGCGTGGGGCCGAAGACCGCCTGCGAACATGGCATTTCTGTTGATCATCAAATGATGTGGAGTGATGGTTGCTGCCAGGCGACCGCCCGGCTTGTTTCGGACAAAATCTACGGCGTACGCCGTCGTGATATGTTCGAGAACGATTTTGAGCCTTGGGAATGCGGCGAGCAGCGGCACCAATGTGCGTTCGATGAAAACCCGCTCTGGATCGAAGATGTCGACTGTCGGGTCAGTGCTCTCTCCATGGATCAGGAGGGGGATTTCCACTTTTTCCATGCAATTGAGGACGGCGCGAATGGCAAATGGATCGCGAATGCCAAACTGCGAGTTTGTGGTTGCGTGCGCCGGATACAGTTTGGCTGCGACGAAGATCCCCGCCGCGAAGGCGTTCACCAGGTCGTCGGACTCAGTCTGCTCAGTCAGGTAGCAGGTCATCAGCGGCTCAAACCGTACATCGCCAGGCAACGCATCACAAATTCGACGTTTGTATTGGAGCGCGTCGTTCGCAGTCAGAATCGGAGGATTCAAATCTAGGCATCACGATTGCGCGGGCAAACTGCTGAGCTGTGTATGGTAGAACCGCCTGCAGCATCTCTCCGTCGCGCAAGTGCACGTGCCAGTCATCGGCCGGCGAATCGATATCTCGTTCGTACTCAAGCTGCCTTCAGAAGTGCGCGGTACAGCAATTGCATAGCCTTCAGAAAATCGGCGATTTCCATGGCCTCGTTGGGATTGTGCGAACCATTCTCATTGCGCACAAAAACATACGCGGCCGGAACTCCTGCTTCAGCAAATATCGCTGCATCATGCCCGGCGCCGCTGGGAATAGCGGGAGCTGCGACGTTTTGTTCGGCTGCAAGGGCTTGCAGCCGCTGGATCCACTCCGCATCGAGCAGCGTGGGAAGGGATTGGGTCTTGTCGTCGAATCTGAATGTAACTCGCGCTCGCCGCGACGCTCGAACTCTCTGCGAGAATGTGGCTGTAGAAGTCCTCAAGTGTTTCTGTGTTCTGGCTGCGGATGTCGATGCTGAACGCAACTTCGTCTGGTATGCATGTGACGGCATTCTTGCTGAATCGGTATGCAGAACTCCTGATGTGAATACGAGATCCCGGCCGGCGAGCAGCAGATGGCGACAGTGCATTTCCATGCGCATAAGCAGATCAGCGACGGCCAACACAGCATCCTGACGAAACGACTGTGGCACGGTTCCGGAATGGCCGGCCTTTCCGGTGCATGTCACTCTCTTATGCCGCATGTTGCCGCGGATGCCGCTGACAATGGCAAGGGGTTGGCCCGAAGCTTCCAGAACTGGTCCCTGTTCGATGTGCAATTCGAAATAGACGGCAATCTCTCGCAGATGAATCAAAGGTCGCTGCTGAGAAATCCGTTCGGTCGCAATGCCCATTTGCTGCATCAATGCGGCCAGCGTCTCATTGGTCAGATAATGACGGAGCATAAGGTCTTCAGGATTTTGACGGCCGAGCAAAGCACTGGAACCGATGCAGGGCTTACCGAACCATGCGCCTTCTTCAGCTCTCAGAACCACCAGCTTGATCGCTTTTCGGGGGGCCAGTCTCCGTTCCTTCATCCTGCACAGGCAAATGAGGCCAGCAATGACGCCAGCGGCGCCATAGAAATTACCGCCGTGAGGAACGGAATCCAGATGCGAGCCGCAGAGGACAAAGGGGCCGAAGGACAGGCTGGAATCCAGGAAGCGTAATGAAGAGATTGCCCGCGGCGTCGGCTTCAGACAAGAGTCCGCGCTGCGTCGCCTCTGACCGTATGAAATCGATAGCGGCCTGTTCCGAGGCACTGTGGCGCACTCTCTCGTGATTCCGATGCCGTCGTGCGAGAGTTCCTTAAGCGCCTCAAATAAACGCGTTGCAGTTGATGCCGCATCGACCGGAGAAAGTTCCGCAAATGGCAGGCATGGGTTGAGGCCGTCGGCATGCCTACTGCGGTGATGAGATCAACTTCGACTCCGGCCCTGCCGTGGGCTTGCCCGATGATTGAGACAAGAGAGGATATGCCACGCTGCTCGCAAAAACCGCGCAGACCTCCGATAATCCGCGGCATTGTTGTCGGATGGATGAATGTTGCCGTACCTACCTGAACAGCGCGCGCGCCGGCAAGTAGATATTCCAATGCATCATCCGTGCTGCTGATCGCTCTTAACCAATAACCAGGATATTTAACTGCCTTGGCACACTGATAGACCTGACGGAGAATAATTGGCTTCACCGCGGGTCCCGACGAGCCTCCCATGATGTTGCCGAGGCGAAAGCCGAAGGTGCTTACATCGATTGCCATTGCCAGAATCGTGTTCGCCACCACGACTGCATCTGCACCCGCGGACTCCGCGGCTTTCGCTACACCAGCGATGTCGCCTGCGTTGGGTGATAGTTTGATCCAAAGCGGGAGATCTGTAGCGTCTTCGATGTCCGGACAGCGGTGAATGTTGTAGAGGGATCCATAGCGAACGATCTTCCATCTGCTTCGAG
>CAVQMV010000010.1:0-8207 GCA_963713675.1 uncultured Acidobacteriota bacterium
CTAGCAGGCGTAAGCGAGTTCGAGAGAAGCCATGCCTCAGGGGCTTAAGCCCGCGTTCATTTCTTGCCTATTAGCGGCACGGCTAAAGCCGTGCCCTTTAAATCAGATCCAACCCCACGCCACCGCCCACACTCGGCGCGCGCTGAGGGCGCTGGTATCATCGTAGAGGCCCTTTTGTGTGCATTCCATCTTGATAGGGCCGCCATAGGAAGTTCATGAAAACCGGAATTATCGGCCTGCCGCAGGTGGGCAAGACTTCTCTTTTTAAGATTCTGACCAAAGCCAAGATTGAGGATCACGGATTCTCGCGCGAAGCGCACATTGGCGTGGCGCGCGTTCCCGATGCGCGCCTGGACAAACTCTCAGCGCTGTACTCACCGAAGAAAACCACCTACGCCTCAGTGGAATTCGTCGACGTGGCAGCTGTCGGGCAGGAGGCGCTGAAAGAAACCGCGTTTCTGACCAATCTGCGCAACGTGGATGCGCTGATCCATGTGCTGCGCGCCTTCGACAACGATGCGGTTCCGCAGGAAAGGCCGATCGATCCCCTGCGCGACGTCAAGAGCGTTGAGTTCGACTTGATGGTGAGCGATCTGACGCAGGTGGAAAAGCGGCTGGAGCGCGTTGAGAAAGATATGAAGAAGGGACGTACCAGCGAGTTGGAGCGCGAGCAGGCACTGCTACTGCGGTCAAAGGAGTCACTGGAGAAAGAGATTCCGCTGCGCGAGCTGGAGATGACGGCGGACGAAAAGAAGCTCATTCGCGGCTTCATGTTTTTATCGCAAAAGCCCATCTTGTATGTACTTAATGTGAATGAAAGCACCACGCTTGGCGTCGATCTGGAGGCTGCGGTAAGCCTCTACAAACTCGATGATCTGGCGCATCGGCCGAATGCCGGAGCGACCGCGATCTGCGGCAAAGTGGAGGCGGAGCTTGCGGAGATGGATGACGCCGAAGCCGCGGATTTTCTGGACAGCTACGGGCTGCACGAGAGCGGCCTGGTGCGGTTGATTCGCAAGAGCTACGAGTTGCAGGGGCTGATCAGCTTCTTCACGGCGGGTGAGGACGAATGCCGCGCATGGACGGTGCCGACAGGCTCGAAAGCGCCGCAGGCCGCAGGGGCGATTCACTCCGATCTGGAGCACCACTTCATCCGCGCCGAGACTATTCGCTGGGACAATCTGCTCGAAGCCGGCTCCGAGGCAGCAGCGCGGGCGAAGGGTACACTGCGTTTGGAAGGCAAGGAATACATTGTGCAGGACGGGGATGTGGTGCACATCCGGCATTCCGGGTAAGAAACAGGATTCAAGTTTGAGGTTTCAAGTGTCAGCATGCTGAAAATCTCGCTCATTCTCGGAACGATAGCCGCGCTGGCCGACGTGGCTGGCGGGTTGGTACTGGTGCGGGCGCGCGGCGTAGAGCGCTATCTGCGCTACTTCGTGGCACTGGGCGCTGGATTTTTAATGGCCACTGCCCTGCTGAGATGGCGCCGGAAAGTTTCAGGCTGAACGCACAACTGGCTCCAGCCCTGATCATGGCCGGATATTGCGCAGTGCATCTGCTGGAACACACGATGAACGCGCACTTTCACTTTGGCGAGGAGACGCATGCCGGCGAATTTGTCTCCAAGCGCACGGGCTATTCCGTGCTGGGGGGCTTGAGCGTCCACGCGCTATTCGACGGTGTGGCGATCGGGGCGGGATTTGCGCTCCCCGGTATTCCCTGGCTCGGGTGGCTGATCTTTTTCGCCATTCTGCTGCATAAGGCGCCGGAGGGATTCACCATGGCGAGCGTGATGTTGGCGAGCGGGTTGAGCCGGACGGCGGCATTTTATTCCGCAGTCTTGCTGGCTGCGGCGACGCTGATTGGAGTGCTCGTGATCCAACTGGTGCCGCAATGGGTACCGTATGGGTTGCCGGTCTCGGCAGGCGTGGCGCTTTATGTGGCCGCGACCGACCTGGTGCCCGAGGTGAATCGCGAGCCGGGGATTCGCATGGCGTTGGTGTTCTTTGCCGGCGTGGCCGGATTCTCCTGCTGCGCATGCTGCTGCCGCGACTCTAAGAAGTTCCCTACACCTCGCCGCCTCGGACTGAGGCTATATTCTATGCTGTGGCGCATTGCGTAGCACCTGTTCTGGATGCGGTGGGCGAATCGCGGATCAAGGCGCAGGCGCTTTTCTTTCGAGTTTCCGGGCGTTCTGCTTTTCACGGTGCTGGGATTCCTGGTGATGGGTTATCACCCCGGCCTTGAAGACGACGGTGTTTATCTGGCCGCCGTAAAAGCGGACTTGAATCCCGCGCTCTTCCCACACAACGCAGATTTTTTCAGGCTGCAGATGCAAGCCACCCTGTTCGACGCGTGGATGGCGCATTTTGTGCGCTGGACCAGGATGCCTCTGGCGTGGGCGGAGCTTGTTTTGCAACTGGCGGCGCTGTTTCTGATTCTCTGGGCAGTCGAAGAAAATCGCGAGCCTGCTATTTGCTGAAGAAGCAGCGCGATGGGGAGCGGTGGCGATGGTGGCGGCAATGTTCACTCTGCCCGTTGCGGGAACGGCGCTGAACATGGCCGACCAGCATCTGCACCCGCGCAATCTGGCCACGGCCATGATCCTGCTGGCCGTGTGGCGCATTCTGGATGGAAAGCGGTGGCAGGCGGTTCCGCTACTGGTGGTGGCGTTCTTGATGCATCCGCTGATGGCGGCCATGGGGATTTCGTTTTGCTTCTTTCTGACAATGGCATTGCTGGAGTCTGTGCGCCGGCGGCTGCGCGCGTTACGGAGCGCAACCGCAGCGCGTGGTGCCGCTGGGATGGGTGTTCGCACCGGCCAATCCGGCATGGCGCGAGGCTCTGGACACGAAGACGTATTACTACCTGTACCAATGGACCTGGTATGAATGGCTGGGTGCGCTGGCGCCGCTGATTCTCTTCGGCTTGCTTTGGCGCGTCGCACGCAAACGCGGAGAGACTTTGCTGGCGCGATTTGCAGCAGCGGTGTTTTTCTATGCGTTGTTCCAGCAGGCGCTGGCCATGGCTGTGCTGTGGCCGTCGTCCCTGGTGCGGCTGACACCCCTGCAGCCGATGCGCTACCTGCACCTTGAGTATTTCCTGTTCATGATGGTGGCGGGCGCGATGCTGGGACGATTTGTGTTGCGAAGGAGCGTTTGGCGTTGGGCGGCGCTTTTGCTGGTGGTCAACGGCAGCATGTTTGCGTGGCAGCGAGCGGAGTTTGGCGGCGTCGCGCATCTGGAGCTGCCGGGGCTCGTGCCGGCAAATCCCTGGCTTCAGGCGTTTGCGTGGGTCCGGACGAATACGCCGGAGAATGCGTATTTTGCTTTGGATCCGCATTATCTGGAAGTGCCCGGCGAGGATTTTCACGGGTTTCGCGCGCTGGCCGAACGCAGCCAATTGGCTGATGCGGTGAAAGATGCTGCCGTGGTGACCCAGGTGCCTGAACTGGGACCGGTGTGGGCGAGCCAGATAGCGACTGAAGAAGGCTGGCGCAACTTCAAGCTCGCGGACTTTGAGCGACTGAAGACAGAGTTCGGCGTGGATTGGGTGCTGGTGGCGTATCCGCAGGCGGGCGGGCTTGCCTGCCGTTGGCACAACGATGTGCTCGCAGTGTGCCAGATTCCGTGACTAAGTTGAACGGATTGCATCAATAGCTTGATGGAACGAAGAAATTCTCCTCGGGGGCTAAAGCCCGGGTTCATTTTGCTGGTCTTTCGGCACGGCTGAAGCCCTTGCCTTTCAAAACCAGATCATTGCAGCCAGTTCTGGAACGCTTTTTGCGAAGTGAGATTTGCAGGGAGCGGCTGCATCGCTGAGAATGGGTAAGTCAACCTTTCATTGGCACGGAAACCGAACATGCTCAATCTTGCCCAGCGACTGATTCTCGGTTGTGTGCTCCTCGGCTGCCTGACCCTGGGCCTGGTGATTGCCACGCACCGTGCGCTGGCCGCCGCCGGGCAACTGCATTTGGCGAACGCCATTTGCGTGGCAGCTGTGGCAGTTGCGGCGGCCACGATTTTCTTTGTACTGCGGCCGATCCAGAGCCTGGCGCGCGATGCGCATCGCATTGCCCAGGGAAATCTTGAACACCGCGTGGATTGGAGCAGCCGCGACAGCTTTGGCATGATCGCCGGCGAACTGAACCGGATTGCGGTGCGGCTGCGGGAATTGCGCGACACCGAGGCCGGCCGAAGGCAGATGGAGTTTCAGCTCTCCGACGCGGTGCTGCAATCGATTTTTGAGCCCATTATCGTGACCGACGGCAAAGGCCACGTGCTCAAGGTGAATCAGGCAGCTTCAGAGTTGCTGGGCGAGGCGGCGGGCGACCGCATGGCCCTGGCAAATACGCCCGGCGGCGAAAAAATCCTGAGCGCCATCCGCGATGCCGTTTCCATGCAGAAGGCTGTGGCTGCCGAGGACGAGGCGTCGATGCTACCGATGCGCATCGGCCAGGAGGAGCGGAGCTATCGGCTGCGGACCACGCCCATGCGGGACTCCGACGGCCGCTTGCTGGGCGCGGTGACGACGCTGGAAGACGTGACCAGTCTTCAGGACACCGACCGCTTCAAAACGCAATTTATTACCGTGGCCAGCCGCAAACTGCGCGATCCGCTGATGCAGCTGCGGCGCGGACTCTACGCACTGGCCCAAGGCTTCAGCGGCGAGTTGACGCCGCTGCAGGCCGAGTTGGTGGCCTCTGCCAGCAAGGACGCCGAGAACTTGAACGACTTGATGAGCGATCTGATCGACGTGGCGGAAATCGATACGGGCAAACGCGAAATGAAGCTGGAGCGGATCCGCCCGCTGCCGGCTTTGAACGAGGCGCGCGATCGCTACTGCGATGAGGCGCAGAGGAAGCATATTCGGGTCGAGGTGAAGGCGTACGCCGATCTGACCATGGTGCTTGCCGATCGGCGTGCGCTGCGTTCGATCCTGGACAACCTGCTCTCCAATGCCCTGCGCTACACGCCGGAAGATGGTGAAATCCTTCTGGCTGCGGAGGAGATCAAGAATTTTGTGCAGTTCAGCGTGCGCGACACCGGACGCGGTATTGAGGCCGAGCGATTGAGCGCCATCTTCGATCGCTTCAATCCCTTCTCAGAGAAAGGCTCGGGGCTTGGCCTGGCGTTGGTGCGGCGGCTGGTGGAGTCGCTGGGCGGCCAAATTGCCGTGGAAAGCCGGCTGGGCCACGGAACGACGTTTCGATTCACGCTTCCGGTGGCTGTGGCTGCGGAAGTCCATCATCCCGTCGAGGTTGGCTAGATGGCCGAGATTCAACTCGAGAAAACCCAGGAACCCGCAAAGCTGCGCATCTACATTGGCGCCGCACCCGGCGTAGGCAAGACCTACGACATGCTGAACGACGCCTACAACATGAGGCATCAGCAGAACGTGGACGTGGTGATCGGGCTGGTGGAGACGCACGGGCGCAAGGATACCGAGGCGCGCATCCGCGATCTCGAGGTGATTCCGCAGAAGGAGATTCCCTACCGCGGCGTAAATCTCAAGGAAATGGACGTGGACGCGATCATCGCGCGCCACCCGCATACCGTGGTGGTGGACGAGCTGGCCCACACCAACGTGCCCGGCAGCAAGAATCGCAAGCGGTATGAGGACGTTCTGGAACTGCTGGACGCGGGCATCAACGTGATGACGGCGGTGAACATCCAGCACCTGGAAACGCTGAACGACGCTGTGAACCGCTCGGCGAACACGACCATCCGCGAGACCGTTCCCGACAGCTTTTTCAAGCGCGCCGACGAAGTTGTGAACGTGGACGTTACCGTGGACCAGCTGCGCGACCGCCTGCGCCAAGGGAAGATTTACGCGCCGGAGAAGGTGGAACAGTCACTGGCTAACTTCTTCCGCAAGGGCAACCTGAACATGTTGCGCGAGCTGTCGCTGCGCACCACCGCGGAACAGGTGAGCAGCCGCGCCTCAGAGTATCGACGCACGCAAGGCCTGGAACAGGCGCCGATTCCCGAGAAGGTGATGGTGTGCCTGAGCACGCGGCCCGGCACGGAGCGTCTGCTGCGCATCGGCGCTCGGATCGCCGGACGGTTGGCAACTAATTGGTACGCGGTGTACGTGACGCGGCCCGACGACAAGGGCCACGGCGATCCGGAGGCCTTTCATCGGCTGGAGGAGTATCAGCGGATGGCGCGCGACCTGGGCGCGCAGGTGGTTTCGCTCACCGATCGAAATGTTTCTGACGCGTTGATCCGGTTTGCGCAGCAGGAGAACATCAGCCACGTGGTTTTCGGCCAATCGGCACGCTCACGCTGGGACATCCTGTGGCGCGGCTCGGTGCTGAACCGCTTCCTGTCGGAAGTACGCGACGTGACGGTGCAGGTGGTGCCGATGGCAAAGGTGGCGCGAAAGGCATAAGGAGCAAGGAAATCCTTGCTTGGTCCCTCGGTCCCTTGGTCCCTGGTTCCCTGCTACTCGCAGAAGACGCGGACTTTGGCCCTTTCTTCTTTGGCGTCGACATCGACGGTTAGATCTTCCAGATGGTCGATTAGCTCTTCGAGGTTTTCCGGCTTGATTTGCGATAGGGTCAGCGGGATACCGTGCTTCCTGAGGGTCGCGTCCAACTCATCGTGGGCCTGAAGGGGAATGAGGCTCGCCAGGCGCACGCCGGCGCGGAGCAACTGCATGGGAACACGCACGTTCACGGTGGTCGGTTCACCTTTCTCATTGGCCTCGACGAGCACGCGTAGATACTTTGCATGCGTCTTTACGGTGGGTTCGGCGGAGGGATGGGAATCCGAGAATCTGCCCGCGAATGCATCTGCGGTTGCGGTGGCGTCGGGCTCGAGAGCAGCCAGCAACTGCTCGGCCTCATCGGCGGTGATCTTGCCTGTGGCCAGCATTTCCAAAATTTGACGGCGATTTTCGTTCATGGATGTTCTCCTTATTCGAGAGTGACGAAGTGACGAGTGAAGAAAGTGAACGGAGTGAATGAAGTGAAAAAAGTGAAGTGAGTGAATTGGGGGCTACATCCTGAAGTGAATCTGCCTAGAGGATGCGCACCAGGACTTTGCTGCCGCTCGTGCTGATGTGGACGTGGGTTCCAGAGAGCCCGCAAAGGATCGACCAGAAAACCGCGATGGCGCGCCAGGGATTGATGCGGCCGGCCATACACAGGCCGAAAATGACGATAAAAATGAGCGGCGCGATCAGGACGACCGGAATCCAGAGCAAAAACAGGGGCAGCCAGAGACGTGGCATGTGGAAGTGCGGCGCTTCGACCTGGAGGACTGCGAAACTGGGAATCATTTGAGGGCCTCCAATGCGCGGATGGCCTCGGCAGGCGTGATTTCGCCCTTGTTAAGCCGATCCAAGACGTCCGTGCTCCTGGGTGAAGGATTGGTCTCGACAAACTCCAATTGGCTGGAGATGCGGTTGAGGCGCGCTTTGATGGTGGGATAGCTGACGCCGAAGGTCTGCTCCATCACCTTGATGGTGCCGTGGGAGCGGAGAAAGGCGATGACGAAGACCTGGTCTTCCAGGCTGAGCTGGGCCAGTTCGGGCAAGGTGAATTGGCCTTCGACGGTGATCTGCTTTTCGGGAAGGCGGACGCGCTCGATGACCAGCGGCGTTCCCTGGGCGATGCGGAGCAGGTCTTGCCAGTCGGTGGCGGGTTTGGGATCGGAGAGCATGATCGGAATCGAGATTGTTGAACTCGATTCCTAGAGTAATCATGTTTATTTATATTGTCAAGCTCTGTAGTTAATATTTTTAAGTTCTGATGGCGGTTAATTAAAGATTCTGCGTAATCCACATTCGAATACTTCAAGAGCGCAATCAACCCATTGGGGTCAGAGCGAGTGGATTGAGTACGTTGTATTTCGGACATACGCCGGTGGAATCTCCGAAAAGCAACCGCAGATCCTTCGACTCGTAGGCCGCGCGAAGCGCGGCCTACTTCGCTCAGGATGACATGCGATTTTGTCGCTCAGGATGACAAACGTGGCGGCGAATCGATGGCCCGGCGCACGGTTACGGCACGCTGAAGGGACGCATGCCATCCCACGGGAAGAGGCCGGTGGGGGTGGTGGCCGTGGAAGGCTGCTCGCGGAACATGTAGCGAACGAAGAAGCCGACCGAGGTGTAGGTGTAATCGCGGGAGTTGTTGGCCGAGAGATAGCCGCCGAAGAACCAATGCGGGCTGAACTGATAGGCCATCTGACTGCGCA
>CAVQMV010000011.1:0-51388 GCA_963713675.1 uncultured Acidobacteriota bacterium
TCCAACCGCTTATGTGGTCTACGCGGATAAGGGCCAGAATTTCTCGCACCCGGCCGTCGGCTTCCATTTCATCGATGCTTCGGCGGTCATCGGCAATATTGAAACCTTCAGCGTTACCGAGAGCTTTGCCAGCCGGGCAGAGGCCGGCTACACGCGCAGTGTTCATCAGTATGGAGACCAGCCCACCGCTACGGCCACGCCGCTCGGTCTGAGCAACCTGTGGAATTACTCCGGCATGAACGTCTTCCACGGCAAGGTCGTGGCTTTCAAGGACGGGCAGTTCGGCGCGTGGATGCCGGGCATTGCGATCGGCGGCGTGGTCCGCACCAACGACCACTTTGTTTCGGGCGCGGCCAACAAGACGCTGACGGGAACGGACAAGTCGTACACCAACGGCGACGCGTACATTGCCGTCACCAAGACCTGGGCGAAACCGCCGGTGCCGTTCCTGCTGAACCTGGGCTGGAAGGCCACCAATGCCACGATCTTCGGCATCGGCGGCCAGAGCACGCGCTTTGGCGGGCGGTTCTTCGGCGGTTTGGGTATTCCGCTGCCCCTCGGCCATGGGATCGTGGCGGTGCCCTCGGCGGGATTCACGCAGGAGCCCAAGACTGCGGTGAATCTGAACACCCTGCTGAACGCGGCGCTCTATCAGTGCGAGGCTGCGCTGGCCTGCAATCCTGCGTCGTACCCGCTGATGAGCGCCCATATACCCACAACGCTGGACTACGCCGTGCGCGTGACGCAGAAGGACAAGCCGCATTTCGCGTTTGATATTGGCGTAGGACAGGTGGCGGGGAACATCGGATCCATCTATGTTCCAAACCCCTATTTCAATCCAGCCAACCCCGCGTTTGGGCCTCCGGTTGTTACCACGCCGGTGAATCTGCAGGCGCGCACGTGGTGGGCATGGGGCTTAGTTACCGGTATTGATGAAAAAGTGAAGAGAGTGAAGAGAGTGAAAAGAGTGAAGGGGTGAAGCGAGCCGGCCAGTAAGGCTATTCGATTCAATACGAGTTGTGGAAAAACATGCCCCTCCCGTGCAACTTCTTTGCACTGGAGGGGTTCCAATTGGCATAGACTGGATGCGCCGTCGAACGGCGGCCCCCAGCCGGTCGAGGAAGCAGAGTACAGGAGGTTTTTCCATGCGAATTTTCCAGGCGGTGCGCGCGAAATCCATGCGCGTGATGTTGCTGGCGCTGTTATGTGCGCGATCCCCGCATCTTCATTTGCGGGCGTGTTCATCAGCGTGGGTTTTGCTCCGCCGGTGCTGCCGGTGTATGTGCAGCCGCTGTGCCCTGAACCGGGCTTGATGTGGACTCCGGGCTACTGGGGTTACGGCCCTGACGGCTATTACTGGGTGCCTGGCACGTGGGTGCCGGCGCCGTATGTGGGCGCGCTGTGGACGCCCGGCTACTGGGGCTTTGAAGCCGGCCTGTATGGGTGGCATGCCGGCTATTGGGGACCGCACGTGGGCTACTATGGCGGCGTGAATTATGGATTCGGCTATGGGGGCATCGGCTTCGCCGGAGGCATGTGGAGAGGCGGTGTGTTTGCCTACAATACCGCGGTCATGCATGTTGGCGTGGGCGGCGTCTGGGGCGGCCGCGTCTATGAGGACCGGGTTGCCGTGGACCGCGGATTTGTTGCGAGGGACAGCCACGTAGCCTACAGCGGCGGCCCGGGCGGCATCAATCATCGGCCGACACCGGAGGAGAACGCCTACTCGCACGAGCAGCACACGGCGCCGACCGCGATGCAGTCTCAGCATGAAGGCGCGGCCAGGGGCAACACGAACAACTACGCCAGCCATAACGGCGGGCATCCGACGAATCTGGCTACGGACACGGCCGGCGGGCGGCAATACGAACAGGTCCGTCAACTACAACGCCTCGAAGTCAAATACGGGCAACGTGACGACGCCCCACGGCCAGAACGGAAACACGGGCAATGCGCCGAAGACCTACAACGCCTCGCACTCAAATACGAGCAATGCTCCGGCGCACACGGGAGGCGGGCAGCAGCACGGACAGTCGGGTATGGCCGTCAAGGGCCAGGGGCCGGCAAGTTCTCCCGGTCCTTCGCATGGCAAGCCTCATCATTGAGGAGTGGCTCGACAAAGAACAGCAGAACCGAAAAGGCCCGCGGAGAACCGTGGGCCTTTTTGTGTTGCCAGAGTCGATCTCGGATTTCTGGTGTTATTTTTCCGGGGTGGGGGCGTAGTAGCCTTCGCGGGTGTAAACGGTCAGATCGGTCTTTTCGGTCTTGAGAACGATCTTGTGGAACTCGCCGTCGGTATCGACCTTGTCGGGCGTGTAGGTCAAGAGATACTGCTGGCGCAGCAACGTGGCGATCTGGTTGTAAATCTCGTCGAGATTGTCTTTCTTCTTGGCTTCGAAGAACTGGCCGCCGGTGCGTGTGGCGATCTGCTGCATGATTTTCTTGCCGTCGACTCCGGCTTCGCTCTTGGGGTTGCCGCCGTGGTGCCCGCCGCCGCCGCCACCGCCGGGATAGCCGCCACCACCACCGGGGTAGCCTCCGCCGCCCATGCCGCCGTGATGCCCGCCATTGCCGGGAAAGCCGTTCGAGGAATGTTCTTCCTCGCCTTTGAAATAAATGGTGAAGACCTGCACGTTGGCGCGGTCCGCGGCATCGATGGCGTCGTTCAGGGTCTCCTTGCTGCCGCTGTCCGCGCCGTCAGAGAAGATGATGAGCGCCTTGCGGCCCTCTTTTGGCTTCATGAGCTCATCGGAGGCGAGGTAAATGGCGTCGTAAAGCTGGGTTCCACCGCCGTGCCCGCCGTGCTGCCCGTAGCCGCCATTTCCGCCGCTGTCGCCGCCACTGGTTTCAGGGCCCTGGTTGCTATGCTCCTGCGAGGATGGTCCCATGCCGTCGAGCTCGTGGTGCAGCTTGTCGCGCGAGTTGGTGAAATCTTCGAGCAGCTCGACTTCGCGGTCAAAGTGAATCAGGAAGGCTTCGTCGCCCTGAACGCCGGATTTCGGGTCGGCGGGGAGCATGAGGTCGATGAACTTTCCGGCGGCCTTGCGCTCGGCGTCCATGGCGGAGTTGACGCTGCGGCTGGTGTCGACCAGCAGTCCGAGGCGGAAAGGCAGGTTGCTCTGGGAGGTAAAGCTCTTGATCACCTGCGGACGGCCGTCCTCGGTCAGGGTGAAGTCCTTGGCCGTGAGGTTGGTGACCAGCGCGCCCTTTTTGTCTTCGACCACCACAGGCAGCAGAACCTCGCGCGCCTGAACCTTGATGTTGGTGACGGGCTGTTGAGTGGAGGGTTGCTGCGCTACGCCAGAGCTGCGCACTGCGAAAAACGTGAGCAACGACACCGTGACGAGCGAAAGAGCAAGGCAAAACGTCGACTTGGTTTTCATAGAATTTCGCGAAATCTACTGGTTCAACGGTTTAGACGCTGCCGGAGCGCTGTTCGATGACGTTTTTTGGGGATTCATCGGAGGTGTGTATCAAAAACGTTCTATAGATTCGGGATGCAGTTGGTCAGGGGCTAAAGCCCATGTCCATTTTGCTGCGCGAACGGCACGACTAAAGTCGTGCCCTGACACTTCGTGCTTCTCTGCGGCACTTTCCGTCTGCTGTGAAGCCCGGGCCTAAAGGCCCGTTCTTTAAGCCAGTATTCAGGGGGCTAAAGCCCCCTGCTCCCTCCGTAGCCCCTGCTCCCTCCGTAAATGCCATCGACATTCGTGATACTACGGAGCCGGGGTGGAGGGCGGCGGATTGTGCTCGGCCCAGTGGCTGGGCGCGCTGGCCATGGTGAGCACCAGACGGCCCCCGGCGGCGATCTCATGGTGACGAAGCCAGGCGCGGTCCAGGGGTTGGCCGTTCAGCGTTGCCGCCGTGACGTAGATGTTCTCGGCCGAAAGATTTCTGGCTTCAATCACGAAATTCTTGCCGCCGGCAAGATGCAGCGTGGTCTGGGCATAGGCGGGGCTGCCGATGAGGTAGACATCCTGGCCGGCATTGGGAAAGATGCCCATCTGCCCAAAGGCGAACCAGGAAGACATGGCGCCGGAGTCGTCGTTGCCGGGAAGGCCGTCGGGTCCGGCGTGATAGCTGGCGGCGATGATCTGGCGCACGCGGGCGTCGGTTTTGTCGGGACGGCCGGCCCAGATGTAGAGATAGGGCGCGAGAAATCCGGGCTCGTTGCCGACGTCGTAGCGGCCGGGGACGTCGAAGAAGGCGTCGAGACGGCGCACGAAGGTTTCAGGCCCGCCGGATTTCTCGATGAGCGAAGCGACATCCTGGGGAACGAAGGTGGAGTAGGTCCAGGAATTGCCTTCGTAGAACGTGTCTCCGTTCCAACTGCAGCTCATCCATGGCCGTAAACGGCGTGAGCCAGGTTCCGTCGCGATGGCGCGGGCGAATGAAGCCGGTAAAGCCGCCATCGCTGAAGTCCGGGTCCCAAAGCTTTTTCCAGTTGGCGGAGCGTTGCAGGTATTTTTCGTAGTCGGCGGTGTCGCCGAGGCCTTTGGCGAGCAGGGCGATTTCAAAGTCGTCGGCAGCGTACTCCATGTCGACCGAGCGCGGGACGATCCGACCCCTCGATGGAGACGTAGCCGAGATTGTGCCAGTCGTCGAGGCCGCCGCGGCCCTCCTTGAAGTGATCGGCGGGCGAAACTTCGGCATCGTGCATCTCGGCGGCCAGGGCGGTTTTCCAATCGATGCCCTTCAGGCCTTTGACGAAGGCATCGGTAAGAATGAACTCGGCGTTGCTGCCGCCCTGGGTGCGGCCGTTGTAGTTGCCGCTGCGCGCGTCGGGCAGCCAGCCCTCGTGCCGGTAGAGATCGACGAGCGGCGCGGACGATTGCGGCTTCGCGTTCCGGCGCGATCAGCGAGCAGCAGCGGGCTGGAGGTGCGGAAGATGTCCCAGATGGCGTAGTAGTCGTCGTAGTACGGTTCGCTCGATTTCCAGAGCGGGTTTTCGCCGGTGCGATCGGTGGGCATGAGCATGGTGTGGTAAAGCGCGGTGTAGAAGATCTGCGCCTGCTCGGGCGTTTCGCCTTTCAGTTCGACCGTTGCCGAGCGCCTTGTTCCACTTGGCGAGCGCAGCGGCGTGCACGGCGTCGAAGTCGAAGCCGGGAATTTCAGCGGCGAGATTTTGCCGGGCCTGCGCGATGCTGACGAAGGAGATGCCGATCTTCATGAGCACCGGATGGTCATCGGCGTGGGCGAAGGTGAGCCACGCGCCGGAGCTGGAGCCGGCTTCAGCACGCGCAGATTTGCTGCCGGGCGTGAGTTGATCATTGAGCCATGTACCCCAGGATGCGGCCGGCGTGTCAAGCGCGCGTAGAAATACACGGTGTAGGAGTTGGGCTGCTTGTTCCATCCGCCGGTGACGCTGGTGGATCCGGCGATTTCAGTGGGAGAGAGAATCCTGACTGTGGACCTGGTGAACAATTGATCTTCGCCCTGCTTGGCGCCGGAGATGAGGTAGTGGCTGACGTCGATGAGGAGATTGGCGGGCGCGCCTTTGGGGTACTGCAAGCGGTAGATGGCGCTGCGGCGCGCGGCGGTGATGTCGACGCCGATGTGGTAACGGGCGAGCGTGGCCGAGTAGAGGCCGGCGGAAGCATGTTCGTCTGCGCGCGGCGAAGAGGCGTCGAGCGGTGCGAGGGCGCCGGTGGTGGGCATGACGAGGATGTTTCCGTATTTTGCGCCGCCGCCGGTGCCGCTGACGTGGGTCTGGCTGAAGCCGCGAATATCGTCGGTGGCATTCCAGCCCGCGTTGGGATCGTGGCCAACCGGCGCTGCCATGTCGGGGCCCGGCTTGATTTCGCCGAAGGGCACGACGGGGCCGGGAAAAACGTTGCCACCTCCCGACGCGCCGAGAAAGGGATCGACGAGCTTGGCGTACTGGGCGTGCGCTGCTGCGCAAGGCAGAAGTAGCAGGGGCAGGCAGAGAAGAATGCGAAGAGAAGGCTTCATTTCGGTGTTTTCTTGCAGGAGAAGGATAGCATCGGTGGGGCGGAGCGGAGATTTTTGCTCGGATGAGAAGGTGGGTTAAAGTTCGTGCTTTCCCCGGTCTCAAAATCGAGACCGGGGGCACCCCTTGATTGTGCTGGATTGAGAAGTGGGTTGGGGTTCGTGCTATCCCAGGCGTCGGTGGGGCGGAGCGGAGATTTTTGCTGGGTTGAGAAGGTGGGTTGAAGTTCGTGCTTTCCCCGGTCTCAAAGTCGAGACCGGGGGCACCCCTTGATTGTGCTGGATTGAGAAGTGGGTTGAGGTTCGTGCTATCCCAGGCATCGGTGGGGCGGAGCGGAGATTTTTGCCAGGTTGAGAAGGTGGGTTGAAGTTCGTGCTTTCCCCGGTCTCAAAATCGAGACCGGGGGCACCCCTTGATTGTGCTGGATTGAGAAGTGGGGCACCCGTTTTCGTGGTGAGTGGAGATCGCAAAAAGCAACCGCAGGTCCTTCGACTCGTGGGCCGCGCGAAGCGCGGCCCACTTCGCTCAGGATGACAGCGGACATTTGCTGCTCGCTTTGCTCGTTCGCGAGCAGCGAACGTGTGGCTGTCTTGCAGGTGCGGGTCTGAAGACCCGCACTACAGCCGGTCTGGAGACCGGCGCTACTAGCGCAGCAAATCTTCGAGGGTGGTGCTGAGGTCGGTTTTTTCGTCGCGGTATTTGACGATGACGGGGGCGTAGAGGCTGAGGCCCCACTCCTGCCCTTTGCCTTTGTTGATGGCGCGCGAGCCGGGGACGACGACGGCATTCTCTGGAATGATGAGCGGGCGTTTCGACGCCGGCGCGGAGCACGTCGCCGTTGACGAGATCGAAGACCGGGGTGCCGCGGGTGAGGATGGTTCCGGCGGCGAGCACCGCGCCCTTGCGGACGATGGTGCCTTCGTAGACGCCGCAGTTGCCGCCGACCAGCACATCGTCTTCAATGATGACGGGGCTGGCGTTGACCGGCTCGAGCACGCCGCCGATCTGCGCCGCGGCGCTCAGGTGCACGCGCTTGCCGATCTGCGCGCAGGAGCCGACCAGGGCGTGCGAATCGACCATGGTGCCTTCGTCGACGTAGGCGCCGGCGTTGATGTACATGGGCGGCATGCAGACGACGCCGCGCGCCACATAGGCGCCGGCGCGCACGGAAGAGCCGCCGGGCACGACGCGCACGCCGTCCGCGGCGGTGAAAAGCCGCGCGGGGTAGGTGTGCTTGTCGACAAATGAGAGCGCGCCGGCGTTGGAATTCTTCGAGCGCGCCGAGGCGGAAGCCGAGCAGGATGCCCCGCTTGACCCAGGCGTTGACGCGCCAGCCGGTGGGCGCTGCGGGGTCGGGCTGGGCGGCGCGCACTTCGCCGCGCTCGAGGCTGGCACGGAGCTCCAGAAAAGCCTTCATCGCCGCCGGGTCGCTGCTGGCGGCGGCGCCCGCGGCAAAGTGCCGCTCAATCTCTTGTTCAAGCTGAGTGAGGTTCATTTCATTCCGAGTGTAACAAGACGGTGGGCAGTGTGAGTGTGAGTGTGGACGTCAGTGCGATAGGTCAGCGATCAGTGCACACTCGCACTCACACTGTTCCCTAGTCGATTCGTCAGGCGGGGTGGATGGGGGCCAGGGTGGGCTTGATCCTTGGCCGCGCATGCTCGCCGACGGGTTGCAAGCGGAAGCAGTTCTTGCCGAAAGGAATGAGCGCCAGAGGAACGGGCGAGTCGCCCGGTCGCCCGTGGAAGTTCTTCGATTCGAGCCACGCGCAGAGACGGCGATCGCAAATGTGCGTCTGGCCCTGCCAGAAATCGGGCTTGAGGCCGAGTTGAATGAGGAGATGATCCAGATGCAGCTCGATGACGTGGGCTTCCCTGGGAAAATAGCGGCGCACGTTGCCTGCGCCAACCTCGACGCCGGTAAACTCGCGGCCTTTGCACTGGGTTTTGACGACCATGGAGCCCTGTCGAACAACGAAGAGAAAAGTCCCGTTGGAATGAGCCCAGTCTAGGAAGGATTGCGTGGAGGTGGCTATGGGTAGGGACAGAAAAGCGGCAGCGGATTCCTGATTTGAGATTGGCGAAGAGGGAGCTCGGATTCGGGAATGTTTGCCCGGAACGCGGGGGAGGCAAAAAGGACGCAGGCAAGGCGCGAGCAGCGGCCCGTATGCGATACTCGAAACGGCATGTACAAACGGATCGTATTGAAGCTATCGGGCGAGGCACTTGCCGGTGAGCGGGGCTTTGGCCTGGATGCCGAAAGGGTGTCCGAGATTACCGGCGAGCTCGCGGAGATTCATGAACTGGGCGTCGAAATCGGCGTGACGGTGGGCGGCGGCAACTTTTTCCGCGGCGTGGAGGCGCAGGCCAAGGAGATGGACCGCGTGAGCGCCGACAACATGGGCATGCTCTCAACGGTGATCAACGCACTGGCGCTGCAAGACGCTCTGGAGCAACGCGACGTGCAATGCCGCGTGATGAGCGCAGTGTTCATGAACCAGATTGCCGAGCCGTACATCCGGCGGCGGGCGGTGCGGCACCTGGAAAAGGGCCGCGTGGTGATTTTTGCGGCGGGTATCGGGAATCCGTTCTTCTCCACCGATACGGCGGCCAGCCTGCGCGCCATGGAGATCAAGGCCGATGTGCTGCTGAAGGGCACCAAAGTGGAGGGCGTGTACAACGCCGATCCGGTGCTGTTCAAAGACGCCGTGAAGTACGACGAGATCACGTACATGGACATTCTGCGCCAGGGGCTGAAGGTGATGGACCTGACGGCGGTGAGCCTGTGCAAAGACAACAACCTGCCCATGATCATCTTCAATATGAACCGCCCGGGCAACATTCGGCGCGTAGTGCTGGGCGAAAAAGTGGGCTCGCTGGTGACGGCGTAAGAAGCAGGGAACAAGGGAATAAGGGACCGAGAAGCCGTGCCACGGTTCCATCATGAAACAGCGAAGCGACCTATCCCGACTTCACAAGTTTGCTTTCTCACCGGCAACCCCGAGTTATTTGATTTTCCTTTTTCCCTCGGTCTCTTGTTCCCTGTTTTTCGGAGCGTCTAACTGTAGGTGGAAACTCCCAAGCCAGCGCCGCTGAAGGCTTTGACAGGGCTGCGCTGCTTCGCGGCCATCAACATCGTTCTCTTCCACTTCTCCAATCCCCAGTGGTTCAACTTCAACTTCTACTTTCCCATGCCCTTTATGGCGGGCACGGTTCACGTTCCCCTGCTGCTGGCGCCGGTGGTCAACGCGGGGTTCATTTCCGTCAGCTATTTCATCCTGCTCTCGGGGTTTGTGCTTGGCTACAACTACAACGCACGCGCGCGCAACGGCGAACTGGATCGCAAGCGCTTCTGGGAGGCGCGCTTTACCCGTATCTATCCCATTTATTTCTTGAGTCTGGTCCTGAGCCTGGGGAACCTGAAGTCGGAGTACCCGACGCACACGCACGCCATGTTTTGGACGGGCGTGGTGCTGACGCCGTTGATGCTGCAGGGATGGATTCCGGCGGTGTCCACGTTCCTGAACACGCCGGCGTGGACCATGTCGGCCGAAGCCTTCTACTACTTCATCTTTCCCTGGCTGGCGCGCTCAAAGAAGCCCTCGCGCATCGGGACGCACCTGGGGAAAATGACGGGCGTGTGGGTGCTGGGACTGGTGCCGGGCGCACTGTACATGGCCTTCAACCCTGATGGCATCGCGCATCCTGACCGCTGGAGTTACGGGCCGTGGCTGTGGGCGCTGAAATACACTCCCTACTCGCACATTTTCAGTTTTGTGTTCGGCGTGATGCTGGCCAACCTGGATGCGATGATTCCGCGCGCGAGCCGGATGCGCTTGTGGCTGGGGCTGATCGGCTTTGGCGGGATCTATGGGATTCTCAGCCTGGGATCGCTGGTGCCCTACGCCATCATCCACGACGGGCTGTTGATGCCGCTGTTTGCCTTCATCGTTCTGGGACTGGCGGGGGAAAATCCGCTGGCCGCTGCGCTGGGGGTGCGGCCGCTGGTGTTTGTAGGCGAGGCCAGCTATTGTCTCTACCTATTGCACTTCACGCTGTGGAACTTGATTCACGACTCTCATGTGTTGGTGATGCTGGGGCTGAGCCGCTTCGACCCGTGGCTGAGTTACATTCTGCTGATCGCGCTTTCGCTGGTGGCGCTGTACTTCATTGAGAAGCCGGCGCAGCGCAAGTTGCGCGAGTGGATGCACGCGACGAATGTGGTGAAAGAGGCCGTGCAGCGTGGCGATTAGCTAGTAGGTGGTGGACGCGAGGTCTGTGCTTTCCCACATCTCAAAATCGAGATCTCCACCCCACGGACGTGGACCTGTCCGTGGGGGCCCCGGTTGTGGGGCACCCGTTGTTGTGGGAAGTTAGCTTTATGCAAGAAAAAGCCCAGCCGGACCGGCTGGGCTTTTTGTTCTTTTTAACTCTTTCACTTCTTCAATCTGTTCACTTCTTACGGAGTGATCGACTGCGTGGCATGGTTGCCATGCGGAACCGCGAGGACTGCCATGGGATACGCGCCGGTGGGGTAGGGCGTGGCCAGCGTGGTGGACAAGGCGCCAGTATCGGGATTGAGCTTGAAGCCGGAGATGGAGTTGCCCAGGCGATTGGCGGTGTAGACGAAGCGGCCCAGCGAGGGCTCGACGGCGACTGAAACCGGGTCGGTATCGGTGGTGTTTCCGGCCGTCGCGCCAGAGCCCACGATGGTGGACGGCGTGCCGGTGGGCAGAGCGATCGAGTACGACGAAAGCGTGGAATCCAGCGAGTTGGTGACGTACATATAAATGCCGCGCGGATCGATGGTGATGGCGGTCGGTTCGTTGCCGGTCTTGAACGGTCCGTTGATCATGGAGCTAAGCACGTTCGTGGAAAGCACCGAATAGCCGATGAGTTCGTTGGAAGCGTAGTCGGTAACAAAAATAAAGCGGCTGGTGGGCTCTGTGGCCAGCGCGGAGGGCTTGACGCCGGCCTGGTAGGGGCTGCCGGAGACGGTGGTAAGCGCGCCGCCGGTGCCAACCGTGTAGCCGAAGATCCAGCCGGGGTTGGCGTTGCTGGTGGTGGTTCCACCCGGGTTGTAAGCCGACTGGTCGTAAGCCGTCACGTACACTCCATTGTTGTTGAATAGGACGGTGACGCCGGTGGCAAGCATGGTGTCAGTGGGGTAACCGGGAAGGGTGAGCGAAACCGCAGAGGTCGCAGTGCCGATGGTGCCGCTGCTGAGGGGATATTCCGTCAACGTGGCGGAGGTGGTTCCCGAGATCACATAGAGGTAGGTATTGGCCTGATTGACCGCCATGGCCACCGGGGCATTGGCCAGGGTAATCGAGTCCTTCACTGTGAGTGCGCCGCTATCGGAGGTCGTGAAGTGCACGACGGTTTTATTGCCCTGGTTGGCGACATAAATATTGTTGTAGTCCGAAGTCATGGCCATGGCCACCGGGTTGGTTCCTCCCGAGGAGATGGCAGCCACAGCCGAGCGAATGGCGCCCGACTGTGCGTCGACCGCGTAGCCATAAATCTGGCCCGCGCTGCCGGCAGAGGCGCCCGCGGAAGCGGCCACATAAACAAAGTCGATGGTGACAAGCTCGCAGGCCGTCAGGAGTGTGGCCACGATGAGGCCAATCGCGGAGACCAGAGCGAGCTGGCTCAATTTACTAAACTTCATGCGCTTCCTTCGTCGTGGGCTCTTTGGTTGCAAGCCCTCAAGAAATCTCGTTTACGTTGCCCCGTGTCTATTGTAAAAGCCGCGTACGGGGTATTGCCAGAACCGGCTCTCTAGCGCGAGCCGGACGATTGCACGCTCTCAATGGATACCGCTTCCGGTGCCGTTGTGTGGAATGGCCGCCGCAGCAACAGGCTGGGCGCTGGTGGCAAACGGCGAGTTTTGGGCGTCGAGCAGCGTTCCCGCCGTCGCGCTCAGCTCGAAGTCGGAGACGTTATTGTCGAGAAAATTGACAGTGAAGAGAAAATGGTTCGTCGAGGGATCGATGCCGATGGCGACCGGCTGCAGGCCGGTGGCGTAGCTACCGATGCGCGTGAGCACGCCGCTCGACATCGAATAGGCGGTTACAGTGGCGTCGGTGGTATTGGAGACGTAGGCGTAGGCATAGGTGGGATCAACGACTATGCCGCTGGGCGCGTTTCCGGCAGGGTAGGGGCTGCCGCTCAACGCGGTGAGCGTGCCACTGGAGCCGACGGTATAGCCAAGCACGTCGCCGCGCACGGAGTCGGTGGCGTACACGTAGGAGCTTTTGGCATCGCTGGCGATGGCGGAAGGCTGATCGCCGGCCGCGAAGGGCGAGCCGGGCACAGCCGTCAGTCCGCCCCCGGAACCGACAGAGAATGCGAAGATATAGCCCACGGAAGGCGAGACCGACGAGTCGTACGCGGTGACATAGACATAAGCGCCGGAGGCGAGCACATTCACCGCGGTAGGCACAATCACGTGCGAAGCATTGGGCCCGGTGAGCGCGATCGGCCAGTATTGACTGCTATTCGCCGGGTTGGTAGCCGGTGTTCCCAGACCAATGGGCGTGCTGCTGGTCGCGGCGGTCAGCGGGTATACGGCGATGGAACCTGAGCAGGGATCGGCCGTGGAGCAGAGCGGAAGCGGCTGGTAGGTATCGACCACGAAGACGTTGGACTTGTTGGCGGTGATGGCCAGCGGGTAGATGCCCGGCGTGTTCACGGTGTTAAACGGATAGAGCTTGCCATCGCTGCCGATGACGAACTGGACGATGGTGTTGTCGTCGTGATTGACCACGAAGAGATTCTGGTAATCGGCGGAGACGGCCAGGGCGACGGGGTTGCGGCCTTCGGAAGGAAACGGCGAGGTGGGAATCTGGCGCATGGCGCCAGACTCGGAGTTGATCTCGAAAGTGTCGATTTCGCCGTAATTGTTGGCGCCGGCCGCTTTGGAACTGGCTACGAAGACGAAATCCACGGTGAGGCTTTCGCAGGCGGTGATGAGCGAAGCCGCCGCGAGGCTGGCCGCGGCTACCAGCAGGAGAGCAAAACCAGAGTGCATGCCGCCATTTCCGGCAACCTTCGCGGCCGCCGCGCCGCGCACATCCACCCCACGAACGGAGACCCGTTCGCGGGGGCCCCGGTGCTCTTCGCAGCGACCTGGCTCTTGTGAATCAGCGATCGTCTTACTCTGATTTTGCGATCGCTTGCTCGATCTTGAAAACTTCATGCGCATCTTTCGTCAGCAGGGCCACCCAAGGGCCTCAAGGAGAAATCTCGTTTTAGATCAAATCCCGGCGCGAGCAGCGAACGGCCGTGCCGGGATTCGGACAATGTTTTTCAGACTCCGAAGCTTCCGGAACCTGGCAGAGGCGCCAGCCAGCCCAAAACAATGGGACCGGCGGAGGCCGCCTGGTTTTATCCGGTGCGCCCATCAATCAGGCACCATGACGGCTGACCGTCGAGGGTGTAGGTTTCCGTGGAGCGCATCGTATTCAGATCGCCGGTATTGGGATCGATGGTGCGTCCCGTGACGGTGGAGTCATATTGGTTGGCTTCGTAGACGAATTGATTCGAGGGGTCCAGAACGATGCACTGAGGACCGGAACCGGAGCCGAACGGCTGTTCGGGAATGAATTGCAATTCGTAGGAAGGCGCGGTGAAGATGGTATACCCGGCGATGCCGCTCTGCGGGTTATTGCCAGTGATGTTGTTGCCCAGAGTGGCCACGTAGAGGTACTTACCGTTGCCCGCGACCAGGACCTGGTAGGGATTAGCCAGCGTAGCCGTGACGGGAAAAACGCCGCTCGGCTCGGCCTGCAACGCGCCGCCGGAGCCCGTGGTGAAGGGCAGAATCTTGCCGCCGGGGTAAAGGCCGGTGGGAAATGCGGTGCCGGAAGTGATGGTGAGAGGCTCATTGTCGAGCACGTAAATCACGCTGTTGGCATTCACAATGGAGTTGCCCTGAGCAATGCCGAGCGGCTGCACACTGTTCTGGCTGAGCGTCAACTGGCCGCTGCTGGCTGCATAGGCGTACGGCCAAACCGCGGTGCCGCCGGTGTACGGGTAGGATGTGGGCGCGGGCGCACCGGTGAGGGTGAGGACGTAGCCGCCGCTGAGAACGAGATCGACGGGGTTGGCCGGAACCGGGAAGTAGGTGAGCGGGGGACCGCTTGCCGATGTGACCTGGGCATTGACGACCAAGGACAAACGGCCCGTCGTCGAATTGATCTGGAAGACCGTAATGTCGCCGCAGGTGGTGATGCCCGCTCCCAGGGCGCGGGCGCAGTTGTCGGTGGCCGAGGGACTGGCGTTGTCCGGCGCATCGTGGTCCAAAACCATCAAATAGCTGCCCGAAGAGTCAACGATAAGCCGGAACGGATTCAGACCCTGAGTGTAGAAGGTCTCCTGAGGCGTCAAGATGCCATTGCCACCTACGGCAAACTCGGTG
The DNA here is from genome assembly GCA_963713675.1 of uncultured Acidobacteriota bacterium. GTDB lineage: Bacteria > Acidobacteriota > Terriglobia > Terriglobales > Acidobacteriaceae > Telmatobacter. The sequence goes on from CAVQMV010000011.1 coordinate 14,370, forward strand.
ATATTGCCGTTCTGGCACTCGGCGCTGCCTGTGCCATAGCAATCGCCGTTGCCAGCATTATTGACGCCACGATTGAGGACATAAAGGAACCGGCTACCAACGGTGAGGACGGCGCGGACCGGGTTGGCGCCGCCGGTAGAGATGGGCAAGCCGTTAATCGTGGTCAATTTGCCGGTGTTGTGGTCGATCTTATAGCCGGAGATGATGCCGCTGCTCCCGGACGAGGCGGTCACGTTTCCCGTTACATACAAGAAGCCAACCGTATAACTCTCAACGCAAGACGTTACGCCAAAGATGACGCCCGCCGAGAGGACGCCCATAGAAAGCGCCTTGCCGAATTTCGTGAACCTCATGCTATTCCTTCATCCTGGTCAGGCGTGCGCCGCCAAGTTTGGTCGTTCCCGAGCAGTGCTGGGTTGGGATGGAATCCCTGATGAATTGTAAAAGGCGAGGGCGGGTTATGCCTAGTTTCCGCCGGGGACCGGGCAAAAGCCGTGATTTCCAACACTTCACCGCCCTTGCTTCCGTTCCTCGGCCACTTTCGTGCCGGGCAAACCCGCTCTCTGGATGTAATCGCAGTATAGACGTTCGGAGGAGTGAAATCGTCAGCGGGGGGCTTCGAGAATTCTTGCCAGGGCCGTCCGCGCGGGGTTTTCCGTGGAGCGGCCCCGACTATGGTCTGTCCGGTCCTCCGCCTCTACCAGACGCGGCAGGAACTTACGGGGGCCATGGGCTGGCCCTTTTTGCAGCCGAAGGCCTTGGCGAAGACGTCGAAGTTCTGGACGGTGCCGTTGACGCGCCAGCGGCCCGGCGAATGCGGGTCGATGAGCACAAGCTGCCGGGCGATGGCTTCCGAATGGTTTTCGCACCACACTTGTGCGAAGCCGATAAAGTAGCGCTGCGCCTCGGTGAAGCCGTCGATCTTGTCGTCGATGCTCTTGTGCTGCTCGGCCAGGGCGTCGAGCAGCGCCTGGTAGGCAATGCGCAGCCCGCCATTATCGGCGGCGTTCTCGCCCAGCGTAAGACGCCCGTTGAGATTCGCGGCCGGTGTATCTCCGTGCGCGGGCGCGGCCTGGAAGCTGCTGTACTCGTCGGCTTCGCAATCGGTGCGCTCGGTAAATGCCTTGCGATCGGCGGGCGTCCACCACTCGCGCAAATTGCCTTTGCCATCGAACTGCGAGCCATGGTCGTCAAAGCCGTGGGTCATTTCGTGCCCGATGACGACGCCGATACCGCCAAAATTCACCGCGGGATCGATGGTGAAGTCGAAGAATGGAGGCTGCAGGATGCCGGCGGGGAAGTTGATGTCGTTGAACGAGGAGCTGTAGTACGCGTTGACGGTGGGCGGCGTCATGTGCCACTCTCTTTCGTCCACGGGCTGACCCAGCTTGGCTAAGTTGAAGTTGCGCTCGTAGTTGGCCGCCTGCTCTTCATTCTCAACAAACGCCCCGCGGTTCACTTTCACGCTGGAATAGTCGCGCCACTTTTCCGGATAGCCGATCTTGTTGCGGATCATGGCGAGTTTCTCTTCGGCGGCCTTTTTGGTCTCGTCGCTCATCCACGGCAAATCGCGCATGTCGTCCGCGAGGGCTTTTTCGAGGGCGGCTACCAACTGGTCCATGCTGGCCTTGGCCGCGGGCGGAAAATTCTGCTTGACCCAGTCCTGGCCGACGGCCTCGCCCAGCGCTGCGTCGGTGGCGCGAGTGCATTGCCTCCAGCGCGGTTGGGGGACCTTTTGCCCGCTCAGAGTCTGGGAGAAAAAGCGGAAATCCTCGTCGAAGAAAGCGCTGGAAAGATTCGAGGCCTCGCCGTGCAACGCCTGCCAGCGTAAATAGCTCTTCCAGGCATCCAGAGGTTCGCTCGATAGAAGCGCGTTGAGCGCTTTGAAGAAATCGGGCGCGACCACATTGAGGGTGTCGAAGTGGCCGATGCCGATGGTGGTGAAGTACGCTTTCCAATCGAATTCCGGAGTTAGCTTCTGGAAGTCAGCGACGGTGTAAATGTGATAGATGTTGGTGGGATTGCGGCGGTCCACGCGGGCCATGGAGGCTTTGGCCATCGCGGTCTCGATTTCCATCACCCACGCGGCTTCTTTGGCGGCCTGCTCAGGCGAGTCGCCGGCGAGGACGAACATTTTCTTCACGTGCTCCACGTAGGCGGCGCGAATCTCGGCAAAGTGCGGAGAATCGACGAGGTAATAATCGCGGTCGGGCAGGGAAATGCCGCCCTGGTCGACCTCGGCGATCTGCTGTGAAGAGTCTTTCTGGTCCTGCGAGACGTCGAATTCGAAAAAGCCGTCGGGGGTGCCACGATTTTCGAGCCAACTGAGGAGGTCGGGAATCTTATGGACGGTCTTTAATGCGGCGATTCGTCTCCATGATCGCTGGATGGGCTTGAGTCTCAGCTTTTCGATGGTGGCCGTATCCATGCAGGATGCGTAGAAATTGCCGTACTGCTTTTGCAGAGGGGAGTTGGGGGCGCTGGCTGCTGATTCCAGGTTCTTCCAGAGTAGATACTGGTTGCGCAACAGCAACTGAGAGAAGGAACGGGTCCAGATCCTCTGATCGGCGGGGACGGGATTGTTCTTCATCCAGCTGCCGCAGGCGTACTGGTAGAAATCGACGCAGGGATCGGCGGTGGTATCCATCGCGGAGACGTCGAAGCTTTTGGTCTCGGGAGGTGGAGTGGGTTTGGAGGTGACGTCCTGGGAGATGGGTAGCTGCGCGGCAGCGGGCGCGGCCGGGGCTTGTGCGAGCGCGGTTCCGGCAGCAAGAATCAGAAGGATGGGAGCAGTGCGAAGGCAGTGCATCGAGTACCTCGGAAGAGCAGCTTGAACCGGGCGCTCTGGGTGCGAGGGCCGGCCGGGACCAATGAATACGGCCCGCGGCTGCGATGCTGATCAGGCTACCACAAGCTCGGAATTCCGTTCTTTGGGGAGACAATAGGCGTATGACGAATCGATGGCCTATGGCGGTTTGGGTTCTGGCGGCATGTTGTCTTCTGATGGCGCGCGGCGCTGCCCACGCGCAGGATGTGCACGTGCGGGTTTCGCCCGATGTGAAGACCGGGATCGAGGGGACGACGGAGTTTCCAACCATCCAGATGGCGATGGACCACCATCCCTTTGCCGGCAAGGGGCCGGATGGCAAGCCCGGCCGCGTGTATCTCGAGATTGCGCCCGGGGTTTACCACGAGCGGGTGATCGTGACGCAGAACCACACCAATATCACGCTGGTGGGTATGGGGAAGTCACCTGCGGACGTGGTGATTACCAACAGCCTGAACGCCAAGCAGGCCGGCGGAACATTTTTCACGGAGACTGTGGAGATCAACGGCGACGGATTCGAGGCCGACAACCTGACTTTTGAAAACACCGCCGGCAACACCGGACAGGCTGTGGCCGCGGCAGTGAGGGCGGACCGGGCGGTGTTCAAAAAGTGCAGATTTCTCGGCCACCAGGACACGCTCTTTGCCGATTACGGACGCCAGTATTATGTCGACTCCTACATTGAGGGCGGCGTGGACTTTATCTTCGGCAACGCCGCGGCGGTGTTCGACCGCACGGAGATTCACGCGAATGGACCGGGCTATTTGACGGCGCAATCGCGCACTTCGCCGGATCAGATGACAGGCTACGTGATCATCCACAGCAAAGTGACCAGCGGCATTCCGGCGGGCGCGCCGCGCGATACTGTCGGATTGGGAAGGCCGTGGCGGCCTTATGCGCGCGTGGTGTACATCGACACGGAGCTGCCCGCGGATGTTATCCCTGCGGGCTGGAGCGCTTGGGGAAGAACGAACGAGACGCCGCAGGCGTACTACGCGGAGTTCGAGTCGAAAGGGCCGGGCGCGAATGTAGCGGCGCGGGTTGCGTGGTCGCACCAACTGACGGCGCGCGAGGCGGCGCGGTACCAGCCGCGGGTGTTTCTGGCGGGCAAGGACCACTGGAATCCGGAGGCAGCGGCGGCGAAGCTGCCGTAGGGCGCTGTTGATAAGTCGTCCGTTCCGGTTCTTTACACCGCTCCCTGCGCCCTGCCACACTGGAGCGTGGACACCCAAACCGTCGTCATCCTCGATTTCGGATCGCAGTATACGCAACTGATCGCGCGCCGCATTCGCGAGCAGAATGTTTTTTCCGTGGTGCTGCCTTGCACTGCGCCTCTGAGCGAAATCGAAGCCTACAAGCCTATCGGATTGATTCTGTCAGGCGGCCCTTCGTCGGTGTACGACGCCGACGCGCCGGATGCCGACCCGCGCGTGCTGGCCATGGGCGTGCCGACGCTCGGCGTGTGCTACGGACTGCACTTCATCGTGCATCACCTGGGCGGGAAGGTGCGCTCTGCGCCAAAGCGCGAGTACGGCCACGCTGAAGTGGAGATTGAAGACCGCGCGACGGAGTTGTTTGCCGGGCTGCCGGCCGACCCTCCAGGTGTGGATGAGCCACGGCGACGAAGCTGAGGAACTGCCGGCAGGCTTTCGCCGCGTGGCCGTGACGCAAAACGCGCTGGCCGGAATCGCCAACGAGGAACGCCGCATCTGGGCGGTGCAGTTCCATCCCGAGGTGCACCACACGCCGCTGGGACCGCAACTGATCGGAAATTTTCTCCGCATCTGCGGGGCGCGCGGCGACTGGACGCCGGCGCATTTCATCGAGTCGACGGTGGCTGCGATCCGCGCACAAGGTGGGCACGGGCCACGTGATCTGCGGGCTTTCCGGCGGCGTGGATTCGTCGGTGGCCGCGATGCTGGTGCATAAGGCCATCGGCAGCCAGCTGACCTGCATCTTTGTGAACAACGGCGTGCTGCGCAAAAACGAGTTTCAAAGCGTGCAGGACAATCTGCGCGACAAGCTGGGGCTGAATATTGTTGCGGTGAATGCCAGCGCGCGATTTCTTGAAAAGCTCGCCGGGGTGACCGATCCGGAGACCAAGAGAAAACGCATTGGCGCGGAGTTCATCGCGGTATTCGAGGACGAGGCGCAGCGCATCGCGCAGGTGACAGGCGGCGTGGATTGGCTGGTGCAGGGGACGCTCTATCCCGACGTGATCGAGTCCTCGAGCGTGAAGGGTCCGAGCCAGACCATCAAGAGCCACCACAACGTGGGCGGGCTGCCGGAGCGCATGAAATTGAAATTGATTGAGCCGCTGCGGGATCTTTTCAAGGATGAAGTGCGCCGCATCGGACGCGACATGGGCATGCCGGAGGAACTTTTGAGCCGGCAGCCGTTTCCCGGGCCTGGCCTGGCAGTGCGCATCCTGGGCGAGGTGACGCCGGAGCGCGTGGCGCTGCTGCAGGAGGCCGACGAAATTGTGGTGGCGGAGATCAAGGCGGCTGGGCTCTACAACAAGATTTGGCAAAGCTTTGCGGTGCTGCTGCCGGTGATGAGCGTGGGCGTGATGGGCGACCAGCGGACGTATGCGTATACCGCGGCTATCCGCGCGGTGCATTCGGAAGACGGCATGACGGCGGACTGGACGCCGCTGCCCTACGAGCTACTGAAACGCATGTCCAACCGCATTGTGAATGAGGTGCGCGGCATCAACCGCGTGGTGTACGACATCACGTCGAAGCCGCCGGGGACGATCGAGTGGGAGTAAAAACCTGCAAATAACCCGCAGATCACGGGAAGCATGGAGGCAGCTTAGGATTCAGAGGAAGAATCTTAGAAACCTTGTCCAAAGTATCCATTGGAAAGTCTTTCGCAACTGACTCGCAGACGATTCTGGATTTTTTCCAGTCGGAGAATGTGCCTTCTACTTGAATCGCGTAAGTCCAACCGTTCTTCGTTCTGCGAGTGCGAAGCAGTTCCGTCCATCCACCATTCCGCGCAGAGAAGAACACATTAAGACTCACTCCGTCTCTTTTATTGATTAATTCTTGAGGAACACTCATCGTCGCTGAAAGTCCTTTCGGCACCTCGCCGATATTCACAGTCGTTCCCATCATATTTTGAGGAGTCATTGGAGTATCGAGGTCGGCGATCCGCGCTTCAGCGTCGAACACCGAGTAATCGCCTTTTTGGCCAAACAAGAGGAACCCTTGAGTGGGAACGTAATAAAGGACTAGATAAGAATGACCACCAGTATAGGTGTCAATCTCTTTCGAAATTCCTCCCATAGTTGTATTGAATTGTTGATGGCTCTGCTCGTAGGACTCCTCAAGAGCCTTAGCCGTCGCAGCGAAATTCGCGTTTTCCGTATTGAGAACACCCAGAAATTGCTGATGCTCAATGCATTCCGTATACTGCCTGTCATTCTCTGCGTCCTGATCACTCCATGTGATCGTGCGCAACTCGAAAACGGTTAAGAAAGTCACCAGAAGCACCCAGAGAGCCTTTTCGCCCTTGCCCATTTTTGAGAGGTCTCTAACAAACGGCACAACTACTCCCAAACAGCCAGCCACACCAATGCATAGGCCAACCGACAAGTGCCACCACGGGTGATCCGGCACCTTACAGAATGCAGTGGCTGCTTGTTGGACACCTAAGAACAAAGGCGCCTTCCTCTCAAAAATCGTCTCACGAACCCTGGCGCGCCCCTAGCGCCCACCTTGCGCGGCCTTCGCAAAGTGGAAGATGCAGTTGACCTGATGAGTGGCGGGGTCGGGCGTTACGTCGAAGCTGGTGATTACGGATTGCATCCATTTCGCCAGGGAACGGTCCTGCTTTTGTGCACGCGTCGCGAAGGTTGAGACGTAGCTTTCGTCGAAGGGCTGGCCGGGCGCCATCTTCCATAGCCGCGTGAGCCTGGCGGCCATGGCATCGGGTGCGCCGTCGAACTGAACTGTACCCATCTTATAGCTCGGGCCGGGAGCGATTTCGAGGCTGTAATTCACGATGTGCGTGGTCTCATTGAAGGAGGCGTGCGAGACGATAGAGCAGTCGAGATAGCCCTTGGCATGATAGGCGTCGCGGACGGCGAGGAGAAATAGATCGAGCGGCCTTCCGGAGCCGGCAGGGTACTTGGAAAGTATCTTCTCGACGTCGGCGCGGGGGATGAGCGCGTCGGCCGGATAGGCGATGGCGCCGAGCTTGTAGATTCCGCCTTCTTTGATCGCGATCGTAAAGGGTATCGCGACGGATTGGTTGGCATCGATGGCAGGCGCGATTTGAGTCACAGAGACTTCGACGGCGGCGTAACCCTGATCCTGGTAGAGGTCCTCGAAGGCGTGCTGAAGACCGATGGCGGTGTTTTCGGTATCGAATGGGTTCCCGGTCTGGCCGGCGGCAAGGAGATTGATCTTGGACAGCATGGCGGGCGAAACGCCGGAGAGCTGGATGGGGCCGATGCGCACCGCCGGCGAGGTGATGGTGAAATCGATGGCCGTGATTTTTTGCGGGCCGAGGCCGCTGGTGAGAGCGGCTTTCACAGTTGCCTTGACGCCTTCGGCTGCCAGCATTTCTTCGAAGGTCTGGCGGATGCCATCGAGCACGGAGCCACTGGCGGGCACGAGGCTGTGATAGAGCGGGAAGCGGGCGTGAAGTTTGGCGTCGAGGTCTTTGCCCGGCTGGAGCGGCAGATTGTCGAGGTGTATGGGGTAGAGCTGGCTGGCGGGCGTTAACGAGAAGAGCAGCCCCTTGCTATCGCTGCTGAACTTGATCGCCGCGAAGAGGCCAGTATCGTTGAGCTGTTTGGCGCGAGCTTTCACTTCGGCGGCGGTGAGGCGCGCGCCTGGTTTGAAGCCCGCGGCGGCGAGCAGCTCCTCTTGCGTGTATTGGGCCGCGCCCTGAAAGCGGATTGCGGGTGCGGGGGCTTTTCTGGGCGCGGCCTTCTTTTGCGCGAGCGAGGGAAGAGCGCAGAGAAGAAGAACCGCGGCAATCGATGCAACCTGTTTGATCATGCTGCGCCAAGATTAGCAAAGGACTGGTGCTGGCCGCACGGGCGGGCGCGCGCTTCGCGCGCCATTCGTGCTGAGGAAGATATATCAGCTACGCGAAGTTGGCCGTCCTCGATCACGGCGGTCCAGACCGACTTAGGTCATCGGCTGCAGCTGAGGCGATCTGATCTGCGGGTCGTTGGCGCTCTGAGCGAAGGACCTGTTCAGCGGAATAGGAGTAGAGCGCAAATGCAAGTTCTGAAGCGAGAGCAGCTGAGAATGACGTGCGTTGTACACTAGGAGCGAGGGGCGGGCGAAGGTGTCGCGCAGCATGGCGAGGTGCTCCTTGATGAGAGAACGTGCATGAGGTCGCGGAGGACTGCTAGCGCGGATGAGGTCGCGGCGTAGAGAGCTCGGTGTCGCTAGAGCGCGTCTCGAAACGTCTGGCGCATGGACGCGCTGTAATGCCTTGCCGGAAGCGCCCGTAGGGTACAAGCTCGAAGCGCGAGTGCATAGAGCGGTGACTCGAGACGGGTGCGTTTCTGTGACAAGATTGGTGTCATGAGCGGCCCCCGTGCGGGAGCAGGCCGAGCGAGCGGGCGCCGAGCCGATGGCTGGCAGCGAGACGGCGAAGTTCCGCGACCAGGACGGAGTCGCGCCGCGCGGTCAGGTGATAGTAGCGAGGCGGCGGTTCTAGCCACGCAGATTCCTGGCTCTGCTAGAGTGAGGATGGCAAGAGCTGGAAAACGACCTTGAAGGATGATTTTGTGGCAGAACTGACGCCGTTTCGCATTGAACCCCGCTTCACGGCACGGGTGTGGGGGTTCCGCGATTTGCGTCCCTGGTATGACCGCGTGACCGAGGGCGAGCCCATCGGCGAGGTGTGGCTGACTGGCGACGATTGCCTGATTGCCACCGGGCCGCACGCGGGCAAACGGCTGGCCGCGCTGTTTGCGGAGGAACACGCGGCGCTACTGGGCGACAGTGCGCCGGTGGCGGATTCGCCGCTGCTGATCAAAACCATTTTCGCGCGAGAAAAGCTGAGCGTACAGGTGCATCCCGATGACAAAATGGCGCAGAAGTACGGCCAGCCTCGCGGCAAGACGGAGTGCTGGTACGCGCTGGCTGCGGAGCCGGGCGCAGAGGTGGCTGTGGGCGTGAAACCCGGGACTACGCTGAAGCAAATTGAAGAAGAGATCGAGGCGGGCACGCTGGAAGCGAGCCTGAACGCCGTGCCCGTGGAGACAGGCGACTTGATTTTTGTGGATGCGGGGACGATCCACGCCATCTGGCCGGGATCGATTCTGCTGGAGACGCAGCAGAACAGCGACACCACCTATCGCTTGTTCGATTACGGACGCGGGCGCGAGCTGCACATTGAAAAATCCCTCGAGGCGACGAAGCTCGTGACGCAGGCGGGGAAGATTGAACCGCAGGCGCTTGCCGATCGCTTTGTACTGATTGATTCGGATTACTTCCGCATTGAGCGGGTACCTGTCGAGGACAAGCGGACGAGCGCGAGCCTGCGCGACGACAAGAAGCCCGGCCTGGCCTACCTGTTTGCCGCGGCGGGAGCAGGGCGGCTCACGGGCGAAGGATTCGAGCCGGTGGAGTTGCCGCCGCGCGGTATTGTGGCCGTGCCGGCGTCGTCGCCGGAGTTCGTGCTGGAGGATTTGGGCGCTGCGGAAGGGAAACTCGACCTGATTCGGATTACACCGAATTGGCCGAATTAGGGCATGGACCAAGGCGCTGAGGGACCAAGGGACTCGAACAGGGTGCCTGAGTCGATTAAGAATGTTCCGCGGGGGCTAAAGCCCCGTTTATTTCAAAGCGCTTTTCGGCGCGGCTGAAAGCCGCGCGCTGATACAGGGCACGCCGGTTGAGGTTCGTGCTTTCCCACATCCCAAAATCGAGATCTCCACCCCACGGACGTGGACCTGTCCGCGGGGGCCCCGGTTGTGGGGCACCCCATTTCTTGCCAGGTTGAGCGAGGAGCGTTGAGATTCGTGCTTTCCTCCGCTCATTTTTTGGATTCTTTGCCCTGCAACCGCCTTTTTTGAGGGAGAATCTATAGTCATATGAGTTTTCGATTCGCAATTCCATCTGAACTGCATGGGGCCGTGAATGCGGCTTCCGCCGACTGGCAAGCCAACCACAAGATCGAGCGCTTCTGGAAGAAGGACCCTTCACTGTGGACTCGCGACGGCGAGGAGAAGTGGATGGGCTGGCTCGATATTGTCGAGCGGCAGCAGAAGGACCTCGCATCGCTTGCGGTGCTGGGCGGCGACGTGCGCAGTGCAGGCTTCAAATCGGCTCTGCTGCTGGGCATGGGCGGGTCCAGCCTGTGTCCTGAGGTTCTGGCGAAGACCTTCGGCCCGCAGCCGGATTTTCCGGCGCTGCACATCGTCGACTCCACGGATCCGGCACAGGTGCTGGCTGCGCGCGAGTCGGTGGACCTGGGCGAGGCGCTGGTGATCGTGGCCAGCAAATCGGGGACAACGCTGGAGCCGAATATCCTGAAGCAGTTTTTTTACGAGCAGGTGCGCCGGGTGGTGGGGGCCGAGAATGTGGGCAGCCATTTTGTGGCCATTACCGATCCTGGCTCGAAGATGGAGCAAGTAGCGAAGCACGACGGCTTCCGGTACATCTTTTATGGCGACCCGCAAATCGGCGGGCGCTACTCGGCGCTCTCGAATTTCGGTGTGGTGGCGGCTACCGTGGCCGGCTTGAAGATAGGCAAGCTGCTGGAAGAGGCAGCCAAGGGTGTGGCCAGTGCGAAGGAGCCGATCCAGAACAACCCGGCAGTACAGCTTGGATTGCTGCTGGGATCGGCGGCCAATGCCGGGCGCGACAAGATCACCATCTTTGCTTCGCCCGAGATCTACGATCTGGGCGCGTGGCTGGAGCAACTGATTGCCGAATCCACCGGCAAGCAGGGCAAGGGCATTACGCCGGTGGATCGCGAAGCCATTGGGCCGCCCGAGGTGTATGGCAAGGACCGCGTGTTTGCCTACGTGCGTCTGAAGGGCACTGCGGACGCGAGTCAGGATGACAAGGTTGCGGCTCTGGCGGCAGCGGGGCATCCGGTCGTGACCATCGAAATCGAAGACCCGTACGAGATCTTCGGCCAATTCTTCACGTGGGAGGTCGCCACGGCGGTCGCCGGCTCGGTAATGGGCATCAACCCCTTCAACCAGCCGGATGTGGAGGCGGCGAAAATCGAGACGCGCGCCCTGACGGATGAGTACGAAAAGACCGGAAAGCTTCCCCAGCGGCAGCCCGTGCTGTCGGAGGCCGGGATTGAATTGTTCGCGACGGAGGCCTATGCGGCCGAACTGCGCGCCTTAGCACCCACCGATTCGCTGACCGGCTTTTTGCGCGCACATCTCGCTCAACTGCGCGCGGGGGACTACTTTGCGTTTCTGGCGTTTCTGCCCATGTTCCCCGAGCACGAAGCGGCGATTCAGGTGATGCGGCACGGTGTACGCGATTCGAAACGCGTGGCTACCTGCCTGGGTTTCGGACCGCGCTTTCTGCACTCGACGGGGCAGGATTACAAAGGCGGACCGAACACGGGAGTGTTTTTGCAGATCACCGCGAAGCACGCCGAAGACGCGGAAATTCCCGGCCAGCGGTACAGTTTTGGCGTGGTGATCGACGCCCAGGCGGCGGGCGATCTGTCGGTGCTGGAGGCGCGCGGACGCCGGGCCCTGCGGGTCCACCTGGGTGCCGATGTGGCCGCGGGCCTGAACACTTTGAATGCGGCGGTTGCGGCGGCACTGGCGTAGATATCGGACCGCGCAGATTTGCACTTTGGCATTTTGGTATCCCCGGTCTCAGAATCGAGACCGGGGGCACCCGGCCGAAAGCGGGGCACTTGGGATATTGCCGGGCACAGCGGTCAAAAGCAGACAACTTTTTGCCGAAAACAGGGTTATACCGGGTAACAGGCTCCAGGCCAGGCTCGTCTAATGGATTGAGCCCTGGAAAAGGCTTTGAAAATCGTTCTCCCTGCGCATCTTTTCCGGGTTGAGAACGATCGCATCAAAAGAGGAGACATCGAAAATGAATCGTAGCTTGCTGAAAAAGGGCTTTCGACCGCTCGTGGCATGGACCGGGGTGGCCGTGCTGTTTGCCGTGGTCGCGATTGCGCAAGACGGCGGCGCCCCGGCAGGGCAGTCGCAAAGTCAGGCGCAAGGGAGTCAGCCGGCGGCTCAGCAGGGATCGCGCACCGACGGACAGATTGAAATGGACGTGGTGCACGCCCTCGACGCGTCCGCGGCACTGAAGAGCGACCTGATCACGGCAGCCACAATCCAGAGTGAAGTTACGCTGTCGGGAACGGTTTCGACGGATGCGTCCAAGCAACTGGCGGAGTCGATCGCCGCGCATGTGAACGGCGTGACCAAGGTACACAACAACCTGACGGTGGGCAATCCCGGCCCGGATGCGCAAAATTCGCAACCGGCTCCGAACTCGCAGGAGATGCCGGACCCCGATCAGTCGCAGGTGAAACAGCAAACGGCGGGTCTGCCGCCTCCGGGACCGGCACCGGACCAGGGACCCGATCCCGCGGCCGTGAATCAGGCGCCCGCGCCTTATCCGCAGCAGCAAGGGGCTTATCCGCCGCCACCGCCGCGGCCGCAGTACCAGAACCCGCAGTATCCGCAATATCCGCCGCAGTATCCGCAGCAATATCCGCAGGCTCGGCAAGCGCCGCAGTACGCGCCCGCCAGCGGCCCAGTGACACTGCCAGCGGGAACGCTGCTGCAGCTTCGCACCAGCGAGCCGGTGGATAGCAAGCGGGCCAAGGACGGCGAGCCGGTGCAGTTCATGGTGATTCAGGACGTGACCATGGGCGGCGCGCTGGCGATTCCGCGCGGCGCCGTGGTGCACGGCGTAATTGCGGAACACAAGAACGTGGGTTCGGGCAGCATGGGAGGCAGCTCTACGCTGGCGCTCACGCTGACTTCGCTCGACCTGGGCGGGCGCAATTATCCGATCGCGAGCGACCAGTTCAAAGTGAAGGCCCCGAATAAGGCCGGCCAGACGGTAGGCAGCGCGTTGACGGGCGGCGTGATCGGCACCATCATCGGATGCGCGGTGGGTCGCGGCCCAGGTTGCGCCATCGGCGCCGGCGCTGGGGTGGCTGGCGGTACGGCGTTGGGAACGGCTTCGCCCGGTTACCGGGCGTGGATTCCTGCCGAAGCGCTCGTCACTTTCCACTTGGCGGCGCCCATTACCTTGCAACCGGTAAGCCCGCAGGAAGCTGCCCGACTGGCGCAGGGCCTTTATCCCGGCGGCCCAGCGCTTTACCGCCGTGGCTATCCCTACGGATCGCCCTATTACGGCTATGGATACGGCCCGGCGTACGGGTATCCGGCGCCTTACTATCGGCCGTACTTCATCGTGGGCGGAGCGTACTACTGGCGGTAAAAAAGCAGGGATCAGGGAACAGAGATCGGGCGTCCGCCAAGGCGGATGCCCGATTTGTTTGTGGGGACGATGCGCGGTATCCCATCCTAAATGCAGAGAACGCATTTAGGATGGGGCACCCAAGCGCGAGGGTGGGCCGATGACCGCCGATTCTCTGTCGTCTATAATGGCAGAGTCGCAACCAGCGAGAACTGCGCCTCGCCAAGCCAACGGAATGCGGTGGAATTGCCGCTGCTGCCCGATCTGTGAGCGCGAGCGCGCGTAGAGAGTTGAAGGTCTAGATCCATCCATGATTCGTTTCCTGCAATCAGACAATCGCATCACCAAAGCGCTGTTCGTGGTCGTGATTGGCGCCGCATCGGTCGCCATGGTGGTTTACCTGATCCCCGGACTAACCGGGGCCGGCTCTGCCGCGCCCGATACGTTCGCGGTAGTGTATCCGCACTGGTACAGCAAGATTCTTTCGGACGGCGACACCGTGAGCCAGACGCACGTGCAACAGGCTGCGGAGAACGAGTTGCGCCAGCGCGGCCCGCAGTACGCCGACAATCCGATGATCGTGCAGTATTTTGAGCAGCAAGTGGGCCAGGAACTGGTGCAGCAGCAGGTGCTTTTGCAGGAAGCGCACAAGCTTGGCGTATTCGCCACGGACAACGATGTGCGCGAGTACCTGCGCACCGGTCCCACGGGCCAGGTGCTATACCCCAACGGCGTGTTTATCGGTCCGGATGCCTACAGGCAACTGATTGACGACCGGCTGCACGAGTCAGTGGACGACTTTGAGGGCCAGATCAAGGACGAAATCACGGTGCGCCGCCTGCAGGCTCTGATTACCGCGGGTGTGACGGTGAGCGACCAGGAGGTCCGCGATGCCTATCTCAAGGCGAACATCAAGATCAAGTTCGACTACGCGGTGATCTCGGCCGACGACCTGCGGAAGACGATCAATCCTTCGGACGCGGATCTGGAAGCGTTCTTCAAGAAGAACGCCGCGCAGTACGCCCAGGCAGTGCCCGAGGAGCGCAAGATTACCTACTTTGCGTTCACACAGGAACAGGTTCCGGGCGGCGTTCCGCAGCCTTCGCAACAACAGATTCAGCAGTACTACAACGACCACCTTAGCGATTACCAGGTGCCCGATCAGGCCAAGTCGCGGCACATTCTTATCAGCGTGCCGGAAGGCGCGGACGCCAAGACCGACGCCGCGGCCAAGGCCAAAGCGGAGAGCGTTCTGAAGCAGCTGCAGGCCGGCGGAAACTGGACCGCGCTGGCGAAGAAATACTCCGATGACCCGGGCAGCAAGGACCAGGGCGGCGAGCTGGGATTTGCGCAGCGCGGCAAGATGGTTCCGGAGTTCGACAAGGCCATCTTTACGCAAAAGATCGGCGACATCGAAATCGTGAAGAGCAGCTTCGGCTACCACATTATTCAGGTTGAAGAGCGCCAGAGCGCGCACACGCAGCCGCTGAGCGAAGTGCAGGCCACCATCGTGGCGGCGCTCACGCGCGAAGTCGGGGGACAGGCGGAGACGCAGTTTGCGCAGCAGTTGACCGCGGAGGCGAGCAAGAACGGCCTGGAAAAGACCGCGGCGGCGCATCATCTGGAGTTGGTGACTTCAGAGCCGGTGGGACACGACGGCGTGATTCCCGCGTTGCCTGACAGTTCACAGCTTTTGACCAAAGCCTTTGAAGCCAAGCAGGGCGATCCGCCACAGGCCGCACCGACGGGCGAAGGCTACGCCATCTTCCAGGTGACGGGCGTGATGGCGGCGCATGCGCCGGCCTTTGCCGACTGGAAGACGCACGTGCTGGACGACTACCGCGATGAGGAGTTGCCGGCGTTGCTCGGCCAGAAGACCAAGGAGCTTGCCGACAAGGCGAAGGCAATGAACGATCTTGCCAAGGCTGCCAAAGCCGAAGGCGCGACCGTGAAGACCAGCGACCTGGTGGGCCAGAGCGGACAGGTGCCAGACTTTGGCGAAGTGGGCCAGGTGGCTCCGCAATTGTTTGAGATGAGTGTTGGCTCGTACAGCGGCGCCATCAACGCGGGCCGCACCGGCGTGGTGGTGAAGATTCTCGACAAGCAGGAGCCGAGCGCCGACGAGATCGCGAAGAACTTCGACCAGACGCGCGATGAGATGCTGCAACAGAAACGCAATGAGGCTTTCAGCGTGTTCATGAGCGGGGTGTGGAACGACTACAAGAAGCACAACCTGATCCGCTTTAACGCCAAGCCGCAGCAGACGCCGGGGACGTAGAGCAGATTGAAACAGAGCGCATGAGGCCCGCAGCCGGAAGGTTTGCGGGCCTTATTGTTTGTGCGAGGAGATCGACCTGCATCGATTGACTTCAGTCAGCAGAGGGCGCGAGTTCCGGCTCCGGCAGGGCGGCGATGTGCTGTGCCCAGCCTGGCTTGAGCCAGATCCAGTAGCACGCCAGATATAACACGCCAAACAGCGCGCTCACCACCATGTCGATTCCAGAAAGGCCGCGGGTTCCCCACCACTTTGAACCCAGGCCGTCCACCGCGGCCATATAGGCCACAGGAGCATTGCCGAGACCCACGGCGATGGCGTAGCGGCTGCATGCGCTGGCTCCCGCTTTGCCGATGACCTGCAAGACGATGGCGGTGAAGTTGGCATAACCCACGCCTACCGAGATCAGGTAGAGGACGGTCCCCACCAGGTAGGTGGTGGGATTGGTCGGTCCCAGGCAGAGGATCCCCATGGAGGCCGCATTCACCAGGCCAAAGAAGACGTAGGTGAGCCGCGGATCAGCGCGCTTGGGAACGAAGGCCATCAACAGTGCTCCCGCCGCGGTGAGCAGCGCGCCTGCCATGCCGTTCAACCAAGCTACTTCAGTGCCCGATACGCGATAGTCGGTGGCGAGACCGGGCAGCAGGCCTACCGCGCCGCCGCTCGCCAGCGGCGACATAAGTAGCAGGATCGAGGGCAGGGCGCTCCAGCGCAGAAAGGTGGTTTTGAATTCGCGCCCCATCGTGACCAGTTGCGCCCCGGGTCCGTTTTGAGCGCTGATGCGTTGTGGAGGCGGCGCATCCACGGCAAGAACGGCCAGCGCGGGGAGAACAACCGTCGCCGCGGCAACCATGCCCAGCGTCGCGTGGCTGCAGTGCTCGGCAAGCAGCAGCAATCCCCAACTGCCCAGAGCACCGCCGCCGAGGTTGCCCACTTGAATCATGCTGGAGACACGCGACTTCTGTTCTTCCGGCATCAATGAGGCGGCCATGCCCCCGTAACTCGCCGAGCAGATCATGACGGCGCAGGTGGCCATAAAGAGCAAAGCCACTGGGATGGGGCTGGAAAGATCGGGAAAGCAGAACGCCGCTACTGCTCCCGCGGCCGCGAGGCACGCGGCCAGAAGGTACCAGTGCTTGCGGCTGATCCAGAAATCTGCCAGAGGGCTCCAGAGAAAGTAAAGAATGGGCGGAATGCCGAGCAAGGCGATTTCGTTGGCGATGCCGTACATGGCATGGCCTTCGCGACGCAGCACAAAAGAAAGCACCAATCCGATGATTGCGCCTGTGAAGACGCCATGCGGCAGGGCCAGCAACACGAAGAGCCAGGGCGGAGGCGTCCTGCGGCCGGCGCGGGGCGCGGCTGCGGGGTCGTTCAGGTTGTCTGGGGCGGAGGGGCTGGTCATGCGCCTCGGGTCTGTCTATTTAGACGGGGATGGTCCAAATTGTTTCGATTCTACAAGAGGCGCGGGTGAAGGGAAGAAGATTTTGGCGGGGCGCACGGAGGAAGATCGGGGTTCTTCGATTTCTTCCGGCGCAACCCTAGCGCAAGCCTTCGGTGGCAAAGGGCAGGCCCGTTGTGGGCCAGTGGTCCGGCCGCGTATCGACGTTGGGCGCGACAGACACAGGGCCGAATGACGCCGGCGCTACCGTTACGTTCCAGCCGTCGAGAACGATGAGGGGATCTTCTCCTTTGAAGTCGCTTTGCGCCGCCTCGATGGCGATCGTCTTCGTTTCATCGGGCAACAGCGTGACGTAGTTGTCGCTGTAGAAGACCGGCAAAACGCGCTCGCCTGATTTCCGGCGTAGTTGCACGTGCGCCATGAGAGCGATGTTGTGCGTGGGATTATGCAGCGTGATGGCGAGCAGCCGCTGGCCGGCGATTTTTCCCTCGAGTTCTTCCGCCGTTGCTGTCAGCGTGACCATGGGGAGGTTGTTGAGCGCCGTCAGATCGTCCGGGTGGTCCGGTGTCCCAAGCCAGTAGAAGTTGCTCGACAAGAGTTCTCCTGCAGCGTCGTGCAGGGCGAGCTTGAGAAAATGCACAGTCGAAGGATGAGCCGGAAAATCCACGGTTCCGAGGTTCGTTGCCGCATCAGGCGCGGCCGTCAGTTTGATTTCGTGCTCGTAAACGAGCGAACCGTCGAGGTTGTAGACGCCGACCCGCGCCACGGCATCGGTGACGGGATCTGACTGGTTGTTGATGACCTGCACTTGCCCGTTGGCTTCGTTGAGCTGGATGTGGACCATCTCTGACGCGTGCATGACGGCGAAGAGGGAAGCGTTGGGTTCGAGATCGTAGTGATAGAGCTGCCAGACGAAACTGGGCTGCGCGGGATCGCTCATCCAGGTGATGACGGCCGTGGTGGGATGGAAGAGCTGCGCGTTGCGGCCTTCGTACATGGCGCGGAAGGCCTCGTAGTTGGCCAGTTGCGCCTTGCGCACGAAGTCGGCGAGATTGGCGATTTTTCCGTAGCGCGCGGCGAGTACGGCCGGGTAAAGGTCGCCGTGTTGCGCGCCTTTGGCCATGTCGTGCGCGGCCCAGTCGTCGTTGATCGTCTCCCAGTCTTTCTTCGGCATCATGCCGTGGATGGATTCGAGGGTGGGCACGCTCATGCTGCCGGTTTCGGTTTTGAAGTAGTCGTCGGTGACCGTGTAAAACTCACGCGGGGTGCGCCAGTAATACGGTCCATGCGAGCGCACGCCAGCGCCGTCGGTGGAGCTGGGCTGATAGCGGCGCGTGGGCTCGAGCTCTGCGAGCAATTTGCGCAAGGCCGCGTCGATCTCAGGCGGCGGATAGCCCTCATTGCGCGCGCACCACAACACGATGGAGGGATGATTGCGGAAGCGCAGCACCTTGTCGCGCACGTTGGCAATGTAGGTGTCGAGATCGGTGGGGTCGGGGCCGTCGCCGGGATTGGGCTGGAAGAATTCATCCCACACCAGGATGCCGTACTTGTCGCAGAGCTCGTAGAAATCCTCGCCGGTGCTCTGGCCGACCCAGTTGCGGATCATGTTGAGATGGGCGAGTTGGTGCAGGTGAATTTCGGCGTCGAGGCGCTCGCGGGGAATGCGCTTCATGGCTTCGTCGAGTCCCCAGTCGCCGCCGCGGATGAAGATGGGCACGCCGTTGACGGAGATGGTGAGCGTGTCGGTGCCGGGCACTGAATAGGTGATTTTGCGGACGCCGAAATCGATGTCATCGGCGTCGCTGACGGAGCGGCCGATGGTGAACGCGAGGTGCAGCCGGTACATGTCCTGCGCGCCGTAGCCGTTGGGCCACCAGAGGCGGGGATGATCGATGTGCAGCGCGGGCGTGGTTTTGGTGTCGAAGACAATTTGTTGCGTGCTGTGCGGTGCGAGCTCCACCTGCCGCTCGAAGGCAATGCTCTCGATGGTTCCCTCGAGCAGTCCCGTCACAGGCTGATCGCTGACGTTTTCGACGGTGGCCTGCACGGCAACGTCGGAGGAGTCGGTGCGCGGCAACGGCAGATCGGTGGTGACCAGCGGGTCTTTTACCAACACTGGCCCGGTTGCGGAGAGAAATACTTTCTGCCAGATGCCGGTGTCGCGGTCGCGCACCGCATTGAGCCAGTCCCAGCCGATGGTGGAGAGGAACGTCGGCCCATCGATGGCGGTGATGCCGCCGTTCTTGCCCACGCCGTTGCGCAGGGTGTGTTCGTGCGGAATGCCGGGATTGGGCTGCGGCGCGACCAGCACGGCAACCACGGCCGGGCTGCCGGCCTTGACCTGCGCGGTGATGTCGAAGATGCCGCGGATGAACGCGCCGCGGGTCGATCCTACTTTGACGCCGTTCACCCAGACTTCGGCAGCGTAGTTGATGCCGTCGAAGTTGAGCCAGATGCGATGGCCGCGGTAGGCGCGCGGCACGCGGATTACGGTGCGGTACCAGTACGAGGTGTGGCAAAGGCTTTCGGGAATGATTTCGGGGCGCTTGTTTTCGCCATACAACGGCTCGGGATAGACGTGATTGTTGACGAGCGAGGTGAGCACCGTGCCGGGAACGGTGGCCGCGTACCAGCCGCGCGCATCGAAGCTCGCGCTTGCTACTACGGCGCCCGGTTGCGGGACTTTGGCCACGTCCTGCAGCATCCAGCCGACGGCGAGCGTGACGGGTTGCGGAGCGGAAGCGGCTGCGGCGAACGAGGTATAGGAGACCAACAGAATTGAAACCGAAGCAAAGAGGAAAAGGCAGGAGAAATGATTGCGGATCTTCAACGGAGAATTCCCTCAGTTCGGAAGTCGATCAAAAAGCTACGCGGGGACGCGCATTCCAGTGTCTCAGATTGGGCGGCATTCTGCGGGGACCCCGTCCATCCGTAATAATGGCAACATGCAATTCCAACGTTCCTCTGGAGTCTTGCTGCACATCAGTTCGCTGCCTTCACGAGGAGGCATTGGCGACCTGGGTCCGGCTGCGCACGAGTTTGTAGCGTTTCTGGCCCGCGCCAAGCAGCATATCTGGCAGGTTCTGCCCCTTTGCCCCACGGGATATGGCAACTCGCCTTACGCGGGGTCTTCGGCTTTCGCGGGCAATCCCGCGTTGATCAGCCTGGAGTTTCTTCGCGACTGGGGATGGATTGGCGCGGATCGCATTGCCGGACTTGCCAACGGCTCAGGGCCGGTCGATTTTGAGGAGGTGGAAGCGCGGAAGTTTCCGTTGCTCGATGAGGCTGCGGGAAATTTTCTCGATCGCGCCCTGGACGAACCGGCGCTGGCCGAGCAATGGGCGGAATTTGAGGCGTTCTCCCGCGACCAGGCTGCGTGGCTCGACGACTACGCGCTTTACGCTGTTTTACGTCGCACATTCAATACCGGCGCATGGACGGAGTGGCCCGAGCCGCTGCGACGTCGCGATGCACAGGCGCTGGCCGCGGCTGCCGCCGAACACGGGCGCGAACGCGTAGTCGAGAAGGTGCTGCAGTTTGCATTTGCGCGGCAGTGGAACCTGCTCAAAGAGGCTGCGGCACGCAGTGCGATACGAATCCTGGGCGATGTGGCGATCTTCGTCAACATGGACTCAGCCGATGTTTGGGTGCATCCGGAGATTTTCGAACTCGACAAAGACCTCAAGCCAATCCGCATTGCCGGCGTGCCGCCCGATTACTTCTCGGCTACGGGCCAGCGCTGGGGAAACCCGCTTTATCGCTGGGACGTGCTCGCCGTGCGCGGATTTGATTGGTGGATCCAGCGCATCCGGCGCGCCGTGGAGATTTACGACATCGTGCGCCTCGATCACTTCCGTGGATTCGAGGCGTACTGGGCGATCCCTGCCGAGGAAGAGACTGCGGTGAAGGGCGAGTGGATCAAGGCGCCGGGGCTCGAGCTTTTCCGCGCGCTAGAAGCGGCGTTGGGACCGCTGCCGCTGATAGCCGAAGATCTAGGCGTCATTACACCGGAAGTGGATGCGCTGCGCCTGGAACTGGGCATGCCTGGCATGAAGGTGCTGCAGTTCGGCTTCAGCGACAAGGGCGCGCACACGCACCTGCCGCAGCACTTTGTGCCTGCGACCGTGGCGTACACGGGCACGCACGACAACGACACGACGCAAGGCTGGTGGAATACGGCAGATGAAAAGGAACATGCGGCTGTGGAGGCGCTGGTGGGGCCGGTAAGCGGCCGGCCTGTGTGGCCGTTGATCCGCGCGGCGCAGGGTAGCGTGGCCGGGATTGCCATTGCGCCAGCGCAGGATCTGCTGGAACTGGGCTCGGAGGCGCGCATGAACACGCCCGCGGTCGCGCAGGGCAACTGGAGCTGGCGCGCGCCGGAGGGCTGCTGGACGGAGGAGTTGGCGGGACGGCTGGCGGCACTGGCAGAAGTGACGGATCGGGAGAACGATCCGCTGGAGAAAGAAGCAGCCAGTAGCCAATAGGTAGATGAACCGCTGCTTACCTCCTATTTCGTGTTTTAGCGATAGCTGGAATCGTCGAAGCGGCTCATGTCGATGGAGTCGTCGAGGACACCCAGCGTGATTACGGCGAAGGTGAAGACTGTGGTCTCCGGCTCGAGGTGGCCGCCGAAGGCCTTGTCAGCATTGGCCAAAACGATGTGCGGATGCACGCGGCCGTTCATGACCATGCCGCTCATGCCGATGATGTCGGCGGGCGCGGTGGGATTCTTGATGAAGATGTTCTTCGAGGGCATGTCGCGATTCGAGACCTGGTGAATCTGGTAGCCGCGCACGGAGCCGAATCCAGAAAAAATCACGGCGTTCTTGATTTTCTCCTGATCGATCATCTTCTGGAGGCCTGCCAGCAGGTCGGTGCCGAACTTGAAGCGCAGCACGACGATGCGCTGGAGATGGCCGCTTACGGCAAACACATCGGGCACGTCGGGGCTGTTGGGTTTGGAGTCAACCGCAGGATTTCCGGTGGCGTGGGTGACCTCGTGGCGCGTCTCCTGCGCGGGAAGAGCAAGGCATGAGGCGAGAAGAGCAACTACGAAGAGTTTTTTCATGGGTGTTCTCCGTGATGCGAGCACGAACGGGAATTTGGGTCGGGGTCGTGCTTTCCCACGTCCCAGATTCGGGACGTGGGGCACCCCTTTTCGTGCTGAGTTAAAGATGCGGGAAGCCGACGGCTTTCTCAGGCCCTTGGTCCCTGCTTTTAGAACGGGATATCGTCGTCAGAGATTTCGGCTGACTGCGCGACGTCATCGATGCTCGCGGGTTGCCGCTGATCCATGTTGGAAGACGCATTCGATGAGCGAGTGTAGCCGCCGCCATCCTCACGGCCCGAAAGCAGCGACAGATCGTTGACGATGATCTCGGTGCGGTATTTCTTCGCGCCGGTTTCCTTGTCGTCCCAGCTGCGGGTCTGGATTTTGCCTTCGATGTACAGCTTCGAGCCCTTCTTCACATAGTCGCGGACGATCTCGGCAGTGCGCTTGAACGCGACCAGGTTATGCCATTCGGTGCGCTCCTGCCAGTTTCCCTGCTGATCCTGAAAGCGGTCGCTGGTGGCGAGCGAAAAGTTTGCCACCATGGTGCCGCCGCCTGTGGAGCGGACCTCAGGGTCCTTGCCCACATTTCCCAGAAGAAAGACTTTATTTACGCTCTTTGCCATGTTCTTGCTCTCCTGTTCCAAACCGGTATTCGGCCGGTTGTTGCTCGAAAACTCGCCGCGCGACGCCGCGCGTGTGCTGGAAGAATCTTAATACACGGCTGCGGGCGGCGTGCGGTGCTTCAGCTCATCCGCCCCAATTCGCGGAACTGGTGGGCGACGGCTTCAAGGAAGGTCTCCACGCTGGTTTCCGGAGGGACGGTGAGTCCGGACTTTGCGCACAAGGCCGAGGCAATGCGCCCAGCCAGTGCACGGCGTGTCGCGAGGTCCATGTCGAGCCGTCGCAAGAAAAAGCCTTCGAGCACTTCAAGGTCCGCGGGGGAAAGTTTGGCCAGTGCCGGCGCGGGCAGTGCCACGCGCAAGTGCGGCGGCGGGATGGGCGACTGCGGGGCCATCGCCGCGGCCGTTAAAGTGCGCGAGGTGCTTTCACCCCACATCGGCGCTTCCACTTCGCGCTCGCGCACCACCAGCGTTCCCGCGACCATATCGCCCAGGCGCTGGGATCGCTTGCTCATGAACATGGCCACAACGCCAACGCCATAAAAGCCCGGCAGATAGTCGATGAATCGCACCAGATTGCGCGCCAGCGCTTCGACAAAGTTGATGCCGCGGCCCGATTGGTGGATCACTCGAATCTTGGCCACGCGCTTGCCCAGGGTTCGTCCGTTGCCGAATGCCTCGGACAGAGCGAAGTAGCCCCAGAAAAGCAGAAAGACGATGAGAAATAAGATGCCGACGCCCCAGCTTGCGGCTTTTTCACCGATGGCGCCGAGAGCCGGGATGATGTAGGCGGCAAGAAAAATGAGAAGGATGAGCGCCGAGCCGAGGACGAGAGAATCGACGATAGCGGCGATGAAGCGGCTGCCGATGCCAGCCAGCGGCAACTCGATGGACACGAGTTCCGGGGTATCGATGTTAAGCTGGTCTCCAATCGGCTCCATGGCCATCATTCTCTCCAATCAGTGGCTGCAAAAGCGTCGCCCTTACTGGGACCGTCTGAGCTGGCTCCTGAACCAGGCTGCGACGAGCGGCGTGGGCCAGCTTTCGCGGGCGGAACTGCGCGAAACCGCGCTTCTCTACCGGCAGGCGGCCAGCGATTTGTCGACTCTGCGCCAGGACTCGACCGCGCGCACTTACGCCGAACTCGTCAACCAGTTATTGGCTCGCGCCCACCATATCATTTATTCGAGCCGGCGCAAAGGCTTCCGCAGAGTCTTCGAGTTTCTTTACGACGGCTATCCGGCGATTGTGCAGCGCCAGTTTCGCTACGTACTTCTGTCGCTTGCGATCCTGCTTGCGGGTGGGGCACTGGGCACGGTGCTTACGCTGGCGCGACCCCAGTTCATGCGCCACATGCTGGGCCCGCAAATGGTGGACACCATTGAGCACCATAAAATGTGGACCGAGTCGCTGGTGTCGGTTGCGCCGGAAGCCAGCAGCGCCATCATGACGAACAACATTACCGTGTGCTTTATCTCTTTCGCGGGCGGTATCGTCTTCGGCCTGGGCGCCATCTGGTCCATGTTCAACAACGGGATGCTGCTGGGCGTGGTGGGCGTGGCCTGTGCGCAGCACGGCATGGCGCTGGACCTGTGGAGCTTTGTGGCTCCGCACGGTTCGCTTGAGCTGCCTTCGATCGTTCTTGCCGGAGCAGCCGGACTGCGCCTGGGGCGCGGCGTGGCTTTTCCTGGACTCTATCGTTGGCGCGATTCGATTGCTCTGGCCGGCGTGGAGGCTACACGCATGGTTGCGGGCACGATTCCGCTGCTGATTATTGCCGGCACGCTGGAAGGCTTTTTCTCGCCCTCCGCGGCGCATGTGTGGCTTAAATTCACGGTGGGCGGGACACTGTTTGTGTTGCTGCTGGTGTGGTTGTTCCGGCCGCTGGCGGGGTGGCTGCCACGTCGGGAGAGGAAGGTGACGTAAAGACCGCGCCTGGTCAAAGGGCAGGGCTCCGGGTTTTCGCGGCATGGCTTCTCTTTCTGCCCTTCCTTATCGCGGTCGTTCGGACAGTTGTGGGCATCGCACGTCACAACTTGTCGGAAGCGATTTTCAATGCGGCGCTCGGGGCTCTTATCGGAATCGCGGATTTTAGACTTTTCAAAAACGCATTTCGTCACAAGAATCGGCACAGGCCTACGGGCGACAAGCGCGAGTAAATTCCAGATTGCGATTACTAGGTGACGCGCGCATTTCGACAGAAAAGCAACCGCAGATCCTTCGACTGCGTTTGCCGCGAGAACGCGGCAAACTTCGCTCAGGATGACAGGGTCTGTATATTGCGAACGATGTGGACAGTGCAGCAGGTTGTCCTTAAACCATCGCCCGCTCTTTCACCTTTAAATATTGGTTGAGTACCGCCGAAGTCAGTTGATCGGGATCGAGATCGAGGGTGAGCGCGCCCTGATCGCGCAGCCGCGCAAGGAGCAGCTCGCGGCGCATCACCAGTTCCAGCGCCGCCGACGCGCGGAACATCTGTTCGACATTTTTTGGGCGGCCTTTGGCAATCGCTTCCACGTCAGGCTGGGCCATGGCCACAAACAGCAACACATGCCGCCGTAGCAGTTGCATGGCGCCGTCGATGACTTCCGGACGCATCGCAGTTTCGGCCAGATCGGTGATCCACAAAATCAGCGCCCGCCGCGGCTGCCAGCGGTTCAACGTGGCCGTGGCGCGCAGGTGATCCGCCTCGCTGATTTCGGCGCGCGCCTGGGCCAGCGCTTCGACGATCAGGCGCAAGTGCGCCTGGCCGCGGCCGGGCAGCACGCGCTGCTGCACATGCTGGCCGTAGACGAGCAGGCCCACGCGATCGCCGGAGTAGAGCGCGAGTTGCGCCAGAGCGACCGCGGTAGAGCACGCGTAATCGAGCTTGGAGTAGCCGCGCCGATCAGGATCGTCGGTGTCACGCAAGATGCGGCCTTGCAACAGCCGTCCCGCATCGAGAACGATCCACACGGCCTGGCTGCGCTCGGTTTGGTAGCGCCGCGTGATCAATGCTCCGCGTCGCGCTGTGGCCGTCCAGCAGATGTCGCGCAGGTCGTCGCCTTCAAGGTACTCGCGGAGACTCTCGAAGTCGCGGCCCAGCCCGCGCTCGCGGACCTGGCGCAGTTCGAGATCGATTTGACGACCGCGCGCCAGAAAAATTTCCTGGTCTTCACCTTGCCGGAGCGCGGGATAGACGCGCACGATCTGCTGGAGCGGCGCCATGGCCCATTTATCGATGAGGCCGAGCAACGACTGGTAGCGCAGGTACACCGAACCTGTAGTGACGTCGCCGCGTGCGCGCGGATCGATGGTGTAGCGCAAAACGGCCCGCACGCGCGGATAGACGCGCAGACTCCATGTAGAAGGCACGGCCACCAACGCTTCAGGCAGATCGTCGACGATGCGGCATTCTAAAATAGTTCCGCCGTTCTGTTCCACGGCGATTTCGATTTCGGTTGGGCTCGAGAGGGAAGGGGCGTTGCTCCACGAGCGCTCCACGGTGATGGATTGTGGAGCGGGCAGTCGCATGCCGTCCCACAGCACTGAAACCAGCACTAGCGCATCCCATATCAACATGCCGTAGCCGAGACGCGCGGAGAAGAATCCCGGCAAGGCCAGCGCGAGGCCCGCGACGAGCAGCCAAATGGCGCGCGGCGTAAGGCCGAACGCAAAGCGGCTACGCGGCTTGCAGGCCGCACGCACTGGCTCGGGATGGAGCGAAGCCGAGATCATTTAGGCTACCGAGGTCCGCGGCACCGCGACCGCCGCAGCGACGTCGTTCAGCACGCGATCGGCGTCGAAGCCCTCCAACTCCGCTTCCGGCTTGAGCAGGATGCGATGGCGCAGCACGGGCAACACGGCGCGTTTTACGTCGTCGGGAATCACGTAGTCGCGGTCTTCAAAGGCGGCGAAGGCCTGGGCCACGCGTAACAGGCAAATGGCCGCGCGCGGGCTTGCGCCGAGAGCCAGCATGGGCCACTCGCGCGTGCGACGCACCAGATCGAGGATGTAGCCGTAAAGATCCGCCTCCACACGGATGGCGCGAATTTCGTCGCGTGCGGATTGCAATAGCTCTGCGGCAAGCGGCTGGATCTTCGCATCATCGAGCAGGTTTACGCTCGCGCCGTGATGCCGTTCCAGCATTTGCCGTTCTTCGTCCGCGCTGGGATAGCGCACCTTAATTTTGAGCAGAAAACGGTCGAGTTGCGCTTCGGGAAGCGGATAGGTGCCTTCAAAGTCGATGGGATTTTGCGTGGCGAAGACCGTGAACCACCGGGGCAACTGCCGCGCGACGCCGTCGCTGGTCACTTGGCGCTCTTCCATACATTCCAGCAGCGCCGCCTGGGTACGCGGTGGCATGCGGTTGATTTCGTCGACCAGCAGGAGGTCAGTAAATACCGGGCCCGCGTGAAACGTGAAAGTATCAGAGCCAATTCTGAAGATGGTGGTGCCCAGAATGTCGGCGGGCATCAGGTCGGGCGTTCCCTGCACGCGCTGGAAGTTGAGCCCCAGTAACCGGCCCACCGATTTCACAATCAGCGTCTTGGCAATTCCCGGCACGCCTTCGAGCAGTGCATGCCCTTGCGTGAGCACGGCCACAACGACTTCGCCGATCACCTCGTTTTGGCCTGCTATCACGCGCCCCAGTTCCGCGCGTGAACGGGTCAGCAACTCCTGCGTGGCCTTCAGGGTTGTGCCTGGCGCCTGCGCGTCCGGTTGCAACGCATTCTCTTCGCTCATTCCGGTCTCCTTGCTTCTTGTCCTGCTGTTGTGTCCGATTCAGAATTCAATTTCAATCGTAAATTCTCACTCTCGCTGCTCGATCCAAAGCTTCGCCGTGGCGGTTGAGAGTTTGCACGAGCGCCAGTGCCCTCTTAGGTTGCAAGGCGTCGCTCCCGATGGCTTCCTCGCACTCCGCCAAATCCTTTTCGAGCGTTTCAGGAGCCTGCGGAAAACGCCGGCGCAAAGCAAGACCCAGCTCCTCCGGGCTCATCCTGGCTGCCTGCAGTCCGCACAAGTCGCCCATGCGACGCCGGAAACGTTCGTAGGCAAGCTCCACGGAAGTCGCCGAAGCGCCAGCCTCAGCGTAGAGCGAACCCAGCGCCTCAAGAAACTCCACGGGCGTGGCGCGCACCGGAGCGGGCAGGTCGCGCACAGGCCCGCGCCGGCGGCTGAAGCTGAAGATCACGAGCAATGCAATGCCGAGGAGGCCCGCTTTGAGAAGGTTCAATGCGGCGCCGCTGGCATAGAACCAGTTCGAGTAGCTCTCCCCGTGCAACGATTCATCCCAATAGAAATGATGGTTCTGGGGCGCGCCCAGGGAATTCAAAAACAGGTTCAGATTGTCGGCGCGTTGAATGGAGCCATTTTCAAGCGGCGTGGAGCTGGCCCACCAGATGACCTCGCCCTTGCCGCTCGTGTACTCCACCACGGCCGGCGAGCCCGCGCAGTTGTACTCGATGCGGTCGAGCGGCCGGTTCGCTCCCCATGAAGCCTCGGGAACCATCCACACTTCGCCCGATCCGGCCAGCGGGTCGAGTCCCTGCGGCGTGAGCTGGCAGGCGGTCTCGAATCGCACCGGAGGCAAGGCGTTTCCGCCGGGCGCCAGAATCCCTCCCGACCATCCCGTCAACAGCACGCGCCCGCCCTGGGCAACTATGTCTTTCACGGCTTTGAGATCTTCGGGTGAGGTGGGGTTGGGCGAGGCGAAGATCACTACGGTTTGTGCGTCGGTCTGGGCCACGAGGTCGCTGAGCGGCCGCTCCCACCGCTCGACTTCGTAACCGTTGGCCTGGAGCAATTCGAAAGCAGCGCGCGCGCCATGCTTGCCCGTGCGATAGGTGCTGGGCACAGGATTATTGTCCTGGTCTTCGTTGCGCGCAAAGATAGCAGTGACCGCTGCGACTACGATCACCGCACACATGCAGCCGATGAGCAGCTTGCGATCTTTGGCATCGAGCGAGGCGAAGAGTTTCATTCGGCTTTCACCTCGAGCCCCAGAGTGCGAACGTGCTCCAAAGCCGCGTTGAAGTCTGACGCTGCGGCATCGCCACCCCCGTACCAAGTGCGCTCAAAACTGCGGGTTAGCGCGGTCAAGCCCACCTTACGCGGATCGTCTCCGGCGAGCAGTCCAAGATACTCGCGCGGCGTGCGCGCGCGGTCGGCCGGCCACAGACGCCGCGACTCCAGCAGCGAAATCGAGGCCCAGTAGAGAGAGTGAATCGCCTCCCGCCACTGGCTCTTCGCGGCCATGTCGCCCGCTTCCTGGTACCACGACTGCCATTCGCGTGATGAAGGCGCTCTCGGCCCGGACTCAATGTCGGGAATCAGGCGCACTCGCGCGCTGCGCTCGAGGCGGATGAAAAACCAGATCAGCGCGATGCAGATTCCGCTCAGCAGCAAGCCTTCGAGCAACCGGGCAGCCCACGGCGCACGCGCCCCCATCCCCGCAAGCCTCATCACGATTTTGTTGAGCAGGTTGCCGAGCCATTCCAGGATGCGGTCCTTGACGGAAACCTTGGTTACGCCCTGGTATTCGCGCTGGGCCAGAATTGTGTTGAGCGACTTTCGCTGGTCGGCATAGGCGGGATTTGTTTCCAGCGGGCTTTCGGCCTGGTGCTCATCTATCTGGAGGCGTTGGTGCGCGTCGTTAAGGAGATCGTTCGGGTCTACCGGTTTGCTGTTAGCGCTCGCAGGCGCTCCCGCGACGGCAGACTGCGCAGCCCTTCCTTTAGTTCCAGCGAGGATGAGTACAGCCCGCAGCCAGGCGTAGCGAACTTCGCGCGGTTCAGATCCCGCAGCGCCCGGACTTTGCACGCGGTCGTTAGGGCCAACCCGTTCGGGATCGCACGCGTTGTTGCTGGCAGGCGCCGGTTTCTTAAGCTTGAGTTGAGCCTGGCAATCGGCAACCACGCTGTCGAGGTCCTGGAGATGCTGGCGGTACTCGGCAAGATTCACATCGCGCCAACCCCCGTTGGAAGGGGACTGCTGGGCGCGCGCATGCGGCGCCGCTGCCACCAGCACGAGCAACGCGGCAAGAAGCGAAAGCAAAGCAGCGGTGGCCGGCCTCGCCGATACCCCGCCGTTACCTCCACGAGACCCGAACCGCATTGAATTCATCGCCCTTCCAAACTATCAGGCGGCGTGACCGGCCCGAAACCTCCTGCGGCGTCGCCCGGCGATCCTGCGGATGGGGGTTGCGCTAGCCCTGCGCGCTGCATCATCCACTCGATGTCGAAGCCTTCCTTGCGGATGCGCTGGTCGTAGTAGAACAGGACGGAAGCGATCATAATGATCGGCGCCAGCAACACCTGCGTAGCGAAATTCATGACCACTCTCACGATCTCGGCCACCACGAATGCCGGCGACGAAAACGCGGCGCCATTTCCCATAGAAGGGACGAAGGCAATCACGATCAGCATGGGAATGGACAAGGCCATCGATACTGCGAACGCCAGCGCAATCACAAGCAGGTAGGTGACAAAGATACGGCCGCGGGTTCCCTTGCTCAGTTGCCACGAGCGAACGAGCGACTCCCAGGCGGTCTTTTTCTCCACAATGCACGCGGCCATGCCCAGCATGAAACTAAATGTCAGCCAAAGCATGACTCCGAAAACCGCAACTGCAACCAGGAACACCAGGAAACCAAGAGCAAAACGCGAAGCAATGTCCTCGCCGGAACGGGACATGAGAAAGATGAGCGGCGCAATGATGGCGACGGCGACGGCTGCCGGTACGAGCGCCACCATGATCCCCTGCAGGAGCAAATACCAGAGATAGGTCCAGAAGCGGGGCCGCACACTTTTGAGGGTGGCACGAATTGTAGGCTTCTCGCCGAGGTGCACGCTCACCGTGGCCTGCGTGACGCCGGCGTAGGAATACACGTACACGGCAAGGTAAATCGGCAGGAAGATGAGACAAAGAAGGACGATGGCAATGATCGTTGCGGGAGTATTTTCCCAAACGCCGTGATTTGCAATGCTGGGAAGGACGAAGACGGCCCCGGCTGGAATGGCGAGCGCCAGGACCAACAACAAAGGCAACGCCGCCGTTCCGACAAACAGCCAAAAATTGCGCCGGTAAAGTTGTGCCGTGCGATCTAGGATCTCGCCGAGATTCAAAGGCCGTAACTGGTTGTCCATACCACCCCTTGTGAGCACGGAACCACAGTTGCGGTCCGCGCTGCAGATCTCAGGAAAGGCGTTCGACATGAGCGGCACGGAAGAGATTTTTCCGGCCACGATTCCGCGCAAAGAATCAAGTCCGTGAACGCTTGCACGGATCGTAGCATAGAGCGGGCCGGGAACGGTTCGTTCCTGGCGGCGCACTTTGACGCCTGAAAAATATTTAGGAAACTGCAAACTAATCCTTTAGTTGTTCGTCTATGGAAATGCAGGAATCATCCCGGTTGTGACAATAGGCAAGCAGAATCAAAAGGTTAGCGATGCCGCCGAGAAAATCCAACACGCTCACTGAAGCCGAGCTCAGGCTGATGAAGATCCTGTGGCGGAGGGGCGAGTCGGCCGTGACCGATCTGGTGGCCGCCCTGCCCGAAGACGAGCCGCTGGCGTATAACTCGGTGCTGACCACCATCCGGATCCTCGAACAGAAGGGTTATGTGGAGCACCGCCAGGAGGGCCGCGCGTTCGTGTACCGGCCGGCGGTTGCCGAGGACGAGGCCAGCCGCTCCGAAGTGCGCAACGTGCTCGGCCGATTTTTCGGCAACTCGCGCGAGCAACTGGTGTTATCACTTTTAGGCGATGAAGAGATCGGAATCGAAGAGTTAGAGCGCCTGAAAGATGCGATTCGCAGCGCGAAGGCTGAAAAGGGGAGCGAGGAAAAATAGATGTTCCCGATGCTCATGACCGATGAAGCACATGCGATGCTGGCAAGCGCCGGCGGCTGGCTGGTTGGCTTGGCGCAGGGCGCTGCTCCTGTAGCGATTGCAGCCCTATGGCAGGGCGCGGCGATCGCTGCGGTTCTTGGGGTTTGTTTCTGGATGACGCCGCGCCTTCATGTCAATATAGGCGCCGCACGGCGCTTCGCCGTGTGGGCTGCGGCGTTCGCGGTGGTTGTGGGTTTGCAGTTCCTGCCATGGTTTGCGCGCAGCACAGCAAACGCAATCGCGGCCAACGCACTGCCCGGCGCATCGGCGCCCACGCCGTGGTTCCGGCTCGATAGCCGCTGGGCCTTTGCCATTGCGGCGCTTTGGCTGGTGGCTTCGCTGGCGCGTGCGGTCGGCCTCGCCCTTCACTCGTTGCAATTGCGCCGGCTGTGGAGTTCGGCGGTCCCGGTTGAGGTAGAAGCGCATTTGCGCGTTCTGCTTACCGCTGTTTCTCCGACGCGACGTCCCGTGGAACTTTGCACGACGCGCAAACTAGACCGTCCCAGCGTGATCGGCTTCCTGGCGCCGCGCATTTTGATTCCCAACTGGCTCTACGCACGCCTGACGCCTGGCGAACTGCAGCAAGTGGTTCTGCATGAGGCCGAACATCTGCGGCGGCGTGACGACTGGACCAATCTCTTCCAGAAGCTGGCGCTCGTTATGTTCCCGTTGAATCCTGCGCTGGCCTGGATCGAAGACCGCCTGTGCCGCGAGCGCGAAATGGCTTGCGACGAGGGCGTGGTGCGCCGGACACAAGCGCCGTGCGCTTACGCGGAATGCCTTACCAGCCTGGCCGAGCGCGGATTGCAGCGACGCCGCGCCCAGGCACTTTCGCTCGGCGCATTCGAGCGCCGTCCTGAGCTGGTGCGCCGCGTCTACAGCATCCTGGCGCGTAAACAGGTCCTTCATCCCATGGCCGCGCGCGCACTCGTGGGCGTTGCTGGGTGCAGCCTGTTGATTGCGTCGGTGGAATTGGCGCGTTGCCCGCAAGTGGTGGCCTTTGTTCCCGCGGCGAAGACGGCGACGAAGCAGACTCAAGTGGCACGGGTTGATTCCAGCTTCCGTGCGATAGAAACGAAAGTGGCTTTGCCTGCGGGTCAGGATGTCGCCGCCTCGATTCCGGTTTCTTCGCATCGGGTGGTGGCGAAATTGACGGAGCCGACGGACGCACCGCAAGGCCAGGTGGCATTCGTGGACCAGGCCGCGCCGCGTGCGGTGCTTACGAGAGCAGAGATGCCGGATGCGGGTTCGGACGCTGCCGGGCAGCCTGAGTATTTGGAGCTGACGACGTGGGAAGTACGAACTTCGCACTGCCATCACAGGCTGACTTCCGATTACGACTCGGATGCAAACGCACAGCGGCAATCCGCGGAGGCCACAGATCCAGCCGGTAGACGGACAATTACGCGGATCACTATGACGCGGCTGATTATTGCGGTTTATCCCATGCGCACTGCGCCCGGCTCAACACCGGCGCATGCAGAAGACTCTGATCAGCCCCCCGCTCCCCAGCCCGAGAGCAGCTGGCTGGTTTTCAAACTGTAACTAGAAATTTCAACCCCAATGGAGATGAACATGTTCACTACAACTAATTCATTAGTAGCAAGAGCGAAAAGGCTGGCGGTGCCTGCAGGCATTCTGGCCACACTTCTATTTGTCTTTGCATTTTTCATCGACCACAACAAGGCGATGGCAGCCGCGTCGGGACCGTTAGACGACTCGAGCGTGTCTTCGCTGGTGGCGCTCGACAACGCGGTGGAAGCGGTTGCGGCTCGCGTCACGCCTGCCGTGGTCAACGTCTCGGTCACTTCGCGTGTTTCCGACGATGAGCAAGGCGAGGGGCGAGGCCACGGTCAGGGTCACGGGCGCGGCCAGGACTTCGGCGGCATCGACCCGCAAGATCTGCCGCCGCAATTCCGGCAGTTCTTCTTCGGGCAAGGCGGGCCGGGCGGGCAGGGCACGAAACCGCAGCCCCAGATTGAGCATGGAGTGGGGAGCGGCGTCATTATCTCGCCGGATGGATACATCGTGACCAACGACCACGTGGTGGATGGCGCGACGGAGATGCGGGTCACACTCAACGACCGGCGGGTGTTTACGGCGAAACTGGTGGGCGAGGACAAACTGAACGACATCGCGGTCATCAAAATCGACGCGCATAACCTGCCCAGCATCCCGTGGGGCGACTCGGCGAAACTGCATCCCGGGCAGACAGTGCTGGCCTTCGGCAGCCCCTTCGGCTACTTCCAGTTCTCGGTGACGCGGGGCATCATCAGCGCGCTGAACCGGCCCAACCCGTACACCGACGATGCGCGCAAGCCGGGCGACTTTATCCAGACCGATGCGGCCATCAATCCCGGCAACTCCGGCGGGCCTCTGGTGGACGCCCACGGCGAACTGATCGGCATTGACACCTTCATCATTTCGGACAGCGGCTCGTTTGCAGGCGCAGGTTTTGCGATTCCTTCGGAGATCGCGAAGGCCTCCGTGGATCAGATCATCAAGACCGGCACGGTGCACCACGGCTACCTGGGCATCAGCATGAACGACGTGACGCCCGAGAACGCGCAGTTCTTCAACCTGCCTGACGCCAGCGGCGCAGTCGTGAGCCAGGTAACGCCTGACTCGCCCGCGGGCAAGGCCGGATTGAAGAGCGGCGACGTGCTGCGCGAACTGAATGGAAAGAAGATCCTGGATGGGCGCGAGCTGCAGGTTGCGGTGAGCGAAACCGCGCCGGGAACGGTGATCGACCTGGGCATTCTGCGCGACGGCAAGCCCGAGACCGTGAAGATGACGGTGGGCGAGTTCCAGAAAGAGAAGAGCGAAGAAGCCAGCGATACGGGCGCGAGCGAGCAGCGCGGCCGGCTGGGACTGACGGTAGCGGACCTGTCGCCTGACGTACGCCAGCAACTGCATGTACCTGAGCAGGTGCACGGCGCGGCCATTCAGGAAGTGCGGCCGGGGAGTGCGGCCGACGATGCGGGCCTGACACCCGGCGACGTGATTCTTGAAGTCAATCGCCATCCGGTGACGGACGCCGATAACTTCGTGAGCCAGATTCACGCGGTGCCGCAGGGCAAGGACGTTTTGCTGCTGGTTTGGTCGAACGGAGGCGCGAGCTATCGCGTGGTGCATCCGGAGGAAAACGCGCAAAGCGGAATGTAATTAATCGGCGGGAGAATGCCGAAGAGGTTGCCCGGGGCTGGATCAGAAACTCGGGTAACTCAGGCGCCCAACTCAGGGTCGGGGGACAATTGGGTTGGGCGCCGTGTGTTTGTACCTCTCGTGGCCATTGGCCCCTTTGCAGTGGCTATCTGGTCAATTATTTGATCGGAGGAGTGACTGTGTATGTCGAGTGCGACTTCGGTCTCTTCATCATCGTCGTCGTTGACAGAGCCTGAGCCGACTATTCTTTCGCTGCCCACACTCGGCGACGATTCCCCTGAGTTATCGACAGAATCCAAATCGGCTGCTGCTGCTGCTGCTGCTACCGCGTCGGGATCGACTGCGACATTATCATCTTCTGCCACCGCCGAGTCCGATCGCGATCCGGCGCTGCTGCAGTCGCAACATTTTCGCAAAGCGACGCTGACTGATTCGCTGCCGACGCGATTTTTGTTCGTGGCCAATTGCGGTGCTGCGCGTGGCGACACTGAGGACCAAATGCGTTCTGCATTTTCGCGATATGGTCGCCTGCAGACGATTGTTATGCCCAAACATAAGCCCTTTTGCATTATCGCTTTTTCGAGTCCCATCGAAGCGGAACGGGCAATGAAATGGCCGACCGCCACTCAACTCGGCAATCGCATTATCAAAATGAACTTTGCCGCGTTACGGCAGCCGATGCCGTCCCAAATCGGCGCACACCATAGCGGTCGATGCGAAAGTCGAAACCGGCGATGATCGGAAATCGTTGGCCGAAATGGAACGATCAGAATATAAAACCGCCGGTGCAAAAGAGGAAAGGATGAAAGTCCTCGGCATCAAATCGGATGCTCAACGCGCGCAGGAAAAACGCGAACGCCAAATGGCGGCTGCGGCGACGGCTGATGACAGTGTGAACGACGACGAAGCCGATGACTTGGATTTGGATGCAGCGGCATACGAACGCGCAGTGCTCAGTGGCGAATTGCCGCCGATCGGTTCGAATGGCAAAACGCCGACTGCCGTATTGGGCGATATTCCGAGTACGAGCACCACCGATCACGTGCACGTCCCCGGATTAGATATTTGTGAGGACGTGCTATCGATCGATGAAGAACGGACGTTGATGAAGGCCATTGATGACGCGCATTGGATGAAGCCGCACCACGCGCACGGAATGGCGCGACGGGTGCAGCACTACGGCTATGCCTTCAATTACGAGACCAAAACCGTCGATCCAAATAAATTTATTGGGTCACTGCCGACGTGGATCACTCCACTCATTCCGCGATTGAAGGAGCGCAAAGTCGTAACGAGTGAACCCGATCAGCTGACGATTAATGAGTATACTCCCGGACAGGGCATTCGGTATGAGCGTTGAGCATTGATCGCATTTGATGCGACCATTTTTTGTCATACATATTCTGATTGCATCTCTGCAGACCGCATATTGACACGCACAGTGCGTTCGAAGATCCGATCATCAGCGTCTCATTGGCTGCGCACAGCGTTATGGAAATGCGACTGCCGATGCCGAGTCGTGTGGTCAAATATGTGCATATGCCGCCGCGATCGGCACTCGTCATGAGCGGTGACGGCCGATATCTGTGGAGTCACGGCATTGCTCGCCGTAAACACGACTGCATACCCGCTCAGGCGATCGCAAAATACTCCACAACCACCACAGCCACACCCACATCCGCGTCGACGTCCACGTCCGCGTCCGCGTCCGCCACGCCATCCGCTGCTTCGCCTTCCACCACCACCGCTGTGCCGATCGGCGCCATTGTCGCTGCTCCAAGCAAAGCCGACTCTGCTGCGACTGTAACATCTGCGCCGTCCGGTTCGGTTTTTGTTAAACGCGAACGCCGAGTATCACTGACACTTCGTCGAGTGCGGAAGGTTCAGGTTTGTGAGTATGTATACCATCGACGCTGCTGTCGCATCACATCACATCGGGTGATCGCGCACGTGTAATGTACAGCTGCAAGTTTCACGATCAGTGCGATACCTATCAGAAGAAACGCGTCGCTCAGGCCATCAATCGACCACTGGTATGATGGTATGATGGTATAGGAGTGGGGAATGAAGAACGCGTTGCGTCATCGCCTCTGTCCCTCCTTTCATTGGCAGCCGTCGAGCGATGTGGAGGGCGAACAATTGGAGCGCAGTCACGTGCACGCCGTGTACGATGCGATCGGCGGTCATTTTAGTCACACGCGACATTCGCCGTGGCCGTCGGTCGAACAGTTTGTTAAATCGATTCCGGCCGGGGCCAAAGTCGCCGATATCGGTTGTGGCAATGGTAAATATATGCATCTCAATCCAAACGTCGATATCGTCGGATGTGATATCAGTGCCACGTACGAGCGCACATATTTCGTATCCCTTCACAGGATGATCACTGCTTCTATTCTCGATGA
>CAVQMV010000012.1:0-5672 GCA_963713675.1 uncultured Acidobacteriota bacterium
GTGCAAGAAGAAGAAGAGAGTCGAGTGAAACCATCTTCCCCAAATTCCGAGCCGGCTACATCTCAAGCGATCGTTGCGGCCAAAGAAGAGCCGTCCGCCGAAGTCGCAGTACCGGTGGAGCAGGAACCCACGCCCGAACCACCCGCCCTCGCAAATGAGCTTCCCACTCTAACGGTGCGTGAGTCCGAGATTCCGGCCGCATCTGCGTCGACACCCGCAGACCTCACCGACACCGAAATTCCACAGGAATCCCAAGCAACGGAAGAACCTGCCGCAACAACGCCCGTTCCTGTGGAGGAAACAACAAAAACCGCCGAGGTTGCATCGGCAGAAGATGTGAGCGAAACCGCCGAAATCAGAGCCGAAGCCGCGCCCGTAGAAGCAATCGCTCCGGAGGCGGCAGAAGAGCACACAGAAGCTCCCATTCCGGAAACCGATCCGGTCCTGACCGCCGATCCCGTCGTCATCGCCGCATCTTCCGCCCCGGACCCACCGCCCGCGCCACAAGACATCGCCCCCACCCTGCCCTTTGCGGAAAAGCCCGAGCGCACCACCGCCGAAAAAGTTGCGGCGGCGCTCAAGGCGCGCGGCGAAGATGCCGAGCAGTCGCCGTTTTCCGTCATCGTGAACCAGGTGTACGATGGTCCGCTCGACTTGCTCCTCGATCTCATCCGCAAGCAGGACATCGATATCTACGACATCCCTATCGCCAAAATTACCGCGCAGTTTCTGGCCTACGTTGACCAGTTGCGCGCCGGCGACATGGATGTGGCCGGAGATTTTATCTACACTGCGGCGTTGCTCATCCACATCAAGAGCAAGATGTTGCTGCCGCGCGCTCCCGCCGGGCCCGACGACGCCGATGAAGATCCGCGCCGCGAGTTGGTCGAGCGTCTGCTCGAGCACGAGCGCTTCAAGAACGCCGCGCAGATGCTGCTTGAAAGGCAGATGCTCGAAGCTGCCTCGTGGACCAATCCCGGCATCCGCGAATTTCAGGAAGATGCCGGGGCAGAGCCGGAGATCGCCGCCGACACCACCGATCTGGTGCGCGTCTTCGGCGGCATTCTCGAGCGCGCGCGCAACCGCCCGATCCTCAATCTCGAAGAAGACTCCGTCACGGTCGGCCAGATGATCCAGTTCCTGGCGCGCCGCCTCACCATGGAAGACAAGCCGGTCGCATTGCGCCGCATGCTCAGCCACACCAAGTCCGAGCGCGCCCTCATCGCCATGTTTCTCGCTCTTCTCGAACTCGTCCGCCTGCAGGCCATCCTGCTCCGCCAGGACCGCCAATTCAGCGAGATCTTCATCAAGAAGCACTCCGGCTTTGACGCGCTGATGAATCAGGGCCTCGCCAACGCCCGCGACGATTGGCGGTAGGACTCCTCTTCATTCAGCACAAATCTGGGCGCCTCCGGTCCCTCGCATTTGGGGACCGGGGATAGCACGAATCCCGAACTCACTCACCAACCGAGCACGAAATGTCGTAGGCCCGCACGCCAGCTTGTACACTGTCGATGATGATTTCGTTTCCCCAAAAGCTGCATCAATCGGCCCTGATCGCCGCCGTCGCCGCCCTTTTTTTGGGCGCGCGCCCCGCATCGCTCTATGCGCAACAGCCGGCGCAGTCGTCGCCAGACTCCGAGCTGGCGCAGGTCCCGCTTCCCGAGCCGGCTGTTGAAGCCCTGCCCCTGCCGGAAGATCGCGGCGCGGCGGATCTGGAACAAACCCTCAAGCGCATCGGCACCACGGCCAGCGTGTTGATCATCGTGCCCCATCCTGACGATGAGGACGGCGCACTCATGACCTATCTCTCGCGCGGCCTCGGCGTGCGCGTCACGCTGCTCACATTCACGCGCGGCGAGGGCGGGCTGAACGCCATGTCGGCCGAAAGTTACGATGCGCTCGGTCTCATCCGCACCAACGAGTTGCTCAAGGCCGACGAATATTACGGCGCGCAGGAGCTTTGGGGTACTGAGGCCGACTACGGCTTTTCGAAAACCCAGGAAGAGGCCTTTGCCAAGTGGGGCCACGACCGCTTGCTCTACGACGCGGTTCTCGCCATCCGCATGGTGCGTCCGCAGATTATCTTGTCCACCTTCGTCGGCGGCGTCACCGACGGCCACGGCCAGCATCAGGTCTCGGGCGAAATCGCGCAGGAAGCCTTCAATGCTGCCGCCGATCCAAAGGTCTTTCCCGAGCAATTGAAGAATGGCTTGGAGCCGTGGCAGCCGCTGGCTGTCTACTCGCGCGCGCCGTTCGCGCGCATCGAAAACGGCCAAATGTTCGACTACGCTACCGGCAAATCGGCCCCGGCGCGGTTTCACAACTACGTCACCGGCGAGTGGATCGAAGGTGCGTTGCCGACGGATGTCACCATTCCCGTAGGCACGTGGGATGCGGCTCTGGGCCGCACCTATGTGCAGATTGCGCGCGAAGGCTGGGGCAAGCAGATGTCGCAACACGGCGGCGCCAACCCGGCGCTGAGCGCGCCTGACTCGTCGGGCTATCACCTGTGGGCTGCTGCGCCTTCAGTTGCCGCGGTCGGCGAAGAAGTAAAGGACACGAGTCTGTTTTGGAATGCGAAAGTCCACATCAACACGAACATCGCAGGCCTCACACGTCTAGCGGGCGACGCTCCTCCCGCTTGGCTCACCGACGGTCTGAAAAAAATCCAATCCGACTTCGATACATTCGCGGCCGACTGCAGCAATCAGGGCGGCGCGGATGGCGCGCACAAACTTGTGCCCATCTATCGCGAAACGCTTGACCTCTACGCGCGCATCAAGGCGAGCGATTTGAGCGCCCAGGCAAAGTCCGACCTCGCATTCGAGCTCGGCGAAAAAATCGACCAGTTTCAGATCGCATTCAAGGATCTGCTCGGTCTGGACCTCGCCGCGTTCACGACCGGCGATGGCGGGCAGGGCGGTCCGGGCCGCGGCGCATCGGCAGACGAATCCGCGCGCAGTGTGTATCCGGGCGAAGACTTCAGCGTTCGCGTGCACACCTTCAGCGCTGCAAGCAGCGCTCATCTCTCCAAAACATGGTTTGAAGCCGATACGGGCGCATCATGGGTTAAGGGCGAGCCTGCCGGCGCGCCAGGTAGCTCCGAATCGGCGAACGCGCTCTTTCACCTCCATGTCCCCGCCGATGCCGCGCCGACCAAGCCGTATTTCACACGACCCACCACCGAGCAGCCTTTTTACGACATTTCGAATGAGTCCTTGCGCGAGCGCTCCTTCGCGCCCTATCCGCTGAGCGCCTGGGCCGAGTTCACTTTCGACGGCGTTCCCATCCGTCTCGGAATGGTGGTGCAAACCCTGGCGCACGTCGTCGCTGTGGGCGGCGTCTACCAGCCGCTGGTCGTCACGCCCGCCATCGGGGTGCGCGTTGCGCCTGAAGCCCGCCTTCTTCCGCTGGATGGCTCGCCGCTGCCCGTCAGTGTCACCGTCCAAGCCGAGCGTGCCGCCAACGGAACGGTGGATCTGAAACTGCCGCAAGGCTGGCATTGCGATCCCGCGCAGCAATCCTTTCATCTCAAGAGCGCGGGCGACACCGAGCCGCTCGTGTTTACGGTTACTCCCGCGGGCGACGTGGCCGCGCGCGCATACACCATCCAGGCCGTGGCGCATGTGGACGGCAAAGACTATGCCATCGGCTGGCAGAGCATCGGTTACACCGGCTTGCGGCCCTATAACCAGTACAAGCCAGCCGAGCTGCGCACGCGCAAAGTCGATGTCAAGCTCGCGCCCGGCCTCCGTGTCGGCTACGTGATGGGCACCGGCGACACCGTCCCTGAAGCCATTGAGGCGCTGGGCGTCACCCCGCATCTCCTCTCCAGCGGCGAAGTCGCCAGCGCCGACCTCTCGCAGTGGAACGTGCTCGTCATCGGTACGCGCGCCTACTCCGTGCGTCCAGAGCTCGCCGCCGCCGAATCGCGGCTCGAGGCCTTCGTCGAGCATGGCGGAACGCTCTTGGTGCTGTACCAGACCAACAACTTTCCCGCGCCGCTGCCACTGGCCATGAGAGGCATTGGCGAGCGCGTCGTCGATGAGCAGGCGCCGGTCAAGCTCCTCGACCCTTCAAGCGCGCTTCTCACCTCGCCGAACCAGATCACCACTGCCGATTTCGATGGATGGTTCGAAGAGCGAGGCCACGGCTTCCTCGATCACTGGGATCCCGGCTACACCGTGCTCACGGAGACCGCCGATTCCGGCCAGGACCCGCAACGCGGCGGCTTGCTGGCCCTGCATCGCGGCAAAGGTACCTATATATATGTTGCCTTCGCGCTTCACCGGCAATTCCCTGAGCTGGTGCCGGGCGCTTACCGCATCCTTGCGAACCTCCTCAGCGCCGGTGCCACCCGCTAGCGCTTCCTCGGCATCCCAGCCATAAGTCTTAGCGCACAATTTGCACAGCAGTGCGGCCGCGCAGTGTCTTGTTTTTTAATGGTGTATTAATTTTTCTAACTTCCCCTCCGTTGCGCGAAGTTCGATAACTAAAAATGTGAAAACTATATGAATTCGTCAAATCTTAACCTTGCTCTGCGAGGCTGGGATGCGGAACGATGGGGAAGAATTTCTCAGATGCGAATTTCAGCCCCTCGCGCGTTCATCGTCGCTTTGTGTCGCGCCGGTGAAAATAACGCAGATTTTCCTTTTCATTTTGATGTTTCCGCGGCACGCAAGACAGGTGTGACCAAGTGCACGCGGGTGCAGCCACAATGCCGAAACGACTTAAAACGAACAGAGAGGCCCCAATGAAATGCTCACTCTACGCGGCTGCCGCAGTCATTCTGGCAGCTGGTCTCGTTGTTTCACACGCTCAAACCAGCGGCACCACGGCGCCGGCGAAGAAGCACGCGCCGGCGAAGAAACCCGCTGCTCCGCCAGCGCCTTCGGTGCAAGACCAGATTCAGGCTCTGCGCACTGAAATGCAGACCCAGATCGACAGCCTGAGAAACGATCTCTCGACCAAGGACGTGGGCGGAGAGGGTGGCCTGGTGGACCTGGAGCGCCTCGCGAGAGGGTGGTCACCATGGCGATGCCGATGTCGCCGCCCATGTTGCGCGAGAGGTTGATGATGCCGGAGACGGAGTTGTTCCTCTCCTGGGGGATGCCGACGTAGGAGAGCGTGTTGATGGGCACGAACATGAACGCCAGGCCGACCGACTGGTACACGCGCAGCAGGATCACGGCTTGAAGTCGAGCCCCATATAGAGGTGTTCGCCATGTAGAAGAGCGAGAGCGAGAGCACCTGAAGCCGAAGGAGAGCATCTTGCGGGCGTCGACCTTGCCAATCAGCGTGCCCACCAGCGGCATCAGCAGCATGACGGTGAACCCGCCGGGCGAGAGCGCCATCCCCGCGTCCTGGGCCGAGTAGCCCATCATATCTGGGTGAACTGCGGCAGGAGCACCGTCGTGCCGAAGAGCGCGATGCCCAGCACCAGCATCATCAGGTTCGCAGATCGCGAAGTTCCGGTTCTTGAAGAGCTTCACGTCGACGATCGGGTGCGGGTGGCTGCCACTCCCAGAACGATGAAGGAGCTGAGCGCGACCGCGGCGATCACCCCGCAGACGATGATGAAGTGCGAGTTGAGCCAGTCCTCCTCCTGGCCCTTGTCCAGCACCAGCTCCAGCGCGCCGAGAGCAATCAGTGCGCAACGAGCAGCATAA
>CAVQMV010000013.1:0-79643 GCA_963713675.1 uncultured Acidobacteriota bacterium
TATGGGGTTGGCTATAATTGCGCAATTCAGCTCCCCCCTTTGCATCGAACCACGGGTCACAGAAATTCTCAACAGCATCCACGGCGCACAAGGTGCAGGCGGCGTAAACCGCACACCTGCATACGAGGAATAAGGAGAGCCCATGGCCGACACAGTGGTTGGACCGCTGGTTTGTCCGCAGGGACACGGACCGGGAGTACCCGGCTCACGGTTCTGCACCATGTGCGGGAGCGGACTGATTGCCGAAGCGCAGATGGTTCCGCAGCCTGTGGCCATGGGAGTGCCGCTTGCAGCGAACGGCAAGCCGCCGTGCAAGGTTTGCGGCGGGAACGGAGTGGGACTGAGCGCGGCGGAGATTGTGTGCCCGGGATGCGAATGGCTACGCCCGTTGATGCCCGGGTACCAGATGGACCGATCGGTGTTTTTGTGGGCGCAGGACGGCCAGGCCATGTCGAAGCTGCAGAGCATTTCTGCGCTGCACACCGTGGTGCGGAACGTGTCCGACAAAGTGGGCCGGCCTTGGATCGAGTCGACCTTCAATGCCATTAAGCTGGGGCCGCGGCAGTTTACCGATGTCTGGAACCAGGCGGTGCTGGCCGCACGCATCCTGGGACTGCCGAAGATGCCGGACGTCTACATTTCGGGCGACCAGATGTGGAACACCTACACCTACGGCACGGAGGACAGCTCTTTTATTGTGCTGGGCACCTCTCATCTGATTAATTTTGCCGGCGATGAACTGCTGTTTGTCCTGGCGCGCGAGATGGGGCACTGCCGCGCCGGTCACGCGTTGTGGAACACGGTGCTGCGTTTTGTCGCGGGCGATGTGAGCGTACACACCGGCCTGCTCTCCAACGGATTGATCAATGCGATCAATCCCACGAAGCTGATTCAGGGAGCAATCGACCTACCGCTGATGGCGTGGTCGCGCCAGTCGGACATTACCGCCGACCGGGCGGGATTGATGGCTGTGGGCGACGAGGCGCTGGTAAGGCGCGTGCTGCTGGCGTGGTCAATTCGCTCGGCGCGGCTGCTGCAGCAGGTGAACATCGAGGAGTGGCTGAAGCAGGAGTCCGCGAGCGACGACTCGATGACGAAGTTCTCGGAGATGACGACATCGTCGTCGATGTACACCACGCGGCGGCTACACCTGCTGGGGCAGGCGGCGCAGGAAACGGAGCTGATGCGCTGGAGCCAGAGCATCCAGCCGGTGCGCAAGAAGCTGGCGCCGGTGCCGACGCAAGCGATGCCGGGATTGGGCGTGGGCACGGTAAAGGCGGTGAAGGTGGCAGCGGTGGCTGGCGCGGCGCGGCCGGCGGTTCCGAGTGCAGGCGTAGCGCAGGCGGGAGCAGGTATGGCGGTTGTCGCTGCCGTGCAAGTGAATGCCGCGCAGCCAAAACCGGCGCCGGCAATGCCGGCTCAACCGGCAGTTGCACCGGCGCCCACGGACTCGATCCGCGTGATTTGCAACAAGTGCCAGGCCGCAATGCGGATTCCGCTTGCCGTGCTGCGGGGCAAGACGGTGTTGAATGTGCGCTGCCCACAATGCCACACCGTGGTCACTTTGCGGCCGAGAGCCGGCGACGCCTGCGGCGGGTGCGGGTGCGGCTACGCCGGCGACTCCCGTGAGCGCAGCGGCAAAACCAGTTGTGCCGACGGTTACTGCGGGTGGTGCAGCGACAAAGACAGCTGCGCAGGCGGCGCCCGTGAGTGGTGCCGCGAAAAAACCACCA
Organism: uncultured Acidobacteriota bacterium; assembly: GCA_963713675.1. GTDB lineage: Bacteria > Acidobacteriota > Terriglobia > Terriglobales > Acidobacteriaceae > Telmatobacter. The sequence goes on from CAVQMV010000013.1 coordinate 1,734, forward strand.
ACGCCGCCGGCAAAGGCGAGTGTTCCATCAAGGAAGTCAGTTGCGCCGCCTGCACATGCGGGCGGGAAGAAGTAATCCAGAGATTCAGGAAAGGGAGGATTCACCATGCCAGACGATAGCAACAGCCAGGGAAGCGAAGTTGAGGAAGTGGTGGTGATTGTGCCTGAGGAAACCGCGGCAACGAGTGCGACAAGCGGCACGGGCACTGGAGAGACCGCGACCGGTTCAGATTCGGGGTCGGTGACGGAAGAGATTATCGATGTGGTTCTCGATCCGTTGGGGAGCGACGGCACGCCGGATGACGACTGGAGCCGTTGAAGAAGTGGTGGTGGTGGAGGAAGGGGTCATCGATCCGGATGCGAGCGGCACATGGACGGCGACGGACCCGACAGACCCGACCGATCCAACTGATCCGAGCGGCGCAGGGACGGCAACAGACCCGACAGACCCGACCGATCCGAGCGCGACGGGAACGGCGACCGACCCGACCGATCCGACAGATCCGAGCGGCGCGGGGACGTCGACAGGCGTGGCGGAGCCGGATGGCACAGATCCGAGTTCTCCTGACGGATCTTCGGGCGTCACGGCTGGCGACCCCGACGACACGCCCACCGGCAGCACAGACCCGGATGCATCGACGGATCCGACTGCGGATCCAACGACCGATCCAACAGATAACTCGCAATTGCAGTCTGACCAGGCAACGGAGCAGCAGGCCGAGGCGCAGGAGAGCGCGGACGTGAGCGCGGGCAACTACTCTGCGGCGTCGAACGATGCGTCCCAGGCGTACCAGGACTCGGAGACCGTGGCCGGCGAAGGCGGTCCGGATAACACGGACGAAACCTGGACCGCGCAACTGAACGAGAGCTGGGCCAACTCGGACCAGCAGACTGCCGATCAAGACGCAGCTACCGCCGACAGCTACGCCGCAGCAGGGTTTACCGATGACGCCCAGATGTACGCCGGCGACGCGCAGGGCGAAGAACAGACTGCCGACGCCAGCGCAGAAGAGGGCCAGTATGGCGACCCAGTTGGCCCCGAAGCAGACGCGCCCACTGAGGAGGCGGCCGCTGACGAAGCGCCCGTCGATGATGCACCGGTCGACGATGCGGCCGCGGACGATACTACGGACGCTGACACGTCGAGCTGAAGGAAGACCGGAATTAAGGACGTAGTGACTCGGGGAAAAGTGCGGCTACTCTCGCGCTTCGCTGGCGCGGGCGAGGCGGCGGTTCCGAAGCCACTTGGCGAGGCCGAGTGTGAGGAGCAGTGCGCCGAAAGGCAGGCACATGAGCGCAACGATCAGCGCCAACCAGCCGGCGTTGGTGCTCGCGCCCAGACGCGAGTAGCCACCCAGGACGGTGACGAGTAGCAGAACGCAAAACAATCCCGCGCCGACCATCGAGCCGCCCCATTGGAGAAGCTGGCGGGTGCCGTCGTCGGGCGGGGCCTGTCGATTTTCCTCAGCGTTCGCTGGGCGTGGCGTCATGCGCGCCTATCCTTTCGCCGCAGCCAACATGGCATAGACGATGACCCCGGTGACGGACACATAAAGCCAGATGGGGAACGTCCATCGAGCCACCTTGCGATGCGTGGGAATCCGCCCGGTCAGAGAGAAGAAGAAGGTGACGAGCACGAGCGGGAGGGCCACCATGGAAAGCAGAACATGGCTCACCAGTATGACCAGGTAGATGGTGCGCGCAAGACCGTGTCCGGGATAATGGCTCTCGCCGTGCAGCGCATAATTTCCGACGTAGCAGACCAGAAACACCGTTGAAAACGCGAAGGCGGTAATCATGGCGCGGCGATGCGCCGCGATGCGGCGTGCGCGGACGAAGCGGTAGCCCATCAAAATTGCAATCGAAGCGCAGGCGTTCAGTATCGCGTCGAGCGCCGGCAGAAAGCTGAGCTCCTTGCCGCTCACATCCAGGGCGGGGTGAACGTAAATCAGCCAGAAGAGAAAGGCCGAGGCCGCGGCGCTTATCAGGAGAATCGCGGCGATGGCCGGGCCCGTGCCGGAACGGGGAGCGGAGGTGGGTATGGTGGTGGTCATATCGTGCCTTACGATTTCGCGATGGCGCAGAGCATAAGCGTGGTGAAGAGCAGGGGCAGGTACAGCACGCTGACTTTGAGCAGGTCGCGGGCCAGCATGCGGCTTTCGTCTTCAGTTTTGGCGTGGAGAATGCGCGCGAAGCGGAGCGTGTAGGCGAGATAGACGAGGCCGAGCGCAGTGGCCGGAATTGTGTAAAGCACGCCGGTCATGCCCAGGCGCCAGGGTGCGAGGCTGACGGGAATCATGAGCACAGCGTAGAAGACGGCTTCGACAACGGTGGACCATCCGTCGGGCTGGACGACGGGTAACACGCGAATGCCGGCGCGGGCATAGTCGTCGCGATACAGCCAGGCAATCGACATGAAGTGGGGGAACTGCCAGACGAAGAGGATGGCGAAGAGGGCGACGCCGGGCCACTCGATACGGTCGCGTGCCGCGGTCCAGCCGAGGAGGGGGCCCATGGCTCCCGGAAAAGCGCCGACGAAGGTGGCGAGCGAAGTGACGCGCTTGAGCGGCGTGTAAATGGCAACGTACGTGAAGGCCGTGAGCAGCGCCAGCGCGACGGTGAGCATGTTGGTGTAGAGAGCGAGCCAGACAGCTCCGAGGCCGAGAGCGGCGAGTCCGGCGATGATGCCGGTGGCAAGCGAGAAGCGTCCGGAGGCGAGAGGGCGGTTGGCGGTGCGCTTCATGCGCGCGTCGGTGGTGCGCTCAAGGCATTGGTTCAGTGCGCCTGCGCCGGCGGAGACGAGGCCGATGCCAAAGAGGGCATCGAGCAGGCCGCGTTGCAGGGTGGAGATGCCCCACTGCATGGAGCCGAGATAGAAGCCACCCCAACCCGTGACGACAACGAGGCCGACGACTTTGACTTTGAAGAGCTCGCGGAGGTCGTGAATCAGCGTTGCGGTGGCGCCGGGTGACGGTGCGTGAATTCCATGCGCTTGCGGGGAGTATGCGACGTGGTTGGCGTCGAGATCAGCAGAGACAGCGGCCTGGGAGGAAAGAGTCATGAGGATGGCAGAAGAATCATGAGGCAGCGCGAGCGACGGGGCAGCGACCTTGATTTGATGATAACAAGCGCGGAGCGGGGCTCCGGAAACGGTGTGGAATCAGGTTGTTAACTGAGGTAATCTGCCGGTTTTCCACAATTCGGCGTACAATTTGCGGGAAGCGGGCTCCCAAGAGGACTTCCCCAATGCCCAGGACGCTCTCACTAGTACGCAAAGAGAAGGTGAGTGGATCTGCGTCTCCGCTCGCCTCGAACGCGGAACTAGCCACTTTGATGGAGGGCACTCACGATCCCATGTGGTCAGTGGGCCCGGACCACCGTCTTATCGCGTTTAACAAGGCCGCTTCCTCCTATATTGAGGAGACGTTTGGCATATCCGCGATTTCCGGGGCGCTCGCGTACAACCCGCTGCGGTCCGAGCAGGCCTTCGTATGGCGGGATCGATACGCGCGCGCTCTTGCGGAGGGGACGTACCGCGCGGAACAACTGATGCTCGACGGACGATGGTTCGAGTTCCAGTTGAATCGCGTAGTGCTGGACGGCCGGACGACAGGAGTGTCGGTCTTCAGCAAGGACGTTTCCAGGCGGAAGCATGCGCAGGATGGGTTGGTTGCAAGCGAGGCGCGCCTGCGAGAAGCCGAACGCATCGGCCTGTCGGGAAGTTCGGGCTGGGACGCGGACAACGACATCACGACCTGGAGCGAAGGGATGTATCGCATCACGGGCCGCGATGCGAAATTGCCGGCCCCGAGCCACGCTGAGCGCGCGAAGATTTACACGCCGGAGAGTTGGTCGCGTCTGGATGCAGCGGTGCGGCGCTGCCTGGCTGGCGGAGAGCCCTACGACCTGGAATTGCAGATCGCGCGCGCCGATGGCGAATTGCGCTGGGTGCGCGCACGGGGTGAAGCGATCAAGGACGAACGGGGCCGCGTGCGCAGCTTATTCGGGACGTTGCAGGATACGACCGCACAGAAAGAGACCGAGTCCAACCTGCGCAACAGCGAGGAGCGGTATCGCGCCACCTTTGAGCAGGCTGCGGTGGGGATGGTGCACACGGGGTTTGACGGCCGTTTCTTGCGCTGCAATCCGCGCTTCGCCCAGATCGTCGGGTACCCTTCCGAGGAACTGCCGGGCATGACCTTCCAGCAGATTACCTACCCCGAGGATGTGGCTGTGGGCGTGAATGCCCTCGAGGAGGTGGTGGCAGGAAAGGTTGAATCCTTAGCCTGGGAAAAGCGCTACCTGCGCAAGGATGGCAGCATCACCTTTGCCCGCATCACGCTCTCGCTGCAACGGGACGCCGCGGGGAAACCGGCGCATTTGATCGCCGTGGTGCAGGACATCAATGCCCGCAAGGCTGCCGAACAGGCGATGCGCGATGCCGAACAGAAGTTCCGCGACATTTTTGAGGACGCTCCGGAGGGCATCTTCCAGACGTCGCCGCAAGGGAAGTCGCTGGCCTTGAATCCCGCCGGAGCGAGAATGCTGGGATACGAGACCGCAGAGGAGGGCATGGCGGCAATTACCGATTCAGCGCGGGACGTGTGGCTGGACGGTGCCGAGCGCGCGCAATATGCCAGGCTGCTGGAAGAGACTGGCGCAGTTCGGGACTTCCAATGCCAGTTCAAGCGGCGCGATGGAACTCCCATCTGGATTTCGATGACGGCAAAGAGAATTACCGGTCCAGATGGAATGACGCTCTGCTACCAGGGCTTCTTCGAGGACATTACGGAAGAGAAGCGGCTCGCAGTCGCACTCGGAAGCAATCTGCGCGAGGTGAAGCTGCTGAGCGAGATCAACTCGGCGCGGCTGAATGCGAAAACGGAGCGTGACCTGCTGCAGGAGTATTGCCGGATCGTTGTAGAAGTAGGCGGCTACAGAATGGCGTGGGTTGGATTCGCTGAAGAGAGCGAGGACAAGCGGATCGTTCCCGCAGCTCACTACGGCCATGAAGAGGGCTACATGCAGCTAGTGAATCTGACATGGGCCGATACCGAGCGCGGAAAAGGACCGACGGGAATGTCGATTCGCACCGGCAAGATGCATGTGGCGGAAGACATTCTGGCCGACCCGATCCTGACGCCCTGGCACACCGAGGCCGCGAAGCGCGGCTACAAGTCATCGATCGCGCTGCCCCTCAGGCTTGCGGATGGGAGCGTGGCGGCCCTGACGGCCTATGGAGCATCGAGCAGCGTGTGGACGGAATCGGAGCGCAGGCTGATGGAGCAGATCGCGCTCGACCTTGGCTTCGGCATCAGCTCGCTGCGCAATGAGATTGCAAAAAAACAGTACCAGGACGATTTGCGCGAGAGCCTGGAGCAAACCATTCTGGTGATCGCGGGAACGGTGGACCAGCGCGATCCGTACACGGCAGGACACCAGCGGCGGGTCGCGGACCTTAGCCGGCGCATTGGCGAAAAACTTTCGCTTTCCGAGGATCGCATTCATGGGCTGCACCTGGGCGCATCGATTCACGATGTGGGGAAGATCGGTATTCCGGCGGAGCTGCTGGCCAAGCCGGGACGCCTGAGCAAAATCGAGCTGGATCTGATCAAGGAGCATGTGATGCTGGGCTACGAGCTCATCAAGGATGTGCGCTTCCCATGGCCGATCAGAGACGTCGTGCTGCAGCATCACGAACGGCTCGATGGCTCCGGCTATCCGCAGGGGCTGAAGGAAGACGCCATCAGTCTGGAGTCTAAAATTGTGGCCGTGGCGGACGTGGTGGAGGCCATGGGCTCGCATAGGCCGTATCGTGCGGCGTTGGGAATCGAAATCGCGCTTGAAGAAATCGAAGCGAAGAGCGGCACCCTTTTCGATGCCGCAGCCGTGGAGGCGTGCCTGCGCCTCTTCCGCAAAGAGGGATACAAGTTTCCGGACTGATGCAACCCCGCTGAACAGCGGTCCCGCCCCCGCGCGCATTCCGCGCCACGCGCTCACTGAAAATTCTTTTGACACGGTTCTCTTGCGTGCTGTAGCGTCCGGAATTGGCGCTGCCTGCCCCCAAGGCAATTTCGAAGCGCCGGAGGTGCAAGTATGCGCATGATGCTGCTGGCTCAGTTTCCCATTGAGCCGTTCAATACCCTGGTCCGCAATGGAACTGCGGGTACGACCATCAAGAAAATTCTCGACGACATCAAGCCGGAAGCTGCTTACTTTGGCGAGCGCGATGGCAGGCGAGGCTGCGAGTTGGTAGTTGACGTGCAAAGTCCTTCGGACGTGCCGCGGCTCGCCGAGCCATTTTTTCTCGCGTTCAACGCCCAAGTGGAGTTCAGGGTTTGCATGACGCCGGAGGACCTGGGCAAGGCGAATCTGGATGCGCTCGGCAAGAAGTGGGGCTGAGCGAATTGGGTCGGAGCGCCGGCGGAGCCAAAGCAGGTCTTTTCCCTGAGTACCCCCCGGTCCCCAAGTGCGAGGGACCGGGGGCACCCGCTTTAAGATGGGACACCGGCAACCGTAAGTGCGAGTCTAGGGGCCGGCGCTACATAAAGCGTGCCCCGAGGCGCGGCATGTAAAATGAAGTCAATCGGATGATGCATTCCCCTCTAGCGGCTGCCCCACAGGCTTCCCGCGCCGCGCGGGAAAGGGAGTCGTGGGCGTCCGAAACCCCGGAAAAACCAGATCCGCTCATTAGGGTGGAAGGACTTCGCAAGTCGTATCGCACGGCGCGCGGGGAACTGTGCCTTTTCGAGAACCTCGATCTCAAAGTCGAGGCCGGCGAGATGGTGGCGATCGTGGGCCAGTCGGGAGCGGGAAAAAGCACCCTTTTGCACATTCTGGGCGCGCTTGATGCTCCTTCCGCAGGGACGGTATACTGCGCGTCAACCAACGTAGCATCGCTCTCCACGCGCGAGGCGGCAGCCTTCCGCAACCGCGAGATCGGCTACGTGTGGCAGTTTCATTATTTGTTGCCGGAGTTTACGGCCGAGGAGAACGTGGCGATGCCGCTTTTGGCGAGGGGCATGCGGCAGCAAGGAGCCATGAAGACAGCGGCTAACTGGCTGAGAGAGGTGGACTTGGAGGATCGCGGAACGCACAGGCCGGGCGAGCTCTCGGGCGGCGAGCAGCAGCGCGTGGCGCTGGCTCGGGCGCTGGTATGCAGTCCGCGATTGCTCCTGGCCGACGAGCCCACGGGCGACTTGGACGGCACCACGGCGGGCCGCGTTTTTGAGTTAATTGAACGGCTGCACGCCAGCCATGGGCTTACGTCGATTCTGGTGACGCACAATATGGAACTGGCGCAACGATGTACGCGGGTTCTTCGCCTTGCCAACGGAAGGTTGACGGCGCTCACAGACGCCACGCAGCCCGCATCTTAACCTTATGACCCTCTTGCGGAATTGCATCATTTTCGGCAATTTGGGAGTCTTATAAGTATCAGCCCGATAAAGGGTTTCCCCGAGGCGGGCTGGCGAGGTCGGGATGGAAGTCAGCCGGGCAAACGAGGCCGGCGGACGGCAAGGGGCGATGCAGATCGTTGAGGCAGACCTCAGGACCATCCAAGAGAGCTGTTCGGAGCTAGGGTTCTCATTTTTGAGGCCTCCGGCGGCGAAGCAACAGGAAGGGCGCGCGCAGCAGGGTCGAGGCCGGCAGAATCACCGGACGGCTAGTGGAGCGGGCAGCCTGGGACAAGCCCCGATGACGGGGGGGAGCACATCATGTTCGAACGGTACACGGAGAAGGCGCGGCGCGTGATCTTTTTCGCGCGGTATGAGGCCAGCCAGTTCGGCTCACCATATATCGAGACCGAGCACCTGCTGCTGGGGCTCCTACGCGAAGACAAAGCGCTGACCAACCGCTTCCTGCGCTCGCACGCGTCAGTTGAATCAATACGCAAGCAAATTGAAGCGCACACCACGATCCGCGAGAAGGTGTCGACCAGTGTCGATTTGCCGTTATCGAACGAGTGCAAACGGGTGCTTGCCTACGCTGCGGAAGAAGCGGAACGGCTGGGCCACAAACATATCGGAACCGAACATTTGTTGCTGGGATTGCTCCGCGAAGAAAAGTGCTTTGCGTCGGAGATTCTGCAGGAGCGTGGATTGAAGCTGGCGCAGATTCGCGACGAGCTGGCACGCGTGACGCAGGAGAAAGCGCCGCCGCAGCAGCGGCAGCGGGAATCGAGTCTGCTGGCGGAGTTCAGCCGTGACCTTACTCAAGCTGCAATGGATGGGCAGTTGGATCCGCTGGTTGGGCGCGAAGGCGAACTGGAGCGCGCCATTCAAATTCTTTGCCGGCGCACCAAAAATAACCCGGTTCTGATCGGCGAGCCTGGCGTGGGAAAAACAGCCATCGTTGAAGGCCTGGCCCAGCGCATTGCCGACGGCGAGGTGCCGAGTTTCCTCGCGGACAAACGCGTGCTGGGGCTGGATCTCTCGCTGATTGTGGCGGGAACCAAGTACCGCGGGCAGTTCGAGGAACGGTTGAAGACCATCATGAAAGAGCTGATGGAGAATCAGAACTCGATCGTGTTTATCGACGAGCTGCACACACTGGTGGGCGCGGGATCGGCAGAGGGTTCGCTGGATGCGGCGAATATTTTGAAGCCGGCGCTCTCGCGCGGCGAGATTCAGTGCATCGGCGCAACCACGCCGGCCGAATACCGCAAGTCGATCGAGAAGGACCGCTCGCTGGAGCGGCGCTTCCAGGCGGTGAAGGTTCCGCCGCCGAGCGAAGCTGACGCCATCAAAATCATCATGGGCATCAAGGACCGCTACGAGAAGTTCCACGCGGTGAGCTATACCGATGCCGCGGTCGAGTTCGCTGTTTCGCACTCGAGCCGTTACATTCCCGACCGCTTCCTGCCCGATAAGGCCATCGATTTGATCGACGAGGCGGGAGCGCGTGTGAAGCTGCGCCAGACCTCATTGCCTGAAGAGATCACCGAGGTGCAGAAGCGGATCAAATTCATCGTGCACCGCATGGACTCGGCGATTGCGAATCACGAGTTCGAGAAGGCGCGGTTCTACTCGGACGAGGAGCGCAAAGAGCGTGAGAACCTGCGCGCATTGCGCGACAAGTACCATCTCGACGACTCGGCGGCGGGAATCGTTGGCCGCGAGGACATCGAGGACGTGGTGAGCCGGTGGACGGGCGTGCCCGTGACTAGCATCAAGGAAGAAGAGACGCAGAAGCTGCTGCGGGTTGAGGAAGAGTTACACAAGAGAATTGTCTCGCAGGACAAGGCGATCTCTGCGCTGGCGCGAGCCATTCGCAGGTCGCGGGCCGGCTTGAAGAGCCCGCACCGGCCAATCGGTTCTTTTCTTTTTCTCGGACCGACTGGTGTGGGAAAAACAGAAGTGGCACGCACGCTTGCCAACTTCCTGTTCGGATCGGATAAGGCGCTGATCCGCTTCGATATGTCAGAGTACATGGAGAAGCATTCGGTCTCCAAGCTGATCGGATCGCCCCCCGGGTACGTGGGTTACGAGGAGGGCGGCCAATTGACCGAACGGGTGAAGCGCTCGCCGTATTCGGTTGTGCTGCTGGACGAAATTGAGAAGGCGCACCCGGATGTATTCAACATCCTGTTACAGGTGTTTGAAGACGGGCAGTTGACCGACGGCTTGGGCAACACGGTGGACTTCAAGAACACCATCCTGATCATGACCTCGAACATCGGCGCCAAGTACCTGGTAAAGGAGAAGAAGTCGCTTGGCTTCCACGGCGATGGTGAAGAGCAGATTAACGATGCTGTCGAAAAGAACGTTATGGCTGAGGTAAAGAAGGCGTTCAACCCTGAATTCCTCAACCGGCTCGACGAAACTATCCTCTTCCAGTCGCTCACGGATGCCGACCTTATCCAGATTGTTGAGCTTCTGGTGCAGAGCTTGAACGCCAACCTGGCGCAGAAATCGATCACGATTTCAGTGACCGACGACGCCAAGAAGTGGATTCTGGACAAGACGCTCGTCGACCGCAGTTACGGGGCGCGACCGTTGCGCCGTGCACTGCAGCGCTACGTCGAGGACCCGCTCTCAGAGGCGTTGATCGCTGGACAAATTCAGGACCGGCCGGCGTTCCTCGAGGTCTACCTCGACGCGAATCAGCTGTTCTATCGCCCGGTGAGTGCGGACGAGAACGCGAGCGAGGAAAAAGCGGCTGGCGTATTGTTGTTCAGCAATTGATCTAGTGGAAAACCAAAGCAAAAAGCCCCCGATTTTCGGGGGCTTTTTGTGCCTGGTCGAGTGCTGGCAATTTCAATGACTTAGCAGCATATCGTTCGACGGCGGCGGGCAAGCGCCAAGCGAAATTGGATGGCCGTGTGGCACAATGAAAGATGAGGTTTCGTTAATGCTGGCGAATCGTTCCAAAGATGCGTGGATCCTGGTGGCAATCGCGGCCATCACTCTGGCCTCTCTGGCTCGTGCCCAAGCCGGCGTCGAAAATGCAAAGGCGTACGCGTCACCAGTCATCAAGTTTTTTGCCGGAAGCCCTCTAACAGATGCGGCTGTATCGAAATCGACCGACCGGAATGTTGCTCACGCGTCGAACTACCTCGGTACGGCTCTGGATTTGTTTCCGGTATTGTTTGTCGGCTTGGTGTCGCCTCTCGACTTGCAGTCTGTTCGCTCGCTTCGAGCCATGGGCCGTGCGCTTCCCGCGCCAGATCTGTCCGTGTTGTTTCAGCGTCCGCCTCCCGTTTTGCTCGCGTAGATCGCCAGATCTTCATCCGGCACGCACCAGCGCCGGGTTTTCACCACGCGCAGCAAGTTCATCCTGTGGCTTTTACTTGCGCACCAGCCAATGCGATGGACGCATTTACACTGAATAGCGGAGATTCCCGTGTTTTTCGATAAGATCCTTACCAAAATTTTTGGCACGGCAAATGAGCGGCTGCTCAAGCGGCTCAGACCTATCGTGATTGAAATCAGCGCGATGGAGCCGGAGACCAAGAAGCTCTCGGATGAAGAGCTGAAGGCCAAGACGATCGAGTTCAAAGCGCGGATTCAAGCGCAGCTCGAAGGCATTACCGACGCGGACGAGAAGAAAGCGGCGGAAAAAGCAGCGCTCGACGCCATTCTGCCCGAGGCTTTCGCAGTGGTGCGCGAGGCGGGTTGGCGCGCGGTGCAGATGCGGCACTTCGACGTGCAATTGATCGGCGGCATGGTGCTGCACCAGGGCAAGATTTCGGAGATGAAGACCGGCGAAGGCAAAACGCTGGTGGCGACGCTCGCGTGTTATCTGAACGCGCTTGCCGGACACGGCGTGCACGTGGTGACGGTGAATGACTACCTGGCCAAGCGCGATGCCGAGTGGATGGGCAAGATTTACGAGTTCCTGGGGCTGACGGTGGGCGTGATCGTGCACGATCTGGACGACAACGAGCGCCGGGCCGCCTATGCTGCCGACATCACGTACGGAACCAACAACGAATTCGGCTTCGACTACCTGCGCGACAACATGAAGTTCGAGATCAAGGATTGCGTGCAGCGCGGGCACTACTACGCAATTGTGGACGAGGTGGACTCGATCCTGATTGACGAGGCGCGAACGCCGCTGATTATTTCGGGTCCGACCGAGCAGACGACGGATAAGTACGCGCGCGTGCGGCGCATCATTCCCCAACTTGCACTTGGCGAAGAGATTGAATGGACAGATACGAAGCGCCAGGCAGAGCTGGGCATCCGGCTGGCCGAGAACGAAAAGCATCTGACCGGCGACTTTATTGTCGACGAGAAGCAGCGGACGATCGGCGTGACAGACGACGGATGGGAGACGATCGAGAAGGCGCTGGGCATCGGAAACATTGCCGACGCGGAGAACTGGGAACTGAAGCACTACGTGGAGACGGGGATCAAGGCACATGCGCTCTACAAGCGCGACGTGGATTACGTGGTGAAGGACGGCGAAGTGATTATCGTGGACACCTTCACCGGCCGCCTGATGCCGGGACGCCGCTGGAGCGACGGCCTGCACCAGTCGATCGAGGCCAAGGAGGGCGTGAACATCCGCAAGGAAGACCAGACGCTGGCCACGATCACCTTCCAGAATTATTTCCGCCTTTATCAAAAGTTGAGCGGCATGACGGGCACGGCGGAAACCGAAGCGGCCGAGTTCGAAAAGATCTACAAGCTGGAGATCGTCGTCATCCCGACCAACAAGCCGCTGCTGCGGCTGGAGAATTCCGACGTTGTGTTCCGCACCGAGAAAGAAAAGTACAAGGCGGTGGCAGACAACATTGCCGAGCTGCACGAGAAGGGGCAGCCGGCGTTAGTGGGAACCACGTCGATTGAGAAAAGCGAGCGGCTGTCGACGATTTTGCAGAAGAAGGGCGTGAAGCACGTGGTGCTGAACGCGAAGTTCCATGAGCGCGAGGCGGAAATTGTGGCGCAGGCGGGACGATCTGGGAGATGGTGACGATCTCGACGAACATGGCCGGCCGCGGCACCGATATTCTGCTGGGCGGCAACCCGGACTTCATGACGCGCAAGGAGCTGGTGGACAAGAAGAGAGGCGCGCGCCATCAGCGTGGCCGAAGGCGCGATCAATCCCATGGCGCCGCCGGGGTTCCAGCGCTTCTATTACCAGGGGCAGGAGTTCGAAATCTCCGACGAGGAGTGGGTGGAGACAAACGTGGTGCAGCGCTGCCAGGCCGCGCAAAAGGAACACGAGGCCGTGATCGCTGCGGGTGGATTGTTCATCCTGGGCACGGAACGGCACGAGTCGCGGCGCATCGACAACCAGCTGCGTGGACGCGCCGGCCGCCAGGGCGACCCCGGAGAAAGCCGCTTCTTTCTTTCGCTCGAAGACGACCTGATGCGCATCTTTGCCAAGCAGTGGGTGAGTACGCTGCTGGAGCGGCTGGGCATGGAAGAGGGCGTTCCCATCGAGTCGCGCATGATTTCGAAACGCATCGAGGGCGCGCAAAAGGCCGTGGAGGCGCAGAACTTCGAAGCCCGCAAACACCTGCTTGAGTACGACGACGTGATGAACAAGCAGCGCGAGGCGGTGTACGGCCTGCGCCGTCAATTCCTCGAAGGCGTCGAACAGCGCGAGCTGATTCTGGAAGATTACGTCGGCGGGGTTCTGTCGAGCCTGCTTGACGAGTACTGCAACGAGCGAGTACGCGAAGATCAGTGGGACCTGAAGGGATTGGGCGAGAAGCTCGTCGATCATTTCGGATTCAACCTGGCAGCGTCGGGCATGAAGCCGAGAGAGTCTGAGCCGGCACGAGTTGGGCGAGGCGATCTTTGCCAAGTTGACGGAGAGCTACGAGGCGAAGGAGAAGATTCTTGGCGCGGAGACGATGCGCTACCACGAGCGCATGATCATGCTGAACGTAATTGACGGGCTGTGGAAGGATCACCTGCTCTCGATGGACCACCTGAAGGAGGGCATCAATCTGCGCGGCTATGCGCAGAGGGATCCACTGGTGGAATACAAGCGCGAATCCTTCGATATGTTTGAGGCCATGATGCTGAAGTTCCAGGAAGACACGGTGCGGTTCCTCTTCCGGATGCAGATTCTGGGGCCTGACGGGCAGCCTGTGACGGAGGCGATACAGCCGCGCGGTCCAGTGCCAAAGGCTCCGCCGGTGGCGAGCGCGGCGCAACCGTTGGCTGGGGGCGACGGCGCTCCGCGCGAGATTGCGATTTCCCCGCGCCCGCCTTCAACGACCATCGATCAGATCGAGAAGGAATTCCATCGCAAGAAAGAGCGGGAACTAGCCGCGGCGAGCCGCGCGGGAGGCGGAGACAGCAGCGAGCCCACGCAGCGACGCACCGGCGACAAGGTGGGGCGTAACGATCCCTGTCCCTGCGGCAGCGGGAAAAAGTACAAGAAGTGCCATGGAGCGGCGGGGTAAGAACAGGGAATGGGGAGTAGCCAATAGGGAATAGAACAAGGGGCGTGCTCAGTGCGAGCACGCCCCTTGTTTGTGTGTGGAATCTCTCGTTTTTCCAGTTCCTACCGGCTACCTTCCTATCCCTGTTTTCTATCGCAGGAAGCGGAAGAAACCGCGTTTTTCGCTTTTTTCAGCGTGCAGGCCCGTGGCCGTCTTTGCCATTTCGCGAATGGCGCGGGCGATACCGGAATCGCCGAGCACCATGGGCGTCGCGGTTTCGCGGGTGCGCCGGGCGGCGGCGTAGTCGTCGGGGACCTTCCACTGCGCGGGCCGAGTGAGCGCTTCATCGATTTTTCTTTCGTCGAAGAGCAAATCGCTGGGCTTGAAGCGATTGAGCACGATCTGCAGGGTCTGGTCACGCGTGAAGAAGAACTTCGTCACCATGCGGTTGGCGTTAAACAGCTCGGAGATGCCGACCTGCGTGATGAGGTAGAGCACGGCGGACTTGTTAAAAAGCGAGGTGCCGAGCAAATCGATGCGCGAGCCCACGTCGGCCACCACGAAGTCATAGGCATCGCAAGCCACCGAGACCAGCCTGTCAATGGAATGGAGGGGCAACGGGTGATCGCTGAACTCAGAGGGCGAAGCCAGCACCGAGAGTCCTGTGCTGTGCTTGACCGCCATCTGAGTGAGCATCCTGGCGTCGAGGCGGTCAGGTTGCTGCAGGGCGTTGACCACAGAGTATTCGGCCTTGATGCCGAGATTGATGGCCGCGTCGCCTAATGGAAGGCCGAAGTCCATCAGCAAAGTTTTGCCTTCGGATTCCTGCGCCAGCGCGAGCGCGAAGTTGGCGGCGAGCGTGGTGACGCCGCAGCCGCCCTTTGTTCCGAGAAACACAAATAAGCGACCGGCCTCTTTCCCATCCTGGTTCGCTTCGGCATAGCGCTCGGCCGCGCGCTCCATGGCGGCAGCGAGCTCCACAGGGTCAATAGGCGTGGTAAAGAACTCGCGCGCGCCCGCGCGCATCAGGTGCACGGCCAGCTTCATGTCGGCTCGCGACGAGTAGGCCATCACATAGGTGCGCGAGATGGCGCTGAGATTCTCTGCCATGTCGAAGGCGAGGTCCTGGTCGCAGTCGACATTGAAAAGCACCACATCGTAAGGATCAGGAAGAATCTTCGCCAGCTCGCCAGCCTTTTCGGGGAAGAAGGGGATCTCTGTGATCTCGAGACTCTCCAGTCGCGAGAGTACGGCTACCGCGGCTTTGCGGCGCTGTTCATCGGCGTCGAGAATGGCGACGGTCAGGGAAATACTGTCCGGGGCGCCGGAACCCTTACTCTCATTGGGCATAGTCTTTGAAGGTACTCCAAGAGAACATGATATTCCATTGCAATCCTTTCAAAGACTGGCGGGAGTGTACCAACGGTATTCCGGCCCGTGGGGGGCGCAGGCCACGGCGTGCGGGGTCCTGCATGGGACGGGCTCAACGCCAAGGCGCGGGACCGTGGACGAGGCGTATTTGTGCCTGCGCAGCCGAAAAAAAGACCGCTCCGCAAGGGATCGGAAAGTTGATTGCAGGACGGTTTTCAAATCCGCAAACCGGCGTCCCGGCGCGAGAAGCCAACCAGCCTGAGGGCGGCGCGACGCGGCAGCGAAAGGAAGGGAGGAGGGAGAGGCCGGTAGCTGGCGTCAGTGGGCGGGCTGGGACTTGGGAATGGCAGCGAAGGTTAGGTCCTGAGCGGTGCTCGCGTGTTCTTCGCGCCAGGCCTCGAAGAGGCGCCCGTAGCTGAGAGTCACGTACTGGGCGGGGTCGACGCCGAGCCGGGCCGCGGTGCGGTCGATCCAGGCGGAAGAGCCCTCCAGCTCCGCGTAATCGCCGATTGGAGTCTCGTCGATGACGCAGTGGCCTTCGCCGTCGGTCCACTCGGTGCGCCATTTCTCATAACGAAACGCAGCAACTAATCCAAGACTAAGAAAATACTCGGCGAGCGCGTCACCGTCTGCGATGCCGGTCTCGGTTTCGACGCGGTGCTTGTGCAGGTCTTCGCCCAAGCCGGAACTCGGCAGGCCCTTGTGGGTCAGCGTCCAGCGGCCTGCGTAGCTGCGGATGCGGAGAATCTCGGTGCGCGCGCGCATTTGCCGGTCCGGCGTGTCGTAGAGCACGTTGCTCTCGAAGCTGCGCGGAGTTTCGAGGCGGAATTTCGCCGATTGGAGTTGCTGGGCCAGTGCGGCGAGGCCGGCGACACGAAACTTGATTTCGGTTTCAATCGGCATGCGATGAATGAAGTATAAGCGTGCGGTGGGCCGTCGGCCGCTCACTCTGCGCCCTACGGCACAAGCCGTATCGCGGCGGGATGGTAATGCAACGTGACCGCGGCCCCGTGGCCTAGGCCGGCAATTGGCTCGGCGATGGCTTCGACAATCGTGGGAGGCTGAAAGTGGTCGGGCTTGGTGGCCGGGTCGGGAATGTAGAGCAACGCTTTGTAAAGCCGCTCTCCGAAGCCGACCTGCGCCGCGCTCAGGTAGAAATTTTCTGCGGGCATCAGATCGGTCCACTCGACGGAGCTGAGAAAAAACTCAGGCCCCAGGATTTGCACGCGCCAGGGCGCCACGTCCAGATTCAGCGTGGCGGCGAGGAAGTTGCCGGAGAAGTACGCATCCAGATCGAGCCCTCGCGCGGCAAAGAATGGCAACTGCATGCGGATGGTGCCCATGGGAAAGCGCGTGTCGGCGGTGGATTGGCCGGAGGCAACTCCGTGGCCGCAGGCGATGACAGCCGAAACCTGGCGGAGTGCGGAAGATGCGTCGGGCATGGCAGAAATCTTACCGCAAGGCGCCTGGCGCGCGACGGCTGGTGCGGGCCGCGCGGAACGGCGACAATAAACAGGTGAAGACACTGCATTTGATCGTAGATCCAGTACGCCTGGAAACGCGTGAGGCCGGCGAATCGCTGGATCGGGCCGCGGCGATTTTGCGCGCCGGTGGATTGGTAGCGCTGCCGACCGAAACGGTATACGGTCTGGGAGCGAACGCGCTCGACCGGGCAGCCGTGGAACGCATCTTTGCCGCCAAGTCGCGGCCGGCATGGGATCCAATCATTGTGCACATTGCTTCAGAAGCGATGCTCGAGGACTTGGTGGAGGAAGTTCCGGCGGCGGCACGGCGGCTGATGGAGAAATTCTGGCCGGGGCCGCTGACGCTTTTGCTGCGCCGCAGGCCGGCGGTGCCGGGCGTGGTGACCGCGGGCCGGCCGCTGGTGGGAGTGCGCGTACCTTCACATCCAGTCGCGCTGGAGTTGATTCGTCGCGCCGGCGTTCCCGTGGCGGCGCCAAGCGCCAACCGCTTCGGGCACATCAGCCCCACGACGGCCGAGCATGTTCTGGACGATCTCGACGGGCGGATTGATGCGGTGGTGGATGCGGGACCGTCGCAACGCGGCGTCGAGTCCACGGTTTTCGACCCGTCGACAATGGTGATCTACCGGCCGGGCGCGGTGACGGCAGAGCAGATTCGCGCAGTGGCTGGGCCGGTGGAGATGTATCGAAGCACGGAAACGCTGCGCGACACTCCCGCGGAAGCGCTACCCTCGCCGGGCGTGGGTATCCGCCACTACGCACCGCGGGCGCGGCTGGTGCTGGTGGACGCGCCGCTGGAAGAACTCGGAACGCGGCTCGCAGAGATCGCGCGCGGAATTCATGGCGAGAGGATCGGCGTGATGCTGCCGGACGGCGTGAATGTTTCGGAAAGGCTTGCGGAATGCCGCGTCTTTGCGTGGGGCGCATGGTCGAGACCTGACGAGATGGCGCACGATCTCTATGCGGGACTTCGATCACTTGATCAGCAAGGGTGCACGGTGATTCTTTGCCCGTTGCCCGCGGCGAAGGGGATTGGCGCGGCGATTCGAGATCGACTGAATAAGGCGGGGACGAAGGCAACGAGAGAATAAGGTGTGAGTGTGAGTGTGAACTGGCCACTGATTACCCACACCCACACTCGCACTCACACCATCATCATCCGTTGTCACCGAGCTTATACATGTACTTGATGGCGGATTTATAGATGAGGGTCCTGGTGCGGCCGCGGACCTTGATGGAGTTGCGGTCGTACCAGTCGATGCAACCGTCGATGCGCTCGCCGTCCTCGAGCACGATGACCATGGGCGTCTGCGACTGGATTTGCTTTTGCAGATAGAAGAGCTCGGCGTGGCGGTTGGGCGCGTCAATTTCGGTGGTATGCGCAGGAAAACGGTAGGGAAGCGGCGCGGAAAAGTTCTTGCGATTATGTGTGGGAAGGCGGCCAGGCTCGAAGCCTCGGGCTGGCGGCAGAACTGAGTGGATACTCACGGGGAACGACCCTCCCTTCAAAGAAGAACCAAAACGGCAAAGCCAGGCTCAGCGTGCTCCGAACATCCCGAAAGAACCCGCGCGCCCACCCCTCCATGCGACGCCAGCCTAAGAACCGCAGCTGCGCGGAGGCATCTTTTTCCCACTTGAAAGAAGCAGACGTACGTTCCGTATTGGCGGAAAACGGCGACCCGCCGTCCTTCTCTTCGTGGGAGTGCTCTTATCTGAAAAGATGCCTGGAGCCGATGTGGGGTTGCACCTATATTCTGCGTGGATTGTTGTGGCGCGTCAAGGGGCAAGGTAGGGAACAGGGAGTAGGGAATAGCCGATAGGGAAAAGCTGATAGCGAGCGGTCATTAGGGCGCTGTCTTTCTACTCCCTATTCCCTATTGGCTAATCCCTAAACTTACGGCCATGGCGTCCAGCGAGAGGGAGCGGAGCAGGTTTCGGCGCATGCCTTGCTCCACCTGGACGAGGGCGCGGGCGGCGCCGTCGATCCAATCCACGGAAAGGCCTTCGGCGAGGCGGGCGATCTCGGCGGCCAGATCGACATTGCGGATGAGCGCAGGGGTGCCGGCCACGACGAGCAGCATATCTTCCAGGAGGCTGCCGAGGGCACGGAGCAGATTGACGGTCTTCTCCTGCCCTTCGGCGCCGGCGCGGTAGGATTCCGTGGCGTGGAAGAGGTCGGAGTAGTCGGGCTCCCGTAGTGCGGTGCGCAGAATGACAAGAGCATCCTGACGGCCGGCGAGGTATACGTCGAGATCGAGTGCGAGGGCGCGGCCCACTGCGCCCTGGGCGAGGCGTGCGGCCAGGGTGCGCTGCTGCGGCCTGAGCTCTGGGCGGCGCTGAGCGAGAAGGGTCTCGAGATCGGCCGCGGGTAACGCGCCAAGGCGATGGATAACGGCGCGCGAGCGCGTGGTGGGCAGCAGTTCCTGCGGATTCTCGGTGAGCAGGATGAGCGTGGTGTGCTCCGGCGGCTCTTCGAGGAGCTTGAGAAGGCTGTTCGCGGCCTCCTTCATAAACGCCGATGAGGTGAAGATGGTGAAGGCGCGCTTGGCTTCGGCCGGCTGCCGGTAATACGCCATGTGAATGGCTTGGCGCACTTGGCCGAGCTTGATCATGAGCTGCGGCGGGTCGGGCGGAACGACAAGGATGTCGGGATGGGTCTGCACGAAGATGCGGGTCTCGCGCTTGTCGGTGTCGCGCATGTCGTCGCGGGCGGCGACGGCTTCGGCGACGAGCGCGTCGAGGTTGGCGGAGGCGGCGATGCGCGTGCAATTGCGGCAAACTCCGCAGAAGTCAGGCAGGCCATCGGATTCTGTGGGATTGAGGCAGTTGACGGCCTGGGCCAGCATGAGGGCGAGCGTGTATTTGCCCGCGCCGCGCGGCCCGGCGAGGATCATGGAGTGGGGAAAACGGCCGGCGCGCACGCTTTCGCGGAGGTGCGTGACGGTGGCCGTGTTGCCGAGGAAATCTTGAAAGCCCACGGAAGAAGCTTAACAGGGAGCGAGGGAGAGGGTCGGCAAGTCAGCGAGTCAGCGAACTTCGCCCTGGCCAGGCAGAGCCGCGGCGCACGGCGCGGGCTTTAGAATGCACTTCTGGAAGTTTCGCGATTTTCGGGAGCGCGGGGCGAGCGCGAACGAGTGGGGGCGAAAGGCGCATGGGACGGTTGAGGAACGAGAGCTTTGGTTTGTCGGCGGCGGATTTGCGGACCTTGCGCGCGCTGAAGACGCCGGCGCGGATCCAGAAATTCATTGACGCGCTTACGTACCAGTACGCGGACACGGCTGGCTCGCCGCGGCGCGTGCTCCTTGAACGTAAAGGCCATTGCCTGGAGGGGGCGCTGCTGGCGGCCGCGGCGTTGCGCGTTGGTGGGCATCCGCCGCTGGTGATGGATCTCGAGAGCGTGCATGACGACGACCACGTGGTGGCCCTCTTCCGCGAACGAGGGCTGTGGGGCGGCATTGCCAAGTCAAACTTTGCCGGGCTGCGCTTTCGCCCGCCGGTTTACCGTTCGCTGCGCGAACTGGCGCTGAGCTACTTTGCGAGCTACTACAATTTGCGCGGCGAATACACGTTGCGCGCCTACTCGCGGGCCGTGAACCTGGCGCGTTTGGACCGCTGCCACTGGATGACCGCCGAAGAAGACGTGTGGTGCGTGGCGGAGGCACTGATTGCGGCGCGGCACTACGCGCTCGTCCCCGACAAGGTGACGCGGGCGCTGCCGCGGCTCGACCGCCGCAGCTTTGAGGCGGGGATGCACGGGCGGGTGATGCACTGAAAAAACAGCGAGTCATCGAGTCGGCGCATCCCGGCCGATGCATTCGTGCTGTCCCACCCTAAAGTCCGCCGCGCGGCGGCGAACTTTAGGATGGGGCACCCGGCCGGGATGCACGGGCGGGTGATGCATTGATAAGGCAGCGGAGTTGACGGAGTTGGAACGCCCCCCGCGCGATGCGTTCGTGCTATCCCACCCTAAAGCTCGCCGCGGCGCGGCGAACTTTAGGATGGGGCACCCGGCATAACGGCGAACTCCAGGACGGTGCACCCGGCATAACGGCGAACTCCAGGACGGTGCACCCGGAATGCGCCGGCGGTCTTATCTTCGCCGATGTCGATAGGCCTATCCCCCGCCCCCTAGCCCCCCTCCCGGATTTTTCGCGCAAAGTTGTCAAAGGCGGCCGGTTGCACCGCGGCACCGCCATAATGCCCCTCGATTGAGGCGGTCCGGGGCAAAATTCTCATGGCAAAGGGGTTGTGGTATGCCCCACGACCCTTCGCGGACTTCTTGTCCCAAAATGCGAACGCGGCGAACCTCTGTCCGCCGCGACGACGCCCACCGGACCGGAGGCCGCTTCTCTGCTGCCAAGACCAGTATGCGCCAGTCGAGGAAATAACCCGCACGGCCCGGCTGGAAAATTCTACGTGCTTTATAGGGTTTGAGATCAGCGGGTTAGGGGATTTCTGGGTGCGCTGGTTGAAGGTCTTGCGCTTGACAGCGACGGGGAGCAAGCCATCCCAGCGAGCGCAAACCGCTCGCTGGGGAACCCGGCAGGGAGCAAGAGCGCGATGGGAGCGAGGGAGCAGGAAAGACGGGGGACCGGGACGAGCGACCCAAGGGCCGTCTGGGAATGGGTCGGGGCAGCAGGCGGTAAATGCCGCGAAACGTGTCAACGACGCTTGACAAGTATTCGCGAGCGATGTAATGTTTACTTGTCATTTAGTAAAGGGGACTTACTATGTTCTGTTCAAGCAAGAATCCGGCGGTGCGCCGGTTTGCACGTTCGTGCTGGATGAGCGCTGGGTTGGTCGTAGTTCTCGCGGTGGCTGCTGCCGCGGTGTTTCGCCTTTGGCATTTGAAGGGCTTGCTGGCTTATCCGGTGGCTATTCTGCCCGCGCTTCCGATTTTGTGGGTGCTGATCGAGACGGGGCGGTTCCTGGCTGTCGAAAAAGACGAGTTCCAGCGCAATTTGCTGGTGCAGTGCCTGCTGGGCGGCATCGGCGGAACTCTGGCAACGACCACCGCATGGGGCTATCTGGAGGCGTTCGTGCATGTGCCGCACCTGCCAGCGATGTGGATCTACCCGATCTTCTGGCTCTTTGTGGTCATCGCCATGCCGGTGGTGAAGGCGAGATACAGATGACGGCCGCGATCGCGTCGAATCGGCAATCCGACATTTTCAATCTGCAAAGGAATCCGTTATGAGCCCATATGTCAGCAGTCCTGCAAGGTATCGATTCGAAGACCGTTTTCTCTTCTTCATCCTGCCGTTGATGTTACTTGTGGTGATGATGAAAGTTGGTTTGGACCACTTCCATATCCATCCAGCGGGAGTTTGGGCCGTTCTCTGCGCCGCGGTGGCGTCGTCGCCGTTTATCGCCATGATATTCAGCGTCGGGTTTTATCTGGCGGAAGAGAAGGATGAGTTTCAAAGAACTCTTTTTGTGCAAGCGATTCTTTGGGGCTTTGGCGTGACCGCGTGCGTGGCTGTCTTTTGGTTCATGCTCGGGACGTTCATCCATGTTCCGCACATGAATTTCGTTTTGGGCGAGATTTTGTTCCTTGCAGGGATGACGGTTTCAGGGGCAGTGTCGCGCTGGAGGTACAGATGAAGAACCGCCTGAAGGTACTGCGCGCGGAGCGGGACTGGTCGCAGGCGGACCTGGCGGTGCGGCTGGAAGTTTCGCGGCAATGTGTCAACGCGATCGAGACGGGGAAGTTCGATCCCAGCTTGCCGCTGGCGTTCAAGCTGGCGCGGCTGTTTGGGATGAGGATTGAGGAGATTTTCGAGGACAGTGATCAGTGATCAGTGGTCAGTGAGGGTTAGTGGTCAGTGATCAGTGATCAGTGGCCAGTGGATCAGTGGTCACGTGGTCAGAGAGCGATTGTGCGATCCACCCATATCGTTCGCCCGGGGCGAACGATAATGGATGGGGCACCCGACAAAAATCAGAGCCGCAGGTCCTTCGACTCGTCCCGGCGCGCCGGGACTCGCTCAGGGTGACATCAGATTTTTACCGCTCAGGATGACAGCGCAGAGGGTGGCAGTGTCACTTGCCGGTGTAGATCACATGCCAGATCGACCGTGAGCCGTCGTCGGAGACGAAGAGCGAGCCGTCTTGGCTACGGCGACGCCTACCGGCCGGCCCCAGACATCGCCGTCGCCTGGCCTACGAAGCCGGTGAGGAAGTCCTCGTACTCGCCGGTGGCGTGGCCGTTGTGCATGGGCAGGCGGATGACCTCGTAGCCGGCGCGCTGGGCGCGGTTCCAGGAGCCGTGCTCGGCGGCGAAGCCGTCGCCTTTGTACTTGGCGGGGAACTGCGAGCCCTCGTAGAAGATCATCTCCAGCGAGGCGAAGTGGGATTCACGAGAATGTCGGGCGTAATGACCTTTGACTTGAGCTCGGGATGCTTGCCTGCGTGGCGCGGGTCCTGCTGACCGCCGCCTGCGCCCATGTACCACCAGGGCCAGCCGTAGAAGCCGTCTTCCTGGACGTGGGTGATGTAGTCGGGCACGAGGTTGTTGCCCAGGGCGTCGCGCTCGTTGGTCGAGCACCACAGCTCGCCGGTGGTGGGATTGATGGCCTCGCCCACGCAGTTGCGCAGGCCGCAGGCGTAGACCTTGAGGAACTTGCCCTCGGGCGTGAACTCGAGCACATCGGCGCGGTGGAATTCCTCGGGATGGGTGTCGGCGTCGTCGACATTGGAGTGCGAACCGACCGAGGCGAAAGAGTTTGGTGCCGTCCTGCGAGAAGACCAGGTCGCGCGTCCAGTGGCCGCCGCCGCGCAGCCGTCCGCCGCCGGGCAGGTCGGCGAGGTGCTCCATCGGGGCCGCTCGCCTTCAGGTCGCCGTTCTTATACGGGAAGCGCACGATGCCGTCGGTGTCGCCGATATAGACCCATGCGGATGCGCGCCGTTGGGATAAAAGGCGATGCCGAAGGGCTGGTGCAGGCCCTCGGCGAAGACGGAGATTTGTTTCGGCTTGCCGCTCGGCGTCGACGCCGCGGAAGACCTTGATCTTGCCGGATTCGCTCTCGGCCAGGAAGAGGTCGCCGTTGGGAGCGGAGCGAATGCAGGCGCGGGTTGTCGAGGCCGGTGGCGTAGAGCTCCACTTTGAAGCCCTTGGGCGCGATGGGCCAGGCGTTGGCGGGGCGGGGAACGATG
Source organism: uncultured Acidobacteriota bacterium (assembly GCA_963713675.1). Lineage (GTDB taxonomy): Bacteria > Acidobacteriota > Terriglobia > Terriglobales > Acidobacteriaceae > Telmatobacter. The sequence goes on from CAVQMV010000013.1 coordinate 25,590, forward strand.
TTGGGGCCGTTGTCGACGGATTGCTCGGGCGCGGGAGCGGGCAGGTCGGCGACGGTCAGATGGCGGCGGATGCCGGGGGATTCGTGCGCGGCGTCGGTAAATGCGGCCTGGCCGGTGAGAACGGGAGGTTGCGCGGTTTGCGCTACGGCGACGGCGGGGCTGAGTGCGAGCAGCGCGCAGGCAAGGATGAAAAGACGATTCGAGAGCGGAGATTTTGGATTCTGGTGCAGCATCGTTTCATGCAACCTCTCAGGGGATTCGATCTGAAAGAATGCGCGCGGAGAACGGGGATGCGCGCGCAACGCTCTATTTCGATGCGCCGGGAGCGGAAAGCGATTTCACGGCCTGTCGCATTCATCCTTTGTTTCTTCACTCCTTCACTTTATTCACCTCTTCACTCGCCTTCACTATAGCCCGGTGAAAAAGCTGCCGGGGACCGTGGCCGTGACCACGACGCGCTCGCCGTGCTGCGTGACTTCGGCGGTTTCAAGCAATTTTGAGGCTGTTGTTGGCGGGGCTGGCGCCGAGCGGCGGGTAAAGCCACGGGCCAGGGTGACGAGCGTGGCCAGATCGGCGGCCTGGCTGGTGGCCGTCGCTTCAGAGGGCGCAATTTCTTCGACGCGCAGGTGAGGGCCGAGCGAATGCGCGTGCCAGCGCAGGCTGGCGATGATGGTCGAGTCGGGCTCGAGGGGCAGCGCCAGGCCGAAGATGTGGATGGCGCCGCTCTCGCTGAAGGGAAGGCCGATTTGGCCGACGCCCCAGGCGAGCGAGAGCAAAGGCACGTCGTGGTAGTGCTGCTGGAGCAGCGTGGAGCCGGAGAGCGGCCAGGCGGCGGTGCGATGGCGGTCGAGGATGGAGTGGATTTTTTCCGTGGTGGGGAAGTTGGAGGCGGCGATGGTGTCGTAGCCGATTTGCGCGACGCGGACGGTGCGGCCTTCAGAGGGAATGCTGTAGACGGTGTGCCCGGCGTAGGATTCGCGCGAAGTGGCGTGCGCGTCGAGCCACGCGTTCAAGCGCTGGCCGGTGATTTTGCCGACGAGGACCATGGAGTATGCAACCGGCCCGTTGGGTCCGCTGGGGTCGGGCATGCGGTGCAGGGCGATGGCCACCTGGTCGAGGTCGCGCTCGGGGTCGATGCCGATGGCGTCAATGAACTCCTGGTATTCGGCGGAGTGCTGGGGCGGCTTGAGCTCTTTGTGGAGGAAGGTGCGGATGGGCCGGAGATCGATGTAGATGATGCCGTCGGATTCGGGCAGCAGGCGCGCGGCCTCGGGCGGAGCTTTGGAGCGCAAGAAGACGGCGAGGGCCACCAAAACCAGGAGGGCGGCGACAATCAAAAGCGTTCTGCGCGTGCGTCGGCTCATGCGTTACGGGCGCCCCAGGCCAGGAATTTCGGGGCGAATCTCGGACATGCATTCAGCATAGCGGACGGGAACCGCTATTTGACGACCGAGAAGGTGTACAACTTGCCGGAACCGGCACTGCCTCTGAGATCGAGCGCGTCATTCGGAGCCAGAAAAGCGTATTCCCCCGCACCCAATTCGCGGCCAAGGGTGACTTGGTAAACATGCGGCGCGAGTTCCGTGCTGGTGAAATCGACGGAGTCTTTGGCCTCACTGCTGGAACGATGAAATTCGCCGCCTGTCTCCAGGCGAAACTCCCGCTTTTTTTCATGGGCACGAAATCGCACGAGGAGATAATCGCCGACGGAACTGCCTTCAGGCGTGTACAGAATGAAGCTGGCCGGAAGCATGAGCGTCAGCGTGCTCGACGCTCCATCGACGATGGCATTCACGTCTCCCTTGATTTTGCCTTCCGTGGCGACTGACTTGACCACGCCTCCGGCCTTTCTTGTCACCGTTTCTGCAAGCACGATTTTCCAGCTTTCGTCTCTGGCCTGGAAGTAGACGCCGACGCCGTCAACGCCGTGCGGAATCTTCGAGGCAATCTCCGCAGCGCTGGGCGCAACGTCGCGCGAGGAGATGGGGGGAGCGGGTGCGGGCGGCGGCCCGGGTGCGGACTTCATCAGCACGGCCGAGATCACTTTGCTGTCGGCGCCTGCATTCCGCAGCGCATCCAGACCATCCGCAGAGGTGTCGTATTTACCGGGAGACGCGTCGATAGTGTTGACGATCAGGTCGTCTGACAGGCCCGCCTTCAGCAATTTGATGACGGCGGCGTTGTTCATGTCCTCTTGCGCGAAGAGCAACGAGGCAATGGCCAGCAATGCCAGGGCTGGAAGTCTCTTGCGCATGCAGTTTCTCCTTGGGATCACGGCGATTGGGGTTGATGGAGCGCCGGGCATCAGGCACTCAAATGATCAACCCAAAGGTTGCTGCGGCAAGAGCGATTTTCTTCGGATGGTAGTCCCAGCGAAAGGTCCATCCGCGCTGCGAATGGACCCTTTCCATTCAAGCCACATTGGAGCGCAGGGAAACTTTCCGGCGCTCCAATATGGCGCGACCCGTTATTCCATGACGCTTACGGAGTAAATCTTTCCGCTGCTGCCCAGATTTGAGCTGCCATACGCTCCCGGAGGAAGCAGCCCATACTCGCCCTTGCCCAGGCTCTGCTGCAGCGTGATCTGGTAAACACGCGGTGCAATTTTGTTGGAGTCGAATGCAACCGCATCTCGGGTTGCGCCGCCGGAAACGTGCATCACGCCGCCGGTTACGGAGCGGAACTCGCGCGATGAGTGGTTGGTGCGCAGACGCAACAGTTGATACTCGGTAATCGCCGTGCCCTCGGGAACATAAACCGCCAGCACCAGCGGGAACGTCGCCGAGTTTTTGGCGTGCTCGCCCTGGATATGGCCGTTCAGATCGCCCTTGACGATTCCGTCGGTGGCAATGCTCTTCAGCACTCCGCCAGTCTTGAAGTTCACAATTTCCGGCAGCAGCGGAGCCCACGCGCCGGTCTTGTCCTTGTAGTACACGCCCACGTCGTCGATCCCCGGCGGAAGCGTCGAGGCCGGGGCTACCGGTGCGGGTGGGGCGACAGCTGGTGGAGGGGGAGCCGTGGCTTTGGCAACAATAGCGGCAACCACTTTGTCGCTGACGCCGGCTGCCTTGAGGGCGATGATGCCATCGGCGGAGGTGTCATAGGTTCCCGGCGACGCGTTGATGGTGGTGACTATCAAGTCGTCGGAGAGCCCTGCCTTGACCATCTTGATGATCGAGTCGTTGTTCATTGCCTGCTGCGCGGTGACAGCGAGGCAACACACGAGAAAGAAAACCGCAAACATCCACTTGCGCATGGAGCTTCTCCTGACTGTTTTTGGAAGCAAGAAAAACGTTCAATAGGAAACATTGGCATGATCCACCCTGACGGGCGAATGCGCAAGGGCTTTCTGCGAGCGCGGGTGCGGCGTTACTTCGAGGAGGCGTGGTCGCAAGGGGCTCCGATTTCCATGCGATAATCGCCGCGAAACGCGAGGGCGGGGAGAACCGTGCGCAAGAAAACGCCCGCCGGGCACTGGGGCCGCGGCGGGCGTTTTCTGGTTTGCGAAGCTTGCGCTACTGCGGGGTACGCACGTGATCGCCTTCCTGGAAGCCGGTGCCTGAGACAGGAACGCAGACCGAGGACTTGGCGTCGACGTCGGTGGCCTTGACGAAGCCGACGGTGGTGGTGAGGCGGCGGACGGCTTCGAGCTGATCGCTCGCAGCCGCCCGCTCTGGCTATTGCACGTCAGTTACCTTTCCATTCGTGAAGGTAACCTTCATGCCGTCGTAGTAATAGATAACCTTGGGGCCCAGGTTCGCCATCTTTTTGGGAGCACCCAAAGACGCCTGCACCTGATCGGGCGTCTGGCCCATTTGGACCGATACGGGTGCGGCGGGAGCAGGCGGTGCGGCGCCGGCCGGGGCACTACCACTCGGCGGCGCATCGCCGGTCGCTTCCTTCTCAGCCTGGTCGGCTTGCTGACCCTGCTGCTGAAGATCGGCTGTGTCCGTCGGATCGGGAGGGGGCGCAACGGATGCATACGCAGCCTCAGTAGGCGTACCCTGGGCCGAGGGCGGCGCTTGCGGGATTCCACCCTTACCCTGCTTTGCCTGCAATTCCTGGAGCCCCTGGTCGATGTTCTCCCGCATGTGGTTCTGCATCTCCTGCAGGTCGGTCAATTGCACGGTGACCGTATCGGAAGTGTGGCACTCTTTCCCGCCCTTGCTGGCCAGCACCACCAGGTTCACCGCCGTTGCGTTAGGGTCAGACCCGGGCTGCAGTTGCAGCGCATCGCCATCGCTGAGCCCGCATTCCTGTCCGCTGGCATCTACCACGTCCAGCGCGTCTCCCGCCACAAACACATGCGGATGGCCGTCGCCCAGCATGCGCGCAATCCCGCTGGAACCGGGGTCCGTATCCTGTTGCTGTGCGTTCTGTGCGGCTTCCTGATTCTCCAGGGCCAACTGGGCCCTCACCTCGTCGGCAATCTGCTGCTTTACCTCGGGCGTCATCTCTGGAGGGCCGCCTGCGGCCGACGGAGCGCCGTCTGTTTCGCCGGCCTCCTGATGCGCCGCGTAGGCTGCCTGCAGATCCTGGGAGATGATGTAGTCCGTCAGCCAAAACGAGGCTGAGGGGTACACCGGGTATGGCGCAAAGAATCCGCCGTAGTAGCCATACCAGGGACTACCTCCCCACCCCCACCCGTAGGCGATAGGCGTAGCCCACGGATTGTAAGCCCATCCGTAAAAGCCTCGGCCATAGTAAAAGCCCGGCGCGTAGACGTTCAAATACAGCCCGCGGTAGCCATAGCCACGGTAATAGCGGTTGTATTCGTGGCCATGGTAGTAGTAAGCGCGCCGGCCAAAATCGTGCCCGTGGTAACCGTACCCACGCTGCACATATCCCGGGCGGCCCCGCTCCGCAACCAGGCGGCCATGACCTGGGCGATCGACTGAGACTCTGCGGTTCCCATTCAGCCCATGGTGAATGTCCATCCCGCGTTTGGGGTCATGCACATCGCTCCTCGAGCCGTCAGGACGATTGCGAACCTCGCTGCCGTTGCGGGCGACGTGATCGTTGCTTCCTCTGGGTCCGGGTCCGCCCCCGATCGGCGAGTGGCCGCCGGCAGGACCGTGCGAACCTGGACCTCCCGGACCGCCGGGGTGGTTCCCGCCGACGGTGGTTGGCCCGTGCGTGGTCCCGCCGGTGGTTGGCCCGTGCGTGGTCCCGCCGGTGGTTGGTCCATGCGTGGTCCCGCCAGTGGTTGGCCCGTGCGTGGTCCCGCCGGTGGTTGGTCCATGCGTGGCCCCGCCGGAGGTCGGTCCGTGCGAGGTGGCCCCGCCGGCGCCTCCAGAAGGCTTTGGGGCGGCCGCCGGCTTGGGAGCCGGTGTCGCGGGCTTCTTTTGAGCGGCGGCTGCGGTTGCGAAGCAGCCCATGCCCAGCAGAGCGGCAAGAATCATTCCTGCCGAACCATTTCTCAAGGCATTGCGAAGAAATTGCATCGTCATCTCGTCCTCATTCCTTTTCCGGGGCCGCGCTCCTATCCGGATGCGCGAGCGCTCTACTCAACGTTGCTGACTTTTCCGTTGGTGAAAGTCACTTTCATGTCCGAGTAATAGTAGATTTCCTTGGCGCCTATCTTTGCCATTTTGGTTGGTTGGCCGAAGGCAGCCGTTACCTGATCCTTGGTCTGGCCGAGGGCGATTGTAGGCGGGGGAGCATCGGCCGGCGGCGGGGGCGGAGCGATATCCGGCATTGGAGCGGGCGGCGCTGCCGGTGGGCGTGGCGCGGCGGCTGGGGCGGGTGGAGCTGCGTCGCCCTGCTGTGCTCCTCCGCCGGAATTGTCAGCGGGCTGAATGGAGAGCACCTCGGCAATGGTGCGCTGAAGGTCGTCCGCGGACGGGATAGAGTTCTTGGGGAAAGGGAATTTCAGCAAACCGTAGTAGCGAACATCGTTGAATGGATCGCTGTAGACGTTGAAAACAACTCCGTCCTGCTGAATGGTGATCGCTGTGACCCAGAATTTTTCGCCCGTGACAAACTTGCGCTGTGGGATGCCTGAGGTGGGCGCCGAGCCGGGAGCGCGCATCATCATGCCGCCCAACCCGCGCAACATGCTTCCGTTGCTCGTCTGGAGGTGCCCGTCCCTGTAGATGTTCAATGGGGGAACGCCGGTATCCGTGCTGTACATGACCAGCCCGTCCTTTTGGAGCACGAGTATTGCGCCGGCTGTGACCAAATCGCTCCGGTCGGCGGTGATCTTCGAGAGGGTGTATTGATCCGTGAGGCGCTTTTGAAGCTGATCGCTGTTCTGCGCGCTCGATACGGTCGCAGCGGTGGACGATACGAACAGTAAAAGCGTCGCGAATCTTATGCTGAATTTCATATGAACTTTCCTCGTCGGGAGGCGACAGGATTTTGGAGACAAGACCCCTGAGTGAATGTGCGGGAGTATACCACGGTGCCGGAGCGGTGGTCATCAATACTATTTAAGGTTGAAATTTAAGGTTGAATTGGCGGTTGCCTCGCGAAAAAGGTCGCAATGGAGCGTGGTGGGTCCCGGTTTGGCGGGGCACCCGGGGCCAAGCGGCATGGCCCGCTGCCAGACTCGTTTCTGGTTTTTTCCGCGTTTGCTCCGGGTGCGGCGGTGTGCTAACCTTGATTTCTGTGCCGTGTACGCGGAAAGTTGGAGTGTGTCCGCGCACTTTTCGGTGCCTCGGGGAAGGTTTCCGGTGGGAAACGAGCTGGCGTAGCTCAGCTGGTAGAGCATCTGATTTGTAATCAGAGGGTCGGGGGTTCAAATCCCTTCGCCAGCTCCACAAAAGGAAGCCGAAACGAGGGAGCCGAAGCGGCGAAAGTTTTCCGGCGCGAGTTGGATGAGCGCCGGGCCTGTCCTCCGCGGTGATCCCCACTACTGGCGCAGGCTCGTGATTCCGGAGTCCTCCGGAGGTTGCGGCGTGCGCGGAAGCGGGAAGGCGTAGCGGGTTTTTTGAGCGCGGTGCGGCGGAGAACAGGTGAATGGGCACAGGTGGCCGAGCGGTTAATGGCAGCAGACTGTAAATCTGCCGCTCCTTGCGAGCTACGGAGGTTCGAATCCTCCCCTGTGCACCAGAGATGCAGGGAACAGGGATTAGGGAACAGGGAACAGTTGGTGTTGTGGAAAGTGAAGAGCTGAGCGGCTTTGGCCGGCACGGAACAAACTGAGAACTGTGAACTACGAACTGGGAACTGGGTTTGAGAGCGGCGATGGGAACGAGCTTGGAGAACGGGAAGTTAGACCGCTCCGGCGCGGATCTGGACCGCAAGTTTTGGGTGGCCATGGCGATGTTTGCCGTTCTGGCCGTGTTGGTTTGGCTGACCATGGGCGAGGGCACGGTGCTCGTTTTTGGAAGGCCGGTGGAGTTAAGGCTGATTCCGCTGATCGTGATTGGCGGGATGGCCTTGCGTGCGGTGTTAGCCCGGCAGGCGGAGAAGATTCGGCGGTCGGGGGGAAAGAGCAGCCAGTAGCCATTAGCCAGTAGCCAATAGCTCCGGTGTCGGCGGGTTGAGTGATTGAGGCTCGCGATTGAAGGATGGAGCTAAAAGCTACGGGCTACAAGCTACCGGCTTGGGTTTAGCGGGCTGATGTAGCTCAGTTGGTAGAGCACTCCCTTGGTAAGGGAGAGGTCACCAGTTCAATCCTGGTCATCAGCTCCAGAAGAACAGTGAACAGTGGTCAGTGATCAGTGGTCAGAATGGCAGCGGCCGGGAAGGCTGATTCGGCTTCCGCAGGCAGGATGAAACTGATCACTGAACACTGACAACTGATCACTGATTTGGGCGGGAGTAACTCAGTGGTAGAGTCACAGCCTTCCAAGCTGTTGGTCGCGGGTTCGATCCCCGTCTCCCGCTCCAAAGACTAGCTGTTAATTTTCAGCTGTCAGTTTCGGGATTGATGGAACGAACCGACGCGGCAAGGGCAGGCAGGAAAAAGCTGACGGCTGAGAGCTGAATGCTGGATTGAGGTCAGGGAATCGATGTTCGAGCAGGCTGAGATCGCGGTACAGGATGAACGGGGATTTGCGCAGTTGCACGCGCTGATTGACGCCCAGTTTGACGCGCGCGACGTAGAGGTTTTTCTGAATCGCGTGAAGAAGTCGAAGCTGCGCGTCCGGGATTATGAAGGCATTCTGGGGCGCGGACTGCTGGGCAATGATGCGATTGCGCTTTACCAGGCGCTGCCGGTGAGTGACCAGGGCCTGACGCGCGAACGGTATCTGCGGTTGGTGGAAGCGGTGCCGCTGGAGTTGAGACAAAGGTATTTGAAAGTGTACGCGTATTACTGAGAATCATGTGGTCAGTTCGAGCATGAGTTGGTGTGTGGTAAAGGCAATCGCAAGTGAAATTGGGGATGTGCAATGAATGGGCTCGCGAATATTTGCAGCCACTGTCGCGCAACGAGGTTGGAGCCTGGCAAGGCCGAGCAAGCGTGGTGTCAGGTATGCGGTGGTAGTGGGTATGAATTGACCGATTCTGGATCTGAATTGAGAACATTTGTTATAGCGATGCTTCAGGATCGGCGGGTCAAGGATGCCGCGGTTGATTTTCTGCTTTCCGTTAAGCGGGACGCTGCGGGGTTGGAGAGTTAGAGGCTATCTCGGGGTTGGATGGGCAATTGTTGTTTTCAGGGAGACTTTATGCCGGTCGAGGAGCAAATCAACGAGAGGAAGCCCTTTGAAGATTTCTGTGAGGGATTCGCGCGCGCCTATAGGTCGGAAAAAAGCGTGATTCCGCATATTTTCTTGAAACCAGTTGCAGGTGCAGCTGTTTCCTCGCGGCAGAACATTGCAATCGATGTCGAGAAACTTGACAGAGAAAGATCGAACGAATGGTTGGCGTATGTTCGTACTTCCTCGGCGAAGTTTCCGGACGTTGCGAAGAAATACCGAAAAGTTTTGGATTATTGTGAGGGCGTCTGGACGAGCCTCAAAGATTAGGGCTAGTTCTTTGTATCAAGGTTTTTTGGGGCTGGAGCCGGACCGCCGGCGCCCCATGATGCAACAAGCAGTAAAGCGATGAAAGGGATTTAGGACTTTTATGGCGAAGGAAAAGTTTGATCGCAGCAAGCCGCACGTCAACGTGGGAACGATCGGTCATATCGATCACGGCAAGACGACCCTGACGGCGGCGATCACGAAGGTGTTGCAGAAGCACAACCCGAAGAACCAGTTCCGCTCGTTCGACTCGATTGACAACGCGCCGGAAGAGCGGGAGCGCGGCATCACGATCGCGACAGCACACGTGGAGTACGAGACGGCCAACCGTCACTACGCGCACGTGGACTGCCCCGGTCACGCTGACTACATCAAGAACATGATCACGGGCGCAGCGCAGATGGACGGCGCGATCCTGGTGGTTGCCGCAACCGATGGACCGATGCCGCAGACCAAGGAGCACGTGCTGTTGGCTCGCCAGGTAGGCGTGCCCTCGGTGCTGGTGTTTCTGAACAAGTGCGACGCGGTGGAAGACGAAGAGCTGATCGAGCTGGTGGAGTTGGAAGTGCGCGAGCTGCTGGCCAAGTACCAGTTCCCGGATGACGCGCCGGTGATTCGCGGCTCCGCTCTGGGCGCCTTGAACGGCGAAGCCAAGTGGGAAGCCAAGATCGACGAGCTGATGGCGGCGGTGGACAGTTATGTGCCGCGCCCGGATCGCGCTATGGATCTGCCCTTCCTGATGCCGATTGAAGATATCTTCTCGATCTCTGGACGTGGGACGGTTGTCACGGGCAGGATTGAGCGCGGCAAGGTGAAGGTGGGCGAGAACGTGGAGATCGTAGGCTTCCGCGAGACGCGCACCACGGTTTGCACGGGCGTGGAGATGTTCAAGAAGCAGTTGGACGAAGGCATGGCTGGAGACAACGCCGGAATCCTGCTGCGCGGCACGGCGAAGGAAGACGTGGAGCGCGGCATGGTGCTGGCCAAGCCGGCGTCGATTACGCCGCACACGACCTTCAAGAGCTCGGTGTACGTATTGAGCAAGGAAGAGGGCGGGCGTCATACGCCGTTCTTCAAGGGCTACCGGCCGCAGTTCTACTTCCGCACGACGGACGTGACGGGAGTGGCGGAGCTGCCGGCGGGCGTGGAGATGGTGATGCCGGGCGACAATGTGGAGCTGACGATTGAGTTGATTACGCCAGTGGCCATGGAGAAGGGCTTGCGCTTTGCCATCCGCGAAGGCGGACGCACGGTGGGCGCAGGAGCTATCTCGGAAATTATCAAGTAGGCGCTGGCCGCGCCGGGCGGACCGCCCTTCGGGCGAAAGGCAACGACGCGGCAAGCGGATTCTGATCGATGACAAGGGTTCATTGATCGACTGAAGGGAACAGGCAATGCGGGAAATTATCACGTTGGAATGCACGCAGTGCAAGGAGCGCAATTACTCGACTACGAAGAACAAGAAGACCGTCACCGGCCGTCTTGAGCTGAAGAAGTTCTGTAATCGCTGCCGCAAGCACCAGGTGCATAAGGAAGCGAAGTAAAAGAACAGGCAATAGGGAATAGGGAGTAGGGAATAGAAAACGGGGCGTCGGTGCTCAGGAATCTACTCCCTACTGGCTACTTCCTATTCCCTGCATTCAGGGGCGTAAGCTCAATGGCTAAACTGTCGGTCTCCAAAACCGAACTTGGGGGTTCGAATCCCTCCGCCCCTGCCAAAGAACTTGGGAACAGGGAACGGGTTTCAGGGATCAGTTACGACAGCGCCGCGGTAAGCGAAGTCGCTGGCAGCGGCAAAGCGAACTGACACCTGGCACCTGAAACCTACAGAAGGATTGGTAGTATGGCCACGAAAACAGCAGTCGAACGCAGCGAAGAACGGTCTGCCAAGCGGCAAGAGCCGGGCGCGCTGGCAGAGTTTGGGGGCGGTGCCATGAGCAAATGGAGAGAGTTTACCGACTTTCTGCGCGACGTGCGCGCGGAGATGCGCAAAGTGGTTACACCCTCCTGGAAGGAAGTGAAGTCGACCACCGGCGTTGTCATCATCGCCGTGTTTCTGTTCGGCTTGTTCTTCTTTATCGTCGACGGACTGTTTAACCAGGGCATGCACGTGTTGCTGAAAAGTCTGGGCGGATTGCAGCAGTAGAAGAGCAGCCCGGAATCGAGAGGGTAATGTCAGACGAATTGGAACAACCCGCAAACGAGCAGGCCGAGGTACCAGAGCCCGCAGCGCAGTCAGCTGCCGCTGAGCCCGAGACCGTCGAGGCAACGCCCGAGGCCGCCGCAGCCGGGTCCGGGGCCACGCCGGATGGGTCTTCTCCCGTGGCGCCGGAGGCCGCGCCAGAGCGCAATCCGCTTTTCAAGTGGTACATCCTGCACGCCTATTCCGGCTTTGAGCGCAAAGTGCGCGAGTCCATCGAAAGCCGCATCCAGGCTTTTGGATTGAGGGACCGAGTGGGCCGCGTGATGATTCCCACCGAGCCGGTGACGGAGATTGTCAACGGCAAAAAGCGCACCGTGGAGAGGGTGTTTCTGCCTGGGTACGTTCTGGTGGAGATGGATCTCGACAACAACCTGTGGCACGTGCTGAAAGACACGCCCAAGGTGACGGGATTTCTGGGCACCGGCGACAAGCCCGTGGCGCTGAGCGAAGAAGAGGTGAGTTCGATTCTCTTCCGCAGCGAAACCGCGAAGGAAAAGCCGCGGCTCAAGATCAAATTCGAGAAGAGCGAACAGGTACGCATCACCGATGGGCCGTTCGCCAACTTCAATGGCGTGGTGGACGAGATTAACGAAGATCGCGAAACCCTGAAGGTGATGGTGACGATCTTCGGCCGCTCCACGCCCGTCGAACTGGAGTTCGGCAAGGTAGAAAAGATTGAGTAGTTGAAGCTTTCAGCAAGTAGCTTTCAGCTTCTAGCCGGTCGGGTTTTCTAGCTGCCGCCGGTTGCGAGCCAACGCGAAAGTTTCGACACCAAAATTTGCATCAGAACAACCGGCTAAGAGCTAAAAGCTAGAAGCTTAGAGCTGGTTTTGAAGGAACATACGATGGCAACAGCCAAGAAAATTACCGGCTACGTGAAACTGCAGATTGAAGCCGGCAAAGCAACGCCCGCGCCGCCGGTCGGCCCCGCGCTGGGTCAGGCGCAGGTCAACATCATGGAGTTCTGCAAGCAGTTCAACGCCAAGACGCAGAACAAGGAGATGGCCGGGCTGATTATTCCGGTCGTCATCACGGTGTACGCGGACCGCACTTTCAGCTTTATCACCAAGACGCCTCCGGCGGCGGTGTTGCTGAAGAAGGCGGCGGGCATCGACAAGGGATCGGGCACGCCCAACAAGGAAAAGAAGGGCAAAGTGACCGAGAAGCAGGTGCGCGAGATCGCCACGCAGAAGATGCCGGATTTGAACGCGGCGTCGATCGATGCGGCGGTCAAGAGCATCAAGGGAACGGCGCGCTCGATGGGGATTGAAGTAGTCGGATAAGCGCGCGTTACAGTTTGCAACGAAGGCCCTTCGCGATGCGGAGGGCCTTTTGTTTTTGCTGGACTACGGGCGATGACGGCGATTACGTCCCGGACGCTTCCATGCCCAGGATTTCGATTTCGAGGCCGCCGAAGTCGGGGTGGTCGTTTTCGCGGATACGATAGGCGAGGTCGATGCGGCTGCCCTGAGTGAGGCGGAGTTCCATGGCTCGTTCGGCCAGGTTCCAGCCGACGGCGCGAATGGAGCTGATGGGCGCGGGGCTGTTGGACGGACCGGCGGTGGGCTCATTGTCGATCAGGTTTCGTGCTATCCCTGGTCCCCAAATCGGGACCAGGGGCACCCCCAGCACGGCGAGTGACGGTGCGGGGTCCTGCGCGAGGTCGAGCGCGAGATGGCGGGCCTTCATGATGCGCGGCGCTTTGAGCAGGCGCGCGTTGCGCGCGAGGAAGAGCGGCTCGGCGTTGCCGTGGCCGAGCGGCTCGAGTTTCTTGAGCCATCCGGCGAGCACAGGCGTGATGCGGTCGAGCGGCAGCTCGGCGTGAATATGCAGAACGCGCTCGGGCTCGCGCGCGGCGAGGTGCTGCTCGGCATACGCGCGCAGGCGGCGCTTGAGTTCGGGAAGATTTTCCGCGGGGAGCGCGAAGCCCACGGCGAAGGCGTGGCCGCCGAAACGGGTGAAGAGATCGGCGCAGGATTCGATGGCGGCGAGGAGGACAAATCCGTCGACGGAGCGGCCGGAGCCGTGAGCGATTTTGCCGTCGGGGCCATCTTCAATGCTGACGACGATGGCCGGCTTGGCGGTGCGCTCGACGACGCGTGAGGCGAGGATGCCAATGACGCCGCGATGCCAGCCGTCGCCGTCGATGACGAGAAGGCGGTCGGCAGCGATTTCTGAATCGGACGCGAGGCGGGCTTCGATGATGGCAAGGGCGGCGGCTTCCACGTCGCGGCGTTCGCGGTTGAGCCGCTCTAATTTGTTTGCCAGCTCAGTGGCGCGGTGCGAATCGCGCGTGGAGAACAGCTCAACGACTTCGGAGGCGATGTCCATGCGGCCGGCGGCGTTGATGCGCGGCGCGAGGCGGAAGGCGACGTCGAAGCTGGTGAGCTGCTTGGCTGCGGGATCGAGCGCGGCGGCGGCAAAGAGCGCGCGGAGACCGGCGCCCATGGGACGGCGCAGCTCCTTCAGGCCAATCGCCGCGATGGTGCGATTTTCGCCGCGTAGCGGAACGGCGTCGGCGATGGTGGCGATGGCTGCCATTTTGAGAAAGCTGGGCAGGGTTTTTTCGCGCGCCCGCTCCGGCTCGCGGTGCTCGAGCAACGCTTGCGCCAGCTTGAGCGCGATGGCCGCGCCGCATAACGATTTTTCGGGGTACGGGCATCCCGGTTGGTTCGGATTCAGGATGGCGAGGGCGGCGGGAAGCGCATCGCCGGCGGCGGGCAAGTGATGGTCGGTGACGATTAAATCCAGACCAAGCCGCCGCGCAGTTTCCGCTTCGGCAAAGGCGCGCATGCCGGTGTCGACAGTGACGACGACGCGAACGCCTTCGGCGTGCGCCGCTTCCAGCACGCTCGATTGCATGCCGTAGCCTTCGCGGAGACGGTGCGGCACGTGGAAACGCACTTCTCCTCCGAGCATCTCGATGGCGATCTTGAGCAGGACGACGGCGACAGTGCCGTCCACGTCGTAGTCGCCGTAGAGTAGGATCGGCTCGCGCGCCGCGATGGCGCGTTCCAGACGGTCGACGGCCGCGGCCATGCCCAGCATGAGGAAGGGGTCGTGGAGATGCGCGGGCTCGGGATTGAAGAAGGCGAAGGCTTCGGTTGGCTGGGTGATGCCGCGAGCGACTAGCAGCTCGGCGAGAACGAGGGGCAGGCGGGCTTCGTGAGCGAGAGCGGCGGATTCGTCAGGATGCAGCTCGGCGACGATCCAACGCTGGCGCGGCATTGCGCGTTGCGGCAATACAGGTTGTGCCGGGGCGGGCCCATTTTCGGCGCGGGACGTGCTCACGCGCCTTACTCGTCCTCGTCGTCGTGCGAGTGCGTGTCGTCAATCACGATGTCGTGAAAGGCCTCGAGATTTTCCAGCAGCGACTGGTAGCGCTCGTACCACTCGGTGGTGGTTTCGTGCATAAAGACGATGCCCTGGTAGATGAAGCCGAGCTGGATGTAGCCGAGCTTGCCCGCGTACTTGCGCAGCCACTTGGCCTCGACCAGCTCCGCGGCCTCTTCATCGGGGAAGTTCATCTCGCCGGCTTCTTCGATGAGCGCGTCGAGTTCCTCGTGGTCGAGCGTCATCTCGCTGAAGGTGACGAAGGGAGAGCCCACGTGCTTGGCCATCTCCACAAAGTCCTTCCACGCGTCGATGTTGCCGTGGCCCTCCCAAAGAACTGAAGGAATGTCGTCGGTGACGTAGCCGGGGAGGCGGCGCATGCCATGACCCTCGATGAAGGCCACCATATCGTCTTTGAGCGAAAGTAAATTATCCGTACTCATTGTTAGACACCCATTCTCGCAGATGGGGCCGGGGTGGGCATACGGGTTGTGGAAAGCCGCAAGAGCGCGCTCTGACCGAAAGCCTGCAGGTTGAGGTTTGTGCTCTCCCACATCTCAAAATCGAGATGTGGGGCAACCGCGTTATGTGCTGAGCTGAGGGAGGCGAGTCGAGGTTCGTGTCATCCCACCTTAACCGATTCGCGGAACACGCGAATCGGCGAAGATGGGGCACCCATTTTTGGTGTTGAGTTGAGAGACGTGGGTTGGGGTTTGTGCTCTCCCACATCTCATCCGCCGCGGCGGACGAGATGTGGGGCACCCGCGTTAGTCTGGAATGAGCCGCACCGGAATTGATTGGACTGAGGAGGTTTTCCGCTTGCCCCCATTTGAACGACACGTCTTTGTCTGTCACAACACTCGCCCTGCCGATGCGCCGCGACCCTCTTGCACACGCGACGGAACGAGCGCTCTGCACGCGCGCTTGCAGCAGCTTTCGCGCGAGGCCGGGCTGGGCGCGAAGGTGCGCATCAACAAGTCCGGCTGCCTGGACCAGTGCGAGCATGGGCCCACGGTAGTGGTGTATCCCGATGCGGTTTGGTACGGGCACGTGCAGCCGGAGGACGCGGAAGAGATTGTGACGGAGCACCTGGTGGGCGGGCGGCCGGTGGAGCGGCTGCGCCTTGCCGACGCGTGCGTGAATACCAAAAGCTGCCCGCATCGGTGAAGCAGGGACCAAGAGAACAAGGGACCAAGGGACCAAGCCGCCCCAGCGAGCAAAGAGCGCTCGCCGGGGAACCCGGCAAGGGAGCGAGAAAGCGGGGACTCGGAGAAGGATTTGCCGGTGCAATGAAGGGGGCCTGCTGAAGTTGGAATAAAATTCCACGACAAAGAGGATTCCGGAAATGTTGAACTCTGTGCCTGTTTCACGGCGGCGAGCCCTGTCGATCGGGGCTGGACTGGTGGCTGGCGCCGCGCTTCCGCCAGCGGCGTTCGCCCATGCGGAATTGAAGAAAGCGACGTTCGTTTTGGTTCACGGTGCCTGGCACGGCGGATGGTGCTGGCGGCGCGTCTCCGATCGCCTGACGGAAAAGGGCCACTATGTAGTGGCTCCTACACTCTCGGGCTTGTGCGAGCGCTCGCATCTGGCGTCCGATGCGATCGACCTTTCAACCCACATTGACGATGTTGCGGGCGAGATCCAATGGAAGGATCTCAATGGGATCGTGCTGGTTGGGCATTCGTATGGCGGGATGGTGATTACCGGCGTAGCTGAGAAGCTGCGCGACCGGATCTCGGCGATCGTATATCTGGATGCCTTCCAGCCTGACGATGGCCAATCTTTGTATGATGCCCTTCACGTCGCAACGCCGGCGGTGAAGATGGTTCAGCCTCACCCTGCCGCCTATTTCCACGTGAACGAAAAGGACCAGGCGTGGGTTGACGGCAAGTTGACGCCACAACCCGCAAGAACCTTTACTGAGGAGCTGAAGGTAACGGGCGCTTACCAGAGCGTTTCCACGAAGGTCTACATTCGCGCGCCCCTCTTCCAGAATGTTGCGTTCGACCGAGCCCTGGAGCGGTGCCGCGCCGATCGCACGTGGAAGACAGAGACTGTGACCTGCGGCCATGACGTGATGATCGATCAACCAGAAGTCTTGACCGCAATCCTCGAGAAGCTGGTTTGAGTAGGTCCGCAAAGGAATTGCGATGAAGCGCAGAGAGTTTTTGCAACTGGCTGGCGCCGCTTCCGCAGCGAGCGTGGCACGGGGTGCGATGGCGCAAGCCGTTCGCGGTATTGTCATCATGGTTGACACCAGCGACCCCGTGGCCGGTGCGGCGCCGGTACGGTGGGCGGCAGAACAACTGCGCGCGGCACTGACAGCCAAGGGTGCTTGGTGCCGTGTGGTTACGCCTCCGCTTCACGCGCGCGGAGCAGCATTTTATGTGATTGTGAACGCGACGGCCCTGACGACCTCCAGGAACGCTCCGCACGCGGCCTTGGGAGCGGAGAGTTTTGTGCTGGCGGCCGGCCGCCAGGAAGGCGTACCGGCCACGATCGTCTCAGGGAGCGACGTACGGGGGTATGTATACGGATTGTTGGAGTTGGCGGAGCGAGTGCAGTTTGGCGCGAATCCCGCGCAGGCGCTGCGCCTGACAAAGCCAATCGAAGAGAAGCCGGCCAACGAAGTGCGCTGCGTGAGCCGCTACTTTTGCAGCGAACTCGAAGACAAGCCGTGGCTGTACGACAGGGATTTCTGGCCTGGATACCTGGACGTGCTGGCCGCGAGCCGCTTCAACCGCTTCTGCCTTGGGTTTGGATTGGAGTACGACTTTCCCAAGGGTGTGACCAGCGACTATTTGCATTTTCCGTATCCTTATCTACTCGACGTGCCGGGGTACGACACGCAGGTACTACAACTGCGCGCGCCGGATGGCAAGGTGCTGGCGGCGCCGGTTCCGCTGAGCGCCGCGGAGCGCGAAAAGAATCTTCAGGCGCTGCAGTTTATTGCCGCGCAGACGGCGGCGCGGGGGTTGCACTTCCAGCTCGGCATCTGGACGCACGCTTACGAATGGACCGACAGCCCTAATGCGTATCACCGCATCGAAGGATTGACGCAGAGAGACGCACGCGAACTATTGCCGCGATGCGCTGGCGATGCTGCTGAAGCTGTGCCCGGAGATCCAGGGACTGACGATGCGCGTGCACGGCGAGAGCGGCATTCCCGAGGGCAGCTACGATTTCTGGCAGACGCTGTTCGCGGCCATCAAAGGATGCGGGCGCACGATCGAGATCGACATGCACGCCAAGGGCGTGGACGAGAAGATGATCGACATCGCCGTGGCGACGGGCATGCCGGTGAAGCTGGGAGCGAAGTACTCGGCCGAGCATCAGAGCCTTGGCTATCAACAGGCCGACATTCGCGCGCTGGAGATTCCCAAGGCGGGGCACGCGGGCGAGGGGCCGTTCAGTTTGAGCTCGGGCTCGCGATCGTTTACGCGTTATGGGTACGCGGATTTCTTGAAGGCCGGCAGCCGCTACAAGCTGCTCTTCCGCCTGTGGCCGGGAACGCAGCGGCACTTGCTTTCAGCCGACCCGGAGATGGCGGCGGCGTACGGGCGGACGGCGCATTTTTGCGGCGCGGTTGGCCTGGATTTGATGGAGCCGCTGACGTTCAAGGGCAGGGAAGGGTCAGGGCAGGCGGGCGGCCGATGCGCGTATGCCGATGCGGCGCTCAATCCGAAGTACGATTGGGAAAAATTTGAGCTCTACTATCGCGTGTGGGGCCGCAGGCTCTACGATCCGGATGCAAATTCCGAGGCGTGGCGCCGCTGGATGCGGGCGCAATTCGGAGCGGCGCACGGTTCAATTGGAGACGGCTGTGGCCCATGCCAGCCGGATTGCTGCCGCTGGTGACTTCGGCGCATCTGCCGTCGGCATCGAATCACTCGTTCTGGCCGGAGATCAATACCAACATGCCGATCGTGATCGGCGGCGAGCCTTCGCCTTACAGCGACACGCCGGAGCCGAAGTGCTTCGGCACCGTGAGCCCGCTCGACCCGCAGACGTTTTCGACGGTCGAAGAGCATGGCGGAGATTTGCTGGCCGGAAGCCTGAATCCCAAGTACTCGCCGATCGACGTGGCGCAGTGGCTGGAGGATGCAGCGGCAGCAGCGAGCGATGCGCTGGACGCGGCGCGGCGGGGAAGTGTGGCGCGCCGTTCGCCCGTCTTCCGGCGGATGGAAGCGGATGTGCTGATCCAGGTGGGGCTGGGGCGGTTTTTCGCGTCGAAGATGCGCGCGGGCGTGTTGTACGTGGTGTTTCAGCAGTCGCAGGAACGGCAGGCGGGGCTGGAAGCGCTGGATCAGTATCGGATGGCGCGGGAGGCGTGGGTTGCGGCGGCGCAGGCGGCGGCCGTGTATCGCAGCGACATTACCTATGGAAGCACGCCGATGCGGCGCGGGCACTGGAGCGACCGGCTGGTGGCCATAGACAAGGACATTGCGGCGCTGACGGCGCAGGTGCAGGCCGTGCCCGAGGACGCTGAAGCGACTCCGAATGTGCGGCGGGCGATCCTGGCGGCGACGGGTCGGCCGGTACTCCCCACGATCGCGTGGACCCATACACCGCCGGCGGTATTTCAGCCGGGGTCGGCGTTGGCGCTCGCGATCTCGGTTCCGCAACAGGTGCTGGTGCCGATTCTGACATCGGTTTTTCTGCGCTACCGGCACGTGAATCAGGCGGAGCGGTGGAAGCGGGTGGAGACGCAGGCGAACGAGACGGTGTACAGCGCGGAGATTCCGGCAAGTTACACGCAGTCGCCGTATGCGCTGGAGTATTGCTTTGAACTGCGCGCCAAGAATGGCGATGCCTGGATGGCTCCGGGGTTCGATGCGGCGCTTTCGAGCCAGCCGTATTACGCGGTGATGCGCGGCGGCGCATGAGGCCGGGAATGTGGAGGCCGGCGGCCTGGATTGAGGCGGAGCCGGCGCAGACCAGGCATGCGGGCCGCGCAGTGTGTACACCCCCGGCCCGATGCGGTATCCTGACGTTTAGCCCATGATTTTTTCCCGCGACTACATTGGGTATCTGGCCCGCCGCACGGTCAAGCACCTCATCGACGCCAAGATGATCACCACCAGCGATATGAAGGTGACCGAAGCGCGCGTTAATGCAGCGGCTTGATCGAAGAGCTTTCGCTCGAAGACCGCATCAACGAAGAGGTGCGCGTGATTCTCGAGGCGTACTCCGAGGAGATGCGCAAGAGCGGCGCGCAATATGCCGAGATGTTCAAGAAGGTGAAGACCGAGCTGGCCAAGAAGTACAAGGCGGTGCTATGAGGATCAGCCGCGACAAGCTCAACAAGCTGGCCCACACCGTGGCCGACACGCTGGCCGAGATCGACCAGGTGGGGTTCCTCGAGGATCGCAACACCATCCGCCAGGAGGCGCGCAAGGCGCTGACGACGCTGCTCACCGAGGAGGCGCGGATCGACACGGCGGCGCGGCTGAAGATCGCCAACCAGCGCAAGATCATCCTGGAAGGCTCGCAGGAGTGGGAGATTCTCTACCGCAAGTACTACAACGATGAAGTGCGCAAGCTGGGGATCTGAGCGGCAGCTTTTGACTTGGGTCTGATCCTTTTGGTCCTGATCCAGGTTTTTGTTAAAGTAATCAAGTGGCCCGCATCCGCGGGCCGTCCCCGCACAAGTTGTGGCGCTATCGTCTAGGGGTTAGGACGTGAGATTCTCAATCTTAAAACCCGGGTTCGATTCCCGGTAGCGCTACCAGATATTAAACGCTAAAGCCCGCTAAATCAGCGGGCTTTTCCTTTGCCCGAAAATCCTCCTAGCGCGTGTTTGGTCACAATAGCGCGTTCCGTGGTACACAGTTTGGTACACAGTCCATTTTGGCCCGTTTCCTCACCCGGCGGACTCCGGCGCTCGCCGATGGTTCGCCTCAGAACTCCTTCTACCGCAAAGCGGACACAGCGCAGGATGGGGCGCGGCGCAGGCGCACCGAGAGCGCATGTGAGCGATTGCAAGCCCTCTGCCCTGCCGTGAGGCATAGCTGGCGCGGTGAAGGCTCTGGAGCGGAGTGCAATATTGCACTGCTGGTCGCGTGGTTCTGGCGGGCCGTCCGGCCCGATTGCCCGAAGTTGTCCAGACCCCAGGGGTGTGAGGGCTTGGACGGCTTTTGATCGCTCACACGGCTCCAAAAAAATTTGGGAAATTGGGAGCGTAAGGTTGCAAGATTAGTGCCGGCTTCTGCATTCGAGCAGTTTTTCGATGGCGATAGCGGAGATCACTGATTCTGCCGCCGGCAACGAGTTGAGGACTGTCGAGAGCAACCCCGAGTCGATGTAGCGGCGAACTGTTCGCGTGGAGCACTGCAAGTATGCGGCAGTCTGCGCCACGGTGAACCAATCGCGGTCTAGCGTTTGCGGCGCGGTTGCAGTGGGCATCTTTTCCCTCGGGCTGTTTTCCTATTCATGTTCAGCAGATGTCAACAGATGGTCGTATAGAACGAGGCCATTTTTCGCCCGATTCGTGATGCAGATTCGTTTTCGAAATCCGGCGGCAGCGTTACAATCCCTTCAGCAGTTCCGAGAGCGTTGTTTCCAGAGCAGAGGCGATCTTGCTGAGGGTGCGCAGCCCCGGCTCGCGTGTGCCGCGCTCCAAGTCGGAGATGTGGACCTCGTGGACGCCGGACTGCTCGGCAAGGTCGATCTGCCGCCAGTTCCGGGCGCGGCGCAGCTTCCTGATCCGCTCGCCCGTCGCCGCACAGATGTCCTTTGCCATGCGTCCATGATCGGGTTAGCCTTTGCGCTATATTTAGCGCATACACTCTCTGGTGATTGGAAGGGCTGGCTATTATGCGTTTGAACGGGAAGATGAGAGCACGATCCATCAGCCTATTGGTTGCGTTGCTGCTGCCAGCATTGGCGTCGGGGCTTGGGCGCAATCGAGCGATACGGCAGCAGTTCAAAACAAAGGCATCGACCCGGCATTACTTGCCAAGGCGGAAGCTGAGGAGATGCGATTGTGGAGTTATTCCTTGGCGTGCTTTATGAGCAAGGTAAAGGCGTTCGCCAAGATTACACTCAAGCAGCAACGTGGTATCGCAAGGCCGCGGTGCATGGCGACGCCGATGCGCAATTGTGTCTTGGCGCACTTTATGACTTTGGCCGGGCGTAACGCAAGACTACGCGCAGGCCGCCTTCTGGTATCTCAAATCTGCCGAGCAAGGCAACACCTTAGCGGAATTTCGTCTTGGCGACCTATATGGTCTTGGCCGGGGCGTGACGCAAGACCACGCACAGGCTACTGTCTGGTATCGGAAGGCGGCGGAAGAAGGATTGGCCGACGCGCAATGGCGTCTTGGATTTGAGTACGAGACCGGCCAAGGCGTGACACAAGACTACGCGCAGGCTGCCGTTCGGTATCAGAAAGCAGCGGAACAAGGTGATGTCAATGCGTCAAATCGGCCTCGGAAGGCTGTACGAATGGGGAAACGGTGTACCGCAAGACTATGCGCAAGCCGCTAACTGGTATCTCAATGCTGCCGAGCAAGGTGATTCCTTAGCTCAGTGGAATCTCGGCTCACTCTATGACGAGCGCACGCAGAACTACGCAGAAGCCTATTTCTGGCTGGACATTGCCGCGTCAGAAAAGATCGATGGTGTCAAACCGGAGGACGTTGCCAGAGACCGAGACGAAGCCGCGTCTAACTTGACACCCGCCGATCTCTTGCGCGTACAAGAGCGGGCGCGGAAATGGTTTGAGGATCACCCCGCAAAGCCACAGTGACCCGAACACGCCGCCCGAATGAGATAACATTTTCTTGAATCGGCTAGGGTAGCTCCCGAATGGGCAGGCTCTCCCGGCTTGCCCCGCCGATCTCTTCATAGCCGGGATGCCACTCGGGAGGTGGCAAGTGTCGAAAAAAGCGGAGCACGAACTTGCGGCATTTCTGGCCGCATTGCCTGACTATCAAAGGAAGTCATTTGAATCTGGCCTTTCCTCCCTTACTCAAGATGAAATGCAGCAATGGGCAGATTGGATAGCGCCCCCCAGCGAGCAATTCAGCGCTCTACAGCAAGAGTATTTCCGTTTGCTTCAGGCCGTTCCCGCAAGGCTAAGAGAATATGTGCAGCGAGAGCGGCGAGAGAATGACCGACTCTTCGGGTCCTATCTACCAAAAATTCCAGAAGGCCGGCCGCGAAAGGATGCCCTAGCGAATGAGGCCGTAGAGTTAAAGAAAGCTGAATGTCTGTACTCACAAATTGCCAGGCGCCTGCATCTGATGCGCAGCGACGGCACACCAAAACGGCGAGCAGGTTCGCGGACTTCTCAAGTCCCGAAGACTCAAATCGCGCAACGCAGCAGCACCCCCGGATAAAACTTAACGCGGGTTTCGTCCGTGGAAAATAACCCCTCGCACGAATTATCCGATTACACAGGACGCAATGCTGCGCTCACTCTAGCCAATAGAAACAATGCTGCGTGAGGCGTAGAGAGTAAGGGATCGTGACCAGCATCCAGACACACTCACACCGAAACAGGCAGCGCGATATGTGGGAATCAGCGAAGGGGCGCTCAGGTTGTGGCGCGCACAGGGCAAAGGCCCGGTGTTTTTTCGCTGTGGCGAAAAGCTGGTGCGGTATCGCCGCGTTGATTTGGACAATTGGATCAGGGAACGCTCTGAGTAGCCCGGCGGTCATCGAATCGCGGTGAGCACGGCGGACGCGATGCAAGAGATTGAGCGCTTGGCTGAGAATGGATGGCGGCTGCTCCCGTGCGCTCTGTGCAGGCAAGAATCCGCTGCTCAAACGCTGGCCCACATTGGCGTCATCCGATCTTGCGAGTTATCCGAGAGTGGGCCGTAAAGAATCCAGAATGCAATTGGGGTGTAGCAACGGGGCCGGATTCAGGCGTATTCGTGCTAGACGTGGACGGCGAAGCAGGCAGGGCTTCGCTGGCCGCGCTAGAGGCACAATACGGCCAGTTGCCTGTCACCCTCGTTTCCCATACCGGGCGCGATGACGGCGGGCAGCACGATTGGTTCAACTACCCGGAGGAGCCGCGAGATACGCGGCAGCGCTGGCAAACTGGGCGAAGGTTTGGATGTTCGCGGCGCGGGCGGATACGTGATTGTTCCGCCGTCCATCCATGAAACCGGGCGTACCTATCAATGGAAAAACCCAGAACAATCCATCGCTGATGCGCCGAAATGGTTACTTGATCTAGCTAAGTGGCGAGACTCGAAGGGGCCGAAAATACGCCTTCAACTCGATTCGGTATTTTGGTTATGGGCAAGCGCAATGATGGGCTGACCCGGTACGCAGGCTGGTTACGGCGGAAGGGAGCGGAACTGCCAGAGTTGGAAGAGAAACTGCTTGCCGACAATGCGCGCCGCTGCCAACCACCATTGGAGGAAACAGCAGTTCGCAAAATTGCAGCGAGTATTGCGCGTTACCCGGCGGGCGGCCCTGACCCTCTGGAAGGCGCATGGACGGCAGTTCTCAAAGAAACGCATACGCGCGGATACGAGCCAGTTCATAGCTCTTTCCCGCAATCTGCAAACGCGCACGGCCAGGACTCTCAATCGCTCTTCCGTTGGAACGGATTGGCGAACTGATGGGATGTGATTGGACTCAGGTCCGGCGCTGGAGAAAACGGGCCGTGAGCGAAGGATGGCTGCGGCTGACGGAGCGTTACATCCCGCATACGAAAGCAGCCCTATATGTTTTCAATGAGTGTCCCACTATGCCCGAATGTACCACTATCAAATCAAACCCACTATGGTTTAGTGGGACAGTGGAGAAAAGGCTATAGTGGTACATTTGCTTTGCCAAAAGAATTTTCTTGCATCAACCTATCAAGTTAGGTATATTATTCACATGAAGTGTCCCATTCACAAAGTCGAGCTAATCTGCTACTGCCCCGCTTGCCGTGGTGAGGTCACGAGCAAGCGCAAGGCGGCAACGTCCCGCGAGAACGGCAAGCTGGGCGGACGGCCAAAGGGCAGCAAGAACAAACCGAAGTCAGAAACCCAAAGGGAAGTGAGGCGCAAGAATGCTCTACAAACGCGGCAAAACCTGCTGGTACAACTTCCGATGGTCCATCAAACAGGCGGACGGGACGGTGGAGAGCTTCCGCATCCGGCAGTCTGCCAAGACGCAGAACAAGAACGCTGCAAAGGACGTGGAAGAGGAACACCGGCGGGCGCTGAGGCTTGGCGAGATTCACCCGAATGATCCGTGGCCGAAAGCGGCAACGATTGGCCCGCCGATCTTCCGCGCATTCGCCAAAGAATTCCTGCAATACGCCAAGACGCACACAAAGCCGGGAACGCACACGTTCTACAGCGTGTGCCTGGACAGGCTGCTGACCTTCGCCGCGATCGCAGATGCCCCGCTGGACGCGATTACAGGCGAGACAGTGAGCCGATACGCACGGCATAGGCAAGAGGTGCCGGAGAATTCCGTTGTGACCGTAAACGGCGATCTGCGCACGTTGCGGCGGATTCTGCACCTTGCCGTGGAATGGGGCAAATTGGACCGCGTGCCCACCATCCACGAATTGCCGCAGTCCAAGGGCCGGGACCGCGTGCTGAGCTTTGCGGAAGAGGCAAAGTATCTGGCGAAGGCTTCCGACAATCTGCGGGATGCAGCGATTCTGGCGGTCGATACCGGGATGCGCCCGAACAGTGAATTGTTCCCGCTGAAATGGGCCGATGTGGATTTGACAGAGCGCGCAGAATGCCCGCATGGAGTGATCCACGTTCGCCAAGGCAAGACGGACAGCGCACAGCGAAGCCTTCCCCTCACTCCGCGGGCTGCGGACGTTCTACAGAGGCGCAAGAAGGCGGCAGAGGCGAAGCCAAAGCAATCCGCATTCGTGTTTCCGGGCGCGGGCATCTGCGGGACACATCACGTCTGTGCAGCATCCGCACAAAGCGGCAATTGAAGACGCGAAACTGGAGAGCTTTGAATTTTATTGCTGGCGGCACACGTTCGGAACCCGCGCCGCACAGTCCGGCATGGACCGTTTCACCCTGGCCCGCCTTATGGGGCATAGCTCGCCTTCCGTGGCTGGCCGGTATTACATCCACGTCACAGAGACACACGTTGCCGCCGGGTTCGGGAAGTTTGTCGAGTACCAGACGCACAACGTAGCAGAGGGATTGAAGCCGCGTTCCCGCAAGCAAGCGAAGCGGTCCAATGAGCGGCCTTTGCGCGAATCCTGAGCGCCCAAACAAACGAAGCCCCTCGTTTCCGAGAGGCTTCGTGGCAGTTCTGAGGAAAGGGTCAGTCTCACTTTGCTTTATGCGCCGACCTTACGCTGTGATGAAATCGGAGCGCTGTATTGGCGATCACATCCCGCTTAGTCAGTCAGCGATTTTTCGCGTGTTTTGCGGAAAGTGGTACACACTGCGGTACACAGTCTGGTCACAAATGGCTGTAAGCGATTGAATCCACTTGCTAGGCTGCTAGATTCTCAATCTTAAAACCCGGGTTCGATTCCCGGTAGCGCTACCAATTATCGCTCTAAGGAAGTCTGAGCAAGTCCAAAATAATCCATAAATTCAATGTTTTCAACGAATCATTGATCTTGATTCGTCTGTGTGGGTCTGTTGACATCTGGGGTCAACTTGGGGCAACATTGGGGGCACGTGGTGGGTGACCACAACAGAGTTGCCCCCATTTGATAGGCGACCAAAATGTTGACCGATGCTAGAATCGCAAATCTAAAGCCGCAGCCCGAAAAACGAGTCCGGAAGTACGACGCGGGTGGCTTGTACGTTGAAATCGCTCCCTCTGGGAGAAGGTGGTGGCGCTGGAAGTATCGCTTTGCTGGGAAGGAAAAGCGGATTTCCCTCGGCGTCTACCCGGAAGTTAGCTTAAAGGAAGCCCGCGACCTTCGCGACGATGCGCGCAGGCTTCTCCGCGATGGTATTGACCCCAGCCAGAAGCGTCAGGCCGACAAGTCCTTGCTGGCCGACCGCACTGCGAACACGTTTGAAGCGATTGCGCGCGAGTGGTATAGCAAGCGCTCTGAAGCTTGGGTTCCGGAGCACGCCAAGCGCGTCGTGAGCCGCATGGAGCGCGACTTGTTTCCCTTCCTCGGCGAACGCCCCATAGCGGCGATACAAGCGCCCGAGTTGTTGACCGTCCTTCAACGCATCGAGGCGCGAGGAGTGCGAGAGACCGTCCACCGCGCCCGAACAACCTGTGAGGAAATCTTTGCCTTTGCCATTGCAGCAGGGAAGTGCGACCGGAATCCCGCTGCGGATGTGAAGAAGGCTCTCGCGTCGAAGAAAAAGGCGACCCACTTTCCTGCTGTCACGGACCCGCAGAGGTTTGGCGAGTTGCTGAGAACAATCGACGGCTATAGAGGCTCTGCTACGGTTCGAGCGGCTTTGCGTCTTGCCCCGCTTCTTGTGGCGCGTCCGGGAGAGTTAAGGAAGGCTCGTTGGGCCGATGTTGATCTGGAGGCCGCAGAATGGCGCTACATCGCGTCTAAGACCCACCAGAACCACATCGTCCCGCTGAGCAGACAGGCTGTTGAAATACTGAGCGATCTGCACCGGCTTACCGGCACTGGCGAACTCCTGTTCCCCGGTGCGCGGAGCGCCAAGCGCCCAATGTCCGACAATGCCGTTCTTGCGGCACTGCGACGCATGGAGATTCCGGCTGACGTAATGACCGGTCATGGCTTCCGGGCTTCCTTCCGCACCATCGGCGAGGAGGTGTTGAAATTCCGTTCCGACTTGCTTGAGCACCAGCTTGCGCATGAGGTCAAAGACCCGAATGGGCGCGCATACAATCGCACTTCGGTTCCTGCCGGAGCGCCGCAAGATGATGCAGAAGTGGAGTGACTACTGCGACCGTCTGAAGGCCGGTGGCGAAGTGGTTGAGATGCCGAAGCGTGCATAGTAAAAGCGCAGTTTAAGATTCTTGTTGCGACTGTCTGAAGAATCATGCTAACGTCTCACAAGTTAACGTTGGAACGCGCCTGATGCGCGGACCAATGCGGATGTTGATTTCGGTGGGATACAGACCTCCCAATCAGGGATAAGCCACGACCCATCGAAATCGGAATCAGCACCCTCGCGGGATACGTGCTCCCCACTCCTTGGGAATAAGCGGCGACTCGCCATTCAGGTTCAGTTGATCGAATGAACCTGACGTGGAGAGTCTATGTCTGCCCAAGGAGAGACTATGTCTGCACAACAGCCTGCTTCCTTCCTTCGTCTCCCTGAAGTTCTCCGGCGCGTCGGTCTGAGCCGCGCAACCGTCTACGCGCAAATCAAGCAGGGGTCATTTCCGTATCCCGTTTCTTTGGGTCCCCGTTCGGTCGCGTGGATCGACAACGAGATTCAATCGTGGATCGATGGCCGCATTTCGGCTGCTCGTGGCGGTGTGCAATGACCGCCCCTGAGATTGCCGGCACGGAGATCGCCGGGGCAGTTGGACTTGAATACGTGGCTCACGAGGAAACGGCAGAACTTCTTGAAAGCTGCCGCAATTGGATACACGGTTATGTCATCGTGTCAAACGATCAGGCAGTGGTTCTGGCATGTTGGTTACTTCACACATATGCTTTCGATGCAGCGGAAACCACGCCGTACATTCACATCACTGCGCCGGAACGCGAATGCGGCAAATCGCGCCTCATGGAGGTTTTGGAGGCATTGGCTATGTCGCCAGTGAGGTCGAGCGGGATGACGCCTGCTGCGTTGGTGCGGTGTGTTGACGATAAGCGGGCCACGATTTTTCTGGACGAGATGGACGCTCAGCTAGGGGGTGACAAGGAATACGCGGAGGCAATACGCGGAATCCTAAATGCTGGCTTTCGGAAAGGGGGGAAATTCTACAAGTGTGTCGGCAAGGAACACTCGTTGCGCGAGTTTGATGCTTACAGCCCCAAATGCCTCGCCGGTATTGGCAAGCTGTCAGGAACGATTGCCAGCCGGTCAATCACAATCGAGATGCGACGCAAAACCGCATCGGAGACTGTGGAAGCCTTTCGCATAAGGGAAGTGCAAGCGGCTGCTTTGCCCATTCGCGAGAGGCTTGAGGCTTGGAACGAGTCGGGAATCTCCGGCCAACTTGAGATTATCCATCCGGCAGCACTTGACGGCTTGGGTGATCGCCAAAACGACATTGCCGAGCCTCTGCTCTGCATTGCTGAGCTTGCCGGACCCGGTTGGACTGCGAGACTCTCTGCGGCGCTGAAGGCTCTATTTGAGGCCGATGCAAGCGCGGAGAACGTCTCCATGGGCGTCGCGCTTCTGTCTGACATTCGCGCCATTTTCAATGAGCAGGGAACGGGCAGGCTTTCGTCGGAGGTGCTGGCCGAACAACTCCGGGCGTTGGATGGTCGCCCTTGGGCCGAATGGTCCCACGGCAAAGGGTTCACCAAGAACAACCTTGCAAACCAGCTAAAGAAATACCGCATCCATCCTGACAAAAACCGCTATGGAGAGAAGTCGCTGCGCGGCTATCGACGGCAGGATTTCGAGGATGCATGGTCTCGCTATTGCCCTTCGCCTCCCTCATTTTCAAGCGGAACAATGGAACACGCCGCGTCATCATTGGCAGAAGTCCCATATTCAGAGCGGAACAGAAACGGAACAGAACTGGAACAACGGCAGAATGCCGCTCCGCCTGTTCCGGGTTGTTCCGACTGCGTTCCAGTTGCAAATAGCGCATCAGACCTGCATGAACAAAGAGGTGTTCCGGTTGTTCCGGTTGAAAAGCCGGGAGACGAACAAGAGAGCCTTTTCCCGGCACTCGACGAGTCGAACAACACGTCCGGTGGAGGGCGTTTTCTTGACGTGGAGGTGTGACTTGCTGGCCACGGAAATCATCGACAAGATCACCAGTGCCGGGGGCCGGATATGGCTGGAGGATAACAAGGTCCGAGCGCGTCTGCCAGAAATCCTTCGGCATCTGGTGAACGTGATCCATGAGCATAAGCCGGAGTTGATGGCAGAACTTGCTAGGCGTCCGGCTATGCCTGCCGGTGTCCAGCTCATCCGCTGGGAGCCAAAGGCCGCGCCAGTCCGATTGTCGGAGTGCTCGGTGGCGGCGGACCCGGAGAAATTCATCCGCGCAACGCTGATCCAGTTGGACGCCCGACTGAGCGGGAAAGCCTTCTTCGACGGGGGATGAGGGTTGACAGGGTTGCTGGCCCGACTGAGGGCTTGCGGCTGCTATGTGGTCCTCGATGATCCCCGGAAAGAACTGCAATGACATCTGCGCACTGTAATATGGCTATTCGTGAGGTTGAATTGTGTCCGACGAAGATGAGTCCATCGTTCAAAGACCACGGGAAGCCTACGACATAGCGAAGTTACAGCAAGAAACAGAGTTCGAGAGGTTCCTCGAACATCCGCTGACTCAAGCTCTGGAAGCTCTGACAGGCGCGTTTGCGCTTGGCACAAAGCGCGCTGGCTTCGCTGCGGGTCGAATCGCCCAAGCCCTCATCAAGGGCAAAATGTACGAGCAATGTGCAGAAGAATGGCGGGAGTTGCGGGAAGCTGGCAAGATACCCGAAAACCTCGGCGAGACCGAGCACGGGCTGTACACGTGGGCAGAGCTTATGAAGATCATCGATGATGAGTGCCCAGATCGCGAAAGACTAGACGCGCTCAAAGCCGCATTCTACGCGGTCAACAAAGTGAAACAGAGTGATGAGGAAGTGATTGTTCAATACCAGCTATGGCAGGTCGCCAAGGAATTAAAATCGGGCGACATTCTGCTCTTGCGGTCGATGTATGCTCGCGTCAATGGCACTGTTGGGTCTCACTATCAAGAGTGGGTAACGGGGATGTTAAAGTCGTCAGGCTTAATGATTCCCGAATTGCTTGAGCGCCATGAAAAGCGGCTCTGCGAGTTCTCACTGATGACACCGCGCTTCGCTGTTGCGGGGGACTCGCAGCTTGGATACGAACGGAGTGGCATAAACGTCACGAACAATCGCCTGAGCCAACTTGGAGTTCGCCTCTGTCAAAACATCGGAAAGTACAAGATCGACTTGGCGAACGCCCAAAAGCCCAAGTAATCCAAATTTGGCCGCTACCGAGAGACGGTAATATGGCACTTTGAGAATGGAGCATGGTTTATGCGACTCTATCGGACACTCAAACCAAGCGAATGGGAGCCAGTTAAGAAGGAGATGGTTCAGGTTGGCAACACGCGGGAAACCAAAGCGCCTCAATGCCGATGTGCGTCAGGGAATCATCGCCCCGCGCCGCGAGCATTCGAGAAAGCCTGACAACATCCACGAGCGGATTGAGCGGCTCGTCGCTGGGCCATACTGTGAACTTTTCGCTCGACAACTCCGGCCTAATTGGCATACATGGGGCAACCAGACAGATAAATTTAGGCCGATTGATGGTGCCGCATGAAATGGCCGGAAGAACAAGTCGAAGTATTGAAAGCCCTGTGGTCTGACGGACGGTCGGCATCGCAGATCGCACATGAACTGCATACTACGCGAAGCGCAATTCTTGGCAAGATTCATCGCCTGAGGCTGAACAACCGCGACCCATCAAAATCGCATTGTGTTTCGCGCCCACGGGCAGTCAGAGAAGTCGAGGAAGATGGGTCGGGAATTGAGTTTGAATACGGGCTGCCATGCTTTGTGCGCCATGCTTTAGAACTCGACGCTTGATGCCGCGCTCTTCGACAAGCCGCGCGCAACCCGAACGGCAATTGCAGGTCGCGGTAATGCACTTCCTTAAGGTCGCGGCACCGGATATTGAGGTGATCCACATTCCAAATGGAGGCTACCGCCGCAAGATCGAGGCTGCGCTTCTCAAAGGAATGGGTGTCAAGGCGGGTGTTGCCGATCTTCTGCTTCTATGGAAACCGGGGAGGTGCGGGTTTATCGAATTGAAGAGCGACCGCCGTCGGTGCCGGATTTCAGCGGAGCAGCAGGCATTCGGAATAAGGATGTGGGAGCGGGCGATCCCCTACGCGGTTTGCACGTCGATTGATGGTGTTTCGTCGGTGCTTAAATCTTGGGATGCGCCGCTTCGCGTCAGATAATGGGCTGCAGGTAGGAATGGATTTTCATAAACCGGGATGGACGCCTGCGAATGAAGTGTGTGTTAAGCACCGGCGCGTGCGTCGGCACCGGACGGGGAATCGGAGTCGTCGCAGACCTAAACGCGGGTACGTTTTGACAGAGGTGATTCTCGATCACCTTACGGATTTTATCTGGCTAACGCCGAGAGAAATTACGGCAATTGTGGAACTGGTCCACGAAGATATTGAAGAGCATCGTGTGCTGGGGACCCTTTGGCACTTGGTGCGAATGGGTGAAGTCGAAAGACGCACCGATCCTGGAGAAGGACGATTGAACGCGGTGCAATTTAAGAAGCGGACATGAAGGGCGCGGGTTTATCCTAGGAATCAGAAAAATCAGGACTTCGTCGGGTTTTGATGAGAAAAGAGGGTCGATTTGGCATCAGCGAGTAGCGGCGCGCCGGTAAAGCTGCCCCTTGGACTACGACAGGCATTCGAAAGCGGGGACTGTGTTCTTTTTCTCGGGGCCGGGGTCGGTTATCACTATAGCCGCTTCACATACTCCTGTGCGTCGAGCCATGGATATGGCTGGCGGGAGATCGACCATGTGTGGGAGATCTTAACGAAGACCCGCGGATAACGCGACAGCGTAATCAGCTTTTCGAGCTCCTGCGGGCGATCAATGGGGCAATCAGCCATGTGGTCGATCACGACGGTTAAATCGGGACATTGTTCGATCATAGGTGCAAGATTGGGCATTCGCGTGATTGGCGCGTAAACCTGCATGGGAATCTTGAGCGACTCGGCGCGTTTCCACAGCGGCGGCATGAGAGGACCGTTGATCCAGTCGCCGCTTGCATCGGCAGTGGGGCTGATGCGCACGCCGTGAAAGCCCTGCTCTGTCAGACGGGAGAGTTCGTCAGGCGCAGCGGAATCAGTAGGATCGACGCGACACACACCGCGAAACCAGGGAGCGTATTTCTTTATCGAATAGAGGCAGTAGCGATTGTCCCATTTGTAGCCAATGTACTGCGCAATCACCGTCCGCTCAACGTCATTGGTTTTCATCAATTCCAGAGCCATCGCCGGAGTGCGGTTCTCCCCGGGCGGATTCTTGGTGCCTGCCGCCCACGGATAATGTGGGTCATTGATCCATACGTGAATCTGGGCGTCGACGATACGGTATTTTGCCACTGGTGCTGAAACCGCCATAGCGAGGCCTGCAAATGCGAATTCCGGGCGAGTGATCGTCATAAGTAAATCGGTTCCAGTTTGTTCATTATGTACGCGCCGCATCGCAGAAAGTCAGCCAGCGGTCCCAACCGGGCGGTGTCGAGATCGACGCAGATCCACCCGTGATAGTGAATGCCCTTCAAAATTCGATGGCATTCAGGGAAATTCACTTGCCCGTCTCCCAGGTCGTAGCTGCTGTTGAAGAAGCGAGCCTCCGCCGAGTCTTTGGGAAATACCTTCCCGTTCGGCTGCACCCAGTCTTTGCTCGGGGTCGTCCATTTCGAATCCTTATAATCCAGAAACCGGATGCGATCGTTGTAGCGGTTGAGCGTACCGACCACATCGCAACCTGCAAGGTTCAGATGGCACGTATCGGGCGAGAGGCCGAACAGCGTGGGATCGGTCATAGCCATAAAACGATCGACCTCGTCCTGATTCTGAACCATCTGGCCCATGTGGTTGTGCAGCCCCGCCGTGAATCCCATCTCGCCGGCCAGTTCCCCGATCTGATTGCAGCGCTCACACAACTCGCGAAATGCAGCGGGTGTTTGCGTCGCCGGCAGATTGCGGTTGGGCGAAAACACCACGAGGTGATTGGCGCCAAAGTCGGCGAGAAACTTCATGGCATCGCGAGCGCTCGAGAGCACAGCCTGACGCTGCGCAGGGTCGTGCAGTGCGCTGTTCCACGAGATCGTTACCACATTGAGGTTGCGCTTGGAGACCTCACTGAGCATCTGCGCGGGCGTCAAGTTGTAATCACTGAGGATGTGCGGAAAGCCGGCAAGGCGGACGCCGATAAAGCCCGTTTCCTGCATTACGTCCAGCATCTCGGTAAAGGGAGAAGGAGGATAATATCTCCACAGCGCTTCAGATAACGCCCACTTGATATTTCGGTTTGCAGGTTTGTCGTCTTCGGCATGGGCCAAACTCGTTGCCAGCATCGATAAAGCAGCTACAAATTCCCGGCGATTCATCCTCATGCGATTCCTTCAGACCCATCTCTAACTGGCCGGCCGCATCAGCTACTGACACACCCAATCGCATCATAACGGCCCGAGGCACTGATTGGATCGACGACCGGGGCGTTTGTGGCAAGAACGGCCAATGCAGCTCACGCGCTGATCTGCTCGGCGCCGTTTATAGATGAGTGATGTGTTTATTTTGCTGTTTGGTAACGGGAGGTCGGCAAGTGTCCTGCAATCTGATGACCGAATAGGGCTGGTCGAAGAGAGACACAGCGGCGTTTTCCCGGATTCACTCTGCCTAGAGACCGTCAGCGCGCCGCTTCTACAGCACCAGAAAGGAGCCAGCTGACCGTTCCTTAAATTGGGAGGATTCCGGATTTCCTTGTGTCCGTCATCTCTTCTAGTTTCAATGATCTCCGTGCTTGCGGCGGCGGCAGGTATTTTTCAGATGGCTTATGCTATAGAATTTGTGTGCCAAGTGCGGCATCAGGTCTTTTGGGTTTGGGCAAAGTTGCTTCGGATCAAGGCTACCGCGGGCTACTTGGGAAGTACGTATCAAGGAGTTTGCGTATTCGCTCGGGCCTGGGCGTGTCGGGAGGAACTGGATTGATTAACGCGGACCCTCAGAAATCCAGCGACACTAGTTCACTCACTCCCAATCAATGTGAACAGCAAGTCCAACGAATCCTCAAGTCTGCTACCTTTCGAAACGCCGTCACATTGCAACAACTACTTCAATTCCTGACAGCGCGGGCCTTCGAGGGAGGCGCCGACGGTCTAAAGGAATATACCATCGGCGTGGAAGCCTTTGGCAGGCCGCAAGACTTTGATCCGAAGACTGACACAATCGTCCGGGTTCAGATCCATAGGTTAAGACAGAAGTTGACGGAGTATTACGAAGCAGATGGCAGTCGCGACCCTATATTAGTTGAGATTCCCAAGGGGCATTACCTTCCCACTTTTGAACCCATCGCAGACTCAGACAGAAATATTAATCGCGACTCTGGTCCTGAATTGAACACGGGTGTCCCAGCCGTAACACCTCAGATCGGGCCCAATATTTCGGGAGTTGGCTCAGTTGCAGGACTTGAGAAGCGCCGTCGCAGCCGGTCTTTCCTCGCCCGCACGACAATTGCAGCGGCGGCGGTGATGATCGTCTTTGCGGCAGGCTTTCTGATCGGGCGAAAGCAATTAAGAAACGCTGCTGCTGGCATCCCATCGGTTGCTAGCGCGCAATTGGCACTTGGCAATTCTGCCGATCCAGTAAAGGCATTTTGGGCCAGCTTTCTCGGCAACGATTCGGCGCCTGTTATCGCATATCCGGATGCCGTTTTCCTTCTTGACGATTCGAACGATTTATTCCGGTTCCGTCGTGGAGCGAGCGACGACCGAGGCGCACTTGTCGATCCACACTTGGCGCAGCAATTCGCCTCAAACCCTGGACTGGTTGCCAAGGCCGGCCAACTCTACTACGAGAATGGATACACAGGCGCCGGCGAACTCCAAGCTATCGCAATGTTGTCGAGTCTTTTTGGGCAGATGGGAGTGAAAGCAACAGTCAAACCCAGTCGAGACATCACCCCCGATGACCTCCGGCAACATAACGTAATTTTGCTTGGCTCCCCATTTCAGAATGTTGCGGTTGCTCAACTGATTACCCAGGGAGATTTCAACTTCAAGAATCCGGACTCACGGCATGAGCAATGGAGAGCTCAGATCGTGAACGCCCACCCGCGAACAAATGAAGCTTCGGCGTACGGCACAGAGCGCGACCCCAGCACCCAGGCGTTGAGGGCGGATTATGGCCTGGTTACAATACAGTCCGGCGTTATTCCTGGCCGATACATCGCGGTATTGGGCGGCTTAGACACAACTGGAACGGAAGGCGTCACTTTGTTCGCAACGTCAAGACCCGGAATAGAGGATCTCTCAAGAGTTCTGTCAGCCTCCGGGTCATCTGGAGAAAAAGGCGAAATGCCTCTGTTCCAAGCCCTAATTCGGGTCCGCCTGGAGAAGGGTTACGACGTACTCGGCGCAACCCTGGTAGCAGTGCATGGACTTCCCCCGCAGAATGGACATGGGACCGGAGGCGCGGCTCCACAAACGCCAGCTCACTAAGGCCAGGTCATGCCCCCGTTTGATTGTCGGTGTCAACGCCATTCCGCAAATATGGTTTGACGGCTCCTCTGGGCTGCCCGTAAGGCTGCGCAAGATTCATATTGTCGGCCCAGTACTACGGGACCAGGAGCAGGCGATCCGGCAGCGGCACGGAATCGAGCGCACGTCCTTCGAAGAATCGAACGGAGATTTCCCCAAATTCCCGTGTAACACGCCATGTAACGTTTGCGAAACATCCGCGAATATTGGCTGTAACCCTCATGTTTCAGATTCTCGTATCCCTCCCGTAACTAGCCAAATGCCGCACGATCCCACTATGGTGGCCAGCATCCTTGCAGGGCACCTTCAGCGAGGTACACACGTGTTCATAATCACGGTAGGCATCTCCGGCAACGCCCTATCCTCCGTATCGGGATGGAATGACTGGAGCCAGCGGGAACATGCTTCTCGCTCTCGAAGTTTTGAAGGAGTCGCATGGATCGCACCTTAGTCTGGACAAATCGGGCCGGAGCATTCGCAACCATGGAGTCGATACGAAAAAGCAACGCCGTAGGAGGCTATATGCAATTGGGGAATTCCATCCACAATCGGACTGCCAAACACAAGTGGCCGGCGACTGTCCAAAGCAAACTTCTGGTACTCACTTTTCTGCTGGCAATCGTACCTGCGCCTTTGCCCAAGGCGTAAGCGGCCATATTATCGGCACTGTCCAGGATACAAGCAGCGCGGTAATACCGAACGCACAGGTGACGATTACGAACCAGGAAACGGGTATTGTCACCCACACCAAATCGAACGCTGTCGGCGAATACCGCTCTGACAACCTACCTCCGGGCACCTATAGCGTCAAGGTCGAGGCGCCGGGCTTCCGCGATACGGTTTCTGCCGGCAATATCGTAACGGTTGATAGCAACAATCGTGTGGATGTCAACCTGCAGGTTGGCAAAGCGGATCAGACTGTGGAGGTGACTGCGGCAAATCCGCTTGTCGATACCACCGGTTCCTCACTTGGCGATGTGCTGAATGAGCACGACGTGCAGAGCCTCCCTCTCAATGGGCGCATCTTTTCACAGTTGATCGTCACCGTTCCCGGCGCCGTATCGAGCGGTTGGTCGAGTGCTCCGGAAGCGGCCGCAGGCGCGGGCGCGCAAACGGACATTACGGCATCGGTTAACGGCCTGCCCTGGGCAGGCACGACGTATACGCTTGACGGCGTGAGCGATATGGAACTGCTGAATGCCTTCGAGACGGTCACGCCACCACTGGATGCGCTCCAGGAAGTGAAGGCTTCAACTGCGAATGCCGATGCGACTGTAGGTGTTTATGGAGGTGCGCAGGTCAATGCTGTTGTGAAGTCCGGTACGAACAGATTTCATGGGTCGGCTTACGAATTCTTCCGCGATGACATGTTGAATGCAATTCAGTGGCATGCCACTTCTAAAGCGCCAGACCGGGCCAACCAGTTTGGTGGGTCGTTGGGTGGTCCGATTATCCGGAACAAGGCATTCTTTTTTGGTGACTATCAGAGCCTTCAGTTGAACAACGGCGTCTACTACACCGGATACACGGTGCCGACGGACCTGATGAAGCAGGGATACTTTCTGACTAGCCAGTTCCCAGCGATCCTTGACCCTATGACGGGGGCTACCTTTCCAATCGTAAGTTCGTCGGGTGGTCCGGCTTATCAAATTCCCACGTCCCGGTTCGATCCGGTGGCGGCGGCCATGGTCGGCGCGGCCAATATCTGGCCTGAACCCACTTCTCCCAGCCTTAGTGTCGCCAACTACACCGCGGCCAATTCGCAACCGGACGACACCAATCAGTTCGATGAGAAGGTCGACTATCAAATCAATGACAAGAACCGGATATTCCAGCGGGAGTCGTATCAGCACCGCGATCTGACCGCGCCATCCCCCGGTACTCGCTGGTTCCAAGTCGGCAATGTTAACGCGCAGAACCGCATGCACAACGCCGTCGTCGGCTACGATCACATCTTCTCGCCGCTTGCGACCAACGAGCTTCGTTTTGGTTTCAACCGTTTTTACACGCTGGACTTTGGCAATGATTACCAGACCAATGAGAACACGACGCTGGGAATCCCAAATGGGAACGTCGATCAATTCCCAAATGCGACTGGAATTGTGGTGATCTCTGCCGGCAACATTGCTCAGACGGGCGCGCAGAGCTGGACAGATTCGCACCGCATCACAAATGTCTACCAGCTTACCGACAACTATACAAAAGTTCTTGGCAAGCACACTTTTGTCTTCGGCGAAGACTACCGCCGGCTACAAGCGTCGCTGACCAATGCGAACCAGAGCGGAAACGGCCAATTCAATTTCACAACCGATTACACCGGAAGTTGCGCCGGCAACTCCAGTTGTTCCGGGGCAACGGGCGGCAATGAATTCGCCAGCTTCCTGCTGGGACTTCCGTCTTCGATCAGCCGCGGCTTCGTGAACACCGATCCCGCGACTCGTGCCAACCTTTGGGGCATCTATGGGCAGGACACCTTTCTTGTTTGGAGACAGCTGACGCTGAATCTGGCCTTGCGCTGGGACGTTGTGACCCAGCCCGTGGACAAGTTCAACCGCCAGTCGAATTTCGATACGAATACAGGCCTGCTCGATATCGCTACTGGAAACAATCGCGCTCCCAATGTCGACAACACCTACGGCAACGTCGACCCGCGAGTCGGATTCTCGTACTCTCCG
Source organism: uncultured Acidobacteriota bacterium (assembly GCA_963713675.1). GTDB lineage: Bacteria > Acidobacteriota > Terriglobia > Terriglobales > Acidobacteriaceae > Telmatobacter. The sequence continues at coordinate 64,054 of CAVQMV010000013.1, forward strand.
AATAATGGCAAGACCGCAATCCGCGCCGCCTTCGGAATCACCACGTTTACGGCAAATGGCGGTGGCATTGGAGGCAGCCTGGAGCGCAACTTCCCATTCTTCGAGCAGTACTCAGTAACCCAATCGACCGCTTACACTCCCTGGGCAACCATGGGTGCCGCCTCGGCTGTCAACCCGGCCTATGCAAGCTTCTATCATGGTCTGCCTACGTTCGTGCCGCTCACTACTTCGGCGCCAGTTACTCCGCAACCCGGCTCGAGCGTATCTTTGATGGCGTTGCACTTCCGTCCAGACAACGCGAATGCATGGAACTTTGGCGTTGAGCAACAACTCACGGCAACCACCGCCTTGAGCGTGACCTACGTTGGCACCAAGGGTCTGCACATCTTCCGGGAGCGGAATATCAACATTCCACAGCCGGGGCCGGGTGCGCAGGCGCCGAGGCGACCGTTCTACGCGCTAGCACCGAACGTCTCGACGCTCAACTATTACGGCTCCGACGGCAAGTCCAACTATGATGCACTGCAGGTGGAATTCACCAAGCGGATGTCGCATGGTCTGGCTGGCCGCGTTGCCTACACCTGGTCGAAGGAACTCGACAATACGAACGTGTTCGACCCGCTTCCGGGTCAGGATCGCATGAACTATGGGGAAGGCAATGAGCAGGCTCCGAATGTGCCACAAAACTTTGTGGCCAGCCTTACCTACCAGCTTCCTTTTGGGCACGGTGCGATGTGGCTCGCTACCAGTCCCCGGACGGTCCAGACGATTGTCGGTGGATGGCAGGTGAGCACGATTACCATTCTGCAGGCTGGACAGCCGATGACGATCCACCTCACGTCGGACAATCTGAATAACGGCATGAACAACCGCGCCAACGCCGTTTGTCCTGGCGTGGAGACGCTTGGGAAGGTTTCGGAGTGGTTCAATACCAGTTGCTTCGCCACACCTGCGCAATATGTGATCGGCAACTCTGGATTGGATAAGGCAGTCAGTCCCGGTTATGTAGACTCTGACATCTCATTGTCGAAGACCGAAAGGTTCCACGATCAGATGGATCTTCGTTTGCAGGTTGATGCGTTCAACTCATTCAATCATGCATATCTCGGTCACCCGAACACCACATGCTGCAGTAGCAGCAATGCCCTGTTTGGCGTAATCACCAGCGCAAACGGCCCGCCGCGCAATATCCAACTAGGAGCGCATTTCGACTTCTGAGAAGTGCATGCGCAATCCAGCCGGTGCCGATCGATTGGTGATTGGCGCCGGCCTGTATTCAAGGATCCACTCACTGCACCGTGTCGACAGCGTCGAGGAGTGCGATCGCATTCGAAACAACTCGATTGCGCATGAGTGAACCCGCAGGAACCAGAACCGCGTTCAATGCGATCGCAACACGCTCCCGCGACGAAGCGCGCGTCGGATGTTCCGCGTCGGGCAGGAACGAAGAAAGGGCAGAGTAGTGCATGGATAGAAGAAGGTTTCTCGGAGTGGCGGTCGCAGCCTCTCTTGTAAATAGATGTATGGGACTTGTGGGAATGCCGGTCCGCGCGCAGAACATTGGGCGCAGCCTGGTGCCTGCAAGGCCCTCAACGTCCCCAAATTACTGGTGCACGTGGGCCGCGCAGAATTATATGTACGGTCAGCATGAGGTGAAGCTTGACCCCGCGATCCTCGAGGGAGAGTCGGGAAGCAGGCTTGCCCATGAAGCGATGAACGAAGATGCTATTTTTGGCGCAACGGGGTGGGCCAATCTTTTCTTCGCAAGGGTTCGCTCCGACCTGTTCTTTCTTTTGGACGATGGCTGGGAATCGGGCGGTACTTCAACTTTTGAAGTCAATACCCGGAAATTTCCGTCCTTCGCGGGTTCCTCAGAAGACCGTCTGAAGAAACTCAATCGCGCTATTCAAGATCGCGGCTGGCGCGGTGCAGGGTTATGGTGCAGGAACACGCCCGGTGGAGATGCGGATTACCGGCTCGAAAGCTTAAGCGCCTCAGCGGATATCCATTATTGGAAGGTCGACATTGGCGACCCCGGTTTCAATCTGATTCGCCTGCGCGATGCGTCGCGCCTCCCGCTCACGCTTGAGCACGTCCACGGCGAGATGCCCATCAATGGAGACTGGAGAATGGATGGCCGGTTTGGTCCGCAATCTCCGAATTCGAGACGGATCGAGATTCTGAAACACACCGACGTCTACCGAACTTACGATGTGACGTCGATTCTCTCGCTGCCCACAACCCTCGACCGGACTGCCGCAATGCTGAAGGGTGCTGAAGGCGACTCGGAAACTCGAGGGCTATTGAATGTCGAGGACGAGGCCTATGTCGCCGCAGCCCTCGGCTGCACCATGGGCATTATGCGTCATCCCATGGTTGACCTCCGGCCCGGAGACGATGTCGATTTGTTCTTTAACGGGCCCCGCAAAACGAAGAAGTGCATGGATGAAGTCGTTCGCGCTCTCCGTTGGCAACGCATCGCGCCTCCGTTCTCACCCGGGATCGGTGAGGTCACAATCAGCAGCGAGATTCTTACCGATTCCTGGCGATTCGAGCGCGGGCAAACCTGGCAGGTAGAGATCATCGGCAATACGGTGCGGCAGGGAGCGCCCGCTGACTGTAACGCGCAACCTGGCATTACCCGAAGTCAAGTCGCGAGGAGAGAAGCCGTTCATTATTGCATCGCGCTTTCCTAACGGAGCCGTCGCCATTGCTGCGCAGGAGCGGACAGCGGTCGAGAGGGCCTGGTACATGCCGGCGTGCGAAGTGATTCTTTCGATCTCCGACGCTTCGGGTCCCTTCGGCATCTTCGGACAGTTTGAATCGCTCACGCTCGTCTCCGACAAATCGTTCAGGGACCGGCGAATTCTGGCGCAAGATCTGGCCGGCAACGAAGCCTTCGATATTTCGCACGCTGTAATGGCAAAGGAGAACACTCTGCAAATCCCGGGCGCTGTCATTCGTGAGATCGGGCTTCATAGTGCCACCCCTGGCGATCTGTCTTCCCCGGGGTTGGTCCTTGCCATAGCGCCCTGATACCGCGATATGTGGGAGTCAACGTCGATCGCATCGAACGGCGCTAGCATCCACGCAGTCTTGTTAGTCAAGCAATAATGTCCTGATAAGGTTCAGCGCCAGTGAGTGGTTGTGAAGTTGGCGTATCGTAGTTCTACATATGAGAAAAAGGACGAAGTTTTACCAACCTCTCCGGAATCTTGCCACGGTTGTCGGCTTGACGATCGCTGCGGTTTTGTTCCTCGTCCATGCGCAGGCGCAAACACCCAAAGTGCAATCCAGGTTGGAGCTTCGATCTGCAGATCGCCAGTTGGTCAATGCATTTAACTGGGCCAAGCAGCAGGCGCTGGCCTACGTCAATGATGGCGATCCGGTAGGCCCATGGTACGAAGCGGCACTTCCGGGACGGCAGGCATTCTGCATGCGCGATGTGTCGCATCAAGCCGCCGGGGCACAGGCATTGGGGCTTGTTCGGTACACACACAACATGCTTCATCGCTTTGCCGAATACATATCCTCCTCGAGGGACTGGTGCAGCTATTGGGAAATCGATCGCCTGAATCGCCCGGCGCCGATTGACTATGTAAATGATCGCGTGTTCTGGTATAACCTCCCCGCCAACTTCGATGTGCTCGATGCCTGTTACAGGATGTACCTTTGGTCAGGAGACAAGTCATACATCGAAGACCCGGTATTTCTTAACTTCTATCACCATACGGTGACGGACTACGTGTCGCGGTGGAACCTGGATCCTCCACATGTGATGACGCGCGAAACCGCACCACAAGATTCTTCCCACTTTCGCGGCGATCCCAGTTACGGGGAAAGCCGGCGCGACATTGCGCTCGGCGTCGACTTGCTGGCGACGCAGTACGCAGGATATCGCTCCTATGCGGCGATCCTGTCAATTCGAGGAGACGATGGAGCGGCACAGATGTACCTAAGAAGTGCATCGGATGTGAAAGGACTGATCAACAGAGCATGGTGGAATCCCGCTGAAGGACATTTCTTCGCATTTCTCGATAAGGACCACCAATTTCAGGGGCACGCGGGGGCCGACTTACTCTATCGCGATGTCGTTGATGACGGACCAAAAGCGCAAGGCGCTCTCGATACTCTTCTGAAAACCATGCAAGACGAGCCGGCGAGTGCAGTAGAGCCGAAGTCGCACTACGCAGAGATTCTCTACCGTTATGGGGATCCCGACGCGGCCTACGCTGAGATTATGGATCTCTCGCGTGCTGGCAGGGAACGGCAAGATTATCCGGAGGTGTCCTATTCCGTGATTGGAGCCATCGTCAATGGACTCATGGGAATCAATGTCGAACCCGACGTTCCAATCGAGGATCTCGCGCAAGGCAAGCCATTTAAAACAGTCGTTAGAACAATGCCTCAGTTGACAGCCAAAACAACTTGGGTTGAACTCCGCAACCTGCCAATTGGAGATGGATCAGTCACTGTGCGCCACTACGGGGATCGGAGGACGATTCTCATCAACCATGAAAAGACCGAACTAGACTGGGAGGCGGCATTTCCTGGTTCATTTGCGACGCTTGTCGTAAATGGGAAGCCCATCAGCGCCCATACTGAGTTTCATCACTTAGGTCGTGTTGTTACGTGGGTCAGGGTACAGGTAAAACCCGAGAAATCCGCACGCGTTGAAGTCTCCAAATGAAAATTGCTCGTGAGGCAAAAGTAATCTCCGGCAGCGCACGAAGCTCTACAGTTGCTGGCTCTCCGTCATATATAGAAGCATCCTTCAGACACTCTCACCCTGGTGTGGAGTAGCCCAGCGGGCCATGTCTCCGACCGCAATCTATTGTGGTGATCTGGCTCACCGCGATAGGTGGTGGTTATCGGAGCCGCTGGGACAAGTAGTGTGTCGGAGCCTGCTGACTACCGCCTATTGTGGATGCAGTAGGACTACGCCGCAATCTATTGCGGTCAGTGAAGCGCAGTTATGGTGCGGATCTTTCTCAGAACAACAGTTTCGAGCCGCGCAACGGTCGCGGCGGGCGTAGAAGGAGCTAATCCACATCACCATCAGGCAAAAAACACGTTTGAGTCATGTTGGCCTATACTATGCCGGGGATCGGACACCCTCAAACACCCCATTTTGTTCTGTAAGTATCAAGACAACGTAGGGAGAATGCAGTTCCCCGCCTATTGACATACACTTTTGTTACCCCACCCCCACGCCTGAAAAGTGGCGCAACGAGCAAATTTACCAAAATGGGAAATATCTCCTTTTCGAGCACCTGAGGGAGATATTCTTCGATGCTCATCGAGCGTCGGGCGCGGCGTTCTCGAGAGCGAATCGTGAAGCCGGCAGCTTGCCCGCCTGCGCGTGCGCGATGGTTTTTGTGCTCGGCAGGACGGAGTGTCCACTCGAGCTTACCCGCCTTCGAGAAAGCGAAAGAGTCGGCAGGAGGCCAGAGCTGAGCCTGAGTACGGGGCCTGAGCGCTGGGCCTGATCCCGCGCCTGAGCGCTGGGTATGATCCTGAACGGAGCTTGGGCCTGGCGCGCGTGCGCGAAGGGTTTTGTGTAAGGCAGGACGGGGACACCTGGTTCTGCCTGCATCTCGGTGACGGCGTCGTCGATGGAGATGCCCATACCATCGTTGAGGATCTCGAGGCCGAAGATCTTGGCTGCGCACATGGCGCCGTACTCATTTGCGCCGGAGAGCGTGACGTCGAAGGGCAGCACCTGGTCGGAGTACCAGGGCGATGCTAGTTGAGCGCTCTGGTCTGCTGAGGTCAGTGTGGTGTCCAGCTGGTCGATGGTCGAACTGGCGGGGATGCCTGCGGACTGCACGACTGAGAGCTGGAATACGGCTCCGCTCTGAGTGACGCTGTACTGGGGACGGATCTCGTCGATGTCGGCCACGAAGGTGCCGGCGCACTCCTGAATCAAGTTCAGGAGAGAGTGACGGTCAAAGTTGACCCAGATCAGGCTGCCGGCAATGCCGCGCTTGTTGCGGGAATAGGCTCGAGGATCGTGTAAATGGGTGCCTTTTCACGAGTGACCGAATAGTTGATGGCCTGGGCCTTTGGTTCTTAACCGTCATGAGTACATACTTATCGTGGAATCAAATTTACGTAGTTGTTGTCCTGATCACTTGACAGTGCGGGCCAACAGGAGCATAAGTATATGAGCATAACCGTGGACATATTCAACTCTCTTCCTTCTTCTGATTTAGGTCTTTCTTCATCCGGTTTACGTGAAGTGCGCCGCCAGAACATGGGCCGGCTGTTCGCCTTCGGTATCCGGGAGGCCCGCAAGGGCGCCGGCCTCTCCATCGAGCAAGCCGCCCACCGGTCCGGTATGAAGGTCTCCGAATGGACGGCTATCGAGGAGGGCCAGGTTCCGCAGGACGTCAACCAGTTGGCGGCCATGATCGACGCGCTAGAGATCGGTTTCGACAAAATCGCCAACCTAGTGCTTCTCTGCCAGGAGGCGTGGGAGCTCTGATCGGGGCGCGCCCCTGGCGCTCCATACTTATAGTCGTATAGGCTCATCTCGAAGAGAGGAGGTGAGTCGGATCATCACCGTCAACAACGAGGAAGCCAAGCGCATGAATCTGAACGTTCCTATCGAGTTGCACAATGCCTTCAAGGCGGCGACGGCCGCCCGAGGCCAAAACATGACCGACGAGCTGCTGAAGTTCATCCGCAGCTACGTCGATAAGCACTCATCGAAGCCAACAAGGCGGCGCAAGTGAAGCGCGCCGTCCTATATATGAGGGTCTCCACCGTTGATCAGCACCCGGAGACCCAGTTACTCGACCTACGTCAGATGGCAGCCCAGCGCGGCTACGAGATGATCCAGGAATATACAGACAGAATCTCCGGCGTCAAAGCAAAGCGGCCGGGCCTCGATCAGATGATGGCCGATGCCCGCCACGGCCGCTTCGATGTGGTCCTCGTCTGGGCCTCGGACCGGATCGCCCGGTCGGTAAAACACTTCCTCGAAGTACTGGACGAGCTGAACCGGCTGGGCATCGAATATGTCTCGCTCAGAGAAAACATCGACACCGGTGGACCGCTCGGCCGGGCCATCATCGTGATCGTCGCCGCGATCGCCGAGCTGGAGCGTTCCCTGATCATCGAGCGGGTGCGCGCCGGCATGCGGCGCGCCAAGCTCGACGGCACACACATCGGACGCAATCCTTTAGTCCTGGACCATGAAGCAATCCGCCGTGAACGCTGCCAGGGGCAGAGCCTGCGGAAGATCGCCAAAGGCCACCGCATCTCAGCGGCTACGGTACAACGTGTGCTGCGGAAGCCACCGGCCCCAGCTCCCGTCGAGGAGCTCAAAAAAACAGCCTGAACCTGGCCGATTCGGGCTGTAACACAAGGGCTCTGAAAACCCGCATCGTAAACCCCTCAAAACACATGGCCGGATCTCACCGATCCGGCCGTGCCAAAAGGTGTAGGTTATGAAACAGAGCAAATCCGGAGAAACCGACAACCGATAGCTCCTCGAAAGATTCCTCAATCCGGAGGCGTTTACCATTACCGGTCCCGAAGCAGAACGCGACGAGCGATTGGGAATCCGACGCCGTCAGCGTTCTGTGTGAAAAAGCAGGACTCAGGGGAATTCCCGCCCCGTCGGTGCGAATCGCCGAAAGGGTGGGACCCCGGGTTTCCTGAACACGCGGCCGCTGCAGCTTAGTATTCACCCTGGTTTTGTTTTGGCGTGATCTTGAAGACCACGCCGCAGTTGCAGGTTGGGTCGCCTCCGGCGGTTGTTGTGCCGTAGATGTTTCCTTGTTGGTCCATATACAGGTTGGCCTCGGGGTTGGCCCCGTCTGTGCCTTTGAAGGTATGTAGAACGGTGTAGTGGCCCTGGGGGTCGAACCGGAAGACCACGCCGCAGCCGCCGATTGTGCTGCAGGCGGGATCGGTGGTGTCGCCGCCAAAGGAAGTTGCACCGTAAAGATTGCCAAGGCTGTCGAAGATCACGCTGCCGGAGGAAGTGAATCCATCTGCGCCTCCGGCGAAGTTGTAAAGAACGGATTCTTTACCGCTTTGGTCGACTTTGAAGATGGTTCCGTTCCCAAGATTGGTGCTGCTGACCGCGCTGCCGCCATTGCCGGTAATGCCATAGAGGTTGCCCCAAGGGTCTGTGGTGAGCCAGCCGTCGGGGAACGGGCCGCCGTCCTTTCCGTCGAAGGTGTGAATCACGGAGAAACTGCCGGCGTGATTGATCTTGAAGACGGTGCCGCAGCCGAGCGCACCGGCAAGAGCCGAGACCGTCTCGTTGCAGAAGGCGCTCGATATGTCGCCGCCATTGGAGGCAACACCGAAGAGGTTGCCCTGCAAGTCAAGCAGGGGGGTGCCATAGGGGCCGTATCCGTCTGAGCCTCCGGTGAAGGCGTGGAGCACGGTCTCGTCGCCTTTGGGGTCCACTTTGTAGATAACGCCCGCAGTTTGCGGGAGGGCTCCGTTCCCGGTGCAGGCCTAGGTTGGAGATACCGCCTCCTATTGTAGTGCCGTAGAAGTTGCCGGCCGGGTCGCGAACCAGACCAGAAGAGACGCCGTAGCCATCCGATCCTCCTTTGAAGGAGTAGAGGATGGACTCGTCGCCGTCGCGGTCGAGCTTGAACACTACCCGCATCCCGAAATAAATCCGCATGGCGAATCGGCTGTCAGGATCCCGCCGCCTCGAGCGGTGCTGTAGAGATTGCCGGCGTTGTCGAGTAGCAATTCGGCACTGGGAAAGGCGCCGTCGGAGCCGCCTTTGAATTGATACAGGATGGATTCGACGCCGTCGCGGTCGATCTTGTAGACGACGCCGCAGCCGGAGGAGAATGGATTGTTTTGGCAGGCAGTGTTGGTCATGTTGCCGCCGCCAATGGTGGTGCCGTAGAGATTGCCCTGGGAGTCGCTGATGAGGCTGCCGTATGGGTTCGCCCCGTCGGCGCCTTTGAACGTGTGGAGCACTGTGTATTGGGCAGCGTCCTGCGCTGCAACGTGTGATGGCATTGCCAGAAGCATGAAGAGACTGGCGGCGGCGATGGATGTGAAAGCTCTGTGTGACATATTTGATCTCCTTGGGAATTCTGGGTTAGGTGCGCTTTGGACTGCTGGCAACCACTGACGCTCAGTCCAGGTCAACAGGTAGACATAAGGGGGTTGGATCAATCGCCTGACATGGGAGGTGCTTCAAAGCATTCCCACGTCAGGTGATTGCGATGGCAGTCTTACCGAACAGGCACGCTGGATGCGATGAGCGTCTTATCGCTGGGGGACTTCTGTTTGGCCAGCTCCATCTTTTCGAACTTGCTGGGGACCAGCTTCAGCTCGCGACCGTTGACCGCCACCCGCTGCAAAACCCAGGTGTTGCCGACAAGCCGGAGTTCAATAGCGTCCTGTCCGCTCCCCTGGCCGTCGCGGAAGGTGATCATGGATGCCACAGGACCAGCGGAGTTGAGCAGCACGATTGCTCCCGAATCGATATTGAACTCGACACGATATTCGCCGGCAGGGAAGGTTTTGTCTCCCGCCATAAACGCAACGGGCACTTTCATCGGATTGGTTTTCGTGTTTTGGGCGGAGGCTGAAGCTGCGGCAAGCAGGGCCAGCCCGAGGATGGCTGCGATTTGAGTTTTCATGAGATTTCTCCTTTTGAGTTGGGGTAGGTGGTTGTGGTGTTTCGTATGCGTGCAAGGAGCGAGTTGAGACAGATCAAAGGCGAGCCTTCGTCACCCTGCAGCCGGTGCAGTTCGCCTGAGTTGATCCACTCCTCGAAACTCTGGCGGTCGAGGTTGGAAATAACCTGAAGGTTTCCGAGCACGATCATTTCGGATTCGGCGCTGCAAAAAGGGCAGTAGGCGCGGGTGGCGTTGCGGCCACGGAGTAACAGGAGCGAGTCGGTTTCGGTGGTGATCTTTGTCTGCTTTGTCATTACGTCCTCGTTTTCGGCTGGGTCCACGGCCAGAAACCACTGCAGATTGCACCGGGCAGCGGCGGAAAGTCCTTCCGAACCGCCTGATAACTTCTGACAACTTCTCGCAGGCCGGTAAGGTATTGAAGACAGGAGGGTTGTGGCGGCGAGAAACGTGCAGGTTTATTAGGGCCGCGCGCGATTCCGTGCTACATTGGCTTGCACAGCGCAAAGACAGAGGCGGAGGAGTTTCCCCTGGCAGAGGTCACAAGGCTCAAAGAGTTTTACGAGTTTGGCCCTTTTCGTGTGGATACCGAGAAGGAGACTTTGCTGCGTGCAGGCGAAGCGGTTGCGCTGACTCCGAAGAACTTCCAGATTCTGCTGGTTCTGGTGCGCCACAGCCAGGAGATTGTGACTAAAGACGACCTGCTGAAGACGGTCTGGCCAGACACATTTGTGGAGGAGGCGAACCTTAGCCGCAACATATTCATGCTGCGCAAGGCTCTGGGTGAGAGCCCGCAGGACCACAAGTACATATTGACCGTTCCCGGCAGAGGCTACCGGCTGGCGGAGAATGTGCGGCTGGTTGCGGACCAGGAATTCAGCCTGGTTGCCGTGCATCACCAGAAGGTCGAGATACAGGTCACCGAGAAGCGATCGCTGAAGCTGGCGATTGCGGTGACTGCGTTTCTGGTGGTTGCAGCCGCGCTCGGCGCATGGCGATTTTTCCGGCATGGGCCAGTCCTGGGCGCAAAGGACACGGTTGTGCTGGCGGAGTTTGCGAACTCAACGGGCGATCAGGTTTTTGATGACACGCTGCGGCAGGGCATGGCGATTCAATTGGAGCAGTCGCCGTACCTGAGCCTGGTTTCGGAAGAACGAATCCGCCACACGCTGTCGCTGATGGGCGAGCCCGAGGATGCGCGCTTAACGCCGAAGATCGCGCAGCAGGTTTGCGAGCGACTCGGCAGTGCCGTAGTGATCGACGGCTCGATTGCCCGGATCGGTACCCGTTATGTGCTCGGCCTTCACGCCGCGGATTGCTCGACAGGCGAAACACTGGACGATGAACAGGTTCAGGTCGCAAGAGAAGAGGACATCCTCGGCGCCGTCACTCAAATTGCCGGCAAATTCCGATCCCGAGCCGGAGAATCCCTGGCCACCATTCAGCGGCACGCGACTCCACTCGCCGAAGCTACCACCCCGTCACTGGAAGCACTGAAAGCGTACAGCGTCGCCTGGCAGATCGCCTTTTCGAATCCCAAGGAGGCCATCCTGCTGCTGCAACGCGCCGTCCAGATCGATCCCAATTTCGCCATGGCGTATTCACTTCAAGGGCGGCTCTACGCCGACATCTGGGAGCCGGTGCTTTCGCAGCAGAGCATGAGCAGGGCATATGAACTGCGCACACGCGCCAGTGATCGTGAGCGCTTTTTCATAGAGGTGAATTACGAAGGCGGGGTGACAGGAAACATCGAAAAGACGCAAGAGATATGCGAGCTGTGGGCCCAGACCTACCCGCGCGATATGCTACCTCACGGAGAACAGACATGGATCGACCAGGAACTCGGCAAGTATGACGATTCCATTGAAGAGGCCGAGAGAGCAATTGGTCTCGATCCGGATTTCACACCCGGATATATCAACCTCGCGTGGGCCTACGTGTTGTCGGACCGACTCGACGAGGCCGAGAAGACGCTGCAACGAACCTCGGACCGCAAACTCGAAATGCCCGAGATGCTGGTCATGCGCTACTACATAGCCTTCCTGAAAGACGACGAGGCGGGCATGGAACGGGCCGCCGCGCAAGCCCAGGGACAGTCCGAAGCGGAAGACTGGCTTACCTACGAGCAGGCTACGGTGCTGGCATTATCAGGTCATTTGAAACTGGCACGCAGGATGTCGAGCCATGCAGCGCAATTGGCCCAGCAGGCAAACCAGCCGGAGAGGGCCGCGATGTACGAGGCTGGTATGGCCGTGCGCGAAGCATTCTATGGAGAAGCGCCTGAGGCTAGGCGAGACGCGCAGGCTGCCATTGCTCTTTCTCATGGCCGGGATGTGGAATGGGGCGCCGCCCTCGCTTATGCTCTTTCGAGAGATTTCCCGGATTCGCAAAAGCTGGCGGTTGATCTGGAAAAGCGTTTCCCCAATGATACATACGTTCGATTCACTTACCTCCCGGAGTTGCGGGCGCTCGCAGCCATGCATGAAAATGACCTGGCCAAGGCGCTGAGCCTGCTGCAAGTCGCTGCACCCGTCGAATTGGGCGTCCCGGGAAGTTGGTCGGGCTTCTTTGGAAATCTCTATCCGGCCTACATGCGCAGTGCGGTCTATCTGGCCTGCCGTCGCGGTTCTAAGTCTGCGGCTGAGCTTCAAAAGGTGCTCGCTCATCCGGGCATTGTGTTCAGCGATCCCGTCGGTGCGCTCGCCTATTTACAGTTGGGACGGGCTTACTCTCTCACGGGAGATAAAGCGAGGGCCAAATTTTGCTACGAACGCTTTCTGACTTTGTGGAAGGATGCCGATCCGGAGATTCCCGTCCTCAGGCAGGCGAAGACCGAGTACGCGAAGCTGCATTAGATGGCAGGATTGGAACCATATCGGTTGTCGGTTTCTCCGGATTTGCTCTGTTTCATAACCTACACCTTTTGGCACGGCCGGATCGGTGAGATCCGGCCATGTGTTTTGAGGGGTTTAGCGATGCGGGTTTTCAGAGCCCTTTTGTTACAGCCCGAATCGGCCAGGTTCAGGCTGTTTTTTTGAGCTCCTCGACGGGAGCTGGGGCCGGTGTGCTTCCGCAGCACACGTTGTACCGTAGCCGCTGAGATGCGGTGGCCTTTGGCGATCTGCCGCAGGCTCTGTCCCTGGCAGCGTTCACGCCGGATTGCTTCATGGTCCAGGACTAAAGGATTGCGTCCGATGTGCGTGCCTTCGAGCCGGGCGCGCCGCATGCCGGCGCGCACCCGCTCGATGATCAGGTTGCGTTCCAGCTCGGCGATCGCGGCGACGATCACGATGATGGCCCGGCCCAGCGGTCCGCCGGTGTCGATGTTTTCTCTGAAGCGAGACGTACTCGATGCCCAGCCGGTTCAGCTCGTCCAGTACTTCGAGGAAGTGTTTCACCGACCGGGCGATCCGGTCCGAGGCCCAGACCAGGACCACATCGAAGCTGCCGCGGCGGGCATCGGCCATCATCTGATCGAGGCCCGGCCGCTTTGCTTTCACGCCGGAGATCCGGTCTGTGTACTCCTGCACGATCTCGTAGCCGCGCTGGGCGGCCATCTGGCGCAGGTCGAGTAGCTGGGTCTCCGGGTGCTGATCGACGGTGGAGACCCTCATATATAGGACGGCGCGCTTCACTTGCGCCGCCTTGTCGGCTTCGATGAGTGCTTATCGACGTAGCTGCGGATGAACTCCAGCAGCACGTCGGTCATGTTTTGGCCTCGGGCGGCCGTCGCCGCCTTGAAGGCGTTGTGCAGCTCGATGGGAACGTTCAGATTCATGCGCTTTGCTTCCTCGTTGTTGACGGCTGATGATCCGACTCACCTCCTCTCTTCGAGATGAGCCTATACGACTATAAGTATGGAGCGCCAGGCGGCGCGCCCCGATCAGAGCTCCCACGCCTCCTGGCAGAGAAGCACTAGCGTTGGCGATTTTGTCGAAACCGATCTCTATCGCGTCGATCATGGCCGCCAACTGGTTGACGTCCTGCGGAACCTGGCCCTCCTCGATAGCCGTCCATTCGGAGACCTCCATACCGGACCGGCGGGCGGCTTGCTCGATGGAGAGGCCGGCGCCTTGCGGGCCTCCCGGATACCGAAGGCGAACAGCCGGCCCATGTTCTGGCGGCGCACTTCACGTAAACCGGATGAAGAAGGACCTAAATCGGAAGAAGGAAGAGAGTTGAATATGTCCACGGTTATGCTCATATACTTATGCTCCTGTTGGCCCGCACTGTCAAGTGATCAGGACAACAACTAGGTAAATTTGATTCCACGATAAGTATGTACTCATGAGGTTAAGAACCAAAGGCCCAGGCCATCAACTATTCGGTCACTCGTGAAAAGGCGCCCGTATATACGATGGGCAGCCCCGATGCTCGTGCCTATTCCCGCAACAAGCGCGGCATCGCCGGCAGCCTGATCTGGATCAACTTCGACCGTCACTCTCTGCTGAACTCTGGTTCAGAACTGTGCCGGCACCTTCGTCGCCGACATCGACGAGATCCGGCCCCGGTACACAGCGTCACTCAGGGCGGAGCCGTATTCCAGCTCTCAGTCGTGCGGTCCCGCGCCAGCTCCGCCAGTGCGACCATCGAGCAGCTGGACACCACACTGACCTCGGCCGGCCAGAACTCTCAGACTCGCATCGCCCTGGTACTCCGACCAGGTGCTGCCCTTCGACGTCACGCTCTCCGGCGCAAACGAGTACGGCGCCATGTGCGCGGCCAAGATCTACGGCCTGGAGATCCTCAACGAGGGTATGGGCATCTCCATCGACGACGCCGTGACCGAGATGCAGGCAGAACCAGGTGTCCCCGTCCTGCCTACACAAAACCCTTCGCGCACGCGCGCCAGGCCCAAGCTCCGTTCAGGTCATACCCAGCGCTCAGGCGCGGGATCAGGCCCAGCGCTCGGCCCCGTACTCAGGCTCCGCTCTCGCCCTCCTGCCGACTCTTTCGCTTTCTCGAAGGCGGTAAGCTCGAGTGGACACTCCGTCCTGCCGAGCACAAAAACCATCGCGCACGCGCAGGCGGGCAAGCTGCCGGCTTCACGATTCGCTCTCGAGAAACGCCGCGCCCGACGCTGGATGGACGAAGGATATCTCCCTCAGGTGCTCGAAAGGAGATATTTCCCATCTGGTAAATTTGCTCGTTGCGCCACTTTTCAGTCGTCGGGGTGGGGTAACAAAAGTGTATGTCAATAGGCGGGGAGCCCTGCTGAGCCAGCTTCTTCTCGGCCAAGGCGAACTTGTGGTCTGCGTACCGGAGGAAGATGAGCCCCAAAACGGGACGGATACTCCGCCGACTTCAGCTTCGAGTTCGCCCGGAGGTCGTCTGCGGCGTCCCAAAGACGCTTCTCCAGTTCAGAGTGGTTGTTTGCCATGAAATCTTTGCCTTAGCAAAGAATGGTAGCAGCCGAGGGAGCACACGGCCAGACGTTCTCTGAATGCCCGGCAACAGACGGCGATGGACAGGTGGAACTGCAAGAGCAATAATGACTTGCAGCCGTCCACGCTCGGACCCTTTGGAAACGATTCTGGCAGGCTATGGCCAGACGAGTCCTACTGGATGGATTTGGGTCTGCCGAGTACCTAGTGAAGTCAAGGAACAGGCTAAGTGCGTCGAGTGTCCCCAATGACTTGTGGTGATGTTGCCTTGCGCTCAGGGTTCACTAGTAGATACTCTGCGCCTCGTTTTCGCACTGGAAATCGAAACCAAACTGACATTGTGAAAATGCCTCATTGCCTCGGCCTCGCGACGGCGACCATCTGCGCAAAAATGACATTCCAGATTCTGGACAGACCTTTTTCGAGTATGGCCATTGGGCGCAACCCTCCCCTTCGGATCGCGCCCACGCGGGTGGAGTTTCAGGAGACTTTAATTCGGCAGATGTTGGGAGGCACAAGAGGTGATCGAAGCCTCCCTGATCGGCGGCGACGGAGTAAACGTATAAGCGCCCCAAAC
>CAVQMV010000014.1:0-16732 GCA_963713675.1 uncultured Acidobacteriota bacterium
ACGAGGAGTGGGTGGAGACAAACGTGGTGCACGCTGCCGCCGCGCAAAAGGATCACGAGGCCGTGATCGCTGCGGGTGGAGTGTTCATCCTGGGCACGGAACGGCACGAGTCGCGGCGCATCGACAACCAGCTGCGCGGACGCGCCGGCCGCCAGGGCGACCCCGGAGAAAGCCGCTTCTTTCTTTCGCTCGAAGACGACCTGATGCGCATCTTTGCCAAGCAGTGGGTGAGTACGCTGCTGGAGCGGCTGGGCATGGAAGAGGGCGTTCCCATCGAGTCGCGCATGATTTCGAAACGCATCGAGGGCGCGCAAAAGGCCGTGGAGGCGCAGAACTTCGAAGCCCGCAAACACCTGCTTGAGTACGACGACGTGATGAACAAGCAGCGCGAGGCGGTGTACGGCCTGCGCCGTCAATTACTCGAGGCTGTCGAGCAGCGCGAGCTGATTCTGGAAGATTACGTCGGCGGGGTTCTGTCGAGCCTGCTTGACGAGTACTGCAACGAGCGAGTACGCGAAGATCAGTGGGACCTGAAGGGATTGGGCGAGAAGCTCGTCGATCATTTCGGATTCAACCTGGCAGCGTCGGACATGAAGCCGGAGACTCTGAGCCGGCACGAGTTGGGCGAGGCGATCTTTGCCAAGTTGACGGAGAGCTACGAGGCGAAGGAGAAGATTCTTGGCGCGGAGACGATGCGCTACCACGAGCGCATGATCATGCTGAACGTGATTGACGGGCTGTGGAAGGATCACCTGCTCTCGATGGACCACCTGAAGGAGGGCATCAATCTGCGCGGCTATGCGCAGAGGGATCCACTGGTGGAATACAAGCGCGAATCCTTCGATATGTTTGAGGCCATGATGCTGAAGTTCCAGGAAGACACGGTGCGGTTCCTCTTCCGGATGCAGATTCTGGGGCCCGACGGGCAGCCTGTGACGGAGACGTTACAGCCGCGCGGTCCAGTGCCAAAGGCTCCGCCGGTGGCGAGCGCGGCGCAACCGTTGGCAGGGAGTGACGGCGCTCCGCGCGAGATTGCGATTCCCCCGCGCCCGCCTTCAACGACCATCGATCAGATCGAGAAGGAATTCCATCGCAAGAAAGAGCGGGAACTAGCCGCGGCGAGCCGCGCGGGAGGCGGAGACAGCAGTGAGCCCACGCAGCGGCGCACCGGCGACAAGGTGGGGCGCAACGATCCCTGTCCCTGCGGCAGCGGAAAGAAGTACAAAAAGTGTCATGGAGCGGCGGGGTAAGAACAGGGAATAGGAAGTAGCCAATAGGGAATAGAACAATGGGCGTGCTCTGTGCGAGCACGCCCCTTGTTTGTATGCGGAATCTCTCGTTTTTTCTATTCCCAACTGGCTACTGCCTATTCTCTGTCTTTTTACCGCAGGAAGCGGAAGAAACCGCGCTTTTCGTTTTTTTCAGCGTGCAGGCCGGTCGCGGTTTTTGCCATTTCGCGAATGGCGCGGGCGATGCCGGAATCGCCGAGCACCATGGGTGTCGCGGTCTCGCGGGTGCGACGGGCGGCGGCGTAGTCGTCGGGGACCTTCCACTGCGCGGGCCGAGTGAGCGCCTCATCGATTTTTCTCTCGTCGAAGAGCAAATCGCTGGGCTTGAAGCGGTTGAGCACTATCTGCAGGGTCTGATCGCGCGTGAAGAAGAACTTGGTCACCATGCGGTTGGCGTTAAACAGCTCGGAGATGCCGACCTGAGTGATGAGGTAGAGGATGGCCGACTTGTGAAAGAGCGAAGTGCCGAGCAGGTCGATGCGCGAGCCCACGTCGGCCACCACGAAGTCGTAGGCATCGCATGCCACCGAGACTAGCCTGTCGATGGAATTGAGGGGCAACGGGTGATCGCTGAACTCAGAAGGCGAAGCCAGCACCGAAAGTCCCGTGCTGTGCTTGACCGCCATCTGAGTGAGCATCCTGGCGTCGAGGCGGTCAGGTTGCTGCAGGGCGTTGACCACGGAATATTCGGCCTTGATGCCGAGATTGATGGCCGCGTCGCCTAATGGAAGGCCGAAGTCCATCAGCAGAGTCTTGCCTTCGGATTCCTGTGCCAGCGCGAGCGCGAAGTTGGCGGCAAGCGTGGTGACGCCGCAGCCGCCTTTTGTTCCGAGAAACACGAATAAGCGGCCGGTCTCCTTCGAATCCTGGTTCGACTCGGCATAGCGCTCGGCCGCGCGCTCCATGGCGGCGGCGAGTTCCACAGTGTCAATAGGCGTGGTGAAGAACTCGCGCGCGCCGGCACGCATCAGGTGAACGGCCAGCTTCATGTCGGCCCGCGACGAGTAGGCCATAACATAAGTGCGTGAAATGGCGCTGAGGTTCTCTGCCATTTCGAAGGCGAGGCCCGGATCGCAATCCACGTTGAAAAGCACCACGTTATAAGGATCGGGAAGAATCTTCGCCAGCTCGCCAGCCTTTTCGGGGAAAAAGGGGATCTCTGTAATCTCGAGATTCTCCAGCCGCGAGAGAGCGGCGGCCGCGGCTTTGCGACGCTGTTCATCGCCGTCGAGAATCGCTACGGTCAGGGACATGCTGTCCGGGGCGTCGGAACCCTTAGTTGCATTGGGCATAGTCTTTGAAGGTACCCCAAGAGAACATGATATTCCATTGCAATCCTTTCAAAGGCTGGCGGGAGTGTACCAACGGTATTCCGCCCCGAGGGGAGCGCAGACCATGGTTTGCGGGGTCCCATATGGAGTGGGTGCAACGCTATTGCGCAGGGCCATAGACGAGGCGTATTTGTGCCTGCGTAGCCGGGGAAAAAAGGACCGCGCAACACGGCAGCGAAAGGAAGGGAAGAGGGAGTGGCCAACAGCTGGCGTCAGTGGGCGGGCTGGGACAGGGGAATAGCGGCAAAGGTTAGGTCCTGGGCGGTGCTGGCGTGTTCCTCGCGCCAAGCCTCAAAGAGACGCCCGTAGCTGAGGGTCACGTACTGGGCGGGATCAACGCCGAGCCGGGCCGCGGTGCGGTCGATCCAGGCGGAAGAACCCTCCAGCTCCGCGTAGTCGCCGATGGGCGTCTCATCGATGACGCAGTGGCCTTCGCCGTCGGTCCACTCGGTGCGCCATTTCTCATAACGAAATGCGGCGACCAGACCGAGCGAGAGAAAAAGCTCGGCGAGCGAGTCGCCATCCGCGATGCCGGTCTCGGTTTCGACGCGGTGCTTGTGCCGGTCCTCGCCAGGGCCGTCGTTGGGCAGCCGCTTGTGGGTCAGCGTCCAACGGCCAGCGTAGCTGCGAATGCGGAGAATTTCAGTACGCGCGCGCATTTGCCGGTCCGGTGTGTCGTAGAGAACGTTGCTCTCGAAGCTGCGCGGAGTTTCGAGACGGAAGTTCGCCGATTGGAGTTGCTGGGCCAGTGCGGCGAGGCCGGCCGCGCGAAACTTGATTTCGGTTTCAATCGGCATGCGATGAATGAAGTATAAGTGCGCGGAGGGCATTCGGCCGCTCACTCTGCGCCCTACGGCACGAGTCGGATCGCGGCGGGATGGTAATGCAACGTGACCGCGTCCCCGTGGCCGAGGCCGGCAATTGGCTCGGCGATGGTTTCGACGATCGTGGGAGGTTGAAAGTGGTCGGGCTTGGTGGCCGGGTCGGGAATGTAGAGCATCGCTTTGTAAAGCCGCTCTCCGAAGCCGACCTGCGCCGCGCTCAGGTAGAAATTTTCTGCGGGCATCAGATCGGTCCAATCGACGGAGCTCAGAAAAAACTCGGGCTTCAGGATTTGCACGCGCCAGGGCGCCACGTCCAGATTGAGCGTGGCGGCGAGAAAATTGCCGGAGAAGTACGCGTCCAGATCCAGCCCGCGCGCGGCAAAGAATGGAAGCTGCAGGCGGATGGTGCCCATCGGAAAGCGCATGTCGGCGGTGGATTGGCCGGAGGCAACTCCGTGGCCGCGGGCGACGACGGCCGAAACCTGGCGAAGTGCGGAAGATGCGTCGGGCATGGCAGAAATCTTACAGCAAGGCGCCTGGCGCGCGACGGCTGGTGCGGGCCGCGCGGAACGGCGACAATAAACAGGTGAAGACACAGCATCTCATCGTAGATCCGGCACGCCTTGAGACACTTGAGGCCGGCGAAGCGCTGGATCGGGCCGCCGCGATTTTGCGCGCCGGAGGATTGGTGGCGCTGCCGACCGAAACCGTCTATGGTCTGGGAGCGAACGCTCTCGACCGGGCAGCCGTGGAACGCATCTTTGCCGCCAAGTCGCGGCCGGCGTGGGACCCGATCATTGTGCACATTGCTTCAGAAGCGATGATCGAGGGCCTGGTGGAGGAAGTTCCGGCGGCGGCACGGCGGCTGATGGAGCAATTCTGGCCGGGGCCGCTGACGCTCTTGCTGCGTCGCAGGCCGGCGGTGCCGGATGCGGTGACCGCGGGCCGACCGCTGGTGGGGGTGCGCATGCCCGCGCATCCGGTGGCGCTGGAGTTGATTCGCCGCGCCCAGGTTCCTGTGGCCGCGCCCAGCGCCAATCTCTTCGGCCACATCAGCCCCACGACAGCCGCAGCATGTGCTGGACGATCTCGACGGGCGGATCGATGCGGTGGTGGATGCGGGGCCGACGCAGCGCGGCGTGGAGTCCACGGTTCTCGATCCGTCGACCAATGGTGATCTACCGGCCGGGTGCGGTGACGGCGGAGCAGATTGGCGCAGTGGCTGGGCCGGTGGAGTTGTATCGGAGCACGGAAGCGCTGCGCGAGACTCCCGCGGAAGCGCTACCCTCGCCGGGCGTGGGCATCCGCCATTACGCGCCGCGCGCACGGCTGGTGCTGGTGGACGCGCCGCTGGAAGAACTTGGAGCGCGGCTCGCAGAGATCGCGCGCGGAATTCATGGGGAGAGGATCGGCGTGATGCTGCCGGACGGCGTAGATGTTCCGGGCGGGCTTGCGGAATGCCGCATTGTTGCATGGGGCGCGTGGTCGAGACCTGACGAGATGGCGCACGATCTCTATGCGGGACTTCGAACGCTCGATCAGCAGGGTTGCACCGTGATTCTGTGTCCGTTGCCGGCAGCGGAGGGGATTGGCTCGGCGATACGCGACAGACTGCAAAAGGCAGCGACTAAGGGACGCAGTGAGCTGGGAACAGCTAACAGCTGACAGCTGTCTATCCGTTGTCACCGAGCTTGTACATGTACTTGATGGCGGATTTATAGATGAGCGTTCTGGTGCGGCCGCGAACCTTGATGGAGTTGCGGTCATACCAGTCGATGCAACCGTCGATGCGCTCGCCGTCCTCGAGGACGATGACCATGGGTGTCTGCGACTGGATCTGCTTTTGCAGATAGAAGAGCTCGGCGTGGCGGTTGGGCGCGTCAAGCTCGGTGGTATGCGCAGGAAAACGATAGGGAAGCGGCGCGGAGAAGTTTTTGCGGCTGTGCGTGGGAAGGCGGCCAGGCTCGAAGCCTCGGGCTGGCGGCAGAACTGAGTGGATACTCATGGGGAACGACCCTCCCTTCAAAAAAGAACCAAAACGGCAAAGCCGGGCTCAGCGTGCTGCGAACATCCCGAAAGAACCCGTGCGCCCACTCCTCTATGCGACGCCAGCCTAAAAACCGCGGCTGCGCAGAGGCATCTTTTTCCCACTTGAAAGAAGCAGACGTACGTTCCGTAGTGGCGGAAAATGGCGTCCCGCTGTCCTTCTCTTCGTGGGAGTGCTCTTATCTGAAAAGATGCCTGTAGCCGATGTGGGGTTGCACTTATATTCTGCGTGGATTGCGGTCGCGCGTCAAGAGGGGAACGGCAGCCAGTAGCCAATAGCCAGTAGGGGATGGTCTCCGCACTCCCTGTTGGCTGCGCCCTAGTCTCTGGTTCCGAGGCTGAAGGCCATGGCGTCTAGCGAGAGGGAGCGGAGCAGGTTGCGGCGCATGCCTTGTTCTACCTGGACGAGGGCACGGGCGGCGCCGTCGATCCAATCCACGGAAAGGCCTTCGGCGAGGCGGGCGATCTCGGCGGCGAGATCGACATTGCGGATGAGCGCGGGCGTGCCGGCCACGACGAGCAACATATCTTCCAGGAGACTGCCGAGGGCACGGAGCAGATTGACGGTACCCACCTGCCCATCGGCGCCGGCGCGGTAGGATTCCGTGGCGTGGAAGAGGTCGGAGTAGTCGGGCTCCCGTAGTGCGGTGCGCAAGATGACGAGCGCATCCTGACGACTGGCGAGGTAGACGTCGAGATCGAGTGCGAGCGCGCGGCCCACTGCGCCCTGGGCGAGGCGCGCGGCCAGGGTGCGCTGCTGAGGCCTGAGCTCTGGGCGGCGCTTGGCGAGGAGGGTCTCGAGATCGGCCGCGGGCAGAGCGCCCAGGCGATGGATGACGGCGCGCGAGCGCGTGGTTGGCAGCAGCTCCTGCGGATTCTCGGTGAGAAGGATGAGCGTGGTGTGTTCCGGCGGCTCTTCGAGGAGCTTGAGAAGGCTGTTCGCGGCCTCCTTCATAAACGCCGATGAGGTGAAGATGGTGAAGGCGCGCTTGGCTTCGGCTGGCTGCCGGTAATACGCCATGTGAATGGCCTGGCGCACTTGGCCGAGCTTGATCATGAGCTGCGGCGGGTCGGGCGGAACGACCAGGATGTCGGGATGAGTTTGCACGAAGATGCGCGTTTCGCGCTTGTCGGTGTCGCGCATGTCGTCGCGTGCTTCCACGGCCTCGGCGACGAGCGCGTCGAGGTTGGCGGAGGCGGCGATGCGCGTGCAGTTGCGGCAAACGCCACAGAAGTCGGGCAGGCCATCGGATTCTGTGGGATTGAGGCAGTTGACGGCCTGGGCCAGCATGAGGGCGAGCGTGTATTTGCCCGCGCCGCGCGGCCCGGCGAGGATCATGGAGTGGGGGAAACGGCCGGCGCGCACGCTTTCGCGCAGGTGCGTGACGGTGGCCGTGTTGCCTAGGAAATCTTGAAAGCCCACGGAATGAGAGTAGCAGGAAGGCAGGGACGTAAGGAGTGAAGAAGTGAAGGAGTGAAAAGAGTGAAAAGAGTGAAAAGAGTGGAGCGAGGGGCGAAGGGACAGCGCGCACGGTGTGGGCTTTAGAATGCACTTCTGGAAGTTTCGCGATTTCTGAGGGTAGTGCGGGACGGATGGGGGCGAAAGGCGCATGGGGCGACTGAGGAACGAGAGCTTTGGGTTGTCGGCGGCGGATTTGCGGACCTTGCGCGCGCTGAAGACGCCGGCGCGCATTCAAAAATTCATTGACGCGCTCACGTACCAGTACGCGGATACCGCGGGGTCGCCGCGGCGCGTGCTCCTTGAACGTAAAGGCCATTGCCTGGAGGGAGCGCTGCTGGCGGCGGCGGCGTTGCGAGTTGGTGGGCATCCGTCGCTGGTGATGGACCTCGAGTCGGTGCACGATGACGATCACGTGGTGGCCCTCTTCCGCGAACGCGGGCTGTGGGGCGGCATTGCCAAGTCCAACTTTGCCGGGTTGCGCTTTCGCCCGCCGGTGTATCGGACGCTGCGCGAGTTGGCGCTGAGCTACTTTGCGAGCTACTACAATTTGCGCGGCGAATACACGTTGCGCGCTTACTCGCGGGCCGTGAACCTGGCGCGTTTGGACCACTGCCACTGGATGACCGCCGAAGAGGACGTGTGGTGCGTGGCGGAGGCGCTGATTGCGGCCCGGCATTACGCGCTCGTCCCCGACAAGGTGACACGGGCGCTGCCCCGGTTGGATCGCCGCAGCTTTGAGGCGGGGATGCATGGGCGGGTGATGCACTGAAACGGCAGTGGGGTTGGCGGAGCTAGCGGAGTTGGCGGAGTTAGAACGGCCCCGCCCGGCACCGGGCTTATGATGCGCAATTGGTACCCCCCTTCCCCCACCCCTTTTCTGCGGTTAAGTGGCTTTTTTTCAGGCACTTGTACCCCCGATCATTTGCTCCAGCCCACTGAAAACAAGGGGGTTACACCGTAAAATACTCCAGGATATGGACTTACGTGTGGTTCTTTCTGGGAGTTCCACTGTCTGGCTTGGACTCTCACCCCGGCGAACTCCTCCAGTTGACCTTCCGCTCGTGAAACTATCCTAGCGAATCGCGGGAAATAACCTGCAATGTCGCACTGCGGCCTATCTGCTTGAGGAAAAGGAGATTGCGAGATCCTGGAGGCGGCGCATGCTTGACAATGGCGAGCCCCAACTCCTTGTTCGGCGGCAGCAAACAGAAGAAAATCGCAAGTTGTGTCAATGACACTTGACAAGTTTTGACGATGAGTGTAATGTTTCCTTGTCATTTAGTAAAGGGGACTTACTATGTTCTGTTCAAGCAAGAATCCGGCGGTGCGCCGGTTCGCACGTTCGTGCTGGATGAGCGCTGGGTTGGTCGTAGTTCTCGCGGTGGCTGCTGCCGCGGTGTTTCGCCTTTGGCATTTGAAGGGCTTGCTGGCTTATCCGGTGGCTATTCTGCCCGCGCTTCCGATTTTGTGGGTGCTGATCGAGACGGGGCGGTTCCTGGCTGTCGAAAAAGACGAGTTCCAGCGCAATTTGCTGGTGCAGTGCCTGCTGGGCGGCATCGGCGGAACTCTGGCAACGACCACCGCATGGGGCTATCTGGAGGCGTTCGTGCATGTGCCGCACCTGCCAGCGATGTGGATCTACCCGATCTTCTGGCTCTTTGTGGTCATCGCCTTGCCGGTCGTGAATCGGAGGTACAAATGAAGGCCGCGTCCCTCACAGATTGGCGATTCGACATTTTTCATCCGCAAAGGAATCCGTCATGAGCCCATATGTCAGTAGTCCCGCAAGGTACCGGTTCGAAGATCGCTTTCTCTTCTTCATCCTGCCGTTGATGTTGCTTGTGGTGATGATGAAAATCGGTTTGGACCATTTTCATTTACACCCAGCAGGAGCCTGGGCCGTTCTCTGCGCAGCGGTGGCGTCGTCGCCGTTCATCGCCATGATATTCAGCGTCGGGTTTTATCTGGCGGAAGAGAAGGATGAGTTTCAAAGAACTCTTTTTGTGCAAGCGATTCTTTGGGGCTTTGGCGTGACCGCGTGCGTGGCTGTCTTTTGGTTGATGCTCGGGACGTTCATTCACGTTCCGCACATGAATTTTGTTTTGGGCGAGATTTTGTTTCTCGCAGGGATGACGGCTGCTGGGGCAGTGTCGCGCTGGAGGTATCGATGAAGAACCGCCTGAAGGTTCTGCGCGCGGAGCGGGACTGGTCGCAGGCGGACCTGGCGGTGCGGCTGGAGGTTTCGCGGCAATCGGTCAACGCGATCGAGACGGGGAAGTTCGATCCCAGCTTGCCGCTGGCGTTCAAGCTGGCGCGGTTGTTTGGGATGAGGATTGAGGAGATATTCAGCGAGGACGAGCGGAGTTAGGATGCCCCCGCCTGATGCATTGGTGCGATCCCACCCTGAGCTTCGCCGAGGTGCGTGAAGTTCAGGATGGGGCGCCTGGCAGAAGCGAGACGCGAGTCACTTGGGCATAGGGGTTGGGGGCTTAGGGGGTGGGGTAGCAGGGGTCTCTATGGTCGGCACTGGAGAGATCGTGGTGGCGGGGTTGTTCACCAGTTGTTGATCGGGAGGCATGAGCGGCAGTGGATCGATGTGCCAGTTGACCCAATCCCACCCCTCAGTGAAAATTGAGATGGTACGGTTCTGATTGTTGCCATTCGGCACCCCCACATAACTATCCCATTCTTTAAAAACGTTCTTTCCGGTGTACGCCGTTTGGATACCGGCGCTGTACAAACAGTTCATGAAATAGCCCGTCATGAAATTCAATTCATCGCTCGGACTGTACTTGCTGGGCCCGTACTTCTGGTCGCGCACGTCCTGGACTGCGAGTTCCATCGCCGCAGCCTCAAGGAAGATCTGATGGTCGGGGGGCAGCTGAGCGGACGTCGCGGACACACCGAGCGTTGGATCTGGCGACAAGAGCCTCGCCACAGCCCGGTTGCTCTCGGACGGCGCGGACGGGAACGCATAGGGTAGCTTGGCTTTCAGGCATGCCGCCATCGCATTGTCCAGCGCCGCCAGGTTTACCGGCTGAACTACGGTTGGCTTGGGCTTGGGCTTGGGCTGGGGCTTGGGCGCAGGTTCGTTGGTAATGCCCTTGCTGCCCGGTGGCGGCAGCGTACTCTTTGCGGGCGGCGTAACGACTTTCGCAACCGTGCAACTGCATCCCGCCGGCAGCCGCGCCCCGGGGCCATTGTCGCAATAGTTGTAGCCGCCGGGACCTTGCGGCAGGCATGGGTTGTAGGTGCTTGTCACGGTGCCGACGCCGCCATCCGGCCCCGGCATTGGCGCGACGTATCCGGACTGAGGTCCTTCCCCGGGGGGGACAGGAGGCGACTTGTCCACGGTACCCGGAATGTATTTCAGGCTGCCAGGTTTAGTGCAGATCGACATGCAATCCGGGTCCACCTGGTCGCCGAAGCAGCTGAAACCCTGGCTGGTCGCATTCCTTACCTGGTCAAAAGGAATGATGATGCCGTTCATCGGCGGCACAATCGGCGCGCAGTAGTAGCAGGTTTCGCCAATATGCGCGATCATCGTCATGCCCGCATAGCTGCACTTCCCCTGGGAATCCTGCGGCCCTTGCTGTCCGTGGCAGGCAAGAGGATTCATGCCCACTTGCTTGAAAACATTGGGCGGCTCGCCCTCGATACAGCTGCCGGAGGAGCTGTCGCTGTAGGTCGGGACGGCGCTGCCGGCGAAGGTTTCCTGCGAGCACGCCAAGCCGGGAAGGAGCGCACAGGCGGCAAGAGCCAGCAGGAGGGCAGACAAACGCGCCGGACGAATGCGGACGCACGCCGCCCGTCCCACGGTCATCCGCACGGCGTGCCCATGCAGCCGTTCGCGGAAGCAAACGGTTCGAGCGGTGGAAGCGGGGAAAGCCATGCGTGCGATTCTAGCCGATCTTCGGTGGACTTGAAGACAAGTTTGTTATCTCCACGCCTCCGCAACTAGTTTTTTCGTCCTCCCGGTTGGCGATGACGCTTTGAATGGCCCCGGGAAAGTCACAGTTGCTTGTGGGTTGAGGGCGGTGCGGTCCCACTCTGAAGTTCGCCGCGCTGCGCGAACTTTAGGATTGGGCAACTGCGAGTGAAGCGGTGAAAGAGTGAATAAACGATCGGCGGCTCACATTTCACTTCTTCACTCTTTCACTCGGTCACTTTCCGACATAGATCACATGCCAGATTGACCTTGAGCCGTCGTCGGAGACGAAGAGGGAGCCGTCTGGCGCCACGGCTACACCTACGGGACGGCCCCAGACATCGCCGTCGCCTGAGCCTACGGTGAAGCCGGTGAGAAAGTCTTCGTACTCGCCGGTGGCGTGACCGTTGTGCATGGGCAGGCGGATGACTTCGTAGCCGCCGCGCTGGGCGCGGTTCCATGAGCCGTGCTCCGCCGCGAAGCCATCGCCTTTGAATTGGGCGGGAAACTGGGAGCCCTCGTAGAAGGTCATTTCGAGCGAGGCGAAGTGGGGATTGACGAGAATGTCGGGGGTGATGACCTTTGACTTGAGCTCGGGATGCTTGCCCGCGTGGCGCGGGTCTTGATGCTGGCCCATGTACCACCAGGGCCAGCCGTAGAAGCCGCCTTCCTGGACATGAGTTACGTAGTCGGGCACGAGGTTGTTGCCGAGCGCGTCGCGCTCGTTGGTGGAGCACCACAGCTCGCCGGTGGTGGGATTGATGGCCTCGCCCACACAGTTGCGCAGGCCTGAGGCGTAGACCTCGAGGAACTTGCCCTCGGGCGTGAACTCGAGCACATCGGCGCGGTGAAATTCTTCAGGATGGGTGTCGGCGTCGTCGACGTTGGAGTGCGAGCCGACGGAAGCGAGAAGTTTGCTGCCGTCCTGCGTGAAGACGAGGTCGCGCGTCCAATGGCCGCCGCCGCGCAGACGCCCTCCGCCGGGCAGGTCGGCGATGTGCTCCATGGGGCCGCTGGCCGTTAGGTCGCCATTCTTGTATGGGAAGCGCACGATGGCATCTGTGTCGCCGATATAGACCCATTGCGGATGCGCGCCGTTGGGATAAAACGCGATGCCGAATGGCTGGTGCAGGCTCTCGGCGAAGACGGAGATTTGTTTGGGGTTGCCCTTGGCGTCGACGCCGCGGAAGACCTTGATTTTTCCGGATTCACTTTCGGCGAGGAAGAGGTCGCCGTTGGGGGCGAAACGAATGAGGCGAGGGTTGTCGAGACCGGTGGTGTAGAGCTCCACCTTGAAGCCCTTGGGCGCGATGGGCCACGCGTTGGCGGGGCGGGCAACGATGTTGGGGCCGTTATCGACGGATTGATCGGGCGCGGGATCGGGCAGGTCGGCCACGGTGAGATGGCGGCGGATTCCGGGGGCTTCGTGCGCGGCGTCGGTAAATGCGGCCTGGCCGGTGAGAACGGGAGGTTGCGCGTTTTGCGCTACGGCGACGGCGCTGAAGGCGAGCAGTGCGCCGGCAAAGATGAAAAGGCGATTCGAGGCAGAGATTTTTGGATTCTGGTGCAGCATTTTTGTGCAACCTCTCAGGGGATTCATTGAAAAAATGCGCGCGGAGAACGGGGATGCGCGCTAACGTCTACTTCGATGCGCTGGGAGCGAACGGCGCGTCAGATTTCACTATAGCCCAGTGGAAATGTTGCCAGGTACCGTGGCCGTGACCACGACGCGCTCGCCGTGCTGCGTGACTTCAGCGGTTTGAAGCAACTGCTTGAGGGTGTTGTTGGCGGGGCTGGAGCCGAGGGCTGGGGTAACGCCGCGGGCCAGCGTGACGAGCGTGGCCAGATCGGCGGCCTGGCTGGTGGCCGTGGCTTCAGAGGGAGCTATTTCTTCGACGCGCAATCGGATGGAGCCGAGCGAATTGCGAATCGGCAGCGCCGGCGCGAGGCTGGCGATGATGGTCGAGTCGGGCTCGAGAGGCAGCGCCAGACCGAAGATGTGAATGGCGCCGCTCTCGCTGAAGGGAAGGCCGATTTGGCCCACGCCCCAGGCGAGCGAGAGCAACGGCACGTCGTGGTAGTGCTGCTGGAGCAACGTGGAGCCGGAGAGCGGCCAGCGGCGGTGCGATGACGGTCGAGGATGGAGTGGATTTTTTCCGTGGTGGGGAAATTGGAGGCGGCGATGGTGTCGTAGCCAATTTGCGCGACGCGGACGGTGCGGCCCTCAGAGGGAATGCTGTAGATGGTGTGCCCGGCGTAGGATTCGCGCGAAGTGGCATGCGCGTCGAGCCACGCGTTCAAGCGCTGGCCGGTGATTTTGCCGACGAGGACCATGGAATAGGCAACCTGCCCATTTGGCCCGCTGGGGTCGGGCATGCGGTGCAGGGCGATGGCCACCTGGTCGAGGTCGCGCTCGGGGTCGATGCCGATGGCGTCAATGAATTCCTGGTACTCGGCGGAGTGCTGGGGCGGCTTCAGCTCTTTGTGGAGGAAGGCGCGGATGGGCCGGAGATCGATGTAGATGATGCCGTCGGATTCGGGCAGCAGGCGCGCGGCCTCGGGCGGAGCTTTGGAGCGCAAGAAGACTGCGAGGGCCACCAAAACCAGGAGGGCGGCGACAATCAATAGCGTTCTGCGCGTGCGTCGGCTCATGCGTTACGGGCGCCCCAGGCCAGGAATTTCGGGGCGAATCTCGGACATGCATTCAGCATAGCGGACGGGAACCGCTATTTGACGACCGAGAAGGTGTACAACTTGGCGGAACCGGCACTGCCTCTGAGATCGAGTGCGTCATTCGGAGCCAAAAAACCGTATTCCCCCGCACCCAATTCGCGGCCAAGGGTGACTTGATAAACATGCGGCGCGAGTTTCGTGCTGGTGAAATCGACGGAGTCTTTGGCCTCACTGCTGGAACGATGAAATTCGCCGCCTGTCTCCAGGCGAAACTCCCGCTTTTTTTCATGGGCACGAAATCGCACGCAGGAGATAATCGCCGACAGAACTGCCTTCAGGCGTGTAAAGAATGAAGCTGGCCGGGAGCATGAGCGTCAGCGTGCTCGACGATCCATCGACGATGGCATTCACGTCTCCCTTGATTTTGCCTTCCGTGGCAACCGACTTGACCACGCCTCCGGCCCTTCTTGTTACCGTTTCTGCAAGCACGATTTTCCAGCTTTCGTCTCTGGCCTGGAAGTAGACGCCGACGCCGTCAGCGCCGTGCGGAATCTTGGAGGCAATCTCCGCAGCGCTGGGGGCAATGTCGCGCGAGGAGATGGGGGGAGCGGGTGCGGGCGGCGGCCCGGGTGCGGACTTCATGAGCACGGCGGAGATTACCTTGCTGTCGGCGCCTGCGCTGCGCAGCGCTTCCAGAGCATCCGCAGAGGTGTCGTACTTGCCGGGAGACGCTGCGATGGTGTTGACGATCAGGTCGTCTGACAGGCCCGCCTTCAGGAGCTTAATGACAGCGGCGTTGTTCATGTCCTCTTGCGCGAAGAGCAACGAGGCAATTACCAGCAATGCCAGGGCTGGAAGTCTCTTGCGCATTCAGCTTCTCCTTGGAATGGGTTGATGGCGCGCCGGGCGTGGGCACTCAAATCATCAACCCTAACGCTTGCTGCGGCAAGAGCGATTTTGTTGGATGGCGGGCGGCGGACGGAATGGTCCATCCACGGTGCGGATGGACCTTTCGATGTTGGACGATGAGTGCCGAACCGCGTGATTGTCGCGCAGTTAAAGGGGCGTGACAGCCGGCGCCGGTGCTGGTGTTTGTGCAGGGGCGGGAGCAGGGGTAGGCGCGGCCAGTGCCGTTGCCTCCAATTCGGCGTTTAGATGCACGCTGCCGCCGGTCACGTTGAGGGTTTTGGTCCAATCGACAAAGCCCTTTTTCTTGACTGCGATCTGATGGCTGCCGGGAGCGACAGAGACGGTGGAAGGCGTGTTGCCGACGAATGCGCCGTCGACTTCAATATCTGCGCCGGGCGGAGTGGATTCGACGATGACGCTTGCCTGAGATACAGCGGCAGCTGTCGGGGGCGCGGGCGGGGCCACGGCGAATCTCGCCATGTCGAGGTGCATATCGCCTTCAACAAATGCGGTAATCTCGGTTCCCTGCGGGAGGGTGATGTCTTTTCCGTGAATAAAAAGGAAGAGCGGAGCGGCGGGGAAGAAAACGATCGAGGTAGCCACGATGGCCCCGGTCATGGCGCCTACGTGACCGCCGCCTTTGTTGTCCTGTATGGCCCTCAACGCCACTTTGTCCTGGTTGGCAAGGCGCGCGTAGGTGATGCTGATATCCAATTTCCCGGCCCTGCCCATGCTTTTCCTTGGGTTGCAGTCGGTGACGGTTCCTATTGCCGTTGCTCCTTTGGGGAGCACGACCACGCCGTCAACCATCAGGTCGTCCGTGACCTCGAAGGGAACCTCCTGGCCAACCTTGGCAGTCGCCGAGGACATGGTTTCGCTGAGGCGGAGCTTCACCGGCGTTCCATCCATGAGCGTATGCGGCTGCGGCGGACGCGCGGGTTGCGGAGGAGCCGCGGTGACAGGACCGGAGTCCGGGTTGGCGCTTGCAGGAGTGGGTGTGGACGCTTGCTGCGCCACGAGCAGCGGGCAGCATATGAGACAGAAGATTGCGGAAAAACTTTTGCGCATGAGGCTTCTCCTTACCGTATTTGGAACCATAAGAAACGCTCAAAAGGGAAGCACTTGAATGATCTACCCTGGCGGGCGATTACGCAAGAGGCGGGGTGTTGTGCGCGGCGCCGGATCATCCGGGCTGACAATGAGGAGCCGACTGAAATGTGCGAATTTCCGCGGGCTACTTGCCTTTCTCGATGTACATCTTGAGGTGCTTAGCACAGGCCTCTGCTATGGATTGCTGGCCGCGAGCACCGAGGGTGCCAAAAAGCAGCGAACCGTGGCTGCTCTTGTGTACCTCGTAGGCCCACACAACGTCCTTCGTTTTTGCATTGATGATCATGATGCTTGCTTCGAGCCCTCGCGTAGAGCTCGCGGATGCGCCCGCTGCCCCACCCGAATTGTTCCAGCTTGCGCCAGAGCCATAAACGAATCCTCGCCATTCAGCGTTGGTCGAGACAACGAAATATTGCGCCGAATCTTTGTCGAGCGTCAGAACGATGGGCACCTTCTTTTCGCGAATAGCCGCTGCGAAGTAGGTCTCAAATCCACCCATTGGGGCGATCACAACCCGCGCGCCGGGGTCAATTGGCGCTGTCCCCGAAGCGGAGCCCTCTTCCGGTGGCTCCGCCGTTTCTGAGGGACTTGGGCTAGGCGGAGGGACAGGCGCCGCGTCGTTTTTCGGTTGTGCTGCAGGCATTGAGGGGCCAGGGGCCGTGTTCCTTGCGACGATTGCCGCAATCACCTTGTCGCTGACTCCGGCCTGCTTGAGGGCGATGAGGCCGTTCGCCGTTGTGTCATAGGTACCCGGCGAGGCATTGATGGTTGTGACAATCACATCGTCGGCTAGTCCGGCTTTGACCATCCTGATAACGACGTCATTGTTGATCGTCTGCTGTGCGAGAACAAGTGGGCAGACAGCCAGGAACAGAACTGCGAGGAGGCAGTTGCGCATCTGGTCTCTCCTTTTCGAATTCGGGACGAGGAAGTGGGGATAGAAACGAGATATCCGCATCATCCACCCTGGCGGGCGAATTCGCAAGGAGCCTTTTCGTGGCCATGGAGCTATAGGTTCAGTACGCGGTTGGGATCTGGCTGTTTTTCATGGCTACGGCGTTCCATGCGGCGCGACTGCGCTCGAAGGCGGAGTTGCATATTTCTGTGGTTGAGGCGTAGTTGCGGCAAACCGTGCGCACGAAAACGCCCGCCGGACACAG
>CAVQMV010000015.1:0-36448 GCA_963713675.1 uncultured Acidobacteriota bacterium
AACCCATAGCGCCCACATCCAATTCGGGCCTGTTCCCCTGGCTGGCAGCAAGACAACCGCAAAAGTGGCTACCAATCGGTGGCGTCGCTATTGGGCCCTCTCATTAGTTCCCGCAGCCTCGCTTGCCGTCGTGCTGGGATATAGCTGGGTTCATAGATCCAATCCCGAAGATCTCTTCTGGCGGCCGGTCTCGACACGCCGGGCCCGGTTCTCGTGGCCGTGGGCGATCACCCCAACGGTCCTCCCACTGTGCCCACCGCCGGTGGAACCAGCAACACGGTCACCCCGGTTCCCAGCTCGGATTCGTCGCAGACCGTGCCTTTTGCAGACACTGTCACCATCGCGCGGGTAGTTGGCGCGCTCGAGGCCCGCAATAAACAAGTCCTCATCCGCCGGGGCAGTGCCAGCTCCTTCTCCGATCTCCGCGAGGGCGCAGTAGTGCTCATTGGCGCCTTCAATAATGAATGGAGTCTGCGCCTCACTCGCCAGCTCCGTTACAGCCTGGCCATGGATCCGGACCAGCACCTTATTTACATTCGAGACGCAAAAGACCCGTCATCGCGCACCTGGAGTTGGGGCACCAATCAGCCGCGCGAGCCGGTCACCGGCGCCAACAGCCCCAAGTTGCAGGACTTCGCCCTGATCTCCCGTATCCGCGATTCGGAGACCGGCCACGTCGTGGTCGTCGTCGGCGGGCTCTATACCTACGGCACTGAGGCTGCCGGGGAGTTCCTCACCAATCCCGATCTCATGCAGGCCATCTCCACCCAGGCGCGGCCCAGCGGGGGCAGTCAAAACCTACAGATTATCCTGGGAACTACGGTCACTGACGGCACTCCGGGACCGCCCAGGGTGCTTGTCGTCTCCGCAGAGTAGCCCCGTCGGACATCCGCCACTCTCTGAACGCCGCATCCATAACAAACATAAAATAAGCAAGATACAGTGATTCCTGACAGTCAGGGACGGTATCTGTCTATGCAAGGGTTAATTCGATTTACTAAAAACGCCGGGATTCACATATCAGTTCGTCCGTACGCGTCTGTCTACGGCGCGGCAACTCCGTTTCGGCCGAACTGAGCATTGAAAAGATTCAGGAGGCTAACATGAGAGCTCTTGTCAAACTGTTGGGCAGTTTGGCAGTCATCGCCACGGTGTGCATCTGCGCACCGTGCGGGCTGCGCGCGCAGGGATTAGGGAGCATCAACGGCACGGTGACTGACACCACAGGCGCAGTCGTCGGGGGCGCTGATGTCACGGCTACCCAGGTCTCGACAGGGATTTCCCAGAAGACCACTTCGGGCGGCCAAGGCAACTACGTATTTCCGGATTTGGCGCCTTCTTCTTACAACATCTCCGTCAGCCATGCTGGTTTTGAGCTGTACACGGAGAAGGATGTGCAGCTTCGCGCCGACGCCGCGGTCACGGTCAACATCGCGCTCAAGCCCGGCAAGGCCACCGAGACGGTAACGGTGAGCGCCGACAGCGCCCAGATCGACGTGACGACTGGCACCTTGTCGCAAGTCATCGGCACCTCGCAAGTGAGCGATCTGCCGCTGAATGGCCGCAATGCTTCCGCCCTCACGGAAGAAGTCGCAGGCGTCACAATCGCGCCGGGGGGACAGGCTGACCAGGGCAACACCAAGACCTTCCCGTCAGCGGTCACCATCTCGGCCAACGGCACGTTCGTCGGGCAAACCAACTACATGCTCGACGGCGGCAACAACGTGGACGAGTACACCAACGTCAATGAGCCGTTCCCGATGCCCGATGCGCTGCAGGAATTCAGCGTAGAGACCAGCAACTACAACGCGCAATACGGCCAGAATGCCGGCGGCGTGGTCAACATCATCACCAAGAGCGGAACCAACCAATATCACGGTGACGCGTTTGAATTTGTCCGCAACCGGGCCTTCAACGCCGCCAATGCCTTCACCTACAGCACCGCACTCAACGCCAAGGTCGTCGACCCGCTCCATCGCAACCAGTTTGGCGGCACGGTCGGTGGCCCGCTCGAGATTCCCCATCTCTTCCATAGCGACAAGTCGTTCGGCTTCTTCGGTTACCAGCGGACGATCAATCATGCGGCCTCCACTGCCGGTTCCTCCACGATCCTTCTGCCCACAATCGCCCAGACCGGCGCGAACTCGTCGGGCGGAGCGCCGGGAACCAACAATCTGGTATTTGCCTCGTGCGTCATGGATCCTTTTGATCCCAACGGAACCACTTATATGGTTCCCGATGCTGTCTTGTCCGCAACAGCCCGCTGCGGTATATGCCAGCTCGCACACCTGGAAGCCGGCTGCCATGAGCTCGGTCACGAAGACATGTTCGGCTATGTCCCGGCGTTATCCGCCACCGGCTCCGTTGCTCCGTTCTCACTCCCGAACAATTTCACTGAGGCGGAGATCACGGCGCGCGCCGATCAGGAGATTACGTCGAAAGACAAGATATTTGAGCGTTACTTCTCCGACGCGTTCATCCTGGCGGGCGTGGAAAACATCGCGAACATCCTCACCCTGGCCAACGGAGCGTCGAACCACTATTACAACGCGCTGATCTCTGAAACGCACACCTTCAACGCGCACATCGTCAACAACTTCATCATCAGCGATCAAATCCAGAACGACGGCCGCGGGCCGGTTGCAAGCGCTGTCGACGTGGCTGACTTTGGCGTCACCGGTGTGTACCAGCCGCCGCTTAAGCAGATCTCCCAGATTCAGGTGGCGAACTATTTCACAGTCTCCACGCTCGGGCAGGCGACCTTCCGCAGAGGGAACTATACCCTGACCGACGATATCCACTTCCTGATGGGCAGGCACAACATCGACGCCGGCTACCACGGCGAGGTGTCGAAGGTCGATGTCGATAACCTCAACTCACTGCCGGGTCAGTTCAACTTCAGCCCCACCGGCACCGGCGATTCCGCCGCCAGCTTCGAGTTTGGGTATCTCTTTCAAATGAACCAGGCAAACGGCCAGCTTTTCAAACCCCGCGGCAAGTTTCAGGGAGCCTACGTGCAGGATAGCTGGAAAGCGACTCCCCGCCTGACGCTGGACTACGGTTTGCGCTGGGAGCCTTTCGTGCCATGGCACGAGAGAGATGGACGCATGGGAGGCTTTAATCCCACGCTCTGGGCATCGAACACTCACTCGACCGTCTATCCCCTGGCGCCTGCGGGCATGCAGTTCGCTGGCGATCCGGGTTTCAACCGCAATGGCGCCGCATCGGCTTACGGCCACTTTATGCCCAGGCTGGGCTTTGCCTGGGATGTCTTCGGCAACGGAAAAACCAGCGTGCGTGGCGGCATCGGCCTGTTCTTTGACAGCCGCATCAACAGCACGCTTTTCAATATCTACTCAAACGGCGCGCCGTTCCTTACTTCCGTGGCGCTGTCCTCCACATTCTCAGCCACCACTCCGGCCAGCAACATCAATATGACCTTCGTCAATCCATACGGCTCCGCGGGCGTCACGAATCCCTTCCCGGCCCCGGCAGTGCCTCCGCCAACCGCGCCCATCAGCGCGTCCAATAACTGGCTGACCTTCGACCCGTTCAAAGGCTTCCAGGATCCGCGCACCGTCGACTACAACCTGGCCGTGGAACAGCAGCTCAGCAGCAGTTTCTCCCTGCGTGCCGCGTATGTGGCCGAGCAAAGCCGGCACGAGTGGCAGAATCTCGAACTGAATCCCGTCGTCAGCGGGACTGCCCTTTACAATCAGCCGGGCTGCTCGGCTACCAACAGTTGCTATCCGGCTTCGAACTTCATCACAGCGGCCAATACCGGCGGCAACACCAATTACAACTCACTGCAGGTTTCGGCCGAACAGCGCGTGCGCTACGGCCTTACCCTGCTCTTCAACTACACCTGGTCAAAGGCGCTCGACAACATGCCTTACAACCAGGCAGCGACCTCCATCGGCGGCGGCAACTCGTTCGTTTATCCGTTTACCATGCCGAATTTCAAAGCTCTGGACTACGGGCCGACGGAATTCGATCATCGCAGCGTGGTCGCGTCTTCTTATGTGTACAAGGAGCCGAAGATCATGAACGACGCTCCTGCCGCTCTCCGTTATCTGGTCAACGGCTATGAGACCACGGGCCTCGTCCAGTACCGCTCGGGCGACCCGCTGACCATTACGTCGAGCTCAAGCAACAATTCCGGTGCGCACCAGAATCGCGATCGCGCCGTGTATAGCGGCAGCAACGCTTATGGCGGCTCGGCATGCGCGAGCCCGGTGAATTGCAGAAACTTCCTGAATCCGGCAGCCTTTTCCGTCAACCCCGTCGGTACATTCGGGAACGTTAAGAAGGGTGCTTTCAGGGGCCCGGCCTACACCGATTGGGATGCCAGCATCGCGCGCGTGTTTCCATTCAGCGAGCGGACGTCTCTGCAGTTCCGCGCCGAATACTTCAACCTGTTGAACCACACCAACGAGGGTGACCCCGCCACCGGCCTGGGAGGGTCGTTTGGCAGAGTCACCAGCACCGCTCCTCAGAACGTGAGTCCCGCCACCGTCACAAACGATCCGCGCATCGCTCAGTTTTCGTTCAAGTTGCTCTTCTAACTCACCGGGGAGTGCGGCCACAGCGTTTTCGATTCTGGACTTAACAGAATGAAAGATGCCGAGTGGCAATTTCCTCAAGAAATTGCCGCCTTGCACGGTACCAGAAACGTTGAAAAGTGAATCGAAAACGCTTAGTGGCGCACTCCCCATTTAATTGCACGCTTTGACTTCGGTAAACCTCTCGCTCATTGCAGCAGTTTGTCGCAGCAGTTTGTCACCGATCGAGTGCCGAATTTTGAGGGGCCGCGGGAGGCCGCTTTTATCTCCGAATGCAACCTGAGCAGAACGTGAAGGCCACTCGATGATTGCGACGGCAGGACGGGAATCGCGCGACCGGCATCCTGGAAAGTTGCTGGCGATCTGCCTTTCGGCGTTCACCATCTCTGCGCTGGCGCAGGCATCGCGGCCCGTAGCCGACGGCGTTTACCACAACCCCATCCTCTTCGCCGATTACTCCGATCCCGATGTCATCCGCGACGGCGCCAATTACTATCTCGTTGCATCCACTTTTCATTTCGTTCCCGGAATTCCCATTCTGCAATCCACTGACCTTGTTCATTGGACCATCGTCGGTCACGTGGTCGATCGCCTCACCATGGATCCCCGCTACAGCATGGTGGGCGGCAATCGTTACGGCAAAGGCGTGTGGGCGCCTTCCATCCGGAAGCACGACGGCCTCTACTACGTCTATTTCCCCACTCCCAATGAAGGCATCTTCGTCAGTACCGCAACCCAGATCACCGGCCCGTGGAGCGATCCCGCCGTCGTCATCGCCAAACCCGACTTGGAGGATCCCTGTCCCTTCTGGGACGACGACGGCAAAGCCTACCTGATCCATTCCGTCACCGGCGCCGGCCCACTCATCCTGCATCGCATGTCGCCCGACGGCAAACATGTGCTCGATGCCGGAAAAATCATCGTGCAGGACTCCGAGCATCTGCCCGTCCTCGAAGGCCCCAAGCTCTATAAGCGCAACGGCTATTACTACATCTTTGCCCCCTTCGGCGGCGTCGGCGTGGGATCGCAAGTGGTGTTGCGCTCGCGCCAGATCTACGGCCCTTACGATTACCGCGTGGTGCTGGCGCAGGGTTCCACCGCCATCAACGGCCCGCACCAGGGCGGTTATGTCGAGACTGCCGACGGCGAAGGCTGGTTCGTGCACTTTCAATCCGACGGAGCCCACGGCCGCATCGTGCATCTCGAGCCGGTGCGCTGGCGGGACGACTGGCCCATTATCGGCGCCGATCCCGACGGAGCCTCAACCGGGCAGCCCACTCCCTCCGGTCCCATCCCTGACCATTCCACCGCGCCCTCGGTACAGCGCCCGCAAACCTCCGACGATTTCAATGAGACCGTCCTCGGCCCGCAGTGGGAATGGAACCATAATCCCGACGACGCACACTGGTCTCTCGGCGCGCGCCCCGGTTATCTTCGCCTCATCCCCATGCCCGCGGATGGCCTGCTTTCCGCGCGCGACACACTCACCCAGAGCATGCAGGACAACTCCTTCGAGTTCACCGTCCGCGTGGACTTGAGTGGAATGAAACCCGGCGTGCACGCCGGCCTCACCATGTTTGAGCAATCCGCCAGCGGCCTTGAGATTGTCCAGTCGGGCAGTGCGCGACGGCTCGGTTTCTTCCATTTGTCGGAGCGCGTCGCAGGCCCTGCGCTTACGCAAACAATGGTCCAGCTCCGCGTGCGCGTCCATGGCGATCAGGCCCTCTATTTCTACTCGCTCGACGACGGCAAGAGCTTCCATCCGCTCGGCGCGGCCACGCCCATCCGCTTCAGTTGGTGGAAAGGCTCGCGGCCCGCTCTCTTTGCCTGGACCGCGCTCAGCTCCGATCCCGGCGCCGTCGATTTCGACTGGGTCCACTACCAGCCGCTGGCTCCCAATCCCTGGTAGAAAGCCCGGCCCGATGAGGCAAATTCCGCCCCCCCGCCTCCCTTCACTTCCTTCACTCTTTTCACTCCTTCGCTCGCTTCACTCTCTTCGCCCATTCACTTCTTCACGTGCTACAATTTGCCCACATCGTACCCCATGACGGAACCTTCCTCTCTAGCCCATACGTTCGTTGAAGTGATTGCTCCTGACCAGACCAGTCAGACCATCACTGTCACGCATTCCCCGTTTCTCATCGGGCGCGGCGAAACCGACAACACCGTTGCGCTCACCGATGGCCGCATCTCGCGCCGTTGCGCCGCCATTGTCATGGACGACGCGGGCTATCACCTCGACGACCTGGGCAATCGATACGGCGTGTTTGTGAATGGCACCAAGGTACAGCAACAGCCTCTCCGCGACGGCGATCGGATTGGCTTCGGCATCGATGACAGTTATCACGTCATCTTTCATGTGGGCTCTGCTCCCGATGTGCCCGCGCAGCCTGAAGTCGCCAACCTGCTCACCCGCATCGGCACGCTTTCTGACCTGGCCAGTTCCGGAACCTCCGGCGGATTGAGCAAGCTCAATCTGCTTCTCGAAGCCTCTTCGTTGCTGCACTCCCAGCTCCCGCTCGATTCTGTGCTGGGCTCCATGCTCGATCACGCCATCTCCATCACCCACGCCGATCGCGGCCTGCTCATCGAGCCCGACGACGCCGGCGTCATGCGCGTTCATCTCGCCCGCAGCAACAAGGGAGACAATCTCCCACTCGGGGCCATCAATCCCAGCCAGACCGCTGTCAATCAGGCCATCACCAAGCAATCCAGCGTCATCACTGAAGACCTCAACCTCGCCGGCCTCGATCTGAAGTCCGCCGAGAGCGTAGTGGTGCAGGGCTTGCGCGCTGTGGTCGCCATTCCGCTTTATGCTTCCTCGCGCGCTGTTGCCGATACCGGCGGTGACCTCAAGCACGGCCAGTTGCTGGGCGTCATTTATCTCGATTCGCGCCGCATTGCCGGATTCTCCGCCATCGATCGCCAGATTCTCGACGCCCTCGGCGCGCAGGCCGCCAGCATTCTCGACAATGCGCGCCTGGTCGAGAAGGAGCGCGAGCGCCAACGCCTCGAGCAGGAACTCTCCATCGCCCGTACCATCCAGCAGGCGCTGGTTCCCCATGGCCTGCACGATTTTCCCCATCTCGCCGTCTCCGGCGTACATCATCCTTGCACTGAAGTCGGCGGCGACTACTTCGACGTGGTCCCAATCGACGAAGACCGCACCGCCTTTCTCATCGCCGACGTTAGCGGCAAAGGCCTGGGCGCGGCTCTGCTCACCACCATGCTGCAGGGCG
The DNA here is from genome assembly GCA_963713675.1 of uncultured Acidobacteriota bacterium. Lineage (GTDB taxonomy): Bacteria > Acidobacteriota > Terriglobia > Terriglobales > Acidobacteriaceae > Telmatobacter. Next base: position 7,802 of record CAVQMV010000015.1, read on the forward strand.
CCTTGTCGGGCCTGTCCATGGGCGCCGATCCCGTCAAGGTCTTCAACCACGTCAACAAATTCCTTTGTCGCCACAACGAAGTCGGCCGCTACGCCACCATGTTCATCGGCATCGTGGGCCGCGATGGCATGCTCGAATACATCAAGGCCGGCCATCCTTCCCCGATCCTGCTGCGCAAGGGCAAGGTCACCGAACTCTACAGCGAAGGCTCGTTCCCCGTCGGCCTGATCCCCGAAGCCGATTACGAATCCGCCCGCATTCAACTGGAGCCGGAAGACACCCTGTTCCTGTTCAGCGACGGCGTCACCGAAGCCGAAAACCCGAATCACGACCTTTTTGAGGTTTCGGGTCTTACCAAGGCCCTCGAGGGCAAGGTGGATGTTCCCGTCGAGACCTTGCAGCAGTCGGTCCTGGAGGCCGTAAGCGTCTTTTCGCGCGGCGCCAGCCAGTCGGACGACATCACCCTGCTCGTAGTGCGCTACCGCCCGGCGCCCTGAGCCGCAACCGTGAAATTACGCGCCACACTTTCATAGAGGATTGATACAATCCACACCATGGCCGCGCAGACCTACATTGGAAGATACGAAATCATCGCTGAGCTGGGACGCGGCGCGATGGGCAGCGTCTTCAAAGCCACCGACCCCGCGGTCGGCCGCACCGTGGCTCTCAAAACCATCCATTCCGCAGCCTTGAGCGGCGACCAAAGCGAAGAATACCGCGCGCGTTTTTATCGCGAGGCCCGCGCCTCCGGCGTGCTGGCTCATCCCGGCATCGTGCCCGTCTTCGACGTGGGCGAGTGTGACGGCGCGCCCTTCCTCGTCATGGAGTTTGTTGAGGGACGCACGCTCGCCGACGCCATGAAAAAGGGCGAGCGCTTCACCCTCGACCGCGTCTGCGAAATCGGCCAGCAAATCGCCGATGCCCTCGGCTACGCGCACCGCCAGGGCGTCATCCATCGCGACATCAAGCCCGCCAACATCCTCATGACCTCGCGCGAGGTCTACGGCAGCGAACGTCCCCGCATCACCGATTTCGGCATCGCCAAACTCGCGGCCAGTGAAATCACCACCACCGGCCAGTTGCTCGGCACGCCTTCCTTCATGCCCCCCGAGCAGTTCACCGGCGCTCCCATCGACGGCCGCGCCGACCTCTTCTCTCTCGGCGTGATCCTTTATTCGCTGGCCACGGGCGAGCAGCCCTTCCCCGGCGAAACCATGACCGCGGTGTCCTACAAAGTCGTCTACACCGAACCCATCCCGCCCTCGAAGCTCAACCTTGCCATTCCCGCGGGCTTGGAAGGCGTGATTCTGAAATGCCTCGCCAAGAATCCCGGCAATCGTTATCAGACTGGCGAAGAACTCGCGCAGGATCTTGCCACCTTGCGCGCCAATCCCAACGCCTCCGTGATGCGAACCGCCATGGCGTCCGCTGCCGATCCCAACGCCACGCTCGTCGCCGCGCCCAGCAGCATCTCGCACCCGCCGGCCGTCGAGCCCGCCGCGACTACGCAAAATCCCGCTGCCTCTCAGGCAAAGAAGCCCTCCAAACCGCAAAAAACTGGACTCATCATTGCCGCGGCTCTGCTTGTTGTTGGAGCAATTGGCGGCACCGCCTGGTATTTCCTCCATCGCCAGCCGCCCCCTCCTCCAGGACCTCAGGTCGTCAACCCTTCAACCCCGACCCCGCAACCCACACCGCAGTTCGGAACCCCCGGTCTGGCTCCGGCTACCGCTCCCCCTTCACCGGAAGCCAAGACTCCGGCTCCAACGCCTGTCGCACCTTCCAAACCCTCGCCCTCAAACACCAAACCACAGCCCGTGGCTGCCAACACGACCCCGCAGCAGCAGGCCAATCCCGCTACCGTTCCGGCATCGCAGGCGAAACCCGCCAATACGGCACCCGCAAATCCGCCGAAAATCGCAGTCTCGCAACCCCCTGCCGCGTCCACCGACCCCCACAAGCTCGACCCCAATACCAATGCCAAGTTCAAGATCCAGTTGAGCAATTTCCCCAACGGCGTGGCCTTGACGGTGGAGATGAATAAGACGGTCTATCTGCGCTTTATCAGCGGCGACAAAACCGATCTCAACAATCTCTACGTTCCGCCCGGCGTTCAAACCTTCCACGTCACCGCTCAGAACGGCAGCAAAGAGGTGGTCTCGAACATCGTCAGCAACGACTTCAAGGCCAAAAAGAAAAAGAACATGAAGATCGAGCTCCGCAACCAGGGCACGGTGCCCGCCGGCGCCGCGGCTCCGCTCACCTCGGGCGCGGAGATCTTCGTCTCGCTGTCCACCCCGCTTTTTAACTAGGCATTCACAATCGTCCAATACCATCGCTCTATCCCACGCCGGACGTGCAATTTGGGGCCGCCCGGCGCCGAAACTGAACTTTCCCCGCCTCGAAGGAAGAGCGTAATGCAAATCTCCTCTGAAGAAATGCCCGGCGGCATCACCCGCGTCGCGCTCGATGGCCGCATGGATATCGCCGGCGCCGCCGCTGTTGACATGAAGATGAACCTCATCGCCGGAACCGCCAAAAAACTCCTCATCGACCTGCAGAAGGTCGAATTCCTTGGTTCGATGGGCTTGCGCTCCATCGTCATTCCCGCGCGCGCGGTCAACAGCCGCGGTGGCAAGGTCGTCCTGTTTGCGCCCAACGAGATGGTGGAATCGGTTCTCAAGACCGCCGGTATTGATACCCTGATCCCGGTCTGCCACGATCTGGATGCCGCCATTGCCGTGCTCAGCTAAGCTGGCAACAGCACCGGCGGCGACCATAATGCCAGCGACCAACCCGTCACTAAGTTCGTCCGGGCCCGAGCCGCAGCTGACCCTCAAAAGTCAGCTCGAGGATCTTGCCCGGGTCTGGCCCTGGGCCCAGGCGCTGGCCGCACGTTACTCCGTCCCCGCTGACACCCAGTTCGCCATCCAGCTCTGCCTTGAAGAAGCGCTCTCCAACATCGTGCGCCACGGCTACGGCGGCCAGCCAAACCAGTCCATTACCGTCGAATGCGCCCCGGCTGCCGCGGAACTTGTCTTCACCATTGGAGATAACGCTCCGCCCTTCAACCCCTTCGCCGCCGTCCCGCCCGCCGCTCCCGCCACTATCCAGGAACTCGAGCCCGGCGGCCAGGGCATCCGCCTCATGCAAAAATTCGCCAGCCGACACGACTACCATCAACTCCCCCACGGCAACCGTCTAACCCTCGCTTTCACCATCCCGCCGTCCCCGAATCCCTAAGTCTCTCAGTCCCTTAGTCCCTGCTCCCTTGCTCCTTCGCTCCCTTGCCTTGCTCCCTCCGGGGTCCCCAGCGAGCGGTCTTTGCTCGCTGGGGTGGCTCGCTCCCTTGCTCCCTGCCTTGCTATCATTGCGTCTATAAGGTATGCGCGGCTGGTTTCCCCTTTGCGGCCGTCTGGGTGGTGTTCTTGTCTCGACTCTTTCAGCGTATTGTCTTCGCAAGTTCCGTGGTGATCTTTGCCGCTCTCGGCATGGGCTACATCCTTGGCGAGTTCGGTTATATCGGCGTGCACGCCGGCGACGAGCAGAACGCCGCATACAGCCAGATGCGCGTCTATGCTGAGGTCCTGCGCAAAATTCAGAACTATTACGTCGTCGAGCCCAACATCCCTGAGGTCACCAACGGCGCGCTTCATGGCCTGCTCGACTCCCTAGATCCCGATTCCAGCTATCTCTCGGCGGCCGAGTACAAGGTCTACAAAGACCGTCCCGCCACTGACAACGCGCAGGTGGGCCTCACCGTCTCCAAGCGTTTCGGCTACGCCACCATCGTCAACGTGCTACCCGGTTCGCCCGCCGATCAGAACCATCTCCGCGACGGCGATGTGATCGATCTCATTGAAGGCCAGTCCACGCACGATCTTCCCTTGGCTCTGGTGCGCTTCATGCTCGAAGGCAAGCCCGGAACCACAGTGACGATCTCCGTGGTGCGCCCCTTCAAGCCCGATCCGGACAAGATCGTGCTCACCCGCAGCGTCCTGGCCACGCCCGCGTTAGGCGAGCAGCTCTACGAGAATGCAACCATCCTTTACCTCAAGCCGGGCGTGCTCACTTCCGCGCGCGTCGACGACCTCGCCGCCCGCATCAAGGGCGCGGGCAAAGGCCACAAGATTCTCCTCGACCTGCGCGACACCACCGGCAGCGATCCGCAGCAAGGATTGCGTCTGGCCAACTTCTTCATCAAGCAGGGCACCTTGGCCACTCTTGAGGGTCAGAAGTTTCCTCAGCAGACTTTCACTGCCGATCCCGCGCAGTGCCTGACGGACGCCCCGGTCATCGTCCTGGTCAACCGCGGCACCTACGGCGCGCCCGAGCTTACGGCTGCAGCCATTGAAGGCCTCAAGCGCGGCGATGTCGTCGGCGAGCGCACCTTCGGCGAGGGTGCAGTGCAAAAAACCATCGACCTGCCCGACGGCGGCGCGCTCATGCTCACCATTGCGAAATATGAGGACCCCGGCGGCAAGAAGATTGAGGACGAAGCCGTCACCCCCACCGTTGTGGTCGCCGGCCCCGAAGACACCGACGAGCCCATGCCTTCCTCCACCGCCGACGATCAGTTGAATCAGGCGCTTTCACTTCTGAAGGCCAAGACCAGCTAAGTCTCCAAAAGCTGACCAAGCACAAAAATTGGGTGCCCCACCTTCGCGATGTTTTTGTTTTTGTCGCTAAGGTGGGAAAGCACGAACCCTAACCCACCCTTCCGCCCAGCACGAAAAGGGGTGTCCCCGGGTCTCGCTTTTGAGACCCGGGATAGCACGAACCTCAACTCACTCCCTACACCTCCCCACGAACTCCCATATCCGGCCTCTTTCCCGCTCTTGCACGCCGTGGTGCATCCAGCCCCGCGCGCCGTTTATCCACTTCGCTCCAGTGCTAGCCTTAGAGTGAACGCTGTTCCGCGACACTCTGCGGCGCGGCGACTTTGAGGCCCGACCTGCCTTGGCTGTTACCCCCTATCAGCCGCCGCCTAAAGCGCGGCCCGAATCTCGCGCCACCGCATCGCGCGCCGAAGCCCGCGCCGTGGAGCGTGAGCGCCGCGCTCTCGCTCCACCCCTCCCCGAGCATCGCCGCCGCAAGCTGGCCGGCCGCTCGGCACTGGCCGCGTTGCTCATTCTCGCTGCTGCCACTGGTTCGCTCGCCGGCCTCACCCTCGTCTACTCCGTCGATCTCCCGCAGATTCAGGAGCTCGAGCAGTACCGCCCCTCCACTACCACCGATCTCTACGACCGCAAGGGCCGCGTCATCGGCTCCTTCGCGCTCGAGCGCCGCGAGGTGGTCGGCTACGACGGCTTCGCGCCCGTTCTGCGTCAGGCCGTCATCTCCATCGAAGACAAGAACTTCGAGTCGCATTGGGGCATCAACGTCTTTCGCGTGGCCGGCGCCGCCTGGCACGACATCCGCTCGCATGGCCGCGCCCAGGGTGCGTCGACACTCACAATGCAGTTGGCGCGCAATCTCTTTCTCTCCTCCGATCGCACCGCCGGGCGCAAAGTTCAGGAGGCCTATCTCGCCATCCAGATCGAGCGCGCCTTCACCAAGCAGCAGATCTTCACTCTCTACGCCAATCAGATCTATCTCGGCAGCGGCATGTACGGCTTCGAGGCTGCATCGGAGTACTTCTTTTCGAAGCACGCCAAAGATCTCACGCTGACTGAGGCCGCGCTGCTCGCCGGATTGCCCAAGGGCCCCGCTGCTTTTTCGCCGATCCTTAATCCTGAGCGCGCCCTGCATCGCCGCAACCTGGTGCTCAGTGAAATGGAGTCCGACGGCGTCATCACCCACGCGCAAGCCGAAGAGGCGCGCAAGGCTCCGCTCGGCCTCAACCTCGCACAGCCCGTGGGCGCGGTGGCTCCATGGTTCCAGGAAGAAGTGCGGCGCGAGCTCGAGCAGCACTTCGGCTCCGAAGAGGTGCATGAGGCCGGCCTTCGCGTCGACACCACACTCGATCTCGACCTGCAGCAAGTCGCCAATCGCGCCGTGGCCGATGGCGTGGCCGCTTACGAGCGCCGCCACGGATGGCGCGGCAAGCTCGAGAACGTCCTCTCCAAAGGCGAGACGCTCGACTCCTACCGTCATCCCGACTGGGCCATCACCGCCGGCCCCGGCGACTACATTCATGCCCTGGTCACGCGCGTGCTCCCGCTCGAGATTCAGGCGCGCACGGGCCCCTCCGATCAGCCCGGCTCCGGAATCGTGCTCACGCCCGCCGACTGGCAATGGACCGGCCAGCGCAACGGCGACGCCATCGCCAAACCCGGCGACATCATTTATGTCCGTCTCGCCGCGGCCACTCAAGGCGGCGCGCGCCACGCTTCGCTCGAGCAGGACTCCGGCGCAGAGGGCGCGCTGCTGGCTATCGACAACACCAGCGGCGACATTCTCGCCATGGTCGGCGGACGCGACTACGCGCTCTCCGTTTTCAATCGCGCCACGCAAGCTGAAAGACAGACCGGCTCCAGCTTCAAGCCCTACGTCTACACTGCCGCGGTCGAAGACGGCGTCAAGCCCACCGACATCATCGTCGACGGTCCGGTGCGTTTCGGCGATTACGTTCCTCACAACTACGAGAACGACTACAAGGGCGCAATGACTATCGCCAATGCCTTCGCCGAATCACGCAACATTCCCGCCCTCAAACTGGCCGCGCGTGTGGGCATTCACAATGTCATTGAGGTGGCACACCGCTTTGGCGTCACTTCGAACATTCCCGCGTATCTGCCGGTCGCGCTGGGCGCAGTCGAAATCACCCTCGAGGAGCAGGTGGCCTCCTACGCGGTCTTCCCCAACGACGGCATTCGTGTGACCCCGCGCCTCATTCGCAAAGTCTCCAATGCCGACGGCATCACCCTCTGGCAGGAGACGCCTGCCGTCAACCAGGTCATCAGCCAGGAAACCGCGCGCACCATGATGACGCTATTGCAGGGCGTCACCGCGCACGGCACCGGCGCAGCGGCTGCACAGTTGAAACATCCTCTCGGCGGCAAAACCGGAACCACATCGGACTTTACCGACGCCTGGTTCCTGGGCTTCTCGCCCTCGGTCACTTGTGGTGTGTGGGTGGGTTACGACAGCCGTGAATCGCTCGGCAACAAGGAAACCGGCGCAGTCACCGCGCTACCCATCTGGATCAACTTCATGCGCGCCGCCATCGTTGGCAAAGACGACGAACAATTCCCCAGCGACGGCGAAAATCCTCCGCTAAACAGCGCCAGCATAAGCAGAAGCAGCCCAGGCAGATCCGACATCGTGCCGCCCGCAAAACTTCCCCTTCCAGCGGCCGCACCAAAAGCTACTTTGCCTCCCCCGCAACGCAGCCTTATCGTCAAGCCCGCATTGGCTCCCCCACAAAAGCCAGCGGTGAACCCGGCAGACAAATCCGTTGTCAAGCCGGCATTGACCCCAAGGCCCTGACGCATCGCAGCAAGATCTAAAGCGTGCTCTTCAACTCCGCACAAAAAAGCGGGCGCCCCACGACCGGGGCCCCCGCGGGCAGGTCCACCCCCGTGGGGTGGATATCTCGATTTTGAGATGTGGGAAAACACGCTTATTCGAACCAAGCGCCGAAAGCTAGAAGCTGCCCTATCCGAAAACACCGCCTCGCGTGCGACCCGTCCTTGAACATCTTCGCGGTCAGCGTATCGCGCTTTGCGCGCCATTCACTTGACCGTTGCCCCACGCCCCTAAGAGCCCGCGCAGGCCGCCCGCTTTCTTATTCTCCTCCGGCTTCGCTTCTCGCACCCCGTAGACCGCGGCCGCCATTTTCTTGATCTCGCGCTGAATGCCCGACCTCTGCATCGGCTCGGCGGTATTCTGCATCCGGCGAACAGTCATGAAGTCGTTGGGAATTCTCCATTGCACGGGCCGGGTGAGGGCGCCTTCCACCGTTTCGTCGTCGATGCCGAACAGATCAGACGTATAGCGGTTCAATACGACCTCAACCTTCGCGCTGTAATTCTGCAGGTATTCGGCAATCAGCCGGTTGGAGTTGCGCAGTTCCACAACGCCCACCTGTGAAACCACGAAGATCTTCGAAGCTGTCTCGAAAAGCCGCGTATCCGCCAGCTCCAGTCTGGATCCCGCATCCACCACAACGTAATCGAACGACTTGCAGGCAACGCTGATCAGTTGGTCCACGGATTCGTCCATTGGGGGCACGCGAAGATAGCTGCCGGGCGCTCCAAGAACCTGCAATCCCGATTCATGCTTCGTCAACAGCTGTGCCAGATATGTAGGATCCAGCCGGCTCGCTTCCCGTAACGCATCGATCGTCGAATATTCGTTCTTGATCCCCAGGCCCAAAGCTGCATCGCCCAGGGGCAGATCGAGGTCGATCAGGAGCGTGTTCCGTTTCGATTCCCTCGCCAACGAAGCGGCAAAGTTGGCCGCCACCGTTGTCACGCCGGAGCCGCCCTTGGCTCCGAGAAACACCAACGACTTGCCGTTCGCCTCTTTTGTCTCCGCCCCCGACTGGCCGCAATTCGCCCGGCGGCTGAATGCCTCTTCGAGAACACCCTGCAAAAACGGATAGCGAAGAAACTCGCGCACGCCCGCTCTCATGCACCGGATTAGCAATTCGTCATCGGTGTGTTCCGAGTAGACGATGGGAGGCATGTCGCCGTCTTGGCAAAACATCTCAATCTCTCTCAGCGCTGGTTCCGTGTTGCGATCCACCGCGAAAAGAACCGCATCAATGCCCTGACTCTTAAGAACCTGTGGGCTCTCCACATTCGCCAGCCTCGTTACGCGCGGCATTACTCCACCGGGCCGCAGGGAGCAAACAATCCCCGACACCGTGTTGCCGCGTTCGAACTCTGGATCGACGACCACAACCGACATGCCGCGCGCGCGGTTGGGGTAGGAATTCGGTCCAAAACTGTTGCCGCTATCTCCGGTTTCTAGGGAAGTCATGGGTGCATCCTTTCGTGGGGCCTGACGCCCCTGCGAGTATGCTTCGGGAACTTGCGGATCTCTATGTCTCAAAAAGGGAAAATGTGATAATTCCGATAAAACCGCAAGCTCGGTAAAGCCGCCGTAATTTCAAGTATCGTATGATCTAAATATAACAAAGTCAATACTTTAGCCTGCAACTTATGGGGCAAGCCGCTGCCATCTCGGTAACGCGTTCTGGTAACTTTGATCATCAGTTTGGTAACGGCAAACCGCTAACTCGTTGAATCGGGGAATGCGGCAAAAACAAGGTGAATGAGAGCGGATCGCCTTCAGGATGAAAGATAACGGAATGCTTGGGAGAGGTCCGGGCGATCTACTGAAAAGCTCACACCTGACTCTTGGGGCTGACGATCAAAAGTTCACAAAGACGAAAGTAGTCCTCCGCCCGGCCGATGTCTTTCAGAATCTGGATTTTCAGCGCCTCTGGCGACGGCCACTCCCGCTCGCCTCGCAGCCGCAGCAGAAACTCCAGTTCAATCGGTGTCTCCTCACCAATTTCCAGCGGCTCAAAATCCAGAATGTGCGTTTCCACCGCGAACGATGCCTCGCCGAACGTCGGCCGGTTGCCCACATTCGTCACCGCCCGGAACGCGCGGCCCGCGATCTTCAGCCGCGTCACATAGACGCCGAAAGCCGGCAGCAATCCGTCGTACGCCGCCAGATTCACCGTGGGCACAAGCAGCCGTGTGCCGATGCCGCGCCCGCGCGCCTGTGTGGAGAGTACCGAGAACGGTCGCCCCAGCATCCATCGCGCCCGCCGCACATCGCCCACAGCCACCAGCGCGCGAATCGCCGAGCTTGAAACTTCCATCCCGCGCACGCACACCGCTTCGTGGACGCACACGGTGAAGCCCCACTCCGTTCCCATCGCCGCCAGTTCTTCGATGCCGGCAGCCGCGCCGTGCCCGAAGCGGAAGTTCTGTCCCTCGTGCACGCTCCGCGTAGCCAACGCACCCACCAGAATCTGCTCCACAAATGCCTGCGGCGCGAGACATGCCAACGCCTCGTCGAATTTCAACACCAGTGCCGCGTCGATTCCCGTCTCCGCCAGCAGGCGCAGCCGTTCAGCATTCGGCGTAATCAGCCGCGGCGCTTTGTCGGGCCGCAAAAACTGCTCCGGGTGCGGGTCGAATGTAATGGCGACGGCCTTCGCTCCCGTGCCGCGCGCTTCGCTGGTCACCGCGCCAAGGATCTCCAGATGCCCGCGATGCACGCCGTCGAAATTTCCTACCGCCGCCACCGTGGGACCGAATCCCGCGGGAACTTCCGCGAGCGAACGAAACACCTGCATCGCACCGGCATTTGAATTCAGGCCGCCGCTCATAGCCTCACGGGCACACTCAACCCGTCGTAAGCCAGTTTCGCGTTCTCCGGCAAGGTGCGATTGGTCTCTTCGTGGCCTAGTTCGTGCGCGATATGCGTAAACCAGGTTTGCTTGGCGCCGATGCGCCGTGCCCACGCGAGTGCTTGTTCCAAAGTCGCATGGCTGGGATGCGGCTGATGGCGCAGTGCCGAAAGCCCCAGCACTTCGACGCCCTCTAAAAGCGCAAAACTCGATTCTGGAATCGCGCTCACGTCCGTCATATACGCCGCGTTGCCAATGCGATATCCGTTGATGGGCATCTCACCATGCAGCAGCGGAATGCGCACAAAATCCACGCCGTGCACTATGTTGCGATCCGCCAGCGGCTTCAGTTCCAGGCGAGCCCGCGTGGGGTACGTGGCTTGCGGCGAAAAGGTGTACGAATAAACGTGCTCCAAAACCGCCGTCGTCTGCGCATCGGCGTAGAGCGGAATCGGTCCGCCCCTCCGTTGGGCGATGAAGCTCAGCGGACGCAGGTCGTCCATGCCCAGAATGTGGTCGGCATGCGGGTGCGTGTAGAACACCGCGTCCACATGCGTCAGCTTCGCGCCGAGCGCCTGCGTGCGGAAGTCCGGACCAGTGTCGATCACCACCACACGCTCCGTGCCGGACTCCGGCTCATGCCAGCGCAACAGCACCGAGGGCCGCAACCTGCGATCGTGCGCATCCGTCGATGTGCACACCGCGCACGCACACGCCAGCGTCGGAACCCCCATCGAGGTTCCCGTGCCCAGAAATGTGAGGATAGCGTTCATTGGCTTTCTGCGGAATGTGAGCGGTATTTGAGAGTGATCAGTGTGAGTGTGCGTGTGGATGAGTGGACTGCGCGCGCCGCCCACTCAGACTCACACTCGCACTCACACTATCCCCTAGCTTTTTGCCGTCGGCGGTGGCGGCGCGCTGGAGACGGTGACCATGCTGGTCAGCTCCAGGAAAGCCATGCGCAATTCAAACAGCACCGAATCCAGCATGCGAACCTCAGCCTCCGTCAGGTTGCCCTTGGTCTTCTCCGCCAGAACTCCCAGCAGATCGATGGTGGCCCGCGCGCCCATGATGTCCACCCGTGGCCGCTGGCCCTCCTGTGCGCCCGCACCCATCTGCAGCATCGCGCTCAGGTAGAACTGTTGCACCAGATGCTCGAACCCAACCGGCGGCTGTGGGCCCACCGTGGGATTCTGCGCGCGGATCAGATCTTCGAGCCGTTGCGCTGAAGCATCGTAGGCGGCCTTCTGCTGGCTGCTTTCCTCGGCCGTCGGCGCTGCGGGCATTTCGTCCGTCAACTGCTGCTCCGCTGTCTCTTTGGACTCCTGCGCTGTCGCCTCTTGTTTCGCCTCGTTTACCACCAGGCGCGGACCCGGCGAGGGTTCACCCGGTGCGGGTGCGGCCGGCTTCTCCGGTGCAGCCGTCTGGGCCGCGGCTTCTCCGCTACCCTTTTCTTCCTCCGCCTTCATCTTGCGGCGGTCGATCACTTCGAATTTTGGCGTATCGCTCATGTCTTCCAGTTTCTCATCTGCGCGGCCTGTCGTTCCACTCCGTAGCGGGTCAGTTTGAAACTGTTTTGAAAGGGCACGGCTTTGGCCGTGCCGCAATCAGCCAAAAATGAACGCGGGCTTTAGCCCCTCAGGGACGGCGTCTCTCAAACTGACCCACTACCCTCGTCCCTTGCCCAGCCTGGGCGGCGCAGCCAGAATGCTCGCCGTTCCCTCAGTCGCCCCAGCCTTGTACCGGAAGCTCTGGCTCTTCGCCTCGGCCTCCGCGCGGATCATGCCCAGCGCAAACACTCTCGCGCCACTCTTCAGCGGCAGCTCTGCCGCGCTGGTGATCGTTCCGCCCACTGTCCCGTCGTCAAGCGTCAGCTCCGTGCCGTTTGCCGGCACAGGCCCCGTGAGCTCCAGCGGCCGCAGATGACGGTGCACGTTGCCCCGCGTCCGGATGCGCTCCACAATCTCCTGGCCCAGGTAGCAGCCCTTGCTGAAGTGCAGCGCCCGCATCTGCGCGGTCTCCTGCGGCAGGTCGCGCTCCACCATATCGATTCCGTACGCCGGAATCCCCTCGGCAATCCGAAATGCCTCGAGCGACCTGCACCCCACCGGCATCGCTCCACCCGTGCGCAGGCACGACCACAGCTTGGCCAGTCCCGCCGTCGGCAGCCAGAACTCGTAGTGCGGCGCCAGCACGCCGTAGCCGCGCAGGATCCGCAACTCCCAGCCGTTCCATTCCACGCTGGTTCCTGCCATCGCGCTCGTGATCACCGGCAGCCCCACGCGTTCCAGCACTTCGGGCGCCAACGGGCCGCTCACTCCAATCGCCGTCTCCGAACCCGCTTCGCCCACCTGTTCGTCGCCCAGCGGAATCAGCTCCACATCGTCCATGATGATGAACCGGTTCAGGTGCGCCAGCAGCTTGTCCGCCTGGTCGGCCGCAATCTCCAGTTCCAGTTCCGATTCGCCGGCAAACGGCGTGCCCAGCAGCGGATCTTCTTCATGATTTCCGCCGTTCCCATTCTTCGCCCCGTTCACGGGGATGCGCCGCTGCGGCGATTGCTCCTCGCCCCCACGCCACACGGTGAGGTCGCCCTGCAGGTGCCCCTGCGCATTCAGCACCAGATTCCATGCCCCTGTATTCGGAAAAAGGTCGTTCACGGTATTGCTCACCATCCCGCTCAACCAGCGAAAACGGTCCGTCCCGCGTACCTCCACGCGCCGCATCCAGCCCAGGTCGTGGAGCGCGGCTCCGGTCGCCAATGCCGCTATTTCCACCTCAGGTGCGTCCAACTCTCGTGGGGTCAACGCGCCGTGGTAAACGGTCAGTTCATGCGGTGTGTGTGCGGATTCAAGCAGGGAGGCCAGGGCAGTGGCCCGCAGGTTTTGGGCGAGATCGGACTTGAGCATAGAAGCGTTTCCAGCGTTCCCGCGCCGTTTTTAGCGAATTCATGGCGCAGAACCGCTCCATGATTATAGCCTTGAAGTGCAACGCTGAAATGCCCCGGACGGGGCAGTTTTATACGCGGAAGTTACTTAGTGAATGGGCACAACTTTTAACCCCTCAGGCCAGGAGGGAACGGGGCCCTTAAGGCCCCTGAATCGAGCAGAAAGACAGCGGGGGCTTTAACCCCGGAGAGCGTCGGGAACGCACGAAGTGTCAGGGCACGACTTCAGAGCCTGCCCTGAGCGAAGCCGAAGGGTGCCGTAAACGTCACAATAAGTGAGTGGGGGCTTTAGCCCCTGAGGGAAATTGATGAAAGTGCAGTCCAACAAAGTTCTGTCCATCCGGCGCTGGCTCCTTTTCGCCTTCCTTCTCATTCTCGCCGTGGCCACCGCCGCCCCAGCCCAGCAATCCACCGCACCCGCTGCCGCGCCCGCACAATCCGGTTGCACCCTTTCCGCGGGCCCGTCCCACCCCGACAACAAGGCCCCGTCCAAGATCACGCCCGATCAGGCCCGCCAGCTCTTCGCCCTGGTCGATGTGCTCATCAAGTTCTCCTCCGACGAAACCGGCCTGCCCATCAAGAGCACCGTCAAGCGCCAGCTCACTTCCCGTGACGCCGTCGAAAAGTACCTTGAAGAAAAGTTCAACGAGGATGAAGGCACCAAGCGCTTGCAACGCGACGAAATCATCCTCAAGAAATTCGGCCTCCTCGATCACGACTTCCAGCTCAAGCCTTTTCTGCTCATACTCCTCAAGGAGCAGATCGAAGCCTATTACGATTCCAAAACCAAAACCGTAAATATGCTCGACTGGGTCGGCCCCGATGATGAGCAGCCGGTCCTCGCCCATGAGCTCACCCACGCACTTCAGGATCAGCACTCCGACCTCGAAAAGTGGAACGACCAGACTCCCGACGACGTCTCCACCGACGCTGCTGGCGATTCGGATCATCTCGCCAAAGACGAGATGGACACTGCGCGTGATGCCGTGGCTGAGGGCCAGGCAACCGCCGTCATGTGGGATTGCGTCCTGAAGCCGATGGGCAAAAGCCTCATCAAGGATCCTGAAGTCCTCGATCTGGTCAAGCAACAGATGAGCAGCGCGGAAGATTCGCCCGTGATGGCGCGCGCGCCTCTGCTGCTTTCTGAGTCCATGCTCTTTCCCTACCGCGAAGGCCTGAGCTTCGAGCAGGATGTGTGGATGGATCAGGGGCAGACCGCTGCCTTCGCCGGCGCGCTCGATCGCCCGCCCACGTCAAGTTGGGAAATTATCAATCCTCGCGAATACGAGAAGAAGCACATTCCCGCGGTCCCGCTCATGCCCAACATTCATCCGCTCACCGATCCCACGTACAAGCCGTACGACATCGGCCAGGTGGGCCAGCTCGACGTGCACATTCTCTCCGAACTCCTCGGTGGCGACAACGCTGCCCGCGACCTCACTCCTGCCTGGAACGGCGGCCTCTACTGGGCCGGACAGTTGCGCAGCGCCGCCACGCCAGCCCAGCAGGCCGATACCGGCTCCATCGGTCTCTTTTATTTGTCTGTTTGGAAGAGCGACGACTCCGCCGAGGTCTTCGCCAGAATTTACGCCAACAGTCTCGGCCGCAAGTATACCCACGTTAGCGAAGTCTCTTCCAGCACGTCTCCCGCCGGCGAAGGCGCGACGGAGCAGCTCTTCACTACCAACGAAGGCCCTGTGCTCATCACCACTCGCGGCAAAATGGTCTTCATCGCAGAAAGCTTCCCGCTTCCACTGGCGCGCCAGCTCACCACGCTCTTCCTCGACGCCCAGGGCGCAGGCCCCATGCGCATGGCAAATGCCCAGCCTGTGTTCGACTCGCCTTCCCTCCATGCCATGACCTCAACCGCGCCCGACACGCCCCACGAAGCCCTCACCTCCGATCTTGTCCACTTCTTCGCCGAAGCCGGCGTCATGAAGTCCGTAGTCGACGCCGAACGATCGACGCTGCGGAAATCACTAGCGCCGTAGAGCGTAGTATCACGAACCCGAACTCAGCACGAAAATGGGTGCCCCACATCTCGATTCTGAGATGTGGGACAGCACGAACCCAAACGTATGTCTCTCACCCAGCACAGAATCCCTTTTTCCAGAACAAGTGGAAAACCCGCCTCATTTGCCGCTGGCTGCGCCGCTATCATGAGAGACCGGAGACACCAGGGAGACGCACGTGCAAGGCAAGCTTGAACTCATGATGGGACCCATGCGCAGCAACAAGACCGCGGAGCTCTTGCGCCGCGCCGACATGCGCCGTCAGTATGCGAAACAGTTTGTTCTCGTTCTCAAGCCCAGCGACGACACCAAGGCCGAGCCCGGCGTAGTCGAAAGCCGCAACCCCAACGGCGGCGGCAAAATGAGCGCCTTCGCGTTCAGCTCCACCAATCCATGGGAGGTTTTGCAGGCCATCCGCGACAAGGAGCAGGAGATCGGCAAGCGCGTGGAGTGCATCGCCGTCGACGAGGGCCAGTTCGTCGACCAACTCTTCCTCTTCACCAAGTACTTGCTCGACGCGGGCCACGATGTCCTCGTCGCCGGCCTCGATCTTGACTTTCGCGCCATGCCCTTCGGTGAAATGCTCAACCTCACCTGGCTCGTAAACGCCTACGGCGGCAGCATCACCGAATGTATGGCCTACTGCAACTGCGGCGCCCGCGCTCTCTACTCGCAGCGCCTCATCGACGGCAAGCCCGCGGCCTACGACAGCGCGATCAAGATGCCCGGCGACTCCTACGAGCCCCGCTGCGCCGACCACTTCGTCCTCCCCGGCAAGCAGCACTAGCGCTTTGTTCCCGAGTTCGCAGCATAGATAAAATTCACGACAGAAATGTGCTGCCATCCTGAGCGAAGCAGGCCGGGCAGCCAACTTTCCGGCGCCCTGCAAAACACTCCCAAACAGCCCTTAATTCCCATATAACTCAAATATTTTCCAACTATTTACGCGCAAACGCGCGCCATCCCATATGCCCGGATGGCCCACCCTTCGTCTGCGCCCTCAACATTTCGTTGCATCCCCATTACAAATGCCCTATGATGACCCCACCCAAGTAGAGCACTGACAGTTTTCCCCGAGGGGCATCGATATGCAATCGCATGGTTCTGACCGCGAGCGTTCTCGCCTCGCTGGCCTTTTCTCATCTCCGTTGATTCGGGTCCTGATGATTTTGCTGGTTGCCGGCGCCACGCTTCTCCTCTCCGGCTGCGGGCCAAAGCGGGTCCGCGCCGATTTCACGCACTATGAGAACAGCTACGCCGTCACCTCCAACCAGGAGTTGCTGCTGAACCTGGCGCGCCTCGAACAGCACGATCCCACCTATTTCTTCAAGCTGGGCCAGATCAACTCGAGCTACCGCATGGAAGCCGCGCTTACCGGAACCGGCGAGGTTTCGACGATCACGAATCCGCCAGCCAGCATAATCCCCACCGGCGGCGGCACGCCCAGCCTAATTTACGAGAACGATCCCTCCTTCAGCTTCATTCCCGTCAACGACCAGACCAACGCGCAACTCCTCCTCCAGCCGGTCCCCGAAAATGTGTTCTATAGCCTTTTCCAGCAGGGCTGGCGCGTCGACCAGCTTTTCCGGCTGATGGTCGACCGCATCGAGGTCACTCTTCCCCCCAATCCGAACAGCCCCACTGACAAAGGATGCCGTGTCGAGGTCATTCGCAACGTGCCTCCGCCGTCCATTTACGGTACGGACTTCTCCCAATCCGCCAGCGACATCGACAGATATGTCACATTCCTCCGCGTCAGCGCCGTCGTATACGCTCTGCAAAAGCACGGCCTGCTTCTGTTGCGCGGAACCAATACCTTTCAAGCCGTCGACAAGGAGTCCTTCATCCCCAATGACACAAAGAATGACGAGGAAAAGGCCACCAGCCCGAAGCCTGGAACCGGCAGCACGGATACCGGCGGCAAGACACCGGTGGACATTACCATCACCGTCGCGAGCCCCGGCGGTGGTGGCGCCGGCGGCGCAGCCGGAAAGAACACGCAACTCCCTGCCGCCAAGGACTTCAACGATGCCGCGGCCAAAGGCCAGGAATGGGAGCTGCAGGGAGCAGACGCCAATAACAAGGGCGGCGTATGGGTTCTTGGCCAGAAAACTCTCGCTCCCAAGTTTCAACTGAACACGATGGTTCCCGACGCCACCGAGGCGGCGGAAACAACCTACGGAGCAAAATGTAGCACCGTCGAAAATATGCTCCGCAGCGAATTGCTTCCGAACGATCCCAGCGTTGCCGCATTGACCAATGCCCCCGAGCTCACCGATACTCTGGAGATTCTTTTCAGCGGTTTTGCCATCGGCGGTTCGGCCACCGATCAGGACACCGGCACAGGACCGTGTACTGTGGCGGGAAAGCCGGTTGTCACCTCGCATCTGGTCCTGCGTTCACTCATCGGTTTGATGGCCGCAGCGGCTCAGGAACAGGCCTTCTACGACATTTTGGCAAAGTCCGGGACTGACCCTGAAGTCCCCATGTCAAAAGACGACCTGGTTAAAAGAATCCATGATGGTTTGATGACCGCGCAGGGATTGGATCCAACCGATCACAAGCAGGACAATGCTAACTACCTGGCGCTCGAACAGAAGTTGCAAGGCATGACATTTACCTTTAATCAGCTTGTCCCCCCCATCGAACGGCTCCCTGTTCTCCGCCTTACCTGGCCCGCCGAAGTAAAGCCGCCCGTGTCTCACTATGCTGTCTATGCCAAAGACTATGGCCTTAGCCTGAGTTACAGGGGCCATGACTATGTCGTTGCCGACGTCGATACCGACAGCGTGAATCCCGCTAGCTTTGCCAGGGAGAACGAAACCTGGAACCGCGACATGTTCCGCCTCATCAACCAGCTCTCTTCGCAGGTCACCGTCGACATCTCCAAGTTCCCGCTGCCGGATATCCTGCAGCTGCGCACGGAGTAAACAGGTATCATCAGGTCCGTATGTCCTTACACGCGAAGGGAACCAATCCGGTCGTCCGGCTTCCCGAGGTGCTGGCCGTGGGCTTTACTGGCCATCGCAAGGTTCCCTACGAGGCCAAAAGCCGTCAGGTGATCCGCGACTTCCTTGCGCGCCAAAAGGAGTCGCACCCCGGCATCCTCTACGGCATCTCCTCGGCCGCATCGGGCGGCGATCAGCTCTTCGCGGAGAGCTGTCTCGAACTCGACATCCCCCTGCGCATTCTTCTGCCCCGGCCCGCCGAGCAGTTCCGCGCCGACTTCGACGAGGCGTCGTGGCAACGCACCGTGCGCATCGTCGAGAAAGCCATCTCCGTTGAACTCACAGGCGAGCCCGAAAGCCAGAGCGACCAATACTACGACTGCGGCATACAAACCGTGGCTGAGAGCCAGCTTCTCATGGCGCTGTGGGACGGATTGCCCTCCCGCGGCGCCGGTGGCACCCAGGAGATGGTCTCCTACGCTCGCAAAACCGGCCATCCCATCGCTTGGATTCACAGCGAAACCGGTGAGCTCCAGTGGCTCAACAAAGACGCCCTCAGGCACATCGACACGAGCGACGAGCTCGAGTTTCTCAATCAGCTTCCCGACGTGGGAGTTGCTCTACCATCCGCCACGTCTCGCGATCTGGCCCAGGCATGGCTCGATAAAACCGATGAAAACGCCAACCGTTTTGCGCCCCAGGCACGTCGCGTGGCCTCCATTCCCATCGTCTACACCGCCGCCGCCGCGGTCATGAGCGGCGTCGCGCCCGAGATTCCCAGCGCCGCGCCGTGGCTGGCCATCAGCGCCGCTCTGGGCGTGGTCGCTCTGGCGCTGCCCGCTATCCTGCGCGTGCACGTCCGTCAGTCGCTCTGGGCGCGCACCCGCACTGCGGCTGAAATCGCCCGCTCCGTTCTCGTTACCTGGCGCACGCCACGGACCTATCAGGTCATTGGCGCGGAAGTCGCGCCCTGGCTCGCCGGCATTTTGCGCTCGCTCAACTTCCTCAAGATGGAAGACAGTCACCGCATCGAAATTCCGCTTTCCGATTTCAAGCAGGAGTATCGCCGCGATCGCGTGGCTCACCAGATCGAGTATTTTTCCCGCCAGGCGCGCAAGGCCGAGCGTCAGGAGCGGCGTTACGGAGCGGTAGGAAAGATCTGCGGCAGACTGGCTACGTTCCTCGCCGTTGCTTGTCTCTCCGGCGGATTGCAATGGCTTGAGAATCACGGCTTTTCCGGCCGGCAATGGCTGGCTTTCCCCATGTCGGCCTTGTTTGAAATCTCCACCATGGCCGGGGCTTTTGCCTCCATGAAGGATTGTGCGCGGCGGCGCCGTCGCTATCGCGAGTTGAGCCAAGCCTTGCGCCGCTGGGACACTCAATTGGAAGCACTCAACACCTGGAATTCCGTGCTCCGCGTCGTGGAGCGCATCGAGAGGGCCCTGGTCGTCGAGCTCTTCGAATGGCGCTCTCTGGTGCTGGGCACGGCCTCGCATAAGGGATAAAACCATGAAGAGAATTCTTGCGTTGGATGGCGGCGGCATACGCGGCGTCTTCACCCTCGAAGTCCTTGTCAGGATCGAGGAAGTACTGCGCGAATATTACGCAAAACAGGATCCCGAGAAAGCCAAGACCTTCGTTCTCCGCGACCACTTCGACTTCCTCGCCGGCACATCACCGGCGCCATCATCGCCACCTGCCTGTGCTGGGGCATGCCCGTGCAAGAGGTCAAAAAACTCTACCTCCAAGAGGGGCGCAAGATGTTCGAGAAGTTCACCTGGCGCACCCCAACCGACAAGCTCGCCGCGCTCTACAACCCCGAGCCGCTCACCAAATTCCTTAAGAAAATCTTCCTCGAACCCGATCCCAATACCGGCAAACTGGTGCAGGCCACGCTTGCCAGCCCTTTGCTGCGCAATGGCGAGAAGAATAACCTGCTCATGGTCGTTGTCCGCAACCACACCACGGGATCGGCATGGCCTCTCACCAATAATCCCGAGGCCATGTTCAACGATCCGAACCTTCCTGACTGCAATACGCAGATTCCTCTTTGGCAGTTGGTGCGGGCGAGCACCGCCGCGCCGGTCTTCTTCCCGCCGGAGACAGTCCAGTTAGGCGATACAGAGTGCGTATTTGTCGACGGCTCGATCACGCCCTATTGCAACCCGGCATTGATCGCTGCGCTCACCGCCATCCTGCCCGGCTATCGCGTCAATTGGACACCCGGCTCCAAGAACATTCGCCTCGTTTCGGTGGGCACCATCGCTTTTTCCTCGGAGGTTCCTATCGGCGATCCCAAGCTGCGGCTCGTGTTCTCGCCACCAAAATCCCCAACGCGATAATGCAGACCACCACCGCCCTGATGCAGTCCATCGGATGGCAGCAGGACTTTCTTTGCCGCTGTCTTGGCGAATGCGTCTTCGCGGAAAAACTCAAAGGGGAAAACCTCGATATAGAAGTTGGCAATTTGCTCGCCGCAGGTCTCGCAAGCGCTCCGCCCTCAGACCGAAGTTGGTTCAGCTACGTGCGCTATAACCGCACTTACAGAAAGAAAGAGATGGTCCAAATTCTCGAGAAGAACCCGGATCTCAAGCGCATCGATGCCGTCAACGCCATTCCGCTCTTAAGAGAAATCGGCAAGAGCCTACGCTGAAGAAAACGTGAAGATCGAGCATCTGGTCTGAGCCACAGAGGGCTGGTGGTCAGTGGTCGTGCGGCTCAGGGACGGCCGCCCTTGCACACTGCACAAAGACTCCGCGCCCTATTCTTCTGAGCGAGCGGAAGCGAGTCGAAAGCCTGCCCTGAGCGGAGATCGCGCAGCGATCGAAGTCGAATGGGAACCTGCTTTTTGAAACTGCGGAAAAGGTTGGGATCCCACAAAACCCGGCGTCGGATAATGGATAAGTCGAAAGGAATCCCTCGCCATGGTGCAAGGGCCCACCGTCCTCACCGCTCGCCGTCTCTACGATGGCTCCCGTCTTCACGAACATCCCATCGTCGTCCTCGACGACGGCCGCATCGCCTCCATCTCCACGCGCTACACCGGCGCCGTACCCGCCGGCTCGCCCATCCTCGACTTCCCTGAATCCACGCTCGCGCCTTCCTTCTTCGACATACACATCCACGGTGCGGCAGGCCACGACGTGATGGAAGCCACCCCCGAAGCCCTCGCCGCCATCGGCACGTTTCTCGCCTTGCGCGGAACCGCTCGCTTCCTCGCGACCACCGTCACCGCGCCGGTTGACGCGACCCTTCACGCCGCCGCCGGATTGGCAAAGCTCATCGCCCGCCCGCCTGCGGCAGGCGCCGCCGTCCCGCTCGGCATCCATCTCGAAGGACCGTTCCTCTCGCACGCCAAGCGCGGCGTGCGTCCGCCCGCATTCCTGCTCGAACCCGACATCGCTCTCTTCGACCGCATCTATGACGCTGCTGAAGGCCACGTGCGGCTCATGACTCTCGCGCCTGAGCTGCCCGGCGCGCCGGAACTCGCCGCCCACGCCACAGCGCGCGGTGTCCGCGTGTCTCTCGGCCACTCCAACGCAACCGCGGCTGAAACTCGCGCCGCCATTGCCGCCGGCGCCACCAGCGCCACGCACACTTCAACGCCATGCGTCCGCTCGATCACCGCGAGCCCGGCATTCTCGGCACGGTTCTCACCGACGATTCTCTCTTCGCCGAGTTGATCTGCGACGGCATCCACTCCGCGCCCGAGATGACGAAGCTCTGGTGGCGCGCCAAGGGGCCCAAGCGCGCCATCCTCGTCACCGACGCCATGAGCGCCACCGGCATGCCCGATGGCGAATATCGCCTTGGCGGGATCACCGTGCAGGTCGCCAACGGCCGCGCCATGTCCGATGGCGTCCTTGCCGGCAGCGTACTCACTCTCGATCGCGCGCTGGCGAACTTCCTCATCTTCACCGGCGCAATCCCTCGAGCAGGGACTCCGGCTTCTCACCGGCAATCCCGCCACGCTCACCGGCCTTCGGGCCGAAGCGGGGAGCCTGGCTCCCGGCAATCCCGCCAACCTGGTCGCCGTCAGCCCTGACGGCCGCTTCGGCGCCTCGTTCCTCAACGGCATTCTCGTCTCCGCATAACGCAACAGTTTCCCGTGGACGGTTGTCAGTGCGAGTGTGAGTGCGAGTGTGGTCGCATCCGTCCGCCAGGCACACTCACACCCACACTCACACTCGTCTCACACTCACACTCCACACTCACACTCGTTCTCCAGTCCCTATAATTATGTTTTGAACACTCCATCCCAGCCGCGCATCCACAAAAGCGCATGCGCTTCTCGTCGCCGTCGGCATCCTCCTCAGCCGATTGGTTGGCCTCGTGCGCGATCGCATCTTTGCGCACTACTTCGGCAACTCGGATGCCGCGGACGCATTTCGCGCCGCGTTTCGCATTCCCAATTTTCTGCAAAATCTTTTCGGCGAGGGCGTGCTTTTCGGCGTCCTTCATCCCGGTCTATGCGCGGCTCCATGCGGAGGAGCGCCGCGAGGAAGCCTCGGAACTCGCCGAAGCCATCTTCGCTCTCCTGTTTTTCATCACCACGGTGCTGGCGCTTGTGGGCATCCTCGCCTTTTCATGGCTCATCGATCTCATTGCGCCGGGCTTTCAAGGCGACAAGCGCCTGCTCACCATCCGCCTCGTGCAAATTCTTTTCCCCGGCGCGGCCATGTTGGTGCTTTCGGCGTGGTGCCTGGGAATTCTCAATAGCCATCGCAAATTCCTGCTTTCCTACACCGCCCCCGTAGTCTGGAACATCGCCATGATTGCGACGCTCCTGTGGGGAGGCCGCGGGCACACACAGCCGCAGCTCGCAGTGTGGGTGGCCATCGGCTCCGTCATCGGCAGCGGATTGCAATTGGCGGATGGAATTCCCACCGTCATGCGCTACCTGTGGCCGCTGCGCCTGCAACTGCACGGCGCAGGCCAGCATGTCCGTACCGTGAGCATGAATTTCTTCCCGGTCTTCTTAAGCCGCGGAGTGGTGCAGATCAGCGCCTACATCGACGCGTGGCTCGGCAGTTTTCTCGGCACCGGCGCAGTTTCCGCGCTCGGCTATGCCCAAACGCTCTACACGCTACCGGTGAGCTTGTTTGGCATGGCGGTGTCGGCGGCCGAGTTGCCTGCCATGTCGAGCGCCATGGGCACCGACGCCGAGATTGCCTCGGCGATTCGCCAGCGCTTGACGCAGGGCATTCAGCAGATTGCGTTTTTCGTGATCCCGTCAGCTGTCGGCTTCGTAGTCCTCGGCGATGTTATCGTAGCCACCATCTACCGCTCCGGCGCCTTTCAACATAAAGACGTGCTCTTTGTATGGGGAGTGCTCGCCGGCTCGGCCGTGGGCCTGCTCGCCTCCACCATGGGTCGGCTGTATTCATCGGCCTTCTATGCCTTGCGCGACACGCGCACTCCGCTGCGCTTCGCGGTCATTCGCGTAACGCTCACGTTGGGCCTGGGCTACATCTGCGCGTTGCCTCTGCCCCGTCTGCTCGGGATCGATCAGCGCTGGGGCGCAGCTGGCCTAACGGTCTCTGCCGGCATTGCCGGTTGGGTCGAGTTCATGTTGTTGCGGCGAGGCCTGCAGAGAGTCGTCGGCGCCGTCCCTTCCGGCCGCTCGCGCATCCTGCGGCTTTGGGCGGTTGCGCTCGTTGCGGCGCTGCTTGGTTACGGCCTCAAAGTGGTGTTGCCATTCCATCACCCGCTCCTTGTCGGCCCTTGCGTTTTGATTCCGTACGCGGCCGTCTATCTCGGCATCACGCAAGCAATGGGAATCGCCAGCATGGGCGCAGTATCCCGCCTCTTCACCCGCCGCCGCTAACCTGGTACCGCCGGTCCCCAGACCCTTGTAGCGCCGGACTCCAGTCCGGCTGTCGTGCGGGTCTCCAGACCCGCACATGAGAGTCGACCACTACGTCGATGAGCCATCAAACTCGGCTGTCATCCTGAGCAACCAACATGGCTGTCATCCTGAGCGAAGCGCGTTTGGGGCCCCGCATTCGCAACGCGAATACGGGGTAAGCGTAGCCGAAAGACCTGCTTCTGTTTTTCGGCCAATCTGTGTCGAGCGGGTACCCGCATTTGCTTTGCCTTTTAGGTCGCCCAGCCACAAAATGGGGTGGCCCGGGTTCGGGGTCCCCATGGACAGGTCCAAGTCCATGGGGTGAAGGATCTCGATTCTGAGAACCGGGATCGCAGTACCCCCTCTCTTACCCCGCTTTGTATCAGGACGCGGCTTTCAGCCGCGCTCAAACCCCTCGCCGCGGAGACGCCGGGGACGCAGCCTGCGTTCCACGCGAACGCGTCGACGGGCCACCTCCCACATGCCAGCCTGTCGATACTGATCTTTTCCAGACGATCCTGCCCGCTCCGAGTCGTTGCCGAAGTAGTAATTCCGGTTTGGCGGTTATCCTTCAGATTACTCGCGATTGGGTCTTCCCCTGCACTATCGAGTTGCAATTCATCTTCGAACCAATGGGGTGCGCGTTAGAAGAGCGGCGAAATCTTTCCAAGGAAGAGGACGAGGCATGTGCTTTTCAGCTACTGCAAATTTTGTCGGCAGCGGAATTCTTGGCGCAGTCGGCGTGGTCACGTTGACGAAGGTAAAACACCGGCGTAAATTGCTTTTCCGTCGTTGCCTACGCTCTTTGCCATCCACCAGTTCACCGAAGGATTCGTTTGGCTCGGATTGGATGGGATTCTCTCGCCTACCGTGCGCACGACATGGGTGCGGCATTCATGTTGTATGCGCGGGCTTCTCCCATTTCTGGTGCCGCTCAGCGTGGTGCTCTTTGAACCAACCAGAAAGAGCCAAGACGCATGTTGCCCTTCGTCATCATCGGCGGAGCCACGACGCTCTATGTATTGTGGGGTTTGGCGGCCTACCCAACCGATATCTATGTCGGCCAACAGCATTTCTACACCAATCCCGCTACGGGCAACTTGGCCGTTGGCGTCCTGTACATCATTGCGACCTGCGGTTCGCTTTTCTTCTCGAAGATCAGGATCCTGGTGAACTTTGGGGCGGTAAAACTGGCGATTCTTTTGCTTGTTGATGCCATCAAGGCGTACGCGTTCACCTCTGTGTGGTGCGCCTATGCGGCCGTCGCAAGCGTCATCGTCCTCGTCTATTTCTGGAGAAGCAGCAAACAGCGGCCGTTCCTCTACGCATCATTCCGGATAGGGCCTGTCCTAAGCGATGCCGCAACCCGCCCGTGTGCTACGCTAACATCAAGCCCATTTCCTCTGGATCATTCATTCGTTCTGATTCTTTCCCGAATCGCGGTGAGCAAGAGATCGTGGCAAATCAACCACTTGATTCTGCTGGGCGCAGCCTGCCTTGCGCTGCACGTGCATGCGCAAAACTCCGCCCCACCGATCAGCGTGACCGTGATCGTGGCCAACGCCATCACGCAGCCGCCGCAGCCGGTCAAAGCGGCTCACGTATCGCTCACGCACCTCATCAACCCGCAACTCGCAGTCGACGCCCAGGGCCCCACGAATCCCCGCGGCGAAACGCAGCTGCTCATCTCACAGAGCGCGGCCCGGAATGGCGACCTGCGCATCGTCATCTCCGGAACTAGCAATCTTGTTATCTATGGCCTGCCGACGGACAATTACGGGCCTCAAATCTCCAGTCAGGGTCGTTCTGCTTCCCACGGGATCGCTCGCGCTGCTGGGACCTGCGCAGATTCAGGCCTATCTCCACCGGCTGCTCCTCCAGGTGAACAGCCTGCAAAAGCAGGTCAGTGCGCAAAAGACCGGGCTGCACAGGGGCGGGCCCCAACAATCACCGGACCCTGGCCGATTTTGCCCAGGCGACGGGATTTTCCCACGACCAGGTCGATCAGCAAGTCGCGATCTGGGCACAGAGCATCAGGCTCCAGGCTGCCCAGGCCACGCGGCGGAGAAAAAAGCCCTGGCCGCGTTCGCGCTCAAGGACTACGCCGCCGCCGCCGAGGACTACAAGCAAGCCGCCGACGCCACGCGTAAGCAGATCGAGGGGCACGAAACATCCGCGGCAGCCCACAAAAAAGCTCGTGAGAATGAAGTGGACGCGGCCCGGAATGATCTTCGCCAGCTCATCAATCAGTGCCGCCGCCGCCGGCGCGGACCACTTGAACTTGAAATACCACGACGCCACCGAAGCTGAAGGCGCCGTCGCCACGGCACGCGGAATCGAAGAAACACCCGGATGATATCGGCTTTCATAACCTCTGGCTCCTCGCATCTTCCGTGCCGCCAATGCGCGTTGGCAGGAGGGTCAGTTCGCGCCCACAAAGCCTTCCTCTGCTCGCTCAGTCCGCAACCGAATTCGAAGCACTGGCGCGCGAGTACGCTGCGCTGGGAGATCGTCAGGCTGCGGCGTCGGCAGAAGACGGCCTCGGGCTTGCGCTCACGGAGAAGGAAAGCGCGCTGGCGGAGACAGGCGGTTTCCCTGCTCGACCAGGCTGTGCAGTCGTACCGAAGCGCCCTCGAGGTCGCTCCAGGACCAGCTGCCGCGGGACTGGGCCCAGACGCAAAATAATCTCGGGGGTGCGCTCGATCAGGAGGGGGAGCGAGCCGGTGGAGACAAAGCCGCTGAGCTGTTCGAGCAGGCGGTGCAGGCCTATCGCAGTGCCCTCGAAGTTTTCACCAAAGCCGATCTGCCCGAGGACTGGGCCAGATTCAAAACAATCTCGGATGCGCGCTCGACGACGAGGGAGAGCGTGCAAGCGGAGAAAGGCCATAGCTCTCCTTGATCGGCGGTGCAGGCGTATCGCAGCGCGCTCGAGGTCTTCACCAAAGCCGATCTGCCCCACGACTGGGCAGCATTGCAAGACAATCTCGGAGATGCGCTCGCGGACGAGGGGATCGCGCCACGGAAACCAGGCCGCTTCGCTGCTCGATCAGGCGGTGCAGGCGTTTCGCAATGCGCTTGAGTTCCGCACCAAAGCCGATCTGCCTCAGGACTGGGCCGTAACGCAAAACAATCTCGGGCTTGCGCTTTGGGAAGAGGGGCTCCATGCCAGCGGAGACAGGGCAACAGCTTTATTTGACCAGGCGGCGCAGGCATTTCGCAGGGTTCTTGAGGTTGACACCCAGGCCGATCGCCCCAGGACTGGGCCAGGACGCAAAACAATCTCGCCCTTGCGCTCGATGGGGAGGGCCGGTGCACCAGTGGACCCGCGGCCGTTGCCCTGCTCGATCAAGCAGTGCAGGCGTATCGCAGCGCGTTCGAGATCTACACGAGAGCATCTGCCCAGAGTTGGGCCAGAACGCAAAACAATTTCGGAGGTGCGCTGGTGGACGAGGGAGAGCGCACCGTGAAGGCCGAGCCGGTACGCTGTTCAATCAGGCAGTGCAGGCGTATCGCGGCGCCCTTGAAGTCCGCACCAAAGCCGGTCTGCCCCAGAGTTGGCTCCAGACGCAAGGCCATCTTGTAACGGCGACCCTGGTGGCAGGCCGTTTTCAAGCCTGCCTCCAGGAGGCCGCGCTTCTTGGCGACCCCGCCTTGCCTCCCTACCAGGTGCTCGCGGGAGACGTCTTGAGCCTCGCCTGCGAATGGGGCGCGGGAAACAAACGTGGAGCATCGCAAACAGAGATGGCGCTCCTCGCCCAGGCCGCCGAGTTCCCCCCGGGTTATCGGGACTTCGGCCAGGAGATCTACTTTCTCTCGAATTCGCCTCTCTTCGCCAAAGGCCGCCCCTCCTGGGTCGCCCTCTTCACCGCCGTCCAGAACGGCGATAGCGCCGGCATGACTGCGGCCCTGCATCAGCTTGAGCCGATTCTGCAGCGCTAAGAATTCGCAGCCATGTTCCGCAAACGCTACGACATATTTCTAAGCCACTCCCGCGCGGATTCTTGCCGCGTAACCCCGCTGCGCGACGGAGCCGCGCACCTCATGCAACCGGCTTCAACTCCGCCCATGAACCCCTGAAACCCCGGATACAGTTTTTGCGCACCCGCATGCTACGCTACTCATCAAGCCTGATTTCCTCTGCCTCGTTCATTCGCTCTAATTCTTTTCCGAGGTCGCGGTGAGCAAGAGATCGTGCCAGATCGACCACGTGACTCTGATGTGCGCAGCCTGCCTTGCGCTGCACGCGCATGCGCAAAAAGCCGCCCCTCCGCCGATGAGCGTGACCGTAGTCGTAACCAATGCGATCGCGCAACCGCCGCAGCCGGTCAAAGCCGCCCACGTATCGCTCACGCACCTCATCAATGCGCAACTTGCCGTCGACGCCCAGGGCCCAACAAATCCTCGCGGCGAAGCGCAGTTGGTCATCTCGCAAAGCGCGGCGAAAAACGGCGACCTGCGCGTTGTCATCTCCGGCGCAGGCAATCTTGTCGTCTACGAACCGGCCGACGGGCAATTGCCAACCCTCAAGTCTCCAGTCAGGGTCATTTTGCTTCCCACGGGATCGCTCGCGCTGCTGG
>CAVQMV010000016.1:0-26579 GCA_963713675.1 uncultured Acidobacteriota bacterium
CTCCGGGAAGTGCGTTGCTTGAGAGCGGAACAATAGCCACTGAGCTCGTGTTCAAATACGATTACGTACGCAAAAGACAAAAGCAGGTCCTTCGACTCCGCCTGCCCCGAATTCGCCTTGCGAATTCAGGGCCCCAAAAGCGCTCCGCTCAGGATGACAATTTCATTGTGGTGCTAGCTTCAGGCTCACCTAACTAACCAGCATCTCTCACTGTCGGCGCGACCACGCAAGATTCCAGGTCTGGTGAGGTCTCTGAGGGCCGGGAGGCCCTCAGTACAGCCGGTCTGGAGACCGGCGCTACAAGAATTACACATTGAAATCCAGCCACGTTCACGGCCTGCGGGAGCGGGTTTTCCGTTTGCCTGCTTCGCGGATGCCGATGACTGCCATCATGCGGCCGGCGTGGCCGTGGGATGCGCGATGCGAAAAGAATAGATCCCCCTGGCATTGCGTGCAGCCGCCTACCGCCTGAATGGATCGCGGAGAAAGCCCACAGGCGAGCAACTGACGGCGGTTGGCCTCGACTAGGTCCACGTGCAGGCTGGGCCAGATGGGCGAGTGGCCGGGCGCGCGTTGCGTCAAGAACAGCATGGGATATTTGGTTTTGACGGGGTCGGAGCAGAAGACTTCGTGGAAGAGTTCGCGTGCGTAAGAGAACTGCGATTCGAATTCAGTGAGCACCTCTTCGCCCACGGAGTAGCAGCAGGCTGATGCGCCGGGACCGATGGCGGCGATGAGGTCCTGCGGACGGCAGCCGTAGTCGAGACGCATGCGGCCAACGCCGGATTCGACGATGCGCTTGACGGTTCCGCGCCAGCCGGCGTGGAAGGCGGCGACGATGCGTTGCCTGCGATCGGCTACCAGAACGGGGATGCAATCGGCGGTTTGTACGGCGAGCAGCAGACCGGATTCGGCGGTGATTTGGCCATCGGCGCGGCGCGGGGTGGGCCGGGCGGCATCGGAGCGGGTGGCCTCGACGACAAGATTCGAATGGAACTGCTTCAGGGCGAGGAGCGGAGTTGCTGCGTCGCCGGTGACGGCTTCGGCCAGCAGACGACGGTTGGCGAGGACGGTTTCCCGGTCGTCGGCCGCGGTGAGGCCGAGATTCAGCTCGCCGGGTGCGTCTTCAATGCAATAAGCACGGCTCAAACCGCCTTTCCGAGTGCTGAATCCGCTGAAAAGCCAGGGAAGATCCCAGCCGGGAATGGGCAACCATTCGACGCCGTTGGAGGCGCGGCGGGGGACGGGGAGGGGCGGACAGAGCTCTTCGGGAGCGACGCGGTCGAATTTGGACTGGCTCGCAGGACGGGGCGAGCGGGGGCTGCTGGGTTTCGGGCGGCGCGGGGTGCGGATCAGGCCTGCCTGCTCGTAGAGGGCGTCGAGCGGGGCAGTGTCTGGAAGAGCGGAGGATTTAGGACGGGAAGAAGGCCGCATCGCAGCTTTGATTCTAGCGTTCAGTGCGGGAACGAGTGAAGAAGAGTGAAGGGAGTGAAGGAGTGAACCCTGAAAAAGCAATGGGCCTACCTTCCGGTAGGCCCGCTCGAGAGGCAATTTTGGGAGGGTAGCCAGGGGGGATTTTGGGAAGAGGTTCCGAAGAACCCTCAAGAGAGAGTTGTCGTGCTTTGGTGGGAAATCATGGGGAAGCCTCTGCTAATTACTAAGGTAGATGCAAATCCGGGAGAAAGGTTGCAGGCTTTTTAAAATAGATTGGGAAAAAGGGTAATCGTGCTCAACAGGCAGCTTTTAGAGCGGTTCTCCAGTTAATGTGCAATATTTTCATTGCAGTGCGAGGTGGCTTTTTCCTGATGAAAAAGCCACTTTGCGTCCGCGGCTTCGTCTTAGAGCGACTGGAGAACCGCTTTTACCTGTCTGGCACCTTCCGCAGGCAAAAGAAGGCAAAAGGCTTGCACGCATGTGAGCAGATCGCGCACTCTGGAGATTGTGAGACGGTTGCTCTACTTCGTGCTGATTGTGGTCGTGGTCGGGGTGTTTGCGTACTTCGTGTACGAGCACCGTGCCTGGCTGGGGCTGGGCAGCTCCGGGGGCGGGGTGCCGACGGAGGAAACGAACACCGATCTGCAGCCGGCGACTGTCTCGTGGCGCGCAGTGGACCGGGTCCAGGATGGATTCAAGATCGATATGCCGTCGGACACGAGCGAGATCCAGATTCCTGCCTACAACGTGACGGGCGGCGCCGAAGAGATGGATATGCTGGTGGCCGCGCCCAACGGGGAGACGACTTACGGAGTCGTGTGGGACGATAATCCCCCGGTGGAACGGGCGAGCGGCGAAGCGCCGGATCGAACGCTGGACAATGCGCGCGACGGCGCGCTGGCGCGAACCCAGACCACGCTGGTGGTTGAGTCGCGCGCCAACTACCAAGGCTACCCGGCGAGGGATTTCAGCGGGCGCAATCAGAACGGCGGCCTGTTTAATGCGCGGCTGATTCTGGCGGGAACCAAACTCTACATGATGATCGTGGCCTTCCCTGCACAGGGTGCGCGGCGCGACGAAGATGTGAATCACTTCTTCGACTCGTTCAAGCTGACGCCGACGGCGCGCGGGCAGTGAACTACCCGAGCGAGTTAGCGCGTTAGCAAATCAGTGTGCGCTACGCGCAGGCTCGCGCGGTTCGCTAACGCGCCTTTTTTCGTGCTGAATTTAAGGTGAATTTGGGTTCGTGCTTTCCCGGGTCTCAAAAGCGAGACCCCCACCCCATGGACGTGGACCTGTCCATGGGGACCCCGGGGCCCGGGGCACCCCTTTTTGTGCTGGATGGAGAGAATCTGGTTCGGGTTTGTGCGCAAGTTAACGAGTGAACGCGCGCTGCGCGTTGGCTACGGCTTGGGCCGCGCGGCTTTTTCGACGATGTGCGTGATGAGATCGACGGGAAGGAAGCGGACGAGAAATGCCGTGAAGCGGCCGCTCCACTTGGGTTGGATGGTGCGCCGGCCGCGCGCGAGGGCGGTGAGGCCGAGGCGAGCAACTTCGTCCGCAGATTGCAATTTGCGGTTGCGGAAGATACTGGCTCGCGCCACTTCAAAAAACTCGCTCTCCGTGGTGCCGGGGCAAAGCGCGGTGACCTTGATGCCGTATTGCGCGAGTTCAGCGGCGAGGCCCAACGCGAAGAAACGATCAAAGACCTTGGTGGCGGCATAGGTGGTGAGATAGGGCAACGGCTGAAAGCTGGCACCGGAGGAGACCACGAGCACCCATCCGCGACGCCGCTCGACCATGCGCGGAACGAAGAGCCGCGAGAGGCGCACCACGGCCTCGCAATTGACGCGGACCATGCTGAATTCCTGCTCGGGAGGGCTCGAGTGGAATGCTCCATACTGGCCGAGGCCGGCGTTGTTGATGAGGATGTCGACGGCAAGCCCGGCGCCCTCGGTGGCGTCGTAGATGTGTTGGGGCGCGGCCGGATCATTCAGGTCCGCAACCACGATGCGGGCTTCAACGCCTTGCGCGGAGAATTCGGCAGCCAGGGATTCCAGCCGCTCCCTGCGCCGCGCGGTGAGGATGAGTTTTGCGCCGCGCCGCGCGAGGTCGCGCGCCAAAGCCACACCGATGCCCGCACTGGCTCCCGTCACCAGCGCCCATTTGCCTTGAAATTCCGTTGTCGCCGTCATCGCTCCAACATGATAGATGACGGAGACATGATCGAGGATGCCGGGTGCAGGACCGCAGGGGCTAAAGCCCAGGTCAATCCTTCCGAGGTTTTGGCACCCTTCGACTGCGCTCAGGGCAGGCTAAAAGTCGTGCCCTGACACTTCGTGCGCCCCTTGCAGAGATCTTCTGCAGCCTGTGGAGGCTGGTGGTACAAAGGCGCGGCGAGTTGCGGCGGATGCTAGGGCGCGGGGGCCGGAGCTGGCGGCTGATTCTTGGACAACCCGCGAATGTAGATGATCAGGTTCCAGACCTCGGTATCGCTGGCGCGGCCCACTTCCTCGGGCGGCATCTTGTCCTTGCCGTTGCGGATGGTATTGAACAGATCGCTATCGGGCTTGCTGGCAAGAGAAGCGGGGTTGGTCCAGTCTTCCATCGTGAGGTCCATGGTGTTTTTGCCGTTGCCATTGTCGCCATGGCAAAGGGCGCAGTCCCGTGCATAGAGCATTTTGGCGTGGGCCTGGGATTCCGCGGTTGGCTTGACGGGATTCTTGCCAGAAGGGGTGGGCACGGGCGCGGTAGTTTGCGCGGGAGCGAGCGCGGGCACGGGCGCGGCGGCCTGGGGGTTGCGGCCTTCGATCGGCAGGCACACGACGACCAAAAGGGCCACGGCAAAAAAGAGCAAGGACGACTTCAACATCAGACCCTCCTCAGCAGATGTCAGCAGAAACGGGCATCTTTGTGTTGAGTGAATTCTGCGAGGAATTATAGGCCGATTTCGCGGAAACGGCTATGGTAGCCAGCACATAGCCGGACTGGGCCGCAAACGAAGGTTTCTGGGACGCGGAACGGAGTGCAAATTGGGAATCGCGGCCTGGCGGCGGTTTAGGTATCGTGCCGCCCCTGGCCTCAAAGGCGAGATTCCCCGCGACATGGTGAGATTACTTCCTGAGGATCCGTGCTGCCCGCCATTGAAAAGCAACAGCAGGTCCTTCGGCTCCGCTTACCCCCTGATTGCCTTGCAATCATGGGGCCCCAAGCGCGCTCCGCTCAGGATGACAACGCGAAAAGGGGCCACCCGAGAGCACAGCAGTCGTGAGATTGCCTTAGTGCATGGCGCCTGCGCCGGGACCGGCGCCAGGACGGTTTTTGCTGAGCATGAAGGCCAGGGCGACCAGGACAATGGAGGCCACCGACAATTCCATGTAGACATCCTGGTAGCCTTGCGTCTGCGCCTGCTGGTTCAACTGCTGGTAGATCTGCGCCAGCGCCATACGGCTCGCGTTTGCCGCGCCGAAGGAATTGCCGAGAAACCCGGTGAGCGTCTTGACGTGCTGGTCGTAGCCGGGGGTTCCGGGCATCATGGATTGCTGCAGGTGCTGCTCATGCCAGAGGGAGCGGCTGGTGACCTGGGCATTGGTGATGGCGATGAGAATGGACCCGCCGATGTTGCGGACGAAGTTGATGAGGCCGGCGACCTGATTGCTCTGCTCCCTGGGCATGCCGATATAAGCCGCGGTGGTGATGGAGATAAAGCAGAACGGCAGGGGAAACATTTGCACCACGCGCAGCCACGACGCCTCAGCGAAGCTCATCTGCAGGTTGGTGACGCGGGCCGCGTAAAAGAATGTGATGGAGAGCATGGCAAAGCCGAAGGCGGCGAGATAACGCGCGGAGATCTTTCCCGTGACAAAGCCGGCGAACGGCATCATGAACAGCAGAGTGACGCCACCAGCCGTAAGGGCCAGGCCGGCCGTGGTTGCTGTCCATCCCAGCAACTGCTGGGTGAACTGCGGCTGTAGCACGGTGTTGGCATTGAGCACGCCGCCGACCAGCATCATGAGGAAACAGCAGATGGCAAAGTTGCGGAATCGGAAGAGCCGCAAGTTGATGAGCGGATCTTTCTGCCGCCACTCCCAGACGACGAGACCGACGATGCCGACGACGAAGAGAACCGCAAAAAAGCAGATGAAAGAGGAGGAGAACCAGGCGTCCTCTTCGCCTTTGTCGAGCACGATCTGCAGGCCGCCCATGGCAAGGGCCAGGAAGGCGAGGCCCATGTAGTCCATGTGGCGCAGGCGCGAAGGATCGGCCTTGATCCACGGCGGGTCGTCAACGAGACGGGTGACGAGGATGAAGGCCAGGATGCCGACGGGGATGTTGATGAAGAAGATCCAGCGCCAGGAGAAGTTGTCAGTGATATAGCCGCCGAGCGTGGGACCGA
Organism: uncultured Acidobacteriota bacterium; assembly: GCA_963713675.1. Taxonomy (GTDB): domain Bacteria; phylum Acidobacteriota; class Terriglobia; order Terriglobales; family Acidobacteriaceae; genus Telmatobacter. Next base: position 5,831 of record CAVQMV010000016.1, read on the forward strand.
TGGAGGGAGCGAGCACGGCGACCAGGCCATAGAGCGCGAAGGCCTGCCCGCGCTTGTGGGGCTCAAAGGAATCGGCCATGATGGCCTGCGCCATGGGCTGCATGCCGCCGCCGAACGCACCTTGCAGGACGCGGCAGCAGAGAAGGATGGGCAAGGAGGGCGCAGCGCCACAAAGAAAGCTGGCGACGGTGAAGCCGGTGATGCAAAAGACGAAGAAGTTACGGCGGCCCATGAGGGAGCTGGCCCATCCGCCGAGGGGAAGCACGATGGCATTCGAGACCAGATAGCTGGTGAGGACCCAGGTAGCCTCATCCGTGCTGGCGCCGAGCGCGCCGCCAATGTGGGGAAGGGCCACGTTGGCGATGGAGGTATCGAGCACCTCCATGAAAGCCGCAAGCGCGACGGTCATGGCGATGAGCCAGGGATTGACCCGGGGCTTCCACTGCGCATGGAGCGCGTCAGAGTCGACCACCGCTGCCGGCCGGGCTTTTGCATTCGCCAGGCTGCGCGCGTCCGCACCGGAAGAGCCGGACGGCGGTGTGGGCAGTGTGGTGTCGATCGCTGACAACAGTGGTCTCCTGAGGATTCGATGCGAACTGGATGTGGTTTGGCCGGGGGAAGCGGCGCTAAATTGTCACCGAAATGTCACGCGCGAAATTCCGGCACTGCAATGATTGTGCTTACACATACATAGATTCACAAGCGCGCATTTGGGTGCAGGGATTCGATTCCGGGAGGGTCAATCAAAAGAAGGGACGGCCAGCCTGATGCGCGCGGGATCCTTATGCGATCCTTATGCGGTGATTCGCGCAAAACCGCGCCCAGAGCCGCTGCGGAGGGCTAAATGCGTTGCAATTTCCCATCGAAAATTCTTGCGCGAATGGTAGACATTCCGTATACTCCGATTCATCTTGCTGATGCGGCGAGCGCCGGTCAGCCTGGGCATTCTTCCCCGAATGTGTTGTTGCTGACGTAACATGCCCCGTTCAAGCCTGCACCAGCGCAGGCGAATTTTTTGATTCTCGCTTTTTTGACCGACGGCAATTCACGAGTTCGGTCGTAAGACAGACGAAAGCAGACGAAGAAACCTCTGAACGCAGGATCCCCCGCGGTTTGCATTTTTTCCGAGCGTTCAGGCGCAGGGAAAAGTGTTCCTCGTTGAGCGCCCCTGCACCGTAAGAGCGCATTCACAGCGCACATCGAAGAAGATGGCGCAATGCAACGTGGCCTTTTCGAAAGAGGACGGTCACTGAACGTGCAGTGTCATCCCTACGCAGCGATTGAGAGCAGACTGCGGGGGTGATGTTTACGTATACCGAATCACTTATCAGGAGGACAGAATGAAGTTCACGCGATTTTCAGCACTCGTGTTTCTGCTTGCAGCCTGCGCTCTGGGAGCGTGGGGGCAATCGACGGCCAGCCTTTCGGGAACCGTTACCGATCCGAGCGGCGCGGTGGTTCCCAACGCAAAAGTCACCGTGCATAGCCTGGCGACCGGCCTCGACCGCGTTGTCAACACCGACTCGGCCGGCATTTATGAAGTGCCTTCGCTTCAGCCGGGCGACTATAAAGTCCAAGCCACTGCCACCGGGTTCAGCGCCTACACCGTGCCTAAGGTCACGTTGGACGTCGATCGCTCGGTTACGGTGAATATGAATCTCGCCGTCTCCTCCGCTGGAGAAACGGTGCACGTGGAAGGTGCGATTCAGGAGATCGAAGCGCAGACCATCACCGTCGGCCAGGTCATCGACAATACGTCGGTGCAGGACCTGCCGCTGAACGGCCGGCACTTCCTCGACCTCACTGTGCTTACGCCAGGTGGCGTAGTGGCCGACACCGCAGGCAGCTTGACTTCGCCCAGCCGCGGCCTCGGCGCAAATTCGTTCCTTACCGCCGGCAATCGCGAAGACTCCGTCAACTTCCAGATCAACGGCATCAATTTGAACGACATCAGCCAGAACCAAATCACCTTTCAGCCGTCGATCAGCACCACCTCGGAATTCAAGATCGACAACTCCACCTTCAGCGCGGAATACGGCCGCAGCGACGGCTCCATTGTGACCGTTGCCACCCGCTCCGGAACCGATAGATTCCATGGCGAGGCCTTCGACTACTTCCGCAACGAGGCTCTCGACGCGCGTAACTACTTCAATCGCTCTTACAGCGTCACGACCGGACTCCCACTCACCGGCAACACCGGCGACAAGGCTCCGTTGAAGCGCGACAATTTTGGCGGATCGTTAGGCGGGCCGATCTTCAAGAAGCACACATTCTTCTACGCCAGTTACGAGGCGCTGCGCCAACACCAGGGGATCCTGCAGAACAGCACGGTAATCAGCCAGGCCAATCAAACGGCGATCGCCGCCAACAAAACTGCGGAGCCTATCGCAGCAGCACTGGCCGCGCTCATCCCGCTGCCCAACAGCGGAGCGAATTACGTCTCGTTCACTCCCGGACCGGTGCAGATCGATCAGGGCACGATGGACATTCTGCAGAAACTCGGACTGAACGACGAACTGCACGGCTTTTACGCGCTGCAGGAAGACACGCGCACCGAGCCGGCACTGCAAGGCGACACCATCTCCGGCTGGGGCGACCACCGCCACGCCAGCCGCCAGATCGGCACCTTCAGCGAGACCCATATCTTCAGTCCCAGCATCGTGAATGAGGCGCGTCTCGGATTCAACCGCATTAACATCGCCTTCGTCCCCGCCAATACTATCGACCCCACCAGCGTGGGACTCGGCGACGGCTTGAGCGGCCCGAAGGGCCTGCCCCAGACCACGCTCTCCGATATCGGCCTGACCTTCGGCGGTCCTTCGGGCTTCCCGCAGGGGCGCGCCGATACTGCCGGCGTCGTATCGGATACGGTGTCGATGCTCGTGGGCAAGCACACCATCAAGTGGGGCGGCGAGGGCCGACGCTACGGGTTGGACAGCTTCGCCGGTAATATCGGCACGCTCACCTTTACCACTTCCACGACTCCGACCAGCTTGTTCCAAACGGACATGGCCACGGTCTTCAGCATCCAGCCGAACATTGTCTCCAGCCGCGTCTACGCCGACTCCATGGCGGCATTCGTGCAGGACAACTTCAAGCTCACTTCCACCTTCACCCTGGAGTACGGCCTGCGCTTCGAGTGGAACGGAACCCCGGTGGAGGGGGACAATCGCTTCACCATCTTCAATCCTTCCACTGTTACGCTCACCCAAGTAGGCACCAACGGCCTGGCGGCCAACTCAGCCTACAAGCAGAACTACAACTACGAGCCTCGATTGGGATTTGCGTGGGACATCTTCGGCACCGGCAGGTCTGTGCTGCGCGGCGGCTACGCCTACCTGGTGGACCAACCGGTCGCCGGCGTAGTAACGGGGATGGCTTCCAACCCGCCCTTCAGCACCGCGGTCTCCTATAACTCCACTGCCATTCCCCTATCTTCGCTCTATGCCGACGCAGCCGCCTCCGGCATCTCGCTCTACGGGGTCAACCCCAACTACAAGAACGCGTACATCGAGAGCTTCAACCTGAACCTGCAGCAGGCGCTGCCGTGGGGTCTGGTTGCCCAGATCTATTACGACGGTTCGGTAGGACGCCATCTCGAGATTGAATCCAACATCAACCAGGTGACGGGCACAACCAGCGCTACGCAGGTGCATCCGTTCACGGTGCTCGCGGCCACCAGCCCCGTACGTCCGGGCGGGGCCATCGCCTCCAACATCGGCTACAGGACCAGCAACAGCCTCTCCGACTACAACGCGCTTTGGGCGGTGCTGGGCAAGAACATGAGCAATGGTCTTGACTTCAGCACCAACTTCGAGTGGACCAAGTCAATGGACCTGAACTCGCTCGGATCGCAGGGCGGCTTGACTCTGCCTGATAGCACCAACCCAAGAGAAAACTACGGACTGTCGGACTTCGATGTGCGCCTGCACTTCGCCGGGACCGCGGTCTACAACCTGCCGTTCCGCGGCAACCGCCTGGTCTCGGGCTTCCAGCTTTCGAGCATCTTCCAGTACCAGACGGGAAACCCGGTGAATATCCTGGCGAGCAGCTCAAGCTTCAATGGCGTCACCGGCATTGTTCGCCCCTCGCAGCTTGGCCCGGTGACACGTTCCATGCAGCAGTTGCCTGGAATTGCCAACATCACCCTGTTCCAGAGCACCGGCCTGGCCTACGGCGGCACGATTTGCGACGTCACCAACGTCACCTCGGCCTGCGCCATTGAAGTTCAAGGCACGCAAGCGAGCGCTACGGCAACCACCTCACCCACCGTTTACACCGCCCTGGGCGCCATGCAGCGTAATGCCTTTACCGGCCCGGGCTACGCGGATCTCGACATGTCGGGCGAGAAAGACACCAAGCTGCGCGAGGGCCTCAACTTTAACCTGCGCGTGGATGCGTTCGACATTCTGAATCATCCCAACTTTGGCCAGCCGTCGGGCAACGTGCAGTCGACGGCCTTTGGCCAGATCACGTCAACCCGCTTCGCCACCAGCGATGGTGGATCGTCGCGGCAACTCCAGATCAGCGGCAAGTTCGTCTTCTGATCGTGATTTGACAGCGTGGGCGTGCGTTGCCTCGCGAATGCGGGGCAGCGCATGCCCATTTACATTAAAGCTGGTTGTATAAATGGTTGAGGCAGTAATGAAGCTTTCCTCAGGGGCTAAAGCCCCGCTGTTTACGCGCCTTTCGTGGCACGGCTAAAGCCGTGCCCTTTCAAAACCTGATTCAAGCAACTAGTTTCAGGGAAAAGGATTTTGCCATGCGTCGCCGCACTTTTATTCAGACACTTCCTCTGGCTGCCGCAGCTTCTGCCGTCACGATGCAAAGCGACGCTGCAGAAGCGGGTCAGAGCGGGTCAGCTTCGACAGAGCTTCCCAAATTCCAGCCGGCAGATGCAGAAAGATTCATCCGGCCGGACGTGCATGCGGGCGATCGGCCATCGGGCGCGAGCTTTGCCACGCGCTCACCTGCGCTGGGGCTCTCGGGCGCGGCGGGCACGGCGCATCCGCTGGCCACGCAGACTGCCATCGAAATGCTGAAGCGCGGCGGCTCGGCGGTGGACGCTGCGGTGGCGGCGAATGCGGTGCTGGGATTTGTGGAGCCGGTGAGCTCCGGGCTGGGCGGCGACTGTTTTGCGTTTGTCTGGGATCCGAAAGTTGGCAAGCTGATGGGGATGGCCAGCTCCGGGAGATCGCCCAAGGCGCTGACGCTGGAGACGGTGCGGGCGCGCGCGAAGAATGGCGCGATTCCTGCGCTGGGCGCACTCTCGGTTTCCACGCCGGGCGCGCTCGACGGATGGTGGGCGCTGCACCAGCGCTACGGCAAGCTCAAATGGGCGGAACTGTTCGAGCCCGCGATCCACGCCTGCGAATACGGCGATCCCACGCCGCAGATTATTGGCTACTACATCAAGCGCAACATGGCGGCGTTTCTCAGGCCCGGTTCGGGCGTGGAAGAAACGGCCAACGCGGTGAAGACCTACTCGCCGGGCGGCGTGGCGCCCAACGAATACGACGTGCGGCGCAATCCGGACCTGGCACACACCTATCGCATGATTGCCGAAGGCGGGCGCGACGCTTTTTACGACGGGCCCATCGCGAAGACCATCGACGCATACTTCAAACGCATCGGAGGCTGGCTCTCGGCCGAAGGATCTGCGCGAGCACCACGCGGAGTGGGTAGAGCCGCTGGTGACGACGTATCGCGGGGTGCAGGTGTACGGCATGCCGGCCAACACGCAAGGGCTGGCGACCCTGCAGATGCTGAACATGATTGAGAGTTTTGACATGCGCGGCTTCGGATTCCAGTCGCCGCAGTCGTTGCAGGTGCAGATCGAAGCCAAGCGGTTGGCGTATGAAGATCGCGCGCGGTATTACGCCGATCCGCACTTTGCGAAGATTCCGATTGCGTGGCTCAACTCAAAGGAGTACGCCGCGGAGCGCGCCAAGCTTATCAGGCTGGATCGGATTCTGACGCCGGTGCATCCGGGCGAAGCGCCGAGCCACGGCGACACCACGTACTTCACGACGGCCGACAAGGACGGCATGATGGTTTCGATCATCCAGTCGAATTTTCGCGGCATGGGATCGGGATTGGTGGCCGATGGACTGGGCTTCATGTTCCAGGACCGCGGGCAACTATTTTCTTTGCAGGATGGTCATCCCAACATTTACGCGCCGGGCAAGCGCCCGTTTCAGACCATCATTCCCGGGTTTGCCGCGAAGGACGGGAAGCCGTGGATGTCGTTCGGCGTGATGGGCGGCGACATGCAGCCGCAGGGCCAGACGCAGATTATTGTGAACCGCGTGGATTATGGGCTGGATGTACAGGCCGCGGCCGATAGCCCGCGTTGGCACCACGAGGGCTCGTCGCAGACGATGGGCGAAGACCGCGCGGGAATGGGGCCGATCGGATTGCTGATTTTGGAAGCGGGCATTCCGGTGGCGACACGGAAGGCGCTTGCGGATCTGGGCTGGCCGATGGGGCCGAGCGACGGCGGCTTTGGACGCTACGAGGGCATTGAAGTGCGCATTGAAGGCGGGCGTCGCGTGTACGCGGCGGGCAGCGAGATGCGCTGCGACGCGGTGGCGCTGGCGTACTAGGGTTTGTGCTATCCCACATCTCAAAAGCGAGATGTGGGGCACCCCTTTTCGTGTTGAGTTGAAAGAGGTGGGTTGGGGTTTGTGCTATCCCGGGTCTCAAAAACGAAACCCGGGGCACCCCATGCCGTGGTGGACGAAGAGATCCTGGTTGAGGTTCTTGCTATCCCACCCTAAACGCAAAGAGCGCGTTTAGGATGGGGCACCCGCTTTCGTGCTGGGTTCAGTGAAGATCATGGCGTGGCGCGGATTACTCCACGCCGGACTGCACGTAGACCTGGTGCGGCGCACTCACTTTGGCGTGCGCGCTGACCGAAAGCTTGATGCTCTGCATCTCGGGCTTGTTGCCGACCGCCGTCATGAAATCCAATTCGTACTGATTATCGAGACGGCGGCTGATGTCTTCAAAGTATGGGGCCAGGCTCACAGGATTGCCAGTGCCCATCCAGTAGCTAACGCCTCCCGTGCCCTGGGTCACTTGCGCGAGCAGATTCTGGCCGTCGCTGGCTCCGTAGTTGGTGCTGTCTAAGCGGTCAGAGCTGCGCCAATAGATGGAATAGACGATTACGCGGGCACGCACGGCATCATCAAGAGCAGTCTGGACGTAGGGATCATTCGGATCGTAGTGCATGTCGTAGTAGTCCACGCCGTCGGTGATCATGACCACTTCGCGGCGCGCACGGGCATCGCTGGAGGGCCAGTTCCTGGCGAGATCCGAGAGGCAGAAGTAGGGACTGGCGCTGATTCCGGCTTCCCCTCCCGCCATGGTCAGATGCAGACCACGAAGGACAGAGTCGTGATCGGTGCTGAGCGGCCCACTTAAGACCGCGCGGCCATTCATCATGTAGGCGAGGGCGACTTTTGTATCGGGGCGCTGGCTCTGGATGAACTTGGCAACGTCGTTCAATTGCAGTCCCAGGCTGGAACGCGCGCCTTCGTCGATGAGCACCACCATCTCCACTTTGCTTTTGGGGTCGCGCAGCGGCGCGAAGCCGGTGATGGCCGATTGCCTGCCGTCAAGCTTCAGGTGCAAAGCATCCTGGGGAATGCCGCCGGGAGCTTCGTTTTCCGGAAGGATGGTGATGACCGTGCTTCCCGCGACTTCCTGCTTCTGAGCGGCGGCAAATGGAGACGAAACCAACAGCAACGATGTGGCCGCGAAAAAGGCAGCGACCCGAAATTCCTGCATACGCATCATTTCTTACTCCTTTTGAGGCGGCGTACGTTTTGCGTGTCGTTCGCCTCTTGACACGCTTGATTAGATGCCCGTGAAGGGCAAAGTACACCATGGTTTGACAAGAAACCAAAGAAGAGGAGAGCCGCGAAGAGGCGGGCGGGGTGCAGATTCAACGACTTGTGACGGTCTTACTTTACCGTCGCTGCTCCTGATGATCTGGAGGCGGAGGAAACTCCGCGAGCTTGGGCGTGAAGCGTGGCTTCGTGGCGGTGGCGCCTCCGGCATCGTCGATAACATTCGAGATTTCGCCAAGATTATCGAGCGCGACAGTGATCATGTGATGAAAGCGAACGCCGGGAACTTGCGGCACTTCAATGGCGCGAGTGAGCACGACGTTGGGATGGCGGAAGACTGAATAGATGCCGAGCCCCCAGGCTTCATGCGTGGTGACGTTGTCGGCGACCTTGTAGGATGCCCAGCCGTTGACGCCCGCACCGCTTGAGTAGCTGGTCTGGTCGGGCGGATCGTAGGGAATTTCCGATTGATAAAAATAGGTGCGGCCGGCATCGCCATTCCACAACACCTGATACTGCTGATGGTGCTCGACGAAAAGGCCGTAGGCGGTGACGCGGTCGCCGTTAACGACGAGACCGTTGGCGCTGAGGTTCTGGTCCCAACCCACGCCCGCGATGCCGTGATCGGCGCGCCAGATCCAGGTGTGATCGACGATGGTGTCGTTCGCATTAATGCGGAGATTGACGGTGGCACGGCCCACGCCTGCGCCGCCCACGCGGAAGAAGACGTCGTGGAGCGAGATGGGATTGCGAGCGTGATTTGCGTGGCTGCCGCTGGGACCGATCTCGACGAGAACGGGAGATTGCACCGGGCCAGCGTCAATGAGAAGCCCGGCAAGAATCATGCCATCGACGTCGGCGGTGGTGAGGGCGGCCGTGCCGTTGACGGGCTTGAGCGTGGCGAAACCGAGACCGAGAACGACGGCGCCGGGGCGCGCGACGCGGATGGGCTCGGTGAGCTCGTAGATGCCGGGAGTGAATAGAAGATGCTTGCCGCTGGCGAGCTGCGCGTTGATTGCGGCGGCCGTGTCGCCGGGATGCGCGATGTAGAAACGGTCGAGGGGAATCGAGCGGCCCGGAGTTGTGCCGCCGCGCCAGGTGATGCCTGTGCTGTTGGCGCGCAGCTCGGGAATGCGGACGGAGTAGTTGCCGTGCGCATCGATATAGAGAAAGGGTTTCTCGCGCACGATGGGGACGCGGGCGACTTTTGTGTATGTCGGCGACGGCCACTCGCCGGCCGGCGGAGCGATGTCGCCGACAAAGACCATGTTCCAGTTGGAGCCGGTCCAACTTCGCCATTCGGAGTTGCGCGCGATCCACTGCTGTTGCGTGCCGGAGTCCACGTTGCCATCGATGAGCGCGTCGGACATCCATCCGCCGCTGGCCCAGCCGTGATTCTGGTGGAGGACGATGTTGCCCTCGATGTGCATGCGGCGGAAGGGCGCGGCCTGCGAAACGGCCCACTGCATGGTGCCGCCGGTAGGCGTGACGGCGAAGCCTTCGACGCCGCGCCAGAAGGTGCAGGTGGCATTGTTATTTGGCCGGCTGGCGTCGGCATGGACGTTACCGGTGATGTGAACACTGTCCGGCGCGGCTCCCAGGCCCACGACCTCTGTGTAAAAGCCGATGGGAACGTCGACTTTGTATTCGCCGGGTAAGAAAAGGAAAGCAAAGCGATCGGCGCCGAATTCGCTGTGCTGCTGGATGGCATAGACCTTGTCGATCTGTTGCTGGATAGCGGCTGCGGGCATGGAAGGCGTGAAGAGGAAGACATCGGGGCCGAAGTTTGGTGGCTGCGGTGGCGCGCAAGATGCCGCCGAGGGAAGAAGCAGGAGTGCAAGAAAGCAGGCGGAACGATGGCGTGAGATCATTGCGGCCATTTTACGCCGGAGGGCTCGTGCGTCTGCATTGAGTTGAAAACTGTGGGCGGAGGTTTGTGCTGCAGTCAGGTTTCCCGGCACCCGGCAAACCTTGCGGGACCAAAAGATCCGCGAAGCTCCTTTTTATGTTTTCTGTATCAGCCCAATTCGACCGGGTCAATAGTCTCCTTGTCGCCGTCTGGAATGGAGTCGTAGATAGGTTCAAGCTTATTTCCACTGATACTCTCCAGCAGTTTTGAGTTGATGCTTGCCGAAGAATACCCATCCATCCTCTCTTTCCATGAGTCGCTATCGAGCCAACGAGTACACTCTCCAACTTTCTCAACTAAACGATCATGCTGTATGAGGTACCAATCGCGTTTATGTGGAAACGCAATCCAAATGTCCTTACCGCGGTACTTGTGTTTGATTGTCACTCTCGACTTCAACTGGACCTTCAGTGTGGTCGCGCCATCAATGTGATAAGCGAGGAAATCTGCCCCCTGCCAATCGTCGGCTAACTTGATGCAGTTAAATCCGTAGTCAGCAAGCCTGGCTGCAATTTTCTGAAAGTTGAATAGTTCCTTTTGTTTTGCGTTGAGATCGTTATAACTAACCGGCTTAAAGGAGGTGCAAGGCTCGGTCATATCGTCCTCTTGCGAAATCGTAGCATTAGCTACAGTTTCCATTCTCTGTTCCATTAATAGAACAAATACTTCCGCCAGCGGTCGTCGCTGCGGCCGAGCATGCGCATGATCTGGCGGCTGGTGTGGAGGGAGAAGGGGCGTGGCTCGCGGAGCAGGATCATGTCGTCGATCTCGTTGAGCATGCGGTTGCCCTTTTTGCGGTTGCATTCGTGGCAGCAAGCGACGAGATTCTCCCAGGTGGAGTTGCCGCCACGCGAGCGCGGCACCACGTGGTCGAGCGTGAGTTCGCTGGGCGGCAGGGCCTCAGCGCAATACTGGCAGGTGTTGCGATCGCGCAGCAGAATGTTCTTGCGCGAGAGGGCGCGGGTCTGGTGGGGGATGCGGCGGTATTCAAGAAGACGAATGACCGAGGGCATGGCGATGATGGTGCGCTGCGCGTGCAGCGAGAGGCCGTGCTCCTCTTCAGTGCGGGCGATGCCCTTGAGCACCAGCACCAGGGCGCGACGCGCGCCGCAAATGTTGATGGGCTCATAGGAGGCGTTGAGCACCAGCACCGGCATCTGCAGGATGTGGGCGTGCGTGAACTGCACATTCTCATGGCCACTGGCGGCCAGCACTACTGCCTTGGCAATGGCTTTCTGCTTGCGCGCGTGAATCATGGCTTTCCCCAACGACATCTCTTTTCCCCCGATTAAAAAGATGCTTTCTCTATCGCCGATCCATTCGTGCTAAAAATTTGCCGCGTACGGGTCCGCTGCCGATGCGTCGGCGAGCGGTCCCTCTTCCTCCGTGTCGTGATACGAGTTTGGGTAGAACGAGGTGCTGCCAAATCTTTCGCCGCGTTGCGCACGCGCCAGCGTGGCCACCCAAACGGATGCGGCTCCGGCCTGGACCAGCGCCAGGGCCGCGGCGCGCGCTGTAGCTCCGGTGGTCAAAATGTCATCGACGACGATCACGTGCTGCGCCGTTACGCGCGCGGGATCGGAGACCACGAATGCGCCGCGGACATTCTGGCGTCGCTGGCGCGGAGTAAGCCCTGCCTGGCTTTCCGTGGCGCGCTGGCGCAGGAGGGTGCTGGACGCGAGCGTGAGCCGCCATTGGGGATGGCTCTTGCGCAGGAATCCCAGCGCCGCGGCGGCGAGCGAACGCGACTGGTTGAATCCGCGCTGCGCGAATTTGGAGGGGTGCAGCGGCACAGGAATCACCAGCATCTCTGCCGGAGCTTCGGCGGCGAGTTGCGCCATGGCCTCGGCGAGCATGCGGCCCAGACCGGCGGATGCCGGGTGCAGGCGGTCGTATTTAAGGGCGTGAAGGGCCTCACGCATGCGGCCCTGATACACACCGTAGGAAACGGCGCGCACAAACGGCGGCGGTGCCATGCGGCAGGCGCGGCATAGAGCGGAGTATCCGATTGCGGACGCAGTGGGCAGCGCGTCACCGCAGCGCTGACACACGGACTCGGACTGAAGGGGGAATTCCGTCCAGCAAACATCGCAAATTGGCACAAGAGAGAGCTGCGGCAGAGGCGAGCCGCAGAGAGAGCAGGAAGCGGGGAGGAGAGTGCAACTTAGACTATCCAAAGGACTTCGGAGCACACGGGCCACAGCACGCCAGCGCGTTGTTGGCGAAAGTGGAACGTCGGTCATCCGGTTGACGGAATCCCTGGAGAAGACGCACCTCGCTGATGGGCAGCGCCGGTTGCAGGCTGCCCGATAGCGCCAGTATAGCGCAAGGGGAATTGCGGGTTCCAATGGGGGTGGTGGGTGAAGTGAAAGAAGTGAAGAGAGTGAAGAAAGTGAAACTGTGAGGCGGCGGTACGGCCGGGAGAGCCGCACCGTTGCAGGTCCGGGAACATGCAGTGCGGGCTGGTGTGTTTTCTTGCCCAAGCAAAACGGGCAGCGAAAGACGCGCCACGCCTTTCGCTGCCCGTGGTTAGAGGTTTCAATTGATGCGCTGCACTGCTTCGGCGCCGGCGGTTAGCGACTGTGGCTGCTGTGCGCGTGCTGCCGCTCTTCCTCGCGGCCTGCTTCGCGTTCACGCTCGAGTTCATTTTCGTGCTCTGTGCCGGTTTGACTCATGCTTTGCGCGCTCTCATTGGCATCGCGCGCGGCGTCCTTCACATTTCCCCACGCCTTTTGCGCTTTGCCTTTCACCTGCTGTGCTGCGCCCTCGACCTGGGTTTTCGTGTCGCCTGTCCACTCGCCCACCTGGCGCTTCGCACGTCCCGCCGCGTCGTTGATTGCACCTTTCACTCTGTCTTTATCCATGAGTTCACCTCGACTTCTATGGTTGCTTGCATCTTCGGTTGTGCCGCCTGTGTATGCTCCGGGCGGCTAAGATTTGCTTCTTATCCCGCAGGTGCGGCGATTAAACCGCCCTTCTTCCCGTGACTAATTGGATGACCAGTACTACAAGAGCGACCACGAGAAGGATGTGAATGAATCCTCCCAGCGTGTACGACGAAACAACGCCTAATAGCCACAACACCAGAAGGATGACAAAGATCGTCCAAAGCATTGTTCACCTCCGCGAATTTTCTTTCCTGCTCATCAGCACGCTTGGACGCCGTGCACGCGTTGCGGGTTGTTCAACCTCCAACGAGTCGAGGAAAAAGGCGCGTGGACGGACGGAGAAGAATCACCGCGTCCATTAGCGACGCCGATGCGGGCGGCACGAAGATTTTTCCGCGGCGAAACTCATCGAAGCATAAGAGGCAGCCCTGCGTTTGGACAGGGCATCGAAGTCCACACGGCTTGTTGAGCGTGGGAGGACGAAATGCTACTCATTATCCTGATTCTCTTGATTCTTGGATTCGGGTATGGCGGTTACCGCGTGGGGCCGGGATGGGGCTACTACGGCGGAGGAGGCCTCAGCCTCGTCCTCGCGATCATCGTCATTTTGCTGTTGCTGAGAGTGATTTGAGCGGGACGGATGCAGACGGAGTTACGTTTGAATTTTGCCGCTGCAGATCTGCATGATAGCTGGCCGCAGCCGCAACACGTGGTCGGGATGGGCGCACTCATGCTGAGTTGGAAGGAAGCCGGTTGGGGCTTGTGCTTTCCCACCCTAAACGCACAGAACGCGTTTAGGATGGGGCACCCACTTGCTTTGCGGGATCAGGCGGTTCGCGCTTTAAAAAACGCCGGCCAGATAAGCTTCGGCGGGATGCAGCTTCTCAGACTTGGAGCCGCAACGAGCGAGAACCACCGGCGAAAGCGTAATGACCGGACATTGGGTGTGAGCCAGAGTTTTATAGACCACACCATGGCGCGTGATGGCGGCAAAAGCCGATGCACCCTGTGCGCCGAGGACGATCAAGTCAGCGTGTTGCGCGTGGCTCTGATAGAGGAGCTCCTCAGTCGGGTCGCCGGGAACCACAATGGTCTGGATGGCGACCTGGCCCTGCAGATCGGCGGGAACCAACGCGAGCATTCCCGCTTCTAGTTCGTCGAGCGAACGACCGGCGAGGAACTCCGCGCGATCCTGAGGACGGATGACGTGCTGCAGGATGAGGCGCGCGCCATGCTGGGCCGCGAGCTTTGCGGCAAAGGCGGCCACGATGGTGCTGGCTTCGTGCAGGCTGACAGCGCAGAGAATGGTGCGCGTAGCAAAGTTGCGATAGCTTCCGTCGACCACGTTGGGCCCGATGATGTAAACCGGTGAACTGGCGGTGCGCAGCACGGCTTCAGCCACAGACCCGACCAGCAACTTGCCGATGGGGCCCGGAGAGTGCGTGCCCATGACGATGCGGTCGATTTCGCGCTCGTGCGTGAAGGCAAGAATTTCGTCTGCGGGCAGCCCCGGCCGCACCACGACCTCACAGCGGAGGCCTGCGTCGCGGACGCGTTGCGCCAGCGGCTCCAGATGCTGCTTCTCGGAGCGCGCGGCCGCGGCGTAGTCGTAGTAACGGACGCCGGAGGTCTCGGACGCGGCCACTACCAAGGTGTCATATGCATGAAAAAGGATGAGATCCGAGCCGAATTCTTTGGCCTGTGCCAGCGCAAACGCAAAGGCTTTCTGGTTGGCGGGTATCTCGGAGGCGAAGAGGATGGTGGAGGGTTTGCTCCAACCTGGCTTCAATACGTCTGCCATGGGAACCTCCTTGCGGTGCGTTGAAATGGTTGCAGATTTCAAGAGGTTTAGCGGTGTTTCGCCGCACATCGCAGGGTGATGCGTCTCACCCTGGCTCGATCCGGACGTCTGCAGCCCAGCGAATGATTCCCTGTCCGTCACTATAGATGTTGATCAGAGGCGGATGGGGCCACGAATGAGTTGATTGTGTTCCCGATTCCCAAAATTGTCTAGCGAGGCGCTTACGGTACCGATTACGGCTGCATAAAGTGATCTGAATCACAGCCTGGGGGACCGAGAAGCTGGTCTTCTGAATGGGAATCGTGGTCGTCGGAAGCGGTTTTCTGGTCAGGGGCGCTGGGTAAGTTATGGCGCTCGCGGCAGTTTCGAGCAGGAAGCCGTTCAATCCCCGGGCGATAGAGGCCCAGACGCCGGAAGCGAGGCGCCCGAAGGCTGCGATCCCCAGGAGGCCTCATGCAACCGATGCACAACATTCCCGCTCGCGGCGGGATCGATTACGACGAGTCGCCTTTTCTTGCCATTTGGGAAGTCACGCAGTCATGCGATCTGGCTTGCAAGCATTGCCGCGCCGCTGCGCAACCCATTCCGCACCCCGACGAATTGACATACGAGGAAGGCAAGGCGCTGATCGACCAGATCGCCGACATGCACATTCCGATTTTCGTTTTTACGGGCGGCGATCCGCTGAAGCGCAGGGATGTCTTCGAGCTGATCCGCTACGCTGCCGGAAAAGGCGTGCAGGTGGCCGTGACGCCGAGCGCTACGCCGCTGCTGACGCGCGAACAGATTTTCAAGATGAAAGAGGCCGGCGTGGTGCGGCTTGGCATTTCGCTCGACGGCTCAACACCCGAGATTCATGATGCGTTCCGCGGGCTGCCGGGCGCATGGGCACGCACGATCAAGGCGATCGAGTGGGCGGGCGAGGCCGGCATTCCGATTCAGGTTCACACCACGATCAGCCGCCACAACGCGCACGATCTCGACGACCTGTGCAACTTGTTCGAGAAGCTGGCCATCGTGATGTGGAATGTGTTCTTCCTGGTTCCTGTGGGGCGCGGCCAATTGGACGATTTGCTGAGCGGCGAAGAGTTCGAGCAGGTGTTTGGCAAGATTTACGAACTCTCGCGGCGCGCCAACTTTCAAATCAAGACCACGGAAGCGATGCACTACCGCCGTTACCTACTGCAGCACAATCTGGAAGAGCGGAAGATGGGGCACGGGCAAGGCCACCCGCATGGGGCTGCGTATGAGGCCGGCGCACCGACCGCTGATGGCCAGACGCGCGCCATGAGTTGGGCGACGCGGCGCGTGAATGACGGCAAGGGATTTGTCTTCATCTCACACATGGGCAATGTGTATCCCAGCGGGTTCCTGCCGATTCACGCGGGGAACATTCGCGAGACGCCGCTGAGCGAGATCTACCGCAACGCGCCGATCTTCAAGGCGCTGCGCGATACCAAGCGCCTCGAAGGCAAGTGCGGAGCGTGCGAGTACAAGGAGATCTGCGGAGGGTCGCGGGCGCGGGCTTACGCGCTGAC
Source organism: uncultured Acidobacteriota bacterium (assembly GCA_963713675.1). Lineage (GTDB taxonomy): Bacteria > Acidobacteriota > Terriglobia > Terriglobales > Acidobacteriaceae > Telmatobacter. Next base: position 21,820 of record CAVQMV010000016.1, read on the forward strand.
CGGCGATCCGCTGGCCGCGGAGCCGTGCTGCATCTATCAGCCGAAGAACTGGGATCCGGAGCGGGAGCAGACGGCGGAAACGTTCAAGCAATGGACGCCGGCCGAACCGCTGGTAACGCTCTAAACAACCTCAAAGGCGCCGCTGGCCCGAATCCCCAGGATTCGGGCCAGACGTTCTTGCGCTAACATTGTGGGCAAGTTTGAGGCGAATACTTCGTGACCCCTAAAGAGCTCAATTGGATTGTGGTGATTTTCGGGATTGCTGGACCGTTTGTTGTCTGGGGGGTCTTGTACGTCGCCGTTCGTCGCATGCCGTCCCATTTGCGCTTGCTGATGAAGAGGTTGAGGGTGCTTCGTTGGATTACGTGGTGTCTTGCAATTGCTTTTTGGTTATTCACTTTCGTGAGTGCTAGTCAATTGATCCGCTGGAGTTTTGGTAGCGCATTTCTTACCTTTTCGATTGGCCTGTCGTTTCCGCAGAACTGGCTCAAAGGCAAAGCCGGCAGTCCCAGCCCCGCCATCATTAACGCGAGTCCCGACCTTAAATAATCGAGCAAAAGCCCTATCAATGGCCGCCGGCGTGGGCGCCCACTTTGCCCTTGAAGCGCGAGTAGACGAAGACCACGTAACCAATTGCCATCGCCATGCCGACGATCCACCAGGCGAGACCTACGGCCAGCGTGTGCGGGCCGGAGATCGCGCGGGTGAGCGTGATGTCGTTGGCTGCGCCGGTGGTGGCGGGCAGGAGCACCGGATAGACGCCCCAGCAGGCTCCGGCCAGCATGAAGAAGAGATAGAGGCACGAGGCGAGAAACGCCTTCAGCGCTTCGCCCTTGCGGTTCCAGAGCCAGAGGGCGGCGAGCGAGGCGATGACGCCCGCGGGAATGACGAAGGTGACCGGGTAATTGAAGTAGTTGTCGAGGCTGGCGGGGCGCACGGCGATGGTGGCGAAGAGGCTGACGACGGTGAGCGAAACCAGAATGAGCCACAGCGGCTGAACCACGTTGCGCGCGCGCTGCTCCAGGTCGCCGGAGGTCTTGAGTGAGAGCCACAGGGCGCCGTGCAGCGTGAGCGCGGCGAGAGCGACGAGGCCGCCGATGACCGTGTACCAGTCAAGAATGCCGGGCGCGACGCCGGGTTGCCAGTTGGTCCACAGGGGCAGGAAGAAGTAGCCGTCGGCTTGAGGGGCACGCCGCGCAGCACGTTGGCCAGGGCTGCGCCGAAAAAGATGGTGAGCAGCGCGCTGGACAAACCGAAGACGCCGTCGAGCAGAGCGCGCCAGACGCCGACTTCGATGTGGTTGCGCAGCTCGATGCTCACGCCGCGCAAAATAAGCAGCCAGAGCACGATCATGAGCGGCAGATAGAAGCCCCAGAAGGCCGAGGCGTAGAGGAGCGGGAAGGCGAAGTAGAGCGTGCCGCCGCCGGCCAGCAGCCAGACTTCGTTGCCGTCCCACACCGGGCCGATGGAGGCCAGCGCGGCTTTGCGCTCGGCTTCGGTGCGCACCAGAAACAGGTGCAGCACGCCCACGCCCAGGTCGAAGCCGTCGAGCACCACGTAGCCGACGATCATGACCGCAACCAGCCAGAACCAGAGAAAACCCATCATGACGGAAACCTCAGTTTTCAGTTCACAGTTCTTAGTTCACAGTTGAGTTGCTCAATCGGCTGCAACGGTTTCTGCCGGGGGCGCTTTGGGCTCAGGGCCGATGTCTGATTTCGCGATAGACGAGCACGGTGAACAGCAGGCCCAGCAGCGTGTAGAGTCCCATGAAGCCGATGCAGCGTAAACAGGCCGTTGCTGGCGGAAACCGTGTTGGAGAAGCCCTCGCTGGTGCGCATCAATCCATAGATGAGCCAGGGCTGGCGGCCCAGTTCGGCGGTCATCCAGCCGGCGGTGTTGGCGATGTAGGGCAGGGGAAAGCTGAGCAGCAGCGCCCACAGTGCCCAGCGCGAGGTGGAGAGGCGTCCGCGCCAGAGCAGGAATGCGGAGACGAGCATCAGCAGCACGAACCAGGTTCCGAGCCCGGCCATGATGTGGTAGGCGTAGAAGAGCAGCGGCAGCGCGGTGGGCCACTGGTCGTGCGGAATGTGATCGAGCCCCTGCACTTCGGCCTTGGTGGTTCCGTAGATGAGGAAGCTGAGCACATCGTTCACCACGATAGGATTGTCGATCTGGCCGGTCTCCTCATTGGGCTGGCCCATGAGCACGATGGGCGCGCCGACCTGGCTTGAAAGAGCCCCTCCATGGCGGCAATGGCCGCGGGCTGATTGCGCGCAACGTACTTGCCGGCCAGGTCGCCGGTGGGAAAGATGATGAGGATGGACGAGATGACGCCGGCGATGACGCCCACCTTGAGGAAGATGCGGCCGTACTCTTCGCGACGGCCCTCCAGCAGATAAAAAGCGCCCACGGCGGCCATGACGAACGAGCCGGTGACGACCGCGCCGGTCATATTGTGCATGTATTGCAGAACGCCCAGGGATTCATCAGCAGTTGCCAGAAGCTGAGCACCTCGAATTGCCCGTCGGGCAGGCGATCGTAGGCCACGGGATGCTGCATCCACGCGTCGGTGACGATGATGAAGAAGCCGGAGATCCACGAGCCGAGCAAGACCATGACCGCCGAGAACCAGTGCATGCGTTGCGAGATGCGCTTTTCGCCGTAAAGGAAGAGGCCGAGAAACGCCGACTCGAGAAAGAAGCTGAAGACGCCTTCCATGGCCAGCGGCTGGCCGATGACGCCGCCGGAGAGCCGCGAGAAGCGCGCCCAGTTGGTGCCGAACTCGAACTCCATGGGAATGCCGGTGACCACGCCGAAGACGAAGTTGATGGCGAAGATGCGGCCCCAGAAACGCGCCGCGCGGTCCCACACTTCGCTGCCGGTGCGCAGCGCCACCGTCTTGAGCACCACGATCAGCAACGCCAGGCCCATGGTGAGCTGCGGGAACAGATAGTGGAAGGTGATGGTGAAGGCAAAATGCAGCCGGTGGATGATCTCGGCGTCCATCAAAAACCTCCTGATGTGACTCGCGCGGTAGATGGGCAAAGGGTGCGCGCGGAGAGGTTAAGTGCAACAGTTAGATGTGAACCAACTGGAAAGATTTCGGGGACGGCGGTGAACGGCAGCTTCCATCCTCGCTCCCGATTCTAGCTCCTACAGTGACTTTGATCACTTGCCGCCAGCGGCTGGCGCCTTGATTCTATTAAAGACTGCTTTGAACAGGCATCTCCGGTGAGGCCCCGCTCGTTTCCCCTCCCGAACACGACCATGCCGCAGCTTGCAGTAAAGATGGAGTGAGGTCAAAGGAATGCGGATTGCGATCATCGGCGGCGGCATTGCAGGATTGGCTGCGGCCTATGAGCTCGAAAAGGCGCGGGCGGCGGGCGCGGCGGTGGAATACACGCTTTTTGAGGAGCGGCCGCGGCTGGGCGGTTCGCTGGCCTCAGAAATGGTTGGCGGCGCGGTGCTGGAGCGCGGTCCCGATTCGTTCCTGACGGAAAAACCCGCGGCGGCCGAGCTTTGCCGCGAACTGGGTCTGGGCGACGAGCTGATCCCGTCAAACGATGCGGCGCGCAAGACCTACATTGTTACGCGCAATCGCCTGGTGGCGCTGCCCGACGGGCTCATGTTCCTGATTCCGACCAAGCTGGTGCCGACGGCGATGACGCGGCTGTTCAGCGTGCGCACCAAGATGCGCATGGCGCTGGAGCTGCTGCTTCCGCCGCGGCCGAGCGACGGCGATGAGTCGGTTGCGGCGCTGGTGGAGCGGCATTTTGGGCAGGAGGCCGTGGACCGGCTCGCCGATCCGCTGCTGAGCGGCATTTATGGCGGCGACGCCACGCAACTGAGCGCGCAAACCGTGCTGCCGCGGCTGGTGGAGATGGAGACGAAGTACGGCTCGCTGACGCGCGGCATGCTGGCGGCGCACCGGAAGATGCGGCGCTATGGCGAAGAATTCGTCCAAAGGAGCCAAAACGCGCGGAGCCGCGATTTTTACGGCGCTGCGCGGCGGCATGCAGCAGTTGGTGGACGCGATTGACGGCGCGGCTCGATGCCGGCAGCGTGCGCACGGCGACGCCGGTGAGCGGAATCGAGAAGACGGCGCAGGGCTGGAGCGGTGTAGGCCGGCGGAGCGGCGAAGAGTTTCGACGCGCTGATTATGGCCGCGCCCGCGTGGGCTGCCGGGGAGCTGTTGACGCCGGTGGACGCCGCGCTGGGCGAGCGAGCTCGGCGGCATTCCATACTCCTCGTCGATCACCGTGAACCTGATTTACGACGAGCGGAAGATCGGCACGCTGCCGGAGGGATTCGGCTTTCTGGTTCCGGCAGTCGAAGGCCGCGCGATGCTGGCCTGCACCTTTGCGCATCGCAAGTTTCTGGGACGCACGCCGCCGGGGAAGGCGGTTTTCCGCGCATTTCTCGGCGGCATGAAGCGCGACGATCTGCTGGCGGAGAGCGATGAAGCGCTGGTGGCAGTCGTGCGGCGCGAGATGCGCGAGATTCTGGGCGCAAAGATGTTCGGCGCGGAGGTCGAGCCGGAGTACGCGCAGGTGACGCGCTGGCGCCGCGCCATGGCGCAGTATGCCGTGGGCCACAAGGCGCGCATGGCGCGCGTCGAGCGCGCGCGTGGCTGCGCTGCCCGGGCTGCGCCTGGCAGGCAACGCTTATGACGGCATCGGCGTGCCCGACTGCATCCGGCTGGGGCGCAAGGCGGCGCGGGAATTGGCGGGTGTGCCCGAACCGGTGGCTGCCGCCAA
>CAVQMV010000017.1:0-514302 GCA_963713675.1 uncultured Acidobacteriota bacterium
TACTCCGTCACCCCCCCCACCCCCCTCCCCCCACTCACACTCGCATTCACACCCGCACGCACACTCGCAACCACCCCCTTTTCCTCGCGAAAAATCGATTTGTGAAACTGTGAAGCTCGCAACCGATTCCAAATCAGCCACTTGCATCGAAAAACCCCGCAGCCTCACAGAAATTGTGAATCCGTGAGCCTGTGAGGCGCGGCCGATTCTGTTCTTGGTGGAGAGGTTCTGCCGCAGCGGAAGCTGACAGCTTGAGCGCGCGAGACGCGCGAGCTTGCTAACTCGCCGACTCGCCGACTTGCTGCTCTTGAGGAGCCTGCAAAAACTCCAACGCGCGGATGAGGTAGGGCTTCATGTCCTTGCGGTGGACTACGGCGTCGAGGAAGCCCTTTTCTAACAGGAACTCGGCGCGCTGGAAGCCTTCGGGGAGTTTTTGGCGGATGGTTTGCTCGATGACGCGCGGGCCGGCGAAACCGATGAGCGCGCCAGGCTCGGCGATGTTGAGATCGCCCAACATGGCGAAGCTGGCGGTGACGCCTCCAGTGGTGGGATCGGTGAGCACGGAGATGTAGGGCACGCGCGCGTCGTCCAATTGCGCGAGAGTGGTGGCGATTTTGGCCATCTGCATGAGACTGACGACGCCTTCCATCATGCGCGCGCCGCCGGAAGCGGCCACGATGATGAGCGGCTTGCGGGCGAGGCGAGCGCGATCGACGGCGCGGGCAATGGTTTCTCCCACGACTGCGCCCATGGAGCCGCCGATGAAGCCGTATTCCATGGCGCTCACTACTACTTCATGTTGCCCCATGCGGCCGACGCCGTTGAGGATGGCGTCGTCGAGGCCGGTGGTTTCGCGCGCCTTGCGCAGGCGCTGCTTGTAGGGCTTGACGTCGACAAAGTTGAGCGGATCGGTGGAGCGCAGGCCGGTGTCGACGATTTCGTAGCCGGGATCGAGCAGGAGATTGAGGCGCGAACGCGCGTCGAGCTTGAAGTGATGCTGGCACTTGGGGCAGACCTGGAGGTTGGCCTCGAGCTCGGCCTTGTAGAGAGGCTGGCGGCAACTGGGGCATTTGACCCACAGGCCTTCCGTGCGCACGGATTTTGTGCCCGCGTCGGGGCCGTTGTCGCCCTCGGGAGCGAAATAGTCGCCGTCTTCGCGCTTAAACCACGTCATACCGAATGCAATTGTATATGGATGGGGCGACGCCGTGAATCGTGAGTCAGTGAACCGATGGTTCGTGATTGGCTTTGGCGTTGCGGGATGATATCGCTAGTAGGAAGGCGCGCGCAGCGGCCTGGCGTTGGGAATCCCGATGGGGAAGGGAATCGTAGCATGCTTGAGTTTTCGCGGACTGTGGTTTCGATGAGCACGGCTGGAGTGCTGGTGCTGGCGGCCGGAGTGATTGCGCGGCGGGCTGGCTTGCGGTCCGGGCCGTTGACGGCGCGGGCGATTGCGCTGGGGCGCGTGTTTGTGGCGGCTCCGCTGGCGACGTTTGGCGCGCTGCACCTGGCCGCGGCAAAGGGACTGACGGAGATGGTTCCCGATTACATGCCGTGGCCGCTGTTCTGGGTGTACCTGGTGGGGTTCGGGCTGATTGCTACGGCGCTGAGTTTGATCTTCGACCGGCTGACGTTCTGGTCGAGCTTGCTGGCTGGCGGGATGTTTCTGGCGTTCGTGGCGATGATGGATTTGCCGGGGGTGATCACGGGGCAGCACGATCGCTTTGGATTTGCGCTGCTGGCGCGCGAGACTACATTCGGTTGCGCTCTGCTGGCGCTTGCCGGGCAGCGTGGCTCCGCGCGGGTCACGCTGGGCGAAGCTGGTGACGCCGTGCCGCATCGTGTTTGCAGTGGTGGCGATTTTTTATGGGGTCGAGCATTTTCTGCATCCGGAGTTTCTGCCTGGCGTGCCGCTGGAGAAATTGACGCCGGCGTGGGTTCCTGTGCCGCGCGTGTGGGGATACGCGGTGGGCGCAGTGCTGCTGGTGAGTGGCGCGCTGATGCTGATGAATCGCAGGGCGCGCGAGGCGGCGGCGTGGCTCGGCATTGTGCTGGCTGCTACGGTGGCCATCATTTATGTGCCCATGCTGGGGCCGGCGCACGGGACTGATCAGGTGGTTGAGGCGATCGACTATATATTTGACACGCTGCTGTACGCGGGAACAGCGCTGATTGTTGGCGAGGCGTTGGGGCGGAGGCGCGAAAGCAGCTGCTAGCTGCGGGCATTACTTTCCGCCGCGCAGATAGGCGTCGTCGCCGTCGATCCAGTCCTGTCGCGGCGGATTGAAGATGTCGAGCGCGATGGAGTCCTCGAGCGCGACGACTTCGTGCGGGACGTGCGGCGGGATGCAGAGGATCTCGCCTGCGCGCACGGCAATCGCTTTGTCGTCGATGCGGAATTCGAATGCTCCGTCGACTACGTGGCTGATCTGCTCGTGGAAGTGATGGTGCTGCGGCACGTGCGCGCCCTTCTTGAGCACGATGCGCGCGAGCATGGTGTTGGTGCCGACGACAAACTGACGCGTCACCAGCGGATTCATCTGCTCCGGTTCGATGTTGGTCCAGCGATGATGCGTGGCTTCGGTCATGATCGCCTCCGGCTCTAGTACTCGATACCGCGCTGCGCCAGGATGCCTTTCTGGTAGGCGTGCTTCACCTCGCGCATCTCGGTCACGGTGTCGGCCAGCTCCACCAGCAGCGGGTGCGCGTTGCGGCCGGTCAGGATCACGTGCACCATCTCCGGCTTGTTGCGCAGGGCATCGGCGACGAGCTGCAGGGTCGAGCATTTTGTAGCTGATGGCGTAGTTGATCTCGTCGAGAATCACGAGGTCCCACTCGCCGGAGCTGATGGCTTCGCGCGCCTCGGCCCACGCCGCTTCAACCATGCGCACGTCTTCAGGATCGGGCTCCGCGCCGCCGATCTTCACAAAGCCGCGGCCCATCTGCTTCAGCACGAAGTTCTCGCCGAAGGCCTCCGCGGCATCCAGCTCGCCATAGTGCCACGAGCCCTTGATGAATTGCAGCATCAGCACCTTCATGCCGCAGCCTACGGCGCGCAGAGCGGTGCCCAGCGCCGCGGTGGTCTTGCCTTTGCCGGGGCCGGTGTTGATGAGGATCAGTCCGCGCCGGGATTCGGTCATATTTCGTGTTCTCGCCTTCTCAATGTCCTGTGTGGTAGGGGTGGCCCGTGAGAATTGTACAGGCCCGGTAGAGCTGCTCGGCCACCACCAGGCGCGCCAGATGGTGGGCCATGAGTCATCGTTCCCAGCGAAAGAAGACCGCCGCGGCGTTTGCCTTCGGCCAGCGCTTCCGGAGACCATCCATCGGCGGGGCCGACGGCAAAAACCACGTGCTGCAGGCCCTCATCACGCCGCTTTCCCAGCCACTCCGCCAAGGACTCCGAGGTCATCTGCCGGCCGCGTGGATCCAGCATCAGCACGGCCGCCTCCGTCCTGCCGCTCTGCTTGCCCAGCCACTCCAGGAGGGCGTCTTCGTTGCGGAAGGCTTCGACACCACATCGAATAACTCCAGTGCATCGTTTAAGATAGCCGGCGATGAGCACTTCGTAGCCGTCTTTTGCCCCCGCCCGGGAGCCGATATGGGCCAGTGTCACCTGCATGGAGAGGAGAATACCGCAAAACCGCGGTTTGGGCTGGGGGCTGTTGAAATGTCAACTGTCCCAAAATCTACAGGTTGTGTCCAATTTTGGGAATATCCGTATTCTGTTGTATGGAATTCCATATTTCACCCATTTCAATCCCGCAAATGATATGTTAATAACTCTTTTATTTTCTGTGAAAAATGACCATTTACCGGTATATCCGAGAATGGCATGAATCGTGCATTCAACGGGCAGAGGCATGGTGAGAGGTGTATTTTTTGGCAGACCGTTCTTTCAAGATTGCCAATCAATCCATCGCACCTGGACATGGGGTCACCTCAAGTGCGCCTGCACTCGCTTGGATGGCCTTTCTTGGTTTGTAAATTTGAGTATGGCTGTTGATTTTGAAACAACTTGCGGGATCGGACTTGCCCTCCCCATCGAGCCTCCGAAAGCGCACAACCTGGATCGGGAAGGGCCCTACTTGGGCCTTCCGGTGCAGAAAGATTTTTCTGGAGGAGTTCTAATGCGTTTTTTCCGTTTACAGGGCATTGCTCTCGTGTTTGCGGTTGCGTTTGCACTGGGATTTGTGGTGACAACGCAGCAACCGTCCGCCTATTGCCAGGAAACCACCGGTGGCCTACAGGGCACGGTAAAGGATCCGTCCGGCGCCGTCGTACCCAAAGCCCATGTCACGCTTACGGGCGCCGCGCAGATCGGCAGCAAGGAACTTACGACGGATTCGAGCGGCTACTACCGCTTTGCGAACCTGGCTCCCGGCGCCTACACCCTTGTGGTAAAGGCCGAGGGATTTGAGACGACCAAGCAATCCGGCATCGTAGTCGAAGTCAGCCGCCTGCCGAATATCGATGTTGTTCTCAAGGTGGGTGCGACGGCGACGACGGTCGAGGTAAACAGCTCAGGCCCGGTCATCGATACGACTACGACGCAGAACCTCACCAACGTGAGCAGCGTACAACTCCAGAACCTGCCCACCGGCACCACATTCCAGTCAGTGATCCAGTTTGCCCCAATGGCGCGCGATGAGCCTCTTGCCGGCATGCAGCTCAACGGCCGCGGCACCGGCGGCAGCGGCGGTTCGATGCCCGGCTCCAGCGGCAACGGCCTCAGCCTCGGCTACTCCATTGGCGGCGCAGCCGACTCCGAATCGAGCTACCTGGTTGAAGGCCAGGACACCGAGAACATCTCAGGTGGTTACTCCAAAGCCAACGTCCCGATGGAATTCATCCAGGATGTAGACATCAAGACCTCCGGTGTCGAAGCCGAGTATGGCGGCGCTTTGGGCGGCGTAGTCAACGTCATTTTGAAGAAGGGCAGCGATGCCTTCCACGGCCAGATCTCGTCAACCTATGAGTCCTCGGGAACCGACGCCAACACGGTCAACACTTTCCTGCGGTACGATCCGACTTCAAACGCAGTCGGCAGATTCGACCCAGCTGCCCAGAGTTACTCACCCCAAAAAGTTCATTTCCGCACCGCCGAGCCCAGCATTCTGGTGGGTGGCCCGATCGTGAAGGAACACCTGTGGTTCGTCGCCGGCTTCGAGCCGCTGATCTCGGCCCACGCAGAAACGGTGAACTTCGGTTCGAATGACGACAATGCCGGCAATCAATACTTCACCCAGGACCGCCAGCAGTACTTTGGCTACGGCCGCATCGACGCCGCGCTTACCCAGAAGATTCGCGTCTTCGGCTCATGGCTCACGCAGTACGCGCGCGAAACCGGCGACGAGTTTCCGACCGCCGACCCAACAGGGAGTGAGTCCAGTGAACTGAACACAGCGATTCTAAGTCCTCTGAGCCAATACAATCATGGCCTGGGCTGGTCGGCTCCCAATGCCACCTACAATGTCGGCGCGGATATTACCCTCACTCAGCGCCTGATCGCGACCACCCGTTACGGCTACTTCTTCGACAACTATCACGACTTTGGCTGGCCAACGAGCACGCCCGACATCGTGTGGGACAACAACGGATTTGGCGCGTGCGATAACTCGGCAACGGCTGCCTCATCAGCGTGCCCGACCGGTGGCGCGCCGCTACCCGCAGCCTTCCAGAACTACAACGGCTCGCCGGCAAATGGCGGCACCTCTACCACGCCCTACGACGACACCTACACGACGGTGAACTCCGACAAGCACTACCAGTTGAACCAGGACTTCGCCTTCTACAAGGGCGGCTGGTGGGGCACGCACAACTTCAAGTTCGGCTATCAGCTCAACCATCTGGTGAACGTGATCGACCAGAATGGAAACGTCCCCTATGCCTTCATGGAATTCGGTAATGGCGTGGGGCACGGCGCGCTGACCTCAACCGGCGGTAACAATTGCGCCCTGCTTGAGGCTGAATGGACTGGTACCTGCGCCGGCATATACGGCACGCTGACTGTGCAGGACTTCTCCACGATTCTGCTGAACTCCAAGGGGGTGCCTACACCGGCTAGCGACTGGAACCATGCCTTCTACGTGCAGGATTCATGGAACATCGGCCACGGCCTGACGCTGGATCTGGGTCTGCGCCTCGAGCATGAAACCCTCCCAGCGCCCGGCGGCGTCAACGTCGCCTCGATCAACTTCCCCTGGAGCGACAAGATCGAACCTCGCCTGGGTGCGGCATGGGATCCCAGCGGCCATGGCAAGATGAAGATCTATGGCAGCTATGGCGTAGTCAACGACGTGATGAAGCTCTTGCTTGCCCAGACCTCATGGGGCGCGCAGGCTTATGAGCAGTGCAGCTATCCTATCGGGCCGGATGGCACCCCCGGCATTTTCAGCGTTTCCGATCTCGATCTCACCTTCACAGCCGGCCGCGCCTGCCCCAACGGGCCAGCCAACACGCAGGCAAGCTTTGTCGGCGGCACAATTCCTAAAACGCTGAAGGACGCAGGAACCGGCGTATCCATCATCGAGAACGTGAACTTCCGTCCCTGGGAGCCGGTTTCGCCCAATGTGAAGCCCTATCGCCAGCATGAGTACGTGGTCGGCTTCGACTATCAGATCAGCCCGTCGCTGGCCTTCTCGGCCCGCTACAACCGCCGCCGTCTCGACCATGTGATTGAAGACGCTTCACTGTCCGATAAGGTCTGGGGCGAAACCTATACCATCGTCAACCCCGGTGAAAACGTCAACGACACCATCGACGACTACGCCGTCTATCTGCACTCGATCGGCATGGCCTTCGGCGTTCCGGGGTGGGAGTTCAGCGACACAGCGGACTACGGTCCGGGCGCGGCTTTTGGCACCTGCCCGAGCTGCCCGGCCAACCCCAAAGCCATCCGCGACTATGACGGCCTGGAGCTGAGGCTGAACGTGGCCCAGACGCACGGATTCAGCGGCATGTTCAGCTACAGCTACAGCAGCTTGTGGGGCAACTACACGGGCTTGACCACCACCGATCAGTCCGACGGCGGCGTGACGGGACGCAACAGCCCCGACACCACCCGCGCATTCGACGAGCCGTTTTTCTACTTCGGAGCGAATGGCAAAACGACCAACGCCCCCCTGCCCACTGATCGGCCCAATGTTCTCAAGGGCCTTGGCTACTACACGATTCCCTGGAAGCACCAGACCACCAGCATCGGCCTGGTCGAGAACTTCCTGCAGGGCACTCCGGTGGGAAGCTATATCGACATCGGCGGTGCTACCTATGGTCAGGACTTTGAGGGCACCTACCCCTTTGGCCGCAACCAGTGGGTGAATACAACCCAGGACTCACTGGGGAATATCACTCTTGGCACACCTTATGCGCGCCGCACGCCCTGGTTCACGCAATCGGATCTGAGCGTGTCGCACGAGATGAAAGTCGGCGATCACCAGACCATCTCGGTTGAAGGCAATGCACTCAACGTGCTGAACCAGCGCGCTGTGGTCGCATACTTCGAGGGCATGGATTCGTGGCAGGCTGAGACTTCGCTCTCTCCGCCGAATGCAGGATGCGGCGGCGGATGCAACATCTACAGTGGCGCCTCCTTCTATCAGGCCACTGAGACGGGATACAACGTCCAGAGCATCATCAACACGGACGGCGTCGTCCTGAACTCGCAGTACGGCAAGCCGTACCTCTACCAGAACGGACGTCAGCTCCGCTTTGGACTGCGCTTTACCTTCTAACTTCAACCAGGCTTCAAGAAAAACGATGGGGACCCGAAATCGGGTCCCCATTCTTTTTCCTATGATGAGTCAGGCCGGTTTGCGCAAAGGGCCTATCGCCGCACCGTTCAGCGTGAGCGTTTGGCCTTTTTCGCGGAGGGTTTTGCCGCTTTCTTTTTTGCTGGCGCGGCTTTCCGGCGCGGCGCAGCTTTCTTCGCGGGCTTCTTTACTGTCCTCGCGCGCTTTGACGGCTTCTTTATTTTTGTTGCGGCCTTCGCTGATGCGGCGCGCGCTTTGACGGGAGCCTTGGTTCGCACGGCGCGCGTCTTCTCTTTGAGCTCAACCTTCAACTCCGCGTCGAACTCTTCCGGCGTGAGCGGGCGCGCCGACTTGCGCAGCCGCTCGATGTCGTAAAAGGCGCGGCGCTCCGACAGAAACACGTGCACGACAAAATCCACATAGTCGAGCAGAATCCACTCGCCATGGCGGCGGCCTTCGACCGAATTCGGGCTTGCGGCGAATTCGCGCTTCAGGCGCAGCTCAATCTCGTCGGCAATGGCGACGGCCTGCCGCTCGTTGGACGCCGAAGTGACCAGGAAAAAGTCGCTCAGTCCCGAGTCGGCGGGATCTAGGGCAAGGATGCGGGTATCGAGGGCTTTTTTGTCTTCACAAACCGCGGCAGCGACCTGTACGAGGGCGCGGGTTTGCTTCTGCGCTGGGGATAGTCTCATGCGGTAGGGCGTTCTCCAGCCTTCATGGTAGAGCAGGGGGCGGGGAGTAGGGAAGAGACAGGGACCGAGGGACCAAGGGACCAAGGCGAAAAATCGGCGATCCCGCCCTCTCTGCAGAAGGCGCGGAAAGGATGGGGCACGGCGGCCGACTTGCCTACGAGCGATACAGCCCGTGTTGTGCGATGTATGCGCGCACGGCCTTCGGCACGAGGTCACAACCAGCCGCCAGATTGCCGGAAGGCGCGTGAATCTGCGCGCGGATTTCTGACGCGCTGATCTCCACATGCAGACCCGGCAGCACGTAAAACGGCGTGCGGTCGCCGGCCTGATTCACGAGGACAAACGTGCGCACTTCGACGCCGGATTCGTTCCGGCTCACCGCCTGCTCGGACTCCAGCGAAAGACCCTTTGGCAGAGCGGCATTCAGGTCAACCCTCAAATCCTGGAGCGGCTGCCCCGGCCGCGAGGCCACGATCAACGGCGCCACAAAAGGGAGCTCCGCGGCGCGGTGCCAGCGGGGGAGACCGAAGAACGAATCCGCGCCCACCAGGCAAAAGAGTGTGCAATCGGGCCCGAGAGAGATGCGCAGCCGCTGGAGCGTGTCGATCGTGTAGTTGGGCGCGGTTCCGGCTGCGGATGTGCGGGCATCGGCTGGATTTGGGGCCGGTTTTGGCGCGTCGGCAAGCGAAACCTCGAAGCCCGGCTCGCCGGCGATCGCCAGCCGCGTCATCGCCACACGGTCCTCGAAGCTCGCGGCGGGCCCCTCCGGCTTGAGCGGCTGCATGCCAACCGGGGCAAAAAGCACCGCATCCAGCGCAAAGGCGGCACGCGCGGCGCGCGCCACGGCAAGATGGCCCAGGTGCGGTGGGTCGAAACTGCCGCCAAAGAAGGCTACGCGCATCCCACTCCGGTTTGCTGTTTCGGACGGACTCAAGCCGGAAGCGTGCGAGGACAAATTCATAGCTTCATCCTACAGCGTTCGCAGATTGGTTCGACCGCGCTGCACATCAATCTCTAGCGCCCGCGCCATCGCGTAAAATCAACAACAGGAAGTCCGTAAGCGACATCACTCTTCCCACTTGCTATGCGATATTTCATCCTGATTCTCGCCGTTGCCGGCATTGTCGTCTCCGCGCTGGCACTCCCCCTTCACTACTCCACCACCACCGCGCCCTGCGACATCAACGAGCACTGGGATTGCGGCACGGTGAACCGCAGCAGCTTTTCAACGATCGCCGACGTACCTGTCGCTGTCATCGGCATCGCCGGGTATCTGCTGCTCGGCTGCCTCGGCCTCGCGCGCCAGCGCTTCGCCACATTCATCGCCGCGTGCCTGGGATTTCTTTTCGCTTTCCGGCTTTCCATGATCGAGCAATATGGCCTTGGCGTCTGGTGTCTTTATTGCGCCATATCGCAGGCCATCATCGCTCTGATCCTGCTGCTTAGCCTAGGCTGGTTTATGGCCGAATACTTCGCACTCAAGCGAACGGCGCGCAAAATCAATTCCTAGCTCACAATGAAGTGTCCCGATGTGAAGATTTCCGCTGGGCTCTAGCAGTTCTCCGAACGGCGAAGCTGTTCGCAATCACTCGCATGTGTGCTCAATCGCCGCCTCGCGCGCCGGATTGTTAAACTTAATGTATCGACATGTTCACAGATTGGTACGGGCGCTGGATGTACGCGTGGGAGACGCGGCTGACGACGCGCGACGAAAATCGCGTGGTGCGGCCGCTGGAGTGGGGCTTCGAGTGGATTGTGCCCTTTCTCGAAGCGCGCGGCTTTGACTCTGTTGTGCCTGGGCCCGAGGTGGAGCACGACGATGCCGCCGCCGAAGCCGCGATGGTGCGCATTAATCAGTTCCTCATCCGCAACAGCAAGGAATTCTTCAGCTACACGCGGCCCGCGGATTTTCGGCTTGAGGAGCGCTTTCCGGAACTCTTCCCCACCAATGTCCGGCCGGAAACCCTCGCCAAAGATGCGGAGATCAAGCGCCAGGCGGCTGAAGGCAAGCTGGAGCGCGCGCAGTATCTGCGCTTCACTTCGCCGGAGCGCACGCCGTATCCCGAAAACGATCTGGTGAACGCGCGCTGGTATCCCGCGCCCGCGCACAAGGATCCTGCGCGGCCCAAACAGGCCATTGTCGTGATGCCGCAGTGGAATGCCGACGGCTTCAGCCACAACTCGCTATGCACGCTCTTCAATCGCATGGGGGTCTCGGCGCTGCGCCTCTCGAAGCCGTACCACGACATTCGCCGCCCTACGGAGATCGAGCGCTCCGACTACGCGGTGAGCGCCAACATCGGCCGCACCATTTCCGCCTGCCGCCAGGCCGTGGTCGATATCCGCTGCTGCCTCGACTGGCTCGAAGAGCAGGGCTACGAGCACTTCGGCGTGTTGGGCACGAGCCTCGGCTCCTGCTACGGCTATTTGGCCAGTGCGCACGATCCGCGGCTGAGGGTGAACGCTTTCAACCACGCATCCACAGCGTTTGGCGACGTAGTGTGGGCCGGGCAAAGCACGCGACACATTCGCCAAGCGGTGCAGGAGGCAGGTCTCACGCAGGATCGCGTGCGCGCGTTGTGGGCCGCCGTCAGCCCAGTGAGTTACTACGAGCAGTTTCGCGGAGCCGAAGCCAACGGTCCCGGCAAGAATGTGCTCCTCATCTACGCCAACTACGATCTCACCTTTCCGAGGGAGTACTCGCTGCAGGTGGTCGACGCCTTCCGGCGCTCCGGGGTGCGCCACGAAATACGTGTGCTGCCCTGCGGTCACTACACCACCGGCGAGACACCCTACAAGTTTATCGACGGCTGGTACATGGGGTCGTTCGTCCACCGTGCGTTCAAAGCGCTGCGGGAAGAGAAAGCATCCGGCACGGGCGTTGAGCATTCGAGTGACGTCGAAGAAGAAGTGATTTCGCGCTAGCGCACGCCGTCCAAATCCATCTGCAACAACTTTGCGGGATCGAGATACGCATTCTGCCAGCGCACGGCCCAGTGCAGGTGCGGTCCCGTAACGCGCCCGGTTGCGCCACTCAAGCCGACCAGTTGCCCCTTCGTTACGCGCTGGCCCTCGTGCACAGCGATGCGACTCAGGTGCATGGAAAGCGTGTACAAACCCAATCCATGATCGATGACTACGCAATTGCCCTCGTAGTAGAGAGGCCGCGCCAACACGACCACGCCGCTATTTCCCGCGCGTACCACCGTACCCGACCGCGCACGAAAGTCCATGCCTTTGTGACCGTTCGCGAGCTGGCCATTGAAGGTGCGCCGTGTGCCGAAACTGTCGGTGGGCGCGGCGTGAACGGGTGCGCGAAAATTGCCGGACCAGAGCGGCTGCGGTGCGCTCGCCCCGAACACTTTTTCTTTGAGCGCGATCTCGGCTTGAATCCGGGCCAACTCCTTCGGGTCCGGAGCAACGAATTTGGGCGCAACGGTCAGCGTGCCGGTGAGGTAGTGCGCCTCGTGAATCTCAATGCTGCGGCTCAGGTCGGTGGCGCCGCCACTTGCTGCATTCAGAGTTGCCTTGATCTGAAGGGAAGAAGTGCCCGCGGCGCTTTCTACATCCACGCCGGCGAGCGCGTACCACGCGTGTTGATCCTGCGACCAAAAGAATGCGAGCTTCTGTCCAAGCCACTCGCCTTCGAGCGTTGCGTTTGCCGGCGCGGTCACGCGAATCAATTCCGGCGATCCGGCTTCGACCACTTCGGGAGTGAGCGTGATGCTGGGCCCCTGCGCATGCGCCGCAAGCGCGCACGCGCAAAGCATCAGCAATGCAAATTGAAACCGCAGTCTCAGCCGAAAAACTCTCATCGTCGCTAGAATAGCGGAGAAATCCGGCCTCGACCCAGTCGTACTTTCGCGCTATGCTTGGGCAGAACTGGATTGATCAGGTTTTCGATGACTTCCCCGGCGTCCGATCGCTTCCGCACTGCAAGCCGCGTCGTGACTTTCGTCGCGACAGCATTGCTGTTGTGTCTGCCGGCATGGAGCCAGCCAATCACGGCTCCGGCGCAGCCCAATCCTGTTCTCGTTGAACTCTTCACTTCGGAGGGCTGCTCCGATTGTCCGCCCGCCGACGCGGTGCTGGCCCAACTCGACACGCAGGTGATTCCGGGCGCGCAAGTAATTGTGTTGAGCGAGCACGTGACCTACTGGAACCATCAGGGCTGGACCGATCCTTTTTCATTCGACGAGATCGATCTGCGCCAGCAGGAATACGTGCGGCAATTCGGGCTTGATTCTCCGGCCACGCCGCAGTTTGTTGTCGATGGAGCGATGCAGGTGGCCGGCACAAATCCGCCGGTGCTCGCCGGCTTCATTACACGCGCCGCGGCCGCGTCCAAGATCCAGATCGACATTGGCAATGCGCATCGCACGAACAACGGCGCGGTGGAATTCACGGTGCACACCGGGACCGCGGCAAAGGCCACGTTGTTCGCCGTTATCGCGGAGAACGCTACGCATTCAGAAGTTTCCCACGGCGAGAATGCGGGCCGCACGCTGCATCATGTGGCTGTGGTGCGCGCGATCAAGGAGTTTGGCTCCAGCGCTACCGATGGCCGCACGCTGCAACTTTCCGGCGGCAATGTTGTACGCGCAGAAAAAGACGGCGAGCCGCTTCGGCTCGTCGTCTTTCTCGTCAGCCATTCTCGCGTTGTAGGAGCCGCGGAACAGACTTTGAATCCGTGATCCCGCGTTATTTGCCGTTGTGCTTGTCGCGATAGATCTGGCGGCTCGCGCCATTCTGTTCGTGATTGATCTGGCGATGCTCCTGGCCGGTCAGCTTGCCACCATTGGCCTGGCGATCGGCATGAACCTGCTCATTGATGCCTTGCTCGCGGTTCTCCACGTGGGAGGCCTGGCCGGCATGCATGGTGCCGTTGCGGAGGCCGTTGGCAATGCGGTCCTGCTGATTCTCGCGTCGCTGGCCCACTTCATTGTTCCCGTAGTGCGCCGTGTTGGCATTGTGCTTGTCCTGATAGATGGAGTGGCTCAGGTTGTTCTGCTGGTGGTCGACCTGCTGCCGCTCCTGCTGCGTCAGATGGCCGTTGTCGGCCGAGCGATCGTCGCGGACTTCGCGGTTCAGATTGGATTCGCGCGACTCGATATTCTTGGTTTCGCCCGCAGTCATTTGCCCGGAGTCGATGCCGTTGGCAACGCGATCTTGCTGGTTCTGCTCGCGCTGGCCGACAGTCGGCGCAGGCTGGTTGGGCTGGGTTTGTGGTTGGCTCTGTTGAGCAAAGGCCGGTCCCGAGGCGATCAGGGCGGCCACGGCAAGCGCGAATAAATTCAGCTTCATGTGGTTCCTCCGCGGGCCTGGGATTTTTTGAATTACCGGCCCATGGTTCCTCCTGACCCGCGTGGCAAGAACAAGTTGTGCATGTTTTGTATTTCCTGCAACGAAAGTGGGAGGCGTTGCACCGCGCGGATTGTTCTGCGAAGGATTTGCAGTTGGCGCGCAACATTTCCGCGAGCGGTGGTGTTCAATGTTGGCTTTTGAATGAAAAATGAAATCGGAGTGACGCAATGACAACAGCAGGTCCCCATTCGACTGCGATCGCTTCGCGATCTCCGCTCAGGGCAGGCTTTCGGCTTCGCTTACCCCATGATTGCGCGGCAATCATGGGGCCCCAAAAGCGCTCCGCTCAGGATGACAAATCAGATTCAGTCAGTTAGTGGGCCGCTATGGTTCGACGTCGATGGGCTTTTAGTTGGTGCTGTCGGGACGGGGATGCTCGGCCTTCCACGCGGCCACGCGTTCCTGCTCAGCGGAGAGTTCGTCGGCAGTGATGCGCTCGCCAATCATCTGACGATTAGCCGCATACTTTTCCTGGCTCGGGCCTTTGACGCTGGCGGCCAGGTCAAACCAGAAATACGCGTCCGCGTCACT
The DNA here is from genome assembly GCA_963713675.1 of uncultured Acidobacteriota bacterium. Lineage (GTDB taxonomy): Bacteria > Acidobacteriota > Terriglobia > Terriglobales > Acidobacteriaceae > Telmatobacter. Next base: position 14,336 of record CAVQMV010000017.1, read on the forward strand.
GCGGGGCACTCCCTGGCCCATGGAGTAGAGCACGCCCAGCGTTCCCTGCGCGGTCGGGTCGCCCTGATCTGCTGCCCGGCGATACCACGATGCCGCCTGCTCCATATCACGCGGAATGGTATCGCCGCCGCCATCGCGATACAGCGCGGCCATGTGCATTTCCCCGGAGATGTTGTTCTGATCGGCGGCCTTCCGGTACCATGCGATCTCCTGCTGATAGTCGCCAGCCATCTGGGCATTGTCGGACGCGGTCGCAGCCGCTTGCGCATACTGCTCGCCCACCGCGACCTGGGCAGCGGCGTCGCCGCTATTGGCCTTGGCCAGCAGGGCCGGGTCAATTAGCGCCGTCTGTGCCGCGGCAGAAAGCAGCATGCCGAGATACATCGCTACTGGAATCAGGTGTTTGCTTGCAATCGACACAAAGTCCTCGCAGATTCTTGCCTTGGGGGATGCTGATTCCAGTTTACGCAATCGTCGCCGACATCGATACGGTTTCAACACGCCGGGGAACCAGCTAAAATTTAGTTATGACTGACCGCATGTCTTTGCCCCTCGCCCAGGCCGATCCCAATGTGGCCGCCGCCATTGACCACGAAACCCTCCGGCAGCACGAGGGGCTGGAGATGATTGCCAGCGAAAACTTCGTCTCCGAAGCGGTGCTGGAAGCAGCCGGCTCGGTCTTCACCAATAAATATGCCGAGGGCTATCCCGGCCGCCGTTACTACGGCGGCTGCGAGTATGCCGACATCGTGGAGAACCTGGCCCGCGATCGCGCGCGCCAGATCTTCGGCGGCGAGCACATCAACGTGCAGCCGCACTCCGGCTCGCAGGCCAACGCTTCGGCCTACGCCGCGGTGCTGCAACCCGGCGACACCATTCTCGGTCTCGATCTTTCGCACGGCGGTCACCTGACGCACGGTCATCGCCTGAGCTTCAGCGGCAAGCTCTACCGGACAACGTTCTACCATGTGCGCCGCGACACCGAGACCATCGACTACGACGAGATGGAGTCTGTCGCTGTCGCGGAAAAGCCGAAGGTCATTATCGGCGGCGCCAGCGCCTACCCGCGGCTGTGGGATTTCGAGCGCATGCGCGCGATCGCCGACAAGGTGGGCGCAATTTATATCTTCGACATGGCGCACATTGCCGGCCTGGTTGCGGGCGGTGTGCATCCATCGCCGGTGCCGCACACGCACATCACCACCACCACGACGCACAAAACTCTGCGCGGCCCGCGCGCCGGTCTCATCATCTGCAACCAGGATCTTGCCGTGGCCGTCGACAAATCCGTCTTTCCCGGCCAGCAGGGAGGTCCGCTGGTGCACATCGTGGCTGCAAAGGCCGTCGCGTTTGCTGAGGCGCTGCGCCCCGAGTTCCGCGACTACGCAGCGCAAATCGTGGCCAACGCCAAGGTGCTGGGCGAGGCATTGCGTGCAGCAGGCTACCGGTTGGTATCGGGGGGAACGGATAATCACCTCCTGCTGGTGGACGTGTTCGAGAAGGGCATCCTCGGTTCTGAAGCGGAGCTGGCTTTGGGCAAGGCCGGCATTACTGTAAACAAGAACTCCATTCCCTGGGATACGAATCCGCCGCTCAAGCCATCGGGCATTCGCGTGGGCACGCCCGCGTTGACTACGCGCGGCATGAAGGAAGCGGAGATGCGCACTATCGGCGCGTGGATTGCCAAAGCGCTGGAGCAGCGCAACGACGATGCTGCGCTCGAACGCATTCGCGGCGAAGTGGCCGAGCTTGCCAACCGGTTCCCGCTCTACGCTTGGCGGCGCGTTGCAGCTACGGTGAACGCGTAAGTCTCGGGCCGCGCGAAATGGGACTTTAGCACCTTGCTATCCCACGTCTCAAAATCGAGACGTGGGGCACCCTCTATTTGTGCGAGACCAAGCGGCCAGAGCCCGGAGAAGAGGCGAGGCGTAGGAAAATTTTGCGTGCCGGAACTTGCCCGCGTGTGCAAGAATGCCGGTGGGCAACGAAGGTTTGCCTCTGAACATCCAATGGAACCGGGCCGTTCGTGGCTCGCGTATTCTCTCGGTCAGCAGGAGGAAACGATGAAACCGATTCACATTGCATTCGCAGCTTTGCTCGTGTTCTCTGTGCCGGCGTTTGCGCAGCATGGAGGCGGCAGCGCTCCCAAGGCACCCAAGAGCGGGCCCGCGCCTTACCATGGCACGCCGCAGGCGCCGAATCCACAGCGCAACTATTCACCTAAACCCGGCCAACCCAACGCACCGCACGTGGAAAATGGCAAAAAGTGGGTTGGTCATGACACCGGCGCCAATGATCCGCGCTATCACGTCGACAACCCCTGGGAGCATGGTCACTTTACCGGCGGCTTCGGTCCCGGGCACACATGGCATCTTGGCGGCGGAGGTCCCAATCGCTTCTGGTTCAACAACTGGTACTGGTCCGTCGCGGCCGCCGATATGGCTTTCTGCGACGGTTGGCTTTGGGACTCCGATGAAATCATCATCTACGAGGATCCGGATCACGTAGGCTGGTATCTCGCGTACAACGTGCGTCTTGGTACCTATGTCCACGTGATGTATCTCGGCATGTAACTGGTTAGGAACTCGCAAGATCGCGAGGCCCGCGAAAAGGAATGCGACGGGATGGGGAAAGCCCCTGTCCCGCCGTGGTCTTTTGGGGCATTGCGCGAACCTATATACAGCGTCGCACGCGCCAAAATGAAGAGCACAAGCTCTAAGCAACTGCTAACCGGTGCACACAAGCTACGCCTCAGGTAATAACTTCACCGCACCTTCGCGGTAACATGACTTGATTACCAAATTACTTGCGCCGAACGATAAATGGGCGAATTTTCTGCATTATGCTGGATGGATGGCGATAGAAAATATTCTTGCAGAAATCGACTCCGAGATAGCGAGGCTGCAGCAGGCTCGCGCACTGCTGGCCACGCTCGGAACCGCAACCACCAAAGCTGGACGCACCGCCAAGAAAGCGCCCGCCAAAGCCAAGACCAGGAAGAAGCGGGTATTGAGCGCGGAAGCGCGCAAGAAGATAGCCGACGCGCAACACCGGCGCTGGGATGCACAAAAGGCCAAGGCCAAGGCCAAGGCCAAGGCGACGAAAAAGTAGTAGGCATTCAAGAACGGCTCAAGCCTCTCTTGGTTTGCAATGGGATCAAGTGACCCGGCCGCGGAACCCTCCCTCGCGAAGGCGAGGGGGTGACCTGTCCCGCACCCTCCCTCGGTGTTACTGCCGTCAACCGGAACCCGGCCTGAGAGCAAGTTCCTTCGAACTCCCCCACTCAACGAATGGTCCATCCAGCCGTGCGGGAGAGTTGTGCCTGCGTGTCGTCGGCCTTGGGCCGGGAGCCGGTTGCGGCAACGCATCTTGCATTCGCTGCGGGTCTGGGCTAATGTGTTGCCATTCATCGAGTTGTCCCGAACGCGTGGAGGTGGGGGATGCGTCCTACGCTTTTCGTTGCTGCAACCTTCCTTTCGGCCTTTCTTCTGGCCGTCCCAATGAGCCCGCAAACCGGCGCACAAAACACGCCGCAGGCGCTGCAAGCCACATACGACCAGGCCATGAAAGCGAAGGATTGGGCGGGCGCAATCGCCGCCGCGCAGCAATTGGCGGATGCGAACGCTACGTCGGCCAATCTGCTGTTGCTGGCGAACGCACAACTCTACGCGACCGCCGGGCAAAGCGACACCGTCCCTTTGGAAACAGCTCTTGCCACTTACGATCGTGCCCTCGCCGTGGCCGAGCAGGAGAAGCCCGCGCCTAACCAGACGGATCAAGCCCAGCCGGATCAGGCGTGGAAAGACGGCGTGTCGAAGATCTATGTCGGGAGAGGCAATGCGCTGCTCAAGTTGAAGCGCACTCCAGAGGCGATCGACAGCTATAACCACTCTGCTGAACTGTCCTCAAATCCCGGGCTGGCATACTTCAATGTCTGCGCAGTGCTCTACAACATTGGCGACACAAGGAATTCGGCGACAGCTTGCCGCAAGTGTGTGCAAGCCGACCCCACGCGTGCAAATGCCTGGTTCGTTCTCGGCTCGGATCTTTTTGCGGATGCACCGGTCAGTTCCGCCGGTAAGGTGACGATAACAGTGGAAACGCGACAAGCGCTTGAGAAATATCTCGAGCTTGCCCCCGACGGCCCACATGCCGCCGACGTGAAAGCCATGCTTGACATGGTCGCGAAGTAAAGCAGCTCGCAGTTCACATACGACGGCTTCTATTCCAGGTCCGTAACCCTGTATCTCAAGATATTTGAGTGAGACCTTTGAGAGCCATTTACATCATCGGCGCAGGTTTTGGGCTCGCCACGGTCCTCGCCGTCTTATTCGCTCTGGCGGCGTCCGCACCGGCCCAGGACACGGACACCTTGAACCTGATGCCGCAGGATGGACGCTTTGGCCCGGTCGACACCCGGCCTCCCAGCACCCCGACTGACGAAATCATCAAGCGGTTCTCCGCCAAGGAAACCGAGTTTCAGGAAGCCATCAACCACTACACCTATCTACGCACCGCCAGAGTCGATACCATCAACAACCAGCAGAACATCGACGGCGAGTGGTACGAAGAGGATGACGTCCTCTTGACCCCGGACGGTCGCCGCGCCGAAAAAACCATCTACAGCCCCGAAAACACCCTCAAACGTATCCTTCTCACGCCGTCTGATCTCCAGGATATTGAGGGCTTATATTCCTACGTCCTCACTACAGCCGAGGTCCCGGCTTACAACATCACCTACGTTGGTCGCCAGAAAGTGGACGAGGTTTACTGCTATGTCTTCGACATCAGCCCGAAGCAGATGCAGAAGAACCACCGCTATCTGCTTGGCCGCATCTGGGTCGATGACCACGATCCCCAGATCCTGATCACCAGCGGCCGCATTGTTCCCGACAACACCAAGACAGGCCATCAGGACCTGCATCCGCCGTTTATGACGTGGCGGGATCAGGTCGACGGCCACTACTGGTTTCCCGTCTACACCAGGAGCGAGGGCTTCCTTCAATTCGCCGGCGCGAGAGGCCACTCCGGCCTGGACGTCCATATCCGCGAAGTAGTGAAATATAGCGCCTACAAGCGCTCCGGCTCACCCACCAAGATCATCAACAACGGCCGGGAAGTACAGAACCAAAGCCAGTCCGCTCCGCCGAAGCAGAAGTAGCCTCGTCCCTTGCGGCGATGTTTTCAGATCCTACGAACGGCATCAGCTTTGCCCGATGGCGCTCATCACCAGCATGCGCGGCTCCGTCATCTCCTCGATGGCCCAGCGGATGCCCTCGCGGCCCAGGCCGGAATCCTTCACGCCGCCGAAGGGCATGGGATCGAGCCGCCAGCTCGGTGTGTCGCCGATAATCAACGCGCCCACTTCCAGCTCGCGATACGCGGTGAGAATGCGGCCAGCGTCGCGCGTAAGGAGCCCGGCTTGCAAACCGAATTTCGAGTGATTGATTCGCGCCAGCGCATCTTCAAAATCGTCGTACGGTTCAATCGCAAGCACCGGCCCGAAGACCTCCTCGTCGTGCACCTTCATGCCCGACGCGGTTGCGCTCAGGATCGTGGGCTCGATCATCGAGCCCTTGCGCTCGCCGCCGGTCACCAGTTTCGCGCCGCCAGCAACGGCCTCCTTTACCCACGCTTCCACGCGCTCCGCTTCGCTCGCCCGGATCAGTGGACCCACATCGGTCGCCTCATCCGAGGGATCGCCGACGCCGAGCTTGGCGGCGAGATCCACCACCTTCCAGACAAAGGTCTGAAAGATGCTGCGCTCGACCAACACGCGCTGCGTGCTAATGCACGACTGCCCCGCGTAATTGAAGGCGGAGTGTGCAGTGCGCAACGCCGCGTCGTCCAGATCTCTCCAGTCGCTGTGCACAATGAGAGTGGAGTTCCCGCTCAGTTCCAGCAGCACGCGCTTGCGCCCTGAGTGCGCCTTCAGCTCCCAACCCACCTTGGCCGAGCCGGTAAAACTCACCAGCTTGATGCGATCTTCCTTCTCCGCGAGCCACGCGGTGTCGGTGTTATCGAGCGGCAGCACGGCCAGCGCCTCTTCAGGCCAACCCGCCTTAAGAATCACTTCGCCCAACGCCAGCGCGGTAAACGTGCCCTGCGGCGACGGCTTCAGAAGGAGCGGGCACCCGGCTGCGATGGCCGGCGCTGCCTTGTGCGCCACCAGGCTCAGCGGAAGGTTGAAGGGCGTAATCGCCAACACGGGCCCAACGGGAAAGCGCTGCACCAGGCCCCAGCGGCCCTCGTTGCCCTCCGTCAAATCCAGCGGAATGCTTTCGCCACCCAGCCGCGCCGCTTCTTCGGCTGCGGTCTTAAAGGTGAGCACGGCGTGATCCACTTCGGTCCGCGCCAGCCGCACCGGCTTGCCGGCCTCGGCCACAATCAGTTGCGCAAAGCGCTCCTTTTGCTCGATGAGCGCCGCCGCCACATCTTCAAGAATCTCGCGCCGCTTCCAGCGCGGCAGTGCGCGCGTGCGGCGCAGGCTGGCGACGGCGTGATGCACGGCCTGGCGCGCATCGGCACGCGTGGCCTTGGTCACGCGCCCCACCAGTCCCTGATCCCACGGCGAGCGCACTTCCATCGCCTCTCCGTCGGTCCATTCCTTGCCGCACAGCAGAAATCCCGTTTGCGTTCCCGGCCGCATCTTCATGATCTGGCTCCCGTCAGGAAAAGTCTACGCTCTTGATAGTAAAGGCGACCGGGGAGCCAGCGCAGGTTCCGTCACGGTTGGGTGGATTCGGGAGGCGTCCGTGGCCGCACCATCCCGTTCCGGGTCCATAAGCCAACAAATCGCTTACAGGAGTTGGCTTTCATGCGGTATAGTGGCTGCATTCTGCAATCGGAAGTCCCCCAAAACTACTTGCAGTTGACTTCATGAAAGGGAAATGACAATGCCCGATTCGACCGAAAATCAAATTGCTCCGCAGCCTGCGGGAGCTCCCCCTCAAAAGTCAGGTAACACCGCCGTAAAGATCATTCTGATTGTTGTGGGCGTCTTTGTCGTCCTGGGTATTCTCGTTGTCGGGGTGATCGGCTACATAGGCTACCGCGTCGCTCACTCCGTCCACAAGAATCCCGACGGGACGGTCACCATTACCGCGCCAGGCGGCGGCACCATCAGCGCGGGTGCGAATGGCCAGTTCACTGAGAGCGACCTGGGCATCGCCATCTATCCCGGCGCCCAGCAGCAGAAGGACAGCTTGCGCATGAACATGGGCGGCAAATCCATGATCACCGCAAACTACCTCACGCCCGATTCCAAGGATCAGGTCATCGCTTTTTACAAAGACAAGGCCGGCGCAAACGCGCAATCGATGATTACCGCCGACGGAGCCGAGTTTATCGTGGACGTGGGAGGGGGCGACCAGACCACGGTGATCATTAACCAAGAGGCGAATGCGCATAATGGCCAGACACAGATCGCCATCGTGCGCACGTCGAAATCCTGAGCCTGCTCTGATTCTTCAGGATCACATGCACTCACGCCGGTTCGCCGGGATTCCTTCCCGGCGAACCGGTCGCGCTTGTCGCGCGCAAAGGCCCCTCGTAGCGATGCGGAGACTCTCGCCAACCAGGCAGACGCCTGACTGCGACGGATGCGGTATAGTGGCAGCAACTTAAAAGCGCAGCCTGCCACAGCCGCGAAAAATCCACTCGCAAGGAAGGCGCCATGACTGACATTCCCGGCAACGAGCCCCCTCCACAATTCGGCTCTTCGCAGCCTTATCCGCCAGCGCCTAACCCGCCCTACCCGCCGGGGAGCTATCCCCCGCCGAAGAAGGGGCCGAGCGCGCTGAAAATCGTTCTCATCGTCGTCGGCATCTTCGTCGGTCTCGCGCTTATCGGAATCGGGCTTCTGAGTTACGGGGTCTACAAAGTGGCCAAATCGGCCAATATCACGACCAGCTCGCAGCCGCTTACTGAAAGAGACCTGGGCGTCGCCATCTATCCGGGCGCTGTGCAGAGTAAGGAGGTCGTGCGCATGACCCTGGTTGGCGAGGACACGCTCACTACCTCTTATCTCACCACCGATTCAAAGGACAAGGTGATCGCGTTTTACCAGGGAGCGCTGGGTCCGGCCGCGCAGACCAGGCCCACCTTCAACGGGGAAGTGATTGTGGTGATCAAGGGAGCGGGCGAGTCCATTTCTGTGACGGTGTCGCAATCGCCGAGCCTGCTTGAGGGCAAGACGCAAATCGTCATCGCACATGCCACCAAGGCTGCTACGCCATCGAAGTGAAGGGTGAGAGCCGGCGCGCAGCGGAGTTGTGCTGCTTGCGGTTTTTGTCCACCGTGCGTCCTCAGGCGCGAATTACATAACGCGCGCGCAGGTCCTCGCCGTACCACATGATGTAGTTTGTGCCCCAGCAGTTGTTGAAGAGGCACGAGTGCACTCCCTTGCTCAGATCCGGCTGATCGTTCGAGAAGAGAATGGGGTCGCGCTCGCCGAGTGCTACCACGGGCGCATCGTGTGTGTCGACGGCGAAGGAATTCTCGCCCGACTCGTACTTGAATCCTGTCCCCAGGGCGTGCATATGCCGGTTCCCTGAAGCGACAACATCCAGGGGCGAAATCGGCTCGCCGCACTTGTCGAGCGTCCATCCCTTCACGTCTTCGGCAATGGGATTGAAGGTGAGCCAAAGCGCCTCCGGCATGCGCGTGGCAGGTTTGCCGAACCAGGAGAACTGCAAGTGGATGACGGGCTCAGCTTTGGGCAGCAACAGTTCAATGAATGCATGCCGCGGAAATGCGGCGCAACCCGAAGTGAAAGCTTCCTCGTCGTTGAACTGCAAACCCACCACGATGCGATGCGCTTCATCGTTTTCTTCCACGAGAACATTCGCGCTCGATGGCTGCCATTCCTCGCGCTTCGCACCAAAGCGTTCGATATTCGGTTTGCCGAAGTCTTTCTGCGCCCAATCCTGCTTGGAGATGACATAACTCGCCCGATAGCGCGTGTAGTCTTCCTGCGCAAGCGTCTGGTAAGTCAGCAGCGCGACGGGATTTTGGGGGCTTGCCCACTCGCGTCCCGTCGCTTTGTTGCGCAGCCGCGTGATGGCGCCGGTCTTGGCATCGATTTGCAGCGTGAAATGCGCGGTTTCAATCGTCTTTCCGGGTGCAACTGCAATTGCTTTTGGAGAAACGACCGGCCGCGTTGCCTTCATGCCTTCCATCGCGAGCAGCGCTTCTTCGCGCAGCGCCTCCGGCAGCGTTGCAACCCCGTCGAGCAAGTCCTGCCGCTTTTCGATCCAACTAAATTCGACGACTTTGTAATTTTTCGTGTCTAACTTGCCCGCTAAGTCAGACGGTATGAGGTTGTCGTAGTCCAGCCAGGTTTTTGTATCTGTGCCCCAGGTGTGCTCGGGCGCCAGCAACACGTGGCGCAGCAACTGAAGGTCCGTCTCATCGCCGACCTTCAATGCGCCGCTGCCGATCCACGCTTCGCGCAACCGCGAAAGCTCGCGATAACGGGCCACTTTGAGCGGGTCGCTCGCACACCCGTAGATCCACGTGTCGCCGATTTCTTCCGTCACTACCGGCAGCTTGTCGCGGTACGGCGCAAGGGCATTCGCCATCTCGCTCAAATTGGTGGCCACGATCTCCGCATTCGGGAAACGCGCGGCCAGCTCCGCATGAATGCGTTCGATCTCTTCAGGATGATGCGGGCCGCTATTGTCGCCGCGCACGCGCGTCACAAGCGCCAAATCCGATCCTGGAACAACGGCGATGCCTTCATAATCGTGGTGGTACATCATGGGCAGGCTCGCGCCGGAGGGGTCCTTCCACAGGAAAAGCGGCGGCAGCACAGCGGGCGTCGAACCGCCATTCACGCCGATTTCCAAAAAAGTAACGCCATGCTTCGCGAGCGGCGGAATCATGCCGCGCGTGTGTCCCGGCACGTCGGTCATCTTGGCGCCGGTGGTTACCTTGCCAAAGCGCCGGTCGAGCGACTGCGACAACGCCAGGCTGCCCTCAATCATCGACGGGGACAGCATCTCGGTCTGCCATGTGAAGGGCAGCGCGTGCCACGCAATGTCGCCGCGCGCAATCGCGTCTTCCATGGTCTTGCGATCGGCCGCGGAAGCCTGATCGAGATACTCGAAGAGCAGCCACGAGCCGGTGGTCCACACATAGCGCCGCTTGCCGCCGGCATTTGCGGTGCGCGCTATCTCAATCGCTTGAGGGAAAAACTTGTCAAAATAGCGGTGGTGCACGACGTTGAATTGCGTATCGACAAAGCCGGCATCAAAGTGGCACTTGAACATCGCCAGCACGCGCTTCACGTTCAAGTCCGGTGCGGCTGCCTGCGCTCCCGCTGCCAGCGCGGCGCGCGGCCGCAAGGCCATGCCCACTCCCGCGGCCGTCATCGTTTTCACAAAATCGCGGCGCTTCATGTCAAACATCCTCTCGGAGAAACCAAGGGGAGTTTACCACTCGCGACTTGATTCGATCCGCTTGCGATACACTCCATCCATGATTCACGACGGCCGCAGCTCAAGACTTCCCTTCGACCCCGACGAGGCCATCGCGCATCTGCGTGCGCGCGACGCCAAGCTTGGCGCGCTCATCGATCGCGTGGGCCCGTTCACGCTGCGTCTCGACCGCTCCGCTTCGCCTTTTGAGTCGCTTTTGGAATCGATCCTCTATCAGCAGTTGCATGGCAAGGCCGCGGCCACCATTCACCGCCGGGTGCGCGAGTATTTCCATGGCGATCCCACGCCGCAGCTCCTGCTCGACACGCCCGACGATCCGCTGCGTGCGGCCGGCGTATCCGGCAACAAGATCAAGGCACTTCGTGACCTGGCCGCGCGCACGTTGGACGGAACCGTACCCGCGCATGCGGCGATTCGGAAAATGTCCGACGCCGATATCGTGGAGCGCCTCACGGAAGTGCGCGGCATCGGCTCCTGGACGGTGGAAATGTTGCTCATCTTTCGCCTCGGCCGGCCCGATGTGCTGCCCGTGACTGACTACGGCGTGCGCAAGGGCTTTGCGCTCACCTTCCAGCGCGTGCCTAAATCGCGACCGCTCGAAGCGGCCGACCTTCCCAAGCCCGACGTTCTCTTTCGCCGGGGCCAGCGCTGGGCGCCGTACCGCTCCGTGGCCAGTTGGTACCTGTGGCGGGCTTGCGATCTTGCGAAAAACACCGCGCCTAGCGGCCGGTCGGCGCGGTAGCTCCGGCGCATCGCCGTACAATAGCGTCAAGGTGCGGATGCGCAGGTCGCAGCGCACGGCCTCGGAATCTTCATGCCTCCTGCTAAACACTTTATTTGCATTCACGGCCACTTTTATCAGCCGCCTCGCGAGAATCCGTGGCTGGAAACGGTGGAAACGCAGGACAGCGCGGCCCCTTACCACGACTGGAACGAGCGCATTTGCGCCGAGTGCTACGCGCCCAATGGCGCGGCCCGCGTAGTCAACGTGAAGAACCAGATCACGCGCATTGTGAACAACTACGCGCGCATCAGCTTCAACTTCGGACCTACGCTGCTGAGTTGGCTGAAGGAAAATGCACAGCGTACCTATCGCATGATTCTTGACGGGGAGGGCCGCAGCCGCCAGCGCAACCGCGGGCACAGTTCGGCCATGGCGCAGGGGTACAACCACATGATCCTGCCGCTAGCCAACGCGCGCGATCGCGCCACGCAAATCCGATGGGGCATCGCCGACTACGAAAATAGTTTTGGCTCGCCGCCTGAAGGCATGTGGCTGCCTGAAACCGCGGCCGACACGGCAACCCTCGAAGCCCTCGCTACAAATGGGATTCGATTCACCCTGCTGGCTCCGCACCAATGCAAGCGGATTCGCCCGCTGGATGGCGACGGCGACTGGACGAACACGCCCGACGCGACGGTCGACACCACTCACCCATATCTCGTCCGGTTCGCTTCTGGCGCATCCATCGCCGTCTTTTTCTACAACGGCCCAGTCTCTCGCGCCATCGCTTTTGAGGGGTTGCTCGACTCAAGCGAGAACCTCGTCGCGCGTCTCAAAAGTGGATTCAAAGACGAGGGAGGATTCAAAGACAGCGCGGAGGCGCAATTGGTGCACGTAGCTACCGATGGCGAGACCTACGGGCATCATCACAAGTATGGCGAGATGGGACTGGCTTATGCGTTGCGCCTGCTGGAGCAGGATAAGACCGTCAAGCTAACTAACTACGCTGCGTTCCTGGAGCAGTTTCCACCGGAGTTTGAGTGCGAGATTGTGGAAGACACTTCATGGAGTTGCGTGCACGGCGTGGAGCGGTGGCGCTCCAACTGCGGCTGCAACGGCGGCCATCCCGGCTGGAACCAGGAATGGCGCGCGCCGTTGCGCAAGGCTCTCGACGAACTGCGCGACGCGTTAATTCCGCTGTGCGAGCAGCATGGCAGCAGTCTGTTTCGCGATGTGTGGGCCGCGCGCGACGCCTACATCCAGGTGGTGCTCGACCGCAGCACGGAGTCGGTCAATCGCTTCCTGGCTGCGCAACAGGCGCACCCGCTCAACGACAGCGAGCGCGTGCGCGCCCTTGAACTGATGGAGATGCAGCGCCATGCGCAGCTTATGTTCACCAGCTGCGGATGGTTCTTTGACGACATTGCCGGCATCGAGACCGTGCAGGTGATCGCCTACGCGGCGCGCGTGCTGCAACTGGCCTTGCAGGTTTTCGGCGAACAGGCTGCGCCGCTCGAGCCCGCATTTCTCGCGCGACTTGCCGAGGCGCGCTCCAACGATCCCAAGGCCGGGGACGGCGCCAGCATCTATAAGAAATGTGTTGAAACCCAGGAGCTGCACCTTGAGCAGGTCGCCGCGCACTACGCCATCAGCTCTGTGTTCTCCTCGTTTGCCGATGAGACGGAACTCTTCTGCTACCGCGTGCGCCGCATCTCCTACGAGATTCATACTTCGGGCCGCGGCCGCCTGGCGCTGGGCCGCGTGCATGTGGCCAGCACGATCACCGATCACGCGCAAAGTTTTTCATTTGCTGTTCTCCATTTCGGCGACCAAAACATTACCGCTGCAGTGAAGGTTTACATCGATGCCGATGCCGCCGCCTTCGAGGCATTTTCTGCCGATGCGTCCGGTCACGTGCAGCGCGCCGACTTCCCTGAGGTGATTCGGCTGCTCGACCGCTTCTACGGCCACGCCGACTACTCGCTCACCTCGCTCTTCACCGACGAGCAGCGGCGCATCGTGCAACTCATCCTCAACTCCACGCTCTGGGATATCGAGAACTCGCTCACCACCATCTACCAGGACCACGCCAGCTTGTTGCACTATCTTTCGCAGGCGAGCCTGCCCAAGCCGCCCGCGCTCACCCTCGCTGCGGGATTCGCCATCAACGCCGGCCTGCGGCGCGTGCTTGAAGTTGATCCGATCGATGTCGCGCGGTTGCGCTCTTATCTCTCGCTGGCAAAGGCCGACCTGGTTCCGCTTGAGATCGCGACGCTCTCGTACATTGCCGATCTGCGCATGAAGCGCGCGATGGTGGAGCTGCAAATGTCGTCGGGGTCGCTGGAAATGCTCGAACGGGCGGTGTCGCTGGCCCGTACCCTTACCGAACTGCCATTCGACCTGAATCTCTGGCAGGCGCAAAATATCTGGTACGAGATTCTGCGCACGTCGGGCTACGCGCTCACCGCGCTGACAAAAGAGGATCGTCCGCGATGGGAAAAAGACTTCAATGAGCTGGGCACGTGCCTGACGTTTGACACGGAAGCGATTCGCGATTTGCGAGAGGCTGACGCGGCTATGGCGAGCGACTAGCTCCGACAGCTTGGGTTCGGTCCTTTGATTTCGTGGTTCCCGGGTCTCAAAATCGAGACCCGGGGCACCCCAATTCGTGCGAAATCAAGCGGTCAGAGAGCTAGCTCCGCTCGGCTTTGACGAGGCGCCCATTCTTGAGCGCAAAGCGCTCGCCGCGCCACACAATCGTGTCCCCGGCAAAGCCCGCCACCCACAGACCCATCGCGACCACGTCGCGCAGCGGCAGCAGCCACAGGTTCGGAAGCACCTCGTGATCGCCCAGCACTTCGGCGCCCACGCTCATGGCCTGCGCCAGCCGCAGAAAGAAACTCAGCCCCAGCAGCCACAGGCTCACCGGGCTCAATCCGCTGGCCAGCACGTTGAGCAGCGCCCACGCCAATCCATGCGTGAAGATGAGGCCCACATAGCCGGCCGGCCGCGCGTCGCGCACGGTGCGCAGCCAGCGCAACTGGTGATCGACGAACCCGCGCCAGGCGTATGCCGGCACGCTGGTCTCCACAACTTCAGCGCTCAGCGCCACGCGAAAGCCGGCTCGCGCGACGCGCACGCCCATCTCGTAGTCGTCGGCCAACTGATCGACAAGGGCAAGCAAGCCGCCTGCTTTTTCCAGCGCCTCGCGCCGTACCGCGAGCGTGGAACCCAGACCGTAGTGCAGCCCGCCCTCGATCAATTTCGAGAGCAGACGCTGGGGATGAAATCGGTGGCAATGCCCAGCGCTTCAAGCCGTGAAGCGAGTGTGCCGTGCGCGCGCCCGCGATAGAGCGCCGTCACCAGACCGACCGGCGCCTTGCCATCATCGTGCGCCTGCGGAGCAAAGCAACACATCACCCGCTCGAGATAATGCGGCCCCACCGTAATGTCGGAATCGTTGATGAGCAAAAAATCGTAGCGCGCGTGAGGGGCGAGTTGCACGAGCGTGCTCACTTTGCCATTTGTTCCCAGCCGCTCGGGGCACTCGACCAGCCGGATCGACCGCTCGGGAAACTCCGCGACCAGTTGTTCGAACTGCGGCAGCCGCAGGATCGTCGAGCGAACGCTACGCCGAACAGCAGCTCGAAGTCGCCCGCATACTTCTGCCGGCAATGGCTGCGGAAGGCATCCATCATGCCGGGGTCGAGGCCTTTGAGCGATTTGAGAATGCTCACGCCGGGCGCAGAACTGCAGGCCGCGGCGCGCGCCGCTCGCGGAGAAAACTCCGCGCCGCGAACAGGCTGGCGAGAAAGTAGCCCATCCCGGCCACGGCCAGCGCCGTCGTCACCATCTCGATCGCTTGCGCCAGGGGGTGAGGCATGAAGAAGACAGGGAACAAGGGAACAAGGGAGCAAGGGAACAAGAAAACGGGAAGACTCATTTCGTCAACCTGCTCATCAATGCATTCGGCAACCGTTTCACTCCGGCGGAGAGATTCTCCGCTTGCTTGTATTCCATCATCGCGCAGAACCTTGAGAATGAAGCTCCCATGCGTGACCCGTTCCTGGCGGGATAGTTCTTCTAAGGATAGAGCAATTGAGAATGGGGACGCGATGAAAACAGCAATCGAACTCTGGCTGTGGGTGGGTTCGCCTTTTTGTTCCCTCGGTCCCTTGTTCCCTTGGTCCCTGCTTTACTCGTACCGCAGCGCCTCAATCGGGTCCAGGTTGGCGGCTTTCCACGCCGGATAAATGCCGAAGACCAGACCGATGGCGCAGGAGACGGCAAAGGCGATGATGACCCACGTGAGCGAAAGCGCCGCATGCAGGAAGGGCACGGCGAAATGCAGAATCAGCGTCAACAGTGCCCCGGCCAAAATGCCCAGCAGGCCGCCCACCGCGCACAGCGTCACCGCTTCCAGCGTGAACTGCACCAGGATATTTCTCTTGGTCGCGCCGATGGCCTTGCGCACGCCGATCTCGCGCGTCCGCTCGGTCACGCTCACCAGCATGATGTTCATCACGCCCACGCCGCCCACCATCAGCCCCACGCACGAGACCGCAACCATGAAGAGGAACAGTCCGCCGGTGAGCTGATTCCACAAGCGGGTCAGCGAGTCGGGGCTGAAGATGGCGAAGTTATCGTCCTGATCGGCGCGCAACTTGCGCCGCACGCGCAGCAACTCGCGCATCTCTTCGGTCACGATTTGCTTGTTCGCCGGGTCGTCGTATTTCACCGCGATCCAGAAGTCGGTAAATCTCGGGATGAATCTTGCGGAATGTCTCCAGCGGAAAGTAGGCTGGTTGTCCTGCGTGTTGCGCCCGCTGCCGAAGGGCTGCGGCTGCAGGTCCAGCACGCCGATCACGGTGAAAACGTCGCCCTCGCATTCACGTCCTTGCCGATCGGGTCCTCGCCGGGAAAAAGATCCTCTGCGGCATCGTGTCCCAGAACCATCACGTTGTCGTGGTGTTCTTCCTGCGATTCCGTCCACATACCGCCCTTCCAGGAAGTTCGCTTGCTGCACCTCAGTCATGGCCGTGGTGGATCCGCTGAGGATGGTGTTCTGTAATCCTGTGCGTGCCGTGCTTGAGAGAGACATTGCCCAGGCCGGTTTGAAAGTTCTGGTAGGATCAGTCCGGGTCCACGGTGACGACGTGCGGCAGCGCGCGCATGGCCATGCCGTCCTCGTAGGTCAGCTTTTTGCGATTGAGCTCCTCGGTCGTGGGCCGGTGGCCGAACGGCGTCGAAATGGAAGACCCACAGGACGTTGGTGCCCAGCGAATTCACCAATTGCTCGATATTGGAATTGAGGCCGTTGATCGCCGAAGAGATGAGAATGACCGTAGAAATGCCGATCAGGATGCCGAGAATGGTGAGGCCGGAGCGCATCTTGTTCTTGCGCAGCGTATCCAGCGCCATCTTCACGGATTCTCGGGTTTGACCGACAGCAGCCATTGGAATACTCCGCATCGCGAGCGAACAGCAGACAGCTAACAGTGAGCGATTAGCGAGCATTCAGCAATAGCGCGCTTTCCGCCATTCTGCGCATTGTTTACTGCCTGCTGTTCGCTGATTGCTGCTTATTGTCTTACTCGTACCGTAGCGCTTCAATCGGGTCCAGGTTGGCGGCTTTCCATGCCGGGTAAATGCCGAAGACCAGGCCAATGATGCAGGAGACGGCAAAAGCGATGACGACCCACGTGAGGGAAAGGGCCGCATGCAGAAACGGCACAGCAAAATGCAAAATCAGCGTCAGAAGCGACCCAGTCAAAATGCCCAGCAGTCCGCCCACCGCACATAAAGTTACCGCTTCCAGCGTGAATTGCACCATGATCATTTTCTTGGTCGCGCCAATGGCTTTGCGTACGCCGATCTCGCGCGTGCGCTCGGTCACGCTCACCAGCATGATATTCATCACACCCACGCCGCCCACCATCAACCCTACGCACGATACCGCAACCATGAAGAGGAAGAGTCCGCCGGTAAGCTGATTCCACAAACGCGTGATCGACTCGGGGCTGAAGATGGCGAAGTTATCGTCCTGATCGGCGTGCAACTTGCGTCGCACGCGCAGCAACTCGCGCACTTCTTCGATCACGACCTGCTTGTTCGCGGGGTCGTCGTATTTCACCACAATCCAGAAATCCGTAATTTCCGGGTGAATTTTGCGAAACGTCTCCAACGGGAAATAGGCCTGGTTGTCCTGCGTGTTGCGCCCGCTTCCGAAGGGCTGAGGTTGCAGATCGAGCACGCCGATAACGGTGAAGACGTCGCCTTCGCATTCCACCTCCTTGCCGATGGGATCCTCGCCGGGGAAAAGATCGGCCGCGGAATCGTGACCCAGAATCACCACATTCGCGCGGTGCTGCTCTTCCGATTCGGTCCACATGCGGCCTTCCAGGAAATCGACCTCCTGCACCTCCGTAAATGCCTCCGTGGCGCCGCTGAGGATGGTGTTCGCGATCTTGTGGGTGCCGTGCTTGAGCGAAACAGAGCCCAATCCGGTTTGAAAATTCTGGTAAGTCAGTTCGGGGTCGACGGTGATTACATGCGGCAGCGCGCGCATGGCGATGCCGTCCTCATAGGTGAGCTTCTTGCGGTTCAACTCCTCGGTGGTTGGCCGGTGGCCGAACGGCTCAAAATGATAGACCCACAAAGCATTCGTGCCCAGCGTGCTCACAAAATTTTCGATGTTTGAGTTGAGGCCGTTAATCGCCGAGGAGATGAGAATGACCGTAGAAATGCCGATGAGGATGCCGAGAACGGTGAGGCCGGAGCGCATCTTGTTCTTGCGCAGGGTATCCAGCGCCATCTTGACGGATTCTCGGGTTTGGCCGGTGGACTTCATGGGTCAGTTCACAGTTCGGCCCGGAGCGCCGCAATGGGATCGAGGGCACTTGCCTTGTGCGCCGGATAAATACCAAAGAACAGACCAACCGAAGCAGACACCAACAACCCCACCGCGATGGACCACAGGGCTACTACAGAAGGAAATCCGATGGCCAGTGTCAACACCTTGGCCAAGCCAATGCCCACCAGGACTCCGATGACTCCCCCGATCGACGCCAGCAATGCCGACTCAATGAGGAATTGCATCAGAATATCTTTCCGCTTCGCGCCCAGCGCCTTGCGCACGCCGATCTCGCGTGTCCGTTCCGTCACCGTGACCAGCATGATATTCATGATGACGATGCCGCCGATCACCAGCGAGATGGCGGCGATGGCCACCACGACTGCGCCAAAGTTGTTGAGGATGTTTCCGAGCAGATTTTGAAATGTCGCGCTGGAATCGATGGAGAAAGCATCCGGCTGCATCTGGCGCCAGGTGCCGCCGCGCGCGCATGATCACGCGCAGCTCGTCGGAAACCCCGTCCATCACCTCTCCGCCGCCGCCCGCATTCACATAGATCATCATGCTGCTGTGAGCATCGTATGTGTGGAGAAATGTCATGAGGGGGATTGCGACCCAGTTATCCATGCTTTGGCCAAACATCTTGCCCTGGCTCTCGCCCACGCCAATGACCGTGTAGGGCGCGCCATCCACGCGGATCTCTTTCCCAGCGGGTCGCCGGGGCCAAGGACGTTGTCGACAATGTCGGAGCCGACAATGGCGACACGAGCACTGTGCTCGTCCTCGAGTTCAGTGTAGAAGCGCCCCTCCGCGATATTGAGATTCGAAATGGGCGGCATCGTCCAGGTCCAGCCGCGAATGTTGGTGTCGGTGGTGGACCTGGTTCCGTAGACGACCTTGCCGGTGGTGTTGCGCGTCGCCCGCCACCGACACGCAGGATTTGCAATCGGACAGGATGGCCCTGTAGTCGTCGAACGTAATGTCTTTGCGCTTTTGATAGGAGATATATTCTTCGATGGTGATAAAGGTCTGCGGCATCTTACTGATGGTGACCACGGCCGCGCCATAGGTGTTGATTTTTTCGGTGACAAACTGCTTGGCGCCGTTGGTGAGAGTGACCACCATGATCACCGACGCCACGCCGATGATGACGCCGAACAAAGTGAGGATGCTGCGCAGCTTGTTGGCCCACAGCGAGTCCAGCGCGAGTTTGAAGGCTTCCTTAAGTGGCATGGCTTCTCGCTCTTATGATACGCACGCGGGCGATGCCCGGTTCCGCCATTGCTTGACACCCCAGCGACGAAGACCTGTCGCCGGGGACCCCGCATGGAGCAGCCCTTCAGGCATTGCATGCAGCAACCTTTTGGGCATTGCATGCAGCAGGCTTTTGGCGCGGTTCGGCCTGGCTACTCCCTATTGGCTATTTTCCTGTGCTCCCAAACCCCTTGGCCGCCCGCCCCGACGCTTCTAGGCTTTCGACTTCCAGGACGGGACCCGTGAGGACAGGGACGGGAACCATTTGCGCGATTTTTTCGCCGGCCTGGAGCTCCTGGGTGACGTCGCCCAGATTGGTCATGACAATGAGGATCTCGCCGCGGTAGCCGGAATCGATGACACCGCCCGTGGTGGCAAGGCCCCGCGCCGCCATGGACGAGCGGTCGCGCACCAGCAGGCCCAGCGGCGCGTCTGTCCGCAGATCGCGCGCTTCCACGGCAATGCCGGTTCGGACCTTCACCGTGGCCCGCGGTGCCAGTACGGCCCCTTCCAGCGCAAACACGTCGTAACCCAGATCCTCGCCCGGATGCGCCACCACCGGCAGCCGTGCGCTCGCCTCTAACCGCTTTACTCGCAACATGGATTGATAGTAGCGGAAAAAGCGGAGCCAAAAATGGTCGACCCCGAGGGATCTCTCCCTCGGGGCCGTCATGCAATTCGGCAAAAGGACTCATAAGCCGAATTCTGTTTATGCGGTCATTCCTCTAGACGCCGCGTTGCCGCGGACGTTCATCAGCGACCTACCCGGAGGTTTCAGCCATTGCATGGAGCAGCCTTACGGCGCCGGGCCGGCACCGGGTACGAGCTTTGCTCCTTAGCTCGCACGTCCCTCCCTATTTGGTCTTGCTCCGTGTGGGGTTTACCCTGCCACAACCATTACTGGCTGCGCGGTGCGCTCTTACCGCACCTTTTCACCCTTACCACTGCGTGGAGCACCACTGCGTGGGGCAGCCCTTTGGACGAGTCCATTGGGCGTCTCCACGCAGCGGTGCCCCACGCAGCGGCGGTACGTTTTCTGTGGCACTGGCCGTCCGCGGGCCTTGACGCCCGCGTCCCGGACGTTATCCGGCACACTGCCCTGCGGAGTTCGGACTTTCCTCTCCCGGCAACCCCTGCTTGCGCAAGGATTTCCGGCAGCGACCGCCCGGTCCTCCTGCCAGTAGATAGTGTACCGCGAAATGCGATTTCCATCGCCTGCGCGCCAGCGGCAATTGATTTTGATATAAAGGGTTCCGAGCGCGACCAGGGTTCCGTTGCCGCGTAGAGGACTCTTCAAACCATGATCCCTTCGAAAATATTCTCCCTGCTCATTGTCGCTGCCACCCTCTCCCTTGGGCTGCCCGCTACGGACGCTCAGCAAACCTCCGCCTCTGCGGTCATCGACATGACGCCCGTCTCTCCCGAGTCCGTCGGCTTTTCTTCCGAGCGATTGGAGCGTCTGCACGCCTTTATTCAGAGCGTGGTCGATAAAAAGGAACTCTCCGGCGCGGTCACCATCCTTGCCCGCCACGGCAAAATCGTCGACTACCGCACCTATGGCGTACAGGACTTTACGACCGGCGTGCCCATGTCCAAGGACACAATCTTCCGCGACTACTCCATGACCAAGCCCGTTACGGGTGTGGCGATGCTCATCCTGTACGAAGAGGGCAAGTGGCTGCCCAGCGACCCCATCTCCAAGTTCATTCCCGAGTTCGCCAATCTCAAGGTCTTCGCTGGTCTCGACGCGACGGGCAAAATGATCCTCGTCGATCCCGATCATCCGCCCACCATGCACGAGCTGATGACCCACACCGCGGGCTTCAGCTACGGCGATGGCGACGGGCCGGTCGACGCGATGTACCAGAAACTGAACATACGATATGCCCCAACCTTTAAGCAGATGATCGATGGGCTCGCACAGGTCCCGCTCAACTATCAGCCCGGCACGCGCTGGCGCTACAGCCTCTCTATGGATATTCAGGGCTACATCGTCGAGAAGATCACCGGCCAGTCGCTGCCCGACTTCATGCGCGACCATCTCTTCGCGCCGCTTGGCATGCGCGACGCCGGATTCTACGTTCCCGCCGACAAAAGCGCGCGCTTCGCCACGCTTTATGAGAACGACGGTCACGACGGACTGAAGGCTGACACCACCAACGGAAGTGGCCATGGCGACTTTCTCTCGCCGCCCACGCGTCCGTCGGGTGGCGGCGGCCTGGTTTCGACGGCTGAGGATTACTACCGCTTCGCGCAGATGCTGGGCAACAGCGGCGAACTGGGCGGCGTGCGCATTCTTGCTCCCCCCTCCGTCCGCCTGATGGACACCAACCACTTGCCGGCCAGCATGCTGACGGGCGAGTTCCACGTCGGATCGCAGACCTTCCGCCCTGGATTTGGCTACGGCTACGACTGCGCCGTTCTCTTCGATCCGCAGGCTGCCGATCTGCCCGACGGCAAGGACACATTCTTCTGGGATGGCGCAGCCAGTACCTGGTACTGGGTTGACCCCACCAACGACATGGTCTTCGTCGGCATGATCCAGCGCATGGGCGGTGGGAAACCGAATATGGAGTACTCGACGCGCCCTCTGGTGTATCAGGCGCTGGTCGATCCTTCGAAATAGACACTGCTGTGCGGATCGCCCGACCGCGGCAAAACTGAATCTCGAAGTGCACGCCGGCCATCCAACGGCATAGCGAGTTTTTCATTGCGGTGCACGTCGCTTATTTGGGGCTTCATCCCCTTCTGAAATTTAATTCGAGGAGTACTCCATGAAGATTGTCACGATGATCGCGCGCATCCTGCTGGGCTTGGTTTTTCTGGTCTTTGGCCTCAACAAGTTCTTCAACTTCATCCCTTCGGGGCCGATGCCAACCGGGGCCACGGGGCAGTTTATGGGCGCCCTCTTTTCGACCCACTACATCATGTATGTAGGTGTCTTTGAGACTGTCGGCGGGCTCCTACTGCTCATCAACCGCTATGTGCCGCTGGGCCTCTGCCTGCTGGCGCCCGTCATCGTGAACATTCTTCTCGTCGGCACGCTGATGACGCACATGGCGCTGCCCTCAGGTATCGTGGTCACGATCCTCTGGATTCTTGTGTACCTGCGGGTGCGTCCGGCGTTCAGCGGGCTCTACCAGATGAAAACTGCCAACTGAGACCTGGCGCCGCGACGCACCGGGCCTCGTTACAATCTGGGTAGCAGATGATCCACTCCATCTATCTCGGCCGCATGGACTATGCGGAAGCGCTGCGCCTGCAGCAAGAACTGGTTGCGCTGCGCCAGCAGGGGTGCGTCGGCAATGTGCTGCTGCTGCTGGAGCACCCGCCGGTTCTCACGCTGGGCCGCAACGCGAGCCGTGCCAACATTCTTGCGTCGGATGAGTTGCTGGCAGCACGCGGCGTCACGCTGCACGACATCAACCGCGGCGGCGACGTGACCTACCACGGTCCCGGCCAGCTTATCGGCTACCCCATCTTCGATCTGCGCAGCCTGCGCAATGCCAGCGGCAACCGCCTCGGCCCGGTCGATTTCGTTCGCCTCATGGAAGATGCGCTCATCCGAGTCTGCGGCGAGTTGGGCGTGCCCGCCGGGCGCATTTGCGGATTGACCGGCGTCTGGTGTGCTGCGCACGGCAGCCTTTTGGATGGCCCTGCGGGCGGCGGACTCTTGGAAGAGAGTTATGGGAGAACAGCGAAAGATGCGCCCGCAGGTGAGCGAAAGATTGCCGCCATCGGCATTCACGTGGCCCGCGGCGTCACCTCGCACGGATTCGCCTTTAACGTCACCACGAATCTCGATGATTTCCGCCTCATCAATCCCTGCGGCATCACCGACCGGCCGGTGACGAGCCTCGCGAAGGAGGTTCGGGACCCGGCGGCCCTGCCCACCCTGGAAGCTCTTGCGGAGCGTGCGGCACGACAGTTCGGCTTGGTCTTCGGCGAGCCTGTCGAGATGCTGGAAGGCCTGGCTGCCCTGCGGTCGCAGGTGAAAACCGCTGGTGCGCCGGAACCGCCGGCCCAGGAATTTCCGGCGGAAGACACGCCGCTCCAGGTCCCGCCTGAGATCGAGCGTTTGCGGCAATTGCCGCACCCCGTGAAAGACCGGCCGATCGTGGCGTGAGAGTTGGGCGTAACGGCTGCGGGCCGAACCAGCCGCATTCTGCCATACTGGGCCGCCCGCGATTTATAATCCGGCAGGAACCGGTGCAGGCTGAAGCGCGAAAGAGGGACGCATGCCAACGGAAGTTATCATGCCCCAGATGGGCGAATCGATCTTCGAGGGCACGATCACCAAATGGCTCAAGAAGATCGGCGACACCGTCGCAGTCGACGAGCCGCTCTTTGAGATCTCTACAGACAAGGTGGACGCTGAGATTCCCTCGCCTGTTGCCGGCGTGCTGGCAGAAATCCGCTTTGCCGAAGGCGCTACCGTCGAGGTGAATACGATCGTCGCGGTGATTGGCGAGGCTGGGTCCGCGGCGGTTGCACGTCAGGTTCCAGAGAATCTCGTCCAAAAGTCTGCCCCACCGCAGGTGGCCGTTCCACAGATTCCAGTCCAAAAGGCTGCCGCACCGCAGGTGCTGCGCTCGTCGCCGCTCGCTCGCCGCATCGCCAAAGAGCATGGAATCGATTTGAGCCGTATCGCCGGCACCGGCACCGGCGGGCGCATCGGCAAAGAAGACGTGCTGCGGGCGACACAGTCAGCCTCAGCGCAGCAGTCAGTCCAAAAGTCTGCCCCACTGCAAGTGGCGCCGGAGCTTTCGACTCTTCCAGGGGAACCCGTTCCGCTCACACGCATGCGCGCCATCATTGCCGACCGCATGGTGGAGAGCGTGCGCACCAGCCCGCACGTCTACACCGTCTACAAGGTCGACATGACGCGCATTGCGCGCCTGCGCGAGCAGCATCGCGCAGGCTTCGAGCAGCGCCACGGGGTGAAGCTGACTTTTATGCCGTTCATTGCCGCAGCGACTGTTGCCGGGCTGCGCCGCTTCCCCATCGTCAACGCCTCGCTTGAGAACGCGAAGGATGGCCTCGCCATCCGCTATCACTGGACCATCAACCTTGGCATTGCTGTGGCTCTCGACGGGGGCCTGATCGTGCCCGTGGTCCGCGAGGCTGAGGAGGCAAGTTTCGTCGTGCTGGCGCGGACCATCGCCGATCTGGCCCTGCGCGCGCGCACCAAAAAGCTTTCGCCCGACGAGGTTGGCGGATCCACCTTTACGCTCACCAACGCCGGCGCCTTTGGCGGCGAGTTTGGCATGCCGATTATTAACCAGCCCGAGTCGGCCATCCTCGCTGTGGGTGGCCTGCGCAAGGAGCCCGCCGTGCTCACCGATGCCGACGGCAACGACTCGATTGCGATTCGCTCGATGCAG
Organism: uncultured Acidobacteriota bacterium; assembly: GCA_963713675.1. Classification (GTDB taxonomy): domain Bacteria; phylum Acidobacteriota; class Terriglobia; order Terriglobales; family Acidobacteriaceae; genus Telmatobacter. The sequence goes on from CAVQMV010000017.1 coordinate 38,990, forward strand.
TACTTCTGCCTGGGCTTCGATCACCGTCTCATTGACGGCGCTGATGGCGGCAAGTTCATGCTCGAGTTCAAGAAGGCGCTGGAGAACTGGGATCAGGAGATCGGCTGAAAGGCCGGTGGAGTGATCTGCCTCTTAGCGAGAAAACGCCCGGGCCCCGAGACCGATCGACTGCGGAGCGCAGGAATACTACTGAAAAAGTAACTGCCGTGTAGCCGGTGATTCGCTCGGAACGGTTCACTGACGATGAGCCGATTTTCATCAGATGACATCCCGGGTCAGGCAATCTCCTGCTTATTGCTTGACCAACTCGACGCGACGGTTAAGGGCGCGGCCGTCCGCGGAGTCGTTTGAAGCGACGGGCGCATACGGCCCATCGCCGTAGGACTGGAGTTGACCTGCGGACACGCCATATTTTGTCGTCAGCGCCAGCACAACGGCCGCCGCGCGTCGTTTCGATAAGTCCATGTTGGCAGCGAGCCCACCCACATTGTCTGTATGTCCCACGACATAAACCTTGAGCTTAGGGTCGCCCTTGAGCATTTTGGCCACTTCCTGCAGCGCGGGGTCTGACTCGGGCTTCACGTCGGCCTTGCCCGTGTCGAAGAGAATGCCGTTGACCACGGTGTGGCCGGTGCTTGCGATGCCGTTGGAGAGATCAGCCGCAGTGGCAACCACATCCTGGGTCAAGGCCGTTTCGATCACGGTGTACAGCTTATAGTTGCCGCCGCCGACCTCGACGTCGATCCAGGTCTTCCCCATATGCACGGTGAAACAGCAACTCCCGCCGTCAATGGTATAACCCGCGTTCCGGAAGGCGGTTGTGATGTTGCGCTCCACTTGCGCGTCGGTCACGCTGGCGGGAAGGTTGTACTGGACGGAGTGATATTCGCCCTCGATAGTTTTGTCTTCGCCCTTGGGGCCAATGTTGTGGAAGGTGTAGGTATTGTCTGCTTTGTCATCGCAGGAGTCGATCACGGAGCCGGGAAAACGCGCGATGAGCGGGGAGTCCTTGCAACCCGCCGCGTCCTGGGTCTGAGCTGCAGAGAGATGGGCTACGAAGGGCAGGGCAATGGATACCAGCAGAATTCGGAGTGTTTTCATCGTTCTCTCCTAGTGAAGTTTGTTAGGGCCGGGGACCCGACTTCCAGAACTTCATTTGCCGGGATGATAGTGAGCGCGGCAAACCTCGAAAGCGCGAGTGGCCGGAACAGGGAAGGCCGGCGATGGTGCGCGCCTCTGCTTGGCGGAATACAGGAAACATTTTGGCCAAGTGCCAAGCAGTCTACTCCAGAAACCGTTTGTCCGTCGAATGAATTCCGGCTGCGCACGGAGCCAATACGCCAATGCGCTTGTCGAAGTCGGTCTACGCGGCTGCAAGCGGATAGATATCGGCAAACGCCCCCGGGCTCCAGGATTGGGGTTGCGCCTGGATCGTCGCCAATCCGTTTGCACCCCGCGAGGCTTCACCCGCCGTCCTGCTCCGGCGGCTTCTCCGACTTTTCAAACGCCGCAATCGCGTCGTGCAGCCGGTTGAAGAGCCGGCCTGGCCCGAGCGCTTCCGTCACGTGATGGCGATTGAAGTCCGATTTCAGATCCCATGGCACGCGCGCAAATGCCAGTTCCACTCCTGCCTTGTCGAGGTTTTCTTTCAGCCGCTTCACGATCCGCGCAGCCGTGTAATCCAGGTGCGTCATAGCCTCTGCGTCCACCACCACCCACCTCACGACGGACGGTACCGGCTGCACCACTTTCGTTACTTCCTCAAGAAACCGCCCGGCATTGGCGTAAAAAAGCTCAGCTCCAAACCGATAGAGAACCAGCCCCGGTTGAGTCTCCACATCCGGCGCGGCCGGTACCAGATTCCAACTTCCGTCCGGGTTCGCCTGCAGCACGCCGCTATGCGGGTGATAATCGTGCCGCACGACGCGCGCCAGAGAGACCAGCATCGCCAGCACGATGCCCTCTTCCACTCCCACCAGAACCACAACCGCCGCCGTCATCACGGCCAGCGCAAATTCCTGCGGGCTCTCCGACCGGATGTTCTTGAGCTCTGCCAAATCGATGAGCCGCATTGCCACCAGGAACACCATCGCGCCCAGCACGCACGTCGGAAGATGCTGGAGCGGCCCTGTAAGAAACAGCAGCACCACGCCGACGACCACCGCAGTCGTCACCTGCGCTAGCTGGCTCCGGCCGCCGGCATCCTCCATCATGGCCGTCTGCGTGGGGCTTCCGTTCACCACAAATCCGCCGCTTAACGCTGCCGCCGCATTCGCAGCCGAGAGCCCATAGAGATCAAGATTCTCGTCCACGGTCTCATAATGTTTTGCCGCGTAGATCCGCGAAGTCGCCGCGCTCTGCGTCAGAATCATCACGGCGCACGAGGCCGACACGGTGAGGAGCAGCTCCACTTCGCTGCGGCTCATGGTGCGCAGGCTGAGCAGCGCCATCAATCCCAGATGAGGCAAACCGCCAACCACCGGCCCAATGGTCGCAATCCCGCGACCCGCAAAATTCCACGTAGTGCTGGCCGTAATTGCAGCCACAACAGCCACCAGCGCGCCCGGCACTTTGGGAGCGAAGCGCCGTAGCAGAAAAACAAACGCCAGCACCGAGACTGACAGAGCCACCGTGTGCAGGCTTGCCTGCGGCAAACCGCGCAGCACTTCATAAAGCTGCACCATCGGCCGATGCGAATCCACGGCTACGCCCAGCATTTCGCTGAGCACGGAGATTCCTACCTGGAAGCCCACGCCGGTTAGAAAGCCCACCAGCACCGTGCGCGAAAGAAAGTCCGCGATAAACCCCAGCCGCAGCACCCGCGCCAGCAGCAGAATGATTGCCGTACCAACAGCCACAATGCACGCCAGGGCGATGTAGTGCGCGCTGGCCGGCGTGGCTGTGCTGGAGATGCCATCGGCAAGAATCGCCGCCGTTGCCGAGTCCGCCGCCACCACCATGTAACGCGATGAGCCAAAGGCCGCAAACGCAATTAGCGGTAAAAAGAGCGAGTAAAGGCCCGTCACCACGGGCATGCCCGCGATCTTGCTGTATCCCAGCACCTGCGGGATATCCATCGCCGCCATCACGACGCCCGCCAGCGCGTCGCGCAGAGCGGCTGCGCGTTGGAGCGGCCGTAAGCCTCGAAACAGTTTCACGAGCTTAGAACTCCTGTTCGGCCTACAAACTTGAAACCGGTTCCATCGAGAGTACTAGAACTGGTCGCGTAAATTCCCGGAGCCGATTGAAAAACTTTCCTCAGGGGCTAAAGCCCCGATCATTTTGCGGCGCTTCCGGCACGACTAAAGTCGTGCCCTGACACTTCGCGCCTTCCCGATACCATTAGGGGCTAAAGCCGCGCCCTTTCAAACCCGAGTTGGTGCAACCCGTACTACGCGGTCCACGCTTTCGCGCGCTCCACGGCCTTCTGCCAGTTTCCGCGGCGCTCGGCCCGCTCAGTTGCGTTCATTTTGGGCTCGAAGCGCACATCGCCTTTGCGCTCGGCGCGCAGCGCATCGGGACTCGGCCAGAATCCGACAGCGAGCCCGGCGAGATACGCCGCACCCAGCGCCGTCGTTTCGGTCACGCGCGGCCGGACGACAGGAACTCCGAGAATGTCGGCCTGGAACTGCATCAGCAGATCGTTCACCGCTGCGCCGCCGTCGACGCGCAGAGCCTGGAGCGGCGCGCCGGTTTCGCTGTATACCGCCTCCAGCACATCGGCCACCTGGAACGCGATGGCTTCGAGCGCCGCGCGCGCGATGTGTCCGTGCCCGGTGTCGCGCCGGAGGCCGATCAGCATGCCCGCCGCATGCGGGTCCCAGTGCGGAGCGCCCAGGCCTACAAAGGCCGGCACAAACACCACGCCGCCGGTGTCGGGCACGGTCGCCGCCAGCGCTTCCACGTCGGCAGAGGCGCTAATGATCTTCAGGTTGTCGCGCAGCCACTGCACTACCGCGCCGCCGATAAAGATGCTGCCTTCGAATGCGTATTCGAGGCGCTTCTGCGCGCTGGCTGCGACGGTGGTGATCAATCTGTGTTTGGACCGCATGAACTCCGTGCCGATGTTTTGCAGAAGGAAGCAGCCCGTGCCGTAGGTGTTTTTGGCTTCGCCCGCGCTCCAGCACAACTGCCCGAAGAGTGCGGCCTGCTGGTCGCCTGCAATGCCCGCGATGGGCACGCCGCTGAGCCCGAGCGTGGTCGTCACTTCGCCCACGCGCTCGCTCGACCACTTCACTTCAGGCAGAATGGACGCGGGAACGTCAAAGAGGCGGAGCATCTCCGCGTCCCACTCGCCCTTCACAATGTTGTAGAGCAGGGTGCGTGAGGCGTTGGTCACGTCGGTCACATGTTTGTGGCCGCTGGTCAGGTGCCAGACCAGCCAGCTATCCACGGTGCCGAAGGCCAGCTCGCCGCGTTCGGCACGCGCACGCGCGCCCGGCACGTGGTCCAGAATCCACTTCACTTTGGTTGCGGAAAAATACGGATCGAGCACGAGGCCGGTTTTCGCTGACACGCTTTCGCCGGCTCCGCGCTCCTCGAGTTCCTTGCAGAACGCCGCTGTGCGCCGGTCCTGCCACACAATCGCCGGATGAATCGCTTTGCCGGTCGCGCGCTCCCACACAATCACGGTCTCGCGCTGGTTGGTAATGCCGATGGCGGCGATATCCCGCGGTCGCGCACCGACCTGTGTGAGGGCTTCGACTGCGCAGCCCATTTGGCTCGAAAGAATTTCAGCCGGATCGTGCTCGACCCAGCCTGCCTGCGGATAGAACTGCTGGAATTCCTTTTGCGCCACGGCCGCAATCGCGCCGGCCTCGTCAAACAGAATCGCCCTCGAACTCGTCGTGCCCTGGTCCAGCGCCAATACGTACGCCATACGTGCTACCTCTTTCCGGCAACCAGTCAAACACGCGAGGCGGGGAGGCGGCAAGACGCGGGCATAGGAGCGAAATTTTCGACGGTTGATCTAACCTATGCTTTCCGTGCATCCTAGCCCCGCTGCCAGCCCCGATAATTAGCTCGAATTAGCGGCCACGCAAAAAGTGAGGCCGACATACAATTAAACAATGGACATGAACTTCAACGCGGGCCGAACCTATGAGCGCTTCGCGGGCTCTATGGGAACTGGCATGGGGTTCCAATGTCCAAAAATCACGTATCAGGACCCGGGTGGGCTCAAGAGTAATTCCGCGAGCCAGTTCTCGGCATGGTGCTCCGAATCTGTCGGAGACCATCGTGTGATTGGACGCGACCTGTACCGCACCACGGCCAATGTCGTCCCCGCCCGGCCAATGGCATACGACGCGGGTTTCGTCCTGAAGCTCGACGGGCCGATATACGTGTGCGATGTACTGGGAAACCCTGGAAACCGCCTAGAATACGATGCGGCTCGCCAAATATCGAGTTTGTACGAGACGCTGGCCTATTGGACTCCGGCGGGTCCCTACGCTGCCAGCGGAGCATATCTGGAAACGCTCCAGGGTGCATATAGCAATCTGGCTGCGCTCGAGGCGGCTCAGTTTTATGAGCTGAAGAATTGGCTTGTCGACAGCATAGAGGAGTGGAGTCCGCGGCTGGGCGGATTCGACCTTGCGTTCGACTTGGCGGGGTTCAATCTTGAACAGACAATCAGACTAATCAGTCAGATTGGCCCAATCAACGAATATGAGGCTGAGACCCGACCGTTTCATGTAATTTATGCCCTCCGGCGACTAGTAAAGACTCGCCAACTTAAGACGCGCATCACGCTCAGAATTCGAGTAACCAGAAAGGCCCTGCGACAAAGCCTGGCCCGCTTCTGCGGACTTAGCTGGATGCGAAGGCTCTGGTTTTTAATGCATGGCAGCCACCCACCCAAGCCCGAATCTTGGTCCGCAAAATGCCAAGAATTCGGGTGTGCTTAAGCTCTGGAACAGCGACGCGAAAAGCACACTCCAAAACCAACTATTAGCGTTTTGGAGGTGTTTAATGTTTGCAGATATACAGCGGGCCTCTGGCTACAGCTTTGCGGTGCCAGAGGCAATCCGTGTCCACACTGCGGCCAAGCGAATTGGCCGCTCACCAAGAACAATCCGCAGGTACATCGAGCAGGGCATCTTGCCGGCAATGCGGCTCGGCCAGCGAATATGGCTCATCCACCCTGCTGACATCGAATGGATTCGCAACAGGAGGTACTCATGACTGTCGAGTTCCGACTTGCGATCCGAGGTGCCGAGGCAACGACGACCTTAGAAGGACGTCTGCAACTAAGCCTAGGCCTGTTAAATGCGCTCATCTACCTAGCATTGCACCATTCGCACTGACAAGCGGGCAGTGGTCGGCGCTCTTAAGAATGTTTTCCGAAATAGGAGCGCCAACTGCTGCAAGGTCTGCCTACCGCACCTTCCCCGCCGCATTCTTGAGAACTACGTTTGACAGGACCGCCGTGTCCACCGTTTCCGGCAGGTGCGAGCAGAAGCCGATGCCCACATAAAACGGGCCGTCGAGATGCAGCTTGATCGGCGGACCGAACTGGTGCATCGGCTCTCCGTCGAGGCTGACGAAAATTGCGAATTCGTCACCATGCTTCTCGATTCCGATGCGCCTGGCAGTGACGGTGACGAGGCTATCGGGCGAGGCGCCGCCGGGACGGCCACCGCGGCTACCAATGCGAAACTCCATGTCCTGCACGCGCACATCGCGCTCCGGCCGCCATGCCAGGTGCACCATCCCCGCTCCGTGCAGCGCCACCATCGCGGCCTTCGCGTCATCGTCCAGGCTTTGCCGGATCATCAGGACGGCCTTGCGGTCGCCGTACCCTTTGGGATCGGGAAAGTTGATGTCCGCGGCCAGCGACACGTCGCCCGACATACGCTTCCACAAAAACCGGAACTCGTCGCGCGTGTACCAGACGTTATATCCGGCCGAGTGGATGGTGTATTGGCCCGTTGCCGCGTCAAAACTCGCTCTGCCCTCGACAAGTGCTGCGCCAATGTCCGATTGGCCCTGGAAGATCCCGATCGGCGTGTCGTAATTCCGGCTGGGACGGTGAAAGTCGGCCGGTGGCGCCACCTGCGTGTGCGTTGCGGAACCCGGCTGCGCCCACGCCGGCGCCGTTTGCGGCACATTCTGTGCGGCAGGCGTTTGCGCGCGCAGAACAAACATTGCGCTCGATGCCGCGAGCGCGGCCAGAACCGCAAGGTGCAGGATCGATCGGTGAACGTTGGGTCTGCTCATGGCAACCCACTTTAGCAGACGGCTTGATGCACTGCCCAACCGCACCGCCTCGCATCGGCTCCATGGTTTACCATTCGATTGAACGAAAACCCAAGTACGAAGGCATTTTTCATGAGTTCCTCCTCTTCGCCGACCCTCCTGGTTCTCGCCGCCGGCATGGGCAGCCGCTACGGCGGCCTCAAGCAGATTGACCCTGTTGGCCCCGCAGGCGAAACGATCATCGATTACTCCATCTTCGACGCTCTCCGCGCCGGCTTCGGCAAGCTCGTCTTCGTCATCCGCAAGGACATTGAAGAAGCTTTTCGCGAGACCGTGGGCGCGCGTTTTGAAAAGCGCGTGGCCGTCGACTACGTCTTTCAGTCGCTCGACGCGATTCCGCCGGGCTTCACCGTGCCCGCGGGCCGCACCAAGCCGTGGGGCACCACGCAGGCTATTCTGCTCGCCGCCGACGCGATCCACGAACCCTTTGCGGCCATCAATGCCGACGATTTTTACGGCGCGGAGAGCTATCGCGAACTGGCGCGCCATCTCACCTCCGGCTCCGCAGACTACGCCATGGTCGGTTTCGTGCTGCGCAATACGCTCTCTGACTTTGGCTCGGTGGCGCGCGGCGTATGTCAGGTTTCGCCCGACGGCTTTCTCAAGGACATTGTCGAGCTGACCAAGATCGAGCGGGACGGCAACGGCGCCCGCAACACCGATCCGGCTGGAAACGTAACGGCGCTCTCCGGCGACGAGCCGGTTTCTATGAACATGTGGGCCTTCACGCCGCGCGTTTTCGATCAGCTGCGCGCGCGCTTCGAGCAGTTCCTGGAGCGCAGCGGCGCCGACACGAAAGCTGAGTGCTATATTCCCATGACCGTGGGCGAGTTGGTGCATGCCGGTGAGGCGCGCGTGAACGTGCTGCATTCGCGCGACTCCTGGTTCGGCGTCACCTATCGCGAGGATCGCCCGCGCGTGGTGGAAGACATTCGCGCGCTGATTGCCACAGGCGCTTATCCTGAGAAGCTCTGGCCGTGAACGAAGCGGCCAATCTTCGTGCCGAAGCGCTCCATGCCGTAGCCGCCCAATTCCAATTCCGCGGCCAAGCCTCGACCTTCGTGCCTCACGGCAACGGCCACATCAATGACACTTTCCTGGTCACGTGCCAAACGGCAGGCGAGCCAGTACGTTATATTTTGCAGCGCATCAATCGCAATGTATTCCACTCGCCCGCTGCCGTGATGCAGAATATTGAACGCGTAACGGCGCATATTGCTGCGCAACTCGCCCACGAGCCCGATCGCGCGCGGCGCGGGCTGACGCTGGTTCCGGCGCGCGACGGCAATAACTGGCACATAGATACGCAGGGAGACACCTGGCGCGCCTACCACTACATTGAAAACGCGCGCAGCTACGAAACCGCAACGTCCGTGGCGCAGGCTTTCCAGGCCGCGCACGCATTCGGCCACTTCCAGCAGCAACTTGCCAGTTTGCCTGCGCCGCGGCTCATCGAGACTATTCCCGATTTCCATCACACGCCCAAGCGTTTCGCCGCTTTGCAACAAGCCATCGCCGCGGACGCAAAAGGTCGCGCGAAACTGGCTCAGCCGGAGATTGAATTTGCTCTCGCGCACGAATCCATCGTGGGCAGTCTGCTTGAGGCCGGTCTGCCTGAGCGCATCACGCACAACGACACCAAGTTCAACAACGTGCTGCTCGACGACACAACCGGCGAGAGCCTTTGCGTCATCGACCTCGACACCGTGATGCCCGGCCTGGCGCTCTATGACTTCGGCGACATGGTGCGCACCACCACCAGCCCCGCCGCGGAAGACGAGCAGGACTTGAGCAAGGTCAAGATGCAGTTTCCGCTGTTTGAAGCGCTGGTGCGCGGCTATCTTTCGGCGACCGGAGGATTCCTGACCGCAGCCGAGAAAGAGTTCCTCGCCTTCTCCGGCAAGCTCATCACCTTCGAAGTGGGCATTCGCTTTCTTGCCGATTATCTGGCAGGAGACACCTACTTCAAGATCCATCGCGAAGGCCACAACCTCGACCGCTGCCGCACGCAGTTCAAGCTGGTGGAGGCCATTGAGCTCGAGGAAGTGAAGATGAACCGGCTGGTGGAGTCGATTGCGGGCTAGACCGGATTCGACAGCGGCCCGAGAGCAGTGCAACAATTCTGCTGAAATGGCCTACGAGCCCTGGCTTGTGACAACGGCAACGATCAATGGTTGCGACTGGGAAGATCCACCATCGCAGACGCTAGGCAGCCTGTTCGTGGGCTACTTCACAGTTGTCTTTTCCTATGCGGTTGATGGCAACCACTACCGAGGCAAATTCCATTCCTCGCACGCGTGGGAAAAAGAAACGGAAGTCGAAATCCTGTATGACCCTAAAAACCCCATGGAGAGCTGTGTTTGCGATGAGGATGAATCGCAGATAATGCCGGTCCTGGAGTGCGCTCTCGAATTGCTCGGCGGATTGCTGTCGTGAAGCCCTACACCATTGTCTGATCCGCTCTGAAGCGTTCCGTTACTGCGTAATCGTCGACGGGAACTTGGGCAATCTTGGCGTCAGCCGGCGGATGAGGAACTCCTGAAGCAGATTCTGCACTGCACCCTCGGCCGTGCCGATGAGCGCGTTGGTAAAGGTCACTTCCACGCCGCTGCGGCTGCTGGAGGGATAGTAGAGGTCGGAGATGCCTCCGGCCGCAATGCCGCCCAGAATCCCGGAGTAATTCGGCTGCCAGCGCCCGTTGTCGCCCCTGCAGATGACGGAATTGGCAATCGCATACATGGCTCGCGATGTAATGGAGCCTGTGCCTTTGTAGAAGTAGCGTGGATCCTGCTTGAACAGCGAAGGAAGAATCGCGCCGCCGATCATCGTATCCGAAAAGGCATCGGCATAGTTTGCGCCAAAGCGCTTGCCATACCCCTGCGCGCCCTGGCCGTACCCGGCAAAAGTATTGCTGGCCTGCTCCCCCGCCGCAATCGTTCCCGTCATGAGCCACGTCACGGGATCGATCGATGTTCGCCAGGCCAGCTGGTATTTCTGCCGCGTGGTCAGCGGTTCCGGATGCGGCTCGTAGCTGACATAGAAATTCGGAAATACGCCCAGCACGCGCTGCTTCTCTTCAAAATTCAGTTGCTCCTGCGCAATCTCAATTTGCGAGTCGGCCGACACGCGCACCTCGTTGGTCGCCACGGCCACGGGCAGGGCGATGGTGTGCGCGTCAAAGTCCTCGCCCGCATGCAGCACGCCGGAGATGGATTTGCTCTGGAATCCCTGCGCAGAGACCGTCAGCTTGAACGCGCCCGGAGACAGGTTGGCAAAGCTGAATGCGCCATTGCTGTCAGTCTGCGTGGTTGCGGCCGGTCCAGCGCCGCCGCTTTCGAGCACCACGCGCGCCCCTTCGTACACTGAGCCCTCGGTGCTCGCGACTACGCCATGCAGGCCGGCCGTGGCGGGCAATGTGGCATTGGAATCGGGCGCAGCGCCTTCCTGCGCAACTGCGCATGCCGCCACGGCCAGGACCGCAAAAACCAGCAGGCGCGCGCCCAGAGAAACACATCGGGTCGCGCGGCACTGTTGTGGCGGAGAAGCGATCAGGGGACCCCCATCCCGAAGTCCAGGTCGTTGGAGCGCAATGGAAGCTTCGGTGAAAATGCTATTTAAATTAGACGGCGGACTCGCTAGTCAGGCGAGGGAGTCCATGGAATCGTGTGGCCTTAGTCTATCGAACGCCCTAAAAAGGCCGATTCCAGATGGGGAAATACCTTAAAAACCGTAGATTTTCGGCTAATAACCGAAGAGATTCGGCAATCGGCTAATGGATCAATCCGGCCGTCCCGTGTAGTGCTCCACGCGGTGCACTTCGGCGTGGTCCCCAAGCGACTCCAGATGCGTGATCACCTCCGCGGGCATCTCGAGATCTTCGGCCAGCCGCTCTTCCACCATCGTCGCCAGCCGGTGTGCCGTGCCCAGGTTCATGCTGTCAGGAAACAGCAGGTGCACTTCGATCAATTGGCGTTGGCCCGTGGCGCGGAAGCGCACGCCATGATATTCCAGGCCCAGCTCTCCGCAGAGCGTGTCGAGCCGCGCGCGAATCTGATGGCCGACCTTCGGGTCAGAGTAATCGAGCAGGCCCTTCACCGCGCGCCATAGCAATCGACCGCCCGTCCAAAGGACGTTGGCCGCCACGGCGTAGGCAATCAGCGGATCGAAGGGCTTCCACCCCGTCGCCATCACCAGCCCCAGGCCCGCCACCACGCCAAAGCTGGTATAGCTGTCGGTGAGCACGTGTCTGCCATCGGCTTCGAGTATCAGCGAGTGATTTCGCTTGCCCATGCGCAACAGATACAACCCCAACACTGCGTTCAGCACTCCGGCGGCGATGAGCAAAAGCACGCCGCTGCCCAGGTGATCCAGGGTGAGGCCGTGACGCCATTTTTCCGTGGTTGTATACAGAATGCTGCCCGCGGCCAGTACGATCATGGCGCCTTCAAAGCCCGCAGAAAAGAAGGTGATGCGCTCGAATCCGTAGCGGAACTGGGGAACGGCCGGCCGGGTGCTGAGCCACAGGCTGAAGAGGGCGAAGGTGACCACCACCACGTGCACCACCGACTCCGCCGCATCGGAAAAGATGGCCGAAGAATTCGTGAGCACCCAGGCTGTCATTTTCCCGGTGAGCATCAGCACGCCGACAAACAGCGATAGCCGCATGGCGAACTGCGCTTCGCGATGTTGCTGCGCGCGCTTGTCCTGCGAATCCTGCTTCGGCGAGGAAGTCATAGCCGGTATTTCCATTTGCAGTGTCTCTGGGTCTTGCACCCAGTTTACGCGCGGGCAGGTAAAGAATGTGTTGCGCTGGGAGCAATACTGCAACTTCCGGGCCTATTGCGGCTGCCCCGGGAGCTGCGGGGACGAATGCTTCATGCGGCCCAGATCGACGCCAAACTGCGGGCTCTCGCGTGTGCCGCCCACGTGGATGGGAACCTCGGTTCCCGCGCCGTCTTTTTGGAAGTACCGGTCGGCCGGCTTGAGCAATGCGCCTTTCCATCCTCCGACCATCTCGGAAACCGTCGCATCGGTTTTGGCCGTTCCCGTAAAACTCAGCAGCCCACCGTGCATGCCGTACGTCCCCTTCAAGTCAATCTCCGCGCCCGGCACGGTGTACTTCAGGTTGGGCAGCGCGATCACAGCGACGGCCATGGTGAAGTCGCTCTGCATCGCCGAACGCACGTCCGCGCCCTGGCCATGCCGCGCTTCTTTGGGCATGCCCTGGCCGCGCATACTCAACTGGCCCACATCGTTCTGGATTTTTACGCTGGTAAACTGCGCATCGTCGAGCGTAAAGCTCCCCTTCAGCTTCAGCCGCTCCTCCACCGGAGCCGATCCCGGAGGAATTTCGAGCGTTGCCTTCAGCGCCAGTGTGCCGGTGAGCAGCGGCGTTCCGCTCTTGCTCGTCAGGCGTAGAAAATCTTCCATGCGCCCGCGATCCACTTTCACATTGAGCGCAATCTCGTGTCCGCCCGGCGTCGCGGTGCCGTTCGTCGCGGTTCCCGGAGGCACGCGCACTACTTTACCCTCACAAATAAAGTGCGATTGCCCCAGCGTCGCGTTCACCGGCTCGAGCAGAGTGTCGCCATTGGTGCCGTCCACGTGTGCGTGAAACACAGTGTGCAGCGGAATCGCTGTGCCAAAGCTCGTCAGCCGGAAGTCCGGCGTGTCGGTTTGCCCGTCCACGACCAGGTCGCGCAAAACGCCTTCATATCTTCCCGTCGATTCCAGAATTCCCGCAATGCCCTTGAAGACGCCCAGGTCCGCGTGTTCGAAGCGGTAGCTGCCAACGAGCGGCGTCTCGCCCGGATCGTCCACCTTCCACGGGCCCATTGCTCCTGTCGTCAAAATCGTGCCAGCCGGTTTGGGATTGGTTAGCTGCGCATCGAACTGCATGGACCCCGCCGTCGAGCCGATCAGTTTGATGTGGGCGATGTCGAACTCGAGCGGGAGCTTTCCCGGTCTTATCGGTTTCGAGCGTCAGGTGCGCATCGTTGCAGGAGATACTTTCCACTTCAAAGCGCAGCAGCGGTGCGCCGTGCTCTTCCGCGTGCTCCAGCGCGAGCTTATGCGTAAAGTGCGTCTTCGGCGGGATATCGACGTTCAGGCCCTTCAGCTCAACGACGGAGATCTTTACGGGCTGGCCTGGCTTGTAGCGCAGGGGCGCGTGGAAGCGGAACTCGTCAATTCGGATGATCGGGCTGCGGCTGGCCGGCCGCTGGTGCGGTGCTTCCGGAGTCGCCATCCCCGCCACCTGTGCCGGTGGCCAGATGCGCAATCCCTTGCCCTCTGCCCACAGCCCATTCACCAGCGAGACATGAAAGCTGTCGAGCTCCACGCGCGCGTGAAAATGCTCCTCCAGCCGGTCCACGATGGCGGCCCGCAGCAAGGGTTCAGCATTGTGCAGCGCGACGGAAATCGCTACGCCCAGCACCAGCAGCGCCAGCAGCAACGCGCCCAGCGTCCATTTCAGAGCTCGATGCCTGCGCCAGAATCCCGCCCGCTTTGCTGTCACGGTATCCACCAGCCTGCGTCTCCATTTTCGCAGGCGCCCTCCCTCCGCAAGAATCAACCTCTGCTCTGTTGGATGCACGATGATGCAGAGAGGCCTGCGGAGCTAGCGGAGCCAAGCGGTCCCGCAGTCCCGCGTCTCGTTCACTTCTTCAACCATTCACTAGTTCACGCCCTTTCTTGCTCCCGGTCTCCGTGTGTTCTACACTTCAAGTCACTGATGCAAGAAATTATTCAGAACCTCGTAAAGCTCCAAGCCATCGATCTTGACCGTGCGCGCCTGAACCAGGAGCTGCGTGCGCTGCCGGCGGAAATCGCCCAGTCACAAGCCCGCCTCGCGGCGGCCGAGCGCCAATCCTCCGAGACCTCCGCCGCGCTCAACCGCGAAGACACGCTGCGCACCCGCCTCGACAGGGAGATCGACGGGCACCGCAAGAAGGCCACCAAGTTCCGCACGCAACTCGACTCCGTGACCACCCCCGAGCAGGCCGCGGCGATCGAGCACGAAATCCACTTTGAAACCGCCGAAGCCGAGCGCCTGGAAAATGAGGAGTACACCAGCCTGGAACGCACCGAGACGCAGGAGGCCGCGATGGCCCAGTCCCGCGCCCAGGTCGAGCTGCTTGCCGCCGAGGTGGAAGGCGTGCGCGTCCGCGTAGCCGTGCGCCAGCAGCAGCTTGCCGCCGAACTTGCCGCGCTGGACGCCGCACGAGAGGCCGTCCGCTCGGCCCTCGATTCCGACTGGCTGGCACGCTTCGACCGCATCTGCGCCTCCCGCGGTACCGGAATCGCACTTGCCGTAAACCAGCAGTGCACCGGCTGCCGCATGGGTGTGCGCCCACAAGTCTGGAACCAGCTTCGCGAAGGCGAACTGCTGAGCTGCGACAGTTGCAACCGGCTGCTTTACTGGAATCCAGAAATTGCGCCCGCAGCCAAAGCGCCGCAGCCCGAGGTGCCCGAAGGCGCCGGCCGCGCCCCGCGTAAACCCCACCAGGCTGGCGCGTAGGCTTGACAGACATGAATCGCGCCATTATCGCTCTGGTTTGCTTGCTGCCAAGCGCCGGTGCATGGGGTGTGCAAGAAAAACAGCCAGCGTACCCCTCCTTTGACTATCAAGCCGCCTACGCTCACGAGATCAAGCCGCATCGCGAAACCATTCCGCTCGCCGGGGTCACTCACGGCGGCGATCAGCTCCGCCTCAATTTGACGGTCTCTCCGACAGGGGACGTGCTCGATGTAAAGCCCGCAGGAGAGGAACGGGACCTCAAATTCTGGCCTGCACTGCGCCCCGAAGTGCTTGCCTGGAAATACACTCCGTTTGAGGTTGACGGGCGTCCCGTGACAGCGTCGGTCGAAGAGTACGTCGACCTCGTTCCGCCAGAGCAATTTCCTTCGGTCCACGTGGCTGCGCCCGCTGTCAGGCCGGATTCGAGAGTTGACATTACGCTCTCGCGGTCGATGTGTTTCGGGAACTGCCCCGTCTACAAGGTTTCAGTCAGCACCAAGGGCATCGTATTTGATGGGGAGAAATTTGTCGCGGCCGAAGGAAGGCATACCGATACGGTCGACCCGGCCGCAGTTCGCGCGCTCGCGAAGAAGTTTGTTGCGGCCGATTTCTATTCGATGCGCGGTGAGTATCGAGCAAGTGTGACTGACAACCCCACGTACTTGCTCTCCATCTCAATTGACGGCCACAAAAAGCAAATAGTG
Organism: uncultured Acidobacteriota bacterium; assembly: GCA_963713675.1. Lineage (GTDB taxonomy): Bacteria > Acidobacteriota > Terriglobia > Terriglobales > Acidobacteriaceae > Telmatobacter. Next base: position 54,470 of record CAVQMV010000017.1, read on the forward strand.
GACTACGTCGGTCAGTGGGATGGAATGCCTGCCTTAATCGTTGAATTGGAAGAAGACGTCGACGCTCTTGCCCATACGGAGCGATGGATCAAAGGGCCACAACAGTAGACGGCTCTAAGATGGACAACTCGGAACCTCAAAAACATTGAATTAGCCCATGCTCACTCGCCGCCAATTCCTCACCCAAACCGCTGCAAGCGCACTCGTGCTGTCGCCTCTTTCGTCTAAGGGCGAAGTCCGCGGAACGCTGATTGACTCTCACGTTCATGTCTTCGAACGCAACCCGCAGTTTCCTTTCGCGCCCGGCGCTCACCCTCCCGCGGATGACGCGCCGCCGGAAAAACTGATCGATCTGATGCGCGCGAACGGCGTGGCGCGCACCGTGATCATCCAGGTGATTCACTACAAGTGGGACAACAGCTTCCTTCTCAGCGTGCTCAAGCGGTATCCCGCGCTCTTCCACGGCGTTTGCCGCGTGAACCCGGAGGACCCGGCCGCGCCCGACGAACTCTCTCATCTCACCGAACAAGGATTTCGCGGCGTCCGCATTAGCCCCGCGGCCGATGCCTCCGGCGACTGGATTCGTGGGCCTCTGATGCCGCCGCTCTGGCGCAGATGCAGTGAGCTCAAAGTTCCCATGACCGTCCTCGTGCCCGCCACGCGCCTACCCGACCTGGTTCCCCTCATCGGGGCGAATCCCGAGCTCGCCGTCGTCATCGATCACATGGCCGACTGTCCGCTCGATCGTCCGGATCTGCTGCAACATTTGCTTGACCTTGCACGATACCCGCGCGTCTTCGTCAAAATCTCCGACATGTGGTCGCTCTCGAAGCAGTCCTACCCGTATCCGGACGCGCGAGACCAGGTGAAGCGGCTGCTCGAACGCTTCAGCGCGCAGCGCCTGATGTGGGCGACGAACTGGCCGGTCTCTCTCGCGCAACTTCCGTACACAAAGATCGTCGAGCTTTACCGCGACCGCATGAGCTTCCTGACGCGCGAGGAACACGAAGAGATTCTGAGCGGAACCGTGCAGCGCGTCTGGCCCTTCGGGCTGTAAGCGCCCGTTCCCATCCTGCTACCCTTTGATTGGAAGCACTCTCCAGGAGAATTCCCCGTGCAGCGCATTTGTGTCGATATGGACGAGGTGATGGCAGACACGCTCGCCGAGCACATCCGCCGCTACAACCAGACCTTCGATGAAGACGTGACGCCGGAAGATCTGGCCGGCAAAGGCCTTTGGGGGGTAGCGCCGCTCGACCGCCAGGGGCAGCTTCGCGCCTTTCTCGATGCGGAAGATTTCTTTGAAGACCTTCCGCTGATGCCCGACGCGCAGCCGGTGCTCAAAAACCTTTCCACGCGCTTTGAAATCTACATTGCCACGCAGGCCATGGCTGTGCCCAACTCGCTCGGTCCCAAATACCGCTGGCTGCAGCGCCACTTTCCCTTCATCCCACCCACGCACTACGTCTTTTGCGGCGACAAGTCGATTCTGCGCGCCGACTTCCTCATCGACGATCAGCCCAGAAATCTGCAGCGCTTCGAGGGCCAGGGCTTGCTCTACTCCGCGCCGCACAATTTGATGGCCACCGGCTTCGTCCGCGTGAACAACTGGCTTGAAGTGGCGCAGTTCTTTGCCGGCATCCCCGCCGCCCCAGATCCCGCCGCGCAGGCCTCGTCTCCGGGCACGTAATCCGCCCGCGCAAGACTGTTCCCACAAAAATTCGATACCATGAAGTGTGACCGTGCTTCGCTCCCCTGCAAGGCCCCCTATTACGCGACGCCGTTTCCTCGGTGCAGGCGCGTGTGCTGTGGGCGGCATCGCGCTCTATGCGGGCGAAATCGCGCGCCACTGGATCGATGTCACGCAGAGCGACGTCTTGATCCCCGGCCTTCCCGAGGCCTTTGACGGTTTTCGCATCGCACAGGTCAGCGACATCCATATGGACGAATTCAGTGAGGCGTTCTTTGTCCGCGAGGTCGTCCGCCGCGTCAACAGCTTGAATCCCGATGCGGTGTTTCTTACTGGCGACTTCGTTACGCATCAGTTCGCGCCCAAGAAATTCGCCATCGGCGCCGGATGGCAATGCGCCGGCATCCTCAACGAACTCACCTGCCGCCAGCGTTACGCGGCGTTCGGTAACCACGACGTGATGATTGGGGCCAAACCGTTGACGGAGGCGCTCACCGCCAACGGGATCACGGTGCTATTCAATTCTTATTTGCCGCTGGAGCGCTCCGGCGGCCGCATCTGGCTCGCGGGACTCGACGATCCCTTGCTGGGTTTGCCGGACCCTGAAGCCACCATCCCCGCTGCGATCCGCAACATTCCCAAGGAACCTATTGTCCTGCTCTGCCATGCGCCCGACTATGTGGATCATCTGCTGAAACTTCCCTCCGGGCAGGCCGTCTCTCTCATGCTCTGCGGCCACACCCACGGCGGCCAGATTCGCTTGCCGTTGATTGGACCGCTGGTTTTGCCCACGATGGGACGAAAGTATGTCGAGGGGTGGTTCCGCTTCGGCCAATTGCAGCTCCACGTCAACCGCGGCATCGGCGCTGTCGGCGTGCCCTTCCGGCTCAACTGCCCGCCGGAGATCTCCATCATTACTCTGCATTCCGCCTGAAGATTGCGGGCCGCGTCCTGTTCTTTCACGCTCCGGCGATGGTCATGGCGTCGATGCGCAGCGTGGGCGAAGCCACCGACGTGCGAAACACCAGGTCGTTGCCGATGGCCGTCACGTTGCGCAGCATCTCGGCAAGGTTCCCGGCAATCGTCACCTCTTCCACGGCGTGCGTCAGTTGGCCGTTCTCGATCCACAAGCCGGTGGCGCCGCGCGAGTAATCGCCCGTGACCATATTTGTGCCGAATCCCATCAGGCTCGTCACGTAAAGCCCCGCCTTCACCTCGCCGAGGATTTGCTCTTTGGTCATGCTCCCCGGTTGCAAATAGAGATTGCCAGCGCCGACTCCCGGCGCACCTGCGAGTCCCCGCGCGGCGTTGTGCGTGGAGTGCATCCCCAGCTTGCGCGCGGTGTATGTGTTCAGCAGGTAATTGCGCAGCATACCGTTCTCTACGACCACGGTGCGCTGCGAAGGCAGGCCTTCGCCGTCGAAGGGCGAGGTCCCAAATCCGCCCACGCCCGAGGGTAGCAACATGGTGTTGTCATCGATGATGGTTAGATTCGCTGTGCCGATCGCCTCGCCCAGTTTTCCTGCCAGAAACGATGCGCCGCGCCAGATGGCGTCGCCCGATGCGGCTTCGAAGATGGAGCCGATCAAAGTTCGCGCCGTCTCCGGCGAAAACACAATGGGAACGCATTGCGTGGCCACGCGCCGCGCACCCAGCCGCCGCAAGGTGCGCCGCGCTGCCTCGGCGCCCACTGCTTCAGGAGATTCCACATCGCTCAGACGCCGCGCGCTTGACCACCAGCCGTCGCGCTGCATTTTGCCGTCGGCGTCTTTGGCCAGCGGCGCTGCCGCTACGCCTGCGTAGCTGGTGCGATAGCTGCCGGCAAATCCCCGCGAGTTGGCCAGCGCCCTGCGTCCGGTCGAGGCATCGAAGCTCCCGCCGTCGGAGTTTGTGATGCGCGGGTCTGCCGACAACGCCGCAGCCTCAACCCGCCGCGCCCACTCGATCCGCTCCGCGCCCGCGAGTGAGTACACATCGTCGTAGTAAAGGTGCAAATCGCCTGGTACCGCGCCAAATTCGCCCGTCTCCGGCAATCCCGCAAACGGATCCTCCTCCGTCACTGCGGCCAACGCCAGCGCTCCCTCCACAAGCTGCCGAATTCCCTCCGCAGTCAAATCACTTGTAGACGCCGATCCCGATCGCTTGCCGAGAAACACGCGCAATCCCAGTCCGCGCGAGCCCGACTCCTGCAGCGTCTCGACTTGGCCCATGCGCACGTTCACGCTGAACTCGTCACTCTCTCGCGCCATGGCCTCGGCGTCGCTGGCGCCCGCCTTCACGGCCAGGGCGACGACATCGGCAGCCAGGGATTCGAGGTCGAGTGCAGTTTCGTTGGGCGGGGATGCAGCTTCGCGCATGTCCCCAAGCTATCAAACGCGGCGGATTCATGGCTGGAAGGTCGTGGCTCAGCTTTGAGCTGTCGTGAAGAGGCACGATTACACAGGCTGCGGGTTTGTGGCGTAAGATTTGCCCATGCTTCCCCGCCTCCCGCGCAATCTCTGGGTTGCGCTCCTGGTGATTTTTGCCGGCTGTGCGCCTCGCATGCTGGGGCAGGTGAGTGCTGGGACCGCTCCTGTGGCCCACGCGGAGAATGCAAGCCAAACCGACGCTCCGTCAGAAGGCGCCTGGCGCTACCATTTCGGCGATGATCCAGACGGCAAGCTGGGGTGGGCCGATCCCAACTTGGACGACAGCTCGTGGCAGGTAGCGCAGCAAGGGCGCTGGCCGATGCCCGCCTTCTACTCCGATGGCTTCATGTGGGTCCGGGTTCGCGTTCCGGTACCAAGCGGTGCCGCGGGCCCGCTGGCCATTCGCGACACGCAGAATTTTGGTGCAACAGTCAGTGGCTTCGTTGCGGCGGACGAGGTCTTCGTGAACGGCGTTCCAGTGGGCAGCCGAGGTACTTTCCCGCCGCATGTGGAACTCATCGTCTATGGGCGCGATTCCGTCGTTGACCTGCCTCCGGGCCTGGCTACCCCGGGAAAAACAGCCGTGGTCGCGTTTCGAGCCTGGTATCCACCGGATGTGCGCTGGCCGGGCAATTTCGGCAGCGAAATCTTCGCAATCGACGCGAGTCGCGCTCTGCATCTTGCCGCTTATTCAGACCATGAAGCCGCCCAACTTGCGGGCGGTCCCGATTTGGCTCTCAACCTCTTAATCGGTGTCATGGCCCTTGGACTCCTCCTCCTCTGGCGTCGCACCGGCGACCGCGAGCTGCTGCTTTGCGGGCTGATGCTGCTGACGCCGGTCTTTGATGCCCTCGGCACGGTATCCGAGATGGGACTTACCACTTGGTCGTGGCGGGTCGATTCCCTGGTTTGGGTTGCGGCCAGAACTTTCGCCATGCTTGTGACGGTTGAGTTTGTCTGGACGATTCACCGTCTGCCCGGCATCCCGGTGAAGCGCTTCATTCAGACTGTCATGCTGGTCCGCAATGGAGCCGATCTGATTGTGAGGCTGGCGACCGCTCCATCCCTGATTGTTTACTGGTCGGGTGTGGTGAGGATCCCGGCGGGCAGTCTTGTGGATTTTCTTGTGTTCGGGGCCAATCTTTGGGCTCTTATCTTCAGGAAACGCACCCGCATGATTGCGGCATCGGTCGCATTGATTCCACTCTCGGCGCTCCTGGAAAAATATGGCATCCTCACGGGCGCAGCAGTTGGCCCCTTCCATGTGGACTTTTTCAACCTGGCGGTTTTCGTCGCCGCGCTCGCCCTGTTCATCATGCTGGGGCAGCGCGCCTGGCTGGAGTGGCGGACCAGAGATGAGTTGCGCGTGGAGATTGAGACCGCGCGGGAGATGCAGCAGCGGTTGGTTGCGCCGGCGGCGGATGTTCCGGGTTTCAAGGTCGAGAGCATCTATGAGCCCGCCAAACTGGTCGGCGGGGACTTCTTCCGCGTGGTGCCCGAGAGCGGAGGCGCCGTGCTGGTAGTGGTGGGGGATGTGAGCGGAAAGGGACTGCGCGCGGCCATGACTGTCTCCTCCGTCATCGGTGCACTGCGCAGCATTCCGCCGGTATCGCCTGCCTGGATTCTGAGTGCTCTGAACGCCGGTCTGGCGGGACAGTTGCTCGGTGGATTCGTCACTTGCTGCGCGGCGCGGATCACGCGGGATGGCATGGTGACCATTGCCAATGCGGGGCACCTTTCGCCGTACCGGAACGGAACCGAGATGGAGGTTGAAACCGGCCTCCCGCTGGGGATTATCTCTGAGGTCGAATACAAGGAGAGCCAGTTCATGCTCGGGCCGGGCGAATCCCTGACGTTTCTTTCCGATGGAGTTGTGGAGGCGCGCAATGCGTCCGGCGAGCTGTTCGGGTTTGAGCGGACGCGGCGCATCATCAACTCCAGCGCGGCGACGATTGCCCAGGCGGCAAAGGATTTCGGCCAGGACGATGATATTACTGTCCTCTCCATCACTCGCGCCGGTGGCCTGGCGCCCGTCCCCGCATGAGCGTGATTTATCTGCCCGTGTATTCCTGGAATAGCTCGGGGTACTCTTTTTTGAGCGCCTCAATCTTGGGCCTGTCGCAGACCAGAATGTAAGGATTATCCGGGTTGTGGAGAGCGTAGTCCTGATGGTAGGACTCGGCGTCGTAGAAACCCTTCAACGGCACCACCTGCGTCACAATGGGATTCGGAAACACTTTGGCCGCATCGAGTTGCGCAATATAGGCTGTGCTGATCTTCCGTTGTTCTTCGCTGGTATAGAAGATTGCAGAGCGATAAGAAGTTCCAACGTCCGGCCCCTGACGATTGAGTTGCGTCGGGTCGTGAACGACGGAAAAGAAAATCTGCAGAAGCTTGCCGTACGTGATTTTCGAGGGGTCGTAGACGACTTTGACCGACTCAGCGTGGCCTGTGGTTTCGGTTGTGACCTGATCGTAGGTGGCTGTCGAAGCAGAACCGCCAGCGTAACCTGCGGTTGTGGCGACAACTCCCTTGACACGCTCGAACACCGACTGCGTTCCCCAGAAGCATCCACCGGCGAAGATGGCTGTCACCTTTCCGGGTTTGCTTGCGAGAGCGTCGTCGGCCTGCGGAGCCGGTATCCTGCCGTGGCTCTGTGCATGCATGCAGCCACTGAGGGCAAGAACAAGAAGTGCAGCCAATTTGGACCAACGTGGGGAGTGGGAACGAATCATGGAGCCTCCGGACTCTTGCGAGCCTTTGTTTAAGACGCTTGAAGGGGTGCAGAAGATAGTCTTGGAATGCTTCGCAATCTAGCCCTTAGCATTTGGGACCATTGGCTGCCACAATTTGATCGGGTTCCCCTCGGGGTCGTTCAGGCGGGCGAACCGGCCGTTGGGATAAGTCTGCGGGTCAATTTTGACCGCGATTCCCGCAGTTTGCAGTTGGGCCGCCATCTTGTCGAGATCCCGGACGCGAAAGTTCACCATCCAGTCCTTCTGAGGATCTCCGAAATAGCCGCTCGTCTCCTTGAAAGGAGCGAAGACGGTGGGTCCGGCCTCTTGCTGCCAAACGGAATCCTGCAGGGTTGTTGGCATGAGGGAGATCCCCAGGTGTTGCTGGTACCAAAGGCCCAATGCTTTCGGATCGTGAGCGCGGAAGAACAGTCCTCCAATGCCCATCACTTTTTCCATTTCCGTTCCCGTTCCTGCGGTCGTCGGGCCATGAACTGCGGCGCCTGCAGGGGGAGGAGAGACCTGTGACTGTGTGGTTGTCTGCGCAGCCATACCGAGTTGGTTCCGGCTCCAGATGAAGCTGGACCCGAAAACCATGGACAGGGCTCGAAGTAGTTGGCGTCTTTGGAAAGGCATCCCATCCTCCTATGGAGAGGAGCGCGATTTGATCTACGATATCTGCGCAAACGGGGTTGTGGGTAGCAAAAAGATGAGGCTCCGGGGCGAGTAACCGGCAAACCGTCAGGTACTTCCTGATTAGCCGAACCCGTTCCACGCGGTCAAGCGCTTGCGCTGCGCCCGGATTCATCAGGTGCAACCTGATCCCGGGCTTTCGTTCCAATACTCCGGTAGGTACGAAATAATAAGGTTGATGCAGAAGACGAAACCTGGACTGGATGCCGTTGGCTTCGACTTCGGCACGACAAACAGCGCGATCGCAGTTCTTAATCAAGAACGCGAAGTGCAGCTTGCCTTGTTTCCGTCGCTTTCGGGTCCAATCGAAGCCGTCCGTTCTGTGCTCTACATTGAAAGCCTGAGGACCGGAAGCGGTGCGCGCAAGGCGCACGCGCTGGTCGGTTCTGCGGCTATTGAGCGCTATCTTCAGGCGGAGGAGAAGGGACGGCTCATTCAGTCGCTGAAGTCTCACCTTTCCAGCCGCTCGCTTACGGGAACGGAGGTTTTGGGGCGTCGCTACAAGCTTGAGGATCTGGTGGCGCGCATTCTTGGCGATCTGCGCAAGCAGGCGGAAGAGTATTTCGACCGGCCGATTCGTTCTGCCATGGTGGGCCGTCCCGTTCGCTTTGTGGGCGCAGAGACGCCTGAGGATGACGACTTTGCCGTTTCGCGGCTGCGCGCGGCGTTTGCGGCTGCCGGATTTGAACGCGTCGATTTTGAGCTGGAACCAGTGGCGGCTGCCTACAGCTATGAGGCCTCGCTGGACCACGATGAGTTGATTCTGATCGGCGACTTCGGCGGTGGCACGAGTGATTTCTCGCTGTTGCGTGTGGGGCCGGAGATCCGCCGCCGCGGCCGGTCGACCCAGGATCTGCTTGGCAACAGCGGGGTGGGACTTGCCGGAGACGCCTTCGACGCTCGCATCGTTCGCAAACTCGTGTCGCCTGCGCTGGGCTCGAACTCCGAGGCCAGGTCGCTCGGTAAGCTGCTGCCCGCGGTCCCGGCGTGGATCTACGCCAATCTCGAACGCTGGCATTACCTCTCTTTTTTGCGCACCAACAACGTACGCGAGATCCTGAAAGGCGCGCGCGTTCGAGCTCTCGAGCCGGAAAAAATTCAAGCCTTGATTACGCTCATCGAGGAAGATCTCGGCTATCAGCTTCACCAGGCCGTGCAGAAAGTGAAGTTCGAGCTCTCTCGCAACGACACTGCCGAGTTCCACTTTCGCGACGGCAGCATGGATTTGCGCATTCCCGTCACGCGCCGCGAATTCGAGTCGTGGATCGTTGAAGACTTGCGGACTATCGAAGAGTCGATCGACAAGCTGTTCCAGGCTTCCGGCGCCGACCCGCGCTCGGTTGACCGCGTGTTCCTGACCGGTGGAAGCTCATTCGTGCCCGCGGTGCGCCGCATCTTCGAGACCCGTTTCGGCAAGGATCGTATTCGCGGCGGAAATGAATTTACATCTGTTGCGCATGGCCTCGCCTTGCGCGCCGCCGAGGCTTGAGCCCGTTATGAACCCTTTGCATGGGCGTTATCGCCTAACTGCGACAAATCAGACATAGCCGGCGAAGTGCGGCTCCTACAAGAGACGGAGCCGAAGGTTTTCATCGCGAGGTTTTCCCGTTGCGATGCGAAACGAAGTCAGATTAGTGAAGGAAATTGGTTCTACGCCGTCAGCCGTTCCAGCTGGTCCGGCTTCACAATCGTCAGGCTGGTGCCTTTGATCGTGATCCACTGGTCGCGGCGAAACTGATTGAGCAGCCGCGTGACGGTTTCGCGCGAGGTGCCCGCCATGTTGGCGATCTCCTCATGCGTGAGCGCCATGGTAAAGCGCATCTCGGGCTTGCCGTTGTCCGTCGCTGTGCGTCCCCAATCCAGAAGCAACCGTGCCAGCCGTCCCGCCGCCGAGCCCGAAAGCGCCAGCCGCTTGGCATCGTGAAACACCGTCATGTATTCGCCGGAAAGCGACTGCGCCGCGTGCATCGAGGCAATGCCATGCCGGCCCAGGAACTCGACGAACTCCTGTTTCCGCACGGTCTTTACCTGGCAGGGTTCGATGGCCTCGGCGGTCACTTCGTGGGGAACGTTGGCCAGCACCGCGCTCAGCCCCATCACGTCGCCCGGCCCGGCAATCTTCAAAATCATGGTCTTGCCGTCGCGCGAAGTGGAGGAGATCTTCACCTGCCCATAGCAGATCACGAATACATTGCGCGCCGCATCGCCCTCGGTAAAGAGCTTGGCGCCACGGGCGTGGCTCATCATGATGCCGATTTGGTCGTAATCCGTCAGAGCCTCCGGTGTGAGATTGCAGAACATCCGCAAATGGCGGTGCTCACAATTCAGACAATCTTCCGGAGGGTGATGGGAATGAAGTGAGGCCATACTTGTCCCGTTGTGGCTAATTGCTAGGTTGAGTATAGCGCATATCCCACCTTGCAAGACGGGCGTCTTGGCCCCATCGGCCTTGGCAATCGCTCTCTTTGTGGACCGGCCCTACGCTTTGGCAGCTCCGCCGGCATGGCGGCGCGCCGGCGTGACGCGCGTCAGGCAGCAGGTAATGTAGGCGCGGGAAACCTCGCGTGCCAGCTCTTCCAGCAGCCGCATGCGCAACGGGGGATGGTTCTGGAATGCGTGCCGGAGCTCGTCCATCGGCAGCACAAGCACCGATCCCGGCGTCATCGCGGTCAATGTGTAGGTATGTTGTCCGTCGCCCAGCGCCGCGGCCAGCTCTACCAGATCTCCAGCCCGTGCCGATCCCAGCGTCACCCGCATCTGGAGCCGTTCCGCCTTGCGGACAAAATCGCCCGAAACCACCACGTATAGCCCTTTGCAGCTTTCATTCTGACGAAAAACCGTCTCCCCAGCATCGACATCGATGCATCGCGAAGCGCTGGTGAGCAATTGTCCTGCCTCCTGGGGACACTCCAGCAACTCGGCGAGCGGACGCGCTGCTGCCGCGGCCAGACGTTCCATGCGCTGCTCAAGTAGTTGGTTAGTCATTCTGTTCGCCGAATGCCGGGCTCTCAAGCCCCTTGCTGCCTGTTTCCACTGTCCCCTGCTTCCCGTTGAACCGCTTTTGCGGGTACGTGGCGAGCCACTTTGCCCACGCCGCCTTCCCTAGTCCTAACTCCAATGGGTTAGAGTTTGCGGTTTCGAAAGGACAAAACGGTGCGGTTTCTCCTTTCCCCGCCCATTTTGCCTTGAGAGTTGCTGAGCGCTCCGCTACGAGGCCTGCACAGAAACTGCAATTTCCCGAGCAATTTGCGACTTGGCACCCGTGCCCGCGGCAACGGGCGGAACGCAAAGAACAGGGACGCGCGATGCAGACAGCAGGGCAAACGCCGTGCCGTGTGGCCCGGGTGTTCCGCTGGCCCGTTTTACCCCCGCTACAAGAATGCAGGGATGGTTCTCTGCAATGGCTTCAGCTACAGCATCGGCCGGATCGCCGTGTTTCACCAGGCAACGCACCTGGATTTTGCCTTCGAACCGGATGCCTTGATCCTCCATGACCGTGCAAGGATTCAGGCCGGCGGCCTTTTCTGCTGCCGTGCGCACATGCAGTGCCAGAAGGGGCCGATCAAACGTCTTTGCGAGCGAAGCAGCCGTCGCCGCCGCCGCTGATGCTGCATCGTCGCGCTCCACAGCCAACAGCACCGGTCCGCCCGGGGTGGGCCGATGCGGCCCCGCATTCCAATCCGCGGCTACCGCGAGCACCGGGCACGGCGCCAATCTCACCAGGCGCTCGGCGATGGCCCCCACCACAACGGGCCCAGCGCCTTCCATCCCCTTGGTGCCAATCACGATCAGGCCGGCGTCATACTGTCGGGCCACATCCACCAGCCACTCCGCCACTGCGCCCTGCCGCACCTCGGAATGACTGTGAATCCCTTCGCGCAGCAACTCGCCTGCAAGCTCATCCAGCACCTTGCGCGCGGCTTTCGTCATGTGATTTAGCACGGTGCCGGGAACCGCATCCACTGCGGCATACTCCATGGGATCGAGACCGTGGGCCAGCACAATCCGCGCCCCGTAGAATGTGGCTAGCTTGCGCGCGTACTCGAGGGCTGCTTCTGCCTGACCCTCCAGGTCTGTCGCGACCACAATGGTTTTCAAGCCGTTTTCAAAGCCCACGATTGTCTCCTGGCTGCCGCCGCTATCACGCACCTATTGGATTTTGAGTGTGCGCTTACTAAATGCCGGGGGCAGTGACACTTTACACCCCACCCTGTGATTCGAGTCACAGTTGCCAAGGTATTGATTTCGCAAGGGAAGGGTCTCGCTCCATCATGAGCGCAATCCTCGAGCCAGCAAGAAAGTTTGGCCAGGAAGAGCCTAACGGCCTGTCCAGCTGGCAACGCCCTATACATGAAAAGGTCCGAAGCGCTACCTTGGGTGCGATATGAAAAATCGCATTTTGCGCACTCTTTCCTTTCTTTTTGCCCTGGTTTTCGCGCCGCTTTCACTGCGTGTTGCCGCCCAGGCGCCCGAGCCCGACTCGCCGGCTATTGAAGCTCAGGCCCATGCCCTGCTCTCCAAGCTCACGCTGGAGCAAAAGATCGAGCTGCTCGGCGGCATCAACAACATGTACACGCGTCCCATGCCCGCCATCGATCTGCCGCGCTTCAAGATGTCCGATGCATCTGTCGGCGTGCGTACATGGGGACCTACGACGGCGTATGCTTCCGGCGCTTCTCTCGCCGCCAGTTGGGACACCGATCTTGCGCGCAAGCTCGGCGAAGGGCTCGGCCGCGACGCCCGCGCCCGAAACGTCAATTTTCTCCTCGGTCCCGGCGTCAACATCGCACGGTCCGCCGAAGCCGGCCGCAACTTCGAGTACCTTTCTGAAGACCCGTGCCTGAACGCGACGATGGTGGTGCCGTTCATTGAAGGCGTGCAGTCTGAGGGCGTCATCGCTACAGTCAAGCACTACGCGCTCAACGATCAGGAGTTCAACCGGCACAACGGCAGCTCCGACGTGGACGAGCGCACCCTGCGCGAAATCTATCTTCCCGCCTTCGAGGCCGCCGTCACCAAGGCGCACGTCGACGCCGTCATGAACTCCTACAATCTGGTCAACGGCGTCCACGCCACGCAAAACGACGTCCTCAATCTCCAGATTCTCAAAGGCGAGTGGGGATTCCAAGGCGTTCTCATGTCCGACTGGGATGCGACCTACGACACCGTCGCCGCCTGCAACAACGGTCTCGATCTGGAGATGCCCAGCCCTAAATTCATGAATGCGAAAAATCTGATTCCCGCAGTGCAGGCCGGCCAAGTGAAAGAATCCACTATCGATGAGCACGTGCTGCGCCTGCTGCGCGCCGAGTTGCGTTATGGATTCACCACGCGCCCGCAATTCGATCCTGCGGACTCCACTTACTCCCTCGCCGATCGTCCGCTCGCGCTCGAGGAAGCTCTTGAGAGCATCACGCTGCTCAAAAACCAGGAAAATCTCCTGCCGCTCGATCCCGCCAAAATCAAAAACATCGCCATCATTGGCCCCAACGTCTATCCGGCCGTCACCGGCGGCGGCGGCTCGTCCCAGGCCACAGCCTTTGAGCCGGTCAGCATCCTCACCGGCATCGCGAGCCTGCTCGGACCCGATGTGCACGTCTTTTATAGCGCCGCCATGCCCGACACGGACGACGAAAAGAAGGCCGTCGCGCAAGCGGACGTGGTCATCGTCGCCGTTGGTTTCACGGCCGCTACGGAGCGCGAGGGCAAAGACCGCACCTTCACGTTGCCCGCCGGCCAGGACGCGCTGGTCGAGCAGGTGATTGCCGCCAATCCCCGCACCATTGTTCTGCTCACCGGTGGCGGCGGCATGGACCTGAGCCGGTGGCTCGACAAAGTTCCGGCCTTGCTGCACCTCTACTATCCTGGCCAGGAGGGCGGCACGGCGGTGGCACAAATTCTCTTCGGCCAGCACAATCCGGAGGGCAAACTGCCCGTTAGCTTCGATCGCAGTTGGGACGAAAGCCCCTCGGCGAAGTGGTACCACGGCGATCCCGCGGACAACACCACGCTCTCGACCACCGGCCCCGACGGCAAGCCGCTCGACTACACCATCGAGCACATCAAATACGGCGACAAGCTGATGGTCGGCTATCGCTACTGGACGACTACCGGGAAACACCCGCTGTTTCCGTTCGGCTTCGGCATGAGCTACACGACGTTCAAATTCTCCAATCTTGCCGCGCCCGCCACTGCTGCCTCCGGTTCCGCGGTTTCAGTCAGCTTCGACGTCACCAACACCGGCAACGTGGCCGGAGCTGAGGTTGCGCAGCTCTATGTTTCCGATCCATCCGCGCAGGCCGATCGCCCCGAGCGCGAGCTGAAGGGCTTTGCCAAAGTCCGCCTCGCTCCCAGCGAAACCCGGCACGTAACACTGAATCTTGACGCGCGCGCATTCAGCTACTGGGATGCGACGGCGCACAAATGGATCATCGATCCCGGCAAATTCATTCTTCGCGTCGGCGACTCCAGCGAGAACACGCCGTTGCAAGCCGACATCAACCTGCGCTAAAAGATGGTTTGTGCACGACATCGCTTGACCTGAAAGGAATCGACTATGTTCAAACGCTTGATCCCCGCTTTGGCTTTCGCCGCTCTCGTCTTCACCGCTGCATCTTCCCGCGCCCAATCCATGCCGCATCAGCAATGGGTGGGAACCTGGGCCACGTCTCCCATGCAGGCCGACGGCATTAATATCCGCCTGTTCTCGGGCGTCACCATGCGCGAGATCGTGCACATCTCCGCGGGCGGCTCGCAGATTCGTCTGCGTTTTACCAATGAGTTCGGCATCGATCCGCTCACCATCGCCGACGCGCACGTCGCGCTCAGCGCCGGCGGCAGCGCCATCCAGCCCGGCACGCGATCATGCCGTCACCTTTGGCGGAATCGCTGCCGTCAACATTCCTCCCGGCGGCGCCATCTTCTCCGATCCAGTGGCGCTCTCCGTCGCGCCGCTTTGCCGATGTCGCCGTCAGCTTCTATCTGCCGCCGCAGATCATGCGCGCGGAAACCTACCACTCTTTCGCGGACCAGGACAACTTCGTCTCCGACGGTCCCGCGTCCAACGCGCCCGAGTTGCCGCAGGCCGCGAAGCTCTCGTCGTGGTACTTCTTCGACGGCGATCGATGTTTCGGCATCCCAGGGATCGTTCGCCATCGTCACGCTTGGCGATTCCATCACCGACGGCGCGCATTCCACGCTCAACGCCAATCGCCGCTGGCCCGACGTGCTTGCCGCACGCCTCAGCCAGGATCCAAATCTTGCCCACGTTGCCGTGCTGAATGAAGGCATCGGCGGCAACCGCGTCGTGAACGAAGGCGCCGGTCCCAGCGCGATCTCGCGCGTCGATCGCGATGTGCTCGCCCAAAGCGGCGTGCGCTACGTCATCGTGCTCGAAAGCATCAACGACATTGGGCGGCTGGCGCACGTGCAGGTTCCGTGGGACGCCATCACCGCCCCGCAGTTGGAGTGGGGCCTGAAGCAGATTGCTGACCGAGCGCACGAGCACGGCCTCAAAATCATCGGCGCGACGCTCACGCCGTACGGCGGCGCCGGCTACTACTGCGATGCGGGCGAACAGGTGCGCGAGGCGGTCAACGACTGGATCCGCTCGAGCGGCGTCTTCGACGGCGTTGTCGATTTCGATCAGATCACGCGCGACCCGCAGAATCCCAAGGCCTTCAATCCGCTCTACGACTCGGGAGATCACCTGCATCCGAGCGACGCGGGATACAAAGCGATGGGCGAAGGCATCGACCTCACGCTGTTTGCGAATTGAGGTTTGGTGCGGGCGAAGATCGTCGGCGGCCAAAGCCCCTTCATTCTATGGCGGCTTTTTCGGCACGACTAAAGTCGTGCCCTTTCAAAGCCGGACCGATGTGTTCAGCTCCAGGCCTAAGTGTCGGCTCCCATCGCCGTCAGCGAAGCCTCGAGCGCCGCAAACTCTGGCCGTCCCTTGAGCGGCATCAGCCGCGGATCGGCCAGCATGTGGAAGAACCACGGACAACGACTCTCGTTGGCGGTGCGTAGTTCCTCAAGGGCCGCATCGAACTCGCCGAGCACGACATGCGTGGCCGCGTTGAGCGTATTCAGCACATAGCGCTCGCGGCTCAGCCATTGCAGCCGTTCCAGCAGGCTGAGCGACTCCTCGACACGACCGGCGCAGGCGAGCGCATAGGACTGTGCTGAGAGCGCAAGGTCGTAGTGCGAGGAGCGTGACGCGAGCGTCTCCGCCAATGCGACGGCGCGCGCCGCTTCTCCGTTAAATCCAAGAATCATGGCGCAAAAAAAGAGCGATTTGTCGTACTCCGCGGACATGTCGATCGCTTTCAGAATCTGCGTCACGCTCGCGTCCCGCTCGCCGGCCAGGTGTAGCGCCCATGCCAGGGCCGCCTGCAGCCACGGCGCGTAGGGATCGAGCTGAATGACCGCGCGCAGCAGCTCAACGGCTTCGCCGAACTTGTGCCGGCTGAGAAGAAGCCAACTGCACACCCGCGTATTCGTGGCTTCGTAAATTAGCTCCGCGGAGCGAGTCATCATCCGCAGAGCCGAACGCGCATCGCGATCGAAATGGAATTCCACCCAACCCAGCGCCGGCAACAGGGCTTCGGCCTGCGCGTTCAATTCCGGAATACCATCCGCCGCCCGATGCACGGTGGCAGCCGCGATTCTGGGAGACAGGTAGCCGTAGATGCATTGCAGGACGGACAATTGCGCAAGCTCCGCGCGTGCCGCCATCAGCGTGGAGTCCAGTTCGAGCGCGTGCAGCAGCCGGCCCATGGCATTCTGCATCCCGTGCCGTTCCATGTTCTGCCACTCGTGGTGGGCGCGCAGATAAAGGTCGTGCGCCTCGCGCTGCGCAGGTGACATTGCGCGCTGCACGGGCGGCATGGCCTCGGCATCAATTTCAAGGGGAGTTTCTCCTGCGCGCAGTCGCGAAGTCACGCGGTTGACCAACTCGCCAGTCAGTTCCACCATCTGTAAGCGCTCCGCGAGCACGTCTTCCACCCATAGCGGCGCGCCGTCCTCCACGCGGATCATCTCCGCCCGCAGCCGGTGCCGACCCGGCGTCGCTAACACGTGGCCCGTAAGGATGAGCTCCGCGTGCAGCATCGCGCCAATTTCCTGCGCGGCCAGGCCGCGCCGCGCCAGGGCACACGCGGAATGCCACGCGACGATCGATGCCACCGCGGGGCGGGCGTGGCTCAACTGCTCCATCGTTTGTTCTGCGACTGCCAGGCCGAGATATTCGGGAACGTCGTACCCAGCGGAGAAAGGCAGAATGGCCAGGACTGGCAGCGATCTTGATGGCGTAGAGCGATCCATAGAATCCAACGCAGTTCCGCAAATCCTCGTTTCACCGCTCGACTCGCGGGAGTGTCCGCCAAAAGCGGTTCCTCCGCGGCAAGGCCGGCAAGGATTTACATCACATCCAGGGCATGGCAGAGCCTTCAGAACAACAAAGATGATTTTCCAATGGGGATGAGCGAAGTCGCGGTCGAGGAACGGTTTGAGCGGGGGGAGTCCCGTTCTACTTTTGCGGAGTCACGTTCCCACAGGGAAAATCGCCGCAATGCTCGGGCTTCGGTGGCTGGTCTTTAGCTTCTACGCGGTCGTTTACTTAAGCAAGCAGATAAAGCCTGCGATGAATGAGCTTGTAGCCGCTTGTTCAGCGACGAATACAACCATCCGAATGCCCGGTGACACAATTGGTATGTCGATTATCTCTCCACTTCTAGCGCTGTGGAGAAAAGTTCTGAAAAGGAATCAAGGACAGTAGTAATCCCTGGTAGGTTACTGAAATGTGTTTCAAATCAGGACACCTGCTCGGAATCTTCTAGAGTCCGCGGCGCGACACTGCTTAAACAGGGCATATCTCTCCGCGCGGAAGAAGTTTTGGAGGGTGATTCCACCCTAATATCCATTTTCAAGCTCGCTGAAATAATCGTATGATCGTGCCAATGCCACTATGGATGCTGCTTTGAACGCAATCCCGAATGCGTGAGACATCCATCCGGTGGATGAGACACGAAATCGGTCTTTTCAGGTTTCGCTTCCCCCGTTTTTTGAGGTAGATTTCCAGATTTCTCGCGGCCCATCCGGCGAAGGTCTGCCTTCGGTGCGGATCGCATTCCCTGGGAGGCTTCCCGAATGAAGAACCATTCATTGGTTGCTTGCTGGCGAATTCTACTTGTCCTGTGCGTGCTGCCGGCGGGGAGGTCGCAGGCGCATGCTCAGCCCCAGCGCTGGTATGACCTGAGCGAGCAGGCGGAGAAGTTGAACGAGCAGGGCAACTATGCCGCCGCACTTCCCATCGAACAGCAAGCGTTGCAGACGGCGCAGGCAACCTGGGGACCCAATGACCACCACGTTGCGCTGTCGTCGGGTTTTCTCGGGATTCTGGAAATGGATCTGGAAAAGTTCAGCGATGCGGAGACACACCTGAATCTGGCGCTCGCGATCGACACGAAGGTCGAAGGCGCGGAGGGCAAGGATACAGCGACGGATTTGTCGAACCTGGGAGAGCTTTACCGGCAGGAGGCAAAATATCCAGCGGCAGAGAAGGCGATGCAACAGGCGCTGGCGATCCATGAGAAGGTGCTGGGTGAGAACAACGATAGCGTGGCGACGAACGCAAACAACCTGGCCCTGATCTATCTGCAGGAGAGCAAATACGCCGAATCCGAAACGCTCTACAAGAAAGCGGTTGCGGTAGAGGACAAGCTGGGAGATGCTGCCGGCGAAGCAACAGCGTTGGGCGGATTGGGAACCCTGTACGACCTGATAAACAAGTTCGCTGCCGCGGAGCAGGCATTCAGCCAGGCGCTGGCGGCGAACCTGAAGGCGCTCGGGGTCCAGCATCCACTGATCGGCCTATCTCTTGACCATCTGGCGCAGGCGTATACCAACGAAGGGAAGTTTACCGATGCGGAGCAGACTTACGCGAAGGCATATGCCAGCGAACAGAAGTCCACTTCTCCTGAACAATCGACGATCGCGTTAATCGAGGAGGACATGGGCTCGCTGCTCCGCGACGAGGGTAAGTATCCGCAGGCGGAGTCGTTGATGCTGCAGGCGCTGACCAACCGCGCCAAGGCGCTGGGTCCGAATCATCCCGATGTGGCGGCAGTGCTGACGAGCCTGGGCAGGCTCTACGATCATGAGTTTCGTTACAGCGATGCCGAGCGCGCGTTTCGCCAGGCGCTCGCGATCGATCTGAAGAGCCTGGGAGCGCAGAATCTGCAGACCTTGGCAACCATGATCAGCCTGGCGAATCTCTATGCGTCGCACGGACAGACTAGCCAGGCGGAGCAATTGTATTTGAATGCCGTTCCGCTGTATGTGAAGGTGCTCGGGGACTCGAATAAGGATGTGGGGGACGCATTCTCCGACGCCGGAGAACTGATGCTGATCGAAGGGAAGCTGGACGGAGCGGCAAAGATGTTCAACACGGCGGGGCAGATTTATGCGCATGCCGAGGGAGCCGAGAGCCCGGAGGTGGCTAAGTGTCTGGACCGGCTGGGATCGATTGCCGAGGACATGGGCAATCACGATAACGCGGAGTCGCTGCACAAGAGGGCGCTGGCAATCTTTGAGAAAGCGGATGGGTCGGACAGCACAGCCTTGACGCCTGCGCTCGAAGGCCTGGGGAGAATCTACAAGAACGAACATCGATTTGCCGAGGCCGAGCCGATGTACCGGCAACAGCTGAAAATCGACGAGGCACACTTGAAGGCGAACGACCCTGCTCTGCACACGGATGTCGAGGACATGGCGGCCCTATATTTTGCGTGGGACAAGCCGGCACAGGCTGCGCCGTACTTCCAGACTGAGCTGGGCGAACTGGAAGAAGAATTTCGCGCCAATGCCGCGACGATGAGCGAGCGGGACCGCATTCTTTACTTTTCGACGCAGCAGTTGGCGTTTCCCATTTTCTTCAGTTTTGTCGCGAAGTATCACGAGCAAATGCCGGAACTGACTGGGCAGATGTATGACGCGCTGCTTGAAGAAAAGGGGCTGATCGCCGCGAGCGCGGCTTCAATGCGCGCGGCCGTTGAGGCGAGTGGCGATCCGCAGGCTTTGGCGATGCTGGACAAGCTGGCGAGCGACAGGGCGCAAGTGGCGGCGCTGGTGGAGTCAAAGGTCGGAGATCCTGCCAACTTTCGGGCGCAGCTCGACCAAGTGGCAACCGAGGCGAACACTCTGGAGCAGACGTTGATGAAGCGCTCGGACGCGTTGAGCCAGCAGAAAGCGCAGAATGCGGCGACGTGGCGCGATGTGCAGAAGGCGCTGAAGCCCGGAGAATCGGCGGTTGAGGTTACGAAGTTCCCAAAATACGACGGGTTTGGCCTGACGGGAGACTTTCTTTATGTCGCGCTGGTGGTCACGCCGGATTGCAAGCAGCCGATCTTCGTCAATCTAGGTACTGCGAAGGAACTGGAAGCCGCGCCGATGCTGGCCTATCGCGACAGTGTCGGACAGACGCGCGGATTTGAAACAGAGCAGGCGCCGGCCACGCCTGGAGTGCAGGAAAGTGTGGGGAATACGAGCGCGGCGTATGCGGCGTTCTGGAAACCGCTGGAGCCAGCGCTCGGTGGAGCGAAGCGTGTGTATGTATCGCCTGATGGCGTGCTGAATACGATTCCGATGGGGTTGATGGCGGACAGCGATGGAAAACTGCTGATGGAGAAAGTCCAACTGCGGATTTTGAACAGCACGAAGGATCTGCTGGCTGCGGCGCGCGTTACGCAAAGCAGGAGCGCACTCGTGGTGGGCAATCCCGAAGTTTGATTTGACCGCGGCGCAACAGAAGACCGTGATTGCCCAATTGCGTGCAGGTATGACGCGCTCCGGCGCGACAGGAATGGGAGCGCAGCAGACGGCGCCGGCTACCATGGCGCAGGCCTCCAATGCGGGAGCGGCGCAATTTGCATCGCGAGGCGGAGATTTGAAGGGCGGCGATCTCCCTCCGCTGCCCGGCACTCAAGTGGAAGTGGACACGGTGGACAAACTGCTGAAGGCGGCAGGTTGGCAGGCGACTGTATACACGGCAGAGCTTGCGGTGAAGGACACCCTGACACTGGCGCATGCGCCGCGCGTGGTGCATATTGCCACACATGGTTTCTTCCTGTCGGATGAGGAGTTGACCGCGACTGCGGAGGCGCGCGGAGAGAAAGCCAATGTGAATGAGGATCCAATGCTGCGCTCAGGATTGTTTTTTGCCGGGGCAGATCGTGTGCGGCAGGGTGCGGCGCCGGAAGACGGAGTGGACGACGGAGTGCTGACGGCTTACGAGGCGAGCCAGTTGAACCTGGAAGGGACGGAGCTGGTGGTGCTGAGCGCGTGCGAGACGGGATTGGGCAAGGAACTGAACAGCGACGGCGTCTTCGGGTTGCGGCGCGGACTGCAGGAGGCCGGCGCCGACGCAGTGATGATGAGCATGTGGTCCATACCCGACAAGGAGACGCAGGAACTGATGTCGCTCTTCTATCAAAAATGGCTGGCCGGGATGGAGAAGCCGGAAGCTCTGCGGCAGGCGCAACTGGAAGAGCGCGAGACGGTCAAGAAGCGCTACGGCAAGGATCTGCCGTTTTACTGGGGTGCGTTTGTGCTGATCGGGAAGTGATCAGTGTAGGCCGTCACGTTTTGCCAATCACCCTGGCCAGCGTCGCGCCCATCTCGGCTGGCGACACAACTACGTGAATGCCCGCCGCTTCCATGGCTTTCATTTTGTCGGCGGCCGTTCCTTGGCCTCCGCTGATGATGGCGCCTGCATGGCCCATGCGGCGTCCCGGAGGCGCGGTCTGCCCGGCGATAAAGCCCACCACCGGCTTCTTCACGTGTTTCTTCACAAACTCCGCAGCGGCTTCCTCGGCCGACCCGCCAATTTCGCCGATCATGATGATGGCTTCCGTCTCGGGATCGTCATTCAGCAGGCGCAAGGCGTCGATGTGCGTGGTTCCGATAATGGGATCGCCGCCGATACCGATCGCGGTCGATTGGCCGATGCCGCGCTGCGTGAGTTGGTGCACGGCCTCGTAGGTGAGTGTCCCGGAACGAGACACAATCCCGATTGAACCCTCTTTGTGAATGCGGCCCGGCATAATGCCGATCTTCGCCTTTCCCGGCGAAATCACGCCCGGGCAGTTGGGGCCGACCAGCCGCGACTGCGAATTCTTCAGCTTGGCCCACACCTTCACCATGTCGAGCGTCGGAATGCCTTCCGTGATGCAGACTATCAGCGGCATCCCTGCATCCTCAGCCTCGAGAATGGCGTCGGCGGCAAACGGCGGCGGCACAAAGATCATCGTCGCGTTGGCGCCCGTCTTGGCCACAGCGTCGGCCACGGTATTGAATACCGGCCAGCCCTCGTGCGTTGTCCCGCCCTTGCCGGGTGTGACGCCGCCAACCACCTTGGTGCCGTACTCCCCGCAAGCCATGGCGTGGAAGGTGCCTTCCTTGCCCGTAATGCCCTGCACGATCAGCCGCGTATTTTTATCAACTAGCACTGCCATCTTTATGCCCTCGCTGCCGCAGCCACAACAAGTTCAGCCGCTTCTTTCATCGTTGCGCCCACCTGGAAGTTCAGACCAGATTCTTTCAGAATCTTGCGGCCCTCTTCTACGTTGGTTCCCTCGAGACGAAGAACAATGGGGACTTTGACATTCAGCTTGCGTGCCGCCGCAACCACGCCCGTCGCCAGGCGATCCACGCGCAGAATGCCGCCGAAGATGTTGATGAAGATCGCCTTCACATTCGCGTCGGAGAGCAGAATTTCGAAGGCGTGCTCGATCTGCTCCTGCGTCGCGCCGCCGCCCACGTCGAGAAAATTCGCGGGGCTGCCGCCGGCGTACTGAATGATGTCCATCGTCGCCATGGCCAGACCCGCGCCGTTCACCATGCAGGCAATCGAGCCGTCGAGCTTGATGTAGTTCAGCGCGTACTTGCTCGCTTCCACTTCCAGCGGATCTTCTTCAGCAACGTCGCGCAACGCCTTGATGTCGGCGTGACGGAAGAGCGCATTGTCGTCGAAGGTGATCTTGGCGTCGAGCGCGTAGAGCTTGTCGTCCGTGGTCGTGATAAAAGGATTGATCTCGATCAGCGAAGCGTCGGTCTCCAAGAAGGCTGTGTACAGGCTCTGGAAGAACTTGACGGCCTGGTTGATCTGCGTGGCTTTGAGTCCCAGCGCGAAGGCCAGCTTGCGCGCCTGCCATGGCCAGAATCCCACGGTCGGGTCGATCGTCTCTTTGTAAATGGCCGTGGGATCCTTCGCCGCGACCTCTTCAATCTCCATGCCGCCGGCCTGCGAAGCCATGAACACCAGCCTGCCCGTCGCGCGGTCCAGCACAATGCCGAGATACAGCTCGCGCTCAATGGCCGCGGTCTCCTCGTTGAGCAACCGCTGGACTTTTTGACCCTGCGGACCGGTCTGGTGCGTCACCAGCGTCATGCCCAGGATGTTCTTGGCGTGCCTCTCGGCGTCTTCGCGCGTCCTGGCCACCTTCACGCCGCCGCCCTTGCCGCGGCCTCCGGCGTGAATCTGCGCCTTCACCACCACGCCCGATGCGCCTTCGGCAAACAGCCTGCGGGTTACGTCATTGGCTTCTTCCAGCGTGCTTGCCATCTCGCCTTTGGGCACGGGCACGCCATACTTCGCCAGGATTGCTTTTGCTTGATATTCGTGGATTTTCAACGGGTAGGGACCTCAGGCAATTTTCAGATTACCACGCAGAATTGCGGAGGTTTCTCAGCCCCTGAGGCCGAGACGGAGTCCTGCTGCCGCGCTTACTTTTGCGGGCTGATGCGGTTGGCAATCGAGCACATGGGGCAGTAACCGATGAATCCGGTCAGCGCCATCAAGGTTCCGGCAATCACGAATGTGACGGTCTGCATCGACAGGTGGAACCAGTAGAATCCGCCCGCGATCAAAATGGCTCCCAACGCCACGCGCAGGGTCCGCTGCCGGTTGGGAACATTTTTGGGGTAGAACATTGCTCGTCGTCGCCCTTCTCTCACCATGATTCACGAAATCCGTGCTCGCGCCTCTCCCACAAATGAGGGACTTGCTCCCGTTCAGCCGAGGTACCCGAAGATTCCGCCGGCCGCGGGCCTTTTCACGCGCAGGCCCGGCTCTGCCATACTTTATCCATGTCGTTGGTGAAGGAACTGCTGCGCCCGCTCGCCGAAGACGGCACGCAGCTCACGCGCGAGCAGGCAGCCAAAGCGCTGGAGGAGATCCTCGCGGGCAACGTGCCGGAAGTGGAAACCGCCGCCATGCTGGCCGTGTTTGCCACGCGCGGGGAGCAGGTGCCGGAACTCGCCGGCTTTGTGGACGTGATGCGCCGGCACTCCGTTCCCATGCCCTTTACCGAAGAGGGAAGAGCGGAGCTCGTCGATTGCGTCGGCACCGGCGGCGGCGGACCGCAGACCTTCAACATCTCCTGCGGGGCGGCGCTGGTCGCATCGGCCGCAGGCGCCAAAGTGGCCAAGCACGGCAATCGCGCCGTCACCTCGCGCTGCGGGGCCGCGGATGTTTTGGAAGCCCTGGGCGTACCCATCGAACTCGGCCCGGAGTTGGCCGTCGAGTGCCTGCGCGAAACGGGATTCGTCTTCCTCTATGCGCCGCTCTATCACCCGGCCATGAAGGCTCTCGGCCCTTTGCGCCGCGCTCTCGGCTTCCGGACGATATTCAACCTGGTGGGGCCGCTCACCAATCCGGCCCACGCGCGCACGCAAGTCATCGGCGTGCTCGCTCCCAGCCGCGTGCTCCTTGTCGGCCGCACGCTTTTGGCGCTGGGCGCGCACCGCGCTTTCG
Source organism: uncultured Acidobacteriota bacterium (assembly GCA_963713675.1). Lineage (GTDB taxonomy): Bacteria > Acidobacteriota > Terriglobia > Terriglobales > Acidobacteriaceae > Telmatobacter. The sequence continues at coordinate 78,809 of CAVQMV010000017.1, forward strand.
TCGTCAACGGAACCGATGGCATCGATGAGCTCACCACCACGGGCGAATCCGTCGTGGCGCGCATCGTAGAGAGCGCAGAAGGCAAGCCCGAGCTGAAAGCCGCGCGCATCACGCCGGAAATGGCCGGCCTCGAGCGCACCACCATCGACCAATTCACCGGCGGCGATGTCGAAACCAACAAGGCGCTGCTCTACGACGTGCTCACCGGCATCAAAGGCGCGCGCCGCGACGTGGTTCTGCTCAACGCCGCCGCAGTGCTGGTGGCTGCGGGCCTGGCCGGCGACCTGAAGCAGGGCGTGGCCATGGGCGCAGAAGCCATCGACTCCGGTCAGGCCGCGGTCACACTCGAAAAGCTGCGCCAGTTCGGCGCAAAGCACTCCCCAAAGCCCAATTGAGCGCTCCCGATTGAACCGTAGCCGATGAAGTGAGGAATTTCCCCGCAAGTTCTCCTCTGCTTCGCGTTCGAAGAATGAGGAGACAATTCCATGCTCGCAAAACGCACCATTGCTGCGATCGCGGTACTCGCCGGATGTACCTTTGCTGCTGCCCAGCAAACTACGCAACCTGAACTGAAAGTCGACTCCACCAACCGCACGTTGACCGTCAGCGCAACCGGGAGCGTCTTGGTCGAACCCGACCTCGCCATTCTGCACATCGGCTTCGACACGCAACCCGAGGACGCAAAATCCGCTTACGCTGACGGAGCCCGCGCCTCGAACGCGATCATCAGCGCAATCAAGCAGGCAGGAATTCCTGAAGATTCCTTCCAAAGCGAATCGCAATACCTCGATCGCGACTGGTCCAAGCCGCATAAATTCAAGCTGAGCCAGCAATGGACCGTAAAAGTGCCGCCCGAGCGCGCTGCCGAGATTCTCGATATCGCTCTTACCGCGGGCGCTACAGACAGCGGCCAGATCGATTGGACCGTCAAAGACGAAAAAGCGCTTCAGAATCAAGCACTGGAACAGGCTGCTTCGAGCGCGCGCCAAAACGCTGAAGCACTGGCCAAAGGCATGGACGTGCGCCTGGGCACGCTGATCTACGCCTCAAATCAGGTCTCGTCTCCGACGCCGCGCCCGGTCATGTATGAGATGAACCGACTCCCCGGCGGAGCGGCAACTCCGCCGCCCCTCGCCATCGAGCCGCGCAAAGTCAGCCGCGAAGCCACCGTCTATGCGGTCTTCGCCATAGAATAGGTGTCAGCCGAAGGCCGCCCGCAGACTCCTCCGGCCCGGCTGCTTCGAGAGCAGCCAGTCTCCTCGGAGTTCTCCGCGCGATGAGTGTCGAAACCGCAGCTTCGGCCTTTCAGGTGCACGCGTCCGACAACGTCGCCACGCTGCTCGGCGAGGCCGCGGCAGGCGCGCCGCTCGAAATCGTCGGCCCCGCCGGAAGACAGAACCTGACCGCGCGCGAGAAGATCGAGCTCGGCCACAAAGTCGCCCTCGCGGCCATCCCCGGAGGCGCACCCGTCTTCAAGTTTGGAATTGTAATTGGCATCGCCATGCGCCCAATCGAGCCCGGCGAGTGGGTGCATCTCCACAACTGCCGCAGCCAGCTCGACGAGCGCTCCGGCCACTTCGACGTCCACACCGGCGAGCCGAGAGACAATGCATATGCCTGAACCGACACTCGACCACGCCGCTAATCGGGCCGGCAATCAAATCTCCGATCGCGTTTGGACCGGCTACCTGCGCCCCGACGGCCGCAAAGGCATCCGCAATCATCTGCTCGTCGTTTATACCGTCGAGTGCGCCAGCTTCGTAGCGCAGGAGATCGCCAAAGACGAGTCCGACACGCACGTTATCGGCTTCCCCGGCTGCTACGACAACGACTACGCCATCCGCCTCATGCTCGCGCTGGCCACGCATCCCAACGTTGGCGGCGTGCTCGCGGTAGGACTCGGCTGCGAGTACACGCAGCCGCACCGCATCGCCGAGGCCGTGCGCGCTTCCGGCCGTCCCGCGGAATCCTTCTTCATTCAGGAGCACGGCGGCACGCGCTTGAGCATTGCGCACGGAAAAGACCTGCTCGCCTCGCTCCGTACCCGCGCCGCAGAAGGCGCAGTCAAAGTGCCCATGTCGTGGGCCGATCTGACCATTGGCGCAGAATGCGGCGGGTCTGACGGAACGTCGGGCTTGGCTGGCAATCCCGTCGTCGGCCGCGCTTTCGATCGCTTGGTCGATCGCGGCGGATCTGCGATTTTCGAAGAAGTCGTGGAAATGATCGGCCTTCGCGACCTGATGATTAGTCGCGCGGCCTCGCCCCAGGCGGCGCAGCAGCTCGGCGCTACTTACGACAAAATGCTGAACTACTGCAAAGCCGTGCGCCAGTATTCCGTCGCGCCTGGCAACTTTGCGGGCGGCCTCACCACGATCGAAGAAAAAAGCATGGGCGCCTTCGCTAAAGGCGGCAGCCGGGCCATTCAGGGCGTCATCCGCGTCTCCGAACGCCCGCCACACCCCGGCCTCTGGCTGCTCGATTCTGTGCCGGATGAGCACTTCATGCAGTTCGGTTACACCAATCCCAACGACACCGAAGGCATCATGGATCTGATCGCCGCCGGCGCGCAGATCGTGCTCTTCATCACCGGCCGCGGCTCGGTCATCGGCAGCGCCGTCGCCCCGCTTGTCAAAGTTACAGGGAATGCGCGCACTTACCGGAACATGACCGAGGACATGGACTTCAATGCCGGCCGCGTGCTCTCGGGCGAGTTGACCATGGACGAAGCCGCCGCCGAGCTGATGGACCTGATCGCCGATGTGGCCTCTGGCCAGCCCAGCAAACCCGAGCGCCTCGGCCACCGCGAGTTCTTCCTCATGTACAAGCACCAGGACGTGCCCTCGCTCGAAGCCGGCTGCCACGCCTAGGACCGGGGTTTTCACGCATTTCCGCCCGGTTTGACGAACCAACCCAAAGCTACGACAATAAGAGAGTTGTCCCTTCCTTTGTGGGCCTGTGGCGCAGCTGGGAGCGCGCTTCCATGGCATGGAAGAGGTCGTCGGTTCGATCCCGACCAGGTCCACCATAAAGTCTTAAAAAACTCCTCAAACTTGTAGCCCTTTGATTCTAGGAGCGTCGGCGGCGCCGAAAAGCATCCAAAATCCGCCTTCAGCACCATCAGGACCCAGAAAGAAGAAGTCAAACGCTTGGGATTCAGATCGGCTTCGCAGGCGTTCAGCCCGAACTGCTTCTCACGGAGCCTTCGGGAGGGTTTGTGAGGAGTTCGAAGGTGTCGCCGGCTCAACTCGGCGAAACGCAATAATCGAGAGGTGACTGGTTTGGCCGCCCACTCTGCTGCCTTCCAGAAGAGCCTCAAAATGGGGAATGCGAGCTCCTCCTGGGCCACGGCCGGCGAGTGCCAGGAGCTTCTCAACAGAGGACTCAGTGGTTAAGAATTCGCCACCGCCCTCGGTTCCTTCAGAGTCCGTGCCCTCGATGGAGAGGACGTTGCCCGTACCGGCGAGATTCGGCACGAAAGCGATTCGAACATAACTGACATTCGGAGCACAGCGATCGAACACCTGCGCGCCAGGCAGTGAATCGAAGTTCTCAAAGTAATTGCAGCTCAGTTTCTGGTCCCACCCGAATTGGAAATGCAATTGACTATCGATCAGATATTCCCAGGGGTTGGCACGCGTGCTGCCGAGCAGGATCACGTTGTCGGACTTCATTTGCGTCATATTGAAATCCCGGGGCCGCAGAATCGAGATGCGACCCTGGTCTCCCTGGGCCAATTGTGCGAACCGGTAGACCGTTCTGACACTCGCCATGCTTGTGAGCCCCTGACGGGCTGTCCACTGGGCAAAGAAATTGAGAGTCGGGTCGGATTGAAATTTGGCGTCAGTCATCCACTGGTTGGGATTCAGGTACTCGACAAGACCGATCTGACGGCCCTCGAGTTTCTCAATGAGATCCAGGCTGGAGTCGGAGACGATGATGTCCATGTGGCTCGTAGGAACGAGCATTTGAGACCAAAGCGCATTCAGAGCAGAGTTCTCCTGGAGGACTGGAGGCAAGGCTCGCCGCACGCTGCGCAGGGTTGCGGTTGACCAGATGGCGTACGCGGCCAGCAGCAACGCGCATGCACCCAGCAGGAAAATCGCACGACGATACAGTCCGAGCTTGGCCTGGACTTGAAGCAGCGAAGGATCGGCTTCCTCCGTCTCTAAAGAACCTCGCTCACGGAAGATGGGGGTGTACTTGCCCTTTGGGATCTCAAGGATGACCGGCTCGGTGATGCCGTCGAAGTTGAAATACTGTTCCAGTTTCTTGCGAGTGTTGCCGGCTGTGACGCGGACGATATTATCGTCGTGGGGGTTGTAATCTGCCGGCCGGCCGAAGACGTTGTGCCCGATTTCCTGCTCGTGAACCTGCGCGTCCTGATCTTCCAACGCGCGGTCGCAGACGTAGGTCAGAAAATCGCGGATCCTCTCGCTTCTTGCTACCTCGCGGCTCCATAAGACTCTTTGCACCAGAGCGCGGCGCTCCTTAAGGGGCACTTCGGAGGTTTTTTGATTTCCAATTTCGCTGCCGTTCCGAGTGCTCATTGCCCCTCCTTCCCCAGTCTGTGCTCTGTCGCAACGGGCACGATTATAACGTAAAAACTGTAACGTCAGCCGCAGCGGCACGGGGTGGATCCGGATCGCGCCGTCACCACCTCACGCCGTTCACGTTCTATGAAATAGGAACGTTCGGAGGAGCGTGTCTACTCGCCATTCAATGGATGGGCGAGTCTGGTGCGTCTGCGGTGAGCCAGTTCGCCGCTCGCTGAAAAGGGTCGCGCGGGTGTCTCTTTACAGTAAAACACACCGCGATTCACGCCCTAAAAGCGCCTCGTTCGTGAGGCTTCCATGCGCAGCGAGTGTGGGGCTATCGCGCAAGTTACAAATGGGTTAAACGAAAACCGGGAGATTCCGCATCCCCGGCCCGTCGTGGAAAACACACATGGACTGTAAAAGTCGTTGACCCTCAGGGGATCGTGTGTTCACGTAGCTTTCCAGCGTACAAACCAAGCGCAACGATGCTCCGTATCGAGCCATGCGAGCCTGTACGCGTTGGCGAACGAATTCAACGGCAACTGAAGTCAATCAACACTATTGAGGAGTTAACAGGATGCAAAACTTAGCCAGCCATCAGACGCAGATGTCCCGTAATTGGAATATGCGAACTCTCGCTATCGCATTGGGAATCGTAATGGCCATCGCGATGTGTTGCTCGGGCGCTTTGGCGCAGAGCGGCGCCGGATCCATTCAAGGTACCGTGAGCGATCCCACCGGCGCCGTCATACCAGGCGCCTCGATCCATGTTGTCAACCAGGCCACCGGCATCGCGATCGACACAAAAACCAATAACGTGGGCTTTTACCAGGTGCCGGGCCTCGTCGTTGGCACCTATGTTGTGTCGGTCACCGCGCCCGGCATGAAGACCGCCAACCAAACCATCGAACTCCAGACCGCCCAGACCGGGGTCATCAACGCGCAAATGACCACCGGCGCTATCACGCAGCAGGTTACAGTTGCGGCCGACACTGTGCAACTGACCACTACCGATAACGGAGCCGTCACCGCCACTCTAGAAAATGCCAGACTCAATGAGTTGCCCATGAACGGGCGCTATTTATATTCACTGGTGAACGAAACCACTCCAGGCATTGAGAACGGCGTTCACTCCAATGCCAGCGCCAACGGCCAGCAAGGTGCGGCCACCGAATACGTGGTGGACGGTGCCAGTCTGGACAACGTCGAATTCGGCGGCATCTACCTTGGAGACTTTTCGGCTGCGCATTCGGTGGATCCAGATTCGATTCAGGAAGTCCACGTGGATAGCATCGCCTCCCCGGCGCAGTATGCCTCGCCGTTGACGGTCATCCTCACTACCAAGTCCGGAACCAACCAGTTGCACGGCGCGGCATTTGAAACCGCTCAAAACAACGGTTTCGGCCAGTCCCGCACCCGACAAACTGCGTACAATTCCACCGAGAATGAGTACATCCGCAATGAGTTTGGCGCTAGCGTGGGCGGTCCCATCGTCATTCCTCACGTTTACAGCGGGAAGAACAAGTCGTTCTTCTTCTTCTCCTTCTTCCGTCATTCGGTAGCGCAGCAATTGCCTTACCCCGAATACACGCCGACGGCGGCGATGCGGCAGGGCGATTTCAGCGGGCTCGTCAACAGTTCCGGCGTCCTGCAGCAGCTGTACAATCCGTACACCACAAATCTGACTGGGACTACCTCGTGCCTCGAGCCCCCGTCGGTGGGAACCGCCTCCAATACCCAGCAGTGGTGCCGCCAGCCGTTCGGCGGCAGCTCCTCGCTCGGTACCACGACCAACTACATTCCGACCAGCCTTGAATCCCCCACTACGGTCATCCTGAATGAGATGAGCCCTGCGCCAACCAACGCCAATAACCCGTTGGTTGCGAGCAACCTGTCCTTTCCATTTCCGGAACTCCTCATCGCACCGCAGGCCACGTTCCGCATTGATCAGTCTTTCAATGAAAACAACAGGGCTTACCTGCGCTACACCCAAGGCTCCAACAGCAACGTCAATCCGCACAGTGATAGCGCGGCGTTTACTCTGCCCGTTGCTTCTGCCGGCTTCCCAAAGTGGCTCAGCGGCGAGTCGTACACAACAAACTCAACCTATGCTGCATCCATCGGATTTACCCACGTCTTTTCGCCCACGTTCTACTCGGAAACGGTGGTCGGCGACACGTGGATGTCTGAGCGTGACCTTGCCGGCGGCAATCCCAACACAGATTGGGAGTCCAAATTGGGAGTCCCAAACAACTTCGGTCAGGCAGGTTTCCCCGAATTTGAGAGCATCTTCCAGCAAATCAATGGGACGCAGTACATCTATACGATGGTCTGGTCCCTGCCCACTATTGACGAAAACCTCACCAAGACTTACGGCAAGCATCAGTTTCAATTCGGTGGCCGCTACCGTTACGAGAAGGTCGGAGATCTGCCGGACGAGAGCAGTGACACCATCAACTTTGGGAATGGCGAGGACACCGGGCTCTACAATCCCTCAACCGGGAACACGCCTTCCGCATTCTCCAACACGGGTCAGTTGAATGCCGATGAATACCTCGGTGGTGCGGAGAGCTACAACCAGAACCTGCAAGCACCCTACCAGAACATGCACGATATGGAGGTCGACGCTTATTTCCAGGACAACTATCGTGTGAACAACAACCTGACCGTGAATCTTGGCCTGCGCTACGAGGCGCATCCGGCCATGACGATGGAGCAGGGAATCATGATGGGCTTCGACTTGAAGAACGACGCCGTCGTGACCGGCGCTCCAACTTCACAACTGATTTCCGAAGGCTTTACCACGCAGGCCATCATTACCAACGACAATCTCATCGGAATGAAATTCGAAACCCCGGCGCAGGCCGGATTCCCTGCCAAGCTTCTCAATGATTACAACGTCAACTTCAGTCCGCGCGTGGGAGCGGCCTGGCAGCCGAAGCCCAAATGGGGAACCGTGATACGCGGCGCCGTGGGCCGGTATATCTATGCCCCTCCGCTTCGCGAAACCTTCCGCAACGTCAACCGCAACAATCCGTTCACTGCCAGCTATACAAACACATACACCAGCGCCGGCAACTCGCCCGACAATGAGCAGAACTACATGCTGCGCGCCGTGCCGAGCAACTCGTCGAGCTACACTTACGCCAACACTTTGCCGGGAGGCGCAGGCGGCACGCCCATCCTGGGTGTGAACTCTGCCAACACGGTCAACACCGCCACCACGACCGCGATCAATCCGGGTGTGGGACTCACTACCCTCAACCCCGATTTTCCGCCCGACTATGTGGACGAGGCGAACTTTACCATCGAGCAGCCGTTGAAGTGGAACTCCGCGCTGCGGGTCAGCTACGTCTACACGCACGGAACCAACCTGAACAACCCGTTCTACTACAACGACCATCCGTCGACCTACAGTTGGGAAGTCCAGACCGGTACTGCACCGCCCACCGGGACGGCCAGCGTAGTGAGTACTTCCAATACCAACACCGGCCAAGGTCCCTACGACAACCTGACCTACGGCAGCGGAAACAACATCATCCAGAAGTCCGGATGGTCAAATTACCACGCCCTCCAGGCCAACTACCAGAAGCTCTACCATGCTGGCTCCGCGTGGCAACTTATGGGTGTCTGGTCCAAGTCACTACGCACGGGCGGCGACTTTGGCGGTTCGTCCGGCGACACGATCGATCCTTACTCCACCTTCGTCAACTCCGGGCCGTCGACTGTTACGTACGTTCCCGAGGGCGGAGCAACACTGACCGCGCCCCATCTTCCACCACCTCCACCTACCGGCACTCTGCCTTGGCAATACTACAAGGCCCTGAACCGCTACGAGAATTACATGACCGACACCAACAATCCCTGGCTGCACATCCAGTTCAATGGCTTAGTGGCCTTGCCTCTCGGACGCGGACAACGGTTCCTGGGCAATGTGAATAAGGCTTGGAACGAAGTGGTAGGCGGCTGGCAGATTGCCGGCGACGGAAGCGTCACGGGACAGGAGTTTGCGGTCAGCGGTTCGCATTGGGGACCGACTAACCCGCTGCACATCATGAAGCAAAAAATCACCGACTGCCGCAGCGGCGTCTGCCTGAAGAGCGTTGAATGGTTCAACGGCTACATTGCGCCGACAACGATCTCCGGCAATGCCTGCTCGGCGGGACTAACGAACGTTGTCAGCGGCCTTCCAACCTCGTGGGCGCCGTACCAGTCGCCCGTCGACACAATCTGCAGCGCACCGGTGGGTGGCAAGACCGTGACGGACAAGTACTACGGACTTGACGACATGATCATCAACGGGGTCACCGGGCAATCCGCCAACGATGTCATCGGTTACGGGGACATTCCGAGCAACAACCAAAACGGTGTTTCGGAGAGCGCCATCAACACCGCCAACCCGTTCGGCCACACGATTCTGAACGGCCCGACGAACTGGGTAGCGGATGCGTCGGTGTTCAAGGTCTTCCCGATCACGGAGCGCGTAAACTTCCGCATGAACGCGGATGTGTTTAACGTCTTCAACCATCAAGGACTTCCTAACCCGAGCGGATCCGACGGCACGGTGTGCTACTCGGCCGGCGGCCTGGGCTGCAGCTCTGTTAACCCTGTTCGTGAGGTGCAGTTCACGGCGCGGTTAACGTTCTAACCAGCAGTTTGGGCGCGAAGCAGCCCCGAGAGTCCACCTTTCGGGGCTGTTTCTGCCTAAGACCGGTTTTGGTCTTCCATCAGCAACTGTCGATCAATTTTTCGAGGGCAAGCATGAATCGCAGACAGATCCTGGCTTCACTTACATGTTTTGGCGGCGCAGCCGCCGTGAAGGGTTACGCCTCCATCCCCAATTCTCCATCGACTCGCGAACTTCCATCCACTATTTTTAGTCCGCGCAGCTTCGGCGCGATCGGCGACGGCAATGCACTCGATTCAAAGGCGATCAATGCCGCAATCGACGCCTGCAACAAAGCAGGAGGAGGAATCGTTTATCTGTCACCGGGAAACTATCTAAGTGGAACGGTGGTGCTCAAGAGCAATGTGACGCTCTATCTCGAGGCTGGAGCAGTTCTTCTCGGAAGCAAGAATGTCTCCGACTACAATCCGCAACCTGGGCCAAACTCAGAAGACGATGCCGGGCAAAGGCATTTCATCTTCGCCCGGGATGCGGAGAATGTCGGACTCGCTGGCCCCGGCGTGATCGATGGGCAAGGGAGCAGCTACTGGACTCCTTCGAATCGCAAGCCAGTCTCCGAGAATAGCAAGTGGTCTGATGCGATCCACCTCGATTGGGAACATAAAAACCGCGTATCTCCCATGATCGAGTTGGTGAACTGCACCAACCTGCGCATCGAGGACATTCGTATCCGTGGTGCCTCGGGTTGGACAATGCGGCCCATCAACTGCACCAATGTCGTGATTCAGGGCATCGCGATCAAGAATCCGGTTTATGGTCCGAACACCGACGGAATCGACATGACCGGCTGCAAGAATCTCCTGATGTCGGACTGCATCATCGACACCGGTGACGATGCGATCTGCCTTAAGAGTGAAAATCCCTACGGCGATTCGCCTAAAGTTTCGCAAAATATCGTCATTACAAATTGCATCATCACTGGGTGCTGTAACGGATTCAAGATTGGCACTGCCACACAGGGCGGATTTGAGAACATTACGTTCTCAAACTCCGTGATTTATAACGACGATGTCGATCTGCCGTCGCGCCTGATCGCCGGCATCGCAATCGAGATGGTCGATGGCGGCTGGGTTGACGGCCTTGTAATCACCGGGATTCAGATGCGGCGGGCACGCTCGCCCTTCTGCGTTCGCAGAGGTGATCGCTCCAGCCCGCACAAGTTTCCGCAGACGGGACTGCGCGGGGTGATGATTGACGGAGTCCACGCGACGGACGCCATTCTCACCAGCTCGATCACAGGAATTCCCGGAATGATCGTCGAAGACGTCAGCCTGTCGAACATCACGATCGACACCGTCATGCCCGGCAAAAAGGAATGGGTTGCGTCGCCGGTTCCAGAAGTTCCAAAGGCGTACCCGCAATCGAGAATGTTTGGCTGGCTCCCAGCCTCCGGCCTTTATTGCCGTCACGTAAAAGGCCTGCGCCTGAAAGACATCAACTTTCGTTCGCCCGCAGATGAATGGCGACCGACCATCATCTGCGACGATGTGAAAGATCTTGTGCTTTCAGGTTTTAGCACCACGCCCGTCAGTGAAGGCGTGCCGCCGGTATCATTTGTCAATGTAGATAAAGCGTGGCTCTCCGGAGCAGAAGCCCCAGCAGGTGCGAAAGCGCTGTTGTCCCTGCAGGGTGAGCACACAAACAACATTCTGGTCTCCGGCTGCGATATTCGCGAAGCTTCCAAGCTGGCGGAATTCGGCGATGGTGTTGCGCCGAATGTCGTCCAGGCTGAATCCAATGCGGACAAGAAGCAGAGTGCCTGAGTGTGAATCATGAAATCACAGGCCACATGCCGCTTGTTTGCCAAGGGACTGCGCACCATGATTGACTGCATGCGGTAAAAGGACAATGGATTCACACCGCCGCAACCTGCTCAAACATTCGCCGCTCGCGATAGTGGCTGCTGCGACCACGATTGGCCGCAGCACTCTCGCTGAATCCCCCACAGTCGCTTCCACCGAATCGACGTTCAACGTGCGCACGTACGGGGCGACCGGAGATGGCAAGACCGTCGACACCTCAGCCATCAATCGCGCGATTGAAGCCGTCGCTGCAGCGGGGGGCGGCACGCTCTTCTTTCCGGCCGGAACCTACATGTGCTTCACCATCCACTTGCGAAGCAATGTGGATATTCATCTTTCGCAAGGCTGCATAATCTTGGCTGCTGACTCGCCGAAGCCAGGCGAAGCCACCGGCTACAACGGCGGCGTTTACGACGCAGCTGAGCCCAACACGCCATGGGAAGCCTTCCAGGATTACGGGCATAATCACTGGCACAATTCGCTTTTCGTCGCAGAAGGGATTACCGATTTCTCCATCCTCGGTCCAGGCCTGATCCACGGCAAAGGCCTCTCCCGAGGAAGTGCTCCTGCTCAAGTTCGCGGGGGTTACGTGGCTTACGTCGCCGAGCAGGCAGGCGTGGGCAACAAAGCCATCGCACTGAAGAATTGCCGCAATGTCATCCTGCGCGACTTCTCCGTGCTGAAGGGCGGACACTTCGCCTTGCTCGCAACCGGCGTGGACAACCTGACGATCGACAACGTCATGATCGACACCGACCGTGATGGCATGGATATTGATTGCTGCCGCAACGTGCGCATCTCGAATTGTACGGTGAACTCGCCATGGGACGATGGTATTTGCCCCAAGTCCAGCTATGCACTTGGATACCCGCGCCCGACCGAAAATGTAACCATCGCGAATTGTTTCGTCACCGGCGCCTACGAGCTTGGCAGCGTCGTATCGGGAGCGCGGAAGAAATTTGCAAGCGACGCAAAAGTCCCGCGTAACGGCCGCATCAAGTGCGGCACTGAGTCGAACGGCGGCTTTCGCAACATCGCCATTTCCAACTCCGTCATCGAGGGCTCAAAAGGCATCGCACTCGAAAGTGCCGACGGTGCGCTGCTGGAAGACATCGCCATCTCGAACATCGCCATGCGCGACATAGTTGACGCACCGTTTTTCCTCCGTCTTGGCCGCCGCAATCGCGGCCCTAATCAAAACATACGTCCGGGCACGCTCCAGCGTGTGCTGATCTCGAACGTCGTTTCCAGCAACTCCGCGGCATCGACGGCGTCGATGTTCTCCGGGATTCCCGAAAACTTAATTGAAGACGTAAAACTATCAGATTGCTATTTTGGACATCGCGGACTCGAAGCTTCCAGGGATCCGGCGAAGCCATCGCCTGATTGGCGGACCATCAAGGTGCCCGAAATCGAAATGGCATATCCGGATCTGAATCGCTTTGGAATGACCCCTTGTCACGGCTTCTTTATTCGTCACCTGAAGCATCTTGAAATGTCCAACATCGAGATCGCTCCAGCGAATGTCGATCCCCGGGCCGCCTTCTGGCTTGAGGACGTGCATCGCGCTGATTTCTTCGCTATCACCGCGCCCTCGCGAGCCAATTTCATGCTTCGGAATATAACCGACCTACGAATTCTCTGGTCGCGCGCGGCTTTGGATACGACGCTTGATGAAGTATCAGACAGGATCATCTAGATGCAAGTTGACGCAGTACTCCCTCGTAGAGGGACTGAGGCTGTCGCCAGGGAAGTGCTCCGAGATAAGTGTGAGGCAGAGGCCGAACTGTTTCGCGAAAGAGGAATCGTGATTAAGACAAGCGTAAGTCGATCTGCGTTGAGAACTGGCTGCTTTGTGTTGTTGATGGCGTGTGGTCTGTTTGCTTCGTCCGCACACGGACAAACTTTAACAAGAAAATGGGTGGCTCCGTGGCGAGTGCTGGATGACGGCGAGAAGGACCGGATGCTCCTGGACCTTCACCAGAAGGAGAACGAAATCACTGGTACAGCCGCGACCATTGGGCACTTCTATCGGGTGGAAGGCCGGATGACGGGCGCGCATTTTGAGTTGTCTTTGTTGAAAGGAGGCAGCGAGCGGAAGGTAACCGGGGACTTGATGGGAAATCAGCTGAACCTCACCTTCGATGGCGCTGTAATTGTGGCTGTGCCGGCCAAGCCGGGAGATGAATATCCGGCGATTGAGCGCATCGAACCGCCGGCCCTGCACAACGTGCCGTACAACGGTCTGGCCAAGACTCCGCCCATGGGATGGAATAGCTGGAATGAATTCCAAAGCAAGATCGACGATAAGACGGTCCGGGAAGTCGTGGATACGATGGCGGCAAACGGCATGCGGGATGCCGGTTATGTTTATGTGAACATCGACGACACATGGGAGGGAATCAGGGATGCGCAGGGCAATCTAACTACGAACAAGAAGTTCCCCGACATGAAAGCCCTCGCGGATTATGTGCACTCGAAAGGCATGAAGTTTGGCATCTACTCTTCTCCCGGGCCCCGCACCTGCGCCGAGTACCCGGGCAGCTATGGACATGAAGAGCAGGATGCGAAGACCTTCGCGGCATGGGGTATTGATTACCTCAAGTACGACTGGTGCGGTGCGCGCATGATCTACACCAACGACAATCTGCAGCCCATCTATCAGAAGATGGGCGATGCGCTCCTCAAGAGCGGTCACTCCATCGTCTATAGCCTCTGCGAGTACGGCGCGGGCAGCGTAGAGCAGTGGGGCGCGAAAGCAGGCGGCAATCTTTGGCGCACAACGGGCGACATCAGGGACGAATGGGCTCGCATGATAGAAAACATCGAGAAGCAGGTGCCAACCGCGCCCTACGCAGGACCGGGCCATTGGAACGATCCGGATATGCTCGAGATCGGCAACGGTCACATGACCGATGATGAGTACCGAACTCACATGAGCCTCTGGGCGTTGAGTGCGGCCCCGCTGCTCGCCGGCAACGACATCCGCAACATGACACCGGCAATCAAGGAGATTCTGCTGAACCGTGAGGTGATCGCGGTCGATCAGGATGCGTTGGGCAAACAGGCCACGCCGATCAAGCACGGAGACCTCGAGATGTGGGTCAAGCCGCTTGCCGACGGCTCGGTTGCTGTGGGCGTGGTCAACATAGGTGCAAGCGCGAACTCCGCTACCATCAAGGCGAGCGACCTTGGACTTGGCGCTAAGGTAAAGTCGGCGCGCGATCTTTGGGCCCATGCGAACGTAAAGTTCCGCGGCGGCGCGTATACGGCAAAGGTTCCGTCGCACGGAGTGCTAATGCTGCGTGTGAGTGCAAAGAAATGAGAGACTTCGCTTCGAACTCGACAGTTGATCCGAAACCTGGAATGGGTCGCGAGTAGTGCTGAAAACTACATTTCTGGCACGACCCCGGTCAAAGTTGGCACCATCTGCACACCTCAAGGAATTTTTGCGAATTTGCTGCAGGGAGCTTCAGCACCCGAATTCGATGTCAGAAAGAAGAGGTCACTATTCTAAGTCATTTATTTTAAGTAGGTTATGGTAGGCACGAGCGGATTCGAACCGCTGACCTCTTCCGTGTCAAGGAAGCGCTCTAACCAACTGAGCTACGCGCCTATTCGCGACGCCCTTAGTTTATCAGGGCTGCGGCACTGATCAAAGCGCTTACCAGTGATAAGCAATTCCTTGAGCATTGCGATTTGGCCTCGCTCCGGAATCCCATCGATCGATACAGAAATTGATCGATTCGCGTCGCTGAGAAATTGGAGCGCGCCCCGGCGTGCTGGGGAGGTCGTCGGTTCGATCCCGACCAGCCCCACCACCATTGCATGGAGCAGACGCTTGCTTTTCCGCTCTGGCTTTTCTGCCTTTTATCTCAATGCTTTCCGCTTCTTTGTCGCCAAGCCGGCTCGCCTAAAGGTGATCAGTGGCGAGCGACGAGGCTAATTCGTGAATACCCGCACGTAGTCGATCAGCATCTCTGAGGGGAACGGCGTGGTCGCTTTCGGGCGGACCAGGCCAGTTTCCGCCGACGGCCAGATCGAAAATCACAAACTCCAGCCCATTGTCGAATGGCCAGGCACCGGCCTGCGTGGAGGGCGTGAAAGTTGCATATATCCTGCTCGGCTTGTCCACATAAAACTGAATCTTCCCTTTGCTCCAGATCATGCCGTAGATGTGCCATGCGGTTGCGGAAAAGCCAAACCGTGCATACTGCATGGCGTGTATCAATCCGGGTCCATGAATCGTTGCTTGCACCCAGTCGTAGCCTTCATTGGACGGGTTGCTCCCGTCGATGTGTTCCATCACGTCCAGTTCGGGTGGCGTATTCACCGCGGCGGCGTTGTTGTCCAGGAGCCAGAAGGCGGGCCACATTCCCTGTGACTCAGGCATTTTTATGCGTGCCTCGATACGGCCATATTGAAGGCTGAGCAGACCCTCTGTCTTTATGCGCGCAGAGGTAATGACGCCGCTTGACGTCTTACGCGCCACAATGTGCAGATAACCGTCTGTGCCCACATAGGCGTTGGGGCTGGCAGTTGAGCAAGTTGTGGTGTTCGAGCCCCAGGCGCAGTAGTCCTCTTCTCCCGGACTACTGCTCGCCTCGTAGGTCCATACCCGCGGGTCGGGCTGCGCGCCGGCGCCGGTGGTATTGGCAAACTCGTCGGACCAGACCAGCGTTCCCGAGGGAATGTCGAGATTGAAGGTCTTGCTGGTAACGCTGCTTACTGCGTTGCCGCTTGCTTGCGCCACGGCCTTGACAGTGAGGTTGGACGCGACGAGGAACGGAGCCTGGTAGATTTGAGAGGAAGCGCCAGGTGTGCTGCCGTCCACGGTGTAATGGATGGTTGCGCCCGAGGTCGTGGTGGACAGCCTGACAATGACCGCGCCGTTTAACGCGGCGGTGGTGGAGATGGTGGGCGCGGCGGTCTGCGCGGCTTGGCCGGTAATGGCCGCACCGGTTGCGGTAGTTGCCATGCCGCAACCGCATAACAAAGCACCACGCCAGAGAATCGCTATCCACATCGCTGCATCTGCACGCATTCCCAGACTCCTAAGCCGGAATCCCCATTTAGGCGGCCCAATGGCAGCGATTTTACCCCAGTCGCCGTCGTTTGATCATCATTTCCTGAAGCTCAAGCGGTGTCCTTCGAGTTGCTCTTAAGGCTTCGCGGAGTGATCTTTAAACCACTTTCGCGCCCGCTCCTGAGGTCGTCGGTTCGATCCCGACCGGGTCCATCAATCCATCCAACCATTTAGCTAGGGCGGACGTTCAAAGGTCGGATGTGTGAGTCATGGTTTGTGCCATAACCCGCCATTTTGCTGCTATTGGGAAAGGTTTCCATCGCTGCGATTGGCTTCCATGCGAACGTGGCTGCACCGTTCCCGCTTTTTTGCGGCTAACGCATCCGGCAATCGCCATGGAGGTTGAGTCTGCCGCCCCGCTCCCCGCAAGCCCCGTGATTGCGCAGTGCCCTAGATCGCAGAGCAGGAAGCCGGGCGCCCGACCGCGACGAGGCCGAAACAGCGGCGGTGCTTGAACGCATTTGGGGCAATTGAAGGTCTTGCTTTGCAGAGGCCGGGGAAGAGGAGGTCGCAACTATAGAGTTTTCTGCTTTAGTTGGCGCTGCTTGTAGTTGACTAAGGGCGTTTTTCCCCACTTCAGCCTCATAGTACAGATTCATGATCTGGTCTTGGGCTGTGGGCCGACTAAGAATATTCTTCGTCGCTTGAGCCTCATAATATTGATTCATTAGTTCGTCCTGGGCCGTAGTCGGATTCCTGTACGCATCAATCGCCATTCGCGTGAAGGCCACGAAGAGGACCAGAATCACCAGCTGAGAAATTCTGCGTGGCGAAAACAGGGCACTTATTGCCCCCATGTTGATGAGGTGATTCGCTTCTCGAGTTGGGGACTGCGTTCGGGCCTTGACCTTCGACTGAGGACGAGTGGCACTGGGAAAGCCCCACGCAAAGGCGTCCTTCTCGGGAGGTTCTTCTGCCGAAGCGTTCATTCGTGGAGTCTTTCTTGCAAATGCTGAAGACCAAAGAGAGATCAGCGTTGAAATCTTGGGAGTCTCATAAGACTTCTGCGCTTCCGCATTCTCTTCAGGTTTCATTGTGGCAGACGCTGCACGTGCGGGGGGCGTAATCGCGGAGGCGCCTGGTGCTCGCTTGCTGATAGCGCGCTTCGCCTCTGGACTCGGGGACTGCGTTCGAGCATTGCCATTCGACTGGGGACGAGCTGCGTCAGGAAAGCCCGGCGCAGAGGCAACCGGAGGAGGAGGTTCTTGTGCCGATGCGCCCGATCGAGGAGTCTCTCTTGGAGATTCTGAATACCACTGATTCGTAGGTGCTGAATACCACCGAGTAGTCCGCGTTGGAGCCGCAGAAGTCCAAAAGGGCTTCTTAGCGGCCGACGCTGCAGGTGCAGGTGGCCTTTCCGCTGATGAATCCAGGTACTGAAAAGCGGCATTGACCTCTTTCAGCTTCTCTTCTGCCCTACTGCGGAGTTTCCCGTCGTGGGAAAAGCGGTCGGGGTGCCACACCTTAACCAAGTCGCGATATGTATCGCGAATCTCATTCCAGGAAGCACCTTCTCGAAGGCCAAGTGTCCTTAGGGCAGCACATCGAGCGCACGATTTGCCGGACGTGCCAAGCGGTCTGCCGCATTCACACTGAGCCATGCCCCGAGCATTCCACCAGGCAGAAGGCCTGTCAATGCAAACAGGCCCGTGGCGCATCCCGTTTTACACCCTCCGCCGCGCCCTTACAGCGGAGCCCGTTCCTCCAGTACCCGTTTGCGGCCGACCGCCCTCCGCGCGGTACACTCTTGCTTGCCATCCGAAACAGGACAAATCCCGCGCCTGGCCCTGAAGCCAGGGCGCGCTGCGCACTCCCATGATTGAAGGACCCATTCCATGAGTGAACCAGAATCGACTGAACCAGAAACGAGCGAACAAGAAACCAAGGCACTTCCTGAAAATGTCTATCTGCCGTTGAAGCCCGGCGAATCCTACACCCCCATCATTCAAGCCCAGATGCACGCGCCGGAAATGACGGCCCGCGCCATTCTCTGGGGCGTCTTCTTCTGCGTCATCTTTACCGTCGCCTCGGCGTATTCCACGCTCAAGGTCGGCCAGGGCATGGAAGCCGCCATTCCTATCTCCATTCTCGCCATCGGGTTGGCCCGCATGTACAAGCGCCGGTCGACATTGCTCGAAAACGTCATCATCACGGGCATCGGTGGCGCGTCGGCCGCGGTCGTGGCGGGCGCGGTCTTCACCCTGCCCGCGCTCTACATCCTGCACCTCAGTCCAAATCCCGTCGAAACCGTCTTTATCTGTCTCGCAGGCGGATGTCTCGGCGTACTCTTCGTTATTCCTCTGCGGCGCTTCTTCGTGCGCGAGATGCACGGCCAGTTCCCGTTCCCTGAAGCGACTGCAATCACTGAAGTTCTCGTCACCGGCGAACGTGGGGGCTCGCAGGCCAGGGTGCTGCTGCAGGCCACCTGCATCGCCGCCCTCTACGATTTTTTCGTCACCACCTTTCACGTGTGGCGCGAATATCTCAACCTGCAATTCATCCCGCTCATGCGCACCCTCGCCGATCGCGGCCGCATGGTCTTCAGCTTTGACGCCATCGGATTCATTCTCGGACTCGGCTACGTGATGGGCCTGCGCAGCGCCATGGTCTTCTGCGCCGGCGGCGTTCTGGCCAACTTCGTTCTCGTCCCGCTTGTCTGGTTCCTTGGCAGCCACGTCAACGTGCCGGTCTATCCCGGAATCATGCCGGTTTCCGCCATGTCTGCCGCGCAAATTTACGCGAGCTACGTGCGCTACATCGGCGTGGGCGCCATCGCCACGGCCGGCATCTTCGGCGTCATCAAATCGCTGCGCGTGATTGTTGGCTCCTTCAGCATTGCCCTGCGCGCCTTTCGTTCGCGCGCCACCGATCTATCCGTGCGCACTGATCGCGACATCTCCTTGCCCGCGATTCTTCTTGGCGTCATCGTCAGTGCCCTTGCCGTCGCTATCTTCTTCGGGCGCTTCCAGGTTTCCTGGACCGTGCTCTTCCTGGGACTGGCTCTCACGCTGCTCTTCGCGTTCTTTTTTGCTTCGGTGGCCGCCAACGCCATCGCCACCACGGCCAACAATCCCGCCTCCGGGATGACGATGCTCACCGTGATCATCTCTTCGGTGGTGCTTTTGCACTTCGGTCTCTCCAGCGCCACTGGCATGTTCTTCGTGATGGCGATTGCGGGCATGGTCTGCACCGCGCTCTGCGTCTCCGGCCAATTCATGACCGATCTCAAAACCGGCTACTGGCTCGGCAACACGCCGGCCGCGCAGGAGAAGGTGAAATTCATCGGCATCCTCGCCGCGGCCGCCGCTGCCGGAATCACGATTGTGATGCTGGCGCACACCTACCAGTTCGGCGAAATGGCCGCGGGCGACGCGCGTCCCGTTCTCGCCGCGCCGCAGGCCTCCATCATGAAGGCGCTGGTGGTGGCATTCATGAGCCGCCAGCCCGTCACCTATCTGCTCTTCGGCGTGGGCGCGCTCATCACCGTTGTTCTGGAGATGCTCGGCAAATCTTCAATGGTTTTTGCGCTCGGAATCTACCTTCCTCTTGGCCTCACCACGCCCATCCTCACCGGCGGATTCCTTTCGCACTTTGTGCAACGCCGCTCGGAGAAAACCGGCGGCGAAGCAGGCAAGGGCATTCGCGAGCGCGGCATCATTCTGGCTTCGGGACTCATGGCCGGCGGCGCGCTCGGCGGCGTGCTCGGCGCGTCCCTGCGCCTGTTGCCGCAGTTCCACGAAGACTTCATCCAAACGCCGTTCTATTTGAACGATCCCGTCTCGCAATCCGTTTCCGCACTGCTTTTCATCGGCCTTTGCGTGTATGTCTGGCGCGGTAGCATCAAAGCGGAGAAGAAAACGTCATGAATCAGATAACGCCCTCACAACTTGACCTCTTCGTCGCTGACGCCGTCCTCGGCATCGACACTCTCTGGGGCGGCGACGTCATGAATCCCTCCGGTACGGGCCGCTTCATCGCCGACTCGTGGTTTTCCGATGAGCCGTTGCCTGCCGCGTATACGCATCCCGCCGCCGCGTTGCTGCGCCAGTCCGGCGGCGTGGGCGCCAAGGAGATCGACCGCGACGCCTTCGCAAGCTACCTGCGCGACGTCGATCTGCCCGCCGCCATTGAAGGCTTGCGTAAAGAAGCCGCCCGTTGCCCCGAACTGCGCCGCGCTTATCTCCAGGGCCTTGCGGTTTCGCTCGATGTTATGTGGGACCTCGCCATGGAAGTTCTCGGCAAGGGCGATCCGGTGCCTTACACGCGCGCCGTTGAAGCCTCGACCGCCCGTCCGCCCGAGCCCTCGCATCCCGAAGCCAAGCGCGAGCGCGTTGCCGAGCTGCTGGGCCGCGCCGGTCACTCCACTTCGCAATCCGGCGGAATTCTTGGCGCCGTCGATGCCTGGCGTCGCGAACGCGTCACGCCCATGGCCTCTGTGCAGGCGCTGGGCCAGGCTGTCATCGCGCACTTCGACGCGCTCAGCGCAAAAAATCTTGTCCCGCATCTTCCGCAGGAATTTGCAGCCGTGCCCCGCGCCAATATCGACTTCATGCCCATCAAGGACGCATGGTTCTCCGGGTCGATGAATTACATTGGCCGCGCGCGCACCGCGGCCGGCGCTCCAGAGTATGAGGCCAACTACGAAATCAACGCCTCGCTGCAGATTTCCTATCCGGAGTTTGAGCAGCTCGTGAGCCACGAGGTCGTGCCGGGACACGTGACTACTTTCGCGTATCTTCAGGATTTATATGTGCGCGGCCAGGCCGGCTTTGAAGCCACGGTGCTCACCATGAACACGCGCGCCGCCACGCTCTTTGAAGGCATCGCCAACAACGCCATCCTCATCGCTCACGGCGTAACGGAAGTGGCCGAGTTACCCGATGAAGACTTGCAGATCGGCGTGCTGTTGGCGCTATTGCAGGACGACGCCAAGAACCAGTCCTCCTGGATGACCTGGGGCGAGGGCCGCGAGCAGCAGGAAGTTGCCGCCACGCTGCGCCGCGATTTTCTCGTCACGGAAGAACGCGCCGGCAAGCTCTCCGGCGCATGGGGACGGCATCCGCTGCTGGGCCGCATGTATCTGCCGGCTTACCGCGCCGGAACAGACAAAGTCGCGGAGCTTCGCCGCAATCTTCCCGCGGCCAAAGTGCTTCCGGCCCTCTACGGTTGCAACGGCCTCGTCGACATTCAAACCATCGACCAGTTGTTGAAGGGGTAGAGCCGGTCTGCCCCAACCGAGATGAAAAAGGATTGCCCAGGTCTCGCTTGTGGGGCAATAGCATCCTTGGCTCATCATGGCATAGAAGGACTAAGGGTCAAGGATGCGGCAAGCCGCTGCTATCTGAGCAATATCTGATTAAGCTGCGATTTGACTGAATCGAGTTGCGAGCTGACCGAGTCAACCGAGTCTTCAAGGTCACGAAGTTTGAAATAGTTAGCGACCGTGGCGACTAATAGCAAGAAGAGCAGGATTTGAGTCCAAGGTAGAGCCTTCAGCCTATTCACAGAATGAACCCTCCAGCCGGGATTATAGGCCCGACCTTCCGCCCTTGACTTCTGGGAGGATTCAGGCGCATAGTACATCGGTCCCGTGAGGGACGAACACATAAATTAAGGAGACTTTAAAGTATGGCAAGAATACCCGACACAGACAGAATCGTATTCTCTAACATCGAGAAAACTATATTTGACGGCTTCACAGAAGAAGAGCTCGATGTAATTCATAAAGCGGCTGAGATATTAAAGCAAATTCTCAATACTGCAATCGCCCGCGAATATCCATCTTAGCGGCAATATATTCGTGAAAGCGGGCCTGATCTCCTGGCAGAGGCTAGGTCCGCATCTTCCCATAGTCCTACCAAGGGCCCATCCCTTGCGCTACAAGCTACGATTCCGCCCACGGTTCACGACCCACGAATCGCGGTCCACGCTTCATTTCTTCACTTTTTCACTCCGCTCACAGCACGCTCTTCGCAATCGCCGCCAACTGCATGAATGACGTTCCCTCGTAAATGCTGCCGATCTTCGCGTCGCGGTAGAGCTTCTCGACGGGTGAATCTTTCACGAACCCCGACCCGCCCAGCACCTCGACGGCCAGGCTCGCCACGCGCTCGGCGACTTGCGAAGCGAAGTACTTCGCCATCGCCGCCTCTTTGCGGAACTCGCGCCTCGCGTCCTTCAGCCGAGCCGCGTTGTAGACCAGCAGCTTTGCCGCTTCAATGTCAGTCGCCATCTCCGCAAGCTGGAACTGCATGGCCTGGAACTCCACCAGCGCCTTGCCGAACTGCTTGCGCTCTTTTGCATGCTTGACAGCGTGGCCCCACGCGCCCTCGGCCAGCCCCAGCATCTGCGCGCCAATTCCGATGCGGCCCTCGTTCAGCGTCTCCATGGCCACTTTGTATCCCTGGCCCACCGCGCCCAGGACCTGCGCCGCCGGAACCACGCAGTCTTCCAAAACAAGCTCGCACGTGCTCGACGCGCGAATGCCCAGCTTGTCCTCTTTGCGGCCCACGGTGAATCCCGCCGTGTCTTTCTCGATCAGGAACGCCGTGATTCCCTTGTAGCCCGCGCTCGCGTCGACGGTGGCGAACACGATGAACAGTCCTGCCTCCCTGGCGTTCGAGATCCAGAGCTTGCGCCCGTTGAGCACATAGCCGTCGCCGCGCTTCTCGGCGCGGGTTTGCAAGCGCAAACGCATCCGAGCCCGATCCTGCCTCGCTCAATGCGTATGCGCCCACAGTGTCCGCCGCCAGTCGTGGCAGACATAACTTCTTCTGTTTTTCCGTGGCCCAACGCAGCAAGGCGCTCGCCACCAGCGTGTTCTGCACATCCACCAGCAGCGCCACGGCAGGGTCCACCGCGGACAGCAGCTCCACGGCGAGAACTGCGTCGAAGAACGAGCCGCCGCTGCCGCCGAACTCCTCGGGAATCTCAATCCCCATCAGACCCAGCGCAAACATCTTCTCGATCAGCGCCGCGTCCATGTGCTGCTCTTCGTCCATGCGGCGGACCAGCGGCGCAACTTCGTCGCGGGCAAACGCGCGCACCGCGTCGCGCAAACAGGCTCTCGTCTTCACTCAGTTGCGTCACAGGCGCGCCCGCCGCTTGAGGATTCATTGCCGTTCTCCTCTGAACATCCGACCCGTAGGATCACACACCATCATGCAAAATGATATGCTGCGTTCTTGAGCGGGCCTAACTGCGGGCCCACGAGGCGCACGGCTTCCCATGCAAATCGGCAATCACGTTTTTCTCGTTACCGGCGGCGCATCGGGGCTGGGCGCGGCCACCGCGCGGCTTCTTGTTGCCGAGGGCGGCTCGGTCGTTATCGCAGACCTCGATCGTGCGGCGGGCCAAAAGGTCGCAGCCGAGATCGGTAGCGCTTGTCGATTCGCGCCGACTGATGTTACCAGCGCAAGTGACGCGCAGGCCGCGATCGGTCTTGCTCTCCAGGCCTTCGGTCACCTGAACGGTCTAGTCAACTGCGCCGGCATCGCGCCCTCTGAAAAAGTCGTGGGCCGCGACGGCCCGCATCGCCTCGAATCCTTCGCAAGAACCATCAACATCAATCTCGTCGGCACCTTCAATATGATCCGCCTCGCCGCTGCGGCCATCGCCAAAGAGGCACCCGGCGTGGATGGCGAGCGTGGCGTCATCGTCAACACCGCGTCGATTGCGGCGTTTGATGGCCAGATCGGCCAGGCAGCCTATGCGGCATCAAAAGGCGGCGTGGCTGCACTCACGTTGCCCATCGCACGCGAACTGGCGCGCTCTGGCATTCGCGTCGTCACCATCGCGCCGGGCATCTTTGAGACCCCAATGATGGCGGCATTTCCCAAAGAAGTCCAGGACGGCGCTCGCCCGAAGCGTTCCCTTTCCGCCGCGCCTCGGCCGTCCCGCGGAGTTCGCTGCGCTCGTCCGCCACATTGTCGAGAACGTCATGCTCAACGGCGAAACCATCCGCCTCGACGGCGCATTGCGCATGGGGCCACGCTGAAGCATTCGGCCCCGCTGTCGCTTCTGATGGAAGGAGTTGCCATGGCCAAACCCGATCCCATCGTCATCGTCGGCGCCGCGCGCACCCCCATCGGCGGATTCCAGGGCGATCTCAGCGGTCTCGCCGCTCCCGAGCTTGGCGCTGCCGCTATCTGCGCTGCGGTCGAACGCGCTGGCGTTCCCGCAACTGAAGTCGACGAAGTCCTCTTCGGCTGCGTGCTTCCTGCCGGACAGGGCCAGGCCCCCGCGCGGCAAGCTGCTCTGGGCGCGGGGTTGCCGCTTTCCGCCGGGGCAACCACCGTGAACAAGATGTGCGGCTCCGGAATGAAGGCCGTCATGCTTGCCCACGATCTTTTGCTTGCCGGCAGCGCCAACATCATCGTCGCCGGCGGCATGGAGAGCATGAGCAACGCGCCCTATCTCCTCGACCGCGCGCGCTCCGGCTATCGAATGGGCCACCAGCGCATTCTCGATCACATGTTTCTCGACGGCCTGGAAGACGCCTACGACAAAGGCCGCCTGATGGGCACGTTCGCCGAAGATTGCGCGCAAAGTTACGCCTTCACACGCGAGGAGCAAGATGCATTCGCCCTCACCTCGCTCGCCCGCGCGCAAAAAGCTAGCGCCGAGGGCGCTTTTGCGTCTGAAATTATCCCGCTCACAGTAAAAGCGGGCAAAACCGAGCGGGTAATCGCGCACGACGAGTTGCCGCTCAAGGCCACGCTCGACAAAATCCCTCACCTCAAGCCGGCGTTTCGCGAGGGCGGCACGGTTACGGCGGCCAATTCAAGCGCCATCTCCGACGGTGCCGCGGCACTGGTCCTCATGCGTAGGTCTGAAGCTGATCGACGCGGCCTCAAGCCGCTCGCCACCATCGTCGCGCATGCCAGCTACGCCAACCAGCCCGCGCTCTTTCCCACCGCGCCCATCGGCGCAATGCGCTTGCTCGCCGAACGCACCGGCTGGTCACTTGCCGATGTCGACTTATTCGAGATCAACGAGGCCTTTGCTGTAGTCGCGATGGCGGCAATGCGCGACCTAGACTTGCCTCACGAGAAGGTCAACGTGCACGGCGGCGCCTGTGCTCTCGGCCATCCCATCGGAGCTTCCGGCGCGCGCATCCTCGTTACGCTGCTCGCCGCGCTGCAGAAATACAATCTCCGCCGCGGCATCGCCGCACTCTGCATCGGCGGCGGCGAAGCGACGGCCGTCGCTATCGAGCGCATCAACTGATTAGCGCGACTACCGCGGAGCCGCCTCAATTCGGCGACGGCTGCTCGATGTGGTCGATCACGATCGTCTCTACCGGGCCTTTCGCCGAATTCAGCTTCAAGCCAATCCCCTCGACGGAAGTCAGAATTGCAGCCACGACGTCCTGGTACTCCGGGTACGGGGCGTTCGGATCGTATTTTGCGTATTCGTATTGGAAGTCGAAAGAACCGGTGATCCCGGTTTCATCCTCCACCGGCCGCTGCAAAATACCGCTCAGCCGCTTGGCCAGCTCCGGTATTGAAACGTTCTCGCCGCGAATGCCGTTGTCGTCGAAGCCGCCTCCACGCAGGCCACCCGCCCACGGCCGGTCATCTGTATGTGCCGGTGGATTCAACTTCAGCGGCCCACTGCCGCGCGCCAGCACATACACCGCTCCCGTCCTGTTCTCGCGATGGAACTTCAAGTGGAAGCGGTCGATCAGCAGCGACTGAATCATCGCGCGTTGCTCATCGGTGAGCAAGGGTGTGGGATGCGCCGGGTTCAGCTTGCTCGTCTCCGACCCGTCCGGCGGAACCGCGTCGATGGCGAATCGATCATGATGGCCCCAGTCCGGCTCGCCCGCGATCTGGTAGATCTGCACGTCGAACGCAAACATCATCAGCATGTCGAGGGTGCAAACGCTGCACTTCATTCGTCCGCCCGGCGAGGTGACAAATCCAGCAATGCCGCTCATCGCCGGCTTGATTGTCGCCACCTCAAACGAAGGCAGCTGCGGAACCGCCGCGGAATTAGTCGCGGAAGTTCCAGGCGCCGTACCCTCCTGTCCCAAAGCGCCTGCGGCTCCCGTCGCCAACGCAATTATGCACGCTAGCCGCACCACGATCCGCAAATCGGAAAACATCGACGTACCTCTTCCCGGCTTCAAGAAGTCAATTGTATGGGAGCAGTCGGAGTGTTAGACGATGCAGGAGGAAAAGGTATGCGGAATCTACGCGCCTGCCAGCGCCGCTTGCGCCAGACCAGAATCGGCTTCGGACTGCGGCTCAGTCGTTTCCGCCGGCGTTACCGGCACATGCGCCAGCTCCCATGCCGAGCGATCTTTCACCAGCCGCGACACCAGCGCGGTGTGCATGGCGTGGCCGGCGCGCATCGCCACCACGTGGCCCTCCAGCCGCCGTCCGGCCAGCGCCAGGTCGCCGATCAGGTCCAGCACCTTGTGCCGCACATACTCATCGGGAAAGCGCAGCGGGCCATTCTCCGGGCCGTTTTGGCCCAGGATGATCGCGTTATCCGGGCCCGCGCCACGAATCAGCCCCATGTCGCGCAGCTTGCTTTCGTCGGCCTTGTAGCCAAAGGTGCGCGCCGGGGCGATGGTCGATCCGTACGTCTCCGCTGCCAGGTCCACGCAGGTCTTCTGCTGGCCGATGGGCGCGGGAAAATCGATGGTGTACGAAATGCGGTAGCCGCTGCCGGGATACACGCCGATGAACTTGTCGCCTTCGCGCACTTCCACGGGTTGCAGAATGCGCAACGTCTCGCGCCGGCGGCGCTGCTCGCGAATCCCCACGCGAAGAAACGCCTCCACGTAGGGCAGCGCGCTGCCGTCCAGAATGGGCAGCTCCAGGTTGTCGATCTCCACAATCACGTTGTCCACGCCCATGCCGATGAAGGCGGAGAGCAGATGTTCGGTGGTGGAAATCAGCACGCCCTGGCGCATCAGGCTGGTGGCGTAGCTGACCTTGGCCACATTGCGGCCGGTGGCGGGAATCTCGAAGTTGTCGAGATCCGTGCGGCGGAAGACAATGCCCGATCCGGCCGCGGCCGGCAAGCAGCCGCATGGTCACCGGAGCCCCGGAATGCAGCCCGACTCCCGAAAATTCAAGCGGAGCCGCGATCGTCTGTTCCAGGTGCGCCAATTGAGCCAAGTACGAACTCCCAAATGCAGGAAGATCCTGTGCAGTGTTTAGATTAGACGGGATGTGCAAATCCTGTCTTGTGGCAAATTTGCCACACTGTGCACATGCGCGGCCACTCTTGTTGCCTACTTTGATCCGTGCAAGAACCCATCGTAAGTGGCGTAGAATCAGAGAGCCTCCCGCTGGCAGCACCGCGCCATCGGGTGGTCCAGGAGCCTGCATGCCAACCTCCGCTGAACCCGACTTTCCCATGCGCGCCTTGCTGGCCGGGGCCCGGCGCAAAGAGCGCTCGCTCCTCGACTCTGACCCGCAAGCTGGTTCAGGCCGAGTCGCCCACGGAATCGAAATCCGCGGTCGATGCCTGCGTTGCGCTCGCTGCCGCGCACCTGAAGCAACTCGGCGGCCGCGTCAAACTGCACCGGCAAAAGGACTACGGCAATGTGCTCGAAGCGCGCTTCGGACCCCGGCCCACGCGCTGCCAGTGAATCCGCCAAGCCCATCCTCCTGCTCGGCCATCTCGATACGGTTTGGCCGCTCGGCACGCTCGGATCCATGCCCTGCCGCATGCGCGACGGCCGCCTCTGGGGGCCCGGGACCCTCGATATGAAGGCCGGCGTGGCCATGGCCTCGACTGCCATCGAACTGCTGATGGAAGCGGATCTGCTGCGCCGCGAAATCATCCTCCTGCTCAATAGCGACGAAGAGATCGGCAGCCCCGTTTCGCGGCCCATCACCGAGAATCTTGCGCGGCAGTGCGCCGCCGTCTACGTGCTCGAGCCCGCGCAGGGGCTGGCCTACAAAACCGCGCGCAAGGGCATCGGCGACTGGCGCATTGAGGTCAAAGGCGTCGCCGCTCATGCCGGCGTCGATTTTGAAAAAGGCGCCAACGCCCTCCGCGAACTGGCGCGCGTGATCGAAACCGTCAGCGGCTGGACCGACCTCAAGCGCGGCCTCACGGTGAGCGTGGGCATGGCCGCCGGCGGCAGCAAAAGCAACGTGATTCCCGCCCGAGCCTGGGCCGAGGTTGACGTGCGCATTCCGCGCATGGCCGACGGCGCGCGCATCGCGCGCAAATTTGCCGCGCTCAGGCCCGCCGATCCGCGCTGCACGCTCAAGTCACCGGCGGCATCAACCGTCCGCCCATGGAGCGCAGCCGCGGCACCGTGCGGCTCTTCCGCAAAGCGCACTTGCTGGCCGGCGAACTCGGCTTCGAACTCGATGAAGCCTCCACCGGCGGCGCATCCGACGGCAACTTTACCGCGGCGCTCGGCATTCCCACGCTCGACGGCATGGGCGCGGTGGGCGAAGGCGCGCACGCGCGGCACGAATCGGTGTTCATCGAGCATCTGGCACCGCGCACCGCGCTGCTCGCCGCAATGTTGCTTGGGTGAGAGAATGCGGGCTGATACACTCCTGTGGGTGCGAAACCTGGAAATGAGGAGCTCAATGAAGTTTTTCGTGAAGCGGGCTGCTTTGATTCTGTTGTTGGTGGCGGGTGCTGCAGCCCTGAGCGCACAAACCGGGACAAAGTCCGCTGCTTCGCCAGTGGCCAAATCGGCTTCCACATCCAAATCGAATTCAAACAACACGACCAAGAGCTTGCCTGGGAAGATTCCTCCCGTCCAGGGAATCATCAAGACCGTCTTTACCGTGTCCCTGCGCTATGAAGAGATCAAGCTCGGCACCGGAGCGCCGGCCGAACCACACCAGCGCTATCTTATCCTCTACACCGGCTACCGGGCCGCGGATGGAGTCAAATTCGACTCCTCGGAGGATCACCGTGTGCCCGTTAAGGGCGCGGACGGCAAGCCGGTAATAGGCGACGATGGCAAGCCAAAATTGATGGATGCGCAGCCGATGCCATTTGTTCAGGGGACAGGCGCTACGGTTTCCGGCTTCGACCAGGGGTTTGTCGGAATGAAAGTCGGCGGCAAGCGCCGCCTGTTTATTCCCTGGCAAATGGCTTATGCAACCAAGACGATTCCAGACCGTGACCCGGAGCATCCCGGTATCCCCGCCAAATCGGACCTCATCTTCGACGTGGAACTTGTGGCCGTGGAAGACACAGCCCTCTCGAAACCAGGCACCGATATCCTGGAGGGCGAGTTATCGATGGGATATTCCGCGGCCCCTTTTTCAGGCAGCATGAAGCCGAGCGGGTTGAGTATTGACTCCAATGGAAAATCCTACGCAATCGTGATCGATGAGTTGACCAAGGTTCCCGCTGGTTGGGACCTTCATTCTGGTGTTTTGGCAATTGAACCTGGCCGCTACTCGGTTCGTGGAAGGATCACGGACAACCAGATGAAGGCAGAAGAAATTAAGTATCTAGGCAAGTGATATCAACCCCAATTAGCGCCAGACGCCCCATCTTAAACTCATTTTTTGCGTTTAGGATGGGAGCGGACCCGACTCGCTGATCTGCTAATCCAACTTCGGATGCAGCTTTTCGAAGCCCGTTGCTTGCTGATAGGCACGCGCAAACGCCGCCACCGTCGCGTCGCGATACAAGCCGCCCAGAAACGTAATCGAAACCGGAGTGCCCGGCCCGCCAATGTCATCGTGGTCGCCGTCGTCGATCAGCGGCGGTTTGGGCGCGTCGTCTCCGCGCAGGCCGTTGGGCACAATCACCGCCGGATTCCCCGTCAGATTCGTCGCAATCAGTTGGTTATCGGTCGAGGGCGTCACAATCACGTCGACCTGTTCGAAAAGTTTCGCAAACCCGCGCACCGCGAGCGTTCGCGCCCGGTTGGCCTGAATGTACTCAACCGCGGGATAGAAACGCGCAATCCTGAAATCATTCGGCCAATCTTCCGGTCCCTGCTCGGTGAGTAATTTGTCGCGACCCGTTATGGTCAGGTCGTCGAAGGCCGCGGCCGCCTCCGCCGTGAGCAGCGGAACCATCGCCTCCCACGGCAGCTTGGGCAGCTCGACAGGAATTAAATTGACTCCCATTGCGCGCAGCTTCTCGAGCGCATCCTGCTCATAGCGGCGATCGTACTCGCGGCGCGCCCGCCCGGCAACCATTTCGGCATTCGCGTCTTCGCGCTTTTTCTTTTCGTCGTCCGTTTCATCCGCTGTCGCTTCCTTAAGCTTCAACGGTTGCAGCGGATCGAAGTCGTTCTTGAAATACCCAATTCGTAGTTGTTTCCAGTCCAGTCCCGGATTCCAATCGAAGCTCGCCATAGCCGCCGAGAGATCTTTGCCATCGGGTCCGTGAATCACGTCCAGCACCAGCGCGCAATCTTCTACGGAGCGGCAGATCGGTCCCAGCTTATCCATGGTCCAGCTCAGCGCCATCGCTCCCGTCCGCGGCACCAACCCAAAGCTCGGCCGCAGCCCCGAGCAGCCGCACCGCGTCGAAGGCGACGAGATCGATCCCAGCGTTTCGGAACCGATGGCAAACCCCACGCATCCCGCAGCCACCGCGCTCGCCGATCCGGCCGAAGAACCGCTCGACCCCTGCGCCGGATTCCACGGGTTGCGCGTGCGCCCGCCGAACCACTTGTCGCCCATGGCCAGCGCGCCCAGCGAGAACTTGGCGATCAAAACCGCTCCCGCCGCATCCAGCCGCTCGACCACCGTCGCATTTTCGTCAAAGGACTGATGCTCGAACCCTCCCGCGCCCCATGTCGTCGGATAGCCCTTCACGGCGAGTAGATCCTTCGCGCCCCACGGAATCCCGTGCAGCGGCCCGCGATAATGCCCCGCGGCAATCTCCTCATCCGCTTTTTTCGCCTGCGCAATCGCCCGCTCCTCGGTGAGCGTGATGACGAAATGCAGTTTCGCGTCGTAGTGCTTAAGGCGCTGGATATACATCTTGGTCAGATCAACCGATTTGACCTTGCCGAAGCCTAAAGCCTTGCCGAGTTCAAGCACAGACCAGAAGGCCATGTCTTCGATGTTTGCCGGAACCGGCCGATGCCCGTATCCGCCATCGTCGGTAATCGTAATCGTCTCTTCTCCCTTGCGCAGTGGCAACGTCTCGCAATTCGGATCACAGATGATCTGAGCCGCCTTTTCGGGATGAAACACATAAGCCGGCGGCACGTCGTTGGTCAGCTTCAACGCGCGAATCTGCGCGTATGCGTCGCGCTGGTCGTTCAGCCCATCGAGCATCATCTTCTTCTGCTCAGCCGTGAACGGTCCCACGCCCGCCAGTTCCGCGGCCCGATCCAGCATCTCCGCCGTAATCTTCGGCAGCGTAGCCGCCTTCACGCCGGGAGCGGCCTCCTGCGCCTGTGCAGACAGCGTCAACAAAATCCCCGGCAGCAGTGGTGAAGCGATCCCCGCGCAACTGCACGCATGCAAAAAAGCTCGACGATCGAGAGTCATACGCCAAAGTCCTTTCGCAACAGAGGAAGCCCTTGCCGAAAACTATAGCCGATAGCTATCGGGCTGAGTTCACTTTTCGCTTTTACACAGCCTTACGCCTTTGTTTCAAGCACCGATCCCAGGCAAATTGGTTGAATTGCGCTGCAGGGATCGTGGGTTATTCTTGGACCCACAGGACGCTGGGATGAATGCCGCGAGCCAGTTCCGATTGCTTGTGATCCTCTGAGTTCGTGAGCATGATGATCGTTTGCGAGCCAAATTCCTTTTGCAGGCTGCAGTTCTCGACATCCGTCCAGAGAACGCGCACCTGTTGATTCGCCGTCATGGCCGTTACCTGGGCTATGCATGCCACGGCCACAAAGTGAACGCCGTCGGGAGCGACGTTCGGTTCAAACCAGAACCCGCCAAAAAGAGGTTTGGCATTTCCTGCGAACCATCGGTCTCCGGTCATCTGCTCCGGTTGATTGCCATCCAGTCGGCTGCGGAAGATCACCTGCGCACCCTCCGAGTTTCTAGCCGAAAAGGCAATTCCTCGATGCCCCGCAATCCACGTGGGTGACTGCGTAGTAAAGTCGGCCTCAATTGCTTTGCGGGTCACTTTCCCATCGGGCGAGGCCATCCAGATGGTCCGGCTCGGGTAGGTGGCTGGGCAAAGAAAGAGCAGCACCTTCCCGTCCGGCGACCAGCGGGGAGCGTATCCCGGCGTGACTGCTGCCACGTTCTGGCCGTCGGAATCCATAACGTAGAGTTGTGGCTGCTTGCCGCCGAATCCAGTGAACGCAATGTGCTGCCCATCGGGAGACCAATCAGGAAAGCATGCGCCGCCCGGTACGGTTGTCAGCGCCTTGCTCTCTGATCCATCTGCATTGATCACGTCGATTTGGGCGGTCCAGCGATCGTCCTTCCCAGCAGGATCACCGTCGGTGCAGAAGGCGAGCCGCGAACCGTCGGGCGACCAGGCGGGATGTGAACCGGTCGCCAACTTCCTCGGACGCGAGCCGGGACTGTCAACGACATATATTTCGCTGCCTGGCTCAGAGCCCAACCGAGTCATGAAGAGGTCGGTTCGCGTCATTCGGGGCAGGTGGTCGTTGGGCACATCAAAGGCCAGCTTGGCCACCTGCCATTCGAGCGTTCGGTCCTGTTGGCAGTTCGCTTGGATGATACCGACCATTGGACACACGAGCCCCAATGAAAGCACCAGATAGGCGCGTCGATTCATGCCACAATAATCCTCTCGCGAAAAAACCCTTGCCGAGAACTATAGCCGATCCCTGTCGGCTAAATCCCGCAAAGACAATGCCGAAGTCTAGAGTCAAAATTCTTCTTGACATATTCCCATATAGGAATGTAATGTTCTGATCATGGCACGAGCCGCAACCACCTCCGATCCCTTCAACGCCATTGCCGAACCGCGCCGGCGCCAGATTTTGACCTTTCTGGCCGGAGACGAGCGCGGGGTAGGCGAGATCGTCGTTGCCATCGGCCTCGATCAGCCGTCGGTTTCCAAGCACCTCGGCGTCCTCCGCGAGGTCGGGCTTGTTCGCGTGCGCCGCAACGGCCGTCATCGCCTCTACCGCACCAATGCCGAGGCCATCAAGCCCATGCACGAGTGGACCGAGACCTTTGAACGCTTCTGGAGCCACCAATTGAACCGCGTGAAAGAACGTGCCGAAGCCCAGGCACAACGCGCGCAACCATCGAAGGACCAATCCCGTGATTGACCAAACAAACTCAAAACTTCCCTAAGGAGAATTTATGACTACGTTGACCGCTCCCGATATTGAAAGCCTCACCCTTCGCATCGAGCAGGAGATTCACGTCAAGGCTCCCATTGACGTCACCTTCGCCGCGCTTCTTGAAGAACTGGGGCCCTCCAGCAACAGGCCCGACGGAACGCCGATGAACATGAAGATCGAGCCCGTGCCTGGCGGCCGCTGGTATCGCGATCTCGGCGATGGCAACGGCCACTACTGGGCCACCGTGCAGGCCATCAAGCGGCCGACGCTGCTCGAGTTCTGCGGGCCGCTCATGATGTCGTACCCCGTCAGCAACAACGTTCAGTACCGGCTCAGCCAGGAGGGCGACGAGACCGTCATCAAGTTCGTCCACTCTGGTTTCGGCCTCATCTCTGACGATCACCGCAAGGGCGTAGTCACCGGCTGGGCGCATCTCCACGAGAATGCGCGCAAGCGCGCCGAGAAGGCGTAGCTCGTCCTCACGTGGAAATCCGGCAGAGTTAGCGCCGGCCTTCTGAGCCCAATGAAAAGTCTGGTGAGCCGTTTGAGAAATAAGCCCGTGGCTAAAGCCACGCGGAATTGAGGGACGTTATTCGGGAGGCTGAGGCCTCCCGCTCCCCCGATGCCAGTTCACCCATCCACTTCCCCAAGGAGGAAATTCGTCATGCCCGTAGCAGAACAGGTTGTCACCAACTCCATCGCCCAATCAATGCTGGCCGAGTTCGAAGCGCAAGCGCCCATCACGCGCCGCTTTCTTGAGCGGCTGCCGGAAGACAAGCTCACCTGGAAGCCGCACGAAAAATCCATGACGGCAGGACAGCTCGCCCTGCACATTGCCACGACCACCGGCGGCGTGGTGCAACTGGTGCAGGAAAACCCGAAAGAAGCCCGCGCCGAATTTGTCTTTCCTCAACCGGCTAGTCGCGACGAGATTCTGAGCGCCTTTGACGCGAGTATCGCCACAGTCCGCGAGAAGTTGCCTGCCTACGACGATGCCGCGATGAAGGAGACCTGGCGCCTGGTGGCTGGCGGCAAAGAGCTGTTCTCGCAGCCGCGCGGCCTGTTCCTGCGCGATGTGATGCTGAGCCATTGGTACCAGCATCGCGGCCAGTTCAGCGTCTATCTGCGCCTGCTCAATATCGTCGTGCCCGCCAGCTGGGGCCCCAGCGCCGACGAGCCGCCTGTGTTCATGCAAGAAGCGGCAAAGGTGGCGTAGGTCCTGCCAAAACCCCTAACCGATTGCGCGAGAGGCGCAGCTACTTCGCCGCCTCTGCCAGCAGCGCCTCGGCGCAATGCAGCGCGTCGCGGCGCTTCTGCTTCTCGCTCTCGACATCGGCGGGAGCCAGCGCCGCTCCGCCGATGCGTCGCGATGTATCGCTCAGCCGCTTTTCGAACTCCTTGTCCAGTGCGGCCACGTCCGCCTGCGCCTGCTTCAGCGCGCCGTTGAAATGCGCAAGCTCGTCCGCGATCTTCTCAGGGTAATAGCTCAGCCGGTCGCCGCTCTGCATGGCATCGATTAACGCTAACGATGGGCCGGCCACAGGCCCGGTCGCCTGCATGGCGTCATAGGCGCCGCGCACCAGGGTCATCTTGCCGGCAAAACCGTCGAGCTCTTCGCGCCGCGCCGTCAATCCTTTTCCGCGTCGCACCTCAACCACAACCTTTGCGGCGGTGCTCTCGGCCGGCACTGAAATGATCGTCGTCAGCGTGTTGCCTTCGAACGTCCATCCCCCCGTCTGGTTGGGCTTCGCCGGCTTTAGTGCCTTGCCGTCGACCGTCACAGAAGCCGGTGGCCAGTCCGCGGGCAATCGCAACTCGTAGCCGCGCGTCTTCAGCATGCCGGGATAGCTGCCCTCCACCGGCCCGATCTCGACCTGAAGAGTGTCGCCCGTCTGAGTCGCTTGAATCGGCGTCCGCGCAAACACGCCGCGCTGGTACTCGACCGAAGCGCCGGAATCTTCGTAGACCGAATAGCTCGAACTCTTGCCTGCATCGAGCGGCCACACATTCACAATCAGTGGATCCACTTGCGTGTCAGTCGCCTTCTCGCTCGTATGCAGCATCGGCGGCTGCATGGGAACAATGGCGCCGGTCTTCACATATACCGGAATCTGCGCGATCGAAAAGTTGCGCTCCACCGTCGTCGGCCCCGCAAAATGCTTGCCTGTCGGCGATTCAATCCAGTCGCCCTTGGGCAAGTACACTCGCTCCGTTGCAAGGCCGGAAATCTTGTCGCTGGGCGCGGTCACGGGGCTCACCAGCATCTGGTCGCCAAATGTGTACTCGTCTTTGCTGGTGTAGGCGGCATCGTCCTCGGGCCAGTCGTAATAGAGCGGTCGCAGGAACGCTACGCCCGTGTCGTAGGTGCGTCGCGCTTCGGTATAGAGATACGGCTCCATCGCTTCGCGCAACTGGAATGCTGACCGCAGCACAGACGAGTACGGCTCGGGATACGCCCAGATGCGCCGCTCCGCATCGGGATTCTTGGTGGTGTGCGTGCGCAGAATCGGCGAGAACGCGCCAAACTGCACCCAGCGCGTGTACAGTTCGGGCTCGACCGCGCCCGGCATGTGTCCGCCGATGTCGTGGCTCCAGTAGGCGTAGCCCACGTTAGCCGCCGTGGCCGTAAACCACGGCTGGAATGCCAGCGACTCCCAAACCGAAACTGTGTCGCCCGAAAATCCGATCTGGTAGCGGTGGTTGCCGAGCCCTCCCCAGCGATGGAAGAGCAGTGGCCGCTTGCCCTCACGCTGCTGATCGGTAAAGTGCAGGTAGTTCAGCCACCATGTATTGGTCAGGCCGGGCACGCTGGTCATCAAGGGCTGCTGCTGCCAGTCGAGCCACCAGAAATCCACGCCCTGCTTTTCCAGCGGATGCAGAACCAGATCAAGATAGTTCGTCGCCCATTTCTTGTCCGTGGGATCGAATGGGATGTATTTCTTTGTCGCCGGGTCGATGCCCATGGCGCGTGCCATCGCCGGGTACGCCTGCTCCCACGGCTGAATGCCCGACGCGGGATGCAGATTCATCGTGGTCTTAAGGCCTTCTTCGTGGACATTTTTCAGGAACGCATCGGGATCGGGAAAGAGGATCTTGTTCCACGTGTAGCCGCTCCAGCCGAGCTGATAGCCCGACTGATCCTTATCGCCCATGGCCTTCAATTGTTCCTGGCTCAAGTGCCAGTCCATATCGATCACCAGCACGTCGAGCGGCGTATCGTTCTCGCGGAAGCCGCGCACCAGCTCGTCCAGCTCCTGGTCGCTGTAGGCCCAGTAGCGCGACCACCACACGCCGAAAGCAAAGCGCGGCGGCAGCGGAATGCGCCCAGCCACTTTTACAAAATCGCCAAGCGCCTGCTTGTAGTCGTGTCCGTAGCCGAAGAAATACCAATCCTGATATTTGCCGGGAGCCTCGTTCGCCGGCCGCTCCATCGCCCACGGCCAGGAGCTTTTTTCGCCGTTCTGGAATCGGAAGTCGGTGGAGTCGAACAGCGGTCGCGTGGAATCGTCCACCAGCGTCCATCCCTCGCGCGAAACCAGCCCCGCCTCGATGGGTTCTTTGGTTTTGTCGCCGCGCGCGCCGTCCAAGGTGCGTGTGGTGCCCATCAGATTTTCAGAGTCGTCCATCCCCGGACGCCATACGACGTCCTTGCCGTCGACGGTCATCGTGATGGAAAGATTGTCAGCTGTAAAGTGTCCATCGCCTGTGGGCGTGTAAGTCAGCGTCAGCGCATCGGTGCTTAAGGTCACCAGTGTGTGGTTTCCCATACTGTGCTCGACCGATTGATGAAACTTCGGCACCGGCAGCCGCCGGTTGATGAATACCAGCGACGCGTGATCCTCAAACTTCCCGGCAGCTGACCACTCCATGCGAATCAACTGCGGCGTCAGGATGGTAAAACGCGCATTGCCGATCGTCACAACGGCTTTGGGGTCGGCCACCGGATTGTCTGACGGCTGAACTTTTCCGGCCACAGGCTGCACAGTCGTTGGATGCGCGGAAGCCGCTCTCTGTACAGGCGTTGACGCCGTCTGCGCCGCCAACCCCGCTGTTGCCAACACGCCCATCATCCAAAACCCCGAAAAAATCCGCACAGCTTCCCCCTGTCGCAATTCCAAGGGCAAGCCTATCACTTGCAATGCATGTGCAGAATCCGGCGCTACCGCGCCGCATGAAGGTCCCATTCAAATGCGCAGGAAGGCTCGGTCTCGGCATCCCTCAGAATCAGAAGGCCGCCGATCAGGTGGCCCTGGTCGGAGTAAATCGGCTTGCTTGCCGCGCAAAGGGAAATCCGTTTCCCGTCGGACCTTTCGTACACAATCTGCATGGCCGGCACCGGCTCCCCATGGAGGGTCGCCCGCACAATTGGAAACTCATCGAACTGCAAGCGTCGTCCATCCGGCGTGCTCACGTGCAGCTTGGCATATTCGGCGATCGTCTGGTCGGGACGCACATCGCCGCCCAACATGCTTTCGGCTGCCGCATTGATCATAAAAATGCTGCCGTCGCTGGCATCGGCCAGGACGATACCGAAAGGGACGGTGTCTAATGCGGCATGCAGCGCGATCTCATGCGCCCGCAGCTCGTCCGTCGGCAGCATTCCGCCATGCATCTGCTCCACGACGCCGTACACATAAATGATCGTGCCGTTCGGGCCAAAGCGCGGCGCGCCTCGCGACCGCATCGAGAGCCACTCTCCTCCCTGCGTCCGCACCCGGTACGTCACATCGATCGGCAACCCCGTCTGCAGCAGCGTCTTGATCGCTTGCTTCGTGGGAGCCACATCGTCGGGATGCAGCATCTTCAGCCATCCTCTGCCCAATGCCTTGTCGATGCTCTGTCCCGTGATGCTCTCCCAGCGCGGACTCGCGTCAAGCACCTCGCCCTTCGCGTCCAGAACCCACGGCACATGCGGGCCGAGCTGCATCATGTGGCGATAGTGATCTTCCGTTTCGCGCAGCGCCTCTTCAGTGCGCCGGCTCTCCGTAATGTCCATCACCGCTACGCAGACGCCCAGAATCTCCCCCGCCTCGTCGCGCGCCGGCTGGTACGACAGCAAAATGGTCTGCCCTTCCGTCTCGCCCTCGCGCGGAGGCTTCTTCACCTCAACGCCACTGACGGGATCGCCCTGCATGGCCCGCCGGATATACGGCTCGACCACCGGAAAGAGCTTGGGAATCACCTCCGCCACCGTTTTCCCCAGATGCTCCGCGGCAGGAACGCCGTTCATCTCCGAGAGCCGCTTGTTCAGGCTCACGTAGCGCATCTTGCGATCTAGGAAGCACAAGCCCACCGGCGCTCCGTCATAAATCGCCTGCAACTGCGCCAGCCGCTGCGACGGTAGGGCGCCCAGGCTCATGATCGTATCCCCGTCAGGGTGCGCCGGCATGACGACGGTGGTGCTGGGTCGCCGCATGTTCGCGACCAAGCCTGGGAGCGCATCGGCCGCGCACGGCTTACCGAAGAGCCACCCCTGCCCCAGGTCGCAGCCCAGCCAGAGCAGCATATTCGCCTGCTCTTGTGTTTCCACGCCTTCGGCCACGGTCGTCAGTCCCAGGCTCTGTCCCAGCCCTACCACAGACGCCACGATCTTCCGGCTCTCGCGCTTTTCCGCCATGGAAGTGACGAAATTCCGGTCCACCTTCAGTTCATCCAACGGCAGCGCATGCAGGTGCCTTAGGCTGGAGTAGCCCGTCCCGAAATCGTCGAGCGCGAGTTTGCACTGGAGCGCCTTCAGCGCACGGGCCGCCGCCTGCGCACGCTCCAGGTCGTCCACAAGCGCGCTCTCCGTGATCTCAATGGTCAGCCGGTGCAGTGGAAAGCAGCCCTCTGCCGCCAATGCCATCAGGCGCTCCGCAAGATTCAGTCCCAGAAGCTGGCGCGGCGAAATATTCACCGCCAGGTTGTACGTCCCCTCGCGCAGTACCGGGCAACGGAAGGCCTTTTCCAGCATTACCTGCGTCAGCCGGTCGATGAATCCGCACTCCTCCACGACGGGGATAAATTCATCCGGCCCGACCGCGCCCAGCTTCTTATGCTGCCAACGCGCCAGCACCTCGAAGCCCACCAGCTGGCCTGTCCGCAACTCCACCTGAGGCTGGAAGACGGGGAAGAATTCGTCTTCGTCGAAGGCCCGTCGGATGTCGGCCTTGGGGAAGAGCATGGAGCCAATTTACCCCTCATCGCAGAGGGTGTCATGGAAATTCGACTTGGCCTATGCCCCGCTGGAACATCGCTATGCAGCCAAAGTGGGAGTCCTTGCCGCGTCCCACTCCGCCCTGCCGCGGCCCACCTCCGTCCCCTGCACAATCCCCGGGCGACCCCGCACCGGCCGCGCTCCCAGCCGATATGATTGGGTCCATATGCGAGGGGAAGAAATCCAATCATGACCCCGTCGATTTTTATCTCGGCGGGCGAAGCCAGCGGCGAGCTCTACGGGGCGCTGTTGGCGTCTGCGCTTCAGCACCAATTTGCTCCAAAAGGAGAAACAGCGGAGCTGTGGGGAATGGGGGGACCGCGCATGGCCGCAGCCGGCGTCGAGATCGTCGTCCGCTCTGAAGATATGGCGGTCATGGGATTCTCAGAGATCGTGCGGCATCTGCCGCGCATCTATCGCCAGTTCCGCAAGCTCAAGCGCGCCATCCGCGCGCGCCGGCCCACCGTGGCCGTGCTCATCGACTTCCCTGAAATCCATTTTCGTCTCGCCAAGGAGTTGCATCGCCTCGGCATTCCCGTCATCTACTTCGTGAGCCCTCAGCTTTGGGCCTGGAAACAGGGCCGCATCCGCAAAGTGCGTAAATTCATCCGGCGCATGCTGGTCATCTTCCCGTTTGAGGAGCCGTTCTACCGTGAGCGCGGCGTGCAGGCCGAGTTCGTTGGCCATCCTCTCGCCGACCTGCCTTTGCCCACGATCACCCGCACCCAATTAGCCCGGGATGCGGCGCAGATCCACCAGGACCAATGGAACTACGGTCCAAATTCAACAGCCGATTTGCCTGGGGGGACGCGCCCGGTCAACGGCAAAATCCATTATGAGCTTGATCCGCACAAGCAATGGATCGCCCTGCTTCCCGGCAGCCGTGCGCCGGAGATTCTCTCCAACCTCAAGGGCATGGTTGATTCGGCAGTCCTGCTCGGCGACGAATACGAGTACATCATTCCGCTCGCGCCCACGCTCACTGAGAAACAGGTCGCGGCGATTCAATACGATCTTGGCGACCGGATATTGGCTCCGATCGAACATCCGCCGCGGATCACGTTCGTCCACGACGCCCGCGCGGCGCTTTTCCATGCGCGCGCCTCAGTAGTGGCCAGCGGAACCGCGACCGTCGAAGCCGCGCTCATCGGCAATCCTTTTGCTGTGGTCTATCGCGTCTCGCGACTGACGTATGCTATCGCCAGACGTCTGGTAAAAGTGCCCCATGTGGCCATGGCCAACCTCATAGTCGGCAAGCGCGTGGTTCCCGAGCTCATCCAGGATGACTTCACAGCGGCAAATATCGTCCAACACCTCAGACAGTTGCTACCCGACGGCCCCGCTCGAGAGTCCATGAAAATAGAGCTGGGGGCCATACGCGCAGCGTTGCACCCGGCTAAGGGACGGGACAAAGACCAGGGCGCAATCGAAACTGTAGCGGCCATCGTTGCCCGGGAGATTGAAGCGGCGTACCTGGCGGCCCAGGAAGCCGCGCAACCTTGAACTAAACCGGGACTTCCCAAGGGCACACCCCCGGCTCACGAATGACGGCGAGGCCATGACCGATCCCAAGACCAAACCCATGACCAATCCCAAGACCAAACCCATGACCAATGCGACAATCAAGAAGATCAATGCAATGATTCCAGACTCTGCAGGTCTCAAAGCAACGAAGGGCCGGCTGCTCCGCCGGTTCACGCTCGGTGTTCTGGCGTGCGCCTGTGCCGGCATGGCGGTGGTTCCCGCCCTCGCGCAACGGGATCGCCC
This sequence comes from uncultured Acidobacteriota bacterium, assembly GCA_963713675.1. Lineage (GTDB taxonomy): Bacteria > Acidobacteriota > Terriglobia > Terriglobales > Acidobacteriaceae > Telmatobacter. Next base: position 120,079 of record CAVQMV010000017.1, read on the forward strand.
TGCGCTGAACATCACAGGCTATGTGATTGATGCCGAACTGGATACGACGGCGCACCACCTTACGGCCACCACTGTGGTGAGCTTTACCGCGCCCGCCAATCTCGACGTGGTCAACTTCGGCTTTCATCCCGCGCTCAAGGTCACCAAGATCAGCGATGAAAGCGGCAAACTGCTCGAGGGCGAACGCACCGCGGACGGCTCCATTCGCGTCACCACCGCTACGCCCTTCGTCGCCGGCCAAACGGCCCGTTGGACATTCGTTTACGACGGCACAATCACGGGCAACGAGGACGGCCCCATTGAAGGTCTGAAGCTTGCGGCCATCCAGGAACCTATCAGCTACCTGCTCTATGCGGCGCGCTGGTTCCCCACCACCGGCTACATGACCGACCGCTTCACCGCGGAGATGCACATTCGCGTGCCCCAGGGCATGCGGGTCTTTTCCAGCGGCGCCACGGGATCGCCCAAGTCCGTCACTCTTTCGAACGGCAAACCCGGCTCCGAGTACGACTTCAAATGGACCAAGCCGGGCTTTCCAGGCACCGTCATCGCCGGCCGTTTTGCCGACGCCTTCTCGGCTGGCGCCGGCAACGTCAAGGTCTACCTCACCATCAACCACCAGGCTTCGGGCAACCAGCTGGCCCAAACCGCCAACAAAGAATTCGATTTCTTTACTGACAGCTTCGGTGAGCCCGAGACCACCCATCTCAACGTGGTCGAGCTGCCAGACGACACTCTGCCTGCCGTCTACGCGCCCGAATTGGCCGCCATTCAGGGCTCGCGCGTGGGCGACAAATCCGGCATCCGCCTGCTGGCCAACACCATCGCTCACCAATGGTGGGGATGCGAAATCAGCCCCCACAGCCTCAACGACGCATGGATCACCAACGGCATGTCGCGCTACGGCGAGTTGATGTATGTCGAGGACGAGAGCGGCAAAAGCGCCCTGCGCGCCGCCCTTGAAGACGTGGCCGCGGGCGCCTTGGCTTACGACACCATTCCGCTTTCGGGCGACAACCGCCTCGATCCCTTCTCGCCGCAGTTCCAGTCCATGACCCTTGAAAAAGGCGCCATGATCTTCCACATGCTCCGCGGCCAGGTGGGCGACAAGGCTTTTCTCACCATTCTCAAGGGCGTGCTCAGCCAATTTACCGACAGCTCCATCCGCACCGAGGACTTTGAGAAGGTCTCCGAGGAGCTGAGCCAGCAGCAATTGCTCCCATTCTTTTCCCAGTGGGTCGAAGGCACCGGGGCCCCCGCTTTCACCAATAAGTACTCGGTCTACCGGCTCGGGAATAACAAAGGATTCCGCACCATCGGCGAGATCAATCAGGATCTTGACCTCTTCCGCATGCCGGTCGAACTCCGCGTTGAAACCGACGGCAAAACCGAAAACCAGAAGATCGACGTCGTGGGCACGGATACTCAGTACGTCGTGGACACTTTCGGCCGTCCCCGCCGCATCAGCGTCGATCCCGGCGATTGGGTGCTCAAGACCACCCCGGACTTGCAGGTCCGCATCGCCATCCTCAAGGGCCAGCAGTTGGTCGCGCAAGGCGATCTGATCAACGCGCTCGCCGAATACAAGAAGGCACTCGACGCGAACCCCATCAGCTCTCTGGCCAGTTATCGCGTCGGCGAGGTGCTGTTCACCCAGCGTAACTATCAGGCCGCGGTCAACTCATTCCGCGACTCGCTGCGCGGCGACGACGAGCCGCCCTGGACCGAAGTCTGGAGCCACATCGCCATTGGCAAGATCTTCGACCTCACCGGCCAGCGCGATCGCGCCGTCAACGAGTACCGCCTGGCCGTGCAGACCAACGACAACACACAAGGCGCGGTCAACGAAGCCCGCCAGTATCTGCAAAAGCCCTACAAGCGTCCTGAAGACAACTAGGCCGTAAATTTCCTGGGGTGAAACAAGAACAGCCAGCTCATTTGAGCTGGCCGCTCTGGCTCTAGTCACTAGCCACTAATCGCTGTATTTCGTCTTTCCCACCGACAGGACCTGAAGATCCACGTGCGCCAGTCCAGACCAGGTGATCCCGAGCTTCTGTGCTGCGCCGTAAGAGAGGTCGATGACCCGTCCCTCTTCTACCAGGTCGCCGCGATCGGTAATGCGCACCACTACGGAGCGGTGGTTGCTCCGGTTGACCACGCGCACAATCGAACCGAAGGGAAGGCTGGGGTGGCAGGCGGTCATGGCGTTCATGTCGAATGTCTCGCCGCTGGCGGTTTTGCGTCCGTTAAAGACGCCCCCGTACCAGGAAGCGAGGCCATGAATCCTGTCCTTCCATTGCTGAGCCGCAGGTGTGGGGCCGTGCTTGGGAACAGGTGGCTCCGTATGCGCTGTCCGTGGCTCTGCAGGAGCCAGTGAGACGGGTGTCACGCTGGCTACCGCTGCGTTCACGGGTGTAGTGATGGTTGCTTGAGGAAGGCTCGCATCTGCATGCACGGTGCGCGTGGTGAAAAGCACCACCAGCGCCACGAGCGTAACGGCAGATACTCCCGCTACGAGATAAATCCATAGCGGAGCCCGTCGTTTTAAGTTGCGTGTTTTCCTGGTTATAACCATTTGGCTATTTTACTAAGCTGACACTGGGCGAGCCCCGGCATTGTCAAGATGGATAATGGGATTCCTGTTGAAAACGGCCGGTCCCCGAGGCCATTTTTGCTAAGGTACTTTGCTTGTTTGGCTTACAGGTCCGGCTCGCCGATGGGCATCTTTCCCATTTTGGGACAAATCTCCTCCGGCGAAAAATTTGTGCCCCGGGACAACCCCAGATAGCGGGAAAGCATCGATGGGATATAGCATTGAAAATAAATATCTTGCCTCCGTAGAAGGCGCTCTGTCGGCGGCCTGGAAATGGGTGTGTCTGAAGGCGTTTTTCGGAGCAGTTTGTACAGGAAAATGAGGTGAACCATGCGTACTGCGAGTGCTTGTTTTGCTCTGAGCGCGATTGCCGCAATTAGCCTTGCCACCACCGCCGTCGCGCAGATGCCCGGCTACGATCAGGCTGGCCCGATACCGTCGGCGATCACGTCGGCAAAGACCATCTTCGTTTCGAACGCCGGCTCGGATAGCGGCCTGTTTCCCGAGCCGTTCAGCGGCGATCCCGATCGCCCCTACACAGAGTTCTATTCCGCGCTCAAAACCACCGGCGACTACGCGTTGGTCGGCGATCCAGCCCAGGCCGACCTTGTTCTCGAACTCCGGCTCGTGGCCCCTTACGGCCCCAGCGAAGCCAACAAGCAGAAGGGCGCCTCCGATCCCCTGCCCATGTTCCATTTGGTGATCTACGACGGCAAAACCCACTACATCCTTTGGGCTGTAACCGATTCCATCGAGATTGCCTACCTGCAAAAGACCCACGACAAGAACTTCGACATGGCGCTGACCGAAGTCCTCGACCAATTCTTAAAGATCGCGGGCAAGCCGAGCCTCGGAGCGCATTAAAAAAGCCGTTCGGCTTTTGCAGATTAATTCAGAGCTTCTGCTAGCGTGGCTCTAGGGTCTGTCGAGAGCTCTCCCATCAACGGGAGGGTTTTCGGCAGGCCCTTTGTGTTTCCGGCCGTGGGATTCCGGCCGAAGAGGAGATTTCCATGCAACTCAGTGCAGAAGGACTGGAACTGATCAAGCGGTTCGAGGGGTTTCGCAGCCGGCAATACTTCGACGTGGCCGGTTTTCCCACCATCGGCTACGGCCATCGCATTGTCCCTCCCGAATCTTTTCCGGGGGGCGTCAGCGAGCCGCAGGCCGCAACCCTCTTGGCCGGCGATGTCTCTACGGCCGAGTGCGCCATCGGCCGCCTGGTCAAGGTGACGTTGACTCAAGGCCAGTTCGACGCGCTGGTGGACTTCACGTTCAACCTTGGAGCGGGACGGCTGGCGAAATCCACCTTGTTGCGCTGCCTGAATGCCGGCCGCTACGATGCCGCGGCGGAGCAGTTGCTGCTCTGGGATCTCGCCGGAGGAGAAGTGAATCTGGGTTTGAAGGCCCGCCGCGAAGCCGAGCTGCGCCTTTGGAAATCGGCTGCGCAAGCGAAGCAAACGGCCGCCTGAATCTCGGGTCCGCTGGTGGAACAGTGTGAGTGTGAGCGGACAGTGTGCACTGGTCACTCGCACTCACACCCACACTCACCCTGGCCCCTGTTCCGTCACTTCCAACCGCTCGTCTGCCTGCAAATACCCCTTGCGCCGAAACCAGTCTTCCATCGCGGTTTGCAGCCGGTCGAGCGGAACGCGATGGCCCGCCTCGAGCACGCCGTCGCCCGCGGGAAACGTATCGTCGAAGACCGCATCATTGGTGAAATTGCGCATGGCAAAGTTGTCGATCTGGCGGATGGGGACGGCGTGACGCGCGCCCGCAGCGTCAATCCGCTCGACCGAGATGCGGCGCGCAAACATGGTTCCACTCTAAACGAAGCTCCGGCGCCCAATCCTTGCCGGCCCGCAACCAACAGCCTTCTTGCGCTTCGCATCGAAGCGAATTAGGGTAGAGCGGAAGGCGCGTGCGGGCCAGCTGCAAAAGCCAACACATTCATCATTGCGCGCCAGCTCCCAGAGGACCACCAGCATGAGGCTTCTTCTCCATTGGGTTTTGAGCGCGCTCGCGCTGCTCCTAGTCGCCCATCTTGTTCCCGGATTCCACGTGGCAGGCTTTGTGCCGGCGCTGGTCGCCGCTTTAGTGATCGGCCTGCTCAACGCCACGGTCGGCCTCTTCCTCAAAATCATCACGTTTCCCATCAGCATCCTCACGCTGGGAATCTTCCTGCTGGTCATCAATGGCGTGATGATCCTCATCGCCTCCGCTTTTGTGCCCGGATTTCACGTAACCGGATTAGGTCCGGCGTTCTGGGGCGCAGTGATTCTGGCGCTTTTGGGAATGTTGATTCGAGCGATTGTGAAGGACGAGTAGAAGCTTACCGCGAAACCGCCGGCTGCGGCGTGGGCTGACTTGCCGCAGGCTGGGCGCTGCCGACCTTCTTCGCCGCTATAGGCTTCTTCGCGGGCAGGGTTCCTAGCTCCCTTGCTCCCTCGCTCCCTGTCGGGGCCCCCGGCGAGCGGTCTTTGCTCGCTGGGGTGGCTTGCTCCCTGACTTTCGGTCCCGGCAGCGTTTGCGGCGTGCGAATCGCCCCCGCTCCCCCAAACCCGCCCGAACCCGGCGCGCGTTGCGGCATGACGATGACTTTGCCGGCTGGTCCCGGCTGCACGCGGCTGTACACGCCCCAACCTCCGCCCACCACAACAAATACAATCGCGGCCGCCGCTGCGGCACGCATCCAGTGGTTCTGCATTACGGTTCGGGCACGGAATCCCGCTGGCCACGCCAGAACACGCCCGCTGCGCGGCGCTGCGCGGAGCGCCTTGTGCACGCGATCTTCAAGTCCCGCCGGCGCGGGGAGGCTGGCGATCAACCGCAGCGTGTCTTCCCCGGAATCGGCGTTCATCGGATTTTGAGGGTTCGAACTCATCGCAAACTCCTCTCATGGTCGAGCAGCCCGGCCATCAGGTTCCTGGCCCGGAACAGCCGCGAGCGCACGCTCGATTCGGAAATGTCCAGAACCGCGGCGATCTCCACGCTGGTGAGCTCCTCGAAGGCCGAAAGCAGCAGCACTTCGCGCTCCTTGGCGGGCAATTGTTCTACGCACGCCAGCACGCGGGCATGGTGCTGCGCAGCAGACGCCAACTCCTCGGCAGAAAGTCCTTTGGAAGGCAGCACCCGCACCAGCTCAGCGACGTCGTCAGTCTCAGGGCGCGTTTTGGCCCGGCGCTTGCGGTCGAGCACGATGTTCCAGACGATACGGATGAGCCAGACGCGATGGTCGCGTACTTCGCCGAGCCCGTGCCGATGGCGCAGCACGCGCAGGAAAGCTTCCTGCACGGCATCTTCAGCATCGGAGGGATTGCGCAGAACGGAGTAGGCTACGCGATAGAGGGCGCCGGCGTATTGGTCCACCAACGCCGAGATCGCGATGTCCTCCGCGCGCTGGCGCGCTTCCTCATTCACCGCGCTCGTGGGAATCTCCATCCAACCTGCGGTTATGGCCTGGCTGGTGCTCATCACGTACCAGACGCAGGCGGCGAAGAAAGTGCTCAAGCCCTGGCCGGAGGGTCATGTCCAATTCCGCCTGGTTCCGGGCCTTGGCGGGCAAGGCGGTCTTACTTTGCTCCCAGCTTTTGTCCCGCGATCTCGCCTGCTGCGCCGTCCTTATCCGCATCGCGGACCTTGGCCCAAAGCGCGCGCGCTTGGTCCTGCTTGCCTTCCGCGGCATAGAGATCGGCAAGATCGAGTTCGGCCACGCTGGTTGAAACCGTAGCCGAAGGCTTGGCGATGATCTGGTTATAGAGATCGATGGCTTCGTTATCGCGGGCGGTCTGGTGGTAAAGGCCGGCAAGTGCCAGCTTGGCCAGGTTCGAAAGATTGCGGTCCCAGGATTTCGATGCGGCCGTCAACTGGCTCTCGGCCGATCCATTCTGGCCCAGCTCCTCAAAGGTCACGCCGGCAAAGTAGTGGGCTTTGGTGCCCTCGGGCAGCCAGCCGTAAGTCTGGGCGATCGCCACAAACTCGCGATTGGCCTCTTTGGCGCGGTCGGCTGCGGTCGAGTAGACGCCCGGCTCTGGCGGAGCTCCCGGAATGGCCAGCGGCGAGGTGTAAACATCCAGGGCAGCGCCCAGGGCGGTGTTGGCGGCAGACGAGCGTAAGTACCAATAAGTCAACGCGCCAACGCCCAGGGCAAGAATCACTCCTGCCGTGATCACCCAGCGCAACACATTGGTTTTGTGCTCGCCGATCCAGCTGGCGCTCGATGCGGCGGCCTGGGCAAACTTGTCTTTTTTCAGGGCGTGACGGGTTTGTGTATCCACGGTTTCTTTGTCCTTCGTTGATTGACTTGCAGGCGGGTCCGAACGGTGAGGGCAGCGCTACTGCAACCCAATTAGTTTATCAGCGCCGTTTACGCAGGGGCAAACGGCGCGCCGGAGCAGCGCTGACCAGCCCCTGAGCGGAAATCGCAAAATGTTGAGCAGACGCTGCGGGTGTTTCCGGTCGTTGCACGGGCGGGGCGCGAATTGTAAGCTGTGCCCATGCCGCAGGGTTCGCCCGTCACTTCAACACTCGCTCCGTGGCTTCTGGTGCGCAACAGCACGCAAGCCGTCGAGTTCTATAAGCGCGCTTTCGGTGCCGAGGAGAGATTCCGGCTCGAGGGCCGCGGCGGCGTGGTGTCGCGCCTCGCCGTGGGCAACTCGGAGTTCTGGGTGAGCGATGAGTCGCCCGAACATGGCAACTTCAGTCCGGAGACACTGAAGGGGATCAGCGCTCGCATGATTTTGACGGTCGCCGATCCGGATGCGGTCTTTGCGCAAGCCTGCACCGCCGGAGCGCGAGTGGTTCATCCTGTCGCGGAGGGTCACGGTTGGCGGCTCGGCCGCGTTGAAGATCCCTACGGCCATCATTGGGAGATCGGACGCCAACTTAACACGTGATTGCGCACGGGAACGCATTCCTCCCGCTTGCCGCGCCGCGCCCGGAACGATAGGCTAACAGCATGTACGAGGATTTTCACGTCACCGACCGCTGGAGCGGCGAAGACCTGCACTGCTGCTGGAAAGGGACGATCGTGGCCATCGCCACGCGTCACGCCGACGCCGTCGACATTCGCTTCGACGTGAACGGCCGCCCCATGTGGATCGCCCTGCCATGCACCGCCTGGGTCGAGCAGAAGAAGCGCACCGGCAAGGTGATTACCGATCAGCTCGCGGTGCAGATCGCCGGGCGCCATCTCAAGCAGCTCATCGAAGAAGGCTACGACTCGCTCCGCGAGATCTACACCATGACCGTGCCGGAGGTGCTTGCGCTCCTCGACGCCGTGGTAATTGAAGCCAAGGACCAAGGCGCAATGCCGTCGCTGCCTGTGGGCGCGTAAAGAACGTCCAAACAATACGACCATCGCGCCAGGATCACGCGTCTGACGCAAACTAATTAGCTCCGCCATGCGTTCTTTTCTCGCCTGCCCCATTCTCGCCGCCTTTCTCCTTTGCGGTCCTCGCGCCGGCCTGTCGCAAAACTCCGCTCCCCTTGCCCCGCTGCCGAATGCCACAGAGATTCTGCAACGCGCACTTGCCAACGAGCGCAAGCTCGCCGCCGAGCGCGAACGCTACGAGTGCCGCGTGACCACCACCGCCATCGAAACCGATAGCCGCGGAAACACAAGAAAGAACACCACGGAAGTGAAGGATCAGTTCTTCGTGAACGGCATCGCCATCGAGCGCACGCTTCAGAAAAACGGAAAAGATCTCGCGCCGGACGAAACCATGAAGGAAGACGAGCGCGTGATGAAAGAAACGCTTAAATACTCGAACCAGGCCACCGCGCAGAAAGAAGAGAACCAACAGGACCAGGAACTCGGCGATTTTATGGCGGCCATGATGCTGGCCAACGGCCGTCGCGAGCAAATCAACGGCCGCAGCGTTCTCTTTTACGAGATCCTGCCTAATCCGCGCTTCGACGCAAAGAACATGAATCAGCGCCTGGCTCAAGTGATGCAGGGCAAAATCTCCATCGACGAGCAAACCGGCGAGCCCGTCGATATCAACGTGAAATCCGTCGCCGATTGGAAAATCGGCTGGGGCCTGCTGGCGAATGTGCACAAGGGTCTTTGGCTGCACATCCACAACCATCCTGAATCCGACGGCGTCTGGCTCAGCGATCTTGCCGAGGGCTCAGGCGACATGCGCGCCGCGCTCTTTCTCCATCCCTATATCCACTTCAAAGAGGTCACGGACAATTGCCATCTGTACTCGGCAACCGCGACGCAAGTGGGCTCGCCGCAAGTGGTCAAGCCACGTTGAGTCTGCATCTGGGAACACGGAAATGTGGAAAGCAAAAAGCGCTTCCCACATTTCCGGCTGCAGCGGCGAGTTATCTAGCTGGAATTTCCCCCGCGACCAACGACCTCGCTAAAAAAGATCGAGGAGAGCACCATCAATAAACCGCGATGGAAGCCAATTCCCTGTTCCGGTTCACTTTTCTGGCCCGCTGCTCAGATTTCGCAGCGGATAACTCGATCCCGCTCGAGGCGGATTCAAGGCGAACCTCGCTCAGGAAATACTGATCGCCATAACGGTGAAAGACCAGTGCGTGGGGATTTCTCTGGCCAATGGAATTGCGCTGGCCAAAGTCCCATGCCTTTACTGCGTTCGTCCGGTCTCGAATGACGAGCAACTCGGGATTTGCGGAATCGAAACCGACGAGGTAGCTCCCTGCTGGTAGAAACGTGTTGTTGACGGTGAAGGCGAACGGAACATTTACCTTGACGATACTGCTCTGTGCCATAGCACTGTTTCCTGTCATCAAGGCTGCTCCGACGAAGAGCGCGATTGCGGCGATGCGATTCATGTGAATCTCCTTATGCAATTTGTTTCGTTCAGATCTCACTAAGCTCACGTGCACTTTCTCGAAAACGGGCTGAAATACAATCGGTTGACTTACCCGGTCTCTCGCGTCCGTCCTGCTTCGCAGCATCGGTCGGCTCTGGCATCTCCCCGTGAGTTGAGCCGAACCAAATTGAAGACAACTCTCCTCAGTCGATGCCGAGGGCTTTCCCGGCAACGGCGCTGGCCTGGTTGTCGCGCGAAAGGGAAGTTCTTACCCGCCCCTTAGGAGCGGTTGTGCAATGTTGGTACGCAGAGACTCGAGAGAATGTTTCGTCATTGTGATGAAATTTGTTTTTTGCCTACTCACCGCCCGCGCTTGGCGCCCAATCGCCAACAAAAAAAGTCCGCCGCTTCGCTCCGTCCGAAACCAGGAAGCGGTATAGTGGACTGCAAGGGCGCTTGGCTTACGATCCGGTAACGGTGAAGTGAGCGCCGCACATTCCCTCTCGACTCATATCCAAGGCGAGGTCTGCTAAGAGACCACTCGCAATTTTGCGACAGTGAGGTGAAACTCCCCATGGAAGGTTTCTGGATAGTTCAGTTCGTTGGCGTGCAAGGCTGGGGTGCGGGCGTTGCCGTCTATATCGGCGGACACATATTCGGCGGCGACAGCGCGGTCATGTTTACGGGCACATACGATCTGCAGGGTGATGTCGTGACCAGTCGGCTTCACGTCAAGCAGATTGCGCCTGATTTGATGAACGTGATGGGCCGTAAAGACTTCGACTTGGATTTGTCCGGAACTCTGGACGGAGACACGCTGAAACTTGCGGGTAACATACCCGGAACAGAGCTACGCTTGAAAGCAAAGCTCACGAAGCAGTGCGACCTGCCTGCAAGGGCTTAAGAAATTCAGGGACGAGAAGCGCGCGCCAAAGGATCGGTCGCTCATGACCCGTCCCATTGAGTCCAATAGTTTTCGTTCTGGAAGGGTCATCGGCACTCCGGAAACCACCGATTGAACTCTGCGGATTCGAACTCACCTGCTACCTTAATCCCCGCTGGATTGCCATCCGCAAGCTCTTTCCACTAGCCTTCCGCTCAGGGATTCCGAATCCAAAGGCGGTTGAAACTGTGATGAAGAGTTGGGTCTTTGCGGTTGGTGTCGTGGCTTGGTGCATTGGAGTGAGTGCGCAGCAGGCTGTGTGGCAGCCGTCAGCGGGACATGTGCAAGTGCCGATATGGCCGGGGACACCTCCCGATTCGCGGCCATCCACGAAGCCGGAGACCGTAGCAACGGAGACGAAGGAGCTGGTCGCGGGAAAGCCGTGGACCTACATCAGCAATGTCTCGCGGCCGACGATGACGGTCTACTCGCCAACGGGGAGGAATACGGGCGCTGCGGTGATCGTGTTCCCCGGTGGCGGATACGAAATCCTCGCTATCGATCTCGAAGGCAGCGAGGCTTGCGATTGGCTTGTATCTCGCGGCATTGCGTGCGTGCTCCTGAAATATAGAGTTCCCGCTCCGCGATCTGCTCCATATTTCGGTGCTTACCCGCAATCTCCGATAGCTCTGGAAGATGCCCAGAGGACGATCGGCCTGGTTCGCTTTCATGCTGCAGAATGGCACATCGATCCACACAAAATCGGAGTGCTTGGATTCTCGGCGGGCGGCCACCTCGTTGCCGCAACGAGCGTCCATTTTGGTCAACGCATCTATCCCCAGGTTGATGCCGCCGATCAACAGAGCTGCCGTCCGGATTTCGCGATAGCCATCTATCCCGGCCATCTTTCGATGAGCCCAGGCTCTCTCGAATTGAATCCCGATATTGCAGCTCACATGACCGCTAAGACACCGCCGACGTTTCTGCTTCAGAATGAGGACGACAACGTCGATAGCATTTGGGACTCGTTGACATACTACGCAGCCTTGAAGAAGGCTGGGGTTGCAGTAGAGTTCCATTCCTACGCAGAAGGCGGTCATGCCTTCGGCCTTCGCAGAACCAAATATCCGGTGACCGCATGGACGGAACTTGTGGAAGTGTGGCTACGAACGATCGGAGTCACGGCGGACTCAAACTGACCCACTACCTGACCCTTTTCGTGCATTACCATCCGCAAGCGCTTTCCACTAGCCTTCCGCTCAGGGACTCGTCGTGCACACCATCGCTCTTTTGCAAGTTCCGCGATCGACCATCGGCAGCGGCTACGCAGCCCAGCTTCACCTGAACAGCTATATCCCTTCAGCGTGCGTATCGCCGCGCCTGAGCAGGCGGCTCAGGATCACGTACAGCACCGGGATAAACACCAGATTCAGCACGGTCGAGAGCAACATGCCGCCGACGATCGTGGTTCCCACCGAGCGGCGGCCCAGCGATCCCGCTCCGGTGGCGAAGACCAGCGGCAGAACGCCGAGAATAAACGCGAACGACGTCATCAGGATGGGCCGCAGCCTTAGTTCACCGGCCTCGATCGCGGCTTCCGCAATGGACCGGCCCTTTCTGCGCAGCTGCTCGGCAAATTCAACAATCAAAATCGAGTTTTTCGCGGAGAGGCCGATCAGCATCACCAGGCCGATCTGGCAATACACGTCGTTCGACAGCCCGCGCAGCGAAACCAGACCCAATGCGCCCAGCACTGCCATGGGCACCGCCAGCAGAATGATGAATGGCAGCGCAAAGCTTTCATACTGCGCTGAGAGCGTGAGATACACCACGAGAATGCCCAGGCCGAAGATCAGCAGCGCCTTGCCGCTCGACTCGAGTTCGTCGAGCGTCAGGCCCGTCCATTGGTACGTCATGCCCTGCATCATGTTGTCCGTGGCCAGCTTGTCCATGCCCGCGAGCGCCTGGCTGGAACTGTAGCCGGGGGCTGGCGAGCCGTCGATCTCTACCGAGCGGAAGAGGTTGTAGTGGGAAATCACCGGCGGGCCCGCGCTCTCTGTCACCGTCACAAGATTGTCGAGCGGAATCATCTCGCCGGCGTCGGAGCGCACGTAATAACTGTGCAGGTCGCCGGCATTCATGCGGAACGGCTGGTCGGCCTGCACGAAGACGCGATAGGTACGGTTGTTGTAGTCGAAGTCATTGATGTACTCCGAGCCCATGAAGACGTTGAGCGTGGTGGAGATCTGCGTGAGGGAAACCCCCATTGTCTTGGCTTTCTCGCGGTCTATGGTCACCAACTCTTGCGGATCGTTGGCGGAGAAAGTTGTGAACAGCTGGGTCAGTTCCTTATGCGTAGCGCTGGCAGCCACCAACTGGTGCGCCACGCGATCCAGATCGCTGAGGGTGTTTCCGCCCTGGTCCTGCAGCATGAATTGAAATCCACCAAAGCTGCCCACGCCCTGAACCGCCGGCGGCTCGAAGGCTTCCACCAGCCCGCCGTTGGGTATGAACATCAGCATTTGCAGTTTGGGCGAGACGTCCTTCAGAATGTCGGCTGTCGATGGCCATTTGCCGTGGTGCCCGGGGGGCGGGCTCGTGTTCACAAACATCATGCCGGAGTTCGACGCGGAGCCGGCGAAGCTGAAGCCGATGATGGTAAACAATCCGCCAACTCCCTGATGCTGCGCAATCATCATTTCCGCCCGGTCGGCGAGCGCGGTGGTGTAGGCCATGGAAGAGCCGGGAGGCGCCTGCACCAGCACCATGAAGTAGCCCTGATCTTCCTGCGGAATAAAGCCGGTGGGAACTGATTGGTACACCCACACTGTGGCGCCCAGTCCGGCGAAGAACACCAGCAGCAGCCCGTAGCGCAGTTGCAATGCCACATGGATCACGCGCGCGTAGGCTTTTCCCAGCCAGCCGACAAGATTGTCGGCGCCGTGAATAAATGCGGCGAAGGCGCGCGAGACCACGTCGATGTGAAGAAAATCCATCTGCTGCGGTCGAGCTTCTTCGCCGCGCAGGAAGAGCGCGGAGAGCGCCGGCGAAAGCGTGAGCGCGTTGAACGCAGAAATAGCGATGGAAAAAGCAATCGTGAGCGAGAACTGCCGGTAGAGAATGCCGGTGGTGCCGGGAAAGAAGCTGACCGGCACAAACACGGCGATCAGCACCAGCGATGTCGCAATCACAGCGCTGGTCACTTCCCGCATGGCGCGCGAAGTGGCCTCGCGGGCATTCGAGTGCTCCATGTGAAGGTGGCGCTGCACATTCTCGATCACCACAATCGCGTCGTCCACCACCAGCCCCGTGGCCAGCGTGATGCCAAAGAGCGTGAGCGAGTTGATGGAGAAATCGAAAATCCGGATAAACGCAAAAGTGCCGATGAGCGATACCGGAATGGTGACCGCGGGAATAATGGTGGCGCGCCAATCGAGCAGAAAAAGAAAGATGACCGCGATCACGATGACGATGGCCTCGACCAGCGTGACCAGCACTTCGCGAATCGATTCGCCCACCGCCGTGGTGGAGTCAAAGGCAATGGCATACTGCAGGCCCGGCGGAAAATTCTTCGAGAGCTTCTCCATCGCTGCCTTGGCCTGGCGGTCTACGTCGAGCGCGTTCGCATTCGAGAGCAGCTGTACGGCAACGCCCATCGCCTGGTGGCCCCCGTATTCGAGCACGTTGCTGTAACTTTCGGCGCCCACTTCCGCGTGGCCCACGTCCCGCAGCTGAACCAGGCCATTCGGTGAGTTCTTGACGATGATGTTGTCAAACTCTTCGGGGCTGGAGAGACGGCCCACCACGCGCACGGGAATCTGAAACTGCTGCTTCGCATCGGACGGCGGCTGGCCGAGCTGGCCCGCGGGAACTTCGACATTTTGCTCTTCGAGCGCACTCACCACGTCGCTTGCCGTGAGATCGCGCGCGGCCAGGCGCACCGGGTCGAGCCATACGCGCATGGCGTACTTGCGCTCACCGAAGATAACTACATCGCCCACGCCGGGCACGCGCTTGAGCGCGTCTTTCACGTACACATCCAGATAGTTGGAGATGTACTCGCTGGAGTAGCGGCCGTCGAGCGTATAGAATCCTGCGGCAAAGATGAAGTTGTTGTTGGACTTTACGATGTTGACGCCGGTGGAGACCACTTCGCCGGGCAGGCGGCCTTCCACGCTGGCCACGCGGTTCTGCACGTCCACGGCTGCGATGTCGAGGTTGTAGCCGGTCTGAAAGGTGATGTCGATTTCGCTGGTGCCGCTGTTCGTGCTGGAGGAGCTGATGTAGCGCATGCCCTCCACGCCGTTGATGGCCTCTTCCAGCGGAATGGTGACGGCTTTTTCGACGGTTTCAGAATCGGCGCCCACGTAATTGGCCGTTACCGCTACCACCGGCGGCGCCAGCGTCGGGTACATGGCCACAGGTAAAGTGGGAATGCAGACAGCGCCCCCGAGAATGATCATCAGGGCGCAGACCGTAGCAAAAACCGGCCGGTGAATAAAGAAATCGACAAACAAAGGTTGCTCTCTTTCCTGCCTGGCTGTTCGTTGTTAGCTGTCAGCCTTCAGCTTCCAGCCGTTCTTGCTCAGTTGAGGCTTTTTGTTTCCGTACGCGCAAGCTGTCAGCCGTCTGTTGTCAGCTGCTCTTTCAGCCCGGCAGCGGAATCACCGGCATGCCATCCACCAGAAACTGAATGCCGGTCACAATCACGTGGTCGCCCGCGCTCAGACCGGAAACTATCGAATAGTTGTTGTCTACGGTATCGCCCAGCACCACCGGCGTGCGGTGCGCCACGGCCATGCCGTTTTGCTTTTGCATCACGAAAACAAAGCTTTGCTCGCCTTGCCGGATCACCGCGAGCACCGGAACCACGGCCATCGTCTTTGTGCTCCAGACGACTTTGGCCTTCACGATCTGCGCATTGCGCAGGATTTCGCGTCCCGACTTTACCTGGGCTTTCACCAGAATCCCTTGCAGCGTGCTGTCCACTTCGGGCGAGATGAAATCCACCTGTGTATGTTCCAGCAGCTTGCCGCTATCGTCCGTAAGGTCAATGGGGAGTCCCATGCGCACTTCGGCGGCGCGCTCCGTGGGAATGTAGACGTACGCTTCGAGATCGCCACTTTCGTCCACCGTGGTCAGCACGATTGCGGGCGAAAGCGACGGCGACACGTAATCTCCCTCATGCACCGGAATATCGCCCACCACGCCGGCGAACGGCGCGCGGATGGTGTAGTAGTCCAGCAGTTGTTCCTGGGTATTGCGCGCTTCCACTGCCGACTCGTAATCCGCCTTAGCATTTTGAAAGGCCTGTTGCGCCTGTTGCAGAGTGTCGCGGCTGGTCACGCCGGCATCGAACAGCTTCTGCTGGCGATCCTGCTCAATCGTGTCGTAGTCGAGGAGCGCCTTCTTCTGCCGCACGGTGGCGCTTTCGGAATCCACAGCCGCCTGTTGCTGGCGCGGATCGATGGTCATCAGCACCTGGCCGGCCTTCACCTGGTCGCCCGAGTGCACGCGGATGTGGGTCAATAATCCGCTCACCTGCGGCATGATCTCAGCCGAGCGCCGCGACTTGATGGTGGCCACGTATTCGCTGCTCTGCGCTACCGGCGACATGGCTACGGTCACCGTTTGCACCGGAAGGCCCTGCGGCCCGGCGCCCGCGGCGGCCGCAGGCTTCTTTTGGCAGCCGGTTGCCGCCAGCGCGGCCACGGCGAAACAACCCATTAAAAAAGTGCGAATCAATTTGCTCTGCGTCACTCGATTTTTCCTTTGGCCACTCAATTTCAATCTGCATGGGCCGTGTGCGTTCACGTTCAAATCTTGCCAGCGTCTGCGCGCCCTCGCTTTTCGCCTACGTTTATCGCCCGCGCCGCCCGGTGATTCTCGCCCTTTCAGGGCGCAAAAAGGGTCGTGCGAAGGCCAGGAAGCGATGGATTTCACCCGATGAACTTGTGATGCCGGGGTGCCGAACCGCATCATTCTTAGCGCTTGCGCCGTGCGCAATCTCCCGCTCATGCGGGCAGGCCCGGCGCCCCTCCGCAAGAATGGGTTACGGTCATCGCCTGCCCAATTCTTTACCTAGTAGATGCGATACGCGGAACTGGGTAAATGATGCAAAATCTGCGCGGCAGGTCCAGCCGCGAAGGCCCGCGGCCACGCCGCAGCCTTCATCGAGGATAGCGCACGGCACGGTTGCGCCGCCGTGACGCTTCTGGTTCCTGGCAGGGGTGGGCGCCGGCCTGGTTAGACGCCCCCGCCGCGCGCCTTTCAGCCCCACCGCGACGCCCTAAACCCACTCCATTCTGGTTTCGATGCGGCGCGGCGTTCTTTGACACCCCTTCCGCGAGTTGATAGCCTTTGAATGGACGCATCTTGAAAGGCGCAAGGGCCGTTGTTCCCGCCGATCTCTGCTCTCCCAAACGTCCCCGTCGTCTAGCCCGGCCTAGGACACCGCCCTTTCACGGCGATAACACGGGTTCAAATCCCGTCGGGGACGCCAACAAAACAAAGTAGTTATAGGTAATGGCGTTTTTCACTGGTCCGGGCGTGACGCTATCGTGACAAATTGACCGCCAAAACCTGCAACAGAGGGCAAAGTCTGCAAAGGTCAAAATGGCAGAATCCCCTCACCAGTCTTGACGATTATCCACTTTGTGTCAGTGCTGCTAATTGAGTTGGCTATGTCGTTGTAAACGATCTGAGTCGGTTCTCCCGTAGCACGAATGATTTGGCGACGATGAGAGCTGTACTGAATGCAGCAGGTGTTTTACTGCGTTCCGTCACCGAGACCATTGACGAGTCATCAACCAGAAACTTTATTACGACGATCTTCGGGGCCGTCAACCAGCTCAGCAACGACGTAAAGTCGGAAATGACGAAGACGGGAACCTGCACGATTAGCCCTCTCGATTCGTAGAGAATTTCATAAGCTCCGCTGGCATCCGTCGGGCTTTTGTGCATGACTCGGTTTGCCTTATCCGCTGTTTTGCCTATCTCATCAATAATCCCTTCTTCAAGCAAATCGCTCCTCCTTAATGCTCTAAGAGCGGAGGCCCAATGTTTGCGAAAACTCAGTTGGTATAAATCCGCACGTAATCCACCAGCATCTGGGCGGGAAACCGAGTGCTGCGATCGGGAGATCCCGGCCAAGAGCCTCCGACGGCCAGGTTGAGAATGATGAAATTTGCTTGACCCGAGTCAAACGGCCACACCGAACCCGCAAGGCGGCTGATGCTCGATGGGGTGTAGGTGACGTAGGGCCGCGAGGGATGGTCGACGTAGTACGCCACGCTGCCCTTGCTCCAGATCATGCCGTAGGTGTGCCAACCGGCTGCGGTCCGGAAGGGGGGATAGTAATAGATGGTGCTCAAATTGCCGCCGGTAAAGCCGGCGCCGTGAATCGAGCCTTGATTCCAGTCGGGTGATCCGATCGCGTTCACACGCTCCAGCACATCCATCTCGCCGCACACAGGCCAGTTGACGGTAGCAAAGCTGTTTCCCATCAGCCACGCGGCCGGCCACAAGCCCTGCGCCTCCGGCACTCGCGCCCGGATTTCGATGCGGCCGTACTGAAAGCTGAACAAGCCTTGGGTCTTGAGGCGCGCCGAGGTGAAGACGCCGGAGGCTGGCTGCTCAGCCACGATGTGCAAGTAACCGTCGGTACCCACGTAGACGTTAGGCGCGCTGGGAGTGCACGGCGAGACCGAGGAGTTCCATGCGCAGTAATCTTCCAGCTCTTGGTTGCCCCACTTGCCCGATCCGGCGTCGTAAGTCCACGCCTCGGAATCAGGCCGCGCATTGGCGCCGGTCGAGTTGCTGAACTCATCGCTCCATACCAGCGTTCCGGACGGAATGTTGAGTGTAAAGCTCTTCGAGGTAATGCCGCTGTTTGCGTCACCCGTGGCCGCAGCCATGGCGTTGACGGTCAGATTCGACGCGACGAGAAACGGCGCCTCGTAGATTTGCGAAGACGTGGTCGGTGTCGATCCGTCGATTGTGTAGTAAATGGTTGCGCCTGACGTTGCCGAAGACAGGGTGACCACGACCGCTCCGTTAAGTGCTGCGATCGTAGCGATGATAGGCGCGGCCGTGGCCGATAAACCCGATTGAGAGCGTTGCGCCGCACTTCCGCCGATACCGCAGCAAGCCACGATGAGAATGCCTGCAGCCAGCGCGCACCTGAGCTGGAACCTCACGACATTCGACATGGCGTCGATCTCCTCATTCGTTTTATTTATCCGGGATTTCCGTTTTGCCTTTTGGCTGCGAACTAATATACCCCCATTTGCCTCCGCTCGCGATCTTTCTCAAATCCGTTTCCACCCCAAAGCCCCAGGCGTGCCCTGCAAGGCCATTTTCGGGACCCATAGTCCATCATTTTCCCCATTTCGAAGCGATTTCACGGACACCCCTCCCTCAACTCCACTCCGCCGTCCAGATTGGTTTTGCCTGGCTGCCGCGCCTATCCAGCGGGCAGTGGCAAAGCCAGAATTCGCCGCAGCATGCTTCCAAACCTGTACAGAATCGGCGCGGTGTCACTTTGGAGAGATAACACCCGGAGCCCTCGACCATCCAGTTGCCCCCAAACACCGCGACACGATCATGACAATTTGACCGCCAAAACCTGCAACAGAGGGCAAAGTCTGCAAGGGTCAAAATGGCAGAATCCCCTCACCAGTCTTGACGATTGGCGAAGCTTGCTCCAGCTAGTCAAAACCTGCAATTTGGCCCTAGACCTGCTTTCACGGCGATAACACGGGTTCAAATCCCGTCGGGGACGCCAATAAAATCAATAGCTTACAGGGATCGATCGTTCCATCGTCATGCGTGGGCGACTCACCACAATAGGTGCAACGGGACAATTGCCGCGCGCAGCGAAAGGCTGCCGGGTTTCAGCTCCGCCGACTCCGGTAGTGCAGATAGAGATACGCAGCCTTTTCCTTCACACTGACCATTTGCAACCAGGGAGCAGAACCCGGCACAAACGCCACTCCTTCGACGACTCCCGGTCGAATTGCATCGCCCGTACGGCCGGCGATTTGCGGCGAGAGCGTTAGAAACAGTTCGTCCACAGCTTTCGCCGCCAGAAATTGTCCGAACAGTGTAGGCCCGCCTTCGTGGAGAAGCCTCTTTACCGCAAATTGCAACTGGAGCAATTGCAGGATCGCTCGCGGAGCGATCCTGCCGCTGCTCGACTTCAAAGCATGGACCTCAACGGAGCCTAGTTTCGCAGCGCCGCGGCGCGTGAGCTCATCTCTGCCGGCTGGGGTTGTGATCACCACAGTGCGGTTAGCCGGCGTTCGGAAAATCGCTCTCCTCAACTCCAGTTGGCCGCTGCCGCTAACGATCACGAGCTGGGGATACTTTGTTTTATGCTGCGCATTGACTCGGTATTCCTCATATAAATGCTTCGCATCGGGGTAGACGTCTTCAGGAGTCCAAAGGCTTTTCGCGCTTACGCTGTGCAGAGTTCCAGCGCCGACAATGATGGCATCTGCAGAAGCCCGCAACAGGCCCATGATGAACCGGTCCGCAGGGTTGGAAGCACTGATGGCTGAGCCGCCGGACTTGCCCTTCATCTCGAAGCTGACGACCCCGTCAAGAGTGGAAACAAAATTCGCAATGACAAACGGACGCGCAGCAGATGATGTGCGAAAGTGCAGATCCCCGTCATACAGCTCTCGCAATTTCTGCGGGAGTGCTGGTGCAGCGTATCCCCTGTCGCAATCAATCAGCGTCCGTACGAGCCCCATTTGCCGCCTCTCTTCGCGCCCCCACTGAGGGAGAAACAACTAGGTCGTCTGTCCGACCTCGATAATATATCCGTCCGGATCGCGGATGTAGCAGCGAATCTCGCCGTACTTCTGAATCGGCTCCGTGAGGAACTCGGCCCCTCGACTCTTCCATAGTTCATAGCACGCTTGAATATCGGCAACGCGGATATTCATAAAGCTGTTGATCTTATCCGGGTCGGAGAGGACGCTGAGCGTTACCGTCGGCTTGTCCGGGGTGGGCCCGCCTCCTACGTTGACAATGAGCCACGTATTCGCGATCTGAATATGTCCAGACGCGCCCTTGCTGTCGCCCAGGCTCAGAATGCGGCCGCCAAAGACCTTTTCGTAGTAGCGAGCCGATCGCTCGATGTCGGCGACAGTGATAAAAAGTGTGACGGTGAAACCCTCAAGCGGGGGCATCTCATAGCTCTTCTGTTCGACTTGTACGGTCATTCGCGACTCCTCTCGAACCAGTGCTCAACACAATTACAGTATCCCGCGAGCTGCGGTTTCCTTTGTATTCCCTACGGATTTTTACAGGGCATTACGGTGCGACTGGCGCCTTGTAGTCACAATGAGATCCAGTCTGTCAGCGCCCACGCACGGCGATAACACAGGCTCAAATCCGGTTGGCGATGCCAGGATTCCAAATCAGTTAGGGGATTTTTTCTGGCTGCCAGCCCGCTTCCGGCGATGAATGCGTGACTAAAAACGGGATTTCCGCTTATTGGTGGGCGCCGCATCCAAGAATTCTGTAGCGGCTCCTGGCAGCCAATCAGACTAGCAAGTCTCTCCGCCGCTGCCCCAACATCATCTCAGGGATTCACAGTCGCGCTCCCTCGCACAAGAGCATCCAATGTGCCCTCGGGAGTCAATTAAAGAACACCTCTCGCGAGGGCCTCGCATGGAACCGTGAAGGGGTCGCGCAACGTTCGCGCGTCGCTACGTTATCCGCCAAGAGTGAAGATTACGTTGACCGTAGTTTCAACTTCTGTCGGCTGGTTGTTGAGTTGGTACGGTTTGTAGTGCCAGGACCGAACGGCATCGAGGGCCGCGGTCCGCAACATGGGCGGTCCGCTCACAACCTGCAAATCCGTAATCGCTCCCGTCTTGGAAATGATGGCATGCAATACCACCGTGCCAGAGACGCGGGCTGCTTTAGCGATGGTCGGATAAACGGGTTCCGTCTTTCGAGTCAGCATTCCAGTCGCAACGCCAGATGAAATGACGAGCGGTTTGGAAGCATTCATGACGGACTGTGTGCGTCCTTTGAAGAGGTTGGGATTCGTGCTGCTACCGCCCAGGCCATCCGCACCGGTCGTGCTAAAGTTCGCGGGCGCAGGCTCATTTTCCGCGACTTGCTTCGGAATCGTTGTTGGCGCGGCGAGTTGGCCGTTCATCATTTGCGTCTGCGCCTCTCCTGGCTTCACTGCGTTCTCATTGTTGGTCGGCTGGTCATTCGTCGTCTGTTGACTTCCGGTCGTTGCCTGGGGCTTGTTCTGAGTGGGCTGTCCCTTGGCCGACGGCTTTGGCGCGTTCGTTTCCGGCTGAGTTTCGGTTGTTGCGGGAGGCGGCTGAATCGATTGTTTCGACGCGGCCTTCGCTCCATGATGGAACAGCGGGATCATGCAAACGATCAGAAGTAGAACCGACCCGGCGCTAACCGGAGCAACGATCATCCACTTCTTTCTCGCTGTCTTCGGCTCTTCCTGGGCTTCGGTATGCTTCGGAGAAAACAACTGGAAGATTACCTCGTCAGCATCGGCCCTCAACGCCGCTTTGAATTCGGGTGAGTTACTAATTCCATCCGCCTTAGCGGCGTTTTGCCCACGTGGCTTCGCGGCAACCCCGTTCGTCGTTTGACTGGCGTCCGGTTTGTGCGAAGCGCGGCTGGGCGATTCATCCACCAACGCGCTCGACAACTCCTGCTTCC
Source organism: uncultured Acidobacteriota bacterium (assembly GCA_963713675.1). Classification (GTDB taxonomy): domain Bacteria; phylum Acidobacteriota; class Terriglobia; order Terriglobales; family Acidobacteriaceae; genus Telmatobacter. Next base: position 142,049 of record CAVQMV010000017.1, read on the forward strand.
TGGCAATGCCTGGTGCGGACGAGGCTGAGTCCGGCACACGGGTCTTCTTTGTCACGGGCGGCAAGATTACTTCGCGTTCAGCCGCTTGCCCTGGCGATTTTGCAGTCTTACCGAAGGAAAGAGCGGCTTCCCATGCTTCCCGTTCCCAGGGGTTACGCGGCATAGCCGCAGGAACTGCTTCGCCATTCCGATTCACGAAATCCTTTTGCTGCTTAACAAACGCCGGCGCGGACGGGCCTGAGCCTGAAACACGCGGCCTGTCCACCGGGGATTCCGGGGATGTATCGTGACCGGCGGATCGCCTATGCGGTTTTGCAATCTCGTCGAGGGAAAGAGCGGCTTCCCATGCTTCGCGTTCATTGGAGTGATCAGGCGAAGGCGCAGAAGAAGCTTCGCCATCCCATTCGAAGAAGTCCTCGGGTAGCGTTTCGGGTAGCGACGGAGCTAATTTTTCTGAAGATGCCATTGACCGTCCCGTCCTTTCTCATAGACAGCGCCTTTGTATTTTCGTGTTTCGCGCGCGTTTGTCCTGGTCGCAGTGCTTTCGCCCGTTGCCTCCGCCGGCTGCGAATCCGCGGGGGCAAGGTTGGTTGAGGTGAAGGTCCATGCGAACTGCGGCTCAGTTTCCGTGGTCGGCGATGAAGCAAGGTCAGGCGATCCTTGCACCACAAGCACGACCGTGGCTTTCGCCGTCGCGTAGCTCTCGGTGTCCGACGGAGTGAACGTCGCGGAGAGGGTATACCTTCCGGGCGCGAGTACGTTGCCCGCGGAAGGAGTGTAGACAAATGTTCCCTCGACCGATGCCGTGGCATTCAACTGAATGTCGCTCAGCGCGGTGCCGTAGGAAATTAGAGAGGGGACCGGCCAGGTGATGATGCTTGCTAACTTCTCGGCAACCGTGAGCGGCACCACTGCCCTTACAGTTGTGTAATTCAGAGTGTCGGTCGGAGTGAAAATTACCGAGAGCTCATGTACTCCCGGCGGGAGTATCTCGCCCGCGGCAGGCGAGAAGGTTAAAGATCCCGGGACGGTTGCAGTGGCATTGAGCTGAGTAGCGCTGAGAGCCGCGCCGTAGGTAATCGGCTCCGGTATCGCCCACGTAATGGCAGGCGTTGCCTTGGCGACAGTCAGCGATGCGGAAGTCTGCGATGTGGAGTAGCCCAGAGTTTCCGCCGGCGTGAAAACCGCCGACAGCCTGTGCTCTCCGGCCGCGAGCACCGCTCCTAAGCCAGGGGTGTATTCGAACTCTCCCGGAACCGACGACTCGGCACAGAGTTGCGTGGCGCTGAGCTGTGTTCCGTACGTGATCGGATCGGGTCTCGGCCATTGGATGGCGGACTTTGCCTTGGCCACGGTGAGTTGCACGGTGGCATGTGCTGTGATGTAGTTCGCGCCGTCCGCTGCGGTGAACGTGACCGAGAGCGTATGGGCCCCAGGAGCAAGCACCTCGCCCGGCGCGGGAGAATAGTCGAAGCTTCCAGGTGCTGGCGCTGAGGCGTTCAGTTGCGCATCGCCCAATGCGGTGCCGTAGATGATCGCGGCAGGTGTTGGCCAGGTGAGGGCCGGCGCTGCCTTAGTCACCACGATTGAAATTGCGGACTGCACCGGAGCGCGGTTGCTGCCGCCTGCCGGAGTAAATGTTACCCATATCGTGTGTGTTCCCACCGGCAGCACATAGCCCGGGCCGGGTGTGTAGGTAAAAGTTCCATCGACCGATGCCTCGGCATTGAGTTGGGCGGAGGTGAGTTTGTCTCCGTAGGCAATCGGATTGGGTTCCGGCCATGTGATGGTCGGAGCCGGGCCCGTATCGGCCGCATGCAAGACCGCAGTGCTCGGCCGCTCATCATTCTCAAAATCCGCCCGCGCACGATCTCGATCTGGTTCTCTATCGGGCTCCCTATGCCCGGAATCTTTCTTTTTCTCTGGAGGAAGAGGGCGCCCGGTGATCGAGCAGGCCATCTCCAGGCTTACGCGCGAAATGCATGTGTCTGCTTGCGCGGCATCGCCGGACTGCAGTCCGCGCGCTGCGCCCTGATCGTTTGGAATCTTCCACCGCACCGGCCTGCCGAGGGCCTTGACGATCACATCTTCGTTCGCTGTTTCGTGGAAGCGTGAATCGAACCGGTTGATCACGATTTCCAGTTCTGAACCGCCTTCGGCGAAGAACTGTGAAATGACGCGATTTGAGTTGCGCAGCTCGGAGATCCCGGTCTGGGTGACCAGATAAACGATCGACGCATGTTCGAACAGGGCTTTGGCCGCCGCGTCAATCCTCGATCCCGCATCTACGACCACAAGGTCGAATTCGCTCCGCGCGACTGCCATCAGCTTCTCGATGTCGCTTTTGGAAGCCTCGATCTCGGAAATTTGGGTGGGAGCCGCCAGCACGAAAACCCCCGACCGATGCTTGGCGACGATATTTTCAAGAAGAGTCGCATCCAGCCGGTCGATATTCTGCAGGGCGTAGTCCGTCGAGTAGCCCGCGGCAATCCCCAGGCATAGCGCTGCGTCTCCAATGGGAAGAGCGAGATCAACCAGCAGAACGCGCTGGTCTGGAGACTGGGCCAGAGCGATCGCCATGTTGCACGCGACCGTCGTAACACCCGATCCTCCCTTGGAGCCGGTCAAGACGAGCAGCTTCCCCTCGGCCTTCTTTCCTGAATGACCTCTCTCGCGAAGGGCTGTAGTGGTCCGATCCAGAGCCTTGGCCATAGCGCCATGCTCAAGAGGCAGAAGGAGGCACTCACGGGCGCCTGCACGCTTCGAGCGTAGCGCAAGTTCAGCATCGGCCTTCTCCGAATAAACCATGATCGTCCCTGCATTGTTGCGACTTGTTTTTGCCACCAGTTCCAGAGCCGTATCTGGTTCACTGTCCAAATCGAGAATGATCACGTCGAACGACGCCTGCAATCTTTGCAGGCGATCAAATCCCGGAGGATAGGAATCGAATTCCCGGATAACGACGCGACGAGTTTCATCAAGAGCCTTGGCCACTGCCAGGCGTCTCCCCTCGTCTGGGCCGATCAAGGCAACCGACAAGAACTCCGAGCCAATGGTGCCGGCTTGTTTGTTGCCGAGTTTTGGTGACGCGTCTTCTGAACTCACAGTGAAAGTTGCTCCTCGTGGTACCATTCCCCTCTTCTCCTCAAGCCCGAATATCGACATATTGTCCCTGGGCGGAACTCACAGTTCTCCCGCCTATACCGAACCAAGGTCGTGCAATTCTGGGGGAATTACATCAAAGCGAGCGTCAATGTATGACTGCCGGCCAAGTAAGTTACGGTGATAATGATGGTAACCATTCTTGAGGTCGATATGGAATACCAGATAACCGTAAGCAGCCATTACGAAAGTGCTATTAACTATCCCACGCACGGTTGACTCAGCCAGGCGCGATGACTGTGGGGGACACCAAACAGGTCAATCGCTTAGCTGAACCCCTGCTTTTGCCGGGACCACCTCAGGAACACGCTCTTCCAGGCGCTCTTTTCTCTTGCGAGTTGACGTGGTTTTCTCGCTTTTGCGGACAGGAGCTTCTTCTCTGCGCGCGGCTTCTCGCAAGCTTCGAACACGCTCTCGCCGATCGCTTATCAAATTAACTGTGGCTGTTGAACCAGTCGATGGCTAATTGGGTGTATTGGCCGACCTCGATGATGTAACCGTCGGGATCGCGCATGTAGCAGCGCCATTCCCAGCCGTCAGGATTGAGCCATGGCTCGGTGAGGAAGTCTGCTCCCTTGGCGCCCCATTCCTTTTAGCTGGCCCAGATGTCGGCGACACGCAAATTCAAAAAGCTACTTACTCGAGTCAGATCCGGCGGAGTTTCAAGGGTGACCTCCGGCTTGTCGGGAGTGGGGCCGCCGCCGCAATTCAGAATGATCCACGCATTCGCCAGCTTGATGTAGCAGGGATCTTCCGGTTTGATCAATTTTCCGCCAAGAATTCGGACATAGAAGTCCGCCGCCTTCGCCTGGTTCTTTACGGTGAAGAAGTGACACGCGAAGAAACCCTCGTGTGCAACGGGCGCGTCAGGCAGATCCATGCAGTGCCTCCTGGTGCGGATAAATGAGGATGCGGACCTGGTTCAGGAGCGATTCCCGGTCGGCCCGCCCCCCTCTTACCGCGTCACTTCTTCTTCGCCTCGAGTGCCGGTACAAGAAGTTTCAGAAGCGCTTGGTCCGAGAACGGGTTCTGACCTGAGATCAACTCGCGATCTTGAAGGGCGTAGCTCCCCCATGAAGCGACCACACTTACGTCACCGCCCGCGGTTTGCAAGGCGAAGTCCGGGTAGAAGAGCACCTTGCCACCAATTTCGAGCGGCTCCCGCTGCTGCTCCTCCGCCGTCGAAAAGATCGTCATCTTATATCCAGCGTAGATCCAGCCTTGCGCCTTGGCCTGTGCTCCAGCGGTATCGCCCGCCGACAGCGCAGCGACAAACTCCTTCGATTCGGGAAGCGCGGAGAGCAGCGAAATCGGGCCATGGCAGAGAACCGCAGTAGGCTTCGATGTTTCATGGAAATGTCTCATCACGATGCCCGCATTGGGATCATCGAGAAGATCGATCATCGGGCCATGGCCGCCGGGGACGAAAACAGCGTCATACTGATCCAGGCCCGATGCAACGACATCCGAGATGCGAGTTGGATTTCTGAGGCCAGTCAGGCTGTCGCGGAACTTGAAATAGTCCTGGAGCCTGGCCTCGTCCCCGCCGAAGAAATCGGGGACAGCGGAATGGAGATCCAGTTGCGGCGTGTTGCCATTGGGGTTGGAGAAAGTGATTTCGTAGCCTTCCTCCATCAGGGCGCGAGTCGGAACCGTCAGCTCGTTCAGGTAATAGCCGGCGCCGCGATAACACCCGCCATTTTTCAACGGTAAGCCGTATCCGCTCGAAACCAGCACTAAGACTTTTCCTTTTGGCGCCATTTCATTCTCCTCTTTGAAATTGGGTCTGTTTCCAAAATGAGCGAGTAAGTCCATCAGATTCTGGATCGGTCCCGCGTCGAGCTCTTGAACCATCGAAACCAAAAACGGTATTAAGACTGGGGACAATCGGGACGTTCACTAATTCTCATTCAATGAAATCGGGTAACGTTCCGTCTGCCCACGGTTTCCTCCGAAGTGCGCAAGGACGGGCCAACGCGGTTGAATGCACGGTATGCCCCCGGGAATCCGAACATCAACGACGACTGATTGCTGCCAGGAAGGCCTCAAGAGAACATCCGCATCCGTCTAAATCCGAATCCCATCCGGGCCGGGCGCTAACCGTACGTGAGGTCGGTGCTTTGTCCGACTTCGATGATGTAGCCGTCAGGATCGCGGATATAGCAGCGTATCTCGCCGTACTTGGGAATTGGCGGCGTGATGAACTCGGCCCCTCGACTTTTCCATAGTTCATAACACGCTTGAATGTCCGCGACGCGGAAATTCATAAAGCTGTTGATGTGATTCGGGTCGGGGACGCTGAGTGTTACCGTCGGCTTGTCGGGGGTCGGGCCGCCTCCAACGTTCAGAATCATCCAGATATTCGCAAGCTGAAGGTAGGGTGGCGCGTTGCCATCACCCATGCTCAAAATGCGAGCGCCGAAGACCTTTTCGTAGTAGTGAGCCGACCGTTCGAGGTCGGCGACGGTAAGAAAATGTGCAACGCTGAATCCCTCGCGCGGGGGCATCTCATAGTTCTTCTGTTCGACTTGTATCGCGCTCATTGATCGCTCCTTTTAATACGGTGCTGATTCCAAATACGGCGTTCCGAGTCCCGTGCCCATTCACAAAAACTGATCGACGCCAGCTAGTTCAGCAGCGATTCCCAATCGACCGGCACTCTTCCTGCCGGGCCGGGAACGGGCTGATTTTTTGGGTGCGCATGCGGCGGAAGCAACTCCGCCCCTTGAATCTCTCCCCGCGTCTCGTAGTCGTAGAACCAATCCTCGGCTGGCTCGAAGCTGGCGATGATTGGATGCCCTGTCTCTGCCGCATGTTTTGATGCATGCTGGCTCGGAGAACTATCGCAGCAACCGATGTGCCCGCACTCCGCACACCGGCGCAAATGTAACCACCAGCCTTGCGAGGACGCCAGGCATTCCACACATCCATTGCCGCTCGGCTTTGAGGTCGGGTTGATTCCGCGCACGCCCTTTTTCATGTTCAGTTTTTCCTTTCGCGTACTCTGATCGCAAAAGAATATCAAGCCACCAGCAATACTTTCCCGATACCACCCTTTTCCGCGGCGGCTTGACCTTCGGCCGCCTGACTCAGTGGGATTCTGGGGCCGAGCGGGATCACCAGTTTGCCATCGCGGACGGCCTCGGCCATGAACTCCAGAGTCTTTCTGTCTGCTGACGAGAACACCTTCACCACCTTTACGGCTGGGAACTTTTCGGCATTCCCGGGCGGCCCGACAACTGACGCATACACTCCTCCCGGCTTCACCTTGGCGATCAAGGTTTCGGCGGTCTTGCCATTCACCGTGTCGGCAACGGCATCGACCGGAGGAAGACTCGCAATCGCGTTGTCGTCGTCGGTTGCCACCAACTGATCCGCGCCGACGCTCTTCGCATCGTCCATTTGCTTCTTCAAGACTCCAGCAATCACGGTCGCGCCCAGCTGCTTCGCAGTGAACACCGCCGAGCGCCCGACATTTCCCGCCGCGCCTGCGACCAGCACCGTCTGCCCCGCTTTGATTCCGATAGCAGCAGCCAGCTGGTTGCCTGTCGTTGTCGCCAGCGGCAGCGCCGCTGCATCAATCAAATCCAGTCCCTTGGGAACCTTCGCCAGGATCGCCGCTTTTACCACGCAGAGTTCGGCGTAGGTGTTGTCCGTCATGGCGAACACTTGGTCGCCGACAGAAAAGCCTTCCACTCCCGGCCCCAGCTTGGCCACAGTTCCCGAAACGTCCACTCCCATCAGTCCCGGAAAGTTGATGGGATAAAAGGATTTCGTGAACCCGGCGCGCCGCTTGTAGTCAATCGGATTCACGCTCGCGGCAGCCACCCGCACCAGCACTTCGCCCGGGCCCGCCACCGGATCGGGGTAATCCTCCCACTTGAGCACGTCAGGACCGCCATATTGGTGGACAACAATGGCTTTCATCTCTCCCCCCTCATTTGTAACTTGGACCAGCAGACGCTGCTGGGAGCTTAGATGCTTCGATTGTGCACGAGCGTATTTGAGAATAGCGCAAAAAAATTCGCCCACCCATGAATATCCCTGGGTGGGCGATCTTGTGAAGGGAGAATGCGCTGTCGTGCGGCCTTGGCTGGCTAGGCGAGGGAAGTGCTGACGTTCAAGAAGATCTTTGTTGCTGCGGTTGCAACGTGGCCGATTCTGGTGTTAGTTGGGGGAAGGCCTCGCGATCAGGCGGTTATGCGAGCGAGGAACTGACGTTGGTGAAGACCTTGGTCACTGCGGTCGCAATCGGATTGATACTTGAGATCATGGCCAGAGCGATTAGCGTGCAAAGCAGCCCGTACTCGACCAGGTCCTGGCCCTGTTCGCTGCTCATGAGGTTCTGGAACTTCACGTACATTGTGATAAGTCTCTCGTGCATGTTCATTTCGCCTCCTTGTCTCGAACTTGAAACCGATTCTGGCCCAGGGAATCAAATTGCACAATGCGGCTTTGGCTGCACCACCCCCCGCCCGATAAGTGCTCATTCGCAGCAAATCAGTAACTAGCGAATGGTTACTTTCGCCGCACTATCCTGCTCCAGGAATCGGCGAAATCATTGCAAAATTTAGAGATACCCTCCACCGCCGCAGGGGAACTTCTGGCTGAAATTCCAACGCTTGGCGCTGCTTGCCTGCGCTATACTGAGCGCTCCATTTCACCAGGCCGTTCTCTGCCCACATATTGCAAGCTGCGATCCTGCTTCTGTTGGTCCGTAGCCGCGCGGGCTGCCGCCCGCGCAAAAAGGCAAGACGCAGGTGTTTCCGCCGCAGGATTTTGTCTCAGCGAGCGTCGCCGTGTACGTACAGGCACAAGCGCAATGAAAATGACCTCTCGCTGTCGAGAGGCCATGCTGCCATCCGGATTCTGGAGCCGACGGTCAGACTTGAACTGACGACCTGCTGATTACGAATCAGCTGCTCTACCAACTGAGCTACGTCGGCCTGCATATTCGATTGTATCGTCGCGCTGGTTGGAGGTAAAGGCGAGCGAAGCGGTGCATTTTCCGGATCGGCGACGATACAACCAGAATGAGACTGCGGAACCGCATTCCAGCAATTCGCTGGCAGTCCTAGGTTGAGGATGGAGGTGTGCTCAGGTCCGGCTGAAAGTTGCGCGGAGAGCCCGTGAACCCTTCGTCCCACGGAAATTTGTTTCCTTTGTCGGGCCAAAACAACTGTAGCACCGGAAACTCTGAGTTGCCGTAGAACCAAACCGCCCAACTACAAGTTTCGCGATATTGGAGCGGATTCACTTGGCGGAATGCGCAATTGTACCCCTCGAGTAGTTCTCCAGTGACGCCCCCCGCGCGGTATCGGACGCCATTTTGGATCTGTTCGCCGGCGTTATTGATAATGTCGTGCATGATGGCAGAATCGAGGCCGAAAATGATGATCTCTGGATGCCGGAACTCTTCATATAGGCCGAAAGAGTATGCAAAGCCCGGCGCTTCAGCATCCCCCGCAATCATGTTCACGAACCAACCGTGTTCTTCGCGTCTTTGAAGGTCGCTCTTGTCGTGCTCGCTTAGGCCCAAGTCTGTCGAATGCCGTGCCATCCATAAAGCATATCGCTTCCTCGATTTAAATTGCGGCCGCGGTAAATTCACCGCACTGTCGGCGAGCGGTCGGCCTCCGAGCGCACCGCGCTATACTTCTGCCCATGCAAATCGATCCTGTACAAGAGTGGCAGAGACTGACGGCGGAGTACCGCGAAAAGGGCGAAGGAGAACTGCTCGAGCTCGCTCACGACTATGCCGATCTGACCGAACCCGCGCAACAGGCATTGCGCGCCGAAATGCGCAGCCGCGGAATGGGCGATCCGGAATCCCCGCGCACGTCGCCGGAATTGAAAGTCTCACAACCGGTTTCATCTCCGTCACGGCCGGCAGATGCCATCGCCGAGCCCCAGACGGAAGTGCTCACCGACCAGGCAGCTGGGCTGCTCGGTCTCAGTTCGGGAATGCCCCGACTCGTTCCCGACCAGCCCGAATCCGAGAACGCCGACAATGGTCCCCACGAATACACGTGGAAGACACCTCTTTGCGATTGCGAGACCAACGATGAGGCGCAGCAGCTCACAGCAGTGTTGCGGCAGGCCGGTATCGACAGTTGGATCCAGCAGGCACGCGAATTCGGGCGTCGCAACGCGCGTATCATGGTCGCTGCCGATCAGCTCGATCAGGCACAGGCCATCGCCGCACAATTCGTTCCGCGAAAGATCGTTGAGAACGCAACCGAGGATGTGCCGGAGTTTGTCGAGCCCAAGTGTCCCAAGTGCGGGTCGGACGACGTGGTCCTCGAGGGCGTGGACCCCGAAAACACCTGGCGCTGCGAGCAATGTGACGAGCAATGGACCGAATCCGCGCCGGCAATCGCAGGGGAAGGTCCAAAGGGGTGAAAAACCCCTCAGAAACGGAAAGAGCCGCCCGGCAACAGGGCAGCTCTTTCCTCAGGGAGAATAGTCCCAACGGAGGCAAACCCATTAGAACTTTCTGGCTGCATACTAGGTTCGGCGGAAAGCAGTGTCAAGGAAAAATATAAGCAAAAATAACTAGTTTTGTTTCAATACTTTAACAATTGAATTGGGGCGCGGACAACCCTATTTTCTTCGCCGATCGTTCGCCTGTATATTTTCGTGATTTCCCGGGATTTGACGCTGTTTTTTCGGGTTTCCGTCCATTTTTCCACAGGATGGAAGCGGCGTTAACCCTTCGGATGCGGTTGTTCGGTGACCTTGATCACTTCGACCACTTCCACCGCTTTTTCCCGCAGATCGAGGTGAATAAACTCCATGTCGAAGACCGATGAGGTCGGTTTTCCCGTCACCTTCCGGTAAAGCGCCCGGCCGCCGCCGAAGAACCCGCCCAGCAAAATGGCCGCGCCACCGCCGATCAGGCTCAGGACGGCAATGCCCATCAGCAGCTTGCTGGTCTTCTCGATATCCGACTGCACCGGCTGCGGAATCGCCGTCATTTCGTCTTCGTAATGCACCGACTCGATCAAACGGTGGCTGTCGTCGGGAATGGCATCGCCGCTCACGATCACCACCAGCGGTCCGCTATCCCGCACTTCGAGCGACGCCACGTCGGAGTCATTGAGTGGTTTGGGCCAGGGTGGCTGTGCCTGGCTGCCAGCCTTCAGATACGCGCGGATCGCGTCCACCTGTGCGTGGGCAATCTGCGGCGTGGGGTAATCGATGAGCGTGAGCGTGGCCACGCCAGAAGTGAGAGAGTAATTCGCCGTCAGAGTTTCTGCGCCTTTGTCGAAGTTAACCAGCGTCGGCGGCAACACGCCGCCCGCGCCTGCGTAGCCGGCCGGGCCTACTGCGTAATGCGTGGTCTGCGGGTCAAGACTTGACTTAGGCAGGCTGGCCAGGATGGGCGGCAGCAACGCGCGGCTGCCATCAACCGCAGGCAGCTGGCGCGCAATCTCGCGCAATTCGCCTGCCGACTCCGGCCCTATCTGAGAAAACGTGGCGTCCACCACAGTGGTTCCTACCCAAAACAGAACGCGCTTGTTGTCCGACGCTGCACCGGTGCCAATGGATTCCTTCGGCCAGCCGTTCTGCCGGTAGTAGCTGTATGCGCCATAGGCTCCGCTTGCATCGTCGAAGCGCAATGCGCGCAGGCTCAGCGTTTGCCCCTCGCGCTTGTAGCTGGCCTCGACGGCCGCGTTGAATCCGTATTCCTTCAGTGCCCCGGCGTTGGCCGGATCGGCCTGCGCGGCATCGGTCACGGTTTTCGACGGTTCTGCCGTCACCCAACCGTCAAATGCATCGGGCAAAACGGCCTTGGGCGAAGGCGGAAGCGTAAGAACGGTGGCGGATTTCTTCTCCGCGGCGGTGGGCTGCCCGGCCTGCGCGCACGCCATCGCCGCGCCGCAACCGATCGCCGCCACACCGCAGATCATTCCCAACCATCGCATCAAAAATACTCACTTCCCCGGGATGCGCGCAGCGCAATCGCCCAATCTTCAGGGTACACGTTCATGTAGCGCCGGCCTCCAGACCGTGGTCCCCAAGGAACGGTCCTTGTTTCTTGGGGTGGGAGACCGGCTTTCGTGCGGGCGTCCAAGCCCGCACATCGCTGCTACCGCGCGAAGCCCACTCTCTTTTGACACGAAAGCATGCAGAAAGGTTCCCGGCGTCTGGGTCTCTAACTCCATGAAGGGGTACCTGCCCGTGCCCCATCCATTCGCCCGATTCTGGGCGAATGGGTGGGAGAGCACGAACTCCGCTTGCGCAAATTCACGCGACCAGAGATCTACTTGTCTGCGCCAGTCCACGGCGTCAGTCGCGGCAGCCAGCGCGGCACATTCTGCTTGAAGCGCAGATACTCGTCGCCGTAGCGCCGGGTGAGCGTGGGTTCTTCGTAAAAGCAGACGAAGAGGTGCACCACGACCCACACGATAGCGAGATACGCGACCATCGCGCGCCGCTCGAAGAGTACAGTCTCGCCGATCAGGGCGATCAACACGCCCACGTACATGGGATTGCGCACATGCCGGTAGAAACCGCTCACTACCAGGTGCTCCGTCGGCGCCGTAGGCACAAGCGTTCCGCGGCCCACAACCACAAAGCGCCGGATGGATTCGAATGCCGGCGAGACTCCGGCCAGGATGAGCAGACCCGCCAGCAGCATCTGGCCCCAAGGTTCACCGGCCGGAATGCGGAAGCGCGTGATCCACAACGGCAGATAGACCAACACGAATCCCGGCCCGCCAAAAACGACGAATAACACAGTGACGATGATGTTGCGGCGAAAGGTAGCCATGGCTCGAATCACCGAAGGAACATGAACATTTGTACTCCACTCGCTCTACGTGCCAAATGCCTTCGATGTTTTATCTTCGAGGCGGGAGAGTTCCTGCGCCGCCCACCACGCGTCGAACGCCGCCAGCGCCCGCTCGCACACGATCCGGTGCCGCTCCTTCTTATCGCGAATCTTCTTGCGCAACTCTTCTTCCAGCGGCTCCAGCAAGTCGAAAGTGATGTTGGCCGGCTGAAAGTTTTTCGGATCAGCGTGCGTAATGTAATGCACCAGCGAACCCAGCGCCGAGGCGCGTGGAACCGGCACGGGCTCCTCACCGCGCGCAATCGCCGCGGAATAAATCCCTGCCAGCATGCCCGTCGCGATGGATTCCGTGTACCCCTCGACGCCGCAAACCTGCCCCGCAAAAAAGACCATAGGTGCCCCATCCATTCGCCGGCTTTCGGGCGAATGGATGGGAGACGCAGAATCTATCGGGCCAACGTCACGCCTCAGCCGCAGGCATGCATCCAGCAGCACCGGCGCGCAGATGTAAGTGTTGCGATGAATCTGCCCGTAGCGCAGGAAGCGCGCGTTTTCAAGCCCCGGAATCAGCCGCAGCACCCGCGCCTGTTCACCGAATTTCAAGTGATTCTGGAAACCGACGAGATTGTAGCTGTCGGCGCGCAGGTTCTCTTTGCGCAACTGCACCACAGCCCAGGGATTTCTTCCGGTGCGCGGATCGCGCAGCCCTACCGGCTTCATGGGACCGAAGCGCAGCGTATCGCGCCCGCGCGTGGCCAGCACCTCGATGGGCAGGCAGCCCTCGAAATACCGGGGTCCCCATGCGCCCGCTTCTGGCGCATGGGGTGGGAAATACTCCAGCTTCTCCCACTCCTTGCTTTCGGCTGCTTCCGCGGCCACCAACGCCTCGTAAAAGCGGTCGTACTCTGCGCGATCCATCGGGCAGTTGATGTAATCGGCCGTTCCCTTGTCCCAGCGCGCGGCAAAATACACGCGGCCCATGTCAATCGACTCGGCATCGACGATCGGCGAAATCGAATCGTAAAACGCCAGGTGCCCCGCACCCGTCAGCCGCTCGATCTCTTTGCCCAGCGCATCCGACGTCAGGGGCCCGGTCGCAACAATTGTGACGCCCGTTTCGCCGTCCTCCGATCCCAGGCTCGTCACTTCCTCGCGAATCACGCGAATGTGCGCCTCGGCCGCAATTGCCTCCGAAATGCGCCGCGAAAACTCCACGCGGTCGACCGCCAACGCGTGGCCCGCTGGCACGGCGCATGCATCCGCAATCGACAAGAGCGCGGAGCCCGCGCGTCGCATCTCCTGTTTCAGCAGCCATGGCGCCGTGTTGGGCGATTCGCTCTTGAGGGAATTCGAGCAAACCAGCTCACCGAAATCCGTGGTCTGGTGAGCAGGCGTCAGGCGCGGCTTTCCGTCCACCATCGCGCGCATCTCATAGAGATCCACTTCGCAGCCCAGCCGCGCAGCCGTCAGCGCCGCCTCCGGCCCGGCCAGCCCCCCGCCAATCACTCGAATCCTCACGACGCGGCTCCCGTACTCCCGGCAAGCCGCTTGATCGCATCGCCGCTCAGCCGCACGTTGCGCCAATCGTCCAGAAACTCGGCCCCCATTGCGGAATAGAAATCAATGGCAGGCGTATTCCAGTCCAGAACCTCCCATTGCAGGCGCTGGCAGCCCTTTTCCACCGCGAAAGCCGCCACTCGTTGCAACAGCGCCTTGCCGATGCCCAGGCCGCGAAACTCCGGCAACACAAACAGGTCTTCGAGGTAGATGCCGGGCCGTCCCTCCCAGGTGGAGTAGTTGTAGAAAAACAGGGCAAATCCGGCTGGCTGGCCGTCGCGCTCGGCAATCAGGCAGGAATAAAACGGGTTGGGGCCAAATCCGTCGCGCAAAAGGCCCTCCTCGGTCGCAACCACTGCGTCCGGTGCCCGCTCAAAGGTGGCAAGGGCGCGAATAAATGTCAGAATCTGTGCGACATCTGCCGCAGTTGCACTCCGAATCGACGTTCCCATGCCCTAATTTTAGGGCCTGTCCCCAGCCGCATTTCTCGCGCACTGCGCGGTCATGTAGCGCCGGTCTCCTGACCGGCTATCGCGGGGGTCTCCCGCCCCCCGCAGACCCTACCCAACCCCGCTAGCTCCTCCCATCCCGCTTTTACACTGTGATACAGGCCACACGCGCACCCGCGCCCACCCTCTACCATGGGAAGCGGTATCGGCGCGGCGCGTGAAGACTGCGCGACGCACGGGGCAACTTGCGGGCAGGCCTTCTCGTCAAGAAGATGGGGCCGGCGCCGCGACACCCGGCATACCGGAGCCCAGTTGGCTTAAACCCACTTGTGCAGGGGGCTGGATAGGATTTAACGTTGGTTTTGCTCACCAATGCGCTCTGCCGGATGAGTTTCCTCCGCTGCGCCTGAGACTTTGAATTTTTTGAGCTTGCGGGCAATATACATCCCGCCGCTCTCAAGGAGAAAACATGAAACGCGCTCTTTCACTTTGGATGGGCCTGGCCGCTGCGGGACTTTTGACCGTGGTTCTCGCGCCCGCACAGGCGCCGCAAGCGCCCGCTGGAAATACGGGCAAGATTCACGGCAAAGTTATCAATCCCACGGGCCAACCCCAGGGCGGCGGTACCGTGAACCTCTCCACCGACGGCGGCGTCAGCCTCAAGTTCACCTTCCCGGTCGATGACTCCGGCAATTACACCGGCGAAGCGCCCGCGGGAACCTATATGGTGGTTTACCGCGCGGCCGATACGCCGGCCGGCAAGATGGTCGATTCCATCCGCGGCATCAAAATCGTCGCCGGGCAGGACATTGAACAGGATGTCGACATGTCGCGGCAGGAATTCATCGACAAGATGACCCCGGACGAGAAGAAGCAGTTGGAGGATTTGAAGAAGTCCAATGCCCAGGCCTTGCAGGCCAACGTCCTCATCAACCAGCTCAATGCCGATCTGAAGGTCGTTAACCAGGACAAGAAAGACATTGACAACGCATCGGCACTTGCAACGCAGGCCCTGGGCGCCAACGCTTCCAAGGCAGATCTCGCGAACAAGATCGCCGAGATCAGGACCGCTAAGTACACCGATATCGTGAGCCTCGCGACCAAGGATACAGGCCTCAAGCCGGACGAGGCTCTGCTGTGGAACCAGTTGGGCTACGGACAGCTTGGGCTCAAGCAGTACGACGATGCCGTCACGTCATACAAGAAGGCCATAGATCTCGAGACTACTGCCAAAAAGCCGCGCATGCCCGTCATCGGTCAGGCCCAGGCCGGCTTGGGCGAATGCTACGCGCGCACCGGCAAGGTTCCTGAGGCCAACACCGCCTTTGACGCTGCCGCCAAGGCCGATCCTGCAAACGCGCAACTGTATCTCAAGAACCAGGCGATCATCTTCTTCCAGGAAGGCAATGCCACGGCGCAGTCTGCTGCGGCGGATGAAGCCATCAAGGCGGATCCGAACCCGAATGATCCCAACCTCGCCATTCTCTACTACGTCAAGGCCCAGGGGTTGATTATGAGCGCTACCGTCGACGCCAAGGGCCACTACGTTCTGCCCCCGGATTGCACAGCCGCGTACAAGAAATATCTGGAATTGGCGCCGCATGGCCAGTTCGCTGCGGACGTGACAGGTATCCTCGCGCAGGCCGCGAAGTAAGGTCGAAGGACCTAGGCTTTCGGTTAAGCCGATCGAAGGGCGTCTGCCACGGCAGACGCCCTTTTTTCGTGAAGGGCCCACCCCACAGAACGGGCCGCGAAACAAATCCAAAAGCGACGCAAGAAATGTCAGGGCACGACTTTAGTCGTGCCGATGAGACCAATAAAATGAAAGCGGGCTTTAGCCCCTGCGTACGCTCTTCGTGAAACTTGCCTCAGTCCGCCCTTTTCCCGCAGGCTCTCCAATCGCCGTACAATGCAATCCATGGGTTTCGCCTCACCTCTGCGTCTACGTGGCGCGCGTAGCCTCCCCATAATCGGCCTCGTTGTTTTGGCGCTTGCCCGCTCGGCTGCGCAGCAGGATGCCGGCGCCCCTGTCCAACCATCCGATCAACAAGACGAGGAACGGGACATCGGCTGGATTCAAGGTCTCGTCACCGGTCCCACAGGCGTGCCACAGAACGGCGGCACCGTGAGCCTGTCCACCGACGGTGGCGTCACTTTGCGGTATAGCTTTACGGTTTCCCCAAGGGGCGATTACACCGGCAGAGTGCCCCTCGGCGAGTACACGCTGGTTTACCGTTTGCCCGATACTCCGGAAGGCAAAGTCGTTGACTTCATCCATAGCGTCGTCATTCTGGCCGGAAAGGGCACGACGCAGAATGTCGATATGACGCGCCAGGAGTATCTTGACCGGTTGTCGCCCGAGCAACAAGAGCACCTGCAGCAGATGAAAGAGTCGAACGAAACGGCGGCGGCCACCAACAACATCATCGCCTCCATCAATGCCGATCTGCACACGGCCAACCAGGATTTCGAGGATGCCGCGAATGCGCGGGCCACGGCAATCCAAACTCTTGGGCCGACAGCCTCCGCGTCAGACGTGGATTCCACGGCCGGCGAAATCAGAGTCTCGAAGTACACCGAGATCGAATCGCTCATGAGCAAGGCATCCACTGAAATGCCCGACGAAGCAACTGTATGGGTCTATCTGGGGCGCGCCCAGGTGGGGCTCAAAAATTACCTTGACGCGGAGACCAGCTTCAAAAAAGCCGTCGATCTCACATCGCAGGCCGAAATCACCGGCCCACAGGCCGCGAATCCCCGCCCGCAGGCTGCCAATATTGACCCGCAGCTCCGCGGAGCGGCCAACGCCGGCCTCGGAGAGGTCTACGCTCGGACTCGTATGGTCGACGAAGCCAATGCGTCTGTAGCCGCGGCCATCAAAGCCGATCCCGCCCACGCTGCCGCGTACCTACGCAATCTGGCCGTGATCTACTTCCAGGCGGGTAACATCTCGGCGCAAATCGATGCGGCCGACGAGGCCATTAAGGCCAACCCCCAGGACGCAGTCCTCTATTTCATCAAGGCCCAGGGACTCGCAGTGAATGCGCCCTTCGATCCCGATACCAACAAATTCAAACTGTCTCCTGAGTGCGTGGCGGCATTCAGAGAGTACCTGGTGTTGGCTCCCACCGGGGAGTACGCTCCGCAAGTCACCGCCGCCCTCCAGAACGCGGACCCCCAGGACACGGGAATAGACACCGCCGCCCCCATCCCGCCCGCGGAAAAATAATTCGCGCCGCGACCCTCTACAATCCTTTGCATGGGTGGCGACTTGCTTAGTTACACGCAAGCAGCGGCTTTCGTGGCCAAACGCGCGGAGCGTCTTGCACGCAGCAAACCGGCGACGGAGCGCGTAACGCTGGCTGCGGCGGCAGGCCACGTGCTCGCAGAAACCCTCCGCGCCGACAGCGACCAGCCCCCTTTCGCGCGCTCCACGCGCGACGGATTCGCGTGCCGCGCCGCGGAAGCATCCGCGCATCGGCCGCTGGCCATTGCCGGCACAAGCCGCGCGGGCGATCCTCCTTCGGGTCCGTTGCCGCGCGGAACCGTTTGGGAGATCATGACCGGCGCGCCGGTTCCTCGCGGCGCCGACGCGGTCATGATGCTCGAGCATGTTGAGTCTGGCGGATCGCCCACCGCTCCCACCGTCCGCCTATTGCCGCCACGCACCATCAAGAAAGGCGAGAACATCGTGGCCCGCGGCGCGCAGGCGCGCAAGGGCAACGCGTTGCTGCCCGCCGGAACCCTGATCGACGCCGCGCAGATTGCGCTTGCCGCGTCGTGCGGCTCTGCCGAGCTAAAGGTCTACGTCAGGCCGCGCGTGGCCATTCTCTCTACGGGCGACGAGCTTGTGCCCATCGCCGCCAAGCCCGCGCCCGGCCAGATTCGCAACTCCAGCAGCGCCATGCTGGCCGCGATGGTTTCTGCAGCCGGAGGCACGCCGTGGATCCTGCCCATCGCGCGCGATACCGCCAGGTCTCTCGACGCCGCGATCGCCCGCGCCGCCACAGCCGACCTTCTGCTGATCACAGGCGGCGTCTCCGCGGGCAAGTTCGACCTCGTCGAGCCCGCTCTCGCCCGCGCCGGTGCTCGCTTCCACTTCACCGGCGTGCGCATGCAGCCGGGCAAGCCTGTGGTGTTTGGTGAACTGCCCCGTTCCACGAATCCAAACCAAAAGCCCTGCTCCATGCAATGGTGGGGATTGCCGGGGAATCCCGTCTCGTCCGCTGTCACATTCCTGCTCTTCGCGGCGCCGATTTTGGCTGCGCTTGCCGGCCGCATCGATCGTGGCCCGCGCTTTGCTCTCGCGCGCCTCGCCGACGACGTGAAAACAAAGCCCGGCCTCACACGCTTTCTGCCCGCCGCGTGCACCTTTTCCGGCCCCGTGCCCGGAGTGAAGCTCGTTGCGTGGCAAGGTTCCGGCGATCTAGCCGCCATGGCGCTCGCGAACTGCTATCTGGTCGTGCCTGATGCGTCCGAGTCTGCCGACTGCGACCATCTCGAGGCGGGCACAACGGTTAACATTCTTCTGCCTTGAGATGGGGGGCTGCGGAAAAGCTCTTCAAGAACCGCACGAAGTGTCAGGGCACGACTTTAGTCGTGCCAATGAGAGCATTAAAATGGACCGGGGCTTTAGCCCCTGCGGAAAGATTTTCGAAAGAGGAGACTCATGCCCATGCCCGCACCCAAGCCCGCAAGACTTTCGCATTTCGACGAATCCGGCAAGGCGGCCATGGTCGACGTCGGCGGCAAGCAACCCACGCGCCGCACCGCAACCGCTTCGGCCTTCGTTGCGCTTTCCGCTGCGGTCATCTCCGCGCTACCCACGAACCCCAAAGGCAACCCGCTTGAAGTCGCGCGCATTGCCGGCATCCAGGCCGCAAAGCGCACTGCGGAGCTCATTCCCATGTGCCATCCGCTCGCGCTCACGCACATCGATGTGCAAACGAAGCTCGTCGCGGAAGGCGTGCGCATCACGGCCACCGCGGCAACAGTCGGACCAACCGGCGTCGAAATGGAAGCGCTCACCGCGGCCGCCGTCGCCGCGCTCACGGTCTACGACATGACCAAGGCGCTCGACAAAGCCATCGTCATTCGCGAGATTCGCCTTGAAGCTAAATCCGGCGGCAAGAGCGGCGATTTCCGGAGGGAAGCGGAGTAAAGGCGGCGCCGGATCGGACGCCTTTGGCCGGAAACATGGCTCATTCAGGTCAGAACTTGCGACACCGTCCGAATACAGAATCGCGCAGGCTCAGTACTCGTTGTCTTCTGGTCACGAGCCAGCGACGCCCCGAAAATGTCTACCCCGAAGGACTTGAAATAAACTGAATTCGGTTCCCCTGCCGTGCTTCGTTTCGGCTCTCACAGCAACCAATGAACCGATTCTGTGTTCAAACAAAACATGTGATCCGTTGCGGCGATCGGCTCAATCATTTGCAGGCTCTGTCGCACGCGTTTCCACGACACAAGGAGACTCCCATGAATGGTTCCTTCAGAATTCGCGCTTTAGCCATCGCCACCCTCTTCGCGATGCCGCTGCTCTCCCTGCCGGCTGCGCAGGCGCAGATTGGCATCGGCGTCGGTATCTCAGTCAATGTTGCTCCCCCCGTATTGCCCGTCTACGAGCAACCTCCATTGCCTGCTCCGGGCTATCTCTGGACACCGGGTTACTGGGCCTATGGAGGGGCCGGCTATTACTGGGTTCCCGGCGTTTGGGTGCAGCCGCCCAGAGTCGGTTTTCTGTGGACCCCGGGTTATTGGGGCTTCGTAGGTGGCGCTTACGGATGGCGCGCCGGTTACTGGGGCCCGCACGTCGGCTTCTACGGCGGTGTCAACTACGGCTTTGGTTACGGCGGCATCGGCTTCTTTGGTGGCGAGTGGCGTGGTGGAG
Source organism: uncultured Acidobacteriota bacterium (assembly GCA_963713675.1). Taxonomy (GTDB): domain Bacteria; phylum Acidobacteriota; class Terriglobia; order Terriglobales; family Acidobacteriaceae; genus Telmatobacter. The sequence goes on from CAVQMV010000017.1 coordinate 161,904, forward strand.
CATTCGCCTACAACAGCGCCGTGGCCAACTTTGGCGGTGTCCACGTCACCAATGTCTACGAGAACCGCACCATCATTACCCAGAACACAATCGTCAACAACAACCACACCAGCTTCAACGGCCCGGGAGGCATCGATCGCCAGCCCAGCCCTGAGGAATCCCGCTATTCCGGTGAGCAGCACATGCAGCCCACTTCCAACCAGATGCAGCATCAGAACTTTGCCTCGCAGGACCGTTCCCAGTTGGCTTCGGTCAACCACGGCGCTCCCGGAACCACGGCGATGTCGAACGAAAACTCCTATCGCCAGGTGGCGCAGCAGCACGCGCAGTCGCAGCCCATCTCGGCCGCGGATCGCACGGCTGGCCGCAACTACAGCCCCAATAATCGTGAAGCCAATCAGGACCAGCGCATCTCCAACGGCCTGCGCGACGGTCAGATGACCTCCGGCGAAGCGTCCGGTGCTGAACGCACGCAGTCGAACATCGACAAGCAAGTCCATAACGATCGTGAGGCGAACGGCGGCCATCTGACCAACCAGGAACGCCAGCAAATCAATCGCGAGCAGAACCGCGCTAGCCGCCAAATCTACAACGACAATCACAACGGAAACACGGTGAAGCCGAACGAAGTCGATAACCGCGAGGCCAACCAGCAGCAGCGAACCGCCAACGGCCTGCGCACAGGTCAAATGACCTCCGGCGAAGCGGGTCGCTCCAATTCCAATCAGTCCAATGTCGCTGGGCAGGTCCACAACGAGCGCACCGCGAACGGCGGCGCGCTGACCCCAAAGCAGAAGCAGCAGGCAAACCGCGAAGAGAACCGCAACAGCAAACAGATCTACAACGAGAAGCACAACAACAAGACAGCCAATCCCCGGCGTTGAAGCAAAGGCAGTGTGAGTGTGAGTGCGCAGTGTGCATTCACACTCGCAATTGCCGGGTGCCCCGCATCTCGATTAGGAGATGTGGAAAAGCACGAACCTCGCCCCCGCCATTCCAGGTCCTCACAACGGGCGTCAACGTCCGTCCCTCCCGTTTCCCCGCCGTCCCAAAAGACTCGACTGGAACTCCGGTCCGAGGCCCGGCAAGCCGGAAGTGATCATGCGATGAACCGCTCTGCGCGCCCTCAGTTCGCGTCCCAGCTTTGTGGAACATTCACATACGAACGATCGAGTTCGGCGACGGAAGCGCAACCGAGCAGCCGCAACGTGCGGTCGAGGTCGGTGCGTAGAATTTCGATGGCGCGATCGATTCCGGCTTCTCCGGCAGCAGCCAGGCCATAGGCGTAGGCGCGTCCGCAGAGCACGGCGCGCGCGCCGAGGCAGAGCGCCTTGACGATGTCGGTGCCGCGGCGAATGCCTCCGTCCATAAGGACTTCGGTCTGCCCGCCAACGGCCTTCACAACTTCGGGCAAGGCGCGCAACGAAGAAGAAACGCAATCGAGTTGACGGCCGCCATGATTGGAGACGGAAATGGCCGCGGCGCCTTCATCCACGGCGCGGCGCGCATCGTCTCCGGTCAGGACGCCCTTCACCACGATAGGACCGCGCCACTGTTCGCGAATCCAGCTCAGGTCGCTCCATGTCACGGCGGATTCGGCGAGGGCGACGGCAATATCGACGAGTTGCATCGGGCCTTTGCCCGGGACTACTACGTTGTAGAGCGGCGGGATGCCTCCATCGCGCAGAAAACCCGCGAGCCAACCCGGTCGCGAAAGAATTTGCGGAAGATAGGGAATCTTTTCCAACGGACCGCCGCTGACGAGTTCCTTCATCCCGTTGCGGAAGTCGCGCTCGCGTATTCCGGAAACGGGGGTATCGATGGTGACGACGAGCGCGGAAAACCCGGCGGCGCGGGCGCGTTCAATCGCGGCCTCCGCGGCGCCGCGGCCGCCCATCAGATACAACTGATAAAAAACGGGACCGCTCGAGGCGGCCTTTACGTTTTCGAGCGGGTGCCCGGAGATGGTGGAGAGAATGTAGGCGGTGCCCGCGTTGCCGGCCGCGCGCGCTGCGCCCACTTCGCCCACCGGGTGCATGAGCCGGCTGTAGCCAACGGGAGCCAGCAGAAATGGCAGCGCGAGATCGAAGCCAAGAACGCGCGTGCGCAAGCCGCACTTGTCGAAAGCGACCGCGTGCCGGGGACGGAAGGTGACGTCCTCATAGACGCGGCAATTCTCGCGCAGGGTCACTTCGCCTTCGGCGCCGCCATCAAGGTAGTCGAAGACGGAGCTGGGCAAGCGGCGCTGGGCGATGGCCCGGAAATCTCCGACACTAACCACACGCGGAGAGGCGACGGAACGAGCAGATCGAGTCATTTCTGATTGTTATACCAAGGTGGGGAGTTCGTTGACCGGGATTTCCTTGTTAACCCTCAAAACAACTGCCATTGTCTCCCCCAATCTCATTGGCAGTAAGGGGGTAGATCCTCCTCCGGCTCCTCGCGGATCACGCCTTCGTCCATGCAGTCACTGCTTTCTTGAGCCATTATTTCCGAGTACGCATTGCCGGAATCACCCGCGTAACCGCTAGGGACAACCCATCCCATCGGGGGCAGCGGTGGTGTCGCGGGCTTGAGAATGGCCTCAAGCGAAGCCAGGGACGGCCTGTAACTGGAGAGTACGGCCTCGGCTGTGGCGCGCTCCTGAGCGGCAAGAGAGGCCGGAATCGTAGCGTTCATCCAAAAAAGCTTGTAGACGCCGCTGCTGTCCATCGGCAATGAACAGAATCGCGTCTCGAAGTTCTGTGGGCCTTGTGCGTTCGTCAAGCTTCCGAGGAAGATGCCGCACTGAGCAATTTTGCCGAGCGGCACGGGTTTGGCTGAGGACACGCTGACGCGCGCACCTGGAAAACCTGAGGCGGCGGCCGCATCCTGCCAGACTGCCTCCACCTTTTGCGTAAGCGTGGCCTGGTTGGGAATCATCATCGGGTTTTGACCAGCCCTGTATGGACCGTTTCGGATCAAGAGCGTGTTTCCGAGGGAGATCGCCTCGCCATTCGGACCGGACATTTGGATTTCGCCATACACGGCTTTGGTCACCCTCCACCCGGCAGGCACGCCGACGGTCGCGCTCTGATCGGGCGCTGTGTAGGTTTGCAGGGGAGTGGACGGAGCAGGTGTTGGTTGTTGCGCGGCGGCCAGCGAAGTGCCGGCGATCATGCCTGCCGCGAGTGCGGTGAACTTCAGGAAATTGCAACCATGTCTGACCTTCATAGGGAATTTCATCCTTTCGCCCCGAGGAAAGATTGGGATTTGATGCGCAACTGTATCATGCCGGAAGCTTTGCGAACTATTAAATAATTGACCCCAGATCGCTGACGACAGCGCTTCGCGGCGATCGCGGTATCCTACCCTTCGCCAGGAAAATGCGAAGGATGGGGCGACCGAAAAAAACTTCCCGCGATTTGCATATAATTTCCCCCTTCCGGCGCACAATGTAACCAGGGATCAGGGATCAGGGATCAGGGATCAGGGATCAGGGATCAGTCCCCTTCTCGCTCCTCGCTCCCTGCCCCCCTCCCCCCCACCCCCGGTCGGGTGGCCACGAACCACGGTCCACGGTCCACGAACCCGCACCCGGGATTCCCGCCGAAAATCCGACTTGTGAAACTGTGAAGTCCGTAAGTCGCATAACAATCAACCACTTACACGAAAAAACCTCGCAGTCTCACAGTCCGTGCGTTTCTGTGAGCCTGCGGCGCAAATTCGCGCCGCTTCTTCGCAGAGCGTTGATCGTTTTTAGCTAGGGGCTAGAAGCTAGAGGCTAGAAGCTGCCTTTTCACTCCGCGTGAAAGATGGTGTCGAAGAGCAGGAGGCTTGCAGTCGTGAAGATGATGTCGTAGCCGAGAAGCATCTTGATCCAAATCGTAGGATCGCTGTCGCCGGTGAAGATCGCTGTAGTCGATTGCACCATGGCCAGAAGCGCGGGAATGAAGATGGGAAAGAGAATGAGCGAGAGCAGCAGCTCGCGGTTGCGGCTGCTCATGGAGAGCGCGGCGAAGAAGACGCCGTTGCAGACCAAAGCCCATGTTCCTAGCGGCAACACCAGCGCCAACTGCCACGCGTTGCCTGAGATGTGCAGGTTGTAAAAGATGAAAAAGAACGGCGCCAGAACGACCTGCACGATGGTGACGAAGAGAAAGTTGGCGATGGCTTTGGCGAGAAACAGCTCGGCCGCGGGCGCGGGAACCATGCGCTGCGCGTCCATCACTTGATGCCGGATTTCGCGCGCCCACGCCTGATTGAGCGCGCTGACCGAAGCGAACATGGTGGCAACGCAAAGCACTCCGCCGGAAATCTGCTGCGAGAATTCGCCGCGCGGATCGAAGGCGATAGAGAAGAGCACGACGACCAGGCCTGAGAAGAAGAGCATGGAGATCATGGCGTCGAGCGTGCGCCACTCAATGCGGAGATCCTTGGCGAGATGCGTCCAGAGAGCGCGGGTCATGAGCGGCTCTCCGTGGTGACAGCCTTGGCGTCTTTGGTCAGATCGACGGTCTGCACAGGCTCGCCGATCGCGCCAGCGGCGCGGAGATAGTCGTCGGGAGCGAGGATCAATTGCGTGCCGCGCGTTCCCGCAGAAACGCTGATAGTGTCGAACAGGATTGCGGTTTCATCGACGAAAACCGGATAGGGCTTTTTCGCGCCGAAGATAGTTACGCCGCCGCGAATGTAGCCAGTGAGCGGCTGCACGTCCTTGAGCGAAGCCATCTCCGCTTTACGCCAACCAGCGGCGCGAGCAAGTTTCTTGAAGTCAAGCTCGGCGTCGCCGGGAATCACCGCGAAAACATAATCGCCAGCGCCAGTCGTCGTAAGCAAAGTCTTGAAAACCTGTTCGGCGGGCATGCCGATCTTTTTCGCAACCGTGATCGCAGTGAGATCGTTGGGATCAACTTCGTACTCGCGCAACTCAAAGGCGATGCCGAGGGATTCGAGATAACGTGCGCCGTTCGTCTTCATAGCGTCGGACTCCCAGGCTCAAAGGATGCGACGCGGCCAGCATGGAGAGTGAGCACCCAATCGGCGATGGGCGCGGCGAGATCGCGCTGATGCGTGGTGAGGACAATGGTGCGATCGCTCTGCCGGAATCGGGCGAGCAGTTCAACCATCTGTCGCGCGCTCTCTACATCCATGTTGGAAAAGGGCTCGTCGAGCAGCAGAAGCTCCGGCTGAGGGAACCAGCACGCGCGCGAGCGAGGTGCGCTGGCGCATGCCCTGCGAGTAATGGCCGAAAGGCCGGTTCAGCTCGGGATCGAGACCCACCTGGCGCAGGGCGTCGGCAGGCGCGAGGCAGTTCGCGGCCTGGATAGAGACTGGCGAAGTAGCGCAGATTCTCCTGGGCGGTGAGCTCGTCATAAAGCATGGGCGCATGGCTCATGTAGCCGATGCGAGCGCGTTCCTGCTGCGGCTCTGAGTCGCCGAATACGCGCACCGTGCCGTAGCTGGGGCGAAGCAATCCCGCCAGAATGCGCAGCAGCGTGGATTTGCCTGCGCCGTTTTCGCCGAGCAGTACATAGCAGCGACCGGGTTCCAGGTCGACCGTGACCTGGCGCAGCGCGGCAAAGCTGCCGAAGAGCTTGGACACCTGCTGAAGCCGAGCGCAAGTATGGACCCGAGCGCTCTGCGTTGTCGGTTCGGTGTCCGATGCGTTCCCTGTCATGATGCGTTCGCGGTCATGCCGTCAGTTTGAGGCGGTCTGGGTTGAGGAGGAAGGCGGAGGCGCAGGGTTGGATGCGCTGGCCGGCTTGGTCGGGGTGGCAGCAGGCGGCTGCGCGCCGGGCTGCGCCGGTGCGTACTTGCTGGCGCACTTGGCCTGAAGCACCGTGGCATGAAAAACGCCGTCGCGGCCGTAGGTCCCCATGGCCAGTGCCTGCGCATCGTCCTTGAAGGTGTCAGGCGGCGGTTCGGCTCCCTTGTAGCTGACCTTCAAAAGGCGTCCGGAAGGAGCATTGGGCGAGTGGCTCTCGAATTCATTGAGGACGAAGTTGACGTGCGGCCCATTGCGCTCGATGGAGCCAGGCTCGACGAAACCCTCGACGCGAAGATTGCTGTGGTACGCCTTGTCGCCCATTCCGCCCAGCTGGGCGATGGTGACGTAATAGCTCTTGCTGGACCCGTAGCCAGTGAAAGCCAGCCAGGCGATGGTGCCGAGGATGACGGCGACGGCAATACTTACCTGCAAAGTCTTTGGGGATTTTTTCATGGTCTCTACCTTTTTAACGATACGAGCCTGCAGGACCATGGTCAACCGGAGACGGGGAATGGGGATGTGATTTGGCTCACATGATGGCGGGAAGGGGGAAACACGGACCCAGGGGCGTAGGACTGCCGGCGCTTGCGGGAGGGGATTCGACGAGAGGGTGCTAGCGGGTGCGGCGCGGTCCCGAGGCCAGGCGATTGGTGACGCGGCAGGGTTTGCGTGAGTCGGCAACCAGCGGGACGACGATCATTGCGATCAGAATCAGTTCGATCACAAGGTCTTTCATGAAAGGCCCCCAAGGCGTACACAGTTTTGCGTGCGTCGGACTTCTTAGAGAGCCCGATGCTGCACCATAGCTCCGCGAAAGGACGATAGGGAATCACTCCAGAGTGGGAGTGGGTGTGGTTCCTTGGGGCCACTTGCAGTGGGGCAGGCACCTGCGGTGCGGCAGCCTTTTGGATCAGAGACGATGCGACAGCTAACGATTAACAGGCAGAGATCAGCATGTGGGGCCGAAAGGGACGGAGTTAGCGGCTGGCGGGAAGAAAGCCGACGCCCTGGCATTGCTCTCAGGTCGTTCCTGACGCTTGCTGAGCGGCATGGCCGCGAAAAGGGTCGGGGAAGCCACGAACGTAAGGAAAACCACAGCGATGAGCAGAACGTGCATGGCAAGAACCATCCAATCCATTGGTCTATTGGCTGCGTAATCGAGAGAAACAACCGAATCCGCGTGGAGTAACTATTTGCATCGACCTTACGATAACTCTAACTGGTTAGCAGCATTACGGTCATCTCGGCAGAAACTGCAAAAGAAATCGTTAGATTGAAAGTGGTTTTTCGCGGGACGATGCGGCTAAACAACCTAAAAAGAGGGATTTAATTGGATCACCCCCCTGGAAGCCCTCAAGGATTGGTCGGATTACTGTAGTAACACAATGCGGCCAATGTTGCCTTTAGTGAACGGTTTCGAGGACGCTTGCGGCACGGTTGAGCGCTTGCGTGAGGACCTGCAATTGCTGCGTGGCCCGGTTTGCATCCTGAGCGTCGATGGCTTCGTTGACGCCGGGAATAACGACGGCGGCGTAGCCTGTAACCTCGCCGGGGGCGAAGATCGTGTGCCGGTACCATGGTCGATTGGGAAGCCCCTCGTCGGAGAGCAGCGCCGTCTCAGTTTGCCGCAAGGCGAGATTCAGCCGGCCCAGGTCTCCGGAAGGTGCTGACTGGAGCGCATACGCGCGCTGGGCCGCCGCAGAAAAGCGCACAGCTGCCGCCTGGGCGGGAGCAAAGTCGAGCGAGCCGAGGCCGGCATCGGGAGCTCTGTGCTTGGCGGCTTCGAGATAGAACGTGATGGCGCGCGCGTAGGCAACGTAGTCGTAGGGCAGGAGGTCGGCATCGGCCATGCGCATGGCTTCAAGGCCGAGGACGCGCGCCATCTGCTGCAAATAAAGAAAATGCGGATCGGCATTCTGCGTGAACCAGGCGAAGTCGTCGAAGGCCGAGTGATAAACGCCATACGGACCGCTGGATTCAACGTCGGTGGCGGGCACGCCTGCGTGTTGCAGGAAGGGCGAATAATCCGATCCGGAGCCGAGATCGCCCAGATGTACGTCTTCTCCCGGAATGAGCGGCGCATTCGAGTGGTGTTCACTGTCGACGGAGGGTTTGAGACGCCAGAGCCGATATACGTTGCCGCCGAGGGGGCTGGGAACGGAACGCGTGACGTTGCGAACGAACTCCTTGAGCGAGGGCACGGCGGAGGCGGTAAAGTCCGGACCCGAGACGCCCACGTCGATATTGAAGTAGGCCACGGCATGGTCGAGGGCGCGGCCTTGCTGCTCGACCCATTCGGTTGAACCGATGAGACCTTCCTCTTCGGCGTCCCAACTGCAGAAGACGATGGTGCGCCTGGGTCGCCAGCCCTGGCGAAGCAGCGTGCCGATGCCATGCGCCGCTTCAAGCATGGCGGCCGTGCCGCTGTTGGGGTCGACCGCGCCGTATACCCACGCGTCGCGATGGTTGCCGACGATGACCCATGCATCCGGCTCCTGAGAGCCTTCGACTTTGCCGATCACGTCCCAGATGATGCGGCGCTGGTAGTCCTGCTGCGAAACCAGGTGGACTTTTTCTCCGCCGGGGCCGATGTGATAGCGGAACGGCAATGCGCCCTGCCAGCTTTGCGGCACACTGGGGCCTTTGAGCGCCTGCAGAATGGGCGCGGCATCGTGGTAGCTGAGAGGAATCGAGATGATGTACGGTTCGCTGCCGCCGGGCCCCGAGGGATTGGGAATGCGGGCGGAGTCGGGCAGGTCGATTGTGGAGGCGACGCCGGGAGTCTCGGGATCGCCGGGGTACTTGAAGAGAAACTGCACCGAGCCGCGCTGAACGCCGGTCTCAGGCCGCCACGGACCGTTCGGCCAGGGATCGCCTTTGGCGTAGCCGTCGTCCTGCGGGTCAGAGTAGAGCAGGACGCCGACCGCGCCGCGCTGCTGGCCAGGTAGACTTTGACGCCGCGAAAGTTGGAGCCATAGCGGCAGATGACAATTTTGCCGTGCAGATCGATGTTCCGGGCCGCAAGCTCATTGAAGTCTTCGGCGCGGCCGTAGTTCGCGTAGACCACTTCGCCGGTGACGTCGCCTGAACCCGAGGAACCGTTGAACGGCATCACCACGCGGGGATTGTCGGCGGCGGGATCGCCCTCTAGGTGTTCGGGCGTGGGACCGCTCATCAACAGATGTCCGGTCTCGTCCCAGGCTTCGACGCGGACGACTTTGGGCTAGTTCAGCAGAACGCGATAGGGAACGATCTCAGTCTGAAGCCCTGCGGCGCGAAACTTGCTTGCCACGTACTCGGCGGTTTTGCGATCCTCAGGCGTTGCGGCGAGATGCGGCTCGAGGGTGAGGGTCTTAAGTTCTTCGCCAGCAAGTTTGGGATCGGGCACAGCCACGAATTTTTCTTCAAGCCGGGCTTCCGCGCCGAAGTCGGAGTAACCGAACGACCCCGCTTGCGGCGCCGCTTGCGCCGCCAGCCGACTTGACGGGAACGCGATGGAAAGGGCGGCCGGCAAAGCAAGAAGTGCAACCCTGGTGCGGAGTTTCATGCAATCGATCCTTCAAACCTGGTTCATCCGCGGTCAGGCCACCGGTTGAGCGCAGTGCGCGCAGCGCTTGGCGGCCAGCGGAATGTCACTTAGGCATTCGGGGCAAGGCTTTGTGGTGGGTTCCGCCAGCGTTTCGGGTTTCTTGGTGCGCGCCAGCAAAGCGTTCATGGGCAGCACGATGGCGAAATAAACCACGCAGGCCACGATCAGGAACGAAACCGCCGCGTTGAAAAAGTTGCCGATCTTGATCTGCCCGCCACCCACATGCAGAATGACGCTGCTGAAATCGGGCTTGCCGATCGTGGCAGCGATCAACGGGTTCAATATGTCGCTGACCAACGACGTCACAATGGCATTGAACGCGGCGCCCAGAATCACGGCGACCGCGAGGTCCATCACGTTTCCGCGCAGAATGAAATCTCGAAATCCCTTCAGCATCGCTTCCTCCGGTGCATGGTGATTTCAGCCGCTGCGGCGAGAGCGCAGGATTCAGCGGCTGAGTTTGCACTCTGCCCATGCTACACGGCGAAAGGGCGGACGCGCAGCGCGGATTTTGGACTGAGGCGAGGCGGATGCGTGGCGCTACGGCACCGCAATCAGAACCACGATGCCAGCGAGGATCATGAGGTCGGTATAGAGCAGGATCAGTATGCCGGCGTGGTAGAGACTCCATTCGCGGCGCAGGCAACGGGCCGTCTCAGCCATGCCCCAGGTGGCCACCAGGAGGGCGAGAAACTGCCAATGCGAGCCGTGCAGATCGTTGATGTTTGGGAAACCGGCGAGGCGCAGGCTGGCGGCAAATGCGCCCAGGGAAAGGAGCATGGCGCGCAGCAGCGATTTTTGCCGCAGACGGAAGATGTTCGAAGAAAGGCGCACCACCTTTCAATGTACCGTGGCGGCATGAAGTGGGAGATGTGCCGGATTCAGGCCGTTGGAGAATCTTGCAGAAGGTCCCTTGGCCGCGCTTCCGAGACCTGGGAAAGCGCAGGTCGCCGCCTGACCTCCGGATAAGTTTATTTTGCTGAAGGGATTGGTAATGGCAAACGGTAACCCCGCAAAAAATAATGTTTGCCGATCGTGAATTGCGCTAGACTGCCTCCGAAGGCCTTGGGGTTTCGAAAAAATGAGAGGTACATCTACATCGCTGTTGGTCTGCGCGGCGCTCTTCCTCTGTTGGCCCGCTTTCGCATGCGCCCAATTAGTCCCGGATCCGAATGCCCCGCCGCATTCAGACGCTCCGCCGGCTGCGCAGGCCCCCGATGAGGCGCAAGAGCCGGCGCAAGAGACCGCGCCCACCGCGACGCCTGATTCTCAGCCCGCTCTGCCACCTCCCGGGCCCCCGCCTTCCGCTAATTTTCAGAAGCTCATTCCTCTTGATCAGCTCGCCTTTCTCAAGGATTACGCAGACCAGCCGGCGAAAACTCTACTCAAGGACAAACGCTTCCACAGCCTGATGAAACAGGCGATCTCCAGCACCGAATATCACTATGGCCGCGACATATCACTCTCCGATGCCGTCCAAACCGTTCTCGACGGCTCCATGCAGCCGGTTCAGGTTCGCGATGGCCGCTTCGTGACCGTCTCCGGCAGCAACGGACCTTACCTCGGTGGCCGCGGTTTTCTCTGGTTCGACCTACAAACCGGTGTCGCGCTCGGCGGATTTTATTTTCATCCCACCAACGGCGAACCCACGCCGACGGTCACTGTCTTTTCCCGGCAATTAATCGATCGCGATCTATCCTTGGGCCAGCTTCCTGAGCCTTTTGTCGAAGACCTGGAACAATGGGCAGCCAATTCGCGCATTCCCGAGATAACGGCCCGCTACTTCATTCCCGAGAACGGCAAGAAGTATGTGCTGGAGCATGACGAAGATTACTGCTGGGGTCCGTCTGGAGAGCCTGCGCCCGATCGCGACGAATGCCAGCAGATGATGGCCGACGCAGCAGATGACGACATGAACGCAGCCTATTTTATGCAGGAAACGGGAAACGTCGCCAACGCCACCGCCTGGATGCTTGGTCCCGATCAAATCGCCTGGCTTCAGGTTCGCGATCGGGCCTGCGGACCGAGGGCATTTTCCTGCCGGGTTCGCATCACCCGCGAACGCACGGCAGTGTTGACGGGCCATCCCGTTCCGCGGCCGCGGCCGCAACCGGCGCGCCGGTAGAGGCGCATAAATTCTGTCAGAGCTGCGCGACGCGGCAGGGCGGGTGATAGACTCTCTGAGCCCAAACTTGGTTTCCCCAAAAGTCCCAACTTCCCACTGGGCGCACGAGGAGGCAATTCAATGCAAGCAGGCAATTCTGCCGCAGCTCCGCTCAATCCAGGAATCGTTTTCGACATGGTTCAGGCGCACCAACGCACTGCAGCGCTCAATGCTGCCATTCAACTCGATGTGTTTCGAGCGGTCGGCCAGGGGCCCGGCGATGCAGCATCGATCGCGCGGCACTGTTCGGCATCGGAGCGCGGCATCCGCATTCTGTGCGATTTTCTGGTGATCAACGGCGTACTGGCCAAGGAAGATGGGCATTACAAGCACACGCCGTCGAGCGCAGCTTTTCTTGACCCGGCGTCGCCCGCCTGCATGGCTTCGGTGGCGCAGTTCCTGAGTGAGTCGGCAATCATGCAGGCCGACGGGCAACTGGCCGATATTGTGCGCGCGGGCCGCACGAATCTTCCCGGTCAGGGCACGGTTGAGCCGGACAATCCCATTTGGGTGGTGTTCGCGGAAAAGATGGCGCCGATGATGGGGCCCATGGCAGGTCCGCTGGGCGCAGTGGTGCTGGAAGGACGCGACGGACCGATGCATGTGCTGGACATTGCAGCGGGGCATGGGCTGTTCGGAATCGAAATCGCCAAGCAGAACCCGCAGGCGCACGTGACGGGCCTCGATTGGGCGCCGGTGCTGCGCGTGGCATTGAGGAACGCCGAAAAGGCCGGCGTGAAGGACCGCTACGACATGCTGCCGGGCAGTGCGTTTGAAGTGGAGTTTGGTGGGCCGTACGATGCGGTGCTGCTGACGAATTTTCTGCACCATTTTGACAAGATCACGAACGTGGGGCTGTTGAAGAAAGTGCGTGCGGCGCTCAAGCCGGGCGGTTGCGCGGCGACGCTCGAGTTTGTGCCGAATGAAGATCGCGTGTCGCCGCCCATGCCCGCGGCCTTTGCGATGACAATGCTGACGACGACTGCGGAAGGCGACGCCTATACGTTCCCGGAGCTTCTAGCGATGTACGCCGAGGCAGGTTTCAAGGGGGTGATCGCGCATCCGATTCCGATGAGCCCGCACACAGTAGTGATGGGGACGGCGTAGATGCAGTGAAAGAGTGAAGAAGTGAATCAGTGAAGGGCCGGCGTCAATCAAGCTCCGGCCTTTTTGCGAAAGTTATTTCGCGTTCCGTCTGGCGCGGACGGCGGCGGCCAGGTCGGCGAGCAGCGCGTGCGTTTCCTTCCAGTCGATGCAGCCGTCGGTGATGCTCTGGCCATAAACAAGACTGCCGAGCGTCTGGCCGGCGACTAGCTTTTGCGCGCCGGCAACCAGGTTGCTCTCAATCATCGCGCCAATAATGTTGCGATTTCCGGCAGCAATTTGCGCGGCGACATCGCGGCCAACGACACCCTGGCGTCGGTAATCCTTGCCGCTGTTGGCGTGGCTGAAGTCGATCATGATGCGCGGGGCAATGCCGGCACGCTCCATGAGCGCGGTGGTTTCGGCCACGCTCGCGGCGGTGTAGTTCACGGAGTTGCGGCCGCCGCGCAGGATGATGTGGCAGTCCGGATTCCCTGTCGTCACGAAAATGGCCGACTGCCCATGGTGCGTGTGGCCGAGGAAGGTGTGCGACTAGGAGGCCGAGAGCACGGCGTCGATGGCCACCTGCACGTCGCCGGAGGTGGCGTTCTTAAAACCTACGGGACACGAAACGCCGGAGACGAGCTGGCGGTGCACCTGGCTCTCCGTGGTGCGCGCGCCGATGGCGCCCCAACTCACCAGGCCGGCGATGTACTGCGGCGAGATCATGTCGAGGAACTCGGTTCCCGTGGGCACGCCCATCTCGGCCAGGTCGAGCAGCAGGTGGCGCGCCAGGCGCAGGCCGTCGTTGATCTTGAAGGTCTCGTCGAGATGCGGATCGTTGATGAGGCCCTTCCAGCCGATGGTGGTGCGCGGCTTTTCAAAGTAGACGCGCATGACGATGCGCAGATCGGCGGCGAATTCGTCGATGGCGCCCTTGAGCAGCGCGGCGTATTCGCGCGCGGCCTTGGCGTCGTGGATGGAGCAGGGGCCGGCAAGCACCACCAGGCGGTCGTCTTGGCCGTTGAGAATAGCCGCGATCTCGCTGCGGGCGTTGAAGATGGTGGTCGAGGCGGCCTCGGTGAGGGGAAGCTCTTCCTCGAGAAAGACCGGGGGAAGGACGACTTTCGTCCATTGAATGCGAATATCTTCAGTGGGATGGAACATTGGCTTCTTTTGAGGGCGGTCCGATGACCTCAGCAACGATTGCAACGGAGCCCTATAACGAATCTAACAGCCCGAAATGGGCCGGAATCCTGCGGGGATGGCGCGATAGTGCAAGGGCCGGGGCCTGAAGGCCCGGCTCTCCTGGAATCGAAGTCAGGGACCTGAAGGCCCCTGCTCACTCAGTTGCCAGCGATCAGCGCGTGGCCTCGTAGGCGGCAACTCCGCCGCCAGCGGCCGCGGCGACGATCAGGACCGGGATCCAATGGTGGAAGTGGATTCCGGACTCGGATCCAGTGCCGATGTATTCTTTCCCCTTCGTCACGCGGGCCACATCGGCGTAGTTGAAGGTCTCCACCTTATTGCTGTCGGAGTTGGTGATCTGGAAGGTGGCATCGGAGACGTCGCCTAGAGAGCCCATGGCTTCGCTACGATCTTGAAGATCGACCTGCACAAAGGTGCCGGCGCGGTATTTGGCGAGGCGTTTTTCAATCTTCCGCGTGTGCTTTTCGATCTTTGCGGACGACTGAGCCTGAATTGTGGACGCCAAGGCGATGGATGCGAAGGCGACGGCGACGAGCAAACACGAGTTCCGGCGAAGGAAACGGAGAATTCTGTTCATTGGGCCCCCAAAAAGAAGAAAACATCGACTCTGATGCAACCGCGCACGCTGCAATCGCCTGCAGAGGGTTTCACAATAGCACTATATTGAGTTGGACGGTGAAGAGGCGGCTGAGAAGCGTTACGAACGTCATGAAAGATGCGTGAAGATGCCACGATGGGTACTTTAGGCGGGACGCCGCGCCTTGACATCGACAGAAGAGCGTCACTAAACTTAAAAAGGAGTATTCTCGGAATTTTAGTACATAAGTCCAAGTAATAACGGGACTTAATCGACGGGAATCCCTGCCCGGAGAGTGCTGGAACGGCTTTGTTTCTGGCTGCGAATCAGGGCAGGAGAGAGAGGCTCAGAAGATGTCCGATGTGCGCCTCAGTCCGCGCGAGCGGCTGGTGTTGACCGCCATCATCGACCAGTACATCGCAACCGGCGAGCCGGTTGCCTCTCAGGCGGTTGCGCGCTTGTTTGCCGATCGGGAAGGCCTGAGCTCGGCCACTCTGCGCAACGTGATGGCCACACTGGGCGATGCAGGACTTCTTGAGCAGCCGCACACTTCGGCTGGCCGCGTTCCCACCGCGGCCGCTTTCCGGTATTACGTGGGACAGATTACGCAACCCGGCCGCGCGGCGGCGGGAGGAGGGATCTCTGCGGCGGGAAGCGCGGAGTCTCCGCTGAGCGTGGCGCGTCGCGGCCAGATTGAGGAGAGTTTCTCCGGCGTGTCGAGCTCGCATGACTATCTGGAGCGTACCTCGCACGTGCTGGCGCAGCTTTCGCGCGGCCTGGGCGTGGCGCTGGCCAGCACCGCGACAGAACAGGTGCTGGAGCACATTCATTTTTCGCGGCTTTCCACGGGACGCGTGCTGGCCGTACTGGTGACCCAGGCAGGGGCCGTGCAGGATCGCGTGCTGGCGCTCGATCACGAGGTGACACCGCTGGAACTGGAAACCGCGAGCCGCTACCTGAACGAAAACTTCCACGGCTGGCCGATTGACCGCATTCGCGTGGAGGTGGAGCGCCGCGTTGAGCTGGAGCGTGAGGCCTATCGCCAGTTGCTGACCTCGGTGGAGGAACTGTGCCGCAAGGGCGCGCTGGCCGGAGATGAAAGCGGACCGGCGCTGTTTGTGGATGGCATTGCGAATTTGATCGGCGCAGAGCAGGATCGCGAGCAGTTACGCCAGATGCTATTGACCCTGGAGGCCAAGCAGAGGCTGGTGGAGCTGCTGAACGCTTACGTGGACGGCCGCCAGCAGGAGGTGCGCGTGGTGGTGGGCCTGGATGAAGCTTCGCCCGCAATGCAGGATCTGGTGCTGATTGGCGCGCCGGCTCGGCTGGGCGGAGCCAATCTGGGGACGGTTGCCGTGATCGCGCCCACGCGCATCCAATACCAGGAAATGATCGAGGCGGTCAGTTACATTGCGCGCCTTTCCGAGCGCCTCCTCGATGTGCCCAGCGCGTAGGCGCAAATAGCCTGCAGCCGCGCCAAGGAATTTTCATCTAAGTAAGAGTATTGATTTGTTCGGAGAACGTGCTGAATCATGGTGAATCAGGAGACAGAAGAGTTGAAGGTGAGAGGATTCAAGGACGCCGCCAGCAGCGCAAAGGGAGCGAAGATCGATCCCGCGACCGAGTTGCCTCCGCCCGATGAGTTTGTGCCAGGGGCAGAGACGGAAAAGCAGGCAGAGGCCGCCTGCCAAACCGAGATCGATCAACTGAAGGGCGAACGCGATCAGCTTCTCGATCGGCTCGCTCGCATGCAGGCGGAATTCGATAATGCGCGCAAACGCGCCGAGCGCGAGAAGGCAGATTTCCGCGACCATGCGACTGGCAGCGTCGTGGAGCAGTTCCTGCCGGTGCTCGATAACTTCGAGCTGGCGCTCAAGTCCACAGGCTCGGTGGAGCAATTGCGCTCGGGCGTGAGCCTGATCATGAAGCAGATGGAAGAGGTTCTGCAAAAGATGCAGGTGAACGCGATTCCCTCAGTGGGCGAGCCCTTCGACCCTCGCGTGCACGAGGCGTTGGGTAGCGTGGAGCGCGACGACGTGCCCGACCAGCATGTGGCCGAGGAGATCCGCCGCGGCTACAAGATCCGAGAGCGGCTGCTGCGGCCGGCGCTGGTGCGCGTGGCGCATAACGCAAAGCAAAAGAGTGAATAAGTGAAGTGAGTGAAGCAGGGGAAATTAGCTGGGTTGCGATCTGAAGAAGACTGACCTATTTAACGATAAGGAACAGTGCGGCTGATTGCTGAAGGCTGACAGCTAGATCAAGGGAGCAATGGGTTCTAATACAAGAGTGAGCAAAGCAGATTATTACGAGTTGCTGGGCGTCTCGCGTGACGCCACCGATCAGGAATTGAAGAGCGCGTACCGCAAACAGGCTCTCAAGTTCCATCCTGACCGCAACCCCGGAGACCACGCGGCCGAGGAGAAATTCAGGCAGGCTAGCGAAGCCTACCAGGTGCTGAGCGACGGCGATAAGCGCGCGGCGTACGACCGCTATGGCCACGCCGGCTTGGGCTCGCAGGGATTTGGAGCCGGACCCTTTGCCGGCGGCGTGGACCTGGGTGACATATTCGGCGATCTATTTGGCGAAATGTTTTCGATGGGCGGGGTTCCGCGCGGGGGATCGCGCGCCTCGCGCCAGCAACGCGGCGACGACCTGCGTTTTGACCTGACCATTGACTTTGAAGACGCGATTTTTGGCAAGGAGACCGAGGTAAAGATTCGCCGCCTGGAGACGTGTACCAAGTGCCACGGTCAAGGAAGCTCATCCGGTCGGGGTCCAAGCGTTTGCAGCCATTGCCAGGGTCATGGGCAGCTCCGCTATCAGCAGGGATTCTTCTCGGTGGCGCGCACCTGCGCGGCCTGTGGCGGCACCGGCTCGGTGATCGGTGATCCGTGTGCGGCCTGCCGCGGGGAGGGCCGCGCGGCCACGGAGATCAAGCTGAATGTGAAGGTTCCACCGGGTGTCGAAGAGGGAACGCGCATTCGCTACGCGGGCGAAGGCGATTCCGGTCGCCGCGGCGGGCCCAAGGGCGATCTTTATATCGTTCTTGCCATCCGTCCGCATGATTTCTTCGAGCGTCACGGACACGATCTTTATTGCGTCCTTCCCATCAGCTTTCCGCAGGCGGCGCTGGGCGCAGAGTTTGAGATTCCCGGCATCGACGCTCCGGTGAACATCAAGATTCCCGAAGGCACGCAAAGCGGCAAAGAACTGCGCATAAGGGGACGCGGCGTTCCCTTCCTGAATGAGAAGGGCAACGGCGACCTGATCGTGAAAGTGATGGTGCAAATACCGCGGAAACTGAATCGCGCGCAGCGCGAACTGGTGACCAAGCTCTCCGAGACCATGAGCGTGGACAACAGTCCCACGTCGCCGGGGCTGATGGAAAAGATGAAGGACTTGTTCAGCTAGATTCAGATCGCCAGCAGAGCGATGACGGCGATTGCAATTCCAATCGCGAGGCTCATGCGGTCAGTCAATGCGAAGACGAGAGGATCCTCGTCCAGCTCGCCGCGCGAAGCCAGCAACCAAATGCGGCAAAGCCATAGAATCATCAGCGGCACAATCAGCCACAGAAATTGCGGGCGGCGATAGAGCACGACAATGTCGCTGCTGCTGATGTAGAGGGCGAAGACCATGACCGCCGCAAAGGCGCTGGCCGTGCCGAAACTCCGCAATTGATCAGTATCGGACACGAGATAGCCGCGCCCGTTGTGCGGCGGCGATCCGCTGCTGCGCAAATTCTGCAGCTCGGCAAAACGCTTGACGATGGCCAGAGAGAAAAACAGAAAAACCGAAAAGCCGGCCAGCCAATGCGAGATGTGCGTTTCGGTGGCGGCGCTGCCGGCGAAAAGGCGCAAGGTGTAAAGGCCGGAGAGAACCAGCACATCCACCAGCGCGATCCGCTTCAGAACCCAGGAATAGGCGAGCGTCGATCCCAAATAAAGCAGCAGCCATCCGGAGAAGGCCATGGGCAGCAGGCGCGCGCCCAAGAACGCCAACAACAGAAAACCGGCCACCATGCAGAAACCGGCAACGGCCGGGAGATCGCCCGCGGCAAAGGGGCGCTGGAGTTTTTTCGGATGACGGCGGTCGACCTCGATGTCGAACAAGTCGTTGATGATGTAGGCCGACGAAGCCGTGAGGCTGAAGCAGAAAAATGCCAGCAGCGCGCTCGGCAGACGCCTGGCAACGCCCGTATGCGCAAGCAGCAGAGGCAGAAAGATGAGCAAGTTCTTTGCCCATTGATGCACGCGCATGGCGCGGACCGCAGTCCATAGCGGACTTGCGCCTTCATCGAAGGAGCGCGCGGCACGCATGCGGCGGAGGCGCATCCTGAACCGCAGGCGAAGGCTGGGATTGGCCACCATGATTTCAGCCGCATGGGCCAGCATCGGCAGGTCGGGAGTGTCGTTGCCGATATAGCCGTACTCGCCGCCGAATTGGCTGCGCACGCGATCGAGCTTGCGGGTTCCCGTCAGGTTGAATTCGCCGTCGCTGCCTAAAACACCGGTAAAGATGCCGAGATGCGTGGCGACTCGCTGCGCCAGCCGCTCGTCCGCTCCTGTCACGAGATAGAGAGCACGGCCGCGTGCGCGTTCCTCGTGAAGAAACTGCAGCAGGGTGCGGTTGTAGGGCAGATGCGCTACGTCGAGCGAGACATGGGAGGTGACGAAGGCCTTGAAGGCGGCCTTGCCGTGCAGCAGGCGTCCGGGCAGAGCGAACAACCATGCCGGATGGGTGCGCGCCAGCACCAGCAGCGAGTCCACGAGAGTGTCGGATTTGACCAAGGTTCCGTCGAGGTCGACACACAGGGGACGGAGCGCTGTTGCGGGAACTTCCGGCAAAGAGACAACCTGGGACAAACGTTCACCTCAGGGAAGAAGTGCAACTCTAAGTTGTATCGATGATAAGACGAGAAGTTGGGTGGGAGAATGGAATGGAGGGATTTTGGTAGAGCTGAGCGGGATCGAACTTGAGCCGTTTTGCGGGCGTCCGAGCCCGCAGGCGAAATCCTGAGTCGCGCCAGCGGCGAAGAACCTCGATTGCAAAGGATTTAAAGGATTTTGGTGGAGCTGAGCGGGATCGAACCGCTGGCCTCCTCGTTGCGAACGAGGCGCTCTCCCAGCTGAGCTACAGCCCCACAGGTGCTTCATTTATCTTAGCAGCGGGGCAGAAATTGGGGAAGGGCGGACGGCCGTTGGCGGCATTCCGGCGGATGCCAGAGCACGAGATCGGGGCATTGAAGACAAATCATTTGCAAGCACTGAAGGGGTAGGGTATGACCAATCCAGCAATGACCGACCAGCCAGAATGCTGGCCCGCGCTGCCGCTCGATTCCTGGCGGGAGACCTGCGCCACGCTGCACATGTGGACCCAGATTGTAGGCAAGGTGCGGCTACGGCTGACGCCGCTCGTCAATCAATGGTGGAACGTTCCTCTTTATGTGAGCCCGCGCGGGCTCACGACTTCGAACATTCCTTACGGCACGCGGTCGATCGAGATACGATTCGACTTTCTGGCGGACAAACTGGTGCTGGAGTGCAGCGATGGATTGGTGAAGGAACTGCCGCTGCGGCCCATGGCGGTCGCGGATTTCTACCGGGAATTCATGGAGATGCTGCAATCGGCAGGGGTCGCGGTGAGCATTTGGCGCATGCCGGTGGAGATCCCCGATCCCATTCCCTTCGACGAGGATCGCGTGCACGCGGCCTACGACGCCGAACGGGTGAAGACCTTCTGGTGCATCCTGCGCTCGGTGGATGCGGTTTTCTATCAGTTTCGTTCGCAATTCATCGGCAAAGTGAGCCCGGTGCATTTCTTCTGGGGAAGTTTTGACCTGGCGGTGTCGCGTTTTTCCGGGCGGAAGGCGCCGGAGCGGCCGGGCGCCGACTTCATCACGCGCGAAGCCTACTCGCACGAGGTGAGCAGCGTGGGATGGTGGCCGGGGACCGGCACGATGAGCGGTCCAGCGTTTTATTCCTATGCTTCTCCGGAGCCGCAGGGATTCAAGGAAGCGCACGTGCGTCCGGATGCAGCCAGCTACGACAAGGGACTTGGCGAGTTTCTGCTCGCGTATGACGATGTGCGTGGAGCGCTGTCGCCGAGCGGCGATCTGTTGGCATTTTGCGAGAGCACGTACGATGCCGCCGCAAACCTCGGCCATTGGGATCGGCGGTCGCTGGAACGGGATGAGGGCGCTGGGAGCTGAAACGAGTCTCTACGATTGTGCGTCCGTGTCGGGATGCAAGAACGCCAGAAACACAATGCCGATAACAGTGAAGCATCTGAAGGCTTCTTCCTGCCCGTTCCAGGTGCTCGATTGCCACATTAGAAACCACTCACCGCCGACGGTCAGAAACGCCACGAGCCACATCAGCAAGGAGAGCGTGAGTGCAAGTATGGGCAGGAATTTGGCCGCATTGAAGGCCGCAGCGGGCAGGCGCAAAGCGCGCAACAGGCGGGCGATACCCCACCAAAGCAGGATGCCTGTGATGATTTCCCAGGCAATGATTGAGCAGTAAAAAATGTGATCGACGGCTGGCGAAGAGATCGAACGCCACATGCCACCATTGCCCGGGAGGGTTGAATCCATCAGCAGAACATGACGAACGAACTGCGCGTTCGTACCGAAATCGGTGAGGTTGTTGAATACGACAAGGCTTTAAAACAAAGCAACGCCAGCCAGCAGCAGCAGCTTCGCAGTGCGAATCATCATTTTTTATGCAGCCTCAATTGCCCCAGTAGTGTGAGAAGGCCCTAGTTCGGAGTGCTCCAGTCGTCCATCGCAGTCTTGCCACCATTAACCCAGGTGACCTCGATGGCCTGGTAATCGAGCGTAATCACCTCTTCGTCGCCATGCTTGCGAACGCTCAGGATGGTAGCGTTTGTGAGCACGATTCTCTGGGCTGTCTTCGCGCCTCCCGAGGCTCCCTCAAAGGTAATCACCACCGTCTTCAACGTCTCATTTGAAGCCAACGCCGTGGCAAACTTGGGCGACGCCGCGTCGACCTCTTTGGTGATGGTGATGGTGGAGTGCATCCGTCTGCCGGTGGACATCCCGGCCGCGGTGTCGCGGACGACACTGACGAGCCGGATGCTGTCGGACATCCCGTTGCCCTTGATGGGTCCTTGTTTTTCGCCCGTCACCGTCATGAATGCATCGACCGCGGCCATGGCCGGCACCGCGGACAGCAGCGCAGAAACCACGCCGCAGAGCACTAACAACCGTCCTCGATGAGCGATACGCATCGCAAACCTCCTTGAGCTTTCAATCGGTGGGAAGCCTTGAAGCCGGGCGCGGTACTTCCCGTTGTTTTCCCGGCGGCGACAGTATATCGCCCGTTGCCGTTGCTGCGGCCTTTTTCTGCGTTCGTTTGAAAGCCAAAGTACCGGACGCGCCTGGCCAGAGCTGGGACGGGGGATCGGCGATTGCTGAAATGGGGATAGAGGGATCGGCGCTGAAACGCAGGCCCGAAAGTGAGAGTCGAAGCCGTTCAGCCAGGACGCGCGGCTACGCCTTGAGGGCAGCCAGGCTATCAGCGACGGTGGCATCGACGGGTAGTAGCGTGTTGGTCCGGGTCAGTTCCAGCAAGGACACGATGCGCGGAGCCACGCCACAAAGGCGCAATGTGCCGCCTTTGGCTGCGAGCGAGCCATAGGCATACACCAGCATGCCGAGTCCGGCGCTGTCGATGAAACCAACATCGGTCAGATCGAAAACGACTCTATGGACGCCGTCGTTGATGATTGACCGCACTTGCGATTCCACCATACTGAGAGAGGAGCCGAGCGTGATTTGTCCCGTAAAGACAACCACGGCGCAGCCGTCAGGATGCTTGTCGATCGATGCACTCACAGGCATGGCGAGATTTTACATGGAAAAGCCGTCAGGGCAGAGGAACATTTTCTGCCCTGACGGCTTTCGTTACATTCTTCAGAAGCTGCTTACAGCTGGTTCATGTTGGCCAGGAATTCGGCGTTGTTGCGCACCTTCTCCAGGCGGCTGATCAACAGCTCCATGGCTTCAACCGGTGAAAGCGGATTGAGTACACGGCGCAGGATGAAGACGCGCTGCAGATCTTCCTTGGGGATGAGCAACTCTTCCTTGCGGGTGCCGGAGCGTTGGATGTCGATGGCCGGGAACACGCGCTTGTCGACCAGCTTGCGGTCGAGGATGATTTCCATGTTGCCGGTGCCCTTGAACTCTTCGAAGATGACTTCGTCCATGCGCGAGCCGGTGTCGACCAGCGCCGTGGCGATGATGGTGAGTGAGCCGCCTTCTTCGATGTTGCGGGCCGCGCCGAAGAAGCGCTTGGGCCGCTGCAAGGCGTTGGAGTCGACGCCGCCGGAGAGGACCTTGCCGGAGGGCGGAACGATGGTGTTGTATGCACGCGCCAGGCGCGTGATTGAGTCGAGCAGAATGACGACGTCGCGTTTGTGCTCAACGAGGCGCTTGGCCTTCTCGATGACCATTTCTGCCACCTGTACGTGGCGGGCGGCCGGCTCATCGAAGGTGGAGCTGATGACTTCACCCTTCACCGAGCGCTGCATGTCGGTGACTTCCTCGGGGCGCTCGTCAATTAGCAAAACGATCAGCACGACTTCTGGATGGTTCGTCGTGACGGAGTTGGCAATGGACTGCAGCAACATGGTTTTGCCGGTACGGGGCGGAGCGACGATGAGACCACGCTGGCCTTTGCCGACCGGCGTGAGCAGATCCATCACGCGGCCGCTGACGCCCTCGCGCACCGTCTCCATCTTGATGCGCTCCTGCGGGTAAAGCGGCGTGAGGTTGTCAAAGAGAATCTTGTTGCGCGTTTCTTCAGGCGACTCGAAATTGATGGCTTCGATCTTGACGAGCGCGAAATACTTCTCGCCCTCATGGGGAGGGCGCACGTTGCCGCTGATGGAGTCGCCGGTTTTGAGATCGAATTTGCGAATCTGCGAAGGCGAGACGTAAATGTCGTCGGGGCCGGGCAGATAGTTGTAGTCCGGGGAACGGAGGAAGCCGTAGCCGTCAGGGAGAATTTCGAGGACGCCTTCGGCGAAGATGTGGCCTTCCTTTTCGCTTTGCGCCTGGAGGATCTTGAAAATGAGATCCTGCTTACGGAGGCCGCTGGTCCCCTGGATTTCAAGAGAACGCGCGATGCGGCTTAATTCTGTAATGTTTTTTTCTTTGAGTTCTGCGATGGTCATGTTCACCTGCGTGAAGGCGGGATGTGTTGGGTGGGATACGGAGGGAGAAGTGCTCCGGAGGAGAAGATGCGAAAGGCATCGAGACGTTCAACCGGCGCGAAACCAGCCTGGAAACCAGACCCAGAGTCTACCAAACGAACCTGGTGTGACAGAGCGCCTGGAAAGAGCTGCAAATTCTAGAGGGAAACTACCCTTGATTCTTTGCCTGATTTAACCTTGCAAGCGACATACGGGCCGTTAGGCCGCACGACGCCTTTCCACTGGCTGAGCCGGCACCTCTTCGGACTTAGGGGCCTGCGGACTAGCCGTCTCAAAGCGGCACAATACTTCGTTTGTGGTGTCCTGGAGCCGTGTATTCGGCTTGTGGAGCTTCCGAGTTGCCTTGCTTGCCAGTTGACAGAGCTGGTAGCGATTGTTCACATGCGAGAGTGCCTTGAAAACAAGATCAGAACGCATATTGCTTATCTCCTTATTCTTCAATTCCCTGCACAGGACGAATCCCAGTTTGACCGCCAGTGCAGTAGAGGGGAGCCATTACAAACTAGGGCTGCCCCAAATTGCCGCTCCATACCTTAGACGCACTCTTCACGCCGTCGAATTCAAAAATCTTGGTGACGATTGCACGCTATGAGATGGAAGCCATACCCTATCGGATTGCAGTTTGCGCCTCGAACCCCGGGTGCCTTGCACGGCTTTTCCCGAAGCTCCAAATGCGCACCCTAGGCATCAACGGAGCACCTGCCCCTACTTTGATGCTGGAAATGTGCTGATAGGCACACGCGGGCTGCAAATGCGCAACCTGCCCTCTACGGATGGCTACGATGAGAGTATAACCAACTTCCGTTGGGGTCAATAGTTATTTCGCGCCTTTCGGAGAACGGTGACGGGGCATTAAGTGACCGGTTCCCGCAGGGCGCACTTGCGCCGCCTCTTAATTTAACAACTTATTTATTATCAGTCGCTTGAAGATTTTGTCCTGGTGGCATTCCCGTCCCAGCGCGAGTCGCGTTCCCGGGCGTAAAAGTACCGGCAAAGGCTAGTGTCAAAAAAGTGAACCTAAGCGGTTACCTGTTCCCGAGGGCGCCGCGCCCTATTCGGACTTTTGCGGGCCGCCCCAGGGACGTCCGTCGGGATCGGAGAGAAGCAAGCGCCCATTCCGGTCGCGACCGCTGGCAGGGCGTTTGACAGCCTTGCGACGTTTGGGGGAGGCGATCAGTTCATCCAACCGGAAGAGACCCACCACGAGGATTCCCACGGAGGGAACAGCCACTAGGAGGGTTTGCCAGCCGGATTGCAGAACGGTGTCTTGCACGACGAACTCCAGGATGCAGAATAGTTTTCAGACTCTAAATGAGATATCGCCAATAATTAGGAAATATTCATATACCAAGGTAACCGCCCTCTCAGTAACGAGCGCAATACCACGGACGGTGTATGAATCGAGTCTGCGAAATGCGGCTCTACGCCCAGTAGCTGCGGTCGAGAGTGCGGTACTGAATGGCTTCGGCGAGATGGGCGACGGTGAGGGACTCCGTCCCTTCCAGATCCGCAATCGTGCGTGCCACTTTCAGAATGCGATCGTGGGCGCGCGCGGTGAGGCCCTGCTGCTGCATGGCGCGCTCGAGCAGTTTTTCGGCGTCGGCGCCGAGTTCGCAGTGGGCGCGAATCTGCCGGGTGTTCATCTGCGCATTGGCATAGATTTTTTCGCCATGCTTTTTGAAGCGCTGGTGCTGGCGCTCGCGCGCGGCCATCACGCGGGCGCGAATCTGTGCGGAGCCTTCGGCCGCTGCGCCACCGCGTAATTCCTTGTACTGAACGGCGGGAACTTCGATGTGGATGTCGATGCGGTCGAGCAGGGGGCCGGAGATCTTGGCCACGTAGCGCTGGATCACGGGCGGCGTGCACAGGCACTCGCGCGACTTGTCGTTAAAGAAGCCGCAGGGGCAGGGATTCATGGCCGCAGCCAGCATGAAACGCGCGGGAAAGCTGAGCGACATGGAGGCGCGCGCGATGGTGACGGTGTGATCTTCGAGCGGCTGGCGCAGGACCTCGAGAACATTGCGGGGAAACTCGGGCAGCTCGTCGAGAAACAGCAGGCCGTTGTGCGCCAACGACACCTCGCCGGGACGCGGCACAATGCCGCCTCCGATGAGCCCGGCGTCGGAAATGGTGTGATGCGGCGCGCGGAAGGGACGCTGGGTGACGAGTCCCGCGCCGGCTTCGAGCACGCCGGCGACGGAATGGATCTTGGTGGTTTCGAGAGCTTCCTCAAAGGAGAGCGAGGCCAGGATCGAGGGCAGGCGCTTGGCGAGCATGGTTTTGCCTGAGCCGGGCGGGCCGATCATGAGAATGTTGTGGCTGCCGGCCGCGGCCACTTCAAGCGCACGCTTGGCGGTTTGCTGGCCTCGCACATCGCTGAAGTCGACGCTGAATTGCTCGAGTTTGCCCAGTAGATCTTTCGTGACCACGCTATATGGTTCCCGCTGAATGACGCCGACGACTGAAGTGTTGAGCAGTTCGAGCACGTCGAGGAGCGAGGAGACGGGATAGACGTTCACCCCTTCGACAACCGCGGCTTCGGCAGCATTAGCCAGCGGCAGAATCAGGTTGGGAATGCCTTTTTCGCGAGCCAGGATGGCTACGGGCAACATGCCGGGAATGGGCCGCACACTGCCATCGAGCCCCAGTTCGCCGACCATGAGAAAACGGCTCAGGTCGTTGGTGCGCAACGCGCCATACGCGCCCAGAATGCCGACGGCGATGGGCAGATCGAAGCCAGAGCCCTCTTTTTTTATGTCGGCCGGAGCGAGATTGATGGTGATGAAGGTGGGCGGAATGAGGTAACCGGAGTTTTTGATGGCGGCGCGCACGCGATCGCGGCTCTCGCGCACTGCGGCATCGGGCAGCCCAACGGTATGAAAATGATCCTCGTTCGACACCACGCCGCTGTAGTCGACTTCGACGTCGATGAGATTGGCATCAATGCCGTAGACTGCCGCGCTAAGGGCCTTGAAAAGCATGGTGGAGGGCTGCGGAGCGCAGTGTAGCAGAAGACAGTGATCCGCAGTCAGTGACCAGTGAACAGCGCACGCGTGCGGACAGCGGGAACCAAGCGGGTGTGAGTTCGGTCTAAGATGGTAAGCGCTTCAAGAATGGGAAGGAGAACGCTGTGCGGAGATGGATTGCGGGTATATGTTTGTGCGCTGCGATGGCGTGCCCGGTATGGGCGGGGCAAGCGCCGGACAACGAGGCAGCCAAGGCGAATGCGCTCTACGAAGAAGGCAAGCATGTGGATGCCCTGCCGCTCTACGAGGATCTGGCCAAGTCCTATCCCAATGAGCAGCTTTATCAATCGCGGCTGGCCGCCTGCCTGGGAGCCGCGGCGCTGCAGACGAACGACGCCGCGCTGAGGAAGGCGCTGATCACGCGTGAACGCGACGCGGCGCGGCGTGCTGTCGAGTTAGGCGACAAGAGCAACGTGACGCAGATGATGGCGAACATCGATCCCGATGCGCCGGGCAGCGTTGCGCAAGGGAGCCCGGCACAGGCGCTGATGGAGGAAGCGGAGAAAGCATTCGCGGCCGGGGACTATCAGACGGCGATGACGAAGTACGTGGCAGCGGCCACGGCCGATCCGCATCTCTATGTGGCCGCGCTTTATGCTGGCGATGCGGCGTTCAGCCAGCACGATCTGCCTACGGCGGCGCAATGGTTTGCGCGCGCCATCGCCATCGACCCGAACCGGGAGACCGCGTACCGCTATTGGGGCGACGCCATTGTGCTCTACGGCAACGATCCGGAGGCGGCGAAGAACAAGTTTATCGACGCGGTGGTGGCGGAGCCTTACAACCGGTTCTCGTGGCAGGGATTGCAGCAGTGGGCGGTGCGGGAGAAAGCGGTGCTGAGCTCGCCGAAGATCGAACGCCCCGCAGCGCCTGCCGTGGATCCCAACAACTCAAAGAACATCACGATCAACGTCAATCCCACGGATACGCTCGACAAGAATAACGAAGGAAGTCTTGCCTGGATCACGTACTCGATGAAGCGCGCGCTCTATCACGGCGATGAGTTCAAGAAGCAGTTTCCCAACGAGAAGGAGTACCGGCACAGCCTGAAAGAGGAAAACGACGCTTTGAGCACGGTGGTTACGGTGGTCCGGGAGAAGAAGATTCCACCCGAAAAGCTCGACGAGAGCCTGCGCAATCTGCTGGAAGTGTATGACGCGGGCATGCTGGACTGCTGGATCCTGATCAACGGCGCCGACGAGGGCATTACGCAGGACTACGCTGCCTACCGCGATGCACACCGGCGGCTATTGCACGATTACCTGGCGCGTTTCGTGGTGCATGGCGGCGTGAGCGCGGCGCGATAGCCACGCTTCAGACGCGATCGTCGGGGAAGATGCCGACGGCTTCGCCGGGCGCGATGTTTTGCCCCGCGAGGACGATGGCATGGGTGGCGATGTGAGCGCCTGCGCCGATGAAAGTAGGCTGCAGCCGCACCTTGTTGTAGTCCTGCGGATCGTGCCAGAAAGAGAAGACGCGCGAAAAGGAGCCGATGACTGCGTTGTTGCCGATGGTGATGCCGCCGCGGTCGTTGAGCAGTGCGCGCTGGCGAATGGTGACGCCGTCGCCAATGGAAAGGTTGTAGCCGTAGGTCAGATCGACGCCGTGGTAGATTTTTACGCCGGTGCCGAGGTGCTCGAAGATGTGACGGCCGAGCATGCAGCGGAAGCGCAATCCCAGCCAGTGATTGAGGCCAACCGGGGAGCGATCGAACATCTGCCAGAACCAGAGCAGGGGCTTGCGGCGCGCAAAGCGCTCGCGGTCGACTTCGGCGAAGTGCTCCTGTTCCATGGTTACGTTTTGCGGGTCGAGCGAGAGGGTGACTACGTTGCCCGGCAACTCCGAGGTGAGCTGGAGGTTGAGTTTACCGCCGAAGGGGCGCCCCAGATAAAGCTGGTAGAGCTGGTCGCGCACAATTTCGCCGCGGCGCTCCGGGGAACTGTGGCGGACGAATTCGTCGTCGAGGAATTGAATCCAGCGGCGATAGATCTCTTCGGCTTCAGGCGTGGGGCGGGGAGCGGAGCTTTCAGGGGCGGCCATGACTCAGACGATAGAACAGGGAGTAGGGTCTAGGGAATAGGGAAGTGTGTGAGTGCGAGTGTGGTTGCATCCGTCCGACGCACTCACACTCGCACTCACACTGTTCTTACCGCTTGCCCTGGATGGTTTTTGGGTTTACGCCGGCCTTTTTGGCTGCTCGTCGGGCCGCGATGGCGTGCATCTCCTTGCCGTAACTCGACTGATTGATGAAGAGTTGCAAGGCGAGATTCAGCACGTTCCCGGTGGCCCAGTAGAGCGCCAGTCCCGAAGCGTAATGCCAGAGGAAGCTGCCCATGAAGATAGGCATGATGAAGGCCATCATGCGCCGTTGCATGGGGTCCATGCCGGGCGAGGGCGTGATGTACTGCGTTAGGAACATGGAGACGATGATGAGCAGGGGCAGAATGTGCGTGGGATCGGGTTGCGAGAGATCGGGCAGCCAGAACCAGTGCGACTGGCGCAGTTCGACGGCGTTGTAGAGAACACGGAAGAAGCCGTAGAACAGCGGGAGCTGGGGCAACATGGGCAGGCAGCTGCCGTACATGTTGACGCCCTCCTCCTTGTAGAGGGCCATGACCTCCGTGTTCATCTCGTTCTTCTTGGGGTCGTTCATCTTCAAGTTTGAATAGCGCTTGCGGATGGCATCGACCTTGGGCTGGATGCGCATCATCTTGAGCGACGACTTCATCATCATGAAGCGCAATGGGATGAATGCGATATTGAACACTGCCGTAAACAGGATGATGGCCCAGCCCCAGCTGTATGCGCCGGCGCCGATGAAGTTGCGCAGGAAACGCAGGGCGTAATAAAGAGGCTTGGCGATGACTCCCAGCCAACTGCCGAACTGGATGAGCGATTCGAGACCCGGACCGTCAGCCTTACCGTCGGTGCCGATGGCGTGGATCGACTTGAGAAGCTCGGTTTCCTTGGGGCCGGCAAACAAGCGCAGACGGGTATTGCCGCTGGTGTTGCCGACGGCGAGGCCGACCACATCGACTGAAGATTTCCTGCTGTTCTGATCGCTGGGGTCTGCGGACAGCTCGATGGAGTTGTGGAGAGTCACGACCGTGGTGCCGTCGGGAACCTCGGGCAGGAACGCGGCGGCAAAGTAAAGATCCATGACGGCCGCGTATTGGTACGAAGCCGCCAGCGTGTTATTGCCGCTTACTTTGGCGGCGGCCAGCACATCCGGCCGGTCGCCGATCGACCAGGCGAAGAAGGAGGGCGTTGGCATCTGCCCGCGCAGCATGGAAGTCTGATGGAGCTCTTCCATGTCGCCCAGGCCGGAGGGCCACTCTACCAGGGTACGCACGGGCGCGCCATTGCGCTTGACCTCGGTTTCGACATTGACCACGTAGTTGGTGCCGAAGCTAAAGGTCTTCACGGCGTCGATACCGTTGGCCGAGTAGTGGAAGGTAATTGTCGCCGGCGCAAGGAGCTGGCCGGTGGCCGAGGGTTGCGCGCCGCCGGAGTTGACCTGGTAGAGAGCGTCGTTCAGCTGTGTGGTGAGCGCCGGCTCATAGGTGTAAAGCGCGAGCGGCAACCCGAAGCGTGCGGCGGCCTGTGGCTGCACAAGGTCGAGCGGCTTGCCAGCAGAGTCGAAGTACTTCTTCAGGATCCAGTTCTTCACCTGCCCGCCACGGTTGGTGAAAACGATCTTGTAGAACTCGTTTTCGACGGTCGTGTAGGTCTCAAGCGGAGCCGAAACTTGCGGCGTGGCCGAGGACGCCTGCGCGGCCGCATTAGGCGTTTGGCCCGGTGCGGCAGGAGCGGTAGATCCGGCGGGGGCAGCGGGCTGCGACTGCGTTTGTGCAGGCGGCTGCTGGTCCGGCTTGGGTTTTGCGAAGAAGTACTGATAGCCGAAGATGGCGGCCATGGCAAGGAGCATGAAGGCCATGGTGGAGCGCATGTCGCCGCCGCCACCGCCGGACCCCTGCGATTGCAGATTGGGATTCTGTATTTCGGGCAAAGGATACTTCCTATCGTTCGGAAAAGGCAGTTTCTAGGCCGCCGCTTCTTCTATGGTAACGGTTCGCGGGGCAGGGCCTGCGAACTGCAGCTGCAATCCCCGCCGGAGCGAGCAGGCGGGACAGGATCGAATCCGCCCGGCGTGAAGGGATGACAGCGCAACAGACGCCAAGCGGCCAGTCCAGAACCCCGCAATGGACCGTGCGTGGCAATGGCGCCGGCCGCGTATTCAGAGCAAGTTGGGATGAATTTGCATCGGCTGGTGCTCACCGCATGCAGCGCCGGAGAAATCCAGCGGCGGTACCAGGCGATAAGTGCGAGCAGAAAGCGTGTCATGGAGCGGGTGTACCTGGGGGCTGTGGTGCGGCGGCAGGCGACTTGGCCAGGCGCGACGCCTCATTTCCAGCCTGTTCAAGGATACGTACGATCTCCGCCTCAAGTTGCGCAAATTCCATGGTGAGCACGTTGCGGCGGGGATGAAAGATGAGATCGAAGCCCTGAGGCAGCAAATCGATGTGGCGGCGCAGTGCTTCACGCATGCGGCGCTTGATGCGGTTGCGCTCGTTGGCCTTGCCCATGACTTTGCCTACGGTGAGGCCGACACGTGATTCCGGCGCGGCCGCGGTATCCGGACCGGCAGGCGTCTGCGGCGCCAGGAACCAGCTCATGGACGCGGATTGCCGCTTGCGGGCGGCCGCGTAGGCGCGCTGATAGTCGGCGTGCTTGCGCAGACGCGCTCCCGCCAGGGATTGGCGTTGGGCAGGCCTGGATAGAGAATTCATGACGAATACTCGGGGAAGAATGACCCCACCGCGCGACGGGTTCCGGCGAGAAAGCCAGAATCGGCGAGGCTTAGTCGCGGTGCCCGGCGCTGACCGAGACGCGCTTGCGTCCCACGGCGCGGCGGCGGCTGAGTACGGCGGCGCCGGCCTTGGTCTTCATGCGCGACCGGAAGCCGTGCGTTTTCACGCGGCTGCGGCGGTTAGGTTGAAATGTGCGTTTGGGCATCGTGACCCGCTCCTGTACCTTGAATAAATCTGCGAATGAACAGCACTTACGAGTATACCGTAGGCGGAGTTGAGAATCCAGCGCGGGGCGGTCGGGCGCGGCGAATCGGACAGCGCTCGTCGCGGTCGAGGAAATAGAATGAGTGGGACGCTGTGCCAAATTTAGCGTGCGATTTTGGGACGCTTTTCGCAGCGGCGAGACGAAGCGCGGTCAGTTTCACCAACCTTGGTGCAACTTTCCGAGGGCCAAAAAAGTTATATGAAAGAACCGTTGCAATGAAGCCGAGATGTGCGCTACTATCGGACCCGTTCACGAAATTTCATTTGAAGTTTCAAACAATCTGCGTTACGGCATTTTACTCAAAACGCCCCGGGGTCGACTCTTGAGGGGCACATCAGCAGCCGACAGGTAACCGGTTTCCGGTAAAAGCACGAAAAGCGAAAGCGCTTTTCGGGTTGCCGGGCTGTTGCCAGAAAGCTGAAATTCAACCGCCAGGCTTTGACCGGCGGAAGAGGCTAGGATTGTACGATGGCATTTGCGACTTCGCCGGCTCCGGCACTTAACCCCTGGCTCCAGATTCTCTCGGCACTCGAGAAGAAGGTGATTCGGCAATCCTTCGAGACCTGGCTCAAACCCACACGATTCAGCCATGCCGCAGGGCGCGTGCTTTACGTGCGCGTGCCTTCGACAGAGTTCCAGCACATTGGCGAGAAGTACGGCGACCTGATTCAGGAAGCGATCGATCTCAACGCGCTGGAATTCGACGACGTGAGCTTTGTGACGGCGGAGGAGGATCCGTCGATTCCGCCGTTGCGCAGGGATGGCGGCTTCGGGCCGATTCCGAGCCACGCGCCCACGGCGCCGCCGGCGCCGGCAATGCGCACGCCCGAGCAGAGTCGATTTGACTGGTCGACCGCGGCACAACTGAACTCGCGTTACACGTTCGATGCCTTCGTGATCGGCAACGGCAACCAGTTTGCGCGTGCCGCGGCGCTGGCGGTGGCCGAGCGGCCTTCGCGCGCCTACAATCCGCTCTTCCTGTATGGCGGCGTGGGCATGGGCAAGACGCACCTGATGCACGCCATCGGCCACGAGGTGAAGCGCAGGCAGCCGACCGCGAGTATCTGCTACGTCTCCGCGGAAAAATTCACTAACGAGATGATCAACTCCATCCGCAACGATCGCATGACCAGTTTCCGCGACCGTTTCCGCACGGTCGATGTGCTGCTGATCGACGATATCCAGTTCATCTCGCAGAAAGAGCGCACGCAGGAGGAGTTCTTCCACACCTTCAATGCGCTGCATGAAGCCATGAAGCAGGTGGTGATTGCCTCGGACCGTCCGCCCAAGGAGCTGACCGAGATCGAAGAGCGGCTGCGCTCGCGCTTCGAATGGGGCCTGATCGCGGACATTCAACCGCCCGATCTTGAGACTAAAGTAGCCATTCTGCTGAAGAAGGCGGAAAGCGAGCAGGCGCATCTGCCCACCGACGTGGCGCTGTTCGTGGCCTCGAATGTGCGCACCAACGTGCGGGAGCTCGAAGGCGCGCTGGTGCGGCTGATCGCGTGGTGCCAGCTGAACCGCATGGAGATTACGCTGGGAGCGGCGCAGCAGTGCCTCAAGCAGTTCATCGACATGCAGGTGCGCAAAATCACCATCGAGGCGATTCAACGCGCGGTGGCCGAGCAGTTTGGCATGCGCGTAAGCGACCTGAAGCAGAAGAACAACTCGCGCAACGTGGTGGTGCCGAGGCAAATCGCCATGTACCTGGCCAAGCAGATGACCGAAGCCAGCCTGCCGGAGATTGGACGCCAGTTCGGGAACAAGCACCACACCACGGTGATGCACTCGATTGCGAAGATCGACGAGCAGCGGCGGAACGACAAGGACCTGCACCGCACCCTGAGCAAGCTGCAGGACGTGCTGAACTGCTAAAAGCAGCAGTTAGAGATTAGAAACTGGCGCGGGAGACCGGCGCCGGCCGAATTGAAAAAGCCCCTCGATCATATGGCGAGGGGCTTTTGCTTGGAGCATCTTCTCAAATCTGCCAGGAACATTTCTCTTGAACGCCGCGTCTAAACCGTCAGTGCTTTCGGGAAAGAAGGGTGTGATGAGGCTCCGTGGACTCGCAATTGTGTTGTGCGTCGTTTCTGCTCTGCGCGCGGTGGCGCAAACTCCGATGGAAATCCAGCCGGTGAAAGAGCTGACGCCGACAGGCACGCTGGCCACCTGTTCCTACAAGCCGACGGAGATGGAAGCGCCGTTCCTTGCGCGGCTGAGCAACGCTGAGAAGACCAACGGAGACATGCTTCACGGCTACTCAATTCACGGCAAGACCGGAACCTACGTGGCGTGGTTCGGGATTGTGCGCGGCATTACGCCGCCGGCCGAGAGTGGCGGCGACGTGACGCTGCTCGTGGAACACAAGTACTTCGACGGCGAGACGGACTGCCACATCATGCTGGTGCAGTGGACGGGGAGCGGGGATTTCACAGCGAAGTTGAAAGTGGACACCGCGGCGATTCCGGCACTGTCGCTGGTGCGCGTTTACGGCACAGTGACCGGTGAGAAGCTGAGCGTGCCCGAGGTGCGAGTGGACTACATCCGGGTGTGGCCGTGGCGCACCTTCACCTTCATGGACTTGATGGGAAACGACCACACCAATCCGCGCTGGAAGAAGATCTCCCAGGTGAGCGGCATGGATGTTTACAATCCGTATCCCAAGGATGACTACTACTTCAACCTGCTGGGCGATCCGGCGGATTTTGGATTGAATCTGCGGCCTGAATGAAAAGAAATGGGAACAGGCACGACGCTGGTTGCATCTTCGCGTTGCACGATGCATTCTAGTGCGCATGGAATATCGACTTCTGGGAGGCTCCGGCCTCAAAGTTTCCGCACTGAGTTTTGGCACCGCGACCTTTGGCGGGGCCAATGAGTTTTTCAAGGGCTTTGGCGAAACCGAGGTCGAAGAGGCGCGACGCCTGATCGACATCTGCTTCGAGGCCGGGGTGAACCTGTTCGATACCGCCGACGGCTACTCCGAAGGCCGCTCGGAAGAGATTCTGGGCAAGGCTCTCGCGGGCAAACGCGATCGAGCGCTGATCTCCACTAAATCAGGATTTCCGTCGGGCCCGGGTCCGAATGACGAGGGCTCCTCGCGCTACCATCTGCGGCGCGCGCTCGAGGGCAGTTTGCGCCGGCTGGGCACCGACTACGTGGACATCTACCACCTGCACGGCTTCGACGCACTGACTCCGATTGAGGAAGTGCAGGAAACGCTCAACGAATTTGTCCGCGAGGGCAAGGTGCGCTACATCGCCTGCTCGAATTTTTCCGGCTGGCACCTGATGAAGTCGCTGGCCGATGGCCGATCGTTACGGCTGGACGCGCTTTGTGGCGCACCAGGTGTACTACTCGCTGCTGGGCCGCGAATACGAGTGGGAACTGATGCCGCTGGGGCTCGACCAGAAGGTGGGCGCGCTGATCTGGAGCCCGCTGGGATGGGGACGCCTGACGGGCAAGATTCGCCGCGGACAGCCGCTGCCCGAGTCGAGCCGACTGCACACCATCGCCGATGCCGGGCCGCAGTGTGCCTGACGAACATTTGTACAAAGTGGTCGATGCCCTGGATGCAGTGGCAGCAGAGACCGGCAAGACCGTGCCGCAGGTTGCGCTGAACTGGCTCCTGCAACGGCCGACAGTCTCATCCGTGATTATCGGCGCGCGCAATGAGGAACAGCTGCGCCAGAACCTGGGCGCCGCGGGATGGAATCTGACTGCGGAGCAGGTGGAGGCGCTGGACAAGGCCAGTGCCGTCAAGCCGGTGTATCCCTACTGGCACCAGCGCAAGTTCTTCTCGGGCCGGAATCCGCCGCCGGTATAAGAATTGCGAACTAGGAACCTCCAACGAGCTGCGGTGGTTCGTTGAGGTAAATCTCCACGTAGTCGAGATAGTTCTGCGCGTATTCGCGGATCAGGGCGCGGTCCTTGTCGGTGAGTTCGCGGCGGAGTTTGGCGGGGACGCCGGCCCAGAGCGTGCGCGGAGGAACAACGGTATTCTCGGGGACCACGGAGCCGGCGGCGATGATGCAGCCCTCGCCGATGCGGCTGTTGTTCAGGACGCGCGCGCCCATGCCGATGACGCACATGTCTTCGACGACGCAGCCGTGGACGGTGGCGTTGTGGCCGATGGTGACCCAGTCGCCCACGATGACGGGATAGAGGTTGCGCTGGCCGTGGAGGACGCTGCAGTCCTGCACGTTGGAGCAGGAGCCGACGCGGATGGAGTTCACGTCGCCGCGCAGGACGGCATTCATCCAGACCGAGGAGTGCTCGCCCAGGACCACGTCGCCGAGGATCTGCGCCGAGGCGTCGATGTAGCAACTGGGGGGAATCTGGGGCGAGTGACCCTGATAGGTTCGAATCATGATGGGCTCTTGGGCGACCTCTCTTGAAATTTTAGATGTCTCCATCGGTCTCGCGCTCGAATCCTCTCCGGTGCAGGGACGCCCGGCCAAAAAGGGGGCAGAAAATGGGGGATTATTGGCAAATCCGACGCGTGGAACTCAAGGAAAAGAAAGGCCTTGGCTGATGGATGAAAAGTCGGTTATCATCATAGGAGCCCTACAGGCAGGTTTGGAGGTGGAAGTTTTGGCAGAGGTTCGCGTACAAGAAGGCGAACCGCTGGAAAATGCGCTGCGCCGGTTTAAGCGGAAGGTACAGCAGAGGACATCATCAAGGAAGTCAAGCGTCACTCCTACTACCTGAAGCCCGGTGAGAAGCGTCGCGTCAAGGCAGCATTGGCGCGCAAGCGGAATCGCAAGAAGGCTCGTAAAGAGCAGGATTGAATTCATCACCCGCCGCGAGATTGACCGTTCGGGCGGCTTTCGAGAGAGAAGCGAATCGAAAGCCAGCAAATGCCGAAAGAAGACAGGAACGGCACGGCGCGGCGGCGCAATAAACTGTAGCGTTTCTCCAGTTTCTGTCGATCGAAGCCGTGGCGACTTTATGGTCTCCCCACCCTCGAGGGCCATAATGCGCAATGCTGAAATTCCGCGGAAACCAGAGAAGCGCGAATGGCCGCTGAGCACGCAACGAGCGTGCAGGTTCTAAGCTGCCCTGATTGCCGGGCAGAAATTTATATACCGCTCTACTTTTCGTGCGGTCCGGGCCCTAGTTGTGCCACCAGAAAGAGGACAGGGAACCGGGACCGGCAAGTTTCTTGATTCAGCCATGGCCGATTTCGGTGTGATTCCCTGCGAGGGAAGCTGGCCATGGAATTCACCGATCGAGTCCTGAAGTGCGTCGACTGCGGCGCCGAGTTTGTTTTTACCGCCGGCGAGCAGGTATTTTTTCACGACAAACAGTTCAAGAACGATCCCAAACACTGCAAGCAGTGCAAGGCGAAGCGTGCGCGCGGTTCGCAACGGGTGCGGCCCGAGACGCGCACCACATGCTCGGATTGCGGCGCGGAGACCACCGTTCCCTTCAAGCCGACACAGGGCAGGCCTGTGCTGTGCCGCTCGTGCTTCCAGAAGCAGCAGGCGAATCCGCCGCGCTGCACCGGAGCCGAGCGTAGCGGACGACTAGAGCACCGCTGGGCTAAACGAAAGCAGGTCGCCTCTGAACTTCGAGGGGAAGCCAGCGCTGCGTACCAGTGTCGCCAGTTGCGCCCAATGGCGCTGGCTGTGGAACAGCGCGTGCACGGCAATCTTTCTCCGGGAGACGGTTCGCTGCTCCGGAGGCACCCAATCGAAATCGAGCACGAAAGGTTCGCTCCAGGTGTGTTCCGGCGCGGCGAGCAGGTCGCGGAAAATCTGCGACGGCCTGGCGGTGCAGGTCAAAGAGCGCGTCGAGCGGTCCAGCGGGCAACTTCTCCCTGTCGGCTACAGGCAGGCCCGCGAGACGCTGATTCCAGCGCAGCTCCGCTCCCCAGATATGGCGCACGAATCCCTGCACAGTGGCCGTGCCGCCGATGTCGCAGGGCAACTCGAGGCAGCGCAGGATTCGCTTCGAGGTGCGATCTTCCAAGAAGTCGGCCGACTCCTCGTTCCAGGCCAGCAGTTCTTCCAGCGTAGATGCCAATTGTCACTAATTTACCCTCCAAGGCGCGATGGCCGATGTCGCGCCGGTAGTACATGCCTTCAAAGTGAATCTCTGCCATGGCCTGGTAGGCGCGAGCCAGCGCCTCGGCGAGCGAGTCTGCCGCGGCGGTAACGCCCAGCACGCGGCCGCCGGCGGTGAGCACTTGCCCGTTCTTGAGCGCCGTGCCGGCGTGGAAGACCTGCACGCCGGGAACCTGGGCCGCGGCAGCCAGGCCGGTGATGGGCAGGCCGGTTTTGTAGCTGCCCGGATAGCCGGCGGAGCTGGCCACGACGCAGGCCGACGCGCCGGCAGACCAGCGCAGCGGCGTCTCGGCGAGGCGGCCGTCGACGCAGGCTTCGAGCGCGTCGACCAGGTCGCTATCGAGGCGAACCAGGATGGCCTGGGTTTCAGGATCGCCGAAGCGGGCGTTGAATTCGAGCACCTGCGGCCCGCGCGCGGTCATCATGAGGCCGCAGTAGAGCACGCCGGTGAAGGGCGTATCTTCCTCGGCCATGCCTGCGACGGTGGGCTCGGCAATGTGGCGCAGAATCCACTCCGACATGGCGGGATCGAGCAGCGTATCGGTGGAGTAGACGCCCATGCCGCCGGTGTTGGGGCCGGTGTCGCCCTCGCCGATGCGCTTGTGGTCCTGCGCGGGAACGAGCGGCGTCACGTGCTTGCCGTCGCTGAGGCAGAGGAAGCTGATCTCGTCGCCTTCGAGGAATTCTTCGATGACGACCTGCTGCTCGGCCTCGCCCAGCAGCGCGCCGGAGAAAAGGCCCTGCGCGGCTTCGGCGGCGGTATGGCGCGAGGCGCAGATGATGACGCCTTTGCCTGCGAGCAGGCCGTCGGCCTTGACGACGATGGGCGGATGAAAGATCTCGATGGCCTTCTCGACTTCCGCGGCGTCGTGCAGACGGCGTAGTTGGGCGTGGGAATGTTGTGGCGCTGAAGGAACTGCTTGGCAAAGCCCTTGCTCGATTCGAGCATGGCGGCGGCGCGCGTGGGACCAAAGACGCGCAGGCCGCGCTCGCGGAGGGCGTCGACAATGCCGAGGGAGAGCGGCAGCTCCGGGCCGACGATGGTGAGGGCGGGCTGCTCGGCCTCGGCGAGGCGGACCATGGCGTCGAGGTCTTTGAGATCGACGGGAACGCAGCGGGCGATTTGGGCCATGCCGCCGTTGCCGGGCGCGCAAACGACTTCCGTGACGCGCGGGCTGCGCGCAACGGCCCAGGCCAGCGCATGTTCGCGGCCTCCCGAACCAAGGATCAAGACTTTCATGGAGCCAAACCTTTCGCTCGGACGAACGTAGCGATGAGGATCGCGGACCCCGAAAAGCTATGGTCGGCAATGCGGGCGGGGGAAGTCAAACGGGATGTGACGAAATCAAAGAGACGGCGTTCCCCTATACTGATGCCGGATGCGCGGAAGTCTGCGGCGCGCCGGAGTTTGCGAGAAGAGCACGATGGTCGAGACCCGCATCAAGCCGTATGACCAGCAGGTGGCCGAGAGAGAGGCGCGCGAGCAGCAGACGCGCGCATTCCGGCGCAACCAGGTGTATTGGGTTGGTGATTCTCGGCGGCGGCGATCTGTCTGTGGTGGCTGCTGCACACCAATCCGAAGTGGATTTTTCCGGCGGGGTGGTGGCGGTGGTAGAGTCCTGCGCGGACGGCGAATCGCTTTGGACGAGAGCCGGCTGACCCGCTTAGTCGTGATTCTCCTGGGGCCGACGGGGAGCGGGAAGACGGCGCTGTCGCTGGCGCTGGCGGAGCGGTTTGGCGGCGAGATTGTGAGCTGCGACTCGGTGGCCGTGTATCGCGGCATGGAGCTGGGCACGGCGAAACCCACGCGCGAGGAGCGGGCGCGGGTGCCGCATCATCTGATCGATGTGGCCGATGCCGGACGAGCCGTTCACCGCGGGTGAGTACTCCCGCCTTGCCCGCGACCTACTCCAAGAGATTGCGAGTGCGCGAGCACCACATGCCGATTGTGACCGGGGGAACGGGGCTGTATCTGCGGGCGCTGACGGAGGGACTGTTTGCCGGGCCGGCGCGGCAGGAGGAGCTGCGGACGCCGCTTGCGCCAAAGCGCAGAACGCACGGGAGCGCGTGGCTGCACGAGCTGCTGAAGCGGCTGGATCCGGCGACGGCGGAGCGAATTCACGCGAACGACACGGCCAAACTGATTCGCGCGATTGAGGTGTGCCTGGCGGCGCGAAAGCCGATGTCGGAAGTGATGGGACGCGATCCGCTGACCGGGTTTCGCATTGCTGCGGATCGGGCTGAATCCGCCGCGGAAGGCTCTCTATGACCGGCTGAACCAGCGCTGCGCGGCGATGTTTGCCGCGGGGCTGGTTGAGGAGACGCGCGGGTTGCTTGCGCGTTATGGGCCGGTGAAGGCGCTGGACTCGCTGGGATATCGCCAGGCGCGACTGCGTGCTGGACGGGACGTTGAGCGAGGAGGCAGCGATCGCGGCGGCGCAGCAGGGGCACCGCAATTATGCCAAGCGGCAGATGACGTGGTTCCGGCGCGAGCCGGAGGTGCATTGGATCGAGGGGTTCGGGGATGAGGCGGAGACAATGCGGGAAGCCGAGGCTCTGATTCAAGAAGCTCTGGCGAGGGCCGGGTGAAGCCGCAGGTCACTGTGCGGAATCTAATCCAGAGTGGGCCCAATTTAGACTAAACATGGAAACGCGGCACTTGCGCGGCAGACGCCGGAATGGAGCTTCCCTTGCCTGATACGAATGCAGAGACGATTTACGACGTGGCGGTGATTGGCGGCGGGCCGGCGGGATATACGGCGGCGATTCGCGGCGCGGAGTACGGGCTGAAGGTGGCGTTGATTGACGCCAGCCCAAAGCTGGGCGGAACGTGCCTGCACGTGGGCTGCATTCCCACCAAGGCGCTGCTGTTTAACGCCGAGCTGTGGGACTACCTGAAGGAAGCCGAGGAGTTCGGCATCAAGGGCGTTGAGACGCGGTCGCTGGACTGGGCCGCGGTGCTGGCGCGCAAGAACGCGATCATCGCGAAGCACGTGAAGGGCCTCGAGTTCCTGATGAAGAAGCACAAGATCGCCGTGATTCCTGGCTTTGGGCGGCTGACGGGTCCGGCGAAGGACGGCGTGCACACGGTCGAGGTGGACTGAACGGCGCGAAGAGCCCGGTGAAGGCGAAGAACGTGATGCTGGCGACCGGGTCGGAGGCCAAGCTGCTGCCGGGCTTGAAGGCGGACGATACGCATCCTGACCAATATCGAGATTCTGAGCCTGGGTGCGCCGCCGAAGTCGCTGATCGTGATTGGCGCGGGCGCGGTGGGCGTGGAGTTTGCGTCGATCTTCCGCAGCTTCGGCAGCGAGGTGACGATTCTGGAGTTTTTGCCGCGCATGGTTCCGGTGGAGGACGAGGAGATTTCGAAGGAGCTGGCGCGGGTCTTCCGCAAGCGCGGCATCGAAACGAGACGGGCGCGAAGGTGGAGAAGGTGGAGAAGACCGACTCGGGCGTGAAGGTGAGCTACACCGATGCAAATGGAAAGCCGCAGGTGAAAGAGGCCGAGAAGGTGCTGGTGGCCGTGGGGCGCGGGCCGCTGACGAATGGGATCGGCCTGGAAAAAACGAAGGTCGAGCTGGAGCGCGGCTTTGTGAAGGTGAATGAAGCGCAGGAGACGGCCGAGCCGGGCGTGTTTGCCATCGGCGATATTGTGGCGGGGCTGCCGCAACTGGCGCACGTGGGCGCGATGAGCGGCATGGTGGCGATGGCGAAGATTGCGGGCCGCAAATTCCGGCCGGTGCGGCGCGATCGCATTCCGAGCTGCACGTATACCGAGCCGCAGATTGGCTCGGCGGGCTTGACCGAGGCGCAGGCCAAAGAAAAGGGCCACGAAGTCAAGGTGGGCAAGTTTCCCTTTGCGGGCAACTCGAAGGCGACGATCGTGGACAGCCACGACGGCTTTGTGAAGGTGGTTGCCGATGCGAAGTACGGCGAGATTCTGGGCGTGCACATCATCGGGCCGCAGGCCACGGAGCTGATTGCCGAAGCGGTTGCGGTGATGGAGCTCGAAGGCACGGTGGACGAGATGATGTTCACCATCCACGCGCACCCCACGCTGAGCGAAGCCATGCTGGACGGCTACGGCGCGGTGGAGGGGATGGCGATCAACGCTTGACCGGCCTGCGGTGGGGCAGCCGCGCTGCGCGCACGAAAGCGGGCCAGCGAGTCAGCAATCTGGCAGTGCTGGACCCTGGCGGACTTTCAGGAATGTTTAGTTTTTATGCTGGCCTTGAGGCTTGGGCGGCGAGATCAAGACCTGAGCATCTTCGTCCGACCCCATGCTTCGGCGGAAGGCAAGGAACTGCTCCCACTGCGCGAGCGGGACCGATGTCTTCTTGATCACGCAACGCCGCTCGACGGTGTAGACTCCGTTCGCGAAGGCGTACGTTGAGTGGTACTCCGCCCAGTCATCCACAACGTCAACATTCTTGGGAGGAGTCATGGTCCAGCCGTCCGGCAGTTTCAAAGATGACCGATACAGAGTTTCGCCCGTGGCTCCGAGGTCGGGATCGTCGGCGGGTTTCTTTACCTTGATGCCGGGAGGCAATTCGCCTCCGAGGGGCATCATAGGCGCGTTAATCCAGTGAAAGGTTTCGTTGTCGCCCCACTTGTAATATTTCTCTCGCGAATAATCGAATTCGAAGTGAAATGGGTCGTCGATCTTCTCGACGTCGGAAGCCTGCGGATTGGAAACCTCCCCGCCAAAGCCCATTGAACGCGCAAATCGTTCGACAAGCTCCTTCCATTGGGACTGCGGGATCCGGCGAAAGGCCGCGCGGATGCGTGCACCGACATCACCGTCGGAGGTTTCGGCAATTCTGCCGGTAAAGAGTCCTTGGTCGGACAAGGAACCATGAATCTCGACGCGAATTGTCCGGGGTGCAGGCAGATCGGCCGGCGTCCGCTCAAGATACGCCGGCTTTGCAACAGGAATAGCAAGCACCTGCTTGTCGCGCAACGTGCCCGCGAGAAGACCAATCGGCGCAACCTCTTCCGTGGAGTCCATCCAAACCAGTTTGCCCTGCATCGGGACCAGGGTGATGACATGGTCGAACTGGGCAGGCGAGGGAGTGGCTGAGTCGAGGTAATGCCTGGACGAGATAAGCACCGGCCACGCCTCGATGCCGGCGGCCTTGAGGAGGGCGGCGAGCAGTGTGTGTTTATCCTTGCAGTCGCCATATTCGTTGGCGAGAACGTCGTCAGCGGGATGCGGCTGATAGCGACCGATGCCGAATTCGAGACCAACGTAGTGGATGTGCAGAGCCACGTCGTTGAAGATGGCGCTGAGCTTGTCCTGATCGGAGGTCAACCCTTTTGTTAGCTTATCGGCGTGCGCCTGGATCGCCGGAGTGATGGCAAGTGAATCATTCTGAAGCGAGGCGTACCACGCGCCGACCTGTTCCCACGTGGTGAAAGTCGTGACCTGGACGGTGGGCTTCCAGTTCTTTTCCGATTTTGGAGGTGCATCGGGATCAGGCTGTGCCAGATTGGAACCGGCCCAGTGATAGAGCTTGCGGCCTCTAGCTGTGGTGACGGTAGGCTGCAGGTCGGCGCTCGCCACCGTGACTGGTTTGTCGGCCGGAACATCGAGATCGAGTTGCTCGTCGAGGACGATTTGATCCTTTGCAAAGTCGAAATCAA
This sequence comes from uncultured Acidobacteriota bacterium, assembly GCA_963713675.1. Taxonomy (GTDB): domain Bacteria; phylum Acidobacteriota; class Terriglobia; order Terriglobales; family Acidobacteriaceae; genus Telmatobacter. Next base: position 205,328 of record CAVQMV010000017.1, read on the forward strand.
ACCAGAAGTGGCCGGGCACCTCCGGCCTGAAGGTGTTGAGTGTGATTTCGTATTCCAGGATGTCGCCCACACCCAATCCCCTCACCGCGATATGTTTCTGGTGGATATCGGAGTACATCGGGGCTTCGCGCGAAACGTCGGCCGGCATGTCCTGGATGTTGTAGGGCGGCGTAGTCACCACGGAACCGTCGGGCTTGATGACGCGAACATAGGCAACGTCGATTTGCTGGCTGGACTCTGTATACGCGAATGTGAGCACCGCCAGCGACTTGACGCCAGCGTCTGCCTGAATGCGGACACGCGCAGTGAGCTGGCGCGTGCCGGTGCCATCCGCCTCTTCGCGGACCCGGGTGTAAAGCTTTTCGAAGACCAGAGCTTCCTTGGAATAGTCGGGCGGCTTTACGGGTCCGATAAAGGGAGTTGCGGCCTGGTTCTGAGGGGATGTGGTGCCAGCCGGTGGCGCGGATGCGGTCTTGTCCTGCGCAGACATAAAAGCAGGAACGAGCGCGACCAAACAGCAGGTCGCAGCCCAAACCGACAGGCGCCGCCCTTTCATGGCTCGCGAGGACGGCAGAGTTAAAAAAGCTAGAGGCCCATGCATGGAAGAAGTTTTCTGGTACATGGAACGATAGCAGAGATTGGGTGAGAGGCGAGCGCAGAAAGCGCGGCGCGCCGCACGAAGAGGCTTCCCGTGTGCTGCGTGTCACAGTAGCCTATTGCGCGGTCTAGAGTTCCATCGACTGCATCTCGACCAGCGCGGTGGCTTTGGCGATGAAGTCGGCGAGCGGCATGGAGCCCTGGTCGCCTTTGCCGCGGGTGCGGACGCTGACCGACTCCGGCGCCTTCTTCCTTGTCGCCGAAGACGAGAATGTAGGGCATCTTCTGGTTGGCGAAGTCGCGGATCTTGGCGTTCATCTTTTCGTTGCGAACGTCGGTTTCGACGCGGAAGCCCGCGTCTTTGAGTGCGGCTTCGACTTTCGCCGCGTAGGCGGTGTGCTTCTCGCTGATGGGCACCAGGCCGATCTGCACCGGCGCGAGCCACAGCGGGAACGCTCCGCGCGTAGTGCTCGATAAGCACGCCGAAGAAGCGCTCGACCGACCCGAAGAGCGCGCGGTGCACCATCACGGGCTGATGGCGCTCGCCGTCTTCGCCGACGTACTCGAGCTCGAAGCGCGCGGGAAGGTTGAAGTCGAACTGAACGGTCGAGAGCTGCCAGAGGCGGCCGAGAACGTCGACGAGCTTGAAGTCGATTTTGGGGCCGTAGAAGGCGCCTTCGCCGGGAATGGTTTTGTAGGTGAGGCCGCGACGGGTGAGGACGCGTTCGAGGGCGGATTCAGCGTGGATCCAGTCTTCCTCCTTGCCGACGAAATCGCCGGCCTTGGCGGGGTCGTGGGCGGAGAGCTCGACGCGGTACTCGGCAAAGCCGAAGGTTTTGAGCACGGCTTCGGCAAAGTCGATGCAGGCGTCCATTTCGTCTTCAATCTGATCGGGTGTGCAGAAGATGTGGGCGTCGTCCTGGGTAAAACCGCGCACGCGCAGCAGGCCATGCATGGTGCCGGAACGCTCGTAGCGATAAACGTTGCCAAGCTCGGCGTAGCGCTGGGGCAGGTCGCGATAGCTCTTGGGCGAGTTCTTGTAGATGAGAATGTGGCCGGGGCAGTTCATCGGCTTGAGGCGGTACTCGGCGTCGTCAAGCTCCATGGGCGTGTACATGTTGCTAGAGTAGAAGCCCTCGTGGCCTGAGATCTTCCATAAGTCACGGCGCATCACGTGCGGTGTGAAGACCATGCTGTAACCGCGGCGCAGGCACTCGTCGCGCATCCAGTCTTCCATGACCTTGCGAATGATTGCGCCCTTGGGATGCCAGAAGATAAGGCCTGCGCCGGCGAGCTCCTGGATGCTGAAGAGGTCGAGTTGCTTGCCGAGGACGCGATGATCGCGGCGCGCGGCTTCTTCCAGGCGCGCGAAGTGGGCATCGAGATCTTTTTGCGAGAAGAAGGCGGTGCCGTAGACGCGCTGCAGTTGCGGGATTCTTTTCGTCGCCGAGCCAGTAGGCGCCGGCCAGCGGACCGACCTTGAAGGCCTTGACGCGGCCGGTGGAGGGCACGTGCGGGCCGCGGCAGAAGTCGATGAATGTGCCGTTGCGATAGAAGCTGACCTCGGAGCCGGGCGCGGTGAACTTCGTGACGAAGTGAGTCTTCATGAAGTCGCCGTCTTTGGCGAATTCTTCGAGAGCCTTTTCGCGGGGCTCGTATTCGCGGACGAAGAGTTCATCGCGCGCGACGACCTCGGCCATTTTGGTTTCGATTGCGGCGAGGTCTTCCGGCGTGAATGGCTTCTCGCGGTAGAAGTCGTAGAAAAAGCCGGAGTCGGTGGCGGGGCCATGGCCGAGCTTGGTTTCGGGGAAGAGCTCGAGGACAGCCGTGGCCAGCACGTGCGCGGCGGAGTGGCGCAGAACTTTGAGCGCGTCGGGATCCTTCTCCGTGACCAGCTCGAGCTTGATGTCGGAGGCGAGAGGCGCAGAGAGATCGACCAGACGCGGCGCAGCGGCGTCTTCGGCGGCGTACATCGACGCTTCCCCGACGTCTTCATGAGCTTCCGGCTTTCCCTCAGGCGACTGGGCAACGGTCGCGGCGATCGGCGTGATGCGCGCGGCGACACTGGCTGCGGCCAGGCGCGGCGAGATGGAGTTGGCGATGTCGAGTGGCGTTGTGCCGGAAGGCACTTCGCGGATGGACCCGTCGGGCAGGTGTACGGCGATCATGTTCGTGCTCATATGTGTGATGGAGATCCTGTGAGGGCCGCTGGATAAGAAAAAATGCGGCCAACTTTTGAGAATAGAAGGTTGTGGGGTGCGAAGTCGAGCGAAGACCAGCGGAGTTGACGGAGTTGGCGGTGTTCGCGGAGCTAGATAACCGTCCTAAGTCAGCAAGCCAGCGGGTCCGAGTAAAGTCGCGGTTTGTTGTATCCCGCCTTTGACGAAAAAGCGGCTCCGAGGATGGGGCAACTGTTCAAAAAGGGGCTGAAAAAACGCAAAAAGCCGGGAAGGCTTCTGGCTTTCACCAGAAGCGCTCCCAGCTCTTTACTGTTTCGAGCTAGATTCTGCCGGAATCCGGCTAATCAGGTTTAGAGAGGCTGAACGTCGGCAGCCTGCCAGCCTTTGGGGCCCTTCACGACGTTAAACTGCACGGCTTGACCCTCTTGCAGACTCTTGAAACCACTCGAGTTGATTGCAGAGTAGTGCACGAAGACATCTTCGCCGTTCTGGCGCGAAATAAAGCCGAAGCCTTTCGCGTCATTGAACCACTTCACAGTACCTTGTTCCATACTTGTTCGTATTTCCTGGGATTGAATTGCGCTGGATGAATCGGAGCGACCACTGGCAGAATCTTGCTTGGTTGGGCGAGTGCTGCTCACGCCCGAATCGGTTCTAACGCTGACCACAGTGTATCATCAACGTCAAAAAAAGCATGCAGGAAATAGTGCGACTTAGGTGTGAGGCGCTTTTCCCGTTCTGAACCTATTGATTCATAATGGCTTAGCATCGGATATAAGTTTGCGATCGGGACCTGTGATAAGGTGAGGGGTCGCGATGCCGCACGATCCTTTCCTCTCGTTACTGGCCCACGCCGCCGAGGTCCTGGAGGCGGAGTTTGGCTCTCTGCCGCAGTTTGAGCCGCAACCGGGCGCGAGCGCGGAGGCCATGGCGCAGGTTCTCGAGGAGACGGCGCACCGGCTGGGCGATAACTACCCTTATTTCCATCCTTTATATGCCGGGCAGATGCTGAAACCGCCGCACCCGGTGGCGCGGGCGGCGTACGCCCTGGCCATGAAGATCAATCCCAACAACCACGCGCGCGATGGTGGGCGGGCGAGCTCGGAGATGGAGATTGAGGCCGTAGCCGAGATCGCGCAGATGTTCGGATACGCGGGGAAGTGAGAATGCGGGAGAGCAAGGCTCCTATTTGGGCCATCTCACCTCGAGTGGAACGATCGCAAATCTTGAGGGCCTATGGGTGGCGGGACAACTGGCTCCGGGGAAGAGAGTTGTTGCGTCGGGGCAGGCGCACTACACGCATGGCCGCATCTCGGCGGTTCTGAAGCTTGGCTTTGGCGTGATCGCGGCGGACGCGCGAGGACGCATGGACCTGGAAGCGCTCGAGGCCGAACTGCGCAAGGGCGATGTGGGCACGGTGGTGGCGACGATGGGGACAACGTCGATGGGCGCGGTCGATCCGCTGCCAGAGATTCTTGCGCTGCGCGAGCGCTACGGATTTCGCGTGCACGCCGATGGGGCCTATGGCGGCTACTTCCGGCTGATTCCCGATGCACTCGACGAACCGGCGCGGCGCGCCTTCGCGGCCATCGACCAAGCCGACTCGATTGTGGTCGATCCGCACAAGCATGGACTGCAGCCATATGGCTGCGGCTGCATTCTGTTTCGCGACCGGGCGATCGAGCGGTTCTATAAGCACGATTCGCCGGCGACGTATTTTACGGCGAAGGAGCTTCTGCATCTCGGCGAGATCAGCCTGGAGTGCTCACGGGCCGGAGCAGGGGCGGTGGCGCTGTGGGCGACGCAACGGCTGTTGCCGCTTACGAAGGATGGAGCGTTTGCCGAGGGGCTGAGGCGCGGGCGGCGAGCGGCGCTCGAATTGGACCGGAGAGTGCGCGAGGACAAGCGGTTCGCGGCGTTGGCTGCGGGCGCGCCGGAACTGGACATTGTGGTGTGGGCACTGGCATTGCATGCAGCGAACTCCGGAGAAGCTTCGAAGCAGGCCCACGAGGTTTTCGATGCGTGCGCCGAACGAGGGTTGCATCTGGCTTTAGTACAATTGCCGGGATCGTGGTTTGGGGCTCGCAAGACTGCGCAGAATGAGGCCGGATCCCTGACCTGCCTGCGCTCTGTGCTGATGAAGCCGGAGCACGAGGCGTGGATGGGCGAGATCTGGGAACGGCTGAGCGCGGCGTGCGATGAAGTGGTGACTGGGTAAGAAGGTTGCATTGGATTGGTTGTGCGAGCGGAAAAGAAAACGTTGTCAAAAGGCGGTTCTCGGTTCATAGTTCGTAGTTCACAGTTTGCAGTTCAGGATGAGGTTGAAGAGTATGCACGATGCGAAGGTATTTCGTTCCATGCACAAGGAGCGGTTCGGGGCCGAGCCCAGGGTTTTTGTCGGGCCGGGGCGCGTGAACCTGATTGGCGAACACACCGATTACGCCGAGGGCTTTGTGATGCCGGCGGCGATCAACTTTGCCACGTTGGCGGGGATTTCGCCGCGCACGGACGGCAAGATCGCGATCTACTCAGAGAACCTGGGCGAGGAAAAAATCTTTGACGGGGTGCAGTCGGCGCGGATCAAGCACTGGACCGACTACCCGATGGGCGTGACGGCGATTCTGGCCGGCGAGGGCCACAAGATTCCCGGGTTTAGTTTGAGCATCTGGTCCGATGTGCCGCTGTCGTCGGGCCTCTCGAGCTCGGCAGCGCTGGAAGTGGCGACGGCGCTGGCGGTGCTGTCGCTGGTTGGCGCGAGCTATCCGGGTCCGGTGCTGGCGCGGCTCTGCCAGCGGGCGGAGAACGAGTTTGTGGGCGCGAACTGCGGCATCATGGACCAGTTCATCAGCCTCAACGCCAAAAAGGATCACGCGCTGCTGCTGGATTGCCGCGATTTGAGCTTCAAGCTGGCGCCGATTCCGGACCACGTGGCGCTGGTGATTGCCAACACCATGGTCAAACACTCGGTCGCGGGCGGCGACTATCCGACGCGGCGGCGCGAATCGGAAGCGGCATGCGCGGTGATTGCGAGCCACAGGCCGGGCGTGAAATTTCTGCGCGACTGCACGCTCGAGGACCTGGAAAAGTGGCGCGACGAGATGGAGCCCAAGAGCTACTTGCGCGCCAAGCACGTGATCAGCGAGAACCTGCGCACGGTGGCCGCCTGCGAAGCACTGCTGAAGGGCAACATGAAGGAGCTGGGACGGCTGATGGGCGAGGCGCACCGCAGCTACAGCCAGGATTTTGAAGGCAGCTGCGTCGAGGCCGATGCGATGGTGGCGCTGGCCCAGGATTTGCCGGGGCTGATCGGGGCGCGGCTGACGGGCGGAGGCTTTGGCGGCTGCACGATCAATCTCGGTGGAGCAGACTGAGGCCCTGGCATTTGCTGAAGCGCTGGGCGCGCGCTACGCGGAGCAGACGGGGATCGTTCCGCAGATTCACGTGTGCCATGCCTCGGGCGGGGCGCACGGACTGGCGTAGCGAGACGGCGACGTGAATCGTGGTTCGTGAACCGTGGCTACCGAGCCGGCGGACACCCAACCTAAAATTCGCCGGAGTGCATCGAACTTTAGGAAGAGGTACGCTGCGCGAGACGATCCGTTTTGGGACCGAGAACCCGGTTTCTTGTCTGTCCCACAAATTGACCATTACCAGCCCGGTTCGGAATCTTGCCGGAGACGGGTTCCTTGTTAAACTTGGGAGGTATTTCCCCGATGAAGGCATTGGGGAGTCGTGTACTGAGGCCCGGCAGGCCGAATATTGTTTGGGGGCTGAAGCGGCACGAAAAAGAAAACGTATATGGAATCTATAACCTCGAAACCCTTTTTTTCCGAAACACTTCCCGACAACGGCCTGGTGGCCTACTTTTCGATGGAGATCGCTATCCAGCCATCGATGCCGACCTACTCGGGCGGCCTGGGCATGCTGGCCGGAGACACGCTGCGCTCGGCAGCCGACCTGGGCGTGCCGCTGGCGGCGTTTACCCTGGTGCATCGCAAAGGGTACTTCGAGCAGCATTTGAGCCCGACGGGCGTGCAGAGCGAGGAAGTGCAGCCGTGGAACCCGGCGGACTTTTGCACGGAAGAGGCGGCGCGAGTCACGGTGCAGGTGGAAGGCCGTGTGGTGATGGTGCGCGCGTGGCGCTATGACATGCGCGGGCAGTCCGGCCACATGGTGCCGATTTATCTGCTCGACACCGATCTCGACGAGAATTCGGGATGGGACCGCGGGTTGACAGACCACCTGTATGGCGGAGATACGAATTACCGGCTGCAGCAGGAGATCGTGCTGGGGATGGGCGGCGTGCGCATGGCCCATGCGCTGGGCTTGCGCGTGAACGTGTACCACATGAACGAAGGACACGCGGCGCTGCTGACGCTGGCACTGCTGGAGAGCGAGCTGGGCGGAGGGCCGCAGAACGGGGCCACTGAGACAGATATCGAGCAGGTGCGGCGCAAATGCGTGTTCACCACGCACACGCCGGTGCCGGCGGGGCACGATCGCTTCTCGACCGAGCAGGCAATTCGCATTCTGGGCGGCGATCGGACGGCGCGACTTGAAAAGCTGGGATGCTTCCGCGACGGATTACTGAACATGACGTTGCTGGCGCTGCGTTTTTCGCGCCACGCGAATGCCGTGGCCATGCAGCATGGCAAGGTGTCGCAGGCCATGTTTCCGGAATTCAAAATCGACTCCATCACCAACGGCGTGCACGCGCCGACGTGGATCTCGGAGCCGGTCGCGCGCATGCTGGATGAGCACGTTCCGGCGTGGCGGCGTGACAACCTCTATTTGCGCAACACCATCGACGTGCCCGAGGCAGCGATGCTGGCGGCGCACGACCGCGCCAAGGAAGAGCTGCTGGCCGAGGTGGGAGCGCGGACGGGATGGGTACTCGATCCCAAGGTGCTGACCCTGGGCTTTGCGCGACGCGCGGCGACCTACAAGCGGGCCACGTTGCTGTTCAGCGATCCCGAACGGCTGAAGGAGATTGCGGCGCAGGCCGGCGGATTGCAGATTCTCTATGCCGGCAAGGCGCATCCCCAGGACGAGCCGGGCAAGGCGCTGATCCAGCAGGTGGTGGAGGAAGCGGCCAAGCTCTCGAATGACAAGCTGCGGATTATCTATCTCGAAAACTACGCGTGGGACCTGGGCGCGCGGCTGACGGCGGGCGTGGATGTGTGGGTGAATACGCCGCAGCGTCCGTATGAAGCATCGGGCACCAGCGGCATGAAGGCGGCCATGAACGGCGTGCCCAGCCTGTCGATTCTGGATGGATGGTGGATCGAGGGTTGCATTGAAGGCTTCACCGGATGGGCGATTGAAGACGGCGCCAACGATGCGGAAGAGGCGCACTCGCTCTACACCAAGTTGGAGACGGCGGTGGTTCCGCTTTACCGCGACGCGCAGGACAAGTGGGCGCGGCTGATGCGGACGACGCTGGCCTACAACGGCTCGTACTTCAACACCAATCGCATGGTGAAGCAGTATGTACGCAACGCGTACTACCCGGAAAAGCTGCTTGAGACGGCGAAGGTAGAAGAAGGGCAGTTCGCAGTTCAGAGTTCGTAGTTCACAGTGAAGAAGTGAGTGAGTGAAATAAGTGAACGGCTGCCGTTGGCTGCCGTTTTCATTTTTGCTACTCCCGACCTCCCACTCCCTACAGCTTTTGGCGCAGGTACTCGAACATCACGTAGCCGATAAGAGCGCTGACGAGAGCGATGAGGAAGTTTATGGGCGTCACGATGTCGTGGAGGGCAAAAGCCAGGGTTTTACCCTGACCGTTGACGCCGGTGAACTCGCCCATGAGCAGGTTCGAGTAAAAGAGAAAGACGATAAAGGCGACTTCGACGATCACCCGCCAAACGGGCTTGAAATGGGGTGGTGGAGTGAGCGGCGACATGCAGCGATGATAACGGCGAAGACGCGAGCGGCCAAGCGAAATCGGACGCATAGGCAGGCCGCGACGATGAAAGCGCGAGCGCCTATAATCGACCTGTTGTGATTCCGAAAATTCAAGTGCGATGGTGGCAGATGCGACGGCTTACGGCGGCCGCGATGCTGGCGGTTTTGTGTGTGCTGGCGGCTTTAGCGCAGGCCCAGCCGGGTGGCGACGGCGCGGAGGCGCGATCTTCCGGCGGCGGACGCGTGCTGCTGGTACTGCCCTTTGACAATCGCACGGGGCAGCCGAGCCTGGAGTGGATGCGCGAAGCGGCGGCGGAGATTTTGAGCATGCGCTTTGCCTCGGTGGGATTCCAGCCGACCAGCCGCGCGGACCGCGTGTATGCGCTGGACCATCTGGGACTACCGCAGGGGTTTCAGCCCTCGCGGGCAAGCGCGTTGAAGCTGGCGCAGACGCTGGACGCGGATTCGATTGTGGTGGGCAGCTACACCACCGAAGGAACCAGCATTGTGGCCCAGGCGTCGCTGGTGGATGTGACGAACCTGCGCATGTTGCCGGCGGTGAGCGTGCGCGGAGAGATGCGCGACATGATGGGCGTCTTCAGCGCCCTTGCGTGGCAACTGACGCGGGAACTCGATCCTACATTCAATGGGTCCGAGGAGACATTTGTCGCTGCGGGCAGAGAGATCCGGCTGGATGCGTTCGAACAGTACATTCGCGGCATTACGGAGCCGGACCAGGCGGAACGGCAGCGGCACCTGGAACAGGCAGTGAAACTGAGCCCGGGGTTCGGTCCGGCGTGGATGGCGCTGGGCCGCGAGGACTACAACCAGCAGCAATACACGGAAGCGGCCGAGGCTTTTGCGAAGGTGGATCATGGCGGCGCGGATGGGTTGGAAGCCGGCTTCTACCGCGGGCTTTCGCTGCTGTTTTCAGGCGAATACGCGCCGGCAGCAGACGCGTTTGCCGACGTAGCGCGGGTGCTGCCGCTGGCCGAGGTTGTGAATAACGAGGGCGTGGCCTTGAGCCGGCAGGGAAAAGACGGCACGTCGCTGTTTATTCAAGCGGCTGCGGCCGACCCCGATGCGGCGGACTACCACTTCAACCTGGCGCTGAGCCTGAAGCGGCACGGAAATGCGCCGGGCGCGATCAACGAATTGGCGCAGTGCCTGAAGCTGCGGCCGGGCGACAGCGAAGCACAAGCGCTGGAGACGGCGTGGAAAGCCCCGGCCGGCGCCGCGGCCAGTTCTGACCCGCTGGAACGGATTGTGCGGAGCTTTGATGCCGCAGCCTTCAAACAGGCAGCGGCCGTGATGGACGAGATGAATGACGGGCGACTGGAAGCGCTGGCTCCGCGCGACCGGGCGCAGGCGCTGTGCACGCAAGCCAAGGGATATCTCGATCGCGGACTGCTGCTCGAGGCGGAGCGGTTGTACCAGGCAGCAGTGGCTGCGGATGGAAAAAGTGCCGAGGCGCACGCCGGCCTGGCGGAGGTGCGCGAGCGCAGCGGCGACGTGGATGCGGCGCGCAAAGAGGCGCAGACATCGCTGACGCTGGGGCCCTCAGCGAATGCGTACCTTGTGCTGGCGCAACTGGATTTGACTGCCGGCAACCTGGGCACAGCCAACACCGACGCCAATAATGCGCTGAAGCTGGAGCCGTCGAACCGGGCGGCGCAGGATCTTCTGCGGCAGATTGCGGCCAGGACGGGACAGAGGTAGCCAGTAGGTTGGCCGGGGAAAGAGGCGAGCCATGGGGCAAACGGTGAAGAAGAGTTGGTCCAGCGCCGGGCTGCTTGCGGCGGGAGTGTTGGCCGCGCTGGGCTGGGCTGGACTGATATCGATCTCTTGCGTACCGGCGCGTGCCGAGCAGCCGGTTGTCGACGAGCTGGTTTTGCACGACACCATTCAGCCGGTGAGTGCGGATGAAGTGACGAGGGCGCTCGACCGTGCCAATTCCGATGGAGCGCAGGCGCTGCTGATCGAGTTGGACACGCCGGGGGGCTTGCTGGACTCGATGCGCACCATGGTGGGTGCCATTCTGCGCTCGCGGGTACCGGTGATCGTGTACGTGGCTCCATCGGGATCGCGCGCGGGCTCGGCGGGGTTCTTCCTGCTGGAGTCGGCCGACGTGGCGGCGATGGCGCCGGCCACTGAAGCGGGCGCGGCGCACGTGGTCTTCGAAGGGGGCAAGCCCGACGACGTGGAGATGCAGAAGGTGGAGAACGATGCCGAAGCCTTCATGCGATCGTATGTGACCAAGCGAGGGCGCAGCGCAGACGCAGCGCAAGCTGCGGAGCAATCGTCGCACTCCTACACGGCCGATGAGGCGCTGAACCTGCACTTGATCGATTTGATCGCGAATAGCGATGCCGACCTGCTGAAGGCGCTCGACGGACGCACGGTCACGCGCATGGATGGGTCGACAACAACGCTGCATCTAGCCAACGCGCGCATTGTGACCATCAAGCCCACGCTGCGCGATGAACTGCTGGGCTGGCTGGTGAATCCCAACATCGCACTGCTGTTTCTGGTGTGCGGAGCGCTGCTCATTTATCTGGAATTCAATAGCCCGGGCACCATTGTGCCGGGAGCGCTGGGCACGTTGATGGTGCTACTGGCGGTGTTTGCGCTGGATCTGTTGCCGATTCGCTATACCGCGGTTTTGCTGCTGCTGGCGGCGATCGTGTTGCTGATTCTCGAGGCCAAGGTGGGCGGGCACGGAGCGTTGGCGATTGCGGGCATTTTGTGCCTGACCTTCGGCACCCTGACGCTGGTGGCCGCGCCGGTGCCGGAGTTGAGCATCAGCCCGTGGGTGGCGATCAGTGTGAGCGTGGCGTTTGGCGCGATCACATGGTTTCTTGTGCGGCTGGCGGTGCGAGCCCGCAAGCGCAAAGCGCGGATTGGCGCGGATGCATTGGTAGGTTCACCGGCTAAGGCGATGGAAGCCCTTACCCCGCAGGGACATGTGCTGGTAGAGGGCGAGATCTGGCAGGCCGAGGCGAAGGCGCCGGTGGCTGCCGGGACCAAGCTGCGCGTGGTGGGTCACGAACATTTGCTGCTGCGCGTGGAACCGGAAGTGCAGGAAGTCAGCAAGGTGGTGAGTTAGCAAGCCAGCAGGGTTTTCATGCGCGCGTGCGGCGTTGGAGTAGAATTCCTGCTGAGTGAGGAAAGGAATGTTCCATGTCCATCGGTGATCTCTCTCTTCCCGTGCTGATTATTATCGCGATTGTTGTCCTCTACCTGCTGAATTCGATCAAGATTCTGCGCGAGTATGAGCGCGGCGTCATCTTCCGCCTGGGCCGCGTTTTGGGAGCGCCCAAGGGCCCCGGCATCATCCTGGTTTTCCGGCCCATCGATCAGATGGTGCGCCTCAGCTTGCGGCAGGAGGTGCTTGAGGTTCCGGCGCAGGACATCATCACCCGCGACAACGTTACGCTGAAGGTGAATGCGGTGGTGACGATGTACGTGGTGAACCCCAACGACGCCGCGATCAAGGTGGCCAATTACGTTTATCAGACCTCGCAATTCGCGCAGACCACACTGCGTTCGGTCCTGGGCGAAGTTGAACTGGACGAACTTCTGAGTCATCGCGATAAGCTCAATTTGCGGATTCAAGGCATTATCGATCAGCGCACGGAGCCGTTCGGCGTGAAAGTGGTCAGCGTGGAAGTGAAGCAGGTGGATCTGCCCGAGCAAATGCTGCGCGCCATCGCCAAACAGGCGGAGGCGGAGCGCGAAAAGCGATCAAAGATTATTCATGCCGAGGGCGAATTTGCCGCCGCGCAAAAGCTGGTGGACGCGGCTGCGCTGATGGCCACGCAGCCAATGACGCTCCAGTTGCGCTACCTGCAAACCCTGGCCGACATCGGAGTGGAGAAGAACACCACAATCGTTTTCCCGCTGCCCATTGAGTTCATGACGCTGTTGAACAAGCTGGCCGGCACGGAAAACAAGGATGGGAAGGCAAGCTGAGAACTAGCTCTTAGCTGCGAGCTGCCTTTATGCGCGGATACTTCGACGAAGATGAACCGGAGCCTAAACGGCCGCGAGGCGATACCGAGCTGACGCTCGGCGCGGGCGCACTGCTCGGTCTTGCTTTTGCGCTGTTGCTTATCTGCGGCCTGTGCTTTGGAGTGGGATACGCCGTGGGGCATCACACTACCACGCCGTCGACGGCGGCCAACGGGCCCACTCCCACCCCCGACCAGGAGCCGCTTCAAGGCAACGGCTCCATTCCCAAGCCCTCCGCTGCGGACCAAACGGCGCCGCCGACGCCGCAGACCGAGGATCCCCCTACTACGCCTGACGCGAGCACGAACCCCACCACGGCGCAACCGAGTTCGGGTGCGGGTCAGCAAGGTCCTAACGGGCAAAGTGGACCGGGACAGGGAGCAGGAACGTCCAGCCCGGCGCAACCCGTGCGGCCCGCGCTGCCGGCTGGCGGCAACACGACCCCAGCCACGCAGCCGGTGCCCAACGTGCGCGCCGCATTGCCGCCTCCCACGCAGTTGATGGTGCAGATCGCCGCAGTGGCGAATCCCGAGGATGCCAACGTACTGGTCGCGGCGCTGCGCAAGCGCGGCTACTCGGTAATAGCAACCCGCGAACCCGCTGATGGACTGATCCATGTGAGGATCGGACCTTTCAGCAGCCGCGACGAGGCCAACCGCTGGCGCGACAAACTGCTCGGCGACGGCTACAACGCGGTCGTGCAGCCGTAAGGACAGTTGTCCGTGATCATTTGTCAGTGGGTTCGTGCGGAGTTGAGGGTCGTGCTGCGCTGAGACGCGCGCGGCGGCAGATTTGCTATCCACGCATCCACTTGGGCAGCCCCGAGGCGATCGCGGCGCGGACGGCTTCGGATAATTCGTCGCGTGTGGCGTAATCGGCGGGATCGAGCGGCGGGTGGAAGACGACGTGCGCGACGCCGGGATGGATGCGATTGCTGCCCCGGGGAATGATCTGCTCCGTTCCAAAAATCGAGACGGGAACGCAGGGTGCGCCGGAATCTTTCGCGAGATAGAACGCGCCCTTCTTGAACGGCAACATGCGGCCGTCAAGCGAGCGCATGCCCTCAATAAATGTGGTGATGTGCAGCCCGCCGGCGAGGACGCGCTCCGCGTCGGCAACGGCTTCCTGCGCGCTTTCGGTGCTGCCGACGCGGTCGACCGGAATGAATTTGGCTAGCTTGAACGCGTAGCCGAGGATGGGCAGCTTCATGAGCGGGCGCTTGAGGAAGACCGAGGTGCGGCCGGGAAGATTGCAGATGAGCGCGGGCGCATCGAGATTGGAGACGTGGTTGGCCAGGAAGATGCAGGCGCGGCCCGCGGGAATTTTTTCCTGGCCCTCGATTTGAATTCGAATGCCGGCGAGCCACATGGTGGTGCGCGCGATCCACGAGCCAGTAGCGTAAAGCGGCACAACGTTGCCACTGAGAAGCGTAAACGGAATGAGGACCAGCGCCGCGGGAACGGCGAGTACAACGATAGTGACGAAGACGAGAAGAGAAACGATCATGGGGTTTTGAAGGTGTGCAATGGTGAGTATCGCACTCGAGCGATCAAGTGCGCATCCACTCCGGCAGGCCGGAGGCGATGGCGGCGCGGACGGCTTGCGTGAGTTCTTCGCGCGTGGCGAAGGTGTTGGGGTCTATGGGGTCGTGGAAAATAACATGTGCGACGCCGGGATGGATGCGCAGGCTGCCCTTGCGTAGCATGGTTTCCGTTCCATAAATCGAAACCGGGATGCAAAGCGCGCCGGAGGCCTTGGCGAGAAAAAATGGCCCCTTCTTGAAGTGCAGCATGCGGCCGTCGGGCGAGCGTGTGCCCTCAACAAATGTGCTGATGTGCGTGCCTTTGGCGAGCACGCGCTGCGCTTCGGTCACGCTATGCTGCGCATCGGCGCGGCTGCCGCTGCGGTCGACGGCGATGAATTCGCCCTGGCGAAAGCCGGTGCCGACAATAGGCAAATTCATAAGTGATCGCTTCATGAAGGCTGAGGTGCGCCCTGGAATAAGTGAGATGAGTGCTGGTGGATCGAGATTGGAGACGTGGTTCGACATGAAGATGCAGGCGCGATCTCGAGGAATACGGTCCAGGCCTTCGGGTCGCAAGCGCACGCCAGCGATGCGGCAACTGGAGGAGAGAATGAACCGCGTGGCTTTATAAAGCGGCAGGACGTCGCCCGTGATCCAGCACCAGGGAATAAAGAGAAGAGCCGAAGGAATGCCCCGAAAAGACCATGTTGGCGAGAAAAAGCAGAGACCGGATCATGCGTGCCTTTTGTCCTTACGCGCCGGTGGCGTGGAGATACAGCTCGCGCAGACGCGCAGGAAGCTTAAGGTAGATGCCGTCGAAGCCGCCATTGGAAAGGATGGCGACGACGTCGCCTGAGACGAGTTGCGGCGCCAGTGTCGCGACGATCGAATCCGCGTTCGGATGAAGCTCGGCTGGCGTTCCCGCGTGGTTGAGGGCGCAAACGATTTCTTCGGGATCGAGGCGCTCGGCTTCGGGAATGCGCTCCTGCTGGTAGACGCCGGCGAGAACGACGCGATCGGCGAGACGCAGGCTGGCGACGAGCTCAGGCGCGAGAACCTTGCGGCGCAGCGTGTTGGAGCGGGGTTCGAGCACGGCCCAGAGCCGCGCCTGCGGATAAACGGCGCGGAGAGCGCGGAGGGTCTCGCGAATGGCGGTGGGGTGGTGGGCGAAGTCCTCAATGAGCGTGATGCCGTCGATCTGGTCGCGCACTTCAAGGCGCCGCTTGACGCTTTTGAAGGTGGCGAATGCCGCGACGATCGCTTCTTTCGCGACGCCCTGACCAGCGGCGAGAGCCGCGGCGGCCGTGGCGTTCAAGACGTTGTGCTCGCCGGCGAGGTTCATCGTGAACCCGGCCCATGCGACGCCGTTGCGATCCACTTCCCACTGCGTTTGTCCGTCGACGTGGCGCAGATTGCGAATGCGCCAGTGGGCGGCGTCGGAAAAGCCGTAGCGCTCCACGCGGCAGAAGGCGTGGCTGATGCACTCGGTTACGTTTTCGCTGCCGTCGTACGCGACGATGAGGCCGCGGCGTGGAACCAGATTAACGAGGCGCTTGAAGGCGATTCTTACGGCATCGAGATCGGCGTAGATGTCGGCGTGGTCGAACTCGACGTGAGTGAGGATGAGCGCGTCGGGAAAGTAGTGAAGGAATTTGGGGCCTTTGTCGAAGAAGGCGGTATCGTACTCGTCGCCTTCGACGATGAAAGGACGCGTGGGACGCAATTGGAAGCTCGAATCGAAGTTTTCCGCAACGCCTCCGATGAGGAAGGAGGGCTCAAGCTCCGGATTTTCGCCCGCGGCGGTCTGCCCCCGTGAGGCCGTTTGATAAATCCACGCCAGCATGCTGGTCGTCGTGGTTTTGCCGTGGGTTCCGGCGACGACGAGAGGCGAGCGGCCGGCGAGAAACTCCTCGCGCAGCAACGCGGCCATGGAAGTGAAGGGAATGCGCTCGTCGAGGACGCGCTCGATTTCAGGATTGCCGCGCGAAAGCGCGTTGCCGACAACCACGAGATCAGGTGCGGGCGTAAGGTTCGATTCGGCGTAAGGCTCGAGGATGGGAATGCCGAGCGAGCGGAGCAGATCGCTCATGGGCGGATAGGCGGCCTTGTCGGAGCCGGTGATGCGATGGCCTTC
Source organism: uncultured Acidobacteriota bacterium (assembly GCA_963713675.1). GTDB lineage: Bacteria > Acidobacteriota > Terriglobia > Terriglobales > Acidobacteriaceae > Telmatobacter. The sequence continues at coordinate 221,679 of CAVQMV010000017.1, forward strand.
GAGCTGAAGCAGCCCGGCCAGCGAAGCCATGGCGGTGCCGCAGATGCCGATGAGATGAATGTGGCGGGGAGACGAGGTCACCGGGTCACCGCCGGCTCGAGAATCTTGAGCGTGGGTTCGTCGGCGAGAGAAAGCTCAACGGCGACGCCAAAGGTGAGAGTGACGTTGCTGCGCGAAACGTGACCGGAGCGCAAGCCGACGGCTATGGGAATGTCGAGGCCGTCGAGAGCACTGAGAATCGCGCGATCGAGGAGATCGTGTGCAGCGCCAGCCGAAACACAATCGACCATTTCGCCGAAGATGATGCCGCAAACGCCCGCGAGCTTGCCGGCGGCGCGCAACTGCCACAACATGCGATCAATTTGGTAGGGCTTGACGCCTATGTCTTCGACAAAGAGGAGCTTGTTTTCTGTGGCGGGCTCCCACGGCGTGCCGAGCAGCGAGACGAGAATGCTCAGACAGCCGCCGTAGAGCGTACCTCGAACGCTTTTTTGCGCGGCGGACTTGAGGACGCGGAGGCCTTCGGCGGGACCGACTGTGTAGGGCTCGCCGGTGAGCGCGGCGCGGAAGCTTTCCAAATGTATACCGTCTGGAAGATAAAAATCGGCGGCGAGCATGGGGCCGTGGAAGGCAGGAAGGTCCAACTCGTCGAGCAGATGGAGCTGGATGCCGGTGAGGTCGCTGTATGCGAAGAACGGCTTGGGATGGGCGGCGATGGTCGCGAGGTCGAGTCCTTCGAGAAGATAGTTTGAACCGTACCCGCCGCGGAGGGCCATGACGGCGCTGCAATCTGAATCGGAGAATGCGGCGTGGAAATCGGCGAGGCGCTCGGCAGCAGTTCCAGCGAAGTAGAGCGGCCCGCGATGCAGAGCGTTGGGACCCGGCTTCGGCGTGAAGCCCAGAGATTGCAGAGCGGCGAGGCCGCGCTCGATGCGATCACGTTGCGCAGAAGACGCGGGGGCGACGATGCCGATGGTTGCGCCCGGTGCCACGGCCGGCGGTTTGATCAGGCTCGCCATGTCACCATGCCTCTCCGCGGGCGATGAGCGCGGCCGGCCCCGTGAGAAACAACTCCTGGCCAGGCCCGCCCCACGCAGTGGTTTGCGCACCGCCGGGAGCGACCACGGTGAGCGGCGAAACGCAACGGCGCAGAGCCAGCGCGGCCGTGGCGGAGGCGGAGCTGCCAGTGCCGGAGGAGGTAGTGGGCCCAACGCCACGCTCGAAGATGCGAATTTCGATCTCGTCCTCGCTCACAACGCGCACAAATTCCACGTTGGTCTGGTGAGGAAAATCGCGGTGGGTACAGATTTCTGTGCCGATTGTTTGCCAGGATTTGCCGGCAACGGTGAAGGCCGCATTGTCGACCAGGATCACGAAATGCGGATTGCCGGTAACGACTTCGACACCGATGATTTCAGCGCCGCTCGAGAGCTTAAGAGTGTGCGGCAGGAAGCGCGGCACGCCCATGCCGGTGGTGACGTCGACGGTGAAGGCATCGCCCAAGTGCACACTGTCGATTCGGCAGACGCGCGGGCCGGCGTCAGTGAGGATCTCAAGTTTTTCGCCGGTTTGCGAGCCGAGTGTTTCGGCCATCCACGCGGCCACACAGCGCGTGCCGTTCCCGCTGATTTCCGCGACTGATCCGTCGGCGTTGTGCAGCCGGATGCGGCCGGTGTTGGGACCGCTCCAAGCAAAGAATTCAACGCCGTCGGCGCCGACGCCGGTGTTGCGCTGGCAAAGGCGGCGCGTGAGTTCGGCGCGATCGAGATCTCCCGCGACGTCCTCTCGAACGATCAGAAAATCGTTGCCGCAGGCGTGGGCTTTGGTGAAGGGGATCAATCTTCCTCCCAAGCTGAATGATATAGGTGCCAGGTTTCAGATGTCAGGTGAAGTGTTGAAGGATTCGATGTTGGAATCGGTGCTGAGGTCACCGGGTGCGACCGGCGGCATCTGGATTTGGAGAGTCTTTATCCGGGTTCGGGGTGTCGACCGCCGGGTTCGGAATGCTGAAAGCCGGATGGGTCGCGCGGCGGAATGCCGCTGTAGAAATATAGACCGTGACCGACGGCTGGTCCTTGGCGCTGAAGCGGCCGGAAACGGTGAGCCCCTCGGGATGAGCCTTGACGGCGCGATCGACCTCGTCCCCATCGAAGGCGACCACGATGACGGCATGACTGGCGGGCGCTTCCAGGGCCGCGCGCCACAGGGCAAGATCGCTCTCGTTGATGGTTTGGCGCAGGGGAATGCCGGTGAACGCGACGATCTCAGGATAAGTCGATGTGTTCATCAACACTGTGCCGTGGGGAAAGCTCTTGAGCAGGTCCTGGAGGAGCGGAGGAATGGCTTCATCGTAGGGCAGACGCGCCGCTAGGTTGGTGACGCTTTCCGCATAGACGATCGGTTCCTGTCGCAGCAGGCCCGCGACATTGACTCCCGCGAGAACAAAGAGAAGGGCGAAAGCAAAATCTGGCAGGAGCTGCGCGATGCGGTTGCCCTGCAAGCGCGCGAGAGCGCCGATAGCAAACTTTGCCGCGAAGCCGAGACCGAGAGCGAGAGCGGGGAGCAGTTCGAGTCCGTAGCGCGTGTTGTAGAAGGTGAAGGGCCACCACGCGGGAAAGAAGATGGGGACGGAGCCGTATGCGACCGACCAGGCGTAAAAGGGAACCGGCAGCCAGAGAAGCAGAGTCCAGGTCAGAGTGCGGCGGTGCGCCGCGGATTTATCCGCGAACCATGCAGCCGCCGTGCCGAGCGCGGCGATCGCGAGAACGGCGTTGCCCCAGAAGTTTGCCCATGTCGATCCGGGGGCGGGCGCGAGAACCGAGTCAAGCTCCGAGACTTTGAGATAAAAGAGCAGCGCCACCCAGGGATTGTGCCAACCGGGATGCGGCGGCCAGGACCCGGATGTTGCAGTGCGCATCTCAATTGCTTTTGCGGAATAGGGACCGCGCGCGAAGTAGAGCCAATCACCGAATCCGGCGGAGTTGTACGCAAACCAAAGCAGAGGTGCGGCGACCACGGCCACGCTGGCTAGCCAGAAATAGGGCGAGTAGCGGAGGCGGCCGCGCTTAAACAGAGCGAGGCCGATGCCGGTCCACGCGATGAAGGCGATGATCCAGCCGTCGTAACGGGTGAAGATGGCGGCGATGAGCGCCGCGGCGATGCAGATCTGAAAGCGGCTTGAAGGCGTGGAGAAGATATTCTGCCATGGACTACTGCGCAGCTCAGGATTGCGGAGCCATGCGCCGCGACGACGCGCACCCGCCTCAAAGATGCGCAAAGGCCGCCATCCGTGAAGAGCCTTGGAACCCGGAGCGGAGCGGGGTGGGGATGGATGCGAGGGCAGTTGGTAGCTGGCCGCTTCAATCTCGCCGTTGAAGGCCGCACGCCACTCGACCATCCAGACCACAATCCAGATGACTTCGCAGAGGAAGAGCGGCTCGGTCATGGCCGTGGTTTGCAGGTAAAGCAGGTTGGGATTGAGGGCGAAGAACGCGAGCGCGAGCGCGGAGGGCGCGGGATTGAGCCAGTGCCGCGCCAGGCGATAGATGCCGGCGCAGGACGGCGAAGTAGGCAGATGCCGAGGGAATGACGCCGGCGAGGCCGTTGGCCCACCAGGCGTAATTCTGCACGAAGGGAATGAGGAGGATGTGCGGCAGCGGCAGCCACACAGAGCCGAGTTCGGAAAAGCGCGGCGGTGCGCGAGTCGAAGACGCGGCGCGCAATGTGGAGATGGGCGACGGCGTCGCCGTAGTTGAGCATCGCGCTGTGATTCCAGCTCCAGATGATGGCGGCGAACGAGGCCGCCATGGAGAAGGCCAGGACAAGCCAGCCTTCGACATTGGAGACGCCGCGCTCAGTCAAGGTGCGTGAGCTCGCGGAAGACATTGAAGCGCGCGTCGATTTCAGAGCGCGTGAGCTGTTGCAGGCGCTCCGTGCCGAAGCGCTCGCAGGCATAGGAGCCCATGACGCTGCCGTAAAACATGGCGTGCCGCCAGGAGGCGGGCGTGAGATTTCCTGCGAAGCAAGATAACCGAAGAATCCGCCGGCAAAGCTGTCGCCCGCGCCGGTGGGATCGATGACCTCCTGGAGCGGGAGGGCCGGAGCTTTGAAGGTGCGAAGCTCCGCCTTCTTGCCTTTTGGAGTCGACTCGTGGAATAAAGTGGCGCCGTACTCGCCGTGCTTGACCACCAGACGCGCGCGGGCCGAGGGCGATGACGGCGCGCGCGGCCTGCACGAGGTTGTTGTTGCCGGCCAGCATGCGGGCTTCGGTGTCGTTGATGAGGAGCACGTCGAGGCCTTTGAGCACTTCGAGCAGGGCGGGGCGATGGTCCTTGATCCAGTAGTTCATGGTGTCGCCGGCAACGAGCTTGACGCCTGGCATGGCATCGCGCACGCGGCGCTGCAACACGGGATCGATGTTGGCGAGAAAGAGAAACTCGGAGTCGCGATAGGCGTCGGGAATTTTGGGCTCGAACGAGGCGAAGACGTTGAGCTCGGTGTTATGCGTCTTGGCTTCGTTCAGATTTTCGAGATAGGAGCCCTCCCAGAAGAAGCTTTTGCCGGCGGTGTGCTCGATGCCGCGGGTGTCGATGTTGCGGGCGGCGAAGACGGCTTCCTGCTCGGGGCCGAAGTCCTCGCCGACGACGGCGATGACGCGCACATCGGTGAAGAAGCTGGCGGCGAGCGAAAAGTAGGTGGCCGCGCCGCCCAGGCAGCGCTCGCGGCGGCCGGCGGGGGTTTCAATGGAATCGTAAGCGACGCTGCCGACTACGGTGATGGACATGTTTTCCTCGTTCTGGATGAAAGTTGTGGTGAAACAGCAAGTCAGCGAGCTCGCCAGTCAGATCGCGCTCTACCACCCATGATATTTGCCGAAGAGCAGCTTCAGCTTTTCTTTCGCCGCGGCGGGAATCGCGTCGGGCTGCGTGAGCACGGCGAACTTTGCCGCCGAGGCGCAGGCGCAGGTGCGTTCGTGGGGCATGGCGGCGACGGCGGCTTTCACGACCTTCGCGGCGTTGTCGGCGTTCTTGTGCAGCACGGCGACAATCTCTTCGATGGTGACGGAGTCGTGGCCCTCGCGCCAGCAGTCGTAGTCGGTGACCATGGCGACGGTGGCGTAGCAGATCTCGGCTTCGCGGGCGAGCTTGGCCTCCTGCAGGTTGGTCATGCCGATGACGTCGGCGCCCCAACTGCGATAGAGATTCGACTCGGCCTTGGTGGAGAACTGCGGGCCCTCCATGCAGACGTAGGTGCCGCCCGAGCTTGCCGACCACGCCGACCGCGGCGCAGGCATCCGACGCGGCTTTGGCCACAGTCGCGCAGACCGGATCGCCGAAGGCCACGTGGCCCACGATGCCGTCGCCGAAGAAGGTGGAGATGCGGTGGAAGGTGCGGTCGATGAACTGGTCGGGAATGACGAAGTCGGTGGGCTTGTGCTCTTCCTTGAGCGAGCCGACGGCGGAGACGGAGAGGATGCGCTCGACGCCGAGCTTCTTCAAGGCGTAGATGTTGGCGCGGAAGTTGAGCTCGGAGGGAAGAATGCGATGGCCGCGGCCGTGGCGCGCGAGAAAGGCGACCTTGCGGCCCTCGAGCTCGCCGAGAACGAAGGCGTCGGAGGGTGCGCCGAAGGGCGTTTCCACGCGCTCTTCGTGAACGTTGGTGAATCCGGGCATGGAGTAAAGCCCGCTGCCGCCGATGATGCCGATTTCTGCGCTTGCCAAGGTGTACTCCTTGTGAGAGTGAGCAGGGGCTAAAGCCCCTCATCGTTTTGCGATTCTCGGCACGATTGAAGCCGTGCCCTGACACTTCGTGTCTCCCAGGACACGATTGCTCGAAATCTACCGTTGATCGATCAGGCGGATGGACTCCATGAACACATCGCCGTCGATGGTTAAACTGTGCGCGCTGATCTTATCCATGGTGTCCTGCGCGGTGTGGTGATAGCTGTTGTTGGGCCCGTAGTCGAGATCGATGATGTCGATCGACGGCACGCCGCGCTCGACAAAGGCGAGGTGATCGTCCTCGACGTCCATCTCCTGCTGGAAAAAGTAGCGCTGGTAGCCGAACTTCTTCGCCGCCTGCGCGACCAGATCGACGAGCCACGCGGTGGAGTGGGTTTCGCGCTGGATGTCGAGATCCTTGTCGCCGATCATGTCGGCGAGCATGAAGGCCTTGATCTGGTTGAGCGTGCCGTCGCGGCCCCACTTGGCGGCAAGATGGCGGCTGCCGTAGGTCGAGTCGGAGCGCGACCACTGCTGGATGGCCTCTTCGCCGTCGAAGAAGACGAGCCAGACGGAGTAGCCGTCGAGCTTTTCCGCCATGGGCGGCCTGGGCGCGGAGCTCGATCGGCGATGGCCATCAGCAGGCCGGTGGTGGATGCGCCGTCGTTGGCGCCGACGAAGTTGATGTTACGCAGCGGGTAGTTGGTTTCGTAGTGCGTGCCGAGCACGATGACGCCGGGCTTGTTGCCGGGAAAACGCACGATGAAGTTGCACAGGGGCACGGGACCGATGGGCGTGTCGGCGGTGAAGGTGTCTTCTTCAAGCTGGTCGTGGGTGCGGAGAAAATGTGCGCGCAGAAATTCCTCGGCTTTGACGTGGCCGGGGCCGGTGGGCCAGCGCGGACCGATGGCGGCAAACTCGCGCGCGTATTCGTAGGCCTTGGCGCCGTCGAAGTGTTGAGCGTAAAGCCAAAGCGGAGCGAAAGCGATCGCCGAGGAAGATGGAGGTCCGTGCTATCCCGGGTCTCGAAATCGAGACCCGGGGCACCCCAATTCGTGCCACCACTCTCGTCCAAAACCAAAAGGACTTCAACCGGCGGCCTCCTTTTTCTTCCTGCGTGAGGGGTGCACCCACCAGGCGACGCCGATGCCGATGAGATAGAGGGCCAGCAACGGCGTTGCGTAGATGCACATGCTCACGGGGTCGGGCATGGGGCAGATGATGGCCGCCACGAGGAAGATCGCCAGGATCGCGTAGCGGAAGTTCTTCCAGAGGAAGCGCGGGCTGACGATGCCGAAGAGGGCGAGAAAGAAGATGAGGATGGGCAGCTCAAAGCTGATGCCCAAGCCGAGGATGATCGAGAGGAAAAAGCCCGTGTATTCCTCGATGCTGATGACGGCTGTGAACTTCCTGCCAAAGTCGTCGAGCATAATATGCACTGCGCTGGGCAGCACCCAGAAGTAGCCGAAGTAGGCGCCGGTCAGAAACAGGCCCACCGTGGCGGCCATGAAGGGAACGACGAAGCGCCTTTCCTTCTGGTAAAGCCCCGGCGCAATGAAGAGCCACACCTGGTAAAGGATGAAGGGCGATGCCAGAATGGCCCCGCCCACCAGCGCTACATGGATGTACAGGTTCAGCGCATCCATGGGGTGGGTCGTAGTTGAGCTGAATGGCCATCGTGCTTCAGCGGCGCCTGGATGAAATCGACGAGCCTGTCGCGAAAGCACCAGGCTGCCACAAAGCCCAGACCCAGATAAATCGCCGAGTGGACGATGCGCTTGCGGAGCTCATCGAGATGCTCCATGAGGCTCATGCCGGGCAGTTCGGCGCGCTCGGTCACGGCCTTGCGGGCTTTCTCGATGGCTTCTTGCGGATCAACCATGGTGGGCAGCCGGCTCCGATCTTTCGGCTTCGGGATGATCGCTTGCCGTGGCGGTAGCAGCGTCTTCCGGCGGCGGTGCATTGGCCGGTTCGGTGGTTGGCTCGAAGAGCTCGGCTTGCTGCGCGGGCTGGCCCGGCGGATTGGCAGCGACGACTCGCACCAGTGGATGGCGGCTGAATGCGCAGACGCGCGGCCTCGACGGCCGACGCGGTCAAGTCTTCGGTGGTCTCTTCAGGCCGCGTGGCATCGGCGGCCAGATCGGGATGGGTGGTTTCGCCGGGATAAGGGCTTTCGGCGGAAGTTTCCGGAGTCGCGGGCAGCGGATTCCGCAGGCTGCTCGATTTGCGGTGCGGCCACGTCCAGTTGCGGAACAGGGCGGCGCTGCGGCCAGGGCTCTCTGCCGTTCCTCTTCTTCCTTTTTGCGCCGGTCGGCTTCCTCGGACTGGCGTAACTCCTCTTCCATCTGGAACTTGAAGTCGTTGGAGGCCTTGCGGAACTCGTACATCAGCTTGCCGATCTGGCGGCCGATCTGGGGCAGGCGGCGCGGGCCGAAGACCACCAGCGCCAGCACCATCAGGATGCAGCGTGTCGGCCATGCCGAGGTTGGCCATCATGATTGGCGGCGGAGTTCCCATGAAGGATCATGATAACTGGCTGCAAGTGGCACTCACAAACGGTTTGCCCTTCGGCGATGGATTAAGGCAGCGTTACAATAATTCCAGATGGGACGGCGCGGGCCGGAGCGCCTCTGCAACCGGCGAGATTCCGCAGCATCTCATAAGTACGGGCTGCAACAACCCCGTGAGTTTTCCCGGCTCGGACAACGTCCAAAACCAGGAAAGCATTCACTGCAGCCGGCTGGAAAGCTTTCAACATCCCCGTCCGTAATGGACTGAAGGCGGAATATTGTGACCCTGGTTCTTGACGAAGCGACCGCTGCCTCTGCGGAGGCAAATCGCGACCTGTTCTCTTGAAAACTATCTGGCGCTGCCCGACCACACGATGGACGAGCGGATTGCCGCGGCGCGCGCGAAATTGGGCGCGACCACGGTGATTCTGGGCCACCACTATCAGCGCGACGAGGTGGTGCGCTTTGCCGACTTTACCGGCGACAGCTACAAGCTGTCGAAGACGGCCGCGGCGACCGGACGCCCGATACATCGTGTTCTGCGGCGTGCACTTTATGGCGGAGAGCGCCGACATTCTGGCGCAAAACGGCCAGCAGGTGATTCTGCCCGACCTGAACGCCGGCTGCTCGATGGCCGATATGGCGGAGATCTCGCAGGTCGAAGACTGCTGGGATGCGCTGGAGCGCGCGGGACTTGCGGACGAGACGATTCCGGTGACGTATATCAACTCCACGGCGGCGATCAAGGCATTTTGCGGCGAGCACGGCGGCCTGGTGTGCACGTCGTCGAGCGCGCGCAAGGCGCTGGAGTGGGCGATTTGCGCGCGGCAAGCGGATTCTGTTTCTGCCGGACCAGCATTTGGGGCGCAACACCGGGCATTCCATGGGGATTCCGCTCGAACGAAATGGTGGTCTGGGATCCGTGGGCGGTGCAGATTGGATCGTTCTGGGGCGGGCAAACCAAGGAGCGGCTCGCCGCGAGCCGCATCGTGCTCTGGAAGGGCCACTGCGCCGTGCATCAGCGCTTCCTTCCGTCACATGTCGATCAAGTGCGGGCGAAGTATCCGGGGATTCAGGTGATCGTGCATCCGGAGTGCCGCTACGAGGTGTGCCAGAAGGCGGATGCGCTGGGCTCGACCGAGCAGATGATCGCGCGCGTGGAAGAGGCGCCGGCGGGATCGATGTTCGCCATTGGGACTGAGATTCACTTGGTGAATCGGCTGGCAAAGCGCTTTGCGCCGCAGGGCAAAAAGATCATTACGCTCGACGACACCGGCTGCCTGTGCACCACGATGTATCGCATCACTCCGCAGCACCTGGCGTGGGCGCTCGAGAATCTTGTCGAAGGGCGCGTAGTGAACCGCATCCAGGTAAAGCCCGATGTGAAGCACTGGGCGCGCGTGGCGCTGGACCGAATGGTCGAGTCAGTTGATGCCGCGCGGCCATAGGATCTGAGTTCATAGTTCGCAGTCCGCGGTGAATAGCTGCCAGCTTTCAAAGATGAGCACATGTCTGAATAGGCAATGGGAACTTTGAGCTAAGAACTGCGAACTAAAGCCTCGGTTTCCTGTTTCCTGAAACCCGATCCCTGACCCCTGTAGAATTGCCGTGTTCGTTCCATGGGGGTCCAGGGATGAAGCCATACCGGATTGCGCTGGTGCCGGGAGACGGAATCGGGAAAGAAGTGATTCCGGCGGGGCGGCAGGTGCTGGAGGCGCTGGCTGCGACCGGCAGCGGCATCGAGTTTGCATTTGAAAGCTATCCGTGGGGCGGGGACTACTATCGCGCGCACGGCGTGATGATGCCGGAAGATGGGCTGGATGCGCTGAAGACGAAAGACGCCATTCTTTTCGGGTCGGCAGGCGATCCGAAGATTCCCGATCACATTACATTGTGGGGATTGCGGCTGAAGATCTGCCAGGGCCTGGACCAATACGCCAATGTGCGGCCAACCCGGATTCTGCCCGGGATCGATGCGCCGCTGAAGCGCTGCCGGCCCGAGGATCTGGACTGGGTGATCGTGCGCGAGAACACGGAGGGCGAGTACTCGGGGGCCGGCGGACGTGTGCACGTGGGATTCCCGACCGAGGTAGCAACCGAGGTCGCCATAATGACGCGCGCAGGGGTGGAGCGGGTCCAGCGCTACGCCTTCCGGCTGGCGCAGTCGCGGCCGCGCAAGCTACTGACGGTGGTAACCAAGAGCAATGCTCAGCGGCACGCGATGGTGATGTGGGATGAGATCGCGGCCGAAGTGGCGCGGGATTTTCCGGATGTGCGATGGGACAAGGAGATGGTGGACGCGATGACGGCGCGGATGGTGAACCGGCCGGCTTCGCTCGACACGATCATGGCGACCAATTTGCACGCCGATATTCTGACGGACCTGGCGGCAGCGCTGGCCGGGAGCCTGGGTATCGCACCGACGGCGAACCTCAATCCGGAGCGTGTGTATCCCTCGATGTTCGAGCCGATTCATGGATCGGCGTTCGACATCATGGGCTTGGGCCTCGCGAACCCCGTGGCCACGTTCTGGACCGCGGCGATGATGCTGGAGCACCTGGGCGAGACCGAGGCGGCGCGACGGCTGATGAAGGCCGTCGAAACTGTGACCGCGAACGAGAAGCTGCACACGCGCGACCTGGGCGGCACGGCAACCACGGCCGATGTGACTGAGGCGGTGTGCAGCGTGATTTCTGCTGCCGCGAAAAGTCCTTTGGCGACTGCGTGAGTGCGCGAGCAGCGATGCCGGAACCTCCGTTTGACGGACGAGCGCCCGGCCGCGAAAAGCCTGAGCAGGATATGGGGGCCCGCGTAACGCGCAAGCTGCAGGGGCGGATTCTGCCGTTCATGATGCTCCTCTACTTTGTGAGCTTTCTCGACCGCGCCAATGTGGGGTTTGCCGCTTTCAGCATGAATCAGGCCATCGGGCTGACGCCGGCGCTCTACGGGCTGGGCGCCGGTCTGTTCTTTGCCGGCTACATTGCCGGGCAAGTGCCATCGAACCTGATCCTGCTGCGCGTGGGAGCACGGGTTTGGATAGCGCGCGTGGTGGTGGTGTGGGGTCTGGTGTCGATGGCGTCGGCGTTCGTGGTGGGCCCACGGAGTTTCTGCGCCATGCGGATTTTGCTGGGCCTCGCCGAGTCGGGCTTTTTCCCGGGAACCATTCTGTATTTGAGCCTTTGGTTTCCGGCGCGGCAGCGGGCGATGGCAATTGCGGCATTCATGGCCGCGGCGCCGCTTTCAACCGCGATTGGCTCGCCGATTTCGGGCGCTTTGATGGGTCTGCCGCGTTTAGCCGGGCTCGCCAACTGGCAGTGGCTCTACATCATTGAAGGTCTGCCGGCGATCCTGCTGGGTTTCTTGACGCTGAAAGTGCTGACCGATGCGCCGGAGCAGGCTGCGTGGCTGGATGCCGGCGAGCGCGACTGGCTCGTGGGGACGTTGAAGGCGGAGCGGGCGGCGAGCACATTGCATCGAAGCAATATGGAGGCAGTATGGACGGCGCTGCGGGATGTGCGCGTGCTGGTGCTGGCGCTGGCGTACTCGGGAACTTCAGCGGGGTTGTATGCGATCGGGTTCTGGGCGCCGCTGCTGATCAAGCAGCTTGGCTACTCAGCAATGACCGTGGGCTGGCTGAATGCGCTGCCGGGCGTGGTGGCCGTGGTGGCCATGATGGCGTGGGCGCGGAGTTCAGACCGGGCGCAGGAGCGGATTGTTCATGCGGCGATTCCCTGCCTGGTGGGATGCGTCGGGCTGGTGTGGGCGGGATATGCTCATTCCGCGGTTGCGGTGATTCTGGCGCTGGCATTGGCGAGCTTCGGAGCCAATGGATCGAAGGGGCCGATGTGGGCATTGCCGAGCCTGTTCTTATCGGGCGTAAGCGCAGGGGCGGGAATTGCCTTGATCAACTCGCTGGGCAACCTGGGAGGATTCGTGGGGCCCGAGTTGATCGGGTGGACCAAGGGCCGGTGGGGGAGTTATGCGGGAGGACTGGACGTGGTGGGCGCGATGATGGCGCTTTCGGCGGTGCTGCTGCTGGTGATGAGGCGGCGAATGCGTGAAGCAGGGATTAGGGAACAGGGATAAGAAAACAGGGACTACGAGACTGTGAGCATAAGAGAGCAACAGAGGCAGGGAAAATTCGCATAGAATAAAGGCGAAATCGGCTTTTTCCCTTTCCTTCCATCGCGGGCCCGTATTTCGTTTGGCTCTATGACGATACGCTCAAGCTGTCTTCGCGCCGTTGCGGTGGCCATCCTGTTTTTGATGGGCAGTTGGTCGCGGCACGCCGGTGCGTATTCGCTGCTGACGCATGAGCAACTGATCGACCTCACGTGGGAGGACTCGATCGTGCCGCTGCTCATGAGCCACTACCCCAACCTGACGCCGGAAGAACTGGACCGCGCGCGCGCTTACGCGTACGGCGGATGCGTAATCCAGGACATAGGCTATTACCCGTTCGGCGACGGGTTCTTTTCGAACCTGACCCACTACGTGCGCACGGGCGACTTCGTGCTGGCGCTGTTTCGCAATGCGCACAATGCCAACGAGTTGGCCTTCGCTGTGGGCGCGCTCTCGCATTACATCGGGGATTCGTACGGCCACTCGCAGGCGACCAACCGCGCCGTTCCTATGGAGTTTCCGAAACTTGAAAGGCGCTTCGGGCGCATTGTGAATTACGCCCAGGGCCGGCATCAACATGTGCAAGTCGAGTTCGCTTTCGACATTGATCAAATCGCGCATCACCGGCTGGCGCCGCTGGGCTATTTACGCCACATCGGGATCCAGGTTCCTGTGCACCAACTGGCGCTGGCGTTTTATGAGACATACGGGCTGACTGAAGATTTCAACGTACATCGGGGACAGCGCTTCAACGTGAGTGCCTACCGGTTTGCGACGCGCACGCTCATCCCCCGCGTGGCATATGCGGTGACGATCCTGCACCGCAGCCAGGAGCCAGTGGAGTTGCAAACGCCCGACGCCATTGAGATTGAGAATGAGTCCGCCGCTGCGGCCAAGCTCTTCGATTGGGCGGCGTACCGCACCAGGAAGGCCGAAGTGAGGACGCATATTCTGGCCGGGGTGTTGTGGGTGCTGCCTAAGATTGGGCCGCTGTCGATGGTAGCCGTGAAAGGGCCGACTGCAGCCGCGGAGGCTGATTACATGCATAGCGTGGTTTCGGCTACGACGGTGCTGCATGAGCGCCTGGCCATCTTTACACCCGTTGAAGCGCGACGCGAGCGGAAATTGACTGCGACCACGTCGACGGAAACACTCGGCTCGCTCGATCCCCGGCACCCTTTGCCAAATCGCGACCTGGACACGGGCGAAGTGGTGAAACCGGGAGGCTATTCGCTCACCGACACGACCTATGCCGAGTTGCTGCGCCGGCTGACCTTAGATCCCGCAAAGCCGATTCCGCCGGGCATCAAGAGCGACGTAGAAGCGTATTACGCCGATCCCAATGCGCCCATCGTGACCAAGAAACATCCCGAAGAGTGGAAGAAGGTGCAGGACGATTTGAAAACCTTGGAAGCCATGCCAACCAGCACTGAGGCTGCGCCGTATCCCACCTACGGCGAATTGAATGGCGCGAAGAAATAGAAAGATACTTCGCTGGCGCGAATCAGGAAAGATGAAGTGAAAGGGCGGCCGGAGTTTCTACGTCGCTCCGCTTTGCTTTCCGTCGGCGACATTCGGCCGCGGAGCCGGCACCGCTTGCAGGGGGCGCGTGGCTGTGCTGGCGGGCGGGCGCAGGGCCTGCGACTGGCTTGCGGCCTGCATGTGGATGGTGACAATCAGCGCTTCAGCCGGCTTCGAGCCCGCGCAACGATAGGAGTGAGGAGTGCCCGAGTCGAAGTAGACGGCGTCGCCTGCGCCGAGCGTCGCTTCCTGGTCAGCGTGGCGCACGATGAGCTCGCCGGCCAGCACATAGAGAAACTCGAACCCGGCGTGCATGTGCGACTTGGATTCAACCTGCGCGGGCAGGGGAACGAACTCAGCGAAATACGGGTCCATGTGCCGGTCGGGCACCATGTAGCCCAGGCTTTCAAACGTATAAGTCGGTGGCTCCACGCCGGTTTGCGGCATGCGCACTCGGTCCTTTTTGCGATGCACGCGGAAGATGGCGACGGGCTCGGATTCGAAGAAGTAGGACAAATCTTTGGAGAAAACCATGGCAATGCGCGCCAGGTTGCGCAGTGTGGGTACTACGCGGCCGGTTTCAAGCTGCGACAAGAAACTCGCCGAGAGGCCGGTGTGCCTGCCCAACTCCACTAGGCCCATGGATTTCTTCAGGCGCAGGCGGCGGATGCGTTCGCCCAGCCGCTTCTCCGTGATGAACCGCTCGGCGGCATCGGGATCCGCCTGGGTTTTGTGCATCTCTTCGCCGCCCACTTCGAGCTGGTCGCTCATCGCTGCTCCCTCGTCGCCGCTTCCTGATCAATAGGATGCCTTCTGGGGCCATTTGTCGTCCAGATCAAAACAAATTCCTATGGCACGAAATTGCCGGATCGCGCCAGTTAGTGTCCTAAGATGGCAAGCGTGCGGGTTCCAATTGCCTGCTGGGTCAGGGGAAAAAAAGATCGAGCTATGGATGACTCCCAAATAGACAATGCCGTCCTTGCCGTGGCTCAAGCGTCATGGAAAAAGGTGGCAATGATCATCGTTGGTACAGCCAGCAAGCTCGGCAACAACTTTCCGCGCGCAGACGAAGGTTACGACTTGGTTGCCAACCGCATTGATGCCCTGATTCGCGACGGCCGATTAGAGGCGCGAGGCAATACGAAAGAGTGGCGAACTAGCGAAGTCCGTCGGCCAAGCTAGGGCGCACAGCGCACCGTCCGGCCTGCGCGGTATTCTGGAACGTCCGGCGTGGCCGTTTCGTGCCGCACAGAAAGCCTGCTTACGATGCCTGAAGAAACCGGTCCTCTACCGCTCGAAACCGCACAGCCCGAAGCCGCCCAGCCTGTCGCGCCTGTTGCCACCATTGCCGAGATCGGCAAGCATGACGGGCAATCCGTGACTCTCCAGGGATGGCTCTACAACCTGCGCGAGAGCGGGAAGCTGGTGTTCCCGATTTTTCGCGACGGAACGGGGTCGATCCAGGGCGTGGCGCATGTGAAGAGCGTGTCGCCGGAGGTGTTTGAGACGCTGAAACACCTGACCCAGGAGTCGAGCGTGATTGTGACGGGAAAAGTGCGTGCCGACAAGCGCGCGCCGGGTGGCTACGAGCTGGACGTAGAGAACGTGCAGGTGGTGCAGCGCGTCCCGGAGTCCGATCCTTATCCCATCACGCTCAAGGACCACGGCGTGGAGTTTCTCCAGGAGCGGCGGCACCTGTGGATGCGCTCGCCGCGCCAGTCGGCCATTCTGCGCATTCGTGCGGAGATTATGCGCGCGGCAGCCGAGTACTTCGACATGAACGGGTACATCCGCACCGATCCGCCGATTTTGACGCCGGCTGCGTGCGAAGGCACATCCACGCTGTTTCCCGTGGACTACTTCGGCGATCCCGCGTACCTGACGCAGAGCGGGCAACTTTACGTGGAAGCGACGGCGCTGGCACTGGGCAAGGTGTACAGCTTCGGGCCTACGTTTCGCGCGGAGAAGTCGAAGACGCGGCGGCATCTGACGGAGTTCTGGATGGTCGAGCCGGAGGTCGCCTTCATGGATCTCGACGGGCTGATGGAGCTTGCCGAGAATTACATTTCGCATATTGTGCAGAGCGTGGTGAAGAATCGCGCCGCGGAGCTGCAGGTGATCGGCCGCGACGCGGCGAAGCTCGAATCTGTTAAAGCGCCGTTTCCGCGCCTCCGCTACGACGAGGCGGTGGAACTGCTGAACCAGGCACACAAGAATGGGCAACTGGAGAATCCCTTCGAGTACGGCAACGATTTTGGCTCGCCCGACGAGACGTGGCTGAGCTCGCAGTACGACCGGCCGGTGATGGTGCACCGTTATCCGGCGAACGTGAAGGCGTTTTACATGGAGCCCGATCCCAAGGATCCGCGCTACGCGCTCTGCGTGGACGTGCTGGCGCCGGAGGGTTACGGCGAAATCATCGGTGGGTCGCAACGCGTGTCGAGCTACGAGCTGCTGAGCACGCGCATTGACGAGCACAAGCTGCCGCGCCAGGCGTTTGAGTGGTACCTCGACCTGCGGCGCTACGGCAGCGTGCCGCATTCCGGCTTTGGCATGGGCATTGAGCGCGTGGTTTCGTGGGTGTGCGCGCTCGACCACGTGCGCGAGACGATTCCCTTCCCGCGCATGTTGAACAGAATGTATCCGTAAGACAGTGATCAGTGGTCAGTAGATATCCCGGCGGAAACGGATGTTTGTGCGCCATTGCAAGATATGTTTGTCACAACAACTATTTAGCCGGCGGGCGAATCCTCGCGACACATCGGTGAATCAAAAACAGTGAAGCAACGGGATCCCGATGCGATCCCGAGGAGCAAAGAGCCCATGAGTCTGACAGCCAGTGAAGTACACAAGTTGAAGAAGGCGCCGCCGGTCGAGGGGATGTTGCCGGTGATCCATGAGCGCTGGAGCGCGCGGTCGTTTGACGAGCGCGAGGTGAGCGCGGAGACGCTCAAGAAAGTGTTTGAAGCGGCCCGGTGGGCGGCTTCGAGCGGGAACGGGCAACCGTGGCGGTTTCTGGTGGGGCTGAAGGGCTCGGAGACACACGAGAAGATCGCCGGGACGCTGGCGGGGTTTAACAAGGTCTGGGCGCCCAAGGCTCCGGTGTTGATTTTGGGCACGGTGCTGGCAGTGAACGCCAAGGGCGCGGCGAGTCCGTATGCGCTGTTCGATTTGGGAGCTGCGAGCGCCTATTTGACGCTGCAGGCCGCGGAACTGGGCATGACCACGCACCAAATGGCAGGGTTCGACCACGAAGCCGCGCGCCAGGTGCTAGGGATTCCTGCGGAGTTCGCGCTGGGGACGGTGATTGCGCTGGGCTACCAGGGCGAGCCGTCGGCCCTGGGCGATGCCGCGCTGATCGAACGCGAAACCACCGCGCGGACACGCAAGCCGCTCCATGAGATTGTGTTCTCCGAGTGGGACAAGGCGGCGGAGCTGTAAAGGCAGCGGGGTTAGCGGCGCTTGCGGAGTTGGCGGAGTTAGCACCTAACAGCCGCGTTAGAGTGGAGTTTGGAGGCGGGCCCTTTGAGCTCCTCAAGATCACAGAAGCAGACAAGTGCACGCAGGACGAGCCGGAGGGCCGCGCCCAGGAGACGCCGGGGGCTAGGCTGGCTGGGGCGGGGAATTCTGGCATGCGCAGCCTTGATTTTGGGGCTGCTCGGCTGGGCGGCCCTGGAGCGGGCGCTGGCGCCCAAGGACAATACCGCACAGGACAGTTTTGATGTGCTGATCGTGCTGGGTGACCCGGCGGACGCGGATGGGAATCCGAGCCCAAGCCAGCTGGCGCGCGTCACCGAGGCGGTGCACGAGTACGAGCGGGGCGTGGCGCCGCGCATCATCTTTACCGGCGGGGCGGTAGCCAACCGGTTTG
Source organism: uncultured Acidobacteriota bacterium (assembly GCA_963713675.1). Classification (GTDB taxonomy): domain Bacteria; phylum Acidobacteriota; class Terriglobia; order Terriglobales; family Acidobacteriaceae; genus Telmatobacter. The sequence continues at coordinate 239,423 of CAVQMV010000017.1, forward strand.
TGGAGGCGCAGGTGATGGCGCGGACCGCGGAGGCGCAGGGGATTCCGGCAACGGCGGTGTTGGAGGATCCTGAGGCGCGGAACACCATGGAGAACACCTGCAACGCGCTGAGGATGATGCGCAGCCACGGCTGGGAGTCGGCTGAGGTGATTTCAAGCCCCAGCCATCTGCCACGGGCGGGACTGATCCTGAGCCGATTTGCCGATGAAATGGCGGGTGCACGCGGCTCCGGCGCTGGGACCGGTGGGAGCGGGGGCGACGGCGGAGCAGACCGTGGTCGAAATCCTGAAGACAGTGCATTACCTGGTGTGGTCGCGGCAGATGGAGCGGTGCGACGTCAGCGAACAGTGAACAGCAGATCGTGATTCGAGGACCGTGGATAGGGGTCAGGGGTGAGGCAAGGGCTTTACTCGGGGGGCGGAAAGGCACAGGACGGAATTTAGCCCTGGCCCGTCTAAGGAGGATGCTCTTCAAAATGGTCGACAGGCGCGTTGTCCGGTATCGGGGCGGTCTTGTAAGCTTGTCAATGATGCCTCATCAAGTTAGATTTTCTTCTCTTTTAGCCGTTGTTCTCGCTTTGGCCGTGTGTGCGGGCACCCGCATGCAGGCGCAGACGGCGGGTTCCCAGAATCCGCCCGCCCAAAATCCGCCCGCCCAACCTCAGAGCTCGAGCAGCCAAAGCCAGCCGACGCAGGCGCCCACGCCACAGGGTGCGGACGCTCAGAACTCCAATTACGGCGTTTACATTTCCGTCGATCCGCTGTCGAACGTGCGCTACGACAACCGCTACGATGTATCGCTGGGAATGGCCTACGACCACATGAAGGCTGGCCCGTCGCTGCTGCAGGGCTCGAACCTGGGCGGACTGGACGCGGACGGCACTGTTTGGCTCACGCGGAACTGGGGCATCGAAGGTTCCGGCCGCGCCTATGTAGGCACCAGCGGTACGGCGCCCAACTCGCCCAACAACATCAAGGGACCGATGGTGAAGCAGTATTTCTTTGTAGGCGGCGCGGAATGGCTCGGGCCGCACAACAAGCACGGGGCGATGCTGGCGCATGCCATGTTCGGCGGGGTCTATGGAGATTTCCAGAAGGACCTGCTGGGACAGCCGCCCGCGAAGTTTGACTTCTACGGGAACCAGATGGCGCCCGCGGCAATTATCGGCGGAAGCATCGACCTGAACCGGTCGCAGCACTGGGTATTCCGCATCAATCCTGACGCAGTCGTGACGCACTACACCTTCAATGACACGCTCGTTACTCCTGCGACGTCCTATGCGCAGTACGATGTGAATTTCGCCATCTCCGTGGGCGTGGAGTACAAGTTCACGAAGGCCAAGCGGTCCACGAAAAAGGCGAACTGGGTTTCAGGCTGGTAGAGCCGGAAACTCTTCCCTCCCGCTAGACGGCGCACGATGCAAAACCTGAAGACCGATCATTTCAGGGTCCGTGTCTCTTCACTCCGGATCGTGGCCTGCGTTTCGCTCGCCGCTTCATCCGGGCTGTGTCTCTCGGGGCCAGATCATCGAATGTTCATGAGCGGGACTGCCAAGCGTATTGCTCTGTGTGATATTCTCCTGCGTTCAGAGGCGGTTCTCATTGAGTGCCGCCAGAAAGAATGCTGTTCCGGATAGCGGCACTCCCCAGCCCTACCGGACGGGATGGGGCAGCGACCCTTCCAGGCTGTGGGAGCCTTATGGATATGAAGGACACTCTGGGAGTTTTACTTGCGGGCGGAGCCGGAGAACGGCTGTTTCCCCTGACGCGGGACCGCGCCAAGCCAGCCGTTCCTTTCGGCGGGCACTACCGCATCATCGATATCACGCTATCCAACTGCATCAATTCGGGCCTGAGGCGCGTGTATATCCTCACGCAGTACAAGGCGCTCAGCCTGAACCGGCACATCCGCGAAGGCTGGACGGGCATTGTGGCGCAGGAACTCGGCGAGTTCTTCGAGTTGATGCCGCCCATGCAGCGCACCGGCGCCAACTGGTACATGGGCACGGCGGACGCGGTGTACCAGAACATCTATTCGATCGGCAGCGAGCAGCCCCGGCACGTGATCATCCTGTCGGGCGATCACATCTACAAGATGGACTACAGCCGCATGCTGGCCTACCACAATGAGGTCAACGCCGACATCACGCTGGCCACTCTGCCGATTCCACCCGAAGAAGTGTCGCGCTTTGGCGTGGTGGAGGTGGGCCCAACAGGCGAGATCATGGGATTCCAGGAGAAGCCGGCATCGACGAGCTTCCGCTCGCCGTTCAACCCCAATGCCGTGGATGCCTCGATGGGCATTTACATCTTCAACACGGAAACGCTGCTGAAGGCGCTGATTTCGGACGCGGACGACGCGGATTCGAAGCACGATTTTGGCCACAACATCCTGCCCAATTTGCTCGGCAAGAAAAAGATGATGGCCTATAGCTTCGTGGATGAGAACAAGAAAGAGGCGCTCTACTGGCGCGACGTGGGAACTCTGGACGCGTACTACGAAGCCAACATGGATCTGTGCGCGGTGTCGCCGGTTTTCAACCTCTACGACAAGAGCTGGCCCATCCGCACGCGGGCACGGCAATATCCGCCGGCCAAATTCGTTTTCGGCGAGCCGGGACGGTCGGGCATGGCAGTGAACTCCATCATCACGGCAGGCGTCATCATTTCGGGCGCTTCGGTATACAACTCAGTGCTTGTCGCAGGACGTGCGCGTGAACTCCTACTCCGACATCGACGCGAGCATCGTCTTTTCGCATGTGAGCATCGGGCGGCATTGCCGCATCCGGCGGGCCATCATCGACCGCGACGTGCACATTCCCGAGGGCACGGTGATCGGCTACGACCCGGTGGAAGACAAGCGGCGTTACTTTGTCACGCCGTCGGGGCTGACGATTGTCACGCGCGATGCATCGCTGTTCGAGAATCCGGTGGATCCGGAGTTTGGGGACCAATACTGAAGACAGTTGTCAGTGATCAGAGACGACTGCGGCCGTGGTGCGCGCAGCTACGTGCTTCATTATTTGGGAAGGACGAAGCTGGGCTGCAGGTAGGGCTTTAGATCGGTCCACGAGATAGTCATGGGGTTTGGGGTGCAGGCGTAGCAGGCTACCTGGTACGGCTGAAAGAAGATCGAGAAACCCGTTGGATCGAGCTTCCAGTCTGCCGGATTTGTAACGATGCCCGGTAAGTCGCCAGGCTGATACTGCCGCTCGTCGTTCCCGTTGGAGTCAAGAACCTGCTGAAGGTAGGTGTCGAGCCGCTTCTCCATCCACGTGTCCCATCCGGAGTTGGGCAGAAAGACATCTTCCGGCTTGAGCGCGCGTTGCTCGCTGAGCATCCAGTAAAACTGAGCGGAATTCTCCGTGGGATGGGCGCCGTGCCCGTCATAATCGTTCACGACGGTCGCGGAGATCATCTTGCCGTTGAAGCCTTCTACGGTGACTGTCACCACATCATCGATGCCAGGCAGCACAAGACCGCTCCAGTCCTGCGCCGGCTTCTTCGCGTCGCCGGTGAATGTGTTGACAGCCTGGATCGCCGCCTTCTCGACAGCCTTGTTCCATGCGGTCCATTGTGGCGTGGCGGAGGAAGCCTGCGGCCAGATGGCCTCGAGCGTGCCGAAGCCGGGCGTCACTTCAGAGATGCCGGCGGGAGGAGCGGAGTCCGGTGTGTCGCGCGCGGTCAACGTGATCGCCTGCGAAACGAAGGTGACGCCGCCAATGTGTTGCACCATCCCCTGCAAATCTTCGATGCGCAGTTTGTAGACGTTGCTCAGGCAGGAGCCGAGATCGGAGGATGATTCGGCAGCAGGGCAATTCGTGTCGCGCGTGCGCAGCCAGACGAGCTGGTCCTGGCGAATTCCAGCGGCCCAATCCGGTTGCGCTGCGGACAACCATGCTTTGTAGGCAGCAGCCATCTGATCGTCGGCATCACTTAGCGCTGGCGTGCCGCAGATAGCTTTTTCCTGTGCAGTCTTAGATTTGGTGCAGTCGAAGCTGGCGGCATGGGCCAGTGTGCACAGCAAGAATGGAAGTGCGAGGGCCAACAGGGTCTTGCGCATGGCCGGATACTCCTTGGTTGCTCAGCGTACGTGAGTTTCTGGTGAGGCCTTCCCAACAGTGAAAAACCGGCGATTCACCTAAAGTTGCGCCCCGTCCGCGGAGGTTTCCGTTGGCAGTTCCGGACTTTCGTAGTCAAACTTGCGCAGGTTTCTCAGGCATTCCGTCAGAGCGCCCATCAGGGTTTCGTGCCATCCGCAGGGCTGGAACTTCATGACTTTCTGGTTCAGCTCGATATCCGCCACGGCAAAGAACTTCATGTCGGTGGTTTTGGCGGTGGCGAACTCCTTGACCGTAATGCGCGCTTCCACCTCGCCGCGCGCGTGCTTCTTCTTGATGGAGAAGAAATGCAGCCTGGCGAGAGCCTCCGCAGGATCCTGCTGGGTGAACTTCCAATCTTCCACGATGCGTCCTCCACTGCTGCCCAGTGTACGGTGAATTGGCGAAAATGCACGGCGAATTTGGGATCGATCGGCGGGATTCGCACGGTGCGGCGTTTTTTCTGGTTTTGGAGTTGGCCATGTCTCAAGCGCTGAGGCCGAGGGAACTGCGGCGGGACGATCTGCGTAGTCAAACACCATGCAGTATGTGGGTACATTAAGCTGGGGCATGGCGGCGCCGACCGTGGAGTGGGGCTTTGGCCATTCCAAGACGCCAGCTACCGCAACCGCTCCTGGGGCGCGGCGCGATGGGACCCGGTGCGCTGCGACTCTGATGGGTACAGCCACATCAGAGGCGGCACCGGCGACCCGGGCGACATTGGCGGGTCACGACGGGCGCACGGAGGTAAGAGCTCTGGAGCAGGACTGGACCCAGATTGTCGGCCGCTGCATGAACGGCGACTCCAGCGCATGGGCCGAGATGGTCCGCACGCACCAGAAGCGTGTGTATGGGCTCTGCTACCGCTTTACCGGCAACCCAACGGATGCCGAAGACCTGACGCAGGACGTATTCCTGAAGATTTACTCGAATCTGGGCAGTTTTGACGCCTCACGCGGCAGCCTGCCGGTGTGGATTACCACCATGACGCGGAATCTGCTGGTGGACAACTACCGGCGGACACGGAACCAGCGCGCAACAGGCTCCCTGGACGAGGGTTGGGACCAGATGGAAGACATAAGAACGCATCTGAGTGTCGCCGACCGGCTGGCCGACGCCGGCCCGTCCCCGCATGAGTCGGCGGCGCAGAACGAACTGAAAAAGATGGTGCAGAAGGCGCTGATGAAAGTGAGCGTCGAATTGCGCGAGGCAGTGATCTTGAGAGATTTACAAGACCTTGATTATAAAGAGATTGCACAAGTTTTAGGTATTCCCGAGGGGACCGTGAAGTCACGTATCAGCCGGGGGCGCGCGGAACTGGCGCGGTACCTGGAACGTAGCAAGAAGGAGGTGATGTAGCCATGGCAGAAGGCACACATATTCCGGGCACACCAGCGTGCGGCGAGTGGGAGACGCAGCTGGCCGATGCACTGGACGGGCTGCTGAAGCCCGAGGAAGAGACGCGGTTTCTCGCGCACAAGGCCGGCTGCCCGGCGTGCGCGGCGCTGTATGAAGCGGCGCGCAAGGGCCGCGAGTGGCTGGAGTTTCTGTCGCCTGAGCCGGAACCGCCGGAGTGGCTACTGGAAAAGATTCTGGCCACCACAGGGCCAGGGCATGCAGTAAGCGGCTTGCCCGTGCCGGCAGGGGTTGGTGGAGTTCCGGCGTTTGTTCCGCCAGTTTGGCAACAGCCTGGTTTCATGGCGCGGATGCGTTACAGTGTGCAACCACGGCTACTGCTGACAGCAGCAATGGCGTTCTTTTCCATCGCGCTCACGCTGAACCTGGCGGGCGTGCGTTTCAAGAATCTGCGGCTTGCCGACTTGAGGCCGCATGCGATGCGGTCGTACATGGAGCGGCAACTGACCATGGCTTCGGTGCCGATCGTGCGCTATTACGACCATCTGCGGTTTGTGTACGAGGTGGAATCGCGCATGCGCGAGCTGCGCGGCGACGACGAGGGCAAAGGCGGCGAACCGCAACAGCAGCAAACCCAGCCGGTAACGCCGGGCGAGAGCCGGCAGAATCCGGGGCGGAATCCCGGGAGCCGTGATGGAGGGTTGCGCGCGGGCCCTCGGCAACAGCCGGACACACCGAAAGCGGAGCCGGCAAGCAGCAATGAATATGTGGAAACTTCACTTAGGTTTCCGATGCGGTCAAGACGGACAAGTGGGCACACCAGTCGGCAGTCCAGAGGCTACAGGGTGCAAACGTTGGAAGGGAGCACACCATGGATTGCGTAAACCATAGCGGCGTGAATGCGACAGCGTACTGCCAGAGTTGCGGCAAGGCACTGTGCGAGGCATGCGTGCGTAAAGGATCGGGCGGACAGATTCTCTGCGAGCCGTGCTGGATGGCGTGGCAGAGCGCGCAGAGGTCCTATGTGCCGCCTCCCATGGGCGGACCGAGTCCGGGACTGGCGGCCCTGCTGGGAGCGATTCCCGGCGTGGGCGCGATGTACAACGGCCAGTTCGTGAAGGGCATGGTGCACGTGGTGATCTTCGCGGTGCTGGTGAGCGCGGCGCACGTGTACGGCGTGTTCGGCCTCTTCATCGCGGCCTGGATCTTCTATCAGATGTTCGAGGCGTATCACACGGCGAGGGCGCGGCGCGATGGAGATCCGTTGCCCGATCCGCTGGGGTTGAACGAGGTGAGCAACTGGTTTTCGACGGGCATGCGGCCTCCACAGGGTCCGTATCCTGGCCCTCCATCGGGAGCGGGAGCAACGGGCGCGAATCAGGGCACCGAGCAGGCGGCCAACCAGCCGCCGTATCAAGCTCAGTACCAGCCTCCCTATCAATCAACGTACGGGGGGCAGGGGTATGGGGGTCCGGGCGTTCCTCCAATTCCGCCAATTCCGCCTTTCCCACCGGTGCCGCCGATGCACTGGCGGCGCAGAGAGCCGGTGGGCGCCGTGATTCTAATTGCCCTGGGCGTGCTGTTTCTGCTGGGGCAGTTCGATTGGTTTTCGTGGCACTGGTTCCACTTTAGCTGGCCGCTGGTGTTGATCGGACTGGGCGTATGGATGATCGTGCGGCGACTGCAGTATTCGCATATTGCGCCGCCAGGCGGTCCGCAGAATGGACCGCAGGGTAATTCGCCGGCGGGGCCGCAGGATCACTCGCAAGGGGGCCAGCAATGAGCCGTTACATTTTGATTCGCAGATTGCGCGGGCCGGCATTTCTGTTGCTGGTGGGTGTGAATGCACTGCTGGCCCAGGCGCACATTCTTGGCTGGGGACACAGCTGGCCGTTCTACCTGATTTTGGCTGGTTTGTTGGCGCTAGCTGAGCGGGCGGCGCTGGCCGTGGATGGCTATCCAGTTTTTCCCGGCGCGCCATGGCAGGACGCAGGACAGGGAACGAATTCGGGCGCAGGGCACAGCGCGGCAAACTCTGCCGCAAACGCAGGCACTTCGATTGTGCCTGTGGGTCACTTTCAGAATGACAGCGAGGAAGGGCAACCATGAGCAGCATGCCTCCGAATATGCCTCCGGGTGGCAGCGGAATGCCGCCGTACGATCCGAAGACGCAGTGGAACTCCTACCGCGACCAGCAAAAAGCCGCGTGGCGCGCGCAACGCGATGCCTGGCGCGCACAGCGCCACGCATGGAAGGCGAACTACGTGGGCACGTACGGCCCGCGCGTACCTTCGATGGTCGGTCCGATCGTTCTGGTGTCTGTTGGCGTGATCGCGTTGCTGATCATGAGCGGCCATCTCGACGCAGCCACGTTCTGGGAGTGGTACGGCCGGTGGTGGCCGTTGCTGCTCATCGGCGCGGGGCTGGCGTTGCTGGGCGAGTGGGCGCTGGACATGCGCCGCAAAACTCCGGTGCGGCGCAGCGGCGGCTTCATCGGGATCCTGATCTTTCTCGCGTTTCTGGGCGCAATTTCAGCGGCGCACAACCATTTCTGGGGCCCGTTTCACGGCGACTTCGGCGATGGCGGCTTCTTCAACACCTTCGGGTTGCCGGAGCACGACAGCGATCAGCCGGTCGACAGCCGGCAGATTCCGGCCAATGCGTCGATCGAGATTCGCGTTCCCCGCGGCGACGTGAGCATTACGGCGAGCGACCAGCCGAACCTGGAGATGCGCGCGCAGGAAGTAGCCTATGCCAACTCGGACTCAGGCGCGAAGAAGATTTTTGACGCCGAGGCCGCGCAGGTGACGGTGAACGGCAGCGCGGTGCTGATCCAAGCGCAATCGAACGATCGGGGACGGGTGAATTTAACGGTCTCAGTGCCGAAAACGGCGCACGTGACGGTGAACGCGGGATGGGATAGCGTGACCGCGAGCGGCCTGGGCGCGGGCATCGACATCACCGCCCGAGGCGACATTCATCTCAGTTCGATCACGGGACCGGTGGTGGCGCACTTTGTCCACGGGAAGCACGACGTTTTTGCCGCGCAGGATGTCCAGGGTGACATGACCCTGGAAGGCGACGTAAACGACATCACCGTGTCCAACATCAAAGGCGGGATCGCACAGAACGGCGACATTCCGGGCGACGTGTCGATGGAGAACGTGACCGGGCCAGTGCACCTTCGCACCTCAGTGACCACGGTCGACGCGGCGCAGTTGTCCGGCGAGCTGACCCTGAACGACGATGACCTGCGGGTCATCGGCGCCAAGGGACAGGTGCACGTGACAACGCACTCCAAGGACGTGGATTTGAGCCAGGTGGACGGCGACAGCCACGTGGAAGACCGCGACGGCAATATCCGCATCGAGCTGGCGGGGACCTACGGCGTGGAGGCAACGAACAGCAAAGGCGACGTGGAGATCACGCTGCCTGCCAATGTCTCTGCGACGGTGAATGGGCGCGCGCACAATGGCGAGGTGGTGACAGACTTCGGCCTGACGGTGACCGGTGATGAAGACAAAACGGTCAGCGGGCGCATCGGTTCGGGCACGGCGCACATTGTGCTGACCGCGGACAACGGCGATCTGCACATCAAGAAGGAGACGGCAGCTTCGCCGGCAGAGCCGCCCGCTCCGGATGCTCCGGCCCCTCCCAACGCGCGCCACCTGAAGAGCCCGAAAGCGCCACCGGCTCAACCGGTTACGCAGTAGGTCGGACATACATCGCAGGAACCGCAAACGGCGCGGGAGGGAGATCCCCTTCCGCGCCGGTTTTATTTTCTGCGGCAAGAGTTGTATGCTCCTGCGCAGGGGGTCATTCAGGGTCATGATGCATGCGCCGGTCAGGGTCATTACAGTGGAGCGGGAATACGGCTCGCACGGTGCGGAGTTTGCGCACGATTTAGCAGCGCGGCTGGGCTGGCGGCTGCTGGATTCGGAACTGGTGGCCGGCGCGGCGCGCATCGCCGGCATCGATCCGAAGGCGGCGGCCAAATTTGATGAGCGGCTGGACCCCTGGTATTACCGATACGGCAAAATGTTCTGGCAGGATCCGGTGTACGCACCGGCGACCAGCGGCGATGAAAAGATCTTCGACTCCGAACGCATGCTGGAACTCATTCGGGCCCAGATTCTCGACGCCGCGAAACAAGGCGATTGCGTGCTGGTGGGTCGCGGATCGGCCTGCGCCCTGGCCGGAAGGCCGGGATGCTTTCATGTTTTTGTGTACGCGACGGCCAGCGCCAAGAAAGAATGGTTCTCGCGCGCCTTTCCTGAGCGTGCGCAGCAGGCGGAACAGCATTTGGCGGCCTTCGACCGGCGGCGCGCGGCGGTCATCCGCAAGTTCTACCAGCAGGAGTGGTGCACGCGCGGGCTGTATCACATGCAGCTGAACTCATGCGTCGGAGCGGAAGCCATGATCAACGCGGTGCAATGCGCGGCGGGATTGTGCGCGGCGCCTGCGGAATCTGTGGCGCGATAAAGCTGCCGATGCGGCGCTAGGAATCCACTCAAACGGCTGCGCGCGCAACGCGCGGGCCGATGCGCGTGAAGACCTCCCACGGAATGGTGCCCGTGGCGCGAGCGTGATCGTAGGCGGTGATGGATTCATCGCCCTGCGTGCCAACGAGCACAACCTCGTCGCCGGCAGCAACGCCGGGAGTCTCTGTTACATCCACCACTGCCTGATCCATACTGACGCGGCCCACCAGCGGCGCGCGTTGGCCGCGCACCAGCAGATGGAAGTGGTTGCCGAGCGAGCGGTCGAGTCCGTCAGCGTAGCCCACGGCGACGAGTGCGAGGCGCATCGGCTCGGTGGCGACGAAGGTTCCGTTGTAGCCCACGGTCGCGCCGGCGGGCACGGAGCGCACGCCGATGACCGAGGACTTCCAGGTGAGCACGGGTTGCAGATTGGCGCGCGCGGCGGCAAGCGAAGATGGTTCGTCCGCAGCAGAGAACGCGGGATCGAATTCGGGCGCGATGCCGAAGAGCGCGAGGCCGGGACGCAGCAGGGCCTTCATGCCGTGGCGTGCGGCGAGTTCGGAAAGAGGACGCGCCTGGCCGGCGAGCAGCGCGGCTGAGTTGCCTACATTGAGCCACTCCGCGAACAGCCCGGTGGCGGAGATGCGTGTGAGAACGTCGTCGAGGCGCGCGAGTTGTTCCTGCGTCGCCTGCCCGTAAGCTTCGTCGGCGGCGAACAGATGCGTCATCACACCCTCAAGGCGCAGCGGAGAGCCTGGCGCGAAGCGCGAGTAGATCGCAGGGAGCTCACCCGGCAAAACGCCCTGGCGGCTCATGCCGGTGTCGATCTCAAGATGAACAGGGACGGAGGCGGGCGCGGCGCCGGCGGCACGCGCGGCGGCTTCCAGCTCGTCGAGCTGCCACAGCTCCCACGCGATGGGCGTCAGTTGAAACTGAATCGCGGCCGCAGCCTGGCCGGGAGCAATGCCTGCCATGATGAGCACGCGCGTGTCAGGACACAGGGCGCTCGCGGCAATGCCTTCTTCCACGCTGGTCACGCCCAGCCAACCCGCTCCTCCACGCACCGCCGCGGGTGCGCACAGAGCCAGCGAGTGGCCATAGGCGTTGGCCTTCACCATGGCGAGCAGCTCGGCGTGCGGCGCGGCGAGGCCCACAAGGAAACGCATGTTCTCTTCGAGAGCGCGGGTGCGAATCTCGACCCAGCAGGGGCGCATTGGCATGAGGGTTTGCAAAGATCAGTTTACGGCATGGTCAGGGCAACAATATCGCGTCGTGGTTCGTTGGCGGAGAGCAGCTTTCCGATGACCGTTGATTCAGGAACTGTCTTTCAGCACCGGCTCCAGTATGACGCGGCCGGATGGATCGCCGGTTATGTCGGCTGAAAGACGGTCGAAACCCTTGGAAGTACTGAACGAGGCCAGCGCGGGCCGTCGGTGGAACGGGGTTGGAGTGCCGCAAGGGGTCAGTGAATCTGACTGCGGAACAGAGACCGGAGCTGCTCTACCTCAGCCTCGTTCAGGCCGCGCTTCGTCACAACTTGAAAAGACTTTCCCTTTGTTAGCGTGAAAACGTCCTTCCCTTCCTTCCAGCCACTGTACTCGCTCCACGCCACAAAGCTGGGCGCGCCGGCCGAGGTTGTGGAGCTGATTCCTTTCGCATCGAGGGTTGCGGTTCCTGGCATATTGCTCGGCTTTGAAACCGCGCGCTGCACCGCTGATTGCTTGCGGTACCAATAAAAACCGATGAGCAATACAGGGATCAGCAACAAAATCCAGGAGACCGGCGGAACGTGTTTTCCGGCTGCCTGGTTCTTGATGTCTACCCAGAGGATCGCGACCAGCAGGGCAATGGCATACCCATTAGCTTGCACATCCTTCAGCCAAGACATCGAGGGCCGGTTCAGACTGATCGCTTCGCTCAATTCATTCGCGGTGATTTCAGTCTGGACTTGCATTTCAGTGTCCTCCAGGATTTCCCTGATTGTACAGAGAGTTGCCGGCCTCGGACCTCAGCGTACTAGCGCAAACGCGACGACGGTTTCATTTTGCGGTCCAACTTCATTGAGGAGCTCCGCTTCAAGATCGTGCGGGACGGGCATTTCGCAGCCGGCCACCTGCTCCGGCGTAGCGCCAATGAAGCAAAGCTCGCAATGGCCCAGGCCCTCAGCGCCGTCATCGCCCACTGCGCGCACCGGAGGGCCGAAGACACGGCAGGTCATGGGCCGCCATGCGTACACATCGCAGCGGCCGGTCGCGGGATCGAGCGCGGGGCACGCGGCATCGTTGGCGAAGTCTTCGAAGCAAGCCTGGTCCTGGGGAGAACTACCGAGCGCGCCGCTGTTGCGATCGCCGGGAAAATCCGGACCGTGCTCCGCGAGCCATGCGTGGGCGCGGCGGGCGATCTCAGAGTAGAGCGCGGGATTTGTGGCGTGCAACTCAGTCATTCCTGCACGCAGGCGCGCGGCGTCAAGCGCGTTGATGGCAAAGGCTCCATAGCAGCACTGCGTGCAGCCTATGCGGCAGGCCAGGAACGCTCCTGCGAGTCGAGCTGCCTCGGCAAGCGAGGCATCCATGATCTGCACAAGCTCGGCATCGCGCGCAGGAAGGGGCATAAGCGCAAGCATAGTGGATGGCGGGCAATGCTGCGAACCTTTGCGGGTTCAAAGGAGGGCCCTGCGTGCGCTATATTCATGGGGTGGTTGGCGGAGGTCGATTGTGAAGTTTTCTTCCCTGTCTTGGTTGGCGGCCGTGTCGGCGCTGACTGTTTCCGCGGCGTGCGCGCAACAGGCGCGCTTGGTGGTCGATCAAAAAGGCGATCGCAGTCTTGCGATTGTCGATCCCGTGGCCGGCAAGGTGATTGCCGACGTGGCCGAAGACGGCATTACCGGACATGAAGTCGTGGCTTCGCCCGATGGGCGGCTGGCATTTGTGCCCATCTACGGCAACTCGGGTGTGGGCAAGCCGGGAACCGATGGCACAAAGATCGTTGTGATCGACGTGGCTGCGCACAAGGTTGTGGGGGAGATCGATTTCGGCTACGGCGCGCGGCCGCACTGCGCGGTTTTCGGGCCGACGGATGGACTGCTCTACGTGACGACGGAACTGGATCAATCCGTGACGGTCATCGATCCGAAGACACTGAAGGTTATCGACGCGATCCCGACGGGGCAGCCGGAGAGCCACATGCTTGCGCTCTCGCACGACGGGCTGCACGGCTATACGGCGAACGTGGGACCGGGCACGGTAAGCGTGCTGGATGTGAAGGCGCGCAAAACACTCAAAGTGATTCCCGTCTCGGGCAATGTGCAGCGCATTGCGATTTCAAATGACGACCGCTGGGTATTCACTGCAGATGAGACCGCGCCGCGCCTGGCGGTGATCGACACATCGGCAAATGCAGTGGTGAAGTGGGTCAAGCTCGACGGCCTGGGCTACGGCAGCGCGCCCACGCCTGATGGGCGTTTTCTGCTGATTGCGATTCCTGACGCCAACGCGGTAGACGTGATCGACCTCAAGTCCATGACCGTGGTCGAGAAGGTTCCGGTTGGCAAAGACCCGCAGGAAGTGCTGGTGCGGCCCGATGGAAAAACGGCCTACGTTTCCTGCACCGGCTCGAACCAGGTGGCGGAGATCGATGCGGCCACGTGGAAGGTCTCTCGCATGATCGCCACTGGCAACGGAACGGATGGATTGGGCTGGGCGAAATAAAGCGGCGAGTCAGCAGGCGCACGGTAAGGTGACGGAGGCAGAACGATGGCAGCGCAATGCACGCATTTGGGAACGATCAAAGACGGTGTGAAGCCGCGCACCGAGGGTTGCGAAGAGTGCATGAAGTTGGGCGAAAAGTGGTTGCACCTGCGCATGTGCCTCGAATGCGGGCACGTGGGTTGCTGCGACTCGTCGAAAGGCCGGCACGCGCGCGCACACTTTCATGAGACGAAGCATCCACTGATCCAGAGTGCCGAGCGCGGCGAAAATTGGCGCTGGTGCTACGTGGATGACATGTATCTCTAGCCCGCAGTTAATTCCACTTCGATTTTCTTGGTGTCGGCGACAAGCTTGACGATTTTGAAGCTGCGCAGCTGACCCTCGGCGAGCGGTTCTGGCGCAGCCGACGGCGAAGGCGCATTCCCTTTCCAGCGCGCTTTCAACATGGACGAGAGTTGCGAGAGGTCGGGCGCGGCGCCTGGCGCAGGGGCCAGCGTTGAGGGCGCGCCAGCCGCGCCGGCTTTCTTCGCGTGTAGCGCCGCGCGGATCCCTTCGCCCAATTCGACCACCGCTCCCGAAGCCGTCAACTCGACCACGCGGCCGGAGACCTGGTCGCCGACTTTGTGTTCGGCGATGTACTCGTCGATGCTGGTCGGGATCAACTGCTTCATCGAGAGCTTGATCTGGCGCTTCTCGGAATCAATCGCAAGAACAAGAGCTTTGACGCGCTGACCCTCGCGCAGCACGTCGCGCGGATGGTTGATGCGGCGGTCGGCGACGATCTCGCTGACGTGCACGAGGCCGTCTGCGCCGGGAGCGATCTGGACGAAGGCGCCGAAGTTCATGATCTTCGTGACGGGGCCCTCAACTTGTGAGCCGACAGGAAAATTGCGCTCCACTTCGAGCCAGGGATCGGCGAGCGTTTGCTTGAGGCCGAGAGAGATGCGGCCGGCGTCGCTCGCGGTGGGCGGCTTGACGGAGAGCACGATGGCGTCAACGCGGTCGCCCTGATGCAGTACGTCGCTGGGATGACCGATTTTTCTGTCCCACGCCATCTCCGAAACGTGAATAAGGCCTTCGAGCCCCGGCTCGAGCTCGACGAATGCGCCAAAGTCCATAAGACGCGTAACTGCGCCGGAGACGCGCTGGCCCGCCACGTAGCGCTCAGCCGCGGTCTCCCACGGCTCGGGCTGCAATTGCTTCAGGCCCAAAGAGATTTTTCCGGTGCCGGGATCGATTTTGAGAACGCGCAACGTCAGTTGCTCGCCGACGGAGAGCACGTCTTCGGGCTTGGCGACGCGGGCACGCGAAATATCTGAAATATGCAGCAGGCCGTCGAGCCCCGGCTCGATTGCGACGAAAGCGCCGTAAGGCATAAGCGTGCGCACGGTGCCGGTAACGGTGTCGCCTTCTTTCAGCGCGGCGCGGCGTTCGCTGAGCGCTCCGCGAGCCTGCTCTTCAAGAACCACGCGGCGATCGACCACAACGTTTTCATCGGCGACGTCGAGCTTGGTGATGCGGCAGGTGATGGGCTGGCCGACGAGAGCCTCAAGCTCGGCAGCGTCGCGCGTGCCTCTGCGGCTGGCCGGCATAAAGGCGCGGACGCCAATGTCGACACTGAGACCGCCTTTCACCACCTCGGTCACGGTGCCAGAGACCGCAATTTTCTCGGCGTATGCGTGTTCCAGGCCCGACCAATCGCGAGGCTGCGCCACACGGAAGCGCGAAAGCGTGTAGTAGCCCTCTTCATTGCGCCCGGTAATGGAGACGGGGAACGCATCGCCGGAATGTACGGACTCGGCGTCGTTCTCGAAGGCCGAGCGAGGCAGAACGCCTTCCATCTTGTAGCCGATGTCGAGGATCACCTGATCGGCGGAGAGCGAGACCACCGTGCCCTCAAGTTGTTTGGTCTTCGCGCGATGTGTGTGCTCGCGGTCGAAGGCGGAAAGCATGTCAGCGAAGGAGGACTGGTCGTCCAGACCTTCGTCTTCGGCAGGAGTGCTCGGCGCAGGCTCGATGGGCAATGGGGCTTCCACGCCGACAGCAATGGGTTGAACGTCCTGGCCCTGGTCTTCGGCTGGCGCAGCAGTGGAGTCGGTGGGAGTGGCTTCGACTGATGAAAGGATTTCGTCGCTCATGATGGGTACACCACCATTCTTTCACGGATGGACCGGAAACAAGGGACGCCAGCATTGAGTCTCTGACCGACTGCAAGAGCGTGGGGTTCGTGATCTCCCGTCCCAGGCGCGAGAACGGAAACGCGCCCGGAATGGGGCACCCAGATTTGATGCGGGCGCGCGGTACTAACTTTTCTGCGTCAGATACTGAATGCCGTTCGACAGCAGGCGGCGGTGGAAGACGCGATGCATCTCGGTGATGCGGTGGAAGAGCAGCTTGCGGCCGTGGCCCGACCATGTAAATGTGCCTGCGCCGATTTTGCGGTCGTGGTCGCGGCTGTAAGCGGCGATGATTTCAATACCGTCGCCGGAGACGATGAGGCCGTTCGAGTCGGAACCCTTCACCTGGTACTCGATGCTCATGGCGCGGTCCACGGGAAGTCCGTCGTAGACGGGATGCTTGCGCACGAAAAACCATGTGCCCATCCAGGAGGCGCGAGATGTCCCGACCATGCCGTCGAATCGAAATCCGCATGCAGACGCGAGTTGCGCGCCGGCGCCCATGGCCTGGCCGTCGCTGGTGCAAAGCACTACAAGCGGCGTGCCGGAGTTGAAGGCGGCGACAATATCGGCGGGCAATTGTGTCGGCGGAATGGAATGGCTGCGGAGGTCGGCGCCTACATCGTCCGTGTGGACCGTATCGGTGGGCTGTGCGGTGGGCGGCGAGGCAACGATGAGGTCGTAGTGCTCGCCTTGCTTAAACGGCTCCAGCTTGAGGCCTGGGACGGGTGCGAGCTGCGCAGCAATTTCGTCGGCGAGGCCGAGCGTGGCTACGCGGAGATTGTTAAAGTGATGCGGCGTGGGGTTGACGACCCAGATTTCGCGTCGGTGCTCGGTTTCCTCGTCGCCGGAGAGCGAAAAGTGCGTGGTCCACACGCCCTCGCGGTCGAGCGCGGGACTCGATACGTTCTCCTTGACGAGATACGAGAGCTGATCTTTCACGAACGCTGGCGCATTCCACGCGCCGATGGCGCGACGCGCGCCCTTGGGTTCGGCGATCGAAAACGCGAGCTTGCCGGGTGCGGGACGATTCGAATCGTTCAGCAGGTAAAGGTCGAAGGCGACTTGCTCGCCGAGCGCGGCGACCAGAGCCTTTTGTTTTGCGACAGGCCGTACCGGCAGGAGCGAGTTGCGAATGGGATCGGGATTGGATTTGAAGTCGCGGAAATTGTCGACGAGGCCGGAGTGATTTTCCATCGCGGTCGATTCCCAACCGCTGACTGCGGCGTAGTCGTTGAGGTCGCAGATGCGAATGTTCTCGAGGAATTGTCCCCACGACTCGTAGGCGCGGCGCCCGATGGACTGAAAGAGATCGCTGGCGGTGGGAGAGGCCTTGCGGAAGCCCCACGTGTCGAGAAATTTTTCGTAGACGGCGAGAAGTTCCTGATGATCGGTGAGGTCGTAGCTGCGGCCGCCGTGACTCTTAATCTGTCTGACGAGTGCGGCGTGATCGTCGATGGACGCGGCGCCTTTCATCTCGCCCCACTCCACGATTTCCGTGCGGTTCGTGGAGTAGTAAAGAAATTGCGCGGGGCTGATGTATTGTGCATCCTGCCACACATCGGAGGGCTGGCCCTGGTGTTCGTCCCACCAGCCGCCTGCGCCGCCCTCGGCAGAGGTGCGAAGGTGGTCGCTGTATGGTTCCATCCAAGCCTGGGGCGCACGCGTGGCGAAACCGTCACAGCCGACGATGCTGCGGCTTGGATCGGCAGCATGCATCATCCGCAAAACGCGCTCAAGGTTCGGGTTTGAAAGATCGGGTCGTCCTTCGTTTTGCAGTATGTACTCGACTACCGAGGGATGGCTGCGATTCGCGCGGATCATGCCGAGGATTTTGGCCTGCATGTAGCGTTCGGCAAAACCGTCAGCCTGACCAGCGCGACCGACCGCCTGCATCCCGCCGCCCGGCTCCATGCAGCGTAGCAGGCCGCGGCGATCCTGGATGGCGAGTACTTCTTCCTTGGCAAGGTTGCGATGGAAGTTGAGGCAGTTGAGATGAAACTGCTGCGCGACGCGAACTTCTTTCTCCGCGAGCTCGGGCGTGGGGAAGAGCCCGTTAAGTGCCCAGTAGCCCCACGAGATGGCGGTGTAGATGCGCACGCGGCAGCCGTTGAGACGGAAAAGCGCGTTCGTGCCAATGCCTTCCGGCGCGAACCAGCGGAAACCGAAATCGATGGTGCGCGCGTCGGTAGCTTCTGTTGCGGATGCGCCTGCTGCCTCATTTGCGAATTTTGACGCGCTGGTCCATTCCGATTTCATGCGGTAGAGGTGCGGAGCATCGAGATCCCAAAGCTGCGCGGACGGGTACGTGAGCTCGACTTGAAACGTAGCGGTCTGATTGGCTTCGAGCGGCGCGGCAACTTCAGTGTGCGCCAGTTCCTTGCCGGTGACGGGATCGAGGACAGAGAAGTGCAGGCGGCCGTCGCTGGCAGTAGCGCCGATATATTCGATTTCTGCGTGCGCGGTGACTCGGCGCGGTTCGGGCATGTTCAGCACCCAGGCGTCGCGTATGCGCACAGGGCCGTGAGCCGAAAGGGTCAGAGCGCGATCGAGGCCGCCGAAGCCGTGGCTCTTCTGGAAAGTGGCATTGCCCCAGGTGATTCTGCCGCCGTCGACCCAGTCGAGGCGGCCGCCGGGATTGGTGATGCGAATGGCAAGTTGATTCGAAGCGCCGGGACGCGCCGCCGCAGTGATATCGCACTCGAAAGGCAGCTCCTCCATCAGGCTGTAACCGACGAGCTGTTGGTTGAGATAGACCTCGGCGCGTTGGCGCGCGCCGCGAATGCGCAGGAAGATGCGCTTCCCTTGGAACGCGGCGGGGATTTCCAGCGTGCGCCACCACCACGAGACGCCGTAGTAGGCGCCGTTCTTCACTTCGTCGTCGGCGGTTTCGAAACGGTATTCATCGTGATAGGGACGCATGCCCGTAAGGCCCCAGAAATACTGCTCCACGGTGCACGGCAGCGCGACAGGAATGCCTTGCGTGGTGTTGAGCGCATCCCACCCGCCGCTGGGAGCGTTCACGGGCAAGCTGGCGAGATGCACGTCCTCCGGCAAATAGACGGTGTCGTTCTTCCACTCGGCCTTTTGGTCGGGCCAGAGGCGCCAGCCCGTGTCGGGAACGGCGATCAGATTCACGTCGTGCGGTGCGACGGCATTTTGCGCGGCCAGCGGAAGGCGAGCAGCAACGAGCGCCGCCGCCGAAGCTTGCAGGAATTCTCGGCGATTACTTTTTCTGTTCTTGGACGAGATCATGGGAATCCTTGAAGTGGTCAGATCGCGGAGCCGAGTATAGCACTGCGATTGTGCGCGCGTCGTGCAGCGGCAGGTCAGTTGGCAGGCGGCGCTGATGATATATCTGGTGACTATGCGATTCAGCACCTTGCCATCACGTCAGATCTCCAAGCTGGTCTTCCCGCTTGCCCTGCTGCTTGTGGCTCTAAGTGGAGCGGCCTTTGCCCAGGGAACCGCTAGCGATGAAGAACAGATCAGAGCAATCCAGCAAAAGTACGCGACCTCGATCGACAACGCCGACGTTGCTTTAGCGTCAGATATCTGGTCGCACGATCCCAGCGCCACTTTCATTCATCCCCTGGGCACGGAACATGGTTTCAAGCAGATCGCAGATGACGTCTATCTCGCCATCATGGGCAACATGTTTTCAAAGCGCGAGTTGATACTCGATGATCCGGTGATTCGCATTTACGGCGATGCGGCTTGGTCCGAAATGACGTGGACCTTTCACGCAACTAAGAAAGATGGCTCCGACCTTACGACCGAAGGGCGGGAAACTCAGGTGTATCACGAAGAGAATGGATCCTGGCGGATTGTTCTGGTTCACTATTCAGGTCCGCCCGCAGCTATGCCGAGCGCGCCGCAAAGGCGTTGAATCTACAACTCGAATCGGACCGACCCGCGAACCGCGCCGTTTGGGTCTTGCCGTTGTACCCTGAGAGCAGGCGATGGAGAAACCTTCCCCCCAACCGCGGCGCGGACTTGAGGCATTTGCCTCCCGTGATTTCAGGCGATATCAATTGGCGCGCGTAGCGGTGATCCTCGGCGCAGAGGCGCAGTCTGTCGCCGTGGCGTGGCAGGTATACTCCATTACCCATCGCGCCATCGATCTGGGATACACGGGGCTGGCGCTCTTCCTGCCCGGGCTCATCTTCCTGCTGCCGGCGGGCCATGTGGCCGATCGCTTCGACCGGCGTCACGTGATCATGACCTGTTACGCGTTGCAGTGCATTTGCACGGTGGCGCTGGTGGTGCTGGCGCGCAACAACTCGCAGAGCATCCTCGCGATTTACTCGGTGCTGTTTTTCGTCGGCACTGGGCGCGCGTTCTCAGGGCCAGCGAGCTCTGCGCTCATTCCCCATCTGGTGCCGGAGACGCACTTCGTCAACGCAGTCACGTGGGGCGGCGCCATCTTCCAATTGGCGAACATCACCGGGCCGGCGCTGGGCGGTCTGATGTTCACATTTCCGCTTACGCACTTTGTGCCGGACTCGCGGCTGGAGGGCGCGGGCATCGTGTATGTGTTCACGCTGGGAACGCTGGGCTGGTTTCTGGTTCTGGTGAGCACGTTGCACGCGCGCCCGGGGCGCATGGAGCATCGCGACTTTTCGATGAAGGTGCTGCTGGCGGGCTTTCAATACGTGCGCCGCGCGCCCATGCTGCTGGGATCGTTTTCGCTGGACCTGTTCGTGGTGCTGCTGGGCGGGGCCATGGCGTTGATGCCGATCTTCGCGCACGAGATTCTGCAACAGGGTCCGCGCGGCCTGGGCATGTTGCGCGCCGCGCCGGCCGCAGGTGCGGTGGCAATGTCGCTGGTGATGGCGCGGTTTCCACTGCGCCGGCGTGCGGGGCGCTGGTTGTTTATTTGCGTTGCGATCTTCGGCGCCGCCACAGTAGTTTTCGGATTGTCGCGCACCTTGTGGCTGTCGCTGGCCTCGCTGGCCGTGGCGGGCGCGGCCGACACCATCAGCGTGATCATTCGCGGTTCGCTGCTGCAACTGGCCACGCCGCCGGAGATGCGCGGGCGCGTGAGCGCGGTGAATTCGCTGTTCATCGGTGCGTCCAACGAACTGGGCGAGTTTGAAAGCGGATTGACGGCGCAATGGTGGGGCGCGGTGCGCGCAACAGTAATCGGCGGATTGGGCGCGCTGGCCGTGGCCGGGATGTGGGCCACATTCTTTCCGAGCCTGCGCAAGGCCGATGAGCTGACCGCAAAGAGCTTGCGCGCGCAGGTGCCCTCGGCGCAGGAGATTCTGTCGGGGCTGTGAAGCTCAGTGCGCGCGGCCGCGGGGGCGGGTGGAGCGGTTGCGCTCGAAGAGAATGCGCAGGCCATCGAGCGTCAGCAGGTCGTCGATCTCCTGGATATAGCGCGAATCCGGAGCGATCAGGTGCGCCAGGCCGCCGCTGGCGACGATGCGCGGCGGGCGGTCCGGCGCGGCTCCAAGCTCGGCAAGAATGCGCTCGATGATGCCGTCGACGAGGCCGATGTAGCCGAAGTAGATTCCGCTCTGCAGGTGCCCGACGGTGTTGGTGCCGATGACCTTGGCGGGGCGCTTGATGTCGACACGGCTAAGGCGCGCAGCGCGCGAGAAGAGCGCTTCGGCGCTCAGGCCGAGGCCGGGTGCGATGGCGCCGCCCAGATACTCGCCCTGCGCGGAGATCACTTCGAATTTTGTAGCTGTCCCGAAGTCGACCACGATGCACGGGCCGCCATAGCGCTCGTAGGCGGCGATGCAGTCGCACAGGCGGTCAGCGCCAAGCTCGGTGGGATTGTCGATGAGCATCTTCATGCCGGTCTTGATGCCGGGCTCGACGAACATGGGTTCGATGTGGAAGTAGGTTTCGCACACCTGGCGCAGCGTGGAGTCGACGGGCGGCACCACCGACGCAATGATAATGTCGGTGACCTGGGTGGGCGACATGCCGTGCATCTCAAAGAGGTTGACGAAGAAGACGCCGTACTCGTCGACGGTTTGGGTGCGGTGCGAGGTGACGCGCCAGTGCGCGGCAAGCTCGGGCTTTTCGCCATCGAGCTTGTAGAGGCCGAGGGTCGTATTGGTGTTGCCGACGTCGAGAGCAAGCAGCATGTTTTTCTCTTAGCTAGCCTTTCTTTGCGCGGAGGCCGCCGGTTTGCACGGTGACGAGCCCTTCCGCGGTTGTCACGCGCAGGAATCCGTTTTCATCGAGGCCGGCCGTCACGCCGTTGCAGGCCTTGCGGACCGTGCACTTCCACTCTGCGGCCGCGCAGCCATGTTGAAGCCTTTTCGACGCGCGCGATCACTTCATTTGCCGCGTCGGAATTCGCCAACGCGAGAGCTTCCTGCTGCAGAGATTTTAGCAGCGCGAGCAGCAAGTCCTGGCGCGCGATGTGCCGGTTCGCTTCCAGATCGAGCGACGTGGCGGGCGTGGCCAGATCCGGCGGAAACGCGCGCTGGTGCACGTTGATGCCGATCCCCAGCTACTGCGTAGGGCAGGCTTTTGGAGTCGGTTCCTGCCTCGACGAGAATGCCTCCGGTCTTGCGCGGGCCGATGAGAAGATCGTTGGGCCAGCGGAGATCGACAGCGAGGCCGGAGACGGCGTGGATGGCATCGGCGGCGGCCAGGCCCGCGGCCAGAGGAAGAAGCGGCAGGCGCGCGGCGGGAAACTGCGGGCGCAGAAGAACGCTGACGTAGAGGCCTTCGCCGGCGGCGGAAATCCAGCCGTGATCGCCGCGGCCGCGGCCGGCCAGTTGCTCGTCGGCTAAAGTAGACCGAGCCGTGCGGCGCGGCATTGCGTGCAGCAGCCATCGCATCGGAATTGGTGGACGCGGTGGTGGGCGCGTAGTGCAGCTTGCCGGCGAAGATGGTGCCTGCAAGTGCGGATTCGAGGGCGGCGAGATCGAACATCGTCTAGCCCGGCTCCGCCGTGATGGACATGGAGATGTCGGCGGCGCGGGCGGAGTGGGTGAGCGCGCCCACGCTGATGAAGTCGACGCCGGTCTCGGCGTAGGCGCGGATGTTGTCAAGCACGATGCCGCCGGAGGCTTCGGTGGGAATCCAGCGGTCCGGGCTGGCCCGCGGTCACGCTCTTGATGCGCTCGATGGATTGCTTCACCTCTTTGGGCGTCATGTTGTCGAGAAGGATGGCTTCAGCGCCGTGGGCGAGAGCCTCGTCGAGCTCCTGCGGCGTGCGCACTTCCACCTGCACGCGCTGGCCTGGCTTGCGCTCGCTGAGCGCGCGCTTAAGCACCGCGGCGATGCCGCCGCCGAGCGAGATGTGATTGTTCTTGATGAGAATGCCGGAGGCGAGATCGATGCGGTGATTGGTGCCGCCGCCGCAGAGCACCGCGTATTTTTCCAGGGCTCTCATGCCGGGCACGGTCTTGCGCGTGTCGAGTACGCGGGCATGGGTGCCCTGAATGGCGTCGGCATATTTGCGCGTGAGCGTGGCAATGCCGCTCAGGTGCTGCAGCAGATTGAGGATCACGCGCTCGCAACTGAGCAGCACGCGCGCGTTGTGGCGGATGACGGCCAGCACCTGGCCGGGATGCGCGCGCACGCCGTCGAACATTTCAGGATGGCTGACGACTTCAAAGCGCGTTTGCGCTTCGGGGCGCGGCGTCGAGGCGCGCATAAATCTCAAAAAAGCGCGGGATGGCGCCGAGGCCGGCGACGACCAGCTCTTCGCGGGCGATGATGGAGCCCGTGGCGCGCAGGCCGGGATCGATGGTCAGATGCGTGGTCGCGTCGCTGGTGGCCTGGTCCTCTTGCAGGGCCTGCTCCAGCAATGCGTCGATGCTGTGGCTCTTCCAATCCATAGCGTCAGTGAACAGTGGTCAGTGGACAGTGAGCAGCGAACAGTTGTCAACCTTCCGGTAGTCCGTCAAGATCCCCACGGGCCTTTTCCAGGAGTCTCTTTGCCTCGTCCCGCTGTTTCCTCAAGCCCTCGACAATATGCGCGGGCGCCTTGGCAAGAAACCCGGGGTTATTGAGCTGGCGGTCGGCGGACTCAAGAATCTTCTCGAATTTGGCGATGTCCTTCGTCAAGCGTTCGCGCTCGGCGGCGACGTCGATAGTGCGTTCGTAGATCACCCCCACGTCGAAGGCTGCGGTGCTGTGCTTCGAAAGCCCGGCAGTAATTTGCTCAACGAAGCGCACTTCGCTCACGCGGGCGAGGCGCTCGATGATGTCGTGGTTCTTCTCTGCGATTTTGCGAGAAGCCGCGTCGGCGCGGACCTCGATAGGCACGATGGCCTTTTCTTCGACGCCGATTTCCTTGCGCAGGCCGCGGATTTCGGTGATGAGGTTCTGCAGGAACGTCATCTCCTCGATCACAGGCACAAGCCCATCCGATGTTTCCCGTGGTTTCGGGTAGATGGCGAGCGCGATCGATTTTGCGGGCGGGTCGCCGTCATAGACTGCGTGCCAAAGTTCTTCAGTGAGGAATGGCATGAACGGAGAGAGCAGTCGCAGCGAAGCCTCAAATACGAAGACGAGCAGGCCCAATGCCCCAAAGGCCTCGGAATTGCCTTCAAGGGCTCTCTCTTCTTCGTTCGTTGGCTCTCTTTGCATCAGCTCTTCGCGCGATGGAGCCGGGGAAAAATTCAGTCGCAGCTTTACGATTTCGAGATACCAGTCGCAGAAACTTCCCCAAAAGAACTGATAGATGGTGCTGGCCGCTTCATCGAACCGGTAATTTTCCAAGGCGTCGTTGACCTTCCCGGCCGTTTTGTAAAGTGAGGCGACGATCCAGCGATCCTCAATTGCGGTGGCTTCTCCACCAATGATGGGCAGGTTGAACAGCCCGTTAAATTCCTTTCCGTTGGGACCATGAGTCCCTCGGAGGATCTCGAACGGAGTCTTGATCCCCACCTCCGCGGCCCTGTCCACATTCATGAAGATGAAGCGCGCCGCGTTCCAGATCTTGTTGGCAAAGGCGCGATAGCCCTCGGTGCGCGCCACGTTGAAGGCAATGTCGGTGCCGGGCGAGGCCATGGACGCGAGCGTAAAGCGCACCGCATCGGTCCCGTACTGCTTGACGATTTCGATGGGATCGATGACGTTGCCCTTGGTCTTGGACATCTTTTCGCGGTTGGCGTCGCGCACCAGGGCGTGAATGTAGACCTCTCGGAACGGAACGGATCTCAGCGAGCGGGCGCGGGCTGCCGTCGGCCATGGGAACATCCGCCGAGAACCAGCAGCCCAGCATGATCATGCGCGCAACCCAGAAGAAGAGGATGTCGAAGCCGGTGACGAGGAGCGAGGTCGGATAGAAGGCGTCGAAATCGGCGCGGTCTTCGATCTCCCGGTCCTCGATGCGAGCCGGGGCACCCGGATACTGCTGGCGAAATTGGCCAGCCGAAAACGGAGACGGGCAGCAATCCCGAGGAGAACCAGGTGTCGAGAACGTCGGTCTCCTGCGTGATCTTGTCCGATCCGCAGTGGGCGCATGCGGCCGGGTCGCCCGTCGCGCCGGGTTGCGGCACTGTGATCTTGTGGCACACACCGCAGTGCCACGCGGGAATGCGATGGCCCCACCAGAGCTGGCGCGAGATGCACCAGTCGTGAATATCTTCCATCCAATTGAGGTAGATCTTCTCGTAGTTCTCCGGCGTGAAGCGGATGGCCTTGTTGCCGTTGGCATCGGGCCTGACGGCCGCAATGGCCTTCTCGGCCAGACGGCTGAATCTTGATGAACCATTGCGTGGAGAGGCGCGGCTCGACCACGGTTTTGCAGCGGTCGCAGTGGCCCACGTTGTTGGTGTGGTCCTTGATGGCTCCCAGGAGCCCCT
The DNA here is from genome assembly GCA_963713675.1 of uncultured Acidobacteriota bacterium. Classification (GTDB taxonomy): domain Bacteria; phylum Acidobacteriota; class Terriglobia; order Terriglobales; family Acidobacteriaceae; genus Telmatobacter. Next base: position 265,028 of record CAVQMV010000017.1, read on the forward strand.
GCGCTTCGAGGTCGGCGACGATTTTCTTGCGCGCCACGTAGCGGTCGAGGCCCTGGTACGGCGCCGCCGTTCTCGTTGATGTGCGCGCGGTCGTCCATCACGTTGATGGAGGGCAGATGATGCCGCTCGCCGATGGCGAAGTCGTTGGGATCGTGCGCAGGCGTCACCTTCACCGCGCCGGTGCCGAATTCGCGGCTCACCCAGGGATCGACCACGATGGGAATCTCGCGATCCATCAAGCGGCAGGCGCAGCTTTTTGCCGTGCAGATGCAGGTAGCGCTCGTCCTCGGGATGAATGGCGACGGCCGTGTCGCCGAGCATGGTCTCAGGGCGCGTCGTCGCTACGGTGATGAACTCGCCGGTTTCTTTGCCGCCGTCGCCGAGCACGGGATAGCGAATCTCCCACAGATGGCCCTTCTGCTCCTGGTGGACGACTTCGAGATCGCTGATCGCGGTCTGGCAGCGCGGGCACCAGTTGACGATGTAAGCGCCGCGATAGATGAGGCCCTGTGCGTAGAGGCGGACGAAGGCCTCGCGCACGGCAACCGAAAGGCGCTCGTCCATGGTGAAGTACTCGCGGCTCCAGTCGACGGAGACGCCGAGGCGCTTCATCTGCTCGAGGATGGCGCCGCCGTAATGGCGCTTCCACTGCCCACACGCGCTCCACGAAGGCTTCGCGGCCAAGCTTCTGGCGCGACGTGCCTTCTTCGGTCAAGCTGGCGCTCCACCATCATCTGCGTAGCGATGCCGGCGTGGTCGGTGCCGGGCACCCACAGGGCTAGCCGGCCGCTCATGCGCCGCCAGCGGGTGAGGATGTCCATCTCCGTCTGGTTGAGCATGTGGCCCATGTGCAGACGGCCCGTAACGTTGGGCGGCGGCAGCAGGATGACGTGAAGAGTCGGCTGGCTCGCCGCCCGGGCCGTGGCTTTGGACGGAAGTCGTGGCCGGATCGGGCGTCGGAACGGCGAAAAGTTCTCGCGGACCCAGTAGCCGGCCCAGTGATCTTCAATGGCGGTCGGGTCGTACGCTTTGGGCAGATCGTGAGGCATTTTGTCTTCGGTGAGCCCCGTGAAATTTGCGGAAACTCCCATGAAAACAGGGGTTTTCAGGCGATGGGGACCACGTTTCAGGTTAGCAGATGGAGGGCGCGGCCCGTGGCAGCGATCAGACTTTCACTTCACCTGTGAGCATGAATCCGCTGACGCGCAGGCCCGCTCTGCTCAGGCATGCTCTCGATGCCAGATTGCGGATGCTGGTGCGGGCGGCCGGAACGCGGCCGGCGAGATAGCACTCCCGCTTCACTTCCTGGATCAGAAAGCTTCCGATCCCGCGGCGTCGGCAGTCTTCGCGCACTTCCATGTAGAGATCGGCGAAAGGAGGATTGTAGTGGAGCATGAAGCCGCCCGTCGCGACAACCTCGCCGTTTAGCTCCGCAACGTATTCTCCCGCCGGTTCGACACTATGAGGGAAAATCTCATCGGCGTCTTGCCGGCGACGAACGAGAACCCCGGGAGCAACAAGGTCGGTCACCGAATGATCCTCAAAAAGAATCACGTCAGAAGAAATATTTCGTGCGAATTCAAAGAGCATCGCCGAAAGGAGCTGGCCGTTGCTCTGGCACTCGATGAAAGCTGGCGCTGCGGCGGTAATAAGTTGCCTGAAGAGGTCGCTGGCGCGCTTACGAAATGAAGGAATCACGAAGAACTCAAAGATCGTGTCGCGATCCTTGATCTCGCGGCCCATGACCGAGCCGTAGCCGACAGTCTGGCCGTCGATAAAAAGGAGATAGGAGTCAGACCAGCCACGTTCGTGGCGGGAGTTATGGCGAACCTGATGATTGGCCTCCGCAAGAAAGAGGGCACGCAAGGAAAGGATCGCTTCGAGCTCGACTTTTTCGACTGTGATCGCCATGGCCGCAGATTCAGATTTTAGGGGTTGCACTCACGAGCGAGAAGGAAAAAGGGCCGCAGTTTGTAGCTGCGGCCCTTTTTCCTGGTCTCTCGTTCCCTGTTCTTAGAACGGGTTCAGCTTGTCCAGGCCCTTCTTCTTTTTCTTCTTGCTTGAAGATTCGTCGCTCTGATCGACCTTGGGCTTCTTCTGCTTGCCCTTGGGGGCGGCGACGGCCGGCGTGGGATTCTGCCGGGCTTGATGTCGTTCACCTGGACAGGGGCTTCTGCGGGCGCGTCCGCTGCGGGCAGAGCCGCGTGTTGGCCGGAACCACGGGCTTGACCAGCGCGTTAGGATCGGTTGCGTGTGGCGCTGGCCGGTGCTTGCTGCGGCGCTGTTGGGCGCATTGACGATTTCAACGCCCACGCCGGTGCCTCCGCCCGGAGCCTGCATCTGGAGCGGAGCGGTGGAAGGCTGATCGCTGCGCGGCGGCTCATTGGGGCCGGTAGGTTGAACGGCTGTAGCGGGCGCGGGCGGCTTGCCCTGGTTGACGGCCTCGACGAACATGGTCTTGTTCTGCTTGGTGATGTCGGGCGCCAAAATGCGCTTGGGATCGTCGAGCGTGGGCTCGCCTACGTGCACGGCCTGCACCATCAAGGGACCATGCTTGATGATGTCGAGTGTCATGTCGGTAAAGTGCAGCGGCTGGCGGCTGCGCTCTTCGGCGTCGCTCTCGGCAATGGCTGCTTCGGTCGGCTCGGGAACGGGGCGGTTCATGGCCACCAGGCGGTCGCGTGCGTCTTCAACGTGCGGCGTCATGGGGTAGCGCGTAATCACCTTTGCATAGGCCTGCGGCGGCCTTGTCCTGATACATGGTTGCCAGCCGCTCGCGGATGGCGCCGGGCAGGCCCGGGAGCAATCTGCACGTTGTGCGCTTCGCCCGCATAGGCGTCGCCGATGTCGAGCAGCACCTGGTCGCTCTTGGAGTAGAGCGGATAGGTGTCGGCCACGGTCTCAAGGCGGGCGATAGCGGCGACGATAGTCTTCGCGGCTCTCGTAGTAGCTGCCGATCTGGAACTCGCGCTCGGCCAGAACCTCCTGCACGTCGCGCAGCTTCTGCTTGGCGCGCGGAATCAGGGTGGAATCCGGGAACATGTTGATCATCTCCCGGTACTCTTTCTCGGCCTGCTGCGCGTTGGTGAAGTCGCGGTCCGGCTTCTCCATCTGCTGGTAGTAGATGTCGGCCACCTTCATCTTGGCCTCGGCAGCCTCAGGGCGCATTGGGGAAGAAGGTGATGAAGTCCTCGTACTCGGCTTCGGCCTGCGTCAGCGCCGCCGAGCCGCCTTCCTTGAACCAGGTATCGCCGACCGAGAGCTTGGCGCTCATGCGGTATTCCGACTCGGGATAGGTATTGAGCAGGGTCTGCAGGTCGAGGCGGGCGACGTCGTAGCGGCCTTTCTTCATGGCCACCATGGCTTTGTCGTAGAGTTCCTTGTCGGGCTGCTTGGACTGCACGCCGGCCAGCGGGTTGGCGTTCAGATCGTAGGCCTTCTGCTTCTTCTTCCTCTTGACTTCTTGTTCTGGCGTCGGTCGCGGCCTGGGCGTCGGATTGGGCCTGGCTTACAGCCCCACCGAGAAACAACACGGCCAGTGCGACCGCGACGATCTTCAAAGACAACCGGTTCATACCACCTCAGTTGAGGGACAGCTCCGAAGGGGGCCATCCAGTCAATGCATGTGCTTTTCAGGACATGCGCTATTCAGTGAATTTTACTCTTTCCGTCCGCTGCCTTGCGCGCGGATTGAAGGTTCTCCGCCTTGCGGGCCGCAGCCAGCAGGGCGCGCGCATCGCGTTCCGGCTGTCCCGCGCCGAAAACAGCATTACCCGCAACCAGCAGCTCCGCGCCTGCTTGGACGATGGCCGCGACCGTGTCGTGAGCCACTCCGCCGTCTACTTCGATTTTAAATTGCAGGCCCAGCTCGCGGCGGATCGCGGCCAGGTGGCGGATCTTTTCGAGGGAAAAGGGGATAAACTCCTGGCCGCCGAAGCCGGGATTCACGCTCATGATGAGCACGTGGTGCACCATGGGCAGGATCTCGATGATCAGGTCGACCCGCGTGGCCGGGTTCAGCACCACCCCCGGCTTCATGCCGTGGTGCAGGATCAGCTCCAGCGTGCGGTGCAGGTGGGGGCAGGCCTCGTAGTGGACGCTGACCCAGTCGGCGCCGGCATCGGCAAATGCCGCGATGAATTCATTGGGGTTATCGATCATCAGGTGGCAGTCGAGCGGCAGCTTGGTGGCTTTGCGCAGGCTGGCTACCACCGGCGGCCCGATGGTGATGTTGGGCACGAAATGGCCGTCCATGACGTCGACGTGGATGGCCGTGCCGCCGCCGCGCTCGGCCGCGGCAATCTGGTCGGCCAGGTGGGCAAAATCCGCGGAAAAGATCGAAGGCAGAAGTTCAATCATCGTATGACCGGCAGCAGCTCAACCATGGATTTCGTACTGAACCCCTTGCGGGGACAGTGTATCAGGCGGTGAGGGGCGAATTCACTCGAACCGGACCTCGATCGAAACCGGCTCGACAGAGTTGGCAAAGTGCAGCAAAATCGTGCCATCTTCCACTTGATAGGCGTCGGGCGGCAGGGCTTGGCCGGCGACGGTCACCCGCGTGGGCTTCAGGCGCGACTGAATGCGTACCGCAGCCGTGGTATCGGCGATGCCGGTTGCGGTAAAGCTGAGCTGGTGTGGAGTGGCATGAATGTTGCGCACAGCGCAGGCAGCGGCGGCGATACGCGGAGCGGCTCCGGCACTGTAATTCAGGTCGAAGAGCAAATCGTGCGTCCCCGGCGCGAGCGTGACGCTCGTGAGCACAGGCAAATTCGCGTCAAAGAGATCGACGAAACGGCCATGCAGCGTGACCGGCTTGGCATTGGGAATCGAATCGTCAAGGCCGGCCGGCGATGACGTAGGGTCCGCGGCGCAGAACCAGCGCGTTGGTTTCGCTCCAGTGCAGATGGATGGCCGCGGCCGCCTGGCGAGCGAAGCCGCGAACGGTATCGCCACCGTCGGCTTGGTAGCTGAGGGCTGCGGGCGAAACCCGCTCGGCCAGAACGACGCCGCGACCGACGTGGAACAGGCCGGATGCATCGGCCGGGATGCCGAGCTGCGCGAACAGATGCTGACGCGGCGTGGCGTATGCGTTTGGCGTTGTGTTCCACCACTCGCGGACGGCGTTGTAGGGGTCATCGTCGTTGTCGACCACGACAAGCGCTCCTCCCGCGCGCACCCACGCGGCCAGCGCCGTATGGAATGCGGGCGTGGGCGGCTTTTGGCCTTCGTAGGTGAGGAACAGCAGCCGATAGCGGGTCAGAAATCCGGGCGTGCCAGAGCTTTCAATCTGCACCGGCTCCACGGGAATACCGTGCAGCACCAGCGGCAACGCCAGCCCGTAGAACGAGCCGAGGTACTGATCGGACGATTGCGGGTCGGCGCGTTCGAACATCATGGTGTCGGAGACCAAAATGCCCACATTGCGCGTGCCAGCAACTTGCCAGCGCACGTCCGTTTGCTCCATGTTGCCGAGGGCCGCGATCACGGTCTGGAGTTCGGTCTCGTACTCCTTGGGAATCCCCTTCATCGGCACGCTGATTTTGGGCACCGGCGCATCGTGGCTCGCGCCTGTCGGGACGACGCTCGACCCTCGCCGGAGTTTCTCAGCATCCTGTTCCGTCGCCGGATGCATCCCGGTAAAGACGCGTTGTGGCCACGGCATGATCTCGTAGCTTGAGACTTCGGGCATCAGCAGCGACGCCGTCAGCGTGCTCTGCCAGTGGCTGCGGTAATCGTCCCAGGTGCTGTTCCCATTGTCCGCGACAGGATCGTTCAGATACCAGATGCGCCGGCCAGACGCCCGTACCAGGTTCTGCATGGAGCCGTACTCCAGGAACGCCGTCTCGAAGGTGCGCTCTTTGCGCTCGCCGTTGTAAACGTTGGGCGTGCGCGCGGTGCCCGTCCACACCTGCGCAATGTAGCCGGCTGCGCCGACGCCAATCAGCGACGATTCCGGGCTGACGATACGCCATGTCGAGTAGTTGATGAGCGAGTGCGTGGCCACGTAGCAGGGAATCGTGCGGCTGTGCTCTTTTCCGTATGCGCTCACGTAGTCAAAGACCTGCGCGAGGGCGCGGCGGTAGAGAAAGTACTTGAGCTTCGAGGCGCGATACTGCGCATCCGGCGAGGAGTTGGGCGCCTGCCACGGCTCGCCGTAGTAGGCCTGCCACTGTTGCTTGAAGCTTCCGCTCCATCCGCTGCGCGCCCAGAACTCCGGCTCCTCGAGATAAACGGCCTCCACGCCCTGATCGAGCGCGCGCTTCACACCTGTGCTCAGGTAGCGGCCATAATCCTCGCCCGGCGACATATAGGGAACCATCGGATTGCCGCCGTGGATGATGTGCTTGCCGTCCACGTCGGTCTGCGCCTGGTCCCAATGATTAGTGCCGTCGAATTTTCCGTCGAGATAATCCTGGTAGCCGCCCCAGGCCACGCCGGTCATGAGATCGACAATGTAGCCGTGATCGCGCCACGACATAACAAGCCCCGGCATCTTGGGCCCGATGCCATACACCATGGCCGCATCGGCATTCACGTTGATGCGCGGCGTCCATGGATCGCCGCTCTGGAAGGTCAGGCGCTCCTCCGCACGGCGCTTGGCAAGTTCGGCGTCGCTTTGCGACTGGGCGACAACGAGTGAGGGGACGAAAGTGGCGGCAAGCAACAGACAGGCAGGAGGAAGAGCGAGTTTCACTGTGATTTTTCTCCGAAGGGATGCGACTCACCAGTGTACGAGATACCGGTCTCCCCACGGCAGCGACTGTGGAGAGAAATTAGCGGGCGGGTAACTTTGGGTAGTGGGTCAGTTTGAATCTGTCGCGAAGGCGCCAAAATGAGTGGGGCTTCAGCCCCTGAGGGATGATTCCTTTTCAAGCTGACTCACTACACAATCTTGGAATACGAATTATGGAGCGGGTAGCAGCGACTTAGCCGCCACGCGACCGATGCCGCGCAGGATGGCTTTCACGGGCCAGTGTTCTTCGGCGTCGGGGAAGAAGATTTCACCCGTGCGCTTGGCATCAGGCCGGTAGTACCAGCGCTTGAGCAGCGCAAGGTGCCCCTGGCGGATGGTAGCTGAAGGTGGCGCGGCCGGTGCGGAGAGCTGAGCCAACGCGGTTTCGAAGCGGGATTCGAGGAGGCCGCGTGGAAGTTTGGCGCTCGCTTGCTCTCTCGCCCCCTCGTTTCCTACGCCCTCGTTCCCTTGGTCCCTTGGTCCCTGCTTTTCCGGCGTCGGTTCAATCGCCATCGGTTGCGCGAAGAGCGAGGTCGATCCCGACTGTTCATTTTGAATTCTCATGCCGACAGTCGAGAACGCGGCCGGTCCGCGCAGGCGTCCATTCTCAAAAAGAAAGACGGCCACTTCCTCAAGTTGCGCGGAGGCTTGGAGAATGACCGCGCGCAGGCGGCTGAGCGGACGCACGAGTTCGGCGGCGAGGGAGTGCACGGCTTCAACACGCTGCACCTGCGCGTGCAGCGCAGCTGCGGATTCGAAGGCCAAATCCGCCGAGGCCTGGTCGCGCTGGGCGCGCAGAGTGACAAGACGGCTCTCACCGCGCGTAGCCAAAAATCCTTCGACGGCCGAGGCCTCTTCTGCGTAGCGCTCGTCGCCGCAGCCTTTGAAGCAGGGTGCGAGACACATTTTCATTTCGGAGTAGACGCAGCCGGGATAGCTGGGATCGGGGGCCAGCTCGAAGGTGCAGCGGCGCAGCAGGAAGAGTTTCAGCGCCTCCTCTGAAAATCTTTCGGCGGCGGCGCGCGAAGCAAACGGTCCGTAGGCCCAATCGGCTTCGCGCAAGCTGGGCCGGTGCGTGACCGTAATGCGCGGGTAGGGATTGCTGCCGAGAAAACGCACAAAGGCAGGAGGTCGCAGGTGCATCCGCTCGATTGCCTTGGCGCCGAAAATCTCGTCCAAAAGAGAAAACTGCGCAAGCAGCGATTCAAACTCCGAGCCGGTAAGCTGCCACTCGATGCGGCGCACCAGCCCTGCGAGATGCAGGCGGCGCGGATGTCTTGCCGAAGGCTGCAGCAGCCGTTCCAGCCGTGCGCGCAGGTTGGGTGTGCGGCCGATGTAAGGTTCGGCGCGCGCCTCGGCGCCATACAGCGCAAACACCGCCTGGGTCTGCGGCAGTTCGGCGAGCGCGGCCTTGGGATCGGCCGGGTCGAATTGGAGAGCAAGCTGCACAGGCCCGATTCACCTCAACGCGCACGTTCGCGCTTTCAGAGTGATTGTACGGTGGAATGCAAGACGTCAGCAGGCTTCAAGTGGTTGCGACACGGCGAACCCGATTCGCGGTGAAGTCATGCCGTGCATGAAGCCGAAATTCGAAGCGGGCATCGCGGCGCACGTGATAGACCAACACCGGACGGAAGCAGGCAACGCAGGTTCCCCCGGCGCGGCGAACGCTGGGAAAAACGATGCCGTTCGCGCCGTGCTCAAGAAGGCCGGCGGCCAGTTGCTGCGAAAGCTGGTAGCACTCGGGAATCGGACCGGGCCTGAGGAACCTGGCGAAACGCGTCGCGCCGCCGCGCAGATCGTGAAACTCGGCGGCAAAGTCAGCCATGTAGTCGTCGCAGGTGGAGATTTCTTCGTACGGCCAATCGACTTCGCGCAGCTGCTCGAGCTTGTGAAAGGCGACCTCGGCAATGGATGTTTCGCGTTCCAGGCCTGCGTACCACGCGCCGCGCAGGTTGCTGTTGAATCGGCCGCCGCGAGGCGCAGCATGTGTGAAAGCCGCGTTCACAATCTCGCTGTAGGCGACGCCAAAAAGCAGTTCGTACACGCCGATGCCGGGAAGCAGGCCTTCTTCGCCCAGCAACCGCGCGTTGGTTGCACCATCGAGCTCGATCAGGTCACGCAGCTCGGCGTCATTGTCCGCGAGCTCGGCAAGGACTGTGCCTTCGGCGCTGTATTTCGACGGAATGAGACGATGCGTGTGGCAGAAGGAGCATTCGCGCACGGGCGGAGTCATGGCGTCGGCTCTTGTCGCGCTGACTTTGGCCTTGCCACGCGGGGTCGCATGTTTTCTGTGTGCGCTCGTCATCATTGCGCCCGATCCCGTGCGCTCAGCTGCCGCGGCGCGCGTCCAGAAGCAGGCGCAATTCGATCATGCCCGGCTGGCCCAGGCGGAGAATGTAAGTGAGCGGCGTGGAACCGCGAAAGATCGGATTCGAGTTGGAAAGCGTCATCCAGGCATCCGCCAGGCGCGAGCTATAAAGAATGTTGAGTGCCTTGAAGATTCCGATGAGCAAAGAGATGCGGGTGATCGCATCCTGATCGAGAGCGCGGCGCGCGGGATCTTTTTTCAGGGAGTAGAAGGTGCCCGACGAGACGCCGCCGAGCAGATGGCGGGCATCGTCGTCCTTCACGCCCCACTTCTCCAGAATGCTCAGGAATGCCTTGATCGCCGCCGGGGTCAGGCGTTTGCGAGTGGCGGGGTCGGAGAGATCGGCAGCCACGTCGAAGCTATAACCGGCGATCTGCGGGATGGGAAGTGCGGTAGCCATAGAAACTCCAATAATGAAATTATATCACTCCAAATTTGGAGAGCCAGGGAATCTATCTTTACCGGACTCAATTCGCAGCAGTTACGACAACCACCAGCCGCTGCTTCCCATCGAGCGAAAACTGGATCGGGGCGGCCCGCTCGCTCGTGCCGCCTGACTCCACGTCCCGCTCAATCTTGCCGCCTGTTGCGCCAGAGATCACGACGCGCGCCCTCATCAACGCGGGCATAATAAGCGAACGGTCGTTCGCATGCCCTGCCGGACCATTGGCGGCGGGGGCAAACTCCAGCGTGTAATTGCCTTTGGGCCAGACGCCGAAATCGGCGGTGCCGCTCGCATCGGTGGTGCGCGCCGCACAGCCGCCGCCGGGATTCTTGCCCAGCTTGACGTCGATGCCCTTGAGTGGCGCGCCGGCAAAGACGGTTTGCGCGAGGAAAAGACAAGCTGCCGCGATCGCGACAAAACGCGTTCTGCTTCCAATTCGGCTTGAATCGTTCATTGCGTCGTTCATTGTGCCTCCGGGGATTTCTGAACATGCTACTACGCGCCCAATAAAGCTGTCAGGCCCGAAGGATGGCAGGGCTTCAGATCGACGCAGCCTTCCGGAAAGACGGCGAAAGCTGCTATGCTGCGGGCGCTACAGAAAAGCGATTTAGGCAAGGGGGATTGCCAATATGTGGTTCCTGGGCATGGATGTGGGAACGGGCGGCACGCGGGCCGTCGTGGTCGATGGCGCGGGCAAGTTGATGGGCGCAGCGTCGTGCGAACACGCACCTTTTCGCGCGGAACATCCGGGATGGGCAGAACAGGATCCCGAAGATTGGTGGCGCGCCGCACAGGAAGCAATTCGCGGAGCCCTGGCGGCGACGCCGGAGCCGCGTGAGTCCATTGCGGCCATCGCGCTCACCGGGCAGATGCACGGCGCGGTGATGCTCGATGAAAACGGCGCGGTGCTGCGCCCGGCGCTGATCTGGTGCGACACGCGCACCCAGCCGGAGTGCGACTGGCTCACCGCGAAGATCGGCTACGAGCGGTTGATTGAGCTCACCTGCAATCCCGCGTTGCCCAACTTCACGCTCACGAAGTTGTTATGGGTCAAGACGCACCAGCCGGAGATCTTTGCGAAAATCCGCCACGTGATGTGCCCCAAGGATTATGTGCGCTACCGGCTTACGGGCGAGTTTGCGATCGACGTTCAGGAGGCGAGTGGAACTCTTCTGCTGGACGTGACACATCGGCGTTGGTCGCGCGAAGTGGCCGAGGCGGCCGGGATTGATATGAGCTGGCTGCCCAAGGTGTACGAGTCGCCGGAGATTTGCGCGCGTATCAGCGAGGCGGCGGCGGGGCTGACGGGATTGAAGGCGGGCACGCCGGTTGCGGCGGGGGCGGGCGACCAGGGCGCGGGCGCTGTGGGCATGGGAATTCTGCAGCCGGGAAGTGTTTCGGCGACCATTGGCACTTCGGGCGTGGTGTTTGCGGCCACCGCCGAGCCGACGAAAGACCCCAAAGGCCGTCTGCACACTTTTTGCCATGCTGTTCCGGGCCTGTGGCACGTAATGGGCGTGACGCAGAGCGCGGGACTGAGCCTGAATTGGCTGCGCGGCACGTTCTTCGCCGGTCAGAGCTACGACGGATTGAGTGACAGCGCCGAAAAAATTCCCGCGGGCAGTGAGGGACTGGAGTGGGCACCGTATCTGCTCGGCGAGCGCACGCCGCATCTCGATCCTGAGGTACGCGCGGCGTTCGCGTGTATCGGCGTGCAGCATACGGCGGCGCATTTTGTGCGCGCGGTGCTCGAGGGCGTGGCCTATTCGCTCCAGGACTCGTTCACCCTTTTTCATGAACTGGGTATTCCCGTGACAGCGATCCGCCTTGGCGGCGGCGGCGCGCGCGGCGCCTTGTGGCGCAAAATCCAGGCCGGCGTTTACGGCAAAGCGGTAGAAGTGCTGGTGGCCGAAGAAGGCGGCGCGTTCGGTTGCGCGCTGATGGCCGGCGTGGGCGTGGGACACTGGAAGAACCTCGATGAAGCCTGCGAGCAGGCCATCAAGGTGGCGCAAACGATCGAGCCAGACGCAGCCGACGTCGCAGCCTATAAAACCGGCTACGAGCGCTGGAGAAAGCTGTATCCGGCGCTGCGGGGACTAACAAACTAAAGACTTAAGGACTAGGAGACTGGAGGGCCTGCGGAGACGAAGCCGTTGTGCGTCCAAATCTCCGCGCGAAACTTATTGCTTCCTTTTGGGGTCTATTCAGTAGTGCTTGGCGAACTTCCCCAACGCACGGAGAACGATCATGCACTTCTCCACCAGGTTCTCTCTTCCACTCGTAGCAACGTTGTTCCTCGGCGCGACGGCGATGCGCGCAAGCGGCCCTCCGGTTGCTGCCAAACCGGCACAAAATCTCACGCCGTATATCTTTCCCGATGGCTCTGGCTCCATGGGCCTGCCGCCGGGTTGGACGGTGATCAGTGCGCAGCTCGGCGACGTGATTGCCCAGGGCCCCAATGGCGAAAAGCTGCGCTTCGGTCTCGTGGTTCCCGTGGTCGATCCCACCAGCCCGCAAGCCGGGGTGCTGATGGCGGGCGGCGCCGCACCGGGAAACTTCATCGCCGTTCCCTATAGCGCGGATGCCGCAACGTTATTCGTCCAGGGCAGTGAACAAGTCGCGCAGAAGTTTGGCCTGCCGGCCCCCACCATCACCATCCAGAGCACGCGGAACCTGCCGGCCAACTTCGGCGGCAAGAACGTCGCGGTCTACGGCCAGGTGGATGCGCACGACGGCCGCGGCGCGCAAGCCATGGTGACGCAAATGATCGTGACGCCGCCGCAGGCACTCGGCGCTTATCAGGTGACAGTCTTTGAGATCACGGCGCCTCCGCAGGTGATGGCGAACGACACCGCCACGATTACCGAGGTCTATAAAAATTACAACCGCAACACGCAGTTCGTGATGGCGGCCGTGAACGCCCAAACTGAGCAAAGCGAGTTGCGGGAGCAGCAAATTCTCGACTCCGCGAGGCAGCAGTCGGATCAGTCAGAAAGATCGACAGCAGCTTTTTGCAACATTCTTCTCGACGAGACGGTCATTCGCAACACGGAGACCGGCGAGCACTTCACCGTATCCAATCAGCGTGCCGATGGGCTCACGCGACACGACCCGTATCTCTTTGAAGAGGTTCCCGAGAGCGATTACATCAAGGGCGTCGACTATTAGGGCGCAGATCTAGCTGCTCGAAGACGTCAGCTGCGCGCAGCCTCCAGAGCGGGAATCAGAAAGTCAGCGAACACGAAGCGCTCGCGCGTGACGATCTCTCCAGTCTCAAGCGGGAGCGGGGCCGCGAACATGGGTCCGGCGTAGACGCAGGTGTGGAATTCGCCGCGCTCGGCGCAGGGATCGATGCCAGGCGGAAAATCGCGCAACAAATCTTCGTCAAATTCGCGTCCGGCAAAACTCGCCGGCAGCTTCTCGGTATCGACGCAGGAGATGCGCGCGCGCAGTCCGCCGGCAATCATCTCGCGCGCCAGTTCATCCGTTGGAATCTTCCAAAGCGGAAACAGTGGCTCCAGGCAGGTGGGCGCAAGATTCCGCTCGCGATAGGCGCGCACGTCTTCAAGAAAAAGATCGCCGAAGGCAATGGCGTCGATGCCCTCGTTCACGGCCCGTTGGCACGTCTCTGCCATGCGCTGCTCGTAAATCTCATTGGAACAGGGCCAAGGCAGTGGAACCGTCCACAGCGGGAGTCCGGCCGCGGCGGCCTGCGCTTCGAGAACGCTGCGGCGCACGCCATGCATGGCCACGCGATCGAACTCCGAGTTGAGTGTGGTCAACAGGCCGCAGATCTCGATGGTGGGATCGCGGCGCAGGGCGTGGAGCGTCCACGCGCTGTCTTTACCGCTGCTCCAGGAGAGAAGGACGCGCTTCATATAAAACAGCCCTCAGCCGTTAGCTCTCGGCTTTCAGCTTCATCTTCGCATGGCGAGCGGCTCGGAATTGCTGCCGTTGGCACAAAGGCCACGCCGCTCCCGCATTGCAACGCGCATCGATTTCCCACTAGACTTGAAAGGGTAAGGTCTCCACCTCCGTGCGGAAGTGGTGAAATGGCAAACACACCAGCCTTAGGAGCTGGCGCCCAAAAGGCTTGCGGGTTCAAGTCCCGCCTTCCGCACCAACGCCTCTCGTTTCATCCCCGGGGTTTTCTTCAGAATTTCTTGAGCGGCAGCTGCGCCTTCATCCGCGCGGAACGTTGCCGGGACCGCTTGGATTGCGCACCACCGGTACGGAGCTTTTGTGGGTACTGGGACTGGCCCACACCTGGTAGCTGTTGAAGAGAAACTGCCCGCCCAGAATCAGCAGCCAGACCCAGAGAGCGAAGCGCAGCGGCCGGCGCGGAATGTGCGTGCTCAGCAGGGTTCCTCCAATGGCTCCGGCCACGCCGCCCAGGATGAGTTGCAGCAGCAGCGTGGGGTTGCTGGCGTGCGTGAACCAGTGCGCACCGCTGCCAATGAGCGAAACCAGAAAGCCAAAAACAATGTCGGTGCCGACCACTTGCGCCGGCTCCAGCGGCGTCAGGCTCAGCAGTGCGGCACTGCCTAGCGCGCCCGCTCCCGCTGACGAGAAGCCCACTTCCGCACCCACGGGAAACATCAGCCACGAAAGCCATGGGCTGCGATCGCGCGTAGCGAGATTTTGCCGCATGGGGCGGAAGGAATAAAAGATCTGCCAGCTTGCTGTGGTCACAAGAATCGCGCCCAGAATCGCATTCAGCAGGTTGGACGATCCGGTGCTGACCAGATGCTTGAGCAGAAGCGAGCCCACAAGAACGCCCGGCACTCCGCCCAGTAGCATATAGCCGAGCGTGCGCCACGCCACGTTGCGACGCGCAATCTGCGCCGGCGCCAGAATCAACTTCACCGCGGCTGAATACGTGAGCCCAATGCCCACGGCCACCGGCGCCGGTACACCGAGAAACAGCACCAGCACGGGCACGGTGATGGTTCCCGCGCCCACTCCGGTGAGCGCGATGAACATCGCAATCAAGAATCCAATGACGTACGGCATTGCTTTTCCTCAGTTCCGTTTACCGGTGATGCGTCCGCGTCGCTAACTCCGCTAACCCCGCTACCTTGCAGCTTCAATGTGAATTCCGCACTCCACTTTGTGCCCTGCCCAGCGGCCCGAACGTGGATCGTTGGGATCGAGCGGCAACGTCGTGCAAGGCTCGCAACCGATCGAGGTATAGCCGCGCGCGTAGAGCGGCAGCAGAGGAATGCCAAGCTGCTCGCACGCGTACCACACGTCGCGCGTGGTCCACTCCGCGAGCGGCGCCAGCTTCAGCACCTGTTTGCCGCCGGGCAGCGTAAACTGCGCCCGCTGCTCGAGCGCCGCACGGCTCCTGGCCTGTTCGCGGCGCAGACCAGTGAGCCACACGCGGTATCCGGCCACCGCTTTGAACAGAGGCTCGACCTTGCGCAGCCCACAACAGCGGTCAGGCGCGGACCGATACAGCAACCCGTGCTCCGCCTCCTGCTCGGCTACCGTCTTTTCCGGCAGCAGATTGATCAGGTTCAGATCCCAGTCGCGCGCGATTTGGTCGCGATACGCGTAGGTCTCGGCAAAGTGGTAGCCGGTATCGAGAAACAGAACCGGAATCCGCGGATCAAGCGCGATAGCCAACTTCGTCAGCAGCACGTCTTCAGCCTGAAAGCTGCACGTCAAGCAGACATCTCCGTTGCCTGTCACTTCGCGTTCAAGCGTGGCCCGCACTGCGTCCAGTTTTGCGTTCACTTCGGCAGAAATCTCCGCAACACTCATCACAAATCCGCCCCCTCTGAAGAAATAAAGATGCCCGCGCGTCGCAGCAGTTGGTGCACTTCTGTTACAGCGTGCATTCTGTTGTCCGCGTCGAGCGTGATCTCGAATCCGCCAGCGCTCGTTGTCAGTGCGGCCTCTTGATTTACGCTAACCACCAGCGCAATCAGCCCCGCCTGCGCTAGCACGTCGGTCAGAGCATCGAGCAGCTTCGGGTTCTCTTGGAAACCCGGCTCCCCGGCATCGATTCGGCTTGCGACGGCGCCCACAGCAAACAACGAGCGCTCCACGGCGTCAATCAGCTCCGCGGGTCCGGTCAGTTCCAGCACGCCGCCGCGATGCCCCCATCGCGCCTCGCGTTCGCCAGCAGTCACGCGGCCCCACGCCGCAGTCTCGTCTTCTTCACCGGCAACCGCGTGGCCACGCGCAGCCGTCACCATACCCGCCGCCACGGTGGCGTTGGTTTCGGGATCGATCAGAATCAGCGCTCCAGTGGAGCGATTGTCGCGATAAAGATCGACGGCGATGGGTCGCAGCAGGTGCAGCGTCACTGCGCCGATGTCGTTCATGCGCAGCGAAGGCGCCGGTTCGTGCCGGAACGCGCTCAGATCCACGCGATGATCGACCGAAGAAACCACCGCAGGCACAGTGTGGCTGGTTTGCTTCAGCAGGTAGCGGCGATTGGTATCGAGCGGCCGTTGATCCATCCACACCAGCGACGCCGTTACGCTGCGCGCCGCCACGGGCGCGTTTCCCGCGCCGGCAATTAAGTCGCCGCGACTGATGTCGAGCTCGCGATCGAGCACCAGCGTGACCGAAAGCGGCGCAACGGCTTCAATGAGGTCGCCATCGAAGGTCACGATGCGCTCGATCTTCGCTTCGCGCCCCGATGGGAACACCGCGATCCTGTCTCCCACGCGAACCACGCCCGACGCGATCTGTCCCGCAAATCCGCGAAACGTGTGATCGGGCCGCAGCACGCGCTGTACGGGGAAACGGAAGGCTGCGCTGTGTGTAGTGTTTGCCGCGGGCAGCGCTTCGAGCAGCTCCAGCAGCGACGGCCCTTCGTACCACGGCATCGCACTCGATGGACCCTCAGCCCGATGCACCACGTTGTCGCCCTTCAGCGCGCTGACCGGCACAAAGTGTGCTTCCACTTGCGTGCCGGTGTCCTCGGCGATTTGCTCGAGAACTGCCCGAAACTCCGACTCGATCGAGAGAAACACCGCTCCGTCGTAGCCGATCAGGTCCATCTTGTTCACGGCCACCAGTACGTGGCGCACGCGCAGCAGCGATGCGATATAAGCGTGACGCCGCGACTGAATCTGCACGCCCTTGCTTGCGTCGATAAGCACAATGGCCGCATCGGCGGTCGATGCGCCCGTAGCCATATTGCGGGTGTACTGTTCGTGACCCGGCGTGTCCGCGATGATGAACTTTCTTTTTGCGGTAGAGAAGTAACGGTAGGCCACATCGATCGTGATGCCTTGCTCGCGTTCCGCGCGCAAGCCGTCGGTGAGCAGCGCGAAATCAATCTGCCCCGGTGCCGTGGTGCCCTTGCCCTCAATCGACCGCACCTGGTCCTCGTAGACCGATTGCGTATCGTAGAGCAGCCGTCCGATGAGCGTTGACTTGCCGTCGTCGACACTGCCCGCAGTCGAAAAACGCAGCAAATCCTTCTCGCGTTCCTGCGCAAGAAACTCGCCGATAGAAAATGCGGGGGGCGCGAGAGTGGCCATCTAGAAATATCCCTCCCGCTTCTTGATCTCCATCGAGCCTTCCTGGTCGTGATCGATCACGCGATTCGCCCGCTCCGACGAGCGAAATGAAATCAGCTCCGCGATAATCAACGGGAGAGTGTCTGCATCGGAGCGAATCGCCCCTGTGCACGGGCTGCAACCCAGCGAACGCAAGCGGCTCTTCACCATCTGCGGCTCCTCGCCATTTCTCGCTACGAAGGTCTGTTCAATGGGCAAGAGCGCGTCGCCACGCACGTACATGGGCCGCTCTTTCGCGAAATACAGATCAACTACGGGAATGTTTTCTTCGTGGATGTACTGCCACACATCCATCTCCGTCCAGTTCGAAAGCGGAAACACGCGGATGCTTTCGCCGGGATGGATGCGCGCGTTGTACAGATTCCACAACTCCGGCCGCTGATTCTTCGGGTCCCACTGACCCGCCGTGTCGCGGAAGGAATAAATGCGCTCCTTGGCGCGCGACTTTTCTTCGTCGCGCCGTGCTCCGCCAAAGGCCGCATCGAAGTTGTAATGGCGCAGCCCGTCCAGCAGCGCCTGCGTCTTCAGCAACCCGCAGCAGCGCTTGGTGTCGAGTGCAATGGGATTGGTTCCCGCCGCGATCGCCGGCTCGTTGCGCCACACCAGCAGCTCCGCGCCGATTGAGCGCGCCATCTCGTCGCGAAACGTGAGCATTTCGCGGAACTTGAACCCGGTATCGATGTGCATCAGCGGAAACGGAATCGGTCCCGGATAAAACGCCTTCTGCGCCAGCCGCAACATCACCGACGAGTCCTTGCCGATGGAATAAAGCATCACCGGTCGCTCGAACTCCGACGCCACCTCGCGCAGGATGTGCATGCTCTCAGCCTCCAGCAGGCGCAGGTGATTCAGGCGCTGCGGTGGGAGTGCGCTGGCGGGCGGATGCGGATTGGCGGTTTCGCTTGTGGCGACAGACATCTTGACCTCGGGGGATTCAGTGATGACGCTGACGGCCCGGGCCAACACAGACAGGCCCGGCGTTCAGCTACGGGTGTCTTCTTTGTCGATTGTTCTGAGGAGAAGAGACTAGCGTGTACACCCGTCGGCGATGTGCGACAGGCAACAACAACCAGCGATTTGCAGGGTGCAAACCATGAGTAAAGCCATCATAACAAAAGGCGAGCGGCAGCGCAATGGACTGTTTTGGTCCAGAAAGCGCGTGGAATCAAGGCGGTACCTCTATTTCAGCCGCGCGCCCAGTGGGACCTCTTCAAGAAAACTAGCCAACACCGGCGCGCCGTCTTCGAGCGAGGCTGCCAGCAGCATGCCGTTCGATTCCAGGCCGCGCATTTTGCGTGGCGCCAGGTTCGCCACAATCACGATCTTGCGGCCGACGAGCTTTTCGGGCTCGTAATACTGCGCGATACCGGCCAGAATCTGCCGCTTCTCGTAGCCGAGGTCGACCTCGAGCCGCAGCAACTTGTCGGCCTTGGGCACGCGCTCGGCCACCAGGATCTGCGCCACGCGCAAATCCACTTTCACAAAGTCGTCGATGCTAATGTGCTGCGCCACTTGCAGTGGGGCAGCCTCTTGGATGGGAGCAGTGGAATCGGTGGCAGGAGCGCTCGGGGGCGCAACCGGCGCCGGAGGTTCAGCCGCGGTCTTCGCGGCAACCGGCGATGCGGGTTTTGGCGCGGGTGCAGGCGCTTGCGGTGACGCAGCATTTGTTTGTGCGGCAGCCGGAGCGGGTGCCGGCGGCGCCGTCTTCGCCGCGTTCACTTGGCCGTTGCTCGCAGCCTCTATGACCGTGCGGCTGTTTTCGTCTTCAAGGTTTCGCATACGATCAATCGCTTCCTTTTCCGCGCGGGGAAACAGCGGCGAGGGCTCGCCAAATTCCGTGCCCGCCTTCAATCCGCCCCACGCGAGATGATTCAAAAATCCGCTCTTCGCCGCATCGGCCAATTCGCCCTGCCCAAGCTGACGCCAAACTTTGGCTGCGGCATCGGGCACAATGGGATACGCGAGCGCCGTGATCACGCGGATGGCCTCGGCCGCCGTGGCGAGCACGCGCGCTTGCAGTGCCGCATGATCGGCATCGCTGCGCTCCGGCGGCTTCTTCCACGGCGCGTTCGCCGTGAGGTAGCCATCGGTCTCTGCAACCAGTGCCCACAGCGCTTTCAGAGCCTCAGAGAAGTTCAGCTCATCGAAGGCCAACCCGAATGCCGCCATCGCATTCTCGGCGTTCTCGCGCAGGCCGCCCTCCGCAAGAGTTTCTGCGCCCGCTTCCGGCGTCACGCCTTCGAAATACTTGTGCATCATATTCACGACGCGGCTCACCAGGTTGCCATAGCCGTTAGCCAGGTCGCCGTTATAGCGCTGCACGAGAGCATCGAACGAAAAATTGCCATCCTGCCCGAAGGGAATCTCGCGCAGTAAGAAGTAGCGCAATGCATCCGCGCCCAGCACTTCGTGAACGGTTTCGGCGCGCACAATGTTGCCGCGCGACTTCGACATCTTGCCCTGGTCGAAGAGCAGCCAGCCGTTGGCGCGCACCGAGCGCGGCACAGGAATGTCCGCCGCCATCAGGAACGCAGGCCAATACACGCAATGGAAGCGGCTGATCTCTTTGCCGATCAGGTGAATGTCCGCCGGCCAGAATTTTTTGAATTTCTCATGATCTTTTGGGTCGTCCGAGCCGTAGCCGAGAGCCGTAATGTAATTCGCCAGCGCGTCCAGCCACACGTACACCACGTGCTTTTCGTCGCCGGGCACAGGAATGCCCCATGAAAAACTGGTGCGGCTCACAGAAAGGTCTTTGAGCCCGCTGCGCACAAAGCTCATCACCTCGCGCCGCGTCGACTCTGGCCCCATGAACTCCGGATTCGCCTCGTAAAACTCCAGCAGCTTGCGCTCGAAGGCCGAGAGCTTGAAGAAGTAGTTCTCCTCGCTCACGGTTTCTGTCGGCCGGCCGCAATCGGGGCAAAGCGTGCCCGGCGGCCCGTCTACATAGGCCTCGTCGAAGACGCAATACTGCCCCGAGTACGAGCCTTTGTAGATGTAGCCGCGGTCACGTAGCGTCGCAAACAACTTCTGTACGCCGCGCTTGTGCCGCTCTTCCGTAGTGCGGATGAAGTCGTCGTAGGTGAGCCCCAGCAGGTCCCACAAGCCGCGAAATTCGCTGGCGATCTTGGTCGCAAACTCCTGCGGCGAGCATCCGGCCAGCTTGGCCGAGCGCTCGATCTTCTGTCCATGCTCGTCGGTCCCCGTCAAGAACCACGTTTCGATGCCCATCGCCCGTTTGCGCCGCGCAATGGCGTCGCACACGATGGTCGAGTAGGCGTGGCCCAGGTGCGGCCGCGCGTTCACGTAGTAAATCGGCGTGGTCAGGTAAAAACGACTGGAGCTGGAAGATGGATTGGTCATAAATCGATCGGCCGCCTCAGCCTTCAACCCGCGCTAACGGGCCAAAGTCTGGAGACAAACCCTCTTCCATCTTATGGCATCGATGCAGAAGCCCGCTGTCCGCCGCATCGTCGCATCACACGCAGTTGCGCGACGCTCCCATTCATCGCCATTCACCTGCGCCGATCAACTTGCCGGATCCCTCACCGCGAGCGTATAGCCGGTGTCCGACTTCGGTGTGTCGTATACGCCGTAGTCGCAACTGAACACCGTCCATGCTTCGCTGGTGTCAGCCGCGTCTGTTGTTGAGGTCCAGTAGAACTGGTAGCCGATGAAGCTGAGAAAAATCGGTCCCTGGTAGACAGACCCATTTGGATTCAGGTATGTGAAGTCCAGGTAGTCGGCTTCGTTGGTCTGGTTTCGGTCCGCAAGGCACTGCATCTCGTTCCGGTTCGGCATGCGCCAATTTCCCGCAGCCGACCCATCGGTCAATCCGCATTGGCCGCTGGCCAGGTTGCCCACCGCAACTACGGCGGTTGCCCAGTCGCCCTGAATGCAGTTGGCCTGCTTCAGCCACACCAGCCCCGTCATCGTGTCGACGACCGTCCCATTTCCTTTGTCGATAAAGCGCGGAGAGATCAATCCCACGCCCATTTGCACGGTTCCGTCGTCGCCGGCCTGCAGGGGAGGCTGGAACAGACCGGTTGCCTGCAGTCGCCCGGCTCCGCTACCCGCGCCGCGAACCGCCCAGACGCCGTTTTTCGAAACCGTCTTCACATTCTGCACGCCGTCGTTGATGTAGCGCCCGTCGCCCATGCTGATGGCCCACGCCGACGGTGAGCCCAGATCGCCTCCAAAGTAGCTGGTCGAGGTCCAGTAAACAATGGCGGCAACATTGGTGAAGGGGCTTCCCGGCGTCACTGCAGGATTGCTCGATGAAATGTCGACCACGCTTTCCAACTCATTCACGTTGGGCAGTCGCCACTGTCCTGCCGCCGAGCCGTCACTCAAACCGCACGCGCCGCTCGCTAATTGGTTTGCGTCGGCCAAAGCCGCTGGCCACGTGTTCGGAGCAAAGCAACTCGCGTTCTTCAACCAAACCAACCCCGTCAGATTGTCAGTCACTGTGCCGTTCTGGTTGTCGATAAAGCGCGTCGCAGGCCAAGCAATTCCTTTCTTCAAAGCTCCGTCGTCGCCGCTCGCATAGCTTGTCGTCTGTCCAGTAACTGCCAGGTTCACAGGCGGATTCGTGCCGTCATAGGCTGCGAAGTTGGCGCCGGAAAGAGAGGCATCGGGAAGAGAGATGAAATCAATGAGCGTGAAGTACATGGGAATGCCCGTCGTCTGTGACTCAAGAAACTGCCCAGTGTGATCGAAGCGCTCCACCTTGGCATTGGCCCCGTTCACCGATGGGTAGAAACCGTAGCCCACCTTATTCACCCAGATTTGATAATCCGCCTGAGCATCGCCGGAGGTCGTCAGTCCCGAGAAACTGTAATCCCCGTTCGCGTCCGTCGTTGCCGTCGAGACAACGGTATTGTCGTTGGTGAGCCAAAGGGTCACGGTCGCGCCCGACAATGGCGCTCCCTTGAAAGTGACCGTGCCGGTGACGGTGTTGGTCGGCGGCGGCGTACTGGGATCGGTCAGGCCTGGGCTTCCGGCACTTCCACCACTGCAACCGCTCAAAAACGCTCCAAGAACAACCGCGATCAACAAGAGAATCCCGCGCATGAGTGTCTCCTTCCGGGACATGCCGTCGCGCAACACTTCTCCCTGACAGCAATCTCAGCAATGCGTCGGGTCTTTGTCGCGAATGGCTCTGTAAAGGACTCATCGTCTCAGCCGGAAGGCCGCGTGAGTGCTTCGCGGCAACAAGACTCTCTTAGGTAATGCACGACCTGGCGCGCAATCGACTTGCAGGTGCGCTCTGCTAAAATTGCCTGGATAATCAAGGATTTTTGAGGCTTTTGCGTGGTTCTGGAACTGGAAAAACGGCTCGCCGATCGACTCCGCGCCGTCCTGAACGAAAAATTCGCGCTCGACGTCGCGAACATCCCACTGGAGACGCCGCCCGACCTGCATCTCGGCGAAATCGCCACGCCCGTCGCCCTGCAACTCGCGCGCACTTTGCGCAAGGCACCTAAGATCATCGCGCAGGAAGTTGTCGTTTCTCTCGGTCCCGTCGAAGGCTTCGCCCGTTTCGAAGTCGCCGGCGCCGGGTACATCAATGCATTCCTCGACCGTGCAGAGGCGGCTCACCTCGTTGCAGTCCCCGAGTCACAGACCTCGTCC
Source organism: uncultured Acidobacteriota bacterium (assembly GCA_963713675.1). Taxonomy (GTDB): domain Bacteria; phylum Acidobacteriota; class Terriglobia; order Terriglobales; family Acidobacteriaceae; genus Telmatobacter. Next base: position 287,755 of record CAVQMV010000017.1, read on the forward strand.
AAAGGCTTGCTCCACGCAGTAGACCGCGTGATCGTAGAGCACACTAGCATCAATCCCAACAAGGCCGCGCACATCGGCCATCTGCGCAACGCCATTCTCGGCGACACGTTTGTGCGCCTGTTGCGCGCTGCCGGCAACAAAGTCGACGTGCAGAACTACATCGACAACACTGGCGTGCAGGTGGCCGATGTCGTCGTGGGATTCTCGCATCTCGAAAAGAAATCCTTGGCCGAAGTGCGCGCGCTGATTGCGGCCTGTCAAGATTTGGCAAAGATAGAAGGCCCGAAAGCGGCCTTTGACTACTACTGCTGGGACCTCTACGCCAATACCTCGCAGTGGTATACGAGCGGCTCGCCGGAAGAGAATGAGGCGCGCAAGAAGCTACGCTACAGCACGCTACATGAGATCGAGCGGGGAGGCAACGAAACCGCAGAAATTGCCGACCTAGTCTCCACCGCCGTCCTGCACCGCCATCTTGAAACCATGCTGCGCCTCGACATCGAGTACGACTTTCTGCCGCGCGAGAGCGAAATTCTGCACCTCAAATTTTGGGAAGCCGCATTCGAAAAGCTCAAGCAGTCCGGCGTGCTCTATTTCGAAAACGAAGGCAAGAACAAAGGCTGCTGGGTGATGACGCGCGCCGGCGCTCCCACGGACCCAGTCCAAAACGAGGACGGCCCGAAGGGCACTGATGAGGATGCCAAGGTCATCGTCCGTTCCAACGGTACCGTCACCTACGTCGGTAAAGACATCGCGTACCACCTCTGGAAGTTCGGTCTGTTGGGCCGCGACTTCGGTTACAAGCCGTTCTTCACGTATCCAGATCATGAATGTTGGATATCGTCCGTCCAAGGCCAGGAAAAACATCCGCAATTCGGCAACGCCACCTCAATCTACAACGTGATCGATGCGCGCCAGTCCGATCCGCAGTCGAACGTGATCCAGGCGCTGCGCGGCATGGGCTATACCGAGCCAGGCCGACCACTACACCCACTTTAGCTATGAGATGGTCGCGCTCACGCCGCGTTGCGCTGAGGAGCTTGGCTACAGCATCTCCGACGAGGACAAGAAAAAATCCTACATCGAAGTCAGCGGCCGCAAGGGCTTCGGCGTCAAGGCCGACGACCTGATCGACAAGCTCATTGCTTCCGTTCAGCCGCTCGTCGACGAAAAGCAGGCATCGAGCCCTGAGCCGTTCCGTCGCGAGATTGCCCGTCAAATTGCCATCGGCGCCCTGCGCTACTTCATGCTCAAAGTCACGCGCAACTCCGTCATCGCGTTCGATTTCAAAGACGCGCTCAGCTTCGAGGGCGAGACGGGTCCTTACATCCAGTACGCAGTAGTGCGCATCCGCAACATCTTCCGCAAAGGCAGCACAACTCCGGAAGCCGTACTCGCGGATTTCGCCCAACAGTTCGGTGCCTTGAAAGGGCACGACTTCAGTCGTGCCGCAGAGACCTCAAAAAATGAGAAGGCTTTAGCCCCGGAGGGATCCGTGCTCGCCTCCTTCCTCAGTGGGGAGGAGAACGAAGATATCTGGTCGCTATGGTTGCGGGCCGGACGCCGCTCTCAGGTCTTGGACCAATGCATCGCGACCTCCGAACCGGCCTATCTCGCCAAGCACGCCTTCCAGCTCGCGCAGGAGTTCGCGAACTTCTACCATCGCCACCACATCCTCACGGAAGAGGACCCCGCGCGCAAAACCTTCCTCCTCGTAACGGCCGCGATCACATTGCGCGAACTCGTCGCGTCGCTCGCCTTGCTCGGCATCGAAAGCCCTGAAGCGATGTAAGAGACAGCTAGGTTTAGCTAGAAGCTCGTTTTCCCCCATTTGCCAACCCTGCGCCCCGCCATGGAAAATGCCGTGGGGGTGGTCTGACCAGTCTGCGCCGTCACGAACGCGCTTGAGGTCCATCATCCGTGGGAGGGCTCGCCGTGCGCCGTTCGCGTCTTGTTTCGCTGCTTTGCGTCTTCGCCTCAATCCTCTGCGCGGTCGCTGCTCGTTCGCAGACCGCCCTCGAATACGCGCCGCCCATCACCACTTCGCTTCTGCCGCCCAACTCCGCATGCCACAGAGCCCGGCCTGCTCTTTTATCTCTCCGGCGACCACGGCCTCAACGCCGACTACGCAGCCGGCGGCGATCCCGTCCCCAACTACGTGCACGACGTGAAGATTCGTTCCCGGCGGCGCGAGCGGCTCCTACATTCAATGCGGCAACAATCAGCTGCTTTCCTACTGGGCGCCGGGCAACATCTATGCGCAGCGCGGCACGCTCTCGTTCTATTGGCGTTCGCGCGACCCGGTGGACGAGACGGCGTTTCCCATCTTCCGCGTGGGCTACGCGGACCATTCCAGTTGGGACCAGACATGGCTGCGCATCGATTACAACGGCCATGGGTTCGATGCTTTTGTCACCGACGTGAACCTGGGCCGGACGCGCATCTCCTACGACATGCCGAACTTTCCCAAGCCGGATCAATGGGCGCTTCTGACGCTGACATGGGATGAGACCACAGGCATCCGCTTTTACGTCGACGGCAAGATGGTGGCCGAAAAGGCCGCCACGGGCATGTTCGATGCCGCGCTGGATCAGTTCGGGCCGCACTCTCGCATCATTGGACCCACCGGCGTCGAAAGCTCCTACAGCTACGATCGCGGGGGCGACCTGGACGAGGTGCGCATCTACGACCGGGCGCTGTCTGATGAAAACGTGGCTGCGCTGGTCAAAGGCGAAACACCGCAAAATATCCCGCCTGTCACACGCAGCCTTGCAGACGCAGGCACGCAGAAGGAGTGGTGGTTCCATTACGGCTGGAACCGGCCCGGCGATATTCCCGCTCCGCTTCCCGCTGCCAACACCACGATTCGCAAGGTGCAGATCAATGACGCCTACGATATAGGGCGCTGGTGGTGGCGCGCCACCGACGGCATCCGCGAAACCACATGGCCGGGCGTCTACAATCGCTCGCGCCTGGTTGGCCGCTTCGATTATTTCCAACTGCCGGATTGGGATTGCTATGCGATCTCAGGCAAGACCGTCACCTTCATCATGCCGGAGGAGCCTTGGAACCATCTGGAATTCTGCGGCGGCGCATTCGGCAACATGACGTTGCTTACTCCCGATGTATCCGTCGACGCAGTTCGCCGCAGTGGGCTTGATGGAACAAGGCTGCCGGGGCAGACGCTCTTTGAGCGGCCCAGCGGGCAGGAGACGACCTTTCACGATTTCTCTACGCCGATGACCGGCGGCAAGCTGCGCTTCACCAATGTGGAGCAGGAGACGCCCATCGGCGAATTCTCCGCCTACTATGTCCATCCCGGCGATCCGCCTCAAGGGACAGTCCAGCTCAGGTACAGGCTTTCGACTGCCACGTCACCGGATGACAATCCAAGCCTGACGCCGCTCGTCGACTTTATTCACGATCGCTATCCTGCGGACGAGCGCTCGCTGATCGTGGGCATGCCAGGCGGTGGCGGTCGCGGCCGGTTTGCAGGCTTAAGGCCGAGAGCCTCCGGCAGCAACGAGAGCGCGGGTGTCCTGCCCATCGTGCACATCCTCATTCCCGCCGATTTGCGTGGCATGCCGGCAGCCACGACACATATTTCCATCCTACACTTGGGACGACATGTATGCGGGTCTCGACGGCATTGCCATCGACCTTCCCGCGTTCAACGTGAAGCCGACGCACGGCGATTATGTGCCGATGAATATCGAGGTGCGAGATCCGCTGTGGCCGATGCGCGACATGCTCAACTTCACATTTTCGGTCAAGCCGGGCGAGGCGCACACCTTGTGGCTGGACACACGCGACCGCATTCTGCCCAACGACAAGAGCCTGCTGATCACCATCGCGTCTGCCAGCGCGGAGTTCAATGCAGGTTCCCTGGAAGGCGCTCAGGTGCGGCTGATTTTCAAGCCGTATAAGGATGCGCTGCCGGAGCACATTGCCGACCGCCTGACCCAGGTGCGCGACAATTTTTCAAACATGACGGAAGAGCACGTCGACAGCAAGCGGTTGAACGCCTACAACCGCTTCTATGCCGACATCACCGATCTGCTGCGCGTAGATCCCCAGAACGATCTTGGCCGCAAATACTGGCACGAATGGAACCCGGAGACGGCAGTTCCGGATTACATGCAACCGACGGCGCCGGCAGGTGTGCCGGAGTGGGCGTATCTCCAGACGAAGGATGTTGACTACTTCCAGCGCATCGCCGACTTCTATATCGACTGGCGCCAGGCGTGGGACGGGGAATTCGGAGGCGGCCTCGGCGACGACAGCGACTTCACCAATCTGTTTCCCTCTCTCGCCCTGATGGGCACGGAGCCGGAGAAATTGAAGGCCTCGCTTTCGAGAGAACTCGAGGCCATGTACGAAAACAAAATGTGGACCAACGGACTGGCCACAGGACAGTTTGACGAACTGCACAGCTACGAGGACGGGCTGAATGTTCTCGGTCAGTCGCTCTTGATGGATTTCGGCAATCCTAAAGACTTGGAGCGCGCGATGCTGACGGCCCGCCGGCTGGAGTGGCTCACCGGCATCAACGCCGCCGGGCATCGGCATATCCGTTCTTCCTATTTCAGCGGCGCAAAGATGGCCACAGGCGGCGTATGGGGATGGACCAAGGCCCGATCCTACATGGACTTTCATCCCGCGCTCGATCTGGTGCTGTTCAACGGCGCGCCGGAGACGCGCAAGCTGGTGCTGGAGACAGTCGACGGCATGTTGGCGCACCGCAAGCAGGAAGCCGACGGCAGGTGGGTCACGCGGACCGACATCAACTTCAAGACCGATGAAGATCTGCCCGGCGGCGACGCCTCGCCCGACTTCATGTTCTGGGCCGCATATCGCTGGACCGGCGACAAGAAGTATTTGCTGCCATTTATGGATGTGGGCCCATCGTCGCTCGCACAAATCAGCTCCGACGCACTGGACATGCTCGATTTGCGCGACACATGGGGCAAGCAAGTGGTGGCAGCGGCAGGAACGACGGACTCCACAACCGGAGTGGCGCCAACCGCGGCGCAATCCATTACCGGGTCTGCTGAGACCTTCGCCTGGCAGGTCAGCGGCGATACGAAATATCTTGACCGGCTCTACCGAGCGCAGTTGCAGGCGGAATCGAACCGGGAATGGATCAATACCGAAGGCAGTCTCTGGATCGATCGCGTGACGGACTCCGCGGGCCCCATGTTCGTCAATACAGAACTGCAGCGTGCGCGCTTTGGCGGCATCGCACTGATCCGCAATCATATCTATCCGGGCAATGCCGTCAGTTGGCGATTTGTGGCGCCGGCCACGCCCAGCAGTCTTGGCATTCTCGTTCCGGTGGCTACGCCGGATCATCTGAAGATCCTCGTGTACAACTTGGATGCCGTTCCCGTAGAGACGCGGATGACCGGATGGGAGATCGATCCGGGCAAGTGGGAGATCACGCAGGGCACGCGCGGCGACGCGGAAACCGATCCGGTGGAGAATATCAGCACCAGGACGGCGAGCTTTGAACGAAGCACCAGTCTCGACTTCACATTTGCCCCGCACACGACGACAGTGTTGGAACTCAAGCTGACAGAGAAAGGTGTGCCTTACTGGTCGAGACCCGATTTGGGGATCGGCGCAGACGACGTGAAGGTGGAGGGCGCGAAGATGACCGTCACCGTGCACAGCCTCGGCTCCGTCGACGCGCCGGCATCGAAGGTGGTTCTGCGCGACAAGGCGGGCAAGACGCTGGCCACCGCTCAAGTGCCCGCGCTCAAAGCGCCGCTCGATCTCATGCCGAAAACCGCAGCGGTCACGCTCGCCGTCCCCGCGGGAACGGGCTTGAAAGGCGCCACTGTCACCGTCGAATGCGGCGGGAACTTGCCGGAGATCACGCTGATGAACAACGCTGTCACGCTGTAGCCGGCGATTTGATTTGTGCTCTCCAAGGTTCCAATATCGAGACCTGCGGCACCTGTGCCCGGTGCCGGAAAAACAGGCTCAAAAGCCTCTTGACTTCCTGTCCGATCCGAGGGAAAATCGCCTCGTCTCGTAAGGCACCAAATCATTCTTATATAAGGAGTTCACATATTATGGCAAAGATTTCTGATTTGGATAGAACAATGATATTCGACACAATCAACCAGAATTCCGACCGCTTCACTGAGTATGAGGTGATACAGATTCACGAGGTCGCTCTCAAACTGTATGAGATCTATAAGGCTCTGATCGCCCGTATTGATAACTAGCCGCACTAACAAGGAAAAATCAACACTACATTTTGTTAAAAAGCAAAATCTGGGTCACAGCCAGAAAATTCGGCTCTTAGATACTGAGTAAATCTATAAAGGAGATTTTTGTGTCATACGATCACTATCGGTCTAAATACTACTTAACAATGAATGGGTGGATTCACGAAGGTGCACCGTGCCTACCCGAAGACCACGCAGAAACATGGGAGGAGAAGGTCTACCAAGGCTCTGGGTTCGGTAAAGAAAGTACGCATTGGCGGATACTCTGGTCCAATCCTTCCTTCACAGCGCAACAGCGCGTAGAACTGCACGAGAGGTTTCCGTTTCCAGGCAAGTCGCCGATAACGGACGATCTCTTTCGCAACTTCAGATAGTTCAAATACACCCACCGCGATGAGGTAGCGTGGATTCTTACTCACCTCGGCGTGTGTTATTCTCTCTGGCGAAAACAAAGGGGGATGTGACCTGCCCCCGGAAAACTCTACCAGTTGAAACTGGAGTTCTCTCGTAATCTAAGCGGGAGGACGGAGCATGAAGAAGAGCCGGTACACGGAAGAGCAGATCATCGGGATATTGAAGCAGCATGAGGCCGGGGTGAAGACGGCGGATCTGTGCCGTGAGCACGGGATCAGCGCGGCGACGTTCTATGGCTGGAAGTCGAAGTTCGGCGGCATGGAAGTGAGCGAGGCGCAGCGGCTGAAGGCGATGGAGGACGAGAACCGCCGTCTGAAGCTGCTGGTGGCGGAGCTGAGCCTGCACGGCGAGGCGCTGAAGGCAGTGATCCGAAAAAACGGCTGGAGCTTGCCGGTCTAAGAGAAGAGGTGGCGTTCGTCTCGGTCGAGTTCCGGCTGAGCGAACGCACGGCCTGCAAGCTGCTGGGCGTGGAGCGGTCGAGCTATCGGTATGAGCCTCGACCGGACCGCAACATCGAACTGCGCGAAGCGCTGGTGAAGCTGGCTCGGCAGAAGCCGCGTTACGGCTATCGAAGGCTGCATGTGCTGCTTCAACGTCGAGGCCACGAGGTGAACGTGAAGCGTGTCTACCGGCTGTATCTGGAGGAGAGGCTGGCGGTTCGGCGCAGGAAGCGCAAGCGTCTGGTGCGGGATCGCGCACTGGCAGCCGCGCCTGATCCGGCCCAACCAGGAGTGGGCGATGGACTTCATCGTCGATGGCCTGGCAACCGGAAGGATGGTGCGCATCCTCAGCGTGGTGGATGCGTACACGCGCGAGTGCCTGGCGCTGGAGGCCGACACCAGCCTGGGCAGCGGACGCGTGACGCGTGTGCTGGAGCGGCTGATCGAAGAGCGTGGCCGGCCGGAGAACGTGCGCTCGGACAACGGCCCGGAGTTCACCTCGCGTCGCATGCTGGGCTGGGCGGAAGACTGGAAGGTTGGGCTGGTGCACATCCAGCCGGGAAGGCCGATGCAGAATGGACATGTCGAGAGCTTCCACGGAAGGCTGCGCGACGAGTGCCTCAACGCGCACTGGTTCCGCACGCTGAATGATGTAAGGAGCACCCTGGCAAGCTGGCGGCAGGAGTACAACTGCGAGCGTCCGCACAGCTCGCTCGACTACAGGACGCCGGAAGAGTTCCGGCAAGCAGGCTATGCAAATGTGGAAAGCAACAGAACGCTTCCCACATTTACACAGCCTCGACGGCGGCTGCGAGATAATCTCGAAGCCAAACCAAAACCGAGAAACTCCAGTTATCAATGGTTGAGAAATCGGGGGCAGGTCAGCTTCAAGAACCCCTCGGAGGAAACGGTCGATTACAGACTCCAAATCCATCGCTTGACCGGGAGATTCGTCGAGTTCTTTCGGCTCCCGGGCGGCAACGACGAAGCGTCAGGTGCGTGCATGATTTTCAAGTAGCGCGATTTGACCGGGCGCGCCTGATGGGATTCGGGTGGGCCGAGCGCCTGAGGCCCCGCTCCCAATACTTGGCAAAGCACGAACAAGCTAGCAGCTGGAAGCTGCTCTCACACTCGCTTCCGCCGCTGGTGCGTCGAGGGAATGTTCATGTCCTCGCGGTACTTGGCCACGGTGCGGCGCGTCAGTTGGATGCCCTGCGACTGCAACATCGCCGCGAGCTGATCGTCGGTGAGCGGATGCCGCGGGTCTTCATCTTCAATGAGCTTTTTCACCTTGCGCTTCAGCACCAGCAGCGGCGTGTCTGCGCCTTCGGGGCCGTTCGCGCCCTCACTGAAGAAGAACCGCAGCTCCAGCACGCCCTGCGGCGTATGCGCGTATTTGTTGGCTACGGCGCGGCTCACCGTCGAGGGGTGCACGCCGATCTCCTCGGCCACTTCCTTGATCATCATGGGCCGCAGCCCTTCCACGCCCTTGTCGAAGAACTCCTGCTGCCGCCGCACAATGACCTCGCAAGTGCGCAGGATGGTGCTTTTCCTCTGCGCGATATTGCGCATCAGTTGCAGCGCGGAGCGGAAGCGCTCCTTCACGTACTCCTTCACTTCTTTGTCGGTTTCCCGGGAGACCAGCATGCGCCGGTAGCGCTGGCTCAGGCGCAGGCTGGGCAAGTCCTCTTCGTTCATGCTGACCACCCACTCGGCGCCGCGCTTCACAAAGAACACATCGGGCTCGATGAGCCGCGTCTGCTCGCGGTTATACAAGCGCCCCGGGCGCGGATCGAGCGTGCGGATGAATTCCACCGCCGCGTGCGCTTCTTCCGGCGTCACCTGCACCGCGTGCGCCAGGTCCTTCATGTCGCGCTTCTGCAACAGAGGCAAGTGGTGGTCCACAATCAGCGCCGCAACTTCCATGGAGTGCCGCCGTTCCTCCACCTGGGCTTCGGCCGCGTCGCGAAAGCTGCCGTGCGCGTCCGTGTCCGTCTCTTCCACGGGTCCGCCATACAATTGGCCAAACTCTTGCTGCTGAGCCGCAATCTGCATGGCCAGGCATTGCCGCAAATCGCACGCGCCTACGCCCGCCGGATCCAGATGCCGCACCAGGTCCACGGCCCGATGAATCAGATCGAGAGTTGCCGCCTCGTTCGGCAGGTGGCCGTTCCCCTGCGCCGCATCTTCTGGGGCCCCGCGGAAGGCCACGGCCAACTCCTCTTCGCTCGCCGTCAGGTATCCGTCTTCATCCAGATTGCCGACCACAAAATCGGCGGCCGCTTCCAGCTTGCGCGTCGAGACTCAGAGCTCCCAGCTGCCACGCCAGATGATCGGACAAAGTTGTGGGCTGGGAGAGAAAGTTTTCAAACGAGGGCTTTTCGCTGTCTTCAAACTCCGGCTGCGTGCGATAACCGGGATCCAGATACTCCTGGAAGTAGGATCCAAAATCAATCTCGTTGAAGATGTCCTTAGGCGGCGCGGCCGTTTCCTCCACACCGCGCTCCAGCCGCTCCTCGCGGCCTGCCACTTCGTCCAGCATTGGAACCGTCTCGTCAATCTCTTCCAGGACGGGGTTTTCCACCATCTCCGCATCGATCATCTCCTTCAGCTCGACCTTGTTCAGGGCGAGAACGCTCACCATCTGCATCAGACCCGGTGTCAGGATCTGGCGTTGCGCGACTTTTAAATTCAGTCTTGGTTCAAGCAAAGCCATCGATGCAGCCCATTCCTCGTTCGGCTCAATGCGAGTGTACCCACGAGTCGAACTGTGTGAGAAAAAGCTTAAAGGAGATACGGCTCAATTTTGAGCCGCCGGTCCCAGATCGGGCAATGGCCCATCTGGGGAGTCTCTGTATGAAATTTTATAGCCCTGTTCCGCACTCATGCGCCAGTGGCGGGCTTGTCACGGTAGTTACTTTCCGACTATGGGGCTTTCGAGGGGGTGTAAGAAGAGCCTCAGCCCAGCGAGAATCCCTCGCCCAGGTAGATTCGCCTCACTTCCACGTCGTTGCCCAGCTCGTGCGGCGTTCCGGAGCGGAAAATCCGTCCTTCGGCAATAATGTAGGCCCGGTCGGTTACGCTCAACGTTTCCCGCACGTTGTGGTCGGTGATGAGCACGCCGATGCCGCTGGCCTTCAGGTCGAAGATGATTCTTCTGCAGCTCCAGCACCGCGATCGGGTCGATGCCGCTGAAGGGCTCGTCGAGCAGGATGAAGTTGGGCTGGATGCACAGCGCCCGCGCAATCTCAACGCGCCGCCGCTCGCCGCCTGAAAGCGCGTAGCCGCGCGTCGTGCGGATGTGCCCCAGATTGAGCTGGTTAATCAGCTTCTCGGTGCGCGCCCGCCGCTCCTGGTTTCGCAGCGGCTGCGCTTCCAGCACCGCCAGGATGTTCTCTTCTACGGTGAGCTTGCGGAAAACCGACGGTTCCTGGGGAAGGTAGCTGATGCCATAGTTTCGCGCGCGCAGATACATGGGCAGGCGCGTGATGTCGTTCTCATCCACCAGTACGCGCCCGGTCTCGGGTGCAACCAGGCCGACGATGATGTAGAAGCTGGTCGTCTTGCCGGCGCCGTTCGGCCCCAGCAGTCCCACCACCTCACCGCGTGAGATGGTCAGGTTGACGCCCCTGACAACCTGCCTTCCCTTGTAACTCTTGCCGATACCCTCGGCAATCAGTGTTTCCATTCAGCTGTTTGACTCGCTTCCGCCGCTACCTACCGTGCGCTTGCGGCGCGGTGGTCTCGGTTCGTGTTTCGTGTCCGCCGCCTTCGATACTGACGCTATCATCGCGGCTATGGAAAATCAAAGTCTCTCCGGTCACGTTGCCGTGCCCAGGATCGGTCATTCGGGGCGGCGCGGCAGCGGTGCCTGTGAGCTCGTAGTCTCCGGTTACGCCTGAGTACACAAGCTGCTCTCCGGTTCCGCGCCGTCCCTGGGATGTCAGCACGACATGTCCCGTCGCCGTCATGCGGTCTACCTGTGCCTGACTGGCGCTGTTGTCGCGGTTTCCCGCCGGAATCAGCAGCAGATCGACGGTATCGGAGGTTGAAGTGGCCGTTCCCGTCTCTGCAACCACTGCGCCCGCCACGCCGCCATGCATCACGGCCCGATGTTCGGCGTCGGAGTACTTGAGATCGCCTCCGTGCACGCGGATCACGGAGGGCGTCGCTGGCTTCGCGGCTGCGCTTCCTGTCGCGCTTTGGCCGCGCGGACCGCCCGCGCCATTGCCCGTTCCAATCGCCGCCCCGGCGCGCCCGCGCTCAACAGCACCGCCCGCACGGGATCGGAGGCATCGGTGGTGTGCGCCGTGAGTGTTTGCAGATGCTGGTTGAGCACGATCTCCGGCGCGGCCACCGAATTCGCCTGCTGCCACAGCCGCGCGTGCCCGCGGAACGTGGCTTCGCCCGTCGACTCGTTCAGTTGCGCCTCGGCCGCAATCACGTGCGCGGGCCCGTTGCCGCCCAACGCCGCGCCGCCCTGATTTCCGCCGCCGCTCGGCGCTCCGCCGGTCTGTGTCGCTTTCACGTTGCCATGCGCAAAAGCGTCGCCCGATTGCTGCGAAACATCCACCTTGTCCGCCGTCAGCTCCAGGCCGCCATTCACGATGCGTGGATTCATCGTCAGATGCAGCCACTCGCCGTCACCCTCATACACCGCTTTGCCGGCCGTAGCGCGCATCGGTGGTTGCGGTTGTGCGCCCGGCTTTGCCGCCGGCTGCTCGAAGAGCACCACATGCCCATCCAGCTCGGCCGTCTGCACATCGGCCGCTCCCATAACCTGTGTTTCACCCGTGCTCCGGTTTCCTTGCTCCCTCGCTCCCTTGCTCCCTGCCAGGGTCCCCGGCGGGCGATTTTTGCCCGCTGGGGTGGCTTGCTCCCTGTCTTGCACCGCAGCAGGCGGCGCAAAACTCACTTCCAGCCGGTCGCCGTTTGCGGTTTGATGCGCACCCGTCGCCGTAGTCTGTTCCATTTGCGCGTGTCCCGTGCCTACCAGCGTGCGCAGCGCCGATCCCGCGCCGAACGTGCCCGTCACCTCATCGGCAGCCATCTTCGCGGGCACTGCCGCGGCATCGCCGCGCCGGCTTTCGCTCGTGATCACCACCCCGCCGGTGCCGTGAATCGTCTCCGCTTCCACCTGGGTCTTGCCGGCATTCTGCACGCCGCGGAAATCCACGTCGGCGACCGGCGAGCGCCAGGTTCGGCTCACGTGCAGCGTCTCTCCCGCGGCCTCCAGGCTGGTTCCCTCGCTCTGCATCGTCACCCCGCGCTCCAGATGCGCGTGGCGCAGCTGCCCCTGGGCAGTGAAGTCCAGCTCCGCGGTGGGCGAGGTCCCGTGCGCGGTGCGACCTTCCTGCGCCGACGGCCCTTCTTGTTTCGAATCCATCGTCACGCCGCCTTCCAGGTGTCCGTGGCGTGGCTGGTTGTGCTCGTCAAAATCCATGGCCGCCGTTGGCGACGCCAGGCGCCCACCGGTCGGCGTGGTCATCGCAAAGCCGTTTGTCGCGTCCAAATGCGCCGCCGACCCATCGTTGCGGAAGAGGATGCTGGCTTGGGTCGCGTCCGCCCGGCCGTTCCGGTACTCCAAGGTTGCCGCGCGCAGCAGGCACAGTTGCGCGCCGCGGTCGAACTCCGCGTGCTGCGCGTGGATCCGCACCTCATCCTGGTCGCGATACGTCGTCAGCTCCACAGCCTGCACCAGCGTCAGGTAGCCGCGCTGCGAGTCGTATGAGGCGCCCACCGCGCTCCCAAATCCCTGCGTCATGGTGAAATTCACGGGTTGCGAAGTCGTCACGATGCCGGTGTTGCGGTCGAAGGTCACTCCGCTGGTTTTCACATGAACCTGGCCGGCATCGCCCACCGCACTTGCTGCTATGGGTAAGCGGTCGACCTTCTTACTGCCGCCGGCGGGCCCGGGCGGCTTCGTCAAAATCATCTCCACCGGCCCCTGCGCTGAGGCGATCCCACTTTTCTGGTCGTATTCGAACTCGTCGCCCGCAATCTTGTCGGCCTGAACGCCGTCCTCGCCGTAGATCTCGATCTCGACGTCGTGCAGCTCCACGTGATCGTTCTTGAGCTCAATGGCCTTCGCGGCATGAATTTTGAACTTGGAGTGCGCGCCGAGGTTGTGCGAGTACGTGTAGCCGTTCGACTCTTCGGTGATACCCACGCCGAGCCGCTGCGGCAAATCACGCCAGCTCAGCAGGCTCTTCCACTTGGCACGCACCAGGAACACTCCCAGCGCCACCAGCAGCAACACCGCAGCTACCACCACCAGCGTCCGGATTCGCTCGATCGTGAAGCGCACGGCTTAGTTCCTCAATCCCAGCCGCTCGGCCAGCCGCTGCGCAAGGCTCTCGCCCAGCTCGCTCCACAACAGGCGCGCCGTGGCGCCCGAGGCCTTCTCCACTCCACCGGCCAGCTCCACCAGTTGTCGCACGTTCTCTTCCACGTGCCGCGCGCCCACCTTATCCAGATCGGCTTCCTCTTCGAGGAATGGCGTATCGGTGCCGAAATCGATGCGGATGTGCCCGTCCTGCTCATAGGCGCCCTCATCGAAGAGCGGCCCGTAGCCGGTGACGCGCACCAGCCTGGGCCCCCGCGCCCAACGGCCCAAAACATTCGCATCAGGAACGCTCAAATTTGATTTGTCATCCTCAGCGTTAGGTTTTGATCTGTCATCCTGAGTATTCATAAGTCGGATGTCATCCTGAGCGAGGTCGTTCGCCGCAGCGGACGCCCGGGTCGAAGGACCTGTATTTCCTTCTTCCCACTCCCACAGATTCCACCCCATCTGAAACTCATAGGCATAGTCTTCGTGGAGCAACTCCATGGCTTCGGCCACGGCCAGCCGCGGCTCAATGCCGGGGCTCGACCCCGGAGCAGCTCCCATCCGCCCGTAGACGCGTTGAAACACCGGCGTCTCGCTCCAGTTCATCGGCCACGCTGTTGCAGCGTAGACGTTCTCTTCGCCGCCGTGCGCGGCAAAAGCGCCAAGCACCGCCGTCAGCTTGTCGGGGAGCGCCTCCAGGCGCAGATTCGGGTACCACAGGCTCAAATAAAGCGTGTCAGACATGCCCATCTAGTTTAGACGTCCGAGCCAGCACAGGGTCGTTCGACAGTGGAGTCGAAAGGGGCAAGTGTGCCCCAAGAGAGCGGCTTTTCAAATGACAAGGTCAACCTGCTTAAGGAGTGCGTCCCCGCGCAAATTCGAACGATTGAATCAAATGAGCGGAAATCCCATACCAAGCGGCTTTTTCGATGAGTATCTGCACAAAGACGTCTTCCGGGTATCTCTCATGCTTGGACACGATTCCACCGACTTGGCCGCTTATCTGATGTTGGAGCTCGTTCAGTCCAAGCAACGCTTTTGCCTGCTGCTCCCCTGAAAGATCAAGACCAAAGCCTCGGCCATGAATCGTTAGCTGATGAGAGACGCATGCCAGGAAAGTGACCTTGTCGGAGTCGGGGAGGTCGATGTACCAGTTCGTTAGGTCAACGCTAACCGGATCAGTCATGTCGTCTCTACACGGGTGCTCCGGGGCTCAATTCGGAGACCTGCGAAAGCAATGATTACCCCGTCACAATCTCGCTGAATTCCGCGATTCCGGAGAAGCTGCCCAGCACCCCGTCAATCAAGCCGAGATTTGCGCCACGCACGGCAGGATCGGGATCGAGCACCATCACCTTGTCGAAGAACTTGTCCACCGCGGGCCGCAGACGTAGCGATCGCGGCCAGCGCCTCGCCGTACTTCCGCTGCTCGCGGAGCTTTGCAACTTGCTCCGCAAGCTCCTTGGTCCGCTGCCACAAGTCGATCGCCTCAAGCGCCGATTGACCAAGCTTCGGCTCCGCCTTTTGGTAGCCCTTCTCTTCCGCCTGGTGCAGGATGTTCTTGATGCGCTTGAACGCCGCGGAAACCGCGACGAAATCCTCGGAGCCGCGCGCCGCGGTCAGCGCCTCGGCCCGCGCGATGGCGTCGCGCACGTCGTCCGCGCCCGCGGCCAGCACCGCATTCACCACGTCATAAGCGAATCCGCGCACGTCCTTGAGATAGAAGTGCAGGCGTTCGCGCAGGAACGCTTCCACCTGCGCCTTGTTCTCGCCCTCCGCGCCGGATGCATTGAGTACATCGCCCAGCGTCAACGGCAATCCCGCTTCCGCCAGAATCTTCACAATCGCATTGGCCGCACGGCGCAACGCAAACGGGTCCTTCGATCCCGTGGGCGCGCTGCCAATGCCGAACATCGCCACAATGGTCTGCATTCGGTCGGCAAGTCCAAGAAGCTGGCCTTCGACCGATACCGGAATCTGGCCTTCCGTCGAGGCCGGCGTGTACTGCTCGTAAATGGCCAGCGCCACACGCTCGCCCAGCCCCTGCGCCCGCGCGTACAGCCCGCCGATCACGCCCTGCAACTCGGTGAACTCTTTCACCAGTTCGGCTGTGAGGTCGGTCTTGGCCAGCTCCACGGCCTTGAACAGAGCCTCTTCGCTGAACGGGAAATCCACGCTCTTCAACCTGGACGCCAGCGCATTCGCCACCGCCAGGTTCTGCTCGGTCTTCCAGTAGTAGCTGCCCAGTTCCTTCTGGAAGGTCACGTTCTTCAGGCTTTCCATGCGCTGGGCCAGCGGCGTCTTCTGATCCATATCCCAGAAGAACCGCGCGTCCTTGAACCGCGCCCGCAGCACGCGCGCATTGCCGTGCCGGATGATGGCCGCACCCTCCGCGTCCGCCTGCGTGTTCAGCACCGCCAGAAAATGCGGCGCCAGCTTGCCGTTCTCATCCTCAACCGCAAAATACTTCTGGTGGTCGCGCATCACGGTGACCAGAACTTCTTCCGGCAGCGCCAGATACTCGGCTTCAAAGTCGCCCAGGATCACGCGCAGGCCACTCGGTGAGGTGGACAACGGTCTCGACCAGCGCCTCATCCTCGCGCCAGCGCGCGCCGGCAACTGTCCGCGTGGCCGCGTCCAGCGCCTTGCGAATGATCTGTCTGCCGCTCAGCTACATCGCCAATGACGAACGCCGCGCGAAGCGCCTCTTTGTATTCGTTGGCGGATGCAATCGTGACCGGCGCCTCGCCATGCAGCACGCGATGCCCGCGGCTCGCATTGCCTGCGGCGATGCCGGCAATCTCCAGCGGCACGACCGCCGCATCCAGCAGCGCGACGACCCAGCGCACCGGCCGCACAAACCGCTCCGGCTTGCCCGCGCGCCAGTACATGTTCTTGGCCCAGTAAATGCCAGCACTTCCTTCGGCAAATCGGCCGTCAGAATCTCGTTGGCGGTGCGGCCTGCGCGCTTCACCGTCGCGCCCACGTACTCGCCCTTCGGCGTGGTCACCTTCTTGAGCTCGTCAACAGCCACGCCGGCTTTTTTCGCGAAGGCCTGCGCGGCGGGCGTCGGCTCGCCGTCCTTGAAGGCCACCTTCCACGACGGGCCCGTCAGTATCTCCTCGGTGTCGGCCTGCTTTGCCAGAACGCCCTCGACCAGCACGGCCAGCCGCCGCGGCGTGGAGTAGGTCGTAGTTTTGGCCTCCGGCGCAAGCAGCCGCTCGCGCTTGAGCAGATCGCTCACGCGGCGGCCCAGTTCGGCCTCGGCCCCGGCAATCATCCGCGCCGGAACCTCTTCAGACCAATTTCAATCAGAAAATCTGCCATACCTATAGTTCTCAGTTCACCAGTTCGTAGTTCGCAGCGCGCCGCAGCGTAGTCTGGCCAGCTCGGCTACGCTGACTTGCTAACTGCGCTTCCTGCTGCATCGCCCACGCCTTCGCCACGCCCACCGCCAGGTTGCGAATTCGTCCAATCACGCCCACGCGCTCCGTCACGCTGATGGCGCCGCGCGCATCCAGCAGATTGAACAGGTTCGAGCACTTCAGCGCCAGCTCGTACGTCGGCAGCAGCGGGAATCTTTTCTTTGCCTCTGGGCTGGCGTTTTCGTCCGCCAGCACTGCGTTCGCCTTTTCCAGCAGCGCATGCGCCTCGGCCTCATAGCTGTTGAAGTGCTCCCAGAGCCGCGGCACGTCGGCCATTTCAAAGTTGTAAACGGAGAACTGCAGCTCCTCGGCCAGGCGCACATCGCCGTAGGTCACCGCCGCGCCGGTCTCGGGATCGCGCGCCCACACAATGTCGTAAATCGAGTCCACATCCTGCAAGAACGCGGCGATGCGCTCCATGCCGTAGGTCAGCTCGGCGCAGATGGGATCGAGATCGAGCCCGCCGCACTGCTGAAAGTAGGTGAACTGCGTAATCTCCAGGCCGTCCAGCATCACCTGCCAGCCCACGCCCCACGCGCCGCCCGCCGGCCACTCCCAGTTGTCCTCTTCGAACTTCAGGTCGTGGTGCTTCAGGTCGATGCCCATGGCCTCGAGCGACTCGAGATAAAGCTCCTGCACATTCACCGGCGGCGGCTTCAGGATCAGTTGGAACTGGGTGTGCTTGAAGAGCCGGTTGGGATTCTCGCCGTAGCGCCCGTCGGCCGGCCGCCGCGAGGGCTGCGCGTAGCCCACCCGGTAGGGCTTGGGCCCCAGCACGCGCAGAAACGTCTCCGGACACATGGTGCCCGCGCCCACTTCCACGTCGTAGGGCTGCTGGATCACGCATCCCCGCTCCGCCCAGAAGCGCTGCAGGCGGAACAGCAAATCCTGAAAGGTGAGCGAGGTAGGCTTCACACGCGGTGCGGCTTGGGCAGCGGACACAGGCTTTTCTCTCTCATCGGAACTAAAAATCGATTTTAGCAGTTGGGCGGAGACCGCTGCCTTAGCGGTACAAGGAGTTAGGGTTACCAACGTGGGATAAAGACTGGCCCGGGTAAGTCATTCTCAAGTGTCGAGCGGGATGCTGGATGCAACCATTACCCGCCCAGCCGCGCCAGCGCCTCCGCGCTCTTGAGCTTCCGCTCCAAGTGCCGCTCCAGCGTTTGCAAAGTGAAGCGCCGTCAGATCCTGCCCGCGTTTGCGCGGCCACGGCTCGCCGGCAAAAGTGGACGCCGGCGCGCGCAGCATGCGCTGCGCCAGTTGCCAACTGTCGGCTGAGAGCGCGCTCGCCGAACCGTTTGCATGCAGCCCGCAAAAGAACCCATCTGCAGAACTGCTGTACGAAATCTCCGCTGCATGCAATGCCAATGCTTCGCCGCAGACCATGCAGCGGCCCGTGTCGGGCAGCAGGCCCATCAGGCGCGTCATCCAGAGCGAAAAATAGGTCAGCGCCATCCACGGTTGTACAACTTCGGATTCGACGGCCGAGGTCTGCTCCAGCACCGAGGCCAGCAGCCGGAAGACGGCATCCTGCGGGTCGTGCTCGGGCAGGATCTCATCCAGCACCTCGGCATAAAAGCTGAGCACGGCCATGCGCGTGTGATCCACCGGCGCCGAAAGCGGCGAGCGCAGAATCTCCAGCTGGTCCAGCCGCACCAATTCCTGCCGCGGCCGCTCGGCAAACCAGGCCCGCGCCAGCGTCATCGGCTCCAGCGCCCCGCCAAAGCGTTTGCGGCTCTTGAGCGCCGCCTTGGCCATGCCGCGCATTCGGCCGTAGTCGCGCGTAAAGAAGCTCACGATCAGGTCGGCCTCATGCACCGGCCAGGTGCGCAGAACCACCGCTTCTGAGGAGAGCACGGGCATGCATTTCCATCATCGCACCGGAGGGAGCATGCGCCTTCAGGCCCCTGACTATGCGGTCACGAAGCATCGGGCCTTCAGGCCCGAACGTGGGTCTTCATCTGCGCCTGAAGACACAAACGCGCGTCCTGCTTCAGGCAGGACGCGCGTTGCGCCACACTTCAGGTGGATTGGGATTGGCTGCGCTTAGCGGCCGAAGTGCGTGGCGTTCTTTTCGGTAAAGTGGGCCCACTTCTCCGGCAGGTCGTCCTGCGCGAAGATGGCCGATACCGGGCAGACCGGAACGCATGCGCCGCAGTCGATGCACTCGACCGGGTCGATGAAGAGCTGATCGGCATCCGCGTGACCGTCTTCATCTTTCTTGGGGTGGATGCAATCGACAGGACACGCGTCCACGCAGGCGGTGTCCTTGGTGCCGATACAGGGTTCTGCAATGACGTATGCCATTTCTGCTCTCTCCGGGGAACTCCGGCGGCCTTGTTTTCAAGTGCCGCAACGAACTTCTCGACGCTGATAGTAGCAGAAAGGCCGGGAGTAAGGGAACAAGGGAGCGAGGGAGCAAGGGAGCAAGGGAACAAGAAAAACCGCCCATTCGCAACGGGCAAACTCGGCGGCGCCAGCCAATGTGTGAAACGGGACAACGAACGCAAGCCTGCCGTCCCCGAAACGAGTGCGTTTAGGCGTGGTTTTCTTGCTCCCTTGCTCCCTTGCTCACTCGCTCCCTGTTTCTCGCAAACTCTTCGGCAGTGGGAATGGGCGAAAGGTTGCGCCCCGCGAACATGTCGTCAAAGAAGCCGATCAGCTCCTCGTGAATCAAGCCATTCGAGGCCAGAATCTCGTCGCTGGCCAGCCGATAGTGCGCGCCGGCAAAGTCCGTCACGCGCCCGCCCGCCTCTTCCACCAGCAGAATTCCCGCAGCCGTGTCCCAGGGATTCAGGTTGAACTCCCAAAAGGCTTCCAGGCGGCCGCAGGCCACGTAGGCCAGGTCGAGCGCGGCCGAACCGGCCCGCCGCACTCCGTGCGAGCGCAACGTGAACTCGTGGTAGAAGTGGATGTTCGGGCTCGCATGGCGCTTGCGGCTGGGAAATCCCGTGGCCAGCAGTGCTTCGGCCAGGTCCGGCACGCGCGAAACCCGCGCCGGCTTGCCGTTCACCAGCGCTCCGCGCCCGCGTTCGGCCGTGAAGAGTTCGTCCCGCATGGGGTCGTAGATCACCCCCGCCACCAGCGTCCCATCGTCTTCCGGCTTTGTGCCTTTAGGCCGGTGCTCCAGCCCCATCGAAACGCAGAACTGCGGAAATCCGTGAGCGAAGTTCGTGGTTCCGTCCAGCGGGTCCACGTACCAGCGGTACTCGCCGTCCATGCGCTCGCGCGTGCCTTCTTCGCCGTAGATGCCGTGCTCGGGAAAGACCTCGCCCAGCCGGCCGCGGATGAGCTTCTCCACGGTGCGATCCGCCACCGTCACCAGGTCCACGTCGCCCTTGTACTCGGTTTCCACGCCCTCAATGAAGTACTCGCGCAGCCGTGCGCCCGCCTCGCGCGCGATCTCCGCCGCCTTGGGAACAAATGTTTGAGTCGCTGTCTCCGCCGTGCCTGTCACAGGCCTGCCTCGCCCGGCCCCGGCCCGTCCGCAGTCTCGTAGCGTGCCACACGCCGCCGGCCCACTTCGCTGATGCTGCGGATCTGGTTCTTGTAAATAAAGAGATTGGGCTGGTTCTCGCGCGTCAGGCGCAGCATGGAGTCGTCAAAGTACTCGATCCAGCCGCGCACTGTCTCCCCGTCGCGTAACTTGATGGTCACAATCACCTGGCGATCGCTCAATGAGCGCAGGTAGAGGCCTTCCTGGCCGGTTTCACCCGGAGGCGGCGTCTTGGAGCGGCGGCGCGACGAGAGTGGGGAAGTCATACTGCCATTTTAGATGCAAGCCGGGTCAGAGCGGCTGCAGAGTGCGGTTCAATTTGGGCGAGAATGCAAAAGACACAGGCCTTATTACGGGAAGAACGCTCTCCGGCACGATGACACCCCCGGCCCGTTTCCTAGTTGCTTTTGACCGGCGAGTCCCCGTAATACCCCGTCTTGTTGCGGACGTTGAACTGTTCCGCGGCGGCGCGCGGAATGGTCACCGTCAAGCGGTGGAAGGTCGTGCCCGGCATCTGGTGGTGCGGATAGTAGCCGATCAGGTATTGGGTGCGCAGGTCGTCGCTCACCCGGGCAAAGGCTTTGTCCAGGCCGCCATCGCTCACGTAGTAATACTTGCCGCCGGTCTGCTCTGAAATTGTAATCAGTGCGTGTTCGCCGCCCAGGTCACGGCCGGCGCTCGCCTCAATGGGCACGTCGATGAGCGAATAAATCATCACCTCGTTGCGCAGCGCCGCTTCCAGGGCCTGGGCATAGGTGGAGCTTTGGGCCGTGTCGTCGCCGTCTGAAACCAGCACTAGCACTTTGCGCCCTTCTTTCTTGCCGAGCTTTTCTGAGCCCAGGCAGATGGCGTCATAGAGCGCAGTCGCGAAATCGCCATGCAACTCATTCAGGCCGCGGTCGATCACGGCCACTTTGTTGGTGAAGGGAGTAAGTTCGTGCACTTCGGTGGCAAACTGCAGCAGGCTCATCTGGTCTTGCGGACGCAGTATGGCGTGCGCGAAGCGCCGCGCCGCGCTCGCTTCCTCGCTCATGTCCTTGTGTACGCTGCCTGAGGTGTCGATGGCCAGTGTCAGGTTCAACGGCAGCTCCGACTGCCGCTCGAAGACCGCGATCTGCTGCGGCCGTCCGTCTTCGTAAACTGAAAAATCCTCCTGCGTCAGGCCGCCAACAATCGCGCCATTCTTGTCGGTCACGTTGACGAAGATGCTTACCAGCTTCACGTTCACGTGAATAGTGGACGCGGGATCTTGCGCGCGGAGCGCGAAAGGCGCAATTGCCAGCAGCGCACCCAGACCGATGCACTTTGCTATGCCGGAGCCGCAATTAGCTTTCATGCGGCGCCTCCGCTGACTCTATGGCGATTTCCTTCGGAAACGGCTCGCCCGGCGCCCACACCGCGCCATCGGCAAACGTCTCCTTCTTCCAGATGGGCACGCTCTGCTTGAGCGTATCGATGAGCCAGCGGCAAGCCTCGAAAGCCGCGCTGCGATGCGCTGAAGCCACCACGATCAGCACGCTGGTCTCGCCAATCTCCAGCCGGCCCAGCCGATGCACCATCGTCACTTGCCTGATGGCGAACTTCTCGCATGCCTTCAATCCCAGCTCCCGCATCTGCTTGAGGGCCATCTCTTCATAGGCCTCGTAATCCAGATGCAAGGTGCGGCGTCCGCGCGTGTGGTTGCGCACAATGCCGTCGAATACCACCACCGCGCCATCCTCGCCGCTCTTGGCCGCGGCAACAATCTTCTCCGCGTCGATGCGCTCGCGAGTCAGCGCCACATGGACACCTTCCCGGCCGCTGCCCTCATCCAAAGCATTCGCCGTCCGCGCAGGACCACCGCCGGAGACTGGGGGCAAGAGGCCCACCTCGTCGCCATCGTGCAGGATGTGCGTGGCCTGTGCGTACTCGGCATTCACGCTCACCGCGATGCTGCCCAGGATCTCTGCCCCTGCGCCGACGGGCATTTTGGAGCGCAGGCGCTCCAGCAGCACGCCCACTGAGGCGCCATCCGGCAGCTCCATAACGGTCACGGGGGTCGCGGCCTGGGAGCCGAGCCAATCCTTCAACACCCCAAATGAGATCACTTGCACACGCATCACTCGAAAAAGAATACCGCCTATCGATTAGACGTGGCAGGCAGAAATCTGGAGCTTGCATGGCAAGTCACGCCAGCTTCTAGAGAAAAGCCAGAAGATGCGCACAAAAAAAGGCCGGCAGTTTCGCCGGCCATTTTCCGAAAGGAAGCAACACTCACGCCGCTGCGCTCACCGGAAGCTGGGTCGGGACAGGCTGTGGCTGCGGACGCATAGCCAGCTTCGGCAGAGCCACGGCCAGCACGTCTTCAATCTGGCTGGCGTAGTGCACATCCACACCCGCTATCATCTCCGGCGTCAGGTCCTCTTCCACGTTCTGGCGATTTTCCGCGGGCAGGATGATGGTGTCCACACCGGCCCGCCGCGCAGCCAGAAACTTTTCCTTGATTCCGCCCACCGGCAGCACATTGCCGCTGAGCGTGATCTCGCCGGTCATGGCCGTCAGCGGCCGCACTGGCGTATCGGTAAGCAACGACACCAGCACCGTGGCCATGGTGACGCCCGCCGAAGGACCGTCCTTGGGAATCGCGCCCGCCGGCACGTGGATGTGGATGTCGAGTTCCTTGGTAAAGTCCTCGGCAAGCCCCAGCCGCGTGGCGTTCGAACGCACCCAGGTCAGCGCGGCCTGCATCGATTCCTGCATCACCTCGCCGATCTGGCCGGTCATGGTAAAGCCGCCCTTGCCCTTCATCTTGTTGGCCTCGATGAAGAGGATGTCGCCGCCGGCCGGCGTCCATGCCAGGCCCACGGCCACGCCCGGCCGCTTCACGCGCTCCGCAACCTCAGTCTCCACGCGCACCTGGATGCCGCCCAGAAATTCCTTAAGCAATTCGCGCGTAACCACGAGCTTTTCCGCGTGCCCTTCCACCACGCGCCGGGCTTCCTTGCGGCAAACTGTCCCGATGGTCTGTTCCAGCTTGCGCACGCCCGCCTCGCGCGTGTAGTGGCGGATGATGAGCCGCACCGCTTCCTCGGGAAACTCAATCTGCTCCGGCGTAATGCCGTTTTCTTTGATCTGGCGCGGAATCAGGTAGCGTTTGGCGATGTGCACCTTCTCTTCTTCGCTGTATCCCTGCAAGGGGATGATTTCCATGCGGTCGATCAGCGGCGGCGGCACCGTGTCCAGCATGTTCGCCGTGCAGATGAACAGCACCTTGGAAAGATCGAACGGCACATCCAGGTAGTTATCGCGGAATGTGTTGTTCTGCTCCGGATCCAACGTCTCCAGCAGCGCCGACGCCGGATCGCCGCGGAAGTCGCGGCCCAGCTTGTCCACCTCGTCCAGCATGATCACCGGGTCGTTGGTTTCCGCCCGGCGAATGCTCTGGATGATCTGTCCCGGCAAGGCGCCGATGTACGTCCGGCGATGGCCGCGGATCTCCGCCTCGTCGTGCATGCCGCCCAACGAGACGCGCTGGAATTTCCGGCCCAGCGCGCGCGCAATCGAGCGGCCAAGGCTGGTTTTGCCCACCCCGGGAGGTCCCACAAAGCAAAGAATGGGCCCCTTCATGTCCGGCTTCAGCTCCAGCACGCTCAGGTAGTCAAGGACGCGGTCCTTCACCTTCTTCAGCTCGTAGTGATCCTCATCCAGAATCTCCCGGGCCTTCAAAATATCGACTTTCGAGGCCGAGCTCTTGTTCCAGGGCAGCACCGCCAGCCATTCGATGTAGTTGCGCGTGAGCCCGTAATCGGCGGCCATGGGCGACATGCGCTGCAGCCGCGCCAGCTCCTTCAAAGCTTCCTTCTTCACGTCGTCGGGCATGCCCGCGGCTTCAATCTTCTGGCGCAAGTCCTCCACGTCGCGCTGGCCCTCGTCCTGCTCGCCCAGCTCCTTCTGGATGGCCTTCATCTGCTCGCGTAGGTAGTAATCGCGTTGCGACTGTTGCACCTGGTCCTGCACTTCGGTCTGGATCTTGGTGCGTAACTGCTGCACCTCGATCTCCTTGACCAGCAGCTTGTTCAGCAGCTCCAGCCGATCCACCACTTTTGGCGCTTCCAGCAACAGTTGCTTGTCGTCCGTGGTCAGGAAGGGCAGGGAAGACGCCACAAAATCCACCAGGCGAGTGGGTTCTTCGATGTTCGCCGCAATGGTCCGCAACTCGTCGGAGAGCGTAGGCGATTCGGTGACGATCTGTTGGAACTGGCCGATCACGTTGCGCACCAGCGCTTCGAACTCGGCAGAGGTTGCCGGCGTTTCGTCTGCCAGCGTCTCCACCTCGGCTACCATGAACGGCTCGGACTGGATAAAACGCACCAGCCGCACGCGGCTCACGCCTTCAGTGAACACAAAACGGCTCTGGTTGGGCATGCGCACAACTTTGTGCACGGTCGCAAGGGTGCCCACGTTGTGCAGATCTTCTGGTTTTGGCGCGTCCTGGCGTGCATCCAATTGCGCCGCGACCACAATCGCCCGCTCCTCGCCCAGCGATTCGATCAGCTGGATGGAGCTTTCCCGGCCTACCGTCAAGGGCAGGACCGCGTGAGGAAACAGAACTGTATCGCGAACCGGCAAAACCGGGATCATGCGCGTTCCGGGTGCGGTCTTTGGTGTGGGCTCGTCAGAGGGTAATACTGGCTGGTTTGGCATTGAGTGTCCCCGTATCAACTTTTCTACCATTAGATACTGCAGAAAGGGAAAAAGTTGCAAATTCGGCTTTCCCGCTCCTCTCCTTTGCTGTGCGTGAATTGGTGTTACGTTCCCGTACCTTCCGGGGTTCCATGCCCTCTTAACAGGCTTTTATTTGAGCGGTTTACCTGGCGAAATGACGTGGTCATAACCCCCTCGGCGGGTCGGTACAACCCCCCGGCTAGCTCCATGCAGCCATCTCACCGTTCTATCGGCTGAAATCCTTTGGAGGTGAGGGATGGGACCGCGTGCCGGAAGGCCGGGGCGTTCAAGCAGGATTGGATCGGGCTTGGGAACAGGACGGGTTACGGTTCATCCGGCGCGGAGGGCCCCACAGGAGCGAGCCAATGAAATGTCGCTAACCGCGATCAAAGCCGTCTAGTTTTTCTGCTTCAGGGCCGACTCGATGTTTTCCCACACCTCGTCTGGCGGTTCCACGCTGGGAAACAACTGCCGTGCCGCGTCGGCGATGGTTTGCAAATCGGCCAGCAGGGCGCGGCAACCTTCACAATCCTTCAGGTGAGGATGCAGAGTGAGATCCTCTCCCGAACCGATCAACTCGGCCATCTGGGCTTGAAATTCTACACAACTCAACGTGCTGCGGTCGTCGTTCATGGCCGCGCCTCCTGGCGGTTCTGCATGCGCAATGCCTCACGCAATTTTAGACGCGCCTTGTGCAACTGCGATTTACTGTTGCCAATCGAACATTCCAGCATCGACGCAATCTCATTATGCTCAAAACCCTCCACATCGTGAAGGATAAAGATGAGCCTGTAGCCGGCTGGAAGATCGGCAATGGCGCGCTCCAAAACCAGGCGGTCGATGGCTCCCGTAAGCGCCAGGTCGGGGGCGCCAAAGCTGCGGCTGGGGCCTTCTTCCGGATTCGGCTCCATGGCTTCGTCCAGAGAGATCAGCGACAAACCCTTCTTGCGCAGTTGCATCAGAACCACATTGATGGCCAGGCGGTGCAACCAGGTGGAAAAGGCCGAATCTCCGCGGAACGTAGCAATTTTGCGATGCAGCTGCAGGAAGGCTTCCTGCGTCAAATCTTCAGCCTCGGCCACGTTGCCCACCATGCGCAGGCAAAGCGAGTAGATGCGCCTTTTGTGCAAAGTGTAAAGCTGGGAAAACGCCTGGTGATCGCCCGCCTGTGCCCGCGCCAGTACATCGGCATCGGCTGCCTGGGCGGCCGCGGATTTACCCGCTGCGGCTTCTTTCCCGCCGTTCACACGGGTGCGCTGGGGCGTTTGGGGCGTTTGGGGCGTTTGGGTTGGAATGGGAACGTCGGCCATTCGTTTCCTTAGGGGTGCTGCTTTGGGCTTGGATGCACGATTGCAACAGTTGGATTGCCAGATCCGGAGCCGCGTCCTTCATTCCGGCCCCGGCTTGGAAGCTACCACTCCAATGGCTGCGATTCCCGGGAGGCCGTTCGTGCATTCCGCAAGGTTACGGCGGGTGATTTCCGCCAAGGGAACAGGGCCGCAATTCCGACGGCTTTTGAAGGAAGCAAAACCTCGAGTTGCTCCTTAGGTTTTGCCGTAGCTTCTTTCCTCGTTAGTATAAGGGAAAGCATCTGGGATTGACTGACATGGTCAAGAATCGACTCCAGCCGATACCCTGCAACATCGCGTGGTGACCCTTTTGGCTCTGATCGGGCAATCGGTTACCTCGTACACTCTCTAAAATATGGTCTTGCGGACAAAGCCGGCAGAAAGATGCGATGTTCGCCCGGCCCCCCAATGCAGGCTCTGTCCTATCCCACCCCGTCCAAATTCCCTTGGCCGGAAAGGTCTGGCTCACTGCCTGTCGCGTGCTGCACTTCTGCTCGCCTTCGTTCTTCTGGTTGCAGGGAGCGGATCGCGCAATGGTTGGTGCCAATCGCCCGCAGCCGGCAACGAAAAGAGTACAGCGTCGTCCGGACCGTCACCCACCTCCGTCCTCCAGTGGGAGGGCCTGCCGGTGCGCAGCATCGCGTTCGATGGCGTTTCCGCCGATCAGCTCAAGCCGCTTGCCGGCCATCTGCCCCAGGCCGAAGGAGCGCCGCTCACCGAGGACAATCTGAAGCGTAGTTTGCGCGCTCTCTACGCCACCGGCCTCTACGACACCATTGAGGCGCGCGGCACGCGTCAGGCGGATGGAGTGGCTCTGGTTTTCGCCGGGACTCCGCGCACGTTTATCGGAATCGTCGGCGTAGACGGCGCCGCCGGCGCAACCATGAATATGCAACTGCAGCGGGCCAGCCAGCTGGATGCAGGAACCCGCCTGACTCAGGAAAAGATGGTCCGGGCCGCCGAGCAGATGCGCGCCACCCTCGTGCAGAACGGCTACTACGAAGCGGTCATCACGCAAACCATCACCCCGCATCCCGGGCGACAGCTTGCCGACATCGCGTTTCGCGTGGTCTCGGGGCCGCGTGCGCGTGTGGGCAAGGTCACCGTCACAGGCGATTCCGGCATGACCGTCGACGAGTTCCGCCAGCACGCTCATCTCTGGAAGATCGCGCGCGTCGATCACGATACCGTGAATCGCGCGCTCGATGGCGTGCTCCGCGACTATCAGAAACAAGATCGTCTCGAGGCCGAGGTCAAGCTTGAGTCCGCGGCTTATGACCATGCTACGAAGGCGGTCAACTATCAATTCACCGCCAACCGCGGACCGGTGGTGCGCGTCGAGGTGCACGGCGCAAGCATCGACCTAGAGCGCATCAAACGCATCATCCCCATCTACCAGGAGGGCAGCGTCGACGAAGATCTGCTCAACGAAGGCAATCGCCGCTTGCGCGACTACTATCAGCGCCTCGGCTACTTCGATGCGCAAGTCGATCACGGGCGGAAATCAGCCGGCGCCGATGGAGTGACCATTCTTTACACCGTGAAGCTCGGGCAGCGGCGTCGCGTGGAACAGGTCTCCATCACGGGAAACCATTATTTTTCCACGGCCACACTCATGGATCTGCTCAGTGTTCATGCCGCGGATGTGCTCGACCGTCACGGCCTCTACAGTCAGGCGCTGGTTTCCGCCGACGTCAGCGCGCTGGAGAGCGCGTATCGCAACAACGGATTTTCTCAGGTGAAGGTCACGCCCGAAACCAGCACTCCTGAGACCGCGGACAATTCCCAGACCGGCGCCGGCGCGCAGCCGCAACAGGCGGGCGCAGGCGTCGCGCCCCTCAAGGTCGTCTATCGCATCGTGGAGGGCCGGCAGCTTCGCGTCGGCGTCCTCGCATTGCAGGGCAACGACCACATCACGACTGCAAATTTGACTGCGCTGCTCAACACCACGCCGGGTCAGGTGCTTTCGCCCAGCTCTCTGGCCGGCGACCACGATGCCATCGTCACGGCGTATTTGAGCCGCGGCTTCGATCAGGCCGCTGTGACCTTGTCGCAGCAGGCCGATCCCGCCGATCCCGGCAAGGTCGATGTGGCGTTCCATATCGACGAAGGGCCGCAGACTTTTGTCCGCAACGTGCTGGTGACGGGCCTCGAGGAGACGCGCCCGCAAACGGTGATGCAGGCCATCACCGTGCATGCCGGCGATCCCCTCAATCAGAACGCGCTCGCTACTACGCAAAGCAATCTCTACGCCTTCGCGCTCTTCAATCAAGTGGACACCGCGGTCGTGAATCCCGCCGGCGATGCGCCCCTGAAAACAGTGCTGATCCAGGCCATCGAGGCGCGGCGCTGGACGTTGACCTACGGCTTCGGCTTTGAGGTGCAAACCGGACAGCCGCAGAACAACTGCTCCGGCGCGTTTGCAGCCGGAGTCGCTTGCAGTCCCAACGGAAAAACCGGCGTCAGCCCGCGCGTACTGGCCGCTATCACCCGCAACGGCCTCTTCGGGCGCGACCAATCGTTCTCGGTGCGTGGCACCTACGGCCTGCTCGAGCAAAGTCTGGGCCTGCTTTATCAGGTTCCGCACATCGAGGGCAATCCGAATTTCGGATTCACATTTTCAGGTGGCTATGCCAACAGCGAAGACGTATCGACCTATGTAGCCTCGCGTCTCGAAGGCGCATTCCGCGGGACCGAAAACTTCAGCCATCCCGGCTCCTGGCTCTCCCGGGCCAACACCTTCATCTACGAAATCGACTTCCGCAGAGTGAAGGTGGAAGCCAGCAGCTTGCAGGTCTATCCCGGTGCAATCTCCGAGCTGGCGACGGCGACGCGCGTCGGGGGCCCGGCATTCACATGGATACGCGACACGCGTGACGTGCCCCTGGATGCGCACCGCGGCACTTACACCAGCTTTCAGGAGTTCCTCTCCGACCGCCTCTTCGGCGCGCAGGCCGAGTTCAACCGCATCGACGCCTCGAATTCCAGCTATTACAACTTCGACAAAAATCGCTTCGTGCTCGCGCGCAACACACGCTACGGGCAGATTCGCGCCTTCGGCAACGGATCGAGCGAGTTGATTCCGCTGCCCGAGCGCCTCTATGCTGGCGGTCCGGTTTCGCTGCGCGGTTTTTCGCAGAACGCCGCCGGGCCGCGCGATCCCGAAACCGGCTACCAGATCGGCGGTGCGGGGGCCTTGATCAACAGCACGGAATTGCGCCTGCCGCCTCCCACTTTGCCCTGGTTCGGCAACACCGTGAGCTTTGTCATCTTTCACGACATGGGCAACGTGTTTACCAATGCCGGCGACGCATGGGCCAGTATCTTGCGTACGCGCCAGCCAGACGGCGCCGCGTGCAGAAACGCGGTCATAACAAATCCCAGCACCGCCTACCCCGCCGGCGACTACAATCCCGCAGGCACCGGTCCGTTGACGTCGACCGGCCAACAAGGTCCTTGCAGTTTCAACGACTTTTCTCATTCGCTGGGCGCGGGTCTGCGCTACCATACGCCGGTCGGCCCGATTCGCTTCGATTTCAGCTATAACCTCAATCCACCCATCTACCCGGTGAATATCAACTATTCGATTCCCACCGCGACCGGGGCCACCATTCCCGGTTACGCAACAGGCCCGTACCTTGGCCAGGGGCCGCACATCAACTTCTTTTTCAGCTTGGGGCAGGCCTTCTGATGAGCAAGCACGCTCCAATTCGATTCGGTTTCACCTGCTCGATGCATGTCATCCGTAATTTGACTGTCATTCTGAGCGGAGCGTGGCGCGCATTTGCGCCACGTGGAGTCGAAGGACCTGCGGTTGCTTTTTCTCGGATCTGCGCGGCGAGGAGCCTGCTTCTTTTTGCAATCCTGGCCGTTCCCGCCGCTGCCGCGGCCCAACAACAGGATTCGCCCAACCCCGTAGTCCTCGATCGCGCCGTCGCCGTCGTCAACAAACACGTTATCCTCGCTAGCGACCTTGACGACGAAATCCGGCTCTCCGTTCTCGATCCCAACACCGTCACTCAAGTTGAGCTCACGCGGCAGCAGGCGCTCGATCAGCTCATCAGCCGTACGCTCATCCAGCAGCAGATCCGCGAGCAGGACGCGCAAGCCATCGAACCTTCAGAGGCGGAAGTCAATGCACGCCTGCATGAGATCCGCGCGGAACTGCCCAACTGCGTCCGCCAGAACTGCGCCTCCGATGCGGGATGGAAGGCATTTCTGGCCGCGCATGGGCTCACGGAAGAGCGCGTCGAGGCCTATCTCCGCTACCGGCTTGAGATTTTGCGCTTCATTGAGATGCGCTTCCGGCAGGGCATTCAAATCTCTCCGCAGCAAATCGATCTCTACTACCACGAAACGTTGGCGCCGCAGTACGCGCCCGGCGAAACCGTTCCGCCGCTGGATGAGGTAGCGCCGCGTATTCAGGAAATCCTGCTGCAGCAACAGGTCAACGTGCTGTTTGACAATTGGCTTACCAACTTGCGCCAGCAGGGCGATGTGGAAGTGCTCGATGCGGATCTGATCCCGCAACCCGCTTCGCAGCCGGCGCCGGCAACGGAAACGCCAGCCAGCCCTAGCGGCGCGGAAGGGGGAAGCCGATGAGCGAGCAAGACGACAAGCTCATTGCCGCCGAAGAGCCTTCCCAGCCGCCACGTCCGCACCGCAGCATGCGCTACCGTCTGCGCCGTTTCTTCCTGCGCCATCTTCCGCTCGCCGTTGCATTTACGGCAATCTCTCTGGCGCTTTTGGCCGTCGGCCTCTATTTGGTGGCCAGCTCTTCTGCGTTTGAGAACGGAGTGCGCAAGCGCCTAATTACATCGATCGAAGAACTGACTGGCGGCCGGGCCGAGATAGCATCCTTCCACTGGCGCCTGCTTCACTTTGAAGCTGAAGCCGACGGGGTCGTGGTTCGCGGTTTGGAAGATCCCGGCGAAGCCCCCTACGCAAAAATCGATCACCTGCGCGTGGTGTTCAGCCTGCGCAATCTTTTCAGTCCCACCGTTCGCCTGCGCAGCCTGGAGATCGACCACCCCAGCTTCCACTTCATCGTCTATCCCAACGGATCGACAAATCAGCCGCAGCCGCGCCAGCCGCGCAACTCGACGAATACGGCTATCGACACTCTGTTCGAGATGCATGCCGGCCGAATTACGGTCGAACAGGGCAGTATCGATTACGACTCCCGCAACGCAAACTTCGACTATCAGGACCGGAACGCGCCGCTCGATTTTTCGGCCAACGACGCATCGCTCGTCATGCGTTATGTTCCCGCGACGTTCCATACGCCCGCGTCCTATCGCATCGAGGTTGGCGTCACCGATCTCAATCTTGCCCGCACCGTGCCGCGCAACCCGTTGCCGGTGCACGGCGCTCTCCAGGCCACGCTCGACCTGGAGCACGCGCAGGTATTTTTGCGTTCTCTGCGGATCACGGCCGAGAGGCGCGGCGGCCAAAAGCACACTTTTGAAATCACTGGAGATCTTGCCGACTTCACGCATCCCCGGTGGCATGCGCACCTCGTAGGCGATCTGGATATGCGGCTCCTCGATCCCATCACCGGCTATCCCGATGCGCCCGACGGCCTGGCTCATCTCAATCTCACAGCTGCCGGCCAGGAGGGTGCATTTCAAATCGACGGCGGCGTGCACATTGACGGCGGTTCGTACATCGGCGAAGGCGTCACCGCTACAGGCATCACGCTCGATACCCGCGTCCACGCCGATCAAAAGCAATTGCTCATCACGCAAATCGTCGCCCGCTTGCGCCAGGGCGGCCAGATCGAGGGAGCGCTAGCGCTTGAGCCATGGCTTCCCACGGATACCTCTGCGCATCTCCAGGAGACCGTTCAATCAACCGAAGAATCTCGCGCCAGCCGGAATACTCTCGTCCGCACCCCAAACTGGATCATTCCCGTCAACGGCAAAGTGACCGCCAACTTCAAGGACGTCGCGCTCGACACGGTGCTCGACATGGTCAGCCCGCCGTCGTTCCAGCGCCTGGGATTCGATGCTCGCCTGAACGGCCCCGTGGTGGCTGTCTGGTCGCATGGCGACGGCCGCACCGTTTCGGTCGATGCGCAGCTCGCCATGAGCCCTTCAAAGCAAACTCCCGCCGGCGAAGTACCCGCGAGCGGCGCGATTGACGCCACCTATGCGCACCACAATGGCTCGGTGGATCTTCGCAAACTCGAACTGCGCCTGCCCCAAAGCGATCTTGAAGCGCATGGTCTGCTGGGCGCGTACCCGATCACGAGTCCTTCGTCGCTCACCGTCGATTTCCACTCGCACAATCTCGCCGAATTCGATGCGGCACTGCGCAGCCTCGGTTTCAAGCGCAACGGCAAAAGCGGGACCGCGGCGCTGCCGGTGTCGTTGGCGGGGCAAGCCGATTTTCACGGAAATTGGACCGGCTCGCTGGCCCGGCCGCACCTTGCAGGAACTTTCGAAGCCACGCAACTGGCGTTTGAATGGCCCGCCGCAGCCGGCAGCCCCGGCCCGCCACAGGTTGTGCGCTTCGATTCCGTCTCGGCTCTAGGAACGGTTTCGCCGTCGCAGATCGCCATCCAGCATGCGCAGCTCCAGCGTGGTGCCATGCGTATCGCTCTCGGCGGCACGCTCGATGCGTCGCCGGGCCACGAGCCGGTATTTGACGCGAACTCCGTGCTGCATGCGCACATTGACGCAACCAACCTCGAGGTTGCCGACGTGCAGCCGATCGTGACCGCGGAGGGTGGCCCCAATCTTCCCCTTACCGGCGCGTTCAACGCGCACATCACAGCCGACGGTCCGCTCCACGCGCCTACCGCTTCCGGTTCCGTGCAAATGGAGCGCGGCGCTCTCTATGGCGAGCCGGTTACAGGTCTGCGCGTTCAGGGCGCGCTCGCCGGCCAGGTGCTCAAGCTGACTTCGGCCACGCTCAACACGGCCGGCGGCAACATCTCCGCATCGGGAGATTTCGATTTCAAGACCGAGCGCTCCCAGCCCGGTCGTTTTCAAATCGACGCGCGCGCCGAAAACATCGACATCGCCCGCCTCGGCTATCTCCGCAGCCGCAATGTCGACGCCACCGGCAAGCTCGCGTTTTCCATCGCCGGCTCCGGCACGTTGAACGATCCGCGCAGCGATTTGCATCTCGAGGGCCATGCCACGCTCACCGTGCTCACCTTCGGCGGGCAGCGCTTCGGAACTCTCCAGGTCGTCGCGCATTCCGCGGGTCCGGCCATCGAATACAGCGCCACCACGCAACTGGAGCAAGCCGGATTCACCCTGCGCGGGCAAACCACTCTCAATAGCGAATATCCGACCCACGCCCAGCTCGAATTCTCGCGCTTCAATCTCGGCACTCTGCTGCGCATGGCGCACGTAGATGCATTCAAGGGCGAGTCGGCGTTGGCCGGCACGGTTTCGATAGACGGCCCGCTCGCGCACCCCGAGCAGCTTCGGGGTGAGGCGCAACTCCGCGAATTGGCATTCACCATCTCCGGCGTCCAGCTCCAGGGCGACGGCGGATTGCATGCCACGCTGGCCGGCGGCCGCATTCATCTCGATCCGTTGCACGTCACCGGCGAAAATACCGACCTGCACGTGCAGGGCGACTTGTCGGTTAAGGGCGCCCAGCAACTCGATCTCGCCGCCAGCGGCTCCATCAACCTTAAGCTGGCAGAAACCCTCGACTCCGATTTGACTGCCAGCGGATTGACGACCTTCCACATGGAAGCGCACGGACCCTTGATGCATCCCAACTTGCAAGGGAGCATCGATTTCCAGGACGGCGCGCTCTCGCTTGAAGATCTGCCCAATGGCCTGAGTCAATTGCGCGGCACCCTCGAGTTCAACCAGAACCGGCTGGAAGTGAAGAACCTTACTGCCATGAGCGGCGGCGGCGTGTTGACTGTCGGTGGTTATCTGGCTTATCAGCACGGCATCTACGCCGACCTGTCGGTGACGGGCAATCAGGTGCACATTCGTTACCCGGAGGGAGTCAGCTCACTCGCCGACGCCACGTTCCACCTGCAAGGACAGCAAGACAATCTGTTCCTCAGCGGCAACGTCCTCATCACGCGTTTTTCCGTCAGCCCCGATCTCGATCTCGCGGCGCTCGCCTTGCAGGCCAATACTTCGGTGCAGACCATCGCGCCGCCCGATGCTCCGTCGAATCACGTGCGCCTCGACGTGCATATCGTCTCGTCTCCGCAGTTGAGCTTCCAGAATGCCTTCGCCAAGCTGGCCGGTGACGTGGATCTGCGCCTTCGCGGCACGCTGGCTTCGCCCTCGCTGCTGGGCCGCGTTACGGTAACCGAGGGCAGCGCCTTGATCGCCGGAACCCGCTACGATCTCGAACGCGGCGACATCACTTTCACCAACCCGGTACGCATCGAACCCATCATCGACCTCAGCGCCACGGCGCACGTTGAGGACTACGACATCTCCCTCGGCCTGCACGGATCGCCGCAAAAGCTCTCCGTCAGTTACCGCAGCGACCCGCCGTTGCCTGAAGCCGACGTGGTCTCGCTGCTGGCCCTCGGCCACACCGCCAACCAGCAGCGCCTCTACACGCAACAGCAGCAGCAGGCCATCGCCAATCCCACTGATGCCTTGCTCGGCGGAGCTCTCAACGCCACCGTGAGCAACCGCGTGCAGAAGCTCTTCGGCGCCGGCTCGGTCAAAGTCGATCCCAATTATCTGGGCGCCTTCGGCAACTCCACCTCGCGTATCACCGTGCAGGAGCAGTTCGGCCGCATCGTCACCCTCACCTACGCCACCGATGTAAACACCACCAGCCAACAGTTGCTCCAGGCTGAAGTGGCCATCAACCGCCACGTCTCAATCGTGGTGGCTCGCGACGAGTCGGGCGTCTTCTCCATGGTCATCAAGGCCACACGCCGATATCGTTGAAACGGCAGCCCCATGCCAGATTGAGCCGTCAGAAATACAAATTCCCGCGCAACCCAACCGCTGTTTCTTGTGTCTAAAAGAGCGCAGACAGGGGACAGTGCTCCCCATCAACATTCAAGGTGCCTGGCTGCCCTGTCGCGCTCAACGATCGTCAGTGTGGAGGAAACCCTTATGACAAGTACCATCGGTTCTCGCAAACTTCCCCTTTTGGCTGCCGCGCTGTTTGCAGCCCTTCTCACCCTCTCTCTCGGTGCACCGGCGGCAAATGCGCAGGATGTGGCCGCGGCCGTTCGCGCCAAACTCGACAAGTCGCAGTACAAGGATGTTCAGGTGAGCGTGGATGCGAACGGCATTGCCACGTTGACGGGTACGGTCGGCCTGTACGAATACAAGTCCGACGCCGACAAGACCGTGCACAAGGTGAAAGGCGTCACGGCAGTGCGCAACGACATTGCAGTCGCCGGCGCCTCGGTGCCCGACAGCCAGTTAGAGAAAAGCCTTGGAGAAAAGCTGGCCTACGATCGCGTCGGCTACGGCAATGTCTTTGACGCGATCACCCTGCAGGTGCAGAACGGAGTGGTAACGCTGGGCGGTCACTCCCACAATTACCCTGACCGCGATTCCGCACTGGGCTTGGTGGCAACCACCCCGGGCGTCAAAGACGTCATCGACGACATCAGCGTCGATCCGGTTTCGCCTATGGACGACCGCATCCGCGTGGAGGTGGCGCGTGCCATCTACAGCTTCCCGTCGCTCAACCGCTATGCCATCGATCCCGAAATGCCCATTCGCGTCTCCGTCCAGAACGGCAATGTGGAGCTCTATGGCATGGTGGATTCTGAAGCCGACAAGGATGCTGCGTTCATCCGCGCCAACGGAGTCTCCGGCGTATTCAGCGTCAAGAACTACCTCCAGGTCGCCAATCAGCCCAGCGAAAAGCAGAAAAACCCCTGATTCCGGGTTTTGACTCGTGGCTCGTGATAAGCGGAATGTGTTGGAGGTGCGAACGCTCTTTACGGTCCACGAACCACGCTCCACGCATCGCATTCGATACTCCTGGAACCCATCCGGCCCCCGCCTGCGTAAAATGCGAAGGTAAGCCACGGGAAAAACCTGAGCACAAGAGATCCCCGCAACGAGGAGACTCCATGGAGCCGGAGAACCAGCCCCCTTCCGCAGCAGTGCCCGCCGCAAACCCCACGGAATCTGTTCTGATCTCCGGTCCGGCGGAGCCGGCCACCACAGAACTCGCTCTCCCCGAGGAGCCCTACCGCGGCCTGCGCTGGATTTTTATCGGCCCTCAGGGACTGCGCTCTGGCTGGTGCGTCGCGATCTTTTTAGTCCTTTTTCGACTCTTGATTGACGGGCTCGTCACCGTGGCCTTTCATTTCCATTGGATCGGCAACGGTGAAGCGACTACGACCTTCACGCCAACCTTCGAGATTGAGCAGGAATTCGCAGCGTTTCTCTGCCTGCTTTGCGCGACCGTGATCACGGCGAAGATCGAGGGCCGGAAGTTAGCCGACTACAACCTGAGAGGTCCGCGTCGACCGGGACACTTTCTGGCCGGAGCCTTAGTGGGGTTCCTCGCGTTTTCCGCACTCATCGCTATGCTCGCAGTTGGCGGATGGGTGCACCTGGGTCCGGTTACTGTGCCCGCCGCGGCGGCAGCGAAATATGCGGCGCTCTGGGGCGTCGGTTTTCTAGTGGTGGGTTTCTTTGAAGAGGGAGAATTCCGCTGCTATCTCCAGTTCACGCTCACCCGCGGCATCAACTTCTGGTGGGCGCTGGCATGCGTTGCCGCCATGTGTCTCTGGCTGGCGGTTACCGTGCAGGGGAATGGCAACTGGGGCGTTTACGTGATGGCGCTGCTCGGCTTTTTCCCTTGTTTGATCCTGCACCTGAAGTCTGCTCCACGCAGGGACGCATTCTGGCAGGCGGCCTGGGTTACCAGCACCTATTTCGGATATGTGCACACAGGCAACGGCGGCGAAAACTGGGTTGGCATCCTACAGGCCGCGGCCATTGGCTTCGTCTTTTGCATCAGCGTTCGGTTCACCGGTTCCGCGTGGTGGGCCATTGGCTGCCACGCCGCGTGGGACTGGGCGGAGACCTATTTCTATGGTGCAGTCGACAGCGGCATGGTAGGTCAGGGACACCTGCTTTCGGCCGCTCCCGCGGGCAATCCGCTGTTAAGCGGCGGCACCGATGGGCCGGAAGGCAGTCTGCTTGGACTACCATTGATGGTTCTGCTGGGCGTAGTGGTGCTGCTGCTCTACGCGCGACGGAAACCGTCGGCGCTCAAGCAAGCGCCGTAAACCCGCCCGTCCTCGTCCGCGCCCTCAGCGTATCCTGAAGCTGGCCAATGTCCGATTCGTCTTCATCTACCATGCCTGCGCCCCAGGCCGTGCCGCGCCATCGCCGCAAACGCCGCTGGCCGCGAATCTTGCTCTGGACCGCTGCGGGCCTTCTGGTCTTCTTATTTCTCGCCGTCGGAGTGGGCGTGCTCTGGCTCCGTTCCGTAGCTAAAGCCGCACTGCCCCAGCTCGACGGCGACGTGCATCTTAACGGCTTTTCCGCGCCCGTCTTGTCAGCCCCGGTGATCGTCCGCCGCGACGCGCACGGTGTACCCCACATTGAGGCCGCTACGCAGGACGATCTCTTTGTCGCGCAGGGCTACGTCACCGCCCAGGACCGCCTATGGCAGATGGACGCCTCTCGCCGCGCCGCCAACGGCAACCTGGCAGAGATTCTGGGTCCGCGCCTGGTCACAAACGACAAGACGCAACGCGTGTTGCAGATTCGCCTTACGGCCCAGCGCATCTACGAGCATCTTGCGCCCGCCGACCGCGCGCGCGTCGACGACTACGCCCGCGGCGTGAACCTCTACATCGCGCAATGCGAAAAATCCCACACGCTTCCCCCTGAATTCCGGCTGCTCGGGTACCATCCGCAGGCCTGGTCCGGCGCGGATACCGTGAGCGTGGGGCTGATGATGGTCGAGACGCTCGACTCGCGCATCACCACCAAGCTCACGCGCGCCCACGTTGAGGCCAAATTGCAGGACCCGCAACTCATCGCCGATCTATATCCCGTCGGCTCCTGGCGCGACCGTCCGCCCACCGGCATTAAGGTCGATCTCAGCGCCCCGCAACCGCAGTTGCCACCCTCCAAAAAAGGTGACGACGAGGACGACGAAAATACCGAAGCCCGCACCGCTCTCAGTCAGGCCCTATCTCAATTCGCGTCGGCAGCGCCCGAGGATCCAGCCGCGATGCTGGCCCTCAAAGGAAATGCGAGCTGCGAGAACTGTGCCGTAGGCTCCAACAACTGGATCGTCGCCGGCAGCCGCACCGCAAGCGGCAAGCCGCTGCTCTCGAACGATATGCACCTCACCCTCCGCGTACCCGACACCTGGTACATGGCCGACTTGAGCGCGCCCGGTTTTCACGCGGCCGGCGTTACACTGCCCGGCTTCCCCTTCGTCATCGCCGGCCACAACGAGCACGTCGCCTGGGGATTCACCGCACTCTATGCCGACGTGCAGGATCTCTACACGGAAAAGCTCGACGGCAAAGGCAACTACGAGGGCCTTGACGCCCAATGGCATCCGCTCGCCGTTGATCGTGAAGTGATCCACGTACGCGGCGGCAGCGATGTCGTCGTCAATGTCGAATCCACTGCGCACGGACCGTTGTTGACTCCGCTTCTGGCCGCCGGCGATCCGCCCATCGCTCTCAAGTGGACCCTCTACGATCCATCGCTCAACACGCTCCCGCTCTACGAGATGAACACCGCGTCGAACTGGACGGAGTTCTCGGCCGCGCTCGCACAATGGAACTGGCCCACGCAGAACGTCGTTTATGCGGACGATCAGGGCCACACCGCCTATCACGCAGTCGGCAAGGTGCCTATCAGATCTCCGGCTGGGCTCTTTGACGTCCCGATTCAACACGACGTCCTGGATTCGAGAGCTGAGTGGGGAGATCCTGTGCGGAGCCCGAACTCGCTCTACATCCCCTTCGACCAGATGCCCAACGCCTTCGATCCGCCCTCGGGCTTTCTGGCCACGGCCAACTCCCGCGTCACCACCGACAAATCGCCCTATCCGCTCACCGACGATTGGGCCGATCCCTACCGCATTGAGCGCATCTACAAATCGCTCGATGGCCGCGATCAGCTCACCCCCGCCGATATGCTCGCCGTGCAGACAGACGTCTATAGCGAGGTCGATCAGGAGATGGGCCATCGCTTTGCCTACGCCATCGATCACACGCCTGGTCCCGAGGGCAACGGCGATCCGGAGCTGCGCCAGGCCGCCGACCTGATGCGCAGTTGGGATGGCCGCCTCACCACCGATTCCGCCGCCGCTTCCATCGTCACCCAGACCCGCTTTGCGCTCTGGTCCATGATTCTCGAGCCCAAACTGGGCAACCTCGTCAGCGACTATCACTGGAGCGAGTCCAACTTCGCCATGGAAGAGATCGTGATGCACGCCAAGCCTGCATGGCTTCCCAAGGGCTATGCGAACTGGGACGCGCTGCTCACCGCGGCAGTGCGCAAAGGCATGATTAATGGAAAGGCTCCCACCGATGTGGGCAGTTGGACCTACGGAAGCTGGCACGTGGTGGATGTCGAGCATCCGCTCGCCGCGCTGCTGCCTCTCATCAGCCGCGTGGCCGGAACCGGGCCCCAGCCGCAAAGCGGCGACGGCACCACGGTGAAGCAAGTCGGCCTCACCCTCGGCCCATCGCCGCGCTTCACCATGGACTGGAGCAACATCGACGGCTCGACAGAGAACATCGTGCTGGGCGAAAGTGGCAACCCGCTCAGTCCGTACTTCCGCGACCAATGGAATGATTGGTACAACGGAACCACGTTCGCGCTGCCCTTTACTCCCGCAGCGGTCGCGGTCCAAACCCGTCACACATTGCGCTTGCTGCCATGAGAGAACAGGGAACGGGAGATCGAGCGTTCAAGGGAACAAGCGCCGCGGATCCCTCGCGCCTGCGCTATCACGCGGGCTTCTTGATGATCCTGCTCGCCGCGTTCATCGCCATCGTCCCGCAACTCATTCGCGGCAACTCCTGCGGCCACGACTTCGACGTCCACCTCGTCTCCTGGCTCGATTGCGTAAATGCGTGGCATCACGGAATTCTGTATCCGCACTGGGCCTCCAGCCCCAACTACGGCGCTGGCGAGCCGCGCTTCGTCTTCTATCCGCCGCTCACCTGGATGCTGGGCGCAGCGCTCGCCCTCATCCTTCCCTGGCACGTCGTTCCCATCGCGCTCACGTTTATCACCCTGGCCGCAACCGGCCTGGCTACGCGCGCACTGGCTCTCGAAGCCCTCGACGATCTACCCGCCACACTGGCCGGATGCGCCTCGCTTTTCTCCTTGTTCACGCTCTTCACCGCGTACGAGCGCTCCGCATTCCCTGAATTTGCCGGCGGATTCTGGCTCCCGCTCATCGTTCTCTTTGTGATGCGCGATCGCACAAACTCTGGGAAACCACAAATCTCAATGGATGGGGTGCCCCCGGTCCCTAGCATTTGGGGACCGGGGAGGGAAGCGGGATCTTCCACGGAACTCTCGCGACCCCTCTTCCGCCGTGCTTTTGACGGCTCCGCCTCGCCGCTGGCCATCGCCCTCGCCGGCGCGTGGCTTTCAAACCTTCCCCTCGGCGTAATGGCCGGTTATCTCATGGTCGGTGTCGCGCTGCTCTGGACGTTGGTCTTGAAATCCTGGGCGCCGCTGCTGCGCGCCGCGCTCGCCGGGATGCTGGGTCTCAGCCTGGCAGCCATCTACTGGCTCCCTGCGGCCCTCGAGCGCAATTGGGTCGACATCAAGCAGGCCACAGAGGATCCCGGCTACAACTTCCAGAACAACTGGCTCTTCGCGCACAATGCCAACCCGTCGCTCGCACTGCACGACGTGATTCTGCGCCAGGTTTCGTGGATCGCCATCTCCATGATTGCCGTGGCAGTCGTCGCCATCGCGATCAGTTGGTTTCGCGGCACACTGCCCGTCGCCAAATCCGCCGCCTCCCGTCTCTGGTGGATTCCGCTTGCCGCCATTCCCGTGGTGGTCTTCTTCTTCTTGGCCCCAGTCTCGCGGCCGCTTTGGCTTCTGTTGCCGGAGATGCCTTTTCTGCAGTATCCCTGGCGCTGGCTGGAGGCGGTGGAAGCGCCCATGGCGATTTTCTTTGTCACCGCAATCTGGCCTTCAAGCCGTCGCGCCCGCGCTACCGTGCTCATCGTCTGTGCCGCGGTCTTCCTGGCATCTACGCTCTACGCTGCACAGTATTATTTCCAGGTCTGCTATCCAGAAGACACAGTCGCTTCGGTGCTCTCCGATTACCAGGCTGGCGCGGGCTCTGTCGGCATGTACGAGTACGAGCCTCCCGGCGGCGACGACTCCAGCATTGCCACCGGCCTTCCTGATGCCTGCCTGGTGAGCGATCCATCCCTCGTTCTGGGCAAGTCCGATCCCGACGATCCCGACGCCAATCCCATATGGAGCCCCGATCAGGGCA
Source organism: uncultured Acidobacteriota bacterium (assembly GCA_963713675.1). GTDB lineage: Bacteria > Acidobacteriota > Terriglobia > Terriglobales > Acidobacteriaceae > Telmatobacter. Next base: position 329,579 of record CAVQMV010000017.1, read on the forward strand.
GTTGCCAGGCCACATTCGCCACCCTCCACGGCCTCCAGACCAATCCCGAGCACCGCGAGATTCGCGCCACAACCTCTCACGCCGGCTATTTGATCCTGCGCCTCGTCAGCTACCCCGCATGGCGCATTCGCTTGAACGGCCAATTGCTCACGGCGCTGCCCAAGCGCGGCGACGGCCTCATCGTGGTGCCCGTCCCGCAAGGCCCCGTCGATCTGACGATCGATTGGAACACGTCGCCCGACGTCGTGGCCGGCCGCTGGCTTAGCGCCTTCAGCGTGCTCCTGCTCATCGCCCTGTGGTGGGCTGAACTGCGACGCGGCCCCGCTCGTCTAACATAAGAAGAAAGAGCATGCCTGCCGACGTAAAATCGCTGATCCAGGAAGGCGCCGACCTCACCGACCACGCGCTGGAGTCGCTGATTCCAACCGTAGATACGGTTCCGGCTTCGATCCACGGCGCCATGCGCCACTCTGTCTTTGCCGGAGGCAAGCGCCTGCGCCCCGTATTGGCCATGCAGGCCGGCGTCACCATTGCGGGCATCCTCCCTCCAGGCATCGCCCGCCTGGGCGCGGCCCTCGAAATGCTCCACACCTATTCGCTCATCCACGACGACCTGCCCGCTCTCGACAACGACGACCTGCGCCGCGGCAAGCCCACTTGCCACAAGGCTTTTGGCGAAGCCATTGCCATCCTGGCCGGCGATGCCCTGCAAACCCGCGCTTTCGAGGTGCTGGCCGGGCTCGACTGCCCGCCTGCCGCCACCGTCAAGATCATCAGCCTCATCGCTAACGCGGTCGGTACGGTCGATGGCATGATCGGCGGCCAGGTGCTCGATATCGAAAGCGAACACCTCAAGCCCACGCCGGAGCTCGTTGAAGCCATCCATCGCGCCAAGACCGGCGCACTCATCCGCGTCAGCGTAGTCTCAGGCGGCGTATACGCCGGAGCCACCGCCGATGACGTTGCGCGCCTCGATCGCTTTGGCCGCAAGGCCGGTCTCGCCTTCCAGATTGCCGACGATGTTTTGGATGTGACTGCCGACTCGGCGACATTGGGCAAGACCGCAGGCAAGGATCAGGCCACGGAAAAGGCCACCTGGCCGGCCGTCTACGGCATCGAGCAGAGCCTGCGCGACGCCGCGCAGCTTGTGGACGAAGCCTTTGCCGCGCTCGAGCCCTACGGTAGCCGCGCCGACGGCCTCAAAGCCGTCGCCCGCTACCTCGTTGACCGCAAAAACTGATGGAACTTTCCTGGCGGAGGGAGGCGAGGGTTTTAACCCTCGCAAAAAGCCCAGAAATCGATCAGGCCTTTAGGCCCGGACCTCTTTTTCAGGAATTACATTCAGAACCAAGCTGTTTTCCGCAGCCCGTCCACACTCACACCCACACTCGCACTGAGAGCGCTATTTCCCCAGCACCCGCCGCAGCTTCTCACCCTGCACCGAAAGGTCTTCCACGGCGCATTGCGCGCGGCCCAGCACGCCCTGCATCTCTTCAAGGTAGACGGGAAGCGCATTCCACCACTTGCTCACCACATCTTGCTGGTCCAGCATGGCCAGGGCAACACCAGAGACGGCCGTCAGCAGGCCCGCGCGCCGCTTGCCGGCAATCAGCAGGGCGCCGCTCGCCGCCAGCGTTCCCGCCGCGACCATTCCGACCCAATGCCTGGAATTGGCCTCGTTGGCGCAGGCTCTGACCTCGTTGCTCTTTGACTTTGAAAGCGGCACAACTACCATGACCTCTCCTTATATTCTTCCCTGGAGCCCCGGGAACCTGAAACTATATTGCCTAGAGTATCGCTCGAAAACCCGGTTTCCGGGATAGGAAAACTCGGCTCGCCGCCACAACCGTCAATCCAGCCCCATCAATCCAGCCCCCGTCAGTCCAAATCGATCTCGCGAAAAGGCTTGCCCTCTGCGGGAGCATCCTTCGCCTTGCGCATCGCTTCGGCAAATTTCTTCTCCAGCAGGTCCGCCTTGTTCTTCTCCGCGTCCACGCTCTGCCGAAAGATCGATTCCGTCCGCTCCCCGTGCTCGCGCATAGCCTGGGCCGCCGTTTCCAGGTCCTCGAACATGCGTTTGCGCGGCGCCGACGTGTGGCTCACCATCAGCCCGGTCGTCGCGTCGATCTTCAGCATTGCCCCGCAATCCGGGCATGCCACTTCGAACGTCTTGTCTTTGTTCTTGGTCATTTCAACTGGTATTTTATGCGTTCGCGCCCGCTTTTGGCACGGGTTCCTACTGCGTGCAGCAAAATGTGGGTGCCCCGGGTCTCGATTTTGAGACCCGGGAACCACGGAATTTAAAGAGCGAACTCAATCGGTCACCAACCTGGTGTAAGTTCGCCCCAACCGTCCTCATTCAATCGTCAAATGCAGACTGAACTCCTCCTCGTTCGGGTCGGCCAGCTCCCACGAGCGCACATAATGCAGCAGCAACACGCCCGTCCCCTTGCCCGTCGGCGCAAAGTCGAAGACCTGCACAATCGGCCGTCCCACGCCCGGCTGCGTCGCCTGCGTCTGCGATTGCCCCGTCAGTTTCAGCAGTGCCGTCGATTGTTTATGTACGTACCACGCGTACCCGGTGCTGGGATTGGAGCTGAGCCGCACCTCCAGCACGTCTCCCATTTTGATCGTTACCGTTCCGCCCTTGACGGCGTCGGTCACGACTTTTGTGGCCGCTTGAGCCACAGCCGGGCAAAAAGCCAGCAGGAAGAGAGCAACGAGAAGAAGCCATGAATGAGCAGCAGACTTCCAGTACTTTCGTGCATCGAGCATGACGAAACGCCTTTCCCGCGGCCACGCCGAAGCTGCCGGTCGCGCCGCGCAACCCGAAGATAATCCCATCGCAGTCCGTTTTGCAACCGTGGCCGCCATGCCTCCGACCGCTCGTACGGGATCCCGCAGAACTCAACTTCGCACGAAAAAGCTGATCCCTGCCTCTACGTCACCGGCCCCGGATTGAACAAAGCAAACTCATTGTGCAATCCCCAGTGGTCCGCCCAGGCCTTTTTCCTTCCGCTGGCGATCTCCAGACTCAACAAAAAAATCTCCCAGCCGACCTCTTCCACAGTCGCCTCGGCCGTCGCAATTCGCCCTGCATCCACGTCGATAAGGTCGGGCCAGCGCCGCGCCAACCCGCTGTTCGACGCCACTTTGATCACCGGCGCCATGGCCAGCCCGTACGGCGTGCCGCGCCCGGTAGTAAAGATGTGCATGTTCATCGACGCGGCCAGTTGCAGTGTGCCGCAGATAAAGTCGCTGGCCGGGGTGGCCGCAAAAATCAGCCCCTTTTGCGTAACCCGCTCGCCCGGCCCGGCCACGCCCATCAATGCCGTGCTGCCCGACTTGGCAATCGACCCCATCGCCTTCTCCACCACGTTGGCCAGACCGCCCTGCTTGTTGCCCGGCGTGGGATTCGCCCCCCGATCCGCCCCGCCCTGGCGCAGGTACTCGTCGTACCACGCCATCTCGCGCACAAATTCCCGCGCAATCTCCGGCGTAGCGGCCCGCGCCGTCAGCAGATGCGCGGCGTCGCGCACCTCTGTGACTTCAGAAAACATCACCGTCGCCCCGGCGCGCACCAGCAGGTCCGCCGCGAACCCCACCGCAGGATTTGCCGTCACGCCCGACATCGCATCCGATCCCCCGCATTGCAAACCGACGACAAGGTCTGCAGCCGAACACGTCTCGCGCCGCCGCTCATTCAGTCGAGCAAGCTTCTTCTCGGCCAGCGCCATGATCGTGGCCACCATCTCGCCGAAACCTTTCGTCGCATCCTGCAGCACGGCGACAGAGGGCTCATCGAGCACCTGCAAATCTTTTGCGGACATCAGCCGCACCGGCTGCAGTTTTTCGCAGCCCAGGCTCACTACCATCACTTCGCCGCCGAAGTTCGGATGCAGCGCCAGGTTGTGCAGCGTGCGAATCGGAATCGCCGCGCCCGGCGCATCGATGGCCACGCCGCAGCCGTAGGGATGCGTGATCGCCACAACATCGTCCACATGCGGGTAACGCGGCAGAATCTCCGTCTTGATGCGCCGCACCGCATGTTCCACCGTAGGCGCCACGCATTGCACTGTGGTGCTGATGCCGAGAATGTTCTTCGTTCCCACGGTCCCATCGGGATTGCGATAGCCCTCGAACGCGTATCCTTCGAGCGGCGCGAGGGTCTCAGGCGGCGCGGTTCCCAGCGGGCAATCGCCGAGCGGCGGCGCTTCCGGCGCGGTCATCAATCCTTCATGCACCCAACTGCCGCGCGCAATCGCCCGGTTCGCATGGCCAATCGGCACTCCGTAGCGCACAATCGCATCGCCCTTCGCCAGATCGGCCAGCGCCACCTTGTGCGCCTCGGGAACCGTCTCGCGCAACTCCAGTCCCGATGCCAACCGTGCGCCCGCGGGCAATCCACCCGGAGTCACCACGACGGCGACATTATCTCGCACATCGATGCGAATCATACGAGGCTCTTGGGCAGAACTCATCAATCTATTGTCGCTCCGAAGCTTGCCGTTCGCTTGCTCCCTTGCTCCCTCGCTCCCTTGCTCTCTGCACTACCGGCACAAACTCGGCATCTTCGGATCGAACTTCCATCCCGGAACCAAAAACTGCATCGCCATGGCATCGTCACGCGCGCCCAGTCCCTTCATCATGTACAGTTCATGCGCGCGCTCGATGGCGTCGAGATCCAGGTCGACGCCCAGCCCCGGCCGCATCGGCAACTCAATCGCGCCATTCTTAATCTGCAGCGGATTGCGGGTCAGATGCTGCCCATCCTGCCAGATCCAGTGCGTGTCGATCGCCGTAATCTCTCCCACAGCCGCCGCCGCCACGTGCGTTACCATCGCCAGCGAAATATCGAAATGATTATTCGAGTGCGATCCCCACGTAAGCCCGTTGTCGCGGCAAATCTGCGACACGCGCACCGCTCCCTGCATGGTCCAGAAGTGCGGATCCGCCAGCGGAATGTCGACGGCATGCAACGCAATTGCGTAACCCAGCTCGCGCCAGTCCGTGGCAACCATGTTAGTCGCGGTGGGCAGTCCAGTCGCATTCCGGAAATACGCCATATTTTCGCGCCCCGAGAATCGTCCCTCCGCGCCGCACGGGTCTTCCGCGTAGGCCAGCACATCCTGCTTGCCCTTGCACAGCGCAATCGCCTCCTGCAGGCTCCATGCGCCGTTGGGGTCGAGCGTGATGCGCGCCCCCGAAAATCTCTCGGCCAGCGCTTCCACGGCCTTCATCTCCTCCGCGCCCGCCAGCACGCCGCCCTTCAATTTGAAGTCATTGAATCCGTACTGCGCCTGCGCCGCCTCGGCCAGCCTCACAATCGCGTCCGGCGTCAGCGCCTCCTCATCGCGCAGCCGGAACCAGCCGCTCGAGTTTTCACCCGCCCGCCGGTAGTCGAGATGCGTCTTCCCGCTGTCGCCCACATAAAACAGGTAACCCAGCACCGGCACGCTCGCGCGCTGCACGCCCTGCTCCAGCAAGACAGCAAGCGGAACCTCAAGAAACTGGCCATACAGATCGAGAAGCGCCGACTCAATCGCCGTCATCGCGTGAATAGTCACGCGCAAATCGAAGGTCTGCTGCCCGCGCCCCTCCGCGTCGCAATCGCCGAACCGCTCCTGCACTGCATTAAGAACCGCATCGAAGCAGCAAGTCGCATGTCCCACCACCAGGGGCGCGGCTTCTTCCAGCACGCGGCGAATCTTCTCCCCGCCCGGAACCTCGCCCACGCCCGTCTTTCCCGCCTCGTCGGTCAGAAGAACCAGGTTGCGCGTGAAATACGGCCCGTGCGCGCCGCTCAGATTCAGCAGCATGCTATCGCGGCCTGCCACGGGCACAACTCGCATGTCCGTAACCCGCGGCGAACTGCTCCTGTCATTGACGATTTTGCTCATCCGCTCAATTTCCCCGCGCTTCCGTTGCCGCAGATTATCGTACCAGCGAATCGGCTCGCGATTTCAGGCGCCCACTCCACTTTACAGACGCATCCCCGTTCGCATACAAGGTTGAAGACGACGCCAAAGGAAATTAATCATGAATCGCAGACAATTCCTAGTTTCGAGCGGTGCAGCCGGAGTCCTGGCCTCAACCGGAATCGCGCCTACGCCGGCAAGCGCCGCGCCCGCCGCGCCACCCGCGGCACAGGCCGAGCGCATGAAGCTCGGCGACCAGACGCAGCCCACCAACGACACGCACCTCAAATACCTGGCGCGTTACGGCGTGCGCAATATCTGCGGTTACCCGGAAATCCAGGGCGACCGCCTCTATGCCACCGTGGAAGAACTCAAGCGCATGGTCGACATGGCTGCGAAATACGGCATCAGCATCGATTGCACCGCGCCGCCCTTTATCCCGTCCAGCTATATCGATCGCGAAAAACATCCCGCCATCATGCTCGCCGAAAGTCCGGAGCGGGACCGCGACATCGAGCAACTGCAAATCTTTATCCGCAATTGCGCCCAGGCCGGCATCCCTACCATCAAGTACGACATGAGCATTCTCGGCGTGCTGCGTACCGGCCGCGTGCCCGGCCGCGGTGACGCGCTTTACCACCAGTGGAAGCTCTCAGAAGCGCATCCCGAAACCCCGCTCACCAAGGCGGGATTGGTCAGCGCCGACGCCTTCTGGGAGCGCATCACCTACTTTCTCGATCGCGTGATTCCCGTGGCCAACGAGAACAAAATCCGCATGGCCTGTCATCCGCAGGATCCCGGCGTGCCGCCCGAGGGCTACCAGGGCGTGCATCGCGTGCTCGGCACTGTCGACGGCCTCAAGAAGTTCATCACCATTCAGGAGAGCCCTTGGCACGGCCTGAATTTTTGCCAGGGAACTATCTCTGAAGACCTCGAAAATCCCGGCGTCGAAATCTTCGACGTCATCCGCTACTTCGGTACGCGCAAAAAAATCTTCAACGTCCACTTCCGCAACATTCGCGGTCATCGCAACGACTTTATCGAGGTCTACCCCGACGAGGGCGACGTAGATTTCGTCAAAGCCATTCGCGTCTACAAGGAAGTTGGCTATCACTACATGCTCATGCCCGACCACGTGCCCCTGGCCGCCGATGACGCCGATCCTCACGACCTGCAGTCCTTCGCGTATTGCTACGGCTACATTCGCGGGCTCATTCAATCGCTCTACGAGACAGCCTGTGCCGCGGAGACGCCCTGAGCGTCGCCCCGCGTGGTACCGTGAAACCGAAGCTGTGCAGTCTCCGCCTAACCAGCCGGCGCGGTCTTCATCCAGCTGATCAGCTCGGATTAGTTTTGAAAGGGCACGAGTTTACTCGTGCCGAAAGAGCAGCATAAATGAGTGGCGGCTTTAGCCCTCGAGGGATGTTTTCGGGGAGCTGACGCGCTTGGAGCCACTTAACGAAAGGTTCTTGCTTGATCGCAGAACGGCAAACGCGCGTTCGCTACCTCATCATCACAATCCTTTTTATCGTCAGTTGCTTCAGCTTTGCTGACCGCTTGGTGCTTTCGCAGGCCGTCTCGGTCATGCCCAAAGATCTGAACCTGAATGCGCAGCGCATGAGTTATCTGCTCTTCGCCTTCGGATGGGCCTACGCGCTCGGCCAGTTGCCCTCGGGCGGCCTGCTCGACCGCTTCGGATCCAAGCGCGTCTACGGCATCGCCATCATCGGCTGGTCGGTGTGCGCCTTTCTCACCGCCTTCGCCGGCTACTTTGCCGCCAGCGCCGCGTTCACCGCCATCTTTATTCTCCGCGTGTTCGCCGGCCTGTTCCAAGCCCCGGTCTTTCCCGGCAACGGCCGCATCGTCGCTTCGTGGTTTCCTACTTCGGAGCGCGGCCGCGCCTCGGCCATCTTCAACTCCGCGCAGTATTTCGCGCTGCCCATCTTTGCGCCTATTTTTGGATGGCTCATTCACACGTTCGACTGGCGTGCCTGCTTCTGGTTTCTGGGCGTGCTCGGCTTTGCGCTCGCCGCGGTCTGGTTCACCAACATCTTTGGCGTCAAAGAACATCCCAGTATTTCGCAGTCGGAGATTGACGCCATCGAGCGCGGCGGCGGCCTTGTCAATACCGACTCCGCCGGGGGTGTAAAGAAGAACACGCTCACCTGGGCGACCGTGAAGAAACTCCTCAGCTATCGCATGCTGGTGGGCGTTTACATCGGCCAGTATTGCATCACCACGCTCACCTGGTTTTTTCTCACCTGGTTCCCGCAGTATCTTTCCCAGGCGCGCCACATGTCGGTGCTCAAGGTGGGCTTCGCGGCGGCTGTTCCCGGCCTGTGCGGTGGCATCGGCGGCATTCTGGGCGGCATCTTCTCCGATCGCTTGCTGCGCCGTGGCCACTCGCTCAGCTTCGCGCGTAAGCTGCCCATCATGGCCGGCATGGCGCTGTCCATGACGATCATCGCCTGCAACTACGCGTCCTCGCAGAGCCTCATGATTCTTTTCATGTCGATTTCATTTTTCGGCAAAGGCATCGGCGCATTGGGCTGGACCGTGGTCTCCGACACCTCGCCCAAAGGCATGGTGGGTATGAACGGCGCGCTCTTCAATCTCTTCGGCAACATGGCCGGCATCACCACCCCGCTCGTCATCGGTTACATCGTCGAGAAGACCCACTCCTACAACGGCGCACTCATCTTTGTCGGCTTCATCGCCTTCTGCGCCATCGTCAGCTACGGTCCCATCGTCGGCGAAATCAAGCGACTCGACTTCAGCACACCCGCGTCATCCTGAGGCACCAAAAAACCGGAGGTCATCCTGAGCGAGCTTTGGCGCATGAAATGCGCCCAAGCGAGTCGAAGGACCTGCATTTCTTCCCAATAGAGGCTACGCTTACAATCGCCAAAGGAGACAGAACCCATGCCCGAATGGCCCGGAAACATCCCGCGCAACGCATTCAAGCAGGCGCTCAGCCGCTGCGAGCGGCAAGTCGGCCTCTGGTGCAGCCTGGCCAGTCCCATGTCGGCTGAGATTCTGGCCAGCGCGGGCTTTGACTGGATCGTCATTGACGGTGAGCATGCGCCCAACGACATCACCACGCTCTTGCCGCAGTTGCAGGCCATGCGCGGCGGCACGGCGGAGCCCGTCTTCCGCGTCCCCTGGAACGAGCCGGTCATCATCAAGCGGGCGCTCGACGTCGGTGCGCGCTCCCTGCTCATTCCTTTTGTGCAGAATGCCGATGAGGCCCGCAAGGCCGTCGCCGCTGCGCGCTATCCGCCGCTCGGCATCCGCGGCGTGGCCGTCGTGCCCCGCGCCAACGACTACGGCCGCGTCCAGAACTATCACCGCAACGCGCACCTCGATACCTGCGTGCTCGTGCAGGTCGAAACCAAAACCGCTTCCAAAGAGATCGAGGCCATAGCCGCTGTCGAAGGCGTTGACGGCATCTTCATCGGCCCCAGCGATCTGGCCGCGGACTTCGGCCATCTCGGCAACCCCAAACAGCCTGACGTTCAGGCCGCCATCGCCGAGGCTGCCCAACGCATCCGCGCCAAAGGCAAATCCGCGGGCACCCTCAGCGGCAACGCCGACGATGTCGAGGCGCTCTTTGAGTTGGGCTACAACTTCGTCGCCGTGGGCAGCGATGTAGGCATTCTCGCGCGCAACGCCGAGGCCCTCGCCGCACGATTCCGAAAAAAGTAGCGCCGCTCAATTCCCGGTAGCCAAAAAGCGCGGGATCCTTCGACTTCGCTCACGACAGGTTCGGGGGCAACCGGTTAGCCGAACACCGTCCCGCCGGCTGGAGTCTTTTCCGTCTTCACGTTCACTACGTGATAGATCGCATCCTCCGTGCCGACATTCTTGAACCCATGCAACTGGTTCGACCCGTTGAAGATGATCGATCCCGGTCCCACGCGAACCCACGTTCCGTTCGAGAGCGTCTCCACTGTCCCCTGGCGGATAACGATCAGCTCTTCATTGGGGTGTCTGTGCGGTGGATGCGGCGACATGCCGGGTTTCAGCGTCGAGACGTGAATCTCGAGATTCTCGAGCGTCGCTGTTGGCGTCGAGCACACGGTCCGCGTCGACCCATGTCCGTTCGGCACATCAGTCATCGAGTTCCAGTCGAAGACGTGCGAGCCCATCACGGTTGCGGGTTCAGCAAGCGCCAACGCGTCGCCCACAACGGCCGTCGCGGCGAGAGCGGCAAAAAGTTCTCTGCGGTTCATGATTTTTCCTTTTCCGGCGAACTGCCTTTGATATTCGCATCAAAACCAAACTGTCATCCTGAGCGGAGTTTGCCGCATTTTGCGGCAAGCGTAGTCGAAGGACCTGCGGTTGCTTTTAACGAACTTCAAACCCGCCACAGAAGCGCGGAGGACGATTGACCTTTCTTGCACTCGCAGTCCCTTATAACCAATTGCGACGACACACGCAACTTAGCGGCTGCGCGCAAACAACAAAGGCTCGCTTTGCGCGAGCCTCTGTCGTCAAGAGAAAAGCTGACTAGGATGCGTTACCGCTGCGCCGTCTGCACCGGCTTCTGCCCGCTCGCAGAAGTCGGGTTCACATGCGCGTTCAGGAAATCGGTCAGATCCTCGACATCTTGCTTCGTGCCCACCATGGGCGGCATGAAGTGGTGATACGGCGAGTCGGGTTTGTACTCGTGCAGCATGGTGATGAAGCTCTCAATGTTGGCACGGTCGCGTCCGCTCAGCAAGGTCACCAGAGGCCGGTAGCCGTTGAGCGTGTGGCACGATCCGCATTCGCCGCGGAAGATGGCCTCGCCGCGCGAGTAGCTGGAGTTCGTGTCGTAGACCCAATTCGAGCGAACCAAATAGCCCTGCTCATCGATCTTGAGCGCATAAGGCACGCGCACCCCGTTCGAGTACATCCAGTGGCCGATAACAAACGGCTTGCGCAGCATCTCGCGCGAGTATTCGCCGGCCGCCGTTGCCATCAACGCCAGCAGCAGGATAGCCACCGCGTGCGCGGGATTGAAGTCCACGGGATTGCGGTAAGCCAGATAGTACGCTGCAACGATGATGGTCGCCGAAGCCATCACGATCAACAGCGCCATGCGCGTCACAATCGAGAAGGTTCCTGTGCCCATGGTGTCGATGCCCAGCGTGAGCAACGCGCGCTGCGACTCGGGAACCATCAACAGATACCAGCCAAACAAAAACGGCATGGCGACGAACGAAGGCACCAGCCACTTCACGCTCCACTTCACCAGCGACGACTTGAGCCGTGGCTGTGCGCCGCCATCGATGCGGCTGGCGCTGATGAGTGCCCAGATGCCGGCCAGCGAGGCGCACACGCACGAGCGCAGCAGCAGGCTCGGCCAGTAGGTGGGATTGAAGAACGCGTTCCAGAATTTGCTCGCTTCGTGCCCCGTGCCGGCCACGGCAAGCCAAGTGTCGCCCGGCGTAAGCATGAAGGTAAGAATGCCGTTAATGATGATCAGCGTGCACACTGAAGCGCCCGCGTACACCCAGCCCACCGCCAGGTGCAGCTTGGCATCGATCTTGTTCCAGGTGTAGTAATAGACGGCCGCCGTGCTCAGCTCGACCATGAAGAACACCCATTCGATGGCCCAGCCGAAGACGAAGTTGTGAATCAGCGTGCTGGTGGCTTCAGGATGCGTCAATCCGATGGCAAACCAGATGCCCACGCCGGAGATGGTGCCGAAGACGCCGGTCAGCACAAGAAAAAACTTCGAGTAGCCCACCAACTCCTTGAGCCAGTCCTCGCGCCCTTCGCGCAGAGCCTTGCGCTCGGCCAGCGGCAGATAGAGTCCGCCGCCCACCGCAAACTGCGAAATCATGACGTGGAAGATGGCGATGATGCCAATCACCCAGCCCGAGCCGAGATAAGGTATGTCCCAGAATGGATAGTTCATCGTCGTTCTTCCTTTAGCGAATCGTCCAATATCCGATAACAGTGGTGGCCAAAAGTGCAAAAACAGCCAACAACCCAAAGTAGTGCGCAAGCCGCGCGCGCCGTCCGGATTCCTTGTTCTTGTCGTAGAACGGAATCGTGATCCAGAGCACAATGCCCAACGTGAATAGCAGCAAGCCCGCAATTTCTCCGGGCTCGCCCTGCAGCCACCTGACCATGCCCAGCAGTTTGAGCATCTCGAAGGGGCTCATGAAGTACCACTCGGGATGAATGCCCATGGGCGCTGGCGCCAGCGCATCGTACTGCTTGCCCAGCGCCCACGGAAACACCGAAGCCAGAAGCGCCAGGATATTGAGCGAAATGATCCACATCGCGATGTCCTTGCGCAGAAAGTTCGGCATAAACGGCATGGATTTGCGCTCCGAGGCCGGTTTGGCCTCTTCGCTCTCAGGCACGGCATTGCCATAGCGCTGCACCAGCCACAAGTGAAACCCGAGAAGGGGAATGAACAATGCAGGGAGCACCACAACGTGCAGCGCAAAGAACCGTTGCACGGTAAATTCGGTTACGTCCGGGCCACCGCGCAACATGTTGGCGATCGCCGGACCAATCCACGGTATCGCCACCGGAATCTGCAACCCAACCTTGGTGGCGAAGTAACTCAACTCGTCCATGGGCAGCAGGTAGCCGGAAAAGCCAAAGCACGCGGCCAGCCCCAGCAGCACCATCCCGGAAAGCCAGCCCATCTCGCGCGGCTTGCGGTAGGCCTTCATAAAGAAGACTGAGAACATGTGGACGAGAATGGCGAACAGCATCAGGTTGGCCGCCCACGCATGCGCTGAACGGATCAGCCAGCCGAAGTGCATCACAAACGTGATCTGCCGGACCGATTCGTAAGCCTCCACGCCCGGCCGGTAATACACCAGCAGCAACACGCCGGTGAAGCACTGCAGCATGAACAGGAACAGTGTGATGCCGCCCCAGTAATACCAGAAGGATTGCGCATGCACCGGAACGGTCTTCTTGCGCGCAAAAGCGGCCAGCTCCGAAATGCCCAGCCGCTCGTCCATCCAGTCGTAAACACTGCTCGCGATCATTTTTGTCGTCATAGCTTTTTATCCCTGCGCAATCCGCTCCCTGTAGTTCGTGGACCGTGAGCCGTGAACCGTGGTCAGCGGTCGGTCAGTTTGGCTTTCAAAATCGATAGCAACTTGAAAAGCATTTGGCCAATCCGGTGCGAAAGGGCCGTCGCCTCATCTAGCAGTTTCTGATCTCCGTAGCCAAGCGCGCGGGCAATTTCCAATTGCGTCTGCAACTCGCAATTCGATCCTCGCGCAACGCCAAGAGATTGCCGGAACTCCCGAGTGTTAAGACGCCCTTGACCCTCCGCGATATTGCTCGGAATGGAAACTGCCGCGCGACGCAACTGCCCAGTGATTCCAAAGATTTCTTCACGCGGGAATTGCTTCGTCAGGCGGTAAACCATTGCCGTCAATTCCATCGATCGCCGCCAAACTTCGAGATCACGAAACGACTGAATCGACTTATGATTCTGTGTTGTAATCATCCGAACAGCCCCCAAAACCCTCACATTGCCAGCGCCGTTGTCCACGGTTCACGGCCCACGGTTCACGGCCCACGGCTTCTTTCACCGGCACAACCATCCCCCGTCCACCACCAGCAGGTGACCCTGCACGTAATTGCTCGCGTCCGACGCCAGAAACACCGCCGCGCCCGCCAAATCCGACGGCAAGCCCCAGCGTCCCATGGGAATTCTGCTCAGGATCGCCGCCGAACGCGCCGCATCCGCGCGCAACGCCGTCGTGTTGTCCGTCGCCATGTAGCCGGGGGCGATGGCATTCACGTTGATGCCTTTGTCGGCCCACTCATTGGCCAGCGCCTTGGTCAACTGCGCCACGCCGCCCTTTGCCGCGGCATATCCGGGCACCGTGATTCCGCCCTGAAACGACAGCAGCGAAGCGGTGTTGATGATCTTGCCGTGGCCCTGCGCCAGCATCAGGCGTCCCGCGTACTGGCTCAGAAACCACACCGAATTCAAATTCGTGTCGATCACCGTGTTCCAGAACTCTTCTGAATGCTCGGCAGCCGGCGCGCGCCGGATGGTTCCTGCGTTGTTCACCAGGATGTCGATCGAGCCGAACTCCTTCACCGTGTCGTCTACCAGCATCTTGCGAACGGCTTCATCGCACACGTCGCCCGACCGCGTGATGTAGCGGACGCCCGTCTTCTTCACTTCCTCGACGGTCGAATCCAGAACTTTGTCGTAGTTGTGCAGCGTTACGTTGGCGCCGGCCTGGGCAAAGGCGATCGCCATGCCGGCTCCCAGGCCCTGCCCGGAGCCGGTGACCAGTGCGTTCTTGCCCTTGAGGCTGAAGAGATCGAGGATTCCCATGAATGTTGCTCCTTATGTCGCGAGAATTAGAGCGCCGCGGCCGTCACGCCTTGACGTTCGCATCCATTATCCTCGCGATACCTCAACCCCCGTGTCGTTGACGGCGGCCTTGAAAAGCTTGAGCGGCTTGGGCGGCGGCCCGCTCACGTTGGCGCCGGTGTAAGCGTTGTACACGCCGCCGTGGCACGCGCAGTGAATGCGATCCATCTGCGGCTCATACTGCACCGTGCAGCCCAGGTGCGTGCAAACGGCAGTCAGCGCCACCCAGGTGTTGTCCGCGTGGTGAATCAGCATCGCCGGCGACGTGCCGAACTTGAACATCAGCACCGATCCCGCCGGCAACTTCTGCGCATCTTTCAGCGTCACCTCGGTCACGGCCGCGGCGCTCAGCGCCATCTCGCTTGGGCTTGCCAGGTAACGGTACACGGGATAAGCCAGTGCGGCAGCGTAGCCAATGCCCGCCACGCTCGCGGCGGCAAGAAAGGCGCGGCGCGTCTTGGTATCGCCGTTCTCTACGTGCTCGGGAACGATATTTGGTGCAATCGCAGTTTCGCTCATCGCAATTTTTCCGCGGTTACGCCGCGCCCTCCATGGTTTTCTGTGCGCGCGCCACAACCGACACGAGCCAGCCAATCACACCCAGGCCGCCAACAAGCAGCAGCAGAAACAATCCCACCACGCCCCAATTCGTCGCCACAGCCCGGTCCCAAACGTCGTAGCCTTTCGATAGAAGTGTTACGTCGCGCACACCATCGCGATACACCGTCAGCATGATTTCCACCAGCACCGCTGACAGAACGGCAGTCCAACTCAACCAACCGGCCGTGATCCTGCCGAATCCAGCAATTGCGCCCACCAGCACGGCCACCACCACCAGGGCGATCCAGCCGTACCCGGCAAATCCTGCAAATTTGTACGCCGGATAGATCGAGTGGCCGGCAAGTCCCGCCTTCACCACGTCGGATTGCACGCTCGCTGCCCACAGTCCCGCGGCCAGGTAGACAATCCCGAAACCGGCAGCCACTTTGCCGCCCAGCCCGGCAACAAACTTTTTCTCTTCCGCGGTAAATGTGCTGCGCCCCGCCAGATACACCAGCCACAACCCGCCGATAAACAGTCCGCCCGCCATCATCAACAGCCAGCGCGGCGTCAGCGTGGGGTCGCCCGTGGGCAGGAACCGGCCCATCGCCGAAGCGGCATACATGCCGTGCCACGCTTCCGGCCGAAGCATCAGAGTCATGTTGGTGGAGAGCGTTCGCGCCACGCCGCCTGCCAGCAGCCACGCGATCAGCCCCACCCACCACGCCGATTTTCCCAGTTCGAGCCGCGCCGAGAACTTGTAGAGGAGCCAGTAAACCAGGATCAGTGTCGGGACAATCGCGATCCAGTAGATACCGATCAATACGCTGCTCGTATACAGCGCGCGCCCATAAAGCACCTGCGCAAAAAGCAGCGGTGGCACGCCCAGGTTGATCACATACATCATCACGGTGGTGAGCCGCCGCGCCAAAGCTCTGGCCGTCGTATGCGCGTTTGCCGACGAGCGGAACAGGCTGAGCAGAATCGCCAGCAGCAGCCCGCCCAGCAGCATCTCCACAGCCACAAAATGCAGCGATAGCGTAACCACGTGCAGCAGCTTCATCAACCACACTGGGGCCGGCAAAGGAATGGGATCCACTGCGGGATAAGGATTCATGGCCTCACTTCTTTCACTTACTTCACTTCTTTCAGGTGCTTCATTCAGCAATCATCAAAACGCGCGCAACATTTGCCCGCGAGCTGCCCTAAGTCCGCGCGCCAACGCCCGCGCCGTTCTTTCCTGCGCGATGAAAACGGCAGGGTGAAAAGTCGGCAGAGCAGGCGCGGCACATTTTGGACCCTTTTACTCCAATTTTGAATGGAACGAAGTAAAACTATCGCCCGCGGCAACCCGGGGTCTGTGATCCATAACACATCAGCTTGTGACGGATTCAATTACGCTCCCGATTGGCATCAGGGATCGTCCCCGGGCTCCAAAGCACGACCGCCGCTTCGCCTCGCGCCACGCGGCGCTGACACTGCTCAAAGAAATTCATTCGGTAGGGTGACGCGATGAAGAGACCGAATTCGTCCATGCAACTGACCCGCGCTGCGGACTATGGCGTGCGCGTGATGATTCAACTCACCGCTCTGGCAGGAAACGGGCGCATTTCGCTTCCCGATCTGGCGCAAGCCACGGGCGCGCCGGAAAGCTTTCTCTCAAAAGTCCTGCAATCCCTCGCGCGCGCCGGGCTCATTTCCTCGCGCCGTGGCCAGCAGGGCGGTTTCCAAATTGCGCCGCGCGGAGCCACGGCATCAATGCGCGAAGTCATCGAGGCCGTCGACGGCGTCATCTGCCTCAACGTTTGCCTCATCCCCGGCCGGTCCTGCTCCCGCAAGGCGCATTGCCCCGCGCACCCGGTCTGGATTGAGGCGCAGCGGGCCATGATGGAAGTTCTCTCCCGTGCCACCATCGCTTCGCTGGCCGCTCCGGAAAAACCCGCCGCGCATTATTGATTCGGCAACACAACACCGCATCCGTGCCCCATCCTTTCGCGCTTTTTTGGAAAGGGTGGGACAGCCCCCGCCCCATTTGCCTTTCTCCGTCCGCGGTGTTCCAATGGAATCATTGAAACAGGGGTGCTCCGCGGCATCGCGGGGCTGAGAAATACCCTCGAACCCGATCCGGATAATACCGGCGTGGGAAGCTTTCTTGAGCCGAGCAGCAGTTCTTCCTTCCATCGCAGCTCAAGCTCCTTTGTTTCAGGAAAAACGAAGCAAAGGAAGCCATGTCATCTGCCGCTGTCACCGCCCGCGATCACCAAATCCTTCTCCGTATCGTCCCCACCTCGTTCGCCGGGGCCTTCCTGTTGTCCCTCTGCCTTGCCCTGCCGCTGACCGCGCAAACCGCTCAGCAAAACCTCGCTCCGGCTCCGCAGAATTCTCAAACCCCCGCGCAGCAAAAACCGGCCCCCGTCACCACCACCGTCGTCGTCCACGGCGAAATCGAAGACAACTATCTCCCCGAATCCGTCACCGTCGGCACGTTAGATGGAGCGCCGCTCCGCGAGACACCGCTTTCGGCCACCGTCGTCACCCGCGACCTGCTCAACGATCAGGACGCGCGCCTGCTTTCTGACGTGGTCAAGAACGATGCCTCGGTCGGCAACGACTATGTGCCCGTGGGCTACTATGGCGACTATCAGATTCGCGGTTTTCCCCTCGATCTCGCCACTGGATTTGAGGTCAACGGCATGACCATCGCCGGCGAGCAGGATGTGCCGCTCGAAAACAAGGAGCAGGTCGAATTCCTCAAGGGTATAGCCGCCGTCGAAAGCGGTGTCGCCAACGCGGGCGGCCTCATCGATTTCGTCACCAAGCGCCCCGCCAACATCAAGGCTGTCGACCTCGCCACCGATCATCGCGGCTCAGTTTTTGGCGCGGTCGATCTCGGCCATCTCTTCGGCAGCCGCAAGCAGGTGGGCGCCCGCGTCAATCTTGCCGGCGAGCGCATCGTTCCCTACATGAACGACACCAACGGCTGGCGCGCCATGGGCGCGGGCGCAGCCGACTGGAAGATCGACCCAGCCACCACCCTCAAAGGCGACTTCGAGTACCAGCACAAGGCCGAACGCGACGGCAGCGGCTACCAGTTGCTCGGCGGCACAACGCTGCCCGACATCAACCACATCTATCGCTCCACCATGCTCGGCGATCAGCCCTGGGGTCCCGCCGACACCTACGACGCCTTCAACACCGGCGCGCGCCTCGAGCACACTTTTTCGCCGGCGTGGGCCGCCTTTGCCGCTGGCAGCTTCAGCCACTCGCTCATTCAGGACAACGTGCTCTACGCCTATGGCTGCTACTACGAGACTGAGTGCGCGCAAAATCCAGGCCCGGGCCAGTCACCGGCATTCTTCTTTGCGCCCGATGGCACCTACGACATCTACGACTATCGCGATCCCGGCGAACTGCGCATCGATGCCGAAGCCGAAGCCATGCTCACCGGCCACATCCACACCGGCGCGGTCACGCAAGACATCACCGTGGGCGGCGAGGTCTTCCTGCGCAGCGTGCAGCAGCCCGGCTTTTACACCGCGCAGAACCCTTACGATCCCAGCGGCGTGGTGCAGGACGGCGCGGTCTACACCTACGTCGGCTCCGACAACATCTACCAGCCCATCGCGCAGCTTCCGGCTCCGGGAGCAGCCACCTCTCTCGAAAATCCGCTCGAATCCGCAGGTCCGCGCCGCCTTTGGGAAGACAGCCATCAGGCCGCGGCAGTCATCCAGGATCGCGTGCATCTTCCCGGCCGCATTCAGCTCATCGCCGCCGGCCGTTACGATTCGCTGCGCGATCACAACTACTCCGCTTACGCGAGTTGCGCGGACTTCACCGTGCCCGATGCATGCGATCCCACTTTCACCGACAAAGGCGTCTGGCTGCCGCAATTCGCCATCACCTTCAGCCCGTTGCAGAACCTCACCCTCTACTCGAACTACGGCTGAAATGCTCTCGCTCGGTCCGCAAGGCCCCTTCTGGACCGACAACGGCAGCCAGTTTCTCGCGCCCTTCTTCACGCGCCAGGCCGAGGTGGGCGCAAAGTACGAGCCCGGTCAGCGCATTCTGCTCACCGCCGCGTTCTTCCACATGCGCGCGCCGTTCTTTTATCCGGAGAGCGACGGAAGCGGCGGCTTCAACTTCGTCTCCCAGGGCCGCGAAGCCCACAACGGCGTCGAGTTCAACGCCGAAGGCAAAGCCGCCAGCTGGCTGCGGCTGAACTTCTCCGCCGCGGCCATGAACGCCACGTCGACCAACACCGGCACGCCAGCGTTCGACAACAAGCAAGTGATCAACGTGCCGCACGTGCAGGCGAATCTCTTCGCCGACATCAGCGTGCCGCGCATCCGCGGCCTGCATCTGATGCCCGGCTGCAACTTCGCATCGCGCAAGGAAGCCCTGCGCGACGACACTGTGAGCGTGCCCAGCTACAATCTCTTCAATCTGGGCGCGCGCTACACGCCCGGCGGCGAACAGGGCCGCGTCACCTTCCGCATCTACGCCGATAACATCGCCAACAAGCGCTACTGGTCCGACACCGGCGCAAGTTACGGCGACACCTTTGTCTGGGAGGGCGCGCCCGCCACCGTGCGCCTCTCCGCCCACTACACTTTCTAAGATGGAGCGCCGGTCTCCTGACCGGCTGTAGTGCGGGCGTCCTCGCCCGCACACTTCCAAGGATCATTACGAATCCACGTGGTCAGAGCATGAGAAGCTAACAAATAACAGCTAAAAACTAAGAGCGAAATTCCAGGAGCTTGAATTTACCGATGAGCGGAACCGCAAAAGCCCACGGCATGGACGGCACGCTGGTCTCTCCCGACTGGCCCCCGCTCACGCTCGAAGAAGTGCGCGCGCTGCTCAGCCAATTTCCCGCGCTTGGGCGACCAGAGCGCATTCTCACTGTGAGCCCGCGCCCATTTTCCGCGGCCGGCATCGTCGCTACAAATGAGACGAACGTCTTCATCAAGCGCCATCACCAATCCGTGCGCGATCGCGAAGGCCTGCTCGAGGAGCACCGCTTTCTCGCGCATCTGCTGGCCCACGGCGCGCCTGTCCCGCGCGTCTACGCTTCCGCTGCCGGAGAAACCGCGATCGAACTCGGCGACTCAATCTACGAGGTGCACGAAACCCCCGCGGGCGTCGATCTCTACGACGAAGCCATCTCCTGGACGCCGTTTCGTACCGTGGCCCACGCGCATTCCGCCGGGCAGGCGCTCGCGCGCCTCCATCTTGCCGCGCGCGATTTCGCCGCACCGGCCCGGAAGCCCCGCCCGCTAGTCGCCAGCTTCACTGTCTTTGCCTCACTGGATCCCATCGCCGCCATGGCGCGTTATCTCGGGGCTCGCCTGTCGCTGGCTCGCCATACGGCCGTTCGCGTCTGCGCTGCACAGGCGATCGACCTCCTCACGCCCTTTCACGCCGAGCTGGCGCCGCTCCTTCCCGCCCTCCCGCCGCTCTGGACCCACAACGACCTGCACGCCTCCAATCTTTTCTGGAGCGATGAAACCGCAAACGCGCGCGCCACCGCCATCATCGACTTCGGCCTCGCCGACCGCACCAACGCCGTGCACGATCTGGCCCACGCCATCGAGCGCAACATCGTGGAGTGGCTCACACTCGTCCAAAACCCAAAACAGCCCCCGGCTGTCCACCTCGACCATCTGGACGCGCTTCTCGATGGCTACGAGTCCATCCGCCCGCTCACACCGTCAGAAGCCGCCGCGCTCGCGCCCATGACGGCTCTCTGCCACGCTGAGTTCGCGCTCTCTGAGGCCGATTACTTTCTCGGCGTGCTCCACTCTGAAGAAAAAGCCGTCGCCGCCTACGATGGCTGGCTCGTCGGTCACGCGCAATGGTTCCTCGGCGACAGCGGCGGCGAGCTGCTCGACGCTCTGCGCCGCCGCGCCAAATCCCGCAACCCGCGCAAAGCGACTCTCCAATGAACTGGACGCCAATCGCCGTATGGCTCACCGCGCATGGCCTTGAGCTCGCAGGAGCCGTCACCGCCATCCTCGGCATCTGGCTCACCACAAAGCGCCTGCTCATCTGCTGGCCGGTCACTCTCGTCTCGATTTTTCTCTACATGGTGGTCTTCTATCGCGCCGGCCTGTTTTCCGATGCGCTGCTTCAAGTCTTCTTCGTCGCCTTCACCTTCTACGGCTGGTGGCATTGGTGGCGCGGCGTGCGTCAGGAAGGTTCGGTGCGGGTCGTCCCGCTCCCGCGTTCGAGCCTCATCACGGCCGTCGTTCTGGGCATACCGGGTAGCTTCGTGCTCGGAACGCTGGCCCGGCATCTCCACGCCGCGTTGCCTTATCTCGACGCCGTTCTCATGAGCTACAGCCTTGTCGCCATCATGGTGGGGCGCCCGCAAGCACATCGCCAACTGGTGGCTCTGGATTGTGGTGGATCTCGTCTACATCGGCGAGTACATCTACAAAGACCTCTGGCCCACGGCGCTGCTCTATGCGGGTCTCGTGGGTCTCGCCGTCTTAGGCCTGCGCGACTGGCGCCGCGCCGCGGAGAACTCCATGGTCCCCAGTCCCTAGTTCCTAGTCCCTAGTCCCTGTCTTTCTTGTTCCCTCGGTCCCTTGGCCCTTGCCTTTATGTCGCCGCCTGAACCGCTGGGTGCCCCATCCTAAACGCGCTTTTTGCGTTTAGGGTGGGAAAGCAAGATCCCAGGCGTCTAAACCGCTCTCTGAACCACATTCTGCAGCGGCTCGCCCTTCATATAACGCCGTAACTCTTCAGCCGCCGTGCGCAGCCCGCGCGGCGCAAACTGCGGCGACGATGCGGCGACGTGCGGCGTAATCAGCAAATTCGGGCAGCTCCATAGTGGATGTCCCACCGGCAGCGGCTCGGGATCGGTCACATCCAGCGCGGCGCGAATCCGGCCTGAGTTCAGCGCCTCCACCAGCGCATCGGTATCCACAATCGGCCCGCGCGCGGCATTCACCAGCAGCGCGCCCTGCCGCATCAAGGCAAGCTGGCTCCGGCCGATCAGTCCTTTGGTCTCCGCGGTAGAAGGCAGAATCAGCACCACCACCTCGGCCTGTGGCAGCAACTGCTCGAGCTCGCTCACGGCGTGCACCTCGGGCTCGTTCCGTGCGCTGCGCGCCACGCGCAGCATTCTTACATTGAACGGCGCGAGCATGCGCTCGATCTCTTTGCCGATCGCCCCGTACCCCACCAGCAACACCGTCTTTCCCGTCAACTCCTCCAGCATCACCTCGGGATGAAACGGCCGCGTGTCGCCGGTAATCTGCGCGTAGTGCGCACTGGCTTCGAAGCGGCGCTTCCATATCCCCGATTTCTGAATGTCGAGGTACAGAGGGAAATATTTCAGCATTGCCAGAATGGCCGCCAGCGTCCACTCGGCCGTGGAAACGTTGTGCGCCCCATGCGCATTGCAAATCGTCACATGCGGGCCCACCGTTCCCGGAATCCACTCCGTCCCCGCCATCATCGAGAGCACCAGCTTCACCCCGTGCAGGTGCGGCCAGGCGCGCATGGCCCGCGGTGCATAAGGATCGGGAATCCACACGTCGATATCGACGTCGTGATCCATTTTGTCCGACACGGGAATCAGCTCGATTCCCTCGGGGAAATCGCGCAACAGATTTCTTGAAATAGACTCTGGGTATCCGACGCGTAGCATGGGGTCAGTAAGCCCGACCGGCCGCGGGCTTCTCACTAGTATGCTACGGCACGCGAGCTCAAGCGAGGTTTAATACAGATCTGTCATCCTGAGCGAAGTTTGCCGCGTTTTGTGCGGCAAACGGAGTCGAAGGACCTGCATTTGCTTCTTTCTGGAATTAGTAGCGAGGCTCTAGGACATCGCACGAGCTGACGCGCTCCCTTGCTCCCTTGCTCCCTGCTCTCCTCACACCTTGAGCAATTCCGTATACACCGCCATGCCCACCACGGCATCCGCGCCCAACGCATCCAGCGCATCCACTTCCTGCTGGCTGCGAATCCCGCCGGCCACGATGAGCTGCTTCTTCGTCAGCTTGCGCAGCCGCGCAGCCACATCGGCGGGAAACCCCTGCATGGTTCCTTCCGTGTCCACGTGCGTGTAGAGAAATGCCGCCGCATACGGCTCGAGCTGCGGAATCGCATCGTCCGCCGTCAGCTCCACCTGCGCCTTCCAGCCCTTCACGGCGATGCGTCCGTTCTTCGTGTCGATTCCGGCCACCACGTGCTCCGCGCCCACGCTCTCCGCCAGCTTCGCCGCAAACTCCGTGTTCACCGTGCCCTCGGCCGAAAAAAGCGCCGACCCGATAATCACGCGCTGCGCGCCCGCCTCCAGCACCTGCCGCGCCCGCTCGACCGTGTGAATGCCGCCGCCCGCCTGCACCGGCAGCCGCTTGGCGATCTGCTCCACCAAGCGCGAATTCTCGCCCTGCCGCATCGCTGCATCCAGATCGATGAGCTGCACAAGAGGAAAGCGCGAGAAGCGCTCGATCCAGTATTCAAAATCGTCGAACGCCAGGCGCAGTTTTTCGCCCTGCACCAGTTGCACAATGCGGCCGCCCAGCAAATCAATCGAAGGAATCAGCATGGCAGCCTCACCGGTACGCCCGCCTGCGCCAGCTCCTCTTTGAGCGAGCGCGATGTGGAGACGCCAAAATGAAAAATGCTCGCCGCCAGCGCCGCATGCGCCTTGCCCCGCGAGAAGACTTCGGCAAAATGCGCCACTGTTCCCGCGCCGCCCGAAGCAATCACGGGAATGCCCACGGCCTCGCTCACCGCCGCCGTCAACTCGCAATCAAATCCCGCGCGCGTCCCGTCCGCATCCATCGAAGTCAGCAGAATCTCGCCCGCGCCGCGCTCTTCGGCTTCGCGCGCCCACTCCACCACGCGTCGCCCCGCCGGTTTGCGCCCGCCATGCACAAACACCTGCGCCTCGCGCACGGGGTCCGCAGCCGCAGGATCGCGCCGCGCGTCAATCGCCACCACCACCGCCTGCGCGCCAAAGCTGCTGCCAATCGCGCTGATCAAACTCGGGTCGGCCAGCGCCGCGGAGTTGATGCTCACCTTGTCCGCGCCCGCCTCGAACACCTGCTCCGCGTCCTGCGCCGACTTGATGCCCCCGCCCACGCAAAACGGCACAAACAGTTCGAGCGCTGTGCGCCGCACCGTATCGAGCAGCGTCTGCCGACCCTCGTGTGTCGCCGTAATGTCGAGCAGCACAATCTCGTCCGCGCCCTCGCGCGCGTGCCGCGCCGCCTGCGTCGCCGGATCGCCCGCGTCAATCAGGTCGACAAACTGCACGCCCTTCACCACGCGTCCCGCGTGCACGTCAAGGCAGGCAATGATGCGTTTCGTCAGCATGGCTACCTCTTCACCACGTGGCGTGCGACAAGATCGTTGAGTTCGGCGCGCTGGTCGGGCGATAGTGTGTGGGCGGGGATACCAAGGAACAGAATCTCTGAAAGATAAAGCAGCATAATCTTGTTATTTTGGGCGACAGCGCTAATGCCGGTCCAGTAATACGTCGCTTCGCCAATTCCCGGTCGAGTTGAAACAATGCGCTCATTGTCGATATCAAGAGAGTAGCCCGGACCTGTTTCTGAAGGCGGGAAACATCCCCTTAAACCCCCTGCGCATCATGTAATTGCGGAGAAACGGCAGAATAATGGCAAGGCCAACAAGCGCAATAACAGGGGTAACGAGGTCATCGACGATCTCCTTTTGCCCGTTTGAATTGGCGAAGACCATGCATCCAAGACCGAGAACAGCCAGGGCGGGAATTACAAAGTCGTAAACGAAGCGATGAATACGTCTCCCAATCGTTTGGCGCGAATGGAGTCGGAGAGCAGCCTTCCAATCCGCAAAAGTGAATCTGTAGGTCAACTTCATCGTCCCATCCCCAGAAAATTCCGCAAAATCTTCAGCCCCGTCTCGCCCGATTTCTCCGGATGAAACTGCACGCCCATCACGTTGCCGCGCTCCACGGCCGCCGCGAACGGCTCAATATACTGCGTCACCGCGGCCGTGTCCGCCGTAACCGGACCCTTGTAGGAATGCGTGAAGTAAACAAACTCGCCCGGCTCGACACCGGCAAGCAACCGCGAACCACTCCTTCACTTCAAGCGAATTCCAGCCCACGTGCGGCACTTTTTCCGTGCTTTCAGCAAAGCGCGAACACGATTCTGAAAATGCTCCGAGCCCCGGCTGCTGCGGGGCCTCGGTCGATCCCGCGTACAGCCACTGCATCCCCACGCAAATGCCCAGAAACGGCACGCCGCGCGCAATCGCCGCGCGGATCGCGCCCGTCAGTCCCGTCGCATCCAGCCGCTCCGTCGCCGCAAAGTGTCCCACTCCCGGCAGCACAATGCGCTCCGCCGATTCGACCAGCGACAAATCGCCGTCCGTCACAACAGGCTCCGCGCCCAGATGCCGCAACGTCTTCAGCACCGACGTCAAGATTGCCGGCCTTGTAATCGATCACCGTCACGCGCATCAGCGCAAGTCTCCTTCTCACCCAAACCACAAATTCGGGGTGCCCCACGTCCCTCGCCTTTGGGGACGTGGGATAGCAAGAATCCGAATCGACCTACAACAAGCCCCTTCGTCGAAGGCAGCATCTCGCCCAGTTGCTTGTCGCGGCTGCAAGCCACGCGCAGCGCCCGCGCAAACGCCTTGAAGATAGCCTCAATCTTGTGATGGTTCGACCGGCCGTACATGGTCTTCACGTGCACGTTGGCCCGCGCCCCGCGCGCAAAGCCCTCAAAGAAATCCGTCACCAGTTCGGTCTGCAAATCGCCCACCAGCCGCGTGCGCACTTTGGTATCCACCGCAAAGGCTGCGCGTCCGCTCAGGTCCACGGCCGCAATCGCCAGCGTCTCATCCATCGGCATCACAAAGTAGCCGGCGCGCAAAATGCCACGCTTGTCGCCGAGCGCTTTATCGAAAGCCTCGCCCAGCGCAATCCCCACGTCTTCCACCGTGTGATGCTGATCCACATCCAGGTCGCCGTCGCACGCAAGCGTCAAGATCGAAAGCGCCATGCCGCGTAAACAACTCCAGCATGTGATCGAAAAAGCGAATGCCGGTCGAGATCTTGTACCGGCCGCTTGCCCTCGATCGTCAGCTCCAGTTCAATGCGCGTCTCCGTGGTGTTGCGCACAATGGTAGCCGTGCGCACGCTGCTCGGCCGCTTTCTTGTTCTTCGTCGTCATCGCGTCCTGCCTCCGCTCCGTAGCGCGGCCATCGCCTCGTTCAAGGCCACCGCGGCCTGCTTCATCTGCTCGCGCGTCCCGATCGTGATGCGCACGCGCCCGTCGCAACCGGGATCGCTCGAGCGGTCGCGCACCAGCACTCCCGCAGCGCGCATCAGGCGCACAAACTCCGCGTGCTGCGCGCCGATGTCAACCAGAATAAAATTCGCCCGGCTAGGCCAGCGGCGCACTCCCGCCGCATCCAGCGCCGCTTCAAATTCGCTGCGCGCCGCCAGCACTTCGCCCACATACCAGTCGAGATAAGCCGCGTCCTCAAGCGCTGCCCGCAGGCACACCAGCGCCAGCGAGTTCACGCTGTACGGCGAAAGCACGCGCCGCACCCATCGCATCAATTCCACCGGCCCAGCCAGCAGCCCCAATCGCAACCCGGCAAGTCCGTACGCCTTCGAGAACGTGCGCGCGACAATCAGATTCGGCACCGTACCAACCAGGTCCATCACGGTCTCGCCGTAAAAGTGAAAGTACGCTTCATCCACCAGCACCACGGCTTGCGGCGCGCGCCGCGCCAACTCCAGAATCTGCTCGCGCGTGGCCGCCGACCCCGACGGGCTGTTCGGATTGGCAATCGCAATCACTTTCGTCCTTGGGGTAATCGCCGCCAGCAAGCCGCTCAAACGGAAACTGCAAGATCGTCCGCGGCCTGCACCGCAACCACGCCCGCATCGGTCGCCGAAGCGTACACCTCGTACATGGTGTACGTAGGCACGGGCAGCAGCAACTCATCGCCCGCTTCGAGAAACGCCTCGAAGAGCACGTGAATCGCCTCATCCACGCCGTTGGTCAGCGCCACCTGTTCAGCCTTCAGGCCCAGGTGCGCGGCCACCAACGCTTCCACCGGCTCGCGCTCGGGATAGCGCGTGAGCGCGCCCGCGGAAACCGCCGCCAGCGCTTCTCGTACTTTCGGCGAGCAGGCCAGCGTGTTCTCGTTAAAGTCCAGCCGCAGAGTATCGCGGCAGCCCAAGCGGAGGGTGATACTCCTTCATTGCCTGTACACGCGCCCGCGGCGCCGGAGAAGTTGTTGTCAGTGCGTCAGCCACGGGACCTCCTTGTCGTGCGTGCCGCGGTCTTATTGCGGCGCAAGCCGCGGCTGCCCCACCGCAGGTGGATTGCTTCCGCATGGCCAACCAACCCCTCCGCCTCGGCCAGCAGCGCGGCCTTTGGCCCCAGCTTGCGCACGCCTTCCGCCGTGTACTCCTGCACCGTAATCAGTTTCACAAAATCGTTCACGCTCAACCCGCCGCGCACCCGCGCCATGCCGCCCGTAGGCAGCGTGTGGTTCGGCCCGGAGATGTAATCGCCCATAGGCTGCGCCGACCAGCGTCCCACAAACACCGAGCCGGCATTCTCAACCCACTTCAAATCGCTCGCCGCATCCACCGTCAGGTGCTCGGCCGCAAGCCGATTCGTAATCGCGCGCGCCTCGTCCACTGTGCCCGCCACAATCACCAGCCCATTCCGTTGCAGCGCCTCGCGCGCCACAGCATTTTCGCGGCTGCGCAATTTTGTCTCTGCGATCACCGACCGCGCCAGATCCTCGCGCGTGGTCACAAAAATCGCCAGCGCCTCCGGATCGTGTTCCGCCTGTGCCACCAGGTCGCTCGCAATGTCCGCTGCGCGCCCGCGCTCGCTCGTCACCACAATCTCCGTCGGCCCCGCGAGCATATCGATTGCGCAGTCAAAGGCCACCAGCCGCTTGGCCGCAGTCACGTACAAATTTCCCGGCCCCACAATCTTGTCCACGCGCGGCAGCGTCGCCGTTCCGTAGGCAAGTGCAGCCACAGCGTGCGCGCCGCCCAGCCGGTAGAACTCCGTAATGCCCAGCAAGTGCGCCGCTGCCAAAGTCTCCGGCGCGGGCTTCGGCGAAACCACGACGATGCGCCCGACGCCCGCCACCTGCGCGGGTATCGCGGTCATCAGCAGCGTCGAAGGCAACGGATGCCGCCCGCTGGGCACATAGCAGCCGACAGAGCCGAGCGGCCGCACCAACTGTCCGGTCTTCAGGCCCCGCACCGGCGCCGCGCTCCACGACTTCGGCATCTGCCGTTTCGCAAATCCGCGAATCTGCGCGGCCGCCGTGCGCAACGCATCGCGCAAAGCAGGATCGAGCGTCTTCCACGCCGCGGCCATCTCCTCCGGCGTCACGCGCAACGCACTCGACCCGCTCAGCCCGTCGAACTCCGCCGCATAGCCGAGCAGCGCGCGATCGCCGCGCTTGCGCACGTCGCCACAATGCGCTTCACCGCAGGCAGCACCGCATCCAGCGCCGCGCCGCCGCGCCGTTCCAGCGCCGCCAGCGTCTCCGCCGCAGCCTGTGCTCCACGTCCTTTCGTCCGGATCAGCCTCATCGTGCCTCTCGCGATTACAGAACTACTTTGTTCAGCGGATACTCCACAATGCCGGCTCCGCCCGCCGCTTTCAGCCGCGGAATCACGTCGCGTGCCACGCGCTCTTCGAGAATCGTGTTCACGGCCACCCACTCGGAATCGCTCAACTGCGAAACCGTGGGCGAATTCAACGACGGCAGCACCGCCAGCACCGCCTGCAGGTCCTCGCGCTTCACGTTCAGCATCAGCCCCACCTGCGCCTGCGCGTCAATCGCGCCCCGCAGCATGGTCGCAATCTGATCGATCTTCTGCCGCTTCCACGCATCGGCCAGCGCGGCCTTGCTCGCGATCAGGTGCGTCTCGCTCTCCATCACCGTGTCGATGATCTTCAGGTGGTTGGCCTTCAGCGAACTGCCCGTCTCCGTCACTTCCACAATCGCGTCGGCCAGCATCGGCGGCTTCACTTCCGTCGCGCCCCAGCTGAACTCCACCTTCACGTTCACGCCCTTCGCGGCAAAGTAGCGCTTGCTGGTTTCCACCAACTCGGTCGCAATAATCTTGCCTTCCAGGTCTTCGGCCTTTTCGAAGCCGCTCGCTTCCGGCACCGCCAGCACCCAGCGCACTTTGCGCCGGCTCTGCTTGGCATAGGTCAGCGTGGTCACGCTCACCGGTTCCAGTCCGCTCTCCACCACCCAGTCAATGCCCGTCAGTCCCGCGTCCAGCACGCCGTGATCCACGTAGCGCGCCATCTCCTGCGCGCGAATCAGCATGCACTCAATCTCGGTGTCGTCGATCGACGGAAAATAGGAGCGGCCATCGGCATAAATGTTCCATCCCGCGCGCTTGAACAGCGCAATGGTCGCGTCCTGCAAACTGCCCTTGGGAATTCCCAGTCTCAGCTTGTTAGCCACGGCTCACCTCCGCGCTCGATCGCAATGGGCTTCGTAAAGCAGCTCACCGTGCCTTCGTGGCACACCAGCCCGTCGCCTTCCACTTCCACGCGAAACAGCAGCGTATCGTTGTCGCAGTCGGTCGCAGCCGAAATTACGCGCAGCCGGTTGCCGCTGGTCTCGCCCTTCATCCACAGCTTCTGGCGCGTGCGGCTCCAGAAGGTCACAAATCCTGTCTCCAGTGTCTTCTGCATAGCTCGTCGCGTTCAGAAAACCCAGCATCAGTACCTCGCCGGTGCGCGCGTCCTGCACGATCCCCGGTACGAGGCCATCCATCTTCTCAAAATCGATTGTCGGTAGGTTGCTCATCTTCGCTTCTGTTTCCCTTCAGATTTCTGTTTGCACATGAAAAAGCCCACCAGCGTCTTCGCCGGCGGGCTTGTGTACTTCTTTCGATCTCTCTGGCCGTTTACTTCAGGCCATGGCAGTCCGCCGGCATGGATGTCCCATGATGATGGTGGTGGCCATGATGGCGGAGGCTCTGCATCTGCTTCCAAACTACGGGAATCACGCCGCCCCTGTCAAATCCTTTTCTTGCCGCCGGTCCATGGGCGGGCGGAGAATGATTGCGTGCAAGTTCGCAAATCGTTCGTAGTGCTCTTCGCCGCAATTCTGATTCTTAATCTCGCCGCGAGCGAGTGTTCCTCCAGCCTTGCGCAGTCCAGCGCCCCGCAAGCCGCGCCCAAATCCAAACCCGCTCCACCACCCGCGTCGCGCGTCGACATCAATCGCGCCAGCGTGGCCGAACTGCTCAAGATTCCCGGCATGACGCCCACCTGGGCCGCCCGCATCGTCCGCTTTCGCCCCTACCGCACCAAGCGGGACCTTCTCGATCACGGCGTGCTTCCCGCCGACGTCTACGACCGCATCAAGGATTGGATCATCGCGCATCGTGGCGAGCAATGATGTCGGTCCCGCAATCCGCCTTCTCACTCCCTTCACTCCCATCACTCATTTCGCTCCTTTCACTCTTTTCACTCTCATCACTTCGGCCTTCCGATACACTGTTTGCTGACAGGAGGCATTCCCTATGCAGACCCGCATTCTCGGCACCACCATGCCGGTCCTCGAAGTTGATCTCAACCCCGATGAGAGCGTGTTCTCTGAGAGCGGCGAGCTCTCGTGGATGACCGCATCCATCGGGATGACGACGCACACCCAGATGGGCGGAGGCGGCGGCTTCTTCGGCGTCCTCAAGCGCGCCGTCGCCGGCGCCAGCATCTTCATGACCGAGTACCGCGCCGTCCAGTATCCAGGCTCGGTCTCGTTTGCCGCCAAAGTTCCCGGCCACATTGTGCCCGTCGAACTCGGCCAGGGGCAGGAGCATCTGGTGCACCGGCACGGCTTCCTGTGCGCCACGCCGCAGGTCACCATCACTCTGGGCTTCCAGCAGTCGCTTGGCGCGGGTATCTTTGGCGGCGATGGATTTCTGCTCCAGCGCCTCGGTGGCACAGGCACGGCGTGGCTCGAGCTTTCCGGCGAGCTCGTCCAGAAAACCCTCGCGCCCGGCGAAGTCCTGCGCGTGCATCCCGGCCACGTGGGCGCGTTCCAGGCATCGGTTGGCTTCACCATCACCATGGTTCCCGGCATCAAGAACATGATCTTTGGCGGCGACGGAATCTTTCTCGCGCAGATGGTCGGTCCCGGCTCAATCTGGCTGCAAACGCTGCCCATCTCGCGCCTCGCTCACCAGATCTACGAGTATCTGCCCAAGGCTCCGGCGGCGGAGCAGGCGGGCGGCGCAGGACTGGTCGGCGGCATCCTCGGCTCGCTCATCTCCGGCGGCCAGTAAAAGACAAGCGGAGTTGCCAACGTTAGGGAAGTTGGCGGTGTTAGCGTGATTACAGCAGTCTAACGCCGTTAAATTCGCTAACTCCGCTAGCTCCGCTACCTCGCAAGGATCGCATCGCATGAATGAATCCCCGCCAAAATCCGCACCAGGCTCCGCGCAAAGCATTCACGGCAATATTATTTTTGCCTTCGCTCTAGCCTTCGCCATTTACGTCGCCTGGCTGTTGCGCAGTGTTCTGGTCCTGCTCTATGTTTCCGCGCTCTTCGCCGTCGTTCTTTCGCCGGTGGTGCGCGCCACATCCCGGCTGCGCATCGGCCGGTGGCATCCATTCCATGGCGCCACGGCCATCTTTTTCCTTTTACTCATTGTGGCCGCCGCTTTCACCGCCTTTGGCTTTCTCGCTCTCCCGCCCGTCATTCGCGATCTGCAGGCGCTCAATGGAGAAATGCCCACCCGCATTCCCGCGCTGGTGGCCTGGCTCAGGCAATTTCCCCTCGTCGGTCGCCTGAACTCCGCCGAAATCATCAACTCGATTCAGGGCTCGGTGAACCAGACCGCAGCTGCATTGTTGACCTCGCTCACCAACTGGGCCGACGCGCTCGTTCAAGTCGCCGCCGGCTTCGTGCTCACGCTCTATTTCATTCTCGAAGGCGAGGGCGCCTACCAGTGGTTTCTATCCTTCGTTCCGCCGCAGCCCCGTCAACGCCTCGACAAAACTCTGCGGCGCGCCGCCGGTCGCATGGAAAAATGGCTCATCGGCCAGGCCAGCCTCATGCTCATCCTGGGAGTGGCCAGCACCATCCTCTATCTCTCGCTCAATATCCGCTACGCCTACGGCCTGGGCGTGCTCACCGGTCTGCTCAACATAATTCCCGTGCTGGGCGCGGTCATTTCCATCGCGCTCGCGCTCCTGGTGGCGGCCATCGACTCATGGGGACGCGTCGCTGGGCGTGGCCATCTTCTTTCTCATCTATCTGCAGATCGAAAATTCCTGGCTCATTCCCCGCATCATGAAGCACCGCGTTCATCTGCCCGCGCTCGCCATCTTCGTCGCGTTGCTGCTCGGGTCCGCGGTGGAAGGCATTGTCGGCGCCATGGTCGCCATCCCCACAGCGGTGCTCGTCGCGGTGCTTATCGATGAGTATCTCGTCAAGAAGAGTGAAGAGTAAGATCTTGCCGCGAAGCTGATTACCGCTGATGTGCAAGCTTCACCAGAAAAGGGGCAGCGGGTCAGCTTGCAACTGTTTTGAAAGGGCACGACTTCAGTCGTGCCACAAGAGGCCCAGTTTAAGAAGCGGGCTTTAGCCCCTGAGGGATGATTTCTCTCAAACTGACCACTCCCCAGAAAAGTCTTGCGGTTCTTACGCGCCCGCCGGTGCCCGCATCGCTTCCAGCACGGCGGTCAAATCCTTGCCCAGCGCTTCCTGCGCTTCCGCGGTCAGCTTTTCGTCGTGGCTGGTCAGATAGAACACGTCAATCGCGGTCTCGCCTTCCGTGTCGATGAGCGCGATCTTGATGTTGCACTGGTGCGAGCCGAACGTGAGTGCAATCTGGCGCAGCAGGCCCGGAAGATCCTGCGCGATCACCTGCAGAAGCGTGGAGTGGCTGGAGGCCTCGTTGTCGAATTCGAGCTTCGTCTGGACCTCGACCTTGAGATTGGTGGGATGATTCAGGTGGCGGCGCGCGTCCAGCAGTTGTTGCACCGAGAGCTTTTGCGCCACCACGTCATGAACGTTGGCGATAAAGCGTTCCTTCTCGCTGGGATTCAGCTCGATGGTCCGGAACACATCGGAAAAAAGAAAGCTGTCGACGATCACGCCGGCATCGTTGGAGTAAGCCCCGGCGCGGACGATGTTCATGCCCCACGACGCCAGCACTCCAGCCACATCGGCAAACAAGCGCGTGCGGTCGCGCGTAATCACGGTCAGGTCGAAGAGTTGCCGGTTGGGCCGCAGGTCCAGCTGCACCGGGTTCTTATCGAGGTTCAGCGCCATCTGGAAGTGATTGCGAATCTGCTCGGGCAGGCGGGTTTGCAGGTAGCGCTGCGGCAGTCCTTCCAGGAATTGCTTCAGCGCGTCGTGTTGCGCGGGCGGCACCATCGAGCGGATGCGATTGAGCAGCGTGGGATCGATGGCGGCATGGTAGCGCGCCTCATCCACCGAGCGATCCATGAAGTTCGCCGTGGACATGTAGAACTGCCACAGGTTCTCGGCCTTCCATGGCGTCAGCGCGTCGGGATTCACCGCCTTGATGTCGGCAAAAGTCATCAGGGTCAGCATCTTCAGCAATTGCGGGCTGCCGATCTTCTCTGAGAAGGCCTTCACGTTGTCCAGGTCGAAGATGTCTCTGCGCATGGCCACTGACATTTCCAGGTGCAGCTTGATCAGTTTCAGAACCGCCTCGCGCTCCTCGCCATCGAAGTCCAGCCGCGCCAGGAAACTATCGGCCAGCTCCACGCTTTGCCCCGCATGTTCGCCGTTGCGCCGCGCCTTGCCCGTGTCGTGCAGCAGCAGCGCCAGCAAAAACAGATCCATCCGGTCGATCTCCGGCAGCAGTTGCGCCAGTCGCTGCTCGTAATCGTGTCCCGGCGTGCGCAATCCGTGCACGTTGTCGATCGTCAGAAACGTGTGCTCGTCCACGGTGTAGCGGTGATAGCTGTCGCGGATCACCAGCGCATCGATGCCGTGGAACTCCGGGATCAGCATCTCCAGAACGCCGAGGGCGTGCATCGTTCGCAGAGCATGCGCGGCGTGCGGTCCCAGCAGCACCTCGCGTAGCGCATTCCACAGGTACGGCCCCTCGGGAATCGAGATCGCCAGCACGGGCAGCGCGTCCGTAATGCGATCCTCGGCCGCCTGCGACAACGTGTATCCGTGCGTGGCCATCAGCGAGAAGATGCGCAGGATCGCTGCCGTATCGTTGAACTGCGCACCGGGCTGGATGTCGATGCGCCCCTGGTCGAGCAGGAAATCGGTTCCCGCGATCGGCGTGCGCCGCCGCCGGAACTGGCGGTAGAAACTCACTGGCGCCGGCAGATGTTCCATCAGCAACGCCGCGCGGCGATACACCACCCGCGCATGACGGTAATAGGTGCGCATCCAGTAGGAGGGATCGGCTGTGCCCCGCGTCTCCAGGCCGATCGACCGCGCTGCGGCCTCGTCCTGCGACTGCCAGTCCAGCGTGTTGTCGTCGCGCCCATGCCGGAAATGCAGAAAACATCGCGCCGCAGCCAGAAAGTCGAAGGCCGCTTCCGCGTCGCCGCGCGCGCTCTGGAACACTCCGCCGCGCTGCCGCGGCCACTCCTTGGTTTCTTTCAGATGGAACAGAATCGCAAACCACACCGCGAGATGATAGTCGCGCAACCCTCCGGGGCAATCCTTCAGGTTGGGTTCCAGATGAAAGATGGTATTGCCAAACTTGGCGTGCCGCGTGCGCGCAATCTCGCCCAGCTTTTGCGTAATCGTCGCCCACTCGCTCAGCACCAGCCCGGGAAAGGTCACTTGGTGAAGTTGCTGGTACAGCGGAAATTGCCCGGCCAGGAAACGCCGGTCCAGCGTGGCCAGCGTGAATTCCAGGTTGTCCGGTTCGAACCGTCCAGCCTCTTTCACGGTGCGCGAGCTGGGACTGGCCCGCAAGCCGATGTCCCACATGCCCTGGATGATGGCCCGTACCGCTTCCCGCGAAGTCTCCTCGGTCTTCTCGTCGGCAAACGCGAACAGCACGTCGATGTCCGAGAAGGGGAACAGATCCTTGCGCCCGTAGCCGCCCAGCGCCAGCAGGGCCACGTTCTGCGCCGGCAAGTCGGCAAACGCTCGGCGCCACATCTCAATCAGGATGCGATCCACCACCGCGGAGCGCCGCCGGATGGCCGCTGTGCCGTCTCCGGTGCGATCGCAGGTCTGGCGCACGAGCGCCATCTCCCGCATATACTGCTCCCGAAGATCGTCCACTGCCAAAACGACTGCACTCATAGGGTTGTTTGGTTGGCCTGCCGAAGCAAGAAGGAATTGTTACAAGAATAAGCGATAAACGCCGGAGGCAGACGGTTTTCGTGTCGCAGTGAGAGAATCGTCGCAGGTCAAGGCCGTTTTAGAGCTGCTGAACCCTGCCTCATTTTGACGCCATCCTGCGTCGAAATTCGGCGGTTATCCTGGGCAATAATAAGCTGCTGTCATCCTGAGCGAGTCTCCGCAAAGCGAAGACGAGTCGAAGGACCTGCATTTGCTTTTCAATTCTTCAACTCAGCAAGAAAAGGGGTGCCCCACATCTCGATTCTGAGATGTGGGAAAGCACGAACCCGACTCGGGTCCCTTGCTCCCTCGCTCCCTGCTTCTTCACTGCGGAAACGGCACAAACTTATCCGCGCACGAGGCCGGGTTCCCCTCCGCCGGCGTCCCTTTCACCGTCGCGTCCTCGCCCGCAGGCACCTGCAGGTTAGTCGGCTCCGGCCCAAGTGTCACGTCGGCGTGATCCACCTGGTAGGTATATTTAGCCTCGTCGGTAATCTGCACGCCGTTGAGCGTGGCCGCGATCCGGTAATCGTGCCCGTAGCCGTTGAAGGTGATCTTGCCGCCGCCGCTCACGCGCACGTTGTGCAAAGTAATGTCGCGCATGGTGGGCGGCGAGTCCCCCTGCAGCGGGCCGTTCGCCGAATACGCCGTGTCCATCGTGATGGGATTGGGCGAATTGCGGATGCATAGGTCGTCGTAGACCACGTCCTGGGTCAGGCCGCCGCGCGAGCCGTTCGACTTGATCCTTACGCCGGCGTCGGTGCCGTCCAGCGACAGATCGAAAACGCGAATCTTGCTCACGCCGCCATTGGTCTCGCTGCCGATCGACATGCCATGGCCCCAGTAAAAATGATTGTGGCTGATGGTCATGTTCGTCGCCCCGCCCGGTCCGCCCTTGATGGCGATATTGTCGTCGCCCGTGCGGATATAGCTGTGCGTAATGGTCACGTTCTTCGTGCCGTTGCCGGGATCGATGCCGTCCGTGTTGCGCGAAAGCGGGTGTGGCCCGTCGGCAAACCGCTGTGGCGTGTCGATCTTCACGCCCCATACCGTAAACCCGTTCCCGTGATTGTAAGCAACGTGGAAATTCGGCGAGTTCTTCAAAGTTATCCGATACAACGTAAAGTTATCGGAATCGTTGACCACAATCAGTCGCGGCACCTGCTGGCCGCCGCCGGCCTTCGCTTGCTCGCCCAGGTCCCACCACGAATATTGCGACCCCAACATCGTCTCGCCGCCGCGCCCGTCGATCGTGCCGTCTCCCATGATCCCCGCGTCGCGCGCGCTATCTACTGAAATCAGCGGCTTGCAACCGCGACCCCCACCCTTGCTCACAATGCCGCAACTGCCCAGCGAAGCCGCGAAAACCGCGGGATCGCGCGACGCATAAAGCGTCACGCCCCGACCTACGATCAGCGACACTTCGGGGCGCAGCTCCAGCGGCCCGCTCAGAAATGCGTCGTTGGTCTCGTTCACGTGCAGCAGCACGGCGCGGCCCTTGCCGCATTTGTCGATTGCCTTTTGGATCCGTGCAGTGTCGAGCTTCTTCTCGTCGGCCGGCGCCAGCGTGTGCCCGACACTCTGCAATTGCGCGTCCAGGGTAGTGCAAAGCTGCGGGAAAGATGGCTCAATGACGGTGCGCGTATCCTGTGCCGTCAGGCACGAGACGGCGCCGAGTATCGTGGCAACCAGGTAGACGGACCGGGGAATCATGTGCGTTTTTCCTTTGCTGATAGTTATAACTGAATCAACACACTAAAACACGGCGCGCCCTCAGAACAAGAGCGGAAAGCATACGCGACCCTCGGGTTTGCGGATGATTTGAACTGGTGTGGTTCGCAGCGCCGGTCTCTCGACGTGCGTCGCCGGGCTTATCGGGTAACAGAAAACTTCTCAAGGAACGCACGAAGTGTCAGGGCACGGCTTCAGACGTGCCAGAAAACCCCGCAACAGATTTGTGGGCTTTAGCCCCTGAACCAATCGGGAAAACGAAGGGGGCTTTAGCCCCGGAGAAGCACCTTCACTCAAACGGATACGCTCGCTCTGGATGGCTGAGCGCACAGCCATCTGGCCGCATGCATCCGCCTACAGGGCGTTTTCGCCGCGCTCGTCGTTGCGGATGCGAATTGCTTCGTCGACGTGGCTGATAAAGATCTTGCCGTCGCCAATGCGCCCCGTCCGCGCCGCCCCAACAATGGCCGAAATCGCCTTTTCCTTCAGATCGTCGTGAATCACCATCTCGATCTTCACCTTGGGCAGAAGATCCACGGTGTATTCACGGCCGCGGTAAAACTCCGTGTGGCCCTTTTGGCGGCCGTGGCCGCGGGCCTCAAGAATGGTCATGCCTTCAATGCCGGCTTCCAGCAGCGCATCCTTCACCGCATCCAGCTTGGAAGGTTGTAACACGGCTTCAATCTTCACCATAAGCAGAAATTCCTCGTTCGATAGCGTATCAGGTGCGGCGGCTTGTCTGCCGCCCTTGTTTCCCAAAATCAGCGCTCAGCCCTCAGACTCTCAGCATTTTTCTCTCGAATTCAAAAGGCTTCACTCGGCTCAAAACCGCCTGAAAGCCAATCGCTGATAACTAGCCATTGAAATCGTAGCCCTCTTCCCCGTGCTGCGAGAGATCCAGACCCACCTGCTCCTGCTCCGGAGTCACGCGCAGTCCCATGATCTTATCTACAACGAAGAGCAGAATCAATGTCCCTATGATGGAAATCCCCCACGACACGCCCACGCCCGTGAGCTGGTTCAGGATCTGGCCCCAATGTCCGTCGATGGCGCCGGTGGGAATGTTGTTGCCCGCGGCGTCCTTTCCATAGATCGGATTGATGACGCTGGCGGCAAACACCCCCGTCAATATCGCGCCCAGGGTGCCACCCGCTCCGTGCACGCCAAATGCGTCCAGCGAGTCGTCGTAGCCGAAAAGCGACTTTACCCCGAAGACCATGAAAGAGCAGAAGAATCCCGCCGCCAGGCCGATAAGCAGTGCCGACATGGGCTGCACAAAGCCCGAGGCGGGCGTAATGGCCACCAGCCCCGCAACCGCGCCTGAGATGGCGCCCAGGGCCGTCGGCTTGCCATTGTGAAACCACTCAAAAATCGTCCATCCCAGCGCCGCGGCCGCCGTGGCGAAGTGCGTGTTCACAAAGGCGCTTGTGGCCAGCGGGCCTGCGGAGAGCGCGCTGCCGCCATTAAAGCCGAACCAGCCCACCCACAGCAGGCACGCCCCAATAAAGCTCAGCACCATGGAGTGCGGCGGCATGGCGTCGTGCGGGTAGCCGAGACGTTTGCCCAGGTACAGCGCGCAAATCAAGGCCGAGACGCCGCTGGTGATGTGCACCACCGTGCCGCCGGCAAAATCCAGACTGGGAATATGACCGGCCGTGGCGTTCAGCAGTCCGCCCACGCCCCACACCATGTGCGCCATCGGGCAGTAGACCAGCAGCGACCAGAGCGACAGAAACACCGCCATCGAGCTGAACTTCATGCGCTCCGCAAACGCTCCCGTGATCAGCGCCGGCGTGATGATGGCGAACATCAGCTGGTAGATCATGTATGTCTGCTCAGGAATGGTGGCCGCATAATCGGTGTTCGGAGTGAGCGTAACGCCGCGCAGGAACACGTGCTCAAACCCGCCTATGAACATATTGCCGTGGCCGAATGCCAGCGAGTAGCCCACCAGGGCCCACAGAATGCTCACCAGGCCCATCATGGCGAAACTCTGCATCATGATGCTCAGAATGTTCTTCCTGCGCACCAGGCCGCCATAAAAGAGCGCCAGCCCCGGCCCCGTCATCAGCAGAACCAGCGCCGCCGAAGTCAGCATCCACGCGTTGTCGCCGGACATCTGCGCCTTCTGAACCTGCTGCTGCAACGCGGCGATCTGCGATTGTGTCGCCGGCGCCCCTGGTGCCGCTGTTTGCGCGAGAGTCCACGCGGGAATCCCAACCAGGACAAAGAAAATCAACATTTTCAGCCATTTGCGGCACATGAAATTTCGGCTCCAGAATCGTTCAGGCGCAAGAGCGCAGGACGCGTTATAGGTT
Organism: uncultured Acidobacteriota bacterium; assembly: GCA_963713675.1. Classification (GTDB taxonomy): domain Bacteria; phylum Acidobacteriota; class Terriglobia; order Terriglobales; family Acidobacteriaceae; genus Telmatobacter. The sequence goes on from CAVQMV010000017.1 coordinate 368,761, forward strand.
GTCCGCCGCCGGCCCGGGCAGGCGGGGCGCGCGAATCAGTTTTCGGGCAGCCGGAGGACCGCAAGCGGCCGCCGGAGAGATGATATAGAAAGCGAGACTGTGCTTTCGTATCATTTTCATAAAGCCGCACAAATAACGCAAGTTTCGCCCTGGAGCCCACCAGCGTGATGATTCGAGAGTCCGCAACTCAACAGAATTGTCATCCTGAGCGACAAAAATCGAATTGTCATCCTGAGCGAGTCCCGGCGTGCCGGGACGAGTCGAAGGACCTGCGGTTGCTCTTGTTTTTGCCTTTAGCAATCCTCGCCCCACCACGACAAGGGGTGCCCCGGGCCTCGCTTCTGAGACCCGGGAAAGCACGACCTCCAACCCGCCTCTTTTACCTCACCACGAACACGGGCACCCGCAATCGAACCTCGCCGTGCGATCGAAGTCGAACGGCGACCTACCTTTGCTTTTCCATGGCCTTCAGATTCACTACACTGATCTCCTGATGAATCCCGTGCCAACGCCGGCAAAACCCACCCCGAAAGCCTCCGGAGCCGTTCCAATCCAGAGGTGCTGGCCCTCCGCCCTCTCTGCGGCTCTGGTCCTGGCCCTCGCGGTCCCAGCCCTGGCCGCCCCTCCGCGCCCTTCGGCATGCACTCGCGTTGAGCTTAGCGGCAAAGTGAACGCCGGTCAGGAATGGAAGGCGTCTCTGGGCGAGGGTTGGGTTTTTCGCGTAGTGCCCATTGTCCCCGGCTCGACCAACTACACCGGATGGGACCTGGTAGTCGATCGCGACCCTCCAGCAGGATTCCCTGACGCGCTTCTGCTGGCTACGCCGCCCTATAACTCCATCAACGAGCGGGAAGTCGGAACCACCTACGGTCTTCGCGCCCAGGATGCCATCGGCTGGGACCCGCGCAGCTTCCGCTTTCTCATCAATCCCGCAGACTTTCTCCAGGCTCAGAAGCTCTTTCTAGCGCTTTCCAGCCAATTGCAGACCCCATCCGGCAAGCCGCCCCGCGCTTCCGCAAACCAGGACCCAGCCCAGGCAAGCCCAGCCGTAGCCCGCGTGACCAGCCAGCTCATGGATCTCCAGTCTCACGCCGCCGCCGGCGAATTGCGGATTCTCGATGCCGGCCTAGCGCCCGGAATCGCTGATCCCGAGCCGTTCGCGCAAAACTGGGCCTTGCGTGCAGCTCGCATGCAAACCACGCTCATGCCTCCCTCCGGCTCCAAACCCACGCCCCGCGGAGAGCTCGACTGGATGCGCTTCTCCATTACGCTTTGGCTCCCCACCAACTGGAAGCCGCCGCATGGCCTCGCCGCCACCACCGCGCCCTGCGCGCAGTAGCCGGCTCTTTCACTTTCTTCACTCCTTCACTCTTTTCACTTCTTTCACCAGACCCGCCCAAATCCTCGCTGGCATATACTTGTCCCATGGCGTCTTCCGTAGAGCGTGACCGCTATCTGTTCGGAGCCCTCGACAGCAGCGCAAAAAATCGCATCAAGGTAAAAGAAGCTGACTACGGCTACGAGCAGCCGGAAGGCGTTTTTCTCACCACGCTCGATTTCGCCGTCAATTGGGTGCGTAAGAACTCCGTCTGGCCCATGACCTTTGGCCTCGCCTGCTGCGCCATTGAAATGATGTCCATGGGCGCCTCGCGCTTTGATATCGCCCGCTTCGGCGCAGAAGTTTTTCGCCCCTCCCCGCGTCAGTCCGACCTCATGATTGTGGCCGGTCGCGTCTCCCAAAAAATGGCTCCGGTGCTGCGCCGCCTCTACGACCAGATGCCTGAACCTAAATGGGTTATATCCATGGGCGCCTGCGCCACCTCGGGCGGCGTCTTCAACAACTATGCCTTGTTGCAGGGCGTCAATCAGGTCGTGCCCGTCGACGTATATGTTCCCGGCTGCCCACCCCGCCCCGAGCAACTTATCTACGCGATTACGCTTCTACAAGAGAAGATACAGCGCGAGCCGCGCAGCCTTTTAAAGACCTTAAACGCGGGCTGAGTGCGGGAAATTCATCGCGCGATTCCAGAAAGTCAAATTTCCTTGGTTCTGATTATGGCCTGATGCGCGGCTTCATGCGCTTTTTCAGGTCAGCGGTGAGGTACGCCGTAAATTGCCCTGGCTCCCGGTGGAGTCGCAGTACCGGATCAAACATTGCCAACACACGGATCGACCATTTCGTTTGTCAATCGCCGCAGCCTCATGGGCGCGAGTGTTCGCGACTCCATGGGGAAGCCTCAGCGCCGTCGTGTTTCCTCTGTGCAGTTTCTGCGCCGCATGTTTCACCCGGGACGATCGGGCGTGCGCGCGTTTTCCCCCCTCTGCCGGGCATCCTTCCCCTTGCACCTGCCCGGCAATCAAAAACTGTGGAGTTGATCTTTGGAGGTGAATCCTATGAACCCATCTGTCTTTCACTGCCTCAAGCGTGCGGCAACTTTGGCCGCTCTCGCATTGCTTCCCGTTGCTCTTGCAGCCCAGGCGCCTGCACCTGGAATGGGGCGCAGCGGCGGGTCGTCAGCGCCCAAATGGGATATTTTCCTCGGCTACAGCTATCTGTCGCCGCACGGAACCGTTGACGTCCCGCAACCCACCAGCCCAGCCACCGTCGAGCCCTTTTCCTACGACGCGATCAATCTGGGCGGCGCGTTCAGTGGCGCCTACTTCTTCAATCGTTATTTGGGCATTCAGGCGGAGTTCGACATTCATCAGTGGGGCCAGCAGAGCACCAATGGCAGCAACATCGGCACCCACGGCAACGATGACGGATTCAACACCGTCGCAGGCGGCGTCGTCTTCCAATTTCCCACGGAGCACTTTACCCCCTTCGTTCATGTTCTGGGGGGCGCCTCGCAAGTCGGCGGTCCGGACTTCAACCCCAACACCTGGGGCCCAAACGTGACTGCGGGCGGCGGCCTCGACGCGGAGACGCCGTGGTTCAACCATCGCATGGCGATCCGCATCTTCCAGGCGGACTACCAGTTCATGCATGCCAATTTCGGCACGCAGCCCTATGGCGGAATGGCCAGCGTCAACGCGGCGCAGCTCAGTGCCGGCATCGTGTTTCATAACGCTCTGAACGAAACTCACCCCGTCGTCGCGCTGGCCTGCACAGCGAGTCCGGAATCGGTATTCCCGGGTGATCCAGTCACAGTGACGGCCAGCGCGGGTGAACTCAACCCCAAGGACCATGTGATCTATAGCTGGTCGGGCACGGGCGTCACCGGCAACGGACCCACGGCGACCGTAGACACCAGCGCTCTGGCGCCCGGCGAATACTCAATCACCGGAACGGTGAAAGAAGGCAAACCGGGCCGTGAAGGCATGAAGCCCTGGGAGACGGCTACCTGCACCGCGGGCCTCACGGTGAAGGCCTATGAGCCGCCGACCATCAGTTGCTCGGCCAGCCCCGCAACCATCGCTCCCGGCGGCGCCAGCACCATCACCGCCACGGGCGTCAGCCCGCAGAACCGTCCGCTCACCTACAGCTACACGGCCACAGCGGGCACCGTAACCGGCACTGGCCCCAGCGCGGAATACTCTTCGGCAGGCGCGCCCACCGGCATTGTGGGCATCACCTGCAACGTGTCGGATGACAAGGGTCACACGGGCAGCGCAAACACCAGCCTGACCATCGTGGCTCCGGTTGCTCCGCCTCCGCCAACGTCGCAGGCGCTCTGCACCATCAGCTTCGCAACCGATCCCAAACGGCCCATGCGCGTGGACAACGAAGCCAAGGCTTGCCTCGATCAGGTAGCCCTTGACCTGAAGCAGCAGGCTGACGCCAAGGCGGTTGTGGTCGGCGAGCAGACACCGGACGAAGCGGCCACCACGGCCAAGCAACAGGAGCGCGCAACCAAACACCCACGCGCCATCGTCGATCAGTTTGCGGCGCAACGCGCGGTCAACGCCAAAGACTACCTCGTCACGGAGCAGGGCATCGATCCGTCGCGCATCAGCGTAGCCACCGGCACAGCCAACGGCCAAACGGTGGAGAACTATCTGGTGCCGTCGGGCGCGACCTTCACAAACGATGTGCAGGGAACGACACCGGTAGACGAGACGGCGGTGAAGCCACAGGAACGCAAGCCGTTGCCGCAAAGGCACTGAGGAAGCAGGCCGCGGTGCAACTGGCCGCGTGCCCCGACCCCGTGTCTTGATCTGAAACGCAAGCTCCTGCGAACTCCCGCCCACCAGAGCAGAGTTCGCAGGACTCAACAAAATGCCCGTCCCCCAGGCGGAGACCCCGAGGCTGACCAGAAACCCGGCCAGCGTCGGGGCTTTCCGTTTTATGCGAAGTGCACGAACCCAGACTCACCTTCTTCCACCCAGCACGAAAAGGGGTGCCCCACCTTCGCGACGTTCCTGTTTTTGTCGCAAGGTGGGAAAGCACGAACCTCAACCCACCCTCTTTCAACCCAGCACGAAAAGGACTGGGGTACCGTCGGAGCTTCTCCCGTTTCGCTATTACCCCCAGTTTTGTCTATTCTTGATAAAGAACCTCGGGAGTTTTTCCTCTAGATGATCCGCTTGTGGTCTTTGCCTCTCAAATTGCGCTGCCTTCGCATTCCGGTCCAGCTCGTTTTTCTTTTTATCGGCCTGTCCTGCCTGCCGGCTTTGCATGCGCAAGCTGCATTCACCGTCATCGGTCCCGACGGCGGCGATGCGCGCGCCTTCGCCTCCGTACCCGGCCAGCCCAATCATCTTTATCTCGGCACCACCAACAGTTGGCTCTACGAATCACTCGATGAAGGCGCAACCTGGCATCGCCTGGCCAAGCTCGACCGCGGCGACGGTTTCGTCATCGACAGCATCGTGGTCGATTCCTCCAAACCCTCCACGCTCTACGTCGGTGCGTGGAAAGACACCGACGACGGCGGCTTGTGGATCAGCCATGATGCTGGCCACACCTGGCATGAAGTCGCTGTCTTCAAGGGCCAGCCGGTGCAAGCCTTGGCGCAGGCTCCTTCTGACCCCGTCGTTCTCTTTGCCGGCACTCTCCAGGGCGTCTTTCGCTCCATCGATTCCGGCGCTACGTGGGCCCAGATCAGCCCGCCCGGCAGTCACGAGATCCACGAAATCGAATCGTTGGCTGTCGATCCTGTAAATCCCGACATCGTCTACGCGGGAACCTGGCATTTGCCGTGGAAGACCACCGACGGCGGCAAGACATGGCGGAACATCAAAGAAGGAGTAATCGTCGACTCCGACGTCTTCTCCATCATTGTCGATCCCGAGCATCCGCACGTCGTCTACCTCAGCGCGTGCAGCGGCATTTATAAAAGCGAAAACGCCGGCGCCCTCTTCAAGAAAATTCAAGGCATCCCCACCGAGGCGCGACGCACCCGCGTTCTCATGCAGGATCCTGAAAACCTCCAGGTCATCTACGCGGGAACCACCGAGGGTCTCTATAAAACCGAGAACGGCGGCAAAACCTTCGATCGCATGACGGACTCCGACGTGGTAATCAACGACGTCTATGTCGATCCCGCAAACTCGAATCGCGTACTCCTGGCCACCGATCGCGGCGGCGTCCTCGCGAGCGACGACGCAGGTGTCACGTTCGCTCCTTCGAACACCGGCGTCTCCGAGCGCAAGATCGCGGCGCTGCTCGTCGACAATCGCAACCCAGCCTCGAACAATGACGGCGACGATTCCGCCGTCCTCTATGCCGGCGTAGTCAACGACAAGCAATTCGGCGGCGTCTTCCGCTCCGTCGATGCCGGCGCGCACTGGCAGCAGTTCAGTGCCGGGCTCGACGGCCGCGACGTCTTTGCACTGGCCGAAACCAAAGACGGCGCCATCGTAGCCGGAACCAGCCACGGCATCTTTGTTCTCGGCGCAGCCGCCGATCCTTCGCCGAAAAATGATCCTGGGGTGCCCCCGGTCCCTCGCACTCGGGGACCGGGGAATCCAGAAATCCAACCAGCAGGAGATCCAGCTCCCGCTTCTCCCTCCGGCGACGCATTAACGTGGCAGCCGCGCAACGCCATCGCCAACACCTTGCTCAAGACATCGACGGAAACGCACCGCGGCGCCAAGGTCAACATTCAGAAAACCGTCAATGCGCCGGTCATTCAATTGCAGAGTCTCGTCAATGCGCTCGACGTCTCCGGCGATGTGTGGGTCGCAGCCACCACCTACGGTCTGCTCACCAGTCACGATCAGGGCGCAACCTGGCAGGGCGGCCCGGTCATGGGCGAAGGCAACTTCCTCTCCGTCACCGCGCATGGCAACGATATGGTCGCCACCGGGGACGACAGCGTAGTGATCTCGAGCGACGCCGGCCAGTCCTGGTTCCCCATGGGCATGCCCACCATGCTCACGCACATTCATCGCGTCGCGTTTTCGCCCGACGGCACGCTCTGGCTGGGCGCGCGCGAAGGCGTTTACTTCACGCACAACCTGGGCAAAACCTGGTTGTGGTTCAATCGCCTTCCATTGCGCGACATCGACGATATCAGCTACGACGAAGCTGCCAGGCGCATCCTCGTCAGCTCGCGCACCACCGATGAAATTTTTGCCATCGACCCCGGAACCCTGACCTGGGTCTGGTGGCCGACCGGCTACCAGATCGCCCTCATCCGCGTAGCCGGCGACCGCCTCGTAGCAGCCTCGCTAGACGACGGCGTTCTGCTAGGCCCCAAAGTCCCCCCCGCCCCCGCGCCGCCGCCCGACGCGCCGGCGCAGTAGTTGCAAACCCACGACAATATGGGATGCAGACCCACCACGAAAAGGGGTGCCCCGGGTCTCGCTTCTGAGACCCGGGAAGCACGAACGCTCGAAGTCCCTCGAACCGGCGTATGCTGGGTTCAAATGCCCTCCGGACTTCGCCGTTTTCAGCAAACGCAACAGCTTCACTTTGTCACGTTCAGCTGTCATGGAAGGCGCGGCTATCTTGGCAGCGCCGCCAGTCGCGACTTATTTGAGTCGGCGCTGGAGCGGATTCGCAAAAGATACGAGTGGGCCGTCGTCGGTTATGTCCTCATGCCGGAGCACGTGCATCTACTCGTCAACGAGCCGTCGATTGCAACCCTCGGCAAAGCCATTCAGGCGCTCAAGTTGTCGATTGCGGTGCGACGGCGCGAGCGTCCGTTCTGGCTGGCCAATTATCACGACTTCAATGTGTGGACGGCCAAAAAGGAAACAGAGAAGCTGAAGTACCTGCATCGCAACCCGGTAGCGCGCGGGCTGGTGGCGAAGCCGGAGGATTGGAAATGGTCCAGTTTCCGGCACTACGCTACGGGCGTCGTGGGAACGGTCGAGATTGAATCGTTCTGGACCGCGTGGCGGCACGAACATGGTGGGCACTTGCCCGTCGAGCAGCTGATTCGATGAGAAAGAGCTGCAGAACCGCAATCGCTCGCATCCATCGGTCTCGAACTGCCAACCCACCACAATCCGGGGTGCAAACTCGCCTCGAAGTGGGGTGCCCCGGGTCTCAGAATCCAGACCCGGGAACCGACCGCTCGCCAAGCATCTATTCCGGAGTGTATTTGGCGATGAACCTTCCGAGCGTGCGGTTCCACGTGTCGAACTGGTCGTTCAACGACTCATACGTGCCGCCCGGCGAGAGCGCGATACACATGCCGAGCCACGGATCGTTGACGTCGTCGTAATACGCCGTGCACCAGCGGTTGTCGTAGTTCCAGGCGTTGATCTGCGCAACATCGAATTTGCCGTTGGCAGAAAAGCCCGCGACGAAATTAAGGTAGTCACACCGCCCGTCCTTGACGTCGAACATAACGGTGACCGGTGTGTCCTGAAGGTTGGTTTCGATATGGGGCTTGCCGCTGTTAGTGCCGATGGTCACCTTTGCGGAGTAGCCTGCACTCTCGAACCACGCAATCACCTCTTCCACTGTTAACCCGCCGTCGGGAATAGGGCGCAACGGCGCCGGCTGCGGCGTGGCTTGCGCGGCAGGCGCGGCAGGCCCGGCAGAGTTGGTCGCTGCGTTCTCGGCGCTTTCCGCGGATTCCAATGCAGCGCCACAACTCTTGCAAAATTTTTGATCCGGCCCGGACTCCGTGCCGCAACGAGGGCAAGGCATGTCGATGCTCCTGTCTACCGCAGATTGTATGCGGCGATGAACCTGCCGAGCCTGTTGTTCCAGATCGCGAACTGACCGTTCAACGCTTCGAACGTACCGCCGGGCCAGAGTGCGATATCCATTTCCAGCCACGGATCGTTGACGCTGTCGTAATAAGCCCTGCACCAGAGGATCTTCCCGTTCCACTCGTTGAGTTGCGCAACAGGAAATTTGCCGAGGCAGGCAAAGCCGAACGAGAGTTCAATGGAGTCGCAACGCCCGCTCTGGCAGCCCGGCGTCATGATGTTGAACTTAGCACCCTGCGTAAAGGCCTCGATGTGGCGCTTGCCGGTCGTCCCGGTCACGATCTGCGCGGAGTAGCCCCCACTCACGAGCCACGCAACGACCTCTTCCTGGGTTAATCCTCCGTCAGGAATAGGGTGCAGCGGCGTGGCAAGCGGCTGCGACGCGGCAGGAGCGGCCACCACACTCGGCACGCTTTCCGCGGCTCCTAATGGAGCGCCGCAGTTCTTGCAGAATTTTTGATCCGGCAGGGACTCTGTGCCGCATCGAGAGCAAGGCATGGAGACACTCCAATTCTCTAAAGAGGAATCGCAAACTGTCTCTGCAAGATATCACTTCAGCATTTGCACCCTACGAAAACAACAGGCGGCTTGGGTCTTAGGGAGGCCGACTCACCACGAAAAGGGGTGCCCCGGGTCTCGCCTTCGAGACCCGGGAAGCACGAACGCCGTCATCTACCGTCCTGAAGCAACTGGCCATTCCCCATCCCCCGTCATCACTCCGTCAAGCCCCCGCCCACCGCAAACCTCTGAAATCACAGCTTAGAAACCCTCCCCGCCTTTGCATATCATTTCCCGCTCTCGGCGCACAATGTTTCCATGAGCGGTTCTCTTAATCCCGTATTGCCTCGAACCCTCCCATCCCGTTCCCTCGTTTCCTTGGTCCCTTGTTCCCTGGCACTCCCCGCCCCCCACCCCCCTCCCCCGGGCACAAGCCGGAAGGTTCGAACTGGAGCCAAGAGGCAGCCGGGTTATTTCGTGAAAAATCGAGTTGTGAAACTGTGAAGCCAGGAAGCGAACCCAAATCAACAACTTACGCAGAAAACCCGCACAGGCTCACAGTCTGTGGGTTTCTGTGAAACTGTGACCGAAAATCCGCGCCGTCGCGATCCTGCGGCAAGCTAGTGCTTCCGTTTTCCCGTCGTTCCCCAAACTCGTCCGTCTGGATCAGACAGAATGAATCCGCCATCCGCGCTGGGTTCGCAGAAGTGAGGTTCCAGGGATTTGCGACGCTTCGGCTTCGCGGCTGGCGCGCTGCCCTGGTGAGAGTCAGAGGGCGCAGGCAAGTACGCCACTGGGAAGCCTGCGAAATCGGGATGCGGAATGGAAGGACCCGAATGAAAAGCCATGATGAAATCTCCCGGCAGAAGCGTTGCATCGTTCGCAACGGAACACGCCGTAAAGTCTATCGGCATTCCTTCTTCAAGTTCGGTGATGGCGGGCAAGGCGGTCTCGCTCACTCGCTGCCTTATTCCACTTTGAACGCCTTGTCCACAATGGAATTGGGGTCGCGGCCTGCAGGGAGCATGGTGAATAACGATTGGCTTGGGCTTGCGGTGCGCACCACGGCCACGTCGCCCGAACGGCGGTCGACCACAAACAGCAGATGTCCGGCATCGGAGAAGGCCATGGCGGCCGGTCCGTCGCCCACTTGGGCTGAGCCAACGCGCTTGCCGTCGTCGATGGAATAAACGGTGACTTCCTGCGAGCGCTGGTTGGCCACATACAGCATTGCGTTGTCGCGCGAAACCAGGCCGAAGACGGGATCGGCGCCGATCATGTACGTGTCGCCTACTTCGTCAGTGGTGTTGTAAATCTCGCTCACCGAATCCGAAAGGGAATTCGAGACAAAGATTTCGCCGCCGTCAGGCTTGAGCGCGAGATCCGAAGGCCCGCGTCCCACATCCATCAGCGCTTCCAGTGCATCCGGCTGATTGGGACGGGCTTTGGAATTCGTCAGCGCAATCACCATCACCTGGTGGCCGGCGGAGCACGCAACAAATGCTTTGGAAGAATCCGGCAGAATCACGGGACTGGCGGCACCAGGGCAGTCCCCAAACACCGCGCGCACATGGCCGTCCGCGGGATCCATCACCGTAACGGAATTGCCTGCCTGGTTCGCTATCACCAGGGTCTTGCCATCGGCGGCAAGCCGCGCGGCCACAGGCTGTTCGCCCGCGCCAAACTGCGCGATTTCCCGCCGCGCCTTCAGGTCGATAACAGAAATCGAATTCGATCCGGAGTTCGCGACATACGCGCGCGCGCCGTCTCTATCCAAGTCAATCGACAGCGGCTGGCGATGCACGCTGATCGTCGCCACTACGGTGTTGTGCTCGGCATCGATCACGGAAATGGAGCCGTTCGCGCCCGCAGCGCCCGCGTTCACCACGTAGATTTCGTTGTGCGTGGGGCTAGCGGCCACGGCCACAGGATGGTGTCCCACGGCGAGCTCGCGGTCGACCCGCACGTTCACTACATCCAGCACGGTCACGGTGTCGCTGCCGCCGTTGGTCACATAGGCGTATTCGCGATAGTTGGGCGGGTATTGCGGGAAATCGTGCGGCCTGCATCCGCTGAGCAACAGCGCAATAACAACCATCGCGGCGAGATGCGCTGCTTCAGAGACACCTGACATCTGGAACCTGACACCTGTTCCTTGATTACTGTCCACAGCGCACGGTCCACGGTCCACGCTTCACTCTTTCACTCATTCACTTCTTCACTGCCACCGGCGCATTCACGCCTCGCGCCAGGTTGCGGCCGACGATCGGCGCAATCTGTTCAATCTCGTTCATCATGGTGGCGAACTGCGCAGGAAACAACGACTGCGGGCCGTCGGAAACCGCGACTTCGGGATGGTTGTGCACTTCGACGATCAGGCCGTCGGCTCCTGCGGCAATTCCGGCCCGCGCCATGGGCAGCACGCTGTCGCGGCGGCCGGTTCCGTGGCTGGGATCGACGAGGATGGGCAAGTGGCTCACGTGCTGCAAGGCGGGCACAATGCTCAGGTCGAGTGTGTTGCGGGCATGATCGGAAAACGTGCGCACGCCGCGCTCGCACAGGATCACCTCGTAGTTGCCCTCGCTCATCACGTATTCGGCGGCCATCAGGAACTCTTCGAGCGTGGCGCTCATGCCGCGCTTGACGAGCACCGGCTTGCGCAAGCGTCCCGCCTTCCTGAGCAGGGAAAAGTTCTGCATGTTGCGCGCGCCGATCTGGATCACGTCGGCCCACTCCGCCACCAGGTCCAGCGTCTCGGTGTCGAGAGCTTCGGTCACGATGAGCAGCCCGAACTTATCTCTGATTTCGGCCATGATCTTGAGCCCTTCAAGGCCCAGGCCCTGAAACGCGTATGGCGAAGTGCGCGGCTTGTACGCGCCGCCGCGGAAGAACTGCGCGCCTGATGCAGCCACCTGTTCCGCGATGGCAAAGGCCTGTTCGCGGCTTTCAATGGAGCAAGGACCTGCGATCACGGCCAGATCGCGGCCGCCAATGCTGGCGCTTGTGCCCGGGAAGCGCACGACGGTGTCTTCTTCTTTCACATCGCGGCTGGCTAGTTTATAGGCTTTTGAAACGCGGATGACTTCCGCGACGCCCGAGAGCGATTCCAGGTTCCCGCGGTTCACCTCACCTTGGTTGCCGGTGATGCCGATCGCGGTCCGTTGCGCCCCGGGAAGGGGATGGGGACGGAAGCCCAACTGTTCAATATGGTCGCAGACCGCCTGGATCTCTTCCTGCGTCGCCTGCGCCTTCATCACCACCAACATGTAACGACCCCCGATCCCACAGTTTACCGGGTGGGAGAACGGAGGGCAATTTTCAGGCTGGATTGCCGGGCGTTTTGGGTGGCTTGGATGTTCGGCCTAGTCGCGGCATGAGGCCAAATCCGCAGACCTTGGGAATGGCGCGTAAAGGAATGGGTGAGGCTCAGCTTTGGTCGGAGTCGTCCCTTGCTGCAGAGCTTCTTGCAGCTACGACGGCGGGAGCAACAATCATACCGATGAAGGCCAGAGCAATGATGATGTCATGCATCGCGGGTTTCCCTGGGGCAGCATCCAAAAACCGCCCACATGGGAATCATCGGTGGCTCGCCGGGAATATCCAATACAACTAAAGGTAGTGGCGTGCTCGAAGTGCGATTGCGGGAGGATATTTTCCCGGTTCAAGAGTGGGAATTTTCGGAAAGCGCGTCAAAACGCGCGTGTAAACCGGCCGCCAAACAACTCAGTGCGAAGGGGATTTGCCCGTAGGGTCCAGGACGCCGGCACGCTCAGCTTCATTCTTCTGCGTGCGCCACTTCATGCCCACCCACGCCAAATAGCCAAGCTGGATGGCCCAGGTGACCGTGTAGGCCGCATGCATATAGAGGTGGTCGCGCAAGGCTTGGGCCGCATCGAGTTGCGCCTGAGTCAAATTCTGATTCCAGTCTGCCGGGGGCGCGGAGAGGATCAGGTGAAACGTCCAGACCAGAAGAGCGAGGGGGACGGCAAAGATGAGTCCGATGGCGAGCTTTTTCATGTTTCTCCTATTTCTCAAGCAATCCTTGGCCGCAACTCAGGCCTCTAAAGCGCGCTGAGCTTCCGCGGCTGCGATCTTCTGTTGCTGCCGCTCGACACGGTAGCGCAACGCCAGAATCAGCACTCCCCATGCAAACCACGCCAGCATGTTCCACAAGAACGCACCCAACATCGAGGGGGCCATCCCCGAGTCGGCCCCCCCGCCAAACACTGGTGCGGGGTGCTGGGTGGGAATCACTTTCTGGAAATGCGTGGAGAAATACACAATCGGAATATCGAGAGCGCCGAAGATGTTGAGAACGGCAGCCACCGTCTGCATCTGCGGGCCCGCGGCAAAGCGCCGCAAGAGCAAATAGCTCACATAGATGAGCCACAGGACCAGTGTGGTGGTCAGGCGAGCGTCCCAGGTCCACCACATGCCCCATGCGCGGCGTCCCCAGATGGGACCCGTGATCAGGACCACAGTATTGAAAACTACTCCGACTTCAGCCCCGGCCAGCGCCCAGGCATCAAATTTCTGCGCCCGTCCGGCATGCGCGTGGCGAGAAGCCAGATATCCGATCGACCCCACCAGACTGATCGCGAAAAACGCAAATGCCACCGATGCCGACGGCACATGGTAGTAGAAGATGCGAAACAGTTCGCCTTGTTTCGCGTCGTTGGGCGCGACGTAAATGGCCTGGTAGAAACCCCAGACCATCAGAGCCAAAGTGATGAGAACGGAGATGGTTATGAGAAGTCGTTTCATGGGGAACCTGAATGTCCTTAGTGTACGACGCAGACAGGATAGGGATGTGATTTAAGTCACTCGGTTTACGACCGTTCAACGGAGCGCAATGTCCGCTGTCGTTTCGCCCGCATCGCGTACCATGTTCTTGCCGGGACAATACATGCGCGACCACCTCGCCACATTGATCGACGACTTTCGCCGTTTCGACCGCGAGATTGCCGTGGTGCACTATCAGGGCAACCGGCGCCACGTCACTACTTATGGCGATTTGGCGCGCCTCGCCGGCCGTTTTGCCGCGTATCTGGCCGAGCAGGGCATCGCCCAGGGCGACCGCGTGCTGCTTTGGGCGGACAACAGCGCCGAGTGGATCGCCGCCTTCCACGGCTGCCTGCTGCGCGGGGTGCTGGCCGTTCCTCTTGACGCCGCCGGAAGCGCCGACTTTGCCGCACGCGTAGCCGCCGACGTTTGCCCCCAACTCGCCGTCGGTGACGCGCTTCTGCTGGCTAAACTGGCCGAGGCGCACACCGGGCCCGAAATTCCTCCCTCCGCTTCCTCCACCCTGGCTTTTCCCCCACTTGCCTTTCCCACGCTGGCCTTTGAAGACTGGCTCGACCATCTTCCCGAAGCGGAGATGGGCGCTGTCTCAGGCCTGACGGCGGACACCCCGCTGCAGATTCTCTTTACTTCTGGCACCACCGGCGAACCCAAGGGCGTGGTCCTCACCCACGGCAATGTGCTGTCCAGCGTGGGGCCCATCGAAGACGGCGCCCAGCCCTACATGCGCTACGAGCGGCTGGTTCATCCTCTGCGCATTCTGCACACGCTTCCCCTGAGCCATGTCTTCGGCCAGACCATGGGACTCTGGGTCCCGCCCATCTTCAGGGCCGAGCTGCACTTCGAGAGCCGGCTCGCCGCGCCGCACATCATCGAATTGATCCGCACCGAGCGCATCTCCGTTCTGGCTGCCGTGCCGCGCGTTCTGGCCCTCCTCAAGGCCCATCTGGAAGCGGCCCGTCCCAAACTTGCCGAACGCGCCGCTCGCTCGCAAAATTTGAGCTCCTGGCGCCGCTGGTGGCGTTTCCTTGGCGTGCACCGCGAGTTCGGCTTCAAGTTCTGGGCTTTCGTCTCCGGCGGCGGCGCGCTGCCGGGGCCGCTCGAACAATTCTGGAACGCGCTCGGATTCGTGCTGGTCCAGGGCTACGGAATGACCGAGACCACCGCGCTCATCACGCTCAACCACCCCTTCCACGTGGCCAAGGGCACCATCGGCAAGCCGCTCGCCGGGCGCGAAGTCAAACTCGCCGCCGACGGCGAGGTGCTGGTGCGCGGCCCCATGATCTCCGGCGCCTCCTGGCAGGGCGGCGAACTCCGTCCGCGCCAGGACGAATGGTTGGCGACCGGAGACATTGCGGAGCGGCAGGAATCGGGCGAACTGCGGTTTTTGGGGCGCAAGAGCGAAGTGATTGTCACCTCGTCGGGACTCAACATCCATCCAGAAGACATCGAGGCGGCCATCGAGGCGCAGCCGGAGATCGCAGCCTGCGCGGTCGTCGCCATGGAGACTCCAACCGGCCCGGAGCCGTGCGCCGTACTGGCTTGCCGCGGGTCCGGATGTAATGTCGCGGCGGCAATCGAGCGCGCCAATGCCACGCTGGCCGATTTCCAGCGGATCAGCCGCTGGGTATTGTGGCCGGAACCCGATCTGCCCCGCACCTCCACCGGCAAAGTGCGGCGCAAGCCCGTGGCCGCATGGCTGGCCCGGATGCAAGCCGCGGCGGCGATTACCAGCAGCAGCGCGCCGGGCACGTCTGACGTCGCTTTCGGGCCCTCCTCCGATTGGCTGCTCGCGCTCATCGCGCAAATCACCGGCGAAGCCCATCCCGGCGTAGGAGATGAGCTGCGGTTAAACGAAGATCTACATCTCGACAGCCTGGGACGCGTGCAACTTTCCGCAGCCATCGAGGAGCGACTGGGCGTCGTGCAGGGCAACGGACTGCTCGAAGAAGTGCACACGCTTGGAGAGTTGCGCAGATTGGTGGGAGGCACTGAAGCTGCAAAAGACGGGAGCTTGGGGACTGAGGGACCAGGGACTAAGGAACGAGGGAACGAGAAGACAGAGGGTGAGGGGGCGAGCGAGAAAGGGAGCAAGGCAGCGGGTCAGCAACAGAGTGTGATTCCCGCCGCACCGCGCGTCCACTTTGTTTATCCCGAGTGGCCGTGGTGGAAACCGTTCCAATGGCTGCGCGTGGCATTTCTTGAAGTGGTTCAGCGCCCACTCACGTGGCTCTTGGCCGCGCCGCGCGTCGTGGGGCCTGCCGCGCCGCTGCCGCCGGGGCCGCTGCTCATTGTGGGCAATCACGTCTCGGCCTACGACGGCCCGCTGATTCAGTACGCGCTCGCCGGCCCGTTGCGCCGCCACATCGCGGTGGCCATGGCCGGCGACATGCTTGACGACTACCGGCACTGGCGCAATCCCGACTGGCCGCCGGGACACAAGGGAATCTGGCTCCTCGGCCCGCCAGCTTACTGGCTCGTCACGGCGTTCTACAACGTCTTTCCGCTGCCGCGCCAGCGCGATTTCCAGTTGAGCTTTGCCCACGCGGGCAAGGCCATGGATCGCGGCTACAGCGTCATGGTCTTTCCTGAAGGAGCGCGCTCTGAGGGACAACTGGCGCGCTTCCGCCCCGGCATCGGGCTGCTCGCCAAACAATCCGGCGTGCCTGTGGTGCCCACGGCGATTCGCGGTCTGGGCGAGATGAGAGCCGGCCGTCGCCGCTGGTTCCGCTCGGGGCATCTCGAGGTGCATGTGGGCGAGGCTATCCGCTTCAGCCCCGAGGAGAGCGAAGCCACGATCACAGCACGGCTGCATGACGAGGTCGAGCGGCTGCTCGGCGTTGAGCCGGCAACTTAGCGAGTGGGAGAATGAGTCCGTGCCCCAGCCGAATCTACGCGTCTTTTGCCGCGGCGTGGTACTCGCGGCGGATGCATTTCAAATCTACCGTGGGCTTGGGATATTGCATCTTCAGTGATTGCAGATGCTCCACGACGATGCGCGCGATGGCCAGGTTGCGAAACCATTTGTGGTTGGCGGGGATCACGAACCACGGCGCATGCTCGGTGCTGCACCGGGAGAGCACTTCTTCGTAGGCTTCGGTGTATTCGTCCCAGAAACCGCGCTCCTTGTAATCAGCCTCGCTGATCTTCCAGTGCTTGCTGGGGTCGTCAAGCCGCTCCTTGAAGCGCTTCAGTTGCGTTTCCTTGGAAATGTGCAGGAAGAATTTGAGAATCTGCGTGCCGTTCGCGGCCAGGGTGCTCTCAAAGTCATTGATCTCGTCGTAACGCTGGGACCAGATTCTCTTGGGCACGAGATTGTGCACGCGGACTACAAGAACATCCTCGTAATGCGAGCGGTTGAAGATGACCACTTCACCGCGGGCAGGCGCAGCCTTGTGCGCGCGCCATAAAAAGTCGTGGGCAGCCTCCAACGGGGTAGGTTGCTTGAACGCCGCCACGCGGCAACCCTGCGGGTTCATCGCGCTCAACACGTGGTTGATCACGCCATCTTTGCCGCCGGTGTCCATGGCCTGCAGGCAAATGAGAAGGGAGTGTCCGTGCTCTGCGTAGAGCAGGTCCTGAAGTTCGCAGAGTTTCTGCTGACCATCCGCGATCTCCTTGGCCGCGGACTTGTGGCTCTTGTGGCCATCCGTGAAGGCGGGATCGATCTTCTTCAGCTTTACTTTGGATCCCGGTGCAACTTTGAACCGTTCCAGGGTTTTCATTTCGTTTCTTTTCTCCGCATGCAGCCATGAAACTGTTGCGCGCGGCAAGACTAGTCAGCATACTACTACGCCTCTAGCCGGGATTGCGCAGGCGGTAGTAGCGGGCGCTGCCGACGAGGGCGGGTCTCCAAAGAGAAGGGTCGGAGCGCAACTTGAGAAAGGCAGGGAACAAGGACCAGAGACCGCGAATTAGAAAACGCTAATTTGCCGACGGCATTTCTACGTGGTCGATAACCAAGACCTCCACCGGGCCTTTTGCAGGTTCCAACTTCAGGCCCAACTGCTCTTCGAGCGCGGTGAAGAGCGAAGGGCCGGAATCGGCAGCGTCGTCTGGAGTCCACTGGAGTTTTAGATTGTAGCGGCCGGTGATTCCGGTTTTGTCCACGACGTCACGGCCAACAATCATCGATAGCTGTTCGGCCAGGGTGGATACGCTGTTCGATGTCTGGACCTCGATGCGGTCATTTCCCCGATTGATGGACGTCCCGCTCTCCTGCAGTGCGCCGAGCCTTGGCCCGCCTTTTGCGGCCACGAGGGAGTAGGTGGGCAGTTCACGTGTTTCAGCGTGCGTCGCGAGTTTAAAACGATCGGCGAGGAGCGCCTGCACCATCTTCTCTTTCTGCTTACGGCCGGCGTCGGAGCTGAGCCCCTTCAACTGCGCGTCAACGGCGGGATCGGCTGTGGCCTCGATATCGAACCGTTTTGAGCTGGCCCAGCTGGGAGCGCCGAGAATTCGGGATTCGGGTATTTCGAAGGACCACCAAATAAGAGTGGACAGAGAAACATTGGTCGCATGGAGATGGCCGTCCGACGGTGAGCTCGTGATGGAGACATGGTCGTGCGGCTGCGGTTCGTGAAGATGGATGGCGGCAACATCGAAGGCCGGGGCAGGAGTGGTAGCCGCCGAGGGTGCGCATTGCTGCGGCGGGGCGGCGCTCGCCTTGCCGTGCACGCCGACGACAACCGCGACCGCCATTCCGCACAGAAACAGCCACGGCAGCAAAGCGCGCTCGCGGCAATTAAAGCGGCGACCGCTTGGTCTCCTCATCTGCATCATCCCGCCTTCTTGGTCCCTTGCTCCGTCCCGGGGTCCCCGGCGAGCGATGTTTGCTCGATGGGGTGGCTTGGTCCCTCGGTCCCTGTTGTCCTCATGTATACATCCAGAGACAAATGGATTAGCCTCTAATCTTCGCCCCATCTTGAGGATCGGGCATCCACTATGACGAACCAGACCCAGGCGGCGCTCGAACCTCTGCTCAAGCTCGCTGAGCAGGCTGCGCAGAACTCCTATTCGCCGTATTCCAAGTTCCGTGTGGGAGCAGCGCTGCGCCTGACCAACGGCGAAATCGTGACCGGGACCAACGTGGAAAATGTGAGTTACGGGCTCACCATTTGCGCCGAGCGTGCGGCGCTGGTGCGGGCCGTTTCCCAGTTCGGTCCCGAGATTCGCATTGATGCCGTGGCTGTTGCCAATCTCAACGGACTGCCCAGTCCGCCGTGCGGCGCCTGCCGGCAGGTGTTGGCCGAGTTCATCCTGCCCGATGCGCCCGTGGCCTTCCCAACCAAAGAAGGCACGCGCATAATGCCCTTCAGCGAAGTGCTGCCGCTGGGCTTCGAGATGAAATTGAAATAGCGCTCGATGCCGGCCCACGTCGATATTGACCGGAAACCTTCATAGGTCAGCGAGGCGTCCTGCGCCGCGCCCCCTCTCGCGGCTCAATATGTTCTTTTGCTGAAGCTTTTGATCGTGATCAAGCCGCCCTTCGCAACGGCGGTAAAGCCGAGCGCACACAGCCATGCGCCGATCCCGGCCATGGACTGCACCTTGGGCACGAAGATCAATGCCATCAGGAATGTCGGGCCGCAAAGCGCGCCGAAGTACGTGAGGTAGCTGGCGTACAGTAGTTTCTTCGAAGGGGTCGCTTTGATGGACAAGTAGCATACGATGGCCGAGGCCACAGCTGTCGTAACGACGAAAGCCAACGCTCCGGTTGACTCGGACAGAGCGAGGCCGCTGTAGCTGGTCGGCGAACCCGCGATGGAGATCCAGGGCATGAAGTAACCCAGCAAGGCGGCAACGGCTCCCGCGCTGGCAATTTTCTCGCCCAACGACATCGAGGCGATCAGCGATTCACCCATCTGGACAGGCGAGGCTCCGGGAGGCGGTGCGACAGGTGGGGCCGGATAGTTGAACGGCGCGGCGGGAGTCGGGCCCGGCGTGGCTGTTCCCGGGTGGATCGCTGGTTGAGCTTGCATACGAGTTCCGCATTGCTCGCAGAACGCGGCGCTGTCGGCGTTTGCCTTTCCACAGGCAGTACAGATCATCGCATATCTCCCTTCAGCTGTCTTGACCCCATGAGATTTCGAACGGCATACCAGAGTTGCGGATTCATACACATCTAGAACAAGAGGCGGATTGGGGGTAATGGCCTCGGAAGGGCTCCGCTCCACGCTAAAAGCGCATCGCGAAGTTGCAACGTGTAGGAGGAATCCTAGGGAAATGCGCGTTGCAGTGTCAAGCATGAAGTGATCTAGATGCAGCGTGTCGCGCCGCACCTCGGCGAGCCTTATGCGTTATTCTTATTGCCTTGCACTCCATGGCGAAAATCATGCAATTGGACACCGCTTCACCGCTGCACATGATCGACATTCTCCGCAAAAAGCGCGACGGCGGCGCGCTCAGCGAACGCGAAATTCAATTTGTGGCTGGTGGTGCGGCCGACGATTCCATTCCGGTGGACCAGCTTGCCGCGTGGCTGATGGCCGCGTGGATTCGCGGGCTCTCGCTCGATGAAACGCGCGCTCTCACGCTGGCCATGCGCGACTCGGGCGTCAAGTTTACGCCCACAAACCTCGGCAAGCGCACGGTCGACAAGCATTCGTCGGGCGGAGTGGGCGACAAGACGAGTTTCTTGGTGACGCCGCTGGCGGCGGCGTGTGGCGTGGCCGTGCCCATGATCAGTGGGCGCGCCCTCGGCCACACTGGCGGGACACTCGATAAATTGGAGGCGATTCCCGGTTATCGCACCGCGCTCACGCTGGACGAATTCGAGGCCGTGATTCGGAAGTGCGGCGCTTCGATCATCGGCCAGACCGACCAGCTGGCGCCCGCCGACCGCAAGCTCTATGCGCTGCGCGACCGCACCGGCACGGTCGAAAATCCGGGCCTGATTTGCGCATCGATATTGAGCAAGAAACTCGCCGCGGGGTTGAACGGCCTGGTGCTCGACGTAAAGACCGGCTCCGGTGCATTCCTGCGCAAGTTGGAGGACGCGGAATTTTTGGCGGCGCTGATGGTGGCTACGGCCGAATCCGCCGGCACCGAGACCGTGGCGCTGTTGACCGACATGAGCCAGCCGCTGGGACGCGCGGCGGGCAACTGGATCGAGATCGTGGAATGCGTGGAATTGCTGCGCGGCGCGCGGCCGGCATGGAGCGAAGACCTCCGTGAGCTATCGCTCATTCTCGCCGGATGGATGATCCACCTGGGCGGCAAAGCCGCAACGCCCGACGCCGGTTACGCGCTGGCTGAAGCGGCGCTCACAGACGGCGCCGGACTTGCCGCCTTTATGAAGATGGTCGACGCGCAGGGCGGCGATGTCTCCGTCTTCGACAATATGGAGGCGTTCCACAAGCCGGGCGCGACCCTGAAAGTTGATGCGTGGGAGAGCGGCTACGTGGCGGAGATGGATACCACCGCGCTGGGCTGGGCCGTGCAGCGCACCGGCGCGGGCCGCGAGAAGGCCGGCGAGCCGGTCGATCCGAACGCGGGCATTCTCTTTCATGCGCGGCGCGGCGCTCACGTGGAACGCGGCCAGCTTTTCGCAACCATCTACGCGACGAACGCAGAGATGCTTGCCGAGCCTGTGGCAATCCTCAAAGAGGCGATTCATTTTTCCAAAACCCCGCCCCACGCAGTGGCTCCGCTGGTCAGCCGCATCATCACTCGAGAAAATGCCGAGAACTATTTGCAAAATGCTGTAAATTAGTCGAAAGTCCTTCAAAAAATCTCTCGACCCCGAAGGAGCTACCTTTTGGCACGATTCACCGGAGTGTTGGGAATTCTGGCCGTTCTACTGGCCGCGTGGCTGTTCTCCACCGATCGCAAACGCATTCGCTGGCGCACGATTTTCTGGGGCCTGGGGTTGCAGATCACTTTCGCGTTCCTGGTGCTGCGCTTCGGCCTGGGACGCGATGCCATGGCCTGGGCGGGCGGCGTGATCACCAACATGCTGTCGGCCACCTTTGCCGGAACGAAGATTCTATTCGGCGAACTCGGGCTGCCCAACTCCGGCGCCTTCGGCAATCTGCTGGGACCCAACAAGGGCGCGATCTTTGCCTTTCAGGTTCTGCCCACCATCATCTTCATCTCCGCGTTCTTCGCGGTGCTCTATCACATCGGCGTGATGCAGAAGATCATTCGCGTGATGGCGTGGGTCATGCTCAAGACCATGCGCATCTCCGGCGCGGAGAGCATGAACGTTGCGGCCTCCATCTTCATGGGGCAGACCGAAGCGCCGCTCACCATCCGCCCATTCCTGTCGAAGGCCACGCGCAGCGAACTCATGGTGATTATGACCAGCGGCATGGCGCACGTGTCGGGTGGAATTATGGCCATGTACATCTCGCAGGGCGTGGAGGCGCGCCACCTGCTTTCGGCCGTTATCATGACATCGCCGGGAACCATCCTGATGGCCAAGATGCTGGTGCCCGAAACCGAAGTGCCGGCGACGGAAGGCAAGGTCGTAATCCCCAAGGACGAGCTGCACGCCGATGAAAACCTGATCGGGGCGATCGCCCGCGGCACCATCGACGGCGGCAAGCTGGCCATGAACGTCGGCATCATGCTGGTGAGTTTTCTGGCGCTGGTGGCGCTGCTCGACATGATCCTGAGCTGGGTGCACGGCATGCCGTACACGCACTGGGTACCGGGCTCGCTCGGGCAAATCCTGGGCTTCGCGTTCGCGCCCGTGGCGTGGCTCATCGGCGTACCGTGGCACGACTGCATGGCGATTGGCAACCTGCTGGGCACGCGCATGGCGCTCAACGAAGTCATCGCCTATATCAGTCTGGGCGCACAAAGGGCGAGCCTCGACCCGCGCTCCTTCACCATTGCCACGTTTGCGCTGTGCGGGTTCGCCAACCTGGGATCGATCGGCATGCAGATTGGAGGCATCGGCGCGCTGGTGCCCGAGCGCCGCAACGACCTGGCCAAGCTAGGCGTGCGCGCCATGCTCGCCGGAACCATGGCGAACCTGATCTCCGCTTCGATTGCCGGAATTTTCCTAGGGTGAGGAAATGCAATTCGATGACTGAGGCTGGCCATTCCTATTGGGATTTCATCGAGCCTTACTGGGACGTCTTCGACATCTACAACGGCCCGGAGGGTTTCGAATCTTCGATTCGCGATGCCCCGCGGCCTGCCGTGTTTTTGTATGCTGCGCACTTCTGCCAGTCAGAAGTACACAATGGCGGCTTCCTCCAGTTTTTCTGGAACAACACGGGCGTTCTCGCTCCCGAGGCGATTGAAGGCTATTCCGTGATTGGAATGCCGACTTTGGCCTCGCTGCTGAAGGAGGCGGCTGCGGCGCTCGGCACACCCTATCCGCGTGATAGAGATGACCGATGGGATGCCCTACTGGCTGCTTCTGGATATAGCCAAACCGAATTAGAGCAGCTTTTCAAGAAGCATAAGAACGAGCCAGCCGGAACGAAGGGCCTTTACGGAGCTTTCGTTGAGGCGACGAAGGGCTTGCAGTTCGATAGCCTTGACCGGAAGTTCTGGCAAGCCGCCAAAACCGAGAATGGCGGATTTGAAGACGCGGCCACGCGTTATGCGCAAAGCCCGTTCCTGATCCAATAATCAGCCGGGGTACGCGCCCATGATGTAGCCCTCGAGCGCCTGGATGGCGTGCTCCTGGCCGCTGATCACCCACTTCACCATGTCCCCGATAGAGATGACTCCCACCAGTCTGTCGCCATCGAGCACCGGCAGGTGGCGGAAGTGGCCCTGGGTCATCATGTTCATGCAATCGTCCACTGTGTGCTGCGGCGTTACGGAGATCACCGGGCTGGTCATGATTTCGGCGACCTTGGTGTCTCTGGAGGCGTGGCCCTGCAGAATGCCTTTGCGCGCGTAATCGCGCTCCGACAGGATGCCGACCAGCTTCGTTCCCGACATCACCATCAGAGCGCCAACATCGTACTCCGCCATCAGCGACAAGGCGTCGTGCACGGTCTGCTCGGGAGAAATGGGCAGGATTTTGTTGAAGGCCTTGTTCTTGAGAATCTGGTCAACGGTGTCGGTAATCTTCATCGGTTCCTCCATGGGCCTCAGCCAGGGATGTGCCGCGTGACCCCCGTAATCTTGGGGGGCCTGTGCCGTGGAAGAGAAGTATACGCTGGATTGCATTCCCCTGTCGTACCCCCCTTTGCAGATCATGGGATGTGACGGGGATCACGAATTATTGATCAGCGGGAAACGCCGGGAGTTTCCGGAAGTCGGAACCCTCCGCGCAATCGCTCGGGCCTTCAGGCGGCCGCCGCACTCCGCTTACGCCGGACGCGGTAGACAACCGTAAGAAAGGTCACAGTTCCGCAGGTCAAAAAGCTGGCGCCGAGGCCGACGATCAGGGAGTTGTCGTGCTCGTAGACGCCGTGCACCACCCCGATCACCTGCAGAATGCAAAAGCCGCCGAAGGTGACCAGCGAAATGCCCTCATCGCTTTTCTTGCGCCACACGGCAATGGCCTGGGGCACAAAAAGCGCCGCATTGCCCAGCAAAGCCAGGCCGAAGACAAACGTAACGATTTCTCTCATAGGACAGATCCCGGAGTACGGGGAAGATTCTCCTGGTCGATCTTCTCATTTTTGAGCCGCAGAAGGGGTTTGGCGGCACTTTGTGCGAGCAAAGATCCGGGCGGTCAATCTCCGAAGCGTGCGAGGTTGCGTGCTCGCGCTCTTGCGGCTTCCTCTTCGCGGCTACGCGTCGGCGCTCCGGTCTGAAGCTGGCTGAGAAGACGCTCGGAGGCGGCAGCGATTTCGTCGATGGCTTGGGCAAAAGCTGCTTCGTTGGCTTTCGATGGCTTGTTGAACCCGCTGATCTTGCGCACAAACTGCAGGGACGCGCTGCGAATCTCATCCGGCGTAGCGGGCGGCTCAAAGTTGAAGAGCATCTTGATATTGCGGCACATGGGAAACCTCGCTCGAGCGAGTTGCGATGAGGCGGCACGGGCTTCGGTCAGCAACGGCCATGCCGCTTGCATTCATGATCGCAGAAAGACAGGGAGCAAGGAAGCGAGCGGCACGACTGAAGTCGAGCTCTTTCGCGACACTATTTGTGCAACCGGCTCTAGAACAATATTTTTAGACCCAGTTGAATCTGGCGGCTGGTGTTCGCCGTTCCCGAGATGACCCCTGGTGACCCAAAGGCTGCGGCTGTGGTCTGATTGGCTGCTGTTCCCTGCGTGGGCCCTGCTGAATACACAACCTCGTTCGGCAGCTGAAGATTTGTGTGGTTCAGCACGTTGAAGAACTCGGCGCGAAATTGCACATGCAGTCGCTCTGTCACCTGCGTGGACTTGAGCAGCGAGGCATCCCAATCCGCGTACCCGGGACCGACGAGGGAATCGCGGCCCGCATTGCCGATAGTTCCGTAGGCCGGAGCGGAAAACGCATTGGGGTTGAAGAACTCGGCTACGCGCGCCGCTGTGTTGCCTCCCGGATACAGCGGCCCGGTGAAGCTCGGGTTGAGGTTCGGCCGCACCGGGTTGCGCGAGTCGCCCGAGCCCGTGGGGTTGTAACCTAACTGCGGTGAAAAATGGAAGCCGCCGAACAGATTCGAGATTGACGACAGCGACCATCCTGACAGCAACGCTTCCGTTGCGCGGCCGTCATTGGCAAACAGGGGCTTGCCGACACCAAAAGGTAGCTCGTAGGTTGCATTGATTGCTGCTGCGTGGCGAATATCGGTGGCCGCAGGGCCGTAATCGAGATGCGGCAATGAAGGAACTTCGACGAACGCTGGGGTGTTGGATGAGACCGACGTGTTCCACGCTGAGCCGTCGTCAAGGTTTTTCGCCCAGGTAAAGTTTCCGCGCAGCTGCAACCCGTGTGCCAGATCATGCCGCACATCAACGAATGAGGGCGTTGTAGTTGCCTGAGCCGCCGGCCCACCATGAGGTCGTATTGGCCACCGCAGTGTTGGCTTTGGTGGTGTTGGGGTAGTAGATTGTGCCGTTCGCCAGCACGGTATATGCCGGCTCATTCAAGTCGCCGTTCAGAATCTGGTGGTAACTGTGCGAGCCATCGTAGCCAATGGAAAGCGATGTCGACGGCGCGATCTGCTGTTCGATTTTCAAGGTGTAGGCCAACAGCGTGGGCGTTCGAATACCGCTGTCACCGTGGAAGGCGACACCAGCGGAGTGCCGCTGGTTGGATTCGCCACCGTGGTGCTGGAGTACGAGTACACGGTGTTGAACGGCGCGGCCTGGTCGAGCCGATAGTCGAGAGCATCGAGCAGCGAGTGGTGCAGGCCGGCTCCCGCCGTGACGCTGGTGCGGCCGTTGCCGAAGACGTTCCACGCCAGGCCGATGCGCGGCTCGGGCAGAAAGATTGCGCGATTGTTGGTAATGGCGTTCCCCAGGATGGTGGGCGTCGCTGGAGATCACGCCGTTGGTAAAGGTGTAGACACCGGCACGGCCCTGCGACTCACTCCAGCCCGTCGAAGACTCGCTGCGAAATCCTGCGCGCACTTCAAGCCGCGGAGTGATGTGCTAGGCGTCTTCGATAAACGCATTCACAAACAAGGTGCGCCAGCCGAGCTCGGTGGTTTGCGGCGCGTAGGTGAAAGTCTTGATGGTGCCTGCGAGGAAGGTCGTCAGCGAAGCGAACGAGGCCTGCCCATACTGATCCTGAGCCAGGTTGTCGTTCGACTGAAGGCGCTGCAGCCATACCCCAACCTCAAGGCTGTGCTTGCCGTTTGTGTAGTAGGCATGATCGTCAAAGGTAAACAGGTTGCGCGTAATGCCGTTGTTCGAGCCCACGTTGGCGCCTGCCGTGGTGATCGACGAAGCTCCGTTCGAGGCAGTCGAGCCCGAGATCACCACGGCATAGGTCGGCACACCGGAGCGAACGCCCGGCACAAGCGCCTGCTGGGCAGCTGGAACGTAGCCATAGAAGTAGTAACTCGCTCGCGAGTAGCCGAAGCGCGCGACATTCACGGCCCTGTTGAACGTGTGCTTCTCTTCGCCGCTCAACACCTGTTCGCGCAGCCGCTCCGATACATAGGAGTAAGGATCGGCCGATGGTGAAACGGCCGAGGAGTCATCCACGGTATAGACGCCGGTGAATGTGTCCTTCGAGGTCAGGCTTTGGTCGAAGCGTGCGGTGCCGAAGTCTTCGCGAATGTTCTGCGGCGCGGTTCCGATCCATTCCGCGATACCGGAGGCCGAACCATTGGTGAGGATTTCGGGGCCATTCGCGACCGGCCACAGATTCAGAAGCGGCTGCACGCTGCTCACGGCCTTGCCGCGCGAGGTCGCATCCGGAACCAGGGTCACGAGGCTCTCGCCAAGGTTCTGGCGGTATCCTTCGTAGTTCGCGAACAGAAATGTCTTGTCCTTCCTGATGGGGCCGCCCAGCGATGCGCCAAAGTCATTGCGCTGGAACTCCGGAATACGCGCCCCGTCGAAGTAATTCCGCGCATCGAAGTAGCTATTGCGCTCGAAATCGTACACCGATCCATGAAGCTCATCGGTGCCGCCGGTGGTGACGATCGAAATCTGCGCTCCGTCGCGCTTGCCGTATTCGGCCCCATAGGTGTCGGTCACCACGTTGAATTCGCGGATACCGTCGATTCCCAGCAACTGTCCGGAGGTTCCACCGGGAGTCACGTTGATCAGCGACGCGCCGGTGTATTCAACGCCGTTCAGCAGAAACAAATTGTCCTGCGGCCTGCGCCCGCTGGCGCTGAACATGTTGCCTACCGACGAGTTCGATGTGCCGATGCTGCCGGAGCGCTGGCCCGTATAGTTCACCGTGCCAGGGTTGAGCGTGATCAACTGGTCGTAGCTGCGCCCGTTCAGCGGCAGCTCTTTCACCTGGCGCTCATCGATCAGGCCGGAGACTTGCTGCGAAGTAATGTTGACGACGGGGTCGCCGGCATCGACGACCACCTCTTCGTGCACTGTGCTCACGCTAATCGTAAAGTTCACCTGCACACTCTGGCCGATGGCCAGATCGATGCCCTTCTGCTGCTGCGGTTGAAAGCCGTCGTGCGCCACGGAAACCGAGTAGTTGCCTACAGGCACGCTGGGCGCAGCATAGCGGCCGTCCGCGCCGGTCACAAGAATTCGCGTTGCGCCCGTCTCCGTTTGCCGCACCGTGACCGTGACGCCGTTTACCGTGGCGCCGGTGGTGTCGCGGACGGTTCCGGCGATGGTGGCGCCCACAATCTGCGCGCCGGCCGGAATGGCTCCGGTGGCCGCGATAGCCACTAGGAGAAGAAGAAAAATGCGAATCAGTTTTTGCTGATGGGTCACGGTTGCCTCCTGAAAAATCTGCAGGCCCGCCTTTGTGGGCTGCTGGGGAATTGTGCCCGGCGAAAACCCCCGCATAGGGATTTCGCGCGTGCGTGCGATCAAGTTGAAAGGGGAATAGCGAATGCGCTAGCGGCTACAACAACAGCAGCGACAACAACAACCGCTGGCCCGCCGGGAGGCAGGCACATAGGGCCGCGCATTGGAGAGAAAACTCATCGTCGAAAACAAGGGCCGCAACCAGGCGGCAATTACTGCCAAAGACACGAAAGCCGCGTCAGCACTTATGCTGTAACGCGGCCTTGGGGGTCGAACCTTTACTTCAGATTACGCACAAGGCCGGTGTGACGTGCAACAACACGCCCGACACACCAACGCTGTGAGCTCAAGACTCATAAACATTACGATACCGGCGGTTGGGATTTTGGTCAAATCAAGCGCCCAGGTTCTAATTCTCCGGGCGGTGAGTACGCGTGAGCATGCGCGCGCCGAGAGCGCCCCCGGCGATGGCAAAGAGCACCAGAGCCCCCATCAGGAAAGCGATTGCGGCAAGGATCAAGCCGGCACGCCCATCCTGAGAGACCAGGATGGCCTTGAATGCGGCAATATTCTGCGCGTCAGCGCCGGTAGCCGTCACTTGCGCCTGCCATTGATTCACAAGAGTCTGCCAGAAATCGTCGAATGCGCTGCCCTGGTGCAGCCAGAAACGCATGGCATAAAGAGACAGCCCGCTCACGGCGGCGGCCGTCCAGCTTCCCACCACGCCTGTGACAAAACCGATGCGCGCGCCGGCGCCAACCGTAATCCATGTCGGCCGCTGGCTGCGCATGTAAAGCGCCACTACCCATGCAGCGGCCGCGCCCATCAGGAGCAGGCCTAGAATGCTCACCGGCGAAAGCATCGAACAGAGGATTCCGGCCGGAATCGCCAGGGGAAGGGTCGACCTTATGGCCGAATTCCAATCAACCGAGTTCGCGTCGCGCACGGCCTCGCCCCAGCGTTCACCTTGTCCGGGGTCGCCAGAGTTCTCGGCGGAATAGACGAGCTGCGGCAGCCCGCAGTTCGGGCAAAAGCAATTCCCGTCCTGCACAGTCTGGTGACAGCGGCTGCAAGTCAATTCCATATTCAAAGCCTATAGCATTGTGCCGGGGAACGGGAACTCGAGCGGAGATGAGCCCGCATCGCGGGGCTGCGTTGTTGGATCGGGTGCGCGGCGGAGGTCGGGAATCCTCTCGCGCCCCGCGTCAACGCTGATCGTCGTGGCTGTGCTGGTCTGAAAGCACAGCCTTCGGTGTGTGCACTTTGTTTTTATAGCGGGCGTCGCGTGCAGCGGCTTCGCGCCGTACTTTGAGGATGCTGAAAATGCTGACATAGAAACGCTCGCGGCAGTAGCGGCAACGCACGGGAGCACGAAGGGCAAGGAGACGGACCAGATCTTTGGATTGGAGTTGAGATGGGCGCAGATTCCTCGATCCACAAGCGGGGCAATGGGCGGTCATCCTGTGTACCTGCTCCTGTCAGAAAATCGGGGATATTTAGACCATCCTACTCCACAATCCGTTAAAGTCGGGATAAAGGCGGGCAAAGGATCGATTGCAACGGTGCGGAGTGTTTGCGGGACGAAGGCCGCGCCACGTCAGGAGGAGATCCCCGCTGAGCGCAGTTTGCCGGCCACGATGTTCACGGCTTCTGCCACAGCCTGGTCGAGCGTGAGGTGGGTCGAGTCCAGAAGCACGGAATCCTGCGCTGGTTTCAGCGGTGAATCGATCCGGTTGCGATCGCGCTCGTCGCGGGCGCGCAAATCGCGGATGATCTCGTCCGGCGGCGGCGTTGTCTCGGACTCTTGCCCGCCCAGTTGGTCATAACGGCGCAGGCCGCGCACTTCAGGCGCTGCGTCCAGGAAGATCTTGACCTCGGCATGCGGAAAAACCACCGTCCCGATGTCGCGGCCTTCCATCACCACGCCGCCCTTAGCGCCCAACTGCTGCTGCAGGCGCACCATCCAGGCGCGAATCCTCGGGAAGACGCTCACGCGCGATGCCGCTTCTGTCACAGTGGGATTGCGGATGAGTCCGGTCACATCCTCATCGTCGAGCAAGACGCGATTTTCTTCTTCGCCGGGCTCGAGGCGAATCGAGGTTTCCGCGGCCAGTCTCTCTAAGCCACTACTCTCCTCCAAAGGCAATGCGGCACGAAGTGCCTTCAGGGCGAAGGCGCGGTACATGGCGCCGGTTTCCAGGTTGAGCAGGCCGAAATGCCGGGCCAGTTGGCGGGCGATCGTGCTTTTTCCCGCGCCCGCAGGTCCGTCAATGGCGACAATAATTCTTGGTCCTGAATTTGAAGATAGGTTGCGGTTTTTTTCCGCGCTCATCCGCGTTTCCGCTTACCCACGCTTCTTCGACCGCTGCCTGGAGGGAGCGGTGAATCCGTAGCGCGTTCTGTTACCCGCTTTTGTGGATGCGGACAGGGCTGGCTTGCGGCGCGAGCGAGCGTCCGTGCGCACATCTTTTCTGGTAACTGCAGGTCTGGCAGCCGCGGTGCGCCGCGAAACTGGCCGTGCCGACGACTTCGCCGCCGGTTTGCCGTTGGCTGCATGCCCGTTGCTCAGGCTCCGTGCCGCAACCGGCTTGGACTTGTGCAAGCCGTTGGCGCTGTTTGCACGGGAACCGTTCTGCTTGCTGTGGCCGTTCCCATTTCCGTTTTTCGCTGTGCTGTGCGCCCAACGTGCCGGTGCTGCATGGCGGGAACTGCTATTGGAGCGCGCGCCGCTGCTCCGCGACGCACCGCGAGCCACGCGGCCCTTCGAGGAGGTTGACGCAGGCTTGCGATTACGGGTGTGAGCCGGCTTGCGGCTGAAGTGCGGCCGCGCGGTTGAAGGCTTCTTCTCCTCGGCCTCGGCTGAGATTTGGGGTGCGATCTCCGCCGGCTTGTGCGTTGGGACTGGAACAGGGGCCGACGCGACATGCGATATCGGCGCAGACGGCTCGTGCGTATCGAATTCCCGCTCATAGGAGCGCAGGAATTGCGCTGAAGCCGGCATGGACGAACTCGAGTAGGAACCGCCGTAAATCGAGGAAGGAGGCGTGAACTCGGGCAGCGTTCCCGCCACGTAAAATTGCGGCGCGTGCCCCATGGAAATCGTGTGCACCTGCCGCGTAGCAACCAATCCGCGCAGCACTTCGCGCACCTTGCTGCGCGCCGTCAGCGGAGCCAGGAACAACTCCACCTCTTCCATGCTGGCGGCGATCACGGCCTGCAGATAAATGGAAGCCAGCACTGAAATCGCGGTCACCTGCGACGTGGACGCGCCCTCGGCGATAGCCTTCTGGTAACGCACGCGCAGCAGTTGCCATTGCGGCGTGCGGCCGGGCGCGGCGATCACAGGAATGATGCGCAGTTGCTGCCACAGTTCGGTGATGGCGCGCAAAACCGCCGATTCCGTCACTTCCCGGCCCAGTGCATGCTTCAACTGCGGGATGGTGGCGTCGCCGGTTTCAAGATGCTTGTAGGCCTGGATGGCGAGCTGCGAAACTGCGCGCGAACCGGTCAGTTGCGGGCTGCGCCGCCAGTCGCGGTCGCCGCGCAGAGCGTAGACGTAAGGCAGAACCCAGCTGGCCACGACAAAATCGGGCTGCTCGCCGGGCTGGCCCTGCAAATTCAGGCGCACGGCAACGCCTTCGGTTTCCAGGCGAACCAGCAATTCCTCGGCCAGGGTGACAATTTTGGCGGCGGGAGCCGGGCTGCGTTCACCGGCTACAGCTTCAACAAATGAAGGAGCGACGAAGGTGGCAAACTGCTTCCGTGGGAGGAACAGGCACAATCCCGTCTCCTCGATCCACGTCCGGGCATCCTCGAATGTGAGGGTCCCGACACCGTTCTGGCGCATCCTTTCGGCGCGCGATGCTTCCAGTTGTTCTGCTGTCAAAGAAAAACCTCACTTCCAGGCTGGCGAAATCACCTGCCGGCGCTCCTGGGAGCAACCGGCCGCCGGTCATAGACCCCAAGAACCCTTCGAGGGACCCTAAAGACGGTGGAAGGCCCGCAGAATTTCCTTCCAGGAATACAGCAAAGCTATGGGACGTCCGTGCGGGCAACTGGTTGGGTGATCGGTCTTCGCAAGCTCTAACAATAACCATTCTATACGTTTTTGATCAAGAGCGGTATTGACCTTAATGGCAGAATGGCAGGCGATGGAGGCGGCAATCCGCGAGCGTAGTCGGCTAAGTGATTCATTTTGGGTAGGTTCATCCGGAGTCGGCTGCGGATTGCTCGATGACTTCGCTCAGCGTCCGCTCCAGCTCCGCGCCCTCCAGGCCCACCGGAGCCGCTTTAACGGCAAGTGTCTGTGGCCCAAAGGGTTCCACCTCAAAACCGTTGGTTTCGAGCTCCTCGGCAATGCGCGCGAACACCACCATCTGCTCGGGCTTGAGCTCGACCAGCAATGGCATCAGCAAGCGCTGGCGCTGCACCTGTTCCACCTGGCGGTCACGCAGGATCTTCTCAAAAAGCACCCGTTCGTGTGCAACATGCTGGTCGATGATCCATAGGCCGTCGTCGCCCGCGGCCAGAATGAACGACTCGCGCAACTGTCCGAGGGGTTTCAGCGAGCCCAGCCGGTTCAGGCTGCTGGCCGCCTGCTCGGCTTCGACCCCGGCCGCCGCCGCCTCCGGATTCTCGCCGTAACCTGTTGTGCCGTTAAGGCTTGGGCTGCACGATTCGGCGCCGGGAACCAACGATTGCGGAAACAGCGCTTTGGCCGCTTCGCCCCAGGCCTCGCGGTCGAAGTTGCGGGCCCCGAATGCGCTGCCCTTCCGTTGCGCTCTGGCTCGTAAAAGGCAGCTTGCCGGGGACGGGCGTTGGCGCTGCCGGCGTCAGTTGGAAGGACTCGGCGCCGGCGGCACCGCCTGCAAAGGCCTCCGGATCGGAATCGGGAGGGAGCGTCGGCGCGGCATCACCGGGAGGCCCTGGGACTGGTGAAGTTGCCGGAGGCATGAGCGACGGGCTGGCCGAGGGCTGAGAGTCGAGCGCGGCCAGGAAACCTGCCGCCGGCCGCGCCTTGATGAGCGCCGTGCGCAAACTGTCGCGCACAAAGTCGTGAACCAGGCTCTGCTGGCGGAAGCGCACTTCGGTTTTGGCCGGATGCACGTTCACGTCGACCTCTTCGGGCGGCATCTCCAGAAACAAGAGCACCACCGGGAAGCTGGTGGGCGGAATCACGTTGCGATAGGCCTCGGTGATCGCGTGCAGCAACAGCCGGTCGCGGATGAGGCGCTTGTTCACGAAGATGTAGATCGAGTTGCGATTCAGCTTTTGCAGCTCGGGCTTCGAATAAAAGCCGCTGAGCCGCAAAGTGCCGGGCTGGCGTGGCGGGTCGTCCGGGTTTTTCTTCCACGGCGGCGGCTCGGGCAGGCCCACGTGCGCCAAAGGCGCTTCGGCGGCCAGCGGCAGCAGTTGGCCGAGCGTCTCCTTGCCAAAAATCTGATAGATGCGTTCGGCGGTGCGCGTCACGGGCGGCGCGGAGACGATGGTGTGGCTCGCCGAGACCAGCTCGAAGTGCTTCTCTGGATGGGCCAGCGCGTAATGCGTCACCAGCGCCGTCACGTGCGCCAGCTCAGTCGATTCCGCGCGCAGAAATTTGCGCCGCGCCGGGGTATTGAAGAAGAGATCGGAGACGGCGATCGTGGTTCCGCGGGGCAAGGCCGCGTCTTCCACGCGAGGATTTTGCCGCCGGCAATTTCGATGCGCGTTCCCGCAGCTTCTTCGCCTGTCGCGGTTTCAAGCGTCACGCGCGCTACCGATGCGATGGAGGGCAGCGCCTCGCCGCGGAAGCCCAGAGTCGCGATAGAGAGCAGATCGTCGGCAGTGCGCAGCTTGGAGGTGGCGTGGCGCTCAAAGGCCAGCAACGCGTCGTCGCGGCTCATGCCCTGCCCGTCGTCGGCCACGCGGATCAGCTTGCGCCCGCCGCCTTCCACCTCCACACGAATGCGAGCTGGCCCCGGCGTCCAGCGCATTCTCCAGCAGCTCCTTCACCACGGAGGCAGGACGGTCCACCACTTCGCCCGCGGCGATCTGATTGGCGACCTGGTCAGGAAGAATGCGGATGCGGCCCATAAGAGATCAGGGTAACGCAGTGAAGCAAGGAGCGAGAGAGCGAGGGAGCAAGTCGGTGCAAACCTCAACCAGCTTCGTTCAACGAGGCACAAGATATGGGTGCCCCGGGTCTCGATTTTGAGACCCGGGATACCACGAAACCCAATTGACAGGTCACTAGTGCGCTGCCGGCGTGTTGCCCTTGGTCGCCGGCGGCTTCACCTGTGCTGTTGCCGGCTTGGCCTTGCCGCGCGCGGAGAGCGTGGGCGTTGCCGGCGCCGCGATAATACCGCATGCAGAGACGCATGCCCGTAGTGTGACCCAAGGCACATGCCCATGACGGCCGCCACGCGACAATATTTGTGAGATGCCCGGCAAGCGCGCCCGCCGGGGAGGAGAATCGATTCATGAGCGATCTTGCCACGTTGGCTGAATCCGTTGCCGTAGACCCCCTTGTGGGCCATCCCCCGGATTATCACGTGTTTCACAAGTTCATCGAGCGCTGCAAAGCACTGCCCGCCATCACCACGGCCGTGGTTTGGCCTTTAAGCGAAGTGGCACTGAAGGGCACCGTGGAAGCGGCTGCCGCCGGTCTCATTGAGCCCACGCTCATCGGCCCTGGCGCGGAGATGAAGGCACTGGCCGCAAAGATGGGCGTCGACATCAGCAAATTCCCCATCGTCGAAGCTGAAACTGAGGCCCAGGCAGCTACGGCGGCAGTGGTGATGTGCCGCGCAGGCAATGCGCTGGCGCTGATGAAGGGCAGCCTGCACACCGACGAGCTGCTGAAGCCGGCCATGCAGCGCGATACCGGCCTGCGCACGGCGCGGCGCATCTCGCACGTGTTCATCATGGACACCCCGGCCTATGCGCGCACTCTGCTCATCACGGATGCGGCCATCAACATCACGCCCGAGCTTGAAGACAAGATCCACATCGTACAGAACGCCATCGACCTGGCGCATGCTCTGGGCATTCCCGAGCCCAAGGTGGCGCTGCTGTCTGCTGTTGAAACGGTGAATCCCAAGATCCAGTCCACGCTCGACGCGGCCGCGCTCTGCAAGATGGCCGATCGTGGCCAGATTACCGGCGGCATCCTCGACGGGCCGCTGGCCTTCGACACCGCGGTAAGCCTGAAAGCGGCAGCCATCAAGAAGCTGGTTTCGCCGGTCACCGGCCAGGCCGACATTCTCGTGGTTCCCGATCTCGAAAGCGGCAATATGCTGGCCAAGCAGCTCGAATACCTGGGCGGCGCGCAACTGGCCGGTATTGTGCTCGGCGCACGCGTCCCCACCATCCTCACCAGCCGTGCGGATTCCGCGGAAACGCGGTTGGTCAGCTGCGCGGTCGCGGTGCTGCTGCACTATGCGGCGCATCCTGCGGTGAAGGTCTAAGCAGCAACTGCAGGCAAAGAAGCCCATTGCCTGGAATCGGCGCCGTCTACCTCCTCGGCGCCGGTTCTGCGTCTGCACCCCTTTTGGATCTTCCGCGGCTCTCTGCGAAACTTGAACTATGTCGCAATCGTTGCCCTCGCTCATTTTTGACCTGGACGGAACCCTGACCGATTCAAAACCCGGCATCATAGGCTGTCTGCGTGAGGTGATCGAGGCGCGAAAGATTAAAGATTGCGGTCCGCTCGACCGCTTTATCGGGCCGCCGGTCGAGGAGTGGGCCGCAGAATTATTGCCGCACGGCAGCGCGGAGGATCACGCGGCCCTGGCCCGCGACTACCGCGCCTGTTACGACCGCGTGGGCTGGAGCAACAACTCGGTGTATCCCGGCGTGGCCGAGATGCTTGCCGAACTGCACCGCGACGGCTTTCCGCTCTATGTCTGCACCTCGAAGCACGAGCACTTTGCCGTGCGCATCCTGGAGAGCTTCGACATCGCGCAATATTTCAAAGCCATCTACGGCGACAGGATCGACTACGCGAGCCACACTAAGACTGATCTGCTGGCGCTTGTCCTCAGCAAACACGCGATCGACCATGCATCCGTCTGGATGGTCGGCGATCGCAGCTTCGACATTGAAGCCGCGCACAACAACGGCATTCGTTGCCTGGCCGCCGCCTGGGGCTACGGCTCGCCGGATGAATGCGCGCAAGCCGATGCGATTGCGGCCACGCCCGCGGACGTGATGGAGATTGTCCGGTCCCATGCGCCCGCGTCTGCCACGACGCCGCGCATCGCTCTGGCCTAGAGCCGTTTCATCACGCCTATATCCATTCTTGGGTGCCCCCGGTCCCTCGCTTTTGGGGACCGGGGATGATGGCAGCAATAGTGCCGGCTACACCTATATCGCTCCCGCTTAGCCATGCGACTCGTGACGACAATTGACCTTTTGCGCCGGTTTCAGCGTCTATCATGAGGCTGACTCTTTTGATTCGGTGACAGGAGGCCGCGCAAGACCATGCCCTCGACCGACGCATCCCCTATCGCCGCCGCCACCGGCGGCAGTTTCCTGCTCGAAACCCGCACCCCCGACGAGATTTTTACCCCCGAAGACCTGAACGAGGAGCAGCGCCAGATTGCGGCCACAGCGGCCCGCTTCGCGCGCGAGGAGATTCTGCCCCGCGTCGCTTCAATCGAAGCCAAGGAGCCAGGCGCGATGCCGGCGCTGCTGCGCAAGGCCGCCGAACTGGGATTCACCGCCGTCGACATTCCCGAAGAGTATGGCGGCATGGGGCTGGATAAGCTGAGCTCCACGCTCATCACCGACCACATCTCGGTGCTGGCCAGTTTCTCCACCGCCTTCGGCGCGCACATCGGCATCGCCACGTTGCCTCTGGTCTGGTACGGCACCGAAGAGCAGAAACAACGCTGCCTGCCCAAGCTCGCCACCTGCGAGTGGATCGGGGCGTATGGACTTTCTGAAGCCAGCTCCGGTTCCGACGCCATGAACATTCGCACCCGCGCCACGCTTTCGCCCGACGGCGCGCATTACATCCTGAACGGCGAAAAGCAGTGGCTCACCAACGGCGGCACCGCGGACCTGTACACGGTCTTCGCCAAGATTGACGGCGAAAAGTTCTCCGCATTTCTGATTGAACGCGGCACGCCGGGACTCACCGTCGGCGCCGAAGAGCACAAGCTGGGAATTCGCGGCTCGTCCACCTGCCCGCTGGTGTTGCAGGACTGCAAAATCCCCAAAGAGAATCTCCTCGGCGAAGCCGGCAAGGGCCACCACATCGCGTTCAACGTGCTGAACGTGGGCCGCTTCAAGCTGGGCGTGGCCTGCATCGGCGGCGCGCGGCACGCGCTTGCGGCCATGATCCGCTACGCCAAAGAGCGCCACGCCTTCGGCAAGGCGATCGCGGAATTCGGTCTGATCCAGCGCAAGATTTCCGCATCCGCGACGCAGCTTTACGCTGCCGAAAGCATGGCCTATCGCACCGCGGGCCTGATCGATGCGCGTTTGGCAAAGCTAACTGCGGAGAGTCCCGAGCAGCATGTGGACGCCGCGCGCAACATCGAGGAATACGCGGTCGAGTGTTCGATCCTCAAAATCTACGGATCGGAGATGCTTACGCTGGTGGCCGACGAACTCATCGCCACCATGGGCGGCTACGGCTATACCGAGGAGTATCCCGCGGAACGCACCTATCGCGACGCCCGCATCAATCGCATCTTTGAGGGCACCAACGAGATCAACCGGCTCATCATCACCGGCTGGATGATGAAGCGCGCCATGAGCGGCAAGCTGCCGCTGCTCGCCGCCATCAAGCGCGTGATGGATGAAGTCACGGAGCCGCCTTCGCTCGACGGCGCATCGAGCTCGGGCGAGCCGCTGGCGCGCGAAGCAGAAGTGCTGTCCAAGACCAGAAAAATAACGCTGTTCGCCGCGGGCGTGGCCAGCCAGCGCTTCATGACCGGTCTCGAAGACCAGCAGGAAATCGTGGCCGACCTCGCCGACATGATCAGCCAGGTCTATGCGCTGGAGTCGGCGCTGTTGCGCGCGCGCAAGTTGGCCGCAGCCGGGCGCAACTCCGCCGAGGTTGCCGCGGCCATGACCGCTCTGCTGGCCGATGAAACCATGGCCCTGGCCGAGCAGGCGTCGCGCCGCGTGCTCGCCGCTTGCGGCGAAGGCGACGCGCTCATGACGCAACTCGCCATTCTGCGGCGGCTGGCGCGCTTCACTCCGGCCGATGCCGTGGCATTGAGCCGCACCGTCGCCCGGCATGCCATCGCGCTCGAACGCTACCCTGTCTGAAACCAATTTTCGACAGCCTCTTGGTATTGCAGTATGAGGGATACTTTTTCATGGGGACGTATCGGGGACACTTTTCCAGAACAGAGCCCGCACAGCGGGCAAAAGACGGTAGCCCCAGGCGCAAGCCTGGGGGATAAATCGGAATCCCGCATCGATAGCCCGCTTTAGCTGGCGTAAGAATCTTTTCAAAGATCGGTTTTCTGACAGATTCTAAAAAGGTCCCCGCATGCCGCCCACACCCAACGATCATCCGACCCTCCGCTTCGCTCTCGACGAAGCGGAGAAAGTTCTTGCCGGCGGGCCGCATCCCGAACGCGCGCGGCGCGACACCGAGACTCTGCTCCTGCACGCGTTGCGGAAGAATGCGCCGGAAACAAATCTGGCGTGGTTGATCGCGCACGACGGCGAGCCGCTTGCGCCCGATGCCGCCGACACGTTCTGCGATTTGGTGGAACGGCGCCTCTTCGGCGAACCTATGCAGTACATCACCGGCGAAGCCGAGTTTTACGGCCTGCCGTTCCGCGTCAATCGCGACGTGCTGATTCCACGCCCGGAGACAGAACACCTGGTGGAGAAGGCCATTGCGCTGGCCGCCGAATTCGCA
Source organism: uncultured Acidobacteriota bacterium (assembly GCA_963713675.1). Taxonomy (GTDB): domain Bacteria; phylum Acidobacteriota; class Terriglobia; order Terriglobales; family Acidobacteriaceae; genus Telmatobacter. The sequence goes on from CAVQMV010000017.1 coordinate 407,337, forward strand.
CGACCGAGGATTGTCGACGTGGGAACCGGCTCGGGTGCAATCGCCGTGGCGCTGGCTCACGCGCTGCCATTTGCCGAGATCACGGCCACCGACGTTTCTGTGGCTGCGCTAGCCGTAGCCAAAGATAACGCTGCGCGCAACGGCGTGGCCGATCGGGTCCGCTTTTTCGAGGGTGACCTTCTGGGACCAGTGGTGGGCGAGCATTTCGACATCGTGGTTTCGAATCCGCCCTACGTGCCGGAGAGCGACCGCAACGCGCTCGACGAGGAAGTGCGCAACTTCGAACCCGGGCAGGCGCTCTTCGCCGGCGCAGACGGCCTCGACATTTATCGCCGTCTCATTCCCGCTGCATTCGGCGCACTTGTGCCGGGTGGTTTTGTCGCGCTTGAGATCGGCTACGGTCAGCAGCATGCCATGCAGGCGTTACTTAAGAAAGAAGGTTTCGCCGAAGTCGAATTCATCGCCGATCTCCAGGGCATTCCCCGCGTGGCCGTCGCCCGACGCCCGTGAACGCGCATGCAGCGGCCGCATCAAGAGAATTCCCAAAAGCAAAATCGGCAATTGCGTCTTCAGACGCGGCCGGTCTTGGTGAGGTCTTTGTAGAAGCCAAGATCTTTGCCTGAGAGCAACTTGGTGATATAAGCAATCTGCCCGTAGTGCATACCGAAGTGCTCGACTACGTGGTAGACCACGTAGACCCCGTTCGTGTGATAGCCCTGCACTTCGTAGTTCGCCAGTAGCTCGGCGGGCGTCAGGCGTTCGAGCACCTGTGCGGCTTCGTCCAGCGTTGCGCCCAGCCAGTCGAGCAACTCCTTAGCCGATCCGCCTTCTTTGGCCGCGAACTCGGCAGGGCGGTTGCGCTTGTCTTCGCCGCGGTTGAAAGAGGTTACAATCCACTGGCGCACGTTGCCGTTCAGATGCAATAGCAGATTGCCGATCGAGTTCGAGGCCTCGTTGGGCCGCCACCAGATCTGTTCTATGGTGAGCGATTCGACGCACGTTTTTATGCGCGGCCAGTGCTGATCGAAGAGAAGCTTGCGCGAGGTATCGAGAAACAGTGCGGTCAGTTCCAGTTCCTTTTCCGCCATCAACACTCCGTCCTTTCCAGCCGCCGCTGCATGCAAAACACTCCGGGCCTAAATCAGTTCGTAGCCGGCGAACCAGTAGCCGATCTCAAAGGCTGCCGTGTCTTCGCCGTCGGAGCCATGGATCGCGTTCTCCTGGATTGAGGCCGCGAACTTCTTGCGGATAGTTCCTTCTGCGGCGTTCGCGGGGTTGGTGGCGCCCATCACTTTGCGCAGGTCCAGAATGGCATTGTCTTTCTCCAGGACCATCAGGACAAGCGGCCCTGATGACATGAAGTCCGTCAAGGCGTCGAAGAACGGCTTGTCGCGGTGCACTGCGTAGAAACCCTCCGCCTCTCGTTTGGTGATGGATTCCTTCTTGATGGCGACGATGCTGAAGCCAGCCTTGTCAATTTCGCTTAGGATTGCGGCGGTCGCGTTATTGCGGACTGCATCCGGCTTGATGATGCTAAACGTGCGTTGTGACACTCGAAATAGCTCCTTGAAAGGGAAATTTACGCTCAATTCATTGTAGGGGTGCCCAGGGAGGGTCCGGTGCCGCCCCGGACCCAGCGAATCCAGAGTACTTTTCCACAGCCCCCAAACGCGGTACTTAGGTAAGGGGTCAAGAGGCCCCAACACGCTTATTTCAGGGTTGTTACGAAAGTTTTCCCGGGTACCCAAAAGGCCCTGAATCCCCTATAAGTTACCTTCGCCCAGTGTCCGCTGGATTAGGGCTATATACCACAAAAGGCGTATGTAAGAGGCCGTTTTTGTGCTTTCAATTTTCCCGTTTTCTGGTAAAACTTGAATGTGTTCAAAAGTGCTCTGGGCGCGGTTACCAGGTTTCCGGTTACCATAGACCCGCTTTTGAGGATCGCTTAATGATTGCAACTGTCCTACAAATTGCCGCTGTCTTGGCCGTCGTGCTGTACCTGGCGCGCTGGCGTAAGAGTGTACAGCGTCGCAATTCGCAAACGTGGGAGACTCTGCTGGCTAGGCTGCGCCCCGAATGGAGCGCACGCGAGCTGAGCGAGCAGTTCCTGTGGAAAGAGGGTTTGAGCGCCACGCCTGAAGATGCTTGGCAGCGTATGGATGGTCCCCGCGGTTTGTGGGTGATGTACCAGAATGCGCGTGTCATGCTCGAAATGGCGGATTACGCAGCTAAGCATTGTGAGGGTGTCGATCGTCTGCTCATCGAAACCCTGCGCAGCGATGCAATGCAGATTCGCGTATGCGTGCTGACGGCTCTGGTGCAATATGCGTTCACGCACGCCGGAGAAGGTGTTCGCGTGAATGCGTACCGCGCTGCTGCAATGTACACCGGCATGGCGGCCCGGATGACGCAACTGCTGCAGAATTACGCAGCCGTACAGGTTCCGGATTTCGTCGCAGCAATGTAAACCGACATCACTGCTCTTCAAACAAAGAACCCCGGCTTCGGCCGGGGTTTTTCACTTCTTCACTCACTTCACTCTTTTCACTCTCTTCACTTTCAAAACTCAAGCCTGATTTTCCGTGAGGAACTTGTTGATCGTTCCGTACTCGTCGTCCGCAAACCGGAAGCTGAGCGCGGCTGCGGTTTCTTCCACCTGCCGCGGGCTACGGCCGCCCACAATGGCTGCGGTAATGGCGGGATTGTGCAGCGTCCACGCCACGGCCACCACGCCGGGCGTAACGCCGTGCTCGTTGCCGATGTTGCGCAGCAGTTCCACCAGGCGCAGGTTGCGGCTCAGGCGCGGCTCGCTGAATTCGACATTTTTGCGGCGCCAGTCGTCCGGCGGCAGAGCGGCAATGCGCTCTGCGGTCATCTTGCCGGCCAGCAGGCCTGAAAGCATGGGCGAGTAGTTGATCACGCCGATGCCGTTGTCCAGTGCGAAGGGCAGGATCTCCGCCTCGATCGCGCGACGCAGCATGGAATAGGGTGGTTGCAGGCTGGTGATGGGCGCGATCTTCTGCACGCGTTTCATCTGGTCCACATTGAAGTTCGAGACCCCGATCCAGCGCACCTTGCCCTGCTCGCGAAAACGCGCCAGCGTCTCCCACCCGCTTCGATCTGCTCATCGGGATCGGGCCAGTGGATTTGATACAAATCGATGGTCTCCACCTGCAGCCGGCGCAACGAGGCATGCAACTCGTTCGGTTAGCGATGCGGGATTGAGCGTTGCTGTAAATGCTGCCATCGGCATTCCAGGGCAGCGAGCACTTGGTAAAGATGTAAGGCTTGTGCGCGGAGGATTTCACGGCGCGGCCGACGATCTCTTCCGAATGGCCCAGCCCATACACCGCCGCGGTATCGATCCAGTTGATGCCTAGATCGAGCGCACGATGGATGGCTGCGATGGAATCGTTGTCGTCCTGCGGACCCCAGCCGTATTTCCAGTCGCCCCCGCCGATGGCCCACGCACCAAGGCCGATAGGCGTGATCTGGAGATCGGAATTGCCCAGGGTGCGCAGTGTGTGTGAGGCAGCAATCGTCATGGAAAAAGCATAGATCATGACCGCCGGTTTTCGGCGCCGCGGCTCCATCCTTGACACATCCAGCCGCATTTCCTAATCTCACTGACGACTCTCAACATTTCATCCGCCGCGCAGCTCCATCTTTTCGCTGCGATGAGTTCCGAAAGGGAGCGGCGAGCGGCGGAAGCACGCGCCGCAGCGGCGAAAGGAAGCCAGGCATGAATCTCGACGAACTGAATAATGAACCAGGCACGTTTACGCGTCGCCGTTTGATGCAACTGGGCGCAGCGGGCGCGATGAGCCTCGGCGCTGCCCGCCTGACGCAGGCCGCGGAAACGGCCGCACACCGCACCATGATGAACGTGCCCTTCGAAAAACGCGAGCCGCGCGTGGCCTTGATCGGCACGGGCGGCCGCGGCACGTCGCTGCTCGGCGACCTGCTTGCGGTGGACGCGCAGATTGCGGCGCTTTGCGACGTTGTGCCTGAGAAGGCGGAGCACGCCGCGTCGCTGGTAGTTGCGGCGGGACAGAAGAAACCTGCACTCTACACCGAGGGGCCGCACCACTACGAAGAGTTAGTGGCGCGTAACGATGTGGATTTGATTCTGGTGGCGACGCCGTGGATCTGGCACGCGCCCATGGCGCTGGCTGCGATGGAGCACGGCAAGGATGTCGCCGTCGAAGTGCCCGGCGTGCGAACTCTCGAAGAGTGCTGGCAGATTGTGCACGCCTCAGAGCAGTCGCGCAAGCACTGCATGATTCTCGAAAACTGCTGCTATGGCTACAACGAGACGCTAATCCTGCGCATGATTCACGCGGGCCTGTTCGGTGAGTTGCTTTACGGCGAGGGCGCCTACATTCACGATTTGCGCGAGGAGCTGTTTTCGAATGCCGGCGAGGGTCTGTGGCGGCGCACCGAGCATACGTTGCGCAACGGCAATCTCTATCCCTCACACGGCCTGGGCCCGGTGGCGAATTACATGGGCGTCCAGCGCGGCGACCGCTTCGCTTCACTGGTTTCAATGAGCTCGCCGCAGCGCGGGTTGGACGCGTATCGCAAAGAACATCTCGCGCCCGGCGATCCGCGCTGGCAGGAGCGCTACATCTGCGGCGACATGAACACCACGTTGATCAAGACCGCGAAGGGGCTCACCATCACCGTCAAACACGCAGTCTCCACGCCGCATCCCTACGACCGCATCAACCTGATTGCCGGCACTAAGGGGCTGTTTCAGGACTATCCGCCGCGCATCTACTTTGACGGCTTGAACAAAGACGAATCGTTTGGCACGCTCGAAGCGTCCAGTATCGGCGCGTACAAGCAGTACCAGCACCCCCTATGGGAGCGCGAGGGCGACATGGCGCGCAAGAGCGGCGGCCACGGCGGCATGGATCTGATCATGATCTACCGATTGCTCGAGTGCGTGCGCCAGGGCCTCGCGCCAGATCTCGATGTGTACGATTGCGCCGCATGGGCTGCGGTCGCGCCGTTGAGCGTGGAATCCGTGCGCCACGGAAGCGCGCCGGTAGAGTTGCCCGATTTCACCGCAGGCGGGTGGAAGGAGCGGCCGATCTCGGCAATTGCCACGCAGTCATAAAACCGGCAAGAGAGAAGCGCGTCGCGCAGGCCTGATTCAGGAACATCGTGCGGTAGAGCGTGTCCCGCTGTACGGGCTTGAACCCGGCGTCACGGATGATGCGGCGGAGCTCTTCTTCCGTGGTGCACTTCGAGGTGACGTTCGAAGGGCGCAGTCAGCTTTCCAGGCAGAAGCAATTCGTCTCACCGAACATGTTGTTGTCTTGCGCATACCTCAGCGCTAGGTATTCGGGATCGTTCGCGGTATCGATGCCGACGCGCTCCGCGAGAATGCTGTATGGGATCCCTTCGGCGGCGAGCAGATTGGTGAATGTCGTGAAATGAAGGTCGCCGCAGATGAGCAGCACATTGGCTGCAGCGGTTTTGCTGAGTCCCGTCAGCCAGAATCTTTCACGGATGGGGAACTGGTGGGCGATCTTGTGGGCGCTGGCGGCCGTCGCAGAACAATCGCCGCGCGCCATCAACAGCTCCTTGATCATGTCGACGGTCTTATAGCCAAGCTGCTTCTGCGTGGCACGGTCAGCCTCGACAAAGAGGTGCGGAATGCCGTGAGATCGTGCGATGGGCCGAAGGATAGATTCGGCGCCATCTTCGGAAAGGTAGCTGGGATGATCTTCCTCGGCAAGCAGATCGGGATGAAGGGACTGGATCGCTGATTCCACGATCGCCTGATATTGCCGTTGAAGCTCCGTTAGCTCAAGGCCGCGCTTCTTTCTCTGGGCCTTGAAGTGATCAACACCGATCAGGTGAATCATGGGCCTCCGCTCATGACCTTGCCGACCCTAGTTCAGAAACATCGTGCGGTAGAGCGTGTCCCGCTGCACGGGCATGAAGCCGGCGTCGCGGATGATGCGGCGCAGTTCTTCTTCCGTGGTGCAGTTCGATGTGCCTGCGGCCTTCACCACATTCTCTTCGAGCATCACGCTGCCCACGTCGTTGCCGCCGAAGTGGAGCCCCACTTCCAGTACCTTCAATCCCTGCGTCACCCAACTGGCCTGCACGTTCTCAATGTTGTCGAGATAGAGCCGGGAAATGGCCAGCACCTTCAGATATTCGACCGAAGTCGCCTCGTCCCAGCCGCGCCCGCCCAATGCGGTGTTCTTGGGCTGGAAGCTCCAGGGGATGAAGGCAGTGAATCCGCCAGTCTCTTCCTGCAGGCGGCGCACCACATCGAAGTGGTTAACGCGCTGCTCGAAACTCTCGCCCACGCCGAACATCATGGTCGCCGTGGTGCGCATGCCCAATTGATGAGCAGTCCGGTGCACGCTCACCCAGTCCTCGGTGTCGCACTTCAGGCGCGCGATGCGGTGCCGCACCTCGTCGTCAAGAATCTCCGCGCCGCCGCCGGGAATCGAGTCCAGTCCCGCGTCGCGCAGGCGCGCAATGGTGGTGCGCAGGTCCAGGTTGGAGTACTCGGCAATGGCCAGCACTTCCGATGCCGATAAACAATGCAGCCAGATCTGCGGGAATCGCTGCTTGATGCCCGTGAACAGGCGCTCGAACCAGTCGATCTTGAGATCGGGATGAATGCCGCCCTGCATCAACACGCCGGTGCCGCCCATCTCGAGGGTCTCGGCGATTTTGTCGTAAATCGTCTCGAAGTCGAGGATGTAGCCCTCGTCCGCGCGCGGGTCAGGCTTGCCGGCCCGGGGCAGCGGGCGGAAAAACGCGCAGAAAGTGCAGTACTCGGTGCAGAAGTTGGTGTAGTTGATGTTGCGATCGATGATGTAGGTGACCACGCCCTCGGGGTGCAGCCGCCGCCGCACGGCATCCGCCTCAAACCCCAGACCGATCAGGTCGGGAGAGTGGAAGTAGTCGAGGGCTTGCTCGCGCGAGATCGGCATGCTTCGATTTTACAGGGAATAGCGCTCGACGAGTTCAGAGGGGCCTATCGGCGGCGGAAAAGGAACAGCCCACGCGTCAGCAGCGGGCGGCCCTGTGTGCGCGCCAGATTCGACGCCGTCGAAACGCCGCTAAACAAAACGAAGAAATCCAGGAACGCCCTGAAGAAGCCTCTGTTTTTTTCGGAACTCATCGAGGAAGAACCTCACAAATCGATGCTTTCGCTCTATCTGTTTATTCGATGGCCGGCAGGCCCGCGCGGTTGCAAAATGGCTAGCGGCCCAACCAAGCCTGGCTCCAATCGTTCAGGCCCACACAAACGTGGCCCTGTCTTTATCTTTTCGCACACGGCCCACGGGGAAAACCTGCCCGTGCATCACGATATACACACCGGGCGCGACGAGCCGCGCGGCTAGCAGGCTCTCAGTCAAGTTTTGGAGGCCGTCGCTGCCCTCGAACCCTAGTGGCGTCATGGCTCCGGTCAGGACAATCGGCACCTTGAGATCGGGAAGAGAGTTCTCGATGAATAGGCCCGTCTCGACCATGGTGTCGGTGCCGTGCGAGATCACGATCGGCGCACCTTCCGCAATGAGCCCTGCTACGCGATCCCTGACCTCCGCGCGATCTGCATCCGTCATCTCCAGGCTGTCTTTGTTCATCAGGTGGAACGTGTGGATCTCCGCATCAGGCAAGCGAAGCATGCGCAGATAGCGCTCCAGCTTGGCCGCGCGATTCTCCACCACGCCGCTCTGCTCGGAGTACACCTTTTCAATGGTTCCACCCGTCGAGATCAAATAAATGCGCTGCATGCCCGGTTCCTGAGTGATTCTGCTCCTATGCTTGATAGCGTTTCTGATGCCAGATCCATGCAGTGCGAACGATGTCGTCGAGTTGCGTGTAACGCGGTTTCCATCCCAGCTCGCGCATGGCTTTCGCGGAGCTTGCCACCAGCACTGCCGGATCGCCCGGCCGCCGCGGATGAATCTCCGCCGGAATGGGGTGTCCTGTAACGCGGCGCGCCGACTCCAAAACGTCTCGTACGCTGAAACCCTGACCATTACCAAGGTTGTAGATGAGGGGGTCCTTCGGCGCGCTTTCGGCAGCCAGCGCCGCCAGCGCCAGCAGGTGCGCATCGGCCAAATCCGAGACATGAATGTAGTCGCGAATGCAGGTTCCGTCGGGCGTCGGATAGTCTTCGCCGTAGATGCGAATCGAGGCGCGCCGCCCCAAAGCGACGTCGAGAATCAGGGGAATCAGATGGGACTCGGGCTCGTGCGATTCACCGCGGACGACGCCTTCAGGACCCTCCGCTGCGCCGGCCACATTGAAGTAGCGCAGTGAGGCATATTGCAGCCCGTGAATGCGATTCAACCAGGTGAGCATCTGCTCCACAAGGAGCTTGGACTGGCCGTAGGGGTTGGTCGGCGCGAGACGTGCATCTTCCTGAATCGGAATGGTTTGCGGCTCGCCGTACACGGCTGCCGTGGAGGAGAAAACCAGCCGCCGCGGACCGCACGCGAGCATCGCCTCGAGCAGCGAGAGCGTCGCTGCCGTGTTGTTGCGAAAGTAGATTTCCGGGCGCTGCATCGACTCGCCGGCTTCAATGAGCGCGGCGAAATGGAGAACCGCATCAAACGGTTCATGATCATTGCGGGCGGCAGTAAAAATTTGCTCGAGATGGGACCGGTCGCTCACCTCTCCCTCGATCAATTCCACGCCCGCCGGCAAAAGGTCGCGGCGTCCATGGCTCAGGTTGTCGTAAACAACGGCCTTATGACCGTTTTCGCCCAAATATCCCGTAACGGTACTTCCGATGTATCCTGCACCGCCGGTAACTAAGATCTTCACAAAAAGACTGTCCTTTCCAAGACGGTTTAGGTTACTTTGAGTCTATAAGAGCAGTGCCTGACCGGGTGGTGATACGAGCCTCCCGGCGGTCATTGCCGATGCCGGTCATTGGCTCACGCGGGAAGCAAGTCTACGACGTTATAGTATTCCGAGCGTGGCGAACCGGAACCCCTGATTCTGTGCTTCGGAATCATCACTTTTGCCTGAAGCGAGAGCGCGATTCCGTAGCAGTTGCCTTGGATATGTGTTGGAGGAGTTGTATGTCCGAAGGCGGGCCAGCGGGTCGTTCCGGCGGCAGGATTTATATGGCGGAAATACGCCGGGGTTGCTGGTTATGGTTCTACTGCCCAATCGGGTCATCGGCTGAGACCATTGGGCTATCGGAGAGCACTTCTAGCAAACGTATAATGGATTTTCCTCCTTCCTCTGCTTGCAATCTCAGACGGATTGATCGGCAGAGTTTGGCATCAAGGATTAAGGGAAAAAAAGGACTCCGGGTAGCTGTGAAATGGGACCTAAAACGGCACGGAAGTTTTTGACGTCATATTTCATCGGCGGAAGCGCTCTCCGCACGGCTTGGTAGACTCACCAGAATCTCAATGAGCGTAGTACGGGTTTCTTGGCGAAGGTTCGCCACAGTTCTTGCCGATAGTTTGTAAGAATGATTTCGATTTTGCGCCGCTGGCAGCGGCCCCAAGCGAGGATTGGAACATGTCGATGAAATATTCCCCTGGGCAGATGAACTTTGGCCTGCTCCCCGAGCCGGAGGGAAGATCTCTTTCATTTGTCATCAGCTCGAGTTTGAACATGGCGATTCTTGTCACGCTCTTGCTCGCGGGCATGATGGCCAAGCACGTGATCCAGCAGCACTATGAGATGACGGAACTGATTATTCCCGCGACTCCTCCGCCTCCGGAGCACATCAAGCAGCCACCGCCGCCCAAGATTCCTCCTCCGCCGGAGCCGCCCAAGGTAGAGTTGCAGCCCCGTCAGATTGAGATGCCGAAGCCCAAGCCGGAGCCGAAGCCCGTCCAGATGGAGGCCAAGGTGAACATGCCGGCCATACAGGCCAAGCCGCAGATCATTCTTGCGCCGCAGCCTCATGCTGCGCTCACCGCCGCCATGCCTGCGCAGAACAACAATAGCAAGCCCTCCACCGCGCCCGTGCACCTGGGCGAAACCTTCGGCGTCACGCCGAATCCCAATGCGACGCGTCCGGCGACCGTGTCTGCCATCGGCAATCCCTATGGCGGCATGAACGGCCCTGCGGTCGCGCCCCATGGCGTGGTCGGATCGACGGGCATCGGGAACGGAACCAAGTCCGGCTCCAATTACGGCACTCCGGGCAAAGTCGCTTCGGCCGGCATTCCGGGCGCCAGCGGCAATTCGAACACGGGATCGAACTACGGCAATGTGGGTTCGGCCGGAATTCCCGCCACCACGCAGTCTGCAGCCCCCGGCCAGGCAGGCTGTGGAACCGGTGGCGACCAATCTTGAAGTGCTCTCCAAGCCCCCGGTGCAGTACACGGCGGAGGCACGGCAGTTGAAAGTCGAGGGCGATGTGGTTCTGCGCGTTACATTCCTGGCTTCAGGCCAGGTTGTGGTGCAGGGCGTCGTCCGCGGACTGGGCCATGGACTTGATGAAGAGGCGCGCCGCGTCGCGCAGCAGATTCGTTTCCGTCCGGCAACGCGGGACGGTCGGGCAGTAGACATCACCACCACCATTACCATTACGTTCCAGTTGGCGTAGCATCAAGTATGTCGGATTCACATGGCCCGTGCTCAGCCTCGACGCACCGTAAGGCGCGCTAGGAAAGACGAAAGCCAGGAAGTATTTCATCAGGAGTTTCACATGACGTTTCGAAAGATCCCCATCGCTCTCCTGATCTTCAGCCTCGGAGTAGGCTGCGCGTACGCAAAGAAAGAACCCAAGTACGAGCAGGCCCGCCAACTCACCCCAGAGCAGGCTGCGCTGGTTCAGAGAGCCATCGCTCAGGAGAAGGTGCTGATCAAGAACATCCAGCAGCGCACGCCGCTTGTGGAGACCTACATTCAGGACACCAAGCCGGACGTGAAGCTCTACGAGGTTCCCATCGCGGACCACTACATGCTCAGCCGCGTGGACTTCGGCAAAGGCTTTTTCGACAAGACGTACACGCCCAAGCAGCAGCAGGCGGCAGGCAAGCATGGCTTCTTCAAGGGATCCCACGATGCCATCACGGGCCTGACCAAGGCGCTGCACCTGGATACGCAGTTCACGTATTCCGACACCGGCTTCATGGAGATGATGTTCCTCGATCCCACCGGCTTCGACCAGCAGCACTACATCTTCAGCTACGTGCGCCGCGAGTTTCTGGGCACGGTGCGCACCTGGGTCTTCGATGTGCATCCCAAGGCTGACGTGAAAGGCATGGGCCGCTTCTACGGGCGCATCTGGATCGAGGATGAGGGTGGCAACGTGGTGCGCTTCAACGGCACCTACACCGGCCCCACCGACGAGGATTCATCCAAACACTATTTCCACTTCGACAGCTGGCGTATGAACGTGCAGCCCGGCATCTGGCTGCCCGTGGCCGTCTATGTTGAAGAAACCCAGCGCACCGAGGCCGACAAGTCCGTGGGCCTGAAGGCGCAGACGCATTTCTGGGGCTACTCGCTCAAGCTGCCCACCCGCGACAGCGAGAACGTGAGCGTAAAGGTCGACGACGCGGTGGACAAGAGCGAAGACTCGGAGGATGTGGGCCCGCTGCAGGCCTCGCGCATGTGGATCACGCAGGCTGAGAACAACGTGATCGACCGCCTGGTCGAAGCTGGCCTGGTGGCGCCTTTCGATGCCGGCGGCTATGAAGACAAGGTTCTGGGCCAGATCGTCATCAACCTGGTGGTGCCCAACAATCTGGCCTTCACTGACCAGATTCATTGCCGCGTGCTGCTCACTGACACCGTTGAAGCCACGACAGTCGGCAACACCATTCTCATCAGCAAGGGGCTCATCGACAGCCTGCCCAGCGAGGAAGCGATTGCCTCGGTGATCGCTATGGAACTGGCGCACATCGCCATGGGCCACCACATCGATACCCGCTACGCCTTCAACGACCGTCTGCTCTTCCCGGATGAGTCGACCTTCCAGCGCATCAACATGAACCACACCGATGTGGACAATGGAACCGCTGCGAAGCAGGCCATGATTTATCTGCAGGCCTCCATGTACAAGGACAAGCTGCCCAGCGCGGGCCTGTTCTACGAACAGCTCGCGGATCGTGCCAAGGTGCTCAAGGCGCTGAACTCGCCCCGTCTGGGTGATTCGCTGCTGAAAGCCGACGGCACGCCGTGGATGGGCGATCTGACTCACATGGCGCCCAAGATCAACTGGGACGATCTGGCACAGACCGCAGCCCTGCCTCTGGGAAGCTGGCTGAAGACGGATCCGTGGGACGACAAGGTGCACATGCTGAACGCCAAGCGTTTCGCACCCATGAACGCCCGCGACAAGATGCCGTTCGAAGTCACGCCGATCTTCTACAAGCTGCAGCGCTATGACGAGGCAGCCGTTGCGCCGCCAGCCCCGGCGGCAACTGCCCCGGCACCGGCCCCGGCCAGCAGCGACCAACCCGTGGCAGCGCCTGACAACACTCCGTCGGCCCAGCCGCCGGCGCAGCCCACCGCGCCACCCCAGAGCGGAGCTGCACCGCCGCCCGATCAGCAACCGGCGCCCGCAGCGGCACAAAACCCGCAGTCATAATACAATGAACTTTCCGAGCCCGGCGAAGTGCATCTAAGTAACTTAGGCACTTTGCCAGGCTCGTAGCGTGAGTCAGATCGGTTTCCCAGCCGTTCAACGACTCACAGGAAGTGGATTTGCGTTGTGCTCATGAAACGTTGGATCTTAACGCTTTTGTGTTTTGCGTTTCCTTTGGCAGCAATCGTTTCCGCACATAGCCAGGTTGTGCCTGCTGCCACGTCGCGTGCATTCAACGTTCGCGTCGGCGCGTTTGCCTCGGCGTTTCAACCCGATTACTTTGGCACCGGAGAAGCATACACCGCGCCCAACCGCATGTATGGCGCGGGCGCCTATGTAGACGTGCACTTCACCCGCTGGATACAGCCTGAAGTCGAGGCCCGTTTTAACGACTTCAATGAGTATCCCGAATTCGGCCAGACCATCAACCAGTCTGAAAACACCTATTCAATCGGCGACCGTGTCCCCATCAAGACCTTTCGCAACTTCACGCCCTACGGCAAGTTTCTGGTGGGCATTGGCAATAGCGACTTCCTCTCCGGAAACGCCCTTGTGTTCACCTATGGCGGCGGCGTCGATTACCGGCTGAACCGGAAATTCACCATTCGCTGCGCAGACTTCGAATACCAGCAGTGGAAAATAAACTCGGCCCTCACCATCTATCCGTATGGCCTCAGTGCCGGCTTGAGCTACAGGATCTTCTAGAAACAGGGACCAAGGGAAACAGGGACCAACGGACCGAGACAACAAGGATCATGGATTGAAACGGCGGTTCCTTCGCGGAACCGCCGTTCGTGTTTTTAGAGGCGCTCCGGAACTGTTGCGCCCTACCTTATCCCGATGTCATCCTGAGCGAAAAGAATCGGATGTCATCCTGAGCGAGTCCCGGCGTGCCGGGACGAGTCGAAGGACCTGCATTTCGGGGCTTCGACTTAAGGCACGGAATTTAGATTCACCACACCGTTCCCTGCCTCACGGCGCCACGTGCAGTGGCGCAGCCTTCGCCGTCGGCATGGCCACGTGCAACATTCCGGCCACCGTCGGCGCAATCTGGCGCATATCCACCAGGCCCAGATCGCGATGGTGCGCGATACCCGCCCCCACAGCGAAGAAGGACGCGCGCATCTCCGGAAACTCCGGCGAAAATCCATGCGACCCGCGCGGGCCGGCAATGGGTGTGATCAGGTTGCCCGCCAGCGCGTTGCCCGCGTAGTAGCCGGGTTGGAACACCACCAGAAATGCCGCGTCGGGGAAGGCCCCCCGCTTATGAATGGCATCGCGATCCAGAATCTCCTTTATTCCGTTTCCTGGGTCCGCTGCCAGTTTCACAAGCATGTCGTGAACCTGCTGTTCGGTCGCATGATCGTTGAGATCGTGCAGCATGATGGCCGCCATGCCGCCCGCCATCCACGGCTCGGCCTTCCACGAACTGATCTCCGGCTCTTTGTTCACAGGATTCAATGTGCCCTGTGCAAACCCCGCCTGTATAAATGGAACCGCCAGGTTGATGTTGTGCGTAATGTTCATGAATCCATGATCTGAAACGATGACCACGATTGCGGATGGATTATTGGCAAACTCCTGGTGCGCCAGCCGCGCAATCATGCCGTCGATCGCTTCGAGATCCGCGCAGGCTTCGGGGCTGAAGGGTCCATGGGCGTGCTGGGAATCGTCCAGCGAGCTCAGGTGCAACGTCATAAATCCAGGTTTGAACCTGCGCAGAATCTCCAGTGCATAGCGCGTCTTCGTCTCGTCGCCGCCGATGCTGGTGTCATTGCCGTTCATGTAGGGGCCGGCTGCCGCTTCCAGTTGTTGCAGCAGCGTGGCAGGCCGCGCCAGCGCCGCCATCAGCATGCGGTCCTGCGGATCTGCTGAGCTCGAAACATTTCTATCGCGCCAATATTCGGGAATCAGATAATCCACGTCTGTGGCTCCCACGCTCACCGGCCAGCCCACGCTGGCCGTGCGCAGGCCGGCTTTGTGCGCCGCCTGCCACAGTGTCGGCGCGTGAATCCCCGCCGCATACCAGTTCCACGCGCCTCCGAATTTCTGCAAGGGATCGAATTCCTGGTTATTCGTGATGCCGTGCTGGTCAGGCCAGACGCCGGTGAGCAGCGTGGTGTGGCTCGGATAAGTGATGGTCGGCCAGATGCCCACCACGCCTTCCGCGTAGGTGCCATCGCGCAGCAGCGTGCGCAGGTAAGGAATCTTCATGCCATGCGCGTCGGCTTGGGTAATGTATTCAGGCTTGAGCCCGTCAATCGAGATCATCAGCACCGGCGCAGCATGCGCGACTGCTGCCATGGGCAAGAGGATCAACCAAAACCAGAAAAAAACGGAAAAACGGCGAACGACGGCGTTCATGCGGAGTGCTCCTCAAGAGATTTTGCTGGGTTCAAACGGGCCGCCGCAACTCTCGGCGCACAAGCGAACGGAATTCCGTCTGCCGGGGGAAGTATACAGAAGCGAGCTCACAGTTCGTAGTTCACAGAGTGGAGGGAAAACAGAAGGGCTGCTCCGAAGAGCAGCCCTTCCGTTTGAACGTCTTTCAGGCGGCGAAGCCGCGTCTGCCCCACCGCAGGTGGTTATGCCGGCGAGGGCGAACCTTCCGGAATGCTTCCGGTGCCACCGCGGCTCTCGGGTTTGAGCACTTGCTGTGGCGTGCCGTCGGAGTCGCCTGGCCCAGCCAGGTTGGAGCGCAGCGCAGGCAATTCCTTGCCTTCGATCAGCAGCTTCAACTCCTCAGCGTCGATGGTCTCGCGCTCCAGCAACGCCGCCGCAATGCGGTGCATGGCGTCCGGGTTTGCCTCGAGAATCGTGTGCGCCGACTGATACGCTTCGTCGATCAGGCGCCGAACTTCCAGGTCGATCTGCCGCGCTGTCTCTTCGCTGAAGTCGCGGTGTTGCGCGATTTCGCGGCCCAGGAAGATCTGCTCTTCCTTCTTGCCGAAGGTCAGCGGTCCCAGGCGGCTCATGCCGTACTCGCACACCATGGCGCGCGCCAATTCGGTGGCCCGCTCGATGTCGTTGCCCGCGCCCGTAGACATCTGCTTCAGGAAGATCTCTTCGGCCACGCGCCCGCCGTACATCATGGCCAGCCGCGTTTCCAGATACTCCCGCGTGTAGTTGTGCCGGTCGTCTGGCAGATGCACCGTGACGCCCAGCGCCATGCCGCGGGGAATGATCGTGACCTTGTGCACCGGGTCGGAGTGTTCGCGCTTCGACGACACCAGTGCGTGACCAGCCTCGTGATACGCCGTTACGCGCTTCTCCTCGTCGCTCAGCAGCATCGACTTGCGCTCGGCGCCCATCAGCACCTTGTCTTTGGCCAGCTCGAAGTCGTACATGGTCACTTGCTTGCGATTCAGGCGCGCGGCATTCAGCGCCGCCTCGTTCACCATGTTGGCAAGATCGGCGCCACTGAAGCCCGGCGTTCCGCGGGCGAGCACGTTCAAATTCGTATCGTCCGATACCGGAACTTTCTTGATGTGAACTTTGAGCACTTCCTCGCGCCCGCGTATGTCGGGCAGGCCCACCACCACGCGGCGGTCGAAGCGGCCGGGGCGCAGCAGCGCAGGATCGAGCACGTCGGGGCGGTTGGTGGCTGCCACCAGGATCACGCCGTCATTCGACTCGAAGCCGTCCATCTCCACCAGCAACTGGTTCAGCGTCTGCTCGCGCTCGTCGTGTCCGCCGCCCAGGCCGGCGCCGCGATGACGGCCCACCGCGTCGATTTCGTCGATGAAGATGATGCAGGGCGCGTTCTTCTTGCCCTGCTCGAACAGGTCGCGCACGCGGCTCGCGCCCACGCCCACGAACATCTCCACAAAGTCCGAACCGGAAATGGAAAAGAAGGGAACATTCGCCTCGCCGGCTACGGCCCTCGCCAGCAGCGTCTTGCCGGTGCCCGGAGGCCCGACGAGCAGCACGCCCTTGGGAATGCGCCCGCCCAGCTTCTGAAACTTCTGCGGCTCGCGCAGGTACTCGATGATCTCTTTCAGCTCTTCCTTGGCCTCATCCACGCCGGCCACGTCTTTGAACGTGACTTTCTTCTGCTGCATCGAGAGCAGGCGCGCGCGGCTCTTGCCGAACGAAAGCGCCTTGTTGCCGCCCGACTGCATCTGGCGCAGCATGAAGAACCACACCAGGATGATCAGAATGAACGGGCCTACGTTGATCAGCAGGGGGAGCAGGAAGTTGTTTTGCTCCGGCTTAACCGTGAAGTTGACCTTGTGACTGGGGTCCAGCATCGCCTTCTGCAGGTCTTCGTAGTTGGCCGGCAGAATGGTGTGGAACTCGTCTTTGGGCGAGGTCTTGAGGTGGCCTTTTAGCTCGTTGCCCTGGATGGTGGCATCCTGCACCTGGTTGTTCTGCACTTTGTCGTAGAGATCGGAGTAGGAATACTCCACCTCTTTGCCCATATTCGCGCTTCTCTGCACGATGGCCCACAGCATCATCAGGCAGATGGCGATAAACACCCAGAACATGATCGTTTTAACGCTTGAATTCACCAACCACTCCTTTTCGCGGCGAAGGAGAAGCCGGTTCCCGCGACCTCCGTCCTACGTCTCTGGCAATGCCGCTTGTCTCTTAGACGCCTCAGCGCCTCTCAAAGTGGCAAGAAGTACACAATTCCCGCAGGCGCACACCAACTGAACGCCGCCCCCGGGAGCAGTAAGCAAATTGTACTCCCTGGCCGGAAAAACTGGCAGCAAATCCAATGCCGCAAAAGGGGTAGAACCCCGCGCATCACTGTTACTTTGAGCGCGTAAGCGGCATGACTTCAGAGCCTTCCGTCATCGCCTCCACAAGCGTAATCGCGACGCCGGGTTCTGGCTCCAGCTCCACGCCCTTCATCCAAATGACGCGGCCGCCCGCCTCCAGCACCGGCCAAACCGCGCGCTCGGTTCCCGTAACATGCTTGCGCTCCAATACTTCCTTCACTTTGCGCAGCCCGCTCGAGTAGCGCAGCCGCACCCGGTCGCCGGGTTTCCAGTTGCGCAGAGTGGCAGTACGCTGCAAGTGGTCGCCGCCAACCTTAACTTTTTCAGCAACTTGCATGTCTGAGATCTCAATGCGGAGACGCACTCCGAACTCCGGCGCGTCGATGGTGCCGGGAATCGTCACGGTATACCGCGACTCCTGCGCTCCCGCGCCGTTGCCCTTTGCGGCAGGCTCGGGAGCCAGAGAGAGCCTAAGTTCCCGCGCGGTCCGTTCGGCGCACAAACCCTGCGGCAGCGCCAGTCTTTGCCCGGCCCGGCCGTCGAGCGCTAGCGATCGCACCGCTTCCGTTGCGACAAAATCGAGTGCGCCGCCCAACTGCTCCGCTGCATAGCGCACCAGCCGCCGTTGCAGCGCCGGGGCGAGCGCCGCCAGACAGCCCACTTCAATGGCCAGGCCCTCACTTGCCGCGCGGCCGCCGCCCCGCGCCGGACGCCCCGGCAGAATCAGTTGCGGCGCCAGACGAGCCAGCTCCGCCTGCCACCATGCCTCCTCGTCGTGCGCCAGTTCCGCCATCTGCGCCAGGTGCTCGCGCAGCCGCGGGTTCCAGCCCTCGAGCAGCGGCAGCAGCTCGTGCCGGATGCGGTTGCGCGTGAAAGTCAGATGTCGGTTGGTCGAGTCCTCGCGCCAGTCCTGCCCCAGCCCGCGCAGATAGGCCTCGATCTCCGCCCGCGTGACGCCCAGCAACGGCCGCACAATCAGGCCCGCGCCCTCCGGGCCTTCGAGTTTTGGACTGATTCCCGCTAAACCCTCAGTCCAAGCTCCGCGCAGAAACTTGGCCAGCACCGTCTCTGCCTGGTCGTCGAGCGTGTGCGCCGTCGCGATTGCATCAAGCAGCCCTTTGGACATGAGTTGTCGGAACCAGGAATACCGCAGCCGCCGCGCAGCTTCCTCAATCGTCTCCGCCGGTTTGCCCGCTTTCGCATCGGCCCGCGCTTCGGCAGCCGCGTCCACGCGCGCTTCGTGAAATGGCACGCCCAGCTTTGCCGCCAGTGCGCGGCAGAACTCCAGATCGCCGTCGGCTTCTTCGCCGCGAAGACCGTGGTGCAGGTGCGCGGCATGGAGCACCAGGCCCAACTCCTGGCGTCGCGCCGCCAGCGCGCGCAGCAGCGCCACCGAGTCCGCGCCGCCAGAGAGCGCCACCGCCAGACCGCATGCCGGGCTTCAGCAGCGAGGTGTCGAGCGGCAGACCCCAAACGGGATTGGGCGCAGATTTCGACTTGGGCAGACGGGGCACGAAAGGATGATAGCGCGCCGGCGCCGAGCCTCCAGACTCGTCTTGTTTAAATCCCCACCCAACCCCCCCACCTCCTCTCCCAAAAACCAAAAAAACAACCCCCCCCCCAAAAAAACCAGCCCCCCAACACAAAAAAAGAAAAAAAAACACCCACCCCCCCCCCCTCGGCGATTGGATCGTCCAGCGACTTTTTGTCAGGGCTCGTGTTCGACTCTTTACCTACGCGCAGCAGGGACCCCGCATCGAAGCGCCCATACGAAACGCCGGAAAACATGGAAAGCCAGGGAAGAAGTTTGGAACGCGAGAGCCTTAAGAGGCGGATACTTGCCGTCTCCGTGGTCCTCTGCGTTGTTGCGGCGTCGGCGGGGCTGACAGGTTGCGAGCTCTACAACAGCCTGACTGGCACTGGCGGCACCACCAGTTCCACGCCCGGCTTCACGACCACCGTCGTCATCGGCGATTCACTCAGTGCTGGATTCCAGAACGGCTCTTTGCTTGACGCGCAGCAGCCCAACGGGTGGGCCAGCTTGGTGGCGAAACAGGCAAACTTTTCGCTGGCTCTGCCTCTCATTGCCTCGCCTGGTGTCCCGGCAGTCTTGCAACTCGCCAGCCTGGGGCCACCTCCTGTGATTCAGCAGGCATCCGGCATCAGCATCGGCCGGGTCGATCCGCTAACTCAACCGTACGACCTCGCCGTTCCCGGCCACCTTCTAAACGACGTGATCAATACAGGGCCGGTGCTCGTGCCGACTTCGGACGAAGAGCTCATTACGGATCTCGTGCTTGGCTTCCCGCTCGGTGACACCAAGAGCCAGATGAATGAAGCCATCGCGCTCAATCCCACCGCGATTTTTGTCTGGGCTGGAAACGATGATGCCTTGCAGGCCGACGAAAGCGGAAGCCCGAGTTCCATGACCCCGGTTGCCACTTTTACCCAGGAGTTTACGCAACTGCTGAGCACCCTTCACTCTCAAACCAAAGCTACGCTCATTGTCGCCAACATTCCTGACGTGACCGAAATTCCGTATCTCACGCCGGCAGCCACCGTCATCGCCACGGTGGCAACGGAGACCGGGCTGACGCAGGCACAGGTTGCCGCGGACCTCGGACTCGCAGACGGAGACCTTGTGAATGCCACCGGTGAGAGCGAAGTTGAAACCGCCATCACTCAGATCGAGCACGGCCAGACGCCCACCCCGCTCACCGACTCCGGTTTTTTGACCGCGTCGGAGATCACCCAGGTCCAGACGACGATTGACCAGTACAACTCTGCGATCAGCGCGGAGGTCGCTGCCGTCGGCGGCATCCTCGTCGACATTCACTCGTACTTCCAGACATTGCAGAGCGGAATCACCATCAACAACTACCACGCGACCACAGGATTTCTCGGCGGCCTGTTCAGCCTGGATGGCGTGCACCCGACAAATACCGGCTATGCGCTCCTCGCCAACCAGTTCATTGGCGCATTGAATTCGAGCGCGAAGACCAATATCCCAGAGGTCAACATTTCTGCGGTCGCAGCCGCCGACCCGCTGTTCGGCCTCAATGTGTCACGCCGGGCGAAGCGGTCGGGATTCCGCTGATCGCCGCACGCCGCACAGACGCGCTGATCAAGGGCTGCAAACAGGGCTGCCGCTGAAAAAGCGGGCGGCCCGCCGATCATGCGCCCGCTTTCCACAGTCCGCGGCGGCATATCTCCTATACTGAGCCTTATGTTGACGACGCGCGCAGCAACGACAGCCGATGCCGCTCTCATCTCTGCGCATCGCAGGGCAATGTTCGCAGAGATCCACACGCTCGACGAATCCCTTATGACTGCGCTGGAGCGCCGCTCCGCCAGTTGGACAGAGCGCATGATCCGCGAAGGCAAATACTACGGATGGATCACGACGGACGGCGATCGGCCCGTGGCCTCGGCAGGCCTTTTGATTCTCGACTGGCCGCCCCATCCCTTCGATCCTGAGGGCGAGCTGCGCGGCTATCTGCTCAACGTGTACGTGGAACCGGAATTCCGGAAGCGCGGGCTGGCGCACGAACTCGTTGAGCGGTGCATGGCCGAAGCGCGCCGGCGTGGCATTCGCGTGGTCACGCTGCACAGTTCGCAAGCAGGACGGCCGATTTATGAGCGCTTAGGCTTTCACCCGACCAACGAGATGATGCACACGGAACCGGCTGAAAACTGAGAGCTTGCCGTTGTATACTCGCAGAGCCATGCAAGTCTTTGTCATACTTCCTGCCGCGGGACTGGGTACCCGCATGGCGGGTCCGCAGCCCAATCCGCAGCCCAAGCAGTTTCTCGCCCTCGATGGCGTGCCCATCCTCATTCACTCGCTGCGCGCCTTTGCCGCCGCGCCGCGCGTCACGTCGATTTACGTGGCCGTGCGCAAGCCGGAGATGGAGCGCGCCGAGGCGCAGGTAGCCGAATACGGTTTTGCCGGCCGCGTGCACGTGGTGGAGGGCGGCGAAAAGCGCCAGGAATCCGTGGCCAACGCGCTCAAAGCCCTGCCCGCCGAAGCGGACGATATCGTGCTCGTCCACGACGCCGTGCGCCCGCTCATTGACGTGGCCACCATCGAGCGCACCATCGACGCGGTGGCCGAGAATGGCGCGGCCATTGTCGGCATGCCCGCAGTTGACACCATCAAGCAGGTGGAACGCACCGCGCACGGCGCGCTGATCACCGCGACCATTCCGCGCGAGTTCGTGGTGCAGGCGCAGACGCCGCAGGGCTTCCGCTACGGCCTGCTGCAACGCGCCTTTGCCGAGGCTGACGCGGACGGCTTTGTGGGCACCGACGAGGCCTCGCTGCTGGAGCGCGCCGGAATTCCCGTAGCCGTAGTGCACGGTTCTCAGGTTAATCTGAAGATTACGCAGCCCGGCGACCTGGAGCTGGCCGAGTTCTATCTGAAGCAGCGGAGTTCGCGGAGTTAGCGACGATCCGGAAACGCCGCAGCGGCCGCAGTGGCGCCGGAAGCACAAATACAGTGACTCACGCAGGCGATCGAACATGGGAAAGACGGACATACGCATCGGTTTTGGCTATGACTCGCACGAGTTCAAGCCCGGCGTGCCGCTGCGCATTGGCGGCATGACGCTGGACCACCCCGAGGGCCTGGCCGGCCACTCCGATGGCGACGTGCTGCTCCACGCCATCACCGACGCGTTGCTCGGCGCCGTCGCCGCCGGCGATATCGGCAGCTTCTTCCCGCCCGGCGATCCGCGCTGGAAAGACGCCGACTCCGCCATCTTTCTCAATCTCGCGCTCGAAGAGTTGCAACACGCGGGCTATCGCGTCGTCAATGTCGACACCACGCTGGTTCTGGCCGCGCCCAAAATCTCGCCCATCGCCGCCGATATGTGTTCTCGCGTCGCCGACCTGCTCGGCATCGAAATGGACCAGGTGAGCATCAAGGCCAAAACTCCTGAAGGCCTCGAACCTCGATCACGTGGCCCAGTGCCACGCCGTCGTGCTGGTGGAGCGCGTGCAGGAACCTGAAGAGCTGAAGAGCATGGAAGCGGTGATCGAGACCCAGCGCCAGCTCGAAGACGTGGTCGAAGATCTGCTCTCGTCGGTCCACGGCGTGCCCAAGAAGCGCGTCGTCAGCGCCGGTCTACGACACGGAAGACATCACATAGCGTCCTGTTCTCAAGGTTCGCATCGAAAACACTCTGTCATCCTGAGCGACGTTTAGCCCGTGTCTGGGCCAAACGGAGTCGAACGCCTGCCCTGAGCGGAGACTGCGAAGCGATCGCAGTCGAATGGGAACCTGCATTTGAGGCCTTCGGCTCAGGCTACAAACTTGGGGGCTACGGTCTGCTCGCGCTATTGGGATGCACGCATCTATAAGCGCAGTTTTTCATTGCGATTCTGAGGTTTGGCGGTACCTTGGCAGCAAAGTTTTCATTCCACTCCGGAGCGCTCACTATGAACTTTCTGGCGATCATTCTGCAAGATACGCTGCAAAATCCGTCCGATGCCATGCAGCAGTCGGTCCGGCACGCAATGATGATGATGATTCCCATCTTTATGGTTTTGGGCATCATCGCCTTGGCGATCATCCTCATCCCCTTCTGGTTCATCTGCAAGAAGGCGGGAATGTCGCCCTGGCTTACGCTGTTGAACATCATTCCGCTTGGCAATCTGGTGCTCATTTACGTGCTGGCCTTTGCGGAGTGGAAGGTGGTTCCGGTCGCGCAGCTTGCGCCGTATCCCGGCGGGTATCCGCCTCTTCCGCCGCAAAATCCGCCCGCTCCGCCCACCGCCTGAGACGCGGCCCTACATTCGCAGGGCGCCTCTGCAGTGCTTGCATGCACGCATCCGTCGCGCTTGTACCATGAAGCCGCGCAAACTGCGGACATTCGGAGGTGACATCCATGGGCGAATTACTTCAGCCGTGGCACCTGATCTTGATTAGCGGCTTTTTTGGTTTTCCAGCCATCGTCATCGGCGTCATTCCGTTCTGGTTCATCTGCAAAAAAGCCGGATTTTCGCCGTTTCTCTCGCTGCTGAATCTTATCCCTTTCTGTGTGGGCTACGCTGGTGCTGGTCTATTTCCTGGCATTCGGTGGAGCCCGGTGTCACGCTTGGGCGTAGCAGGCCACCGCGCGAGCCGCATATCTGCCGTGCTTCGCCGACGGTCCTGAGACGCGACTGCGCACCGACAGGTGCGATAGCATCGTGAATGAAAGCCATCGTCACGATGACCGATTCAGCTGCCCCAGTTTCCGCGCGTCCGCGCGTCCGATTTGCGCCTTCGCCCACCGGTTTTCTGCACATCGGCAGCGCGCGCACTTTCATCTTCAATTGGCTCTATGCCCGCCACAACGGCGGCACGATGATCCTGCGCCTCGACGACACCGACGTCGAGCGCAACACCGACGCCAGCGTGCAATCCATCTTCGAAGGGCTGCGCTGGCTGGGTCTCGGCTGGGACGAAGAGTACAAGCAATCCGAGCGCCTGGCGCTGCACCGCGCAGATGGCCGAAGCCGATCTTTCCAAAAGGGCCTGGCCTATCGCGATTTCACCCCCGCCCACGCGAGCAGACGGCGAGAAAATCGGGCGCGCAGGGCGCATGGCTCTTCAATCCCGGCATGCGCGAAATGTCGCGCGAGGAGAGCGACCGCCGCGCCGCCGCGGGCGAGCCGTTCGCGCTGCGCTTCCGCGTCCCGCGCGGCGAAGGCCGCAACGTGCGGTTCGCCGACGCCGTCTATGGCGCGCAATCGAAATCCGCCGCCGATATCGAAGATTTCGCCCTGCTGCGCTCGCGACGGCATGCCGACTTATCATCTGGCCTCCTGCGCCGACGATGCCGATCTGCGCATCAGCCACATCATCCGCGGGCAGGATCACCTCACCAACACCTTCAAGCACGTGCTGATCTTCGAGGCGCTCGGCGGCTCGAGCCGCCGCAGTTCGCGCATCTGCCGCTGCTGGTCGCGCCCGATGGCACCAAGCTCTCCAAGCGCCGCCACGGCCCGGTGGTGAGCGTCACCACCTATCGCGACGCCGGCTTTCTGCCGCAGGCGTTCGCCAATTTTATCTGCTGCTGGGCTGGTCGCCCAAGAACGATCGCGAGTTGCTGACCCGGCAGGAACTGATCGACGCTGTTCACGCTCGAAGGCGTCAACCGCTCCAACGCCGTGGTCAATTTCAAGGAAGACGACCCGTTCGATCCCAAGGCCGTCTGGCTCAATGCCGAGCACATCCGCACCCTGCCGGTGGACGAGCTCAGCCGCGCCTGCTGCCGTTGTTCGAGCACGCCGGCTTCCATGCAACGCCCGGAAAAAATGGCAGCGATCACGCCGCTGATCCGCGAGCGCATCAAGCTGCTGAGCGACGTCGTCGCGGTCGCCGATTTTTTCTTCGTCGACGCAGCTGGCGCCCTACGATCCCGGCCGAGCTGATCCGCCAAAAGGGGCGACGCCGCGCTGGCGCTGCGCGTGCTCGAAAAGGCGCAGCAGGTCCTTGCCGCGACCGCTTTCGCACGATGGGCTGGAAGCGGCTTTGCGCGCGGCCGCCGCTCAACTTGGGCATAAAGGCCGGCCAGATGTTCGAGCCCATCCGCGTGGCCGTGTGCGGCCGCAAGAAAGCGCCGCCGCTGTTTGGCACACTGGAAGTACTGGGCCGCGAGGTCTGCCTCGCGCGCATCCGCCAGGCCGAAGCCAGTCTGGAATCGCTAGCTTGAGCAAAAATCTATCGAATCTGACGCATCAGGAATCCCGGGTATGAACACGAATGCCGAATGAGCCGCAATCCGGCAGGCCGAACCCGCACTCCCTCCAACTTCCTCCGCGACATCATCGCCGAAGATGTGCAGCACCAAGAAAGTTCGGCGACGCCGTGTCCAGACCCGCTTTCCTCCCGAGCCCAACGGCTATCTGCACATCGGCCACGCCAAGGCCATCTGCCTCGACTTCGGCCTCGCCGACGAGTTCGGCGGCAAGACCAACCTGCGCTTCGACGACACCAACCCTGAAAAGGAAGAGCAGGAGTACGTCGATTCCATCATGGACGACGTCCGCTGGCTGGGCTTCGAGTGGGACGCGCCTCTGCTACGCCTCCGATTATTTCGGCCAGCTCTACGAGTGGGCCTCGCAGCTCATCAAGGCCGGCAAGGCCTACGTCGACGACCTCACCGCCGACGAGATTCGCCAGCATCGCGGCACCCTCACCGAGCCCGGCAAGGACAGCCCCTACCGCAACCGCTCCGTCGAAGAGAATCTCGACCTCTTCGCGCGCATGAAGGCCGGCGAGTTCCCCGACGGCGCCCGCGTCCTGCGCGCCAAGATCGACATGGCCTCGCCCAACCTCAACATGCGCGACCCGGTCATGTACCGCATCCTCCACGCCACGCATCACCGCACCGGCGACGAGTGGTGCATCTACCCCATGTACGACTACGCGCACGGCCAGTCGGATTCCATCGAGCGCATCACCCACTCCATGTGCACGCTGGAGTTCGCAGACCACCAGCCGCTCTACCGCTGGTACATCGAGCAGCTCGGCATCTTCCCATCCGCAGCAGATCGAGTTCGACCGCCTCAACCTCACCTACACCCTGCTCAGCAAGCGCAAGCTGCTGCAGCTGGTGCAGGAGAAGCGCGTCAGCGGCTGGGACGATCCGCGCATGCCCACGCTCTCCGGCATCCGCCGCCGCGGCTTTACGCCGGAGGCCATCCGCGCCTTCTGCGCCGCCATCGGCGTTTCGCGCACCAACGGCAGCACCGACATCGAAATGCTGGAGCACTTCCAGCGCGACGACCTCAACCGCCGCGCCCGCCGCGCCATGGCCGTGCTGCACCCGCTGCAAGCTGGTCATCGACAACTACCCCGAAGGCCAGATCGAAGAGTTCGTCGAAGTCGGCCAACAATCCCGAAGACCCTTCCGCCGGCACGCGCCAGGTTCCCTTCTCGCGCGAGATCTACATCGAGCAGGACGATTTCCGCGAAGTTCCTCCGCCCAAGTACTACCGCCTCTCGCCCGGCAAGGAAGTGCGCCTGCGCAACGCCTACTTCATCACCGCGCAGAGCGTGGTGAAGGACGCGGCCGGCAACGTCGTCGAGGTCCACTGCACCTACGATCCGGCCAGCCGCGGCGGCAACTCGCCCGACGGCCGCAAGGTCAAATCGACCATCCACTGGGTCTCGGCCGCGCACGCCATCGCCGCCGAGATCCGCCTCTACGACAAGCTCTTCCCCAAGCCCGATCCCGACGACGTCGAAGAAGGCGCAGGACGTCCTCGACAATCTCAATCCCAACTCGCTCGAGATCGTCACCGGCGCCAAGCTCGAGCCATCGCTCGCCGAGCGCCAAGCCGGGCGACCGCTTCCAGTTCGAGCGCGTCGGCTATTTCTGCGTGGACCCGGACTCAGCCGGGCCAGACTGGTCTTCAACCGCACCCTGCCGCTCAAAGACTCCTGGGCCAAGATCGAAAAGAAAGCCGGAGGGTGAGGCGTGGCCTGCTCCTTGAGGAACGATTAGGAATGAACGGCGAATGTAGTCGATGCAAGCGACCGTTGACGGTAGAAAATGCCTCTAGCATTGTTGCCAGAACTGGCAACGGCCGTTGTCGTTCATGTGAGAACGAGCACACAAAAGGCCGATCGCGAACATTGGGTGGTGGATATACGCTCGGTCGATCTCAGGCAAAGTTCAACAACCACAAATGGGAGTTGAGCTTCCAGCAATATGCAGCGATAGTGGCGTCCGGAACGTGCTTCTACTGCGGTAATCCACTTCCAACTGCGGCAGCCGGATTGGACCGCAAAGAGAATGAGGACTACTCCTGGGACACAGTATTCCCATGCTGCGGAAAACAGCCGAGGGCCAAAGGCCCAAGAGGCTGCAACGAAACGAAAAGCCACGAGATTGTGCCCATTCTTCTGTTCGTTCGTCGATGGTATGAACGGTCGGGAAAACTTCCGACGGAACAGAGATTTTGAGGATAGCGTTCGACAGTTTGAAGCGAGGCGCGACAAGGCATTCGAAGTTATCAGCAAATTGGAAGCGGGAGAAGTTAAGAAATTAAAGAGAGCCAGGTCAGTCGCCGAAGGGTTAGCCGCCTTGAGGTCAGGCGTCCTAAGTCTCGCTTCTGGGACCTGAAAGAGCACACAACTTGGTACGTCTCACAAATCCGGGATCTTGACCATTCCGGCAAACCAGTTTTTCACCGAATCCACGAGTTCAGGATGCATGTGGCCGTACACCAATCCGCACGCCAGGATTACGGCAAACAACGCAATTACGATCAGCATTGAATTCGACGACCCACCGGCCATTCACTCTCTCCTTGAAAATCGATTGCTGCCGTGCGTTCAGGATCTCGCTTTCGAGATCCTGAAAAAGCACACAACCTGGAAGCCTCAGAAGAAGCTAACAGCTGGAAGCTTCTAGCAGGAAGCTATTTCTCACTTCCCAATCACATCAATCGCCACTGTGATCGTCTTAGGAGGCATGCATTGGTTCTGGTCGCACGCCTGGTAGTGCAGCTTGCCCTGCACCAGGTGATTGCCCGCCGTGGCCACAATATGCGCCTGAATGATGAACTCGCCGGTGTATACGCTCAGCTTGGTGGTGGGATCGATGGGCAGCGCGATCACCGTGCCCGCCGGATACGTCGCGCTTTGGAGCTGCATGCCCGAGCCGTTTGGAATCGAAAACTCAGTCGGAATCAGGAAGTCGTCGCTGGGCGTGTGCGAGTTGATGTGCAGCCCCTGCGCGATGCGGAAGTGCAGCGCCACCTGGGTCGACTTGCCCGCCGGCACGCTCACCTGCTCGGGAAACAGATAAGTCACCGCTTCAGTCTTGAGCAGCGATCGACTCTGCGCTGGCGAGCTCGCACTCTGCCCGTAAGCAGCCAGTGCGCCCACCGTGAGCGCCGCAGTCATCGCAACGAAAACGCCTTTCAAGAATCTCATCGACTCCTGATCCTCAAGTGCCTGAGCTATGCGGCCCATCGCTGACAACTGACCACTGACCACCGACCACTGATCACTGATTCAGCGCCTTCTCAATCTTGCTCTCGATGTCCTGCTCCGAAGTCAAACCCACCTGCGCCGCAACCACCACGCCCTTGCGGTCCACGAAGAACGAAGTCGGCAGATTGTCGAGCCCGCCGTAATCGTTGCTGATGGAGTCGCCGTCGAGCAGCACCGGGTACGGCATCTTTTCCTCCGCGACGAACTTGCCTGCAGCGGCCGTGGCCTTCGCCCATCCGGCCTTGTCGCTTTTCTTCAGGTCGTCGCCTTCCGTGTCCACGCCCAGCACCTCAAATCCCTGCGCTGCGTACTTCTGGCGCAACTCGACGATCCACGGCGTTTCGATCCGGCAGGGCCCGCACCATGTCGCCCAGAAGTTGATCAGCACAGCCTTGCCCCGGTAGCTCGCGAGCGAGACTTTGTTCCCGCTCAAATCGTTGAGCGCGAAAGCCGGCGCGGGCTTGCCGGTGAGTGGAGAAACGTATTCGGGCATACCGCCTCCGGGAGCGGGCACCAACTCACCCTGCCCGACGCCGGCGAGCCGCCGCTCAGCCTCCTGCCGGCGATACTCCCAGTTGGCCCACCCCGCCCACGCGAAGATAGCCAGAATCAAAAGCGCAGCGCCCAGAACCAGAGTGTTGCGCCGCACGGGGAAAGACTTCATGGGACTATTCTACGAGGCGCGGGCGAGGGTTCAGGTCTCAGGGGTCAGGTGTCAGGAATCAAGCAGAAGCGGAATTCCAGATCCAGGAAAAACAGCAGAACCGGCCATTGATCGGCGCGCAATTTCATGAGATGCCATCTCGCCCTAGGTCAACCCGGCGGTGCACCACTGCCGCTCTCTGACACCTGACTCCTGAAACCTGACCCCTGTCTTTGTTACCATCAAAGGCCGATGAGCTCACACAAGCAAGACGACGCGTTCCAGCCCGCGGAGCTGGTGCGCACGGAGGCTGCCGCGCTTCAGGTTCTCGCCGCGCGCCTCGATGGATCGATGGCCGCGCCCTTCGCCCGTGCCGTCGATATGATTCTTCATTGCGGCGAGTCTAACGGCCGCGTCGTGGTCACCGGCATGGGCAAAAGCGGCATCATCGCGCAGAAGATCGCCGCCACGCTAAGCTCCACCGGCTCCGCCGGCTCTATTTCTGCATCCCGCCGAGGCCGTGCATGGCGACCTGGGCGTGCTCATGCCCGGCGACGTGGTCATCGCCCTCTCGGCATCGGGAGAGACCGAAGAGATTCTGCGCCTTCTCGCCACCCTCAAGCGCAAAGGCGACGCGCTCATCACGTTCTGTTGCAATCTGCAGTCGACTTTGGCGCAAGCCAGCGACGTGGCCCTCGATTGCTCGGTCGAGCGCGAAGCCTGCGGGTTAAATCTCGCGCCAACGGCCTCCACCACCTCCATGCTCGCGCTCGGCGATGCGCTGGCCGTCGCCGTCAGCCTGCGCAAGGGCTTCCGCGCGGAAGACTTCGCAGAGCTGCACCCCGGCGGCAAGCTGGGCAAGCAGCTCGCCAGGGTGCGCGAACTGATGCACTCCGGCGAGGACGTCCCCGCCGTCACGCCGTTCACCTCCATGGCCGATGTCATCTTCGAGATGTCGTCGAAAAAACTCGGCATCACAACAGTCCAGGAAAACGGTCGCCTCAAAGGCGTGATCAGCGATGGCGATTTAAGGCGCCTGCTCGAGCGCGAGGGAGGAGCGGCGCTGAGCAAAACTGCGGGCGAAGCCATGAACCCTCATCCACGTACCATTGCATCGAGCGAACTGGCCGCAACAGCATTGGCGATCCTGGAAGAGCGCAAGATCACTTCGCTCGTCGTCGTCGACGCGGACCTGAATGTTGAAGGCGTCGTGCATTTGCACGATCTGTGGGGCGTGGAGCTGATTTAGCCGGGACGAAAGAGGGAAGCCCATGAAGAACACCTTTCCGTTGCTCATAACTTGTCTGATTTCCGTGATTTGTTCCGCCCAAACCGTCAGCGATCACGACGAGTTCGTTTACAACCGCCGCCTAGTCAAAACCACCCATTCGTACATCCCGAAAAATGGCTTTGTTCCTGACAAAGACACGGCACTTGCCATTGCCTACGCGGTTGCACTTCCGATCTACGGGAAAAAGCAATTAGACGGTGAAAAACCCCTTCGGGCTGAACTTGAAGGTGGCGTATGGACGATTCTCGGCACGCTCAACTGTGGTTCCTGCGACGGCGGAACACTTGTCATGCAAATTGATAAGACGACTGGAAGGATTGTCTTCCTGACTCACACCATGTAATTCCGCAGAATGCCTCCACACTTGGACATTTAGAATGGAAAGTGCAGTCTAATCGTGCCTCGCGTCCGCAACTGGCGGGCGGGAAAGTTCGCCTTTCTTTCTATGCATCGTTGGTCGAAACTCTTCATCCCCACTCTTCGCGAGGCCCCGGCAGACGCCGAAGTGGCCAGCCACAAGTTTCTGCTGCGCGCCGGCTACATCCGCCAGCTCGGCGCGGGCATCTACAACTACCTCCCTCTCGGCCAGCGCACGCTGAACAAGATCATCGCCATCGTGCGCGAGGAGATGGACAAGATCGGCCAGGAGTTTTATCTGCCCGCCATTCTGCCCAAAGAACCGTGGGAAGAGAGCGGACGCTGGGCTGGCATGGGCGACAACATGTTCCGCCTCAAGGACCGCAAGGGCGCGGACCTCTGCTTGGGCATGACGCACGAAGAGATCATGACCGTGATTGCCCGCGGCGAGTTGCGCAGCTACAAGCAGTTGCCGCAAATCTGGTACCAGATTCAGACCAAGTTCCGCGACGAGCCGCGCCCCAAGTCGGGCCTGCTGCGCGTACGTCAGTTCATCATGAAGGACGCATACTCGTTCGATATCGACGAGGCGAGTCTCGACAAGAGCTTCAACCTGCACGACGCGGCGTATCGCGCCATCTTCACGCGCTGCGGTCTCAAGTTTGTGGCCGTCGAGGCCGACTCGGGCGCGATGGGTGGCTCGCAATCGCAGGAGTTCATGGTCTACACCGACGCCGGCGAGGACTTCATCGCAAGCTGTCCGGTGTGCGGCTACGCGGCAAATTTGGAAAAAGCAACTTCGCGCCTCGACGCCGTTGCCGAGATGGAGCCGACAGGCGATGGCAAGCCGGAGCTGGTATCAACGCCCGGTTGCGGAGCAATCGTCGACGTGGCCGCGTTCTTCAAAATCTCCCCGGCATCCGACATCAAGTGCGTGGCCTACATGGCGCTCAAGCACGGCGAGAAAGCAAAAGATGGCAGCCGGAAAGATACCTGGCACGGCGTGGCGACATTCCTGCGCGGCGATCACCAGGTGAACGAGACCAAGCTGCTGGGCGCCATCGGCGCTGCGGAACTGCGCACCATGCAGGCTGAAGAGTTGCAGCAATTCTTCAACGGTCCTGCTGGCTTTCTTGGTCCAGTCGGGCTCAAGCACGATGCGGAGCCGCTGGGCGAAGGCCTCACCGTCATTGTTGACCGCGCCCTCGAGGGCCGCAAGAACATGGTCTGCGGCGCCAACAAGCTCGACTACCACCTGCGCAATGTGACGCCTGGCCGCGATTTCACCTGGACGTTGAGCGCAGATATCCGCAGCGTGAACGAGGGCGAAAACTGTCCAAACGCCGGCTGCGTGGGCAAGCTCGTCGTCGGCCGTGCAGTCGAAGTCGGCCACATCTTCAAACTCGGCGACAAATATACAAAGTCCATGGGTGCGCACGTGCTCGACCCGAACGGCAAGGAGGTGACGCCAATCATGGGCTGCTACGGCATCGGCATCGAACGTATTATGACGGCGGCCATCGAGCAGGCTAACGACGCCAACGGCTTTTGCCTGGCGGCTTCAATTGCGCCTTTCACGGTGGTGGTCACCGTTACGAACGTGGGCGACGCGGCGCTGCGCGAAACCGGCGAAACACTCGCTGCCGAACTTGAAGCTGCGGGCCTCGACGTGTTGCTGGATGACCGGGACGAACGCGCCGGCGTCAAATTCAAGGACGCGGACCTGGTCGGCATTCCCTACCGCATCAACGTGGGTAAAAAGGCCGCCGCCGGCCAGGTAGAACTGGTCACGCGCTCCACCAGCACCAGCGTCGATGTAGGCTTGAACGATGTGGTGGCGCTCGTGAAGGTGCGCGTCGCGGAAGAAAAGCTGCTGGAAGACAGCTACTAGAGCGCGAACTTCCAGCCGCTCGTGTGCGTACCTGAATGTTGACCCTGGCCAATGATGTAGGAACTAATTGAAGCAAGAAAAGCTAGAGGCTAGAAGCTAGCAGCTAGGAGCTGCATTTATGGCGTTTCGAATCCGGTTGGCGAAACCCACTGGGAATCATCAACTCAGGTCACGGATTCTGTGGTACCTGCTGGCAGCCCTCGGCTGTGTCGCGCTGGTGGGCATCTGCGTCTTCACGGTTTTCTACATCAAATACGCGCGCATTGTGGACGAACGGCTCAAGCAGCCGATGTTTGCCACTACCGCCCAGATCTATGCCGCGCCGCGCGAGGTGCGGCCGGGACAAAAGCTCAGCGTCCACCTGATCGCCAACGAGCTGCGCGAAGCCGGCTACACCGCCGACGGCGCCGCGCAAGCATCGCCTCTGGGCACCTATAGCGAAGGCGGCCAGCAGATTACCGTGCACCCCGGCCCGCAATCGTTTCACGCGCCCGACAGCGCCACCATCCACGTAAGCGGTGGTGTGGTCGAATCCATCAGCGACGAGCGCGGCCAACCGCTTTCAAGCTATGAGCTCGAGCCGCTGCTCATCACTGGCCTAAGCGAGGGCGCGCAGCGCACCAAGCGCCGCCTGCTCACCTACGACGAGATTCCGCCCAACCTGGTGCATGCCGTCATCGCCATCGAAGACCGGCGCTTCTTTGAGCACGGCGGCATCGATTACTGGCGCATCCTGGGCGCGATGCGCAACGACATATTTCACTTGCACCGCTACAGAGAAGGCGCATCCACGCTCACGCAGCAGTTGGCGCGCGGCTTCTTCCTTACGCCCGAGCAGACCTATTCGCGCAAGATGCGCGAGGCCGTCATCAGCATCATCCTCGAGCACCGCTTCGACAAGAAGCAGATCTTCGCCATGTATGCCAACGAAATCAATCTCGGGCAGCTCGGCAGCTTTTCTGTCGATGGTTTCGGCGAAGCGTCGCAGTCCTATTTCGGCAAGGATGTCGCCCAGCTCGATCTGGCCGAGTGCGCCATGCTTGCAGGAATCATCCAGAGCCCGAGCCGGCTGAATCCCTTCCGCCACGCGGACCGTGCCATTGAGCGCCGCAACCTGGTGCTCGATGCGATGGTTGAAACCGGCGCCATCACTAAGGAGCAGGCCGAAACCGCGAAGCTGGAGCCGCTGCATCTCAAGCCCGGCAGTGTGGACGCCAGCGAAGCGCCTTATTTTGTCGACCTGGTGCACGATCAACTGACGCAACGCCTCGGCGATCGCGACTTCAATCGTGAAGGGCTGCGCATTTACACTTCGCTCGATCCCGACTTACAGAAGATTGCCACCTCGGCAGTGGAATCGACCATTCACGTTGTCGACGACTTGGTAGACAAAGTCCATGCGCGCGACAAGAAGCTGGGCAAGCCGTACATTTATCCGCAAGTGGCGCTCATCGCGATTGATCCCCACACCGGCCAGGTGCTGGCACTGGTAGGCGGGCGGGATTATGGCAAGTCGCAGGTGAACCACGCGGTTTCGCACCGGCCCACCGGCTCCATCTTCAAGCCGTTTGTTTATGCTTCGGCCTTTCAGACCGCGGTCGAAGGCACCATGCTGCCCGGGCAAACCGCGCTATTTTCGCCTGTCACCATGCTCAGCGACGAGCCGGCCACGTACGGCGAGGGAACTCCCTACGAATACACGCCGCACAACTTCATCAACGAGCACTACGGCACGATGACCGCTCGTTACGCCCTGATGCAGTCGGACAACATTGCCACCATCGAACTGGCAAGCTGGGTGGGATTCGATCGCGTCGCCGAGTTGGCGCGCAGCGCGGGCGTCAGGACCGCGCAGGGCACTCCCTCGATGCCCATTGGCTCCTACGATGCCACGCCCCTCGACATGGCAGGCGCCTACACCATCTACGCCAACAAAGGCCTGCACATCGATCCGTGGATGCTCTCGAGCGTGCGCACCGCCACCGGCGATATCGTTGTCGACTACACGCCCACTACGCGCCAGATTCTCGATCCCCGCGTTGCCTACCTGACGACCAGCATGTTGGAAGCAGTGATGAATAACGGAACCGCAGCCAGCGTTCGCGGATTGGGATTTACCGCCCCCGCTGCCGGCAAGACGGGCACCGATCACGACGCATGGTTTGCGGGCTATACCAGCAACCTGCTTTGCATCGTGTGGGTTGGCAATGACGACTACACCCCGCTCGATCCGGAAAATCTCGGTCGCGTCCAGGGTGCGCGCGCCGCCGCACCCATTTGGGCAGCGTTCATGAAGCAGGCCGTCCAGCTGCCGCAGTACTCCGACACCAACGAGTTCACGCCGCCCGATGGCGTGCAGATCATCACGCTCGACAAGGTCACTAACCTGCTGGCTGACGCATCCTGCCCAGAAGATTACTCCGCGGCCTTTCTCGACGGCACTGCACCCACTGACACGTGCGACCACAAGGGCGGCATGGGCGGCGACGACCACCGCAACATCCTTCAGAAAATCTTCGGCATCGGCAAGCCAACGAACTAGGTCGCTGAGCGATTGAAGAAGAACCTTCCCGTGCCCCATCCATTCGCTTTTTTCTGGCGAATGGGTGGGAAACCACCAAAGCCCAAGTCCGAATTCATGTGGTCAGAAAACTAGCGCTGGCGCGCAGGCTTTACCACCACACGCCGTGGCCGCTGCTTTGCTGAGACCGAGCGGATCACGAGAGTCCCTCGCCCCGTCGCTGGCAGCGGCACTTTGCCCTGCGCACCGGCCGCGCGAATCAGACCTTCCACCTCAGGCTTGCTTAAATCGCGCGCACTCGCGAGCCGAATGAATCGATTTTGATTCCCGCCGCCCAGCAGGATTCCCGCTGGATCGGGAAGTGTGGAACCGTAATAAAACGCGAGCCGCACGCCGTGAGCGTCGGCCACCAGCTGAGTAAAACAGTCCGACGGCCGCAGGGTTGAGCAGTAGCCGATAACGAAGAAGTTGTAGTTGTCGTAGACGAGTTCATTCGCCGTGGGCAGCCGTTTGCGCAGGGCAGCCCGGACGGCGCGAATTGCCTTGGCCATCTCCGGCGTGAACTTGTCGATACATTCGGCAAGTTGGTCTTCAGCTTCGTTCTTCGGGGAAGTTGCATGGGTCTTCATGTCGCCTCCTATTTGGGGGCCCGGTTCCTTTCAAGCTCCATCCACATCCGACCCATCCGGCATGGGCTGGCAACGCGGGCACCAGAAGGTGACGCGTGCATCTGCGCCCTGAATGCGGCGGCGGATCGCCTCGCCGCAGCGCCGGCATGGTTCGCCCGCGCGCCCGTAGACCCATAGGCTCTCACCGGGATCGGAGGCATGCGTCGTCCGCCGTTGCTGGCCGCGAAAGGTCACGATCATGTCGCCGGAATCCTCGAGCACATTGGCCTTGAGCAGTTTTTGTGCGGTGGCAATTGTCGCCGCGGCCTCATCGCGCGTGAGCGACGCGACGGTGCGAAAAGGATTCAGGCCGTTGACGAAACAGATCTCCGATTTGAAGACGTTGCCCACGCCGGCCAGCACTGATTGGTCGAGCAAAGCGTCGGCAATGGCTTCATCCCCGCGCGACCTCAGCCGTTCCAAAGCCGCCGCGGCATCAAACTCCGCGTGCAGCAAATCGTTTTCCGGAACGGCGACGCGCAAGTCGCGCTCCAGCGTTCGCTCGGTATGCATGCGCGCCACGGGTACCCGAAACCCCACTGCCTGGTACTCCGCGTTCTCGATCACAATGCGCATGTGGATGTGCGCAAGCTGCCAGCGCTCGCCACGCCGGTAGATGTGCCAGCGTCCGTTCATCAGCAGATGCGAGGCCAGAATGCCGCCTCCTGAAAAATGCACCAGCAGCCATTTGCCGCGTGCCTCCACGCGGTCCACCGTCTGCCCGGCTAGCGGCGTGTCGTCGTCAAAGCGCATAAGCCACGGGAAGGTTGAACGAAACGCTGTCACGGGCTTGCCCGTGAGTACTCGGCCCAGGTTGCGCGCGGTGCGAAAAATGGTGTCGCCCTCAGGCATTTCTTGTTGGCACCGATTTGCGAATTAGCTTCGTGAAAGGGCACGACTTTAGTCGTGCCGTCACCGCACCCAAAAAATCGAGGGCTTTAGCCCCTGATTCTACTTCTCGCGTCATTGCAAATCCCCAAGCTGCGCGTCGTGCCCGCGTTGCGCCACCGGCAGCGGAATCCGCCGCAGGTGCATGCCCAATGGGCCGGGATGAAATCCCGCATCCATGAGAAAGCGCGCCATAAAGTGCGCGGCAACCGGCTGGCCGTTGATGGTTGTGATGAGGACGCCCTCGTGGCTGTGTGCGTGCATTCGCGTCTGGCCCCGTGTACACAGGAAATGCGCCAGCCCCGAAGCCGTTTGCGAACGCTCCGGTTCCTCGGCGGGCAAAAACATGACCATGTTTGGGCTGCCGCGCTTGAGCCACGCCACCAGCCGCCCGTTGCGCAGAATCACTTCCGCGTATGCCGCGCGCGTCAGCAGGCGTGGCGCCGACTCCAAGTCTTCTTCAGCCACCGGCAACTCCGGCCAGCGCAGGATCGAACCATAGGGGTTCGCCGGATCCGTAGCAGCCAACTGCACGAACTCCGGTTTCTCCAGCG
This sequence comes from uncultured Acidobacteriota bacterium, assembly GCA_963713675.1. Lineage (GTDB taxonomy): Bacteria > Acidobacteriota > Terriglobia > Terriglobales > Acidobacteriaceae > Telmatobacter. The sequence continues at coordinate 444,417 of CAVQMV010000017.1, forward strand.
GTGGCTCGGTGCGCAGTTGGCGCAGCAGGTCCACGGCTGCCGGCAGCGCGAATTGCGTAGCGCCCAGGCTGCCGACAAAATATCCGCGACGGATCCGCCCACTTTCTTCCAGAGCCTTCAGCACGTCGTAGACCGCGCTGAACCCTCCCGGCACGTTCTCCGCCGCAACCGATTCGCGTAGCAGCACTCCATAGCGGTGGAGCAGTTGCAGCGCCAGTGCGTGGCTGCGCTCGGTCTGCGACGGGCCGGCATCGTTTTGAAAGGGCGCGGCTTCAGCCGTGCCGCTGCCGGTCTCCTGACTAGCATTGTTTTGAAAGGGCACGGCTTTAGCCGTGCCGCTGCCCGAAGCAGAAAAATCTCGGGGCTTTAGCCCCTGAGGGAAGTTTTCGCGGGCCGTACCCGATTGCAGCGGTAATGCCGCCCAGCGTCCCTGCGCGGTCGGCGGCGTGGTGCGCCGCGAACGAAACACCATTCCGGTTTGCAGCCGCCGTGGCGTGCGTGCACTCTCGGGCCGAGCAATGTAGGCGCGCAAAGCGTGCAGTGAGTCGTTGGTAATCAGCCCGCGCCACACCAGGCTCCACAGCGCGTCGATCGTCTCGCCAGGATAGCCGCCGCCCGTCGCCAAGTGCAGCGCATCGAAGAAACTCGCGCCCGTCGACTCGAGCACCGCAAGCAGTTTTTCTTCGCGCTCGGTCAGCGGTTCCACTAACGGCCGCCTCTGCGCCAACAGCGGCAGCTTGTCGGCAAGAAACAGAGCAATGCGGCCGTCACGCTCGCCGATCGGTTCCACTCCAGCCCACGTCACTTCGCCCGCGGCGACAAGCGTATCCAGCCCCGACGGAGAGTAATCGGCAATGCGCGCGGGCAGAATCGAAGTTTCGAGCAGCGATGCAGGCAGCGGCGCGCCCTGCAGGTTCTCAATTGCATCCAGCAGCGCATCCAGATGCGCGTTGCCCGTACGCCGCGGCACCAGCAGTCCCTGCCAGTGCGTGAGGAAGCGCGCCAGCGTGTGCTGCTCCACCGGTTCCACTTCGCGGCGCAGCCGGGCCAGCGACTTGCGGCGAATTTGCCGCAGAATCTCCGCATCGCACCACTCGCGGTGAAAACCGGGGTCCCCAACGGATGATGTGTATCCGTTGGGGTGGAGTCCGCCCGGCCGGAATCCGCCCTCCAGCACGCGACCCTCCGCCGCAAGCTGTCGCAGCACATGTTCCACGGCTTCTGCGTCGAGTGCAAATCGATCCGCAGCCTCGCGCAGCGTGAACGGCCCGTGCGTGCGCGCGTAGCGTCGCACCAGTTCGAGCACGGGATGCGCCACCGGCTCCAGCAGTGCAACCGCCAGCCCCGGCGGCAAGGGAATCCCCAATCCATCGCGGTAACGCGCTGCATCCTCGGCAGCGATCAGCCGCTTTTCACCGGCGATGCGCAGCTCCAGCAGTCGCCGCGAGCGAATCAAGCGGTCGACCTGCGTGAGCAACTCTGGCGAAACCACGCGCCGCGCCAACTCTTCGCGCGAAAGGTCACCCAATTTCAGGCACAGGTCGTGCATGCCGTCGGCCGAGCGCGCGCGGTAATTCTCGGCGAGGCACTGTGCGGCCTCTTCCACGTCTGCAATCGCCGCGGGATCGAGAAGTTCGCGCAAATCGGCCTCGCCAAGCAATTCGCGCAACTGCTCCTGGTCGATAGAGAGTGCCTGTGCGCGGCGCTCGGCCAGCGGCGCATCGCCATCGTATAGGAAGTTGGCCACGTAGCTGAAAAGCAGCGACGAGGCAAATGGCGAAGGCTTGCGCGTCTCCACCACGTGTACGCGCAGCTTCCGTTGCTCGATCTCCTGGAGAATCTCAACCAGGGCAGGCATATCGAAAACGTCGCGCAGGCACTCGCGATACGCCTCGAGCAGCAGCGGAAACGATGGATACCGCGAAGCCACGCTGAGCAGATCGTAGGAGCGTTTGCGCAGTTGCCACAGCGGCGAGCGCTGGTCGGCGCGGCGGCGCGGCAGCAGCAGTGCGCGGCCCGCAGCCTCGCGAAAGCGCCCGGCAAACAGCGCCGTTGAGCCCAACTGGCGCAGCACCAACTGCATGGCTTCGGCCGCCTCCACCAGAATCCAATCCGCATCGGGCGGCTCGTCGGTGTCGGGGAAGCGCAGCACAAAACCGTCGTCGCCCCACAGCGTCTCCACTTCAGGCCCGCCCGCGGCGCGGATGCGCGCGCTCACCGCCATGGCCCAGGGAATGTGGATGCGGCTGCCGAAGGGCGTCAGCACGCACACGCGCCAGTCGCCCAGCTCGTCGCGGCAGCGCTCCACAACAATCGTCCGGTCGTCGGGAACCTGCCCGGTCGATTCGGCCTGGTCGGCGAGAAAGCGCAGCAGATTTTCAGCGGCGCCCGGATCGAGATCGTGCTCGTTCACGAGACGCGTAAGCGCAGCCGCCTGCGGCAATGCGCGCAGCTCGCGCACCATGGCGCCGATGCGCCGGCCAAACTCCAGCGGCCGCCCCGGCCCATCGCCCTTCCAGAACGGCATCTTGCCTGGCTCGCCAGGCGCGGGGGTCACCAGCACGCGGTCGTGCGTGATGTCGGTGATGCGCCACGTCGACGCGCCAAGAATAAAAGTCTCATTGGGGTGCGACTCGAAAACCATTTCTTCATCGAGCTCGCCAACGCGCACCGACTTGCCCTCAGTAAATGCGAGGAAAACGCCATAAAGCCCTCGGTCGGGGATGGTCCCGGCGTTGAGAATGGCAAGCCGTGCCGCGCCGTCACGCGCCGTGACCACATTGCGCATGCGGTCCCACGTCAATCTCGGACGCAGCTCGCCAAACTCATCGGAAGGGTAGCGGCCGCTGAGCAGATCCAGCACGCCCTCGAAGGCCTTTCGCGAAAGCGATCCAAACGGCGCAGCCCGCCGCACCAAGTCGAAGAGAAAGTCGACCGAAACTTCAGCGGAAGCTGAGTTGGCAGAGTCGGATCTATTCGTGCTTCCCGGCGCTTGCGACGTTTCTTCTTCAAACAGGAGGGGTGAAGATTTGCCGCGCGCAGTCTTTTTTCTGATCCCTGACCCCTGATCCCTGGTCCCTGCTTTTCCCGCACTTGCAACAATCGCCACCAACTGCTGGCAAAGCACATCGAGCGGATTGCGCGGAAACCGCGTGGATTCAATGTGCCCCTCGTGCATGGCGCGCGTCACGGCGGCGCAGGCCACAAGGTCGGCGCGATATTTGGGAAACAGAATTCCCTCGCTCACGGCATCCACGTGGTGGCCGGCGCGGCCAATGCGTTGCATGCCGCTGGCCACCGAAGGCGGCGACTCGATCTGAATCACGAGATCCACCGCTCCCATGTCGATGCCCAGCTCCAGCGTCGAAGTCGCGCAAAGCGCTCGAATCTGTCCAGCCTTGAGCTGCTCCTCGATCACCGTCCGCTGCGCCGCGGCCAGCGACCCATGATGTGCGCGGGCGATAGGCTCGCCTGCCAGATCGTTCAGCGCTCCGGCCAGCCTCTCGGCAGTTTGCCGCGCGTTCACAAACAGAATCGTCGAGTTGCGCTCGCGAATGATCTCAAGCAGCCGCGGATGGATCGCATTCCAGATGGAGACGCGCCGCGGCGTCTGCGAGGCCGGCCCCGAAGGAATCTCCTCCATCTCGCCGAGGCGCGCCATGTCCTCCACCGGAACCTCGATGCGCAGCTTGAGTTGCTTGCGCGCAGCGGCGTTCACGATGGTCACGGGCCGGTAGCGCGAGCGATGCAGCTTCGGCCACCTCAGGCGAGCGAGGGAGCCAGTGAGTCAGGGAGCAAGGAATCGGCCTCGGCATCCTCCGAGCCCTCAGTCTTCTTGTTTTCTGTTCCCTGATCCCTGCCGGGGCCCCCAGCGACTGATTTGCTACTCGCTGGCGTGGCTGATCCCTAGCTCCCTGTACGCTCCACCCCGCCCAAAAACCGCGCCACCTCCTCCAGCGGCCGCTGCGTGGCCGAGAGACCGATGCGCTGCAGAGGCTTCGCCGTCAGCGCCTCCAGCCGTTCCAAAGTCAGCGAAAGGTGCGCGCCGCGCTTGGTGGGAACCAGCGCATGAATCTCGTCGACGATGACGGTCTCCACCGTGCGCAGCGCCTCGGCCGCCTGCGAAGTCAGCAGCAGATAGAGCGACTCGGGCGTGGTGATCAGAATGTCGGCGGGATGGCGCGCGAAGCGTGCGCGCTCGCGCTGCGGCGTGTCGCCGGTGCGCACGCTGATCTCCGGCTCGCGGAACGCGACGCCCATGCGCCGCGCCATGTTGGCCATGCCGGCCAGCGGCGAGCGCAAATTCCGCTCCACGTCCACGGCCAGCGCCTTCAGCGGCGACACGTAAACAATGCGGCAACCGCGCCGCTCATCGCTGCTTCGTTCCCTGCCGGGGCCCCCGGCGGGCGATTCATGCCCGCTGGGGTGGCTTGCTCCCTTGCTCCCTCGCTCCCTGTCTTCTTGCTCCCTGTCTTCCAGCATCAGCCGGTCCAGGCACCACAAAAACGCGGCCAGCGTCTTGCCCGTGCCGGTCGGCGCCAGGATCAGCGCATTCTCTCCGCGCGCAATCACCGGCCAGCCCATGCGCTGCGGCGCCGTCGGCGCGTCAAAGACCGCCTTGAACCACGCCGCCGTCACCGGGTGAAAGCAGGCGAACGGATCGGTGCTGGCTTCGATCTTCGGGTCGGAATGGGGTTTTTCTTCAGACACGCTTTTCTGAGAGTAGCGCAAGAGGGACGGCGAACACAAAGCGAAGAAAGGCGGGGAACAAGGGAGTAGCCAATAGGGAGTAGCGCAACCACCTGCAGGCAGAGGCTGGCTTTCTGTCTATTCCCTATCGGCTACTCCCTACTCCCTGTCTTTTCCTCACCCGCGCCACGCTGAACTGCGCTCCGGCAAACAGGATCAGCCCCGAGATATACGCCCAGAACAGCAAGCTCACGGAAACGTAGAACGGGCCGTACATGCTCAGATCGACGTGAGGAATCGCCAAAGCAAAGAGGAACCGCGCGAGCAGCCAGATGGCGCCCGTAATGATCGAAGTGCGCAAAACCGGCCGCCAGGGCACCTTTCGGTTCGGGAGCACGTAATAGACCGAGAAAAGGAACAGGATCGCCGCTGCGCCGCTGGAGACCGTCAGGCAAAGAAAGGAGATTCCACTGGTCGTCCACGTGATAAAGCCATTCGTCGCTATGGAAAGTAACGACACCGAGAGCGGCCTTCACCCACACAGTCACGCTCATGCTCAGGAGCGCGAGCGCGGCCATCAGAAACGCCAGCCCGAAGGCGATGGACTGGTTGAAGAGGTAATTGCGGCTCTTGGCCACGCCCCACGCTTGATTGAGCGCCACTTCCAAAGGCAGAAAAATTCCCGTGCAGGCGATGAGAATCATCACCAGCGAAAAGGCCTGCGCGCTTTTGTGATGCACCAACGGTAGTACGGCTTCTTTGAGGATGGTATCCACAAGCCAGCCCTGCTGCTTTTCTGCGGAAGGCAGGTAGTAATTCACCATCTGGTCGACAACAGTCTTCATGGCTTCCGAATGGAAGACTGAAAGCGCCAGCGTGTAGAGCAGCACGACGAAAGGAATGAACGAGATGATCGCGTTGGCCGCCACGCTGAAAGCGAAAGTGTGAACCTCGCTGTCGAGCAGGTAGGCGATCAGCGCTGTGCCGCTCCTGCGCCACTGGTACCATTTGGTGCGCGTCACCGGCTGCGCGGGGCCAGCGGCGGCGGCAGCCAGCGCCTCCCCGGCACCCTCTAGCCGCTCGCAGCATCTGATACGACGCCGGACGCGGATTTCAATTCATCGGCCACTTATCGGTCCTTCTTATGGTCAGGAAAACTCTCGCGTTCCGTCGCAACTGTGCAATTGCGGGAAGGCGCTGCTCTTAAGGATAGTTGCTCAGGCCGGATCAGCGCTGGGCCGGGCCACTGTCTAAGCCCCGCAGGAATTCACGAGCGATCGCTGCCCGCGTCCTCTTTCCACAGCCGGCCCAGCGCCCATTGCGCGGCTGCGCGCAAGCCCTCATCGCCGGCCACGGCCCACTCTTCCAGCTTTGCCGCGTACTGCGCAAGTCCGCTGTTGCCCATGGCGATCGCCACATTGCGCCGCAAGCCCTGGAATCCTGTCCTGCGCACCGGCGAGCCATTGAACTCGCGCTCGAAGGACTTCTCGTCGAGAGACGCCAGCCAATCCAATGCGGGATTGATCAGTTCCGCGCGCGGTTTAAGTTCCGCATCGGCAACAATCGGCCCACTACGCAGTGTTTTCTCATTCCACGGGCAAACATCCTGGCAAATGTCGCAGCCAAACACCTGGCGTCCGATGCCCGGCATTAGTTCGTCGGCAATTGGCCCCTTGTGCTCGATGGTCAGGTACGCAATGCATCGCGTGGCATCCATCTGGTAGGGCACATCCAGCGCATGCGTCGGGCAGGCCTCAATGCAGCGCCGGCAAGTACCGCATCGATCGGGCACCGCCTCCAGCGTTTTGCTTTTTGGACTGACGTCGAGCGACGTCAACACTACCGCCAAAAATCCCCACGAGCCCAGTTGCGGATGTATCAGGCACGTATTCTTTCCCGTCCATCCCAGCCCGGCCGCCACGGCGAGCGAGCGCTCCACGACGGGCCCCGTGTCGACGTAGCAGCGCGATTCAAACTTGCCCAACTCCGCATGCAGCCGCGTCTCCACGTCGCGCAACCGTTTAAGCAGCACCTTGTGATAATCGCTCGGCCGTTGCTCGCCCTTTGCATCGACACGGCTACTCCACGCATATCGCGCAATCCACCCGCTGCCACGCTTTGGCGTTTCGGTTGAGAGTGGCGCGGAGGGGGAGAGGTAGCTGGCAAAGCACACCAGCGCCGAGCGCGCCCAGGGAAAAGGAACGCGCACGCGCTCCCGCGTCAGCCGCCCGTCTTCGCCGGTTCGCTTGAGATACTGCATGGTTCCCGCGCGTCCGGCGCGCACCCACGCGGCAAATCGCTCCGCATCGCGCTCCTCGTCTGCGTAGGGAAGCGCCACCAGGCCGGCCTCGGTAAACCCCGCCTCCAGCGCCAGAGCCCGCGCCCGCTCGCGTGCCAAACCCGGCGCGGGCCCGGCGACTATAGATGGCGCAGGATGGACGGATTCATTCGACATGGAAACTGGCCCCGGCGAACGCATTTTGCTCGGCAATCTCAGAATATTCCCTCGCGTGCGAATCGGCTCGCGGCCCGTCGCCTGCAGCCCTATAGCCTTGCCCGTTTGGGTGCATTTGCCGCATTTTCACGGGACCGCTTTCTGAAGCGAATGCTAACATTCCAGCGTCGCGTTACAATTAAATGAAGTAACTTTCAGGGACCGGTCCCTGCAGGGCCACAAATGCACCCTCAACCCTCCTCCAATCGTCGAGCAGCTGCGATGCCGGCCCGTCAAGTACAGACACCGCTCAGTCTCTACCTCATCCTGGTTTGCGTCGTCGGCTCGACCGGCGGATTCCTGTTTGGCTTCGATACCTCGGTGATCTCCGGCGTGATCGAATACATCGCGAGCCCCCGGGTCTTCAACCTCGGCGAATTCGCCAAGGGATGGACCGTTAGCTGCATCATCATCGGCTGCATGATCGGCTGCGTGCTGGCCGGCCCCCTCAGCAGCCGCTTCGGTCGCAAGAAAACCCTGCTGCTTACCGCGCTGGTCTTTCTCGCTTCGTCGCTGGGTTGCGCGCTGTCCGCCAGCCTCACGGTATTCATCGCATTTCGCATCGTGGCTGGAATTGCTGTGGGTGCGGCGTCCATGCTGGCGCCCATCTATATCGCCGAACTGGCACCTCCGCGGCATCGCGGCAAACTGGTTTCGCTCAATCTCTTCGCCATCTTTCTTGGGCAGTCGTCTGCCTTCTATTCCAATTATTTCTTGCGCGACTTCGGCAGTGCTGAAAACTGGCGCTGGATGCTCGCGGTCATGGCCGTTCCATCGTTCCTGTTGTTTGCTGCACTGCTTTTTGCCCCGGAAAGCCCGCGATGGCTGATCGGGAAGCGCCGTTACCAGCCAGCGTTGCTCATTCTGACGCGCATCAACGGAGCCAGGGAGGCCGACCTCGAGCTCAACGAGATCCTCGATTCGATGCAAAACGAGACCCGCGTCAAGTTTGCGGAGTGTTTCCGTCACGGCGCGCGCGGCGTTTTGATCCTGGGAATCCTTCTGGCGATCTTCCAGCAAGTCACCGGAATCAATGTCGTCATGTATTACGCGCCGTCCATCTTCAAGTCGGCCGGTTTCGGCAACAGTTCGGCCCTTTTCCAGACCGCATTGATGGGCCTGGTCAACCTGACCTTTTCCGTCGTCTCCATGTTCTTCGTCGATAAAGTCGGGCGCAAACCGCTCATGGTCATCGGCAGCATCGGCATGGCCATCGCCATGTTTCTGCTGGCTGTCACCTTCATCAGTGGGCACGCACAAGGCTATTTCGTGCTCATCTGCATCATGGGCTACTTGGCTGCGTTTGGATTCTCGCTGGGGCCCGTGGTTTGGGTGCTGATCTCCGAGTTGTTTCCCAATCGCATTCGCAGTTACGCGGTGGCCATCGCAACCTTCATGCTGTGGGCAGCGAACTTTGTTGTCTCGCTCACATTTCCTTACCTGTTGAGCCGCCTTCAGGGCTGGTGTTTTGTGATTTACGGAGCCATGTGCGTGCTCTGCCTGCTTTTCGTCGTGAAATATCTGCGAGAAACAAAAGGCAAAACACTGGAGCAGATCGAAAGCGAGATTGCGGGATACACCGCGCAGCCGAATTAGAAATCCGCGCGAGCGAATTCCTCAGCCCGAACGGCATCGAGCTCCGGCTGGCCTCCGGCAGCGGTCGCGTCCCCGGCCAGCCCAAACTATTCCCCGCACAGCGTGGAACTTCCTGCCCCTACCCTGCGTATACCTCATTGCTGCCCAACCCCGAGGGGGCACACTATGACCATTCAAATCTTTGAATTCAACGAAATCACTGAGCTGGTGCGTGGCACCGAACAGCAATTCCTCGAGCGCCTGCAGCCGCTGGTGCGCCGGCAAAACGTCACCCTCGATCTCGCGCACATCGCCCGCATCGACGCCGCCGGCCTCGCCGCGCTCATCACGCTCTATTGCGACGCATGCCAGGCTGGCTACCGCTTCACCATCGCGAATCCCTCGCCGCATGTGCTGGAAATTCTTGCCATCGTCGGCCTGGAGCGGATTCTGACCACGCAACGCGAAGCCGAAATCTCCTTCGAGTGCGCGCAACTGCAGGAAACCGCCGCCTGATTTCGCCGAAATCCTGCAAGAATCGCATCGGATCACCGCTTTCGTGTCAGATTGCGATACGTTGTATTCGGCCTTGAAACAGCCCTCCCCCTACCCGCACACCGCCTGTGCCAAGGGTCACAGGCAGCCCTAACCCCCAGACGCTATTCCTGTTTACGACACTGCCCGCATAGTGCTGTCCCATATTTTTGAGGGCTATCGCTTGCTCAGCCTCTTTGCCGCTTCCAGTTGGCGCGCTGGGCCTCCGTTCCGTTACCCTTTCATATGGACCGCGAAGCGGAATCCTACCATGGAGATTTGAACCAATGACTCAAGCTGTATTGGAGCAACCTCTCACCGAGGCGAGCTCAGCCTCAACTGAACAGTATGTGTATTTCTTCGGCGGCGGCAAGGCCGATGGCAACGGAAAAATGAAGGACGTGCTGGGCGGCAAGGGCGCTGGCCTGGCCGAGATGACCAACGCGGGTCTGCCGGTTCCTCCCGGATTCACCATCCAGACCGAGGCCTGTCGCGAATACATGCGCGGCAACGTCAGCCCGAAGATCGACGAGGAGATCCTCGCCGCTCTTGAAAAGCTGGAGCAACTGCAGGGCCAGAAGCTGGGCAAGGGCGAAAATCCGCTGCTGGTTTCAGTCCGCTCTGGTGCCAAGTTTTCCATGCCCGGCATGATGGACACCATTTTGAACCTGGGCCTCAACGATAAGGCCGTCGAGGCTCTGGCCAAGCGCAGCGATAATCCCCGCTTTGCATACGACTCTTACCGCCGCCTCATCCAGATGTTCGGCGACGTGGTCCTCGATGTTCCCAAGAAAAAGTTCGAGCACATCTTCGACGGCGTAAAGGCCGCGAAGAAAGTGAAGTACGACTACGACCTCAAGCCCGATGCGTTGCAAAAGATCATTGCCGAATACAAAAAGCTGATCAAGAAAGAAACCGGCGCCGATTTTCCTCAGGATCCGCTGGAGCAGCTCTTCGCCGCCCGCGATGCCGTTTTCAGGAGCTGGCAAAACGATCGCGCCAAGACCTACCGCCGCATCAACCACATCGACGACTCCATCGGCACCGCCGTCAACGTGCAGGCCATGGTCTTCGGCAACCTCGGCGAAAACTCCGGCACCGGCGTAGGCTTCACGCGCAATCCCGCCACCGGCGAGCATGTGTTCTTCGGCGAGTACCTCATGAACGCGCAGGGCGAGGACGTCGTTTCCGGCGTGCGTACGCCCAACCCCATCAGCGAGCTTGAGCAGGGCATGCCCAAGGTTTACGAGCAGCTGAAGGACATCACGCGGCGCATGGAGAAGCACTATCGCGACATGCAGGATTTCGAGTTCACCATCCAGGATGGCAAGCTCTACATGCTGCAAACGCGCAACGGCAAGCGCACCGGCCTGGCTGCGGTTCGCGTCGCCATCGACATGGTGCGCGAGGGCCTCATCACGCAGGAGGAAGCCATCTTCCGCGTCGAGCCCAACCAGCTCTACGACTTCCTGGTTCCGCGCCTCATAGAAAAGGGCGAGAAGATCGAAGTGCTCGCCACCGGCCTGCCGGCTTCGCCCGGTGCGGCCGTCGGCCAAATCGTCTTCACCGCCGAAGAAGCCGTCAAGCAGCACCAGAAGGGCGCCTACAAATCCATCATTCTCGTCCGCGGCGAAACCACCCCTGAGGACATCGCCGGCATGGAAGTTGCCGACGGCATCCTGACCTCACGCGGCGGCATGACCTCGCACGCCGCTGTCGTCACCCGCGGCATGGGCAAGTGCTGCGTGGCCGGCGCCGGCGACTGCGTAGTCGACGAAGCCAACAAAGAGCTCCGCGTGAAGGGCAAAACCTTCAAGCAGGGCGACTACCTCTCGCTCGACGGCACCACCGGCCGCGTCATCGCCGGCCAGCTCAAGACGCTAGACGCCCAGCCTGACGATCCCGATCTCGTGAAGTTCATGAGCTGGGTCGACCCGGTCCGCCGTCTCCGCGTCCGCGCCAACGCCGACATCCCACGCGACGCCAAAACCGCGCGTGCCTTCGGCGCGGAGGGCATCGGCCTCTGCCGCACCGAGCACATGTTCTTTGCGGAAGACCGCATCGAGCACATGCGCACCATGATCCTCGCCACCAACGAGAAGGATCGCCGCATCGCGCTGAAGAAGCTGCTGCCCATGCAGCGCGCCGACTTCATCGGTCTCTTCAAGGCCATGGAGTCGCTGCCCGTCACCATTCGCCTCTTGGATCCGCCGCTGCACGAGTTCCTGCCTAAGCGCGAAGACCTGCTGGTCGAAATCCAGCATCTTCAGGACACCAAGCCTCGCTCGCCCGGCTCAAGGAGCTGCGCCCGTTACTGGCGCGCGTCGAAGAGCTGCACGAGCAGAATCCCATGCTCGGGTTGCGTGGATGCCGTCTTGGCATCACCTTCCCTGAGATCACCGAGATGCAGGCCCGCGCCATCATCGAGGCCGCCGTCGCGGTCAAGCTGAAGGGCGGCGATCCCCATCCCGAGATCATGATTCCGCTCATCGGCTCCATCGAGGAGATGCGCAATCAATCTGCCATCGTTCGCCGCGTCGCCGACGAAGTCTTCAAGGAGAAGGGCGTCAAAGTCGACTACATGGTGGGCACCATGATCGAGTTGCCGCGCGCCGCTCTCACAGCCGACCAGATCGCCGAAGAGGCCGAGTTCTTCTCGTTCGGCACCAACGATCTGACGCAGACCACCTACGGCATCTCGCGCGACGACATCAACAACTTCCTGCCCGCGTACCTCAAGCTCGGCATCTTCAAACAGGACCCCTTCGCCACGCTCGACCAGGTGGGCGTTGGGCAACTGATCAAGGGCGCCGTGGCCAAGGGACGCAACACGCGGCCGAAACTGAAGGTCGGCATCTGCGGCGAACACGGCGGCGATCCCGAGTCCGTCAAGTTCTGCCACAAGATCGACCTCAACTACGTCTCCTGCTCGCCCTTCCGCCTGCTAACGGCGCGTCTCGCGGCAGCACAGGCCGCTTTGGAAGAGAAAACAGGAACGTCCCACACCAACAAGTAGCCCTCCTCAAATCGGAGGGCGCCCCCGGTCCCTCGCTTTTGGGGACCGGGGATAGCTCCTCAAACCAAGGGCGCAGCCAATCGGCTGGGCCTTTGGTTTTTCCAGACAACGGCGCAAGCGGTTGTCATCCCGAGCGTAGCGAGGGATCTGCGGTTGCTTTTCTCGCCGTCCACTGGCGTACCATAGCCCCATGCACGAAGGTGCCTACTTCACTTACATCATGGCCAGCCGTAGCCACACGCTTTACATCGGAGTAACGGGCGATCTCCTGAAGCGTGTTTTCCAGCACAAATGGAAAGAGCATGGCGGGTTCACCGCGCGTTACAACTGCGACCGCCTGGTCTGGTTCCAGAGTCATCAAGATGTGCGGAAAGCGATTGCGCGTGAAAAGGAACTCAAAAGCTGGAGACGCTCGAAGAAGCTTGCTCTCATCGAGTCCGTCAACCCCGCTTGGGCCGATCTCAGCCGTGAGTGGTACGACTGCGAGCCCGCCGACTACCGACGAGCACTGGACCGCATGGACGCCTGAGGAACAGCCGCGCAAGCGGTTGTCATCCCGGGCGACCGGGGCCCACGGCGACAGGTCTTTGTCGCTGGGATGGAGAAGCGAAGGACCTGCATTTGCATTTCGCGCCGTTCGCATCCGAGAGAATCGCGAGACCCGCCTCGCAGAAGCGCGATTTGCGGCCCGGGGGTTGCCCCATCCTTTCGTCCGCGTTAGCGGACGAAGGGTGGGAACGTGGGCGCTTTCACGTCAGCTCGTACTCAATTCGGCATTCGTGGGCGACCAGGTCCACGCCCGCCAGATGATGATCGACGTGCACACAGTTTCGATCGTCGCGAAGAACAAGTACTCAGGAAGAGCGGGCGTCCGGGCGCCGAGAAAAGGCGGAACGTAGGTCAGGACACCGTTGACAAGGGTCAAAATGATACCCGCGACGATATTCGCCAGCCGGTTCGCTCTATACGGGAGCAGCCGGCTCGCCACAATCATGGCGATGGGTATTTCCATCAGGACCGCTGAACCCGCCAGAGCCCATGGTGGGAGATGTGGATGTGCGGCGTCGGCTACATTGAGCGAGCCAACAACATCCCACAGGGCAAGCACGTCCGCATACAGGTAGTTCAACAACGCGAAGAGCCAAAACAGAGACAACCGCTCCTTCATGTCATGCATGTCAACCTCCTGCGGAGTAGCTACGGTCCCGCCGCAGAATAAGTTCCAGATGCACAATCGCCGTAGGCAACGACAAGGAGGCTGCTCTGCAAGCTTTAATGGAGGGTGGCCCAGATCCATCATTCCTTTTCCCGAACCACAACGAGGGTGCCCCACCTTCGCCGATTCGCGCCTTTCGCGAATCGGTTAAGGTGGGACGGTACGAACCTCAACAACCCCTTCTCAACTCCGCACGATCAAGGGTGCCCCACACCCGGGGACCCCACGGACAGGTCGAAGTCCGTGGGGTGGACATCTCGATTCTGGGATGTGGGAAAGCACGATCCTCGACCATCCTCTCCCAACTCCGCACGGAAATGGGTGCCCCGCCTTCGCCGATTCGCGCCTTTCGCGAATCGGTTAAGGTGGGACGGTACGAACCTCAACAACCCCTTCTCAACTCCGTACGATCAAGGGTGCCCCACACCCGGGGCCCCCACGGACAGTTCCAAGTCCGTGGGGTGGACATCTCGATTCTGGGATGTGGGAAAGCACGATCCTCGACCATCCTCTCCCAACTCCGCACGGAAATGGGTGCCCCACCTTCGCCGATTCGCGCCTTTCGCGAATCGGTTAAGGTGGGATCTGGCGCACCAGGATGGCGAACTGATTGAAATCGCCGATTACATCTAACCCGGACCCTTGGGCGGGCGGCCCTAATCCTCCGTTCCTTTTCCCAAACCACAACGAGGGTGCCCCCGGTCCCTCGCCTTCGGGGACCGGGGACGGAAGCAGTTCACGTAAGATCGCCGCCTATTCGCAGACTACGGCAGGAAGTCCCCGGCAATCAGCCTGCATCGCCCCCCAGCCCCATCGTTTTTGAAGTCAAGAGCCCATTTCCAAACCCAACTGAATCCAAACAACTTAACTGATCCTTTTCGCTGCAGATTAATTCCGCAAACTCCGTAAGCTTGTCTCAGGCTCCAGGGAGAGCTCGGGAACGGACCGAAAACCCTCCAGCCTCGCAGTCCGGTAAACCCCGGTATATATCCGGCCCGTAACTCCTTTGTTTTCAAATATGGAAATACGCCATATAGGGGGAGGGGGTAATCGGTGCGCAAAGGAGCAAAGAATGAAATCTAAATGTCGGCACATCATGCAGTCCGGCAAGCAATGCCATGCCTACGCCCTCAGGGACGAGTCCTTTTGCTTTTTCCACGCGCGGCTGCACCGGGCCGCCAAACAACCCGTCAGTCTGATCGATTCCTTCGACGTTCCCCTCCTTGAAGACCGCTGCGCCGTCCAGCTCACCATCACCCGCGTCCTGCGCGCTCTCGTCAACAGAACCATCGACCGCCAAAGCGCATCCACCCTCCTCTACGGTCTGCAACTTGCCTTGCAAAGCGTCGATCAAAGCGATTGGGCCATCGGCTTCAACACCGTCGAAGGCGTTTCCGAAACTCCCGACGGCGACGTAATCGCCCCCGATCCTTACGAGAATCTTGAAGACGACGAGGACGACTCCGAAGACAACGATGACGAAGACGACGAAGAGGACGACGACGAAGAAGACGAAGACGAAGAAGACGAAGACGAAGAAGACGAAGACGCCCCCGAAAGCGAATCCACAGAACAGCTAATCGCAACCCTCAACCAACTTGAGTCCGCCAACCGCGCCATGGAGGCAGGGGATTTGCGGCCTGTTGCGCGCCTGCTGGGCGTCGGCAGCTGACTGCTGAATCGCACCGGCTAAAATGAAAGAGCAGCCTGTTCTTCACGCGGACTCTCAGCAGCTGAATCGAAACCCATGTCCACATTTCCTCACGCCCCCGCCTCTCATGCAATGTTGCGCGAAATCTACGAGCAGCCCCAGGCGCTCGAGCGCACAATCGACCTTTACCTGAACGGGCGCAGCTTGAAGCCCGAAGTCGCCGCGGAACTCGCGCACTGGCCTAACGCCGCGGGCGAAGTCCTCATCGCCGCCAGCGGATCCAGCCGCCACAGCGGCCTCTACGGCGAAATTCTTCTCGAAGATCTCTGCGGCCTCGCCGTCGACGTCGAGTACGCGAGCGAATATAGTGTGCCGCGGCGGCCCCGGGTATATCGACCTTCGTCATCCCAGCGTGCTCGTCCTCTCGCAATCTGGCGAAACCAGCGACACCCTCGCCGCGCTGGAAGAAGCGCATCGCCAGGGCCACAAGACTCTCGCCATCACCAATCACGCCGAGTCCACCATGGCCGTCGAGGCCGATGTCTCCATGCCGCTGGCCGCGGGCGTCGAAAAAGCCATTCCCGCCACCAAGAGCTTCACCTGCCAGTTGGCCGTTCTCTATCTGCTGGCGCTCTACGAAGGTGTCCGCCTGGGCCGCATGGATTCGGCCGCCGTCTCCGCGCACATCGCCGAACTCAAAGCGCTGCCCGGCGAAATCGCCGCACAACTCGACGCATGGCGCGAGCAAGCTGCCGCACTCGCCGC
Organism: uncultured Acidobacteriota bacterium; assembly: GCA_963713675.1. Lineage (GTDB taxonomy): Bacteria > Acidobacteriota > Terriglobia > Terriglobales > Acidobacteriaceae > Telmatobacter. Next base: position 460,357 of record CAVQMV010000017.1, read on the forward strand.
CAAATACGCATCTGCGGTAACGTTCCTCTACCTGGGCCGCGGCATTCACTACGCCATCGCCCGCGAGGGCGCACTCAAATTGAAGGAATCTTCCTACGTGCACGCCGAGGGCTACCCCGTAGGCGAGCTCAAGCACGGGCCCAATGCGCTGGTCGAGCGATCGCGTGCCGCTGGTCGTCCTCGCCACGGTCGATCGCACCCTCGATGCCTCCGTGTTGCGCTACGAAAAAACCCTTCAGCTTCTGGCCGACATGAAAGCGCAGGGCGCGCACGTCATCGCGCTGGCCAATGCAGGAGACACAGAGGTTCCCGCGCTCGCGGCGGATTGCATTTTCATTCCGCCAGCCAGCGAATACCTTCTGCCCATTCTCGAAGTCGTCCCGCTGCAACTCTTCGCCTACTTCATGGCGCTCGAGCACGGCGTCGACGTCGACCGCCCACGCAACCTCTCCAAAGCTGTCGTCGAGAAATAGCGCCGCGACGTAAGACACGCCGACGAAGAGTCCAAAGCTGCAGCTGCGAGATGCAGGCTACTGGCTATTGGCTATTGGCTACTGGCTGCTTTCCTTCAAAGTGCGCCTCAATCTCCTCCAGCGTCTTACCCTTCGTCTCCGGCAGGAAGAACGCTGCAGCAGCGAGATAAACCACCGTGCAGCCCGCAAACAGGAAGAACATCGACGAGTAACCATGCTTGCTCACGAAAGGCAGAAAGATAGCGGCGATCGTGGTCGATACCATCTGATTGAGAACCAGCGCAATGCTCATACCGTTCGACCGGATGCGCGTGGGCATCAGTTCGCTCAGCGCCAGCCACACCACCACGCCCGGCCCCAGGGCGTAGAACGCGATAAACAGGTAAAGCCCCATCGCCACCAGCCAGCCGTGGCGGGCTTCAGGCACGCTGCCCACCAGCGCTCTCTCGATTTTCAGCGGCGCGGTCTGCGCGGCCGCGAGGTTGGCGAAGGGATTCTTGAAGAGCGCCTCGATCCTGTTCGCCGGCACGCAACTCGCGCGGGTGATTTTGATGGGCGCGACGGCCGGATCGTCCGAGCGCACAAAGTTTGTTGCGGCCGTAAAGTCGCCGTAGGAATAGATAATCGCCAGCGAAGCGCGATGACTGTCGATGGTGCGTCCCGCATCGCCCGTGGCGCTCAGCAGTTTGCTAGCCTCTGCCTGGTCGAATCGCAGAGTCAGATCCTGATTGGGTCCGGCCATCGCCTGCACGGCGTTGCGGCAATCCACGCCAATCTTTTCCGTCGTCCGAAAGAGCAACCCCACGCTCGCCGTGGCTACGATCACGCCGCATGTGCCCATAATGATCAGGAATCTTCTGCCTTTGCGGTCCACCAGCACCATGCCGATCGTGGTCGCCAGAAAATTCACAACCGTAAAAATCACGTAGCCCCAATGCGACGCAAGATCGCTCAATCCGCTCTGTAGCAGAATGCCCGCGTTGTACCCGATGATGGAGTTGATGCCCGTGGCCTGATTGAAGGCGAGAATGACGCAGGCCAGCAGAAAGGGAATCAGGTATTTGCGCCGCAGCAGAGAATCACGAACCCGATCACTGGTCGAGGTTGCTGCAACACGGGCCGTTGCCTCCATCTCTTCGAGTTCCAGCGCCGCCTGCTCCGGTCTGCGCGATTTGAGCAGTGCGTTATAGGCCGCTTCTCTGCGTTGGCGACGAAAAAGCCATCGCGGCGACTCGGTCACAAAAAAGCTGCCCAATACAAACAGCAGTCCCGGCGGCAGACGAAACCCAGAAGATGCTCCGCCATGCATGATCCTCGAAGACGTGGAGAGCCGCTGCGTCGTTGAGCTTCGTCACGGCCGCGACGCGATAGCTGAAGTACATCCCGATCAGTGCCGCAACCACAATGCCCAGTGTCAGCAACCATTGAAAGATGGCAGTGCCCTTTCCGCGATCCGATGCGGAGAGGCACTCCGCAAGGTAGAGCGGCACGACCACGCCAATCACTCCGCCGCTCATGCCCTGCAGCAGCCGCCCGGAGAGCAACGGCGCGTAGCCCTGCGAGTATGCAATTACCGGAATGCTCAACGCAAAAGCGCATCCGCTCAGGATCATCAGCGGCTTGCGGCCCATCCAGTCGGCCAACAACCCGGCAAATAGCGTCGATAGAACGCTGCCCGCCAGCACGGCCGCCACGACCGAGGAAAGTTGCGTGGTCGTCAGTCCCGATGTGTCTGCCAGATAGGGGTACGCTCCGCCAATGATGCCGACATCGATGCCGTAAAGCAGGCCGCCCAGGCCCGCCACCAGCAGCAGAAATGCGTTGTAGCGGCGTATCGCCGCGGAATCAGTTGGCATTGCTGCCTGCGGAGAGCCGGTGGCGCTCATCTTCTTCATCCAACCCTTTCGCTCCGCGGTGCGCGATCCGGGACGCAGCGCTTATCGAAGAGCAAAACCTGGCGATTCCCCAGTCTACAATGGTCGCAACGGGTCCATCTGCTCCAAACCCCTCAACTCAAGGCGGTCGCAATTGGCAAGTCGCAAACCCTCCTCCGTCGCTCCTCTTCGCGCTGTCGCAGCGCTTCTCTCCATCGTCACCGCGTCCGTACTCTGCGCCGCGCAAACGCAAGTGAAGTTATTGCCCGCGCCGCGCGAAGCAAGCTTTGGCCAGACGGCCGATCTCCCGGCCAGAATTCTAATCGCCGTTCCCGGCCACGATGCAGAAGACGAGTTCGCCGCGCGCGATCTGGAAGACGCGGTCAAGCGCATCGCTCCTTCTGCCGACGAATCCCACGCGACCGCGCAGCCACCCTATCGCGTCACGCTTCTGCGCACGGACTCTGCAGAAGCGAAGGCCATCCTGGCGCGCGCCAACCTTGCTTTTGACCCCGTGATGGAATCGGAGGGCTACGTCCTCATCGTCGAAGCGCACGATGCCACCATCGTCGGCGCCACCGGCGCAGGCGTCTTCTACGGCGTGCAAACCTTCAAGCAATTGCTGCCACTGCCCGGCGCGGCGCGCGTTCTGACTACAGGCACGGTGCGCGACTGGCCGGCAATGAAATATCGGGGCATTGACGACGATCTTTCGCGCGGCCCATTTCCCACGCTCGAATTCCAGAAGCACCAGATCCGCGTCTTCGCTGCGTTCAAGATCAACATCTACTCGCCCTACTTCGAGCACACGCTGCTTTATCCCGACCAGCCGCTGGCCGCGCCGCCCGGCAGCTCGCTCACGCCCGCCGAGGCCGCAGAACTGGTGGCCTACGCCCGCCAGTATCACGTCACCATCATCCCCGAGCAGGAAGCTTTCGGCCATCTGCATCATGTGCTCAAATACGAGCTCTACCAGGATCTGGCGGAAACTCCGCACGGCCATGTTCTCGCGCCCGGACAGGACGGGACGCTCCCGCTCATCAAAGATTGGTTCACGCAGATCGCAAAGGAGTTTCCCTCGCCCTTCATTCACATCGGCGCCGACGAAACCTTCGATCTCGGTGCAGGCCGCACCCACGAAGCGGTTGAGCAGAAGGGCTATGGGCCGGTGTACATCGACTTCCTCAAGCAGATTCACGACGAGCTCGCGCCGCTCAACCGTCGCCTGCTTTTCTGGGGCGATATCGGCGACGCCAATCCCGACGCCGTCTCCGCACTGCCCAAAGACATGATCGCCGTGCCCTGGAGCTACAGGATCTCAAGCGGCTTCGACAAATTGATCGAGCCCTTCGCCAAAAACGGCATCGAAACCTGGGTTGCGCCCGGCGACGCGAACTGGAACGAGGTCTATCCCGTCGCCAAAACCGCGCTCTGGAATATCCAGGGATTCATTCGCGACGGGCAGCGGCTGGGATCGACCGGCGCGCTCACCACCGTGTGGAACGACGACGGCGAAGGCCTCTTCAACATGGATTGGTACGGCGTACTCTTCGGCGCGGTGGCCGCATGGCAGCCCGGCGAAAGCTCCATCGCCAATTACCAGGACGCCTACGGCGCGATTTTCCATCTCGATCCCACCGGCAAGATCAACGAAGCCGAAAAAGAACTGATGGCTGCGCAGGAGGCTATTGGCGCCGCCAAGACCGCACATGAACAGCGATGAGCTTTTCTGGCTCGATCCGTGGAGCGCGCAGGGGCAGGAGGTTTCTGCCAAGCTCCTGCCGCAGGCGCAGGATCTGCGTCTTCATGCCGAGCGCGCCATCGTGTTGCTGGCGCAGGCACGCGCCGGCAATCCCAAACTCGCCGAGCCCGACGCGCTCACTGCCATGGACCTGGGCGCGCGCCGCCTCGACTTCATCGGCCTCAAGTTCCAGCTTGCGCAGGAGATGGCCTCAGCGTATGCACAGGCCGTCGCGCAGCAGCACGACAAGACGCAGCGCACGGCTACGAGCCGCATGCTCGAGCGAGATCAGCAGCGACAATGGCCGCTGCCAGGATCTGCGCGACGCTTACTCGGCGCTCAAGGCCGAGTACAGCCAGGTTTGGCTCGGTGAAAATCGTCCCTACTGGCTCAACAACGTCACCGTCCGCTACGACCTCGAGATCGAGCGGTGGCAGCACCGAGGCAACCAGTTCCAGACGGCAGTCCGCCCCTGGCACGGCGGCCTCGATCTGCCCGCAGCCGCGTCGCTGGGCTTGCCCGCGGCGGCTGAAGGTCAGCACTAAAGCGCGGCCAAAGAAGAGGAAAGTGCAAGCCCGGCGTGCGCATTGGAACCAATTCGATTACCATCGGTAAGATTTTTCACCTAACCGTCGCGCCCAGGATGCACACTAGAAGTATGTTCGAGCGCACCTCTCAGGACGCGCTCCCCCTGGTCCTGCTCATCGACGATGACATGGTCAGCCGTGAAGTCACAGCCACGGTTCTTACCATGAATGGCTACACCGTTCACACCGCGGAGAATGGCGCTGCGGCCCTTTTGTTGCTCAGCGCCGCAGCGGAAGACCGGTCGCCGGCGATCAAACCCGAACCGCTCCAGCCCGATGTGATCCTGATGGATTCGCAGATGCCCGGACTGAACGGAACGCAGTTGATCGGCGAGCTCCGCGCGCGCAGCCAGGCGCGCATCTATGTCGTCAGCGGCAGCAACCCGCCACTTGAACTCACGGCAGCCGCCGAAGGCTTTCTGCTCAAGCCCTTCAGCGCCGAAGCCTTCCGCAAGCTCCTCGATGGCGGCAAGCCTGAAGCCGCGGTATCGCGTCTCGATCCCAATGAGCCCGCAGTTAACGCGGAGATTCTCGCCCAGTTTCGCAAACTCATGCCCGAGCCAGCGGTGCGCCAGGTGTATCAGGCGGTTGTCACCGATCTCGGCAAGCGCATTGACGTGCTGGCGGACGCCATGGCCAGGGGCGATGTGGCTGAGGTCCGGCGCATCGGCCACGCCATCAAAGGCGGTTGCGGCATGGCCGGGGCCGCTGAGGCTGCCCGGCTTGGCGCGCTGCTCGAATCTGAAGCGAGTCAGTCCGGGGATAACCAGTTGGATAACGGCGCGGCATTACTCCGCGATTTGCGCGTCGCTACCCGGCGGTTGCAGAATATGCTGGATGCAGAGATGCCTGTCTGATCTGTCGCATCTCTTCATGCGCGGGCAGGCTCTGCTGGAGGCATATAGCAACTATGGATCGACCGATTCGAATCGTTCTCGCAGATGACCATCCAGTCGTCCGCATTGGCGTTCGCAACATGCTTACCGAATCCGAGGGCTTTGACGTCGTGGGCGACGCCACCGATGGCGACGAAGCCATCACGGAAACCCTCGAAAAGCAGCCCGATATTCTTCTTCTCGATGTTTCCATGCCGCGTTTGCCCGGCCTTGAAGCCATGCGCGCGATCATGAACGGCCCTTCCACGGCCAAGATCCTGCTGCTTACGTCCACCATCACCACGCAGCAGATCATTGAAGCGCTGCACATCGGCGCGCGCGGCATCGTGCTCAAAGACGCGCTCGCCAGCCACTTGCAGACTGCCATCCGTACCGTTCACGCCGGCGACTACTGGATTGGCGGCAAGCGCGTGGTCAATCTCGTCTCCGCCCTGCACGACCTGATGCAACAGGCCGCCGTCCCGCAGCGGAAAACCTACGGCCTCACCCCGCGCGAGCTCGAAGTCGTGGGTTGCATCGTCGAAGGTTGCTCCAACCGCGACATCGCCAAGCAGTTCACTCTGAGCGAAGAGACCGTCAAGCGCCATCTCTCCAACATCTTCGACAAGACCGGCGTTTCCACGCGCCTCGAGCTGGCCTTATTCGCCATCGCGCATCACCTGGTCACTCCGCAGTAGTTAACTTCGCGGGCGCAAATGTGTATGTCAGCGTGCCGGATTGGACGGAGTTGCGCGTGTTAAGCAGAATCCGGTAAATCTCGCTTCCCCAACTTTCGCGCAATCCTGCGTCAGTCAACGGGATTGGCTCGATCTTCGGCGCGAGTTGCGTGGCGTCGAACGTGAGCAGGCACGCCGTGCCGCCTCCCTCAGCCAGCTTCATCGTCACGCTGCGGTCGTTCGCAGTCGCGGTCCTCGGCGTCATCACCGAGAAGCTCACTGGCACGGCTCGCTCCAAATCGAATTCCTCGGTGATCAGGACCTGGTTCAGCTTGCGATCCAGCGTCACCGTGCGCATCCACTTCTTAATGCCGGCTTCTTTCGGATACGCTTTGGCGATGTCAAACGAAACCGTCGCATGCTGATCGTTGGTCTCGTACTTCCGGTCCGTCGCCTCGAATTCCACGCCGTTCTGCTGCATCACGCCGCCCACCGTAGGCAGATTGTGATACGCCGACTGCATCGTCCAGATCGAGTAGCGGTCGCGTCCGAAAGTCTTGGCCGTGTACTGCTCCACGCCCACGTCGATCGCCGCCGGCTGCCCGTCCAGATAAATCACAAAATTCCCCGTGTCGTTGTGGCTGTGGCTGCGTCCGTTGTTCGAGGCCAGCACTGCTACGTACATGCCCTCGGTCGAGCCGGCCTTTTCGCGCGCCGTCATTAAGCCAAAGTCGGGATACCAAGCGTCGCGCACCAGCACGTCCTGCTTCTTTGCTCCGCGGACTTCCGCGGCGTCAAGCACAGCGGGCAGCGAGCGCAACAGACTGGTCAGGTTCTCATTCAACGCGCGCTCCAGGCCTTGTCCCTGCGCATTCCATCCGCTCTTCTCCGCATAAAATGCGCCGAACGCCTCTCAACTCCTCGTCGTGCACCGCCTTGCCGAAGCGATAGAGCACATCGCCCGAGGGTGCGGCCCTGCGATGCGCGTCGCCGTAGGCCACATAATCGTCGCCGGCAATGTGCGCGCTCAGAATGAAGCGTCCCATGGCATCGAGAAACGGATTGGCGAAAATTGTTGTCGCGTTGCCGGTGGCCGACTCCAGTGCCCAGATCACGTCAAACAAACTCAGCACCGAGCGGGAGTAGTATCCCGGGCCCTCCTCTTCGGCCGCGTCCGGCCAGTAATCGTTCCAGTACGCATCCACGCTGCGCGCAATGCGCAGCGTCTCGGCAATGCGCAGTTTCGGGTCGTCCTCGAGAATCAGGTTCGTCACCAGCAGGTTCGAATTGATCCAGGGATTCCAGTTGTTCAGCCGGTGTTCCTGCTTCCGCCCTCCCAGGCCCATCCACGTAAAGTCATTGCGCTCGCGCGCCAGCTTTAGTATCTTGTGCTCGACCTCGAACTTGATCCGCTTGTTCACCAGCGGCGACACCTGGTCGAGTTGCGGCCCCAGCAGATAATTCGTCCACGCCAGCAATTGCGCCGTCTCCGCTGAAAACAATTCGATGATCTGATCGCTCACGTCCGGCAGTCCCACACCCGCTTTTTGCGCGCCCAGGTGCGCCGGCGCTCCCCAGTATGTCTCCTCGCAAATCAGCCACACGCCGTTCACAATCTCATCGGCAAAACGCCCTTTGCCTTCTACACACTCGGCCATGATCAGATGTTGCAGCATGGCGCGGCGTCCAAAGCTGTCGGCCTCAAACCGGCTGCGATTGCCGTTGCGCTTGAAGTCGAGAAATGTCGACGCCAGCAGTGCCTTCCAACCCTCCTTCTGGTCGGCTTCCGCGCGCGCCACAACCGCCGCGCGAATGTCCCCCGGAACCGCCTCCCACGCCGCGCGCTCGCTCCACGTGGGATACGGACGCCATGCGCCGGGCGCCGCCAGGTGGCTCTCGAGAAACGCTTCCGAGTAGGTCGCGCTCAGCAAATCGTGCGGTGCGACCTGCGGCGCGTTCTCCTGCGCGGCCAGCGCAAGAGAGCCCAGGGAATGCAAAAACTTCTGCTGCCCCGCAAGCGCAAGGCTGCTGACCATAAAATGACGGCGATTCATCAGTTCTCCCGATTCCGCGAGCCAGTATACAGGCATGAGCGCTTCACATTCTTCAGGATGCGGCGCAAAACCTACGCGCAGAACGAAAATCCTCCGCGGTTGATGGCGTAATTCCCGCTATTGTGCATCACATCACCCGATCAATCAGCATTAGCCTCGCGGCGGGCGGTTAGTTTTCGCGACGACCCGCCCGGCAGGCCCTTTGTCCAATCTTTGAAGAAATTCTCGCTCTCAAGGGAATAATTCTGGTCCTGCGCAGTTCTATGCAGTGAGAGGAGAGATTTATGAACAAGCTCATAGCGTGGCTCATCCATCCCCCTACCGATGGCGGGCGGTCCATTCTGATCCTGCGTCTGATGGTCGGTGGTGTGTTCTTTTGGGAAGGATTGCTGAAATTTGTATACACCAATCAAGGCGTCGGGCGGTTTACGAAACTCGGCATTCCATATCCGGCGTATAGCGCCAACTTCATCGGCGGTTTTGAAATCCTCGGCGGACTGCTGCTGCTCACTGGCCTGGCGACTCGCTTTATTTCCATCCCATTCATCATTGAGATGATCGTCGCCATTCTCAGCACCAAGATCTCCATCTTTCTCGGCACGTCGCCGTTGCCGTTGCCGCCGGCCCCACCGAGAATTGGCTTCTGGGCCGTTTTGCACGAAGGCCGCGCCGACTATGCGCAGCTTCTTGTCACCGCATTTCTGCTCATCAATGGGCCCGGCAAGTGGTCTCTCGATGCGCTGCTCCAGCGCAAGCCACGGGCGGTGCAAGAGGAAGAGTCGAGGGAGACTGCCGGTCTGGGAGTTGCGGGCGCACGGATCGCCGTTTCCCGCCAAATCGAGGGCTAGAAAACTTGTCCCGGCTAACGATCGTCGCGAAGCGCCTCGAACAGGAGGAACTGAATCGAGCGCCGGAACCCGTACTTGCCGGGCTTCACCGGCAACCGAGGTACACTGTTCTGGCTGTGGCGAAATCCCCTGCTGATTCCGGGTCGTTTGAAGAGCTGGCGATGCCCCATTTTACCCAGCTCTACAACTTCGCGTGCTGGCTCACCGGCGATCGCGCCGCGGCCGAAGATCTCGTGCAGGAGACCATGATGAAGGCGCTGCGCGGCTTCTCATCGTACCGGCAGGGAACCAACTTTCGCGCATGGATGCACAGGATTCTTCGCAATACGTTTCTTACCTCGCAGTTCGGATTGAGAGCTACCGTCTCCCTCGACAGCGACGATGCGCCGCCGGAGCCGTCCACGCAGGAAACACCGGAGTCGGCCCTTTTTGCGCGTTACGAACAGCACACAATCCAGGCCGCGCTGGATTCGCTGCCAGTGCACTTTCGCGAGATTATTCTTCTTTGCGACATGGAAGAGATGACGTATCAGGAGATCTCCCAGGCACTCGGCGTTCCGGTGGGTACCGTGATGTCGCGGCTCTCCCGCGCGCGAAGGGCGATGCGCGGGTTGTTGACGGCGGCGCAGGAAGGGGCTGAGCGATGACGTGCGATACGTTGCGCGAGAAGCTTGATGCGTACATCGATTCGAGTTGCCCGCCGGAGGAGCTGGAACAGCTTGAAGATCACCTGCGCACGTGCTCGTCCTGCGCGTTTGAGGCGCTGCACCGCATGCAATTGAAGCGGGCCACCAAAGCCGCCACCAGTGAGCGATTTATTCCATCGGCGGAGTTCCGCGCCCGCACGGCAAAGAGTTTGCAGACGCCGCGCAAGCCACGTTTCGCGGGCTTCTGGGTCCCCAGCCTCAGCCTCGCTGCCGCTCTCGTCGTCGCCTTGATCGTGTCAACGGTCTGGGTGCGGCATGTCCAGCGGCAGCAGGCCGTGTCTGAATTGCTTGATCTGCACGTAGCTACTCTTGCGAGCGCCAACCCCGTTGACGTCATTTCAACAGATCGGCACACCGTCAAACCCTGGTTTCAGGGCAAGCTGCCCTTCTCGTTCAATCTTCCCGAGTTGGAGAATTCGCCCTTCCAACTATTCGGCGGCAAGCTGGTTTACTTTGATCACGCTCCCGGCGCGCAACTGGTCTACTTCATCGGCAAGCATCAGATCTCGGTCTTCATCCTGCAGGACGACCGGACGATCGCGTCTGCCGGGGCATTGCCGGCGTTGGCGCGCAAGAATGGCTTTAACGTCGAATCGGAATCGAGTGCCGGCTTGCTCTTTGTGCTGGTAAGCGATACCAACCCGGCCGACGTTCATCAACTGGCCAGTTTACTCAAGGCCGCGCAACAACCTTAGGATTGCTTCTGGCGCCATCCGCTTCGCCGCGCTATTCTGAGGCTTCGATTCCGGATGTTTTCCTTCAGGCAGGTGCGCACATGGGTGAATTAAGCAGAATCGGCATTGCTCTCGATTCCGATCTCCTCAAGCGGTTCGACCATTCCATCGAGAAGAGCGGATACACGAACCGATCCGAAGCCTTTCGCGACCTGATCCGCGACCGGCTGGTCCGCGAGCAGACCGCCGCGCCCGGACGCAACCGTCGTCGGCACCGTCACGCTCATCTACAACCACCCTGCCTCTGGAATTACTGAGAAGCTGACCGAAGTGCAGCACGAACACCACGACCTGGTGGTCTCGACGAGTCACGCGCATCTCGATCACGACTCCTGCCTTGAAGTGCTGATCGTCCACGGCAAGGCCGCACGCGTCCAGCACTTCGCCGACATTGTCATCGGCCTCAAAGGCGTGCAGCACGGCCGCCTGGTGATGACCGTGCCCTCACTCGACGCCGAGCACGAACAGCACGTCACTCGCACGACCATCCGCACAAGCACTAAGCGGTTGTTGTGGCCACAAGCCGCCTATTCAGCACGATTCCTGCCACGATCACGCCGAGTATGAGCGTCGCGAACAGCGTCAACCAGCCCCGATACTGAGCCGGGTGCGTCAGAACGCGGACAAAATGACGCCCGTAGTGATCGGCGATGATTGCGACAAGTGTGTAACGTACGCCGCGGCAAATGGTCACGACCGTCAGAAATCTGGCGAGGCTGTATTTCGAAGCACCTGCCACAGCAAACAACAAGCTGGTAGGGAACGGAAACGGTATCGCCGTTGACGCAATAAGAGAGCCCGTGCCCCATTTTTCGAAGAATTGGAGCATTCCATTCACCTTCCGGCTCCCAAACTTGCCGTGCAGGTAAGCTGATCCAGCCTTACGTGCGAGTCGGAATGTGAGGAAAGCTCCAACCGCCGACCCGGCTGTTGCAACCAACGCAAACTCGTACCATCGATTGGTTTGCCGGGCTGCGAGAATTGCCGTCAAAATGTCAGGGCCGCCAAATGTTGGCAGAGGAGAGCTATCGATAATCGCAACGAAGAAGAGTCCGAATGCTCCCAGGTGGCCGAGCATCGCAGTAATGCCGTATCCCCGAGTCGGGGAGGTACTTTGGATTAAGGCGTTGAGCATGACGGCAATATATCAACTTTGCGTGGGTCCTGATCGAATGCGTCTGGATGTTCGTCAACTCGGAGATTACCGCCTACCGCTCCACCTTGACGCCGAAGTGATACGTCACATTCAAGCTCGCGTAGGAAGGGATGCGCACGCCGACCACTTCACTCACGGGATTCGCAGGAACCAGCCCATCGCCACCCAGGCCCACAGCGCCAGGCGCGAAGACTCCGGCGCTCGCGAAGTTCTCCGTGGTCTGGCCGGTCCATCCGCTCGCGATCATGGTGTTCACGCCCAGGTTGATGCGCCCGTCCATGAACGGCCGCGACGCGGCAAACCGGAACTCCTTGTTCGGCACGCCCATGCAGTAGGAGTTCAACGCATCCGGATCGCCGCTCAGGTAGCTGGCCTCGCTGCATCCCTGGCCCACCACCTTGCGCCCCACGTACTCGAATTCGCCCTTGCCTGCGAGGTGAAACGGCAGCTTCTGGTATGTCCCCATCACGTCGCCGATCAGTCGCGGCGCTTCCGGCACGATGGAGAACGATGGTTCACGAGCCGTGCGTCCGCCTGCTCAAAGGTGGCCTGCACCGATCCGTTATGCAGCGTCTGCCGCACCGTCGCCGCCAGAAACCGAATGCGTCCCGGACCCAAGATCGAATTGCAATCCCTGGTCGGGATCGATCTTGCCGTACTCGGCGGTTTGCGTCTCGTGGCCCAGCGTCAGCTTCACGTCGGTTTTGTGAATGGTTTTGCTCGCCACCAGTTGATATGAACGCGCGGTTTCCACGGGATCGACTGCCGTCGGGACCATCGAGCGCCGATCCTTCGCGCGGATCCTCGGTGAAAAACGACTTGCCAAAGCTGACAGAGATCAGCGGCGCAAGCCACGAAGGATTCGGGCACGAATGTCAGCGTGGCCTTGGGCGAATTCAGCCCCACCAGCTTGCTCCACGAATTCGCCGGCGTCATCAAATCCTGGTTGTCGATGAAAATCTCGTCGCGCCGCCAGCCCGCATAGTAGTTGAAGTGGCTGCCCAGCGCCCTGCGCGGCCACGTACGGCGTCACCGGCGAAATCGTCACATTGTTGCCGTCGATCTTGACGAACGGACCGTAATGCTCGGCGTCGCCGGATTGTAAAAGTTGTAATGGTCCAGATCGTCGCGCCGCGGCGCTTCGCGCTCGTTTTCCGTTCCCGCCATCAGCGTAAGCTGGTTCGAAATCTTGTCCACATACACGCCGCTTGCTCCGCCCACGGTGCGGAACTCGCTCTGCCGGATCAGTCCCAGTCCGAAATCCGAAAACAGCGACAGATTGTAGGTGCGGAAGAACCCCGAAAGCTGCGCCTCCTCCAGCGCCCAGCTTCCACTCATCGTTCAGCGCCAGAAGCGCGGTATGCGTCTGGTCCTTTTGCCGCGGATCGATGGTATCGGGATACTCCACCCATCCCGCCGCTGCATCCACCGCATTGAATCCAAAGATCGGCCGCAGCCCCGCCACATATCCGTAGCCGAGATAGGCAATGCCAAACAAATTGAGCGTATGCCTGCCCGCGTGAATCGTCTGCCCGCCGTTGAACTTGAATTGCTTGCGGTGCTCCAGCCGGTCCAGGAACCCGTTGCCGTAGGAGCCTTCCATCGCGGCCCACGAATTTTCTGACGGGCTCATGCCCGCCGTCGCCGTCAGGTCGCGCGCGTCGCCCGTCATCGTGAAGAATGGCGCAAGGTGGCTGTGCAGTCCGTAGATCGCAGCCATATTCAGCGCATGATTTCCTTCGCGCACGTTGAAGGCGCCGCCATCCACCGCGACGCTTTCGATTGTGCCGGCGATGAAAATGTTCGGGTCCGCATAGCCGTTGCCGTGCGCGTTCGCCGACAAATTATTCGGCACCAGGTAAGTTCCCACTTGCAGGTATTGCGCGATGGGCTCGCCATGGTCGCCCGCCACGCCCGGCGCAAAATACTGCGGCGCCTTGATGCCGCTCGACGCCGTCTCAACGGGATAGCCGGGAATCGAGATGGGCGCGCCCGGCCTTCCCGGATTCGCGTCGAGCAAGTCCGCGGTGGCAAACACCTTCACCGCCGGATCGGGCGACATCACGTCGCCCTTAGTCACATCGGCCGTCACCACGATGGTCTCGCGCACTTCGGGCTGCAGCCGAATGGCGAGGTCGCTGCCTCCGTCCGCTACCACGACACTTTTCTGCAATTCCTGGTAATGCGCCGCGTGCACGCTCAACTCATACGTTCCCGGCTTGATCGCCTGCAGCGAAAACCGTCCCTCGGTGTCGCTCACTTCGCGTTGCCTAGCGCCGCTCTCTGCGCTCAATTCCACCGTTGCGCCCGCAATCGCCTCGCCCTGCCCGTCGCTCACGATCCCCGAAACAGCTACCTCGCCGACCGCATGCGCCAGCAGCCCCGCAAAGAGCGCAAACAGGCCGAGTGCTACGATTTTCGATTTCTTGCGAGGCATAGCTGAACCGTAAATGCGGCTTTGCAGCGTTGACTGTGAGCCAAGTCACACGTTTATGAGATTCGTGCTACCAGATTGAATGATATGGAAATAGGGCAACAATCTGGCGCTATGGATGTGAGTTTTTGCGAGACTTACTTCGCACTCGGCGCCTGCCGCGCGGCGGCTTTACCCAGCGCCGGCAGCGTACCCCGCGGGAAGTCGGTCGACCTCCGCACTACCAGCCGAGTCTGAATCGGCCACTCCCGCTGCGCGGCTCCGGGATGGCCAGCCTCGATCCCGGCCCGCAACGCCTCCACGGACGCCGCGGCCAGATCTCTGCACGACATCTGCACCGTCGTCAGCGGCGGCAGCATGAACTGCGCCAGGTGAATGTCGTCGAATCCCACCACCGAAATATCCTGGGGAACCCGGTGCGTGGTTTCGTCCAGCGCATGCAGCACGCCGATAGCGGTCATGTCGTTCGAGCAGACGACCGCCGTGGGCAACTCCGGCGCTCTGAGCAACTGCTCCATCGCCGCCTTGCCGCTCTCCATGGTGTGCTTGCCTTCAACCATCGACGCTGCCGGAACCGTCAGTCCCAACTCGGCCATCGATCTGCGGAAGGCGTCGCGCCTTATCGCCGCCGTACGCAAGTGCAAGGGGCCAGAGATGAACGCGATGTGCCGGTGTCCGAGCGCGGCCAGATGCTGCACCGCCTCGCGAATCCCCTCGCCATAATTCACCTTCAGCAGGCGAACGTTGGGCAGCTCCGGCCCTGCGTCTACAAACACCAGAGGAAACCCCTGCTCCACCAGCTTCTGCACCAGCTCTTCTTCGATGCCGAAGGTCATCACGGCCACGCCATCCACGTTGCGCTGCAGCATCCGCCGGATGACCGATTCCGTTCGCGCCGAATCGTAGTTCGTCGAACCGATCATTACCTCGTAGCCCTGCGCTACGGCCAGGTTCTCGAACTCCTGCACCAGTTCGGGGAAAAATGGATTGGTGATCTCGGAAACGATGAGGCCCAGGATCCGGCTTCGCCCGGACACCAGCGTTCTCGCCTGCGTATTGGGCACGTAGCCCACATCGTCCACGGCCTTCCACACGCGCTTGGCCAGGATGGGATCAACGGTGGGTATGCGATTCACCACGCGCGAAACGGTGGCGATAGATACACGGGCGCGCTTCGCCACGTCGTGGATGTTAATGTTGGCGCGGCGTCGCTGGGAGGACTTATTTGACCGGTCCATGAGAAGAGAATTGTACGCTTTTCCCGGCGTTTCTCAACCGGACCAGAGCGAAATCACCTGGAAAACCCTTTTGAATCGCGGCGTTTAGCCGCGCCCCACGCCTGTGTGACGTTGCGCGGGGCAGGGAGCGAGCTCATGTCTAGGTAAACGCTTCCCAGGCGCTCCCTTGCTGTCAGGGATGGCTATTCCCGCCAGTCACAACCTCAAGCCCGTGGCGCAGCAGCGGCAGAATCGCTTCCAGACTCTCTTCGGCCCCGCGCTTGCTGCCCGGCAGATTCACGATGAGCGTATTGCCGCGCAGTCCCGCCACGCCGCGCGAAAGCCACGCGAACGCATTGCGCTCCGCGCCCTTTGCGCGCATCGCCTCGGCCAGCCCCGGTGCCTCGCGGTCTATCACGCGCCGCGTCGCCTCGGGCGTACGATCGCGTGGTCCCAGCCCCGTGCCGCCCACGGTCAGCGCCAGCGCCGCGCCTTTGCGCTCAAGCCCCTCAAGCGCAGCGGCAATCGCATCTTCGTCGTCTGGGAGCAGTGCTGTTTCCATTTCGGCCTGTGGCCACGCGCCGCGCAGCAACGCCACCACCGCCGGACCCGCCGTGTCGACGAGCTGTCCAGCCGAGCAACGGTCCGAGATTGTGAGCACCGCAAGCAGCATGACCTGATTCTATTTCTTCATTGCGCCGGCACCACCTTGATCGTGTGCAGCCACGCCTCTGCCAACTTGGGCCAGCCCATGATGGGGAAATCTCTAGGCCGCAGTCCGAACCCGTGGCCGCCCTCTGCGTAGATGTGCATTTCGGAAGGCACCTTGGCGTTTTTCAGCTGCATGAAATACGTCACCGAACTCTCCACATGTGCCGTGTAGTCGTCTTCGGCCTGTAGCAGAAATGTAGGCGGCGTATTCTCAGTGGGCTGAATATCGGGATTGGGCGCGTAGTTCTGGTTCGCCAGTGCCGTGTAGCCGGGATAAAGAACGATCGCGAAATCTGGGCGGCAGCTCAACTGGTCGGCTGCGTCAACGGGATCGTAAATTCGTTTGTCGTAATGGTTGCTCACGGCCACCGCGAGATGAGCGCCCGCGGAAAATCCAATGACACCGACGCGGTTGGGATCGATACCCCACTCCGCCGCGTGCAGCCGCACCAAGCCCAGGGCACGCTGCGCATCCTGCAACGCCGCAGCCGACCTGGGATACGGCCCGCTATTCGGCACGCGATATTTGAGCAAGACGCAGTTGACGCCGATCTGGTTCAGCCAGTCGCAAACCTCGGTGCCTTCCAGATCCATCGACAGGATCTGGTAGGCGCCGCCGGGAAACACCACGACCGCCGCATCCGTGTTCTTGCCCTTTGCCGGAAACACGGTGATGGTTGGCGTGGACACGTTCGTGAGGCGCATGTAAGGCCGGCCGGCCATCATTTTGGATGGTGCAAAGGTCTCGGGCGGCACTTCGGCTTTCGCGTCCGGCGCCGTTCCCGGCCAAATCGGCATCGTCACGAGCCCGGCTGGCGGCGTCCATCCCGCAGCGGGAGTTGACGGGGTGGCCGGGGCTTGAGCGCAGGCGCCAGCGGCACTCAATGCAACCGCGGCAACAAGCAGTTTCTTGGTCATGTTCGGGACCTCCAGCGCAGATCTGCAAGTCGGCCTTCAGTAACGCGTGTGCCCGCTGTCCTTGTACTGCTCCAGCAGCGTGGTCAGCCGCGCCACAATCTCGGGCCGCTGCGCCCACAGGTTGTAGAGCTCGTGCGGATCGTCGTGCCAGATTGTAGAGTTGCCCTTGCACGCCGCCCGGTGCCGGATCCACGGTCGCGGGCGGCGTGAATCCTCCGCTGCCCAATCCCAGTTCCAGCTTCCAGTCACCCTCGCGGATCGAAAACATGCCGCCGTTCGAAAGCTCGATGATGTCTTTGCGAATCGGCTTATGCGGCTGGCGCTCGAACGCCGGCAGCAGATTGAAGCTGTCCTCGCCCGCATCCGGCGGCAGCGGCCGGTGCAGAATTGCCGCCAGCGTTCCCATTAAATCGGTCAGATGATGCTGTCTCATCGCACACCGTGTTCGCCGGGATGTGTCCCGGCCAGCGCGCGATGAAGGGAATGCGATGCCCGGCCTCCCAGATGTCGGCCTTCTCGCCGCGCCAGCCCGCATTGGCGCGATGCGGATAGGTCGCGATGTCCTCGGTCGTTCCACCACGCGCCGTTGTCGCTGGTTACAATCACGATCGTGTTCTGGTCCATGCCCAATTCGTGCACCGTATCCAGGACGCGGCCGATCATCGCGTCCACCTCGGCTACGTAATCGCCATACAGTCCCGCGCCCGATTTGCCCTTGTACTCCGGCAGCGGAACCCACGGCGTGTGCGGCGAGGGCATGGCGAAGTAGAGGAAGAAGGGCTGCTCCTTGTGCTGCGCGCGCTGGTGCAGAATCTCGACGGCCTTATCAGTAAGCGTGGGCAACACTTGCGGGATGTCGAAGTGCGGTGCGCGCAATCCCGCCCGCCAGAAGTAGCCGTGCGGCGTATTCGCGCCCGGCCTCGGCAACCGTCGGCAACTCCACCGTGTGTTCGTTCTCAAAGTAGAGGTAAGGCTGCATATCGAGCGAGGCCGGAATGCCGAAGTAATAATCGAATCCATGCGCGTTCGGTCCCGGCGTCAGCGGCTGCGTGTAGTCGGTCTTTTCCGCGTTGCCGAGGCCCAGGTGCCACTTGCCCACGCCCGCCGTGTAATATCCTTCCTCCTTCAGCATCGACGGCACCGTCATGCCGCCCCGGCTCAATCAAATCCGGGGACTCGCCGTTGAGCACGCCCTTCTTCAGCCGCCCGCGCCAACTGTAGCGCCCCGTCAAAATGCTGTAGCGGCTCGGCGTGCATACCGCGCTCGATGCATGCATGTCGGTAAACCGCATGCCCTGGCGCGCAAACGTGTTGCAGTGCGGCGTGGGGATGGCGGAGTGCGCGTTGTACTCATCGATATCGCCCCAACCCAGGTCGTCGGCCAGAATGTACACCACGTTGGGCTTGCCCGCAGGTTTGCCCGCGGCGCGCATCATGGTGGGCACGCTCAGCATCCACGCCGCCGCTCCCAGGCGCGTGCAGAACGCGCGCCGATCCACTGCTCCTGTGTTCATTCCAATGGTCTCCGATGGGTTGAGAGGAAATCTCCGACCTTTGAGGCAATCAATTTATATCGGGGCCAGCTTGCTCTTGTAAACGCAATCTTCGCGCGTCGTCGCCATGCGTCTGCGATGCGCAATCAGTCCACGGTCGTCGAGCGCCCTGACGCCGCCAAAAGAACGTCAGGCATCAATGTGATCTAACTCACATTTCGCGGTGCTCTCTGGCACATCCCGGCCCTTGCGCCGGTGACACGCTTGCGCATATGAGGTGTATACCATGCGGGATTCTGACACCCGCCGCTGGACGCATCCGGAAACCATTCTCGTCGCCACTGACCTGAGTGATCTGGACCATCTCATGCCGTTTGCCCTCGAACAGGCCCGCGCCGCCGGGGCCCCCGCGGACAGGTCTTCGTCCGTGGGGTGGATACCGGCGCCCGCATCATTCTTCTGCACGTGCTCTCCACTACTGCGGCCTTTACTGCCGACCCCACCGGCATGCCCTACTACGACGCCGGCGGAGCCTTGGAGATTGCGGAGCAGATGATGCATCCCTGGTGCGAAGTTGCCGCCCGTCTCGGCATTCGCTGCGATTCCCTGGCCCGCGAAGGCCATCCCACGCAACAGATTCTAGCCGCGGTTCGACAGTTTCACGCCGACCGCGTGCTGCTCGGAACCCGGAGCCGGGGCAAGCTTGGCAGGTTGCTCATTGGCTCTGTGGCAGAACAAGTGCTGCGCTCGGTCTACCTCCCGGTCATCACCGTGGGACCCGAGGCTCATCTCCCGGTGGATAGGGCGAGGAACGCGTCGTCCTGCATGCCACCACACTTCGAGAGACCTCTCGCCCGAGCGCGGCGCTTGCCTGCCAGGTGGCCGCAGCCCAAAATGCAAAGCTGGTTCTGCTGCACGTTCTGCCGCCCATCTCGGAGATGGAGCGGAAAGGCCTGCCCACTGGATTGCACTCCTCGGCCATGCTCGACTTGCGCATTCTCGCCGCGCAAACGGGCGCCGAATGCTGCTCCGCCGTTGAGCCGGTCGTGGCCCACGGCAATCCTTCCATCGAGATTCTCGCCCTGGCCGCCGAACGCCGCGCCAGCCTCATCGTGCTTGGCGCCGCGCGCCCTCCCGCCTTTGAGATCCTTACCCGCGACCACACCGTTCACCGCGTGCTCGCCCACGCGCGCTGTCCTGTGCTCACATTGCGCGAGCCGCAGACGATGCCGGAAGAGACGCACGCCGTTACGGCCAGCGCCCATCGTTAGAACCGATCCAGCGTACCTGCACCCTGCCTCATTTCGCTGTCATCCAGAGCGAGTCCCGGCGCGCCGGGACGAGTCGAAAGCCTGCCCTGAGCGGAGATCGCGCAGCGATCGAAGTCGAACGGGGACTCGCATTTGCTCATTTGATTGCGAGACGAGAACATCATTCGTGGAACAGTTCAGTCCTCGAAGAGGTCAGTTTGACCGGCGTCCGCCGAGCTCGCTGGCGCGGTTCCATGCCGAGACGTGATGCTTCCTGCGGATTTGCGGTAAGAAGCACGCGTAAACGGCTGCAGCCGTTTCAGGCAGCGTTCATGCAGATAACGAAGTTGGCGCACAAGTCCCAGTCCATCCTGATTCCGGCCGTCGGCATGCGCGTTGTAAATCTCCGCGGCCAGGCTGTGCAGTTGCTGATGAAGAGTCTCGATGGCCTGAACGGAGGGCGACATTCCGCCCGCGGATTGTCTTTGCGACTCGATCCACGTACTCAGGCAGCATGGATCCCGCATCGAGCACCGGCGGCGTCGGCCGCGTGCCCTGCAGGTACGCCAGAAAATGCCCATACCAGGCGCGGTGTTCGACGATGGCGAACAGCACCGCGCGATTGCTCGCGTCCACCGCAGGCACTTCCATCCACCGCGGATCGGCGCGCCATGTGGCCGCCCATGCGGGCAATTCCTGTGCGGGCATGGGCCTCGCAATTCCGTATCCCTGCGCGAAATCGCATCCCAGCTGCAGCAGCATCAGGCCGTGGTCCACCGTCTCCACTCCCTCCGCAATCACCTTGCGGCGGAATGCCTCGGCCAATCCCAGAATGCCTCTCAGGATGGTCAGGTTCTCCGGCTTCATCGGGCATATCCCGCACAAAACTCTGGTCGATCTTCAGAACATCGGCGGGTAGGCGCTTCAAATAGACGAGGGAGGAGTAGCCGGTGCCAAAATCGTCCACGCTGATCTGCACGCCGGCCTCACGGCACGCCGCGAGCACCCGGGAACTCAACGCCACGTCCTGCAGAGCGCTGGTTTCCAGCACCTCCAGCTCCAGATGCGATGGCTTGACGCACGGATGCGCCGCAAGCTGCGCGCACAAGCGGCTCGACGAAATCCGACTGCTGCAATTCAAAAGCGCTCACATTCACGCTCACCGGTATTTCCAGATCCGCTCTCCTGCCAGGCCTCCATCTGCGTCAGCGCGCTCTCGATCACCCACTCACCCACTTCGGCGATCAGGGGATGGTTTTCAATGACCGGTAGAAACAAGCCCGGCGGCAGCAGGCCACGCTCGGGGTGTTGCCAGCGAATCAGAGCTTCAGCGCCGATCACCTTCCCCGTGCGCATGTTTACCTTGGGTTGGTAGTGCAGCACGAACTCATGCGCCGCCAGCGCGCGGCGAATGTGCTCGATGTTTTCATGCCGGCTGCGCGCGATCAGGTCGTGGCTGGGATCGAAGATGCGAGTAGCGGTTCTTTCCCGCCAGCTTGGCCTCGTGGAGCGCCTGGTAGGCCTGGCGCAACAGCAAGTCCGCGTCCACTTCCTCCGCCTGCGGATAAAAAGTCACGCCTGCGCTGGCCGTCACGCGCAGCGCTACATCGCCAATCTGCACTTCTTCGGCGGCGACTTCGAGCATGCGCGTCAACATGGGCAGGCAGGCATCGCGGTCGGGAATATCGAGAATGATGGCGGCAAACTCATCGCCGCCCAACCGCGCCAGCGTATCACCGTCGCCCAGCGCGCGATTCATCCTGAAGGCCAGGGCCGTCAGCAGCGCATCGCCGCTGGAGTGGCTGTATCCGTCGTTGATTGCCTTGAAGCCGTCGAGGTCGAAACATGCCACGCGCGAGCAGTTGATTGTGGCGGCGCGCCTGCGCCATCGCCTGGCGCAATCGGTCGACAAGCAGCGCCCGGTTCGGAAGCCCGGTCAGCGCGTCGTAATGCGCGGCCAGCTCCAGTTGCTGCTCGTGCTCCTTGACCTCCGTGATGTCGGTAGAACAGCCCAACATACTGCTTCACCTGACCGCTGGCGTCGCGGATGGCATTGATCGTCAGCATCTCCGCGATAGAGATCCCCGCCCTTGGTGCGGTTCCAGATCTCGCCCGACCAGCTGCCATCCCGGACCAGACGAGTCCCACATGTTCCTGTAGAAGTCCTTGCTCTGCAGGCCCGATTGCAGCATGCGCGGATTGCGCCCCAGCGCCTCTTCCCGCGTGTATCCGGTGATGCGCGTAAAGGCGTCGTTCACCTCCAGAATCGTGCCCGTAGGATCGGTAATCGTGATGCCTTCGCGGGCGCCAGTGAAGACCGTGGCGTCCAGCCGCAGCCGCTCTTCGGTCAGCCTTCGCTCCGTGATGTCGTCGGAGAAGATCACAATCCCGCCCACTGTGCCATCGCCTGCATGCCAGGGAAGAATCTCGCGCCGGAACCATTGCACGCTGCCATCTGCCTCGATCAGCGCGCCTTCCCTGGCCTCCACCTTCTCACCCGCCAGACAGCGCCGATGCTCCTCCCGCCAGCTCTCCGGAATCTCCGGGAAGATCTCGAAATGCGAACGACCGATAATCTCGACATCGCCAAGAGAGTGCATCTCCAGCCATCGCCGGCTCACGGCCAGGTACCGCATCTCGCGATCCAGCATGGCCAGTGCCGCCGGCGCGTGCTCGATGAACATCTGCAGCAATTCCTTACTCTCGCGCAGCGCCGCTTCCACCTGCTTGCTTTCCGTAATGTCTTGAATGGTGCCTTGCATGCGTCGCCGGTCGTCCCTTGGCGTCAAGCGTCAATCTTGCCCATGCCATGCACCCAGCGCACCTATCCGCGTCATGCTCGTGGCGAACGATACGGTATTCCTTGTCAAATGTTTTGCCCTGACCCAGAACCTCATTTTCGAGGTAAGCGCTCATCGCCATGCGGTCGCCGGAATGAACCAAGTCCAGCCATCCACTCAACTGTGCGTTGGTACGCGCGGTCGATTCCGAAGATTTCATCCATCACTTCCGAACTCGTCCATACCCCCGCAAAGTTCAATGCTCTAGCGCAGCGCCGCTTCCGCTTGCTTGACGTCAGTAATGTCCTGCACGGTGCCGCGAGCGATTGACGGTCGCTACCGCGATTGCCAGCGGATCAAGCTCTGACCGTGTGGACGCACGACGCGATATGTCCGATCTTGTCGAACGTTGCGTGCCCTTGCCAATTCGAAGATGCAGTTCCTTCCAGGCGCTCTCGGGACCGTCGACGCGGTCGACCTCGGAGTGAATCAGCGGCCAGATCCCCTCGAGTCGAGGTCATAGTCGTCGTCATGCCCAGCGGCGATCTCCAACTCGCGCGATAGGTACCGAATCGTCGTCGGTCGAATATCGCCAGGCACATGAAGTGCCCAGATCTGGCAATCGTCTGCGCTTCCCGCAGCGATTCCTCGCTATCGCGCAGCCGTTTCTCGCGCTTCAATAAACTCGGTAATGTCCGGAGCCACGCCAAAGATGCCGATGATCTCGCCATCCGGACCATTCACGGGATACTTGCGATTGTCGATCCAGCGTTTCGTCCCGTCTTTCGTCGGCACCTGCTGGATTTCGTTCACTCGCCCGCCCTCAGCGAATGCCTTCTCCTCGAGCCGGTAATAAATGTCGGCAGTCTGTTCCGGATGATTGTCGTAATCAGTGGTGCCGATCAGTTCGGTCGGGCCGCAATTCGACTCGATCAGGTTGGGCAAGGTCCGGCTCACGGCCAGAATCACGTGGTTGCGATTCTTGATGTAGATGTAGTCGTTGGTGTGCTCGATCAGGGTTTTGAAGCTGGCGATCAGGATCGCGTCGCCGGGCTCGCTCACCTTCCTCGCTTCTTCGATCCACAGTTCGAGCTTGGGCCCATGGCCCCGCGCGTGCGTCTTCGCGTACCGCGCCTTCAGGCAGCGAATTTTTCCGTCGGCGTGACGGATACGCAGATTCAACGACCCTGACGCGTCCGTGCGCTTTAAGGAAAACAGAGTTGCGACGAGATCCGCATCTTCCGGGTGGATGCGATCCTTCAGCTGCACGCGTGCAGTGAGAAATTCCTCGGGGGCATAGCCGAGCAGGGATTCAGCATCTTCGCCAACTGAAACGAGCCGCAGCGGGGAATTTAAAGCGAAGCAGAAAGTTGCATCTGACATCTGGCCCTGAACTTCTGCGTCAGCTTGCACTTGCGCGACCGAGATTACCATAGCCAAACTCCAACAGGCTATGAAAATCGTAGGCCAATGCCACGTGCGATCCATCGCCCACGTCACAAAGCCGCATACAACTTTCCGGCAGAGTGCACCCCGATAGTGGCAGACCGCAGCAGACGGACCGATTCCCCTCGTTACGTCCACTGCAAGGTTAGATACAAACCACCCTTTCCGTCGCGCCTGGCGATTTCTCGTTGCCGCGGTACACAGTGAGGGTCCGCACCAAGGTCGCCAACCTCGCTTGCATATCAGTTAAAGCGCCGCGCCCAGAACCGATTTGAACCAAATCGTGCACCCGTTATCCACGTGTTTTTGTTGCGTCTTAGGGTTCCACCCCGTTTATCCACGCGCCAATCCGGCCTGGACTTGGCATAATCGCTGCAAGAGCGCTTCCTGCGTGACTGTTCTAGAACGTCGCGGCGGGATCGGGAGCGCAACATTGCATTCTGTTTTGCAGGTCGGGATGCAAGGCGCAAACCCGGCACTGCCTCGCACAACCAGTGGGAGCACACGAGTGACCACCTATCGGCGTCAGGACGTTTTGCGCATCTTCGAGATGAGTTCCCGTCAGTTGCAAGCATGGGAACGAGCCGGATTGATTCCCCAACAGGAAATTTATAGTTTTCAGGATCTCGGGCAATTGCGCATCCTGTGTGCCCTGCGCGCTGAAGACGTGCCGGCCGCCTCGATCCGCGACTCCATCCGGGCCATGAAGGCAGTCTCCGGCATGGCCAACCCGCTCCTCGAGACGCGTGTGGTGCGCACCGGTACCCGCCTGGCCTTCTGCCATCATGGCGCCATGGTCGACCCCATCCGCCGCCAGTTGCTCTTCGACTTCGAGCGCGGCGGCCAGCAGTCATTGGCCACGGCCGCCGCGGAACCCGAGCCCCTGCGCCGTTCAGTGCCCGCAGGCCCGCGCGACCTTCAGGAACGCTTTCTGGCTGCTGTCCGTGCCGAGGAAGCCGGCGAAAAGCCGCGCGCCATCTCTCTCTATGAGGAGATTCTCAACCTCGATCCCGACTACGCCGCGGCCTGCATCAATCTCGGAACCATCTACTTTCATCTCCGCCAGTACGCTCGGGCTGAAGATCTCTACCGGCGCGCCACCGTGGCCGACCCCGGCTACGTGCTGGCCTATTTCGATCTCGGCAACGTGCTCGATGAGCTCGAACGCCTAAGTGAATCCATCGCCGCGTATCTTAAAGCTGTCACTCTTTCGCCGGCATACGCCGACGCCCACTACAATCTGGCGCTCGCCTATGAGCGCAGCGGTCAGCAACGCCCCGCGCTCCGCCACTGGCGCGCCTACGTCAAGCTCGACAACCACGGGCCCTGGGCCGACCACGCCCGCGGCCAGATGCGCAAGCTCCTCAGCCGCGAAAAGCTCGCCATCGTTTCCCGCGCCCGCCACTTCGTCGCTCCGCGCAAAGGCAAGGCCGCGTTGCGGCTCGCATAGGCGTGCTCATAGCTTGATGCGCCCTATCGCCTCCTCAGATTTGCCGACTTCCAGACCACGCTCCTGGTCCACGCTAAAATGCTGGGCATGAACTTTTACAGGCTTTTTCTTATCGGCAGCGTGCTCGTGTCCCCGATCGCCTTCGCGCAGTCTGTCGAGTACTCCTATCTTGACGGCTACGTCACGCGCGCCGCGTCGCCCGCAGACTTCGATGTGAATGGGATTCTCATCGTGTGCCATGGGAAGGGGAAGCCCCACACCGAAGAACCCGTCAACTGTCTCGATCGCACACCTTACATCGGCATGCCGTTGAGGATCTCGGGGACGGGTATGAAGGCAACCGCACATTCGAATCCGATCGGATCAGGGTTGCGTCGATGAATCACGGCGAAATTTCTGGCTCTGCCGTCATCGATGTTGCACCCGCTCGCAATGCTGCGAACGCGCCGTCGCCCGGCCTGGCGATTCATGCCGATGGATACACGATTATGACTGCTGACAAAACGCAGAATTCATTCGTCCCGCCGCTCAACGCGCTGTCGGATGCGGCGGCAGGCGACTGGATCGAATACAAAGGCAAATTGGACCCATCCGGAGTGTTGCTTGCCTCGTCGGTCACGTTGGCACACAACACCATCGGTAGCAAAGAGGAAGAGCTGCACGTCAAAGAGGAATTCGATCCTTCTCCGGTTCCGCCGGGCGCCAAAGAAGCCGTATCAAGGAAAATGGCCGCGTGGTTCGACCCGAAGAAATTTCCCGCCATTCAACAATCCCGCGATGCAGGCGCGTCTTGACGAGATCGGGAACAAGCTGATTCCGTCTTACCAGCGCAAGCTTCCCGATTCCGATCCTGCGAAGATCCATTTCCGGTTTCGGCTCATTGACACCAAGCTGTTCCGTGGCGCGCTGACGCTTTCCAGCGGCATCATCCTGGTCCCGCATCAGGTTGTGGAACGCCTGCAAAACGACTCGCAGCTTGCGGCCGTCCTGGCAGACAGTATTGCCTGTGCCATCGAAAGGCAGGAGTATCGGCTGCGACCGGAAAAGCGAGTAGCGGAGGCCGTGGTCATTGCCGGGATCTTTCCGGAGGTGGACTGGCCGGTGATTTGGTGCGCGGTTCGATGATCACAGGCGGCGAAGCGGGCTACAGCAAAATCCAGTCGGAATGGGAAGGGCAAAGCGGACGTGTCAGCCTGGAATTGCTCCACGACGCGGGTTACGACATCGATCAGGCGCCGATCGCTTGGTGGCTACTCAGCATCCGTGGGATCAAGAGCCAATTTCGCAGATCGATCTGCCTGACCGGGCGAAGTATCTCTATCTCGGTTCTCGGCGAAATCTGGCACAACCCAAACGTGGCCGCCAACTCATCTGCGAAACCCTAAAAGAAGCTGAGCCGCCCGCGCCACCTCGGCGAATATGCGCTGGCCGCGTGCGGCAGCATCCGCCCACCATCTGCGCTCCCGCGCGGAACCACTCTGCAGCCTGCGTTCCGAAGTCAGCCGGATCGCGTCGTTCCCGTCCAGCAACGCCGCTCGGCATCCCATCCCTCGCCGGAGTTGGGATACACAACAATCGGCAGTTCGGAACCTTTGCGCAATTCGCCAATCAGCGAAGGAATCCATCCAGGCGGAACGCAATTCACGCCAATCGCTACAGTTTGAGGAAACGCCGCCACCAGCGCGGCGCATTCGGCCAAGCGCTCGCCATGCGACACGTGTTGCTCATCGCGGCACGAAAAGCTGAACCATGCGCGCAATTCCGGCCACGGCCCCAACGCCTCACCTACAGCGCGCGCTTCTTCGAATGAGGGAAAGGTTTCAAAGGCGAGTAGATCCGGCCGCTGCGGCCCCGAGCGAATCTGCGAATCACCGCAATGCGCTCGCGGTGAAAGCGCACCAGGTCCGCGTGCAAGCAATCGTAGTTGCCGTGATACTCGCCGCCGTTGTGCAGCGCCGCGCCGTAAGGCCCCAGTGATCCCGCGACGAGCACACGCCGTCCGGGAAACTCCGCAATCGCTGTCCGTGTCAGCTCCACCGATCGCAGCAATGCCGCATCGGCACGCTCCGGCGGCAAACCAACCTCCGTATAGCCCATCCGCGACACTTGGTAACTGCACGTGGCAATGCAGTCCGCACCGGCCGCGATGAAAGCGCGATGCACGGCGATCAGCTTCTCGGGCTCATCTTCAAGAACATGCGCCGACCACAGCGGCCCGTCGATGCGCGCTCCCTGATATTCGAGCTCGGTCGCCAGGCCACCATCGATGACACGCACGCCGTGCAGAACAGCGCTTCGGCCGTCATCCTTCTCTGTCATGAATCGATGGTAATGCCGGGGAAAAGGAATTTGAACTGCATCGCCTGGGTCGCGATCCTTATGATCAGGCGGGGTCTTTCGGGCGGGTCGCCTTGACGGCCGATAGAAGGACCAAGCCAACCATCACGATCGCGCCGACAAAAATCCAGTGCGGCGAAATACGCATCAGGTGCGCGGCGTACACCAGCCCGATGATTACGATTGCATAGCCGGTGGCATAAAGTCCGAAAGACATTTGAGCTCCTTAGTCAGGTACCGTGTAATTAAGCGGAATCTCGCACACTCCTCCAGCCTCGCACCGCGGGCGAAGCTGGTCTGAGCAGTTCAGACCAGCCTATGCATTTCAGATGCAAGCCTGCCGCGACCGGTGGCCCGGTCCCGGCAATCGCCGCACTCATGGGCTTTAGGTTTGATCATTCCTGGCAGGGGGTTCGATGGTCCAAAAACAAGCTGGAAGCTAGGAGCGAGCAGCTGGAAGCTGCCTTCAGACCTTCTGCGTTCTCTGCACCTGGCGCACGCCGCCCACGCGCTTCAGCCCCAGCACCATGCGATTCAGGTGGCGCACATCCTCGGCCTCGACGATAAACTCGATAATCGCTTCGCCTTCATCGTCGCGCCGCAACTCCACGCCGCGAATATCGGCATCCTCATCGGAGATCACAGCGGTCAGCTCCTTCAGCATGCCGGTGCGATCGTCGCAGAAGACGGTAATCTTCACCGGGTAGCGCTGCGTCTTGCCCGCGGCATCGGCCACGCGCGACCACTCCACATTGATACGCCGGTCGCTCTCGTAGAGCAGGTTTTGCACGTTGGGGCAGCCACGCGCATGCACGGCCACGCCCTTGCCGCGCGTTACGTAGCCCACAATCTCCTCGCCGCGAATGGGGTTGCAACATCGTGCGCGATAGACGAGCAGATCGTTCTGGCCTTCCACCTGCAGCGAATCCGTGCTGGTCAACTGCAGCCTGCGCACTGCGTCGCTTGTGCCCGCTTCGCCTGGCTTGGTTTCCGTGCTCGTCTCGGTCTCCAGCAGTTTGGCGAATCCCGGCGCCACTTTGCGCAGCACCTGGTGCGCGGTGTTCTTGCCCTGGCCCAGCGTCGCCAGCAAATCCGATGCCGTGGCCACGCCGAACTCCTGCGCCACGCGGCCCAACTCCTGGTCGTCGATCTGCGTCATCGGCACCTTGAACTTGCGCGCTTCGCGGTCCAGCAGCTTTCTGCCGATCTCCACTGCCCGCTCCCGCTGTTCCTCGTTCAGCCAGTGCTTGATCTTGTTGCGCGCGCGCGGGCTCTTTACAAATGTGAGCCAATCGCGGCTTGGCTTGTGATCCTTCTGCGTTACGATCTCGACAATGTCGCCGGTGCGCAGCTTGGTGCGCAGCGGCACCATGCGCCCGTTGACCTTGGCGCTCACGCAGGTATGGCCCACTTCGGTGTGAATCGTGTATGCGAAGTCCACCGGCGTCGCCCCCGCCGGGACCACCACGACTTTCCCCTTCGGCGTGAACGTGTACACCTCGTCGGGATACAGGTCCATCTTCAGGCTGGAGAGGAACTCGTTGGGATCCGTCATCTCCTTCTGCCACTCCACCAGCTGGCGGATCCAGTTCATTCGCTCTTCGTCGCGGGCGGTTACGGCGGAGCCGCCGCCCGACTTGTACTTCCAGTGCGCCGCAATGCCTTCCTCGGCGATGCGGTGCATCTCTTCGGTGCGGATCTGCACTTCGAACTGGTGTCCGCTCGCGCCCATCACCGTGGTGTGCAGCGATTGATAGCGGTTGGCTCGCGGAATGGCGATGAAATCCTTGATGCGTCCCGGCACCGGCCGCCACAACGTGTGAATCAAACCGAAGACCGCGTAGCACGACGTCACGTCCTCGGTGATTACGCGTACTGCCAGCAGATCGTACACCTGGTCGAAGGAAACCTTGGTGCGCTCGATCTTCTGGTGGATGGAATAGAGACGCTTGATGCGCCACTCTACACGCGCCTGGATGCCGTTCTCGCGCAGCTGCTCAACGAGCGTATCCTCGACGCCGCGCAGAAACTGCTCGCCCTCAATGCGCCGCGCCTCCACGGCTGCCGACACCTGCTCGTAAGCCACGGGATCGGTGTAGCGGAAGGCCAGGTCTTCCAGCTCGCCGCGCACTTTGCCCATGCCCAACCGGTGCGCCAGCGGCGCGTAGATATCCAGCGTCTCGCGCGCAATTGCCTCCTGCCGATCCGGCTGCAGGTGCTCCAGGGTGCGCATGTTGTGCAGCCGGTCTGCCAGCTTGATCAGCACCACGCGCACGTCGCTCACCATGGCCAGCAGCATCTTGCGCACGTTCTCGGCCTGCCGGTCCTCACGGTTGGCAAACTGGATCTTGTCGATCTTGGTCACGCCCTCGACAATGTGCGCCACTTGGTCGCCGAATCGCTCGCCAATCTCCTCGCTGGTCGCCGGCGTATCCTCAACGGCATCGTGCAGCAGGGCAGCGGCGATGGCCGTCGCGTCCAGCTTCATCTCCGCCAGCACCTCCGCCACCTCGAGCGGATGCGAAATATAGGGTTCGCCGCTGGCGCGTGTTTGCCCCTCGTGGTGGCTCACGCAGAACTCCCACGCCTTTCGAATCAACGAGATATCTTCATGGGGCCGATTGGCCTGGACCTGCCGCAGAAGGGCTTCAAAACGCTCCCCAATCGGCCGCGGATCCTTGCGGAGAGCCACAGTGCCCGGGCTCACGGCCGGCGCCGCGCCTGTTTCGCTCACAGGGGCGCTCGGAATCTCGATTGGTGTGGTGTGGCGGGCAGTCGCCATGCTTCATTATAGGCCGCTTGCGTTCTGTAGACATCAAAGCGTCCTTTTCCCTCATCGTTCTACCCATGAATCCCGAGTCTGCCCAAGGCATTCCGAGGCATTCCCGCAGGTACCCAAATTTCCAGCCCGCGTGTTGCTCGTCACATATCTTCATGTGGAAAAAGGCGCTTAATAACTCTCCCCGGAGGTTGTAACGGAGGAAATCATGCTGAAGAACTTCTTTTTGGCCGGATTGGCCGCGGCAGTTGTTGCAAGCGTTGGATACGCGAATCAGTCGACAGCAAAGACGGTCATCATCCCGGTAAGCAAGGCGCCGGCGAACAATGGCAGGCAGATGTATGTGAACTATTGCGCTCCCTGCCACGGTGTGGACGGTAAGGGGAACGGTCCCGCGGCCGCTGCTTTGAAGAAGCAGCCAACCGACCTGGCCGTATTGAGTAGGAACAACGGAGGGAGGTTTCCCTCGACTCATATCGCTTCGGTGCTCCAGTTCGGCACCTCGAATCCATCGCACGGCTCGGCGGAAATGCCGATGTGGGGACCGGTGTTGGGGTCCGCGAACTCCGCCCCGAGCGAACCTAACGTCAGAGCGCTCAGAATCAGCAATTTGAGCCGTTATCTGCAGACGTTGCAGGAGAAATAGCCGTCCGGTCCTTTGGCTTCCCACCCTGGCGGTTTACCTTGGGAGAGAAGCCAATGAGAAAACCTCACAAGCCGGACACGGCCGCACCCCCGCGCAAGCGTCGCGCGAAAACATCAGCGCCCGTTGCCGCGCACAGCGGCCCCGCTGCGGCATTCTCTCGCAGTGTGCCCGCGCGCCGCGAATCCGTACCTTCCACCCGCGGCGCCTTACGCCCATCCGCGACCGAGTCGCCTATCGCCCCATTCGGCGCCATTGTTGACCGCCGCGCCTCCGATCGATTGCGCAGCGGCCATCTCTGGGTCTACGCATCCGACGTGGTCGCCGTCACTCTTCCCAACCCGGAAGAATCGCTATTGCCCGTCGCGGACCAACGCGGAATCTTTCTCGGCACGGCGCTTTACAGCCCGGCATCGCAAATTGCGTTGCGGCTAGTTTCGCGTCAAGCGCTCGACCACGCTGCATGGCTCGAATTGCTCGCATCGCGCCTGCGTGCGGCCATCGTGCGTCGCAAACCAATGGTCGACGCGGCCAATGATGCCTGTCGCCTTTGTTTCAGCGAGGCCGATGAACTGCCCGGCCTCATCGTTGACAAGTACGGCGAGATCGTTGTCCTGCAGTTCTTGACCAAAGGCCTGCTCGCCGCAGGCGTCAGCGAAGCATGTGTGCGCGTCCTCCGTAAGGAACTCGCACCTGCGGCCATTTTCGAGCGCCCCGATCCGCGCATCCGCGAGCTTGAGAGTCTGCCTGCGCCCAGTGCGGATCCGCTATGGATGGCCGATCCCGCGCATCCTGTCGTGTCCTCGGAGTTTCATCTGAACGGCCTCGTCTTTCATTACGACGCCAACGCCGGCCAGAAGACCGGAGCCTTTCTCGATCAGCGCACCAACTACGCCGCCGCGCAGCAATGGGCGCAGCGCCTCGGTACGACCGGCCGCGCGCTCGACGTTTGCAGTTACCAGGGTGGTTTCGCCCTGCATCTTGCCCAGGTTTGCCGGCAGGTCACGGGCATCGACTCTTCGCACGCCTCGCTGGAAGTGGCGGAGCGCAATCTCCAGGCCAATCGCGCCCACATTTCCGCCGAGGTTGACTGGATCGAGGCCGACGCCTTCGAGATTCTCCGCGACTGGTCACAGGCCCGCGAATCATTTGACGTCATTGTTCTCGATCCGCCGGCCTTCGCCAAAACCAAACGCGCCGTCGAGGGTGCGCTGCGCGGCTACAAGGAGCTGAACCTGCGCGCGCTCAAAATGCTGCGCCCCGGCGGTCTGCTCGTCACCTGCTCCTGCTCGCATCACGTAAGCTGGGCCGATCTCGAATCCGCCGTGGCCGCAGCCGCCGCTGATGCCTCGCGCCGCGTGCGCCTCATCGAGCGCCGTGGCGCCGCTCTCGACCATCCGGTCATCCTCAACCTGCCAGAAACGGAATACCTCAAATGTCTGGTGCTTGAAGTGGAATAAAGCAGGGACCGAAGAACCATCAAGAGAGGGACCGAGGGAACGAGCAGACAGAAACCTATTTATAACCCGCTTCGTGAACGGGTCCGACTTCGGAGTCCATTGAAGGATGCATCGTAAAGGCACGAAGTGTCAGGGCACGACTTTAGTCGTGCCGAGAATCGCCAATAAAGATGGGGGCTTTAGCCCCTGAGGGGCGTCCTTCAAACTGCTCCGGCGATTTGTGCAACCAGCTCGTCACGCAAGCAGGAGCATGCGGAAGCAGCGAAGTGGGTTGCCAAGTAACCGTAACGGCGCGACCTTCCAACTGATGCGTCCTTATGTTTGTTACAGGGTTTCTATATGTTTCCCTTAGAAGGAATGGTTCACGCTGGATATATCGCGCGGAGGTGAATGCAGCGGTGATCTGGCTCCGGTACACATTGCTCCTGTTAATCTTTCCCGCATATTTCATTGCCCTGTCACGCCGCTGGTGGACAACGATTCCGCTGTGGCTGGTTTCCGCCTCCGTCATGCTGACGCAATTCCTGATGAGTGCCGGGCAGAGCGATCCAATCGGCGGTGGAACGAATCAGCTTGGATTCGTCTACGTGGGAGAGATGACCAAGATCATGCTCATTCCGATTGCTGTGCAGTTCGCGATCGTTCTGCGCGGAATGGGAATTGGCGCCGGCCGTCGGGCAAATCATGGTTCGCGAAAGTTGGTTGAAGCTTTCGATGCCGGCGAGCGTTGAGCGGTTGAGTTCTATCGCGGCAACTGTTAACGCCCGCGTCTTGTGAACCACCGAATCCAGCCAAGGAAAATTCGTCGCTTCGGCCTCTCGTTCCCTTGTTCTCTTGTTCCCTTGTTCCCTGCTTTCAGCTCCGTCAGCGCCTGCTTCACCTGTGCGCGTAGCGCTTCGGCCTCGAGTGCGCAGGAGCGCAAATACGCCGACACCGTCAATCCGGCTTCGGCGGCGCGTCGATGCAACCGTGCGCACTCCGCCCTGCTCAAGCGAATCGTTACGCTCGCCGAGCGTAATTCGCGATCCGGCGCAGCGCCGAATGCCCATCCCGGTGCGACATCCGCTGCAACATTGGCGGCTGCTGCATCGTTCTTGATCGCCGCCTCCGCGCTTGTGTCGTTACCCAAGGCGCCCGTGGGCATGAGCGATATATCCACCCGACTCGATTTGCGATCCAGCGGCCGGTAGCGCGCATGCGCGCGCAGGGCGTTCTCGTAGCTGAGAGTGGCCACGTCTTCGCCCAGGTCGCTCGAGTTCCATAGCGGCGCATCGACTGCGGCATCAGATGGGAGCGAGGTCGGAGGCGAAGCAAGCGTGGCCAGCAGTCCCGCGAAACTGGAAAGAGAAGTGGAGGGCTGCGGGGTTGCGGGCTCCTGCATGGGTTGGAGCATACTGTAGCTCCTGGCCACACGCGTGAGAATGTTCCAATCCAAAGCGCGGCGTTATCCCAAATCGGACACAGCCGCGCACCATTCCCAAATCAGCACGCGCCCGTCGCCGCGGCTCCTCCGGCCGTCAGTTCACTGTGGCTCGAGCCGCGGGATCCGGCAGAATCCTTCCCGGCAGACGCAGCATTGCGCTTATCGTTTCCGCCGGCACGGGACGCGAAAACAGAAACCCCTGCCCGAAGCGGCAGCCCAATTGCCGCAGCAGCGTGTATTGCTCGTGCGTCTCAATCCCCTCCGCCACCACGTCCATGCCCATCACCCGCGCCAGTTCCACAATGGTGCGCACAATCTGCAGCGGCTGCTCGCCTTCGGTCATGCGCATCACAAACGAGCGATCGATCTTCAGCACATCGAAGGGCAGCGAATGCAGATGGTTCAATGAACTATATCCCGTGCCAAAATCGTCCATCAGCAGCGAGACGCCCAGCCGTCGCAGGCTGCCCAGCACCTCCATCGCTGTGCCGGGATCGGGGATCAGGCTTGACTCGGTCATCTCCAGGCCGAGCAGTTGGCTTGAGATGCCCGACCGGCGCAACAGCGCCTCCACATGATCGGCCAGCCCCTGGCGCGAAAATTGCCGCGCCGAAAGATTCACGCACACGCGCGGCGCGGCTTTCTCGGGATTCTCGACGTGCCACTGTCCGATCTGGTGGCACGCCTCTGACAGTCCCCAGTCTCCAATCGGCAAAATCAGCCCGGTTTCCTCAGCAATGGGAATAAAATCCATCGGCGGAATGAGTCCGCGAACCGGATGGTCCCAGCGAATCAGCGCCTCAAGGCCAACGATGCGCCGCGTGGCCAACTCCACCTCCGGCTGGTAATACAGCACAAACTGCTTCTTCTCCAGCGCCTGCCGCAGGTCCGACTTGCGCGGCCAAATTCCGGTCACCGCTTCCATCGGGCGCGGCTGCCGCTGGCGGTGTCCGTTGATCGCCTTGCGCAATCTGCGTAACTCCAGTTGGCCCGCTGCGATATCGGCCAGGCTCTCCAGCATGCGCAACTCAGTCACCGCCATGGGCCGCCGCGGCTGGCATGAAAAAATGGTCAGCACGCCCAGGATCTTGCCATCCGTAGTGCGCACCGGAACGCTGGCAAATGAAAGTGGATCGAGCCGGCGGAGCGACAACCGTTTCACTCGCAAGTCCGGATCGTCGTTAATATTCAAAACCACCACTGGGCCATCCTCGGCCAGCACTCGCTCAAAGATTGATTGCTGTCGAGGCAGCTCCCGCACCGGCTCGCCCCAGTACGATTTGACCCACACCCGGCTCTCATCGGCAAACCCCAACAGGACTGTGTCGGCTTTAAAATACTCGGCAGCCAGGCGCGTGATGGCGTCAAAGTTCGCTTCCGGCGCTGTGTCCAGAATCCCCGTCGAGGCCAGTGCTTCGAGCCTCGCGTCCTCTTCTTGGCCATCCAACCTGTCAATTCCGAGTTCCGTTTGTGGCATTACTTTCTCCAGGTCCTCGGAGCCCCAACCGGCATCCCAATCGAATTCAAAAACGCCGCCCCACTTTTATCGGGTCCAGCGCACATAGTACGTCTCCCGCAGCCAGCATGTTTTCCTGTGGCAACTGCGCAGGAAAATCCGCCGCCGGCCAGTCTTCGGGCATAGCCGTAGGTTCCGTATCTTTCTTATCGGAAGAGGCGGTCAATTGATGAGGTTACGTACGGACATCCGCCCTTGGATACGGGTCAAAGCGCATGGGGCGTAACGCCGATCACTTCTGTTTGTTGGGTTGTCCTGTTTCAGTCCAAAGAAATGTGAGCTGATCCGTTCCGTCCTGGATCTCCTGCTCGACGCTCACCCCGGATGAGTGTCCGCCGGCGACACTGTAGTGCAGCAAAATCGGACGCGCACTCGACGAATCCGCCTGCAGCAGCGCCGTCATCTTGCGCGCGTGCAGCGGATCAACCCGCGTGTCGCTGGCTCCGGTAAAAAAGAAAACCGCCGGATAAGCCGTGCCCTTCTTCACGTTCTGGTACGGCGAATACTTGAGCAGATACGCAAACTGCCTCTCGTTGTCCGCCGATCCGTACTCCGTGGTCCACAGCCGTCCTTCTTCGAACTTCTGGTAGCGCAGCATGTCGAGCAAAGGATAGCCGCACTCCACCGCTGCGAACAGATCCGGCCGCTGGGTAATCGACGCGCCCATCAACAGTCCGCCATTCGACCGGCCCATGATGGCAAAATGTGCAGTCGATGTGTACTTGTTCGCAATCAGGTATTCGGCCGCCGCGAACCAGTCGTCAAATACATTTTGCTTTTTTTCGAACATCGCCTGCTCATGCCATTTCTCGCCGTACTCGTTCCCGCCGCGCAGGTTGGGCAACGCAAACCAGCCGCCCTGTTCCATCCACCAGGCATACTTAGGACTCCATTCCGGCAGTTCGCTGATTTCGAATCCGCCGTAGCCGGTCATCAACAGCCGTTCCGTTCCGTCTTGCTTCAAACCCTTTTTGCCCGCAATAAACATGGGTACGCGCGTGCCGTCCTTCGATGTGTAGAAGACCTGCTTCAGCTCGTATTGGCTGGTGTCGAACGGAACCTTGGGTTGGGCGAAGACATCGGTCTTGCCCGTCACCGTATCCAACCGGTAAATCGTGGGTGGCGCAATGAACGACTCGAAGCTGTAAAAGCCGTATTTGTCGATGGTGCGGCCAGAGACGATCGATGCAGACCCGATGCCGTCATACGCCACCGTGCCCGCTGCTTTGCCGTCCAGCGCATACACCGTTGTCTCCGTCTTCACATCGTGCAGCCGGTTGATGTAGATCTTGTTGCCCACAATGTTGAAGCCCTCTATCTCATCCTTGCCTTCCGGCACAATAGTGGCCCACACATCGGGCAGAATGCCTGGGTCGGCCTTCAGAATCCGCCCATTGGGCGCTTTGTAGTCGGTCTTCACATACCAGGCACCTTTCACGTAGTCAGCGGAAAACCGCGACTCCATGCCCCACACCAGCACATTGAAGAATGAATTCGGCTTGGTCAAATCGCGAAAAACAATGTCCACGCGTTTTGCCGGCACGCCCCGGTCGACCTCCGCCACCAGGTAGTGCGCATCGTCGGTCACATAAGCCAGAATCAGGTCGCTCGGGCCCAGCTCTTCGCCGCGAAACTCATTACCAAAAAGAAGAGAGTCGTGGGAAACGCGCTCGCCCCATCGGTGTTCGAACAAAAGTGAGCGCTTCGCATCCATGCGCGAGTAGTAGAGCCCGTCTCCGTCCGGAGTGAAGCACACCGTGAGGTAATTGGCGCTCGGCAGCTCATCCTGCATCGCCTTTCCTGTCTTCACATTGAATACGTGCACCGTGGTTTCGTCCGAACCGCCCTCGCGAACCCCATACGCCACCAGCGTGCCGTCGCGCGACACATCGTCCAGCTCAATTGAAGTGTTGGGGTCGCGGCTGAACTGCGCCGGATCGACGAGCCGTTTATCTTTCTCCGCCCATCCGTGGCGCACGTAGATCGAGGCCTGGTCCTCGCCTGCCAGCAGCTTCTCAAAAAACAGATCGTCGCCGCGCGCAATCGGCACCGTCCACGTCGTCACGTGCTCCAGCTGGTCCAGATCGTCGGCAATCTGCGGACGGATGCGCGCCTGTTGCATGTAAGCCGCAGTGTACGCATTTTCGGCTTCGATAAAATCCTTGGTCTGCTGGCTCTGCGCATTTTCGAGCCAGCGGTAGTTGTCCACTATCTTGGTGCCGAAATAATCGTCGGTTACAGGCGTCACTTGCGCATCGGGAGGCCCCGGCAGGGTAATTCCGTCGCGCCCGTGAATCGTCTGGCACACGGCCATTGTGCCCACGAACAGGATCAGTCCAAAGCCTGGAAAAAATCTCATGGAAACAGCATACTCGTGGCGGCGAATGGCTTCCCGCTCCGCTGCGGTCTCGCCTGAAAATCGCTCCGCGTGCTACTACAGCGGACGCTTCAATCGTCGACCGCGCATCCCGCTAACAATGCTCCACTCGGGAGTGGATTCTCACTTTCTTCACTTCTTCATTTACTTCACTTGTCCGTAAAAACACAAAAGCGCCTTTAACCTGCAAAGGCGCTCTCGTGAGCAATCTCGTGCGCTACAACGCTTACTGGACGGCCTTCGGCAACTCCGGCGCGGTTGTCATCGATGCCTGGTTCGGGGTCGGTCCGGCATGGCCCTGCGCCGGCTTGGCATCGGGCTTGCGGATATCGATTCCGCCCTTGAAGAACGCACCATCCTCGATGCTGATGCGCGCTGCCGCAACATCGCCGCTCAACGCGCCTTCGGCACGGATGTCCACGCGGTCGGTAGCCGACACGTTGCCGCGCACCTTGCCCATCACCACAACTTCGCGCGCGGTCACATTGGCGCCCACCGTGCCATTGCGGCCGATGGTCACGCGGTTACCGGGCAAGCTGATCGACCCTTCCACTTTGCCATCGATATAGAGAGATTCTGTGCCGGAGATTTCTCCCTTCACAAACAGGCCCTTGCTGATCACGGCCTGGTCGCCTGCTGGCGCTGCATTGCTCCTTGCGGATTCAACGCTCGCCACAGGTGCCACTGGACGCTGCGTTTCCGGGCTGGAGACGGGAATTGATGGTTCAGACTGACTTGGTTTCCACATTGCGCTCAAGGTAGGTTCCTTTTCTGTCCGATCAGGACTGGGAATTGCCAAGGCAAGGCCAGTGGCTCGAACCCCAAAAAATGAATAACAATGCCAGGCGCAGGACTTGTCAAGCGCCGCAAATGCTCTACGACCGAAGACCAGACGAGCTGCCGTTTCGTTTTGCCGCCCTCGACCGTCTCCCACATTCTACGGCAAAGCGCAATTTCCTGCGCCCACTTCAGGGCAACATTCTGTTACCTTCGGTGTTGCCTGGACCCCGCGATTCATTTTGGCGCGTGCGCAAGTGAATTACAGGCTCTAATCTTGGCGTATGACCGATCGCGAACTCGTGGCGCGCATAGCCTCTCTGGCAGGACGGAAGGCCGGTTACAAGCAGTTGGTCCGGGAACTGGGCCTGGGCGGTGGCCGCGAGCGCCGGCTTCTCCTCGAGCAGCTGGCCCGCCTGACCCTCCGCGGCCAACTCGTCCAGCTCGATCGCGAGCATTGGAGTTTTCCCAATGCCCCTTCCCGCTCGGGATCACGCCCCAGTTCAGGCTCATCCGGCAATCTGATTGCCGGTCGCCTCGACCTGCACCGCGATGGCTACGGCTTCGTGAGGCCCAATCGCCAATCCGGCGCTCCTGGTGCGCCGCGGGCAGCGGAGATTGAAGATGTTTTCATCCCGCCCAATGAGATCGGCGACGCCATGCAGGGCGATCAGGTCCTGGTCGACGTCGATCCGCCCAAGGCCGACGGCCGCACGTCAGGCCGCATTCTCCGGATACTCGAGCGCCGCAACCCCACCGTCGTCGGCACGTTTCGTTACGCCGATCCCGGTCGCGGTTACCGGCAAAACGTGGTCATCCCGTTCGACGAACGCATGACCCAACCCATCGTCATTCCTCCCGGCGCGGAAATTCCTCTGGCCGCCGCGTCCTCCACGCCGCATCGCGTTCTCGGCCGTGAAGCACTTTCTGCTCCAAAACCCGAAAGCGCGGAGCGCGACGGCCTGGTGGTTGACGTCGAAATCACCAGTTGGCCCACGCCCACGCGTCCCCCCATCGGCCGCGTCATTGAAATCCTCGGAGCTCCCGATGATTTTGGTGTCGACGTGGAAATGATGATCCGCAAGCATCAGTTGCCGCGCGATCTTTCCCGACAATGTCCTCGCCGAAGCCCGATCAGTCGCCCATCTCGACCAAGAGGCTGTTGCCGGCAGGGCCGCCGATTTCCGCGGCCTGCCCATCGTCACAATTGACGGCGAAACCGCCCGCGACTTCGATGACGCCGTTCTCGTCACCGATCGCACCGACGGTGGCTACGAGCTCCAGGTCCACATCGCCGACGTGGCCGAATATGTCCAACCCAACTCCGCGCTCGATCTCGAAGCCCGTCTGCGCGGCAACAGCGTCTACTTTCCCGATCGCGCCATCCCCATGCTGCCGCAGGAGCTCTCCACCGACATCTGCAGCCTTCGACCGCACGAAGACCGCCTGGTTCTCAGCTGCATCATGCAGCTCGACGCGGCCGCCCGCATTGAAAGCTTCGAAATCGTCGAAGGCGTCATTCGCTCCGCCGCGCGCATGACCTATACCGAAGTCCACGCAATTCTCGAAGGCGACGCCGAGATCCGCACTCGATATGCGTCGCTTGTCGAAAATTTTGAGAGGATGAAGCGCCTGGCGGTCCTCATGAACCAGCGCCGCGAGGAGCGCGGTTCCATCGATTTCGATCTTCCCGAGCCTGTCATCGAGTTCGATGAGCGCGGTGAAATGCGCGGCGTTACCCGCAGCGAGCGCACCTGGGCCAACCGCCTCATCGAGGAGTTCATGCTCGCCGCCAACGAGTGCGTGGCCGTCTGGATTGAAGATCTAGGCGTTCCTTCGCTCTACCGCATCCACGAAAAACCCGAGCCGCGTCGCGTCGTCCAGTTTGAAGAACTCGCCGCCAGCTTCGGCTATTCTCTTGGTCTTGGACCGCTTCCGGTAAAGCGTGTACAAACCCGCGGCGAGCGTCGCGATGCGCATGGCCGCGGCCGCAATCCGCGCCAGCACGAAGTCCCGGAGGACATCGCCGTCACGCCGCGGATGTATCAAAAGCTAACCGCGCGCATCGAAGGCAAGCCGGAAGAGCGCATTTTGAACTACCTCATGCTGCGCTCGCTCAGCCAGGCGCGCTACTCCGAAGTGAACGAAGGCCATTTCGCGCTGGCTGCCCCCACCTACACCCACTTCACTTCGCCCATCCGCCGCTATCCCGACCTCATCGTGCACCGCATCACCAAGGCGCTGCTCCGCGTCGGAGTCTCCGGCCGAAGAACCGTGACCCAGGCGCGCCTCGCTTCGCCCTGGTCGCATCCCAACGATGCTTCCCGTCCACAAATCAGGGTGCCCCACCTTCGGGAGTCCGAAGGACTCGCTAAGGTGGGAGTTAATACGGCCTCGCTGAAGTCCAAGGGTGCTCTAACTCCGCTAACCCCGCTAACTTTGCTTGTCCACCCCATCCCGGAGCCCGAGCTAGCCCAGATCGCCGACGAAACAAGTCAAACCGAGCGCCGCGCCGCCGAGGCCGAGCGCGAGTTGGTTGAGTGGAAGAAAGTGCGCTTCATGCAGGACCGAGTCGGCGACGAGTTTGCCGCCCTCGTGCTCAACCCGGCCAAATACGGCCTCTTCGTCGAGCTCACCGATCTCTTCGTGGAGGGCCTCGTCCCCATCGACACCCTCCGCGGCGACCGCTACATCTGGCGCGAGAACACCCACGAGATTGTGGGCGAACGCACCGGGCGTCGTTTCCGCGTCGGCGACCGCGTCCAGGTGATCCTCGACCGCATCCTCGCGCAGGAGCGCAAGCTGCAGTTCGCGCTTGTGGAAGAAGAGTTGCCGCTCACCGGTAAGAAGGCTGTGCAGGCCCCGTCAAAATCGAAGAAGAACAAGCACAAAAACGCATCGTCGCCGCCCCCGGGCGGGGGCAAGCGGCGACTTAAGAAGGGCCGCAGGCGTTAAGGCAGCAGGTTTCGGCCGATCCGCGCGCCGGTATGGCCTAACCGCCCGCCTGTTTCTGAGCGAGCGCACCAATGATGGGAATCACAAACTTCCCGCCCTGAAACGCCTTGATGATGGCAATCAGCCAGACGATGACGAGCGTCAGGAACACTAGCAGGTGAATCGGCAAGAGAATCCAGCCAACGAACGGTACAAAGGCCAGTACCATGAGAATGATCCATGCCGCAAACCAGGCCCCTGCCAGAAAGATCGACTGCCAGGCATGGAATTTTATCTTGGGATTAGTGTTGAAAGGCGCAACCACCAGGAAGATGATCGCCGGGACGAAGGTTAGGTAGGCAAGGCCGCTCGCGGCGTCGTCGGAGAGGCCTGTGTTAGCTCCTGTTGCATTCGGATCAGCCATGGAAGCTCCTTATCGGTGAAATCGGTGAGATTTTCCTGATGGGAAGAACGTCCCGCCCCGTCTGCGCGTAAAGACCTGCCGTTGTCGCAGTCTCTGGGTCAGGCGCTGAACTGAGAGCACCAGAACACAGCAATTCGTGCCCGCTTGTCAAGCGAAATCTTGCGTTTACCTCTTCGCCTGCTGTTCGGCAAGTCCGCCAATCACGGGTAGCTTGAACCGCTTGCCCATCGCCGCATTCACCACGCACGCGATCCACACCGCGATCCAGAACAGTTCAATCGCCCGCCACGCCACAAGGTGCAGCCGGGGTGTGAACAGCAGCGCGAACACCAGCAGAAAGGCCAGCACGACGTTCACCGCAAACGCCCCCAGCGAGAGAAGGATCGATTGCCAGGAGTGGTAGCGTACGTACGAGTTGCGCTTATATTGCTCCAAAACCAGAAAGAAAATCGCCGGGATGAACGTGAGATAGGCGATGGCGCCGGCCGCGTGGTCCGAGAGCACGAA
Organism: uncultured Acidobacteriota bacterium; assembly: GCA_963713675.1. GTDB lineage: Bacteria > Acidobacteriota > Terriglobia > Terriglobales > Acidobacteriaceae > Telmatobacter. The sequence goes on from CAVQMV010000017.1 coordinate 502,959, forward strand.
TGCGCCTGCGGCAGCATCCGGTTTTGCCATGGCATCTCCTTTTGGGCAAGCGGCTCGAGGGGGCCACAGCGGAGAGCGTGAAGCTGGGGCTGCATGTAGAACAACCGCCAGCCGGACGCCTTGTCAAGAGGATTTCTACGCGACCACTCGGAACCAGATCTGAGGACGCGAAGTGTCTGGGCAAGCTGCGCACACGAAAACGGCCTCCATGCGGAGGCCGTCCCTGCACTTGGTACTGCGACAGGCAGTTACCGGTTAGCCTGCTTCTCTGCCAGTCCGCCAATGATGGGCAGCATAAAGCGCTTGCCGTTCAATGCGCTGACGAACACCCTCCCGCCGTCCAGTTACAATGGCATCTGGGAGTATTTCTTCGCATGGCGCACACTGTCTTTTGCGTTCGCTACAAAAAGGAGATGGAGGGACTCGACGAGCCGCCCTTCGACTCTGAATTCGGCCAGAAAATCTATAAAAACGTCTCCAAGGCAGCGTGGGACGAGTGGCTCAACCGCCAGAAAATGCTGCTCAACGAGTACCGCCTGCAGCCCTGGCTGCCCCAGGCGCAGCAATTCCTCGTCGAGCAGATGGAGGAGTTCTTTTTCGGCTCCGGCTCGGCCCTGCCTGCGGACTTCGTGCCGCCAGAGCACTAAAGCGCCGTGCCGTCCAGGCGCCGCCGCATCGGTGTAAACTAATCAAGACCCCCAAAGCCGGCTCGACCAGAGCCGGCTGCATTATGTCGGGACGTGGCTCAGCCTGGTAGAGCACTCGCTTGGGGTGCGAGGGGTCGGCAGTTCAAATCTGCCCGTCCCGACCATTATTAGAATCAGCGACTTAGAAGGATTGCCCTCCAGAGGGAAATTGTAAGGCGAGTACTCAATTAATGCAAGGAGTCTCGCCCTTTAATCCCAATCCTTTTGTCCGCCGTACAATTAGCGAATCGAGATACTTCACCGAATCCCAATCGAGTGTGCTGAGCGTTGACGCCCGAAGACAAAGCACGTGTGGACATCGATGCGAACCTAGTTGAGTCCGGCTGGCTGGTGCAGAGCCGGGACGACTTCGACCCACCGCAGGGCGCGGTGTGGCAGTGCGCAACTTCAGCATGAAGACCGGCTTTGGTTTCGCGGACTACTTGCTCTATGTGGACCGGAAGGCCATCGGAGCAGTTGAAGCCAAGGCAGAGGGAACACTCACGGGGGTTGAGGCGCAATCCGCCAAGTACGGCGCTGGTCTGCCCGACAATCTCCCCGCCTTCGCACGGCCTTTGCCTTTCCTATTTGAGTCAAACGGAAAGGTCACGTACTTCACGAACGGACTAGACCCCGCACTAGCGTACTTCCAGTCTCGAGCTTCCCCCGCCCCAAACGCTTGCGGAATGGCGTTGTACAACCGCACCAGCTTCGGGCAAGATTGCGGGCGCTCCCGAGTTGATGAACAGGGTCTATGGGGAGTGCAGGTCCGCGCAATTCGCGCACTTGAAAAGTCGTTCGCTAGAGCCGATTCACGCGCCTTGATTCAAATGGCTACAGGCTCGGGTAAGACCTTTACCGCCGTCAATCTTGCTTATCGGCTCCTGAAATTCGGCGGAGCCAAACGCATTCTTTTTCTGGTGGACCGGGGCAATCTGGGAAAGCAGACAGAAGACGAGTTCGCTAACTTCGAGCCGCCAGATGACCCGCGCAAGTTCCCGCAACTTTACACGGTTCAACGACTCAAGACGAATTCCATCAATCCAGCTTCGCAAGTGGTCATCACAACCATTCAACGCCTGTACTCCATGTTGAAGGGCGAGGCTGAATTCGACACGGGCAATGAAGAGGGTTCCGGGTTCGATACGGCAAAGCCCTGGCAGGGCACGCCGCCCGATGTGGTTTACAACTCCGGTATACCTCCAGAGTTTTTCGACTTCATCATCGTGGACGAGTGTCATCGCTCCATATATGAACTTTGGAGCCAAGTAATCCTGTACTTCGATTCATTCTTGATTGGCCTGACGGCCACTCCAGCCGGTAAGACCATCGGCTTTTTCAAACAGAACCTCGTCATGCAGTACGGCCACACCGAAGCGGTTGCCGATGGCGTGAATGTGGACTTCGATGTGTACCGCATCCGCACCCGCATTACCGAACAGGGTGACACCATCGATGTGGGTGACTCCGGCGTCTATGTGGACAGGCGTCATAAGCTCACCCGCGCCGAACGGCTGGAATTGCTCATACAGGACCTCACCTACTCCGCCAATCAGCTTGACCGGGATGTAGTGAACGAGAGTAGATTCGCACCGTTCTTCAAGTCTTCCGGGATAAGGTGATTCCCGAAGCCTTCCCCGGTCGCACAGAGGTCCCCAAGACGCTCATCTTTGCCAAGGACGACTCCCACGCTGACGACATTGTGCGAATTGCCCGAGAGGTATTCGGGGAGGGCAACGACTTCTGTCAGAAGATTACCTATCGCACTGGATTCACGCGGGTGACTCGTACAGTTGACAACGGAGATGGAACCCAATCGGAGGTCACAGAATGGGTCCGCACTTCTACGCTTTCGCCCGATGAGCTTCTTGCCAACTTTCGGAATAGTTTTAATCCCCGCATTGCGGTCACTGTAGACATGATCTCCACCGGAACCGATGTGAAAGCGATTGAGTGCGTCTTCTTTCTGCCAACGTCAAATCGGCGGGGTACTTCGAGCAGATGAAGGGGCGGGTGTCCGCATCATGTCACGCGATAAGCTCAGGGTGGTCACTCCAAGCGCAGAGCGCAAGGATCGATTCATCATTGTCGATGCGGTTGGAGTCTGTGAGCAGGACAAGACGGAGACCTGCACGCTCAATCGGAAGCCCTCTGCCACGCTCCCCGAGTTGCTTGAATATGTCAATCAGGGCGGCATCGATGCGGATGCGCTGGAGACACTCGCCGGACGCTTAGCCCGTCTGCAACGCGAATTTACCCCCGAACAGCTCACGGAACTTCGCCAACTATCAGACGGAAAATCGATTGCAGACATTTCCCACGACCTTTTGAACGCTTGTGATGCGGACACTCAGCTAAACTTCGCTCGCAACCTTGCCGGTCCTGGAGTGGCACCCACTGAGCAGCACATGCAGGCCGCCGCGCTGCAACTCGCACAGCAAGCCGTTACACCATTGATGAAGCCTGCTCTTCGCCGCCGCATTCTGGAGATTCGCGCTCAGAATGAGCAGACGATGGACCGGCACAACCTGGACGAAGTTCTCTATTCGGGCTTCGATACCACCGCTGTGGAGAAGGCGCAAACTAAGGTACAGGACTTTCGCCGCTGGATTGGGGAGCACCGCGATGAACTAACGGCGCTGCAAGTTCTCTATTCCGGGGTTCGTCCGCTCCGTGTTTCCTTGGGGGACCTTCGCCAATTACGCGATGCCCTTGCCCGTCCACCCATCTCAGCTAGTCCCACGCAGACTTGGTCCGCTTTTCAGGCAGTTGAGGGTGAAGCGGTGAAGGGTAGGGGAGAAACTCAGCTGCCGGACCTCGTGAATCTTGGTGCGTCATGCGCTCATTTCCGGCTTTACGCTCGTTCCGTACCGTAAGGAATTGGACGAACGCTATCAGGCTTGGCTGACGGAGCGAAACGCGGAGCAGACGTTTACGCCCGAACAGCGCGAATGGCTTAACCGCATCGCAGAGCACATTGCCTCCAGCCTGAGTATCGAGCCTATGGACTTCGAGGATGGGTGGTTCGGGCAGCATGGGAGCTTGGGAAAGGCTGACATCCTGTTGGAGCACAATTGCCGGGATTGCTCGCTGAGATGAATGAAAGGCTGGTAGCGTGAGCATTCCCAAACCTAACAGCTTGCCGGAATCCTGGAGTTGGGCCAAATTAGATGACCTTCGAATTCGGGGCGGTGGTGGAACGCCGTCAATGTCTCGCTCTGAATTTTGGACGAACGGCAAGTACCCTTGGGTGTCTTCCAAGGACATGAAGAGGTTTGAATTATCCGACACGGAAGACCACATCACCAGCGAGGCCATCGAGAATCATTTACAAATCTCTATCCAGCCGGGACTGTTTTATTGGTCACTCGTAGCGGCATCCTTCGACACACGCTTCCCGTGGCGGTCTCCTGTACATCAGTAACAATCAACCAAGACTTGAAGGCATTGGTGCCCCACAATGGAATCACCGCCAAATACCTTGCGTACGCGATTCGAGCGGCAAGTCAGAAGATTTTGCAGGAGTGCGCCAAAGATGGAACCACTGTGCAAAGCGTTGACTTCGATGCTCTCAAGCGGTATCGAATACCGATTGCCCCCACGAACGAGCAGAATAGGATTTGCGATGCGCTTGACGAACTTCTTACAGACTTAGCTTCGGGCGTTGAAGCACTGAAACGGGCAAAGGCGAAGTTGGTACGCTATCGCGCATCCGTGCTCAAAGCAGCCGTAGAGGGGGATTCATCTTCGGATTGGCGCAAAGCGCATCCCGGCGCGGAACCCGCATCTCTGCTCTTGCAGCGCATTCTCAAGGAGCGGCGTGACCAATGGGAGAGAGAGCAAATTCGCAAGTCCATAGAGCGACCAGAGGCCGCTAACCAACTGGAAATTGAAATACAAAGAGCCGGTCGCTCCCGACACCGCAAAACTCCCTAAGCTGCCGGATGGCTGGTGTTGGGCATCGATGGATCAGGTATGCCAGCAAATCACAGATGGCGAACACATTCAACCGCGCTATACGCAAATAGGGAAGCCGATGTTATCCGCGAAGAAACGTTCGGGATGGATTCGTCTCCTTTGACGATATTAATTTGATAGCAGAGGATGATTTTACAAATTGCCTTAAGAGGTGCGCTCCGAGACGTGGTGACGTGCTCATCGTGAGTGTGGGTGCAACAACGGGCCGCGCGGCCATTGTGGATGACTGCGCTCCTTTTTCAATTGTGCGAAGTGTTCTTCTCGCCCGTCCTGTCATCAGCTCGCTCTTTACTCTTCGCTGGATTCAGTCACCATCTTGTCAACAGATGATTCGCACGGCTTCTGGCTCTACTGCCCAAGCCCACCTTTACATAACAGACACCAGAAGTATCCCAATCCCTCTGGCTGGGCCGGAAGAGATGGAGCTAATATCTCAAAGCGTCGATGACCTACTGACGCTTCAAGAACACTTGATGGCCGATGTTGAAAAGGGCATGAAAAAGGCCGCGTCGCTTCTCCAAACGATTCTCAGCCACGGATTCAGCGGAGAACTGGTAGCACAAGAGCCGGAAGCAAACCCGCATCTGGCCTTCTAGGCCGCATCGCATTAGAAAAGGCAGCAAGAAACAATAAGGGCGGAACTAGGCATACGCGCAAGCCCTCAAAGCGGAGAAAGCAGAGACAGGCAGCATGATGGACGCCGGACAAATCGGAAAGCGAGCATGGGCCTACGCGGGAGTCTTGCAGGACGCGGGAGTAAGCGCCTTCGAATATGTAGAGCGTTGACGCTATTGCTATTTCTCAAGATGGCGGACCAGCAAACGGAACCGCCCTACAATCTTCCTCCAATTGTTCCTCCCGAACTTGGATGGAAAGCTCTGCGTCCATTGATCGGCGCACCCCTGGAACTGAAATACCGAGAAATACTTGAAAAGCTGGCGCTCAAGCCGGGAATGTTGGGACTGATTTACAAAAGTTCGCGTTGCGAGATTCACAACCCATCGTTACTTAGTCAGCTTATCGTCAACTTGATTGACCAAGTGGATTGGTGGAGTTTGCCCGTTGACGTGAAGGGAACGATCTACGAGGAGTTGATGCAGCGGTCTGCCGCCGAATCTGCAAGAGGCGCAGGACAGCACTTTACTCCCCGTCCTGTAATTCAGACCATGTGTGAGGTCATGCAGCCTACGCCGCACGACCGCATCTGTGATCCGGCTGCCGGGACTGGAGGGTTCCTCTGCAATGCCTATCAGTACGTTTTGGACAAGTATGAGAAGGATCTGGACCGGGATGAGAAGAAGTCGCTCAAGGAAGAGCTTGTAGAAGGTATGGAGCTTTCGCCCAAGGTTGGCCGCATGTGCGCCATGAACCTGCTTCTGCATGGAATCGGCGGAGACAAGGTGGTGCTCCAATCAGGGAAGGACAGCCTTGCGGCCACATGGAGCAAGGAATATAGCATGGTCCTTGCCAACCCTCCCTTCGGCCAAAAGCGTAGCCTCACCTTTGTGAACGAAGACGACGAAGAGCAGAAGGACGACCAGATTGTCGTCCGTGAGGACTTCTGGACTTCCACCAGCAACAAGCAATTGAATTTCGTGCAGCACATCTTCACGTTACTCAAGATCGATGGCCGAGCCGCAGTCGTAGTCCCCGACAACGTGCTCTTTGAGGGCGGAGCCGGGGAAAAGGTCCGTCGCAATTTGCTCCAGAAGTGTCGCGTTCATACGCTGCTCAGGCTGCCACGGGCATTTGGTACTCGCCTGGTGTCAAGGCGAACGTGATCTTCTTTGAGAGAAGAAGGAAGGCCGCGCCGAACCCTGGACCGATACGCTTTGGGTCTACGATCTGCGTACCAATATGCACTTCACGCTGAAGCAGTCGCCCATCAAGCGAAGCGATTTTGATGAGTTTGTCAAGTGCTACAAGCCGGGACAGTCCACAAGCGAAGCCGACTTGGAGCGGAAGAAGAATCCCGAGGGCCGCTGGCGGTCATACGACTATGACGAACTTCTCAAGCGGGACAAGCTCAGCCTTGACCTGTTCTGGATCAAGGACAAGAGTCTCACCGACACCGATTCTCTTCCCGCACCCGAGATCTGGCCCAGGAGATTGTGGACGACCTAGAAGCGGCACTACGGAGCAATTCAGCAAGATCGCCGCCGGCTCTCAGCCAAAGCCGGGATTAGCCGCATCTATAGTATCGGTGCGAGGTTCGCCCTGGCTTACTGCACTGTCTCAATCACGGGGCTGGAGGCGTTCTTGCGGGCGTTGCATCCACGGTGTGCCAGTTGAGCATTTTCGGAGTGGTCTTCCCTCCCTTACTGTATGCCGTAATGTGATCGACAGTGCTGTCCTCGAATGAATGAATTTGGTTTTTGCAGAGCAAGCAAATTGGGGACTTTTCGTATAGCGCACGTCGAAACGCAAAATAAAGACCAGGTTCAACTTGGGTGCCGTTGATGATCGGATCAACCAGATCGCGGAATCGCGTCCACCGAACGTTTGTCTGCAACGTGCTACCAGTGCGCTTCGATATTGCGTCTTGCAACGCTGGAGTCGGAAAGCATGGTAAATAGGAACAACTCCCGAATCTGTTCCGCCGATTGCTGTACCTTCGCTGTCGGGCGATTCATAAGTGCCGACGCCTGAATTTCAAAAACCAAAATCGAAAACTTACTATCCCATGCCCCTTTGTTTGTGTGCGGATCGACATCATAAAGTCGTCCGGCCTTGGGACCGAACACCGCGTAGATGTTTTGGATTGCCTGCCGGAATTGAGCAGTATGAGCCTTTAGCTGCTGTGGCTCCTTCGGGGCATATTGGGCCATGTACTCGTTTAAGAATTGTTTGAGTTTGCCGGTGTATTGCGGCAATCTATTCGCGAACGCAAAGAAGCGCAGTATCATCTCGCGTTCTCTGAAACGCTGCTCTGGCGCTTCTCCCCCTTTGACCTTGCGCCAATTGGCCTCTTGCTCTAGCTCCGCAAGAAGTTCGTTGAAGGGACCTCTATATGCACAGTTCCGAATCTCTTGTTCGTTTAACGGCATAGATCCACGGTTGAGCCGCTCGAATATCTCGTATCGAAGCTCCGTATTATCGGCGGCGTCAATGACAATTGTGCGAATAGGCTCGTCAAGGATTCTTTCTTGTTGCTGCGTAGTAAGGTCCTTGAAGAATTTCCCATTCAGACTACTCATGGAGTGGAGCATACGAAGTGAAAACTCGTTTCCAACGAAACGCATCAAGGTGGTGAGGCGTTGTTGTCCGTCAATCACCTCCAAATGTCCTTGGGGTGCTTTTCCGAAATAGATCGGGGGAATCGGAATCTTAAGCAACACGGACTCTATCAATCGGGAAGGTAGCTCGGGTTTCAGGTCCCAAACGTACTCCCGTTGAAAGTGGGGTTGAAGGACCAATTGGCCTTTCTCTTTCTTCTCTCTGAGAGAAGAGATCGTCCAATCCCTTATCTCGCTCGTTACTGGGTGGTCATCAGGTTTGCTTGTTGGCTGTTCTTCATCGCTCTCGGGTTCAAGTTGGTCTCCGGACGACGTTACGTGAACGATGGGCAATTCGCCATTGACTTCACTCGATAAGACGGCTTCAGCCGGGGTAGGCTGTTCCATCGGTGAGATTGGGGTTTCGGAGCTGTCTAGGTCAGTATCGTCGCCTATGGCGGCGGGGAGCGTGGATGCCAACTCGAATCGAACTAGATCGTCAATTGGCGTCTCAATTAGGGCGGGAACGGTAACGAGGCCCGCCATCGAAAATACAGTCTCGATGTCCTCGATAATCTTCGCTCCCTTGCGGGCTGCGCCAACCATTTCAAGACGGCCCGCACTCTGTACCGTCTTGATGGTTCACCGATGGCTAACTGTTCCGCAATTTCTGTAATGCGTTTCGGTGTCTTCATTTGCCCTCCAATGTTTCACGCCAAGACACCGCAGTGTCCGAGTTTGCTCTCTCAGGATTTTTATGTGCCGATAAAAGTGAAAGGCAGTTTCGGAGACATTCTAATTGAAGGCGGGTTATTCCCGATGCTTATACACTCCCCCCGCATTGATTTCTAGCTTTGTTGGGTCCTTGGTGTTAGCGTTGCCAAACGTGTTTACGGTCACATCCGGCTGGCGGCGTGCCTAGCTATCCTTCCGGGATGTGCGCCCTCCTTGACCACTGATACACGTATGAGGAAGTGCCACCGCAGAAGGACGGAAAATGACATCTCTTGGATGTGGCGCTCGATTGCGTGCGCCGTGGATGGTATGTGTTCCCGTGCGTGCCCAAGGACAAAGGGCCACTTGGCGGCCTTGTCCCCCACGGCTACCTTGACGCAAGCAACGATGAGGACACCATCCGGCATGGTGGAAGGCCAAGCCGGACGCCAATGTTGCCATTGCGTGCGGCGCGTCCAATCTCACGGTGGCGGACTGTGACCACGGACTTACATCAGAGGCGGAGGCTCGGGCATGGATGAAGCGGGCCAATCTGCCGGAGACATACACGGTCTCACAGGCCGCCGCTGATGAAGGACGGCAGCGGCAGACCGGAGTACGGCGTCCAGCTCTACTACTCAAAGACAATCCCCGGCAGTGGGACTTTTCGCATTGAGGGCGGCAGCGGAGAGAGTCAGAGCATTGGTGACTACGTAATGGCTGCCGGGAGTATTCACCCGGACAGCGGTGAAGCGTATGAGGTGCTGATAGACGCGCCCGATTGCGCCCGGTGCCGGAGTGGATACAACAGCTGGCACCCGCAGAAACAAGCACATCGAGGCGTCACGGTGGATGACGCGACAGCGGATGCGTGGAAAACGTGGCTGCTTGATTACACGGTCCGCAACAAGATTGAACCACGGGACTTTGAGAAGCGCGCGCCAAACGGATATTGGTTGGGATTCATTGCCCGTGGGAGGACAAACGCTGGGAGTGGACCCGGTGCCGAAAGTTCCACTGTGCTTGGCATCCTGGACGGCAAAATCGCGTTTGAGTGCTCACACGGCACATGCAAGGCAAACAAACATGACACTGCAGCGTTCAAGCAACTCATGACGCTGATGCACAATGAAGCCGCGAGGGAGCCGGGAACAGACCTGGAAGCAACAATCGGCGGCCCAAAGCCAGAGCCGGAACCTGCCAAACTGCCGGAGCGAGTGCGCCCGGTTTATCCGATGGATGCTTGGGATGGGACCGTTGTGGGGTCGTTTGCAAGGCTATGCGGTGACGACAACAACGTCCCGCTCAAGATGTATGCGGAGGCATTTCGCTGTGTGCTTGGGGCGGTGGTCGGTGACCGATTGTCGTGTCCAACCGTGGAAGGAGCGTTGCCGCGCACGTATACCATCATCGTGGCTCCGAAAGGCAAGGGAAAAGGCACTGCCATCCGCCGAGCGCAACAATTCTTTAGCTGCCCTTGTGATGGCGAGAGTCGCACCACTAATGGCGGCGGCGGAGTCACCGTTTCCTTCAGTGACCCTCTGCTCTCAGGCGATCGCGACTTTATGTGGAAGCCAAAAGGCATTGGAGTCTATGAGGCCGCCGCGTCCAGCGTTCCCGGAATGGCCCGACTGATTAAGGAACCGGACTCAACAGCAAAGAATAAACCGCAATTCACGTGGGGTAACACACTGCCGCGTCTCATCAGCGTTCATGAGGAAATGAAAACGTTTCTGAGTGCCTTGTTCATTGAAGGCGGCGTGGGCAGCGGTTTAGAGGGGGTTGTCTGCCAGCTTTGGGATGACGTAAAGTTCCACGGCACCGCCACGGGAACGAGGGAAGCACAATACGGAGAAGTGATGTTCTCCATGCTTTGCGGTGTGACAGAGGAAGATTGGTTTGACTTGCTCAGCCGTGGCAACGCCGTGGGCGGCGGTCTCATGTCCCGTTTCAACATCATCGGCACTGGAGGGCGGCTTTATAAACGTCAGCAAGATAAGGCCGCCGGACTTCACGGAGTTGCAGGAAACGTTCCTGCCACGCGTTATGCAGCTTCAGGACGCACACGTACGCATCAAGCCAAGCGAAGCTGCCGACACGCATCATCTGCGAGTGGGCGGACAACTTGCCGGAAGGCTCCGAGCGCATGAACATTCACGCATGGCGGAGTGCATTGCTGATTGCGTGGCTCCGATGTGAGGGGACAATCAGCCCGAAGACGGCGGAGGACGCGGTGAAGTTGGGGCAGTACCAGATTGCTTCCCACGAATACTACCGGCCCAAGTCCGCCGACACGGCCAACGCTCGGGTGCAAGCAAAGATCTTGCGTGCCTTAGAAATGAAAGGCCCGCGTTCCCGGCGTGAATTGCAACGCGATACACATGCGGGCCGGGACGGGACCGAGTTGTGGAATCGCGGCCTGGACGGCCTACATCGTGACGGGGCCGTCGGCAAGCGGGAAGACGGGAAACTCTACCGGGCGGGGTAGCGACTACGGTGTCACCATGTCACCAGGGGTGGCTCTTTCCTTACGTTTCTTTATTTTCATGTATGTATGTTATTGATACTAAAAGACGTAGATGATTCGGGGAAGAGAGAGACCCCTGGTGACACGGTGACAGTGGTGACGGTCGAGCATTGAGCAGGAAAGCGGTCAGAATTTTAAGCGGCGTCTTCAGAAAAGAACGCACACGGAGGAGACTCATGGCATGGCTATGCGGGTGTGATAAAGAAGCAACGCGAGATGGAGGT
>CAVQMV010000018.1:0-8149 GCA_963713675.1 uncultured Acidobacteriota bacterium
GCGCGTCGTTTCTCCGGTTTACGACACCGAAGACATCACGTAAAGGCAGGGAACAGCGATCAGGGAGCAGGGAATGCCGGCGTGGCTCAATGCGCCGGCATTTCCGCGCCAACTTTCTGCTTCACGCCCCCAGATAGTGCTACGATGGCGCCACAAACCTCTTTCATCGGGAGATTGACATGTTTTCATCCATGAAAGCCATCGCTTTTTGGCTGTTTATTCTGCTTTGTCTGATGATGCTTTGGTTGATCGTTCAGAGAAGCGCGAACATGGGTAAAGAGGTGGAGTATTCCTACTCCGATCTCTATGACAAGGTGCAGAACAATCAAGTGCAGGACGCCACCATCCAGGGCAGTGAACTAAAAGGCCATCTCAAGGCCTCGCCCAGAGACGAGTTCCTCACCACTCTGCCGGCAAATTACGACGATCTCTTGAAGGCGATGCTTGCCGCCAAAGTGAACTTCGTCATCAAGCCCGAGCAGAGCAGGCCACTGAGACCGCTCCTGATCACTTTCGGTCCCATCACCCTTCTGCTGTCTCTGTTCCTCCCGCCGTTCCGGGTCATATTCAAGAAAGCGGGGTTCCAGCCAAATCTTTCAGTTTTTATGCTGGTTCCTCTTGTGAATCTGATCCTGCTCTATTTCGTTGCCTTTTCCGAATGGAAGTCTGGCCCGGCGCAGAAATCCTAAGCGTGCCGAATTCCGTTGCGATTTGGCGCGTTTGGCGGTACCTTGGCAGCAAAGTTTTCATCCCATTCCGGAGCGCTCACTATGAACTTTCTGGCGATGCTTCTGCAAGATACGCTGCAAAATCCGTCCGATGCCATGCAGCAGTCGGTGCAGCACGCGATGATGATGATGATTCCCATTTTTATGGTTTTGGGCATCATCGCCTTGGCGATCATCCTCATCCCCTTCTGGTTCATCTGTAAGAAGGCGGGGATGTCGCCCTGGCTTACGCTGTTGAACATCATTCCACTGGGCAATCTGGTCCTCATCTACGTGCTGGCCTTTGCGGAGTGGAAGGTGGTTCCGGTCGCGCAGCTTGCGCCGTATCCCGGCGGGTATCCGCCCCTTCCGCCGCAATATCCGCCCGCTCCGCCCACCGCCTGAGGCGCGACCCTCCTCTCGCAGGGCGCTTCCACATGCTTGCGCATGCATCCGGCGCGCTTGTACGATGAAGCCGCGCAAAACTGCGGACATTCGGGGGGTGAACGATGGGCGATTTGCTTCAACCGTGGCACTTTATTGTGCTCATCACCTTTTTCGTTTTTCCAACCGTCGTCATCGGCGTCATCCCGTTCTGGTTCATTTGCAAAAAGGCCGGGTTTTCGCCGTTTCTTTCTCTGTTGAATCTCATCCCTTTCTGTGTGGGCACACTGGTGCTGGTCTATTTCCTGGCATTCTCACCATGGAAGCCGGCCGGAGAGCCGCATACCGCCGTTCCGCCCGTAGCCTGAGACGCGCGCGGACTGCGGTGCGATAGCATCGTGAATGAAAGCCATCGTCACGATGACCGATTCGATTGCCCCAGTTCCCGCGCGTCCGCGCGTCCGATTTGCGCCCTCGCCGACCGGTTTTCTTCACGTCGGCAGCGCGCGCACGTTCATCTTCAACTGGCTCTACGCCCGCCACAATGGCGGGACGATGATCTTGCGTCTTGACGACACCGACGTCGAGCGCAACACCGACGCCAGCGTGCAATCCATCTTCGAAGGACTGCGCTGGCTCGGTCTCGACTGGGACGAAGAGTACAAGCAATCCGAACGTCTTGCACTTCACCGGGCTGCGGCCTTCCAAATCCAGGGGAAAAACCTGGCCTATCGCGACTTCACCCCCGCCCACGCGACAGACGACGAGAACTCCTCCGCGCAAGGCGCATGGCTTTTCAATCCCGGCATGCGCGAAATGAGCCGTGAGGAGAGCGACCGCCGCGCCGCTGCAGGCGAGCCGTTCGCGCTCCGTTATCGCGTCCCTCGCGGTGAAGGCCGCATCGTGCATTTTGTCGACGGCGTCTATGGCGCGCAATCCCGCCCCGCCGATGAGGTCGAAGATTTCGCCCTGCTCCGTTCAGACGGCATGCCCACGTATCACCTCGCCTCATGCGTCGACGACGCCGATCTCCGCATCAGCCACATCATTCGCGGTCAGGATCACCTGACCAATACCTTCAAACACGTGCTGATTTTTGAGGCACTCGGAGGCTCGACGCCGCAGTTCGCGCATCTGCCCCTGCTGGTCGCTCCCGATGGCACCAAGCTCTCGAAGCGCAAGCACGGCCCGGTGGTCAGCGTCACCACCTATCGCGATGCAGGCTTTTTGCCGCAGGCCTTCGTCAACTTCCTCTGCCTGCTGGGCTGGTCGCCCAAGAACGATCGCGATTTTCTGACTGTCATTGAGATTCGTGGCCTGTTCACTCTTGACGGTGTCAACCGCTCGAACGCCGTCGTGAATTTCACGGAGGAAGATCCCTTTGACCCAAAAGCCGTGTGGCTCAACTCCGAGCACATTCGCGCGCTGCCGGTGGAAGAGCTGAGCCGCTGCCTTACGCCATTCTTCGCCCAAGCAGGATTCCATCCAAAACCTGGAAAACTGGAAGTTGTTACGCCGCTCATCCGCGAACGCATCAAGCTGCTGCGCGATGCCGTCTCCGCCGCCGACTTTTTCTTCCTCGACCAGCTCGCTCCCTACGATCCCGCAGAGCTGATCCCGCCAAAGGGCGGCGACGTAGCCATGGCCTTGCGGGTTCTCCAGACTGCGCAGCAGGTCCTCGCCACGGTTGCGTTCGATCACGATTCGCTGGATGCGGCTTTGCGTTATGCCGCCACTCAACTTGGCTTAAAGGCCGGGCCGATGTTTCAGCCCATCCGCGTCGCCGTGTGCGGACGCAAAAACGCGCCGCCGCTTTTTGAGACTCTGATTGTCCTCGGCCGCGAAGTCTGTCTCGCCCGCATTCGCCAGGCCGAAGAAAGCCTTCAAGCGCTAGGCTGATGCGGCTGTTCCAAGCTGGACGCTCCTGCAACGAATCGGCATCACAGTTGTCCAGCGATTCATGCTTTGGTTCAAAGACTGTGAGCCCATTCTCTCGACGACCTGAATGTCGTGCCTGATAGAGTAAAGGCTCCCCGCATGGAGAGCTCATTTGCCAACGCTGCCCAACCCACAGCGCAATGCTTTATGGGCAGTTCTCTTCGTTCTTTTGGTTTCATCGTTGGCCCTTCCGTTTCTGCTCGTCAAGGAACCACCGCTCCTTGACTATCCCAACCACTTGGCGCGTGCTTTCGTCCTCAATCATTTGCACGATCCTGCCTTCCATTTCTCTGAGTATTACCAGGCAGATTGGGAGCCCTATCCTTACATTCTCTGGGATGTATTCATGCTCGCACTTCAACAGGGTTTGCCTGTAGAAGTCGCTGGAAAGCTGCTGCTCATATTCAACACTGTGTTGCTGCCGTTCTCAGTCGCATGGTTTCTTTGGCAGGCCAATCGCACCGAAATCAAACTTTCCTTTCTGGCATGTGCGCTGTGCTTTTCCCCGCTATTCCTGTGGGGATTTGAAGCCTTTCATCTCGGCATGGGACTTTGCTTCCTGATGATAGGAACGTGGTTCTGGTACCTCCGCAAACTCTCTGGGCCGCGTGCGGCTCTCTTTTTCGTTCTCGTCTTTGCCACGTATTTTGCGCATCTGCTCGCCTTCGCATCGGCAGCCCTCGCTCTCATCGTGTTCGAGTTGACTTGTTTCAACTGGCGTAATTGGCTTCGCCTTGCGTGCTTCCTGGCGCCGGCATCGCTGCTGTCTCTGTGGGCGCATCCTGGGCTCTCCGGGCGCCCCGGTATGGGCTGGCAGCCCTTCATGGAGAGGCTACGCCTGGTGGGCGACTATTTAATCCATGGATATAACCGTGATCTTGATCTGTTTTTTGCGGGCGGCCTCGTGCTCTGCGTCCTGGTCGCAGTAGTGGGGAACCGTGAATTACGTGTCAACGTGCGCTGGTTGATCGTCGCACTTGGTTTCCTGGGAGTGTTCCTGTCTTTACCCCATCAGTGGGGAGAAAACTATGATGTGAACGTCCGCTTGTTGACGCCCCTCTATTTCCTGATGTTTGCCGTGTTTCGCGTAGGCCGTCGCGCAAATTGGATCGTCGTACTTGGCGTAGCGCTGACTGCATTGCGGGTTTTCAATGTCGGCACGGGATTTGAGAGAGAGGCGCAAAGGAACGCCGCCATGGATCGCGGCATCGAACAGATTCCTCGTAACGCGAAGGTATTTGGAATCTACGAGGATGCTAGGGATGTTGATCTCTTAGACCACTACGGGCATTACTGGGATTATGCGGTCATACGGCGCGGCGCCACAACGAATGACCTGTTCGATATCTCCGGACAGACTCCCATGCGCATTATTTATGAACCTTATCAAGATGACACGGACAACTGGGAGCATATCTCCGAGTACTTCGACTACATCTGGTGTTATGAAGACACCTCGGACCAGGGCAGCATCAGCGCGATCGCAGACAAGGTGTACGTAGACGGGCCGCTGACTCTCTATCGAGTGAGAAAACAGCAGTAATCCCATCACACAGAGGGCGGGTGGCCCAAACCCGCCCAATAAAGCTGGAGCACCCATCCTCAGTGGCAGATTGCGATGCGGAGTACCGTCCCGTGGAATAATGAATGAAAGCCATGAGCAACACAGTCACGGAAAACCCCGGCGCCCCGAATAGCGAAATTCGCCCCCCCTCCAACTTCCTCAGCGACATCATCGCCGAGGATGTGCGCACGCAAAAATTCGGTGACGCCCAGATCCAGACCCGCTTTCCACCCGAGCCCAACGGCTATCTGCACATCGGCCACGCCAAGGCCATCTGCATTGACTTCGGCCTCGCCGACGAGTTCGGCGGCAAGACCAATCTGCGCTTTGACGACACCAATCCCGAGAAGGAAGAGACCGAGTATGTCAACGCCATCCAGAAAGACATTCACTGGCTCGGCTTCGACTGGGAGAAACTCTGCTACGCCTCCGACTATTTCGGCCAGCTCTACGAATGGGCCATCCAATTAATCAAGTCGGGCAAGGCCTACGTCGACGATCTCACGGCCGACGAAATTCGCCAGCACCGCGGCACGCTGACCGAGGCCGGCACGGACAGCCCCTATCGCAACAGGTCAGTCGAAGAAAATCTCGACCTGTTTATCCGCATGAAGCGGGGCGAGTTCTCCGACGGCTCACGTGTCCTTCGCGCAAAAATCGACATGACCTCGCCCAACGTGAACATGCGCGATCCGGTCATGTATCGCATCCTCCACGCCACGCATCACCGCACCGGCGACGAGTGGTGCATCTACCCCATGTACGACTACGCGCACGGCCAGTCGGATTCGATCGAGCACGTCACCCACTCCATGTGCTCTCTCGAATTTGCCGACCACCAGCCGCTCTACAAGTGGTTCATTGCCCAGCTCGGCATCTTCCCCTCCGAGCAAATTGAATTTGATCGCCTCAGCATCACCTACACGCTGATGAGCAAACGCAAGCTCCTCCAACTTGTGCAGGAAGGGCGCGTCAACGGGTGGGATGATCCGCGCATGCCCACGCTCTCCGGCGTCCGCCGCCGCGGCTACACGCCTGAAGCCATCCGCGCCTTCGTCACTACCGCCGGAGTTTCGCGAACCAATGGCATTGTTGACATCGAAATGCTGGAGCACTTCCAGCGCGACGACCTCAACCACCGCTCCCGCCGCGCTATGGCCGTTCTGAATCCGCTCAAGGTGATCATCGACAACTATCCCGCCGACCAGCCCAACGGCGATATTGCCGAGTTCGTCGAGGTCCAAAACAACCCCGAAGACCCCGAAGCCGGCACTCGCCAGGTGCCGTTCTCGCGCGAGCTGTACATCGAGCAGGACGACTTTCGCGAAGTGCCGCCGCCCAAGTACTACCGCCTCAGCCCCGGCAAGGAAGTTCGTCTGCGCAACGCCTATTTCATCACTGCGCGGGACGTTGTGAAAGACGCAGCTGGCAACGTAGTTGAAGTCCACTGCACCTACGATCCCCTGAGCCGCGGCGGCCAGTCGCCCGACGGCCGCAAGGTCAAGTCGACGATGCACTGGGTCTCGGCCGCGCACGCCATCTCCGCCGAAATCCGCCTCTACGACAAGCTTTTCCTCAAGCCCGATCCCTACGACCTCGCGGAAGGTCAGGACGTCCTCGACAATCTCAACCCCAACTCGCTCGAGATCGTCAGCGACGCCAAGTTGGAGCCTTCACTCGCCGGTGCCAAACCGGGCGACCGCTTCCAGTTCGAGCGCGTCGGATATTTCTGCGTGGACCCGGATTCAACCGAAACCAGAAAAATATTCAACCGCACCCTCCCGCTCAAAGACACCTGGGCCAAGATCGAGAAGAAGGCCGGAGCGTAACGTTCTTCGCTGGCAAATGACCGCCGTCTTGCCGTAGAGTGATTCCGTTCACAAGGGAGAGATTCATTGTGCATCGGAATATGAGAAGGTCGAAACGAGCTGCCGTAATTGCCGCGATGGCGTTTGGGTTCATCGCATCAGGCATCGCGGGCGCGCAAACAGCAGCCAATGGGCTGGGAGTTTTTCAGAGCCAGTCGGATGTGGGCAGTGTTGTGCCGCCGGGTGTGGCGGCCTTCGACTCCGCATCAGGCCTTTACACCCTCAGGTCGGCAGGCGCGAATCTGTGGGCCAACGTGGATGGATTCCACTTTGTGTGGAAGAAAGTCTCGGGCGACGTCTCGCTCACTGCCGACGTGAAGCTGGCCGATGCCGGCCCCGGCGCAAGCCCTCATCGCAAGGCGCTGCTGATGTTCCGGCAGACGCTCGACCCGGATGCGATGTACGCGGACGCGGCGATTCATGGTTCCGGAGAGACGGCGCTGCAATACCGGCGCAACCAGGGCGACACCACGCAGGACATCGCCTTCAACATCGGCGCGCCGCAGCGGTTGCGTCTTGAAAAGCGCGGCGACACCATCACGCTTTTCCTAAGCGCGCACGGCGAGCCGCTGCACCAGGTGGGAGCATCGATAAAGCTGCACTTCGATGGCGAATTCTACGCCGGCCTGGGGGTTTGCGCGCACAACAAAGACGCGGTGGAACAGGCCACCTTTGCGCACGTGGAACTGGAGCCGCTCATGGCTCCGGCAATTCCCGCGCCCATGGCGCTCTATAGCACTCTCCAGACCATCGCCATCGACGACAAATCGCGCATGGCCTTTGTGATCCAAACCGGCAAGGGGCAGATGGAAGCGCCCAACTGGAGCCGGGACGGCAAGACGCTGATCTTCAATCGCGAGGGCAAGCTGTGGAGCGTGCCCGCAAATGAAGGCGATGGCTCGATCGCCGCGGCCACGCTGATCGACATCGGCAACGCCAGCGACTGCACCGGCAGCCACGGCCTTTCGCCCGACGGCAAATGGCTTGCGATGACTTGCACCACGCCCGACCATCCTGGCCGGCGCGTTTATATTGTGCCTGCAACGGGCGGCGCGCCGCGCATGGTGACGGCGAATCCCGACTCCTACTTTCATAGCTGGTCGCCGGACGGGAAGACGATTCTGTTTACTCGGCCCAGCCACGGCACTCTGAACATCTACGCCATTTCACCGGACGGCGGAGCGGAAACCGCGCTGACCGCGGTCGCCGGCGTCAGCGACGATCCGGATTTTTCGCCCGATGGGCAGTGGATTTACTTCAACTCCGATCGCGCGGGTGGAATGCAGATCTGGCGCATGCGGCCCGACGGCAGCCAGCCCGAACAGGTGACCTTCGACGAGAAGCACAACTGGACGGCGCATCCTTCGCCAGACGGAAAATCGATCCTGATCCTCTCCTATGAAAAGGATGTCACCGGGCACGCAGCCAATAAGGACGTTACTCTGCGGATCATCAACGTCGCCGACGGGAAGATTCACGACCTGGTGCAGATAGTCGGCGGATCGGGAAGCGACAACGTGCCCAACTGGGCTCCCGATGGCGCGCACTTTGCGTTCGTAAGCTATCAGTTTCTGCCCGCGGACGACAACGGCTCCACGCAATGACGGGCGCCAAGGCTGGCAGGGCTGACGACTGAAAGTCGGGCTGCTTCGGCGCCTCACAAATCCGGGATCTTGACCATCCCGGCA
>CAVQMV010000019.1:0-129044 GCA_963713675.1 uncultured Acidobacteriota bacterium
ACGAGGGTGTCGTACATCGCGCCGGAGTGGACCGTGTCGTTGATGCGACCGCTTACGTCCGCCGAATAGTGCGCGGAGTAGCCTTCGGGCGTTGTCATCCTCGAGGTAGTCGTCGGCGTGGTCGCCGCCGGCTCCTGGGCCAGGGCGATGCACGCTGCCATCGGCAATGCGATGACCAGACCGGCGGCCAAAAGACTCATCCGGTTTGACCGTGCTTGCAGTAGTTGCTTCAAAAAGAAAATGATCATATAAAGCCTCACTTCATAACATCTCGGGTCGTGCGGAACCTATTTCGAACTCATCCGCCCTCCTGGCAGCCTTCCGGTCCGCTACGCGGGAGACTGCCAGGAGCCTTTAGCGGAGGAAAGCCGGATCGAGATTCGAGCCATGAATCATCGTGTGGCAGTCGATGCAGGGCGTTACATCGGCCGACTGGGTCCACGAGAAGTTATGGATCGCGTTCGTCGCCACCATGCTGTGGCACTGGGAGCAAAGAACGTTGACCGTCGGCACGTTCAGCAACCGTGCATTCTGCGAGCCATGCGGCGTGTGGCAGGCGAGGCAACCCTCACCCTTCACCGCGGCGTGCTCGTAGACATACGGTCCGCGCTTCTCCATGTGGCACTTGGTGCAAATCGCGTTCTGATCGACAGTCGATCTGAGGTTGTTCGCCCCAAAAGTTCCGTGCGGGTCGTGGCAGTCACTGCACGACACCGCACCCTCGTTCACCTTGTGGTGGAAGGGCATGGAGAACTGCGGTTTCACGTCGTTGTGGCACTGGAAGCAGAGCGTGGGCTGCGGAGCCTTGAGCAGCGCCTCTTCCTTGCTGCCGTGAATGCTGTGGCAACTGATGCAGCTAACGTTTGCCTTGGCGTGCGGCGAGCGCGCAAAGTCAGGATGCGCGCTGGAGTGGCAGCTCAAGCACTTTGCGTCCACGTCTTTGGCCGAGGCCTTGGCGGGATTGAAGATCTTGGTCACGTCGC
This sequence comes from uncultured Acidobacteriota bacterium, assembly GCA_963713675.1. Lineage (GTDB taxonomy): Bacteria > Acidobacteriota > Terriglobia > Terriglobales > Acidobacteriaceae > Telmatobacter. The sequence continues at coordinate 984 of CAVQMV010000019.1, forward strand.
CGCCGCCGGCTACGTGCTCGCTGCCCGCACCGTGGCAGTTCTCGCAGGTCACACCGGTGTGGTTTCCGGGCATCATCGACCATCTTTTGGTGAGGGTTCGTCGCAAATTTCTTGCTCACCTCGTCGTGACAGGAGGCGCAGGTATCTGAGCCCACAAAGTCAGCGTGCGCGGCCCCGGTGGACGGCGCGTTAGAGGCTTTGGCTCCTGGCGCCTGAGCAGCCAGCGCCGCAGCGCATAGAAGGCCTGCGCCGAGCAGCAACATCAAAAACACTCGCAGTCCCGGAAACCTCTCGGGAACCGCACCGAACATCCGCGTTACCGGCCTATTTGTATGCATGCAAAATACCGCCTTGATAAAAGAACTTCCTGGCACTACCTGAAACCAAACTCAGCAGCCATTCCGCGCTGCTGTGATGTCCTCTCCATGTGAGCTTGAGCACCGCCGGTACAGATTGGCGGGGTCTCGCTGGTGTGGAACATCACCACATGCACGTGAGATTACGGGGTTTTCATATAGACAGGCGGTGATGCTGATCACACACGGTGCGACGGCCATCACATACGCAGAAGGCTCTGCGCTAGAGGGAGTTACGGCCGTGGCCGGGATGGCGCGGTATCTGACCCATCACAGGTCCCTACCACTCACCCGATAAACGTGAGGCCCATCACATCCAAGGCACCCCTGACTCAAGCAAACTCAGGCTGGATGCTTGTATCCCCACGGGATTAGGGCATCTCGGCCTCAGCTGCGACTCGTGCAGAGATCAGATGCGCTCGAGAACGGCTGGAGGGCGGGCCGCATCGATATAAGAACGGAATGAGACGATGGCGGACACGCAGATTACGTTGGAAGAGCCGATTCAGCCCAGACATATAGGCCGGACATCTCCTTTAGGTTGTGCAGCTTGTGCGAATCGCCGCCCCGGATGGTTTTGCTCCCTGGGCAGCGCGGTCCTGGCCGACCTGGAACTTGCAACCAGCACCATTTCATTGCCTTCGCAGGCTTCGCTCTTTACCCAGGGCGAAGATGCCCGCTGCCTCTACCTGATTTGCAGCGGCTATCTTAAGCTGACGGCAGGCCGCCCGGAAGACCGGCACATGATTGTGCGCGTCGCCGGCCCCGGCTCCATGCTGGGGCTGTACGCGGTGCTTTCGCACGGTGTGTACGAGGTCTCCGCGGAGTCGCTGACGCCGGCGCAATTGCGCCCGGTCGAGCGCGAACGGTTCCTCGCTTTCCTGCGCAGCCACAAAGAAGCCCAGTTGCGCGCCGTGCAGTGCATCTGCCAGGAGTACCGTTTCGCATTGCAGGACGCCTGCCGCATTGCGCTGGCCGAGACCGTGGCCGCGCGCCTGGCGCGGTTGCTCATCGAGCTCTCGCATCAGATCGGCGAGCACACGGAAGCCGGCGCATATCGCTTTCCGCTGCTGCTGACGCACGAAGAGATGGCCTCAATGACCTGCACCACGCGCGAGACTGTCACCCGCACTCTGGGCCAGTTCCGCAAAGAAGGCTGGATCTCGATCGAAGACTCCATCCTGACGCTGCACAGTCCCGACAAGCTGCAAGGTCTCATGTAGAAACAAGCGGAGTGAACGGAGCTGGCGAAGCCAGCCCCGCTGCTTGCCCCTTTTTCGCTCCCATCCTGCTGCTTTCCCAAGTCCAAGAGATATGATTTTGGAAGAGCCCTCGTTTCAGGGTTGGAGTTTATCGCGCGTATGAATCGCTATCTTGCTTGTGTTTTTGCTGTTCTGCTTGCGTGCGGTATTGCCGCCGCCCAGACCCCTTCCGCCCAGACCCCTTCATCCGACGTGGCCGCCCCCGCTCCCGCCCCTGCGGCCGCTGCCGAGTCGGGCGTCACCACCACCGTCAGCCCTGAGGTCACGCAGTTTCAAAAGATCGAAGACAACTGGTCCGACGCCGTCAACCGGCGCGACCAATACGCTCTGGAATTGGTGCTTTCGCCGCTGTTTGTCGACGTATCCGCCCAAGGCGACGTCTCCACCCGCAATCAGCAGGTGGTGCAGGTGATCAGCGGCCAGGACAAGACGATCGCTCTCACGCAGAAGGTGATCACCGTGCGCATGCTGGGCGATGTCGCCGTGGCCAATGGCACCTATACTCTGCACCACAGGGTGAATGCGGCAGAGGTGGACGAGAAGGGCGTGTTTACGCACGTGTTTGAGCGCGTGCGCGGCGGCTGGCTGTGCATCAACTCGCAGCGCACCGTGCTGCGCCAGGAAACCAACAGCAAACAGCGGAAGGCGTCCACGGCCGAAGAACCCTTCCACATCCCGTTCTTTTCCAAAGGCGACAAGGGACCGCAATAAGGGCGAGCTTCACCTGTCCATTTGGATGACAGCCTCTTGTTGAATAGGGCAGGTATTTAGAGCGCCGCCAGCGCCTCAGTCTGCGTGGCGAACAATCCCGCGTACTTGGTGATGCCCACCATGGTGAAGACCTTGGTGAAGTGCGTGGAAAGGCCGAAGCAGTAGACTTTCTGGCCCGTGTTCGCGGCTTCGATGAGGAGCTGAATCACCAGGGCGATGCCGCTGGAGTTGATGTAATCGACGCCCGTGAAGTCCAGCAGGACAAGCTTGGTGGTCTCCTTGGGCAACGACTGGTATGCACCCAGAACGGCGTCTTTCGACGTGCTGGCGATATCGCCCTCAAAGCGGAGAACGGCAACTGGATGGCCGGCAGGAGAGGTGACCTGGTCAACACGGGATTTGGTCTCACTTTGCACTTGTCGATTTCCTCCGCTTTCATTTGCTTGGTGGGCTTGCCTTACTCCGGGTCTTTATCCAGCTTAATCAACAGCCGCACGTAACTGCTTTTTCCATCCAGGCCGGATACCCACTCGGCTTCGTCTACGAGGGCCTGAATGAGGAACATGCCCATGCCGCGCGGATCTTCCTCGCCGTGCATCTTGCGATCGATATCCGGCTTGGCCGGTTTCTTACCGATCCCGATGCCGTCGTCGATCACCTTCACTTCCAGGGAGTCCGGTTCGGCGCGCAGCACCACGCCCACCGAGAGCTTCTCGTTGAGCCGGTTGCCATGCTCGATGGCATTGATGCAGGCCTCGGCGATCGCGGTTTTCAGATCTTCGATGCGGTCGTCGGGGAAGCCCATCAGCTTGGCTACCGAAGCGGCCGTGCTCATGGCTACCTTCTCGTAGCCCATGCGCGTAGGCAGCCTTACTTCCACCGTGGTGGCTTTTAGCTCGTTCATTCAGGCATCTCCGCCGCATCCGATCCCGGATCCGAACGATGGCACAACGCCAATGCGGTCATATCATCCGTCTTGGGGCCGCCTTCGGCAAAAGCCTCGATGGCCGTCCACAATGCATCGAGAATACCATCGGCCTTCCGGGATGGGCACCTGGAAAATTCATCCAAAAGCCTTTCCGGCCCAAACTCCTCATCCCCCTTGAAGACCTCGGTCAAGCCGTCGGTATAGAAAAGCAGCCTGGCTCCAGGCGGAAAAATACACTTTTCGCCGCTATAGCTCATGCCGGGCAGCATGCCCAGCGGCGTGCCGGCAGCGTCAAACTGGCGCGGCTCCATGCCGTCCCCGATCAGAAAGCCGGGATTATGGCCGGCGTTGACGATTTCAAGCTCGCCCGCCTCTGGATGCAGACGCAGGAAGATGGCCGTCACATAGCGCCGCCGCGCCTCTTCACCCTCGGCCCAGTGGTGCTGGTTCATGCGCGTGGCCAACTCGTCGAGCGGCATTCCCGTTACCGCCATGCCGCGAAACGCCGCGCGGAAACTCATCGACATGATGGCCGAGGCCAAGCCTTTCCCGGCCACGTCGGCAACCGCCATCAACAAGCTGCCGTCGGGCTGCTCCACGATGTCCATGTAATCGCCTCCGACCTCGTAGCAGGCGTCGGAGCGGAAGGCCAGCGAATATGCGGGAATGTCGGGCAGCGCCTGCGGCAGCAGCGAACGCTGAATGCGGCGCGCCGCTTCCAGGTCCTGGTGCATGCGCGCGAATTCCACGTTGCGCTTGTGGTTGCGGGCGTTTTCAAGCGCGACCGCGGCCTGCAACGCCAACCCTTCAAGGAAATCGGCTTCGTAGAGCGTCAGCTCGCGTCCGTCGGGTGACACGACCAGCAACTCCGTCATGGTGTTGCCACCACGATCGGCCAGTGGATAAATGAGAGGCGTATCACTGTCGGACGAAGCGTCACCATAGGCCAGGCCGGTGCCGGTAAATGCGGCTCCCGCCATCTCCAGTTCGCGCACCACGATGCGGAGCACAGACTCCAGCACCTCTTCCTCGCGAATGGTGGAGTGCACCTGGCGCGAGGCCTCAAGCAGCGCCTGCAAGCGCGCCACCTGTTGCTGTAGCTCAATTGTCTCGCCGCCCGCGGCAAGGCCTAAGTCTGCAGCCATATGACCCCCGTGGAATTTCACTCTAGCATGGCGGCGGGCCGGTCGGCATGGAATGATTTCGAGCCCGGCCTCCTGGCATTGTGCAGTTTCCGGATTGACGACCAATCGGCTTCGCGATCATTCCCAGAGGCTGCGGCGTTCGGCCTTGCGAATTAACCGCGGAGGCGCAAATGATTCGCAGAGAGTGCGAATGCCCGTTTCCGTCGATCGAGAATCAAGGTAAGATGCGCCTATCGGAGGTTCCCATGCGGAAAAATGGCTTTTGGCTGATTGCATTCGTCTCTCTCGTTCAGCTTTGCCTGCCCGGCGCGATACGCCAGGCACGGGCGCAGGCAGAGAAGACTGCGTATCCCGCCATGGCTCCCCTGGACGCATACTTGATCGCCGACCAGGATGCGGAGATCGCGCTGGCCCGCAGTGCTGCTCCGAAATCAATTGCGGCGGAAGCCGAAGTGATGGTGCTTGGGAAGAACGGATTCACGACCGCAGCCAAAGGCGCCAATGGCTTTGTCTGCATTGTGGAGCGGTCATGGGCGCAGGCCACCGACGATGCAGAATTCTGGAATCCCAAAATGCGCGCCCCGATTTGTTTTAATGCGGCGGCGGCAAGATCTTTTCTGCCCATCTTCCTGATGAAGACAAAGCTGGTGCTCGAAGGAAAATCAAGAACGGAAATCCTCGCGGCGACGGCTGCGGCGCTGGATACGAAAGAACTGCCCGCACTGGAGCCCGGCGCGATGTGCTACATGATGTCGAAGCAGCAGTACCTGAACGACAGCGTCAAGAACTGGCACCCGCACGTGATGGTTTTTGCCCCGGGCGACGCGGCGAAGAGCTGGGGTGCCGACAAAGATGATTCGCCGATTTTTTACCAGAATGACCCTCAAGAACGGGCGACCGTCTTCATGTTCTGGGTGAGCAACTGGTCCGATGGGTCGCCTGTCCCGGCGATGGAGCACTGACGCCGCATCGACGCCTGCCTGCGCCCTCACGCGATCAACCCGTTGGCTTCGCCAATGAGCTCGAAATTGTTCTGTTTCCAGTGCGCCGCGGAATGGTAACCTCTCTGGCATGAACAAGGCATGGCTGCTGCTTCTGGTTGTGCTTCTCCCTTCCCCCTTGGCTTTTTCGCAGACCGCAAACGCGGCCAAGACTCCGGCAGCAACGCCCACTTCGTCTGCTGAAGTGATTACGCTGGGCAACTCGGCAGTGGCGCTGAACGGACCCTGGAAGTTCCAGCCCGGCGACTCGCCGTGGGTTGACGGCGCACCACAGTGGGCGCAATCGGGATTCGACGACTCGCGCTGGGCGGCGATGGACGTTAAGCCGAAGGCCGGAGCTGTCGACCCGTTGACGGGCACATCCGATTACCTGCCGGGATGGACGCAAAAGGGCTATCCGGACCTGAGCGGCTACGCGTGGTACCGGCTGCGCCTGCGCGTGAAAGATGCCGGCCAGCCGCTTTGGCTGAAGATGCCCAACGATTTCGACGACGCGTATCAAGTGTTCGCCAACGGACAATTCGTGGGGCAATACGGCGACTTCTCAGGAAAAAATGTGACGCTGTATTACTCCGAACCTGAATCGTTCCCGTTGCCGGCTCCGGGGTCGGACGGGGAGCTGGATCTGGCGGTGCGCTTTTATATGAGCGGCGCTACATTTTTCAGCAGCCCCGATGTGGGCGGCATGCACGAAGCGCCCGCACTGGGGATGGCCTCGACCATCCGCCTGCTGCAAACCGCGGATTATGACGCTCTTGTGCATAATTTCTTCGGCTTGTTTCTGCAGATGTTTCTCTACATCCTTGTGGCTCCGCTGGTGCTGTGGGCGTGGCTCTACAACCGGCATGAACGCATGTGGATGTGGCTTTTTCTGGCGCTGGCATGGAGTGTTTTCAACGGGACCTCCAACGTGCTTGCAGCGCTGACCAACGTGTTCAGCATCGCGACGGCCACCTGGGAGGGCATCGTATTCCTGCCTTTGTGGCTCATGTTCTGGTGGAACTGGTTCGGGTTGCAGGAAAGGAAATGGATTCCGCGCGCCGCATGGGTGCTGGCCTCGACGGTGATGCTGCTTTGGTTCTGCCTGCAATCGCCGTATCTTGGATTGAGTTTTGTGCCGCAGAGCGCGCTGCACTGGTTCAATGCGGCGGCGTGGTCGGTCGGGATCCCGTACTCGTCGCTGCTGATCGTCATCCTCGTGCTGGGTTTTCGCCGCGACCGCCTGGAGGCCTCAATAGCGGCATTTCCCATCGTGCTGGGCCTGTACAGTTCCTATGGCCCCTTACTTCTGAACACCTTCCACATTCGCAACCAGTTCTACCCCTTCGGCCTGGGCATGCACGTGGGCAATGTGGTCGCGATGCTGCAGATTGTGGTGGTGGGCGCGCTGGCGTTGCGCCGCTTTGTGCGCATCCAGGTCGTCGACTCGCTCACCCGGCAGGCAGCAAAGAAGGATCTGGAGCAGGCGCAGCAGTTGCAGCAGCGCGTGCTGGTTCCTGAGATCGTCAATTCGTCGGTCTTCTCGGTGGAATCGGAGTACCGCCCCGCGCAAACTGTCGGCGGAGATTTTTTCCAGACGCTGACCAGGCCCGATGGAAGCTTGCTGGTGGTGATCGGCGACGTCTCCGGCAAGGGAGTGAGCGCGGCCATGCTGGTCGCGGTGCTGGTGGGCGCAATTCGCAACCAGGCCGAATACAGCCTCGATCCAGCCTTGATGATGGCCACGTTGAACCGCCGGATGGTCGGCCGCTCCGGTGGACATTTCGCCACCTGCCTCGCCGCCGAGCTCAGTCCCAGCGGGCAGGTGCGGATTGCCAACGCCGGACACATGCCGCCTTATCTTAATGGCAAGGAGTTGGACCTGGAGGGATCGCTGCCGCTGGGCATCAAGGAAGAAGCGGACTATCGGATGCAGACGTTCACGTTGCGGCATGGCGACCGGTTGATGTTCATGACGGACGGCGTGGTGGAAGCAACAAACCTGGCGAAGGAGTTGTTTGGCTTCGACCGCACCCGAGCCATCAGCAGCCAGCGCGTGACGGCGATCGTGGAGCAGGCTCAGACCTTTGGGCAGGAAGACGATATCACCGTGCTTGCGGTGGAGTTCGCGGCTGCTTAAGGACCGCCGGCCGGCGATACTGGCCGGAACGTATGGTATTGTCGAATCAATCCCGCACCTGAAAGGGCCGGGGCTTCCCACACGTCCCAACCATCAACTGTTTGATTTTTTTCTTCGCGTGATTTGCCCGATGCGCTTTTCCATTTTTTGAGCGGGGTGGCCAGCGCGGGGCTGAATCCTTATCTCAAAATCATGAGCGAAAGGCGAGAATCAATCGATGAACCCGACCCGCGAATCCGCTGACGCCAACCTTGTCCTGACGCTCGAAGAGATTTCGAACCTGGCGGAGCAGGAGGGCAAGCCTGCGGAAACGTTGATGAATGTGGTGGCGTTGATCGCCAAGCGCTTCAAGACCGATGTCTGTTCGGCGTACCTTCTGGAACCGGACCGGTCGAACCTGGTGCTTGCCGCCACGCTGGGCCTGCATCCCAAGAGTATCGGCGCCTTGCGCATGCCGCTGCATGAAGGCCTCTCCGGCCTGGTTGCCGAGCGGCTGCTCCCGGTGGCTGTGGCCGATGCGCGCGAGCATCCCCGCTACAAGTACTTCAAGGAATCGGGCGAAGACGAGTACCACTCCTTTCTCGGCGTGCCGCTGATCGACCGCGGCGTGCTGCAGGGCGTGCTGGTTGTCCAGACCAAGGACCCGCGCGTTTTTCGCGAGCCGGAGATTCGCATGCTGGCGGAAGCGGCGAGCCAGGTGGCTCCGGTGGTGAGCGAGGCGCGGACGCTCGATCGCTTCATTGCTCCGGCGCAGGAAAAGCTGTGGGAGCTGGCGCGCAACGTGTGGTGGAGCTGGGACCAGGAGTGCGTGAGCCTGTTTCGCGACCTGAATCCGGTGCGCTGGCGCGAGCTGAATCAGAATCCGATTGCGCTGCTGAACGAGATGCCGCTGGGCGAGATTGAGCGCAGAGCCGCGGAGCTGGCGCTGCACAGCCGCATCAACTACGCGTACCGGCGCCAGCAGGAATATCTGAATGACGACCGCACCTGGGGCGCGGGCCATGCGGGCGTGCTGCGGCCGCGGCCGGTGGGCTACTTCTCCGCCGAGTTCGGGCTGCACGAGTCGCTGCCCATTTACTCCGGCGGCCTGGGCATCCTGGCCGGCGACCACATCAAGAGCGCATCGGATCTCGACATTCCTCTGGTCGGCGTCGGCCTCTTCTACGGGCAGGGCTACTTCCTGCAGCGGCTCGACGAAAAAGGCTGGCAGCACGAGGAGTATCTCGCAACCGACGTGAATCAACTGCCCATGCAGCCGGCCATCGGCGCCAACGGCGAGCCGGTGGTGATTGAAATTGCTACACGCGGCAGCTCGATTCGCGCCAAAGTGTGGCGCGTGCGGGTGGGCCGCTGCGATCTTCTGCTGCTGGACTCGAATGTGGCCGGCAACGCGCCGGAGGATCTGGAAACCACCTCGCGGCTCTACGGCGGCGACGCGCGCACGCGCATCCGGCAGGAGCTGCTGCTGGGCGTGGGCGGCTTTCGCGCGCTCAAGGCCATGGGCATTACGCCGGGCGTTCTGCATTTGAACGAAGGCCACAGCGGCTTTGCGGTCTTCGAGGCGATTCGCACGCGCATGGAAGAGGAGGGCCTGGATTTTTACGCGGCCGCGCGGCAGATTCCGCGCGAGGTGATCTTTACCACGCACACGCCGGTGCCCGCGGGTCACGACCGCTTCAGTCCCGACCTGATCGAGGAGCACCTGGGACCGCTGCGCGAGCAACTGGGCATCTCGCACGAAAATCTGATGGGATTTGGCCGCGAGCATCCCACGGATTACGGCGAGCCCTTCTGCATGACAGTGCTGGGCCTGAAGCTGGCGCGGCGCGTGAACGCGGTGAGCTCGCTGCACGGCGAAGTTTCGCGCGCCATGTGGAGAGGCCTGTATCCCGACGGCCCGGAAGACGCGGTGCCCATTGGCCACGTGACCAATGGCGTGCACGTGCCGTCGTGGCTGGCGCCGCAGATGCGCCGCCTGTACGATCGCCATCTGGGCGTGGGCTGGCAGCGCGAGAGCGGAGCAGCGCACACCTGGGAAGCGATTGAGACCGTGGACGACGGCGAGTTGTGGGAGACGCACCTCAGCCTGAAGGGGCAGCTCTTCAACTTTGTGCGCCGGCGCGCGCGCGAACAGGCCGAGCGCCGCAACGAGCCCGAGAAGACCCTGAAGCAGCTCGACAAGGTGCTCTCGCCCGACGCGCTGACCATCGGCTTCGCGCGCCGCTTCGCCACCTACAAGCGCGCCAACCTGCTGCTGGCCGACATGGAGCAGCTGGCCGAGATGGTGAACGACGCCAAGCGGCCGGTGCAGTTTGTTTTTGCCGGCAAGGCGCATCCCGCACGACGAGCCCGGCAAGCGCGTGCTGCAGCAGATCGCGCAGATGATGCGCAACTCCGACTTTGCCGACAAGTTCGTCTTCATTGAGGACTACGACATCAACGTGGCCCGGTATCTGGTGCAGGGTGTGGACGTGTGGCTGAACAATCCGCGCCGTCCGCTGGAGGCTTCAGGCACCAGCGGCATGAAAGTGGTGCTGAACGGCGGCCTGAATCTTTCCATTCTGGATGGATGGTGGGCCGAGGCCTACGACGGGCTCAACGGCTTCGCGATCGGCAACGGGCAGAACCCACTCCAATATGGATGTGCACGACAAGCGCGACGGCGAAGCGCTCTATCGCGTCCTGCTCGACGAAGTGATTCCGCTCTACTACAATCGCGACCGCGACGGCCTGCCGCGCGGCTGGATCAAGCGCATGAAGCGGACCATTCGCACGCTGGGATGGCGCTTCAATGCCGACCGCATGGTGATGGATTACACGTCGAAGTGCTACATTCCCGCGGCGGGCGGAACATCGAGCGAAGTGCGCACGCCTGCATAGGAGCGGGCCATGCCAAACGGACCGAATAGCAGGGTCTTCTGGAATAAGGAACAATCTTCAGGAGTAAATGCCCGTTCGTAATGAAGGGCGCCCATGTGTACACACATCCGACGCCGCCAGGAGACGGTTGCAGCTTTTGTGTGTAGACTGGAAATCTGAATTTCCCCCGGGATCGACAGCCATTCGTTTCTCATCGGAGGAATACACGATGTTTTGCCCACAATGTGGCGCCAAAAACGACCAGGATTCCCGCCATTGTTCCCAATGCGGCACGGCACTGGGTGAGCCGGTCCCGACCCCGCCTCAAATGCCTCAACAGCCGCCCCCGGGGGCGCAACCGTACTATCCTCCTCCGCCGAATGTTCCGGGAGGTCCCCTGGTTGCTGCTACGGTGCCCAATTACATGACCCAGGCCATACTGGTCACGCTGTTCTGCTGCATACCCCTGGGCATTGTCGGGATAGTCAAGGCCAATGAGGTCAATAAGCGTCTCGCGGCGAATGACTATGCCGGAGCACTTGCAGCCTCGAAGAGCGCGCGCCAAATCCTTATGTGGGGAGTCGGCGTTGGGCTCGTGGTCACAGTGGGCTGGATCATTGCCAACATCAACAGCTTTACCGGGCACTGACGCAGCCATGCGATTCTCCTCGGATCGCGGCATCACCCTGATGTCAACCGCGGCGCTTGCGCTGCTTGCGCTGCTTGTTTGCCTGCATAAACCCGGCGTCGATTCGTGGTGGCCGCCATGCCCGCTCTATGCACTCACCGGGTTCTATTGCCCGGGCTGCGGAAGCACGCGCATGCTCTATTGGCTTCTGCACGGGAAACCACTTCTCGCGTTCCGGCAAAATCCACTCGCAATGATCATGTTGCCGATCGTGATTTACGGCTTAGTTCGTCAGTGGATTTCGCGCGACAGTGCTGTGTTCACCCGCATACGCTCGGGGTGGATCGTCGCGTTTGCAGTGGTGGTGATTGCCTTTGCCGTTGCGCGGAACATTCCGACCCAGCCCTTTTGCCAGTTGGCGCCAGGCGGTGAATGCCGCGTCAGTTCCTTGCATACTCGCTGACGTTACTTCGCTGCCAGTTCCATCCCCCGCAGCGATTCCGAATAAGGCGAGCGCAGCACACCGCGCTCCGTGATGATGGCCGTGATGTACTTCGCCGGGGTCACGTCGAAGGCCGGGTTGCATATGCCGACGCCGTCGGGAGTCACCTGCTTCCCGGCATGGTGCGTCACTTCCTTGGCCGGACGCTCCTCGATGGGGATCAAGTCGCCGGTCGGTGTGGCGAGATCGATGCTGGACCACGGGGCCGCAACGTAGAACGGGATGCCGTGCTCGCGCGCCAGAATGGCTACGTTGTACGTGCCGATCTTGTTGGCGGTGTCGCCATTGGCGGCGATGCGGTCCGCGCCCACCACCACGGCCTGAATGCGTCCCTGCCGCATGAGGCTGGCTGCCATGTTGTCGCAGATGACCGTGGTGGGAATATGATCGGCCATCAGCTCCCACGCCGTCAGCCGTGAGCCCTGCAGAAACGGCCGCGTCTCGTCGGCATAGACCATGATTTTCTTGCCTCGCTCGACGGCCGAACGGATCACGCCCAGCGCCATCCCGTAACCGCAGGAGGCCAATGCGCCGGCGTTGCAGTGCGTTAGAACGCCACCGTCTTCGGGCATCAGGTCGGCGCCAAACGCGCCCATCTGCTTGCAGGCGGCGATGTCCTGCTCGTACATCTGATGCGCTTCGGCAAGTAGCTTCTGCTTGATCTCGTCCAAAGGCGCGCCCGACCCGGCCAGGGTCCCGAACAACGCCTTCATGCGGTCGATGGCCCAGAAAAGATTGACGGCCGTGGGGCGGGTTGAGGCCAGGCGGGCGCAGATGCGCTCGAACTCCGGCGCAAACCCCTCCGGGGTCTTTGCTTTGGTTTGCATCGCACCTAAAGCCACGCCGTAGGCCGCGGAGACGCCGATGGCCGGCGCGCCGCGAACCACCATGGTGACAATCACATCTGCCACCTGTTCGTAGGTTGTAGCGAGCACGTAGCTCTCTTCGAGAGGGAGCTTGGTCTGATCGAGGAAGCGGACGCCCTCGGGGGTCCAGGTAAGGGTGGGAATCATGCAGTTTTAGTGTAACTGGAGGCGGGTCGGTGGACCTACGACCGTCATGATCGCATCTTGCGGCGATCACCGGGACGTGCGACGATCACCCGATGGGCGAGAACCTGCTTTTATCTAATGATTTGAGAAAGTTACGGAGGCACAGGGCTCTGTGTGCCGCCGTTTCGGGTATCTCTGCTATCGGATTCGCTGTCAATCTTTATATCCTGATCACCGGCTACAATCCGCCGAACCGGGTACATCAGATCGCATGGCTTCTGACCTATGCGCTCATGGCGTTCGCCTGGTTCTTATGGTTCCAGGTCTATTCCGCTCGGATCGCGACGGTCACGCAGTCAACGAATCGAATTGAGGCGAAACCGGAATAGCCAACTCTTACCTACGGTCACTTTTCCAGGCCAACGTAACCCAGTCCAAAAGGCTGCCCCACGCAGTGGTCCAAAGGGCTGCTGCATGCAATGCCTGCCCCATGCAGTGGTGGACGACACCCGCCCGCGGTGCGTAGAGTGGTTGCGGCACCTTTCAAGCCGTCTTTTTGATATTCAGCGGAGGAAGTACTCCTATGGCATCGCGTTCCACGCCCGCGGCTGCACCCAGCACGCCCAATTACACCGTTCCGTTCATCATCGTCACCGGCCTGTTCCTGATCTTTGGATTTCTGACCAATCTGAACAGCAATCTCTCGCCGAAACTCGAAGACATCTTCCATCTCAGTCACGCCTGGTCGAATCTGGTGACTTCGTCGTGGTTTTTTGCCTACCTGATCTTCTCGGTGCCTGCCTCCAAGGTGATTGAGATGGTGGGTTACAAGCGGACCATGGTCATCTCGTTGTTTGTGATGGTGTTGGGCGCTCTGCTCTTCGTGCCCGCAGCCGCGATGATCAGTTTCCCATTCTTCCTCACCGCGAGCTTCGTTCTGGCTACGGGCGTTTGCGGACTGCAGACCTCCGCGAATCCGTACGTTTCGATCCTGGGCCCCGAAAGCAGTGCTCCGGCGCGGCTCACGCTGGCGCAGGCATTCAATTCGCTGGGCACGGCCATGGCCCCGATCGTGGTGGGCGTATTTATTCTGACCGATCCTGCAAAAGTAAAAACCCAGGCAGCCATCGCGCACACGGTGCAGGCGCCCTATATCGCCATTGCGTGCGCCCTGCTCGCGCTGGGCTTCATCATCATGGGGATGCATCTGCCGGCCATCACCGGGACGCGCGATTTCCGGCCGTCGAAAGATGGCGACGCGCTGGCCGGACGCAGCATCTGGACTTACCGGCACACCGTGCTGGCCATGATCGGCATCTTCCTCTATGTCGGCCTCGAGATTGCGCTGGCCGCGAATGCCATCAAGTTCTTCGAGACGCAGGGGAGCGCGATCGACGACTACCTGCGTTGGGCGCAGCCCTTCGCCCATGCAGTCAGCGGTCTTTATCCGCAGGGGATCGGGGAAAAAGAAGTTGTCGCGGTACTGGCCTTCTGCTATCCGCTGGCAATGATGATCGGGCGCTTCGCAGGAACAGTGCTGATGAAGACCATCAAGGCTCACAAGTTGCTGGCCTTCCTCGGCGTTTTGGGCGTTGCCCTGATGATTGTCGGGATGTTCTCGACGGGCCACGTCGCCATCTGGTCTTTGATTCTTTGCGGCTTCGCCAACTCCATCATGTATCCGACGATCTTCGCACTCGGCATCGCCGAACTGGGACCGCTGACCAGCAAGGGTTCAGGCGTGATCACGATCGGCAATTTTGGTGGAGCAGTGGTTCCACCGCTCTTCGGGCTGGTCGCCGACAAAGCGGGCTACCAGCACGCATTCCTGCTGGTCATCGCCTGCTATCTCTTCATGACCTACTACGGAGTTTCGGGGTACAAGCCCGAGCGATAGATTGCAACTCGAGTTTTCTTCAGCACCCATCCATCAGGCCCTCCGGCGCGCCGGAGGGCTTGCTGTTTCAGGCGTCTGTTGCAGCGTGCGAGGCGGAAATCGGCAATCACTGAGGATGATTCGGGGCATCGAGCCGCCGCGGGCCTGCCCCAAACTACGACAGTTGGCTGCACCGCATCGCGACAGGGATTGCAGCGCATTGCAACACCGTTTGCACGCCAACGCGACAACCTGAATCGACCCGCTGCAAAAGCGGCCGCAGGAAGTCTTAAAAAATATGACTAAAGTTATTTTGGCCGGGACCGATGAAACGGGTGGATGCGAACAGGCCCATCTGGAAGACGCGGACGCTGGAATTTATCAATGAAAGCGCCGCACGATGGGCAGGCGACACGGCATCCTAGAAGGAGTTGATTCCATGGCCCTCGGTGTTTTGAACAATCTGTCGGCGATCTATGCTGAGAACAATCTCAACAACACGAATGCCAGCCTGCAGACGGTGTTACAGCAGTTGTCGTCGGGGTCGCGCATCAACTCCGGAGCGGACGACGCGGCCGGCCTTTCGCTGGTGAATGGACTGGGCGCGAATTCGGCGGCGCTTACGCAGTCCGAGACCAACGCGACTGAAGGCGTGGGCTTGCTGCAGGTGGCCGACGGCGCCCTGTCGCAGGTGACGAGCCTGTTGAACCGCGCCATCACGCTGGCGACTGAAGCCTCGAACGGCACGCTCAACTCCGAGCAGGAAGGCGCGGCCAACCAGGAGTATCAGTCGATCCTGGCCGAGGTGAACAACATTGGGCAAACGACCACGTATAACCAGGAGCAGGTGTTTGACGGGAATACCATAGCGATCTACACCGGGGACTCGTCAACAGAGGGATCTTCGATCGACGATCTGAATATCCGGGCGCTCTCGGAATCGAGTGTAGGCGATACCGGCGGCGCAATGGCCTACAGCAACGGCTCGAACAACGTGTTCATCGATCTGTCGACCGGCGGCGCTCTTGCGACCGCCAACGACGCCCTTGCCAGCGCGACTTCCACACTCGACGTGAACTACCTGACGCAAGGGGTGAACGGCACCGTGGTTACTCCTACAACGATCAGTGTTGGTGCTGGCCAGGTTTCGACAAATGACACGGCGCAGGGACTGATCAACGCCATCAACAACTCGGGCCTGGGCTTGACCGCCAGTTTCACCACGGGAAAGGCAGCTGGAGATTCTGTCGCCGGCGTGGATACGGGAATCGAGATCACTGGAGCAGGAGCCGGCGTGGGCAATGGCAAGACTCCGGGCCTGGTGGGCACTTTGTCCGACACCGGCGCTGTAACCGCCGTTACCGATGCGCTTACTGGCACGCTCACGATCAAAGGTTCCGACGGCAGCACCAGCACAATCAACCTCGCGACCGGAAACGGCGGGAACGCATACACCATCGCCTCGTTGGAGCTTGCGATCAATAACGGCGGCTACGGCATCACGGCTTCAGAGGGAGCTAACCTGGGCAGCTTGACCTTCACGTCGTCCGACTCTTCGGTGTCGATCACCGGCGCGGGGGTTTCCAGCACGACGGCCAACGCTACCACCGCCTTTGTCCCCACACCGGGCTACTACACGGTCGGGGTAATCAATGATGCGGTGGACGATGTCGCCGACATCGACCAGGCGGCTCCGGCGGTATTCTCCGGTAACTCCGGCGGGTCGGGCGGCGTGGCCACGATGAGCTACACGGACGGAGCCGGCGAGGCGCTGAACACAACCGACTTGACCAATCAGACGGATGCGGAGAAGGCGCTGAACATGCTCAACGTAGCGATCAGCGATGTGGCGGCCCAGGACGGCTACATCGGCGCGCAGATCAACACGCTGAACTCCATCAGCCAGGTGATGAGCACGCAGCAGGAGAACGTGGTGTCGGCGCAAAATGCCGTGCAGGCCACCGACTATGCTTCGGCAACTTCGAACATGTCGAAGTACGAGATTCTGAGCCAGACCGGCATCGCTGCATTAGCGCAAGCTAACAGGTGCAGCAGGAAGTGACCAAGCTCTTGCAGTAGCAACAGTGGTCAGTGATCAGTTGTCAGTGGTCAGTAACCGGCGCTGAACGAACTGCCATTTGGAAAAAGGTTTAGCAGGATTGCACTACCTTCAAGACAACCCAGGGACAGGGCGGCGGCAGGGCGAGAGCTTTGCCGCCCACTTTTTTGGTGCAGGGAACAATTTGAGAAGTCTACCAGGAGCTGTTTGTCAGGTACTCGTGGATCGAGGCCGCCGCCTTACGGCCGGCGCCCATGGCCAGAATCACCGTCGCGCCGCCGGTGACAATGTCGCCGCCGGCAAAGACGCCGCGCTTGGAGGTGCGTAGGGTGTTGGGATCGGCCACGATGTAGTTCCACTTCGTCGTGGCCAGATCAGGCGCCGAGCTCTGAACAGTGGGATTGGCGCTGGTGCCGACGCCGATGATGGCCACGTTGGCCGGAAGGATGCATTCGGAGCCCGCGATCGGAACCGGGCGGCGGCGGCCGCTTTCATCGGGTGCTCCCAGCTCCATGCGCACGCAGCGCGCACCGGTGAGCCAGCCGTTTGCGTCGCCCAGAAACTCGACAGGATTGGTCAGCATGCGAAACTCGATGCCCTCTTCGCGCGCGTGCTTCACTTCCTCGGCACGCGCCGGCATTTCGGCTTCGGAACGCCGGTAAACCAGCGTGGCCGTTTTTGCGCCCAGGCGGCGCGCGGTGCGCACCGCATCCATCGCGGTGTTGCCGCCGCCCACCACGATTACGTCGCGATTGCGGCAGTCGTAAATGGGCTGATCGACTTCGGGAAACTTATAGGCGCGCATCAGGTTGGTGCGGGTGAGGAATTCATTCGCAGAATAAACGCCGTTCAGGTGCTCGCCTTCCACGCCGAGAAACACCGGCAGCCCCGCACCGGTAGCAACAAAGATCGCGTCGAACCCCTCGACGCGCATCAACTCGTCGAGCGTGACGCTTTTGCCGACGACAACGTTGGTTTCGAACTCGACGCCCATGCGGCGCAGGTTGTCCACTTCCTGCTTGACGATGGCTTTGGGCAGCCGGAACTCGGGAATGCCGTAGATGAGCACGCCGCCCAGCTCGTGCAGCGCTTCAAAGACGCGCACACGATGGCCCTTCTGAACGAGATCGCCCGCGGCAGAAAGCCCCGCCGGACCGCTGCCCACGATGGCCACGCTCTTGCCGGTGGATGGAGCTACGGCTGGCAAACCTAACTGTCCGCTTTCAAGCTCGAAATCAGCGATGAACCGCTCCAGGTTGCCGATGGCGACAGGCTCGCCTTTCTTGCCGAGCACGCAACCGCCTTCGCACTGGCTCTCCTGCGGGCACACACGGCCGGTGACGGCGGGCAGCGCGTTGTCCTCGCGCATTTTCGCGGCCGCGGCCAGAAAATCGCCCGCGTAGATGAGAGCCACAATCTCTTTAATCTTGACGCCGACGGGGCAATCGATCTGGCAGCCGGGCCGGGCGCAGGCGATGCAGCGCGTGGCTTCAGTGACCGCGGCGGAAGCGGCCAGCCCCATGTTCACCTCTGCAAAGTTGTGCGCGCGTACCTCGGCATCGAGCTCCGGCATGTGCACGCGCGGGATCTTGATCCGTTCCTTGGCAGGAAGCAAATTGGCGTCAGACATGATGGGCCTCTCCCTGCGCTTCGAGTCCCTGTCTTTCGAGTTTCGCCCGGAGTTGCGCGGTCTCTTTCTCCCGGGTGGCCACCGCGGCGCGGTGTTCGGCGAGCTCATGCTCCCGGTGCTGGTCGAAGGTCTTGAGCGACTGGCACTCCTGGCCGCGATACATGGCGTTGCGTTGCATGAGCACGTCGAAGTTCACCAGCGAGGCATCGAACTCCGGGCCATCGACGCAGGCGAATTTGCTTTGATTGCCCAGCAGCACGCGACAGCCGCCGCACATGCCTGTGCCGTCGACCATGATGGAGTTCAGACTGACCATGGTCTTGATGCCGAGCGGCGCGGTGACGCCGGCCACGGCACGCATCATGGGCACGGGGCCCACGGCGAGCACAAAGTCCAGCTTGCGCCCGGCGGCCAGGATCTCGTCGAGCTTCTTCGTCACAAGTCCCTGTTCGCCATAACTGCCGTCGTCGGTGAGGATGTAGGCCTCATGGCTCGCGGCGCGCACTTCGTCCTCAAAGATCACCATCTCCCGGCTGCGCGCGCCTTCAATAAAGATCACGTGATTGTCGGCGTCCTTGAGCGCCTGCGCGGTGGGCAGCGCCATGGCGGTGCCCACACTGCCGGCGACAATCGCCACGGTGCCGTACTTTTTGATTTCGGAGGGTTGGCCGAGAGGGCCGACGAGGTCGAGAATCGCGTCGCCCGCTTCGAGACTGTTAAGCAGCGAAGTGGTTTTGCCCACGGCCTGCACCACAATCGTGACAGTTCCGGCTGCGGGATCGGCGCTTTTGATAGTGAGCGGGATGCGCTCGCCGTTTTCCTTGACGCGCAGAATGACGAACTGCCCCGGCCGCTGCTTGCGCGCGATGCGCGGCGCCGCGATGGTAAATTGCCGGATGTTGAGACCGGCGCTGCGGGCTTCCACAATCCTGAACACAGCTCGACTCTTTCTCTAGCCTGGACTTGCGCGCAGGCCCCTCAGCGCTTGTGCTCCGGGGGCAAAACCTCCCGATGCGCGCACGCGGCCTACTCGTTCAGCACTGATTATTCAGGAATTGTCCGCGATGGGGTGTGATGTGAATCACGCGGGAGACCGAACCGAATCAGCTGGTTTCCCTTATTGCTGCCGGGCCTTCCAAAGCTGATACAACCCCCAGGCCGAGAGCGTGGAATTGTCGCGGATGGTGCCGTTGAGCATCATGCGCTCGAATTCGGCCAGGGGAACGGCGCGGGCGGTCAGATCCTGCTCTTCCGCGTCGGGATCTGCCTTTGCCGGCGTGAGGCCCGTGGCCAGATACACATGTTGGCGCTGCCGCAGGAAGCCGTAGGCAATCCAAAGCGTTCCCAGGCGCGTCATGTGGGCGGCGTACCTGCCAATTTCTTCCCGGAGTTCGCCGCGCGCCAGCTCTTCGGGATTCTCGATTTCCATCTCCCATCCGCCCTGGGGCAGCTCCAGCGCGCGCTCCTGAATGGTGTAGCGGAACTGTTCCACCAGCCAGATGCGCTCGCCCCCTCGGCCATCAAATTCGATGGGCAGCCCCTCTTCTATAGCCAATATGATCGCCGCATCGTGCTTCTCCACCACGCCGTAGATGCCTTTTTCGCCGTTGGCGCGCAGGACCTCGTCCTCGCGCACGCGCATCCAGTGGTTGCGATACACTTCGCGGCTGGAGAGCGTGGTGATGGTGCGGCCGGAGCCAGGGTTCGCCGGGTGCATGGAGTCTCCTTCGCGGCTGCAGGTGCGCCGCGCGACGCGCATCGAGCGTCAGGAGAAGAATACCGGTCGCGTGTGAAGGGAATGCAACTCAGTATGGCGGCGAATCTGCCGTGAGGTCATGGCGGCGACCGTAGTTCGCCGCAAGTCTCATCGCTCACACCTTGTATCAAGGCGCGAGTTCACTCACGCCGTAAACGCGTCGGGATCAATGCGGGGCCTTGCCAAGATGTTAACTTCCGGTTAGCCGGTGACCCAGGATGAAGCCCAAATTGGTCCTTCTAAATCCAATCTCCGCCTTCGAAAGTGCCTATAATTGGCGGCAATCACCGAAGAGGGATTGCAATGAGCATCCACACGCAACTAAGGGGCTATTTCCTTTATGAATGAAGAGCAGAAAGAACGGAGGCGTGCGTACAAGGCCAAAAAGTGGTGCCATACTATGCGTATGCACGTTGGAGCGAGCTGAAAGAGAACGTAGGAACCAGGCCGCGCTCGACAGCTATAAGTCACTGTCGCCTGAGCAGGTGTAACACAGGCGGGCCTTCGAGCGACACACCGGGCTAAGTTCGTAAGCGGAATCCGATTAGCGTAAATTTCGCCCGAGCAGCGGTGCGCGATGTTATGTCGCTGCCGTCGCTAAGCAAGCGCCCGAGCAGCAAGAGGCGGAGAATACACTGGCGTTCGACGAGCATATAAGGAATTCGAACGCCATCGATGACCTAGGGACGGACACTCCTGATCACTCACTCTCAGAAAAATGGTCGTACGCTCGCGACAAAAGAGTACGAGATGCAGTATTGAGACGCGCCAAGGGCAAATGCGAGTTTTGCGGCAAACTCGGATTCAGGACACGAAGCGGTAAAAGGTATTTGGAAACCCATCATGTGATATTTCTAGCAAATGATGGTGCCGACAAGTTCACGAATGTCATCGCCCTCTGCCCGAACGATCACCGTGAAGCTCATTTTGGGAAAAGATGTGAAGAAATCGAAACCGAGATGGTTCTGAAACTAAAGGCCACTTGCCGAATACTGAGAGAGGGCGGCGTTTTGCGATGAGTAACTATTTGGCTGTTAGGGTGGGCAAGAAGATGCCGAATGACTTTCAAAAAATGGGATTGCGCGCCACTTGTAACGCAAACGAGTGCGGAGCGACATTCAACATCTTTCACCGTATGCGGGCGCTAGATAAGGAAGCGGTTCCAAAACAAATAGAGGAGGTGGAGCGCATTCTCAGAGGCGAGCACGTAGACGTAAAATTCCGAAACCACCTCGAATCCTATGAGCTTGATTAGTTTGCATTGAATTGCCGTTTACTGCGCTGCATCGATTGCTATCACCTTGAATCTGCGCGAGTGCAATTCTCCGTTGGCGGCTTTTCCGGCAAGATCCAATTCTGATGCATTAATAAAATGCACGTCATAAATGCCCGGTGGCGGCATCTTATCGCCCACCAGCGTATATTGTTTTTCGCCAATCACGGCGATGACCTGAGCTAGCTCCTCGGGTTGTTATGGGTTTGTTTCCCGGCTGTGGAGCAGAACCCCTTCATGAATGCTGTTTGCGGGTTATCACATGCAGGGTTGTGCGTAACGGTCGTCCCGGTGGATTCCGTCACAATTCTTGACGAAAGAACGTTCGCAGTTTGAATCAGCGGCGCTTTGGACTGCTGCTCTGCATCGACCTGGACAGGGTTTTGAGTTGCTGGGCCAGTCTTCTGCTTTAGCTCGTCTTCTTTCGCTTGCCACTGAGCAGCTAGCTTCTGGGCATCTGAAATCTGCTCAGGCGTCATATGCGACGCAAGCGCATTTCGCCGCTCTTTGGCGCCTTGGACGCCGCGAAGGGCTGCAAGATTATACCAAGCATGAGCCAACACGAAATCTTGAAGGACGCCCTCTCCTTCCTCATACATCTCACCCAAGCTGAATTCTGCGCCACCGTGTCCCGCCTTTGCGGCGGACTCCATCAGTTTTGCCGCCTTAGACAAATCTTGCTGCAAGCCCGATCCATTCCGGTACATTTCTGCTAGTTGGAACTGCGATTCAGCATCTCCCGCCTCAGCTTGGGCAGCCAAACGGCTGATCGTCGCGACATCAGGAGCACCGTTTTCGGCAGGTGCACCGTTGGGTTGCGAAGGCGTCTGATGAGATTGAAGCTGACCGACATATCCAAGGAGAAACTGAATAAACACGTACTGCCGCTTCGATGCTTCTCCAGCTTGCGAATAGAACTTCTGAGCCAAATCACGGTTGCTAGTCAGGTACTTCACATCCTTCGCCGCCAGAATGCCGGGCAGATTCCTTTCAGTCATTGGCCTCATCTGCGACAAGTGGGATATGAGCATGGTCGAGGATTGTCTTAATTGCTCGTACGCCGCGGTCCGGGCAGGGTCCAGGCGTGCGAGAACGTGGAGTGAATCAATCTCCTTGTTCAATTCATCGGTTATTTCATCATCCAGAGAAAAGGTTGCGTCGTAATAGTTCTTGATTTGCTCTCGCAGGTCAGTGCGTTCAACATCTAGCTGGTGGTGATGCTGCATCCACGCCTGGAGGAGCAAAGCAATACCCTGCCCTATCGCTTGCCCATTCTGATAAGCGGAATCGAACGCGCGTTGATCCGTGACATAGGATTGCAACGTACCCTGGTTGAAGCATTGAACACTATCGCCGCTCCGAAGGCAACTCGAATTACCCTGATAGGTCCATGTCTGAGCGGCGGACAATACAGGAATCGAAATTAGCAACCCGAGCAGCAAGAGTGTACGATGCATGCGATTGCTCCGAATGGATTTATGAAATCAGGCGCATTATATTCCTTTTGCGGTCAACAGGGTTTTGCCGGTGTCGTAGCCAACCCGTCAATTACTTTGCTGCCTATCAGCAGTTCACCACCATCACCGAGCAGCCGTTGCGGGTGGGGCGCCATTTCACCAGGAATTCCGTGACAGCCGAGGACTGCATGGTGCGCATGGCGCTGAACTGGTGTTCCTTCTGGCTGTAGAGCAACGTGCCGCGCTCGCTCAGGATGGCCAATGCGGGAACACCCTTCTTGACGGGTACGCCGTACTGCTCACCTATGTCGAGATTGGTGTCCATATAACCGATGTTGATGTCTACAAGCACAAAATTCGCATCGAGAATCGGCTTGTTCCGCGCGTCGTGGAGGTAAAGGTCCAGCACCTGGCAGTCGCCGCACCAGTTGCCGCCAAAAACGAGCAGAACGCGGCGGTGCGTTCGAGCCGCGGTCTTGAGCGCTGCGGCCACATCGGCCCGGGCCTGCCCGGGATCGGGATAAATGTCGCGCGCGGCGGAGTTGGCCGTGCCTGCGGCGAGGGCCAGCAGCGCCACAAGAACAAAGAACTTGACGGTCTTCATGGGGAGACCTCCGAGGCTAATCTTAGGATGCCACAGAGGCGTTCCGAGGACCATTTCAAGGACTTTGTGCGACAATATGGAGTTGAGGAAGCGCGCCGAATGACTCCGAGCGCGCGGAGGAACGATTAATGGGCGACATACTTCAGCCGTGGCACCTGATCCTGATTGCGGTGGTTGCATTTTTACTTTTTGGCGCCAGGAAGTTGCCAGAGCTGGGTAAAGGATTGGGCGAGGGATTGAAGGGATTTCGCGAAGGTATCCGGGGAATTACGGATCCGGCGCCGTCAACCCCCACGCAACAGTCCACAGTAAACGCAGCACCGCAAAGCGCATCGACAGGCAGCGGCAAAGCGACCTATCAATGCCCGAATTGCAAGAATGTTCTGACAGCCAACGCCCCGAATCCAGGTGCGGCCGAAGACAAGGGATTTTGCCCCGAGTGCGGCAACAAGTTCGACAAGAAATCAGCGCTGATTTAATAAGTCGGAACGGTCCTTGAACAAGACCGGCGAGTTCTTCGAATTCTTAAGCGGCCGCCAACCATGAAACGATCTGCAAATGAAAAGGCCTGTGCGCATGCACAGGCCTTTGTATTTTGTGAGCCGCTCTCAGAGGCTCGCGCTTACTTGTATTCCTGCGCCGAGGGATAGTAGCCGGGCTTGGCCGTGACCACGATGTTGGGCCGATTCACGCGCACATCGATGGAGCGGTACCTGTCGTCGTAGATCGATAGATGACTGGCGTAAACCAGCGTGTACTGGTTGCGCGCCTCGTCCGCGACTTTGGCGTAGCTCTTCTCCATGTTGTTCACGCCGCGCTCTGAGAACATGTCGCCGCCCGTTGCCGCCACATACTTATACAGGATGTTGGAGTATGCCTCGAAGGGCAGATGGAAGCGGTCAAGCCAGCCTTCGCCCCAGCGGGCCGACTCACCCACCACCGTGGCATAGACGGCAATATTGTTGGTCTGGAGGTATTTTTTTACCTCATTAAAGGTGGCCTTGCTGCCGTATTCCTTGCCGTCAGAGATCACATAAATAATGCGCAGCCGATCTTTGGGACGCGTGGAGAGATCTTTGGCCGCCCGCAGGATGGCGTCGTTGAGGGTGTGAATCTCCTTGGGAATTTCAATGCGGCCGATCGGCGCCGTGGAACCGCCCTGCTGAAGAGTAGGACTGACGCAGTTGCCGTTCTGCGTGATACTGCAGCCGGAGTACGGGCCGCTATCGATGGGCACACTGGGGTCGCTGCCTGTAGCCTGTGCCAGCGAGAGCACCGCAGGCAAGCGTGGGCCTTGCGCGCCGGTAAAGCCGGTCAGTTCCTCGACCCCGTTGGTGTACTTAAAGACCGCGGCCTCGTCATAGGGTGTGAGCGCGCCCTGGATCGCGTTCATCGATTCGTTCACTTCGTGCATGTAATTCGCGGGCAGAGTCTGGTCGATAACAAACGCAACTGAGATCGGCCTCGGATCCACGCTGAACACGCGCAGCGGCTCCCGGGTGTTGTTCTCGTAGACAGTAAAGTCCCGCCAGGTGAGGCCCGCGACCGGATTTCCCTTGGAGTCCTTTACCGTGACCGGAACCACGACTTCGGTGACTTCCGCACGAATCACGGTGTTGACCGCGGTAATGCCTTGTTCCGGCGGCGCATCCTGCGCGTTGGGCAGCTGCGCTGGCGGGGCAGGCGGCTGGCTGGAGGCCGGCGGAGGGGGCTGGTCTGGCTGGGTTGGGCTCGGGTTGGAGGAAGATCCGGCGGAACCGCTCGGCGTGTCTCCGGCGCCTATCCCTGGCGTGATCGGCCCTTGCGTTCCGGGTAGCGCCGTTGGCGCTTGAGGGGTGGGCGCGTCGGGCACGGGGGTCTGCTGCTGGGCCAGAACTTCCGCGCCCAAAACCAGTCCGACACCAAGAATCGCCGCTAGCGCAATGGCCCTACCTGGAACATTCACAGCCGTTTCGTCCTCCCTCAAAACTTGCCGACGCACACGTCAAGTGCGCGAAAAACCAGCAAATAAGCAACAACTGACAGAGTATCAGACGCAGCAGAGGCGCTAGGGTTGCCTGCCAGCTGTTAAAGAACCCGTGTATGCTTCCCCTTGAGGTCCCGTTCTCGTCTAACGGATCAGGATGCGTCTCCGCAACTGCATTGTGGCCCTGGTAGTTGGCCTGCCGGTGTTTGCCGTGGCAGGTTGGGCTCAGCTTGCGCCGTCTCCTGACGCGGCCCCGGTAAGCAACGCTCCCGCCCCAGCACCCGATGAGACGCCTGTCGCCACCTTCAAGGTGAATGTGAACCTGGTGGACATGTTCTTCACCGTCAAGGACAAGCAAAGGGAACCTGGTTCCGCATCTCAACCAGCAGAACTGCACGGTCGAGGAAAATAAGGAACCGCAGACACTCAAGACCTTTGTGGCTGAGACCAACCAGCCGCTGACCCTGGGCATTCTGCTGGATACCTCGGGCAGCCAGCAGCGCCTGCTGCCCATGGAAGTGGACGCGGCCAGCCAGTTCATCCAGGAGGTTCTGCGCTCCAAGGATGAGGCCTTCGCGGTCAACTTCGACGTGAATGTGGACCTGCTTCAGGACTACACCAACAGCCCGCGATTGCTAACCCACGCATTGGGCACGGCCCAGATCAACACCGCCGGCGGCAACGGAGGCAGCGGCATTCCCGGCCTGGGCGGAGGCACGGTCCCCACGGTCGGCGATCCCAAAGGCACGCTGCTCTACGACGCCATCTACCTGGCCGCGAACGACAAAATGAATCAGGAAACCGGCCGCAAAGCCATCATCATCCTGACCGACGGCGAGGATGAGGGCAGCCGCGAGAAGATCGCCGACGCCATTGGCGCGGCCAATCGGAACAACGTCATCATTTACATCATCCTGTGCGCCGACCGCGAAATGTACTGGAGCCAGGGCGAGGGCTACTTCGGCTACGGGTACGCGAAACGCATCTCCGACGAAACCGGCGGTCGGCTTATTGATGTGGGCAATAACGGAAACAAGCTGCGGGCCGCGTTCCAGCAGATCCAGGACGAGCTGCGTACCCAATACGTGGCCAGCTACACGCCCAGCAATACCAAGGCCGACGGCACCTTCCGCAAGGTCACGGTGGACTGCCATGGTGACCCAGATCAGGATCTGAAGGTGCAAGTGCGCAAAGGCTACTACGCGCCGTCTCCGGGAAATTAGGCCGACTCCAGATTATGCGCACCCGGATTTATTGCTCGAAACGCTCGCGGGGCTAAAGCCCAAAAATCCATTGGCGCAACTTGCGGCACGAGTAAACTGGTGCCCAGTTACAAAACCAGCCCGCTCCGACGGACGGAGGTGAACGGGATGAAAACCGCCCAGTTTTTTGCGATGGCCTTTCTAGCCACAGCAGGCATATCCCTCCTGGCGCAGGAGACGGGCGCAGACGGCTCGGAAAAAGCTGTCTACGCGCCGCAGGGCCCGATGGGCTTTGGCGATCAAGCCTCATCGCACGCGTATGAGATGACCTCGGTGACCGGCGAGCTCGAGGGCAAGCTGGAAGCGAGGAATGCCAAGGTGGACGATCGCGTGATTCTGAAGACCACCGAGAAGGTGCAGACATCCGACGGAACCGTGATTCCGAGGGGAACACGCATTGTGGGTCACATCACCCAGGTCCAGACGCGCGATTCAGCCCACGGGGTTTCGCAAATCGCGATTGCGTTCGATCGCGCGGAACTGAAAAGCGGGCAAAGCCTCGCCATTCATACGCTGATCCGCGGCGTAAACTCCAGCTCGGGTGTGATGGGGATGAATAGCGACAATCCAATGAGCGCGGTGGATGATCCCCTGAGCGGAGGCAGCCCGAGCGGCGGAACCGGTGGTGGCAGAGGCGGCCGCGGCGGCAGTGGGCAATCGGGCATCCTGGGCGGCGCGACGCAGAAAACCTCGCCAACCACATCCTCAGTGGGCGATCGGACCGGCGCTACAACGAATGCGGATACGAGTGGAGCCGTGCAGCTTGCCGGACATGGCGAAGATGTCAATGAGAACACCGGCGCGCACCAGCTCGCCGCGGCGCGCTCGGTCCCGCACCCCACAGCGATTCCGGGCGTGATGCTTGCCGGCAACAGCTCTTCATCGGGCGTGTTCCTCGCGTCGAGGAAGGATCTTGAATTTGCAAGCGGAACCCAGATGCAGCTGGGCATTGTGGCGGACCGGTAAGACAGGGAGCGAGGGAGCAAGGGAGCAAGAAGGCCAGAGAGCATATGCGTCCGCTTGCAGGAGCTCTCAACGCAGAAAACTCTAAGAACTCCGCAATACCGGGCCATCCGAGTGGGCATTCCCATATCTCGTCTTTCCGGCTCCCTCGCTCCCTTGCTCCCTGCTGTCTCGTTTTCGTACACCTCGTTACCTAAGTTGCGCGAAGCCGTAATCTGGCGCGCGGACGTGGCTTTCGTTAGTATCGGCACCAATGAGAAAAACTTGAGGCGGCGGACGAAATTTCCGCGGCTTCAGGCATTCCCGCTGCGAGGTGTCTGCCATGACTTCGAACTGCGCCGCCCAGGAAGGCTTCGAGATCAGCCCGCGGTTCCGTCAAAGCGTCGAAGAGAGAATCGTGCGCCTGGAACGGGATGCCCGGCACGACGAGGCGCAATTGGATCGGCTCGACGACATCGATCACATCCGCAGACAGATGCGCCTGGTGGCCACGCAACGCGCCGAGGCCCTGCGCATGAGAATTTTTCTCGATCGCGCCAGAACGCGATTGCCGCGGCCGCTGATCGAGCTGTGAAACAGGGATCAGGTTTCAGTGGTCAGGTTTCCGCAGTAGGCGTTCTGCTCATGCGGCTGGCATGGAACAAGACGGTCGATTCCCGCATGAACGAACTGATCCCTGACACCTGAACCCTGACCCCTGAGATGCGCGTTTCCACAACTCCGGTGAGCGGATTTTCCGTACACTAGTGTGTGTACCGCGCGATGGCGAACCTGTCTACAAATCTCGACTACTTCGTAGTGGACGTCTTCACAGAGACCCCGCTGGCCGGCAATCCGCTGGCGGTGGTCGAGAACACCTGCGGCCTGACGACCGAGCAGATGCAGGCCATCGCGCGCGAATTCAATCTGTCGGAGACCACGTTCATCGAGCGCCGATCTGCTGAGGTGGAGCGCACGGAAGGTGTGCGCGTGCGCATTTTCACGACCCAGGAAGAGTTGCCCTTCGCGGGTCATCCCACGCTGGGCACGGCCAGCATCCTCAAAATGCAGGCGCCGGAAACTCTGGCGGGCGTTACGGTGACGCTGGCGCTGAAGGTGGGGCCGGTTCCGGTGCGCTTTACGCCAGGCAGCGCAGGTGCCACAGCGATTTTTGGCGAGATGACGCAAAGAGAGCCAGAGTTTGGCAAGGAACTGGATGCGGCGAATGTAGCTCCGCTCCTGGGTCTCGCCTTGGATGATCTGGACCCGGCGCTGCCGCCGCAGGTGGTTTCTACCGGAGCGCCGTTTGCGATTGTCGTGCTGCGGAGGGCGGAGGCATTGGCTCGGCTCAAAGTGAATTCGGATGCGGCAACCGCGTGGCTGCGCGAGCGAGGAGCCAGATGGTTTTATGTTTTGGCTCCGGACCCCGTCCAAAACCAAGACCGTACGAAGTACCGGGCGAGGATGCAGTTTTATGGCGGCGAAGATCCAGCCACGGGTTCGGCGGCGGGATGCGCCATCAGCTACCTGGTGGCTCGCGACGCGGCGTCTTCGGGCACGCGCGTACACGTTCGCCAAGGCGTGGAGATCGGTCGTCCCAGCGATCTGTATCTCTCGGCAAAAAAAGATTTCGCGAGGGTGACGGATGTGCGCGTGGGGGGCAGCACTGTTCTTGTGGCAAAAGGACAGCTTTTCCTGCCATGATGCACAAGCTTTCAACAGAAATTCATCTACGCAAGTTGCAGCGTGCGTTGGCTCTAGCGATTTTCCGCTTGTTACACATGGATTTTCATCAAAGTCTTCGCCTGCCTTTCCCTCTTCACACGAACCTCCGTACCCCGTACGCTTCCGATTCATTGAGCACATTTCCTTGGCGCGTTACTTGCGAGATTAAAAGCGTGCCAAAACACTAAGCATTCAACCGTGAAAGAGGGCGGGCCCGCAGAGGAGCGCGAGCCGGTTGCCCAAAGCGTTCGACCGCACCTCCAGGGTGTTGGGTTCCCGCGCTGGGCAAACCGCGAAGTACGATCCGAAGCGAGGCCGTCTTCCCGATTCATGGCCATAGGCCAATCTGTGGCAACACCAACCCGCGATGTGCGCGGTAAAAGATTCGTGTTGCCCGGAACGACCACTGAACATTGCTGTTAGGAGCAGACCCCGATACCATGCGTCCAAAGAAAGTTATTCTCTGTGTAGACGACAACGAACAAGAGCTTTCCGTACTCAAGTTCATGCTTGCAACCAATGGCTATCGCGTGCTGGCGGCCGCGAATGGCCAGGAGGCGATCGCCATTTTTTCAGCGGCGCCCCAGATTGACCTGGTGATCTCCGACACCACGATGCCCCAAATGAGCGGAGGCCAGCTCGTGGAGCGGCTGAAGCGCCTGAGAAGCCATGTGCCCATGGTCCTGCTGGGCGACGCGCAGGCGGTGAATGGCGAGATGCACGTGGCCGACGCCGTGCTGGCCCGGAAAAACTGCTCCACGCAGGAGCTGCTGGAGCGCATCAAGGTGATGAGCGCGCGCAAGCGCGGCCCGCGCAAGGGCGCGCAACGCATCACAACGGTGGACGAGCTGGCCGCAGCGTCGTAGGAACAGCCAGTAGCCAATAGGGAGTAGAGGTTAAGAGCCGTAGCCAGCGGACGCGGCAGTCCGTTCACTATTGGCTATTGGCCACTGTCTATTGGCGACTCTCCGCATTTCCCCCCTTGACGATCATGCATGGCTATGCGCATACTCGCCTTCATATCTTCTTAGGGTCGGCGGTGGGGCTTGGCTGCCGGTTGAAAGTGGGCCCGTATGGACCTAGTGGTTTTACGTCTTCTTTTTGTCATTCTGTTTGCCACGGTTTTTTATTTCCTCCGCCCGTTCGGCATCCAGACAGGATGGGAAGGCGCAGCGATTGGCGGGGCCACGGCATGCGCGGTCATCGTCTTTGAACTGCGCGTGCGTGCTGTCACCCTGCGGCGGCTGATTGGCGCCGTAGCCGGGAGCGTACTCGGCATCATTGGCGCGGCCCTCTTTTGTGTCGTATTGCGTTCGGCGCTGGCGCCCGGAACCAACTCTGCCGTGTTGCAGATCTTCGTGCTTCTGCTCATGACCTATATAGGCCTGCTGGTAGGCGCCAGCAAGGGCGACCTGCTGAGCCCCAATGCGCTGGGCACCATCTTTTCGGGCGATAAACCTTCACGCCGTAGCGCCAAGGTGCTGGATACGAGCGTCATCATCGACGGCCGCATCGCCGACATTGCCGAGGCCGGTTTTATTGACGGCATGCTGGTGGTTCCCGAGTTTGTGCTGCGCGAACTGCAAGTGGTGGCTGACTCGACCGACGGTTCAAAACGACAAAGAGGACGCCGCGGCCTGGACATGCTGCAGCGCATGCAGTCGAACGACAAGATCCAGGTGCAGATTGTGCCGGACGATTTTCCGTCCATCCGCGAAGTGGACCTGAAGCTGCTTGAGCTGGCCAAGAAGTGGGAGGCCAAGGTCGTCACCAACGACTTCAACCTGAATAAGGTGGCCCACCTGCATCACGTGGACGTGCTCAACATCAACGACCTGGCGAATGCTCTCAAGCCCGTGGTCCTGCCCGGCGAGCACATGAACGTGCTGATCCTGAAGGAAGGCAAGGAGTACAACCAGGGAGTCGGGTACCTGGACGACGGCACCATGGTCGTGGTGGACCATGCGCGGAAGTTGATTGGCCGCACAGTCCCGATCTCCGTGACCAGCGTGCTGCAAACCGCCAGCGGCAAAATGATCTTCGGCAAAATGGACGAAAACGGCAAGCAGGCCGAGGCGTCATGAGCGGCCCGGCGCCGGTTTTCGCTATCGTGAACCGCAAGCCAGAGGTGTGCACTTGTCCCAAGCGGGACTGCCCCCGGCACGGCGACTGCCAGCGTTGCAGGACGTACCACCTGAGCGACCGGCATCCGCGGCCGCCTTACTGCGAGCGCAAGCCAAGCTTATGGCGGAGGCTGTTCGGCAAGGCGCCTCACTCCTAGAGCAGTTCTAGGGGCGCAAACGTCCGACGAGCTGCTGCTTCGCCTCGGGCCAATCCGCCGCAACAATTGCATAACGATAGGAATCGCGCGGCGTAAAGTCCGAGGCCAACCGGTGCGCCCGCAACACGCCCTCAAATTTTCCGCCGATGCGTTCGATGGCGGCCTGCGATTGCCGGTTGCGCGCGTCGGTGTGCAGGCAGACGCGCAGCACCTCCCAGACCTCAAAGGCGTGCGTGAGCATGAGCAGCTTGGCCTCGGTGTTGGCAGCGGTGCGGATGGCGTCGCGCGTGAGCCACGTGTAGCCGATCTCGCACACGTCGGGAGACTGGCGGCCGTAGCGCTCGTGCCCCGCGGGCCACGCCCAGCTTTCGATGTCAAAGAAACGCGTCGACCCCAGAACCACGCCATCGGCGATGCGAACCGTCGCAAACGGCACGGCGTTGCCAGCTTCGCACCAGGCGCGCGCAATCTCAATGTAGCGGGCAACAGCATCGTGGCCAACTGGCACGGCGCTCCATTGGTAGAGCGCGGGATCGACTGCGGCTGCCGCCACCAGGCCGTCAAGATGATTCATTGCCAGCGGCTCAAGCCGCACCGTCGCGCCAGTGAGAGTGAGAGATTCGAGGATCACGTTTTCAGTATCCTGTGAAGCCGGCAGGGAAGCAACCACTGGGGCGTCAATACTTTGTGATCGTCGGATCGATAGCGTCGGCCCAGGCCAGAATGCCGCCGGCCAGGTTCTTCACGTTCGTGTAGCCCTGCTGCGCCAGAAACTCCGCGACGCGCTGGCTGCGGCCGCCCGAGCGGCACTGCACCACGATCTCGCGGCTGCGGTCGATCTCGGCCAGCCGCTGCGGCACTTCGTTTTGCGGGATGAGCGTGCCGCCGATGTTGGCGATCTGATACTCGTAAGGCTCGCGCACGTCGAGGACGAACAGGTCTTCGCCGGCGTCGCGGCGTTGCTTCAGTTCCTGCACGGTGATCTGGGGAATGCCGTTCTTCAAAATTGTCTCCTGACCAATTTCTGGATTCGATTCGGGCTTGATGCCGCAGAACTGCTGATAATCGATGAGGGTTGTGACGGTGGGATGCGTGCCGCACACTGGGCACTCCGGATTCTTCTTCAACTTGAGCTCGCGGAAACGCATGCCGAGCGCATCGACGAGCAGCAGCCGGCCGACGAGCGGCTCGCCCTTGCCGAGGATCAGTTTGATGACCTCAGTGGCCTGAATGATGCCGATGAGGCCGGGCAAAATGCCCAGCACGCCGCCCTCGGCACAACTGGGAACCATGCCCGGCGGCGGCGGTTCGGGATAAAGACAGCGGTAGCAGGGCCCCTCGCGCGTGGCAAAAACGCTGGCCTGGCCCTCGAACTTGAAAACCGATCCGTAGACGTTGGGCTTGCCCAGCAACACACAGGCGTCGTTGACCAGGTAGCGCGTGGGGAAGTTGTCGGTGCCGTCGGCGACGATGTCGTAGTCCTTCAGAAGGTCGAGAGCGTTGGCGCTCGAGAGCATCGTTTCGTGCTTGACCACGTGGACCGCGGGATTCAGCGCGGCGAGTTTCTCCGCAGCCGAATCGAGCTTCTTACGGCCCACGTCGCCGGTAGTATGCAGAATCTGGCGTTGCAGATTACTGGCATCGACCACATCGAAATCGACCAGCCCCAATGTGCCCACTCCAGCCGCAGCCAGGTAGAGCGCCAGCGGTGAGCCCAATCCGCCCGCGCCTACGCACAAGACGCGCGAGGCCTTCAGCTTCTGCTGACCCTCCACACCCACTTCAGGCAGGATCAGGTGACGCGCATAGCGCGAGAGCTCGTCGCGCGTAAGCTCCGGTAACTGAGTTGGGGAAGTGGAGTCGGCCATCGATTTCGTTCCGTCCGCTTTCAGTTTATAGGGTCGGAGGCGCGACGCGGACGGAGTTGAAAATGTTGTTCAGGCTGCCGTGGATGACCGCCTTTTCGTGCGTGGTCAGCTCGCGGGGGAAATCCCTGCCGGGGACGCGCGAAGTGGCCACGGCAAGATCGAAGCGCAGGCAGGAGCCGGACGCCTCAATAAACGTGGCGTAGATGTCTTCGTCGATTTCGGTGCTCAAGGCCGTGCCGGTCGCGGTTCCATGCCAATATGTAACGCCGTTCAGCGTCACGGGATCGGCTTCCACTCCCCAGTTGTCGCGGACAAGCTTTTGGCAGGCAACGGCCGAGGCGGCGGGGCGCGCATCGTACGCAAATTCGACGCTGCTGAAGATCGTCTTCGGCCAGGAGGAGACTCCATGGAGCGTCTCGTTGGTGACCAGGCCGCGCAAACCGGTAGATACGCTGCGGCGGCCGTCCATATAGGCAATCGCGAGAGATGGGTTTTTGCCGTCGGCTTCGACTCGCCTGAAGCTCCAGCCGCTGGGAAAGTGGAAACTGACGCCAAAGGCCGGGTCGCTGAAGAGCATTTGAGAATCCGTAACCGGGGTAACCGATTGCGCCAGCGAGGGTAGCGCGGCGACGAGAAGAATTAGATAGAAGCAGATACGCAGAAATGAGTGGCCCGTCACCCCTCCATTATGCGCTACGAACTACGGTTGCAATCAGAGGTCGGCGCTCATGGAAAAACGAACGGCCCCGCGTGTGCGGAGCCGCTCTTGTGAAATGAAGGTTGCTTGCAATGAGAAGCATCACTACATGGGCTTCTTCGGCTCCATCGCCGGCTTGGCCGCGGGAGTAGCCGGTTTCGCCGCAGGCATCGCAGCCTTCGGCTTCCAGAATCCGGGATCGGCCTTGATCCAGTCGTCGCTCACGTAACTCTGCTTGGGATTCACGGCGAAAAGCTCACTGTGCGAAGAGTCGACGGCATCCCCGAACTTTTCGTCGAGCTTACGCATGCCCTCGTCGCCGCCGATAGCTTCACGGAACTTCTTGTCCTCAGAGAAACCCAGGTCGATCGCCGACATGGAAGGATCGCCGGTGAGCACGATGAAGGTGCCGTCCGGAGCGCCGAAGGCGATCTCGTACATGCCCCAGTGCGCGCTGGTTCCGGCCTTTTCATGCGCATCCTTGACCATCTTCACTACTTCGCGCCATTCCTGCTGCTTGCCCGGGCGAACGTGAAAGACAGCAATCTGGTAGACGCGGTGATTACCCATATCGGTGTGCGGGTGATAGCTCAGGTCCTCGTCGTAGGTGTAAACCACCGAGTCGACCTCATCCAGCAATGCGCCGTCGGCCAGGCCAGCGTTTTCCAAACCAGCCGCGAGGGTGGGGTTCGAGTCTACGAGCTTGTTGTCCTTCTCCCACTCCGCAAACGAGTCGTAGTGAGACATGAACAGCGCTCGCGACTTTCCGGATAGCGAATTCATGGCCACGTAGTAGACCGGGAACTTGGCCTTTGTTTCCGCAGCAATAAAGGCGCTTTCCGTCTTGTCGTGCGCGGCGCCGCCTTTATAGGGCTTTGTGTATTCGATTGTGATTTGCAGAATCTTGGGCAGGGTCGAAGTGGATGACGCGTCTTGCGCCGCGGTGAGTGTGCTGCCGGCAACCGCGAGAGACAGTCCCAGTAAAACCGGGCTGATGATCTTCATTTGGATGGATCCTCCTTGATGTACCCGGAGATCGATTGCGGTGGGAGCTGGAACCGTTGGGGAGGGAAGCGCAAGTTCTCCGAGGCAAAGCGATTATCCGCGCGAAACCCTCACGGTGTAAAGAATTTTTTGATTTCTTCATGCGATGGGGGCGCAAAAATTCACGCCAAAGCGACCTCGCCGACGCCCATTCCGGGCGCAGAGATCGCAATCGCCGCCGTGTCAGGCGTTCTCGATCCGGATTTCCTGCGCCGCGAAGCGCTTGTCCTCTTCACTCGTCCCGGCCAGCAGCCACGCGCGCGTGATTGCGGCTTTCCCTTGCGCGACTTCTGTGATGACGTAGCTCGCGCCCAGCCAATGCGCCTCGGCAAAGTCGGTGGCCGACCATTGCGCCGGGTGGTCGGGATGCGAGTGATAGAAGCCGGCGATTTCAAGGCCTCGGCTGCGCGCCTCTTGCGCAATCTGCACCAGCTCCGCTGGAGCAATTTCATAGCGGTCGCGCGCAGAATCGGTTCGCGCGTTCGTTGCGCGCACCAGCGTTTCGATCTGCCAGCCCTCCGGGCCAGACTTGCCCAAAAGCGGCTTGCCCAGCAATGCGCCACAAGACTCCCGCGGCCAGGCCTCTTCGCCGTGGGCGCGCATATCCTCCAACACCGCGCGCGGCAGGCACAGAAGAGACGAGGTTGCTCCCGCGTCACGCGCAGCCGCTGGAGCGCCGGATTGAGGAGTGTTCGCGGTCATCAGGCAAATTGCGCGTGCGGCGCGGGTGTGCGAGATTGGAAAGAGAGCATACGCCCGTTACCTTTACATTTTTTCAGACTGGAACGCCCTCATGAAGCCAAAATCCGAACATCCCTCCTTCAATCAGACGCTGGAACTGCTGCGCTCCCATGGCTTTGAGGCGGTTGCCTATGCCGGAGTGGCGGGGGGCGTGCTGGTGAGCAAGGACTGCGTGGGAGCCGTGCTGGTGCCTGCTCCCGAGAAAGAGGATGCGGCGGTTGCTCTCGCCGTGCACCCTGGCGTGCTGGTCAAGGGCGAAGTGTCGCGGCTGCTCGACCGCGGCTACCAGAAATTTATTAAGACCTCCCAATATGAGCTTCCGGCGTCGGCCAGCCAATTGCAGGCGATTCACGCGTTCAGCGAAGAGCTGAAGCAGCTGACTGGCGCCATCAGCCTGTACAACGAGTCACTGGGCACAACCAGCGACGTGTATCAATACGACCGGCTGATGGGCCGTGAAGACGCGCAGCCGGCGCCCGTAGAGCCGTGGGGCCCGCACAGCCCTGAGAATTGATCGACGGGCACTGAACCGCGCCGGTGTCTGTTGCGGAGCAGGCGATGGACGGGCATGAACAAAAGGAGCGCTTTGCGGTCCCGCGGCAGGAACGCCGCGCTCATCCACGCGTCTCTGTCGACGAAGACTCCGTACTGCTATTTGTGGCGCAGGGCCTGCCCATCAAGGCGCGCATCGTCGATCTGGGCCTTGGGGGCTGCCACCTGCTCAGCAATGACCCCTTCACCGGCAAGGTCGGGCGTCCCGTCGAAATCACCTTCAAAGTGAATGGCGTTGCCTTCCGGTTTAGCGGCGTGGTGCAGTGGACCGACGGCCGCACCCAACTCGGCATTCACTTTGTGAATATGATCTCCCGGCGCAAGGCGGAACTGGCTGAGGTGATCGAGGAGATGGCGGCGAGAGCTCAGCCGGTCAACCAATTGGTTGCTGAACAGGACGCCCAGGAAACTCCTCCGCCGGAGATTCCCAAAGCAGTTTCAGCCGGGCCGGTCGAGCCGATTGCGGCGAAAGCGAATGAACCGCGGATTGTGGCAAAGGCCAGCGAACCTCCGGCCGCGCCGCAGCCAGCGGAAACGGAGATCCCCGCAGAAATTGCGCCGCCGGCGCGCCCGCCCTCGAAATTCCGCGACCGTCGCGCCCAGACCCGGCACGAAGTGGACACCGTTGCCACCATCTTTCTGGTCAAGGTCGGGTCCGCGTTGCGCGGCCGCATTCTCGACCTCAGCCCGAGCGGCTGCCGCATCCGCACCGACGAGCGCTTCCCGGTGGGCATTTATACGCGCGTGGAGACGGAGTTTCACCTCGAAGGCCTGCCCTTCCGGCTGGGCGGCGTCATCCAGGCCATTCACAATCGCAACATGGTCGGCATCCGCTTTCTCGATCTCAGCGAGCGCAAGCGGCAGCAGGTTCTGGATCTGATCGATGAGATGGAGCAGATGCGCGCGGCGCTGCTCAGCGCCGAGGCACCATCGGCGGAAAAACCGCATGAGGCAGACGGCCACTGAAGAAATGCTGTCGCCGCTTAGCGCACACATGTATGGGTGCGGCGCGCGGTGGGTTACCAGACGATGGTAGCGCGTCGCAGGCCGCGCACGGCGTTGGCGATATAGATGCCATCCGCATGACGCAGATCGTTGAGGACTAATACACGTTCTTCCATCTCCGGGCGGGTGGCGAGCAGATGCCCCCGGTAAACGCCGGCCAGCAGCCCGCATTCAACCGGCGGCGTTGCCCACTGGCCGTCCTTCTCCACAAAAACATTGCTGATGGCGCCTTCGGTTACTTCGCCGCGCAAATTCAGAAACAGTACGTCGTCAAAACCGGCCGTCGCGGCCTGGGAGAATGCCGGTTGGTAAATCGGGCGATGCGTGGTCTTGTGGTAAAGCATCGCGTCGGCAGGGTCGGTGCGTTGCGGAGCGAAGCGCACGCGCGCGATGCGGTTCGCTTCGCGGCTTGGAGACAGAACTTCGCTCACGATCTCGATACGGCCATCCGCATCGAGCAGCAGCCGGACTTTACGCGGCGCACTTTCTGCGAATTCCTGAGCGTGCTGTTCGAGCGCGGCGCGCGCTGCCTCGCGGTCACAGGCAAAACTGAAGTACTCCGCCGAATCCGCGAGCCGGTCGAGGTGCAACTCTAGAAGTGGGTATGCGCCGTCCCAGAGCAGAGACTCGATGAGCAAAAAACGCTCCGGCTGCCGGTCCGCACTGCGTGTGAGAAACTCCGCTTTCAGCAGGCATTCGCGATACTCCTCTGCTGGATCGGAGTCGATGACGATGCCGCTGCCGGCGCCCATCGTTCCACGCAGGCCGTCGCCGCGCCCACCCTCAAGCTCCAACGTGCGAATGGCCACGTTAAAAACCGTTTGCCGCGGAGAAAAAAAGCCGATGGCGCCCGTGTACACGCCGCGCGGCGCGTCTTCAAGCTCGGCCAGCAACTGCATTGAGCGGACCTTTGGAGCACCTGTGACAGATCCCGAAGGAAACAGCGCGCGGAAGATCTCATGAAAGTCCACGCCGGGCCGCAACTCCGCGCTCACCGTCGAAGTCATCTGCCACAGCGTGGCGTAGCGCTCCACGTCGAACAGCCGGTCGGCATGCACCGTGCCGGTGCGCGCCACGCGGCCCAGATCGTTGCGCAGCAGGTCGACAATCATCACGTTTTCGCTGCGATTCTTTGGATCGTTGCGCAACCACTCGGCAATCTCGCGATCTTCGCGCGTGGTGCGCCCGCGGCGCGCTGTGCCTTTCATGGGCTGCGTCACGATGCGGCGCGTTGGGCCGTCATTTTCGAGGCGGAAAAACAGCTCCGGCGAGAACGACAAAATGTGCCGGCCTTGCTGCCAGTGCAAAAACGCGCCGTAGTCGACCGGCTGCCGCGCGCGCAACCGCGCGTAGTGCGCCGCAACGCTGCCCGTCGCCTCAACGCGAAACGGCGCAGTGAAATTCAGTTGATATACGTCGCCGGCGCGGATCCATTCGTGAATCGCCGCGATACGCTCGACATATTCCGCTTCTGAAAGCGCAAACTCCGCTGCGACAATTCCTTCAGGGGCTAACGCCCCCGCGCTTTTTGCCGCCTCTTCAGCACGACTAAAGTCGTGCCCTGACACTTCTTGCGTCCTTTGAAGAACATTGTCCCGAAACCGCGCGAGCTCCGGCGGCTCGCCGTCAAGAAATGCTCCGGTCTCGTGATCGAAGGCGTAGCTCCGCTCGTAGATTCCGAACCACGCCAGCGGCTGACCCTCCCGGCTCGGGCGCATCGCGGCTTTTGGCTCAAAACAATTGCCGCACTCGTAGCTGAAGAATCCCGCCGCGCACAGCCCCGCGGCCACTGCGCTTTCGATTTCCGAAAACAGCGCCGGAATCTCTGCCGCATGCCACGCTACGCATACACGCACGGCAGCCGTGAACAGTTGCGTCCACGGTTTTTTATTGGTCTCGGAGGAGTTCTTTCCGCCTTCCAACAGCACTGTGGCTGGCGTGTGCTCCACCAGCGCATAGACCTCCGCGGGAAGGGGATGCCGGCGCGTCATGCTGACAGTCTAGAGCCTGGCCTCAAGTTTTCAGGCCGCGGCCCTTACTGAACGATGAGCTGGAACGTGGTGGTGTTGGTGATGGCGGTGACTCCGTTGCTCGATTGCCCGGCAACCGTGATGGGAAACGTGCCGGAGGGAGTCGCGGGCGGTGAGGTGGGACCGTGGTTGAGGTAGTAATAGCGCGGATTGCAGCCCGTGGTGCCCAGAACAGCGACAAGACCCACCAGCGCCAGAAGCGAAAGCCGTTGCAACCAGCGACGCCGGCGCGCTCCCCATGCCAACCCGCCCAAGCCCAGCATGCCGGGCAGCAGAATGGCCCACGC
Organism: uncultured Acidobacteriota bacterium; assembly: GCA_963713675.1. Lineage (GTDB taxonomy): Bacteria > Acidobacteriota > Terriglobia > Terriglobales > Acidobacteriaceae > Telmatobacter. Next base: position 40,542 of record CAVQMV010000019.1, read on the forward strand.
GACAGGACTGTTTTTGTGTCCGGACTGCGCGGGCGGCACAACGCCTGCGGTCTGGTCCTGTGTCTGAATCAGCATAGTGCTGTTGACGCCCGCATCCTGGCCCGGCAAAAGCTCAAGGTTCTCCGGAGTAAACGCGCAGGAGGAGAGACCCGGCAGACCCGAGCAGGAAACGGTGACAAACGACGGAGCTCCGGTCGTGTTCAAAGAGGTAACAAACACCTGGGACGGCGTGACCGTGACGGTCGCCGTTCCGGCTTGGCCGGGGATCAGCGTCATCGACGAAGAACTGGACGGCGAGATATTTGAAACCGAAACCGCAAACGTGGTGTTGCACTGCGAACTGATGGGCGCCGACGCCGGCAGGGAAGTAGACGTGGAGTAGGTGGTGTTGCCGGCATACACGGCCAGCAGCGTGTGCGCACCATTCGAGAGGTAAAGCGAAACGGTAGCCTGCCCGGTGGTGCTGAGCGTCGCGCTCGCAATTTGTACCGGCGGGCCCGATGCCTCGTCCTCGATATTGACTGTTCCCGAAGGCACGCCGCCAGAACCGGTGACGGCGATGGTCAGCGTGGTCAAAGTGGTGGTAAGCCCCGTCGTGGGACAGGTTTGCGTGCCCGACTGCGCCGACAGCGATGTGGAACTTGTGGTCAGGCCGAAAGCGCGCGCCATCGGCAGCAGCGCCAGAGCGATGCCACATCCCGCAACCCAAAGAAGCCGCAATTTGCGGCAGTTTTTACCTATCACGTGCACCTGCTCCAACTCTTCAGAAAGATAGCGTATCGCCCTGCGGGCGCCTAGCCGGATTTCCCTCACGTAAACCCCTATTGTATCTGGCTGGGGCGCAATCGGGCGAACCGTCCCGGGCTAACCCCTCGCTGCCTGTGCCCTGCTGCCCCCTCGTTCCCCCTCCTCGTTCTTTGACGCGCCAGCCCGGGGAACGCCATCCGGCCTCCGCGCTATGCTTTTGACTTGAGGTTGATTGCCATGACCAAGGCCGCCCCTCGCCCCCAGCTCGCCCACCTTACCGCCGCACTCAACGATCTCCGCGCCAAAGGCACGCACTTCAAGCTGCGCGTACTCGACGACCAGCAGGCCCCCGTGTGCCACTACGACGGGCGCGAGGTCATCAACCTGGCCAGCAATAACTATCTGGGCCTCGCCAACCACCCCAAGCTCATTGAGGCCGCCGTCGCCGCCACCTACGCGTTTGGAGTGGGCTCGGGCGCTGTCCGCACGATCGCCGGAACCATGCGTATCCATATGGAGCTCGAGGAGAGGATTGCGCGCTTCAAGAATGTCGAGGCGTGCGTGGTCTTTCAGAGCGGCTTCACGGCCAATGCGGGAACCGTCAGCGCCATCCTCGGCAAAGAAGACTTCATCCTCTCCGACGAGCTCAACCACGCCTCGATCATCGATGGCGCGCGGCTTTCAAGAGCCACCGTCAAAGTTTTCCGGCACAAGGACGCGGCCCACTGCGAAGAACTGCTCCAGGGGCTGGAAGGCACTCCGGGCCACAAGCTGGTGATTACCGACGGCGTCTTCTCGATGGATGGCGACATTGGCCCGGTAGACAAGCTGGCCGCGCTGGCTGAGAAGTACGGCGCCATCATGATGGTCGACGATGCGCACGCTTCGGGCGTGCTGGGCCGCAATGGCCGCGGGTCCGTCGATCACTTTCACATGCATGGCCGCGTGGACGTGCAGGTGGGCACGCTTTCGAAGGCCATCGGCTCTCTGGGCGGCTACGTCTGCGGAACCAAGGATTTGATTGACTACCTCTACCACCGCGCGCGGCCGTTTCTCTTTTCCACTTCGCATCCGCCGTCGGTCGCGGCCACCTGCATCGAGGCATTCAACATTCTGGAGCGGGAGCCGGAGCGCATTGAGCGCCTGTGGGCCAACACGCGCTACTTTCAGGGCGAGCTCAAACGCGTCGGTTTCAACATCGGCGGCGTGACGACTCCAGCTACCGAGACGCCCATCACACCCATCATTATTGGGGACGGCCGCGTTGCCATGGAGTTCAGCCGCGCGCTCTTCGGCGAAGGCGTGATGGCGACCGGCATCGCGTTCCCCACCGTGCCTGAAGGCAAGGCCCGCATCCGCGCCATCGTCACCAGCGAACACACCCGCGCTCAGCTCGACCAGGCGCTCGAAACCATGGAGCGCGTCGCCAAGCGCATGGGGATCTTACAATAGGGCAGAATGATCGCTCACCTGCGCGGCAAGCTCATCTTCAAGCAGCCCGGCCAGGCCATCGTCGAGGCAGCGGGCGTCGGCTACGACGTGGCCATCTCCGTGCCCACCTTCACGGCGCTGCCGTCTCTGGGCGCCGAGACCGCGCTGCATATTCATACTCAAGTTTCGGACGACCAGATCGCCCTCTTCGGATTTCTTGACCGCGAAGAAAAGCGCCTCTTCGAGCGGCTCATTACCGTCAGCGGCGTAGGGCCGAAACTCGCCGTCAAGATGCTGAGCGGATTGTCGCCCGAGCACACCGTGCAAGCCATCCGCGCGCAGGACCACGCGCAGCTCACGCGCATTCCCGGCGTGGGCAAGAAACTCGCCGAGCGCCTGGTGGTCGAGCTCAAAGACAAGCTCGATGATTTTGCCGTCGCTCCCACGCCGCACGCCGTGGAGGGCCCGGCCGTGGACGATGTGCTCTCCGCGCTTGTGAATCTGGGCTACCAGCGGCCGGCCTCGGAGAAGGCCATCGAGCAGGCCATCGCCAAAGACAAAGCCCTGGCCGCGGATTTTGACGGGCTGTTCAGAGGCGCGCTGAAGCTGATTCGGTAAAAGGACTGGAAGGAGCGGGGGCCTTCAGGCCCCCGAAGCGCCGTGTTGAGGGTCACGGCTTTAGCCGCGGGCCGTTGGAGTACGCTGCCACCATGCACCTTGCTCCGCAGGAAATCCGCACGTACTTCGTGACCGGTGTAACCGCGCGCCGGCGGCGGCTTTTTCAAGTCGCGGCTAATGCTGAATTGCTGCAGGCGACACTTCTCCACTACCGCGATCAGGGCCGTTTCCTGCTGCATGCATTCGTCATCATGCCCGATCATTTTCACGCAATCATCACTCCTGCTCAGGAGGTCTCTCTGGAGAAAGCTATGCAATATATCAAGGGCGGATTCTCGTTCCGCTTGAAGAGCAGGCTCGATGTGTGGATGCGCAGCTTCAATCAAACACAAATTCTCGATGAAGCGAAATTCGCAGCAGCCGTGCACTATATTGAGCAGAACCCGGTTCGCCGGGGCTTGGCACCGTCGGCAGCCGAGTACGCGTCCAGCTCGGCAAACTGCACAGCATCGGATCCTATGCCGGCGCATATGCGGAAAATGATCCGGGCCTAAAGGCCCGTGAAAAGAAGGGCGCCGCATTCAGGGGCCTAAAAGGCCCCTGCTCCTTCCGCCTAAAGGGCCTCTTCCCTTCCGATTTTGACGGTTAGTTCCGTGCGGCGCTGAAGTTGATTCGGTAGACTGTTTTCGTGATGCCCCGCTCCAAGAAACTCGCGCCCCTTGCAGCTCTTCCCTACTTCCGCCCTGAAGCGCTCACCTTCCTCCGCAACCTGAAGCGCCACAACGACCGCGCGTGGTTTCAGCCGCGCAAGGCGCAGTTTGAAGCCGAGCTGAGAGAGCCGATGCTGGCCGTCGTGCGCAAAATTACCGATGCCATGGTGGACTTCGCGCCGAACCACGTGCGCCCGGCGGAGAAATCCGTTTTTCGCATCTATCGCGATACGCGCTTCAGCTCGGACAAGCGGCCCTACAAATCGCACGTTGCCGCGTGGTGGTCGCACCAGGGATTCGAGAAGACCTCGGGCGCGGGCTACTACTTTTCCGTGAGCCCCAAGGAAGTGATCATCGCCGCCGGCTCCTACATGCCCGACAAGGATCAGCTCGCCGCCATCCGCCACTGGCTGCTCGATCATCACAAGGAGTTCAGGAAGCTGCTCCAAAGCCCGAAGGTGCGTAAGCACTTTACGATTTCGAAGGCAACGCGCTGACGCGCCCGCCGAAGGGGTTTCCGTGCGAACATCCTGGGATGGACCTCATTCGCTGCCGCCAGTGGGGGCTGGCCGCGACGCTGCCCGCGAAGGCCGCGCTCAAGAAAGATTTTGCCGACGTGATCATCCGCTACTTCAAAGTGGCCGCGCCTGTGGTCGACGCGCTCAACACGCCGCTTGCTGCCGCGTTCGTGCCCAGGAAGCGCGTGCTTTTTCGGCCTGCATTGAGCCGCGGCTCGACGCGCATTTGCGGCGTTCACGAGTCCTCAAAACCCGCTCCAATTGCGGGTTTCAGAGGCCGCATAGGCCAAAAACCAGCGAAAATAGGGCATTTCCGGGCAAAAACCTAAGAAAACTGTGGAAAACAGGTGTTTTCCCATTGACTTTGTCCGCCCCCAAGCCGCATTGTAACCATCGGCAGGGTTCTTCGTAGCCGCATGAATACAGGGTTCCGCGCAGTTCAAGTTGCAATTGACCTCCCTCCATGCGGGTTGTACACAACAGCGGAAGCCCGACCATACCGGCAGCCCGAAGGGCTCGCCCAGAAGGAGAACAAGCAATGGCATCTGGACTGACCAAGACAGCGCTCACTCGGCAACTCGCCGAAAAGCTCGAACTGACCAACAAGCAGGCTGCGGCCTTCCTGGATCTGCTGGCTGAGACGGCAATCAAGGAAACCAAGAAGAATGGCGTCTTTGTACTTCCCGGCATCGGCCGCTTGGTGAAGGCGGAGCGCAAGGCTCGCATGGGCCGCAACCCCCAGACCGGCGAGGCCATCAAGATCAAGGCCAAGACCGTGGTAAAGTTCCGCGTGGCCAAGGCCGCAAAGGACGTGATCGCGCCCCCGAAGAAGTAGTCTTTCCGGACTGCGTTTACGGCATCGCGCCAAATTGCATGACGACAAAGGGGAGAGCCTTGTGCTCTCCTTTTTGCGTGCGGGTTAATCCTCTTCGCAACTGAGGCTGGTCCATGTCCAAGTGGAAATTGCAATCTCTTCTCGCGCTCGTCCTCTCATGCGCGTGCGCTGCATCGTGCCAATCCAAACCGTTCATCGCCTGGAAGAGCCTGCACAACCCCGTCCTGTCCTATCCCAACTGGTCAGTCAAAGACACAGCCATGGCCTACCGGCAAGGGACGTTCTACGTTTTCTTCTCCGCGTTCTACGATGATCACGGCCAGGTGCGCTGTCACGTAGCAGAAGTGAGCACGCGCGATTTCAAGCGCTACTCCGATCCCATCTTCGACTTTGACGGTGAAGAGGACGGGTGGACCGGCATGTGCTCGCCCGACGTGCAGTTTCTCTTCGGCGAATACGTGATGACGTTCAACTCGTGGGGCAATAGTCCGGGAAAGCCCAATCAACTCTTCTACGAAACTTCAAAGGACCTGGTGCACTGGGCACAGCGCAAGCCGCTGGCGCCGAATCTTATCAGCGTTGGAGACCAGCATCCGATCGATGCGTCGCTCGCCGAGGCAGACGGCGGCTACTACCTGGTGTACAAGGAGTCATCGCCCGGCATCCATAGCCGTCCGAGAATGGCATTCTCTACTTCGCTCGAAGGGCCCTTCCACTATGTAGGCGACGGCATTGTCGCGTTGCTGATGAAGGACGGAAAAGACAATGGATTCTTTCACGAAAACTTTGAGTTCCTTCACTCAGGTGACCAATGGTTCATGCTGGCCACGGATTATCTGCACAACAGCCAGAATCACGACAACTACGACATGCAGGCTCCATACCTCTACGCCCTCGACCCCGGCTCGCATTGGCTGCAATGGACGCGCGGATACATGTTGGACATTCCCGGCGAGGCATTCAATGCGGTAAGCATCGACAACGCCGCTGCGCTCTACGATTGGCGCAAATACGACGGCTACTTTTACCTGATTTACGCAGGCCGAAACGATGGCCAGGCCTACGCAAAGCGGGGGTGGAACCGGATTGCCCTGGCCCGGTCAAAGGACCTGATTCACTGGTCGGTTCCCGGCCAGGATTAGCGCACATGCCCGCTCTGGCTTTGCAGAAGCCGTTCGCTTTGAAGCAGCCGCTAAGGCATTGCGCCGCAGCAGATTTTTGAACTCCTGTGGCTGTACGACTCATCGAACGAGTTATGACAGCAGCTTCGGCATCTCCGCAACAACTTGCACTCGCACCGGCGCGCGGATCGTCGGTTCTCTTTCTTCTGCGCTTTGAAGGGCTCGCGATGGCCGTCTTCTCCGCGATGCTCTACGCGCGCACGGGAGCGAGCTGGTGGCTTTTCGCGGCCCTGTGGCTGGCGCCCGATCTTTCCATGCTTGGCTATCTCGCCGGATCCTGCTGGGGCGCGCGCATCTACAACGCGTTTCACACTTACGTGACGCCGGCGGCGCTGGCTCTTTGTGCGTTGCTTTTGCATGCGCACTTTGCTTTGGCGATTGCGCTCATCTGGGCCAATCACATCGGGGTTGACCGCCTGCTCGGATTCGGGCTCAAGTACGCCGACGGCTTTGGCTACACACACCTCGACCGTCCCGGAAAGCCGCATGCCGTGATCACGCCGCTTCAGGCCTGGACCTGTTCTAACTTGCGCGGCAGAAGTGCAAACACAATCAGCGCCACGCCAAAAGCAATGAGCAGCGCCTTCGGATACGACTGATGGAAGGCGAACCGCACAGCCGCTGCAACGATCAAGAACGCGACGGTGGGAATCGGAGTTTTCATCAATCCCCGCACCACCATCGACAGCGCAAAAGATCGCCAGGATGCATTCGAGCATCAGCAAGTTGTCGTAGCTCCACGAAAAAAATGCCAGCGCAACAAAGATGCCGATGGGATTGATTTCGGTGAGTATGGCAATGAGCCAATGCGGCTTTGTCTGTGGACGCGGGGAAACTGACTGCGCAGGCGCGGCAACGAGCCGCGGCACCGCGCTTAGATATTCTTTGTAGGGCTCTCCGAGCTTTGCTGTGAGGAACGCCTCTTCGCCCAGGATCAGGCGCACATAAAAGATCGTCACCAGCACCATCACAAACAGCGCGCCCGTGGGCGTCATCAGCAGGCAAATCGCCAGCATCATGAACCATCCGCCCAGGTAAAGCGGATTGCGCACATAACGGAACGGTCCGGCGGCCATCACCGCACCGCCCTGCATCTCTTCGTGGTGCACGGTGCCGTATCCAAGATAGGCAGCGCCCCACACGCGCAATATCGCGCCCAGCAACGCGGCCAGCGCCCCACAAACAATCACCACCGGCGCCGCCACGCGAAAGCTCACAATGCCCATGCGGCTGATTTCCATCGCCAGCCACGCCAGCGTGGAAATTCTCCGGTCCCAATCGAGCGTCCCGAGCCAAGGCGCCCAGAATCCCAGAAAAACAATAGCGATTTGAATCCACATCCGCAGGCGAAACTCGATTGCGCTTGCCTTCATGCCGTTCTCCCGCCGGGATGGTGCTCTCGCAGCCATCTCCTTTTCAAGAGTACGCAATCGGCCTGGGCCGCGCAGTGACTTGCGACGCGTGCAAATTCAATCAGGAGTAGAATTCTCTCGATTTCAAAGCGTCAATTTGAGCGGCGCACGAGAGGAACGAAGATGAAAGCGTTCTATACGTCGATTCTGGTGCTCCTACTCGGCGGCGTGGCTGTTGCGGGCCAAACTGGCTCGAACCCGCAGGAGACCAGCCTGCTCACGGCCGCCTCCAATGGAGACCTCGCACAAGTGCAACAACTCCTTCAGCAGGGAGTCAGCATTGAAGCGCGCGACAATTTGGGTTGGACGCCGCTGATCTGGGCGGCTTACCAAGGCCGCATCGATGTGGTCACGCTTCTACTTCAGAAGGGCGCCGACATCGAGGCCAAGGGACACGCGGGCCAGACAGCGTTGCATGAAGCGGGCTTCATGGGGCACACCGACATACTCATGCTGCTGATTCAGAAGGGCGCAATGGTGAGCGATGGCGACAAGAGCAAGTGGCCGGCGCTGGCCGAGGCAGCGCGCCAGGACAACCTGGACGCGGTCGCGTTGCTGCTCGAGAAAGGCGTGAGCGTAGATGCTCGCGATGAAAACGGAAGCACGGCGCTCATTAGCGCGGCAGAAGCTGGAAAAGCCGATATGGTGAAGTTTCTGCTGGGCAAGGGCGCGCAGATCGAGGCGAAGGATCAAGACGGCGCAACCGCTCTCGTGAATGCGGCTTATGCGGGCCATGCCGACGTCTTGCAGGAATTGCTGGACGCCGGGGCGAAGATCGAAGCCAAAGCCAGCGGCTATCCCAATGAAGGCGCGACGGCACTGGCCGAGGCTGCGGGCAGAGACAAGACCGCGGCAATGCAGGTGCTGCTCGACAAAGGCGCAGACATTGAAACAAAAGATAAGCAGGGCTGGACGCCGCTCATCTGGGCTGGCGACATGGGCCAGTTGGATGCAGCCACTCTGCTGCTCCAACGCGGCGCCAACATCAACGCCAAAGGCAATGATGGAAACACGGCTCTGCATTGGGCCCAGGTGGAGGGCCATCCCGATGTGGCCAAGCTGCTTCAGGATCACGGCGCCAAATAGCGCCGCTGGCAGCGGCAGCGCTACTTGAGTTGCTTGATGGTGGTTCCCTCGGGAATCTTCACCTGGAACTGGTCGTCCGTGACAGGGACATTCTTCTGCACGTCGTCCACGGTGAGCACCAGCTGGATTCCCTCCTGCGGGAGCTTGATCGTGATCTTTGAGGGATACTTGACGGCGCCGAATTGTTCATAGGTGCCATAGCGAATCTGCTCTTCCAGGTTGCCTTCGCTGTCGTAGATGTCCTGGTCGTAGGGCAGCATGTCGTCGCGATGAAACGTGATGACGCGCAGAGGTAGTTTCACCGGACCTGCCTTCGGCTGCATCACGCTCAGGGTGTATTCCTGCTCGATATAGAGATGCTTCCGGGCCGTGTCTTCTATCGTCTCTGAATCGCCGGCCACCATGTACTCGTTACCGGGGTCGAGCCCACGCACCGCGAGTGCTTCGAGGAAAAATTGCGGCCGAAGGTTGAGGAGAGGGTTTGGCGATCTTTCCTTGACTGTGTTCGAACCCTCGATGGCCGTCTTGTCGAGCGGAATCAGGAGCTTAAATTGACTGCCGTCGCTCGCCATGTCGAAGACCGTTGCGGCAAAATCTTTTCCGACAACGCGCAACTTGTTTGGTTTGCCCATGACAATATAACCGCGGATCGACGGCTCGTCTCTCTCAACGCCCTCGGCTGTCTTGAATTCCGTGGCCAGGATCTCGACCTTGGCCGTCATCGAATTCAGCGCGTCCCAACTTTGGTTGAGTTGGTTCACCAGTTCCTGAGGCGTTGCCGATTGCACCGTGGCGGTCCTCGGCACCGGCAGATGCCGCGTGGTGGGGAACAGCGAGCAGCCCGCAAGCAGCAGTGGAAGCGCAAGCGCCGCGGCGCAGCCGAAACGATGCAGGATCTTCATCGCCCACCTGCCTTCTTCTTCTGCTGCTGCTGCATTTTCCGGTACTCGGCCACGTTGCGGTTGTGCTCGTCGAGCGTCTCTGCAAACAGCGAGTGCCCCTGCGCATTGGTTCCCGCAGCCACAAAGTAGAGATAGTTGGTTTTCGGCGGATCCATGGCCGCGCGCAGCGAGGGAATGCCGGGGTTCGCCACCGGTCCCGGCGGCAGGCCGGCGTGCAGATACGTGTTGTACGGCGTGTCGCGCGTCAAATCGCTCGCGTAGATCGCGCCGCGCCACTTGCCTGCGAGCTCCAGGCCATAAATCACCGATGGGTCGGTCTTCAGGGGCATCTTCTTCGCCAGCCGGTTTTCAAACACGCTCGCCACCAGCGGACGCTCCGCGTCCACGGCCGTTTCGCGTTCTACCAGCGATGCCATCGTAACCACCTGGTGCACATTCTCCTTCAATCCCAGTTGCAGGGCCGCCGCGCGGAACCGCTTCACCATCGCCGTCACGATCTGCACCGCGGTCACCGTGGGCGGAAACCGGTAGGTATCGGGAAACAGATAGCCTTCCAGACTCGTTGCTCCCGGATCCAGATCGGCAATCAGCCCCGTCTGGCTGGCTGCTGCGGCCATAAAATCCTGGCGCGTGCCCAACCTGGCCTGCTCCACGCGCGCGGCAATATCAAAAACATTCGCGCCCTCCGGCACGGTCAGCGATACGGTTACCACATCGCCGCGCGCAATCCGCGCATAGACTTCGGTCACCGGGGCGGGATGGTCGAAAAGGTATACCCCCGCCTGCAGCTTCCTGTGCCGGATCCAGCGCACCAGATCGAACGCGTACCGGCTGCGCACTACGTCCGCCGTTTCCAGCATCCGCCCAATGGATGCGGCGGAGGAGCCCGGCGCTACATTGACGAGGGTCTCTGTTTGTGGCCCGTACGGCGCAAGAACCAGCCACGCCACGGCGCCCACCGCGAGCAAGGCCAGCAGAAACATCCCCAGCAGGAAGCTAACAACGCCGGAACCCTTTTTCCTGCCGTTTTTCCGCCTGCGCCGCGCCATCCTGCCGATGTGGACCCTTCCAGTTGAATAACTGACGTGAAAAATCCGCCCGGGATTCCCTATCTTTTGATTGTAGCGGCCAAAAACCGGCGGCGGAGGGCCCGTCGGGCCATAAGCTGACTATGATGAACAGCATCGTGCAACCCGGCGCCCATCCCCGCTTTCTCGGTCTCGATATCGGCAATCGCCGCATCGGCGTGGCCGTGTCGGACGAGCTGGGCCTGACGGCGCAACCCGTGCTGACGCTCGAGCGGCGCAGCAGCCGCCGCGAAGATTTGCGCTCGCTGGCGCGGCTCTGCCGCCGCTTCGGCGTGGTGGGCATCGTGGTGGGCAACCCGGTGCATCTTTCCGGCGAAACCAGCCCGCAAGCCGCCAAGACTCAGGCCTTTGCGGCCGAGCTGGGCACGCTGACCGGCCTGCCCATTCACCTGTGGGACGAGCGCCTGACCAGCCACGAGGCCCACCAGATCCTCTATGAAGCCGGCCACGCGCGGCAGGAGCACCGCAGGGTCGTCGACCAGGTGGCCGCGACGCTGATCCTGCAATCGTTTCTTGACAGAGACAGGGACCAGAGGACAAGGGAGCGAGGGAGTCGAGAGACTCGATACGCGTAAACGCTGCGCATCTGCCATCATCGGTTTCCTTGCATCATCTCGCTCCCGGCACGGAGTCCTCCAGCGGCGCGATTCTCTGATCCCTGAAGCCTGGCTCCCTGACTTGCCCCGCTTATAATCAACTTTCAGGAACGTTTATCTCTTGCGGTTGGAGCAGCTCCCTTCCCGCCACCGGATCACGGATGCCCGAGCACATCAAAAAGAAGCTTCTGGATGAGATCAAGCAGCTCGAGTACGAGCTGACCACCGAGCTCCCGGCCGAAATCAAGAAGGCGCGGGCGCTGGGCGATCTCTCGGAGAACGCCGAGTATCACATGGCCAAGCAGCGGCAGGAGTTTGTGAATGCCCGCCTGGGCCAGCTCAAGAAGCGCATGGCCGAGCTTTCGCTGGTCAACCTGGTGAACATTCCCAGGGACAAAGCCGGATTCGGGTCCACGGTGGTGGTCTACGACTCCACCAAGGACGAAGAGATTGAGTACCGCCTGGTGACCAGCGAGGAAGCCGACGTCTCCAAGGGACTGATCTCCACCACTTCGCCCATCGGCCGCGGGATCGTGGGCAAGAAGGTGGGCGACATGGCCACCATCGTGACGCCCAACGGCAAGCGCGAGCTGGAAATCCTTAAACTGACCACGATCCACGACGAAGCCGCCGCGCGAATGAGCGGCGCAGCGCAAGCACGGCACGAGCTTCAGCCGCAGCCAGCTCTGGCAACAAGTTAGCTAAGGAAGAGCTAGGGCTGAATGACCTGGACAAGTGCTTTTGGCCGTGCCTGCGGATGGTTGCTCGACCGCATCGTGCATGGATTGGCGCTCACTCGCATCTCACCCAACGTCCTCACCTTCATCGGGCTCGTGATCAACATCGTCGCCGCGTTCTTGTTTGGCCACGCCAACGCTAACAACGGCGACATCATGTTTTTCTATGCCGGCCTGGTGATCTTCGGCGCCGGCATCTTCGATATGATCGATGGCCGCGTGGCGCGCCGCATCAACAAGGTCACAGTCTTCGGCTCCTTCTTCGATTCCGTCATCGACCGCTACTCCGACGTGGTGCTCTTCTTCGGTTTGCTGGTCTACTACGGCCGCATCAATCGTTTCCGCTACGTGGTGCTGGTGGCCTTTGTCATGGTCACCTCGCTGATGGTCAGCTACACGCGGGCCCGCGCTGAGGCGCTCATCGGCTCGTGCAAGGTGGGCTTCATGGAGCGGCCGGAGCGCATCGTGCTCATCCTGCTGGGCGCGCTCTTCAATCATTGGGGCGTGATGGCTCCGGTGCTTTGGATGCTGGCCGTGCTCTCCACCATCACCGTCGTGCACCGCGTCGTGTACACCTACCAGAACACCAAGCACCTGGCGCCGATCAGCTGAGAAAAGCGATCAGCTGCCGGTTCTTAACCTGGTAGAGTTGAGCTTTGAAAATGCGCTGGAAGCCAAAGCCCGCTTTCGTGCATCCTAACTACCATGAGCACAGAAAAGGCGACATTCGGAGCAGGCTGCTTTTGGGGCGTGGAAGCCGCGTTTGCGGCCATTCCCGGCGTGACGGCGACGGCCGTTGGCTATGAGGGCGGAAAGCACGACAAGCCCACCTACAAGGACGTGTGCACCGACCAAACCGGCCACGCCGAAGTGGTCGAGATCGACTTCGATCCGGAAAAGGTGACCTACGAGCGGCTGCTCGACGCGTTTTTTGAGCTTCACGACCCCACCACGCTCAACCGGCAGGGTCCTGACTGGGGCACGCAGTACCGCTCCGCTCATCTTCTTTCACTCGCCGGAGCAGGAAGCGCAGGCTCGCGCCAAAATCGAGCAACTGACGGCCGAGGGCCGCTGGAAGCCGAAGCGCATTGTCACCCAGGTAGTTCCCGCTGAGACCTTCTGGCGCGCCGAGGAGTACCACCAGCGCTACCTTCAAAAGCGCGGCCTGGCAAGCTGCCATATCTAAAGACTTGTGTGAGTGTTGAGTGTGAGTGTGGTCGCATCTTCGCGGCGCACTCACACACTCGCACTCACACTCACATTGTTTTCGCTTCCGGCTCGTCAATCCAGAGGCAGACAATCCACCACACCAGCACCACAAGAAAAATCATGCTGTTGGCGTTGTCCAGCTTATTCATCAGGCCCATGATGTGCTGATAGTCAGCCTGGCTGTGAATGGTCGCGTGCGTGGCAATGTGCTGCAACGAGCCGCGTATCGCCAACTGCGCGATCGAGGCCGTGGAGAGGCCGATGACGATCTGCTGCACATGGCTGCGCCAGCCTGCGTTGTAATAGCGGCCGAAAAGCGCCACCAGCAGGCTAAGTTGGATGATCAGCACATCGGCCAGCAGGTCGGCCTTTTGCGCGAAGAGCTGCATCAGCCGCAAGGTTGACTCCTCCGAGGCGACAAAAAGCGTCTTGAACGAAGGCCACGGGCCCCACAAAGCCAGCACCACTCCGCCCACGGCCAGCAGGGCCACCGTGGCCGCAATCCAAACTTTGCGATCGGCGCCCGCAAAGGCCCGCCGCGCCATCTCCACCACAATGAGCAGAGCGATGATCGCGCCCAGATCGGCCAAAGCGAGGAAGATTTCTTCTGAGAGCACCATCGACAGGCGGTGATACAGCAGGCGGCCAGCCAGCATGCGCAGCGCCATCAACGCCATCGAAGCCGTAAACCACGGAAAACGGCGCACGCGATCGCGCCCCAGCAACACCACAAGCAGGACCAGCAGCGCCGCAAATGTCAGCGTCCAAAGAATCTGGGCCGTCGAAAAATCGAAATTGAAATGCATTCAAACCCTGTCCGGACCGGCTCTTTCCTTGCTGCCAGCCCCTTTTCTAGTTTAAATGGGCAAGCAGCAATCGCCCTGCCTGCCATAATTCCATCATGCTGGTTCTCGCCTCTGCTTCGCCACGCCGCCGCGAACTGCTCGCGCAGGTCGGCTACAGGTTTGAGGTGCATCCCGCGCATATTCCTGAAGATCCGCTGCCCGGCGAGGATCCCATCGTCTACGTCACGCGGCTGGCGCGGGAAAAGGCCGAGGCCGTTTATCGCGAGCTGACCACTGCCAGTCCAAGACCAGAAAAAACCCTGGCTGTGCTGGGCGCCGACACCACCGTCACCCTGGACAGCACCATTCTGGGCAAGCCCGAAGATGCAGGCGACGCCGCGCGCATCCTGCGCCTGCTCTCGGGCCGCACGCATCGCGTGATCACCGGCGTAGCCCTCGTGACCGCGAAGCGCACTGAAGTTGCCGCCGAAGTCACGGCAGTGCGTTTTTTGACTCTCTCGGACGAAGAGATTGCCGAGTACGTAGCCACCGGCGAGCCCATGGACAAGGCCGGCGCCTATGCCATTCAGGGCCGCGCCGCCCGCTGGATTCCCCGCATCGAGGGCTGCTATTTCAACGTGGTGGGCCTGCCCCTGGCCCTGGTCTGCTCTTTGCTCGAATCCTGCGACTATTGAACGCGTTCCACGCTGCGCCTTGTGCCGACTTACCGCGAAAATTGCCGCCGACACTGCCCGGCGAATCGATTCCGGGGTAGAATGGTCGGAAATTGATTACAGGACCGAATCTTATGCAGAAATCATTCTTCCTGCGCAGCGCAATTCTGCTGCTCACAGCGTTGTCACCAGCCCTGGTTTACGCGCAATTCCAGCCGCCAAATCCCGATGAACTGAAGATGACCGCCGACCCCAAAGCTCCGGAAGCCGATGCGGTGTTTCTCGATATCGAGGAGATCGCCAACGATCCCATGCATTATCAGACCTACTACGCGCGGATCAAGGTGCTCAAAGAGAAAGGCAAGGAACTCGCCACGGTCAGTCTCCCCTATCTGAGGGGCACCTGGAAGGTCACCGACATCAAAGGCCGCACCATTCATTCCGATGGGACCATCGTTGCGCTCACGGCGAAACCAGAGGACCTGCTCGCCGAAAAATCCGGCGGAATGGAGATTGGACGCAAGGTCTTCACTCTGCCCAGCGTGGAAGTGGGGAGCATTCTGGAGTACCGCTTCGATCTGCGTTACGACGACGATGAGTGCAGTTCGCCAATTTGGGATATCCAGCGCAGCTATTTCGTGCACAAGGCGCATTACTCGTTCACGCCTTTCAAGGCCTTCATGCCCGACGGCACTCCCGGCAAAGGGACGAGCATGTATATGACGGATTCGCGCGGGCGGGTGGTGAACACCCTGATCTGGTGGAATCATCTGCCTCCCGGCGTCGACATGACGACCAGCGTGAACGGCTCCTATAACGTCGACGTCACCGACGTTCCGCCCATCCCCGACGAAGAGTGGATGCCGCCGATCGGCAGCCTCCTGTATAAAGTGCAGTTCTATTACAAGGCCGCCAGCTCCGCTCTGGAATTCTGGATCAGTGAGAGCAAGCTCTGGTCAAAGGATGTGGACAAATTCGCCGAGCCGTCGAAGACCATTCAAGCCGCGATCGCTGGTCTTGTCGCTCCCGGCGACAGCGAAATCGACAAAGCGAAAAAACTGTACGCGGCAGTGCAGGCTCTCGACAATACCGATTACTCGCGCCAAAAAAGCGCGACGGAGATGAAGCAGCTCAAAATCAAGGAAGCCCGGCACGCCGAAGACACATGGACGCAAAAGAGCGGATCCAGTGAAGACATCGCCATGCTCTATCTGGCCATGCTGCGCGCCGCGGGGCTCACCGCGTATGCGACCAAAGTCGTGGATCGCGAACGGGGAGTTTTCGATCGGACTTATCTGAGTCTGGATCAGTTGGACACGACCCTGGTCGTGCTCAATACAGGCGGTCAGCAAATTGTTCTCGATCCCGGCGAAAAGATGTGCCCCTTCTCCACCGTCAATTGGCGTCATTCGTACGCCGGCGGCGTCGGTCAGAGCCCGGAGGGCATTTCGTTTTCGATCACACCCTCGCAGAGCTACAAGGACAATACGGTGAATCGCCTGGCCGACCTGACGCTCGATGCGCACGGCGTCATCACCGGGCACATACAGATCATCATGACCGGACAGGAGGCGCTGCGTTGGCGCCAGATCGCGTTCAGGAACGACGACGCCGAGCTGAAGAACCGCTTCGACCACGAGCTGGAGAGCCAGGTACCCGAAGGCGTCGAAGCGCACGTCGATCATTTCCTTGCCGTAGACCAGCCTGACCAGAACCTGATGGCGATTGTCAACGTCACGGGAACTCTGGGCACCGCGACGTCAAAGCGCCTCATGCTTCCCGGCCTTTTCTTTGAGACGCGTGGCCATGTTCCGTTTGTCAACGAGGAGAAGCGGCTCGAACCGGTCGACATGCACTATGCCGATCGTGTCAACGACGATGTAATCATTCACCTGCCTCCCGGGGCAGCCATCGAGGGCGCTCCGCAGGATGCTACCGTGGCCTGGCAAGGCCACGCCATGTTCCTCGTCAAGAGCAAGACCGGCTCCGGCCAGATTGAAATTGCCAACTCCCTGGCGAGAGCGTTCACCGTCGCCAAACCGGAGGAGTACCAGGATCTGCGCGGCTTCTACCAGAAGGTGGACGCGGCCGAACAATCACAACTGGTATTGACCATTTCGCCTGCAACGTCAGCGTCGCCGGTGATACAAATGGCGCCATCAGGCAAGGGCAACTGATGCGTTCCCCAAGAACAAAGTGGAGGATCGAGAGCTAATTGCATCGTCGCACACGTTCGAGGGACGCTATTATGCGGGTTCATGTTTTTCTGGGTAGTACAGCGCTGCTATGGCTTGCAGTGTCGCCACCAGCGCTGCGCGCGCAATTCCAGGATCCCACTCCCGATGAGCTCAAGATGACCGCTGACCCCAAAGCGCCGGGGGCGGCCGCGGTTTTTCTCTACCGCGAAGCGACAACCGATAACGACCGTTTCCAATCGACCTATTACGCGCGCATCAAAGTACTGACGGAAAAGGGCAAGGAACTTGCCACCGTACGCATTCCCTACGAACCCGGTTATCTAAAGGTGAAGATCGATGGCCGAACGATCCACCCTGACGGTACGATCGTCGCCGCCAACGCAAAGCCCGAGGATCTGGTCACCTACAAGAGCAAGTATCTTCAGGAAAACGCCGTCGTGCTGATTTTGCCCGATGTTGAGGTCGGCAGCATCCTGGAATACCGGGTCCAGTTCAGCTACAACTATGGCATCCCTCCTCCCACCTGGGATCTCCAGGAAGCCTACTTTATTCACAAGGAACACTTCTTGTTCAACGTTGGAACCGGACTAGTCGCCAAGGACCGACAAGGCAAAGTGCTGGATCGCCTGATGTGTGAAATCTCCCCACCCGGCGTGCCAGTCCACGTGAATGACAACCGTGGAGTCTTTACCGTGGAATTGGCCGACGTTCCTCCTCTTGTTGAAGAAGATTGGATGCCTCCCTCCGATTACCTTCGCTGGCGCGCGGCGTTTTATTACTCCTTCGCTCTCAGCAATCAAGAATTTTGGGAGAAGGAGGCCAAATCCTGGGCTGAGGAAACCGACATCTTCTCCAAAGTAACGGGCACGATCAAGGATGCTGCGAACTCAATCGTCTCTCCTGGCGACACCGACGAGCAGAAAGCACGCAAGATTTACGCGGCTGTCATGAAGCTCGAAAACACCGACTTCACGCATGTGAAGTCAGTGGCAGAGATGAAGAAAGATAAGCTCAAGGAAATTCAAAGCGTCGAGGACGTTTGGAAGAACCAGGGCGGGGCAGGCAACTCCATTGCTCTGCTTTATGTGGCGCTGGCACGGGCAGCGGGGCTGAAAGCGTGGCCTATACAGATCGTAGATCGCGACCGCGGCATGTTTAACTCCCAGTACCTGGATGTCAATCAGCTCAACGACTACTTAGCCATCGTCAACATCGGTGGCAAGGAAATCTTTCTCGATCCCGCGCAAAAGATGTGCCCTTTCGGCGTTTTGAGATGGAGCCATAATCTGGCCGGCGGCATCCGTGAATCCGATTCCGGGCCCGTTGTGGCGCAAACGCCCGGCATTTCTTACGTGCAAAACAATGATAAAAGGAGTGCCGATCTCACCATCGACGCTTCTGGCAATGTCACGGGGTCTGCTCGCTTCTTCCTGGGAGGCGCCGACGCTCTGTACTGGCGCCAGCGAGCGCTTCAATACGATCTGGAAGACGTCAAACAGCAGTTCATTGAAAGTCTGCGCGACGATCTTCCGGATGGAACTGAAGCGAAATTCGACCACTTTCTTGGTCTTGAAGACCCTGAGACTAACCTTATCGCCATCGTGAATCTCAGCGGCCATATTGGAAGCGAGGCCGGCAAGCGCTTGATCCTGCCGGGCCTGCTCTTCCAATCGCGCGCCAAACACCCATTCGTCTCTCAGGACAAGCGCACGGCTCCCGTCGATGTCCATTTCCCCATGATGGAGGTCGATGATGTGACCTATACTCTGCCGCTCGGCTATGGCGTCGAGAGCGCTCCCCACACCGACGACACCAACTGGCTGGGGTCGGCTGTGCTGCGCATTAATTCTGTGGCCAAGGATAATACTCTCGAGGTGGGACGCGTCTTTGCCCGCAACTTCACAATGCTCAACGCAACAGACTACAACGACCTCCACGATTTCTATCTCAAGTTGGCTGCCGCCGATCAGCAGCAGATTGTGTTGTCGCGGGCTGCCTCAAACAAGGGGAATCAACCATGAGCCACGGATTCTGCTCGCGCTTTCATCCATCATTTGTCCTGGCCGCCGTATTATTGGCCTGCACCGCCTTGCCCGCGCATGCCAACATGTTCGGCAAAGACAGTCCCGTGCCGCAGTGGGGATTGGTCGCCGCGAAAACTCCTACGCCCTCTTATGCCGGCGATGCCCCTTCGGTGGTCCTCTACGACGAGTACCTCGAATCCGTCGACGACCAGGGCCGCGCCGTGGAGCGCGAGCGTGAGGCCATCCGCATTCTCAAACCGCAGGCGCGCAATGAGGGATGCGAGACCGCGTTCGACATTGACGAAAAGATCAATTACTTCCGCGAGTGGACCCTCGGCGCCGACGAGAAAATCTACCAGGCCAAAGACACCGACTTTGTCGAAGAAGGCGACACCAGCGACTCCAAAATGCTCTCGACAGAAAAAGCGCGCATCGTGCATCCGCCCGCCGCAGATGTCGGCGCCACAATCATTTGTGAGTCAGAAGAGCTGATGGCGCCATGGAAGCAGGAGAAGATCTGGGGGATTCAGAGCGGGGTTCCCGTCGTATTTGAGGCTCTTGAGATCGACCTTCCTCCTGGCCGTCCCTATGCGGTGTCGTGGCATCGTTACGATCCCGTGAAGCCTATTCAAGTCGCGACCAACAGCTGGCGGTGGGAGATCAGGGACACGCAAAAGCTCGACCTGCGCGACGTGAAGGCAAGTTTGGAATGGGCGGCGCTGGCGGCACGTATGTCGGTGGTGTGGGGCGACGCGGCTGTAGCTGGAAAAGATAACGAATGGCGCGCGCTGGGCCAGTGGATGACCACTCTTGAAGCCGGCCGGTCCGATCCCACGCCAGAGATTACGGCGAAGGCCCAGGAACTCGTCGCCGGCGCTCCCGACTTTTACACGAAACTCAAGAACGTCACCGAATACATCCAGAAAAACATTGAGTACTTCATCGTGATGCGGGGAATAGGCGGCATGCAGGCTCACTACGCAAGCGATATCTTCCACAATCGCTACGGAGACTGCAAGGACAAGACCACGCTGCTGATTTCGATGCTGCAAGCCGTCGGCATCAAGGCCTGGTCAGTCTCTGTGGACGATCGCCGCGGCGTCGTTGACCCCGATGCGCCATCGCTCGCAGGCAATCACATGATCACCGCGATCGAAATTCCCGCGGACGTGAACGACAAGCGCCTGATGGCCCTGGTCAAGGCGAACGATGGCAAGCGCTATTTGATTTTCGACCCCACCAACGAGCGTACTCCCGTCGGCAATTTGCCCGAGTACGAACAGGGCAGCTATGGAATCTTAGCCGCTGGCGGGGCGAGCCAGATCATTGCGCTGCCAGTCTTGCCGCCTGAGGCCAATGGCAAAGAACGCATCGCAAACTTCACGCTTGCGGTCGACGGAGCCTTAAGCGGAACCGTCGACACCACAAGCATCGGACCGCTGGGAGCCTACCTGCGCATCGGCTTAAAGGAGACCACCGAACAACAACAGCGCGAGGCGGTCGAGAGGTCCATCGCACTCGATTTGCCAGGCGTGGTCCTCGACAGTTTCAGGTATGTACAGCCCTCCGATCTCGACAAGCCGCTGGAGCTTCATTACAAAGTGACGGCGCAGCAATATGCGCACCAGGCCGGGCCGCTGCTATTGGTGCGCCCGCGCGTCCTCGGCGATTACGCTGTGCCATTCGACGACAAGCCGCGTAAAGTTCCCATCGACCTCGACGCAACTGGCCGTTGGCACGACAGTTACGACATCGCGCTGCCCGCTGGATACGTAGTCGATGAGACGCCCGATCCCGTGGATGTTGACCTGGATTTCGCCAGCTACCATGCCTCGGTGACGGCCAAGGGCAACGTTCTGCACTACGACATGGTGTACACCGTGCGTCAGATGGAACTTCCCCCAAGCCGAGCCGCCGATTTCCGCAAGCTCGAGTCGGCGATCCTCTCTGACGAGAAGGGCATGGCTGTGCTCAAGAAGCAGTAGAGCGGTTTTTTGTGGATGCATCCCTGCCGCGCTTTTATCATCCAAGGGATATGGGCGCTCCGCTTTTTTCACCTTTTCAGCTTCGCTCGGTTGAATTTCGCAATCGCATCGGCGTTTCGCCCATGTGCCAGTACTCCAGCCAGGATGGCTTCGCCACTGACTGGCACCTGGTCCATCTGGGCAGCCGGGCGCAGGGTGGCGCGGGCCTGGTCACGCTTGAAGCCGCGGCTGTCAACCCTGAGGGCCGCATCTCGCCAGACGATCTTGGCGTTTGGAAGGACGAGCACTTCCTCGGTTTGCTGAACATCGCGGAGTTCGTCCATTCCCAGGGTGCACGCGTGGGAATGCAGCTTGCCCATGCCGGGCGCAAGGCCAGCACGGCTTCGCCCTTCAACGGCCACGGCCTGGTGTTGCCTGCGGATGGCGGATGGCAGCCGGTAGCGCCCAGCGCAATTGCCTTTGCGCCAACCGGCTACGCCATTCCCACCGCGCTCAATCTCGCCGGAATCGCCGCCGTGATCGACGCCTTTCGCGACGCTGCGCGCAGGGCGCGCGATGCCGGCTTCGATTTCGTTGAGATTCATGCCGCGCACGGCTATCTGCTCCACGAATTTCTCTCGCCGCTTTCGAATCTCCGCACCGATGTCTACGGTGGCAGCTTCGAAAATCGCACCCGTCTCGTGCTCGAAGTAGTCGATGCCGTGCGCACCGTGTGGCCGGAGCATTTACCGCTGTTTGTCCGCATCTCCGCTACCGATTGGGCCGACGGCGGTTGGAATATCGACGAATCCGTCGAACTTGCGCGTCTGCTGCGCGATCATGACGTCGACCTGGTGGATTGCTCTTCAGGCGGCAACGTGGCGGATGCAAAGATTCCAGTTGCGCCCGGATACCAGGTGGGCTTTGCTGCCCGGATCCGCCGCGAAGCCGGCATTGCCACGGCCGCGGTTGGGGTCATCACGGAACCGGCGCAGGCCAACGCGATTATCGCCGAGGGCGAGGCCGATTTTGTGTTCCTGGCCCGCGCCGAATTGCGCGATCCCTATTGGCCGTTGCACGCCGCAGCCGCGCTGGGCGAAACCGTGAGCTGGCCCAAACAATACCTGCGTGCCGCGCCTCAGGGTTCGCCCGCGCGCACCGCATTGGACCGCAAACAACCTGAGGATCCGACGCTCCCGAGCATGATTGGACCTAGTTTTCCTCTGTAAAGCTTGGTTCAGGAGGCTTATTCGCTTCCCAAACCGCTCAAGACCTGTCCTATACTGCGTGTAGTGCGAGGGATTTCCCCGGTCCCAGTGGCTTCCTCGCCAATTTATTATGGCAACGCAACTCAACCGGAAGCGCGCCTACTCACCACCGCCGATCCCAGACCGTCTTTATTTCAAGATTGGAGATGTCGCACGGCTGTGCGGCGTCGAATCGTACGTTCTGCGCTTCTGGGAGTCGCAGTTCCCACAGTTAAAGCCCAACAAGAGCGGAACCGGCCAGCGGCTCTATCGCCGTCGCGACGTGGAACTGGCGATGGAGATCAAGCGCCTGGTCCATGCCGAAGGCTACACTCTGTCCGGCGCGCGAACCGTTCTCGAGCAGGAGCATCGCCGCCCCGGTAAACGTCCCAGCGGCACTCTTGATCCCGAGGCCGCCCTGGCTTTGCCCGCACATCCGAGCAAGTCGTTGGATGCAGTGGCTGCTGTCATCGGCCACGCCCGCGCCGAGTTGCGTGAGATCGCCAGCCTGCTGGCTTCTCCGCAGCCAATGCCGGCACGGCGCCGCAGCCGGCTCACCGCCATTTCGCCCGCTACCGGAACGCTGTTTCCGACGTAGACTCTCGACAATAGAAGCCGCGCGCCGGGTTCTGATCCCATCACTGCATAGCCGCCGCGCGAAGCGGCGGCCACGCAGGAGGAGTTATTCCGCTGCCGCTTCTTCGGCAGCAGGCTCTTCCGCAACAGGCTCGGCAGCGGTCGCCGCGGGCACTTCGCCCTCGACTACTTCGGCCTGAACCTTGACGGTCACGCGCGCGGTCACTTCGCGATGCAGCCGGATGGCCACCTTGAAGTCGCCCAGGCCCTTGATCGCGTCGCCCAGCTGAATCTTGCGGCGATCAACTTCAAAGCCCTGCGCCGCCAGTGCTGCGGCAATGTCGCCCGACGTGACCGAGCCGAAGAGATGGCCGTGTTCGCCGGCCTTGCGAGTAAAGCTCAGCACCACCGGTTCGAGCCTGGCCATAAACTCCTCGGCCTGCGTCTTTTCCGTAGCAGAGCGCCGTGCGGCCGAAGCCTTCATTTGTTCGATCACGGCCTTGTTGGCCGCGGTGGCCTGCATGGCCAGCTTGCGCGGCAGTAGATAGTTGCGCGCGTAGCCGTCGGCGACTTTCACCACTTCTCCGCGAAAGCCTACGTTGGCTACGTCTTCCTTCAAAATTACTTCCATGGGAAACTCTCCAAATCTTTATCGTGCGGCGCTCAGTCAGCGGCGCCGAAGGCGCTCTTGCCGCTCTGGCAAGAGGCTCGGCTCGCCGGCCACGCCGCCATAAATCTCAATCGGTTCCGAATCGAGTTCGGGAACCGGTCTAGTGCCTGGTTGCAAACGGCAGCAGCGCGATGTTCCGAGCCTGCTTGATGGCGCGGGTCAAACGGCGCTGATGCGTGGTGCAAACACCGGTCAACCGCCGCGGCACAATCTTGCCGCGCTCGGCCACAAATCCCTGTAGCAGCTTTACGTCGCGGTAAGGAATGCCATCGATTTTCTCAGTGCAGAACTTGCACACCTTCTTGCGGCGGAAGAACTTGCCGCGTCCGCCGGGCCCGCCACCGGGCCGGCCTGCACCGCGCGGGCCAGAGCTCGGACCGGAGCCCGATCCGGGACCCGGACCCGATGAAGCTTGTGGAGTTGGAGCTGCGTCCGCCGTAGCGGGCGCTTTTGCTTGGGTTTCTTCAGACATCGTGTTTCCTCTTTGCTCTCTTTGTTCCGGCATCGCCGGAGGATTTTCGTAGGGAGTAGGCAATAGGGAGTAGAAATCCCTGGAATGTATGCTGAACTCGCTTTCTATTCCCTATTCCCTACTTACTATTCCCTGTAGTTACGCGCTGGCTTGCACCGGCGCTGCGGGCGCGGCTGCGGTTTCAACCGCAGGCGCAGCTACGGCAGGTGCGGGTGTAGGCGCAGGTTCGCTGACCACTTTGCGGCGCACGCCGCGGTTGGCCTTCACCTTGGCCAGGCGCTTCTCTTCCTCGTCGATGCGCACGGTGATGAACTTGATCACCTGCTCGGTCACGCGCAGACGGCGCTCCAGTTCCAGCACCACCGCGCCGTTGGCTTCAACGGTGAACAGAATGTAGTTGCCATCGTTAAACTTGCGCACCTGGTAGGCGAGCTTGCGCCGGCCCAGCTTCTCTGCCGACTTCACCACGCCGCCACCGGTCTTCACCGTCGTGCTCAAGGCTTCGATCAGCTTGTCGGCTTCTTCGTCCTCCACGTCGGGACGAACGATAAACATTACTTCATACAAACGCGACATCAGGTTTCCTTTTCCGCGGAAACGCCTCGCTTCCGCTTACAACTTTCAACTCTCAGCCTTCAAAAAACAGTGGACAGTTCGTGGTTCGTGATCTCTGTTCCCTAGTCCCTGTTCCCTGTCTTTTCGTCTTTCCGATTGAACTCGTTCATCGCGGCTGCCGGTCCCACTTCGAGAATGCGCCGCGTGGCCGTTGCCACCCGGTCCAGCACCTCGTCCAGCACCGCCAAATCCGCCTTGCGCATGGGCGACAGCAGAAAATCCCTGCCCGGCCGCTTTCCCCCTCCCGCCGCAATCGCTTCAGGAGGTAAATCCGGCCCCACGCCAATGCGCAACCTTAACCACTCTTCCGTGCCCAGGGCGCCGGTTACGCTGCGGGCTCCGTTGTGCCCCGCCGGCGAACCGCGTTCCCTGATCTTGAAGGTCCCCAGCACCAGATCGAGCTCGTCGTAAATCACGAGCAGATCCTTTGCCGGGTCGGCTCCAAATTCCTCAACCAAAGCGGCCACTGCCGCACCGCTCAGGTTCATAAACGTCTCCGGCTTGGCCAGAACCACCTTCCGCCCTGCAATTCTGCAAGTCGCCGTAGTGGCCCGACAGCGCCGGTTCTGCACCACAACGACCTCTTGCTGGGCGATGCGGTCGATGGCCATGAATCCCGCGTTGTGCGGGGTCCACACGTACTCGAGACCGGGATTGCCAAGCCCCACAATCAGGAAAGGGCCGCGCGAAGCACCGGTCTCGCTTGCTTCTGCCAAGGCTTACTTCTTCGCCTCGGTCTTCTTGGCTGCCGCAGGGTCAGCGTCGCCCTTGCCCTTCTTCGCAACTTCAGGCTCAGTCGGCGCACCCGCTGCACCCGGTACTGCAGCAACGCCTGCTGCCTCCGCACCCTCCACCACTTCCGGCGTCGCAACCACTTCCTCGCGGATGTGGACGACGTGGCACACGGTGGAATCTTCCGGAGTCAGATACTTGAATTTGTCAGAGTGGGGCAAACCGCTCACGCGAATCGCCTGGTGCATGCCCAATTCGCTCACGTCCACGTCGATGTGGCCGGGAATGTCCGCGGGCAGGCACGCGATTTCCACTTCGCGCAGCACCTGGTCCAGAATGCCGCCCTCGGCCTTTACGCCTATCGGAATGCCCAGCAGCTTGACGCGTACGCGCACTTTCAAAACCTTATCGAGCGCAATGCGCTTCAGGTCGATGTGGATCAGGTTGTCCTTGAGCGGCTCGCGCTGCCAGTCCACGATCATGGCTTTGGCTGCGGGCTGCCCGGCAACTTCCACATCAAAAATCGTGTTGTGGCCGCTCTCGGAATAAAGGATCCGCAAAATCTGTTTGGGATCCAGTTCCACGGCAACCGCTTCGTGTCCGGAACCATACAGCACGGCCGGAATCTTGCCTGCAACGCGCACGCGGCGTGCGGCATTCTTGTTGAACTTGCCCTTGCGGGGCGTAGCTACGACGACTTCTGGCATGTTACGTTTTCTCGTTTCTTCAAAAATCGGGCACGGATTGAAGTCCGCTCCCTTTGCAGAGGCCGCGCATCGTGAACCGTGATCGATGTTGCGAATCAGGTTCGGCGTGGTGCTCGCGGCGAAATTGTCAATCAGACAGCGAAAAACGGTTCACTGTCCACGGTTCACGGTTCACGGTTCAAGAGAACAACGTACTAACGCTGGTCTCCATATGAATGTTCTCAATAGCCGAGCCCAGCAGGCCGGCGATCGAGAGCACCTTGATCTTGCTAACTTTTTGCGCCGCTTCGCGCAGCGGGATCGTATCGGTCACCACCAACTGCTCCAGCCGCGAGTTGGCAATGCGGTCGATGGCCGGGCCCGAAAGCACGGCGTGACTGGCGCAGGCATACACTGCCGCCGCGCCATTGGCATATAACGCATCCACCGTTTTCACCAGCGTGCCGGCGGTGTCCACAATGTCGTCGATGATGAGGCAGTTCTGGCCTTCCACGTCGCCCACCACGTGCATCACTTCGGCAACGTTCAGATCGGTGCGACGCTTATCGACGATGGCCAGCGGTGCGCCCATCTTCTGCGCAAAGAAACGCGTGCGCTCCACGCCGCCCGCATCCGGCGAAACCACCGTCAGGTTGGGAAGGTTCAGTTCCTTGAAGTGGCTCACCAGAACCGGGCTGGCAAAGATGTGGTCGACGGGAATATTGAAGAAGCCCTGGATCTGTGCGGCATGCAGATCGACAAAGAGCGCGCGATTGGCGCCTGCGGTGGTCAGCAGGTCGGCGATCAGCTTGGCGCTGATGGCTACGCGCGGGCGGTCCTTGCGATCCTGGCGGGCGTACCCGTAGTAGGGAACCACTGCCGTGATGCGGGCCGCCGAGGCCCTCTTGAGCGCATCGATCATAATGAGCAATTCCACCAGGTGCTGATCCACCGGATAGCAGGTGGGCTGCACCACAAAAACATCTACGCCGCGCACGTTCTCGAGCAGTTGAAAGTAAACCTCGCCGTCGGCAAAACGCTGCAGCTTGACCTGCCCTACGGTTACGCCGATATGCCGCGCCACTTCCTCAGCCAGCCGCGGATTCGCCGTCCCGGAAAACAACTTGAAGCGCTTGTCCTCGCTTAGTTTCGAGGGCTTTTTGCGCTCTGGCTGCGGCGCCGGCTTCCCATCTTTGCCCTTGCCGCCGTCGGACTTGCCCGAGCCTGGTTCGCCCGGCTTCTTGTCTTCCACTGTCACCGTCGACGTTCCCGTTTCCATCTGAAGCACCTCCATGCTGGTTGGCTATGGCTGCGTTTCTTGTCTGAGCTAATAGCGAAATGCTAAAAGCCGTTTTCTGGCTGGGCGACCAGGATTCGAACCTGGATAAATGCCTCCAAAGGGCATTGTCCTACCATTGAACGATCGCCCAACAATACGGTCAGCCGTGGGCGAGTTTCGCTTGCCCAACAAGCGACTGTCAACGTCGAAAATTAGCTAGCTTTCCACAATCATCTGGTCCCAATACGCTGCGCGGGGCAGGGTGCGAGTGGTCACCGTGTTCCGCACTTTGAGCGCTTGAGACTCTCGTTCGATCCGGTCTTGTGCCGCTTCTGCATCTCCGCGGGTCAGGTACAACCCGAAGAGCGCCGAACCCGACCCCGACAGCGCGGAATGCAGGGCTGCCTCCGGTGTGCCCGGGGCCGCAAGAAGACGCTTGATCTCAGCAAGGGAGGGATGCTGGGGAAAGACTACGCGTTCGAAGTCATTCTCAATCCAGCTCGTGATCCCGGTGCGGACAAGCCCAGACCTTGGTTTCGACTCTTGCGGTCCGGCCAGGTCTTCTCCCAAGGAGAAGACACCGGAGGAGCCTGCTTTGCGTTCCCCCTCAGGACTCGTCCAAAAGGGCTGCCACGTAAGTGCGGCTCGACTCTTTTAGTCTATCGGCACTTGCCTCCGGGGTCAAACCCTCCGCGGCGCACAGCGCATCCCAGTCGCGAAAGGCCTGCGGCGTGGAAACACCCACCTCCGGAACCACCACCACGCACCAGGTGGGCTCGAAATCGGGGAGCGGAGAAACCTCCTGTCCGCGATCCTGTCCCAGCACCATTCCACCGACAAGAAAAAGCGGCACATCGGAGCCGACCTTGGCGGCAAGCTCCATTTGCCGCGCCAGCACCTCGATCCCTGATCACCTGACACCTGACACCCAGTTCTCGTTCCAGCCCCACCAGCGCGGCAACCGCGTTGCCCGACCCGGCTCCCAGCCCGCCCTGCACCGGCAATCGCTTTTCGATGTGAATGTCGACCGCGGCTCCGGCGCCGATCTCCTCCAAAGCCAGGGAAACCATCTTCCAGGCAGTGTTGTGCTCGTCCGTCGGAACCCCTGCATGGTTCGAGGTAAGCCGGATGCTGGTTTCCGCGGCAGGCTGCGCACGTAACTGTAACAATGTCATGCACTTCCAGCGTCTGGTAGGCGGTGACGAGGGAGTGAAAGCCGTCCGCGCGCGGCGCCCCCAGGTAAAGTCCCAGATTGATCTTCGCGTGCGATCGAACCGCTGTCGGCATACCGGTTCATTGTAGAGGGCCGGCAAGCAGCCTACCCGCGCCGGCCAGCCACGGGAAGCAGGGGCATTCAGTTAGACCCGTCCCGTCCCCACGCCCTCGTGCGTGGCTCCGCGGAAATCTGCCAAAGGAACCGGCCTTGCGGCGGCCCCATTTGTGCCAGCGGGCTCTATTCCTTGTACATCCACGCCCCGACGATCGTGCCCACGACCACTTCAACCAGGCCGCCCAGCGTCGTGTAAAGCGTGACGCCCTTTGGAAACAGTTTGGCAACATACATGAAGGAAGCATTGGGCACGAGCACGCTGATAATCCAAACGACCACCCCAACGCGGATCGCCGTCCCCAATCCCGGGCCAAGGCGGGGCCGGACCGCCGCGTAAATCCAGATCGTGACGATCCCGACAACGATTCCCAGCAAATCGAACCCTATTAACATGTTCGTCGTGAACCCGGGATGCCCAAGAAAGCTCATGGCGTCGGCCCAGCGCTGCCCGAGCCACAATCCATCCACCAGGTAATCCAGAAGATCCGCAACAATCCCGCCAACAATGCCGCCGAGAATCACACGGCCCATATTGATCTTGCCCATGACGCCTCCTTCGTGATTTTGGGGGATTCGCGGAGTATACCCATGCACATCAGGCTGTGCAATACGGAATTTCGGAGGGGGTCGACGGGGCTCGCAGCGGGCAACGAAGAAATATCGCAAGAATCCCGCCCTGGGCTGAACTGGCTGAAATCCCCAGGGAGCAAGGGAACTCCGGCGCTACACTGTGCGTAACACTCCTGGAACCAGTGTGGAGGCTTCTATGCACTTCCTGCTCCTTATGGGCGTCCTCTATTTCCTCCCCGCCATCATTGCGGCCGCGCGGCACACGCACAACTCCACGGGAATCCTGCTCTTGAACATCTTCCTTGGCTGGACCGTGGTGGGCTGGTTCGTTGCCCTCCTCATGGCGCTATGTTCCGCGCCATACTGCGCCTATTACTATCATCGCGGATGGTAAGAAGAGCACCCGAACCAACAGCATCGAATCTTCCGGACTCCGAACTCCCCGATCCTGTCTCGACTGGGCCGCGCTGGGCGCTGCGCGACTGGCTTGCGGCTGCGGCGCTTTTTGCCGCGACCGCCGGCGTGGTGCTTTGGCAGAACGCGCACGTCGCGGTGCTCTTCGATCTCAGCTACATCCTCAACACCGCGCAACGCATCGCCCTCGGCCAAGTGCCCTACCGCGACTTTCCCCTGGCACACGCGCCTCTCACCTTTCTCATCCAGGCCGCGATCATCCGCCTGACGGGCCGCGTCTTTTTTCATCACGTTCTCTACGTCGCAATCACCAGCGGTCTCGGCACGGTGCTGGCGTGGAGAATCGCGCTCGCCTCGTTGCGCGGGCGCGTAGCCGCCGCGTGGACGCTGGCTCTGCTGCTCGCCGCGCCGCTCATTTTCCTCGGCATTTATTGCATCGTGCCCAACCCTGAGTACGACTGCGACTGCGGCTTCTGGCTGCTGGTCGCACTGTGGGCGTTCTCGCAACTTGATCGAAGAAAAGGCGCGCTGTTTGCGTTTGCCGCGGGTGCATTGGCGTGCGTGCCCCTGTTCTTCAAGCAAAACATGGGCCTGCCGTTTCTGCTCGTGGCAGCGGGCGCGGTTCTAGTTCTGCTCATTTTCAACCATCTGCCGCACAAGCAAAGCAGGGAAGCTTTCCATTCGGCACAAACGCCCCGTGCCCCATCCTTTTCCGCGCTCCTTGCGGAAAAGGGTGGGAACGCACAATCGCTCGTCGCCTTTCTCGCCGGCGCATGCGCCGGATTGCTGGCTG
This sequence comes from uncultured Acidobacteriota bacterium, assembly GCA_963713675.1. Classification (GTDB taxonomy): domain Bacteria; phylum Acidobacteriota; class Terriglobia; order Terriglobales; family Acidobacteriaceae; genus Telmatobacter. The sequence continues at coordinate 70,641 of CAVQMV010000019.1, forward strand.
CGTTGTTAGCGCTCCAATGCACCGCCGGCCTCGGCAACTATTTTCACTGGACCATCCAATATGCAGGCCAACGCCGCATGCCGGGACTCAGCCTCATGCTCGGCGTCTACAGCGATCCCACGCTCGCGTGGACGCTGCCCTGTGTCGTCGTCGCGCTGGTGCTTTTGTGGTTGGGATCGAAACGACTCTGGGCGCGCATCGCCGCCTTCGCCTTGCTCGCCGCCCCGTTTCTCTTCACGCTCGCTTCGCTTCTTATTTACGACGACGCGGACGAACGCGGCGACAGCCTGCTGGCGCTTTGGCCGCTGCTGCTCTTGCTGGCTGCCGCTTCGGCCCTCGCGAATCTCATCGCGCTGAGACGTCGGGGTCCCCACGGACACGTCTTCGTCCGCGGGGTGGGGCGTCGGCTCTCCCTGCGTTTGTTCCTGCCCCTCATTCTGCTCGCCGCCATCCACGGCACATTTCTGTCGCAGCAGCTTTGGGGCTCGACCTACGGCATCTGGCCGCTGCTCATACTCTTGATTGCGGAGCTAGCTCGCCTTTCTCGAGGGACTTTTCCCGCGCGCCGCCGGTTCGCGATGGTTTGTCCCCGCACTGGCCGCGATCATTTCCGTCACGCTTCTAGTTTGCGGAGGCTTTTACACGGCGAGCGAAGAGCGACTCAACTACGCGAATCTTCCCGACGGCCCCGCGGCGCATTCCGCGTTTCCCGCGCTCGCGGGCCTCGCTACGCCGGGTCCTTATCTGCCGGAAATCGACGAGTTGCTGCGCTACGCCCAGGCCAACATTCCCTTCGACGATGGAATCGTTTCGATTCCCGGAGAAGAACCGTTCTATTTCGCCACCGGCCGCGCGCCGCAATTTCCCGTGCCGTTCTTCGATCCCACCATCGATCCGTACTCGCCCGCAGAAATCGCCGCCTTCGTGCGCGCGCGCAACATCCACTGGCTGATCGTGAAGACCGATGTGCAGACCAAGGAAGACCCCACGCCCGATCGCGCGGAATTGATGCGGCTGTTGATGCAGGAGTTCATGCCCGCGGCGCATTTGCGCGGATACGATGTCTATCGTCGCTAGGATTGTGCCGGCAACGGCCTAAGCTTTTTGCTTCGCCTTACCCGACTTCTTCAACTGCTCCCAGTCCTTCGCCGTCTGATCGGCGTAGGCCATGCCAAACTCGGCAATCGCTGCCGCGAAGGCCGCGCCGGTTCCGATGTAGCCGGCAATTACCAGCGGATCGCCTGAGCGTCCGTGACCGCGCGCCAGCAATTCGCCGCACACCTCGGCGTAGGCTTTCAGGTTCGGCCCCGCCAGATCCTCAATCGCGATGCTTCCCTTGTGGTCGTTCAGTTGGCGCACCAGGTATTGCCGCCCGCCGATGTGCGTCCAACCCAGAAATGGATCGGTCTGGATCTGCATGGCGCGTTGTCCTTCGGCTGTGCGCTGCCCGTTATGCGCCGCGGGGTGCGCGTCGGGCAGATACGGCGCGTAGGCCGATGCGGCCTCTTCCTTGATCTGCAGAAACAGCGGATCGGCAGGAGCGTTGCCCTCGAAGTAGATGCAGTAATCGCGCAGGCCCACCGATCCTGTGCCCACCACTTTGAAGGCCACGTCCACCGGCCGGTAAAACGAGAGCAGGTGCCGTCGCTCCGGCAGCAGCATCTCGCGATAGGGTTCAAGCGCGGCCAGCACAGCGGCAGCGCGGGCTCCCTTCACGCGCATCAGCATGGGCTTTATTTCCTTGAAGCGGCGCGGCGCACCGGGCCGCGTCGAAGCCGGCATCGTCAGCCGTTCCAGCGTGTGCAGCGGCGTGGAGCGCTCCGCTTTGGCCAGCGCCATGTGCACCGGCTGTGCCAGGCCCAGGCGATGTACCTGGTATCTGGCAATCTCAAGGTGCGGCATGCGGGCAAAGGCGCGCATCTGCGCGGCATAACGCTCCACGCACGCCACGGCCGCCTTGCGCGCGGCGCCATCCTTGTGTCCAGCGGCGCGCCCTGCCAGCACCAGGGAGGCGGCCATGCGCTTCAGGTCCCACTCGAACGGGCCACGAATCGTCTCATCAAAATCGTTGATGTCGAAGACCAGCCTGCCGTCGGGCGCGGCATACGCGCCCAGGTTGCGCACATGCGCGTCGCCGCACAGTTGGCTGATGATCCCGGTGGATGGCAGTTGCGCCAGGTCCGCCGCCATCACCGGCGCTGCGCCGCGAAAGTACCCGAAGGGCGACGCAGCCATCATCTGGTACTTCATCGGAATGAGTGCGGGCACGCGGCCCCGCATCGATCGCTCCACAAGCGCCAGCGCCGAAACCGGCCGCGCCTTGAAGTCGCATGTTTCCTGTTGGTGGCGTCCCACCTGCTTGCGCCGCGTTTGCCCCAGTGCGCGACGTTCTTCCGGAGTTGCCCAATGCATATTGCGGAACATACACCGTCGACCCACGCGGAAACAACCGGCGGCGTTAGTCTTCGCCGAAGAAGCGCTTCCTTGCCGTTTCGTCAACCGGCAGATCAGGCCCTACAAAGAGCGCGTCCGGCTGCCGGCTGGGGTCTTGCGCGATGAGCGGCATGGCCCGCGCGCGGCGCGCATCGGCATCCGGTCCGGTGCCGAGATACATCGCCGTCATCCACTGGTGGAAGGTGTGCAGACGGCCGGCATAGCCATCGTGCTCGTCGGCGTAGGCATGGCCGGCTGCATCCCAGTCGTCGCTGCTCATCAGGTGATCGCGCAACACGCGCGCGTCGCGCAAGGTAAGGGAAAGGCCCTGTCCCCAGGTGGGATCGCTCGATGCCGCCGAGTCGCCGACGAGCGCCACTCCATCGCGGTAGGGATGATCGACCCATGTGTGCGCGCAACCAAAAGTGGCAAGCGGGCCGATCTGCCGGGCATCTTCAAAAAGCGAGCCACTTGCGCCTGCTTTCTTGCAGCCGTCAACAAATCTCGCCAGATCGCCGGGCCCCTGAAGGCGCGCCTGCGTTCCATCGTGGTAGCACAAATACATCCGCGCACGTCCGCCGCCCTGCGGGCCGACGATCGCAAGTTGCCCCAGCGAAAAGTTGTAAATGCCCTGGAGCACATCCTCCTCCGCGGGAACGTTTTCCAGCAGAACTCCGGCGATCATTCTTTCTTCCGGATCGCGCAGGACCGGGAAGTGCGCGGAAGAGCGCACCACGCACGATCGTCCGCCGGCTCCCACCACCAGCCGCGCGGCGATGGTTTCAGCCCGCCCGTCTTCCTCAATCACCATCTCCGGCCGCGCGCCAGACCGCACCTGGCGAACCGCCGCGCCCCGTCGCACCGTAGCGCCTGCAGCAGCAGCCGCTTGCAACAGCGACTCCTGCATGGCGGGGTGATAGCAGGCCAGGCAAGGGAGCTGATGCTTTGTGCTGGGAACAAGTTCGCGATGTTCCACCCGGTCGCTCACGACATACGTGTCGATCCAGTTGAGGTGGTGCCTTCCGGCTCCGGCCAGGCAATTGGCGATTCCGAGGGCCTGCACTTCCGCGTAGCCCCACGGCAACATCACCTCGCCGCGCACGCGGTCCTTGAATTGCCGCTCGTGCTCGATGACCAGAACCTTGGCGCCGTGTTCCGCCATGTTTTTGGCCAGGGCTGCGCTGCCCAGTCCGCCGCCGGCGATGGCCACATCGTATGTTGTCGACACGCGTAACCCTCCGGGGGAATTTCCAGAATATACGTGGCTTTGTCGAATCCAAGCAAGCATTAAATCGCAGAGAAAACCGCCGGAGGAAACGGTGGATTCCCTGTCAGAGCTGGTGAATTACACTTTTCTTCAAGTCCTGCCTGTTTCCTTTTCGGCCCGATCACTCTTATCTGGGCTGCTCTCCAGACTTTCTGTTTCGGGAGGAACTCTCTTTGACGCGAGCCGCCGCTCTGTTGCCCGTCGTTTTCGTTGCCGTGTCTTTCGCTTCTCACGCCGCCGCGCAGCCGCCGCAGAAGCAGCTCGCGGTTGAAGCCATCTTCGCGCACGACCCGCTGGTTCCCAGGGCGCCCGAATCGCTCAACTGGTCTCCCGACGGCAAGCATCTGACCTATCTGGATGGCGGCGAGCTGATGGACGTGGATCCCGTCACCGGCAAGACGCACGTGATGGTGAGCGCCGCCAAAATGGATGCGCTCGACGGCGGCAGCGGCTCCGAGCGCGACCGCGATCATCGCGAGCGCTACAACATGGCCAGCTACCTTTGGGCGCCCGACTCCACCCACCTTCTCTTCGACGCCGATGGCCGCCTGTGGCTCTACGATCTGCGCAACGGCACCGGCGTGCAGATCGGCTTTACCGGAGCCGCTGCCGGCGACGACCCCAAGTTCTCGCCCGACGGCTTGTCCATCTCCTTCATTCGCGATCACGGGCTTTCCGTCGTCCATCTTCGCGATCCCGGCACGCCTACCATTGCGCTCGCGCCCGCACCCGGCGCGTCAAATGGCAAAGAGCAATCCGCAAGCAGTAAAGGGCAATCGATTCTGAACGGCGAGGTGGATTGGGTCTACGAGGAAGAGCTCGACACGCGCAGCAACTACTTCTGGTCGCCGGACTCAAAGAATATCGCCTATCTGCAAATGAACGAGACCGCCGTGCCGCAGTATCCGCTCACTGACTGGATTCCCACGCACGCGCAGGTGGAATGGCAACGCTATCCCCAGCCCGGCGACGCCAACCCTCTGGTCCAGGTAGGCGTGGTGAGCGCCAAGGGCGGCAAGACCACGTGGATGAACATTCCCTTTCAGCCCGGCGACTATATCCCGCGCCTTGGCTGGGTCAATCACAACACGGTGTGGGTTGAGACCGTCAGCCGCGATCACAAGCATCGCGCCTTGTATTTCGTCGGCGCCGAACTTGGCGACGCGCGCAAGATGCTGGAGATCAGCGACGACAAGTTCCTCGACGAAGACTACGACGTGGCCGTGGGCGATGGCGCCGTGGTTCTCACCAGTTGGAGCGACGGACACACGCATCTCTATCTCTATAGCTACAACTCCAACAATCCGCTGGCCACGGACGCGAAACTGGAAAAGCAACTCACCCAGGGCGATTTCGAAGTGGGCGACGTGTATTCCGTCGACCCCGAGCGCAAGGTCGTTACCTACGCATCGAACGAAGGCAATCCGCTGGAGCAGCAGATCTGGCAGGTCACCTTCGACGGCGAGCGCACGCAGTTGAGCGCAGGCGCAGGATTTCACGACGCCAGCTTCGCGCCCGACGGCAAAACCTTCACTGACAAGTACTCCACGCGCGCCACCACGCCGGTGATCCGGCTTTGTCATGAGGAGGAGGGCCCCGCATCGGCCCAGAATTGCCGCGTGTTCTGGGAAACGCATGCGCTCGACTCCTACCAACTGAAAACGCCGCAGCAGCTTGAGGTCAAAGCCCACGACGGAACCACGCTCTACGCCACGCTGTTGATGCCCTCCGGCTCGTCCAATCCCGCCACGGTTCCGCTCATCGTCAATCCATACGGCGGACCTCACGCCCAGGAAGTCGTGAACAAATGGGACGGCAACCTGCTCTTCGACAATGTGCTCGCGCAGCACGGATTTGCCGTACTCCGTGCCGATAATCGCGGCATGGGCTTCCGCAGCCGCGCCTTCGCGCAGACGGCCTATCGCAACTTCGGGCCCGTGCAGCTTGAAGATCAATTGACAGTGGTCGATGCCGCGCTCGACCAGACTCCGCAGCTCGATCCGCGGCGGCTGGGCTGGTGGGGCTGGAGCTGGGGCGGCACTTTCACGCTCTACGCGATGACGCACTCTGACCGCTTCCGCGCGGGCGTCTCCGTCGCGCCCGTCACCGACTGGCGCAACTACGATTCCATTTACACGGAGCGCTATCTCGGCGTGCCGGCCGAGGATCCCAACGGCTATCGCGACTTTTCCGTGGTCAACTCAGCGGCGAAGCTGAAAGGGAGGCTGCTCATCGCGCATGGAACCGGCGACGACAATGTGCACATGGAAAACACCGTGCAGTTTGTGCAGAAGCTCATTGAGGCCGGCGAACCGTACGACCTACAGATCTATCCGCGCAAAACGCACTCCATCAGCGGAGCCGATGTGCGCACCAGTCTCTACAGCCGGATTCTGGCGCAATTTGAGATGTATTTGAAGCCGGAGCCACCGGCTGCTGGCGGCAACTAGCGTTTAACTTTCGTGGTGATTGAAAATGTCATCCTTGTCGCGGCAGCCGCACTTGGTGCACTCCAGGCAACACACCAGAAGTACCGCTACGCCTACCGTGACCACCACGGCAAGAACGCTTCCGTTCGCCGTAAGCCAATGCGTTATGGTCTGCATTTCCTGGTCACCATTCCTGAGCGATCCGGCCCTCTGCGGAGGATTGCACTGCTCAACACTACGGGGTCGGCTGACAATTTAGACGATACTCGCTCTCCACAGGTTATCTCATGCCCCGTTGTGGGTATGTCAGTGACCGAAGGCACGTGATTTCTCTTGCCAAAAAGAGAATAGAAGGCGAAAATAGTCGACAAATGGCTTCTGCGCCCAACCCGGCCTTCTCTCCCGCTCCCGAGGAGTGGCCTGAGGAGCTTGTGAACCTGGGCCTTAACGCGGAAAGCTCAGGGCGCAAGCCGGACGAAGTTGCCGCCGCGGAATCCCCTCAGGATTCGTCGCTCAACTGGCTCTTCGTCGATCTCAACTCCTACTTTGCGTCGTGCGAACAAGAAGCGCGGCCGGAACTGCGCGGCCGTCCCGTGGGCGTTGTGCCCATGATGGCCGACACCACCTGCTGCATTGCGGCCAGCTACGAGGCCAAGGCCTTCGGCGTGCGCACCGGAACCATCGTGGCCGACGCCAAACGCCTCTGCCCCGACATTGTTCTTGTCGAAGCGCGGCACGAAATCTACACGGACTACCACCATCGCGTTGTCGAAGCGGTGGAAAGCTGCGTGCCCGTCACCGCGGTCTGCTCGATCGACGAAATGGCCTGCCGCCTCATCGGCCGCGAACGGCCGCTCTTAGCCGCGATCGAACTCGGCATGCGCGTGAAAGCCACCATTCGCGAACGCGTCGGCCCCATGCTGCGCAGCTCCGTCGGTCTCGCGACCAATCGCTACCTCGCCAAAATCGCCAGCGACATGGAAAAACCCGACGGTCTTGTGGCCCTCCCCCTCGACCTTCTTCCTGAAGCGCTGCATCAACTCACGCTCCGCGATCTGCCCGGCATCGGCGCGCGCACGGAGAAGCGGCTGAACGAAAAAGGCCTCAACACCATGGACCAGTTGCTCGCGCTCGACTGCGAGCAGGCCGGCGAAATCTGGGGATCGGTCTGGGGACAGCGGCTCTGGCACTGGCTGCGCGGCGAAGACTTCGAGATGGCCGAGCTTGAACATCAAAAGTCCATCAGCCACTCTCACGTGCTCGCGCCGGAGATGCGCACTCCGGAAAAAGCGTGGGCCGTCGCGCACAAGCTGCTCCACAAAGCCGCCATGCGCCTGCGCTCGCAGGGCCTGTGGGCCTCGAACATCGGCCTCGCGATTGGGTTCGCGGTGCCGCGCGGTGAGAACACGCCCGTTTCCCGCTTCGGAGTACCGGCGCGCGGCTGGCGCAGCGAGATCAAGCTCCACGAGTGCCAGGACAATCAAACCCTCATCGCCGCGCTGCGCCGTCTTTGGGACTCGCAACCCTCCGGCGCACAGTATCAGCACCCGTATTTCATCGGCGTGCAGTTGAACAATCTCGTCCCCGATCGCCTGCACACACTCGCGCTCTTTGACGGCCTCGAAGAAGAGCAGACCCGCACGCGCCTGCTAGCCACCATGGATCAGATCAACGACAAGTACGGCATGAGCGCGCTGGCCCCCGCCGCCATGCTCACCGCATACAAAGCCGCGCCCACACGCATCGCCTTCAACAGCATTCCCGATTTGTTTTAGGGGCAGGGACAACCCTCCCGGAGGGAGGGCCGAAAATAGCCCAGGCCGGAGTCTGCCGCAAGCCGGGGTCCCCAACGAGCCTGCCTTTGGCTCGTTGGGGTGGCGGAAGGCAGACGACGTCCTGGGAAATCGCACGCAATACGCCGGGCGTCCCCGAGGGCCGCCCGAATCTCATCCCCACACGTAGCGCGGGTCGTATTCGATTTGGTGTTTCTTCAAGAATGCGACGAATTCTGCCTGAAAATCGCGCCTCCGATGGTGCTCTTGCTGCCTCGCGATGTATTTGAGCGTGGCCTCGACCTGCGTCCACCCGATGGAAAACGCTCCGTATCCCTCCTGCCATTCAAACCCTGCGAACCCACACTCTTCCTGCATCCACCGCGAAGATTCGCTCTTGATTTCCCGCATTGCCTTGGCAATCGGCAGCGAGGAAGGCAAAGACAGAAGCAGATGCGCGTGATCGTCGGTTCCACCCACCCCAAGAGCTTTCATTTCCCTCTTGCGGGCAACTCCTCCCATGTAGGCCCATAGCCGTGGCTGAATATCCGATGGGATGAGTTTGCGACGTTCCTTCGTGGAAAAGACGCAGTGGAAGAGTGCACTGCTGTAGGTATGAGACATGACGGAGTCCTGTCTCTGAGAGTAAACCCACAATTCGCCCGGCCCTCCGGGGCGGGGCGGTCTGTGACGGACCGAAAACCCAGGGCTCAATCCGCTTTTGCGGACTTCGGCCTGGGCTATTCTCGATCCGTCCCTCCGGGACGAGGTCGGCCCATCCCTCCATTGAGGAATGACGGGTGGGAAGATCCTCCCAGGGGGAGAGTTGACCAAGTATTTCCCAGGCACAGTTTGCAGCATCGGGAAAACCCTCCCGGAGGGAGGGCCGAGAATAGCCCAGGCCGGAGTCTGCCGCGAGGCAGACGACGTCCTGGGAAATTGCACCCAGTACAACGGGCGTCCCGTAGGGCCGCACGAAAACACATTGCCTATCAATGTGTCAGCGCCTTCGGATTCAACTTCCCAATCCGCCCATGCGGCCCCACAACAAACGGCAGCGACAGCGCATTCCAGTCGCGGTCGGTATCTGCCGCTTCGTGCATCCCCGGGTCAGGATGCAGCGCGCGCCAATTCTTCCCGTCGTCCGTAGAAATATCCGTCTCGTTCGGCCCCACCGTGATCCAGGTCTTGCTCGGGGCATCATACGCCACGGCAGAACGGTAGCCGTGCGGCGGGGTTTGAGCTAGTTTCCAGGAGAGGCCGCCGTCGTCTGAGTAAGCGGCGGTTCGAGTTGTGACGTCAGGCTTCAGGTAGTCTCCACCGACAGCGATACCGACCAAATCGGTGCGGAAGTCAAACGAGAAAATCCCCGCGCTCTCGCTGCCTTGCGCCATCGGAGTCTCTACGCGTTTTGCCTCTTCTCTGCATGGCTCGCAGGTCTGCGTATTTTCATAGCGCACGAACGAAACGTAAGAGTGCGCTGCGGTGCCCGAGGCGAATCGGAATGCGTATTTCCAAACAGGATCGACTTGCGGTGTCCGCGCCAACTGAAGGACAGAGTTGCTTGCCGCGAATGACGCTTCTCCCGAATCGACCTTACCGTTTATTTGGTAACTTAGCTCAAGTTCTCTCTCTTCCCATCCTTCTTTCCATTCCCAAAGCTGCAATTGGCCATTCACCGAGTCCCCGAGAATCAGGGCGCGGTCCTTTTCTCCGAAATTGGCCGTCGGCTCTTCGAAATCGCCCACTTGAAGGGCATCCCAGAACCCATCACGATTTGGATTTGTTACGACCAGCTTCCACGTCTGGCACCCGTCCGTCGTTTTATACAGCCGCGACAAATCCCCCTTGCCGCTCGACATCACGATCGCTGTGTTCGCATCGAATGCCTGCACCCCGCGAAAGTCCAGATGCTCCGCGCCCGGCGGAACGGCGCACGTCTGCCACAAATACCCGCCGTCTTCCGTCCGCAGCACCGTGCCGTTCGTGCCTGAGGCCCACGCCACGCCTCCACCCACGTTGTCGATGCCGCGCAAATCGGCCGTCGTGCCCGAGCTCTGCATCTCCCACTGCGCCCGCGCCGCGCCACACGCCGCCAAAATAAATGCCAACCACCATCCATGCCGTCGCATAGCCAACAGTGTAGGCCGAAAGGCAGAGGTCGGGTTTCAGGGGTCAGGATCGGAACGGCGCTCTTAATATGCGAGTGCCGGGGCGCCTCAGGGCGTCCGCGTCATCAACTCCACAAACATTCTCTGGAAGCGCGGCAAGTCGAGATCCATCTGCGCGTGAACCAGGCGCACGCCGGTTTGCGGCTTCAGCGCTTCCGGCCATGTGAGCGTGTCGCCGTAGCTGGGGCCGTGGCTCAGGTCCACATCCATGTACACCGCCTGCTCTTTAGTGATGATCGAAGGATCGAGCCACGCGCACGCTTCCAGCTCGTCCCACATGTAGTAGCGCTGCTTGCTCCATGCCGCGATGTAGCGCGCCGCCGGCGCTTGCGAATTCGCGATCGCATCAAGCATGGCCTGCGTGAACGGCGCTTTCATCGAAATATCAACTGTCGTCGCGTCGATGCGCGGCCAATCGGCGCGCAACACAATGTGCGCCGCCTCGGGATCGAACCAGAAGTTGAACTCATGGCGCGGGCTGGTCGCAAATTCCGGATCGCTGGTCTGCGGATTCAGGCTGCTGCCCATGAACACAATGCCTTTGGTCAGCGCGGCAAACTCCGGATCGAGCGCGACGGCCAGCGCAATGTTAGTCAGCGGCCCCGCGGCGTAGATCGTTACCTGGTGCGGATGCGCATGCACCTGGCGGATGAGGAAGTGCGCGGCGTCTTCGTCGATCGGCTTCGTGGTAGGCATGCCCTCGGGCATGGAAGGAATCTCGTAGGGCTCGTGCGATTCAAGATGCGCGGGCGCCGTCCCGGTTCCGGTTTCGGTCAGGTTCGTCGTGCCGCGGCCCCATGCGCCCTGCCACGTCACCTTTCCATCGAGCGCGGCCTCAAGTTGCGTCTCTTGCTGGGTGCGGACCAGCGGAAACACCGCGCCGCGCGCCACGGGCACATCCGTGTGGCCGGTCAGCTCCAGCATGCGCAGGGTGTGCAGCGTCTCTTCGTCGCGCCACGCGTCGCCGGTCACGATGGTGATGCCCAGCACCTGCACGTCAGGCGCCTGCAACAGCGCCAGCATCGCCATCTGATCCGATCCGCCGGGGCCGGATCCGTCCTGATCGATCAGCACCAGGCGCTTTTGCGCGGAAGACACGCACGCGGCAAATGCGAGCAGAAGAAGTGTCGCAAATCTCATGGAAAGATGTTACTTCAGTTGGAGCGAAGCTTCCGAAATCGCCAAATCGTCCGCAGCAAATCGTACCAAAACCCTGCGGTAAGAATGAATACCGCGAATGTCAGCAACATGGTTTGCCAATTCCTGCCGCTCGGAGCGAGAGCAATGGGAGCGACGATACCAAAGCTGAAAGCCATGACAAGGTCCGCAGTCATTCGCAACTTGAGTGAATTGCGGCCATCCATGGCGGCCTCCTGCCTGGCCCTCTTCGAGCGAAACAGAAGTTCCGCAAAGAATCCGCGGGTTTGGCTGCCCTCGGTTATCTTCTTCGATCGCGCCCGAATCCTCTTGACTTGAACGGCGGCCGGCTATCCGGCCTGGATTGGGGCCGCGTCTGCGGCGCCACCGGCATATCGGTTTTGCCTTCGGGAAAGATCACGAGAAAGCGGTCGGGCCCTTCGCCCACGCTGGCCGTCTCCACGCCCTTCAGGCCCTTGCACGCCATATGCATCATGCGCCGCTCGCGGCTGTTCATGGGCGGAAAACTATAGGGCATCCCCGATTGCCGCACCTTCTCTGCGGCGGTTTCCGCGGCCAGTTGCACCTCCTGGGCGTGGAGCGCCTTGAAGTTCGCAGCGTCAAAGCTCACCAGGTGATGCTCGTGATGGTCCAGCCGCATCATCTGACCGGCAAGGGTTTCGAGAGCCCTCAGCAACTCGCCATTGTGCTGGATAACAAGTGGAACATCCGGGCCGGCCAGTTCCACGTTGATCATTTGGCGTACCTCGCCGCCTTCCGCCTCGGGTGCGACTTCGCCCGCCGAGATGCGGTACTTCAGGCGCATTCCGCCCAGCTTGTTCAAAGTGTTCAAAAATCCGGCAATTTTTTGTGCGGCTTGTTGCAGGTCTTCAATCGGCATAACAAATAAGTATCGCAGAGCCGGGCGGGGGACGGGTGCTCCCCGCGAAAGGAAAATTGGGGCGGACGGGAACAAGGAATGGTTCGGCTTTTCCGCCCCTTGTTCGGGAATGCTACCTTGGATTTGGATTTTCTGCCATTGCCTAACCTACTCATCGCCGAAAGAACCTCTGTCTCTGCTATGCGCCGTATTTTCTTCATCCTCTTGCTGCTTTTGCCGTTCCTTGGCGCAGTCTGCGCCCGCGCGCAGGGAGGGCCCCCGTTCATCACCGACGATCCCGCGCCGCCCGGGAACCATCATTGGGAGATCAACTTCGGCTGGATCGCCAACCATAATCCCGGCCAGTCCTACTACCAGATTCCCGACGTAGACATGAATTATGGCTGGGGCAACCGCATCCAGCTCAAATGGGAGCAGCCCCTGGCCGCCGGCACTGATGACCGTAACTCTACCGGCGTGGGCCTGGGCGAGACGCTGCTCGGCGTCAAATTTCGCGCTTATCAGCACTACATTCCCGGCAAAGAAAAGACGGACGACAACATCAACTTCTCCATCGGAACCTATCCGCAGGTCTCGCTCAACACGCCCGCCGGTTCCGCGCAACGCGGCATCGTCGATCCGGGCCCGCAATATTATCTGCCCATGGAAGTCACGGCTCAGCTGGGCTGGTTGGCGCTCGACGGCGAGATAGGCCGCTGGATTGGCAATGCGAACGCGCCCGACCAGTGGGGACGAGGCTTGATCGCAGGCCACGCATTTAGCGACCGCTTTGAGGCGTACACAGAAATCTACGACCTGCAAGCCATCAACCGCATTGGCGATGAACCCAAGCAGCGTTCGCTCACGCTCGATCTCGGCGGTCGCCAGTCTCTCGACCGCGCCAACCATGTCCGCCTGCTCTTCATGGGCGGCCGCGGCATTCAGACCGTCACCCGCACCAACGGCGAGCCCAGTTGGATCGCCTATATCGGCGTGCAACTCCTGCTTGGACACAAAGGCGACGACTAGAGCGCTTCCACAATTGCAGGACCTCGAAGCAGCAACCGCTAAGTAGGTTTTTCCCTCAAGAAAAACCCACCTTTCGCAACAGCTGGAAAAGGGCACTTGAATTGTGGAGCCGCTCTAGTGTCTGCACAGCAGAGATGCAAGGCAGTCGATCGGGCTTATCTCCCCGGGTCCGGCTCCGGCGTTGCCGCGCGCCTGCGAAGAAGCAATCCGCACACGAGCAAACCGACACAAAAGAATGTGAGCCCTGAAATGCCCGCCTCGCCAACAAATTCCAAAAGCGATCCCTTACCGGCGGGTATGCCGACGCCAAGCAGCACTCGAATGAAAGAGCCACAGATTGCGAACGCCGGAGCCGTCACGATGATTGTGCGCCGCTGCCCCACATTGAATGGCTCCACATTGCACTGCGCTTTCGGTTGAGTGGTGCGATACCAGTGCAGGATCCAGATTGCCAGGAATACCAGGCCAAACAGCGTGCTTCCATATTGCAGCAGCTGGTACACACCGACGTTGCCGAGAACCGGCACCTGCACAATTTTCCTCAGAATGCTCAAATGCTTATATGGCCAGAATGAGTTATGCGTGAATGAGTCCCAGGCGATATGCGTGCATGTGCCGATCAGAATCGAGAGCACGATATTTGCCAAACGCGACGGCGGCCAGAATGTAAATGCCTCGTCGCAGGTGTTCATCCGGCTTCGCACAGGGCGCGGCAGGAACATCGTCGATGGCCATTTTACGAATGCATGAAATAGCCCAAGAACCACCAGGCTCACTGGCAAATCAAAGACAAATATGCCGGGTAGGGTGTGGCCGTAATGGCCGTGCGGCCTGAGGAACATGAAATAGGCGAAATCGGGCGCAAAACATCCTGTTACGAGCGCCGAGAACTCCAGACGAGTGCGCCGGAAGGGCCAGGCTGCAGCGGCATGAGATAGCGTGAATGGCACGGCTACCAGTATCGCTCTTGAGCGCGCTTGTCCGCCTCAGTTTGCCAGTAAGCGGTCAGGCCAAATAACATTCCACTGCAAAACCTTTTGAGGAGTTGTCTTTCATGCGCAGTTCTGCAGTCCTTGCTGTCGCCGTTCTTGCCCTGTTCCCTCTCGCCGCAATCTCTCAATCCACACCCGCTCCGGCCAAATCTCCCCATACATCCGTCCAAAAGCCTGCCCCACCGCAGGTGGTGGCGCAGACGCCGCCGATGGGCTGGAACAGTTGGAACTTCTTCGGCCACAAAGTCACCGATCAGGACATACGCAACGCGGCCGACCAGCTTGTCTCGACCGGCATGAAGGACGCGGGCTACACCTACGTCAACATTGACGACACCTGGGAGGGCGACCGCGACGCTAACGGCGTGCTGCATTCAAATTCCAAGTTCCCTGACATGAAAGCGCTCGCCGACTACGTGCACTCCAAGGGGCTCAAGCTCGGCATTTACTCGTCTCCGGGGCCGCAAACCTGCGCCCGCTTCGCCGCCTCGCTCGACCACGAAGTGCAGGATGCGCAGCTTTACGCCTCCTGGGGCATCGATTACCTGAAGTACGATCTCTGCACCTTCCGCACTGCGGTGATGGCTGTCCAGGCGCCGGATGACAAGGCCGCGCAGATGCGCCTGATGGTCGCCGCCTACGACAAGATGAATAAGGCCCTCAAAGCCAGCGGCCGGCCCATCGTCTACTCGTTCTGCCAATACGGATGGGACGCGGTGTGGGAATGGGGCCCTTCGGTCGGCGCCAACCTGTGGCGCACCACCGGCGACATCCAGCCTAACTGGCAAAGCATCTATTCCATTTTGAATGAGCAGGCTGGCCTGGCGAAGTATGCGGGCCCCGGCCACTGGAACGATCCCGACATGCTCGAAGTGGGCAACGGCCAGGCGTCGGGGTCCAACAACCAAATTCGCTATCTCACGCCAGCTGAGAATCGTACTCACTTCTCCATGTGGGCCATGCTCGCCGCGCCGCTGCTTGCCGGCAACGACCTGCCCAATATGACGCCCGAAGTGCGCGCCATCCTCACCAATCGCGACGTCATCGCCATCGACCAGGACCGCCTGGGCCACGAAGCCACCCGCGCTTATTCCGACGGCGAGCTCGACGTTTGGACCCGCCATCTTTCCGGCGGAGCGATGGCGATTGCGGTCATCAACGCGGGCAGCGACCGCTACTCCACCCATCCCTTCCACCTGAGCCTGGCCAAGCTCGGCTTGCACGGCCCGCTCAAGGGCAAAGACCTCTGGACCGGCAAGGAGATCACGCTCACCGACAACATGCCGATTGAGCTCGCGAGCCACGACATTCTGTTGGTGAGGATTGCGGCGCCGAAATAGGCGCTACACCGCGCGCCCCAAACACACCGCGAACCACCCGCGCGCATCCGTCCACGTTTCCTCCGCGCGGAACCCTGCCTCGGCCAGCAGTGCTTCCGCCCGGCCTGGCTGGAATTTGTAGCTGTTCTCGGTATGAATGCTTTCGCCCGCGGCAAATTCCACCGTCAAATCGAGTGCGCCCACATGCACGCGTTGCGCATTGCGGCTTTTCAGATGCATCTCGATTCGCGATTTGGCTTCATTCCACACCGCGTAGTGCGCAAAAGTCTCCGGCTCGAACTCCGCGTCAAGCTCGCGGTTCAGCCGCACCAGCACGTTCCGGTTGAACGCCGAAGTTACGCCAGCGGCGTCATCATAGGCCGGCAGAAGGATGGAATCCTCTTTCGCCAGGTCCACGCCCAGCAGAAATCCGTCGCCCGTTTTGAGTCCCGCGCGCACGCGCCGCAGCAGTTTCGCCGCCTGGTGTGGCTCAAAGTTGCCGATGCTCGATCCGATGTACACCACCAGCCTGCGCTCGCGGCAATCCACGGGTCCCAGATGCAGTCGGCTTCCGTCGCCGTGGGTGTAATCCATCACGCGCGGCGTCACCGTGACGCCATCGATCTCGCGCTCAATCCGCTCCCGCGCCGCTTCCAGAGCGCTCGCCGAAACATCCACCGGCTCGTACAGCACCGCGCCCTGCAGCTCGGTTGCGGCTTTCAGCAGCACGCGCGTCTTGTCGGCCGATCCCGCGCCCAGCTCGACGATATGCAGGCGCGCGCCGGCCGCGGCTTGCGCCGTCATCTCGGCCGCGTGCGCAGCCAGAATGCCCCGTTCCGTGCGGGTCAAATAGTACTCTGGCAGTTCCGTGATGGCATCGAACAGGCGCGAGCCTTCCTCGTCATAAAACAGCCAGGCAGGCAGCCGCTTGGGCCGCGAAGTAAGCCCTTCGCGCACCGCTGCGCTCACGCGTTCGTCGAGTTGTGGGGCTACGGCAGGGGAAGCTGCTGCGCTCATGTTTTTCTGGTTAGATGCAGGAACCCGGACAACGATGTCTTTTCAGTTCGGTACGACAAGAATAGGTGTCAGGTGTCATGTTTCGGCTCGGAATGTGTTGAGTGGGTCCACTGACCCCCGCAACCTGCTATTTCGCCAGCCGGATTCCGGAGAACTGCCATCGTGTCTCCGGCGCAAAAAAATTGCGGTAGGTCGCGCGGATGTGCCTTGCCGGCGTGACGCACGATCCGCCGCGCAACACCATCTGCCCGCTCATGAACTTGCCGTTGTACTCGCCCAGCGCGCCGTTCAGCGGGTGGAATCCCGGATAGCCAAGGTAGGCGCTGCTAGTCCACACCCAACAATCCCCGTAGCACTTCGTGCCGTCCTGGTTTCGGACGAGACTCGTGGAAGCGGGCATAAACTCTCCAGAATCGAGCAGATTTCCCTCGACCGGCTGGCCCTCCGCCGCAGCCTCCCACTCAAACTCCGTAGGCAACCGCAGCCCCGCCCACCGCGCGTAAGCGTCGGCCTCGTAAAAACTTACCTGGCTCACCGGCGTCGCCGCCAGCTCCTCAAGCGGCAGCTCCCCGCGCAGAGTAAACACGCTCCGCTCGCCACCCTCTTCGCTCCAGTAGAGAGGCGCGCGCCAGCCGTTTTGCTTCACCGCGTCCCGCCCCGCCGAAAGCCAGAACTCCGGCTTGCGATATCCGCCATCGGCCATGAATTCCGCATACTCGCCGCACGTCACAAGGCGATCGGCCAGCGCAAACGGTTCCAGCCACACGCGATGCCGCGGCATCTCATTGTCAAAGCAGAACCCGCCGCCCGCGTGCCCCGCCTCCCGCAACCCACCATCAAACTGCCGGAACCCAAGCGCCGCCAGCAGCTCCCTCGCTCCCTCCCGCTGCGCCAAAGCGTCACCGCGGCGAGCGCTCCCTTGCTCCCTGCTTTTCTGTTCCCTGTTCCCTGACCCCTGGTCCCTGTACTTCGGCTTCAGCGGATTCGTGAAGAACGCGTTCAAAATATCGGTAAGCAGCAATTCCTGGTGCTGCTCCTCGTGGTTCGCGCCCAGCTCAATCCGCCGCAGCGCCTCCGCCTCAGGCTCCTGCTCAAACAACCGCTCCATGGCCTCGTCGACGTATCCGCGATAGCGCAGGATTTCGTCGAGCCCCGGCCGCGAGAACGACGACCGCAGGCGCTTCTCGGGAATTGCGGAAAAGCTCTCGTAGTAGCTGTTGAAGAGCCATGAGAAGTCGGCGTGGAAGACACGGTAGCCGGGCAAAAACTCCCGCAGCACGAACGACTCGAAAAACCACGTGGTATGGGCCAGGTGCCACTTGGCAGGCGACGCCTCAGGACACGACTGCACCATCATGTCTTCCGGCGTCAGCGGCTTTTGCAACTCCAGCGACTGCCGGCGCACGGCGCGAAATCGTTCACTAATGGCGGAAGTCCGGTTCAGAGACAGCACCGGGGAAGTGGTTGCGGTCAAGCGAGGGCCCTCCTCGTCAAGGGTAAAGTGTAGTGCATTTTCGTTACAAATCGCTGTTTTTTCAACACCTATAAAATTCGCGCTTTCCCAGTGGGCAGCGCCGGCGTCTATTCCGTGTGCCTCTGCCCTTGCAGGCCGTTGGCTCCCATCTGATGTACGCTGCGCGGTCCTGGTTGCAACTTTTGGCAGGTTTCGAGGCAGGCTCGGGGCGCGGGGCTTTCGCTCGCCCTGCATAAGTGCTTTAATGTTCCTGTAACAGAGGACGATTGGTCAGCTAGATCGCCCCCTCTTTCGGTCGACAGGAGGGATGATGCGCGGGCTCAAAGCTAATCGCGGGTCTTTGTTCCTGTTCTTGCTCGCGATCTCTCTCGGTGCGTCCCAGGCTCAGCCCACCCAGACAACTAGCCAGACCCCGCCCCCAGCCTCTGCGGTTGCTCCCAAGACGCCGCCCACAGCCGAGCAGATTGGCGACTCGTTCGTCGGCCATCAACGCTACCAGGCCGCGATCGAAGCCTACTCCAAGGCGCCTGAGATGACAGCAACCATCTGGAACAAGATGGGCATTGCCTACCAGATGCTCTTCAACGCCAAAGACGCAACCCGCTGTTACAAGGAATCGCTCAAACTCAATCCCACCGATCCTCAGGTGATCAACAATTTGGGTACCGTTTACGCCTCCCTCAAGCTGTACGGGCAGGCCGATCGCGCGTACCGCAAGGCCCTCAAGCTCAACCCCAAGTCCGCGATCACTCTCAAGAACTATGGCACCAACCTGCTGGCAGAACACAAGTACGACCGAGGTTGGGAGGCGTACAAGCAGGCTCTCGCCATCGATCCGGAGATCTTTTCCGGTCAGAACGGACCCGTCGTGGAGAACCCCTCCAATGTAGCGGAGCGGGGCGCGATGAACTATTACATGGCGGCGGGGTGCGCGCGCGCCGGCTACACCGATTGCGCTCTCCAGTACCTGCGCATGGCCCTCGATGAAGGCTTTACCACCCGCAAAAAGGTCCAGGTCGACAGCCAGTTCGCCAGCCTGCGCGATAACCCCGCCTTCAAGCAACTTCTCGCCGAGCAGCACAACTAGAGCCCGTTCCGCGCCGCGATGGCCTCCGCGTCGTCTCCCACCCCCTCTGAACCGTCTACCCATTAGGCTGGCTTTCGTGCCATCCCCGGGAGCTTTGATGAAACTCCGTCTTTTGCCCGCAATATTCGCCGTCCTTGCACTCGTTACAGCAGCCGTCGCTCAGGATCCCGGTTCCGCTCCGCCGCCCGGCCAAAACTCGAGCCAGAACCCGGGCCAGGGAAATGGCGGCGGCAATGGCCAGCGCGGTGGCCGGGGGGGCGGCATGGGAATGATGGGGCGCGGCCTTATGGGCACCGTCACTGAGGTCGCTGCCGATCACTACACCATCAAGACCGAGATGGGCGACGTGTACACCATCCATTTCAGCGCCGACACGCGCATCACCAAGCAGGCGCCCGGCTCGCGCGGTCCCGGCGGTGGTGGAGGCGGCGGTGGCCGGGGGATGGGCGGTGGTGGTGGCTACGGCCGCGGCGGGAACGGTGGTGGCGGCAATCCTCCGCAGGAGATTAAGGCCACCGACATCAAGGTCGGCGATGTCATCGTCGCGATGGGCGACAACGATGCAACGGCAAAATCAGTAGGTGCCACGCGCGTCGTGCAACTTGATCCCGCTACCGTCAAGCAGATCCAGGAGGAGGTGGCCAGCTTTGGCAAAACCTGGCTGCAGGGCAGGGTGACGGCCATCAACGATGCAACCATCAGCATTACCGGCGCGATTGACAACGCTCCCCACACCATCGTCGCGGACGAAAATACAACATTCCGCCGGGGCCGCGATCCCATCACTCTGGCCGATATTCAGGTGGGCGAAATGATCCGCGTACAAGGCGCACTTAAAGACGGCGTATTCACAGCATCAGACGTGATGAGCGCGAGCGGCATGGGCGGCCCGCGACCCAATGGCCCCTCCGGCCCGCCGGCTGGTGCGCCTTCCAGCCCTCCACCGCAATAAGCAACGGGGATTCATGCAGGCAAAAACACGCTGGCCGGATACGATCTCGTATCCGGCCAGTTGCTGTTCAAGCGTGTTGTGCTGTCTGCTACTGGATCGATTGCAGCGTCCAGGCTCCGTTAGCCAAAGCGAAGGTTGCCACGCGCTGCGTGCTCAGCTTGTTACCTGGATTCTGGGCAATCGCCTGCAAACCCGCGGGCAAGTTGCTCAGGTCCACGTCTTCCATGTAGGTCACGGTTCTTGAGTCGGCAATGGTCTGCACGTCGCCAATACCGTGCGTCTTGAGTTTGCTGGTGACCAGCGGGATCACAATGACCGTGTACGTAGGATCGCTCGGGCCGTCCGGCCGCCACTGGATGGTATCGCCGCCGCCTTGCAGCTTCAGAACCTTGACTCCGTCAGGAGTGAGCTTGAAGTCGCCCCAATAGCCATTGGGGTAGCGCTTGACGCCGAGCCAAAGATTGGCGTGCACACCCTGCTGCATGCCGCGATCGTTGACCGCAATATTGAACACCGTGCCAGGGTCCTTGTCGTACTTGGCCTGAATCATTGCCGTTGCCTGATCTTTCGTTAGTTCGGGAGCCGACTTGCAACCCGCCAGAAATCCACTCACACCCAGCAAAACCAATGCTGCCAATGCTTGAACCTTTACTGCGTTTTTCACGTTTCCTCCATAGACTGCTTGAAACGGCTCGAATTCTTTCGCCCCGTCATTTTTCTCTTACTTTCCTCCGCTGTCAATGGAGTTGACGGTGACCCCGCTCACACGTGAAGGTGCAAAACTTCCAGCCTCCGCTTTCGGCAATTACTGAGGACTGGCAGACTACCCATCCGTGGGTGAGGGGGCAGTCTCATAGAAGCTCAACGCGGCGTCGCCCTGCTCGAGCAACCGCACCCGTTTCAGGCTGCCGTACCGGTCTTCGAGGCCCTGTTTGCGCCGGTGCTCGGCAATCACCAGCGCTCCGGGCGTCAGAATCCCCGGCGCGCGCCCCAGCAGTCCCAATGTGGCCGCATACTCTGCGGCCGCGTCGTACGGCGGGTCCAGAAACACCACTCCGTGGGGTATGGGTTTTGGACTGGTTTTTGTGGCGGAACGTAAGAACGCCGCCACACTCTCCGCGCGGATCTCAAATCCGCTTGCCACGCCCAATTGCTCCAGGTTGCGCCGCAGCACCCTGAGAGCCACGGGAGCCCGTTCCACAAACGTCACGCGCCCGGCCCCCCGGCTCAATGCCTCCAGGCCCACCGCGCCCGATCCCGCATAGAGATCCAGAAAAGCAGCGCCGCATATGCGCGGAGCCAGCACATTGAAGAGCGTTTCGCGCAGGCGGTCGCTGCTCGGCCGGGTGTTCAACCCCGGCGGCGCTTCCAGTCTTCGCGAACCATACGTTCCCGCAATGATGCGCATCGCCCACCAGCATAAAGGACCGGCCTTCTGAGTGCTTCTCCGGGGCATACGCTCTACAATCGAACTATGCGCGGATGGTCCATTCCGTTTGGCCGTTGGATGGGCGTCGAGGTCCGCGTCCACATCTTCTTTCCGCTCCTGCTGCTGGTGCTTTTTGCCATGTGCGCCGCGCAGGGCTGGCCGTATGGTCTGGCACTCTTCATCTTGCTGGTGGCCGCCGTCGCCGTGCGCGAAACCGCCCGTCTCATCGTTGCAGCGTGGCTGGGTCTGCGCCTTCGCGCCGTTCTTTTCCTGCCCATCGGCGGACTGTTCGCTTACGCCAACCCGGAGAGCCAGGAAAAGGCCAACGCGGGCACCGGGCAATATATTCTGGCGCTTGCCGGTCCGCTGGCCAACGGGTTCGCGGGGCTTACTGCGGCCGCGGCCATTCTGGGTGTCAGCACAAATGTCCGGCTCTTCGACCTGCCCCTCATCACCCCCACAAGCCTTTTGCGCAGCCTGGTTATGTTGCAGCTGCTTCTCGGCGGCCTGCATCTGTTCCCCGCCTACCCGCTCGATTGTGGCCGCATCGTCCGCAATGCCTTCGCCCGCACCCACGGCGCAGCGCCCGCAGGCCGAGCCGCCACCGGTCTGGGCCAGGGTCTGGCTTTCCTCGCCATTCTGGGCGGCATGTTGCTGCATGACTCCTGGCTCGTCCTTGCCGGTTTCTTCGTCATGATCGGCGCGCAAATCGAGGACCAGGGCGTCTTCTTCCAATCCGTCGTCGACACCGTGTGCATGCGCGAAGTCATGCTGACCGATTTCGCAACGCTCTCGCCCTCTGACACTCTCGCCGATGCCCTGTACCGTAGCGTGCACTCGCTGCAAGAGGATTTTCCCGTCGTCCGCGGCCCGCAATTGGTCGGCATCGTCTCGCGGCAACGCATCGTCGATGCTCTCCGCAGCGACGGCAACGGCTATGTGCAATCGGTCATGTCGCGCGCCTTCCAGGTGGCGCGGCCTGAAGACACGCTCGGCGCGACCATTCGCCGCCTCACCGCAGGCCACGGCCTGGCGCTCATTCCCGTCACCGAGAGTGGGCGCGTAGTCGGCATCGTGAGCGTGCAGAACCTCATGAACTCCATGGCGCTCCTCGCCGAACAGCGACGCATCGAGCGCATGGAAGCAGGAAACTGAAGGCCCCATGCCGGACCACCCTAAATCAGAGGGTGCCCCTGGTCCCTCGCACTTGGGGACCAGGGAACCGAAATCCGACGCCCCGCTCACCCCCGGCCTCTATCTGGTCGCCACGCCCATCGGCAACCTCGGCGACATCACTCTCCGCGCTCTCGATGTGCTGCGCGGCGTCGATCGCATCGCCTGCGAAGATACCCGCCAGACGCAAAAACTCCTCAACCATTTTCAAATCGCCAAGCCCACAGTCAGCTGCCACGAGCACAACGAGCGCACCCGTGCCACAGAACTGATCCGGGAGATAAAGGCCGGGAAGGCCGTCGCACTCGTATCCGACGCGGGAACTCCGGCCGTCAGCGATCCCGGCAGTCAGCTGGTGCGCGAAGCCATCGCCGCCGGCGTTTCAGTGATTCCCATTCCCGGCGCCAATGCGGCCATCAGCGCGCTGGTCGCCTCGGGACTTCCCGCCGACGACTTCCACTTCCTCGGATTCCCGCCGGAAAAATCCGGCGCTCGCCGCACCTGGCTCGAAGAACTGGCAGCACGCGAACAAGCTGACCCGCGCTCGACTCCGCGCACGCTGATTTTTTACGAGGCGCCGCACCGCATTCTCGAAACGCTTTCGGACATCGAAGAGCTTCTGGGGGGCCTGCTGCACGCAGTGCTTGCAAGAGAGCTGACCAAGATGCACGAAGAGTTTTTACGAGGCACGGTGGCAGACGTGCGCAAGGAACTCGCCGCCCGCGACCGCATTCGCGGCGAGATTACGCTCCTCGTCGAAGCGCCAGTCGCGGCCAAAGCGCAAGGCGGAGCAGAGGGCTCAGAAAACGCGCATGAAAAAATTGCCGACCGCGTAGCGCGCATACAATCCGAAAGCGGCATCGACGAAAAAGAAGCGCTCAAGCGCCTGGCCCGCGAACTGGGCCGCTCAAAGAGCGATTTGTATCGCGAGCTGCAGCGCGAACGCGCGAGGAAGCGGTGAGCTAGCGTCCGCGCTCCTGGAGAAACGGGCGCGAGCTGACCACGTTGCGCAGAGATTCAGCGATTGAGATTCAGGTCGATCGGTTCGCCGCCGTCGCTTCTGTATGGTCCGGCGTCCGGCGGGTATTCGGTGCTCAGCTTTTGAATGATCTCGTAATCCGATATGGTCGCTTCCGCGATATACCAGGCCGATGGATCGCTGGGATCATATTGAACGGGGAATTTGTGGCCTAGGAGGGTCCCGATCAGTTCTTCGGATTGCTCCTGATCGGCTTTCAGAAAAAACTTTCCGGAAAAATACCCACCGCCAACCGAGTAAGAAAATGCAAAGCCGGGATACGACGTATATTTGTCGAGTCTTTCGAAGGCGGCGCTCCGAATCGTGGCCCCGGTCTCAAGCCAGTCTGCGGTATCGGCTATTTCCTTATCCACTCGGCTCTCGTACATTCCTGTACCGATGACAATGCCGACGCCAACGAGCACAATTCCCAGAGCTATGAGCCAAACAATCATCCTAGCCTCCAAAGCGGTGGAATCTCCGACGAATATCTATTCGCCGCATTTTTCGATCTCCACCAGCGTCGAGTAAAACGTAGCGCCGCCGCCGATATCGGTCAACCGTTCGCTCGTGAGCACGTTCACATTCGCGCCGCCGGGGTGCAGCTTCGCCCAGTCCAGACGCGCCGCCACTACGCCGGCCGGCAGATGCGCGTTCAGCATCGCCGTCAACTCGATCGCGCCGCGGTCGTTGAAGACGCGCACCACATCGCCCTCGCTCAAGCCGCGAGTCTCGGCGTCCAGCGGATGAATCTCGAGCTTCTGGTTTGTCCGCGCCTCCATCTTCCGGTGCCCTGGCAAGATTCGCAAAAGTCGAGTTCATGTAGTTGTCGTTCTTGCGCGCCAGCATTTCCAGCGGATATTGTTTCGCCATCTCTCCCCAACGTGATTCAACCGCAGGAACAAAACCCGGAAGCGGGTCGAGCCCCGCCGCGGCCAGCGCTTCCGAGAAAAACTCAATCTTGCCCGAAGGCGTCGCCAGCGGCAATGCTGTGTACGGAAGAAACGGCTTCGTCTCCGGGTAGAAGCGTGAAACGCCAGCGGCACATGCCCTTCGCGCTCCAACTCCTCCATCGTGATGTGCTCCATGCCCGCATTCTTTGAGCAGCCATCCGCGCCGATCGCCAGCACTTGGCGGATCATCTCTTCCGGCGTATCGCGGAAGCACGCCTCGCTGAAACCCATCCGCTGCGCCAGTTGCCCGAAGAGCCACACATTCGATCGCGCCTCGCCCGGCGGTGCAATCGCCTGCTGCGAAAGCTGCACGAAGTAGTGCCCGTAGGCTCCTTGAATGTCGGTGTGCTCCAGAAACGTTGTCGCCGGCAGCACAAAGTCGGCGTAGTCGGTGGTATCGGTAAAGAACTGCTCGTGCACTACGGTAAAAAGATCGTCGCGCGCGAGGCCCCTCTGCACCGCGTTGCGATTCGGCGCCACCGCGGCCGGATTCGAGTTGTACACAAATAGCGCATGCACCGCCGGACCATCGTTCTGTGCGGGCGAGGACGCCCGCACGACAGCCGGTCCGGAGACCGGCGCTACTGTTTCTTCGCGTTGGCCCAATTCCGTCAGCGCTTTCCCAAGCTCCGACATATTCACCATGCGCGCCAGCCGCCCGATGGGCGAAGCCAGCGCCAGGTCCGGCCGCTCCAGCGCCTTCTTGTCCCACGCAAAGGCGCCCGATGTCGAAAGCTGTCCGCCGCCGCCGCGCGTCTTCCATGCGCCCGTCAGCGCCGGCAGCATCGCAATCGCGCGCACCGCCGCTCCGCCGTTCTCTGCACGCTGCACGCCGTAGTTCAACCGCAGCGCCGCGGGCCGCGTCGTCGCATACTCGCGCGCCAGTTGCTCAACCTCGCCCGGCGTCATCCCCGTCCACGCGGCCACGCGCTCCGGCGTGTATTCGCGCGCGCGCTCAGCCAGCGCCTCAAAGCCGTGCGTCATTTCGGCAATGTAGGCGCGATCCTCCAGGCCCTCATCGAGAATCACGCGCATCATGCCCAGCGCCAGCGCCGCATCCGTTCCGGGACGAATCGCGATATGCCAGTCGGCCACGGCCGCGGTGCGTGTGCGATACGGGTCAATCACGACCAGCCGCGCCCCGTTCCTCCGCGCCTCCTCCACAAACGGCCACAAGTGGACGTTGTTCCCGTGGATGTTTGCGGCCCACGCAAGAATCAACTTCGCCCGACGGAAGTCCTCAGTGGGCATGCCGAACTTTTTCCCGTACACCAGGTTCCACGCCACCCCACCCGCCTCTGAGCAAATGGTGCGGTCCAGCTGGCTCCCGCCCAGGCGATGAAAAAATCGCCGATCCATCGATCCAAATCCCAGCGCGCCGATGGTTCCCGCGTAGCTGTACGGCAGGATCGATTCCGGGCCGTAGCGATCGCTTGTCTCCTGCAGCCGCGCGGCAATCGCGCCCAGCGCTTCGTCCCAGCTCACGCGCTCAAAGGCTTCAAGCTCGCGGCCGCGCTGCAACGGCGCCTTCGCCACGCCGGATTTACGGCGCATCGGATAGAGAACGCGGTCTGGCGCGTAAACGCGATCCAGATATTTCGCCACCTTGCCGCACAGAAATCCCTGCGTGACCGGTTGCGACGGATCGCCTTCAACTTTTACTGCGCGCCCCTCTTCATTCACCGTCACCAGCACCGCGCACGAGTCCGGGCAATCGTGCGAGCACACGGTATGAATCACGCGCAGCTGCGGGGAAGCGGCCATGGCGTCATTGTAAGCTGATCAGGGAGTACACTGGTCACGCCATGAGCTGCCTCTTCTGCAAGATCGCTTCCGGCGAGATCCCGTCCATCCCCATTTATCAGGACGAACGCGCCTACGCGTTTGCCGACATCAATCCCAAGGCTCCCGTACATGTTCTGATCGTTCCGCGCGAGCACATTGCATCGCTGGCCGAGTCCACTCCAGAACAGAATGCGTTGCTCGGTCACCTTATGAGTGTGGCAGCGGAGATTGCCCGCAACAAAGGCCTGGCAAAAGGCTACCGCGTGGTGGTGAATACCGGCGAAGACGGCGGCCAAACGGTGGACCATCTCCATCTGCACCTGATGGGCGGCCGCCAAATGACCTGGCCCCCGGGGTAGGAAAAGCAGGGAATAGCCAGTAGCCAATAGGGAGTAGAAAACCAGAAACTCCGCATAACAACGAGGGGCGCGCTCGCATCGAGCGCGCCCCTCGTTCTATTCCCTATTCCCTATTCCCTGCCTCTAGAACGCCGGCTGCCGCTCGACTTCTTCTTCCTCTTCCACGCCGTAGCGGCGCAGCAGGATCGGCAGGCTTTGCGAGAAGGCCGAGCGCGGCATCACCGCGTCGCATCCCGCTTCCTGCGCCTTCATCTTCAGGTCTCCCTGCAGATGATTCAGGAAACCGATGATCGAAACCGCCTTCTTGAACTTTGTCTTGAATTTGGGAATCAGCGACATGGGTTTCGCGTTCAGGTTGTTCAGGTCGAACACCAGCAATGCGGGCCGTTCGCCTTCTGGAAACTCCAGAATCCGGTCCACGGATTCCTTATCGCCCTTCACGAACTCCACCTTCACGCCCAGTTTGCGCGCCGTCTCCTGAATCTTGGCCAGGAAGAAGAGATCCTCGATGAAACAGAAGATCCGCGTGGGAGCGTTTTCGCGAATAGTCGCCGGAGCCTGGCCGGAATAGACATCGGGATAATACCCGCTGCTGTGGCCGTTGCCCGCCGTAGGAATGGTGGAGGGCGGCCCGTCGGCCACATTGCCGTTCGCTACGCGATAGCTGTGGTCCATCGGACCGACAAACATGCGCGGGCCCTTTTGCCGTCCCCTGCGCTTGTCTCGCGGCGCGTTCATGCTGTTGCCGGGTGACGGGGCAGGACCCCTGTCCTTCTGGAAGAACTTTTTCTTGCGGCCGCCCTGGCGCTGCTGCGGAGGCCGCGGCGGAGCCGATTGCGGCGGTGGCGACTGCATTTGCGGTTGCCCCTGCACCTGCGGCTGACCCTGCGGAGGCATCGCGCCCTGTTGGCTTGATTTATTCTTGCGGCGGCGCCGGCGGCGTCGATGCCCTTGCGACTGCACCTGACCGTTGTCAGGAGTCGGCCCCTGTTCAGGCTGGGGCTGCGTTGGTTCTATTGTCATGATGCGTGTACTTCCTGGTGCTTCGCTTTAGTGCGTTGCTTTGCGCGTGCTGCAAACGGTGAACCAGCCAATTTACTTATGTCCCAATTCTCTCCGTACAAGAGAGAAAACACGGCAGATTCCCGGCAGCGCACGGCCTTCATCCAAAGTGGGGTTGCCTCTGGTATTCACGCCTATTCGCGCTCCTCGCCAAACTGCTCTGCAGCCGGCAAATGCGCTTCCCTGTGCGTACTCCCACCACTTGACCCTCTGTGAAAATGCGCTTGCCGCTTCGTTTGCGGGAGTCGTCCATCCACTCCATCCGCTCGCCGGTATCGATTCGGCGCGGCTGCTGCTTTTCTCAGGTGATGCCATTTCCTATGTGAGCAACTGTCGCACGCAGTCCACTTCTTTACGATCTAAACTGTTTGGCGATTGTTTCTTTGCTCTACGGCGAGCTTGCTCTACCCATGCCCTGGGTGGCCCGCGTCAGCCGCTTGATAGGCAACTCCGATACTACAGCGAAGGCCCACCTCTGGCAAGGGGGCTAAAGTGGCATTGGTGACTACCAGGATGCGTCAGAAATCCACAATGGTGGGACGCCAACCGGCTCGCTGCCCCGGCAATAATGCCGCAAACATCAAAAACGCCACCCTTTAAGGTGGCGTCTCCGGTCCTGGATGCTGGTCACTGGCCTCCCAGCTGTGTGTTGGGCAGTGGCTGTATCCACCGCTCCTTGTATTCGGGCTTCCCGGCTGGCTTTCCCTTTTGAGGGCCGCTCATTGGCGGTTGCTCGTGCCGGGTACCCTGTGTGTCTCTGGCTCGCTTGGCCTACCTTCAGCGGCCGATTGATCACTGGCACCTATTACATAGCAATTAACATGCCTTTCGTAACATGACTGATTCTTAACGGCTTAACAAAAAATCCTTGTACGATTCTTATGGGTTCCCGGAGCTTCTTGGCCAAATTTCTCCCGAAAACTGTAGATGCCTCGTCGCGGAATGGACTCCGCATGCCGATTTAACGCTGGCAAATGGGGCAAAAGTGAGTTCCGCGCCCGGCTAGTTCAATGCGCTGGATAGGCGTCTGGCACTGGCGGCACGGTTCGCCCGTGCGCTGGTAGACGCAATGCTCGAGCTGAAAGAAGCCGCGCTCCCCCTCGGCATCCACATAATCCGAAACAGACGATCCGCCCAGGCGGATGGCGTGCGTCAGAATCTGGCGCAGAGCCAGGCGCAGCCGCTCCAGCTCCGCCGCAGTCAGCCGGTTGGTCCGCCTGCGCGGCCGGACGCCCGCCTGAAAAAGGCTCTCGTCTGCATAAATGTTGCCCACCCCGGCCAGCAGAGTCTGGTTCAGCAGTGCCGCCTTGATGGGCATGTGCCGGTTGCGGAAGAGCTCGGCAAACGCGATTGCGCCGATCGTCAGCGGTTCGGCTCCCGGCGCTTCGAACGCGACGTCGCCGCCGCTGCGCAAATTGCGGAACTCCAGCCGGCCGAAACGGCGCGGATCCACAAACCGCAACTCGTTGCCGCTGGCCAGGTCAATCCGCGCGTGCGTATGCGGAGCCACGGGGGCATCCGGTGTCGCAATCAGCAATCGCCCCGTCATTCCCAAATGCACGATCCACTGCGCGTCCGCAGCTGCGGCGCTTGCCTCCGCACTCAACTCAAAAACAATATGCTTCCCCGTGCGATGCACGGCCAGAATCGTGCGCCCCGCAAGGCCCTTCGCCTGCCGCGAGGCCGGATTCTTGAAGGTTTGCGGACGCTTGCCAAACCACGCCTGCACAATGCGATCGCCGCGCACATGTTTGTTCACTCCGCGAGCGACAGTTTCCACCTCGGGTAACTCAGGCATCGTTTTATTGTAGAGGGCTGCGCCGCGTCTCCCGCGCCGCGCAAAGGTCTTAGCGTTTCACTGCGGATTTTCTGCGAGCTCGGGCTCCTCTTCCTCGTCTGAGGACACCTGCATAGTGCCCCACTTCTCCAAATAAACCGCGCTCAATACCAGACCTACAAGAAAAACTCCTACCGACGTGAATTCCCATGTGTTGAGCAGACGGTCTTCTTTCACGGTCTGGTACACCGTCTCGCCATGAATGCTGCGCGGAACCGTGCGCAGTTCTCCAGGCACCGGCCCGCGGGGCATCACATCAAGATAATGCGTGGAGATGGTGGCAGACGCGATCAGGCCTGCCAGACCCACCAGCAGGAATGCCAGGGCAAAGAACTTGAGTGTGGCTAGTCGCATAGCCTTCATCGCATTCGCCTCAGGCCGGTCGCGTTTCCCGGAGGGATAGCTATCCAAGCCGCCGAGAGACACGTCGACACCTAAACTGTAGTGCAGATTCCACCGTCAGCGCCACTATCACGTAAGTACTTATTTTCTGGTTACCTTCCAAAATTCGACCCTTCTCATTTACTTTCAATCGGATCTGCGCCCGGGTTGAGGACCCGCCCGCCGCGCACACTACACTGAGGGGTAGAAATGCCCACGCCCGCTACGGTTACCGAAACCATCGCCGCCATCTCCACGCCCCCGGGGCGCGGAGGCATCGGCATTGTGCGTCTCAGCGGATCGCAGGCGGCATCCATCGCCTCCCAGCTCGTCCGGCTGCGCCATCCCGGCCAATTCGAGCACGCTCACGCACTCCTGGCCGATGTGCTCGACGCCGCCGGCAACGACCCCACGCGCATCGACGAAGCCCTCGTCACATTTTTTGCCGCTCCGCGCTCGTATACCGCCGAAGATCTGGTCGAAATCGCAACCCACGGTTCGCCGGTGGTGCTGGAGCTGCTGTTGCGCCGCGCGCTTGAGCTGGGCGCACGCCTCGCCGAGCCAGGGGAATTTACGCAGCGCGCATTCCTCTCGGGGCGCCTCGACCTCACGCAGGCTGAGGCGGTGCGCGACCTCATCGACGCGCAGACTCTCACCCAGGCGCGCCAGGCCGCCAGCCAGATGGGCGGCGCGCTCAGCCACCGTGTTGCGCCCGTGAAAGAAGCCCTCGTCGAACTGGTCGCTCTGCTCGAAGCCGGCATCGATTTCGCCGAAGACGATCTGGACGTCACGCCGCAGCAGGAAATCGCCCGGCGCATCGCCGAGCTCACCCCGCCGCTCGCCGCGCTCGAAGCCTCTTTCGCCCGCGGCCGCATCGTGCACGACGGCCTTACCCTCGCCATCGTCGGCCGTCCCAACGCCGGCAAGAGCTCGCTCTTCAATCGCCTCGTGGAGCGCGACCGCGCCATCGTCACCGCAACTCCCGGCACCACGCGCGACCTCGTCACCGAACGCATCTCGATCGACGGCATTCCCATCGAGCTCGTCGACACCGCGGGTCTGCGCGAAGGACCCCGTGCGAATATCGACGAAGTGGAGCAGCTCGGCATCCGTCGCAGCCGCGAAGCCCTCGCCGATGCCGCGCTGGTGCTCATCGTGCTCGACGCCACGCAGCCCCTCAACGACGAAGAACACCGTCTGTTGGCCGCAGTCGTTGGCCGGCCAGCCATCGTCGCCGTCAACAAATCCGATCTGCTGGAACAGCACCCAAAAATGGGCGCCCCCGGTCTCGATTTTGAGACCGGGGAAAGCTCAATCTCCACCTCCGCCCTCACCGGCGAAGGCATTGCCGCGCTGCGCGAAAAAATTCTTGCCCTCGCGACCGGCGGCGCCGCATCCGAACCCGGCCTGCTCACCAATCTCCGCCAGCATCAGGCCGTCACCACCGCGCTAGCCGCACTGGCTGA
This sequence comes from uncultured Acidobacteriota bacterium, assembly GCA_963713675.1. GTDB lineage: Bacteria > Acidobacteriota > Terriglobia > Terriglobales > Acidobacteriaceae > Telmatobacter. The sequence continues at coordinate 102,063 of CAVQMV010000019.1, forward strand.
CGCCGCCACAGCCAACGCCGCCACCATTCCCCACGAGATGATCCTGCTCGATCTCTATCGCGCGCTCTGGGCTCTCGACTCCCTCACCGGCCAAACCACTCCCGACGACATCCTCAACCTGATCTTCTCCACCTTCTGCATCGGAAAGTAGTTGCGAAGGATTGGTTGCAGGTTTTTCGCGCGCTCACGCTTCTCAATTTCCTTCAGCTCCGCGCCTTTATTTCTTTCCTTCGGAAGCCGCTTTCGCTTTCTTATCCCACCCGTGAAACGCCGAGTAGTCGCCCGCATCCCACGCCTCGCGAAGTCCGGGTGCGCTCAGATCCCAATCAGGGCGGACTTCGCGCATCACCGTGCGCAAATCGTGCCAGAGGTCGCTGATGGATGGCCGGCCCCAAAACCAGTAGCCGTTGTAAATACTGTGAATCACGAGGCCCGGCTTCAGCGCCAGCGTGTGCGGGATCATCGGATTGTGCTCGGGGTCCGTGTACTCCTGGATGTCCAGGTCTTTCTGAACCTTTCGTTCAGGATCGGACAGAAAGGTCCACTGCGCGCCCAGCGACGCACGGAACTCCTGCAGGGTGTGGTGGTCGTCGGTAGAGATCGTCACGATCTGCGTATATGCGACGGCAATCTTCGGATAGAGCAAGACCAGATCCCGATGTTGCTGATGTTCCTTTGGACAGTAGTGGCCACGCGCGAGCGTAAGGATCAGCGGATCGTCGCCCTGCAATTCACTTAGCTTGCGCGGTGTACTTGTTTGGTCGGGCAATTCGTAGTCGGGAAACTTGCCGCCGGGCACAATATCAGAACGCATGGTGGGCTCCTTCGCTCGAGTCGCTGGGCTCGCATTCGGTTAGATGTTTTCGCTTGAGGAACGCGTCGAGTACATTCCGCGAAGGTCAGAGACTACGAGCCTCGCCAAGCCTGTTTCAATTCAGCACGAACAATGGGTGCCCCACATCTCGTCCGCCGCGGCGGATGAGATGTGGGATAGCACGAACCCAAACCGCACGCTGTCATCCTCAGCAAGAAACCTTCCGGCGCCGCTATCTACTCCCCGTACGGCACCCAAATGTTTTTCACTTGCGTCGCGTGCTGCAGGAACCACCGCCCCTCGGCCTGCGCGGGATTGAACCAGTCATACTCGTGGCCGTCGTTGGTCCACACCTGCTTCATGTTGCCAATCGACGCGCTACGCACAAACGTCGCTTCCTCATTGCTGCGGAAGCACCACACAGCTTCAATGCCGTCGTGCTCGGCCAGCGTCTTGGCCAACTCCGCGGGCTTTCCTGCCACCAGATTCACCACGCCGCCCGGCACATCGCTCGTGTCGAGCAGTTGATACACGTCGCCGATGATGAGCGGATATTTTTCCGACGGCACAGCGACCACCGTATTGCCCACCGCAATCGCCGGCAGCACCAGCGAGAGCAATCCCAGCAGCGGCGCTTCCGATGGCGCAAGAATCCCGATCGCGCCCACCGCCTCATTCATGGCAATCGCAATGTTGCGTCCCGGCGGATTGTGCACCAGACCGTCGTACTTGTCGGCCCAGCCGGCATAAGAGAAGGTGCGCTGCACCGCGAGATCCACTTCGACCGCGGCCTGTTCTGCGCCCACCGCGCGCGCCAACCGGCCAGCAATCTCGTCGCGCCGCTGGATCATGTTTTCCGCAAGGTAGTAGAGAACCTGCGCCCGATTGTGCGCGCTGGTCCTGGCCCAGCCCGTGGCATTGCGCGCGGCTTCCACTGCATTGCGAATGTCCTTGCGATTGCCGAGCGGCGCCTCGCCCAGCAACTCGCCCTCGCGCCCGTACACCGGGAACGAGTATCCCGAGTCGGGCCGAGCCTGCTTGCCGCCGATGTACTGCTTCACGGTGCGTTCGATCAGCGAACTCGCCGGCGTAATGCCGTCTTCCTCGTCGGGAGTTTCCAGCTTCACTGCCTTCGCCGGCGCCGCAGGCAGCGCGTGCAGCCACTTCGGCGTCAGGTACTCCAGCATGCCCTCGCGTCCGCCTTCGCGCCCGTAGCCCGATTCGCGATAGCCGCCGAACCCGCACGCCGCGTCGAACTGGTTGGTCGAATTCACCCACACCACGCCCGCCTTCACCTGCGATGCCAGGTCCAGCGCCACGTTGATGTTCTCGCTCCAGACGCTCGCAGCCAGTCCATACACCGTGTTGTTCGCCAGCTCCGCGGCCTCGGCCGGCGTGCGAAACGTCATCGCCACCAGCACCGGTCCAAAAATCTCCTCCTGCACCACGGTCGCCGCCGGATGCACATCCGTCAGCAGCGTCGGCGGGTAGAAGCTACCTTTCTCCGGCATCGCATGACTCGGCTGCCAGCACTTCGCGCCCTCGGCCACGCCCGCGTCCACCATTTTGCTGAATCGACTCCAGCTGCACCGGCGAAACAATCGCACCAATGTCAATCGCTTTATCCAGCGGCGGACCCACGCGCAGCGTTTCCATGCGCGCGCGGATTTTGGCGTAAAGCGTTTCGGCCACGCGCTCCTGCACCAGCAGCCGCGACCCCGCGCAGCACACCTGCCCCTGGTTGAACCAGATCGCGTCCACCAGCCCTTCGACCGCGGAGTCAAGATCGGCATCGTCGAAGACCACGAACGGCGACTTCCCGCCCAGCTCCAGCGACAGCTTCTTCGCCGAATTCGCCGTGGCCTTGCGAATGATGCGCCCCACATCGGTCGATCCCGTAAACGCAACCTTGTCGATGCCCGGATGCTCCACGAGCGCCTGCCCTGTCTTTGCATCGCAGGTCAGCACATTCAGCACGCCCGGCGGCAGACCCACTTCCATGGCCAACTCGGCAAACGCCAGCGCGGTCAGCGGCGTATATTTTGCCGGCTTGATCACCACCGTGTTGCCTGCGGCCAGCGCCGGAGCCACCTTCCACGCAAACATCAGCAGCGGAAAATTCCACGGAATCACCTGGCCCACCACGCCGCACGCCGTGTACTGCGGAAACTCCTGCTCCAGCATCTGCGCCCAGCCCGCGTGGTAATAAAAATGCCGCGCGACCAGCGGAATATCGATGTCCCGGCTCTCCCGGATGGGCTTGCCGTTGTCCATCGTCTCCAGCACCGCCAGCCGCCGCGCGTGCTTCTGCACTTGCCGCGCCAGCGCATACAAATACCGCGCCCGCTCGTATCCGCTCAGTGCAGCCCAACCGGGCTGCGCCTTGCGCGCCGCCGCCACCGCGGCCTCAACGTCGTCCGTGTTGCCCTTGGCCACCTCGGCCAGCACGTCACCTGTCGAGGGATCGCTGGTCGTCTGGTATTCGCCGCTCCGGGGCGCAACCCACGCGCCGCCGATAAACTCGTCAAACCGGCGATGGTGCCGCTCCAGCCATGCAACCGCTTCCTTCGGATCCTCCGGCGCGGCTCCGTACTCCATGGTGTAGAACTTTTCGGTGATGCTGCTCATCTTTTTTCTCCGGCGCTCGGTTCTGAGCGCGACAAATCAAATCAACGGATGCTCCGGCTCAGTTCTGCAGAACCATTGCGACATTCCCTCAAAAACTTTGCGGCGTCTTGCGCATCAGAAGCGCGCAATGCCGCCTTAACGAAGAAGATCAGGAGGAGTACCAACTCCAATACATCGGCGCCGATGGCCCACGACTTGGGCGCAAATTCCGAAATGCAAAAACGTGCGGCAACAGTCGCGAGAAGCAACGACATCCAAATGAGGCACCCGCGCTGGGCGGACCGCAAATCGACTTCCGCCGTTGCAATCCATCTCTGTTGAGATTCGACCTTTGATTCTAGCTCCATCGACGCCTCTTCCTATGCAATCGGATGCCGGTACGTCGCCGAGTAATGCCCAGTCAAATGATGCTCCAGTTGCCGCTCGATATCGCCCAGCATGCCGCTGGCGCCGATCCGAAACAGCGACGGCTCGAGCCACGGCCCGTCCCAACTCGTCCTTCATCAAGGCCAGCCAGTCCATCGCCTGCTTCGCCGTGCGAATGCCGCCCGCCGGTTTGAATCCCACCGCCATGCCCGTCCGCTCGGCATAGTCGCGGATGCGCCCGCACCATCACCAGCGAAACCGGCAGCGTCGCATTCACGCTTTCCTTGCCCGTTGAAGTCTTGATGAAGTCCGCCCCGGCCATCATCGCCACCCAGCTGGCCCGCGCCACATTGCGCAGCGTCATCAGGTCGCCCGTGCCCAGAATCGCCTTCATGTGCACATTCGGCCCGCACGCCTCGCTTGAACGCCGCAACTTCGTCATACAGCGCCTGCCACTCGCCGTTGAAAACATGCGCCCGCGTAATGACGATGTCAATCTCCTGCGCGCCTGCCTCCACCGAGCGGTGAATCTCCTGCCACGCGTTCGGCTAGCGGAGACAATCCCGCCGGAAACCCGGCAGAAACCGCGGCCACCGGAATACCCGATCCCTCCAGCGCCTTCACCGCCGTCTCCACAAACACGTGATACACGCACACCGCGCCCACCGTCAGGTGCAGATCCTCAATGCCGAGCCCCTCCACAATGTGCCGCTGCAGCGGATTGCGCGCCTTGGCGCACAGCCGCTTGACGCGCTCCGCCGAGTCATCGCCGCTCAGCGTGGTCAGGTCCATGCACGCAATGGCGCGCAGCAGCCACGCCGCCTGGGTGTCTTTTTTCACCGTGCGCCGCGCTACCTGCGTCGCCGCGCGCCGTTCCACGGCGCTGGTATTCACGCGCACCTGGTCCACCCAGTCCAGATTGAGCGCCATGCGCCGGTTGGGTTCGAGCGTGCGCCCGTTCAGAATCACCGGGATGGGATGCACGGCATGCGCGCCGTTATGTCCTGCGTCATTCTTTCCTGCTTTGTCATGTGTTGACGTGATCGGTTGAAGGGCCATCGCCTGTCTCCACAAGGGAACTGAGAATTGATTGCAACCAAAAAACACTGGCTCCTCCGCCTCGCAGAGGAGCCTCACTTAGGAGCCATCAGAACAAGAAGGATAAATCCGCTGGTGCCGCAAAGCAACTGCGAAGCCCCGCGCCTCCTTCCGATTGCCGGCGCCAGGAATGACCATTCCCCTTGGTCTCTTAGCCTGCGTATAGTGCTAAATGAAGCTTCCCCGATCCAGGAGATGATGCTTTGTCACGCCCTTTTCGCGCCGCTTTCCTTCTCGCTGCGGTTGCTGCACTCAGCATGGCCGGGCCGGGACAAGCGGTGCGCCCTTCGCAATCGGTGCCCGCGCAGACTGTCGCCACGCCCATCGCGCTTGGCCAATCCATGGTTCCACTCTACGGGCCGTGGAAGTTTCAAATCGGCGACTCGCCTGTAAATCCGGTAACAGGGGCACCGCTCTGGTCCGAGCCCGACTATGACGACTCGACATGGGAGACCGTGGACCTGAAACCAAAACAAGGCATGGTGGACCCGTTTACCGGCGACCCTGGATACGTTCAGGGATGGACGACGAAAGGCCACGCGGGATACTGGGGCTGGGCATGGTATCGCATTCGCGTATCCATAGCGGCGAGGCCGGGCGATCAGACAGCGATCGCAACTTTCGGATGGGTGGATGACGCCTACCAGTTGTTTGACAACGGCGCGCTGCTGGGAAGCTCGGGCAAATTTCCTGAGCCCGGCAAACCGCCCATAGCCTATTTCACCCAGCCCGCCATGTTTGTGTTGCCGTCCGTGTTGCCGCAACCGACTTCTCTCGCCCGGTCAGGACCTGGAAGCGTCGAGCGCGGCACTCCTGTCACGGAGGTGCTGGCATTCCGCGTCTGGATGGGACCCGTACGGCTTTCGCATCACCCATTCACGGGCGGATTCCATTACGCCCCGGTGCTGGGCGAGAGCGGCGCAATCGCGGCGAAGAATCATACGGATTGGTTGCAACTAATCCAGGAATACGCCTTCTCCGGTTTCTTGGGTGGAGTTTTTCTTTTGTTGGCCGTCGTTGCCGCGAGCCTGATTCTGTTTGACCGTTCGGACCGGGTGTACCTGTGGGTGGCTGCCGCGTTCCTATTAGCGGCATTCCGGGAATGCAGCTTTTCCCTCGCAAACTGGACCCAATTGGTGAGCATTCGAGAGTTTTTCCTGGCCCTCGAGGTCTTCGTCGCTCCGCTCACAATAGGCATTTGGACCACGGTGTGGTGGAAATGGTTTCATTTGCGGCGCCCGACGTGGGTTCCCAGGACCATAGCCACGCTTGCGGTGCTGGACATGCTCTTCGAGCTATTGGGAGAGAATCTTTTCTACGGTATTCCCAACTCGACCAGCCTGGTCTTTCATGCATTGTCGGAAGTGGTACGGCTGGGGCTGCTGGGCTTGCTTGCGTTCGTTGCTGTCAAAGGAATCCGCGAACAGGGAAGAGAGGGTTGGCTGGTGCTTCCCGCCGTTGTCCTCATGGCATTCGCGCAGTTCCAAAGCGAGCTGATCAGCTTGCATATGCATGGAACATTTCTCGCCTTTGGTATCGTTTTTTTCTACAGCGAGGTTGCCGACCTGGCCTTGGCTGCAGTCATCGCCTTACTGCTGTTACGCCGCCTCGCGTTGTCGATCCGGAGGCAGCGGCAAATGGCGCTCGATGTGAAGCAGGCGCAAGAAGTGCAGCAGGTGCTGATACCTAAAGAGCAGGCTCCGATTCCGGGGCTTTCCATTGAAACCGTGTACCTTCCGGCGCGCGAGGTGGGCGGAGATTTCTTCCAGATTGTCCAGCATCCCACAGATGGAAGTGCTCTCATCGTGGCTGGAGATGTAGCGGGCAAAGGTCTGAAGGCCGGAATGCTGGTGGCATTGCTGGTGGGCGCCATCCGCACGGCAACGGATACGAGCCTCGATCCGGCATTTGTGTTGGGTGTGTTGAACAAACGGTTGACACGTCGCGGAGACGCGCAGGCGACATGTCTGGCGCTCCTCATTGCAACCAATGGCGATGCCACACTTGCGAATGCGGGGCACATGGCCCCCTACCTGAACGGCGAAGCGCTCCCCATGGAGGGTGCACTTCCGCTGGGGATGGTGGAAGCAGCTGAGCCTTCAATGATGCGCTTCAGGCTGGCTGTGGGCGACAGGCTGCTCCTCATGTCCGACGGCATTGTCGAGGCGACTGACGCCAATGGGGAACTCTTAGGCTTCGAGCGGGTGCGGGAACTGGCGGGCCCGGCGACCAGTGCCGCCGATGTTGCGGCGGCCGCCCAGCGCTTCGGCCAGGAAGACGACATCAGCGTCATCTCCGTCACCCGAACCGCTGCAATATTGCAGGCTTTGGCCTGAGCAAGTTCCCGCAGGCCGCCTTACCATTCCAGCCGCAGCAGTGAAACCGCCTGTCGCGGAAGCGTCGTCGCGATAATCACTTTCCCGCTGGCAACTTCGAGCCACTCCGGCGAAGTAAGCAGCTGCAATTGCCCCGCCGCTTTCAATTGCGCGGTCTGCTCCGCGGTCGGCGCCTGCGGAGAACCCATCTGCTTCCATGCGGTAAACGAGTTGCTGTGCGTCTCATCGATCCGATAGTGCTCGAGCAGAACTTTCTTCACTCCCGGCGGAATTCCTGCAATCGTCACCTGCACCTCGGCATCCGCCGCAGCCAAATCGTCGTCGTGGTAGTTCCACACCATCACCGCTGCTTCGTGTTCCGACTTCGTCGCGAGGGCGTCCACATCCGGTGCCTGTCGCACACCCGCTTTTACAAGCTCCTCAACCGGAACCTCGCCCGTGCTCGTCGTCATCACCCGCTCGCCGGCCATCATCCCCGTCATGCGAAACAAATTCAAAATCGGCTTGTCGATGCCGCGCGTCGCCAGCGTGCGATATCCCTCGAAGTAATCCCCGTTTTCAAACTCGAATGACCACGACAGCATCGCCAAAAGGTTCACGCTGTTCTCATCCTGCAAATCGAACAGCGCCTTCACAGCCGTCGCCGTGTAGGCCGCATAGAGCGGCCCGTTCCGGTAGGCGTTCGCCGGATTCTCTTTCGCCGAGCACGCCGCGCAACCTTCCGGATCAGCCTCACTCAAAATGATCGGCAAATTCCTCGCTTCCGGATGGCTGGCCACGATCCTGAAACCCGCTTCGGCAGCCTGCAACTCATTGGAAAGCCCCATGCGAACATGTCCGTCCACCAAAGTTGGCCGCCCCTTGGGATGAAACGAGATGAAATCGAGCGGCACGGGCTGGCCGTCGGCCACGCTCTTGCCGTGCAGGCAATGTTCCAGAAAATCCTCAAGAAACAGGCTTGCCTTTGCGCCCGCCGGTCCCGTGCTCGCCGGTCCGCCAACAATCGCGCCCGGCAGCGCGGCCCTCACGCCCGCAACTGCGTAATCGTAGAGCGCGAAGTAATCGAGCATAGTTCCGTGCCAATAATCGATGTCCGGCTCATTCCACACTTCGAAGTACCACGTGCTCACCCGCTCCCGGCCGTAGCGTTCCACAAGGTGTTCGGTGTACTTGCGCACCAGTTCGCCCCACATTTTGTAATCCTTGGGCGGATTGTTTGACGCCCCTCCCATGGTGTGCGCGGGATAGTGCAGTTGGTAGGCGCTGATCCCCGGCACTGTGGCGGCCAGATCCTTGGGCATAAAGCCCAACTCCACCATCGGCCGCACGCCGGCCTTCGCAAACTCATCGAAGGTTTGGTCGGTAATCGTGAAGTCGTAGACCGGCTTACCGTTTTCGTCGAGCCGGAAAACATTCGACGAGCTCCATTTGAGCTCCGGCACGCCATTGCCTGAAGTCAGTAGATGGTGAGCGCGAATCGTCACCGGCGTCGCGCTCAATGCGTGCAACTCGCTCAGCAGTTGCTCGCCGTACGGCATGGTCGTGTAGTTCGATTCGTCGTAGCCAAACCAATTCGTGATGGGCTTGTAGCTACCGACCGGCTTGGCAAGATTGACCTCAATGGTCACGGGCTGGACGGCCGCGGGGCTGATTGCCGGCGCTTGTCCTGCCGCGGCGGCGCACACGGCCATTGCCGCGCAGATCAGAAAATCAGAAACCTTCATCATGCGATCCCGTCTGCTTACGGTTTGAGCACCGTCAGTCCCTGAACTCCCGCGAAGCGCTTTGCGTTGAGCGTCACTACGGCCGCGCCGCATTCCAGCGCCGTCGCCGCAAGAATCAGATCGTGCGGGCTCACCCTCTGGCCCGTGGCATCCAGGTCCGCCCACAGGCGCGCGTGTTTCACCGCCGCCATTTCGGTGTAGGGAACAATCTCAAAAGCGAGCAGCGCCTTTTGCAAAAACTTCTGCCGCCGCGCGCGATGCATCCCCGTGGCGCGTTCCACGCTGCGCCACAGTTCCGCCACCGTAATGGCCGCCAGCTTGATCTCGTCATTGGGATGCGCGCGCAACCACGCATCCAGATCCAGCGCCTTGCGCTCCGCCTGGATGATCACGTCAGCATCGATCAAAAACGCCATGGCTTGCTCTGTGCCGGCATGGAGCCGCGTGCCTGTTCCAGATCATGAAGCCAGGAGGTGGCTTCCTCAGCTCCGGGGTGAACATCCTCCACGGCCTTGCGCAGGGCGGCAGCCACCTCGGACCCGCGCTCCGGCTTGCGCACTGTCGGCACAATTTTCGCCACCTGCACGCCGTTTTTTTCCAGGATGAAGGTCGTGCCCTGGTAGCGCGCCCGGTTCACGCAATCGGCAAAGTTTCGTGAGGCTTCAGTGACGCTTATCGAGACAAGTTCCATAAAATCAGATTATCAGACTTTCATTAAGTTCGTGTAAACGTCAATATCCATGCGCATTTCCCGTCTCACTCGCCGGTGAGCCGCTCCAAAAGCGCGTCAAAATCCTCCAGGCGCGCGTACTCAATCACCACCTTGCCGCGGCCGTTGTGATCGTCGATCGTCACCTTCAATCCGAGCGCTCGTTGCAGTTGTTCCTGCGCGTCGCGCACATTCGGATCGATGGGCGGCTCCGCCTTGGGTTCCTTCTTGCTCTTGCGGCTGGGATCGATCAGCCCTTGCACGTAAGTCTCGGTCTGGCGCACCGACATGGACAGCGCCGTAATGCGCTGCGCCGCCTTTTCCATGTCCTCGGCATGTTCCAGCGCCAGCAACGCGCGCGCGTGGCCGAAGGTCAGTTCTGCGGCCTCGACACGATTCTGTATGGATGTTGGTAACTTCAACAAACGTAAGAAGTTAGCAACAGTAGCACGCTCTTTCCCTGTGCGCTGCGCCATCTGCTCCTGGGTCATGTGGAACTCGCGCGACAAGCGCTCGAAGGCCCGCGCCTGCTCCATCGGGTTCAGGTCGGCGCGCTGCAGATTCTCGACGATCGTGATCTCCATCGCCTGCTCGTCGGAAACCTGTCGCAGCATCGCGGGGACGGTGGTCTTGCCGGCCATCTGCGACGCGCGCCACCGCCGCTCGCCCGCAATCAACTGGAAGCGTCCGTTCGCCAGGGGCCGAACCAGCACCGGTTGCACCACGCCGTTGGCGGCAATGGAAGCAGCCAGCTCCGTCAGTTGCTCCTGGTTCACCTGGGAGCGCGTTTGGAAAGGATTGGGGTCGATCTGGTCGACGGGAATCTCGCGCGGCTTGCCGCCTTCGGCTTCGACTGGGGGCGCGGCATGCACGCGCGGAAGCAGGGAATCGAGCCCTTTGCCGAGGGCGCGGCGTTTGGGATCGGGAACAGCAACGTTAGTCATACAGAATCCTCAATCTAATCAGTGCCCGCCGCGGCGGGCCGAAATCGTGCATGCGTCAAAAAGCGTGCAGTCGAGCGGCCATTCATGAATACGGCCAGAAGGTCATTTTGGCGTGCGGGCGCGTGGTCGCCATCAGTTTGCGTTCCGCTGCCCGCGGACTTTCCATTTGGTTGCGGGCAAGGAACTCCCCCGTCAGCTCGAAATAGGCCTCGGTGCCACGCGAGCGCGGATCATAGAGCGCCACAGGCTTGCCGTGGCTCGGAGCCTCCGCAAGACGCACATTCCGAGGAATCACGGTGCGATACAGAATGTCGCGAAAATACTCGCGGAGCGTCTCCGTCACCTGCTGCGCAAGGTTGGTGCGCTCGTCGTACATAGTCAGCAGCACGCCTTCAATAGTCAGACTCGGATTGTAGGCTGCGCGCACCCGCTCCAGCGTCGAGACGAGCTCCGAAATTCCCTCCAGCGCAAAATACTCCGCCTGCAATGGCACAATCAGCGTCTCCGCCGCGGAGAGAACGTTCAGGGTGAGCAGATCCAGCGCCGGCGGGCAATCCAGAAAAATCAGTTCGTAGCTGTCCTTGACCGGCTCAATCGCCTGCCGCAAACGCAGCGCGCGGTCCTCTGCGCCAGCAAGCTCGATATTCGCGCCTGTCAGGTTCTTCGAGCCCGGCAACAACCAGAGCCGATCCACTTCTGTAGGAAGAATCACCTGCTCCGCCAGGCTGTCTCCAGAAAGAACGTCGTAGACGGAATGGCGATTGTCATCGCGCTGAAAACCCAGTCCCGACGAAGCATTGGCCTGCGGATCGCAGTCAATCAGGAGCGTCTTGATCCCCTCCAGAGCTAGGCATGCAGACAGATTGATGGCCGTAGTGGTCTTGCCAACGCCGCCCTTTTGATTGACGATTCCGACGATCTTTCCCATGGCATTCCAGACTAACGGGAGAAACCGCGGCACGCACGGGCACTTGCGTTGTGGGAAACCCGGCGTAGCTGTGGAAAGCGCTCGGGGTGCCGACCGACCATTATCGGGCAAACGCCTGTCGCGAAAGAGGTTTGGTTCAGTTGCGAAAATTGCAGCCGGGGGTCCGCAAAAACGGCCTCGTGGTGGAAAACTACCTGTTCATCGAGGCCGATTTTCTGTTTCCGCTCGGCCTGAACCAATTCGGTACTGGGCCCAAATCGGGATGAAGCGAGGGACTTGTTCCACGTGGAACATTGACGCCCTCGCAGACTCCCGCACCACCCCCGTCCCACTGTTCCACGTGGAACAACGTTTGGCACAACGCGCTCTATCAGGCAAAAGCATGCGATTTGCCCCGCCCGTTGCCCGTGCACCCGGAGGCAAACCGTTAGTCACTTGCCGGCATCCATCTGAAAGAGATACAAGACATGGGTGCTGCTGCTGCCCCTATAAACTTGGCCTTCCCATCGGCGAAACATTCGAGGTGGTCGCACCCATCTTTCCCAGGCACCAAAGAGAGTAGAAAAAATGAATTCCTCAGGCCCTTTCCGCAAAAGTTTGTTCTCCCTCAAACGTCGGCAAACCATTCATGGGGCACTTGCCCTCGCTGCGTCGTCGCTCCTGCCAGGCTGCGGATCCGCAGGCTCTTCCGGTTCGACGGGCGGCACCGGAGGAAATGGCGGCGGCTCTTCAAACACCCAACCCACCCCCTCCGGCCCCATCACCGCCGCCTCGCTCTCCGTCACCGCAACCCCTGTCGGCTCCATCGGCCCTGCGTTCGCCGGGCTTTCCTACGAGAAAAGCACCCTCTACGAGAACCCCTACCTCTTCACTGGAACAAACGCCAATCTGATCGCTTTGTTCAAGCTCATTGGCCCCAGCATCTTGCGTATCGGCGGCAATTCTGTCGACCGCAACGTCTGGACCCCATCCGGCACCGGCCAGACCGAAGGCCAAATCGCGCCCAGCGACGTGAACGCCCTCGCCGCCTTCGTCAAAGCTGCAGGTTGGCAATGCCTTTACGGCATCAATCTCGGCGGCGCGGGCCCGGTCCCTTACACCAGCGGTTCCATCGTGGCCGCCACCACGCCCACGCTCGCAGCCGAAGAAATCGCCTACGCCTACCAGGCCTTCGGCTCCTCTCTCTTCGGTTTCGAGATCGGCAACGAATGCGATCTCTATGGCAGCTCCTATTTCACAGGCGCTACCTGGAACGTCTCCGCCTTCGAAGCTCTCTGGACCCAGTTCCGCACTGCAATCGTCGCCCAGACTCCCGCCGTCGCCTCTCTCTGCACCGGCCCAGCCGATGCCGGCAGCGAATCCTCCTGGACCGTTCCCTTCGGCCAATACGCGACAAAAAGCGACATCTCCCTTCTCACTCAGCATTACTATCGCGGCGATGGCGCATCCGCGAGTTCCACCGCCGCCAACCTGGTCACGCCCGACGCCACGCTCGTCAGCGATCTTGAAATTCTCAACACAGACGCAAAGGGTATCGGCGTTCCCTTCCGCATGTCCGAATGCAACTCCTACTACAACGGCGGCGCCGACGGCGTCAGCGATGCCTACTGCTCTTCGCTCTGGATCATCGATTATCTCTTCGACTGCGCACTGAACGGCGCAGTTGGCGCCAACTTCCACGGCGGCGGCAATAGCGATGGCTACACGCCCATCGCCGACTCCGGTGGCGCAGTAGTCGAAGCCCGGCCCGAATATTACGGCATTCTTCTCTTCACGCTCGCCGGCCTGGGCACGCTCTACACCACGAGTCTCTCCGGCATCGGCAGCCTCAACATCACCGCCTATGCGGTAAGAACTTCTTCCGGAGCCATCAGCGTCATCGTCGTCAACAAAGACAGTGCGCAAAATCTCCAACTCACTGTCCAGCTCCCGCAAAGCGCCAGTTCTTCCACGCTGCTTGAAATGACGCAACTCACCGCAGGTGCGAGTGGCCCCAGTCTCAGCGCAACTTCAGGTGTGACGATTCAGGGAGCGAGCGTCGGCGCAAACGCCTCTTTCTCGCCAGGCGCTGCTTTCGTCCTCAGCACCACAGGCACAGAGCTCACCTGCTACGTCCCCTACCTCAGTGCAATCTTGATTCAGATTCCCTAGAGTCGCGGTTCGCAGCGGGATCCAAACACGACGATGCGCTGCGAACCTCCCGGCAGCAGCCTCTCGATCAGCCAGGAAAACTCTGCTCCCGCAGCAACCTCGAGTCCATCGCGTTCGCCGATCGTCGTCATCAGCGCCAGCCATCCCGCCGGCGCCACCAGCGGCACGGCCGCCGCAACAGCCCTCGGCATCTTGTCGACCGCCCGCAAAACGACGCAGTCAAAAACGGTACGGAGTGCCTCGGCCCGCCCGGCATGAACCTTCACCTGGAGCCCGAGCACGCGCACGGCCTCTTGTAGGAACGCGGCTTTCTTGCCCTGCGATTCCGCCAGGGTCACGGCAATCTCCGGCCGGCAAAGCGCAATGGGAATCCCCGGCAGCCCGGCGCCCGACCCAAAGTCGAGCAGGGTCACAATCCCCTGCGGCAACGCTCTTTCAACTACAATAGATTCAATAAGATGGCGCGCTAAGATGCTCTCTTCGTCACGAATTGCACTCAGGTTGAGGCGATCATTCCAGCGAACAAAAAGCGAAATATACTTTTCAAGCTGGCCAGCAGTCGCGTCGTCCAGAGGCGTCAAACCGGCCGCCGTCAGAAGCGCCTCCAGCCGTGTCTTCGTCTCGCTCGCATCCATCGTTCAGTTCTCGCTTTTCGCACTTTCGATTTCGGGCGGTTGCCACTCCGTTGCCGCCTGCACAAACGCAGAGAAGATAGCGCGCGAAAATCCGCTTTGTGCATACGTCCGCTCAGGATGCCATTGCACGCCGACCACAAAGTGATCCGCCGCGTCCAACTCCACCGCTTCAATTACGCCGTCGCTCGGCGAAACCGCGCTCACTCGCAAATTGTCGCCCAGCGTGCGAATCGCCTGGTGATGGCTGGAGTTCACCGCCACGTCCCCCGCTTCCGGCACCGGCACAATTCCGTTCAATCGCGATCCCTGCGCAATCTCCACCGGGTGCGCCTTCACCACTTCGCGTCCCGGCCGATGATTCACCGCCGTCTTCAAATCCTGAACCAGCGCACCGCCGCGCCACACATTCAGGTTTTGCGTGCCGTGGCAAATCGCAAGAATCGGTTTGCGCAAATTGAACGCATCCTGCAGCAGCAGCTCGTCGGCCGCGGTGCGCCCCGGATCGTCCTCCGCGCACTCCGGCTCGCGCGCCTCGCCATAGCGTTGCGGATCCACGTCGAACTTGCTTCCCGGCAAAAGAACCCCTTGCACGCTGGCCAGCAACTTCGCTACGCGCTCCTGCGGTTCGCTCAGCGGCACCACCACAGGCTCCGCGCCCGCGGCCTTCAGCGCTTCAACATACTGCGGCAATGCGCGCTGGTTGTACTCTCTGTCGCTGCTGGTAGGTTCGGGAATCGCAATCCGCACGGCCATGCAACCAGTGTAAAGCCCAACTGAGCGACAAACATTCGGTGTCATCCTGAGCGAGCCTTGGCGCATGAAATGCGCCAAAGCGAGTCGAAAGCTTGCCCTGAGCGGAGATCGCGCAGCGATCGAAGTCGAATGGGGATCTGCGGTTGCTTTTGTCTTTCGTGCGCGAATTCAAGAGACCGGAGTCTCGGCCTCGGCTCGCGACGGCGTCTCCAGCATCTTCTCCATCGCTGCGCGCAATCGCTCCGTCAGCTCGCCATTTTGCCGCACACGTCATGCCTTTCGTCTCGATCGGCTCGCCAATCTGCACCGTCAGCTCGCCGGGATAAAAATGGCGCGTGTGAATTGGCAGCAGATCGTAAACGCCCTTCAGCGCAATCGGCACCAGCGGCACCTGCGCGCGAATCGCCAGGTACGCCGCGCCCGACAGAAAGGGTTTCAGCTCGCCATCCGAGGTCCGCCCGCCCTCCGGAAACACTACCAGCGGCATGCCGCCGCGCAGCGCCTTCACCGCACCGCCCAGGCTCGCGAGCGTCGCGTGTGGGTTTTCGATGTTGATCGGCATCTGCCCCGAGCGCTCGCAGATACCAGCCGATGAACGGCCACCGCCACAGTTCCTTCTTCGCCAGGATGCGAAACTGAAACGGCAGCGCCGCAAAAACTACTGGAATGTCCATGTAGGAGGTGTGGTTCGGGGCATACACCGCAACCCGGTGCTTGCTCAGATTTTCCGCTCCCTCCACTTTCAACCGCGACAGCGAAGACCACACCCCGCACCGCGCCCACAACCGCGCAATCCCGTGCTGAGCCCGCCCCTTCTTGTCCACCAGCGAGACCGCGAGCGCGGTGAGCCCGCACGCCGCCGTCACAGCGCAAGCAGCGGCGCCTGCAGCGCATTCGTTCGCCAGCGATAAAACCGCGGCAGTCGGATTGGGCCTCGTGCTCACCTTGTTTCGCTCTTTCCCGCCAACTGATCGCCAAAAAGCATCGCCCGCGCCTCGCCTACAAGGTACACCGATCCCGACACCACTACCACGCCACCCGCAGCGTTCTCCTGCGCCGTCTCCAGCGCCTCGCGTACGGACTCCGCCACCGTCGCCGCTGTCCCCGTTGCCTTGGCCGCCGCCAGCAAATCCTCCACCGCCGCCGCGCGCGCCGCATGAATCGGCGTCACAATCACGCTGCTCGAACAGCGGAAACAGAATCTGCGCCATCTCCGCCAGCGGCTTGTCGCGCAGGCAACTGAAAATCAGAATCCTCGGCCTGCGATCTTCCACAATGCTGCGCATTCCCGCGCGCAGCGCCCAAGCACCCGCCGGGTTGTGCGCCACGTCCAGCACCCACTCCACGCCCCCCCGCGTCATTCGCTCCAGGCGTCCCGGCCATTGTGTCTGCCGAATTCCCTCTTCGATCGCCGCCGGGCTCACCGCAAATCCATGCCGCGTAGCCAACTCCACCGCCGCCGCAATCGCCAGCGCCACATTCCGCTGCTGGTGCGCGCCTCTCAGCGGCGAATCCACCTTGACCGTCGCGCCCAAAGCCTCCACCGTGTACGGCCCCTTGGCATCGCTCGCCGGCATATACGGCACCGCGCTCACCCCGCGCACATCCAGCTCAGTCGCCACCTCGCCCAGCACCTGGTTCGCCTCAGGATGCTGCGGCAGCGTAATCATCGTTCCGCCCGCGCGCAGAATTCCCGCCTTCTCCCGCGCAATCGCCGCAATCGTCGGCCCCAGCCACTCCATGTGGTCCAGCGAGATATCGGTCACAACCGAAATCAGCGGCTCCACCACGTTCGTCGCATCCAGCCGCCCACCCATCCCCACTTCCAGCACCGCAATCTCCACCCCGCTCTCGGCAAAGTAGAGAAATGCGAGCGCCGTCAGCATCTCAAAGAAACTCGGCATCTGCGGCAGCTTGCCTTGCCTCACCAGTCGCTCGCCTTCATCCGAGACCCGGAAAAACAGCCGCGCAAAATCCCCATCCGCAATCTCTGCTCCGCCCTACGCGAATCCGCTCATTCGGCCGCTCCAGATGCGGCGACGTATACAGTCCCGTGCGCACTCCCGCTTCCGTCAAAATCGAAGCCAGCGTGGCCGCGGTCGAACCTTTCCCATTCGTCCCCGCAATCAGCACCGCCGGAAACCGCCGCTGCGGATCGCCCAGCGCACCCAGCAGAATCCGCACCTCGTCCAGCGAGAATTTCCGTCGCGCCTGCCCCGCCTTTGCATACAGCTCCGGCGTCATGGCGCTTCAACTGTTCGATTGCAGCCGCGTAGGACATAGGAAGCTTCAGTATAAAAGCGCCGTTTCTAGATGGATCAGCGACTGGACTTTGGCATCTGCGTCACCTTACTTGGTGAGCGTTCGCTTGGGGGAACGACCGGTACCATGGCCTCAGCTTGATCCCTTGATTTGCCGCCAGTCTTATCGAAAAGCTCCCAGAGTCCATCAACGAGGATGTCGTTCGTTGTAGTCCGCTTGTTCTTCTTGATACGTCGGGACTCAGCGATCCAGAGAATAGCCGCCCTATCCGTTGCTGTGAGGCAAACCGAAGTCCTCTGGGCATCGTCCGGAATGTGTTTTTCTCTGGGGCTCATAGTTCAGATTTTCCTTGACTACATTGTTGCATTGTTACATTATTACGTTATAGTGCAATAACGTATTTACAGACATCTCATTCGATGCGGCCGAGAGCTAAGATTTAGGAGGGGATTGGTTATGGATCTAACAAACCAGTTCTCGATAGAACGTGAGGTCTTCGAACGGCACCGCAAGGAGTGGTCGCTCTCCCATCGTGGCAAATTTGTAGTTATCCAGGGCGACGTCATTGCGGAAGGGTTTTTTGGCACCTACGCCGACGCCCTGAAGGCCGGCCTGCAGACATTTGGCGTTGGTCGATCCTTTCTTGTGAAGCAGGTTTGGGTGACCGAGCCAGTCTATTGCATCTCCTAATATGGCGACTGTCTGCGTAAGATGGGACCCATTCGATCAAGATGACCCTGGCCCTTGCATTGACGTCGTGATCATGAATTCCCGAGAGGTCCTCGATAAGGGGCGTGATATAGGGCTCGATTATCCCGAACCGCGTCGAATGCGAGCCCTCCTGGACACCGGTGCGTCAGTCACCGTAATTAGCAAGAAGTTTGCCAACTATTGTCGACTCTTTCAAACAAATGAAGGAAGTGAAATAACCGCAATCGGCGCCACCCATCGCTGCGGCGAGCATGCCGGCTCAATCAGTTTCCCCGATACAAAGCTGCGATCATTTGATCCGATCCGAATCGTGTCCGCCGAATTTCCAAAAGAGCGACACTACGCGATCCTGATTGGCAGGGATATTTTGCGAAACTGGACCATCTCATTCGACGGGCGATCCAAACAAGTGACGATCGTGGACTGACTGCCGACGTCTACCCCATTCCTTCTCCTGCTGTGTAATACCCGCTCGCCGCAACCCGCTCCGCCCATACACCTTCGCCGCGCGTCCCACACAACCCACACGCCTTCCACAGCCTTCAGCCGCGCCCCTGTGGGAGTCGCGGATAATCACGGTCGCATCTCACCCTTCGCGTACCGGTTATCCAATTCCCCTCATTCCCACAGCTGCGTTTTAGAAAACTCTCACCCATCTCAACCCCGCGCCCCCATACATCTCCACCCCGATTCCCACTTTTCCTACCCCACCTACGGGTACTGCTGTCTTTTCTTTATCTCTACACACACATACCCACCCCCTCCCGTCGCGCTCTCGCCGACCTGACGTTGGACGTTGCCCCATCCTTTCCGCGCTTTTTGCGGAAAGGGTGGGATCGCACACACCCACGCACCCGCACACCCGCATTTCTCCCCGTATTTCAGAGAACCAACCTAGTTTTCCACGCGCCATTTCATCGCAGGATCGCTACAATCGGGTTGATGCATCGACGCCGCTTCCGGCTGCTCGCAAGCTGTTGTACAGTGGGGGCATAGTGACGCGGCTTCTGGGGCAGGGGGATTGAAATGCCAAGCGTCGAAACTGAAGTTGAGAAGCCGGCCGCTCAGGGGGCAGCGATGGAAATTACCGTAAGCCGCCAGGATTTGGTCAAGGAACTCACGGCAACGCAAAGCGTGGTCGAGCGCAAAACCACCATCCCGATCCTCTCCAACTTTCTCATCGAGGCCGAAGGCGATCGCCTCAACATCACCGCCACCGATCTCGACCAGGCCATCCGCACCAGCGCCGCCGTCAAGGTCAAAAAGCCCGGCGCCTGCACCATCCCCGCGCGCAAGCTCTACGACTACATCAAGCTCCTCCCCGACGGCGACATCTCCATCAAGCTGCTTGACAATCACTGGGTGCAAATTCGCAGCGGCCGCTCCAACACCAAAATGGTCGGCATGGCGCGCGCCAACTATCCGCAGGTTCCCGAGTTCCCCACCATCGCGGCCACCAGCATTTCTCTCGTCGCGCTGCGCACGCTCATCGCCCGCACCATCTTCGCCATCTCCAACGAGGAGTCGCGCTACACCCTCAACGGCGCATTGCTCATCCTCAAAGCCGAGTCGCTCGCCATGGTCGCCACCGACGGCCATCGCCTGTCGTTTGTCGAGAAGCCCAACGAAACCCTCGAAGGCATCAGCGGCGAGAAGCGCGTGCTCATTCCGCGCAAGGCTCTCCAGGAGCTGCAGTCGCTGCTCGCCAACTCCGACGCCGAGCGCATCGAATTCGCCGACGACGAGCACACGCTCTTCTTCCGCGTCGGCCATCGCACGTTGTCCAGCCGCAAGCTCACCGGGCAATTTCCCAACTTTGAAGCCGTCATGCCGCGCGACAACACCAAGTTCGCCGTGGTCCGGTCGAGCGAACTCTCCGCCGCCATCCAGCGCGTCGCCCAGTTCGCCGACGAGCGCTCCGGCGCCATCCGCATGAAGCTTGAAGACAACGAGCTCAAGGTCAGCGCCCAATCCTCTGAATCCGGCGAGAGCGAAGACACCATCGACACGCCCTACCAGAGCGAAGCCATCACCGTAGGCTTCAACTCCACCTACATCCTCGACTTCCTCAAGGCCCTCGACAACGCCGGCGAAGTCCGCCTCGAGTTCAAGGACCAGCAGTCCGCCGGCCAGATGCGCCCCGAAGATCCCGACGCCGAGTACAAATACCGCTACGTCCTCATGCCCATGCGCATCTGATCGCGCGGCTTGATCGTCTCCTTCAAAAGTGCAGCCCGGGTAAATCCCGGGCTGCGCTGTTTTTGTGATCAATGGCCTTCATCCCTGGATGAAGGCCGTTCGTCCCAGACTCCCTGCCTTCCATCCCAAAAGTCTCCCATATTACTGAATCTATGCAACTTTTGTGCCATTACTCGCTGGATTCACATCTGCTTTTTCACTGTTCTTAGCTTGGAATAGATCACATACTCGTTCCTGAACCGGTTTCGGGTGACCGCCTGCTTGTCGCCCACAGTAGCCGATAAAACAGCGAAATCGATAGACCATTTCCTGCCCCCTGCAGCATCAAGGGGGTTACATGGATTCGAACCGGTTTGGGAGCAATTCATGTTGTGTTGGATCAATAGAAACCTGCCTTTATCGGGCCTCTTAGCCCTGTTAGTCGTCTTCCCCGCACTTGCGTCCCATGCCCAGGACCTTGCATCCATCACGGGAGTCGTCACGGACTCGAGCGGTGCCGTCATTCCTGCCGCAGCGATCCTGCTGGCCAATGACGCAACCGGCGCATCCTACAAGACGGTCACCAACTCCGTTGGCTCCTACACCATCACCAACGTCGCTCCGGGCCCGGGCTACAAAGTCACTTTTTCGGCGGCAAACTTCAACACCACCGTCATCACGGGAATCTACCTGAGCGTCTCCAGCACGCGCACCCAAAACGCCAGGCTCAGTGTTGGCTCCGCATCGCAAACCGTTGAAGTTTCGGCTGCGGACGAGAATGTCACGCTGAACACAACGGACGCCACGGTGGGCAACAACTTCCAGGTGCAGGAGCTAAACGATCTCCCCGTCGAAGACCGCAGCAATCCTTCAGCGCTTTTCTATCAGCAACCCGGCGTCACGCTGGATGGCGCAGTCACGGGCTCGCGCACCGATCAGTCCAACGTCACGCTCGACGGCCTCGACGTCAATAAAAACCTCACCGGCCAATTCGGCGTCATCGTAGCCAACGCTCCCGTCGACTCCGTGCAGGAGTTTCGCGGTGTCACCGGCGATCCGCTCTCCAGTGCAGGACAAGGCGGAGGCGGCCAATTCGATCTAGTCACGAGGAGCGGCACCAATCAATTCCACGGCAACATCAACGAGTACCACCGCGACACGGACCTTGAAGCCAACGATTGGTTCAACAACAATGCGGGAATTGGCAGGCCGCCTCTGGTGCGCAATCAGTTCGGCGGCAACATCGGCGGACCCATCCGCAGAAACAAAGCCTTCTTCTTCTTCGACTACGATGGCCAGCACGACGCGAAAAATTCCCCTATCGATCAGACTGTTCCCTTGGGTGGCATCTCCGGGCAATCGGGCTGCGCCGGCAGCGCGGGTTATCGCGAAGGCTATGTTTGCTACGTCAATACCAGCGGCGTCACCGTATCGCTCAATCCTTCGCAGGTAACAAATCTCGATCCGCAGGGACTCGGATGGGATTCGACGGAACTCAAATTCTTCCAGGGCCGCTATCCCCTCGCAAACGATCTAACGGGAGACGTGGGCGATCTCGTCAACACCGCAGGTTATCGCTTCAATGCGCCCCTGCCCGTCACCGTCAACAATTTCGTGCAGCGCGTCGACGTCAACCTCAACGACAAAATGAAAATCTTCGGCCGCGGCACATTCACGCGGAGAAACGACGAACTTACTCCCATTCAATTTCCCGGCGACCCGCAAACCCATCCCAGCTACGATCGCAGCTATGCCTGGGTGGTCGGCCACTCCTGGACCATCACGCAGAACATCCTCAATCAGGCGGAGTACGGCGAAACCTACGAGGACCTCGCGACGCCGATTGTCTACAATCCGCAAGGCGACAACCAGTTCGCCTACGCAGGCCTCAGCGGTCCCTATGCGCCGGGCAACGGATCTCAGTCCAGCACATATCCTGTTCCTATCGTCCGCGATGATTTCAGTTGGCAAAAGGGAAGACACACCCTGACCTTTGGCGGAACCTTCAAATGGATTAACCCCAACGAGTTTCTCGCCGACAACTTCAATTTCGAATACGTGGGCGTCACCGGAGCCTCAAACTTTTCTGCCCTTGCTCCCAGCCTGCGGCCGTCCGATATCAACGCCTCGCAATACGCCACCAGCATCTACGACAACGCCTTCTCCACGGCCCTGGGAGCTTTCGCTGAGAATGCCGCCATCTTCAACTACAACAACAAGGGCGCCACGCTTCCCACCGCCGGCGGCCTCGATATGAACTTCCGCTATGACGAGACCGAAATCTATTTCGGCGACACATGGAAGCTCACACCGCATCTCACCGTCTCCTACGGTGTGCGCTATCAGAACTACACGCCGCCCTATGAAACCCACGGCGATCAGGCCTTCCCTCAACTCAACTCCAACGGCACAGTCACGCCGTTTTCATTCGACGCGTACTGGGCCGACCGCATCAAGCAAAGCGCCGCGGGAATCTCCACCAACACCGCGGTCCCTTTCCTCCAATACGTTCTCGGCGGCAAGGCCAACCACGCTCCCGGTTTCTACTATCCGCAGAACAAAATGTTCGCGCCGCGTCTCGCCTTTGCCTACAGCCCCAATTTCGATCTCAAGTCCGTCATCAGTGGCGGCGCCGCCATCGTCTACGATCACCGCATCGTCAACGCGCTCCAGTACGTCCAGACGCAGGAGTCCTACCTCTTCTCAGCCCAGCAACTCAATCCCTTCGGAATCTACGGCGATCCCTACGATTCACTAGCCACCAGCAACGTCAGCCTCGGCGGCTTGCCTCGCTTTAGCGGGCTCACTTCTCCGCCGTCGCCGCCCGGCGCTCCAAACGTCACCCCTCCTTACACGCCCTATGTCGCCGGCGGCGTGCCCTACGGTTTGCAATACGCTGAAGGCAACGTGCTCGTCGATCCCAATCTGAAGAATCCCTACAACATCGAATTCAATTTCGGATGGCAACACGAATTTCCTCAGGGCTATCTCCTCAAAGTTTCTTACTTCGGAAAACTCGGCCGCCGTCTACTCGCTTCCGCCGATGCCAGCCAGCTCATCGACTTCCCCGACAACACCGGCGCCTCCAGCCAAATGTTGTCTCAGGGTGAATCCGGCATGGTCACGCAGTTGCGCCAGTACGCCAGCCTCGGCGAATACGGCGCCGCCGCAAGTCTCTCGCCCCAACCCTGGTTTGAAGACGAGCTCGCGGGATTAGCCAATTACCTCAACACCCTCTACGGTGGCGCTTACTTCGCCAACAACACGCAGGCCGCCGCCTATCTCGCCTATCCCTACTCCGCGCGCGGCGACTTTTCCGATACCGTCTACGCCCTGTCTGGATTCCTGCCGCCCAACGTCGGTCTGGCCGCGCAATTCGGCGACAACAGTATCTGGACCAACAAAGGCTTCTCCAGCTACAACAGCATGCTCGTCACGCTGCACAAAAACGTCGGCTACGGTCTGCAATTCGATCTCAACTACACCTGGGCGCATTCCATTGACAACGTCTCTACCCCCGCCATCTTCATCGCCGAGTCAGCCGCCACCGGTTTCATCTGCGACGTCAACCGCCCGCGTGAGTGCCGCGGCCCTTCGACCTTCGACGTCGCCAACTATTTAAACGGAACCTTCATCTACGAGCTGCCCCTGGGCCGCAATCGCGCCCTCGGCGCCACCATGCCCCTCTGGGCCAACCAGCTTGCCGGAGGCTGGGAGATCAGCGGCATTCCCACCTGGCACACCGGCCTCGCCTACAACGCGTTTTCCAATGCCTACGTAGCCGGCTTCGCCAACGACGCGCCCGCCACGCTCACCGGTTCGCGTTCACTGCTCAAGACCAGGATCCACGGCGGCAACGGCAACCCGCTCTACGCATTTTCCAATCCCACTGCGGCCCTCGCCGCCTACACCGGCCCCACCGGATTCAGCATCGGCAGCCGCGACAATCTCCGCGGCCCCGGCTACTTCAATCTCGATCTCGGCCTCGGCAAAACCTTTCCCGTCTATGCCGACAGGATGAACCTCAGATTCCGTTGCGACGCCTTCAACGCCTTCAATCATCCCAATTTCAACCCGCCCACCGGCGCCGGCGACGACATCACCGAAGCCGAAGGCGTCAACTTCGGAACCATCTCCAGCACCTACGTCCCGCCAGGTTCAGACATAGCCGCCCGCGTCCTGCAAGGTTCCCTGCGCCTCGAGTTTTGAGCAATAAAAACGGGACCTCATCGCGAGCAATAAAAATCGCCTGTCATTCTGAGCGAGCTATGGCGCAACAAATGCGCCATAGCGAGTCGAAGAACCTGCGGTTGCTCTTGCACTTGCCTTTCTACTCCCTGTTCCCTACTCCCTATTCCCTGGTTCTCGGAAGGAGCCTGAGGCTTCAGCCTCACGAAAACCCATCTGCCCATTTTTGAAGAACAAAGCACGCGGCGCAGCCGCGGCCCAAGAAGGAATCCGACAATCGTCCCCGCCGGCCCAGACCGAAACTATGTTCCATTTGAGAACGCAAGAATCGGCCGTGGCCAAGCTTCCTGCGGTCGCCCGAGGGCCCATGCCTATCCTGCCTTCATGCGCCGAAATTATCTGCAACGTTCCCTCGAATTCGATACCGAACGAGAATGCCCCCTTAATGGTGATTTGACGACGAACCAAATTGACCAATTCTCGGACCGTTTTTCCTGTGGTCAAGGGTGTATGAATAGATCAGTCGCCAAGTCTGCAGCAAAGGGACCAGATGTGAAGCAAGCCGCCGTTCAAAAAACGTTGACGAACGACGCTCCCAGGAAAGGCGCCAAATCCCCGAAACAGCCGAGCATCGAGCTGCGGAGCCGGGCGGAATTTACGTTTCAGCTGCCGCTAAATGACGCTGCACCCGGCGCATTGAATATTTATCGCGAGGCGAACGAGCACTTCCGAACAGTTCCGTGGCCAGCGCCGTTTAACAGGACCATCCACCGCCTGCACCTAGGCGACGCAAGAGACCTGTCCTGGCTCCCTGACGCATCTGTCCACCTCGTCGTTACGTCGCCTCCGTACTGGACGTTGAAAGAATACGCGAAGAACAACGAGGCGCAACTCGGTGATGTCGCTGACTACGAGCGGTTCCTGAACGAACTGGATAAAGTTTGGTTGGAATGTGCCCGGGTGCTTGTTCCCGGCGGGCGGATCTGTTGCGTGGTGGGCGACGTGTGCATTCCCAGAAAGCGCGAGGGAAGGCACTATGTCATGCCGCTGCATTCGGACATTCAAGTCCGATCACGCAAGCTTGGCCTTGACTGTCTGACACCAATTTTGTGGCACAAGATCGCCAATGGGGTCACCGAGGCGAAAGGAAACGGCGCAGGTTTCTATGGCAAGCCATACCAGCCAGGGTCGATTGTCAAGAACGACACGGAGTTCATTCTGCAACTCCGTAAGGGCGGGAAATACAGATCGGTCCCGCCCGTTCAAAAGGTTCTCTCCATGCTGACCAAGGAAGAGATGCAGAGTTGGCTTCGCTCGGGCTGGGACGACATCCCGGGCGCGTCCACTACGAAGACCTCGCATCCTGCTCCATTTCCCGTCGACCTAGCAGAACGGCTCATCCGATTGTTTTCCTTTGCCGGCGATACGGTGTTGGACCCATTCCTGGGAACAGGCTCAACGACTGCCGCGGCAATTCGATCAGGGCGAAACTCGATTGGCGTCGAGGTTGAGCCGTCATACCTCGATACGGCCCGGAAAAGAGCGTCGGCTCTGACGCGGGTAATAGGAATGGCCGGCGCCACAACGTGCGAGGTTGTCAGTGATTGAATTCAGGCTTCTCGCAGAATTTCGCAAGTTGTTCGATGGCACGAAATACGAGCATCGGAGATCAAACTTAGGCGATTTCGTGGCGATGCACCTCTACGAGGATCTGGTCGCGGTCAACAAATCGGATCGATATGTTATCTCGGTCGAGAACATGTCCAGAGTCCTCAACGTTCAGAACAAAAGGAAGGGAATTAATGCCAGAAGAGGCGATGGAACATTTGGCGAGTTGATCGTCGGGGAGCGGCCCCATATAGACCCTGGCTACAAGGTTGCCAGAGGGTCCGTCGCGACAATCGAGATTGGCGTCGAAGTAAAAATCCTTGCGAAGGCGATGATTAAACAGATCGACCGAGTAAAGAGCGACCTCGCGAATCAGGTCCAAAACTTTAAGAGGCGGTCGGGATCGAGAAATCCCATCTGCGTGGCAATCGTGGGGATCAATTACGCCGATGTCATGACGAGCTATGAAGGCGAGCGGTCTTACAGAACCGACGGCAGCAAATACAAACACCCCATCGAGGAAGCGGAACAAGCTCGTCTCCGGCTGACCGAGGTGGAAGACTCCTACGATGAGTTTGTGGTCTTGAAATTCAGAGCAAGAAACGAACCCCCTTACATGTTTGAATGGGTCGACGAAAAGGACACCCAGCTAGGGTACGGAGCCGCGCTGATGCGGATCAGCAATGAATACCAGAGCCGGTTCTGATCCTCCCTCCCTGATCGCCCATTTTGCGTGAATTCGGGTACGTGGCGAAGCCGCGTGAATCCCATCTGATCGGCAATCTGTTCCGCCGGAACCCCCACCGCCAGCCGCATCCGCCCCAAAATATTCCCTCCAAAGTTTGCATATAATTTCCCGCTTCCGGCGCACAATCGTTCTATGAGCTGCCTCCAGGGCAAGACAATCCGTCCTCGCTCATCGTTTTTCTATTCCCCATTGGCTGTTAAC
>CAVQMV010000020.1:0-297105 GCA_963713675.1 uncultured Acidobacteriota bacterium
CATTGGCTGAGAGAGTCCGATTACGGCGGGTCGCTCTGGAGTTTTGGATTTGCAGTTGACCCCATATTGGCGCCGCTGCGCGTCACTCCGGAATATCAATCGATGGCGAAGGGGTTTGGGCACCTGGTATCTGAAGCAACGAATTTGCAGCTCGCCTGCGTTAGTTAGCAGGCTTCCTTCGGCAAGTACGAGTGCGATAGGGTGCGGAGCCAAGGGTAAGCAAAAGTTATCGAAGTAAGTGGCAGGAGTGGCATGAAGAATAAGTTGTACATGCAAGGCTGTAACCGGGTGAGAAACAGATGTTTGATAAGCAGAAACTGTTTTTCGGCCGTAGGAGTGACTTTGATCTACTGGGAGTTTTCTAGAATGCGTATAAGATTGCTAGCGGTCGTATTGATATTTTCGTGCTGCATGCCGGTTATCGCTCAGGTGAAACCCGAGGCGACCTCGGGCGGCAATTCAAAGGTAAGCTTTGGCGCCGGCGTCGATTATTGGAAGGGCGACTGGGGGAACATTCAGAGATACGGCCCGTCCGCGTGGGCTGTTGATGAGTTATGGCACGGGTTGGGAGTCACCGCGGAAGGCTATTCGATGATGGCCGGTGGCGCGAATCCCGCACCCGCGTATAAGTTCTTCGTCGGTCAAGGCGGCGTAATTTATGTCTATCATTGGCATCGCTTGGCGCCTTATGCGAAGGGCGAGCTAGGATTTGGCGGCTTAAGCTGGCCGCACAAGCCAACGTCGACGTACGTTCATGATACGCGGACCACATGGGCAATGGGCGGCGGCGCGGAGTACAAACTATGGAGCCACTTCTGGTTGCGCGGCGATTATACGTATGAGGGTTTTCCGGATTTTCTCAGCCCTGTCACTTTACAACACCACACGCTCGATCCTTCCGGTTATGCCGCCGGAATAAGCTATCATTTGCGGAAATAGCTTTCAGCGACTCTCATCTGGCGAGAGTCGCATTGCGTGCCACACTGGCATGGCAAGCTTGAGCAGCGCCAGATTTCTCGCGTCCCGCCTCCCGGCCGCTCCAGCCCTTCTGCTCCCCATACATGTAAACTGAGTGCATTCGGTATCTTCTTTCCCATTGGGAATGGGGCGCGCGGAGGCGCTGGAAGCATGGTTGCGCGACTGAAGGATATAGCGCAGGATTTGGGCCTGTCGGTCGTCACCATCTCCAAGGTTTTGCGCAACCATCCCGACATCGGCGAGCAAACGCGCAAGCGCGTACTGAAGCGGATGAAGGAGCTGAATTATCAGCCCAATTTCGCGGCCCGCTCGCTCATCGCTGGGCGCACCTGGACAATCGGCCTGGTAGTCCCCGACCTGCTCCATCCTTTCTTTGCGCAAATCGCGAAAGGCATCTCGGTTGAGGTGCGGCGCAAGGGCTACAGTCTCTTTATCTCCTCATCCGACGAGGACCCGGCTCTGGAACGGGAGGAGATTGCGCAGTTGCTGGCGCGACGCGTCGACGTGATGCTGGTCGCCTCGTCCCAGTGGACGGTGGAGAGTTTCCGGCAATTCGAAGAGCAAAAGGTTCCTTACATTCTGTTGGATCGTCAGTTTCCCGGCTTCGAATCGAACTTCGTCGGCGTGGACGATACCGCGGTCGGCGTGCTGGCCACCTCGCACCTGATCGAACAGGGCTGCCGGCGCATCGCGCACATTCGCGGGCCTGAGATCAGCACGGCAATTGGCCGTCTGAATGGCTACAAGCAGGCATTGGCATCGCACCAGATTGCCCCCTTGGCGAGCCGTGTTGTTTCCATCGGGCCTTCTGGCGACCATGTGGGCGATAAGGCAGGCTATGCGGCCGCGGTTAAACTGCTGGCACTTAAGCCGCGTCCCGATGGCATCTTCTGTTTCAACGATCCGGTCGCGCTGGGCACCATGCGCGCCATCTTCGATACGGGTTTGCGTGTTCCTGAGGATATTGCGGTCGTGGGATGCGGAAATCTTTCTTACTCTGATTTTCTCCGCGTGCCGCTCACCTCTGTGGATCAAAACAGCAAGATGATTGGCAAGATTGCAGCGACGCAGGCGCTGAAAATGGCAGAGAGCAAAACGCCGGTGCCCCGCAAGAGCGCGCTGGTGGCTCCGCAGCTCGTGGTGCGCGCATCGAGCCTGCGCGCCAAGCGCTAAGCGACGTTACGCATCCGCCGCGGCCATGATACCCTTCGGCCTGTAAAGACCAAAGCTAAAAGCCCTATGACAAAACCAGCGATCTTACTTGCGGCAATCAGTGTGCTCATTCCGGCGTGGATTTCGGCGCCGGCGCAGCAGGCACGCCAGCAGACCACCAGTAGCAGACCAGCCGTGTCGTGCGACCCCTCGCCCTGCCCGTATCTCAATCCCGCGCTTGCGCCCGAGGCGCGCGCCAAGGATATCGTCAGCCGCATGACGCTCGAGGAAAAGGTGAGCCAGATGCAGGATGTCGCGCCGGCCATTCCGCGTCTGGGCGTGCCTGCCTACAACTGGTGGAACGAAGCGCTGCACGGCGTGGCGCGCAACGGCTTTGCGACGAATTTCCCGCAATCCATCGGCCTCGCGGCCACCTGGGACACCGCACTCATGAGCAGGGTCGCGAAGGTCATCGCGGTCGAAGGCCGCGCCAAGTACAACGAGGCCATTCGCAACGACGATCACAGCCGCTTCGCAGGGCTCACTTTCTGGTCGCCGAACATCAACATCTTTCGCGATCCGCGCTGGGGCCGCGGCATGGAGACCTTTGGCGAGGATCCATTTCTCACCGCGAGCCTGGGCGTGGAGTTTGTCAAAGGCCTGCAGGGCAACGATCCTCATTACCTGGAGCTGGTAGCGACGCCCAAGCACTTTGCTGTGCACAGTGGACCCGAACCGACGCGCCACAGCGTCAACGTCGACATTTCCGATCACGATCTCGAGGACACGTATCTCCCCGCGTTTCGCGCCGCCATCATGGACGGTCATGCGGACTCAATCATGTGCGCTTACAACGCCATCGACGGCGCACCCGCATGCGCAAACCCCATGTTGCTCCAGAAGCATCTGCGCCAGGATTGGGGATTTAACGGCTACGTGGTCTCCGATTGCGATGCGGTCGCCGATATCGAGCGCGGACATCATTATCGCTACGAGTCCAGCACAGGGAGACGCCGACGCTGTCAAAGCCGGAACCGATCTGGATTGCGGCTCGGCGTACAAGGCGCTGACCAAAGCCGTCAGCGAAAATTTGGTGAGCGAAGCCGAAATCGACACCGCCGTCACGCGCCTATTCACGGCGCGCATGCGGCTGGGCATGTTCGATCCGCCCGCGGCCGTGCCGTTCAACGCGATTCCGTACTCCGAGGTCGATTCCGCGGCGCACCGCGAACTGGCTCTCGAAGCGGCGCGTGAATCGATCGTGCTTCTCAAGAATCGCAACGACACGCTGCCGTTCAAGCCCTCCATCCGCAAGCTTGCCGTCGTGGGTCCAACCGCGGATTTGCTCGAGTCCATCGAGGGCAACTACAACGGCATCGCGTCGCATCCTATTTCACCTCTCGACGGGATGCGCCAGCAATTCGGCAGCGACAACATTCTCTATGCTCCGGGATCGATCCTCGCCGACGGCACGCCCGCGCCCATTCCTTCTGCGTACCTGCGCACCGATGCCTCGCTCCAGACCGTGGGGCTGAAGGGCGAATACTTCGACAATCTGCAATTTGACGGGCGCGCCGAAAATGGTGCGCGTCGACGCGAGAATCAATTTCGACTGGAACCGCGTGGCGCCGGCGGCGGACTTTCCTTCGACAGGCATTCTCCGTGCGATGGACGGGCGAGTTAGTGCCGCCTGCTGCGGGCGATTACGTGCTGGGCGTGCGCGGACCGCGGCCGTTCATGGCGGTTGCCGCCAGTGGACCGAATGCTCCGCCACTGCCGCAAGCCGACCGCATCCGGCTCTATGTTGACGACAAGCTGGTCATGGACAACCACAGCAATCCGGCAAATGCGCGACTTAGTTTCGCCGACACGCAGCCGCATGCCATCCGCAGGTGGAGTATGTGCATTCTCCCAACGACCGCTATGATCGATCTCGAGTGGATTCCGCCGGCGAACAGTTTGCTCGCCGAGGCCATTCGAGCGGCAAAGGATTCCGATGCCATCGTCGCATTCGTCGGCCTCTCGCCCAATCTTGAAGGCGAAGAGATGAATGTGCACGTCGACGGCTTCGACGGCGGCGACCGCACCAGCATTGAACTCCCTTTGGCGCAGGAGCATCTGCTGGAAGCGCTCGGGCGCCACCGGCAAGCCGCTGATCGTGGTGCTCACGACCGGCAGCGCGCTGGCCGTGCCGTGGGTCAACGAGCATGCGGATGCGCTGCTCGCCGCGTGGTATCCCGGCGAAGAGGGCGGCGATGCCATTGCGGAAACCCTTGCCGGCAAGAACAATCCCGCGGGACGTTTGCCCGTTACCTTCTATCGCTCTACCAGCGATTTACCTGCGTTTACTGATTACTCGATGAGCAACAGAACTTATCGCTACTTCAAGGGCGAAGTGATGTATCCCTTCGGATTCGGTCTTGAGTTATTCGCGCTTCAGTTATAGCGCGCCGACACGCAAGCAGCACAGCGATCCACGCCGGCGATTCCGTCACGGTCACCGCCGAGGTGCGCAACGCGGGCCCGCGCGATGGCGATGAAGTCGTCGAGCTTTACATCAAGCCCCCTCAAACCGCGGTGTCGCCGCGCGTGGAGTTGGAAGGCTTTGAGAGAATTCATCTTCGTGCGGGCGAAGCACGGCACGTCGAATTTACGCTGACGCCGCGGCAGTTGAGCGAAGTTGACGAAAAAGGAAATCGCGTTGTTCTGCCGGGAGTTTATGCGATCACCGTTACCGGCGGGCAGCCGTCGTCGGACACGCCAGCCGTCGCTCTGCACATCGCAGGAACCATGGCGCTGCCGCAATAGAGCGCCAAGCCGGCACCTTCCGCGCAATGCCTACTGCGCCATCCTCTGGATTTGCGCGTCCACAAAATCGTGCACAACCATCAGGCTGGTGGGCGCAGTCACCGTGTTGGCACTTTGCTGGCCCGGCGCGTGAATCAACAGAACCGGCCGCGGGTCCCACTTTCCACCATCGGAGGCGCGCTCGTCTTCCGCGCTCCATCCCGGCACCGGCCGCCACATGCCGGTGCGCCACGAGTGGTCTCCCTGCACGATCAAAGTGGTCGCCCCCCAACGCGGTTGCAATTCGAGAATCGCAAGCATCTGCCCCACAAGCCGGTCAACGTAATCCAGCCCATCGAGATACGATCCGCCGGATGCGAATTTGCCAGTGCGGCGATCCCAGAAGGCGACCGGATGCGGCGCGGGAATGTGTAGAAAAATCAGATCGGCTTGACTCGTTTCCAGCGTTGCCAGCGCATGGCGGCTCACATCCTTCACGGAAGCAATGTGTCCCTCCGCGCTCCACTCCGCATTGTCCTTCCACGCGCGGCTCGGCCATACAATCTGCTCCACCATGATGCGCAGCGGGAACCAGACATTTTCTGCAAAGCTGGCGTCGGCCCACGTGGGACCGCGATTCTCCCCATCGTCATTGCTCCAGTAGCACTCCGTGGCTACGCCGGCAAAGATCGGGCAATAGGGAACGTACCATCCCACGATCGAAGTCGTGACTTCGCGCCGCTTCGCCAATCCAAAGATTGAAGCATTCACGTCGAACGCTTGCCAATGCGGCGCGTCCTCGATCTCGACCAGAAAGCGACTGTCATTTGTGTACATTACATCGGTGACCATGCGCCCCAGCATCAGGCTCGGAATCACATGCATGGTGCGGTAGGCAATCGGCGTCATGTCAGTGTAAATTGTGCTTTCACTGCGCAGGCGGTCTAGATTCGGAAGCTGGAGCGACGCATCGCGCGCTTCGAAGGTCGGCTTGTATGCCAGCTCGTCAAAGAGAATCCATACCAGGCGCGGTTTGTCGGCGGGCTGTGCGGCGATGGGTATTGCGTAGGCCTGCGGTCTCGGGCGCCAAAGTGCAGCGCGCACCAGTTGACCGGCCATCACCAGTGCAAAGACGGCGAATCCCGCGAGCACGGCGCCGCCCGCGGTGCGCAGCCGCACCGCAATCCTCGGCGCACGCAGGATAAGAAAAGCCAGAGTCGCGATCCAAAGCAGGCTCACGGCGAGCACTGCGAAGCTAGGAACGTCGAAGGGGAAGACGTCGAGATTTCGCGCCAGCAGATAGATCGGCATCATCGCCATCAGCACCCAGCGAATCGCAGGCCACGCTTTCAGTTTGCGCAGCATCGCCATCAGGCCGGCAAAAATCAGCGCGACAATCACCAAGTCTGCCAGATGCGCCAGTGCAATGCGCGTCAGCGGCGTTGGAAAGCGCATGCGCGCGTCGCCGGTGGATGAAGTGAGGTCGATGTAATTCGGCAACAGCACAATGGAGGCAAAACCCCACGCCTGTGCAATCCGTTTCATCATGCCGCGCTCGCGTCATGCTGCGGCCGAGCTTCTCGTTGTGGTTTGTCGCCGTCGAACGTGGCGTCCGTTTGCACTGCCGCGCGCTCCAGCAGCAAAAGCACGCGCCCGTTGCTCAGTTCCAGGCGCTCGGCAACGGCAAAAAACGGCAAGAATGCGCGCTTCAGATCCTCCTCCGTCAAATGGCCATACAGTTCGTCGCGCCCCCGCAGCCACTCTTGATACATGGGGTCTGAGGGTGGCACCCACTCCACCAGCAGCCAGCGGCGCGTCAGGCTCGCCGATAGCTCAGCAATGTGCTTGAGCGGCAACTGCTCGCGCAGAATCAGATGATGAATCACCGCGAGCATCAGTACGAGATCGAACTTCCCCGTGAGCCGGTCGAGCAGCGAGAGTTGTTCGCGATTCCGCCATCCCGCCGCGGGCGTTGGCCGGGCAATGTTTGCAACCAGCGCCGTTACGGCCAAGCTTTCGCGCGCTGCCATTTCCCACAGCGCCTCCAGGGCCGCGGCATCGCTGTCGAGTGCGACCACCTTGGCGCCCGTCTCGGCGGCGATCTGGGAATAGTTTCCCGTGTTGGCGCCGATATCGAGCACCTCCGCCGGGCGGCAACGCTCCAGCGCCTCCCTCACAAATCTCTGTTTCTGTTCAATGTCGGCAGGCTGATAGTGATGCGCGAGCTGCGTGTAGTTGCTCCACTGGCTGCGGTTCGGCGAGCCGGCAGCGTGGCGAATCTGCTTGCCCAGGCGCGTGATGCGTTTCTGCAAAATGTGCTCCGCCAGACCGGGATCACCGGCGGATGGCAGCTTTTTCGTTTGGGTCGCTTTGGCGCCACGCCGCTCCAGGAGCGTGGCCAGCGTAACCACATCGAACAGTGCGGGGTTGATCCGTTGCTGTCTCGGCAGGGCTTTGTAAATGTCTCGCGGCTCGTAGCCGTCGCGAGTAAACAGCGTCGCCTGTAGCGGCCAGCTCAAATACTTCGCCGCCACCAGCGGCAGCAGAAACGTGCGCACGAATTGCCCGTACGCCAGCCAGACCGTAGCACGCGGATCGCGGCGCTCGAACGACAACACATCCACCAGAACAGGACGCGGGCCCGCAAAGAGAATGTTCAGCGGGGTCGCATCTTTCAGTGTCCATCCTGCGGCAACGGCTTGGCTGGCCACACGCAAAGTCAGTTCCGCCGCGGCCCGCCACTGGGCCGTAGTCCACTCCCACGGGTAACTGATGGGGTCAACGCGCGGATGCTCCAGCCACAACTCGCCCGCAGCGATGCACGCGTGGTCGTCGGGGCTTGCCATCTTGCTCGCAATCAAGTCGCCGCTCTGCTCCAGTGCCTTGCACAACGGCGATGCCAGGAATGCCCGCGTCTCTTCCCAGGCAGCAGGGTGGATTAGCCGCAGGGCACAGTCCTCTGTCAGCCGCAACTGGCCTGCTGGATCGCGAAAGGTCGCTTCCAGGCCGCCGTCTACGGACGCAGTTTTCGAATGTGTCGATGAAAAATCGACCAGACGATTCACACGCGGGGAGGGTCCTCGGTGTTTAAGATGCCGGTCTGCTCTGCGGGGTTGTGCTCGGTCTGTTCCCTATTGAGAAAGAAGGCGTGGAGTTTGCGGCGCAAGTACCATCCGGTGGCGACCAGCGCGGATCCCGCTGCCTGGATGGCCAGCAGGCCAGTGCCCGGGTCCGTGTAGCCATACGCGGGGCGCTCAGACAACATGGCCGCACCCAAAAGAATCAGGACGAAAGGGAAGATTCGCAGCAGCTTCATGGGCCCACCATCAACCTCAGGGGATGTGTGCGCTGGTCTTTTCCAGCCGGGCGCTCACAAAGCAGAAATCCCGAATGAAGCGAAATCCTGCCTTATGGAAACTAGACGTAAATTGGACGTCGAAGGTTTACAGTTTCAGCAGGTTTACGCTGCCGGCGTTGCATTTCGCGTCGAAGACAAAGAAAAAAATGCAAAGCTCAGATATCCTCAAACCATTTTCTTGCGTCATACAACAATGAGGATGTGTCGGACGTCATCTGCCTTACCACAGATGGGAACGTCCGGGGACGAGTCGAAGGACGTGCATTTCTCGGCTCCTACTCTTGTACGGATATGCAGGCAGCAAAACGGTTGGTGCCGCTCCTCCGCTCCCTTGCTCTCTCCCTTTCGCGTATATTCCTGATCAGGAAGTTTCTATTCCTCAGCAAGGAGCCCTCATCATGCCAGATCCTGTCGTGGCCCAGAATGGCCCGTATCCCGTCGCCGTCGAAGCAGACAAAACCTATTTCTGGTGCGCCTGCGGACGCAGCGCCAACCAGCCGTTCTGCGACGGTAGCCACAAGGGAACCGAGTTCACGCCCATGAAATACGAGGCCACCGAATCCAAGACTGTCTATTTTTGTG
This sequence comes from uncultured Acidobacteriota bacterium, assembly GCA_963713675.1. Classification (GTDB taxonomy): domain Bacteria; phylum Acidobacteriota; class Terriglobia; order Terriglobales; family Acidobacteriaceae; genus Telmatobacter. The sequence goes on from CAVQMV010000020.1 coordinate 8,858, forward strand.
GGTGCAAGCACACGGCCAACCCGTGCATGTGCGACGGCAGCCACGGCCAGCTCTGATCCCAGTCGGGTTCGTTCGCGCTTCGGCTTAGTCGCCGAATTCCAACTCGTCGAAGCGCCGCCATTTGTAAATCGCGATGGAGAAAATCCAGCTCAGCGCAAAGATCCCGATGATGAAGTAGCCCAGCGCGCCGAAGTTGCCGTTGAGCTTGCAGCACCGTGCCCCAGAACAGGCCGTTCCAGTGAAACTGTCCGGCCAGCAGGCCCAGCGCCTCGATGCCGCCGACCACCAGCGCCACCACCACCGAAACAAAGGTGATCGTCATGTTGTAGTAGAGCTTGCGCACCGGCTTGATGAAGGCCCAGCCATAAGCGCCCAGCATCAGAATGTTGTCGGTGGTGTCGATCAGCGACATGCCCGCGGCGAACAGCGCCGGGAAACACCATGATCGACCACAACGGCAGTCCCTTTGACGCTTCGGCCGCGGAGATGCCCAGCAGCCCGATCTCGGTCGCGGTATCGAAGCCCAGCCCGAACAGCACGCCCAGCGGATACATGTGCCAGCTGCGCCGGATCATGGCGAACATGGGCCGGAAGAGCCGCGCAAGAAATCCGCGGCTGGCGAGCAGCATGTCGAAATCCTCGTCGACGTAGCGCGCGCCGTTGCGCACCCGCACGAAAGCGCGATAGATCGAGCGTCAGCACCACGATGTTCACCGCGGCAATGCCGAACAGGAACAGCGCGGAGACCAGCGTGCCGATCACGCCGCCCACCACGCGCGCCCCGTCCATGCGGTGCTGCAGCGCCAGAGCAGTTGCGGCAATGGCCGCCGAGCCCAGCACCACGATCGTGGAGTGCCCCAGCGAAAACATGAAGCCGATTCCCACCGGGCGCTTGCCTTCCTGCATCAGCTTGCGCGTCACGTTGTCGATGGCCGCAATGTGATCGGCGTCCACCGCGTGGCGCAGGCCGAAGCTGTAGGCCAGCAACGCCGTGCCCAGCAGCAACGGATAATGGCGAAACGCCACGATCGCCCACAGCCAGGCAGCCGCGTTGAACGTAAACAGAATTCCGTAGATGCCGATGACTTTGCCGCGCAGATTGGCGGGAGCGTCGTCGAACAGATGCCGCAACACGCGCCACGGCTCATCACGGGGAGTTTCCGTGGTACGCGTCAGGCCGGAATTGGCGAGGTCATGAATGGACCAATATTACCATTTCAAAATTCGTGCTAACTATGATCGGCGTCACTCACCCATACGGAACCTAGTCCGGCTGCTATGCCATTGAACGCAAATGCCTTGGAGGATTGTGCCGGAAGACTTGGCGCGCCGCGGCGGCCTGTTACGCCACCAGGTCGCCTTCGGCACGATTGAAATACACGCCGCGGTTTCGCCCGCTGCGCTTGGCCGAGTAAAGAGCGCGATCGACCCCGGCCAGGAACTCCTCTACGCTGCCCGCGCCGCCATGCTCCTCCGTGCCCACCCCGATGCTGATGGTCAAGAGCGGAAGCACCGGTGACTGCGGGTTGCTCAACCGCAACCCGAGAATCGCCTGCCGCACGCTCTCGGCAAATTGCATCGCATCGGCCGCATTGGTGGCGGGCAACACGATGGCAAACTCTTCGCCGCCGTAGCGCGCCACTAGATCAGTCTCGCGCTTGGCCATGCGGCGCATCACTTTTCCAATCTCTACCAGGCAATGATCGCCCTGCTGATGGCCTTCCGTATCGTTGAGAATCTTGAAATGATCCACATCCAGCAGCAACACGGAAAGCGGATCGCGGCTGCGCCGCAGTCGCGCCCATTCGCGCGAAAGGAACTCGTCGAAGGTGCGGCGATTCGCCAGGCCGGTCAGCCCATCGGTCGAGGAAAGCCGCTTCAGCTCCTGGTTGGCCATCTGCAATTCAATGGTTCGCTCCTCGACGATGCTCGTCAGTTCGCGCTCGCGGCTGTGCAGCACCATCTCGCGCAATCGAATCACCGATACCATCAGCAGAAACACGCTAAGACCGCAGAGGCTCAGAAACCACCAGGACCGGTACCACGGCGCCAGAATTTCGAAGTTGAATGCGGCCGTGGCTGCGCTCCAGTTGCCCCACTGATCGCGCACCTGAACCTCGAGCTGGTAAGAACCTGGCGGAAGCCCCGGAAACTCCAGTTCCCTTTGCCCGGTAATTCTCCACTCGTTGAACAGGGGCGGAAGCCGGTAGCGGAAGACCAGTGAATTCCCGTACGTGAAGTTCAAATCGGAATACTGGGCAATCAATGCGTTGGACCCGAACTGAACCGAAGGATGATCCGTGGGTAGCACTTCTTTCTTACCCAGCGTAAGTCCGGTAAAGACCACCGACAGCGGATAGGCCGGCAGCGGATGCGGCAGCGGCGTGTAACGGGCCAGGCCGCCACTGGTTCCCACCCACACGGTTCCGTCCGGCTGGGCCGCAAAGCCATTCACGTCGCAGTCGTCCCACACCAGGCCGTCGTTGGCGTGCATATGCGACCAATTTCCCTTGTCCAGCACAAAGACGCCGTCCTCGGTCCCCGCCCACAAACGATTGCCGGCGTCGAATCCCAGGAAATACACCACATGCGCACCGCCCGATCCCGGCGACAGCACATGCGTGATCGCGCTTTTCCCTTTCGTCTGGGTGATCTTGTCGATCTCGCCGCCGAAGCGGTAGCCGATCCAAACGTCGCCGTTGCCCGCCGCGCAAAGCGACAGCACTTCATCCTGGCTCAAGCCGTCTTTCTTCGTGAAGCGTTCCCATGTGTTCCCCGACAGGTGAAACACTCCGGCATTCCCTCCAGCCCAGATTTCACCATTCGGCGTCTGCACAATCGCCCAGAAATGTGTGCGCGGCAGTTGCTCCACCAGATGAAAACGGCTGAAGGGTTCGTCCGCCACATAGAGGCCGTTTTCCGTTCCCGCCCAAATCCTGCGCTGATGATCGATCAGCAGCCCAAATGGCGAGGTCGCATCCAGACCCTGGGCGCGGCCCATCCATGTAACGGAACCAGAAGCAGGGTTCAGGTGTGCAACGCCCTTCATCTCGGTACCCAACCAAAGCGTTCCGTCTGCAGCGGCCTGCACACTGTGCACAGGAATCAATCCCACCTGCTTGACCCGTTCCCACGTGTACCCATCGCCGCGCCGGGTGCCGCGCATCAGCCCCGATTCCGTGCCCACCCACACTGTGCCATCGGGCCGGGGCAGGATCTGGTACGCAAGATCGCTGGCCAGCCCGTTGTCGGAGGTGTACGCCTCCCACACCTTGTATCCCGCCCAGCGCACCAACCCTCTGCCCGCCATGCCAAGCCAGACCGATCCCTCCCGGTCCTGCAAGACAGCGTAAACCACGCCCTTGAGCCCGGCTTCTCTTCCGATCCTCCACCAGTCATTGCCGCGCCGCACCACCAGCCCTCGGGCAGAAGGCAGAAGAACGAATCCATCGGAATCGATGGCCGGTATGCCGCCGACGTCATCGTCCATCGATGGCGGGTTTTGCAGTTTGAAGGCATTGCTTCCGCTCGCAAGTTCGCCGACACCCACGGCGCCACTCCGCACCCACAGGTTGCCATGCATGTCCCGCCCGATCGCTCTCCACGGGCCGGTAGGCAGGCCGGACTCGACGCCGTACACGCGGACCTTTTCGTCGCTCAGCCGGCACAACTGTTGGCCGCATCCGTACCAGATGGCATGGTCCTCCGCAAAGATTCCGCGCACTGCCTTGCCCTTCACCGCAGGCGGCATTGGAATCTCACGGCTCAGAAATTGCTTATCTGGAAAGTTCTCGGTCAGTTCCCAAAGGCCGTCGTTCGTTCCCACGTAGACGTGCCCCTTCGCGTCCGTCTTCAGACCGCCGGTCCAAGTCACAATGCGATTGCCCGGCAAGGTCACCCGCGTGAAATGGCTGCCCGAGAGGCGGAAGAGTCCGATCTCGCCGCCCACCAGCAAGTCCCCGTCCGGCGCCTCGGCGAATGCCACGCCCGAGGAAGTGGGAAGTCCTTCGTCCTGCCCGAACGCGCGGAAACGCCGCCCGTCGTAGCGGAATACGCCCCCCTCCGTGCTCACCCAGAGAAAGCCTTGCTTGTCCTGATAGAGGTTTTTGACGCCGAGATTGGTTAATCCCTGGTCAGCGCCCAGGGTTTGAAAGCTGTATTGCTGTGCGCGCACAGTTCCACAGAGGATCAGGAAAAGCAGCCATCCTGACGCACGTAGGCTCGATCTGGGAAATGCCGCAATCATACAGTTGATACTGCGGCTAGTTTATCCCCGATTTCGGCCCAAAAACCTCACTTTGTCCCCCAAGGTAACCCCGCCTCCGGCCCGCAGCTCCGCCCTTGTGCGCCGCCGAAAGGAGGCGCATCCCGGGCTGCGCCGGATTCAGTGCGTGGTCAGGAATGGGAGGCAGGCTCGTCGCCTTGCGGGGGGCCTTGTCGGCTACGCCTGTGCCGTGGGGGCAGCCGGAGCAGGCTTCGGCTTCGCCACTTCCTTGCGCGTCGGCGCAAGAATGGCGTGCAGGATCGTGCCTTCCATGCGGGGCATGAACTCCACCACCCCGGCTTCGCCAATGTCCTGGATCAGCCGGTTGATGATCTTGTAGCCGAGCTCGCGGTGCGCCATCTGGCGGCCGCGGAAGCGCAGGCTCGCCTTCACCTTGTCGCCATCGCCCAGGAAGCGAACCGCCTGGTTCTTCTTGGTCTGGTAGTCGTGCTCGTCCACGGTGACGGAGAACTTGACTTCCTTGAGGACGATCACCTTCTGCCGTTTGCGCGCGGCGCGCTCGCTCTTTTCCTTCTCGTAGAGGAAGCGCCCGTAATCCTGGATGCGGCAAACCGGCGGTACGGCGGTTGGAGAAACTTCAACCAGGTCCAGGCCGCGCTCCCGCGCAATTTTCAGCGCTTCAAAAGGCGCGAGAATTCCTAATTGTTCACCGTTTTCGTCGATCACACGGACTTCGCGTGCGCGAATCCGGTCGTTGATGCGGATAAAGTTCTTGGCTGCTCGTTTATCGAATGCGATGGTGCTCCTCCGAGAGCTGCGCCGTGCCGGCCGGGACAGGGTGCCCCATGGGCCGCAACGGTACAAGCGCAACCTGAGTATAACATTGGCTTTGCTTGAAATGGACGGAGGACCGAGGCGGGGCGATGGATCGCATGAGCCGGGCGAGCCCATTCCCAGGCCCATTTCCCAGGCCTATTTACCCAACACATCCTCAATTGCCACACCCGACTGGGGAACCGCCGCGTGATAGTCCTGCCCCAAAAATGCCGCTACTGTTGCGGCAATCTGGCTTTCAGTGACCACTGGCCCGGCCCTGCGCTCTCCCAGGGCCGGCGTGTCAGGACCAAGAAACGCCATCCACGTTTGCTCTGATCCTGGGTGCTTCACGCCGTGAGCGTTCCAGTCCGCGCCATCGCCGCGTCCATGGTCCGGCAAAATAATCAGTGTTGTCCTGCCCCTATATTGCGGCATTGACTGCACCAGCTCCCAGAGCTCGCGTACATACTGGTCGGCAAGGTGTGCCGCGTCCAGGTAAGCGGGGTAATCCGCCTTGTGGGCCCATTCATCGGTTTCACCCAATCCAATGAAAAGCAGGCGCGGATGTTTGGCCTTCAAGTATTCGATCGCCGTGTGAAATGGGATAGGATCGAACGGCTCATCGGGCCATATCCGCACGGTTTCGGCCTTGAGGGTATTCAGCAGGTTCAGTTCCGGCGTGGCTGGAATGGCAGTGAACGGATCGTAGCCTGCGTTCACGGGAAATCCACACCGCTCGCGATTGAAGATGCCGTTGAAAACCGCCCATGCCCCGAAGGCCGCGACTTTGCCCGCGAACTCCGGCTTCGCGTTGAGCCACTCAAACACGGTTGCATTTGGGTTGGGCAGGTTTTTATTGGAATCGATGCGCGGATCGGCGAACCCCGTCAGCGTTTCGCTATATCCCGGATAGCTGAAGTCCAGCCCGTTGATCACATGAGAGTCCGAACCCAGGTCGCGATTTCCAAAAATCTGGCCTTGTGACGCCACCACGCTCCATAGGAACGGCATCAGCGCTTTGCGCCTCGCCTCTGCCGTGGCCTCGCCGTAATGCGCCTCGGCTGCCGCGGTCATGTCCTCCGAATTTCCCACCCAATTAGGACCCGGAATCGGCAGCAATGCCGGATCGGCTCCTCGAAAGACCTCCTGCCAGCGCATGCCATCGATCATCACCAGAATGACGTTCTGCGTCCTATGCCGTTGCAGCGTTTGCGCGGGGGCAAGTGCGCCACAAAAGATGGTTGCCGCCGCCACCCAAACGCCAAGCCACGCCCATGGGAATCTTGTTCTCTGCATCATTGGTCATTCCTTGTATGTATGCGATTAGGCCGTCGGGAAGAAGGCTGTTTGATTTTACGGGAGGGCCGTGGCCCGAAGAGCGCTCTCGTCAGAAAGACCGGTAACTTGTACACGCACGAGCCGATTGGCAGACAGGCGGCCCTCGAGCTCGACGGGAATGAAATTCTCCGTCAATGCCGTCGTCGATCCGCGCTCAGCAAGCGCCGCCGGCGTGTGCAACGTGATCGCGTCCAGTGCCCGCCCCACAAACCGCCTCCGATGACTTTCGCTCTTGTCGGCGGCAAGCGCTCGCAATGCGGCCATGCGTTCTCCCATGACCGCAGGCTCTAATTTGGCTGCTGCATGCAATGCCGTGCCCGGCCGCGCCGAAAACGGAAACAGATGCAGGTAGCCGAAGGGCAGCGCGCGAACGAAGGCCAGAGTCTCTTCAAATTCGCCATCCGTCTCGCCCGGGAATCCCACCATCACGTCGGCGCCCAGCGTGAGATCAGGCCCAGCCGCATCCACGAGCGCATGCACCTTTTCTGCATAATGCCATGGGCGATAACGGCGATGCATCCGCCGCAAAACCGCATCCGAGCCCGATTGCAGCGGCAGATGCGCATGCCGCGCCAGCCGTCCGCCGCCAAATTCGCGCATCAGCGCGATCAATGCATCGTCCCAATCCATCGGCTCAATCGAGCTCAAGCGAAGCCGCGCCAATTCCGTCTCTTCCAGAATCTCTCGTACCAATCCCGCGAGCGTGCGTCGCCCAAATTCCGCACCACCAGTTCCCGGAGTCTGCCGTGCCCCATCCATTCCGCTTTTTTCTGCGGAATGGGTGGGAGACCACGAGACTTCATACTGGCCAGAAAAATCTCTTCCCCACCGCCCCAGGTTGATTCCGGACAGCACCAGTTCCTTGCCGCCCGCAGCGACAAAACTCTTCACGTGTCGCATCACCACTGCCTGGGGCAAGCTCTGAGAAGGACCACGCGTGAACGGGATCACGCAAAACGTGCAGCGGTTGCCGCATCCCTCCTGGATCTTCAGGTTCGGCCGCGTCTGCGCGCCAGGCGCTGCCTGCGTTTCCCCCCAGTGCAAATCTTCGATGAACGAGTGCGCGAAGCGATCGTCGGCCCAAATAGGAGCCAGCGCAGCATCCACCGAAAATTGCCGCGCGCTCGCTGCCAGCAACGACGTCACCGGCACAACGGTGGGTGCCCCCGATCCCTCATATGTGGCAACCGCGAAATCTGAGGGTGCCCCCGGTCCCTCGCACTCGGGGACCGGGGATGCGGGCCCCGATTTGGTCCCGCGTGTCAATCCTAGAATGATCTCCGGCGTCAGCGCCTTGTGGCTGTTGCCAACTACCGCGGCCACGCCCGCCATCGCGGCAAGTTCCTCAGGCGCGCGTTGCGCATAGCAGCCGGTGACCACAATTTTGGCCGCGGGATTCTTGCGGTGCGCGCGGCGAATAAAAGCGCGTGCGGCACGATCCGCTTCCGCCGTCACGCTGCACGTATTCACGATCACCACATCGGCGGCAAGGGGCTCGCGCGCGTGCAACGCGCGCAGATTGCCCGCCATCGCCTCGCCATCCGCACGCGCCGCCCGGCAACCAAAGTGTTCGATGTGAAATCCCGACATCTTCATCAGTGTAGAGCCTGCGCGGTTTTGCCGGAGAAATACCGTGGGTGCCCCCGGTCCCTGGCATTTGGGGACCGGGGATACTCTTCTCCACCCCGGCGCGGCGACTCGCCCAGGGCAGGGCTGACAGTTTAGGCTTGGAACGGTTTTTGTCGAGGAGAACGAATGCGCATCTCTCTCCGTATCCCGCATATCGCCGGCCCTATTACTTGCATCTCTGTCATCTGCATCTCCGGGGCCTTGTGTCTGCTCTCGCACCTCGCAGCGCAAGCCCGCCTCAGCCCCGCATTCTGGTCTACACCCGCAACTACACGCCAGACGGCAAGGGCTATGTGCACGACAATATCGCCACCAGCGTGGCAGCCATCCGCAAGATGGGCCAGGAGTCCGGATTCATCGTTGATGCCACAGACGATCCAAGCGTATTCACCGACGCCAACCTGCGCCAGTACGCCGCACTGGTGTTTGCCAACAGCAACAACCAGGCCTTCAGCGACGATGCCCAGCGCGACGCCTTCAAGCGCTACATCGAAGCCGGCGGTGGATTCGTCGGCCTCCACTCCGCCTCGGGATCGGAGCGGGATTGGCCTTACTTCTGGTCCGTACTGGGCGGCAAATTCGCGGCTCATCCGCATCAGCAGCCGTTCACCGTTCGCGTCGTCGATCCAGACTTCGCCGCCGCTAAAGGGCTCCCCTCTCAATTCACGTGGACCGACGAGTGCTACTTCCTCGACCACCTGAACCCCGATATCCATCCGGTCTTGGTAACAGACCGGACGAAAATCTCCACGGCGCCGATGACGATCGATTTAACCAAATTCCCCGTCGACTTGCCGCTGGCGTGGTACCAGGAATTCGACGGCGGGCGCGAGTTCTACCTGGCGCTTGGCCACAACAAGGAAGACTATGCAAATCCCCTGCTCTACGGGATCATCAGGAACGGGATCCTGTGGGCAATGAAGCCCGGCCGGCCGTAGAGCCTGTGTGGTTGCGCCGCGCCGCATCCGTCCGCAGGTGAAATGTAGTCCTTGATGCGGTGGTTCTACCACTTCGCTATACTGGAAACATACGGTTTTATCCGTAGTTTCAGCCCACGCGATGACTACTTCTGCACCAGCTCACATCACGGTTCCGTCTCCGGATGCGCTCAAGAGCCACTCGCGGCATATCGCTGGTTACGTCTACTTCACATTCATCTGCTACGTTTCCATCGGATTGCCCCTCGCGGTGCTGCCGCCCTTCGTGCATTTGCACATGGGCTACAGTACGGTGCTGGCCGGGTTGGCTATCAGCATCCAGTACATTGCCACACTCGCCAGCCGTCCTTGGGCGGGTCGCATCTCCGATCACATGGGCGCCAAGATCTCCGTGCTCTGGGGCATGGCCTGCTGCACCGCCAGCGGCGCGCTCCTGGTCGCCGCCGCCCTCTTATCCGACGTGCATTGGCTCAGCTTTGCCGTCCTCATCGTCAGCCGCCTGATGCTGGGCGTGGGTGAAAGCCTTGGCTCCACAGGTGCTACTCTCTGGGGCATCACCGCCGCCGGCCAGGAGCATACCGCCAAGGTCATCGGCATGAACGGCATCAGCACCTACGGCGGCATGGCGCTCGCTGCGCCCCTCGGCGTAGTCCTCGAACAGCAATGGGGCCTGGCCTCCATTGGCGTGCTCACCATCCTCATTTGCGCCATTAGCTTTGCCGTAGCCTGGCATAAAGAACCTGTTCCGGTGGAACCCGGCGAGCATATGCCCTTTGCCCATGTCCTGGGCCGCGTAGCTCCGCACGGCATGGGCCTTGCGTTGGGCGGCGTCAGCTACAGCGTCCTCGCCACCTTCGTCACGCTGTTCTACCACAATCGGCACTGGGATGGCGCTGCACTCTGCCTCACCGCCTTCGGTGTCGGCTTCGTCTTCGTGCGCGTCTTTTTCGTCAAGACCATCAGCCGCTATGGCGGCTATCCCGTGGCCATCGCCTCGCTCTTGACTGAAGCCGTGGGTATGGTTCTGCTCTGGCAAGCCGTTGCGCCGTGGATGGCCATGGCTGGCGCGGCCATCGGCGGATTGGGCCTCTCGCTGGTCTTTCCTGCCATCGGTGTGGAAGCGGTCAAGCGCGTTCCCGAATTCAATCGCGGCACCGCGCTCGGCGTCTACACTGCCTTTGCCGACGTTTCCTTTTTCCTCGTCGGCCCCATCGCCGGCGCCATCATCGGCTTCTACGGCTACTCCAGCGTCTTCCTCTTCGCGCTCATAAGCGTGCTCTTCGCCCTGGGCATTGTCATCGTGCTCAAAGAAATGCAAGCGGAATAAGTCCGGCCAAGCGGACGGGCGCAAGCGGAAGATCTCTTCAACTTTCGCTGGCCCATCGCACAATCGGACTCGATTGAGTGCAACCGTTTCAGCGGAGTCTCGAGCCGTGGAGCAGAATTCCTGTCGCGCAAGTTTTGCAACGCGCGTAAGACAGTTGGCATCTTCTCTTCAGCAGGAGATATCCGCATCATGCCGAAAGCTATCCGTTTCAACCAGCTCGGTGGTCCCGAAATCCTTCATATCGAAGATCTGCCCAAGCGCCAGCCCGGTCCTGGTGAAGTTCTGCTCAAGGTCGAAGCAGTGGGCCTTAATCGCGCAGAAAGCGTGTACTACCACGGCTTCTACTTTGAAACACCGAGCCTGCCGTCCGGCCTCGGATACGAGGCGCTCGGAAAGGTCATCGCCGTTGGTCCCGGTGTCGATCCCGCTCTCATCGGCAAGCGCTTCGGCACCATTCCCGGTTTTTCGATGAACCAGTATCCGGTGCTTGCGGAAGAGGCTGTGGTACCCGCCAGCGTTCTCGCAGCCGTTCCAGAGTCGTTCTCCGCAGTCGAGGGCGCCGCAGTCTGGATGCAGTACTGCACCGCTTATGGCGCGCTTGTGACCTTCGGCAAAGTTGCTGCCGGCGACTTCGTCATCATCACCGCTGCCAGTTCGTCCGTCGGCCTCGCAGCCATCCAGATCGTCAAGGCACAGGGAGGCATCTCCATCGCGACCACCCGCACCCCGGCCAAAAAGGCTCAGCTCATAGCTCTCGGCGCCGACCACGTCATCGTCACGGAAGAGGAGGACCTTGTGGCCAGGGTGAAGTCGATCACCGGTGGCAAGGGTGCGCGCATCGTCTTCGATCCAGTGGGCGGCGACTACATCAACACGCTGGCGCAGGCCACGGCCAACGGGGGCACCATCTTCCTGTACGGCGCGCTCTCCGGCAAGCCCACGCCCTTCCCCTTCGCTGCCTTTGGCCGACGCATCGCCATGTTCGGCTACACCTTCGGCGAACTGCGTGGCACTCCGGAGTGGGAGACCATGAAGAACTACATTTACGATCACCTGGCCGATGGATCTTTCAAGCCGGAGATCGCGCGGACCTTCCCGTTCGCTCAAACTGTCGAAGCCTACAAATACCTCGAAAGCAACGAGCAGATAGGCAAGATCGTCATCACCCTGTAGTGCTTTGCGCTGGGAATCGAACCGCCGAAATAATGGTCGGAAGAGCAATCCCTTTGCTGCCGATCGAATTGTCATGCGTGAATCGCACAACGGCCACTCTTCCGGGTGGCGGCGTCTTTCCGATTTCTGATCCCTGTTCCCTGGCCCCAGGTCGCTGTATTCTGATTCCCTTAGTCCCTAGGTCCGTTAGTCCCTTGGTCCCTTGAGTCCCTGTATTCAACGAGGTCCGCGCCATGGCTGAAACCGCGCCCTTCCCTTACGAAACTCGCCTCAACATCTTGCACGGCCCACTCCAGCTCATCGATGTCCACGCCGTTCCCGGCGCCAGCGATTACAAATGGTTCAATCAGACTCTCTGCAAGGTCAATGATTCCGTGGTGCGCATGGCCGCCATCGAGGGCGAATACCACTGGCACAAGCACGACGACGATGATGAGTTCTTCTATGTGGTCGACGGTGAGCTGCTGATCGATGTTAGAGATGGGCTCGAAGACCGTACGGTCTCATTGAAGCCCGGCCAGGGATTTGTGGTTCCCAAGACTGTGGTCCACCGCACGCGCGCGCCGCATCGCACCACAATTCTGATGGTCGAAAACGCCGGCATCATCCCTACTGGAAATTGACGCGACATGCCGGAGCCATGGCACGCCTATGCCGTCTTCAGCTCCACACTGATCACCCGCAAGTCGCATATTCCCACGTTCTCAAGAGTGTGCGGAGGCAGCGGGGACGACCAGAATGCAGCGCCTTCGGATGGCTCCGCGATGGTGCGGCTGTCCAGGAGTACTAACCTGTTGCATCGCGGCGAACGAAGTCACTCCAACTCAGCAGATAGTGCGTGCTCGGCCACCTGTGTGTGTGGAGAGGCACGATCTCGCCGGGATGAACCATGGTATCGAGCACCCTGACAGCGTCATTTTCAAAAAGCAAGGTGTGGTTCTCGGGAGCAGCGGCCAAAGCGTCCAGCTCTGCGCGCCATTCCTGGGGCTTGTTCATGGTGTGGATTATAAGATTCAGACCGAGCAGCCAGGAATCGTGCGCGGCAATGGCTTCGTCCTCCGCAAACGCAGAACGGCCACCCCGAAGGGTGGCCGTTCCGTAACTGACAACTGATCACTGACAACTGCGCTCTTACCGCTCGTTCTTCCGCCAGTTCACCAGATCGCCCAGCGTGGTCGTCGAGCTGGAGACGGGCGCCTTGTGCGCGCTGTCCTTGTAGTGCTCGACCGTAGCCCGGCTGGCTTCCTGTCCACTCGCGGCGCGCAGGCTCAGTCCGACCTTCTTCTCTTCCACGTTGATCTTGATGATCTTGAAGTCGTGCTCCAGCCCCTGTTCGAGCTTGGAGTGGTCGCCGCCTTCGCCGGCCTCCGACACATGGCACAGACCCTCCACGCCCTCCGCAATTTCGACGAATGCGCCGAACTGTGCGGTACGCAGAATCTTGCCATGCACGGTGTCGCCCACGCGGTGCGTAGCGAAGAAGCTCTCCCAGACATCTGGCTGCAATTGCTTGATGCCCAGGCTGAGGCGACGGTTCTCCGGCTCTACGCCCAGAACCACAGCCTTCACCTTTTCGCCCTTCTTCACCACTTCCGACGGATGCTTCACGCGCTTGGTCCAGCTCAGGTTTGAAACGTGAACCAGCCCGTCAATGCCGTCTTCAATCTCAACGAACGCGCCGAAGTCGGTCAGGTTGCGCACCCGGCCCTCGACGATCGTCCCCTGTGGATACTTGTCGCTCAGGTTCTCCCACGGGTTCTCGAGCAGTTGCTTCATGCCCAGCGAAATGCGGCGATCCGCCGGATTCACGCTCAGCACCACGGTGTCCACTTCGTCGCCTGGCTTCACCAGCTTCGACGGATGCTTCAACCGCTTCGACCAGGTCATCTCGGAAAGGTGAACCAGTCCTTCGATGCCCTGCTCCAGCTCCACGAACGCGCCGTAATCGGTCACCGAAAGCACGCGGCCGTGCACCTTGGCCCCCACCGGGTAACGCTCTGAGGCGTCCAGCCACGGGTCAGGCGTCAACTGCTTGAAGCCCAGTGAAACCCGCTGCTTTTCTTTGTCGAACTTCAGCACCTTCACCTGGATCTCGTCGGCCACGTTCACCAGGTCGCGGGGATGCGTCAACCGCCCCCAGCTCATATCGGTGATATGCAGCAGGCCATCGATTCCGCCCAGGTCCACAAACGCTCCGTAGTCGGTCAGGTTCTTCACCGTTCCGGTCAGCACGGCGCCTTCGCTCAGAGTGCTCCATGGTGGCCGAGCGCTTGCTGTTCTGGTCTTCCTCCAGCAACTCCTTGCGGCTCACCACCACATTGCCGCGCTTCTTGTTGAGCTTGATCACGCGCACTTCAATGGGCTGGCCCAGATAGGCGTCCAGGTTGCGCACCGGCCGGATTTCCAGCTGCGACCCGGGCAAAAATGCCTTCATCCCGATGTCGACGGTCAACCCGCCCTTCACGCGGCTCACAACAATGCCCTTGACCGGCGTCTTGTCGTTGGCGGCCTTCTCGATCGTGTCCCACACGCGCAGGCGCTGCGCGCGCTCGTAGCTCACAAGGTACCCGCCTTCGGGCTCCTCGCGCTCGATCACCACTTCAATCTCGTCGCCCGGCTGGAACTTCACCGCGCCGGTGTGGTCGACTACCTGCTCCAGAGGCACAAGTCCCTCGGACTTCAGGCCGACATCCACCACCAGAAACTTTTCTCTTTGCTCCACCACTTTGCCGCTGACGATCTTGTCGCCGTAGGCCTCGATGGCAGCCGCTTCAGCAGCCTGCTCGCGCTCAAATGCGGCGAGAGCGCTCGAAAAATCATCGACAGGCTCGCCAGCGTGTGCTGCCGGCGCATGTGTGGCGGCGGCTACTGTGGGTGTTTCCTCAGAGGTCGTCACGGGAGTCGCAGAAAGCTCCTCTTCAACGGCAGGCAGCTCCGCTTCAACAGCGGGCAACTCCGTTGCAACGGCAGGCTGGGTTAAGGCATCGGCGTCCAGAGGGGTGACTTCGACAGTTGCGGAAGGCTCGGGGTTGGACGTGGATTCGTACGACGGCTGCTCAAGCTCCGTCGCAGGCTCTAAAGTCGGGGTTTCCAGTTCGGTGTTCAGGGTTATACTCTCGGTTTCGGGATTGAGGACGTTTGCCATTACTGCAAGCTCCGGAACTACGTGCTCCAGCGCTGGCGCGAGCCAACTGCTGGGTGGTTCCCGCGCAATTCTGCGTTCCGGTCGCCCTCGGGCTTTATTCAGTTGCCCTCGCGCCACGTGGCGCGCCGGTCCGTCTTCCGCAGGAAACGCCGTCCCCATCCGGTTGCTCTGGAGATCGAAACTCGGCTGATTTCCCTGGGAAACGCCGGCAGGCAACGGCTTGCTGGGAGGGCGGCCGCAACTCACTGCTGGAATCCGCGCAGGAAGCTACGCCTATCAGTGTAGCAATCTCCGCAAACCAGCGTCAATTGAACACGTCACAAGGTGAACCACCCATCCGCTCTGCTCCGCCCACTCATCTATTACATGGGGTGGTGGGCACAATCCTCTAGCTCCGTACGAGCATGTAGCCATCGAGCCAACGGCCACAAGCCACAAGCTGACAACGGTCTACGCCCCGCGGTCCCCAGTTCACACCATTCACTTAATTCACTTCTTCACATCTTCACTTCCCCGTAGGCTCTTAGTCCCTCAGTCCCCATCTTCTCTATACTGGAACCGACTGCGAGCCTCGCATGGACCATCTCTGGACTCCCTGGCGTTTTGCGTACATTACTTCGGCGGACAACGCCGTGCGCGCTGGCGTTCCCAAGGCTCTCGACGCCTGGCCCGGCGACCTGGGCTGTGTCTTCTGCAACCTCATCGCCGCCATCGACTACGCCATCGCCCACGGCATGGATCGCGACCAGGCTGAAGCCGCCGGCGGGCTAGTCGTGCGCGGCGAGCATTGCTACATCTGCCTCAATGCCTTCCCCTATACCTCAGGCCACGTCATGGTCGTGCCCTATGCGCATCTCGACCGACTGGCCGCGCTGCCCATCGCCACCGCGCACGAGCTCATCGATCTGGCGCAGCGCACCGAACGCGTTCTCGATCGCGTCTACTCGCCACACGGCTTCAATTTTGGTATGAACATCGGCCAGGCCGCAGGCGCGGGCGTAGCCGGACACCTGCATCTACACGCCATGCCGCGCTGGGTAGGCGACACCAACTTCATGACCACCGTCGCCGAAACCCGCGTCCTTCCTGAAGACCTGGAAACGACGTGGCGCAGGCTCCGCGAAGCCTTCGCGCAGATCGGCAAGTAGCGCCGGCCTCCAGATCGGGGCCCCCAGGAAGCGGCCTTTACTTCTCGGGATAGCAGACTCGCACCTATCTTGATCCGCGGTTCACGGTTCACGAATCAAGACGCACACTCCCTCAGTTCATCGGCGTCCCGTTCCCCTGAACCTGCGTCGTCGGCGACCAGTTCCCGGCCAGCACTCCGTTCGGATTGGAATTCGGAATGTCGGTCTGGTACCACTGGGTTCCGTTGGTCCAGGTCTCCGAATAACCAGCGGTAACCTTTGTTGTGCTTCCGTCGGGGTTCATCACGGTTTCCCGGTCCAACGAATAGTCCACCCAGTCGGAAGCAGCCGTGCTCTGCGCATTCATCGACGCATTCGCGTTGTTCATCGCGCTCTCGAACTGTGACTCCTGTTGCTGCATAAACGCCTGATGCTCGGCCGCAGAGCGCTGCATGATCTGCTGGAACTGCTGATAGATCATCTGGCTCTCCTGCTGTTCCTGAGCTGTCAAGGCAGCCATTGCCTGCTGGCCCTGCTGCTGTTGGCGTTGCAAGGCCGCCTGCGTCCACTGTGGCGAGTTCACGCCGTGCGGCAGATTGTTGTTGTCCACCAGTTGCACCAGGGCATCCAGTTCGCCCAGGGGAGCCGTAAGCACGTCGACTCTCGCCCAGCACGTGCCGCCGGTTTGGGAGGCGCTGGCGTTGTTGCCAATTGAGCATTCCACCACCGTCCGTAGCCGCTCCTCGACCACGAACGACCCGTTCACCACCTCGATCCGCAGCGCCGCCGTGTCCGCCGTGTAGCTGCTGCGCATCGCTGCCGGAGCGCGCGCCGCTAGTTGGGTTAGGTTCGCGGCGTACCCCTGCGCCCACTGTTGATACGCAGCGGGAATCGGCATGGTCCCCTCCACATGCACGCCGCCCTGCATCATTCCCAGGTAATACTGCAGGAAAGCAGCCGCCGAAATCTGTCCGGAGATGTTCGCGCACCCGCTGTTAAACGTGCCCTTCAATGCGGGGTGCCACTGCCAGCCGACCACCGGCTCAATCCGCATCTGCATCAAGGCATCGGGCGAGTAGGCGCGGAAGACCGGCCACGGCGAAAACGTGCAGGCGCTGATCATGGTGATGCCTTGCAGTTTCCATCCCGCCGGGATGGTCAGGGTTGCCGAGGGCATGTTGTTCAAAGACGGATCGGTGATGGTAGCCGTCGTAAATTGATTGGGCAGCGCCGAGGCGGTGACGTAGGTCGCAGCCCCGGGTTTGCCGCCCGACTGCGGCCCTGCGCCGCTGACGGTGCCCATAGGCGTCGATGCACTCCCCGGCGAAGACTTGCAGCCCACCATCAGAATCATTACCGCACAAATCAATGTCGCACCCAGGTTAAATTTCGTCATGCGTCGCACTCTCCTTTTTCAGCTCTGAGTCACTGAATTGTATGCCCCGACCGACGGGAAAAAACACATAATTCGACAGGTGGGGGAAACACATGAATTGGGCAACTCAGGAGTCATGTCACCTGGCAACCGGAGGGAGCAGGGGCCTTCAGGCCCTTGAATCAAGCAGAAAAATGAAGGCTGGGCTTTAGCCCCGGAGAGATCACCATTTTTCGGGAAGGCACGAAATGTCAGGGCACGACTCTCAGCCTGCCCTGAGCGTAGTCGAAGGGTGCCGCAATGGGAGCGAAAAACTTGGGGCTTTAGCCCCTGCGGCTTGGCTTCCGATACCGGTCCACAGCTCAAGTCTCACCGTCACTGACCCCTGACATCTGAAACCTGGTCCCTGTATCATGTCTGCGAGGAACGCAATGAAAACACTGCTCTGTGTTTGCGCTGCATTGGTCATGACGCTCGGCACGGCCTCCGTGCGCGCTGCCGACATCACCGGAACGTGGTCGACGGAGATGAAAACTCCCGACGGCCAGAGCTTTCCGCTCACCTTCACTTTCAAGCAGGACGGCGTCACGCTCACCGGCACGGTGCAGGGTCCACAAGGCGATCCCATCGCCGTCAGTAACGGCAAAATCGATGGCGACAAGTTCACCTTCGACGTCTCCTTCAACGGCATGACCATCCACCACAGTTGCGCGGTCACCGGCGACGACGAGATCAAGATGACCACGAAGTCCGATTCAGGAGACTTCCCCGGCGTCGAGCTAACGCTGAAGCGCGTCAAGCCAGCGCCGCCAGCAGCACCGGGCGCCCCCGACACGCCGGCCAAGCCCACTCCTCCGCCGCAATAAATTCGCCTCGCGCGCTCAAATGCAACTTGTAGCGCCGGTCTCCAGACCGGCTGTAGTGCGGGCGTCCACGCCCGCACAAAACTTACGCCCACACCCAACGCAAGATGCGGACTCTTTGATGGCATTTTTTTGAAGTGCCTTCCTGAGCGAGTCCCGGCGCGCCGGGACGAGTCGAAGGACCCGCATTTGCGTTTCGCGCATTCAGCTCCGCACGAAAAGGGGTGCCCCATCCTAAACGCGCTTCTTGCGTTTAGGGTGGGATCGCACGATCGGTGCCCGCGCCCGAGGCGCGGCGGTTTTTAGCCCCGCGTTTCAACGCGGGGAAGCCGCACCGCTCGAAGACAGGAGTCCCGTAGGGACGGCGCTCGGCTTAGCAGGAGCTATACTTCGGTCGCCTCGTCTCCATCCGCCGCCAGCGCCAGTTCCGATTCATCGCCCGCCGACGCATCCAGCAATGGCCGCGACCACTCCGGCGATTCCAAATCTCGCGATTCTGGCTGGAGTTGCTTGACTTCGCCGAGTTCTTGGTCAGAGTGCACGAGCTCGCCTAATTGCCGACCGAGGAAAAATACACTTCCACCTTGCTTGCCTTCAATCGATCCTAAGAACTTGTTGTATGTATCTACGCTCGTTGCGAGCGCGCTGCCGAGGCGCGTCACGTGTCCCTGCGCCGTAACAAGTTTTTCGTAGATGCGCCGTCCCATCTCGTGAATCGCCTTGGCGTTCTTTGTTATCTCCGTCTGCTGCCAACCGAATTCGACGGCTCGAAGCAGTGCGATAAGCGTTGTCGGCGTGGCCAAGACAACGTGGCTCTGAGCGCCAAACTCGATCAACGAGGGATCGACCTCGAGGGCAGCACTGAATAACGCCTCGCTAGGCAGGAAGCAAACCACAAAATCCGGGGCCTTATCGAACTGCTTCCAGTAAGCCTTGCTTGCAAGATCTTTCAAATGGGACCTGACGCGTTGGGCATGAGCCTCGAAGCGTACCTTTTGTATGGCCGGGTCGGTGCTGCCACTCGCATCCAGAAACGCATCGAGCGGCGTCTTCGCATCGACCACGATTTCGCGCCCGTTTGGCAGTTGAATCGTCATGTCAGGACGCAGGATTTTGTCGTTGTCGTCGCGCGCCGTTACCTGTCCGGCAAAGGAGCAGTACTCCACCATTCCCGCGTACTCCACGCAGCGCTTCAGTTGCAACTCGCCCCAGTTGCCGCGCGTTTTGGGAGCGCGCAAGGCAGCGATGAGCTGCGCTGTCTCGCTTTTCAACTCGGAGAGAGAAGCCGGAATTGACTGCTGCAAATTCCCCACCAGAGTCTCAACCTTTGCATAGGCGCCCGATCGCGCCGTCTCCATTGCACGAGTCTGTTCATCCAGACTCTTGAGCGTGGCTCCCAACGGATCGATCAGATTCTTGATGGCCAGTTCTTTGGCTTCAAGCGTTTGCTTGGCCTCCTGCGTTTGGCCGCCCAACTGCTGCCCAGCAAGCGTAAGAAATGACTCCGTATTCGCGCGCAGGGCGTCGGCCGCCGCCGATTTGAAGGCAGTGTCCAGATCCGCTCTCATCTGGTTATACTTTTGCTCTTGCGCCTGTTCGCGCGTCCTCGCGAGCTCGCGTTCGCTTGCCAGAGCTTGATCGAGTAGCGTCTGCGCTCCCGCACGTCCCTGCCGATGGCCGAGCCACATTCCTAAAACAAAAACCCCCACGGCAACCAGTGCCAACGCAATCGCAGAGCTTCCCATAGCCTCAACCTCTTCGCCAAATATACGCCCGAACCCTGTGCATTTCCCGCCTTTCCTCCTGTTCCCTCGTCCCGGTTTTCTATTCCCTGTTCCCTGTTCCCTAATCCCTGCTTTTCCCCGCCTTTACACCCCCCGGCTCGCCCGGTAGACTTGAAACTTCGGGGCCGTGCGCAGATTTCTTCGCGCAAAGGTTGTCATCCCCCGCCGTGGGCCGGTATCGTAGGCACGCGGGGCGCTGGTTCCAGTCCCTGAAGAGTTTTCTTGATTTCCTAATCACATGAGGAGAAGCACGCATGGCCGTTGAAGAAAAAGTGAAGCAGATCATTGTCGAGCAGTTACAGGTGGATGAAGCCGAAGTCACCCCCGGCGCCAGCTTTCAGGAAGACCTGGGCGCCGACTCGCTCGACGTGGTCGAACTCGTGATGCAGTTCGAAGAGGCGTTTGACATGGAGATCCCGGACGAAGACGCCGAGAAGATCAAGACCGTCAAGGACGCTATCGACTACATCGAGAAGAACGCGAAAGGCGGCAAGTAGCCATTGAGTCAGGGAGCAGCCCAGGGATACGCCCAAACATCGCCGCGCAGAGTCGTCGTCACCGGCGTGGGACTGCTTTGCGGTGTAGGCAATACTGCACCCGAAGTCTGGCGGCAGATCCTGGCCGGCTCGAGCGGCGTCGCGCCCATCCAGGGCTTTGACGCTTCCGGCTTCCCGGTCACCTTTGCCGCCGAAGTCAAGAACTTCGACGCCCTGCAATTTGTTGACAAGAAGGAATCGCGCAAGATGGGGCGATTCACCCACTTTGCCTTTGCTGCCGTGCAGGAGGCGATGGCGCAGTCCGGCCTGGTCATCGACGCCAGCAATGCCGACCGCGTGGGCGTTTTCATTGGCTCCGGCATCGGCGGATTCGAAATCATCGAGCGCGAACACACCAACCTGTTGAACGGCGGCCCGCGCAAGATGTCGCCCTTCTTCATTCCTGCGGCCATCGTCAACATGGCCGCCGGCCAAATCAGCATCCGCTACGGCGCGCAGGGCCCCATCTCCGCCACCGCCACAGCCTGCGCCACCAGCGCCAACTCCATCGGTGACTCGGTGCGCATGATTCTGCACGGCGACGCCGACGCCATGATCGCTGGCGGCAGTGAAGCCGCCGTCACCTCCATGGCCGTGGGCGGATTCGCCGCCATGCGCGCGCTTTCCACGCGCAACGGCGAGCCCACCCGCGCCAGCCGTCCCTTCGACAAGGATCGCGATGGTTTCGTCATGGGCGAGGGCGCCGGCATCCTCATTCTTGAGGAGCTGGAGTTTGCCAAGGCGCGCGGAGCCAAGATTCTTGCCGAAGTCATCGGCTACGGCATGAGCGCCGACGCCTATCACATGACCGGCATCGCCCCTGAAGGTGCGGGCGCGCAGCGCAGCATGCGGGCCGCGCTCAAAGACGCGGGCATCCAGCCGGAAGAGGTGGGCTACGTCAACGCCCACGCCACAAGCACCCCGGCCGGCGACGGCAACGAATCACTTGCGATTGAGAAGGTCTTCGGCGAACACGCCCTCAGCCACAAACTCAAGATCAGCGGCACCAAATCCATGACCGGCCATCTGCTCGGCGGCGCCGGCGGACTCGAAGCCGGCATCACCGTACTCGCGCTCGTCAACCAGCAGCTTCCGCCCACTATCAATCTCGACAACCCCGACCCCGAGTGCCGCCTCGACTACGTGCCCAACAAAGCCATCGCGCACTCCTTCGACATCGGCCTGTCGAACTCCTTCGGCTTCGGCGGCATCAACGCCAGCCTGATCATGCGCCGGTGGGAGTAAGGCAGGGAATAGGAAGTAGCCAGTAGGGAGTAGGAATCGACCTCGGTGTTTCGGCATCGGGGTCTTTTTCATGCGCGGTTGCCTATCTTAACTCCGCCAGCTCCGCTAACCCCGCTATCTCCCTGTCCTTGTGCCGCGAGTCACAGGACGTTCATACTCCGCGTGTGATAGCATCCGGTCTTTGACGAAGCGCCCGGCGGAAATCCCCTCTTTTTTTCGCCCCGCGCCGCCTGAGACCTCCGTATGAATGAGGAAGACGGCAGACCGGGAGCCCGATCCCGGCAACTCGGCCCCTCAGACGCCACACCCGGCGTCCCCGAACAATTTCTGCGCGCCCGCTTCGCTTCACGCACCCCCTCGGCGCGACCCATCGGTTTCGCATTACAAATCACAAAATTCCGCGCTTTTTTCTGGCGCGGACCTGCCGAAGGCGTCTGCCCCACCGCAGGTGGAGGAGAAAAACATGAAAACGTACCAGGGAAGTGAGATCCGCAACGTAGCTGTAGTGGGGCATGCACACTGCGGCAAAACCACCCTTATTGCCGCTCTGCTGCATGCCGCGAAAATGACTCCCACCCAGGGCCGTGTCGAAGACGGCTCCGCCGCTACCGCCTATGACGAAGAGGAAGTGGCCCGCGGCATCACCATGCAAAATGCCGTCGCCTTCGCCGAGTGGCAAGGCGTCAAGATCAACTTCGTCGATACGCCCGGCTTCCATATGTTCACCCACGAAGCCCGCGCCGCGCTCTTCCCCGTCGAATCCGCCATCGTAGTCGTCAACGCGCAGTCCGGCATCGAGCCTGTGACCGAGCGCGTTTGGAAATTTGCTGAAGAAGCCAATGTGCCCCGCGTAGTTCTCGTCAATCAAATGGACCATCCCAAAGCCGGTGGCGGCGGCGGTTTGAGCGCCCTCCTCGACGATCTCACCGAGCGCTGGGGCCGCAACTGTGTTCCCGTCCAGTTGCCCATCGTCGACGCCCAGGGCTTTCACGGCGTAGTCGATCTCGTCACCATGCAGGCCTACACCTACACCGTTGGCGGCGATGGCCGCGGCAAAGCCTCCGCGGAAATTCCCGCGCCTCTAGTGGCCGACGCCAAGGCCCGTCACGAAGCTCTCGTCGAGCTCGTTGCCGAAGGCAAAGACGAGCTGATGGAGGAGTACTTCGAGAAAGGCACCATCCCCGAAGATCACCTCATCGCCGCGCTTCACGAAGCCATCCGCGAAGATCGCATCTTTCCCGTGCTCTTTTCCAGCGGCCTCGCCAACATGGCCCTCGATCATCTTCTCGATTTCTTGAAGGTCTACACGCCCGCTGCTTCTGAGCGCGCTCCTATCACCGGCGTCACGTCCGGGCCCGATGCCGACGCGCCCGCGCGCAAGGTCGACGACGCTGAGCCCGTCACCGCCATGGTCTTCAAGACTATGGCCGATCCGTTCGCCGGTCGCATCACCTTCTTCAAAGTGATTGGCGGCGTGGTCAAAAACGACGCCACACTGGAAAACTACATCCGCAGATCGTCAGAACGGCTCTCGCACCTCAGCATCATGCAGGGCCGCAAGGCCGTCGAAGTCGCAGAGCTCCACGCCGGCGACCTCGGCGCAGTGGCCAAGCTCCGCGACACGCTCACCGGCGACACTCTCGGAGCAAAGGGCGCAGAATTCCAGGTTGCGCTGCCCGTGCCGCCCGAGCCTGCCATGACCTACGCCATCGAGCCCAAGTCCCGCGCCGACGAGGACAAACTCGCTCCCGCCATTCACAAGCTCATGGAAGAGGATCTGCTCATCCGCTTCTTCCGCGACCCGCAGACCAACGAATTCCTCATTGCCGGCGCGGGCCAGCCGCACATCGAGGCCATCGTCAGCCGCCTCAAAAAGCGCTATCACGCTGAAGTCACGCTCAAGGCGCCCAAAGTTCCCTACCGCGAAACCATCCGCGGCAAAGCTGAAGCCCAGGGCCGCCACAAAAAGCAGTCCGGCGGCCACGGCCAGTTCGGCGACTGCAAAATCCGCATGGAGCCAATGCCCCGCGGCGGAGGTTTCGTCTTCGAGAATGACGTCTTCGGCGGCGCCATTCCGCGCAACTTCATCCCCGCAGTCGAAAAAGGCATCGTCGAGACGGCCGTGCGCGGTTTCCTCGCTGGCTTCCCCGTCGTCGACTTCAAAGTCACCGTCTACGACGGCTCCTATCACGACGTCGACTCCAACGAGCTTTCCTTCAAAAAGGCCGGCCGCCTCGCCTTCCGCAAGGCCATGGAGCTTTGCAAGCCCTGTCTCCTCGAGCCCGTCATGAAGGTCGCCATCGAAGCTCCTGACGAATTCGCCGGAAGCCTCATGGGCGATCTCAACGGCCGTCGCGGCCGCGTGCAGGGCATGGAGAGCAAGGGCCGCACCACGGTCATCAATGCCGAAGTTCCCATGGCCGAAATGCTCACTTACGGAACCCTGCTCACTTCCATGACGCAAGGCAAAGGCAGCTACCACATGGAAGTCGATCACTACGACATCGTGCCCCAACTCGTCGCCGACAAAATCCTGGCCAACGCCAAACGCCCCGACGAGGAAGAGGAAGAATAACGCTGCAACAGTGTCCGCTCATCTTGAGCGACAAAAATCGACTGTCATCCTGAGCGAAGCGGGCCGCGCGTAGCGCGGCCCGCGCAGTCGAAGGACCTGCGGTTGCTCTTGCTTTTGCATTTCACGCACTCGGAATCGAACGGGGACCTGCGTGATCTGCGGCAAGCCCCCGCCCCCTCCATCTATCTCGCGCTAAATCAATCTTTCTATGTTTAGGTCGGGTCTTTCCGCTCACCCTTCTGCGGCTTGAATGTCTTGCACGTGAATCACCTTCGCCTGTTCATCCAGCTGGCCCGTCACCTTCACCGTCTTGCCTTCGAACGGCTTGGCTTTATCCGAGTCGTCCAGCCCGAATATCTGGCCCGATGAGTCGCGCAGCATGTATTGATCGCCATTCTTGACGACGGTTCCGGTAAAAGTCGAGGCTTTTGCCTGGTTCTGATCGGGTTGCTGTTGCGGTTGCTGTTGCGGTTGCGCCTGCTCCTGCGCATGAGCGCGGACGGCGGCGACAAATGGGCTTCCCCACGCCAATGCGAATGCCACTACGATCGCAACAAGTGCAGAGAAGTCGATAAGGGAGCGCTTAATGGAACGCATAACGAGTACCTCCGGGGGTTGAAATCGCTCGGACCCGCTCACTCGTCCGGTCCGGGTGCGGAGATTCGTGCATGCGGCGGGCCAAACCCAATCCGATTGAAAGCGAAGAGTATCCGTCACCGCATGCGTCCTTGCAGGTAAAAACTTCCCGCTTGCAGCTTGGTAAAAACTGCCAGCGCCGGTAAAAACTGCCAGTCACGCCCGCTTTCCTCGCCTCCTGCGCCAGCTCTTTTCGCCCCCCGTGCCAGCTCTCTTTGCCTCCCGCGCCAACTCTTTTCGCCTCCCGGAAGGAGCAGGGGCATTCATGCCCCTGAAACCTGGGACCGGGAAGACGCGGGGCTTCAGCCCCGGAAGGGTTTGTTCCCTCGCTCCCTTGGTCCCTGCCTTCCCAACCACTGACCACCGCCTCTCCGTAGTGTTATTCTGGCGCGTCATCAATAAGCTCGAGGAGGATGGCGTGAAAAAAGGCACCATTTTAGAAGGCATCGTTATAGTGACTGTGGCGTTGGCATTCCTTGCCGGATGCACCAAGGGTCCGCAGATTCAGACTCCGCCCAAGTGGCAGGGCGCTCCTTACCACCTCTCCTTTGGCGCGCCGCCGGCCAAGCCCAACCCAGCGGGACTCACCATTCCGCCCATCAAGTACGTGGCCGATCCTGACCAATTGCAGACCCGCGCCGACCTCGTCGTCGAATTCGACTCTTCCTCGGCGAAGGGTCAGGGAGGTCAGGGACCAGTGACGAACCAGATGGCCTTGGGAGCGGTCGACATTTCCGGCGCAGAAGGCCAGTTGCCCACCGACTACGTAGACAAGGCCAGCGCCGACCTCGCCAAGATGATTGGCGCCTACTGCATGAAGGGCAAGATCAAACTCTCCGTTGCCCTCACCCGCTCGTCCATCCCCATGAACCCGACCGACGACCAGATCAACGCCAAGCGCCTGTCGGATTGGACCCCGATCGAGCTCGACTACAAGAACCCGCATCCGAAGTGCTAGACAACGGCGAGAGACGTTTTCAGTTGTCAGTGATCAGTTGTCAGTGGTCAGCGAGCAGCTGACTGCTGACAGCTTGTGATTCGTGGTTCGCGGCAAAACCTCTTCCCGAAAAACCCATGCGAACTTGCGTCGCAGGTTCGCAGAAACACGCGGACTGTGAGCCTGTGCGGATTTTCGCTGTAAGTTGCTGATTCGTAATTAGTTGCGAGCTTCACAGTTTCACAACTCGTGTTTCGGGCGACGAAACCGACTGCCGTGGACCGTGGTGCGTGGTCGCTCGACCGGGGAGGGGGAGGGGGGAGTAACCAAGTGGTTAGTGATTAGTGGACAGTGGTTTTTTCGCTGCTGCCGGGGGGAATTAGGCGGCGGCGCGTTTGGTTTCGGGGACGGGCTCCAGGATTGTCGGTTGGTCTGCCATGCGTGGTTTCTCCCGTATTCTTCTTGATTGTGCGCCGGGAGGGGGAAAATATATGCAATGAAGTAGGGGTCAGTGATCAGTGGTCAGTGATCAGTGGTCAGTGATCAGAAAAAGAACGAGTTAGGGCACGGCGGTGGTTCGATTTTGAGGGGTTGGGGGGTTGACAGAGAAGCGGGAGCCGGGAAGACGTAGAGCGGGGAAAATGAGCTTGGTGGGTTTGCGGGACAGCGGCCTTTAGCCGATAACTTGTAGCTCGCAGCCGGCAGATGCCGGTGTCCGTAGTTTCCGGGCCCCTGAACTCGGGACGGCGGGGCAGCACCGTGGCGTGGCGAGCTTGCTTTCCTGAGGCCGGGACAATTTGCCTTTCCTAGAAACAGCACAATACTGTTTCAAAGACCAATCTGAGTGTGAAATAGTTGTCCCTGCTTAAGCTGCGAAGGTTGCGGCCCGTTGCGGATTACTTCGCCCCCTCCAAAGACTTGCAACCCGGAGGTTTCCACCCGTAATGCCTGACACAGAACGTAACCAAGAAGAGTTCCCTCACCTTTTCAATAAACACCCCGATAATGTAACGAATGCTGAGGCCACCAAATTTATCAAGAGGATCTATGAGGAACATCAGGCGGGTTATGGGTTCATTCCGCTGATAGGAGCGGGATTCTCCGCTTCAGCCGGTATACCGACGATCAGCCAGTTAAAAACCTACCTTGACCGCTGTATTTGCTGGGCTCTCGGAGCCGATGAAGACGGAGATAAGGGACCCGGTAGAATCTGGAATCCCCGCAGCGACCGGTGGCCTCCGCTGGTTGACCCCGACCAAAAGCAGCCTACAGTCTGGCAGGAGAGCGTTTACCTCAAATACGACGAGTATCGGAAGATCAATAAGGACCAGAGTGACAAGGAACATCAGCCGAGCAACCCGGAGCTGGAGCAATTATTTCAGGAGGCTTTCGGAGCCATGGCGGAGTGGCGCAGTTCCCTGGCGTTTCTTTCGCGGCTAACCGTCCAACGCGGGGGCTCAATCGCAGACAAGGGGAGGGCGGTTTTCGAGCTTGGCCCGCAGAAGCCGGAGATCATCGACGCGTGCTTTCGAGAGGTGATGAAAGACAAGCGGCCTTCCCTGAATCACACCATGCTGGCGGTTCTCTCAACTCTGTTGAGGATCGATCTGGTGCTCACAACAAACTTCGACAACCTGCTGGAGCAGGCGTTCAACGCCACCGGAGATCCCCTGCAAGTTTTCGAGGTACATCTTGGCGACCGCCTTCCGGGCTGGGCTGCAGTCTCGCGAGTACGCGCTCTCATCAAACTTCACGGCGGCCTGCACTCTCTTCGCGCGGACTACACGCTGGACGACGCTCCCTCACAGTCGGATATCGAAACCTTTCTGGAATATCTTAAAGGCGGAAAAACCAAGGCCACGCGGAACCATCTCTTGATTTCCGGGATTTCCGCAACGGAGGGCAGAACGCGGGCGCTCATCAAGAATGCATTCATCAAGCAGCGGGATCTCAAGGTGTTTTGGGTTTGCTACAGTTCAAAAGATGTTAAGCAAGTGGAAGCCTTTGCCAAAGACTGCGAGGAGGGATGCACGGAGAAATGCGAAGGGAAATCCGCGCGTTTTCACATCTTGCGGCACACGGAGCTTGGTCTGCTGCTCCTTCAATTGGACCAGACTATACGGAAGACTTTGCCTCCGATTGGCGCCGTCATTCCTTCAACTACACGAATCTCGTTGCCGCCCATGCCGTCGCAGCGCTGGGTGGAGGGGAAAGACGAGACTTGCGGGCGTCTTAAGAAGCGAAAAGCCCGCGATTTCATCAAGGGGATCAAGGAACAACTCGATTCTTTCAGTCTGGATTCCAGCCCCGCGGAGAAAAAGCAAAAAGTTCAATATAGGCTCGTGCTTGCGACCTCAGCACGAGATGTGAATGGAGTGACTTCTGCCTGCGCCGAAGTCTTCCGGGAGAAGGAAAGAGATTATCACTGTCTTTGGATCGAGATGAACGATATCGACTCGACCCGCAATTTGTTTGAGGTGCTGCTAGAAGCGGCCTATCTGAAGCTGGGGCGGGAGGACTGGACACCGGTTTATATGACAGATGACAGGGAGGCGCGGGTCAGGGAGATACGCGACCTGGTCGCGTCCACGGACAAGCCCTGGATCATCTTTATCAACTGCAGGGAGACGGCGGGCGCGAATCGAATCAAAGGGAGGATCGAGGAGAATCAACCCAATGGATGGCCGGATCGAAACTCCGAGGCCGCCGATGGCGATCTTCCGCGGGGGGATCACACCAATTGGAGCATGCCGTTTATAGAACTCTTGCAAGATCTGAGCGGGATACAGGATCTGGGCGGTAAGACTGTTGCTCGAATGTCGGTAGTCCTACTTTGCCGCGACTCGGGCTCGCATTTGGTGAAGGAGTTGAGGGCTAAATCAGGTGTAGACCTCACTTGGGAATTGCATGGACTGCCGGAGGGATCGAATTGCGGCGGAAGCGACGATGTTTCCACGGAAGTGGTCAAGTGGGCAGCCGGCGCAGCAGATCAAGGGACAGTGCTGAAGCGGTTTATCCAAACACTTGTTCTGATGCAAAGGCCGCGGCTTCTGGCAACCATCTGGGATGAGTGCGTGAACGTGCCGGGCCGCAGGGCGGCATCTGAAGAAGACAAGAAGGATTGGCTCGATGAGTTGGAACGACTTGGCCTCATTCGCTGGAATGACGGAGGCGTGATTTGGATGCACACGTTCCACAGAAACAGAGTCCGGGAGTGCTTGAGCTATGGCGGACATTGCGAAATAAAGCTACCGCCAGAGGCGAATGGAACCTTGTCCAATTGGAGCGGACTGGAGCTGGACGCCGAGATCCACCAGAGAATTGCACACTGGTACATAAAGATATTGAACGCAACGGGTTCGCCGTCCGCCGTGTTTGAGGCCGTGGATCACATGTGCCGTGCCGCGGAGAGCATCTTGTCAAAGAGGTTCAATCCCGGCTCTACTGATAAGGGTAAAGCGAACGATCTCGCCGAAGAGGCCTATTCGTGCATTCTGACGGCCAGGGCCGTGCTTCGGAGCAACAGTTTTCTGATTCAGACGCGCGGGTACTCGGTCAACAGTTGCCGCCGTCTGACTCTTATCAGGGATATGCTCGGCGACGCCGCGCTTATTGAGTGTTTAGACGGCCTGACGGGCTCCATCGATTCGGCAGGGAAGCACGTTGACGATGGCTCAAAAGGGAAAATACGGGGCCAATTCGCGAAGCTCATCATTGAGCTTCAGATCGATGCCGTTGGACTGATGCGCGGAATCGCCCGTGAGGTCGACGAAGATGAACTAGCTTACGAGTATCACCGGGAGCTAAGTGCGCGCCTGATTGCGCTACGGAGTGGAAAAATCCTTGGGGCGGGCCGCGAATGGGAAAAGGACAAGAAGCAGTATGGAGCCGGGCCACTTGCATTGGCGCTTAATACATCCAATACAAGCGACAGTTTGAGTAAGCGGCTAGGAGAGTGGACCCGGTGGTTTCGCTGGTGCGCAACACTGGCGATCAATTCGCGCAGCTTTGAGGAGGCCGAGAATTCGCTGGGCAGAGCCGTGGCCGCGTTTCGATCGGGCAAAGTCGAGTTCTCAAAAGAGGCTCCCCCGCTGCCACGCGGACTCGATAATGAGAGTTTCGACGAAGCTGCGAAGCGCGCCGAAGGGCCGCTGAAGCTTGAAGTACTACGTATTTGGGAGAAGCACATCAGCCTGTGCCTGCACAGGCACAGCGCGCGCGCCAGATTAGAGTCGATCGGCCAAGCGAGCGAGGGTCGAAACAATCTGCCAAGGTACCCGATTGCGGACCTCGCGAAACTCGCTGCCTCTGGCCTCGAGCTGGCGGATCAACTCCACGGGGCCGATTACCCGTCCGATGGCAAAGATGTCGCATCGCAGGCAAGATGGTTTAAGGCGCAACTGTTGCTGCACTACAGCGTGATCTGTCTGCTGCTGGACCCGGGAGACAACGAGATTCCAAAACCGATGGGTTTGCTTGACGATGCTCAGGCCTGTTTAAGCGGCTCCGAAAGTCTGCGCAACCGGGTTGCGCAGGCGTATGTGGAACTGCACCGCGCCGAGATTCGCCTACGGCAGGCACATGACCACAACCGCCGAACGAAGGATGGGGTGCGCTTTGGGGATTGGTGCTTGAGTCTCCTCAGGGACACTCCGAAGTCTGGATCGGAAGAGAAGCATTGGAAGAAGTCAGTGAAGCGCCAATTCGATCGTAATGGCAAGACACATAGAGTTGTTGCGATGAGGGCTGCCGATGCGATTCGCTTTCTGGATCGGGCGGAGCCGATTCTACGCGAGCGGCGCAGGAACGTCTGGTGGACTACATGGTATTTTGAGAGGCGACTGCGTGCAATTGCTTATACCGCGTGGGCGAATGTGAATACTTTCGAGTCCCCCTTTCCATTCCTGGGGTTCGAAGCCGCGATGTCCAGAACCGAGACGGAAGCCGATGCGCTGTTGAAAAATGCTTTGCGAATGATCCGCACGGATACCTATCGGTTGGCGAGCGTAATTCTGTCTTATTCGCTTTGCGTGCGTGCTCTGCAAGTCCATGTGGCGTTGGATAAGGACAAGAGCTGCTCTCGGCTCTATGCGCACCGGATCGGACTGATGAACAGCAACCTGGAAGATGCACTTAAACAGTTGAGCCAATTCGAGGAACGACGCAAAAAGACTGCCAAGCGCCTTTCGGACCAGCTTCAGAAAGAGCAAGAGGGAAAAGGCGATGACAGGGATCCAGAGGTTGTTGGCTTTATAAAATGCGTTGGGAAACAATCAGAGAAACTCAGAGAAAGCGTTAATCGGTGGCTCAGACGAATCCTCTCCGACTGAGATGATTGCGGTATCGGGCTGCGGCCGCATTGGTGATGGTTGAGCTGTCCCATTTCCCACTTCGTCAGCACATCAGCAAGAACCTACCTTTTAAGACTGTGGCTGAAGGCTGCCTGCTAGCTCCTGTCGGGCCGGACGCGCTTGGCCAAGGCCCATTTAAGCTCGTCGATGCCTTCGCCGGTGACTGCGGAGATGGCGTGGAACTCGAGCTTGCGGCGCTTGGCGTAGGCGGCTAGCTTCTTGAGCTTGGCGGGGTTGGCGGCGTCGATCTTGGTGGC
The DNA here is from genome assembly GCA_963713675.1 of uncultured Acidobacteriota bacterium. GTDB lineage: Bacteria > Acidobacteriota > Terriglobia > Terriglobales > Acidobacteriaceae > Telmatobacter. The sequence continues at coordinate 40,135 of CAVQMV010000020.1, forward strand.
GACGACGATGGTGGGTTTCTCGGCCAGCGGATGCTGGTCGCCGACGGTGAAGCTGGCTAGCTCGTTGGCGATGACCTTGAAGTCTTCGACGGGATCGGGCCGTCCCGAGGCGTCGGAGACGTCGACCAGATGGGCGAGGACGCGGGTGCGCTCAATGTGGCGCAGGAACTGGACGCCCAGGCCGGCGCCGAGGTGCGCGCCTTCAATGAGGCCGGGCATGTCGGCGACGACGAAGGATTGCTGGTCGGGCTCCTCGCCGACCGTGACGACGCCGAGATTGGGCTCGAGGGTGGTGAAGGGGTAGTCGGCGATTTTGGGGCGCGCGGCGGAGATGCGGGAGATGAGCGTGGACTTGCCGGCGTTGGGGTAGCCGACGAGGCCGACGTCGGCGAGCAGCTTGAGTTCGAGGCGATAAGCTGCGCTCCTCGCCGGCGCGGCCCAGTTCGTGCTCGCGCGGAGCCTGGTGGGTGCTGGTGGCGAAGTGCTGGTTGCCGCGGCCGCCGCGGCCGCCCTTGGCGATGACGATGCGCTCGTCGGGCTCGCGAAAGTCGTGGACGAGCTCGCCGGTTTCAGCGTCGAAGAGCGAGGTGCCGACGGGAACCTGGAGGGTGATGTCGCGGCCGTCGAGTCCGGTGCAGTTGGAGCCCATGCCGTGCTCGCCGCGCTGCGCTTTGTGCTCGGGGTTGAAGCGGAAGTGGATGAGGGTGTTGTGGCGCTGGCTGGACTCCATGAGGACGTCGCCGCCGCGGCCGCCGTCGCCGCCCGAGGGCCCGCCGCGGGGCACGAACTTCTCGCGGCGGAAGGCCATGCAGCCGTTGCCGCCGTCGCCGGCTTTGACGCGAATTTTGGCTTCATCGATGAACATGGGAAAAGCAGGGGTTAGGGATCAGGGAACAGGGACTAGTAAACCGTGGGCCTTGATCGGAGACCGTGGCCACATGGGCAGTTGCCGATGCGTTGCGACCTCTATTCAGTGTATCGGACGGCGAAGGTTGGGGCGGGATGGTGGGTTGGTCGCGCCGGGCGGAGAAAAACATGGATATGTGATGCAGGCTACTTTGCAGCGGGGCCGGCTGGGGATAGAATCGCTGCCAACTTCTATTGAGAACTACTAAGGGCGGCGAAACGCTGTGAGTTCGCGCGTCCTGCGTTGGACCTGCCGCAAGAGCGGGCCGGTGGAGTGCTTGCTGCTTTCTTCCTTGGTTTCTTCCTTGATCTGCCGCGGCAGAGTTGTCAATGGCCGAGGCAATGCGGAACTGGAGAACGTGGTGTGCGGTTGCGGCGCTGAGCCTTGGCGCCTGCGGGGTGGTGCGCGCGCAAACTGTGGCCGCGGATCCCGCTCCCTTGCAGGGCATTCAGATTCAGACGCCGGGGTCCGGCTCGCTTGCCGGGCGGATTACTGATTTGCATTCGGCTCCGCTAGCGGGGGTTGCGGTGGTGTTGCATAACCAGGCCACGGGCGCCGAGGTGCGCGCGGTGACGGCGAAAAACGGCGGCTTCCGGTTTGCCGAGTTGGAGGCGGGCGAGTACTCCCTGGAAGCCGATGAGCCGCAGTTGGGGCACGGACGGCTGGAGGGGATTCTGGTGACCGGCGGCATGGAGGCGCGGGTGCAAGCCGCCATGCAGTTTGAGGCTCCCGCGCCGGAGCTGGTGAAAGCTGCGGCGCCGGGTGAGATCGCAACGCCGGCGTACACGGCCGCGACGATGCCGCTGGAGGCTTTGGCGGCGCCGAATGCGCCGAGACCCGCAGCAGCAGAGCCGGCGGCGACGGCGCCCGCTTTGCCACGGGTCGCGGATTCGCATGTGGCGCTCGACACGGAAATTCCGCAGATGGCTGCAACGGTTGACGCCGAGCCGATGCGGACGATGACGACCGCTCCACGTGCGGCGGAGACGGTTCGGCCGACGACCGAAACTGTCGCGCCAAGGCCTGTGGCGCCGCAGCCGACCGTTCGCGCTGAAGCACGGAACGCACCGGCCACTTTGCCTTCGCCGCGACTGCGGGCCGCACTGGAAACGCAATCCATTGCAGCGGAGCCCGCGCTTGCGATCACGTTGCCGCGCACGCTCCTGCTTACGCGCAGCACAGCGCCATCGCTGACCCCGAACATGGCGATTGCGAGCGGTATGAAGGCGGTTCTGCTGCTGGGGCAGATGGCTTTTGCGCCGGTTGCGGCCGCTGCGCAAAGGGCCGGTCCGGCCGCACCGGTTATGGCGACCACGGTGACCGCGACTGAACTGCAATCGCTGCCCGCGGGCGGACGGCGCTGGCAGGAATTTTTGCAGGCTACACAAGCAGCGAGCGCCAGCCCCGACGCGACGCAGGCGTCGTACCGTAGCTCGCAGGAATCAGCGGAGATCACAATCGACGGCGCGAGCACGTTGCTCAAGTTTGGCGCGGCTACGGGCTCTGGTTCGATGGCTCGCGATAAATCCAGCCAGAGTACAGAACAGGCAAGCGCCATGAGCCAGGCATGGACGGGTGGGCGCGGATTCGGCGTGAGCGAAGCCGCGATCCATGAGGTGACTGCGGTCTCGGGAAATGTAGAGGCCGAGGGCATGCGCTCTGCCGGAGGGCGCACCAGCATTGAGACAGAGCGCGGCGGCAACGCGCTGCATGGCCAGGGATTTTTCTACGACCGCCAAAACAACTGGGGCGCGCGCAATCCCTTCACGCAGTGGGTCACGGAGACCGCGCCGGCTACGCTTACTTACAATCCCGCCGGACCTCCGCTCTCTGTCCCCGTCTTCGACAACGGCCCGACGGGGTCGCCGGAGTCGTATACGCCGCCCGACCACGAGATGGTGTGGGGAGTCGGCATGGGAAGTCCGATCCACCGCGACAAGCTCTTCTGGTTTGCGGCTCTCGACAGCTACCACCGCAACGACCCGGGACTGTCGATGGTGAAGCATCCGTATCTTGAGCAGACTCCGAGCGGATGCGGAACTTCGACAGGATGTACGCCCACGACTACCGGTTTTTTTGCTACACCTTCCGACGCGCAGTTGACTTTGCTCAGCGCACAACTCGATCTTCCCAGCAGCAATCCGGAGGTCGAAGGGCTCACAGCTTATTCGCAGATGCTTGAGACGCTGGCCGGCCTGCTTGGCCCGGCGCCCCGCACTGCCGCGCAATGGACCGGCTTTGCCCGCATCGACTGGCAAGCAGCCGAGCGGCACCGCTTGACCCTCGAAGGCATCGGCGCCGATTGGAGCGCGCCGGGCGGCGGGCTGACGCAGGTTTCAGAAACCTACGGGAACCACAGCTTCGGTTCCAGCCAGGCCAGCGAGGAGTGGCTGCTCGCCCGCTGGGAGGCGTACCTGACACCGAATCTGCTGGCCGTGACGCAGGGCTCGGTGGGACGAACGATCCTGAGCGCGCGGCCAGAGATGCCCTCCACCTTCGAGCAAACATTTTTGAATGGAAATTTCCAGGGCCAGTTGCCGCAGATCGTTGTCGATTCGCGTTACGGCTTCACCATCGGAAATCCTTCGCGATTTGGCCAGGGCAGTTATCCCGACGAGAAGCTTTACCACGCGCAGGAATCGCTGGACTGGGTGCACAATCGTTTGCTGGTGAAGGCGGGATTCGAGATCGACCACAACGCGGACGCCACCAGCCTGCTGCGCAACCAAAGCGGCACCTATGTTTATTCGAAGGTGCAGAACTTCATCTCCGATGCGCTGGTTTTTGGGAAGTACGGTTTTGCCGATGCGCTCGATGCGCGGAATCCGCACAACTGCGGCGCGTCGACTACAAGTTTGGGCAGCCAGCCTTGCTACTCGTCTTATTCGCAGATGATGGGCCCTACCAACTGGCAACTGAGCACGAATGATTGGGCCAGCTACGCAACTGCGGAGTGGCAGGCGAATAAATTCGCGGTTTTCTCTGCCGGTTTGCGCTGGGAGCTTGAACAACTTCCTCCGCCCATCGCTGCGCTTGCCAATCCGGCGCTGCCCTTCGCGGAAAAACTACCCGGCCTCGGCAACAACTGGGGCCCGCGCGTGAGCCTGGCCATCGGCGACGCGCGGGGACACTGGCCGGTGCTGCGCGTGGGTTACGGCATGTACTACGGGCGCGTTGAAAACGCCACCATCGAGACCGCGCTCACACAGACCGGCTCGCTCAACGGCGATCTCAACTTCTTTATGCGGCCCCAGGACGATTGCCAGAAATGCGCGGGCGGCGCGCCGCCGTTTCCTTATGTTTTTGTCGGCGAGCCTTCCAGCGTGGTCAAGCCGGGCGCGATCGGCTTCGCGCCGAACTTCCGGAATCCGGAAGTACACCAGGCGGTGGCCGCCATCGAGCAGCCTCTGCCGGGCCACGTGGAGCTGATCGCAAGCGCAATGCTTAGCCTGGGCCGTCGGCTGCCTGTCTACCTCGATACCAACTTCGACCCGGCCGTCAATCCGGGGACGATCACAGCGACCGATCCGGGCATCACTTACACCGTGTGCGACGAAGCGCCTTCAGGAACGGGTAGTGGCGCGTGCGGCAACCTCGGCCTGGGTCCTATCAAGGCTTCGACCATCACGGTTCCCTTCTACGCGTCTTGGCCCTCAAATCCCGATCCCTCGCCGCAATGTCCGGCCGACTCGCCACTCAACAACCCGCTTGGACCGTACGGATGGTGCAACCCGAACTATCAAGAGATCGACCAGATCACGAGCAAAGCGAATTCGACCTATGAGGCAGCCATGGTGAGGCTCACGCGCTATGGGCGGCGTGGCCTGAGCCTGCACGCTCATTACACCTACGCGCATGCCATGGACTGGAATCCAAATGCGAGCCCGCTGGACCCGGCCAACTTCAACCTCGAGTACGGAACCAGCAACCAGGATGTGCGCCACGCGGCCGCCGTGATGTTGATCTATGAAGCGCCATGGAAGCTGCAAAACTTCGCCGGCCACATCGCAAACGGCTGGATGCTTTCCGGCATCGGTCAATTCCACAGCGGCCTGCCTTACACCATGCGCGTCAGCGGCTCACTGCCACAGGAGTCAACCTCGACCGCAACCATAACGGGTTTGCGGCCAGGCTTGACTGGCGCTGGCGGCGACAGCCGCGTCTTCGGCTACGAGAACGGCAGCCTCGCCTACAACATCGGCCGCAACACGTTCCGCTATCCCGACATGTGGAAGGCCGATGTGCGCGTGGGCAAGAAATTCGACCTGGGCGAGGAACGGCAGTTGGAAATTCTGGCTGAGAGTTTCAATCTCTTCAATCATCAGAACGTGACCGAGATTGAAACCACTGGCTATACCATCGATTCGGGCAGCTCCACTTCGCCTCCCACGCTGAACTTTCTTACCGGCCTCAAGAGCAGTTCCACGACCGGCGTGATTCCGGGCTTTGGCCAGCCGCTGAATATTAACGCAACAAACTTTTATCGCGAGCGGCAGATTCAGCTTGGGCTGAGGATGCGGTTCTAGGCCATTCTAGTTTTCTGACGGCACATCGAGATGGTCAATGACAAACACCTGGGCAGGACGTTTCTCTTCCTGCAACTTCAATCCCAGTTGTTCTTGAATGGCGGTAAAAAAGCCGGGGAAGGTGTTGTTGTCGTCCGTCTGGCGGCCCGGCTCAGTCTGCGCATCATCGGGCGTCCATCGCAGCGACAGATCGTATTTCCCGATGATTCCTGTCCCATCGAACACGGGACGATCTGTAACAAAGCGCTGCAGGAATGTTGCGAGATCGGCAATCGTCGCGTTTCCAACGGCCAAACCACCTGGAGAATAGCCGACCGTGGGTGGCCCATCGGGCGGTCGTGTACTCCTGGTGAGTTTTGGGCCGCTCTTCGCAACCACGATTTCGTACACGGACAGGTCTCTGGTTTCGCGGTGAGCAGTGAGGTGGAAACGATCCGCGAGAAGATTTTGCACCATCTTCTTGAACTCGTCGGACGAGGGCCTGGCCTGGGTCTCGGGATCGCCAACAAGGTCAAATTTTTGCGTCTTCAACCACTTGGGCCCGCCGACGATTTCCTGCTCCTGAAGTCCGTAGGCATACTTGAGCAAATCGACCAGAGATGTATCGGTCGTCGCGAACCGGTTGCCTTGAATTTGCATGGTTCGAGATTCTTCCGGGAGGCTTGGCTTGATCGTCGCGACCTGAAACCTGGGCGGTGCTGTGGGAGTGCCCGAGGGCGCAGACGCGGGAGTCTGGCCGGGCAGATGGCAGGCAAAGATCGCCCCGATTGATCCGGCAAGACAAAAAGCCGCTACCGTTGACCCGGGCAAAGAGGAGATCATGCCTGCGCCCCAGTTTAGACGATTCGGACCAGCATCGTAGCAAGACCCCGCTCTCGCGTCCTACAATCTTTCGGGACCAAGTTTCGATCTTTCGGGAGACTTCTATGCAAAGCTGCACCAACCGCGCGCGTCATTCTCGCGCCCATTTCCGCATTGCCCTGGCTCTTATCGCACTGTTTGCTCTGCTCACTTGTTCTGCTGCGGCGAACGCGCAGGAAAAGAAAGCTCCGGTTGCGTCTCCCGGCGACACGCTGACCACACCGGGGCCGCTGGCACAGAACCTCTCGCCCAAACTCGACAAGCGCGACCTGGCCAAGGCCATGAAGCTCGTGGCCGATTGGCAATTAAGCCGCATGCCGGCCGACGCGCAGGTGGATTGGACGTGGGCCGCGCTCTACGCCGGTTTCATGGCTGTCCCCGAGAAGGTGGCTGGCGACAAATATAGGGTCGCAATGTTGAAGGTGGCCAATGAGCTCGACTGGCAGCCGGGCCCGCGCACGATGGTTGCGGACGACCAGGCCGTAGGGCAGATGTATATGGAGCAGTATTTCCTGCACAAGGACCCGAAGCGAATGGACCCGTTGCGCGCGCGGCTCGACAAAGAGATAGCCACGCCCGAGGCCCAATACGCCAGCTCGCTGCCGGCGCACTGGGACAATGCACGCCACCCCAACATGCCCCTGTGGTGGTGGTGCGACGCGCTCTTTATGGCGCCGCCAGTGTATGCGGATATGGCCGCGGCGACCGGCGACAAGAAGTATCTCGAATTCATGGATCGCTCGTGGGATGCCACGGCGGCCCTGCTCTACAACCGCGATAAGCATCTCTATTCCCGCGACGCTACATTCCTCGACAAGCATGAGAAGAACGGTGAGCCGCTGTTCTGGTCTCGCGGTAACGGCTGGGTAATGGGCGGCATTGTGCGCGTGCTCCAGAAGCTGCCCGCGGATTCTCCGCTGCGGCCGAAGTATGTTGCGCTGCTGAAAGAGATGGCGGCGGAGATGCTTTCCATCCAGGGGAAAGACGGATTGTGGCGGCCGGGCCTGCTCGATGCCGATGCGTATCCGCTGCCGGAGATTTCGGGCAGCGCGTTCGTGACCTACGCGCTTGCCTATGGGGTAAATGAGGGGATTCTGGATCGGGCGACATACTGGCCGGCCGTGGAAAAAGCGTGGGCAGGCATGCTGACGCATGTGTATGCCGATGGACGGCTGGGTTCGATTCAGCCGGTGGGCGCAGCGCCGGGAGCTTACGGCGAAACGTCGAGCTACGTGTACGGTGTGGGCGCGTATCTGCTGGCGGGGTCGGAGATTTATCGTACGGCGAAGTGAGTCTCTGAAAACGGTCTATTGAAAGTTGCGGTTTCCCGGGCTCAAAAGCGAGACCCCCACCCCACGGACCAAGACCTGCCCGTGGGGACCCCGGACCCGGGGCACGCCGTTTCGTGCTGAGTTAAATGCGCGAAAAGCAGGGTAATTCTCCGAAAACTGTGAGGAAGGTTGAGCATCTCGCCGAATGAAGACAGCCATTGTTTTTGGATCAAGCGGATTCGTAGGTTCGCATCTTCTTAGCGGACTGTTGAACAGCCCTGATTACGAACAGGTGACCGTCGTCGTTCGCAAGAGCCTCAATATCACACACCCAAAGCTAAGAACATTGATAGGCGACTACCACTCACTGGCGGATGTGGAAGCAGAAATCGCCGCAGATGAAATCTTCATTGCTCTTGGCACAACCAAAGCGAAATCGCCTGACGAGGCAGAGTACTACCGAGTGGATCACGATTACCCGGTCCTGGCGGCACGGATAGCAAAAGAACAAGGAGCGAAATCGGTCTTTCTGGTCACAGCAGTTGGCGCCAATGCCAAATCGAAATTCTTCTATGTACGGACCAAAGGCGAAATCGAGCGCGACGTGATCGCACTCAATTTCGAGCATACGCATATCTTTCGCCCGTCAATGATCATCGGGAACAGGAAAGAGAAACGCTCGCTGCTGGAAGCAGCACTGATGAGATTTTGGTCTGCTCTGAATCCTCTCTTGATCGGGAAGAGCGATAAATACAGAGGCATAACGGGGGAAGATATCGCAAATGCAATGATTCAGTCGGCGAAAAACCAAACAGAGAAGCTAAGGATTTATTACTGGCGGGAAATGCACGAATTACTGCAAAGGTAATTTGAGCTGGGACTGAAACAGACTCCTTCAGCGCACAGAACTACTTCGCGACCAACGGCACCACCGGCGATGCTCCGTTCAAAAACGCCGGATCCATCTGCGCGATATCGGCGCGATAGCTCACGGTGTTTGCGGTGGGAAATGTCGCCGGAGGCTTTTGCGTGACGCGGCCGGTAGCAGCCCACTCCGCGCCGCGCTGGAACGTGGTGATGAAACCCACGCAACTGAGCGCAAACACATCGTGACCGAGCGTGGTGTGAAAGATTCTTCCTTTGCCGTAGCGCAGAACCATCAGCATGGGCTCGTCGTGGCCGGTGCCCTTGTTGTTGGGGTCCGAATGTGCGGTGGCGAGCACGGTCATGTTCTTGCCGGGTCCGCGCAACGTGCCATAGAGCTCGTCGCTGACGTGCATCCATATGGGAGGCAATCCCTTGAGAATGGGATGCTCCGGCTCGCGCGCCGTCACCTGGAACGGCAAGCGCGCACCGTGATGGCCGGCCGGTCCTGGCGAGGGATCGGACACGAGTTTGTCGTCCTGGAAATACCAGTACGGCCCGGCCTGCTCGTCGCGGTTGCGCCAGCCGCCGATGCCGATCATTTCGTTGTAAGCCGGCCAGTCGGGGAAGGCATTGTCGGCTGCGTGCACGATGACCAGGCCCCCGCCGGCGGAGACGTACTGCTCAAATTGGGCGCGGAGTTCCGCGGGCCAGGTGGGGCCGTCGTAGTTCATCACGATGACGCGGTAGCGGCTCAAGTCGGGTTTGAAGTTGCTGAAGTCGCCTTCAGACTGCGGGGCAGTGAGGACGGTGACATCGAAGAGCCCGGTTTCTTCGAGCTCCCTCTTGAGCACCGGCGTGGTGAGCCGCCAGTTGTGGTAAGCTCCGGCGCTTTGCCCGTCAATAATCGCCACGCGAATGAGGGTCGCCGCAGGCATGGATTGCGCAGCCACCGGGAACATCGGAGCGCAGAGCAGACCGCCTGTCAAAATCATCCAGCCGATTGATTTCATCGTCGAGCCTCTCTTGCCGATAAAGGAGCCTGAAACAGCAGGATACCGCTCCCACGGGCGGGGGAGCGGGCCGGCGGCCAAATGCGCCGGAAAATGCCCGTAAATTCCCAGTTTGATGAGGGTTACTGACCCTGGCACTCACCCCCATACGTGGGATTCCGCTCTTTGCACTGAGTGCTAGTCTTGGGGTGAGCAGCACTGTGGACGTGTAGGCTTCCGCCTGCGATGGGCCCCGGGACATGACCCGGGACGCGTGAATCGACGGGCGCGCTCGGACCTCACCCGCGGCGGGAAATCAACCCCAACATGCAGGAGGCCACGGCGCTCTGCGCGTGGCCTGGAACAGAAACTTCCGCGGCGCGTCTTTGGCATGGGAGCAGGAATGAAAGTCGTCGGAATCAGTGGGCTGGAAAACGCGATGCCCTTCAAGCGGGCGCACTGGGCGGGCCTGGACGAGCGCGAGTACCGCATCGCTCAGGGCATGGACGCCGCTGCCGCGCTGGTCATCGACGGCAAACTGGTTGCCGCGGCCGAACAGGAGCGCTTCAGCGGCAAAAAACACACCGGCGAGTTTCCCATTGACGCCATCCGCTTCTGCATCAACGAGGCCGGCATCGAGTATCTATTTCTGGAGAACTTCCATGTTACCCGTGCAGTTGCTTGAGTGGAATCGGACCGAGGCCGATTACCCTCGCGCCAGCACCATTGCGGATCTTTTTGCCGCGCGTGCCGCGCGCCGCAGAATGGCGCGCCAGCGGGAAACCACAACGCCATGAAGTCCTCAGCAATTGCGATCGTCGGCATGGCGGGCCGTTTTCCCGGCGCGCGCAACACTGCGCGAGTTCTGGCGGAATCTGCGCGATGGCGTCGAATCCATTCGCGACCTGTCGGATGCTGAGCTGCTCGCCGCCGGCGCCACGCCTGAGGATCTTGCCAACCCCGATTACGTCCACCGCGCCGCGGTGCTCGACGACGTGCCGCTCTTCGACGCGTCGTTCTTTGGCTTCAGCCCGCGCGATGCCTCCATCATGGATCCGCAGCACCGGCATTTCCTGGAGTGCGCCTGGGAGGCGCTCGAAGACGCCGCGCATCCGCCGCAGCAATTTCCGGCTCCATCGGCGTCTTTGCCGGATCGGGCATGAACACCTACCTGATCCACAATCTGCTCGCCAATCGCCGACTGCTTGAATCCGCGGGCCTCTTCCAACTCAAGCAAACCGGCAACGACAAAGACGTGCTGGCCACGCGCGTCAGTTATCAACTCGACCTGCGCGGGCCCAGCATCAACGTGCAGACCGCGTGCTCCACTTCGCTGGTCGCGGTTCACTGGCCTGCCAAAGCCTGCTCAACTTCGAGTGCGACATGGCGCTGGCGGGCGGCGTCACCATCGAAATTCCGCACGGGCTCGGCTACATCTATCGCGAGGGCGAGATTCTTTCGCGCGACGGCCATTGCCGAGCTTTCGATGCCAGCTCGAGCGGAACGGTTTTTGCGCAGCGGCCTCGGCATCGTGGTCCTGCGCCGGCTTGAAGACGCGCTCGCCGATCGCGATCAACATTCGCGCCGTCATTCTCGGCTCGGCAATCAACAACGATGGCGCGCGCAAGGTGGGTTATCTCGCGCCCAGCGTCGAAGGCCAGGCCGAGGTGATTGCCGAAGCGCTGGAGTATGCCGGCGTCGCCGCCGATGAGCATCTCTTACGTTGAAGCTCACGGCACCGGAACGCGCGTCGGCGATCCCATTGAAGTGCGCGCTCTGACGCAAGCATTCCGGAGATTCCGCGCACGCAGCGGCACGACTGCGCATCGGCTCGCTCAAAACCAACGTCGGCCATCTGGATGCCGCGGCAGGCGTCGCCGGGCTCATCAAGACCATGCTTGCGCTCGAGCACGCGCAGATTCCCGCCAGCCTGCATTTCGAAAAACTCAATCCGCATATCGAGTTTGAGGGCAGTCCGTTTTACGTCAACAGCAAGCTCACCGATTGGCCGTCTAACGGCAGCGCCACGCCGCGCCGGCGTCACTTCGCTCGGCATCGGCGGCACCAACGCGCACGTGGTGCTGGAAGAAGCGCCGCCGTCCGGCTCACCTCGCCCGCCAAAGCCCTAGCAAATGCTCACGGTTTCCGCAAAGACCGAAGCCGCCGCGGATCAGGCCTTTGCGAATCTCGCCGCGCATCTGGCAGAGCATCCCGAACTGAATCTGGCTGACGTTGCCTTCACCTGCCAGCTTGGCCGCCAGGCATTTCCGCATCGCCGCGCCGTCGTAGTCGAAGACACGCGCGAATCCATTGCCGCGCTCGACAGTCACGACCGTAAAAAACTCATCGCCGGAAATGCGGGACACGCTGCGCCTGATGTTTCTCTTCTCTGGCCAAGGCTCGCAATACGTGAACATGGGCAGCGAAATCTACAGCAAGAATCGGTTTTCCGCGAAGCACTCGACCTTTGCGCAAAGCAACTACATGAGCCGCGCGAGAACTGCTCCGCGTTGCGTTGCGCGCTGGAGACGCTCGGCCGGCTTTGGACGCTGGGCGTCAATGTCGATTGGTCGAAGCTCCATGCCCCGGTTCCGTACAGCGCGTTTCACTGCCTACGTATCCGTTCGAGCGCCAGAAGTTCTGGATTGAGCCGGACAAGATTGCGCAGCACGCGCAACCCCTGCAGGCGCAGGAATCGCTATCCGAAATCGCCGGCGGCGCCGAAAGTGCCGCAAGCCGACGAAACCTCTCGCTCTATCGCCGCACTTGGAAGCCCACGCCTCTGCCCACAATCTCTGCAGCCGAGCCGGGCCCGTGGCTGCTTTTCCGTGACACGTTCGGCGTGGCCGATAAGATTGCCCGCTATCTCAAGGCCGCAAAACAGGAATTCGTCGTGGTCGAACCCGGAAGCAGCTTCAAGCAACTCCGGCAGGGCCGCTATGCGTTGCGCCCCGCGGTGCGCGCGGACTACGATGCGCTCGTAGCCGCTCTGCTCCAGTCCGGCGGAGCTCCGCGCAAGATTGTTCACCTCTGGTCTCTTGCGGCGGAGGCGAGCGAGACGCCGCTCGAGGAAACTCTCGACCGCAGTTTTTTCAGTCCTCTTTATCTGGCGCAGGCGCTCGCCGCGCAGGATCTCCAGGGCATGCAGTTAGCGCTCGTCTCGAACCACATGCAGCAGGTGGACGCGGAGCCCGTGCGCAATCCTGCACGCGCCGTGCTTCTCGGTCCCGCGCGCGTCATTCACAAAGAGCTTCCCGGGTTCTACTCGAAAGCCATCGATCTCGACATTCGACCCGGGCAAAACCGCGGAGAGCGCAGCGCAACTCGTCGCCGAGATGAACGGCGCCTACGAGAACTCCACAGTTGCCTGGCGCGGCGGCGAGCGATTCGTTGAAACGCTCGAACCGTTGCAGCTTTCCGCCGCGCGCGAGCGCCCGCGTCTGGAGCGTGGCGGCGTTTACCTGATCACCGGCGGACTCGGCGCGCTGGGCCTCGCGGTGGCCGAGCATCTGGCGCGCGAATTTCAGGCGCGCCTTGTGCTTGTGGGCCGTTCCGCGCTCCCGCCCGAAGGGCAATGGGAATCTGCGCTGCAGGAAAGCGCGCGTTCCGAGCCCGAAAAGGAACGCCTTCGCAAGCTCGTTGCGATTCGCTCTCTGGCGGAGGGTTGCTCGTCGTGCAGGCTGACGTGACGAACCTCGACGAGATGAAAGCCGCCGTCGCACAGGCGCGGCGGCAATTCGGCAAGATCAACGGCGTCTTCCACGCCGCCGGCGTGCTCGACGACGGCCCGCTGATGCTCAAGACCGCGGACAGCGCCGCTCGCGTTCTCGATCCCAAGGTGCGCGGAACGCTGGTGCTTGAAGAAGCTCTGCGCGACGAGACGCTCGCTTGCTTCGTGCTTTTTTCCTCGATCAGCTCCATTCTGCCGCCTGCGGGGCAAGTGGACTACGCCGCCGCCAACGCGTTTCTCGATGCCTTCGCTCTCAGCCGCAAAGGGGCCGTCACCGTTATTAACTGGGGCGCGTGGCGCGAAATTGGCATGGCCGCGCGCGCCATCTCGCCGCATCCCTGGCTCGGAGAACGCCTGCTCGATTCACTCAACGACATCGTCTATGCGGATCGGTTTTCACAGCAGCGCCGCTGGGTTCTCTCCGAACACCAGTTCAAGAACGGCATCGCACTCATTCCCGGGACCGGCCACCTGGAGATGGTCGCGGGCGCTTTCAGCCACGGATCGCTGCAAGGCGCCGTCGAGTTTCGCAATGTATTTTTCCTCGCGCCGTTGATGTTTTCTCCCGACGAGTCAAAAGAGGTGCGCGTACAACTGCGCCGCGAGCACGGTGCCGATGCCACAAAAGGCGCGTTCCATTTTTCGGTTTTTGCGCGCAACGGCCAATGGGCCGAGCACGCAACAGGAGTCATCGCGCCCAGCCGATCACATCCCGCGGCCAGGGTGGACCGCGCCGCCATCGCCGCCCGCTGCAAGGGCCGCGAGATTCTCTTTGACGAGCAGAATCGCACCCGGCAGGAACGCCAATTCTCGTTTGGGCCGCGCTGGCGCTCGCTGCGCCGGCTGCATCTCGGCAAAGGAGAAGGCCTGGCGGAAATCGAGCTCGATGAAAAATTCTCGGCCGATGTCGCCACGCTGCGCCAGCATCCGGCGTTGCTCGACATGGCGACCGGCGCCGCGCTCTATCTGACGGACGATTACGATCATTGCGACGATCTCTTCCTGCCGATCTCCTACCGCAAGATGAGCGTCTATCGCACCTTTCCCGTGCGCCTGTATAGCCACGTCCGCATCCGGCAGGAAAACCAGCGCCGCAGCGAAGTGGAAACATTCGACGTCACCATCTTCGATGAGCAGGGACAGGTTCTTGCCGAGATCGAAGGTTTCTCCGTACGCCGCATCGCCGATCCGGCGCGCGCCATGGAAGGATCGGACCCGGCACACGAGGCTGCCCGTTCCGGCGGCGAGCAACCCATTGAAATTGCCATACGGCCCGGCATTGCACCGCTTGAAGGCGCGCGCGTGCTCGCGCGCATCCTGCTTGCAGATGCGCCGACCGCGGTGGTTGCCCTTACACAGCCGCCCGAAGCAACCGAGAGCCGCGCTGCAACGCTGCCGCGTCAGCCGGCAGCCGCGCCTGCTTCAGAGGGGGCAGCGGAAAGTATTGAGTCGACACTCGCAGGCTGGTGGCAGGATCTACTCGGCGTCCATCAAGTCAACTCCGACGATGACTTTTTTGCGCTCGGCGGCCACTCGCTGAGCGGCGTGCGCCTGTTTGCCAAGATCAAGAAGACCTTTCACGTGGATCTCGAGCTGGCTGTACTTTTCGAAGCTCGCACGCTAGGCCAACTCGCTGAGGTGATTCGCATGGCGGGCGTACCCGCCGGTAGTGAGCAGGAGACATGGTCCGCGCTCGTGCCCATCCAGCCCAATGGCACGCGCATTCCGCTTTTTTGCGTTCATGCCGTGGGCGGCGACGTTCTCTTCTACGAGCAACTGGCTAAGGCGCTCGGCCCGAGCCAGCCGTTCTACGCTTTTCAGTCTCCGCTTGTTGCCGATCCCGACCGGCGCGATCTGACCGTCGAAGAGATGGCCGCGCTCTACATCAAGGAAATGCGCGCGTTCTTTCCGCAGGGCCCCTATCTGCTCGGCGCGGCTTCGTATGGCGGATTCGTGTTGTACGAGATGGCGCGGCAGCTCCAGGAGCAGGGCGTGACTCCCGCCGCGGTCATCATGTTCGACGTGTGGGTTCCCGGCAGCGGGCAGTATTTTGGCACGGACGTCAAGCTGGCCAAATTCTGGCGCAACATTCGCGACGGCGGAGTGCGTTATCTTAGCAAGAAGATCCGGGAGAAGAGCGAATACTACTGGTCTAAGGTCATGGAACACGCCGTGTTTCCCGCGGGCGTAAAAGTCTACAGGATGATCGGGCGGCCGCTTTCGCCGGCATTACGCTTCCATTGGGTTTCGCAGGGCCATTGGTACGCGCTTTCGCGCTATACCTTCAAACCCTTCCCTGGGAAGATCACGCTGGTGCGCGCCACGGATCGCGGTCCAGAAGTGCTCGGCCGCAGCGAGGATCTCACACTCGGCTGGGGCGGTCTCGCGCAGGGAGGCGTCGAGATCGTCGACGTGCCAACCAAGCATATGTTCATGCTCTTCGATCCTTATGCGGCAACCTTCGCGGAGACGCTCAAGACCATTCTGCCCTCGTAGCGCTCGGTTCCAGCGCAACTCTTGCTGATCAGAACTCGCTCAGGATGGAAATCGTTCGACGCACCAGTTGCAATGCTTCTTCCGCCGTTGCGACTGTTCCCTCTAATTGCGCGTCTTCCGCCACGCGCAGCATTTCGCGGAATCGCGCACCTGGCGGGTATCCCGCGGCAATCAGTTCCCTGCCCGTGATCAGCGGCTGCGGCCGCATTGCTTCCTCCGGCATCGAGGAGAAAGCGCTCGCGCACAAACTCCCAGTTCTCCAGGTTGCCGCTCGCGGCCAGGCAATCCATGCGGTGCAGCGCCAGGTGCTCGTCGAATCGATCCAGCCGGAAGAAGCGCTTGAGCGTGGAGGTCTTCATGCGCTGCGCATCCATGAATCGCATGTGGTTCTCGACGAGCGCCAGCACCTGCCGCGTCTCTTCGTTGGAAAAGCGGAAGCGCCGGCAGATTTCCGCAGCCATGGCGACGCCGATCTCCACGTGGCCGTCGAAACGGATGCGATCGGGCGCGCGGCGGAAGGTCGGCGGCTTGCCCACATCGTGCAGCAACGCGCCCCATGCGAGCGTCATCGAGCAACCGGGCGGCAATTGCTCGAGCAGCATCAGCGTGTGAATCCACACGTCGCCTTCGGGATGGTATTGCGGCGGCTGCTCCACGCCCTTCATCTGCGCAATCTCCGGCAGCACTTCGGCGAGCAGTCCAGTTTCGTCGAGCAACTCGAAGGCGCGGCGCGCATGGCCTTCGGTGAGCATTCTTGTGAGTTCGTCGCGCACGCGCTCGTGGCTCACGGCGTGAATGCGCGGAGCAAGCGAGCGAATGGCGCGTTGGGTTTCTGGTTCCAGCTCGAAGCCGAACCGCGCTGCGAAGCGCACCCCGCGCAACATGCGCAGGTGGTCTTCTTCAAAGCGCAGTTCCGGACGGCCGATGGCGCGCACTACGCCTGCATCGAGGTCGGCGAGGCCGCCGACACAGTCGATCACCGCGGCGCGGAGGAGTTTCGGATCACGATCACTCTCGTCCAAAAGGCTGCCCCCACGCAGTGGGCGCAGCGGGTCCAACAGCAGCCCGTTGATGGTGAAATCGCGGCGCTGCACGTCCTCCTGGGCGCTCGTGGTGTAGCGCACCGCGTCGGGATGGCGGCCGTCGGAATAGGCCAGGTCCGAGCGGAAGGTCGCGACTTCGGTCACGATAGCCGGCATCTTCGGTCTCCGGCGCAACCAGAACCACCCCGAAGTGCGCGCCCACGGCAAAGGTCCGCGGAAACATGTCCAGCACGACGTCGGGCGTCGCGTTGGTGGCCACGTCGTAGTCTTCCGGCTCGCGCCCCAGCAGCAGATCGCGCACGCAGCCGCCGGCGAGATACGCCTCGTACCCCTGGGCGCGAAGAGTCTCGATGATCCGCAATGCTGCTTCGAACTGGAGTTTGCGTTTCCATCGTCGCTGTTTCTATTCTCACCCCGTCCGGTGGCGCGGGCGAAATGACCAAACGCGGCCCGCGCCAACGAATACACTGAGAATATGCCCGGCTCCGGTCTGATTCTCGGCATTGAAAGCTCCTGCGACGAAACTGCCGCGGCGATCGTGGAGCGTGGCGCGCGGACCGTTTCCTCCGTGGTCGCCTCGCAGATCGCGACGCACGCGCGCTACGGCGGCGTGGTACCGGAGTTGGCCAGCCGCGAGCATCTTCGCGCCATCGTTCCCGTGGTTCGCGCGGCGCTGGCCGAGGCGCACCTTACGCTCGCCGATCTCGATGCCGTCGCTGTGACCTCCGGCCCTGGCCTTGCCGGAGCGCTCCTGGTGGGCATCACTTACGCCAAGGCTCTCGCCTTTGCGAGTCACCTTCCGTTGATCGCCGTGAATCACCTCGAGGGTCACATTCACGCGGTGCTGCTGAACGACCGAGAGACTGAGAATGCGTCAGGAGCTGACGTAGAGAGCGTAAGTCGCTCAGGCCTGCATGACGACGCGGCTTTGGCGCTCGTCGTCTCCGGCGGGCACACCCACCTTTATCTGGCCCGCCCTGCGCAGGGAGCGTGGAAATACACGCTCGTGGGCCGCACGGTGGACGACGCCGCGGGCGAGGCATTTGACAAAGTTGCAAAATTGCTCGGCCTCGGCTATCCCGGCGGTCCGTGGATCGACGCGCTGGCAAAATTTGGCAATCCCAACGCCGTGCCTTTCTCTTTCGCGCAGATCAAAACCAAGGCGCACCTGGGCGGTAAGGCGCCACGCACCAAGGCGGCCAAGACCGCGCCCATCGCGTAGCCTCGACCCCCATTTTCTGTTCTCGTTTTCAGGAATCAAGACCGCTGTGCTGCGCTACGTGGAGTTGCACGGGATGCGCGCCGAGGCAAGGGCGCGGGTAAGCCGTGTGCTCGCGGATTTTCGCCGGCCTGAAACGCGCGAACAGGCTCTCGCTCTCTGCCCGCAGCCGACATTGGATTTGATCGCCAGTTTTCAGCATGCGGTGATCGGCGACCTAATGAAGAAGACCTTCGCCGCCGCGGAATCGCTCGGCGTGCGGCGCATTCTGGTCACCGGGGGCGTGGCCGCCAATCGCGAGCTGCGCGAGCGCTTCACGCGAGAAGCCGCGGCGCGCGGCGTGCGGATTGCCTTCCCTACTCTCGCGCTCTCCACCGACAACGCTGCCATGATCGCCGCCGCCGCATGGCCGCGATTGCTGGCCGAAGATTTCGCTCCGCCGGAACTGAGCGCTGACCCTTCACTGGCGCTGCGCTGAGCAGTGCCCAAGGCAACACAAATACTTGACAGCAGCGTGGTAGACTCGTTGGGTTTAGAGGAGCGTGCATGAGGAATTTGTTACGCATGATCGGGATGGTTGCTTTCCTGGCGGTGCTGCCGGCCGCAAACGCGGCGGACGCGAGTGGAACCTGGAAGGGGGCCCTCGATTTTCAGGGTTCGAACGTGCCGTTGACATTCCATTTCACGGTTGCCAACAGCGCGGTGACGGGAACCGTGGAAGGATTACCGACCACGCCCGCTGAACTGCACGACGGCAAATTGGATGGCAGCACGGTCACATTTTGGGTGAACACAGATTTCCAGGGGCAGACCTACAAGCTGGTGTTCAAGGGAACAATCTCCGCGGCCGGGGATCAGATCGCATTCACCTTCGGGACCGAGGATGGAAGCTGGGGCACGCAGATGACCGCGGCAAAGAGCGCAGAGACGGCGCCCGCGATGGCCGGGCTTGATGTCACCGGAACCTGGAAGGGGACCTTCGACTTTCAGGGCACGAGCATGCCGCTGACGATCCATTTGACGAGCACGGCCGGCGTGGTGACGGGAACGGTGGAAGGATTGCCGACGACGCCCGCGGAGGTTCACGAAGGCAAGCTCGACGGCGACACCGTGAGCTTCTGGTTGAACACCGATTACCAGGGACAGACGTACAAGCTGGTCTACAAGGGCAAGGTCACTGCCGGTCAGATCGCGTTCAGCTTCGGGACCGACGATGGAAGCTGGGGCACGCAAATGACGGCGACGAAGGCGATGTAAGGATAGAAATTCTGGATCAACCCTAAGAAATCATGGGACACTGGGCCGCGCACTGTTAATCTCTAGCCAGCTGATTCCCCTCGGTGCAGTTCTGGAGGTCGTCCATGCTCGACACCGGCGATGCGGGTGGTGTGCACGAGTCGAGCGACGCGCGGGCGCGCGCTGGTGCGATTGGGCGAAATGCGCAGCGCAAAGCTGCAGTGCGCCTTCTGCCGCTGCTCGCCATTGGCTACGGCCTCTCCTACATGGACCGCATCAACATCAGCTTTGCCTCGCTGCAGATGAATCGCGATCTGCACTTCAGCGCTTCGGTTTACGGATTTGGCGCGGGACTTTTCTTTATCGGGTACGCGCTGTGCGAAGTGCCGTCGAACCTGATGCTGCTGCGCTTTGGTGCGAAGCGGTGGCTGGCGCGGATCATGTTTACCTGGGGATTGCTGGCAGCGGCAATGTTGTTTGTGCGCACGCCGCTCGAGTTTAACGTGCTGCGGTTCCTGCTAGGCATGGCCGAGGCCGGGTTCTTTCCTGGCGTTGTCTATTACCTGACGTTGTGGTTTCCGGCACGTATGCGCGCGCGGGCGGTGAGCCGGTTCTATATCGCCCTGCCGCTGAGTTCCGTGGTGATGGGCTCGCTGGCGGGGTGGCTGCTGGGACTTGGTGGAAAGATGGGGCTTTCGGGCTGGCAATGGTTGTTCTTGGTGGAGGGATTGCCGACAGCGATGTTCAGCCTGGTGATTCTGAAGATGCTTCCGGACCAACCGGCCAAGGCTGCCTGGTTGACTGCGGAAGAAAAGGCGTGGCTCGAGAGCCAGCTCAAGGCCGACGGAGAAAAGGCACATCTGGGGCACAGTGCGGGTGTGGTGCAGGCGCTGCTCGAGCCGAAGGTGTGGATGATCGGTGCGTTCTTCTTTTTCGCGCTCACCGCCAGCTACGCATACGGTTTTTCCCAACCCGCGATTTTGCAGGGAGCGACGGGCTGGAGCGTAAAGGCTGTCGGGTACCTGGTGGCGTGTTTTGGATTGGCAGGCGCGGTGGGGATGCTGCTGAACGGTGCGCACTCCGATCGCCGCGGTGAGCGGGCGTTGCATTGCATTGTTCCCTGCATGGTGATGGCCGGCGGCTATTTGACGGCGAGTTATGCGAAGGAGCCGTGGCTCGTGGTTGCCGCACTGGCCGCGAGTTTCATCGCGTTCACATCGATGCTGGGTCCGGCGGTGGCAGTCCCCACGGAGTTTCTTGCCGGACGGGCGGCAGCGGCAGGCATTGCGGCGATGAACACGATCACCATGTTCGCCGGATTTGTGGGGCCGTACTGGATGGGTGTGATGAAGGACCACACGGGGAGCTATGACGCGGGATTGCGAGGACTGGTGCTGCCTTGCCTTCTGGCGGCGGCAACGATGTTCGCGTTAACGCGCAGCCTGGCGCGGCGGCCCGTTGCAACCACGGCGAAACTCGCGGAAGAGGCAGTGTGAGGAAGCGGCGTCCAGCAGCAAGCTGGTGTGAGATGCCGCTAAGGCGCGACCGCCGCCGGCAGGATGTCTTCCACGTCGACCCATTGCGTGGGATAGTTGCCGGTGTAGCAGGCCGTGCAGTAGCCCACTTTCTTCTCATCCTGGACTGACTGCAACAACCCATCCAGCGACAGATACGCCAGCGAATCCGCCTCGATGTAGTGACGAATTTCCTCGACGGAATGATTGGCCGCGATGAGCTCTTTTTTGCTGGGCGTGTCGACCCCGTAGAAACATGGCGAAATGGTGGGCGGGCAGCTTATGCGCAGATGCACTTCAGTGGCGCCGGCGCCGCGCACCATGCGGACAATTTTGCGGCTCGTGGTTCCGCGGATGATGGAATCGTCAATGAGGATGACGCGCTTGCCTTCAAGCAGGTTATGCACGGGGTTGAGCTTGAGGCGGACGCCGAAGTCGCGAACGCGCTGCTCGGGTTCGATAAACGTACGGCCGACGTAGTGGTTGCGGATGAGGCCGAATCGAAAAGGAATGCCAGCCTCTTCAGCATAGCCAAGCGCGGCGGTGACGCCGGAGTCGGGCACGGGCACGACCACATCGGCGGGCACGCCGGATTCTCGCGCGAGCTGGCGGCCCATCTGGTCGCGCGACTCCTGTACCCAGCGACCATAGATCCGCGAGTCGGGACGCGCGAAGTAGACATGTTCGAATACGCAGCTCGATTGCGGCATGCCGCTCGCATATTGGCGGCTGGTGACGCCATCTTCAGAGACCATCACCAGTTCGCCGGGAAGAATGTCACGGATGAACTCGGCGCGCAGCAGATCGAAAGCGCAGGATTCCGACGCGAAGACGACCGTGTCGGGCCCGCCGGGATTTTTCATGCGGCCCATGGAGAGCGGCCGGAAGCCGTGCGGATCGCGCGCGGCAAAGATGCGGTCGCGCGTCATCATCACAATCGAAAACGCGCCTTCAACCTGCGAGAGCGAATCGGCGATGGCGTCGACCAGCGAACCTGCGCTGGAGTGCGCGATGAGTTGCACGATGATCTCGGAGTCCGAGGTGGTTTGGAAGTATGCGCCGTCGCGTTCCAGGCGGGAGCGCACGTTGCCCAGATTCACCAGGTTGCCGTTGTGCGCGATGGCGATGAGGCCCTTGGTGGAATCGACGCGAATGGGCTGGGCGTTGAGCAACGCCGAATCGCCAGTGGTGGAATAGCGTGTGTGGCCGATGGCCATGTGGCCGGGAAGCTTGGCCAGCACATCGTCCGTGAAAATCTCCGAAACCAGGCCCATGCCTTTGATGTTGGCTAGACGTTGGCCGTCGGCAGTCGCGATGCCGGCTGATTCCTGGCCGCGATGTTGCAGTGCGTAGAGGCTGAGGTAGGCTTCGCGCGCGGCGTGGGGATGGCCGTAGATGGCGACAACGCCGCATTCTTCGTGGAGCTTGTCCGCTTCGGTGCTGCGCGCACGGCGAATCGCCGCTTCGCGGCCACGCTGACTGCCCACAGAAGTCCTGATCAACTCGGACTCGTCGGCAACGCCGGAGACCCCCTGAAAAAGCAACCGGCTCATGCGGGGACCTCATCAGTGCTGCGCGCACGGCGAAACGCGGCTTCGCCGCGAATGCTCGTGAGGCTTTTTGCGTTCATGCGAGAACCTCGTCATGAAGGGCGGATTCGAGACCATTCGCCCAGAGTTTGCGAAGCTCGGAGAGTGGCGCGGAGATGAAGGTCTGACCGTCAACCAGGATTTCAAACCGATTGCCACCGGTGGTCCCGATGCGTACGGAGAAGAAATTGTTCTGACCCGCCATGGCATCGATCTCGGAAAGATTCTTAGGATCCGTGGTCACGATGACGGTGGAAGCGGGCTCCGCAAAAAGGCCGAAGAGCGGATGAGCAAGAAGCGACGGGTCCTGCTCGACAGTAGCGCCGATGCCTTTGGTGAATGTGGCTTGCGCCAGGGCAACGGCAATGCCGCCGTCGGAGATATCGCGCGCAGAGTGGATAAGTTTGCGCCACGCGAGTACGGCCAGCAGATTGTGCAAGCTGGCCTCGGCTTCGAGATCGAGTGCGGGTGGAGTGCCCCAGGTAGCGCCCAAAACCACTTTGGCAAACTCAGAGGAGCCGAATGCGGTGAGATTCTTCTCGGCCTCGGCATCGCTCGCGTCCGCCTCTTCACGCGCTCTGGGTTCGCGCTCCAGCACTGGAAGCGGGTATTGGCTGATGGGCGGCGGATTGAGAGGAACCTTGAGTTTCGGATCCGGCTCCTGACCGCGCGGAATCGGCCAGAGCAGCACGATGGCGTCTTTCTCGCGCTGAAAACTTGCGGGCACTGCCTTCGTCGCATCTTCAAGAATGCCGACGATGCCGAGCACCGGCGTGGGATAAATGCCTTCGCCGCGCGTCTCGTTATATAAGGACACGTTGCCGCCGGTAATCGGCGTGCCCAGCGCTGTGCAGGCTTCCGCAATGCCGTCGATGGCGGCGGAAAGCTGTGCCATAATTTCGGGTTTCTCCGGATTGCCGAAGTTGAGACAGTTGGTAGCAGCGACGGGCGTTGCCCCGGTGCAGGCGACTTTGCGCGCGGCTTCCGCCACGGCATGCATGGCGCCGAGTTTTGGATCGAGCCAGGCCCAGCGGCCGTTGCCGTCGAGCGCCATGGCGAGACCGCGCTCCTTATTGGGGCTGCCGGCGCCGCCCGGAGTTCCTGTGCCCTTGATGCGCATCACGCCGGCTTCGCCGCCGGGACCCTGCACGGTATTCGTTTGCACCATGCTGTCGTACTGCTCGTGGATCCAGCGCTTGGAGCAGATGTTCGAGGAGGCAAGAAGTTTTCTTAGATCCGCCAGATAATCGCGATCCTTGCCCAGCCCGGCGAGCGCCTCAGCGGGAGGGTCGTGCGAAACCGGCGCCTTCCACGTGCCGACGGGCCGGTGGTAGAGCGGCGCATCGTCGGTCAGCGATTGATTGGGAATATCAGCGACCAGCTCGCCGTGATGGAAGATGCGCAATCGCGGCTGGGGCTGCACGACGCCGACAATCACGGCATCGAGTCCCCACTTTGCGAAGACGCGCAGCACTTCCAATTCGCGGCCGTTTTCCGCCACCAGCAGCATGCGCTCCTGACTTTCAGAAAGCATGATTTCGTACGCGCTCATGCCGGTTTCGCGCTGCGGAACCAGATCGAGCTTGACGTCGAGACCGACACCGCCGCGCGCGCCCATCTCGCAGGTGGAGCAGGTGAGGCCCGCCGCGCCCATATCCTGAATGCCCACGATGGCGCCGGTCTGCATGGCTTCAAGACACGCCTCGAGTAGCAGCTTCTCCATGAATGGATCGCCGACCTGCACGTTGGGGCGCTTCTGCTCTGAGCCCTCCTTGAACTCTTCGCTGGCCATGGTGGCACCATGAATGCCGTCGCGTCCGGTCTTGGCTCCGACGTAAATCACGGGATTGCCCGTGCCGCTGGCCTTGCCGTAGAAGATTTCGTCCTTGCGGACCAGGCCGAGCGCAAAAGCGTTCACCAGCGGATTGCCGCTGTAGCAGGACTCGAACTTGGTTTCGCCGCCGAGATTGGGCACGCCAAAACAGTTGCCGTAGCCGGCGATGCCGCTCACCACGCCTTCGACGACTGCATGATTTCTGTGTACCAACTCACGATCGGCAGCGTCCGGCTCGATGGGCCCGAAGCGCAACGAGTCCATCACAGCCAGCGGCCGCGCACCCATGGTGAAGATGTCGCGCAGGATGCCGCCCACGCCGGTAGCTGCGCCCTGGAAGGGCTCAATATAGCTGGGGTGGTTGTGGCTCTCGATCTTGAAGGCGCAGGCCCATCCGTCGCCCACGTCGATAATGCCGGCATTTTCGCCCGGTCCCTGCACTACGCGCTCGCTTTTGGTGGGCAGGCGCTTCAGATGCACGCGGCTCGATTTATACGAGCAGTGCTCGCTCCACATCACGCTGTAAATGCCGAGTTCGGTGAGCGAAGGCGTGCGACCGAGAGCCGCGAGAATGCGGTCGTATTCCTCTGCAGTGATGCTGTGCTGCGCAAGCAACTGCGGGGTTACTGTGGTTGGCTCGGGAACGACGGCGGAGGAGGCGCTGGTCATCGTTGATGCCTTCATTGTCGCATGGGAGTCGCAGGCACGAACCGGAATGCGAATGTGGAAAGCTGGTCGCAATGAAGCAATTGCTTGCGGCGGGGCGAGCCGCTCTGTGGCAGATAAGGCAAGGCCTATGCGATACTTGGGAAGCGGAACCCCTCCCATGCCGGGATGGCGGAACTGGCAGACGCAGCAGACTCAAAATCTGCCGGCCCTTGTGGTCATGGGGGTTCGACCCCCCCTCCCGGCACCAATAAATAATTGATTATCAATGGCTTAAGCGACTCTAAGCACTGAGCGCTCGCGAAGGCCCAAGCTGATTTAAATAAATCGGATGCGATCGGACGTCGTCAGAATTGCCAGCACGCTACGCCGACTCGCGGCATCAACCGAGTGCAGCGCGAATCGTTACAGTGGAACCCATCTCCGATTTTTCTGCTCCTATTTCGCCTGCTCCTTTTGCAAATCACGCTCGCGCAGCCACGTGAAGATGACTGGGGTCACGATCAGAACGTGAAGCAAGGAGCTCAGCATCCCGCCCAGCACGGGCGCGGCAAGCGGCCTCATAAACTCCGCGCCGGTGCGTGTGGACCAGAGAAGAGGCAGCAATCCGGCTACGACCGTAGCCACGGTCATTACCTTGGGACGAAGGCGCAGCAGGGCGCCTTCAATTACGGCGGCATGCAGGCCGGCGCGAGTCAGTTGGCCATCGGCTGCTTTGCGCCGTGCAACAGCTTCCTCGAGATAGATGACCATCACTACGGCCGTTTGCACGGCGGTTCCGAACAGCGCGATAAAGCCTACCCAGACCGCAACCGAGAAAGTTGAGCCCAAGAATCTTAACGAGGAATATGCCGCCGCTGAGTGCGAAGGGAACGGCCAGCAGAACGTGCGCGGCTTCCCTGGCGGAGTGATAGGTGCGATAGAGCAGGACGAAAATCACAAGCAGCACAATGGGAATCACCAGTTCGAGACGCTTCCGCGCGCTGATCTGGTTTTCATATTGGCCGCTCCACTCGATGTAGTATCCGGGCGGCATCTTTACCCGTTCGCTGACTGCGCGCTGGGCCTGATCAACAAATCCTCCCACGTCGCGCCCGCGCACATTCAACAACACCGCTCCGCGTAACAGGCCGTTTTCGCTCGTGATCATCGACGGCCCCATGGTTGTTTTCATGGTGACGACCTTGCTGAGCGGTACTTGTGCGCCGCCGCTTCCCATCACAAGTACCTCGTCCAGTTGCTGCGGGTTCTCGCGGAAATCGCGCGCATAGCGAACCCGGACCGGGAAGCGCTGCCGGCCCTCAATGGTGGTTGTCAGATTCTTTCCGCCAATCGCGGTTTCGATCGCGTCTTCGACGTCAGCGACATTCAATCCGTAGCGGTCCGCGGCAGCACGATCGACGGTCATCTCCAGATACGGCGAGCCCGTGGTGCGCTCGGCATAGAGATCGACGGCGCCTGGAATCTGCGCCACGACTTCTTTGATCTCTTCTGACTTGGCTTCAATCACACCAAGATCGGGACCGAAGACTTTGATGCCAACCTGAGTGCGAATGCCTGTTGACAGCATGTCGATACGGTTGCGAATCGGCTGTGTCCAAATATTGGTGACGCCGGGAATCTGCAACTTTTCGTCGAGCCGGGCGAGGATTGCGTCTTTCGTAAGCCCCTTGGGCCACTGGTCCTTTGGCTTGAAGGTAATGGTTGTCTCGCTCATGTTGACCGGCGCGGGATCGGTGGATGTTTCCGCGCGGCCGACTTTGCCCACTACCATCGCGACGGCCGGGTCCGCGGAAATAATCTCGTCCTGCTGGCGAAGGATTCGGGTTGCCTCGGTGAGCGAGATGCGCGGATCGGTGATGGGCATAAAAAGCGCCGTCTCTTCATCGAGCGGCGGCATGAATTCGGAGCCAATGGTTGTGGCCGTATAGAGAGCGCCGATGAGCAACGCCATGGCCGCGGCCAGTGTGAAGATCCTGTGACTGAGCGCCCAGCGCAGGACAGGTCGATAGATGGCGCGCAGTATGCGCATGATCGGGTTCTCATCTTCGCTGTGCAGCTTGCCGCGAATCAGGAACGTGCACAAAACCGGAACCAGCGTGATGGCCAGAATAGTGGAGCAGACCATGGCGAAAGTCTTGGTAAAGGCCAGGGGATGAAACATTTTGCCTTCCATGCCGGTGAGCGCGAAGACCGGGACGAAGGCGAGAATGATAATGACCATGGCAAAGGAGATCGGCCTGCCGACAAGCCGGGCGGCTTTGAGCGTGATCTCGCCGATGTGATCGCGATAGTTGCCGTGCTCCGCTTCGTATTGCTCGGCCTGGCGAATCACGTTTTCCGTCATCACAATGCCCGCGTCCACCAGCACGCCAATGGCGATCGCAATTCCTCCCAGCGACATAATGTTTGACGAGATGCCAGCGCCTTTCATAAACAGGAATGCGCCCAGCACCGCGAGAGGCAGCGGAATGGTGACCACCAGGATGCTGCGGAAGTGCCACAGAAAAAGCACGTGCGCCAGCGTGACCAGAATCAGTTCTTCAATCAGCGCGTGGCGCAGCGTGTCCACTGCGTGATCGATCAGGGTACTGCGGTCATAGAAAGGAACGATGCGGACACCCGCAGGCAAGCCCGGCTGGATCTCGGCGATCTTCTGCTTGACGGCATCGATGACCTCGCGCGCATTGGCGCCGTAACGGATGACGACCACGCCGCCCACAGCCTCTTTTCCATCCTTGTCGAGAACACCGCGGCGGAACTCGGGACCAAGCTGAACGCTGCCGACGTTGCCCACGGTTACGGGTGTGCCGTTGTAGGCGCCAAGCGAGATGTTCTCAATATCCTTCAGGCCGTTGATCAATCCGATGCCGCGTATCATCTCCTCTGTATCGCCGGACTCAATCACTTTTGCGCCCACGTTGTTGTTGCTTCGCTCCACGGCGGAGACGACATCCTTGAGCGCGACGTTGTACGCGCGCAGCTTGATGGGATCGAGATCGATCTGGTACTGCTTGACGAATCCGCCGACGCTGGCGACTTCGGCCACGCCCGGCACGGAGTTCAGCTGGTACTTCACATACCAGTCCTGAATGGAATGCAGCGTGCCGCTGTCGTAAGGCCCTTCGACGGTGTACCAATAGACTTGGCCCACTCCGGTTGCATCGGGCCCCATCATGGGAGTTACGCCCACAGGCAGAAAGCTGCCCGCTAGACTGAGCCGCTCCAGCACGCGCGTCCGGGCAAAGTAAATGTCGACGGAATCCTCGAAGATGACGTTTACCATCGAGAACCCGAATGCCGAGGCGGAACGAACCGTGCGCACATGCGGAAGGCCTTGCAGGTTCACGGTGAGCGGATAGGTGATCTGGTCTTCCACTTCCTGTGGGCTGCGGCCCTGCCATTCGGTAAAGACGATGACCTGGTTTTCGCTCAGATCGGGAATGGCGTCGATAGGCGTGTGCAACAGCGCCCAGTAGCCCCAAACTGCAAGCGCGGAATAAACGGCCAGTATCAGCCAGCGGTTCTTCATGGAAAATTCGATAATGCGGTTGATCATTGCCGGCTCCTACTTCGCGCTGAGGTGAGTGTGTGTTGAAGCAATGACGCTGCCGTTCCTGCGTGCCTCGACAAGCACGGTCCACGATCCCGACATCGGCGGCTGAACCTTGCCCGCGTACATCTGGCGAGCGGCAGCCCACGATAATTCGAAGGAACTCTTCATCTCCGGCATGCCCATTGAAGGCATTGCGGGCATGATGAGCGTGACGGTAACTTTGGCATCGGCGACCGGCTTGCCGCTGGCATCGGTCAAATTCACGTGAACGGGATTGTCTTCGCCTGCCTTCATCGGATCGGCGTCGGCGTGAAACTCAATCTGCGCGGAGCCGGCTTCAGCACTTTTCCCCGGTGAAGTTGCGGCGGGAGTTTGCCCTTGCGACCCGGCGCCAAACTCTTTCGAGCCGCCGTAGAGACCGGACATACCCGAACTCAAGTGCGCCTGCGAGTCAATCAGGAAGTTGCCATTGAGCACCACCTCGTCGCCGAGCGCCAGTCCACTGGAAACCGGAAACAGATCGTCAGAGGGCGCTCCCACCTGGACCTCTCGCGCCTCAAAGACGCCATTGGGTCTGGCCAGATAAACGATCTTCCGTGTCCCTGTATCGAGCACAGCCGAGCGCGGAACCACGATGGTCGGCTGCGCCGCGCGGCTCACAAACGTTGCGGTGACAAACATGCCCGGCAATAGCCGCATCCCCGGATTGGCCACATGCACATGCACCGGAACCGTGCGCGTCTGTGGATTCGCGGCCGGCTCGATAAAGTCCACGCGGCCGTCGATGATCTTGTTGGGCAGCGACTCCGCAGTGATGTCAACTTCCTGACCCTGCTGAATCTGAGGCAACTGCTCCTCGTACACATCGGCCTTGATCCAGACCTGGCTGAGATCGGCGACAGTAAATAGCGTGTCGCCTGCGCTCACATACTGCCCCTGCGTCACCTTGCGATCGACAACCGTTCCCGAGGCATAGGCGTAGATGGTCACATGCGGGATGCCATCTTTCCCGGGCGCGTCAATTTGTTTCTCGGTAATGCCCCAAAGCTCCAGCTTGTGCAGGCTTGCCTTCACCAGCGCATCGGCCTGCGTGCGAGCGAAGGGATCATCCGACTGGACGAGGCCTTTGCGGTTCTCTTCAGCCAGGCGATACTCCTCGATGGCCGTTGCAACCTCAGGACTGTAGATTTCGGCCACCGGCTGGCCGCTGCGCACACGCTCTCCCGTGTATTGCACATAGAGTTTGTCCACGCGGCCTCCAATCCGCGCGCTCACTGCCGCAAGTTGCGCTTCTGGCTGTTCCACCCGGCCAAAGGCGTCGATGTCAGTCTTGAGCGATGCCGTGCGAACCTCGGCAATTTGCACTCCGGCTGCGGTAATTTCGGCGGGGCTCAGTTCCACGGTTGTGCCGGGTTGCGTGCCCTGCGCGGAGGTTGAGGCGGCGGCTGGCTGCGGGGATGACGCAGGTTGTGTCGCAGCGCCTGTCGATTCGATTGCGAAGAAATGGTTTCCTCGTGCGCCAAGCAGGGCAAGTGCCAGCACGGCAACCAATGTGCCAGCCCCCGCGCCAAGTGCGATCAATTTCTTTTCTCTGGCAGTCATTTGCTGCTCCAATCTGTGCTGGGACGGTTTGGGCTCAAAGTACCTGTATAGGAGCGGTCTGTATTGGATTGGGCAGGCGCCGCGGCCGCTGCCTCAGGAAGCTGAGCGCCGATGGTGCGCTCCAACTCCGCCACGCCGGAATCCGTGGCCGACAATGCCTTGTAGTAGGCAACTTGAATATCAAGAAGAAGGTTCTGGCTATCGATCAGCGTCAAGAAACTCGGCGCGATTGTTCTGATAAGCAGCCGTTGAAGCTTTGAATGCCGCCTCTGCCTGCGGCAGCAACGTATCGCGATAGAGCTTCACGCGCTTCTCCGCGGCGAGCGTCGCAATCTGCGCCTGCCGTACTTCCAGGAACACGGCAGAAGTCCGCGTTTCAAGATCGGCTTGCGCAACTTCCGTGGCCGCGTCGGCCTGCTTGGTCTCGCCCTCATGGCGATCGCGATTCAACCACGGCAGATTCATAGTCATCTCCGCCATGTACGCGTTGCGCGATGCGGAGCCGGTCGGCATCACCATATAACCGAGCGCCGCAGTAAAATCGGGCTTCATGGCTAGTCGCGTTGCCTGGCCTTCGCTCTTTGATTTCGAAATCTGCGTGCGCAGCCCAGCAAGCTCGGGGCGATTCAGTATGGCCAACCGCTCCAGTTCCTCAATCGGTGGCAGGTCTCTGGGAGGCGCATAGTTTCCGGCAATCTCCAACTCCTCGTCTGGATGCCGTCCCAGCAAAACGTTCAAACCGGCGCGCGCTGTGTCTCGCTCTTCGTCCAGTTCAATCAGTTGCTCATCGAGTCGCGTGATCGCCATTTGCGCCCGGAGCACGTCTGCCTGGGGAACCTTGCCGGTCGTATATTGAACGAGCGTTACGGACAGCGCCTCTTTGAGCAGCGACGCCTGACGATCCAACAACTTCCTCTCGTCGGCGTTCCGCATCAAGTCGGCGCATGCCTTGCGCACTTCGGCCGCTACCTCTTGCCGCGTCGATTCAAGATCGCTGGCCGCTGCTTCAGCATCATCCCCGGCGACCTTCGCGCGAACATCCCGCTTCTCTTTACTCAGGAATGTCTGCTGCACGCTGAACATCAACTGCGCCTGGTTCAGATCCCATGGCTTCTCGAGCGGCGTATCCCAGTCGCGCACCATGAACATTGGATCGTCGAGGCTGCGCGCGGTTGATGTCTTTAGTTGAGCAAGGGACAAGCGCCGCACCGATGCGCGAATCTCAGGATTTGATTCGAGGGCCTCTGCCACTGCTTCGTCTACTGACAACGGCGCGGCAGTTGGACTCTGCGGCAAGCTCGGCGCCGGCGCGGAGCGTGGCTCCGACTGCGCGAAACAGATAAGGGATACCGCCAGCATCAGCGGCGCAACAACAAGATTGGATTTCACTCTTCAACTCCGTGAAAAAGGACAAGGCGGATGATTCAGGGCGCAAAGATGCACACCCCGGCAAGCCACGGCGAAGGTGAAGAGCTAGATGCGAAGGATGGACGCGCCCGTAGGCGGAGACTGCGGAGGGATGACTGCCGAAACCGTAAGCTCACTCGGCGTTGAGAGTTCACTCGAGGAGATAAACTCCTGCGCACCGGAAAATGTCACCGAACTGGTAACAGCAGGCGCAACAACAACGGCCGGCAGAGTTGGCCGCACGGCACAACAATTGCTGTGAATGGTCGCGCCAGGCTCGGACATGGAAATGCAGCAGGCGTGTCCGGTCTTGTGCGCGTGTTGCAGGCAGATTTCAGCAGGCGCAACCAGAGTGCCTATCAACAAAATGGCCACCGTCGCGCGTTGGAACATGCCTAACAACATGGTTTCAGCTTACGCCGCTGGGTGGATTTCGCGGTGATGTAGATCACCTGCGAACCTGAACGACCGGATCGAAGGCCTATGCACTTATGGCGCGCTCAAGAACTGCGTTACCTACGCGTTGGTAGTTCTGAGCGCCCGAAATTCTCAATAACTTATTTAGAATCAATATCCAGCTTCAGGCCGGTCCGGCCACCACGTAGCTGCACACATACGGAAGAACTGAGGCAACACCCGTTTCCACGTTCGTGGCCGAAAACTTGAGCACCGTTTGCGTGGGATCCTGGACCACCGTGATGTTATAGATCACGAACGCTTCGCCATAGCTTTGCGGGCTTTGGACGGTTGCCGTTGTCGCAGGTAGAGCCGAGAACGGAGGCAGCGTAATCTCTACCTGGCGGACGTGACCACCTCCAGCAGGAATCGCCATCGCGACCGTTCCGTAGAATAGGCGGCTATTGCCGATGGTTTCGGTGTATTGGTGTTCTGTCATGGTCCAATTTCTATCACGCCACAAGCCCGGCCGTGATTCGCGAACTGCCGTAATCCTGCGCCGCGGATAGATCGGAGGGCATCAAGCTTTTCCTGCGGGTGTCTCCTGCGCCTTCTCGGAATTACGCGAATAGCGAATCACTTCGACACGGGACATGGCGATCAAGCCTTCTTCCACCATTGAGTCCAGATGCGGAATCAGCTTTTCGATTTGCTCCTCCCTGTCGATGATGGTCAGCATGATGGGTGCGTCTTTTGAAAACGTCCAATGACTGGCATGGTGAATTCTGGTGCTGGCGCCATAGCCTTCGATCCCGCGATACACGGTGGCGCCCGCCATCCCGAGTTCCATGCATTTGGCGACAATCGCTTCGTACAGGGGCTTGCCCTGCCATTTGTCGGCCTCACCGAAGTGGATGCGTAACATGCGCGCTTGAAATTGATCTTTCATCGTTGAACCTCCGCTCAAACTGCAGCGCTTCCCGACTGCGGCTCCGACGCATCAACGTCCAAAGCGCGATAGGAGTACTTGATAATGTCCACGTCTGAGAACACGACCAAACCTTCTTCCACCATTTGATCGACAAGCGGCAGGAAAGACCGCAGCTTCTCTTCTGTATCAACGGCCGAAAGCATGATCGAAGAATCGTGCGACAGGTGCAGGCCTTTGTCCTTGTGAATCCGCCGATGTGCGCCATAGCCGAGAATGCCGCGATAAACAGTAACGCCGGCAATATCGTTGGCCCGCATGGCTTCGACAAGCGCCTTATAAAGAGGCTTGTCCTTCCAGAGGTCCGACTCGCCGATGTAGATGCGCATCATCTTTGCTTTGCCTTCCATCTTCACGTGCGCAGGAGGAGTGGCCTTCTTCGGCTTCGAGATTTGTGCCGGCTTGGCCAGCGTCGTCTCCTGAACCTCGATCATTCCGCTTCCGGCCAGCTCTTCCAACTTTCCAAGCAGTTCGTCGACTTTCTCCCGGGATTCAATGAATTCAATCTTGAGCGGAAGGTTGTCAGAGATCTCAACAATGCTGGCGGAGTGCATGTGATGATCCGCGCCAAAGCCAGCGATTCCTTTCAGTACTGTCGCGCCGGAGACGCCACGGTAAAAGAGGAAGTCGAGAATACTGGAATACGTCGGGACCCCATGGTGCTTCGATCCCTCGCTCAAATAAATGGAAACTTTCAATGCCTTTCCGGCACTCAACATACGTCCTCCCCTGGGAATGTAGCCTGCGCTGCGAGACGAGAATCTTTGCGGCGCGCCCGATTGCGTTCAACGGCTCTTTCCGGTTCCGGCTCCTGAAGCATCTGGAAAATGGACTGACCAACGGCGAGCTGTCGATGCGTACTCATGAAATGAGCTCCGCGATCATGGAGCCGCCCCACACCGCGGCAAGCCCAAGAATGAGGCTGCTGACGGCATAGAGAGCGGCGAGAAAGAAGGCGCCGGCTCGAAGCGTGGAAAGAGTTTCCCACTCATACGTCGAGAAGGTGCTGTATGCGCCGATGAAGCCAACCGGCACCAGGAACCTCCAGGCCGGGCTCAGGTCCACTCGTTTGGCCAGAAACGTGAGTGAGAAACCGATAATCACACAGGCGGTGATATTGATGACGAATGTGCCATAGGGAAACCTGGTTCCCAGGCGATTGGCAACCGCGGAACCGACCCAGTACCTCGCTATGGAACCGAGAGCGCCTCCGATTGCGATGAGTAAGTACTTCTGCAACCTTATCCCTCCTGATCCGACCTTTCAGGTTCGTTGATTTGCGAGTTCTGATTCAAGCCTAATTCCTCGCAGTCTCTGTGCTCGATTCTTTGCGCCAGAGCGCGAAGCTCATCGCCGAGTTTCCTTTCAATGGACAATCATGACCGGGCAATGCGCGTATCTTAGAACGCGCTCGGAGTTCGAGCCCAGCATCCAGCGATGAAGAATCGTATGGCTGCGCTTGCCCATGACAATGAGGCTGGCCTGGATTTCATCGGCCTTGTGGATGATCTGTTCCGCCGGATGGCCCAGGACAACGTCGGTTTCAAGCGCGACATCCTTTTGCCTGGCGCGTTCGCGTAACGGGACGAAACACTTCTCATAGCGTTCTTGTCCGTCTTCAAGCACCGCGTGGAACTCCGCGCTCTCAGCGGGTTCGGGCGGCCGGATTACCGCGATGACAAAAAGTTTGGCTTTCATATCGCCAGCCATAGACAGGGCAACATCCAACGCGTGCTCCGCGTGCGGAGACGCGTCGAACGCAACCAGTATTCTTTGAATTCCAACAAAAACCGGACTTCCCATAGCGATCACCTAACCTTCTTCTGCGGGAACGGGCCGCATCACTTCCTTCTCTGCTTTCTTGCCTGCTTGATGGTGGGGAAGCAAATGGTGGGGCAGGAAGAACGTGTTCGCAATCAAGGTCGGAATCACGGCGCTGGCGATGACTGTGCCCACGATGTAAGAGTACTGCGCCGGCGTAATGATCTGGTGATTGAGGCCAAAGAGCGCCGAGATAGTGCCGAACGTGAGGCCGGTTGACATCATGAGCGTATAGTAAGCGCCGGCCTTGCCGTCGTACTTATGCACTCGGACCGCCGGATACACAGCGACTGCCTTGAACAATGATTTCGCTCCAAACAGCACGAGCAGCGTAACGGGAGCAGCCATCAAGGCAGGCACAGAGACAAACGATCCGGCCCGGATGAAGTAAAACGGCGTGAGCAATCCAAACGTGAGCGTGCGCAGACGGCGAATGAGCGCATGATCTTTCCCCACAGTTCCCGCAAGCACCATCCCGATCAAGTAGGCAGGCAGCACGGGTTCACTTCCGGCCCAGAGGGCCAGCCCGCCCATGGCGAAGAGGAAGAAGAGAAGGTACTTGGCTTCGAGTTCCGAGACGCGCCCACCGTATTTCTTGAAAAACCGCGGCGTGAGAAACGGCAGAACGATGAAGACCACGATGGAAACCACCACAAAGATGACCGTCCTGATCGTGAATGGCGAGAAGATCAGCCCCAGTGCGATCACGGTTCCCAGGTCGTTGATGAAGCAGGCGGCCAGAATTGCTTTGCCGTATTCGGTGACGTTGAAACCAAGCTCCAGCATGACCGCGTAGACAACGGCCACCGAAGTCGTGGAAAGGGCGACACCGCACAGCCAACTGGGCATGATGGCCCAGTGCAGCACGTAATGCGCGACCACCGTACAGCCGAGAAACGGGCCGAAGAATCCGGCGAGTCCGATGACAGTCGCTTCTCGCCACTTGGTTTTGAAGATGGTTGGATCGAGTTCCGCTCCGGCGAGGAATGTGAGGACGATAGCCCCGGTGCCAGCCAGAAAGGTGATCCACTGCGTGTTGCCGGCGAGACCTTCCTTAGCCAGGAAGACGCCGATGACCAATTGCGCCACCGTGCCCACCACAATTTCAGAAAGAGCCGTTGAGAC
Source organism: uncultured Acidobacteriota bacterium (assembly GCA_963713675.1). Classification (GTDB taxonomy): domain Bacteria; phylum Acidobacteriota; class Terriglobia; order Terriglobales; family Acidobacteriaceae; genus Telmatobacter. Next base: position 75,778 of record CAVQMV010000020.1, read on the forward strand.
CTTGAACCAGATGGCCAGCAGCGTTGCGGCCAAGGCCAAACCCACCCAGAGCGCAGACAGAGCCCAAGTGTTCATCATGAGCACGAACTCCTAAATTGTCGTTCAGGGATCTCGCCGGGACATGACTCCGCAACAGGATTCCCTGTCAGGAGTCATCATCTGTCCGGCCTATTGGAATGGACAGCGGTTAAGGGTGAACTCCTTCACCACAACCAACGCTTCAGTACACACCAGCCGGCGATCCTTGTCAAGATTCGCAATGCTTCGTCGCGGCGTTCGGCGTGACCCATCTTTTGCGATGATGCGACGGTTTGCGGAATGCAATTCTGTTCCGCGCTCGCCACGTGTTGTGCCTTCGACAAGGACAGGCTGAAACCTAATGTGTGGCCTATGTGCGTGAAAATCGCGAATCCTGCGTTCTCATAATTTTGAGTGTTGATAAAATTCAATAACTTATTTAGAATCAAAACGTAGCGCTCATACCATCCCCCACCCGGCGCTGCCTCATTTTCCCGGTCCCCCACCGATTTATACTCGTTATACTCGAATACCAGCGCAACACGTATCCAACGTTCACAGGACACCGGAGGATGATGCCGGATCAGGACGATTTTTGGGATGAGTTGCTGACCTACGTCGAGGCGCATAGCGTCATACCTGTCATTGGCCCGGAACTGGCCATCGTGGAATATCAGGGACGACGCGAGCCCTACTATCGATTGCTGGCGCGCGAGCTCGCGACGCGATTGAAGCTCGACGATCCCGGTCAAGCTACGTCGCTCGACCAGGTGGTGGGAGCTTATCTCACCAAGCCGGGCAGCAGACGGCAATCGGTCTATCGTGAGCTGGGCGATATCGCCGGCAAACTCCAGGTTGATATTCCGCAACCGTTGCTGCAACTCGCGGGGATTCGCGATCTGAATCTTTACGTGAGCTTCTGCACCGATAATCTTCTCGCTCAGGCGATCAACGTGGCGCGTTTTGGCGGACGCGCGGAAACTCGCGAATTGTCGTTCAATCCCAACGAAGCCGGCGACCTGCCCGACGGTTCGCGCGACGCGCCGCTGGTGTACGGACTGTTTGGAAAAATTTCGGTGCTGCCCAAGTACGTGGTCGCGGAAGAGGACGAACTCGAGTGGGTCACCGCCTTGCAGATTCCAGAAAAGCGCCCGGAACGGCTCTTCGATGAACTGGGGCGCAATTCTTTGCTATTTCTCGGCTGCCGGTTTCCTGACTGGCTGGCGCGTTTCATCATTCGCACGGCCAAGAACACCAAGCTATCCACCGAGCGCGGCTTTTCAGAGTATTTGGTCGACGCCGACGTGAAATCCGATTCGCCGCTGGTTGCTTTCCTCACCAGCTTCAGCCGCGAAACCCAGGTTGTGGCGCTGGAACCGGTTGCCTTCGTAGCCGAACTCGCGCAGCGCTGGCAGCAACGGCAAGGAGGCGACGCCGCGGCCAAGGCGCCGGAACCGAGTCCAATGCCGGAAACCATGCCACCCGGCAGCCTGTTCATCAGCTATGCCAGTGAGGACCGGCCGGCCGCGCTGCGGCTCGCGTCGGAATTGCAGGCCGCCGGACTGCCAGTCTGGCTCGACCGCCAGCAGCTCGATTGGGGCAGCGATTACACAGCCCGCATTCGGCTTGCGATCCAGCAGTGCGCACTGTTTGTGCCGGTGCTGTCGCGCACCGCCGAACAGCGCACCGGATTCTTTCGCAAGGAATGGTCCTGGGCCAGCGAGCGGAGCCTGGACTTTACGGGCAGCAGCCTCGCCTTCCTGTGCCCGCTGGTGATCGACGATACGCCCGTGGTGACCAGCAACGAAATTCCTCCGTCCTTCAAGGCGGTGCACATTGAACAGGCCCCCGACGGCAACCTGGAGGCGCACCAGGCAGACGTGATCGTCAAAGCCTTCAACGCCATGCGCGCCCGCCTGCAAGGTGCGTCATGACCGAACTTCCCATGATCGACGCCGAACGCCCGTGGCCGGGATTGCTGCCGTTCACCGAAGACGCACGCATGTTCTTCCACGGTCGCGAAGCCGAAACGGACGATTTGTTTCGCCTGATCGAGCGCGAACCTCTTACCGTGTTGTTCGGTCAATCCGGGCTAGGCAAATCTTCGCTGCTGAATGCCGGCGTATTCCCTTGCCTGCGCCGCGCCGGTTATCTGCCGGTGTACCTGCGGCTGAGTCTTGACGCTACGGCGCCCGAGCTCATTGAGCAGGTGTGGCACGCCCTCATCTTCGAATGCGTCGAAAACGAGGTCAGCGCCACCCAGCCCCTGCCGGGCGACAGCTTCTGGAAGTACCTGCATCGCCCCGGCACGCAGTTCCTCAATCCCCATGGACGTCCCGTCGTCCCCGTGCTCGCCTTCGATCAATTTGAGGAGATCTTTACGCTTGGCCGGCAAACGCCGCAGCAGCACGCGCGAACGCGAGTGCTGCTGCAACAGTTGGGCGAACTCATCGAAAACCGGATGCCGCCATTGCTGGAGCGCGAACTCACGGAGCACCCGGAGGGCATGGATCAATTCGATCTGATGCGCCAGAACGTCAAAATCGTATTCACGTTTCGCGAGGATTATCTGGCCGAATTCGAGGGCCTGAAGACCCTCATTCGCCCCATTATGCAAAACCGCATGCGCCTGGCACCCATGCGGGGCGACCGGGCGGCCGAGGCGATCCGGCAGGCGGGCGGCGGACGCTTGAGCGCAGCCGTGGCGGCGCGCATCGTGAGGTTTGTCGGCGGTGTGGCGATTGACGGCGCCAGCCCGCTCGAAGAGATTTCCGTCGAGCCCGCGCTGCTTTCGCTGGTCTGCCGCGAGCTCAATGAGCAACGCATTGCCCGCGGGCAAACCGAGATCACCGCCGATCTGATCCAGGGCGAAAACACGCAGCAGATCATCGCGCAGTTCTACAGCCAGGGTTTTGCCGGTTTGGACATCAGGGTGCGCTATTTCGTCGAGGATCGGCTCCTGACCACGGCAGGCTACCGCGACAGTTGCGCTTTGGAAAATGCCCTGGCGGAGCCGGGCGTCAGCGAAGAGGCGATTCAGACTCTGGTAGATCGGCGCATCCTGCGTCGCGAAGAGCGCGGCGGATTGGTTCGGCTCGAACTGATCCACGACGTTCTCGCGATCGTGGCCAAGGCCAGCCGCGATGCGCGGCGTGAGGCGGCGGCGCTCCAGGCGGCACAACTATTGCTGGCCAAGCAGCGGCGGCGCCAAAAAATTGCTGCCGCGTGGGCAGCGGTTCTAGTGGCAGTTCTTGCCGGGGTTTCGGTGCTGGCGGTGGTTGCATATCGAGGGAAGAAAGAAGCCGATCTCGAAGAGGCAAAGGCGGTTGCATCGAAGAATGACGCGGTTGCCGCGAGGCAACAAGCCGATCAACAAGCCCAGCGTGCCATTGAGCAGCAGAAGATTGCTCAGAGCGAGAGTGCCCGGGCGCTCAGCGCGGAACAATTGGCCAAGTCAAAACAGTTGGAGTTGGCCGATGCTTTAGAGAAGGCGGACGTGGCGACAAGCAAGGCTACGAGTGAGGCCGCTGAGAAGGAAAAACAGAGGTTGGAAGCCGTCGTCTGGGCGGCAGCCGCAGACGAGCAATTGGACACGGGCGGCTCGCAGGATCAACTGCGCGCGTGCGTCGACTCAACAAATCGCCTTGGCGACGATCCAGCGAAGGCTACACCCGATTACATGGTGGGAGTCTGGCATGTTTACCAGGGGACCTCATCAACGGAAAGTACCTGGAACGCCGACGGCACCTGCGCCAGCGGCCATATCTACGAAAACGGCCAAAAGCTCGACACGAAAGATGAAGTCTGTACCTGGAAATACACGCCGATCGCCGGACACGATGATGAATTCGAAGTGAACTGGAACTCCACGAAACTGGGCCCCGAATACCCCAAGCAATTGATCTTCAAGATCGATAGCCGTACGCGCATGCACAACATCAATATCGGCTACGACGGGGTTAGAATCATTTGTCCGGTGCAGGAGCTTACCATCCGCCGCAGCGAACTCGCGGCCGTTCAGAATCAAGCCGGCGCGGACACAAGCAGCCCGAAGTATCAAGCGGACCTCGCAGGCGCATTCGACAAGCTGGGTGCGGCGCTGGCGGCTCAGGGTGATCCAGCAAATGCTCTCGTGGAGTTTAACAATGAGCTCACGTTATACCAGAATCTCGAATCGCACGACCACGGCAATAAGACCTGGCAGCAAAAAGCAGCGCAGTCGTTCGAGCTGATCGGCGACCAGCAATTCGCACTGGCTAAGAAAGCCGACCAGGCCCACAACGCGCCACAGAGCTTACAACAATCCGCAGCGGCAATCGCGTCTTATCAGAAGGACGTGGCGATTCGCGAGCAGCTGGTGCATGCTGCTCCCCAGGACGTTGATGCCCAGTTGGACGCGGCGCACGCGTCCATCCGGCTCGGCGCCGTTCTCTACTGGAGTCGTCACCAGCCGGAGGCAGCCAATGCGATCAGGGAGACCGTCCGGCTGCTCCAGAGCATTGTTGATACGCATCATGGCACTCCCGCGATTCGATTGGAACTCGTCTGGGATCTCTACTATATGAGCCAGATATCGAGCGATGCGACCGAGGTCAGGGACGATCTGCAGAAATCGATCGTAGTCGCGACGGAACTGGAACAGGCGCCGGATGCTCCTCCGACCATGCCCGGAGTGGTTTCGATCCTGCAGGACGCGCTCGCCAAGCTGCCCAAGCAGCCCGTGCCCCCGAAACCACATTGACCGGCCGCATCAATTCCCTGGATCTGCCTTGCGCCTGGCCCTCTCTCGTCTAAGCTGCCCCTTCGCGCAGTCCTCGTTTTTCTTCGCGGAGGTTGACGCCACCTTTGCAGAATCCGCCATCCGCGATCCGCAGCCGAGGTGTCTCTAAATCGCCGGTAATGGATCCACTCTGAAAAATCTCTACGCGATGTGATGCGGATACGCTGCCAATTACCTGGCCCATGATCACAACCTCGCGAGCGGTAATTCCAAATTGTCCATCCTTGCGCGCATGGGCGACGAAAACTCCATGCTCGCCGATGGTGACACGCTCATTGGGGATATCAATATCGCCCTCGACACGGCCGTCGATAAACAGTGGACCCGTGCCGATGATCCTCCCTTTGACAAATTGTCCCTTGCCGATTTTCACCTCTTCCGATGAGTACGTACGAAGATTGCCATAAACGTTAGCTGGCAACTCGGGTTCCGGAATCGAAGCCGATGATGCTTCCCGCGTGGGAAAAGATGAAAGCGAATGTGTCTGGCTGACTCTACCCATAAATCCCCCGCTTCCATGGGCGCAATTCACGAGGAGCGCAACCTTACATTCGGTCATGGTTGCGCTTCCCTGCTTCTCTAAGAGTGCTCCCAGTGCGGGTATTTGCAGTCAGTGACGCGCAGGCCAGCGGTTGAGAAATTGCAGGAGCGGGAATTGCGATGGATGCGCGTGCCGTTTTGGAACGCCCTCGGTCGAAGCGCTCCTTGGGCCGCAGACGGCTGGCCGCCGCGCGGCCTCAGAAATCGTGGTGATCCGCTTGCGAGGAAATTGCCCCGGAAATGTTTCCCGCTGTAGCTTCACGATCGGAAGACGGTGGGTTGGCCGCGTCAGTTCTGGCTCGCACCTTGGCCACGGTCTGCCAGTTGTCCTTGAAGGGACGATCGGCCAGCCACGGTGGCAGCGGCATGTGAAGAAGGCGGCTCAACGCTTCGGCGTAGCCCTCGTACAGGGCGCGCATTTCGCGGAGCCTCTCGATGGATTGACCGTCGCGGCAGACCTTGACGCTGCTTTCAGAGAGCAGCTCGTAAAGTTCTTCATAGCGCTCCGCCGGAAGCCGGTCGGGCGCGTCGTTGATCGGCCGCAGAGAAAGAATCTGCGAAAGATCAACCATGGCGTGGCGGGCGATGGCGAAAGTGAGTTGCGCCTGGCGCGCCTCGTAACCCTGGATTCCCGCGATCATGAGCGCCGACATGTCCAGAATGGCGGTGAGCGCCGCAAGCCAGCTCTGGTTACTGTGTTGCGAGCGGAAATAACAGAGCTGCGGATAAGAAATGTGGCTCTCCAACAGTTCCGCAGACCAGCGCTCCCACTCCGTGAGCAGCGTTGACAGCGCTAGTTCTGCACCCGGATACGAATGGCGGCGCAAGAGCTCCGCAGCCGTCGGTGGAGATCCCGCACGCGCATCAAGCAGCGAAATGCTGACTTCGCGTCGCGAAAAAGCGGCGTAGAGGACGGGAAAATACCCCATCACCACGGCCAGAAAACCTAGTCCGGTGCCCGCCTCTAGAATCACGAGCGCGCGCGCCCAGGGATTTTGCGGCGTCACGTCTCCGAGACCCAGCGTGAAGATGGTGGTTCCGCTCACGTAAAGATCCGATTGAAAGCCCGCTCGGTGCGCCGCATCGACAAAGGGACTGCCTAGCGCGAAATAGATAAGCCCAAAACCTACAACCATTGCGCCGGCCCACACTACCAGGAGCAGGATCAGCGACAGCGGCCCGTAAAAACTGAACACCGTCTCCCGTCGGCGCGGATTGCGCAGCCGCCGCGTAAAAAACGCCCAGGGCCTCCACGTTGTGACGTAGAAAATGCGCGTGAGCCGGAGGTGTCCGGTTGCGCGCCGCGGCAGAATGATGGTCTGGAAGGCGTCGAGCAGGATGATGAACAGGCAAGCCACGCCCGCAACGAATGCAAGGATCTGCATGGTTTTCCTCCAGGGAAATAATCACTCGCGCGGGCGTTCACGCCGTTACCGTATTCTAACGACCCGCGGGACGAACTGGTATTTGCCTGTTCCTCGTTTGTGTCACAGCGGTTTTGGCGCAAGTCGCTTAAAATCCTGTTATGTGCGGAATCGTCGGATATGTCGGACCCAAGAAAGTCGTGCCCGTCATCATCGAAGGCCTAAGGCGCCTGGAATATAGAGGTTACGACTCGGCGGGCATCGCCGTCGGCAAACCCGGGAACCCAAAGCTCGAGGTGTGGCGCGCCCCAGGCAAGCTGTCGAACTTGGAAGAAGTGCTGCGCGAACACCCATTGGACGGCACCTTCGGCATTGGACACACGCGCTGGGCAACGCACGGGCGGCCTACGGAAGAGAACGCACATCCGCACCGCGACTGCACGGGGCGCATCGTCGTGGTGCACAACGGCATCGTCGAAAACTATCTGGAACTGAAGCGGGAGCTGACCGCGCAGGGCCACAAGTTTGTTACCGAGACCGACACCGAAATTATTGCCCACCTGATTGAGCAGGTGCAAAAAGAAGCGGAGGCCGCGGGTAAACCGATCAAGCTTGAGGACGGGGTGCGACGCGCAGTGAAGCGGCTGACGGGCGCGTTTGCGCTGGGCGTGCTGAGCGCTGCCGAGCCGGACAAGATTGTGGCGGCGCGGCTGGGACCGCCGGTGGTGATCGGCGTGGGCGAGGGCGAGGCGTTTGTCGCCAGCGATGTGCCGGGAATCCTGCATCACACGCGGAACATTTATTTTCTTGCCGATGGCGATATGGCGATCCTGACGCGTGAAGGCGTGACGCTGACGGATTTTGACGGCCGGCCGGTGCAGCGCGAATTGACGCGCGTGCAGTGGGATCCGATTCAGGCGGAAAAGGGCGGCTACAAGCACTTCATGCTCAAGGAAATCTGGGAGCAGCCGCGGGCCATTACCGACACCACGCTGGGGCGCGTCTCGCTGGATTCGGGCAAAATTTTCCTCACTGAGATGGAGATTTCGGACGAAGAACTCGCCGACGCCTCCAGCATCAACATCGCCGCCTGCGGCACCAGTTGGCACGCGGCGCTCACCGGCAAATACATGATCGAGCGGCTGGCGCGTCTTCCCGTCGACGTGGACTACGCCAGCGAGTACCGCTACCGCAATCCCATCCCCGACCGCAATGCTCTCGGCTTGCTCATCACACAATCCGGCGAAACCGCCGACACGCTCGCCGCGCAACGCGAGATGAAGGCGCTCGGATCAAAGACCGTGGCCATTTGCAACGTGGTGGGCGCCATGGTGGCGCGCGAGGCGCACGGCGCCATTTACACGCACGCGGGACCGGAAATCGGCGTCGCTTCAACTAAGGCGTTTACTGCGCAGCTAACGGCGCTGTTCCTGCTCGCCATGAAGCTCGGCCAGTTGCGCGGCCGTCTTGACAAAGAACACTCCGTCGCCTACATCGAGGAGCTCGGCCGCATTCCGGCCAAGATCGAAGAAGTTTTGCGGGGACGCTCGGCGCAGTGCGAGGCGCTGGCCAAAGATTTCTCGACGGCGCGGGATTTTCTCTACCTGGGACGCGGCATTCATTTCCCGATTGCGCTCGAAGGCGCATTGAAGCTGAAGGAAATCTCATATATCCACGCCGAGGGCTATCCGGCGGGCGAAATGAAGCACGGGCCCAACGCGCTCATCGACGAGACGCTGCCGGTGGTGGTGCTGGCCACGCGCGATGCGGCCGATCCGGCGTCGAAGCTGCGCTACGAGAAGACGCTCTCGAATATTCAGGAAGTAACGGCGCGCAGCGGGCGCGTGATCGCGGTGGCGACCGAGGGCGATGAGACCATCGGCGGCCTCGTGGAACACGTGATTTATATTCCGCCCGCGCCGGAGCTGCTGTCGCCGCTCATCGAGATCGTCCCGCTGCAACTGCTGGCGTATTACATCGCCGTCCGCCGCGGCTGCGACGTGGACCAGCCGCGCAACCTGGCCAAGAGCGTGACGGTGGAGTAGGGGGTCCCGTGTAGTGACTCAATTTAATGCCGTCGTGAAAGGGCACGACTTCAGTCGTGCCGCAAATGGCCGATAATCATCCTGGGCTTCAGCCCCTGAGGGGTGAGGCAGCGCGATACCGGGAGGTTCAATATGGCCAAAAGGAACAGCCGCATTGCCGAAGCGACCCTCGAAAATGTCAGACCAATCAGCGGCACAGAAATCCGCATAATCCGCTTCCGCGCGAAACTGAGCCAGGCTGCATTCGCCGGTCATTTCAACCGCAAGAGAGGTTTTATCTCACAGCTAGAGCGCGGTATCCGGCAACCTAGAGGGTCTGCGCTTGTTCTACTGAACCTGATCCGCCGCAAGGGGTTCGAGGCGATCCTGTAGGCGCTGTTCCACGTCGGTTGTAGTAAAACGGATGGTGTAAAAGAAGGGTGGGATACACGCCCACCAGCCGTTGGTCGCGGCCCTTGGTAGTCGGATCATTATTATTCTGGTGACAGGAGAACGACATGATCGAGAACAGCAAATCGCAATTCAGCATTGAGACCAGAGTACTCGGCGACGAAGTGCGTCTTGCTGTTAACTTGAATGGTAAGAGTTTCGGTACGGTAGTGGCGAATGAACAGACCATCTGTTGGGTCCCCGAAAAGCAGCAAGAATCAAACGAAACTCAGAAAATGACTTGGGTTATGCCGTGGAAGCAGTTTGCGGACGCCATGCAGACAGAAGAATTGTCTGAAGTAGTTCGTTTGAGCGAGTCATCGTATTCCTCTGCATCTCGTGCAGGTGCATCAGCTGCCCGTCCGGAAACAGACGCCAAACTCCAAACTCCTGATACCCGCGCGCCGTTGGGCCTCCGAAGACATTTCAACGTCGCTGAATTTGCTTTGATCAGAAAAGGCTATACCCCTGTGTACGACGATAAATGGGTCATGTACTATGACGTCGCTCAACATGAGCTACGAATGTACAGGACATGGACGGGACACTGCATCTTTGGGCTGACATTCCAGGAGGCCCCCGATGGGGCGGAAATCGCTGACTCATGGGTGAACCGAGACTTGCAGCAATACAATGGCACGGGCACCAAGCACGACATCGAAGTTGCTTCGTGGTTAATCGACTTCTTTCTTTTAGGAAAGAATCGCGAATTCCCGAGCGAGTAACGGGAGGAACTCCAAATGCAAACCACAAATACTTTCAAAGGAGTTGCATACGAAATTCTGAAAGAGGCGGGCGTGCCTCTGCACTCAGACGAAATCACGGAAAGAGCCCTCAGGCTTGGATGGCTCAAGACTGCAGGTAAGACACCCAACCAGACCATGAATGCGCAACTGGTCGTCGATGTGAACAAGAGGGGCGCCCAATCACTCTTTGTAAAGACAGGGCCAAGCACCTTCGCTCTCAATGGAAGTCACCTTGAAAAGAAGACTCCCCTCGATGACGAGCAGGAACAGAAGGAATACAAGGTTTCTTCAACTCTGAACACACCGCAAAAAGGCAATATCGTGGAAGCACGGGTCTCAGAACTCATCACGCTCTACGGCGAGAACCTTTCTTGCTACCGTCCCATTTCCGATGACGAAGGCATTGATCTCATCGTGAAAGAAAAAGGCACATTGAAGTCGATTTACATTCAGGTTAAGAGCAACTTCAGCGGCGATTTCAGCAAGTCATTCTCCGCTACCGTCAAAAAACAAAATGTTGTCGATAGTTTCTCTATGGCCTTCGTGTTTTGTCTCTTTGATACGTCAAAGGGAGACGTGTACGATTACATCTGGTTCGTACCCTCACCTGACTTCATTAAGATGGCCACCAAAGATAAGAATGGTTTGTTTGAGTTTGTTTCTGGCAAATCTAAAAAGGAAAACAACAAATGGGATGCCTTCATGATTGATAAGCGTGATTTGGCAAGCACGCTTATAGGGCAGCTCAAGCGACTTTCGTAGAACCCGCTTCCGGATCGTCCTACCAGATAATGTACGCTACCCGGCACTATCCTCCGAATGCCCTTTGCTCGAAGGGCGGGTTCGCAAGATTTGAAATTTCAGTCCAAGCGCAAAAAGCCCCGCCTTTCGGCAGGGCTTTTTGCTGATTTAATGCCGGCGATCACCTAATCTCCCACACAGTCGCCCGTGCAGTACCATCGGCCCAGCGAGGCTTAACTTCCGTGTTCGGGATGGGAACGGGTGATCCCTCGCAGTATGGTCACCGGCAAGCTTGAACGGCGCTTTGCGGGATGGTTGTCCCGCAAGCCGCAATCCTTTTACGTTTTTTCGTCGAAGGAATCGCGGTTTGCCTTTAATCTTTGGATGGCGCTTGGCGGGTGGTTGTCCCGCAGCCGGCCGCGACATCTGTCTGTCCCGGATTGTTTCTCCCGGGCCTGACAGGAACGCGGACTGCAAACTGGCGCCAACAAAATCAAAACGAAATAGATTGGGATACAAGGCTTGTTAGAAGAGCATCCGCGTTGTTACTGCGCGGAGTTAATTCTATGGACAAGCCGAACGGGCGATTAGTACTGGTAAGCTTCACGCATCACTGCGCTTCCACCCCAGCCTATCAACCAGATGGTCTTTCTGGGCCCTTCAGGGAGATCTCATCTTGGGGCGTGCTTCCCGCTTATATGCATTCAGCGGTTATCACAACCGAACTTCGCTACCCAGCCGTGCCCTTGGCAGGACAACTGGAACACAAGAGGTTCGTCCATCCCGGTCCTCTCGTACTAAGGACAGCCCCCCGCAAATCTCCTACGCCCACAGCAGATAGGGACCGAACTGTCTCGCGACGTTCTGAACCCAGCTCACGTACCGCTTTAATAGGCGAACAGCCTAACCCTTGGAACCTTCTACAGCTCCAGGATGCGATGAGCCGACATCGAGGTGCCAAACCAATGCGTCGATATGAACTCTTGGCATTGATCAGCCTGTTATCCCCGGCGTACCTTTTATCCGTTGAGCGATGGCCCTTCCATACAGAACCACCGGATCACTAAAGCCTACTTTCGTACCTGCTCGACTTGTAGGTCTCACAGTCAACCACTCTTATGCTTTTACACTCGACGGCTGATTTCCAAACAGCCTGAGAGTAGCTTCGCGCGCCTCCGTTACAATTTAGGAGGCGACCGCCCCAGTCAAACTACCCGCCTAACTATGTCCCTCTCCCGGATTACGGGAGGAGGTTAGAATCACAGCACTCGCAGGGTGGTATCTCACCGTTGGCTCCGCCAAATCCGAGAACCTGGCCTCAAAGCCTCCCACCTATCCTGCGCAGCGAGAACCATAACCCATAGTTAAGGTGTAGTAAAGGTGCACGGGGTCTTTCCGTCTAGCTGCGGGTAACCGGCATCTTCACCGGTACTACAAGTTCGCCGAGCAACTCGTTAAGACAGTCGTACGATCGTTACGCCATTCGTGCAGGTCGGAACTTACCCGACAAGGAATTTCGCTACCTTAGGACCGTTATAGTTACGGCCGCCGTTCACCGGGGCTTCAATTCAAAGCTTCGCTTGCGCTAACCTCTCCTTTTAACCTTCCGGCACCGGGCAGGCGTCAGCCCCTATACGTCGTTTTCGACTTAGCAGAGACCTGTGTTTTTGTTAAACAGTCGCCGTACGCGCTTCACTGCGGCCCGCTTACGCGGGCGCTCCTTCTCCCGAAGTTACGGAGCCAATTTGCCGAGTTCCTTAACGAGCTTTCACTCGAGCGCCTTTGGATATTCTCCTCGTCTACCTGTGTCGGTTTGGGGTACGGTTCCCTTTGTTCTCCTTAGAGGTTTTTCCCGGCAGCGTGAAATCAGCAGCTGAATCCCATACGGGCCTGCTTTGCGCCTCACTGTTGCCCTGGTGGATTTGCCTGCCAGAACCAGCTTACGCGCATCGACCGTCATAGCCATAGGACGGCCTGCTTATCCTTCTGCGTTACCCCATCGTCAAACGAACATTGGGAGGTCCGGAATATTAACCGGATGTCCATCGTCTACGCCTTTCGGCCTCGACTTAGGGACCGCCTAACCCTGAGCGGATTAACCTTCCTCAGGAAACCTTAGACTTTCGGCGCGGAGGGTTCTCACCTCCGTTATCGCTACTTATGCCGGCAGGGTCTCTTCGCAACGCTCCACCAGTCTTCTCAGTCTGGCTTCACTGCTGTTGAGAATGCTCTCCTACCACGCACACCCTAAGGTGTGCATCCGCTGCTTCGGTGTACGGTTTTAGCCCCGTTGTATTGTCGGCACCGGACCGCTTGACCAGTGAGCTATTACGCTTTCTTTAAAGGATGGCTGCTTCTAAGCCAACCTCCTGGCTGTCTGAGCGTTCCGACTTCCTTTCCCACTTAACCGTAACTTGGGGACCTTAGCAGGCGGTCTGGACTGTTTTCCTCTCGACGATGACGCTTAGCCGCCACCGTCTGACTCCCGGATATGTTGTCGCTGGCATTCGCAGTTTGGTTGGATTCAGTAAGCCGGAAAGCCCCCTAGTCCATCCATCTCTCTACCACCAACGCAATTCATCCGAGGCTAGCCCTAAAGCTATTTCGGAGAGAACGAGCTATCACGGAATTTGATTAGCCTTTCACCCCTACCCACAGCTCATCCGAGCTTTTTTCAACAAACACCGGTTCGGTCCTCCAGTGGGTGTTACCCCACCTTCAACCTGGCCATGGGTAGATCATCCCGCTTCGCGTCTATTCCTGCCAACTGAACGCCCTGTTCAGACTCGCTTTCGCTGCGGCTCGCTTACGCTTAACCTTGCTGACAAGAATAACTAGCCGGCTCATTATGCAATAGGCACGCGGTCAGGCATTCCCTTGCGGGCATAGCCCTCCCACTGCTTGTAGGCACACGGTTTCAGGTACTTTGCACTCCCCTCGACGGGGTTCTTTTCGCCTTTCCCTCACGGTACTGGTTCACTATCGGTCAGAGACTAGTATTTAGCCTTACGGGATGGTCCCCGTAGATTCAAGCAGGGTTTCACGTGCCCCGCCTTACTCAGGTATCCGCTTCGAGTCTGGACTATTTTCGCCTACGCGCCTGTCACGCTCTTTGGATCCCCTTTCCAGAGGATTCGGCTAACAGCCAGATTGGTAACTCTACTGTTGCGGACCCTACAACCCCCGAAACACCGAAATGTTACGGGTTTGGGCTGTTCCGAGTTCGCTCGCCACTACTATCGGAATCGAGGTTTCTTTCTTTTCCTTCAGGTACTGAGATGGTTCACTTCCCTGAGTTCGCTCATCCCGCCTATGTATTCAGCAGGGTAGTTCCTAGGGTTTGCCTAGGAGGGTTTCCCCATTCGGAAATCTCCGGTTATAACGCCTGTGTGCGGCTCACCGAAGCTTATCGCAGCTTGCCACGTCCTTCATCGCCTGTCTCTGCCAAGGCATCCACCGTGCGCCCTTAGTAGCTTGACCATAGAATTAACTCCAGCGCAGGGAGCCGCATCACTTCGGGTCCTGATCGAAAGTCAACCTATGTATAAATCCGCCTGAGAACAACTCGCTACGCTCACGCGCTCCCGAGTCGCACTCCTAAAGACACTCTTCTTACTTGAACACTTGCCTGAGTTAGTAACTTGCACTAACTCATTGCATGTGCTCGGCCTTGTATTTAAACGTGTTTGAAGTTAAATGCCCGCTCATGCGCCTCACGGCGGACAAGTGGACGCTTCAAACGCGTTACCCAATCTATTTCGTTGTCAAACATCGTCGCCTCTCGCCTTGCCGCGAAGAAGCCGAGCCCTGAGGCTCTTGAAACCTGCCAAAACCAGCCCCGAAAGGCTGGATGGCCTGTCTCTGGGTCGGCGTCACATCTTTCTTGTGACAGCGAGCCAGAAACAGTGAATGAGAATGTACGAATCACCATCCTTCTACAGTCCCGCAACCGAACCCAGCGAACGACGAAGTTGGTGGAGCTGACCGGGATCGAACCGGTGACCTCATGCTTGCAAAGCACGCGCTCTCCCAGCTGAGCTACAGCCCCACGCTTCAAAGGATGGTGGGCCTGGGTAGAGTCGAACTACCGACCTCACCCTTATCAGGGGTGCGCTCTAACCAACTGAGCTACAGGCCCGTGTCAGAGCTTGCCACGACTGGGAGCCCGGCGGCTCTCGCGCAAATCCTCATTCATTCTCAAAAAAGTTTCGAGGACAAGGTTGAACATGCTGGGCGGCTACGCCGCTCGTGACCATCGTGCAATGGTCGATCAAGCAAAGAAGGCTTGATTCAGGATTCCTGCTCCTGCCGTCAGGAACGGCATCTTGCAGGTTAGATGACATTCGCATCCGCTCGCAACCGATTCGCATCGGGAGCGAGTCCGCTATCGCGGAAGGATGCAAAGTGCCATCATTTCTCTTTTAGAAAGGAGGTGATCCAGCCGCAGGTTCTCCTACGGCTACCTTGTTACGACTTCACCCCAATCATGAATTACACCTTGGGCGGCTGCCCCCTTGCGGTTGGCTCACCGACTTCTAGTGCAACCCACTTTCGTGATGTGACGGGCGGTGTGTACAAGGCCCGGGAACGTATTCACCGCGGCGTTCTGATCCGCGATTACTAGCGATTCCAGCTTCACGCAGTCGAGTTGCAGACTGCGATCCGAACTGAGGCCGGCTTTTTCCGATTAGCTCCCCCTCGCGGGTTTGCGACGGTTTGTACCGGCCATTGTAGCACGTGTGTAGCCCTGGACATAAAGGCCATGAGGACTTGACGTCATCCCCACCTTCCTCCCCGTTATCCGAGGCGGTTTCGTCAGAGTGCTCAACTAAATGGTAGCAACTGAAGATAAGGGTTGCGCTCGTTGCGGGACTTAACCCAACATCTCACGACACGAGCTGACGACAGCCATGCAGCACCTATATTGCGGCCCCTTGCGGGGAAGGGATATTTCTACCCCGGTCCACAACATTTCGAGCCCAGGTAAGGTTCTTCGCGTTGCGTCGAATTGAACCACATGCTCCACCGCTTGTGCGGGCCCCCGTCAATTCCTTTGAGTTTCAGCCTTGCGACCGTACTCCCCAGGCGGATTGCTTAACGCGTTAGCTACGGCACGGCGGGATTGGGTACCCGTCACACCAAGCAATCATGGTTTAGGGCTAGGACTACCAGGGTATCTAATCCTGTTTGCTCCCCTAGCTTTCGTGCATCAGCGTCAGTTGTGGTCCAGTGAGCCGCTTTCGCCACAGGTGTTCCTCCCGATATCTACGCATTTCACCGCTACACCGGGAATTCCACTCACCTCTCCCACACTCGAGCCCGGCAGTTTCTCATGCAGTCTATGAGTTGAGCCCATAGATTTCACATAAGACTTACCAAACCGCCTACGCACCCTTTACGCCCAATAATTCCGAACAACGCTCGCCCCCCTCGTATTACCGCGGCTGCTGGCACGAAGTTAGCCGGGGCTTCTTCTTCCGGTACCGTCATAATCGTCCCGATCGAAAGGAGTTTACGTCCCGAAGGACTTCATCCTCCACGCGGCGTTGCTGCGTCAGGGTTTCCCCCATTGCGCAAAATTCCCCACTGCTGCCTCCCGTAGGAGTCTGGACCGTGTTTCAGTTCCAGTGTGTCCGTGCGCCCTCTCAGGCCGGATACCGATCATCGTCTTGGTGGGCCGTTACCCCGCCAACTAACTAATCGGCCGCGACCCCCTCCCAGAGCGAATTGCTCCTTTGACCCGTGGGTATTATGCGGTATTAGCTAAGGTTTCCCTCAGTTATCCCCCACTCCAGGGTAGGTTAGTCACGTGTTACTCACCCGTGCGCCACTTTACTCATGGTATTGCTACCACTTTCTCGTTCGACTTGCATGTGTTAGGCACGCCGCCAGCGTTGATTCTGAGCCAGGATCAAACTCTCGTTTGAAACCTGATGTCGTCCCACCCCGACGGAGGTCAGTGCGGTCGACCGTGCCCGCGCAACTTTCTCGCGAAAGGAACGGGGCACCTTACCTTGTGAGATGATCAAGCCAAACCTGATCGCATCTCACGACTGGCACGTTCAACCAATTTGTCAAAGATCCTTGAGGGTGATCCGCCTAAGCGGGACCCCTTGGATCGAGGTCCGGACTTTCGTCCGGCTGTCCTCGAACTTGATGCGCAACGCTGATTTCTCCGCTTGTTCAGCGGACTTCGGCGTTTTGGCGCGAACCTTCTAAAGTTATCAAAGTACCGGTCCAGGTCAAGCAAAAATTCGTCCGGAACCAACTTGGATAACCCGTTCGCACTGCGCAAAAAATCAAAGAGCGACCAGCACAAAATGCCCGAGCCACTAGGGCTCGCGGGAGATAAACTCCCGGGTCATGCAATGGCTTGTTCTCTCGGGATTCCCTACAGGGGCTTCAGGGAGGACTTCAACCAGCCTCGACCAGACCCAACGAACCAGCTTCCCACTTCCCTCAAACAGGGCAGGCCACAAGGCCACCGGGAGGCTCCACTGCTCACTACAACTTCATTAGAGTAGCACAGGCCACTCCAGGATGCAAATGATTAGGCTCGACCAGAGCCTCCCCTTTGCAACTCAGCAAGAATAGCAATATCAAGGGGTTAGAAGCAAGCCCCGCAGCCTGTGGAAAGCCGCTGTTTTCTGTGGGAAATGCTTTGCACCGTTCTGGTCTCGGATTCGCTCCAGCGGAAGCTAACCTTGAAAGCAGTCGCTTCAATGCCGCGGAATCAGCCCCAAGTCTGTGATTCCATTCACGAAATACTGCATGGCCAGCGCCACCAGCAGCAGGCCCATGATCCGGACCAGGATGCGGATGCCGGTTTCGCCCATCACCTGGCGCACCCGGCTGGCCGCAGCCAGCACAAAATACGCTACCACGGCCGTGATGGCGATCGATCCGAGAATCGCGGCCATCTCCCAGTGCCAGAGCGTGGGCACCTGGCCCACCAGCACCATCACCGACGAAATGGCGCCCGGCCCGGCCAGCATGGGAATGCCCAGCGGCACAATGCCCGCGTCTTCTTTCGCCGCGGCTTCTTCGGTGTCGCCGTGGGTCTCCTGCGTCGGCGAGCGGCGGGCTTCCAGCATGTCCAGCCCGATCAGCAGCAGAATCAGCCCGCCGGCAATTTCAAATGCCGGCAGCGTAATGCCGAACATCCGGAAGATCAGCTGGCCGGCAATGGCAAAGCTGGTGAGCACGATGAAGCAGGTAATCGCGCCCTTGCGCGCCATGCGCTTGCGCCGCGCCGCGTCGGCGCTCTCGGTGATGGCCAGAAACGACGGAATCGCCGCGAAGGGATCGACCAGAAAGAAGATGGAGCTGAGCGCCAGCAGCGAGAAGCGCACAATGGGCGCCTGGCTGAGTTCGTTCAGAGCATCCGCAGCTGAGCTGGAAAAGATCACGCTTCAGGCTAGAACATTCGGCTCGGAGTTGCCAGCACGCGAGATGAAATTGCGCTCCAATAAAGATGGAGCGCTCGCATCGGGCGGAGCAGCGGCACATTCGAAGGGTTGCAACTCTGCACTAGAATCATCTCTTGTCACCGATGCCCAACGCGACCGCCTCGAAGTCGTGCTCGTCTCGCCGCGCAATCCCCTCAATATAGGAGCGGCGGCGCGGGCCATGGCCAACTTCGGCTTCTCGCCACCTCACCGTGGTCGCGCCTTACGAGGAACACTGGCGCGAGGCGAAGTCCGCCGTCGGAGCGTCAGACCTGCTCCAAAACGCAAAGCGCGTGGAACGCCTGGAGGAGGCTGTGGCCGAGTGCACACTGGTCGTGGGCACGGGAACGCTCGAGCATCGCAGGCCGGAGCAGACGGTGATTCCGCTACCGGACTTGACGCCGCTTGTGGATTCCGAGTTCGCCCGCGGCGGCCGCGTGGCGCTCGTCTTCGGACCGGAGAAGCGCGGACTCACCCGCGAAGATCTCGCGCTCTGCCACGTGCTCGTGGAGATTCCCACCGATCCGCGCCAGCCCTCGATGAACCTGGGCCAGGCCGTTGCCGTGTGCCTGTATGAGCTGGCGGCGCGGCGCAATCAATCAGCGGGAGACACGCGCGCGGAACATCAGCCTTCGCATTTCGACACGGACGCCGCGGCTCCCGCGTCTATTCTCGATCCCGCGTGCGGACGCGATCTCGATCTGCTGGCCGGCGTTGTCGCAGAGACCATGCAGGCCGCGAACTACTCCCCTGCGGCGATGCAGAAGGCGAATGATCATGATCTACGCCTGCTGCTGCGCAGGCTCGCAATGTCGCAACTTGATGCGCGGCGGATTCTCCGTCTCTTCCGGCGGATTCTGTGGCAACTCAAACGCTGAATTTGTTGTGACCCTCATGGGTGATTACCAATGGCACAATTGTCACCGCGGCGGAGTCGAGACTCCTGTTAAAGTGGCGTTCATAGGCTCCTATGATTCTGCCCAAATCTCTCTCCCGCGCACCCTCTTCTGCTACACCTGTGGCGCCGTTCGCCTTCCTGGCAATCTGCGGCGCGTCGGCGTTGCTGCTCGCGCTGACCGCAATCAACGGGAGAGCGCAGCAAGCCACTCCCGCGCCCGCGGCCAACAGCCAGCCAGCAGCCGCGGCGCCTTCCTCGACCGCAACGCCGCCAGCGGCCCAGGCGCCGGCTTCGACTGACGCTCCGCAGCAGACTGAGGCTCCTGTATCGCCGTCTGCGCCGACACCCGCGACGGCGCCTGCTGAAAGCCAACCGGCGCAAACGCCAACAGCGGCTCCAAACACTGCGAGCCAAACTGCGGAACCGCCGGGAAGCATCACGGAAGACGAGTTGAGAAAGCAGCTTGAGGGCAAGGATCTCTTCCTGCGCGGCGGCTATCTCGACAACAATCTCACCTTCAACGAACACGGCGTGCTCATCGGGCACTCGCCGCAGGGGTCTTATACACTCTCGGGAATTCGCATCGACAAAGTGCGCCTCATGAAGCACAAGGTGGAGCTCACGGGAGCGCGGTATGGGTTGCATTTCCTGGGCGCAATGCCCTACGAGGATCCCACCAAGGCCGTGGACCGCGTGAACGTCACTCCGAAGAAAAAAGAAGTGCGGATCACGATCGATCGCGAGCTGGTCGTCAAACCGAAAAAGGAAAATGAAAAAGGCAAGGGAAAGGGAAAAGCGCCGCAGGCACCCGCCACCAAGCCCGCACCAACTCCGACGACCGCGACGAATGCGCCGGCTCCGCCTGCTGCCGCGCCCGCGCCAAATCCTGAAACCACCGATGTCAACGAGGCGCAGGCCGAGATGGCCAAGGCGCCCGAGGCCGAGCGGCCCGCCGACGCCAAGAGCGTCACCACTACGCTTTCGCCGGCGCATGCCAACAAAGTTCTGGAAGAAGCGCTCAACAACATGTTCGCGCAGGGATTTGACGCGCGCATGATGGCGGCAATGCCGGGCTTTTGGAAGCTCTATTACGATGCCGTCGCGAACAAGACCGATTACCAGCCCGCCGATCCCAACGTGATGCGGCAAAACATGGTCGACAAAAAAGCGCAGCTCAAGTCCACCTTCGAGCCCCCGTCAAACCAGTTCGCGCAAGACTACGGCGTGGCCGGCATGTCGGAGTATCACGTGATCATCGGCGCCGACGGTAAGCCCGGGGAAATCGCCGTGGCGCGGCCCATCGGCTTCGGGCTCGACGAGAGCGCTGTGGATTCCATCCGCAAGGCCACCTTCGATCCGGCCGTCAAGGACGGCAAGCCGGTTCCGGTCATGCTCAATATGGTGGTCGAGTTCCGCATCTACTCCAAGCGGACCGCAGTGGAATCAAAGCCCTCGCCCGACAAAGCTCCCGACGCGCCAATATTGCCGGGACCGTACAGCGTGCAGCACTAAGCCCCGGGATCATCCTCAGAAGCCAGCCCGGCAGGATAGCGCAGAATTCCCGCCGCCATGCGGACTTGTCGGTGCTGAACTTTCCAGACGAGGCTGGCCCGCTCCGAGCCGTCGCCAAAGCAGCAACCTCCGGGCAGACGGTCATCTGCCCGAAACCCGATCCGCTGACCAACCCGCCGCAATTCGGTTAAGAATCTCCGCTAGTTCCCAATCCTTTTTAAGCTAGTTCGGCGTCGGCTGCTCGTCGATATGGTCGATCACCAGGACCGGTTCCGGACGCTTCTCTTTTACCAGTTTCAGTCCAAGCTCCTTGCTGACCGCGTCATAAAACGACACCGCTCCGTTCGGATCGGACGCAGTTTCGCTTCCCGCATCGGGCGGAGGCGGTGCTCCGACGCCCGGCATATGATCGCCCGAGCTCCAGTTGAGCGTAAAATCCCAGCCCCCCTCAAGGCCCGTCTTGTCCACGACAGGGTAATGGAGATACCACGCCGCGAAGGTAGGAAATAACTCGGCGGCCTGTGCCATGGTCACATTCTGGCATTTCACCAGCATGTTCATGATGGGGCGGTCAGCCGGCCCCGGCCCCACATCGCAGCGCGCCCGTTCCGTCGGATCTGCCTTGGTCATCTTCGGTTTCACGGCCACTAAGCTGTACGCATCCTCAGGCAAGTCTTCCGTGTGCGCCTTTATCTCAAAACGTTCGATCAGCAATTGCTTGAGCATTTCGCGCAAGTCCTCCAATGCAATCGGAGGGATTCCCTGCATCGTGCTGCCGCCTTGCACCATGTTGTCTGACCCCACCTTCGCTTCCACATCAATCTTGTCTGAGTCCAGCCACTTGGGCGCCCCCACCATTTGCTCCGTAGCGTTGGGGTCAAGGTCCCAGGCAAAATTGATCAGTAATTTCAGCGGCAGAGCGTGGAATGAGAGCCCGTCGCGTTGGATTCCGCCGCCGCCCTGCTTCTCGTCGGGCGCGCTGGGCTTGATGGTCGCAACTTCGAACTGAACCGGAGGCAGCGGCGGCATGATCGTCGCCAGATCGGGCGCATTCGGAGTGGGCGTTTCGTTCACGCTGTCGACAATCAGCACCGGCCGCGGTGCGGTTTCGAGCGTAAGTTTCAGGCCCAGTTCCTTATCGACGGCATCGAAGATGGAGATGCCCTCGGACCCTGCGCGCGCGAGAGCCCCACGCGGAGTCCAATTGAGATCGAAGTCGTACGCCCCTTTGAGTCCGGTGGAATCGACGACCGGGTTGGTAAGATACCCGCCCGCCATCATGTGCACGTCCTCGGCAAACTTTTCCATGGTCTCGTTATGGCATGTGATCACGGCCTGTGGAATAGCATCAGCAGCCTGATTGGCGGGAGGCGGCTGCCCCTTGCAGGCTGCATCGCCGGTGCCATCCGAGTCTTTCAGCTTGCCCTTCCCCGTTGGAGCGGTCAGCACATAAGCCGGCATGGGCGCACTGCCGGTATGAACAACAAGGCCGAACCTCTGCGCTAGCAGCGACTGAAGCATCTGTTTCGCCGACGCCTCGGTTGTCCCCGGAGGAACCTTTGCAATCACATCCCATCGATCCCATTCCAGCCAACTCGGCCCGCCGTGCACGTAGGTAGAGTCGTTCTGCCCGTACGCCGTTGCGATCAGGTCCACCAACGTCGCCTGCCGCAGCAGGTACCGCCCATTGACAAGGAAACCCCCATCGAAAAAGGGATAGCGGCGCCGCGGGCTCGGATGAATATCCGCAATCTCAAAGTTGACTGGTGTCTTGGCCGCCGCCGAATTCTGCGGAGCCGTTTCTGCCGGCGTTGTAGTCGAAGGAGCGGACTGTCCGAGAGCCACCGTTGCCAACGCCCCAGTCAGAACCATCCAGGAAATCAATCGCATCCTCAAGACAACCTCCAGTTGAACCGTGAGAATTGGGTTTTGATTTGCAAAACAGCCGCGCCACCACACGACAGGCGATGCCCGGCCCGTGCCAACTTTTCATCCAGTCGGATCCCCAGCGCGCGTCCGCTCATAAACCTTAACTGCAATAAAGACGCCCGACAACTCCTGTTTGTTATCGCCAGGGTCTAAACCAGCGCCCGACAAATCCCCGACGTGCCGGTGTTGCCCGGACCATCCAGCATGCAGCACTGAGCGCTGCGCGCTCGCTTTCAGCTTTCAGTTCGCAGTTCATCGTTCTTTGTTTGCAGCAAAGCCTCATCCGAAAACCGATGCGATCTTGCGTCACAGTCTCACAGAAACTGCGCGGCTGTGAGGTTGTGAGATTTTTTAGCGCAGGCCGTTGATTTTGTTGAGGAATTTTGGCTTCACAGTTTCACAGTTCAATTTTTGGCGGCGAAACCGGCAGCCTCTCGTTTCCAGTTTCCAGTTCTCCGCTTCGAGTTCCGAACCCCGGGGGAGGGGGTGGGGGGAGTTAGGGAGTAGTGAACAGCGAACAGGGGGAAGGAAAGCGGTGAGCGAGGACGGATTGTCTTGCCCTGGGAGCAGCTCATGGAACGATTGTGCGCCAGAAGGGGGAAATTATATGCAAAACGGCGGGGAAAAGTTTTCGGGGTCAGTTGGATCGTCCTGGGTGCGGGATGGTGTCCTTCGAGAGCGGTCCGTAGAGGGATGGGTTCGTGCAATCCAAAATCTCAGGATCAGTACCTGGGGCGCCCGGCAGTGAGGAATTATATTTATACTGAAACTTCTGTTATTTCTGTTTATACAGAAATAACAGTTAGGAGGTGCGTCCATGGCCTTATCGAGCGCGGCAGGCGAGTTCATCCTTCATTGGGGCGAGATGGGGAGCCGATGGGGAGTGAACCGCACGGTGGCGCAGGTGCACGCGCTGCTGTACCTTTCTGCAGAGCCGCTTACCGCCGAAGACATCGCGGAGACTCTCTCTGTAGCGCGATCCAATGTCAGCACCAGCCTTCGTGAGCTACAGAACTGGAAGCTGGTGCACGCCACGCACCATATGGGAGATCGCCGGGACTTCTTCTTCACCTCCCACGATGTGTGGCAGCTGTTTCTTACCGTGGTGCAGCAACGCGTGGAGCGCGAGATTGAACCCACCATCGCCGCGCTCGGCCGGCTGGCCAAGGAGGCACGAGCGGAAAAGCAGCCCCAGGTAACCGCGCGCATTGCCAGCATGCACGACTTCCTGCAGGAGATCCACGGCTGGTACCAGCAGATGTCAAAATTGCCGCCCAGCACGCTGCGAAGCCTGATAAGCCTCGGCGCGGGCGTAACGAAATGGCTGCCGGGCCTGCGCAACAGGAAGGGGGAGAAATGATCACTGCGGACGTCAACGTAATGGAAGAAGCCGCGGCGCAGCCACTCGCCGCCAAGAAGATTACCCCGCGGATCGGTCTTGAGCAGTACTACAGTGAGGCCGGTCCCGATTATGCAGCGTGGAGCCGGGAATTCAACATGCACTTTGGCTTCTACCGCGGCGGAATGAATCCGCTGCGCCGCGAAGCCATGCTGGAGCAGATGAATGCAGAAGTGCTGGCGCGGCTGCAGTTGGATGATATCGCGGAGCCTCGGCTGCTTGATCTTGGCTGCGGCCTGGGCGCCACGCTGCGCAGCATAGCACGCCGTCTGCCGCACGCAAAGCTGGTGGGATTGACGAGAGTGCCGTGGCAGGTAGAGCACGCGCGTTCGTTGAACGAGACCGCCGGCTGCGGTGAGCGCGTGCGCGTCGTCCAAGGCGATTACGAAAACACCACTCTGCCACGCTCCAGTTACGATGGCGTTTACGCGCTGGAAAGCAGCTGCCATGCCCACGGCGCAGATAAGGCCGCACTGCTGGCGGAGGCATATGGCCTGCTGCGGCCGGGCGGCCGGCTTGTGGTTGCAGATGGCTTTCTCGTGAGCGACCGGTTCGCCAGTGCGCTTCAGCAACGCATCTACCGCAAGCTGTGCGAGTGTTGGGTGATTGAAGAACTGGCGCAGCTCGAGCGGTTCACGGCGCGGCTGAAACAACTAGGCTTCGTGGACGTCGCAGTTGAGCGCCTGCAAATGCGAGTCGCCTTTTCGGTTGCACACGTCCCCTGGGTGACGCTGAGGTTCCTGCTGACGGACGTGTTGTTAGGAAAGCGGAAGATGACGCGCGCACGCTGGAACAACGTGCTGGCGCCGGTGCTGCTGCCGCTGGTGAGCGAACCGCTGGGGCCCATGATCTACTGCATGATCACGGCGACGAAACGCTAGATGAGACCGGCTGCGTAGGGCGCGTCTTCACCCTCGGCGAAAGTTCTTGACTTGTAGGTAATCACGCGGCTTGTGGCGATCTTTGCCTCTCTTGGGTGCTTTGCTCGGCTGGCGATCGCGGACGCCGTTCTTTTTGGGGCGCGGCTTTGCCGCGTACATTGTTTTCGAAAAGAACTGGTCCGGGTTCCCGGGGTTTCACCCTGAGCTATTTTCGTCCGCTCCCTCCGGGAGGGAGAGCGGGGGAGCAGAGAAGAAAGAAGCCGGGAGGGCGCTTGGGAGCCGGGGCCGGGTGGTGTCATACAGATGTATGGCATATGTAATGCGGCATGGGACGCGGATTGCAGACCGGCGTCTTACGGATGTAATACATTTGGTGGACGCGCGCAAGACGGCGTAAGACACGGCGTTTGGACCGCGTCTTACGCCGTCTTACGTGTCTTACAGAGGCCGCCAGCCACGAAAATGGGTTCCACTCGCCGATCACTCGGGCAACGGCGGCTGCCAGAGCTCGATGCGGTTGCCTTCGGGATCCCAGATCCACGCGAATTTGCCGTAGGGGTGGTCATCGCGCTTGGGGTCGATGCGAACGCCGGCTGCGGCCAGCTGGACGATGAGGGCGTCGAGATCGTCGATGCGGAAGTTGACCATGGCCTGCTGCTCGCCTTCGCCAAAATATTTTGTGTCGAGCGGGAAATGGGAGAAGACGGTCATGCCCGTGGATTCAGGACCGTCGAAGGCGAGGGTTCCGCCGCCCTGGTCGGGGATGCAGAGATGCGTTTGATACCACTGGGCGAGCGCCTTGGGGTCGCGCGCCTTGAGAAAGATGCCGCCGATGCCGACTGCTTTCGCCATAAAGACAGCTCCTGGGTTTCAGGGGTCGGGGGACAGGTTTTCAGCTCTCAGCTTAGAGCTATCAGCAATTCGGCTTCGAGGGCAAGCCTTATTTGAAAATGCGCTGCGCCGGGCTAACCTTCTTCGCGGAGCAGATCCTGAAGTTTGGGCTTGTGCTTGGCTTGGCGGCCGGTGGGCGGGGCGCCGGGCAGCACGCGCGAGGGCTTGGGCTGGCCCACGCGCTCGCGGGCGTTGGCCTTGACGGCTTTTGCGGCGGAAAAACGGGCTGGCTTGCGTTTCGCCATGGCAAGAACGAGTATGGAATAGGTTCGGGCGTTTGGGAAAGTACCCGAGTCGAGACCTGGGAAGTTTGAACGCCGCGCAAAAGCAAATGCAGGTCCTTCGACTCGTCCCCGGCAGGCCGGGACTCGCTCAGGATGACATCCGATTTTTGTCGCTCGGGGTGTCATCCGATTCAGATCGCTGCGGAGGGCTACAGAGATGGAAGAACGGGATTTTTTCAACGAGACGGTCGAACAGCGCAGCCACAATCTGGTCTGCCCCAAGTGCGGGCAGGCGGGCGAGTACAAAGTGACTTGGGTGGTGCGGCGCAAGCGCCCGCAGGTTCCGCGTGGGGCTGACGAGCGCGACCGCGCGCGTTTCGCCAAGGCGCAATCCTATATGGTGCGGCGCGACGACAAACTGCAGTGCGCGAATATTCGCTGCCGCAAGCAGTTCGAAGTGACCACGCTGCAGACGCTGGCGTTTTTGGTGGATTAGAGGCTGCTCCGCAGGTTGGCACTTGCGCGGCGCGGAACCGGTGGCGCGGCGTGGGCGGCTTGTGATTCAATTAAAGATAGGAACACCGGACCCGGAGGTCTCGCGCGACAAGTCCGGTCGCTTCCCGCAAGGAGAAATTCCATGTCCAATCCCCTTCTTCCCCCCGAAGAGCGCATGCTCACTCCCGACCAGGTGGAGGCGCTGGACAAGCGGCGCGACCTGGGACACACGTTTCTGGTGATTGCCTGCCAATTTGCGGTGATCGCGACAATCCTGCTGCTGTGGGTGGGGCAGGACCTGAGCTATTCGCCGGGCTGGATGCACCCCATGGCGTTTTATTTCGCCATCGCGCTGGGGCTGATCGCATTTTTCGGCATCACCGGCCTGGTGCTGCGCCGGGGCACGCCGCGCATCGACTGATCGCCAAGTGCGTGCCTGACGAGGGTCCGCGCGACCGCCTTTGCGGCCGCGGCGAGCAGTACCTTCCGCAACAAAACTCATTCACGCCTCCGCTGATAAACTAGAGGCAGATGATCCTCCCGTTCGTCCGCGAGATGTTCGCGGAGCTGGAGCAGGCCCCGGGATTTGAGCGCGTTCGCAGGCATCTGAGCCTGGGTGCGGGGCGGCGGCGTGTGTCCGGATTGACCGCAACGGCGCGAGCGCTCTACCTGCCGCTGATGGCGCGGGCCGCCAAGCAGCTGGTGATCGTCGTAGTGGCCGACAACAAGGCCGCCGAGGCGCTGGAGCCGCTGCTCAAGGCCGGATGCGAGCTGACCGGCGCCGTGGATCCGGCGCGCGTGGTGCGCTTTCCCGCCCACGATGTGCTTCCCTTTGAAAATCTCTCGCCTCATCCCGACGTGCAGGAACAGCGCGCGGCGGCGTTGTGGAAGCTGGCGACCGGGGCGGTGGATATTTTGATTGCGCCGGTGGAATCGGCGGCGCTGAAGCTCTTCGACCGCGAATATTACGCCGGGCTGGCGGTGACGCTCAAGCGCGGCGAAGAGGTGGACGTCGAGGTGCTGACCGCGCACCTGGCGAGCGTGGGCTACACGCAGATGGACATCGTGGAGATGCCGGGGCAGTTCACGCGGCGCGGCGGAATTCTGGACGTGTATTCGCCGGAGGCCGACCGGCCCGTGCGCATTGAGTTTTTCGGCGACGAGATTGAGACCATCCGCAAATTCGATCCGGAGACGCAGCGCTCGCAATCGGGATTGGACGAGACGCAACTGCTGCCGCTGACGGAGACGCCGGTGACGGAGCGGTTGCTGGCCGCGGTGAATGCGCGGCTGAGCCGGCAGCGCATTGACATTGAAGATGAAGAGATGGCGGCCGAGGCTGCGGCGGCCGGCGGCGTGAGCGTGTTTCCGGGGTGGGAGTTTTTTACTCGCCGTCGCGGGCGCGGAGCAATCGCTGCTGAAGCTGGTGCCGCGCAGCGTGCTGATTGTGGAAGAGCCGGCGATGGTGCGCAACCAGATCGATCGCTGGTGGAACAAGGTGGAACAGCGCCATGAGCGGTCGGGCATTGGCTCGCTGATGCGGCCGGAGGACATTTATCTGCGGCCGGAGGTGTTGCGGGCCACGCTCGAATCGCACATGGGCCTGGATCTGGATCAACTGGGCGCGGTGGACGTGCTGGAGGAGGACACGACGCTGGGCGAGATCGAGCTGCCGACGCGGCCGACGCTGCGCTTTCACGGATCGATTCCGGCGCTCACCGAGCAACTGAAGACTCTGATGAAGACGGAAACGCGCATTGTGCTGGCCGCGCCGCACCAGGGCGACGTGGAACGGATGGCGACGGTGCTGCGCGAATACCACGTTCCTTACCGGCTGGGCAGCCGCGCGCAACGGCCCGGCGAAACCATGCTGGACGAAGGCAGCTACCTGGCCGGCGATCTGCGCGTGCCGGTGATTGTGCGCACGCCGCTGGCGGCGGGCGTGGGCTTCACGGAATCGAATCTGATTGTCTTCGGAGCCAACGATCTTTCCGACGAAGCGGACGTGGCGGCGCGTCCGGAGCCGAAACGATCGAAGACCGCGGCGTTTGTTTCAGACTTTCGCGACCTGGGCAGTCGGCGACTACGTGGTGCATGTGGAGCATGGCATTGCGCAGTACCAGGGACTGAAAGAGATTGCGCAGGACGGGCTCTCAGTAGAGTTCATGATCCTGGAGTTCGCCGAAGCTGCCAAGCTCTATGTTCCGCTGACGCGGCTGGATTTGATTCAGAAATACCGCTCCACCGACGCGGGACCCGCGCCGGTGCTGAACCGGCTGGGCTCGCAGCAGTGGGCCAAGACCAAGGCGCGCGTGCGCAAGGCCATGCAGGACATGGCCGCGCGAACTGCTGAAGCTTTACGCCGAGCGCAATACCGCGGAGGGCACGGCATTCTCGAAAGACAACGAGTTCCAGCGCGAGTTTGAAGACGCCTTCGATTACAGCGAGACCGACGACCAGATGGCGGCGATTCGCGCCGTGAAGTACGACATGGAATCGACGACGCCGATGGACCGGCTGCTGTGCGGCGACGTGGGCTACGGCAAAACCGAAGTGGCCATGCGCGCGGCGTTCAAGGCCGTGCAGGACGGCAAACAAGTTGCAGTGCTGACGCCGACCACGATCCTGAGCTTCCAGCATTTCGAAACCTTCAAGCAGCGCTTCGCGCAGTTCCCTATCCACATAGAAATGATTTCGCGCTTTCGAACTGCAAAAGAACAAAAAGACATTGTGGAACGCGTGGCGACCGGCAAGGTGGACATTCTGATCGGCACGCACCGGCTGCTCTCGAAGGACATCAAGTTTCAGGACCTGGGCTTGCTGGTTGTCGATGAAGAGCAGCGCTTCGGCGTGCGCCACAAGGAGCGGCTGAAGCAGTTGCGCAAGGAGATCGATGTGCTGGCGATGAGCGCCACGCCGATTCCGCGCACGCTGCACATGTCGCTTGTGGGGCTGCGCGACATGAGCGTCATTGAAACGCCGCCCAAGGACCGCATGGCGATTCAAACCGTGGTGGCGAAGTTCGACGAGAAGATCATCCGGTCGGCGGTGGAAGTGGAGTTGGAGCGCGGCGGGCAGGTGTTCTTCGTGCACAATCGCGTGGAGTCCATTTACGAAATTGCCTCGCGCATCCAGGAGCTGGTGCCGGCGGCGCGCGTGGCCGTAGCGCACGGGCAGATGAATGAAAGCGAGCTGGAGAAGGTGATGCTCGCCTTCATGCGCCACGAATTCGATGTGCTGGTGGCGACGACCATCATCGAGAACGGGCTCGACATTCCGCTGGCCAACACGATTTTGATCAACCGCGCGGAGCGGCACGGGCTGAGCGAGCTTTACCAGTTGCGCGGGCGCGTGGGGCGGTCGAATCGAAGAGCATACGCGTACCTCCTGATCCCGCCGGAGAATCAGTTGACGGAGATCGCGCGGCGGCGGCTTGCGGCGCTCAAAGAGTTTTCGGACCTGGGTGCGGGATTCAAGATTGCCGCGCTCGACCTGGAATTACGCGGCGCGGGCAATATGCTGGGCGGCGAGCAGAGCGGGCACATCGAGGCCGTGGGATTCGAACTCTATACAACGATGCTGGAAGCCGCGGTGAAAGAGCTCAAGGGCGAGGGCTCGGAAGAGCGGCCGGCCACGCAGCTCAATCTCGGGAATTGCTCTGCGCATCGATGAGAGCTACGTGCCCGAAGAGAACCAGCGCCTGCGGCTCTACAAGAAGATTGCCGGCGCGACGAGCGAAGTCGGCGATTCAGGAGATTCGCGCCGAGATGGAAGACCGCTATGGCGCGCCACCCGATCCCACGGTGTTTCTGCTGGAAGCGGCGCAACTGCGACTGGAATGCGAGCGCATGGGCGTGGCGCAGATTGACCGCAAGCGCAGCGAACTGCAGATTCGCTTTACCGAAAATGCGGCGGTCGATCCCGTACATTTGATGAAGCTGGTGGCGCGCAACGCGAAACGCGGCGCGCAGTTTACGCCGCAGGGTCTGCTCAAGCTGCCGCTGAAAGCTATGCGATCCGATGAAGTTCTGCTGGAGATTCGCGAATTGCTGGCCGGCCTTGCGCCTGCGCCGGTGGGCGCATAGCGCGCGTCGGCCTTAAACAACCTTCCATTTAATGTTGCAGCCGATTGAGGGCTTCTGGTCCGCGGGAACGGGCTTGCCCGCGAGCACCAGGTCGATGGCCGCGCGCAGGTCTTTGCCGGTCACGGGAATGTCGTTCTTGGGGCGGCTGTCATCGTATTGGCCGCGATAGACGAGCTTGAAATCGGCGTCGAAGAGATAGGGATCGGGCGTGCAGGCGGCTTTGTAGGCGTGCGCCACGGCCTGCGACTCGTCGTAGAGATAGGGAAACTCAAAGCCATTGGCATCGGCCTGCTGCTTGAGACCGGCGGGGCTGTCGGCCGGGTGCGTATTCACATCGTTGGAGCTGATGGCGACGATGCCGAGCGGCTTGTCGTCGTAATCGGCGCTGAGCTGGCCCAGAGATTTTTCGATGTGCTTGACGTAGGGGCAGTGGGCGCAGATGAAGAGGACAAGCAGCGCCTTTTGCCCGCGAAAGTCGTCGCGGTGGACGATCTTGCCTGTGATGGCGTCAGTGAGCGCAAAGTCGGGTGCGATGGTGCCGAGGTCGAGCATGGTGGATTCGGTGAGGGACATGATTTTTCTCCTTTAGCAAGTCCGCAAGTCAGCGAGTCGGCGGGGTTCGCGAAGTTGGACGCATCTCGCATGACGCAGCCTGATCACCCGCCGGCTTGCTGCTACTAAAACAATCCTGTCTGGCGGCCGGGTACTGCGATTCCGAAGTGCTCGTAGGCAAGGCGCGTGGCCACGCGGCCGCGCGGCGTGCGATCTAGAAATCCAATCTGAATCAGGAACGGCTCGTACACCTCTTCGAGAGCGTCTTCTTCTTCGGCGAGAGTTGCGGCCAGCGTGCCCAGGCCCACCGGCCCGCCATCGTATTTCTGCATGATGGTGAGCATGCAGCCGCCGATCGATTTCGTCGAAGCCGTGCGCGTCCACTTCAAGCATGGTGAGTGCCGCATTCGCCGTAGGGCGGTCGATCGATCCCGTGCCGCGCACCTGGGCGTAGTCGCGCACACGGCGCAGCAGGCGGTTGGCAATGCGTGGCGTGCCGCGGGAGCGTAGCGCAATCTCCGCCGCGCCGTCTGGCATCGATGGGAATCTGCAGCACTTCGGCCGAGCGGGCGACGATGACGCGCAATTCTTCTTCGGTGTAAAACTCCAGGCGCAGCAGAATGCCGAAGCGCGAGCGCAGCGGCGACGAGAGCAGACCGGGCCGCGTGGTGGCGCCGATAAAGGTGAAGGGCCTGATCTCCATCACGTGAGTGCGCGCCGCCGGTCCCTGGCCGATGATGATGTCGAGCTTGTAATCCTCAAGCGCGGTGTAGAGCTTTTCTTCGAGCACCGGCTGCAGGCGATGAATCTCGTCGAGGAAGAGCACCTGGCGCTCGCGCAGATTGGTAAGGATGGCGGTCAGGTCGCCCTGGATCACGAGCGCCGGACCGGAAGTTTGCTGGAAGCCGACGTCGAGTTCGTTGGCGATGATGGTGGCGAGCGTGGTTTTTCCCAGGCCGGGAGGGCCAAAGAGGAGCACGTGATCGAGAGCTTCGCCGCGGGACTTGGCCGCTTCGAGGGCGATGGCGAGCTGTTCTTTGGCTTTGGATTGGCCGATGAACTCGCGCAGCCAGCGCGGGCGCAATTTGAGCTCGAAATCTCTGTTCCTCGTCGGCGCGCGCGGCGCTGACCAAACGTTCGGGAGAGTTGTCGCGCGCGATGGCCATGCTGAGCAGAAGTGTAGTCGGTTCCGGTGGCCTCGGCAAAGTGAGCGCGTGAAAAACCTTGCGGGCGAATGATTTGAAAGGGATTTATAAGGATTTCGCATCGCTCATGAATTCTTCACTTCGTTTTAGATCATCTTCATGCTTTCCTGATTCGCATTCCCCCACGATGTAAAGAATTCACGCTGGAGTAACGCCAGCAGCTTTCCCGGACCACGAACATTCGCAGTAAAAACGCGGAGCGCAAGAGCACTCTGCGCGTGCCAGTCTTTTTCAAGGTATGCCCACAACTGAACCCTTAAGACACTGCGAAACAGCAGGCAGGAGACGTGTACCCAAAAACGCACGAAGCAGAAGTTGTGTCTTTTGATACGCAAAATCTACATGCGAAAGTGAGAGGCTACATGACGAAAAGAAATCGCAAGCTCATACCGGTCGCGACAGCGGCCTGTGTTGCTCTACTATCTTTTTCCGGAGCGGCGCAACAGAGCCAGCCCGGCGGATCGCCGGCGCTCACCGCGCGCGTAGATCCCCCAGCCGGCACTCAACCCGCGACGAGTCCTCCCGCGTCTTCGACAGACACGAGCCGGACGACACCCGCCGCAAACGGCGCGTCACCCGCAGATGCTTCGCAGATCAGCAATACCGAGCTGGTGAAAGACATGCAGGAGATGCGGTCGGAGATCACGGAACTGAAGGCCCAGCTGAAGCAGCGCAACGATGCGGATGCGCTCTCCTCAGACGCGATCAAAGCGTATGAGCAGGACGTGGCCGCCTTAAAGACCGCCGTCCATCCCGTGGCGACAAGCGGGTCGATGCAAGCCGCCGCGCCAGCCGCTGCGCCGGCACCGCCTGAGATTACCGCGGAGACCACGACCAAGTCGGCGCCGTTTCCCGGTGACTGGACCTGGCTGAACTCCGGAGGTCACAACTCGGACTCTCCGATGTCGACCAAGTACTTCACACCGGAGGTTCGCTTCGACACCAATTACATTCTCGATTACAACCACCCACAGGACGACTCGATGGGCGGGTCAACTGAAATGTTTAGGTCCGATGAATGGCAGCTCGAGCAGGCGTCGGTGGGCGGCGACTTCCGTCTTCAGAACGTGCGCGGCCGCATCCTGACGATGTTCGGTGAGTTCGCAACGACCACGATTCGCAACGATGGCAGTTACAGCCGCGGTCAATGGCAGCTGAATAACGCCTACCGGTACGTCTCCGAGGCATGGGGCGGCTATCACTGGGATGTGGGCCACGGCCTGAACGCCGATGCCGGCATCTTCGTTTCGTATATCGGCCTGTTCAGCTACTACAACTTCGACAACTGGGCCTATCAGCCTTCGTACGTGTCGTCCAACACGCCCTGGTTCTTCACCGGGCTCCGGGTCCAGTACTGGCCCACGGAGAAGCTAAAGATTGAGCCATGGTTTATCAACGGATGGCAGACGTACGGGCGCTACAACAGCAAGCCCGGACTGGGTGGCCAGATTCTATATCGTCCCAAGCCGTGGCTCGACTTTGTGTGGAACGATTACGGCGTGGGCCAGGACGATGCCGGATTGCCGGGACGCACGCGTATCCACGCCGACTACTCAGCGCAGATCAAGTTCTACGACAATCCCAAGAAGACCTTGGACAAGATCGCCTTCACCGTTACCGGTGACCTTGGCTGCGAGATGGGCGGCGGTCCAGTGTCATTCGGGGTGAGCCAAGGAGGCAATGGCCCCGGCGGTATCGGCACGCTGAATCCGAAGGGCGCCTCGCCGGAAATGGGGAACGGTGTGTCGACCTACAATGGCGGCGTGAACTGCCACAGCCACAAGGGCAACGAACCGAAGCAGGCTTTCGAAGGTTGGATGGACTACCTGCGGGTCTGGTTCGATAAGGATAAGTACGCGATGACGTTCGGGGGCGGCCAGATGAGCAACCCCGGACGCTACCTGACGCTGCTGCCGCCGATCAACGGCGCTACGGCGACGACGGGTTCACCGTACTTCACGGAGAATGCAGGCGACCAGGCGCAGATGCGTGACGGAACCATCACATTGGATTACATGCCGGCGCAATTCATCACCTTCCGGCTTGAGGAAAGTTACCGCTACTCCAATGTGCCTTACTGGAC
Source organism: uncultured Acidobacteriota bacterium (assembly GCA_963713675.1). Classification (GTDB taxonomy): domain Bacteria; phylum Acidobacteriota; class Terriglobia; order Terriglobales; family Acidobacteriaceae; genus Telmatobacter. Next base: position 110,043 of record CAVQMV010000020.1, read on the forward strand.
TGGCCGTGGCGGCATTACGCCTTTTGCGCCAGGCAACGGAGACATCCACCAGAACGTGGGCAACCCTGCTGACTACATCTGCTCCGGAAGCAGCCCGGCCGGACTCAACGACTCCGGCATTGGCTACGTCGGTCCTGACGGCGGGCCAGGACTGGCGGAGGCAGTTGCGTCTTGCGGAGGAAGCGTTAGTTACGTAGGTGGAAATCACCAGGTGCTTTCTCCGTCGAGTTTGAGCAACATCTGGTGGCCCGACCTGCGCACGAACCAGACGTCAACGATTCTTGCGATCATGGTTCGTTTCTAATCACACCGCAAGTCAACCATTCACGAAAGCATGCAGAGAATGGCCGCCCAACCCGGAGCGAATCCGGGGCGGGCGGCCAATCTGCCTCAGGCGTTCATGCAGCATACCCGACTCATCATGGCAATGAGGTTCCCGATGAAAAGCCGTATCGCAATGCTCGCGCTCGTCATGCTCGCTCCGTTTGGGCTCGCTCCGAATGGCGCGCAGGCGGCAGAGCAGGGTTTCACCAAGACCATCAATTTGCGGGACCGGCTGGATCTCACGATCATGTCCGGCGCAGGCACCGTTCAGATCAGCCAGGGGCCGGCAGGCAGTTTGCGCATTATCGGCCATGTCAAGGCGAACGACTGGCGTCCGACCGACGACCGGCTTCGCGATATCGCGGCGAACCCTCCGATCTACCAGGACCAAAACAGAGTCCACATCGGCAACGCGGAGCAGTTGGCTCACATCATCATCGATTACGAGATCGAAGCTCCGGCCGACAGCATGATTCAGGCCAGCGCCAGCGTGGGCGATATCTTCGACGATGGGGCTGGAAACAATGTGCATTTCATGACCGGCTCGGGGAACATCCACGCTACCGGGCTCGGGGGAAGCATCGACGCGAGTTCCAAAGAGGGTGATATCGAAGTGGAGCAGATCGGGCGGGGTGACGTGAAAGCGGTGTCAGGCACAGGAAGTCTGGAGTTGCGCAATCTGCTTGGCGCGCTGCGCGCGTCGACCGACGCTGGAAGCATTAAAGTTTCCGGCGCGCCTGGAGGCAACTGGGCCGTGCAAACGGGAAAGGGAGATGTTGAGCTTACGCTCGGCAGGGCGGCCTGTACGATTGACGCCCAGACCGGCTCCGGCCGTGTGCACAGCGACCTGCGGATTGAAGGCGCTATCGGCTCCGACCCGCGTCATCTCGCAGGCAAGGTCAACGGCGGTGGGAATCAAGTGATCCTCCAGGTCGGCGAAGGGGATATCCGCATCATCTGACGTCGCGCACCGCGCGCGCGTCTGGAGAACGGCTGCGGGCAATTTCGAGCACAAGGAATTTCGATTTGGGGGCCGCTTGCCGGGGGATCTCAACTCCCAGAATACGGCCGGTTTTTTGCGCCTGGAAACAGGTCATCCATTACCTCAGTCACGTCTGATTGCAGCAGCGCCAAAGGACTTATTGACTGACTTGGTGCGAAAAGCAAAAGTAACACCTTCGTGCCAGAAGGAGTCGAGTTTCAGTGACATATATTTGATGGCGTAGAGGCCAGCGAGAGTCTGCCATGACGCCGATGGTCGACGTCAAAACCGGCTGCAGATTCCGGAGGTCAATTATGCTTGATCGTTTGTCACCACGGACACTCCTCCTGGCGGGTCTCGTTGCTGTTGCACTGCCATTTGCCGGTTGCACGAACCCTCTGGCGGATTCCCTGGCGGTGACTCCCGCCACACCGTCTCTAGGGGTGGGTCAGACCGTGCAGTTCACGGCCACAGGAACCATCGGCCACGGAAGCGGCCACCCATCGACGACGCAGGATGATACCGATTCTGCGACATGGACTTCGAGCACTCCCGCGGTGGCGAGCGTCAACTCCACAGGGATGGCCACTGCGCTTACCGCGGGGACCACGACCATCACGGCGACGATGAACGGGTTCACGGGAACCCTCACCGCGAGCGCAACCCTGACAGTAACGGCGACGTCGGGCGGCGGCGGTTCATCGCCTGGGTCGAGCGTCACATCCCTCACGATCATCCCCGGCTCCCAGTCGGTAGCAGTGCCCAACGAAACCACCCAATTCATCGCGATTGGAACCACGTCCACGGGGGCGACGGAGAATCTCACCAGCCAGGTTTCCTGGTCCTCGAGCAGCACACAGATTGCCACGATCGGGGCAAGTACAGGCTTGGCTACTGCGTTGACGCAAGGCACGGTGACGATCATTGCCCTCTATAGCAGCGGCGGGAACACGATTGCGGGCACGGGATCCTTTACCGTGTCGAACGGATCGGCGGAGAAATATACCGCAGTGACTCTTGTTCCGTCGTCGCAGTCGGTTTCAGCTTCAGGCCAGACCGGTCAATTCATCGCGCTTGCCACCTCGGGAACCACGGGCCTCGAAGTGGACGTCACCAACTCAGCGCAGACTACGTGGACGTCAAGTATCCCATCGATTGCGACCATCACGTCAGGACTCGGGTCGGGGAACGGCGTCGTCACCGGTGCAAGCCAGGGAAGCACCACCATCACGGCCGAGGTGAAGAATCCCGACCTCTCCGTCGTTTCGAATACTGGCACCGTCACCGTTACCCTGACGCCAGCGCCGGAGCCTCTGCTTTCGCTCCTGATCGTTCCCTCGAGCATTTCCGTCGGCAACCTGCAGGACACGGGAAACTTCCTTGCGATTGGAACCTACTCCACAACGCCGACTGTCCGGGATCTGACGAATTCGGTCACGTGGCTTTCTTCCTTCCCGAGTGTCTTCCCTGTCAGCACCAACTCGACTCCTCCAAATCCGGGAGCGCCTGGCGGCATCGTCACTGCTTACGGCAATGGAACCGCCACTATCATCGCCGAGGCAACGGACACGACCACGGGATCGATTCAGACCGCTACGGCTACATTCAACTGCCCGCTGGTTCTGCCCAATCCCACGGGCAATCCACCAACGCCGGGCTCGTGCTTCCCGGGGTCGGAGGCCGTATCGCTTCTGTCCACGATCACCATTTACAACGAAGGCTTGAATACGACCGGCTGGCAGGTCACCGCACCTTCCGCTACCGGTACCTCCGATGTGATTCATTGCGGGCCCGGCTGGACTGGAGGCGGTGGTTCAGTCTGTGTTTCGACCTATCCGGCAGCGAACGAGAAGATCGTCATCGAGGCCCAGGGCGGACAATTTGGTGGATGGTCCTACAACTGCACACCAAGCGACGTGAACGGCAATGCACTACCCGGTCCGGTTTACTGGACGGCGGCCGGTCCGAACTATTGTTTCGTGATCCTCAATACGCCCACCAGCACCGAACCGCTGAATTCCAACGTAACCGTGGGCGCCATCTTTAACTAAGTTGCACACTTGAGGACATGGGCCGCTCTTCGGAGCGGCTCTTTTTTTGACATGCGCATTCGGGCAGGGGCTGCTGGAACCTGCGACTCCCTTTCGTGTGGGCGGGCCGTTTAGACTGATAATGACTGCTCGATTCGCATGACCCACCGGTTTCAAGCCCTCCGCCGCTTTCAATTCAATCTGCCGCAACGGATTGCGGCGGGGCTGCTGGCTCTCTTTCTCATCCAGGGATTCTGGCTCATCAGCCAGCAGACGCTGACGGACATTGATTACCAGTACGCGCGCTGCGGACGTGAAACCTGGGAAAAGCCTTCGCCGCTGGCCGGCTACTACACCTCCTGCGGCAACATTCACGACGGCATTCTGGCGTACCGGCTGGCCGGACTTCCGCTCACTCTGAATCTGCTGGCCGAGCGCGGATTCGATTTGCTGCGCAAGCCCGAGAATCGCGTGGTGCAGACCGGGGCCCCCACGGACGGGTCTTCGTCCGCGGGGTGGGAGGAGAACGGCGAGCTGAGCACATGGGAACTGCGCCATCAAATGACGCACATCCTGTTGCTGCTGCGCCTGCCGTTCCTCTTTGCCGGCTTCCTGCTGGGCGGATGCATCTGGTGGGTCACGCGGCGGCTCTACGGCAACCTGGGCGGCTATACGGCCCTGGCGCTCTATTGCTTTTCGCCCGCGGTGCTGCGCGCCTGCGTCACGCCCAATCCCGAGGTGTTGACCGCGCTGGGGCTCTTTGGCGGCGTGTATACCTGCATTGGCGTTGCCCATGCCATGCAGGGCCCGTGGCGCAAACCGGGGCCCCCGGCAATCGGGGTCCCCAAAAAGCGGTTCTTTGCTTTTTGGGGTGGGGCCACAGGTCTTCGTCGCTGGGGTGGAAAATGGCGGCCGCGGATGGTTCTGCTGACGGCGATTTTTGGCGTGGCGGCGGCTTCGCACATTGTGGCGCTGCCGCTGGCCGCACTGCTCGGCCTGACAGCCATGCTTTGGGTGGCCGAGGGGCACAGGAGCCAGACATTGCCCGTTGTGGTGGTTGCCGCGGCGGGTGCGCTGATATTGGTCTTTGCCTGTTACGGTTTTTCGCCCGATGCCTACAGCTATGTCTTCCGCTCCGCGGCAGGATTCCTTTGGTTCTCGCTCGATCCCGCCAGGCGGTTCTTCGGCACGCTTGCGAATGGCGGCATCACGATTGCTGCCTGCGCCGCAGTGGTGATGTATCTGAGCGTGCGCAGATCACGCTACTTCGGCAACACAGCTCCACTGCTTTGCGCTTTGGTTTGCATGGTGCTGGTGATGACGGGCTCACCGGGCAGCCCGTGGCTCTGGGCACAGCCGTTTCTGCTCACGTTTGTGGGTGGCGCGTTGGCCGATGCGTACGATGGCCCAAGAGGACGCTGGGCGCTGGGCGCGGCGGGGGCCATTGTGGGGCTGCAGGCGGTGTTGTGCGTGCTGAGCTTGCCGGGGCTGATCTAGGGTCGAGTCCTTTCTATGCAGAGTAAACACATAAAGTGTGTTCGAGCGTTTTGCGCGCACTTTTGCACCGCCCCTACGGGGCTCGCGTCCTCTTTTCGCTCCTGGTCCCCACGCTGAAGCGCGGGGCTAACAACCATTGCGCCTCCGGCGCGTCCACCGGGGCATTTCTTATGCGACTTTCAATAGAGCCTCACGCGAAATTCCTGGCGCTTTAGAGCCGCAGGGACCGGTCTTGCCGCATGGAAAAGCGCGTTTCGCGGGCGGCGTTCTCCGGTGCAAAAACCGGGCCGGATGCGCGCGCAATGGCGGGCGCGGGACGGAGCGCCGTAAGTCCTTCATAAATCAAAGCAAAATAAGGAGTTATTTCCATCTCTCCGCCTTGCTAAAAGGGCCCTCGAACCACTAAAATAGAAGCTAAGAGCTGCGGATCCGGCCCTGCTTTTACCGGACTTTTTGCCGCCTTCCTGCGAGCCCTAACAAAACTATGGCAGACGATCAGAATCCTCAGCTTCCTCTCGACGGAGCGAACCCTCCCGGCGGCACGAACCTCATTCCCATCAACATCGAAGAGGAGATGCGCCGCTCCTATCTCGACTACTCCATGTCGGTGATCATCGGGCGCGCGCTGCCTGACGCCCGCGATGGATTGAAGCCCGTGCATCGCCGCGTGCTCTACACCATGAGCGAGATGGGCCTGCAGCACAACAAGAAATACACGAAGTGCGCCAAGGTGGTGGGCCAGGCGATGGGCGTGTACCATCCGCACGGCGATTCGGCGATCTACGACACGCTGGTGCGCATGGCGCAGCCGTTTTCATTGCGCTACACGCTGGTGGACGGGCAGGGAAACTTCGGCTCGGTGGATGGCGATCCGCCGGCGGCAATGCGCTACACCGAGTGCCGCATGGAACGAATTGCCGGCGAGCTGCTGGCCGACATCGATATGGAGACCGTGGACTTCGTGCCCAACTACGACGAGTCCACAGTTGAGCCTTCGGTTTTGCCCACGCGGTTTCCGAACCTGATCGTGAACGGATCGAGCGGCATCGCGGTGGGCATGGCGACCAATATTCCGCCGCACAATTTGACCGAAGTGATGAACGCGGCGATCGCACTGGTGAAGAATCCCAAAGGCGGCCTGGTCGAAGTGCTGAAGCACGTGCACGGGCCGGATTTCCCCACCGCCGGCATTCTTTACGGTCGCACAGGAATCGCGGAAGCGTACCGTACGGGCCGCGGCCGCTTCCTGATGCGCGCGCGCGTAGCCATTGAGAGCGCGACCAAGGAACTGCAAGGCGCTGGTGGTGACCGAGCTGCCTTACCAGGTAAACAAGTCCACGCTCTTCAAGCGCATTGCCGAGCTGGTAGAGAACAAGATCATTACCGAAATCGACATCGGCGCCGATCGCACGCGCGACGAGAGCGACCGCGACGGCATGCGGATGGTGATCGGCCTGAAGCGTGGCGCGCAGCCTGAGATTGTGCTGAACCAGCTCTACAAGCACACGCAACTGCAAGAGAGTTTTTCCATGATCTTCCTGGCCGTGACCAACGGCCAGCCGAAGGAATTGGGGATGGCCGAAGCCATCCAGCTCTTCATCGACCACCGCATCGACGTGGTGCAGCGGCGCACGGTTTACCTGCTGCGCAAAGCACGCGAACGCGAACACATCCTGGAAGGCCTGAAGATCGCGCTCGACAATCTCGACGCCGTGATCAAGATTATCCGCGCATCGAACTCCCGCGCCGACGCTCGCGAGAACCTGTACGCATGGGGCAAGGGCAAGGACATCGTCATCCGCCTGGACCGCGAGCCCGGCCGCCACGAGGAAAAGGGCCTGACCCTGCGGCAAGTGGACGCCATCCTGGAACTGCAGCTCTACCGGCTCACGCAGCTCTCCGTCGATGAACTGTTGAAGGAACTGACGGAGATCCGCGCAAAGATCGCCGAGTATGAGGAGATTTTAGGCAGCGAGAAGAAACTGCGCGCGGTGATTGTGAAGGAGCTTGAGGATGTCCGCGAAAAGTACGGCGACAAGCGCCGCACCGAGATTATTGACGAGAGCGCGGAGCTTCAGCTCGAAGACCTGATTGCCGACGAGCAGGTTGCGGTGACGGTGAGCCACCAGGGCTACCTGAAGCGCACGCCCATCTCGATCTACCGCCAGCAACGCCGCGGCGGCACGGGACGAATGGGCATGAAAACGCGCGAGGAGGATTTTGTCTCGCAGCTCATCGTCGACTCCACGCACTCCTATCTGCTGTGCTTTACCAACACCGGGCGCGTGTATTGGCTCAAGATTTACGAGATTCCCGACGTGGGCGCCGCGGGCAAGGGCAAGTCCATGCAGAGCCTGCTCGATTTGCAGACCGGCGAAAAGGTCTGCGCCATTCTTCCCGTGCACGACCTCGAGGAAGAGGGCAAGTTCATCCTGTTCGCCACGCAAAAGGGCACCGTAAAGAAGACGCCGCTCAAGGACTTTTCCAATGTCATGTCGCGCGGCATCATCGCCATCGGCATTGATACGGATGACGAGTTGGTGGCGGCGCGCATTACCGACGGCTCGCAGGTGATTTTCCTGGCCACGCACCTGGGCCTGGCGATTCGCTTCGAAGAGAGCGACGTACGCTCCATGGGCCGGCCGGCTTATGGCGTGCGCGGCATCGCGCTGCTCAAGAACGACTACGTGGTTGGTGTCGCAGTCACACCGAAGAAGCACGAGCCCGGCGCGTATCGCATTCTCTCCGTGAGCGAGAACGGCTTCGGCAAGCGCACGGACGTAGAGGAGTACCGCCTGCAAACGCGCGGCGGCAAAGGCGTCAAGAACATGGCCGTCACCGACCGCATCGGCCGCGTGAGCTCCATCCAGCTTGTCGACGACACCAGCGAGCTGATGGTCATCAGCCAGTTCGGCAAGATCATCCGCGTCGACACCAAAACCATCCGCAACGCGGGCCGTGCCACGCAAGGCGTCCGCCTGCTGAACCTCGAACCGGAAGACAAGGTAGCGGCCGCGGTCATCATTCCGCCTGAAGAGTTGAACGGGAACGGCAATCACGAGGGCGAACAGGGGACGCTGCTGCAGTAAAACAGTGGTCAGTTGTCAGTGATCGGCAGATCGAGGTAGACGATCGGGCGTGCTTTCCCAGGTCTCAGAAGCGAGACCTGGGGCTCCCAGCTTCGGCCTTGTCAAGCCCTACTCACCCTGCACCAGGCCCGCGCCGCGGCTAACCCACTGATTTATTAATCACTCCGCCCTTTAGTCTCCCAGTCGCTCTCTTTGCAGATAATTTCTCCACATTGGCGCACAATCGTTTCGTGAGTCATGGATTCCAATCGCGGGGTATATGGAGATATATACCCCTGTCATAAGTCCTTTGTTCTCAAATATGGAGGTATGTCATATTAGGGGGAGGGGTGGGGATTGCATTTTGGTAAACATCCGCCCTCGGCCGAAGCGGTTCTAAGATCGCTGCACCCCGGAAGAAATAAACCCAAATCAATCCGGTCCCGTGCTTTAAACCTCGGCCGGCGGCGCGGAGTTGGAGTTTGCGCTCCGCGACCAAAACAGATACACCGGAACCCCGAGCAGCACCAGGATCAGGCCGGGCCAGGTGTATTGCGGCTTGTAGCGCAGCAGCGCCGCGCAGATGCCTGTCGCCATGACCAGATAGAGACCGGGCAGGAACGGGTAGCCGAAGGCTTTATAGGGACGCGGCGTGTTCGGCTGCTTGATGCGCAGGACGAAGAGGCCGATGATCGTCAAAATATAAAACACCAGCACCGCGAAGATGATGTAGTCGAGCAACTGGCCGTAGGAACCGGAAACGCAGAGGACGGTGGTCCAGATGGCCTGCACCACGAGACCGGCGGCGGGGGTCTTGTAGCGCGGATGCAATTTGCCGACCAGGCGGAAGAAGAGGCCGTCCTGCGCCATGGCGTAATAGGCGCGCGCGCCGGAGAGCGTGATGCCGTTGGCGCAGCCGAAGGTTGAAATCAGGATGGCTGCGGCCATGAGATAACCGCCGAGGTGCGGAAAGATCTGCTGCAGCACTGCGGCGCCGATGCGGTCCTCGGACGGCATATTGCACGCCGCGCGCAAAGATCGTCGCGCCGTGCGGATCGCCATGCAACGGCAGTACCAGGATGTAAGCCGTGCTGGCCAGGAAATAGACCACCAGCACGAAACCGACACCGAACGCGAGCGAGAGCGGCACGTTGCGTCGCGGGTTCTTGATTTCGCCGGCAGTAAAGGTGACGTTATTCCAAGCGTCGGCGGCAAAGAGCGAGCCCACCTGCACCACGGCAAGAATCACGATCAGGTTGACCATGACGATGGGCCCCTGCGCGCCCACCTGCACGGGATGCAGCGAGGCCCAGCCCGCGTTGCGCCAGAATTCGCTCCAGTGGCTGCCGAAGTTGGCCGCGATGGCCGCGCTGTTGAGGCCCACGGTGAATCCCAGAAGCACGAGCGCCGCGAGCGAAAGCGCCTTGGCCACGGTGAAGACGTTCTGCACCAGAGCACCGAAGCGCACGCCGCAGATATTCACGGCCGCGACAAACCACACGACGATGATGCCGGCGAGATTCGCGGTGCTGACGCCGATGTCCATGTTGCCCAGCACCATGGGACCGACGGCAATGGCCGGCACGTGCGCGATGTGCCACAGCCAATGCGTGCTCGAAACCGATGGGAAGAAGACGCCCAGAAATTTGCCGAAGGCTACGCACACCGCGGCGATGGTTCCGGTCTCGATGACGAGAAAAAGCGTCCAGCCGTAAAGAAATCCCCATAGGGGCCCGAGCGATTCGCGCAGGTAGACGTATTGGCCGCCGGCCTTGGGCATCATGGCGGCCAGCTCGCCGTAGCTGAGGGCGCAGATCATGGTCATGACCGCGGTGATGATCCACGCGCCCAGGTAAAGCGCCGGAGAATCGGTGAGACGCGCGATGTCGCAGTCGACGATGAAGATGCCGCTGCCGATCATGGAGCCCACGACGATGGTAGTGGCGCTGAACAGGCCCAGGCTCTGCACCATCTGCTGGCCGGAACTGGAGTTGGATTGGACGGAGGCCTGCAATGGGGGATTGCTCCCCGCGCGGCTGCCTTCTGGATGTTGAGCGATGTTTGTCATCGTGGTTCGGTCATCCTGTCCAGATTGTTGATTGTATGGTGCCCAGAGGGGAACTCGGAGAGCAATACAAGACCTTTCCAATCCAGATGACGGGAATGGAATTGAAACCACGCCATCCAGATCAGTGTATTCGACCAGTCCATTGCATTGGCAGATCGGCAACGCCATCTGGCGCCTATTAGCCAGGGTTCACGTTATTGCGCAGGGTGTTGTTCCGCAACACCACTTCCTGGTTCGGCTCCATCCACGTTTGCTCCGCGATGCCCGCACCGCCATTGCCCTCGGCAAGGCTGGCCTCGACAGTTAACTTCCGGGATTCGGCGATGCGGACGCCGTCGAGAGCGTTGCGCGCAATTTCGCAGTCGCGGATCGCAACCTCGTTGCCGAAGCTCACGGCGACACCGTTGCCAAACATGGAATCACTCAGCCGCGAGCCGGTGACGCTGACATGAGAGACATGGACGAGGTTGAGGTTGTGGTTCTTGCCGGGTCCGGGCGGCACCGCGCCTCCATTTCCCGAGAAATCGCAATTGACGACGTCGAGCCCGTCGACGCCGACAATGGAAACGCCGGAGAAGATGCAATTGCGGACGGTGAGGTATTCAAAGCGGAGATTGCGCTGCGTAGTTTTGCTCTCGGCAAGAAAGATGATGCCGGCGCGGATAGGGCCATGCAGAGTGCGACGCCTCTGCACATCGCTGTTGGGATCGCTGGAGGCATGTGGCGTTGCCGCGCCTTCAATCACGAAGTCGCGAAGGACAACATCGTGCAGGTCGGGCTCGGCATTTACGATGGCGGCTTCATATTGAGTTTTTGCCGGATCGAGGAGAAGCTCGCAGTCGATGCCGGCGCCGGCGATGGTGATTCCACTTGGAACACGCAGCGTGGCGGGCAGCGTGTGCAGGCCGGAGGCTAGTTTTACCGTGCCTCCGCCGAGTGCCTTGAGTTTGTCGAGCGCGGCCTGAATCGATTCGCCGGGAGCGACGGCGATGGCATCGGCTGGCGCCGGGGCCGTTGGCGCGGGCTGTGCACCCGCTGTGGCAGCGATCTTCGACGGTGCGGGCGCGGGCTGCAACCTGGCGGGAGACGAGCCGCCGCGAAAAAATGTTAGAACGCCGCGGGAGTGGTCACGGGCGCGCAGAGCCGCCTTCTCGGTGTACGGCAAATCCATGTGCTTGATCGAGCGAAAATGTTGCAATACGCCCTCGTAGATGTCGCTGAAGCGGCTACGGGTGTCAACGATTTTGCCGTAGACCTGGACCTTCTCGCCGAGCAGCAGACTCGCTGTGTATTCGTAGCCAAGGGCGATGCGGTTGTCGGCTTCGGCGAAGAGATCGACGCCCTGGTTCCACGCGATGATGGCCGTACGCGCCAGATAACCGAGACCGAGTTGCACATGGCCCTGGTCGCGGCATGTTTCTTCGCACTGGCCGCTGGGATAGATGTAGCGCGTGATGCCGCTGTTGACGGGGCCGACTCGGTAGTGATGGTAGACCTCGTCCATGAGCTTATGGTCATCGCAGAAGATGCCGATGGAGAGCAGCGTGAACATGATGGCCGCATCCCAGTTGCCGTTCGCCTCCGGATAAAACATGCGCAGTAGAGGCACATAGACGGTAAGCAGCATGCGCTTGAATTGTGCCAGCGATTCGCCGCGCCATGCGGGATAGGTGGCGCGCAGGATTTCGGCCGCGTTCGCGAATTCGCCGCCGGTCCATCCGGCAAGGAGCATGGCGTCGTTCTCATAGAAATCGACCAGAGTTGCGGACCATGCGTCGAAGATCTCGATCGCCTTGCGCGCATAGGCTTCGTTGCCGGTGACGAACCACTGCAAGACGTGACTGTTAACGGCGTTGGCGCTGGCCGTCAACTCCGCACCGCCTACTTGTCCCGCGCCGTATGCGCCGCGAATAATGTGCGCGAAGGGCTTCGGCTTGAAGTCGAGCGAGGAGTTGGGCTCGGCCTGCAGGCGATCCCACGCGGACTTCCACGGTTCTTCGCCGGCTTTGACCTTGGCCTTCATGAATTCCAGATCGGCACGGGTTTGCAAAATGCCGGGGTGAACGATCGAGTGGCGAGCCGCATTGAGGCTGTTGACGACAGCTGCTCCAGGACGGTGCGCGGCGACGACTTCCTTTGGAGCGCCGGGGGGCTGCGACCAACCGGGCAATGCAGCTGCGGCCAGGCCGGCGCTCGACTGCAAAAGAAATGCTCGTCTCTTCATGTGTCCGACTTCTCCCATGAGGGCAACCTTTGCGAGAGATCTTCGCTCTCCGGGATGCTCAAGTTCCGTGAGGGGGTATGCAGATATCTTTTCGCGCGAGCGGGCGGAATTACTTTGCGTCCGGGCGCATTGCCGATTCTCCCGTTTTCACATTGAGGGTCCATGGCTGGGGCGGTCGCAGTTGCAAGGAGCCATCGCCCACTTCGAGCGGCATCCAGAAGTATCGAGAGTCCCATAGCGCCTTCGGACGCCAAAGATCTCCCATATAGATGACAGTCGTCTTTTTCGACCCGGTTACCTTCAGGAGCATCGTCGACTGCGAATCGTAATTGTTGGCCTCGGGCGGGGCTAGATTCTTGAATTCGGTCCATGGTCCGGTGAGCGCTGGCGCAGTGGCATATACATTGGGATTTGGGCGCCAGCCCGTCATGTGCGATCCCACCACATAATATAGCCCGCCGATGTGCACTAACGCGCCGCCTTCGAGCGGCGCTGGAATGAAGCAGGTTTTCTGCACATTCATGAAGTCGTTAGTTAGTTGGGCGAGGAAGAAACCCTTCGTCGGACGCGACTCGAAGATCAAGTAGGCAGACCCATCGTCGTCAACAAATTGACCTATGTCGCGGCTCTCTTGATCGAGGGGGCGGAAACTCTTGACATACGCGTACGGGCCGGTGATGCGGTTGCTGACCGCAATCATCACGCTAGCCACTTTGTAGCGCGCGTCATCGAGATGCGCATACATTACGAACTTGCCCGTGTGAGCGTTGACAAACACTTTGGGCCGCTCGAGTACCCAATGAGGCCCAAGATGCTCGGGATCGGCGAGCGCGAGCACCTGGCCGCGGAATTTCCAGCGCACAAGATCGCGCGAGGAATAACAAGCGACGTAGCGTTTGTCTGGATCGTTGGACTGCGAGCGGTCTTCGCCGAACCAATAGTACGTTCCCTTCCACACTGTGATGCCGCCGCCGTGCGCCTGGATGCGTTGTCCATGGTTGTCGAGCCATGGGTCGCCGGGCCGGATGACACCTTGCGCGGCGCACAGCCCAGCGGCCAGCAGTGCCAATGAAGCAAGCGAAGCGAACCAGGAAATCCCTCTTCTCAATTTTTCTCCTCTTGCCGGAATCGACTTGGCGGATTCGATCTTCTTCAGGCTTTTTGCCGGCGAAGTGCATCCGGGTTCATCCCATGTGCTTCCATGCATACACGTCGCAGGGTTCATCGCCTTCAACATTGCCGCGGCCGTTGCTCCAACTCAGGTGTTGCGAGTCTCTTCCCTTGGTGAGCGTGAAGGGCAGAGAGCCGTCGCCATACACACGCGCAGTCACCTTCAGTGTCTCCGGCGCGCCTGCATAGAGGCCGACATCCGCCCAAGGCACAATACTGCCCGCTTTGACGTAGACGGGGATCTTCTCGGTTGACGCGGGCACGGAGATTTCCGCGCCTCCCTGAAGCGCCTGGCCCGTCCAGAAGTCGTGCCATGCGCCTTCAGGCAGGACAACTCTGCGGCTGCCATCCGGATTCCTGTGTGACGGACCCTGCGGCGCGCCGCTCACTTCTTCCACAAAGATGGGCGCAACCATCATGCGGTCTCCGATCATATATTGATCGTCGACGGTGTAAAGCCGCTTGTCGGCAGGCGCATCGAGCACCAGTGCGCGGAAGGGCGGCGTGCCGTCTTCGGCGTAGCGTTGGAATGCAGCGGTGAGGTAAGGCACGAGCTGCATGCGCCAGCCGATGATCTCGCGGCAGCGCGCTTCCAGCTTTTCCCAACCATCCAGCAGCTGATCGGCGTTGTTCAGCCGGCGATTCAGTTGCTTCCACGGCGGATTCTTGATGTACCACCCGTTGATCATCGCCAGCGGTGAGAAAACGACACTCTGCAGGCGGCGGATCAAGTCCTCTTCGCTGACGGCGTCGCGCACCTCCGGGCACCAGAGCAATCCGCTGAAACCGGAATTGGCCAGCGCGCGGATAAAGTCGCGGTGAACGTACAAGTCGCTGTAGAGCACGAACGGATACGGTGCGGCCAGTGCGCCGCTGGAGCGAACGAGATTGTAGGTCGGCGTATTGCGCTTCCTGAACTCATTCCAGATTGCCATCTGATAGCGCAGGCCAAACACATTGTGCATCTGCTCGCCGTCCACGCCTGACGGAAACACGCTGCATTCCGGGAATGACCATCCGCCGGTGTAGTCAGAGTTGTCGCACTCGTCGATTTTGAATCCGCTTACGCCCGCGTCGAGGAAAGCCTTGGCATGATAGGCACCAAAGGCCGCGCGCGCCGGCTCGCCGGCAAAGTCGGGAACCAGTCCGCCCCACACGCCATAATCGCCGGAATGCGGCTCAATCTCCGGGAAAAGCGGCGACGCGGGATGCGTGAAAGCATGCTCCCAGAGATTCACTTTGTAATTCATCGCACCGGCAGAGCTTACAAAGCCCTCGGGATCAGGGAAGCGATCCTTATTCCAAACGAATGTGCAGGAATAAGAATGGGTTTGCCAGCCGCCTTCCAGCCCGATGACATCGCAAGGAATCTTGTGATCGCGAAATTCCTTTGCCAGCGCCAGCGCGCTCTGCTGTGTTGCGCGCGACTCCGGCCGATACCAGAAGCCTAGGCCCCACTCCGGCGGCGCAACGCCACCACCCGAGAAAACGTTGTAGCGCCGGACCGCATCCAGCATCTCCGGACCAGCAAACAAATATACGTCCACACCACTGGCGCGCGGCACCTCGACGGTAATCTGGCCTGTGTCGCCATCCTGGATGTTGTGGGTGTAATTCGGATCCGGGTTGGCGTTGTTCACCAGGTCGGCCGTGTGCGTAGGCTTGGGCCGTGCGTCGCCAAAATAAAACGTGGCGTAGCGCGCTGTATCGATCAGGATGCCGATTCCTTCCGTCGTCACATAAAACGGCACCGGTGCGTGGGAATCGCCGGTATCGAATCTGGGATCGGCATTGACGCGTACGACTTTCTTCTTGCCTCGCTGGGCAAATGAAAGGAACTGCAGCCCGAGGCCGAACACCTGTTCATTGGGCCGCAGCGGCAATTGCACTTTGCACCCGCGCTTGGTTTGTTTGCCGCTAATCGCCGGCAAGGGCGCCGCGTCCGCCTTGGGTAGTTTTGCGAATGCCTCAGTCTGCACCGGAACCAGACGGCTCGATACTGGCGTAAACCGCTCCGGCATGCCGATGGTGGCTTTCCATACGCCAGGATGAATTCTCTTCCATGCCACTGAGCTTGCGGGCGCCGCGGCCGCTATTGGCTCTGTTCGGAATAAACCGGGAAAGCCGGCTGCCGTTCCCATCGCTGCCAATCCCTTGGCAAGGCTCCGTCGCGTAATTTTCGTCGTCGCGCTTACACCCATCGATCCTTCTCCCTCTAACCCGCTTGATCTTGAATTCGACTCATGGCTTCCATGATCTCAACTTCTCCTGAAGGTTGGGCGATTCTCCTGGATCAAAGTGTATGAAGAGCATAAGTCCGGGAGGCTAAACCGGAAAGTGAATCCCCGACCCCACCAAAAGAATGCGTCAGGCTCCTGATTTGAGCGAGCCTGACGCAATCAGTCCGGTAGTGGCATTGCGATCGAATTACCAGGTCAAACGGCCAGAGATCTGGATGGTCCGATTGGTTTGGTTTCCATTGCCCGAAGTGCCGAGGCGGACAATACCGAAGGTTCCATCCGATGTGGAGGTATCGTAGCCAGAGGCAAAGGTCTGCAGATGATTAAAGACGTTGAATGCGTCGATTCTCATCTGGAAAGACATTTCTCTGACTAGGGCGAAGTTCTTCGAGACATTGGCGTTCAACTGGTCGTTGGGTCCCTCGCGGGCGCCGGTGTACTCGACGTTGGGATTCGCCTGGTACGTGGTGTTGATGGAGATGTAGTTTGGCGTCGTGCACAAGCCGGCAGTCACAAGCGGCACCGACTGGTTGATCCAATCGTAACCGCCCGTGACTGGATCCACGGTGGCCACGCAGGGTTTGAGGCGCTGGATATAGTTGTCCGAACCTGTGGCCTGGAGAGTGGGATACCAAGGATTCGTGTTGCCAGCCCAATATCTATTCTTCGGTAGCAGATTGCCCCCGTTGGCTTTTTGGTTGACGATCCATCCACTCGTCAAAGCCTGCGGGAATCCGCTCTGGTACTCATAGGAATCGGCGGTTTGCCAGCCTCCCACGACGAGGTCGAGTACGCGAGGCATGTTCGGGAAGAATCCGCTGCCCCTGGCAATGGGAAACTTGTAGACGATCAAGGCTGTCAGCCGGTTCGGAACATCCGTCCCCGAAAGCACACGAGACGGGATGCGATTGACGACATCCGCAAATCCAGTGTTGACGATGAATTTGGATTTCGTGTAGCCGACGTTCGCGGTAAGCCCCCACGAAGTCCTGTGAGTGTAGACAGCTTCAAGGCCGTTGTACCAGCTCTTGCCATTCTGTAGACCGGCTTCAGTGATGGCAAGGAATTGCGGGTAGGGGCGCGAGAATTGGAGCTTGCCGATGGTGGTCACGGTGTAATAGCTGGACCCGGCAAAGGGAGCAACACCCTTGAACGGATTGGTAATTTGGTCGGCGGCTGCTGTGCAGTTCGACTGCAGCCCGCCGCGCAGTGGATCGCACGCAGCCTGGGCACTAGCGCTGACGTGGTTCATATCGTCGGTGTCTGTCACTCCGTAAAGTGGCCCGTACAGGCGAGTGCCTGCATAATTGACTTCAATCGTGTCTTTGGTCGTCAATTGGCGTTCAATACCAAACGATGTATTGAGCTGAGCGGCCGGGTGGAACTTCGGGTTGTAGAAGGTGGATGCCTGTCCCAAGTTCGATTCCAGGCACTGTTGCCAGTTGCCACCGCAGTTTCCAGTTGCCGCCTGGAAGGTCGGGAAGGGATTGGCCAGGTTAAGCTGCGGAACCATCAGGGTGTTTGTGCCCTGCGCCACTGAATTAGAGGGCGTATAGGTGTTGCTGGTTGAATAGCCGATGTTGCTTGGCGAGTTCAGATTGCCTGCAGCGGTGTCGTTAAAGAAGAGGCCCATGCCGCCGCGGATCACCGTCTTCTGATTCCACGTATACGCGAAGCCTGCGCGGGGGCCGAATTCGTACCAGACGCGCTTGAACTGCCAGGTCGGGTTTCCATTGATGCCGGCATATGTAGGTCCGCCGACGAATCCATTCGGAACTGGGAGTCCGGCAAGCGTCGCAGCCGGGATAAGACTGGTGACCGGATTTTGATCGTTGAAATCCCAGACGGAATTGAGGCGGTTGAACCGGTCTCTAACGCCCCGACCTGGATCTTCCCAGCGAACTCCGAGGTTGAGCGTGAGTTTGGGCCGGTACTTCCAGTCGTCCTGAAAGTACAGCGCTCCGTAGTGCGACGAGACATAGTTTCCGCCGGCGGTGGTTGCGGTCACTGTGCCTGTTGGAGACCATGTTCCGGCTTCCATCGAGGCAAGGCTGTTGCCGCTGTAGTTGTTGGTGATGGGATATTGAGATTCGACTCCGCCGTTTTTGCCGCCCGTGACGTTGGTGTCCCATTGCTGGGTCCAACCATCGTCCGTTGAGAGAGAGAAGCCGGTGTTATTGGTGCTCTTCTGGCTGTATTGTTGAAACCTCACTTCACCGCCGAAATGCATCACATGATTGCCACGCGTCCAATTGGCGGTGTCAATGAGCTGCAACTCGTCGTCGCCGCGATACAGCACAGCCTGGGCTCCGAGTGCATTGTAGTTGGAGATGTTGGTCAGTGGAAATCTCTGGAAGTATGTGGGGTTCGCGGCGCCAATGCTTGAGGAGAATCCGAGTTGGCTCGGATCCCAGCCACTTGCGGGGCCAGTCGAATCGCTCTCTAGAGCTGTGGTGACCAATCCCCGGAATGAATTGATCAAGGTCGGACTGAAGGTATGGGTCCAGGCCGCATTCAGGCTGGGGTAGCGATAATCGGTGCCGTTGTAGTGGGCGATATCCACGGCTTCGTTCAAACCCGGGTGCGCGGCATTCACATTGGACCGAGGAAATGCATTGTTGTTCTGGCCGTAAAACTTCCAGAGCTTCCCGGTCACGTCGAAGGTGTCGTTTTTCCCGACGTATTGATCCAGCTTGACGATGTAGGACTTGTTGTCGCTGATGGCGGGCGCAAGACCGACGTAGTTGTTATTGAAGGGGTTTGCTGTGGTCGGCGTTGGGTTCTGGTTGGGCGCCGGGTACCACGAAATGATGTTCTGAGCCACGACGTTGATCTTGTTGGCCGGAATCACGTTTGGCGTACCGGTGAGAACGGGATTGCCCTGCGGGCCTGCGCCAATGCCGGGACCATAGCCGTATTGATAGCGGCAGACTGCCGGATGACCGCTGGCATAGGTGCTGTTGTCAGTGTTGTTGGCCGTACAGGCAGCCTCTGAGGTCGGGTCGTAGATAGCCTCGTTGTAGACGCCAGTGACTCCGGGGACGCCGCCTACATTCAACAGGCTGCTGAAGTCACCGTTCGCCATCGCAGACGAGTTGGGAACCGTCGTGATCACCGTTCCCACTCCCTGGGAGTGAAGATCCTCATAGAGGATCATGAAAAACGTCTGCTTCTTGCCGCTCCAGAACTTGGGAACAATGACCGGCCCATCCAGCTCAAACCCGTACTGGTTTTGCGTGAACGCCGCCTTGTTGTATTTGGCGATGGTTGAGGCTGGAGCTCCAGCCGCAACATTCTTGAAGATATTGGCGTCGTTCTGCGGCGTATTGGCGTTCAGGAATGCGCGCTGCAGGTATTCATAAGCAGCGCCATGCAGACTTTTTGTTCCGGTCTTCAAAGTCATATCGATCTGTCCGCTGGGAGCACGGCCATTGGCCGCATCCACCGGGCTGGTTGTGATCTTGAACTCTTGCAGCGAATCGGAGGGCGGAGCCATCGTGTAATGCTCTGGACCTGTCTCGCTGATGTTGGCGACGCCGTCGATGCTGAACTCGACGCTGGCGCCGTGGATGGTAAAGGTCTGCGCGCTCTGATTGCCAGGAGCAAGACCAGTGGTTGTGGTCATCATGCCGGGAGTGAATATCGCGAAGTTGAATGTGTCGTTATCGAAATCGGGAAGCTGCTGGAGCAGATGGTTCTCCAGCACGTTACCGACGTCGGCTTTGTCGTAGTCCAGAACGTCCTCTGAGGCATTCACCGTAACGGTTTCCGTAGCCGCTCCGGGGACGAGTGTGAAGTTGACCTCAGCGGTTTCACCTGTCGACAGCGTGATATTCGTTTTGTCGATGGACTTGAACTTGCTGGCCTCAACGCGAACATCGTAGATGCCCGGATCGAGAAACGGAACCGTCCAATTGCCCGTGGACGTGGTGATGACCGACTTATCCACAGCGGTTGCCTGGTTGTGGACGGTGACTGTTGCCTTCGGAATCACGGCTCCTGTCGAGTCCGTGACGAGTCCGGTAAAGCCCTGCGAAGTTTGCGCGTGGATGCCCACGCTTAGCAGCAAGCAGAGAAAACAGATAGCTGCCGCAGAGACCACCGTGGCGCCAAACGTATTGAATGTGCGCATCGCGGCGAACTCATTTTGTCGATTCCTCATTTCAAGCCTCCTAGTCTTTTCTCTTGCGAATTACCAAATCACATCTCGAATCGGAACCCCTGAGGTGATTGCTCAATTCGTCAGTCGCGCATTTCGCGCTTCATCGAGAGCGCGATTATCGACCGCTGATCAATCTCTGCCGTGAAAATGCCCATGTCAACGTTCCAAACGGTTCAGGAGTGTCCTTGATTTAAAGGTCATTAGATAGAGTCATTTAAGCCACCCCGTTACGATACCGTTAAGGCCTAATAGGTTGGCCGGTAAGCGTTTCCTCAAACATGCTAAACATCGTCGTTTGTGTTCTCTATCGATTCGAGAGTTGTTGTTTTCGAAGGCCGAATCTCTGCGAACCACGCGACTAGCTTGGAGGGAGCCAAGAGGCTCCGGGAAGAGTATGGCCATCCTGGCTTTGCCGTGGGCGGGCATTGCCCCACTTACCGTCAATCTCGATCAGAGGGTGCAAAACCGAGTCGTATCGACGTGGCGACTTCGGGAGCGGCTAACGCCACGAGGAAGCCAATCCTACCTCTTGTGAAATGGCGACCGACCGGCCTGAATCGAGGCGCGGCGAGTCATTGCTTCGATTCCGCGGCAGGTTCGGCCGGATAGTGCACCGACTCCAATGTGCCGTTCTTTACCACAGTTGGCCGAGCAGGCCAATCGGGATTGGGCGTCGGTGACATATGGAAGATCAATATCCCGCCTGACACGATCTCTTCGTGCGTCAGCCAAAAGCGTTCGAACGGCTTTCCGTTGAGCGTTGCCGACTGGATATATGGGGCCTGAGCGGCGTCGCGCTTAACCACAATGTGAAAGATCTTGCCATTGGGTAGATGAATTTTCGCGTCGGAAAAGAGCGGAGAGCCTATCGCATACCGCGGAATTCCAGGCGTGACTTGATAAAACCCGAGAGCGCTCAAGATATACCAGGCAGACATTTGCCCGGCGTCATCATTGCCAATGAGGCCGCCTGGTTCATCACGATAGCCTGCAGCGCGAACCTCGGCCACATGCTGTTGAGTCTTATACGCAGCACCCGCGTAGTCGTACAGATAGGCGATATGATGGCTCGGTTCGTTGCCCTGATCGTATAAGTTTTGCGCGAAGAGTTCGTCAAGCTTTGAGATAAACCCACTTTCCCCGTGTTCGAGAGCAATCAAGCCGGGAATGTCCTGAAGCACGAAAAACGTAAATTGAAATGGCAGGCCCTCGGTAATATACGACGCTTTCCTGGTGGGATCGAACGGAGTGACCCATGTCCCATCCGCATGGCGCCCTCTGGCAAATCCTGAGACCGGATCGATCACGTTGCGATAGTTCTGAGCGCGTTTTCGAAAGATTGCTTCGTCATGCGGCTTGTTGAGTGCCCTAGCCACTTCAGCCAGGACAAAGTCGTCGTAAGCATAGTCCAGCGTGCGGGAGACCTGCTCGTTCTTATGCGGCAAGGGAGCTCCGGGAACCGAATCCTCCAAAGGGATATAGCCGTACTTCAAATATGAGTCCAGCGCCCGCCGGCCCTCTCCGTCGAGATAATCGGCCTCTGATGCGGGCGACTCCAACGCATTTTTGCGCATCAGGCGGTAGGCCTCTTGTATGTCGAAACCGCGTATTCCCTTCAGATACGCGTCGCCAATAATAGCCACCCCGTGATCGCCGTCCATCTCCGCCGTGTGACTGTTCCAGGCGGGAAAAGTGGGCAGAAAGCTGCCCTGCTCTCCTTTGACGATCAGCGACTGGATCATATCCGCATCGTCCTTCGGATCGATGATCGTAAGTAGAGGATGCTCGGCGC
This sequence comes from uncultured Acidobacteriota bacterium, assembly GCA_963713675.1. GTDB lineage: Bacteria > Acidobacteriota > Terriglobia > Terriglobales > Acidobacteriaceae > Telmatobacter. The sequence continues at coordinate 131,600 of CAVQMV010000020.1, forward strand.
GGAAGGTATCCCAGATCGAGAAATCATCATGATATGTGAAGCCGCGGGCGGTTTCAATGGACTGCCCACCCGCGAAACGGGGATAAGTCCCACTTACATCGTTGAAGATACGCGGAAGTTGAAGCGCGTGATACATCGCGGTGTAGAAGATGCGGCGATCTGCGATATCTCCGGTTACTTCGATTTCGTTAAGCGCTTTCTCCCACGCCGCGCGGCTTTTCTGTTCGGTCCTCGCAAAATCCCATGCGGAAATCTCGGCGCGGAGGTTCTTCCGCGCTTCATCGATGCTGACGAACGATGTCCCTACGCGAGCCAACACGACTTCTCCCGGCTTTATATCAAACGTGACATAACCGCCCGAGGGGCTGGCGTCGGATGATTGGCCGGTGCTGCCCGGATGAACCTCTGTCCCCGACCATGTGCCTCCCACATGGAAGGGGTGATCGAATTCCACGACCACATAGCCGCTAAATCCTGCCAGTTTGCCTTGGCCCGCATAGATGCGGCGCACCTTGCTCCAACCCACGATCTCGTTGTGGGCAGTATCGATGGTCAAGGAACCGTCGCCAGCGCGGGCGTTGTTTTGCACATCGATCCACGCGGCGCTGCCGTGGTGAAATGCAAACCGCAGCAGGCCGCAACGCGTGGTTCCCGTGACCGACGCAGTCACGCCGAGATCAGGAAGCTCGACCTTGTAGAGATACGGTGCGGCATACTCCGCGTCGTGAGAAAACCGCGAAGCAGGCGCGTGGCCTTGCCATGGGAACTCATCCGATCCGGCGAGCAACTGGAAACTGCCATAATCCTGCATTGCCGAGCCACTCAGAAAATGGCTGCCGCGAATTCCGTGAAACGTTTGATCGGCGTAATAATAGGGGACTACGCCTTTTCTCTCCGTGTCTTGTGTTGCGGGCGTCCATAGCGTCATCCCAAAGGGCATGCCTACACCGGGATAAGTTTGCCCATCAGCGGCCGTTCCGACCCATGGGTTCACCAAATCTGCGAGTTGTTGGCCCCGAAGCATTATGGGCAGGAAAAGAATGACGAGAACGTACCGAAGAATACGGATATTCATCTTCTCTCTTTCGGCGTGATGCGGACCTTTGCGCCGAGCACCAATGTCGCCACGTAAGAGTGGGTTGTCAACGTTCCGAACAGTTCGGCGCTGGATCGGACCGTAACGATCTGACGGATAGTCACTTATGGGCCAGCGTTACGATTCAGTTAAGGCATGCTAGAATTTGTGCTGCACAGGAAGGATGAGCGCGAATGCGGATTCTTCCCAATCATGAGCAGGCCGCGGCCTTGGGCCCCGAACGAACGGCCACGGTCCGGACCGAGCTCAACAAGATCCTCAAAAGTCACTACTTTTCGGGAAGCAAAAGATGTCAGGACTTTCTGGAATTCATCGTGCAGCAGGCGCTCGATGGCAATTATGAATATCTGACAGAGCGCTTCCTCGGCGCGGAGCTTTTCGGCAGGCCCATTAACTACGAGACGGGAACTGATTCCATCGTCCGGGTGAGGGCGAACGACGTGCGTCGCCGACTGACTCAATATTACTCAGACAATCACGGCGGGTCTGAGGTCGTTATTGAACTTGCCTCGGGAAACTACGTCCCGGAGTTTCGCTGGCGGGAGCCCGAGGCGGCCAGTGCTGCACCCGAAGCTGCTCTTCACGAAGCGCACGCGATTTCCTCGGACGCGTCGCACCAGGAATCCATCGCAACACTGCCAGGGGCAGACTCTGGAAACGATGCAAGGTCTCATCGCAGGCGGATTCTTGCCGGAGCGATTTCGATTGCTCTCATACTTGGCTCGTGTGCCGGTTGGTGGCTGCGGGAACAAACACTGGATCGTTCCCTATACCCCTTAAAATACGAACCGTCGCTGAACTCCCTGTGGTTGCCGTTCGTCAATGCCGCCCCACACGAAACAGATGTTGTGGTCTCCGACGTTTCCTTTCAACTCCTTGAGGACCTCGAGAAGCGAACGTTCACGCTCAACGACTACCTCAATCGCAGCTATCTCAACCAGGTTGCGACGCAGAGGTCTAACTCGGATATACAGCCTGTTTTGACTTTGATTGCCTCGAAGGATTTTGGGAACTCGAGTGAGTTCAGGCTGGCGCAGCGGATGACGGCCTTGGACCGCATCGGGAACCCGATGCACATTTACAATGCACGCGATTACTCTTCCGCGCTTGCAGGCCAGGACAACATGATCCTGATTGGCTCAAAGTACTCAAATCCCTGGCAACAGCTATTTGAAGCCCGCCTGAATTTCAAGGAGAATCCGCCTGGTGTTGATCCAGGTTCAGTGATTAACAGTTCGCCGAAGCCGGGAGAAAGCGCAATCTACTCACCGACCGATTCCGTAGGCTACTGTGTAGTGGCATATCTGCCGAATCCGGATCGCGGAACCAGAGCACTTCTCATTGAAGGAACGTCCTCAGAGGCTACGGAGGCCGGCGGAGATTTTCTGCTTTCGGAAGAGGAGTTTTCCGGATTCGAGAAGTCCCTCCATACAAATGGAATTTCTTATTTTGAAGTTCTACTCAAAACCTCGCAGGCGCGGGGCACCCCGATTACAGCTTCAGTCGTGGCCTATCGCATTTACCCAATCCAACCTTGATACATCGGTAAAACAAGATTTGGGTCGAGAGTCACGTCCCGGGACATCGTGACTAGCCTTCAAACACTGCTCGCGCGGCATCCGCCGTGAATCGACAGCGGCCGACCTTTTTCCACAAGATTCGCGACAATTTACGAATTTCTGCGAGAGCCGTAGGAATCTGCTCGTGTATAAGAATATCCACGAGCGGTTGGTGGTTGTCGGCTCGAACGCACAGGCGGCAGATCTCCCCGACGCTCTCCGAGAACGGAGGGCCAAGTATCACAATCAAGACAACAGTCATCGTAACCGGCGCCTCGCGAGGCATCGGCGCAGCCGTGGTTCATGCATTTCTCGATCGCGGCTACAACGTGGTCGCAACCTCACGCAGCATCTCGCGCGCAGGCTTCGCGCAGTCGTTGAACCTCGCGCTCGTCGATGGAGACATCGGCGAGGCTGAAACCGCGGAGAGAGTCGCCGCGGCTGCGATCAAGAGCTTTGGCACGATCGACCATTTAGTCAACAACGCGGGCATCTTCTACACCAAGCCATTCACCGACTACACGGCGGAAGATTTTCGCTCGTTTGTTTCGACCAACCTCGAGGGCTTCCTGTTCATCACACAGTCAGCCGTGAAGCAAATGCTGGCGCAGGGCACGGGTGGCAGCGTCGCCACCATCACTGCGGCATTGGCCGACAACCCCATGGTCGGCGCTCCCGCCTCGGTTCCCATGATGACGAAAGGAGGATTGAACACGATTACCCGCAGCCTCGCCATGGAATACGCCAGGGATAACATTCGTTTCAACGCAGTTGCGCCCGGCCAGGTGGACACCGCACTTCACGGAGAAACGCCGAAGGAAGTGATGAAGACGCTTTCCCCCATGGGCGCGATCGCGGATGCGAAAGATATCGCAGAGGCTGTGGTCTATCTTACGGAAGCTCGCTATGTAACCGGGGAGGTGCTGCACGTAGACGGCGGTGCGCACGTGGGCCGTTGGTAGCCGGCGAAGGTCCACAGCCGGGCAGCGACAAGCTGGCGGTTCGTTCGGTGATCGGCGTGGCCAGCCTTCCCCTCGGCATGCCAATCGAGCTTGAAGTCATCTTTGAGGTAACCGATTCGTGTGGAGGCAATGAAGGCATTTGAACGTTCGCCAAAATCCATAGAGGGATTTATGGCAACAACCGCAGTTGCAACGCAATCGGGAAACCGGCCGCACACTTGCATGGAATGACGGCTTCATCATAATTCACAACCAAGCACAGGGAGATCGATATGGCAATGATTACGACCAAAGACGGTACGCAGATTTTCTACAAGGACTGGGGGCCTAAGGACGCACAGCCCATCGCGTTTCATCACGGCTGGCCTCTTTCGTCGGACGACTGGGACAATCAGTTGCTGTTCTTTCTTGCCAATGGCTATCGCGTCGTCGCGCATGACCGACGCGGTCACGGCCGCTCCACGCAAGTGGACACAGGCCACGACATGGACCATTACGCGGCCGACGCTTCGGCAGTGGCCGAGCATCTCGACTTGAAGAATGCGATTCATATCGGCCATTCGACAGGCGGTGGCGAGGTTGCGCGCTACGTCGCGAAATACGGTCAGCCGCAAGGCCGCGTAGCCAAGGCCGTGCTGATCTCCTCCGTTCCTCCGCTCATGCTCAAGACCGACAAGAACCCGGATGGCACGCCGATTGAAGTGTTCGACGGTCTCCGCGCAGCGCTGGCTGCGAACCGGGCGCAGTTCTATCTCGATCTGGCTTCGGGGCCGTTTTACGGTTTCAACAGGCCCGGTGCGAAGATCTCGCAGGGGACCATCCAGAACTGGTGGCGTCAGGGTATGATCGGCGGCGCTTTCGCTCAGTACGCAGGCATCAAGGCGTTCTCCGAGACAGACCAAACGGACGATCTGAAAGCGATCACGGTGCCGACCCTCGTGATGCAGGGAGACGACGATCAAGTTGTTCCCTACAAAGACGCTTCCTTGCTGCAGGCGAAGTTGATCAAGAACAGTATGCTCCAGATCTACCCTGGCTACCCGCACGGCATGATGACGAACCATGCAGCTGTTATTAACGCCGACCTCCTGGCATTCATTCGCAGTTGAACCGCTGCGGGGTCGCATCACGCGGCCTCACCCCTGCCCCTTGGTACACCGCAGATAGAGACGTAACGGCTGGCGCTGTGGCATCCTCATCCGAACACGCCGATCATCGCAAAGTGCTGGCGATGCGACGGACGCGGGGTGCACTTAAAAGCAGCCGGCAAGCTCGATGAGGAATTTGCATCAAAGGAATCTCAGCTATTCGGCCCTTCATCTCGGAATGGTGGATGCGATGCCGGCAGCTTTCATTAATCGCATTGGCAGTGTCGGGATCGCTCGCATCCTTTCAATCGCGGGCTCAGGTTCAGGCAAGGGGAGGTCCTCTGGGACAGCAGATCTTTTATCGCACCGTGAAAGTCGATGGGATTTCCATCTTTTATCGGGAAGCGGGACCAAGAGACGCTCCCGCGATTCTGCTTCTGCACGGGCTTCCCTCGTCGTCGCGCATGTTTCAGCCGCTATTGACGAGGCTTGCCGGCAGTTATCGTCTTGTCGCTCCCGATTACCCGGGCTTCGGGCACAGCGATTGGCCCGACCCCGCGCAATGGGCCTACACGTTCGACCACATTGCCTCCGTCATGAACGGCTTCACCGAAGCACTGGGCCTGACGCGTTACACGCTCTACATGCAGGACTACGGCGGGCCAGTCGGTTTTCGCATGATCCTGGCACATCCCGAACGGGTGCAGGCTCTCATCGTGCAGGACGCGGTCTCTCACAACGAAGGTCTCGGGACAAACTGGACGGCGCGGCGCGCGTTCTGGGCAGACCGCCCGGCTAATGAAGAAAAGCTGCGCCAGAATCTGCTGTCACTCGAGGCCACGAAGACGCGCCATATCGGGGACGACCCCCACATTGAGCTCTACGATCCGGATCTGTGGACTGATGAATACGCCTTCCTGAACGCGCCTGGGCAGGCACAGATTCAAAGCGATCTTTTCTACGACTACCGCACCAACGTCGAGGCCTATCCGAAATGGCAGGCATGGATGCAAAAGACGCAGCCAAACTTGCTGGTGATCTGGGGCAAGCATGAGCTTTCATTCGATTCAGGTGAGCCGGAACGCTACCGCAAGGACGTGCCCAATGCCGAGATTCACGTGGTCGACGCAGGACATTTCGCGCTCGATACCAGAGCCGATGAGATTGCAGCACTGATAAGTCAGTTCATGAAAACGCTTAAGTAGACAGCGATCTCCGCGCCTTTGAGGAACGAAATAGATGCGGATAGAGATCATCACAGACCGGCGACGCTTTCTTGGCACTGCGGCCATGACCGTCGCTGCTGCCCAGCTCGGCATGGCCGGATGTGCGAAGGCACAGTCTGGAGCGGCGGCTAAACTGCCCGTTGAAGGCGATCTTCCGTCTTTTGAAGGCGCGATCACATGGCTCAATTCGCAGCCCCTGACGGCACGCGGCCTGCGCGGAAGCGTTGTCCTCATCAATTTCTGGACCTTCTCCTGCATCAACTCCATTCGGGTACTTCCCTATTTGCGTGCGTGGGCAGCGAATTACAAGAACCAGGGATTGGTTGTCATCGGCGTGCAGGCGCCCGAGTTTGAATTTGAAAAAAACATTGACAATGTTCGCTGGGCCGTAAAAGACCGGATGATTGAGTATCCTGTCGCCATCGATAATAACCTTACGATCTGGCGCGCCTTTGATAACAACTATTGGCCGGCTTTCTATTTTGTCGACGCGCGCGGGCATACTCGACATCATCAATTCGGCGAGGGCGACTACGAACAGTCGGAAATAGTCATTCAGCAACTGCTCACCGACGCGGGAGTCCATGGCGTCGGCCATGAGGTAGCTAAGATCGAAGGCGTTGGCATCGAAGCTGCTCCCGACTGGCCCGACTTAAGATCACTCGAATCCTATGTCGGTTATGATCAGGCCGCGAACTTCGCATCGCCCGGCGGCGAAGCCCGGGACAAACGCCATATCTATGCCGGCCCCGCAACATTGAAGCTCAACCACTGGGCGCTTTCAGGTGATTGGACGGCAAAGAAGCAGTTTGCCTTACTGAATGCGCCTAACGGGCAGATCGCGTACCGCTTTCACGCCCGCGATCTTCATCTCATCATGGGTCCGACAGCACAGGGGACTACCGTACGCTTCCGCGTGAGAATCGATGGACAGCCGCCCGGCGCTGCGCATGGGATCGACGTAGACGGCCAGGGTAACGGCGCAGTTACGCAACAGCGACTCTATCAGCTAATCCGGCAGCCGCAGCCCATTGTCGATCGCCAATTTGAGATTCAGTTTCTCGACCTGGGCGTGGAAGCTTATGACTTCACGTTCGGCTAAACCAGGAAGAAGCTATCGTGCCCCACAACCTTCCCTGGCTCAGTTCCTCCCGATCAGCTGTTATCGGGCGTCTAAGCCTAACCCATGGAAAGCACGACGAACCAGCGACATTCGCATCAAAGGAGTCGATTCATGAAGAACCCAGAAGCCATCGAAATCTCACGCCGGCATTTCGCAATCTCCGGACTATCAGCAGGAGCCGCGCTGCTTGCTTCTCCCACACTTCTCGCGGAAGGTGTTCAGCCACCCTCCCGCAAAGCGCAGGCAACGGATGTGCCCGCGAATCAGCCGGGCACGCACACCTCATTCGCCTCAATGAAGCAGATCGATGCCGGCCTCCTCAATATTGGATACGCTGAAGACGGCCCGGCGGATGGTCCTGCCGTGGTTCTTCTCCACGGCTGGCCCTACGACATCTACAGCTTTGTCGATGTTGCGCCGCTGCTGGCGTCGAAGGGCTACAGAGTGATCGTTCCATTTCTGCGCGGCTACGGCACGACGAGGTTTCTCTCCAGCGAAACCATGCGGAATGCCCAGCAGTCGGCGGTCGGCCTCGACATCATTGCTCTGATGGATGCCCTCAAGATCAAGACTGCAATCGTCGGCGGCTTTGACTGGGGCGCGCGCACGGCAGACGTCATGGCCGTGCTCTGGCCGGAACGCTGCAAGGCGATCGTTTCCGTCAGCGGCTATCTGATCAGCAGCCCGGCAGGCAACGAGGTGCCGGTGCCACCCGAGCCTGCTTTCCTGTTTTGGTACCAGTACTATTTCGCTACTCCAGTCGGCAAGGCCGGCTACGCGAAATACCTCAACGAGTTCAACAAGTTCATCTGGCACCAGGCTTCACCAAAGTGGAACTTCGACGATGCCACGTACGACCGCACAGCAGCGTCTTTCAACAACCCCGACCATGTTGACATCGTGATGCACGACTATCGCTGGCGGCTTGGCCTGGCCGACGGCGAGCGGAAATATGACGACCTGGAAAAGCGGCTGGCCGCGCTTCCTGTCGTCACCGTGCCCGCGATCACCATGGAAGGCGACTCCAACGGCGCGGCGCATCCGCCCAGCACGGCGTATCGCGATAAGTTCTCCGGCAAGTATGACTACCGCCTCATCACCGGCGGCGTCGGCCACAATATACCGCAGGAAGCTCCGCAGGCGTTTGCCCAAGCCGTGATTGACGTGGATGGGTTTTGAGTTGTCTGAATCTGCAATTCAGGAGGCCAGTTTGCTATGCCAAGCCGGATCGCTTTCTTGTTGTTTGCAGTGGTAGCTGTGGCCAGCGTGGTCGTCTACATGGCCCACGCATCTGGACAAGCCGACGGAGAGGCTGCGCCGATCTTCGGAGTCAAAATCCCCGCCGGATACCGCGACTGGAAGTTGATCTCTGTGGCCCACGAAGAAGGCGAGCTCAACGATATTCGCGCCATTCTGGGCAACGACAAGGCGATCAAGGCGTATCGGGAAGAGAAGCTTCCGTTCCCGGACGGCACGATCATTGCCCGCATTGCCTGGAGTTACGTTCCCTCGGAGGAAAACAACAAGGTCTTTGGCCGTCCCCAATCTTTCGTTGCCGGTCCCGCCCCGGATTGGTACCTTCAGCTGATGGTGAAGGACTCAAAAAGGTACGCAGCGACGGGCGGCTGGGGGTTCGCTCAATTCAATAAGGAAGGCAAACCTGCGGACGAGGCGAAGATCAAAACCTGCTTTCCCTGCCACGAGCCCATCAAAGCTCGCGACTTTGTCTTCACCCGCTACGCACCTTAGCGGCAGGAATCAGCGGGGAGTACTGATGTTCGAATGAACTTCGCTTTCGAGCGAGGTCAACGCAAAGGAGGAAAGCAGATGGCAAATCTGAGATGCATGAGTTTAAAAGGCGCGTCTCTAGTGGTGCTGGCTGCCACGGCGCTGTTCGCAATCGGTGCGGCGGCACAGAGCGTGACGGATAAGTGCGGGCTTGCCCATGTTATCCCGCTCACGACCCCAGAACCCCCGGCAAAGATTGTTGCCGATCCTCCGCTGGCCGATCCGCTTGCGTCTCGTGGAGTGGTCATCATTCAGTATTGCGTCGAGAACATTCATCTTGAGCCAGTGTTCGGCGCCGGTGCTACGGCCGTTTCGCCGCGTGTCGGGCACCTCCATGTGAGCCTTGACGATGCCCCGTGGGTTTGGATGGATGCAAGCGGAAATCCGATTATCATCCAGGGTCTTCCCCCGGGCCCGCACAAGGTACTGCTTCAATTGGCAGACGCGAACCACCACATTCTGGACAAAGCTACAGTTTCATTTGTCGTTCCAGGAAACACAGGGCCCACTCCGCATCACTGACTATGCTTTCAACAATGATTTTTGATCACTGCCTTATGTAGCGGTTTCGACCTGCATAACGTAGCGAAGAGAGTTCCCGTAATCATGCGATCTGACATTGTTCCCGGTGCGCTCTTCCCCGATTATGAACTGACCGATCACACCACGAAGCGACGCAAGCTTTCTGAACTGCAGGGCCAGCATCCCATGGTTCTGGTGCTCAGCCGCGGAGGATTTTGCCCCAAGGATCGCCGGCAAGCTGAGCTGCTAGTTCAATTCCACCGCGAGATGGAAGTTGCGATATTGCCGTCTGGTCACGATCAGCACGGACAACATCACTCTGACGAACGAGTACCGCACGGGCGTCGGCGCTCACTGGCCGTTTCTCTCCGATGCCGGGCGAGTCGTTCAAAAGGATCTCGACATTGCCGAATACACGGACTCCGATCACAATCCGATGATTCCCCATGTCATTGTTTTGGAGCCGGGCCTCGTCGTCTACAAGATCTACAACGGCTATTGGTTCTTCGGCCGTCCGACGCTCGAGGAACTCCGTCAGGACCTGCGTAAAGTCTCGCAAAAGTGCCGGCCTGATTGGGACATCACAACGCCGGAAATGAAGGCCGCATGGAAAGAGGGCCGCAAAGATCTCTTCTATCCCTATGGCAAGACCTATGCACAAACATGGGGAGAGCAAGACTGAAGCCGGCCTCCGTGGAATACAGAAACGGCTCAAACCGCGAAGCGAACAATTCTGTCGGATCGTCGGATCTCCAAGCGCCAGCGGACAGCCTGCGCTAACTTCCTGTAAATATCTGATCCTATGGTGCCCAGAGGGGGACTTGAACCCCTACGACGGGTAAAGGTCTGCGGATTTTAAGTCCTATTTAACAGCTTTTGCAGGACACTGCGTAGCGCCGCAATGTCATGTATAACTCGTTTATCATGAATGCACTAAAGGCGACGTCATTCTTGCACAATGTTGCAGGGAATAGCAGGAAAGTCTGGTGCGAAGTATCCCCATAAGTATCACCAGCTTTGCCCTGAGAATGGCGCAATTCGACATTCGTTCAGAGAATTGAATTCCACGGTCGAGCAGAATCAGACCGGAGACGGAGTTCGTTTGATAGCACCGTGTTCATCCCAGCGCAATTCTGCCACAGTTCTTCGCTGAGATGTGACTTTTCCCCGCGATGGCGTATTCGAGAGAAACGCAAAAACTGGAACCCGGGATCGAGGGAAGGTTCGCGGCTCGGACCGCCCGCTAAGGAGGAGCCGTTCTAGCTTCGAATCGTAGGCCCCTCAATTCATCGTAAAGAGTATTCGGGCCTTTCTTGACCACAAATGGGCATCATTCCGCCAACAGCCCAGCGCAAACATTTCAGCGTCCACTCGTTGATGCAAGGATGCCTGACGATCATTCCCGCCGCGTACGGGCAAATTGCCTATTTTGACTGCGCAAAGGAAATCGAAGCTGCGTGTAAAACACAAGGATTAATTGGCCTGCTCGACGAATCATGTCGAGACTCAACTCTTTTGCTTTATGCACTCAGACATCAATTCTCCAGCGTGAAACATCCTTAAGGTTCCCTTAACTTTAGGTGGCATAGAATCCTGAGAAGCTTATTCAATCTGGTTATCGTGGTTCTTAAGTGTTGCACGCGCGCGATTGTGCATCCATAAAGCATATTTCGCAGCAAACGCCGAATCACAGGAGGACCGTTCGCGCGCTGAGAGCAGGTGGGCGTGTCAAATACTCGATGATGTAGCACTCAACTCTCCACCTGACTTCAGTTTCCTGATTCATTGCGAAGAATCCACTCACACAACTTCTGCCTGGAACACCTCGAGGGAAGAAGAAGTTTGTAGGGATGCCATTTGGCAAGAGGGTGCATAAGAAATGCCTGCTCTTGAAAAGGAACGTTGGACCTTCGATGTTTCTGCAACAGGCAGGTATTCATGCCAGTAGTGATTTGGAATAGATCAACTTTTCCGTCGGAGACAAGTCTTGCTAAATACTGACGCCAAGACTCTGATCGCGCAATATGCCCGCGACAATCGTGCGGATTTTTCATTATGAATGCTACGTTCAAGCCCGAATTGGCAGAAGCGCCCGACCGGAAATCGGCTCTGCGGCGGATGCTGAGTTTCTTTGCAACTGGAAAGAACCAGCCCCTGCTGGCAGATAAGACCACAATCGATCGCTTATATAAACGCCATCGGGCACTGATCATGACGACGATCACGCTCGGCTATGGCATTTCGTATATGTGCCGGCTTGGCCTGTCGGTAGTGAAGAAGCCGCTGATTGACAATGGAATGTTCACAGCCGATCAACTGGGAACCATTGGCGCGTCGATCTTTTACGCATACGCATTCGGGAAGTTAGCCAATGGCTTTCTGGCAGATCACGCAAACATCAAGAGATTCCTGGCCTTCGGCGTGCTTATGTCGGCCTTGGCGAATATCCTCATGGGCTGGTCGTCTGTTCTGTGGGTGTGGGTGGTTCTGTGGGCGCTGAATGGCTGGTTCCAGGGGTTCGGTGCCCCGGCTGGCGTTGTCTCGATGTCCCAGTGGTTCAGCAACAAGGAGCGCGGCACTTATTACGGCATCTGGAGTACAGCACACCCCATCGGCGAAGGGCTGACGTTTGCCCTGCTCTCCGTGCTGGTAAGTTGGTACGGCTGGCGCGCTGGATTTCTGGGGCCGGGGATCATATGTGTGGGCCTTGCCATTGCGATGTATTGTTCCCTGGAAGACCGGCCTCAGACCTTGGGATTGCCCCCCGTTTCGGATTGGAAAAACGACCATCCGGCACAGGTGGCAGGCATCGTCCAGAAGCCACAAACCACTTGGCAGATGCAGATTTCGATTCTTGCCTATCCCTCGATCTGGATCCTTGCCATTTCATGCGCTGCCATGACCATGACGCGGTACGCCATGAACGATTGGGGAATGCTTTATCTGCAGGAAGCTAAGGGTTACTCAGGCGTTGAGGCGGGCGGTCTGCTGGCCCTGAAATCTCTGGCAGGGATGGCTGGGTCCGCATCCTACGGCTTTGTCTCAGATAAGTTGTTCGGTGCGCGACGCCCACCAATGAATCTCGTCTGCGGTGTGCTTGAAATCCTCGCACTTGTCGTCATGTTCGCGATTCCTCCAGGCCATCCCCTGGTGATCACCGCAATGCTTCTCATCTTCGGATACGCCATCACCGGACTGATTACTTCGCTAGGCGGCCTGTTCGCCGTGGATATCGCGCCCAAGAAAGCGGCGGGAGCGGCCATGGGCTTCATCGGTGTGTTCAGCTATGTCGGTGCCGCCATACAGGAGCGCATTAGCGGCGTTCTTATCGGCAACGGAACTACTTTTATCCATGGCGTCCGGACATACGATTTTCACAGGGTCATCCTGTTTTGGCTGGGAACTTCGGTCTTTTCCCTGCTGCTCGCATCGTCCCTGTGGAGAGTTCGAGCAAACGATTGACACTTAGGAGAGGCATCATGTCAGGTAACTCACGATATGACGTAGTTATTATCGGTAACTACACGAAGGACACGATCATCTCGCCCGCTGGCACCCGCTATGTAGACGGCGGCGGCTTTAACTATGGCGCTCATGTGGCCGCCATGATGGGATTGAAAACAGCGGCGGTTACGCGGCTCGCGCACGACGATCAGCGCGTTGTTGAAGCGTTGCTCGACCTGAGCATCGATGTATATCCCACTTATACCGATCACTCGACAATCATGGAGCTTTTTTATCCGACCACAGATGTCGATATACGCACTTTGACGGTTACGCATACGGCCGGGGCGTTCACTCCGGACCAGGTCCGACCGTTGCAAGCCAGGGCCTTCCTCATTAACTCTTCAATTCGCGGAGAAGTGGACCTGGATGTAATCAAGATTCTGCGCGCAAAGGACACCTTGCTCGTGGCCGATGTGCAGGGTTTCACCCGCATCGTCACAGCCAATGGAACTCTTAAGTACGATGAATGGACAGAGAAAAGAGAAGTGCTCTCGTATATCGATATTCTGAAAACCGACGCCGTAGAAGCAGAGATGCTTACTGGTAAGAAAGATATTCATTTGGCTGCGGCAGAACTTGCCGGATGGGGTCCGAAGGAAGTGGTTCTCACCCATCGCGACGGGGTTCTGGTTCTCGCTGGCGGAGAATTCTTCGACGCACCTTTCCTGCCTGAAAAGCTGATCGGTCGCTCGGGACGAGGCGACACGTGCATCGCTTCGTATGCCTGCAGCAGATTGAACACGGATGCCCAGCACGCAACCCTGTGGGCCGCGGCCGCCACTAGTCTCAAAATGGAAGCTGAAGGCCCCTTGAAGAGAACTGTCGAAGACGTGCAGGGACTGATTGCGAGGGCCTATACGCTGATGCGCTAGGCGCATCGATCTATACACTTCGCGGCCGAGTTGATAGTGGGGCACGATATGAGTGACGCGACAGCCTTCGATCTGTTCCGGACAGAACTCGGAGGCAAAGGCATGCGTTCAAGATTGCAAGAAGTCCTTTGCTGCCTTTTCTTTGTGTCGCTGGCGATTTTATGGGCAGAGTCTTTGCCGGCACAGGTTGCGACGCCCGCAGACAGCGCAGGCACGCCGGGAGGCGCCCCGATGACGCCAGCGGTGATTCATGGGCAGGTGGTTGACCCCTCGGGCGCACGGATACCGGGGGCGAAGATTACCGTTACTGATGTGGCGGGTGGCAACGCAACATCGGCGACTTCCGACGCATTGGGCAACTTTCAAGTTAAGAATCTGACACCGGGCGACTACCTCATTGAAGCTCTCGCCGCGGGGTTTGTGCCATTTGAGTCCACAACTATCACTGTCGCCGCAGGCCAGGCGAAGCGCGTCGATATTGTGATGGCTGTTGCCGTTGCGCAGCAGAATATCGTGGTGAGCGACCAAGCTCCCGAGGTGAATGTCGAAGCCGGGGGCAATGTGAGCGCGGTGGTGCTGAAGGGTAGCGACCTTGGTGCGCTCTCCGACGACCCTGATGAGCTGGCAAATGAGTTGGCGGCGCTGGCCGGCCCTTCGGCCGGACCCAATGGGGGAGAGATTTATATTGACGGGTTCAGCGGCGGCGAGTTGCCACCGAAGACGGCGATACTGGAAATTCGCATCAATCAGAACCCGTTCTCGGCTGAGTACGACCGTCTCGGATATGGACGGACGGAGATCCTGACAAAGCCGGGAACTGATAAAACGCACGGTCAGTTCTATCTACAGGGCAACGACAAGTCGTTCAATACCGGCAATCCGTTCACAACGAACATTCCTCCGTATCACAGCTACCAATTCAACGGGACGCTGAGCGGAGCGCTATCGAAATCTGCGTCATACTTTCTGAGCGTAGATAGTCGCGATCAGCAAAACGTGAATACGTGGCTGATTCCCGATGCAGTGCTGCCCAACAGCGCGGGTCAGTTTGTCGACAACCAGAATTATGGCGTGAGCCTGTTGAGCCCGCATATTCGCGACAATGCGTCTGCGCGGTTCGATTGGCAGATGGGGAAGAGAACCACCATGACTGCGCGCTACGGATTCTGGTATCAGAATGAAAAGGGCAATCTGTCCTCGGGACAGCTGGCGAGTGCATCGACGCACGAGTCGAACTCCGAGCATACGGTGCAGATCAGCAGCTCAACCATCTTTAGTGATCACCTCATCAATGAGAGCCGGGCGCAGTTTGAGAGGCACAATGAGAACCACTACCCCGACTCGAACGCTCGTTCGATCAGCGTTGCCGGCGATTTTGTGGGCGGCGGTTTTGTTGGACAGGAAAGCCAGGACCATACCATTCAACTTGAGTTTCAGAACATCACCACTCTGACCCGTGGCAATCACGCCATCAGGTTTGGAACGCGGTTGCGAGATACGCGCGATGCGAACCTGACCAACGCCAGCTTCAACGGGAAGTTTGTTTTTTCCCCGGTCACCGTGGGAATAACTAACTATGCAGCGAGCCAGGTCTACGAATTGATGGCCAACGGCCTGGCGTCGGGACATACTTTCAATAGCCTGGTCAGTCAGGGAATTGGGCCATCGTCGGCAGGCTATGCCACCGGCAACGAATCAGCACTCGCCAATGTTTTTGATGTTGCCCTCTTCGCGCAGGATGATGTGAAGATCAATCCGCGGCTGACGATTTCAGGCGGATTGCGCTGGGAAGCGCAAAATCATATAGCCGATCACGACGATTGGGCGCCTCGCGCGGAACTTGCTTTTGCGTTGGATGGCGGAAAGGGCAGGAAGACCAAGACCGTTCTTCGCGCCGGCTACGGATTCTTCTATGACCGCTTTGCAGCGCAAAATTTCCTGACGCTCAAGCATACAAATGAGCAGACACAGATCGTCCTTAACAATCCCACTTGCACTTCAACGGCTACCTCGCTCAACACTATTGACATGACAACCTGCTCGAGCGGTGCCGGGACGGCTACCAGCAGCGCCGCGCCGGTGCAATATGAAATCGCACCACATTTCCACGCTGATTATACAGAGCAGTTAGGCGTCAGTTTGGAGAGACAGTTGCTGGCCGGCACCAGCGTCACCTTCACATATCTACGCTCATTTGGAGTTCACCAGCCCGTGATCCGCAATGCCAACCAGGCCAGCGGAGGAACGCCGCAAAATGGCTCGCAGAATTACCTGTACGAGTTTTTCCCTGAGGCTATCTTCAAACAGGACCAACTGGTCGCCAATTTCAATACCCAGGCCAGTGCCAATCTTCTATTCAGCGGCTTCTACACGTTCTCTTCAGCGAACAGCAACGGGGCGGGCAGCAATGGCGTTTCCAATGCCTACAACCTTGACCAGGACTACGGTCGAGCTGGTTTCGTCTTGCGTCACGTAGCGTTCTTCACGGCCACATATAACGGACCTTGGGGCATCAGTTTTAATCCGTTCATTCTGGCTCAATCCGGGCGCCCTTTCAACATCACACTGGCCACCGATTTCTTGAACAACCTCTTCAACCAGCGGCCCACGTACGCCACTTCGTCCACCCCGGCGGCCGACCAGGTAGAGACGCCATATGGTCTTCTGGACTCTGCCTCGCTCACGGGAGAGAAACTTATTCCGATCAACTTGGGCAATAGTCCATCATCTATTGCAGTGAACCTTCGAATCAGCCGCGCATTCGGGATCGGCCCTAAACGGGCAGCTGCAAATCCATCGGATGGCGACGTAAACCCCCTTATGAATCTTCCCAGCAGCAACGCCGGGCATCACCCCGAGCGAAGCCCCGGGGGCGGCGGCCTCGGTCCCGGGGGGTTCTCCGGGAGCGGCGGCGGAGCTCCTGGCGGGTCTGGTCGTTCGGGAGGTGCTCAGCGCAAGTATTCGTTGCGGTTCAGCATCCAGGCACTCAACGTATTCAATAACATCAACTACGGAACGCCCGTGGGCACCCTCAATTCCCCGTATTTCAATCGTGCTACAAGCCTGATTGGCGGCGCCTTCAGCGCAGGTTCTGCAGCGCGACGCATCTTTGCTCAATGCGCGTTCTCATTTTGAGCCTTTGTGAGCTTTACAAGCAGGGCACGCCGAAAATGCGGCTCGATCTGTTTACAATCGTAGCCTCAAACAGAATTTTGTATGCGAATGCCGATTATCTCGAACGCCGAGAGGGCTCTGATGTTATATCCGCGGCTTCAGCGCCACTAAAACCTTGCCCAGAGACTTTATGACCTCAGCTTACACTGTGTTCCTGACGAATTCGATAAGTTATAGCACCTTTAACGGTTGAATTTCGCACAATCAGCTTGGGCTCAAGCAGCAGATGTTTTGCCCTGCGCTTTTGCTTTTGCGCGATGAGGGACAGTGCCAGGTTGGCCGCCTCTTCTCCCTGTTCCTGAGCCGATTGATCGATAGTGCTGAGAGGAACCTCAAGATACGACGATAAGCGCAGGTTTCCGCATCCGATTACGGCCACATCTTCGGGGACCCGCAGCTTATTTGTCAACAGGCAGCGAATCGCCCCAACTGCAGTGAGGTCGTTGTAACAGAAAACCGCGTCAGGACGCTTCTTCAGGCCGAGCAGGTCGCTCATCGCGCTGTTTCCAATCTCGATGCCAGCCTCTTCAAGCCTTGAGCGAGTGGCCACAAGCTCCTCGCGAAAAGGAATATGATTCGCCGCCAACGCCTGTTGATAGCCGTTGAAGCGGCCCACCGAGGTGCTGATTAGCTCGCCGCCAATGTGCGCGATGCGCTTCCGGCCCAAGTGGATGAGGTGCTCGGTCGCCATGCGCCCTGCCGCGATGTCGTCGGTGCCCACAAAGTACGCGTCGAGTTCAGGCAGAAGCCGATCGAGTAGAACGTAGGGGATCCTTGATTTCACTATGGACCTGAAGCTTTTTGCGTCGTTCTGACAGGATGCAATCAGCAGCGCATCGACACCTCTTGCCAACAGGTGCTCAATCTGCTGATATTCCAGTCCAGGTTCTTCCTCTGCCGAAGCGAGAATCAACTGATATGACTGTCTCCGCAATGCGGCGCTCACTCCCCTGGCGATCTCGGCAAAGAATGTGTGAACCAGGTCAGGGACGATCAGGCCGATTGAATAACTCTTTCCGGAAGCCAGGCCACGCGCCAGCATGTTGGGCTGGTAATTCAACTCCTTGACCCTTTGCAGAACGCGCTTGCGAGTGGCTTCTCCCACGTCCGGCTTGTTGCGAATAGCCTTCGAGACCGTAACCAGGGACACGCCCAAATCCCTGGCAATGTCCTTCAGTCGAACTGCCATGGAGAGGGTCCTTTCGCGCGCAAGTGGTAATACGTAAGCGCTAATGTAGCACAATCATCAGGCTTCACAATCAAATTTGGAGCGTCGCTTCTAACTCGCCCCCGAATTTCTCGACAGCATCCAATGCGCAATCAACTGCTTGTGCCGCAAAAGCGCGCCGAGGTAGATACAGGTCTAACTGGCGATGCGAATGAAGTAACGTTGAAACGCCCACGTTGCCCACCTCAGTCAGCCGCGCCGCGGACGTTAGTGCAATTTGTTGGGATCGTGGGGACCGGGTCTGCGTACATGGCTGGCTTCAAAGCTCACAATCTTCCAAACCCCCTGTGCATCGCGCACGTAGACGTGAGTGTAGCGGTAGTCGCCAGTCACCGGGCCATCGGCGTTGGTGGCTTCAATGGTGACCAGCGAGGTGACGACGGCCGTGCTTCCGTAGAAGCGCACTTTGCGGTCGGTGATGGTAAGCGTAGTGAAATGCAGACGGCCGGAGCGCAGGTTGGCTAGGGTTTCATCGCGCGATTGCAATGTTCCTGCGGCGGTGATGGCCATGTAGTCATCGGCCAGAAGCGAATCCATGGTTTTGACGTCACCGCCGAGGATGGCGGTGCGCCATTCGTCCTCGAGCTGATCGATTTCGTGGCGGCTATCGCGCTTCTGCACAAGAGACAAGCCGCCGGCAAATAGAGGAATGGCTCCGACCGCCAATGCCAGAGTTGCGGCCAAGGTCCACCGGGGGTGTAACCGGCGCGAGCTGAGAGGGCTCAGTAGGTCGATCGACGCACCCGGCATACGGGTACGCGGTAGTACCGGAACGGGGTAATGATCGAATGGATTTGTCATAAACGTGCATCGGCCTTTCCAGGAAGGTATTGCCGGTCACTTTCCGAATCCGGAAGTTGGAGTGAAGTGAAGTGGAAAAGGCGATCGTCGGCTGTGGAGCAGAGGTCGGCGGTCAGCATCTCTCTCAGCTGCCGACAGCACACCGGTGCAACCGGGAGGCGACCGCCACCGGACCGTTGCCATCTCAATTACTCGACTTTATACACTTACAATCACCCCGGAGAACGTCTACCCGCGCGTCATGGTTCCGTCCCAGGTGCTGGCCTTGGCGGGAATCTCCTTATCTGTAAACCATGTCGACGTCACATTCTTGGTCTCGGTATAGAAGATGAAGCCGTCGCGTCCCATGCAGTGGAGGTCGCCGAAGAACGACTGCTTGTGCCCGGTGAAGCCGAACACGCCAAGGGGAACCGGAATGCCCACATTGATGCCCACCATGCCGCCGTCGGTGCGGCGGGCGAACTCGCGCGCAAAGTGGCCGCTCTCCGTGTAGATCACTGATCCGTTGGCAAAGCGATTATTATTCATGAGCCGCAGCCCCTCTTCAAAACTGTCCACGCGCTTGATGCAGAGCACCGGGCCAAATATCTCCTCGCGTCCGCATGTCATCTCTTCGGTTACATGGTCGAAGATCGTGGGACCTACAAAGAACCCGTCTTCGCACCCCTCAGGCACCTTCGGATTGCGCCCGTCAAGTACCAGTTTGGCGCCTTCCTTGACTGCGGTCTCTATCCAGCCCAGAACAAACTCCTTGTGCCCGCGATTGATGACCGGGCCCAGGCCGGTGCGCTTGTCGTATGCAGGGCCCAGATTGACCGCCTTGGCCATGCGCGTAACGGCTTCCACCAATTGGTCCGCGATGGCGTTATCGGCCACGATCACGGGCAACGCCATGCAGCGCTCCCCGGCGCACCCGCAGAATGAATTGATGATGCCCTGGGCCGCACGCTCGATCACTGCATCCTTCAGCACCAGAGCGTGGTTCTTGGCCTCAGTCAGCGCCTGGACGCGCTTGCCGTTGCTGGCGGCGGTGGCGTAGATGTGCTTGCCGACGCTGGTTGAGCCAACAAATGTCACTCCCTTGATGTCAGGATGGCGGAGTAGAATTTCGGCTTCATTACGGCTGGTGGTGATCACATTCAGAACACCGTCCGGCAGGCCGGCTTCTTTCCAGAGCTCAGTGATGCGCATCGCGGATTGGGGCGCGTAACTGGCCGCCTTCAGCACCATGCAGTTTCCAGTGACAATACAGATGGGAGCCATCCAGCCCTGCGGGATCATGGCCGGAAAATTCCACGGGGCAATCCCAGCAAACACACCCAATGGCTCGCGAAACTGAACAGTATCGTAGCCTGTGGACACATTCATCAACGATTCGCCCTTCATCATCTGTGGCGCGCCGCAGGCAAACTCCATCACCTCGATCGCCTTGAGCACATCGCCCATGGCCTCGTCCCATTTCTTGCCGTTCTCCTGGGCGCAAAGATGTGTTAGTTCGTCCAGATGCTCGTCCAGCAGTTGCTTCATCTTGAAGAGCACCTGTGTGCGTTTGGTTACCGGGGTGTCGCGCCAGGCCGGGAACGCCTTCACAGCAGCGTAAATGGCATCTTCTACTTCTTCTGCCGTGCACTGCGGCGCATAGGCGATCACCGCCCCGGTCGAAGGGTCGTAGCAGGGCATGTATTTATCCGTCTTGGATACCTGCCAGGCGCCTCCTATGCCGCAACTGAGCCTCTTGGCGGGCATTCCGCTGATAGCCTCAGCTTTTGCGTCTCTGGGAATAGAGAAATAGCGATCTGTGGTTACTGCGTCCATAACTGCGGATAAAGTTGTCATGACGATTCCTTTCCTTAAAAATTCGGTTCACTTGCTCCATCTTTGAGTTATTGAACAATCTTCCTTCTGAAACATCGGTGTCGCTCTTTTCTTGATGCTCCGTTCAATGTCTATCCATACCGCGCCGCGCACGCGTCCGATCAGTCACTCCTTGTCTGGGTTGGGCAGCATGACATCGCGGATGATCGCGTTCATCTCCGCGCAAGCCGCGATAAACCCTCGCAAGGTCCTCCGCGTTGACCCGAAGGTGTCGAATTCCTCGGGCGTGAGACCATTCTCGCTGTAGGCACGCGCAAAGTCGGGGAACTTGCTCAGCAGCGCGTCCACGATCTTCGCTTCCACGGGCTTGTCAATCCTCGGAATCACTTCAATGTCGCTGGCATTGTAACGGCGCTGCCAGGTACATGGCGGAGAGATCACCACATCGCCGCCGATGAATTCGCTCCAGTGCATGTGATTGCGAAAAGCCGCGCTGAGCAGGCGCAGGCGATAGCCACGTTCGCGATAAATCTTGTAGGCCTTCTTGAAGACGGCAACGCCGGCCCACTCCAGATAGCCGGGATCGACGGAGAGTTTGTGCTTATCGTGGAGAACCTTGAGCCAGTCGTCGAGGCGTCCGACCATGAGCGTGCAGACAGGGCCCATCGTAGAAATATCGGCGCCTTCGGCCTCGCGGCGCTTGAGGCCGCGCTCCACAGCCTCGGCAACGGCGATGGCCTGAGGCAACGTAAAACTTACCGTCGCGTTGATGCTGATGCCTCTGTAAGTGGCTTCCTCGATGGCTACAATTCCCGCGCGCGTGGCTGCGATTTTCACGATCATATTCGGGGCCAGGTTGCTGAACCTGACGGCCTGCTTCAGCATGGCATCCGAGTTGCGATAGTTCCTCGGATCCGTCTGGATGGAAAGCCGGCCGTTGTGCCCGTGCTCCCGCTCGAAGATGGGCAGCAGCAGCTTGGCTGCATTTGCCGACATTTCTTCCACGATCATCCACGCGATATCATCTTCCGTTGCCCACGGAGAGGTTTCCGCCAGCGCCAGAATGCGGCCCTTCCAATACGCCATCTCCTGCTTGAGCACCGCCACCGCTATCGAGGGGTTGCAGGTGGCCCCAACTGCCCCATTATCGATCGAATAAGTAAGCTCCTCGATGGCCGCCGAATCGTTCCACAGGCATGTCGGCGTGGTCTGCGTCATTTGGTGCAGTGGGCTCTTGTATTGAACTTGCGATTCTATCTGGGCCATGTCCTTCTCCATTCATGCCGTACGTCATCTGATCTCATCGCTAGGGGACAACCAATACTTTCGCTGAATCCGCGAGGGCACACTAACTTCGTATCAATCCAACCAGGGCGGCCGATGCAGCTTTTTTCGCTAACGATGCGCATCCCTTACCTCAAATCCAAAAGACGGGCCGAAGTCATCCCTAGTGAACGCCAATGGGATCCAAGCATGTAGTTCAGGTAAAAGTAAACGATCGGGAAGGTGACGATCAGCCCGAACACAAACCCGATCAATCTTGCCTGCAACCTTCTTATTCCAGAGCATCGCCGCATGCCTTACTTTTCACTCACTTTCTTCCGTTGGCCTTGTTCGACGTCGGTACTGTAGATTCGAGTCCTTGAATAATTCCCTTTACTTCGCTCGCATAAGGTCCATTAGGGGCGAGTTGCAGGTATTTTTTGTACGCCTCAATGCAGCCTGGGGGGGCGATCATCTTGCCCGTTTTCGGGTCGGCGGTTACCTGCATGACAAGCGCTTGTCCTTTGATGTAGTAGACATTGGCCACGTTCGGGTCGACGGCGATGGCCTTGTCAGCGGCTGCGGCCGCGGCGGCAAGATCGGCTGCCTGATTGACGGAATCGTTTTCACTTGCCGTGTAGAAGATGATGGCTTCGTTGACGTAATACCTCGCGGCATGAGTTGGATTCAATTTCGCCGCAGTCTCATATGCCGTTGCTGCATCTGGTATCTTCCCGGCGTTGGCCAGTGCGTGCCC
This sequence comes from uncultured Acidobacteriota bacterium, assembly GCA_963713675.1. Classification (GTDB taxonomy): domain Bacteria; phylum Acidobacteriota; class Terriglobia; order Terriglobales; family Acidobacteriaceae; genus Telmatobacter. The sequence goes on from CAVQMV010000020.1 coordinate 154,381, forward strand.
CAAGTTGTTGTAGGTGGCGGCTTCCGTTTCCAGGTCCGGCTTGGCCGACGCACTATCTGTCTCAACAGATTTCTTGTACGCCACTATCGCATCGTCGTACTTCTTGAGGCCAAAGTCGGCTTCTCCCAGCATGAACCAGAAGATGGATTCGGTGGGCCGCGCCGTTGTGGCCTGCGTCATATCGTCGGCGGCCTTTGCATAATCGGGCGGTGTGGCACTCATTGCGGCGCGAGCATCTGCCGTCAAACCATTCAAGTTCCTGATCACAGCGTTCTCGGCCAGGATGGCGGCGTTCTTTTTCCGGGACTCCTCGAGCAGCCTCTTATCGTCGTCGCTCAGCTTGTCGATGTATTCCTGCCGGCTCATATCGAAGTTGACAACGGCGTCCTGCCCCGCAACCAGTGTCACCGGCTTAGAGAAATCGGCGGTTAATCCCTTGCGGAACAGCACCAGCGTATAAGTTCCCGGCGTAATGCCGTCGCCCTTATAATTGCCATCCTTATCCAGTTCGAAACTGTAGACATAGTTGCTGTTTTTGTCGATCTTCCCTTTGTCCTGAGTTAATTTGACCGAGCCATTGGTCACAAGTATGCCCAACGGGTCGTTGGCGTTGCCGTGGACAGAGGCGGTTGTACTCTGCGCACGTAGGGCGCCTGCCGCAAGAAGAAGAATGAGCGGTACGCGGAATGAGGATTGCAGGAACTTCATCGGGTTACTCCAGTCTCATGGCCAATAGTGAAAGCCGCTACGCTCCCACGTTATCGAAGTGAATGGCCGTGTTAGCGTGACCGCAGTCACTTCGCCGCGGTTGCGGTGTCGGCAACCTTTCGAAACTCGTCCCATTCACACACACCCGTAGTACCGCCGCATGCCGGCGGTGTCACCACCTGCCGCACGGGAGGATTGGCTGGTGTCAAAGCTTGCGCTTCGTGCATCTGGCGGAGTGTCTGCACGGTCACAGTAACCTTGACCCGATAGGCGCCCTGAGGCGTCTGCCAAAGCTCAAAGGCAAGTTCCGTGCCCGGCGCAATATCGTCAGCGCGCCCATCCAGGTCCCAGTGCAGGCCAAGCAGTGCCGAGATCGGTCCGATGTTTGTATCGTGCCCCACCAGCAACACCAGTTTGTTCCCCGGTGCTCCGATGGCCCCCACAACGGCCTTGCCTTCAACTCCTTGCTGCAGCGTCCGGGTAATTGTATTGAGCGTTGTCGACGCCTCCATCCTGGCTAGTGAGGGCGTACGGTGCATGAGGTCGAAGTAGATGGTGTGCAAATTAATGAACTTGATCACCTGGGCTTCGTTCACGTTCCCCCATCCAACCGACTCCGAGGGCATGCCTTCGGTATATTCCAGCTGAAAATCTTCTGCGAAGCTCGACGCCTGGGCGAGGGGGCCCTGAAGCGTCACAATATGGTCGCCCTTTCCCCGCACTGCTCCGTTCTTGCCTTCCATCAAAGGGGTTTCAGGCGGCCGGGTCGGCGTGCAATCCGCATCCGGCTCGCACCCCAGCAGCACGCGATTCATCTGCGCCAGAAGGCCGTTATACTGTGAGGCCTGCACGGCCGCTACTCGCATTGAGAATTCCGCAAACACGCGGTCCATTTCAGCAGAATCGATTGCCGCGGCAGGGGGATGAAAAAGAGGATCGTTCTCTCCCTCGCCAAGAGAATGCACCGGAACTGCACAGCCTGGAAACAGTCCCGCAGCCAAAGCCTTGCCGCTTTCGAGCGTGCGCTGGTCGGTGTCGGCCCAGATGTAAGTATCGGAAGCTGCGGAGCAGCCCTGGGCGGAAAAGAGGCCCGCACTTGCCAGCGCTGAACGATCATACGCACCAAAAAGTTTCATCAGCTCGAATCCGTGCGCTGTCAGATATCCTGGCGGGACGCTCCAGGCGGGCCACGGCATTGAAGAATAGGTGTTCAGGCGATCCACGGTCCATGTCGGCGACCGCACCCCGTGCCGGCTGACCACCACAACCAGCTTCAGTTTGTCCTGATTAGAACCGCCAGATCCTTCCCTGGCAGCGGTCTGGGCGCTGAGCGCGGTGCAGACAAACACGCACGAGAAAGCCAGCAACAGTGTCTTATAAAGTCTGATCACAAGAGTCCCTCAAGTAGGTTATTGATGTTGAGCCGTCCCGCATTGTCTACCGCAAATGCGGTCTCACATTGGGAGCCGTTCACCGCCCTATGCAGCACACACGCTGCGCTGACCCATTCGCCTATAAGAAGGGGCACATGCCATCGCAATGGTATGTACCCCAGCCAGCTTGACTAGTTGACGTACGCAATACTGTGTTATTCGTGCCCTAAGACGTACCGGATACCAGCGTCATAACTGGGCTTATAGAACTCCCGCTGATTCACAAACTGCGGGCTGCCCTCGTAGTAGCCGAATACCTCATTGTTGAAATTGAGCACGGACGCCTGGACGCTCAATCCATGGAAGAAGCGATAACTTGCCTGTACGTCTAACTGGTAGTGGGGCAAGGTCCAAATGTCGCCAGAGGGTCCCTTTGGGCCAAGGCCGCTTGGATCGGCGCCTGAGCCCGGAGCGCTGACCGGCGAAATCCAGTTGTACGAGAAGACACTCGAGCCGTTGTATGTCATACCCGCGCGCGCCGAGAAGCGCTTGGTGTCATAGGTCGGACTAAAGTTCCAGGTATTGTTGGCCTGGTCGATCAGGCGCGGATGGTCGTTGCGAAGCGGAATGGACTTGATCCGCGACTGTTGATAGCCATAGTTAGCCGTGATACCTATCCCTGCAAGCACCCCCGGAAGGAATGTCAGATGCTGTTGGTAGCTGAATTCCGCGCCGTACAGCTCGGAGTTCGTGCCACTGATGTACTGCGTAACCGAGGCGTTGTAATTCGTAATGCCGGCGCTGGCTTCAACCTGTTCGATGTTAGTCAGGACTGAAGCGGGAATTGAGCCCGCCGGAAGCGTGGTGAGATTCGTGCCTTGCGGAATGGTGAACAAGAGCTCAGGAGCGGTCAGCTGCTTGTAGAAGACGCCCGCCTGCAGCATGCCAATCGGCTTGAGATAGTGCTCATAAAGCAAATCGTAGTTATTGGCGAGCTCGGCTTTCAGATTGGGATCGCCGACAGTAAACGATGGTGGGTTTGAACTGTCGTCAAACGTAATGTAAGGAATCAACTGGTACGGATCGGGACGCGCGACGCCGCGGCCGTACACCATACGAATTCCCTGGTCGTCAGTAATCTTGTAGCGCATGTTGATGTCCGGAAAAGCATCAAGATACGAGGGATTGTTTGTCACCACCGATGGCACGCCGCAGCCGGTGTTCGTTGGCCCTCCGCACTGCGTGGAACCAGCCGCATACAAATTGACGTTGTAACCATGGGTGCGCATTGTCGTTTGCTCAAAGCGCACTCCAGCCTGAATATGGAGCTTTCGCACGTCGATCGTGTTCATGACATAGCCGGCCGACACGCGCTCGATGATGCCGAAGAGGTTCGGCCAGTTATCCAGAGCAGTCTTATATCCGTCCTCATCCGCCGAGAAGTTTGCGAACAGAAAAGCCGTTGTCTTGTCGAAGTCGGAGACCGGTCCGAACTTTCCTCCAAGGAACTGGCCTTTGAAGTAGTCGGTGTTATGGAAGTAACCCTGCAACGCAGCCATGGAGTACGCCGAAACGCCCGGCGTCGTGGCTTTTGTTCCCCAACCGTCGTATACGGTTTCAGTTGCATCCTGGAGTTTATGAGCATTGCTGATTTTGTAGCCGGCCTCGATGGTTCCAAAATGACCGTGGGTCGTGTAGTTGTGCGCATAGGATATCTCGCCAGTGAGGTTGAGCTGTGTGCTCAGGCCCTTGGGGTCGGGATAGGTAATGTCTTTGAAGACGAAGTCGCTGGCATTCTCAAGCGGCGAGGCAGCTCCGGAGCAAGTACCGAACTGCGGGAACATGGTCGCGCCCTGGGGCGCGTAGTTACATTGGAGCGAGGGACCGATCCAGGCGAAGTCGGCTTTGGGGTTGCCGGCCGAATCTTGCTCGAACGAACGCGAAACCGCCCCTTCCCAGATCAACCAGCTGCTGGAGTGAATCTCTCTCCCGCCCAGCATCAACGTACCGATCGACGCATTGGGGCGCTTGGAAGAGGTGTAGAACTTTGGGCTCGGCGAGTTGGCTGCTGTGCTCGGATAGACTCCAGTCGTAGTCAGTGCGGTCGATACCGGCTCGTAGTACCACTTGTCGCCCCAGTCCTTGAGTTGGCTATAAAAGCCGCGGATAAAGATACTGGAAACGTCATTGAATTTGTAGTCCGCGCTGCCCGAGTAACCATACCGGTAGCGGTAATAGCGGTATTCTCGCATGGTGTTGTTATCGTAGAAGGGCTGGGCAAACGTGGAAAGGAAATCGATCGACGGCTGGTAGTTGTCAATGCCGCGACCGTTGAAATCAAAGGCCACATTTCCTAAAACGCCCAGCTGTTTGTTTTTCATGAGTCGCTCGCCAAAGGTTCCGCCCGAGGACGCATTGTAGCGGCCGTTCTCAATGTTGGTGCGGCCGCCGTTCACAAAAACATTGATGGTGGGCTTCTCTTGCGCTTCCTTAACTGTAAGTTCGACGGAGCTACCAATCCCTTCCGCGTCCATATTGGACGAAAGTGTCTTATTGATATCGACGTGCTCGACCATATCGGATGGAATGATATCGAGACGGACCTGGCGAACCAACGGCTCGGGAGAAGGCACTGTAATGCCATCGATGGTGATGTTGGTCAAGCGGGGTTCGGTACCGCGCACTTCGATGTATTCACCCTCGCCCTCATCGCGAAAGAGCGCAACGGAGGGGAGACGGCCGATGGCGTCGGCGACGTTGGCATTGGGCAAACTGACGATGACCTCAGCTGGCAGGATCTGCTGGATGTTGTCTGCCGCGCGTGACTCGTCGAGCGCCTCCATCTCTCCGTGCGGGCGCTCCGCGGTTACCAGGATCTGCTCGATATTGCTTCCCACCGCAAGCTTGAGGTCGAGCTCAGCGGTTTTCCCCGCGACCAGTTCGACCTTCGACTCCTGCGTTGCAAATCCGGCCGCGGAAAGCTTCACGGTATAGGAACCAGCCGGAACCATCGGGAAGGAGAACGCGCCCTGCTCGTCAGTAGACACGGTCAAGCCAAGCGGCTCCAGTTCCAGCTGCGCGCCTTTCACAACCGATCCGCCCGAATCGACGACCGTACCAGTAATCAGCCCCTTGCTAGCCTCTTTTTCTGCGGCTTGGCCCGAAGCAGCTGCCGACAGCAGCGACAAGTTCACAAGTAGTAGCAGCACGGCGAGGCCCAGCAGATTCCAGCCTCCCCCTATCACTGACGAATGCGTGGCGTCTCCCCGCGAAGAGGAGAGTCGCCCTGACGATTGAGTCGCGAATTGAAACCTGCGAAGAATATTCATTCTCTGGCCTCGATAGTCGTGGAATTAACGCGTTCGCCGGCTAGTGCGACGGTCTGCAAATGCGTTAGCGCTTAAGTGAGACACACATTAAAACACTCATAACTGGGCTGTCAAGCATTTCTTGAACAACACGTAATAGTGTGCAATTTTGCTCACTTTGTCTTTCGCCAACTTATAACACCTTGGCGGTTGTGGCTAACTGCCCCTAACTATCAACAAGCCAGGATAGGTCAGCCGGTATAAGAGCATCGCTGGGCATGACGACTTAAGCCAAATATCCAGTGTGCTCAGGACTCTAGAATCAGCGCGTCGCGCAAGGCCCTTACGCTACTATGCGCAGTCGCCTACTTACGGCGCGGCCGGCAACAGCAATCCGATCGCCGTCACGATTATTTACCAGATCACAAGCGCATCCTACCTATTCCACTTGCGTGGAGCGACCGCAGTGCGCTAACTTCACCAGCATCATAAAGTGCGCCATGCTATCCACTGTGTTCATGCGACCACTTATGAAGCTCTTTCGTACTTACAGATAGCTAAACAAGCCAGCTGGAAACGATCCAAGGCGAACTCTACAATGAGCTGTATTCCCTCCCTCTCTTCCGCCATGTGATCAGATCTCTTGATCGACATGGCTGCAATTGTCAGGCGCCCATGCGCCCGGGTCATTTGCGCCCCACCACCAGTATGGTGAAGCTGTCAGGCACCATTGCCCCTTGCGGATGACGCGACTTCGTGGCCGACTCCGGAGATGGCCCATATTCCGCCATGGACAGGAACATCCGGTCTGTCTGCTCGTCGTAAGCCATTGAAGCCGCGCCTTTCGGCGTAGGCAAATTCTCAATCACCTTGTATCCGTTTGCCGCGTCCACTACCGTCAGCGTGCCGCCGCCGTTGGAACTGAAGGCGAGTTGATGAGTGGCGCTGAAACGTGCGGCATCAGGACTATCCCCGATTGCGGGCGATGAAAGCTCTTTACCAGTGTCCGCGTCTACAACATCCATTTTGTTGTTGTCGCAGACCGCAAAGAGGCGGCGGTTCTCAACGTCCAGGGCGAGCCCCGTGGGAGCTTCACAGTTGGCCAGCTTCCAGGTTGCCACTACCGCTTTTGTGTGCACGTCAAGGCGGACGATGGTGCTTGTGCTTTCGAGATTGTCGTATACCGAACCCTTACCGTCAGCCACTGGGAATTCGGGTTTTCCAGGAAGCACGATAGTCGCGACCACGCGATTGGTGGCGGAATCAATCACGGTTGCAGTGCTGGCCTTGCCGTTGAATGCCCAAACCGTCTTGGTCAGTGGGTCGAATGTAATTCCGTCCGGATTCTCGCCTGTGGCCACGGTCATAACCGGCTTGAATGTGTGCCGATCGAAGACCATCACATCATTGCTGAGTCCGTCGCTGATGTATCCGAACTTCCCTTCAGTGTCGAGCGCGACTCCGTGCGCGTTCTTCAGGCCCGTGATCGCGCCAACCTCCTTGCCTGTCGCGGTGTCCACGATTTCAACACGCGTGCGATGCGTAACATAGAGCAAGTGCGTGCTGGGATCGTTGACCAAATAGTCCCATGACCCATTTCCGCCAATCTTCCAGTGGTCCACCACTTGATAGGGCCCCTGGCTGAATGCCAGACCACATGTAAGAACACAGAAGGCTGCCGGAACCAGAAAAACCATGGCGCAAGCAACACGACGATAGGAAGAGAAAAACATGATTGCTCCTGAATAAGCCGATGAAGAATTCGACCACCGAGCGATTATCAGGAGCCAACCTTAAGCGGTAATGAAGGTTTGATTAATTCATTGCGGGAACGTCGCCTTAACCTCAGTCCCCTGCTCTAACTGGCTTTGAATCTTTATATTTCCGTGAGCCCGCTCCACGATCGCTTTGCAAATCGCAAGGCCAAGTCCGGCGCCTCCGCTCTGCCGGCTGCGCGAAGCATCAGCGCGGTAGAATCGTTCAAACACATGAGGTAGGGCGGACTCCGGTATGCCCTCGCCTTGGTCGGCGACTCGCAACTCCGTGCCTCCGGCGCAGGCGCGCACGGAAATCTCCACCTGACCCTCAGCCGAACTGTGTTGCAGAGCGTTGAGGAGAAGGTTTGAAACCAGCACCCCGGCGTCGCCGCTCTCCACGGCGACCGGGCATGCCGCCTCAGCATGCACGCAAATCGTAATTTTCTTTACTTCCGCAAGCGGCTGCAACCGGCTTGCGACTGATTTTACGACCGAAGATAGATCCATTGCTGCAGCCGGCGCTTGCGGCGCCTCTTCAACGCGAGCCAGCGTCAGCATCTGATCAATCAGCCCTTGAATTCGCTGAATATCGACGAGAAGATCCTGAATTCCCTCTTCGTATTGCTGCGTCGTTCTCTTCTTCATGGTCAGAAGTTGCAGGCCTGATTTGAGCAGAGCAACTGCAGTTTTAAGTTCGTGGGCGGCATCGCCGGTAAACTGGCGCTGGCGCTCGAAGGCGCGCTGCAGACCGAAGAGAAGCCTTTTGATCGAATTGGCAATCGGTGCGAGTTCACGCGCGCGGAGAACAGCCTCCGGAGGCGAAAAGTCCCACGAATCGGCAGAGACTCGTCTGGCGCTCCTGGCCAGATCGTGCAGTGGCGTCATCAGCGAGCGCAGAGACCCAATCAGCACAAATCCCGTGACGACCAGCAGAAATCCACCAGCTGCGGCATAGTAGCGGAATGCCTGCGTAGCTTCGTACTCGAGATCCTTCGTCGGCACGGCGTAGAGGAGCGCAATCGGTTGCGCCGCGATCCCCGGGCTTTCCCGGTCCATGGAACGCGTAGCTTCCGTGTGAAAGCCGCGGTAGTCCTTGCCTTCCCACTTGAAGTTGAAGAAACCCGAAGAGGGTGAGGAGCGAACCGCGGCCAATGCGTCTGGCGGCACTTGCTGCGAGCTGCCGACAATGCCGCTGGCCGATTCGGCCACATAGATATCTTCAGCTGGAGGCGCCAATTCACTTGCATCCAGAAAGAGATTGCCGTATGGATCGGCGCCATGCACGGCTCCCAACAGCGAATCCACTCGTCCGCGCAACATGACATCAAATCCCCGGCGCCGGCCATGCATCTCATGTGCAGTCGCCACGATGGCAAAGGATGCGATGCATAGAAACTCCGCTGCAAGGATTCCGCCGATTAGCCTGCGCGTAAGCGAATGTGTCTTCATATCGAGTCGTCCGGCTTGGCGAGCCTGTATCCGGCTCCGCGTATCGTTTGCACGGTAGCTTCCACACCTGCTGCGCGCAGTTTCTTGCGCAGATTGGACATATGCGCCTCAATCACGTTGGAATGGTGCTCCCATGTAAAGTCGTAAAGATGCTCTAGTATCTGTCTTTTCGAAACGATCACCCGCGGCCGGAACATTAAGTATTCAAGGATGCGGTACTCTGTGGGCGACAGCTCAATGATCCTGCCGTCGCATCGTATGGTCTGTTCGACGGAATTTACGCTCAACCGGCCCACCTCAATGATGGGTGTTGGAACCCCTTTTCCGCGACGAATCAAAGCCTTGCCTCGGGCAATCAACTCGCCCAGGTCGAACGGTTTTGTCAGGTAATCGTCAGCGCCCGCGTTCAAAAGCCCGATCACATACTTTCGTTCGTCACGTGCCGTAAGCACCAGAATCGGAGTTTTATCTCCGCGAGCCCGCAAGTTTTTCGTAATCGTGAGTCCGTCGATGCCGGGAAGCATCAGGTCTAGCGAAATCAGATCGTAATTGCCGCTTTCCGCCATAGCCATGCCGTCGTGACCATTATGCGCACAGTCCACGGCAAATCCCGGCCCCTCCCGTAGCGCGGCCGCAATGCTCTCCGCGAGTCGAACTTCGTCTTCAACAATAAGCACTCGCATGGAATCTGTTCTCTTCGCTCATTCCCGATCAAGACTGCGTTCGGTCCGGAGGACAGCGGAAGTCTAGCATAATGCGACACGCCATCGTCGTTCCGGCCACGAGGGCCCATTTTCACTCAGTGCATAAGAATCTCTATTTACAAAGCAATCTACTTGTTCATCCCATTCCTTTTCGATGGACTTCCGCGCATCGAGATCTTGGGCGGTCCGCTGTTGTCGCCATTCCTGGCGGCGGACTGGACGCGATCGTGCGTAATCAATTTTTAGTCTGCACGCGATTTGCTTAAGGAAGCCTTAAGGATGTGCAGATAGAGTGGATTCTTTAGCTAGTTAATGAATAGGAGTGACTCAGCCCTCCTTTGTTCAGTCATTGACAACTCGGCTGTGGAATGTGAGTCTTCTCGCAGTGCACACGTGTGCATACTTTGAACTTCGCGCGGGTGCGGGGCGGCTCGAAGGACAAGGATCTTCGGCTGCCGATGGTGAAGAGATGAGAGGCAGCTGCTAGCTCGGCGGCGCTTTCATCAACGGGTGGACCAATCAGGAACGAGCTAGCGGCTAGAAGTTGCTTTTTGGGGAGCACGTATGAAGACGCGGCGCATGACGATGGCCCAGGCACTGATCCAGTTCCTGAAGCAGCAGTATGTGGAGCGGGATGGGCGCGAGCATGCATTCTTCGCGGGCATGCTGGGGATTTTTGGGCACGGCAACGTGGCAGGGATCGGGCAGGCGTTGCAGCAGAATCCCGATTTCCCGTACATCCTTGTGCGCAACGAGCAGGCGGGCGTGCACATGGCCGCGGGATTTGCCAAGGCGAGCAACCGGCTGCGGACCTTTGCCTGCACGTCGTCGATCGGACCGGGCGCGACCAACATGATTACGGGCGCGGCGCTGGCGACCATCAACCGGTTGCCGGTGCTGCTGCTGCCGGGCGATATTTTTGCGCGGCGCAACGTGGCGCCGGTGCTGCAGCAGATTGAGTCGCCGACCACGCAGGACACGGGCGTGAACGACTGCTTCAAGCCGGTGTCGCGCTACTGGGACCGCATCTACAGACCCGAACAACTGATTACGGCGCTGCCTGAGGCGATGCGCGTGCTGACTTCGCCGTCGGATTGCGGCGCGGTGACGCTGGCCTTGCCGCAGGATGTGCAGACCGAAGCTTACGACTATCCGGAAGAACTTTTTGAGAAACGCGTGTGGCTGATCCGGCGCGGACAGCCGGACCGCGTTTCGCTGGAGCGTGCGGTTGCAGCCATCCGCGGCGCCGAACGGCCGCTGATTGTGGCCGGCGGCGGCGTGCTGATGAGCGAGGCATCGCAGGCGCTGAAGGAATTCGCGACGAAGACCGGGATTCCTGTGGCAGAGACGCAAGCGGGCAAAGGGTCGCTCAAGTGGGATCATGCGCAGGAGGTGGGCGCGATCGGAGCCACGGGCACGTTGGCCGCGAACCGTCTTGCGAATGCCGCCGATCTCGTGATCGGCATCGGGACGCGCTACTCCGATTTCACTTCGGCCTCGATGACGGCGTTTCAAAATCCGGCGGTGAAGTTTGTGAATATCAACACCGCGGAGTTCGACGCCTACAAAGTGGGCGCGATTCCCTTAGTGGCCGACGCGCGCGTGGCGCTTGAGCAACTGGGTGCGGCGCTCGCGGGCCACGTGGCGAGCGCGAAGTACGCGGCGGAGATTGCGGATCTGCGCGCCGAGTGGGACGCGGAAGTGGATAGGCTGTTTCATTTGAAAAATCCCGGAAAGCCTGCGCAGAGCGAAGTGATTGGCGCGATGTGGGAGGCGGCGGGCGAGCGCGACGTGCTGCTGTCGGCTGCGGGCAGCCACCCCGGCGACCTGCACAAGCTGTGGCGCACGCGCACGCCCAACGGCTATCACATGGAATACGGCTACTCGTGCATGGGCTACGAGATTCCCGGCGCCATGGGCGCCAAGTTGGCCGACCCCAGCCGCGAGGTCTACGTGTTCCTGGGCGACGGCACTTACCTGATGGCGCCAACAGAGATCGTGACCTCGGTGCAGGAGGGGATCAAGATCATCATCGTGCTGGTGGACAATCACGGGTTCGCCTCGATCGGCAGCCTAAGCCGGTCGCTGGGACAGGGCGGGTTTGGAACTCGGTATCGCGCGCGCGGCGAGGCTAGTAAACAGCTGGACGGCGATGTGCTGAAGGTGGACTTTGCCGCCAATGCACGCAGCCTGGGCGCACACGCGCTGACGGCTGGTACGCTGGATGAACTGAAGCAAGCCCTGAAGGAAGCGAAGACGCTGGACCGCACCACGGTGATCGTGGTGGAAACGGATGTGTCGACCGGCGTGCCCGGATACGAATCCTGGTGGGATGTTTCGGTAGCAGAAGTTTCCGAGCTGGAAAGCGTGCGCGAGGCGAGAGCACGCTATGAAGAAGCGCGCAAGCGCGAACGTTACTTCCTCTGAGGTGTTTCAGGAGGATGAACAAATCGTGATCACTTTCGCGTGTCGGTCTGCCAACCGACTGCGGAAGTCCTGAAAGAGGGACTTATGAAAAAGCTATTGGTTGGCAACGCACCTTGTTCCTGGGGCACGTTGGAATTCGAGGCTGTCAAGGGCGAACAGATCTTTTTTGACCGCATGCTCGACGAACTCGCGGATACAGGCTACACAGGAACCGAGTTAGGCGACTGGGGCTACATGCCTACCGATCCTGCCGCATTGAAAGCGGAGCTTGCTCGGCGCGGCCTGGTGATGCTGGGCGCATTTGTGCCGGTGGCCATGAAGTATCCCGCTGCACATGCCGCAGGCATCGCCAATGCCGTGAAGACGGCTCGCTTGCTGGCCGCGGTAGCCACAACGCCCGCTCCGTACCTGGTGCTGGCGGATAACAACGGCACTGAGGCAGATCGGACTCGGCTGGCCGGACGCGTTACTCCGGAATCGGGGTTAAGCGCGGAGGAGTGGAAGATCTTCGCCGGGGGCGCGGACCAGGTCGCACGCGAAGTGTTCGAGGAGACAGGACTGCGGACGGTCTTCCATCATCATTGCGCTGGCTACGTGGAAACTCCGCAAGAGATCGCGACCTTGCTTGAGCTGACCGATCCAGAATATCTCGGGCTTGTCTTCGACGCCGGGCACTATTGTTATGGGGCAGGGCAGGAGAATTGCGATGTCGTTGCTGCACTCAATCGTTTTGCAGACCGGGTGTGGTACATCCACTTGAAGGATTGCCACCCTCAAATCGCCCGCGACGCTCGCGACGGCGAGTGGGATTACTTCACGGCCCTGAAACGCGGCATCTTTTGCGAACTAGGCAAAGGCTGCGTCGATTTTCCTGCTATGTTGCGCTGGCTGGCCGCGCGCCAATACGAGGGCTATACTCTGGTCGAGCAAGATATCCTGCCAGGTATGGGTTCGCCTAAAGAAAGCGCACACCGCAACCGCGAATACCTGCGCTCCATTGAGAGCAATTTGCTTGGACAACCTGAGCAGTTATTCAGTTTTTCTTCATGAGGGCATATGAGCACGCAAAAGCTTCATATCGGAATCATCGGCGCCGGCCGCATCGGCCGGGTGCATGCTGAAACGCTGGCATTTCGTCTACCGGAAACCCAGATCGCTGCCATCACCGACGTCAACCGCGAGGCCGCGCAAGCCGTGGCTGACCGCTGCAATATCTCCAGGGTCGTCGATTCAAGCGCGGAGATACTAGCCGATCCTCAAATCCAGGCAGTCCTCATCTGCTCGCCTACCAGTACCCATGCCGATCTGATCGTCGAGGCCGCCAAGGCTGGCAAACACATCTTCTGCGAGAAGCCGATCGCATTCAGCCTGGACAGGATCGACCGCGCGCTGGAAGCAGTGAAGACTGCGGGAGTGCAGTTACAGATCGGGTTCAACCGCCGTTTCGATGCCAACTTTGCACGCGTCCGCCAAGCTGTCAAGAGCGGAGAAATCGGCAAGCCTAGCCTGATGCACATCATCAGCCGCGATCCCTCGCCTCCACCGCTTAGCTACGTCCGCACCTCCGGCGGAATTTTCCTTGATATGACGATCCACGACTTCGACATGGCGCGCTTCCTCATCGGCGATGAGGTTGAGGAGATCTACACGGCGGCCGGCGTCATGGTCGATCCGCAGATCGGCGAGGCGGGTGATCTCGACACGGCGCTGATCGTGCTGCGTTTCGGCAATGGAGTCATCGCCACAATCGACAACAGCCGCAAGGCCGTTTACGGCTACGATCAACGGGTCGAAATTCTGGGTAGTGACGGCTCGATCGCCACGGGTAACTGCTATCCCAATCAGGCCGTGGTTAGCAGCGCCACAACGGTGTACAAAGATCTGCCGCTCAACTTCTTTATGGAGCGCTATACCGAAAGCTTCGTTTCTGAATTGCGTTCCTTCGTGGCCGCCGTGCTTCAAAAGCGCGCCACTGAGGTCACCGGCATCGATGGCCGTATTCCGGTAGTCATGGCGCTGGCCGCGAGAAAGTCATACGATGAGGGCCGCCCCGTGCGTTTGGATGAGATACGCGCATAACTTAGTAACTCATTGGCAACTTAGTGATCTAACAGGACCATTTTATAAATCAGCGATCGTCAACCGCGCGTGCTTCCTGGCTCCACAATACACGAGACAGAGATTACGCGAAGATATACCTGCGCGCTGACGATCGCTATGCTTTCCGAGAGACATCCAGATAGTCAACCTTGGCCATGTCTTCCTTGCGGATGGACGCACTCATCGCTCCCGCAACAATCTCTTGCGCGCGTAAACCGTCAAGATGAGTGATCGGAAATGGCTTGCCTTCGCAGCAGCAGTTCAGGAAAGTTCTGAGCTCTTCTTTATATGCCGCGCCAAAGCGATCAATGAATTCTGGAAGGGACAGGCCATATCTCCGCATCTCAAAATTCCTGAATGCAAGCGGCTCCTTTACTTCCCGAGTTGCATACGCCTCCACCATAACCTCAAGGAGCTTCTGCTTAAAGCATCCTATGCGGATCAACCCCTTCTCGCCATAAATCACGGTTTCGCCGCGATAACCCGATACATGATTGCGCGTAACCTGGATTTGAGCGATAAGCTCGTCGCCAAAGTCGAGAATCATCAAGGCATCGTCAAAATCTTCCTGGCATGTCGTCAGCTTGTGGCTATAGATTCGCGAGCCGATCGCCAGGGCCAGTCTCGGCTTCCGGCCGGAGAGCCAAACAACTTCGTCTACATTATGGACCGCCATGTCGGGCAGAATGCCGGGGCTCGCAAATCCGTCAGGCGCAGGCCCGGAATCTTCGAGCGATGAATAGATCTTGAAGATCCGCCCTATTGCCCCGTCATCGATGAGTTGCTTTGCAAAGCAGATGGGCGCGTCGAAGCGCCGTTGGAATCCCAACATCAGTGCCTGTGGGTACTCACGCTCAAGAAGCTCTGCGTATTCGCGGTCGCCCTGCAACGTCCCGGTAAGAGGCTTCTCGAGAAACACCCGCTGCCCGGCCTGAATCATCATCAGCGAGTGTTCGCGATGCAGTGGCGTATTTGTCGCGATCACGGTGACGTCGCATAAATCCGATTTCGCCAGCCCTTCAATGTCATCGAACACAGGTGTCGAACCGCCGGTCAGCGAAAGAAACGTGTCCGCGGCTTTCCGGTCCGTGGTCGACACACATGTAAGCCGGCATAAATCGGACTCTTGCGCCAATTCGTGAATATGCAGGGCATGAATCATCCCCATGCGGCCGAGGCCCACAACCCCCACGCGAATCGGTTGAGTCATAGTTTTGGATGAAAGCGTAGAACTTTGCATTGACATGCAGCAGCACTCCTAATAAGTCCATTAACTCTACACGGAGGTTATCATAAGTCGCGACAAGTTATGCGGCAATCACCTGTATCCCATAGTGAATTCCTGCGAGCTGATCTCGCTTCGTCTTAAGGAAAGATTAAGGTTAGATTTGTACTCTTGTTTTGCATGAGAGTTCATCTTTTGAGGGCAAAGGTATTGCTCGGCGTATTCCCTTCTTGCTTCAACGTCCGGATCGTAATTCGTGGTCTCGCATTTATTCTTCCGGCGGTTCTGGCCGCTGCCACGCACGCGCAGGGAGGGCCCCCGTTCATCACCGACGATCCCGCACCGCCCGGGAACCATCACTGGGAGATCAACTTCGGCTGGATCGCCAACCATAATCCCGGCCAGTCCTACTACCAGATTCCCGACGTAGACATGAATTATGGCTGGGGCAACCGCATCCAGCTCAAATGGGAGCAGCCCCTGGCCGCCGGCACTGATGACCGTAACTCTACCGGCGTGGGCCTGGGCGAGACGCTGCTCGGCGTCAAATTTCGCGCTTATCAGCACTACATTCCCGGCAAAGAAAAGACGGACGACAACATCAACTTCTCCATCGGAACCTATCCGCAGGTCTCGCTCAACACGCCCGCCGGTTCCGCGCAACGCGGCATCGTCGATCCGGGCCCGCAATATTATCTGCCCATGGAAGTCACGGCTCAGCTGGGCTGGTTGGCGCTCGACGGCGAGATAGGCCGCTGGATTGGCAATGCGAACGCGCCCGACCAGTGGGGACGAGGCTTGATCGCAGGCCACGCATTTAGCGACCGCTTTGAGGCGTACACAGAAATCTACGACCTGCAAGCCATCAACCGCATTGGCGATGAACCCAAGCAGCGTTCGCTCACGCTCGATCTCGGCGGTCGCCAGTCTCTCGACCGCGCCAACCATGTCCGCCTGCTCTTCATGGGCGGCCGCGGCATTCAGACCGTCACCCGCACCAACGGCGAGCCCAGTTGGATCGCCTATATCGGCGTGCAACTCCTGCTTGGACACAAAGGCGACGACTAGCCGCACGCGAAGCCTTGATCTAGCGCACCCGGTCCCTGTTCGACTGCGCAACACCTTAGGGGAATCGGGGTGTTGCGCAGGTTGTTTTGTTCCGTTGCGCAACGAAATCAAACTCGTTCCCCAAATTCTGGAAGGATCTTCTTAATTCTGCTGTTAATGTTTCTTGTGTCGCGATGATGCGAAGCGCTGTAGGTGAGAATCGCGTCGGCGAGCTCATTGAATCTGACTCCGGCATTCCTCAGATTTGAGGGAAGCTTCTTGCCCGCTCGAGTCTGCGATTTGCGCAGTTGATAGAGAGCAATAGCGTCACCCTTGCGCCCAACCTTCTCCCGCTTGAGTCTTCCGTCGACGCGATGACGAATCCACCAGACACCGCTGTCGCGGATCTTCTCCCAAACTCCGGTGACTCTCGTCTGATCTTTTCCAGGCATCTTCCGCACATTCACAAAAAGTCAGGTACAAAGTATCACCAGCGCGAAGACCTTAGCTTCTTTATCCAGGCTAATTCAATGTATCTAATTGATTCTATGGTGCCCAGAGGGGGACTTGAACCCCCACGACCGGTAAAGGTCTGCGGATTTTAAGTCCGCTGCGTCTGCCAATTTCGCCATCCGGGCACGCCTCTATATTATGGGGCCAATTGGGTCTCGCACAGGGGTCTGCCGCACGCCAATTCGCTGCCCTGCCGAGGAGCAGGCTCCGGGATGTGGGCGCTCTTGTTTCCACAACTTGCCCTGAAACGCCAATCCCTCGTATCATCCGGCAAGAGCAACGATCATGAGTGAAACGGAAAGTAACAGCAACCTGCGCGTGAAGGGGCGGCTTATGTCCGCCTCGGAGATTGAACGCACCCTGGTGCGCCTGGCCCACGAGATCGTGGAAAAGAGCGACGGCAGCGAGGACCTGGCCCTGGTGGGCATCAAGCGCCGCGGCGTTCCTCTGGCGCAACGGCTGGGCAAGCTGATCTCGACCATCGAGAAGCGTCCCGTGGATACCGGAGTGCTCGACATCCAGTTCTACCGCGACGATCTCTCCACGGCGGGTGTGCGCCCGGTGGTGACGCCGGGAGCGATCGGCATCGACGTGGAAGGCCGCGACGTGGTGATCTGCGACGACGTGCTTTACACCGGCCGCACCATTCGCGCCGCGCTGGACGCGCTGTTCGACCACGGACGTCCGCGCCGCGTGCAACTGGCGGTGCTCATCGACCGCGGCCATCGCGAGTTGCCGATCGAGGCCACCTACGTGGGCAAACACGTTCCCACGAGCAGCCGCGAGATTATCGAAGTCAAGTTCCAGGAAGTCGACCAAACGGAGCAGGTACTGCTGGTTGAGCGCACCAACTGAGCTTCAAGCTTTCAGCCCCCAGCCTTCAGCTGAAAGCCGGTAATCGGGATCCGAAACTGAAGGCTGAAAGC
Source organism: uncultured Acidobacteriota bacterium (assembly GCA_963713675.1). Taxonomy (GTDB): domain Bacteria; phylum Acidobacteriota; class Terriglobia; order Terriglobales; family Acidobacteriaceae; genus Telmatobacter. The sequence continues at coordinate 171,918 of CAVQMV010000020.1, forward strand.
CGCTTCTCCCATGAAACCGGCCCTACCCACGACTCGCCGCCAGCGCAGCACTCCGCCTGCGCCTGCTTCTTCATTTCCTTACCATCCGGGATCGCTGCTTTCGGTTCTCGATTTGACCGTGGACGGGGTGAGCCAACTTCTCATCCGCGCCACCGAACTCGACAACATGGATCCCATCGTCCGCGACCACATCCTGGCCAAGCGGCGCATTGCTCTGCTCTTTTATGAGTCGTCGACGCGCACGCGCACCAGTTTTGAGCTGGCCTGCAAGGCGCTCGGCGCCGACACCACGCTGGTCTCGAGCCTGAGCTCGAGCATCGAGAAGGGCGAATCGCTGAAGGACACGGGATTGACATTGCGCGCGCTGGGAGCCGAAGCCATCATCCTGCGCCACAACTCGTCGGGCGCGGCGTGGCTGTTGGAAGAGTCCACGCGCCTGCCGGTGATCAACGCGGGCGACGGCATGCACGAGCACCCCACGCAGGCTTTGCTCGATCTGAGAACGATCCTGACGCATCTGCGGCCCGGACTCGCGGGAGTCGCATCAGACACGCTGGCCGGGGTGACGGTGATGATCACCGGCGACATTCTGCACAGCCGGGTAGCGCGATCGAACATGCTGCTGCTGCCGCGCGTCGGTGCTCGTGTGTTGCTTTGCGGGCCGAAGGAGCTGCTGCCGGAACAAGCAGCGCGGTCCGGGCCGGGTATTGAGATCGAGCGAGACTTTGACGCGGCGCTCGCGCAGTCGCAGGCGGTGATGATGCTGCGCATCCAGGCCGAGCGGCTGGCCGGATTGCAACTGGATCTGGACGAGTACAAGGCAAATTACCAACTCACCGGGCAACGGCTGGCGACGCATGCGCCCGCCGCGGTGGTGCTGCATCCGGGACCGATTATTCGCGGCATGGAGATCACGGCCGGCGTGGCCGATGGCGTGCAGTCGGCGATTCTGGAGCAGGTGACGAACGGACTGGCCATCCGCATGGCGGTGATGGAGCGGGCACTGCATCAAGCCCTGTAGGCTGCATCTTAGAGGGGTACTTGTCGAGCAGAATTTCTGAAGTGTACGGCCGCGGCTCACGGGAGAAGGCAATGGAGATTTCCGCATTTCGGAAAGTGCGCATTCCGGTTTTGCTTGCGCTGGTATGTTGCGAAGTTGTGTCGATCTTCATTCTTCGAGGGAGACCTAGTTTCCATTTGTTCGTCGCCACCTCCGTCGCCGTGCTACTCCTCGTCCTGCCACTGCTTTGGATTCAGGAAATCTGGCGCCAAAATATCTCATATTTCGTTGTGGCCTTTTTCGCGCTCGGAATGGCAATTACCTTTGCGGACTTGCTGACGGAGCGAAGTTTATCTAGTGCTCCTTTCGGTTTGTGGCTCTATTCGTTTTTGATTCTGGGCTTGATTAAAAAAGGCCGTTTCCGGTTAAGCGATCTTTCGGAAGAACAATATAAGATCCGGAAGGCTGAGGACACTCGGTTCCTATGGGTCTTCATCAATTTGGCCGGCATCATTTCTTGCTTTATCTACCTGGCCTATCATCCTGATGGAAAACTGTCCGGCTTGCCGATACCGATTGCATTTCTGTTTCTCTGCGGGATCGTCTACTGCCTATTTATAAAGCAAACCCACATAACTTCGAGTGCCGATTCAAACCAAAATGATCTCGAGTCAGGAGGCCGCGCATGACGACGCTGGCAATTTGCGGAGGGCGGCTGGTGGATCCCGCGGCGGGCATGGACGCTGCCAAGGACATTCTGCTCGATAACGGACGCGTAGCGGAGATTGCGGGCCCGGGGAAGTTGAAAAACGCGGAAGGCGCGGAGGTGCTGGACGCGACGGGACTGGTGGTTGCGCCGGGGCTGATCGATATTCACGTGCATCTGCGCGAGCCGGGACAGGCTTACAAGGAAACCATCGCGACGGGAACGGCTGCGGCTGCGGCAGGCGGCTTCACGAGCGTGGCGGCCATGCCGAACACCTTGCCGGTGAACGACTCGCCGGAGATTACGCGCTGGATGCAGGCGCCAGAGCGCGGCGCGCAGGTGCGCGTGTTTCCCATTGCCGCGGCTACGCGCGGGTCCAAAGGTGAAGTGATCAACGACTATGCGGCGCTCAAATCCGCAGGCGCGGTGGCCGTGACCGATGACGGACGGCCGATCCTGAAGGACGGCATGATGCGCGAGACGCTCGCCGCGGCGGCGCGCGTGGGACTCACTGTGATTCAGCACGCCGAGGACACGCGCATGACGCAGGGCGCGAGCATGAACCTCGGCCCGGTGTCGTTCAAGCTGGGGCTGCGCGGCATGCCGCCGGAAGCGGAGTCGAGCATGGTGGAGCGCGACATTCGCCTGGTGACCGAGCTGCGCGATTCGCATCCGCATCTGCATGTGGCGCACACGTCTACGGCCGCGGCACTGGCGGCGGTGCGGCAGGCGCGGCGCAACGGGCTGCGCGTCACCTGCGAGGTTGCGCCGCATCACTTTCTGCTGACCGAGGAACACGTCGGACTCTACAACACGCACGCCAAGATGAATCCGCCGCTGCGCTCGGCCGCCGACCGCGACGCCATGATCGATGCGATTCTCGACGGCGTGGTGGATGCGATTGCGACCGATCACGCGCCGCATGCGATGCACGAAAAGGAAATTGAATTCGAGCTGGCGCCGAACGGGATTACTGGCCTGGAAACAGCGCTGGGACTGTGCCTGCGCTGGTTGCACGGGGAATGGAAGATCCCGATGGGGCGTGTGCTGAGCCTGCTGAGCGCGCAACCGGCTGCGTTGCTGGGCTTGAAAGGCCGCGGCACATTGGCCGTGGGCAGCTTTGGCGATGTGGTGGTGTTCGATCCCAAGGCGGAGTGGATCTACCGGGCGACGGAGTCGAAATCGAAGGCAAAGAATACGCCCTTCGATGGCTGGGCCATGCAGGGCAAAGTGCGCTGGACTGTGAGCGAAGGGCGCGTCGTGTTCGCGGGGCAGTGATCAATACCCAGTGTGAGTGTGACCGTGACTGTGCAATGCACACTCGCACTCACACTCACACTTCTCCATGGGTGCAATGCACTCGATGGTCCGTGTCATCGTATTGATAGGCTTGAAGGCATGGGAGGTCGACCATGTTTACGATTCCGGGCGCGATGGCGTATGCGGACTGGAGCCTGCTGCTGCTGAGGCTGGTGCTGGCGCTGGTGTTCGGGACAAGCGGTTTCAACCATCTGCGGCATTCGAAGGAACGAGCTGCGAGCATCGGAATGAGCGTACCGTTCACCATCTTTCTGGGTACGGCGGAGTGCGCCGGCACGATGGGGTTAGCAACGGGAATCCTGGCGCCATGGGCGGCGGTCGGACTGATTCTCCTGATGCTGGGCGCGATTTACAAAAAGGCAGTGGTGTGGAAGACCGGCTTCTGGGGCGTGAAGTCCGCGGGCTGGAACTACGAGGTGCTGATCGTCACGATGAACCTGGTGATTGTGACCATGGGGTCCGGAAAGTACAGCTTGTAGCTCGTAACAAGCAGCGCTCGATTCTCAGTTGTCAATTCTCAGTTGTCAGGCGTGTGAGCATACGCCTATGCTGGAGCGGCGGCGCGCGCCCCGAGTCAAAAGCGGGTCGCTTCGAGGTCGAACGAACCGATGAATAAGCGGGAGTTCCTGAAGACGGCGGTCGCGCTGGCGGCCGGGAACGCGCTGAAGCGCATGGCGCGGGGCGAACAGGCGGCTGCGACGCCGCGGACGAACTGGGCCGGCAACCTTACTTACAGCACAAGCAATTTGCGGACACCGGGAACGGTGGACGAGGTGCGCGCGGCAGTGAAGTCCGCGAGCAATCTGCGTGCGCTAGGCGCGAGGCACTCGTTCAACGCCATTGCCGACAGCACGCACGAGCAGATCTCGGTGGCGCGGCTCAACGAGATGACGCTCGATGAGACGGCGCACACGGTAACGGTGGGCGGAGGGGTAACGTATGCGCAGCTGGCTCCGTGGCTCGACGCCAAGGGCTATGCGCTGCACAATCTGGCGTCGCTGCCGGGGATTACCGTGGCAGGGGCATGCGCAACCGCCACGCACGGCAGCGGCCTGAATAACGGCAACCTCGCGACGGCGGTGACCGCGGTGGAACTGGTGACGGCCAACGGTGACGTGGTGGAGCTGAAGCGCGAGCGCGATGGCGAGACAGTTTCTGGGCGCGGTGGTGGGGCTGGGCGCCATGGGCGTTGTCACGCGAACGACTCTCGAAGTGCAGCCAACGTACAAGGTGGCGCAGGCGGTGTACCAGGGGCTGAGCTTCGAGGAACTGGGGCGGCATTTTGAGGAGATCTTCGCGAGCGGCTACAGCGTGAGCGTGTTTACCGACTGGCAGAATCGCCGCGCCGAGCAACTGTGGATCAAGCGGCGGCTCAAGGAAGGCGACGCGAACCAGTGGGCACCCGAGATTTATGGCGCGAAGCTGGCCACGGAGAAGCTGCACCCGCTGGCCGGGCATCCGACTGAAAGCGTGACCGACCAAATGGGAGTTCCGGGGCCGTGGTACGACCGGCTCCCGCACTTCCGCATCGGGCAGACGCCTTCAAGCGGGCAGGAGCTGCAAACGGAATACCTGGTGCCGTGGACGAGCGGATGGGACGCGGTGCTGGCGGTAGAAAAGCTGCGCGAGAAGATCGGGCCGCTCATTTTCATCACGGAACTGCGTGCGGTGGCCGCAGACCGATTGTGGATGAGCACAGCGTATCAGCGTGCATCGCTGGCGATCCACTTCACCTGGAAGCCGCAGTGGGCTGCGGTGCGGCAGGTGCTGCCGCTGATTGAAGCACAACTCATGCCGTTCCATCCGCGGCCGCACTGGGGCAAGCTGTTCACGCTGCCGGCCGCACAACTGGAGCCGTGTTACACGCAACTACCGATCTTCCGCGCGCTGGCGGCGCGGTACGATCCGCAAGGCAAGTTTCGCAACGCATTTGTGCGCGCAAACTTGTACGAGAGCTGAGAGCGCATCGCACTCCGTGAGCCGCCGCCGTGGGCTAGCCTTTGCGGCGGTAATTGACCTGGAATTCGTAGCCGGGATTGGTTGGGAAGAGCGTGGCGACGTGGCGCAGGCGCTCGGCGAGCGCGGGCGCGGCCAGCAGCGGGTACTCGCGCTCGCGCAGGTCGTGGTAGTCGAAATCGACCGCAAGCGAAAGCATGTAGATGGCGAGCGCGTCAGAGAACGACGACTCGAAGAAGCTCATGCGGGCACGCTCGTCGATATCCGGTTCTTCGAGCCGGCGTGCGGCTCCTGAGCGCGGCGGCGGGCTTCCCATGCGTCCTGGCTGGTTTCGCCGCGCACCTGCGCTTCGGCCTGCGACCAGGCGAGCGTGGAAAAGCTGTCGGGAACGCCGGCAGCCTCAACAAAATTGTGCGCCACGTTGATGAAGAACTCGAAGGCGAGACCGAAGCGGTCTTCAACGAGGCGCGTGGAGATGAAAACGGCCTCGGTGGATCCGAAGGCGGCGTTGCGATGGCAGACGGCGCGGTCGCCGAGTTCAACTGAGTAGGCGGGCGCGATGAGGTTTTCGCCGGTGTCGGCAATGGTAAGGGGAACAAAGTAGTAGGCTCGCGGGCGCAGCGCGGGAGCCAGCGCGGCCGGCACGGCGCCTACAAGACGCTCAAGGTCCGCGTCGGAGATGCGGTTTTCGCCGAAGGCAGCGTAGCGGATGCCATTGGGCGCATCCTGCACTGTCGCCTGCGTGGCAACTTTCTCGGCATGCCACAACTCGATTTGTGCACTGCTGGCCATGAATTTGTATTCTAGTTGATAGGGGGTAGGTCATGACGAATGCGCAATGGAAAGCGGAAGGGGAGCGAGAGTTTTCGGGTTCCCGCTGGAGGGTTTCAGCCTGTTCCAAAGCCTGCTGCTGGCGTTTGCCTCGGCGTTTCTCACGTTTTTCGCCACTACCTGCGCGTCCATTTTTGCGCTGCTGGCATGGAACCTGGTGGGCGGGCACTCGGTAAGCTACGTCGACACGTACCTCTACGTCGGATTTCCCGCGGGCGTACTGGTGCTGGTGGTGGCGCTGCCGCTGTTTCTGGTGCTGTGGGTAAGGGCGAAGGCGCGGCGGTAGAAGCGCTTCGAACCGAGCAAGAACAAACGGCCTTCCCGATCAGGGAAGGCCGCATCTTTTCTCAACTCAGTATAAATCTGCCGGCGAATCGGAAGCGCTATGCGCATCCCCGCGGGCTTGGGATTTTTGGGATCGAACTTTGCCACCTGGACCTTGCGGGCAAGGCCGAGTTTCTCCAGGATCCAGATGCCCCAGAAGTTGGGATCGATCTCGTACCACTTGAGGCCGTGGCGCGCGGAAACCGGATGCGCGTGATGGTTGTTGTGCCAACCCTCACCGCCGGTGAGCAGGGCGACCCACCAGTTGTTGCGCGAGTCGTCGCGAGTTTCAAAGCGGCGGCTGCCCCACATGTGAGTTGCGGAATTCACCAGCCAGGTGGCGTGAAGGCCAAGCGTGACGCGCAGCAAAGCTCCCCAAAGGAACATGGCGACGCCGTTCACAAAACCGCCCCAGTACCATCCGAGCGAGAACAGCAGAATGGCGCTGAGGGTAATCGGCATCCAGTGGTATTTGCTCAACCACACATGGAAGCGGTCGCGGCTGAGGTCGGGCGAGTAGCGCGAGAGCGCCTTGATCTGCGAGTGCAACGCCTCGCCGAAAAGGATCCATCCCGCATGCGCCCACCAGCCGCCTTCGCGCGGGGTGTGCGGATCGCCTTCCTTGTCGCTGAGCTGGTGATGCACGCGATGCGTGGAGACCCAGAAGATCGGGTCCGCCCTCAAGCGACATCGTAGCGAACACGGTCATGACATATTCGAGCCACTTGGGCACCTGATAGCCGCGATGCGTGAGCAGGCGGTGATAGCACATGCCAATGCCCACGTTGATGGCCAGAACATAGAGCACAGCCATGACCACGAGGCGCTGCCAAGTGAAGAGGAACAGCGCGGCGATCGCACCCACGTGAAAGAGCACCATCACGAGGACCATCGGCCAGCTCATGCCGTCGTTGACGGCTTTGGCGCGGCCCATGCGCACGTGACGCCACCCAGCGCCCGCTTGCGACTCGTTTGGCGCGGCTGTTTCAGCTACTGCTGGAGTCGATGGGGTCGGGGTAACAGAAACGATTTCGCTAGACGGGGCCGTAATGACAGATGCCATGCGATGGGGAATCCTTGAAAAGTGTCGATGTGCCCACTTATTTCTATTCTCCATTGTATAGGAGATGTGAGCGGAATCACACTCCGAGAGTACCTCTTTTGGGGCAATTATTTGTGAGCAATATTGACCACTTTGGGGAGTTGCTCGCGAGCGTTATTCGCCGGTCGGAACAGCGATTTCGTCGGCGTTGCTCAAGAAAATGCGGGTGGCATCGCCGCGCAGCACGCGGTAAAGGACGAACTGGCGTTGGGTTGATCCGCGCAGCTCGAAAAGAAGGTCGCCGCGGTTGTCGGCCAGAGCATCGACCGCGTCCACGAGGCGCATGCGCGGCGTGTCGTCGAGGTGCGCTGCATCCGTCACATTCTTAATGAGAACCGCAACGTTTCCGTAAAGATCGGGCTGCGCGACCAGGGTGACGAACTTCTCCTCCACGCCCGAGCCATCGGTATGCGCGGAGAGCACCATGGTGGCTCCCGAGCCGTAGGCCAGCTCAAAGACGCGAAATTGCTCATCGAGAAGCGGCGCGGGCTCTGGCGGCAGAGTCAGTTGCTTCTGGTTTGTGGGCCGTGGAGGCCGTTTTTGACTTGGGCGCGGGCTTGGCGGGAGCGGGTGGCGGATTGAGTCCCAGCGCGGTGCGCGCAACATCCTCCATCGCGGCCTTCATCTTGGCTTCGTCATCGGGGTTGGCCCAGGTGTAATCCCACACGTGCTCGGGCCGGTCGGTCAGGTCGGAGACGGCGACCTCCTGGTGCATGTCGGGCGGCAGGCCGACGCAGGCTGGGCGTGACCGGCCCATCAAAGCCCAGGGACTTGCCGCGAAACAGATGCGGGCGGTCAGGATCGCTCGACTTGTCGACACTGTTCACGTAGCTGTCGTCTTCGTCGTTCTTTTTCCTTTTGAGCTTGGGTTGGCTGGAGTCGCTAGGGGCCGAGCTATCGGGCATGCGATGAAGTTGGGGTTGATTGGAACCCGACCCGGAGCTGGAGCCCGAGCTGGAACTCGAAGTATCTCCGGTGTTGGAGCCGGAGGCATCTCCGCCGCGATGCAGCGTGGGACTGCCGGAATTCGTGCTCGAGCTGTCACCCGAGTCGCTGGCTGAAGCGTCGCCGCCCTTGTGGAGCGTGGGGCGGTCAGGATCGGGAGCCGGCGCATTGGGGTCGGGGCCCGAACTGCTTGATGAACCACCGGAAGAATTACCGCTCCCCGAGCTCGCGTCACCGGCATGATGCTTGCGGTGCAGGATGGGCGTGTCGCTCTGCGAATCGTCCTCTGCGTCGATCTTGGCCACCTGCTTAGGTGCGGGCTTCGCCGCGGGGTTTGGCAGGCGCTTGCCGTAGCCGACCCAGGATCCCTGCTCGCGCGCGGCAGTTTCAATGTCGAAGAGGCCTAATGGACTGCCATCCCGCAGCAACTGATACTCGACGTCACTCGAGAGGGCGAGTGGAAATGGGCGGGCGAGGTAGATATCCGCGTCCTGCAACTGCTGGCCGTCATAAATGCAGACTGGCACGAGGCGGCCTGTCTTGGGTTTAGCCTCGTCGCCGGTCCACTCAAAGACCGCGACGGCGCGCATGGTGGGGGTGTGTTCGTCAGGCTTTGTGATCTGGCCCGGGTATTGCGCTACTGCGGGAATGACGGACGCGATCAGCAGCAGAGCCACCCACCCCGCTGCCGTTATCCACAAGCGACTCGTGCTTCGCGATGACATTTTCCGCACCCTTCAATGCTGGTCAAATCTGGAATAATCAAATCTGGAATCATCAAACCTGGCGGCCATCCAGCGGCCCACACCGTATATAGCGAGGATATTCCCCATGGAGCTCAATAAGAAAGTCGCCAACTTCACGTTGCAGACCGACGAGGACAAAACTGTAAGCCTTTCGGATTATGCCGGCAAGCCGGTGATCCTCTTCTTTTATCCCAGGGCCGACACCCCGGGCTGCACCATTGAGGCCTGCGGCTTTCGCGATACCTTTAAAAAGCTGCAGGCGGCGGGCGCGGTGGTTCTGGGCATCAGCCGCGACACGCCGAAGAATCAGGCCAAGTTCCGCGCGAAGTACGACCTCCCGTACACACTCCTTGCTGATGTAGACGAGAAAGTGTGCAAACAGTTTGACGTATTGAAAGAAAAGAACATGTACGGCAAGAAAGTGATGGGGATTGTGCGGACGACGTTCGTGATCGGGCCGGACCAGACGCTGCTGCATGTTTTCCCCCAGGTCAAGCCGGAAGGCCACGCCGAAGAAGTGCTGGCGCTGATTGAGGCATGGAACAAGACGCACAAGAAGGCGTGAAGTGAGCCGGCACAAGCGGGACAGAGGACGGTCATGAAAGCCAAAAGGGCAGGACGCGGGATTTACTCGGTCATCGATTCCGAGTCCCCATGGAAATTGCCCAGCTCGTACGCTGGATTCCCGAAATACCCTGGGAAGATGTCGGACCTTGAATGGAAAATGTTGCTCGCCAAGGCCATGCAGGGAGATGCCGAGGCAGAATATAGCGTCGCCGCGCACTATTCCGATGGGTGTAAAGATCGGCGTGGACGAATCCTGGTACGAGTCTCCAACCGCAAGGCTGCTGAATGGTATCGCCGATCCGCGGAGCACGGCAATCTGTTCGCGAAATCGACTCTCGGCGTCATCCTGGGCGGCAATTACGGTGTGGAGAAGAACGTGCATGAAGCTCTGCTTTGGCTCAAGAGGGCGTTCCGCGACGGAGACACTAGTTGCGCACCAACCAACATCGCAGTTACCTACCGCGAGACCGGGCATTTTCGACTGGCCGTCCACTGGTTCAGGAAGGCTGCTGCCTTGGGAGACGATGCCGTCCTTATCCAGCTCGGAATTCATTTTTACTGGGGCAAGGGCGTCCGGGCTGGCTATGCCGAGGCGGTTCGCTTATTTCGAAAGGCGATTCGGGGAAAGAATATCTCGGAATGCGATCGAGACGATGCGAATTTCTACCTCGCGGTGGCATATCTGGAAGGCAAGGGGACCGCTAAATCGCTCCCAGTAGCGCGGAAGCACCTTGAACGCGCAAACAGGGACAACGATCATGTGGCCGCTCAGCTGCTCTTGAAGCAAATGGGGAGGCTCGGTTAATTGCCTATGGGAGCAACGCACCTTCCCGGCCGCCTGCTGCAGCGAGCCTTCTTTGAGGCGCCGCCGGAGCGCGTGGCACGGCGACTGCTCGGCAAAGTGCTGGCGCGCCGGAGTCGCGCCGGATGGCTGGCCGGGCGCATCGTTGAAGTCGAGGCCTATCTTGGACCGCACGAGCAGACGGCTGATCCGGCGGCGCACTCGTTTCGCGGGCCCACGCCGAGAAACCAGGTGCTCTTCGGACCCGCAGGACATGCGTATGTCTATTTCATTTATGGGCTGTACTTCTGCATGAATGTCTCGTGCGAACGCAAGGGCCACGGTGGTGGCGTGCTGATACGCGCCCTGGAGCCGGTAGAGGGACTGGAGCAGATGGCGCGGAATCGCGGCCTGAATGACTTCCCATCCTTTTCGCGGCAAACGAGAAAAGGATGGGTCACGGAAGCAGAATGCGGCAAGCTGAAAGAACTGACAAGCGGCCCCGGCCGTCTGTGCCAGGCGTTGGGAATTACGCGGAGCGCGGACAACGGGCTGGATTTGGTGGATCCCGGATCGCCGCTGCAAGTGCGCGACGACGGGACGCGTGCCGGGCGCGTGCTGGTGACGCCCCGCATCGGCATCCGCCACGCCGCGGAGCTGCCTCTGCGTTTTGTCGTTGCCGGGAACGGTTGCGTTTCCGGACCGAAATCAATAGGATGAGCATCTTTCCGCGTTCGAACTCCGTCACTAAAATGAACCCGAACCATCTCCCCGAGCCTGCTCGAAAACTCTGAAAGGATTTCCTGCCCGTGAAGATTACTTCCCTGCTTCCTCCTGCTGCCGCTGTCGCACTGCTCGCTGCGGCGATTTTTGCTGTAACCACTGGGGCGCAGGCGCCGCAAGCCGCGCCGCAACCACAAACTGATCAGGCCGCTCCGGGACCTACTCAACAGGGCCCCCCACCACAGGGCGCGCCGGGCGGACGGCCGATGCGCAATTATCCGCCCCCTACCAACCTGCAGGTGCTGCCCAAGGATCTGACAGGCCGCCAGGTACGCGACATCATGGAGACGTGGGCGGGTTCGCTGGGCGTGAAATGCGAGTTCTGCCACGCGGCCGACCCGAAGAATATCGGCCCCAACGGCCGCCCGCGCACGAACTTCGCCGATGACTCCAAGCCGGACAAGAAAATTGCGCGGATCATGTACTCCATGACGCAGCAAATCAACAAGGACACCATCAGCAAGGCGATGGACCTGGACCCCGACGGAATGGGTTCGCCTGTGACCTGTGGGACCTGCCATCGCGGCCACGAGATGCCTGAAGTTTTTGTGGTTCCGCGCGAGGAGCACCAGGGAGGTCCGGGCGGGGGTCCGGGAATGCCGCCGCCCGCGGCACCCCCGGCGCCGCCGTCGAATTAGGTCTGGCGTCGAATTGATTCTGGTCGCGGGGCGGGAATTACACTAGCTCGGTATGCGGTTGTTCCTGGGAATTGCTCTGGCGGATGCGGTGGTACGCGAGCTCGAGATCGTGGTGGCGCGGCTGCGGTCAGGTAGCAGCGGATTGGGCTGGACCGAGCCGGATTCGTGGCACATAACCTTGCAGTTCCTGGGACACACAACGCCAGAGCAGTACGACTGCCTGATGGAGCTGTTGGGCGAGGTACAGAGCGCACCGGTTCCCGTGCAGCTTGGGTCGCTTGACTGTTTCGACCGGGAGGGCGTGTTCTTTGCCGATGTCGCGGCGACGCCGGATTTGGCCGCGCTCGCCGAGCGCGTGGTAGCGGCCACAAGCCAGTGCGGATTTGCGGGGGAGACACGGCCGTTTCATCCCCACATCACGTTGGCGCGAGCCAAGGGGCAGGGACGTGACGCAGAATTGCGCGTGTTAGCAAGCCGGATGCGCGGTGAGCCGGCGTTTACGCCGTTCATGGCGCAGGAGTTTCTGCTGTACGAGAGCCATTTAGGCGCTGAGGGGGCGCGGCACCAGGTACGCGGGCGGTTCCCGCTCATCGGCCCCTGAGGGATAGCCGAGACGCGCCAGGCACTGGTATACTGAAGGTTCGGCAGGGCGAGGACGCGGGATTCCGGGTGTGCGCCAGACCGCTAGGGCGGCGCCGAAAGTCCTTGAAAAATCTGGAGTTTAACCATGGCACAAGTTTGCGATATCTGCGGCAAGGGTCCGCGCTTCGGCAATAACATTTCACATGCGCATAACGTGACGCGCCGGCGCTGGAACGTCAACCTGCAGTCGGTCAAAGCGCTGGTCAATGGCGCCGCCAAGCGGATGCGCGTGTGCGCAACCTGCATCAAGAGCGGTAAGGTCGCCAAGGCGTAGACGGCGCTCCGCGCTTTCAGGTTTTGGTCAGGCATCTCAAGGCCCCGTTCCGCAAGGACGGGGTTTTGTTGTGCGCGAAAAACGAGAAACGCGTCCGGGCGGATTTACTTATCCGCGTGGGTGAAGTTGAGCGACGCAGAGTTGATGCAGTAGCGCAGGCCGGTAGGATGCGGGCCATCGGGGAAGACATGGCCGAGATGACCGCCGCAACGGGCACACGTGACCTCGACGCGCCGCATGCCGAAGCTCGTGTCCTCATGCTCCACCACGGCTTTTGAATCGGCGGGGATCATGAAGCTGGGCCAGCCGCAGCCCGAGTCGAACTTGGCGCCGCTCAAGAAGAGCAGTGCGCCGCATCCCGCGCAGTGATAGTTGCCGGTCTCGTGGTTTTCAGTGAGCGCGCCGGTAAAGGGGCGCTCCGTTCCCTTCTCGCGCAGCACGCGATACTGCTCCGGCGTCAACCGGGCGCGCCACTCCGCATCGCTGTGGACAACTTTATCCTGAGCATCGCTCAAGGCAGACCTCCTGCCCGCATGCGCCGTCGCTGCACTGCGCTTGGCGCGATAATTGATTAGACCTCTGCAACGACTTCGATTTCGACCAGCATGTTGCGCGGCAGCCGCGCGGCTTCAATCGTCGTGCGCGCGGGCAGCGTATCGGAGTCATTCGCAAAAAACGACGCGTACACCGCATTCATGGCCGCGAAATCATTCATGTCCTTGAGAAAGACGGTGGCTTTGACAACCTGACCCAGGCTGCTGCCGCCGGCTTCAAGAACGGCTTTCAGGTTTTGGATGGTTCGCTCCGTCTGTTCCTTGATGCCGCCGGGAACTATCTGCCCGGCGACGGGATCGATCCCACCCTGTCCAGCGGTGAAGATGAGGTTGCCGACACGGACACCCTGCGCATAAGGGCCGATGGCGGCCGGCGCACCATCGGTTGTGATTATTGATCGTGCCATAAAAAGATTTTAGGACATTTCCCCGTCCAGAGCCTGTTCAAACCGCTGGGATCGATGGCATTCGAGGACAGCCCCTGACATGAAGAGGCAATTCCCCTGAAGGGAATTGCCCCTTGAATGTTTCGAGCCACGTGCGCGGTAGAGCGGAGCTGCAGTCTAGTGGAATGCCGCCAAGATCGCGCCGCCAACAGCCATGGCGATAAGCCAATATGCAGCGTTGATAGCCAGGAGATTGGCGCGCCGTTTCTCAAAGATGTGCTGTATGAAGAGCGGCGGCGCCATCAAGCCAAACCAGCAGACTATGGCGATCGAAGCACCATCGGTGGCGGTAATCGACCCCGCCCAACCCAAAATGTGCGCCAGCACGAACGAGATCACGAAGCAGCCGATAAAAGCGGCCACCATTTCGAAGATTTGGTATTTCGAATTATGGTCTTCGCGAAAGCCCGACAAGCGTCATCCAGGATTTCTTGAAAATCAATCCATACCAGAGAGCTCCAAGAAAACATTGCACTGCGGCCGAAACGACCACCACCGTCAGGAGATGCATAGTCACTGGCGCCAGGAACAGCATCGCCAGGAGATTTGCCATGGGCATTTGTGAATCCTCCACAACAGGATCTATGTCGGATCTGTCACGCGGAAGTCTCAGCGCGAGAATCACCGCCGGCAAGTCCGACAAGGATCGTTTGAATCACTCTGCGCGTGGCGAACGAACCATGTCAAGGAGATTTGAGCCTTTGACGCACTAGTGGTAATAGGCTCGCATCCCATTGAGACGCGCGATGGTGTGCGTGCGAATGAAGCGGGTCAACGCGCGGTTGTGAAGGGAGCGTGAAGAATATATGGAACCTAACGCGACGCTTCCGTGGCACTCGGCGCGCGCTGCTTGCTTACATCGTAAAGGGGCAATTCCCCTGAAGGGAATTGCCCCTTGAGCGTTTCGAGCCACCTGCGCCGCAGAGCGGAGCCGTGGTTTAGTGGAATGCCGCCAGGATGGCGCCGCCGAAGGCCATGGCCAGCAACCAATATGCAGCGTTGATGGCGAAGAGGTTGGCGCGGCGACCTTCCCAGATGTGCTGCGCGAAAAGTGGCGGGGCCATGAAGCCCAACCAGCAGACGACGCCCAGCATAAAGCCCTGGGTAAAGACACGAGCTCCCGCCATTTCAATGACGTGTGCCAAAACAAATGAGAGAAGTAGATTGGCGAGGAGCGAGGAAGCCATGGCGAAGACTGCATTCTTGGGTTTCTCACCATCGGCCAAACCGACAAGCTTATGCCATGACTTTTTGAAGATCAGCCCGTACCAGAGAGCTCCCAGTAGCCACATTATTACCGCGGCAACCACAATCCAAAGGTAACTGACATGCATTCTTAGTTCCTCCACTGCGGAGTTGATATACGGCTCCCGCTCACAAGCACCAGGAGATGGGGGTGACGGATCGCTGGCCCCGCCTGAAAGGAGTCGCCGCAACCACTCTGCGGGAGGTGCGGACGCTATGTCAAGGCAAATCAAGGGATATGACGCAGAAGTGTTACTTGCTGGTTACCCGCATTTATCGCGTATTTTCGCGTGCTAATCAGCGGCGCTTGAGGGCTTCCAACTCATCCAGCGTGCGCGGCCAGTCGGAGCCGAGCAACCGCGAGAGGCTGCGGTCGGCGAGAAGCTTGCCGCCGGTTTGGCAGGTGGGGCAATAGTTGGTTTCGTTATCGGCGTAGCGAATGCGCTGAATGGGCGAGCCACAGCGCGGGCAGGGCTGGCCGAAGCGGCCGTGAACGGCCATTTCTGGACGGAATGCCGTGACGCCTTCGGGAAACTTCTTCCCTGGCCTCTGTCGAGAGGCGGTCGATCCATAAAGAAAGCGTGAAGCGCGTGGCTGTGAAAAGGCGCTCCCATTCTTCCGGTTTGAGCTTGTGCGTGAGCGCGATGGGCGAAAGCTGTGCGGCGTGAAGAATCTCGTCAGAGTAGGCGTTGCCCACACCGCTGATGATCCGCGGATCGGTGAGGGCGCGCTTGAGGGTGCGATTCTCGGCGGTGAGTGCCGCACGAAATGCTTCCTGATCCGAGGAAAAAACCTCGATGCCGCCGGGATCGATGTCGCGCAGGGCCTGCTCGCCGCGGAGAACGTGCAGCGAGGCGCGACGCTTGGAGCCGGCCTCCGTCAGGACTAAGGTCCCATCCAAAAAGTCAAAGGTGAGTAGCCCTTGGCGGCCGGAGAGCTTGGCTTGCGGCGGACGCCAGTGCAAGCGGCCGGCAATCATGAGATGGATCACGAGCCAGAAGTCGCCGTCGACGCCGATGGCGATACGTTTACCGATGCGGCGCAGCTCGCGGACGGTGCGGCCCTCGACGGCCGTGATGGGAGGGTCCGCCGTGCGCAGGACAAAGACGCTTTGCAGACGAACGCGCTCAAGCGTCTTGCCGAGGATGCGCGGCTCAAGCGCGGTTAAATATGCGGCAATGTCGGGCAGTTCCGGCACTGCTTCAAGATTGCGTCTCCAACGCGCAGGTACGCAACGGATTTTTTCCGTTGCTCAGAACAGAATCGCGTTATCGATAAGCCGCGTGGGACCAACCCACGCCGAAACGGCAAAAAGTGTGCCGGGAACGGCAGTGTCGACCGGTTCGAGCGTGGCCGCGTCCACTAGGACGACGTAGTCGATGCGCACATCAGGCTCGGTGGCAAACACGCCATGCGCGGAAGCAAGAAGCATGGACGCGCGGCGCTCGCCCCCGGCGACAAGCGATTCCACATGATGAATAGAGCGGCTGAGCGCGAGAGCCTGGCCGCGTTGCTGCGGTGTGAGGTACGCGTTGCGCGAGCTGAGCGCAAGGCCGTCGGCGTCGCGCACGATGGGGCAGACGACGATTTCGGTGGCGAGCAGCAGATCGGCGGTCATGCGGCGGAGCACCGCAACCTGCGCCGCGTCTTTTTGGCCAAAATAGGCACGGTCGGGTTCGGCAGCGATGAGCAGCTTGGCGACGACGGTGGCGACGCCACGAAAGTGGCCGGGGCGGGATTGGCCGTCGAGACGATCGCTCAATGCAGGAACTTCAACAAAGGTTGAATCGGGACCGTTGGGATAAAGTTCCTCGACTGTGGGCGCAAAAAGAATATCCCCGCCTTCGGCAGCAGCCAGCGCGCAGTCAGACTCGAAGGCACGGGGGTAGCGCGCGAAGTCCTCGTTGGGGCCGAACTGCGTGGGGTTGACGAAGAGGCTGACGGCGACATGCGTGCAGGAGGCGTGCGCGGCGCGGATGAGCGAGGCGTGGCCTGCGTGCAAAGCGCCCATGGTGGGAACGAGGCCGAGAGTGTTGCCGCCGGCCGCGTGCAGAGTGCGGGACCAACGGCGCAGTTCAGCTACCGTGCGAAGAATCTGCATCAGGCCCGGTTCACTTCCTCATTCATTTCTTCTCGCGCATCGATATTTACTTCCGCGTCGGGATTCACCACCGCATCCGCATCCTCACGCGCCGCCGCTGCATCGGGGTCGATCGCAAACAGACGGCGCGCGGATTCCGGCAGATGATAACTTTCCGCGTCGGAGGGGAACGCGTGATGCTCA
The DNA here is from genome assembly GCA_963713675.1 of uncultured Acidobacteriota bacterium. GTDB lineage: Bacteria > Acidobacteriota > Terriglobia > Terriglobales > Acidobacteriaceae > Telmatobacter. The sequence continues at coordinate 189,062 of CAVQMV010000020.1, forward strand.
ACGTCTTCGCGGTAGCGCTCGACGGCGGAGTGGATAAGCGCGGAAGCGTCGCCATAGCGGCGGACAAATTTTGCCGGCGGCGCGAAGGTGAGATTCACAAGATCGTGAAAGACGAGAATCTGGCCGTCGCAATCGGGGCCGGCGCCGATGCCGATGGTGGGGACGGGGAGCGCTGCGGTAATGGCGGCTGCGGCTTCACGAGGAATGCCTTCAAGAACGACGGCGCCGGCGCCGGCAGTGGCGATTGCGAAGGCATCGGCCTGAAGTTGCAGAACTGAATCGATGCTGCGGGCCTGCACGCGATAGCCACCCATGCGATGCACGCTTTGCGGCGTGAGGCCGAGATGGCCGACCACCGGAACCTCGGCTGCAACAAGTGCCCGCACTAACTCAACGCGCGGGCCTTCGATCTTTACTGCTTCTGCGCCCGCCTCCTTGAGGAAGCGAACGGCGTTGGCGACACCCTCGCCTACCGTACCGTGATAGCTGCCGAAGGGCATGTCGGCCACGACCAGGGCGCGGTGCACGCCGCGGCGCACGGCGCGCGTGTGGTGCAGCATCTCGTCCACGGTGACGGCCAGCGTGTTTTCGTGGCCGAGCACAACCATGGCGAGCGAGTCCCCGACCAGGATGAGATCGATGCCCGCTTCGTCGACGAGGCGCGCCGTCGCGTAGTCGTAGGCGGTTAGCGCGGAGATGGGCTTGCCCTGGCGCTTCATCTCGGCCAGTGCAGGCATGGTGACTTTGGGAAGATGATGGCCGCCCTGCGCGAGAGGCGCGCCGGCGGAAAACTCGGTGAGGCTCATATTTGGCTCCAGTGCCGCTCCGGAAACTCAGGATGCGACCCGAACACTTCAAGTATAAGATGCGCCGGCCGTTGGTGGGGAATCAGGAATGCGCGGGGCAGTGGCTGGGGTGGTCCGCGTGCCAAGCGTCCTGCCTGCGTGGCCTCCTAAAGTGCTATAAGGAATGAGGAATCAGGCGCGGCGGAGGAAAGAATGGCCTACGATCTGGCGATCGTGCTGCCCACATTTAACGAGAGCGGCAACGTGGGTCCGATCGTCGATCGCCTGGCGAAGGCGCTGGCGGGCATTCGCTACGAAGTGATCTTTGTGGATGACGATTCGCCCGACGGCACCGCGGACGTGGTGCGGCGGCTGGCTCGCGACCACGACAATCTGCGCGTACTGCACCGGATCGGACGGCGGGGATTAGCCTCCGCATGCATTGAGGGAATTCTGGTCGCGTCAGCACCCTTCGTCGCCGTGATGGACGCAGACTTGCAGCACGACGAGAGCATTCTGCCCGAGATGCTGCGGCGCATGCGCGAAGAGAATCTTGACCTGGTGGTGGGCTCGCGGAACATTGCCGGCGGCAGTATGGGCGAATTCTCCAGTTGGCGGGTGAAGCTGAGCCAGCTGGGCAAGCGGTTGAGCCTGATGGGCGCAGAGCACGAACTCAGCGACCCCATGAGCGGATTCTTCATGGTGCGCGTGGCAACATTCGAGCGGTTCGCGCACCGGCTTTCAGGCATCGGCTTCAAAATCCTGCTCGACATCGTGCTTTCTGCCGGGCCGGACCTGCGCATCGGCGAAGTGCCATACCGCTTCCGCCTGCGCGAGCATGGCGAGAGCAAACTCGATGTGATGGTGGGGCTCGAATACTTCGAGCTACTGGTCGATAAGCATCTGGGCAACCTGGTGAATGTGCGCTTTGTGCTCTTCGCCATGGTGGGCGCTGTGGGCGTGGGCGTGCATCTGCTGATTCTGAGGGCCCTTCTGCACGTGGCCGGGCTTAAATTCGCAACCGGCCAGGCCGTGGCCACGTTCATCGTAATGATTTTGAATTTCGTGATGAACAACTCCGTCACCTATCGCGACCGGCGTCTGCGCGGATGGCGATTCTGGAGGGGGCTCGTTACATTCTGTCTGGCGTGCGGTCTGGGCGTGGTGGCGAACGTCTCCATCGCCAATGAGGCGTTTCATCACGGCATGCCGTGGTGGCTGGCCGCGCTCATGGGGCTTCTGTTCACGGCGGTATGGAACTACGCCGTGACCTCGATGACCACGTGGCGGCAGGAGCGGCGCTCCAGCGAGCAACGCGCGCGGAAGCGGATTGCGGCTGCGGAAAAATCCGAGTCGAACGGCAACGGAAGCGCGCCCGCGAAGACAGCCTAAACTGTGGCGCACTTTGGCGTCATCTACCACGCGGCGTCATACTGGCAGGAAGAATGATCTCTCCTTTGGCGACCGGAATGTGCGTGGAGCTGGGCGCTGCGGCAGGCGCGGGTCTGGCCGTGGGCGCGTACGCCTACGCGTCGCTGTGGCCGGGTTCGCGCATCTTCGGTACGGCGCTTACGGCACCGGCGCGACCGGGCGAGTTGGCGCTCACCTTCGACGACGGTCCGAACGCTACCTGGACACCGCGGCTGCTCGACATCCTTGCTGAGCATCGAAGTGCGGGCGACGTTCTTTTTGCTGGGCAGCCGTGCCGTAGCGCAGCCGGAGCTGGTGCGGCGGATTGCGGCGGCCGGACACACCATCGGAAATCATTCGTGGTCGCATCCCAATCTGGCACGCACATGCGCGAGCCGCGTGCGCGAGGAACTCCGGCAGACCAGCGAAACGTTGCAGCAGATCATCGGCGCGCCGGTAAAGTTTTTCCGGCCGCCCTTTGGGGCGCGGCGGCCGGTGGTCTTCCGCATTGCGCGCGAGTTGGGCATGGAGCCGGTGTTGTGGAACGCGATGACTTCCGACTGGAGCGAGCCTTCAGCAGATCGGATCGCGGAACAGCTGATGAAAAAAATCGACGGGCTTGAGCGGCATGGACGCGCGGCGAACATCGTGCTCCACGACGGCGGGCATCTGCGATGTGGCCGCGAACCGCGAGCCAAGCGTGAAGGCCGCGTGGACTGCTGCTGGAGCGCTACGCAAAGAGCCACCGGTTTGTGACGGTGGACGCGTGGTGCGAGCGCAACGAATCAGCCGATCAAGAGGCAAAGGCAGTGCGCGCGCCGCGGCGATCGTGGCTTGCGATGTCGGCATCGCTGTGCGCCGTGGAGAGAAATGCCGCTTCAAACTGCGAAGGCGGAAGCCAGATTCCCTGCTCGAGCATCGCGCGGTGGAAGCGGCCGAAGGCAGCCGTGTCGGATTTCGCGGCTTGCTCGTAGTTCGTGACGGGGCCGCTCGTGAAGAACCATGTCCACATGGCGCCGACGCGGTTGGTGGTGAGCGGAAGTCCCGGCCCTCGCGGCTTCCTGGGCAACGCCCTCGGCGACCGCGCGGGATTTTGCTTCGAGCTGCGTGTAGACATCTCGCGGCGTGCTCCTGCAGATAGCCGATGGTCGCGATGCCCGCAGCCATGGCCAGCGGATTGCCGCTGAGCGTTCCGGCTTGATAGACCGGCCCGAGCGGCGCGAGCTGATCCATGAACTGGCGCTTGCCGCCGAAGACGCCGACGGGCAGTCCGCCGCCGACAATCTTGCCCAGCGTGACCAGGTCGGGATCGAGTGCGTAGAGCTGGCATGCGCCGCCGAGCGCGACGCGGAAGCCGGTCATCACCTCGTCGACAATGAGCAGCGCGCCGTGCGCGCGGTGAGTTTGCGCAGGCCGGCGAGATAGCCCTCGGCTGGCGGAATGCAGCCGGCATTGCCGACGATAGGCTCGAGGATGATGGCGGCGATGGCGCCGGGGTGGGCGTCAAATGCAGCTTCCACTGCGGCGAGATCGTTATAGGGCAGCGCGAGCGTCAGGTGCGCGATCTCTTCAGGAACTCCGGCCGAGCCGGGGATGCCGAAGGTCGCCACACCGGAACCGGCTTTGACGAGAAGGCCGTCGGCGTGGCCGTGATAGCAGCCTTCGAATTTGACAATGATTTTGCGGCCGGTTGCGGCGCGTGCCAGGCGAATGGCCGACATGGTGGCCTCAGTGCCAGAGCTGACGAAGCGCATTTTTTCGATGGCCGGATAGCAGGCCACGATGCGCTCGGCAAGATCGGCCTCGGCGGCCGTGGATGCGCCGAAGCTGGCCGAGTTGCGCGCCGCGCGCGCGATGGCTTCCACCACGGGCGGAAAGGCGTGGCCCAGAATCATCGGGCCCCAGGAGCCGAAGTAGTCGATATAGCGGTTGCCGTCGGCGTCGTAGAGATATGCGCCCTCGGCGCGGTCGATGAAGGGCGGTGCGCCGCCTACGGCGCGAAAGGCGCGCACGGGCGAGTTGACGCCGCCGGGAAAATAGCGCTCGGCGCGCTCTTGGAGAGCCTGGGAACGAGTGCGGTTCATGCTGGGTTCAGTATAGTGGGCCGTGCGTTTGACCGGGTCGTTCTGCTCCCTATCCGCTCAGGAGGCACACCTCTGGGCGGAAGACGGCAAAGGACTTCGCGTAGGGAGGATCCGCCATTTCGGTAGCGGCGCGATCCGAACCGTTCGATTTGTGGGAAATGCCCCCTGCAAATGCTGCTAGAATTCTGCTTTCCGGCTCATCCGCGCCGCGCACCTTCCATGAAAAGAAGGCCTCGACCGTGCCTCAGGAAACCTCAAGCAAATCCGTAACCTACGCCGACGCCGGCGTGGACATCCGCGGCGGCGACCACGCCAAGGAGCGCATCAAGTACCTGGCGCAGAAGACCTTTAACCGCAATGTTCTGGGCGGAATCGGCGGCTTCGGCGCGCTCTTCCGGCTGGACCTGCAGCGCTGGAAGAACCCCATCCTGGTGAGCTCGGCCGACGGCGTGGGCACCAAGCTGAAGGTGGCCTTCGAGCTGGGACTGCACCAGACGGTGGGCGCGGACCTGGTGAACCACTGCGTGAACGACATCGCCGTGCAGGGCGCGATGCCGCTTTTCTTTCTCGACTACCTGGCCACCGGCAAGCTCGATCCCGACGTGATCGAGAGCGTGGTGAGCGGGCTGGCCGACGCCTGCAAGGCCAACGGCTGCGTGCTGATCGGCGGCGAGACGGCGCAGATGCCCGGCTTCTATGCCGACGGCGAATACGACCTGGCGGGGTTTATCGTGGGCGCCGTGGACCGCGACAAGATGGTGACCGGCGCAGGCATCAAGGCGGGCGACGTGCTGATCGGCCTGCCCTCGACCGGGCTGCACACCAACGGCTACTCGCTGGCGCGCAAGCTGCTGTTCGAGGTGGGCGGCTACAAGCCCACGCAATACGTAACGGCCATCAAAGAGAAGGCCGGCGCGGCGCTGATGAAGACGCACCGCAGCTATCTGCACGTGATTCAGAAGCTGGTGACGGCGGGGCTGACGACGGGCATGGCGCACATCACCGGCGGCGGCATCACGGAGAACCTGCCGCGCATTCTGCCCAAGGGCGTGACCGCGCAGGTGGAGATCGGCTCGTGGCCGGTGCTGCCCATCTTCGAGCATCTGCGCGAGCTGGGCAAGGTGCCGCAGGAAGAGATGATGCGCACCTTCAACATGGGCATCGGGCTGATCGCGGTCATTCCCGCGGCCAAGTTTACGCGGGCCAAGAACCTGCTGGACCGCGCGGAAGAGAAGTTCTACGTGATTGGCCGCGTGGTGAAGGGCGAGCGCCGGGTGCAGTACACATGAGCGGCGGAAGCGGCGGCTCAAGGCAAGAAGGTCCGCCTTGGCATCCTGCTCTCCGGCCGCGGATCCAATTTTCTGGCCATCGCCGAATCCATCCGTGCAGGCGAACTGCCCGGCGTCGAGATCGCCGTCGTCATCTCCAACGTGGCCGAAGCTGCCGGCATCGCAGCTGCGGCTGAACTGGGCCTGCCGCACGCAGTGCTTGTCTCAAAAGGCCGCAAGCGCGCGGAGCACGATGCCGATGTGGTCGGCTTGCCTGCGGGCGCACGGCGTAGACCTGGTTTGCCTGGCCGGCTACATGCGGCTGCTCTCGCCGGAGTTTGTCGCCGCGTTTCCGCATCGCATTCTCAACATTCATCCCTCGCTGCTGCCGGCCTTTCCCGGCCTCGACGCGCAGCAGCAGGCCTTCGACTACGGCGTGAAGGTAACGGGCTGCACCGTGCACTTTGTCGACGATGAGCTGGACCACGGCGCGATCATCCTGCAGCGCGCCATTCCGGTGCTAGACGACGACGACGCGCACTCGCTGGCCGAGCGCATTCTCGTGGAGGAGCACATCGCCTACACCGAGGCGATTGCCCGCGTGGTGAGCGGAGAGTACGAGGTCTGTGGACGGCGGTATGTAAAGACAGGGAGCGAGGGAGCGAGGGAGCAAGGGAGCAAGTAGAAGCCGGATCTGTTTCGCGCTTTTCACTCAATTCACTCCCTTCACTTTTTCACTCAATCACTGCCTGTCAATAGCCAGCAGTCTGGTCAATCCGCGTAAATATTTGATTCTTAAAGAAGTTACTTGCCTGCGGCAATTTGCATAGAATTTGCACTGAATTGCCTACTCTTATAGACAACCGGATAAACAGCGGAAGTTAAGCGTCGGGCGACGAGTTAGGCCCTCCCCCTGCGGCTCCTGGATTCGCCTGCATTTTGTCTCTGTGAGCAGGCGAATTGGCAGGGACAGAGTCGAGCCGTAGTCATGGATGGCGTCGAGGCGCGCGCTCCCAGGGAAGCAGCGATTTTTTTCAGGGGGTGCGGGACCGCTGTTTGTCCGGATCGGGTGGCCCTCCACCAAATGCGGGACCGGAACCACGGCAACATTCGGACTTTGAGGGCCGCTCCTGAACCTGCGCGGAGCCGGTGACGGGTGCAGCGCCGGCCTGCGCGGGAAAATTTCTCGACACAATTGCACACAACTTGATGAAGCGCGCTCGCCGCGACGAAGAGACGTGGCGCGAAGGAGTTTTGATCATGAATCTTTTTGCAAATATCTGGAATCATCCGAAGACGTCAGCGGCGGGATTGCTGATTGCGGTGGTGAGTATTGCCGGCGTGTTGTCGCAGCAGGGCATCTCGCTGGGCAAAGCGGGAACAGGCACGGTGGTCTCGCTGGCAAGCGCGCTGGCCACAGCGCTGCTGGGATTGCTGGCAAAGGACCCAGAGGCAGCGAGCCAGCGTGGCGGCGCATCGAGCGTTAGCGCCAAGCTCGGCGCATGGATCCTGATCGCGCTGACCCTTAGCGCAACCCTGCCTACAACCGGATGCACTGCAAGCACCAGCGAATTACAGTCTGATGCAACCACGCTCGCCTCGGCATTGAACAATCTGGCTGCTGCGATCCAGACTTCCGACGCGACCGCTGCCAACAACCTGAAGACGGCAGCGGCTGCGCTAACGGCAGCGGTGCAAAGCGGAATCACCGGGCCGGCCTGGGAACAGGTTCTGAATGCGGCGACGTCCGGGGCTGAAGTGGTGCTTTCGGCAATTCCTGTTACGGCTCCGTATGCAGCGCTGCTGGCCATTGCGGTTGCCGCAGCAGAAGCGATCATCGCAAATACGATGAGTGGTAGAACGTCGGTAAAGGCGCAAGCGGCAGGCAACAACGGCAACTTGCTCTGGTATACGCGTACCGGGCGCGGGCTCCTGAGGCACCGTCTTGGCCGCGGCCCTGCGGGCGACTTTAAGGCGTCGTGGAATGCTGAAGCGGCAGTCACCGGATTCTCTGGAGCTGCGGTCAAGTGATCTACGAAAATATCAACCCGCAGCGACTCGCGGCCATTGAGGCCAGAGCACAACTGGAGCTTGGCATCTCCATCAGCGGCATCGAGGGGACGGCCACAAAGAACGGGATCACGATCAGTTGGGTATACGACCCTAAGGACCAAACCCTGACCGTGGGCGATACACGCAAACCGTGGTTCGTTCCCGAGAGCAAGATCGATGAAGAATTAACGGACCTGATGAATGCAACTGAGCCTCAAAGGGAGGCCCAGTGATCAACGGCCAGTGGCCATCGCTGCGCCGTTAAAAATAATTGGGCCGCTTCGATTCCGAAGCGGCCCGCCGTTTTCATTCCTAATCGATTCCACAGACTCTACGTACTCGAGTCCCTGGCTTCGCCCAGGATCAACTTGATGGTCATGCGGCGCTGGCCGCGCAGAATCGTCACGCTCACGGTGTCGCCGGCCTGGTGCTTGTCCATCAAGGCGTTGATGTCCTGCGGATCGGTGACCTCCTGGCCATCGATGGCGACAATCAGATCGCCGCCGAGCATGATGGGCGTATTGCCCACGTAGGCCTGCTCGTTGCCGCCGCGCAGGCCGGCGCGCTCCGCCGCTCCGCCGGGAAGCACGCGCTGGATCAGGACGCCGGAGTCAGCTGCGAGACCCATCTGCGATGCCAGGTCGGGACCGATGGCAAAGGAGACGATGCCCAGCGAAGGCCGCTTGACGCGCCCATACTTGAGCAAATCGGCCAGCACGGCCTTGGCGGTATTGATGGGAATGGCGAAGCCGATGCCCGAGCTCTGGTCGGCGCCGTTCGAAGCGATCATGGTGTTGATGCCGATGACTTCGCCGCTCGAATTCAGCAGCGGGCCGCCGGAGTTGCCGGGATTGATGGCCGCATCGGTCTGAATGGCGTCTTCAATGGGCGCGCCGTCGGCGCTGCGAATGGGCCGGATGGCGCTGATGATGCCCCGCGTCATGGTGCCGGCGAGGCCGAAGGGATTGCCGATGGCGTAGACCTTCTGGCCCACGTTGAGTTGCGACGAGTCGGCCAGCGTGACCGGCTGCAGGTTGGGCGCGTCGATTTGCAGAAGCGCCAGATCGTGCGTGCGGTCGCTGCCGATGACGTGCGCCGAGAATTTGCGCTTGTCGCTCAGCTGCACTTCAATGCCGCGATTGGCGCCCGCCACCACGTGAAAATTGGTCAGAATGTGGCCGGCCTTGTCGAGAATGAATCCCGAGCCCTGCCCCTGCTGCGGAACGGTTCCGTAGAAAAAGTCGAAGACCAGCGCCGTCGAGGTGATGTTGACCACCGAGGGCAGCACTCTCTTGTAGATCGCGATATTGTTCTGCTCTTCGGCGTCGTAGGCTGGGCGCGGCCTGGGCCTCAGTGAGTTCGAGCGGCGCGCTCGACCCGCCGCTGCCGAACGGCGAAAAGCGCCCCATGGAGTGCATAGGCTGGAGATACGTGGTCACCAACCAGAATCCGCCCAGCAAAAGCACCAGAATAAGAAGAATTCGGCTTAATCTCATGATTCAATTCCCTGAAAAAACTTTCCACAGGAGTTACGGCGGCTGACGGCCGCCACTCTTATATTGTAGTGACAACTATTGGCCGGATTTGTTGCTCTCGTTGCGCAGGCGCGGCCAAAGCGCCCGGACCTGGGCGCGTAGCGCTTCCATATCACCCGAATTATCAAGCACATCATCGGCCTGCGCGGCTTTCTCGGCATCCGGGACCTGGTGCGCGAGGCGGTTCCGCGCATCGGCCTCGATTGCTTCAAGGCTGAACCCGCCGCCGCCGTTCGCAGCCTGGATGCGCGCGGCGTAGCGCTTGATTTTGAGCTCATCGGGCGCTGTGACCACGATGATGCGGTCGATGCGCCGCCGCCAGTCGGCCAAAACGCCGTCATTTTCGCCGCGGGCCCGGGCGTCGCGCACCACCTCAAAGATGAGCGCCGACTCGATGACGGCGACGGCTGACGGATCGCGGCCGAAGACCTCGTTCATCCAACGCGTTTGAAGCTCGATCACCGGCGGATGCACGATGGCGTTCAGTTCCTGCAGGTGGCCGTGGCGAAAGGCGAGATCGGCGAGGTGCGCGCGGTTCAGCCGGCCGTCCGGGCCGACTACTTCAGGACCGAAGCGCTCGACGATTGCGGCAAAGACGGCCTGGCCCGGTTCCATGAGCGTGCGGCCCAGAACGTCGGCCTCGATGACCTGCGCGCCTAGCTCGCGCAGCATCGCGGCCACAGTCGATTTGCCGCTGCCCAGGCCACCTGTGAGTCCGACGCGCAGCACGATCTACAACCCCCGCCTTAATTTGGCCGCGCGCACGGTGTTCGACATCAGCATGGCAATCGTCAGCAGGCCCACGCCGCCGGGCACGGGCGTGTAGGCGCCGGCAATCGCGAAGGCCTTGGGATGGATGTCGCCGACGATGGTCGAGCCGCGTTTTTCGAAAGCCGCTTCACGCTTGGCGTCGCCCTTGAAGAAGCGGTCGAACTCCTCACGCGTGCTCAGGCGATTAATGCCAACGTCGATGAGCGTGGCGCCGGGAGTCACCATCTCCGGCGTGATGAAGCCGGGGCGGCCGATGGCGGCGACGAGAATGTCGGCCTGCTTCGTTATCGCCTGCAGATCGCGGGTCTTGGAGTGGCAAATCGTAACCGTCGCGTTCTCGTGGAGCAGGAGAATCGCCACGGGTTTGCCCACAATGTCGCTGCGGCCCACGACTACCGCGTGCTGGCCGGCGATGGGAATCTGGCTGCGCTTCAGAATCTCAATGACGCCGGCGGGTGTGCAGGGCGCAAGCGCCGGACGGCCTGCAAGCAGACGGCCCGCGTTCACCGGATGAAAGCCGTCCACGTCCTTCGGCGGATCGATGGCATCCAGCAGCCTTTTGGAGTCGACCTGAGGCGGTAGGGGCAACTGGATGAGAATGCCGTCGATGTCGTCTCGCGCGTTGAGCTCTTCGACGAGGTCGAGCAATTCCTCCGTGCTAACGTCTGCGGGGGGCGTGATCAGGTCGCTGAATATCCCAAGCTCAGCGCAGGCCTGCACCTTGTTGCGGACGTAAATCTCCGAAGCCGCCACGTGGCCCACCAGCACTGCCGCGAGGCCCGGGCGCACGCCGCGCGCGGCCAGTTGGCCGACCTCCTCAGCCACTTCCTGCTTGATGGCGGCGGCAAACGCCGCGCCGTCGAGAATTCTTGCCATTCTGCCTCCAGATTCATCGTATCGCTTCCGGATAAGGTGAAAGTCAGGTGGTGGGCAGGGTGCGCCGGACAGATTCTTTTTTGCCCTGCCGTGCAATCCGCGGGATATGCTGGTGCCATGCTTCCCCGCATGCGGCGCATGGTAGCGCTGACGGCCTTCCTATTGATCGCGTGCCTCACCGCGCCAGCTCGTGCGAGCCAGGCGCAGCCGCGCGCGGACGCACCACTGGTATTGACCGGCTTGGGACGCGCAACCGTGCCGCTCGATGGCCCCTGGCAGTTTCAACCCGGCGACGATTTGCGCTGGGCGTCGCCACAGTTCGACGATTCGGGCTGGGCGAATATTGAGGTGGGCAAGACCTGGGAGGAGCAGGGATACCGGAATCTCACGGGATTCGCATGGTACCGGCGGCACATCGTGCTCGGTCCCGGCGCGTCGGCGATTGCCATCTATCTGCACAGCACCTTCAACCCCGCCTGCGACAGCGCCTGCGAGGTTTACTGGAACGGCGTGCTGGTCGGCGGCATCGGCAAAGTGCCACCGGACCCGGTGTGGAACTTTTCACGCGCCGAACCGTCCGCCGTGGTTGAGCTCGGCACTGCGCAATCGGGCGTACTCGCCATCCGCGTGTGGAAGGCACCCATTGTTTTCCTCAGTTTCCCAAATGAAGGAGGCCTGGCCACGATTCCCCAGGCCGGCACCGGAGAGGCGGTTGCCGCACTTCAAGCCGCCGACGAATATCGTTGGCTTAAAGGAGACCAGTTCACCATCTCGGTGGCGCGCGTCTCGGCCATCGGCGGGCTGCTTGCTCTGCTCTTCTGGCTGCGCGATCGCCAGCGCACCGTGCTCATCTGGCTTGCGCTCGTCATGTTTGACTTGCTCGAGATGTTCTACATCGCCTTCATGCCCTTTCGCGTCTTCTACGGCCTGATTGGCATCGCGATCGGCATCAACGACATGGCGCTCTGGCTGCTGCTCATCGCTTTCCTCGGCCTTAGCAACCGCACGCGGCTGGTGCGATGGACCTGGATCTTTATCGCCGCCGAAATAGCGCTCGACTCTGTCGACGGCATAATCCAGCTGTTCAATTTGTACCCGCGCTTCCCTCACGCGTGCCTGATTGCCGACGCTGCTTCCACTATTCCCGCCGTCGCGCTCGAGTTCTGGGGCATCGTTCTTGTGGCTGCTGCATTTCGTGAGCGCCTCGATGCGGCACGATGGACACTCGCTGTCTTTGCATTGCTCACCGACCTCTTACAGGCGGTGGCCGATATCGTGACCCTTGGTCTCCGCTGGACGCACTGGACGACCCCAGGCTGGGTCCATACGCCCCTGGTGACGCTGGGAAGCAGCGGGCTCGACATCCGCACCATCATCAGTACGTGCATGCTCCTCTCCATCATTTATGTTGCCTGGCGCTACTCCGTGGAGCAGACCGAGCGGCAGGTCGAGTTGGAGCAGGAGTTCAGGAATGCGCGCGAGCTGCAGCAATTCCTTATTCCCGCGGCGCTGCCGGAGACTCCGGGATTCGCGATCAGCAGCGCCTACCGGCCGGCGCGCGAGGTCGGCGGAGACTTCTTCCAGATTCTGCCGCTTGATGGCGAACTCGACGCTGATCGTGCTCGGCGACGTGAGCGGCAAAGGGCTGAAGGCCGCCATGGCCGTCTCGCTCATTGTGGGCACGTTGCGCGCGCTCGCCGAGGATCATTCGGCGCCGGCCGATTTGCTGGCGCAGTTGAATCGACGCCTCACCGGCCGCCTCCAAGGCGGGTTCGCCACGTGCGAAGCATTGCGCATCGGCTCCGACGGCCAATGCACAGTGGCCAGCGCCGGCCATCCCGCGCCTTGGCTGAACGGACGCGAGCTCAGCTCTGCCCGGGGCGCTTCCACTGGGCATCGCCGCCGCGGCCCAATACGAAGACTTCGAATTTGCGCTTGCGCCCGGCGACCATCTGGCTCTCTATACTGACGGCCTGCTCGAGGCCCGCAGTGCATCAGGCGAGTTGTACGGCTTCGAACGCCTCGGATCGCTCTTTGCCACCAGACCCGGCGCCGCGCAGGCCGCCGAAGCCGCAGTCCGCTTCGGCCAGGACGACGACATCACCGTGCTTACCCTAAGGCGGGTTGGTGTGGGCATCCAAGCGCCACTTTTCGCCGTCACAGCCGCTCGCTGAACCGCAATTCCGCCGGACCTATTCATTCCAAAGAGCCTGCGAACGCACGTTGGCAGCTCCACGTGCGTCTTGTCACATCGACTTGTGAGCTATCTCACATACAGCCCTGCGTCCGATGCCTAACTTCAGAGCTGTCGGGAGTGTGCTGGATCACATCTTTGATCACAAATGCCTCTTCCCGGCGCTGGCTGTACGGAGACAGCGCTTCATGAGCGGTCTGAAGGATGCAGGACATCTTTTCCGGTTTGCGGGGCTCTTTGTGGTCGCGTTTCTGGTGTTTCTGGTGGTGCGCGGCTACGTGGTTCCAAAGACCTTCGGGCAATATGGGCATTATCGCGGGGCGGCGATGGGCGAGATTGCCGCAGCATCCGGTGAAGTTTGCCGGGCACCAGACGTGCGAAAGCTGCCACTCGGATATTGCCGATACCAAAACCAAGGGCGCGCATGCGCACGTGAACTGCGAGGCCTGCCACGGCGCGCTCTTTCAGCGTCTGCCTGCGCCGCCGCAGCCCAAGGGGAACCTCTACCAGCGTTTCGTGGCCCTGATCGTTCCCCCGCTTCCCCCCGATACTCCTATCCTTCTCCACGCCGACGATCCAGCGACAGTGGCTCCGGACGAAGCCGGACACATTAGTGCTCTGCGCGCGCTGCCACACGGCCAGCGCGGCCAAGCCCAAGGGCTTTCCGCAGGTGGATCCGACCGTTCACATGGGCGGAGTTCCCTGCGAGACTTGCCATAACCCCCACAGCCCGGCGATCGGATCGGACGCGAGTGCGAGCCCGGCTACCGGAGGTGCGAAATGAACATCAGCCGGCGTCATCTGCTTATTCTTTTGCCGGCCGCGGCCGTGGCCTGGAAGTTTGTCGAGGCCGGCACGCCCGAGGCCTCGCCCAACTACCAGATGAGCGAGCACTGGTGGGGCATGCTCATCAATATTCCCAAGTGCATCGGCTGCGGCAATTGCGTCCGCGCCTGCCAGACGGAGAACGACGTGCCCGATGGCAACTTCCGCACCTGGGTGGAGCGCTATCACGTCACGGACACGGAGATGACCAACGCCCGAAGTGATTTCGCCCGACGGCGGCAAGGAAGGTTTTCCGGTAGCCCAGGAGGACGCGGGCAAGTACTTCTTCGTCCCCAAAATGTGCAACCACTGCGCCGACTCGCCCTGCACGCAGGTGTGCCCGGTGGGCGCGACGTTCATCAGCCCGGACGGCGTGGTGCTGGTGGATCAGACTTACTGCCTGGGCTGCGGGTATTGCGTGCAGGCCTGTCCGTATGGCTGCCGCTACCTGCATCCCACCAAGCACGTGGCCGACAAATGCACGCTGTGCTATCACCGCATCACCAAGGGGCTGACCACCGCATGTTGCGAGGCCTGCCCCACGGGAGCGCGGCAGTTGGCCGATTTGAAGAATCCCAGACGACCCCATTCACGAGTTCCTGAAGACGCATCCCGTCGAGGTGTTGAAGCCGCAGATGGCGACCGGCGCCAAGGCGTACTACTACGGGCTGGATGGATCGGTGCGGTAAGGCAGGGACCGAGCGGACCAAGGCGAACACGGGACCGAGGCGGTTGATGCGAACACCATGAGCTAGAGGCTAGTAGCCAGGAGCAGTATCTATGAACGGCGTTGTGGGCTTCATGTATCCGAACGAATATGCTCTGCAGTGGAGCATATTGATCGTTTTGTACCCGTTCATCACCGGGTTGGTGGCGGGCGCATTCATTCTGGCGTCGCTGGAGCGTGTGTTCCGCGTGGAAGCGGTGAAGCCGACCTACCGGTTGGCGCTGCTTACCGCTCTGGCCTTCCTGCTCGACGCGCCGCTGCCGCTCCAGTTGCACCTGGGCCATCCCGAGCGCTCGCCGGAGATGTACTTCACGCCCCACGCCACATCGGCCATGGCCATGTTCGGCTACGTCTACCTCTGGTACCTGATGGCCGTTCTGGTCTTCGAGATCTGGCTCGACTATCGCCGCGACATCGTGATTCTTTCGCAGCAATCGAAGGGCCTGCTGCGCGTGATCTACAAGATCATGACACTGGGCTCGAGCAACATCAGCGAACGCTCACTGCGCATCGACGACAAGGTGGGCTGGATCGTCACCCTGATCGGCATTCCCTCGGCATTCCTGTTGCACGGCTATGTAGGCTTCATCTTCGGATCGATCAAAGCCAATCCCTGGTGGTCCTCGCCGCTCATGCCCGTGGTGTTCATCTTCTCGGCCATGGTTTCGGGTGTGGCCGCGGTCATGCTGCTCTATATGGTCACCACCAAGCTGCGCAAGCTGACGATCGACATGCACTGCGTGGACACCATCGCGATGTACATGTTCTACATCTTCATTATCGATTTCAGCCTGGAGATGCTCGACCTGATTCACCGCATCTACGAGGCCGATGAGTCGTTTCGCAGCCTTGACTTTATGGTGCACACCAAGCTCTTTTTCTCGCAGATCGTGCTGCAGATCATCCTTGGCACGCTCGTGCCCCTGGTACTGCTTTTCATCACGCAGGTTTGGAAGCACAGCCTGAGCGCAATCGTGCGCAAGCGGATTTACGCCATTTGCGGGTCGCTGATCATGATCAGCGTCTTCGCCATGCGCTGGAACGTGGTGATCGGCGGGCAACTCTTCTCCAAGAGCTTTCTCGGCTACACCACCTACAAAATGGAAATGGTTTCACGCGAAGGCCTGCTGGTAGCTATCGGGTTGACTATTTTGCCCTTGCTTTTCCTGTGGGTGCTGGTCAAGCTGCTGCCTCCCTGGCCTGAGAAAAGCCTGCACCAGGTTGCGACGGGCGACTGAGTTCGGGCTCCGGCGAAGGATCGGGTGTGCACCATGAACGATCTCCCCGACGAAATCGAACGGCTTGGAAAAGGCCTGCGCTCGATGGAACGGCACATCGAAGCGTTGGAGCGGCGTGTCGAAACTCTCGAGCATCCGCTCGCCGAACGCTGGCCGCAACCTGCCATGGAGGTTGAATCGGCGACGCGTGCCCTGGCCTCTATCGCGGCAGAACCTCCCGCCCAGCCGGGGAATCTTTTTACGGTGTTCGGCAAAGCTCTGCTGGGCATTGCCGGCGCGTACGTGTTGCGCGCCATCGAGGAGACCAGCACCCTGCCGAGGCTGACCGCGGCCGCAATCGGCATCGCGTACGCATTCCTTTGGCTGGTCTGGGCGGCGCGTGTGAAGTCCGGACCTCAGCTCACCAGCACTATCTACGCCGGCACCTCGGCCCTCATCTTGGCTCCCATGCTTTGGGAACTGACCCTGCGCTTTAACGTTCTGCCCGCGATGGGCGCCGCGGTGTTAATCTGCGCTTTTGCGCTAGCCGCGATCGCTCTTACGCTCTTCGCTCCGGCCGCCTTCGCGCCTCGCGACCTCAAGCCGGTTCTGCGCGTGGCCTCAATCGCCTCAGCTGCCTTCGCGCTCGCCCTCGCCATCGCTTCGCACGTGTTTCTGCCCTTCGTGGCCGTGCTTCTTATTCTCGCGGCGGTCTGCGAATTCGTTCCTGGCTGCGAGCGCGTGCCCGAAGCCGGAGCGATCATCGCGCTGGCTGCCGACGCGGCCATCTGGACCCTGATTTTCATGTACTACGGCGGACTCAATACGCGCGAAGGCTTCCCGGCGCTGAGCCGCCTGGAACTGCTCGCTCCCGGCATCGCGATCTTTGCTTTGTTTGCGGCCAGCGTAGGGCTGAATACGATTCTTCGCCGTCGCCAGATCGCAATCTTTGCCATCATTCAGGCGGTCATCTCGTTTCTGCTCGCCGCAGTGAGCGTCGCGGATTTCGGGCAGCCCCGCGGAACGAAGATTCTTGGCGAGATTTGCCTGTTGCTCTCAGTGGTGTGTTACGCCGCGGTCTTTACGCTGTTTGCGCGCGCGCCCAGGCTGCGCAACCGTAATGTCTTTGCCGCATGGTCAGCGGCGCTGCTTCTCTTCGGGAGCCTCCTCTGCCTGTCGCCACTGCTTGTGGTTTTGCTGCTGGGCGCGGCTGCGATGGCGGCAATTTGGCTGAGCAGGCAGGACCGCTGGAAGGCATTCGAGTTTTACGGCATGGCGTTTCTGCTGGCGGCCGCCGCAGCTTCAGAACTCCCGAGCTTTCTGGTGACCGCGCTGGTTGGAACCCGCGCGGGCACGCCGGCGGTGGACGTGTGGTTCATGGCGCTGTGCGCGGTCCTGTGCTACGTGCTTGTGAAACCGCGCAGAGCGAAGGGATGGATTCCGCGGACGCTCCATATCGGATTTGCGGCGCTGGCCACTGGCTCCGTCCTGGCGCTGCTGGTCGACGGGCTGGTTGCCGTGACCGCGCTCATCCTGGTTCCCGGCCCACATCATCTGGCTTTGATCCGCACCGTGGCCCTTTGTGTAGCGGCGCTTGCGCTGGTCTCGGGCGGCGTGCGCTGGCGCCGCGATGAGCTCACGCGCCTCGGTTACGCGGCCATCGCATTGGTTGCGGTCAAGCTGGTCACGGAAGACCTGCGCCATGGCCACCTGGCCTACATTGCCGCCTCCATCTTTCTGGTCGCCTTCACGCTCATTGCCGCGCCGCGTGTAGCGCGTGCGCGGCAAAGAGCTTGACTCCGATCAACGGTCGACATTCTGGATTTAGAAATTGGGGTGGTAGCTCTGCGGTTCGTAGATCGGATGCTGTGGAACCATCGGCTGCGGCTTGCGGATGTGATGAACTTCCTCAATCAGCTTCATCTTGCTGATGTGCACGTCGTAGCCTGTGCCCGGCAGCAGCGATTCCAGCACGAAGGTCTCCGCGTTTCTACTCTTCAGCTCGCGATAGCGATAGATGTTCACTTCGCCCTCGCTGTTTTCCGTTCCGCCTGAAGGCATGTCGAGAAAGTGCTGGGCATCGGCCACGCCAGGCGCGGCATGATCTTCACCTTCGGTCAGGCTCTCTGCCGCGTAGGAGCGAACCAGCTTGGTCCAGTAGCGCGCCAGCAGATCAGTTGAAGCAAAGAGGTCGGCCCACACGATTTCGCCGCGTACGGCCACCACTATGCCCACCGCATGCTCGTCGCGCAGCTTGGCCAGCACCTCTTCGCGCGCCTTCATCACCGGAGCGGCAGCTTCATCGACCTTTTGTTCTATGGCCGGGTTCTCCATCATTTTGGCGTAGCTCGTAGTGCCCAGCGCCATGGGAGGCTCAGCTTCGTACATGGGTTCTCCCACCCCACCAGAAGCGGGGGCCGACGGAGCCGCAGCCGCCTGCATTTTCGACATTGTGCCATGCACCGAGTCCCACACCTGCTGCTGGTCCCGGTCGACCATGGCGCGCTCGCGCACCTCGGGCTGCACCATGAAGCTGCGGGCGGCCGACTTGTCCGATGCGCCAAAAACCGTTGAGCTTTCCGTCCAGCGCCCCGGCTCAATGCAGAAGACTGAGAGATCGATGGGGTCCGCGTCGGCTGGAACAATGCGGTCTTTAGCGACGATGCGATCCTGCTTGCCGCCCGTGACCACTTCGCCCGCGAGCAGGAGCAATGGCCGCTTGGAATGGTTGACCAGAACCAGCGTGTTCACTTCGTCGCCTCGATCTGTGCTCTGCGGCTCCTCGGTGCCCCGCGGCCGCACCAGGCCGCGCGCGCGTCCGGCTTCCGTCACCTCCACTTCGCCGTTCTTCAGACCTTCGTCGAGGGTAATGAACGGAGTTTCCACCGTGGATTTTCCATCACTCCGCACCACGGGAAACAAAAGCAGGTTGCCGCTCTGGATCGGCGCCAGCACGCGGTAAGGGCCGTTCGCGCTTTCTTCCGGCCCGCCAGCAGCCTTCACTTGGCTCCCGTGTTCCCATGCCGCCAGAGCGAAAAACAGCGCGGCCGTCAGTCCCAATCTGCCCAGGTTTTTCATCAATATCCTCCGCCGGCCCTGATTCCCCCAGGGCGCCTTCAACCGTCGAACGGTCAGCAGACAGCTTCTTGCAATGTTTTTCTACGGCCTCGTATTTGGGGTATCGTGAGGCGTGGGAATGGCGCCAACTGAATCCGCGGCCAGCACAACGGGGCCTGAAGTCCCGCATGGGACCGGCGCGCCCGATGGCGTTCTCGATCGAGCCCTGGCCGCCGAGCTGTGGCGCGGTTGCGATGCGGCCTGTTGGGGTTTGACCCGCGACGAGTTTGACCAAATTCTCCTCGATGCGGGAACGGCGCAAAGCTTTGGACTGTCTGAAGCCGCAAGCGCAACTCCGGCGACGCCTAAGGAACAAGCCGTCTTCTTCGGCGGCCTGCGCGTGGGCGATCTCGCACTCGCGCGTGCCTGCGCCCGCGGGCACGAGCGCGCGTGGGAGCACTTTGTCGCGGTCTACAGGCCGCCGCTCACCCGCGCCGCCATCGCCATCACCGGCAGCGAAACGCTGGGCCGCGAATTGGCCGATCAACTCTACGCCGAACTCTACGGATTGAATGTGCGCGACGGCCAGCGGCGTTGCCCACTGCTCTCCTACCGCGGGCGCGGCTCGCTAATGGGTTGGCTGCGCACCACGCTGGCGCAGCGCCACGTGGATCACTTTCGTCGCACGCACCGGGAGGAACCGATCGAGGATTTTGACGCGCCGGCTCCCGAGCCTCCGCCGCAAACGCCGGCCCGCGAGCTCTCGCTGCTGGAGCAGGCTATTGAAGAGGCCGTAAGCAGCCGCGAGGCAGAGGACCGCTATCTTCTCGCGTCGTATTATCTTGACCAGCAGACGTTGCTCGAGATTGCGCACGCGCTCGGCGTGCATGAGGCCACAGTGAGCCGCAGGCTGCGCCGCGCCGAGAAAGAAATTCGCAAGCAGATTTTGAAGCACTTGCAGCACGGCGGCATGAGCCGGCGCGCCGCGGAAGAGGCGATGGGCGCCGATGCGCGCGACCTTGAGGTGAACCTGAAAAAACTTCTGCAAAATTCGCAATCGGAAGCGTTCAAAGAACAGGCGGCGTCATGACTGCGACAAGCCAACACGGATTGCATCCCGATGCGGAGAGCCTGAGCGCATTTTCCGAGCAGGCGCTTGGCAAGCGGGAGCGCGCCGAGGTGCTGGCGCATCTTGCCGTTTGCGGACGCTGCCGCCAGGTGGTGGCGCTGGCACGTGAAGCCGCCGGTGCCGAGCGCCGTGAAACGATGCCGCGCCGACCCGCAAAACGGTCGCACCTAATGCGTGGTGGAAGCATTGGCGGCTGGTCTGGGTTCCGGCAGGAGTTGCAGTTGCCCTTGCCGTGACGACGATCTCCTTCGTTATCGAACGAGCGGATCGGCATGGACCAGACATCAAGATTGCAGAACAGAATCCTGCTTCGAGCACAGCGTCGCCTTCAACGCCTCCGCCGACGGAGCAGGCAAAGGTCGAGCCTCCTGCTGTGGCCGCTCCCGCACCACCGACAGCACACGCCGCGAAGCACGCGCACTCTGAGGCGACAGAACAACCTCCCGCACCAGCGCCGCCTGCAGTGACTGCGCAAATGCCGTCGGAGCCCGGAGCCTCTGAGCCCGAACCCACGGATCAGGCGGAGGCCACGCGCGAGGCGAAGCCGCCAACTTACACGGAAGCGCAGCAAGCGCCTCCCGAATACACAACCGGCGCGATGCGTCCTGCTTACTCGCAGCCGGAAGCTGGATCGTATGAGACCCGACAGGAGCAGGCTGAGCACAAGCAGGCGGAAGAGCAGCGCCAGGCAGGAGTCGACACGTCGCGCTTGCGCTCCTTTAAGCACAAGACCGAGCCCGCCGCCGCGCGCGGGGCGAATGCCGCCCCACCGGCCGACGCCACACAAACCGTCACGGTCGCCGCCGCGCCAGCTCCCGATACGCCGGCAGCCGCGCCCGCTGAGCCCACCCCCGCGGGGCCGACGCAACTGCCCAGCGGACTGGAAGCAGTTTCCATCGCATCCCGTGGGCATTTACTGCTGGCCATCGACAAAGCGGGCGAGTTGTTTTTGAGCGAGGACCGTGGCGCCACGTGGGAGCACATCGCCACGCAGTGGACGGGGCGCGCCGTCGCGGTACGGCAGCAAGCTCAACTCCATGGCGCCCTCTTTGCTGCTCCGGCCGTTCAAAACGGGCCGACGGGCGGCTCCTCTCCCGATGCCGGTCTCGCGCCTTCACCCACCGCATTCTTTGAACTTTCAAATGACAAGAATCAGACGTGGGTGAGTACCGACGGCCGAAACTGGACGGCAAAATAAGTACCTGCGCGCGACGTCACGCCTCACGCGCGATTCCTGCCTCTAGGAATTCCTTCCTGCTGCCGAAGAACCATTTGTCGGAGTGCGTGACGACGCACAACCAGAGGGAGGTGCTGAGGTGGGAATGAATGCGGAACACGGACAAGCGGCCACAATGCCCTGGGCGCATCTGCGGCTTCCGCCGTTCCCGCAGGTGGCCGTAAGAGTTCTGCAACTGGCCAGCAATGAGAACGTGCAGCTGCATCAATTGTGCGATCTCATCTCGTCCGACCCGGCATTCGCCAGCGAAGTGCTCACCGTCGCCAATTCCCTGCTCTACGCGCCGCGTTATCCCTCCACCAGCATCCTGCAAGCCGTGGCAGTGCTGGGCGCAAACACACTGCAAGGCATGTGCGTCACGGTTGGCGTGCGCGCCTATCTCGGCAAGACCATGGGTCACCCCGCGATGCGCAAATTGTGGCGGCACAATCTGGGGTGCGCTATCGTCGCGCAACGGTTGGCGGCGGTGGGCTTCATCGACAAGGACACGGCCTTTACCGCCGGCATTCTGCACGACGTGGGCCGCATGGGCCTGGCGCTGATCCAGCCTGCGGCCTATGCAGCGCTGCTCGATAAGCATCAGGGAGCCGCGGCGACGATGCTCGAAGCCGAGCGCGTGCTCTTCGGCTGGGATCACTGCGAAACCGGACGCCAGCTGATCGCCGACTGGAAGCTCCCGGAGGAATTCGATGCCGTGGTCGCTCAGCATCACAAATCAAGGCGCACCGACGGCGCATGGGATGTATCGGAACTGGTCAAGGTGAGCTGCGCCATGGCCTCAACCATTGGCTTCGCCGCGTTTCTAGGCTGCGCAACAGTGCCGTTCAACGAACTGCTGGAGGGGTTGCCCGCGCGCGAACGCCGGCTCTTCCACGGCGATGAGGAGACGCTGAAGAAGGACGTAGCCGAGAGCATTCACGCCATCGAGGCAGTGTGAAGCAAAAAGCGGAGCTAGTGTGGGCTAGCGGAGTTTGCGGAGTTAGAAAAACGCCGGCGGCGACGCGGCCCCATTCAATAAGCGCAAATCACCACCGGCGGACATCAATCTGATTCGTCGTCGCAGGAGAGGCATATCGCGGGGCCAACAGCGCAGACAATGAGCGGGCACCTGCGACGTTAGCTGAGACTGCTGCTATAAGCCAACGTGCAAAAACCAAGAATGAGCAGTGCAATCGCAACGATCATTCTCTTCGCCGACTTCGAACCTGCCCCTTTCCACTCTCCCGTAAAGAACCCCCATCCGCTGGACGCCAGGATGATAATTGACATGAACAGCGGCCAGCCTAGAACCGGTCCCATATTCCCTATCCGAGACATAGCCTCTCCGTAGATCGCCGCGCTGCCCATCCATAAAGCGGCCATAATGAATCCATATACCCAATTGATTCCCGATCTCGAAGCTCCAAAAAGGTGAAAACTACGGTTCTTGCGCCAAAGATAGACACAATAAATCAGATAAGGCACAAGCGACGCTGTGAGGAGCGGTGCCCAAATCACGTTGTATTGGTTAATCGGGCTGGCACCCATGGCGACTGCCCGCTGGACCGTGGGGGTGCAGAAGGCCGCGCCAAAGTTGTTGAGCGGAGAACCCAGTCCCGCCAGAATGCAGAGGGTCAACCCCGCGGCAAAGCTCATCCTTTTCCCCTGCGGATCGGCTGCACCGGCAGTCTTAATTCGAAGCTGCCGCTCCTTTTCCAGTCCGGCAGCAGCCGAGAATACAATGCCCGCCAGCATCAAAAAGACGCCGAAGAGGAAGAAGAAGCCCTCGCGCGTAAAGACCTTCTCGGAATGCTGGGAGAAGAAAGGAACAATCGATCCGAAAGCCGTAGAAATGCCAATCGCAATCGCAAAATTCAAAGCGATGCCCACGGCTGCGATGCCCAACCCAAAGAAAATCTGAGCCAGGCCGAATCCGATCCCAAACAAAATGAGCAAAAACCATTGGTCCGCCGGTGTTTGCTGATAGAAGGAGATCGCGTGGGGAACAGTCGCAAAAACCAGCGCCCAGGGCAAAATCAGCATTCCCCACACGCTCCAAACCGACCAGATGTTTTCCCACTTCCATTGCTTCGCGTATTTTGTCGGTGCAGCAAAGCTACCGTTAAGTACTCCGGCAATGATAATCAGGCTCACCGCAAAAACTGCATTCTGCATTCCTTGCCTCCTGGTGTCGGGACTTTCCTTGCATGCTCATCTACCAAGGAGAGTCAAGAACCGCTTTGTACTTAGCTTCGATGTTTCCCAAAAACCGGTTGCCCGCCGCATCGTCAACAGCGGCGCGCTCTGAAACACAAACGGTAACGCCACTCGCCTACCCGAATCCATACAGCAGACCGCCCAGGGCTCCGGTCAGCGAGGCTTGCATCAGTTTGGCGTTGGGTCGCATCGTGATTTGTCCTTAAAGTCCCAAACCATAGTACAGACTGGCCCTGCAGGTGGCAAAGAGGGACCGCTCTCTCAGATTCGCGCGCGCACGCATCCAGTGACTTAAGTCGCTGCCACGCCGTGAGCCATCGCCTACTCTCAAGCCATTGGGAGGTTTTACACCATGAATTCCGCAACCACGCTGCGCGCGATCGCCCTGGAGCATCCGGCCACCATTCGCGTCTTCGAACACTTTCACCTGGACTATTGCTGCGGAGGCAACCGGCCCCTCGGCGAGGTGTGCGCTGAAAAATGCATTGCTGCCCAGGTGGTGTTGGACGCACTTGCCGAAGCTGTCCACGGCGAACCGGCCGCGGAAGATTTCACGAACGCGACTGCGACACAGATCATCCGGCACATCGTTCAGACGCATCACGCGTACGCCCGCAGCGAGCTGGTCCGGCTGCAGGCCATGGCGGACCGTGTTGCGTCGAAGCACGGGCCCTTGCACCCTGAAGCCACATTGATCCAGCGCCATCTCACGCAACTGGGCGAGGAGCTGATTTTCCATCTCAACAAGGAAGAACGCATTCTGTTCCCTTACATCGAGGGCCTGGAGCGGAGCCGCGAGGACCATACCGCGCCTCCCAGCGCCTGCTTCAACACGCTCGAGAATCCCATCCAGGCGATGATTCACGAGCACGAGGGCGCGGCCAGCCTACTCGAAGAGATGCGCACGGCGACGCGCGGATTTGCTCCCTGGCCCGGCGCTTGTCCGACGACGGGCGGCCTCTACTACGGCCTTAAGGCCTTTGAGGCCGATCTGCACCGGCATGTGCATCTTGAAAACAATCTGCTGTTTCCACGCGCCATCGCGCTGGAGCAGGAGTTGCTGGCGGCGCAATAGCACTCGAATCATCGGCGCGCGTAAAACGCTCGCTCAGCGTTTCGCGTGCGCGACCCTGGGATGCACCGCCAGAATCCGGCAGCGATGCTTATCGGCAGCGCTCCAAGCTAGAGGCATCTCACTTTCCATGCACGCGCAATCGCCCGCATCGAGCACCTCGTGCATGGCGCCCGCGTCCAGGCGCAGGCGGCCCTCGAGCACGTAGATCACGGCGCCGGTTTCTTCAAAGGCGTTCATGGCCACGGTCGAGCCGCCGGGCGGGAACTCGACCACCTGCGCCACCAGCCGGAATCCCTCGCCATCGGCGTTCAACGGCGTCATCTTCACCGGCTCCATGCCGCGTGCGTTGCCCTGCAAGTGCGCTTTGCGCGTAATGGAGAGCTTGTGGCGCGCGGGCTCGTTGAAGAAGTACTCCATACCCACGCCGTAGACGCGGGCGATGGTGGCCAGCGTGGGCAACGTTGGAATCATGCGGTCAGTTTCGAGCTTGGAGAGCAGCGCCGTGGAGAGCCCGGTTTCGGCCGCCAACCGGGCAAGGGTGAGCCGTTTGCTGTTGCGCAGCGAGCGCAGCTTGAGGCCTATGCAATACGGCTCCAGAGACCATTGGGCGTAGGAAACAGCCTTGGACATCGCCAGCTCCGGAAAAATGTTGCGAAATCTTGCAACCAGTCTACGGCAACTCCCGCACCCGCGGCCTGTGCATCGCGCGTCATTTTGGCGTCACTGGTTGCAGCCACGCGCCGTTGCCTGCTGCGTCCCACACGTCGAAGCGCACCCACTTCTTGCCGCGCGCGTCGAATGGGATACGGAGGGTTTTTGTGCCGAAAGGTTCGGTATCGGTGAGCCGGATAATTTTGCGATCGACCTTCACGCCGTCGCTCCAAACTAGCTCTGCAAATTCCAGCGGGAAGGTGTATTCAATGCTGGCCGTGTAGACGCTCTTCGCGCCCGCGCCCTCAATGCCCCACTTATGGAAGAGAATCTCCCCCGTGGTTCCGAAGAAATTGCCGCTGCGAATGCCCTCGACAACTGGCGCCCAGCTCTCGTTGTAAGCCGGAACCTTGTCGAGCCTCAGATAATTGATGGCCAGCAGCGGGTAGGTTTCGTCGCTCGGCACCTTCATGTAGGTGTCGCCCTCGGCCAGCATGAACTTGGGCTTGGGCGCCCAGTTGCTCATGTCGTCATTCACGCCGAAACACCGCATTTCGCACAGCCGCTGCTGCGACTGATCGACCGGCAGCGACTCCCACGATCCGCCAATGAAACGGTCGCTCAAGAAGAAGTCCTGATCCTTGTAGACCTCGGGATACATGGCCGAGCTTTTGGTGCGCGGATGCGCCACCCACAGGATGCCCTGCTCGCGATTGATGAAATTCTCCACGTCCTGGACCGAGCCGAGATGGTAGACATGACCGTAAGTCGGATCGTTCTCTTCAAAGGTCTGATCCGCGGGCCGCGGCGCGGCGTGCGAGAAGTACACCGGCTTGGGCAGCATCAGGTACCAGTGACCGCCGAGATAGACGTTCACTTCTTCGGCGGGAATCACCAGGAAATCCTTATCGCTCATCTTGCGCGCGCCTTCAAAGTAAAGCTTCTGCTCGGCGAAGCGCTTGGGGCCGGGATCGGCAAGGTCGGAGTCGTCGTGAAAATCGCCGAGGTAGACGATGTTGATGCCGAGGCCACGGAAGACCGGAATCCATGTGGGCATGAAGTCCGAAGTTCCGCGATCGCGGATCATCTCATTGAAGTCGAGATGGAAATGGCCGGTCACAGTTTTGAAACCCGGCAGGGGTTTGTACGCGTCGTCGTGCGTGTACGCCATCACCTGCGGCTGCGTCGGTCGCGCGCCCTCCGCGCTCAGGTAGTAGTAGACCGGCATGTGCTGCAATGTACCCGGAGGCGCGTTGTAGAGCGCGTAGTTGTAAATCTGCGAACGCGCCACATGAACGCGGCGGTTCCACACCTCGTCAGTCACTCCCCATGGCGCGTAACCCGTGCCGTGCTCCGGCTGCATCACGCCCAGCGAAAACGAACTGTCACTGTCCTTGCGGTAATAAACGTAACCAAGATTGACTTCGTTCTCGCGTGCGAAGAAGAATTTGTGCGGCTCAGGGAAGATGGCGAGTGAACCCGCGCCGGCATCGAGAATCTCCAGCCGGTTGCGCGCCTCAAGATCCACCGGCTGCTCATTCAAGTCGCCGCCAAACGCATACTGCTGCCACAACTGCGCATCGTCGCGCCATTCAATCTTGGTATTTGCCCCAATCGCGAAGCCCTTCAGCCCGGCCTTGTAAATGTAGGCCACGTCCTTGGCGTCGGTCCTGGCCACCGCCTCCTGGCGCAGCAAGTTCGAGCCTTTGTAGGCGGTAAACTCCAGATCGCCGGAAAAAATGCCCAGCGCAAGGCCGTTGAACACCACGCTCACGCGGTCGCCGTCGCTTTCCACGCGGCACGCACTCGCGTTGTAGGTTACCGTGGCACGCTTCACCTCATCGGGAGTGCGGCCCGGACCCACAAGGTGCGAGTCGTGGCCGGGAATTTCCAGCGGCGCATCCCAGAATACGTTCCACTTGTACTCTTCCTCGGCCTCGGGCGTGTCGTTGTGGAGGTGCTTCAGAATATCGAGTTCTGTCGTCGAGATGCGACGCCGACCGGTGGTCACCTGAAATTCCGGCTCGAGATTTGTGCCCAGCACAATCCACGCGCCGCCTGTCTTTTGCGCAGCCAGCTCTTCGACCACCGGTTGCCCATTGCGCAGCGCAAACCGCGCCCGATTCTGCTGGCCGTGTTCGCCCTGCCAAACCACTGTAACGCCGCCGCTGCTCGCGGTCACGCGCACGCCGGCGATCGGCCGCCAGTCCTGCACGTTGCAACTTTGCGCGTGCGCCACAGCCGCGCCCGCGCACAACACCGTCAACCACACCATCCGACCGAATCTCATCGGCATCTCCTCTGCTCGCTTGCGATGGTCTTTCGCTATCGTTGATTCCTATGCGCAACGCCGCACGCCGCGCATCATATCTTCACAAAGATCTTCCTGCGGTAAAGCAGCCACACCGGCAGAAAGCAAACTGCCGTATAGACCACCACGTAAGCAAACGATCTCCATCCCGGATCCGGGATTTGCATGAAAACGTGATGAAACACATAGCGAAGCGGGTTCGACGGCTGCCCATCGTCGGTGAAGTGAACCTGCACCAGGAGCACGTAAAGCTCCTCACTGATCACGTAGGCCACGATGGCGTTCGAGCCGAAGACCAGCCACGGCCAGGCCAGCGCTTTGCTCAGGCCTTTTCGACCCCATCCGCGCTGCTCCATCGCCCAATAGAGCATCGCAAACACGAGCAGCGAAAATCCCGCTGCAACTAGCACGTAGGAGCTGGTCCACATTTTCTTGTTGAGCGGGAACCAGATCGCCCATAGATATCCCGAGGCAAGGCACGCCGCCGCGCCGCCAAGCAGGCCCAGGGCTTTGATCCTCGCGGGCAGCCAGCCGCTTAGCCACAGGCCCGCAAGCAGGCCCAGCAGAGTCGTCCCGATCGCAGGGATATCGCTCAACAACCCCTCGGGATCGCGCGCGTTATGCAACGGCGAATCCTCGTAGAGATGGCCGGGCATGAGCTGCCGGTCGAGCCAGGCCACAATGTTCTGATCCTTGTCGAGGAAAGTAACGTCGCGGCCGGGCACGCCCGCTCCCGGTACCGGAACCCAACGCACCAGCACATAGTAGCCAATGAGCAGGCAGACAAGCAGCGCGACTTTTGTCCATATGCGGCGGTCCCACAGATAAAGGAGCACCACGATCAGGTAGCAAACGGCGATGCGCTGCAAGACGCCGTAAATGCGCAAGTGCTGGAGATGGAAGTGGGGAAAGCCGTTGGTAAACACTCCCAGCGCAAACAAAATGATCGCGCGGCGCAGCGCGTGCCACGCGAGTTTTGTGCGCGAGTCGCCGCGTCGCAGCCGCGCCTCGGTCGAAAACACGATCGACACACCCACCACGAAAAGAAACGTGGGAAAAACCAGGTCGGTAGCCGTCAATCCGTTCCACGCGGCGTGGTGCATCTGCGCCCAAGCGCCGGCGCCGGAGTTGTTGACCATGATCATCCAGGCAATGGTGAGGCCGCGCAGCACGTCAAGCGAAATCAGGCGTTTTTGCGGCGCCAGGGCAAAAGGCAATTTGAACATTCGGCTCTCCGTCCATACCGATTGCAGCGATGCTCAATACCCTACGCGTTCAGGTCCGTCTTCGCCAAGTGGAAAGCCGTTGCTGTTCCCAACGAGCCTGTGGAACTGCGCTGGAGCTCGCGATCCGATCCCTTTGCCGCACAGAAAAGGGCCCAAACCGATCCGGTCCGGGCCCTTGTTGTGATGCCGTTGGTGATGCGTGCTTAGCCGGCTCGCTACCTCAAGATTTCAAAGGTAAGCGTCGTGGTTTTCGTTACGCCTCCGCCCGTTCCCGTAATCGTGATGGGATAGGTACCGGTCGGAGCCGTCCTCGAAACCGTCAGCGTGAAATCGACCGTGCCGGATCCCGGCGCTGCAATGGGATTCTTGCTGAAGCTCGCGGTCACGCCGGAAGGCAGTGTGGAGTACGACAGCGTAATCGCCGAGCTGAACGAGCCCGAGACCGTGGTAGTCACGGTGGCGTATCCGCTCTGGCCCTGGTCGAGAGATCCCGAGGTGGGCGAAACGGAGATGGTGAAGCTCGCCGCTACCGGCGCCGTCACCGTCAGATTCACCGTCGTGGTTTCGGTCGTCGCTCCCGATGTTCCTGTGATGGTAATCGGATAGGTGCCCGTCGGCGTCGACGAGCTTGTGGTTAACGTGAGCGTCGAACTTCCGCTGCCTGTAGTAAACGAACCCGGGTTGAAGCTCGCCGTCACGCCCGAAGGCAGTGTGGAGTACGACAGCGTTACGGCCGCATTGAATCCGCCGACCACTGTGCTGGTGATCGTCGAAGATCCCGCGTTGCCCTGCACCACGGAGACTGCGCTCGGCGAAGCCGAGAGGCTGAATCCAGGTTGCGCCACCGTTCCCGCCAGGGTGTTCAGCAGAGTGGTTCCGTTGGGGCTGCCCCAGCCGGTAGCCAGGTCGTAACCGGTGGTAGCGGAGTAGCCATTGCTGCCGCTGGTGACGTCATGGAAATTTGCGTTGTAGCTCGACCCTGTGCCGATCGTGTACAAAGCCGGGTTGATAAAGCCGAGCGACCCGTTGCCGTTGGCCGTCCTCTGTTGATTTACCAGCGCCAGGTAGCCGGCCCACAGCGGCGCTGCAAAGCTGGTGCCGCCGTATTCATTGGCCGTGCAGGTGGTCTGGTCGGCGCACACGTAATAGGTGAAGTTGGCGTTGGCTGAAACGTCGGGGCCGTTACGATAGCTCTGCGAGCAGCTGGCGCAGCTTGCCGCCGCCGTTACTTGCCATGAGGGTATCGCGTACTTATGCGGCGAGATGCCGCCGCCGCTGTCAGACCACGCGGTTTCTGAAGTCCATGCGCCAGCTGCTGCGGACGTCGACAGATCCGTGCCGCCCACTGAAGTGATATAGACATCGTCCGCAGGATAAGTCTCTGAAGCCGTCCCCGACGTCGTCCATTTGCTGCTGTCGCCTGCGGCCTGGAACAGGTTCTGGCCCTGCGCCGCAAACTCCTTGAAGTAAGGATCGTCGGTGCTCGGGTCGGCCGGGTTCCATGTCCACGAAGAGCTCAGGTTCAAGGCGAGCGGGGTACGCGTGGCCATGGAGTTGAAGATGGCGGAGTCGGTCGAGCCCACAAACATGGTCAAACCCGCCAGCCCCGGCGCCATGCCCAGCGCCTGCGTCATGTCCAGCGTCTGCTCGGTGTCGTCGCAGCTGCCACCCGCTTTCGAATCCACGCAGCTCGTGCTGGTGCCGTCGGTGGAGAGGAGCGTGATGGGAACATTGTTGGTTTGATTGGCGTTCTTGTAGTAGGTGGTTAAATCGGCGAGATCCGTGCCGTAATACTCCAGCAGGCCGACGTATTGGCTGCTACCGGTTAGCGATCCGCCATAATAGGCCGCGCGCATGTCGCTGCCCAGGAACGAGGCTGAGGGACCGGAGCCTGTGGTGGCGCCGGACTTCGCGCCGGAACTCTGCGGAATGTGTGTCAGCCCAGCGGGTTGCGGAATCGAAAAGTTGTCGAGACCCGCCACATGCCACAGCGAAATCCCAAGGCTCGTGGTCGGCTCCTTGTCAGGCGCGTAGAATGTGCGGCTCTCGGTGGGATGCTGATACACGCCGAGGTTTACATGGAACGCGCTCTGAACACTCGCTACGCTTCCCGACACCTGGATGTTCACGCGGTTCGGCGACGTTCCGACCACTGTGAGGCCGTTCGCCTTGGCGAAGTTGATCACGGAGTCGTAGTCCTGATGGGTCGGGCCGAATTTCGCGGTGAACTGATCCACCGTAAGGAACTGGTGATAGGAAGGACTGCCGGGATTGTAGAGATCCACAAGAAGCTGATTGAGCTCGTCCTGATTGCGAAGCGGCAATGCGATCACGAGACTTAAAGTCTGCGATGAAGAAAGGTTGCCGATGAAGTGCGCGGTTCCATCCTGCGTGGCCTGACGCACGTGGTGCGTCAATACGGATTGCGCCTGGCAAATGCCAAGGGCCAGCGATAGGCACACAGCGATAGGGAACGCAAAAATTCCCAGTTTACGCATGAGGTTTTTTCTCCTTATTTCCCCCGGGGTCGGGGAAGCCTGCAAGAGAGAGGAAGCAGACCCCCACGCCTCGCATTTTCGGCTATGCGCGGTGGCGTTGTCCATAGAAATCTGGCGATTTAGCGGGGTGCTTTCTGTCACTTTTGGGGGATCAACAGAGCTTGCAACTTGTGTGCGTTCCAGGGGCTATCCCCGTGTACGGTCAGGCGATCCGCGGTCCTTGACTTATCCCGTTTTCGACTAGGTTCCCCTCGCCGGCACGGCTCCTTTGCGGCGCCGCCGCGCACCTCACTTACGGTTTCCCCTTTACCTTCATTCACTTCCTGTGACTCACGGCCCCTCCCGCTGTTAAACTCGCCCTTCAGGGATTTCTCAATTACTTTGTTTGCCATCGCACGGAGGCAATCGTGCCCGCATCGCAGCCCGCCGCTTTTCGACCGTTCGTTCCACCCGAAGAAGCCCCTCCCGAATTCACGCTCCGCGCCATACTACTCGGCTGCTTCTTCGGACTGATCTTCGGCGCCGTCACTGTCTATGTCGGTTTGCGCGCTGGTCTCACGGTGGCAGCCTCCATCCCGATCGCGGTGCTTTCCATCAGCATCCTGCGCGCCTTTGGCCGCTCCTCCATCCTCGAAAACAACATCGTTCAGACCACAGGCAACGCCGGCCAGTCGATCGCTTCCGGAGTTATTTTCACCTTGCCCGCGCTGGTCTTTCTCGGCTTCGATCTGGAGTACTCCCGCATCTTTGTGCTTGCGCTCATCGGCGGCTGGATTGGCGTGCTGTTCATGATCCCGCTGCGCCGGCAGCTCATTGTGCAGGAGCACGCTACCCTGCCCTATCCCGAAGGCACGGCCTGCGCCGACGTGCTCATCGCCGGCGAAAAAGGCGGTTCGCTGGCAAGCCGCGTTTTTCTCGGTCTCGGGCTGGGCGCCCTGTACACGTTCTTCCAGAATGCCAATCTCTTCGCGGCATGGCCGGAACAGCCGGCGTATCAACCCGACTTCGGGCCGCAGCATGTGCTCAAGGGCGCATCCATCAACGCCGACGCGACAAGTGAATATCTTGGAGTGGGCTACATTATCGGGCCTCGTGTTGCGGGCGTCATCTTCGCCGGCGGCGTCCTCTCGTGGCTCGTGATCATGCCGCTCATTTACTTTTTCGGCAAGGAGATTGCCCATCCCATCTATCCCGGCCTTGTGCCCATCGCGCAGATGACACCCGGCGATCTTTGGTCCACTTACATCAAGCCGATGGGCGCAGGCGCCGTGGCCGCTGCCGGCGTCATCACCCTCATTAAGACTCTCCCGACCATCGCCAACGCGCTCACCGCGGGATTCAAAACCATGCGCCCCAGCGCCGCCGCGCAAGCCAAACCACTGCGCACCGAAGACGATCTATCCATGCGCGTGGTAACCCTCGGCTCGCTCCTGTGCGCCGCTTTGATGTTCTGTTTCCTCGAATTCAAGCCCGTGCCCGGAGCTTTTGTCGGCTGGGCCGCAAATCTCGCCGCCTCGCTGCTGGTTGTCGTTTTCGGATTTCTCTTCGTCACCGTCAGTTCGCGCATCGTCGGCCTCGTCGGCTCCTCGGCCAGCCCGGTTTCCGGCATGACGATTGCGACACTCATGGCTACCGCTGCCATCTTCCTCTTCCAGGGATGGACCGCTCCGGCCTTTGGCGCGCTCGCCATCACCATTGGCGGCGTGGTCTGCATCGCCGCCTCCAACTCCGGCGACACCTCGCAGGACCTGAAGACCGGCTATATCGTCGGTTCCACGCCGCGCCTGCAGCAAATCGCGCTGATGATCGGCGTGGTCGTCTCCACCATCGTCATCGGGTTCACATTGAATCTCATGAACACCGGTTTGCAGGAGTTCGACGCCGCGTCGCAGCCGTGGAGTCTCAGCGCACCGCATCCCGGCGTCGCCATCCAGACCGACAGCGCGCACCTGCCCAGCCAGATTCGCGTCAAGAATGCGGACAATTCGATCGTCGTTCATCCAAAGTCCGAATATGTCGTGCTCAATGCCATCGGATCGACCGAGTTGCAGGACGGAAAGTATCTTTACTCGCCCGCTACCGGCCGCATCGAGGTGCATTGGATTCAGGGCATCGGTAGCGCAGCCGCTCCGGCCCCGCAAGCGCGCCTGATGGCCACCGTCATCAACGGCATTCTGACGCGTAAGTTGCCGTGGGGGCTGGTCCTCATCGGAGTCTTCCTCGTCATCGCCGTCGAGCTGCTCGGCATCCGCTCGCTCCCCTTCGCGGTCGGAGCGTATCTGCCCATCGGAACCACCCTGCCCATCTTTGCCGGCGGTGTGGTACGCCTTCTCGTCGACCTGGCGGCGAAGCGCAGCGGCGGCGCGGACGCTGAAGCCGAGAGCGAGATCTCGCCCGGCTCACTCTACGCTTCGGGATTGATCGCCGCCGGCGGCATTGCCGGCCTCTTCGGCGTAGCCCTCAAAGCCTACGAAGCCACCATGGGCAAAGGCGACATCCTCAACTTCCCGCGCACCTTCATCGACCACGACTATGTCTCGGTCATCGCCTTCGCGCTTCTCGCGTATTCGCTATATTACTTCGCAAGAAAGCCATTGAAAAAGTAGGTACTCCTCCGGAGTATCGATCTTTCATCCCAGACGACTTCCCTCTCATCCCGGATGCGGGGTGAGGAATAAGGGGTAGTGTCCCAGTTTGAAATCCACAACTCTTGTGCGGGAGCGGAACGCTCGAAGATCGCCAAAATCGCAGCTAATGCAAGGTAGAGAAAGTCAGATTAGCCCCGCCATTCTTATCGACACAAGCACAGAACGCATGACTAAAGTTGTGCACCGAATCTTCGCCATTCCACTTTCAGGCCATACGTTCAAACCCAGACACTTCCGAAAAAGTGGAATCGACGTGCGCGCCATCTCTTGGCTACTCTCGATTCCTGTCCCCCCTCTGCGGCTACTGGCTTAACCGCCCGCGCCAATGAAGAAGATCTTTGTACCCGAGCCGTGGAATGCAGCGTAACGATGCCGCGCTGCTTGGCAAGCCTGTTGTCGATTGCTTGGCGTGAAGTTGTTTTGGTTCTCCCCTTGCCAGATGGGCTCGTTTAGCGAGCCAAAGATTTATTGAGCTAGGGAGTGATAGAAAAATGAGACAAATACGGGAAACACGCCTCGCCCTGCCTTTCTCTGGAAAGCTTGGAGAGTGCGCTTTTTCGTCCGGCCGCTATGCTTCGGCACAGAGCCACTCACTCGGGCAGCATTGTTCGCGGTCTTGTAGGACCAACTCGCGGAGCGCGGTCATTCTGGCGCTCCTCGTCTTGCCTTTGTCGTTAAGTCTGCTGGGGTGCGTCGGGACAGCACTGAAGGGTGCCTCCTCGGCCACTCCGAGTAGTAACCGGCAGGCGGCGCTCACCAGCTTGACCTGCGCGACGACATCGATGACCGGAGCGGGGACGGATACGTGCACGGTGACGCTGAACGCGGCCGCGGGTGCGGGCGGCCAGCCAGTAAGCTTGTCGAGCAACACAGCGGCGGTGACGGTACCGTCGTCGGTGACGGCAGCTGCGGGAGCAACGACCGCCAACTTCTCGGCCACGATATCTGCGGTGGGCACAACGCAAACAGCGACGCTGACGGCGTCGTCGGGAAGCGGGACAGAGACTTACGAGATCAGCCTCACCGCGGAAATCGCTACGCTGACCCTGCAATCGACTAGTGTGCCCTTCGGCGATGTAACGGATGGCATCCCAGCCTACCAATCGGTGACGCTCACATCATCCGGGACGGCGCCGGTAACGTTGAGCGCCGGATCGGTGAGCGGCACAGGCTACGCCATCTCCGGAGTGAGCCTCCCGTTGACCCTGAATCCCGGCGCGTCAGCAATACTGGAAATCGAGTTCGATCCCACAACGCCAGGAAATGCGGGAGGCGCGGTAACGCTGACCAGCAACTCGTCGACGGGGACGATGTCCACAATCAGCCTCAGCGGAACGGGCGTGGCACCATCTTACGAAGTGGACCTTACCTGGGACGCGCCGGCCGATTCTTCCGATCCCGTTGTGGGCTATAACATATACCGCGCAGTCAATGGGAGTTCCGCGTACCAATTGCTGAACGCGTCCTACGATAGTGCAACCAGCTACGCCGACGTAACGGTCGCAAGCAATACCTCTTACACTTATTACATAGAGAGTGTCGATGCCGCGGGCAATTCAAGCATCCCTTCGAACGCCTATTCTGTTTTGGTTCCATAGCGGTCAGGTTCAGCGGGGTCAAGGCGAAGGTGCAGTTCCGTGACCTGTATCGCAACCATCTAAGCGAGGAATTGCGGGGCAAACCCAACTCTGATGCGAACATTTGACCGGGTATCCGAACTGAAAAAGTGAGCATTCTGACGCATTTCAGGGCACTTGGCCCGCTGCCGCACTCCTCGCGTCGCAAACGCGCCCGCAACCCTCCGCTACAATAGTGTGAAGCTCCTGCCAGCCGAGAACCCGAGTTCTTAGTTCGCCATGAGCCTTCACACATCATGCTGGCCGAAAATCTTACTGAAGCTCTGACCTTCGACGATGTGCTGCTGGTGCCCGCCTACAGTGAGGTGGTGCCCGCGCATGTGAGCACGCAAACCCAATTGACACATGGGATTGCGCTCAACACCCCTCTGATTTCGTCGGCCATGGATACGGTCACGGAGTCGCGCATGGCCATCGCCATGGCGCAGCAGGGCGGCATCGGCATCGTGCACCGTAATCTCTCCATTGCCGACCAGGCCGGCGAAATCGACAAGGTGAAACGCTCCGAGAGCGGCATGATCGTCGATCCCGTTACCATCGGCCCGGAGAAAACCATCGGCGATGCTCTCGAAATCATGCGCCGGTACCGCATCTCCGGCGTGCCGGTGACGCAAGGCAAGCGGCTGGTGGGCATCCTTACCAATCGCGATCTGCGCTTTGAAACGCGCACCGAAATTCCCGTGGGCGACGTGATGACCCGGGAAAATCTGATCACCGTGCCCGTGGGCACTACGCTCGAAGAAGCCGAGCTGATCCTGCACAAGCACCGCGTGGAGAAACTCCTCGTGGTGAACAATCAGTACGAATTGAAGGGCCTGATCACAGTTAAGGACATCCAGAAGAAGTTGAAATATCCCAACGCCAGCAAGGACGATCAGGGCCGGCTCCGCGTGGGAGCAGCGATTGGAGCCACCGGGGATTTCATGGAGCGCGCGGCCGAGTTGGTGCGCAACCGCGCAGACACCCTGGCCATCGATTCCGCCCATGGACACTCTTCGCGCGTGCTCGATGCGGTGCGGGAAGTGAAGAAGCGCTTCGGCGATATAGCTCTGCTGGCTGGTAATGTGGCCACCTACGAGGGCGCAATGGCGCTGATCGACGCCGGCGCCGACGCCATCAAAGTCGGCATCGGTCCGGGATCCATCTGCACCACGCGCATGGTCACCGGCGCGGGCATGCCGCAGATTACGGCGATTGCCGAAGCGTTCCGCGCGGCACACAAGCACGGCATTCCGGTGATTGCCGATGGCGGAATCAAATACTCCGGCGAAATCACCAAGGCGATTGCCGCGGGCGCCAGCTCTGTGATGATCGGCTCGCTCTTCGCAGGCGTGGATGAGAGCCCCGGCGAGACCATCCTCTACCAGGGGCGCAGTTTCAAGACCTATCGCGGCATGGGATCGCTGACCGCCATGAGCCAGGGCTCGGGCGAGCGCTACTTCCAGGGCTCATCCGATCTGGGGGGTCCTAACAGCGAACCCGGAGATGTTGTCCAGCGCGAGCGCGCCAATGAAAACCGCCTCGCCAAGTTCGTTCCCGAAGGCATTGAGGGGCGCGTTCCTTATCGTGGACCGCTCGAAGCCATGGTCTTCCAGCTTGTCGGCGGTCTGCGCTCCGGCATGGGCTACTTGGGGTGCGGCAGCATCACGGAGTTGCAGGAGAAGTCGAAGTTTGTGCGCATCTCCGGCGCGGGGTTGCGTGAGAGTCACGTGCACGACGTGATCATCACGCGCGAAGCGCCCAACTACCATGTCGAATAGCCGGCGCGGCTTTTGGTTTTGGGTGGATGCATGGTGGCCGGTGGCCGCAGGCATCGCCATTATTACTATCGAGTCGACCGCGGCATTCGGCTCGGACCGTACCTCCGGTCCTCTTCGCTGGCTTGTGCAATTGTTCTTCGGCCAGTTGCGCGATGCGGCCTGGGATCTCGTCCATCATCTGATTCGCAAGTCGGGCCACTTTTTGGGCTTCGGAACACTGGGATTGCTATGGCTGCGCGCCTGGCGCATGACCTTGCCAGATGCGCGATTCCTCTCCCAGGCAGCACTGGCGCTGCTGGGAACGGCGCTGGTGGCCAGCTGGGATGAGTGGCACCAGACCTTCCTGCCCAACCGCACCGGCTCTCCCTATGACGTGCTGCTGGATTGTTGCGGTGCTGCTTTCATGATGGGAATTGTCTACATTTATTTGCGCCTGTCCCGCCGCGCGCAGCCAGCCTGCAAAAACTAGAGACGATTCATGGCGTTCCTGATCGAATCGGGGCGCGGAAAAATGGCGTTCATTCGTGATCCGCTCAAAAAACAAACGCGGGCACATCCCGGAGAGGGAGATGCCCGCGTGAGATATTGCGCGGATGGATAAAACTGGGTCGGCTGCCGCTTACGCGGCCTTGTCGCCGCCCTCGGGTTCGTCCGCGTCCTTCTTTTGGTCTTCGAGCTGCTTTTCCAACTCGGCGCGCTTCTTGGCCTTCAGGTCGGCGCGCTTCTGGCGCTTCACTTCCAGCTGCTTTTCCGCGCCCAGCAACTCGATGAACGCCTTAGCGGCGCCGTCGCCCTGCTGGAAGCCGGTGCGGATGATCCGCAGATAGCCGCCGTTGCGGTCGCCGTAGCGCGGAGCCACGACATCGAACAGCCGCTTGACGGCATCGTCGGTACGGAGGAAAGCGTGCGCCTGACGGCGCGAGTGCAGATCGCCCTTCTTGCCCAGGGTGATCA
Source organism: uncultured Acidobacteriota bacterium (assembly GCA_963713675.1). Taxonomy (GTDB): domain Bacteria; phylum Acidobacteriota; class Terriglobia; order Terriglobales; family Acidobacteriaceae; genus Telmatobacter. The sequence goes on from CAVQMV010000020.1 coordinate 227,185, forward strand.
TCTTTTCGATGTGCGGACGAACCGCCTTGGCCTTGGCCACGGTGGTCTCCACGCGGTCTTCTTCGATGACGGACGTAGTCAGATTGCGCAAAAGTGCATTGCGATGACTGGTATTACGTCCGAGCTTGAATCCTGCATTGCGATGGCGCATGATGAAATCTCTCTTCGATGGACAGTAGTCAGTTTTCAGTTTTCAGTTGTCAGCTGTCAGCGATCAAAAACTGACCACTGACAACTGATCCCTGATAACTGCCTTTAGAAATTCTCCGTCTCGGTAGGCAACTGCAGATCCACCGAGTCGAGTGGTTCTTCTTCGTCGTCGTAACGGCCAAAGCCCGCGGCCAGCGCCGTCTGCGGCGAAATGCTGGTGGGTCCGGGGACCGCGTTGCCCTGCTCGTCGATCTTCATGCCCAGCGACAGACCCATCTGCGCCAGGATTTCCTTAATCTCGTTCAGGCTCTTGCGGCCGAAGTTCTTGGTCTTGAGCATCTCGGCTTCGGTCTTCTGCACCAGCTCGCCAATGGTCTGAATGTTGGCGTTCTTCAGGCAGTTGTAGCTGCGAACCGAAAGCTCAAGCTCTTCCACCGAACGATTGAGATTGTCGTTGCGGAGCAGGATGCGGCCTTCTTCGCCACGCGCTTCCGCCTCGATCTCTTCCTCGAAGTTGATGAAGATGTTCATGTGGTCTTTGAGCAGCTTGGCAGCCAGCCCGATGGAGTCGGCAGGCAGCACGGCCCCGTTGGTCCACACTTCGAGGGTCAGCTTGTCAAAGTCGGTGATCTGGCCCAAGCGGGCAGCATCGACCACGTAGTTCACGCGGCGTACCGGCGAGTGCACGGAATCCACCGGAATAAATCCGAGTCCGAGATCGGCGTCGAAGTTCTTGTCGGCCGAGACGTAACCGCGGCCGCGCTTCAGACGCATTTCCATGTCGAGCTTGCCGCCTTCAGACAGCGTGGCAATGTACACATTCTTGTCGAGGATTTCGACGTCGCCGTCGGCCTCGATCATGCCGCTGGTGACCACGCCGGGCTGGTCCGAGCGCAGGTAAAGCGCCTTGGGGCCTTCGCCCGCAAGCTTGAAGGGAACCTGTTTGAGGTTGAGAATGATGTCGGTCGCGTCTTCGACCACGCCAGTGATGGACTGGAATTCGTGCAGCACGCCCTCAATGCGGACGGCAGTGACGGCAGCGCCTTCAATGGAGCTGAGCAGCGTACGGCGAAGCGCGTTGCCGATGGTGGTACCAAAGCCCCGCTCAAAAGGCTGGGCGCTGAACTTTCCGTAAGTGTCGGTAAGCGTCTCGGCATCGACTGCAAGGCGCTTCGGTTTTTGAAATCCTCTCCACAACATATGCGTTTCCTTTTTCCCGCACGGCATGTACGTCGCGATGCATTTTGCGGCGGCCGCGCAAGTTCTCCTTTGGATTTGAGTGAATCGTGAACGTTGCAGTCCATGGTTCTCAGTGGTCAGTTGGCGCGTAATTGAGTCGACTGTGCACTGTAGACGCCATGAACTGGTCGAACGTGCGTTCTTACTTGCTGTACAACTCCACAATCAACTGCTCGTTGATCGGCAGATTGACGTCGGCGCGCTTGGGCAACTGCAGAACGCGCCCGGTCATGTTTTCAAAATTCGCTTCCAGCCATGCGGGAACGGGGTTCTGAGCAGCGTACTGCGAGGCCTGCTCCACGATCACCAGCTTCTTGGCGCTCTCGCGGATGGCGATCACGTCACCCACGTTCACCTGGTATGAAGGAATGTTTACCTTGCGGCCGTTCACGGTGACGTGGCCGTGACGCACCACCTGCCGCGCCTGACGGCGCGAGATGGCGAAACCCAGCCGGAAAGCCACGTTGTCGAGGCGCCGTTCGAGCTGCTGGATCAGCAGTTCGCCGGTCACGCCTTGCGCGCGGCTGGCCTTCTCGTAGTATTCGCGGAATTGGCCTTCGAGCGTGAAGTACATGCGCTTGGCCTTCTGCTTTTCATGCAGTTGCAGGCCGTAGCCCACGATCTTGGCCTTGCGGTCCTTGCCGTGCTGTCCCGGCGGGAAGTTGCGCTTCTCCAGCGGGCAGCGGTCCGAGAGGCACTTGGTGCCCTTCAAAAATAACTTGGTGCCTTCGCGACGGCAAAGGCGGCAAACTGGTCCGGTATAACGTGCCATTTCTTCTCCTGACTTCGGATGACGGCCGGTTTACGTACGACGGTGCGTACTTCGTCCCGGCCCGGTAAATTTGAAAGTGTGAGTGTGCGATGCGAGTGTGTTTGCTTCTCACACTTCACACTCACACTCGCACCGTACTTATACGCGACGCCGCTTCGGCGGACGGCAGCCATTGTGCGGCACTGGCGTCACGTCGCGGATGGTCTTTACCTCGATGCCCGCGGCAGCCAGCGCACGGATGGCCGATTCGCGGCCCGAACCCGGACCGGCGACGCGCACATCCACTACGCGCACACCGTGATCCCGCGCCATGCCGGCAGCGTTTGAAGCCGCCTGCTGCGCCGCGAAGGGCGTGCCCTTGCGCGAACCGCGGAAGCCCAGAGAGCCCGAGCTCTTCCAGCTCAGCGTGTTGCCCATCTGGTCGGTAATGGTCACGATGGTGTTGTTGAACGAAGCCTGAATGTGCGCAACACCGTACGGCACATTCTTGCGTTCGCGCTTCTTGAACTTTTTGGTCTTGCCCTTTTTGCCGGTTTCGGCCTTCTGTTCTGGTTTCGCCATTAGGTCTTCCCCGTCGCTTTCTTCTTGCCGGCAATCGTGCCCTTGCGCGGGCCCTTGCGAGTGCGGGCATTGGTGTGGGTACGCTGGCCGCGCACCGGCAGGGACTTCCTGTGGCGCAGACCGCGATAGCTCTGAATGTCAATGAGGCGCTTGATGTGCATCGAGACGTCCTTGCGCAGGTCGCCTTCGACGTCCCCTTCGTCCTCAATGACCTGGCGGATACGGTTCACCTCGTCCTCGCCCAGATCCTGGATCTTCTTGAAGGCGTCAACGTTCGCCTTTTCCAGAATCTTGAGCGCGCGAGGCTGGCCGATGCCGAAGATGTAAGTAAGCGCGATCCTTGCCTGCTTGTTGCGGGGCAGATCGACGCCAGCAATACGTGCCATTCTCAGTTCCTTCTCTGGTTATGTGCCCCCGGCCTCAACCGGTTCGCACGGGTTATACGGAGCGTCTTCCGAGGTTCATCGCAAGCCTTGACTCCGGCTAACTCGCCTCTTGCCGGTTCTCAGTTTTCACTGATCTCCGGCGTGGAAGTCCCCATTCCTGCCAGGGCTTGCTTATCCCTGGCGCTGCTTGTGCTTGGGATTCTCGCAGATCACGCGAACTACGCCTGAGCGAGTAATCACCTTGCACTTTACGCAAATCTTCTTTACTGATGCCCGGACTTTCATTCCTTTGCTACCCTTCTCCGAAAACAACTCTCAGTTTTCAGTTGCCAGCCAACGCCGCTTGTTTTGCGGCGAACAATCTGAACACCGATCACTGACCACTGTTCACTTGTATCTGTACACGATCCGGCCGCGATTCAGGTCGTATGGACTCAGTTCCACCGCCACGCGGTCGCCGGGCAAAATCCGGATGAAATTCTTGCGCATCCTTCCCGAGACATGGGCCAAGACTTCGTGATTGTTCTCGAGCTTGACCTTGAACATGGCATTGGGCAACGTCTCAAGGACGGTTGCCATTACCTCAATCGCATCTTCCTTCGACAATCAGTGTCCACTTCTGGCGCTCACGCGCCTTGGGGTTTTGGCGCTCACGCGCCTTTGCCTTTTGGACCAGAGTATTGCTACTCGGTCAGAATTCTTGCTCCGGTTGCAGTCACCGCAACCGTGTGCTCAAAATGAGCGCTCATGCTGCCATCGGCTGCCACGGCCGTCCAGCCGTCGTCCAGCACTCTCACATCGGGCTTGCCGGCGTTTACCATGGGCTCAATCGCGATCACCATGCCCACCTTCAGCTTCATGCCCTGACCCGCTTCGCCAAAGTTCGGCACCTGCGGATCTTCGTGCATCTGGACGCCGATGCCGTGGCCCACAAAATCGCGCACCACGGAAAATCCCTGGCCCTCAACAACCTTCTGCACCGCGGCTCCCACATCGCCCAGGGTCGCCCCGGGACGAACCGCCGCAATGCCTGCCTTGAGCGACTCTTCGGTCGTCTTCAGCAGCCGCGCGGCCTTGTCATCAATAGCGCCTACCGGCACCGTGATCGCCGCATCGCCGTAATAGCCGTCCACCACCACGCCGAAGTCCACCGAAACGATGTCCCCTTCTTTCAGGACCCGCTTGGGAGACGGAATGCCATGCACCACCTCGCTGTTGACTGAGGTGCACAGCACGCAGGGATACCCGTGATATCCCTTGAACGCTGCCTTGATGCCCAGTTCCTTCAACCGCGCTTCGGCGGCTTTCTCCAGATCGAACGTGGATGCGCCCGGCTTCACTTTGCTGCGCACCAGTTCCAGAACCTCGCGGACAATCTGTCCGGCGCGGCGCATTTTCTCGATCTCCTGGGACGACTTCAATACAACAGCCACGAAACCAGCTTTCAGGTGTCAGAGATCAGCAGGCCTCACTGCGGGATGAAGTCATCAACCGACCCCTGATCCCTGAAACCCGATCCCTGCTCTCACACGCACAAACCCACCCCGGAGGCTACGCCGTATGGCGCAACCGCTCGACGGCGGCAACAATTCCGGCAGCGATCAAATCGATCGGCCGGTCTCCATCTACTTCCGCAAATCGTCCCTGAGCCCGGTAGTGTTCGACAACAGGCGCGGTGAGGGCCACATAAGCGCGCATGCGCTCCTTGAAGACCTCTTCCGTGTCATCGGCTCGCTGGATCAGCGCTGCGCCTTCTACATCGCAGAATCCATCCCGTTGGGGAGGATGCATATACACGTTGTAGATGGTCTGGCAGACAGGACAATTCCGGCGCCCCGTAATGCGCCGCAACAATTGATTATAGTTCACTTGGATGCTGACGGCAACCACCGGCAGGCACTCGGGTTGCGTCGCCAGACGCCCGTCCAGCCAGTTGGCCTGCCCCAGCGTCCGGGGGAACCCGTCCAGAATGTAGCCTCTGGCTGTATCCGGCTCCAGCAGGCGCAGTGCCACCATCTCATTGACCAGGGAATCCGGCACCAACTCGCCCCGGCCCATAATCTGCTTGGCCACCATGCCCAGCTTCGTCCCCTGGGCCACGTTGGCCCGGAGCAGATCGCCCGTCGAGATCTGGGGGATGTTCCAGATCTTGACCAGTTCCTTGGCCTGGGTGCCCTTGCCCACGCCCGGAGCTCCCAGCAAAAGAATCGGGCCGGGTACGGTTTTCGTTTCCGTGTCCCGGCCACTTTCCATAGAAACCTCAGATGAAACAGATGAAGACATTACCAGGTTTTCCTTCCCCTTATGCGACCGGAGCGCGGGGAAAAGCCGTCATAGTGACGCATGATCAGCTGCGATTCGATCTGGTTGACTGTATCCATGGCCACACCCACCACGATGAGCAGCGAGGTGCCGCCAAAGTAGAAGTTCACGTTCATGCCATGAATCATCCAGTTTGGAAGATTCTCGAACAACCTCCCGATAAGCCAAATCTTGTCGAAGCGGATGCCCGAAATGAGGAAGGTGGGCACCATTTGCACCAGAATCAGGTAGAGCGCGCCCACCAGCGTGATGCGCGTCAGAATGTCGTTGATAAAGTCGCTGGTCCGTTTGCCCGGCCGGATGCCCGGAATGAACGATCCTGACTTGCGGAAATTATCGGCAATATCGTCGGGACGCATCACGATCGACACGTAGAAATACGCGAAGAAGATGATGGCCAGCACGTTCAGCAGCTCGTACCACGGATATCCCGGCGTAAGCGCCAGCAGGATCGGCTGCAGGAAACGGTTGTTCTGCACCCACTCCACCTGGCCGAAGAGCAAAGGCGCCGACAGAATGGAGCTGGCAAAGATGATCGGCATCACGCCGCCGGAGTTCACCTTCAAAGGCAGGTGGCTCGACTGGCCGCCCATCATGCGCCGGCCTACGATGCGCCGCGCGCTCTGAATAGGAATTCGCCGCTCGCTGCGCTCCACATAAACGATGAAGCCCACCACCGCGACCATGCCGGCAACCAGTAGCAGCACTACCAGAAACGACATCGGTCCCCAGGCGTCGGTCTGCACCTTCTGGATCAGATCTTCCACACCGCGCGGCAGCCCGGCCACAATGCCGGTAAAGATCAGCAGGCTCATGCCGTTACCAATGCCGCGATCTGTAATCTGTTCGCCCAGCCACATGATGAAGGCGGTGCCCGCTGTGAGCGTAACTACGGTCAGCAGGATGAAACTCGGACCGGGATGCAGCACCAGTCCCTGCTTGGTCAGAATGGCCGCGATGCCGATGGCCTGCAACGCGCCCAGAACCACGGTCAGGTAGCGCGTCCACTGCGTAATCTTGCGGCGGCCCAGCTCGCCTTCCTTCTGGATGCGCGCCAGCGGCTCATACACCACGGTCAAAAGCTGAAAGATGATGGACGCGGTAATGTACGGCATAATGCCCAGCGCGAAGATCGTCATGCGGCGCAACGTGCCGCCGCTGAACAGGTCCATCAGGCCAAACATGGAGCCGGACTGCTGGTTGAACATGATGCTGAGCTGGTTCGCGTTCACGCCGGGCGTAGGAATCCATGCGCCCAGCCGGTAGACGGCTAAAATGCCCAGGGTGAAAAGTACCCGCTTGCGCAGGTCGGGAATCCGGAAGATATTGAGAAACTTCTCAAGCATATCGGGTTATCCGCTCCAGGCGCTTCGATACGCCCGCCAAATCGTCTTTTGATCCCATCTTACCCGGAGTTCCCTGTGTCCCAAGACTACCGAACCCGGGGAACCGCGAACGTGCTTTGCGTCACACCAGAGAATGTAAATCCTGGACCCCTTGTCGAGACCCAGGAATCATCATCTCAACCGTCGCGCTAGGCTGCCGCAGGAGCCGTTTCGCCGCCCGCAACCACAGCCTTGCCGCCGGCTTTTTCAATCTTCTCCGCCGCCGACTTGGAAAACTTGTGCGCGGTGATGGTGACCGCTGTTGTGAGCTCGCCCGAACCCAGGATCTTGATCAGCGCCTTCTTGTTCGAGGCCAGCCCCAGCTTGCGGTAGTCGTCGAGGCCGATCTCAGCCACGCCCAGCTCCGCAATGCGATCCAGGTTCACCACGGTGTATTCGGTGCGGAAGATGTTGGTAAATCCGCGCTTGGGCAGCCGGCGGTGCAGCGGCATCTGGCCGCCTTCAAATCCCCGCATCAGGCTCGAACCGGTACGCGATCCCTGACCCTTGTGGCCGCGCGTCGAGGTCTTGCCCATGCCGGATCCCATGCCCCGGCCCACACGCTTGCGCCCGGTATTTGCTTTCCGTGGCGCGCGCAAATTCGATAAATTCTTTGCCATATTCCCCTCGCTATAACGCCGGCAGTTCAGACGGCCGACTCGCGTTGTAAAAACAGCCTCTAGCTTCTAGCTGCTAGCCTCTAGCCCAACTCGCCCTTGCCAGAATCTTCTTGCCCAGCACGAAAAGCTAGGAGCTGGAAGCTAGTGGCTTGAAGCTTGCGAAGCCTAGTTTTCGACAATGCGGACCAGGTGCGGCACTGCCTTCACCATGCCCCGGATCGACTCGGTATCCTCGCGCTCTACGATCTGGTTGAGCCGCGTAAATCCCAGTCCCTTGATCACCAGCTTGTGCTTGGTGGGCGTGGCGATCTTGGAACGGTAGTACTGAATGCGAATCTTCTTGGTTGCGGCCATCACAGATCCTCCACTTGCTTGCCGCGCGCCGCAGCCACATCGGCCCGATCGCGCAACTGCGCCAGCGCGTCGAACGTAGCCTTGATCACGTTGTGCGGGTTCGGCGAGCCGAGGCTCTTGGTCAGCACGTTCTGCACTCCGACCGAGGTCATCACCGCGCGCACCGCGCCGCCGGCGATCACGCCAGTACCTTCCGGCGCCGGCTTCAGCAGCACCTGGCCGGAGCCGAACCGGCCCAGGACCTGGTGCGGAATCGTGGTATCGGTCAGATGAACCCTCACCAGGTTCTTCTTGGCCGATTCAATTCCCTTGCGAATTGCCTGGGGAACTTCTTTGGCCTTGCCCGATCCGTAGCCCACCACGCCCGAAGCGGCGTCGCCCACCACCACCAATGCGGCAAACGACATATTCTTGCCGCCCTTCACCACCTTGGTGACGCGATTGATGGCCACCACCTGATCCTTCAGGTTGTACTGGTTGGCATCGAGTTTCTTCGTCAAAATCATGATTTGCTCTCTCGTCTGTCGGTTAACAGTTGTCAGTCATCAGTTTTCAGAACTCAGGCAAACCCGGTATGAACAAACTGACCACTGATCACTGAGAACTGACAACTGCTTTTAAAACTCCAGCCCCGCTTCGCGCGCCGCATCGGCGAGCGCCTTCACGCGACCGTGATACAGATAGCCGCCGCGATCGAAGACCACCTGCTTGATGCCCTTGGCCACGGCCTGCTCCGCGATCGCTTTTCCGATCTCCTTGGCTGCCGCGACGTTGCCGCCGGTCTTCGACTTAGCCTGCAGGGTCGACGCCGACACCAGCGTTTCGCCCTTCTGGTCGTCGATCACCTGCGCGTAAATGTGATTGAGCGAGCGGTACACGTTCAGCCGCGGCCGCTCCGTCGTACCCGACAGCTTCGCCCGGATGCGCGAGTGGATGGTCTTGCGAATCTCGTTCCTCTTGGTCTGCGTAATCATCGTCTTCTCTCACCTATCAGCGGAACCGCCTCGCGGCCCCGTTCGGATTTCTTCCAGTGGTCAGTCAACAGCGTTCAGTGTTCAGAATGCGACAAACCCAGTACGAACTAACTGACCACAGATCACTGACAACTGATCACTTTCTTACTTGGCGCCGGTCTTGCCGGCCTTCTTCCTCAGCCGCTCGTCGGAGTAGCGCACACCCTTGTTCTTGTACGGATCCGGCTTGCGCAACGAACGCATATCGGCCGCCACCTGGCCCACCTTCTGCCGGTCGACGCCGCTGACCGTGAGGTGCGTCTGCTTGGGATCGATGGTCACTTCAATCCCCGATGGCAGCGGAACTTCGATGGGATGCGAGTAACCCAGCGTAAATACCACCGTACCCTTGCCCTTCAACTCGGCGCGGTAGCCGATGCCCACGATGTCCAGCTCCCGGGTCCATCCCTTGGTCACGCCGTGCACTGCATTGTTGACCAGAGCGCGTGTCAACCCGTGCAGCGCGGCCTTGTCTTCACTCGCCCGCTCGATCTCCAGGATCCCGTTTTCCGTCTTCAGCGTGATGCCGTCGGCGATCAACGCCGTAACCTTGCCCTTGGGGCCTTCCACCAAGACGGTGTTGCCCTCGACCGTGTACTTCACGCCCGCAGGCAGCGGGATCGGTTTCTTTCCAATGCGCGACATTCTTCAAATTCCTTCTTAGCTTGCGAGTCTCGCCGAAGCGCTTCCGCTCCCGCGTTCCACTGCAGCCCGATCACCCAGCCTCAAATCGCCACCGCAACTGGCTTCAATACGCCGAAGGCCAATGCCTGGACGGCCAGTCCTACCAGACTTCGCACAGCAATTCGCCGCCTACACCCTCGCGGCGCGCCTGGCGGCCCGTCATCACGCCCTTGGGCGTAGTCAAAATCGAAATGCCCAGCCCGCCCTGGACGCGCTTGATATCGTCGCGGCCGACATACACACGGCAGCCGGGACGCGAAACGCGCGCCAGATCGCGAATGGCCGCTTCTGTGCCGCCATACTTCAGATACACGCGCAGCACCTGCTTGCCTTCCTCATCCTGGACCTTGTAGTTCGAGATGTAGCCCTCTTCCTTGAGAATGCGGGCAATCTCGGCCTTCAGCTTCGAAGCGGGAACATCCAGCTTCTGATGACGCGCCCGAATCGCATTCCGGATTCGCGCCAGAAAATCTGCTACTGGATCGGTCAGACTCATTCCTTCTCCTTCATCCCCCGTTCGCCCGCCGCTCATGCGCCGGGAACCTGCAGGAATGTTTAAAAACAGCTATTAGCTTTCAGCAGCCAGTTGGCTGGAAGCTGTCCTTCTACCAACTCGACTTGTTGACGCCGGGGATCTCGCCCTTCAGCGCCAGCGACCGGAAACACAAACGGCATACGCCGAACTTGCGCAGGAAACCGCGCGGCCGTCCGCACAGTTGGCAGCGATTGTGCTTGCGGCTCGAAAACTTCGGCTTCCGCGCGTCCTTCACTCTTTTTGCTGTAGTTGCCATAAATCCTCAACTCTCTCTTTACGCGCCCTGGCGGAAGGGCATGCCGAAGTGCTTGAGCAGCGCACGCGCCTGGTTGTCGTCCTTCGCCGTGGTCACAATCGTGATGTTCATGCCTTTCAACTTTTCCACCTTCGCGTAGTCAATCTCCGGAAAGATCAACTGGTCGCGCAGGCCGAGCGTGTAGTTGCCGCGCCCATCGAAACTTTTTGTAGAAACGCCGCGGAAGTCCCTCACGCGCGGCAGTGCGATCGAGATCAGGCGATCGAGAAACTCATAGGCCTTGTCGGCGCGCAGTGTAACCATGGCGCCGATCGCATTGCCCTCGCGTACTTTGAATGCCGCAATCGACTTCTTCGCCTTCGTGGTCACCGGCTTCTGGCCAGCGATGTGCGACAGATCGGCCACCAACGGATCGAGCAGCTTTGAATTCTGCGTGGCTTCGCCCAGGCCCATGTTGATCACGATCTTCTTGAGCTGTGGCACTGCCATTGCATTCTCAAGCCCGAGCTCCTTCTGGAGCGCCTGCTTGATTTCCTTGTGATACCTTTCCTTCAACCTTGCCGCCATCTCTCTGCTCTCTTTCTTCCGGCTCTCGGATTGGTCGCCGCGGCGACCGTATACCGTTTCGGAAGGGACTCAATTCAGCTTTCGGCTATCAGCCGTCAGCTATCTACTTCTTCGTGGGCAGCTCTTGCCCGCACTTCTTGCAAACCCGCAGACGCGAGTCGCCCTCAACCTTGTGGCCCACGCGCGCGTTGCCGCAGCTGGGGCACACCAGCACAACGTTCGACACGTTGATCGGCGACTCCTGCTCGGCGATGCCGCCCTTGGTCCGCTGGCCGCCCTTGCTCGAGACCGTCTTCTTGACCACGCGCACGTGCTCCACCAGCACCGCGCCCTTGTCGGGGAAGACACGCAGCACGCGGCCCGTCTTGCCCCGGTCAGAGCCGGTAAGGACCTTGACCGTATCGTTGCGATGAATCATCAAACTCGCCATTTTTTTCTCCGAAACAGTTCGTAGTTCTTAGTTTGCAGTTCTCCGCTCGTTCCGCAGCCCCTGCGAACCGTGAACTACGAACCGTGAACTTGCTCCTCCGTTTAGACAACCTCGGGCGCTAAGGAAACAATCTTCAAAAACTTCTTCTCGCGCAGTTCGCGGGCCACGGGTCCAAAGACGCGCGTGCCCACCGGCTCGTGATCGTCGCTGATCACTACCGCCGCGTTCTCGTCAAAGCGGATGTAGGTGCCGTCGCGGCGCCGGTGCTCCTTGCGCGTACGCACGATCACCGCCTTCACCACCTTGCCCTTTTTCACGGTGCCGTCGGGGGAAGCTTCCTTCACCGCCGCCGTCACAACGTCGCCCAAACCGGCCTTCGCGCCCAGCCCGCCGCCCAGCGGCAGAATCACCTGCAGTTTGCGCGCGCCGGAGTTGTCGGCCACCGCGAGCATGGTTCTCATTTGTACAGCCATGGTTTCTTTCTCCTCTCGGCAGCGTTACTTCTCGGCAGGAACGACTTCGCCCGGAAGCACGGCGTCTTCAATTTGACCGAGCGCCGACCGCCGTACAATCTCTTCGAGCGACCACCGCTTCAGCTTGCTCAGCGGGCGCGTTTCGCGGATGCGCACCACGTCGCCCATCCGCGCCGAACTCTGCTCGTCGTGGGCGTAAAACTTCTTGGTCGAGCGCACGATCCTCTTGTACTTGGCATGGGCCTTGCGCATCTCCACCGCGACCACAATGGTCTTCTGCATCTTGGTGGAAACTACCTGACCCACCTTCTCATTGCGCCTAGAAGCGGAGCTGGCGCGGATGTTGGCGCGGGCGCCGCCGCCTGTTTTCTCAGTCGCCGTCATTTGCCGGCCTCCTTCGCTTTCGCTGTCTTGGTCTTCGCCGCCGCAGCGGTTTTCGGAGCGGCTTTCTTCGTCGCCTTCGGCGCCTTGGCTTCAGCGGCCACAACGGGCTCTTCCGCCTTCACTACCTTGGCTTCGGCGACCGGCTTTGCTTCCTGGCTTTCGCCGTGAATGCCCAGCACGCGCTCCCGCGCCACGGTCTTGATCTGCGCAATCTCCTTGCGCAGCTGGCGCAGCTTCTTCACGCCGTCGTTCTGCCCCAGGGAAACCTGGAAGCGGAGCCGGAACAGCTGCTCCGCGGAGGTCTTCTCCTGGTGCCTGAGCTCGTCGTCGCTCAAATTCCGCATCTTTGCGAGTTCCATCTCTTAAAACTCCTGGCTATCAGCTCTCAGCCTTTAGCTTTGTCTTGCTCCGGCGAACAGCCCAGCCATCGCCTGAATCTTTTCCCTGCCGCCGATTAACTAAGAGCTAATCGCTGACGGCCGGTTTTTACTCCGCTGCCTTCACTGCGGTCTTCTCCGCGCCGGGCCGCATCACGAACTTGGTCCTGAGCGGCAGCTTGTGCGACGCCAGGCGCATGGCCTCAGCCGCTGTCTCCGGCGTCACGCCTTCCATCTCGAACAGGATCTTGCCCGGCCGCACCACTGCCACCCAGTGGTCCAGCGCGCCCTTGCCCGAGCCCATGCGGACTTCGGCCGGCTTCTTGGTAATCGGCTTGTCCGGGAACAGGCGCAGCCAAATCTTGCCGCCGCGCTTGATGAAACGCGTCATGGCAATACGGCTGGCCTCAATCTGCCGGTCGGTGATGTAACCGCACTCCATCACCTTCAAACCGTACTCGCCGAACGACAGCGTCGAACCGCGCCACGCTTTGCCGCGGCGCTTGCCCTTCTGCTGCTTCCGGAACTTCACTTTCTTCGGCATCAACATAACGAAACCCTCGAAACAGTGGTCAGTTGTCAGTGATCAGTGGTCAGCTTGTCCTTGCCATCACTTGCGCATCAACTGCCACTGACGATCTCTGCAACCGCCTTACCCATAAACCACAAATTCAACCGCAGCACGAATCACTGACAACTGATCACTGACAACTGCCTTTAAAACGCCGTCTTACCAACCGGCGGAACCTGGCGGCGCTTCTGCTCGTAAATGTCGCCGCGATAGATCCACGTCTTCACGCCGATCACGCCGTAGGTCGTGTGCGCTTCCGTAAAGCCGTAGTCGATATCGGCGCGCAGCGTGTGCAGCGGCAAACGTCCCTGCAGATACCACTCCGAGCGCGCAATTTCGTTGCCGTTCAGCCGGCCGGAAACGCGCACCTTGATTCCCTTGCAGCCGAAGCGCAGCGCCGAATCGACGCTCTTGCGCATGGCGCGACGGAAACTTACGCGCTTTTCCAGTTGCAGCGCGATGTTCTCGCTCACCAGCTGCGCATCCAGCTCCGGCTTGTTCACCTCGATGATGTCGATGAACACGTCGCGGTTGGTGCGCTTGCCGAGCTCGGTCTTCAGCTTCTCGATCTCGGCGCCCTTGCGGCCGATCACGATGCCGGGGCGCGCCGTGCGGATCAGGAAGCGCAGCTTGTTGCCCGGGCGCTCGATCTCCACTGAGCTCACACCTGCAGCCTTCAGCTTCTCGCGCAACTCCGCCTTCAGCTTCACGTCCTCGACCAGGAGCTTGTCGTACTCGCGCTCGGAAAACCAGCGCGACCGCCACGGCTTGTTGATTCCCAGCCGGAATCCGTAAGGATGGACTTTCTGCCCCATACTTTTCCTCTCAAAAAACTCCAGGCCTACTTGCCGGCCTTCTTCTTGGTTGCCGCAGCCTTGGCTGCCGGCTTGGTTTCCCCGGTCTCCGTTGCCTTTTTCTTTGCGGCCTTGGGAGCAGTTTCCTTCGCCTTGGCCGCCGCGGGCGCTGACTTCTTCGCCTTCGCTGCCTTCGCGGACTCCGGCGCAGGCGCCGGCTCCTCAACCCTGGTCACCAATCCCGACTTCGCCTGGCGCTCGGCCACCGAAAGCTCAATGTGCGTCAGCCGGCGCTGGTAGCGATACGCCCGCCCCATGGGTGCGGGACGGATGCGCTTCATGCGCGGCCCGTCGTTGGCGATCGCATTCTTGACGTAGAGATTGTCCACGTCGAGATCGATGCCTTGCTCGCCGGCCACATACTTGGCGTTGTCGATCGCCGAGGTCAGCAGCTTGTGCACCACCGGAGCGATGCGCTTCTTGGTGAAGGCCGCCGTATCCAGCGCCTCCTGCACCCCGCGCCCCTTGATCAGGTCCAGCACCAGCCGCGCCTTCTGCGGCGACACGCGCTGGAACTTTGCCGTGGCCCGGTATTCCCTTGTTTGAACCGCCATACTCATGCCTTCCTCAACTTCAGCTGATCGCTTCTCTTACGCCGGCTTGGCCGTGGCCTCTGCAGCCTTCGAGCCGCCGGTGTGTCCCTTGAACGTGCGGGTCGGCGCAAACTCGCCCAGCTTGTGTCCCACCATGTTCTCGGTCACGTACACGGGAACAAACTTCTTGCCGTTGTGCACTGCGATGGTGTGGCCCACGAACTCGGGAAAGATCGTCGAGCGCCGCGTCCACGTCTTGATCACTTTCTTGTCGTTGGCCTTGTTCAGCGCCTCCACCTTCACCATCAGGTGCGCATCCACAAAGGGCCCTTTTTTCGTCGAACGTCCCATAGATCCTTCGCTCCCTACTTCGCCCGGCGGCTGATAATCATCGCGTCGGTCCGTTTGTTGTTGCGCGTCTTGTAGCCACGTGTGGGCTGGCCCCACGGGGTTACCGGATGGCGTCCGCCCGAGGTCTTGCCTTCGCCGCCGCCGTGCGGATGGTCGACCGGGTTCATGGACACGCCGCGGTTTGTCGGCCGGATACCCAGCCAGCGATTGCGGCCTGCCTTGCCGATCGACACGTTCTCGTGATCGGTGTTGCCCACCTGTCCGATGGTCGCCATGCACTCCACCAGAACCCTGCGCGTTTCGCCGGAGGGCAGCTTGAGCAGGGCGTATTCGCCCTCCTTCGCCACCAACTGGGCCTGCGCACCTGCCGAACGCGCCATCTGCGCGCCCTTGCCCGGACGCAGTTCGATGGCGTGCACCGTCGTGCCGGCAGGAATGTTCTTAAGCGGCAGCGCGTTGCCCACCAGGATGTCGGCCTCGGGACCGGAGGTCACCGTGGCGCCCACCTTCAGCCCGACAGGTTGCAAAATATAGCGCTTTTCGCCATCGGCGTAGTGCACCAGGGCAATACGCGCCGAACGGTTGGGATCGTACTCGATCGTCGCCACCTTGCCCGGCACGCCATACTTCTCGCGCTTGAAATCGATCGCGCGCAGCTTCTGCTTGTGCCCGCCGCCTTGATGGCGGATGGTCAGGTCGCCCGAGTTGCGGCGTCCGCCCGTGCGCTTGCGCGTCGTCAGCAGCGGCTTGTGTGGCGTCGACGTGGTCAGATCGTCAGTCGTCAGCGAGGTCTGAAACCGCAGCGTCGGTGTGACCGGTCTGTATGTTTTGATTGGCATCGTCTTTTTCCTTAACGAGCTATTAGCCTTCAACAAACAGCCTTCAGCCCGTCCTGCTCAAACTCAACTTTCGCGTCCGTCCTCAGCACTCGCCTTCGCACGAAAAAGCTGAAGGCTGAAAGCTGAGATCTAAAAGCTGTCTTACAGGTTGCTCACGTACTCCGGCAGCTTCTCGCCGGCCTTCAGCTTCACGTACGCCTTCTTCCAATCCGGCTTGTAGCCGGCAAACTTGCCGCGCCGCCGTTCCTTGCCCAGCACGTTTGCGGTGCGCACAGCAGCCACCTTCACCTTGAAGAGCGCTTCCACGGCCTGTTTCACTTCGGTCTTGGAGGCATCGGGTGCAACTTCGAACACCAGCGTGCCTTCAGTTTCTTTTACGCCCAGTCCCTTTTCGGTGATCACCGGGCGGCGAATGACGGTATAGAGTGTCGGCATTACGCAACCTCCTTGGCAGCATCCGCATGGGCGGCCTTGCGCTTCGAAGCGGACTTCACGAGAACCTCGACCAATGTCTCGATGGCCGCTTTCGAGAAGATCGCCCGCTCGTAGCGCAGCAGGTCGTAGGGATGCACTTCATTGTTCAGCACCAACTCCACGCCCTTCAGGTTGCGCGCGCCCAGCACCAGCGACTGCGTCAGCGTCTTGCCGTTTTCAACCAGCAGCGCCGTACGCGTGACGTCGAGCTTGTCCAGCGCTTCGCGGTAGAGCTTGGTCTTGCCTTCCTTGATCTCCAGCGAATCGACGACTGTCAGCTTGCCGTCGGCCAGTTTCGAGGCCAGCGCCGCACGCAGCGCGCCCAACAGCTTCTTGCGCGGGAAGGGGTAATCGTAGCTGCGCGGCGTCGGTCCGTGGACCGTGTAGCCATGACGCCACAGAGGCGAGCGCACCGAACCGATACGCGCCCGGCCCGTGCCCTTCTGCTTCCACAGCTTTTTGCCGGAACCGGCAACTTCGGTACGGCTCTTGGTCTTGTGCGTGCCCTGGCGCAGCGAGGCGCGATAGTGCTTTACCGCCTCCCACAACAGAGCCTCGTTCACCTGCTCCGGCGCAAACACCGCGTCGGCCAGCTCCACTGAGCCCACCTTCTTGCCGCTTAAATTCACTACATCCACTTTTGCCATCTTTTTCTTCTTTCGCCGGATTGCCTTGCTTTCCGGCTTGAATCTCATGCGCCCGAAGGCGCATCTTGCTGGACGGCCAGTCCTATTTCTTCTTCTGTGCCTTCTTCGAGGCCTTCAACGGATCCACGGTGCCCAATCCGGCAAAGCCACGGCGCTCGCGCGGCGGAGCCTTGGCCTTCGAGATCAGCACATAACCCTCACGGTGACCCGGCACGGCGCCCTCGACCATCAACAAGTTCTCTTCGAGATCGATGCCGCGAATGCGCAGGTTGCGCACTGTCACCTGGTCGGTTCCCATATGACCCGGCATGCGCTGCCCCGGAAAGACTCGCGAAGGAAAGCTGGACGCGCCGATCGAGCCCTGCACCTGGAACATGTGCCCGTGCGACTTGGGTCCGCCGGCGAAACCGTGCCGCCGTACCACGCCCGCAAAGCCCCGGCCCTTCGAGGTGCCGATCACGTCTACAAACTTGGCATCCGCGAAAATGTCCACCAGCACGCGGTCGCCCGCCTTGCTCTCTTCTGCGCCATCCGTCGCGGCCTCGATGTCCACTTCCTTGATCAACTTCACCGGCGGGGCCTCAGTCTTCTTCAGATGCCCCGATTGCGGCTTGGTCATCCGCGAAGCCTTCACAAACTCCA
Source organism: uncultured Acidobacteriota bacterium (assembly GCA_963713675.1). Taxonomy (GTDB): domain Bacteria; phylum Acidobacteriota; class Terriglobia; order Terriglobales; family Acidobacteriaceae; genus Telmatobacter. The sequence goes on from CAVQMV010000020.1 coordinate 244,604, forward strand.
CCAACCCGATCTGTGCGGCGTCGTAGCCATCTTTCGCCGCCGTCTTCAACTGCGTAATCACGCAGGGGCCGGCCTGCAACACCGTAATCGGGTGCACGTCGCCTTTTTCATCGAAGACCTGCGTCATGCCGATCTTTTTTCCCAGAATCCCTGTGACTGCCATCTTTCCCTCACCTCATCATGCAAAGCTTTCGGCTTCGCACTGCCGGGCCCTTTGGGGGCTTTTTCTTGCCGTTACCTTAGGCGGGCTTTTGCGCCGTTTGGCGCGGCTGCCGCACCGCAGGTGCCTACTTTTCGAACGCCTTGATCTCGACATCCACACCGGCGGGAAGATCGAGCTTCATCAGCGCATCCACTGTTTGTTGAGTGGGCTCCAGAATGTCGATCAGCCGCTTGTGCGTGCGAATCTCGAACTCCTCCCGCGACTTCTTGTCGACGTGCGGAGAGCGCAACACGCAATACTTGTTCTTGATCGTCGGCAAAGGAATCGGTCCCGCCACCGTTGCTCCGGTGCGCTTGGCCGTGTCCACAATTTCGCCGGTCGAGGTGTCCAGTACGCGATAGTCGTACGCCTTCAACCGGATGCGAATTCTCTGTCCAACCATTGGCTTCCCTTCAAATTCCAGTTCTTAGTTCGCAGTTCACAGCAGCAAATCAACCGTGAACTACGAACTGCGAACTCGCCTACTTGATAATCTCCGAGATAGCTCCTGCGCCCACCGTGCGTCCGCCTTCGCGGATGGCAAAGCGCAAGCCCTTCTCCATGGCCACTGGCGTAATCAGCTCAATCGTCAGCTCCACGTTGTCGCCCGGCATCACCATCTCCACGCCCGCCGGCAGCTCCGCCACTCCCGTCACGTCCGTCGTGCGGAAGTAGAACTGCGGCCGGTAGCCCTTGAAGAACGGCGTATGACGCCCGCCCTCTTCCTTGCTCAACACGTACACCGAGCTCTTGAAGGTCGTGTGCGGCGTAATCGAACCCGGCTTGGCCAGCACCATGCCGCGCTCCACGTCTTCCTTCGCCGTGCCGCGCAGCAGAATTCCGGCGTTGTCTCCAGCCATGCCTTCGTCCAACTGCTTCTTGAACATCTCCACGCCCGTGCAAACCGTGGTGCGCGTCTCGCGGAAGCCTACGATCTCCACGTTCTCGCCCACCTTCACCTTGCCGCGCTCAATCCTGCCCGTGACAACCGTCCCACGTCCAGAGATCGAGAAAATATCTTCAATCGGCATCAGGAAGGGCAGATCCATAGCGCGATCCGGGCGCGGCACATAACTGTCCACCGCCGCCATCAGCTCGTCGATCTTGGCTTCCCACTTGGCTTCGCCGTTCAAGGCGCCCAGAGCCGAGCCGCGAATCACCGGCGCGTCATCCGGGAACTGGTACTTGGCCAGCAGCTCGCGCACTTCCAACTCCACCAGCTCGATCAGCTCTTCGTCTTCCACCGCGTCGCACTTGTTCAGAAACACCAGCACCGAGGGCACGCCTACCTGGCGAGCCAACAGCACGTGCTCCTTGGTCTGCGGCATCGGTCCATCGGTTGCGGCAACCACCAGGATCGCGCCGTCCATCTGCGCTGCGCCCGTGATCATGTTCTTGATGTAGTCAGCGTGACCGGGGCAGTCCACGTGCGCGTAGTGACGGTTGGCCGTCTCGTACTCCACGTGTGCTGTCGCGATCGTGATGCCGCGCTCCCGCTCTTCCGGCGCGTTGTCAATCGAGTCGAACGAGCGGAACTGGTTCTTCGGGTTGTGCTTCTGCAACACCTTCGTGATCGCCGCCGTCAGGGTCGTCTTGCCGTGATCGATATGACCGATCGTTCCCACGTTGACGTGCGGCTTGCTGCGATCAAACTTTTCCTTCGCCATAAAAGTCCTAAATCCCTTTCATCGCTTTACTGCTTGTTGCATCATGGGGCGCCGGCGGTCCGGCTCCAGCCCCAAAAAACTGCTACTTGCCTTGCGCACGGCCGATAATCTCATCGGCGATCATGCGCGGCGCCTCTTCGTAGCGCGCAAACTGCATCGAATACGACGCCCGGCCCTGCGTGGACGAACGAATCTCGTTCACGTAGCCGAACATTTCCTTCAGCGGGACCATCGCCTTGATCACCTGCGAACCCGCTGCATGTTCCATGCCCTCAATGCGCCCGCGGCGCGAATTGATGTCGCCGATGATGACGCCCATGTACTCCTCGGGCACCGTCACTTCGACCGCCATTACCGGCTCCAGCAGCACCGGCTTGGCTTTATGTGCCGCTTCCTTGAAGGCGATTGAACCGGCAATCTTAAACGCGTTTTCATTGGAGTCCACTTCGTGGTAGCTGCCGTCAATCAGAGCCACCCTCACATCAACCATCGGGAAGCCAGCCAGAATGCCGCCCTCCATCGCGCCCCGCACGCCCATGTCGATAGGCTTGATGTATTCCTTGGGCACCACACCGCCCTTGATTTCGTTGATGAACTCGTAGCCTTTGCCCGGCTCGTTAGGCTCGATGCGCAGCTCGCAGTGGCCGTAGTTGCCGGAGCCGCCGGTCTGCCGAATGTACTTGCCTTCGGCCTCGGCAACCTTGCGAATTGTCTCGCGGAAAGCTACCTTGGGCTCGCCCACATTGGCTTCCACCTTGTGCTCGCGCTTCATGCGATCCACAAGAATCTCAAGGTGCAGTTCGCCCATGCCGCTGATAATCGTCTGCCCCGAATCTTCGTCGGTGTGCACCTTGAAGGTCGGATCTTCCTCGGCCAACCGCGAGAGGGCAACGCCCATCTTTTCCTGATCGGCCTTGGTCTTGGGCTCGATGGCAACCGAGATCACCGGTTCCGGGAAAACAATAGCGCCCAGAGCAATGGGATGGTTCGGAGCGCAAAGCGTGTCGCCCGTCTTTACGTCTTTCAGGCCCACGCAGGCGCAAATGTCGCCGGCCAGAATCTCCGTAATGTCCTCGCGCTTGTTGGCGTGCATCTTCACCAGGCGTCCCACGCGCTCGGTCCTGCCGGTGCGCGGATTCATGATGGTGTCGCCGGTCTTGAGCGTGCCCGAGTAAACACGGATAAACGAGAGCTTGCCGTACTGATCGTTGATCAGCTTGAACGCCAGCGCCGAGAACGGCTCGCCGTCTTCGCACTTGCGGATTTCAATCTTTGAATGATCGTGGGGATCGATGCCTTCCACCGGGGGCTTATCGAGCGGGCTGGGCAGGTAGTCGACGACTGCATCGAGCAGCGTCTGTATGCCTTTGTTCTTGAATGCCGATCCACAAATGACCGGGAAAACCTTCAGATCGATGGTGGCCTGGCGGATGCCCGCCTTCAACTCTTCCACCGTCGGCGTCTCGCCCTCGAGGAACTTCTCCAGCAGAACATCGTCGGTCTCGGCAATGGTCTCGATCAACTGCGTGCGAAACGCATTCGCCTTCTTCACCAGGTTGGCAGGAATCTCTTCGATAGAAAACTCGGCGCCCAAAGTTTCGTCGTGCCAGAGAATCGCCTTCATCTCGATCAGGTCCACAACGCCCTTGAAATTCGCCTCGGCGCCCACGGGAATCTGCAACGCCACGGGCCGCGCTCCCAGCCGCTTGCGGATGGTCTCAAGAACGTGTTCAAAATCCGCGCCGTTCTTGTCCATCTTGTTGACAAAGCAAATCCGGGGAACCTTGTACTTGTCGCCCTGCCGCCACACCGTCTCGGTCTGCGGCTGCACGCCTGATACCGAATCAAACAGCGCCACCGCGCTATCCAGCACACGCAAGCTGCGCTCCACCTCGGCAGTAAAGTCCACGTGGCCGGGGGTATCAATAATATTGATGAGTACGTCGCGCCACGTGCAGGTGGTGGCGGCTGAAGTGATCGTGATGCCGCGTTCCTGCTCCTGCTCCATGTAGTCCATGGTCGCCGTGCCTTCATGCACCTCTCCCAGCCGGTGCGTGATGCCGGTATAGAACAGGATGCGTTCTGTCGCTGTCGTCTTTCCGGCGTCGATATGCGCCATGATGCCGATGTTGCGGCAGCGATTTAGAGGTACGGTGCGAGGCACGATTTCAATTCCTTGCGGGACGTCTTTCCCCGCGGTTAAGTCGTTCGTCAAACTTCGGCAGCCGACTTGCCCGGCTTGCCGCACCGGCCACTTCTAACTTGCCGGCTCAAATCTTCAAACTCTCGGGTGCGTCGGTCCTAGTCCCTAGTCCCTACGTCCCTTAGTCCCTGCTCTTACCACCGGTAGTGCGCAAAGGCCTTGTTGGCCTCGGCCATGCGGTGCACGTCTTCCTTCTTCTTCATCGCCGCGCCGCGTCCATTGGCCGCATCAAGAAGCTCGTTCGAGAGCTTGTCGGTCATGCCCTTTTCGCCGCGGCTGCGCCCATAGGTGATCAGCCAGCGAATGGCCAGCGAGGTGCGACGATCGGGACCCACCTCGATGGGCACCTGATAGTTGGCGCCGCCCACGCGCCGCGTCTTCACTTCCAGCAGCGGCTTGCAGTTCTCGACGGCCTTCTTGAACAGCTTGAGCGCGTCGTCGCCGCCACCCTTCTCCTCCAGGTTCTTCATCGCCTGGTAGAAGATGTTCTGCGCGGTCGACTTCTTGCCGCCCCACATCATCGAGTTCACAAACTTGGTCACCAGCGTCGATCCGTACACCGGATCCGCCGCCACTTCCCGCTTCGCAATGTGCCCTTTTCTCGGCATAATTCCTCAAATTCAGCTACTAGCTCTTAGCTTCAGCCCGACCCACCCGCACCCTCGTCCAAAACCCGAAAGAGCGGAGCTTACTTCTTCGCGCCGCCCTTGGCGCGCTTCGTGCCGTACTTCGATCGGCCCTGATTGCGCCCGGCTACGCCCACTGAATCCAGCGTTCCGCGGATCACGTGATAGCGCACGCCCGGCAGATCCTTCACACGGCCCCCGCGGATGAGCACGATCGAGTGCTCCTGCAGGTTGTGCCCGATGCCGGGGATGTAGGTGGTTACCTCGATCCCGTTGGTCAGCCGCACGCGAGCTACCTTGCGCAGGGCCGAGTTTGGCTTCTTCGGCGTTTGCGTATACACGCGCGTGCACACCCCGCGCCGCTGCGGCGAGGCCTGCAATGCGGGCGACGCCGTCTTGTACCGCGGGGCCGTACGCCCCTTGCGAACCAGTTGATTAAAAGTCGGCAAAACGCAACTCCTTGCTTCAAAAAACCCGTAACTTCTCAACTCACAGCCGCGCGCGAACGCCCTTCGGGCTGTTCTGGTCCTGGTTGGCATTTCAGCCAAACAAGCACACAAAAGCCCTATGGTTACCGCTTCGCGTCTGTCTTCATCCCAATCTCAGACGAGAACCGGGACGGTTTGCCGGTCGTCCGCCAAGGCGGAGCCAGCGCCGTATCCCGCTTCCGGCCCGCATAGCCCCTCATGGGTGAGGAACGCGCGTGCCGCCGATGCGAGTGTCTCCTGCCCTCCGCAAGAAGAGAGCGATTCCGGAAACCTGTTTGGCCGGCTGACTTCACCTGGCCCGGGAATCCTGCCCAACCGATACTACCTGATCGGGTATTTCCCTACGCAACCGTCGTAGAAACACACAACTAGCTGCGTTCTTGCGAACCTTTCCAAGATAACAAGAAAATCGGGGCGAGTCAACGAGAAAGGCTAATTGGCGGGCGCTGCGCCCGTCCGGTGGTGTCCGTTCCCGGCCTCCTCTTTCACAATTTCGCCGTCGCGCATGTACAAAATGCGTCCCGCAATCGCCGCCGCCTCGGGATTGTGCGTAATCATCAGGGTGGTCTGCCCTAGCTCGCGGTTCGAGCGCACCAGCATCTCCAGCACCGCGTCAGAGGTCTTGGTGTCCAGGTTGCCGGTAGGCTCGTCGGCCAGCAAAATGGCCGGCCGCGTGATGAGCGCCCGCGCAATGGCCACGCGCTGCTGTTCGCCGCCGCTCAGCTCCGAGGGCCGGTGATCGAGCCGCCCCTTGATCGCCAGCATGTCGCTAAGATGCTCTAAATATTGACGATCCATCGGTTCCTTGCGCCCGCTGATGGTGTAGGCAATCTCAATATTGCCTTCCCCGTAAGCGTCGGCAGCAGGTTGAAGCGCTGGAAGACGAAGCCAATGCGATGTTTGCGCAGCCGCGTGCGCTCGGCGTCGTTCAAACTGGCAAAATCCACGCCGTCAATCACCACGCGCCCCTCAGTGGCCCGCGTAAGCCCGCCTAAAAGATAGAAAAGAGTGGATTTACCGGATCCAGACGGCCCGACGATGGCGACAAACTCACCGCGCTCAATGGCCAGCGATACCCCGCGCACCGCAGCCACCTGAATGCGCCCCGCAGCGTACACCTTGGTCAGATTCTCGGCAACAATAATATGTTCGGTCGGCACGTCTGCCATTGTAAAGGCAGGGAACGAGGGACCAAGGGAACAAGGAAGCCGCAGCGCCAGCGCGCTCACTCGGACTGGAGCGCGATCGATGGCCGCAAAGGAGCCTGTTCGTCTCCCAAGTGACCCGCGGCACATCACGCTTTTGCGACAAGGGAATAGCATGTTGCTCGCGGTTCTTGCCGCGATCGGCTGAAGGAGAGGTGCAGCTTGCGAATCCGTCATGATGCGGCTTTCATATCGAGTGTGCTTTTCACGATCGTCCTGGTTTACCAAATCCGGTGGGCATGGTGGAATGTCATGGCTTGCTGTGGCGAGAGGGGGCCCGACTTGTGGAGGAGAGAGGCTCTGCGCTCAACCAGCGAAGTTAGCGAGCTTATTCTGGCGCTCATAATTATCGGTCTCATCGTTACGTGGACGGGTTACTTCAAAAAGGTTCGCTGGACCTGGTTTGTCATGTTCGTCGTTGTATCTGGCTTGACTATCCCACTCGGCGTATTCCCGTGGTTGATGCATCCCAAAATATTCCTGGATCTGCCCGGAACGCTTGTAGATGCCTGGAGGGGGCAGAGTTTTGCCTGGGCCTTCCTGGAGCCAATCTCGATCTTCTTGCTTATGGTGATCGCACTTTTCCTGCCGGTGAAGTCGTTCTTTTTCCGGCGGACAGGCCCGACCACGGAATCACATCTCTGAGCAGCATGGCCGCAGGTTCTACAATAATCCTGCATATATCTCGAACGCAGGATTCCCCTTGATGACCGCTGAACTGAAATCCTCCCTCGTCAATTCCCTCGAAGCTGCCGCTGCCAAGGCCGGCCTCACGCTTGTCTCCGCCGCGCAAGGCGCCGACTTTCACGGCCATCCTACAGCCGTCTTCGAGCTCGGCCTGCCCGGAAAAGAGGGTGCCGGTCGCTCATTAAAGCTCGAGTTGACGGAGGCCTTCGATTTCGACAAGCCGAATTTGCTGCCCGAGATGACCGCGCACCTTGCCGGCGAAGCCAAGCGCCTGCGCAATCCGCGCCCCGAGTGCTACGTCACCCTCGGCGGATTGCCCCTGGCGTTCGGAAAATTCGAGTGGCCGTTTCACCAATCGACCTCCGGCGCCGACACCCACATCGTTCACGGCGAACTGCAACTGGCCGACGGCGGAACGCACGGCCTGCACGCCAAAATCTCCGCCTCCGTCACGCTCACCTTTGCTGAGATCGTGCCCGCCATGGAGCAGCCCTACGCTGAGACCTTCATCTACAACGCCGTCCGCAAAACCGTCGACATGGGCCAACTGGAGTTCGTGAAGTCCGGCAACCGCCAGCCCGTTCCCGTCACCACGCGCTACTACAGCCGCTGGCAAAAGAAGTTCATCTTTACTGAGACCGAAGACGAGGAGCGCCTGCGCTACCTGTTGAGCAAGGTCTATTGGCTCTCCGGAGTTCTCGGCGATTCCAAGCCGATCTGGATCGCCGATCCGAGGGACGCGCAATACCTGAACACGTCGGAATCGGACTTACTGCGCATGGCCAACCACGAGGCCGGCGAAGGGCTGATGGCTGTCGAAGGCGAATTTGCCGCAGCCACTCCCGCGCTCATGGCCCGCGCCGCCGAATATCAAGCCATGCTCGAAGCCTCACTCGACTTCACCAAGCCCAAGTTCAACGAGTCCATGCGCTCCGGCCACGCGAATATGTAGGTGTGGAAGCCGAGATCAGGACGACCGGGCTTTCGATCCGGCGAGAGTCAGGCCGCCAGCCGCCGACGCAGTTTCTGCATCCGTGGCCGCCTCGCGGATTTTCCAGCCCCTGATGAGCAGCCAAAGCATGAAGACCAGTTCGCCGAAGAATGTGTAGAAGACAAATCCAAGATGCGCGTCGGGGTAAAGATACGGATGCAGGCCGTCGATCACCCAGCCCGCACCGTTGATCGCCAGCAGTAGACCAATGATCCTGGGAATGTAGGTCGACCGGAAAATGAGCCAACCAAGCATAACGAGATGAATGCCGAAAATGATCAGCGCCATCGACCAGTCGTAGCGAAACGAATTTAACAGAAGCTTCACCTGCGCTTGTAGCGGCCCAGCGCCAAACGCCGCGAGGTAGTCCGGCGTAGTCACAAGGCGGTAAACCGCAACCAGGTTCATGAGCGCGAAGAGCGCGCCAACCGTATATACGAGCCGCATCCACGCAGTGAGCAGGGATAGCGATCGATTGACCGGCACAAGCAGGATAAAGAGAGCCCAGGCAATCACCACATCCAGAATGAACGTGAAGAAATAACAGAGAATGGCTGCAGCAAAGAGCCTTTCGTGAGTCGCAATATTCTGGATCGTCTGTTGGATATTACCGGGAATCACCAGCCTCGGCAAAATCGAAAACTCAGCATAGACGGCAGGCATGAACAAGTAGCCGAATCCGGCAATCAAAGCGGCCTGGCGGAGACTCACACCCTCGCCGCTCTTCATGTAATGGTTTGAACTCATCTGACTCCCTGTCTTTTCTCGGTTCCCTGCTTCTTACAACGCTCCGCCGCACCCCGCGCAAAACCGCGCGCCCACTACCTTCGCCGGGTGCCCCATCCAAGCTTCGCTTGGGTGGGATAGCGAGAACCCTCGCCGACCCGCTTTCTCGTTCCCTCGTTCCCTTGGTCCCTTGGTCCCTGCTTTTTTAAAGCGTCCCGCCGCACCCCGCGCAGAACCGCGCGCCCACTACCTTCGCCGGGTGCCCCATCCAAGCTTCGCTTGGGTGGGATAGCAAGAACCCTCGCCGACCCGCTTTCTCGTTCCCTCGTTCCCTTGGTCCCTTGGTCCTTGCTTTTTTAAAGCGTCCCGCCGCACCCCGCGCAGAACCGCGCGCCCACCACATTCGCGAACTGGCACTTCGGACAATTGGCCGTCGGACTCGATTGCGGCGCGACCACCGGCGGCGGCAAGTTCACCATCGCGTTCACCGGATGGCCCCACGCCGGAATCGGAATCCCCAGCGACGCCGCGATGGCCGCCGCCTGCATGGCGTTGTACTCGCGCACCCGCCCCGGCATGAAGAAGCACTCAAAGAAACCAATCAACCCCGGAATGCCGCTCCAGAAGAAGCAGGCGTAGAGAATGCCCAGCCCCGTGCGCCGCAGATAAAAGTGATGCAGGCCGAAGCTGCCCAGGAACAGCGCCAGCAGAACGCCCACCACTTCATCGCGGCGTACGACCTCGTATTGCTGGTAGAAGATAGCTTCCGGGTTGGGATATGCGTACGTGCTCATGAATGGTTTCTCCTTGCCTCGTTCAGGGCCTGCTTACATTACGCAGCTGCGCTCGACGCAGTTCCCGGACCAACGCAAGCCATTGTCCCACAACCCCTCGCGCCGTAACATCGAAATTGCCATGAACTCGACCTCTGCGTTTGCCCAACCCAACGCCAGCCAACCCAATGCGAAATTGAGCGGCACATTCTTGATCGGCGGCGATCTGCCCGTCCACCGGCTCGGCTACGGAACCATGCGCCTGGTCGGCGAGGGCGCGTGGGGCGAGCCCGCCGATCCCGAAGAATGCCAGCGCGTGCTGCGCCGCGCCGTCGAACTCGGCGTCACCCTCATCGACACCGCCGACGCCTACGGCCCCGAGATCGCCGAGCGGCTCATCGGCGAAGCGCTCGCGCCTTACGCGCCGGGCGTCGTCATCGCCACCAAGGGCGGCATCACGCGCCAGGGCCCCGCCAAAACCGAGTACGTGGGCCGCGCCGGCTATCTCATTCAATGTGTCGAAATGAGCCTGCGCCGCCTCAAGCTGGAGCGCATCGATCTCTATCAGCTGCACAGAATCGATCCGCGCACCCCACTCGAAGAATCTCTCGGCGCGCTCCGCCGCATGCAGGAGCAGGGAAAAATCCGCCACATCGGCCTGAGCGAAGTCACGCCGGCCGAGATCGAGGACGCGGAAAAGATCGTCCCCATCGTCACTGTCCAGAATCGATACAGTCTGGCCGACCGGCGTCATGAGGAAACGCTGAACTATTGCGAGCGCCGCGGCATCGGCTTCCTGCCCTGGTATCCCTACGCAGGCGGAAAAATGCTCAAGCCCGACCACCCCGCCGCGCAGGCCCTCGGCCGCATCGCCGCGCGCCACGGGGCCACGATTCCGCAGCTTTCATTGGCGTGGTTGTTGCACCGTTCGCCGGTTATGCTGCCCATTCCCGGCACGTCAAAGGTCGCGCATCTTGAAGAAAACGTCGCCGCCGCCCAACTCCACCTGACTGCCGAAGACTGGGCCGAAGTGGAATCCGCGGCGAGGAGTGTCTCTTAGTTCTTGGCCCCTCGGTTTCTGCATTCTTGGTCCCTTGTTCCCTTGCTCCCTGTTTTTACATCGCCCCCGTCCGCATCACCGTGCCATCTGGCATCACCATGGTTGCATCGGACTTCTTGCCAGTCAGCTGCTTCACCTTCAGCATGGCGAACATCGTCTTCATATTGCATGCCTGCTTGCGCGCCGCCGCCATGACGGTGCTCGAAACCGTGCCGCTATAGCAATTGATGGACGCATACTTGGTGGTCACGCCGATCGGCAGCACGTAGTGATACGCGCCGCTGGGAAACTCCGGCGTGGCGCTGGTGATGCCGTTGCATGCGTCCAGTTGCGAAACGCTGATTACGTTGCCGTTGATGTCGCGCCCGCCGTAGATGGGGAATCCGTCGAGCGCAATGCCGATAATGTGCGAAGGGCCGGTGCTGGTGTCTACCTGCGAAGTAACGCAATTCGGGTTGCCATGCGCGTGCCACGTGGTGCCGTTGCTATGCGAGTCGCACTGGTCAATAAAGTATGCCGTCTGCTGCATGTTATTGCTATCGGTGAACGTGTACGAGCCGTTATCGGCCACGGCCGCCGTTGTCCCATTCATTTCGAACGGGTTGAACATTGCCGTGCCCGAAATGAGGTAGCCGATAGCGCCAAGGTTGGCTGCGGTTGTCGTGCTTGCCTTGGTGGGGCAATCGTTCAGAGTCACCGTGGCGCCCTCCAGCGAGGGCTTGATCATGGTCGCGTAGGAGATCAACGCCAGCGGCGTATTCGATACCGCCGTATGAGCCACCACCGTATCGGTCCCGCTTGCCGGCGCCAGGTAATAGGCATTGGGCGTGTAATCGGGCTGGCCGGTCGTGGTGATGGTGATCTCGCAGCTCGATGGGAAGCTGACCGTCACCGTCGTGCCCCACGCAACGGACTTGTAGGCCACGGCATATGGGTTGGTGATGGTTGTGCTCGTAGTCGTGGTAGATGAAGAAGCGACTGCGCCGCCTCCGCACCCGATGACGAACGTAGGTACAACCAAAAGGGCGGCAGCCAGGCCACACAGGCAATACTGGCACCTGCGACTGCGAACGTGCATGCGATTGACCCCCGGGGAAGATCGGCGCTCAAAACATTGCTTTCTTTGACGATACCGGACCGGAGAGGCACTACAAGCCTGCCGAAATTATTTTGCCGTCACCTCGCCGGTTTATTCTTACCCTCGATGCCGAAGACGCTCTCGGTCGCACTCATTACCCGCAACGAAGCGGCTAACCTGCCGCGCACTCTGGCCAGTGTCCGCTGGGCCAACGAGATCGTCCTCGTCGACTCCGGCTCGACCGACGCGACCCTCGCAATCGCCCGCGACGCCGGCGTGCGCGTCTTCGAGGAGCCGTGGAAGGGTTTCGCCCCGCAGAAAAACTCCGCCATCGCTCACGCCACCGGCGACTGGATCCTTTCGCTCGACGCCGATGAAGAGGTGAGCCACGAGCTGGCGCAGGAAATTCAGGCCCTCCTCGCCGGCGAACCCGCCTTCAGCGCTTATCGCATCCCGCGGCTCAACCATTTTCTCGGATGCCCGCTGCGCCACGGCGGCTACTGGCCCGATCCCAAGTTGCGCCTCTTTCGCTGCGGCGCGGCCCAGTTTGCCGACCGGCCAGTCCACGAATCAATGCGAGCCGACGGGCCCGTGGGCCGGCTCAAAGGCCATCTCATCCACCACTGCTACCCCACGCTTTCTGACTACGTCGAACACATGAACCGCTACAGCTCGATCGCCGCCGAGGCACTCGTAGCCACAGGCCGTGCCCGCGCTTCCGGGCCCTGGCTCGCGTGGAACGGGCTTCTCAACCCCGCCGCCACATTCATCTATAACTATGTTTTCCGGCTGGGTTTTCTCGACGGCCGCACGGGGTTCCTGCAACACGTCCATCACTCTTTCTACATAAACTGGAAGTATGCCAAGGCCTGGGAAGCGGCAAAAAAAACCGCTCCGCCGATCGCTAAATCGCACCCGTAGCCCCGCAGTCCCGCAGTCGCCTACCGCCCTCGCAGATGCATCACAAACGAGACCATTCGCAGCAGCAGGATCAGCACGACCAATACCGCTGCAAAAATCAGCAGCAGATTGCCGCCGCGCCCCTTCGCTGGTCTCGTCTTTGCTTTGCGCTTCATGCCGAAAGTTGAACCTCATCATACCGCGCGCTCCATCGCCCGGGCCGTTCACACCCCGCGCCCCTCCGTCACCGCCCGATCCGTTATCCTTCTTACTGAGCGAGGTGCGTACGATGCCCATTGCCATACTGGCCGGAGCAAGAAACAAGAAGATCCTGGCTGCCCTTGAGGGCAACTGGCAGGCCGAGATGGAGGGCTTCCACACCTACACCGCTCTCGCCGACCGCGACGAAGACCCCGTCCGCGCGCAGGTTCTGCGCCATCTCGCCCAGGCAGAAATCGAGCACGCCACTTTATGGGAAGGCCGCATCAAGGAACTCGGCGGACCCCAGCCCGTCTACACCGGCGGTCCCGGCGGCCAGGCCGATTCGCTCGCCAACCGCGCCGGCGGCATGCGCATGGCGCTCCGCCGCCTTGAAATCGAAGAGAGCCGCGACATCGCCCGCTACGGCGAACAACTGAAGGCCCTCGGCGACGAAGGCTCGGTCGCCATCCTCGAGCACGTCGTCCAGGACGAGAAGGACCATTATCGCGAGCTGGGATCGCTCATTCGCGGCCACTACACCGCCCCCGCCGGCGCGCCCAAAATCGACGCCAAAGCCGTGCTTGAAGAGATGCTGGCCAAGCGCAACCAGGGGCGCAAGCAGCCCGGCGCGTGGATCGGCGACGCCATCTACGGCGTCAACGACGGCCTCGGCGCCATCTTCGGCATCGTGTCCGGCGTGTCGGGAGCTACCGCCGGCGATCCCAAGTACGTGCTTCTCGCCGGCCTCTCCGGCATGATCGCTTCCGCGCTTTCCATGGGCTCCGGCGCGTATCTCGCCGCCAAGAGCGAGCGCGAAATCTACCACGCTGAAATTGCCCGCGAGCGCGAAGCTATCCAGATGAACGGCCCCGAGGCCCGCGAACTGCTCTCGCTCTACTACCAGGTCAAGGGACTGCCCGAAGAAGACGCCATCCACATGGTCAACCACATCGCCAGCGACCCCGAGCAGTTGCTGCGCGCGCTGGCCGCCGAGCGCCTCGGCTCCAGCGAAGAAGCCCTCTCGAATCCGCTCGTCTCCGCTACTTCCGGCGCATTGTCGACTGCCGTCGGCGCCATCATCCCGGTCATTCCGTTCTTCTGGATGCAGCGGCATCCAGGCCGTCATCGCCGCCGCCGTCGTCTCGCTCGCCGCCCACTTCGCCGTCGGTGCCGCCAAGTCGCTCATCACCGTCCGCTCCTGGTGGTCCTCCGGCATGGAAATGACCATCGTCGGCGCAGTCGAAGGCGCCGTCACCTACGGCATCGGCATCCTGCTCGGCAAAGGCGGCGTGTAACTAATTGAACTGTCATCCTGAGCGAGCCTGACGCATAAGATGCGCCAGGCGAGTCGAAGGACCTGCGGTTGCTTTTCGTCTTTCGCGCTAGAATAGAAGGTGCAGTGACTCTCCACCAGCCCATCCCGGCCCTGCTCTAGCGGCTCCCGCCGCCTATACCCTGTCCTGCGCCCCTTTCTCTTTCACTCACAACTCTCATCCAAAACCTGAAAGGCACGGAGTGCCATGATCATCGATCGCCTGGAACAAATGGAGCAGCGCTACAACGAAATGCAGGCGCAGTTCGCGCTGCCCGAGGTCCTCAACGACCACGAGCGCTACCAGAAGGTCGCCAAGGCGCTGCGCGAGATCGAGACGCCCGTGGAGAAGTACCGCGAGCTCAAGCAGGTGCACCAGGGTCTGGCCGAAGCGCGCGCGATGCTCGCCGAAAGCGACGCCGAACTGCGCCTGATGGCCGAAGAGGAGATTGCCGCGCTCGAACCGCGCGCCACGGTCCTCGAAGAAGAGCTCAAAGTGCTGTTGCTGCCCAAAGATCCCAACGACGAGAAGAACATCATCCTCGAAATCCGCGCCGGCACAGGCGGCGACGAGGCTTCGCTCTTTGCCGCCGAAATCTTCCGCATGTACACACGCTTTGCCGAGCAGAAGCGCTGGAAGGTCGAAGTGCTTTCGCTGTCGGAATCCGGCATCGGCGGCTACAAGGAAGTCATCGCCATCATCGAAGGCGAGCGCGTCTACTCGCAACTCAAGTGGGAGAGTGGCGTGCACCGCGTGCAGCGCGTGCCTGAAACCGAGCAGCAGGGCCGCGTGCACACCTCCGCCATCACCGTCGCCGTACTGCCTGAGGCTGAAGAAGTCGACATCAAAATCGAAGCCAAGGACATCCGCATCGACACCTTCTGCTCTTCGGGGCCCGGCGGCCAGTCGGTCAACACCACCTACTCCGCCGTGCGCATCACCCACCTGCCCACCAACACCGTGGTCAGTTGCCAGGACGAGAAATCGCAGATCAAGAATCGCGAAAAGGGTATGCGCGTGCTGCGCTCACGCTTGTATGAAGTGGAGATGGCTAAGCAGAACGCCGAGCTTGCCCAAGCGCGAAAACAACAGGTTGGCACCGGCGACCGCAGCGAGAAGATTCGCACCTACAACTTCCCGCAGAACCGCGTCACCGACCACCGCATCGGCCTCACCCTGCACCAGCTCGATCTGGTGATGCAGGGCCGCCTGCAGCCCATCGTCGACGCGCTCATCGCCCACTACCAGGCCGAGCAGCTGAAAGGCGAAACGCAGGCCGCGTAAGCGTTTTGTAACGCCGGTCTCCAGACCGGCTGTCGTGCGGGTCTCGAGACCCGCACCTGCAAACCCACCAGGACAATCGGGTGCCCCGGGTCCCTCGCATTTGGGGACCCGGGATAGCAGGCCCCTTGGCCCAGCCAGTCCCCCTTCAACTACACAAACAGAATCCGCATCGGCGCTTCCGCCGCCACGCTGCTCTTCGCCTCATCGGCCAGCTCGCCGGTCCTCGGGTCACGCGCGAACACGCTGATCAGATTCGAATCCTGGTTCGCGACCAGCATCCAGCGCTCCGTGGGATCGAGCGTAAAATTCCGCGGCGTCTTTCCTCCGCAATTCGACCGCTTCATCGGCGTGAGCTTGCCGGTGGCGAAATCGGCCTTGAATGCGTAGAGGAAGTTATCGCCACGATTGGCAAAGTAAACAAACCGCCCGTCGCGCGTGATTACCGTATCGCAGCCGGTCGAAGCTACCGCGGAGGGTTTGTAATCGGCCGGCAGCAACTCAATGCGATCGACGAACGTCAGACCTCCGTCGTCCTTATGCCAATCGAGCACCTCCACCGTCGAAATCAGCTCGTCCATGCAGTACGCCGTCTTGCCGTTGGGATGGAAATGCAGCGTGCGCTCGCCGGAGCCAGGCGCACCGCGATAGATCCCTGCATGCGTCATCTCGGCCGTCGCCAGGTTGGGCTTGTAGATATGGATCGAGTCACCGCCGAGGTCGTTGATGTAGGCAAACCGGTTGTCGGGCGAGAATGATGCAAAATGCGCGTGCGCCGTGGGCTGGCGCGCCGGGTTGGGTCCGTGTTCGGTGTAGTGCTCGGTCCACACTGCCTCACTGAGCTTGCCGTCTTCAATGCGGAAGCTGGCCGCGCTCGCGCCCGTGTAGTCGGCGGCAACCAGCATCCTTCCTGTCGCGTCCACGGCCACGTGGCAGGTTCCCGTTCCCGCCGAGTTCCGCGCCGAAAGCGGCTGCAACGTTCCGTCCTTCGCCAGGCGAAAGCTCGCGACTTCGCCGGTTGGCTTGCCGTTGAACGAATCGAGTTCCGAGGCTGAATAAACGAAGTCGTGCCCATGCGAAAACGCGAGCCAGGCCACATTCTCGACCTTCGCGGCCACCCCCGCCGCCGTCAGTGTCGCCGTCTCCGGGTCCCAGTCGTACGCCAGAATTCCGTTGGCTGTATGGGAGCCGATGAAGACGCGTTTGCGAAGTGTTGAAGTCTGTGCAGCGGCATGCAGAATGCGCGGCGCGGAAAAAATTGCGAGTGCGGCGGAAGCAGAGCTGAGGAATTCACGGCGAGTTAGGTTTCTCATAACAGAAGCCATTGTCGCCGACCGCGCCCTTCGTGCGCCAGACGGCAAAAAATGCGGGTACCTCGGGCCTCGTTCGTCTGTGCGATTAAACCCGGAAGGAAAGGCACCCGCGCTCGCGCAACAACAAAATCAGAATCGCTTTGCGCTAATCCAGCTTGAAGTCGACATTGATCGTCGTCTCCACTTCCACCGGCTCGCCGTTCAGCAGATAAGGCCGGTAGCGCCACTGCCGCACGGCTTCGAGCGCCGCCCCCTGCAACAACATCGGCCCGTCCACCACGCGCAGATGGTCGATGGTCCCATCGCGCGAGATGGTGGCTTGCAACTCGACTCTGCCCGCGATGCGCATCGCCCGTGCCGGCGCCGGATAGACGGGAAGGACCTTGTTGATCAACATGCCTTCCATCACGCCCGAGGAGATCTGCCTCGGCTTTACAACCTGCTGCACGACCGGCTGCACGTGATGGCCGCCGAATGGATTATCCGCGCTGCCCGTACCCGTTTCGGGACCGCCGAGACTCATCGGGTCCCCTGTCATTCTGGGCTCCGGCGTGGTGGGGATATATGGATCCCTCGGAATCCTTGACGGTGCTTGCAAAACTCCTGCAGGCATCTGCGTTTGCGTGGCCGGCGATTGTTCCTGCCGAACTACCGGCCTGGTCTCCTCGACCGGCGCGGGCGCTTCCATCAGAATCGCGCTCACCATCTGCGGCAGCGCTGAAGGGTAAAAGAGGGGAATCGCGATCAACGCAGCCAGGACCGATGCGTTGAGGCCGAACGTCGCCAGCATCCAGTTGCGGCTGCGCGTGTGAATCGTTCCCATGGTTTCGAACGTTGCGTCTTCAAACATGGCCGCCTCCCTGAAACTCCGATTCAGCCGCGCCGATCGGGCGGAGGAAAGGCGCGCCGCGAAACGCAAGCGGTCAACCCGCCCGCATGCGCTTAACGCGCGGGGCGGAGGATCACGGCCCATCGATCATCCCGTTCGGTACCACTGTGCTTATGTAGACACCGCGCGCTTGAAATCTGTTCCCGGTTGCGCAAACAAAATCGCGCCGTGCTGTACACTCCAGGAGTTCGCGCTACCTCCGGAGTTGGCATGAGACTGTCTCGCTTGCTGTTCTTGGTCGTGTTTGCAGCGTCCTCCGCACAGTCGCCCACCCCGGCCGCGCCCGACTCACAGGCAACCCTCCGCTACATCCACGCCGCGTGGGACTCGCTCACCCGCTCTGTTACTGATTGCGCAGCGCTCACGGACACCAAAGTTGCCGCGGTCTCCGTTCTTTATCTCCCCGCCGGTTTCGCCGCGCCGCAAGAGGTCACTGCCGCTGCGGAGCGCTGCCATGTCCGCGTCGTCGCGCTGCCGCGGCACATCCTCAAGCTAGGCGATGTACGCCCCGAAGAACTCTCCGCGCCGGGCCTGCTTTATCTGCCCCACCCTTACGTCGTTCCCGGCGGCCGCTTCAACGAAATGTACGGTTGGGACAGTTTTTTTATTGTTCTTGGCCTGGAATCCGACCACAGAGAAGCGCTCGCCAAAGGCATCGTCGACAACTTTCTCTTCGAAGTGGAGAACTACGGCGCAGTTCTCAACGCCAATCGCACCTACTACCTCACGCGTTCGCAGCCGCCGTTTCTCACCGCAATGATCCGCCTCGTGTTCGAAGATCCGGCCAGCTTTCCCGCGACGCCCGCCGGCCGCGCGCAGGCCATGGACTGGCTGGAACACGCTTACATCGTCGCGCAAAAGGACTATTCCACTTGGACGCGCCCGGAACACTTGGCCGGCCACACTGGTCTCGCCCGCTACTTCGATTACGGCTCAGGACCGGTGCCGGAGATGGCAGACGACAACACCTACTATCGCGACGTGATCCGCGCGCTCGTCGAGCACCCCAGCCCCGAGGGCGCGGCATTTCTCGTCAAAGGCTCGGAGCATCCCGATGTGGCAGAAGCGGCGCGCCTCAAGCAGACCAGTTGCGACGTTCATGCCAGTCTGTTGTGCGCGCGCGCCTGGTTTAGCGGCTACCGGCTCTCGCGCGATTTCTATGCGGGCGATCGCGCCATGCGCGAATCGGGCTTCGATTCCAGCGATCGATTCGGCCCCTTCTCCGGCGCTACGCATCACTACGCCCCGGTATGCCTCAACAGCTTGCTATACCGCTACGAGCGCGACCTGGCACACCTCGCGCATCTCCTGGGCAAACCGCAGGAGGCTCTCCGCTGGGATCGCCGCGCCAACGCCCGCGCTGCTGCCATCCAGCGTTACCTGTGGCAGCCCAAGCAAGGCGTCTTTGCCGATTTTGATTTCGTGCGCAACAAACCTTCAATTTACGCCTACCTCACATCGTTTTACCCGCTGTGGGCGGGCGTGGCCACGCGCGAGCAGGCCAACGCCACCGAGCAGAAGCTCAACGTGTTTGAGCGCCCCGGCGGCCTCTCCATGAGCACAAACAACAGTGGCCTGCAATGGGATGAGCCTTGCGGCTGGGCGCCCACCAACTGGATCGCCGTTGCTGGACTCGACGTCATGGGCTTCCACGCCGACGCCGTGCGCATCGCGCGCGACTTCGACGCGACCGTCGATGCCGGTTTCGCCGCTGATGGCACCATCCACGAAAAATGCAACGTGGTCGCGGGCAACGCTGACGTAAAGGTGAAGGGCGGCTACACCCAGAATGTGATCGGCTTTGGATGGACGAACGCCGTGTATCTCAAGTTCAAGGAGATTGCCGAACGGCCAGTTCCCATCCCGGCGGAACCACCCACGCCCGTTCCTTCTCCAGCCGCGCTTCCACCTGCCGGTTGAAGCGGATCAGCGCGATCCACATGCCATCGTCGCGGCGCTCCCAAACCAGCATTCCACCGAGTTGCTGTGCGATCGCTTCCGGCGGCAGATCGTGATGCAATCCGAAATAGCGCTCGTCGAGCGCCTCGCCGCTCAGGCTCGGCAGCAGCGGCGGCGGATCGTACTTAGTGGAGAAAACCAGCGCCGCCGAATACTTCTCCGGCTCTGCGGCCGCGCGTGCAATCTCGCCGGCGGTAAAGTCGTCGATGGGGAACACCTCCCACGGCGTCTTCACGTAACCCAGTTCCGGCCGCGTCAGCTCGTCGCTCACGGGCCACGCCGTCAGCACCGTCGCATCGGGATAGAGCTTCTTCAGCTGCGCAATGCCCGCCTGGTGCATGCGAATCACGTGCACGTACGCCAGGTTGTCTTCCGGCGCAAATCCATACGGCGGATTCACGAAGAGCCCGGCAACGAACGCCGCGGCGGCCAGCAGCGTCAGCCCCTGCCAGTAAGGCGCGCGGCGGTACAACGTGTACACGGCCAACAGCAGCACCAGCGGATACATGGGCAGCAGATAGCGCGTGAGCAGCGCGCCGCCCAGCACGCTGAACAGCAGCGCGTTGGCCAGCAAGAGAGAAAAGATGCGCAGCAGCACCAGTGAATCGAGCGCCGCCCGGTCGTGCCCCTCGGCATCGACGCGCGGATTGAGCAGCAATGCGGCCAGGGCCATCATCACCGGCACAAAGAGATTCATGTGCGCCGTCAGGTGCAGGATGCGATGCCCGAACGCCGCCAGAATTCGCAGCGGAGTCAGCGTCGCTTCCGCGTTGTAGCGCAAAAACTCGGGATTGCCGAAGAGAAACCCGGTCTTCGCGTAGTGGTATGCGTACCACGCGGCCAGGGGCACTACACAACTTGAGAGCCACGCGGCCTCGCGCCAGAACCGCCAACGCACCGGTCCTCCGCTCCTGAATCCCGCGACTACATTTACCGCGGCCAGGGTCAGCGGAATCACGATCGCCGTCTCCTTTGAAAGCGCGGCGGCCGCAAACCACAACGCCGCAGGCCACAGCGTGCGGCTGCGATTGGGTAGCGCGTAAACCAATCCCCACAGCGAACAGGCCGCGGCAAAAATGTCGGCGTGGGCCAGCGAGCTTTGCGCAAACCAGATGGGATATAAGCCGGTGAGAAGCACGGTCCAGAACGCCACGGAGGCCACGCCGACCAGGCGCATCGTCAGCCGCCAAACCGCCAGCAGGCCAAGCGTCGCCACCAGCAGCACCGCCTCGCGCGTCACCTCGGGATGAAACCCTGAAGCCTTCCAGCACAGCGCCAGATAGATGCTCGGCAGCGGCGGATGCGCGTTGGTCAGCGTGCTGGTGGGGATAAGCGAACCGGTGCGGAAGAAGTCCCACGCCGCGGGAATGTAGTACCCCGCCTCATCCCAGTAGTAGGGCAGGCGCAGCAGCGTAAAGTGGCTCAGGTAAAGCGCCACAAAGATGACCGGAAAGACCATCCAGAGCGGCAGCGGCGCATCCAGCCGTGGAGTAAAGATTCTTCCGAAGCGCAACAATTTGCTCCTTGAGCTCAGTCCATCGGTCCCTGTTTAGTTCACTGGTCCACGGGGAAAACCCTGGCTCTGCGGCTCCAGGTTCAGCGTGCCGAAGGCCTGTTCGTATTGCGCAAGGTTCTGGCCCAGCACGTTCACAGAGCCTTGGCCTGCTGAGGGCTCAGAAAAATCGCCTGGTGGTTACGAATGTTCACCTGCTCGGGGCTTTCGCTGGAGGCGAGGCCGAAAACAAGCTGGAAATCCCACACGCTCACGCGTACCTGCACGCTATTTGCGTAGGACTCGCGGTAATCGGCGGTCTGAGTTAAATTCACTTGGGGCTGTTGCGGAGTTGGACTCATAATGTTTTCAGATTACGCCATAAGGCAGCCGCTAGCTTCCAGCCTCTAGCTACTAACTTCTCCTTGCAAATTCGAGACTTGACGCTCCCGCTCGAAAGAGCTGGAAGCTAGCAGCTAGAAACTGCCTTTCAGGTCGCCGGCCAGTGGGCAATTCTCGCAGCGAGCCGTTCGCCCGCAATGCGCCTTGCCCACGGCCACCGTCAATGCGTGAAATTCGTTGTAGAGCGGCCCGTGGTTTTCTTCGTATCGCCGGCAAACGCGCGCTGCGTCAGATTCGGTCAGTTCGTCATACGAGATCCTGGCGCGGCCGGGCCCAGCCTTCAGCAGTCCGTGCCGGTCGGCGATGCGCCGCAAATATTCATCCGCCACGGGAACGGCATGACCGAGCGCATAAAGCAGGATCGCGTCGGCGGTTTCTGCGCCGACGCCCGGCAAATCCAGCAGCCGCCGCCGTAGTTCCGCCGTCGGTACAGTAGCCAGCTTTTCAGGCGACCCGCCGTACTCCTTGTCGAGCATCGCCACGAAGGCCTTCAGCGCAGGCGCCTTCCGCGTATAGAACCCGGAAGGCCGGATCAGCCGCCGCAGTCTTTCCAATGGAATTCTGCGCAGACCCTCCACGGTGACCGCACCCGCTGCGCGCAAGATTCTCGAGCGACCGCTCCACCGCCTTCCACGCCGTATTCTGCGTCAGGTACGCGCCCAGGATCACCTCGAACGGCGTCTTCGCCGGCCACCAATGCTGTGGGCCATACACGCGTAGCAACGCATCGTGCATGCGGCGCAGGCGTTGCGCAGAATCCGGCGGTCGGCGAGAAGTCACGGCTGAGCGAGTTTCGGCGCGTTTTCGCACCGAAACGAGTCGAAGGATCTGCGTTTGGGGGATTCGATTGATCGTACGAACCTCCGGGGCACCACACTAGGATAAGTGCAAAGGTCCGAATCCACCGCTGTGCGGAACGCCTGGGAGATATGCATGAAGAGTCACACAGAATACCTGGTCTTTGAAACACACAAGCGTCGCGAGATGGTGCACATCACCGACGAAGTGGAGAAGATTGTGCGCCGCAGCGGCGTGAAAGACGGCTTATGCTTCGTCTCGCCCATGCACATCACGGCCGCCGTCTACGTAAACGATCATGAGAGCGGGCTCATTGAAGACATCGGCAAATGGCTCGAAGAGCTGGCTCCTGCGCGCCCCGACTACAAGCACCACCAGACCGGCGAGGACAATGGCGACGCGCACCTCAAGTCGCTGCTTCTGCATCACGAGACCACATTGCCCGTCACCAACGGCCATCTCGATCTCGGCACATGGCAGCGCGTCTTCTACGCCGAGTTCGACGGCCAGCGCCGCAAGCGCGTGATCGTAAAAGTCCTCGGCGTGGAATAGGATGCTGCCAGCCGACTGGCTCGCCGACTCGTCTATTCATCCGTGCACTTTCCGCCACGGCCCCGAGGGCGCCGAAGTGCTCGACGCGGCAAAGTTGATCTTCGTTCGCGGCAGCACCACAAGATCCACGCGCCGGTTCTCCGCGCGGCCTTCTGCCGTGTCGTTGCTGGCCACGGGATGAAACTCGGCGTACCCCGCGGCCGACAGCCGGTCGGCTGGAATTGCCTTCATCTCCAGAAACAGCCGCGCAATGTGCGTGGCGCGCGCCGACGAGAGCTCCCAGTTGGAATCGAACTCCGCGTTGTGAATGGGCACATTGTCGGTGTGGCCCTCGATGCGCAGATCGTAGGGCGTGGCGCCCAGCCGATCGGCGATCTGGCGCAGCGTCGGCAGGGCCTCCGCCTTGGGCGTCGCCGAGCCGGAATCGAAGAAACCCGCCTCGCGCAGGCTGATCACCAGTCCATCGCGGCCCATCTCCAGCGAAACCGTGTGCGTGGCAATCTGTTTGGCTAGCGACAGAGCCAGGTCGTGGCGAATGCGGTCGAGATCGTACTTCACCTGCATCGGCGTGAGCATTTCCTCACGCATCGCGGCGTTCGCCGGCGACGCCGCGCCCTGCGCACCTGCGGCTTGATTGGAATCCGAGAAAACTCCCATCGATTGAAAGCCGAGTCGATGGCCTGCACCACCTGCATCTGTTTTTTCTGGTCGGCCCGCGCAAAAGCATAGAGCACGACGAAAAAACCAAACAGCAGAGTAATGAAATCGGCGTACGACACCAGCCAGCGGTCGTGGCTGACGCGGCCGCGGGGCACGCGCGACCTCATGCGGCGCGCTCCTTCGGCTCGTGATTCGAGCCGTCCAGGAAGCCGGTCAGCTTGATCTCAAGCATGCGCGGATTCATGCCCTCCAAGAATCGAGATCACGCCTTCCAGCATCATCTCGCGCCGCCGGTGGCTGTTGTGAATGCGCATCCGCATCTTGCCGGCGAAGGGCAGGAAGAAGAGGTTCGCA
Organism: uncultured Acidobacteriota bacterium; assembly: GCA_963713675.1. Lineage (GTDB taxonomy): Bacteria > Acidobacteriota > Terriglobia > Terriglobales > Acidobacteriaceae > Telmatobacter. Next base: position 268,424 of record CAVQMV010000020.1, read on the forward strand.
ATGCCCACGCCGTAAATCGTGGCCACAAACGCCACCGCGATGCCGCGGCCCACCTCGTTGATGTTGTCCAGATGCTGCATCACCTGGATCAGGCCGAGCACCGCGCCCAGAATGCCGATGGTCGGCGAAAATCCGCCCGCCGATTCGAACACCGCCGGCAGCCGCTCCTCGTTCTTCGGTCAGCGACTCGAGGCTCACGTGCATGATCTTGCGCAACTCCGCGGGCTCGGTGCCGTCCACGGCCAGCATCAGCGTCTGCTTCAAAAATGGATCCTGGATGGCCTGCAGATCGGCGTCGAGCGAAACCACGCCATTGCGGCGCGCCTTGTTGGCAAATGCCACCAGCTCGCGAATCAGTTGCGCCTCCTGTTTGCGCGGCGCGGCAAACAGATGCCCCAGGCTGCGGAATGCCGCCACCACCGTGGTCAGCGGAAACTGCAGCATCACCGCGCCCAGCGTGCCGCCAAACACAATGAGCGCCGCCGTCGGCTGCAGAATCTGGCCCACATTGCCGCCTTCGATCAGCAATCCGGCAACAATTCCGGCGATGGCCAGAAATGCTCCGCCGATGCTCGCCTTATCCATGTGCTCATCCCTCGAGGAAGATTCGGCAACCCGCTGCTTCTACTGCCGAAGATCGCCGGCCTGCTTGATCGGGATCGGGGCCGCGGACTGCCCTTCCACATCCAGGCTCGCCAAGGCTGCCGCGCGCTCCAGATCGCCGAAGTGATGCAGCCGCTTGGCCACCACGGCCAGCAGCCGCGCCCGGTAGGCCAGTACCTTCTCCACTACCTCGCCAATCTCTTCGCGCACAATCAGCTTCTCGCCGTTGATCAGCGTCAGCATCGTATCCGGCGAAGCTTCGGCGGTCTTGATCAGATCGCTGTTCACCACCATCGGACGGCCGTTGAGCCGCGTCAGCTCGATCATTTCCAATCTCCTTCGCTGGAGTTATCGGCGTGGCGCGCGAAAGGTTAAAAAAATAGAACCAAAGGTGCAGAAGTGTCCCCGCCGGGACACAAATCGCGATTCCATAAAGTCCCTCAAGGCCGCGCCGAAAAAGGGGCCAGATGCGACGGCTCCAAGCCGGCAGCAGCCACCCACGGGCGGTAATCGATGGGGAGCGCATCCGGAAAAGGGCCGCAAATCACCGCATCCAACAAGGAGAACCCCATGTCCCTGGGTGTCTTGAACAACCTCTCCGCGGTGTATGCGGAGAACAACCTCAACAACACAAACAACAGCCTGAACACCGTGCTGCAGCAGTTGTCTTCCGGTTCGAAGATCAACTCCGGCGCGGACGATGCCGCCGGCCTTTCGCTGGTCGACGGCCTTCAGGCCAACCAGCAGGCGCTCACCCAGTCGCAGACCAACGCCACGGAAGGCGTAGGCCTTCTGCAGGTCGCCGATGGCGCCCTCTCGCAGGTCACAAGCCTGCTCAACCGCGCCGTCACGCTGGCTACCGAAGCCTCCAACGGCACCCTCAACAGCTCGCAGGATACGGCAGCCAACCAGGAGTACCAGTCGATCCTGTCGGAAATCTCCAACATCGGCTCCACGACCACCTACAACCAGGAGCAGGTGTTCAACTCCAACACCAACATCTACACCGGCGACTCTTCCACGGCCGGGTCGTCGATCGACGATCTGAATATTCGGCTCGCTGTCTTCGTCCAACGTCGGCGACACCGGCGGCGTGATGGCCTACAGCAACGGCGCCAACAACGCGTTCATCGACCTGTCCGGCGGCGGCAAGACAGCCACGGCGAACGACGAGTTGAGCGGCACAACGGACAGCGTCGACATCACCTACATGACCGCGGGCGCCGGCGGAGCAATCACCGATCAAACCGCCGTCATTACGGTCGGCGCAGGCACCAGCTATAAAGACACGGCACAAGGTCTGATGGATGCCATCAACAATTCCGGGCTCGGCGTGACCGCGACCTTTACGACCGCGGCCCAGGCCGGCTCGGTGGCCTCTACGGGCGGCAAAGGCGCTGACACCGGCATCGAGATCTCCGGCGTCGGTTCCGGCGTTGCCGGAGCAGCCAACGGCGCGGGCGCACCCGGCGTCAATGGCACCCTCGGCGCCAACGGCGCGCTGACACTCACCGCCGGCACGATCACCATAAACGGCAAAGCCATCGCGCTGGGTGGTGCCGTAGACACCGTCACCAAGTTGGAGAACGCCATCAACGCCGGCAACTATGGCGTTTACGCTGACGCGGCTACCGGCGACCTCGAATCGCTGACTTCGTCAACCATTACCACCAACGGCGTCACCGGCACCGGCTCCTACACCGCGGGAACGTACTACACAGCAGCGGTGACCGAGGACACCACCAACCCATTGTCGGATACGGCCACCTCGATAACGCCGGCAGTTCCGGCATCCGATGCCAACGGAACGGGCGGCGTAGCCACCATCAGCTACTCCGACAACGCCGGACAGAACCTGAGCGCTACGGACCTTAGCACGCAAACGGACGCCGAAACTGCGCTGACCAGCCTCAACTCGGCCATCACCGACGTCGCGGCACAGGACGGCTACGTCGGCGCGCAGATCAACACCCTGAACGCGGTCAGCTCGGTGCTCAGCACGCAGCAGGAAAACGTGCAGTCGGCGCAGAACGCGGTGCAGGCCACCGACTATGCGTCGGCCACGTCGAACATGTCGAAGTACGAGATCCTGAGCCAGACCGGCATCGCCGCCCTGGCGCAGGCCAACTCGCAGCAGCAGGACGTGCTCAAGCTGTTGCAATAAAACCGAACACCCCAACCTCCGGCGGCGCTCATCCGCAGAGCAGACGCCGCCGGATTCAATCCACTAAAGCTCACGACGGCGGATCTCCCGCCGCCGGAGCCGATTCAACCGGCGTTCGCCGTCGGCGGACCATCCATCAAAGAGGGGCGTCCTGCGGATGCCCCTCTTCGCTTGAATAGCGATCACTCGCCCGCTCGTTCGAGTTGAACGGATCTGATGAGAGTGGACGAGAAGTGATGAGAATCTTCTTATCCGCAATGGGTACGGGTTGGTTCATAGTCTGCAAGACATGCAGCGGGAGGACGTAATGGGCACAGTCGGTCTGGCTTTCGGATCGCCCACCAGCGGTGCGGGCTTCAACGTGAGTTCCACTGTGGCTGAAATCATCGGCAACCTCCAGAAGGTCGAAACCCCCTGGCAAAGCCAGCTGACATCGCTCGAAAGCCAGGACACCGTGATCTCGAACCTGGGAACGCTGTTCTCCAATCTCTCCACCGACATGAGCCAGTTGACCGACTTTACCGGCGTTCTCGCACAGAAAGAGGGGTCAAGCTCCGACACCAACGTTCTCGAGCTGACCTCGGCCACCTCCTCGGCCATGGCCGGAACCCACACGGTGGTGGTCAAGAATCTCGCCGCAGACCTCGAGCGGCTACATGGCGGAGATTGCCAACGGCGCGGATACGCTGTCCGGCTCGATCACGCTGCAAGTGGGCAGTGGCACGGCGCAGACCATCACCCTCGATTCCTCCGACAACACGCTTTCCGGCCTGGCTTCGGCCATCAACGCCTCGGGCGTGGGCATCACCGCCTCTGTGCTCACCGATGCAAGCGGCTCGCGCCTGAGCCTCGTCTCCGGCACTTCGGGCGCCAACGGCAACATCGTCGTCACCAGCAACTCACTCACCGCGGCCGCCAGCAACACCCTCAGCGCCTCGGTCACCGCGGGCAGCGGCAGCAGCACCGCTTCAACCGCGCTCCTCTCGCCCGTCGCCAGTTCCAGCGAAACGCTGGCCAGCAGCGGCTCGCTCCAGGTGACTGTGGGCAACAACAGCCCGCAATCCATTTCCATGAACGCGGTCAGCGCTGCCGAAGGCGGCACCACCCTGGCCGATCTCCAGCAGTACATCCACACAAACTCTACGTCTTTGGGATTCGACGCCTCAATTGTCAACAACAGCGACGGCACCGCGAGCCTCCAGCTCACTTCCGGCACCACGGGCAGTACAGGAACGCTCGCGGTCAGCTCCAACCTTGTCGACCCCGGCACCGCCCTGGCCTACACCTCCTCCGTCACCGGCTCCAACGCCAACCTCACAGTAGATGGCGTCAACTTGTCCAGCGCCTCGAACACGGTCAGCAATCTCATTCCCGGCGTCACCTTCCAGTTGCTCGCGCCCAGCACTGAGGAGTCCGACGGCAGCCTTGAGCAGGTGCAGGTGGTCATCAGCAACGACAACGCGGGCGTCGAAAGCGCGGTCAACCAGTTTGTCTCCGACTACAACTCGCTCATCAGCGCCGTAAACGCGCAGCAAGGCAATACCAGCTCCGGCACTCCCGAGCCGCTCTTCGGCTCGCCCACGCTCTCCCTCCTGCAGCAGGAATTGTTCAATGGCCTGAATGCGCAGAACCCCAACGGCGCGCTCGCGGCGATGACGAACGACCTCAACCCCACGCTCTCCGGCTCCATCACCATCCAAGTCGGCAGTGGGACTGCGCAAACGGTCACGCTGAACTCGTCGCAAACCTCGCTCTCCGATCTCGCCCAGGCCATCAACTCCGCAGGTATCGGGGTGACGGCCGGCGTTGTCACCAGCAGCGGTCAGTCGACGCTGACCCTGACCTCGCAAACTTCAGGGTCGGCTGGCGCTCTCACCATCAATTCCAGCATCGTTGCCGCGAGCAACATTCCTATGAGCTATACCGCCGCGAGCACCACAAGTTCGCAACCCTCCCAGGGCGCGCTGACGTCGATTCCCAGCTCCGGCGACACCTTGTCCGGCTCCCTCTCTGTCCAGGTTGGCACGGGTACCGCACAAACCATCGACATGAGTACGGTGGATTCGACCGAAGGCGCCGCCACCCTGGCCGATCTCCAGCAGTACATCTCCACGAACTCCTCCACACTGGGCTTTTCGGCATCGTTCGTTTCCAACGGCGATGGGTCCCAAAGCTTGTCTCTCATTTCCAACACCTCCGGCAGCACCGGCAGCCTCATCGTAGGTTCTAACCTCATCGACACGGCGAGCACCACCAACGCCACGCTCAACTACACGAATTCATCCGACATCAACAGCCTCACCACGCTCGGCATCAGCGTGAATAATGACGGCTCGATCACCTTCGACGCTAATTCGCTCGATTCCGTGCTGAACAGTGACTACTCAAGCGTGGCGAGCTTCTTCCAGAACGCCAGCAGCTGGGGCCAGAACTTTTCCAACGTGCTCACCAACTCCGGCTCGAGCTCCTCTACCGGGATTCTGGCGCTGGCCACAACCGCCAACAGCACGACCGAATCCACGCTCAACGCGGAGATCTCCAAGGAGCAGAGCTACATCTCGGCCCAGCAGTCCAGCCTGACCACGGAGCTCAACCAGGCCAACCAAATCCTCGAGGAGTTGCCGTCGCAGTTGCAGGGCATCAACGAGCTCTATTCGGCCATCACTGGCTATAACCAGGGTCAAAACGGATAAGGAACCGCATCGCAATGGCAAGTTATCGGGAACACGCGCTGGAAGGCGCAGCGGCAGTCGACCTCGTGGTGGCGCTCTATGACGGCATCATTCGCTTTCTCTATGCCGCCATCGCGGCAGTCGAGCGCGGCGACGCCGATGCCCGCCGCGCCGCAGTCAAGCGCGCCCTCGACATCATCATTCATCTGCAGGCGCGGCTGCGCATGGACGTGGGCGGGCGTCCCGCGCAAACGCTCAGCGAGTTCTATGCCGCCATCTTCGCGCAGATTCTGCAGGCATCGCAGGCGGCCTCGACGACGAAGTTCCAGCACGCGATCGATTGTGTTCGCAATGTGCGCGATGCCTGGCGCGAAGTTGCCCGCGATCCCAACGTCAACTCCGATTCGCCGCGCGTGCTCATGATGCCATCGCGTCCCGCAGCCGCCGACCCTGCCGAGACGGCCTCCGGCTCCAACTGGACCGCGTAACCTCCGCGATGCACGGTTGCCCCATCCTGTTCGCTGCTCTTTGCGAAACGGTGGAACGCGCTGACTCGCTAGCTCACTGCTCTATCCCGCCACCGTCAGCTCTTCTTCGAGCTGCTGCTTCTGGTAGAGGCTCGCGTAGTAGCCGTCGAGAGCCAGCAGCTCGTCGTGGCGGCCCAGCTCCACGATCCGTCCCTTGTCGAGCACGGCGATGCGGTCGGCGTTGCGCACCGTCGACACGCGATGCGAAATGAGGATCGAGGTCGTGTTCGCCGTATAGTTGCGCAGGCCGCTCAGGATGCGCTCTTCGGTGTAGGTGTCCACGCTGGCCAGCGCGTCATCCAGAATCAGAATCGCCGGCCGCCGCAGCAACGCCCTCGCAATCGCCGCGCGCTGCTTCTGCCCGCCCGAGAGCGTCACGCCGCGCTCGCCCACCATGGTTTCAAAGCCCTGCGGAAACTCCTCGAACTCGCGGCGGATATGTGCCGCTTCCGCCGCTTCCAGCAGATCTTCGGCGTCGGCATCGGGCGCGCCGAAGGCCAGGTTCTCGCGAATCGTCTCGCTGAAAAGGAACGTCTCCTGCGGCACCATGCCGATGTTGCGCCGCAAAACCGCCAGCGGATATTCGCGCACCGGCCGCCCGTCGATGAGCAGCGCGCCTTCGGGCGCGTCGTAGAGCCGCGGAATCAGGTTGACCAGCGTGGACTTGCCGCATCCCGTCGGTCCCACGATGGCCAGGCTCGATCCCGCCGGAATGTGCAGCGAGACGTCGCGGAGCACCGGCGTCGCGTCGGGGCCGTCGCCATAACTGAAGTTGAGATGCCGGAATTCGATATCTCCCTTCAGCACTGTATCTGGTCCAAAACCTGAAAGCACGGATGCGGAGCGGAGCGGTCGTCGATTGCGGGCTCGGACTTGAGCAATTCGTCGATGCGCTTCACCGACGCCGTGCCGCGCTGGAAGATGTTGATCACCCATCCCACGGCGATGATCGGCCAGATCAGCATGATCATGTAAGTGCTGAACGCCACGAACTGGCCCACATTGATGCGGCCGGCCAGAACCAGGTGTCCGCCGGCCAGCAGCGTGATGACCATGGAGATGCCAAGAATAAACTCCAGAGTCGGCCACAGCATGCCCATCAACTGCACCAGCCGCAGCGCGCGGCCAATGTATTGGCGATTGAGCCGCTCGAAGAGGCCGATCTGCGACTCTTCGCGCGCGAAGGCGCGGATCAGCCGCACGCCCGAATAATTCTCCTGGGCCTGCGCTGAGATGTCGGAGAAACTGGCCTGGATGCGCTCGAAGCTCTCGTGAATCCTGCGCCCCAGGTACTGCACAAGGATGCTGGCCAGCGGCATCGGCGCCAGCGCCACCAGCGTGAGCCAGGGACTGATGCGCAGCATGAAGAACAGCGCAAAGACGCTGAGGAAGATGGTATTGGCGCTGTACATGAGCGCAGGCCCCAGCAGCATGCGCACCGCGTTCAGGTCGTTGGTCATGCGCGCCATGATGTCGCCGGTGCGGTAGCGCTGGTAGAAATCCGTGTCCTGCGTTTCCAGCTTCCTGAACAGGTCGTTGCGCAGGTCGAACTCGATTTCGCGCGAGATGCCGATCAGGATCCAGCGCTGCGCGTAAAGAAACACGCCTTTCACCAGGCTGATGGCAACGAGAATCAACGCAAAGACCAGAATCAGCTCTTGCGTGGTTCCTTTCTCGATCCTGTTGATCGCCATTCCGAGTACGCGCGGGAACTGCACGGCGACGATGTTGGTCGCGACGCACGCAAGCGTTCCCCGCACGTATCCCCAGCGGTAGCGGCGCATGTAGGGGAAAAGAGGGCCGAGATCACCAAACATACTTCCATTGTACGTTTCGCGCGATTCGAGCCGAAACGAGGAGCCCGGTTTCAGGCGTCAGGTACCACTGATCAGCAGTCGGTGCCAGTGTGAGTGTGAGCGTGGTTGAATCTGTCCGGCGCACTCACACTCACACTCGTCCCTGCTTTTACGTCGGCGTCCTCAGCAGCAGATATCCGCCCACCAGCGCGAACAGCACATCGGCGGACCACGCGGCCAGCGAGGCCGGCAGGTAATTCACATAGCCCATGGCGCCGAACAGGTTGTCGACCACCATATACGCAAGCGCCACGGCAATGGCCACGGCCACGCCGGAAATCGAGCCGCGCCGCCCCATCGAAAGCGCAAACGGAATGGCAAGCACCGCCATCACCACAGCGATCAGCGGATACGAGAGCTTATGCCACAGCGCGACGCTCAGTCGCTTGGTGTCGAAGCCGCTCTGCTGCAAGTCGCGGATGTAGCGATCGAGCTGGCCGAAGTTCATCTCCTGCGATTGCACGTCCTCTTTCTTGAAGTAGTCCGGCGTCGCCCGGATCTCAGGAAAGGATGTCTTCAGGATAGGTGCGGTAATCCGTCACAGTTCGCGCCCTGCACGTCGCGCACCCAGCCGCTCTCGAAGGCCCATCCGCCCGAATCGGCGTCCCACACCACGCGCTTGGCAAAGATGCGCCGCGTTAGTTGGAACGTCGCCGGGTCGAACTCGAAGACGGAGAGATTGGCAAACTCGTTGCGGTCGGGATCGAAGAATTCGTAATAGAAAATGCGCCCCGGCTCGCCGGGCTGCGGTTTCTGGCCCAACATCCATTTCTGCTCGGGATGCAGGTAGGTTTGCGTGGGCCTGCCCTTGATCTGCGTTGCGCAGCGCCTCCTGCCGGCGGTTGGCCTGCGGCAGATAGTACTGGTCGAACAGGAACAAGGCCACCGCCAATGCCGCCGCAATCGCCACGATGGGAACGATCAGCCGGTAGAGGCTGATGCCCGTGGCCTTGATGGCGATGATCTCGCTGTTGCGGTTCATCACGCCGAACGTGACCAGCGCCGCAATCAGCACCGCCAGCGGCGTGATCTGGTAGAGCATGCTCGGCGTCAGGTTCAACAGGTACTCGCCCACCATGGAAAGCGCAATGTGATTGCGCAGAATGTCGCCCACCAGTTCGAAGAAGGTGAAGACAAGCATGAGCAGCACAAAGCCGGCCAGCACCATCACGAACATGGTGACGAACTCGCGCAGGATGTACTCGTCGAGAATGCGCGGAAAAACGCTGCGCGGCCTGGTTCTCTGCGCGCGCGGCTGAAACCTGCCCAGAAACTCGGCGACTTGGAACTCGTTGGTCTTGGCCGGAACTTTGAATTTGGGCAGTTGCGAAGCCCACGCCGCCATAGCGCTCAGAATCTGGCCGCCGGTCGCCATCTGCCACAGCAGAAAAATTCCGGCCACGGCAAAAATAATATTCGCGGCCCACACGGCAATGAAGGCCGGCAGTCCGCTCTGATGCCCCAGCGAAATGCCGGTCAACGAGAGAAAGTAATACACGAACACCAGCAGAATCGTAAATACAATACCGGCGCTCTTGCCGCCGCGCCGCGAATTCACGCCCAGCGGCACGCCCAGCAGCATCAGCACCAGGCAGGCCACGGGAAGCGCGAACCGGTTGTACATCTCGATCAGGTAGCCCTTCGCGTCGGGCTTTCCACCCAGTTCGTGGATGCGCTGGAACAGCGCGCTCATGGGCATCGCGTAAAGTTTCGTATCCATGCGCCCCAGGTGCACGTCGTTCTGCGGGTTCAGCGCCAGCGGCATGTCCGTGGTCGTGAACGTCGAGATATTCGATTGCCCCGGCTCGTCGGCTACGGTCTCATCGCGCAATCCATCGCGCAGCCGCATGATCAGTTCCTGCGGGTTGTCGTTCACCACGGTGGCCGATGCGGCGGTCGTGATCACCGGATTTACGGGGTCGCTGACGTCGGCCATGAAAACCTGGCGCCAGTTGGTCGCGCCCGCGCCCGCGCGCACGTCCTGCACGTAGAGAACGAAGTTCTTGAAATCCTCGTAGAAGACACGCGGCTCGATCTCGTACGACGCCTGCGACGTCTCCAGCGACTGCTCCATCTCGATAATCGCCTGGTTGGCCCGCGGCGCCAGATACAGCGAGTTGCCCAGTCCCAGCAGCGTGCCCGTCACCGCCACGATCGATGCCACGCGCACAAAGTACCCGATGCCCAGTCCCGAGGCGCGCATGGCAATAATCTCGCTGTCGGCCGCCAGGCGGCTGAATCCCAGCAGCACGCCCCAAAGCACTGCCATGGGAATCGTCACTTTGAGCAGGTTGGGCAGCGTGAAGACGAAGATCTCCGCCACGTCCACCCACGTGGAGCTATTGCGCACCACCACCTCAAGGATGTGTGGCAGCTGCGGCATGAAGAGAATGAACGTGAAGAGCGCGCATCCGATGAGCGTGAGGGAGAGGATTTCGCCGAGAATGTAGCGGGTGAGGATGCGCACAAACAGACTCTGTGTCTAGTTTAGCGTGCCGAACTCCCGGCAAGCGGCGCAGGCTGCCATCCCCGCAGCCGCAAACTGTTTCCCAGCACGCACACCGAACTCAGCGCCATCGCCGCCGCGGCCAGCCACGGCGTCAGCAAAATGTGGAACGCCGGGTAGAGCGCTCCCGCAGCCAGCGGAATCCCAACCAGGTTGTAGCCCACGGCCCAGCCCAGGTTCTGGTGCATCACGCGCACTGTTTGCCGCGCCAGTTCAAGCGCCGCTGGGATCGCCGCAGGCTGCGCCCTCAGCAGCAGCACATCGCCCGCCTCCTGCGCCAAGTCCGTTCCACTGCCCATGGCGATGCCCGCGTCGGCGGTGGCCAGCGCCGCCGCATCGTTGATCCCGTCGCCCACCATGGCCACGCGCAGCCCGGACTCTTGCAGTGCGCGAATGCGCGCCAGCTTTCCCGCCGGATCCAGGCCCGCTTCCACTTCCGTGATTCCCGCCTGCGCAGCAATTGGCGCCGCCGCGGCTGCCGAGTCGCCGGTCAGCATCAACACGCGCAGCCCCGCGCCTCGCAGGGCAGCTACGGCTGCGGCCGCATCCGGCCGCAGCGCATCGCGCGCGTCGAAATACGCCGCAGCCGCACCATCCACCGCCATCCACAGCCGCGTCACGCCCGGCTCCGGCGCAGCCATGTCCCCCGGCAGCTTGATCAGGAACTCGCTGAAGAGCGCTTCGTTGCCCAGCAGGCACTCGTGTCCTTCCACGCGCGCCGAAAGCCCGCGCCCCGGAAAAATCTGCACATCCTCGGCGGGTCTCCACTCAAGCCCGCGCCCGCGAGCAGCATCAACAATCGCGTGCGCCAGCGGATGGTTCGACCGCTCCTCCGCCGCCGCCGCCATGCGCAGCAGTTCGCGTTCCCTCGATCCCTGCTTCTCTGCTCCCTGTTCCCTGTTCCCTAATCCCTGTATCTTCTCCAGCACCGGCCGTCCCACCGTCAGCGTCCCCGTCTTGTCGAGAACAATCGCGTCCACATGCGCCAGCCGTTCCAGCGCTTCGCCGCCCTTGAAGAGCACGCCCAGCTGCGCGCCGCGGCCCACGGCCACGGTCAGCGCTGCCGGCACCGCCAGTCCCATCGCGCACGGGCAGGCAATCACCAGCACGGCCACCGTATTGGCCAGCGCCAGCGGCAGCGAATGCGCGGCCACCAGCCATGCCACAAACGTCAGCGACGGCAAGCCCCAGCACCACCGGCACAAAGATCGCGCTGGCCGCGGTCGGCCAGCCGCTCCATGGGCGCGCGCGAACTCTGCGCCTGCTCCACCATGCGCGCAATCTGCGCCAGCACCGTCGTCTTCGCCCAGCGACTCCGCCCGGCACACCACCGCGCCGTCGTAGTTGAGCGATCCGGCCAGCACGCGTCCGCCCACCTCGCGCTCCAGCGGCGTCGCTTCGCCGGTCAGCATCGACTCGTCCACCGTGGTGCGGCCTTCGAGAATCGTCGCGTCCACGGGAAAGCGCTCGCCGGGCAGCACCACAACGCTGTCGCCAGGCCGGACCTCTTCGAGCGGCACCACCGTTTGCACGCCGTCCACCATGCGTCGCGCCGTCGCAGGCCGCAGCCGCGACAGCGAGTCGAGCGCCGCCAGTGCCCGCCGCTTCGCCCGCGCCTCCAGCGCTTTGCCCAGCAGCAGAAAGCCCAGAATCAGCAGACACGGCATCGAAGTACACTGCCCGTCCCGGCGCCGGCCAAACCGTCGCATACGCCGAATAGGCAAACGCGACGCCCGTCCCCAGGCTCACCAGCGTGTTCATGTTGGTCGTGCCGTGTCGCAGTGCGCGCCACGCGCTCCAGTAGATCCCGCGCCCCGCCCAAGCCACCACCGCCGCCGTCATCGCCAGCAGGAACCAGCGCAGCGCCGGCGCCGGGACGGCATAGAGCCAGGGAAATACGCGAGCCAGGAAAGCATCGCCCGCGCCCGTCTCCATTTCAAGAGGCATGGCCAGCAGCATGGCCGCCGCGCCCGCGCCCAGCGTCACCCACGCTTTCGTTTCCGCGCCCGCACTCGCATCCTCAACGCGCGCACCGCCATCGCCCACGCGCGGCAGCACCGCATCGTAGCCTGCTCCGCGAATCGCATCCACCAGTTGCGCGGGCGCAGCCAATGCCGGATCGAACACCACGCTGGCGCGATGCGCCATCAGATCCACGCGTGCCGACTCCACGCCCGCCGTCGCGCGCAGGGCCTCCTCCACGTGGTGCTGGCACGAGGCGCACGTCATGCCCAGAACGGGCAGTGTCAGCGATTCTGTGCTTTGCGAGGCCAGGGTCGGCTCCAATTTTGCGCGTTATGATTCCAGATGCGCGGCAAAGCCAGCCTTGGCCAGCGCGGCAATGGCGAGATCCACCGGCGCGGGATCCTCGGCCGCAGTCAGCCGGGCCGCTCCGATGCGAACCTCGTTCACCGCCAAGCCCGGCGTCGCAGCCAGCGCCTGGCTCACACGGCGCACACAGGAGCCGCAATGCATGCCATCGATTCGCAATGTGAATTCCGCCATCTTTCATTCCTCTGTATCTTTAATTGATGATAGCGGGAGGCATTCGATTCCCGCGCGGACCGCTGGAAGCTGGTTTGATACTGTTTTGCAAAGGCCCGACTTTGCAGGATGCGCGAGCACTCTTCAGGGATCGCAAGAAGTGTCAGGGCACGACTTTTAGCCTGCCCTGAGCGCAGTCGAAGGGTGCCAAAAGCGCAGCAAAACAAACGGGGGCTTTAGCCCCTGAGGAATCCTGCATGACGAACGTACAACGCGAGTTTCCCCAATCTCCGCTCGTCGGCGTAGGCGCGGTCGTGGTCCTTGAGGGCCGCGTGCTCCTGGTGCGCCGCGGCAGTGAGCCCCTCAAAGGCCATTGGACGCTCCCCGGCGGCGTGCTTGAGGTGGGCGAAACCATCGTCGCAGGCGTAGCGCGCGAGGTGCGCGAAGAAACCGGCCTTCTCGTCGAGCCGCTGGAGCTGATCGAGCTCCTCGACCGCATTCATCGCGAAGCCGGCCGCGTCCGCTACCACTACGTCATCGCCGACTACCTTTGCCGCGTCACCGGCGGCGAACTGCGCGCGGCCTCTGACGCCGACGCCGTCCGCTGGGTAGAACGCGCGGAATGGAATAGCCATAGCGCCCTCATTCTCGATCCCATCACCGTGCGCGTCATTGAAAAGGGATGGCAAAGAGCGCAGACTTTGCAAACAGAAAGAAGCTAACCCATGACCAAGCCCACAACCCGTCCAAAACGCTGGATCAAGCGGACTTTCTTGTCCCTTCTCGCTCTCGCACTGCTCGCGACCGTCGGATTCTACCTCCGCCCCGTCAGCTATCTCAACGAGTGGACCTACGTGAACGAGGATCTCTCCGGCATCCAGAGCCGAAACGTGCAAGTCGCAGGCCATCACGTGCACTATCTTGCCGAGGGCCCAGCCAACGGTCCCGTCGTCGTTCTGGTGCACGGGCTCGGTGGCAGCGCGGAGCACTGGAGAAACCTTGCGCCGTACCTCGCCCAATCCGGTTTCCGCGTCTACATTCCCGATCTCCTCGGCTACGGCCGCAGCGAGCAGCCCGCGGATTTCTCCTATTCAGTGCGCGACGAGGCCGCCGTGGTCGTGGGCTTCATGGACGCGCTGGGCCTCAAGCAGGTCGAGCTCGGCGGCTGGTCCATGGGCGGATGGATTGCCGTGCTCGTCGCCGCGCAGCATCCCGAGCGCGTCAGCCGCCTCATGCTCTTTGACGCCGTCGGCCTTAACGTCCCACCCACGTTTGACACCGCCCTCTTCACACCTTCCACCGTCGACCAGCTCAACCAGTTGGAAGCCCTCCTCTCGCCGCAGCCTCAGCCCATCCCCGCCTTCATCGCTCGCGACCTTCTGCGCGACTTCCGTCGCGATGGCTGGGTCGTGCAGCGCGCTCTCGCCACCATGTTCACCGCGCAGGACGTGGTCGACAACCTTTTGCCGCAGCTCAAAATGCCCGTGCTCCTCGTGTGGGGATCGCTCGACCGCATCGTGCCGGTCGACCGGGGCGAAACCATGCATCGCCTCATCCCTCAATCCCAGCTCGACGTCTTTCCCGGTTGCGGACACATGGCGCCCCTCGAGTGCTCCGCCGCGGTCGGCCCCAAGGTAGTCGCCTTCGCGCGACAATAGCCGGCCTTCTCGCTGATTTGCTGACTCGCTGACTTGCTCCCTCGCTCCCTTACTCCCTGTTCTTCGGTCCCTGCCTTCTTGACTCGCCCTCGCCCCCTTTGCGAGACTCCGCCCATGGGATACAGCGGAAAAATTGAATACGCCGGAGAGCGCAAAATCCGGGAACGCAACACCAGCCTCTATCGCCTTTGCTCATTGGCCTATCTGGATTTGGGTCTTCTTTTTGGCGCCCGGCCCGCTCACTTTCAGTCTTTTTACCGGTGGTTTTCACTGGGTCAATTGGGCGTGGCTCGCTGCGGTGCTCATCGGAACCGGCATTGCCTGCTACAAAGCGCAGCTGCCCGGCTCGGAGCATCGCCCCTACATCCTGCGCTTCGACGAGGACAAGCCCAATCCGCTCTATCGCCGCGTCTGCTACACCTTCGCCTGGAACGCCATCCTGAACTACGCGCTGCTCAACATGGCGGCGCTGGTTTACGCCGTCAGCCACCGGCGTCTGGCGCATGAAGCAGATTTATCTCTACGCCTACTCGCCGCTCTGCGCATTCATCCTGCTCCTCGGCATGGTTGGCAAGCTGCCGCGCGTCGGAAGGTCCACCAAGGGCGAAGGCTGGGAACGCCGCTATTTTTACGGCTCGGTTTGGGCCGTCACCGCCGCGCAAACCACTCTGCTGATCCTCTGGAAGACACTTCCCGAGGACTCCACTGGAAGTCTCATCAAGCTCGTGGTCTTCGTGGGCGTACTCGTGGTCTTCGGTATCGCGGCCGCACGTGGCAAGCTGCCCCGCACTCGCCCCATCGTTCCCGGCGAGATGATGGTTTCCGACTGAGTTAGTGTCCTGTCTCGCATAAGAGTTGGCCGCCGAGGGATGCCTTTCCGCGCGCAACGTTGTGGGAAATAAAAAGGGACACCACATTAGTCTGACAGATTCACCGTTCCGTATGACGCAGATGCCCCCGGCTGTTCGGGATGTTCATCAACCAGTAACTGACGGATAGCCAGTAACACACCCGCAGGTCTGCCAACGAACTCCTCGACTCAGTTTGCTTCAGAGAGTTGCGACACGCGATTGCGCAAAAACTCAATGACCAGTTTCTCCGATGTGCCTTGCGGAACTTCTTGCGGGAAGTTGTCGCGGAGCCATTGAATAAGCTGAGGTTTGTAAGCGTGATTCGCTGGCCACGGATCATCAACGAATTGATCCAAGAGGAACTGAAAGCCCGCAGCACGACTATGGAGCGCCAATTGCTCCGCCGACTGGACACGGACCCAAATATAAGGAGAAGTTGCAACGCTCTGCTCCAGAAAAGGGAGGGCCTTGTCCCCATAAGCTCTCACAAGGTGGTAGGGCAGAGCTGCGCGATCTGCGCCCTGTACGTCGGGATCGCCCGGGGCGGTAAGGGTGGCTGCAAGTGCGGAAAGGTCCTCGAATTGTGGATGCCATGTGAGACAGATTTGAGCTTGTGTTCCGGCGTCGTCGGTGCGTTCGGCAATTTGCAGAAGAAGTTCGTGAGCGCGGGGAGAATACTCCATGGCTCCGAGGTTTTCGGATAACTCCTGGATGGCGCCGATACTGGCATTCGCAATAATATTCGGCGCCGCCTCAAGAACCTTTGCATCAGCGTAATTCTTAAGTTCAGGATTTGCAGGCCATGCATGATTTGGAACGTAGAAGATGAACCTGAGCAAGGTTAGAGCGGCCGATGTCTGGTCTGAAGCATAAAGTGTTGATGGCTCCGCAGGCGAAGACGCCGAACCGCCACCTTGCAAATACGGAATTGCAGCGCGGACGATTTTGTTTTCATCGTCCGGCATCCAACCGCGATGCGAAGTGGCGAAATAGGCTAGCT
The DNA here is from genome assembly GCA_963713675.1 of uncultured Acidobacteriota bacterium. GTDB lineage: Bacteria > Acidobacteriota > Terriglobia > Terriglobales > Acidobacteriaceae > Telmatobacter. The sequence goes on from CAVQMV010000020.1 coordinate 284,745, forward strand.
GATTGCTCGGCCCATTCTTTTGGAGCGATTCGACGATGGCTCGGAGAACTTCCGACTGGGGGAACGCTTCCAGTGCAGAATCGGCGATTCCAGACACTACGCCATTTCCCGCGTAGAGATATTTTATGAATGTACTGAGGGCCCGGGGATCCGGGGCCGCAGCTAAAAGCGACGGCAGAATGTCTCCCGCAAGCTGACCATCCGTCTCCGGCTTCGTGGCGAGCAAGTTCTTCAGCCAAGTTTCGTGCTGTGCAGCGGTCGGCTGTAGATCGGTAAAAGTGAGCCACTGCGACTCCGGCGGTGCCTCCGAGCGACCCATGGCCGTCCACCGCACCGAGTAGGTGCCCGGCTCGTCGATCGGATAAAGGACGTGCAATGGAAGGCGATTTTCCGGTGAGCCGTTCGGGGCCGAAGAGCCACAAGCTATTCCTTCGTACGATGTCATGGAGAAGCTGCGCGGCGTGAGCAGTACCCCATTGCGCTTCACTTCCAAGCGATTGCAGCCCATGTATCCGATGCTCGTGTAAAAGGGGTATCTGACAAAATATTCTGGCGGAAGATTCACAGCTCGAACCCAGACCGGTTGACCCACATAGACGGGTTCGTCAATTGCGATGGTAAAAGCGGGGGTATTTGATGGCTGCGTCGTCGAATGGAGTTGCGGGAGCAAAGATGTCAATAGAGCTAGCGACAGTCCGATCATAGTCACCTTCGAAGGCGCTATACGCTTAAAACCGTTGCAAGACGGAATCTACACACCGTAGGCTCATATCTTCGATTGCGGAATACTTCGCTGATAATAATCCGGTTTTCTTAAGAGTTCACGAGGCTTTTCAACAGAAACCTTCGTAGAAATCATATCTTTCCTGCCATTGCTTCCGGCTGCCATTGCTCCCGATTGTTCGACGATCCACCAGTTTAGCGGTCACCCATACGAGGACCGTTCAAAAACCCTTCAAATCAAACCTCAAGCCGGATCTTCCCGGTCGGTTTGTCGCCAATTCTGCCTCGATTCCAACTCATCCCAATCGCCGCGCTCGCCTTGTCAAGCCCTATTCGCCCTACATCGGGCCCGCGCCGCAGCGAAACCAGTGATTCCTTAGCCCTTTGGTCCCTTAGCCCCTCAATTGCCGTCTTTGCAGATAATTTCCCCACATTGGCGCACAATCGTTCTGTGAGCCATGGATTCCAGACTCGAGGGATGGAGAAATATACCCCGGCCATAAGTCCCTTGTTAACAGATGAGGTAGGGAGAGAGACAATTATCCTGTTGACACAGAAAAGAAACTGAGTCATACTACTATCAGATTGAGGCAAATCTATGAATCTGATAGACGTTACGCGCGAATTGAGTACCGACGAAGAGTGCTTTTCCTTCCTCGAACGGATGCGCTGGCCGGATAAGGTCCGCTGCGCTGTTTGCGGCTGTGACCGGATCAGCCGGATTACACGCGAAGCCCCCTCCAAGAACAAGCGGGCTAATCTCTATCAGTGCCTTGAGCCAACCTGCAAACAGCAATTCTCTGTGACCTCAGGTACGATCTTCCACGGCTCCCGCGTGCCGCTCTCCAAGTGGTTCATGGCGATTTCGCTCATCATGGACGCCAAGAAGGGTCTGAGCGCCTTGCAGCTAAAACAGCACCTTGGCCTCGGCTCCGACCAAACCGCGTGGCACATGACACACCGCATCCGCGAAGCGATGCAGGATACATCTGGCAATCTGATGCGCGGTATCGTAGAAACGCTGGTTGACGGTCCTGAGCCGATCCCGTCTTAGGTTGGATTATCTTTCCTGAGTGCTTGCGGGTGCCGGTCTTTTCCTGATCGCGGGTGGCCGGTTTCTGCTTGAGCAGATTGCCAACGATGGACTCGAATTGGCGACGATCAACCTTCACAGGAGTAGTATCGCACACCCGAAATTTACGCACATTTATGCACAGGTTATTCACAGCTTGCGTGGTTTCTGGCATTGTGCTTCTATCTATATAAGCGAAAGGGCGGCTTCCATAGCCGCCCCCTCACCTCGCCGGTGATAGCTCGCGCCTCTCTGGATTCCGACGATTTTGGCCGTCCAAAGCCTTGTCGTCCCTCGGAGGTGCCCCTTTTCTATTTGCGGAGGGTGCCTGCCTGGTGGCAGTACGGGGATTTATACCCCCTATCATCCCTAGCCGGACTGGAGTTCGATTCTCCCGCCCTCCGCTCAACTGCAACAACCCGCTGGTAAACCCTTTGTTTCCTCAGAAGTTTCACCAACGATGGTGCAACAATCTGAATGGAATAATACCTAAAAAAGCGCAGAGTTTCCACACATTTTGTGGAAAGCTATTGTAGAGCGGTTTAAATACATTAAACAGCCGTTCCACGTTTTGCCCTCTTCCTATTACGTGAGCGCTCATATTGCAGCTAAAATCTGCTGATATAAGCCGCGCTCCTACATTCTGGCGCTCTCAGTTATTTATTGTCTGTGTAATCTGGATAATTGTCTGTCTAAGTGATCGAAAGTAAAGTACTTATTTACAGAAATTATGGGGGGAGAGGGGGTAGGGGTGGGGTACGGACCGGTCACATCCCTGACACATTAGACCGGGAACCTGTCTGGCACTGCGACGTGGGGCGTGGCGAATCCCGCAAATGGACCAGTCTCAAATGTCGGACTTGCTCCCGGCCGCGCAACCGGGTGATCCAAATCACATTTGACCCTCACCCCGGAGCGGTATAAGAAGGTTGCTATGTGCCTCGCGATTCCTGGAAAAGTCGAAGAGATCACCACCGACGGCCTCATTCGCATCGGCCGCGTCAACTTCGGTGGCGTGGTCAAGAAGGTCTGTCTCGATTACGTGCCCGAAGTCGAAGTCGGCGATTACACCATCGTCCACGTCGGCTTTGCCATCTCGAAAATCGATGAGGAGACTGCCGAGCAGACCCTCGCCGACTTCCGCGCCATGGGCGTACTCGACGAAGAACTTGCGAGCGAAGAAGAAGCCTTTGCCCGCGCGGCCCAACGTCCGCAGTCACGCTGCCCCGATGGCAGTTGCTCAAGTGAATGTGGCGGCGGCTGCGGCTCCGCTAACTCCGCTAACAAGCTATGAAGTACCTCAACGAATTCCGTGACGGCGAGATCGCGCAAAGAATAGCGCGCGAAATCGCCCAGGTCACCACGCGACCCTGGAAGATCATGGAGGTCTGCGGCGGGCAGACGCACTCCATCATCAAGAACGGCATCGACCAGATGCTGCCCGCCGGCGTCGAAATGATTCACGGACCCGGCTGCCCCGTCTGCGTCACGCCGCTTGAACTTATCGACAAGGCGCTGGCCATCGCCGCGCAACCCGGTGTCATCTTCTGTTCTTTCGGCGATATGTTGCGCGTCCCCGGCACCGAGTGCGACCTCTTCCAGATCAAGGGCCGCGGCGGCGACGTGCGCGTGGTCTATTCGCCTCTGGACGCCGTGGAGCTCGCGGTCAAGAATCCTGACAAGCAGGTAGTGTTCTTCGGCGTCGGCTTTGAAACCACCGCACCGGCCAACGCCATGAGCGTGCACCTGGCCAAGCGCCGCGGCCTCACGAATTTCTCCGTGCTCGTCTCGCATGTCCTGGTCCCGCCCGCGATCGCCGCCATTCTCGAATCGCCCGGCAACCAGGTGCAGGCCTTTCTCGCCGCCGGCCACGTCTGCAGCGTCATGGGCTACTGGGAGTATCCGCCGCTGGCCGAGAAATACCGCGTGCCGATTGTCGTAACGGGTTTTGAACCGCTCGATCTGCTCGACGGCATCCGCCGCGCGGTAGTGCAGCTCGAGAGCGGCCGTCACGAAGTGGAGAATGCCTACAGCCGCGTCGTCACCTTCGAAGGCAATCGCCCCGCGCAAAAGCTGTTAAGCGAAGTCTTTGAAGTCACCGATCGCGCCTGGCGCGGCATCGGCGTGATTCCGCAAAGCGGCTGGCGTCTCAACGCGGACTACCGCGACTTCGACGCCGAAGAGCGCTTTCACATCACCGGCATTCACACCGAGGAGTCGCCGCTGTGCCGTGCGGGCGACGTGCTGCGCGGAGCCATCAAGCCGGCCCAGTGCGCGGCATTCGGCAAGGAGTGCACGCCGCGGCATCCGCTGGGCGCGACCATGGTTTCCAGCGAAGGCGCTTGCGCCGCGTATTACAACTATGGACGCTTTCTTTCGGCCGAAGAGCTCGCCAGCGCGGGTTCCACGCTTTCGGGGGCTGCGCATGGCTAACGACGTAAAAGTTGCCGCACCCGATTTCTCCAACTGGTCCTGCCCGCTGCCGCTGGCCGACTATCCCACCATCGTCATGGGCCACGGCGGCGGCGGCAAGCTGGGCAACGAGCTGGTCGAGCATCTCTTTCTGCCCGCGTTCCGCAATCCGGCGCTCGAAAATCTGGGCGATGCGGCGGTTCTCGAAACCGGCGGTGCAAGGCTCGCGATGAGCACGGACTCGTTCGTCGTGCAGCCGCTGTTTTTTCCCGGCGGATCGATTGGCGAGTTGGCCGTGAACGGAACCGTCAACGATCTGGCCGTCTCCGGCGCGGAGCCGAAGTTTCTGAGCGCCAGCTTCATTCTCGAAGAAGGCTTTCCGCTGGCGCAGCTTGCCGCCATCGTCGATGACATGGCCAAGGCCGCCGCAACCGCAGGCGTCAAGATCGTTACCGGCGACACCAAAGTTGTCGAGCGCGGCCACGGCGACGGCTGCTACATCACGACGGCTGGTGTCGGCCTCCTTCGGTCAGACGCTGAGGTCGGTCCAAAACGAGCAAAAAACGGCGACGCGATCCTCGTCTCGGGAATCATCGGCGACCACGGCATGGCCATCATGAGCGTGCGCGAGGGGCTCGAGTTCGAGAGCCAGATCCGGTCGGATTGCGCGGCGCTGAACGGCATGATTGCCGAGGTCCTCGATGCGGCAGGCACCGCAGTTCACGTGATGCGCGATCCCACGCGCGGCGGCCTCGCTTCCACGTTGAACGAAATTGCGCACTCCTCCAATGTCGGCATCGCCATCGACGAGAGCTAGCATACCCGTGCGGCCCGAGGTGCAATCCGCGTGCGAACTGCTCGGCCTCGATCCCGTGTACGTGGCCAATGAAGGCAAGGCGGTCTTCTTCGTCGCGCCCGAAGCCGCCGATCGCGTGCTGGAAATTCTTCGCGCGCATCCGCTGGGCAGAGACGCCGCGCGCATCGGCCACGTGACTGCGGAGCACAAACACATGCTGGTGGCGCGCACCGCCATGGGCGCCAATCGCGTAATTCCCACCATGATCGGCGAGCAGCTGCCGCGCATCTGCTAGAAGCTGGTTGTGGTTCGAGCGCCTTTCACTTCTTCACTCTTTTCACTTATTCACTCGCTCATTCGCCCCCTTCTCTTAAATTTCTCAAAGTACATTCGTAAGCCAATTCCACTCATATTCAGGCCTTTCAAACTCAGCCGCCGGCTCTTCCCGCCGATGAATGAGAAAAGGCAAAGACCGCAGCCGCGTCAAACTAGGCGCGCTGCGGCCTTTGTCCTCTTGAAAGGCCGGAATGACCGCGCGCATAAGAGCTGTCTCATCACTTGCTGCATTGCTTCTGCTTACCAGTTGCGGCGGTGATCTGCGCAACGCGATCCCTTCAAGCGGCCTCACTACTCCTGTCGACGAAACCCGCCTCGTCACCCTCGCAGGTAATGTACCGCCGCTGGCGCGCACGGGTTTCGACGAGGGCGCTATCGAATCAAGCACGCGTCTCGACCGCATGTTGCTCGTGCTCCAGTCTTCTGCCGCGCAGCAGGCAGCGCTCGATGCTCTGGTTGAAGCGCAGCAGGATCCCAATTCGCCGCAGTTTCACGCGTGGCTCACGCCGGCCGAGTTCGGAACGCAATTCGGCGGCGATAGTTCGCAACTGGCGCTTGTCACGTCATGGCTCGCGGCCCACGGATTCACCGTTGAAGAGATCTCCGCCGGACGCCGCTTGATCGTCTTCTCGGGTACCGCCGGCGAGGTCGCAAGCGCCTTTCACACCGAGTTGCACCGGTATCGCGTTGACGGAATTGAGCACATTGCCAACGCAAGCGACCCGCAGATTCCCGCGGCGCTGGCCGGAGTTGTCAGCGGCATGGTGACGCTCAGCGACTTCCGCCGCACCTCGATGATCGCCTCGCAGAGACCGTTCACGTCGAAGTCGGAATACTCCGTGGGACCGGAATACTCCGCCGGCAGCACGCACAATATCTTCCCGGCGGATTTCGCCACCATCTACGATCTCAACCCGCTCTACAGCACGGGCACAACGGGCTCTGGCGCAGCCATCGCCATTGCCGGGCGCAGCAACATCAACCTGAGCGACGTAGGGACCTTCCGTTCCATTACCGGCCTCGCAGCCAACACGCCTTCGGTGACAGTCGACGGCGCCGATCCCGGACCGGTATCCGGCGACCAGAGCGAATCCACGCTCGATGTGGAGTGGAGCGGCGCAGTTGCGCCGCTGGCCGCTGTGAACCTCGTCATTGCGTCCTCCACTGCAACCACGGACGGCATCGATCTCGCGTCCGCATACATTGTGAATCACGCTACAGCGCCAGTCGTGAGCGTGAGCTACGGCAGTTGCGAGCAGGAGATGGGCGCCGCAGAGCTGGCCTTCTACAACAGCCTGTGGGAGCAGGCCGCGAGCCAGGGAATGAGCGTCTTTGTGGCCTCTGGCGATGCCGGCGCGGCAGGATGCCAGCAAGGCAATTCCACAGCGGGAACGCCCGCCGCGGTGAACGGGCTGTGCACTTCGCCTTATGCCACATGCGTGGGCGGAACGGAGTTCAACGAGGGCGCGAACGCAGCGCAGTATTGGTCTGCAACCAATTCCTCCGCATACGGCTCCGCGCTTGGATACATTCCCGAAGCAGTGTGGAATGAGAGCGCGCTCGACGGCCGCACGGGGCTTTGGGCGTCGGGCGGCGGCGTGAGCGTGGTCTACCCGCAGCCTGCGTGGCAAGAGAACGTGAGCGGAACCATGGCGGCCGGTGGCATGCGCGCCGTGCCGGATGTTTCGCTGTCGGCCGCAAATCACGACGGCTATTTCATGGTGGAGGACGGCGCCTTCTGGGTTGTCTCCGGCACTTCTGTCACGGCCCCGTCGTTTGCCGGCATCATGGCTCTGGTCGCCGCGACGGAAGACGGCAAAGGCCAGGGCAGCGCGAATCCTCGCCTCTACGCTCTGCTGGCCGCGGTTCCCGATCCATTTCATCCCACGCCGTCCGGCAGTAACACCGTACCCGGCGTGGAAGGATTCAGCGCGGATGGCGCAACCTACAACCTTGCCACGGGCCTGGGATCAGTGGATGGCGCAATACTCGTCAACGGCTGGAATACGAGTTCGCCGTCTGCCCCGCCAACGCTCTCTTTGACGTCAGTTGTGCAATCGGTGAACATCGCCGCGGGCGGCTTGGCCACGATTCAGTTCGCCGTCGTCACTGGGGGGTCGTTCTATGGGAACGTGAGCTTCTCTGTCAGCGGCTTGCCGGACGGAGTTTCGTCAGCATGGTCCACGAACCCACTCACGCCGGCGTCGAGCGCCAGCACAAATAGCGTGTCACTCAAGCTCACGGCTGCTCAGGAAGCGACCTCCGGTTCCGCCAGCGTCGTGATCTCGGCGACCGGTGACGGCCTGACCGCGCAGCAAACCATCTCGGTCACTGTAGCCACGCATGGGAACGGATGTTCCCGTTTCAGCATGCTTCCGACAAGTTGCAGACCTCTGCCGCGCGTGCCGACTCTCTAGCAAGAAGTGGAGTTGGCGGGGCTAGAGGAGTCAAGGCCAGCGGCCCAACGTAATTATTCGAACAATGCGAACGCTTCTCTGACTTGGTCGGGCAATGTGGCGTGCGATTCCGGCAGGGAGTTGCTGATCTCGAGCACAGTTGCGGGAGGCGTTGCGAGAGCCTTCAAAGCCTTTGCAGTAGCCGGCCAATTGATCGTTCCACTGCCGGGCCACAGGTGTTCGTCTTTCGTGCCGTGATTGTCGTGTACATGAACCGTGGCGATGCGGTTGCCGAGGGTTGCCAACGCGTCTGCCGTTCCCACGGTGATATTCGCGTGGCCCAGATCCAGGCAAACACCGACATTGGTCAGGTGTCCCATTTCGAGAATGGCCACCAAATGCGCCGGCGTCGTGGCTTCGCTCAACAGATTTTCCACGAGCAGGCGTACGCCAAGCGGCCGTGCAAAGGCGCCCAAGTGCTCCAGCGCTGAGAGCGCGTATTCAATGGTGCGCGGCGACCACTCATCGTCGCGTTCGCCAAGGTGCATCACAAGATTGCGCAGCGGGATGTGCTCCGCCGCTTCGAGCGCGCGCTTGATCTCGTCCATGGAGTCGATGCGTCGCGCCTTCTCCGGGTGCAGCACATTGACCCCGAGCGCGCCGGCACGGCCCATTTCGCGGTCGGGATAAAGTGGCGCGTGCATCGAAAAGGGCTTCAGCGTGTTGGAGCGGAACCATTCGGCGAGCTCTGCCACGTGGTCGCGGCTGGTGTAGTCGAAATGCTGACGCGCGGCAAAGATCTCCACCGCCTGCGCGCCGGAGCGCTCCGCGAACTCCAGCAGCCCCGGATGCAGACGATGTTTCAGGAATATATGAGTCGAAAGAACGCGCAGCATCTTGGTGTGGCCCTCGAGCCGGACTGTCATGAACCTCAATCCGAGCGCTTCCTTCATTCTCGCATCTAGAGAAGGTATTTAGCTTTGTCGCGGTTGCTGTTCATGGTGCGGCAAGCGATCGGCGCTGCGCACCGTCTATCATCGAAGCTGTCGCGGCGCGCCAGCGCGCGAATCCGCTTGTAGGAGCCTGAACGCGTGGACGAGGTATTTTGGATTGAAGGAACTCCGCCAGTGCCCCTGGCCATTGCGCTGTGCCCACGCGGTGGCAGCATGCTTGAGGACGAATTGCGTTTGATCGCGCAGAGCGGGGTCCGGACACTCGTTTCGCTGCTAGAGCCGGACGAAGCCGACTGGCTTGGCTTGAGCCTGGAGGGCGCGCTCGCCGGACAGTTGGGCATGCAGTTCCTCTCTTATCCGATCCCGGACGTTCACGTGCCGGCGAATGTACAGTCGTTTAGAAAATTTGTGTCAGGCCTGGCTGATCGCCTTCACGCCGGAGAGCACATCGGCATGCACTGCCGCGGCAGTATCGGCCGGGCGCCGCTCACCGCGGCGTGCACATTGATCCACCTCGGCTGGGGAGCAAAGGACGCATTGGCAGCCATTCAGGCGGCGCGGGGCTACGGGATTCCGGATACCAAGGAACAGTTGCGATGGATTCTGAACTACAAAGCGCAGCCATGAGCGACAAATCACCCGACCCGATCGTTGACCTGAGCTTTCCGCACCGCTGGCAAGCCGAAATCCTTGCCGCACGGCCCTTGATCCTCCCGCCACGTCACTTCGTCTATCCGCGCGTGGCCGAGGAGGTGGAACGTGGCGCGCTGGAAGTGATGATTCGCCCCGATGCGCCGGGTGCACAGCCCTTTCTCGCCACGTGCGCGCTGGGATTTCGCGATCCGGCGGTTCCGACCGGCCTTTGGTCTGCTCCAAGACCAGAAGAGATCTGCGCCGTCGCGGGAGGGTACGCCTACCTTATCGACACCGCCGCGCCCGAACGTTTCACGATGATTCCTTACCGGCCGGTACTCGAAGTGCGCGCGGCGGTTGCGGAAGGCCTGCTCCTGTTCATCGGCCACCATGCGATTCTCGCGTGGGGACCGAGCGGGCAAGCTTGGGAATCCGACGAAACTCTCCGATGAAGGCGTGACCATTACCGGCATCGACGACGGCGTGCTGCGCGGAACAGGCTGGGAAATGATGAGCGACCGCGAGAAGTCTTTCGCGCTCGATCTGCGAACGGGCTTGCTGCTTCCCTTGCACACGGGCTGACGCTCAGTCGGCAGCCGCGCTCTTTTGCACCGCGGGAGTTAAATGCTGGTACGCTGCGTAGACGCCCTCAAACACTGAGTCCCAGCTCGCGGTCAGTGCATAGGCGCGCGCGGCCTGGCGCATCGCGGCGTGGCGCGCAGGATCCGCAAGGATCTCCTTGATCGCAGAAGTGAATTGATCGTCGGGCACGATGCGGCCGGTTTCGCCGTCGCGAACGATGGTGCACGGGCCGCCGTCGGGCGTGACGATGGCTGGCACGCCGCTGGCCAGTGCTTCGAGCACCACGTTGCCAAACGTGTCGGTGTGCGAGGGGAAGACGAACAGATCCATGTTGGCGTAGGCGCGGGAGAGCTCTTCGCCGCGCAGGACTCCCGTGAACTCCGCGTTCGGCAGTCGCTCGCGCAGCCAGGCTTCGTCACCGCCGTGGCCGACAATCATGAATTTTCCCCTGGTCTTGGACGAGATCCTCGTCGACCTTGACCAGCAGCCCGATGTTCTTTTCGACAGAAAGGCGGCCGACAAATCCAAGAATCTGCAGCGGATCATCGAGCGCGCGCGTGCGCTTGGAAGGATTGAAGATTTCGGCGTCAACGCCGCGCGGCATGAGGAAACAGGAGCGGCCAGTGGAGCGCTCGAGGAGCGCGCACAGTTCCGGGTTAGGAGCGAAGAGCACCTCGGCCTTGCGGTAAAACCAGGCCGCAGTCGCCAACGCCATGTTTTCGATCTTCTGGCCTGCGGCCGCGGAGTGGCGCTTGGGCAACAGGCGCAGGAACCAAGTCGGCGCGCCGGGCCGCGTATTCGTGCACGTTGGTGTGCCAGCTAGCGGCCAGCGGCACATGCATGCGGCTGCGCCATGTGCGCGCCGAGGAGCCCCACTTCGCTGGGGCCGGTGATGTGGATCAGATCGGGCTGGAACCGCTCCAGGGCATCGGCGATGAGCGGGAGGTGGCGCAGAAACGCGGGATCGAGGCGCAGATCTTTTTCAAGAGGGAAGGAAAGAAAACTGCGCGGCAGCTCGAGGGTCCAAACATTGCCGTCTTCGATCAAAGCTTGCGGCCGGTTGCCGGCGCGCACGCAAAGAAAGGGAAGATTGCGCCGCCGCGCGAAGGCCTCAAAGTGGCGGCTGGTGTGGGCAACCCCGTTGACCTCGTGGAACGAGTCGGGAAAGTACGCGACGCGCGGCGCGGAAGTGAGCATAAAAGCAGCGGGATTCGCGGTACTGACGGAGTTAGCGGAGGCAGGGCCAATACTTTTGCGAACAGCGCTGGCGCCGCTCATCGCGCTAGCTCCGCCGCTCTCCCTTAGGACTCCAGTTCGCCCAGCGCCAGGCGCAACTGGTCGGACTCGCTCCAGGCCATGCGCAACCCGCCGGACACCAGGCCCTGGCCCATCAACTGCACCATGGCGATGGTCCAGCGCATGGCGCGCGGTGCCGCACCGCTGGGCCAAAGCTCGCTCAGGGGACGAATCACGCCGTTCGCGTCAGGATGGTAGACACGTTCATCCCAGGTGCGTGAACCCTGCGGAAACTCGGGATAATGGCGGATCGGCATCGATGGTCGATTGCAGGATGCGGTGCTTCCACGGCTCGGCATACTGCGGCATGAAGAGCACGCGGCTCTTTTTTTCGCGCCGCACCTCATGCACGAACTCAGTGAACGTGGTCGCGTTGGTGAGATTGATGTTGGCGTTCGGCTCGACGCCGTGACGGTCTCCGCCGGCAATCGAGCAGCATGTTCCACTTTTCCGCCAGACGCCGCACCGCGCGGTTCTCATCCCAGGTGCGCAGGCCGTTCAGCTCCAGCGCGTGAAAATAGGCGCCGTTCTTCTGCAGAAATTCGTTGACCAGGAACTGATGCTTTTCCTTGCCGATCAGGTACAGGTCCCACATGGGGTGGTTGAAGACCACGAGCACATTGCGGCTCCTGGTTCAGAGCAACCAGGATTTCGGTCAGGCGCGCATCGCTGGGGTTGGCGGTAAATTCCGCGAGCGTCGCCATCCACTGTGTCGCGCGTGCGCTGGGCAGGTTGTGCACGCCCAGATGGAACGACTGCATGCCGCCGTAGGGGGCGCTCCACTCCACCGACACCGGAATCTGCCGTGCGCTGGGCACGGTGCGCAGAAGCATGGGCGCCTTGATGTTGTCGTGATCGGTAATGGAAACCATCGCCCCCATGCCGAGCTTCTCGATCTGCTTCGTTTCCAGGTCGAAGGCCAGCTTGGGCGTCATGGGCGGCGTCCAATAGCTCGCCGCATAATTGATGCGCACGCCATGAATCTGCTCGGCCCGCCGTTCGAGGCGCGACAGCAGTGGCCGCATCACCGGAAACTGGTTGCCAAAGTTGGCCAGGAAATCCAGTGTTTCAGACGATTGATTCGTAACGATTGTTTTTTTTTTTTTTTTTTTTTTTTTTTTTTTTTTTTTTTTTTTTTTTTTTTTTTTTTTTTTTTTTTTTT
>CAVQMV010000021.1:0-547439 GCA_963713675.1 uncultured Acidobacteriota bacterium
GTGTATGTAGGCGTTTCGTTCAGGTTGGTCTTGCTCCGTGAAAGCCGAAGCCGCCTTGGTTGATAAGGTTCGGCTTGATGCTCCAGTTGGTATCGATCTTCAATACCCGGTTCTGGCTGATATTCAACTGCGACGGCGCCAGTGGGTCTTCCGCGCTGTTGATGGAGAAGTTCTTCCAGGTGAACTTGCCCCGCAGAAGGAGTTTCTACTTAGAGCCGAAGTCTTGATCCCCGCGAACGTCGAACTGGTCGGAATAGCGGTTCCTATCTACATTCAGCCTGCCATTTGGGGCACTCCATTATCGGCGTAGGCCGTGGGATCGCCGATGTTCGGATCGGATAGAACTGCTTCAGCGTGTTCTGCGCAATGGTGTTGATGCCAGAGGGATATGTTTCCAGGGTACGCAACCCCGGTCGCTGGGGGTCGGTGAGTGTAGGGCGTGCAATTGCCGTTCTTGCCGGCTGGTGCGAACTTCGAGAAGTCGCCCTGCTTCATCAGCGTGCTCGGCACCACTTCCTGAATGGTGGTTTGCGACGGGAAGCCGCCAGCCCTCGTACGCGCGAAGAAGAAGCTCCTGTTCTTGCCGTTGTAGAATGAGGAATGGCGCCGGCCGCCCGGCGCTGCCGCCAAAGTTGCGCGCCGTGAAACAGCGGCTTCGTCGTTGTCGTCGGATACGTATACTCAGGGATCACATTGCACTTGTTGTCCTGGTATGCCAGAAGGCCGAACCGTGGATGATGTTGGTGCCGCCCTTGGTGGTGATCACAATCTGGCCCGGATCGCCGAACTCTGCGTCGGCCAGCGACTCCGTTGGCCCGGCTCTCGCAAGATGCTGGACCGCATCGCAGGCGGCCTATCGCCCTCTGGGCTTTTCTGGTCAATCTATGCCAACGGCGCGTGGGATCCGGTGAAAAACAACATCGGAGGTTGGCAGCACATGCGCATGCCGGCCGACGCCACTTTCTACTTTCTGAAGACCATTGCGCTTGAGCGGAGTCGTGGCTTCGAGCACCCGGAGTGGGAAAAGGCCGCGATCAGCAATCTTGATGCATTCATCCGCCTATGGAAGGAACACCAGGATTTTGGTCACAAGGTCGATCGCAACACCCTGAAAATCGTGGATCCGGGCACAGCAGCAGGCGCGCTTTGTATTGGAGGCCTTGCGCTTGGCGCGCATTTACCCCGCGGCACAGAGTATCTCGCTGTTGCGCGCGAATCCAGCAACGCATTCTACGAGCGCTTTGTGCGCACCGGCTGGATTATCGGCGGCCCGCTGGACATTCCCAATGCGCCCGATTCCGAGTCGGTCACTGCTTTACTCGAAAGCTACGTGACGATGTATGAAGTCACCATGGATCGTCTGTATTTGAAATACGCGCAGGAGACCGCGCGCCATTTATCTACCTGGGTTGTCGCTTACAACGCAACCTTTCCTCCGGGAACCTTCTGCGAAAAGGCTGGGATTCAATCGGTCGGCGGGGTGCTGGCAAACTCACAGAACCATCACATCGGACCCTCGTTCTGCACCAATTCCGGCAGCGCTCTTCTCCGCCTGTACCAGTACACCGGAGACACTTTGTCTTTGCGCCTGCTGGAGGATGTGGTCAGCGGCCTTCCGCAATATGTGAGCACCGGCAAGGAGCCGTTCGACCTCGGCCCCGGCATGGTGAGCGAACAGTTCAACATGACGGACGAACTGGGCACGCGCGGAGAAATGGGGTGGGTCTGCGCAAGCTGGCCGGTGACGTGTGTGGTACTTAGCTATGGCGAAGTACCATCGGTATACGTCGATCTGAATCGAGGCTTGTGCGCAGTGTTCGACCAGGTTGAGGCAAGCTTCGATGCCAAAAGCCGTTCGCTGCATCTTCTGAACCCTACTGCCTGTGAGGCTAAGGTTCGGGTGCAGAGAAGTGTCGGGTATGATTTAAACCTTGTTCTTGCTTCGGGCGAAAAAAAGACCATTTCTCTCGCGAAGGCATAGGTTGGCGTAGCTCAGACCGCAGTGCTTCCAGAAAAAAGAGAATCCGGGGTTACATGACTTCCAATTCACCCAGATCCGCACCCGCCGCGAACTCCTTCAACCCTGCAACCCTCACCCTTGAAGCCGCAAGCCTCCTCGCGCTGCTTCTCGGCCTGGTTTACCTCTTTGCCACGAACTCCACAGTCGCGCATTGGTCGCAGGGCTACAACCCCACCGGCATCTGGCAACTCTCCACGCTCATCGCCGCTCTGCCCATCGTCGTCCTCCTCGGCGCCATGGCCATCCTGCGCCTCAAGGCCCACATCGCCGCCATCGCCGGACTCGTCACCGCACTGCTCGCCGCCATCGTCATCTTCCACATGCCCATGCGTCTCGCCTTCACCGCCGCCGCTTACGGCGCAGGCTACGGCCTCTTCCCCATCTGCTGGATCATTCTTCCCGTCATCTTTCTCTACGACCTCACCGTCAAGACCGGCGCGCTTCGTCACTCTGCAGCAAAGCCTCACCGGCATCACCGCCGACAGCCGCCTGCAGCTTCTCCTCATCGCCTTCGCGCTCGGCGCGTTCTTTGAGGGCACCTCCGGCTTCGGCACGCCCGTCGCCGTCTGCTGCGCCATCCTCATCAGTCTCGGCTTCCGTCCCCTGCAGGCCGCCGGACTCTCTTTGCTCGCCAACACCGCTCCCGTCGCCTTCGGAGCCATGGGCATTCCCCTCGTCGCTCTTCACGGCGTCACCGGCCTCGATCTCCTCGCGCTCACCCGCACCACCGCCGTCATTCTTGTTCCCTTCGATCTCCTCGTCCCCTTCTGGCTCATCTGGGCCTTCGCCGGCTTTCGCCGCCATGATCGAAGTCTGGCCCGCCATCCTCGTCGCCGGCGTCACCTTTGCCGTCGCGCAGTTCCTCATGGCCGTCTGCAGCGGCCCCTCGCTCGTCGCCATCGTCGCCGCCGCGTCCACCATCGTCGTCCTCGTCGTCTTCCTGCGCTTCTGGCAGCCCCGCCGCACCCTCAACGTCGACCTCGAAGACATCACCGGCCACGCGCGCCAAGCCTACGGCCACAGCGCCGCCACCATCTTCAAAGCCTGGCTGCCCTGGCTGGTCCTCAGCGTCGTCGTCTTCGCCTGGGGCCTGTCCCGCATTCTCCACCTGGATGGACGCGCACACCACCATCAAGATCCCCGTCGCCGGCCTGCACAACGTCGTCCAGCGCGTCCCGCCGGTCGTCGCCGCACCCACCGCCGAACCCGCCGTCTTCAATCTCAACTGGCTCGCCGCCACCGGCACCGGCATCCTCCTCGCCGCCCTCATCGCCGGCCTGCTCATGGGCCTCGGCCCCGTCGCACTCGTCCGCTGCCTTCTTCCGCACCGTCTTCAACATCCGCTTCACCTTCGTCACCATCGCCGCCATGATGGCCATCGGCTACGTCACCCGCTACTGCGGTCTCGACGCGACACTCGGTCTCGCCTTTGCGCGCACCGGCGCGCTCTATCCCTTCTTCGGCACGCTCATCGGATGGCTCGGCACCGCCAGCACCGGCTCCGACACCTCGTCCAACGTCCTCTTCGGCAGCCTGCAGCACATGACCGCCCGCCAAATCGGCGTCTCTCCCGTCCTCATGGCCTCGGCCAACTCCGCCGGCGGCGTCATGGGCAAAATGATCGCCGCGCCCAGCATCGTCGTCGCCAGCACCGCCACCCAAACCTACGGCCAGGAAGGCTCCATCCTCCGCTTTGTCTTCCTGCACAGCCTGGCTCTCGCCGCCCTCGCCGGAATCTGCGTCTCCCTCCTGGCCTACGTCCCCCTCCTGGCCGGCCTCATCGCGCACTGATCCCCGCTGAAATCCCTCGCACCCTCGCACCACCGAAACCCATTCCGCCCCCATACTTCCGAAGCCCTCAGGCACCCCCGCCGCACCCAAAGTTCCCTCCGTAATTTTTTTTCTTGCTCACACTCTCAGTACCGGTGCTAGGATGGGTGTTCGTAATAATTGAAATTGTTTCTCATGTGAAAAGGTAGACATGCGCGCTTGTTTCCTCCTCAAAGTCCGCCCTGAAAAGATGGACGCCTACAAAGCCCGCCACGCACAGGTGTGGCCTGAGATGCTCGAAGCCCTCCGCGAAAGCGGCTGGCGCAATTACTCTCTCTTTTTGCAGCCCGACGGCCTCGTCGTCGGTTACGTCGAAGCCGACGATTTTGAAAAGTGCCGCGCCGCCATGAAAAGCCATCCCATCAACGCCCGCTGGCAGGCGGAGATGGTGCCCTTCTTCGAGTCCACCAACGGCCACGGCCCCGACGATCTCATGTTCCCTCTTGAAGAGGTCTTTCACCTCGATTAACGCCCCTTGCTGCCTCTGCCCTCCAAATCGGATAATGCCCTGTCTCGCCAAACTGCGCTTTCCAATGCGCAAAAAAATCCCGTGTCTCACAAACCAGCTAGCAGCCAAGAGCTGATAACCAGGAGCTAAACATGAATCCCTTCAATTCCGCGCGCCGCGATCTTCTCCGTGTCGGTAGTCTTGGCATGGCCGGAGCCGCCCTGCCCGCCCTTGCCTCCGCAGCCGGCAAAGAAAAGCCGAGCCGCAATCCCCACCGCCATCTTCAACATCCGCCAGTACGGCGCAACCGGCGACGGCAAAACTCTCGACACCGACGCCGTCAATCGCGCCATCGAAGCAGCCGCTGCTGCCGGCGGAGGCACGGTTCTTTTTCCTGCCGGCGTCTATCTCTGCTTTTCCATCCATCTCAAGAGCTACGTCCATCTCTATCTCGACGCCGGCGCCACCATCCTCGCCGCCGAATCGCCCAAGCCCGGCGAAACCACCGGCTACAACGGCGGCACCTACGACGCGGCCGAGCCCAACACCGCCTGGGACGCCTACCAGGACTACGGCCACAATCACTGGCACAACTCTCTCCTCTGGGCGAAGATCATGCACGACTTCTCCATCACCGGCCCCGGCCTCATCTATGGCAAGGGTCTGAGCTTCGGCGCAGGTCCCGGCCGCGGCCAGCAAGCCGGCCTTCGCGGCTTCGGTATGGAACGCCCAGCCGGCGCGCCCGCGCCCGCAGCCCCGCCCGCGCAACCAGCTGGAGCCGCCGCGCCAGCCCGCCCGCGCATAGCCGCGGCGACTACCCCATGTACCAAGCCGAGCAGCCCGGCGTCGGCAACAAGGCCATCGCCCTCAAGAACTGCCGCAACGTTCTCTTGCGCGACTTCTCCATCCTCAAGGGCGGCCACTTCGCCCTGCTCCTCACCGGCGTCGACAACCTCACCATCGACAACCTCAAGATCGACACCGATCGCGACGGCATGGACATCGACTGCTGCCAGAACGTGCGCGTCTCCAACTGCACCGTCAACTCGCCCTGGGACGACGGCATCTGTCCCAAGTCCAGCTACGCGCTCGGCTACGCGCGGCCCACGCGCAACGTCACCATCGCCAACTGTTTCGTCACCGGCTGCTATCAGCTCGGCACGGTGCTCGACGGCACGTGGAAGAAGTTCCCCGCCGGCGCGCGCGCCTACGGCACCGGCCGCATCAAGTGCGGCACCGAATCCAACGGCGGCTTCATCAACATCACCATCTCCGACTGCGTCTTCGAGGGCTGCCAGGGCTACGCGCTTGAAACCGTCGACGGCGCGCTGCTCGAAGACATCGCCATCACCAACACCACCATGCGCGATCTCATCTCGCCGCCGCTCTTCATGCGTCTCGGCGCGCGCCTGCGCGGCCCCAAAGACACCACCAAAGTCGGCACGCTGAAGCGCGTCCTCGTCAGCAATCTCGACTGCCACAACGCGCCCATGCGCGTCAGCTCAGCATCCTCAGCGGCATTCCCGGCTACGCGATCGAAGACGTCAAGCTCTCGAACATCTATATTGAGAACCGTCGGCGGCGCAACGGCCGACGCGGCCGCAATCCAGCCGCCCGAGAAAGAGGACTCCTATCCCGAGCCCGCCATGTTCGGCCAGATGCCGTCCCTCGGCTTCTTCCTGCGCCACATGCGCAACCTGGAAATGAGCCACGTCGAGATCGCAACCGTCTCGCCCGACGCGCGCCCCGCGTTCTATCTGGAAGACGTCGACCGCGCCGACTTCTTCGCCATCACCGCGCCGCGCGCCGCCAACGGCAACTTCGCCCTCCACAACGTCAAGGATCTCCGCATCGGCTGGAGCCGCGCCGCAGCAGATACAGTGCTCGACTCGGCCGACAACAAGACAGTGTGACCGGAAGGAGCGTGGGGCTTCAGCTCCACGAACTCCGGGCCGCCGTTTTTCGAGAAATCAGGTACGCGGCGAAGCCGCGCCGTAATTCCTCGCTCCCTTGCTCCCTCGCTGCCTCGCTCGCTCGCACCGTCTAACTCCCGCAGAATCATCGCAAATGTTGGTTTATCTGGTGCGTTGACCCGGCCAAATGTTCGCTTAAGTGGTTCGCTTTGCCCCCGAAATGTTCGCTCAAGTGGTTGCACTTCTTTGAGACAAATACCCGGAAATTAGCCATCTCAAGGGTGTTTATAACCAAAGAATTACCCATATTCGCGCAAAGGTGGAGATAGAATTACCCAAAAATGCACGTAGACAGGGATTAGGAGCACGTTTTTGCGCCGTTTTGCGCATGTTTTGCGTGCTTTTTGCAGGCAATAACGAGCCTGCGGCAGGTCGCTTCCAGCTTGTGGCGCGGGGCGACGGGGATGTGACGCCCATCACGAGTCGAGGAATATTTAGGGCTGGACGCCTTGACACCAAACCGCTCGACGACTACGGTCTGAGTACGCGCTGCCCCTTCCACTCACTCACTCACGAGGCCTCTCGGCGACGGGAGGCTTTCGTGCCTTTGGCATCTGGAATCTCAAGGTGCACCACTCCCCGCGTCGCTTGCGGGGAACAACCAGCATCCCCGACTGAGGCATCGTATCTTATACGACGTGGGAGCCAGGTTGCGGATGGGCCCCAAAGTTTTTCTTCCCCGCGGTTCCCGCGCCGCTACTGTCGCCGTTTGACGCCATCCGAGGGCAGAGTTGATGAGTGCTCCGGATTTGGCAGCTATCCCCCTGAACAAATAGAAGCAAATTGATCAGGATTTACTTGCGCCCGCCGCGCTTTCGGCCTAGCATCGCTTCACCATGCCAGCCTTGATAGCGAGCGCTTGGACAACGGTTCACCCCGTGCTGCCCTGTGCGTGGTCTTGTTCTGAATGCGACGCCGTGTTCGATGTCGGGCCGCATCGTTTTTCGTCGCTGACGCGCGAACAGGTAGACGCAGTGAATCTCCAGTTTGAGGCTCACTGCATTCATGTGCACCCGCGATTGCACCCAGTCATTGGCTTGGGCTCGAAGAGCTGAATCTACCTATCCTCAACGGCCTCTCGAATGATCCGCGGGACGGCCCGGCCGGAATCCTCGCGGCTATGCCTCTGTCTCACGTGGAGATCGAATTGAATTGCGAACCATCTCTCGCTCTCCGCTGACGAAGCGCCCATCGATTTCATGAGCGGCATTTGAACGCCGCAGGCGGAGCACTTCGCAGAGACGGGATGCGAACCTCCGCTGCACTCAAGCAGCCATTCCGGCTTCTTTGCCATGCGCAAAGTCTACGCCGCGCCCCAATCTCGCGCCAGTCTTTGAAAATTCGAACCGCCCGCGGAGGGAGCGTGGGGCCTCAGCCCCACGAAAGCCCGCCCACCCATTTTCCGAAAAATCAAGCGCGCGGCGAAGCCGCGCATCCAAAACCCCTTCGCGCAAAACCGCCCCTGCGAACAAGAGAACAGGCAGCCTGTTATGAAGCGCCCAATTGTGTTGCCAACGGGAACACCGCATGCAAGAATCGGTGGCTCAGGTGGCTATGCGAATTGCACTGTCGGAGTGGAAGGCGTAGCGTCTGCAATCCTCAAAAACAACAGGAGACACGATGAAGAAGGCCGTCCTCACGCTGACCAACAAAGACCCCAAAGGCAACCCAATCGGCGACCTGGTCCTCACCATGGAGTTCCTCAAAACGCTTCCTAACCCACTGGTAAGCCTATTTAGCTTCACCTTCGAGCTTGAAGGGCAAATACAACTCCAGTTCCACCTTAGCTGCGACGACGCCGTCTCTTTCTTCCGGCTGCTTGCCAATATCATGGCTCCAACCCCGGTGCTTCCCGGCTCTGCTACGCGCCTTAATACTGCCGACAGCAACGGAAATCCCAACGGGGCGATACAGATTAAGATGACTTTGTATCCCTATCTCGATCCCTCGGGTAACACAATCACCTACTTCGCTTACAGCTTCCTTCCGGACAATGACATTGAGTTGGGGTTCTTGTTGGGCAGTTTTGACGCAGACGTCTTTTACTATGACTTCGATTGCTTCATGAGCACCAATCCCCCGAACCCTGCGTAGAGCCTGAAGGCATCTCTGGAAATGCGTACCCCCGCATCGGCGCTTTAAAACCGGGTGCCCCATCCTGGCTCCGCCAGGGTGGGATACCGCAATCGCCACACGGAGGGAGCGTGGGGCTTCAGCCCCACGAAAAACCGCCCGCTCATCTTTCAAGAAATCAAGCACGCGGCGAAGCCGCGATTAGACCCCACCCCTCGCACATTGTCATCCTGAGCGACCAGAGCGCAGCGGAGGGAGTCGAAGGACCCGTGGTTGCTCTTGCCTTTGCCCCTCGAAGCGATCGAAGACGAATGGGGACCCGCGTTTCTATTCCCTATCCCCTACTGCCTATTCCCCGCCTTTTTGTATCAGGGCGTGAGCGGGGAACCCACCCAGTGGGTGGGTCGCACGCCGCCAACCGCCCGCCCATTTTTCGAGAGATCAGGCACGCGGCGAAGCCGCGCCCAAGCCCCACCCCTCCAGGAGGAAGGACCGAAAATAGCCCAGCGCATCAGCCCTGGGAAAGCGGCGCGCCCCGCAAGGGCTCGCTACGTCGGTTGCGATTCTTCGAGACAAATACCCGGAAATTAGCCATTTCAAGTGTGTTTGTAACCAAAGAATTACCCGTATTCGCGCAAAGGGGTACACAGAATTACCCAAAAATGCACTTGGAGGGCGTTAAGTGCACGTTTTTGCGCCATTTTGCGCGTGTTTTGCGTGCTTTCTGCCGGCTAATTCGTGCCGGCGAGTGAGCTTTTAGCCGTCAGCCGAACGCCGCATTCTTTGCTTTTTTCTGGCGAAAGGTAGGACACCGCGAGCCTCAGTTCCGCGCGAAGCGGCTTGTCAAAGTTCAGCCCTTCCATCATCCGTGGCCGCGCCGGACGAGAATTGAACTACAATGATCATCCATTAGCCCCCAAGAAGCATGGGCACACCCAACCTAGCTGAATCTGATCCTGGAAGGATGGCAGCCGCCCTCATGTCCCGCATCGCCAAGCTTGGGATATTCATGACAGGAGCCATCGGGTCTCTCTTCGTCAAAATTTGGAAGCTCAGAACGCGTCGCTATTGGGCATTGGCGGCCGCATCCATCGCCCTAGGCGTTGTGCTCGGCCACTACGCAAGCTCGCATAACGCGTGGCTTGAAGCCCGATACTCTCTCTATAGCTTGATGCAGAAAACCAATTGGCGGAAACCGTACGTTCAGCACACTTTTGTCGTGACGGTCGATGACGACGACTACTGGAAGGGCGACTTCAACCGTCGAACCCCGATTCGGCGCGACCTGCTCGCGCAGCTAATTTCGCACCTGGCCGATGCCCAGGCAAAGGTTGTCGCCGTCGACTTCGATTTGCGATCCCCCGTTCCGGACGGCAATCCTCGTGAGACACCTGCTTACCAGCAAGAAACCGACGAACTCATTGCGGCGATCAACAAGGCGTGTTCCGAGCATCATGCAGTCGTTCTGCCCGCTACGATAGGGTTTGGTGCCGCGAATTCCTACGTCCCTCAGTCCGATATATACTCGGACGCGAAACTCCCTCCCAGTTTCTTCTTCACCGGCTACATCGCGCTTCCTACGGACGCTCGCTCGGTGCCCCTCGATATCACGCTGGCTGGATCAAGAAATCTTGACTCGTTTGCCCTGGCAGCCGTTCGCGCCTATAAGCCCGACGTGGTTCTAAGGATAAAGAACCTGAAAATATTCCCATTTGGCGGATATCTTGAACCTGGCGAATTCCCTCATTTGACAGCCAAAGATGTCCTGAGCCTCGACAGGATGTCTCTGCAGGATCAAGTCTCGGGAAAACTCGTATTTATAGGATCAAACTGGCACAGGCTGGGCTGGAAAACGGGTCCGCTGAACGATTCACACACCTCTCCAATCGGTCCAATTTCCGGCGTCTTCGTGCACGCGAATTACGCGGAGGCCCTTTTGGGAGACAACTACTACTGGCCGGCGCATGAGTTATTTGCATACGCCTTCGAGATTGTAGTGTTGTTATCGATGGCCATCTTGTTTGCAGTCGACATGAATGCATGGTACAAACTGGCGATTGTCGTGTTAGCTTCGGTGCTTTTCATTTCCGTGGGCTACGTGCTCCTGCAGAACCTCGGAATCTACTTCGATTTCTTAATCCCACTTATCTTCCTATTGGCTCATGCCTCCTTAGACCAAATATGGGAGTGGCGAAGGAAAGCGCTGGACTACGAAAAGTGGCGGCGGGATGAGCCGGCCCGCGGGGAGCTGCGACAGATTGGACAGCCCGCGCTGGCTAGCGAAGGAAGGGATGGTTGATATGCGCTCCATGCCCTTTGTCATAATCCTGTATTTATGTTGTTGCACAATGAGGAGCGGCTTGGCGGCTCAGCTCGACCCAAACGACCCGGGCGGCTCCCAGGAGAAACCCAGCCCAAATGCCGGAAAACCGAACACGAGCGGCCACCCTCCAATTCACGCCGGCGGGGCCACCACGCATGGACCAACCACCGGCGGGACCACGCACGGGCCAACCACCGGCGGGACCACGCACGGGCCAACCACCGTCGGCGGGAACCACCCCGGCGGTCCGGGAGGTCCAGGTTCGCACGGTCCTGCCGGCGGCCACTCGCCGATCGGGGGCGGACCCGGACCCAGAGGAAGCAACGATCACGTCGCCCGCAACGGCAGCGAGGTTCGCAATCGTCCTGACGGCTCGAGGAGCGATGTGCATGACCCCAAACGCGGGATGGACATTCACCATGGGCTGAATGGGAACCGCAGAGTCTCAGTCGATCGCCCAGGTCATGGCCGCCTGGTTGCGGAGCGGGGCCGCCCGGGATATGTGCAGCGTGGGTACGGTTACCACGGGCACGATTTTGGCCGGCGCGCTTACTACTACCATGGCCACGAATACAACCGCTATTACCGTGGCTATGGATACCGCGGGCTGTATTTGAACGTCTACGCGCCGGGCTTTTACTATGGCCGAGGCTTTTACGGATGGGCTTACAATCCGTGGGCTACGCCTATCGCCTACGGGTGGGGGTGGGGAGGTAGTCCCTGGTATGGCTACTACGGCGGATTCTTTGCGCCATACCCGGTGTACCCCTCAGCCTCGTTTTGGCTGACGGACTACATCATCTCCCAGGATCTGCAGGCAGCCTACGCGGCGCATCAGGAGGCCGGCGAAACAGACGGCGCTCCGTCGGCCGCAGGCGGCCCTCCAGAGATGACGCCCGAGGTAAAGCAGCAGATTGCCGACGAGGTGAGGGCCCAGTTGGCCCTGGAGAATCAGGAAGCCGCACAGAACGCACAGCAACAGGATACGGACCCCGGTTCCAGCGGGATTGCGCGCATGCTGGGCGACGGCCATCCGCATGTGTTTGTGGCGGGAGACGCGCTGGACGTGGTAGATGCCAGCGGACAGGAATGCGGGCTCAGCGATGGCGATGCGCTGCAACTGCAGCCCGGGTCTGACCCTAACGCAACGGCGGTGAACCTGGTGGTGCTGGCCAGCAAGGGCGGGAAAGAGTGCCACACTTCCGATACGGTCACCGTGCAATTGACCGACCTGCAGGAGATGCAGAACCACATGCGGGAGAACATCGACCAGGGGCTCCAGGAATTGCAGGCAAAGCAGGGTAAGGGTGGAATCCCGCAAGCGCCGCCCTCGGCCCAGGGTACGCCTACTGAGGCTGCGTATGCATCCGTTGCGCCCCCTCCCGATCCGACGGACACAGCCGATCTTCAGCAGCAGGGTCAGCAAGCCGACCAGGCTGAGAAGGAAGCGACCGGCGATGCGCCGCCGAGTGGTAGTGCCCCGGCCGGCGCCGCACCGCCTGCTCCCGCCGCACCCGTATCGGTCCAAATGGGCCAGACGCCCGATCAGGTGCAGGCGTCTTTGGGTGCTCCCAAAAAGATGGCGAACCTGGGCCCCAAGGTTATCTATTACTACGACGGCATGAAGGTTACCTTCACGAATGGAAAGGTAACTGACGTGCAATAGCCAGAGCGGGCGGCTGCGAGCGATCAGCTCGAAGCCGTCCGCGTCAATGAAATGAAGTGCTGCACTCATTGAGAAGACTAGCCCCGCATGAGTCGATCTGAGCAAGAATTGGTATGACGTGGAGCCTGCCGATTTCAAGCGTGTGGCCGATCCCCTGAGCGGCTGAGCGTTGTCGGCGGAAAAACAAAAGCAACCGCAGGTCCTTCGACTCCGCTCGCCTGCGGCGACCTCCGCTCTGGATGACAGGCTAGTTTTTGATGGTCAAGATGACATCCGTTGAGCGCGAGGGTTTGATCACTGCTTCGCCGCGCACCCATGCCGTCTGCCTGCGCGGCTCCTACTTTCTGAGAGCCCAATCGTAAGTGACTCGATATTCGGGACTTGCTCGCGCGGGTCGTCGCTGGGGTTCATGCGGGCATCTAAGTAGGCAGGAGGTAGATATGAACACAACAAAAGTACGTGCTTTAGGTCTAGTCCTCCTGGCGGCGCTCACTTTTAGTGGCGTCTCAGCGCTCGCTTCCAACGTGGGCAACGTCTCAAACAACGCCTCGGTCAAGGACGCGGCCTCGGTTGCGACCGTGGCTTACCGGCGTCATCGCGTACGCCGCATGGAGCGGTACTGGGGTTCTGACGGCCGTTGGCACCGGCACTACATATATGTGTACGTGTGGGGGTAAGCCCGGCGGCGCCTAAATCACGATGATTCACTCTGGGGGAGCTGCCCATCGGCGCTCCCCTATTTCTTTGCGATTCAAGGTGTCTTCGTTAGCAACAGCAGCCAGTAGCCCCGTAGTCCCGCCACCCCGCAAGCCCCCAAAAACAACTTTCCCCGCAACCGGCTGAAAACACTCCGTAAAATCCGTTCGCCGATTTGCACATAATTTCCCCCTCCCGGCGCAGAATGGAAAAAACAGGGAAGAGGGCGAGTGTGAGTGCGAGTATGAGTGTGAGCGCGGGTGTAAGTGCGAGTGTGAGTGACCGGTGCACACTGCACACTTCACACCGTCCACTGTTTCCTACCCCCCACCCCCCTCCCCCCACATTCACACTCACATTCACACTCACACTCGCAACCACCCACGGTCCACGGTCCACGAGCAGCGACGCCCGGATTCTTCTCCGAAAAAACGAGTTGTGAAACTGTGAAGCCCGTAAGCGAAGCACAATCAACCACTTGCACGACAAAACCTCACAGCCTCACACTTTGTGCGTTTCTGTGAAACTGTGTCGCGGTTCCGCTTCGCTCGGAGCCAAGATTTCGTCGCGGCTTCGGGTTCTCGAAAAATGGGCGAGCGGTTTGCGGCAAATATGAGAAGTTAATGGCATGGCTTTCTGCGTTAGTTGTGGAAACCAGTTAGCAAACGGCGAGCGCTTTTGCTCGAAGTGCGGAGCCGACCAGACAGCGGCGACAGGCAACGCGCCGCCAGCGGCGCCGGAAACGCCAGCGCAATATCCTCCCGCAGCGGGGATAGTTCCCGTAGCGGCGATGCCGCCCGCGGCGGGAATGCCAAACCATAACAAGGTCTGGTACGCGGTGATTGGTGCATTCGTGTTGTTTGTGCTCTATCGCGTTTTGACGCCTGGGCCGGCGCTGCCGCCGATGCATCAGCAGCAGAGCGGGCCGATCAACTTGATCTTCGTGGTCAGCGAGGATCTGGCTTACCAATCTCCAGGGGATGTGAATCCCGACACGGCAAACCTCACGAGCCAGGGTTTGCAGCGGTCGCTGCTGATGGGCACGTATCTGCATCAGCTAGTAGGCGCGACTCAAGTGAACGGCATCTACGTGCTGTCGCCGACGAGCCATTTGCAAACCGCGAACAGTTATCCCGACATGGCGTCGGCTGAAACCGTTCAGCAGTTCGCGACGCTCACGCCGGTGACCATGTCCACCATCTACCCTGGATATGGCAGTCCGTATACAACCGGCGGCTATCCGGTGAATGCTTCTCCGCCTTCGAATTCCTGCGCGAATTGCCAGGGCCTGGATTTCCAGGACCAGGGCGGCGACAACGAAGCCCTGATAGGCAGCATTCTCGCGGCAAACTTCTCAGGCTCGTACGTCTTCTCAGCGCCGTGGGAGACGACCAGCAGCCTGCTGGCGCGGATCAATCAAGCCAAGGGTTATAACCTGGCGCTGCCTACGAGTTATCAGGGCGCCAACGCGATTTATGTTCTTTCGATCGCGCCGTCGGGAAGCGCTACCCTGACGACGTATAACAGCAATGCGAATCCGTCTGCAACTTATCCAACGCTGCCGCAGCAGGTTCCGACCAGCGCATGCAATCAGCAAACGCTCTTCAACATCACGGTGACCGGCGGCGTTGGCGGAGCGCAAATTCCGGCGGGCACCAACACCAACGAAACTGTGTACATCGTTCGGCACGCAGAGGCGCATCCGCAGGGTTCTTTCGACGACGGCAACTATGTGGGCACGGGGCAATGGCGTGCGCTGGCGCTGCCGAGCGCTCTCGGAGGCAAGATCAATCCCACGCAGGTCTATTCGGTCGACCCCGCTACGCTTGCACAGGGTTCACGGAACGTCCTGGGAGATTCCGTTTGGTCGTATGTCAGGGCTTCCTTGACCGTTGAGCCCTACGCGATCGCCTATAACTTGCCCTATCGACTGGCCGAAGGATTCGATTGGGACTCGGGCCCATCCACCAGCAACTTTTTCTTCAACGGCGGCAGGCTCTCCAATGCGAGCGTATTGCTGGGGTGGGAGCACGCGCGGATTCCGCTGACGGTGAATGCGCTGATCTCAAGCTATTTTCCGCAGGGCGGCGCAACGACAGCGCCCGACTGGCCCGACAACGACTACGACACCGTGTGGACGGTGACGCTCGACGGCCAAGGAAACCTGGCCGTCAACAACTCCGTGTGTGAAGGCATTCCATCCGCGGCGTTGCCGGTCGCGGCTCCGCAATTCTGATTGCATTTGAGGTGCGGCTGCGCACGGGGCAGTAAGCTCACTCGCCAGCTTCGCCTGCCTGGGTATATCGACGCAGGAGGAACGTCCACATCAACCCGATGAGGAAGCAGGCCAATGCGTACCCAGACGCATATCCCACCTGTACGAGATGGTCTCCAGTCGTTAGAAATCCCTTTAGGTCCTGCGCCGAGAGGAATTCGCTGAGCTTGGTGAAAACAAATCCAGAAAGGAAGCCGGCCACGAGTCGCGCGTATGTTCCGAATTGAAGCTTTTCCTTCTCGTTGGCAGGCGTCGCGATGACGGCAAGCGACCATCCAATCAGCCCCCCGATTAAGCTGCACACAACCAGAGCTCCGCCATTGACGTTTTGGGAATTCACAATCCAAACTCCGTTCGCAATGAGCACGAGGAGGCATGATCCTGCGAAGATGCGCGCGATCATTCGCGGATTTCTGGCCTCGCGCCCTTCGTGTTTATGATTTGCAGGCAAATGAGGCATGCGGAAAAACTAGCACAGGATCGCAGGATCCTACCAAAATATTTCCGGGATGGCGCCTGCCGCCTATCCTTGCAGCCAGTCCTTGACCTTTTGCACCATCACGTCGCGGCCGACGTCGCTGATGGCGTTGGTGAGGGGAATTTGCTTGGGGCAGGCGTGGACGCAGTTCTGCGCGTA
Source organism: uncultured Acidobacteriota bacterium (assembly GCA_963713675.1). Lineage (GTDB taxonomy): Bacteria > Acidobacteriota > Terriglobia > Terriglobales > Acidobacteriaceae > Telmatobacter. Next base: position 15,942 of record CAVQMV010000021.1, read on the forward strand.
GCCGCATTCCTGAATTCCGCCATCGCCGGCGAGCGCGCGCAGACGATCTTCTTTGAAGACTTTTCCGGTGGGATGGTTGTTGAAGAGCTTGACCTGCGCGATCGTCGCCGCGCCGACAAAGCCCGTGGTGACATCGAACTGCGGGCAGACTTCCATGCAGCAGGTGCAGCTGATGCAGTTCGAGAGCGGGTAGTTGGCTTCCTGCTGCTGCGGGTAAACGCGCGGGCCGGAGCCGAGATCATAAGTTCCGTCGACGGGAACCCAGGCCTTGACGCGCATGAGATTTTCAAAGAGGACCGAGCGGTCGACCTGGAGATCGCGGACCAGCGGGAACTTCGAGAGCGGCTCGATGCGGATGGGCTGCTCGAGATTGTCGACGAGCGCGGAGCAGGCCATGCGGGCTTTGCCGTTGATGAGCATCGCGCAGGAGCCGCAGATTTCTTCGAGACAATTTGAATCGTAGGCGATGGGCGTGGTCGGCGCGGCCGTCGGCAGTGACGGGGTTGGCGGCGATTTCCATCATGGAGGAGATGACGTTCATGCCGGGACGCCAGGGGAGCTCGAAGCGCTCCCACACGGCGGGCGCGTCGGGGCTGGCCTGGCGCTTGATTTCAAAAGTGACGGTGCGTTCTGCCATGGTGTCCTTCGTTGGGTCTGATCCTACTGCTCTCGTCCAAAAGGCTGCTGCATGCAATGCTCACTTCGCCGCGTCGTAACGGCGCGGGCGCGGCTTGATGAACTGCGTGTCGACTTCCTCGTACTCGAAGCGCGGGCCCTCGATGGAGCCGGTGAAGCTGGCCTTGGTGGTCTTCAGGAACTTTTCGTCGTTGCGATCGGGAAAGTCGGGTTTGTAGTGCGCGCCGCGGGACTCGTCGCGCAGAATTGCGCCGAGCGTGATGGTGCGCGAAAGTTCGAGCATGTTCTTGAGCTGGCGGGCGAAGGCGAAGCTGGTGTTGGCCCACTGGCTTTTGTCGCTCAGGTTGACGCGCTTGATAGCGCGTCGAGCAGCTCGACGATTTTTTCGTCGGTCTGCTTCAGATCCTTGTTGTAGCGAATGACGGTGGCGTGCTCGGTCATGGCTTCGCCCAGCTCGCGCCACAGCTTGAAGGGATTTTCGCCGCCTTCATTATTGATGAGTTTCTTGTTGATTTCGGATTGGCGCGCGACTTCGGCCGCAGCGCCGCCGTCGCCTTCCGCCGCGGGCAGGTTCTTGGCGTATGCGATGGCGTTGGGTCCGGCCTGGAATCCGCCGTAGATGCAACTGACGAGCGAGTTCGCGCCGAGGCGATTTGCGCCGTGGTACTGGTACTCGCACTCGCCGGCGGCAAAGATGCCGGGAACGTTGGTCATCTGCTTGAAGTCGACCCAGAGGCCGCCCATGGTGTAGTGCATGCCGGGAAAGATCTTCATCGGCTCCAGGCAGGGATCGACGCCGACGAACTTCTCGTAGATTTCGAGAATGCCGCCGAGCTTGCGGTGCAGCGTCTCGCGGTCGATGTGCGTGAGGTCGAGATAGACCATGGGCTGGCCATCGATGCCGAGGCCGAGCTCGAAGACCACCTTGTGAATGGCGCGCGTGGCTACGTCGCGGGGCACAAGGTTGCCGTATTTTGGATACCACTCCTCGAGAAAATAGAAGCGCTCCGATTCGGGAATGGATTTGATGGCGCGCTTGTCGCCGGGAGTGCGCGGAACCCAGACGCGGCCGCCCTCGCCGCGCGCCGACTCCGACATGAGCCGCAGCTTGTCTTCGCCGGGAATGCAGGTGGGATGTACCTGGATGAATTCGCCGTTGGCGTAGTAGACGCCCTGCTGGAAGACGGCGGACTGCGCCGAGCCGGTGCAGACGACGGAGTTGGTGCTCTTGCCGAAGATGGCTCCGTTGCCGCCGGTGGCGAGAATGATGGCGTCGGCCGGAAAGGCTTTGAGCTCCATGGAGCGCAGGTTCATGGCCACGATGCCGCGCGCCACGCCTTTGCCGTCGATGATGGCGGAGAGAAACTCCCAGCCTTCGTATTTCTTGACCTTGCCTTCGGATTCGTAGCGGCGTACCTGCTCGTCGAGCGCGTAGAGCAGTTGCTGGCCAGTGGTGGCTCCGGCAAAGGCGGTGCGGTGATAGAGCGTGCCGCCGAAGCGGCGGAAGTCGAGCAAACCTTCGGGCGTGCGATTGAAGGGCACGCCCATGCGGTCGAGAAGATCGATGATGGCGGGCGCGGCCTCGCACATGGCCTTGACGGGAGTTTGGTTGGCCAGGAAGTCGCCGCCGTAGATGGTGTCGTCGAAGTGCTGCGCGGTGGAGTCGCCTTCGCCCTTGAGATTTTTTGCGGCGTTGATGCCGCCCTGCGCGCACACCGAGTGCGAGCGCTTGACGGGGACGATGGAAAACAGGTCGACCGTGCCGCCCGCTTCGGCGATTTTGATGACCGCCGCAAGTCCGGCGAGGCCTCCGCCCACCACGATGATTTTGGGTGCTGCCATTTAGTACCTTTCAGAAACAGCTTTCAGCCTTCGAGCCAGAAAGCGCCACGAAGCTAGAGATGCGGGACGGGGGCATTGGCGTACCAAGGCCCGACAAATGCCCAGATGCTGGCGATTCCCGCGCCGGCGAGCAGGATTCCCAGCGCGAGGCAAATCCAGGCGAAGCGGCGGCGCGCGGTGACTCCTGAGGTGATGCCCCACTTGGCGGCGAAGAGCCAGATGCCATAAGCAAAGTGCCAGCAGACGGCGATCATGGCGATGACGTAGACGGCAGCGATCCAGGGATTCGCGAGTTCCATCTGCACTTTGTGAAAGGCGTAGTACGGATTCTCCGGCAGGCTGACGCCCATGAAGCGCTGCGTGGCCACGTGATAGGCGATGTAGGCGAAAGCGATGAGGCCGGTGTAGCGCTGGGCTAGGTACATCCAGTTCCCTGCCCACGGGTAGTAGACAATGTTCGATTGGCCGCGCAGCCAGATGTAGACGCCGTAGATGGCGTGATAAAGGATGGGCAGAAAGATGAAGACCCACTCCAGTACGCGGACCAGCGGCAGATGGTTGAGAAAGTAAACCTGCTGGCCGTAAGCGAGGGGGCCTTTGAGGGCCTCGAAGTTGGAGAGCAGGTGTTCGAGGAGAAATGCCCCGATGGGGACGATGCCAAGTAGCGAGTGTAACTTGCGCCAGATGTAGCTGGTTCCCTCACCCGCGCGCAATGGCTGCACGCCGCGGCTGAGCTTGGGCGCGGCAGAGGATTCAACAGTTGCCATGAAGAGTTTGGCTCCTAAAAGTGCAGGACAAAGCGTCTTAGATTGAGGGACTTTGCGTGGTGTTCTGTATCACTTGCATTATTCGAGGCTGAGGGTGCGAGCGTCAAGGCGGCGCTCCGCTGCTTTTGGGTTTTGGAGGAGAGTAGTGGAAGGCAACTCGCATGCAAAGCCGCAATGAAGCAGCTAGCGGAGACGCTTCTTGCCTGCGGTGAGCATCTCCACGGCCTTCACGGCGCGGCTTGTCCTGGTTTCAGCCTGTTTTGCAGAGGAGATCCAGGTTGAGTACTCGGCCTTGCACGACGGCGAGAGAGCTGCGAAAAACTTTGCTGCCGGCTTGTTCTTTCTGAACGCGGCTGCCAGTTCCTCAGGCACGTCAACAGTCCGCTCTTCGTCGTCGCGCTTCAAGACCACAGACACAACGTCTCCGGCTCGTGCTTTGGCGCCGGCTTGGACTTCTTTGCCCACCATCATGCGGTGGGTGCCGTTGCCCTCGGGCATCAGCGAGTTACGAAAGGCAAATCCGTTCATGGTTCCAGCCACGGGAACGCGAGCTTTGGTACCGAAGACCTCGGCCACATTAAAGGGAATGGGCAGGATGGTCCACGCTCCTCCCGGGCCAATCGCTGTGAGCTTCGCCTTGAACTTTTGCTGCATGCGGTGTCTCCTCGAAAAAATAGTATCAAGCGAGCTTTGGCAGCAGAGCGGCAATGGCGCGTCCGCGATGGCTGATGCTGAGCTTGGTCTCGAGATCGATCTCGGCCATGGTTTTGCCAAGTTTAGGGAGATAGAACAAGGGGTCGTAGCCGAAGCCGCCGGTGCCGCGCGGGGCTTCGAGAATCACTCCTTCGACCGAGCCATCGGCGATTTGCACCACCTCGCCATCGCGCGCGGCCACCAGGGTGCAATGGTAGCGGGCGGTGCGCAGCAGCTCGGGAATCCCAGCGAGCTTCTGAATCAGAAGCATGTTGTTCCAGACGTCGGTGTTGTCGTTGGCATCGGGCGAGTCGACGAGGCCCGCGTCGGCGGCATAACGCGCCGAGCGCACGCCGGGAGCGCCACCGAGCGCATCGACTTCGAGGCCCGAATCGTCGGCGACGACTAGCTCGCCTGGCGCGAAACGCGAATAGTAGACGGCCTTGGTCGCCGCATTGGCGAGGAACGTGTCGCCGTCCTCCTCGGGCGCGGGAATCTGCTCGATTCCGGGGAGCGGGACGATATCCAGGTCGAGGTCGATGGAAAATGCCTGTGCGGCGGTGCGGAAATCGCGAAGTTTGCCGGCGCTGGTGGTGGCGGCGTAGAGGCGAAGGGCCATATTCCGAGTGTAATGGTGCGGCGGGACTGCGGGAATGAAGAACCGGGGAGCAGGCCGCAATTGACAAGGCGCGCGAGGGTTGCATAAGGTGATTGCGCCCGCAAAGTTTTTCAATGAAGAAGCGGTTTTGCCGCTGGGACCGCGGCCGGACTCTCTTCGAGTTTCTCTTTTGGAATCGAGACAGATTATGCGTTGCAAATGGATGCACACATGGACCTGGGGACTGGTTTTGAGCGCGGCTGCTGTGCCGGCTTTTGCGCAGCAGACCGCAACCACAGCAGGACCCGTGGAACTACGCGTCGACAACCTGAAAAATCCCCTGGGCATTGACGATGCGACGCCGAATTTCTCCTGGCAATTGCGCGATGCGGAGCACGGCGCGAAGCAGACGGCGTATGAGGTGCTGGTGGCGTCGTCGCCTGAGTTGCTCGCACAGGGCAGAGCGGACGTGTGGAATAGCGGACGCGTGGCATCGGGGCAATCGCTGAATGTGCGCTACGGCGGACCGGCTCTCAAGCCGAGCACTCGCTACTCCTGGGGCGTGAAGCTGTGGGGCGCGGACGGAAAGGCATACGCGGCGAGCGAGACGGCTTGGTGGGAAACGGGCCTGATGGGTCAGGACGCGTGGAAGGCGCAGTGGATCGGCTACGAGACGCCGGAAGAGGCGACGGTGCGTCACGCGCCGGCGGAGTGGATTGCGAATCCTGACGCCAAGTCGCCGGCGATCGCGCAAAGACGCCGAACAGCGGTTCGCGTATCGCACGACGATCACACTTCCGCAAGCGGTGAAGTTTGCCGCGCTCTACGCGACGGGACAGGACACGGTTGCTGCGTGGGTGAATGGGGCGCAGGTGCTTACCGAGAATCCGCTGCCGCCGTATAAGCAGATGCCGTGGAAGAAGTTTGTGCGCGCCGAAGTGACGAAGCACATGGGCGCGGGCAAGAACACGCTCGCGGTTGAAGTACTGCACTACGTGGTGAATCCCAACGGCATGGCGACGGACGACGCGCCGCCGATGATCGCAACGCTGGTGGTTGAATACGCGGACGGCACGTGGGCCAGCTTTGGGAGCAACGCGCAGTGGAAGACGGCGATCAATTCCGGCAACGGGGCGAACGGCGGATGGGAGGAAAACGATTTCAACGACTCGGCGTGGAAAGCAGCTGAAGAATGGCATCCGCTCAGCCCGCGGCGATCGGAATCGCTTGGGAATCCGTGGATTCCGGATTCGGTGAAGGAGCTGCGGCATTCGTTCACCGTGGATAAGCCGGTGAAGTCGGCACGGCTCTATGCGACGGCGCTCGGCGATTACGAGATGTTCCTGAACAGTGATGGCGCATGGGCGACCAGGTGCTGGCGCCGGGATGGACGGACTATCGCGAGCGGGTTGTGTACCAGACGTACGACGTGACCGGACCATGTTGAGCAGGGAAAGAATGCGATCAGCGCGTTGCTGGCGCCGGGGTGGTACGAGACGCCGCTCGAATGGTTCCAGCAGCCGAACAACTACGGCGTGACGCCGCCGGCGCTGCGGGCACAGTTACGCATCGAGTACGCCGATGGCAGCGTGGAGTGGGTGGTCACCGACGCGAGCTGGCAGGCTGCGGGATCGAGATTCTCTTCTCGGAGCTATACGACGGGACGACGATGGACATGGGTCACGGTTGGGTGGGCGTGTCCAGCCCGGACTTTAAGGACGATTGGTTTCGGGAGCGAGCAGCGGTAATCGATCCTGCTCCGGTCGAAATCGTGGCGCAGGACTTTCCGCCGATCCGTGTGGAGCGCACGCTGGAAGCGAAGTCGCTGACGGAACCGAAGCCGGGAGTGTGGGTTTACGACTTCGGGCAGAATTTCTCGGGCATCGAGAGACTGCGGGTGCATGGACCGCAGACGGCCGACGTGCGCATGCGGTTTGCCGAGGTTTTGAATCCCGACGGGACGATTTACACCGACAATCTGCGCACAGCGAAAGCGACCGATCACTTTCTGAATTTGACGGGCGATGGGAACTACGACATTTCACCGCCGTTCACATTTCACGGGTTCCGCTATGCGGAGTTGACGGGACTGCTTTCAGCGCCGGACAAGAATGCGGTGACGGGTCTGGTCTTCCATACAGACGCGCCGTGGACGGCGAAGCTTGAAACCGGCAGCGCGATGATCAATCAATTGTGGAGCAATATTCTCTGGGGGCAGCGGTCGAATTTTGTGGGCGTGCCGACGGATTGCCCGCAGCGGGATGAGCGGCTGGGCTGGATGGGCGACGCGCAGGTGTTCTGGCGTGCGGCCAGCTACAACATGGACCTGGCGGCGTTCTCGCGCAAGTTTGCCGCGGACATGCGCGGTACGCAAGACGGGACAGCCGTTCTACGGAATCTTTTCGCCGGGCACGGTGACGCCGTTTGCCGGCGCTGCCGCGGCATGGAGCGACGCGGGCGTGATCGTTCCCTGGACTTCGTGGTTGCAGACCGGCGACACCAGCATCATCGAGCAGAATTGGGATGCGATGACGAAGTATCTCGACGCGATTGCAGCGGCGAATCCCGACTTATTTGTGGGAGAAGGAATACGGGCAACCATTCGGCGACTGGCTGTCGCCCGAGGGCAAGACCGATGAGCGACTGCTGGCCACGGCCTACTGGGCGTGGGATGCGACGCTGATGCGCCAGATGGCGCTGGCCACGGGGCGCACGGCGGACGCGGACAAATACGCGGGGTTATTCGAGAAGATTCGCGCGGCCTTCCAGAAACAGTTTGTGCGCGGCGATGGATTTGTGGCGGGCGCGGACAACAGTCCGTCGCAGTTCGGCGTGATCAACAATCCCAATGCAAAAAGCGAGGGCGGCGACACGCAAACAGGCTACGTGCTGGCGCTGCACATGAATCTGCTGCCGGATGCATTGCATGCAGCAGCCGCGAAGAGACTCGTGGACAAAATAGAAGCCAACCACGACCTGCTGGCCACGGGATTTCTGGGAACGCCTTACGTGTTGGAAGAGTTGACGAAGGCCGGCTACGCGAAGCTCGCATACACATTGCTGCTGAACACGCAGTACCCGTCATGGGGCTACATGGTGACGCACGGCGCGACGACGATGTGGGAGCGGTGGAACGGCGACCAGATGATGAACGATCCGGCGATGAATTCGTTCAACCACTATGCGTATGGCGCGGTGGCCGACTGGATGTATCGCTACGCGGCGGGAATCGATGCTACGCCGACCGATGCGGGCTTCCACACGGTGGTGCTGCATCCGGTGTTTGATGAGCGGCTCGGGCACATCGCGTTCGATTACGACTCGGTGTATGGGGCGATTCACTCCGACTGGACGGTGACGGGCGAGATAGCCGTTTGGCACGTGACGATTCCCGCGAACACCACAGGGTGGTGGCCGCTGAGCCTGAAAGCAGCCGCAAGGTACCAGCGGAATCCGAATGTGCAGTACGGTTCGCACGATGGCCAGAACGGCCTCGAGCTGGCACCGGGCAGCTACACCTTCGAAGTTGCGCTGCAGGAGCATGCGGACTGATCCGACGGCGCTGTACAAAGCACGCGCGCAACCGATAGGCTTTGAGTTTGCTTGCGGGCATGGTGCGAGCACTCGCTGAAAAACGGAAATGGAGAAGGAATGCCGATCGCAATTCTTGCTGGAATCGGGTGGCACTTCGTTGGTGCGGCGTTCGCCGCGTCATTTTACGCGCCGATTGAAAAGGTGAAGAAATGGTCGTGGGAAACCACTTGGGTCCTCATGGGCCTGATCTCTTGGCTTCTGCTGCCCCTTTCGCTCGCCTACTATGTGCTTCCTCATTTCCACGCCTTCTACGCCTCGTTCGATTCGGCCCTGTTAATCAAGGTGGCTCTCTTCGGCGCCATGTGGGGCGTGGGCAATGTGAGTTACGGGCTCACTATGCGGCATCTCGGCATCTCGCTTGGCGTCGGCGTTGCGATTGGAGTGACGCTCGTTGTTGGCACGCTGGAGCCGCCCATCATCCACGGTCAATTCGCCGCGCTTTTCGGCACGCGCAGCGGCCTTTGGAGCATGGCGGGCATTCTGGTTGCGCTCGTCGGGATCGCGATCATTTCTTATGCCGGCCACCAGAAAGAAACGCAGATGGGCACAGAGACAAAAGAGTTCAATGTCATGCTTGGATTGGCGCTCGCGGTGCTCTGCGGAATTTTTTCGGCGGGCTTCTCGTTCGGGCTCGACGCCGCAACGCCTGTTTGGAACGCAGCGAAGGACCTGGGCGTCGATCCGCTCTACGCGCGTATTCCCTGTTACGTGTTGATCATGGGCGGCGGGGCGATTGTGAACTTCTGCTACTGCCTGACGCGCCTCGCGTTTAAGAAGGATATTTCGATCAAGGCCGATTTGACGCAGCCGGGCGCAGTGATCGCAACAAACGGGGCGTTGGCGGCCGCGGCGGGTGTCATGTGGTTCCTGCAGTTCTTCTTCTACTCCTGGGGTGAGGCGCATATCCCGTCGAGCCTGGAGTATGTGAATTGGATGCTGCACATGAGCCTGTACGTGCTCTGCGCCGGCTTCGTGGGATTAGCGCTCGGCGAGTGGAAGGGCGTGAGTTCACGCCCGCTTCGGCTGCTGTGGGCCGGAATTCTGGTGATCATTGCCGCGGCAAACCTGGTGGGGCTGGGGATGGCGTCGTAAAGACAAGGAACAAGGGAACTAGGGACCAAGCGAACGACGGAACGAGAAGACCGGATCAGGCGATGGCGGGCAGGGGGAGTTCCTTGTCGAGGGATTGGGCGATCAAGTCGGCGCGCAGTTGGTCGATGGTGGCAAAGACCAATGCCTTCATGCCCAGCACCGCGGCAGCTTTGACGTTCTCCTGGCGATCGTCGATAAAGAGTGTTTCCTCGGGCCGGACCCCAAGTTTTTCGAGGGTATAGCGATAAATTGCCGGATCGGGCTTGGCCATGCGCAACTGATAGCTCCACACAAGCACGTCAAAGCGCGTGAGCCATTTGATCTCGCGCTCCATGGCCTGCTGCACGGAATCGCCAATGTTGGAAAGGATGGCCGTGAGAAATCCGCTGGCTTTGAGCGCACCCTGCCACGCCAGCATGGCTGGATTCAGCGTCATCCACATGCGCGCGTCCCACTGCATGAGCTCAGTGACGGCGGAGGGGGACAGCGCGAGTCCGGCTTGACGGAGAATATCGCGCCAGTAGGCCTCACCGGTGAGTTTGCCTTCGTCGAAGGCGTGGCGATCGGCCCAATAGAGCGGATCGAGCTTCTCCGCGGCAAGTCCCGTGATGCGCATGAGCGCGGCGTGCGCTTTCGGGTCGGGCGGACCGGATAAAACCATTCCATAATCAAAGATCACCGCGCGCAGAGCCAGGGTCAAACCTCTTTTGCGCCCGAATATGGATGAGCAGGGCGTCTCCTCTTATTGTGCACGATGCGGCGTTGAGCGTTTCACAGGGCAAGACCGGGGGACTGTTCGAAGTTGAAATCCGCAGGCTCACGCTTCTCCAGTAGCAACCGTTTTGCTCCAAATGGATTCCCAAGCCAACTGTCTGTCTCCGCATCCCGGCGGCTTCGAGTCAAGCCACTCTATTCAAGAGCGCGGACGCCGCGTAAACTGTTGAGTCTCGCATTTATCTTCGCAGTCTCCGAGGTTGAGAAAATGAGGTTCCGATTCACTGCGCTGCTCTTCGCCTCAACGATGCTGGTCATCGCGCTCCAGGCCCAGGCACCTTCCTCGCCACCCGCCCAGCCTGGCACGGCGTCGTCCATGACGCCCAGGCGCGTGCCTGAGCCGCCCTACAAGGAGACGATTCCGCCTTCGCCGGGCGACCTGACCGTTTGGCCGCGAGGCGACTCGCCGCAGGAGGTCGGCAAGGCGCTGGCCGAGCACTTCGTCGACCGGGACGCAAGGCGAGCGATTCTCCGGCTACCCGTATGTGTGCACATTCTATGGCGCGATGACCTTCGCTGCGCTGACCCATGACGACTCGTTGCGCGACCGCCTGATCGCCAAGTTCGACCCCATGCTGCCGGGCGGCACCGGCTCGCACGCCGCAGCGGCACCACGTCGACGACTCCATCTTCGGCGTCGATGCCGCTGGAGATCGCCATCCAGACCAAAGGCCTGCCGACCTACGATCCAAAATACCTGCAGCTCGGCTTGTCCTGGGCCGACCGCCAGTGGGGTCCGCTGGCGCCGGACACTCCGCCGGAGCTGCCGCAGGAAGTGCACGACGCGCTGGTGAAGGATGGCCTCTCGCCGGAGACGCGCCTGTGGGTGGACGACATGTACATGCTCACCATGCTGCAGCTGGAAGCCTACCGCGCCACCGGCGACCGCAAGTATCTCGACCGCGACGCGCACGAGATGGTCACCTACCTGGACCGGCTGCAGCAGCCCAACGGGCTCTTCTTCCACGCGCCCGACGTGAAGTACTTCTGGGGACGCGGCGATGGCTGGTTCGCGGCCGGCATGGCGGAAATGCTGCGCACCCTGCCCGCCGACCATCCCGACCGCCCGCGCATCATGGCCGGCTACAAGAAGATGATGGCCGCGCTGCTGAAGTACCAGGGCGCCGACGGCATGTGGCGCGAGCTGATCGACCACCCCGAGGCATGGCCGGAAAGCTCCAGCTCGGCCATGTTCAGCTTCGCGCTGATCACCGGAGTCAAGCATGGCTGGCTGGACGCCGCCACCTACGCGCCGGCGGCGCGCCGCGGCATGGATCGCCGTCGTCGGCTACGTCGACCAGAACCACGACGTCACCCAGGTCTGCACCGGCACCGGCAAGCTGGACAGCATGCAGTACTACCTGGATCGCAAGCGCGAGACAGGGAACCTGCACGGGCAGGCGCCCGTCCTGTGGGCCGCAACTGCCCTGCTGCGCGACGAGCCGTGACGCGATTTTCTGAGAGAACCGGCTGGAACACGGAGGAGAGCGAACTGGCGCGGGCGCACCGCCTGCGGCGACAGGCAGGACTGCCTATCGCCGATCTGACAGCGTCGAATCCGACGCGCTGCGGCTTCAGGTATCCCGATTCCCTGCTGGCGGCGCTCGCCGATCCGCGGGCACTGGACTACGATCCGCAGCCGCGCGGCTTGCTTCCCGCGCGAGAGGCCGTCTGCCGGTACTATGCCGACCACGGCGTGGCGCTCGATCCCAGCCAGATCATGCTCACCACGAGCACCAGCGAGGCATATAGCTTTCTCTTCCGACTGCTTTGCGATCCGGGCGGCGAAGTTCTGGTGCCGCAACCGAGCTATCCTCTCTTCGACTTTCTGGCCGCGCTCGATGACGTGCGCATCAAGGCGGCGCCGCTGGTATACGACGACGGCTGGCAGATCGACTTCGAAGGATTGCGCCGTGCGATCACGCCTCAGACTCGGGCTATCGTCATCGTGCACCCCAATAACCCGACTGGGCACTTTACCAAAGCGTGGGAGGCGGAAGAACTGGGCACGATCTGCCGTGCACACGGACTTTCGCTGATCGTGGACGAAGTTTTCTTGGACTACGGCTTCGGGGCGACGCCACTGAGTTTTGCTGCGGGGCTGGAGGGAGTTCCGGTGTTTGTGGTGAGCGGATTGAGCAAGATCGCCGGGCTGCCGCAGATGAAGGCGGCATGGATCGCCGCAACCGGGCCGGAAAGGGCGCAAGCACTCGACCGGCTGGAGGTGATTGCCGATACCTTTCTCTCGATGAACGCGCCGGTGCAGTGGGCGCTGCCGGCGTGGCTAGCTGGCAGGGCGGAGATTCAGGAGCAGATTCGGAGGCGCGTGAACGCGAACCTGACCGAGCTGGACCGCCAGCTTGCCACGACGCCCTCCTTGCAACGGCTCGCTGTCGAGGGTGGGTGGTACGCGGTGCTGCGCGTTCCCGCGCTCGAACCGGACGAGCAGACGGTTTTGGCGCTCCTCGAGCGCGGCGTCTGGGTCCATCCCGGCTACTTTTTCGGGCTCCCGGAGTCCGGCTGGCTGGTGGTGAGCCTGCTCAGCGAGGAGGCGGAGTTTAATGGCGGAGTGGTTACTGTTACTAACTACTTTCGCACGAATCATGGCGGTAATATTACGCGGTAACCACCACAACCTTTAGTTGAAGTAATTCTTCTATCTATCTGATTTATAGAGATAGACAAAAATTAGATTTCCACATTATTGCTCTTGCAGAAAAGGGTTGCCTCGCCGTTCCGCGCCAATTGTCGTCACGGGGCCGTGGCCCGGGAGAACCCTGGTTTCGTCGGGCAGCGCCATCAACCTGGAATGGAGCGAGTCCATGATCTGGTCGAAGTTGCCGCCGGGCAAATCGGTACGGCCGATGCTGCCCGCGAAGAGAGTGTCGCCGGCAACCAGCAGCTTGAGCGGGGCAAAGTGGAGGCAGATCGACCCCTGGGTGTGCCCGGGGGTGTGCAAGACCTGGGCGGGATAATGCTCGAGTCCCACGATCTGTCCGTCGGTGAGGCCGGAGTCGGGTGGAGCGACCTCCGGAGGACGAACGCCGAGCCATGCCGCCTGGGTGTCCATCATCGCGAGCAGAGGCAGGTCGTTTTCGTTGAGGAGGATGGGCGCGCCTGTAAGCTTCTTCAGCTTGAGCGCTCCGCCGACGTGGTCGATGTGGGCGTGGGTCACGATGATCTGCTTGAGCTTGATGCCCGACTTGGTGAGCCGTTCATGAATCCGCGCTACATCGTCGCCGGGGTCGATGACAATGGCCTCATGGGTTTCTTCATCACCCAAGATGGTGCAGTTGCAAGCGAGCGGTCCAACAGGAAAGGACTCTAAGAGCATGGGTCCATTGTAGCTACGAGCTGTCAGCTTTCAGCTATCAGCTGTCAGCTCCCGGATGTACCGAAAAAGTAACGAAAAGGCGAAAACATCTGTTGCGATTCGCTTTTTATTCGCTATAATGCGCCCATGGCCGTCACTCGCAGACAAAAAGAAGTTCTGGATTTTCTTGAGACGTTCGTCAACCGCAACGGGTATTCCCCTTCGTTTGAGGAGATTGCGCGCGGCATGAGCCTGAAAAGTCTGGCTACCGTGCACAAGCACATAACCAACCTCGAAAAGAAGGGAATGCTGGACCGCGTGCACAACCGCAGCCGGTCGATCGACGTGCTGCCGCCGGGCTCGCGGACGCGATCGAGCCTGAAGCTGCCCCTGGCCGGACGCATTGCCGCCGGCCTGCCGGTGGAGGCGATGGAGACCCCGGAAACCATTTCGCTGCACGACGTGGTGGGTAACCGCGATGTGTTTGCGCTGGAGGTTCGCGGCGACTCCATGCGCGACGAGCACATTATCAACGGCGACTACGTCCTGGTGGAGCGCACCCGCACCGCGCGCAAGGGCGAGATTGTTGTGGCGCTGGTGCACGGCTCGGAGACGACGCTGAAGCGCTTCTATCCCGAGGGCAACGTGGTGCGGCTGCAGCCCGCGAACATTGAGATGGATCCCATTTACGTGCCTGCGGCGCAAGTGCGCTATACAGGGGCGCGTGCTGGGCGTGCTGCGGAAGTACCGGTGAAGCAGTGATCAGTGGTCAGTGGTCAGCTTCTAGCCTTGAACCGCGGGCCGTAATGAGTGAACGAGTGAAGAAGTGAAATGAGTGAATGAGTGGGCCGCGCTTAACGCGCGGCCTTCACCGTTCGTTTAGCTTGCAGACTTTCCCATGCGCTCGGCGCGCCAGATTGCGCCATGCAGCGCGACTACTTCTTCAGTTCCTACCGGCATATCGGGCGCAGCTGCGTGTAGCCCGGCGAACGAACTGTTGGCGCACCAAACCCATCTTGGCGATCACGCTGCCCGTCCATGCCACCGGAATTTCGCCGGCAATGCCGTGCTTGCGGCGCAACTTGGAACGGACCAGGAGCACGAATCCGACCAGGTCGAGCGCGGCCTGTTGCAAAGTGCCGACCGCGACCGCGTCTCCAACGTCGGCCAATTCGTTGATGGCAGGCGCCAGTGCGGCAAAATCCGGAGCAGGCGTGCCGTCGCCCATATTGATGAACTCGTCCATGCCATTCGTGTGCCAGATCTGCATCACTTTGGGGATCACCAGGCATGGCTCCTCGCGATCGAGCGCATGGAGCGCGCGGCGAATGGAGTTGACGCCGATCCAGTAGCCGGAGCCTTCGTCGCCGAGGCGCGAGCTCCATCCGCCGGCGGTTTCGAGAGTGCCATCAGGCGCGCGGCCCACGCAGTTCGTGCCGGTTCCGGCGATCTGCAGGATGCCCGGCCCTCCTTGAAAAGCCGCGTCGAGGGCGATGATGTGGTCGCCCACGACTTCAGAGCGCGTCAATCCCGAAGTCGTCGAAGACCGCGGTGATCCACTCCGTGATGCCCGGCATGCTGGCGCTGGCCACGCCGCAGCACGCGGCATCGATGTCTTTCGCACCTGACTGCGCAAAGGCTTCTTTGAGCACGGCGCGCAGATTGGCTTCCGCCACCTCAGCACCTACGCGCAATCTTTTGATGGATCCGCTTTGCCCGCTGCCTACAATCTTGCCATCGGCGACAATGGCGGCCCGCGTGTTGGTGCCGCCGCCGTCAATTCCCAGAACTACGCTCATAATGTTTCGATTCCCTTTCTATTTTTGCGGCGCGGCGCCGTCATCGCGCAGCGTTCCCGACAGAATGTTCGAGACTGCCATCGGTTTTCGGCGGAGTGAGGCCCAGCAGATGCGCCATCCATGGATACAGATTTACGTTATCAAACGGAGCAACCGTTTTCCCGACGCGCAGATCGGGGCCCGCGGCGAAGAAGCTGGCTTTCATCTCCGGCAGAAGACGCGGATCGAAGCCGTGCATGCCGAGGTTCGGTGGGTGATTGGTTTCTCCCGCAGCCGGAGCGTGGGCTCGAATGGCAAACGGCCCCGTGGCCACAACAATCGGATCGCCTTCGCGCGGATTCTGGTTGTAGTTCAGGCCGGCCGGCACATCCTTGCGGCGATACACGACGAACTGCGAGGAAACGCGCTTGAGCTGGTTGTAGACGCGGTCGCGATCCTCTTCAGATTTGCCATAGAGCAGTTCGCCCACGGTATCAAAACCTGCGAGGTCGGCGAATTGATCGAGGTTGATCCAGCCGCCTTCCGATTTAGCCATTCCGTGATCGCTGACTACGACGAGATCAATGGGCAAGCCGGTGGTGGCGAGCGCGTCGCGCAGTTTGCCCACCAGGACGTCCATGCGGAGCGCGGCGGCGCGGGTCTCCTGCGCGTCAGGCCCGAACTCGTGACTCGTGTGGTCGGGTTCC
Source organism: uncultured Acidobacteriota bacterium (assembly GCA_963713675.1). Classification (GTDB taxonomy): domain Bacteria; phylum Acidobacteriota; class Terriglobia; order Terriglobales; family Acidobacteriaceae; genus Telmatobacter. The sequence goes on from CAVQMV010000021.1 coordinate 31,736, forward strand.
GAGAAGTAGATGGCGATAAAATGCGGACGGTCGGCGGCGGGGAGATGGAGCAGTGCCAGCGCGTCGTCGATGCGCGCCTGCTGGGCTTCGGGCGAGGCCTGGGTTTTGCCATCGTAGATGGCGTAGTAGGACGGCAGGAAGCCGGCAATTTTGGCCTCGCACGCGACCCAAAGAAGGCAGGCCGTGCGCATGCCCTGGCTCTCAGCCAAGCTCCACAAGGGTACGCCGCCGTACCAGGATCCGTCGTTGGTAGTTTTCTTGTCGTACATGGAGTAGCGAGTACCGAGCGCGGGATCGAGAAAGTTGTTGGCCACAATGCCGTGGTGCTCGGGATAAAGGCCAGTCACGAGCGTGTAGTGATTGGGAAAAGTAAGCGAGGGATAGCTGGGCAACATGCCCTGCGGCGCCCACACACCCGCCTTGCCGATTGCAAGAAGATGCGCTGCGTTATCGCGCCTTGCATAATCCCAGCGAAAGCCGTCGAGGGAAACGAGCACCAGATAGTGTTGGCCCTGCGCCCACGCGGAGTTGGGCCCGTTGTCGACATGGGTAATTGGCAGCGCCGGGCTGTAGCCGGTTCCCTGCCCCGTGGCCGCGAACGGCGATGCGAGAAGGCTAAGAGCGAGAAGAAACGCGGCGAGAAGGTGACGGCGCATAGCGCGAGATTGCATGGAAGAAATCTCCTGAAACAGGGTATCGCATCGAGGTTGAGGCGAGTGCGAGAGTGAGTGTAAACGTGAGTGCGAGCGCGAGTGCGGGCGTGGACGCCCGCACGACAGCCGGCCAGGAGTCCGGCGCTACTTGAACACGCGGGCCCAGGTCATGCGGGCCAGGCCGACCAGAAGAATGGCGATCTTCTGCACGGTGGGCACGCTGGCGCGGCGAGTGAAGACGTCGTAATCCGCGCGCTCGATGCGCTTGAGCAACGCGTGGTAGATGGAAACCAGCACCCAAAGCGCGGGGCGGCTTTCGCGATGGATCAGCGGAAGCAGCTCATCGGCCGAGCGGTAGTAGTCTTCGGCGCGATGGGCGATGGAGGCGAGCAGCACACGCTCTGCCGGCGTAGGAGGCACGGATGGCGGGTGATGCAACAGCGCATCGAGCGAAACTCCGTGGGCGGCGAGGTCGGTGAGCGGTAGATAGACGCGGTTGCGCGCCGCGTCCTCGCTCACGTCGCGCAAAATGTTGGTGAGTTGGAAGGCGATGCCGGTTTCCTCGGCCAATTTCTCGGCGCGGTCGCCGCTGTAACCGAAAATGCGAATGCAGACCAGGCCCACGACCGACGCGACAAGGTAGCAGTAGCGATAAAGATCGGCGAATGTTGCGTAGGTGTCGGGCGCGCCGGTGGACGCGTGATCGAGATCCATGGCCACGCCGTCGACCAGCTCATCGAGGAGTTGGAGCGGAATTGCGAAGCGCGAGGTGGCGTCACGCACGGCCAGGAACACGGGATCGGAAGTCGTGCTGCCTGCGGCGACCTGGCGCCATGCAGCGAGCCACTCATTGAGCCGGAGCCGGCGCTCCTCGAGCGGCAGGCTCTCGTCGTCTGCCAGATCGTCGGCCTGGCGCATGAAAGCGTAGATGGCGCAGATGGCGTTGCGGCGCTCAAGGGGCAGGGCGACGAAGGCGTAATAGAAATTCTTGGCTTCGCGCTTTGCGATCGCGCGGCACGCCGCATAGGCGCGGGCCAATTCGTCTGATGGAGCCACAGGCGTCAAGCAGCCTTCCTTGTCGATGATGGTGAACGGGGGCGCAGGAACGACAGCGCCTTGCTGCCCAGTGCGCGCAGCGCGAGTGCGAGCTTGGTGCGCCGGGAGATAGACGGGCGCGCGCTCAACACGTCATAGTCGCGGCGCTCAATGGCGCGCAGAATTTCCAGTCCGCCGCGGCTGAAGAGATCGAGATCGAGCGCGAGATCGCGGTTGACCCGGCCGATGAGCGGCAGGCCGCGTGCGAAGAGAGAGCGCGCGTAGTCCACTTCGTGACGCAGCAGGGCGCGGAACTCGGGCGTGGCCACGCCGCCTGCGATGGTCGCGTCGCTAACGCCAAAGCGGCGCATGTCGTCCTGCGGTAGATAGACGCGGTCCTTTGTGAAATCGACGCGCACATCCTGCCAGAAGTTGGCGAGTTGCAGGGCCGAGCAGGTGGCGTCGGAGAGCTGAAAGTTTTCGTCACTTACTTCGCCGCAGGCATAGAGCACCAGGCGGCCGACGGGATTGGCTGAGTAGCGGCAGTAGCCCAGCACTTCGTCCATGGTGGCGTAGCGCGTGACCGTCTGATCCTGACGGAAGGCGACGAGCAGATCGGCGAACGGCTCTTTGGGAATGTTGCAGGCGCGGATGGTTTCAGCCAGCGCTACAAAAACTGGATGACGCGCCCGGCCCTCGTAGCAGGCGTCGAGCTCACGGCCCCACAGATCGAGAAGCGCGAGAGCTACGGCGCGGTCGCCCACCTCGTCGCCGAGATCGTCGGAGATGCGGCAGTAGGCGTAGATGGATTGAAAGTGCGGTCGAAGAGGCTTCGGCAGAAACCACGTGGCTACGTGGAAGTTCTCGTAGTGCGACTCGGCGAGTTGACGGCAGTAGGCGCGGGCCTCGTCGAGCGTGGGCGCAACCTCGGGAATGCGATAGCCGGGGGGCAGCGCGGCCCATCCGCGGGCTAGCAGTTCGTCGGGCGTCGGCTGGGCGGTGGTGGTCATCGGCGCGGGTTGACTTCCCTCGGGGGCTAAAGCCCCTACACTTTGATTTTAAGGCGCTTTGCGGCGCGGCTGAAGCCGCGCCCTGCTACAAGGCCTGTGGATTCGGGGTTTGCGCTATCCCACATCTCAAAAGCGAGATCTCCACCCCACGGACGTGGACCTGTCCGTGGGGGCCCCGGTCGTGGGGCACCCAAGTGTAGTGGGTCATCAACCGGTAAACGATCTACGGGACGATTGCGGTTTTGATTTCGCTGGAGCGGTTCATCAACTTCTCAAAGACGCGGTTGAGCTCGTAGAGGTGGGCGCGGCCCGTGATGAAGGCGCCGGCCTGGAAGCGTCCGCTGGCAATGAGCGCGAGAGCCTTGCGGCAGATGGCTGGGGTGTGATGGAAGGTGGCGCGGAGCGTGATGTCGCTGTAGTGGATGCGGTTGGTGTCGAGCGTGACATGGGTGCCCTTGGCGCAGCCGCCGAAGAAGTTGACCGTGCCGCCCTTGCGCACCAGCTCCACCGCCTCCTGCCACGCGTCGGGCACGCCGACAGCTTCAATGGCGATATCGACGCCGCGGTCGTTGGGCGTCAGAGCGCGGGTTTCCTGGATTGCTTTGCGAATAGACGAGCTCTGCACCACGTGAGTCGCGCCGAGCTGCCGCGCCGCCTCCACCTGGCCGTCGCGCTTCACCAGTGCGATAGTCTCGTATCCCGCCAATGCGGCCACATGCAGAATCATAAGGCCGAGCGGGCCGCCGCCAATGACGGCGATGATGTCGCCCTTGCGGGGACGCGAATCTTCAAATCCATGCACGGCGCAGGCCAGCGGCTCTGTCAGTGCTGCGTGCTCCAGCGGCACATTGTTCGGCAGAATAAGAAGTGTTCTTGGCAACGATGCGCTCGGGAATGCGGATGAACTCGGCATAGGCGCCATTGTTGAAGAGCAGGTCGTCGCAAAGATTTTCCTGGTCGCGCAAGCAGAAATAACATTTGCCGCAGGGCGCGGAGTTGAGCGCCACCACGCGATCGCCGGGCGCGAAATCCGTGACGCCCTCGCCCGCCTCGACTACGGTCCCTGCCATGCTCGTGCCCGAAGAGCGCGGGAGGCACGATCATGCGTGCGTGATAGCCGCGGCGGAAAACTTTCAGATCGGTTCCGCAAGTGAGCGCCGCGCCGACCTGGACGACAGCTCGCCCACCGCTGCCTTGGGAATGGGAACCTGCTCGATGCGGACATCTTCGCGGCCGTGAAGAACGGCGGCCTGCATGGTGCTGCGCCCGTGAATCAGCGCGTGCTCAACGGTCCGGCGGCCCAGACTGACGGCGGATTCGACCGTTGCGGCGGCCTTTGACGACCACTGTTTCGACAGTATTCAGGCCAACTTCGACAACCGTTTCAACAGTGTTCAGGCCTCCCTCGACAACGTTCTCGACGGTGTTCATGCCTCCTTCGCAACAGTCTCGACCGTTTTGCGGCCACGGCGGATCGCGTCTTTCACCGTACTCGCCATCGAATCCCTCTACTCTGCACCGGCCCCGGGCACAGGCTCCATCATAATCTTCATGGAACCCGGCTGGGGATTGGATGCGATTTCAATGGCCTCTACCGCCTCTTCAAGCGGGAAACGGTGCGAAATCAGCTGCGTCAGATCGAAGCCGTTGCGGTAGCCGTCGAAGATCAGGCTCGTCACTTCGTCCAGGATCGGGAACGAGGAAGAGTATGAGCCGAGCAAGGTCTTTTCGTCCACACAAACCGCGGCGGGATCGAACGTAGCCTCGCCGTGCTGGGTCTGGGCAAAGAGCATCACCTTGCCGCCGGGGCGCACCGCGTCCATGGCAGTGCGGATCAGCCCGTTGCCGCCCACGGCCAGGATCGACGGCATCCGCGCCGCGGCCTTCCGTCTCGGTCAATACGCGCTCCACCACATTCTCAGTGCCGGCGTGGATGGGATTGGTGAGACCGAAGCGCGCGGCGATGGCGTGGCGCTCGGCAAAAAGGTCGGAGGTGAGCACGCGCGCGCCGGTGCGCGCGGCGAGTACGGCGTGCATCAGGCCGATGGGACCCTGACCGATCACCAGCACAGTATCGTCGGCGGCGAGATTGAGCAGTTTTGTGCCCTTCAGCACGGTCATCAGCGGCTCAACAAATGCCGCCTGCTCAAACGGTACGCCGTCGGGAATGTGCACCACGCCGCGGTTGGCCACGACGAAGTCCATCACGCGAATGTATTCGGCAAAGCCGCCGCCGGAAGGCTCAAACCCAGCAGTTGCGCCGGTTTTCTTGTAGAGCGGACATTGCGCTGGCGTGTTCTTGCGGCAGTAGTAGCACGTGCCGCAGGGAACGTGATGGAAGCTCATCACACGGTCGCCTACGGCAAAGTTGGTGACGCCAGCGCCCACCGCGGCGACTACGCCGGCCATTTCGTGGCCGAAGATGCGCGGCGCCGAGTGCGAGCCCATGTGAATCTTCTTGAGATCGGTGCCGCAAATGCCGCAGGTGGCGATCTTGATCAGCAGTTCGCCCGGCCCGATGCTCGGGACCGGCACGGTTTCAAGGCGCATGTCGTTAATGCCGCGATAGACGACGGCGCGCATGGTAGAGGGAATGTTTTCGTCGAGTCGCAATTTAGGGTTGGAAATTTGGGTAGCCATTCTGTTTTTCGGTGTGACCTCGTTCATCGAGAAAATCGAGCAGCAATTCCACGATGCTTTGGGAAGCCCTTCTACTATTTTCGCCCATCCGGAGGAGTGCGGGCCAGTACCAGGGACGGATCAGGCTCAAAAGTGCAAAGCGGGATAAGCCGGAAGCGGCCGTCGGAAGTGAGAAACGGGTTGAAATCGGGCAGGCGGTCGTTGAGGCCGTCGCTTACGCCCTTGATGCAGTAGAACGGAATGCGCGCGCATGGCGGCGAGGCGCGCGATGGCGGCGGCTTCCATGTCGACCAGGGCGGCGTTGTAGGTTGCGGCGAGGCGACGCTTCTCGGCACTGTCGGCCACTTTGGGGCTGGTGGCGAGCCAAAGATCGCCGGCCCCGGCGTCGCAGTGGAAGCGCTCGCCGGTGCGCACGTCAATGACGCCGGCCATGTTGTGCGCTGAGCCCGTGGCGATTTCGGCGCGCAAGGCGCCCGCCCAGCCGATGGAAAAAACCAGGTCGATGGGGCCACCGTCTTCAATGGCGGCGAAGGCACGCGTCGCAGCGGCTTGACCGGCTCCTGCGCAGGCGGCGATCCACTCATCTTCTTCGGTGCGCTGTGCCCAGAAGTGAATGCCGTTGCGGGAGCTGTGCGGCCAGCCGCCGACGAGCGGCTTGAGTTCGCCGGGCATGGCGGCGATGATGGCGGTGCGTGTCATGAGGGCACCTGCGCAGCTTCTGCGGGTGCGTAGCCGTTGGCGCGGAACCAGTCGATGGCTTCGCGCATGGCGGGGTAGACGGGAAGAATGCGGAAGCCGAGTTCCTGCTGAGCGCGGGCGCTGGAGGCGTACATCTTCTTGCGGCCCATGCGGACCTCTTCGAGCGTGGCGCGCGGCTCTTTGCCACGGATGCGGCCCGTGATCCACTCCTCGAAAAAGGCGTAGGTAGCGGCGACGGCGAAGGGAATTTTGACGGTTGGCGAAGGGATGCCGGTGATTGCGGACATCTTGTCGAGGATCTGCTTGAGGGTGAGGTTTTCGCCGCCCAGAATGTAGCGGCGGCCGGGCGTGCCTTTGGTGAGAGCGAGAACGTGGGCGCGCGCAACTTCGGTGACGTCGACGAGATTCAGGCCGGTGTCGACGTAGGCGGGAAATTTGCGGTTGAGAAAGTCGACGAAGATGCGGCCTGTGGGCGTGGGCTTGCGGTCGTTGGGGCCGATGGGCGTGGTGGGGTTTAGGATCAGCACCTCCTGCCCCTGGGCTGCTGCATGCAATGCTTCCTGTTCGGCGAGAAATTTGGAGCGCTTGTAGTGGCCGACCATGTCGCCGAGCGAGACCGGCGTGTCTTCGTTGGTGACAATGCCGTCGGTGAAGAAGTGCATGGTGGCGACACTCGAGGTGTAGACGAAGCGCTTGACGCCGGCTTCGCGGGCCATGCGCAACAGCTCGCGCGTCCCGTCGACGTTGGCGCGATACATGGCGGCGGGATCGGGAATCCAGAGGCGGTAATCAGCGGCGACGTGCACGACCGCGTCGCAATCGGCCAAGGAAGACTGAGCGAGGCAGAGTCGGAAAGATCGCCGACCACAGTCTCGCCGGGGATGCCTTCAAGATTAGCGAGGTTGCTGGATTTGCGCGTCAGGAGACGCAGGCTCGCGCCCTCGGCTGCCAAGGCTTTGGCTATGTGATGACCGACAAAACCGGTGGCGCCTGTGACAAAGACGTTCATTTTTCGAGTAAAGCTGGCAGCAGTTTACTCCAGCGCTTCGGGATGGAGGGCGATGTTCTTTTCGCCGGCGGCTTTCTTTTCGTTCCAGGCTTTCACCCAGTCTTCCCAATGCTTGCCGGCGGCGCGGTCTTTGCCAGTGAATTCGAGGCGGGCGATTTCGGCGTAAGAAACTTTGCGCTTGTCAGTCGCCTTGGGCGTGAAGTACTGCACCCAGGAGTCGGCCAGCGTGGCGCCGGTGGAGCGATTGAAGATGTAGGCTTCGATCTTCTCGCCGGATTTGAGGGTGAGCGTTACATCGCCGCGATAATCAAATGCCTTTTCGAGAGCGTTCTTCAGATCTTCGTCGCTGGCGAGCGTGGGAACCAAGCCTTCGAGCTCCTCGTGTTCAAAGCCGGGAGCGAGCTCGAGGGATTCAATCTGTTCGCGCGTGTATTTCTGAACTTCAGCGGTCATATTTTCCTTAGCGAATTAGCGCTTAGCCAGCTCGCGCTCCGGCTCCGTGATCTGCACCAGCGATGACGGGCCGGTGGGCATTTTCTCGTTAAGCAGGTCGAGCGCGTGCTTGTCAGGATAGAGCGAGAAGCTGCCCTTGACCATCGCCATGAATCCCTTGAGCGAGCCAAAACCTTCGAGGACGGCAGAAGGTTCGTATCCGCAACTCACCATGCAGTTGGCGCACTTGGGATTGCCCGAGCCTACTCCGTACTCCTCCCATTTGGTGGTTTCCATCAGTTCCTGGAACGTATCGGTGTATCCATCCTGGAGCAGATAGCAGGGACGCTGCCAGCCGAAGATGTTGAAAGCGGGCGAACCCCAGGGCGTGCAGTCGTAGTTGCGATCGCCCATCAGAAATTCAAGAAAGAGCGGCGACATGTTGAACTTCCATTCCTTTTTCCGATTGGAAAGGATAGCGCGGAAGAGACGGCGCACGCGGGCGCGGCCCATGAACTTGGTCTGGTCGGGCGCCTTGTCGTAGCTGTAGCCGGGTGAAAGAACGACTCCTTCCACACCCATCGCCATCACTTCGTCGAAGAAATTGCGCACGCTGTTGGGATCGGTGCCGTCAAAGAAGGTGGCATTCGTGGTGACGCGGAAGCCGCGCTTGACGGCCTCTTTGATGCCTTCGACCGCGATGTCCTAGCCACCTTCACGGCATACCGAAAAGTCATGGTGGTCGCGCTCGCCGTCGAGATGAACGGAGAAGGTGAGGTACTTGGAGGGCGTGAACTCTGGCAGGCGGCGCTTGAGCTCGAGCGCGTTGGTGCAGAGGTAGACGTACTTCTTGCGCGCTACGAGGCCGTTGACGATCTCCACGATCTGCGGATGCAGCAGTGGCTCGCCACCGGGGAGGGAGACCATGGGCGCACCGCACTCTTCGATGGCGCGGAAGCACTCTTCAGGGCTGAGCTGCTTTTTGAGGATGTGCGGCGGATACTGCACCTTGCCGCAGCCGGCGCAGGCCAGGTTGCAGCGGAACAGCGGCTCCAGCATGAGCACAAGCGGGTAGCGCTTGCGGCCCGTGAGCTTTTTCTTGAGGACGTATGTCGCCACTGTCCACATCTGGGAGATTGGAACTGCCATCAGCGTTTTCCCTCAGGGGCAGAAGCCCCAATTCCAAATTCTTCCGGGGCTAAAGCCCCGCATTTTCTTTGCGGCAAGGTCAGGGGCCTGTAGGCCTCTGCTCCCTCCGCTTCTTAGCCGCTGATTGCGGCACGTTCCATGGCCCGCTTGTAGGTGGTGAGCGCCATCAGCGGGAAGTATTGCGCGATACATGGTGTAAGCCAGATAAAAGACCTTGGGGAATCCTGTGCCGGTGATGATGGACTGGCGCGTGGGCCCTTCGCCCATGGTCTCGTCCCAGCTTCCGTCTTCGCGTTGCCGCTCGAGCAGCCAGCGCACGCCCTTGGCGACGGAATCGGAGCGGTCGTCGCCGGCAGCCAGCAGAGCCAGCAGGGCCCAAGCCGTCTGCGATGGCGTACTGATGCCGATGCCGCGCGTGTCGGGATCGTCGTAGCTGCCGCAGCTTTCGCCCCAGCCACCATCGGAATTCTGCACCATGCGAATCCACTCCGCGGCCTGCTGCACCTGCGGCTCCAGATGATCGACGCCAATGGCGTCAAGCCCGCGCAGCACCAGGAAGGTGCCGTAGATGTAGTTCACGCCCCAGCGGCCAAACCAGCTTCCATCCGGCTCCTGCTCCTTGAAGATGAACTCAATGGCCTTCTCCACGCGCTTGTCGTCGCGCGTGTAGCCGTAGACGGCCAGCATCTCCAGCATGCGCCCCGTAATGTCGACCGTCGGCGGATCGAGCATGGCGTTGTGATCGGCGAAGGGGATGTACTGGAAGATCATCTTGGTGTTGTCTTTGTCGAAGCTGCCCCAGCCGCCGTTCTTGCACTGCATGGCGAACTCCCACGCAATGGCGCGCTGCGCCACCTGGTGCTGATAGCGCTCGCGGGGATTGTCCACCTTGCTCAGCGCCAGCAGCACCTGCGCCGTATCGTCGGTGTCGGGATAAAACTCATTGTTGAACTCGAAGTACCAGCCGCCCGGCTCGGTGTTGGGCACCTTCACGGCCCAGTCGCCCTTGTGGCGAACTTCTTTGGAGAGCATCCAGTCGACGGCCTTGAGCATGCGCGGATCGTTGCGCGGCACGCCGGCCTCGCCCAGCGCATAGACCGCCTGCGCCGTATCCCACACCGGCGACATGCAGGGCGTCATGCGGAAGGTCGGCTCGGGCATCTCCGGCGTCGCCGGCTGTTCGATGCCCAGCTTCTCAAACTCATCGCGCGCGCGGATCACCTGCGGATCGTCTTCGGAGTAGCCCAGGCAGCGCAGGGCGATGATGGCGTTCAGCATGGCCGGATAAATGGCGCCCAGGCCGTCGGTCATCTCCAGCCGCTCCAGCATCCACTTTTCCGCGCGCTTCAGGGCCAGCTTGCGCAGCGGGCGAATGTGAACCGCCTCGAACCAGTGCGTCATGCGGTCAAACGCCAGAAAAAATTGCGCCAGGAGATGAGATGCTTGCGATCCATGCGCAGGCGGAGGATGGAGTTGGCGCGTCCGCCGACGAATAGCTCGTCGATTCCCTGCTCCGCGGAAATCTTCTTGAAGGGCTTCTTGGCGTACATGATGGCCAGCGGCACCAGGATCGACCGCGACCAGGAAGAAATTTCGTAGATGTTGAAGTAGAACCACTTGGGAAAGAGGACAATCTCCGGCGGAATCGCCGGCACGGCATCGTAGTCGTACTCGCCCAGCGCGCAGAGATACATCTTGGTGAAGGTGTTGCACGCCACCACGCCGCCGTGCGCCAGAACCCACTCGCGGCACTTGGCCAGGCGCGGGTCGTCGGCCGATAGCCCCATCAGCTTGGCCGCGGAGTAGCACTTGACCGAGAGCGAGATGTTGCCCGGCCCGCCGGGATAGATGCTCCAACTGCCGTCCTCGTTCTGGTAGCGCATCATCTCGGTGAGAGCGCGCTGCAGGCGGCCGGGATCGCCGCTTTCGAGCAGCGTGTGCAGGAAGATGTAGTCGGCCTCGAGCATCGAGTCGGCTTCGAGCTCGCCGCACCAATAGCCGTCGGGATGCTGCAGCCCAAGCAAGAAATCGCGCGCGCGGCCGATCGCCGACTCGACATCGGCCATGTCCGCGTCAATCCGTCCGAATCTCGGCTGGCCAAAGCTGGACCGTCCGAAAGGTGACGCCGCGGTTCGTGTTTTCTGCTGTTCTGGACTCATGCGGTCTGAAACGCCTCTGGTTTCTTGGAAAGCGTGTCTGCCTTGATAAAACTTCTGCCCGGTGGCGCGTTCAAGTTGCGTGCCAGTTATCGCGATCAAGTTTTAGTTAACGGCGATGGACTCGGATCCGCTGGCGCTGCCAATGGCCTGCACAATCTCCGGGGGCAGGCCGAAGCGCACATTTTCCGGCATCACCTCAACCTCTTCGACGTTTTCAAAGCCGTTTTGACGCAAGTAATTGACCACGTCCTCGACCAGCACCTCCGGAGCCGAAGCGCCGGCCGTGACGGCAACCGTGTCGACGCCGGCGAGCCAGGCAGGATCGATGGCCTGAGAGTTATCAATGAGATACCCGATGGTCCCCAGGTTGCGCGAGACCTCAACCAGGCGGTTGGAGTTGGAGCTGTTGGTGGAACCCACAACCAGCACTAGGCCGGCATTGTGCGCCACGTTGCGCACCGCGACCTGGCGGTTCTCGGTGGCGTAGCAGATGTCCTGCGAGTGGGGACCGACGATGTTGGGAAACTTGACCTTGAGCGCGTGAATGATGTCGCGCGCCTCGTCGAGGCTGAGCGTGGTCTGGGTCAGATAGGCGACGCGGTCGGGATCGGGCACTTTCAGCGCCTCGACCTCGGCAACGTTTGAAACCACTTGGGTTACGTCGGGCGCCTCGCCCAGCGTGCCCTCGATCTCGTCGTGGTCGCGGTGGCCGATGAGCACCAGCGAATAGCCCTGCTTGGCAAATTTGACGGCCTCGAAGTGCACCTTGGTTACGAGCGGGCAGGTGGCGTCAATGACCTTCAGATTGCGGGCCTTGCTGCGCTCACGCACCGCCGGCGAAACGCCGTGGGCCGAGTAAATGACGCGCTGGCCGTCGGGCACGTCGTCGATTTCGTGGACAAAAATCGCGCCCTTTTCCGCTAATTCGTTCACAACATAGCGGTTATGCACAATTTCGCGACGCACGTAGATGGGCGCGCCGAAGGTTTCAAGGGCGATCTTCACAATGTCGATGGCGCGCACGACACCGGCGCAGAAACCGCGTGGTTTGAGCAACAACACCCTCTTCTGGCTGGGGGAAGTCCCTGCGGAACCGTGATGGGGAGTGGAATCGAGGACAGTTGTGGTCACATGGATAAGTATACCAATGGGGGAGTTGAAACGATAGGAGAGAAATGGGGATAGAGCGACCCGCGACCTCACTCGCGGACCGCCCCTGTTGAAGACTGCTCAGCCTTTTACCAGTCCCGAAGGCGGGCGATCGGCCGGAGCTGAGGCCCATTCTTTGTTGGGCTTAGGCCCCATGCGGAAGTGGAGCTCGCCCCCAGCCACGATTTGGGCATGCGTAATCCAGGAGCGGTTCCATTCCTTGCCGTTCAGCTCGGCGCTCTGGATGTACACGTTTTGCGGCGAGTTGTTCTCGGCCACGATGGTGAATGTCTTGCCGGTTTGGGGATTGCGGATGGCTGCGTGATTCACCAGCGGGCTGCCGATGATGTACACGCCCGTGGCGGCGTTGACCGGATAAAAGCCCAGTGCAGCAAAGACGAACCAGCTTGCCAACTGCCCGCAGTCGTCGTTGCCGGGAATTCCGGCGGGCGTGTTGTTGTAGAGCGCGGCCACTTTGCGCACCCAGTACTGCGTCTTCCACGCCGCGCCCGCAAAGGGATACAGATATGGGTTGTGATTACTGGGCTCGTTGCCCTGCGCGTCCTGGCCGACCATGCCGCTGATGTCGGGCTGAGGCGGCGGCGGACCGGAGAGATAGGAAGGCGCCGTGAACAGAGCATCAAGTTTGGCAATGAAGGCCGCGTCGCCGCCATGCAGATCGATGAGCCCCTGCACGTCGTGGGGAACGCTGAAGCTGGCCTGCCACGCATCGGTCTCCACGTAGTCGGGATATTGAATGTCGGGCTCGAAGGGATTGCGCCATCTTCCGTCCGTGGTCTTGGGCCGCATGAATCCAGTGGAAGGGTCGAAGATGTTTTTGTAATTCTGAGCGAGTTTCGAAAACAGCGCCGCGTCGTCCTTTTTGCCGAGCAGCTCAGCCATAGCGCCGGCGCACCAGTAGTCGTAGGCGATGTCGAGGGTGCACGAGACGGAGCCGCCATCGAGATCCATGGGAATATAGCCGTACTGCCGGAAGTGTTCCTGCAGCTTGCCGTTGTCGCGCGAGCGCGTGATATCTCCGGCGGAAGCGTTTGCCGGCGCGGTATCGCGCGCGCCCAGCGCCGAATCGCGAATCGCTGCGTAGGCCGCCTCGGCGTCGAAGTCGCGGAAGCCGCGCACGTATGCGCCAACGATCATGGCCGCGGCATGGAATCCCGTCATGCTCCACGTTTCGTTGCCCCACAGCGGCCACATGGGCAGCGTGTGCAGGCCCAGCTGGTCGTAATCGGCGAGCAAGGTGCGCACGATGTCGCTGGTGCGATGCGGTTGCATGAGCATGATGAACGGCACTTCGCCGCGATAGATATCCCAAATGGAGAGCGTGGTGTACTTGGTGAAACCGGGATGGGGATGGTTCTGGCGATCCTGTCCGCGGTACGTGCCGTCCACGTCATTGAATGTAGCCGGAGCTACGAGGCCGCGATAGGCGTCGGTGTAGAACGTCTCGGTGAGCGCCTTGGTGGGCAGTTGCGCGTCGAGAACGCCGAGCGCCTTGGACCAGTCTGAGCCAGCTTCGCGCGCTACGGCGTCGAAATCCCAGTGGGGCATTTCGGTTGCAAGATTCTTCGCTGCGCCTTCTGCGCTGGTGCAGGAAATCCCAACGCGCACCACGAGCGGCGCGCCACCGGGCGCATGCGCGAGCATAGCCTTGATCTCCGTGCCTTTGAACTCACGCCACGCGGAAGCAGCGCTCACCGTGCCGTCTGCGCTGGCGTCGATAGATGTGAGGGGCCGCGAAAATTCCATCACAAAGTACACCTGCTTGTCCTCGGCCCATCCGTGCGTGGCACGCATGCCGCTGATACGCGTGGCGCTCTCGATCTTCAGCTCGGCGTGATAAACCTTGCTGCCGATGCCGTGCACGAGATCAAGGAGCACTCCCTGCTTTGTACCGCCGGGCAATTTGGGATAGCTGTAGCGGTGCATGCCGCAGCGCGTGGTCGCGGTCAACTCCGCCTGCACATCGGGCGTGAGCAGGTGGACGCCGTAGTAGCCGGCGCGGGCGGTCTCGCGGTCGTGGGTGAAAAACGAGCGGTATCCGGGAACCGCCTTGTCGAATACCCAGCCGGAATCAAGGCCGAGCTCCGTGATCTGCTCCTGCGCCAGAGTTTTCGGGATGCCTGCATCCCACGCCCAGTTGCGTCCCTCCACCACGGGCATCAGCAGAACATCGCCCAGGTCGCCGCCGCCCGTGCCCTGCACGTGGGTGTGACTGAAGCCGATGACGACATTGTCGGGATAGTAGTAGCCGGGGCAATGATCCCAGCCCGTGTATTCGCCACGTTCATTCCAGCGCTTTTCCGGAGCGCCGGCGGTGTCGGGACTCAATTGCACCAAGCCGAACGGCGCTATTGCACCTGGAAACATGTGTCCGCGCCATCCGGTACCGATCTCTGGCTTGACGTTGCTAACGGGGCTCGCGCCGGTTTGCTTGCCGGCTGCGGGCGTCTGTGCGGCCAGCGCTTCGGCCGCTCCAGCCAAGGCACCGAACGGCGCTACCGTCCCTGCTGTGGCTGCCGCGCACGCCTTCAAAAACTCCCGTCTCCGCCATGCTGACCCGTGCTGATGCATCGTCAAAGCTCCTGTGTTTCGGTTTGCAAGGACGATTATAGTCTGCGGAAACAGAGGCTTCCAGAAGGGCTAGGGCGCGGCCCGCGGGCTGGCATGGGGCGATCGGCGGGGCCGGTTATGGTCGTGGATCACGGCGAGCGCAGATTGGCTGGCGCTCTGCGCGAGAGGCAGAGCCGCGCGAAGGAGTGGCCGGCGCCGAGACTTTCTGACTGCCGCTCGCTGAAGCGCACTACTAGGCGGTAGCGCCTGCAACTATCCAGGCGCCACGCGGTCAAGTGACCGGTCACTCAAACATGAATGCGAAGCAGGGGGCCTAGTGGCGATTGGCTTCTTCGGCAGCAGCCTTCAGCTCGTGGCTCGCCTGATCCAGCAGTTCCTTGGCTTTTTCGGCATGGTGGTGCATGTCCCACTCGTTGGCCTGCTGGGCATCGGTGATCCTTTGATACGCCTGATCGATCAGCCGCTGAGCTGCGGCCAGGTTGGGATGCCGATCATGGTTGATATCCCGCTCCGGCTGGCCGAGAGCAAAACCGCCGGCTACGAGTCCGGCGCTGATGATGGAGCCAAGAAGAATCGAACGTACTTTCATCGAGGAAGTCCTCCGGCAGACACCTTACATTGGCTGTCCAATTTGGCGCAAGTAAAAAGGATAGGCATTTTTCCACGCCCGAGACTGCTTCAGGGTCGCCGGGCTGGATTTGAGGCTAACGGCCGTTTTCGTCTTTGGCTGCCTGTTCTAGCTCATCGTTTGCCTGATTGAGATATCTCCCTACCATGTTGATATCGTTCCTGACCTCGAGATTGTTTGGATAGGCTTCCTGGGTCTTGGTCGCTGCATTCCATGCCTGGATGATGGCTTTTTGCGCCGCTTGCAGGTTGGGAAAATTTGCGCCCAGCGTCTCCCTCGGCGGAGCCGACGCAGTCACCATAGTCTGGCCAACCAGTATGCCTCCCGCAAAGAATACCGAGGCGGCAATGGAGCCCAACACGATTTTGCTTCTTGTCATGGGAAAAACCTCCTGCCGCGACTATTACAGGAAGCGATCAATGTCTGGCAAGAGGAAAATCGGCTGGAGGTTGTGCTCCCCTACCGCGGAACGGGCATAGGATTCGAGCGGTTTTTCCTCAAGGCTGCGCCGTCCGGCTCGGACGCGCGCAAGCTGCCCGCCGACTAGAATTAACTTAGCCATGTCCGAATTCACCCACCTCCATCTGCATACCGAATATTCCCTGCTCGACGGCGCGTGCGACATCACCAAGCTCGTGGATCGCGTGGCGGCGCTGGGCCAGAAATCTGTGGCCATGACCGACCACGGGAACATCTACGGCGCGGTGCATTTTTTTGAGGCGGCGAAGGCCAAAGGCATCAAGCCCATCCTGGGTTGTGAGCTCTACGTGTGCAAGGCGGAGGATCACCGCGCGGATACGCCGAACGACCAGTACAACCACCTGCTGGTGCTGGCGGAAAACGAGGAAGGCTACCGTAACCTGATCCGGCTCACCTCGGAGGCGAGCCTGAACGGGTTCTATCGCAAGCCGCGGGTGAGCAAAAAGTATCTCGCGGAAAACTGCAAGGGGTTGATCGCCACTTCAGGCTGCCTGAGCGGTGAACTGTGCGAGGCCCTCGAAGCCAGCAACTACGCCGATGCCGCTCGCGTCGCGCAGCAATACCAGGACATCTTCGGCAAGGGGAATTTCTTTCTTGAGATTCAAGACCAGGGACTTGTGCAGGAGCAAAACATCCGTGCCGACCTGTTTCGCCTGGAGCACGAGCTGGGCATTCCGATGGTGGCGACGAACGATTCGCATTACCTGTGCGGCGAGGACAGCCACGCTCACGACGTGATGCTGTGCGTGCAGACGGGCTCAAAAATCCACGAGACCAACCGCCTCAAATTCGACTCGGATCAGTTTTTTGTCAAAGGCGCGGATGAGATGGCGGCGCTCTTCAAGGATTCGCCGGAAGTGGTCAGTCGAACCATGGAGATTGCCGAGCGCTGCAACCTGAAACTGAAGAAGGTGGAGACTCCCTTCCCCGAATTTGCGGTGCCACCGGGCCACACCACCGACAGCTACTTCGAAGAAGTGTGCCGCACGGGATTGAAAAAGCGGCTGGACACGGCCGTGCGCCAGTTGGAGCTGCGCGGCATCCGGCGCTCGACGCCGGGGGAATATGAAGCGCGGCTCAATTACGAAATCGATGTGATCAAGCAGATGAGCTACGCGGGCTACTTCCTGATCGTGTGGGACTTCATCAAGTACGCGCGCGACAACGGAATTCCGGTGGGGCCGGGACGCGGATCGGCGACGGGATCGCTCGTGGCGTACGTCATGGAGATCACCAACATCGATCCACTTCAGAATGTGCTGCTCTTCGAACGGTTCCTGAATCCGGAACGCGTGACGATGCCCGACATCGACGTGGACTTCTGCATGAACCGGCGCGGCGAAGTCATCGAATACGTGACGCGCAAGTACGGCCGCGAGCAGGTGGCGCAGATTATCACGTTCAATACCATGGCAGCCAAGGCATCGATCAAGGACTGCGGCCGCGCGCTCGATATGCCCTATGGTGACGTGGACCGCATTGCCAAGCTGGTGCCGGCCACGGTGGGCATGACGATCGACAGAGCGCTCGAGGATGTGCCCGATCTGCGCAAGATCTACGACAGCGACAAGCAAGTGCGCGAGCTGATCGATACGGCAAAGAAGCTCGAAGGTCTGGTGCGCGGCGCTGGCGTGCACGCGTCAGCGGTGGTAATCGCACCGCAGCCGCTGATCGACCTCGTGCCGCTGAACCGCACCAAGAACGATGAAATCGTAACGGCATATGACATGAAGGCCGTGGAGAAGATGGGCCTGCTCAAGATGGACTTCCTGGGCCTGACAACTCTCACGGTGATCAACGATGGGGTCAAGCTGATCGAGCAGACGCGCGGCGAGAAGCTCGACATCGAGATGATCCCCATCGACGATCCGGAGACGTTCAAACGCGTATTTCACACGGCACTGACTTCAGGCGTGTTTCAGTTTGAATCGCCGGGCATGCGTGACATTTTGCGGCGCTATAAGCCGGACACTGTGGAAGAGCTGACGCAATTGAATGCGCTGTTCCGGCCCGGACCGATGAACATGATCGACGACTTCATCGAGCGCAAGTGGGGACGGCGCAAGGTGGAGTTCCAGCTGCCGGAGCTTGAGGGAATTCTGAAAGATTCGCTGGGCGTGATCGTTTACCAGGAACAGGTGATGCGGATTGCGCAGGTGCTGGCGAGCTTCAGTCTGGGCGAGGCGGACCTGCTGCGGCGCGCGATGGGAAAGAAGGATCAGAAAGCGATGGCGAAGATGCGCGATCGCTTTATGAGTGGCGCGGGGAAGCTGGGACATCCGAAGGCGGCGCTGGAAGAGTTGTTCGAGCTGATGGCGAAGTTCTCCGAGTACGGATTCAATAAGTCGCACTCCGCGGCGTACGCGTGGGTGGCCTACCAGACAGCATATTTGAAGACGCACTATCCGATGGAATTCATGGCCGCGCTGCTCACGTCGGAAACCTCGAAGCCCGATAGCGTGGTGAAGTACATCGGCGAGTGCCGCGAGATGGGCATTTCTGTCGAGCCGCCGGACGTGCAGGTGTCGGGTGCGCAGTTCACGCCGCACGGCGAAGCCATCCGCTTCGGTCTGGCCGCAGTGAAGAACGTGGGCGGCAACGCCATCGATTCGATTCTGAACGCGCGCACGGAAGTGGGCGGGCGCTTCACGAACTTCTGGGAGTTCTGCGAAAAAGTCGACCTGCGCGTGATGAACAAGCGCGTAATCGAGTCGCTGATCAAGGCCGGCGCACTGGATTCGCTGGGCTCGCGCGGACAGCTCAACAACGCCATCGACAAGGCGATGGAGCGCGCGCAAAAGACGCAACGCGACGCGGAACAAGGGCAGAGCGGATTGTTCGGTCTGTTTGACGAAACGCCAGCACACGGCCGCGACGCCGACTCTCTGCCGCCGGCTCCCGATTGGGAAGAGAGCGTGCGCCTCGCGAACGAGAAGGAAGTGCTGGGATTCTTCGTCTCCGGTCATCCACTGGACAAGTACGCGGAGAAGTTGCGCAATTTGACAGGCGTGATCACGGTCGCCGAAGCGCTGGAACGCAAGCCGCCGGAGCGGCGCTGGGGCGGGCAGCAAGATCCGGCCGACGAATCCAGGTGGCCGGTATCCTGCAAGGTTTGCGCGTACAAAAGAGCCGCCGCGATCAGCGGCTCTATGCACAGGCCATGCTCGAAGACGCAACCGGCAAGGTCGAGCTGATCTGCTTTGCGCGCGATTACGAGAAGCTGGCGCAGCAGTTGAAGATGGAAGTGCCGGTGCTGGTGCGCGGCATGTTGATGGGCGATGAGGACGCCGCGCCCAAGATTTCCATCAGCCAGGTGCAGGCGCTCGAAGAAGTGCAGGTGAAGCTGCCCACAGGCATACGCATCCGCATCAGCGTGGACCGCGCTACCGAGGAAATGCTGGCCGCGCTCAAGAGCGCCGCCGACGCCGCGCCGGGCCCCGGCAAAGTGATGCTACAGCTTGAGAAAAAAGGCGAGTATGCCGTGGTTCTGGAGCCGGAAGGTATGAACGTCGCCGCCGACCGCCGATGGGTGGAGCGCGTGGAAGAGTTAGCCGGCAAGGGAACGGTGCAGGTGATTGGGTAAAGATAGGGATCATGGTTCGGGGATCAGGGTTCAGTAGCTGGCTGATCGGCAAGTGAGATTCTGTGCGGTATAGAAAACTGGGCAACGGCCCGCTTGAAGTTTCGGAACTGAGTTTCGGCACATGGCTCACGGTGGCGGGCGGCGTGGCGCGTGAGCAGGCTATCCGCTGCATCCAAGCAGCGCTTGACCATGGCATCACGCTTTTCGACACGGCCAATCAATATGGAGCGGGCGAAGCAGAGCGCGTGCTCGGCGAGGCGCTCAAGAGTTACCCGCGCGACCGCTATCTCATTGCCACGAAGCTGTATTTCCCGGTGGGCGACGAGCCCGATCGAGGGCTTTCTTCTATACAGATTGATAAACAGCTGCACCGTTCACTGGAGCGGCTGGGCGTGGACACGATCGATCTCTACCAGTGCCATCGCTACGACAAGGAAACGCCGCTGGAAGAGACCATGACGGCGCTCGACCGCGCAGTACGCGCGGGCAAGGTGCGCGCCATCGGCTTCAGCGAGTGGACCGCGGAGCAGATTGACGCGGCGGCGGCCATCGCCGGCGCCCATGCGCTGGTTCCCTTCTCTGCAAGCCAGCCGCAGTATTCCATGCTTTGGCGCAAACCGGAGGCGGAAGTTTTTCCAGCGTGCGCGCGCCACGGAATCGGCAACATGGCCTTCTCGCCACTCGCGCATGGCGTATTGACCGGCAAGTACGCGCCGGGCGAACCGCCTCCGCCGGGAACTCGCGCTGCGAGCGAAGAGATGAATCAGTTCATGGAGACGGCCGGGCGGCATTACCGGTCGGATTTTCTGCTCACTGCCGTTGCGCAGTTGAAACCGGTGGCGGCAGATCTGGGACTGACCATGGCGCAGCTGGCGCTGGCGTGGGTGCTGCGGCGGAGCGAAGTGGCTTCGGCGATTATTGGCGCCTCGCGTCCCGAGCAGATTGCCGATAATGTGCGCGCCGTGGAGGTAACTCTGCCAGCCGAAGTGCTCACACGCATCGACCAGATTCTCGACGAAGTGGTTGTCCGGTAGCAATCGTCGCCATGCGCCTAGCATGAGGCAATCATCTTAATCGACAAATCCTTGGTCGTTGCCGGGAAGCTAGCAGGCGGCATTTGGGTTGGGATAGGCGTCGTGCTTGCCTTCGTGAGTTGAGTCGAGGCAGGCGAAGTCTTTTTCCACAGCGAGATCGAGAGATCCAGAGCCGTTGGGAACGACACCATAGATGCCGACATCGTCGCCATTGGCCCACGCCTGCGCAACGCTGGTGGGCACGGTCACGGCGACTTTATCGAGCGTGAAGGATGCGGAGAGGCATGCCGCGGCCTCGGAGTGCTCAAGCGCGTAGGTAAGGTGGACGCCGGGTGCGAAGTGGACGGTTTCTTCGATGCGGCCGGAGTCCATCAACCGCTGCACTTCCGCAGGGCCGACACGAAGCCGCACCGAATCTCCTTTAATGCGCAATTTCATGACGCTTGCCTCGCGGCGCGGACCGAAGCCACGCCTCTTTAATTCGATGCTACTCAAAAGAGGAAGGCAGCGGCAATCGAATCCGGCACGTATTGACAGCAGATCGCACGGTAAGCGAAGGTCAATGCCAACGAAGGGCCAACGAGGGGGCCAAGGATGGGCGAACGAGGAGCGGTGATGCGTCCACCGGCACGCAGCGTTTTGTTGACGCAGGTGACGGAGTGGGAGGACGGCGTAACGCGCGCCGTCGAAGACATGCTTGCGGTCGAGGAGCCGCTGGAGATTCGCGTGAACGGCGCGCCCGTAACGGTGACCATGCGCACGCCGGGACACGATCTGGAATTGGCGGCCGGTTTTTTGCTAACGGAGGGCATTATCGAGGGCGTGGATGACATTGCCGTAATCCGCGCGGCCGATGCGGAGACGGGCGCGAAGAGCAATACCGTGAACGTGGAGTTGCGCACGCAGAGCTTCGATGCGGCCGATTTGCAACGTAATTTTTATGCGGCCTCGAGCTGCGGCATTTGCGGCAAGGCGACCATCGAATCCATCCGTCGGCGTGGGCTTCGTGCTCCGAATCCAGAGTTTCGCGTGCGGCCTGAGGTACTGTGCGGATTGCCGGAGGCCATTCTCGCGCAGCAGGCGGTGTTTGAACGCACGGGAGGCCTTCACGCGGCGGCGCTGTTCGCTGCCGGTGGAACATTGATGGTTCTCCGCGAAGACATCGGGCGGCACAATGCGGTGGATAAAGTCGTGGGTTGGGCGATGCATGCAGCCAAAGTGCCGCTTTCGGAATCTATCTTGATGGTGAGCGGACGCGGCGGCTTCGAGATTGCGCAAAAGGCGCTGGCCGGCGGCGTGCCGGTGTTGGCGTCGGTTTCCGCGCCTTCCAGCCTCGCGGTAAAGTTGGCGCGAGAGCTGGGCCTGACGCTGATTGGCTTTTTGCGCGGACAGCGATTTGTTGTGTATGCGGGCGAGTCGCGGTGCATGCCTCAAGCTTGATCGGCTGACCCGGGATCGATCGACAGAAAATTCATGTAAGGTATTTCCCGCTGGCGAGAATAAGCTTTACGGGCGCGCAGAAACCCACTAGCATCCTGAAATCGGTCACGGGAGGTCGTGGACGAGCATGGCAGTGACTGTGAACAGCATGCGCCTGGAGTTTGCCCAGGGAGAGCGCTTGGTCGATCTGATCAATCGCAGCAGCATCCAGCTTTCCCAGGTTTGCTATCACCCGCAGCTTGGCCCCATCCAGACCTGCGACACCTGCATGGTGGAGGTCGACGGCAAGCTGGTGCGCGCGTGCGCGACCCAGGCCGCAGACGGCATGCGTGTGGAGACACATTCTCCGCAGGCCGCGGCGGCGCAACGCGAGGCCTTCGACCGGATCCTGGGCAATCACCTGCTCTACTGCACGGTCTGCGACAACAACAACGGCAACTGCACGGTTCACAACACCACCAAACTGCTGGCCGTCGAGCACCAGGAAATCCCTTACAAATCCAAGCCCTACGAAGTGGACATGAGCAATCCCTTCTACCGCTACGACCCGCAGCAGTGCATTTTGTGCGGACGCTGCGTGGAGGCGTGCCAGAACCTGCAGGTGAACGAGACGCTCTGCATCAACTGGGAGGACCCGCATCCGCGCGTGTTGTGGGATGGCGGCGCGCCGATCGGCGAATCGAGCTGCGTTTCCTGCGGGCATTGCGTCACGGTGTGCCCATGCAATGCGCTGATGGAGAAGTCGATGCTGGGTGAGGCGGGCTACTTCACCGCGCTGCCGAAGCAAGCGCTGCAAGGCATGATCGACATGGTGAAGGGCGTGGAGCCGGAGATGGGCTACGGCGGCGATCATGCAGTTGTCGGAAGTGGAAGCGGCGATGCGCGAGTCGCGCATCAAGCGCACCAAGACGGTGTGCACCTATTGCGGCGTGGGATGCAGCTTCGACATCTGGACGCGGGATCGCCACATTCTGAAAGTGGAACCCGCGCACGGCGCGGCGAACGGCGTTTCCACCTGCATCAAGGGCAAGTTCGGCTGGGACTACGTGAACAGTCCCGACCGGCTGACCAAGCCGCTGATTCGCGAGGGCGACGGTTTCCGCGAGGCGACCTGGGACGAGGCGCTCGACCTGGTGGCGCGGCGCTTCAGCGAGATCAAGACGCAGCACGGGCCGGATGCGCTGGCGTTCATCTCTTCGTCGAAGTGCACCAACGAAGAAAGCTATCTGATGCAGAAGCTGGCGCGCGCGGTGATCGGCACCAACAACATGGATAACTGCTCGCGCTATTGCCAGGCGCCCGCGACGACCGGGCTGTTCCGCACCGTGGGCTACGGCGGCGATTCCGGCTCGATCTCCGACATCGAGCAGGCGGCCCTGGTGATCATCATCGGCAGCAACACGGCGGAAAGCCATCCGGTGCTGGCGACGCGCGTCAAGCGCTCGCACAAGCTGCGCGGGCAAAAGCTCATCGTCTCCGATCTGCGCGAAAACGAGATGGCGCACCGCGCCGATCTTTTCCTGCATGCCCAAGCCCGGCACAGACCTGATCTGGCTTTCGCGCGGTGACCAGGTACATCTTCGATCACGGCCTGGCGAAGCAGAAGTTTCTCGACAAGTGGGTGAACGGCGCGGAGGAATACCGCAAGAGCCTGGAGCCTTTTACGCTGGCAATGGCGAGCGAACGCACGGGGCTGCCGGTGGAGACGCTGGAGAAAGTGGCGCACATGATGGCCGAGGCGGACAGCGTGTGCATTCTGCTGGGCGATGGGCGTGACGCAGCACTGTGATGGGGTCGGATACTTCGACGGCGATTTCCAACTTGCTGCTGGCAACCGGCAATTACATGCGGCCGGGAACCGGCGCGTATCCGCTGCGCGGGCACAACAACGTGCAGGGCGCGAGCGATCACGGCGCCATGCCGAATTTCTTCCCCGGATACCAGAAGGTGGACGACCCCGAGATTCGCGCCCGGTTCGAGAAGGCGTGGGGCGTGACGCTGCCTCCCAAGCCCGGCCTCGATAACCACATGATGATCGACGCCATCCATGATGGCAACCTGAAATCGATGTACATGTTCGGCGAAGAGATCAGCCTGGTGGACTCGAACGCGAACTACGTTGCGGCTGCGCTGGAGAAACTCGACTTCTTCGTGATGCAGGAAATCTTCTTCTCGCAGACCTGCCGCTATGCCGACGTGATTCTGCCGGCGAGCCCGAGCCTGGAAAAGGAAGGCACGTTCACCAGCACGGAACGGCGGATTCAGCGGCTTATATCAGGTGATGGAGCCGCTGGGCGAGAGCCGTCCGGATTGGGAGATCATCGTCGACGTGGCGAACCGGCTGGGCGCGCACTGGAAGTACAAGCATCCATCCGAAATTTACGAGGAGATCGCGGCCGTGACGCCGCTGATGGCTGGCGTGACCTACGAGCGGCTGGAGGGCTACAAGACCCTGCAATGGCCGGTGGCGGCGGACGGCAGCGACCAGCCGCTGCTGTACACCAAACGGTTCCAGTCAGCGGATGGCAAGGCGACTTTCTATCCCGTGCCGTGGACCGAGCCGAGCGATCAACCCGATGCGGAGTACGACCTGCATCTGAATAACGGCCGGCTGCTCGAGCACTTCCACGAAGGCAATATGACCTATCGCACCGAGGGTATCCGCGAGAAGACGCCGTGCACGTTTGTCGAGGTGTCGCCGGAGCTGGCAAGCGAACGCGGAATCGACAGCGGCGCTCTCGTGGAGCTGGATTCGCGTTACGGCAAAGTGACCGTGCAAGCGGTGGTCACGTCGCGCGTGCAGGGCAAAGAGTTGTACATGCCCATGAACTCCGTCGAGGAGCCGGTGAATCGCCTGACGAGCAGCTACACCGACAAAGTGACGCACACGCCTGCCTACAAGGAAACCGCGGTGCGCATGACCGTTCTGAAGCCGGATGGCGCCAATCCGCTGCCGCGCAGCAATTGGCGCTTTGGCACTCCCACGCCACAAAAGGGCGTGGAGGTGGAGCGCAAGTGGGCGCGTAGCGATTACCGCGAGCCCGGCCAGAATCTTGTCCAGATCAAGAGCGCCGCACCTGCCGCGGCCGGTGAGGAGAGATAACCATGGCACGCCCGATTGTCTTTGAAGTTCCGCCGTACGATCCGCGCGAGGCGCTACGCAAGCGCCTGGAAGCGGCGCCCGTGGAGTACGCCGAAGCGCTGCTCGAGAGCTACGAACTTCTGCAGCAACTGCACGAGACCGGCACGTTGCGCGTGTTGACCGGCGCGCTCAGCGCTGGCAATCAGATTCTGGAAAAAGCTGTAGACGCCGCGCATTCCGATGAGGCAATCCGGGCCACGCGCAACGCCATTCTGCTGGGCAAGATGCTCGCGAGCATCAACCCGGAGATTCTCGCCGGCATTGCTGCGGCGGTGGACGAAACCCTTGGCAGCTCCAAGAAGCCGGTCATTGAGCCGCCTGGATTGTTCGCGCTGTTCAGTCAGTTCCGGCGCAAGGAACTGCGCAGGAGCGTGGCGCTCATCAACCGCTTCCTCGAAAGTCTGGGCAACCAGATCAAGTTGCAAGCAGAATCTGACGATCGCAGCAAACACTAGCTCCCCCCAGGAGAAGATCGATGAAGAATCGTTGGGGAATGGCCGTAGCTGGTTTTTTCATACAGGTGGCCGTCGTCGAGACGCCGTACAGCTCACGCTGAAACTTAAACTATTTCGTTGGGAAATGCCACAAGCCGCGGAACTTGCCGGGCTTATGGCGGGGACGACGGGGCTCGAACCCGCGACCTCTGCCGTGACAGGGCAGCGCTCTAACCAACTGAGCTACGTCCCCCAGAACATCTGGGATGCCCGGAAAACCAAGCCTGCAAGGCCTCATTTTCCTCGCCCCGAAGGGCTTTCCGCTTGGCGTGCGCCTCAAAATCCTGCCTGAAAAAGCGGCGCATGCACGCGGCAGCAACATCATTGAGTGTAACAGATAGGCGGATGATTTTGGATGTGGCTGCGGCGCGCGGCACAGACCAGAATAGAAGGGACTATGGGTTGGGGATCGTGCTATCCCACATCTCAAATACGAGATGTGGGGCACCCCTGTTCGTGCTGCGTTAAGCGATCGTGCGCGCTTACGCCGAGATTGCCGCTCGCGCGCCGCCCGGTTGGCACGTAGCCCATGTCCATGGAGATGCCGCGTACGCACTGCAGCAGATGATTGGCGATCGAAGGCAGCTTTTGCGCGGTGACGCGGAATGAGGGTCCCGAGACGCTGACTGCCGCGACAGGCATCCGCTGTGCGTCCAGAACCGGCACAGCGATGCAGCGCAAACCTTCTTCCAGTTCTTCATCATCCACTGCGTAGCCGCGACGCCGCGTCTTTTCAAGCTCCGCGCGCAATGCTTCGGGCGTGGCGATGGTGCGCGTCGTCATGCGCTCAAAGCGCACGCGCTTCAAAATCTCCGTCGCCCGCTCCGGGGGCAGAAAGGCAAGAATGGCTTTGCCCACCGAAGTGCAGTGCACCGGGTTGCTGGCGCCGATGCGCGTGATCATGCGTACCGAGCGGGAAGGCTCGATTTTGTCGATATAGATGACGCGTGCCGCTTCAAGAAGGGCCAGGTGCGCGGTTTCCTCAGTCTCGGCAACCAGGCGCCGCAGATGCGGCTGCGCGCGGTCGCGGAGGTCATATTGTTCAATTGCCCGGTTGCCGAAGTCGAACAGACGCAGGCCCAGGCGGAACTTGCCATTCACGGTACGCTCCACCATGCGGTGCCGCTCCAGAACCATCAGGAAGCGGTGCGCCGTGCTCTTGTGCAGTTGCAGCGAAGCGGCCACTTGCGCCAGGCCCAACGGCGTTTCACTTTCGCCCAGCAGATCCAGTACGGCAAAAGCCCGGTCGAGGGCTTGAACTTTGTAGGTGCCTTGAGGGGCTGCGTCTCGCATGTTGATCCTTAGTTCCGTCTTTTGAGTCCATTTCTAGCTTCTCAAATGATGGGACGCGCGTCAACAGGTGAAACGCAGGCGCCTCGAATCGCCGAAGATTCAACGCCTGAAATTCCCGGGTAAACGTACGTCGCGGGAATCACAAGCCATTGAGCCTGGCCTGTGCAAGGCCGCCGCGGAGATTGGCGACATCCTCAAAGCCGCTTCCCTGCAGCGTGCACGCGGCGAGATAGCCGCGCTGACCCTTCTGGCAATAAACGAGGATTTTGCGGTCGTGTGGCAACTCGCTGAGACGGTCGCGGAGTTCGCCCAGTGGAATATGCACGGCATTCAGGAGAACGCCAGAATCGGCCACTTCGCTGTTTTCGCGAACATCGAGAAGGAATTCGCCATTTGGCTTCCAATCTTCGGATGAGATGGTAGCCACATCGCCGCGCACAATGTGATCGGCAACGAATCCCGCGGTGTTAACGGGATCGTTGGCCGAGCCGAACGGCGGCGCGTAGGCCAGGTCGAGGCTCTCAAGATCGAAGACAGTCATTTTGCCGGCGATGGCCGTGGCAAAGACATCGATGCGCTTATCGACGCCGTCCTCGCCCACGATCTGCGCGCCGAGGAGTCGCCCCGTTCCGTCTTCGGCGAGAATCTTAATCCGCATCGGCCTTGAACCGGGATAGTAGCCCGCGTGGTTGGGGTCGATGGTGACACTCGAGAAGAAACTGAATCCGGCTTTGGCAGCCTGCGCACTGTTGAGGCCGGTAAATGCAGCGGTCATGTGCAGGACACGAACGATGGAGGTTCCAAGCGCTCCAGGATAAATGAAGTGGCCGCCCGCCGCGTTGGCTCCTGCGATGCGTCCCTGACGATTGGCTGGACCCGCGAGAGGAATGCGGGTACGCGCACCGGTGAGCATGTGCGTGGTTTCAGCGGCATCGCCCACGGCGTAAATATCAGGATCGGACGATTCCATGCGAGCATTCACCTTGACGCCGCCGGTGAGGCCGATTTCAAGCCCGGCGCGTTTGGCCAGTTCGACCTCGGCACGGACGCCCACACTCAGCAGGATCAACTCTGCCGGAACGAATGCGCCATCGGACAATTCCACGCCATCCGAGCTGAACGATCTTGCTTCCGCGCCGGTCATGACGGCGAAATCGTTGCCGCGGACGCGATTCTCGAGATGCCGGGCCATATCTTGGTCGAGCAACGGGAAGATGTGAGGCAGTTTCTCGATCACGGTCACGTGTATGCCGCGACGATGAAACGCTTCGGCCATTTCGAGGCCGATAAACCCGCCACCAATGACGGCGGCTGTCTGTGGTCGATGCGCATCAGCAAAGGCGATGATGCGATCCATGTCGGGCACGTCGCGCAGGGTAAACACATTGGGCAGGTCTGCGCCGGGAATAGGAGGCACGATGGGCTTTGCGCCCTGGCTCAGAATGAGCTTGTCGTAGGGGAAATCTTCCTGAGAGCCATCGCCACGGCGGACCCGAATGGTTTTTCCGGAGCGTTCGATGGAGAGGACCTCGTGGTTCACGTGGACCTGAACGTGCGAGCGAGCCCACATTTTTTCCGGCGTCATGATCAGGAGCTTGGAGCGGTCTTGAATCTCGCCGGCGATGTGATAGGGCAGGCCGCAGTTGGCGAAAGAAATATACGGACCGCGCTCGAAGATGGCGATTTCAGCCGATTCATCGACGCGACGGGCGCGAGCGGCGGCGGAAGCTCCGCCCGCCACGCCGCCGACTATAAGGATCCTGCGAGCAGATTTCATGTCTTACTCCGAGGAACAGCAGTGACAGGACGTATCGTGTCCGCGGTTCCAGGGCATTCTGGCGAGCAGGAGGGCCATTCCGCAAGTACCGGTGATGCCGGCGAAGACGAGCCCACAACCGATGATGATGGGCAGCACCGCGAACCAAGGATTCACCGCGAGCGCCAGGATTGCGCCGACGGCTGAAAGCGCGCCGACGACGATCTGAACCTGCCGCATGAGCGGGAGCACAGTGCGGACTCCGCTGTGGATCGGAAGTCCGGCGTCGATCCAGGCCTGCGTGCCGCCCTCAACCAGGACGCAGTCGTCACATCCGGCGCGCTCGAATTGCTCGATGGCCTTGCTCGCGCGCGCGCCCGCCTGGCAAAGAACATAGATGGGGGTGCCCGGCTCGTGCTGCGCGAGAAAAGCATCGACCCTGAGTTGGTCGAGCGGGATCAATCTTGCGCCAGGCACGTGCGCGCTGGCATATTCCGGAGGCGTGCGGACATCCAGCAATTCATGGGAATTGCCGGAGCCAAGAAACGCCGCGAGCGCGGCGGGCGATATGCTTTTGGACTTGACTTCGATCATGCTGTATGTGAATATATGACCATTCGGTGATATATGTCAAGTACCAGGAAAACGCGAGATTTGACAGACCCGGAGCTGGAGAAAGTGGCGGGGCAATTCCGCCTGCTGGGCGAGCCCATGCGCCTGAAGATTCTCCAGGCGCTTTGTGCAAAACCGCTGACGGTTGGCGAAATTGTGGAGGCTACGGGCGCGACACAGTCGAACATCTCGAAGCATCTTTCGCTGCTGGCATCGGCGGGGATCATTACCCGCCAAAAAGGCGGCCAATTTGTCTATTACGGAATGAGCAATCCACTGACGATGAAGCTTTGCGAACTGGTGCACAAGGAACTGCTGAAGCTATCGTGAGCGCTTAAAGAATTCGCCGGGCTCCGACAGCATTAACGCGCTTAGACTTCCCGCGTTTCATCCTCTTCAATCTTGTCGCCTTCGCCGGGCGCGAGAAACAGGTTGGCTTCAAGGCCGTGCTGGCGGGTGTAGAGGTCGTGGTAGCGGCCGCGCTATGGCGAACAGCTCGGCATGATTGCCGCGCTCGACGATGAGGCCCTGCTCGACTACTAAAATCTGATCGGCGCGGCGGATGGTCGAAAGCCGGTGCGCGATGACGAAGGTGGTCCGCCCCTGCATGAGCTCGGCAAGCCCGCTCTGAATCATGGCCTCGGATTCGGAATCGAGCGAGCTGGTGGCCTCGTCGAGAATGAGAATGCGCGGCGCGGCCAGCAGGGCGCGCGCAATCGAGAGGCGCTGGCGCTGCCCGCCCGAGAGCTTGACGCCGCGCTCGCCCACGACCGTGTCGTAGCCTTCGGGAAAGCGCTCGGCAAACTCGTCCACATTCGCGGTGTGGCAGGCAAAGAGAAACTGCTCCTCGGTCGCGTCGGGGCGCGAGAACATGATGTTCTCGCGGATGGTGCCGTCGAAGAGAAACGATTCCTGCAGCACCACGCCGAGTTGCGAGCGATAGGTGTTCAGGTCCACCTTCGACAAGTCGATATCCGTCAACCAAGACCTTGCCCTCCGCAGGAGTGTGGAAGGCGCAGAGCAAACTGATGATGGTGGACTTGCCCGAGCCCGACGAGCCTACCAGCGCGGTCACCGTTCCCGGTTCGGCTTTGAAGCTGATGCCGTGCAGCACGGGTTTCTCAGGCGTGTAAGCAAACTCGACGTTCTCAAACTGCACGCGGCCCTCGATGGGCGGCATCTTCACGGTGCGGCCCGGGGTCTGGTTCTCTTCGAGCTCGGACATGATCTCGTGCGTGCGGTCGAGGCCGGCAAACGCTTCAGTCAATTGCGTGCCGATGTTCACGATCTGGAAGACAGGCGCAATCATGAAGGCGAGAAACATGTTGTAGGCGAAGTAGTCGCCAACGCTCCACGTACCGTGGAGCACATTGTGCCCGCCCAGCCACATGACCAGCGCCGAAACCAGCCCCAGCACCGTGGTGGACGCCGAGGCAAGCACGCTGGTCATGGTGAGCGACTTCATCACGTTCTGCAAAAGCCGCTCCACGCCGCCGGCAAAGACTGCTGGCTTCGCGATTTTCGGCGTGATAGCCCTTGATGACGCGCACGCCGCCGAGCGATTCCGTCAGGCGGCCCGTGACTTCGGCGTTGATCTTGCCGCGCTCGCGAAAGATGGGACGGATGGTCTTGAATCCGTACTGCAGAATAAAGACAAACACGCCCAGCACGGAGAATACCGTGAGCGTAACCGTGACGCTGCGATGCAGCAGGTAGATGAAGGCGAGAACCGCGGTGAGCATGCCGCCGAGGAACTCCACCAAGCCCGGTGCCGACCAGGTTGCGCACGCCTTCGACGTCGGTCATGATGCGCGCGACCAGCGTGCCGGTGCGATTCTCGTCGTAATAGGCCACGGAGAGCAGGCCAACGTGGCGCTGCACCTGGCGGCGCAATTCGGCAATCAGCCGCTGGCCCGCCTTGGAAAGCAACTGCGTGAGCGCATACGAGGTGATGCGCCTGCACTACCATGGCGGCAAACACGATGAAGATAATGCGCGGCAGCAGTTCTGGGTGCGGATGCTGCGTAGACAGCACCTTGTCGAGCAGAGGCTTCGACATGAAGGGCAGCACCAGGCCCGCGAGGCGGTTGATGACCATCAACACGAGCCCGCCCAGAATGAGCCCCTTGCGCGGAGCCACGAGGGCCTTGACTTCAGGCCAGATTTTTCTCAGATTCGGTTTCGGTTTGGGCAGATCGGCCTGCGCCGGCGCGTGCGCTGCGCCCGTGCGGCGAGCGCTCGGCGCGCATGCCCATTCCGAGTCCTCCGCCGCGAAATCCACCCATGCTTATCCCTGCCGTGACCTACGTGCTTGGATGAACGAGCGCACGCAAAGATTCACATAGATCAGCAGGAGGATGGCCATGACTCAGTTGCGCCGCGAGCGCTTTGTAGTCGGGATCCAGGCCAAGCGACCGCGCGTGCCCGTAGCCATGCAAGGCTGAAGCAATGGCGCCGACAAGGCCCACCAGCCCAATGGTCACATTGATGTGCATGAAGAGCTTGCGACGGCCTTCGCTGGGGCTGATGGCGAGACATCCGCCCACGACAAGCGCAATACCAAACCACGTGGGAATCAGTGCCGTGGGATGGGCGCTCCCCGTCCCGAAGTATCCCACCAGCCCCACAAGCATCAGCAAAACGCCGAAAACATACGTCACTTTTGCCATGCAAGCCTCCAAACTCAGTGCATGGCAAGAATAGCAGTTGGAAGCGGACAGTTCGTAGTTCGCAATTCGCAGAGCACAGACAGTGGGGCCGCGGCGATCGCTCGCCGCGGCCCCACCATGAACAACGAACTGTGAACTGCCTTACCGCTGAATTCGCGCCGAGCCGCCCTTGGCGAACGCCTTTACCTGGTCGAGCGTCGCCATGGTGGTGTCGCCGATGAACGTGGTGAGCAACGCGCCGTGCGCCCAGCCCAGCTTCAGCGCCGTCTCGGGCTCCTCGCCTTTGAGCAGTCCGTAGATGAATCCAGCCGCAAAGCCGTCGCCGCCGCCGACGCGATCGATCACGTCCAGCTCCGCCGTGGGCGCGACATGGGTCTTGCCGTCGATCCACGCCACCGCGCTCCAACTGTGCCGGTTGGTCGAGTGCACTTCGCGCAGAGTCGTCGCCACGATCTTCACGTGCGGATGCTTCTTGACCACGTTGTCGATCATGCCGAAGAACACCGTGGGATCGAGCTTCGACTTAGCCTGCACGTCGGGGCCGGGGATGCCGAGGCCCTTCTGCAGATCTTCCTCGTTGCCGATCAGCACGTCGACATTCTTAACAATGGTCGCGATGGTCTCCACGGCCTTTTCATCGCCGCCCGAGATCTTCCACAGCTTCTCGCGGAAGTTGAGATCGAACGACGTGATGGCGCCGGCCGCCTTGGCCTCCTTCATCATCTCCGCAACCAGCGGCGCCGTGGTGGGCGAGAGCGCCGCAAAGATGCCGCCCGAGTGCACCCAGCGCACGCCGCCCGCGAAGATCTTCTTCCAATCGAAGTCGCCGGACTTGAGCATGGCGCCGGCTTCGTTGGCGCGGTTATAGAACACCACGGGAGGCCGCACGCCCGCGCCGCGATCGCTGTAGACCGTAGCCATGTTCGGGCCCGTTGCGCCGTTGTGCTCAAAGTGCTTGTAGATCGGCTTGACGCCCATGGCGAGCACGCGCTCTGCGATCAGGTCGCCGATGGGATAGTTCACCATGGCCGACGCCACCGCGGTCTTCATCTTGAAACAGTCCGACAGGTTGGCGGCCACATTGAATTCGCCGCCGCTGACGTGAATCAAGCATTGTGTTGCCTTGCGAAAAGGAATGATGCCCGGATCCAGCCGGTGCACCAATGCTCCCAACGACAGAAAATCAAACTCGCCGCTCTCGCGGATATTCAACCCGTATTTCATCGTTCTCTCCTTGCCTTCCTTCAAAGAATTACATCCAACCTGAAATTCAAACCCTTGCCCGCCTTCGAGTCTGGACCATTCGGCCCGCGCCCACAGCTCACACTCACGCGAAAAAGCTGGAAGCTAAGAGCTAGCGGCTGTTTTTCTCACGTCCGCAACCACCTGGTCGGGCGTCCACTCGTTGCCCGGATAAAACTGCGCTACCTTGCCGTGCGCATCGATCAACGTGGTGGATAGCGTGTGCGTAATCGTGTCATCGGCGCCTTGCGTAATGCCCACATCGAAGAACTTCGCCATTTCCAGCAGTTCCGGCTGTGAGGGCACGGCAAAATCCCAATGGGCAAATGCGCTTTGGGCGTCGCTGCCGATGTATTGCGCGCCATAGGCACGCAGCCGCGCGGGCGTGTCGTGCTCTGGATCGAAGCTCACGCAGAGCAGGTGCGTTTTGGCGTAGAGCGCCGGATTCGCCGCCAGCTGCCGGTCGATGACCGCAAAGTTGTGCGTCACCAGCGGGCAGAAATTCGGCAACGGGCAGCGCGTGTAGATGAAGGTGACGAGCAGCGTCTTGCCGCGGAACTGATCGAGATGAATGGCGCGCCCATCCTGGTTGTGCAGCTTGAAATCGGGAACCGCGTCGCCGGGCTGCGGGCACGTGATAGAAGACCGCGGGCTTGTAATCCGGCTTGCCCTGCGCGATGACCACAATGTGATCGAGCAAAACATCCGCATCGGGATTCTGCGAAACCAGCACGTCGGCGGTGATGGTGTCGCCGGGATGCAATTCGCTCAGGATGCTGGGATCCTTGAGCTTGTAGGGCATGGTCATCGCGTCCATGAAGCCGGGAATGGCCTCATGATCCACGGTAACTTCGCCGGTTGCGGGATTGGTCGAAACCACTTTGCCGCGCAGTTTGTACACCTTGAAGGACGGCGCTGCGGAGCCCTGCGATTCGGGCTTGGGGCTGGAATGGCATCCGGCGACAACGGCAACCGCAAGCAGGGCGCTGGCGAGAAGAATTCGCATCATCATTAGTGTACAACCGGTGGACTGACCACTGAAATCCGCTATTTGCAGGCTGCGTTTCCGGCCTTGGGAAATGCCAGAAACGTAATGCTTGCCGGCGCAAAGATTACTGTCCCGGAATGCACGCCGACGCCATGCAGAACGGGCAGCGCGTCGTCCGGGCCCAGTTCAAGCCGCTTGCCATTCAGATCAACCGTGGAATCCGTGAGAGTGCTCGCGGTCAGGCTATAGCGCTCCGCGCCCACGGGAAGAAGCAACGCATGTTCCGCGTCTTTGTCTGCATTGATGGCCAGCAGAGCCACCCCTCCCGGCTGGTTGCGCAGGCAATGGGCGTAGAGATGCAGATTCGCAGACGGCGACGGCCCCGGATCGAGCACCGTGGTTCCCATCAATCTTCGCCACAGCAGTGCGGCCCAGTAGTCCGGCCGCGGCTCCAGCGTCTTCTCGTCAAGCAGGCCGTAGTCGCTGGCGTTGAGCGTGTTGTGCATTTGCACTTGCACGCCGGCCCGCGCCAGGCTGCCCAGTTGATTCAGATAGCGAAACGTATCAAGAAACGTTGCGGCCCAGCGGTCGCCGCCGCATGCAGCTTGACCGGTTTCGCTGTTCCAAATGGGCTTTCCCGGCTCGTAGCGGTCGCGCAGCGCCGCATAGAAGGCTTCGTTGCTTGCTGCCGCGCGAAAGCCAATCCACCGATAACGCCGCTTCCTTCGTAGTCCCCACCGCAGAGCCCAACGCTGCGCACCGGCTTGAAGCGGCTCCGTAGGAGTGGTAGCTGAAGATGTCGAAGACAGGACCCGTCGCATTCAGGATCTCCTCAGATGTGAGCAAGTGCATGAACGGCGGCGCAAGCGGCGTTCCTTCGCCCACGCCGCCCGGTCCCATAATTCGCATCTCTGGAGCATTCGCCTTGGCCCAGGCCTGAAACACTACGAAATCGCGCGCAAACGCCTGCGCGTCGTATCCCTTGGGCGCACCACCCACATCAGGAAATGTAGGTTCATTCATGAACTCCGCCGCGGCAATGCTTCCCCCGGCAGATTTCGTATAAGCCATAAAGGCCTGCGCCACCTTCGGCGTCCAGACACCCGCGGCATCGCGCGTCCCTGCGCTCAAGGCAAACGAAGTCACGATGCGCGCATCCACGGCGTGCGCGAAATCGATCACGCCCTTCCACTGCTTGCGCGTCAACACGCTATTGAAACCCGCCGGCGGTTTCGACGGAGCCGGATCGTCCGAATCCTGAAAGTAAGTCGAGTTCATCCATGTGCCGCTCACGCGAACGTAGGCTGGCCCCAGCGCGGCAGCCAGCTTGCGCAGCCGCGGATTGCTCAAATCAATGGGCGCCCGATATTCATAGAGCGATGGATCCATCCCCGGCAGAGTGCCCGCCGCCGGCTGCGCGGCCGCATTCGATGCGCTCGCCGAAGCATACGGCTTCCAGAATCGCCCTCCCGTCACCTCGACCGCTTCGATATTGTAGGACTGGAACCGCTCGTCCACAGTTCCCACGCGGGGCATCGAGCCCGGCGCAATCGCGGTTGCCGGTGTTTGCGCGGAGCCCGCGGCACACGCCGCTCCCACCATCCATGCTGCGCCTAACGTCCAGCCCGCCAGCTTCGTCGCCCACGTCATAAAACTGCCGCCTCTTCTGCAACCGATCGATCAACGCCCAAGTATAGGTGATCCGACTGACAGCGATCTTTCGCTGCACGTCAGCCCGTTGGCGCTCTGCCCGTCCCGCAGCGTATAACGCTGCCATGGGGGAAACGTCCGCGGTGGAGATCGATGCGTGGTTGCGCGGCGGCGGAATCGTGGTCACCGCCAGCGAACGCGCCGCGCGGTCCCTTACCGCTGCCTTTCATCGCGCCCGCCGCGCCGAAGGGCTGACCGCATGGCCCACTCCCAACATTCAGGATTGGCATAGCTTCGCTCGCGCGGCCTGGGATGAGCGCGTCAGCGACGGTCGCGTGGTGCTCAGTCCGCTCCAGGAGCAATCGCTGTGGGCGCGCATTGTGGCCCATGCCGCGCCCGAAGCCGTGCAGCTTGCCGGCGCGGGCGATCGCCTGGCCACGCTCGCCATGGACGCGCACCATCTGCTCTGCGACTACGCCCCGCAGCTTCTCAAAGACAATGCGCGCGTCGGCTGGGATCAGGACGCAGGAGCGTTTAGCGGCTGGCTCGCTGCATTTAACGAACTCTGCCGCAATGGCAAGTTGATAAGCGCCGCGCGCCTTCCGCTCGAGCTTATCGCCGAACTCCAAGCCGACACCGAGAAGCGCCCGCCGCTTCTGCTTGCGGGCTTCGACCGCATCCTGCCCTCGCAGCAAACACTGTTCGCTGCATGGGGCGCTGACGATGGTGTGCGCGAAGCTCCACTCGGCGGCCACGGCGGAACACGTCGAATTTCACTCTGCGGCCGATCCTTCAGCGGAACTCGCCGCATGTGCGCTTTGGGCGAAGGCACGGCTCGCGGCCGATCCCCACGCGCGCCTGCTCGTGATCACGCAGGACGCGCGCAAACGCCGCGGTGAGATCGAGCGCAGGTTTTCTCCGCTTTCTGGGCGCGAACGAAAACTCGCAAAATGTCGCGAAGCCTGTTGGAGTTTTCGCTCGGCGTCCCGCTGGGCCAGGTCGCACTGGCGCGCGGCGCACAGTTGCTCCTGCGTTGGTTCAGCGACGCCATCGCCGAAAACGAGCTCGACTGGCTCCTCTCGACGGACCAGATCGCTGCTTCGCCTGAGGAATCGCGCGCGCTGACGGCTTACATACGCGCCTTGCGCCGCCGCGGCCTGCAGCGTCCGCGCTGGACGCTCGATGAATTC
This sequence comes from uncultured Acidobacteriota bacterium, assembly GCA_963713675.1. GTDB lineage: Bacteria > Acidobacteriota > Terriglobia > Terriglobales > Acidobacteriaceae > Telmatobacter. The sequence goes on from CAVQMV010000021.1 coordinate 68,464, forward strand.
CTGCGCCAGCATCCGCGAGCCGAGTTGCCCGCCGAGTGGACTGCGCGCATGACACAAGCTCGCCAGCGCGTCCAGGAATTCGCGCGCCGTCCGCAAACTCCGCTTGCCTGGGCTGAGATTTTGCCGCAGTTGCTCGAGATGGCTGGCTGGCCGGGCGCAAAGCGAAAAGACCGGACAAGCGCCGAAGAACAGGCTCTCCGGCGCTGGCAAGAGACCGTGGAGGCCTGCGCTTCGCTGGGCTTCGATGGCCGGCGAATCGCGTGGAGCGATTTTCTTGCCGCGCTCGACCGCGCCGTGGATGAAACGCTGTTCGCGCCCGAATCGCAGGACGCACCGATTCTGATCGCGGGCCCTGCGGAGTCCGCAGGCCTGACCGCCGACGCCATCTGGTTTCTCGGCGCAACCGAAGACGCGTGGCCTGCGGCCGGCGCCACGCATCCACTCATTCCACTCGGTGTACAGCGCGAGGCCGGGATGCCGCACGCCTCGGCAAAATTAGATTGGGATCTTGCCAACTCCATGACGCGCCGGGTGCTCGCCTCCGCGCCCGAAGTCCACTTCAGCTTCGCGCGGCAAAGCGAAGGGGTAGAAGCACGCCCGTCACGGCTCGTCGTGCAGGTTGCGGGTTTGCCGTCATCGATGCCTGCCAGCCTCATCGCTCCCGACCCTCCCGAACCACTCACTGTTACGTTCGACGATTCCACACAACTTTCCTACCCTCTTCGCGATGTTTCCGGCGGGGCCGACGTCCTCACCACGCAATCGCAATGCCCGTTCAAGGCATTCGCCACCACGCGGCTCGACGCGAAAGAGTGGGACGCGGCTGAAGCCGGACTGACCGCGTCGGAGCGTGGCCTTCTACTGCACGAAGTGCTGCACTCGGTTTGGGGTGGCCCTCCCAACGGCATCCGCACCCACGCGGAGCTTGTTGCGCGCATCGATCTCGCCGCATTTGTCGAAGGCCACGTGCGCAGTGTGCTCAACAACAGAATGCCTGCCCGTGCGCGCGAATGCATGCCGCCAAGGTACCTCGAGCTCGAAGCGACGCGCCTCACCATTCTAGTTACCGAATGGCTCGGTTACGAATCCGCACGCGTACCGTTTACTGTGGCTGGGACTGAAGTGGATGCGCGGCCCGCGATCGCCGATCTCGCACTCAAAGTACGCCTCGACCGTATCGATCGCTTGAATGACGATTCTCTGCTCGTCATCGACTACAAGTCGGGCATAGTCTCGCCGAGTTCGTGGGACCTCCCTCGCCCCGATGATGTGCAATTGCCACTCTACGCTGGCTTCGCGCTTGAAGACGGCCCGGAGAGCGCCGGAGGCCTTGTTTTCGCGCAAATTCGCGCCGGGAAGAGCAAGGAGTTTTTAGGGTGCGTGAAGGATGCCCGGGCCACGCTGATGAGCGGTCTCAGCGCCGGCAAAGCAATTGTTAAAAAGCCTCTCACGGACGAAGAGATGCGTGGATGGCGCACATACATCGAAAGGATGGCGCGCGATTTCATCGCCGGCCGCGCCGAAGTCGATCCACACGAGTACCCGAAGACCTGCGAACGCTGCAGGCTGCAAGCGCTTTGCCGCATCCAGGAGAATCCGCCGCAAGTTGAAGACGAGAACGGCGACGCCGAGGAGGCAGTCGATGCCTGACAAGCAAAAGATGCCGCCTCCCGACCAAGCGCAACGCGAGCGCGCGCTCGACGCCACGCGATCCATTCTGGTGCGCGCACCTGCCGGATCGGGCAAAACCGATCTACTCACGCGACGTTTCCTCCGTTTGCTCGGCGAGGTGAACGATCCCGGCGAGATCGTTGCCATCACGTTCACCAAAGCCGCCGCAGCTGAGATGCGTCACCGCATTCTCTCTAAGCTTGAGTCGGCTGCGGTCGCGGGCGCTCATGAAGACGCGCCCGATCCGTTCTCCATGGAGTCGCTGGCGCAGCGCGCGCTCGCCCGTTCGCGCGCCCTCGGTTGGGATATCCTCGACCTTCCCGCACAGTTGCGCATTTCCACCATCGACTCCTTCTGCCGTGAGCTCGCCTTGCAGCAGCCCATTCTTTCCGGCCTCGGCGGAAGCCTGGAGATCTATGACCAGCCGAAAGAGCTTTATCGCCGCGCCGCGCGCCGCACACTCGAGCAGATTGGGAAAGACAACGCGACGCTGAGCGCGGCCATCGAAACGCTGCTTCTGTGGCGCGACAACAGTTGGGCCGATCTTGAGAATCAGGTCGTGACCATGCTCGAGAAGCGCGACCAGTGGATGCACGATTTTGTCCTTGATCGCGACCCGGATTGGGACGTCCTGCGCGAGCGGCTAGAGCGCCCGTTTATCCGCAGCGTGCGAGAAAGCCTCACAACTCTGAGGCAACTGTTCGATCAGTCTCCAGGCGCGCTTGACGAGGCGCACGCGCTGGCGCGCTTCGCGTGCGAGCAAAGTGACGGGGCGCTCCACAGCGAACTTGCAGAGCTAGCCGACTTCCCTGCCCCGCCCTTCGCGAATCTGGACGAATTGGAAGAAGCGCACCGCGCATTCCAGTGCCTTGCCGATTTGCTCTTGACCAGCGAGGGCAGCATACGCAAACAAGTGAACGTCAATCAAGGCTTTCCCAAAGACCGTAAAGCCGAAAAGGCACGCTTGCTCAGCCTGCTTGCCGGCCTTGCGTCAGCTCCCGATTTCGCATCCGCTCTCGCGGCTGTCCGCAATCTCCCCCCTGCCCGCTACACCGAAGAAGAGTGGGAGATTGTGCGAGCGTGTTTCACCCTCCTGCGTCATGCCGCGGGCCAATTGCGCGTGGTATTTGCGGAGACCGCGGCGGCTGACTACATTGAAATCGCCCAGATCGCGCAAAAAGCGCTCAAAGGTGAAGACAATCTACCGATCGAAGCCGCGCAGAACCTTGCGGACGGCATTCATCACCTGCTGGTCGATGAGTTTCAAGACACCAGCCGCCGCCAACACCAGTTGCTCGCGCATCTCATCGCTGCGTGGTCCGGGCGCGAGGACCGCACTTTGTTTGTGGTGGGCGACCCGATGCAGTCCATCTACGGCTTCCGCGAAGCCGATACTGAGCTTTTTCCGCGCGCCGAGCAGCTCGGCCTGGAGATTCCCGACGATCTTCCGCTGCTTTTCGATTCGGTGCTGCTGACGGCCAACTTCCGCACCGCGCGGCCTCTCGTCGACCGCATCAACCACACATTTGCGCAGATTTTTACCGGTGGCGGCGGCATTACGTTTGTCGAAGCAGAGCCTGCGCGCGATTCTTCCCTCGAATCCGGCCTTCATGTTGCCGCTCACGGCGAACCGCGTCTGCAACTCCATTTGGAATTTGCGCCAGCATCGCGCAGCAACTCGGGGAGTCCTAGCCCCGACCGCAAAGACGCGCGGCAACTGCAACGCGATGCCGCGCTTGAGAAACAGACGAGGGAGATCGTCGCTCTGATCCGCAGCCGTCTGGAGAAGGCTCGCGTGGCCGGCGAAAAATGCCGCATCGCCGTGCTCGGCCGCGCGCGCAAAGCGCTTGTGCCAGTGGCTCAGGCGCTGCGTGTGGCGGGTATTCCCTTCCGCGCGATCAAACTCGAGACCCTGCAGGACCGCCCTGAGATTATTGACGTCCTGGCGCTGGCTCGCGCGCTGTTCAATCGCGAAGACCGCGTGGCCTGGCTGGGCGTTTTGCGCGCGCCCTGGTGTGGCCTCTCGCTCGCCGATCTGCACACGCTCGCGAGCGCCGACGACGAGCAGTTGAAGTCCCGCCCGGTGCCGGGCCTGCTCGCGGAGCGTTTGACACTGCTGTCTAACGACGGCCGTGCAGCCGTGGGACGCGTGCTGCGCGCCGTGGAATTCGCCGAGCGTCTGCGTTCCTCGCGACCCTTCGCGACTCTCGGCACATCGCTCGAACAGGTTTGGCTGCGCCTGGGTGGCGCGCAATGCGTGGACCCGGGGGCACGCGCCAATCTCGATCTGCTCTGGCAACGCCTCGACACGCTGCCACAAGGCGAGCCCGATCTACTGGGCCCTGCGCTCGACGCCGCCCTCGAAGATCTCAAGGCCCTGCCCGATCCCGCAGCGGATGTTGACTGCGGCGTGCAATTGATGACCATCCACGAAGCGAAGGGCCTTGAATTCGAGGTTGTGATTGTGCCCGATCTGCAGGCCGGCACGGGCAACAACAAGCCGGAATTGCTTTCCTGGCTGGAGCGCGGCTTGCCACCCGAGGCCGATGAGCACGAGGAGATCACGGAATTCCTCGTTGCCCCAATGCCGCCGAAGGGGGCCGATCGCGGCGCCGCAAAGGCCTGGGTGGATCGTGTGCGCCATGAACGCGAGCAGCAAGAAGCGCGCCGCGTCCTTTATGTAGCTGCCACGCGCGCGCGCGAAGAATTGCATTTCTTCGCGCGTCCGTCCTACAAGTCCGCCGACGCCGCTCTCTTTGAGCTAGTTACATCGCGTGAAAGCCTGCTCCTGACCGCATGGCCCGCGTGGGAAACCGAGATTCGCCGCCAGTTTGAGGAGTGGTCAGCCGCGCGCGCAGCAGCCGCCGAATCCTCCACGATCGAATCGCTCGCGGCTTCAGGCGAAGGCGAATTGCGCATCGTGCCTCCAGTTCTGAAGCCGACGTGCGTGCGCCGCTTACCGCCGGGATATCAACCCGCTTCTGCCGAATTCTCAACGGCGGCTGAGGACCCGCAGGCCGGTGCGGGCCGGCTTTATGAGCGCCATGAAGGTGGTTTGCAGTCGCGCGCGCTCGGTAAAGCGGTCCACGAACTGTTTCAGCGTTTCGCTCAACTTCTCGCCACGGAAACGAGTGAAGTTGCTCGAAATTCGCTCGCCCGCGTGCAGCCACGCATCGCGGCTAACTTACGCACTTTCGGCATCGACGCCGGCCAGGCCGATCGCATCGCCACACAAGCGCTCGACATGGTTTTGCGCGCCGCCAACGATCCGCAAGCACAATGGATTCTCGCGGCGCACGCCGATGCCGCGAGCGAGGCGCGCTGGACCGGCGTAATTTCGGGCGGTCTGCGCACTGTGCAGATTGATCGGGTCTTCCGCGCCGGACCCATGCCGGAATCCAACGACGACCACTCCACCTGGTGGATCATCGACTACAAGACTGCGCATGAGGATGGTCTCGATCCACAAGCCGCGCTGCCCGAGTTGCGCCGCGAATTCGCTCCGCAAATTGAGGCTTACGCAAAGTTTCTACGTAACTTGCACGGCGCAGATGCGACGGTACGCGGCGGCTTGTACTATCCGCGCATGGCGCTGTTCGATTGGTGGGAGTTGTAGCGAATCCCGCCCGCTATCGTTCTCAAGCTTCCGGCTCACGCCTTGCAGAGTTCTTCTGCGAACACATCGCGCGCGGCAAGAATGAGCCGCTCGGCCTTGCGTAACATGAGCACGTAAGCAAAAACCGCAGCGACGGCAAGCGGGCCGAAGATCCACGCTGCCAGCCAAGGCGCCCCGATGTAACTGGACACGATGCCGATGGGAATCTGCAGCAACATGCTTCCGAACAGCACCCCAAGAACCAGCAACGAACTGGTACGGTTGGTGGGCGTGGCGCCTCGCACCTGCCGCGTCTGCCCAGGAACAAATTTCCGCGGCGCCTGGATCGACCGCAGAGTTCCAATGGACAGATTCAAAGCCACGACGAAGATCGTCCAGAACACGGTAGAGATTTGCGCCGAAACCGGAATCGGCGTTCGCGCCAACACGCAGATGATGGTCCAGGCCACCGTCACCTGGACAAAGATGATTGCCAGGCTCATCAGATTCTTGGCCAAAACCACGTCGAGCATACGAACGGGCGCCAGCAGATACAACTGCACGCCGCTGCCGTCCGCGCCAAAGATGTTGTAGAGCGAACTGACAGCGGCGATGAGAACGTAGGCAATCGCCGCGGGAAGAAAATACTTTGATGAAAAGGAGGAAAATGTCCGGTTCATGCTGAAGATGACAACGAAGATCAACGGCGTGAGCAAGCCGATCAGCTGCGTTCCATTGCTGGTCAATATGAGCCACTCCTTGCGCAGGCACGCGGCCACGACGGGCGAAAGGATGACGCCGGACGCGACGGATGCAGACCGCGCGGCGGGTTGCGGCTCCGGCACCTTTACGCGCGGAGTCGATGGCGCCTGCGCGCGCCGGCTAACACCATCGCTCAGGTATTCGCCAAGAAACTGTTTGTGCAACCGGATGGCAAAGACCGCGGCGAACAGCGCAGTGCTGGCCAGCAATCCCGCAAACTGAGCACTTGCCGCCAGAGGATGTTTGGCGAGCAGAATTGTTTGCGCCGCAAAACCCGACGGCAACCAATACAGGTACGATCCGGAGCTATGCAGCACATTGAGCAGCCAACTGCTTCGGACGCCCCGCCCATGCATCGTGGTCTGATGCAGATTCAGGAACTGGATGCTGACCGCAAACAGAGCCATCAACATGCTGAAAATCTCACGAAAGCGGCGGTTCGCCAGCCAGCGATCCATCCATGCGCCGATCATGCGCGTGAGATAGATGTTCATCAATGCGTAGACCGCCATCACCACCAGCGCCGGCAGCGCCAGCGATGCATCTGCCACGCCGATTCCTACTGCGGCGGCCAGCAAGGCCAGGCAACCCACGATGGTGCTGGGCGTCATGCAGGCCCAAGCAGCGAGCGCAGCACAAAATAGCGGCCGAAGCGCAGAGGAAAGCGCACCAGCGACGCAGGATCGAAGCTCTGAATCGTGGCGGCGATGCTGAGGCCGTTGATGCTCACGAACTGCCAGAGCAGCGCGATGCCCGAGCAGCAGCGAAGCGAGTCTTTGCGGGATGGCCATGGGAGATCGCCATCCACGCAAAGAATCCGCTGCCCGCAACCGGGCCGACCACGAGCGTTGCGAGCATGGGCCACACGATGAGGCGCAGGAGAATGGCAAACACCGCTCCGGCCACTTGGCGCGTGCCCTTGGGCCGCTTGCGATTCATGCCGTTGACAAAGATGCGCCAGCGCAGCCACGCGACGGCCCGCAACTGCGCGCTTGCAGGAATGGGGGGCATGGAACCGGGAACACTCTGCGGGCCCGTCAGCTCAGCCATGAGAGCTCCTGCTCAGGCGCCGTCGCAGCGGGATTGCCTTCGCGGTCCGCGCCCACGATTTCAAGGAAGATCTGCTCCAGGCTGCGCTTCTCTTCACTCGGCGACGCTGCGCCTTCCTGGATTCCGGCTTGTGCGATGCGCGCGGCTCCGGCGCGCAGCTCGTCAAGCGAGCCCTGCGCCACCAGTCGCCCACGATGAATGATGGCAATGTGCGTACACAGGCGCTCCACGATCTCCAGCACGTGCGAGGTGAGGAAGATGGTCACACCGCGCGAAATCATTCGCAGCAGCATGGCCTTGAGTGTGCCCGCGGCTACAGCGTCAACACCCTCGAAAGGCTCATCGAGAAACAGCACCTTGGGCCCGTGAATGACCGCTGCCGCGAGAGCCAGCTTCTTCTGCATGCCATGCGAGAAGTCGGTGATCAGCTTCTTCTGCTCGCCGGCCAGCTGCATGAATTCCAGGAGCTCCCGCGTGCGACTGATCGTCGTAGCGCGGTCCAGGCCATACATGCGCCCTACAAACTGCAGGTATTCGTCGGCGGTGAGGCGGCCGAAGAGCGCCAGCCCCTCCGGCACCACGCCAATCTGCCGCTTGATCTCCGCGGAGTTGGCCTGCAAGTCGCCACCGAGGATGCGGATGCTGCCGGAAGTGGGCGCCAGCAGACCCGTCAACATCTTGATGGTGGTGGACTTGCCTGCTCCGTTGGGGCCGAGAAATCCGAAGAACTGCCCGGCCTCGACGCGCAGGTTCACGTTGTCGACGGCGATGAAATCGCCAAAGCGGCGAGTAAGCGCAGTGGTATCGATAGCGGGTGTGATCATGGCTTCTAGCTTGCAACCACGATACACGCTACCCCCGCGATTTCTGCAAAAACCAACCAATCGCGATGCGCTCTCTGCGGAGCCTACTGTTCAATAACAACCGCCGCAGAGCGCGCGGGAATTTGCACCGTCCCCGTCGTAGCAATGGCATCGGACTGCTCGGGGGTTGCAACAACAAGGTTGCCTGGATTCGGCAGGCTCACCTTGGCAGTGATGGCGTTCTCGGAACTTGGGTTGATGACAACCACTGCCCGTTTGCCACTCTCGGCAACGTAGACCGAATACCGAACCGCCGCATTCGCGCTCACTTCCGCGCCAAGGGTATCGCGGAAGGCGCCTTCCCAAAGGTAAGCCTTGTATTTGCGACGCAGGTCGTCGATCTTCTGTCCGTATGCCATCGTAAGCGGAAAATCGTGCAGGTGCCCTTTGTAGAGAAACGGCTCGTATTGGATCACGCAACGGTTGAGCAGAATCATGTTCAACTGTTCGCGATCGTCGAAGCCGCTCACCCCAGCGATCATCACGGAATTCCTGGTGTCGAGATATTGACACACAGGCGTCGCGCTCACGCCGCATTCGTTCACCGGGAAGTACTGCATCAGCCAGTCCTGCGGCCCTTCACCGCCGAATATGAAATCGAGACTTACTTTGTCGGCGGCGGCGCGGAGATCGGCGGAAAGCGGCAGATCGCCTCCGTAAATGTATCCCGGCGGAGCATAGCCATGGCCCGGAGCAAAATTGTAGATCGCCCCTGAGTGATGGCAAATTTCATCCCACAGCCAGCCGGTGGAACCAAGCGCCAGGATTTTCCGGAATTCCTTCAACGCAATCTCGCGATACGCAGGATCCGCGAAATCCATCACTGCTCGCCGCCGGGTATTGATGCCGGCCAACTGCGTCGGGGTCACATAGTTGTAGCCGCCCTGCTCGTACCGGATGCCGTACGGATCCTTGGCCTCGTATTTGTAGAGCTCGTCCTTGTACCATTGCGAAGTCAGATCGGCCCAGTTCAATTTGCCAAACAGGATTACGTTCACGCCCAGCGATTGCACCTTGGCAATTGCGTCATGAAACTCCTGCCACGTGCCCAAATTCGGGTCGGTGTCCTGCGAAGGATCGTCGCGATCCTGGCCGCCGATATTCCATCCAATCAGTTGCACCGCTTTCACGCCGTACTTGGCATACTCCTCGCCATACTCCACAAACCTTTTGTACGAGATGGTGTAATCCTCTTCCGGCGTGTTCATCCGCAGCATGGTCCAGGAGTGCACGTCGCTCGCCCACGCGGGAAGATGCGGCGTTTTGAACCACTTGTTGCGCCATTCCTTGTACACATCGATGCCCGCATGCCAGTCGCCCTCGTATCCGCGAAACACGACTGGAACAAATTTCTTTGTCGAATTGGGATCAGCAAAGACGAAGTGACAGACGCGAAACTCCTGATGTACCGGGAACCCTGAGAATTCATCAGTCTTCGGCACCACGGCTCCGTGCACCACTCCAGGATGCTGCTCAAAAGTAAATTCCGCGTAATAGGGCAACGAGGGATCGGACAATTCCACATAGAGCCCCTCAGTCTGGGCTTGAATCAGGCAAAAATTGCTGCGATGCGAGCCGAAGGTCTTGATGGGAAAATCAACGCCCCAGTATCCCTTCTCGTTGCCAAAGTCCGGATAGATCTCGTCGGAACCGAGATTTCCGTACCACATGGTCCGGGCTGCCACAGTGGAGTTGCTCGTGGGAGGATTCAGGTCGCCGAAATACGGATAGTCGACAGTCTCTACCGTACAAGTGGACTTGTTCTCGAGCGCGGTGTCGAAGGTGAGCTTGCCATTCTTCAAGGTTACGGTAGCCGTCAACGTAATGGGCAGCACGCCTCCGTATTCGCTAGCCAGATCTTTCCAAACAATTCGCACCTGGCTGTCTGAAATCTTCACGACGCTCGCCGCCTTTTGTTTCTGCCCAAGCACAAAGTTGGCGCGACGGCCGGGGATGGGAACAAGCATCCGGAAGGATGCGCCGAGTGCCGGTCGACGTTCCACGATCCATTTCGTCGGCCTGTGCTCCATGCGCGTGAGAGCGCCTGTGGCTGGATCGAACGCCACCAGGAAATCGCTATCCTGCAGAATCACTTCACCTGCAATGTCCGCTGCTTGCGCCGTGCTCAGTTCTAACTCGGCCGTCATAGCGCTAATTGCGGCAAGTCCCGCCAGCTTATTGAAAGTCCGTCTGTCCATCTCTGTCCTCTAGTCCTCCGTCGGGGCAGCGCCCTTGGAGACATTCAAATTTTGCTTGGTTCCCCCGCGGTTCTGAGCCGCGGATCATACGGAAGACTTGCATGCCTTCGGCACATGGAATTCTCAACCAGGAGATCGGTTCCCTCCACAGACACCGGCTTTTGGGAGAAAGTTCCTGCTTTGAGGTTTTGCGGGTGAGATACCGGTTTCCCGCAAGCCATCATATGCGGTGAAACTGGAAAGCGTCAACTCAGAAACGATGCGGCCTCGGCTGCCCCCTGGCACTGCGGTCATTCCTCCGCGCAGGATTACGGCCATGGTTCAGCGCATCAACTTCGCCTGGAAAGCGAGGCAAATCTTGGGTAATCTCTCTACAGTTGGCCGAATTTTATCCATTATCCCCAGGAGGAATGTCCAATGGCAAAATCCACGAAGAAACCAACCGCCGCTCCGAAAGCTGCCGCGAAACCGCGCAAGCCCGCGGCAAAAAAGACCGGCGTTCTTGCAAAAGTGACTCCGATTTCGATTTCGCACGAGAAAGTGGCAGAACTGGCACATCACTTTTGGGCCGAGCGCGGCGGTATGCACGGGTACCACGAGGACGATTGGTTCCGTGCCGAACAGGAACTGCGCGGCAAAGCGTCCTAGCAGCCATTTAGAACACGTTGCAACCATCTGCCCTGCATCGGGGCACAGTGTTAGCTGCGCCGAAACCAGTTTTTCTGGGACGTTACCAATGGTTTTGCTTGCCGGCTCTGCGGGCACTTTCGCAATTCGTGCGCGGGTATAATTATTTAGGCGAATTCCCCGATTTGCGCGGATATCGACGCATCTCTACACGCCGTTTTTGCGATGCAATTTCAAGGCAGCCATTTAGAGAGTTGGCGTCCGGTCATCTTGATGAGCGCCCTGGCTCTCGTCGGAAGTATCGTCTTCACGGCCATTGATTTGGTGACGCGAGAATGGAGCACTGCCGTCGTGACCGGCACGCTCAGCATCCTGCTCGCCGGCTTGCTGTATCTCATCCGCCGCGCCAGCCACCTTGCGGCCCATGCTCTCTTCGGCGTCACGGCAGCTGGAGCTTTCCTCATTCTTTTCGCCATTTTCCATCTGCATCTGGCGGGATTGTTCTGGGCGTATCCCCTCCTTTGCATCAGCTACTTCATTCTGGGATCGGGCAGGGCCAGCATTCTGATGTGCATCTTCTGCCCGGTCGTGGTCTACGGCGCCTGGCACTGGACCACGCGCGAGGAGTTTCCGCGCGTGATCGGTTCCCTGGCGCTAACCTGGATCTTCGCGCTTATTTTTTCCACGGACAACGAGCGGCAGCACGCGGAAATGGAACGGCTCGCGGCCCGCGACCCGCTGACCGGCGCCGCCAATCGCCGCGAGATGGAAAAAGAGATCGAACGTGCTGTGAGTTTTCGCATCCGCTACAAAACACCGGCGTCTATCGTCCTGTTCGACTTGGATCACTTCAAGACAATCAATGACGTGCGCGGACACGACGTCGGCGACACGGTGCTAATCGAAATGGTTGCGGCGGTTTCTGCTCGCTTGCGCAAGAGTGATCGTCTTTTTCGCATTGGGGGCGAGGAATTTGTCGTGCTCCTGCCATACAGCCGCCTGAACGACGCGTATGTGCTTGCTGAATGCATGCGCAACATGGTGCAAAGCAATACCTTCGCCGAACTGACCGGCATCACCATCTCGCTGGGAGTCGCCGAGCTGGAGCCCGGTGAGCCGGCTCTCGACTGCCTGCGCCGCGCCGACGAGGCTCTTTACCGCGCCAAGGAACTTGGCCGCAACCAGACGGTTCGCGCCATTCCCCGATTGGCGGAGATACCCGTCAGCTAGACGGCTCAGCTTCAACTTGAATTGAAACGATTTCGCGGGGAGGCGTCCCGCCCTCGGCGCGTGCATGCGCCGAGAGCGAGGAATGCATCTATTGCAGATTGGCCATCAAGGCTTCGAGAGCGGACATTGGCGGACGCGTCACGGACTCGGGCAGCGTGCCCAGCGGCTCATCCACCATGTTCAGCTGATCGATGAACGTCGGCTTTTGCGTATTGATATAGAAGACGCCGGTAAGGACTTCATCTTTTTCATGCGCTTCCATCAGCGTACGCACCGCGTTGGCTTTGTCGGTGGGGTCGTAGTCTTCAAGCAACTTGCGCAGGCGCAACTGCGAGCCATCGTGCATTTCCACGTCGTAGACCTCGCCCGAATCGTAATCCACTTCGATATCGTCGAAGCTGGCCACAAAACCGATCTCGTTGATCGGTTCGTCGTGGTCTTGCAGGAACTTGTAACTCTTGGTCGAGCCCTCATGGTCGTTAAACGTGACGCAAGGACTGATGACGTCGAGCATCACCGTGCCCTTGTGCGCGATTGCCGCCTTGAGCATGGAAAGCAGTTGCTTCTTGTCGCCGGAGAACGAACGGCCGACGAATGTTGCGCCCAGTTGGATGGCGAGAGCGCAGGTATCGATAGGCGGAAGATCATTGATCACGCCGGTCTTCAGCTTGGAGCCAAGGTCGGCAGTGGCCGAGAACTGGCCCTTCGTCAAGCCATAGACGCCGTTGTCTTCGATGATGTAAATCATCGGCAAGTTGCGCCGCATGAGGTGCACAAACTGTCCCATGCCGATGGATGCCGTGTCGCCGTCGCCGGAGACGCCCAGCGCTGTCATGGTGCGGTTGGCCAGTACGGCGCCGGTGGTCACGCTCGGCATGCGCCCGTGCACGCTGTTGAAGCTGAACGAGCGGTTCATGAAGTAGGCCGGGCTCTTCGACGAGCAGCCGATGCCGCTCATCTTCATCACGCGCTCCGGCTCCACGCCCATCTCGAACATCGCGTCGATGATGCGCTCCGAGATCGCGTTGTGTCCGCAGCCGGCGCACAGCGTGGACCTGCCGCCGCGATAGTCTACGATCGGCAGCCCAATATGATTCAGTTTCGGGCCCTTGGCCCCACTAGCAGTTGCGGTGGCCATTACAAGCCCTCCTTGGTTGCGAATTCGTCCGTTATCGTGCGGGCGTCAATGGGCAACCCGTTGTAGTGCAAAATGCTGCGCAGCTTCACCACCTGGTCGGCGGGAAGATCCAGCTTCAGCAGGCTGGCCAACTGCGCATCGCGGTTCTGTTCCACCACGTACACGCGCTCATGGCTGGCCACAAAGTCGTGAATCTCGTGCGCGAACGGAAAAGCGCGGACGCGCATGTAGTCCACGCTGAGGCCGTGTTCCTTCTCGATCTGGTCGAGGCTCTCGCGCAGCGCGAAATCGGTGGAACCAAAGGCCAGGAAGCCAATCTTCGATTTCCCGTTGCGATAAGCTACCGGCGCCGGGACCAGAGTGCGCGCGTTTTCGAACTTGCGCGCCAACCGATCCATAACGGCCAGATACTCCTCTGGCCGCTCGGTGTAGCCCGCCGCATCATTATGTCCCGAGCCGCGCGTGAAGTAGGCCGCCTTGGGATGCATGGTGCCGGGAAGCGTGCGCCAGCCAATGGCATCGCCATCCACGTCACGGTAACGTGCGAAGCCGCCCAGTTTATCGATCTCTTCGACAGTCAGCACCTTGCCGCGATCGAGCGGCTTCTCAGGATACGCAAACTGCTCTGACATCCAGTTGTTCATGCCCAGATCGAGATCGGTGAGCACGAATACCGGCGTCTGCAAACGCTCCGCAACATCGAAGGCCGCATACCCAAACTCGAAGCACTCTTTTACATTGCCCGGCAGCAGAACTGGATGCTTGGTGTCGCCGTGCGAAAGAAACGCCGTCGAAAGCAGATCGGATTGTTGCGTGCGCGTCGGCATGCCCGTTGAAGGCCCGCTGCGCTGAACATCGAAGATCACACCGGGAATCTCTGCGTAGTAACCGAGCCCGGAAAACTCCCCCATCAGCGAGATGCCCGGCCCCGAGGTCGAAGTCATGGACCGCGCGCCGGCCCAGCCTGCGCCCAGCACCATGCCGATTGCCGCCAGCTCATCTTCGGCCTGCACCACCGCAAAGGTGGCCTTGCCCTCCGGCGTCACGCGGAACTTCTTCAGCAGATCCGTCGTGGCTTCAACCAGCGAGGTCGACGGCGTAATCGGGTACCACGCCACCACCGTTACGCCCGCGAACACCGCGCCCATGCCGCATGCCGCGTTGCCGTCGATGATGATCTTGCCCTCAGTCTGGCTCATCCGCTCGATGAAGTACGGATCCTGCTTGGTGAAGTTGGTCCGGGCATACTCGAAGCCGGTTTCAACAGCGCCGAAGTTCAGGTCGAAGACCTTCTGCTTCTTGGCAAACTGCTTCTGCACGCACTTTTCCACGACCTTCAAGTCGATCTGCAACAGCTGCGCCACCACGCCCACGTACACCATGTTCTTGACCAGCTTGCGCAGTTTGGCCTCGGGACACAGAGCCGCGGTGAGCTTGTCGAACGGAACCGGATAGCAGACCACGTCGTCGCGATACTGCTTCAGGTTGAAGTTTTCTTCGTAGATGGCCACGCCGCCCGCGGGCAGCGACAGCATGTCCTCGCGCGCCGTCTCGGCATTCAGCGCCACCAGCACGTCGGTCTCGCGCTTGCGCGCCACATAGCCGTCTTTGCTGGCGCGGATGGTGAACCACGTAGGCAATCCGGCAATGTTTGACGGGAACAGGTTTTTCCCGCTCACGGGAACGCCCATCCCGAAGATGCTCTTCAGCAGTACGCTGTTGGCGGACTGCGAACCCGATCCGTTCACCGTGGCTACATTGATGGTGAAGTCGTTGACGATGCGCGAACGCGTGCTGCTTTCACCCTGTTCTTGACCCAGGGCCAGGTTTCCAGTCGCCATGTGGCGGGATTCCCTTCCGAAAAATCTTGAGCGATATGAAGCGCTTCATCAGCGCCGGACCACCCTCTAGAGGATGCCGGACCATCTCGCCCCAATATGTGATTATAGTCACTTCTCAACGTCGCTGTATCACAGTGCGCCCCATTGGTAACCCCTTTACATCGAGATCGACCTGGAGCGGCCTGTTATGGCATTCATCGCCAGTAACTTGCTTATTTTCAATGCCGAAGCAAGACAGATCGCCTTTACGCCGGCTACCGGGCGCGAAGGACCCCATAGTCAGAAAGTTGCAGCGAGAAGTTGCCTTCGCGCATCGCGCCGCCAGCGCAGGAGCAGCGCCAGGGCAATCACGATCAGGGCCAGTGTGAGCCCAATCCAAAGACCGTAGATTCCCCAACCGAGTCCAAAACAAAGAAAGAAGCCGAGCGGCAATCCCATCACCCAGTAACCCACCAGGTTGGCCCACATCGGCGCATGAGTTTCGCCCAGTCCCCGCAGCGCGCCTGTGGATACGGTCTGAATGCCGTCGAAAATCTCAAAGGCTGCGACGATGCCCAGCAGGCCCGGAGCGACGGCGAGCACGCGCGGATCGCGAGAAAACAATTCGATGAGCGGTCGCGGCCACAACAGAAACATCAGCGCCGCCAGCAGCATAAAGCTCGTTCCCAACCCCAGCGCCATCCATCCCGCGCGCCGCGCCCGTGCGGCATCGCCTGCGCCCACCGCGTGACCCACGCTTACGGCGGCCGCGGCGGAAATCCCCAGCGGCACCATGTAGGTGACGCTCGCATAGTTGAGCACGATCTGGTGCGTGGCCAGCGCTACAGGCGTCAGATATCCGGCCGAAAGCGTGGCCAGATTCCACGCACCCACCTCGAGCAGAATTTGCCCTGCCGCCGGCGCGCCCAGTTGCAGCAGCCGCTTGAGCCGCGCGGCCTGCGGTGCGGCCCAGTGATGAAACAGCGGATGCCCGCGCCCGCGCTCGTAGCGCCAGGCAAAGCCCAGCAGCGCCGTGGCCATGATCACTCGCGCAAGCGCAGTCGAGATCGCCGATCCGTTCACGCCCAGCGCAGGAAATCCCAGCTTGCCGTAGATCAGCACCCAGTTCCCGAACCAGTTGATCAAATTTGCCAGAACATAGGTCACAGTAATGACCCGCACCTGGCCCACGCCTTGCAGGTAGCGCCGGGTCGCCCCGTAGAGCAGCAGCGGCAGCGTGCCCCAGTTGAGCAGCCGCAGATATTCGCTCGCCGGCCCGGCTACTTCCGCCGCAATCCCGACACGTCCAATAAAAAAACTCGCCAGCCAAATCCCCAGCATAATGGGAACGGCAGCAATGCACGCCAGATACACGCCCTGGGCCAGCCAGCGATGGCACTCGTCGTGATCCTTGCGCCCGTAGGCCTGCGATACCAGCGTATCCAGCCCCAGCATCAGCCCCACGCCAAAGATGGAAGGCGTATAACAAATGGCGTTGCCCAGGGCCACCGCGCCGATCGCCGCTGGCCCCAGGCGCCCCACCATAATGGTGTCCACCACGCCCATGGCCATCCAGCCCAGTTCGCTGAGTACCACCGGCACGGCCAGCGTCACCATGGCGCGCAGTTCCCTGCTCAAATTGGCCCGTTCCTGTTCCACTTCTTCACTCTACCTTCGACCCCCTGGCGCGTTCTTTCGCCTTATCTCCTACTTCCCGATTGACACCCGAGCCCCGCGCCCGATACCATCCGTTTGCGAGACCGGTCTCTCAGAACTGCGAGCGAAGGGTCTCGCCCAGAAATAGGAAAACACTGCAACCCGGATTCACTGTATGTGAATCGCCTTGGCTTGCCGCGGCCTTGCTGGCGCGGCAGTCTTTTTACGAAAAGCCCAAGAATCGAGGAGCTTCATGGACCGGAGAACGTTCAACAAGCTGGCCGGACTGACCGCGCTGGCCGCATTCACTGAAAATATGGAATTGAGCGCCGAACAGGCCGCCGCCATCACCGGAGACGTGGTCCTGCAGGATAAAGACCTCCTCGTGGCCTTCGACCCAGCATCCGGCGCGCTTACGCGCATGGAGCACAAGCCCACAAAGTGGGTAATCGAGCGCCGCCCCGCGCTGGGCGTTTCATTTCGCATGCATGCGCCTCTGCCCACACAGCGCACCAACTTCATCTGGGGCCAGAAACAGCGCGCCAAGAGCGTGGAAAAGATCGCCGACAACCAGGTGCGGATCCAGTGGTCGAATCTGGAGAGCCAGCACGGCGGCGTTCTGCCCATCACCTTCACGGCCACCGTCACGCTCAAAGATGGCGCACTTACCTTCGACGGTGTCCTCGACAACCAGTCGGATCTGCATGTCGAGTCCGTCGACTATCCCTACTTCGGCGACCTGAATCCGCCCACGCCCGACACGCGCATGGTGGCCGAGCACATGTTTGTCGGCGCACTCTCCGACGAGGAAATCTACCCTCACTTCAGCAACAATCTCGGCTACTGGGGAGTCCGGTATCCCACCAAGACCTTTAACTCCAACCAGAGCCAGTTCTGCTTCATCCAGTCGCCTGCGCAGGGCATCTATGTGGCGCATCACGATCCCACCGTCCGCTATCTGCTCCAGTTCGCCTTCGAGCAGCATCCCGGGACGATCGACTGGAACGGCAACGCGGTCCCGCAAACCGACGAGATCTCCGGCCTGCCTGTGCATCTCGACTTCCGCACCTGTCACTTCATCTTTGCGCATCCCCACTCTTCAGTGAATCTCTCACCCGTCGTCATGCAGCCCTATGCGGGCGACTGGCATGTGGGTCTGGACATATATAAGGAGTGGCGCGCCACTTGGTTCGGCAACCCGCACATTCCTGAATGGGTGAAGGACGTGAACTCCTGGCAGCAGTTGCAGATTGACGGCGCCGAACAGGACTGGTCCATCCCTTATCGCGAACTGATCAAGTACGGTACCGAGTGCGCTGAGAACGGCGTGGGCGCGATTCAACTTGTCGGCTGGCATCATGGCGGACAGGACGGCGGCGATCCCTGCATGTCCACCGATCCCGGCCTCGGCACCTGGCAGGAGCTGCACGACGCCATCGCGCAAATCCAGGCCAAGGGCGTGAAGATGATTCTCTTCGGCAAGCCCATCTTCGCCGACATGTCCACCGACTGGTACAAGGAAGTGCTCTACAAGTACGAGTGCACCGATCCCTGGGGCAACAAATACGAGTCCGGCGGATACAGCTATGAAACGCCCACGCAACTCGCCGGCATCAACAATCGCCGGCGCGCCATCATGGACGTTTGCTGCCAGGAGTATCGCGACATCGCCACGCACGAGTTCGAGAAGACGCTCGCGCTCGGCGCCGCAGGGCTGGCTCTTCGATGAAGTGATGCAGCACAACGGCGTCAGCTACAACTTCAGCAACGATCACGGCTACCAGGCGCCGGGCTATCTGTTCAATTCCGATATCCCGCTGGTGAAACAGTTCCGTGCTGCGGCTGACAAGGTGAATCCCGACTTCCTGTTTTCCGGCGAGGGGCCGGGCGACTGGCTGATGCCCTACTACGTGCTCGGCTACTACCGCATCGGCTGGGGCACGCGCCACGCTCTGCGCTACATCGATCCGCAGGCGCCGCTGATGGCCGCCGTGCGCGGCTGGGATGCGCGCGACGAGGTCAACGTGGCCCTGCTCTATCGCTACATCCTCGAGTACGAGCCATACAACTTCAAAGGCAGCATCACCGCGTTCCCGCTCACGCTCGAATACGGCAAGAAGGTGGATGCGCTGCGCCGCAAATACAAGGCGTGGATCTGGGACGCCGAATTCCGCGACACTCTGGGCGCGGACGTGACCGCTGACGGCTCCGTACGCCACACCGTCTATCGCAAGTCCGGCGGCAAGCGCGCGGTGATCATCGCCAACCTCGAACAGGACAAGCCGATCGTCGCCAAGCTCGAATTGCCCAGCGCGGGCTCACTCGTCGCAGCAACTCCGGAGGAGCCCGAGGCAAAACCGGCCTCGGCAGGCTCTCTCCGCATCCCCGCGCGCTCGGTGGTTGTGGTGATGGAGCAGTAGGAGCGGTGGCTTTCAACCAGCAGTGAATGATGGGTGCCCCATATCTCGTCCGCCGCGGCGGATGAGATGTGGGATAGCACGAACCTGAACCCACCTCTCTCAACTCACCACGACCAGGGGTGCCCCACATCTCGATTCTGAGATGTGGGATAGCGCGAACCCAAACCCACCTCTCTCAACTCACCACGACCAGGGGTGCCCCACATCTCGATTCTGAGATGTGGGATAGCACGGACCCAAACCCACCTCTCTCAACTCACCACGACCAGGGGTGCCCCACATCTCGATTCTGAGATGTGGGATAGCACGAACCCAAACCCACCTCTCTCAACTCACTACGACAAGGGGTGCCCCACATCTCGATTCTGAGATGTGGGATAGCACGGACCCAAACCCACCTCTCTCAACTCACCACGACCAGGGGTGCCCCACATCTCGATTCTGAGATGTGGGATAGCACGAGCCCTCGTTGCTCCATCTTTTCGCCGCGTTTTGGCGAAAGGGTGGAAGGGGTCTTGTATCAGGGCGCGACTTTTAGCCTGCCCTGCGCTTAGTCGAAGGGCGCCGAAAACGCCGCAAAAGGAGTGTAGGCTCTAGCCTCTGAAGAACGATCTTTTTCAAACTGGCCCACTACCCTCCCTGTCGAAATGTGCGCCTGTAAATGGTTGGAGGACGTGGCAGAGTCTGGTATGCCCACCCCGCCGGGCTTTGCCGTGCGGGAAACTGGTTTTCCCTTATCGGGGCCGATACACCGCGGATATACTTTATCCACTGGAGGGCACATGACAAGCATTCGGCCCTGTGGCGTCATCTCGGTTTGCGCGGCGCTCTGCTCTCTCGCCGCCGCCCAAACAACCACCCAGCTTTACCGGTATAGCGTCAACCTAAACACGGGCGACTCCGAATACCGGGGCCCCATTACGCCGGGAGCGACGCCCTCGGGCCGCTATTACAAGGTGGAGAGAGATTCCTTGGGGCGCATCCTGCGGGTTGCAAGGATGCGCGATGGAAACGAAGAGGATACCTACGTCAACCACTACACTGGCAATACCTGGGTGTCCGATTCCCAGGACAGATACAAGAACGGCGAGGAAGTCGGCATCGAGCAATTTCAACGCAATTCCTGGGGCTTGCAGACTCGTGAGGACGACAAAACCGCCGATGGCACACCCACGAGTTACTGGGTGGTACAGGGTACGCAGACCCACTTTGAGGCATGGAAGTACACTCCGAGCGGTACCGGCGTCTTCCACGAGGAGCAGTTTTTCAACCCCGCCGGCGTTGCCACACGCGAGATCGTATATTCGTCGGTCGCCTCTAACGCCTTCTATGTCGATATCCAACTCGATGAGCACACCGGGCTGAAAAAATCCGCCGTTCAATACAACGACGGGAAACCGGCGGCAACGGATAAATTCACCTACGACGGCAACGGCGATTTAGTGCGCATGGATACCTACGACCAGGACAATGTATGGTATAGCGCCGATGAATATGTCAGCAGTCTCCGAGTGAAAAGGCTCTACAAATTCCCCACCGGCCTGACTCAGGAAATTCGCTACAGCTATGACAGCAAGCGTTGGCTGACGCAGTCGGTTTTCTATGTCTCCGGCAAACTGCTTTGCACCCTCACATACGACCGGGAGCCGGACGGAACCGTGAAGCGAACCTTGGCCACGGGTCCGGACGGGGCTCTGTGGGCGGAGTATCCGGCTCCGGCGGTCTCCGACCTTCAGTCGAACGGCCAACCCCCTGGCCGCACCGACGGCACGATTTACCACACCGGCAACTGGTGGTAGTTGCGCCGCGGCAACGATACAGCGTTTCGCGGAGCAATCGGCAGGTTTCGGAAAAATGGTGCGCCCGGAGAGATTCGAACTCCCGACCTATTGGCGGGTGGCCCCGATCCCGGTATATTTCCAAACTACAAATGAGGGTGCCCCCGGTCCCTCGCGTTCGGGGACCGGGGATACCACAGACTTCAACCCGGAATCCGTTCGCAATATTCCCGGCCAATCCCCTTAAGTCGGCCAGGGTTCGCAGACCTGCCTGGGAATGATCCTGGCTTGACGAGAAACAGCCCAGGCGCTTCTCGAAGCCGGCCTGCCTGTTTCCGTGTCAAGTCCGTGACCCTCAATCAGCACATCCAAGAATCCGCCTAATTCACTGATCCCAGAACCGATAGCGCACATCGAATTTTCCTGCCGCGCAGTGCAGATTATTTCCTGCATCGGCGCATTCTGGTTCCAGCAGCAGAAAAGCAGACTGTCGTCGCGGCGACTATTCGCTCGCCGGGTTGGCATTTTGGGGCAAGAATTCCTCGACGTGAAACGGGACGTACCATAACCCTTTTGCCGTGACAATTTTGCCTCGAATCAACTCAATCGAGGGACATTACTGCAATGCCTCGGCGCAACAGGCCGCGTTCGAGAACTTTGCGCGAAAAATCCGGGAGGGGGGTATGGGATGGGGGATAAGACTATGAACATCGGCAACGATAAGACTACGGGCGCATGCAAGTACCAGGAGTGCCGATTCATCAAGAGTAACGGGCTCAAGTGCCAGTCGCCCGCCATGCGCGGCTCGCAATTCTGCTACTTTCACGGGCGCACGCGTATTTATGTTCAGCGCCCGCGCTCCAGGGAGCCGCTTCAGCTTCCTCCGCTTCAGAACCTGGCCTCGATTCACGTCGCGCTCAATGAGGTTCTCCAGGCGCTCGCCTCCGGGACCCTCGAGACGAAGCGCGCTGCCAATCTCTTTCAGGCCCTTCAGATGGCGCTGCAAACCGTCCACGCTGCACCATCCCCCGCGCCCGCCCGGCAGCAGCCACCGACCACTGATCACTGACCACTGACCAATGTCTTACACCGAAGGCCGCGGCTGCACCCGCTTTGTTGTGATCGCGATCTTTGCCGGCGCAATGGTCACGTGCCGCACGTCCACCTCCGCCGTGATTTCGATTGTCCCCGCTGTCTTCGTCGATTGCACGATGACCTGCGCCAAGCCGCTGAAGAGCGAGCGCCGCGGCTCCTTGTCGCTCTCCTGGCAGTTGGGATCGCCGTTGCCGACGCCGATCAGCGCGCCTTCGCCTGTCACTTTGAAATCGACCAGCACGTCCGCCGTCGGCACGGCGCGGCCCTGCGAGTCCAGTGCCGAAACTGTCAGAATCGCAACGTCCTCGCCGTCGGCGTCGATCTCCGTGCGTTCTGCTGTTAGCTTCAGCGCCACGGCGGGACCCGTGGTCGTACGCTCTTCTGTGAGCGCGAGCTTTCCATCTTTCCATCCGTTCGCCGTGATGGTGCCCGGCTCGTAGCGCACTTTCCACTCCACGTGCCCGAACCGCGAGACCTTTTGCCGTCCCAGGCTCTTGCCGTTCAGCGATAATTCCACTTCGTCGAGGTTCGAGTGCACCCACACCGGGATCTCGTCACCTTCCCTGCCCTCCCAGTTCCAGTGCGGGAAAAGGTGCAACACCGGCTGCTTCGTCCACCACGCCTTGTAGTAGAAGAAATTGTCCTTGGGAAATCCGCACATGTCGACGATGCCGAAATTCGAGTTGATCGAAGGCCATCCGTAAGGCGTGGGCTCGCCGCGATAATCGAAGCCAGTCCACGCAAACCCTCCGGCCAGCCACTCACGCGTGCCGTAGAACTTCCACCACTCCTCTGCGAGCTCGGCCCATTCAGGGTGATTCTCGTCATATGCGCTCAAGGTATTGCGCAGGGGATCGGTCTGATACACGCCGCGCGTCGAAACCGTGCTCGCCGTCTCCGACCCAAATACCGGCCGCGTGGGATGCTTTTTGTGAAAGCTGTCGGGAAGTGGCAGGTGGTAGTTAAAGCCGATAACGTCAAGCGCCTCCGACACGCCTTTCTCGTTGTCTCCGTTCACCGCTGCGGAAACTACGCGCGTGGCATCGAGTTCGTGGCAGCGCCGCACCATGGTCGCGGCAATCTTCGCGCCCTGCTCGGCCATTTCGGTCTGCAGGTGATTTTCCTCGTTGCCAATCGACCACAGAATAATCGACGGCGAATTCCGGTAGCGCTTGATCATGGTTTCGAGCTGCGCCAATCCTTCCGGACTCGAGCTCATCTGCCGCGTCTCACACATCATCATCATGCCCATGCGGTCACACGCCGCAACCAACTCGGGCGTAGGCATGTTGTGCGAGGTGCGCACGGCATTACAGCCCATCTGCTGCAGAACGCCGATGCGAAAGGCCTGTAACCGGTCAGGCACGGCTGCGCCCACGCCCGCATGATCCTGATGGTTGCAGGTTCCCTGAATCTTCAGCGGCTTCTCGTTCAGAAAGAACCCATGATCGGCCTCGAAACTAAGGAAGCGCACGCCGAAGGTCACGCGCTCCGCATCGCGCGGCTTGCCATTGGTTTCCACTGTCACGATGGCCGAATAGAGATTGGGTTCATCCACCGACCAGAGCGCCGGATCACTCAGTTGCGCCAAGGCTTCAAAACTTGCCTGCCCATCCACGTTAATCGTCTGCACGGGGGCCTTGGCCGTGCCCACCGTCTTGCCAGCGGCATCCAGGATCTGCCAACTCACCGCGGCCGTTTCGAAGTTCTTGCCCTCGTTCACCACCACTGTGGCCAGTTGCAGGTTCACCGCCTTGCCGTCGGTGGCCATCGGGCGCACCGTGCTCTCCCACTGTCCAAGGTGCAGCACATTGGTCTTGGTCAACCACACATGCCGGTAAATCCCTGCGCCCTCGTAGAACCAGCCGTCGCCGAAGCTCGCATCGACGCGCGCCACGATGCAATTCTTTGGGCCGACAGCGAGAAAATCCGTGATGTCGTAGCAGAACGGCGCGTAGCCGTTGTCGTTGCGGCCGACGAAGCAGCCGTTCACGAACACCAGCACATCGCGAAAGGCCCCGTCGAACTCAAGATTGATGCGACGACCCGCATCGCTGGCAGGAATCTCGAACTCCTTTCGGTACCAGCCCACGCTGGTCTCCGGGTAACGCCTTCCCAGCGGCTTGTATCCGTGCGACTGCTGGGCCTCATCGCGCACAAAGGGCAACTCCACCGCCCAGTCGTGCGGCAGGTTGAGCGCGCGCCATTTCGAGTCGTCGAATCCGGCCTTGGAAAACTTGAAATCGCCGGTTTTGGCGAAGTCTTCCTGATTTCTGCCAAAGCCGAGATCGCGGGCAGGATCAGTGCCGTGCCCAAACATAAACTTCCATCCAAAATCGAGGAGAAGCTGCTCGCGCGGAGCCGTTGCGGGACGCGCCACGATCGAATCGGCAGCCAGCGGGTCATGAGCAAACAGCGCCGCCGTGCGCGCCCACGCGGTACGCGCCATCAGACTGGAGGTGGAAAGCGCCAATCCTGAACCAAGCAGATCGCGGCGGGAGAGATGGGACATGGAAGACCTCTTTCAAATAAGAGTCACGCCGTGCGGCGAGAAACTGCCGGTTGCGCGCCCAGCCTCAGCAGAGAAATCGGACTGAGTGTAACCAATCTCTGCTTAGGTTTTTCCTGCATGTGCCCAAATCCTTGAAGAGCGGGCAACAAGGCACTATAAATGAGCAAGCATCTTGCGGTAAACGCTTTCATCCGCGCCCCAGAATTCCCTTCTCTGCTCCGCGGCACACTCCCGGCCCTCGAACGGCTCCGACAGTTCATTGGAGGCTTCGGCTCACCGAAGCGCAGATCCTTCCGCGCCCTCGAAGCGCCGACGCGCAGGTATACTAGAGAGGAACCGGCAACTGTTCTCGTACCTTTCTTCCGCGGAGAGATGGCCGAGCGGTTTAAGGCGCACGCTTGGAAAGCGTGTGTACTTTAACGAGTACCGTGGGTTCGAATCCCACTCTCTCCGCCATCAATTAACTTAAGAGTCATTAAAAACACATATATGTAATAGAATCAGGCACCTTGCTGCGATGCCTTCCGGTCTGGGCAGCCGGTAAAATCCTAGTATTTCCGTCCAATCCTTTGAACAACACGAGCGGGGCTAAAAACCGTAGCGCGCCCAAGCAGCCGTGGTCCGCTCCCTCAATAAGACGGTGATGACCTAGGGATCCAGGGCCAACGCAGATCCCGTTCGGATCACGGGATACTGATCAACGTATTGGGGCTAGTAAACTCTAGGTGTCAGCCGTTCTTCCCTCAGCACAGCGACAGAAAAGACACCCTCGGCACACTCAAAGACGAGGCGCTCCCGAGTCCCTGCCCTGCACACGCGCAGATTGTGGTCGGCGCCGTCAACGACAGAGGGCATGGACAGCCTGAGGCCGCCCGCCAAAACACACTTCAGATTGCCCCCGATCATGTTTGCCAGTTCACCGAGCACATCGCGTACGACGTCATCCACCATCTCCGGCTTCTCCGTCGAGAGAAAGCGGGCTGTGAATGCGCATGCCAGCTTGCGGTCGCACCCCAACGCCAGCACTCCGTTCCAATCGCCGGCCAAGTGAATTGTCGCTGTCAACTGATTCGAGCCAGGGAACCAGGGCTGGTCGGATTCGCTCACTTCCAGGCAGACCATCGTCCTGAACACGTATTCCACGATCTGCGCCAATTCGCCCAGATGTATTTCAATGGTCGATGCCGTTGGCATGATTGCTCTCTCCGCGTGCGACATATACAGTGGCATTTCCCACTGTCAGTCTTTCAAACAACTCCTCGACTCCGAATGCAGTCTCGGCGCCTCCCAGCAGCAGCCAGCCGCCTCGAAACAGCGTGCCGTGGAGTTCCTTCAAGATGTTCATTTTTGTCTTTGCATCGAAATAGATCATGACGTTGCGGCAGAACACCAGATCGAAAGGTCCGAGGGCGCGCATGCTTTTGCGCAGGTCGATGGTTTCAAAACGGACCATTCGGCGCACGCGATCGCTCAACTGCCAGTCCATGCCGGAACGGCGAAAATACTTCACCAGGAGGGCCGCCGGCAGACCTCGGTTCACCTCGATCTGCTGGTACTCTGCCGGACCGGGCGCGTTCCACAACCTGCGAGGAAAAGTCGGTGCCCAGAATTTGAATGTTCCAGTCGCTCAGCCCCTCCTCCATGAGCAGCATGGCCAGGCTGTAGGCTTCCTGCCCGGTGGATGACGCAGCCGACCAGAACCGCAGCTTCCTTGTATCCCGCCGTTCTTCTTTCAGCCGCGGCAACAGAACGTTCCGTATGGCATCGTAGTGGGCGGGATCGCGGAAGAAGTAGGTCTCGTTGGTGGTCATGGCCTCGACGACCTGGTGGCCGACCTCAGGCTGACGAGACGACTGCAGCAGCGCGCACAAATCGTTGATGGAGCCGAGGCCGAGTTGCCTGACGATGGGCGCGAGGCGGCTTTCGAACAGGTAATGCTTATCCCCTTCGAGCACGATGCCCGCACTGGGAATAGACGTGCTCCTGGAGAAACCGGTAGTTCTTCGGATGGATCTCCGCGACTGAGGCTTCGCCAGACATCCATCTGCTCCCTTTAGTTCGGCACGCCTGCGCAGGATCTCCGGCACGACTTGGTCGAGCGGCAGCACGCGGTCGGCAAGGCCGGCATTCACCACCGCGCCGGGCATTCCCCAGACGACGCTCGATGCCTCATCCTGCGCGAGGACGCTGGCGCCTGGGCCTTCAGGATCTCCGCGCCGCGCAGCCCATCCTGCCCCATGCCGGTGAGAATGACGGCAATGACCGCGCCGCCATAGACCTCGCCGACCGAGGCAAACAGCGCGTCGACCGCGGGCCGGCAGGAGTTCTGCGGCGGCGACTGATCCAGGCACACGTGCGCTCCGCTGCCATTGCCGGCCACCTTCATATGAAAATCTCCCGGCGCAATCAGATATCTTGCCGGCATCCACCGGATCGCCCTGGCTCGCTTCTTCGACCGGCAGCTGGCAAGAGGTGCAAAGACGCTCGGCAAGCAACCGCGTGAAGAGAGGCGGCATGTGCTGCACAATCAGAATCGGGCAAGGGAAACTCGGCCGGCAGTTGCGGCAGGATCGCGCCCAGCGCGGTCGGCCCTCCCGTGGAAACTCCGATCACAACGACTTTGGGCCGCACCTTCGCACTCTGCGGGACCGGCCTGCTGCGCCACGGCGGCAGGCGCCGCTTGAACCTGCGCCGGTTCCGGCCTCGCCGCGGCGCGGTTTCGTCCCGGCAGAAGGAAGAACTGTTTGATCTTCGGAATCAGTTCTTCCCGCAGGCGCGCCATCGAGCGATCGAGCGACCCTTCGTTCGAAGCCTTGGTCACATAGTCGTCGGCCCCGAGAGTCAACGCTTCCAGGGTAACTGCCGCGCCGCGCTCGGTGAGCGTGCTGAACATGATGACCCGCAGCTGAGGATAGTCGCGCCGAAGACGCCGCAGCGTTTCCAGGCCATCCATCTCGGGCATCTCGATATCCAGCGTGAGAACATCGGGATTGAACTGCGGGATCCGTTGCAGTGCGATGGCGCCGTTCGCCGCGACCCCACCACCTCGAGATCCGGATCCTGCTCGAGGGCATGAGTGACCAGGCGGCGGATGACCACCGAGTCGTCCACCACCAGCACGCGAATTCGCTCTCCGGGCTGGAGAATTCGCTTGTTCACCGCGGGCATGTCTCACTCCTCAAGGATGGATTCCTGCAAGCTCGAGCTTCTCCACGAGAATGTCTTGAGTGAACGGCTTCATCACATATTCGTTGGCGCCAGCCTCCAGGGCTGCCGCCATCTGGTCCATTTCGGTCTCGGTGGTGACCATGACCACCGCCAGCGAAGAGAGCTCGGGATTCTGACGCAACTCTTCAGCAAATCCAGGCCATTCATCTCCGGCATGTTCCAGTCCGCCAGAACCAGCTTTACCCCGCTGTTCTCCGGCTTCGATCACTTCCAGAGCTTCTCTGCCGTTGGCAGCTTCGCGAACCTCGTAGCCGAGTTCCCTCAGGGTCCTGACGAGGATCATCCGAACGGCCCTCGAATCGTCCACGACCAGTGCTTTCGCCATCCATTCACCTGTCGCTCTCTAATGACCGACGAGGCGCGGCTGACGGACCCATGCGATCCTTCAAGCCGCGTCCATGTCGGTTAAGTTCGATCAGAAGGTGAACTTCGAGACGACCTTCTGCAGCTGGGCCGCCATCTGGCTCAACTCCTGCGACGCCTTCTGCGTATCGTTGGCGCCCTGCGTGGTGTTCTTCGCCGCCAGGGCCACGCCGCCGATGTTCTTGGCGATGTCGCCTACCCCCTTGGCTGCTTCGGTTACGCTGTGGCCGATCTCATTGGTGGTCGCCGTCTGTTCTTCCACCGCCGAGGCGATGCTGTTGGAGATGTCGTTGATCTGGTTGATGATCGCGCTGATCTCCTCGATCGCCGTGACCGCGCCCTTGGTGTCGCCCTGGATCGCCTCGATCTTCTGGCCGATGTCCTCGGTGGCCTTGGCGGTCTGCTTGGCAAGTTCCTTGACCTCGTTGGCCACCACCGCGAAGCCCTTGCCCGCTTCACCGGCGCGCGCCGCTTCGATGGTGGCGTTGAGAGCCAGCAGATTGGTCTGCTGCGCGATCGAGGTAATCACCTTGATCACGTTGCCGATCTCCTGGCTGGACTCGCCCAGCTTCTTCACGGTTTCGTTGGTGGAATGCGCCACGCTGACGGCATTCTTGGCCACGCGCGCCGATTCGTTGGCGTTCTTGGAGATCTCGCGGATCGAAGCCTGCATCTCCTCGGAGGCCGAAGCCACCGAGGCGACGTTCCTCGAGACCTGCTCGCTGGCCGCCGAAACCACGTTGGCCTGCGTCGCGGTCTCCTCCGCATTGCCCGCCATCTGCTGGCTCACCGCCGTCAGTTCCTCCGACGAGGACGCCAGTGCCGTGGCGTTCTGCGCGGTGACCTTCAGCGGCTCGACAACCATCTCGAGGGTCTTGTTGATGCCCTCGACGATCTTGCGGTAGTCGCCCTGGTGCTTGCCGGCGTCGGCGCGCGTGCCCAGCTTGCCTTCCGCTGCCGCTTTTGCCAACTCGTCGGTGTCGTCAATCAGCGCTGCTGATATTGGTCTTCAGCAGGACCAGCCACTCGTGAATCTGGTCCTGATCGGAGGCTTTGGCCATGGTCGCCGTCATATCGCCATTGGCGACCTTGGTGACATAGGCAATCAGATCGGTGAGCCAGGCATGCACGCCGTTGATGGAGTCCTTCATCTTGTCGTGGTCGCCCTTGCAGGCAATTTCCACCTTCTCGCGCAGGTTGCCGCCGCGGATCAGCGTGAGCACGCGGTTGCCTTCGCCGATGGGCAGCAGGATTGCGTCCAGCATCTCGTTGACGCCCTCGACGATCTTGCGGTAGTCGCCCTGGTGCTTGCTGGCATCGGCGCGCGTGCTGAGTTGACCGTCGGCCGAAGCCTTGATCAGCCCGCCAGTCTCGGTGACCAGTGCCTTGATGTTATCGATGCAGTTGTTCAGGTTGTTCTTGATCTCGTTGAAGTCGCCGTTGTAGTTGTCGGTGATCTTGGGCGGGATGTCGCCCTTAGAGATCCGGTCCACATACTCGGCCGAGACGTTGAGCGGACCGATGACCGCGTCCAGCGTCTCGTTGACGCCCTCGAACGATCTTCCGGTAGTCGCCCTGGTGCTTGCTGGCGTCGGCTCGGGTGGCCAGCTTGCCTTCGACGGCGGCCTTGGTCAGCACGCCAGCGTCGGCAACCAGAGCGTTGACCGCATCGATGCAGATGTTCAGATTGTTCTTGATCTCGTTGAAGTCGCCGTTGTAGTTGTCGGTGATCTTGGGCGGGATGTCGCCCTTCGAAATCCGGTCCACATACTCGGCGGAAACGTTGAGCGGGCCGATGACTGCGTCCAGCGTCTCGTTGACGCCCTCCACGATCTTCCGGAAGTCGCCCTGGTGCTTGCTGGCATCGGCGCGGGTGGCAAGCTTGCCTTCGACCGCCGCCTTGGTCAGCACGCCGGCGTCGGCGACCAGAGCGTTGACCGCGTCGATGCAGGTGTTCAGGTTGTTCTTGATCTCGTTGAAGTCGCCGTTGTAGTTGTCGGTGATCTTGGGCGGGATGTCGCCCTTCGAGATCCGGTCCACATACTCGGCCGAAACATTCAGCGGTCCGATGACCGCGTCCAGCGTCTCGTTGACGCCCTCGACGATCTTGCGGAAGTCGCCCTGGTGCTTGCTGGCGTCGGCGCGCGTGGCCAGCTTGCCTTCGACCGCGGCCTTGGACAACAGACCGGCGTCGGCGACCAGTGCGTTCACGGCATCGATGCAGGTGTTCAGGTTGTTCTTGATCTCGTTGAAGTCGCCGTTGTAGTTGTCGGTGATCTTGGGCGGAATGTCGCCCTTCGAAATCCGGTCCACGTACTCGGCCGAAACATTCAGCGGGCCGATGACCGCGTCCAGCGTGGCATTGACGCCTTCGACGACTTTGCGGTAGTCGCCCTGGTGCTTGCTGGCATCGGCGCGCGTGGCCAGCTTGCCCTCGACGGCTGCCTGGGTCAGCAGGGCAGCGTCAGCCAGCATCGCGTTCAGCGCCTGCTTCTGCGCGGTGACGTCGATGGCATACTTAACCACTTTGAAGGGCTTGCCGTTAAGATCCATGATCGGGTTATAGGACGCCTGAATCCAGACTTCTTTGCCGCCCTTGCCGATGCGTTTGTACTCTTCTGCCTGGTATTCGCCGCGATTCAGTTTCGCCCAGAACTCCTTGTACTCGGCGCTCTGCCGGTAGGCTTCGTCCACAAACATGCTGTGATGGCGGCCCTTGATCTCTTCCAGCGTGTAGCCCAGGGCGTTAAGAAAGTGGTGGTTGGCATCGAGCACAGTGCCGTCCATGTCGAAAGTCGATGACCGCCTGCGATTTGCGGATGGCGGCGATCTGGCCCGTGTAATCGGCATTGCGCAGCTTCTGCTCCGTCACGTCAGTGGCGTACTTGACCACTTTGAAGGGTTTGCCGTTCGCGATCGAGGATCGGGTTGTAGGAGGCCTGAATCCAGACTTCCTTTCCGCCCTTGCCGATGCGCTTGTATTCGGCCGCCTGGTATTCGCCACGATTCGAGCTTGACCCAGAACTCCTTGTACTCCGCGCTCTGCCTGAAGGCTTCGTCCACAAACATGCTGTGGTGACGGCCCTTGATCTCGTCCAGCGTGTAACCCAGGGCATTGAGGAAGTTGTCGTTGGCATCGAGGATGGTCCCGTCCATACCGAACTCGATGACCGCCTGCGATTTGCGGATGGCCGCGACCTGGGAACCGTAATCGAGGTTCAGCAGCCTTTGTGCCGCGTCAGACCACTCCACCATCGTGCCCAGCCGTGCGTGGCTTTCCGGATCGAAGACCGGTGTTGCCATCAGGTCGAACGTACGCCCTCCCACCTTGATACAAGCCTCGTACGGCTCGCGGAGCGTATCGAGGATTCGGCGCTGATGTGCGGGATTCTTGTGAAAAAGGTCGAGGCTCCTGCCGATCAGTTGCGAAGCGTTGAAGTTCGGCAGGTCTTTCCGGATCTCGCCTTCCGCTTTCGCGAGCAGTTTACGGACTCCCTCGTTCATATACGTGATCTTGTACTCGGTATCCGCGATCATCACGTTCGTGCTCACGAAGTTGAGCGCCGCGAGCCTCTCGACGGCGCCGCTCAGCGCTTCCGATTCAGCTCCGCCGAATCCATGCGAGCTCTGCGGCAACATTTGCGTAGGCGGCTCCAAAACAGCAGCCCCATTCCTCGATCTTCCGTTCCCCATACTCCTCACCTCTCCTTTATCTCTTCCTGAATTGATTTGCTTCGTTTCCCGTTATGGCTCTTTGGCCCCGTCAACTGCTACCCCTCAGGGTCGATGTTCGCCGCCGACCAGTCTTTGCGTTTCGCGCAGCCTCTCATTGCAGCGCTCAGTGAGCGGAGGGCCGTGCCCAAAGTAGATCCGTCGCACATCGCGGGCACACAGCTTCTCCAATGTCGCTTGAAACCCGGACTCGTAACTTCCCTCCGACGAAGTGATCAGCAGTGGCGAGTCGCCGGCGAACAGCACGCCTTCGGCCTCGTTGTAGAGGCAGATCGAGTCGCTGCTATGTCCGGGAGCGTGGATCACTTCGAACATGCGATCGCCCATTCGAATCGCGTCCCCATCGCGCAGCAGGGCATCGACACCGGCCAGGCTCGGCGAAAAGGCCAGCACCCGCGGGTGATATTCCGCGCGAACCTCGGGCAAAAGCGCACAGTGATCGGAGTGGCTGTGCGTCAGCACCACCTGTTCCACGGCCCACTTGCCGACTCCGGTCGGCGCTCTTTCGATGCTTCCTAAGATGGCGGGATCCGCGCCTACATCCACGAGCGTGTTCACGTCGTCCAACTGGCTCGCGTCGCCGAGTACCAGGTAAACCTGGGAGGTATACATCTGGCCGCTGCTCTCTAAAGTCACGACCCGCATCGGCCTGCCTCCACTTTGCGAAAAAGTTGTCCGTCGGGGATCACCCGCTCAAACATCGGCGCCAGTTCCAGCGGCATCTCCTGCGTCTGCTCGGTGACGAAGAAGCCGCCCAACGCCAGCGCCCGATGAAACATGGTCAGCACCTCAACCCTTTCCGGCGGACGAAAGTGGAGCAGCACGTTTTTGCAGACGACCAGCGAGTAATCGCGGCCGATCTCCTTCAAGGAGAGGAGATCGTGGCATTGAAAGACGACGCGCTGCCGGACCTTTTCAACCACGCGAAAGGTCCCCGGTTTGCCGTTTCTCTCGAAATACTTGTCGAGGATGCCCTCGGGTAGCCGCGACAACTCCTCTTCCGCATAGAGGGCCGACGCAATGGCCTGGGCGAAGTGGCCCGTGTTCTCGACGTCCGTGGCGTCGATGCGAAGATTGTTGAAGGCGAAGTGCCCCATGCGCTCGGCAAACAGGATGGACAGCGTGTAAGGCTCCTGCCCCATGGCCGCGCCGGCATCCCAGATGCGGGGATGGTTTCGGCCTGCCATCACGGGGAGGCAGTGTTCCACGGCCTTCTCCAGCACGTGTTGGTCACGAAAAAAGAACGTGAAGGCCACTTCGATTCCTTCTCTGCATGCGCGTGTACTGCCGTTCGCTCTGGCGCCCAAACTTGCACCGGCTAGCTCTTCAGTTGCACTCCGCAACTCTTCCCACTGCGATGTCGACCGTCCGCTCCGTATCGAGAACCAGCAGCAGCCGGTCTTTCAGCTTGTAGACGCCGCGAATGATCTCGCGCGCGGCGGGATCGAGATTCTCCGGCGGCCGCTCGTAGGTCGCGGCATCCACGTCCAGCACGTCGCCAATCTCGTCCACCAGCAAACTCACAGCGCCATCGTCGGTGCGGATCACCATGTTGGTCGGCACCTGGCCTCCGGTGCGAGGCGGCAGCCCGAGCCGCCGCCGCAAGTCGATGGCGGTGACAATCTGCCCGCGCAGGTTGATCAATCCCTCGATGACATCTGGCGCCTGAGGCACATGGGTCATCTGCTGGAAGCGCAGCACCTCCTGCACGCGGAGAACATCCACGCCGAAAAACAGGTCCGCCACAAAGAATGTTGAAAGCTGTCCGCTGGTCTGGGCTGCTTCGGACTTCACGATCGCGGATTCTGTCGCCATCATTTACTTCTCCTCTCCGACGCCCACCGGCTCGGTTTTCTCGGAAGCCCTGCGCGGAAGCCAGCCGCGCCACCGACTCGAGGATGGCGTGGCCATCGAACTTCGCCTGGCAGTCCTCAAATCCAGCCGCCCGGACCTCAGAGGCTTGCGGCTGGTCAGCCGAATCGGCCAAACCCAGGAGCGGAATCCGCTCCCACTCGGGCCTTGCGCGCATGGCGGCCACGAGAGCGGAGCTGCCTTTGGGCGGCAGGTCCATCGCCGCCACAACGACGTCCGTGGGCTGCTGTTCCATTTCGCGAATGGCCTCGTCGAGATTCGCGGCCTCCTGGACCCGGTAGCCCGCCATGTCCAGCCCGCTGCGCAGCAAGCCGCGCGAGAACGCAGAGCTCTCCGCGACGAGAACCGTCTTGCCGCCTTCGGACCCGCCCGCGACCTGGAACCAGCTTTCGTCGGCTGCGCGAATGACCTCGTTGAGATCCAGAAGATCCGTGACGCGCTTGCCGATCACCGCCGACCCCAGCAGGCCTTTGCGCGCCGACTTTTGACGCGCCGTGATGGTTTCTTCAACTACATCCAGAATTTGGTCGACCACCATCCCCACGCTGCGAGTCGCCGTCGTTGAAAACAATCACCTGCACCGGATCGGCCGCTTGCTGGCCTTCGCGCGCTGCGGATTCCAGAACTTCCGAGAGAGGCACCAGGGGGAGAATTCGGTTGCGGTACTGCACAACCTGAGATCCGCCCGCGGACTCGATCGAGCTGCGCGGAAATTCCTCGAGCCTGGCGACGAGCGAGAGCGGCACCGCGAGGCGCTCGAAGGAGCCGGCGCGGAACAGGAGCAGACGCTGCTGCTCGATGCCCGCATGCGTCTTTTTTTCCTCTGCGGTGCGCGCCTGCTCCCTGCCTTCTGCCAGCACTCCGGAGCGCTGGCCGATGCCCAGCACGTCGAGGATGAGGGCCACGCGGCCGTCGCCCATGATCGTCGCGCCCGCATACTCCGTGAGCCCTTTCAACTGCTTGCCGAGCGGCTTGACCACGATCTCCTGCGTATCGTTGATGCCGTCGACCACAAGCCCAAACTGCCGATCTTCGGCCTGCAAAACCACAATGCTGACGGCCTCGGATCGCTCCGCCGGACTTCGAGCCCCAGAACCCGGTTCAGATAGGCAATGGGCAGCAGGCTCCCGCGCCGGCGATAAACCGGTGTTCCGTGGACCTGCTCGATGTGCTTCTCGGAGGAATCTCCCTCAAGGCGGATCAACTCGAGCAAACTGACCTGAGGAATGACGAAGCGCTCGCCCCCGCTGCTAATCACCAGGCCGGGAATAATGGCTAGCGTAAGAGGAATCTTCAGCTTGACGGTGGAGCCCTCGCCGGGCCGGTTGAAAACATCGACCACGCCGCCGATCTTCTCGATATTGGACTTGACGACGTCCATGCCGACGCCGCGTCCGGAAACCTTGGTCACGGTTTTCGCCGTCGAAAAGCCGGGCTGAAAGATCAGGTTCAGCGCCTCGCGGTCGCTCAGCTTCTCCGCCTGTTCGGGCCGCAGCAGACCTTTCTCGACAGCCTTTTGCTTTACCTGAATGACGTCAATCCCGGTTCCGTCATCGCCAATTTCGATGTTGACCTGTCCGCCTTCGTGATAAGCGCGAAGCGTCAGTCTTCCTTGCGGCGATTTGCCCGCGCGCGTCCGGACATCCGGCGGCTCGATGCCGTGGTCGCACGAATTGCGGACCAGGTGCACCAGGGGGTCTTTAATCGCTTCGATAATGGTCCGGTCCAGTTCCGTGTCGGCTCCATCCATCTCCAGCCGGATCTGCTTCCCCAGCGCGACAGCCATGTCGCGTACCACGCGCGGCAGCTTATTCCAAACCATGCCGATGGGCTGCATCCGCGTCTTCATGACGCCTTCCTGCAACTCCGTGGTGATCAGGTTCAGCCGCTGGGAGGTCGCATTCAGCGCTGGATCTTCGCGCTCTGCGTTGAACTGGAGTATCTGATTGCGCGTCAAGCACCAACTCGCCGACCAGGTCCATCAGTTTGTCCAGATGCACGACGCCGACCCGGATATTCGCATCCACTACGGCGGAAGACTTCGCGACATCCTCTTCGGCTCTTGCACCGTCCGGATGTTCCGGGGAGTTCACTTCCTTGTGCAGTGCTGCGGCCGCGTCAGGTAATTCATGAGGACCGCCTGGGCTCCCGGTCTCGTCGAGACATTGCGCCTCGACCCGCAGCCGCTCAGTCAAGTCTTCGTAAAGGTCAGAGCCTTCTTTTCCACTCGCCTCAATCGAGGCCAGCACCTTGCGTGTCGCATCTACGGTTTGCAGGATGAGAGAGATCAGGGATGGATTGAGTTCCCGCTTACCATCGCGCAGTTGGCTGAGCAAAGTCTCAGCCTGATGGGTGATCTTTTCAAGAGTTGAGAACGCGAAGAATCCACAAGTGCCCTTGATGGTGTGGATAGTTCGGAAGACACTTGCCAGAAGAGCAGTGTCTTTCGGGCGCAGTTCCAACTCAATCAGATCCTGATCCAGGCGCGAGAGATTTTCATGGCTTTCAACTAAGAACTCACGAACTACGTCCTGATCGTCTTGCATGCGTTTCTTCTCCAGAGAGGACTCATTGTCCGGCGCCATCAACTTGGCGCGCCGCACTTGTGTTCTCGCTCAACTCCGTCTCGGAACCAATGGCGGCGGGACTGTGTGCAACGAAACCAAGTGTCTTATCGGCGCCGAACGAAGATTGTTGATGCCCCATTTCTGCGAACTGGGTTTGCACGGGAAATCACACTACGCCCCTTCCGTCCGACGGACCGATTTGTTTTGACCGTTGTTTAGCAGCAAGTGCGTGCCGGAGACCGCGCTTTCGGCGGCATCCAGGAGTGCAACCTACTCAGTCTCAACGTTGAGGGCCGTTCTTCAATTCGCCGTGCGAACCAGAAGCAGCTACGCCTCGTTTGGCATCTGCCGGTTGCAATGGAGCATTCAAATTACCTGGAACTGCGGGCCGAGATGAGAAGACCTTCATCCTGGAGACGTGTCAAAGCTGACAATCACAGCGGTTCAAAACAGCCGGTGCCCATCACGCTGAACTCCAGCTTCTTTGGGCCGGGATTAAGGCCATTTTGGCAAGTGCTCGCACACGTTCCCGATGGTTGGTGGTTCCGCCGGGCTCCCTGGGATGCAGGGCATCCCAATCGATCCCTTTGGGGTCGTGATCTGCGTATCTATATAGATAAGATCGTTTACGGGTTGAATGACCGTAGGCTATGAATCCAACTCTCTACGCGGTCGCACGTCACCTCTTGGCATCATTCGACGGATCGAAGGGTCATCTCAACGCCAATTGAGAGCCGGGGCGACCGTAGTCAGAATCGCCTGCATGACATGCGCGTTGTAGGCGACACCTAGTTGGTTTGGGACGGTTAGCAGCAGGGTGTCGGCCTCCGAGATCGCCTCATCTTTCCTGAGCTGCTCTATGAGAACATCCGGCTCAGCGGCATAGCTGCGGCCGAAAACCGCGCGTGTGGTTTCGTCAAGAAAACCAATCTGGTCCTCTTTCTGACCGCTGCGTCCGAAATAGGCCCGATCACGATCGTCAATCAGCGCGAAAATACTGCGGCTGACAGAAACACGCGGGGTGCGCGTGTGGCCAGCTTCATTCCAGGCGGCGCGATAGGCGCGAATCTGCGCGGCTTGCTGGATGTGGAGCGGCTCGCCGGTCTCGTCGAATTTGAGAGTTGATGTCTGCATATTCATTCCGTGCTTCGCGGCCCACACGGCTGTCGCGTTGGTAGCGGATCCCCACCAGATTCGATCGCGCAATCCTTCCGAATGCGGCTCAAGACGCAGTAGCCCCGGCGGATTGGGGAACATCGGACGCGGGTTGGGCCGCGCGAACCCCTTCCCTTGTAGCAGCTCGAGAAATTCTTCGGTGTGCCGCCGCCCCATGTCCGCATCACTCTCGCCCTCTTTCGGGCGATGGCCAAAATAGCGCCAACCATCGATGACTTGCTCAGGGGAACCGCGGCTGATCCCCAACTGCAGGCGCCCGCCAGCGATGAGATCCGCAGCGCCAGCGTCCTCCACCATGTAATGAGGATTCTCATACCGCATGTCGATCACCGCGGTGCCAATTTCAATCCTCCGCGTTTTGGCGCCCACCGCCGAGAGCAGTGGAAACGGCGACGCCAGTTGCTGCGCGAAGTGATGAACGCGGAAATAGGCTCCGTCCATCCCCAGGCGCTCGGCCTCCACGGCGAGGTCGATGGATTGGAGGAGGACGTCAGCCGCCGACTGCGCTCGCGACTGCGATGAAGCTGTCCAATGACCAAACGAGAGGAACCCAAGTTTCTTCATACAATTCAGTCTCGCATCAGGCCGGGAGGCACGGCCATCCCTGGATTACTGTAGCGCCCCTCGGTCACACGCCTGCCGTCGTTTATACCTGACCCGAACCGCGACCCAACTTTACCCATGAGACAAGTCGCCCGGCCTATCTATATCGATACGGATGGTGTTGACCGCACGCTGAAGCGGATCCCAGTACTCCTTTGCCGATGAACCTGCGCTGCAGTTCCGAGCGGAGCGTATTCCGGTGTTTCATCTCCAATTGAAGTTCCTGCAGCGGAACAGAGAACCAATTTGGCAAATAGATGTGCAAAATCTTGCGCATGCTCAAGGATGAGTTCGCGCAAGTTGTTGAATCTACATTCGCTCCATTTGGCTACCAATCTGCAATGGAAGTTGACGGATCATCGATGCCGATTTGCACGGCGATGAGGTGACCACTGAAAGCGGTCCAGCTGGGTTGGCAACGCACGACTGGGCCGGAGGGAATATGAAGAAGTTCTCGTTGGCATTTCTCGCATTGGCAGCGGCCCTTGCGATCACTCCGGCCGCTCTGGCTGACGCCTGGACATACACCATCACGGGCTCCAACTTCACTGCTGACCTGACTCTTCTAACCTCTTCAAGTGGCGCCATCCAATCCATTACAGACGTGGAAGGGACCTTCGACATCGCTGGCAACTCACCCGTTAGTTTCGGCCTTACCCCCATCGAGTCCGCAGGCCTCGGGGCCAGCGCCAACAATCTGACTTTGTCGAACGATGGCGAATTCCTCTTCGACAATCTGCTTTACACGACGGCTCCGGGGAATCAGATATTGGACTGGGGCGGGCTTCTGGTTAATGTCAGCGGCTACGAGCTGAACATTTTCGGCGGCTATTTCGGCGGCAGCGACGGTACCTATGCTCCCGGCGACGCGTATTTTTATTTTGCCGACAATGGCAGCTACCACAGCAACAACCAGATTCCCAAGAGCGGCGACACAGTGGAGGCAGCTACCGCGACACTAACTGAGGTGCCGGAGCCCGGTTCCCTGTTCTTGCTTGGCACTGGTCTCCTTGGCTTGGCATTATTTCTTTTGCGGAAAGCCTCCAGGCCATCTTGCAGCCAGATCTTGAACGCGTAAACCAGCGGTGCCTCCGCGAAGGGGCCTCGAACCTACCCAGATCAACCAGCCCTGACGAGAAAATGCTGCGCAGAACAGAGTGTCTAGTATCTGCTCACGCGGTGTGCAAGAAATTGCACTTTCGCATTCCTGGGAGCCATTATCTTCAGGTATTAGTGAAGAAGGTACGGCCCTGAGATTGCATAGAGTTCATATGTGAACCAGCGGGGCTATGCTGGAAGCAGAGAGGATACGGCCGCGCAACGGCCCTGAAAACCACCCGAATTCACAGAGTCGGCAGTTGTGCTTTAGATCATCTTCGACGGCAGTCGATTGCCTTTACTTCATATGGTGCATACGACGCAAGGTTCGGAAACGGCAAACGATCGCCGGAGAATCCAGCGATTCAGGGTTCGCGCACCTCTGACCGTAATCGCGGGTGGCCGCGAGATTCCAGCTTATACGAGAGATTTGAGCAACAGTGGAGTGTATTTTTATCTGGCCTCAGTCAATAGCAGCCTGATCGAGCATGAATTTGAGTTTTGCGTTGAACTGCCTCCGGAGATCACTCTTTCGACTTTTTGCCGGATTCGATGCCACGGGCGGATGCTGCGTAAGGAGCAGGCTTTGATGAGCTTGACGGGCGTGGCCGCGGAGATTGTGGATTATTCGATTCTCAACGAGGCTGTGTCCATCGCTTAGAAATTGCGCGTGCCGAGAACGCAATGGTCAGCGAGCCGGCTCTTTGAAACGTAAATCAGCTTATTGTTGCTGCCGGGATCGGTGGGCAGAAGGAAGAATCCAGGGTCGACCAGATAGCGTATGGAGTTGTGTACAATTCCCTCCGCGATTTCGCCATCGAGGAACTGAATCCTCATCCATATTCCATGAACGATGGGCGAGTTCCCGTAGAAATTCAGCTCCTTGTGTTTTGCGTCTCCATCGAAGCTGTGTACATAAAAGATGGCCTTAACATCCTTGATTGAGATCTCTTCGACAGTATTCGAATCGAGCAGGCGAACCTGCAGGGTTTCAGGAGAGTGCGGAGGAGCACCGCTGAGCAGTTCCTCGATCGTGTTCCAAGCCGGGGATTCCAGGTAGCCCTTGATGGTTCTGGTCCCGAACTGAACCACAACTTTCTCCGATCTGGTTGGGTTCTCCTCAATCATGAATTGCGCACTTTCTAACTTAGTACCCAATGCAGGCATGTCGAACGGCGCAGCATGCGCCAGGTCAAACTCTTTGTGCCCGATTGGGGCCGTATTGTTTTGGCGGTGGAATGAGATTGTACTGTTTGATCTTGTACAACAGGGCTTTGTAACTGATCTGCAAATCGTTTGCCGCCGCCTTGCGGTTCCAGCCCGAGCACTCCAGCGACTGTGCGATCGCGGCAGCTTCCGCACCTCCCTTCAGGTTTCGCACCAGATGCTTCAGGCTCTTCTGCTCGCCTCGGCGTTCCGCGGCAGACGCTAACGTTCCCGCACGGCGCCAGGGAATGAGCTCGTTCATGATTGCTTGCTCGTCGGCCAGGACAAGATAGCGCTTGATCGTATTCTCCAGTTCACGAAGATTGCCCGGCCACGAGTGACTGGTGAGAGCCTGCATCAGGGCAGGGGAAATGGGCAGAGGGTCGCACTCGTACTTTGCGGCCACTTTGCGCATGAAGTGCTGGCATAGGATCGGGATCTCCTCAATGCGCTCGCGCAGCGGCGGCATCTCCAGGGTGAATCCATTCAGGCGGTAGTAGAGGTCCTCGCGAAACGTCTTGTGGGCAATTGCGTCCTTGATGTCGATGTTGGTTGCGGCAATCAC
This sequence comes from uncultured Acidobacteriota bacterium, assembly GCA_963713675.1. Lineage (GTDB taxonomy): Bacteria > Acidobacteriota > Terriglobia > Terriglobales > Acidobacteriaceae > Telmatobacter. The sequence goes on from CAVQMV010000021.1 coordinate 109,289, forward strand.
GCGCACATCCACTTTGACGCTGGCGCGGCTGCCCAGGCGTGCGAAGCTCCCGTCCTGAAGAACCTGCAACAGCTTGGCCTGCAGAGCGGGCGGCATTTCCGCGATCTCGTCCAAGAAGATTGTGCCCTTGTCGCAGATCTCGAACTTGCCGGGCTTGGATTTGACGGCGCCGGTAAAGGCGCCTTGCTCATACCCGAAGAGTTCGCTCTCGAGCAGGTCGGCAGGCATGGCCGCGCAATTGACCTTCAGGAAGCTGCGCTGGCTGCGGGCCGACAGCTTGTGAATCAACATCGCCGCGACTTCTTTGCCGGTGCCGCTCTCTCCAAGGATGAAGACGGGGATGTCGGCGCGCGCGACCAGCCTGCATTGGGACTCGATCTCCCGCATGCGCTTGCAGGATCGGACGAAGGACGTATTTTCGTTCAGAGGAATCTCCTCGATGTCGTCGTCTGCGGGTCGCTTGTCCGCCTTCTTGAGGCAGCGCTGCACTGCAAGTTCAATGTCACTTTCTCTAAATGGCTTGAGGATTACGTCCACCGCGCCCAGGCGCGTCGGCCGCCAGGACCTGGTTCAGCCCGCCCGAAGCCGAACAAGCAAGCATGATGATGGGAAGCGACGGGTTGGACGCATGAATTTTCGCGAGCAGGCCGAGGGGATCCTCGTCCGTTCCACCGTCGGCGATGCTGCAGTCCACCAGGAGCAGGTCGGGCTTGGGAAATTCTCTCAGGCTCAGACTGAGTTCGCGAGCCTCGGTATACAGGCTCACGCTGAAACGGTGCGCCAGAATCCGATGAACGTAGTCCAGAATTGCCGGATTGGCATCAAGAACTGCGATTTGAGGCTTGCGTTCCGCGCAGAGCCTTGGTTGGCCGCACATCTAGCGTGCTCGCCATCTCAGTCACCTTCATCCCTAACAAGAATAGCTGCGGGATTTTTCCTGACTCGAGCAGGTCATGGGAACAAAAAGAGGACGAAGAACTGACATCGTCCACAGCAGCGAACTGCCGAAAGGACACCCCGCTTCAGCGGGATTATTCTTATGAAGGATCTTTGGCAAGAATATTACCACTAAAAAGTGGTAATTCAATACCCACGGGTGCAAATCCTTGCACCATTCGGGGCCCGAATTCCATCGAAGTGACTCGATTGATCAGGTCAATTGATGACTACTGTGTCGTTTTGAAGGCGGCTGCGGAGGCTTTTCGAGTTATCCACCCCGTTCGCAGGGTCTGGCGCGGAAATTGCAGCGTACCAGGCAGCACCCTGCCTTGAACTGGATCAAGAATGCCTTTGGCGCGCGCCACCGAGTTTGTCGATCTTCGCGATCTCCCGCCGATGGATGTGATTTTCGGTCAATCCTCCATGATGGCGGCTGCCCGCGAGAAGCTGGAACATGTTGCGGATACGACCGTCCCGGTTCTGTTGCAAGGGGAGAGCGGAACAGGCAAGGAGATCTTCGCCAAGTTGCTGCATGCGTGCTCCAATCGAGTCGAAATGCGCCTGGGTTAAGGTGACCTGTCCGGCGATTCCACTTTCTCTCATCGAGTCAGAGCTGTTCGGCTATGAAAAAGGCGCCTTCACCGGTGCATATGCAACCAAGCGCGGACGAGTGGAACTTGCGCATCTGGGAACCCTGTTTCTCGATGAGGTCGGCGGCCTGGATCTGTCGATTCAGGCCAAGCTGCTGCAGGTTCTGCAGGATGGCACCTTTACGCGCGTGGGAGCGCAGGAGTCGAGGAGGGTCAATACCCGGCTCGTCTGCACAGCCAATGGGAACCTTCGGCAACAGACCGAGGATGGCAGCTTCCGGCTGGACTTCTTCTTCCGCATCAATGCCGTGACCATCGATTTGCCGCCTTTGCGTCAGCGGGCCGTGGATTTACCAATGCTGATCGACTACTTTCTCCGTCTGCATTCGAAAGCCTACCGCGTCGAGCCAAAGCCGCTTTCGCGCGAGATCCTGAGCATGATGCAGCGATACGCCTGGCCGGGAAATATCCGCCAACTGGAGAACATGATTCGCAGCTACGTGCTGATCGGCAGCGAAGAGGCCCTGGCGGCGGATCTGGCTCCGGCTATTCCGACCGGGATCATTCCCGAGATCGATCTGGCCAACCCCATCTCTTTGAAGGAGATTACCAGAGCCGCCAAGCAAGGCTTAGAGCGGGAGATCATGCTGAAGGTGCTGCAGGTGAATGGCTGGAGCCGCCGAAAAACGGCCAAGTGGCTCAATATCAGTTACCGATCGCTTCTCTATAAGCTGCAGAAGTCGAAGGTGCGCGCGCTTCCAGGGAACTCTTCGATGGCAAAGCCTGCGGAGCCTGTGTCTGACTAACCGGGCTAACATCGCTACGGAACAAGATAAAAACGATGCACCGAAGAGGCGCCGTGCGCAGATGTGCTGACTGCATCGCAGGAATCAACGGAGATGCTTTGCTGCCTGGCGGGTAGATACGAGTGATTCAAAGATCTCGAGCAGCTCTGTCGCTACGTCATGCCAGCTTCGGCTCCTGTGCGCGGAGAGTGCGGCGGCATCCCACGTTCTGTCGAGGACAGCTGCTATGGCCTGAGCCAACGCGGACAGGTCACGAGGCGGCACGAGCTGTCCGCACTCATCGCTCATGATCTCTGGGATGCCCCCGACATTTGTGGCGACGACAGGACGGCCACAAGCAAGCGCTTCCAGAATGACGTTCGGGCAACCTTCCATATAGCTTGGCAGGGTAACCAGATCGGCAGCTGCCATCCAAACGGCAACCTGGTCGAATGCGCAACTGGGGAGCGCGCGAATGTAGTCGGCCGCGTGGTTCGCATCGATCATACGCTGGATAAGCGCCTTGTCAGGCCCCTCTCCGATGAGGTAAACACGCAATTCAGGCCGTTTTAGATGCAGCGCGACCGCCGCTTCAACCAATTCACGCAGGCCTTTCTTCACGTCCATTCGGCCGATGTAAACGACGGCTTCCGCTGCCGGGTCGACGCCCAGCTCTTGCCTTGCCGCCAGTCGGTTTCGAACATGGAAGACTGAGAGATCGCAACCATTGACTGTGGTTCGGGTCCTCTCCGGCGGCGCGCCCATCGCCAGTGCTTTCCTGCGCAGATCCTCGCTGACCGTAACGAGGAAATCAGCTTCGTGCAAGACCCTGCGCGTGTGCCGGGCCGATATGGGATCGCCGATCCGATTGATATCGGATCCAATGCCCATGGCTACCATCGGAACATTGAGGGCTTTACCGATTTTGAGAGCCGCATATCCGTCCGGGTAAAGAAAAAAGCTGAAAAGGAGATCGGGGGCAAAGTTGCGAATGTGAGGCAGGAGCGCACGGGCGGCCATCCATCCATTCAACGGACGGGAAACCAGCGGCAGAGCGGGAAAGTTGTAATAGCTCGCCCTGACGTCGGGCGGGCTATAGGCAGCGTCGAGCTTGTCGTAACTTCGACTCCGTGGCTTGAGCCAGGACGGGTACTTGGCGTTGGGATAGAAGACTCGCACATCAGCCTCGCGAGCGAGGACGCGCAACGTTTGATAGGCAGACCGGCCCTCGCCGAGGCTGCGCCGAACTGGGAAAATAACGAGTAACGACTGCAATCCTGAGCATAGCTATCTGACCTCGAGAGTCAGCTCGGCGGCCTGAATTCTTGCGCCATTCTTGTGCTGTCTTCCGGCTATGGAATGCAAAAGCGCGGCGTAGCGCTGTGCGAGAACCTTCCTCTCGTACCGGGCGATCTTCTTGGTGTCGGGCTCAAACGTGGTGAGTAGCGTATTGCAGCGAGCTGCGGCGTCGAGGAAGAGCCGGCGAATGTCAGCTACATCGTGAATATCCGCCCACCATCCAGCCCGGAGTTCCTCGAGCATGGCACGTATGTCGCCGTTGGGGTGGATGCAGGCGAGGATTGGCTTGCCGCCGCCTACGTAGTCGTAGAACTTGGCTCCGACGTTCAAGGGGTCGTGGCTGATCTGCAACATATAATCGGTGTCGTTTATGGCGGCCAGTGCTTCGTGTTGCGGCAGGAAACCCTTCAACTCAACGATGTCGCCCAGTCCGAGAAGGGCTTCTCGGAAGCGCGGCTCTTCAATATGGCCGATAAAGCGGAGTTTGAATCGGGACTTGACCTCAGGCGGCAGCGAATGCAAGGTTTCAACCAGCGTTGTGGGGTCGGTCGATGCATAGACTGTGCCGATGTGGGTAACAACGATCTTTCCGTCAGGCCGGAGCTCTGGTGAGGGTGCAGAGCGGCGCAGTCTTGTTGCGTCGAATCCGTTGGGGATGAGCAGAAACTTGCTGTCAGGTTCCCGTGGATACCGCGAACGAATCTCGCGACGTGCAGCCTCGGTGACTGCAACAATGGCAGTGGCCTTTGCCACGGCGCTTGCTTCGATTTTGCGGGCGACCCTATGGGCGCGCTTTCCGCGGCTGAAGCCAATGAGGTCGATAGTGGTGGAGAGCCATTCGTCGCGGAAGTCGACCACAATCGCCAGACGGGGAAACTCCTTCCGAAGCTTCTCCACGAGGAGAACATTTGAGAATGGCGGCGCCGTGATGAGGACGAGATCAATTTCCCGCTCCCTGACAATGCGCCGTGCCGCGCGTGTGAGCACCGGAAGCCAGGTCACCTGCGGGTCGGGCAGCAGAATGTTTTCCAAAAGCCGCCTGAATAAGGCAGGCTTGTCCGCGGAGCCAGAGCCGGCACTTTTGCCGGCAGATCTTCTCGCTCCGGTGATCAGCCTCTTGATTCCCTTCTTGATGCCGAAAGGAAGGTCAAGAGTGACAGTCCGGTGAACTGTCACCTCGGCTGGAATCTCCTCGAGCAACGTGGGATCGGCGCCTACGGCAGACGCATTGCGGGCGGTAAGCACGTCGAGCCGGATTCCCTCAGCCGGGAGGTAGCGTGCAAGGCTTGCGGCACGTAGCACCCCGACACCTCCGGCGGGCGGAAAGACATAAGTGACGAGCAGCACATTGAGCGCGCTCATTAACGAACTCCCAAGACACAGGCTGCCGAAGCGGCTGCGGGCACTCGCTCATGCATTAAAGCGTCGGCAGCCTCATACATCTGCCATGCCGTAGCCCAGTGAATCTCGATGTCTCTCCGGTCTGCCTCTTCCGCGATCCAGAGAAAGAGGTTGCTCAGAGTTCCTCCGAGCAGTGGTTCCATGTTCCTGTCGTCAGCCCCATGTGTATAGAGCTTCAGGAACAGATCGCCGTCGATCGTCGGCGCCAGATCGAACCAACGACACACTCGTGCAGGCGTGGGCGGATCATATCCAGCTATCTCGCCAGTCTCCAGACGCGGCATCAGCCGGTCGCCGAAGCGGAGGCCCAGCGGTCCAGTCATCATCAGCAGGTCGCCCTGCCTGCCGCCCCCAACCGTGGCTTCAATCCCGCAATCGTAGGACCTTGGCCGATGGTCCGCATGATTCGTGCACCAATAGATTTTGTTCACTACCCTTCCCTGCGTCGCCGAGGGAAGAGACGGCATGGTGAAGTCCGCATAGCAGCCCAGATCGCGGAGCAGGGCGATTTCACCTTTGAGGCCGCACCACTTGCCGTCAGGGCGTGAGTTGTCGAGCGCCCAATTGCCATGAATGAAGCCGAAGACGGTGCGACCGTCGTGCTGACGAAGCAATCCGTGGTCGTCCGTGAGTCGGCGGCAGTAGTCACTTACCTTCCAGATAAAAGATTCACGCTGCTCGTTATCGTGGTGAAGATGCACTTCCACATCGGCGATGCCGAGGCGCACAATTTCTGCGATGCCTTCGAGCAATTCGTGCCGGTATTCCTCAAGTGGGTAGAAGAACGTGTGCTGCGGGTGCTGGCCCGCGGTGTCCCGGGGAGCGTCCTCTGCAATGCGCGGCCAGCGTTCGCTCCACGCCGCGACCTTCCGCAGGGCCTCATCGGCAGAGCGACTCCGGCCCAGCGGCTCAAAATGATCGGCGACAGCGACCCAGGCGCGCTTTGGCTTCACCGGCTGCACAGTTTTGCGCAGCCGGTCCTTCAAGTACGGCGCCAGCCAGATTTCCGCGTGTCTAGGTAGTTTCATCGCATTGTCCATTGAAACATTAGCTGTTTGTGATCCCGGAGCCCCGGATGATTAAGACTAAGCTGCGCGGCGTGCACCGCTTTTGCAAGCGCCAGTGACATTTCTGCGCAGTATCGACTCAATCTTCCGGCGGTAAGAATCCGAAGATCTGTTTGCCAACCCAAAGTTGGCGAGGATCCGCCGAAACGTCGCGAAATGGGGTTCAACAAGCTCGTGCTGGAACTCTTGCCCAAAGCTGCTAGTTGCGCCGCCGACTTTCCTGCAGCGCCAGAGAAACTTGGCGCGGACGTACTGAGTGAGATGCAGGAGTGTGGGCGCGGCCAGGATACAAACCACCGCCATCAGCGGAACGTGATATTTGGATGCTCCATAAATCAAGGAATGCGGCACGGTGTAGGTAATCAGCAGAAGGAAGGCAAACTGAACGATTTGTAACCGCCTGTATTGGATGATGGTGTAGGTCGCGCTAACCACAACAATCAGGTACGCGATGCTCGTAATGGCAAGTACCCATGGCCAGAACCGGCTGTATAACGGCCCATATGAGCCGGCTTTTACATTCCGCGCGACAAAATAGTCCGGGAACCAGAAATCGATCGCCTTGCTGATCGCTAAAAGAGCGAACCGTCCCGGATGGGCGCGAATGTTCTTCATTGCCGCAGTGCCGAAAGCACGGTACCGTTCGGAATTCGGCATGCGAGCTATGGCTAGATAGACCGGGTCGTTCTGCTGCTGGATTCCGCGAATCGTTAATGGGATTGGCAAATCCGGGCGGCTCCCCATGTACAGGTTCTGTGTCGCGTTGCTTTCCACCAGGACAAAACAATGCAGCAGTCGATAGTTGCGCACACTCCACGGCGTGACGACGGCGAGTGCAATCAGGACGACTGCCATCGCTTGCCGTCGCTTCAATAACCCGGCGAACCCAGCCACAACGATACAGAATAGAAGCACCAGGAATGTCGAGCGGGAAAGAATCAGGGCGCCGGAGAAGAACCCTGCAAGAATGGCGAAAATCCAAAGACGGCTGACGCCGAGCAGGACCAGCGTAGCCAAGGCAGCAGTGAACAGGAAAGTAGAGAGCGACTCGGACCAGAGAAGACCCGAGAAACCTATGAATTCGGGATAAAACGCTGCCAGCGCACATGCCAGCATCGCGGACGCAGGTTCGAGCAAGGCAAAGGCGATTAGGGTAATCAATAGGTTTGTGCCTAGCCATAGAAAGGCATTGGCGACCCGGGCGGCAGTTTCCGAATCGCCGGTCAGCTTGAAGACTCCCGCAAGGAACATCGGATAGGCAGGTGCGCGCCAGGCGGTGGGCTCTTGGCCCGCTGCGAAGACGTAGCCGTTTCCGCGGGCGACATTCTTAGCGATGTCGCGGTAACTGATGGCATCGTCCTGAACGATTCCGCCGGAAGATAAGAGCGCGACAGCAACGTGAAGTATGAATGATACGGCAAGGACTGTTGCGATGGTTTTGTAAGCAAGCCGCACTCGATGAAGAATTCGTGTAACGTTACCCATCAAGCAGCTCCTGTGCATCCTGCGAGTTGACAAAGAGAAGGCATGACCGCTGCCCAAAGGAATCTAGTGTGTGCGTAGCGCCGGTCCTTCAAGTACGGAACCAGCCATATTTCCGCTTGTCGAGGTAGCTTCATCAAATCGATCTTCCCTTAATGCATGTTGGTGGGGCTTAGACCCTCACTCCTCTTGCATTTGGCGCTCCAGCCTGGATTCGTAAACAGTTCGTGTAAGCAATCTGGCAGGGTTGCCGACGCATATGTGTCCCGGAGGAACATCCTTGGTTACGACTGCAGCGGCTCCAACCACAGCGCCTTCGCCAATGGTGACGCCCGGCAATATCATGGCGCCCTTGCCCAGCCAAGCCTTGTTCTCAATGCGCACAGGGCGAACGTCTTCCGGATCGACTTGCACTCCGGCAATTCGCTTCTCAGGATCAACGGGGTGAGCAGAGTAGTCGGATACGGTGCAGTGACCTGCGATCAGCACATCGTCTCCGATCGTGATTGACTTTGCGACTGAAAAAGTGCTGCCGGCGCCAATGAAGCTTCTGTTCCCGACTCTGAACTCGGGGTCCGGAAAGACGCGGCCACCTGAAATGGTGAAATTTCCAGAGAGTCGCACATCATCCCCGAAGTAAATCTTCACCGGGCCGGTGATGTTTGGAATGCGCTCCATTTGCAAGCGCTCGCCGATAGTGACGCACTTTGCGCGTAGCACGGGGAAGCGATAGCAGGCGACTCTGATTCTCTCATCGATTTCAAAATGGAGAATCTGCAGATATCGGATAAGCGAGTGGATTGGGTCCAGTGCTCGCGGAACGGGTAGATGAAAACCCAGAATCGCCTTTCCAAATTTCTTCAGGCGCGCGTAGCCCGGGGTTTCTGCGTTCTTGACCTTAAGGATGTAGGATTCAATGAACATTGCGTTCGCTCCTGACGGGATCTGAGTAAACTTGAAGGTTCCTCGTTGGGGGCTTTCCGTCATCGAAATCAACTCCACGCTCGGCATTTGGCTCTGCGCGAAGTCTGACAGGAAACGGAGAACCCGAGACGTCTCCCGGCGATACAGGATGGCATTGGAATGCCCCCTTTATGCCGTTGTTTGCTCTTCGTCCATGCCTGCGTATGCATTCTCGCGGCAACTTAGACGTTGGTTGAGATTGCGGACTCCGTCTGGGGAGAAATCAGCAGCGACAGCAACTTATCCACCTGCCTGGCAATTGGTTTCGGCAGCGGACGAGTCAAGAGAGTAAGGCGGGCGTGATCTTCCAGCTCCAACGTCCGCGTCAGATAAAAGAGTGCGAAGAGGATGGCCAGCGAGGCGCTTCCGCCAATCAGGACTCCCCATAGCGGGGCAAACATCAAAGCAACAAAATGCGCGGTCAACGCCGCGACCACACTCATGAATACGACCTTTGCAAGAAGCACCCACGGCAGTTTCACCGGGTAGAGATAGATGCCGATGGTCCACATCACTCCCACGGCCGTTACCTGCGCCGCTCCGCTGCCGATGCATGCGCCTACCGCGCCGTGCTTCGGAATCAGCAACCAGGCAACGCCGATGTCGACAATCCCCGCAAGAACCATCGGACCGATGACAAACCACTGCCGCTCGTTGCTCTGCAGTAAGCTCTGAATCGGTCCGATGAACGCCTTGGGCATGCAAAGCAGAGGAGCCAGAGTTACAACAAGTGCCGCTTCCCTATACGGATTGCCATAGAGAAGCAGCAAAGCCGGCGCTGCAAGAGCGGCAGAAATTATGTGAAGCGGAATCGACGTGAGTGCAAGATAACGAAAAGTGGATGCCGTGATTTCCGGCAGCCTGGATTTGTCACGCCCATACTGGGCAAAGATCGTTGCGCCCGCCGCGGAACTAAACACCGATGCGCTGATCAGCAGTCGCTCCGCCATGCTGAATGCAACTGAGTAGTACGCCACCTGCCGGATATCCGCGCAGAGATGTTTCAGCAGAATGAACTCCGACCGTTCCCATACGATCAATGCAAGCACCATGCTGGCTACGCTCTGCCATGCAAACGTCACCATTCGCTTTGACAACCCGGTCGGCTGAACATGGGCTGCTTCCCACGTGAATATATGCCCCATCGTCGGGAAGAACCGCACCAGAAAATCGACAAGGCGCATGAGGAGCACCGATGCGCCAACCCCGACCACTCCCCAGTGGAAGATCACAGTGGCTACTATCGCAATGAAAAACACGCACGTTGAAATGACCGATGCCGGCAGATTCCTAGACAGTTCCTCCATTGCAACGTTGGCCTGCGCGGAAATGCTGTTAATCATGGAAGGCCAAATACTGAGCACCACAAACGCTGAGGCCAGCTTGTACCCGCCGGCGGCGTCTCTGAGCACCCAGCAGAGCAAGCCTGCCGTTGCCAGCGTCGCGAGGCCCAACTGGAACCACAGCGTGCGGAAGTAGATGTATCTGGCCGTTCCCCTGTCTCCCGTGCCGAGAAACTCTGCCATGTACTTCCGCGTAGTCGCTGGGACACCGAGCCCGCCAAGGCCGCTCACTACCGAGGCAATCCATGCGACGTAGATGATGTAGCCCATCTTTGTCGGCCCCAGGGTGCGGGCAATTGCAATCGAAGTGACGAGCGAAAGTACAGAGCTGATCGCGTTTTCCAATCCGTACCATCCGGTATTCTTCGCGATTGTCTTTGTATTGGACATCTTGATTCCAACTCTGCTTTTTTTGAAGAGCCCGTATCATTCGTCATCTGGCAGTGAGAAGGGTTAGCTCGAATGCGCTGTTCTTCTCCGCGATGCCTTGGTTGCGGTCTAACCTAATCCTTGCAACGCTGCTTTCGCATCGGTCGCTGTTGGCGAGCCGGGCGCCAGCGATACCGCTCTCTTCAGATGAATCGTCGCATTGTTCCTATCCTGAAGCTTTCTGTACACCATCCCCAGGTGATACTGCATTGCAGCGTCGTTCGGTTCGCTCTTGATTGCTTCCTCCAGCAGGTCGCGCGCAAATCCGTAGGTTCCCTTGTAGTAGTAGGCCCACGCCAGTGTGTCCGCGGTATTGGCCGAATTCGGCATGCCCTGCCGGGCGGTCTGTGCAAGAGATAGAGCGACATCCACGTTTTCGCCGTTCAGCAACATGCGATAGGCGAGATTGTTCGCCGCGATCGGTTGCTGCGGCTGGATTTGCAGCGATCTTCTGTAGTAGGCCTCGGCCTTACTCGTATCTCCACGCGATTCCTCGAGCGTTCCCAGGATCGCGAGGACCCCTGCATCGTTGGGATGCGCAGCCGACCACCGTTCCCATGCGCTGACCGCATTGGCTGTCTGTCCGCGCTGCACCTCAATCTGCGCATACAGCGCCACTGCCTCGCCATCGCCGGAATTCAATCGCATGGCCTTCTGAACTGTGAAAGCCGCCTCGTCCAGTTTCTTGCTTTGAATTTGCAGCAGTGCCAGAAGATCGCAAAAACTGCTATTTCTCGGGCTCTTCTCTATCTGCGCATTCAAGCGCGCCAAGGCCTTGTCTGGTTGTTTTTCGTAGAGATCGTAGCCGACCACTAAGCGCAGGGCCTCGAAAGAATCGGGGTCATATTGCAGAGCCTGTTCCAGGAGCGTGACTCCCTCTGGAAGGCGCTTCTGCGCGAATCGAATCTTGCCCAGCTCGAGATAAGCCTGTGGGCTTTGCGGGGCTATGCTGATAGCCGTCTTAAGGTCGATTTCGGCCTTGTCTGCTGAGCTGCGGTTCATCTCGACAATGGCGCGCCACACGTAGCCGTCTGGAAAGCGCGGCGCCGCAGCAATCGTCTTATCCGCAACGTCGGCGAGCAGATCCACGTCCCCGCGTTGGCGTGCGATCTGCGCCAATTCTTCCTCGGCTTCCAATCTTGACGGATTCAGATTTGCCGCCTGGCGAAGGCTCTTCTCGGCCAGGTCAATATCGCCCTTAGCCAACGCAGCTCTGCCTAGCCAGTACTGCAGGAAGGCGTCTTTCGGGGAATCCTTGACTGCATTTTGCAGACGCATTTTCGGCCTCGCTCGCTTTACCGGCGTTGAGAAGCACGATCCCGTTCAACCCAGCAACTTCCGGATCCTTGGGGTGCGCCTTCATCAGTTCGGTAACCACGTTCTGCGCGGTTGCAAAATCTTTCACCTCGAGAAGTACGCGAACATATCCCTTCAGCACAGAATCGTTCTTGGGATACTTTGCGGCCAGGCTTGAGAACTCCGCTTTCGCCTTGTCCATCTGACCGGAACTCGCGTAGTAGTCTGCGAGGATGCGTACTCCTTGCGGATCGTTGGCAAAATCCTTTGATGCCTGCCGAAGCACCTCCTCGGCTCTAGCCTGATCTCCCTCCTTGAGAATGATCTCAGCGACGTTCGCTCTGGCGGCGAAGGCTCTTGGGATCCGTGGCGACGGCCTCCCAACTGAGTTTTTCTGCCTCGGTCAGCCGGTTGTTCTTGGCGTAATAGGCCGCGAGAATCAGCTTGGCATTGACGGATTTCGGATCGAGTGCGACAGCCTTCTTCAGTTCATCTTCAACGGATGCGGCCTTGGTTGTATCAGCCGATTGCAGGAGCGCGAGATCCTCGTGGAAGGCCGCGCGGTTCGGATCGAGTTCTATCGCTCGCTGAATCTCGATCAGCGCCTGATCCTTCTGGCCCCGCCGGGCCGCTATGGCGGAGAGCAACGCGTGAACATCTGGATTGTTTGGTTGTGCGGCCATCACAGCGTTGGCCTGCGCTTGCGCGTCGTCGAGTCCGGCCGCCCGCGATCGAGAGATCGCCGAGGTCGAGCCGCGCCTTATAGTTTGTGGGCTGCAAGTCCACGGTATGTGCGAGTTCGCCATAGGCCCCGCTGAATTGCCCCAGATGTTCGTATGCCTGCGCCAGCGCATAATGGGCGTCGGCAAAGTCTCTTGTCCACCTTCAGAGCGTTCAGATATTGGATGGCGGCTTCCCGGTATTTGCCCTGGGCGCTATATCGTTCGCCGCTCTCCAGATACTTCTGCTTTCGCACGTTTGGATCGCCATGGCACCCGGCCAACAGAGCGGCCGCGACAAAGAGCACGATCATGCAAACAACCTCTCGCCGATTGATCTGCCGCCATCTTCTCATCGCATCTCACTGGAGCTTGCCTTGATCGAGCTTTTCACTGTCTTCCATCCTTGCTGGCTGCCATTTGCACGAACACAGCCTCAAACACCTTTACTGACGCGCGTTGCCTTTCCCCGCTCCTTCGCATCCGCTCAATTTGGGATAAAGCGAGGGAGCATGGGAATAAGCTGCGCAGTAAATGCTTCGGCCCGAGCCTTCGCCGCAGATGTGTCGTTGCCAGCGTCGATCGGCGTAATCACCCGAACCAGCGCTCCATCCGTGCGATTCAGCCGTATCGCGTCGGTGACCAGATAAACCTTGGCCAGATACTCATTGGCGATGCTGCGCCCGTGCGCCTGATACCAATAAATAACGAACTGCCGGTTCTCCCCGTTGGCAATGATGTACTCACCCACCTGGTGCGCCTTGCCGTTCGCATCTTTCAGATTGACGTACTGTGAAGATTCAAATGCCCAGCCGGAACCAGGCAGACAGTTTTTCGGTGAATGAATGGCGACGCCAGTCCTCTGCGTTGGGAAATACGCGATAAAGAGGCCGATCGGCTGCGTCTGTCCGCTTTGCGTGTAAGTGCGCGACAAGAAAGTCCCCGGCCCCAAGAACATCGAGCGTTTCCTGGTCGATCGGCAGATCGCTTCCCGACCATCCGGCAATTGCGAGCGGCATCTGCGACAAGGGCTCGCTCGCGGGAATCAGATCGGAATTGCCGCGAACGAACAGCAGCAGCGCCGTTCCGGCCAGCAGCGCAACCACCGTCCAGATAGCGAAGGCTCTTCATGGTTGCCTCCGTCGGACCGGAAACAAGCAGCATGGCGCGATGGACGATGAACAGGCACCCGAGAGACACGAGAAATATGACCCAGCCGGAAAACTCATGAAAGAAGCCCATGGCCTTGTCCGGATCCCAGTACTGGACGCACAACCCAGTGCCAAAAATGCGCACCGCGTTGGCCGCAATCGCGATCGGAATGCTCGCCACCGCGAGAATGGTTCTCCGCAGGGAGGATTTCTCCAGAAAGTATCCATAGAAAATCGCGAGCGTAAACAGGCTCATCAGGGAGCGGATGCCGCTACATGCCTCCGCCACCTCCAGCTTCATGGCGGAGAGTTCAATGACGTTGCCCTCGCGCAGAACCGGCACGCCGAATAAGGGAAGCAAAGCGCTGGCAAGCTTCGAGGCCAGGATCTGCAGCGGAAAGGTGATCTCATTAAAGAGGATCGCGGGAATCGGGATCGCCAGGAGCAGGACCAGCAAAGGGAAGCGAAGCTCCTTCAAGAGCTGCCATCCGCCAAAACTCAGCACCAGTCCTGCCAGCAGGATCACCAGCGAAATCCGTGACAGGAACAGCTCGGCGCCGTAGACACCCAGAAGCAGAACCACCAGCCCCAGTGCAACGACTGCAATCCCGCTCCAGGTGGGAGCGATTTTCGTGCTGAGAAGCGTTCTTCTCTTCGCCCAAACCAGGTACGCCGCAAAGATCGGGACCAGGAAGCCGTGAGAAAAATCGGGGATCTGCCACCAGTCGATCACCAGTTTTGCCAGCACGCGGTAGTACACCGCCGCCATGAGCGATGCCGATGAGTGCCGAACCCCATGCAAAATGAGCGTTTTGAAGAAGACCAGGGATTCTTCGTAATCGCCGGCGTCTGTGTAGCTCTTGGGCCATATTCTCCGTAAAGGGACCTGGGGCATTCCAATCCGATACACCATCTCCTTAGCAATCGGAATGCCGAAAGTGGAACCGCTCAATCCAAGTGGTATTCGCCACGAATTGCCCGGCATAGGGAACCAGCTTTGTCGCGCGAGTGGAAAAGACTTTCCACTTTCCAGGGAAATCAATGTCACAATTCTTCCCGCCAAAAGAGAAAAATCTTTCCTTCCTCTCAGCAACGCTTCCTCCTGAAAGTGCTCCCAGGGGCGGATATACCGCGTGGAATAGCCCATTCCACGTCCTGTCCCGAGGTTTGGAAGTCGCATTGCTAAGGCAGGGATGTGGACCCAGGATCCCTCATGGCGGGTAGTACAACCATCCAAACCGCAAGACGGCAGGCGAAACCGTTCGTCTCCGGCAAGACAGTTTGCACCTATTGAGGCGCAGATTCAGCGCGCGATCTCCCGTATTGCCGAAAGCGACTGCCCGGTCCTGATTGTGGGCGAGCATGGCGTTGGAAAGCGCACCATAGCCGCGCAAATCCACGCGCAGTCGCATCGCTCTCGCAGCAGCATTACCGAGATTCCCTGCGCCGATGCCGATGCTCAGGGTATCCTGGCGGCGTTTTCGACCAAGGGAACGGTCTATCTGACTGAGATCGCGGATCTGAGCCTTGCCCTGCAGGAGCTGATCGTCAACACCTATTTTCACTCCGGGCAGACGCAAAGTTGCCGCCTCCTTTGTGGCACGAGCCGCGAACTGATTGAGGAAGTCAAAGCCTCGCGCATGAGAGAGGATTTTTACTACTCTGGTCTCGACCGTCACGCTGCGCATTTCACCTTTGCGCTGCCGGAAAGCCTGAGATCCTCTCCATCGCCGATGATCTTTTGACGCAGTACTCCAAGCAGTTCGACCGTCCGAAGCCGGTTCTGCGTGAGGAGATCATTGAGTTTCTGATGGAGCACACCTGGCCGGAGAATCTGTCGGAACTGCAGACCGCGATCAAGACTTTTGTCGCCATCGGTGACCAGTCAATCTCCCTCGCTGCACTGAAAGCCGCGGCCTCGACGGCAAGGTCGAATGGGCAGCGCAAGTCTCTGTCGCTGAAGGACGCCACACGGGCCGCATCCGCTCAGATCGAACGTCAGTTGATCTCCGAAGTTCTGGTTGCGACCGGCGGCAATCGCAAACGCGCCGCGGATGAGCTGGGGATCAGCTATAAAGCCCTGCTCTACAAACTCAAGCAGGCCGGAACAGAATACCTGCCTGCTTCCAACAAGAACGGAGTTGCGCTATGAAATCAGGAAGACTTTTGATTTCGGCACTCTTTTTACCTGGTCTTTTCTGCTATTCCCAGAGCAAGGAACCTGCTGCCAGCCCTGCTCAAGCGGCGGCGCCGGCTCCGGCTGCGACTAACCCCGCCGCGCAAGCAGCTTCCAGACAGCTATGTCATCGGCCCATCCGACGTGCTGACCGTTACCGTCTGGAAGGAGCCGACCCTCTCGGGCACCATCCTGGTCCGGCCCGACGGCATGATCACGGTGCCGCTCCTCGGCGACGTTCAGGCTTCTGGTTTGACGCCGCTACAGTTGGCAGATCAGATCGCTCCAAACTCAAGAAGTACTTCCAGAACCCCAACGTCTCTGTCGTAATCGGCGAGATTCACAGCAAGGTTGTATATCTTCTCGGCGAAGTTGGAAAGAAGGGACCGGTCGAGATGACGTCCGGCATGACCTTGCTTGAAGCGATTGCCTCCGCCGGCGGACTTACCGACTACGCCAACGCGAAGAAGATCTACATCCTGCGCGACGAAGCCGGAAAGCACGAGAAGATTCCCGTGCATTACAAGGAAGCGTTGAAAGGCGACAGCGAATTCAATCTGGCTCTGGAACCCGGGGACACGATTGTTGTTCCTTAAGGCACCGCAAATGAAAACGACTCTCAAACTCCTGGCGTTTCTCATCACCGTTGCCACCGCGGCACACGCGCAAGTTGCGCCCGAGGCGAAGGCGGGCACGGCCGAGTTGCACTATTCCGTGCGGTACGCACAGAACGCAGAGTTTCTCGGCGGTAGTCTGGGTAATTCGCAGAATGCCGTCCTCTCTGGAAATGTGGATTACACGAACGGCTTCAAACGTCTTCCGTTTGTCTCTGACCTACGGTGGCGGCTACGGTTGGAACATAGCTGGCACAGACTACGATGACGGGCTTTTTCAGCACCTCTTGCTCTCGCAGGCAATTGTTGGACGCAACTGGAATATCCGGGCCAGCGACAATGTAACTTACCTGAGCATGGCGCCGACTACGGGCTTCTCGGGAGTCCCGGGCACCGGAGAACCTGTCGGCGAACCTAACCCGTCCCCTCCGTCCAGTCAGACAATCCTGACATTGAATACCCGCACCGTAAATAACATGGTGAGCGGAGAATTCGAACATACCCTCAATTACGCGACGTCCCTGAGCATCGGCGGAGATTCGGAATTGCTGCGTTACCCCGACGGAAACGGTTTGGATACCAATGCGCAGACGGCGAATGCGTTGCTTACACGGCGCTTCAATGCCCGAAACTCACTTTCGGGCCAGTACTTGTTTTCTGACTACAGCTACCCCGTAAACAATCTCTCTCAAGCGATCAGCAGTTTGGTAACCAACTCGGCCCTCTTCGGCTACCAACGCGAGTGGAGCCGGCGAATCACAACAAACGCCTCCATAGGGCCTCAGCGAATCGAAAGTTCGAACAGCGCGGTTGTGCCCTCCTCGACCAGGTTCTCGGGCAGTGCGAATATCGATGACCAATTTCGATTTGGGTCAGCCGGCCTGAACTACAGTCATTCAGCCAGCGGCGGAGGCGGATATCTGTTCGGAGCAGAGGTCGATTCCGTCTAGTGCGAAGCTTATCGAGAGAATTCGAGAGAAAGCTCGCGATCGGGCTGACAGGAGGCTATCGTCGCACTTCTGCACTGGACAATGAAGGCGAAATCAACGCCAAGTTTGGAGCGGCGATGGCCACCCTGCGGCTGAGCCCCTGTTTCACAGCATTCGCGAATTACACGGGCATGGACCAGTCGACAAGTTACTTCGCTTCCAGCGAACGCTCTTATGCGCCTTCGGCAAGTAATCAGCTTCGGCATCGGGTATTCGCCTCGGGAAAAGCGCGCGACAGCCGATGAGTTCTTAAGGAGTCGTATGCTCGGACATCGTGAACTGACATCGTACAGGACTACGCCGGAATATTAAAGCGGCGATTTTGGCTTGATTCTAGCTTCTGCAATCGTGTTCCTCGGGGTTGGCATCGGCCTCACTTATTGTCATCCCACCTCATTACATGTCGAAGACGCTTGTGCTGATCGAGCAGCAGAAGGTTCCGGAAAGACTATGTAACGCCCGTCGTCACCGAAGATCTCGGTTCGCGCCTGGCATCGATGAGGGAACAGATCCTGAGCCGCTCACGCATTGAGCCGATCATCGAGAAATTCAACTTGTACGCCGGCCACGACACCACCATGGACGACCGCGTCGAAATGACGCAGAAGGCGATTGGGATCGAGCCTATCCCCTCTGGTCCGTCGTCGCATGGGATGCCGGGCTTCTATATCACCTTCAAGGCGCAGGATGCGCACACTGCCCAACAGGTGTGCGGCGAAATCACATCGCTGTTCGTCAGCGAGAATCTGAATGCGCGCGAGCAGTCCGCCGAGGGTACCACTGATTTTCTGAAGCAGCAGCTCGCCGAAGCCAAGGCCAAGCTGGACGATCAGGATGCCAAGCTCGCAGCTTTCGAGCAAAAGTACTTCGGCATGCTCCCCGAGCAGGAACCGAACAATCTGAATACGCTTCAGGCACTCACAACCCAGCTTGACGCCGTGACCCAGTCGCTGGGCCGCATGCAGCAGGATGTGACGTTTCTCCAGGCGATGGTCTCGCAGCAATCGCATGATCTCGCAAAGCACCGAGCCGGGACGGCCGGTGTTTCTGTGGATGAGCGCAAAGCCGAGCTGAAGGATCTCCTTGAGCAGAAGCAGGCGTTGGAAGCGCTTTACACGCCCGACCATCCCGACGTGGTCGCGATCTCGCGCAAGATTGCCGATTTGCAGGCTGAGATCGCGCATGCTTCGGCTGACCGAACCCGGCTCCGGTAGCCATCGACCGTCAAGCGCCCTGATCCGCCGCAGCTCCAGCAGCTCAAGGCGCAGCTTCACGCGGCCCAGGCGTCCATGGCGACCACAAAACAGGAACAGGCTCGGATCGAGCAGCAGGTTCGCACCTACGAGTCGCGGATCCAGTCGAGCCCGCAGGTTGAAGAGCAATACAAGCAACTTACCCGCGATCATGACACGGCTTTGGAGTTCTACAACTCGCTGCTGAAGAAAATGAACGAATCGTCCATGGCAACCGCCCTTGAACAGCGCCAGCAGGGCGAGCAGTTCCGCGTCATGGATCCTCCAATCTTCCCGACGCGCCGACATTCCCGAACCCGTGTGATCTTCGCGGGAGGTGGCTTTGCAGGCGGCCTGTTTCTGGGTCTGCTTCTTGCAGCGTTGCTCGAGTATCGCGACACTTCCCTGCGCAATGAGAGGGACATGTGGGCCTTCACCAAGCTGCCAACTTTGGCTGTGATCTCCCGCATTAACGGACCTTCCCCAGCCAGCAAAACCTCGCAGCCGGTGGAAGCTTTTCTCACGAACCAATAAGCCCGTTGAAAGCGCGGTCGGATAACTATGTACAGATACTTCTTCGGCATGAACGACTCTGCCTTTCGGAGCCTGCCCCGATCCGCGGTTTCTCTACATTGATGCCGCAGATTCAGGAAGCCCTTGCCTGCCTGCAATACGGCATTGCGGCGCGCAAGGGCTTTGTCGTGATGACGGGAGAAGTGGGCACAGGAAAAACCACTCTCCTCAAGACCGTCCTCAGCTCATTTGCCGATCAGCGCATTTCGACAGCTTTTGTCTTTAATCCGCGTCTCGATGTGCTCGACTTTCTTGAATTTGTGCTTGCGGACTTTGGCATTCCGTCCACCACGCGGACCAAGTCCGGCATGCTGCTGCAGCTCAATCGCTGGCTGATCGAACGCTTCCGCAACGGAGAGTTGTGCGCCATCGTGGTCGACGATGCGCAGAACCTTTCCTGGGAACTTCTTGAAGAAATTCGCTTGCTCACCAATCTCGAGACCTCATCGGAAAAGCTGGTGCAGATTGTGCTGTCCGGGCAGCCGGAACTCGAAGAGAAGCTGCGCAACCCCTGCGTTCGCCAGCTTCGCCAGCGCATTTCACTGTGGTGCAGAACGCGGCCGCTGACCAGCGAGGAGACCAAGGCCTACATCGCGAAAAGACTGCAAATCGCCGGCGCGAGCCAACCCGTGTTTTCGCCCGAAGCTGTGCAGCTTGTCTATCGCTATTCCAAGGGGATTCCTCGCCTCATCAATCTGATTTGCGAGCATGCCATGATCAGCGCCTACGTGGAGCAGATCAAGCCCATCCCGGCGCGAATCGTTGAGTCGGTGAGCGTCGAACTCGATCTGGCCCAGCAGCCCTTCGTGATCTCGCCAATGGCTATGTCCGGGCTGCCCGAGGATTCCTGTGCCAACCGCGATCTCCAGCACCATCAACCCCGTCGCAGAATTCCCAGATTTCCTAGAGGACAGTTGAGCTATGAGCCGCATACATGAAGCACTTCAAAGGGCATATCGCGAGCGCGGAAAATTGCCGGTCTCAGAAGACAATCAGGTTGCCGAGCTGACAATCGCCTCCGCTCGCTGAGGAGCCGCCGCTCGTCAAGCCCGAATTGGATTCTGGAAAACATTGCGCAGCATCCGTGGAAGCCATCGATTGCACTGCCTTTCCTACGCTCACAGACCGCGGCGCAGGCGTCGAGCAGTTTCGCCGCCTCCGCTCGCACGTCTACCAGGCTCACTCTGAGGCTCCATTGAAGACGATTCTTATCGCCAGCGGGATGCCTTCGGAAGGGAAGAGCTTTGTCGCGGCGAATCTGGCCATGAGCATGGCGCGCAACAGCGTCAATAACATTCTGCTCATCGACGGCGATCTGCGCCGTCCCACGCTGCACAATCTGCTGGGCGCGCCCAATACCCCGGGACTATCGGATTACTTGCAAGGCACCGCCGAGTCTGATTGACATCATGCAGCGCGACCGCGAGTCCCGAAACTGGCAGAGGACGCCGGCGCGGATATCATCTCCAACCTCACCTTTATCCCTTCCGGCAAGTCCAGCGACAACTCTTCTGAACTGGTGGCCAATCACCGCATCGAAGAACTGATTGCGACAGTTTCGCCGCACTTTGATTGGATTGTGATTGACTCCCCGCCGGTGCTGGCGGTTACCGACGCGGTCGACCTTGCCCGCGCCGCCGATGCGGTCTTGCTCGTCGCGCGTGGAGCAAGCACGCCTTACGATGTGGCGCAGCGCGCCCAGGCCGCCTTCAGCAATTCGCGCATCCTCGGCTTTGTGCTCAATGCCGTCAAGGACGCTCCGCGCAAGGATTCGTATGACTACGGCTACTACTATTACCACAGTGAGTCGGAAGGCGCCGATCAGCGCCAGGAAAGCGAAGGATAAGACAGGAATGATCAGGCTTTTCAATGTTTACTATCCGACCCGGACCCTGGTGCTGCTTCTTTGCGAAGCGCTCCTGGTGGGTGGCTCGTTTCTGCTTGCCACCGCGTGCCTTGTCGGGCCGGATACGTACATCGTTCTGTTCTACGAAAACGGCATTCTGAAGATCGCAGGCATCACAGTTCTTACCTTGCTTCTCTCTTACTACTTCGATCTCTATGAGCCGCAGCGCATCTCAGGACGTTGGGAAATCTACTTCCGGCTGTTGCTGGTTCTCAGCGTTCTGTCTTTTGTTCTCGCGGCGCTTTTATATTTCTTTCCTGAATTGACATTGGCCCGCATGTTCTTCTCGTCGGCACCTCCATCCTCGCGATTGTTCTCGTTATCTGGCGATCGGCCTATGAGTGGATCATCGGTCTTTCGGTATTCCGCGAGCGCGTCTATGTGCTGGGCAGCGGCGAGCGGGCGCGCGCCGTTGTCGAAACTCTGCGCGCCAGGCGCGATGCCGGCATGGAAGTCGTCGATGGAGAGGGCAAGGGCGCATTCAACGGGGACCATCGAACGCTTTGCGGCAGACCTGCGCGCCTTTCTGCGATCCGAAAACCCACATTGACCGCGTCATCGTTGCCATGGAAGACCGGCGCGGATCGATGCCGGTTCGCGAACTGCTTGACCTTCGGCTCCGCGGGGTTGTGATTGAAGATGCCAGCGTGCTCATGGAGCGCCTCCTGGGCAGAGCTGCCGCTGGACGGGCTCAATCCCAGCACCCTGATCTTCACTCACGGCTTCAACGTAAAGGCATCGCAGCAGATTGTCCGGCGTCTGATTTCCATCGTTGTTTCCTTTATGGGGCTGGTGATCTGCTTGCCGTTCATCCCGTTCATCATTCTTGCCGTGCGCCTCTCTTCACCCGGTCCCATCTTTTTCCGCCAGACTCGCGTAGGACTGCGTGGACGGCCGTTTTCACTCATCAAATTCCGGACCATGCGGCAGGACGCCGAAGCAAACGGAGCTGTGTGGGCAACCAAGAACGACTCTCGCGTCACTCCGCTGGGCAATTTCATGCGCAAGACCCGCCTCGACGAGATTCCGCAGCTTTGGAACGTTCTCCGCGGAGAGATGGGATTTGTCGGTCCCCGTCCGGAGCGCCCTGAGTTTGTGCAGTGGCTCACCAGAGAAATTCCTTTCTACGAGCTGCGGCACATGATCCGCCCGGGGATCACGGGTTGGGCGCAGGTGCGCTATCAATACGGCGCAAGCCTGGAAGAAACAAAGCGAAGCTCGAATACGATCTCTACTACGTCAAGCACCTGTCGATCGGTCTTGACCTGCTCATCATGTTTGAGACGATCAAGACCATCATGCTGCGAAGGGGCGCCCAGTGAGGATCGTCTTCTGGCTGTCGCTGATCGGCATTCTCTACACCTACGCGGGATATCCCTTCGTGATGTGGATGCTTGCGCGGCTGCGGCCACGGCCCTGGAAAGCCGCTCCGATCACTCCCAGCGTGAGTATCGTGCTCGCCGTGCATAACGGCGTCTCGCTGCTTCCGCGCAAGATTCAGCATCTGCTTGACCATCGACTACCCCAACATCAAAGAGATCATCATCGTCTCGGATGGCTCGACCGACGGCACAGCGGAATTGCTGGCTCGCCAGCAACATCCGCTCCTCAAGACGATCATCCTGAGAGAGCACGGCGGCAAGGCGGTCGCCGTCAACGCCGGCGTGGCGAAGGCCACGGCAGACGTGATCCTCTTCGTCGACATCCGGCCGGAGATCGCTCCGGGCGCGATTCAGCAACTGGTCAGCAACTTCGCCGATCCCAAGGTTGGCTGCGTGGCCGGCGAACTCACTCTGCGCCAGGACGGCCACGACGCCGCCTCCGCGGCAGTCGGCGGGCTCTACTGGCGCTACGAACAGTGGATCAGAACATGCGAGGCTGCCTTCGATTCTCCGGTCGGAGTCTATGGAGGCTTCTACGCCATTCGCCGCGAACTCGCTGTGCCGCAGCCGGCCGGAATGATTCTGGACGATATGTTTCAGCCGCTCTCGATCATCCGCCAGGGCTACCGGTCCGTTCTCGATCCGCAGGCTTGCGTCTACGACACATGGCCGAAGAAAGTCTGAAGAGCGAGTTTCATCGCAAGGTGCGCACGCTGGCAGGCAATTTCCAACTCTTCCAGCTTGCGCCATGGACGCTGACCCCGCAGAATCGAGTTCTCTTTCAGCTTGTCTCGCACAAGGTGATGCGGCTCATCGTGCCTTATCTTCTGGTTCTGCTGCTCATCTCCGCAGTCGTTCTCTCCGCCGGTTCTCCACTCTATGCGGCATTCGCAGCTCTTCAGATTCTCGGCTGGCTGTCGCTATCGCCGGCCTGCGCTATCAGATTCCAGTACTTGCATCGCATCGCGGCTCCGGCCAGTGCGCTGCTCGTGCTCAATGCCGCCGCCGTCGCCGGCTTTACAAATTTCTGTTCACGCGCGGCCCGCTTTGGAAGATATGGAATTCAAGTAAGCCGGAGTCAATGAGACCAAATCCTAGAAACTAATGACTTTGTACCGCCAAAACCAGCTGCCATCGTCCCGGTCATTGACATTCGCAAGAGCGTTTCCACCGTTTCGCAACCACGAAGGGAGCATCGAAACGCCATGGTCGACAGGAAGAACCTGCTACTCGCTATTTCGATGCTGGGAATCGCGGCCATCGTCGCCGCCTCTGCGCTTCACTATCACATCGTCAAGGTCAGCGCCGCAAGACTGGAACATGCGTCCCGCCCGCGCCGTATTTTCCTCCTGGCTCCATCTGGACACAGGACATAAGCCACGCGCCCGTCGATCCCCAGTCCGACGCCATCATTGACTGGCTCGCGGATGCGGGCGGATGGGGCACGGGAACAGGATGCAAGTCGATTTCGGACCATCCGCGTCTTGCAGGCAAACCCATCCACTCCGAAGGTCCCCTTATCAAAAGGCGCCAGGATTCTATTCCCCGATTCCGACGTGTCCCGATCTATTCCGCTTCCCGCCGGAGGCGGCATCGAGGGCCAGACGGCTACCAGTGCAATCGATGCCAGACGACTGCCACCTGATCGTGGTGGACCGCAGCCACGGCAAACTCTACGAAGCCTAGCAGGCCAATGAAGCGGGCTACAAAGTTACCGCAAACTTCCTGGCGGTGTGGGATCTCAACCGCGTCTATCCGCCGTCCGGACGCGGAGATCAGTGCACCAGCGCCGACGCCGCCGGCTTCCCCATTGCTCCGCTGCTCTTCAATGCCGACGAACTCGCCACCGGAAGCATCAACCACGCCATTCGCTTTATTCTTCCCAATCCGCGCATTCGCGCGCACGTCTTTGTGCATCCCGCCACGCACGCCGGCGCTCCGCGCGGGCCGGATACTGCTCCGCCGATGGGCGCCCGCTTTCGCCTGAAGGCCTCCTTTGACATGTCGAAGCTGACGCCCGCGGCGCAAGTCGTCGCACGAGCCATGCAGAAATACGGCATGTTCCTCTCCGACGGCGGCAATATTGCCCTCACCGCGCAGAGCGATCGGGACACCAAGGCCAAGTACGCCGACGTCGATTTCAACAGCCGCAGTTTATGGCCTTGAGGGTAACGGACTTTGAAGTCCTCGATTTGGGAACGCCAATCCGGTTGACCGACGACTGCGTGCGAAATAACTGATGCGGATTGCTTCACCCGGCGGAACCGGATCAAGAGGAGAAATGGCATGAAGATCAGCGTTGTCATTCCGGCCTACAACGCCGCATGCTTTCTGCCCCGATGCCTTGAGTCAGTCTCTATGCAGACATTGAAGCCAGACGAAGTCATCGTTGTCGACGATGGCTCGACCGACGATACAGCGGAGGTGGCGATTGCACTGGGAGCAAAGGTTATTAGAAGGGTAAACGGCGGAATATCGGCTGCAAGAAACACCGGAATTCAAAATGCCTTGTGCGACTGGATCGCGCTTCTCGACGCAGACGACCTGTGGGCGCCGCAGAAGCTTGAGCGTCAGGTTGCCTGCATTCGCCCCGAAACCGTGCTCGTTTACACCGGCGCCAGACTCTTCGACGACAAAGGCAGTCGCGGCGAAAGTCGGGCAATCGACCCGACGAAAGCGACCAAGATGTTGCGGTATTGCAATCCGATTATTCCGTCGTCGGTCCTTGTATGGCGGGGGGCCGCTATGCGGGGTGGCGGCTTTCGCGAAGACATCCGCACGTGCGAGGACTGGGAAATGTGGGTGCGGCTGCTGAAGTTGGGCCAGTTTGGGGCAGTAACCGAACCCCTGACCGAATACTACCTCCACGCCGAAAGCCTCAGCGCTGACCCGGAAGCGATGCTTCGGTCGCTTGATCTAATCATCGAAACCTCGCTTGTGTCTGACCTAAGAGGCCTCCGCCGCTGGACTTGGAGGCGTCGCATTCGCGCAACCCAGTTGGCGAGCGCCGGCCTGATCGCGCGGGACAATCAGCTCAAGAACGAACTTCGTTACATGTTTCAGTCGCTGTTCGTTTGGCCGTCTCCGTTTTGGCAGCCCCGGCGATTCGCGCTGTTAGCTGTAAGCGCCATAAACAGAATTCGCAGGTGAGTGAGGGAGACCGATGTTTCCGCGATTGATCACGCAAGTTCACCGCTCCCTCCCGACGCCCGTTCGTCGAAGGTTCTCCAGCGCAAAGAAGGCTTATGTGAAACTGGCGATGCAGGCGAGGCTAAAATCTATCCGCGTCGGTGCCTGCCTGCTGGGAGGCGACAACGGCGTCTCGGCATCGACCTTCGCCCGCGCAGTTGGCGATATTCTCAGGGCTTCGCGCCCCATCGAGGGTTGGCCGCATGTGAGGCTCCTGCGCGACTACGACAGAATTGGCGATGGGCTATGGGAGCCGGGGATTTTCGAACAAACTGATTACTACCGAAACGCCGTGGTAAGTATCGAAATTTGTGGCAGGTATTTTGATGCAGTCGCTCCCGGCCAAGTTGTGAATGGAGCTCGTCGTTTTGTGGACTGCTATCGCGGAGCAGGCGGCTCTCTTCCGCCGCAGGTTGGTCAGAGCGATGAGCGGGACGAAAACGAGTACATCGCGGTCCATCCGGTGGAAGGCTCCGCATGTTACCAAGTGCACGATGGCCACCACCGGCTGGCAATTGCATACATGAAAGGTATTCGGGAAGTTAAAGGCCTCATCCTACACCCCCCGGTCACGACGCCTGTTCAGGATCTCCTGCTTGATGTCCTGTGGCTAAAGGGACGCCGCGAACTCTATCAGCCGATCGACTCGCCAGAAGTGTCGGGATGGACCTTGGTGCGGCGCTGCTCAGACAGGCTATCAAAGATGACAAGATTCCTTCGGACAGAAGGCTTGATGCCGCCCGCGTCCAGCAGTTATCTGGATGTTGCCTGCAGTTATGGATGGTTTGTCTCCGAGATGTCAAAGGCCGGATTCCGGGCAGAAGGGGTGGAGCGCGATCCTACAGCAATTTCGATCGGGAAAGTGATGTATGGTCTGGAGCCGGAGCAAGTGCGCCGCTCCGATGCGGTCGCCTTTCTGCAATCGCTCCAAGGCAGATACGACGTCACATCATGCTTTAGCCTCGCGCACCATTACATTTTGAATCGCCAGAACGCAAGCGCAGAGGAGTTGCTTCACCTGCTGGACTCGGCCACGGGCCGCGTAATGTTTTTCGATATGGGCCAGAGCCATGAAGAGTTTTTCTCGGGCGGCGCTTATCGAGGTTGGAACCCGGACCACATTCAGCGCTGGCTCGAGGCCAACACAACCTTTACGCGAATCGTTCGGTTGGGTGAGGATGAGGACGCCGTTCCTCCGTTCCAGGATAGCTATGGTCGAATGTTATTTGCCTGCGTGCGCTAGCATTCCTTCCGCTCTACCCACGCCGCGCACGTGATGCTTCTCGGTAAAGCTCCATATAGGCATCGACCACCGTTTGCCGGTTCCAAAAGTCAAGCCCTCGCCCATACAGAACATCCCTTAACTTGTTGAAAAAACTCACAAAAACTCTTCCCCGAGTTTGCAGATCAATTCGCCCTTTTCCTCATAATCAACCTATAAGCACTCGTTCAGGCAATGCGCGCCTCCGACCATATATGGACATTAATACCCCCTTTGTAAACCCTTTGTTATCAAATATGGAAGTATGTCATATTGGGGGAGGGGGAGGTGGAAGCTCAAAGAAGAAAGTGACCGGGTCAGCAGGAGAAGTGGCTGATGCTTAGCCTCTCGCCGCATGCCGAGTCCGCGAAGCGTCCCGGTAGAGCTCCATGTAGGCATCGGCCATTGTTTGCAACGTAAAGCGCGAACGGAATGCCACTTCTCCGTTCGCCGAAAATCTCTCCCGCTCCGCATCGCTGCTCGCCAGACGCAGAATTGCCGCGGCCATCTGGGCGGGATCTGCTGCCGACACAATAAATCCAGCCTCCGCCAGCCGCACAACTTCGGCCAGTCCGCCTACATCCGTCACGATCGCCGGCAGTCCTAGCGAAAAGGCTTGCAGGAGCGAGACGGGCAACCCCTCCGACTTCGACGACATGATGAATGCATCGGCCGCGGAGAAGAAGGGCGCCACGTCGAGTTGTTGCCCCCAGAAGGTCACCTGATCAACGATGCCCAGTTCCGAGGCCAGGCGCTCCATCGCGGAGCGCTCGCTGCCATCGCCCACCATCCAAAGCCGCAGATCCGGCATGGACGCAAGCGCCCCGCGGAATGCATTCAGCAGCAACGCGTGGTTCTTCACAGGCTCAAACCGGCCGACGTAGACCAAAGTGTACCCGCTCTTCCGCGGCCAGTCGTCTTTCGCTGTCCGCCTAAGTAGGGTTGCGCCGTTGTAAACGCGCGCAATCTTCCGCGCCGGAACAGTGTGCATGCTCTTCAAGTTGTTAACCGTTGCCTCGCAGATACCAACAATCCAGTCGCAAGCGCGAGCTGAAATGGCGTACTTCAACTCCTCAACGGTCTTGCGAGGCCGCGCCACCAGGCTGTGTCGAGTGGAAATAATACTGGGGACACCGGCCATTCTTGCCGCGATTGCGGCATAGATCGTGGGCGTCGGATTATGAGAGTGGACTACGTCAGGCCCCGACCCTTTGAAGATGCGGAAGAAATTCCGTGTAGCGTCCGGCAAGTGACGGCCCACGTTCGGCTGCACAAAGAAGCCTTCTTTCTGCATCCGTTCGCCGAGCGGGCCCAGAGCCGCCACTGCATAAATGCACGGGTCGTGCCCCTGCTCCCGCTGCAGACGGCACAACTGTGACACGAGCGTCTCTGCGCCGCCGATCTCAAGGGAATCGACCACGTGCGCGATCTTCATAAAACCTGCCTGAATGCCCAATAGCCCGGCAGTGTGGTTCTCGGCGTACCTCGAAATTGCGAACAAGCCATTGAGCCACCCAAATCAGGACATGTGCGTTAGGTTCACGATTCGGAGCAGAACGTACATAGCCAGAAGCAGAGAGATCGCCAACCCGCCTGCATACATCAGGGCACGCGCCAGCGGCAGACGGGGAGCAATCATCCCTCTATCGAGAGCCATCTGGAAAACGACCTCGGCCATGCCGCCCAACAGAAAGAAAGTCATCACATACGCGCGAGACAGAAACCACGCCGCAACCAGAAAGCCCGTGAGTGACAAAACCATCAATCGCCCAAGGCGGTTGATCTCTACCTTGTCGAATACCTCAACCTTCCATGCCGCTTGCGGGAAGCGCGACTCCTCGGGCACGATGGGTTCGCCTTCAGTCACTTTCGTTGGCGAAGCGATCGTCAAAGCATCTCTCGCGGTGGTGAACAGGAACAGAGACCAGAAGTACAATCCGAACAAGCCAAGCTCCGCCGCGCAAACCACCACCGAGTTATGCGCGGTGTGATGGTCCTCGGTATAGTCCGGCATGTTGCCGAAACCCACTCCGAATAACGGATGAGCCCTGAAGATTTCCAGCCCCTGCCCCCAAAGGGACGTTCGGTCTGAGCCTGATTCGGCCGATATCGCCCTTCCGCCCGTGAACTGCAAGGCCATTGCACAAGCGAACAGCACGCCCGCCAGCACCAGCGCGGGCAGCGTGCCAATGCGCCGCCTGGCCGCCACAATCGCCATCGCTATCAAGGCCAGCAAGGCCCCACGCGAGTGCGTGAGATAAACCCCCAAAAGCAAAGCGCAAGCAGGAACGATGACAATCCCGATATTCCAAATGATTTTCTTCGTCCGCCAGAAAATGAACATCAACGGAATCACGCAGACGGTCAGTTGGCCGAAGTCATTCGGGTCGTTGATCACCCCCAGTCCCCTCAGCCGATTAGGCTCATCCCGATCATTGGGCTTTGGAAGAAGGTATGGGTGTTCCATTTGCCATGCAGCTGCATTGGAGCTATACGCGTCCGTTGGTAAATAATGTTCGGTTTGCTGGCCTCCATGAAGAAACAAATCAATGCCCCCATGCGCAATCACAAACAGGCAGACGAACAGCAGAGTCAGGACTACACCCTGCAACTTCCTCTTCGAGTTGCAGTGCAGGCACACAAGAAAAAACGCAAAGGCATTCGGAATGAAATCCAGGAACGCATGTACCGCCCCGCCGGCCCAATGCTCCCCGAAAAGCACCGACAACACAGTCGCAATCGCCAACCCGATCAGGGCCAGAGACTGCGGCGTCTTTAGAATGAAGGACCCTATCAGCTTGGGCAGGGATACAAGCAAGATAAGCACAGCAAGAATCAGCTCGATGCGGTAGGCCGCGAGCGGCCCGAACAAGGTAGGCGGCGTGAGATAGGACGTAACAAAATAGAGAATGCTGAGGACAAAACCCATTGCGAACGGTCCGATTGGTTGTGAAAGTTGTCATCAGGATACGCCGTCCAATTGAGCCACACGCAGAACTACTACACAAACGCGAAGGCGAATCGCTACGGCGCCTCGTGCATCCGCCCCGCCGGCATCTCATTCTCAGATTCAAGCTACCCCGGCAAAAGAGAACCTTTTGGGTACACGGGTGCGCAAGATGTTGCACACCCTCTGAGGACTGCGAGCGCAAGTCGCTCTATCTAAAGGCGCTTTCTTTGGCTCGCGATGTGCATAGGAAGGAGCGGGTGCGACTGGTGCAAGTGTCACCGGCATCGCATGATGTTCGAACTTCATCGCGTAGGCCGGTGATCCGCAATTCGATCCTTGGTCAGCCCTCTGCAGGGGGCAAATGCAGCACAAATGCCCGCGAGGGCGATTTCAGGAGGAATAAATGAAGAAATTTTGCCTGGCATTATTCACAATGGCAGTGGCTCTTGCGATCACGCCGGCAGCAAAGGCAGACACGTTTTACTTCGATTTTAGCGCTGCCGGTGTCAACTCCAGCGGAACGCTTGTGGGAACGGAGATCGGCAACACCGGGAGTTACCAAATCACTAGCGGATCGATCACCACAACGAGCGGCTATGGCACATACAGTGGCGTCGTTGATGCCACTGGGGCCCTTGGAACCGACGATGTGCTTTATTTCAACCCCCAGACCTCGACAAGTAGGTACCTCGACTCTGACGGGCTGCTCTTCGTTATGAGTTATGGGTATTACAACGCAATCTGGGCAGGGGATAACAACGGTGGTGGCCCAGGTTATTCCAACTGGTTTTTTGACGACGCTGACATTGTCGGCGGAGGCACAATGACAGTTTCGCTGACTCCGGAACCCTCCTCCCTGCTTCTGCTCGGCACCGGTCTGCTCGGCTTGGCATTCTTAGCCTTTCGGAAAGCCAAGTCGTCCGGCCAGATCTTGAGCGTTTAGTTAGCTTGTTCCACTGGCACACCAAGGCAGAAAGGGCATCGAAAGGTGCCCTTTTTGTTTGCTCCGGACATGGTTCATTGCAGTGGCCCATAGCCAACGAACCATGCGGCGGCTCTTGCGCGGCGCAAGACAGGCTCGACTGTGCGAGCTGTTTCCCCATCCACTGAATCGAACTTCCCACGCGAATCCGTTGGCTCTTGGAATTTTCTGAATGCTGCCCTGTTAATAGGGTGATCGATTCGTTCTCACTCGCGTTCATCTCGATTCGTTTGGATTGTGCTGTCCGTCTAGACTTCATTGTTCATCCGGTGAGTGATGGTAAATTAGCCATCTCAATAGCGTCTGCAACTTGTTTGTTTTAACGTGGCCCCGTAGCTCAGGTGGCCCCCGGCCCGCCAAGGGCCGGATCGTGAAACGTCCAGCAGTTTCCGAGACTGCTGCGCGCAAATCCAAGTAAAACCAAAGATGCAACATAATCCACAAAGCGCGTGGCCCCGTAGCTCAGGTGGCCCCCGGCCCGCGCAAGGGCCGGATCGTGAAACGTCCAGCAGTTTCCGAAACTGCTGCGCGCAAATCCAAGTAAGATCAAAGATGCAACATAATCCACAAAGCGCGTGGCCCCGTAGCTCAGGTGGCCCCCGGCCCGCGCAAGGTCCGGATCGTGAAACGTCCAGCAGTTTCCGAAACTGCTGCGCGCAAATCCAAGTAAAATCAAAGATGCAACATAATCCACAAAGCGCGTGGCCCCGTAGCTCAGGTGGATAGAGCAGCAGTTTCCTAAACTGCGTGTCGGAAGTTCGAGTCTTCCCGGGGTCACCATTCTGTTCGATGATCCCCGCGCCGGATGCCGTCAAATTTCTTATTCGCTACGTGAAATCCCGCCTTTGACTTCGACTTCCTTTCCAGTTATAAAAGTTGATGTCATGGAAATCGATTCCATGACATCACTGCTGCAGCCGTATGCTGCCGCACCACACATCACAGCAATCGCCAGGATGCTCGGGAAGGCGGTGAAAGTCCGCCACTGCCCCGCAACTGTGAGCGCACCTGCTTCGCCTTCCGTCATTTTTTGTGACATGAGGACGAAGGAGGATTTGAGCCAGGGCCTTCCGCACTTTTGGGATCTGCCCTTTCAGCCACTGGAGTTGGACCGATAAGGTTCGGCTTTGGGAAGGCGGCTTCAATGCGCAAGTCAGGAGACCGGTCCTATGGCGTACGCACTCGCTTTCGCGTTCCGAGGGGAACGAAGGAGCCGTCATGCAGACTCTCGATTTCTTGTCCGCAGTTTCCTGCCGTGTGATGCGACATGCCGTCGCAGCCATTCTCTTTGTCCTTCTTGCCACCTTGAGTCATGCCGCTTCCATCCGCGGCGTGGTCACCGATACATCGGGCGCCAAGGTAACGGACGCAAGCGTCTCTCTTGTCAGCAACGGCAAGGTCGTGGCTTCGGCGGTTTCCTCGTCCGATGGCAGCTTCCAGCTCACCACCGGAACCGAGGGCCGTTTCTTCCTCGTGGTTACGGCCAAGAGTTTTCGCCAGTTGCAGACGCCCGATTTCTACGCCGGCCAATTCGATTCGATCGAGCGGAACCTGGTGCTCGAGCCGGCCTGGGTGCGTGAATCCATCGTGGTGACGGCAACCGGCGTGCCTACGCCGCAGCCGCAAACCAGCGCGGCAACAACCGTGCTCTCTCCGCTCGATCTTGCGCTACGCACGGATTTCGCCAGCGTTTTGCGGCTGATGCCGGGAGCTGAAGTTGTGCAAGCGGGGCAAATGGGGTCGCAAACATCCCTCTTTGTCCGCGGCGGCGATTCCGACGACAATAAGATCCTTCTCGACGGGGTTGACGCGGGCGACTTGGGCAGTCAATTCGATTTTGGCCCACTTTCCACTACTGCGGTCGAAAGTGCGGAGGTTTATCGAGGACCGGATTCGAGCCTTTACGGCGCAGGCGCAGACTCGAGCGTGGTCAGCCTGACCACCCCGCACGGCACCACCAACTTCCCTTCCCTGCTCTTTGAGGGCGACGCCGGACGTCTCTCCACTTCGCGCGAAGAGCTGCAAGTGGCGGGTGCGCACAAAAAACTCGACTACCTGGGCGCCTTCAGTTGGCTGCAAACCGCCAACGAGTTTGCCGAACGACGAGTACCACGTGGCCACTTCGGCGGCCAATCTGGGCTGGGCTCTCAACAGCGATACGCAAGTTCGCGCCACTCTTCACTACGGAGTCGCAGCCAGCGGCGATCCCAACGCGTGGGACTTCTATCATGTCGCAGACGACGCCACTGGGAAGGATCAGGACATTTTCCTGAGTGCCTCGATCGATAACCAGACCACGGCCAGCCTGCACAACGTCGTCCGCTACGGACTGACGCGCAAGCGCGAGCAGGTGTCCCTCTGGACGCTATCGGGGAATCCCGAGTCCTACACGGACTATTGCTTCGGACCTGGAACGCTGGGCAACACGGTCACCATCACCGGCGCCAACGGCTACTCCGCCACGGGACAGGCCGTCCTCGATTGCAGTACCTTCCGGGTGCAATACGTCAACAATCGCGATCAGGCTGGCTACCAGGGCGACATTACGATCACGCCGCACTTGTCCGGCCTTGCCGGCTTTCAATATGAAGACGAACGGGGCGCGGAACCGGGCAGCACCTACTACACGCCCGTCGCGCGCACCAATTACTTCGTACCGCTTGGGGTGCACGGAGATTTCAAGCAGCGCTTCTTCTACACGCTCGGCGGCAGCGTGGAGCATTACTCTCTGTTTGGTTTTCAGACCTCGCCGCGCGCCGGCCTCAACTATTACTTGTTTCGCCCGCGCAGCGGCGCTTTCAGCGGCACACGCATCCTCTTCAACTTCGGCAAGGCGATCCGCGAGCCCAAGCTGACCGATCAGGACGATTCGCTCTACAACTTCCTCGACGAACAATGGTGCGCAATCTACGATCCAGTCGCTGCACATCGGTCCTCTGGCCGCGCCCACCATGCGCACATACGAAGGCGGCGTTGAACAGGCATTTCTGAGCCAGCACATCATCTTCAAGGCCAGCTACTTTCACAATGAGTTCGGTAAGGAAATCGAATACGTCGGCCTGGATCTCGTTCCCGCACTGCTTCCCAATCTGACGCCCACCCAGCAGGCAGCACTCGAAGCGATCCTGCAGGCGAATTTTGCGTATGAGCTGACGATCAACTCCGAAGCATTTCGCGCACAAGGAGTGGAGACTTCGGTCGAAGGCGGAATCGGACACAATATCTTCCTGCGCGGCGGCTACACCTATCTGGACGCTGTGATTCAGCGCTCTTTTACCAACGACGATCAGGCATTGCTTGGCCCGATTCCAACTTTCAATGGCATTCCAGTCGGCCCCTATGCCCCGCTCGAAGGAGCTCGTCCGTTTCGCCGCGCGCCGCATACCGGTTACTTGACAGCCACGTATACCGACAAGCGTTTCACGGGCGTCTTCACCTCCGCCTTTGCCAGCCGCTCCGATGACTCGACCTATCTCGAAGGGGAGGATGCATTCGGCGGCAATAGCCTGCTCTTGCCCAACCGCAACCTCGATTACGGTTACGCCAAACTCGATATGGGCGGAAGTTACCAGGTGCTTTCCTGGATGGATTTCTATGCTCAGGCGGAAAACTTGCTGAATAATCAACACATCGCCCCTATCGGCTATCCCAGTCTTCCTTTCACGATCCGCGCCGGCTTGCGTCTGCGATGGGGTCCCGGGAGCAGCCACTGATACAACTTGTCCCGGGAGCACTTGCACTTCCGTCTCGCATGCTGCTCTCCCACCCCTTGGAATATGAAAGGGGTGGGAGAGCCTATTCGCCCACCGGGAGGCACCTATCTTGCTGATTTATTTACCTGATCGGAGCTTTCTTCGTGGTTTGAGGCCCGTTTTCCACAAAACGCTCGCGTTACCGCCCTGTTTCGCACGGAAATCAAAAGATATTGTGCATTTCGCCCTTGGAAAACCGGGTTCCCCTGTCCTACAATGACTTCTCCTGAGATAGCCGTACCCCGAGACTCTGCATCGAGGGGTTCTTCAGTTCGTGCAGTTTGCGCAGCTGAAGTATAAGAAATGGATGCAATCAGGCGCAGCAATCACACGTTAGCGATTGCGATAGGCCTTTCCAAAGCCACTGCGCTGATTTGCATCCTGGGCATTTGTGTTTCTGAAGGAAATTTTGGATTTGCGTGAGGGCATGACAGCTGAGCTTCTATTTCGGCCATCAGTAAGCCGATATCTACCACCGAACCACCGGGCGAAACCGCAGACCTATCGCGGCACAAATGGGAAATCTTGCGTTTACGCACCGTTCGCCCGTACTTCACATTGTCTTCATCAAGAGCTTGTACGCTTGCAAGTTGGGAACATCGCAGCATTTCCGCTCGCTGAGATACACGCAGTGTCTCGAGTGAGTGTGAATTTGAACGATCACTTCCCCGCGCCTGGCGCGCTAGCCACCGTGCAGCAAGATCGCATCGGCAGCGCAGCTTTTTGTCTACCTAGTTTTCTATTGAACGCAAACCACCACTTTGGAGGGCAGTTATGAGATTCATTCGAATTCGCCTAAGTGTTCTATGCCTGGCGATTCTATCAGTTGCTCTGTGTTTCACCACGGTCGCCTTGCACGCACAGTCCACTACGCAGGGCTCGATTGCCGGCACCGTTACAGATCCCAGCGGTGCGGTCGTTAGCGGCGCATCAGTGGACGCGACCAATTCATCGACCAACGCGGAACTCAAGACGACCGCCGACAGTAGCGGCTACTTCGTATTTCCGCTGCTCGAGCCAGGCACCTATAAGGTCGTGATCACCGCGCAGGGCTTTGCCGGCTACACCGCCAACAGCGTGCTCGTGGTCGTCGGCCAGGTTACAAGCATCCTGCCGCATCTAGCGCTTGCTTCCGCGCAAGCCGAGGTCATCGTTACGGAGCAGACGCCGGTGATGAACACGGAGTCGCCCGATTTCAGCGAAACCCTGAGCCAGAAGGCGATTCAGAACATTCCCATTAACAATCGCCGTTGGTCAGCTCTGGCCATGACCACCCCCGGCGTGGTTGCCGACACCAGCGGCTTCGGCCTGGTCAGCATCCGTGGCATCAGCACGGTGCTGAACAACGTTGAGATCGACGGCGCCGATGATAACGATGCCTATTACTCTGAGGAACGCGGGCGTACGCGTGAGGCCTACTCCACTTCCGGCAGCGCCGTCCGCGAATTCGCGGTGAACACCGGAGTCTACTCGGCTGAATATGGTCGCGCCGCAGGCGGCGTCATCACGTCGGTCACCAAGAGCGGTTCCAATCAAATCCACGGCCAAGCCTACTTCTGGGATCGCGAAAGCAATTGGAACGCTTTCAATGACTACACCCAGGTGGCCGTCTATAACGCTACCAACAACAGCTATCCCTTAACTCACATCAAACCTGAAGATCTGCGCAAGATTTACGGCTTTACCGTGGGCGGAGCCATAATCAAGGACAAGCTGTTCTGGATCTACACCTACGATCAGCACACCCACGTCTTTCCGGCCGAGGCCATCGCCAACAACGCGACCTCGTTTTACACCCTGCCCAACGCTACAACAACCGGCGCTTGCAACCTGACCACTGGTTACTTGTCCGGTGATAGCAACGCGCTCGACGCCGATGCTTGCACGCTGGCAGCGCGCCAGGGCCTATCTTCCTACGGCGCGGGTGCTACTTTATACGACACCTGGATCGGCAACCTCAATTCCGACCTCGGCACCGTGTCGCGCTTCGGATTCCAGGAAATCAACACCCCCAAACTCGACTGGCAAGTCAATTCCAAGGAGCACTTAAGCGTCCTCGCTCATCGCTTGCGCTGGGACTCGCCGGGTGGCGTTCAGACCTCTACCGCCGCTGATTATGCGCGCGACACCTTCGGCAACGACTTCGTCAAGCTCGACTACGGCGTGGCAAAGCTCACCAGCTTCGTGAGCAGCACCATGAGCAACGAAGTTCTTTATCAATATGGTCGCGAGATACTCCCCGAGACTCGCCAGGCCAACACCCCATACACCAATGCCAACCTGCTCGGCAATGGCGTCACCGTCAATAACTCCATTGCAGAAGTTGCCATGGACACTGCCGAGGGCTTCAATCTCGGCTCCCCGTACTACTCCTATCGCCTTGCCAACCCCGAAGAGTGGAAATGGCAGGTCGGCGACATCTTTTACTGGAACAGGGGCAATCACAGTCTCAAGTTCGGCGTGGATGAGTTGCACAACTACGACTTCAATAACACGTACGGCGGAGACGGCAACGGCTATTACGTGTACAACTACGTCGGCAATTACATCAGCGATCAGATCAACGCCCTCTCTGGAAAGCCCGGCAACTGCGCCAGCAGCGTACCTCGAAACGGAACTGCTACGGTTTCCGCGGTTGGCACTTTCCCCTGCTATGCAACGTTCACACAGACGTTTGGACCCCATGTCTATGGCATCAGCACCATGGACAGCGGCGTGTTCGTCCAGGACAACTGGAAGTTCCGCCCGCGCCTGACCTTCGAACTCGGTCTGCGCTGGGATTACGAGAAACTTCCACCCGCCGATCCAAACCTGACCGCCGCATCGGGCACCTTCGTTCCGTATGCGCAGTTGAACAACAATCCGAGCGACAAGAGGAATTTCGGTCCACGCGTTGGATTCTCTTACGACCTGTACGGCCAGGGTAAAACCATCCTGCGCGGCGGGTACGGCGTCTACTATGGCCGCATCAACAACGGCGAATTGCTCAATATCCGTTTCAATACCGGCAGCCCTATGAGCCAGTACAACACGCAATGGAAAGTTACTCAGGCCGGCTATCCAACTCTGCCCAACATCGTGGCCGGCGCCGGTACTGCTGCAGCTACACCGACCTCCAACTTCCTGGCCGCCAATCTGCGCAACCCCGAGGTTCAGGAATACGATCTGGAACTCCAGCAGGACCTCAGCCATGGCACTTTCTTTGCGTTGAGCTTCCTCGGTTCGCAAGGCCGCGAACTGCCCAACTTCCTTGACGTCAACCTCAACCCAACCCAGACGTTCATCAATGTCACGGTTGCGGATAATCCAAGTTGCACCACAACCTGCGGGCCTCTGGGTCCGAATGGATCCATCGTCAAGAGCGTCGGGCAGTACACCGGCTATGGCAACACTGCCCTGTTTGGCTCAGTGGCGCCGAACTTCCAGGCGATCAGTGAGATGATCAGCAATGTCAACTCGAATTACAACGCGTTCGTTGCCGAGATTCTCAACCGCTCGCTCAAGAGCGTGCAGTTCGACGTGAACTACACATGGTCGCACTCTCTCGATTATTCACAGAATGCCAATACAACGACTACCGCCGGCAACAGTTGGTACGATCCTTACAACAACCCGCGCGTCAACTACGGCGATTCAAGCTGGAACACGCCCAACCGCTTCATAGCCTATGCGCTCTACAGCGTGCCCAACCTCCACACCAATAGCTATGCCAAGTACGCGACCAACGGCTGGTCGATTGACGACAGCTTCCAGATGATGAACGGATTGCCGTATACCGTCGGTGTCAGCGGGTTCTTCAGCGCTGGCATTTTGAGTGACTGGAACGGCGCTTCGGGATCGACGCTGATTCCCGGAATCGGTCCAAACACTGGGCGCTATCCACGGCATGAGGTCGACGACGTTCGTGTGCAGAAGTCGATCGACTTCATGGAGGGACGTAGCCTCCAACTCATGTGCAACATCTTCAACGTTGCCAATCACCAGAACGTCGACGGCCTGGGCACCACCGCCTACAAACTGTCTGGCACAACGGCCACTTTCCAGGGACAGGGAACCTCCAACCCGTCCAACAACACCTTCCAGATACCCACCAGTTCCAATAACAGCGGTTTCCTGTTCACCCCGCGCGAAGTTGAAATCGCTGCCAAACTCGTTTTCTAACTCAACATTGACGCGACAACCTGCGCGGCGGCTTCGGCCGCCGCGCTTTATTTGTCATTCGTTTCAGCGAAGGAGCTCTGCTCAGCAACAGACTCTTCGTATACATCAGAAAAACAAGAATTTCCTTATACTTAAAGTTACTTTCATGACATGAAAACAAAGTTACGTTCGTCACGGTTTCGAGGCGCTTCCTGTTGAAATCGTCGTGGAAATCACGTTAGATTGAAACACTCCCTCGATCGATTTTTAGGGATTCCGCGTATACGGAGCTCCCGAGGTGTTCTATGGTTTGTCCCAAGTGCCAATCCGCCGCTCTTTCCTTGGTTCCGGCGGAAGTCCGGCTCTTCCGAAATAGTCCCCGCACTCTAAGTCACCCTCCCATGACGCCTTCCCCCGATATCCGTGTTTGCCTGGATTGCGGCTGGTCGGAGTTTGTCATTCCTCGTGCATGGCTTACTGCAGGCTGGTTACGTTCTCTGCGTCCGCAACCCGCGGTCGCTGAGACGGAAATGGTGCCGCAGGCCGTGCCCAGCGCGGTGATGTAGAGTACAACAAAAGCTGGATCATGCGGCCGTGCACGGGCCGGAGTTCGGCGCGTTCGCACATCTCAGAATTGTGAAAGCTCTTTGCGCGCAAAAAGGCCTCCAGCCAAAGCTGGAGGCCTTTTGTATTTGCGCCGAAGGCGCGATTGCCTTGACGGCCAGTCCGCCGGGGTCCCCGGCGATAGGCCTTTGTCGCTGGGGTGGTTAGTACATTCCGTCCATGCCGCCGCCGTGGCCGCCGCCGGCCGGAGCAGCCTTGGGTTCGGGCAGCTCGACCACCAGAGCTTCAGTGGTCAGCAGCAGTGCCGCGATCGAAGCTGCGTTCTGCAGCGCCGTGCGCGTCACCTTCGTGGGATCGATGACGCCGGCTTTCACCAGGTCCTCGAACTTGCTGGTCAGCGCGTTGTAGCCGAAATGCGCTTCCTTCGACTCCAGCACCTTGGCCACAACCACCGCGCCCTCTTCGCCAGCGTTGGCGACGATCTGGCGGAGCGGCTCTTCCAGTGCACGAAGCACGATCTGGGCGCCGGTCTTCTCGTCGCCTTCGAGCGTAGCAATCAGCTTCTCCACCGCCGGTACGCAGCGCACAAGCGCCACGCCGCCGCCGGGGACGATGCCCTCTTCGACAGCCGCACGGGTTGCGTGCAGCGCGTCTTCCACGCGAGCCTTCTTTTCTTTCAGCTCGGTTTCAGTGGCCGCGCCAACCTTGATGATGGCGACGCCGCCGACCAGCTTCGCCAGCCGCTCCTGCAGCTTCTCGCGGTCGTAGTCGCTGGTGGTCTTCTCGATCTGCGAGCGAATCTCCTTGACGCGGCCCTCGATGTCGCTGGCCTTGCCTGCGCCGTCAACGATCGTGGTGTTGTCCTTGTCGATGGTGATGCGCTTGGCCTTGCCCAGATCCTCGAGCTTCACGCCTTCCAGCTTGATGCCCAGGTCTTCGGTGATGGCCTTTCCGCCGGTCAGGATCGCGATATCGCCCAGGATGGCCTTGCGGCGATCGCCGAACCCCGGAGCCTTGACGGCCGCGACGTTCAACGTGCCACGCAGCTTGTTCACCACCAGTGTCGCCAGGGCCTCGCCCTCAACGTCCTCGGCAATGATCAGCAGCGGCTTGCCGCCGCGCGCTACCTGTTCGAGCAGGGGCAGAAGATCCTTCATGGCGCTGATCTTCTTTTCGTAGATCAGGATGTAGGGATCCTCCAGAACCACTTCCAGGCGCTCTGCGTCCGTTACGAAGTAGGGGCTCAGATAGCCGCGGTCGAACTGCATTCCGTCCACGGTCTCGAGTCCGGTGTGCATAGTCTTCGACTCTTCGATGGTGATGACGCCATCCTTGCCGACTACCTTCACCGCCTCAGCGATGATGCCGCCGATCTCTTCGTCGCCGTTGGCTGAGATGGTGCCCACCTGGGCCACCGATCCCTCGTTCACCGGCTTCGACAGCTTGCTCAGCGCGCCGTCCTGATTCCACTTGCCGTCCTTGTCGCGCGTGCCGTTGATGACCGTAACGGCCTTTTCGATTCCGCGCTTCAGGGCCGTCGGGTTTGCGCCCGCAGCCACCGTCTTCACGCCTTCGCGGAAGATGGACTGTGCCAACACGGTGGCAGTGGTCGTGCCGTCGCCGGCAACGTCCGAGGTCTTCGAAGCTACCTCACGCACCAGCTGTGCGCCCACGTTCTCCATCGGGTCTTTCAGGTCGATCTCTTTAGCCACCGTCACGCCGTCCTTGGTGATGGTGGGCGAACCAAACTTCTTCTCGATTACAACGTTCCGGCCCTTGGGCCCGAGCGTCGCCTTCACGGCGTCTGCCAGCGTGTTCACGCCGCGCAGAATTGCCTGCCGGGATTCCTCACCGTGCAAAATTTGCTTTGCCATTGCCTAAACTCTCCTAATCGGGTTTCAAAATCTCAAATCGCCTGTCAGCCTTCCGTCGCTGCACTCACACCCGCATCAGCGATCTTCAGCTGGCGCGCGCAAGCGCGGTACGCCCGTCCGGCCAGAACTACTTCTTCAAAATGCCGAGGACTTCTTCCTCACGCATGATCAAGAACTCTTCGCCGTCGATCTTGATCTCGGTGCCAGAGTATTTGCCGAAGAGCACGCGATCTCCCGCCTTGACGTCCAGCGGAAATACCTTGCCTTCGTCGTTCGACTTGCCCTTGCCCACGGAGATCACTTGACCCTCCTGGGGTTTTTCCTTGGCGCTGTCGGGGATGATGATGCCCCCGCGGACGGTTTCGCCCTCTTCCACACGACGCACCAAAATACGATCATGGAGCGGGGTGAACGTAGTCGTTACGGATGTTGCTGCCATTGCTTCGCTTCTCCTTCCCGCGCAACCGGACTCTGTCCGGCCTACGGGTTCTGGTGATGAATAACAGAACTTAGTGAGATTGCGGAGTGCAGCCCGCTTTGGTGTTCGGCGGCGCCGTGTAGCACTGCCAATACCAAGCCATTAGCACTCTCGCCTTCCAATTGCTAAAGATAAGCAAAGATTTACGCTTTGTCAAGGGGAAAAAGGTTAAAATTTGAGTTACATTGACTCATATATTATGCCATCACTCGTAGCATCTATAATTTACCGGCTTCGGAGCCATATCAAGAGAAAAATCGCCTCATTCACTAGAAAAAGAGATCCAAAAATGGTCTTGTTGTGCCGGGCCAGCCAATTCGGCATGTAAATGTCGAAGTTCGGTGACCGGTCATCTGTATATTTTGCCGCCAGATCCGTCATCGGGCACCGCCACCCATTCGCCAGCAGCACAATGCATTCGATAAGAATCACGACTGAGAGAATAGCTGCCCAGCGAAAGGCGCCTTGCACGGCGAGAAATGGCAGCGCCACGATGGCCCCCGCAAGCAGCGCCCAGACCACGGTGTGCAGCACCTTGATTGCGGTCAACATCCCGGCTTCGTCCTCACTTACCCACCCCATTGCGCCCTGCACCGCAGTCATGCACTGTTCCGGTGCCTGACCTGGCCGAAATGTCACCGAGCAAAGTGTAACCGGTCTGGCGACCCTGGTTTCGCCACGTACCTTGGAACGCGATAAAATGTGAGCATGCACCGTCGTTCGCATCTTTGGATTTGCGCTCTCGTGGCCGGCATTGGCCTTTCTGCTTGTTCGCTCGCTCTCCGTGCCCAGGACAGCAACCAACATGGCCGCAAATACAAGGCGCCGCCGGCCTCTGCGCATATTGAAGTGATTGTGCTGAAGGACTTCAATGGCAAGCCCATCACCGACGCTCATGTCATCTTCCACCCCACCGAAGGTGACAGAGATACGGGATCTCTTGAGTTGAAGACGGACGACGATGGCAAAGCCGTCATCGATGTGATTCCGATCGGTGACACGGTGACTCTGCAGATTATTGCCGACGGCTACCAGACCTACGGCCAAAGCTACAAGATCGACAAGGCAGAGATGACGATGGAGGTACGCATGAAGCGGCCGGGAGGCCAGTACACCATCTACAAAAACAACGGCTCCAGTTCGGGGAGCGGCGGTTCTTCAAACTCTTCGCCCAACGCAACTCCGCCTGCCTCCGGAGACAAACCCTCCGGCTCCGGTGGACAGTCGAACTCGAACCCGCCTCCGCCGCCGCCCAAGTAGTCTGCAAAGCGCAACGAGCTTGTTATCGCACCCCGAGAACTGCCTTCGCCTGATGGCGCATCGAGCCGGGGCTCTACTATGACCTCTGAATCTCTCGCCGGCAAAACCGCCTTCGTCACCGGAGGAGCGCGCCGCATCGGCCGCTCCATTGCCCTTACGCTGGCGCGGGCCGGAGCCGATGTCGCCATCTCCTGCCGTACCGCGCATGCTGAAGCTGCGCAAACTGCGGCTGAGATTGCGGCCTTCGGCCGCCGCGCGGTCGTGGTCGAGTGCGATGTCCGCAACGAGCCGTCGGTACACGCAGCCGTCGCCGCCGTGGTTGCTGAATTCGGCCACCTCGACCTGCTGGTGAACAACGCCGCCGTTTTTGCTTCGGCAGCGTTGGAGAGTCTTACGCTCGAGCAGTGGGACGCGGTCTTCGAGACCAATGCCCGCGGCCCGTTTCTGGTTGCCCGCGAGGCACTGCCGCACCTGCGC
Organism: uncultured Acidobacteriota bacterium; assembly: GCA_963713675.1. Classification (GTDB taxonomy): domain Bacteria; phylum Acidobacteriota; class Terriglobia; order Terriglobales; family Acidobacteriaceae; genus Telmatobacter. The sequence continues at coordinate 152,552 of CAVQMV010000021.1, forward strand.
GCCGTGCGCGGCCGGATCGTCAACATCGGCTCGCTCGGCGGCCTTCATCCCTGGGCCGGCCACGCCCACTATTGCGCGTCAAAAGCCGCCCTGCACATGCTCACGCAGACGATGGCCAAGGCCTTTGCGCCCGAAGTCAGCGTCAATTGTGTTGCGCCCGGATGGATTGAGATTCCGGATTCGTCTATCGCCGACGCCGTCGTGCCCTATCCTTCGCAGAGCGAAGCGGAGCGTAGGGCGGGATTACAATCTGCACGATTCGCCGCCAAGACACCGATGGGCCGCAATGGTTCAGCCGCCGATGTCGCGGAGGCCGTGCTGTTCTTTGCCACGGGTCCGCACTTCATCACTGGCCAAACGCTGGCCGTTGACGGCGGCTTGGGACTTTCCTAAAAAAATCAAGCGGAGTTATCTTCCGAACAAACGGTTCCAGAATCCACGCGCGCGGGGTTTTCCGCCATCCGCGTTTTCTGATGCGCTCTTGGTGGCGCGCCCGCGCCGCGGCCTTTCCGTCTCCGCCGCGCCAGCAAACCGCAGCGGCTCCATCTCCCACAGCCCTTTAGGCGTCGGTTGCTCAGGCCACGCCGCTCCCTCCACGGCCACCAGCGGATTGGTCACGCAAAGCCGCCGCGCGGTTTCTTCGCCGGCATGGTTCGCTACATAGTCATAGGCGTGTTTCAAATGCGGCGGACGCCTCACCGGATGGTGCGCATCGGTGGCCACAAAATGTACCCAGTTCCGCTCCAGCAACTCGTTGGCAAACGCCTCTTGAGGCTTGCCGAATCTTCCATAGAGCGATCCTGCGGTTACCTGGATCAGGCAACCGGCGCGCATCCATTCGCCTACCAGCTCTGGCTGACGCAGCACCGCTGGATATCGCTCCGGATGCGTAACGATCAATGTGTATCCGGCCGATTGCAGCCGGAAAAGCGCCTCTGACATGCTGGGCGGAATCACGAAGGTGGGGAATTCAATGAGCAGATACCCTTTGCCGTCGATCGAATAGCGGAGCGGATGCATGACCGCTTCCAGAATGTTGTCTGCCGTCAGGTGGAAATCGCAGGCGAGGCTCAACTCCACCACGCCTTTCAGCCGTTCGCGCAACTCGGCAAACCGCTGCTCAATGAGTGGACTATTGTAGGGAAACATGTCGCTCGCGTGCGGCGTGCACACAATCCGAGTCACTCCCTCGTCGGCTGCTACCTGCGCCATCTGGAGCGAGCTCTCCAGGTCTGCCGCCCCGTCGTCCACTCCATAAATCAGGTGATGATGTATGTCGATCATTGTTCTATCAGGTGTCAGGTTTCAGTTGTCAGGTCTCAGCTGCTCACTTTCTACCGTGCGCTGCAACCTGCTCCCTGCATGGTTCCAATCATCGAGCGAAAGATTCCCCATCCGTCCGCCGAACCCAGCAGCGCTTCGCTCGAGCGGTCAGGATGCGGCATCATTCCCAGCACATTGCGTCCTTCATTCAGGATGCCCGCGATGTTGCCGAGCGATCCATTGGGATTCGCCTCCGCTGTAATCTCGCCTTTCGGTGTTGCGTAGCGGAAGGCGATGCGATCCTCGCTCTCCAGCCGCTTGAGCTCTTCCGGCTCGCAGAAGTAATTCCCTTCCATGTGGCCGATGGGAATCTCGAGCACTTCGCCCTTCTTGAGTTGGTTGGTGAATGGGCTGTTCGCGGTTTCGACGCGGAGATTAACTGGCTTGCAAATGTACTTGAGGCCCGCGTTGCGCATCAATGCGCCTGGCAGCAAACCCGACTCAGTGAGGATCTGAAAGCCATTGCAGATGCCCAGCACCAATCCGCCGCTCGCGGCAAACCGTTTGACCGCCTGCATCACCGGCGAAAAATGCGCAATCGCGCCAGTGCGCAGGTAATCGCCGTAGGCAAACCCGCCTGGAACCAGCACCGCGTCAGCGCCCTGGAGATCCGCGCTGTCGTGCCAAAGGAACGTGACAGGCTGGTGCGCGATCTCGGCGATCACGTTGTACGTGTCGTGGTCGCAGTTCGATCCGGGGAAAACCAGCACTCCGAATTTCATGCTTTTAGGGTATCAGCTTGGCCAAGCCTCGAAGAGAATGTGGAGATGATTCAGATTGGAGCGCCGGGCGGGAATTGAACCCGCGAATACTGGTTTTGCAGACCAGCGCGTTAGCCACTTCGCCACCGGCGCTCTTCGGGCTGTCGCCGGAAAACCAAGTCCGGAGATCGGCCGCGTATCAAATCATTGTGAATTGTGCGCTACGCCTTCGGTCGACAAGCGTCTTCGAAGGCCTGAGCGGATTCGGCGCCATCGGTTTCGCTCAACTCGCGCACGGCCCAGCCGGCGATGAGGAGGCTGGGAGCGGCGGCGGGAACGACGGAGCCGAGTTCGCCGAGCGTGGTGTGCACCACTTGCTGATCGGGTTGCGCGGCGCGCGAGACCACGGCGCAAGGCAGATCGGCGGGAAGGCCTTCGGCCAGCCACTCGGCGGCGAGCAAATTGAGATCGCGGCCGGGCATGTAGACCACGCGCGTGCCGGCTTCGAGCGCGGGCAATGCCTCGCGGTTGTGCGACTGCGCATGATGGCCGGTAGAGAAGGTGACGTGCGAGGCCCACTCGCGATCGGTGAGCGAACGGCCGAGAGCCGCGGCTGCGGCAAACGCAGCCGAAACGCCGGGAACGATCTCACAGGGCACAGCGGCTTCGTCGAGCGCGGCCATCTCTTCCGCAGCGCGGCCAAATAACAGAGGATCGCCGCTCTTGAGGCGGACTACACTGCGACCGGCGCGAGCGTGCTCGATCATGAGCGCGTTGATCTCATCCTGCGTGATGGTTTTTGTGCCGCAACGCTTGCCCACGTTCTCGATCACTGCGTGGGGCTGGGCCAAGTTGAGTATTGCTGCAGGGACGAGATCGTCGTGCAGAATCACGTCGGCGGATTCGATGAGGCGCACAGCTTTCACGGTGAGCAGCTCGGGATCGCCGGGTCCAGCGCCGACGAGAGCTACATGGCCAGCAACGGCACGCGCGGCTTCCCTTCCCGTCCGCGCCAACTGGCGCGTGGAGCACAAGGCGGAGTCGCAGATGTGGCGCTGCGCAAGCTCGTGGAGAAGCAGGCGGCGCTCTTCGCTGCGCGGATGCGTGACAAGAACTTCGCGGCGCAATTCGCCGAGTTGCGCAAGCCAGGGCCCGAGATCCTCGGGAAGCTGCTCGTCGATTTCGCGGCGCAGGCGTTGCGCGACGGCGGGGCTTTCGCCAGCGGTGGAGATCGCGATTTGCAGGTCGCCGCGGCTGACCACCGAGCCGAAGAAGAAATCGCAGTTGGGAATGTCGTCAACGCTGTTGCAGGCGATGCCGCGCGCGACGGCCTCGCGATAGACCGTGGCATTGACTTCGGGCACATCGGTTGCGGCGATGACGATGAAGTTGCCGTCGAGATCGGAGGGTTGAAACTCACGCTCGATCCACTCGAGCTTGCCCTCGGCGGCGAGTTGGCGAACTTCAGGCCGGGCCTGCGGCGCGACGACGCGGAGCTTGATGCCGGTTTTGAGCAGGCTGCCGATCTTTTCGAGCGCGACCGTTCCCGCGCCAACCAGCAGGCCGGGGCGGCTGTCGAGTTTTAGGAAGATCGGCAGTAAGGTCATAAACCAGTTCTCAGTTCGTAGTTCACAGTTACTCCGCGACGGCGTGCGGTACGCGGCCTGTGGGCAGGTCGCGCTCCACGGGATCGAGAATTTCGCCGGCGAGCTGCCCGCGCAGTTCGTCGTTGGTGTGGCGCGCAAACCAACTACGCAGGCTCTCCTGGGACTCGCGTCCCGACGAGGTAGTTGCGCAACAGGCGCTCAATGGCTTCGGGAACCAGCGTCGCGGGGCAACGATAGCCAACGGGCCGCGCGATGCCCGCGTGCTCGCCCACGGCTCCGCCCAGGCAGAAGTAATACGCGTCGGCCAGCTTGGCCTTCGTGCTTGATCTTCTTGCCCTCGAGGCCGATGTCGGCGATCCAGTGCTGGCCGCAGCCGTTGGGGCAGCCGGTGACGTGGAGCTTGAGCTGCTGATCGAATTGCGGCAGCCGCTCTTCGAGCTCATCGACGAGCCAGCGCGTGAAGCCCTTGGTCTCGGTAATCGCCAGCTTGCAGAACTCCGTGCCGGTGCAGGCGACAGCGCCGCGCCAGAAGGACGAGGCTTCAACGTGCAGGCCGATCTGGCCCAACTCGCGCGCCAGTTCGCTGGTTTTGGCGTAGGGCACGTCGACGATGACGAGATTTTGCGAGACAGTAGCGCGCAGCGAGCCCGACGCCGAAGCGCTCGGCCAATTCCGCCGCCGCTTCAAGCTGCTCGCCGGTCATGCGGCCGCGCAGCACGGATGCGCCCACATAGGCCAGGCCCGGCTGGCGCTGCGGATGAATGCCGACGTGATCGCGCAGAGCCTCATCGGGAATGTTTTCGGGAACAGCGGGATCGAGTTTAAAGCCGATGCGCTTGTTCAACTCTTCGAGAAAACTATCCGGAGTCCAGCCTTCGCGCATAAAGAGATACTTGAGGCGGGCGCGATCGCGGCTCTCGCGCAACACCATGTTGATCGCGGAAGATTTCGGCAACGCCGCGCGCCACTTGCACAGCCTGGTCGGGACGGACAAAGGCATCGAGGCGCAGGGCAAGATGCGGCTCATTGGACAGGCCGCCGCCTACGCGCAGAGAGTAGCCGACTTCGCCATCGCGCACCACGGGCGTGAGACCAATGTCGTTGATCTCGGGATAGGTGCACCATGAAGGGCAGCCGGTTGCCGAGATTTTGAACTTGCGCGGCAGGTTGTAGAAGTCGGGATTCGCGGTGAGGTAGTGGGCGATGTCGCGCGCGACGGGCGAGGCGTCGATCAGCTCGTCCGCGGCAACGCCGGCCAACGGGCAGCCGGTTACGTTGCGCACCACGTCGCCGCAGGCGCCCTTGGGCGAGAGCCCGATGGCGTCGAGCGCGTCAACAACTTCAGGCAGCGACTCAATGGTGAGCCAATGCAACTGAAGGTTCTGGCGCACTGTGATGTCGGCCAGATTGCGAGCGTACTTGCGCGTGATCCCGCCGATGGTGCGGAGCTGGCTGGCTGAAACGATGCCGTTGGGCATGCCAATGCGCATCATGAACCATTCCGTCGTCAGCCCTTCGCCGCCCTTGCCGCCCGTGGCGCCTACCCCGTCGCCCTGGGTGTAGACACCCCACCATTTGAAGTAGGCCGACGCCCACTCGGGCACCACGCTGGAACGTCCCTCGCGCGCGAACGTACGGACCTCGTCAAAGGCTTCCCAGGGATTTTTTTCGCGCTTCAGGCGCTCCATGCGCTGAGCTTTGGTTTCTTTTTGCGGAATCTCGCTCATTGCTTTCCTTTGTTTGAAATTCGATTCAAAATCGGCGGCAGAAAAGGAATGCCCGCGTCAGCTTTGGCTGTATCGCGGGCAGTTGGGAAGCCGGACTATCTTTCTGGACTTAGACCGAGGCTACCTGTGCCACGCGCACAGCGTGCATACAGCAGCGACAACAGGCCATAACGTCCATGGAATGAATATAGACCGAAAAGGTCCGATTTGCAAGTTTGGCAATATTGCCGATTTAGATGCGGCGTCTGGAGATTAGGTGAAGTGGCTCTGTTAAAAGCAGTTCCGCCAGAATGCGATTCTCGGCTTCCTGGGCTGCTTTGGCCGTTACGGGCGACAGCTCCATGGAGATGGACTGCCGGGGATCGATGGCGATGGCGTAGAGCACGACATCGCGCGATCCGCCCTGCATGTAGAACGCGTCGAGCAGATCTTTGACGCCAATGTCGTGCGCCGTGAGCGTGGGGGGGTAGTCCTGCGAAAAGCGCGGCGTGGTGCGCGTGACGGTGCCGGGAGGGTTGCCGTCGGCTGCGGCGTCGATGAGAATGATGCGGCCGGCGTTTTGGAGCGGCTCGAGGAGGATGAAGCCGCCTGTGCCGCCGTCAAGACATTCCACGCCGGCAGGCAGGGTGTGCTTTTCAAGCGCGCGCACAACATGCACGCCAACGCCTTCATCGCCCATGATGACGTTGCCGAGGCCGAGTACGAGCGTTGTGTTTGTGTATCCATCAAATCCTGAGTCTAATTCATGGAGTCTGATGCAGCGGGGGTCAGGAGACACCCCGCTACAGCCGGTCTGGAGACCGGCGGTACAGTTTCCGCCGGCGCGATTCATGCGGGCGGATCGCAGTTTCTTACTTTTGCTTGTCTGCCTTTTCCGCGTCCAGCAGCTTGCACGCGGCGGCCATTTGCTCCGGGCTCTGGCGGTCAAACTTCCATCCGCCTACGATCGAGGAGATGGTGCCACGGCCCTCGATGTAGTCGTGATAGAAGCTGAGATAGATGTGCACGATGATGAACGTGACAAAGAACCACAGGAACAGGTGATGCCAGAAGCGGACGGCGAACTCGCCGCCCATTAAAGGCACAATCCACTTGAACATGCGCGGCAACCACGCATTGCTCATGCTGGAGTAGAGCGCGAAGCCGGTGATGGTCTGGAAGCAAAAGGCCAGGAAAGTCAAAAAGTAGATGAACGCCGCCAGCGAGTTGTGCCCGGTGGAGATTTCGCCGTGCATCTTCACCTGCAGGACGTCGGTCTTGATGACGTCGACAATTTCCTTCTGCTGCTTTTTGGTGATCGGGAAAAAGTTGTTCCACTTGGCGTACTTGTTGCCGACAAATCCCCAGTAAATGCGGGCGGCAAAGTTGAAGACGTACACGTAGGCGGCGGCAAAGTGAATGAAGCGCACCCAGCCGAACCAGTATTGCTGATAGGCCTCGGACGCGTAGGCGATGCGAACCGGATGTCCGATGAGGAACCCGGTGACGCATAGCAGGGTCAGCGCGATGGCGTTGATCCAGTGATAGGCGCGAACCGGCATTTCCCACACGTACACGCGCCGGTACTCCACCGGCGCGCTGCCGTTTAGCCTGAAAGACGTCTCTTACACCAGTGCTCTGTGTGCTCATGGGTCTACTCGAAGGAAATCTGGTGAAGGTGCCGTCCCTGCGGATCGTAGAGATGCACGGCGCAGGCCAGGCACGGGTCAAAGGAATGGATGGTGCGGATGATCTCAACGGGCTGCTCGAGATTCGCCACCGGCGTGCCGATCAGCGACGCCTCAAAGGAGGAGTGCTGATTCTTGGCGTCGCGGGGCGAGCCGTTCCACGTGGTGGGCACGACGAGCTGGTAGTTATCGATGGCGCCGTTGTGGATCTTGATCCAGTGCGCCAGCGCGCCGCGAGGAGCTTCCACCAGGCCCACGCCTTCCGCATCGGCGGGCCAGGACTTCGGCTCCCACTTCTCGCCGTTGAACGTGGAGACATCGTTGATCTTCACGCGGTCCATCAACTCGCCGAAGAACTCCTTGAGCCAGATCATGGCCAGCGCCGCATCGATGCCGCGCGCCGCGGTGCGTCCCAGGGTGCTGAACAGAGCGTCGACCGGCACGTTGAGCTTGCCGAGCACCATGCCCACCGTCTCCTTCACATCCGCGTGGCCGGCGGCATAGGAAACCAGCAGGCGAGCCAGCGGTCCCACTTCCATCGGGTTGTCTTTCCAGCGCGGAGTCTTGAGGAACGAGTACTTGTCGAATCCCTCGAGGCTCTCGAACGGCGGCGTGGGGCCGGCGTACTTGATGTTGGTCTCGCCCGCCCAGGGATGCAGGCCCACGTCGTTTCCGCCGTCGTAGGTGTACCAGGAGTGAGCAATGTACTCCTTGATCTCCTGCTGGTCCTTGGCATTGACGGGAAGCACGGTGGAGAGGTCGCGGTTGAGCACGGCGCCGCGCGCATACTTGAAGCTCTCAGGATGGCTGTAGCCGTTGGTCGGAAATTCGCCGTAGCAGAGATAGTTGTGCAAGTCCGCCGCCGTACTTGGCCCAGTCCTTGTAGAACGAGGCCACGGCCAGCAGGTCGGGAATGTAGACCTCGTTGATGAACTCGTCGGCCTGGCTGATGAGCCGCGACACCAGGTTCGAGCCGCTCCATGTTGATGGCCGCAACTTCGTTGACGTTGATGGAGCACGGAACGCCGCCGACAAGGTAGTTCGGGTGCGGATTCTTGCCGCCGAAGACGGCATGGATCTTGACGATTTCTTTTTGCCATTGCAGCGCATCGAGATAGTGAGCGACTGCGATCAGGTTCACTTCCGGCGGCAGCTTGTAAGCCGGATGGCCCCAATAGCCGTTGGCGAAGATGCCCAGACCGCTGGCGGCAAAGGCCTTGATCTTGTCCTGCACTTCGGTGAAATACGCGGTGTTATTTTTGTCCCACTTCGAAAACGACTGCGCCAGCTCGGCGGCCTTCTTGGGATCGGCCTTGAGCGCGTTGACGATGTCCACCCAGTCGAGCGCGTGCAGGTGATAGAAGTGGATCACGTGATCCTGCACGTACTGCGTGGTGAGCATGATGTTGCGGATGATCTCCGCCGTGGGCGGCACCGAGATGCCCAGCGCATCCTCAACCGAGCGGACGCTGGCCAGCGCATGCACCGTGGTGCATACGCCGCAGACGCGCTCGGTGATGGCCCAGGCATCGCGCGGGTCGCGGCCCTGGAGAATTTTCTCCAGGCCGCGCACCATGGTGCCTGCGCTGAATGCGTCGGTGATGACGCCGTTTTCCACCACCGCTTCGATGCGCAGGTGGCCTTCAATGCGAGTTACGGGATCGACGACTACACGCGTTTGCCATAACTGTTTACGACTCCTTTTCATCTTCAGCGTGCACTTCCGCGATCACGCTGCGCTTGCGGATGTTGGTCACGACAGCATGGGCCGCGACGCCGGCCAGCGTGGCCACGCCCACTGCGGTGCCGATGGTGTCGGCCGTGCTCTCGACGCCGAATCCTGGGAACGACGTCAGGTGCTTATAGAACGGGCCGTTGTCCCAGAAGCCGGCTTCGCTGCAGCCGATGCAATCGTGGCCCGACTGAATGGGATAGCTGGTGCCCTCGTTCCACTTCACCACTGAGCAGGCGTTGTAGGTGACGGGACCCTTGCAGCCCATTTTGTAGAGGCAATAGCCTTTGCGCGCGCCCTCGTCGTCCCACGCCTCAACAAACAGCCCGGCATCGTAGTTGGCTCGGCGATAGCAGGTATCGTGCACGCGGCGGCCGTAGAACTCTTTGGGCCGGCCCTGATTGTCGAGATCCGGAACCTGTCCCAGAACCAGCAGGTGCGTCACCACGCTCATCATCACGTCGGCGATGGGCGGGCAGCCGGGAACATTGATCACTGGTTTGTTCACCAGCTTTGAGATCGGCGTAGCGCCGGTGGGATTCGGCTTGGCCGCCTGTACGCAGCCGTTCGAGGCGCAACTGCCCCAGGCCACGATGGCCGCTGCATCCGCGGCAACCGTCTGCAGGATCGACTCCGCAGTCTTGCCGCCCACCATGCAGTAAACGCCGCCGTCCTTGGTCGGCACGGCGCCTTCCACCAACACAATGTACTTGCCCTTGTTATTCGCGATGGTGTCGTTCAGGCTCTTCTCCGCCTGGAAGCCCGAAGCCGCCATCAAGGTTTCGGTGTAGTTGAGCGACAGAACATCGAGCAACGCGTCTGCAACGATGGGGTGCGACGCCCGGATGAATGACTCGCTGCAGCAGGTGCACTCCTGAAAGTGCATCCACACCACGGCCGGTTTTTCCTTTTTTTCAAAGGCTGAAGCAACCTGAGCCGCACCGGACTTTCCCAAACCGGCGGCTACCGCGGCTGCGCTGCAGAACTGCAGAAAATCTCTGCGGCTATAGCCCTTCTTCTGCATTGACTGCCAAATCGTATCGCCCATGCTTCCCTCGCTCACGGTACCTGACCGGCAAATCCCAGGACAGCGTGGAGGCTATGAACAACCACTGGAATTTGCCGGTTAATGTGACAGAAGTTACGCAGCACAAAGCATGAGTGGCTGTGAGCGTCATCACACGTGTCATAAATCACATTGCTGGCGCAAGCTGGGGCGGGCTAGTGACTTGAATCACGCCGTTTCAGACGGCGATTCGGTTCCATCACATCGCGGAGGTGCGGGAACGAGGCAGAAAGATGCTTGATTTCTGAAGTCGTACGACCGCCGCGCGGACTGTCGACGTGGGTTCGACTCTCTCTGCAGGCTCGCGCCTCGGTCAACCATCAATCGCCTGCGACGCCGGCCATTTTCAGATGTACGTCCGAAACCGACAGTGCTAGCATTGCTATCACTGCTTGCATTGCTAGCATTTTTCTGCTATTCTCTCTTCGTGGCAACCATCGTTATTCGCAAACTCGACGAAACGACCAAGCGCAAGCTACAAGTGCGCGCCGCGCTCAATGGGCGCTCAATGGAAGCAGAAGTGCGCGTTTCTCTCGGTCAGGTTGTGGAGAAAATGCCTGATACCTCGGTGATTTCTCAACTGGACCGCGGACTGGGGACTGCGATTCATGAGTTGTTTGCTCCCCTCGGCGGCGTCGAGCTTCCAATCCCACCGCGCCGCAAGTCACATCGGCCGGTGCCTACATTTTCGTGATGATCCTGCTCGACACCAATGTCATTTCCGAAGCCATGAGGCCCGTTCCCGAACCGTCGGTGATGGCCTGGCTGAACTCTCAGACCGCAGGAGAACTCTGGACGTCGACAATTGTTGTGGCAGAAATCTACTCGGGACTGGACTTGATGCCGGCAGGCAAGCGTCAACGCGAGCTTCTTAAGAAAGCGGAACTCATGTTCGACCGCTTTTTTGGGGCACGGATTCTTGCCTTCGACCTGCTGGCCGCAAGAGCTTACGGTGCAGTTCTAAAGGCGCGGCAAGCTAAGGCCCTACCGATTGATGAAATGGATGCTCTTCTTGCGGCGACCGCTCTCGCCAGCGACTCTACTCTGGCCACGCGCAATACTTCGCACTTTCAATCCTGCGGAATTCGCGTCTTGAATCCCTGGTTGTAGAGGCGATTAGGCGGGTTTCCCGACCGGCGCAGGCACTTTTTGCGGCGTGAAAGCGGGCCGGGTCATGGCCCACGCGGTCAACGCGATTCCTGCCACGACGGCTCCGGCGCTGGCCAATTGCGCATTCGATAATCCCCATAAAACTTTGGGGTTACGCCGGATAAATTCAACCAGGAAGCGAGCCATGCCACTGAGCGCCAAATACTGGCCTACGATTGCGCCCGTGGCGTGCGGCTTGCCCAGCCGCGTCCACAAAAACCATCCAATCAGCAGACCCGCGCCAAGCTCATAGAGCGGGGTGGGGTAAACCGGGACGAAGGTCGGGTCGATTCCGTTCGGGAAGGCCATTCCCCACGGGTGGAAGGTAAAGCCAAAAAAATGGACCGGCGCGATCTCGATGCCATAGCAGCCGTCGCCGGAGAGGAAACATCCGATGCGTCCGATGCCGTACCCGATGGCCGCAGCCGGCGCACACAGGTCCAGTGTGCGCAGCGCTCCGATCTTCGCACGTAAACCCTGCAGTACCAGCGCCGAGATTCCGAAGACCAGCCCCCCGTACCAGGCAAATCCGGCCGTATCCCACAACACGGCCCAGCCGATGCTTCTGAACTCGCTTGGCGAATCAAGGATATGCCAAACTTTGGCGCCCACGATGCCCGCGACCAGGGCAATAGCCACCATCCCTACCGCATCGGCGCTGATTTTCTCGCGCTTGAAGGCACGGTCCACCAGAAATGCACCCGCCACGGCGGCACACCACAGCATGAGCCCGAATGTGGGGAGTTGATGAGGCCAGAAAGGAAGTGGAATATACGGAAACATCTCTTCTCTAGTATAGACGCGCGACTGTAGCCTTCAGTCTGCGGCCCCCAGGACGCGGCGCGAGCGCATTGATTGATGCAAGCGGCACGGAAATTTCCGCTTCGCAGGCTCTCTACGCTGGCTTCGCGACCCGTACAGATGTTTTCCGCAGCCTGAGCGCCGGCTGCTTGGCTACCCACCAGAGAAGTGCGATGCCCAGCACAATGGCCCCGGCGCTGGTGAGTTGTTCATTCGATAAGCCCCAAAGAACCTTGGGATTGCGGCGGATAAATTCAACAAAAAAGCGAGCTATCCCGACGAGGATCAGATACTGACCCATGATCGCGCCTGTGGCGTGCGGTTTGCCAAGGCGCCACCAAAGCCATCCGCCAATAGCCAGGCCTGTGCCTAGCTCATAAAGCGGCGTCGGGTAGACAGGCACAAAAACCGGCTCAATGCCATTCGGGAAAGCCATTCCCCATGGGTGAAAGGTTAGGCCAAACAGATGGACCGGCTGGATCGCAATGCCGTAGCAACCATCGCCGGAAAGAAAACACCCAATGCGCCCCAGGCCCTGGCCGATGGCGCAGGCGGGAGCAGCGAAATCCAGCGTGCGCAGGCCTCCAATTTTTTCCTTCCTGCCTTGCAGCACCAGTGCCAGAATTCCCGCGGCCAATGCGCCAAACCACGAAAATCCGCTGTTTTGCAGCAAAGCACGCCAGCCCATGGCTCGAAAATCCCCTTGCGAATCGAGGACGAGATACCAAATTTTGGAGCCCACGATGCCGGCCAGCGCGGCGACCGCTATCATCTCCACCGCGTCCGCCGTCAGGTGCGCCCGCTTGATCGCGCGGTCCATCACAAACATGGACGTCGCGATGGCCAGCAAGAGCATCAGCCCGTAAGTGGGCATAGTGAATGGCCCAATATGCAGAAAGGGGAGCATCGGTCTATCAGTATAGACGCGCGAAGGATGTGGTTTGTCCCGGGTTGAACAGCGGGCCACGAGACCGGCAGCACACAAGGGCCTTGATTTTCACAGGCTCAGGCGCGGCAAATCGCGCGATACTGTCTGCATGTCAACGATGACCTCCCAAGGCCTTGAGGTTCTCTATTCCCGCCAGCAGATTGCCGATCGCGTGGCCGAGATGGGTGCGCAGATCAGCCACGATCTGAACGGCGAAAAACTGGTCATGATCGGAGTGCTGAAAGGCGCGGCGTTTTTTCTCGTCGACCTCTCGCGCGCCATCCAGGCCGAAGCCACCTTCGACTTCGTGGCCGTCACGAGCTACGGCAAGGGCCAGCGCTCGTCGGGCGCGGTCAAGCTGATCAAGGATCTGGACCACTCTATCGAAGGCAAGAACGTGCTCGTGGTGGAAGATATTCTCGACACTGGGCTCACGCTGGCTTATCTGCGCAAGCTCTTCCTGCAGCAGCATCCCAAAACGCTGCGCATTGCCACGCTGCTCGACAAGCCCTCGCGACGCATTGAGAAGATCGAAGCCGATTACGTCGGATTCTCCATCCCCAACCTGTTTGTCATCGGTTATGGAATGGACTTCGCCGAGCGCTATCGCAATCTGCCCGATATCTGCCTGATGCCGCCGGAAAATCCGGAATAGTCGCATCCCGATGCGGGTTGCTTTCCCGGGTTGCCATTGTGTCTCCCTGTTTACCGCCGGTTCATTTGGCCCCGGGCAAGCCCGCGACGTATACTCGGTTCCCGGAGCCGGATGCGCTGTCCTGATCATCGCCATCCTGCGCATGCAAGGAGCATGCCTGCATGAAGCTAACCCCCATCCAGGCTTCAGACCTGGATTTTGACTACGGAACATTCGATTCGGCCGGATTTTCGGCCAAAACTCTCGACAGTTGGCAATCACTGGCCGCCGTGATCGACCACACTTTGGTCAAGCCCGGCGCCACGCGCAAGCAGGTAGAGGCGCTTTGTGCCGAGGCTGCCCGCTACCACTTTGCCTGTGTCGTGGTAAACCCCGTGTGGGCGCCGATTGCGGTCAGCGCGCTTAACGGCACCGGTGTTCCCATTGGCGCCGTCATCGGATCGCCCCTCGGCGGTTCGCTCGTCTCCACGCTGCGCCAGGAAACGGTCGCGCTCATCCGCCTGGGCGTGCGCGAACTCGACATGGTGCTGCCCATCGGCCAACTCAAGAGCGGCAACCACGCCGCCGTACAGCACACCGTTCGCGCGGTGGTCGGTGTGGCCCATCATCACGGCGCGGTGCTCAAGGTCACGCTCGAAACTGCCCTGCTCACGATGGAAGAAAAACTGCGCGCCTCAGAGATTTCCATCCAGGCCGGCGCAGATTTCATCAAGACCTCGACCGGATCGGCAGCGGGCGGCGCCATCCCCACCGACGTGGCTCTGCTGCGCGGCGTTGCTGGAGCCCGATGCGGCATCAAGGCTTCAGGCGGTATTCGCACACTCGCGCAACTCCGCACGCTGCTTGAAGCGGGCGCCAATCGGATTGGCTGCTCCGCTTCCGTCGCCATTCTGCGCGAACTCGGCGCGGAGTAAAGACTGGGTTCTGTGATCAGTGTGAGTGTGGAGTGTGAGTGTGCCAGACAGGTTTAACCACACTCGCACTCACACTCGCACTCACACTCACACTCACACTCACACTCTCCTTGTTCCCTGCTGTATCATTCCCTTCGACCCTTTATGAGCGAAACGCCGCCATCCCCGCCCGCAGGGCACGAATTCGAGGGCGATTACCGCCCCGCCGAGCCCTCGCATCTTGACCCCGTCAATGCCCGTATCGAGCCGGCAGACGTAGCGTATCTGATGCGCCTGACCGACGCGCTCAATACCACCCTCGATCTGCAAACTCTTCTCAGCCGCACTTCGGAACTGGTGCGCGCCCTCATTCCTTACCGCATCTTCGCCATTTTTCTGTTGAATGAGCGCACGCACGAACTGCGCATGAGGTTCCAGATCGGCCACACGCCTCAAGTGGAGCGCACGCGCATTCCCGTGGGCAAGGGAGTGGCGGGCCAGGTGGCGCTGACGCGGCAAGCCGATCCTGCTGAATGACGTATCGAAAGCGGATTACTACATCAGCGCCAATCCCGAGGTGCGTTCGGAACTGGCTGTCCCGCTGATCGCCAAGAACCGGCTCATCGGCGTGATGGACATCGAAAGCGAGCAGCTGGATTTCTTTCGCGATGAGCACTTGAACGTGCTCACCATGACCGCTTCGCGCATCGCGCAGGCGATTGAAAACGCGCGACTGTACGCGCGGGTTTCGCGCCAGGCGCAAACGCTGGAAGTGCTGAACGAGATCGCGGTGGAACTGGCGTCGATTCTGGATCTGAATCCGCTGCTGGAGAAGGTCGGACAGTTGCTGCGCCGGCTGATCGACTACCAGATGTTCACCATCATGCTGCTGGACGAGAAGGGCGACACGCTGATCACGCGCTATGCGTGGCGATTCGGCTACGCGCATGCTCCCACGCGGCGCATTCCCATCAGCAGCGGACTGGTGGGCGCGGCGGTGCGCGAGTGGCGGCCGGTCAACGTGCCCGACGTGAGCAAGGATCCGCGCTACATTCCCATGAATCCCGAGACGCGCTCGGAGCTGATTGTGCCGCTGTTTTACAAGGGCCGCGTCATCGGCGTGCTGGACCTGGAGCACACGCAAGCCGGCGTTTTTCAACGAAGAGCACGAGCGCATGCTGTCCACGCTGGCTTCGCAGATTGCCATTGCCATCGAGAACGCGCGGCTCTACCAGGCGGTGCAAGCGACAGGAGCGGCAACTGGAGCGGGACATCGCCATGGCGCGCGAGGTGCAATTGCGCCTGTTGCCGACGGACGCGCCTTCGCATCCCCATGCCGAGATGGCGGTGCGCTTTTTGCCGGCGCGCACCATCGGCGGCGACCTTTACGACTTTCTGGATTACGGGCCGAACCGCACGGCGATCGTGCTGGGCGACGTGAGCGGCAAGGCCGCGCCCGCGGCGCTGTTTGCGGCACTGGTGAGCGGCATCATGCGCGCCGCGGCCGCAGCAGCAGCCGGACCCGGCGCAGATGCTGACGCTTGCTGAACGACGCCATGCAGGAGCGCAAGCTGGAATCGCAGTACGTGACCATGCTGTTCGCGCTCTGGAACGATGAAAACCAGACCCTGCAGGTGGCGAATTCGGGCGCCGTGCAGCCGGTTTTCTGCCGCGCCGGCCAATCCGACACGGTGCGCGCCGAAGGATTTCCGCTGGGCATGTTTCCCGATGTGACTTACGAAGAGCTCAGCGTGGCCACGCAGCCCGGCGACGCCATTGTCTTCGTGTCGGACGGAATTCTGGATGCGGAAAACGAGAAGGAGGAGATGTACGGGCAGGAGCGGCTGGCCGGACTGCTCTGCGCCAGCCGCGATCTTTCCGCACTGGAGATTGCCGACGCAATCCTTGCGGATGTGGCGCGCTTTCAGGGCAGCAAAGACCGCTTCGACGACGAAACGATTATTGTGCTGCGCGTGCGCTGAGAGAATCTGAAAAACTAGAGCTACTGAATTACGACCGAAATCTGCGCGGTGACGGCGCTGAGTCCCGACGCTGTTCCCGTAACGGTGACCACGTAGTTGCCGGCAGAGGTTCCGGAAGAGCCGCTGGCGCCGCCGCCGTTGCCTCCAGCGCCGCCGCCTCCGCAAGCCGAGATCGACAATGAGGTCGCAAGCACCGCGAGGACCACCAGCAAAATCCTGCGACCGCGGCGGAGATTGCCTAGAAACAGCAGCGCGCCCGCCACGGCAATCCCGCCCGACGCAGAAAGAGCGCGGCGGAACGGCCACGACGGCCGCGTGTTCCGCACCATCCCGGTGGTATTCACTGTCACCATCAGATTCGTCTGAGCATTGCCTGAGATCGTTTCTGTGGGCGGAACACTGCAGGTGGGCGTATCGATCGAGCCGGAAGGCGCAACCACGGCGCAACTTAGATTGACGGTTCCTGTGAAACCGTTCTCCGGGACAATTGTGACCGTGGTGCTCCCACTGTTGCCGGGCGAAATGCTGAGCGCTGTTCCAACGGGAATCATGCTGAAGTTTGCGCTGGCCGGCGCCATCATGCTCTGCAGACGCGACGTGAGCGCTGCTAATGCACCGCCATTCCAGGTAAGGTTGAGAACGCCATAACCCTCGACGGTTCCGAAGCCGCCGCCATTGCCTGATTCCGTGGTGCCGTTGATGGCCCAGTAGGACCAGTCGAGATTGTTCTGCTGGAGGTAGCTGGTGATCATGCTGAACCAGAAGCCGAGGTCTGTGGCGTTGTTGCTTGTGGCACAGGTAGCCGCGGAATTGCAAGTGCCAAACTCGCCTACCCACAGCGGCTGCGGGTTGCTGCCTGTGACAAGGTAGCCCCACTTGGGCGTGATGGTATTTACGTAGGTGCTGTAGCTGGTCATTGTGGAAGTGGAGTACCAGAAGCCGTAGTCGTGCGCTTCATAGACGAGCTGATTGGCGACGTTCAGTTGCACCGGTAAGGTGGCGACGCCGGATAGATCACCCGCGTAGTTCACTCCCTCGACGAACACCAGGAGATTGGGATTGATGGTGAGCACCGCGTTGCCGCCCAGTTCCGCGGCCGCGTGCCAGTCGGTGCTGGAACTACCGCCCCACGTGGCCGGGGAGCGCGGCTCGTTGCGCAAATCGACGCCAATGACTCCGGGATTGTTCTTATAGCGCGTGGCCAACGTCTGCCAGTCGGCGACCCAGTTCGCCTGCGGGTATTGGCTGTTGTACCAGAGCTCGTTGTTGTCGGTGGTGCTGCAACACCACCCTGCGTTGCTCATGTGATTGTCGAGAATCACCATGATGCCGGCGCTGGTGAGAGCGTTTACGACGGTGTCCATAATGGTGAGAGCATTTTCGCTTTCGAGGCTGGGATTGGCGGTAAGCGCATAATTGCCGACCACCGGATTGCTCTCGACCATCTGGTTTGACCAAAGCAGGCGCACGGTGTTGAAGCCGAGCCCCTTGATGGTGGACACGATGCTGTTCAGAGGCTGCGCCTGGAGGCCTTCGACTACGTAGTCGGTGGATTCAAAGCCGTACCAATTGAAGGCATTCAGGTGAACGCGCATCCCGTTGCTGTCGACGATGTACTGTCCCGACGTGTGCAGCGGAAACGCGGGAGCCGCGGCGGCTGCGCAGGCTGGCCAAACGAGCGCGGCAAGCGATGCGAGCAGGAATACACGCCTGAACAATCGGAGCGAAAGAAACTTTCCGCGAAGGGGGAGTAATAATCCAGTCATCGCCGACCATTTTAAGACAAAAAGACGATTTTGGGAAACCGGTCTCTGCAATACACCTTCTCCGCGGCGTACCAGGGTCAAAACAGGGCTCGCCGGGTTCGATACACTCAAAGTATCGGAGTACTTCCCCGGAGAAATTGTGCACACTGCCGTTCAGGAACGATTGATCCGCCCCGCACGCAACATTCTGGGCAGCCTGCGACTGCCCGGCGACAAGTCCATCAGCCATCGCTACGCTATGTTGGGCGCTTTCGCGGAAGGCGTGTCGCATTTTACGAATTTTTCGACCGGGGCCGATTGCGCGTCCACGCTGGTCTGCATGGAAGCGCTGGGCGCGAAAGTGAATCGAACCGGCCCTGACTCAGTGGAGATTCGCGGCGTGGCGGGGCGTGTCACGCCCAACGACGGCCCGCTCGACTGCGGCAACTCCGGGTCGACGATGCGCATGATGTCAGGGCTGCTTGCGCCGCAACAGGGTAGCTTTACGCTTGTCGGCGACGACTCGCTCTCGCAGCGGCCCATGGAGCGCATTCGCAAGCCGCTGGTAGCCATGGGCGCGCGCCTGACGCTCACCGACGGACACGCCCCACTAATCATCGATGGAGGCCCACTTAAAGCCATCGATTACACGACGCCGGTTCCCAGCGCGCAGGTGAAGAGTTGCGTGCTGTTGGCCGGGCTGGAAACGGTGGGCATGACAACGGTGCGCGAGGCTGTACGCACGCGCGACCACACCGAACTGGCTCTGCGCGCCTTTGGAGCCACTCTAACGCGGGCCGCAGATTCGGTCTCGATCAGCGGACCGC
Organism: uncultured Acidobacteriota bacterium; assembly: GCA_963713675.1. Classification (GTDB taxonomy): domain Bacteria; phylum Acidobacteriota; class Terriglobia; order Terriglobales; family Acidobacteriaceae; genus Telmatobacter. Next base: position 171,355 of record CAVQMV010000021.1, read on the forward strand.
AAGCGCTGCGCGCCATCGATGCCGAGGTTCCCGGCGATCTCTCGTCGGCGGCGTTTTTCCTGTGCGCGGCAATGCTCTTCCCCGGCTCCAACCTTGTGGTCGACGCCCTCGGCTTGAATCCGACGCGCGCCTCGCTGCTCGACGTGCTGACGGCGCTGGGCGCGCACATCGCAGTGCTGAATCTTGAAGAGAAACACGCCGAGCTTGTGGGCACGGTGCAGATTTCAGCGCCGGCCGAGGGACTGGGATCGACGGAGATTTCCGGCTTGCTCGCGGCACAACTGATCGACGAACTGCCGGTTCTGGCGGCAATCGCACCGTACACCAGCGGCGGCATTCGCATTCGCGGAGCGCGCGAGTTGCGCGTGAAGGAGTCGGACCGGATCGCGCTGGTGGCCACGAATCTGCGCGCTATGGGGGCGGAGGTTGAGGAGTTCGACGACGGGCTGGACGTGCCGGGCGGCCAGACGTTGCACGGCGCCACCATCGATGCGGGCGGCGATCATCGCATCGCCATGGCCTTCAGCGTGGCGGCCCTGCGCGCCGAGGGCGAAACGCTCATTCAAGGCGCGGAGTCGGCAGCCATCAGCTTTCCTGAGTTTTTCGATCTTCTGGATCGCGTGGCGGAACGGTAAAGCGCGCAATTCGTTGGCCACGAGTACAAGACAACGAAAAAGGCCCGGCACATGCCGGGCCTTTTTGCGTTGTACGCAAGCCGCACTATTGAGCAGGCGGCATAGCTTGCTGATTCGGGGCTGCGGGCGGCGTCATAGTGGGCTCGTTGCCGGGCTGCGCCGGCGCAACTCCCGGAATGACGGGAGCGGCCGTCACGGCCCCTGTAGCGGCATCCGGCAAATTGATCCCGTAGTGCTGCAAGGTTGAGGCCAACGTCTGGTAGAGTCCGGCGCGGTCCTTGGCATACGCGGCATTCGCGGCGATCAGGTTGTCTTCAGCCATTGCGAAATTGCGCTGCTGCTGCAGCACATTCGCGGTTGTCGAAGCGCCGAGGTGGAGCTTCTTCTCTTCGGCATCAAGGCTCTGTTGCGCGTAGTCGCGAGCCGCCTGCGCCGATCGCACCTGGGCGCGATCGTTGGCGAGCGCAAACATGGCGTTCGCCACCTGCATACGAATCTGCGTGTAGAGCTGCTCGAGCCGCAGCTCCGCTTGCCTGTACTCCATCAACGAACGTTCCTGCACAGACTGCGCTTCGCGATTGCGGATAGGGATGTTCAGGTTGAAGCCGACACCCTTGTCGGGGGCCGTACTGTTGACCAGATCTGAGAGCACTCCTCCGTAGCCGCCGGGTGCGGTGTTGCCTGTGACGGTGCAAGAGATGCCCGCGAAGCTGCAGTTCTTGTTGACGGCGCCGCCGATGATGCTGGCGTCATAAAATCCGTAGACATCGAGAGTCGGCAACAAAGCATTGCGTGCGCCCTTGAGCGTGATCTCATCATTGCGCAGCGTGAGCACCGCCTGCTCCAGCTCCGGCCTGCGCTGGAAAGCTTCCTGCACCAGTGCTTCCACGGGCTGCGTCTCCTCAGGAATGGTATCGAGAGTCACGCGGTCGGTGGGAATAACCGGGGCAGCCGAAAGCACGGCATCGTTGAGATTGCGCGTGATGGCTTGCTTGATGATCTGCTGCTGGTAATTGAGTGTGCTCTGTGCACTGATAAGCGACTGCTGATCGGCGGCGACACTGGATTCGGCATTGACCACATCGAGCGGCGCCATGGAGCCTACTTCCAACTGCTTGCGATTGTCAGAGAGCAACTGGTTGCTTTGCTCAAGAGCGCGTTGCTTGGCCTGCACATCTTCATAGGCCTGCACCAGCCCCCAGTAAATCGTCTCAACCTGGTTGACGGTATAGAGGATTTGCTGGCGGAAGGAAGAGTCGGTGATGCGGCGGTCGTTGAGCGCCTGATACATGAAGCGCTTGTTCACCCAGATTCCCGCACCTTGCAGGAGTTGCTGTGTAACCGAAGCTTTGAATGAAGAGTTGAGCTGCGGCGTATAGCTGGCCAGCGTATCACTTGTGTTGGTTCGACTGTTATTCCACGCGACGGCAAGCGCCGTTCCGGAAACGAATCCCTGGTTGTAAGTAAAGTTGTACGCGTCAGTGTTGGTGGAGGCGGCCGGACTGAAAATGCTGGTCTGCTGCGATTTGGCCCGTTCCAGTTGTATGGTGCCTGTGACGGTTGGATCCAGGTTCTCCGGCAACGGGCCTGCGCCGCCAGTGGACAACGTCAGTCCATTCACTCCGGAACCCGCGCCGCCCGCTCCACCCGCTGATCCGCCCGGTCCGCCCCCGGTCGACAAAATGGAGTTAGAACCGCCGAGGGTTCCTGTGATCAAGCCTGAAGGAGCGCCCAGAGGAGTTGCGCCCGTTTTGGTGCGCAGAATATCGGTGTCGGCGATGTCGAGATCGTAACGAGCAATGGCAATGTCATAGTTGTTCTCAATGGCCAGAGCGATGGCATCGGAGAGACTGAGATAAATCTTGCCGTCTTTCATGAGATCGGCAAGGCGCACGGAGTTGGCGAAGCTGGCCTTGGCGATGGTGGTCGGCCGGTAGACGTTGATGGGATTGCCAATCCAACTGCCGAAGGGTCTCGAGTAGTCAGTGCCGGAGGTGCGCAGCGGAATCGGCTGCGTGGGAGTGGGCATAGGCGCCACGGGAAGATCGGAGGCGGCCTTGTCAGGCGGCGCGGCGGCAGTGCCCGTCTGTTGCGCGAAGCCGGGCGGCGTGGTGGCCGCCAACGTCAACAATATGGCGGCAACCGCGCGCAAACGTCCGGCGGCTTGCCCCTGCCCTTTGCGGCTGAGGCTGGTTCTTTTGCGTTCACTGCAGTCGGTTGTCCGCTCCAGATGCGATACACCTGCCCTTAAAGAATGCATGTTTCTTCTCTCCAAAATTTGCGGCACGTGACCCACCCTTTGGGTGGGTTCCCCGGTTGCGCTTCAAGACATCCAGGAAACCGCTCCGGATGCGAGTTTCGGGTTTCTCAAAATGATTATCGCCGTTATGTGGTCCCGCATGGTTCTTTGTTGATTACGAAAACGGTACCCCGCTCGTTCCAGGCATTGTCGTAAATCGCAGCCGAGGCTCCGGTTAAAGACCTGGTCGAGCGGGTTGAACCGGGCTGACCCGCGGTACAAGGGCGTCCGGACGAACAAATTAACTAACTGGTTAGTAAAATAACTCAAATCCCCGCCTCTGGCAACCGAAATCTGCCCCCTAGACGTGTAAATCTCTCCGTTTGGGGAGGGATAGTTAACCGAGCCGGTAGATCGGCAGCTTCGGGTACCCTTGTTGCAGCGATTCCCATGAGCGACAGCATCCAAGCAGATCGAGAGTTCCAAACCTGGAAGCTCACCATTGCATACGACGGCACCGACTTTCAGGGCTGGCAGGTGCAGCCCGCACTGCCGACGATTCAGGGTGAATTGCAGGCCGCACTGGGCCGGGTTACGGGCGAGTCGCCTTTGCCGCAGGGCTCCGGCCGCACCGACGCGGGAGTTCACGCACTGGCCCAGGTGGCCAGCTTCACGCTGCGCGCTCCCATTCCTGCGGAGAACTTGCAACGCGCATTGAACCGGACGTTGCCCCCATCGATCCGTATCACCGAAGCCAGTACAGTGCGAAGCACATTTCATGCGCGGCACTCGTCGGTTGCCAAGACCTACGAGTACCGGATCTTCCGCGAGGCCGACTGTCCACCCTTTCTGGCGCGCTACGCGTATGCCTGCCCGTGGGCGCTCGATGTCGAGAAACTGCAAAGCTGCGCGCAGGTTTTTGAAGGAGAACACGATTTCCAGAGTTTTGCCGCGAACGATCCCGACCTGAGCGAGCGCGAGGCGGGCCACGCAACGGATGAGTCTGGGGCAGAAGTGGCGCTTAAGATTGCGCCGCTGTCGACGATGCGGAACATTTACACCTCGACTTGGGAAATGCGACAGGCCGAAGCCGGCGCGATGCTGGTTTATCGCGTGCGTGGAAACGGTTTTCTCCATCACATGGTGCGTAACCTGGTGGGAACCATGCTGGACGTGGGCCGCGGGCATCTCGCGCTTGAAGAGATTCCGAGGATTCTTGCGGCGCGCGATCGCTCGGCAGCAGGGCCCACGGCGCCGGCGCGGGGCTTGTTTCTGCATTCGGTGGAATATGACGAACAGATACTCTAATGAACCGAATAAAGTCCTCATTCAGACCAACAGCGGCTTTTATTCGGACCGATAATGAACTATACTGAATGTCAGCACATTTTGTGAGGTGTCCTTGCGCTATTCCACTCAGATCAAGCCCATCAGCTACGTGAAAGCGAACGCCGCCGAGCTTCTCGACCGCATGGCCGAAGAGCGCGAGCCGATTATCATCACGCAAAACGGTGAAGCCCGCGCAGTTCTGATGGATATCGCCAGCTACGAACAGGCGCAAGAGACCCTGGCGTTGTTGAAGGTACTGGCGATTGCCGACAAGGAGATCGAAGCCGGAGAGTCCGTTTCTGCGGAGGAGATCATGGCTGAATACGGCATGAAGGCGCGATGACATTTGCTGTCGAGTTCACGCCGGGCGCACGGAAGGACCTGCGAAACATCCACGACTATATTGTCCGGAACGATTCGAGCGCGAAGGCGGATTACGTAGCGAGGAAGATTATCGAAGAGGCTTTGTCGCTTGCCGCCGCGCCTGCACGAGGCGCACATCCTCCGGAATTGTTGGAGCTGGGAAGGCGTGATTATCGCCAAGTGTTGTTCAAGCCTTACCGCATTCTCTACAAAGTTCATGGGCAGGCGATCTTTATTGCGGTCATCGCTGACGGCCGGCGCGATATGCAATCGCTCCTGGCGCGACGGCTGATTTCCTGATTCGCCAGTCGCATACCGAATCGTATCGACGCGCGGCCCTGCTACCCTGAATTCATTGCCATGCCGATTCTTTCATCAACCTCGGCATTCTCACGCGTAACCGCATTGGCTGCGCAACGGCAGCTTCATGAGGCATTTTCCTGGGTCCACGCGAACCCCAAAACCCTCATGGATTGGCAAGTCGCTTTGGTCAGTATTCCCGCGCCTTCGCATGGCGAGCAGGAGCGGGCGCGATGGCTGGCGGCGCGTTTTGTCGAGGCCGGCGTGAGCGCGGTAGAAACCGATGCGGCGGGAAATGTGATGGGAGTCCTGCCGGCCACAAAGTTGCCTCCAGAGAGCACCGGGCACGTGATCCTGCTTTCGGCGCATCTCGACACTGTGTTCCCCGCCGATACTCCGCTTCACCCAGTGCTTGCGAACGATCGCCTGGAAGCTCCGGGCGCGTGCGACAACGCGGCAGGCGTGGTGGGCATGCTGGCTGTGGTGCATGCGCTGTCGCGCGCCGGGGTGGAACTGCCTGCGCCGCTCGTGGTGCTGGGTAATGTTGGGGAAGAGGGCGAAGGCGATTTGCGCGGGGTGCGTCACTTTTATGAGCACAGCGCATTCGCGGGACGCGTGGCTGCGCATATCGTGCTGGATGGCGCCGGCGCGGATGCGGCAGTGACGCGAGCGCTGGGCAGCCGCCGCTTCCGGGTTACGGTGACTGGGCCGGGCGGGCATAGCTTCAGCGACGCGGGGACGCCGAACCCCATTGCGGCGCTGGCCATGGCGCTGGCCGCGGTGGCGGAAACGCAGCTGCCCGAAGAGCCGCGGACCACGCTCAATGTGGGAACGATACACGGCGGCATCAGCGTGAATTCGATTCCTGAAAGTGCCGAGGCCACGGTCGATTTCCGATCGACGGACGGAACTGAGCTGCTCCGCCTTGAGGTTGCACTGCATCGCGCAGTGGAAGATGCCGTCGCACATTGGAACGCGCGATCGAAAGTCACCAGCGCGGGTTCACGCGGGCGGCTGAATTTCGCGATAACGAAAATCGGCGACCGGCCTGCAGCGCATCTGGCGGATGATTCGGCTCTGTTGGCTGCACTGCGCGCCGTGGACCGTCACCTTGGCCTGCGCACCGACCTGCGGCTGGGATCGACCGACGCCAACATTCCGCTGGCGCTGGGAGTGCCGGCGCTTTCCATGGGCGCGGGCGGAGAAGGCGGCGAAGCGCATACGCTGCACGAATGGTATTCGCCGAAGAACCGCGAACTGGCGCTCAAGCGTGTGCTGCTGCTGACGCTGGCGATGCTGGAATGGGCCGCCGAGCAGTAACTCGGGAGCGTGCGGCTCTTTGGCCTTGCAAAGCGTCTAACGGAGCAGGCGTGGATTGCCGGTTGCGGTGAGGGCGGATAGAGGGTGCAGGTCCGCCGCGGAGACCATCGACTGACTATACTAAGAAGAGAGGCCGCCGCCAGCATGCAGACTGGCCGGGCGCCTCAAGAGGTCATGGAAACTATGAAATTGCTCTTCGCACGGCTTCGGTCGCGCCGTCTCACCACGGCATTTGTGCTGCTTGCCACGCTTTCGGCCGCGATTGTGGCCGGCTCGTTTGCCGCCCACGGAGTGCGCGGACAGGAAAAGCAAAACGACAGCGCCGACGCCACTCCCCTCAAGGTCGTGAATTCCAGTATTCCGCCGAATGATTTCGTGCGCATCGCCAAGGCGGTGGGCCCGGCGGTGGTGAATATCAACACGCAAACGCTGCCCAAGGAATCGGGCGACCACGGACACGGCAAATCTCATCAGCGCATGCAGCCGAACCAGCAGAATCCCGACGACAATCAGGACAACGATCAGCAGGCGCCGCCCGACAACTTCCAGGACTTCTTCAATCGCTTCTTCGGCGGCCAGGCCCCCGGCGGAGGCGATGAAGGCGGTGACAACGGCCAGGTGCAGGAGTCGCTCGGCTCGGGCTTCATCGTCGATTCCAAGGGCTACATCATCACTAACGATCACGTGATCGACAAGGCCGACAAGATTTATGTGAAGCTCTCGACGGACCCCGAGACGGAGGATTTGGGACGCCCGGCGCGCGTCATCGGCGTGGACAAAGCCACGGACCTGGCAGTAATCAAGATCGACACCAGCACTCCGCTGCCCACGGTGAAGATGGGCAACTCGGATACGGCGCAGGTAGGCGACTGGGTAGAAGCCATCGGCAGCCCGTTCGCATTGGCGCAGACTGTGACGGCGGGCATCATCTCTGCCAAGAACCGCACCATCGATCAGGGAGCGCCGGGACAGTTCCAGCACTTTATTCAAACGGACGCGGCCATCAACCCCGGCAACTCCGGCGGGCCGTTGCTGAACATGCTCGGCGAAGTGATCGGCGTGAACACGGCCATCTACACGCAGTCGGCGGGCTATCAGGGAATTGGTTTCGCCATGCCGTCGAACACTGTGGTCGAGGTGTACAACGATCTGGTCGGAGCGAGCCACAAGGTGACGCGTGGCTCCATTGGAGTCTCTTTCCACAGCGAGCTATCGAGCGCCGTGAATCGCGTGTATGGATTCAAGAATGGCGTCCTGGTGCAGCAGGTGCAGCCCAACGGCCCGGCCGATAAGGCAGGCATCAAGGCTGGCGACATAATTACCACCGTGGATGGACGCTCGATCAAGGACGGCGACGACCTGGTGAACGAAATTGCGAGCCGCCGGCCGGGATCGACCATCCGGCTGGGATACGTGCGCGACGGCAAGCCGTTGGATACGACCGTAACGATCGGCGATCGCGACAAAGTCTTTGCCGATTTGAACAATCCACAACCGGAAACGACGCAGGAAGGCGAAAGCGATCCCAGCGAATCCAAATTGGGCGTCGTGGTCCACGAGATCACGCAGGCGATGGCCGCGAAGATTCACACTTCCGGCGTAGTCATCGACTCAGTGCGCACCGGATCGTTTGCAGACTTGCAGGGACTGGAGCCGGGACTGGTCATTACTAAGGTGAACAGACTGCCCACCGGCACCAAGGAGCAGTTCGATGCCGTGGTGAGCAAGCTGAAAACCGGCGACGACGTGGTGTTTGAAGTCATCGACCCGCGCCATCCCGAGTCGGGCATCAACGTCATCGGCGGAACGCTGTAAAGCATTGGAAACAAGCGCCGGACGCGATCGCACATGTCCGGCGCCGTTTCTAAAGTAAGTCCTCCCGGGTCGACTGGACGATTTTGCCCTTGCCGGAATGCGGTACCTTGACTACACTTGGGCGAAGAGTCCAAAGACGTACGATCAACATCCTTCAGGCGGAACAGCCATGTTTTCAATTAGAACGACTGCAACATTCTTGATTTCCGCAGCCCTTGTGGCGCCGTCCGCTTTCGCGACGAACGTGCACCGGTCGCCGACCAGCGGCCTGACCAGCACTCGTAAACTGTCGAAATCGAAGCACAAAGCTTCGCGTCATGTGCGCGGCCAGCAGGCCATTGAGCCGGAGCGGGTAACGCAGATTCAACAGGCCCTGATTCGCGAGCATTACTTCACCGGTGAAGCCGACGGCAAGTGGGACGCGACGACCATCGCTGCGATGCAGAAGTATCAGGCAGACCATGGATGGCAAACCAAGCTGATGCCTGATTCACGCGCCCTGTTGAAACTTGGACTCGGCCCCGACTACTCCGCGGCCATCAATGCCAATGGTTCAAGCTTTGCAGCGCCGCCGGTCAAAGGCACCGCGCCTCCCACGCAGACCTCCGGTTTTGTGGCAGCCTCCGGCGTGAATCAGTAAACCCACCTTCTCGCTCTATCAGGGTTTAGCCGCCGCCGATTCCTTCAGCAAAAATTCATACCGTGCTCGCGTTGTGTCTGGACTTGCATGCGTCTCGCGATCCAGATGCATGACTGCGCCGGATTTGTCGTAACGCGGCCACTCGGGCAGGCCTGGGCCGTTGGGATCGTCGGTCTTTGCAAAGTTCGTCCAATAATCCATCATCTGCTCGCTCAGCTTGCGATCCTCCGGCCGCCAAACCGACCCGCGCCGCACGTCGAGGGTGCCGAATACATATTCGAGATCGTCGGAGTGCCACGCATACCCGCCCTCGGGATGCATTTCGCTCGGCGGCGCAGGCAGTTCGAAGTGGTATCGGTAGACGGGCGCTTCGCCGGTCTTTGTCTGGGCTTCGATCCACTGCCAGGTCCCGATGCCGAGAAATTGATCCGTAGTATAGGCATCGGCCGAAGTGACAGCTTCGGCGTCTGTTTTTCCCGGGTACACGGCCAGAAATTCATCGGCTTGCGCGCCATAATGCTCGGTGGCGAAGGCCTTCCATCTTTCTGCCGTCATGCCTTTTGACAATGTGCCGGCGCGCTCATCGCGATTCCACCCGGCAAGCAGCGGCACATGCGACTGCTTTCCCGAAGCGTAAGTTATAGGGACTGCCTCCGTCAGCAACCGCCCATCGATGACGGGAGAAAAGCCGATTGTGCCCTTCTTTCTTACAGCGTCGATCAACTGGCTGGTGGACATCGCCCGCAACTCGGCCAGACTCTTCACGCCGAGAGACTCTACCCACGCCTGATCGCGAGGTGCGCGAACCTCAACGGGATCCACGGCGAGCACACTGCCGAAGGGCGCACCGCTTTCTCCGATCACCTTCTGAAAGAGTCCTTGCGCCAGCGGTGACGCCATGAGCGTGCTGACGGCAAACGAGCCCGCGCTTTCGCCGAAGATCGTGACATTATTGGGATCGCCGCCGAAGCGGGCGATATTGGCCCGCACCCATCGCAGTGCTGCGACAGTATCCATCAGGCCGTAGTTGCCCGCTGTGCCGCCGCCCTCACGCCGCAGATCTTCACTGGCCAGAAAACCAAAAACTCCCATCCGGTAGTTGATGTTCACCAGCACCACACCGCGGTCCACCAGCGGAGAGTTGGAATAGCGCGGCTCGGAACTTGCCCCGGCGATATAGGCTCCGCCATGAATCCAGACCATTACGGGCAGCGGGTGCGCGTAGTGCACCGCGAGCGGCGCGTAGACGTCAAGGTAGAGACAATCCTCGCTCGGCCCGGCATCCTGAAAAATGTAATCGGCCCAGATGGGCCACTGTGCGCAACGCGCGGCAAAATTCGTGGCATCGCGCACCCCGCTCCAGCGCGCGGGCGGCTGCGGCGCCTTCCAGCGCAAATCGCCGACGGGCGGCGCGGCGAAGGGCAAACCGAGAAACGCGCGCGCCTTGCCATCGTTGACCATCTTGCCGTGCACGTTGCCCTGTGCGGTCTTCACCGTCAGCGGATCGGCACTTGCGAAACATGCCCGCCCCACGAAAGTTGCCAGAAGCGCTACTGTGCAGAGGCAGCGACTTGCCATGATGAAATCTCCCGCAAGACACCATAGCAGGAAAAGCCGCAGGTTGGGATGGGGTTTCTCGCGCAACAGGACGCGCGTCGCGATTTCAAACCACTTCGGGCGAAAGCATATCCTCGATGTTCTCGCGGCGGCGGATGAGGCGCGCCTTGTTGCCTTCGACCAGGACTTCAGCCGCGCGTGGGCGGGTGTTGTAGTTGGAGCTTTGTGCCATGCCGTACGCGCCGGCATCGAGCAGAGCCACCAGATCGCCCGGTTCAACGGGCGCAAGCCTGCGGTCACGCGCAAAAAAGTCGCCCGACTCGCAAACCGGACCGACGACATCGACGATGCGCGACTTCCCTGCCCTCGGCCGCACGGGAACGATCTCATGCCAGGCCTGGTAGAGCGCGGGGCGGATGAGGTCGTTCATGGCCGCGTCGGTAATCACAAATGTCTTTTTGCCATTGCGCTTGACATAGAGTACGCGCGCCAGCAGCGCTCCCGCCTGGGCCACAAGAAAACGGCCGGGCTCGATAAGCAGGCGGCCTTCGAAGCCGCCCAGTGCGTGTTGCAATGCCGCGGCATACTCCTGCACCTTGGCCGCGGCATCGAAGGCCCCAGCGTGATAATCAATGCCGAGCCCGCCGCCGGCATCGATGGCTTGAAGAACGATACCCTCACGGCCGAGCTGCTGCACCAGCTTGCTCACGCGCTCAATGGCCGCGCCGAAGGGATCTGCCGAGCGGATCTGCGAACCGATGTGGACGCTGACGCCATGCGCTTCGAGCCAGCGATCGTTGGCCGCGCTCTTGTAAATGCCCAGCGCGCGGCGAATGTCGATGCCGAACTTGTGCTCGCGCAGGCCCGTGGAGATGTAGGGATGGGTGTCGGCAAAGACATCGGGATTCACACGCAGCGCGAAGCGGGCGCGGATTTTGAATTTACGCGCACGGGCCGCGAGCAGCTTCAGCTCCGCCTCGCTTTCCACGTTGAATTGCAGAATGCCGGTCTTGAGGGCAAGGTCGATCTCCGGGGCGGTTTTCCCCACGCCGGAAAAGACCGTGCGACCGACCGCATCCGGCGCGGCGGCAAGCACGCGCTGCAGTTCGCCGCCGGAGACGATGTCGAAACCGGCGCCATTCTGGCTCAGAAGCTTGAGAATCGCCAACGCGGAATTGGCCTTGACCGCGTAGCAAACAAGGTGGTCGCCGCCCGCAAGAGCCTGCTCAAATAAGCGCAATCGCGCAAGGATCTGGTCGGCCGAATAGACGTAGAGCGGGGTGTCGAACCGGCGAGCGAGGGATTCGAGCGAGACGCCGCCGCAAGAGAGAGCTGCGCCGCGTTGCGGATAGAAAAACGGGCGCGGAGATGATTGTTGAGCCACAGGTCGAGTCCAAAACCAGAGAAATACTGTTTAGAGCGTACAGCATGGAAAGCGCCGCAGCGAAGAAGGAAACTGCTCTCGCGCGTAGAATGAATCTACCTTGCGATGAACCCACCGACCGATCCACCCCAAAGCCCCGACGAGACCGCAATCGTTACCCAGATTCGCGCCAACGCTGCATTGGTCGTGGAGTCTTTTGCCCCACTGACCGACTTTACGTTTGGCATCGACAGCCGCTCGGTGGAGTGGCTCGACGGTTACATCAATCGCATCCGGACCGGCGAGTGGAGCGAGGATGAGATCGATTTGATGGTCTCAAATCTCGGCTCGTATCTCGGCGAGGCCGTCGTCGCTGCGCATGGCGGCACGTGGGCGCGGGACGATCACGGTTGGCATATCCGCTTCGATGAACGCAACCGGGCGTATCCTTTCGCAATTGTCGCCAAGCAGTTGAAGAACGGAGCCGAGGATTCGATCTTCGGCTTCTATTCGGCCATTGGGCCTCTGTTTCGCACATGATCATGCGTTGTGGCCGGGCGCACAATGGCTCCCACGCTCGCCCTTTACAATAAAAGATTGCATGACTCAATGGCCTCAAGTTGACCTGGTGGGCGTGGGACTGAACGCGACCGACACGCTGATCCCCCTGCCGGCATATCCCGAGCGTGGCTCCAAGTTGGAGTACTACGCATCGAGTGTGATGCCGGGCGGCCAGGTGGCGACGACCGTAGTGGCCTGCCAGAAATGGGGATTACGCACGCGCTACGTGGGCAAGCTGGGCGACGATGACGCGGCCCGCCTGCACGAAGAGGCGTTCCAAAGCGCGGGCGTGGAGGCGCAGCTCATCAAAGTGGCCGGCGGCGTGAGCCCGCAGTCGCTGATTCTGGTGGACGCGGGCGGCGAGCGCACCGTGCTTTGCCGGCGCGACGAGCAAATGACGCTCAAGCCCGAGGAATTGCGCCGCGAATGGGTGACCAATGCGCGCATGCTGCACCTGGACGGGCACGACACGGCGGCCGCGACACTGGCCGCAAGCTGGGCGCGGGCCGCAGGCATCCCTGTGGTGGCCGATCTCGATGACACCTACCCGGGCATCGAAGAGCTCGTGGCCAACGTCGATTATTTGATCGTAAGCAAGGATTTTTCCTGCCGGTTGATGGACGACAACAACCTGGAGCGCGCCTTGCGCCGCATGCTCTCGCGTTATGCCTGCAAACTGAGCGCGGCGACCCTGGGCGAAGATGGCGTGCTGGCGTGGGATGGCAAGCAGCTGGTGCACAGCGCCGCGTTCCGCGTCCCGGTGGTGGATACGACCGGCGCCGGCGACATGTTTCGCGCCGGGTTCATTTACGGGTTGATGCAAGAGTGGCCGCTGGAACGGCAGTTGGATTTCTCCTGCGCGGCGGCGGCCATGAACTGCATGGCGCAGGGAGCGCGCGGCGGCATCCAGGACGTGGATGCGGTGGAAAATCTGCGGTCAACTGTGGCGCGGTATGAGAGCGCCTACGGCTTGTCGGCGTTCGAATAAGTCCATGAAACTGTTTACGGCCAACCGGGCCCCACACCACGCAGATGAAAGACAAAGTAACGATTCAGATGAGTCGTCGTGCGGTCTTGCCCCGTCCAATAGAATGAAGCGATAGGGCCCCAGTCCGGCGGAGCGATCCCCGGACGCGAATTCCCCAACGGAGATTTCCCATGGCACTTTTCAAGACTTCGAATCCGGCGCTCGGCCAGAACACTTTCAGCGATGCTGCGCGCAGCCAGTACGGTGGCAACCTGGTGGACGCCGCAGCGCGGATGACCTTGAGCGGCACGGTGAACAAGACCGGCCTTCTGCTGCTGTGCGCGATCGCGACGGCGGCATGGACCTGGAACCAATTCATGCAGACGCGCGACCCATCGTCTGTCGCTCCGGAATTGCTCCTTGGCGCACTGGGCGGCTTCATTTTCGCCATGGTGACGATCTTCAAGAAGACCTGGGCGCCGGTGACTGCGCCCATCTACGCGCTGCTCGAGGGCATGGTGCTTGGCGGACTGTCTGCCATGTTTGAAATACGCTATCCGGGCATTGCCGTGGAAGCCGTCGGGCTGACATTCGGCACGTTGTTGGTGATGCTGTTCCTTTACCAGTCCGGCGTGATCAAGGTGACGCAGAAGTTTCGCATGGGCGTGGTGGCGGCGACAGGCGGGATCATGGTCTTCTATCTCCTCACTTGGCTGCTCAGCATGTTCCACATTTCCGCCTTCAATTCTGTCTATGGCTCCGGGCTGATTGGCATTGGCTTCAGCCTGTTCGTGGTCGCCATCGCGGCGCTGAACCTGGTGCTCGACTTCGACTTTGTGGAACAGGGCGTAACTGTCGGCGCGCCCAAGTACATGGAGTGGTACGCGGCGTTCGGCATCATGGTGACGCTGGTGTGGCTGTACCTGGAAATGCTGCGGCTGCTGTCGAAGATGCGCAAGAACTAAAATGAACGGCCAGTAGCTCAGCTTTCAGCTTTTTTGCGCAGTCGCGACGCGATTCGGCAGCCGCCGGAAGTGTAGCGCCAGTCTCGTGACCGGCTGTAGCGGGGGTCTCCAGACCCCCGCAGGCTATTGACTACTAGCTCCCCTGCGACGAAATCAGTGAAAATGTGACGGTCCCGGTGGTGACGCGGCGATGCGGTGTGCCGCGCGCGATGATCAGCATGTCGCCTTTGTTCAGGGCCACGGTTTCGTGACCTTCCGACACCGGCGAATTCCATTCGCCCGGCGCTTTGCTGTGCGCGCCCTTCGGCGTGCCGCCAAGCTCGTACACCGTCGCCCCATCGAGAATCTGAAAGACGTGGTCGCGATGCTCGTGCCACTCAAACTCCGCTCCGGACTTTGCCTTTTCCGCGGTAAGAACCACGGTGAAGGACTTCTCCTGCACGAGATTGTTGTTGCCAGGATTGGCCGCGAGGGCGCTGAGGTCATCCTGAATCTCCTGCGCCTTGAAGAGCTTGAAGGTGAGGGCAGAGGCGCTCGTGCTTTGCGCCGCGGCAGAAGCGGCAAAGCCCGCGGAAGCAAAAAGCGACGCATTGGTAAGCGTGAAGCCGGCAGCCGCGGCGGCGGGCACTGCGCGCAGGAATTTGCGGCGGGCGAGGTTCGAAATCGAGGCATTGCGCATAGGAGTCTCCAGAAAGCCACAAGTGTTTGACCGCGCGAATTTGTACTTGCGCATCTCGGTTTCCCGGGTCTCAAAATCGAGACCCGGGGCACCCCAATTCGTACGAAATCAGGCGGCCATAAAGCTTAGTGACTTCGGGAGCGATTTTAACAGCGCCGCGTGGGATTGCGGATTTCAGAGATCGAATTGCCGCAGCCAAGGCGCTATCAGGGCCGCAACCCTGCGCGGCTGCTCGTAGGCGGCAAAGTGGCCTGCACCGGGCAGTACGTGGAACTCGCAACCCCCGGGAGCGGCGCGAAAGGCTTCCATGTCGGCGGGAGTGACGGAAGCATCCTCCGCGCCCGCAATAGCGAGTACGGGGACACGGATGGTTGGCACCGTGGGAAGCGAATCGGGGCGCGTGGCGAGGCCAGCCTGCACCGCAACCTCGGCTTCGGGCGTGAGGGTCATGTGACTGCGCACCTCGGCCACAATCTCCGGACGCTCGCGGCGGGAGGTTTCGCTGAGGAGGGTCTGGGTCATGCCGTCGAAGAGCGCGGTGACGCCCTCCGTCCGTGCCCGCTGGATGATTTCGGCGCGGCGGGTGAGGTTGGCCGGGGCATCGGGTTGCGGTTTGGAACAAATAAAGACCAGACCCGTCATGCGTTCAGGCGCCCTGCGCCAAAGCTCCAGCAGAACGTAGCCGCCGATGGAACAGCCGGCAAAGACGGCCCGGCGCAGAGAAAGCTGGTCGAGCAGGGCAAGCACATCGGAAGCCAACTGCTCCATCGTGAGCACGGGTGCGTCGGGAACCAGGTCAAAGCCGCCTACCGGCAGCGCCGAGCCGAGTTCGGAGACACCGTGGCCGCGCAGGTCGGGAACCACGGAGCGAATCCCGGCAAGTTCTTTGGTTAAGGGACGCCAGTAATCGCGGTCGAGAGGGGTGGGATGCAGAAAAACCACCGGTGGGCCGGTGCCCGCGTCGGTGAATCCAAGGCCTGAACCATCAGAAAGAGAGACGCCGTTCATACACCTGGAGGATACATTCCTGGCAGGGGTGGCGTCTCCTCAGGAATTCCAATCCACGCAGCAAGATAGGCCACGCCGACCAGGCCGCTCGAGAAAATAAGGCCGACCACCGCGATGATGCGGACCACGGCGACGTCCCATCCGTTGGCCTGCGCGATGGCCATGCAGACTCCGCCGATCAGGCGACCCATGCGGGGGCGGATCATCGGCCGGCCGGGCATGGGTTGCACGGCGGGAATGGTCGCACCACAGGTCGAACAAAAATGCGCGCTTGCCGGCATTCCAGAACCACAGCGCTGACAAAAGACGGTCATGACGAGTTCTCCGAGAGCGAACCTCAACTCATTTGAAGATACGAGGTTGAGCGTGCGCCGGTTCCCTTTTTCCAGCTGAAGTGGCTGAGCGCTAACTTTCCGCTTTGCCCGGCCTGGCTAACCCCGCCAACTCCGCTAACCCCGCTAGCTTCGCTGCCTCTGTCAGGTTCCCTGGTAGGGAGCGTGCAGGTACTTCCTTGCCTCGCCGGCGCGAGTGGTGCTGGGGCCGGCGTCGATGGCCGCCTGGTAATCGTGCAACGCTTGCGCTCGCTGACCGTTTATGTCGTGGCATTCGCCAGCATCGAGGAGCGACCGAATCTTGAGCTCCGGGCCTACGCCGTGCGTCCAAGCCGCCTGTTCGTAAGCCTGTGCGGCTTCGTCGTCATGGCGCTGGCCGCGCAAGGCGTCGCCCAGTCCGAAATAGGCCAATTCGAGTTTGGACGAAGCAAAGTAGCCGGGCCGCGCCGCGTCGGCCAATAGTTGCCGGTAAGAATCCACGGCGGCCATGCCCTCGCCCGCATCCTTACGCAGATTGGCTTCTTCAAGGCAGAACAGGAAATCGTGAGGATAGTCGCCTTTCAAGCCGCGCACCACTTGGATGGCTTCCTTGTACCGCGATTCACGGCGCAGGAAGAGCGCAATCACCGTCCGCGACTCGATACTGGTGATGATGCCGCGTTTGCCTGCATCTTCAAGCATCGCGAGCCCGGTGGATTTGGAACCGGTGATGCCTGCAAAGCCGATCATGAGCTTGAAGGGCCAGGGCAGCGCGCCAACCACGTATTCATAGACGCCGGTGATGAGTTTCGCGTCGACGTACTCAGGATCGATCTCCAGAGCGCGTGCGGCATCATCTTTCGCTTTTGTGGCCAGGCGGAAACCGGTGGAGAAGGAGCGCTCCACCATGGCCACGTAGGCACAGCGCAAACTGCGCACCCAGGCGCGGGCAAAGAGCGCGTCAACGTCGTTGGGATTCTTGCCTACGCGCCAGTCGGCTTCACGCACCGCTTCATCGGCCAGGGCAAAGATCTGATCGCGCTGCGCGGGGTCCTCGTCGGTGGCGTGGTGCCCGGTGAGAAAACCGTCATTGGCGTAAAAGGTGGTGTCGAGCAGGTCCTGGCGGTAAAGCTCCTGAAAGATCAGCGCGTTGAGCAGATAGGCCGTGGCCTGCGGATCGCCTGGATGCTCGGCGTGAAACTGCTGGAAGCGCGCCACGGCGGCGGGAAAATCGAGGTTGTAGAAACGCTCATACGCCGCGCGCACTTGAGGGTCGTAGTTCATGGGGTTGGTGTGTGCCGTTGCGGCCACCGCCGGAACCGATACGACGAACCCCAGGATTCCAATGACCCACTTCCGCACGGCTGGTTTTCCCGGCTTCAAGATCGGCTCCTTCGTACCATGGTACCGGTTGATGCGCGTGGCTCGACTGCGCGCTGCATTCCGACGAACCACTTTCCTTTTAAACGCGCGTAAATCTCAGGGAAAACTCTCGCAGCAAGAAATCATTTAGCATTTAGACATGCCCATCCCCGAACGCTTGAAGCCAAAGTTCGTTTCCGGTCGCCCTGCGGGGCCTGACCGGATGGAAGAAGCGCGCAAGCGCCTGATTGTGGCGCTCGATGTTAAAAACGCCAAGGTCGCTGAAGAACTGATGAAGCGGCTGGAGGGCGAATGCCAGTGGTTCAAGGTGGGGATGGAGTTGTTTACCGCTGCCGGGCCCGCCGTGGTGGAGATGCTGACGGCGCGCGGTCACTCGGTATTTCTCGATCTCAAATTCCACGACATTCCCAACACGGTGGCTGGCGCAGTGCGCTCGGCGGCAGCGCTGGGCGTGCGCATGATAAACGTGCATGCGGGCGGAGGACCGGCGATGCTCGAGGCTGCGCGCACCGCGCTGGAGGGAATGACGAACCCGCCCGAGTTGCTGGCCGTAACCGTGCTGACCAGCATGGACGCCGCGCAATTGAAAGCCACCGGCGTGAGGCGCTCGCCCGCTGAACAGGTGGAATTGCTGGCCAGGATGTGCATGAAATCGGGAATCCGAGGGTTTGTTTGCTCGCCCCAGGAAGTAGCGGCGGTACGAGCGCTGACCGGCGCGGAAGGCGTGCTGGTGGTCCCGGGGATTCGGCCCGCGGGCGCCGAGGTCGGCGACCAGAAGCGCATGGCCACACCCGCCGACGCGCTCGGCGCGGGCGCAAGTTATCTGGTGGTGGGAAGGCCCATCACGCAAGCGCCGCACCCGGCCGAAGCGGCTGAAGCGATCCTGCAGGAGATGGCGCGAGCGATTGTATTTTGATCGCGAACGATGAAAAAGCCCGGCGCGAAGCCGGGCTTTTCTTGTGGATCAAAACTCAAGCAAAACTTAGAGTTTTTCGTAGAAGTCGCACACAGAGCATGAGATATAGACTCCGCCGGGGATGCCGCGTTCACGGTCCTTGACGCGCTTGACGATGCGCGTGGGTTTCTGACACTTGGGACAGTCCGTCGACTTCGTCGTGTCCATTACTTTCTTGCGATCGCCTGTTTTGGCAATTTTGGCCATGGGTAGGGTGGTTCTCCTTCTTGAGGTGTCTCTGCACACATCCGCCACGACACCCCATCAAGCAAAGTTCGCTTGTCGGGGGCCCGTTGCGCGGACGGCTTCAACGGCGCGGTACTGGCCCGCCTCCCGGCGCAAGATTTCGCCCGGAGCGAACGTGACTCGCTGATCCTAGTTTAATACGAGGCGGCGTAAAGCGGTCGTCGCTGCTGGTGGGTCAGACTGTTTTGAAAGGGCACGGCTTCAGCCGTGACGTAAACAGTCAAGAATCATAGCGGGCTTTAGCCCCTGAGGGATGGTTTCTTTCAAACTCACCCGTTACCTTGCCGCTTAGTTTAGCTCCGCCGTAGAGCCGGAGTTGACAAGTTGGCTGGTGCCGGCCGGCGGTTGCTGGCTGCCTGCCGGCGCGGGAGGGGTTTTCGCTGGTGCCGATTCCGGTTGCGAGCCATTGGCCGCTGGAGATTGCGCACTTCCCTGCGCGGCTGGCTGCGGATAGGAAGCCGGCGCCGGCTGCCCCGCGGTAGTAGGAGCGCTGGGCTGCTCATCGGGATTCGCGCCAGGCTGCTGATCCGTATGTGGCTTGGGAAACTGCACAGGTCGCATCACACCGGAATTCGCGTTGCCTCCAGCAGGGCCGTCCTCAACGGTCGTCGTCTCGCCAGGGTTACGGAGGCTGGGAGGAGCGCTCGGCGCCTGCCGGTTCGGGTCGGACTCCGTATCACCCTCATGGATGGTCCGCGTCGTGGCTTGCGCCAGGATCCCCGACTGGCTGTCGGTGGTCATCATGGCCGTGACCACATCTTTTGTAAAAATCTGCAGCGGCTCGCCATCTCTGGCAACTTCCACGCGGATCACGCGGTTGCCGTTGACGCGGACAAAGTCGACTTCCTCGGGCGACGTGCCGTAGATCCATTCTTCGAAGGGCATCTGGCCGTCCATCTCGCGCGTCCGGGTGGTGGGCTGGCCCTTGGCGAAGAGCACCATATCGGTGGTCATCCCCACAAGCACCTTATGGCCAAGGATGGCATCCTTCAAGGCCGGCGGCAGCGTGTCTGTAAACGCCTGCACCGGCGACTTCACGTCGAAGGAGATGAGCGGAGCGATCAGCGCCTTCACCTGAGCCGGCGTAACTTCGGGAATATGATCGCCGAAGGTGAGCGTTAGCCGCCCTCCCGCGGGATCGCCGTTGGGATCGGCCAGCGTCGGATCAAAATTCGGATCTTCTGCATCGGGACCGACGCCGATTTGTACATGGCGCAGGAAGCGATGCTTTGCGTCGGGTCCGCCGTCGAGATCGAAGATGATTTTAGAGCGATCGACTTTGATGTCGGTGATCACCACGCGAGCGCCCGGCTTGGCGGAGAGTCCCTCACTGGTCACCATGTTCAGATAACCTTCGCCCGCGGGCTCCAGCTTGCCGTTGGCCATCAGGGTAAGACCCTTGTGGCCGCGAGGAATTGGGCGCATCGCAAAGCCCTGCTCCGATTCGAGAGCCCGAATCAGTTCCAGGCGCGCCTTGGGATCGAGCTCGGTTTTGCTTAGTTCAACATGGGTAGGCTCGATCTGCGCATACCGCCGATCCACCGGGCCGGTCGTAGCGATGTTCCCTTTGCCGTTGGTGTCGATGGTGATGACCTGGCACGCGCCAGTGGCGGCGCCAAGAAGCACGGCCAGCGCGCCTATGCCGACGGTGCGCGCAAAAACCCTGTTCACGTGATGGTTCGCGTTCGATTCAGCATCCGTCGATTTTGCAGTCGAGCCAATCCGTTGGGGCCCGATCCGTGGGGAATGGAGACGCGGCTTCATGGGGACCTCCCATGGATTCTTGCGCTGCCAGACAGCCTTGCTAGGCAAACCTTAGCGCCATTCGGGGTGAAATGGCAAATGCAGGGAGCGAGTGAACAAGGGAGCAAGAAAGCCGAATACGAAATCTCAGTTGTTAGTTGAGCCCGTTCGATGCTCGCGGTTCGCCGTCGGCTGCCTGCTGTCCGCCGTCTGCCGCCAGCTCGCTCCCTTGCTCCCTTGCTGCCTTGCTCCCGGTTCCACCGATTTGCACGAGTGTGGGCGCTGCGGGAGCGGCCGGTCCCATGGCGGCTTCGTGTTGCGTGCGCGAAATGGCATCGAGATCGACGGGAATCCCGCCCGGCACGATCACGGGAGCGTTGTAGCGGTAGTCAAGGTCGCGCGTGAGGCCGAAGATCACAGGCAGCGCCGCGAGAAGCACAAAAAACGTGACCCAACTGCCGTCGAGCCCGAAGGCTCCGCCCGTGAGCCAGAATGGCCCCATGGGATCTCCTTGCACCACCGGCGAGTGGCTGGTGACGCCGCTGACGGCGAGACCGATGAGCAAGGCGCGGCTGGCTTTCCACGCGAAGTTAAGGCCCCAACTCACCCACAGAGCGCGGGTGCGCACATAGCACGCGGAAAGGACGAGCCCGAGCATGAGAGAGACGGCGAAGCTGGCGTGGCTTGCGCCCGGCAGCAGCGCCTGCAAAATGGCGTAGATTGCGGCAAAGCCCAGCGCCGCTCCAGTAGGCCCGACGGCGCGCTCAAAGCGCTGGAAAGCGTAGCCGCGAAAAGCAATCTCCTCAGCCAAAGCGAACAACACAAAGTAGGCCGTATCGGCCACAAACCAGCCCCACGATGAGGCCTCTGGAGAGAATGAGATGGCGATGCCGCCGACGACAGTGAGAGGCAAAACACAGGCCAGGGCGATCGCCCAGCCAGTTGCCATTCCCAGCCCAGCCTCGCGCGGCCAGCCGGACCGCCGCGGAAATCCCTGCTCGCTGATAGGATGCGCCTGGCGGTCGAACCAGCAGCCCATGGCCGCGTAGCCGATGAGCAGCAAGAAGACCAGCATGGCCTGCTCGACAAGCGGAGACCAGGCTTCGCCGGCGAGCCCTTGTGCGCCATGGAAGGCAAGCGACCGAGCGAAAAAGAAATAGAGAAACGCGGCAAGAAATTCGAGATAGGCGCGCAGCCGCCCGCCGGTGTAAACGCGTTCCGGCTCATGCCTGCGTCCGGCGAATCGCTCGGGTATACCTCATAACAATGGTGTGGACTTTCCAGCTGGAATTTCAGCTTTGCGTGTAGAACTGCGCAACATTGCGGAATTTTTTCTGCCGCTCAGCCACCAGCGCATCGACAGGCAGCGCCTGGAGTTCGTGGAGATTCTTTTTGAGCACTGAGCCAAGCAATCCGGAACCTGCTTCGCGATCCGAGTGAATGCCATTCGGCGGCTCGGGGATGATCTCGTCGACGCAGCCCAAATCCACGACCTCGGGCGCGGAAACGCGCAGCGCCTCGGCGGCAAGGGCTTTCTTGCCGGCGTCATTCCACATGATGGACGCGCAACCCTCCGGCGAGATCACGAAGTAGAGCGCGTTCTCGAGGATCAGTACGCGATCGGCTACAGCAAGCGCCAGTGCTCCGCCCGATCCGCCTTCGCCGCTGATGACGGAGATGGTGGGCACGCGCAGCCGCGCCATTTCGCGCAGGTTGCGGGCGATGGCTTCGGCCTGGCCACGCTCCTCGGCTCCCATGCCGGGATACGCGCCGGGCAGATCGATAAAGCTGATGACGGGACGGCCGAATTTCTCGGCGAGCTTCATGCACCGTAGCGCCTTGCGGTAGCCCTCGGGATGCGGCATGCCGAAGTTGCGCCGCACGCGCTCTTTGGTAGAGCCGCCTTTGCGGTTGCCGATAACCATGACCTCTTCGGCGCCCAGCCGCGCCATGCCGCAGGCCACAGCCTCGTCGTCGCCGAAGGCACGATCCCCGTGAATCTCGCTGAAATCCGTAAAGATCCGCTCGATCAGTTCCATGGGGTAGGGGCGCTGGGGATGCCGTGCGCGTTCGACTCTCTCCCACGCCGGCGAAACGGCCTGTGCCTGGGGATTAAGCCCTGTTTCCGGTTCGCTCATCGATAGTTAGCGCCAAAGGGCCAAGTCCAGCAGCCCTGCTGTGATTCTACAGGGATCAGGTTTCAGGCGTCAGGTTTCAGGCCTCAGCGTTCAGGGGTCGGGTGCCAGAGGACGGGTTCTGGTCCTTGGATTCCAGCCGTCGGCCGTTCGCTGACCCCGGACACCTGACACCTGAAGGCTGCCTCTAAAGGATTCCGTACTTCTCAAAGGCGGCCTTCGAGGGCATGCCCTCTTCGAGAGCCTTGCGGACGGTCTTCTCCTTGCGCGCTTTCTCGAAGGCGCGGGCGAGAACTTCCTGCTCGGCAGCGCGGGGAACAACGCAGACCCCATCGAGATCGCCAAAAATCAGATCTCCCGGCACGATGCGCGCCTGGCCGATCTGAATGGGAATGCGGAAGTCGATAACCTTGCCGCGCGGGCCCTGATCCTGCGCATAGCTGCCGTGTGAAAACGTCGGGAAGGCCAGGGCGAGAACGCCGCGCGTGTCGCGCGAGTAGCCGTCGACCACAGCGCCTGCCGCGCCGCATTTGCCGGCGCGCACGCTCATCAGTTCGCCCCAGAGCGCATAACGCGGCGAGGCGCCGGTGCAGATGTAAACTTCGTCAAGCTTCAGGTCGTCGAGCGCATCCATCATCAGGCCGAAGGGCCGCGCCGAAAGCGGATTGTGCGAGCCGGTAACAGATTCGTCGAAGACATCGGCTTCAAGGACAGTCAAGGCGCGGCCGCAAACCACCATGGCGCGATCGAGGGGCACGATGGCGGGAGGCAGAAACTGCTGCAGCAGGCCCATCTTGTCCATCACGTCGCCAATAACGGCGGAGAAGAGCTCGCGGCGCGCGGACTGAAAAATCTCTCGGTCAGATTGAGGCACAGATTGCTCTCCCAGTGCGACATGTTAGCAGGCGAGGTCCTTCGCCCGATGATGTTCCAAGGTAGTGAACCTGAGCGCAATGACTTAGGGCAAGCGATAGTAGGTAAGGGTGTGGTGAAGGAGAACCACCAGGAATTTACCATCGGGTGAAAGCGCCAACGCGGACTCTCGGAATCCAGCCGACGGATTCTGGGTTGGGTCCTCAACCTCTATTTCCGCTATCTGCCGATTGGTCTTCCAGTCCACTACCGTAATCTGGCCCGCTACAGACGGGTAGTGCGTCACATAGAACAGCCCGCTGCCCACATAGTGCCATTGAAAGAAGGCCGCTCTTTCCGCGAACATTGATTCGGTTAGGTCGTTTGCATCTGCTGCCAAGCTGCCGGATATCAGTTTCTTTCCTGCTAGCGTTTGAATCGCATAACGGCGATTTGCGGCAAAGTGCGTCGGAAAGTCGAGGAAGACCACCCCGTCAGTAAGAAACCACGAGATGCACCCGGCACAGCCACTATCTTCCATGGGGTTGACAGCGTATTTATCGGAGGTCGCGGTAAATGGCCCCCAACCAAACTTGGCCGGCTGGCTCTTGACGACCGACAGGTCGTTGCTCCTTAGCCACGTGACCTCTTGTCGATCTTCTCCGCCCAGGCGATGGTATAAGGCAATCTCCTCTCCGCCCCAAAGAACGTCAATTAGCCAAAATTCGCGATGCTGGATAGTCCCATCTACGGGTGTCGGAAAGGAGCCTACGGGTGAGAAATCGCTGTCAAACTTCTCTAATTGATCGCCGGCCAGCACGACGAAATTGTCTCCTGCTACGGCATGAACCCCGGCTCGGTCATCGGAGGATTGAAAATCCAGCTTACGTCCAAGTGTCCCTGTCCCCGCGTCGATTTCAAGCACGTGGAATCTCTTCTTCTTCAGAGACGAATCGAACCCGACTAATTTGTCGTCATAGAATCCGCAGATAATCTGACTGTTCCCGAGAATTGTCAGGCTGGGCGGGGTCAGTAGCACTTCCTCAATGCTAAGTCGCTTCTGAAAATCCGGATCAGCTCCTAGATCGACAGACCAAAGCTTCACAGGCTTTTGGCTCTGCCCGGCGATGGAAGGTGCCACCATGAGGAACGACACGGTCAATTGAAGGCCGAGTTGAATCGACCGGACAAAGCCCGATGCTTTCAGAGTTTGGTTCGAAATCACTACGAATCTCCCCCGCTACCACGGAAAAGCAACCGCAGGTCCTTCGACTCCGTTTGCCGCTCGATGCGCGGCAAACTTCGTTCGGGATGACAATTTCATAGCCATACAAACTTCTAAGCGACGCGCACTTTTGACTCTCCGCGCTGAAATACCAGCTAGGCTTCCGCCTCGGGGGCGCTCGCGGCTGGTTCGGATTCCGGTGCCAGAGCTTCATCGACCTCCGCAGCCGCGAGCGGACCCAACAGCGTGTTGATGCGATACTCCGCTGCCTCGGCTGAGTGGAGAGCGTTCGTGACCGTCTTACTCAATTCCTCCACCGCGGCGCGGCTGGGCGCGGCCTCGCCGGCGAGGCGCAGCAGTGCCGGCATCAGCAGCCACCACAGCAATTCTTCATACTGCTCGCGGACCAGATAGAAGTGACCCTCCGACTCATGAACGCCGCAAAGCCAGCGGACGTCGGGATCGAGCCAGAGAACGTGAGCCAGCGCGACTTGATCTTCCTCGGGTTGCGATGAGGGCGAAGCGGTCTTCCCTTCTTCGGCTTCGGCATCGAGACTTGGAACGGATCGAGAGACCGTCTTCGCCTCCCCGACCTCAGGAGCGAGACCAGCGGCATCCACTGATTCGACTTCGGCAACGGCCGCAGCCTCCTGCGAATCGCCGGCGCCAGCCAACAGCAGAACCTTGATGCGCGCGGCAACACGCCACGCTTCTTCACCCTGGAAGCCGAGCGCAGCGAAGGCATGTCCAAACGGCTCGCGCAGGCGCAGGCGATCGAAGAGATCGAGCGCAGTGCGTTCAGGTTGGGCGGCATTCATTGACTCGGCCAACCACTGCAGCACGCACCAGGCGAGAACCGGGCCCCACATCTCCGTTGCCGTGAGTTGCGGGCTTGGACTCGGCAACACGCGGCGCGCAGCAGCGGTCCACGGCGCCGCAAAAAGCGCTTCCACAGCCGGCATATGCATCGCGGCGCGAAGTAGTTTGTTGAATGCCTGCGCCTGCGATGCTGGATCGCCCGGCTCCGAACTGGGCGCAGGCTCACCCGCCTGCCGCAACTGCACAGCATAAGCAGACTGAGCCACGCGTAAGAGTACTTCGGCTCGCGCCCATGCATCTTTCAGAAACTCGCTGCGCTGTCGCTCGATCTTCTTGGCTCGTTCCGCACCCACAGCACGCGGATGATCGGCAACATCGGCAAAGTGCCGCACCAGGCCCGGATCGAGGAACGAGCGCAGAGCCTCATGCACAGGCTGCAACTCGAGATTGACGAGTTCCTCGTCAAGCGAAGCGACGCCGCGCCCATTGAGCCAATCGGCGAGCCTGTCCCATGGTTTATCGGCCGTGGCATGGAGCTCATGCCAATCGAGGAAGACGTGGCACTGGTAGGCGTGAAGGTCGAGAGTGAGTCCGCGATCCAACAAATCTCCAGCACGGCGCAGATACTTGAGGTCCGTGATCGAGTCGCGCCAGGCAATCACCGCGCCGCGATCGCCGCTCAGGCCGAGACCGTCGGGCAAACGGCGCTGGCGAAGCTGGCCTGATCCCTTGTCAGCGTAAGCAGCAGAGAAATCGATAGTCCCGTGCGCGTTGCCATAACGATTGTGATAAACCACCAATGCGCGCTCGCCGCCGGTGCGGTTGGAATACGCAAACACGTCTTCGATCACCGAGCCGTTGGAATGGAAGAAGTCATAAAGCAGGAAGTGTGCACTCTCGGCAAAAAGCCAGCGGCGCTTGAG
Source organism: uncultured Acidobacteriota bacterium (assembly GCA_963713675.1). Classification (GTDB taxonomy): domain Bacteria; phylum Acidobacteriota; class Terriglobia; order Terriglobales; family Acidobacteriaceae; genus Telmatobacter. The sequence continues at coordinate 197,688 of CAVQMV010000021.1, forward strand.
CAACGGCGCAACCTCGCGCTCGTGCCGCTCGACAAGCCAGTGATCGGGATTTTCCTGGTAGCGCGGCCAGCGATATTCCATGCCGTACTTTTCCGTGAATCCCTCAATCTGGCCGTGGCCGAACATGGGCAGGCCGGGCAGCGTGGACATCATGACCGCGACGCCCAAGTACTTGTCACCCTTGCCGAACTGGTCGATGGCCGTTCTTTCATCGGGATTCGACATGAAGTTGACGTAGCGCTTCATGATGTCAGGATCGAACTCGAGCGTGTTCTTAATGACAGACCGGTACTTGGCGTTGTCCTCGTCCCTCATCATGATCATGAACGCCGAGTTGTAGACGCGGTGCATGCCCAGCGTGCGGACGAAATAACCTTCCATGAGCCAGAAGGCCTCGGCGAGAAGCAACGTGCCGGGCACTTCTGCGGCAACTCGGTCGACCACCTCGCGCCAGAACTCGTGCGGCATGGCTCGATCGAATTCGGCCTGCGTCATGCCGTATTCCGCGCGCGAAGGAATGGCGCCGCTCGAACCGGGCCCCGGAAACCAGAGGCGATGAAAGTGCCGCTTGGCGAGAGTCATGGCGGCATCAAAACGAATCACCGGGAACAGGCGCGCCACATGCAGGATGGTCTGAATCACCTGTTCGCGGACTGCCGCGTTCAGGTAGTCGAGCTGCGCGGTGTCATTCCACGGGAAGCTGGTACCGTCGTTGCCGTGATAGATAAAGCGCGTTTCGCCCGAGGCTTTGTCGCGGCGGCGAAACACCACGGCGGCATCGGTCTGATCGTAATAGTGATCTTCGATTTTGAGTTCCACGCGGCCGTCGTGGGAGAGATCGGGACCTTCGAAACTGTAAGAAGGATAGGGCGAATCCTGGCGAGAGATAAACCACTCGGGGTGCTCAATCACCCAGGGCGAATCGATGCCCATGTGGTTCGGCACCATGTCGCTGGCCAGGCGGATGCCGTGATGGTAGGCGCGGTCGCGCAGAGTGATGTAGGCAGCTTCGCCGCCCAGATCGTCGGCAATGCGATAGTCGAAGAGCGAATAGGCCGAGGCGACGGCATCTTGATTGCCGCAGAGCTGCTTGATCGTCCGCGAAGCGCGGCTGCGCTCCCAAACGCCAATGAGCCAGAGTGAATTGATGCCGCGATGCGCGAGCTGCGCGAGATCTTCGTCGGGGATCTCATCGAGGCGGCCAATGTGACGGCCGTATTTGCGGCTCAACTGCGCCAGCCACACGTAGGTGCTTTTGGCGATCAGCACGGCGCCGGGCATCCACGCGGTGTCGGGCGAGAATTTTTCGTATTCGTGCGCCGGATCGCCAAACACAGGCACCTCAGCATGGCTGACGAAGGAGGGCCATTGCTGCTGGCCGGTCTGCCGGTGGCGCTCCGCGGCTTCGCGGGCTTGGGCGGCCTGAGGGTTGAACTGCATCCAGATCGCGAGCTCTTCCTCGCGAAGAATTTCACCGGCCATGAGCAGGAAGCGCTCCAGGCTGTCGCCGAGCAACGGCTTCCAAAGCCGCCGGATCAGGTCAAGCTGTTCGCTGAGCGAAGCGGGCGAACCAGCCGCTGGCGCTTGCAAAAGATCGAGCAGGCTCACCGCCTTGGCGTCGGGCAACGGAATGAGCGGGCGCGTGGCGAAATACTCCGGCAGTTGCGCCGTGACTTTGCGATAGACCGTCTTTTCCGCGAGGCTGCGATCTTCAAAAAGTTCTTCAAACGGCTTGAATGCCTGATTGCGATTCGCTGACCAGAGCAGCAGCAGTTCTTCGAGCGCCGCGGCGCGATGCGGCATTCCAGCCGTTTCGCCCGAAAGCCAATGCGCCGGCGTTTCCTGGCCGCGCATCACGCTCTGACCGGGAAACTGGTCAACAAACATAAGCAGCATTTTGTCGACGTTTTCAGCACCCACCTGGGCGCCGAACCAATCGAGAGCGGCGGTCATTACCTCTGGATCGAGTTGTTGACGATAGCGGGCCATGAGCACATGACTGGCTTCGTCAATCAATCCCATGGCAAAAAGTTGGCCCGCATGGACGGCCTGCTCGGGATGCTTTTCGACGTCGCGCACCTGGTTCATGCGCTGCGCGAAGACGCGGCACGCCCCAATGTTGGCCAGAATCACATTTCCGTTGTAGGAGAAAAGGGACTCGGCGAACCCGTAGCGCTCTCGAGCCTTGCGCGCAATGTGAAATTCCATGGTCAAAGTTGCCGAACTCCGTCCCGGTGATTGTAAACGTACGATGCCCCTTGCCGCAGCCGATGCGCCGCGAACCAGCACGCTGCGCGAATCCAATAGGAGGTGTGCGGGTTGCATCGTAGAATGAAGCGCAAAGATCGCATGCCTGAAACAGCCCATCTCGATCGGACGGCCGCGCCGCCGACGCGCTCGCTGGCCTATCTCGTCAGCACCTACCCCACGCTCTCGATGACGTTCGTGTTGCGCGAGGTGCTGGCGCTGCGCGAACTGGGATTTCGCGTGGAGACGGCATCGATCAATCCGCCTGACAGACCCATTGACCGACTGACGCAGGCCGAGGCCGACGAAGCCAAACGAACTTATTGCGTGAAGCAGCATGGGCTCGCCGGGGCGACCGTAGCCAAGCTGCGAACGGTATTTGGAAACTTCGGCGGCTACTGGCGAGGTGTCGCGCTGGCGTTCCGGCTGGCAGGGCTGGATCTGCGGCGGCTCTACTTGAACCTGATGTACTTTATTGAGGCGCTGATGGTGGGCCGGTGGATGAAGCGGCAGGGACTGCGGCATCTGCACGTGCATCTGGCCTCGCAAGCCGCGAGCGTAGGGCTCTTCGTGCGCACCGTCTTTGGCTTCGGCTATTCGCTCACAGTGCACGGGCCGGATGAATTTTACGACGCCGACCGGCAGATGCTGGCCGAGAAAATTGCAGCCGCCGATTTCATCTGCTGCATCAGCTCGTTTGCGCGCAGCCAGCTGATGAAGCTATCGCCCTATAAGCACTGGAGCAAATTCGTCGTATCTCCCCTGGGCGTCGATCCGGAGATTTTTGCGCCGCGACCGCCGCAGACGGCGCCGGAGATCTTCGAGATTTTGTGCGTGGGACGGCTGACACCGGCCAAGGGCCAGCACATCTTGATCGACGCCCTGGAAAAGCTCACGCAAGAAGGCCGGCGCGTGCAACTGCGGCTTGTGGGCAGCGGACCCGACGAGGAATCGCTGCGGGAACATGCAGCGCGCAGCGCGGCTCGTGAGTGCATAGTGTTTGAAGGCGGCATCAACCAGGATCGCATCCGCGACTTTTATGCGGCGGCTGACGCGTTCTGCCTTCCCAGCTTTGCCGAGGGCCTGCCCGTGGTGCTGATGGAAGCCATGGCCATGGAAATTCCCTGCGTAACGACGTTCATCGCCGGGATACCAGAACTGATCCGCGATGGTGAAGACGGATTACTTGTGCCGGCATCGGATCTGGACGCGCTGGTGACAGCCCTGGCCAGCTTGATGGATGATGCGGAACTTCGCCAGCGGATAGGAAAGAGCGGGCGCGCACGCGTTGTGGAGAACTACGACCTGCGGCGCAACGTGGAACGTCTGGCCGCGATCTTCGCCGAGCGCGTGCAAGGCTGATCGAGGATCGCTGCGAGAGAATCCCAATCGCAACTATTTATCCATCCGTTGATAGATTCCGATGCTCTGGCCCTGGGATACGATGTGGCCATCGATCGCGGTATCCAGTTGTTTCCTGGTTGCTCCCGGCGGCAAATTCAGAAGCCGATCGAGGGCGTACACCCGAAACACATAGTGATGCGGGTTGCCGCGCGGCGGGCAGGGACCTCCATACCCGGGATGGCCGAAATCATTTCTACCCTCAGCGGATCCTTGCGGCATGGCGCCATGCGTCGGCGCGCCCTCGGCCAGTTCCCGCACTCCGGGCGCAATGTTGTAGACCATCCAGTGGGTAAAGTCGGTGGGCGTGTCGGGATCGTCCACCACGATCGCGAAGCTTTCTGTACCCGCAGGTGCAGATTGCCAATTCAATTGCGGCGAAAGGTTGGCGCCGTCGCACGTAAGCCGACCGGGAATCATTGCCCCCTCGGAGAAACTCGCACTGCGAACCCAAATCGAGGCGCGCGCCTGGACCTGCACAGGCTCGGACAGCCGCAAAAGCAGGACCGAGGCCAGGAGACAAGACAGAAAGACAGCGGCAAAGACACAGATTCGTTTCAGGCTGGGACCAATGGACTTCATCGTTCTTGTATCCGTATTCATCATTGGCTTCTCAATCAGCCTCAAAAACTGGAGATAGCCCAACATGTATTTGATGCGATCTTCGCGCGGCTCCTCCGACCCTTGCGCCACTGTGCGGTCACTCCGTGGCCCGCCGGTAGCTTTAATAAATCGATTTTAAGCATACGTTGCTCAGGGCGCGCTTGGGTGTAAATGCGCGTTGCCACGAATCGAGGTTTGCAACTAGACTAAGGAAGGCAGCCGGCGTGCCCAAGCCTCTGAAAAGGCTAAGTCGATCGAGTGGAGAGGTGGCAGAGCCCGGTTGAATGCACCTGACTCGAAATCAGGCATACTCGTAAGGGTATCGGGGGTTCGAATCCCTCCCTCTCCGCCATCACCTCGCGACTCACCGAATAGAAATATAAAATACATGTAATCAACAAGATGCGCCTCCACGAAGTCCGTCTATTCTGCTCACCTCATGCAGCGAAATCGGCCATCACCGGCGATTTTGTATGACCAGGCAACAGGTCGATGACCAACGCTTTAAGATGTCCACGCACAGCGGTAAGGTGTAGGAACAGCGCGCTGCCGCCGCAGATTGATTTGAGTCGCAGTGAGAGCTCGAGCCGAGTTCGCGCCGTAAATTAGAGCAAGGTAAGGAGCTGGATGTCCCGGCAATCGAATTACGATAAATTCCCTTTTATTCCGGCAGGCTCCGCGGAAGAGTGCAGCGCAGGCTGGCCGGCGATTGCGGCGCGCCTCGCTCCGCTGTTGCAGCAGCATCCAATCTGCGTCGAGTGTTACCCCGGCGTCTTCAGTGCCCGCGTGCTTGAGGCGCTATGCAGCCACCTGCCTTCGACCCAGGTTTTTCTTGCCGAAAAATGCCTTAAAACTTCGGAAGAAATACGCACCATGCTCGATCCGCTCCTCGGCTCCGATCGCGTCTTCGGGTGCATGAGCGGCATCAAGCTTGAAGACTATTTTGATTCCGCCAAGCTTGAGGAAATGCGTTTCGCCGTGGCGCGCGCTGCGCACCAAGGTTCCGTGCTGGTTGTCGGCACTGGCGCGTCCTTCGTTTCTGCGCCCCGCGCAACCAACGTCTACGCTGATCTCGCGCGCTGGGAGATTCAACTCCGTTGGCGTCGCGAAGAGGTGGGCAACCTCGGCCTGAAAAATGCGCAAGATGACTTTTTATTGAAATACAAGTGCGGATTCTTCGCCGAGTGGCGCGCCGCCGATCGCCTGAAGAAGCAGCTCTTGCCTGAGATCGATTTTCTCCTCGATACCAACCAGCCGCACTCGCCCAATCTGATCGGAGGCGACGTCTTTCGCCAGGCCCTGACGCAAATCGCCCAGCGTCCCTTCCGCGTCGTGCCTTACTTCGATCCCGGTCCATGGGGTGGGCATTGGATGGAGGAGGTCTGCGATCTTCCGCGCGATGTTCCGAACCATGCATGGTGCTTCGATTGCGTTCCGGAAGAGAACAGCCTGCTGCTCGGCTTTGGCGAGCAGCGCGTCGAAGTTCCGGCCATCGACCTCGTATTCTCTCAGCCGCGCGCGCTGCTGGGCGAAGCGGTCTATGCGCGCTTCGGCGCGGAGTTTCCCATCCGTTTTGATTTTCTCGATACCATGGGCGGCGGAAATCTCTCCCTGCAAGTGCACCCGCTGACCCGTTACATTCGAGAGCACTTCGGAATGGACTACACGCAGGACGAAAGCTATTACCTGCTCGACGCCGGACCTGACGCGACGGTCTATCTCGGCCTAAAGGACAACATCTCTCCGCAGGAAATGACCGATGACCTGCATTGTGCCCAGGAGGGCGGAGCCGCGTTTCCCGCTGAGAAGTATGTGAACCGCTGGCCGGCGCAAAAGCACGATCACTTTCTGATTCCCGCGGGGACGATTCATTGCTCTGGCGCTAACAGCATGGTGCTTGAAATCAGCGCCACGCCGTATATCTTCACCTTCAAGCTTTGGGACTGGGGCCGCCTGGGACTCGACGGCAGGCCGCGGCCCATCTCCATCGAGCACGGCGTCGCGAACATCCAGTGGGATCGCACCACCGAATGGGTGCGCCGAGAGCTCATCAACCGCTTCGTAATCATTCACGAAGAAGCAGGCTGGCGCGAGGAACGCACCGGCCTCCATCGAGCAGGAATTCATCGAAACGCGCCGCCACTGGTTCACGGGTACAGTGCCACACCATACTGGTGGCGGCGTCAACGTGCTGAATCTCATTGAGGGAGACGAGGCGATTGTCGAAAGCCCCAGCGGCGTCTTCGCGCCATTCGTGGTTCATTATGCTGAGACGTTTATTGTTCCTGCCGCAGTGAATGCCTACACCGTTCGCCCGCACGGCATCTCCGCGGGTAAGAGATGCGGGACAATCAAGGCCTTCGTGCGCTCGTAGTAAAAAGAGCTTTCTAAAAATGTGAACGGCCAGATCGTGCAAAGCGATCAGGCGGAGGATTCGGCAAGAGGCTCGAGCAGATGCGGGCCATTGCCCTGAAGCTTGGCCACGCGCCAGGCTTTCATGTCTTCCGCAGGCCATGTGCGCACCAGGTCGATGGGCAGATGAGACGGCTCGGCCGCCGCCAGCCATCGAGCATAATCGTCTGGTTTGATGATGAGTGGGCATCGGTCGTGAAAGGGTTCGAGAATTTGGTTGGGATCGGTGGTGATGATGCTGAAGCTCTCAACGACGACCTCATTTCGCCTTTCGTCCTGGCCTTTCCATCGATCCCAGATGCCGCCGAAGGCAAAGAGGCGCTCGTCGGGAAGTGAAACCGCCCACGGCTTGCTGATCTTCTTTTTCTCCTCGTCTTTGGTCAGTGGCTCCCATTCGTAAAAGAAGTTGGCGGGGATCAGGCAACGGCGGTGCTTCCATGGCTCGCGCCATGCGCCACTCGAAGTGAGCTTGTCGGCCCGCGCATTGATAGAACTGAAATTGGCTCGCGGCGTTTTCGACCAATAGGGCACCAGGCCCCACTTCATGAGTGCGAGCACGCGGTCGCCGGTATCGTGGTCCGCCCGCACCACCGGCTGCAGACTCTCGGGGGAAATGTTGTAAGAGGGCGTGAAGTGAACTGCGTTGGTCTCGTAATACTCTTCGTTGAACACATCAGTGTCGCGCGTGCGAAACCACTCCGCAATCCGCTGTTTGTCTGCCCGGCGCCCGTAGCGGCCACACATAGCTATCAGTCTAGCCAACAAACAAAATAAGCGATTGAATTTCATGGGTTTGGCGCGAGTTTGCACAGGGATTGGTGCAGGCAGGGCTTGCAGGTTGCCTAGGAAAAGGCGAATATAAGGCGAAACTATCGCGCCATGTCTGCCGCCTCCGCAATCCGCCTTCAGATTGAGTCTGCCCTCGCCGCGAGGATTCCTGCGGCGCTCTCACCTGCACCAAGGGTCGTCCGGCCGGTTGCATCCACAGGCATCGAAGCGCTCGATGAGGTGTTGCACGGCGGCCTGCCCATCGGAGCGCTGACCGAACTCGTCGGTCCGGAGTGCTCGGGGCGAACCTCGGTTGCGCTCAAATTTGTGGCCGGCCTGACGCGGTCCGGGAGAGTGTGCGCGTGGATCGACGTGTCGAATGCGCTCGATCCGGCTTCGGCAGCAGCGGCCGGCGTGGAGCTGGAGCGATTGTTGTGGGTGCGCTGCGGAGCGGCAAAACCCGCGGCGTCGCACGCGACCCAGCGTTTTTCGCTGCCGGAAAAATATCTGACGCCCGCGCCGGTGATGAAAGGCCTGCATGGCGGGGGCTGCGGCGGTCACCCGCGCGGCGAAGTCAAGGGACTCGCAGCAGCCGTGGGCGGACTTCTGCGGCCGGAGACGCCCAATCTCGCCCCACGCTGCGCCGAGCCACAATCTCGCCGAACCTCAAGACAAGATGCGCCACCTTTGAGCGAACCACCTCGGTGCGAGCCGGTTTTGAAAGAACGCGTGGGGCGCGAACTGGTTTTGAAAGGGCACGGCTTTAGCCGTGCCGATCATGCCAACAAAATGAACGGGGCTTTAGCCCCTGCGGGACGTTCTTTCAACGCGTTTGGATTTTCGTCACAGGCTGTTGGCGAACGCAGGAAACCCTCTGGCACCTGCCAGCAATTCGACCAGGCGTTGCGCGTGACCGATCTGGTGCTACAGGCGGGAGGATTCAGTGCGGTTGTTCTGGACCTGGGCGGCCTGGCGCCGGAGTTTGCCTCGCGCGTGCCGCTCGCCACATGGTTCCGTTACCGTGCCGCGGCGGAGAAAACGCAGGCCAGCCTTCTGCTGCTGGCCCAGTACGGCTGCGCAAAGAGCAGCGCGGAATTGTCGCTGCGGCTCGAGCCGGGCGACGCGCTGCGCGACGAGGCCACGGTATTCACCGGCATGGCGCACAGCATCGAAGTGGTGCGGCGGCGCTTTACGTGCGCTGCAGAAAATGTGGTACCGCTGCGCAAGCCGCCACAAAGAACGAACGCGGCAAACTGGCAAAGCCGCGCAGCATGGGCAGCCGTGCGATGACTTGCGAATTGTATGCGTGCCTGTATGCACGGGAGTTTCCCGCGCAGGCGCTGCTGCGGCTGCGGCCTGAGCTCAGGGAGCAGCCGTGCGTGGTGATGGAGGGTGCGGTACCGCTCGAGCAGGTCTGCTCCTTGAATACAAAAGCGCGGTTGCTGGGGATGGTGCGCGGCATGACACGCGTGGAGGTCGACACCTTTCCGGCATCGGCCGTGTTGGCCCGCTCGCTGAAAGAAGAAGCGGCAACGCGAGCGATCTTGCTGGAATGCGCGGGCACGTTCTCACCGCGTCTGGAGGAACGCAAAGTCGGCGAGCGCAGCGAAGACACGGCCTTCGCGTGCGGAATCGATATTGCAGGGACACGAAGTTTGTTTGGTCCGCCTGAGATGCTGGCGCGGAAGCTGGTGGATCGGGTGCGCGCCGTGGGCATGCGCGCCTGCGTCACGGTAAGCGGCAATCTGCATGCGGCCGTGTGTATGGCGAGGGGTTTGCCGCCAGGCGTAACCGTGAAAGTGATTCCGCACGGCGAGGAAGCGGCAGCATTGGCAGAGCTGCCCTGCGCGGCTCTGGATCTTGCGCTGGAACAGGCGGAGAAATTTGCCGCGTGGGGCGTGCAAACGCTGGGCATGCTCGCCGCGCTGCCGGAAAAAGATCTCGTCGCGCGTATGGGGCAGGAGGGCCGACGGCTTTGGCAACTGGCGCGCGGCGAGCGCACGCATCTTTTCCAACCTGTCGAGCCGCCGCTCAAGCTGGCCGAGCACATGGAGCTCGATTCTCCCGTGGAACTGCTCGACTCGCTGCTGTTTGTCGCCGGCGCCATGCTCGATCAGCTCATCGTCCGGGCCAATGCGCGTCTGGTTGCGCTGGCCGCGGTCACCCTCACGCTCACTCTCGACCGTGGCAGCACGCACGCACGCACAGTGCGACCGGCGCTGCCGACCAACGACAAACAGCTCTGGATCAAGCTGCTGCATTTGGATTTGGAAGCGCATCCGCCGCCGTCCTCCGTGCTTGCGGTCGCGCTCGATGCGGAGCCGGGAGCGACGAGCAAGGTGCAGTTGGGGCTGTTCTCGCCGCAACTGCCTGAGGCCTCGCGGCTCGACGTGACGCTGGCGCGCATCCGCGCCGTGGTCGGCGAGGAGAATGTCGGGTGCGCAGCGCTCCTGGACACGCATGCGCCGGATGCATTCCGAATCGAAACGTTCAAAATTGACGCGTCGCGTGCGACGGAGAGTAATGCGGAGACGACAGATCAAGCCCAGTTGCGCGCAGCAGCGCGGCAGTTGCGGCCGGCGGAGGGCGTAACCGTCACGCTCGAAGCGCAGCGACCCACACAATTCTATTTTCGTGGACAGAAATTTGATGTCGACCGCGCCTACGGCCCATGGCTCGCCGGTGGTGACTGGTGGCAACCAACCTTGTGGGGCCACGAGCAGTGGGACATTGTGGCGCGAGCGGGCGGCAATTCCCTGCTCTGCTGTTGTATGGTCCACGATCGCATGCACGGCGGCTGGCAGATGGCGGCGCTGTATGACTGAGTGCGGCCCCAACGTACCCAATACTCGCTCACCGGGGACGCCCGTCTGTCACCCCAATGATGCGTATGCACCATTACCGGAGGAAACACGCCAGCCCTTCACCATCGCACATTCTTCTCGGAATCGAAGCGCTGATTACATTGAGCTGCACGCGGCCAGCGCCTTCAGCTTTCTTGAAGCCGGCTCGCAGCCGGAGGCGTTGATGGAGCGCGCGGCTGAGCTGGAGATGCCGGCCATGGCGATTGCCGATCGCAACGGCGTGTACGGCGCGGCGCGCTTTCATACCAGCGGCCAGCGTAGTGGCGTTCGCGCGCATATTGGCGCAGAGGTTGCGGTCAAGAGCTTCGGCGCGCGGCTGACGCCTCCGGCATGGCTGCCGCACCAGTGCTCGCCGGAACCGGCGCGCGTGCCTCTGTTGTGCGAATCGCGCCAGGGCTACCAGAACCTCTGCCAGCTGATCACGCAATTCAAGATGCGCGAGACGACCAAGCAGGAGGGCGCGGCAAACTTCGACGATCTGGAACAATACGCATCCGGCCTCGTCTGCCTGACGGGCGGCGATGAAGGTCCGCTGGCCGCGGCGCTCACGCGCGGCGGCGAAGAGGCCGGACGCAAGGTGGTCGAACGGCTCACGCACATCTTCGGCAACAGAAATGTCTACGTCGAGGTGCAGCGCCATCGCGAGCGCGAAGAAGAATGGCGCAACCAGGCGGCGATCCGCATTGCGCGCGCGTTGCAGCTGCCGGTGCTGGCCACCAACGGCGTGCGCTACGCCACAGCCTACGACCGCGAGATTCTGGACCTGTTCACCGCCATCCGCCACCACACCGAGCTGGACCACGCGGGCCGGCTGCTCGCCATGAACAGCGAGCGCCATCTGCGCGCCGCGCGCGAGATGACGGAGCTGTTTCGCGATGTGCCGCGGAGCCATCGACAACACCGTCGAACTTTCGTCGCGGCTCGAGTTCGAGCTGACGATCTCGGCTACGAGTTTCCGCGCTATCCCGTGCCGGACGGCGAAACCATGGATGAGCTTTCTCGCGCAAGCGCGTCGCCGAAGGCGTTGCCCGGCGCTACGGACCGAAGAACGATCGCGACCTGATGGAGCGCGCGAAAAGCAGGTCGAACACGAGCTCGCGCTGATCGGGAAGCTCGGCTTTGCCGGATATTTTCTGATCGTCTGGGACATCGTGCAGTTCTGCAAAGCGCAACGACATCCTGGTGCAGGGCCGCGGCAGCGCGGCCAACTCCGCCGTCTGCTACGCGCTGGAAATTACGGCCATCGATCCGGTCGGGATGGAGCTGCTCTTCGAGCGCTTCCTGAGCGAGAGCCGCGGCGAGTGGCCGGACATCGATCTCGATCTGCCCTCGGAGGCACAACGCGAGCAGGCCATCCAATATGTCTACCAGCGCTACGGCGAACTGGGCGCGGCCATGACCGCCAACGTCATCACCTATCGCGGCAAGTCGGCGGCGCGCGAGATGGGCAAGGCGCTGGGCTTCGATGAGGAGTCGCTGGGGCGGCTGTCGAGCCTGGTCAGCCAATGGGAGTGGCGCGGCAAGAACGACACCATGGCGCACTCCTTTCAGCAATGCCGGCTTCGATATCCAGCATCCGCGCATCGCCAAGTATCTTGAGCTGTGCATGCGCATTCAGGATCTGCCGCGCCACCTCGGCCAGCACTCGGGCGGCATGGTCATCTGCCAGGGCCAGCTGAACCACGTCGTGCCGCTGGAGCGCGCGTCCATGCCCGGTCGCACCGTCGTGCAGTGGGACAAGGAAGACTGCGCCGACCTCGGCATCATCAAGGTGGACCTGCTGGGCCTGGGCATGATGGCGGTGCTCAAGGATTGCCTGGAGCTGATTCCCGCAGCACTACGGCGAGAGCGTCGACCTGGCGCAGCTGCCGGAGGACGATGAGGTCTACCGCGACCCTGCAGAAGGCCGATACGGTGGGCATGTTCCAGGTCGAGAGCCGCGCGCAGATGGCCTCGCTGCCGCGCAATTACCCCGACCGTTTCTACGACCTCGTCGTGCAGGTCGCCATCATCCGGCCCGGCCCCATCGTCGGCAAGATGATGCATCCCTACATGCGGCGGCGGCAGAAGAAAGAAGCCGGTCACCTATCCGCATCCCTCGCTGGAGCCGGTGCTGAAGCGCACCCTGGGCGTGCCGCTCTTTCAGGAGCAGTTGCTGCGCATGGCCATGACGGTGGCCAATTTTACCGGCGCGGAAGCGGAAGAGCTGCGCCGCGCCGTCGGCATGCGCCGCTCCTGGGAGCGGATGAAGAATCTGGAAGTCAAGCTGCGCGCGGGCATGACCGCCAACGGCATCGACGTGAAGACGCAGGACACCATCGTGCAGAACATCAGCTCGTTTGCGCTGTACGGATTTCCCGAGTCGCACGCGGCCAGCTTTGCGCTGATCGCCTATGCCTCGGCGTACTTCAAGGTGAAATATCTCGCCGCGTTCACCTGCGCCATTCTGAACAATCAGCCGATGGGCTTCTACATGCCGGCCGTGCTGGTGAAGGATGCGCAGCGGCATGGCCTGCGCGTGAAGCCGATCGATATTCAGGTGTCGGAGTGGGCATGCACGGTCGAGCATGAAGCGGATGGGACGCTCTCGATGCGCATGGGCCTGGGCTATGCGAAGGGACTGCGGAAGCAGGCCGCGGAAGCGTTGGTCGCTGCGCGTGCGCAGCGACGGCCCGTTCCGCTCTGCGGAAGATCTTGGCATTGCGCGTCCCGGAGCTCAATCGCAAAGAGCTGACGCTTCTGGCGCGGATCGGCGCATTGAACTGGCTGGATGGAATTGCGCATCGCCGCGATGCGCTTTGGCAGGTGGAGTGGGCCGGCCGGCCGGAGGGTCCGCTGCTGCGCCAGCAGAACAATGGCTGCGCGAGGACAATCGCAGCCTGCCGCTCAACAAATGAATGTAGAAGAGCGCCTGGTGGCCGACTACGCCGGCACAGGGCTGACGGTGGGCAAACACCCCATGCACTACCGGCGCGCCGAGTTGCGCGCGCAGGGTATTTTGTCTGCAGAAGAGCTGCGGCATTGCCGCGACGGCGTATTGGTGCGCGCGGCGGGCTGCGTCATCGCGCGCCAGCGCCCGGGCACGGCGAAGGGCTTCATCTTTATCTCCATGGAAGACGAGACCGGCATCGCCAACGTCATCGTCACGCCCGATCTATATGAGCAGAACCGGCTGGTGGTGACGCGCAGCAAGTTTCTTCTTGTCGAAGGCGCGCTGCAGAATCAGGATGGCGTGATTCACGTGAAGGCTGTGCGGCTGGCGCCTCTCACACACGGCGCTCTGGAACTGCGGTCACATGATTTCCACTAGCGTCCTGAGTCCAACGATCGCATCGTCACGAAATTGTCATCCTGAGCGGAGTTTGACGCGCATTGTGCGTCAAACGGAGTCGAAGGACCCGCGGTTGTTCTTCGGCATTTCGACTAAGAATTCTGATGGGTGCCCCACGTCTCGATTCTGAAACGCGGGAAAGCACGAAACTCAATGAGTGCGACCCTACACTCCGCAACACTGTTTGAATTTCCGTCCGCTGCCGCAGGGACATGGATCGTTGCGGCCAATTTTCCCCTGCCGCGCCCGCGCATCCTCCTCGGCCACCCAGCGCATCACGTTGGCCGGAGGCCGCTCGGCCGCCAGCTCTGACGCCATAAAGCGCATGTACGGATCGACGTGGTGAAAGAACATCTTGTAGCCCGCGCACAAATAATTAAGCCCCGGCTCCCCATCGGGCGTGGTCAGGAAGCGATGCTTGGGACACTCGCCGTTGCACGCAAAACGCACATCGCACTCGCGGCAGTAGCGCGGCAGAGTCGACTCTTTCGCCTCGCCAAATTTCTGCTGCTGCTCCGACCCGGCCAGCGCAGCCATCGCCGACATCCATAATGTTGCCCAGCCGGTTTTCGGGGTAAACAAAATGATCGCACGAGTAAAGATCGCCGCTGTGCTCGATGGCGAGCGCCGCGCCGCATTGCTTGCGGAAGATGCACAGGCTCGCTTCCATGCCCACTCCACAACTCAAGGCTGATGTCGAACAATTGCACATAAGTGCGGCCCACGTCGCGGCGCACCCATTCGTCGAAAATCGTCGCAAAGAAATTGTCCGAACTGCCGCGGCTCGACAGACCAGGGCGCGACCTTGGCGGGGCCGGCAAAATCCGGCGAGATCAGGCGCAGGCCATCCTCGGTCACTTGATGCGCGATCCGCTCCACGATGGGGATGAACTGCATGTAACCGCTGCCGTTGTCCCGCAAGAACCGATAAACCTCGAGCGGCGAATCGGCGTTGGCGCGGTGCACCGTGGTGAGCGTGTTGAAGTCGACCTTATTGCGCTGCAAGGTTTCGATGCCGCGCATCACGCGATCGAAGGTCGGCTGGCCGCCTTTGTCCACGCGATAGGCGTCGTGTAGCTCGCGCGGGCCGTCGATCGAAACGCCGATCAGGAATTGATATTCGAGAAAGAATTCCGCCCATGCGTCGTTAAGCAGCACGCCATTGGTCTGGAAGGCGTTGGCAATCTGCTTGCCGTTGGCATATTTTTTTTGGATTTGGACAAGATTCCGAAAATAATCGACACCCAGCAGCGTCGGCTCTCCGCCCTGCCAGGCAAAATTCACCACCGGCGTGTCGTGCGCTTCGATGTATTGCCGGATGTAGCTCTCCAGCACCTGATCGCTCATCGCCCACTTATCGATATGCGGATCGGGCTGCGGATACAACGCTTCCTTTTCGAGGTAGAAGCAGTACTTGCAGTCGAGATTGCAGATGGGCCCGATCGGCTTGGCCATTACGTGAAAGTTGGAGGCGCTCATCCGGGACCCTCGGGGAAGACTGATGCAGCTTCCATTATGACGCGCGGGCCGGGGATTCTCTTCGCTCCTAGAAGCGCTTCCACATTTCCGCGGCAGCGGCGCGGGATTTTGCCATCACTTCCTGCTCGTCGATCTCGAGCATTTGCCTCGATTCCATGACGATCTGGCCGCCGATCAGAACCGTCTCGACAGTGCCGCCAGTGAATCCGAAATGAATGTGGCCGCCAAGATTCTCGGCGTTCATTGGCGTGGGCGGGTCGTAGTTAACCAGAATAATGTCTGCGTGCGCGCCGGGAACGAACTTGCCCACGGGACGGCCGAAGCATTCCGTTGCGATCCGGGCATTTTCCTGGAAGAGCATTTGCGGGGGCTCGGCCCAGGCCACGCGCGGATCGCCGGCGTGATGTTTTAGCAGCAAATTGGCGGCCTTCATCGACTCGAACATATCAGGGGCGTAACCGTCTGTTCCCAGGCCAACGCGCACGCCGCGGCGCATCATCTCCAGAACCGGCGCGCAGCCCACCGCGTTGCTCATGTTGGACTGTGGATTGTGGATCACGTTGGTCTGCGTCGCGCGCAACTCTTCGACATCGTGATCGTCGACATGAACGCAATGCGCCAGCAGAGATTTCGCCGTCAGAACGCCGAAATGATTCCACCGATGAACGATCGACATGCCATGTTCTCGCCGGCAACTTTCCGCGTCCGATGCCGCTTCCGCGGTATGCACGTGAAAGCCCGCGCCCAGCTCCGCCGCTACCCGGCCGCATTGTTCGAGCGTCTCGTCGCTGAGCGTGAACGACGCGTGCATTCCGAAAAGTCCGCGCAGCCGGTCGTCACTTAAATCCTTGCAGTACTGAAGAAACGCGCGATTCTCCTCGATGCCCTGATGCGCGATTTCCGCGCCGTCGCGGTCGGAGACCTCGTAACAAAGGCAACTGCGGATGCCGGCTTGACGGGCAGCCCTGGCAATGCGAAACAGGCTGGTGGGCACCGCGTGGGGGCTGGCATGGTGATCGAAAATCGTAGTGACGCCGTTGCGGATACTCGCGATCATACCCACCATCGCGCTCCAGTAAACGTCGTCGAGCGTGAGAGTCTTGTCCAGCCGCCACCATAGCCGCTCCAGAATCTGAGAGAAGTTGCCGGGCGCGTCGTCTTTCAGTGCCATGCCGCGCGCGAAGGCGCTGTAGAGATGCGTGTGCGTGTTGATCAGGCCGGGCATGATCACGCGGCCGCGCGCATCGATGAACTTTGCGCCGGGATGGGCGGCTCGCATCTCCGCAGTCGGACCGACCACCGCAATCAGGCCATCACGAATGTCGACGCAACCATTCTCGAGGAATGGCTGGCCGTCGTCGTGCGTGATCAGGCGGCCGTTGCCGACCAGCAAATGCGCACACTGCTCCATGATGCAGTGAATTCTAGTGATGCGCGTCGCCCAAGTGTTGTGATCCAAATCACATAGCGGCGGAAGCGTGCTGGGGGACAATCATTTCACGTATAGCCGTGCGCGATTTCCCTCATTAGGCTGCCACAGCGGCTATAGACGGGATTCAACTTTGATGGCGGGATGCCATGGGGCCCCCGGCGACAGGTCTTCGTCGCTGGGGTAAGAAGCCGGGCTCCATCGACTGGCATTCGGAACCTCGGTTGAACGGAAAGCGCGATGGCCAATCTTCAAGTCAACATTTGCGGGCTGGAGTTCAGGAACCCCATTCTGCCGGCGGCGGGTCCTCCATCGAAGGATGGCGCTACGCTCGAAGCCGCTGCAAACGGCGGTGCGGGCGGACTTGTGACCAAAACCATTTCTGTGCAGCCGGCCGAAGTGCCGCGGCCCTGCATGGCAGAGATTCGCGGCGGATTTCTGAACACCGAACTGTGGTCGGAACTGTCGAAAGAGCAGTGGATCGAAAAAGAGTACAAGCTGGCGCGCGCCACGGGCCTTCCCGTCATTGTGGGGCTGGGCTACACGGCCACGCAAATTCGCGAGCTGGCGCCGCTGGTCAAGCCGTTTGCCGACGCCCTGGAACTCTCAACGCATTACGTCGGCAACAACATCACGCCCATCATCGATGCGTTGCGCGCGGCTAAGGAAGCCGTGGACGTGCCGGTGTTCATGAAGCTGAGCCCACACCCAAATATTCAGGAGATCGCCCTGGCGCTCGAAGAGGCCGGCGCGGATGCGCTGGTGATGATCAACTCCTTCGGACCCTGTCTCGGCATCGATCTTGAAACGGGACTGCCGCTCATGGGCAGCAAAGATGGGTTCGGATGGCTTTCGGGCGCGGCCATCAAGCCTCTGGCATTGCGTTGTGTGTACGACGCGGCACGTGCGGTACGGATTCCCGTGATCGGAGTGGGCGGCGTGAGCAATGGCCGCGATGCCGCGGAGATGCTGATGGCCGGTGCATCGGCGGTGCAGGTTTGTACGGAGGCGATTCTGCGCGGTCCCACGGTCTACGCCAGAATTGCCGGCGAGTTGAACAAGTTTCTCGACGAGCATAACTACGCCTCAGTCGACGAGATTCGCGGCTTGACCGTGCGGCTCATGCGCCAGCGCGGAGCA
This sequence comes from uncultured Acidobacteriota bacterium, assembly GCA_963713675.1. GTDB lineage: Bacteria > Acidobacteriota > Terriglobia > Terriglobales > Acidobacteriaceae > Telmatobacter. The sequence goes on from CAVQMV010000021.1 coordinate 215,362, forward strand.
CCTCACTCGGCTAGCCCACCCGAGGTGAACAGGGAGCGCTGCACTCTATGCGGGACCTGCGAGAAGAGCTGCCCGTACGGCGCCATTCATACGAACAAGGAATCCAGGATTCTCGAAATCGACGAGGAGAAGTGTTTTCATTGCGGGCTGTGCGTCACGCGCTGCAAGCTGCGGGCGATGACCATGGCGCTGTAAGGCCGCAAATCGGGACGCGAAAAGGTGGGGAGAAGCGGATGCACGCGCACAGAATTCAAACCGTGACGGGCCTCAAATGCATTCATTGCGGGCGCAGGTATTCCACCGAAGAGGTGGACTACTACTGCCCTGCCTGCGGCTATCACGACGGCATTCTGGATGCTCAATATGATTACGAGGCGGCGCGCGAGGAACTGAATGCGAGAGCGCTCGCAGGCAATCGCGAACTCTCCATGTGGCGCTATTTGCCACTGCTGCCAGTCTTGTCGCCGGAGCTGATCCCGCACCTGCAAGTGGGATGGACGCCGCTGTACGAAACACCGCGCCTGGCTGGCGAGTTGGGCATTGCGCGCTGCTGGGTGAAGGATGAGGGCCGCAATCCGACGGCATCGTTCAAAGATCGCGCCAGCGCCGTCGGCGTGGTGAAGGCACTCGAAAAGAACGCCGCGCAAATTACATGCGCTTCTACGGGCAACGCGGCTTCGTCATTGGCGGGATTTGCCGCGGCGGCGGGGATTCCGGCAACCATCTTTGTCCCCGCGCGCGCGCCGCAGGCGAAGGTCGCACAGCTGCTGGTGTACGGGGCACGCGTTTTCTCTGTCGACGGAACCTACGACGAAGCGTGGGAACTCTGCATGAGGGCCAGCGCCGAATTTAGCTGGTACAACCGCAACTGCGCCATCAATCCGTATCTCATCGAGGGCAAGAAGACAGTCTCTTTGGAACTGGCGGAACAGTTCTCGCGGCTCACGCCGGGCAGCGTGCCGGATTGGGTCGTAGTTTCCGTTGGCGACGGTTGCACCATTGGCGGCGTGTGGCAGGGGTTGTGGGAGATGCACCATCTGGGCATTCTTCCCCGCCTGCCGCGCATTCTCGGCGTGCAGGCCGAAGGCTGCCAGCCTTTCGTCACCGCATGGCGCAATCGCAGCGGCCTTACTCCGTGCGCGGCCAACACACTTGCGGATTCCATTGCCGTGGGCCATCCGCGCAACTTCGCCAAAGGCATGCGCGCGGTTACCGAGTCGGGCGGCGCGTTTGTTGCCGTTTCGGACGAGGAGATTCTGGAGTCGATCACCCTGATGGCGCGCAAAGCAGGCGTCTTTGGCGAGCCGGCGGGTGTGGCTGGAGCGGCTGGCGTGCGCCGGGCGGTTGCAACAGGAATCATCGGTCACAGCGAAACCGTGGCTCTGGTCATGACCGGAAATGGTTTGAAAGACATTCAAAGCGCGATGCGCGCGGCGGGCAGCGCCATCGCCGTGAAACCAGAGATTGATGAAGTGCGCGAAGCCGTGCTGGCGGCGGCCGCAAGTTGATGTTTTGAGGGGAAGGTGTCTTACGACTCGGTTTTGAAAGGGCACGACTTTAGTCGTGCCGTAAAGGCGCCACCAGGATCGCGGGCTTCAGCCCCCGAGGGACGGGTTCGGAAAAGTTGAAACGATTGCCAAACAGTTTCTTAGAAGGCGAAAAAAGGAAGGAAGAGTTCGATGGCAAAGATTCCATTTGGTCCCAGTTATAACGAAATGCTCGATCCCGGCCTGATCGACAAGAATGTGCGCACAAAAGCTCTCGCGGCCTTGCACGACAATGAGCTGGACCCGATCAATTTGTTCAATATCACCTGGAAAGATGCGGCCAACAAAGTACGCAAGGTGGTGTTGCCGCCTGCGCTCACGGGCATCGAGGCCAATGTCGTGGTCATGCTGGGCAGCGGCTTCCCTTCCGGCTCGCACAAGGTCGGGCCCGCGTACAGCACGTTGATTGAAGGCTTGGTGGACGGCGAGATCGTTCCCGGCGAGCACACGATCCTTGGGCCCTCAACGGGCAACTTCGGCATCGGCACTGCATACATTTCCAAGCTGCTCGGTTTCCGCGCCATCGTCATCATGCCCGACAACATGAGCAAGGAACGCTACGCGCGCATACAGAAGTATGGCGGCGAACTGGAGCTGACCCCCGGTTCGGAGTCGGACGTGATTCTGACGCTCGAGAAAACGCGCGAGCTGATGAAAAACCCGAAGAACAAGGCGCTGGCGCAGTTCGAGCTTTTCCCGAATTACCGTTTTCATCGCCATGTCACCGGCGGCAGCGCCATCGATGCAGTAAAGGGCGTAGGCAACGGGCGCATCGCCGGATTCACGTCTGCGCCGGGTTCGGCGGGAACCATCGCGGCGGGCGATCAGATCAAAGCCGCGTTTCCTGAAGCGAAGATCGCCGCGCTCGAACCCTATGAATGCTCGACGCTCGCCAACGGCGGCTGCGGGCAGCATCGCATCGAGGGCATCGGCGACAAGATGATCACGCTGATTCACAACGTGCTCAACACCGACTTCGTGATCCTGATCAAGGACGAGGAAACCGTGCAGGGCGTGAAGATCTTCCACGACGGCGCGGAGTCGCTGGAGAAACTGGGCGTCGCGCGCGAAGTTGCGCAGAGCCTGCGTGATTTGTTCGGGCCGTCGGGGATCTGCAACGTGCTGGGCGCGATCAAGCTTGCAAAGTACCTGCGCCTGGGGCCGGGCGACAACGTGGTCACCGTGGCCACCGACGGAGTCGATCGCTATTTCTCCGTACTCGACGACATGAACCATCGCTATCTCGATCTGGCCGGGCCGGTTCTCGATCGCTGGGCAAACGACATCTTCCTCGGCGCGTCGACCGAGCACGTCTTCGATTTCCGGACGCCGCGGATGAAGGAGCGGCTCTTCCAGCAGAAAGAACGCGACTGGCTGAAGTTCGGCTACACCAGGGAATTTCTCGATTCAATGCGCAGCCAGAGCTTCTGGGATGCGCAGTACGCGAAGGTTCAGGATTACGACCAGAAACTTTGCGCCCTGCGACCAAGTGCTGCCCCACAACCGATATTGGAGCCGGCGGGATGTTCTGTTTCACGCTAAACGGAAAAGACGTCGCGGTTGACGCGGACAAGAGTCTGCTGGAATATCTGCGCGCCGATGCGCGTATGACCTCAGTGAAGGATGGCTGCGCCGAAGGCGTCTGCGGCTCTTGCTCCGTAATCGTGAATGGGAAAGCGGTGCGCGCGTGCACGCTCACCGTGGCCAAGGTCCACGGCAAATTGGTGACCACGAGCGAAGGTCTTTCGGCGCGCGAGCGCGACGTGTATGCGTGGGCCTTCGGCGAAGTGGGAGCCGTGCAATGCGGATTTTGCATGCCCGGCATGCTGATCAGCGCCAAGGCTCTGCTGGACGCGAATCCCGCGCCCACTGCGGCCGAAGTGAAATCCGCCATTCGCTACAATCTGTGCCGCTGCACGGGTTACACAAAAATAGAGCGCGCCATTCAGTTGGCCGCTACGGCACTCGGCAACGGTGGTGCGCACCAAATGGAATCCACGACCGGCCGCGTGGGCGAACGCATGGTGCGGCCGGACGCCCACGAAAAGCTGCTGGGAACTGGCGAGTTCGTCGACGACATGCAAGTTCCCGGAATGTTGCATGGCGCGGTGCTGCGGGCGAAATATCCGCGCGCGCTGGTGAAAACAATCGACATTGCCGCAGCGCTGGCATTTCCCGGTGTCAAAGTTGTGCTCACGGCAAAAAATATTCCAGGTGAACGGCTGCTGGGTCATGTCATCTACGACTGGCCTGTGATGATTGCCGAAGGTGAAGAGACGCGCTACGTAGGCGATGCCCTGGCTATGCTGGCCGCGACCACCAAGGAAGCCGCGCTCCGGGCGGTTGAGCTGATCGAAGTGGAGTATGAAGTGCGCGAACCATTGCTCTCGCCCGCGGCAGCGCTGGCCGAGGACGCGCCTAGCCTGCACCCCAAAGGAAACGTGTTGTCGACAACAGTGCTGAAGCGCGGCGACGCGGATCGTGCGATTTCCGAAGCGAAGCACGTGGTGACGCATCACTATTCGACACCCCGCCAGGAGCACGGGTTTCTCGAGCCGGAGAGCGCACTGGCCGTGCCTGCACAATGCGGATCGTTGACCGTCTACACGGCCGGGCAAAGCGTCTACGACGATCATCGCGAGATTGTCAGAATGCTGGGAGTCGCGGGCGAAAAAGTGCGCATCATCAGCAAGTTTGTGGGCGGAGGATTTGGCGGCAAGGAAGATATGTCGGTGCAGCATCACGCGGCGCTGCTGGCCTGGCATAGCCAACGGCCGGTGAAGCTCACGCTGAGCCGCAATGAGAGCCTGCGCGTGCATCCCAAGCGCCATCCCATGGAGATCGATTGCACGACCGCATGCGACGAGAACGGCAAGCTGACCGCCGTGCGCGTGCGTCTTGTGGCCGATACCGGCGCGTATGCATCGTTGGGCGGCCCGGTGCTGCAACGCGCCTGCACGCACGCCGCCGGCCCCTATCAAATCGACAACGTGGACATCGAAGGCCGCGCCATCTACACCAACAACATTCCTTCGGGCGCGTTCCGCGGCTTTGGCGTAACGCAAACCTGCTTCGCCATGGAGAGCAATCTGAATCTGCTGGCGCGCGAGGCCGGCATTTCTCCATGGGAGATGCGCTTCCGCAACGCCATCGAGCCCGGCGGCGTGCTCTCGAACGGCCAGATCGCCGACGAGGGCACGGCGCTCAAAGAAACGCTGCTCGCAGTGAAAGACGTAATCGACGCGCACCCCGAAGCGGGCATTGCCTGCGCCTTCAAGAACACGGGCAAGGGCGTGGGCGTGAAAGATGTGGGCCGCGTAAAGCTGAAGGTGAAAAACGGACGCGTCGTCATCTGCACCAGCGCAGCCTGCATGGGACAAGGCATCGCGACCGTGGTGCTGCAGATTGTGGCCGAAGCGACAGGACTCAACAAATCTCTCCTCACGGTACACGCACCCGATACCAACGTGACGCCGGACAGCGGCACCAGCACAGCCTCGCGGCAAACAACCGTCACCGGCGAAGCGGCGCGGCGCGCGGCAACCGCGCTCAAGCAGGAGCTGAGTCATCGCGCGCTAGCGGAACTCGAAGGCGAGGAATTTTACGGCGAATTCGATTGCGTGACGGACCCCGTGACAAGCGATAAGCCGAACCGGGTGAGCCATGTTGCGTATGGATACGCGACCCAGGTTGTGCTTCTCGACGAAGCGGGAAGAGTTGAGAAAGTGATTGCGGCGCACGATGTGGGCCGGGCCATTAATCCCAATGGCGTCGAAGGGCAGATCGAAGGCGGCGTAGTGATGGGGATGGGCTACGCGCTCACCGAGAACTTTGCCGTGCGCGACGGTGCGCCGGCCGTGACCTACGGCACCATCGGCCTGCTGCGCTCCACGCAGACGCCTGAGATCGAGTGCCGCATCATCGAGAAAAACCAGGCCGAACTGGCGTACGGAGCAAAAGGCGTGGGGGAGATCGTGAGCATTCCCACCGCGCCGGCGATTGCGTGCGCCTATTGGCAGCGCGACGGCAAGCTGCGCACCAGTCTGCCAATGAAGGAAACGCCTTACAGCCGCAGTCGCGTGAAGGAAGGAGCCTCGCAGTGATGCCGGCCGAAAAAGCGCCAAGCCCTCGCGGGGCCAAGTCCATCGCCGAATTTCCCATCAATTTCCGGAAACTCCCGGTGCGTCCGAAAGACGCACCCCAATCTCTCACCAAACAAGCAGCCTCAAGGGCCGCAGAATAAGGATCGACATGCCTACCAAAACTACCATTGACTCCGCACATATACTCGCCGCCGCCAACGCGCTGGAAGGCAACATGGTCTGCTTTCTGCGCGACCTGGTCGCCATTCCCGGCGAAAGTTCTCACGAAGGTCCTGTCGTTCAGCGCATCAAGCAGGAGATGGAACACGTGGGCTTCGACGAGGTCCGCATTGATGCCATGGGCAACGTGCTGGGACGCATCGGTTCGGGCAAGCACGTGATCATGATGGACGCGCACACCGACACCGTCGGCATCGGCGATCCGAAGGAATGGGCCTGGGATCCGTATCAGGGCAAAGTGGAGGATGGCTTCATCTACGGACGCGGCTCCAGCGATCAGCGCGGCGGCATGGCCAGCATGGTGTACGCGGGCAAGATGATCAAGGATTTGGGGCTGGAAGGCGACTACACATTATGGATTGTGGGATCGGTGCAGGAAGAAGACTGCGACGGTCTGCCGTGGGTCTACATTCTCAAGGAAGACGGGATCAAGCCGGAATGCGTGGTGCTCACAGAGCCAACCAATCTGCGCGTGTACCGCGGACATCGCGGGCGCCTGGAGATCGAGGTTCACCTGCGCGGGCGTTCGTGCCACGCCAGCGCGCCAGAGCGCGGCGACAATCCAATTTACAAAATCGTACCGCTGGTCGCGCAGATCGAGGAGTTGAACACGCGTTTGCGCGACGACGCTTTTCTCGGCAAGGGAACCATCGCCGTCACCGAGATTCGCTCCATGTCTCCCTCCCTGTGCGCCGTGCCGGGCGCATGCTCCATCCATCTCGACCGCCGGCTCACCACTGGAGAGACGCTTGAAAGTGCTGTCGCCGAGGTGAAAGCGCTGCCGGCGGCGCAGGGCGCTGAAGTCGAAGTCTTGAACTACGAGCAGCCCAGCTATACCGGCCTTACGTATCCGATGCAGAAGTACTATCCAACGTGGCTGCTTGAAGAAGACCACTTGCTGGTTCGCTCGGCGGTTGCTGCGTATCGCACGCTGCACAACGCCGATCCCGTTGTTGACAAGTGGGTCTTCAGCACCAACGGCGTGGGCTCCATGGGAATTATGGGCGTGCCGAGCATCGGCTTCGGCCCCGGCGAAGAAGACGTCGCGCATAGCGTGATCGAACGCATCCCGATCCGCCACCTGGTGGAAGCAGCGCAGTTCTATGCCGCCTTTCCCCTCGCGTACGTCGCCACGCTGGAAGATGCGAAGGGCTGAACTGAAGCGGCCGCTGGAATCGGTAACCGGTTCCCGGCCGCAGAACTTTTACCGACTCTATAGATTTCGAGAAAGAGGTGTGTGTTGGAAACACGAAAGGCGCTGTTGAAAGGCAAGGACTACATCACCACGGAAGAATACAGCGAAGCAGAGATCGAAATCCTGCTCGACGTATCCGCCGATTTGAAGCGCAAATTCAAGGGGCGCATTCCGCATCGCTATTTGGTCGATCAAACCATCTTTCTGATGTTCTTCGACAAATCCACGCGCACGCGTAACTCGTTCGAAGCGGGAATCACGCAGCTCGGCGGCCACGCTCATTTTTTGACGTCCGATGCGATGCAAATCTCCCATGGAGAAAGCGCGAAGGACACAGGAATAATTCTGTCGAGCTACGGACACGCCATCGCCATCCGTCACGACCTGATTCCCGGCGAAGGCAACGCGTACATGCGCGAAGTTGCGCACTGGGCGGATGCGCCGGTGATCAATATGCAGTGCGACATCGACCATCCCTGCCAGGCGTTGGCCGACCTCATGACGATCCGCGAGAAACTCGGGAGCAATCTCCGCGGACGCAAGCTGGCGATATCGTGGGCGTACGCGCCGAGCTACGCCAAGCCGCTCAGCGTGCCGCAAAGTTTGATCATGTTGATGCCGCGCTTCGGACTGGATGTCGTGCTGGCGCATCCACCTGAGTACGGGCTGATGCCGCAGACGGTCGAAGCGGCGCGAGAGAACGCGCGGCGCGCCGGAACTAAATTCGAGATCGTGGACAACATGGACGACGCGTTCCGCGACGCCGACATCGTAATCCCCAAGAGCTGGGGCTGTCTCGACACCATGGGGACGAACCCGAAGGAGTCCCTGCGGATTGCGGAGGGATACAAGCACTGGATTTGCAACAGCGAGCGCATGAAATTGGCCACCCAAGATGCTCTGTACATGCATCCGCTGCCCGCCGATCGCGGCAACGAGGTGACAGACGAGGTCATCGATGGTCCGCACTCCGTGGTGTACCAGGAAGCGGAAAACCGCCTGCACACCGCCAAGGCGATCATGGCGCTGACCATGGCGGAGCAGGAAATCGTTTATGAGACGGCAGGCTCTTGAGACCATGACCGAAACCCTGGTGATCGCTCTGGGCGGCAACGCCATTACGAGGCCCGGTGAATCCGGCGCTATTCCCATGCAATTTGCCCACACCGCGGAGACGCTCGAACTCCTCAAGCCTCTGTTCCACACCGGTGCACGCATCGCCATCACCCACGGCAGCGGACCGCAGATCGGCAACATCCTGATTCGCGTCGAGGAGGGCGAGCGGCGCGTTCCGAGCTTGCCGCTCGACACGTGCGACGCCGATTGCCAGGGAGGCATGGGCTACATGATCCAGCGGCTCACTTGCGAGCTGTTCCGCCACGAAGGAATCAAGCGCGAAGCGGCTACCGTGATCACCCAGGTGCTCGTGGATCGTAACGATCCGGATTTCCAGCATCCCACGAAACCCATCGGGTCCATCTACGACGCAAATGAGCTCGCCGCAATCCGCAGCGAAAGGCCAGACTGGATCATGCGCGAAGTTTCGCCAGGAGGCTACCGTCGCGTCGTGCCTTCGCCCCGCCCGTTGCAAATCCTGGAGGCCGATGCCATCTCGTCGCTGCTCGACGCCGGCGTGGTCGTGATCGCCTGCGGAGGCGGAGGCATTCCGGTAGCCTGGGAAGACGATCGTTTGGTGGGCGTGGAAGCCGTTGTCGACAAGGACCTCGCTTCAAGCATGCTGGCAACGCACGTGCGCGCTCACAAGCTCATCATTGTCACTTCCGTTGATCGTGTGGCGCTCGATTATGGCCGTCCCAGCCAGCAGTGGCTCGACACCATCACCATGGATCAGGCGCGCCAGCATTTAGCCGCGGGCCACTTCCCGCCAGGATCGATGGGGCCCAAGATTCGGGCGGCAATCGACTTCCTCGAACACGGAGGCGAAGAGTGCATTATTACGTCCGTGGAGAGCGTAGCCGGTGCGGTCATGGGCAATGGTGGTACCCACATGGTTGCCCCCTGGCGCAGGACTTCTCTGGATTTTGCCGAAGTCAGCGGAGGCGCAAAGAGTTGAAGACGCTATAGCCGGCTCATACAGCAATCTCGAGCCGATTTGCATCTAATCCAGATGCCTCGTTGAAAAAACCACCCGAGGGTCCGAAACGCACCTGCAGAGCCATGATTGCAACCAAATTCAGTGGAAAAACCCGGCAGCCGGGAAGCAGATTTGCCCCTCCCTGCGCGCACACCTTTTGGAGCTTTTGGCCAGGAGGCCGGCAAGCGCCGGGCTGCAACTATTTTCCGAGTGAATTCGTCCATCCAATACCATGCGTGCGCAAGGCGGGGTGAGTTGCGGAGCTTCGCGTCCTCACCTCTCAGATCCGCTCTGAAACCAAGCGCAATTTGAGCCGTCGAGCGGGTTTACCGGGTTCGGGCGCACCGCATGCCGGGATTGCGGATGGTAGCTTCTACATGCCATTTTGCGTATGAGAAAATATATTGCTGACTAACCGAATGTCCCAAACCTGATATTCGAGAAGAAGAAGACGATGGATGAACCTTTGTCTGTTTCGCACTCTGCCTCGGGGCTACAGCCCGACAACTCTGCAAAAAAGCGCCGCCACCGCTGGATCTGGGTAATCATCCTGGTCTTGTTCGGACTCCTGTTTTTCTGGGTGTACCGGCAGCATAGCGCCAGCTCCACAGCACCTGCCGGCGGCAGCAACCGGCGCGGAGCCATGGCCGGCCCCGTGCCTGTCACCTTGGCTACTGCCACCAAGGGCAGCATCGGCGTGTATCTGGACGCCATCGGCACCGTTACGCCCACGTATACCGACACGATTACCTCGCAGGTCACGGGCGTAATCACGGCAGTACATTACCGCGAAGGCCAGACGGTGAAAAAAGGCGATCCGCTCATTGACATCGATGACCGGCCCTACGCGGCGCAGCTTGAGGAGGCGCAGGGCGCGCTGGACCGCGACCAGAGCCTGCTCGCCGAGGCGCAGATGGACCTGAAGCGCTACCAGGATGCGTGGGCCAAGAACGCCATCCCGCGGCAGACGCTCGAGGACCAGGAAAAGGTGGTGTTGCAGGACCAGGGAACCGTGAGGAACGACCAGGGCACGGTGCAGTACGACACGGTTGAGGTCGCGTATTGCCACATCAAATCGCCGATTACCGGGCGTGTGGGACTGCGCCTCGCTGACCCCGGAAACCTGGTCACAGCCAACTCCTCCACTGCTCTTGTGGTTGTTACGCAGTTTCAGCCAATCACCGTGATCTTCACGCTGGCGGAAGACAGCCTGCAGCAAGTGTTGCAGCAGATGCGGGTCGGCAAGGCGCTGGAGGTCGATGCCTACGACCGCACCAACACCAAGCTGATTGCGAAGGGCAAGCTGATCACCGTCAACAACCAGATCGACACCGTGACGGGAACCGTGCAACTGCGCGCGGCGTTCGACAACCCCAAAGGTGATCTCTTCCCCAATGAGTTCGTCAACACGCGCCTGCTCGTCAAGACCCTCGACAATCAGATCCTGGTTCCTTCTTCAGCCATCCAGCACAACGGCGCCACCGATTTTGTCTATCTCATCCAGGGCCTGACACCGACCGCTCCCGGCAAATCGGGTGGCGCGTCGAGCGGCGGTCAGGGCGGCGGACATCACGGGGGCGGCGCTGGCGGAGGTGGTGCAACTGGCGGCGGCGCCAGCGGCGGCACGGGCGGAGGCGGTGGCGGCAATCAACAGGTCGGCAAAGCCGTCATGACGACCGTGAAGTCGGGAATTTCCGATCAAGGCAACACCGTTGTGACATCCGGCCTCAAGGCCGGCGATCTCGTCGCCAATAGCAGCTTCCAGAAACTGATCGACGGCTCTCCGGTTACGCAATCTCCAGTCGTCATACCTTCTACTGACACCGATACCACCGAGGCCGCTCCATGAGTCCGTCCCGCCCATTCATTCTGCGGCCAGTTGCAACGTCTCTGCTGATGGCCGCAATTTTACTGGTGGGGATCGTCGCATTCACGCAGCTGCCGGTTTCGGCGCTGCCCGAAGTGGATTATCCGACGATTCAGGTGCTCACCTTCTATCCCGGCGCCAGCCCGGACGTGGTGGCCACCACGATTACTGCGCCCCTGGAACGCCAGTTCGGCGAAATGCAGGGCCTGAGCCAGATGACCTCGACCAGCGCCGGTGGCGTGTCGGTCATCGTATTGCAATTCAGCCTTTCGCTCTCGCTCGACGTCGCCGAAGAAGAAGTACAGTCCTCCATCAATGGCGGCCAGACCTTTCTGCCTTCCGATCTGCCCGTGCCGCCGGTCTACAACAAGACCAATCCCGCCGACGCGCCCGTTCTTACCCTCGCCATCAGTTCCGACATCATGCCCTTGTCGCAGGTTGAGGACATGGTGGATACCCGCCTGGCGCCGAAGTTGTCGCAGTTGGCCGGCGTCGGCCTCGTGAGCATCAGCGGCGGCCAAAAGCCCGCGGTGCGCATCCAGGTGAACCCGGTCGCGCTTTCTTCGCACGGCCTGAACATGGAGGACGTGCGCACGGCTCTGGTCCAGTCCAGCGTCAACTCCGCAAAAGGCAACTTCGACGGACCGCGCCAGGACTATCAGATCGACGCCAACGATCAGATCATCCACGGCCGCCGACTACAAGAATGTGGTCATCTCTTACAGCAATGGCGCGCCGGTGTTCGTGAAAGACGTCGCCAATGTGGTGAACGGCGTGGAGAACACCAAGCAGGCCGCATGGATGGGCCAGGCGGGCGGTCGTCCGGCCCCACGCTCACGCCCGCCGTCATTCTCAATATTCAGCGCCAGCCCGGCGCGAATACCATCACGGTCGTCAATTCCATCCAGAAGATTCTGCCGCAACTTGAAGCCAATCTTCCCGCTCGGCATCAACGTCACCACCATGACCGACATGACCACGAGCATTCAGGCGTCGGTGCACGACGTGGAGTTCGAGCTGATGCTCACGATTGGCGCTGGTGGTCATGGTGATCTTCCTCTTCCTGCGCAGCCTGGCGCGCCACCATCATTCCCTAGCGTCGCCGTGCCGCTGTCGCTCATCGGCACCTTTGCCGTGATGTACCTGCTCGGCTACTCGCTCGACAACCTGTCGCTGATGGCGCTCACCATCTCCACCGGTTTCGTGGTCGATGACGCCATCGTGATGATCGAGAACATCAGCCGCTTCCTTGAAGAAGGAATGCCGCCGCTCGAAGCCGCGCTGGAAGGCGCCGGGACAGATCGGTTTCACCATCGTTTCACTCACGGTTTCGCTGGTCGCAGTGCTCATCCCGTTGCTGTTCATGGGCGACGTGGTCGGGCGCCTCTTCCGCGAATTCGCGGTCACACTGGCCGTCACCATCATTATTTCGGCGGTAGTTTCGCTCACGCTGACGCCGATGATGTGCTCGCGCATTCTGCGCCACGATCCCAGAGGAGAAGCAGACGCGCTTTTACCAATGGTCGGAGCACGTATTCAACAATCTGATTGCCTTTTACGGACGGACGCTGCGCGTGGTGCTGCGCTTTCAGACCGTTACACTGCTGGTAGCTCTGGCAACCCTCGTCCTCACCGTCGTTCTCTACATCTTCATTCCCAAGGGATTCTTCCCGGTGCAGGATACCGGCGTGATCCAGGGCATCTCCCAGGCTTCGCAATCCATCTCGTTCGAAGCCATGAGCGAAAAGCAGCGGGAGCTTGCGCAGATCATTCTTCAGGATCCCGCGGTGGAGAGCCTGTCATCCTTTATCGGAGCCGACGGCATCAACACCACCCTGAACAGCGGCCGCATTTCCATCAATCTGAAACCCATCAACGAGCGCATCGGCGCCTCCGATGTGATCCGGAGATTGCAACACCGCCTGAAAAAGGTGGAGGGCATCCAGCTTTACATGCAGCCGGTGCAGGACATCACGGTAGACGATCGCGTGACGCGAACGCAGTACCAGTACACGCTCGAAGACCCGGACACCGACGAGTTGAACGCATGGACCAACCAAGTTTGTTGCGCAACTGAATAAGCTGCCCGAATTGGAAGACGTGGCCACGGATCAGCAGACTGGCGCCAAGGCGGTGCAACTGGAAATCGACCGCGTGACGGCCTCGCGGCTGGGCATTGCGCCCACCACCATTGACAACACGCTCTACGACGCCTACGGACAGCGTGAGATCAGCACCCTTTACACGCAACTCAATCAATATCACGTAATTCTTGAGACGGCTCCCGAGTGGCAACTGAATCCCACCAAACTTGGCGATCTGTACATTCAGAGCAGTGCAGCCTCGGGCACCAGCGGAGCTGGCGCGGCCACGTCGTTCTCCTCGTCCGCCTCGGCGTCGGCTGGTTCCAACTCTACGACGACATCGGTACGCTATACGCCTTCTTCCCAGGTGCTCACCTCGCCGGCTTCAGTGCTGGCAGGGGGCTCCAGTAACGCTGGACCTTCCTCGCCCTCGAGCGGCTCAACTGCGGGCACGACGCCCAATTTGGTCACATCGTCCGTCGGCGCCAATGCCATCCCGCTCAACGCATTTACGCAAATGCAAAACACCACTGAGGCGCTTTCCATCAACCATCAGGGACAGTTCCCGTCGGTCACGGTGTCGTTTAATCTTGCCTCGAACGCCTCGTTGGGAACGGCGATCACCGATATTGAAAAAGCGGCTAAGAACCTTAACTTCCCTGCCAGCTTACAGTCCGGATTCCAGGGCACTGCTGCGTCGTTCCAGAACTCGCTGTCCAACGAAGCGTTGCTCATTCTCGCCGCTCTGGTTTCTGTCTACATCGTTCTCGGCGTCCTGTATGAGAGTTTCATCCATCCGATTACCATTATTTCCACGCTGCCCTCGGCAGGTGTAGGTGCGCTGCTCGCGCTTATGATCTGCCGCGAGGATTTGAGCGTGGTGGGAATCATCGGCATCATCCTGCTCATTGGCATCGTGAAGAAAAACGGCATTCTGATTGTGGACTTTGCGCTGGAGGCCGAGCGCAAGCATGGACTGGATTCGACGGAGGCGATTTACCAGGCGAGCTTGCTGCGCTTCCGGCCCATCATGATGACTACGATGGCCGCACTGCTGGCCGGCATTCCGCTGGCAGTAGGAACCGGCCTGGGTTCGGAACTGCGCCGGCCGCTGGGCATTGCCATGGTCGGCGGCTTGCTGTTGAGCCAATTGCTCACGTTCTACACCACGCCGGTGATTTACATCTTCTTTGACCGCATCGGCCAGCGGGTCCAGGGGCGCCGTCTTTCCCGCATGGCGCCCGACGGAGATCTGCCCCCCGGCACGGAGAACGCATGAACCTCTCGTCGCCATTTATCAACCGGCCAGTGGGCACTACGTTGCTCACCATTGCGGTGGCCATCACGGGTGGGATTGCGTTCGTAGTTTTGCCGGTGGCGCCATTGCCGCAGGTGGACTTTCCTACCATCAGCGTCATGGCCAGTCTTCCCGGAGCCAGCGCGCAGATCATGGCAGCCTCGGTGGCCACGCCGCTGGAACGCCAGTTCAGTCACATCGCCGGCATCACCGAAATGACCTCATCGAGTTCGCTGGGCTCGAGTTCGGTGACCCTGCAATTCGACCTCAGCCGCAACATCGATGGCGCAGCCCGCGACGTACAGGCTGCAATCAATGCGGCCCGTACTTATCTGCCCGCGAATTTGCCTTCCAACCCCTCTTATCGCAAGGTGAATCCCGCCGATTCGCCGATCATGCTTCTGAGCCTCACGTCAGGCAAGTACAACGTGACGAAGATCTATGACCTTGCCTCCACGATCCTGGAGCAGAAGCTGTCGCAGATTCAAGGCGTCGGGCAAGTGGGAGTGCAAGGCGGAGCCACGCCCTCAGTGCGCGTCGAGGTCAATCCCACCAAGCTGGAAAGCTTCGGGCTTACGCTGGGCAGCGTGCAATCGGTGCTCAGCCTCCAGAACTCGCACGAGCCGCGGGGGCAGCTCTCGAACAACGGCGTCAGTGAAGACATCATCACCAACGACCAGATCTCCGAGGCGGCCGACTACCGGCCGCTGATCGTGGGATATCACAACGGCGAGGCCGTCCGGCTCTCGGATGTAGCCGACGTCGAGGACTCGACGCAAAACCTTCGCGCCGCCGCCTACGCGGACGGCACCAGGGCGGTCTTCGTCGTCATCTTCCGGCAGCCCGGCGCCAACATTATTCAGACCGTGGACCGCATCAACGCGCAACTGCCCTTTCTTGAGGCGGTGCTTCCCCAGGGCATCAAGACGACGATCGTCCTTGACCGAACGACCACGATTCGCGCCTCCGTGAATACCGTGTACAAGGCGCTGATCGGATCGGTTTGCCTCGTCATCCTGGTGGTCTTCATATTTCTGCGCAGCCCGCGCGCCACGCTCATTCCCTTTGTAGCCGTGCCCACTTCGCTCATCGGAACCTTCGCGGCGATGTACGTGTTCGGCTATACGCTCGACAACCTGTCTCTGATGGCCCTCACCATCGCTACCGGCTTTGTGGTTGACGACGCCATTGTCGTCATGGAGAACATCACACGGCACGTCGAAAGCGGCATGGAACCCTATGCCGCGGCCTTGAAAGGCGCGCAGGAGATAGGTTTTACGATTTTCACCATCAGCATGTCGTTGATCGCTGTCTTCATTCCCATTCTCATGATGGGCGGCATCATCGGACGCCTCTTTCGCGAATTCGCGGTGACACTTTCAACGGCCATCCTGATCTCGATGGCGATTTCTCTCACCACCACCCCTTGCATGTGCGCACATTTACTCAAGGCGCACAAGGAAGGCGAAAAGCACAACTGGCTTTTCCGGGCCAGCGAAAAGTCATTCAACGGCATGGTTGGGATTTACCAGCGTTCTTTGACGTGGGTGCTCGACAATCCGGGACTGATTCTGATCGTCCTTATTCTCACCGTCGCGCTTAATGGCCTCATACTCTTCAAGATTCCCACCGGATTCTTCCCGCAGCAGGACACCGGCGTAGTCATGGGCGGCATACAAGGTCCGCAGGATGCCTCCTTCCCTTTCATGAACTTTTCCACGCTCTCTCTGGTCAACATCGTCCGAGCCGATCCCGCCGTGGCCCACGTCAACGGTTACACCGGGCAAGGCAACGCCGGCATGATGTTCATTGCGCTGAAGCCGCTGGGCACCAGTTGCAAGGAGAACCACACCAACAGCAAAGGGCAATACGATTGTCCGGTACGCCAGACAGCGGCGCCCGACGTGATCAACCGCCTGCGGCCGAAGATGAACCGCCTGCCGACCGCCTCGGCCTTTCTGCAGCCTGCCCAGGATCTGCGCATTGGCGGACGTGGCGCCAGCGCCTTGTATCAATACACGATCCAGTCAGACACCATCACCGATCTGGCGAAGTGGGGTCCCATCCTGCTCACGAATATGTCGAAGCTGCCTGATCTGCAGGACGTGAACACTGACCAGCAAAACGGGGGCTTGCAGGAGATGCTCACGTACGACCGCGTAACCGCGGCGCGGCTGGGACAGACTCCGCAATCGCTCGACAGTTCGCTCTGCAGCGCGTTCTGCCAATCTGAAGTCTCCGTCATCTACACCCAGCTCAATCAGTATTACGTCGTAATGGAAGTGGCCCCGCAGTACTGGCAGGATCCGTCGGGATTGAACAACATCTATTTCGCTTCCAGCAAGTCTTCCTCCTCCGCCGGGCTCAATATGGTGTCGCCGCTGTTTACCGCCGTTAGGGCGCAAACCAATACCACGCCGCTGCAGGTGGCCCATACCGGTCTCTTCCCGTCGGTCACTGTCTCCTTCAACATGCGCAACGGCGCTTCTCTCAGCGACGCAGTCACCGAAGTGTCGCAGATGGAGCAGCGGCTGGGAATGCCTGGAACGGTGCGCGGATTCTTTGCCGGAACTGCGCAGGCTTACCAGCAATCATTGGCGTCAGAACCGATTCTGATTGTTACCGCGTTGCTATCCGTCTTCATCGTGCTGGGTATTCTCTATGAGAGCCTGGTTCATCCGCTCACCATTATCTCCACTGTGTTCTCGGCGAGCGCCGGCGCCATGCTGGCGCTGATGATCTTTCATATCGATCTCAACGTCATCTCCATCATCGGCATCATATTGCTCATCGGCATCGTAAAGAAGAACGCCATCATGATGATCGATTTCGCGTTGCAGGCGGAGCGTCTTGAAGGCAAGTCGACACGCGACGCCATTTTCAGCGCTTGCATGTTGCGCTTCCGGCCGATCATGATGACCACGATGTCGGCGATTTGCGGCGCGCTGCCGTTGGCCTTCGGCACCGGCACCGGTTCGGAACTGCGCAAGCCGTTGGGAATCACCATTGTGGGCGGACTGGTTTTAAGCCAGATGCTTACGCTTTACACCACTCCTGTGGTTTACCTGTATATGGACCGGCTGCGCCTGCGCGCGGCGGGCCGGACGCACGACACACTGCCGCCAACCGCGCAAGAAGCGGCGTCGTAACACGTGAAGGACGTTGACCATGTTTGAACTGAAGAGCAGCCCTGAGCCAAAATTTCGCCCCACACTTTCCGTCGCCGCGAGCGCACTGAGCTTGCTTGCGCTTCTCTCCGGCTGCCACGTTGGCCCGTCGTACCACGCGCCCACGCCAACGGCGGTCACCGCGCCCAATTACAAGGAGTCGACGGTCAATTTTCAAGATGCCGACGGCTGGAAGGTAGCCAGCCCGCAGGACGCCATGCTGCGCGGCAACTGGTGGGAAGTCTTCAACGATTCCGATCTGAATACGCTCGAAGAACAGCTCAATATCAATAACGAGAACCTGAAGCAGTATTTCCAGAATTACATGGCGGCTCGCGCCACGATCGCCGAGGCACGCTCGCAATACTGGCCCACGATTACCGCAGGTCCATCGTGGAACCGATCAAAGAGTTCCGGAAATCTGAGCAACTCCACGCAAGCCAACGTCGGCAAGCAGTCAACGCTTTGGAATGCTCCGATTGACGTTTCCTGGACGCCCGATTTCTGGGGGAAGATTCGCAACGAAGTACGCGAAGCGCAATATGCATCACAGGTGAGCGCGGCCGACCTGCAATTGGAAAAGCTGACAGAGCAGTCCAGCCTGGCGGAGTATTACTTTGAGATCCACGGCCAGGACATGCTGCAGCAGATCCTCAACGAGACCGTGGCGGCCGATCAGAAAGCGCTCGACTACAATCAGGCGCAGTATGACACGGGCGTGGGCGATTACATCTCCGTGGCCGAAGCGAAGACCACGCTGGAAGCGGCGCAATCGGCGGCCATCAACGTGGGCCTGTTGCGCGCGCAATATGAGCACGCCATCGCCATGCTCCTTGGCAAAGTGCCCAGCGATTTCTCCATCCCGGTAAAGCCGATGGTCTACACGCCGCCGTCGATTCCCACCGGCGTTCCCTCACAGCTTGCTGAACGGCGTCCTGACATTGCCGCGGCCGAGCGCACGCTTGCCGAGGCCAACGCCGTCATTGGCATTGGCTACGCCGCATTTTTCCCGCAGGTCACCATCAGCGCCAGTGGAGGATTGCAGAGCTCAACGTTCACCAGCCTGTTTAGCTGGCCCAGCCGCGTCTGGTCCATCGGCCCCTCTGTTTCTCAGACGATCTTTGACGGAGGACTTTACCGCGCTGAGTTGCACCAGTACGTTGCTCAATACAACGCGGACCTCGCCAACTATCGGCAGGTCACGCTTACCGCCTTCCAGCAGGTGGAAGATTCTATGGCCGCCACGCGTATTTATTCGCAACAGATCCTGCGCCAGCAGATGGCGGTGAAGGACGCACAGGATTATCTCGACATAGAATTGTCGCGCTACAACACTGGGGTCGATCCCTACGTCGATGTCGTGCTCGCCCAAACCACGCTGCTGAACAGCAAGGTAACGCTGAATTCGTTGCAGGTGGAAGAGATGACCTCGACGGTGGAACTGGTGCAGGCGCTGGGCGGAGGGTGGGACCGCACACAGCTCCCCACGCCAACCCAGACCGGCGCCAAGACCACCAGCGCGGACTATAAATTGCCGTAGTAGCGCTTACTGCGCCGCCCGGTAGCAGATGGCATCGCCATCAAGCCGGTACTCTGCCGAGCAGGAGTCGCCTCCGCAAATCATGGTTTCGCCGGCGTAAAGCTGCTGGCGGGTGATGAGCCCCAGCGTCCCGCAGCGCGGGCACGACATCACGGCTACGTAGGGGTTTTGTGCCTGGCCAAGCTTGGCCTGGTTCTCCAGCACAAAAACCGTTCCCGGGTCCATTCTTTCGGGGATCCACTCTTCCAGAAACTGCAAGTCGGCTGCCATCGTTGCCTCCGGGCACTGCTGGGTGTTGCCGGGGTTGACGGTTCCGAGCCGTGCGTTTGTTTCCGCCAGGCTCCGTACTCTACTGAGATGCAGGCTGCGAGAAACGTGCCGGAAGAAATTGCTTCCGGTGAAGTCAGTGTCACCACGAGTGCGCGGAGATGTCAATGTGAATCGGCGCCGGGGAGTGGCAAGCGGGGTTCCCTAAGTTTCAATTAGAGAGTTTGGCTCTAACGGGACGCCGACGCCGAGGCCGAACCGTGGGTGCGGGCAAAATCATCGATCGCCCGGTAGGTTTCCTCGTTGCGCCGGATGGCCTCGACGTATTCGCGCGTCTGCGTAAAGGGGATGGACTCCACAAACTCGTCGATGCCCGAATACGGCCCCGCCGCCTGCCAATCCACAACGCGACTGTCGCCCGCGTTGTAGGCGGCCAGCGCATACTCCTGCACGCCGCCAAATCTGTCCATCAATTCGCGCAGATACCGCGTCCCAAGCTTGATGTTCATCTCGGGATCGAGTAACTGATAGGCCTTGAAATGGGCGACGCCCTCCTCGCGCGCCAGCTTAACGCCTTCCGGCGTCGGACGGATCTGCATGAGTCCCCACGCGTTGGCGTACGAAATCGCGCTCGGATCGAACTCCGATTCCTGCCGGATGAGCGAGGCCACCATGTAGGGATCGAGATTGTTCTTGGCGGACTCCGTCTGGATCGCGTTCCACCACGGCTCGGGAAAGAGAATCCGCCAGTACACCAGCGGAATGGACTGAATAGACGCCGAAGCCGCATTCGGAATGGCGCGCTTGAGCGCGCGCACCGCACGGAAGGTCTCGCCGTAGGAGGAATAAATCTGCCCCTCGGCCAACGCGCTCATTGAAGCGAACTCGGGATCGGCCTTGATCTCTTGCGCGATATATTCCGTCAGCCCGGCATTGGCCAGCAGTCGTGCCTTGGCCAAATGGGGGCTGTCCTCGGGAAAGGTATCCACAAGGTGCGGCAGCGGCGCAGGCTGAATGCTATCCAGTTGCGGCTGCGACGCGACCTGCGTGTTGCCGAGCGCAGCCAGTCGCTGTCGCGCCATCTGCGCATAGAAGAAGTGCTGGTAGGCGCGGACGATGGTGCGGTAGTTGGCCGCGGCCATCGCTGGATTGTGGTCCTGCGTCTCATACAAGCGCCCGCGCCAGTAGAGGGCGGAGACGGTCTCCGTAGTGCCGGGATAGAGGCGAATCTGTTCGTCGAAGATGCGCTCAGCGGCGGGGTAAAGTCCCAGCCGGTAGCTCAGCCAGCCGGAACGCCAGTGGGCAGAGGAAGCATTCTTGTCGCTGGGAAAGCGCGCCGCCAGATCGCCGTAGTACTCGATGGCTGTTGCGTAATCGCGCTTGAGCAGGTACATATTGCCCGCGGAGAAGAGCGCGTCGGCCAGCCACGGACTGCGCGGAAACCGGGTCTCCATGTCGGTGATGATGCGCCGCAACTCGGTGGAATCATCGCGATCGCGAGCCAGCTCTATTAGCAAATCAACACGCCGCGCGCCGTTTTCATCGGATGTGTCGGGCAGCGCCTGAGCTTCCGCCGTGGTGAGGCGCTTCAACTTCAGCGCGCAGGCCGCTTCAGCTACGGCAAATCCGTCTTTGGTCTGCGCGTCGATTCCCGGCGCGCGCACCAGAACGCGAAACTGCTCGTCCGCCTCCGCGTAGCGGCCCGCGTTGTAATAAGCTTCTGCCAGAGTGCGCAGGTCAGCCGTGGTCAGCAGCGACTCGGCTCCCAGCTCCGTGAGCTTGGCGCGCGCGGTCTGCGCCTCGGCACTCAACGGATGGCCCAGCAACAGCAGCTTGAAGGTCGTCTCCGCAGCCTGTTGCTGGCCCATCGCCAACTCCACCTGCCCCGCGACAAGCTGGAAACCAGGCCGGCTCGCCGCAGCAGTGCTGGAGGCTGCTGTCAGCGTCTGGCGCGCTGCGGTCTTATCTCCCATAGCCAGCAGAACCGTAGCCTCCAGCTCAGGCTCCTGGGCGTCGAAGATGCTATCGGGATAGCGAGCGGTAAATCCGTGGAGAATCTTTTCCGCGACCGTATCGTCACCCGCCGCGTGGCTTGCCTCGGCATCGAGAAAATCTATGTAGTCGGCCAGTTCCCCATCGGCGCGCCGCGCCTGCGCCAGCGCCGTTTCCGCGTCGGCATAGCGCTTGTCGAGCAGGTACGCGTGACCCAGTGCCAGATAGGCAGCCGTCGCGGCCTCGCCGGTATGGCTGTGCGCGTAAGCAGCCACCGCCGCGTAAGCTTCCGGCGTGCGCAGGGTCGCCAATTGCTGGGCCATCGGCTCCAACTCTTTTGAGGCCACAAAGGCCTGCTTGATGCGCGCCGTGTGCGCAACGCGAGACGCGTGGCTGGTTTGGGGCGCAGGCGTGTGCTTTGCGGCGGGTTTCTTCGTTGCCGCGGGCTTGGCGGTATCGGATTGCGCCGGGCTGGATTCTGAGGAGTTTGCGTCAGGCGGCGTTGTTGACTGCGCCACTCCGGCCCGCACCATACTGAGCCCGCCCAGCATCGGAAACACAAATAAGGCCGCAAGACAGACAGGAGCGCGCCGCAGGAGAAACCATGGGGAAGAGAAACCAAACATAATTCCACTTTATGCCGATTTCGACGCTACTGGCGCCGTTAGGGAATCACTGATGTAACGTCTGCGCCTTCCCGGCGCGATTTGGTACGGGGCAACCTGAATTCGCCCTAAATGAACGCAGCACCAGGCATGCTAAAAAACGCGTCGCAGGGCACGAAGTGTCAGGGCACGACTTCTAGCCTGCCCTGAGCGAAGCCGAAGGGTGCCGCAGAGGCCCAAAAACAGAGGGGGCTTTAGCCCCTGAGAGAAGGTTCGTCTCAAACTGCCCTGGTTATGGGATTTGGTTCCCCGCCCCGGCGTCCGGTACACTCATGCTTTACGGGCCTTTCGGATCGCTCCCCGCCCGTCAAATCTTGGTATTGCGGCAATTTTTCGCATCCGATCCCCATGGCGACCATCCAACCAATTAGCGAAGAGCATCCCGATGTCGCCCTCGTAGAGAGGGTTCGCGCCGGGGATCTCTCGGCCTACGACACGCTGGTCCGCAAGTACGAGCGGCAGCTCTTCAGGATTGCGCAGCACATTACGCAAAACCGCGAAGACGCCGAAGACGTAATGCAGGATGCGTTTCTCAAAGCCTATGAGAAGCTCGATCAGTTTCAGGGGAACTCGAAATTCTACACATGGCTGGTACGAATCGCGGTAAACGAGAGTCTGATGCGGCTGCGCAAGCGGCGCACGGGCAAATTAGTCTCCATGGACGAGGACGTGCAGACCGACGAGGGCAGCGTACCTCGCGACTTCGCCGACTGGGCGCCGAATCCGGAGCAGAATTACAACCAGTCCGAGCTGGCCGAGATTCTGAAGAAAACCATTCAGGGCCTGCCGCCGGGTTTCCGCACGGTGTTCGTGTTGCGCGATGTGGACCAGCTTTCCACCGAGGAAACCGCCGAGGCGCTGGGCCTCAGTGTTCCCGCGGTCAAATCGCGGCTGCTGCGTGCGCGGCTGCAACTGCGCGAGCGTCTGAGCCGCTACTTCAAACAAAAGACTCCGGCAGTTTCGCAGGCGACAGCGGCGCCGCAGGGAAACGGAGCTGAAGCATGACCTGCACTGAATTTCTCGCGATTCTGGACGACGTCATTGACGAGTCCATTGCTGTCGAGACCCGCGCCGAGATTGAAGTCCACTTGCGAAAGTGCGGCCACTGCGAAGTCGTCCTCGACACCACCCGCAAGACGATCGAGATTTACCGCTGCCACGAGATTTACGAACTGCCCACCGAAGTAAGCGAGCGCCTGCACACCGCAATCATGACGAAGTGCAAAAAAAGTTAAATAGCAGCTTCTAGTTTTCGGCCTTCGGCTGTCAGACATCCGCTTCCAGCTCCCGCCAATTAGCTCTCTCAGTTCCCAACTTTCAGTTTCCTAAGTCTTGCGTACAGGATTACAGCTTTACAGCGCCTGTATGGCGGTTTACTGTACTCGATCTAAGTGATTATTTATGTTGAAGTTACCGCCGCTGTACAGTTACACAGTGGCTGTACCGGGGCCGCTGAGTGGCTGCAAGCTGCTGATTCGTCGTTGGTTAAGTTGGCCGGTACAGTCTCACAGCCCGTTTTGGCGGATTCGCCGGTCAGGCGGTGGTCAGGGTCAGAGAACCGCAGACCGGAGCCTGCCCTTGGCTCCTACCCGAGAGGGATGAGGGGTGGGGGGAGGGGGGTGGGGGGAGTGACCAAAACGTTAACGGCTGGGGATGGTTGTGTGCAAGGTTTCGGGCCGCCTTTGGGGAAGCGCGAGCGCTCGAGGGCCGCGGGGAGGCGCTCAAGCAGCCAGGCAACGATAGTGGACACGGTGGTGTCGTATTCGGCAGCGAGATTGCGCGCCTCGCAGTAGATCTCCGGTTTGACACAGACGGTGATGTTTTTGACTTTGCGCATGGCGCGAAATCCCCCAGGGCGTTTTTCTGGCGCTATTGATAGCTTGCGCCGAAGGTGGGTAATTATCTGCAATGGCGGAGAAGATTTTTCGAGTTGAGATTTCAAGGACTTGCGCGGGGATTGCGACGCGGGAAGATTGACGGCGTGGACAGCAGGTAGCTTGCAGCCCGCGGCCGGTAGATGCCGGCTTTGTGGTTCCCGGGTCACAGAATCGGGACCACGGGGCACCCCATTTCGTGGTGGGTTTGCTCCCAAAGGAACCGAGCCGCGTGCCTTCGCTTGGGGTTGGGGGAACGTCCCGTCTGTTCCCGTGTTCCCCCGTGTACCCGTGTTCGCCTCGCTTCGGGTTGGGGAACGTCCCGCCTATCCCAGGTTTCAGGTTTCGTCCCCAGGTTTCCCGTGATCTCTAGTTATCGTTTGATGCTACAGCGAATCGCACCATGTCGCCGGAGCGAGTCTCGTCACGTTCACGTATATCGGCCATCACATCCCCCAGGTTACGCTCGTGCATCAATTGATACCGCAGAAGATTCTGCTACGCGATGAGCAAGCCAGTAGGATCTAACGGCGCTATCTGCCCCGCTCAGAGGTTTCCCCGGCAATGCATGTCGTCGCGAATAGTGCATCCGGCTCCCAATTGTCGTTCTCTGTAGTATGCGAACAGTTCCTCCGCCAGACCATGCGCTGTTTCGAAACCGACAGGAGGAACACAATGAATCGGAAGAGAAGTCTTCGTTCTTTCGTCGAACCGGCCACGCTCATGGGCGCGGTCGCACTCATGTTGTTCACTATTTCATGCCTTGCACAGCAATCGCCCCAAGTGCTGCGTAACCACGTTCCCTCCGCCGTTTCCAACGGTGAAGCTAAGTTAACAGGCTCCCTTCCAGGCGCTCAGAAACTACACGTCACGATTTCGCTGCCGCTCCGCAACCAGGCCGCTCTGGACAGCCTGCTCAAGCGGCTCTATGATCCATCAAGTCCTGATTATAGGCATTTTCTAAGTGGGGCCGAGTTCACTGAGCAGTTCGCACCAACGTCAGAAGACTATCAGGCGGTCGTCGACTTTGCGACCGCACACGGCCTCGCAGTCACTGATCAGCCAAAAGGCCGCCTCATCGTACCGCTCGATGGGACGGTTCAGCAGATCGAAGATGCATTCAATGTGCGGATGAACGTTTATCAACATCCCACAGAAAACCGAACCTTCTTTTCGACCGATCGCGAACCGTCACTCGTTCTTAGCGTTCCGGTGGCGCACATCACAGGTCTCGACAGTTTTTCTCTGCCACGGCCCGCTTCGAGAAGGGCATCGGCAAACGAAGCACAACAGGTCCCTGCTGCGGGATCTGGTCCGAGCGGCCAATACCTAGCCAGTGACATGCGAACAGCTTATTATGGCGGTACAACCCTCACAGGCGTGGGTCAGGTAGTCGCGTTGGTCGAATTTGACGGCTATGATATCAGCGATGTCAACTTGTCCTTCAGCAGTGTAGGTCAATCTTATAGTGTCCCTGTTCAAAACATTCTTCTGGATGGCGCCACCGGGGCAAAGTGCCAATTCATCACTTCGTGCCTCTTAGGTGATTCTGAAGAGGTTTTGGACATTGTGCAGGCGATTGGGATGGCTCCGGGCCTAAGTCAGGTTCGCGTGTATATCGGAAACTCCGATGTAGATATTTTCAACAGGATCGCCTACGAGAATATCGCAAAGCAGGTCAGTGTCTCGTGGGTTTGGGGAAACAACGCGTCTGCGGATGATTACATATTTCAGCAAATGACGGCACAGGGCCAGACAATCTTTGCCGCTTCCGGTGATTGGGGGGCCTACCCCGTTAGTGAAGGTGCGTTCCCCGCAGAGGATGCAAACGTCACAGCCGTTGGCGGGACAACCTTATATACAAATGGCGTGGGCGGTCCATGGCTTTCAGAGTTAGCCTGGAGCGGTAGCGGCGGTGGCCCAAGCCCGGACAGCATTCCAATTCCGCCGTACCAGTCGGGGCTGGGCGGAGCAAACGGCGCGTCGACTTCATCGCGCAACGTGCCGGACGTATCTGCCGAAGCAGACTACGACAATTGGGTCTGCTTTCTGGGGGGTTGCCAGACTGGGTGGGGCGGCACTAGTTTTGCAGCCCCACGCTGGGCAGCTTTTCTTGCGCTAGTAAATCAGCAGGCAATAGCCTCCGGCAATCCATATGGTCTTGGAAATATTGACGACTATATCTATCGCATTGCACAAAGTTCCCGCTACAGCTACGATTTTCACGATGTTAGTAATGGCCCCGGCAATGGAAGATACTTTCCTGGCTTGGGTTACGATTTGGTGACTGGTTGGGGAAGTCCTACCGGGCAAAACCTGATCAACGATTTGGTCGAGCAGGGTACGCCGTATCGCCCGACCACGTACTCCTGTATGGACGACTACGAGCTGGGTAAGTTGGGATGGGAGCTGCCATCCAATCCGGCCGGACCAACCACTGGCTCAATGGTAGAGATGAACTCCGCGGTTCAGTACACATACGAGGCTAGCGGCCAGTATTACGTAAGTGAGTTGTCTGGCTATTGCACGTGGTCTGCATTCCCCTCGCATGTCGATAGCAATAACCTCACCCTGTACGTCCCATATTCAGCAAACATCACCAATGGCGGCTACCTTGAAGGCTTCCCTGGCTTGGTGGTAACTGCGACGATTGGCTCCGCTCAAACAACCTTGTATTTAGGCATGGCTCCATGGAACTCCGGCCAGTTTCAGATGACGATTCCGGCTGGCACCGACCTATCCACGATCCGGGTAAGTATCGAGTATGATGCACCGCAGGATGATGACACCTGGAATCCACTCGGCTACGCTCAATCCAGCACGGAGGATTTTGATATCTATGTGAAGTAAGAAAACCAAGCGAGACCTTCGCGTTATTTTGCTCGTAGCGGAGGCACGGATTATTGAAGTTCAAAGACGAGATCCTATGGGAGCCGGGATGAGATTGTACTTTGCAACGATACCTATCATGCTCTCGGTTGTTTTGTCGGGGTGCGGAGGAGGTGCGTCAAAGACGTCTTCTCCTCCGCCCCCGGCGATTCATAACGAATGGGCCTGGATAAATGGGTTAAACGCCGATAACCACGCGGCCGGCATCTATGGAACGCAAGGAGTGGCATTGCCCACCAACCTCCCAGGTGGACGTGTCAGTGCCGCTAGTTGGACGGATGCGAATGGCAGCTTCTGGCTCTTTGGCGGGCTCGGCTTTGACTCAGCAGGCAATCTCGACAGACTTAACGACCTTTGGAAATACAGCAATGGGCAGTGGGCGTGGATGGGTGGTTCCAATTTGGTTAGACAGCCGGGGGTATATGGCACACAAGGAACGGCTTCTCCCGGCAATTTCCCAGGCGCACATGCATATGCTGTCAGTTGGGTTGATTCCGCAGGAAACGTCTGGCTCTTCGGCGGGGACGGGATGGCTTCCTCAGGAACAGGAGGGCTGCTAAATGATCTATGGAAATTTAGCAGCGGCCAGTGGACGTGGGTAAGCGGGTCGAACGTCGGCGCTGAACCGGGTGTCAATGGCGCCTGGCAAGGCACCGGAGTATACGGCACGAAAGGCGCAGCCGATGCCACAAATGTTCCAGGGGCGCGATCTGGAGCTTCAGGATGGGCTGATTCATCTGGCAATCTATGGCTCTTCGGCGGCGAGGGCGTCGACTCAATGGGGAAGCTCGGCCCGCTCAATGACCTATGGAAATACAGCAATGGCGAGTGGACCTGGATGGCAGGATCGAACCTTGCCAACCAGTTTGGAACGTATGGAACCCAAGGCACAGCCGCGCCCGGCAATACGCCCGGCGGACGAACTGACGCGTCTACGTGGACAGACGCTCAAGAGAGCTTATGGCTATTCGGAGGGCAGGGCGCCGACGACGCCACCGTTGGTAAATGTAACGCAACTCCAGCACCCTGTTTGCTGAACGATCTATGGAAATATTCGAATGGCCAATGGACGTGGGTCGGCGGGTCGAATATCATTGGCGCGCCTGGCAACTATGGAACCCAGGGATTGGCTGCTGCGAACAATTGGCCGCCGCCGCGCACAAGTGCGGTCGCTTGGACCGACTCTTCGGGAAACTTCTGGTTGTTTGGCGGTAACTTTGTTGACGACTTCAACGATCTTTGGAAATACAGCGGTGGCGAGTGGACCTGGGTAAGCGGATCGAACCAGCAATGCCAGGCGGGCACCTACGGGACGGAAGGGACGCCTTCATCAGGCAACGCGCCTGACGCTCGCGATGGTTCAGCCGGTTGGATCGGCCTCTCCGGCAATCTTTGGCTCTTCGGTGGCGCAAGCTCCTGTCCAGGGGACAACACCGCCTGGAAGTACAACGACCTCTGGGAGTATCGGCCATAAGGATCTTTTCGCTGAAGATCAAGAACTCGCTACCGTGACTGCGGAAACAGGCCAGCCGCAACTTTCCCCGCAATTTCACGTCTGACCCAACAGGCAGTTCATGTCGCGCAATCATGCTCGGCCACTTCCCTGCCAGGAGCATTTGCGATGGAGTCTCCGCACGGTCTGACGGCCATCTTTCTTTGTTGCAGTCTTTGCCTGCCCAGTCCCTTGCTTGCTGCGCAGCAGGCGGCAGATCCCAGCCAGTCACCGGCGAAAGCCAAATCCAGGCAGAACGATGCGGCGAATTCAGTATCTTCTGGTCAGTTGCGCGGCGACGAGCGCATTCTGCAGGCATTGAACCGCTTCACCTTCGGGCCCAAGCCCGGCGATCTTGAAGCGGTGCGCACGATGGGCCTCGATAACTGGTTCGATCAGCAACTGCGTCCCGGAGCCATTGACGAAACAGATTTGAACGCGCGGCTGGCGCAGTTCCCCGCCATGCAGTGGAGCATGCAGGATCTGTTCTTCCGGCTGCCGAGCAATCCCATCATTCGCCAGGCAGCGCAAGGCAAGATCGATATTCCCCAGGGCGGCACGTTGCAGGCGGTGTATGAGAACCAGATTTACCGCATCCAGGCGCGGAAGACGGCGAAGGCCGAAAAAGGCACAGTGGCGGAGAACCAAACGCCGGGCCTTGCGAACGGCTCTGTGAACCAGAGCATGAATGCCGAAGCCGGCACCGACACGTACGGCGGCATGGCGCAAAACCAGCCAGCTACCGCCCCGGAAGCGATGGCCCAGCCGGGAACAGGCTCGACGGGAACCACGCCTGCCCCGGAGATGAATGCGATGACGCCCGCGGCACCGGGCGCGAATTCCAATCCAGCGTCTGCGACAGCTCCCGCCCCGGCGCCTGAAGATGAAGCGCTGATCCGGCGCATTCTGGCGTTGCCGCCGCAGCAACGCGTGATGCGCCTGCAATCGATGCAGCCAGAGGATTTTGAAAGCTTCATCAAGTCGCTGCGGCCGGTGCAGCGTCAGGCCCTGGTGGCAGGCATGAGTCCCGATCTGAAAGAGTCCGTGGGTGCTCTCGAGAATCCGGAGCAGACTACGGCGCAGGAGCTCTTTGCGGAGAGGCTGACGCGCGACATCTACGCGAATGCGCAGCTCGAGGAAGTGATGACCGATTTCTGGCTCAATCACTTCAACATTTATCTGCGCAAGAACGAGCAGATGCCGTATTACCTGGTGAGCTACGAGCGGGACGTGATCCGGCCGCGGGCGCTAGGCAAGTTTGAAGATTTGCTTGAAGCTGTGGCGCACAGCCCGGCCATGATGCTGTATCTGGACAACGCCGAAAGCATGGGGCCGGATTCTCCGGCGGCGCAACGGGCGAAGATGGTTGCGGCGCGGAGGCCCGATGCGAAAAAGAAGGCAGACGCAGGACTGAACGAGAATTACGCGCGCGAGTTGATGGAGCTGCATACGCTGGGCGTGAATGGCGGCTACTCACAGGCCGACGTAACCCAGGTGGCGCGCGTGCTCACCGGCTGGACGGTCGATCGGCCGCAATATGGCGGAGACTTCATCTATGCGCCGCAGCGCCACGAGCCGGGCACGAAGACCGTGATGGGCACGAAGATCAAAGAGAACGGCGAGATGGAGGGCCAGGAATTGCTGCACATGCTGGCCATGCGTCCGGCGACGGCGCAATTCATTTCGCGCAAGCTGGCCATCCGGTTCGTGAGTGACGATCCGCCGCAGGCGCTGGTGGATCGCATGGCGAAGGCATACCTCGCAAGCGGCGGCGACATTCCCACGGTGCTCAAGACGCTCTTCCATTCGCCAGAGCTCTGGGCGGCGAACGATTATCGCGCCAAGGTCAAGACGCCGCTGGAATTTGTGGTGAGCGCGGTGCGCGCCAGCAACGCCAATGTCGAGAACTTTCAGCCGCTGGTGAATCAGCTGCGCCAGATGGGTATGCCGCTGTATGGATGCATGCCGCCGACGGGATACAAGTGGGACGAAGCCGATTGGGTGAGCACGGGCGCGCTGGTGGACCGCATGAACTTTGCGCTGTCGCTGGCGGCCAACCGGTTGCCCGGCATCACCGTCGTGTGGGCGCCGGAGTTGGACATGAGCACGCTGGACAGCGATGCGCCGGCGCAACAGGTGATTCCGACTTCGGAATCAGAAGAAGCGCGGCTGGAGCCGATGTTGATCCCCGGCGGCGTGAGCGACGCCACGCGGACGGCAGCTCTCGAGCAATTCAAAGTACAGAGTGCGCAGAATGCCACTACGGCCGCGCCAGTTGTGGCACGCAGACCCAACCGCGCGCCGGCCGCTGACCAGTACGAGCGCGAAGATCAATTACTGGCCGGATTGCTGATGGGTTCGCCGGAGTTCCAGAGAAGATGATCCGATAGCAAGTCAGCGAGTTTGCAAGGTTAGCGGAGTTGGATTCCAAAGGCTGTTTCATGACTCCGTTTTGAAAGGGCACGAATTTAGTCTTGCCGAGAAATGCATCGTAAGGCACGAAGTGTCAGGGCACGACTTTAGTCGTGCCATAAGAGGCGCAAAAGACGCGGGGCTTTAGCCCCAGAGGGATGTTCTTAATCGGCTCACGTGAGTGATCGTAAAAAACCATAGGAGCTGTCAGCTAAGGAGACACACATGAACCGGCGATTCTTTCTCCACAAGGGCGCACTGGCTGTGGCAGGCACGGCGGCCATGCCGAATTTTCTGGTGCGCAGCGTTCTGGCGCAGACCAACGGCGCACCGGGACAGAGGCTGGTGGTGATCTTCCAGCGCGGCGCGGCCGACGGGCTCAACGTCGTGGTTCCCTACCAGGAAAAGAACTACTACGCGATGCGGCCCAGCATTGCGATTCCGCAAAATCAGGTCGTAGATCTGGATGGATTTTTTGGGTTGCATCCTTCGCTTGCGGCGTTCAAGCCGCTTTACGACCAGAAACAACTCGCAATCGTGCACGCCTGCGGCTCGCCGGACATGAGCCGGTCGCACTTTGACGCACAGGACTACATGGAGTCGGGCACGCCGGGCGTGAAAGGCACCGACGATGGCTGGCTGAACCGCGCGCTACAAGCCGAAGACCTGCGGCATCGCTGCGCTGGCACCTGTGAGGCGCACACCGCGTTTCGCGCGCTCGCCATGGGCGCCGACGTGCCGCGCACGCTCGCGGGAAAGATTCCCGCCATTGCCATAAGCAACGTGAACAGCTTTACCGTGGCGGGGCGCGGACCGAATCCCTCGCCGGCCGCCAATGCCTTTGAAGCCATGTACGCCGGCTCAGGCGACCGCATCTTTCATGCCGCGGGCGATGAGACTTTTGAAGCGGTGAAGATGCTGCGTGCTGCCAATCCCGCGCAGTATCAGCCGGGGCCGGGCGCGAATTATCCCAACACCGAGTTCGGCAACAACATGAAGCAGATTGCGCAACTGCTGAAAGCGAACCTGGGCGTGGAAGCCGCATTCACCGATGTGAGCGGGTGGGACACTCATCAGAACCAGGGCAGCGTGAACGGCCAGCTTTCCAACCGGCTGAGCGATTTCTCGGCGAGCATTGTGGCCTTCTGGCGCGACATGGGCGACGACGCAGGCAACGTGACGCTGGTGACGATGTCGGAGTTCGGGCGCACCGCGCGCGAAAACGGAACCGGCGGCACCGATCACGGCCACGCCAACGCGATGTTCGTGCTGGGCGGGAACGTGAAGGGCGGCAAGGTTTACGGAAAGTGGCCGGGCCTGGAGAACGAGCAACTGAACGAAGGCCGCGACCTGGCGCTGACCACCGACTTTCGGCAAGTGCTGGGCGAGGTAGTCACGCAGACGCTGGGCGCGGACAATCTTGATCTGGTGTTTCCCGGCGCGCGGCTCAACCGCGGGAACTTCCTCAAAATCGTTTAGCGATAAAAACTCCAGCAGGCTCTTTTGCGCACACGCGCCAAGGCGTATTATTTCTGCAGATTCACGCCACAGAAAGAGCCTCTATGAAACTCCATCGCCGTATTGTCTCCGCACTCATCCTTCTCGTTTTTGCATCGGGCGCCGCATCCGGGCAGGCGCCGCAGAGCATGCTCGCCTTTGACGTAGCAACGATAAAACCGGCCGCGCCGCTTGATCAGGCGCAAATGGTCGCCGAAATGCGGGCGGGCAAGATGCCGAAAGTCGGGCAGGAGATCGACGCCACGCGAGCGACGTACACCTACACGCAGCTCGATCAGTTGATTGCCACAGCCTATAAAATCCGGCTCTATCAAATCAGCGGCCCGCCGTGGATGTCGCAAGAGCGCTTCGATATCGTGGCCTCGATTCCCGAGGGCGCGACAAAAGACGATGTTCCCGCCATGCTGCAGGCGTTGCTCGCGGAGCGGTTCAAGCTGGTTGCGCACCACGCCCAGGAGGAACATAAGGTGCTGGGACTGGTGGTAGGCAAGAGCGGCGTCAAGATGAAGGAAGCGGCAACGGTACCGCAAGCGTTCGACCCCAACTCACCGCTCGCGCCCGGCGAACGGCAAGTAGACGACGTAGACGGGCCGATGCGCATCAAGGTGAACTCAGATTTCACGATCACCGCGAATATGGGCGACAGGGGCACGATCATCGAGAAGGTCGACAGGCAAACCATGACGTTCGACATCAAATCGAGCGGCGTAACCATGCAGGGATTCGCGGATTTGCTATCGACCATATTGATGCAGATGGGAGGGGCCAACAGCAGGCAGGTGATCGATATGACCGCGCTCAAGGGCTACTACCAGGTCGATGTTGAGATTTCGATCGCCGATCTGATGGCCATGGCCCACGCGCAAGGCATGGCGATGCCGGCAAGCCCGTCGAGTGGTGGCGCAAACACGGTTCCAGAGGCATCGGACCCAGGCGGCGGATCGAGCGTTTTTGAGTCCGTCAGTCAGTTGGGGCTGAAGCTGGAAGACCGGAGCGCCACCGTGGATCGGTTGATCATCGATCACATCGAGAAGACGCCTACGGAAAACTAGCGCGCAGAGTCCATTACAGCCCTTCATTTCGATCCGGGCCTAAAGGCCTTGATTTCCTGCGACTTTTCAGGGGCCTGAAGGCCCCTGCTCCTTCCGCAATTCCCGACTGGCACGCCCCACGGCGCATGACGTAATCTCGAAGTCGGCATGAAAACTCAGCGCACGCTACTCTTCTCTGCCCTGGCCGCGGCTTGCGCCGCATGCGGGGCCGTAGTTGCCCTTGCGCAGCAGTCGACGCCGGCGAGCCAGCAGATTTCCGGCGCTCCGCAGGCCGCTCCCGAGGCGATGACGGTTCCCAATGGGCCGCACGTGGTGATGGACACCTCGATGGGCCGCATCACGTGCCAGTTCTATCAGAAGCAGGCGCCGAATGCCGTGGCCAACTTCATTGGGCTGGCCGAGGGTACTAAGGACTGGATCGATCCCACAACCAAGAGGGTGCAGCATCACAAGCGGTACTACGACGGCACGACCTTCTATCGCGTGATTCCGGAGTTCATGATCCAGGGCGGCGATCCGACGGGCATCGGGACGGGAGGGCCGGGGTACACCTTCGAGGATGAGTTCGATCCCAACCTGAACTTCGACCGGCCCGGACGGCTGGGGATGGCGAACAGCGGACCCAACACGAACGGCAGCCAGTTTTTCATCACAGAACAGGCTTACGACCTGCTCAACCAGCACTTCACGCTCTTTGGACAGTGCGACGACGCCAGCGTGGCCGTAGTGAAGACCATTGCGCGAACGCAGCACCACGGGGACACGCCGCTCACTCCCATCGTGCTGGAGAAGGTGACGATTGTGCGCGAAGGCCAGTCGATGCCGCCTGCGCCGTAGACAAGGATCAGAGAACAGAGATAAGAGATTAGAAAACAGGAGCTTCGGGAACGAGAAGCTTTTTGCGCGCGGGGGCACGTCAGCAAGCTCACGTTCCGCGAAGTGGCGTGGCCCACGGCGCATGATTTAATCTCGAAGTCGGCATGAAACTTCAGCGCACCCTTCTTTTCTCTGCCCTGGCCGCAGCTTGCGCCGCATGCGCGGCCCTGACGGTCTTTGCGCAACAGTCGACACCGGCCAGCCAGGAGATTCCCGACGCTCCCCAGGCCACTCCCGAGGCAATGACCGTTCCCAATGGACCGTACGTGGTGATGGACACCTCGATGGGCCGCATTACCTGCCAGTTCTTCCAGAGGCAGGCGCCGAACGCCGTGGCCAATTTTATTGCATTGGTGGAGGGCACCAAGGACTGGACCGATCCCGCGACCAAGAAAATGATGCATCACAGGCGGTATTACGACGGCACCATTTTTCATCGCGTGATTCCGGAATTCATGATTCAGGGCGGCGATCCGACGGGCACGGGAATGGGCGATCCGGGCTACGCGTTCGATGACGAGTTCGATCCTAACCTCAATTTCGACCGGCCGGGACGGCTGGCCATGGCGAACAGCGGACCCAATAGCAACGGCAGTCAATTCTTCATCACCGAAAAGACCTTCGACTCGGGCGATGGGCATTACGTGATCTTCGGACAGTGCGACGACGCCAGCGTTGCGGTAGTGTATGCCATTGCCCGTGTGCCGCGTAATTCCGATGACAAGCCTCTAACGCCGGTGGTGCTGGAGAAGGTGACAATCTTCAATCAGCCCCCGCCGCCAGTTCCACCTCCGCCGCCACCCGGCGCAGCGAACGGATCAACGCCAGGAGCACAACCCAGAAGGATCAACATTTCCGCCGGAGTCGCAGTGGGCCTGCTCGTCTCCAAGGTAACGCCGGTTTACCCGATCGATGCCAAGAAAGCTGGAGTCTCCGGTACGGTCGTGCTCCAAGCGACTATTGGCACAGACGGCATCATTAAGGATCTTCAAGTTGTCAGCGGTCCGGATCTTCTGCAACAGGCCGCAGTCGATGCCGTCAATCAATGGCGCTACCGGCCTTATCTGCTGAACGGTGAGCCTGTCGAGGTCCGCACCACAATCAACATCATCTTTACTCTGGGCCGTTGATCGGCTCCCCCAACCAATTCAAACGAGGAAAAACACATGGCACTTGCAGCAGGAACTTACGCCGTCTTTACCACTTCGGAAGGCAAGATTACCGTGCGCCTTTTCGAATCTGAAGCGCCCATCACCGTAAAGAACTTCATCGAGCTTGCCGAGGGCTCCAGAGAGTGGACGCACCCGGTGACGCGCGCCAAGTCGAAGGACAAGCTCTACGACGGCACGATCTTCCATCGCGTGATTCCGGATTTCATGATCCAGGGCGGCGATCCGGCGGGCACCGGCATGGGCGGCCCGGGCTACCGCTTTCAAGATGAGACCAAGGGCTCGCGTCACAGCTTCGACAAGCCGGGCAAGCTGGCGATGGCCAATGCCGGCCCCGGTACCAACGGCAGCCAGTTCTTCCTCACCGTGGCGGCAACGCCGTGGCTCACGGGCAATCACACCATCTTCGGCGAAGTGGTGGAGGGCCAGGATATAGTGACCGGCATCTCGCAAAGTTGCGCGCAACGCGCAGGACAAGCCGCATAAGCCCGTGGTGCTGGAGTCGGTGACGATCGAGCGCGTGGCGTAGGACGCTCGAAACGGGACAGCCCATCATGGAAAAGCCCGCGCCCTCGACGCAGAAGGCGGGGCTCAGCGACTATCTGGCCGCGGAGCGCACTTTTCTTGCGTGGATTCGCACCGGGCTGGCCCTGATGGGCTTCGGTTTTGTTGTGGCGCGCTTCGGGTTGTTTCTGCAGCAGGTCCAGGCGTTTCGCGTGGCGGTTCCGCAAGCAGGGCTATGGTCTGTCACTGTGGTTTGGCACGGCGCTGATCGCGGTGGGCGTCATCCTAAATATCTTCGCCGGCTTTCATCACCTCAATCTGGTTACGAAGCTGGATAGCGGCGAGATTCCGCGCAGCCATCCCACGGCGCAGGCGCTTGGCATTGGCATTTTTTCTGGCCATGGTTGGGCTGGCCATGGCGGCGTATCTGGTGTCGATCCGTGTGTAGAATTTTTGGCTGAATCAGGAAACAGATTGGAGGCACGCATGACGGCAGAGTGCGATAAGGGATCATTGATATTGAGAGCCATCATTCCGTGGATGAAACGGTCGGGCGGCTGCGCGGGATTCTGGAGGCGAAAGGCGTAACGCTTTTCGCACTCGTGGATCACAGCGGAGAGGCGGCGAAGGCGGGCATGACGATGCCGCCCACAAAGCTGCTGATCTTCGGCAGCCCGAAGGCGGGCACTCCGGTGATGCTGGCCGCGCCGAGCATCGCCATCGATCTGCCGCTGAAGATTCTGGTATGGCAGGACGCAGACGGCAAGGTCTGGGTCTCGTACAACGCGCCGGAGTATCTTCGCGACCGCCACAACGTGCCGGCAGAATTGATGCACAATCCTTGCAGTCGTTGAAGCGCTGGCTGCGAAGGCAGCCGAGTAGCGGCGTAGCATTACGGCGCAGTGTCAGCCGGAAGTCGAATGCGCACATTTTCAGGATCGCCTCGCCAAACCGCTCGGCCTTGGCGGGGCCAATGCCGTCGATAGAGAGCAATTGCGCCGGATTCGCCGGCCGCGCCAGCGCGACAGCCTGCAATGTGCGGTCGTGCAGCACCACGATAAGCCGGGACGCCCAGCCGTTTGGCTTCGGCGGTTCGCCACTCGCGGAGCCGCGCCGCGAGCGCCTCTGAAGCGGGAGTCGGCTGCGGCGGACTCGTCGCTGCTGGCCTGGTTTTTGCGCAGCGATTTTGGCTTTCTTCTTCGGCGGCGGCGCGGCGCTGCCGGCATCGAATTCCTCGGCAATGCCATCGCCGATCAGCAGCGGCAGCGGCGTTGCGGACCTGACATCCATTCCGGTTTCCGTGAGCCGCACTTTGCGAAAACGCAGAACCTCGCCGTTTTTCTCGAACTCCGCTTCTTCGATCTCGATGAGTCCGGCGCGCACCATGGCATCGAGCAGCGCGTCGAAGTCGTCGCGGCTCATTCTGCCCACACAGCTCGAGGCTCCGTTGCAGCGTTCCCGCAGCCAGGTAATCCACCGGGCGGAGCTCGTCCACAATGGTTTGAACGAGGTCGCGCTCGGCGGGCGTGGCTCGCCGGAACTGGCGCAGCACCGCGCCCGCCGGATCGCAAATGTCGCAGATTCCGCAGGGCCGGATGGCATCATTCACATCGCCAAAATGTCGCGCCAGCGCGGACATCCGGCATGTGCTCGATCGAGTGAACCGCAGCACCTGCTCAAACTGCTCGGCGCGAACCTGCGCCTGAATCGTGTAGGTTTTCTTCCAGCCGGCCGCGCCTTTGGTCACTGCGCCTGCCGAAATCGACGCGCGCGCCGCCGTGAATTTCGAGTTTTTCCAGAGCCTTGTCGAACTCCTCTTCGCCCAGTTTCGACGCGGCACGCAACTCTTCGACCAGGCGCGGTTCCTCTCCGAGCGCCGCAAAAACCTCGTGCAGGTGTTGCGCGGGCGGATAGTCGCGGTTGAGGAAAAAGTCATGCGTTCGCTGGTCGGCATAGGAGTGCATCAGGAAGGTCCGGCTCAAGGCTCCGTCGCGGCCGGCGCGGCCAATCTCCTGGTAAAAACCCTCGAGTGTCGCCGGCAATGCGGCGTGAATCACGGTTCGAATATCGGCCTTGTCGATGCCCATGCCGAAAGCAATGGTTGCTACCACAACTTCCAATTCGCCGGCCTGGAATGCCTTCTGCACACGCGCGCGCGTCTCCGCGTCGAGCCCGGCATGGTAGGCAGCGGTTGGGACGATGCGCGATAGTTCCGCGGCCAGACTTTCGGACTGCTTTCTCGATGGTGCGTACACGATGGCAGGACGGCGGGCAGGCGAGGCCAGCAGGCGGCAGGCGATGCCCGCGCGCGCCGGCACCGCAACTTCGATCACTTCGATGGCAAGATTCTCGCGGCGGAAACCGTGAATGAACTTGAGGGGATTGACCATGCCGAGTTGCGCGAGGATGTCCGCCTGCACCGTGGGCGTTGCGGTCGCCGTCAGCGCAATGACCGGCGCCGGATCGGGAGAGTTGCGCAAAGCAGGCAGATACTGGCCCAGCATGCGGTAGTCGGGCCGGAAGTCGTGCCCCCATTGCGAGATGCAATGCGCTTCGTCAATGGCAATCAGCGCCAGCTTGCCCTTGGCCAGCATCTCGGGAAATCCAGGCACGCGCAGTCGCTCCGGCGCGATGAATAGAAACTGCAGCCCGCCTTGCAGATACTCCGCGCACACCTGACGGGACGCGCTGCGCTCCAGGCCGGAGTGAATTCGTCCCACACGAAGACCAAGCGCAGCCAGCTTTGCCGCCTGATCTTCCATGAGAGAGATCAGGGGCGAAATCACCAGCGCTGTTCCGCCGCGCGCGATGGCGGGCAACTGATAGCAGAGAGACTTCCCCGCCCCGGTTGGCATCACCAACAAGAGGTCGCGTCCCTCGATCGTCGCGCGGCACACCTCTTCCTGATGGGCGCGAAAGCCGGCAAGGCCAAATTTGGACTGCAAGAGCCCAAGCAGAGAATTCGTATTTAAAGAAACCGTCAAGAAGATTCCGCCATCAAAAATAAGAAGCAGCTACTTCTATTGTCCACCTTACCGGACGGGTGACTGGTGCGGGATTACGCGAGACGCAAGTTGTCCTTATACAGTAAAGAGTGAGCAGAACACTCGGGCCGAAGCGTTGCCGGCGCGGGAAATAAATCGCGCATCTCCAGGTTCGTCGCACAAGGAAAGCTTTTTGACCAAGAACGATTCCATCAGACACGCTCAAGCGGTGCGGCCGCAGCGCGCGACGGACGGCATGTCGCATGCGTGGCGCGCGCTGCGGCATCGCAACTTCCGGCTGTTTTTCGGCGGGCAGACGATTTCGCTGATCGGCACGTGGATGACGCGCATCGCCACAGCGTGGCTGGTGTACCGGCTCACGCATTCGGCGCTGCTGCTGGGCACGGTGAGCTTTGCGGGGCAGATTCCTACGTTTCTCGTTGCGCCATTTGCGGGCGTGTGGATCGACCGGCTGGATCGCCGGCAGGTGCTGGTGTGGACGCAGACGCTGGCCATGGTGCAGTCGTTTGCGCTGGCCGGGCTCACGTTTTCCGGACACATCACCATCCACTGGATTCTGGCTCTGAGCGTAATGCAGGGCGTCATCAACGCCTTCGACATGCCGGGACGGCAATCATTCATGGTGCAGATGGTGGAGGACCGCGCCGACCTGGGCAACGCCATCGCCATCAACTCGTCGATGGTGAACGTGGCGCGGCTGATCGGCCCATCGCTGGCCGGAATGCTGATCGCGGTCACGAGCGAGGCGTGGTGCTTCCTCATCGACGGCATCAGCTACATCGCGGTGATTGCGTCGCTGCTGATGATGCACGTGCATGTTCCCGCGGTGCTGCGCAAGGCGACATCGACCTTCCACGAGATGAAGGAGGGCTGGAGTTACGTTTCGGGATTCCTGCCCATCCGGACGATCCTTTTGTTGTTTGCGCGTGGTGAGCCTGATGGGCATGCCCTTTGTGGTGCTGATGCCGATGTTTGCGGCCACGGTGCTGCACGGCGGCCCGCATACGCTGGGGTTTCTGATGGGCGCGATGGGCGTGGGCGCGCTCATCTCCGCGCTCTCGCTGGCCGCGCGCAGGAATGTGCGCGGGCTGATTCGCATGATTCCAGTTGCAGCGGCGGTCTTCGGGCTGGGACTGATCGGGTTCGGGCTGTCGAGCACGTTCTGGCTTTCGATGGCGATGGTGCTGGTGGCGGGCATGGGCATGATGCAGGGCATGGCGGCGAGCAACACCATCATCCAGACCCTGACCAGCGAAGACAAGCGCGGCCGCGTGATGAGCTACTACACCATGGCGTTCATGGGCATGGCGCCGTTCGGCAGCCTGCTGGCGGGAACGCTGGCGCACGCGATCCCGTCGACGCCGCTGTGGATTGTGTCGGGCCCGGTGTTGGCCGGCGCGCAGTGGACCGTCATTATTAATGGGCTGGCCATTGGTGCTGGGTGCGCTATGGTTCTTCTCGCGCCTGCCGGCGCTGCGCGTGGTGGTGCGGCCGATCTACCAGGAGATGGGCATCATTCCCGCGGCGCAGGAGATGGTGGCGGAACAGTGCAAGATGCAGCTGTCAGCTTGATCTCGACAAAGTGACGGAGTAGCTGAAGGCTGAAGGCTGAAAGCTGAGAGCTGATGGCTTTACTGCGCGACTCCGCAGAGATGCACTTGGATGCCAAGCTCTGCGAGCATTGCAGCTTTGGTGGCCAGGGCTTTGCCGGCAACTTCTGCTGAAGGCGCGTAGGCTACGTTGACGTGGTTGGCGCGGTGACGAGCCATCATCTGGTTCTGGCTGACGCCGTGCAGAATGGTGTGCACGATGGGCCATTGCACCGTGGTCTCGCGCCAGCGGCGTTCGGTTTCGGCGGCAGGCAGACTGACGACCGTGCCCCGGCCGATGTCGCAATGCAGCGCGCCGCCCTCGACAAAAACGCGGCTCCAGACGATTTCGCCGGGTTTGCCAACGCCTTTGAGCGAGCCGCCGCCGAGCGGAAAGTACATCGCGGGCTGGCGCTCGCTGATTGCGCCCGCATAGCCGCCCACAAAGTGATTGGCCGGCGCAGCGCCGGAGATCTGCAGGAGCCAGACAAAATCGTCGATGCCGTCGCCTTTGTAGTGCTCGCCCCAGCGCACATCGTGCAGCGTGGTGGAGGGATCGAGGCCAAGCGCCTTCCAGCAGCGGTTCGTAATCATCTCATCCACACCGGCGCACTCGTCCACTTCGTTGAAGTGCGGAAGCGGACCGCCGG
Source organism: uncultured Acidobacteriota bacterium (assembly GCA_963713675.1). Classification (GTDB taxonomy): domain Bacteria; phylum Acidobacteriota; class Terriglobia; order Terriglobales; family Acidobacteriaceae; genus Telmatobacter. Next base: position 256,430 of record CAVQMV010000021.1, read on the forward strand.
CATACAGCTCCTCTTTCGTTCCTTCGGCGAAGACCGGCGGACGCTCGCTGTTGTTGAGCATGCCTTCGGCCAGGTCCGAGGCAGGCGCCATGTCTTTCAGTCCCTGCTGATACTGGATGCCGACGGCGTCGCAGCCGAACTCGTGCGCGATGCGCACCGCGGCGATGTACATTCTGCACTGGCCCAGCACCTGATCGAGCGTGAGCTCGCTGGCCTCATCCTTGCCGAAGTCGAACTTGACGCCCTTGGCGACCAGCCACTGGTAGACGGCGTTGGCCTCGGCGTCGCTCACCGTGCGCATCTTGGCCACCAGCGCCGACTGGCTCAGCCGCTCCTTGAAGATTCCCGCGGGGTTGAGCAACTCGTCGTCGATGATGGCGTTGTACATGCCCATGCAGCCTTCATCGAAGATGCCCATGATGGCCTTGCGATGTTGCAACTCGGCGGCGAGCTCGGCGCCGAGCTTTGCGCTTTCCGCAGGCAATTTGCTTTTGTCGAGCGAGTGCACGTGCGAGAGATCGTGCGTGATCTTGCCGGTTTTGAGCCACTCGTCGAGGGACCTCTGGAAATAGGCGTCGGTAAAGTCCTTGCTCCAGATGGACGAGAAGGGCGTGCCGGCCTTGATGAGCGAGCCATTCAGATTGAGAAGCCCCACCAGCCCCGGCCACTGGCCCGACCAGTTGGCCACAGTAAGAATCGGACCCTTATGGCTGCGCAGGCCGGGCAGAACATGATGGCTGTATTGCCAGGCGGCAGTGGCAAACACCAGCTTCGCCTCGGGATGAATCTTCATGAAGACGTCCATTCCCTGCCGCTGCGAAGAGATGAAGCCGTGCTTGACCTTGTCGTCGTAGGCGTGGGCGCGGACCAGCTTATAGCCCTTTTGCGCGAAGGCCGCGGTCAGCTTCTCTTCCATATCCCGCTGCGCGGGCCAGCACACTTGGTTGGCCGACTGGCGCAGATCGCCGCTGGTGACCAAAAACACCTCATTTGCCGCTGGTTTCGCTATTTCCTGGCTGTCTTTCCCCATTTTTTTCGCCTTCCCGTAAACGATTTCGGAAACCAAGAAAAACTATACACCCGAGGACCGGGAAGGGGCCTGCAGGCTTACGAATTAGCATGGAGTTGGCTCCGGAATCCGGGACAGGAAACCAGGGAAAACAGCAGGCATGGCAGGCAAGAAAAAGGGGTTGGAGATTGGGTCGGGCGCGCCCGGCAAGAGTGGCGCAAAGACCGGCGAAAAGGCTGGCGCGGGCCGGCGCGCGCAGGCCCACCCGCGCGATGCGTCAGGAAGGATCAGGGTTTCTGGCCGCTGGCTGCTGGGCGCAGTCGGCGTCACCATTGGCGCGGCGATTTTTTGCGCGTGGTGCGGGCTTTGCCTGCTTTTCTGGCAGGGCAGTTGGCAACTGCTCTACCATCCGACGGCGGCGGTTGCGCGTACGCCGGCAAGCGCGGGATTGGTTTTCGATGCCGTGGGGTTCGCTGCTACCGACGCGGGCACGCCACGGCTTGCGGGCTGGTGGATCCCCGCCGCGCCGGACGCAGAATTCGCCCGGCTCACGGTTCTCTACCTGCACGGGCAGGACGGCAATTTGGGCGACACCGTGGACGCGCTCGCCCAGCTGCACGCGGCGGCCGTCAATGTGCTGGCCTTCGATTACCGAGGCTACGGGCAGAGCCAGTTTGAGCGGCCCAGCGAGGCGCAATTACGCGAGGACGCTGAGTGGGCGATTGCATACCTGACTGGAACCCGGCATGTCGCTCCCGGGGACATTGTGCTCGACGGAACGGGGCTAGGCGCGAACCTGGCTCTCGAAGAGGCCGCCGCGCATCCAGAGCTTGCCGGGGTGATTGTGGAATCGCCGCTCGTGGATCCGACGAGCGCGATCTTCAACGATGCGCGGGCGCGGATGGTTCCCGCGCGGCTGCTGGTGCGCGATCGCTACGATCTGAACGCGGCTGCGGCGAACGTGCATGTGCCGGTGCTTTGGTTCGCGCGGGATGCCCGGTCGGCGGCTGGTGTCTTGCCGCATGAGCCGGAGGCGTATGGGAAACTCGCGGACCGCAAGCTGCTGGTGTGGATGAATCCCGCTAAGAATATTGACGTGCAGATGATTGATGCGCTGGGGCGGTGGCTGGACGAGTTGCCGGCAAAGTGAATTGCCGAAAGGCAATCAGCGCACCATGTCGCGATGCAGCGCCTTCACCTGGTAGCCGGCTTTTTCCAGCCGCTTGCGCATCTCCTCGGCCATCATGACGCTGCGATGCTGGCCTCCGGTGCAACCGAAGGCAACAGTGAGATAGCTTTTGCCCTCTTCCACATAGTGCGGCAGCAGGTAGAGCATCAGCTTGGTCACGCGATTGAGGAACTCCTTAGTCTGCGGGAAACCGCGCACGTAGGCGGCAACCTTGGGATCGAGGCCGGTCTTCTTGCGAAACTCCGGCACGAAGTGCGGGTTGGGAAGGAAGCGCACGTCGAAGACCATATCCGCGTCGAGCGGCACGCCATTTTTGAAACCAAAACTGAGACAGGAAACAAGGAGGCGCTTGGATTCGTCGTCGTGACCGAATCGCGCCAGGATGTCGGCGCGCAACTCGTGCACGTTGAAGTTCGAGGTGTCGATAAGGGTGTCGGCGACGTTGCGAATGGGGTCTAGCAACTGGCGCTCTTCGACGATGGAGCGCCACACGGTTTCGCTGCGGCCGAGCGGGTGCGGGCGGCGCGTCTCAGAAAAGCGGCGCACCAGCACGGCGTCCTGCGCGTCGAGGAATACCACGCGGGTTTGCAACATTTTCTTGATGTTCTTCAGGATTTCGGGCAAGCGATCGAGAGTCGCGCCTTCGCGCACGTCGATCACGATGGCCGCGCGCTCCACGTTGGGCGAGGCGCTGACGAGACCCGCAAAATGAGGCAGAAGCTCGAGAGGAAGATTATCGACGCAGTGAAATCCCAGATCCTCAAAGGCCTTGAGCGCTGAAGCTTTTCCCGCGCCGGAGATTCCGGTGAGGATCACCAGTTCGTTGACCGGTTTACCACCCCTCGGACGAAGACCTGTCCGTGGGGGCCCCGGTTTGCCGGCTTGCTTCCGCTGGCGAGCGGTTCGAGGAGATTTCCCCGGGTTGCGCGCGGGCTTTCGGGGCGTCATGGGATCATGCTACACCGTACGGAGGCAGCGGTGTTAGCGGACCCAGGGCGGCTACGGAGGATTCAAGTGCGCGGCGCAGCGGCTCGCGAGCCGGCTTGCGCCAGTTCCAGCGCACGTTCCGGATTGAGAGCGGGCGACAGGAGCGGTCCCTCGCCCAACGTGCAGCCCATGCGAACCAGCGCTGCAACCTGCTCGCGGGTCTCAATTCCCTGAGCGACGACGGGCAGGTTCAGTGCGTTAGAGAGGCGGACGAGCGACTCCAGTACAGCCTGTTGACGGCCCGTCGAAACAGCAGCGGCTGCGAGCTTGGGAGCGAGCTTGACCATGGCAAGGGGCAACTGCAGCAGATGATTCAACGGCGCAAGGCTGCTGCCGAAATCGTCGATGGCCACGCGCACCTGGCAATCGGCAAGGCGCTGCAGGATGCCAACCGCGGCATCGGGAGTCTCGTTGAGGGCGCTTTCGGGAATTTCGAACACGAGGCGCGATGGATCGACGCCGCTGGCCGCAAGGGCTCTCATTACCTGGGCGATCAAATCGGTGTTAAAAATCTGCCGGCGCGTCAGGTTGACGGACAGGAACATATCCGAGTGCGGCAGGATATCGCTCCAGGACCGCAACTGCGCGCAAGCAGTGTCAAATACTTCCTGGGCCAGCGCGATGGAAAGGCCCGTGTCTTCGGCCAGTGCGAGCAGGCCGTCAACATCCTCAATGGATCCATCGGCTCGGCGCAGGCAGAGCTGTGATTCGAAGCCTTCCAGCTTGCCGTTGGTGAGCCGGTAGATGGGCTGGTAGAGGAATGTGAACTGGCGCTTGTCGAGGGCCGTCCGCAACTCGCGCTCGCGCTCCTGCTGGCTGGTGACGAAGACCTCGAGGTGTTTGTCGAAGATTTCGTAACGCCCGCGGCCCGCCTGTTTGGCGCGATACATGGCAAAGTCGGCGTCGCGCAGCAGCAGATCGGATGATGTGTGCTCCGGACCCGCCATGGCCGCACCGATGCTGGCGCCGGCGTGAACGGTGTGGCCGAAGATGTCGAAGGGCCGCTCCAGCTCATGCAGAATGCGTTTGGCGACCACTTCAAGATCGTTGGCGGTCACAATGTTCTCGACCAGCACGGCAAATTCATCGCCGCCGAGACGCGCGGCAGAGTCCTGAGGGCGAAGCGAGGAACGCAGCCGCCCGGCAATCGCCATCAGCAGTACATCGCCCGCGGCATGGCCCAGGCTGTCGTTGACGGACTTGAAGTTGTCGAGATCCATATAGAGCACGCCACAGCCATTGTCAGGATGGCGCAGGCGGCGAGTCAGGGTGAGGTTCAGGCGGTCAAGAAACAGCGCCCGGTTGGGCAATCCGGTAAGCACATCGTGCATGGCGTCGTGCTGCAACTTGGCTTCAGTCTGTTTCACTTCGCCGATGTCGCGAAACGTGAAGACATAGCCCACCTTGGCGCCGTCCACGAGCAGCGGCGCAATCTGCATGCTCACATCCACCAGTTCGCCGGCCTTGCTAAGGCGCACGGTTTCCATGGTGGCGCTTCCCCGATCGTCGACCACGCGCAGCAGCGTGGCATTTTCGTTCAGGCGTGTCTCCGGGACAATCAATTCGCGCAGGCTGCCGCCGCCGACCTCTTCGGCGGTGTAGCCAAACATGCGCGTGAACGCGGGATTGGTGTAAAGAACGTGATTCTGGTGCTCGATAGCGACGGCCTCGGGAAGGCTGGAGAGGACATCTTCCATCAATCGCGATTTGGGAGCTCGTTCCTTTTCGCAGGGATGAGCCACGATCACAGCTTCGCGCAGTTGCGCGTTTGAGATGCTGTAGGTGCCCTCGACAGGCACAAGGCTGCCGTTGGGGGCCGGAAGAGTGGCATGGAAGGGGCTGCCGTGCCGTGTGCCGGTCAGCAGGGTTTGCGGCTCGGCCGTGCCGGGAAAAAGTCCCCACAGAACATCTTCGACCGGACGGGGAATCCACTCGCCGCCAGCCATACCCAGCAACTGCCGCGCTTCGGCGTTGGCAAAGACGATCTTGCCCGCACGTTCAAGGAAGACCAGGACTGGAAGACCGTCGAGAACCTCGCGCTGCGCGTCGGGATTTGCGTTTCCGTACACGTTCAGTTCCACGGCCTCCCCGGGAATCGCCAACGTTGGAGCTGGCGAGCGTTTCCGCACCCTCCTGGGTCCGGCCTTTGGTGCAACTGATGCCATTGGTTTGATCGTAAGCGGCGTGGATTCATGCAACCATCCCCAAAAAGCGGTCACCGAATGCAACCAAAGTCCGCATGCAAGCGCAAGTTACGTAAGCCCTTACGCACTTCCGCGTTTCTCCAGGAGACACAAACACCATGAATTCGGTACCGATCAGCGCATAGTCACAAAATGCGCCTGCGGCGCGTCATTTTGCGGACGTGGCGGCCGCACCAGAGGGAATCACGGGCTCTAGGGGATTTCCACCAACTCCATTTGGCCGTCGCGGCGACGATGCAGCACAAACGTCTCTCCTACTGCGGTGCGAAAAATCAATAAGTCGCGGTCGCGAAACTCGGCGTCCTTCACGGCCTCTTCAATCGTCATCGGCCTCAGCGAAATGGCCTCGCCGCTCTTGACGATGTGCGGCTCGACCACCGTGCTGCGCATAGGAAATGAGTGCACAGCGATGGATGCCCGCGCTTTGCCACGTGCCGGACCATCCTCTTCGGTATCCCTCAGAGGCTCCACGCGCGCCTTGGGCCGCGTAACGGGAGGGGCCGCAAGCATTTTTTCCCCTTTGGGCAGGCGCTTGCTCACGATGCGCCGGTCGCGGTGCCGATGGACCTGATGCTCGGCGTGCTCGGTGGCCTCACGCAGCGCTGCGTCGGGCGAGTCGCCTTTGCCCGTGGCGGCGAATTTCTGCGAGCGGGCCATGATGGTCACTTCGACGACGTGGACATGCCTTTGCGCGCTGAATGTGACGCTGGCTCGCGCGGTCCGGCCCAGAATGCGCCCAATGCGTTCCATCCCCTCCTCGGCCTGCGTGCGCACAGCCTTGGAAATCTTGCCCTTCCTTGCGGTGAATGCCACTTCCATGGTCGCCTCCGCTTAGATATCGTCTAGTTCGCGCCGAAAGCCGACGCTGGTGGAGCACAGTATATGCCGAAATAGCTGCTAGCTTCTAGCCTCTAGCTTCCAGCTTGGTCTTTTTGACAAAAAGCTGCGAGATTCTCGCGAGCGATTTCGGACTTGGGAACTTTCTTACGCCCCTTCGGGGCTGCGGTTTCGGAAAGTAACTTTCAACCCCAGGCTTGCGCCTGGGGCTAGCTTCTGATGCCCGCTGAAGCGGGCTAAGCACGAAAAAAGCTAGAGGCTAGAAGCTAGCAGCTGGAAGCTGCACTTCAGATCTCCCAGCGCAGCAGCACTGTGCCCACGGTAAAGCCTGCGCCCACAGCGGCCAGCAGCACCAGATCGCCTTTTTTAAGTTTGCCTTCTTCAACGGCCGTCTCCATGGCGAGCGGGATGGTTCCAGAGGAAGTGTTGCCGTACTTTTCTATATTGACGATCACGCGATCGGGGCTCATGCCCAGGCGATCGGCTGTGGCCGTGATAATGCGCTTGTTGGCCTGATGGGGAATGAAGCAGCCCAGATCCGCGCCGGTGACGCCGTTGCGTTCCAGCAGCGCTCCCGTGAGTTCGGCCATCTTGCGCACCGCGAACTTGTAGACTGCGGGGCCGTCCTGGTGGATGAAGTGCATCTTCTTGTCGACCGTCTCGTGGGTGGATGGGTTCAGGCTGCCGCCGCCCGGCATGTACAGACTCACGCCGCCCGCTCCGTCTATTTCGTTGAGGGAGTCGATGAAGCCGATCTCGCCCTCTTCGCAGGGCTCGACCAGTACCGCACCGCCGCCATCGCCGAACAGCACGCATGTGGTGCGGTCGGTGTAGTCGGTCATGCGCGTGTTGGCATCGGCGCCGCACACCAGAACCTTGCTGTGCATGCCGCTCTCCACCATCTTCACGCCTGCCTGCAACGCATAGGTGAATCCAGAACAGCCCGCGGAGACGTCAAAGCCCCACACGCGGTGCGCACCGATCTTGTTCTGCACCAGCGCGGCCGTGTTGGGATACATCATGTCCGGCGTCACCGTGCCCACGATGATGACTTCAAGCTCGTCGGGCCCAATGCCGCGCGCCGCCAAGCATTTCTTTGCGGCTTCCGCGCAAATGTCGCTTACACCCTTGCCCGCGGCCAGCTTGTGACGCGTCTTGATGCCCGTGCGCTCCATGATCCACTGGTCGCTGGTTTCCACCAGCTTTTCCAGGTCTTGATTGGTGATCACATCGGGGGGAACGTAGGTTCCGACCGCCGAAATCTTGGCGCGGCGGCCCACCACGGGGCGAACGGTCAGGCTCAATGCATTTCTCCTTGCGGCATTCGAACCGGCGGGGTACCGGCTGGCCGCCTTTCGTTCAAAGGCGATCCGCTAAGAATGCTGACGGATCTCAAAAAAGTAGAAGCGCCCTCGGCGCCCAAAAAAGTACCGGGTGACCTACTGCACACGCATTAGCCCGTTACCGTTGCTTCCTTCCGGACCTGGCGGGGTTGGCGGGATTACGTCGCGTAGGACCCGGCACTGATAGATTTTATCATTCGCGCTTGGTTGCAGCGGAGATGCAAAGGCCCTTGCGATGAGCTACCGTGTCTCTGACTGGGTCGAAGGAGGGCCGGCGCTTTTCGTGGCCTAATAATTCCGGCCCTCTTATCCACATCGGTACCTCTTATCGACGTTGACCCTGCGATTCCACGTCCGTAAAGTCTGTAATGAAGCGGTGAATTTGCGCGCTGCTTCGGCTTTTCGCGAGGCTGCCGACGGGGCGCAAAACAAACCTTCAAGTGCAGGCTCGTCGATCCGGAGTAAACATGCTGAAACTAAAGAAGATTCACATCCTCGGCTTTAAAAGCTTTTGTGACCGCACCGAAGTGACCGTTGCGGGCACGGGGATCGCCGTGGTGGTGGGTCCGAATGGGTGCGGAAAGTCGAACATTCTGGACGGCGTGAGTTGGGTGCTGGGTGAGCAGAGCGCAAAGACGCTGCGCGGCTCGCACATGCAGGACCTGATCTTTGCCGGGACGCGCGAACGCAAGCCGCTGGGCATGGCAGAAGTAACGCTGACCATGATCGATCCCGAAGCGTACGAGGGGCCTGTGCCGGTTGAGCCGGAGGTCGTGGTCGATCATGAGGGGCCGGCGGACTGGGATGAAGAAGAAGTACGCCGCCAGCGCGCAATCGAGGCTGAAGAGATCATTGCCAACGAGCAGCCGGGACAGGTGACCGAAGAAGAGGGCGAGGAATCCCCGGTCCCCAAAGGCGAGGGACCGGGGGCACCCAACGGGGCACCGCAGGCGCCGCAAGGCGTGCTGCTCAAGATCCGCCGGCGCAAGTTCCATAGCAAGCCGCAAAAGGGCGAAGTCGTGATCACGCGGCGGCTGTTCCGCACCGGCGAAAGCGAATACCTGCTGAACGGCAAGCTCTGCCGGCTGCGCGACATTCAGGACATCTTCATGGGCACGGGCCTGGGGCCGGAGAGCTACGCCATCATCGGGCAGGAGCGCATCGGGCAACTGCTGAGCTCGAAGCCCTATGAGCGCAGGGCGATTATCGAAGAGGCGGCCGGCGTAACGCGCTTCAAGACCAAGAAGCGGCTCGCGGAGTTGCGCCTGGAAAGCGCGAAACAGAATCTGGCGCGCGTGGACGACATTTTTGAAGAAGTCACGCGGCAGATGAACAGCCTGAAGCGGCAGGCGGCCAAGGCGGAGCGCTATGCCGCGGTGCGCGAAGAGCTGCGCGGAAGGCTGCGCGTGGTGCTGGCCAGCCGCATGGCGGCGATGGACGCCGACCAGGCGCGTCTGGAAGCGGAGATTGCCGCGCTCACGGAGCAGGTGAACAGCTCGGTCGAGGAGATTGCGCAACAGGAAACGAGCCAGCACGCACTGACCGAGCGCGGATACGAGTTGGACCGCGAGGGTCTGGAGGCGCAGACGCGCGCCAGCACGCGCAGCTGTGGAGTTGGAGCGGGCCGCGGCGCGCGAGCGCAGCAATACGGAGCGCGTGAGCGAGCTTGAGGCGCGGATTGCGGCGTCGGGCGCGGAGCTGGAGCAGACGCGCACGCAGTTGGCCGGAATCGAAGAGGAGCGCGCGCAGCAGAAGAGCTTTCTTGAGACCGCGGCGGGCGAGGCGCACGAGTTCCATGCCAAGGTGGAAGCGCGGCAGCATGAGGCGCGCAGCGCGGCCGAGGAGGTCTTTACCGCCGAGCGGGAGCTCGAAGCCGAACGCCGCCACGCGATGCATCTGCTCACGCTCTCAGGCAACGCGCGCAACTACATTGCGCAGGGCGAAGAGAGCCTGGCCGCGCTGGAACGCGAAGCGGAGCGGCTGGAATCGGAGATGGGCCAGGCGCGCATTGAGAACGAGAACCTGGGCGTGCAGACTGGCGAGTCGCGACTGCGCTTTGCATCGGCGGACGCAACGCTGAAGCGGCTCGAGCAAGAGATCGCGACGCTTGCGCGAGACCCTGCAGGCCAAGCGCAGCGACGAAAGCGCGCGCCGCGCGCAGGCCAACCAATTGCGCGGCGAACAGGCGGCAGTGCTGGGCCGGCGCGACTCGCTGCAAGCGCTGATTCGCAATCACGGCTACGCCACCGACTCGGTGCGGCGGCTGCTGAAGCCGGGAGCGCTGGGGCCGTCGGTGGCTCCGGTGGGAACGCTGGCGGACTTTCTTGAGGTGAGCGGCGAGCATGAAGGCGTGGTGGACGAATTCCTGCGCGAAGAACTGAATTACGTCGTGGTGGAAAGCTGGGGCGCGGCGGAAGAGGGCGTGCGCGTGCTGAAAACCAGCGACGGCCGGGCGACATTCCTGATTCACTCCGACGCGCAGGGCAAGCTCTTCGAAACCACCAACGACCCGACAGGGGAACCCGGCGTGACGCCGCTGCGCGATGCCGTGAAAGTGCTCAATGGCTTTGGTCGTTCGCTGGAAGCGGTGCTGCCCAAGCTGCGGCACGGCTACCTGACGGAAGATTCCGCGGACGCGCAGCGGCTGGCGTCGCGCTACGCGCATGCCTATTTCCTGACGCCGGACGGCGAGTGCTTCCACAGTTCGACGGTGACGGGCGGCAAGCCGGCCAGCGAAGGCCCGCTGGCGCTGAAGCGCGAGTTGCGCGAGACCGAAGGCCGCCTGGCGAAGCTGGAAGCGGATCTGGAGCACGCGCAGAAGGAAGCCGATGCACTGAGCCGCGCCATCGAGGAGCTGACAGCGCAACTGGAGACCCACGGCGAAGAACGGCGAACAGGCGAAAGCGAGGCAGCCACGCTGGGCGCGGCGCTGAAGCAGATGGAAGCCGAGGCGCAGCGCATCGAGCGGCGCTTGCAGGAGTGGCAGGCGCAGGCGGCGCGCAACAAGGACGCGCGCGAAACCAAGCGCCAGGCCATTGCCGAGAAGCGCGAAGAGGCGGCGCGCCTGGAGTCGGAACACAGCCAGGCGGACAGTGGCCTGAACGTGCGGCTGACGCAGTTGGAAACGCTTGCGGCTGAAGCGCGAGGCGCTGCAACAGGAAGCGGCGCAGATGACGGCGGAGCTGGCCGGCCTGGAAGAGCGGCGGCGCGGCGCAGAAGCGGCCTTCCAACGCATCGACCGGCTGTTTGGCGATCTGACCCGGCGCGTGCAGGCGATCGAGCAGCAACGCACCGCGGCCGAAGCGGAGCGCGAGCAGCGCATTCAGGAAAACGCCGAACTGGCCGGGCAGCAGAAGCAATTGACCGAGACGCGCGCGGCGGCGCTGGCCGCGGCGCAATCTCTCAGCGCAGCAGGCGCAGGCGCTGCGCCTAGCAACTGGCCGCGATGGAGGCGCAACTCAAAACCGGGCGCGCGGCGCTGGATCAATTGCGCGAGAATCGCGCCGGACTTTCCAGCGAGCTGGCCAAGCTGCACTCCGATCTGGAATATCTGGAGGGAAGCTGCCTGGCCGAAGTGAACGTAGAGGCGCAGGTGCTGCGCGCCGATACGGAGATCGCGCGGCTGGCCGGCGAGGAACTGGCTGCCGAAGAGGAAACCTGCCGCGGCTTGAAGCAGCGGCTGGAACAGATGGGCCCCGTGAACATGATGGCGCTCGACGAGTACAAGGAAACGGCGGAGCGTCATGCGTTCCTCGAAACGCAGCGCAAGGATCTGATCGAGTCCATCGAGAACACGCAGGAGACGATCAAGGAGATCGATCAGATTTCGCGCACCAAGTTCGACGAGGCGCTTGTCCAGATCAACGAGAACTTCGGCAAGGTGTTTGCGCGGCTGTTCCAGGGCGGGCAGGCCTTCCTGCGCGTGACCGACGAGGAGAACCAGGCGGAAAGCGGGCTGGACATCGTGGTGTCGCCGCCGGGCAAGAAGCTGCAGAACGTGCTGCTGCTTTCGGGCGGCGAGAAGGCGCTGACCGCGCTGGCGCTGCTGGTGGGCATCTTCGAGTTCCGGCCCAGCCCCTTCTGCGTGCTCGACGAAGTGGACGCGGCGCTGGACGAGACCAACGTAGGCCGCTTCGCCGACCTGCTCGACTCGCTCAGCCACGACACGCAGTTCCTGATCGTGACGCACTCCAAGCGCATGATGCAGGCCGCCGACATGATCTACGGCGTGACCATGCAGGAGCCGGGCGTGTCGAAGATCGTGAGCGTGCGGCTGGGACAACGCGAGCTGAAGCGGGCGACGGCGTAAGCAGTCAGCCAGTCAGCCAATAGCTAAAGGCGCGATTCCGCCGCGATCAGCTACTGGCTATTGACTACCGGCTGCTGAGACTTCGTCGCGACCCCGACGTGACATCAAGGCGGAGACGACTGTGCTTGGCAAACTGGAAATGATTGTCGGGCCGATGCGGAGCAACAAGACAGCCGAGTTGCTGCGCAGGATCGAGACCCGCCGCGAATACGCCCAGCAATACGTGATGCTGCTGAAGCCGAGCGCCGACACCAAGGCCGCCGCCGGGCCTGGTGGAAAGCCGCAATCGCAACGGTTGCGGCAAAGATGGAAGCCGTCGAATTCCCTGGCAACGATCCATGGACCGTGCTGCCGATCATCGCATCCACTGAGCAGCGAATCGGCAAGCACATTGAGTGCATCGCCCTCGACGAGGGTCAGTTCGTGCAGGATCTGTTCCTGTTCACCAAGCGACTGCTCGACTCCGGCTACGACGTGATGGTTTCGGGCCTCGAACTCGACTTTCGCGGCATGCCGTTCGGCGAAATGCTGGATCTCTCGTGGCTGGTGCGCACCTACGCGGGGAACGTGACTGAGCTGGTGGCATATTGCAGCTTGCGGGGCCAAGGCGCTGTATCCGCAGCGCCTGGTCGACGGCAAGCCGGCGCACTACACAAGCCCCATCATCATGGCCGGCGACAACTACGAGCCGCGCTGCGAGGAGCACTTCGTGCTGCCGGGAAGGCCGCATTAGAAAGGCGGCCGATCTAACGGGACTGGCGGAGTCGGTAAGTTAGTCGCGCGGGTAACAGATCAAGGTGATGACGCTCCCGATCACGATTCCGGCGGCGAATACAATGCCTGCGGCCTGCAAGGGGTTCCGCTTGATGGCGTGCCTTGCATCGTCAATCTTGTCTTCGGCGAATGCTCTTCCCTGCTTGGTCGCACGCAGTGCAGACCGAACGCCGTCGTCCACCGCTTCGGTGACAACTGATTTGATCCGGGAAACTTCGCGAAGAATCTCGTCGACCGAAGCCGGTTTGTCAAACATCTCTGCCATCGCATCACCTCTTCATTCAATAATAGCCACAGATTCGGGGCGCTCGAGAACTCGATTTGCGTCAGCATGAGGAAATCTTCGGATTGGCCACTGAAAGCCAGCGATGCTAAACTCACCAAATTCCGATGGTCCTGAAACAGTATTATCTCGGATGCCTGGCACACGCCTCCTACTTACTCGGTGATGAGGAGAGCGGGACAGCCATCGTCGTCGATCCGCAGCGCGACATCCAGCAGTACGTCGCTGACGCCGAAAGGCTTGGCCTGCAAATCCGCCACGTCTTCCTGAGCCACTTCCACGCTGACTTCGTCGCGGGCCACCTGGAGTTGCGCGACTCCTGCGGCGCCGCAATCCATCTCGGCGCGCGGGCAAAGGCGGAATACAAATTCGTCGCGATGAAGGATGGCGATACGCTTGAATTCCCTGGGCTGCGCCTGCAAGTACTCGAGACCCCCGGGCACACCATCGAGTCCATTTCAATTCTGGTGTTCGATCGCAGCAAAGATGAGGCAAACCCGTACGCAGTTCTCACCGGCGATACTCTGTTCATCGGCGATGTGGGACGTCCGGACTTGCGAGCATCGCTAGGCTGGAGCGCGACCGAGCTGGGCGGCTTTCTTTTCGACTCCCTCCACGACAAGTTGCTGACGCTTCCCGACGAGGTTCTCGTTTATCCGGCCCACGGAGCCGGTTCTCTCTGCGGCAAGAAACTATCTTCCGACACCTTCTCCTCCCTGGGCGATCAAAGGCGATTGAATTATGCGTTGAAGCCCACCAATAAGGAAGAGTTCGTGCGCCTGGTAACAGCGGACCAACCGGACGCTCCGCCCTATTTCACCTATGATGCTGTTCTCAACACCCGCGAACGCGCCACGCTCCAGGAGAATCTCGAGCTGGTCCACAAACCGGTCGCACTGGCTGAGGTCCTTGCGATGGGCGAGAGGGGTGCTCAGTTACTCGACGTGCGTGACCCGGAGCAGTACGCGAAGGGGCACCTTGCGGGCAGCATCAACATTGGGCTTGGGGGCCAATACGCCACCTGGGCGGGCACAGTTCTGGACCGCGCCAAACCCATCGTAATCATCGCCGAGCCGGGGCGCGAGCAGGAAGCTGCTCTGCGACTGGGCCGGATCGGCTTCGACCACGTGAGAGGTTACCTCGAAGGGGGCATGGAAGCGCTTGCCGAAAGACCTGATCTGGTGTGGCCAACGGAGCGCGTCAGCGTCCTGATTGCGGCGGAGGATCTGGCGGCCAATGAGCTGTCGCTGGTGCTCGATGTTCGTACACCGCGCGAATGGGCGGACAAACATATCGAGAACAGCGTCAACATCCCGCTGAACCATCTGCAGGAGCGGATCGATGAGATACCGCACGACCGTCGTATCGCGGTCCATTGCGCGGGCGGATACCGTTCATCGATCGCCGCAAGCATCCTTCAGCAGTATGGGATGACCAATCAGATAGAAATTGCAGGCGGGCTGGCCGCATGGGAAGCAGCAGGACTGCCGGTGGTATCAGAGGCCTGAAGTGCGACCTTGAAGATCGCGGGCAAAAAATCGCCCCCGAAGGAACTCTTCTCTTCGGAGGCGCTTGTCGATCCTTATAACACAAGATAAAGACGGGGACCAGTAGCCGGCACTGGAGGTCGGTAGCACGCGGCTACTGGTGATCCCTGCACTAAACGAGACTAGCCGCGGCTTCCCCTTTCCACTGCTGCCTCGTGTCGCCCGGCTCAAAGACGGCTCAACTTACACGCCGTCCGAACCATGTTGACAATCGAAGTGTCTCCCATGTTGAGGGGGCAGGCCGTGACGGCCGTCACAGGAGTTCGTGCGCAGTCCGGAAAGCGTAAATGGCCGGCGTATCCGAACGGTTTTGCGTGTTGCGCACGGGCTTGCCGGAGCGTAAAACTTTCGGTTTCCGGAATGCGGCGCAGACGATTGACAAAGCTTGCCTGCCGCACGAGAATCGGAGTTTCGAACCACTCCGAGGAAGATTCCCCATGGCAGCTCTGCTTACTACCAACCTGGGCCCGACACCGCTGCTGGGGCGAGGCAAGGTACGCGATCTCTACTCCGTGGATGACGCACTGCTGCTGGTGGCCACCGACCGCATTTCGGCCTTCGATCACGTGCTGGGCACGGGAATCCCGGATAAAGGCAAGATCCTGACGCAGATTTCGCTGTTCTGGTTCGATCTGCTGAAGGATGTGGTGCCCAACCACCTGATTACGGCGGACGTTGGTGAGTATCCCGCGTCCCTCCAGCCCTACCGCGACCAGTTGCAAGGCCGCTCGATGCTGGTGAAGCGGGCAGATATGTTTCCCGTGGAATGCGTGGCGCGCGGCTATCTCGCGGGATCGGGATGGAAAGAGTATCGCGCCGACGGTACGGTCTGCGGCATTCGTCTTCCTGGCGGGCTTCTGGACGGCTCGCGGCTGCCGGAACCGATTTTTACGCCGGCCACCAAGAGCCAGGACGGCGCGCACGACGAGAACATCTCTTATGACAAGATCGAGGCCATCGTGGGCGCGGCAGAGGCGGCGGAATTGCAGCGGTTGACACTGGCGCTTTATGGCCGGGCGGCGGCACACGCCGAGGCCTGCGGACTGATCCTGGCCGACACAAAATTTGAGTTTGGCAAAACGCCGAAAGGCGTTATTCTTGCCGATGAGGTTTTAACGCCGGACTCCTCGCGTTTCTGGGATGGCAAGACCTGGAAGCCAGGCGGGGCACAGCCATCGTTTGACAAGCAGTTTGTTCGCGACTACCTGGAAGAAATCCACTGGAATAAGCAGGTGCCGGCACCGAGTTTGCCGGACAAGGTGGTCGAACGCACGCGGGCCAAGTATTTAGAAGCCTTCAAGCGCTTGACCGGCCGGGAACTTGCATCGTAATTTCTATGAACATTGCCTTGGGAATGAGCGTTGCGGTGAGAGAACGCGGAGTGCAATATGGAATGGGTGGATTGGATCATTCTCGTAGTACTGGTGGTGTCGGTGCTGGGGGGAATGGCACAGGGATTCTTCCGCTCGATTTGCTCGTTGCTGGGCCTGATCCTGGGAGTTGTACTGGCGGGGTGGAATTACGCGCGCGTGGCCGTGGCGTTCATGCCCATCGTGCACTATGAAGCCGTAGCCAATGCTATTGGATTTCTGCTGATCGCGGTGATTGTGATGTTTATCGCCAACGTAGCAGGGGCCATGCTGAAAAAAATGTTCCACTGGGTGGGGTTGGGCTGTCTGGACGTCATTGCCGGGTCCATTGTGGGTTTTGTGCAGGGAGCGTTGCTGGTGACGGTCTGCATCCTGGTCACAGTGGCGTTTTTCCCCCAGACAGAGTGGTTGACCCAGGCGACATTGCCGAAGATCTTTTTTGGAGCCTTGCATGTGAGCACGCAGGTGAGCCCGGGCGGGCTGTCGCAACGCATTGTTGATGGACTAAAAAAGTTGGAGCACGAATCGCCGAAATGGATCCACGAAAAAAATGGCGCTTCGTGAGAAAATCGGCTGCAAGACGGTTACACTATTTGAGCAACACAAGCACGAGGGAAGCGTGAGACGAGAACTGGACAGCCTGGTGACGCAAATGCACTCAAGCGGCATCCGCTATGAGGAAGCAGTGCGGGAATTTAAGAGGCAGTATCTGCGCGAGGTGCTTGTGGCACACCGGGGGAACCAGTGTAAGGCGGCCGAGGAGTTGGGCATGCACCGTAACACACTGAGCCGCGCCATGGCCGACCTGGGACTGGATCTGGCCGAAGTGCGGGCCGGGCTCAAGCGTCCGCCGCGTAGCGAACGTCCTGTATTCAGCGTTGTTCGCCAAGGCTACCGCTAGGGTTTGCCAGCAGGCCTTAAGGCTGAAGACGCAGCCTAACATGATGCCAACAACTTCGCAGAATCCCACAGCCCGCATCGCGATAGAGCCGGACTTTGCCTGGGACGGGCAGGACGCCTATCTCTTCGACATTGACGGAACCCTGTTGCGCAGTCGCGACCGCGTGCACTTTGACTCCTTCGCCGCCAGCGTGCAGCGCGTGACGGGCTTTGAGATTACACTGGGCGGCATCCTGCTGCACGGCAATACCGATACCGCCATCTTGCGCGAGGCCTGCCGCCAGGCCGGGATTCCTGCTCAACTGCTGGAAGAGCGCGTGGAAGCCATTCTTGAGGCCATGCGCAACAGCGTTGCCGAGCGGCGTCACGAGCTGGAGCTGGCGTTGATGCCAGGCGTAGAGGACGTGCTACGCCACCTGGCCCAGAAGGGTGCATTGCTGGGCGTGGCTACGGGCAATTTGGAAGCCATTGGTTGGATCAAAATTGAGAAGGCCGGTTTGCGGGAGTGGTTTCGCTTCGGCGGCTTCAGCGATCACTTCCCCATGCGAGGGGAGCTGATCGCCCACGCGGCGCGGAAGGCGCGTGAGATGGCCGGCAAGGACGCAAAGATATGCGTTGTCGGCGACACGTCACGCGATATTGAAGCGGCACGGGCAAACTTCCTGAGCGTGATCGCCGTGGCGACCGGCAAGTTCAGCTTCGACGAGTTGAAGGAGCATCAGCCTGAAGTCTGCGTCACCTCGCTGGCCGATTTGCTGGCCACGGTCAAGAGCAGGGTATGAAGGGCAAGCCATGAAGCCGCAGCCGCAAAACCCAGACGCGCGGGCGTGCGGGCAAGCCGGATCCTTGGCCCGGAATTGTTGCGCAGGCTTGGTGCTGGTCCTGTTTACAGGCGCGCTTTTGGCGCAAACCGCGGCTCCCGCGGCGACGCCCGCAGGTCAAAATGCGCCCGAAGGCCAGACTACGCCGGCGGCCGCTTCCCCCAGTGCGGCTACGGACAACGTAACCGCGCAGCCGCGTCCGGAAGCTACGCGGCCGCGCTCGAGCGACAGGCGGCGTGCCACCAAACTTTATCTGGATGCGAGCAAATTATTCCTCGATCGCCAGTTCGAAGAGGCGATGAAGGATTATGAGCAGGCCGCCGTGCTCGACCCGACGAATACGAACTATCGGATGGCAGCCGATGTGGCGCGCAGCCACGCGGTCACGGAATTGATTCAGGAGGCAGCCAAGGATCGGCTGCTGAACAACGAGGCCGCCGCGCGTGCTGCGCTGGAGCGCGCCCGCACGCTCGACCCCACGAACATTGAAATCAACCAGCATCTCGACGAGTTGGCCGACGATGCCGTGCGCAGCCAGCCGCAGGCGGTTTACGAGCAAAGCGGCAGTTCTCTGGCCGGCCCCGTGCAGTTGGAACCCGCTCCGGGCGTGCACAGCTTTCATCTGCGTAACGATCGGGAGCAAATCATCCCCCAGGTATTTCGCGCCTACGGCTTAACGACCATGCTCGACACCAGCGTGCACCCATTCCTGACCCGATTCGATGTAGACGACGTCAGCTTTGAGCAGGCGGCGCAGGTGTTGAGCCTGGTCACGAACACGTTCTTCGTGCCGCTGGACGCGCATCGCGCTCTGGTGGCCGCCGACACCACCGCGAACCGCAATCAGTTTCTGCGCCAGGACGTGGAAACGGTTTACTTAAACGGCCTGAGCGACGATGAATTGAACGACGTGTTGTCGGTGGCAAAGAACATTTTTGTGGTGCAGCAGGCGACGCCTTCGCCCAGCGAACACGCCATTACTCTACGCGCTCCCCAACGCACACTGGAAGCCTTCAACGCCACCATGCAGAGCCTTCTCGACGGGCGCAGCCAGGTATTGCTCGATGTGCGCCTCATCCAGGTGGCTCACACCAGCGATCGCAACACCGGTGCGCAATTACCGCAGAGCATCGCGGCCTTCAATGTGTATGCAGAAGAGCAGTCAATTTTGAACGCCAACCAAAGCCTGGTGCAGCAGATCATTTCTTCGGGATTGGCTTCGCCCAACGATCCCCTGGCAATTCTTGGCATTCTCATCGCCTCGGGCCAGGTTTCAAGCCCTCTGCTCTCCAGCGGCTTTGCCTTGTTCGGTGGCGGACTTACGCAGTCGGCCCTGGTTCCGGGGAAAACTGCTTACAACCTCAATCTGAATACGTCCGACTCGCGCGAGCTCGATCAGGTTCAGCTCCGCCTTGAGGACGGTGAAAAGGGCGAACTCAAGCTTGGCGAAAAATATCCCATCCAGACCTCTTCCTTTTCGAGCCTGTCGGGAAGCGCCGGGAGCATTCCAGGATTGACCGGAGCAGGCACATCGAGCAGCCTCAGTTCCCTGCTGTCCTCCCTTACAAGTACGGTGCCGAATGTTCCGATGGTGCAGTACCAGGACCTGGGTTTGACGTTGACCGTAACGCCCAAGGCACTCCGCAACGGCGACGTGGCACTGACCGTTGAAATGAAGCTCGACGCGCTTGCCGGAACCTCGATCGACGGCAATCCGGTGCTCAATAACCGGGAGTTTACAGGCGTGGTGACGCTGAAAGCGGGCGAGGCGACGGTAGTGGCCACGGAGATGGACAAGTCGCAGAGCCAGGCAATCAGCGGAACTCCCGGGCTTAGCGAGATCCCGGGAATGAACAACGTCACGGATAAGGATTCGCAGAGGAGCTACGCGACGCTGGTGATCGTGATGACGCCGCACGTGGTCCGCGGGCCGCAAGCCGCTGGACACACGGTGATGATGCGGGTGGAAAAAAACTCAGCGCAGTAGAAGGCCTCTCCGGCGTTTGCAAAATCTGGACGGGCACCCTTGATCTTCACCAAACGGAGGGCCAACCGCCCGCCGAGCCGCTTTTCCCTCAAATGAGGTGCTCGAGCTTCACCGTATGCTCCGCGTAATCGCGGCCGATGTCCTGGAGGATGGGGATTGTGTCCACAGCGGCGATCTCCGACAGGCGCGGGTATTTCTTCAGCATTTTGTCGAGATCGTCCTGCCGCCGATAGGTTGGGTTGTAGCGCACATAGCTGAACCAGCCGGGCCCCGGCCGCTGATGCCAGACCGGATATTCGCCGTTACTGACGCGGTCCAACGATTCGACCAGATGCCCGACTTCCTTATCCAACAACTCTCCGTAGATGCACTCGCCCAGGCAGCGGCACAGGTAATCCTGCTGCCAGGCAATGGTTTGCAGCAGGGCGACGGGGATGTGCCTCGCATTGTGGCCCAGCCAGAGTTTTTCATCCTTAACCTGAAGCCTGGAGGAAAACTCAATGGTGCCCACAGACACGACGCGGATTTTCTCCGGGCCCGTTGGCCAGTTGATCCTGTAGGCAGGCAAGATGGCGGTGAGCGCGGCAATCAGGGCCGGATTGGAATAGGGCGAAATGGAACCGTCTACCAATAGTTGCCGTGTGCCGCCCAGAACAATTTCTACTGGGTCAAAGTAGGTCGGCGCCGCGGTACTGGCGCGCACCAGTTGCCAAAGCGGAAACCTCAGGAGGGTGTCTGGCGGAGTAGGCGCATCGGATTTCGCTTTCAGCTTATTGAACTTCGCGTGCGGATTGTTGGTGAGAGGCCACGAAGAACCCGTGCTGTGATTGCGCACCACGAGCAGCAGGTACTTGCCCTCGCCTTCGGCCAGAGTTTCCGTCTCGCTCCCGGCCGCTACCTCGTCGTGCATATCCATTCTTCTAAGCCGGCTCGCGCCCAGCTTGGCGTCCGTGCCATTTTCCGAAAAAAGACGCTGTAGCATTTCCGCGAGCGGCTGGGAATCGAAGCGCGAGTAGAGGAGCCGCTTGATCGGATGGCGGTGCCATGGAATGGGGCGGAAGATATCGTGCCCGTGCTTCGTGTAGAGTTCGCGAATCTCGCCGACCGGCATTCCCCAGCATAGCAGCGCGGCAATAATTGCGCCGGTGCTGGTGCCGGCAAAGAAATCGAAGTGGTCACGCAGCACGAAATCCGGCGAGTTGTTGTATTGCTGTTCGCGCAAAAGTGTCTCGATCTTGAGAAGAACTTCAAGCGTGAAGACGCCGCGAATTCCGCCACCGTCGAGCGAAAGAATGTGCTTCATAGGCACAGTTGTCCGATCATCCCGCAGTTTGATTGCAGGCAACCATCATACTCTGGCTGCAACGGAAACCGGACGCGAGGAAGGCGGGGAGTATTGTGGCGAAGAAAAAGAATTTGCCCCGCCCTCGCAAAGCGAGAACGGGGCGCGATGCATCAGGAATCAGCTACTGGCCGGAAACGCCGTCGAGCTTGGCCTGGAATTCGACGATCTTCTTCAGAGTTTCGTAAGGAATCTGGCCGACGGGAACCTCGTGGCCGTTGACGACGAGGGTTGGAACCGAGTTAATGCCCGCGTCGGTGCCAAGCTTGACGGAGGCATCGACATTGGCCTTGATCTCAGGCGTCGCGGCGCACGCCGAAACCTTGGTGGGATCGAGCCCGGCCTTGATGACGGCGCTGTTGAGGGTGAGAGCGGCGCCATCAGGAGTGGCGAGGCCATCCTGGCCGTCGAAGACTGCCGCGGCGAATTGGAAGAAGGCGGTGCTGCCCGCCCAGCTTGTTTACGCACAGGCCGTACTCAGCCGCCTGCACGGACTGCGGATGGATGGACGCGATGGGAAAGTTCTGAAAGACGATGCGCGCCTTGGGAAAATCCGCGACCAGCTTGTCCATGTTGGCCTGCGCCTCTTTGCAGTGCGGGCACTGGAAGTCGGCGAACTCGACCAGTTCCAGATCCTTCGATGCCGAACCGCGATACGGGCCGTCGGCGCCTTGCTGCAACGCCTGGCGGAATTCGGCGAAGGGATGATCGCCAAAGTTAATGATGCTCGTCGCCGGTGATGATGTGCTTGCCGTCGGGCAACACAAAGAACGCGAGAACCTCGCGGGCTTTTCCTTGCCGGTCTTGTCGCCGATGAAGACGACTACTTTGCTCACGCTGTCGACTGGCGTCTTGAGAATGGCCTCCACCTGCCAAACGCGATTCTCGTCGTAGCCCCAATTCGCGGTGAGAAAGGCATTGACGGCTTCCTTGGTCGGCGAGGCGGCGGTAAAGTCGGCCGGATCGGGCTTGGGAAAGACCGGTGCGGCCGCGGAGCCGGGGCCGAGGGTTCAGTGGCGGGCTGTCCCGGTGCGGCAGGCGCTTGCGGGGCGCTGGCATCGGGCGCGGGCGGCACATGCTGCTGGGCAGCGGCCTGGAATACCGGAACGAAGAGGGCAATCAGCGCAGCGGCGCTGAGCAAACGAGCAGACGGACGGATCAAGCGATTCTCCTTAGACGCGGGAAAACTCCCTCTTCATTAGCTTATACCCTGCTTGGCGGGCTGGATTGATCGGGCCGGCTGGCTCTACACCTGGACCTTGACGGCGATGGGAAATCTGCGGCCCATGCCAAACGACTTGGCGGTGACTTTGAGGACCGGGGCGGCCTGCTGGCGCTTGTACTCGGAGCGCTCGATCAGGCGCACCGTCTGCTGGACGAGATCGAGCGGAAATCCGTGCTCGGCGGCAATCTGTTCCGGCGTTTCGTAGCGCTCGACGTAGGCTTCGAGAATGGGGTCGAGCACGTCGTAGGGCGGAAGCGAGTCGGTGTCCATCTGGCCGGGGCGCAGCTCGGCCGAAGGCGGCTTGTTGAGGATGGCGGCGGGGATGATTTCCTGGTCTCGGTTGAGCCAGTGGCAGACCGCGTAGACGCGCGTCTTGACCAGATCGCCGATCACCGCCAGCGCGCCCACCATGTCGCCGTAGAGCGTGCAGTAGCCCACCGCCATCTCGGATTTGTTGCCGGTGGTGAGCACCAGCGCGCCGAATTTGTTGGAGAGCGCCATCAGCAGCGTGCCGCGAATGCGCGACTGGATGTTCTCTTCGGTGATGTCGTCCTTCATGCCGTGAAAGAGCGGCTCCAGAGCCTGGTTGAACTCGGCGAAGAGCGCCGTTGATGGCGATGGTTTCAAAGCGGATGCCGAGGTTGGCGGCCAAGCTGCGGCTGTCGTCGATGGAACCTGCGGAGGAGTAGGGCTGGGCATGCCGACGCCGATGACATTCTCTGCGCCCAGGGCCTCGGCGGCGATGGCGGCGACGAGCGCGGAATCGATGCCGCCGCTGAGGCCGACGATGGCCTTGCTGAAGCCGCATTTGCGCACGTAGTCGCGCGTGCCCAGCACCAGGGCGCGATAGGCGGCCTCGGTGGCGTCGTCTTCGGGAATCGGAACCGGCTGCGGCGTGGAAGGGATCGACGACGACCAGATCTTCGACAAACGAAGCGGCCTGCGCAATCAGTTCGCCGCGTGCGTTGAGCGCGAAGGAGGAGCCGTCGAAGATCAGGCTGTCGTTGCCGCCCACCTGGTTGCACATCAGCACCGGAATGCCGTCGCGGCGGGCGATGGCGGCCAGCATCTCGCGGCGGATGGCGCGCTTGGAGTGCCAGAACGGCGAGGAGGAAAGATTGATGTGCAGCGCCGGGTTCTGGCGCATCAGCTCTTCCATGGGATCGACGGAGTAGAGGCGGCGCGGCCAGAAGCTTTTGTCGTTCCAGGCGTCTTCGCAGATGGTGATGGCGAGGCGAACGCCGTCGAGCTCGACGACTTTCTGCGTGCCGGAGGCGCGAAAAATAGCGCTGCTCGTCGAAGACGTCGTAAAAGGGCAGGAGCCGCTTGTGCTGCTCGAGGAGCAAGTTGGCCGCGGTCGAGGAGGACGGCGGCGTTGAAGGCGGGCTTTCCATCCTCGCGTCCAGTCGGGCAGGACGCGACACCGGCGAGAACGGCGGTCGGCAGCTCGCGCGTGGCCGCGGCCAGCTCGTCGACGGCGGAGCGGCAGCGCGCCAGAAAGCTGGGCTTCTCAAGAAAGTCGGCGGGAGGATAGCCGCAGATGGCGAGTTCGGAGAAGACCGTAAGGCGCGCGCCCAGTCCGCCGCGCGGCGGCTGGCGGCAACGATTTTCTCGAGGTTTCCGGTGAAATCCCCAACCGTGGGGTCGATCTGGGCGAGCGCGATCTTCACAATTCCAGTTTAAATCGCGGACAGGTGAACGTTACCCTCGCAACGGGGGATTTCTTTGCACTTTAGCCACCGACTTACACTTGAGTGCTGCCCCGAAGGTGTGCCTTTGTGTGTGCCAGTCCGCGACGCCACTGCGAGCCTCGACGACATTCCGCCATTGCGGGCTGACAAAGAGCAGACAGGAATTGCCGGGAGGATACCATCGAACCGCAAGTGCGATTAGGCGATCTGTTGGTCCGCGCAAAGCTGGTCACGGAAAAGGATGTGGCGGCGGCGCTGGAACGGCTGAAGGACACGGCGGGCGTCTGGGCGACAACCTGGTGGCGCTCGGGGCCATCGATCAGGCGGTGCTGGAACGGTTTATCCACCGCATTCCGAAGGAACCGAAGAACATTGCCGCGACCGGCATCGACGAAACCGAACTGCTGGCCCTGTTGATGAAGCTGATTTATACCTCGGGCTGAGAACCGTCGCCCAGTATGCCGATGCCATCAAGCTGCCGCTGCAGATCGTGATGGACCTGGCGCAGCATGGCCATCGAGCGGCAATTGCTCTACACACTGGGATCGCGCAACTCCGAACAGTCCATCGACATGAGCTATGCGCTCACCGAAGAGGGCAGGCGCTGGACCATGGATGCGATCAAGCGGTCGGGTTATGTCGGGCCGGCGCCGGTGACCACTGGCAGAATTTGTCGACACGGGTGAATCTGCAGAAGCCGACCAACGAGCGCATTACCGCGGATCGCATCCGCAACGCGCTCAGCGAGCTGACACTGACAGACGAGCATCGTGGAACAAACCGGGCCGGCGCTGAATTCGGGCCGGGCCATTCTGCTCTACGGGCCGCCGGGAAACGGCAAGACCTCGGTCGCACTGCAGCTTCGCCAGCGTCTTTCACGACGTGATCTACGTGCCGTACGCGATCATCGTCGAGGGCCAGATCATCCGCTTCTACGATCCCAGCATTCACATTCCGATCAGCCCGTCGGCGGAGCAGCGAAGACGACAGCCAATCGTTTATCCGGCGCGAGACCTACGACATGCGCTGGGTCTCGTGCCGCAGGCCATTCGTGATCACCGGCGGCGAACTGACGCTGGACATGCTCGACCTGCGCTACGACGAGATCGGGCCACTTCTACGAAGCGCCGCTGCACATGAAGGCACTGGGCGGCTGCTTCCTCATCGACGACTTCGGCCGGCAGCTGGTGAGCCCGGCCAATCTGCTGAATCGCTGGATCGTGCCGCTGGAAAGCCGCGTCGACTATCTGAAGCTGCACACCGGCAAGAGCTTCAGCATTCCGTTTGAAGAACTGGTGATCTTCTCCACCAACCTGGAGCCGGAAGACCTGATGGATCCCGCCTTCCTGCGCCGCCTTCCCTACAAGATCGAGGTGGGTCCGCCGGACCTGGAACACTACCGGACCGATCTTCGAGAGGGAGTGCGACGCGGCAGGGCCTGACGCTGCGCGACGATGTGTTCAACTTCATCGTGTACATGGTGAGGGAAGAGAAGGGCCTGGAACTGCCGCCTATCATCCGCGGTTCATCGTGGATCAGGTGGTGGCGACATGCCGCTTCCTGGGACAGGACCCCGAACTCAAGTCACCCTATATCGATTACGCGATCAACAATCTGGGAGTCCGGCGGAAGCCAAAACTGGAAGCGGGTTCGGATCAGTCAACGATTGACACGGAAAAGCCGTCGCATCTCAACACGCCGACCGGAGTTTTTAGCCAGTCCTAGGGAATCACTCCCCGCACAAGCCACACGCCAAACCCACTACGTGCCCGTGCCGGAAAAGACCACGGCGATGGTGCGCAGGATGATCTTGAAGTCCAGCCAGATGCTCCAGTTGTCGATGTAGGTGACATCGAGAGACACATAGCTGGTAAACGATGGATCCTGGCGTCCCTGCACCTGCCACAGTCCGGTAATCCCCGGAGTGACATCCAGGCGGCGTAGGTGGCTGAGGTCGTATTTGCGCACTTCGCCGGCCAGGGGCGGGCGCGGCCCCACAATGCTCATATCGCCAGCCAGGACGTTGAAGAACTGTGGCAGCTCATCCAACGAATATTTGCGCAGGAACCTTCCAAGGCGAGTGATGCGCGGGTCGTTCGAGATCTTGAAGAGCACGTCGTCGCGCTCGTTCATGTGCATGACCTCGGCGCGGCGAGTTTCTGCATCGCAGAACCATGGTGCGAAATTTGATGCAGCGGAAGACCACTCCCTTTTTGCCGATGCGCTCAGAGGTGTAAAAGATCGGGCCGGGTGAATCGAGTTTGATGGCGATGGCGACGGCCACCAGCACGGGCGAAATGAGCAAGGAGAGTCAGTACGGAAAAGATGGTATCGAAGACACGCTTGAAAATGAGACCTAGTTCCGGCACTTCGCCGCGATGCAGCGGCATGGTGGGAAACTGGCCGATGTATTCGATGGGGCTGTCCCAGGCCACGGAGTCGTACATGTCGGGAACCACGCGCAGATCCACACCGTGAACCCGCGCTTGGGCCAGCACGTCCTGAACGATGCTGCGTTCGCAGGGCGTGGTGAAAAAAATCTCGTCGATAAACTGCTTGCGGGCATTCTGGAAGAGAGAATCGAGCGTGCCGACAATATCGCCTGGCGCCATCTGCGTGCGCGCTACAGAACCGGGAAGCTCGATGAAGCCTTTGAATGTAAAACCCAGATGCCGGATGCTGTCGAGATGGTGGCGAAGGGCTTGCGCCTCTGTTCCGGTACCGACAATGAGTACATTGCGCGTATCCAGACCCCGGTCGAAACGCCGATAAAGGAGCACACGATAGATGAACCGCCGCAAGCCGAGTGCGATCGCGACCATGAGTACCGTGCTAAGCACGATACCGCGTGGAATATAAACCGCGCGCACCAGGTAAAGCGCGCCAGTCAGCAGCAGGCCAGAAGTCAAGCACGCCTGCGCACTCAGTCTCTGCTCGTGGAGAAAATTGGTCAGGCGCGCCGGAGTGTACAAGTGCAGGCGGCGGCTGGTGGCGATGAGCGTCAGAGTGAATCCGAACAGGAAGGCCAGCAAAACCCACATCGAACGGCCGAAAAACAATGTTCCGTGCCAAAAACCTTGGGCTCCCTTCAAGGGAGTGGTATGAAACTCGAAGATTGTGGTCACAGCCGCAGCCAGGCAGACCGTGACGATATCAAGGACCATCCAGAGCTTGGCCGTGCCGCGAGCCGGCCGCGCGGAGCCGCTCGAGACACCCGATTCCCATTCGGCCGACAAAGCCAGGGAAGACGACAACCTTTGCCAAAAATCCGAACTCGCCATAAGAGAAACGCAGACCTCAAACTTTCAGAAGCGCCTGAACGGCGTGCTGTCGGGATTGACTCGCAAGGGAATAGAAGCAAGGCAAAATGCATCAAAATGGAATGAACGGGGAGACGCACACACTGCCCTCAATGCCTGCTCTTCAAAGAAAGACACGGGAAAAGCTAGTGTGTTGCGCTCGGTCAGTTTTTCTGTGCCATCCAGGCACCGCCGGGAGTTCAGTCTTTCAAATGTATCCGGACGGCGCTTGGCATACGTGACACAGCAGTTACCCTCGCAAGCGGGGGAAGCCTGACGCGAACGAAGCCTGATTCTTGCAAACTTTTGCATAAAGAGAAGAACCGTATTGCGCGATTCCGGGGCCCTTAAGGCGATGAAAAACGCTCGCAAATAAAGGAGCTATGCAGGTTCTTGAAAGTCCATCACGTGGGGAGTCCGTGAATTGTTGCCCCACCAATTTTCGATACAAACCCGAATCAATTGGTTTTCTTTAGCTTCGCCCAATTAAGTCCGGGCTGCAAGAGAATTGCAAGGCAAAGGATTACGAGAGAGTAACTACATGGTTACTGAACGGTCGCTCTATCTGTCTTACTTATAGTTCTTTTATTTTACAGCACAGTTGTTACAAAGACAATAAAGTCTTTATTCCGTAGGCAATACATAGGCGTCCAGGGTCAAGAACAGTTGAATATCAGGATCTTTGGACGCGAGAAAGGCTTCGAGGGGACCGAAGAAGAGCGCCCTGCCCTGGTGCAGAAAGAGGATCGGTATCCGCCAGCTTGCGGGCAAAGCGAGTATCGTGCGTGACCACGATGCTGGTAAAGCCGAGCTGTCGCTTGAGACGCTGAATGAGGTCCGCCCACATGGCGGGCAATCAGGGGATCGACCATGGTGGTGGGCTCGTCGTAGAGAACGACCTCAGGCTGCGCGGCCAGGGCGCGCGCCATGGCCACTGCACGCTTGCGTCCGGTGGAAAGGCTGGCCGGCAAGACATCAGCCACATCTTCTGCCCCCACCAGGCTAATCAGCCGGTCCACGATCTGACCGATCTGGTCTTCGGCCAGGCCTCCGCGCTCGCGCAATGGGAACGCCACATTTTCGCGCACGCTGAGCGAGTCGAATAATGCGCCATTCTGGAAGACCATGGTGACGCGTTTGCGAATGGCGCGCATGCCCTCTTCGCTCGAGGCCGGTAATTTCCTGGTTCTCGACATGAATGGCACCCGAATCGGGCTTGAGAAAACCCATGATCATGCGCAAAGACACCGATTTGCCGACGCCGCTGCGGCCAAGAATGCACAGCGTTTGGCCGCGCTCAACGGAAAAACTGACCTGCTCAAGAACTGCGTGGTCATCGAATGAGATCGAAACCCGATCGAATTGGATGATGGGACCTAAGGGAGGAGGTCCAGGCGGAGCGATGGAGGGCGGACCCTTGGAGGCCGACGGCCGCGCCAGCGCTTCAAGTTCCTCCTTCAGCGGCTTCAGGAACTCGGATTGAGATTCAGCGTCCGACATCACTCTGAAAACAGATTACGCGATGCGCCGCCCCCGGAGCGCTTCGGCCCGCTCAAGATCGTCCGGCGTATTGAGATTGAGAAACCAGCGGGCTGGGGGCAGACTCGAGCGGATCCGAAACCTCGCCGGTCTGGGCGAGTAGTTCGACGGCAACGTTACGGATGGGCTGGTTCAGGGCTGCGGAAGCCGCCTGGAACGCGGAAAAACAGCCGCTGCGCCCCGAGCTTAGCTCGCTTTGCAGCGCTGGCAGCGCGGCGCGGTCGAGGACCACCGGAAAAGTCTGCGCAAAACCTGAAACCGAGGATAAAGTGACGGGGCTTCCGGTGATGCGGGCGTGGCGGAACAGGTAGACGAGGAGCGAGGCCGGAAGCAAAGGCAGATCGATGGAAAGAAACACGGCAAAGTGCGCAGAGGTGTGCGAGAGTGCGGCGCAGATGCCGGAGAGAGGGCCGAAGCCGGGTGAAGCATCCTCGATGACGGGCGCGAATGCCTCAACAGACATGCGGGCGGAAGGGGCAGCACCGGCGGGCGAGGGTGCGCCAGCGATCATGGCTGGAATTTCAGCCTCCCGAAAGAGGTCGAGCGCGTGAGCGACCAGAGGCTTGCCCGCAAACTCCAGGAGCGCCTTGTCCCGGCCCATGCGGCTGGATTGACCGCCCGCGAGCACGAAACCAATGGCGTCTAGCTCTGACGCGGCACGGACGTTCATCGCAACTTGAGTCCTCGGGACCGGGGCTTCCCACCCTTTTCCGCAAAAGACGCTGAAAAGGACCGGGCACGGAACATTTTCGGCGGGGCAAACAAATTCAACTGCCGACCTCCTCCAGGAAGCGGATGAGCGACACGATGCCCAGTTCAAAGTTCTTCAGGCTGAATTTCTCGTTGGGCGCGTGGATATTGTCGTCGGTCAGGCCGAAGCCCATCATCACGCTGGGCAGGCCCAGGTGGCGATCGAAGTCGCCAACAACGGGGATCGACCCACCGGAGCGGATGAAAACCGTGTCTTTGCCCCACACATCATGCAGGGCACGCGTGGCGGCCCTGATGTAGGGGTTGTCGACGGGAACGAGGCAGGCGTCGCCGGAGTGAATCAGACGCACATCGACATCGACGCCGGCAGGGGCGATCTTCTCGCACATAGCTCTTGTAGAGCTCGAAGGCTTTAGCCGGGGTCATGCCGGGCACCAGGCGCATGGAGACTTTAGCCGTGGCTTTGGCGGGAATCACGGTCTTGGCGCCGGCCCCGATAAAGCCACCGGGAATGCCGTGCACATCGAGCGTAGGGCGTGCCCAGGTGCGCTCCAGGACGCTGTAGCCCTTTTCGCCCACCAGTTGCTTCGAACCCACTTCGGACTTCCGGTACTCCTCCTCGTCGAAGGGAAGACCGCGCCACGCGGCCAGCTCTTCCTGACTGGGAGGAATGATGCCATCGTAGAAGCCGGGGATGAGGATATGGCCGTTTTCATCTTTGAGTTTGGCGATGATGTGCGCGATGGAGACGAATGGGTTGGGCGCCGCGCCGCCGTACATGCCGGAGTGAAGATCGCTTTTGGCGCCGCGCACTTCGATCTCGGTGTAGATCATGCCGCGCAATCCGACGCAAAGCGTGGGCAGGCCGGGAGCAAAAAGTTCCGTGTCAGAGACCAAAGCAAAGTCGGCATTGAGGTCTGCAGGTTTGGAGGCAACGTAGGCCGCAATCGCCTCCCCCCCTACTTCTTCGTCGCCTTCGAAGATCACGCGCACATTGACAGGCAGCGAGCCGTTGGCGGCCAGCAGCGATTCGAGCGCTTTGACCTGGGCAACCACCTGACCTTTGTCGTCGACGGCGCCGCGGGCGTAGATGTTGCCGTTGCGCTCGGTAGGCTCAAAGGGCGGCGAAAGCCATTCGTCGAGCGGATCGGCTGGCTGAACGTCGTAGTGCCCGTAGATGAGGACGGTCGGTTTACCGGCGGCGTGCAGCCAGTCGGCATAGACCAGCGGGTGGCCCTCACCCTGAATGAGACGTCCATGCTCCATGCCGATGCGCTTCAGATCGGCGAGCAGCGTTTCGGCGGCTTTGAGGCAATCGCCCTTGTGCTCGGGCAGCGTGGAGATGGACGGAATGCGTAGCAAGGCTTTCAGATCGTCAAGAAAACGAGGATGGTTTTCGCGGGCATAGGCAAGGGCGGAAGAAGACACGGGAACACTCCAATTTGAAAAATAGACAAAAGAGAGTATAGACCGCTGAGGCGACGGGGAACGGTGATGAATGGCGTTCAGCGGGTCAGGCTACCCGCGTCGCTTACGCCGCAGGTTCCGGATACATGCGATTAAACTCCGGCTCGTCGTGGAGCATCTGCAGGTCCGGGTCACGGCGCACCCACGCCGCGTCGCGAAATCCCGCTTCCCAAGCCTTTTGCAGGGCGTCCACAGCCTCCGCTTTTCTATTCAGAGCGCAGTACAGGCAGGCCGCGTTGTACAGGATGGATGCCTCATTGGCGCGCAGGGTTACGGCCATGTTCAGTTCGCGCAGGGCGTCGTCCTTCCGCTCCGTACGGGCGTAGTGCCCGCCCAGCAGAATGCGAGCTCGCGCGTCTTCCGGCACCTGCTTCAGGTGGTTTTCAAGAGCCGCGATCAGGCGCTGGAGCATGTTGCGCTCGCCCTCTGTCTTGCCCAGTGCGCCGAGAGAATTCAGGACGGGCACGTAGACGTTGTAGTCCTCGCCGCTGGCCTCGATGGCGGTTTCCGCCACGTCCAGCACTTCCTGGTAGCGCCCCGCGGCAAAGAGGGCGCGGCACAGCAGGTAATAGGCTCCTTCGCAGTCGCGCTTGCGTTCGATGGCCTTCTTCACCATGCGCACGGCTTCGTCGTGCAATGCGGCCGCGTAGAGCACCCAGGCCTGGCTGACCTGCACTTCGGGCAGGTCCCAGCGCAGGGCCACGGCCTTGCCCGAAGCTTCGCGCGCGCGCTCCACCCACACCTGATCGCGGCTGTAGTTGCAGAAAAACATGGCGCAGGCGTTGGCGCAGGCGGCGTATGCCAGCGCGAAACTGGGGTCGATGGCTACCGCGTTTTCGAACATCTGCAGCGCGAATTCCAGATCCTGCCGCGTCTGCCGCCGCGCGTAGCGCTTGCCGCGCAGGTAGAGGTCGTAGGCCTGCAGATTCTCCGTGGGCTTGACCGCCAGGGCTTCCAGCTCCTCCGGCGAAAGCGTCACCCGCAGGGCTTCGGCGATCTTGCGCGCCATTTCGTCCTGCACTTCGAAAACGTCTTTCATCTCGCGGTCGAAGCGCTCTGACCACAAGGGAAAATCGGTGTGCGTATCCACCAGTTGCGCGTTGATGCGCAGCCGCGCGCCGGAGCGGCGCAGCGTGCCGGTGAGCACGTACGCGGCGCCCAGCTTCTGGCCTACCTGCTGCGGGGTCACGGACTGATCGCGGAAGGCCAGCACCGTGGGGCGCGAAAAGATATTCAGTCCGCGAATCTTGCGACAGCTCGGTGATGACGTCTTCCGTGATGCCGTCGCGCAGGTACTCGTCTTCCTTCGCGCCGCTCAGGTTCTCAAAATAGAGGACGGCAACCGATTTCCCCGGCTTGTGCAGGCCGGAATCTGAATCGGTCTTCGCCTTGGCGCGGTTCCTGTCGGACTCCTGATTGCGCTTCATCCGGCTCAGGTCGGTTTTCAGTTCCGTCGCCGTCTGGCAGCGCAGCGTCCGGTCCTTTTCCATGCACTTCTCCAGGATGCGCACAAACTCCGCAGGCAATGCCGGATTTACCTCGGCGGCCGGCCGCGGATCGCGGTTGAGAATGGCGTCGAAGATCACCGCCGAAGTGTCTCCCTGGAAAGGGCAGACTGCCGGTGGCCATCTGGTAGAGAACCGTGCCCGTCGAAAACAGGTCGGTGCGCGCATCCACCAGTTGCCCGCGCGCCTGCTCCGGCGACATATAGGAGATGGTGCCCACCGCCGAGCCGGGCGAAGTCAGTCTCCTGTCCTCCGCGTCCAACGCCTGCGTCGTCTGGCCCTCGGTGATCTTCGCCAGCCCGAAGTCCAGGATCTTCAGCTGCCCGCGGCCCGACAGAAACAGATTCGCCGGCTTGATGTCGCGGTGCACGATGCCCTTGGCGTGGGCCGACTCCAGCGCGTCGGCAATCTGGATGGCCAGCGGCAGCAGCGTCTCCATGTCCATCGGCTGCCCGGTCATCTTTTCCGCCAGCGTCTGCCCCTCCAGCAGCTCCATCACGATGAAATGCCGCAGCTCGTGCCGCTCAATGGCGTGGATGGTGCAGATATTCGGGTGATTCAGCGACGAAGCGGCGCGCGCCTCGCGCTGAAACCGCTCCAGCAACTGGCTGTCCCTGGCCATATCCGGCGGAAGGAACTTGAGGGCCACGTGCCGGCTCAGCTGCGCGTCCTCGGCTTCGTACACCACGCCCATGCCGCCAGAGCCCAGCTTGCGAAGAATGGTGTAGTGCAGGAGTGACTGACCGATAAGCGGATCTGGATTCATCTTGTGCCGGATAGTATCGAACGTCGGGACGTGGCGTCAACGCGAAGCAGGCCGGGCGAGGCGCTGATGGCGGCGTCAGTAGCGCGTGACGTTGGGATCGACTTCGAGCGACCAGGCGTCGATGCCGCCGCGCAGCGACTGCGCCTTCTCAAAGCCCTGCCGGCGCAGCCATGCGGTCACGTTCATGGAACGCACGCCGTGATGGCAGACGATGATCAGGCGCTCGTCCACATCGAGTTCCTTCTGCGCGCGGGTTGGCACTTCTCCCATCGGCAGGTGCAGGCTGTCCTCGATGCGCGTGGTGGCGAATTCCCATGGTTCGCGCACGTCAACGAGCCTGGCGCCCTTTTCGCGCAGGATTTGGGCAGCTTCAGCGGCGGAGATTTCGTAGGGCAGCATGGTTCCAGTTTAGATGGACCTGCGCAAACCGTCCCTCAGGGGCTAAATGTCGTGTCTCAAGAGGTTGTTGTCATCGTGCTCGGGCATTCCTTGAGGCGGATTATGGAAAAGCTGGAAAGCTGAGGAACGCTTTCCACTTTCCCACAACCCCTGCGGCTGCTGCTTGAATGACCTTCAAAAAGATACCAAGCTGCCCTCAGGGGCTAAAGCCCGCCGGTCGTTGAGCAGCTTTCGGCACGGATCAATCCGTGCCCTTTCAAAGCTTCTCCTGACGGTAAACAACGTGTTGCAACTTCACAGCTAAAGCCCGCCTCATTTTTGTCGCGTTTGCGGCACCCTTCGACTTCGCTCAGTGCAGGCTAGAAGTCGTGCTCTTTCACGAAGGCTTCAAAACTGACACAATACAGCCTTTCGCCGGATGGCATGGCAAAAAGGTAAGCTAAAGGATGAACGGTACGCCCCTATGCAAAACTCCGTGAAGGTTTTGATTGCCGAAGACGAGCCCAATGCCCTGGCCGGGCTGGCGGAACTGATCTCCGGATGGGGATACCGCACCGAGACCGCGCGCGACGGCGTGGAGGCATGGGAAAAGGCATTGGCGTGGGATCCGGCCATTGTGGTGACGGATCTGAAGATGCCGCGGCTCGACGGCATGGGGCTGCTGGCCAAGCTCTCCGAAGGCGGCGTGGGCTTGAGCGCCAACATGGCCGTGGTGGTGCTCACCGCCATGGGCTCGATTCAACTGGCCGTGGAGGCCATGAAGCTGGGCGCGTACGACTTTTTGCCGAAGCCGGTGGACGCGACGCGGCTGAAGACCATCCTGGCCAACGCAACCAAACAACGGGAAACGACGATTGAACTCGAAGTGGCGCGGCGTCGGCTGCGCGAATCGGGCGTGCTGGGCGCGCTGGTGGGCAGTTCGCGGCCGATGCGCGAGATCTTCGGACTGATCGAGCAGATTGCGCCGTCGAACGTGCCGGTGCTCATTACCGGCGAAAGCGGCACGGGCAAGGAACTGGTGGCGCGCACACTGCACGACCTGAGCCCTCGCAAGTCGCGGCCCTTTGTCGCCGTCAACTGCGCGGCGATTCCGGAAACGCTGATTGAGAGCGAAATTTTCGGCCACGAAAAAGGCGCTTTCACGGGCGCGGCGGAGCGCAGAGCCGGTTGCTTCGAGCTGGCTTCGGGCGGGACGCTTCTACTTGACGAGGTGGGCGAAATGCCTGCTGGTACGCAAGCCAAGCTGCTCCGCGTGCTGGAAGAGCGCAAGCTCCGGCGGCTGGGAGCGCGCACCGAACAGGACGTGGACGTGCGCGTGCTCGCGGCTACCAATCGCGATCCCCGCCATGCCGTGGCCCAGGGACATCTGCGCGCCGACCTCTTTTACCGGCTCAACGTTTTCAACATCCACATGCCCCCGCTGCGCGAACACATGGAAGATTTGCCGGCCATGGCGGAGGCGATGATCGGCGACATGAACCAGAAGCACGGGCGCAGGGTGACCGCGCGTCTCGGCGCCGATGCTGGACCGGCTGATGGCTCATGACTGGCCGGGAAATGCGCGCGAGCTGCGTAACACCATCGAGCGGGCGGTGGTCCTTTGCCCCGACGGCGCGCCGCTCGACACCGGACATCTGCCCCAGGGATTCGGCGCGGGCCAGAGCCTGGAATCTGGTGCGTTGGATGGAAACGTGGTGACGGTGCGCGTGGGCGCGACGGTCGGCGAGGCCGAACGGCTGCTGATTCTGCGCACGCTCGAAGTGACGGGACAGAACAAGACGCGCGCTGCCGAAATTCTGGGCGTCAGCCTGAAGACACTGCACAATAAGCTCAAGGAATACGGCCGGGAACGGGAGATACAGGCCGAGTAGACTCGGGTTCCCATTGAAGATCGATTCCCCATGCGCCTGAAAACCAAACTCGTGCTGGCCATTTCGGCTCTGGTGTTCCTTATCGCCGGGCTGGTGTCGCTGGTCTATATGCACCAACTGGTGAAAACGGCGGTGCAGCAGACCTACGACACAAACTGGTCGGTGGCGCAGCAGGTGCGGTTCGCGCTGCAGAATGCGCTGGAGAGCGGCCTCCGGGACCGCACGGTCGATCCCAACAATCCCGGCGAGCTGCAGGAATTGGTGGCCGAAACGGTGCGCAACGATGCCCAGTTGCAGGCGGCGCTCGTATTCGGTGAACCGCTATTACCTCACGGTGTACGACGTGAACATCGGCGACAGCCAAGGTATTACGCTGTTGAGCACCAACCCCGACAACGAAGGCAAGCCGCTTGCCCTCGCGATCCAGCTATGAGAAGCTGCGCAAGGCCAATCCCGCCGACATGATGGCTCAGGCCTTCCGCGAGCCGGGAGTCTTCGACATTGTAGCGCCGCTTGAGAACGACGGTAAGCTCATCGCCACGGTGAACGTCGGAGTGCACACGTCGCTGCTGCGTGCGGTATATGAGCCGCTGCTTAGAAATGCGCTGCGTTTGATGGCGCTGGCGCTGATTGTGGCGCTGACCGCGGCTTTTCTGCTGAGCAATCTGGCTTTGCGGCCGTTGACTCTGATCAGCCAGCAACTAGACCGCTTAGCGGCAGCCGAGGGAGTGTCTCCCGAGGGCAAAGCAGTTTCAAAAAAGGATGTGGCGGCGCTGGTCTCGACAAAAATCGAGAGGATTGGCCAGCGCATGCGCAACGTGGAAGAGGTCTACTCCGCATTGCGCGAGAATCTCGACCAGATTCTCGGCAATTTGCAGGACGGCATCCTGCTCTTTACCGAAGACAAGCGCGCCGTGCTGGTTTCAGAAGCTGCGCGCCGCTTTCTTGGCATCGACCGCGACAGCGTTCTGGGCCGGCCCGCAAGTGAGATCTTTCCCAGCTCTACGGTGCTGGGCCGGACGCTGCGCGAGACCATCGACGCTGGCGCCAACATGGTGAATGAGGAAATTCGCACCGAAAATGGGCGGCGCATCCAGGCGTCGGTAGATTTTATTTACGACGATGAAACGCACCGCGGGCTCGGTGCACTGGTGACCCTGCACGATCTGGAGTCGGCGGAGAAGATCGAATCGGAACTGGAGCTTTCGCGCCGCATGGCGGCTATCGGACGGCTGACGTCAGGCGTCGGCCACGAGGTGAAGAACCCCATCAACGCCATCGTGGTGCATCTGGAGCTTTTGAAATCGAAACTGGGCGATGCCGAAGGACCAGCAACGAGGCATCTGGAGGTGATCGACGCGGAGATCCGGAGGCTGGACCGCGTGGTGCAAACCCTGGTGGACTTCTCGCGGCCGGTAGAGCTGCAATTGCACGAACAGGACTTGCGGCTGGTGATCGGCGACGTGCTGGCGCTGTCTACCGACGAGCTGACCACGCGGAGGATTCAGCTGATTAGTCGACTGCCGGAGGAGCCTCTGATTGCCAATGTAGACGCGGACCTGCTGAAGCAGGCGGCGCTGAATGTGATCCAGAATGGCGCACAGGCCATGCCCGAGGGCGGCCGCCTGGAAGTGACTCTCGAGGAGGACCGCAGCGCCGACGCCGCTTCGCCGCCCCCAGCACAACGCAACGGGATCGATGGCGCGCGCACCGGGCGCGCGGCGCAAAGGTTTGCCGTGCTGCGGATTGCCGACGAGGGGCCGGGAATTCCCGCGGAGATCCGGGAAAAAATCTTCGATCTTTATTTCACAACCAAGACTGGAGGAAGCGGCATCGGACTTGCCATGACCTACCGCATCCTGCAGTTACACCACGGGAGCGTGGAAGTACAATCGAGACAAGACCGGGGCACGGAATTCCTGCTGCGCATTCCAATCAC
The DNA here is from genome assembly GCA_963713675.1 of uncultured Acidobacteriota bacterium. Classification (GTDB taxonomy): domain Bacteria; phylum Acidobacteriota; class Terriglobia; order Terriglobales; family Acidobacteriaceae; genus Telmatobacter. Next base: position 293,744 of record CAVQMV010000021.1, read on the forward strand.
CACCGTAGACCGCGTGCACCGGGCTCAGCAACCGGCGAGCATGCGCAGCGAGACGGAGCTGGAGAAATGAAGTCGCCTGCCAAGAGCGTTGTATGGCTGCTGCCGTTCTTGCTCACGGGCTGCTCCGGACTGCCGTTTCACAAAAAGCCGCCGGTCCAGTCCCGGATGCTAGCGCCACGCGCGCAGCCATCGCAGGCCATTCCACTCGTCGACATCGAGCTGCCGCCAGAGGATACGGTCGTTGCCGCGTATGCCATCACCAACTTCAGGGAAGAAGTGGAACCGATCCGGCCGCCGGTCAGGCATAGGAGACCAGCCAATCCCGACGATGCCACGACCGCGCCTGAGCCGCCGCCTGCAAATCCGCCTGTGAGCGCCATCGGACAGCTTTCCTCAGGCGATCCGGCAAACTCCCGCCAGGAAACCGAGAATTCCATCGCCGACGTTGAGCGCCGATTGAATGGCATCAATCGTGCGCTGAGCGACCCCGAGCAAAAGACTGCCGATCACATACGGGAGTTTCTGAAGCAGGCCAGAGCCGCCCTGGCTTCGGGCGATGTAGAGGGCGCGCACACGCTGACTGCGAAGGCCCAGGTGTTGCTTGCGGAGTTGACGAAGTAGGATCGGTTCCCGCGACGAAGCTACTGCTCGCCCCAACTCAATTTGCTGCGCAATGCGTCAAAGAAGCCGCTGTCTCCCAGGCGAACCAGCTTGACGGTATGGCGAGAGCGGCAGCAGCGCATCTCGTCACCGCGGCGCAGTTCAACTTTCTGTTGGCCGTCGATGGTGAGCAGCGCGACATCGGGTACGCCCTCTACGCGGACGGTAAGCGAAGCATCGCCGCGTACTACGATGGGCCGCAACGTGAGCAGGTGGGGGCAGATGGGCGTTACCACCATGGCGTCCACATCCGGGGTCAGAATGGGCCCATTGGCGGCCAGCGTGTAGGCCGTAGAACCGGTGGGCGTGGAGACGATAACGCCGTCGGCGCGGAAACTGGCCACACTCCTGCCATCCAACTCGACTGTAAAATCGCCCATGCGGGCGATATCGCCCTTTGAAACCACCACTTCGTTGAGCGCTTCGAAGCTCGCGATCTCGTCGCCTCCGCGCCACAGCTCCGCGTGCAGCATGGCCCGTTCGTCGAGGGTGTGGCAGCCGGCGCACCAGTTCTCGAGCGTGGCATAGAGATCGCCGAGACGTACTTCAGTGAGGAAACCGAGAAAGCCGAGATTCACGCTGAGAATGGGCGTATCGGACGTGGCAAAGATGCGCGCCGCGGCCAGCAATGTGCCGTCGCCGCCAAGCACGATGACCAACTGCGGCGCATGCGCGGGCAGTTCCGAGCGCGGGACGGACGGCGCGTCCGCGGTGTAGCTTGCGCTTTCGTGGTCGAGCAGCGGCTCGTAGCCATGCTGGCGCAGCCACGCAATCAATTCCGGCAGAAGCCGCTTGAGCTCTTCGCGATTCGGCTTTGCAACGATAGCGACGCGGGTCATTGGTTCGAGTGTAATCGACCACCTCGGCGGGGGACAAAAGCATCCTTCGCTGCATGATTCCGGCGCATCCATCAGCGTTCCGGTTGCTGATCAGCCGAGCCGTAGCTGCCGAGCGGTTTTTCCCAACCCGGGGTCCGCACAGACAGGCTTTCGTTTGGGGGTAGTAGTGACAGCCGCCTGGAAGGGCTTTCGAAATACTCCACAATTTCTGGAAAACCGATGTAAATCTTCTAGCCTTGCCGGGGCTTCGGCTGTATATTGGCTCAACACAAAAAGTGGAGTTTATTCGTCGGCTGTGCAAGCGGACGAGCACCGCCTGTGACCGGCCTGATCCATAGCATTCATCAATCTGCCTGGAAAGGAGCAAACGATGGATTGGTATTTGATGGTGTGGAAGAAGTACTCCGAATTCGATGGACGCGCGCGGCGCACAGAGTATTGGATGTTCACGCTGTTCAATTTCCTGGCCATACTCGCGCTGTGCGCGGTTGGCGGCGTAGGAATTGCGATGTCGCAAGACAACGGATGGGTCTTGTTCATTCCGCTTGGCATTTACGGTCTGGCTAGTTTGCTTCCATCTCTGGCCGTTGCTACGCGTCGATTCCACGACATCGGCAAGAGCGGCTGGATTCTCTTTTTGTTGATCGTGCTTGGCGTCATTCCTGTCGTGGGGTTCATCACGGCGATCGTCCAGCTGGTTTTCCTGTGTACGGACAGCGAACCTGGGCCGAATCTATACGGCCCGAACCCGAAGTTTCCCGAGCAGGCAGCCGGCGTGATCGCCGGGTACCCAGGCTTCTCGCCAGTTGGGTTTCCCCCGCCGCCTCCACTGCCGCCGCAACCACACGCGGGCGAGTCCGGATACGGCCTCTGCAGGAGTTGCGGGGCAAGGTTGGAAAACGGCTCTTCGTTTTGCACCAAGTGTGGCGCGACCGTCTGAGATCGGCGTAGAGGGCAGTCTTCGCAATGCTCGGCGTGCTTTCGACTGGCCCCGTTTGTGACCAGACTCCAGCTCACGCACGCCGCGCGTAGAGCAGAAACTCGTGGTTACCCTCGGCTCCCGTAATCGGCGAATCGATGGTCTCAAGAACCTGCCAGCCATGCGCGCGCACGCCATCCGCCACTCGATTGATCGCCAATTCATGCGCAGCCGCATCGCGCACAATGCCGCCTTTGCCCACGTGCTCGCGGCCGGCCTCAAATTGCGGTTTCACCAGAATCACGACTTCCACCAGCGCCGGCGCGGCGGCCATCACCGGTCCCAGAAGAAGCGTGGCCGAGATGAACGAAACGTCCATGACCAAGAACGTGATTTTCTCGGCCTGACCCGGCTCTTGCAACGATCCCGCCTCGAGCAGGCGCGCGTTGGTGCGCTCCCAAAGCTGCACCCGCGGATCGTTGCGCAATTTCATATGGATCTGCCCGAAGCCGGTATCGACGGCGGTCACGTGCGCGGCTCCGTGTTGCAGCAGGCAATCGGTAAAACCGCCCGTCGAGGCGCCCACGTCCAGGCACGCGCGGCCCTTGACGTCGATCTTCCAATGCTCCAAGGCTGCGGCCAGTTTCAATCCGCCCCGGCTAACGTAAGGCTGATCCTCGCCGAGCAGGCGGATCGGAGAGTCCTGCGCTATCGCAGTCCCGGGCTTGTCGATTTTTTGCTCGCGGACCAGCACGCGACCGGCAAGAATCAGTGCACGAGCGCGCTCGCGGCTGGCGACGAGGCCTTGCTCGACGAGAAGCAGGTCGAGACGAGTCTTTCCCGGGCGTGTTTTGCCCGCATCCGGCATGGCCGCTGCCACTCCTTCAAAAAATCGAAGGGCCGTCCCCTCAGAGGGAATGGCCCTTTGGATTGTAACGAAAGGATCGATGCTCTACGGAACGGCCTGACATTCCGCGAGGGTATAGTTCGCACCGTAGGTAGAAACCATGCTCGAAGGCGACAGGTTGCATGGCTGGCCGTAGCCCGGCACGCGGCTGCTGTAATCATTGTTGCCGCCGTTGCCATTCTGTGAGGTAGTGCGCACATCCACTACCGTGCCTTCCACCAAAATCGTTGTGTCGATCAGGTCGGTCACCGTCGGGCTCGATTCGATGACGGTGATGTACGGGCTGTCGGGCGAACCCACGTAGATCTTGGCGTACTCGGAGTTCTGCGTATTCACCACCGTGCGCGGATGACCGACAACCGTGATGGTCTTTTCCACCGTGTACGTGGACAAGTTGACCACCGTGACCGTGCCGTTTTGTGCCCCATCGTTCTGATTCGCGGTATAGGCCTTGGTACCGTCGTAAAGTACCGTCACGCTGGCCGGATTGGGCGTGGCCGTATTGCCCACCGGAACGGTAACAAAGGTGCCAAAGCCGCCAGTTATCGCGCCGCAAGCAGCATACGTGGTGCAGTTGCTGTTGGCATAGGTGTTGGAGTCGTTGCCGTACTCATCCAGCGGGACGTTGATGACACTAATCGTTCCCCCGTCGTAGTTGGCCACGACGAGTTGCTGAGTCGCAGGAACATACTCCGCGTAGATTGGCCCCGAGCCAGTGGGAAGCTGGATGGTCTGGTGGCACGTCACCCATTGCCCGTTTTGGTTCTGAAAGGGCGTGCAGGCATCAAGCGTGTTGTTTCTGGCGTTGATGACCGTAACGGTGTCGTCACCCCGATTGAGCACAAACAGGCGCTGCTGGTCGGTAGATGGCACCGCATAAACGGGGCACTTGCCCACCGCGATCGCCGGATCGGTGGTATTACTGGAAATCTCGATCGGTGTCGCCACGCCATTTGCGCCCGCCGTTCTGGGCGTCAGATTGCATGTCATCGGCGCGGTATCCGCCACGTCCTGGCTGATGATGTATTCGCGCTGGCCGGAAAGAGTTGGAGATCCGGCTATAAACACCGGCATCGTCGCGGGGCTTCCGGAGGTCGCCACCGGAATCGCCAGCTTGAATGCCTGAGGCGATCCTTGAAAGAGATCGACCACATCGCCATTCAGATCGGTGGCCCAAAGCCCGGAAGACGGCGGCATCAGGTTCACGATCTTCGAGGTCGGCGACAAGGTGGAGAAGGAAACATTCTTGGTCTGCAGCGACGTGGTGATGGCAAAGTTGGAGAGCGTGCCGTCGCTGTTTACGGTGTACCCGGTAGCGCCCAACTCATCGAGGGTGAATGCAGTCGGTCCAGGGCCGATGGTGGCCTCGGTCAAGATCGAATCACCTGAGTAATCGATAAGGGTGACCACGCCATCCGTGTTGGCGCCCGTGGTCGAAACCACGACAGTGTACGACGTCGGCTGCGCTGCCGGGCCGGTGCTATATACCGGGGTGACCGTCGGCCTGTAATTGTCGCCGCAACCTGCAATTAATACGGCAATCGCAAGCGCCCCGCCTGCCTGGGCCAACAGTGCGCGCCCCTGGCCTGAAATCATGGGAAAAAGCCTCATTCAGAATCTTTCCTGCTTCCTAGGTGATTGTAAATCAGCCGGGCGGCCAAAATCGGCCCCCAGTGCCTGCACTTCCTTGCGACGCTGGAAATGAAGTTTGGTCATCGGCCGTCGCCACGCACCTTTTACCTGGCGCAAGCAGGAGATACGATGAAGCGTGGCTGAAAACAAGCTGACCTGGCAATCGAAGCTCGTGTTACTTGCCGTACTGCCTTTTGCAGGCACAGAAGTGGTGCTTGACTGCGATTGGTGGGCTTCGCATGCGGCTCCGGTCGCCATCTGGACCATCGGTCTCAGCGTCTTGCTGGGGCTGGTGACGTGGAAGCTGCGAGCGGCCACTCCGGCAGCAGCAGTCACCGGCACGCTGATCACGGCCAGCCTCATGTTTTCCACGGTCGTGGTTCCCTACGCGCCCTGGCATTCCGCCCTCATTCCCACACTGGCTGTTTCCCTGCTGGCATTCGCGGTCACGCGTGCCGGCCGTCACAAAAAGGAACGGCTCGGAACCGCGGAGGAGCGCAAAGGACGGTCAGCCTCCCAGGTTGCGGCGAACCTGGGCCTGGCAGCGCTGGTTACGAGCAATCCTGTGCAGTCCTGGCTCATGGACTCCCACTGGGTGCCCCACCATGCCGCCACGCCGACCATGCTATTTGCCCTGGCGATTGCGGCACTGGCTGAGGCTGCGGCCGACACGGCTTCCTCTGAGATCGGGCAAGTGCTCGGCGTGCGTCCGCGCATGATCATTTCGTTCAAGTCGGTCGATCCCGGACGCGACGGCGCCATCAGCCTGGCCGGTTCCCTAACCGGAGTGGTCGCCGCAGCCGTTGTCGCCTACGCGGGCATGTGGGCACTCGGCGGCGGCTGGAGACCATTTACTGTGAGCTGCGCCGGGGCTGTCTTCGGCCTCTTCTTCGACAGCCTGCTGGGAGCCACGCTGGAAGAACGCGGCTTGCTGAACAACGACGCCGTGAATTTTCTTTCCACGGCGAGCGCGGCAGGATTTGCCCTGGTGCTACTGTGCGCCATGCACTGAAGCCGGCAGTCAACCACACGCGCACGCGCACTCGCACTCGCACTCGCACTCTTGGTCCCTTGGTCCTTGTCTCAGTGCAGATCCAGCCGCCAGAGTGTGTAGCTGAGAATTTCGTGGGCGATGCGCGCGCCTTCCTGCGTTTTTTCCTCGGTGGCCGGGCGCGGCCGCGGCGAAGTCAGAACATCGAGCCCATCGGCGGCGCAAACGGCATGGATGCGGAACATGTGCGTGTCGTCGCTGACCACCACGACGCGGTGCAGGCCATTGACGCGCGCGATGACGACCATGCGACGAGCCGATTCCTCGGTATTGCGGCTCTCCGTTTCCGCAATGATGGCGCTTTCGGGAACTCCCTTGCTCACCAGGTATTCCTGACCCACCGCGCCCTCAGTGTATTGATCGCCACCGGGACCCCCCAGCGTGATGATCAGCGGTGCGATGCCGCGATGGTAGAGTTCGAGCGCGTGGTCCAGGCGGGCGCGGTAAACCGGCGATGGCTTGCCATCGTACTCCGCCGCGCCCAGTACTCCGATGGCGTCAGCTTGCGCAGCCTGATCCTGGTGCGCGTAGAGCTCAATTTGCGTGTAGACCCAGCTGATCCAGCCTAGAGCGCCGGCCACCAGGAGCAACGCCAGCGCCAGCGCAATGCGAAGACCCGTGTGACGACGTTTCGGCTTGGATTGGGCGAGCATAGGACAGGTTTCAGGGGCCAACGGACACTTCCAAGTGTCGCAACAATCATAAATCTCTTGTTAGCACTGGTCGCGTTGTCTGATCCCGGTTCCCTGGTCCCGTTTCCCTGTTTTTCCTACCGCTGAAGGACCATGACGATTTCGTGGGTAGGAATCGCGCCCTCGCGCAGAATCTCCCATCGTCCCGCACCCAGCGTGAGATCGACAATGGTCGTGGGCTGCGCACGGCCGGTGGGACCGCCGTCGATGATGAGAGGAATGCGATCGCCAATCTGATCGCGGACGCAAGCGGCGTTCGTACACTCCGAGGCGCCCTGTAGATTGGCCGAAGTAGCCGTGATGGGCAGTCCGAATCGCTCCACAACCGCGCGGGCGATGGCCGCGTCCGGCACACGCAGCGCCACGTTGCCGGTGTTGGCCGTGGAGCGCAGCGGCAGCTTGGTTCCCGCACGCACAATGATGGTGAGCGGGCCGGGCCAGAAGCGATCGGCCAGCTTGTCCAACAGCGGGTCGGTGTCGCGCGCCAATTCGTAGGCCTGCGCCAGGCCAGAGATCAGCAGCGAAAGCGGTTTGTGCTTCTGGCGGGTCTTGATTTGATAAATTTGCTCGACGGCGTACAGGTTCACCGGGTCTACGGCCAGGCCGTAAAACGTGTCGGTGGGCAAAGCAACCACACCGCCTTTGCGCAGGCAGGAGACGATGTAATCGATCCGGTCTGGTTGGGGTTCATCGGGATGAACGCGTAGAATTTCCGCCGACAATCTTGCCTACCTCAGTTCCCGAATAGAAAGAAGACGCTACAGAATCGGAAACTATCACAGCACTAGCCGTGGTGCAAGTTTGCGGGACCAAACGAAGCACCTGCGGCCGCAAAAACAGCTTAAAATCGGCACAGCACTCAGAGGTGCCCGTTCGATGCCGGTTCGCGTGGTGGAAAGCAAAGACAATGCGCGCCTGAAAGAGCTGCGCAAGGCGCTGGCCGCAGCGGGCAGCAGTGCGCAGGGCCGCATCGGCATCGAAGGGCCGCATTTGCTGGAAGAGGCACTGCGCGCAGGCCTGCGCGTGAAGATCATTTTTGTGGCGCAGGGAGCCGAGCGGCTGCTGGTTGGGCTACACGTGCCGCCGGAGACCGAGATTCTGCGGCTGCCGGCGAAGCTGCTCGATTCTGCGCTGGCCACCGAGACGCCGCAAGCGATTGCGGCGCTGATCGACCCACCGAATTGGACCTGGGCGCACGTTCTCGACCAAAATCAGAAAAAAACGCTTGTCGTGGTGCTCGCGGGCATTCAGGATCCGGGAAATCTAGGCACCATCCTGCGCTCGGCGGAGGCGTTTGGCGTCACCGGAGTCTTGAGCCTGCCGGGAACGGCCAGCGCTTGGAACCCGAAGGCGGTGCGCGCCTCGGCGGGGAGCGTCTTCCGTGTTCCCGTGCTCGCGGTAAGCGAACGCGAGTGCCTAGAAGAGCTGCATGCCGCCGGAGTGAAGATTCTTGCCACCACGGTGCGCGCCGCCCCGCCGGCTGACCTTGTCGACTTGGCGGGCCCGGTAGCTCTCATCATCGGCAACGAGGGCAAGGGCGTGGCCAACGATCTGGCGGCGAAGGCCGACACTAGAATTACGATTCCCTGCCCCGGTCCTGTGGAGAGCCTGAACGCCGCCGTGGCGGCCAGTGTGCTGCTGTATGAGGCGGCGCGGCAACGGACGACTGGGAGTGGCGGACCGGCGGACCATCGGGGGACGCGGCGATGAATTTGTTCGATAATGCGCCGCACGTTCCACGGTCCTCCTCCAAAAGCCTGCTCCATGCAATGGTGCCGTTGGCGGAACGGATGCGGCCGCGCAGCCTGGACGAGTTGGTGGGCCAGGAACATCTGGTTGGTCCCGGCAAGCCGTTGCGCGTGCAGATTGAGCGCGACGATGCCAGCTCCATGATCTTCTGGGGTCCGCCGGGCGTGGGCAAGACCACTCTGGCCAAGATCGTTGCCGAATCCACCGAGGCCAGCTTCATTGAGTTTTCGGCAGTGACCAGTGGCATCAAGGAGATCAAGCAAGTGATGGTGGACGCCGCGCGCGCCGCCGAAATGCACTCGCGGACGATCCTCTTCATCGACGAGATTCACCGCTTCAACAAGGCGCAGCAAGACGCGTTTCTTCCTTACGTGGAGCGGGGCACCATCCGGCTGATCGGCGCGACCACTGAGAATCCATCCTTTGAAATTATCTCGGCACTGCTCTCCCGCTGCCGCGTGTACGTGCTGCAGCCGCTGAAAGAGGAGCAGATTGTGACGCTGCTCAAGCGCGCATTGGCCGACAAGGAACGCGGCCTGGGCGCGCTCGGGCTGACTGCCGAAGATGATGCGCTGGAGCTGATCGCGAGCTACTCGAGCGGCGACTGCCGCAGCGCCTACAACGCTCTTGAGGTCGCCGCGCAACTCGTACAGGACGATAAGACGATCGCCAAAGTGATCGCCGCAGAAGCGGTGCAGAAGCGCGTGCTGATGTACGACAAATCGGGCGAGGAGCACTTCAACCTGATTTCGGCGCTGCACAAGAGCGTGCGCAACTCCGATCCCGATGCCGCGCTTTACTGGCTGGGACGCATGTTGGCGGGCGGCGAAGATCCGCTCTATCTGGCGCGGCGCATCGTGCGCATGGCAGTTGAAGACATCGGCCTGGCCGCGCCCGAGGCGCTGAACCTGTGCCTCTCCGCGAGGGACACATACGATTTTCTCGGCTCACCGGAGGGTGAGCTGGCGCTGGCCGAAGCCGTGGTGTATCTCGCGCTCGCGCCCAAATCGAACGCGGTGTACACGGCCTGGGGCGCGGTGCAGGCGGAGATTGAGAATACGCGCCAGGAGCCGGTGCCGATGCATCTGCGCAACGCGCCCACGCGCCTGATGAAAGACCTTGGCTACAGCGAAGGCTACCGCTACGCGCACGACGAAGAGGGCAAAGTGGCCGACATGGATTGCCTGCCGGACTCGCTGAGGGGACGCAGCTACTATCACCCCACGCTGGAGGGCCGCGAGAAACAGTTGGCCGCGCGGCTGGAAGAGATTCGCAGAATCAGGTCCGGTAAACGCGGCAAAGATTGATCGCCCTGCTTCGAGTCCATGGCTCAATTGAGCTTGGCTGCCGTTTTAGCCAATGGTGGCCGTTCTCGCGTTCATACCGGCGTGCTCGATTGTTGCAGCAAAAAGGACGCCGACGGTGCGGCTTGGGGGTCGCAGCGCCCACGATGCCACAGTGAGACCCGCAATGATAAGAGGCGCAATGACGTGAAAGTCGTATGCGCCGTATCCGCCAACCGCGGCACAGGATGCGGCCGCGCCTGTGAGGTCAAAAAAGATGCCGGCGTACGCCCATTCCTTGAGCCGCGGAAAACGCGGCACAAGGATGGCAATGGCTCCCAACACCTTCCAGATTCCGAGGATGAGGAAGAAATACATGGGGTAGCCGAGTTCGGCCACGACGCCATGAGGGTTGGCGCGGAATTGCAAGATCTGCGCGACACCGCCGCTCATGAAAAACGCTACAAGTATCGTCGTGGCCCAGTAGGCGATGCGTTTTGTTTTCATGGTCAGTCCAAACCTCCAACTACGTTTTCGAGTTTGCCAATGAAATTCGTCCATCCGTACTTTGCACCTTTGTAGCTGGCGCTTTCTTCCGACGGGAAGCCGGAATGCTCCATGCGAACATGCGTGCCGCCCGCGGTCGGCGTCAATGTCCAGGTGACCACGCTCTCCATCCCCATCGTGCCCCAGCTATAAGAGAGCCGCGAAACCGGTTCGACAACCAGGACTTGGCTGTCGATCACCCCGTCCCAGTTGGGCACGGGAGTGGAGCGGAATTTGAACCGGTGGCCGACTTCCGGCTGGAAATCGTTCCCCATCAGCCACTCCTGGATCAACGAGCTTTCAGTAAGGGCTCGCCACACCTTCTCTGGCGGATGTGGCAGTTCGCGCTCAATTGTCAGAGTGCGGGTTGATGCAACGGTCTCGGTCATTTGTCCATCCTTTCCAGCAGATTTTCGAGTCGATCGAATCGCTCATTCCAGAAGGCGCCGTAGTGGCTCATCCAGTTGGCCAACGGCGCCAAAGCCTTCGGCTGCGCAGTGTAGTGCGTCTCGCGTCCTTCGCGGCGATGCCGAACCAGCTTTGCCCTCTTCAGCACCGTCAGGTGTTTCGAGATTGCCGGCTGCGACACGTGGAACGACCCCGTTAACGCGTGTACGGTCTGCTCGCCTTTGCGGGAGAGCCGCTCAAAGATTGCCCTCCGGGTGGGGTCGGCCAGCGCTTTGAAGATGTCGGACTCTACGGCCTGCATGAATGATTCATAACCGAATGGTTATGGTTTGTCAAATGCAAAATTCCAGTTTGCCGGAGGTAACCCCACGATCGCTGTGCAAGCTCTAGTTCGCGTATTTTACGGAGCAGCCATACGACCGCGTGTAGGCGTGTGCCACCGGCTTGCCCGCCATGGATTCGATCAGCGCGTCGTTCAGGTAGTTGTCGGCACCTTTGATGTCGCTCGTGTCGGGCGTGGCCCGGTCGTCGATTGCGCCCTCATAAATCAACTTGCCATCGGGATCGATGACGTACATCTCCGGCGTGGTCTTGGCGCTGAAGAGACGGCCCAGCTCGCCTTCGGGATCCATGAGCACTGCGGTGGGCACGGCGTGCATTTGCTCGAGATACGCGTTTTCCTCGGCATCGGTCACGTAGCCTTGCTCGCCCGGCGCTGAAGAAATGACCGTGAACCAGACCACACCCTTCGTGGTCCATTCCTTTTGCAGCGACTGCATGTTGCCGCTGACGTAGTGCTTCCTGGTGTAGGGGCAGCCCTGGTTGTGCCATTCGAGAACCACGTATTTGCCACGGTACTCCTGGAGCGAATGGGTTTGGCCGTGCGAGTCTGTTGCGGTAAATGCGGGCGCGGGCGAGCCCACTACAGCCTGTGCGCCAGCCGAAACTGGCACGAGCGCAGCCGCAAGAGCCACCAAGCCTGCGAGACAAGATAGAGATTTCATGAGAGTCGACCTCCTGACTGTGGGGAGTTCCGACTTGCACTGGATGGGGAATTGGCGATCGGCCCGGCGCCGATATTGCCGCCGATCACGCACCCAGTTTACTGCTGTTTGGACGGAGAAGCACTGGCGGGGGTTGCAACCGCAGTGGGGAGTTTGTTGATGGCGTCCAGAACGATGCCGGGCGTAAGCACCTGCGGCAGCAACCGTGGGTTGTTTTCCCCTGGGGCATAGAGTGCGTAGACTGGCACGCCGCTGCGGCCCAGCACTGTAAGTTCCTGGGTGATCGCGGGATCCTCGCGGGTCCAGTCGGCTTTGAATAGAGCCACATTGCTCGCTCCAAACGCGTGCATCACTTCGGGCTGGCTCAGGGCGACGCGCTCGTTGACTTGGCAGCTCAGGCACCAACTGGCGGTGAAGTCGACAAATACCGGCTGGCCGGCTGCAAGTGCGTGCTGGACGGCATCGGCCGACCAGGGCTGCCACGCAGCACCACTGCGTGGGGCGGAGCCTTCGGAGGAGAGCTGCGCCGGTGCCTCGGCCAGTTCTCTGGGCGCGGTGATGCAGGCGACAAGAGCCGTGAGCAGAAGCAGCACGGCGACCAGGGTCGCCCAGCGCTTCACCGGCCAGCGGCCCAGGAACCATCCGGCAATGGCGAGCAGCAGAAAGATCGAGAGCAGCCCCAGTAATAAGTTGGCGCCGTAGGCATCGGCAATTACCCAGGCGAGCCAGATGACGGTGCCGAAGATGGGAACCGCAACGGCCTGCTTGAGAATGTCCATCCACGCGCCGGGTTTGGGTAGTATGCGAGTCCAGGCGGGCTGCAGGGTGAGCGCGACGTAGGGCGCGGCCAGGCCGAGAGCGAGCGCGGTGAAGATCGTGAAGGTGGCGGCGGCAGGTTGGGCGAGCGCATAGCCGATGGCCGTTCCCATAAAAGGCGCCGTGCAAGGGGTGGCGACAATGACAGCGAGGACTCCCGTGAAAAAGCTGCCCGCGTAGCCCTGTTTCACGGCGAGAGAGCCTCCAGCGCTTGTGATCGTGAGGCCTATATCGAATTGCCCGGCGAGCGATAGCCCGAGGAAGAAAAGTAGCGCGGCCATGAGCGCAAGAAAGACGGGCGATTGGAATTGGAATCCCCATCCGAGCGTGGCCCCAGCGGCGCGCAGCCCGAGCAGTGCGGCGACGAGCGCCCAGAAGGAGACGAGAATGCCGGCGGTGTATACCAGACCGTGAGAGCGGAGCTTGTGACGCTCTTCTGTTCCGGAATTGACAAGCGCCAGGCCTTTCAAAAACAGCACGGGAAAGACGCAGGGCATGAGGTTGAGCAGTAACCCGCCGAGGAATGCGAAGAACGCGGTGCTGGCGAGCGCGCCGAACGAGAACGCGGGCGGGGCGGGTGGAGCGGCGGGCATATTCTCCATTCGCGCCACGCCGAAAGAAGTCCCGGGAGATGGAGCCGGTACCACAACCTCTGACCTCAGCGCGGCAATCTCGTAGTTTCTGCCGCCCGCAAGCTCGAGCACGCCCTTCAACTTCGCAGGTGCGGTGGTGGTATTCGGATCCTGTTTGAGGCTGAGGATCAGGCCGTTGGCCGTGGGCGTAACAGTTTGCGGCGCTGGATTATCGAGGATGTCCTCGTCTTCAGGGAAGAATTCGGCGTGCGTTTCGCGCTGACCGGTGGTGACGGCGAGAAGGAAGCCTGTCGAAGTGGGCTGGAAGACGGCGGTGTCGGTGCTTGGCAGCGATGTGGGCAGTTCCTGCACCAGACGGTCGAACAACGCCGAATCTGCGCGATCGCCGTCAGCCGGTGGGCCCGATATGATCTGGAGATTTTCGTCCAGCTCGGCCTTGCCGGGAATACAAACCTCGCGGCAAACCAGCCAGTCTACCTTCGCGTGCAGGATGGCAGAACCTGTCTTAGTGGTCGCTGCTGCCTGCACAGTGAACGGGAAGAGAACCTCGTTTTCGTAGCCGAAATCCATCAGCGGGCCCAGCGGCAGGCGCGCGGGCGCAGGGAATTGCATGGCTCTCGCCGTGATACCGGTCGGCAGAGTCCACTGAATGCGCGGCGGCTCGCCGGAGTCGCCTGCGTTCTTCCAGTACACATGCCAGCCAGATTCGAGCTTGAAGTACAAACCGGCATTCACCGGCGCCCCGGTATTCAGGTTCTGGTTGGGAAAAACCAACTGCACATGCAGGTGCGCAACGTCGGCCGAATTCGATGCGGCGCAAGCGAGAGGCGCAACCGCGAACGCGGCGATCAACGCGAAGATCAACTGGAAACGGCGCATGGCAGGCAAGAAAAGACGCTCCAAGCAGTTGGACTCAGTGTAACGGACGGGCGATGCAGCGGAAGCCAGAGAAAATGGGTTTGCGCTGCCCAAAAGCCTAAGAAACGCGACACGGCGAGAGTGATGCCGGCGGCCGGGGCGTGGCCCGCCGTCCCTTGGGGATTGGGCCGGAGCCATTAGTCCTTGAAAAAAAAGGCGGAAAGCGCTCTTTTTTCGATGTAAATTCCACGCCCGTGTGCTAATTTGATTGCGCAACTGGTCCCCCGCCCCCAACAAATCCTATGGAGGTACGACTCATGAAAGTCTCCCGTTTCTTCACTATGTTGGTTTTGCTTGGCGCAGCGCTCACCCTCTCGAGCAAGGGCCAGGCCCAGATGGAACCAGCGTATTCACTCAAGGGCCCTTTGCCCGCTTGCAGCGGTACCTACGCAATCGTCCGACTCACCGAGATCAAACCCGACAGCAACTTCGAAGCATATGAGAAGGCTCTGGAGATGCATAAGGCGTGGTTCAAGAAGCACGGCTACAAGGACCAGATCTTCGCCGCGCGCGTCCTGGAGCGGGATGAGCAGACCGGTGCGGCCCACTTTTCCAATCACCTGGTGCTGCAATACCACTTCATCGAGCCGGGCAGCCAGCCTCCTGTCCATGATGCCGAATGGGACACTTACGTGAAGGGGTACACCGATATATCGACAATGAAAGAAACGTACATCAGCTGCGTTCCAAAGGAACACACTCCGAAATCGATGAAGTAAACGGAGTGTCGACTTAAACGATGTTGCAATTCCGCCTGCGCCGCTCAGGCCACTAGCTCCGCTTCCCGTGGAGTTCTGGCCGGGCGGCGTGCTCGCGGAAGATGCAGTCATTCTGTACGCATTTGACGCCGGCGGCGCGGGCGCGGTCCACAGCCTCGTCGTGAATGACCCCGTCCTGTAGCCAAAGATAGGGAATTCCGAGCCGGATCACATCGTCGACAATCGCGGGAACGTGTTCGGAAGCGCGGAAGACGTCCACCAGGTCGATTCCACGGCCTATCTGGGCAAGATCCGTTTCTTTTAGTGCCGCGGCCTGGGCCGCATCGAGGTCGGGGTAGCTGGGCCTGCCGAGCACCTCTTGAAACGCAGGATTCACGGGAAAGATGCGATACCCGCTCCCGGCAAGATAGCGGCCGATGTTGTAGCTGGCGCGGTGCGGTTTGTCGCTCATGCCGACAACAGCAATGTTGCGCGCGTTGCGCAGCATTTCGTCAATGGTTGCCCGATCATTCATAGATTAAGAGCTCTCGGTTATCAGTTGTCAGCGGCCAAACCCGTGCTTTCGCGCCGGCCCTACGGGGCGGCGGGACGCCTCTTGGCTGCGATCTCAGAGTTTCGTCCGCGATGCGGACTCCACTCTGGGCTATTCTCGTATCGCCCCTCCGGGGCGCTTGCCTCCGTTCGGGTTCGAGTAGCTGCTTAGACTTCCAAATCATCCTCTGCGCCCGTCGCCACTGCCGTACCGCGGCGCTTGGCGAGCAGATAGCCCCTCAGGAACGGTTCCAAGTACCCGTCCAGAACCTTGTCCACGTCGCCAACCTCGACCTTGGTGCGATGATCCTTGGCCATGCGGTAAGGCTGCAGGACGTACGACCTGATCTGTGAGCCAAAGTTGATCTCGAGCTTGGAGTCTTCCAGCTTCTTGCTCACCGCACGCTTTTTTTCGAGCTCATATTCATAGAGCCGCGAACGCAGCATCTTCATCGCCTTCTCCCGGTTCTTATGCTGACTGCGCTCATTCTGGCACTGGACAACAATTCCCGTGGGAAGATGCGTCATGCGCACGGCGGAGTCGGTGGTGTTCACGTGCTGGCCGCCCTTGCCGCCGGAGCGGTAGGTGTCGATGCGCAGGTCTTCCACCTTCAGGTCGACGTGAATGGTTTCGTCAATCTCCGGCGAAACGTAAACCGAAGCGAACGACGTGTGACGGCGCTTGGCCTGGTCGAACGGTGAGATGCGGACCAAGCGATGCACACCGCTTTCGCCGGCCAACTGCCCAAAGGCGTTCTCGCCAATGATGGTGAACGTCGCGGATTTAATGCCCGCCTCTTCGCCGGCCTGGTAGTCGTTCATCTCCGTCTTGAAGCCCTGCTGCTCCGCCCAGCGCAGGTACATGCGCAACAGCATCTCGGCCCAGTCCTGGCTTTCGGTGCCGCCGGCGCCGGGATGCACGGTGACAATGGCGTTGAGCGGATCGGCTTCGCCGGAAAGCATGGTGCGCGCTTCGAGCTCTTCAGCAAACCCTTCCAGGGCTTTGATCTCTCGGTCGAGTTCAACGAGGACATCTTCGCCCTCGCGCGCCAGCTCGAAGTAGGCTTCAATGTCATCGGTGCGGCGGACAAGCTCGTCGTCGTCGCGCACCAGCGTTTCGAGGCGCTTTTTGTCGCGCATCAGTGGCTTGGTGGCGTTTGGATCGGACCAGAGAGCCGGATCGGCCAGCTTCTTTTCTATGTCGGCGAGTTCCCTGCGGATGCGAGCCGGGTCAAAGATACTCCCGCAGGTCGCGCACTTGGTTGCGCACGGGAGCGTAGGCGAATTCGAGATCGTTCAGCGACATGGGCTCGTGGGACCTGGCTTTGAATTGGCGGAGCTAGCGGTGTTTGCGGAGTTAACGGAGCTAGATCTTTGGCTTGCGCTTCGGCGCTCCGCTTCTCATGATCGACCAACCAACAACGCCTATAGAAAGTATGGCACAGAGCCACGCGAACACGTCGCCGTGGGCGGTGTAGAACGTGATGTCGTTGCGGAAGGCGAACTCGGCCGGTAGCGCGTCGGTCTGGTGGCGGGGAATCGACTGGCGCACGCGGCCGTAGGGATCGATGGCCGCGGTCACGCCCGAGTTGGTGTCGCGCAGCAGCCAGCGGCGATTCTCGATGGCCCTCATGCGGGCCATATTCAAGTGCTGCCAGGGGGCGCTGGTGTCGCCATACCATCCGTCGTCGCTGATGTTGACGAAAACCTCGGCACCGTGGAGCGCGAACAGGCGCACCTCGTCGGCGAAGACCGCTTCATAGCAGATGAAGACTCCATAGCGATGGCTGCCGCCAGCTCTGCGTAGGCAGCAGAAACGCGTTGCGCTCGCTGCCGCGCGTGAACAGGCCGACGCGGCCGGTGAGCTTGCGGGCGAAGGTGAGCAGATTCTGGAAGGGAATGTATT
This sequence comes from uncultured Acidobacteriota bacterium, assembly GCA_963713675.1. Lineage (GTDB taxonomy): Bacteria > Acidobacteriota > Terriglobia > Terriglobales > Acidobacteriaceae > Telmatobacter. The sequence goes on from CAVQMV010000021.1 coordinate 310,917, forward strand.
CGCCGAAGGGAACAAGGTGGATTTTGTCGTAGCGGCCCACGCGCTGACCGTCGGCGTCGACGATCAGGGCGGAGTTGTAGTAGTTCCACTCGTGCGCAGAAGCATCGAAGGTCCAGCCGACGCTACCCACCACCAGCGGCGCCTCGACGGCGTGGGCGATGCTCACCAGAGCGCTCTTGAATCGGGGGTCCGATTCATCGAAGGGCGCGGGCGATTCCGGCCAGGCCACGAGATCGGGATGCGTGGGATAGGGCGGGCAGATGATTTCGCCCGTGGGCGCGCCGGTCTGCGGAATGCCGGCGATGTAGGTTTTGCACTGCTCGCCGGCGAGACGCGTGAATTCGGCGATGTGGCGATCCCAGTCCGGCCCTTGCCAGTTGTTTGCGGAGCCCACATCCAGATTCGGCTGAATCAGAACTGCGGTCGCCGTGGGCGCGGGCCTGGGCGGCGCAACAAACACGCCGGTAAATCCGGAAATCAGCAGCACGGCTCCGCAGCCGGTATATGCCCAGCGGCCGGAGAGCGGGTTTTTGATTTCGCGCCCCAGCAAGCAAACCGCCGGCCAGGAGCGCATTCACGGCGACGAGGACGAAACTGATGCCGTAGACGCCGGTCCACGGCGCGAGTTGGTTGATGAGCGCGTTATCCACCTGCGAGTAGCCAAGCTGGTCCCAGGGCACGCTGGTGATGCGCGCGGCGGCAAGCTCGAGACCCGTCCAAAGAAATGGCGCAAAGGCGAGCGCCATGCGCGTGGAGCCAGTGGCGCGCCGCACCAGCACAAGGCCAAGGCCGAAGAGTCCGAAATAAAGTCCCAGCACCAGGCTGAAGCCGATGAGCAGCAGCGTTGGCGCGAGTGTCGGCATGTCGCCGTAGTGCGACATGGTGTCGCGGATCCAGTAGCAATTGCCCAGGTACCACAGGCACGCCGCAGAGATAGGCGACGAAGAATCCACGGCGCAGAGGACGGCGCTCACCCGATTGCGGATTCCCGAGCAGCGCCCAAAGCAGCGGCACCAGGGCGAACCACGCAAAGACGCTGCGCCATGGCGGCATTGGTCCGGCCAGCGGGAATGGCAACTCCAGCAAGCCCGCGGAAAGCCCCGCGGCAGCCCACGGCTTCCATGTGGATTGCATACAGGGGCGAGTGTAAAACATTTACCTGCGGTAGAATCGGAAGCATGGCATTCGCTATCTTCGCAATACGCGTGCTGGAAGTGATGTTCTTTGTCGGCCTGGTGGGATCAGCAATCGTGGTGCTGATCAGCTTTTGGGAGGACGGGAAAGAGCTTTTCGGTAAAGACTAGTCCCTGTTCGCACCAGGGCGTGAGCCGGCCCAGCCGTTGCTCCGCCGCGGTTCGGTTTTACGCATCCTTTTCCATTGCTGACTTGCGATCTTCCGCCGAGAATGCCGCGGCCTTACCCTTCCGCGCTGCGCCAACATAATGGGAAACCGCCGCCATCGTAGCCGCGACGCCCGGCTTTGCTGGTGCTATAACTCATCGCCGAAGGCAGCGGGATACTCATGGCCGCCGCCGTCTGCGATGGCATCCTGATTCGCCCCCAGAAACACAAAGTCCCAGTTGTACTTGTCCCTCTGCTCCCGGATCAACTCGCCGATCTGTCGAGGTTGTATTCCTTGCTCGCGTTCTCCAGGCCGTCGGTAAGCGTAACCACAATGACCTTCGATGGGCGCTCAGTCTCCGGGAGCGCCGCAAGCTCCCGGCCCAGTTCGACGATGGTGCGTCCCTGGGCATCCAGCAGCGCGGTCGATCCGCGCGGCACAAATGTGTTTTGCGTTCAGCTCAGGGACATTCCTTGAGAGTTTGTCGAACACAGTTTCGTATTGATCGTCAAATTGCACCAGCTTGACCGTGGCTTCGCCAGGAAGCTCCTGCTGCGTTCTGATGAATTCGTTGAAACCCGACACGGTCGATTCCTTGCAACTTTCCATGGAGCCCGAGCGATCCAGAATGATCGCAATGCGCGTGAAATTGTTCCTTCATTTTTCCTCCTCCGCCTTCACTTCTTTTCTTGACGGGCTGGATTTCGGAGGGCGTAGCCAGCCGTGTAGACCACGCCTTCTCCACTTTGAGCGCCGCGGTGATGCTCTCTCCCGGAGGCCGCCTTCCGTTGTAGACGTCGCTCAGGTACTGCGGAGAAACCCCGAGCTTGGTCGCGAATTGCTGGGCGGTTTGCTCTCCCTGTTGCTTCTTCAGGAACTCCATGAACTGATCGAGATTCATTTTCCTTACGGCCATAGCTCCAGTATACGTCAATTGACGTATCCGTCAAGTGACGTAGACTTGACGGCTCCGTCCCGCCCCCTCGCCAACGTCTTGAAGAATCTGAAACCCGCGTCGCTAAGCGGCGATGCCGGACAGACGTAATAGGTTCTTTATTTTTATTGACACGCATCATTGCTGGCAGTTAGACTCATCGCAGAGCGGTGGTTTCGCTCAGAAGGTTTTTCACCGCCGGTTCCCCGGCCGGCTTTCAAGCGATGGCCTCTTCTCGAACGACCGTAGCCCCTCCAAGTGACCGCGTGCGGTTGATCGTGGCGTCCTCCGTGATGCTCACGTTCATCTCCTTCTGGCGCGCGGCAGCCATCGTTCTCAACGACCTCGGATCGTCAGCATTTTACGCAGGCGGCATCGCCGAACAGGCGGTGGGCGCGGCAGCCCCGTGGTTCATTCTCGGCATCATGCTGTTCAGCTTCGCCGTGCGCGCGGTGTACGTCGAAAGCTGTTCGATGTTCACGCGCGGCGGCGTGTACCGCGTGGTCAAGGAAGCGCTCGGCGGCGGCTTCGCCAAACTCAGCGTTTCCGCGCTGATGTTCGACTACATCCTCACCGGCCCCATCTCCGGCGTTTCCGCCGGCCAGTACATTACCGGCCTTCTCAACGAACTGATCAACGTCGCCAACCAGTGGCATTGGCTGCCGCCGGCTTTGATGGACGCGCACAGCAACCCCATCCAGCTGAATATGGACTACACGTCCGCGCTGCTGGCTGCCGCTGGTGACCATCTACTACTGGTGGCAGAACATCAAGGGCATTGAGGAGTCGAGCGACAAGGCGCTGCGCGTTATGCAGATCACCACGGTGATGGTGATCATTCTGCTGGTATGGGGCTGTTATTCAGTTGCCATCCGCGGAGCCCATCTTCCGCCTTCGCCCATCCCCTCCACATTTCCATTTCAGCAATGATGCGCTCGGGTTCCTGAAAGGGCGCGGGCTGCCGATCTTCGGCCTGTTCGGCGTCCTGATGGCCTTCGGCCACTCCATCCTCGCCATGAGCGGCGAGGAAAGCCTCGCGCAGGTGAACCGTGAAATCGAGCACCCGAAACTCAAGAACCTGAAGCGCGCGGCGATCGTCATTGCGATCTACAGCCTGATCTTCACCGGCGGCGCCACGCTGCTGGCTTCGATGCTCATCCCCACCTACGAACGGACGCACATCTATCCCGACAACCTGATCGCCGGACTGGCGATGTTCATGGCGGGACCGCTGGTGTGGCGCATTCTGTTCCGCGTCTTCGTGGTGCTGGTCGGATTCCTGATTCTTTCCGGCGCCATCAATACTTCGATGATCGGTTCCACCGGCGTGCTGATGCGCGTGGCCGAAGACGGCGTGCTGACCGACTGGTTCCGCAAGCCGCACCGGCGCTTCGGCACCAGCTATCGCATCGTGAACCTGGTCTTTGTCCTGCAGATGTTCACGATCCTCGTGAGCCGCGGCAATGTGATCATGCTCGGCGAGGCATACGCATTCGGCGTCATCTGGTCGTTCACGTTCAACAGCCTGTCGATGCTGGTGCTGCGCTGGAAGTACAAGGGCGAGCGCGGTTGGAAGGTGCCACCCAATATCCGCATCGGAAAAACCGAGATCCCCGTCGGCCTGATCTCGGTGTTCATGGTTCTGCTGGCTACGGCCACCGTGAACCTGTTCACCAAGTCGATTGCGACGGTGAGCGGCATTGTGTTTGCCATCGCATTCTTCATTATCTTTACGGTGTCGGAGCGCATCAACCAGCGGAAGCATGCGCATCACCGCCAAGGAGATGAAGGACCACTTCCAACTGGAGCACCAGGATACGGTGAGCCGGGAGTCGGTGGCCATCCGGCCGGGCGGCGTGATGGTGACCATGCGCGATGCCGCCAATCCCCTGGCTCTGAAGTGGACCCTGGGACGTACCAGCACCGATGAGCGGGATGTAGTGGTCGTCAGCGTCAGGCTGATGGGCGCCGGCGGACCGGAATATCTGAGCGCCGAGCAGCAGAGCTTCAGCGAGCACGAGCAGATGGTCTTTACCAAGGCCGTATCGGTGGCAGAAAGCTTCGGTAAGAAGGTTGCGCTGCTGGTGGTTCCCGCGGCCGAGATCTTCCCCGCTCTGGCCCAGACGGCGAGTTCGCTCGAGGTGGAGTCGGTGGTCTCCGGAAGCTCGAGTTCGTTGACCGCGGAAGAGCAGGCCTTCTACATGGGACAGGCATGGGAAGCGTTGCCCGAGCCCAAGCGGCAATTCAATTTCTGTGTTGTGGTCGCTAGGTGGCGAGGTGAAGGTGTTCTATATCGGGCCTCATGCGCCGTCTTTGAGTCCCGAAGATGTGCAACTGGTACACCGGCTATGGCTGAACATGCGCCGCGACCCAAAGGCCGGGGACCTGCATCACAGTGACATCATCACCTACGCTCTGACGCGGCTGGCTGGTCAGTATGCGCGCGAGAAAGACGATATCCTGCGCGATCTCCGCAGTTTCAGCGGCGCGGGATCAACTGCCTCCCCGCGCATTGGCGCACAGGATACTCTCGGCCCCGGCGGCATTACGCCTTCGCCTCGCGCGGTGAAGCAAACCCGCGACCAATAGAGGTTCGCGGCTCGTGAACCGTCGTTCCTGATTCCTAGTTCTCTGCTGTTGCCCAAGTCAAAGTCCAAATTTCTTGCGCAACGCTGCGGCGCAGTTGGCTGGCGTCCATGCTTCGGCGGACCCCGATGCCCCCAGCATTTCAATCGCGGCCTCGACGATGATGTCAGGCACTTCGGGTTGGTCAAGCGCCGACAAAAGCGACGGCAAAACTCGCTCGTCCTTCAACCGGGCGAGGCCCACGATTGCCTCCTGACGTGCATCCTCGAAGGAATCTTCAAGCCTGCCGACCAACGCGTCCCGGATTGCGGGTGAGTCTGTCTTTCCGAGGGCGCCAATTCCAAATGTGGCCCAATCACGAACATCTTCATCCTCGTCACCCGTTAGGTGGACAAGCACATCCACTGCAATCGCGTCGCCAGTAAAAGTGCCCAAGGCGAATGCTAATGCATAGCGAATTTCAGCAGCCGAATGATCCCGATATTGCGCGAGAAGCGGCACTCCTTGCGGATCGCCAATATGGCCTAAAGCATAGATTGCAGAACTAAGCGGTATCAATTCATTTTCGGTCTGGATTAATGAAGAAACGACCCTGAAAGAATCCTCCGGGTAGTTATTCTCAGGATGGTCCGACGTTCGCCCCAATTGCGCAAGAACGTCTGCTCCACGAGCGCGTTTCAAGGGCTCGGTCGAAGTACACCATTCCGCAGCTCTGTCGAAGACCTCGCGGGTACCAAGCTGTTGCAATTTGCGGACAGCCTCCCACGGAGCGTCGTCGTCATAGTCGCCCTCGACAGTCCTCGCAAAGATGTCGCCGACCGTTTCTGTCTTCATCATTTGGGCCCTTCAGCGTCGAACCTGAATACAGAGCGAATTCTCAAGCCGTATAAAATTCTCCCGGCTGCCAGCGCACCACCTTCACGCTCGGTTCAACCAGAGCGCCCAGTTCTTCCGGCGTGCCTGTGAGTTGCGGAAAAGTTCCCCAATGGATGGGCAGGACCGCTTTGGGTGTTAGAAGGCGGCAGGCAAGCGCCGCTTCTTTCGGTCCCATGGTGTAATGTCCGCCAATCGGCAGCATGGCCACCTCCGGCTTGTACAAGTCGCGGATGAGCTGCATGTCGCCAAAAACGCAGGTGTCGCCCGCGTGGTAGAGCACGGGACCGCCGGCCACTTCCAGCACAAACCCGCCGGCAACGCCTACGTAATGAATGCCCTTCTCGTCCTGCGCGCCGGAAGAGTGCTTAGCGTCCACCATGGTGGCAGCCACATCGTCGAGTTGCACGGTCCCGCCCAGGTTCATGCCGATGGTTTCCTGAACGCCTTTGCCGGCAATGAAATCCGCTAATTCGTAGACCGCAACCACAGTAGATCCGTGTTTTTTGGCCACCGGAGCGGCGTCGGAGATGTGGTCGCTGTGTCCGTGGGTGAGCAGGATGAAGTGAATCTTTGAAGGTAGTTCAAAATTCTGCGGGTATTTGGGATTATGCGCGATGAATGGGTCGATCAGGATGTTGGTTCCCTTGGCCGTCTGAACCAGCACCGTGGCGTGCCCGAGCCAGGTAATGCGCGTGGGCTGGGTTGGGGTCATGCAATCCTCCTTGAGAAACAGCTCCTAGTTTCTAGCTCCTAGCCACTAGCTCCTGCCCTTCGAGAATTAAATCTTGACGGCTGGGGAAGGCAAGCGTAGTCTCTGAAAAAGGCGAATATATGGCGAAAACAGAGAGCCTCTTCCCCATCCTCGATGCGAATCTCGAAACCAGGCCTCTGGCCGGTCTCGCTCGTTCCGCCGCCGAAGCTCCGCTCGACTCCACCGGCTGCCTTACCGAGTACCGTCCCCTTGCCTCGCGCTCGATTGTGAACAAAACCACATCCCGGCGCGGCCTTCCGTTCACCCACGCCATCAACCCCTACCGGGGCTGTGAGTTTGCATGCCGCTACTGCTACGCCCGCTATACGCACGAGTTCCTTGAGATGCAGCCGGAGGATTTTGAACGCAAGATTTACTTCAAGCAGAACGCGGCATGGCTGCTCGAGCAGGAGTTGAGACGGCTGAAACCGGGCACGGAGATTGCATTGGGCACGGCCACAGATCCCTATCAGCCGCTGGAGCGCAAGCTTGGAATCACGCGCTCGCTGCTGGAGGTCTTTGCGCGCCACGGCGGATTTCGCCTGAGCATCGTGACCAAATCCACGCTCGTCGCGCGCGACCTGGATTTGCTTGAGGAGGTCGGCAAGCGCAACAAGCTCACGGTCCACATAACCGTGACTACAATGAATGCCAAATTGGCGCGTGTGCTCGAACCTCGTGCGCCGCGGCCCGATCTGCGCATGCGCACGCTCAAGCAACTGCGCGAAGCGGGGTTGCGCGCCGGCATTCTCTGTTCCCCGCTCATGCCGGGAATTACGGACCACGCGGGCTCCATTCGCGCCGTGGCCAAGGCAGCGGCCGAAGCCGGCGCCTGCTTCTTCGCCGCGGGAGCTTTGTTCCTGAAGCCTTGCTCGCTCCCCACCTTCCTTGCCTTTGTGCGCGAACACTTCCCCGCGCAACTTGCCGCCTACGAGCATCGCTACAGCACCAGCGCATTTGCCTCGCCGGCCTACCGGCAGCGCGTCGTGGAACTCGTCGCGGCGGTCTGCCGGGAGTTCAAGCTGGGAAAACGGCATTCGTACGAAGAAGCAGCACGGGAAGCCGCAGCAGAAGGAAATGCGGTGGTGGAATTGCAGCCGTGGCTGCCGTTCGGGCAGCACTAGCGCGTAATGATGACCTCGGAGACGCTGTCCTTAGCGAGGAACTGCCGGTGTCCCGCCCAACCGGTAAACAGGCGCTCGATGCTGCGGTTGGTAAATGCGCGCTGAATGGGAAACTGTTGCGTCCTCTGCATGTCAACGTCATCGCCTGGAGTGACATGGTACCGGCAACGCACCGCCTCTTCGCCATGCGTGCGGGTGTGGAAGAAGGCCAGCACCTGCCCGCCGGGATTCATGGCCGAACGCAGACGTTCCACCATCGGCGCCACAAACGGCTCGGGCAGATAGTCCAGCACGGTCCACAACAGCACCACGTCATAGGTGCGTCCGGAGAGATTGAGCGATTGATCGAGACAGCCCTCGACATTCCAGATCGGTTTGCCGTTCTCGTCGCTGCCGGTGCGCCAGTCGCCCATATAGGCGTCGTAGACAAGGTCGGAGAGATAGACGCTATGGCCCAGGCTGGTCAGGTAGTTGATATTGGCGGGCGAAGTGTAGCCGGTATCGATGATGCGCAACCCCGGCTCCGCCTGCAGGCGCTTTCGCAAAACCGCCCATGCCCCGGAATGGCGCGCTACGCGAGGCCCCATAAGCCCAGCGGCCTCAGGCGGTGCAGCGGCTTCCCGTTTCTTCTCGAACCAGCGACGCACAGTACATTCCTTAAACGGCCGAGCATACGCGGGTGGGGGAACCGGGAATTTCCCGGTGCGAGTTGTCTAGCCCTCGAAAACAGCGCCGCCGGGCTGCAAAGTCAAGCCCTCGGTCCCTTTCGAGACCGATTGAGTCAGGTCCACCTTGCCGCGAAAGACGGCGTTGTCTTCGACGGCCAGACGGAGAGCGCGTATATCGCCTTCAAGGTTGCATCCAGCGCGCAACTCCACGCGTCCGCTGGCTACGACATTGCCCTGAACCCGACCTAGTACGAGCACGTCCTTGGCGGTAAGATCGGCCGCTACACTGGCATTGGGACCGATGGTCAATCGATTCTCTGCCAGGGTGACTGTTCCTTCCACCCTTCCGTCCACGATCAGGTCTTCCTTGCCCTTCACTTCGCCGCAGATCACGATCGTCTTTCCGATGCGCGCGGGAGAATTGTCCGCCACCATATCTTTGATCCCTTTCCCACTGCCTTTTAGGCCCTGCCCGCACTATATCAACCCTGCCATAAGGGTTCAATTCATGTCTGCGCAAAGTTGCCGATTCTGCGCGGGTTTCTCCACCATACACCCGTTCGGCTGTTTAGAGCCTGCTATTCACTTTCGCACGCGCCAAAGTGAATAGCAGGCTCTATGGAAAACACCGCGCCGCCGATCGGCACAGTACACTAATCGTTGTGATCCGATTCATTGCCCTCCTCCTCCTGGCACCATGGGTGATCCCGGTCCCCTGTATAAATCCGGTCTTTGCCCAGTCCGCCTCAGGCAATGGCGTGGCCGCACCCATCCTGACGGGTCAAGCCCTGGTGGATCGCACGCTCGCCAACGAGTTGAATGCAGCCGAGGACGCAAGCCATCCCATGCGCTACCTGTTGCGCAAGACCAGTCCGCGGCTAACCGCGACCAAACAGATGATGGAAACCCACGACGGCCAGGTGGCGCGGTTGACTGCGATCAATGATAAGCCTCTGAGCGCTGCAGATGAGAGCAATGAAGAAGCGCGGCTCAATGCGCTGCTCGGCGATCCCGGCAAACAGCGACGCCGCAAGCAGGCCGAGGACGATGACTCCGGCCGCGCCCTGAACGTGCTGCGCGCCTTGCCCAGCGCCTTTCTGTATCAAGACGCTGGCCCCGGCCAGGGACCCACGGGCAAGGTGGAAAAGTTTACCTTCCGGCCCAATCCCGCGTTCAATTCCCTCTACCTGGAAACAGAGGTTTTGCCCGCCATGGCCGGGGAGATCTGGATCGATCCCGTGCACCTTCGCGTGGCACGATTGGAGGGCCACCTGCAACAGGATGTGGACTTTGGCTGGGGAATCCTGGGCCGGCTCAACAAGGGCGGCTGGATCGTAATCGAGCAGGCAGACGTGGGCCCGGACATGGGCGTCGATCAGTGGCGGACGGTGCGATTTGCGATGCAGATGAGCGGCCGGGTGGTTTTCAAAGCCCGCGTGTTTGACACCACAGAAGAGCAAACCAACTATGCGCCAATCGCTCGGGGAATGAGCTACCAGAAAGCCATCGAAATGTTGCTCTCCGGCAAATAAATCTTCATGCACGAACCAAGCGGCCCAGGCGATTGCCCGGGCCGCTTGGTTCCGTTTGAAGCCGCTGTTCACTTCACCTTGATGATAATCATGGCGAAGGTGAACAGGGTGAGCGACTCGATGAACGCCAGGCCGATGATCATGAAGGTCATCAAACCGGCGCGGGTTCCGGGGTTGCGCGCCAGAGCTTCCGTGGTCGAGCCAACTGCCCTTCCCTGACCCAGGCCGCAAAGTCCTGCGGCCAGACCCATGCCGAGGCCAACGCCGATCGGCACCATGTTGATGGCGGGCGAGCCGCCATCCGCAAAGGCCGGTATGGCGAAGCAAAGCGCCGCCAGGGCCATGAATACATACTGAAGTTTCCGCATAATTCTCCTGCTTCCCTTGAGATTGACCGCCAGTGGGTGGTTGAGGCTCACCGTGCTGGCCCCCTCACGCTTGCGGCCTTCCGTGGTGCGGAGCGGAAGCGCTCTCCGCCGGAATTTTTTTCTCGTCCTGGACGAGAGATGGGCCAAAGCCCTTAGTGATCGTGCGACACCGCCATCGACAAGTAAATCATCGACAGCAGCATGAAAACGTAAGCCTGGATGAGAGCCACGAAGCCGTGCAGGCCCAGCGTGAGTGACGGAAAAACGAACGGGATGAAGGAAAAGGCGATCAAGGTTAGCAAATCGCTGGCCAGCATGTTCGCATAAAGACGGATGGTGAGCGACATCATGCGCGCGAGGTGGGAAATCACCTCAACAGGGAACAGCAGCGGAGACATCCACCAGATCGGCCCGGCAAACTGCTTCATGTAGCCGATGGGACCGTGCGTGCGAATTCCGTAGTAGTTGTAATAGAGAAAAGTAAGCACCGCCAGGCCCAACGGCACCCAGGGCTGGCTGGTGGGCGTGGTCACGCCGGGGATCAACCCCACCAGGTTGTTCAACACGATGAAGAGACCGATGCAGGTGACAAATGCCTGGAAGCGCTCGTAACCATGGCCGATGACCTGCTCCGCCTGGTTGCCGACGAACTCGTGAATCATTTCCGCGATCTGCTGCGCCGGGTTGGGCTCTTCCACGGAGAGCGTCAGGCGCACGATGAGGAAGAAAGCGATGAGGCCGGCTGCAACTAGAAACTCGTACTTGAACGAGTCGCTGACGTTTGCCAGATCCTTGGCTGCGTCTGCGGGGTGAATGCCAAGAGCCGAATACAGCTTGAGCAGCACCCCTCCCAGCAGTTGATCCACAAACGGCATAAAGGCGAGAGTTTGCACCATAAACGATTAAGACTTTCCGTTTCCCGCGGAGTGGGGATGCGCCCTGTCGTTCCGGCCATCAACCCCTGAGCAGGCGCAACCCTCCCCACACCAGTGTGAGGACCGCTAAAGCCAGTCCGCAGAGGAGTGCCACCACAGAGCCCTGGAAACATTTCAGGCTAACATAAATGGCCGCCGCGAAAACGGAGAGCCGAAGCACAAAGAAGACCGCAGCAAAAGCCGACCCCCTGGGCGTCTGTTTCTTGTCCATTCTGGCCGCAATAAAATGCGCCAGTCGACGCCATTCAAAGATGCTGGCGGCCGAAATGGCGGTTCCCGTGGCCAGCATGGCGGCGTCGCGCCAGTTCGAGGCCTTCGACACCACGAGGGACGCTAGCACTCCGAAAATCAATGTGTTACGGATCGCACCTTGAAGCATTCCCTCAAGATCCGCGTCGGTGATATCGGAAAACATCTGCAATCCATCGCTCATGAGGGCGTGCCCGAGTCTCCCGTCTTGCCTGATTTGTCCGCCTGGTTCCCGTTTTCGTCCAGTTTGTTCATAGCGGGATCATTGGCATACACAATCGCCATGCGAATGGCAGCGACCAGCCCGGCGATGATACCAAAAACAATCCCGGCCATCGCCATCCACGTCTGGTGAAAGTGGCGATCGAGCCAGAAGCCGGGCAGCCAGCCGATGAAGGCCGCGCAGGGCAGCATCAGCGCGATCTGGATCATCTTTTCGGCTTGAATCCATGCCCCGATCATGCCGCCGCCAAGCCCGCCCTGGGCCGAATCGCCTGAAGAGGCGCCATCGGCCCCGCCGCGCTGTTTCCTATCCGGGATGGGGTTGTGGTAGGGCACCATCGTGGTTATACACGGAGAGGGTATGCGGATGCGAACGTCGCGCGCTCGCCGTGCGCCTGAGGGACCGCTGGTTACTTCGGCTTCGCCGGCTGCTCTTCGATCAGATAGGTGGCGGAGACAGACACCTTGAACTCCACGCGGCGCGAGTTATAGGCGAGCAACGATCCGCCCCCGAAGTTGGAGTTCGTGGTCACCACGGCGTCACCCATGCCGTAAGACGTTGCGGTAGCACAGCAGCCGTTGTAGGGGACCGAAAACTGGCGCACCGTGACGCCGATCAGGTCGCCCAGGCGGATGCCGATCTTTTGCGCCATCTGCTCGGCGGTCGTGCGCGCGTTGGCGAGCGCGCTGGCGTATGCGCGAGCCTCAAAGGCGCTGGGGTCCTGAACGATCCACTGCACCCAGGCGTCGTCTGCCGCTCCCGAGTCGATGGCGGTTTTGAGCGTAGCATCAGCTTGTTCCGGCTTGACTCGGAGGGCCCAGGACTGCGTGACAGTGAACTGGCGGCGGCTTCGCTCCTCCGTTCCCATTTGATATTGCTGCAGTTCGTACGACGAACTCCGCTGCAGAACCGGGCTGGTGAAGTCGATTGCGGCATCGGGCAGGCCCAGGGCCGCGAAGGCATGCTGAATGGAACTGGAGAGGTCGGCGGCGCTGGCACTGGCGGTTTTCGCGTCGGGCCCGTAGACCTTCGAAGTGGCCCGGATCACTGCCATGTCGGCATTGGCGCTTACGACGGCGGTGCCTTCCGCAGTGAGAATGTGCCGCTGCTCAAGAGGCGGCGTGATTGGCGTTTGGCCATGAAAGCTGAGGGCTACTCCGGCGACGATCAAAGGAAAGAAGCGAATGAGTCGATGCATGATTTGTCCCCCTGTCTGGAGTTGCCAGCAGAATAACTCTTGCAAGCGGAGGCGGGACGCAATTCCAACATGAAATTTGCGGGCAATGTGAGCGGGAACACGGCTACGGGCAGCCGCTATACTGGCGGTTGGACATTCGATCAGATTTGGAATGGTAGGCATGGAGTTCGAATCGGAATTTGAACAGAGTCTTTTTGCGATACGCCAGGCAAAGCTCTTGGAAATTGAAAAGCTGGGGCAGGCCGTGTATCCCAACCGCTTTCCTCTAAAGCAAGGCGAGACGGCGATCTCGCTTGCGGCGGTGCGGGCGCAGTGGGGCGAGGCCACCGGCGAGGAGCTTGAGGCCAACCGCGTAACCGTGACGGTGGCCGGGCGCATCATGGCCATTCGCGCCCAGGGCAAGGCAGGATTCGCCACGCTACAGCAGGAGGGACAGCGCCTGCAGATCTACGTGCGGCTCATGCCCGCGTTGCCTGCGATGCCCGCCGATAAAGGTGTAATGACGGCTGAAGACAAGCGCGATTTCAACGCCGGTTGGCGCGAGCTAGCAGTCAATGCTGTTTCAGGCCAAACCGATGCGCCGTTGTCTAAGGAGGCCGAAGAGTTCAAGAGGTCTCGCGAGAATTTCGCTATATTCAAGCTGCTCGACCTGGGCGACCACATCGGCGTCACCGGCTATCTTTTCAGGACCCGCACTGGCGAGCTCACAGTGCACGTGGAGACGCTGACGTTTCTCTCCAAGGCCATGCTTGCGCTGCCCGAGAAGTATCACGGCCTGGCCGACGTGGAGCTGCGCTACCGCCAGCGCTACGTGGACCTGTTTACCAATCTCGACAGCCGCGAAGTGTTTGTGAAGCGCGCCAAGGTGCTGCGCGCACTGCGCACATTCTTTGACAACCGCGGCTATCTCGAAGTGGAAACGCCCATGATGCAGACCATCGCGGGCGGCGCGGCGGCGCGGCCGTTTGAAACGCACCACAACGCGCTCGATATGGACTTGTACCTGCGCATCGCGCCCGAGCTTTATTTGAAGCGTCTTGTCGTTGGCGGCCTCGATCGCGTGTACGAGATCAATCGCAATTTCCGCAACGAGGGCGTGAGCACGCAGCACAATCCCGAGTTCACAATGCTCGAGTTCTACCAGGCATACGCAAACTACCACGACCTGATGAATTTGACCGAAGAGCTGATCAAGTTCGTGGCGATGGAAGTGAACGGGACGACGGTGACGGAGTTCAACGGGCACACGATTGATTTGGGCAAGTGGGAACGGCTGACGATGGTGGAGGCGATTGTTAAGTTCTGGCCAAGCGCCGATCCCACGCCGACCATAGAAGACTTTAGCTCTGCCACCGTGGCTCGGGAGCTCGTTTTACGGCTTCAGGCGGCGGGCGAAAATATTGCACATCCCGACTCAATCGACGCTTCGTCCGGAAGACTCATCTACGGCATTTTTGAAGCGATCGTCGAGCCCAAACTCTTGCAGCCGACTTTCATCTACGACTACCCGACCGAAGTCTCGCCGCTCTCGAAGCAAAAGCCCGACGACCCAGATCACGTCGAACGGTTCGAGATCTTTGCCGGCGGCTTTGAATTGGGCAATGCCTTCAGCGAGCTGAACGATCCGGTGGAGCAGCACAAACGTTTCGAGCAGCAGCTCGCCGATCGCGCCCACGGCGACGAAGAGGCGCACCAGATGGACGAAGATTACGTGCGCGCGCTGGCCTACGGAATGCCGCCCACGGGCGGCGAAGGCATCGGCATCGATCGCCTCGTGATGTTGCTGACCGGTTCGAAGTCGATTCGCGATGTGATTCTGTTTCCCTTGATGAGGAAAATAGGGAACGAGGGAACGAAGGAACAAGGGACCGAGGAACCTGCTGGTTGAGGTTCGTGCTTTCCCACATCTCAGAATCGAGATGTGGGGCACCCCTGTTCGTGCGAGAGCTGGCGGCGGAAGAAGCGCATCATTGCGGCTAACTCCGCTGGCGCTGCTGGAAGCTAGGAGCAGTACTTGAACATTCTTTTCGTCGGCGACATTTTCGGCAGCGCGGGACGCAGGATCGTGCGTGAGCACATCGGCCACGTGCGCGAGGCGCATCACGTCGAGCTGACCATCGTGAATGCGGAGAACGCGGCCGGCGGCTTTGGGCTGACGCCACAAATCGCCGAGGACATTTTCGACATGGGCGCCGACGTGCTCACCATGGGCAACCATGTGTGGGACAAAAAAGAGCTAATCGATTACATGAACTCCGCACCTGCCGAAAGCGACGCCCGGCAGCGGCGCGTCATTCGGCCGGCCAACCTGCAGCCTGGATCGCCGGGCTACGGCGTGTTTGAAGGCACCACCGCGAGCGGCGTGGATTATGCCGTGATTCAGTTGCAAGGGCGCGTGTTCATGACGCCGACTGGCGATCCGTTTCGCACCGCCGATACGCTGCTGGCGGCCATCAAGGCCAAGGTGATCGTGGTGGATTTTCATGCCGAGGCCACGAGCGAAAAGGTCGCGATGGGCTGGTATCTGGATGGGCGCGCGACCGCGGTTCTGGGGACACACACGCACATCCCCACCGCCGATGAGCGTATTTTGCACAACGGAACCGCGTTCCAGACCGACGTGGGCATGAGCGGCCCCTACGACAGCATCATCGGCGTGGAAAAAGAGCTGGTGCTGCACAAATTCCTTACCGGCATGCCGGGCAAATTCGAAGCCGCTAAAGGAAACCCCAAAATGTGCGCGGCGCTGGTCACCTGCGATCCGGCCACCGGCCGCGCATCGGCCATCCAGCGCATCATGCTAGGCGAATAGCATTGCATGCAGCAGGCACTGCGTGCAGCAGCCCCTCGGATGAGAGCATTGCTGGCAAAGAAAAAAGGGCGACCCGCTGATGCGGGTCGCCCTTTCAAATTCCCAAAAGCTTATTGCTCATGGGGCCCGTTACTGAGCCCCACGACCTTGGTTGAATTACATGCCCGCGTGGTGTCCCGCAGCCGGCTTGACCGGATGATGCACCGGAGCCGCCTTCTTGGGCTGCTGCAAGAAGCCGCCGCTCAGCACGATCTGCGCGGACGCGGCAGTTGTACCCGCCGCCGCGATATGCGTGTAGGTATCGTAGGTGGCGTCCAACTCCAATGCGTTCGGCTGCAGCCCGAGTACCGAGCCGGCCGCCGGAGCTTCCTTGCAGGAGAGCGGATCCTTCAGGTTGACAGTGAAATCCGCCACATGATTGTCCTTGGCGTCCTGGGTCACGGCCACGTTGATGACCGTCACCGAGGGCTCGATGGTGATCTTGTGCAGATGCGCCGGCGTCTCCGTAAGCGCATCGCCCATGGCGTCGGTATCGGCCTTTACGCCGTTGGCCAGGATGTAGTCCTGCGCGTCCTTGATCTTCAACTCGGAGGGCGCGGGAGGAACGGCGCTGCAGGCCACGGAATTGGTGAGCTTGACCACGAATTCCTTCGGCTTGGCCGCGGCGGTCGTGGCGACGGTGATATTCAACACGGTTGCAGGATCGGAGATCACGTTGCCCGGGACCGGCGTCTGCTGGCCTTTGAGCAGAGCCCAAAGTCCAGTAGCATCCGCGTCAGTACCGTTGGCCAGGATGTACTCCTTGTCTTCGAGCCCCAGAGACTTTGGATCACCGCTGGTATACGCGTGATGGGCCAGATCTGCGGGCGTCGGAGCAGGCGCGATGGTGAAGTCGGCCGGTGGAAAGAGGGTTGCCTGCGCCTGGGCCTTGATGGCATTGATCTGCTGCGTAATGGCTGCCTCGGGGTCGAGCGTACCGTGATAGTGCTTGTAGCGGTACTCGAGTTGCGGCTGGATCTGCGACTGGTAGGCCGGGGGCGCGAAATCCCAGGCGCGCGCGTAGAACCAAACGGCCTTGACTTCATCCCTCGAGGCGCCCGGCCTGGAGTAGGCCTGCGCCAATTCCAGCGTATCCACAAGACATTGACCCGGCTTGGCGCAATCGGCGGGCGAAAAGAGCATTAACTCGGCCGTGTACTCCTTGATGGCGCCTGCGGGGTCTTTCTTCGAGACCATGTCGTCAAAGGCGATCGCGGAGTGGTAGATCGGGTAGTAGTTGCCGGTCAGGGTCTTCCAATCGGCATCCGACATGCTCGCGGGCTTGGCAACCGTGAGGCCTTTCTGGGCCAGGGCCGCCGAGTCGTCGCACGTCTGCGAATCGGTACTGTATCCGCTGGGGTCGAGGCTCTTGCCGCACTGCTGCTTCTTCACATACACAGAAGCGAAGATGGCCTGAGGGTTGTTGGGATCCAACTGCAAAATCCGGCTAGCCACGCTCAGCAGATTGTCCATCTGGTTGGTCTGGCCATAGCAATCCATCATCTGCCCCAGCGCGGCCGACTTTGCCGTGCTTTGTGGATAGGTCCTGAGGAAGCTCTCGAGTGCCGCACACTTTTGCGTCGGATCGTTTTGTGTGCTGGCGTTTTGATAGCTATTGAACTCGGCCGGATCCTGGATCTGGATGGTCTGGCCGGGGGCCTGAGCCCGAAGTGCTGGCGTGGAAACTAGGCACATGCCTGCCAATGCCATCGCAGATGCAAAGACTAACTTATTCATGCAGTGCTCCTGGGAACTGTCGAAATGGGAACCACAATTTTCTCATTCGCCTGAAAAGGCTACACCGTGGAACCTGGCGGCTGAGTACAGCAACGGATAATACGATACCACGGCTCACAATGCTGTGTAGGAGGATTATAGAAAGCCTTCGCGCCCCTGACAAGCAAGTCGCGAGATGGCTTTTCAACGAATCTCGCACCACGGTAATGCTATGGGCAGCTGACCGGATCGAATGACCGACAAATGACGGTCGCGGGCGGACGAAATGCGTTATTGCAACAGCCGCACCAGTTCCGCCTGCTCGGCCAAAAAGGCGTCGTGGCCGTGATCGCTTTCCATCTCCCGGTAATCGGCATGAGCGCCGGCCTTGCGGATGGCCTCGGCAAACTGGCGCACCTCCGCTGCGGGGAAAAGCCAGTCGGAGCTGATGCCGATAAAGCTCAGCTTGGCGCGAATGCGGCCAAAAGCTTCTTCGGGTGAACCGTAGCCCCGAATCGGATCCCAGGTATCCATGGCGCGCAGAATGGCCAGGTAGGCGTTGGCGTCGAAACGGTCGATAAACCGTCTTCCCTGGTGGTCGAGGTAGCCTCCGATGTCGAACCGGCCGCCGATGAGACCGCCGTAGGCGCCCTCGGCCACATAGGGATCTTCGCCGCTGCGGTCAGGATTGCGTCCGTAGCGCTCATTGAAGAGCGGAGCGGATTTGTAGCTGATCATGGCGATCTGGCGCGCCAATGACAGCCCACGGCGCGGTGGCCGTTGCGGCAGGTAGCGCCCGCCGGCCCACTCGGGATCGTGCTCAATGGCCTGCCGCTGTAGGTGATTGAGCGCCAGGCCCATGGCCGATAGCGGCGTGACGCCAATAATCAGCGCGCGCTCCACGCGCTCGGGATGGAGAACGGTCCACTCCAGGGCTTGCATGCCGCCAATGGATCCGCCCAGCACCAGGCGCAATTTGCGAATGCCGAGCGAGTCAAGGAGTTTGGATTGTGCGCGCACGTTGTCGCGCACGCTGACCAGGGGAAAATCCGGCCCATAGGTATCGCCAGTTTCGGGATCGACCGACCCAGGCCCCGTGGAGCCGTAACAGGAGCCCAGCATGTTGATGCAGATGACGAAGTCGTGCTCCAGCGACAGAACCGCGCCGGGAGCGAAGATTTCTGGCCACCACGAGCCCACAAGGGCTGAGCCCGAGAGCGCGTGGCAAACCAGAACGGCATTATCGCGCGCCGCATTCAGCCGGCCGTAGACGGCGTAATGCAGCGTGGGACAGATCAAGGCATGGCCGCACTCGAGCGGCAAGGAGCCGTCCAGGACGAAGTCGCCCTCGTAGGTCGGTTCCACGGTCTTCGATGCCGGCGGTGAAGCGCCGCTGCGACTGTATGTGTCAGACATCTGTTTTATTGTGCCCTATCGCGCCGCCGCAGCCTTGGTTGAGCCGGCAAATTTGTGTCCGTTCGCAGCTTCAATCGCCTGGTCGAGATCGGCGAGGATGTCGCGAATGTCTTCGATGCCGACGGAGAGCCGCACCAGCTCCGGCGTGACTCCGGTGGCCGCCTGCTCTTCCGCCGAGAGTTGCTGATGCGTGGTGGATGCCGGATGAATGACCAGCGACTTGGCGTCGCCGATGTTGGCCAGCAGCGAAAACAGCTCCAGCGTGTTGATCAGCTTCTTACCCGCATCGTAGCCGCCCTTGATGCCAAAGGTGACCAACGATGACTGGCCGGTGGGCATATATTTCTTCGCCCGCGCATAGTAGCGGCTGGATTCGAGGCCGGGATAGTTGACCCACTCCACGCCGGGATGCTGCTCCAGATGCCTGGCCACGGCCAGCGCATTCTCGGAGTGGCGCTGCATGCGCAGATGCAGCGTTTCAATGCCCTGCAGGAGCAGGAAGGAGTTGAACGGCGAAAGCGCCGCGCCGGTGTCGCGCAAGCCCTGCACGCGCGCCTTGAGGATGAAGGCCAGCGGCCCGAAGGCTTCGGTGTAGCGCAGGCCATGGTAGGAGGGATCGGGCTCGGTGAATTCGCTTGAAGCGGCCCGACGCCGCCCAGTCGAACTTGCCGGCATCCACAATGACGCCGCCGATAGCCGTGCCGTGGCCGCCGAGGAACTTGGTGGCCGAGTTCACTACGATGTCCGCGCCCCATTCGATGGGTCGCAGCAGCGCCGGCGATGCGCACGTGTTGTCGATAACCAAGGGCAGCTTGTGCTCGTGGGCGATGGCCGCGAGGGTTTCGATATCAGCGACGTCGAGCTTGGGATTGCCCAGCGACTCGGTATACACGGCGCGCGTTTTGTCGTTGATGGCCGCGCGGAGGCCGTCGAAATCGTCGCGCGTCGACAAACCTGCACTTTGATGCCGAGCTTCGGCAGCGTGTAGTGGAAGAGATTGTAGGTGCCGCCGTAAAGCGAAGTCGTGGAGACGATCTCTTCGCCCGCGCGCGCGAGAGTGGTGATGGCGAGCGTCTCCGCCGCCTGGCCTGAGGCCGCGGCCAAACCCGCCGCTCCGCCTTCGAGCGCAGCCACGCGCTTCTCAAAGACGTCGGTGGTCGGGTTCATGATGCGCGTGTAGATGTTGCCGAACTCCTTGAGCGCAAAAAGGCGGCCGGCGTGATCTGCGTCCTGGAAGAGATATGAGGTGGTCTGGTAGATGGGCACGGCGCGCGCGCCGGTGGCCGGGTCGGGCGATTGGCCGGCGTGCACGGCCTGGGTGGCAAGCTGATACTGCTTCGGTTCCGGCATGAATCTTCTCCTTAGGGTTCTTGGGTTCATCGGTGGGGAACGGCGAGGGGAGCCGCGGACCACAATGAAAACGGCCCGCATCCCTTTGAGGACCCGGGCCGCTCGACTTCAGAATCGGTTGCGCGGTTAGCGCATGCTCCGCTCAAGAGGTCGCACGGACAGGTCCACGTGGCATACACATGGCCATGACCTCGGTTCCGAATTCCCTTGAGCTCAGCATGAAACAAAGTATCGACCGCAGCCGCAGGAATGTCAACCTCACGCGTTGTTTCATCCGTGGCCTAATCGCTTCGACCGATCCTACTCACCGGTAAACGACAGGAATGAAGTGCTGCTCCTGGAATGGCGGGCGAATGTACTCTGCTTTCACGAGCGGGGGAAGATCCATCGGTTCGGGTGTTAGATCTTTATACGGAATCTTGGACAGGAGATGCCGGATGACGTTGAGTCGCGCGGCTTTCTTGTCTTCCGCATTCACCACAAACCAGGGAGCCTGTTTGTGGTCGGTGTGGTTGAACATCTCGTCCTTGGCGCGGGAGTAGTCGGCCCAGTGCTTGCGGGATTCGAGGTCCATTGGGCTGATTTTCCAGCGCTTGGTTGGATCGGTCATGCGGTCCTGAAAACGGCGCTCCTGCTCCGCGTCGCTCACCGAGAACCAATATTTGATGAGGATGATGCCGGAGCGGACCAGCATGCGCTCGAACTCCGGGCAGGTGAGGAGGAACTCCTGATATTGGACTTCGGTGCAGAAGTTCATCACGCGCTCAACGCCGGCCCGGTTGTACCAACTGCGGTCGAACAACACCATCTCGCCGGCTGCCGGCAGGTGCGGAACATACCGCTGGAAGTACCATTGCGTCTTTTCACGCTCGGTGGGCGTGCCCAGCGCTACCACCTTGCAGATGCGTGGATTGAGCGTTTCGGTAATGCGCTTGATGGCGCCGCCCTTGCCCGCCGCATCGCGGCCTTCAAACAGCACCACAACTTTTAGTTTTTCGTGACGTATCCATTCATGTAGCTTCACCAGCTCGATCTGCAGCCGGCTCAACTCCTTTTCGTAATTGCAGTCTTTGCCGATGCACTTGGTCGGTATCTCGGAAGGATGCGCGGGGGTATGATCCTTGCCGTTCGCGAGGCCTTTGCCGTTCACATGGCCCTTACCATTGACGAGCACTTCTTTACCCGGCTTGACCTTATTCTTCTTTTTCTTCTTGTCTGCCATTTTGGGATCCTCCGATAGCGGTTGCGGATTCGGCGCAGCTTGCCATTGGGGTTTTGGGAGGCGCCTGGGCAACTATGGTTCGCACATTGTAGCGGCAAACCTGTATTTATTGACATGAAGAATGAAATCTTTTTCGGGCGGCAGCTAGTCTTCGGCCTTCCACACATAGGCGCCGGACTGTGGAAGGCCGATGTGCGCCAGCACGCGATAGGCGAATTCTTTTGCCATTTCGGACGAGTTTTGGGGATTTGCGTAAAACGCGGGAATACAGGGGAAGATGGTGGCGCCGGCCTCGGCGGCCAGCGTCATGTTGCGCAGGTGAATGCGGTTGAAGGGGGTTTCGCGCACGCAGAGGATGAGCGGACGACGCTCTTTGAGCGTGACGTCGGCGGCGCGGGCGATGAGTGAATTGGCCAGACCGAGCGCGATGGCCGCGAGGGTGCCCATGGAACAGGGCAGAACGATCATGCCGCTCGAGGGATGGCTGCCGCTGGCAATGGGCGCTCCGATATCGGCATCGGCGTGCTGCACGATCTTTTTGGGCGTCGTGCCCAGCAGCTTTTCCAGTAGATTTGTACGGCCGGAGACGCCGAGTTCCTCGGCGAGCACGCGCAGCGAATTCTCCGACGCGACGAAATGCACGCGGGTCACGCGCTCATCGGCTTCTATGGCGCGCAGCAACTCACGGCCGAGAATGGCGCCTGAGGCTCCGGTGATGGCGACGGTAAGATGCATGGCCGCAGCTTCAAGCTGCTTTCATTCTCCCAGCACGCGTTTGAAGATCGCGTCGACGTTGCCGAGTTGGCGCGTATAGTCGAACGTCTCGGCCAGCTTCTCCGCGCTCAATAGCTTTGTGATTGCTGGGTCCTTCGCGACTTCTTCGCGGAAATTCAAATCTTCCTTCCAGGCGCGCATGGCGTGCGACTGCACGATTCGGTACGCCTCCTCGCGCATCATGCCGGCTTCGGACAGATCGAGCAGAAGCTGCCCGGAAAAAATGAGCCCACCGGTCGATTCGAGATTTTTCTTCATTCGCTCCGGGTAGACCAGCAGACGATCAATGAGATCCGTGGTTTTGGCGAGCAGATAATCGGCCAGAATCGTCGAATCTGGAAAGATCACGCGCTCGACGGAAGAATGCGAAATGTCGCGCTCATGCCATAGCGGAATATCTTCGAGCGCCGCTTGAGCATTGCCGCGGAGCACCCGCGCCAGCCCGCTGATTTGTTCGCTAGTGATCGGATTTTTCTTGTGCGGCATGGCCGAGGAACCCTTTTGCTTCTCGCTAAAGTACTCCTGCGCCTCGCGCACCTCGGTGCGTTGCAGATGGCGCAGCTCGACGGCAATTTTGTCGAGCGTGCTGCCCATGATTGCCAAAGTCGCGATGTAGGCGGCGTGCCGGTCTCTCTGGATGACTTGCGTGGCTACCGGTGCGGGCTTGAGGCCGAGGCGTTTGCACACCTTTTCCTCTTGGTTTGGACCCAGGTGACCAAACGTGCCGACTGCTCCCGACAGCTTGCCGACGCGCATGTCCTCGGCCGCGGCTCCGAAGCGGGTAGCGTTGCGCTCCATCTCGGCATACCAGTTTAGAAGCTTGAGGCCAAAGGTGGTGGGCTCGGCGTGGATGCCGTGGGTGCGGCCGATGGTGGGCGTGTGCTTGAACTCGATGGCGCGGCGCTTAAGCACTGCCAGCAGCGCGGCAATTCCGTCCTTGATCAGCGCCGAGGCTTCTTTCACCTGCAACGCTTGCGCCGTATCCACGATGTCGTTGGACGTAAGCCCGTAGTGCAGCCAGCGCGACTCGGCGTCGAGGCCCTGGCTCTTCAGGCTCTCGGCAACGGCGGTGGTGAAGGCGATGACGTCGTGCTTGACCTCCGCCTCAATCTCCGCGACGCGCGCGGCAGAGACGGTGGCTTTGGTGGCGATGGCCTCGGCAGCGGCGGCCGGAATTACGCCGTCTTCCGCCAGCACTGTGCTCGCCGCCGACTCCACTTGCAGCCAGCAGCGGTACTTGTTCTCTTCCGTCCAGATGCCGCCCATCGCCGGGCGCGTGTAGCGTTCGATCAAGGCAAGTCCTCTCGTGAGTCATGATTTGTGGCTCGTCGCGCACCCTGGGCAGCGGATCAAGACCCACGGTTCACGAACATCTATGACTTGATTGTACGAGGATAAGGCCTTTATTTGCGAGGGATTCCGAGACGCTGGTGCAGTTCTTCCACCAACAACCCGCGACCGGGCTTATAGGGCTGGAACCACTCACCATCGATCACCAGCTGCGGCACCGCACGCTTGCCCACGTGGACCATCACTTCGGTCGAGGCGGCGGCGTTCGCGTCCACGTCGATCTCAGTGTAGGGAATGCCGTGCAAATCCAGGAACTGCTTGGCAGCTCGGCAATCGCGGCACCAGCTTGCGGTGTACAACTGCAGTGTCATACCCAGATTTTACCGCCGCCTCGATGCTATGCTCTGTGATGGCGGCCACCGGAGCCCCACGGCGTTTGAGGATGGCGATAACTGCAGAAGAGATTAAGACACTTCTCAAGCTACAGCCGCACCCGATCGAGGGTGGATGGTATCGCCGCACCTACACTTCTGGAGGTGCTGTCGATCTGCCACCCGGCGTACGCGCGCAGGGCACGGCCATTTACTACCTGCTCGAAGAGGAAGCTTTCTCGGAGATGCACATGCTCGCCTCCGACGAGATCTTCCATTTCTATCTCGGCGATCCGGTGGAGATGCTTCTGCTCTACCCCTCCGGGCATTCCATGAATTTAACTCTTGGGCGAGATTTAGCAGCGGGGCAGCAGCCGCAAATTCTTGTTCCGGCGGGCGTATGGCAAGGCGAACGGCTCATAGAAGGTGGAAAGCTGGCGCTGCTCGGTTGCACCGTAACCCCGGGCTTCGATTACGCCGATTACCGCAGCGGCAATTACGCGGAATTGGTAGCGAAGTGGCCGGCGGAAGCGGAGCGGATCAAGAAACTAACGAGAAGCCGGCGGAGTTGAGGCGGCTAAAACCGAGTTCGCGGAGCTAACGACGCTCGCGAAAGAATCCACGCAGCAACTTCGTCGACTCCTCGGCTCCAATTCCCTGCTCTACCTGCATCTGGTGGTTGAGCTGGGGATGATTTAGAACTTCGAGCACCGACCCGCAGGCTCCGGCCTTGGGATCGGCGGCGGCGAACACCAGGCGGTCGATGCGCGCGTGAATCATGGATCCGGCGCACATGGCGCAGGGCTCGAGCGTCACGTAGAGCGTGCAGCCAGCGAGCCGATAGTTGCCAATGGCCGCGGCGGCCGCGCGCAAGGCAACAATCTCCGCGTGGGCCGTGGGATCGACATCGCGCAATACGCGATTCTGCCCGCGGGCAACGATCTCACCTTCGCGGACCACCACCGCGCCGATCGGCACTTCGCCAGCTTCGGCTGCAAGACGCGCCTCGGCCAACGCGGCATTCCATGGCTTCGCGATCTTCAATCATGATTTCGATGGTAGCGCCGCAGGGGCCCCCACCGGCTGCTGCTGTGTCATGCAGTGCAGTGCGCCCAGTCCCCAGATCAGGTCCATCGAGTGCACGCCGATCACCTCGCGGTCAGGGAAAACCTCGGCCAGCAGGTTCAGCGCCACGCGGTCATTGGGGTCATGAAATGTGGGCACCAGCACCACGCCATTGGCAATGTAGAAATTGGCGTAGCTGGCCGGCAGGCGCTGCCCACGAAAGATCACGGGGCGTGGCATGGGGATCTCGACAATGGTGAACTGTTTGCCATCGGACGTGCGCGCGGCCTTCAATCGCTGCAAGGTTTTCGGCCAGCGGCGCGTGGTTGGGATCGCGCGTATCCGGCTCGACGGCGGCAACAATCGTTGCAGACCCGGCAAAGCGCGCGATATCGTCCACGTGGCCGTGGGTATCGTCGCCCACAATGCCGCGGCCCAGCCAAATCACCTGATCGATGCCGAGGTAAGTCGCTGAACAAGCGCTCCAATTGCGCGCGGCTCAGACCGGGATTGCGCTGCTGCACATCGCTCAGCAGGCATTCCTCGGTGGTGAGCAGAGCGCCTTGGCCGTTGACGTCAATCGACCCGCCCTCCAGCACGCAGGGGCAGTGCTTCGCACCGTTCTGGCTTTGGACGGATGGTTGCCAGGAGGGAAGGCCGAGCAGTTCTTGCACACGGCCGGGCAGCTTGTCGTCGAGATGCCAGTCGTCGTACTTGGCCCACCCGTTGAAGCGCCAGTTTGTCAGGCCTACCCGGCCTTGCGCGTTTCGGACGAAGATCGGGCCGGAATCACGCGTCCAACCGCGATCGGTAGGCCAGAGATGAAAACTCACTCGATCGAGGTCGGCGCACGCACGCTTGAGCATGCTTACAACGCGCTTCTCGGTTTTGGCGTCTTCGACGATCAGGTGCACGCGCTCGCGCGCTGCGAGCAAGCGCACGATTTCAGCGTAGAGCCAGGGAATGGACGCAAATTTGCCCGGCCAATCCTCCGGATTGTGCGGCCAGGCCAGCCAGGTGGCCTCGTGGGGCTCCCACTCGGCGGGCATGCGGTAGCCTAACTGGCGCGGTGTCTTGATGGGGGTCGTGGTGGGCATTTTTCGGTATTGCTACTTGCTGTCTTTTTGCCCGGTAGGCGGCGCATCCAGAAAGCGTTGTGAAATCCCGGCGTAGGCATCCACGCGGCGGTCGCGGAGAAAGGGCCAGTTACGGCGCGTCTCCTCGATCAGCGCCCGGTCGATCTCGCCCAGCACGATCTCCTCGGAGTCGTGTCCGGCCTTGGCCACGATGCGGCCGAAGGGATCGGCAAGAAAGCTGCCGCCCCAGAACTCAAGGCCAGGCCCTTCCGCACAGTTGCCGAGAACGTCACCCTGCTCGTGACCCACGCGGTTTACGGCGGCCACGTAGACGCCGTTGGCGATGGCGTGCGCCCGCTGGATGGTCCTCCACGCATCGAATTGCGCGGCGCCAAACTCATCCTTTTCCGCAGGGTGCCAGCCGATGGCCGTGGGATAAAACAGTACCTCGGCTCCCTGCAAAGCCGTGAGCCGTGCGCCTTCGGGATACCACTGGTCCCAGCACACCAAGGTGCCCACGCGGCCGGCGCTCGTGTCCACTGCTTGAAATCCGAGGTCGCCCAACGTGAAGTAATACTTTTCGTAATAGAGAGGATCGTCCGGTATGTGCATTTTGCGGTAGATGCCGGCGATTTGTCCGTCGGTATTCAGCGTGACCGCGGTGTTGTGATAAAGCCCCGGCGCGCGCCGCTCAAACAACGACGCCACAATCGCCACGCCCAATTCGCGCGCCACCGCCGAGAGAGCTTTTGTTGAAGGCCCGGGGATCGGCTCCGCCAGATTGAACAGCTTCAAATCTTCGCGCTGGCAGAAGTATTGCGTACGAAAGAGCTCCGGCAGGCAAATGATCTGCGCGCCCAGCCGCGCGGCTTCGCGGATGTGCTTGACCGCGGACGCAAAGTTCGCCTCCGGGTCAGAGCCCATGCTCATCTGCACAAGAGCAACGGTAAATTTAGTCGCCGTGGTCATGCTCGGTCTTTCGATCCTCTCCGATGGGCTATGGCCCAGACAGCAAGGCCAACCCCGCGCCGGCGGAATTGGCCTCCGATTACTCTGAATCATTACGCGAACCGCTCTACCCGCGCCGCAGCTCAACTCCAAAAGTCTGCCCCACGCAGTGGCTATTCTTCAAGGATCAGCACTGCCGCGGCGATGGTTGTGGTCCATTTGCCGCGCTTGTCGCCGACCGCCGACTGGGTGATGTTGCTGGTGCGGACGATCTTGTTGGAGATGCGGTAAATTTCCTTTTTCTCGTCCCAGCTGGTATCGGGATCGAATTCCACATCGAGCGTCGTGGCCAGCATTTCAGCAGCCAGTTCCTCGGCATACTCGCCCGCCTGATCTTCGGTCTCGCCGAAGCTATGATGCTCGCTCAGGTAGCCGTAGGTATTGCGGTCGGCTGGAATGGCCACGCCAATACTGCAGGCGACAAGCCGATGCGGCTCGCGCGTGGAGTTTTCCGCAATCACCGCGAACACGACTTCGCCGTCATGCAGGTACTTCAAGCCTTCCTTGCGCGGAATCATTTTGCACTGCGGCGGAAAGATGGAAGAAACGCGCACCAGGTTCTGTGAGGCAATGCCCGCATCCCGAAGGGCCAGCTCAAACGAAGTCAAGCGCTCCTTGTGTTTGCCGACGCCTTTGGTGAAGAAAAGCCTCTTCGGGACCATGCTTTTTCCCAATTTCTATGTACCCTCCGTGGGGGTGAAATTTGTAACAGATTTTGAACGTTCCCGCATGAGTCTATCGCATCTGGGCGGGTGCGAACAGAGTTTCCGGTAAATTTATCGGCGCTTCATCAAGGCAGCCTGCAGGGGAGACAAAACCATTCCCTTTCGGACTGTTGCCCTCGCAAAAAAACTCCGCGAACTGCTCTCTCGTCGTGCCGGTTGGCAACTTTCCCGCTGCTCCAACGTTTAATACTGCATGAAACGAATCCTCCCCCTCGGAATCTCTATCCTGAGCGCCGCACTGGCTTGCGGGTTTGGTCTGGCGCAGGCGCCCGTTCAACTTTCCGCCCCGACGCCGAACGCCGGCAACGCGCCCGCCGCAGCCAATGCCGATATCGGACCAGCCATCCTGGAGTGGGTGCCACCGGCGCTTGCGCAATTGAGCACGCAGGCACTCGCCAAGGAGAGCTTCACTCTCGACCGCACCATGCTGACCGCCGCGGCGGGATTGTTGCCCGACGCGGATGCCGACGTGAAGCAGTCCGTGGCCAAGCTCGACGGCGTGAGCGTACACATACTACGCTTCGCCGCTGACGGTGCGGCCGATCCTGCCGCAGTCGACGACCTCCGCGAGTCCTACCACTTGCGTGGCTGGAAGCATGTTGTCAGCAGCGCCAGCAAGGGCGGTCCTGTGCACAGCGGAACCACCGACCTGTGGGTGGTGCTGGACGGCGCGAACGTACGCGGCGCGGTGGTCCTCGTCGAGAGCCCCAGGAGCCTCACGCTGGCCACCATGGCAGGCAATCTAAGCCCTGTGGACCTGATGCATCTACGCGGTCACTTCGGCATCCCGAGGTTCGAAGGCGATGGCCTCAAGGGCGATGAATTGATCGGCGGCGCCAGCAAATAGGGGCTGCGCCCGGCAGCCAGATTGCTGCCTCGACCTAGCGAGAATGCTATAGTCAGGCGTAGATTTCTGGCGGAGTCTTCGATCGATGCCGACTCGCAAGTTGACCTCAATCTTCCTCGTCATAACGGCGTTTGGGGCAGCAGTTGGAGGCGCCACCCTGGCGCGTGCCAAGGTCATTGAAGATACGAGTGGATCTCTCGCAACCCTGACCAGCATTGGCGATGCGCTGGATGCGCTGGACCACCACCCCGTGCACATCCTCTACGTGCACGGCATCAACCAGACTGGATCCGGCGATTCGGCGCTGCTGCGCCAGTCGATCTGCACGCGGCTCAAACTCTGCGACGTCAAGGACTGGAAAAACGCGGGCGTGGAGTTTCCCGATCGCGGCGAGTTCGCCGATGGCGTCAATCCGCCCACGCTCGCCTACCTGGGCAGCCCGGTGTGGAAGAGCGCCAAGGAGTGGCACGCGGCCGCGCCTTTTGTTGTGCACTGGGTGGTGCATCTCCGCGGGCACGCCTCCGTGCTGGTCGTGGACGAGATCAACTGGTGGCCGCTGGTGCTCTCGCTCAAATGTCGCCGCGTGATGGTCCCTGAGGCGCATCTCGCCGGGCCCGACCGCGGTCTCCTTGAATTCTGCTCGAACCCGAAGGCGCAGAATCCGGATGGGACGCTGCGGTATTTTCCCTGGGTTACGCCTGAAGACGCCGCGCAACTTGAGGCCATCAAGCCGCGAGGCGTGTGGCTCAACCGAAATCTAAAGGTCAACCTGGTCGACTGGGGACTTGCCGATGTGCTGCTCGCTACTGGGCCGCTCGACGGCATTTTGCGCGACGGCATTCGGCAGCTTATGGCAAAATCGGCCGCCTTCGATCCCAGCCGGGCCGCCGCTTCCCCAAGCGCGGGCGAGGCGAATGAACACTACAACTGGAAGGCGCAACTCGACAGCGGCAAAACCATGGACCAGGAGTTTGTGGGCGTCACGCACAGCCTCGGTGCTTATCTTTTTTTCAACGCGCTCAATCCGGATGCCGCCACCTCCGCGCCTAAGCCTCCGCAACCACAAGCCACAATGACGGACGACAAAGATGCGGCCTTGCGCTACATCTTAGAGCGAACCTCGCTGGTCTATTTTTTTGCCAACCAAATCGAGCCGCTCGAGATCGCAAACCTCGAAGTCACACCAGCGTCTGCTGCCTCTTTCCCGTCGCGCGGGCTCGACGCACCACCGGCTCCCACTGCGCCGGCCGAGAACTTCAGAGCGCTCGTCAACCGCTGGAAACAGATGCAGACGGATTTTCAGACCACACTGCACCCGGACGACGCGGCGGCGCGGATGAAGGTCCAGGTAGTGGCGTGGAACGACCCCAGCGACGTGATTACCTTCCGCGTTCCTAAGATCGGCGATGTGGACGTAGTTAATCTCTACGTGCAGAATGCACACCGGTGGTTCGGGCTCTTCGAATCGCCCGGCGCCGCGCACGCCGACTATGCAAGAAACAAAGACGTGCTGCGCGCGATGTTTGAAGATTCGAAGCCAATGGGGACCCACTGAGGCAGACGCCGGACTGCCGCCATTGCCACCCCTAAATTGCGGATGTTAGCCTCAACTCTGGACGATTCTCAGAAGGGGCTTCCAGAAACATCATGCAAAGCACCTACAACGGGCTCGAGCTGCCGAAAAACGGCCAGCCGATTGACTACAAGGACGGGCAGTTTTCCGTTCCCGACCATCCCATCATCCCCTTCATCGAAGGCGACGGCACAGGGCGCGACATTTGGAAGGCCTCGCAACGGGTTTTTGACGCCGCGGTAGAAAAAGCCTACGGCGGCAAGCGCGCCATCCGTTGGTTTGAGATCTTTGCCGGCGAAAAAGCATTCCGGCAGTTTTCTAACTGGCTGCCCGACGACTCCGTGGCCGCTGCCCGCGACCTGCGCGTCTCCATTAAAGGGCCGCTCACCACGCCGGTCGGCGGCGGGATTCGTTCGCTGAATGTAGCGCTGCGACAAATTCTCGATCTCTATTCTTGCGTGCGCCCGGTGAAGTATTACCAGGGCGTGCCCAGCCCGGTGAAGCATCCGGAACAGGTCGACATTGTCATCTTCCGCGAGAACACTGAGGATGTGTACGCGGGCATTGAGTTCAAAGAGGGCTCGGAAGACGCCGCGCGGTTGATTGCCTTTCTGAATGACGACCTCTTGTCCAAAACCAAGAAAAGAGTGCGCACAGATTCCGGCGTGGGCATCAAGCCCATTTCCATCTTCGGCACCAAGCGGCTGGTGCGCGCGGCCATCAAACATGCATTGGAGTCTGGCCGCAAGACGGTAACGCTGGTGCACAAAGGCAACATCCAGAAGTTCACTGAGGGCGCATTCCGCGAGTGGGGATACGAAGTGGCCACCGAGGAGTTTCGCGACCAGACCGTGACCGAGCGCGAGAGCTGGATTCTCGGCAACGTGGATTCGAAGCCTGGACTGACGATCGAGGAGAACGCCGCACTCATCGAGCCGGGCCTCGAGTTCGGCAACCAGGCCTTCCGTGATTCGATCTACGCTGAGATTAAATCCGTTCTCGATTCCATCGGCACGACCCACGGCAACGGGGCGTGGAAGTCGAAGATCCTGGTCAACGATCGCATCGCCGACTCCATCTTCCAGCAGATCATCATTCGCCCGTCGGACTACAGCATTCTGGCCACGCCCAACCTCAACGGCGATTACATCTCCGATGCGGCTGCGGCGCAGGTGGGCGGCCTGGGCATCGCGCCCGGCGCCAACATCGGCGACGGCTACGCAGTCTTTGAGGCCACGCACGGCACCGCGCCCAAATATGCCGATAAGGACGTGATTAATCCGGGCTCGGTGATTCTGTCGGGCGTGATGCTGCTTGAGTTCATCGGCTGGAAGGAAGCGGCGCACATGATCGAGAGCGCCATGGAGAAGACCATTCAGCAGAAACTCGTCACCTACGACTTCGAACGGCAACTTTCCGGCGCGACAAAAGTCGGCACCAGCGAGTTTGCCACGCGGATTATCGGGAATATGTAAGAGGACAGTTCATAGTTCGCAGTTCGTAGTTCACAGTGCTTCGGCAGTTTGTGAATCGCGAAACCTCTGAGCAGCGCGAGACTCGACGAACTGTGAACTAAGAACTAGGAGCTTATAGGAGATTTCATGAGGAAGAAAGTAAGTATCGTCGGCGCGGGCAACGTGGGCGCCACATGCGCGCACTGGATTGCGGCCAAAGAATTGGCCGATGTGGTTTTAGTTGACGTGGTGGAAGGCGTGCCGCAGGGCAAAGCGCTCGACCTGCTCGAAGCCATGCCCATCGAAAAGCGCGACGTCGCCATCGCCGGCTCCAACGACTACGCGGCCACGGCCAACTCCGACATCGTGATCATCACCGCGGGCATTCCTCGCAAGCCCGGAATGAGCCGCGACGACCTGCTCAACACCAATTTCAAGATCATGTCCGATGTTGTACAGAAGGTGGTGGCGCAGTCGCCGGAGTCGATTCTCATCATCGTTTCCAATCCCCTTGACGCTATGGCCCAGGCCGCATACCGGCAGGCCGGGTTCAATCGCCAGCGCGTCATCGGCATGGCCGGCGTGCTGGATTCGGCGCGCTTCCGCACCTTTATCGCCGAAGAGCTGAACGTGAGCGTGGAAAACGTGACGGCCTTCGTGCTGGGCGGCCACGGCGACACCATGGTGCCCCTGGCGCGCTACTCCACCGTCGCCGGCATTCCCATCACCGAACTCATCGCACCCGAGCGGCTGGAACAGCTGATTCAGCGCACGCGCGACGGCGGCGCCGAGATCGTGAAGTATCTCAAGACGGGCAGCGCCTACTATGCGCCGTCCGCGGCCGCGGTGGAAATGGCTGAAGCCATTCTCAAAGACAAGAAGAAGATTCTTCCGTGCGCGGCCTATCTCGAAGGCGAGTACGGCATCTCCGGCTACTACATCGGAGTGCCCTGCAAGCTGGGCGCGGGCGGCCTCGAGCAGATCATCGAAATCAAGCTCACGCCGGAAGAAGACGCCGCACTCAAAAGGAGCGCGGAGGCCGTGAAGGAGCTTTGCGCGGTGATCGGCGTCTAGTAGCAGCAAAATTGACGTGCAAAATCAGAAGGCCCCGGAGGAATCCGGGGCCTTGCTGTTCTCTGCCGGTTGAACTCTGACCGGGGTTAATCGATCACCAAGCTCAGCTCGTGGCGCACATCGGCGCCGCGGACCCAGAAAATCACATCCGTAGCGATATTCGAAGCGTGATCGGCGATCCGTTCCAGGTTCTTCGCCACCAGGATGCCGTTCATCGCCTGCTGCGTGAACTGCGGCTTTTCCTCGATCACTTTGAGCAGGTCGCTGTGCGCGCGGCGGTTCATGCGGTCGATTTCGTCGTCCATCTCGCGCACAGTTTCGGCCAAGTGTGCGTCGCCGTCCAGCAAAGCCTGCAGCGCGGTGCGGATCATCTGCCCGGCAAACTCGCCCATGGCGACAAAATCGGCGGGCAGGTCGACATCGCCCAGAGGCAGGATCTCTTTGGTCCGGCGCGTGATGCTCATGGACTGATCGCCGATCCGCTCCAGGTCGCCGTTGATTTTGATCACGGCCAAAATAAAGCGCAGGTCGATGGCCATGGGCTGTTCCTTGGCGAGCAACTCGTAAGCCATCTCGTCCAGCTCGCGCTGCGCGGTGTCGATGGCCCTCTCGTTCTGCTTCACAAACTTGCACAGGCCCTTGTCGCGCCGCAGATAGGCTTCCACCGCGGACTCCACGGCCAGCTGCGCCAGTGCGGCCATGGCCAGAAGCTTGTCCTTGAGTTCAGCTAACTGCTGGTGAAAGTGAATACGCGGCACTAAGGTTTTCCCCCATCTCCCCATTGTGCATCATGCAAGATTACAGGAATACAAATTTCCGTGCATGCACCAGAAGTGCTATTACCAGCGGAACCGGTCCCAAATCGATCCCTAGGGATTACCCTTGGAAACCGTTTCGCCGCGCACCGCTATCGTGCTGACTTCAGTCTTATTTACGCCGCGCCAGCCGGCTGAGCGCCTGGAAGCCTGTGCGGCAATTCGATCTTTCCCAGCAGGATGATGTAACCGCAGATGCCGACAGCCAGGTAAGCGCCCGCGACGGCAAAGGCCCATGCGTAGGAATGAAACGCCGTGACCAGGTAACCCGTCAGGATTGAGGCGGCAATTCCGGATACCTGCCCGCAGAAATTGATGATTCCACCCACTTTGCCCACGTCGCCACGCACAGCGATGAGCGAGGGCAACGACCAAGCCACTGGGGCAGCCGCCGCTAGCCCCCCAATCGAAATACTGATCCACACCAGGGCCTGAGTGGCATTGTGCGCATGAACTGCGCCCAGAATGCCCAGCCCGAACACCGTTCCGCCGATCAGCACCACGCGGCGCACCACGCTTGCATTGCGCCCACGCTTCACCAGGAAGTCCACCAGCCAGCCGCCGATCGCGAGATCCGTCGCCGTGGCGAAGATCCAGGGCACGCTGGTGTAAGCAAACGAATGCAGCAGATCGATGTGCAAAGTCGAAGACAAATAGGTCGGCAGCCAATAGAGCAGCAGATAAAACACGTAGTTGTACGCGCCAAATCCGAGCGCGAGGCCCAGCACCTTGCGCCGGACAAGAAGCTGGCCCAGAGAAGAGGATTTTTCTCCCTCCTGTTCCCGCGCACCGTGCGGCGAGTCGCGGTCTTCAATATGACGGCGCTCGATCTCGGTCAATTTCGGATCGTCGCAGGGATCGCGATAGACGCGCCAGAAGTAAAGAAAGTAGGCGAAGCTGACGACTCCGGTAAACGCGAAGCTCCAGCGCCATCCGGAATGGATGAGCACGATGCCGATAATCGGCACCCCGATAGCCGAGGCAAATTTTGCCGCTGCGTCCGAGAGTGACGTGGCGAAACTGCGCTCGCGTGCCGGAAACCATAGGCCGATGGCCTTGGCGTTCGCAGGAAACGCCGGCGCTTCTCCTACGCCGAGCAGGAAGCGCGCTCCAAAGAAACCGCCAAGGGTCGGCGTAATCGCCGCGGCAAACGAAGCTGCGCTCCAAAGAAAAGTGCCGACACGGCCTACGCGCCGCACGCCGAGTTTGTCGAGAACGACGCCAATGGGAAGCTGGCACGCAGCGTAGGTCCAGTTATAGGCGCTCGAAAGATAGCCAAAAACTACATCGGAGATGCCGAAGGCGCCGACAAGCGCATTGTGCGATACCGAGAGATTGACGCGGTCGAAGTAATTGACCAGGATGCCGATGCCGAGCAGCCACGCAATGCGCCAGCGCCGGCCGGGCACACGCGTGGGCGCAACTGTTTGTTCCGTCTCCACTATGTCTCCTCGGTCGGTCGTGCGCTTAGTTCACGGTTTTGGCCAGCAGAGGCCCGCTCTGCACCACGTCGTTTTCCAGCGTGCCGATG
Source organism: uncultured Acidobacteriota bacterium (assembly GCA_963713675.1). Taxonomy (GTDB): domain Bacteria; phylum Acidobacteriota; class Terriglobia; order Terriglobales; family Acidobacteriaceae; genus Telmatobacter. The sequence continues at coordinate 345,861 of CAVQMV010000021.1, forward strand.
GGATCGATGGTGATGCGAATCCTGTCGCCCGCAGCCAGCGAAAACTCGTCGGGCGGCACAATGCCGGTTCCTGTCATCAGAAACACGCCGTGAGGAAAGCTGCTTTCGCGGAAAAGATACTCCGCCAGTTCGGGGATCGGGCGCTTGAGCTCAGCCAAATTTGTGGAACCGCTGAAAACACTTGATCCGTGGCGCACAATCTCGACACCGATGGGCGTTTCTTTGCGGCAGCGGTTCGTGTCCCACCAGGATGCACGGCCCCAGCGCGCAACTGCGGTCGTAGACCTTGGCCTGAGGAAGATAGAGCGGGTTCTCGCCCTCGATGTCGCGCGAGCTCATATCGTTGCCCACGGTGTAGCCGACGATCCGGCCATGCGCGTCAAGAAGCACCGTCAACTCCGGCTCGGGAACCGACCACTTCGCGTCACGCCGAATGTGCACCTGCTGGCCAGGCCCGGCTACGTGTTCGGGGCTGGACTTGAAAAAAAGCTCCGGACGCTTCGCTGTGTACACGCGGTCGTAAAAACTGCCGCCGCCGGCATCCTTAGCTTCGGCCATGCGCGCGCTGCGGCTGCGATAGTACGTGACGCCCGCGGCCCACACGCTCTGGCTTTCGAGCGGCGCAATTACTTTCCGCGGATCGAACTCTCGGGCCGGCTCCGCGCGCGCAACCAGAGATACCAGATACCCCGCGAGATCGGAATGGTTCACGATCGCGTCCCAGCGTTCCAACGGAATGCGATAGTAGTGCCCCTCGTGTTCCACATAGCTCACGTTTGTGGTTCGGCCGTGGTTCTGTGCGGTTCGGTAAAGTTTCACGCGCGCTTCTCCAGTCGTGCAACAATCCGCTCCACATCGTAAACGCAGCCGCCCCAAACGCCGCCGCTGGCCTGCACCAGCGCCGCCCAGAGTTTTGTGTCCGCGGGCAATTCGGGATGGGGCGCAAGGTCAGGACGCGGACTGCGTTGCGCCAGTCGGCGCGCACCTTCTTCGGCGCTGAAACTCTCGCCCGCTTCGCCAACAAAATTCACGGTCCCGGCAAGCCCCGCGCGGTCGATGACAATCTCGATCTGGTCGCCGTCGCGCATCTTGCCGATGACGCCGCCGGCCAACGCTTCGGGCGAGATGTGGCCGATACATGCGCCCGTCGAGACGCCACTGAAGCGACCATCAGTAAGCAAAGCCACGTTTTTGCAATGCGGCAGTTGCTTGAGCGCCGAGGTGATCTGGTAAATCTCCTGCATGCCCGCGCCCGCGGGACCGCTGCAGATGAGCACCATCACGTCGCCCTGTGCGATTCCGCCCGTCTTGATCGCGTGAATCGCCGCAGCCTCCGTAACGAACACACGCGCTGGACCTGTGTGCCGGTACACCTGGTCCGCGCCGACGAGCGATGGATCGATGGCGGTGCTTTTGATCACCGATCCCTCCGGCGCCAGGTTGCCGATGGGGAAACAAACAGTCGAAGTGAGTCCGTGGGACCGCGCCCGATCACGCGACATGATCACTTCGTCCGGATCGATTCCGTCGAGCTCCTGCAATCTGCGGCGCAATGCGGCACGCCGTTCGCTGTCGCGCCACCAGTCCAGGCATGCGCCGAGCGTCTCACCGCTGACCGTCAGTACGCTCTCGTCCAAAAGATCAAAGGCACGGAGTGCCAGCATCACCTCCGGCACACCACCTGCGAGAAATACCTGCACCGTGGCAAAATTGCGCGGGCCGTTGGGCAGTGCATCCACAAGGCGCGGCACCTGGCGATTCACCTCGGCCCAATCTTCTACAGTGGGCCGCGGCAACCCCGCCACGTAGGCAATGGCAGGCAGATGGATGAGCAGATTCGTCGATCCGCCAAACGCGGCGTGCAGCACCATGGCATTGCGAATGGCTGCGGGCGTGACAATGTTGCGCACGCCCAAATCGAGTTGATGCAGGCGCAGCAGGGCGCGGGACGAGCGGCGCGCGGCATCGAGCCACACCGGCTGGCCCGAGGGCGCAAGCGCGGTATGTGGCAAGGAAAGCCCCAGCGCCTCGCCGACGACCTGTGCCGTGGCCGCCGTACCCAGAAACTGGCAGCCTCCGCCGGGTGAGGCGCACGCGCGGCAACCCACCTCGGCGGCATATTCGAGCGTGATTTGCTGCTGTGCGAAACGTGCGCCGATGGTCTGCACCTTGGCCGCATCCTCGCCTTGCTCGGGCAGCAGCGTGACGCCGCCGGGAACCAGTACAGCGGGCTTCGACCCCAACGACGCCAGCGCCATCATCATCGCAGGCAGTCCCTTGTCGCACGTGGCCACGCCCATCACGCCTTTGCCTGTGGGCAGCGAGCGCATCAATCTGCGAAGAACTGTGGCGGCATCGTTGCGATAGGGCAGCGAGTCCATCATGCCCGTAGTGCCTTGCGTGCGGCCGTCGCAGGGATCGGTGCAAGCTCCGGCAAAAGGTGTGGCGCGCAGCGATTTCAGCTCTCGCGCGGCTTCAGCCACCAGCAGGCCCACTTCCCAGTGGCCGCTGTGAAATCCGAGCGCGATGGCTTCGCCGTTTTCCGCGCGCAAACCGCCGTGCGTGCTCAGGATCAGGAACTCGGGATCGAGTAACCGCGAAGGATCCCATCCCATGCCGGCATTTTGCGTCAGGCCGAAGAGGTTCCCAGAGGGCTCAGTGAGCAGCATCTCCCGCGAAAGCGGCAACGCGCCGCTGGGACCGGCAGCATGAGTGTTCACATGCGGCAGGTGAGAGTCGTCGCTCTCCAGCACCGAATTGAAAGAAATGTTCGCGATGCGCGGGCTCTTTCCGGAGTTCAGTATAGTGGGCGCGGCTATGCTTCGGTTCTGGGCGCTGCAGAGCGGGATGCTATAAAGCTCATGTGCCCGGCAACCCCTCAGATCATGCGACGCAAATTCAGGCGGGCTTGCGCCGCCGCTGGTTTTACCTAATGCCAGGGGTCTTCGTCACCTATAGCCTCGCTTACCTGGGCCGCTCCAACTTCGGCTTCGGCGCAGCGGCCGGCCTGGCTGCATCGCTCCACATCACCGAGTCGCGCGCGGCTTTTCTCAGCTCGGCTTTCTTTCTCGGCTATTTCCTCTTCCAGATACCCGCCGCTGCTTACGCTGTGCGTCGCAGCGCTACGCGGCTCGTCTTTTTCGCCCTCATCAGTTGGGGAATCTTCTCGGGGCTGACCGGCGTCATCCGTACTTACTGGCTGCTCGTTGCCGATCGTCTCCTGCTCGGCGTTGCAGAAAGCCTCATCTTCCCCTCGATGCTCATCCTCCTTACTCACTGGTTCACGCGGTCCGAGCGCTCGCGCGCCAACGCGGTTCTGATTCTCGGCAACCCCGTCACGGTCATGTGGATGGCCGCGGTCACAGGGTTTCTCATCAAGGCCGCTGGCTGGCAGATGACGTTTGTCATTGAAGGCATTCCGTCCATCATCTGGGCGTTTGTATGGCTGGCTGTGGCTCGCGACCGGCCGCATCAGGCGCGATGGATGAATGCCGCATCCTGCGACTTTCTGGACAGCGAGCTCACCCTCGAGCAAAACGCGCTGCCGCAGCTCAAGAACTTCAGCGCCACCTTGCAAATTCCTGCCGTGCAACTGCTATGCGCTCAATATATGTGCTGGAGCTTTGGCGTCTACGGCCTGGTCTCGTGGATCCCTGAAATGATCCGTTCCGGTTCAAAGCGCGGCATTGAACAGGTCGGAATGTTGAGCGCGGCGCCGTTTCTGCTAGCCGTTTTGCTCATGCTCGCCGTCGCCTGGCTCTCCGATCGCTCGCAGAATCGCAAATTATTTGTATGGCCGCTCCTCATGCTCTCGGGCGCGGCTCTGCTTTGCTCGTTCGCCACCGCCGGCAGCCACTTCTGGGTCGCCTACGTCTCGTTAATCGTGGCGGGAGGCACGATGTATGCGCCCACTGGCGTGCTCTTTGCCATCATTCCCGAGATGCTGCCGCGCAACGTCGCCGGCAAAGTCATCGCGCTCGTCAACAGTTTTGGCGCATTGGGCGGATTTGCCGGCACCTGGCTCGTGGGATGGCTACAGGCGCTTACCGGAAACGCGCGCGCCGGCTACCTTTCCATGTCGATGGCGCTCATTGTCGCCGGAGCGATTACGCTGTGTCTGCCTTCGACGCGGCGCTCACCGCGTCCCGCGTAAGCTCGCCTTCGACAAGCCGCCAGATGCCCAGCGGATTCTGGTTTTTCAATTCCTCAGGCAGCGACGCCTGCGGAAAATCCTGGTAGCAGACGGGGCGCGCGAAACGGTAGATGGAGTATGTGCCCACCGAGGTCGCGCGGCTGTCGCTGGTGGCCGGATACGGGCCACCATGCACCATCGCGTGGCAAACCTCAACGCCCGTCGGAAAGCCGTTCACGATGAGCCTTCCCGCCTTGTGCTCCAAGATTGCAATCAAATCGGCAAACGCGGCAAGATCGCGGTCGGTCCCGTGCAAGGTCGCGGTAAGCTGGCCCTCCAGCGAGCGCGCCAACGCCAGCAATTCTTCGCGGCTGTCGTAACGAATCACCAGCGCACTCGGCCCGAAGACCTCTGTCGCAAGCTCCGGCTTCTCCAGTAATTCCGTCACGCCGATTTGCATCACAACCGGCGCAGCATAGGTCGAGCCGGCCCCCTCCGCTGCAGCCTGCGCGACGGTTTCAACACTGGATTGCCGCCCAGCCACGCCGGAACGATAGCTCTTTGCGATTCCCTCGGTCAGCATGGCTGCCGCACCGGCCTTTTCGACCAGGGCTTTTAGTTCATCGACGAAGATATTCCCAGTCACATCGCGCGGCAGAAAAATCAGTCCCGGCTTGGTGCAGAACTGGCCTACGCCCAGCGTGAACGAGCTAAACAATCCGCGCGCAATCTCCTGGCCACGCGAGTAGAGCGCCTCGGGCAGCACAAAGAACGGATTCACGCTGCTCATCTCCATAAAGCATGGGATGGGCTCGGGCCGCGCCGCTGCCCGTTGCATGAGCGCTTTGCCGGCCGCGAGCGAGCCGGTAAACCCGACGGCCTTTACTTTGGGGTGGTCGACGAGCGCCGCGCCGATCTCCGCACCCGCGCCGAAAAGCAGCGCGAACACGCCCGGCGGCAGGCCGCACTCCCTCACGCTGCGCGCAATCACCTGGCCCACCATCTCGCTGGTGCCGGGATGCGCGTGGTGCGCCTTCACGATCACGGGATTGCCCGCGGCAAACGCGGCTGCCGTGTCGCCGCCGGCCACGGAAAATGCCAAGGGAAAGTTGCTGGCGCCAAAGACGGCGACAGGGCCCAGCGGCCGCAACATGGAGCGAATGTCGGAACGCGGCAAGGGCTTCCGCTCGGGCTGCGCTGGATCGATGCGGGCGTTCACCCAGGAACCTTCCTCGATCACCTGCGCGAAGAGCCGAAGCTGATTGATGGTCCGAGCCGACTCGCCTTTCAGCCGCGCCTCCGGCAGCGCCGTCTCGCGGTGCGCACGCTCCACAAGCTCGGGAATAATGGCTTCCAATCCATCTGCAATGACGCGCAGAAAGCGAGCTTTTTCACGGCCCGGCAATTTGCCGTAAGTCGCAAATGCTTCGTCCGCCAGATCGGCGGCGGCATTCAAATCCTCGATCGACGCGCCATGGTAGACCGGCTCAAGCTGTGCGCCCGTCGCGGGATCGAAGCCGTAAAACGCATTCCCGCTTCCCGGCCGGGACGCGCCGTTCACAATCGAGCAGCCATGCAAGCTCAAGTTGATCTCCATTTGCGGCATGAACCACCCGTTTTCGGGAGCTTCTAGCCTCTAGCTATTCTCACTCTTCGCCAATATCCTCGTTCCAAACCTCAGGATGCGCAGCGATGTAACCCGCTAGCAGTTCCCTGCACTCGCGGTTGTCGAGATCGATCACTTCCACTCCGTTTTCGCGCAGCCAGTCGAGGCCTCCGACAAAGTTCCGGCTCTCGCCCACCACCAGCGTGCCGATGCGGAACTGGCGCACCAGGCCGCTGCAATACCAGCAGGGAGCCAGCGTGGTCACCATGATCAGGTTGCGATAGCTGCGCTGGCGGCCGGCGCGCCGAAAGGCATCCGTCTCGCCGTGCATGCTGGGATCGCCCTGCTGCACGCGGCGATTGTGGCCGCGACTCACCAGTTCGCCCGTGCGCGTGAAGATGGCTGCACCGATGGGAATGCCGCCCTCGACAAGGCCATGCCGGGCCTCTTCAAGAGCCACGGCGAGCATCTGCTCATAGAGATTCACAGAACTACTGTAACGCAGCGGGTCAGCAAGCCAGGCAGTCAGCGCACCAGGCGCAACGATGAAAACAAGGTCGTCGCGAACCCGGGGCACCGGCTGATTTGCCGCTTCAATCCACCGTGAGCACTAACTTGCCGAAGTGGCTGCCCTCTTCCATGCGCTCGAACACCTCGGGCGTGTGGGTCCAGTCGAACTCCTCGCCCACGGGGCGCAGCTCTGCCAGGGAAATAGCCCGGTTCATTTCTTGAAAGTCCCGTCGCGAGCCCACGTAGATGCCGTGAATCCGCGACCATTTGTGCAAAATCAGGCCCAGAGGAATGCCTTCTGTTCCCGCAGCAAGCACGCCGATCTGTGCGACCGTCCCGCCCATGCGAATGGCGCGGAGGGAGCGTGTGAGCGTTCCCAGGCCACCCACTTCCACTACCAGGTCCACGCCGTCGCCGCCAGTCTGGTCGTGCGCCCAGCGGTCCCAGTCAGGGTTATCGCTGTAATTCAGTCCCGCATCCAGGCCCAGCGAGCTGGCCCGTTCCAGCTTTTCGTAGCTGGAGCTAATGCCCAGCACCCGCGCACCCTTTAGCCGCGCAAACTGCAGCGCAAAAATGGACACACCGCCGGTTCCCTGAATCAGCACAGTCGATCCCGGCTTGATCTCGACGGTGTTAAGGGCGTTCCACGCGGTCACGGCGGCGCAGGGGAGGGTTGCGGCTTCCTGAAAGCTCAGATGGTCGGGAATCCCCACCAATCCCTGCTCTTTGAGCACCACATAATCGGCCAGCACGCCGTCGATGTCGCCGCCGAGGGCACCGCGGGCTTTGGTTGGGGTCAGCGGCCCATCCAGCCAGTTCTGCATGAAGATGCCGGCTGCGCGGTCGCCCGGCTTCCATGCCGATACGCCCGTACCTACGGTCACCACCTCACCCGCCGCATCGGAACAGGGGATGCGCGGCAGCTTCATTTTGGGGTTATACAGCCCCTTCACCACCATCAGGTCGCGACGGTTTAACGAAACTGCGCGCACCGCCAGCAAAACTTCGCCGGGGCCCGGCACGGGCGTAGGCCGCTCCACAAACTCCAGAGAATCAATGCCAAAGGCTGAAACCTGCCAAGCGCGCATGGGTACCCTTCTCCCCTCCCGGTTCCCTCTCCATCATTCTGCGGGACGCAGTCGCTTAAGTCACCCGTAGAATGAAGATATGGCTCGTGGATGGGAAAGTAAATCGGTGGAGGAACAGATGGCAAATGTCCTGGAAAGCCCCGTGGCCGATTCCAGCAACAAAATGGTCACTGAAGAAGAACGGCGTGCCGCCGAACATCAACGTACCACGCGCGAACGCCAACGGCAGGCGCTCAACCTGCAACGCGAAAACATTCTGTCGCAACGGACGTCGAATCCAGGCCGCCGTGCCGCCCTCGAATCCGCATTGCAGCAGATCGAATCGCAAATTCAGTCCATGGGCTAAGGTTGCCGGAACTTACGGCTCGCGATGGATGAGCAGCGTATTGGCCTGGTTGACTGAGGTCAGCGACACGCGAGCGATATTTACATGCTCGGGCCGGGTCACGGCCCAAAGAATTACATCCGCAATATCATCGCCGTTCAGCGGCGTAATGCCGCTGTAGACCTTGGCTGCCTTCCCCTTATCGCCATGGAAGCGCACCATACTGAACTCCGTTTCCACTAAGCCGGGGTCAACGCTGGTAACGCGCACCGGCGTACCGAGCAAATCCTCGCGCAACCCATCGTTGATAGCCCGCGCCGCGGCCTTGGTGCCGCAATAGACCGCGCCATTGGGGTAAACGATCTCACCGGCCATCGATCCCAGGTTCACCACGTGGCCGCGCCCGCGCACCACCATTCCGGGAACTACGGCACGCGCCACATAAAGCAGCCCCTTGATGTTGGTGTCGATCATCTCTTCCCAGTCTTCAATCCGCCCCGTGTAGAGCTTCTCCATGCCCCGGCTCAGCCCCGCATTATTCACCAGGATGTCAATCTCCGCCCACTCCGGCGGCAGCTCGTCAATGGCACGCTGCACGGCGTGGCGATTGCGCACGTCCAAATCAATGGAGTGCACGGCGGCAGCGCCGCGGTCAAGAGCACGCGAGGCAACTTCCGCAAGTTTTCCGGCGCGCCGGGCGGCCAGAAGCAAGCGGGCTCCCTCGCCCGCAAAGGCCATGGCTGTGGCCGCGCCAATGCCGGCGCTGGCCCCGGTAATGAAGGCAATTTTTCCTTGCAGTCGCATCTCAGTTTTCATCTTACAGGCAGGCTTCTTTTTCGGGCCATCTTGTATTGGCCCGCGGCCCAATCTTCCTGGGCCATTCCGGCGATGCGCGCCTCGCGAAAAACCTCGGCCATCAAATCTGCCAGGCTCAAACGCGTGTCGCGGCTGGCCGCGGCCTCGCGCAGCAAGCGTAAATCCTTTTCGCCAAGTTCCATGGTCGCGCCCGGGCGCTCCGGCGGGTGCAAAATCACCTTGCTGTATGCCTCATAGAACGGCGACTGGAACAGCGCGTTGTTCACGGCTTCAAAGAAGGCCGCTGGGTCCACTCCCTGTTGCTCCGCGTAGACAAACGACTCGCTCAACGACTGCACCATCATAGTGATAAGAAAGTTGCCGCCCAGCTTTACGGCATGCGCCTGCCGCGGCTCCGTACCCACCACGGAGATGCCGCGCGAAAGCGGTTCCAGCAGCGGCAACGCCTTGGCTACCGCCTGCTCCGCGCCGGCCACCACGATCCACAGTCGTCCCGCTTCCGCCACATTGGGCCGTCCAAACACCGGCGCCGCCACAAATTCCTGCCCGCGACGCGCGTGCTCCTGGGTCAGCCGCTCGCTCAACGCCACGCTGATGGTGCTACAGGAGATGTGCAGCGCGCCCGGGCTCAACGCATCAATCAAGCCATTCGAGCCAAAAATCACTTCCTCGTTGGCCGCGTCGTCAAACAGCATGGTGAAGACGGCGTCAGCGCCCAGTTCAGCTTCCGCCGGAGTGGCCGCGGCAATCGCGCCCTCGCGCAACAGCGGCTCGGTGCGCCCTTCGGTGCGGTTCCACACACGCAATTCGTGGCCGGCGGCAATCAGGTGCATCGCCATCGGCGTACCCATTTTGCCGAGACCCAGGAATCCAATCTTCATGCCACGATCCTCCTTACATTTTTCGCGCGATTACTGCGAGGCCGAAATGATTCGATGATAGACAGCCGGTGTACATTGGGCACATGAGTGACGCCTCCAAGCATCTCGAACCACGCTGGCCTGCCATGGTCGCGCTACTTTCCGTGGGCGTATTACACCTCGCTCTTCCAGAGCCCCTTTCGTTCGGTCCCGATTGGTTGCTGATCGCCGTCGTCGGAGTATTGCTCATTCCCACGGCATGGGCACGCAGTCGCGGATTTGATCGCCTTACTCAGATTATGGGGTATGTGTTGTCGTCGATCGTGACTGCCGACATGATCTGGTCGCTTTGCCTGCTCGTTTCAGCTCTGCCATCGCACCAAATAGCGCCGCCAGATCTGTTGCGAGCCTCGGCTGCCCTATGGATTACGAACATTCTCGTCTTCGCGTCCTGGTATTGGCGGCTCGACGCGGGCGGCCCGCACGCCCGTGAGTCACGCGGCGCCCATACCGACGGAGCATTTCTGTTTCCGCAAATGACCCTGGTCCGCCAAACCAGGATGGACCTTCACGAGCAAGGCTGGAGTCCCGGTTTTGTGGATTATCTGTTTCTTGCTTTTAATACCAGCACCGCATTCTCACCGACCGACTGTCCGGTTCTTACGCGCTGGGCCAAAGTCCTGATGATGCTTCAGTCGCTCATCTCCCTCGCGACCGTAGTGCTGCTCGCGGCGCGGGCCGTCAACATTCTTTAGATTCTTTAGGATCTCGAGACCAAGTGCTTAGTTCGGCGTGCCCATGGTTTCTTCGGCCGCAAACGTGCACTCGCGGCACTGACAAACGCGGCGCAGGTAGTCCCACGAATATATTCCGCCGGAGTGGCCGTCTGCCCAGTTGAACTGGATGGCGTACCGGCCCACTGGATGCACGCTCGCCGGCTTAGGCGGCGGCGCGTACATGGGCAGCAGCGCAGCCGGTTTGGGCTTGGGCTGGCCCGCCTTGCGGCCTTGCTGGGAACGCTCGTCCACGCAGGTGGCGCACGGGCAGGCATCGCGCAGCCACGCAAAACCCCACGCGCTCTTGTGGCCGTCGGCCCAATCGATCTCCAGGCCCTTGCCCTCGGTCATCAGCACGCGCACCTTCTCGGGTGTCACGGCGATCTTCGGCAGCGGCTGATTGCGCATCTCGTCGTGCGCCTGGTCCTCTTTGCTCGCGATGCGGATGCCCTCGTGGCTCATTGGAACAGTTTATCGTGGTTCGTGGGCCGTGAACCGTGGACAGCACCCGAAAGCTACCATCCTACCGCCATTGACTTCGCACGGCCACAACGCACGCGCCGCGGTTCACGAATCACGGTCCACGGTCCACGGTCCACGGTTCACGATCTCCAGAAGAACCACGCCGCCATCGACAGCCCTATGGCTACCACGAGCGCGCGCAACACTGGTTGCGGAACGCGTCGCGCCAGGCTCGCTGAAACGTATCCGCCAATGGCCGCCGCCACCATCGCAGCCACGCAGAAGCGCCATACCACCTGGCCGTCGACGATGAAGATGACAAAGGCAATGCCGTTGGCCAGCACGTTGGCCACTACCTTCAGCGCGTTGATGGCGTGAATGTCCTCGTAGCCAAAGAGCGCAAGCATCGTCATGAAGAGGAAGCCCGCTCCGGCTCCAAAGTAGCCCACATAAAAGCTCACCACCGCAGTGGCCACAAAAAGCGGCAAGCGGCGCGGCGCATGGATCTCTCCGCTCCCACTGCTTGCGCGGCGCTTACGCTTCAGCCCCTCGAGAGCCCGCGCCACCGGCCCGCTCACGGCAAAGGTGCATGCGGCAAACAGCAGCAGCCACGGGACGAGATGCATGAAGGTTTTTTGCGGTGTGTTCAGCAGCACCACTGCCCCGGCTGTTCCGCCCACCAGTCCTGCCAGACCCATCAGCAAAGCCGCGCGCAGGTTTTTGCGCACATCCTCGCGGTACGCGGCAACCGACGTCAACTGCCCGGGCCAGATCGCCACCGTATTCGTGGCGTTGGCCTGAATGGGGAGTATCTTCATGCCGAGCAGCGCCGGAAACGAAAGAAACGATCCGCCGCCGGCCACGGCGTTCAACACGCCGGCCAGAAATGCAGCCGTCACCAGCCACACCCAGTGCCAGTCGATGGTTGCCAATGTGCCGGAAAAAGCTGACATGAGATTTTTATTGTAGAGTGCCCCGGGGCCCTGCCCAGCTTTCCCCGCGACCGCGCGGAACCGCCGGCCCGAATCACCCGCAAATTTTGCTTTTGCAATCACATCCGGCACGATATGCTCATGCCATGCTTCGCTGCCGCTTCCCCACACCGCAGAGAGATTTGCGCTCCTCACTCGGCGCGCGATGAGCAAGAAATCGATGGCGCACCTGACAGCTCCAGCCCTGGCTCCGGTTTCGTCCAGGGCGTAAGAACTTCACCGGCTCAAGTGTTGTGCGCGAGGTCATTCATGCGCAAGGCGATTGCAATATTTTTCGTGCTTCTTTGCGCGACGACTGCCTTCGGCCAGTTCGCCGATGTCTCATCGGCCGGCGGTCCCGTGGCGATCGCTGCGCAGTGGCACTTTCATACGGGCGACGATCCCGCGTGGGCCTCGCCCGATTTCGACGACTCGCAATGGCCGCTCCTGCGAATCGACAAGCCCTGGTCCGAGCAAGGCTATAAAGGCTATTCCGGCTTGGCGTGGTATCGCATCAGGGTCAAGCTCCCCGCCACCCACGAACCCTTGGCGCTGGCCATGAGCCGCATTGCCGATGCAGACGAAATCTATGTCAACGGAAAACTTATCGGCTCAGATGGCCAAATGCGCCCTAAGCCGGTTTGGCGGACTGCTGGACTTTCACTCTTGAACATTCCGCTCGCGCCGGGCTTGCAAGGGCAAACCATCGAACTTGCGATTCGGGTATGGGAATCGTCCATGGAGGCTCCCATTGCGGAAACGGGCGCCGCGTCTCTTCCTCTGCTCGGCACGGCGCAGGACGTAAAAAAGATCTGCCGTCTCAGCCTGGACGGCTCCATCCTCAGCTCCCTGCCCTTCTGGATCATCGATTTTGTCGCCGGACTGATCGGTCTCTTCAGTCTCGCTCTCTTTCTTATGCGGCGCCAAGCCAGGGAATATGCATGGGCGGCGCTCTTTCTTTCCTGGTCTCCAGCGGTCGGCATCGAGTTGTGGCTGCGCCATGTTTACGAGCTGAATGTTCCCGCGGGGGCGCTTGCTACTTATTATTTGATCGCGCTCGGAGCCATTTTCTGGTTGCTCTTTGTTTGGAGCTTCGTGCGCGCGCGCTTAGACCGACTCTTCGTAACCGGCATCGCAATGTCGCTGCTGATCATGGTGAGTATCTCGCTTTCTGTGCTTGACACCATCAGCGTTTCCCATTTCTACGCCCTTTATGCCTTCGCGCGCTTGTCTACGGGCGTCATCATCTTCATCAAGCTGGTGCATCTGGCATGGAAGGGTAACCGGGACGCGCAATTGTTTATCCTGCCTTTCCTGCTCGCCAGCGTGGTTGAAACCATACAATCCGTGCTGTCGGCGCTGTATTGGGCCGGGGCTGTTCGCGAAGGTCGCCTCATCTTATATCACGGCGACGGATTCATGGTTGGGTGGGACGAAGCCTCTCTAATGCTTTCCTACTTCGCAATCGGAACCGTTCTGGTGCTGCGCTTCACCCGATCCGCGCGGGAAGAGCAGCGGCTCTCGACCGAAATGGAATCGGCGCATCAGGTTCAAGCGCAGCTTGTCCCTCTGCAATTGCCCGCCATGCCGCACTTCCGCTTTGAAGCGGCTTATCTGGCCGCGAGTGAGGTCGGCGGTGACTTCTATCAGGTCTTTCCTCAATCTGACGGGGGCGTGCTGGTTGCCATCGGCGACGTCAGCGGCAAGGGCTTGAAAGCTGCCATGCTCGGCTCGCAAGTGGTCGGCGCACTACGTTCGCTGGCCCAGGAAAATCTGCCGCCGGCCCAGATCCTTGCTCGCCTCAACCGGCAGCTTGTCGCTTCCTCCGACGGCGGCTTCGTCACCTGCTGCGTCGCCCAGGTCAGCGTCGACGGCCTGCTGGCCGTTGCCAACGCCGGCCACCTTGCTCCCTATCGCGATGGAGTGGAGCTCGCAACCAATTCCGGATTCCCGCTCGGCGTGGCTCGCGGCGTCGCGTATGCGGAGACCTCCGATTCGCTCGAACCCGGCGACCGGCTCACTTTTCTCTCAGACGGCGTCGTCGAAGCCCGCAACGCAACGGGCGAGTTGTTTGGTTTCGAGCGCACTACAGCTATCTCAACCCAATCCGCCGAATCCATCGCCCACGCCGCGCAAGCCTTCGGACAGGAAGACGACATCACAGTCCTCGCCGTGCAATTCGCGCCCGTCGAGGTGCTTCATGCGTAAGACCCTTCACGCGCCGATCTTGCTCCTCGCTCTAGTCCCCTTTCCGCTCGCCGCGCAATCTATCGTTACTGTTTCTCCGCAGCAGTGCGTCTGGCGCGCCGGCGACGATCCCGCGTGGGCCGCGCTGGCCGGCGAAATGCGCGCCGCTCGCATCGTCCAGCAGGTGCTGATTCCCGAGGCCATGCCTTCGGTGCCGGGATTCGCCATCGAAAGCGTCTACGAACCGGCGGGCGAAGTCGGCGGCGATTTCTTTCAGATTATTCCCACTGACTCGGGCGGAGTTTTGATCGTGATCGGCGATGTGAGCGGAAAGGGCATGCCGGCCGCTTTGACCGTCTCGCTCCTTGTGGGCACCGTACGCACCCTCGCCCACTACACGCAGAGCCCCGGGGAGATCCTCTCCGCCATGAACACCCGCATGATGGGTCGCTCTCAGGGAGGGTTTACCACCTGCCTCATCCTTCATGCCCGTCCCGATGGCACGGTGACTATCGCCAACGCAGGTCATCTCGCGCCCTACGTAAATGGCGAAGAGATGAAAACCGAAAACGGCCTGCCGCTCGGGCTCGCCACGGATACCGACTACGCGGAGTCAAGATTCACTCTGGCCCCCGGCAGCACGCTCACTCTCCTCACCGACGGCGTCCTCGAATCTCGCGACGCCCGGGGCGAACTGTTCGGCTTCGAGCGCACTACAGCTATCTCAACCCAATCCGCCGAATCCATCGCCCACGCCGCGCAGGCCTTCGGCCAGGAAGACGACATCACCGTGTTGACACTGACCCTTGCGCCGGCGGAGGTTCTGCATGCGTAAGGCACTTCGCATGCCGCTCTTCCTGCTCGTCCTAGTCCCGACCTCGCTCGCCGCGCAGTCCGCTGTCACGGTCTCTCCGCAGCAGTGCGTCTGGCGCGCCGGCGACGATCCGGCATGGGCCGCGCCAAATCTGGACGAATCCGGCTGGCAGCCCTACTCCGCCTGGACCGCAAACTCCACCCAGCCGCGCCTCTGGGTGCGCTGCCACCTTGATATCGGCTTGCTCCGCTCCGTCTCACAGCCAGCCATCCAGGTCACCCTCTACTCCGCCTATCAGCTTTACTTCAATGGCGCGCTCCTCGCCTCCGCAGGCAATCTCGGCAATGGCAACACAAGCCTCAACGCTATCCACTCCTGGCCGATCCCGAGCCAACTGCTCTCCGCGGGTCCTGCCACCCTCGCCCTGCGCATCACAGACCGCATCACGATCCCCACCACCGGCCCCATCGGCAGTCTGATTGAATCTCCACTCTTGCTCCGCGCCGGCGATGCGCCTCTTCTCGATGCGCTTCGCGCCCGCACCATCCTTGCCCGCGTGTCGCAACACGTGAGTACCGCCATCTCCTTCGGCATCGTTGGCGTCATCGCCATCATGCTGCTAGGCCTTTACTTCTACGACCGCAGCCGCCCCGAATTCCTGCTGCTCAGCATCTCCTGCATCAGCCTTTCCGCGCTGCGCCTCAATGAACTCGCCACCGCATCTCTGCTCAACTACTCCGTTTCGACATGCCTGGCGATCGCGCTTATGGGCAACATTGGTTTGACCATTAGCGAAGTTCCTTTTTTCTACGCCATCACGCGCCGGCGCATGCCCCTCGCCATCATCGTTCTGCTCTCGATCATCCTGCTGGCCGATCTCCCCACTGCCGTCGATGTGCTCTTCGCCGCCAACCGGCTCTCGTGGATCGCGCCGCTCAACCTCGCTCTCATTCGTCCCTCCCAGATCGTCGCGCAAGCGCTCAAGTCGGTTGCACCATTCCTCGTCTTCTGGCCGTTTGCAAGCATTCCCCGCCGCATGCGCCCTCTCGCCGCGCTGTGCATGCTCTGGGGTGCGGTCGATTTCATTTGGTTTGCCGCCGAATTCACCAGCACCCCGCTCCCCGGCGTTCCCAATCTCTTTGCGCGCTGGGGACCCACGCTGTTAAGCGCACGTGGTTTTACCATCGCCTGCATCCTTATCGCGCTCATCGCACTCCTCTTTCGCGACCAGCGCCAGGTGACCGAGGAACGCGCCCTCCTCGCCGGCGAAATGGCCTCCGCGCGCGAGATTCAGCAATACCTGATCCCCGAAAAACTGCCGCCCACTCCCGGGTTGGCGATCCGCAGTGTCTATCAGCCCTCGCGCGAGGTGGGCGGAGATTTCTTCCAGGTCCTTCCCGATCCGCGAGACGGAAGCACGCTGATCGTGGTCGGAGACGTGGCGGGAAAGGGGCTGCAGGCCGGCATGCTCTCAGCGCTCATCGTCGGCGCCATCCGCACCGCGTTCCAATTCAAACCCGATCCCGCCAGCATTCTGGCCCTGCTTAACGATCGCCTGCAAGGCCGCGGCCTGGTCACGTGCCTGGCCATGCGCATCGATCGCAACGGGAACGTCGAGCTGGCCAACGCCGGGCACCCTCCGCCCTACATCAACGGCAAAGAGCTGGCTCTGGATGGTGCTTTTCCCCTCGGCGCGGTCCCAACTGCCAGTTTTCCGATCCAGCGCTTTCAGCTCAGCCCGGGCGACTCCATGCTGCTCGTCTCAGATGGCGTCGTCGAAGCTCGCAACGCGTCAGGCGAGCTCTTCGGCTTCGACCGCACCCGCGCCATCTCAACCCAATCCGCCGAATCCATCGCCCACGCCGCGCAGGAGTTCGGGCAGGACGACGACATCACCGTGCTGACGCTGGCACGCGCATGACGCATAATCGATTCGGATTTCTCCGCCGCTGCGCTATAGTTGGGGCGATGCCCAGACAACGCCACTTCCCTGCGTTGTGGACTCCGGTACTGCTTGCGGCCTGCCTTTGCTCACTGGCGGCAACTGCTCAAGGTCGCTCTCCCGATCCGGGCCACAATCCCCGCAATATTGACGCGACGGCGTACGGCCAACGCATTACTCTCGGCCCGCTCTGGCTCTTCGCTGCCGGCGACAATCCGGCCTATGCTTCGCCCAGTTATGACGACAGCGGCTGGATGATTCTCGATCAACACCGCCTGGTCGAGGATCTCAACCTGGGGACGGCTCGATACGGCTGGTATCGCGTGCACATTCATTTGTGGCCTGGCTCTATCGCGATGATGGTCGGCCTCGATCACATGCGCGGCAGCTATGAAGTCTACGTCAACGGCACGCGCATCGGCGCACCGGGCGATATCAACAGCTCCCTCTACCAATACCAACGCGCGCTGATGGTTTACGCGGTTCCTCAGCCGCTCCTCACTGCGCGCGGCGACATGGTGCTTGCGATACGCTGCGTGCTCGACCACACCAGCACCTACATGCCGATCGAACCCTCGGCGGGCGTTTATTTGATCAGTAGCGAGAGCGCGCCGCGCGAGCAAAGCTACGACCACGCGCACACCACACTGGACGATTGGATCCTCGAGTTACTCAGCCTGCTCACCGGCATGGTGGCCTGCAGCCTTTTTCTTGCCCTGCGTAATCGCCGTGAGTACCTCGCCGTCGCGGTGTACTCTTTCGCCTCAGCGGGATACAACGCGACCTGGCTGTGGAACGACCTGGTCGTCTACAACTGGCAGACCCAGGTTCTGACGGGGATCGCCTTCGGCACTGCCAGTGTGGCTCTCATTGAGTTTGTCAGGCTGGTGCTCGGCCGAAATCGGACGCGCACGCTTTTGTCCCTTGAGGCAGTCTCGTTTGCCGCATCATTCGGGCCACTGGTCAATGTCTCCGGCCTCGGCCATAGCATCCATCTTGGGTTCTTCGCCTACTACTCGGCGGCCATCACCGTCGATACCGTGCTGCTTTTGCTGCTGATCCGCGGCGTGCGGCAGGGCAATCGCGAAGCATTCGTTCTGCTTCCGGCCATCGTTGTTTACAGTGTGGCGCAATGGTATGGCTTCATTCGCACGCTTGTTTTTTATATTCACCTGGTACGCACGCTCTGGCCGGCGTTTTCTCTGCCCGTTGGAACGTATTCCTTTACCGCCGCCGACGTTGGCTTTTTCGTCTTTTACATCACCATGCTTCTTTTCCTTGTACTGCGCACCGTGCGCATTGCGCGCGAGCGCGCCCACGCCGCTGCCGAGCTTGAAGCTGCGCGCACCACACAGCAGTTGCTCCTCGCCCGCTCCTCGCAGTCCACGCCCGGATTCAAGGTGGAAACCGTCTATTATCCGGCCAGCGAAGTGGGCGGAGATTTCTTTCTCGTGTCTCCAGCCGCCAATGGATCGCTGATGGCAATTGTCGGCGACGTCAGTGGCAAGGGCATCATCGCAGCCATGCGCGTGGCCATGATTGTCGGCGTGTTGCGCCGCGAGGATTCACGCAACCCGGCCGAGGCGCTCCGCAATCTGAACCAGGCGCTCTACACAAAGGGCGAGGCGGGATTCACCACGGCGTGCTGCATGCGCATCGACCGCGACGGCCTCTGCACCATGGCGAATGCGGGCCATCTCGCGCCCTACATCGACGGCAAAGAGATGGCCGTGCCGCCCTCCCTGCCGCTGGGCATCACGGAAGATGCGCAGTTCGACGAAGTGACCGTGAAGCTCGCGCCCGGCCAGTCTCTCGTGTTGCTCTCCGACGGCGTCGTCGAAGCCCGCAATTCCACGGGCGAAATGTTCGGATTCGAGCGCACCGCCTCCCTATCAACCCAATCCGCCGAAAAGATCGCTCAGACCGCCCAGACCCACGGCCAGGAAGACGACATCACCGTCCTCAAGCTCACGTTCGCTCCGGCGGAGGTGCTGCATGCCTAACCTCGCACTCGTTGCAGATGCGCCGAAATCGCTTGAAACGGTAGCAGAAATGGAAGAAACTGGTGCTGCCTCTCTTTGCCCGCCTGTTTTTACTGTTTTCCTTCTTAAGCAGTTTGGCTTCCCTTTTTTCTGGACAACTGAATGAATTGATGTACCGCGCCGGGCACGGCTGGGCTTTCTGTTCGCTCGCAATCTTGACCAGCCACATGCTTCGGGATCCGGCAGTGCAGTTCAAGGTTTCGCTGCGCAAGGAGCAGCCGTCATGCAATCGACGAGCAAGGTCACGCAAGGCGCCGGGGAATCCCCGGCAGCCGCTTCGCATCCACCGATCGGGCACTATCGCGTAACCGCCCCCATCGGCAAAGGCGGAATGGGCGAAGTGTGGCAGGCGACCGACACCAAGCTGGGCCGCGAAGTAGCCATCAAGCTGTTGCCGCCGGTCTTCACCAGCGATCCCATCCGCCTGGCGCGCTTCAAGCGCGAGGCCCAGTTGCTGGCGTCGCTCAATCATCCCGGCATTGCGGCGATTTACGGAATCGAAGAAAACGCCGAAAACGGCGCGCCCGCCCTGGTCATGGAATTGGTGGAGGGCCCCACGCTCGGCGAACTTATCGCCGCAGGCCCGATCGCCATCGACGAGGCGCTGCACATTCTGCGCCAGATCACCGAGGCGCTCGAATACGCGCATGAGCGCGGCGTCGTGCACCGCGACCTGAAACCAGCCAACATCAAGATCACGCCCCAGGGCCAGGTGAAGGTCCTCGACTTCGGCCTGGCCAAGGCGATGGCGCCCGATGAGGCTTCGGGGAGCATGTCGAACTCGCCCACGTTGAGCCTTGCCATGACGGAGGCTGGCCTCCTTCTGGGCACGGCCGTCTACATGTCGCCCGAGCAGGCCAAGGCCAAGCCCGCGGACCGCAGGGCCGACATCTGGGCCTTCGGCTGCGTCGCCTTTGAGACGCTCGCCCGGAAAAAGGCCTTCGATGGCGAGACCGTTTCCGACATTCTGGCCGCGGTCATCATGAGCGAACCCGACTGGAGCGCTCTGCCGGCTGCCACTCCGGCGTCCATCCAGCGCCTGCTTCGCCGCTGCCTCAAAAAAGACCTGCGCCAACGCCTGCAGGCGATCGGTGATGCGCGGATTGCGATCGAGGAAGCAATGTCGGGCGCAGACACGGGAGCGGCGGCCAGCGGCGGAATTCCGGAAACCAGACGCGCTTCGCGCCTGCGCCGCGCTGTGCCGTGGGCACTTGCAGCGGCGGGCATCCTGGCGGCAGCGGCGCTTTTATTATTGCGGTGGCCTTCGCAAAAGGGGCCGCCCTTGCGCAAATTCGAGATAGCTGCCGGCAACCTTACGGTATTTTTTGACGCCTATCCCGAGATTTCGCCTGACGGGAAGGCGATTGCTTACCTAAGTGGCGGAGACCTGTTCGTCCGTGACCTTGACCAATTGGAACCGCGCCGGCTCTACAGTCTTTCCGGACCGAATGCGATTTTCTGGTCGCCTGACAATGAATCGATTGGCTTTGCAGACCAGGGAAAGCTGTGGCAAATCCCGGTTGCAGGAGGCGCCCCCAAGGAAATCTGCCCGTTGCCGGAGACGATCATCAGTGGCGCATGGAGCGCGGATGGCACGATCTACTTCTCTGCGTGGCGCGGAGACATGTACAAAGTCTCGGCCGGCGGCAGCGACCCGAAAGCGTTGGAGTTGCAAGATCCGAAAGCTGAAGTGGATTTTCACGATTTGAGCATCCTTCCGGGTGGGAGGGGCCTGATGTATGTTGTCCATCTTCTCGACGGCCAAAGCCGGGTCGCGATACTTGAAGGCGGAAAGGAGAAGACCGTCTTTAGTCAGAGCGGATGGGGTGCATGGGGCGCCACATACAGTCCCACCGGCCATCTGCTGCTTATGCGTAGGGTCGACCATGCGACCAGCATCTGGGCGGTTCCTTTTTCTCTGTCGGATCTCGAAGCGACAGGCCAGCCCTTTGTGGTTGCAGGGGATGGCGTGTACCCGAGCGTATCGGCGGACGGGACGTTGCTCTATGTGAAGCCGGCGGCGCAGGCAGAGGGGCAGCTCGCGTGGGTAAGCCGTGCAGGAAAGATCGATGGGACCTTGGGGACACCGCAGAAGGGCCTGATAAGTCCTGCCCTTTCGCCAGACGGCGAACGTATTGCCCTTATCGCCGTGAACTCAGATGGTGGGCGTGATCTCTTTGTTTACGACGTGGCCAGTGGAATCATGACTCCGCTTCTTTCGTCGACCCCGAGTGACACTTCGGCCGGCATCGGCGGGCCAATGGCCAGCATTAGTGGGCCCATGTGGACGCCGGACGGGAAAAACATTCTCTTTACTGAGACCCGTGACGTCACGGGGCAGAAGATCATGTCGGTATCCTCAGATGGCTCGGGACAGCCGCAGGTCCTGTTGACGGGTATTTTGGGACAACTATCCCAGCAAGGAAATCTCCTCGCATATACCCTCGCGAATACCGATGGAACGTCGCAGACATGTTACGCGGCCTACAGTGGCGGGAAAGTGCAGGACGCGGCGGCGAAACCCACCTGCCCGCCGTCCACATTGGCGAAAGAGTGGAACCCACGCATTTCCCCCGATGGCCATTACGCAGCCTTTGTTGCCGAAGATAACGGGCAAAGCAACGTATACGTCACTCATTTTCCGGACGGCAATGGCCGTTTGCAGGTTTCAAGAAATGGGGGCGCTTCTCCTGTCTGGAGCCGTCGCGGCGACGAGCTGTTTTATGTTGCCGACGATAAGCTCATGAGTGCCAGGGTGACGACTCAGCCTATGCTCACCCTGGGCGCACCGGTCACGCTTTTTTCGCTCGCGGATGAACATCTAATTGAATGGCCGCGGGAGGGACCAAGCTTCGATGTTTCTGCCAACGGCCAGAGCTTTCTGATGGTGGAGCAGGTGGGACAGGAACCTCAGCCAAGCATGGTTGTCGACCAGAACTGGTTTGCGGAGTTTTCGAGAAACAAAGGGAATTAAATGCCGACGAACGCGGCAAGTCCTTTTCGCATCTGGATTGGACCTGAGCACAGCCCATGAGGCGAATACTCGGTTTGGCTCATTCGAATCGGCCCTGGGACGGAAAAGCGGCTACGCGGTGCGCCCGAACAGAATTTCCTGACGTTTGTGTCCACGGGTGGGCGAGGCAACACCGATTACGGTGGTGATGAATTGGCCTGCGATGCTGCAGCAGAACGGCGACCGATGACCAGCCGAAACTGCGACGCTTCGCCCTGTCAAGCCCGAAAATCAAAGACATATTGCTCTACAAACGATTGATTTTAAATAACATGTCAAGCTATTTCATAATATTAGCGCAATGTACTCATGTTTTATGAATCGCTTACGCTATGATTTCATCAGATAGGTTGAACGGCGGTGAGCCAGGCTCCCGGATGAGTTGCCTGGGAGGCAAATCAGTCTCTCGGCGCATCTCTTTTATTTGGGGAAAACACAAAGCTGTTTCTTGAAAAATCTATCTGGACTCCGCCCCCGGGCAGGATAAAGCTAAAAGCTGACAGCTAAAGTCTAAGAGCCGCCGCCGGGCACGAACCACGACTCACTTTTTCACTCGTTCACTTGTTCACTAGTTCACTGAGGTTTTTATGGCCATTCGTTTTGACAAATTCACTGTGAAAGCGCAGCAGGCGATACAGCAGGCGCAGACGCGCGCTGCCGAGCTGGGCAACCCCGAATTGCAGCCTGTACACCTGTTGCTGGCGCTCATTGAGGACCGCGAGGGCGTGATCCCCGCCGTGCTCGAAAAGATTGGTGTGCCCACTGAGCGGCTTGAAAGCGACCTGCACGGCATCGAGGAAAAACTGCCTCGCGTGGCCGGTGCGGCCGCGCAACCCGGCCTGAGCCAGTCGCTGAATAACGCTCTCGAGCAGGCCTTCAAGGAAGCCACCAACTTCAAGGACGAGTACGTGTCGACCGAGCATTTATTGCTGGGCATCGCCGGCCTCAAGAGCGATCCCGCGCGTGATGCCCTGGTCGCACTCGGCGCCACGAAGGACGCCATTCTGAAGGCGCTGACCGCCGTGCGCGGTTCGCAACGCGTCACCGACCAGAATCCCGAAGCCAAATTTCAGGCGCTCGAAAAATACGCCAAGGACCTGACGGATCTGGCTCGCCGCGGCAAGCTCGATCCCGTCATCGGCCGCGACGAGGAGATTCGCCGCGTGATCCAGGTGCTGAGCCGCCGCACCAAAAACAATCCTGTGCTCATCGGCGAACCCGGCGTGGGCAAGACCGCCATCGTTGAAGGCCTTGCTCGCCGCATCGTCTCCGGCGACGTGCCCGAGAGCCTGCGCGACAAGCGCGTGATTTCGCTCGACCTCGGCTCCATGCTGGCCGGCGCAAAATATCGTGGCGAGTTCGAAGACCGGCTGAAGGCTGTGCTCAAGGAGATCGAGGAAACCAACGGGCAGATCGTGCTCTTCATCGACGAGCTGCATACGCTGGTCGGCGCGGGTGCGGCCGAAGGCGCCATCGACGCCTCGAACATGCTCAAGCCCGCTCTGGCGAGAGGCGAGCTGCGCGCTATCGGCGCCACCACGCTCAACGAGTACCGCAAATACATCGAGAAAGATGCGGCTCTCGAACGTCGTTTCCAGATCGTCTACGTGGGCGAGCCGAACGTCGAGGACACGATCGCCATCCTGCGCGGCCTGAAAGACCGCTACGAACAGCACCACAACGTGCGCATCAAGGATGCGGCGATTGTGGCCGCGGCCACGCTCTCGCACCGCTACATCTAGCGACCGCTTCCTGCCCGACAAGGCGATTGATTTGGTGGATGAAGCCGCCGCGTCGCTCTCCATTCAGATCGGCTCCGTTCCCACCGAGATCGATCAGCTGGAGCGCCAGGCCACTTCACTCGAAATCGAGCGTGCCGCGCTCAAGCGCGAAACCGACTCCAACAGCAAGGAGCGGATGAAGGCTGTTGAACATGAGATCGGCAACCTGCGCGAACAGATCACCGCGCTGCGCGCACGTTGGACCAAGGAGCGCGAGGCCATCAATCACGTCGGTGATTTGAAGAAGAAAATCGAGGCTCTGCGCTTCGAGGCCGAGGAGCAGACCCGCAAGGGCCAGCTCGAACGCGCCGCGCAGATCCAATACGGCGAACTGCCCAAACTCGAAGCCGAGCTGAAGCGCCTGGATGCCGTCCAAGGCGAAAAGGGCGGAGCCCCGCGCATGTTGAAGGAAGAGGTCGACGAGGAGGACATCGCCAAAATCGTCTCCAAATGGACCGGCATTCCCGTCAGCCGCATGTTGGAGGGCGAGGTAAAGAAGCTCGTCAACATGGAAGATCGTATGCGCGAGCGCGTGGTCGGCCAGGATGCCGCGCTCAGCGTGGTGGCAAACGCCATTCGCCGTTCGCGCGCCGGCCTGAGCGATCCCAAGCGCCCCATCGGGTCATTCATATTTCTGGGACCGACGGGCGTGGGAAAGACGGAAACCGCCCGCGCGCTCGCCGAGTTCCTCTTCGACGACGAGCAGGCCCTGGTGCGCTTCGACATGAGCGAGTACATGGAAAAACATGCCGTGGCTCGCTTGATCGGCGCGCCTCCGGGATACGTGGGCTACGACGAGGGCGGCCAGTTGACCGAGGCCATCCATCGCCGGCCCTACGCTGTGATCCTCTTCGACGAGATCGAAAAGGCGCACCCCGACGTCTTCAACGTGCTGCTTGCAGGTGATGGACGACGGACGGCTGACCGACGCCAAGGGCCGCACCGTTGATTTCAAGAACACGGTGCTCATCATGACCTCGAATCTGGGCGCGGCCATGCTGGCCGGCGAGACGCTCAAGACCGAGAAGGATCTCGACATGGCGCGCGAAAGCGTAATGCGCGTCCTGCGTGAGCACTTCCGGCCTGAGTTCCTCAACCGCGTGGACGACATCGTCATCTATCGCCAGCTGGGCAACGCGCAGTTGAGCAAGATTCTCGACATGCGCCTGAACGACGTGCGCAAGCTGCTCGAAGACCGGGCCATCTCGATCGAGCTGACAGAAGCGGCGCGGCAGTTGATTCTCGCGGGGGGCTCCGATACGGCCTATGGTGCGCGGCCGCTCAAGCGTGCTCTTCAGCGCATGATCCAGGACCCGCTGGCGATCAAGATCCTCGACGGCGAAGTTCTGCATGGCGCGCACGTCAAGATCGACGTCGACCGCAAGTCGAATCAGTTGAAGTTCGAACCAATGGGTCGAGAAGCGATGGCGTGAGTGCAGCAGGTCAGCGAGTCAGCGCAAAAGCAAACAGGCTCCGCAAACGCGGAGCCTGTTTTTTCTTTGGTGGCGCTCACTGCCGCAACTCCACCAGCGTAGCTCCCTGCCCACCTTCGTTCTGCGGAGCCTCTTCAATTCCCGCCACATGCGGATGGTTCTTCAAAAACTCGCGTACCCCGCGCCGCAGAATCCCCGCGCCGTGTCCGTGAATCACGCGCACC
The DNA here is from genome assembly GCA_963713675.1 of uncultured Acidobacteriota bacterium. GTDB lineage: Bacteria > Acidobacteriota > Terriglobia > Terriglobales > Acidobacteriaceae > Telmatobacter. The sequence goes on from CAVQMV010000021.1 coordinate 370,843, forward strand.
TTCGGCAGCCCGGCAAGAAATGCGCGGTCAAGATATTTTTCAAGCTCGTCCGTCGCCTCATCCACCGTGCGGCCAATCAAGTTGATCTCCATCCGCATCGCGTCCGTGTTGGCGCTGGTCACCGAAACGTGCACGCCGATTTGTTTCCGCGCCGCGGCCAGCGGGTCGGCCTTCCCTTGTCTCGAATCTCCTCCAAGGCCTGAAGGCTCGGAGAGCTCGTCGCGTTTTGCGCGCATCTTGATCGGCCCCAGCGCTACTTCAAATACATCCTTCTCCACCTCGCGCTGCACCACGCCAACCTTGTTCATGGCTTTGATCAGCACGCGATCGCCCGGCGCGATGTGCCGCAGCACATGCGGCTGCGCGTTGGCATCGCCTTGGTCCGCGCCCGTGCGATGCGCAACGACGGTTTGATTGAAGCTCTCCTGAAACTCGCGCCGCAGCCGCTGGATGCGCCGTTCGGCTTCTTTGGATAGCTTCTGCTGCGCCACGCGGTCTTCGACTGCGCGCACATTCTCGCGCATCTGGTACTCGAACTCCTTCATCAGCGACGCCAGCTTGCCCTCGAGCTCGCGCGTGCGGTTGCGCAACTCCACGTCGCCTTCGCGCTCCAGCTTTTTGCGCTCCACATTGAGCGCGTACTGCTGCTCGCGCGCGGCTTTGCGCTCAACTTCGAGCGCAGCCAATTCGTTGTGCAGCTTGTCGAGGAAGCGCGCAATGTCGGCCTGTTGCGAGCCCAGCCGCTCCCGTGCCGCCGCAATGATGGCCGTATTCAGCCCCAGCCGTTCCGCCGTCTGGATGCCCGCCGACGCGCCCGGCACGCCCAAATGAAACTGGTAATTCGGAACAAGAGTTCTTTCATCCACGCCCGCCGCCGCGTTGCGCACGCCTGGCGTGTTCGCCGCGTAGACCTTGAGCGAAGTGTGATGCGTCGAGATCAGCGTCCATGCGCGAGCCGCCAAGAAAATACGCCGCCACGGCAACCGCGAGCGCCGCGCCCTCCTCAGGATCGGTCGCCGAGCCCAGTTCATCGAACAGCACCAGCGAGCGCGCATCGGCCAGCCGCGAAAGCCGGTCGAGATTCGTGATGTGCGCGGAAAATGTCGAGAGCGCCGCCTCGATCGATTGCGCATCGCCAATGTCGGCCAGGAACGCCGTGAACACGGGAAAGTTCGCATTCGCAGCCGGCACCGGAATACCCGCCTGCGCCATCATCGCCAGCAGCGCCGTGGTCTTCAGCGCCACGGTTTTGCCGCCGGTGTTCGGCCCGCTGATAATCAGTTGCCGCTCTTCCGCCGTCAGCTCCAGGTCCAGCGGAACGATCGTTCCTCCTGTGGTGCGCAATCGCTTCTCGAGCAGTGGGTGACGGCCTTCCTGGATCGACAACAACTCTGCTCCAAAGGTCGGCGTGGCGCAGCCAAAGGCGCGAGCGAAGCGCGCCCGCGCCAGCAAGCTATCCACCAGGGCCAGCACCCGCGCGCCTTCGACCAGGCTGTGCGCGTAACCGGCCACCTGCCGCGTGAGCGCGACAAAGATGCGGTGAATCTCCGCCTGTTCCTCTTCGATGAGCCGCACCAGCTCGTTGTTCTGTTCGATGGTCTCGAGCGGTTCCACGTACACCGTCTGCCCTGAGGAACTGGCTCCATGAATCACGCCCGTCACGCGCCGCTTCAGCTCCGCGCGCACGGGAATCACGAAGCGCTCGCCGCGAATCGTAATCAGATCTTCCTGCGTCGAGCCTTCGCCGGTAAGTTTGCGCAGCGCCGCGCGCAGGCTTGCCTCAATCAATCTCTGCTGGCGCTCCTGCTCGCGGCGGATGCGGTTCAGTTCCGGCGACGCATCGTCGGCGAGCGATCCGTCGGGTTGAATCGTGCGCTCGATCGACTCCGCGAGCGGGCGCAGACTGGTGGTGAGAGCCGCCGACAATTCCGACAATCCCGGCAGCTTGCCCACCAGCCGCATGGGCGGCTCGCGCAGCAGCGCCTGCCACGCGGCCACGTCGTTGGCCAGCCGCGCCACGCTCTGCAGCTCCGCCGCTTCCAGCGCCGCGCCGGCAATCTGCGCCTTGGCCGCCAGTTGCGTCGGATCGAGCAAACCGCCAAGCGGAATCGAGACCTGCTCCTCGAGCAGCAGCCGCACCTCGCTCACCAGCTGATGCTGCTTGCCGATCCACTCCTCATCGGTCGATGGCTGCAAAGCGAGAATCGCCTCACGGCCCACCGGCGACGCGGCGTAACCCGCAACCAGCGCGAGCAGCGGCTCCCACTCGAGAGCGGCATAGTCGGCGTGTTGCACTGGCGACGGAATGGGATCGAGAAGCATCTTCAGCAATTATGGTAGCGGTTCGGACTTGAGTGGAGTGCGTGCGACGCGGTCACCGCTCAGTTTACGTAGCCGCACCCCGCGTGGCTCTACGCAGCGCCGCGCGCGCCAGCAGCCGCGTGGAGTCGAGCGTGGGCAGCGGCGAGTTGTCGTCATTCATCAGCAGCGGAATCTCCGTGCAGCCCAGAACCACGGCGTCGCAACCTTCCGCCTTCATTCGCCCGATGATGCGCTGGAACGTTGCAACCGCTTCGGGCTTCACGATGCCATACGTTAGCTCATCCATTATGATGCGGTTGATTTCTTCGCGCTCTGCGACGTTTGGGCGCACAGCTTCGATGCCGCGAGCCGCGAGTTTTTCCGGATAGACTTCGCTTTCAACCAGCCAGCGCGTCCCGGTAATCGCCAGCCGCCGATAGCCACGTTCGGCCGCCGTCGCGGCAACTACCTGCGCAATGTGCAGCCACGGCAGCGGCGACCGCTGCTCAATCAGTGGTAATGCCTGGTGGATCGTATTGTCGGGGCAGATGAGAAAATCAGCCCCCGCTCCCTCCAGGATGCGCGCTGACGCGAGCATCATTTCGCCCACGCCCAGCCAGTCGCCGCGCTCGATGAACTCCATGTAGCCGGCGAACGATGGCGTGTGCAGCGTGATCTCGGGATGCGCGTGCGGCCCCAGAAGCTCCGCGCCCTCGGCGCAAATCGTCCGGTAGCAAAGCGCCGCGCCCTCCGCGGAGCACGCGGCAATTCCGATATGTTCCGGCATATCGACTCCCTATTCCCCGCTCTTCTGCAGCAACCCTTCCCACTGCGCCACCACCGCGCTGGCCATGCAGTTGCCGATCACATTCATCGAGGCGCGGCCCATATCTATCAACGTGTCCACGCCGAGAAGCAGCAGGATCGCAGCCGTGGGAATGTGAAACGAAGCCGCGGTGCCCATCAGAATCACCATCACCGAACGCGGCACGCCGGCCACGCCTTTGCTGGTCAGCATCAGCGTGAACACCATGATCAATTGCTCGCCCACGCTCAGGTGCATGCCCGCGGCCTGCGCGGCAAAAATCGCGGCCATGGAGAGATACAGGCTCGACCCAGTCATGTTGAAGCTGTAGCCGGTTGGGATCACAAAGGAAACAATCCAGCGCGGCACGCCGAACTCTTCCATGCGCTCCATGGCCAGCGGCAGTGCGGCCTCTGAAGTAGTTGTGGCAAATCCAATGGCCGCCGGCTCGCCCACCGCGGCGCAGAACCGGCCCACAGGGATGCGCGCCAGGACAATGATCGGCGCCAGCACCAGGAGCACGAACAATCCCAGCGCCGTGTAGTAGGTTCCCACCAGCTTCGCCAGCGGCACGAGCGTCGCCAGTCCCATGCTGCCCACCGAGTAGGCCAGCGCTGCTCCCGCGGCCACTGGCGCCATCAGCATGACGATCTTCGTGATGCGAAACATCACGTCGGTGAGCGATTGCAGTACCGAAACCAGCGGCGCGCGGCGCGGCTCGGGCAGCATGGCCAGAGCCACGCCAAAGAGCAGTGCGAACACCGCCACCTGCAACACCTGGTTCTGCGCCACGGCTTGCGCAATGTTCTCGGGAAATACGTTGAGGATGACGTCCTGCCATACCGGCGCATGCGCGGGCGCCGCAGCTACCTGTGCCGCGGCCGGCAGCACAACACCCCATCCCGCTCCGGAAAGATTGATGGCAATTGCGCCAAGAAAGATGCCGAATGTGGTGACCACCTCAAAAAAGATCAGTGCTTTGACGGCCACGCGGCCTACTCCGCGTAGTTCGCCATGGCCGGCGATTCCCGTGACGAGACCGCCAAAGATGAGCGGCGCCACGATCATGCGGATGAGCCGGAGGAAGATGTCGCTCAGGAATCGGGTTTGCACGGCGAAATGTGGCGCGTCCACGCCGAGTTCCGCTCCGGCAACCATGGCGAAGAATGTCCACACCAGCAGTGAGCGGCGATTCACGGCCACTGGGATGAAAAGCGCGAGGCCGATCCAGCGCAAGATTGCTGCAACATCCGCGCGGACGTGCAGCGCGCCAGCCACAACGGCCGCCGAAAACAACACCAGGGCCGCCGCAGCAAGCACTCGAAGCGCCAACGGAAAGGCACGCGCCGGCCCAACTTTGCCAGGAGCCGTTGCAGTTTCTTGCGAAAGTTTGGAATTCATGCCGGAGCCTTGCAGTGCAAGGTCTCCATTATCCTATGGCGGCGCGGCCGCGTGTCATTTTGTCGTGGTACCGGAAGCAGGAGTAGAAGTAGACGTCGTGGAACTCGACGAACCAGACTCACCGCCGCTCGCCGTCTTCGACTCGCTCTTCGATTCGGTCTTGGCCCCGGACTCGGTCTTGGCATCGGCCCCGGTCTTCTTTTCCGCCGAGGAGGACTCTGAGGCGGAACTGCCGCCCGCTGAGGAACTGCCCTTGGCCGCGTAGTCGTTCACGTACCATCCCGCGCCCTTGAAGTTGAGGCTGGGCGCCGTCAGCGTGCGCTCCAGCGCGCCGCCGCACTTGGGGCACACCTTTTCCTGCTTGGCGCCGAATTTTTGGATTTTTTCAAAACGATGGCCGCATTCCTTGCAGCGATACGGATATAAGGGCAAGCTCTTTACCTCTTCGGCAGGAATCTCCCGCTGCTTTCAATTCTATCGAGAAGGCGGCACTTTTTCAGCTAGAGCCGCCCTCTGTTTGGATTCCGGAGACCCCGAAAAGGAGCCGTACTCAATGCACCATGACGTGCACCGACGCGCTCACGTCTTCCCACGCCAGCGTCAGTGTGCCCTTGCCGCCGCCGTCGTCGGTCAAGGTATAGGTCAAATCCTCCACCATCGCCGGAGGTTTCGACGTCATCATCGGCGTCTTGCCCAGATCCTTCGTGGGATCGTAGGCCAGTCCCCACTCGCCGGTCGCATTGCTCACAATCAGCACCCAATGCGCCGGGTCGGAGATGTCGACAAACAACGTGTGCGTCCCCGCGGGAACCATCAAATCACCGATCATGATGTCGCCATCGGTCTTGAGCGTAGTGGCCGCATTCGCACCCGCACGCCACACCGGATAGTGCGGATCCTTGCTGATGAGGCCGTCCTTGGTGTAGATCGCGCCCTCGCGGCCTTTCACGCGTGGCGAGCTATAGTTAATGGTGATGGTCTTGCCGCCGATGGTCGCCGTACACGTGGCCGGCGGGCTGGCCGGTGCCTTCTTGGGTGGGGCCGGTTGGGCAAAGAGCGTGGTTGCGGCAAAGAGCAAACCCGTACAGATCAAAACGTGTTTCATGCGATGCTTTTCCTCCGGGCAGAGCCTTTTTGAATCGATCCGGCGTCGAATTCCTGTAACCGATCCCAACTTCTCCCTGCCTTGGGCGTGAGAGCGTGGGCGAGAATGCAGATGTCTGTGAGCCGGATCAATCGGGACGGCCCCGACGCGATGATTGTCGCATCCCGCGGCCCACTTGCGGAAGCCGTACAGATGAAAACCCTGTTATGATGCGCCAAGGAAACAGCATGGCGGACAATCCCATTCACAATTCGCCCGGCGCGCGTTTTCGCACGGCTCTCGCGGCCGAAAAGCCGCTGCAGGTGGTGGGCGCCATCAATGCATACGCGGCCCGGCTCGCCCAGGCCACGGGTTTTCGAGCCATTTATCTCTCCGGTGGAGGCGTGGCCGCCAACTCCCTCGGCATCCCCGACCTGGGCATCAGCACCATGGAGGACGTTCTCACCGACGTCCGCCGCATCACGGATGCGTGCCCGTTGCCCTTGCTCGTCGACATCGATACCGGTTGGGGCGGAGCCTTCAACATCGCGCGCACCATTCGCCAGATAATCAAGGCCGGTGCAGCCGCCGTGCATATTGAAGACCAGGTGAGCGCCAAGCGTTGCGGCCATCGTCCGGGCAAAGAACTTGTTCCCAAGGAAGAGATGGCCGATCGCATCAAAGCTGCAGTTGACGCGCGGACCGATTCTCAATTTGTCATTATGGCGCGGACCGACGCGTTGGCCAGTGAGGGCCTGGCTCGCGCCATTGAGCGCGCACGGGCTTATGTAGAAGCCGGCGCCGACATGATCTTTGTCGAAGCCGTGACCGAGCTCGGCCAGTACAGCCAGTTTCGCGAAGCCGCGGGCGTGCCCATCCTCGCCAACATCACCGAGTTCGGCAAAACCCCGCTCTTCACGCGCGAAGAGCTCGCAGCCGCGGGCGTCGACATCATTTTGTATTGCTGCGCCGCTTACCGCGCTATGAACGCCGCCGCACTCAAGGTGTACGAAACCATCCGCACCGAGGGTACGCAGAAAAGCGTGCTGCCGCTGATGCAAACCCGTGACGAACTGTACAAATATCTCGATTACCTCTCCTACGAACAGAAGCTCGACGATTTGTTCGCCAAAGGCAAGAAACCCGAGTAGACATTCCCTGCTTTCATCCGATAATTTAGTGCTCTCCGGGGGTCGAAATGAGCATTCAAGAGGCGAGCAACACGCCCGCTTTCAAACCCAAGAAGTCTGTTGCTCTGTCGGGCACGCCCGCGGGCAACACCGCCGTCTGCACCGTCGGCCAAAGCGGCAACGACCTGCATTATCGCGGCTACGACATTGCCGACCTGGCCGAGCGCTGCGAATTTGCCGAGGTGGCATACCTGCTGATCCACGGCAAGCTGCCCACTGCCGCAGAGCTGACCGCGTACAAGACGCGTTTGCTCGGCCTGCGCAGTTTGCCGCCGGAAGTGAAGCACGCTCTTGAGCAACTCCCTGCCACCACACATCCCATGGACGTGCTGCGCACTGGCGTCTCCGTTATGGGCTGCATACGGCCTGAAGCGGAGGACCACAACGAAGCCGGGGCGCGGGACATTGCCGATGCCCTCCTCGCCTCGCAACCGTCGATGCTTCTCTACTGGCACCACTTTGCGCACCACGGTAAGCGCATTGCGACCGACGCCGACAGCGAACCGCTGGCAGCGCATTTTCTCCATCTGCTGCACGGTCGACCGCCCAGCGCCGTGTGGACCCATGCCATGCAGGTTTCGCTGATCCTCTATGCGGAGCACGAGTTCAACGCCTCCACTTTCACCGCGCGCGTCATCGCCGGCACCGGCTCCGATCTTTATTCCTGCATCTGCGGCGCCATCGGCGCGCTCAAGGGGCCCAAGCACGGCGGCGCCAATGAAGTGGCTCTCGTCATCCAACAGCGCTACAAGACTGCCGACGAAGCCGAGGCAGACATTCGCCGCCGCGTCGATCAGCGCGAAGTCGTTATTGGCTTTGGCCATCCGGTCTACACCATTAGTGATCCGCGCAGCGACGTCATTAAAAGACTGGCGCGCGCGCTGGCCGTAGACGCCGAGGGCCAGCGCCTCTTCTCCATCGCCGAACGCATTGAGAGCACCATGCACGACGCCAAGCGCATGTTCCCCAATCTCGACTGGTTCTCAGCCGTGGCCTATCATCTCATGGGCATTCCCGTTGAACTCTTCACGCCGATTTTCGTGATGGCGCGAACCGCTGGCTGGGCCGCGCACGTGATCGAGCAGCGCCAGGATGGGAAGATCATCCGCCCCTCCGCCGTCTATACTGGCCCAGAGAATTTGAAGTTTGTGCCGATTGAGGCGCGAACCTAGAACGCAAGGAGTTCGTTTGTCCTCGCACATCAGCAATGAACGCCCCGCGCCCGATCAGGTCCTCGCCGACATCGCCGACTTTGCGCTGAACTACAAGATCACCAGCGATCTCGCCTACGCCACCGCGCAGTATTGCCTCATCGACACGCTCGGCTGCGGCCTTGAAGCTCTCGAGTATCCCGCCTGCACCAAGCTTCTCGGACCCATTGTGCCCGGCACCGTGGTTCCCAACGGCGCGCGCGTTCCCGGCACAGATTTCGTGCTCGATCCCGTGCAGGCCGCCTTCAATATTGGGACGATCGTCCGCTGGCTCGACTTCAATGACACCTGGCTCGCCGCCGAGTGGGGCCACCCCTCCGATAATCTCGGCGCAATTCTGGCCGTGGCCGACTGGCTTTCTCGCTCGGCAATCGCCGAGGGCAAAGCCCCGATCAAGATGCGGGATGTGTTGACGGCGATGATCAAGGCCCACGAGATTCAAGGCTGCATCGCGCTCGAAAACTCCTTCAACAAAGTCGGCCTCGATCACGTGGTGCTGGTCAAGGTAGCTTCCACGGCGGTCGTCTGCCAACTACTCGGCCTTTCGCGCGACCAGACCATCGATGCCATCTCCAACGCATGGGTCGACGGCCAGAGCTTGCGCACGTATCGCCACACGCCCAACACCGGCTCACGCAAGAGCTGGGCCGCGGGCGACGCCACCAGCCGCGCCGTTCGATTATCTTTGATGGCACAGGCCGGCGAGATGGGTTACCCGTCGGCACTCACTGCAAGAATCTGGGGCTTCTATGATGTCTCTTTCCGCGGCCAGCCCTTCAAGTTTCAGCGGCCTTATGGTTCGTATGTCATGGAGAACGTGCTCTTCAAAATCAGCTACCCAGCCGAATTTCATGCACAGACCGCCGTCGAAGCCGCGATGAAGCTGCACGCACGACTCGAGTTAGCGATACTTTCGTCCAAAATCAGAAAAATAACCGTGCGCACACATGAGGCCTGCCTGCGCATCATCGACAAGAAAGGCCCGCTCACGAACCCCGCCGATCGCGACCATTGCGTGCAATATATGATCGCCATCCCGCTGCTCTTCGGCCGCCTCACCGCTGCCGACTACGAAGATGCGGTCGCATCCGACCCGATATTTGGGCCGAGCATCGACGAACTCCGCGCCCGCATCGAATGCGTCGAAGAGCCACAGTTCACGCGCGACTACCACAACCCCGATAAACGTTCCATCGCCAATGCGCTCCGCGTGGAAATGGAGAGCGGCGAAATCCTCGAGGAAACCGTCGAATACCCCATCGGCCATCGCCGCCGCCGCACAGAAGGCCTGCCGTTGCTCGTGGAGAAATTCAAAACCAACCTCCGCCGCCGCTTCCCTGCTGCGCACCAGGAGCGCATTCTCGCTGCCTCGCTCGATCGCGCGCGCCTCGAGTCCATGCCAGTGAACGAATATGTCGACCTCTATATTCCCTGACACCTGCTCGCACGATTCCGGTAGTAATGACGCAAGCCAATTTTCTTCCCGCGCAAATCCGGATTCTGCACTATATTGGTCGCACAGCGTAATTCTGCCTGGGGCTCGCTCTATGAACTTCCGCATTCGTCCGTCTTTTTTTGTCCTTCTTCTGCTTTTCGCGGGCTGCATCCATCCGCTGTCCGCGCAACACGCGCCCAACGCCAACGCGTATTACCAGCAGTTGCGCGGTTTGTTGCCAGGCGGCGAAGTCATTACCGTCAAGGATTTCGTGCTCCAGCGCGATGCCGCCACTTTCACATTCCGCAGCGGCAGCGTCGCGTTCTACGGCCAGGTCAACGGCAAAGTCACAGGAGCGGTCTTTCGCGGCGAGGGCCACATCCACATCACGCCTCCCACTCCCGAGGAGCGGCACAATCTCTCCATCTTCACGCACACGGAGCAGTTCGACGAGGACTTCGATGAAGTAGTGCTGCGCTTCACCGATTCCACCGCCGACGAGTTGCGCAAGGCCTCAACCGGCGCCGGCCAGCCTGACAGCTCCTACGCGAGAGCTGCGCAGGAACTGCAAACCTTTCTGCGCCATCACGCCGAGGGGTCGCATATCGGCCAGGGCGGCACGTACTACTTTAAAAAGCTATACGGCAATGTCGATCTGCGCATTCTCGAAGACGTCCTGAGCCCCGCTCCGGGCGGCTACTTCCTCGCCGCCATGCACGGCAGCAAGAACAGCCATCTTTACTTCATCCTTGACCCGCACGGCGTCGACGAGGTGGCTCCGGAAGAAGTCGCACTCATCCGCTGGGATTCGATGAACGAGACGGAGACCATCCCCCTCGCCTTCCACCGCGCGGCGGAATACGCCAATAGCACCGCCAGCGGCAATGAGCACAACGCGGCCTACAAGATTCTCCACCAGGATCTCGACGTGACCATCGAGAAAAACGGCTTCCTCTCGAGCGTGGCCACTGCCGAAGTCCGAGCGGAAGTGGATGGCGTCGCCGTGATCCCGCTCAACCTATATCCCACATTGCGCGTCAGCCAGGTCACCACCGTTAAAGGCGACGCACTCGATTGGGTGCAGGAAAGCAAGGACCTCGATCCCGATTTCGGCGTCATCCTGGCCGCGCCGATCAAGAAAGGCGAAACCACCACCATCAAGATCACCTATGGCGGCAAGGATGTGGTGCTCAGCATGGGCGGAAGCAATTACTACCCCGTGGCTCGCGAAAACTGGTTTCCCAACTCCAATCAGGGCTTTGGCGACTACGCCACCTACCACATGCTCTTCCATGTGCCCAAAGGGCTGCAGATCATTGCCACAGGAACCAAGCTGAACGAGACCAACGAAGGCAAAATCACCACCTCCGAATGGAAGACAGAGACGCCGCTACCCGTGGTCGGTTTCAGCCTGGGCGACTTTCAAAGCAAGGAAACCAAAATCGGAACGCCTCTTGCCGGGCAATTGACCGTCGATGCCTACGCCAACAAGCAGCGCCCGGACTTTGTCGCTTCGTTCGTGCAGCAACTTTCCGATGCGGGATCAGTTGAGGGTGCAGCCCTCGGCTCGCTCGACACCACCCCCATGCTGGCCAGCGAGCTGAGCCAGGGACAGGCGGCCGCGCAAATCTACACCGACTACTTCGGCCCGCTTTCCTTCCCGCACATCTCTCTTACGCAGCAATCGGCATGCAACTACGGACAAAGCTGGCCCATGCTGGTCTATCTGCCCATCTGCGGTTTCTTCGACAGCACACAGCGGCATTTTCTCGGTCTGAGTGACTTCACCGCGGCCACGTATTGGGACGTCGTGACGCCTCACGAAGTCGCGCATCAGTGGTGGGGACATACAGTCGGCTTCCGCGGCTACCGCGATCAATGGATGAGCGAAGGCTTCGCGCAAACTTCGGCTTCAATCTTCCTCCAGCTCACGCGGCCCAAACCCGACGACTTCATCCACTTCTGGAAATTGCAACGTCAGCTGATTACCGAAAAGAATGAATTCGGCTTCCGGCCCATCGACGTGGGCCCAGTCACTATGGGCTTTCGGCTCAGTACTCCCAAGGCCGGCTATGACATCTACCAGAATCTTGTCTACCCCAAGGGCGCATATATTTTGCACATGATCCGCATGATGATGTGGACCCCCAAGGAAGGCGACGCGCGCTTCAAAGCGATGATGCACGACTTCGTGGACACCTACCGCCTGCAGGCCGCCACCACGGAGGACTTCAAAGCCGTCGTGGAAAAACACATGCTTCCCGGCATGGACCTCGAAGGCACGCACACCATGGATTGGTTCTTCCGCGAATACGTCTACGGCACCGATCTGCCCGCGTATCACTTTGAAAGCGACTTTGCGCCGAGCGGCGACGGATGGAAAGTTCATTTCAAGCTGGTGCAGTCCGGCGTAGATGCGAAGTTCGTGAATACGGTGCCGCTCTACATGGAACTGGCCGACGGCAAAATCATGCGCATGGGCCTGATTGTCGCGCACGGAGATTCCACCGTCGACCAGAACTTTCAATTGCCCAAGCTTCCCGCGCCGATCAAGCGACTCGCCATCAACTACTACTACGACGTGCTGTGCACGGATAACTAGGGCTTGGGCGCGAAGCCAGCCCAAAAAGCGAAGCCCACAGCTCCTTAAGGAAACTGTGGGCCGCTCTTACAGCGATGGTTGCTTGATGAAGCGCTGTTACGCCTTCGCCAGCACCGGTTTTCCCAGCTTTTCCGCCACCATTTCGTGGGCGCGCGTGAAGAACTCGTCCTTCGCAATCTTGCCCGCCTCGAGATCGGCCAAAATCGCCTTCTGCGCCTGGTACTCGCGGTTCACGATGCCGGCCTTCGACTGCAACATGCGCCACGCCTTGCGCCGCTCTGTGCAGAACATCACCAGTTGCCGGCTCAGCGCGTAGTAAACATTCTTTCCATCTTGATCCATTTGAATGTACACGCCGAAGTCGGGAATGAAACTGCGGTGCTCGGGCAGCAAGTAGTAGCGATAGACAATATCCTGCTGCGTGATGCGCACCAGCATGTTCTCGAGCGAAATCATCTTCTCCGCCTGCTCCGGCTTGATCTTCTTCAGGTGATTGCGGAAGCGCGCCTCTGTCGTGCACCAGTGCGCTACGGTGTAGCGATAGGTGTCGCCGGTCGCCTTCGATTTGGTCTCGTACCAGTCCAAATCAATCGACGGATTGCCCTTGACGTCGAGCGCTTCCTGGTAGGTCTCGCCCAGCCGCGGGTTGAAGACAAACTCGGGCACGCCGCGCGAGTCGCGCACGCGCTGCGCCTGATGCAGAGCCATGTCGTCGGCCACGCCGTGCTCCGGTTGGCAGGTTGTGAAGCACTGCAGGAACATGGTGCCGCGATATTCCAGGCCGTCGAGGATCGCCCGGTAGAGCTTGGGCGCGTTGGCCATGGAAACCTGCGCCACGAACGGCGATCCGTGTCCGGCGAGGAACGTCTCGGCCACGGTCTTCTTTTCCGTGTTCTTGCCTTGCGTAGCCGCGCCGAAGGTGTTCATGTCGCCGCCGCCCAGCATCGGGGTCGAGTCGGAGTTCTGGCCGCCGGTATTTGAATAAACCTGCGTGTCGAGCATCAGCGCCTTCACGTTGGGCCGGTTCTGCAGGATCACCTTCGACATGTTCTGGTAGCCGATGTCGCCCATTCCGCCATCGCCGCCGACCACCCAGACCTTGGGCAGTTCCTTGATCTCGTCGTCGGTCATTAGCGCGTCAGTGAAGTGCGTGAAGTGGTAGTACTCTTCCTCGCACAGGCCCGTGCCTTCGCGCGTGAGAATGATGTCCGCAAGGCGCTCGGGAATGACCGAGCGGCGGCCGTGATCCACCATGAAGCTTTCGCCCATCAGCCAGCCAACTGTGACGCCGTCCTGGAAGAGCGAGTTCATCCACGGATAAGGATGCGGGTTGTTGGGCGCAGTCGAGCCGTACACCGTGTTGCAGCCGGTGTGCGCGGCCATGGCCATCACGCTCATGCCATTGGCCAGACGTCCATCGATGGGCTGAAGGTTCTTGTGGTTAAAGGCTTCGGTGAGCAGCACCGCGGCAATGGCCTCGGCAAGCTGCGCATCGGTGATGGTGCCGTGCTCCTGCTCATACGCCGCAATGCGCGTCTTGGTGTCGGCAGTGGTTTCGCCGCCAAGGCCCATGATCATGTGCGCGATGGCCTGGCGCAGGCGCGTATAGTCCTCTTCGTTGGCCGCTTTCAGTGCGGTCAATTTGGCGGCGCCAGTCTTTTCCAACTCGCCTGCCTTGGCAATGAAACGGTCGCTCTTGGCGTGGTAGAGCGGGCGCATGTACGCCTCGGTGACCGCGGCAATGGAGCGCAGCACGCTCTTTTCGCCGCAACCCGCGCAGGCGCCGTCGCCGGCAACCAGTGCGTCGTAGTTGGTGCGCACCATGAGCATATTGCGCAGGGTCGCGGTCTTTGAGTCCGCGGGATTCGCGCCGTTGTATAGGCCCAGATACTTCTGTGACGTATCGGGCAGCAGGTCCAGGAAGGCCGTGCCGGTTTCGTGTTCGGCGTTTACGTCTGTAGTCTCCTGCACCATCTTCAGCGCCTGGTGATCGCCGCAAGCCGTGACGCAGGCCGCACAACCCTTGCAAAGGTCCGAAACAAAAATTGAGAAGATGCCGCCCGAACCGGGAGCCTTGCGCTCCGGCGACGAGAAGATGGCATTCACCTTCTGGTAGGCCATCGGAACCTTATCAATGATGCTGAAGAACTGCGCCTTGGCCTGGGCCGAGAATCCGTTCACGGACTCGGTGACTTCACGAACAATCTGCGGCAGTGGTGTTCCCGTCTTGATTTCGGCCACCATGCGCTGGCGCGTGAGCCTTTCGATCTCCGGCAACTTGTCGAGCATCTTGCGGCGCTCGACAGGATCGGCAACGTAGCGCGTCACCGCGGTGCCAAGAAGCGTTCCCAAATCCTGCGAGCAGTTAGGAAGCGCCGTATCCGGGCATACCGAGATGCACTCCATGCACTGCGTGCAATTTTCAGGAATGTAGAGCGGCGTTTCGCGGCGCGCGACGTACTTGGACGCGGTGTCGCCGGTGGCCGCCGCAATCACGCCCATTGCGGAGAGCGGCGTGGCAGGCTGGTCGTAGCCGTAGTGCGAGCGGAACTCCGCATCGAATGCGGTGACGCTGGAGATCGGAGTGCGGGGGCCCTGACCTTCGGGCACGGCGTGCGAACGGCAACCGGCGCCGGTGGTGCAAGCCGCCCCTGCGAATTCCGGAATCGCAACCTCTTCAAAGATCGGCAGCAGCGCCTGGCCGCGGAGGCTGGAGTGATCGGCATCAGCAATCGCGCCGATCGCAATCTCCTTCACGAGTTCGAAGCCCTGCGTCATCACTTCCATGTTCGACTTCACAACGGCTTCGCCCAGCTTGCCGAATTTCTTCACGTACTGCTTGTAGACGACTTCGCGGAACTGCTCCGCCGTGATGCCAAACTCCTGCAACATGGGGCTGACCGCGAAAAACGCGCCCAGGAATGCATTGCCCTGCATGCGCAATTGCAGATCGGCGCGATCCGTGGCCTTGCGCGCGATGTCAAAACCGGGCAGCGTGAAGACGCGAATCTTCTTGTCGATAATCTGCTTGCGCGCCCAGATAGGCAGATTCTGCCACGCGCGCTCGCCGTCCACATCCGACTCCCACACCAGGCAGCCGCCCTCCTGCATGCCGTCGAGCGGATTGGTGTGCGTAAAGGCCTTGGGATCGCAGCAAAGCACCACGGTCACGTGGCGCAGATCGCAGTTGACGCGAATACGATCCTTGGCCGCAACCATGAAGTAGCTCGTCGGCGCGCCCTTCTTTTCAGATCCATATTTCGGATTTGCGCTGACGTGAATCACTTCCTTGGGATTGCCCAGCGCATCCACTTCGTGATCGCGCTCGAAGAGCAGATCGTTCAGGTCGCCGAGAATTGCGCCCAGATTTTTGCCTGTGGTAATCGCGCCCCATCCGCCGATGGAGTGGAAACGCACGGCCACTGCGCCTTCCGGCAGCAGCGACGGCATTTCGTCGGCGACCACCGAGTAGGGGTGGTCGATGCCGAGGACGATGAAGTTCGCGCCCTCTGCCGCGGTCTTGCCATCCTGGCGCTTGCGGCCCGCGGTCGCATATTCAAATGCGCCGATAATGTGCTCCGGACGGAAATCGCGCGAACCCAGGCCATAGCTGCCGGCAATGAACCGCGGCACTTCGGCAAGCTCAACCTTGGGCAATCCATCCGTTCCCTGCACTGCCTTCGAAAACGCGGTGCGGATGTCGCGGCCAAGTGGATTGTCGCCGGCCAGCGCCTCGTCGGTGCGCTCCAGAATGATGACATTCTTCTTGCCCTTGAGCGCGCTGACAAGCGCAGCCTCAGGGAAGGGCCGGATCACGTTCACGTGAATCGATCCCACACCCCCAGCGAGAGTTGCCTTGCGCGTCTCCCGCAGATAATCAACTGCAGCCTCAATGTTCTCGGCCGCGGACCCAAGCGAAACAAAGACAGTGTCGGCGTCCGCGGTCTTGTACTCGCTGATGAGCCCATAGCGCCGGCCCGTGAGCTCGGCGAACTTCTCGTAGGCTTCTTCAAGGAATTGCAAAATGGGCTCGGCGAAGTTGTTGCGCCGCGCGATCACGCCCTGCATGTAGTGTTCCTGGTTCTGCACCGGGCCCAGCAGGATGGGATTGGTCAAATCCATCATCTTGGGGACGCGACGGCGCGTAGCCCCGAACAGAACGCGCTGCGCTTCGGTGGGACAGTCAATAATGTCATCGGGCGCGCCCAGGTACTCGCGGATCAACTCGGACTCGTGCTTGTAGAAGGTGCGCTCCAGGTGCGTGGTCAGGAACCCGTCCATGATGTTCATGCCCGGCGTGAGAGCAAGTTCCGTCACGCGGCGCAGAATCAGCGCCTGGTCTGCGGCTTGCTGCGCGTCTTTGCCGAAGATCATGATCCAGCCGGTATCGAGGGCTCCATAAATATCGTCGTGGCCGCAGTGGACATTCAGCGCGTGCTTCGTCAACGCGCGCGCACCCACCTCCAGCACCATGGTCGATCCCTTACCCGGCGCGTGGTAGTACTGCTCAACGCCGTAGACCACTCCCTGGCCGGAAGTAAAGTTGACCACGCGCTTGCCGCATACGGAGTGCGCAATGGCGCCGCCCTGGGCCGCGTGCTCGCCTTCCGTCTCGATCGCAATCGTGTTGCCGCCGAAGACATTCAACTTGCCTTCCGCATACGCCTGCTGAAAAAGCTCGCCGCCTTCGGTAGAAGGCGTGATGGGATAGAACACACCGGCGTCGGCAATGCGTGTTTCGGTGTGATACGCAACCAATTGATTTCCGTTGGCGGTAACGCGGATGCCAGGATAGCGAGCAGCCTTCATAGATCCCTCACATTGAACCGTGTTTTGAAGTCTTAAGAACTCGTTGCGTACGCCGGAGCGCGGAGGCGGGAAGTGCCTCGCATCCGTATCCGGTTTCCCCGCCGAAAGATGTGCTGTGCGTGTCTGCTCGTGCGTCAGCAGCCCGATCAAAAACCCTTATCGAAGAATTGCATTGCAAGCAGAACGGCCGGAGCGGCGAACGGGAGACCTTAGGGGAAGGTTACTCCTAGCACGTGCAGCCATCCTAAGTATGCGCCCTGTATAGAGACGGTGTTTCATAATTCGGTACAGCAATTCGATGCCGGGCGGACGCGGTAAGACGCGTGTTTTCGTGGCTTGCCGCCTTTGCGCTACCATAAAGACAAGATTGGGGTTCCCAATGTTTGTGGTGGTCTGGCAGTTTGAGATTGCTGAGGATAGAGTGGCCGGTTTTGAGGCCGCTTATGGGCCCGAAGGCGCCTGGGCAAAGCTTTTCCACACGTCGCCCGACTACAAAGGTACCGAGTTGCTTCGAGACGCTTATATTCCAGGTAGTTACCTCACCATTGACCGCTGGACCAGCGAGGACGCTTTTCGCGCCTTCCGCAAGGACCACGACAGCGAGTATGAGGTGCTGGACCGCCAGTGCGACGCCCTCACCGGCCGGGAAACCCGCGTGGGCGCGTATACCGCTTGACCTCATCGGCAAGCCCGAGCAGAACCATCGGACCGCACGCCAATTAAGTTAAATAACAGAATTTTCAAGAGTTGTTGTTTTCTCCATTTCTTCGCCACTTTCTCCTATTCTTCCGTGTCTCATCCTGCTACAATCCCATCGAAATCCAAATTAAGCCCCTCGCCGTTTCCTGCAGGTAAAGCACGAGATGCGCAGGGCGAGCATTCTTGAGGAGCCCTCCCAATGGCCATCGTAGACGACCGCGCCAAAGCCGTAGAACTAGCCCTGGCACAGATTGAGAAACAGTTCGGAAAGGGGTCGATTGTCCGGCTCGGCTCCCGTGAGGCGTTGCTGCCGATCGCCGTAATCTCCACCGGCTCCATCAGTTTTGACGCCGCGCTGGGCGTCGGCGGCGTTCCGAGAGGCCGGGTTTCAGAGGTTTTCGGTCCCGAGTCCTCGGGCAAGACAACCATCTGCCTGCAGATCATCGCCGAAGCACAGAAAGCGGGCGGTCTGGCGGCGTTTGTCGACGCAGAACACGCGCTCGATCCCGGTTACGCCAAGAAGCTGGGCGTCGATGTCGACAATCTGCTGGTCTCGCAGCCCGACTCGGGCGAACAGGCTCTGGAAATCACCGAAGCCCTGGTCCGGTCAGGAGCGATTGACGTACTGGTCGTGGATTCCGTCGCCGCGCTGGTTCCCAAGGCCGAGCTCGACGGCGAGATGGGCGACTGCCACATGGGATTGCAGGCACGCCTCATGTCGCAGGCGCTGCGCAAACTCACCGGCACGGTTTCGAAATCCCGCACCGCACTCATTTTCATTAACCAGATCCGCGAAAAGATCGGCGTGATGTTCGGCAACCCCGAAACCACCACCGGCGGCCGCGCGCTCAAGTTCTACTCCTCGGTACGCATCGACATCCGCCGCATTGCCGCCGTCAAAGAAGGCGACGTCGTGGTCGGTTCGCACACCAAAGTCAAGATCGTGAAGAACAAAGTGGCCGCGCCCTTCCGCGAGGCCGAGTTCGACATTCTTTACGGCGAGGGCATCAGCAAAGAAGGCGACGTGCTCGACCTGGCCGTGGCCCACAATATCGTGGAGAAGTCGGGCGCGTGGTACAGCTACAGCGGCGAGCGCATCGGCCAGGGCCGCGAAAACACCCGCACCTTCCTCAAGGAAAACAAGGAAGTCTTCGCCAAGATGGACGCGGAACTGCGCAAGCAGCTCGGCATCGGCGCCGCCAAGGCCGACGTGCCTGAGGTTCCCGCAGGCGGCGAAGTCCAGGCCAAGGAAGTGGTGCGCGGCCGCAAAGGGTAGCACCCGCTCGCGATCAACTAGAATTCTCTCGCAGCCCCGATTCCAAGGAGGGTGGGATGAAAGCCTTTTCACGCCGCGAAATGCTCAAAGGCAGCCTGCTGGCGCCGGCCGTCGCCGCCGCAGCCAGCGGCATGAACCCCGTTGCCGCTGCCATGCACGCTGCCACGGAAACTGCCGGCCCCCTTCCCGCGGACAAATCGGGCGCGGCACAAAAACCGGCGCAGCCCAGTACGGCGCGCGAGCGCCTGCTACTCGATTTCGGCTGGCGCTTCCACCTCGGCGATGCGTGCGATGCCGACCAAGGACTTCGGATTCGGCAGCGGCCGCGGCGGCAACTTTCAAAAGACGGGCGGCTTTCTCGCCGCCAGTTCCCTCGCCTTCGACGACAGCGACTGGAAGGCGGTCGATCTGCCTCACGACTGGGCCATCGAATTGCCGTTTACCAACGATCCTGCGCTGCTCAGTAAAGGTTTCTATCCTCTCGGCCGCAATTATCCTTCCACAAGCATCGGCTGGTACCGGCGCGTCTTCGAAATGCCTGCCGCGGACGCGGGCAAGCGGATCTCTCTTGAGTTCGACGGCGCCTACCGCGAGACCATGGTGGTCCTCAACGGTTTCTACATCGGCCAGCACAGCGGCGGCTACGATCCCTTCAGTTTCGATGTCACCGACTTCGCCAATCCCGGCGGCAAGAATGTCCTGCTGGTGCGCGTGGACGCGACGGAGAGCGATGGCTGGTTTTACGAAGGCGCGGGAATCTATCGCCATGTTTGGCTCGTCAAAACCAATCCCGTCCACGTGAAGCAATGGGGAACTTTCGTCGCGTGCTGAAGTCAGGCCCGGCTCGGCTACACTTTCCATCCGCACGGAAGTCAACAACCACGGCCATTCCAACGCCAGTGCGCGCGTGGTTTCCACCGTTCTCGATCCCAGGAACAAGACCGTCGGCAAAATGGTGACCGCGACGGTAGCCATTCCTGCCGGCTCGGAGCAGACCTACGAACAGAAGATGACCGTCAGCCAGCCGAAGCTCTGGTCGCTGGAAGACCGGAACCTGTACATGCTGGTCACGGAAGTGCGCGTGGGCGGCGATGTGGTCGATCGCTACGAAACGAGTTTCGGCATTCGCTCCATCAAGTTCGATGCGCAGAAAGGCCTGTTGCTCAACGGCAAGCCGGTCAAGGTGAAAGGCACCTGCAATCACCAGGACCACGCGGGCCTGGGCGCGGCGCTGCCCGACGCGGTGCAGTACCTACCGCATGCAGCAAGCTCATGGAGATGGGCTCCAATGGATTGAGGACCTCGCACAATCCGCCAACGCCGGAGCTGCTCGATGCCTGCGACGATCTGGGCATGCTGGTGTTTGACGAGACGCGCATGATGTCGTCGAATCCCGAGGGCCTGAGCCAGTTTGAGAATCTCGTCCGCCGCGACCGCAATCATCCCAGCGTCTTCATGTGGTCGATGGGCAACGAGGAGGGCGTAGCCAACACCGACAGGGGCGTGCTCATTCTCACGGCCATGAAGGAGGTCGCCAATCGGCACGATGGATCGCGCCCCGTCTCCATTGCGCCCACGGGCGCCATCGGCACCGGCGGCCTCGCGGTCTGCGACGTCATCGGCTACAACTACGCGGATCCCGGCGCAGAGGCCTATCACAACGCGCATCCCGGCAAGCCCGTCATCGGCACGGAAACAGTGAGCGCCGTGGGCACGCGCGGCATCTACGTCACCGACTACGACAAGGGCTACGTCGGCTCCTACGATCCCTACACCACAACCGGCCGCGCTTCGGCTGAGGGCTGGTGGAGCTTTTGCGACGCGCGCCCCTGGCTGGCAGGCGGCTTTGTGTGGACCGGCTTCGACTATCGCGGCGAGCCCTCGCCAAACGGCT
This sequence comes from uncultured Acidobacteriota bacterium, assembly GCA_963713675.1. Taxonomy (GTDB): domain Bacteria; phylum Acidobacteriota; class Terriglobia; order Terriglobales; family Acidobacteriaceae; genus Telmatobacter. The sequence goes on from CAVQMV010000021.1 coordinate 391,550, forward strand.
GGCCCAACATCAGCTCGCAGTACGGCATCATCGACACCTGCGGGTTTCCCAAGGACACCTTCTACTACTACCAAGTCGTGGTGGACCGAGAAGCCCGTTCTGCATCTCTTCCCGCACTGGAATTGGCCGGGGATGGAAGGCAAGGAGATCGCCGTCTGGGTGCATTCGAACCTCGAGAAGGTCGAGCTTTTCTTGAACGGCAAAAGCCTGGGCGCGAAGGAGATGAAGAAGGACTCGCACCTCGCCTGGAATGTGCCTTACGCACCCGGGGTCATCGAAGCGCGCGGCTTCAAAGATGGCGAGCTGGTGATGACGGCCCGGCGCGAAACCACGGGCGCTCCCGCAGCGCTCGCCATCTATGCCGACCGTGCCGAAATCGCCGCCGACGGCGAAGACGTCGCGATGTTCGCAGTGGAAGTGCGCGACGCGCGGGGCGGCATTGTGCCCATTACCGACAATCTGGTCACATTCAAAGTCATCGGCGCGGGAAAATTGATCGGCGTGGGCAACGGCGATCCCACCAATCAGGAATCCGACAAGGGCACGTCACGCAAGGCGTTCAGTGGGTTGTGCATGGCCATCGTTCAGTCCGCGAAGTCGCCAGATAGCATCACGGTTGAAGCCACTTCGCCGGGTCTGACTCCCGCCCAGGCAACGATTTGGGCGGGGAAGGTCGAGCTTCGTCCGCAGGTGGCCGTGTGGGAACCCGAAGCGCCCAGAGGCGCGGGCATCACCGGCCTGTGGAGGCCGGCGCAGGACGGCGGAACGCAACTGTTCGTTTTGGTTCAGGACGGAAACACGCTGACCGGAACCGTGGAAGGCGTCGGAGGCAACGGCGCGAGTTCTCCGATTACAGACGGCCAGGTCGATGGCGCCAATGTCAGCTTCAAGGCCGGAAACAGCACGTATTCTGGCCACACTGACGGAGAAACGATCGAACTCGAGCGTGCGCCGAACTTCGGTCAGCGTCCGCCCCGGCCAGCGTCCGTGTCCGATGCCTCGCGCCCAGCGGTCGGTCCGCCGCCCGATGGCACCGATCCTTCGCGCAGCCCGCTTTTCCGTCCGCCGGGGCCCACGCAGATAGCGTTGCATCGCGCGCAGCGATAGACGCCTAAAACGGCGACACCGCGACATCCACGCGCAACTGGTGTCCTATTCACCAGTACGCAGCATAGAAGGACGATCATGCGCATTTCTCTTCATCGGCTGATCTTGCCGTCGCTCGTGGTTTTTTGTACTGCGAGTCTTCTCACCGCGCAACAGCACTTGAATGTGCCGCGCTCCGACGGCCACTCTACGCCGCTCATGCTTTACCCCGCCGTGGGCGCGGGCTCCGGCTGTGCGCCACTGGCGGTCATCTCGCACGGCGCTGGCGGCTCCGAGGATGGCTATCGCTATCTGGCCCAGGCGATGGCGCAACACGGCTTCACCACCGTCGTCATGGGGCACGCGGAGAGCGGCTTACCCGCGTTGCGCAGCGACATACGCCAGCACGGCCTCATCCGCGGTCTCGACGCTCTCGTCGAGGACCCTACCGCGGAAAGCGACCGCCTGCTCGACGTGGACGCGGCGCTCAAGTGGGCCGATGGCCAGTGCCAGGCTCCCTTTCGCGTGCTGCTCGGCCACTCCATGGGCGCGGAAACCGTCATGCTTGAAACCGGCGCGAAAAACATCGTTGGAGTCACGTCGCCGCCCGCCGGCCAGAATCGTTTTGACGCCTATGTCGCCCTGTCGCCTGAAGGCCCCGGCGCGGTCTTTGGGCAGAATGCCTGGAACGGCATCCGCAAGCCCATTCTGATCCTCACGGGAACCAGAGATCAGTCGCTCAAGGGCGGCCCGAAGGCCCGCCTGGTTCCTTGGACCAATCTGCCCGGCACCGCGTCGCATTGTCAGTGGGAGGGCGTGATTAACGGCGCCACGCACATGAACTTCGCGGGCAACGGACCCGGCAGTGACAAAGTGGAACCGATGGTCACGCAAACCATCGCATCGTTCCTGATCGGCGTGCGGAACTCGGGTTGCGCTCTTCCTCCTCCCATCAGCGGCATGACGTTAAAAGCCAAGTAGCCAAAGGGGGCACCGGCTCCATTCCTTCGGCGTCCCGCCTTCTGGCCCCAGCGAACTCGCAAATGCCGTAAAATCCCTTTGGAGACGCCATGCCCGTCAGAGCCCTCTATCCCGGCACCTTCGATCCGCCCACCAACGGTCATGTCGACCTCATCCAGCGCGGGGCCAAGCTCTTCGACCATCTGACCGTCGCCATTCTCGTGAATCCCGTCAAGAACCCTCTCTTCACGGTGGATGAGCGCGTGGAGATGCTCATCGAAGCTACTGCCGGAATCGGCAACGTTTCTGTGGCCACGTTCGACGGCATGATGGTCGATTTCGCGCGTGAGCAGGGCGCTGCGGCGGTGCTGCGCGGTATTCGCGCCATCTCCGACTACGAGCACGAGTTTCAAATGGCTCTCATGAATCGCCGCCTCGCTCCCGAAGTCGAGACCGTCTTTCTCCAGCCGGCAGGCCGCTACTCCTTTGTCAGCTCGAGGATGGTCAAGGAGGTCTTCAGCTTCGGCGGCGACGTAAGCGGCCTGGTGCCGCCGAACGTGCTCAAGCGGTTGCGCGCGCGCATCAACGGAAGCTAGCCCGAGTTCACCTGCAAGGCGGATTGTGGATGGCACAAAAACTGGAATTCGTCAGCGTCGCGAGTCCTGCGGTCGAGTGCCCCTATTCAAGACAAATGTAGGTAATCCATCCCAAGATCCAGAACGTGGGCACTGAGAGCACCATGATGATTGCCGCCAGAATCCTATCCTTCCGCTCGAACGGCCTGCCATCTGAACGCTTCGTATCTCGTAGAAATGGCGGAATGCAAGAGAACAAGACGACTTGGAACAGCGAAAGGTCAAACGCGAGAATAAACAGCATCTGGTGCGCTTCCCCGCTTTTGCCAATCGAAAAATGAAGATACAAAAAGACCACAAATACGATGCCCAGCAGGACATAAATGGCCCTGCCCCAAACGCTCTCAAAGAGTTTCTTCAACACAACGCACCCCCAATGCATCAGGGAGGGCTGCCGGCATAGCGTCAGCGCTCCTCTGAATTCGGCGCAAAAAGCACTTTTCGCCGGATCTGCACTTTGCCCCAGCCGCAAAATCTGCAAAGATAGATAATGTCATGACAGTTACAGCTCCAGCTAAAGTTTTTGCCGATCGCATTGGCCGCATCGAAGTATCCGCGACCATGGCTGTGGCCGCCGAGGCGGCTAAATTGCGCGCTCAGGGCGCCAACCTGGTGGATTTCGGGGCCGGCGAGCCTCACTTCGCCACTCCGCGACATATCAAGGACGCCGCCATTGCCGCCATCGAGGCCAATTTCACCCGCTACACCGTGGTTCCGGGCATTCCCGACGTGCGCAAAGCCATCGTCGAGCGCCATGCCTGCGACTTCGGCTCGGACTACTCGACCGACGAGGCAATTTTCACGTCCGGCGGCAAGCTGGCTCTGTTCAATACGCTGCAGATCCTTGTCGATCACGGCGACGAGGTCATCCTGCCCGTTCCCTACTGGGTCAGCTTCAAGGACATCATCCAGTACGCGGGCGGCAAGGTGGTTTTTCTCGAAACCAGTGAGGCCGAGAGCTTCCGCATCACCGCGGACGCCATCGAGCGCGCCATTACGCCGCGCACCAAGGCCATCATCCTGAATTCGCCGTCGAACCCCGCAGGTTCGGTGGTCTCGGCCGAGGATCTGGAGCGCATCGTCCACCTCGCCCACGAGCGCGGGATTTTCCTGCTTCTGGACGAGTGCTACGTGTACCTCAATTACGCCGGCAAGCCTGTCTCGGGCGGTTCATTCACCTGGGCCAAGGAGCACCTGGTCATTCTCGGGTCACTTTCGAAAACTTATTCAATGACCGGCTGGCGCGCGGGCTATGCGCTGGCTTCGAAGCCTGTGGTCGCCAACCTGAGCAAACTGCAGTCGCAATCCACCTCGAATGCCACCAGCTTTGTGCAGAAGGGCGCAATCGCGGCGCTGACCGGCTCGCAGCAGTGCGTAGCCGAGTTTCGCGCCGAGTTTATTGACTTGCGCGACTACATGCTGGCCAAAGTCACGGCAATTCCCGGCGTCACCTGTACCAAGCCGGAAGGTGCGTTCTACGTGTACCCCAACATCTCGGCGTACATGGGCAAGGGTGGCATCAAAACCGCGACAGAGTTGGCTACGCGCCTGCTCCACGAAGCCCACGTCGTCACCGTGCCCGGCGAAGCCTTCGGGACTGGCGAACACATCCGCATCTCTTACCCTGTGACCAAGCAGAACATCGATGAGGGCACGCGCCGCATGGGCGAGTTCCTCACCGGCTTAAAGTAGCTCAATTTTTCGTCGAATTCCCGCCGCGGTTTGCAGCCAATCGTCCGATGCAGCTCTCTCGAAGTTGCATTCCAGGCGGGCTGCGCCGCTGGGCGGTTACCGATCCTGAAAATAATTCGCCCCGCCCTGTGCAAACGTTATCTTCGTCGGGTACTATGGCTCTTCAATGTTGAACGCTATCGATTTCCGTCCCGTGATATTAGCCGGGGGCAGCGGCACCCGTTTCTGGCCCCGTTCCCGGCGCGCTCGCGCCAAGCAGGTTCTCGCTCTCGACGGCGAGCGCTCCATGATTCAGCAAACCGTGGAACGTCTCAAGCCACTGACAACGCTGGAAAAAACCTGGATTATCACCAACGAATTTCTGGCCCACGAAATTGCCGACCAGTTGCCCGGCATGCCCGCCGCACAAATCGTGCAGGAGCCGGTGGCCCGCAACACCGCGCCGGCCTGCGGCCTCGCTGCCTTCCTCATTGAGCGCGACAACCCAGATGCCATACTCGGTGTTTTTCCGTCGGACCATGTCATCAGCGACGAGCCGCGTTTTCTCAAGGCTCTGCAAAAAGGCATCGCCGCGGCCGCGGCCGGCGAAAACATCGTCGTATTGGGTATCGAGCCTTTCCGCGCGGAAACCGGCTACGGATACATTGAAACCGGCGACCTGACCAAGGACGACTCCGCCCTGCACGTGCGCCGTTTCATCGAAAAGCCCAATCAGAACCGCGCCGAAGAGTTTGTCGCCGCCGGCAACTACTACTGGAACTCCGGCATCTTCCTTTGGTCGGCGCGCACGCTGGCCAATGCGGTCCGCGAGCACCTGCCGGAAACCGCTCCGCTGCTCGAATCCATTGCCGCGGCCTGGGGCACCCCGCAGTTCGAAGAGGTTTTCCATAGCGCGTATCCCAAGTGCGAAAACATCTCCGTCGACTATGCGGTCCTCGAACCACGCAGCGCCAAGGGCGAGCACCTGTCGAATTTGTACTGCATTCCCGCCGAGTTCAGTTGGAACGACCTCGGCTCGTGGGCCTCCCTCTACGAGTACCAGTTAGAGACGCGCATGCGCGGCGATGCCGAAGGCAACGTGGCTGACACCGGTGGTCACATGGCTATCGAGGCCAACGACAACTACATCTTCAGCCCCAGGAAATTTGTAGCTCTCGTGGGCGTGAAGAATCTGGTCGTCGTCGACACGGAAGACGCGCTGCTGATCGCCCACCGCAACCACTCGCAGGACGTGGGCAAGATCGTGAAGGAGTTGGGCGTCACCGGCCACTCCGAGCTGATTTAGAGCCCACCCGATTCTGTATGACGCGGCCATTGGGGGCCCGTTTGGACAGAACTGCCTCACACTCACGCTGTACAATTCTTGCGTGACTCAGCGAGCATAAATCGCCTGAGTGGGGTGGAAATGTGCCCGATACCATCAATTGGCCGATGCATGAAAAGCCGCGGCGCCTGAGACTTGCTGTTTACCTTCCAATCGCTATCGTCATCCTTATTCTTGTTGGCGGCCGCGCTGCCATTTCCTATTGGGTTGACCTCCTCTGGTATGGATCGCTTGGCTACGCTCCCGTCTTCTGGAAGACCTTTGGCCTCGAGTGGGGGACCTTCACAGCCTTTGCGCTGCTCACTTTTCTGGTCCTCTTCGGCGCCTTCCTCGCTTTCCGCCACAACCACGGCGGCGAATTGCCCGATACGCATACCATCTACTTCGCCGGCCGCCCCATCGAGCTACCGATCGCAAAGTTCCTGCGATCCATTTCCGCCGTCGGCGCGCTGGTCATCTCCATCGCCACCGGCTTCGCGATGGAATCGCAGTGGACCACGCTCGCTTTGTATTGGTACGCGCCTGCCACCGCCGCGAATTCCGCCGACCCCATCCTGGGCCGCCCGCTCGGCTTTTATCTCTTCACCTTGCCTGCCTGGGAACTCATCGCCGGATGGTTGCTCACGCTGGCAGTAATGATCTGCATTCTCGCGGTGCTCTTCCTTATCGCCGCAGGCGGCAGCCGGATGCGCGACGGGCATTTCAGCGGGGGCGATTCCTCGATGTGGCGTGGCGTTTCTACCGCCTTAGGCTTTTTGCTTTTCACGCTAGCCATTCGCGAGTATGTCGGCCGTTTCGATCTGTTTTTCGACCAGCACCCGATCTTTTCCGGGGTCTCCTACACAGACGCGCATGTCACGATCCTCGGCATGTCGTTCATCAGCGTGGCGCTCGCCATCGGCGCGGTCGTTGCTTTCGCCGGCGGCGTGCTCAAGCTTCGCGTGCGCTGGCTGGCAGCGGCCATCGCTCCCGCGGTGGTTTGTTATGTCATCGTCGCTTTGGCAGGATGGTACAACAGCACGTTCATCGTTAATCCCAACCGCCTGGACCGCGAGCGGCCTTATATCGTGGACAACATCGCCCTCACGCGCCAGGCCTATGGCCTCGACCTCTTTGCCCAGCAGGAATTCCCCGCTGAGACCACGGTTGCCGCAGCCGATCCTGAACACAATCAGGCGACGCTTGAAAACATCCGCCTCTGGGACGTGGGCGCCCTCCAGTCTACGTTGACCCAACTGCAGGAGATTCGCACCTACTATGCATTCCCCGGCATCGATATCGATCGCTACCAGATCAACGGATCGTTACGGCAGGTGATGCTCGCCGTTCGCGAACTGGATGTGGACAAACTGCCCGACACCAGCCGCAACTGGATCAGCGACAAGCTGATCTACACGCACGGCTACGGCATCACCATGAATCCCGTCAACGGATTTTCAGTTGAGGGCCTGCCTACGCTTTATCTCTCAAACATGCCCGTGCAAAGCACCGTGCCCGGCCTCAAGGTCACGCGTCCCGAAATCTACTTCGGCGAAAAGACCGACACCGATGTCTACGTCAAAACCGGCCAACAGGAATTCAATTACTCTCAGGGCCAGAACGACAGTTATTCGACCTACGAAGGCACGGGTGGCATTGTGATGGGCGGCTTTATGCGCCGCGTGCTGCTGGCGTTCGATCGCGGCGACCTTAGCAAGGTTCCCTTCAGCGACGACATAAAGGCCGACAGTCGTCTGCTGATGAGGCGCAACGTGCTGGCGCGCGTTACCACCCTGGCGCCGTTCCTCACTTTCGATCACGATCCCTACATTGTGGTGGGCGACGATGGGCGCCTCTCCTGGATCATTGATGCCTACACCTCCTCATCCACCTATCCCGACTCCGCGCCTGCCGATCTCTATGGGCAATCGGTCAATTACGCCCGCAACAGCGTGAAAGCTGTGGTGGACGCCTATGACGGTACAGTCACCTTCTACGTCTTCGATTCTTCAGACCCCATCGTCACCGCATGGCGCAGCATCTACCCAGCACTTTTCAAGGACGCCTCCGCCATGCCCGCGTGGCTGCGTGCCCACGTGCGCTATCCTGAAGCGCTGCTGAGCTTGCAGGCCGATGTATACGGCCTCTATCACATGACCAACCCCGAGGTTTTTTACAACCGCGGAGATCAGTGGACCGTCGCTACCGAAAATGGCTCAAGCCAAAGTGGCGACCAGGCCGCGCAGGCCATGCAACCCAACTTCGTGTTGATGACACTACCTGGAGAGGCGGGTTCCGGCGAGCAGGGCGGCCTCGAGTTCGTCGAGATCCTGCCCTTCACGCCCATTAGCCGTAACAACATGATTGGCTGGATCGCGGCGCGCAGCGATGGCGCGCATTACGGAACTGCCGTGGTGTTCAACTTCCCCAAGACGCGCCTCGTCGACGGGCCGCAGCAAATTGAATCGCGAATTGATCAGAACGGGGAGCTCTCCGGACAGCTCACGCTCTGGAATCAGAATGGCTCGAAGGTGATTCGCGGGAGCCTGCTGGTGATTCCCTGCGGGCGGGCGCTGCTCTATGCGGAGCCGATTTACCTGCAGGCCAACCAGAGCCCCATGCCGGAATTGCGGCTGGTAGTTCTGGCTTTGCAGGATCGCCTTGCCTATGGGCCGACCTTTGAAGCAGCGCTCGCGTCGCTCTTCGGCTCGCAGACCCCATCGCTCACCGGTGCGGAATCGCAGCAACCTGCGCCTTCGGCTACGCCCTCTGGCGCGCCCCAGCCTCCGGCCAGTATCAACGCGCTCATCAGCCAAGCCAGTCGCGACTTCGCAGATTATCAGCGCCTCACTTCGGAGGGTAAACTGGCTGAGGCCGGCCAGAAGCTCGACGACCTGAAGCGCGTGCTCGACCAGCTCAGCGCTCACGAAAAATAATACCGGCGTCTCAACGCAGCTCACACTTTGATGACGGAGTCCATGCCATGCCTCGTTTCGCCGCCAACCTGACCATGATGTACCAGGAGCGCAATTTCCTCGACCGCTTTGCCGCAGCTGCACGCGATGGCTTCACCGCAGTCGAGTACCTGTTTCCCTACGAGCATCCGGCCGCCACGCTGGCTGCTCTGCTCAAGGAACACGGACTGCGCCAGGTCCTCTTCAACTCGCCACCCGGAGACTGGAAGGCCGGCGAGCGCGGCATCGCGGCGCTGCCCGGCCGTGAAAAAGAATTTCGCGACGGCTTTCTGCAGGCGCTGGAGTATGCGCTTGTCATGGAATGCCCGCGCATCCATTCCATGGCGGGAATTTCTCCGCCGGGAGTGGATCGCGCACATCTGCTTGGCGTCTATACCGAAAATCTTGCCTGGGCAGCGGATCAGGCGCGGGTAGCCGGCATCCAATTGCTCATCGAGCCCATTGCCTTGCGCAACATTCCCGGCTTTTTCCTGAATCGCCAGGAAGAAGCGCACGCGATTGTCTCGGGAGTAGGCGCGGCCAACCTCAAAATCCTCATGGATCTTTTCCATTGCCAGGTGGAGGAGGGCGATCTGGCCATCAGAATCCGCAAGTATCTCGCGGACCCGAAGAATACACGCGTAGGTCACATCCAGATTGCGGGCGTGCCCGAGCGCCACGAGCCGGACACAGGCGAAGTCAACTACAGCTATCTCTTCGATGTAATTGATGGGCTAGGCTACGAAGGCTGGATCGGCTGCGAATACATTCCCGCGGCCGGAACATCAGAGGGTCTCGGCTGGTTCAAGAAATGGCAAACCGCCGCGAGCTAAGAAGAGCTTCGCGGCGGCTCCGGTTGGACAGTTTGTGGGATCTCCCTACTTCTCAACTCCAAATGTGAACGTCGTGGTCGAGTGCATGGTCTCGCCCGGCTTGAGTTCCGTGGTCGGGAAGTCCGGATGGTTCGGCGAATCTGGATAATGTTGCGTTTCCAGGCAGAATCCGGCGTGCTTGGTGTACTTCACACCATGCCTGCCAGTGAAGCTGCCATCCAGGAAGTTACCTGAGTAGAACTGCACGCCCGGTTCGGTGGTTTCGACAGTCAGCTTGCGTCCGCTCGCGGGGTCGGTCACGACGGCCGCCAGACGCAGTGATCCCGGCTTGCCATTCAGCACAAAGTTGAAATCGTACCCGCCCGCGCGCTTCAATTGCTCGTTGTCGGCATCGATCCGCGCGCCAATCGCTTCTGGCTTGCGAAAATTCATCGGTGTACCGGCAACCGGCGCCAACTCACCGGTCGGAATCAGCCCCGCGTCCACTGGCGTGTAGCGATCGGCGTTGATTTCAATTCGCTGATCGAGAATGTTGCCTTGTTCGTCGCCGTGCAGGTTGAAATACGAGTGGTTGGTCAGGTTCAACACCGTGTCTTTGTCCGTCTTTGCCGAGTAGTCGATGCGCAGCGTATCGCCTTTGAGCGTATAGCGGACTGTTGCGGTCAGTGTTCCCGGAAATCCCATGTCGCCATCGGGGCTAACATGCGTAAACTCGACGCCGTCCGGCACTTCCTTCGCCTGCCAAACATACTGATCAAATCCAACAGGACCGCCATGCAGCGCGTTGGCACCGTTATTGATGGGAATCTGGTAGGTTTTTCCGTCCAGCGTGAACTTGCCCAGAGCAATACGATTGCCATAGCGCCCCACCACGGCGCCGATATACGGATTGGGCTTGATCAGATAGGTATCGAGTGTGTCGTAGCCCAACGCAACGTCCGCCATCTTGCCCGTGCGGTCCGGGGCTCTCACGCTCACCAGGTGCGCTCCGTACGCCGTCACTCTTACTTCAATCTGCCCACCGGTTAACGTGTAAATCGGGACGGCGGTTCCATCCGCGGTATGACCCCATATCGACATCTTCATCTCTCCCTGTGCAATGGGTGTAAGCGCCATTGCCATTCCTATCAGAATTGCGACTACTCCAACTGCTCGTTTCACGGTGTACCCCTCTGCCTTGCGGCTTGCGCGGTTCTCGCGGCTCGACGGCTTCGGCCCGTACAAGTAGAGAGGCCTCAACCGTCGCGATCATGTTCCTTGGAAACTATAGCTGATGCGGCAGGCAATGCGATCCTGCACCCTGCGGTGGGGTGGGCGCAACGGTGAAACTCCCGCAATTGCGCCAGGCGCGGTTCACTAGTAAATCCTGCTGGCGATCACCTGCGTCCCGGTGGCGTTTGACTCGATGCTCGTTGAGCGCAGCAGCACTTCAAAATTGTGCATGGATCGATCCGGACGCGTCGCTTGCTTCAGAATCGGATCGATGGCCGATGGATACAGCAGCATCTCGGCCGCGGCCTGGGTTCCGGCAACATCCAGTCCTTCCAGAACCAGCAGGTGTCCGTTGCCGCTTAAATTGGGAAGGAAATCGATGAGCGCGAAAGTCTCGTGCGCCGGTTCGTTCCAGCGGCTGGAATACGTCGCAGACTCTCCCGGTTGCGGCTTGAGGTTGATGATCTGGGCGCCATTCATGCCGGGCCGATCGACAATGCGGAAGTTGGCGTTGCTTTCGGCAATCGCGGCCCAGGGATTGCTGCCCACGGACCCGATGATGACGGCGTTGGCGTTCTTCAGGTCATCCAGCCGCAGATCGCGCGGAAAGCGGATGAAAACCCGCTGCGGATCGTCCTCAGTCAGGTGAGCCAGAGCGGCCGCAATCTGCAGATCGACGAAAGGCGTCAACTGCTGGGAGCGCAGATCCGAGGCGCTATGCGCATCCACTCCGGACAGAGGCAATTCCTGGTATTTGCCTGAAATATATTCCGCCAACGGCGCGGGCCGGCGTGAAATGTCTTCGAGAAGATTGAATCCCGCATCGGACGGAACGATGTAGCTGTTTTCGGGACCGCTGAACAACTCAGCCCACAGCACGTGCGCCGGTTCTTGCGAAACGGCCGCCGCCGGCGATCGCCTAGCGGCATACCAGGTGGCAGCGATTAGCGCCGCGCTGTAAGCCACAACCAGAATTGCGCCTAGCGTCCAGCGTACTGCCTTTGATGGCACCGTCGCCGCTGCTTCCGCAGTGCGCGCCGGCAGCGCATGAGGCTGTGTCTGGCCGGGAGCCGCCGAAGGAGACCCCGGCATCTCTTCCCGCGTGACATCCTCAGTAGCCGGAATAAACACCGGCACATACGCGCCCACCGGAATGTCGATGCGCACCGGTTCCGAGCTGCCCTGGTCAGCAAAGTGCTCTGCAAGTCGCTTGCGCAATTGGCGCGCATAGCTGCGAACAATGTTGTCCTCAAGCGTTCGATAATCCGCTGGCCGATCGAAGACCTGCACGCCGATCTGGTGCTCTGTGATCTCGTTTCCCCGCCCTTCCAGGGTTTCGGCAACCACAAATAGCAGAAACTTCGTAAGCAACGGAGATCGGGCGAAGTTCGGCCCGGAGATCACACGCTGCGCCAAGGCCCAATACGGATCTTCGTGCAGACTCGCCGGCCATGCCTCATCAGGAAGAGGCACCTTGGTTTTGGATTGGACGGCGGCAAAGTGATCCATGAGCCTTATCTCCTGGCTTTCGTCCAAGGACAGGGAGCGGTCTCCGGTTCAACTGTTAAACAAGGATGCACGGCCTGACCCAATATTCTGGTGATCCTGCAAAGTCGTCCGCAGATTGCGCAGAGTTGAATGCAATTTCAATTCCGTCGAAGCCAGGAAAAAATTGGTTCGGCGCTCGCATCGAGCGAGCCTCCCCTGGCCATATCTAAACGCATTGCAGCCACTTTCTCACTGGGCTTTTTAAACTGCCTGCAACGCATGCCTTCACGTTAATTCATTTGCCGCATCCTCAGACTCATGCGTCATTCACAAAAACAGCGCAGACGGGGGTCTTTCCGTCGAACAATTTCCACAGTTTACCAACAATTCAAACAGTCAACAAGTCCTTTTCAATCAAATAATTAAGTGCTGTGAACACTAGTGTATACACGTGCATGCACTTAGGGTAAACACTCCCGCTCTCATAGTAAGTGCAATATCGTTGCGCTGCTCGCCGAAGTGTGGACGAGTGCAAACGTGTAAAAAATCTTGAAATTGGAGGTAGCAAGGCATCATGAACATCAAACAGCAATTCAGAATTGCCGGACCATGGCTTACCCTCGTGGTCACGCTCCTTGCTCTGTGCCTTCCGGGCCGCTTGGCAGCACAGCTTGATCGAGGAGAAGTCACTGGAACGGTGGAAGACCCGTCCGGAGCGGTCGTACAAAAGGCCACGATTGCGCTCATCAACGACGACACCACCGTAAGAAGTACAACCAAGTCCACAGCTACCGGTACCTATGTATTCGACGACGTGAATCCCGGCAAGTACACGGTTGAGGCTGAGGCCTCCGGGTTCCAGAAGTATGTCGTGCACGGCGTCATTGTGCAGGTACAGCAGGTCGAAACCATCGACGTTCATCTCGCCACCGGCAACGTCCAGCAGAGTGTAACTGTCACCGCTGCCGCTCCCCTACTTGAAGCCGAGAACGCTCAGGTCGGCCAGACCATCAGCAATTTAACCGTGAACGACATGCCGCTTGTCACCCGTGACTGGGGCGCGTTGGCGCAAATGTCCGCGGGCGTCAATACTGATGCGACCGGAACCGGCGCCGGCGGGAACGGCACCGCCGACGCAGGCAGCTCTTCGTCCGCTTATTTCAGAGTGAATGGCGTCGACGAATGGCAAAACGATTTCCGCCTGAACGGCATTAACGACAACATCGAGTTCTATGGCGGCAACTATACCGGGACCAACGCCGCCATTGTCCCGCCGCCTGATGCCATCCAGGAATTCACGCTGCAGAGCGGCGACTTCAACGCCGAATTCGGCCACTCCACCGGCGGCGTCATCAACGCGTCGCTCAAATCCGGCACCAATGGCGTGCACGGCGATCTGTGGGAGTACGTGCGCAACAACGATCTGAACGCGAATTATTTCTTCAATCGCACCTGCAGCGGCTCAACCTGCACCGCCAATCCCATTCCTTCCTATCACCAGAACCTCTTCGGCTTCACGGCCGGGGGCCCGGTCCTGATCCCGCACCTGGTCAACGGCAAGAATCGGCTCTTCTGGTTTGCCGACTACCAGGGAGGCCGCTACGTCCTGCCGGAGCCGGACGGCAATTTAACCGTGCCCAGCGAGGGTATGGTCAGCAGCAATTTCACCAACCTGCAGGACAACATCACCTACAACACCTCGAGCACCTGCAGCGCCAGCGTCACCACCGGCTGCCACACCGACGCCCTGGGCCGCGTCTTCTCCAACGGCACCATCCTGGATCCGGCCTCAACTCGCCAGCTTCCAGGCAGCGGCGTTGACCCGGTAACCGGACTCACCGGCACGCCTAATAGCTACGTGCGCGATCCCGTTCTATAACTGCACAGCGGCAGGCGGTTGCACCAGCTTCGTTGGCGTTACCAGAACCGACTTCACGCAGGACGCCGGCGGTGTTCTCCTCTCCGCCCTCAACGTCATCCCGACCAGCCGCCAGGATCCGAACGCAGTCAAGATTCTGGGCCTTTATCCGAAGGCGACAGCCTCCGGCCTCCTGGCCAATGATTTCCAGGGCTACGTTCCCATCGAGGACAAAAACACCAACACCTACGACATTCGCATCGATGCCAATATCAGCCCCAAGAACATCCTGTTCGGCGTCTATGACCGGAGCTACCTGACCGCTGACGTGCCCTCGTATTTCCCCGGGGTGGGCGCAGGCGATAGCGGCGGACGCGTCGACAGCCTGCCGGCCTGGGCCTGGGCGGTCGGCTACACGCGCATCCTCACTCCCACGCTCACCAATCAATTTCACGTAGGCATGGTCCACAGCGACAAGCTGCAGGTGTCCGTCTGGGGCAACGACTTCGGAGGCTCAGCCTGTTCGGGAACGGTGAATCCAGGTCCGGGTTCCTGCAATATCCCCCTCGAGTACGGCATCCAGGGCGTTCCGCAGGCGGCCGGCAACGGAGGCTTGCCTGTCATCTCCATTGGCTCACGGCTCAGGGCACTCGGCGTAGGCAATTTCTCGCCCACGCTGCAATATGTATGGAGCCTGGAGTACGTTGACGGGGTCACCAAGGTCTGGCGCAATCACGCCTTCAAGACGGGCATCCAGGTGGACGACCTGGAAGGCAACATCTCGCAGCCGCCGCAAGGCCGTGGCGACATGAGCTTCAACGGCCAGTACACCGACATTTCCACCAAAAGCTCGGGGTTGAATGGCATCAGTGACATGCTGGTGACGCCTATCAACTACGAGTACGGTGTGGGTGCTGGCGTAAACCTGGTCGGCGGCCAGAACGGCTTTTCCGCCTCCAACCTTCCTGTCACCGACGACCATCGCTGGTACATTGGCGCCTACTTCCAGGACGACTGGAAGGTGAATCCCAAGTTGACGCTGAATCTCGGCGTGCGCTGGGATCTGTTCACGCCCTACCACGAAACCCGGGGCTTCCAGTCCAACTTCGTTCCTGCGGGCGGCAACGGCCTCACCGCAAACTTCTACATTCCCAACGGGACTTGCTCGACCCCGCGGGCCACGATCTTCAATACCGTGGCTGCCCTCAGCAATATCAACATCGTGTGCTCTGCAAACGCTGCACTCGGCAACGCTCAAAAGACCAACTTCGCGCCGCGTGTCGGGTTCGCCTACAAGCTGCGGCCTACGCTGGTGGTACGCGGAGGCTTCGGCACGGCCTATGGAGCGCTGGGCAACCTCGGTTACGGCGGCACGCTGGGATTGAACTATCCCTTTGGCTACACGCAGACCATCCCTTCTCCCGACTCCAATCACCCGCTGCTCGCCGGTTCTTCGAACGCGCCGGCGACCCTGGAAAATACCTTCAATAACTTCAACTTCGCCAGTCCGACCACGCTGCAAAGCCCGACTCCGTACACAACAACGCCGGTCTCTTGCTCCACTCTGCCCCTCAGCACTTGCGTGGGAGGCCAATACATCGGTAGCGACTATCTCGGCGCGACTCTCAACGGCCGCCAATCCAACTACCAGACCCCGATGATACAAACAGAGAACTTCACCGTCGAGGATCAATTCACGAGCCACGACGCGCTCCAGGCGGGCTATGTCGGCAACCCAGGGCCGTCACCTGGATATTCTGGGAACCTCGAACAGCAACTCCATCATCTTGCCTCCCGGCCAAAACACCCAGTTGTATATTCCGTACCCGTATATGGCGCGGAACGGCACCTACGAAACCACGAACGCCAACACCAGCTACAACTCCTTGCAGATCACCTATCAGCACCAGATGAGCTATGGGCTGACGGTGCTGGCCAACTACACCTTATCCCGCTGCACGGGCGACCAGCACGCGCCGCAGAACTCGGAGTTCAACGCAGGTTACCGCGCCCAATGGCTGGCCGGTTTCGGCCTCCAGGGCGACTACGGACTCGTGCGATGCCGACGCCACCGACCTCTGGCACGCCGCTGCCACCTACGGCCTGCCCTTCGGCCGTGGCAAGCAGTTCGGCGGCTCGATGAGCCACGCGGCGGATCTCATCGTGGGCGGGTGGGAGATCAACGGCTTCTATACCTTCCAAAGCGGGCAGCCGCTCACAGTCACTTGCCCGGTCGCCACGACGGCCGACTTTGGTTGCTCCGCCAACGTGGTTGCCGGACAAAGTCTCTATGCCGGACCGCATAACTATACGCAATGGCTCAGCCCCAGCGCGTTCGCTGAACCGCCCGCGGCTACCCAAGTCGGACAGGTCGATTACTCGCCGCTCGGCACGAGCGGCATCCAGCAGGTACGCGGACCGCACTTCAACAACGTGGATTCATCAATGCTGAAGAATTTCAACTTCACAGAAGCGACGATTCTGCAGTTCCGCGCCGAATTCTTCAATACCACCAACACGCCGCCCTTCGTGCAACCGGGAAGTTTGAATTTCCAGGCTGGCGGCTTCAGCAGTATCGGGGCCACCAAGAACAGCAACGGGAACAATGGCGCCCGCACGATTCAGCTCGCGCTCAAACTTTCCTTCTAAGACACAGGGGCCTCCCAAACGTGTCTTAGCTTCAATCCCGCATCCGGCGCAGAACGTCGCCTCGGATGCGGGCCTTTCTTTCTGAAGCCTCGCCGCCCAGGATCAAGCTGGCTATAATAGCCGATACGAATCCCGGCCAGCCCACTCACGCGTCATCGAATCATGGAAATGTCTTATATGAAGAAGAGCTCGTCACGACACGCAAGATTGTCTTCCAGTTTTGCAGCACTATTACGCCTCCTTTTGGTTTCCTCTCTCGCCGCCGGCGTAGCCGTCGCGCAGCAAGCGCCTCCGGCTGCGGATTCTTCTGGCTCTGATTTCGTCCTCCAGGGCGTAGTACGCGGCTCCGCAAAACCAGAGCTATGTTCAAGTTCCCTTTGCGGTGCCCGCGGGCACGGAGCGCGTGACCATCACCTTTGGCTACACCGAAAAAGAGCAGCATACCGCGCTCGATCTCGGACTGCTCGATCCCGCTGGGCTGCGCTGCTGGAGCGGCGGCAACAAATCCACGCTCACGGTCGGCCTCTCCGATGCCACGCCCTCCTGTTTGCCGGGCGCTATACCATCGGGTACTTGGAATGTACTGATCGGCGTGCCCAACATTCGCGCTGGCGTTGAGTCGCATTACACCATTCATGTCTATCTCTCGCGCAGCGGCGCAGTCGCTAGCGCTGCCGCCGGTCCTCCGTGAGCCGCTGCGTGCCGGACCCGCCTGGTTTCGCGGCGATCTGCACATGCATACCGCGCACAGTGACGGCCAATGCCCCAGCCAGACGGGAAAAATGGTTCCCTGCCCGCTCTTTTTTACCGTGGATGCCGCCGCCCGCCGTGGCCTCGACTTCATCGCAATTACCGATCACAATGCCAGCTCGCAATACGATGCGATGCGGGAGTTGCAGCCTTACTTCGATAAGCTGCTCTTGATTCCCGGCCGCGAAATCACCACCTTTCAGGGCCACATCAATTTCCTCGGCAGCACGGATTTCATCGACTTCCGTCTCGATGGCCGCACGGTTCCCGACGTGAATACCTTGCTGCGCAGCGCCGCAAACGTAGGCGCCATCACCTCGATCAATCACCCTCTGGCTCCGAGCGGCGAAATCTGCCTCGGCTGCGGATGGACGCCTTCCGCGCCGGTCGACATGCATTTGCTCACCGGCGTCGAGGCTGTGAACGGAGGCAGCGAGCGAAGCGGTCTCTCCGACCTTCCCTTCTGGAATCGGGAACTCGATCGCGGATGCCGTCTCACGGGAATCGGCGGCAGCGACAACCACCGCCCGATGCAACCGCTCGATGAAACCGGTTCCATCGGCAGTCCGACGACCGTTGTGTATGCGGCAGATCTCTCCACGCCCGCGATTATCGACGGCATCCGCGCCGGCCACGTCTTCATTGACGTGACTGGAACCCACGATCGGCTTCTCGAAGTGACGGTGCATGTAGATGCTCGTATCGCACATGCGGGAGACACGTTGAGCACGGCAACGGGCGATCAAGTTTATTTTTCCGCGCATGTGACCGCTGCCGCAGGCGGAACATTGCACTGGGTCGAGGATGGCAAGGATGTCGATACTCCCGCAAGGCGTCGGCGCCTTCACCGCAGACTCCACGCAAACGCTGCACTGGGCGAGTGACGGACGCCGCCATTGGTTTCGTGCGCAAGTCACCGGGCCTGACGGGAAACTTTGGCTCATCGGCAATCCCATTTATGTGAATTGGGACGTTGCGAATGAATGCAATGACAACCAGCCAGTCCACGCGGAAGAAATCAAGACAGCACCATGATCCATCCGCACTTTCACTTGGCTCTGGTGCAGTTTCTGGCCGACCACAGAAACGTTTACCTCACTCACTTCTTTCACGCCGCCAGCTTTTTCGGCTCAGCCAATTTCTATGTGCTTTTCACTATCCTTCTCTATGTGATGTGGGATAAGCGCCTCGCAGTACGTCTAACCGTGGTGGTCTTGCTCACCATGGTCTTCAACGATCTGTTGAAGATCCTCATCAAAAACCCACGCCCATTCGTGACCGACGGGACCTACCAGCAGAAATGGGCAGTTTCTCCGTCCGAAGCCAAAGCGTTGGCCCTTGAGTATTCCACGCCGTCGGGCCACGCCATGGGCTCCGCTGCCTTCTACTCCTACCTCATCGCTTTCACCCGGAACCGCTTCGTCCGCTTGGGGCTAGTGCTTCTCATCGTCCTCATCGGCGTTTCGCGCCCTTACCTCGGCGTGCACTACGTTGAAGATGTTTTGCTGGGCTGGGCAATCGGCCTTCTCTTCGGTTTCGCCGCATCCCGTTACACGGGCACGCTCGCAAAGCTGTGGAGCAAGTCCCGCACGGTTTGCAGATCGCTATCACTGTCGCGAGCAGTGCAGCAATCTGGCTCCTCGCATTCGCTCTCAATGACTGGCAGATCGACAGCCAGGTGCGGGAAATTACGGGCTACTGCGGCTGGCTCACCGGCATCGTGATCGCCTGCCCGCTGGAGCTGCGTAATGTGAACTTCGACCCGCGCAGTGGAGGGCCGGCAGCCAAACTTCTTCGCTACATTCTGTCGATCGCCATCATGCTAGCCGTCATGCTTGTCCTGGATGCCGCATTCGCTCCGTTTGCCGGAAACGCGTCAAGCATTGGCTCAGCACTCGACTATCTCCGCTATGCAGCGGTCAGTGTCGCAGGCATGTTCTTCGCGCCGTATCTTTTCTGCAGAGTGAAGCTGGCTTCTTCCGGCGTGTCATGATCGAGGAAATTCTCTCCCTCGAAGTCTGCGCTAGATCCATCGCCGACTGATGTTCTAATGGATCAATGGCAAGTCTTGAGAATTTCCGCCTGGTTGTCTTCCGGACGGTCGCGGAACAGCAAAGCTTCCGCAAAGCGGCCGAGGAGCTTTACCTGACGCAGCCCGCGGTAAGCCTTCAAATCAAGGCCCTTGAAGAAGAGCTCGGCGTCCAGCTTTTCGATCGCTCCGGAACGCACGCCGGATTGACGGCTGCGGGGACGGTGCTGCTTAAGTACGCGCGACGCGTGCATCAGCTTGTCGCCGGAGCGGAGCACGAAATTGCCGCTCTCACGGGAGATCATGCCGGCAGTCTCACTCTTGGCGCTTCCACCACGATTGCGCAATACGTTCTGCCGCGCCTGCTCGGCGAGTTTTGCGCGGAACATCCCCGCGTTCATCCCACGTTGCTCAGCGGCAATACCGAGCACATTGTGGACGCCATCAGGGATAAGAAAATTATCCTCGGATTCATTGAAGGACCGCCGCGAACACGCGACGTGCGCACCGAACCTTTTCTACGCGACGAGATTTTACTGATTGCGCCCGGCGCGCACGAGTGGACAGAACGAGCCTCAATCGCGCCTGCCGATCTTGTTGCGGCCCCTCTTCTGCTGCGGGAGCGCGGATCGGGCACGCGCAGAATTACGGAGATGGCGCTGGAGCGGCAAGGCATCAAGCGTCGCGCACTTCAGGTTGTGATGGAGCTCGACTCCACCGAAGCGATCAAATCGGCAGTGGAAGCGGGCCTCGGTGTCGGGTTCGTCTCGCGTTGGGCAATTGCCAAGGACCTGCGCCTGGGACATAGTTTCAAGATCGTTGAAATCAAAGGCCTGCGCATTCACCGCGATTTTCTGCTTGTCACTGCGAAGGGCCCAGAGCCGCAAGGCTTGGCCCAGGAGTTTTGCAAATTTCTTGCCGCGCGCGCCGGAGCAAGGCGAATCTCAGTCAAGGCCTGAGAATTCGGCCCGCAAATCTGTGCGTTCACAGCCGATAAGCGCAGCTAATGCCCCATCATTCGTTCTGCTTGGACGCGCACCCTCGCGGAGCAGCACACTGAAAGTGTGCCAAAGAGCCTCTTTTTCCTGGGCCTGATCATCGCGGCCACCGGACTAATCTCCCCGCCCGTCGCGCTCGCCGGCGGTCTTGTCTTTGGCTTTACATTCGCCCACCCGTACAACTTGGAAGCCAAGCGGCTCTCCAAATTTCTTTTGCAGGCCTCTGTCATCGGCCTTGGCTTCGGCATGGATCTCCACGAAGTCATTCATGCTGGCCGCTCCGGGTTTGTCTACACGGCAATTAGCATTGCTTTTGCCTTGTCGCTGGGATGGGCTCTCGGCAAGCTTCTCAAAGTGAGCCGCGGAACTTCTTTCCTGATCTGTGCGGGCACCGCCATCTGCGGCGGCAGCGCCATCGCTGCCATCGCGCCCATCACTGATGCCGGCGAAGAAGAGATTGCCGTCTCGTTGGGCACGGTCTTTGCCCTCAACTCGGTCGCCCTGCTGACCTTCCCACTCATTGGGACTATGCTGCACATGTCGCAAACCCAGTTTGGATTGTGGTCGGCGCTCGCCATTCACGACACAAGCTCGGTGGTAGGGGCAACGGCCAAATTTGGCGCCCTGGCTCTTGCTGTAGGCACCACGGTGAAACTGGCGCGCGCACTCTGGATTGTGCCCATCTCCATGGGAACTGCCATGGCCAGGAAAAGTAGCGCGCGCATTCAGTGGCCGTGGTTCATCCTCTTCTTTTGCCTTGCGGCCGTCGGCAATACGTATATCCACACCTTTCAACCGGCTTACCCGGTGCTCAAGCACCTGGGCGTAATCGGCCTTACTGTAACGCTCTATCTGATTGGCACAGGGCTTTCCATGAAGACCATTCGCGAGGTTGGTGTGCGGCCGCTCCTGCAAGGCGTCGTGCTCTGGATTATTGTGGCCACGGCATCGCTGTCGCTCATACGCTGCGGCTGGATTCATCTGTAAATATCAATCGACAAAAATATTGCCGGAGCCCGGCAGCGAGCCGACAGATTGCGATCTCGTTCTGAGATCGCAATCCGTTCCTGGGCTTGCAGCCGGTGGCTCCGGCGTTTCGCTTCTTAGAATATAATCTTGCCCACAAACTGCCACACGCGCTGCGTGCCCACCTGCGAAGGTGTATTCACGGTGCCCGTGCTGCTGCTGGTAGCGGTAATGGAGCCGAATGTCCCGGAACTGACGGCAGAAGCCGGGTTGGCAAAGTTGGTGTGATTCCAGGCGTTAAAAGCTTCTGCCTGGAACTGGCCGTGAATGCGGTGTTCGCCCAGAATGTCTTTGAAGAGCGAAATGTCCGTGTCCTCGTAGGCAGGACCGCGCAGAGAGTTGCGCGGGACATTGCCGAACGACTGGGCGTAGTTATTGCCGGCCGATGGGACTGGGTTCTTTGCGAAAGCCAGGGGGTTGAACCATTCGGTCTTGGGTGAACCAGCCGGCGGCGCAATGCTGACGCCCGGGTTATAGACAGCCAGGTCGTTGCCAATGCCGGTTTCCGAGTTGTCTACGCCACTGGTAATCGTAATCGGCAAGCCGCTCTGAGAGGTAACGATGGCGTTGGCCTGCCACCCATTGACGACCTGGCCGAGTGCGTTATTCACGTGGAATTTCGGGAGCGGATAGTTGGCCGATGCGGTGAAGCGCAGCGCCTGATCAAAGTCGGCAACGCCTCGATAGAAATTGATGTTGTAGGGATTCGAGGGTCCGGCTTGCCCTTCGGTGCCGGATGAGCCTACGTCGATGGTCTTCATCCACACCACGTTGGAAAGCAGCGTCAGCCCATGTGCGGAGCGCCGCGTCACGGTGAACTCTATCGCGTTCGTCCTCTCCCAGTCGTAGGCATCGGCCAGTTCCACCGCGCCCAGGCCGTTGTAGAGGCGGGTGGTTTCGAATGTCGGCGTTGTGAGCACGAATGGATTGAACTGCCGCGATGCCATTACGTGCTCGGCGCGATTGCCCACGTAGCCCAGGTTGACGGCAAACCCGTTGCCCAGGTCCTGCTGGATGGCGAAGTTGTACGCCTGCGTGTACTCCACTTTAGAGGCGGGATTCAGCACGCCGCCGGCGACGGGTAACAAGAACGTGTAGTTCTTGAATTGCGAAGGCGCGACGTGCCCGCGCGGGAAAGGATCGCCGCCGGGATTGGTTGAGTAGATGTTGTCCCACTGCGGCGGGCTGAAAAGTTCAAGGTAGAGATCTACAGGCTGCGTGGCGTCGGTGCGCTGATAGAGCAGTCCCTC
The DNA here is from genome assembly GCA_963713675.1 of uncultured Acidobacteriota bacterium. GTDB lineage: Bacteria > Acidobacteriota > Terriglobia > Terriglobales > Acidobacteriaceae > Telmatobacter. The sequence continues at coordinate 414,273 of CAVQMV010000021.1, forward strand.
AGGGAACCCATAGAAGAGGCCGTACGCCCCACGAACCACGGACTTGCCGTTGCCAAACAAGTTATAGGCGAAGCCCACGCGCGGCGCGAAATCCTTGTAGTTGTTGTTGTAGACCGAATTCGACAGCCCGGAATCGCCGACAAACCACAGGCCTTTCGGCGCTCCGGGAGCGATCGTTGACTGGAAGTTGGGGTTGGCCAGGTTGAAGCCCACCAGTGTGCCATTTTTGTCGGTAGGGGGTGTCCATGGATCCCAGCGTAAACCCAGATTCAGGGTCAGCTTTGGCGTCGCCTTCCAGTCGTCCTGCAGATACAAGGCCGGACGCCACTCGCGCAGATATGCCTTGCGCCCGTTGTCCTGGTAAAAGTCCTGCTCGTAGCCGGTATAGAAATCGGCGAGGGCGTTACCGGTACTTGAAAAACCGCTCGGCGTAACGCCGTTGGCTGGTTGCGTGCGCTTGCCGTTGAAGCCCGGCGAGGTGCTGTCACCGGGCGTGTAGGAGTAGTCGTCCATGTCAATGCGCGACCGTTCCAGATCGAAGCCGAAGGCCAGCGTGTGCGTATGCCAAAGCTTCACTGCCTGGGCGTGAAAATCAAACGTAGTTGCATCCTGCGTGAGCGCGCCACCCGAAAAAGCTTCTACGTACCCGGAGATTTGTGCGCGCACGCCCGGAAATGGCACAAGGCTCTCGGTCGGGCTCCCGTAGGGAGCGACCTGTCCGAGTTGCTGCAGCGTCTTCAGCCCCGGCGCTTCGGGAATCTGCGTGCGCGCTCCGCGATAGAAGCCAAAATACGCTGCACCCGTGAGTGTATTCGAGAAAACGTGCGCATCACTGAGCGTCAACGACTGGTTGCGGAAGAGGTTGGCTGCGAAAAAGCCCAGCGGCGCCGTAAATGGCCTCTGGAAATTGTCCTGGTTGTAGAAGTAACGGCCGCTGATATGGTCGTTCTGGCCCAGAGCGTAGTCGAGCCGGGTGAGATATTGCGTGTTGTCGATATTGTTGTTCGTGGTGGAAACGAATTTCAAATACGTTCCGTCACTCGACAGCGTGCCCAACGCTTCTTCACTCGCCAGATACTGCGTGTTCACTGCCTTTGAGAGCGGGGAGATAGCGATCTTGTCGCCTGCACCTGTGGAAGAAACATCGTCGGTGATGGTGCCGCTGCAGTTAAAGCCGCCGCTTCCATTGGGGCTTGAGGTCTGTCCGAAGCCGCAGTTTGTCGCCGGGTTGTAGAGTGCGACACCCTTGGCTAAGAAAGTCGAAAAGTTGCCTGAGAGCTCTGCCGCGGTCGGGTATTCGGTGGTGATCGGTGTCGGCGCCGAGCGCTGTTGCAAGTCTTCAGCAGAGAAGAAGAAGAAAGCCTTTTTGCTCTTGAAGATGGGCCCGCCGACCGTTCCTCCGAACTGATTCAGCTTGAAGGGCGGCTTGACTATCGCGCCGGCCGGGTTTTTTACCGGGAAGTAATTATTGGCGTTCACCACCGTGTTGCGTAAGTACTCCCATCCGGATCCGTGCAATTCGCTGGTGCCGGAGCGTGTGGAGAGCTGCACCAGGGCACCCGCGCCTGCATGATCTGCGCTGTAATCCGAGGACTGGATCGTGAACTCTTGCAATGCATCCGGGTTCGGCATGGTTGGAACGGAGTCGAAGAAACGGTTGACGTAGATTGTGCCGTCAAGCGTGTAGGTGTTTTCCGTTGCCCTCAGGCCGTTCACAGAAAGGCCGGTGTTGTCTTCCTGGCCGCTCTCCGTGCCGGTTGTGGTCAGAACCGTTCCGGCTGTCAGCGTGGTCAGTTGCAGCGGGTTGCGGCCGTTCAGCGGCAAGTCGCGCATCTGTTGCTGCGTGACCGATTGTTCCACGGTTGAAATGCTGGTCTCGATCTGCTGGGTTTCCGAACTGACGGTGATCTGCTGGGTTTGCGAGCCTACCGCCATCGCAATCGGCAGATCAATCACCTGGCCCGTGAGCAATGTCAGGCCGGGACGATTCTCCGTCTTGAATCCTGCTGCGGAGATCTTTAGCGCATACGAACCGATAGGCAGATCCGGAAACACAAAGATGCCACTTTCGTTGGACACGGTATCGCGGCTGATGCCGGTGTTAGTGTCCGTCACCGTGACCGAGGCTTTTGCAATGGCAGCACTGCTCGGGTCGCTCACCGTCCCGCGGATGCTGCCTGTGGATTGCGCAGAGGCGTGTGTGGCAACGCCCAGCGCGAACAGTAATGCGAAGCTGGCGAAGAGTAGATTGCGAAGTGCGTGATTCATCCTGTCCTTTCATGAGAGAAGCGCTTGTGGTTACGCCTCTCGTCTGCCGGACACGGGCGAGGAACCATTTCCGTGTCCTGGTTGGAAGGTTGTCATTTCCGCATGCTCCGAAAGCCATGCGGGCCTCTACGAAAGTTCTGCCGCGGTACAAAGCTTGCGCGACCAATACGATTGGAGCGCCATCATGACGGGCACGCTGGCTGCCATCCCGGCTACTAGCGGCGCGTTCACCTTGCTGCCATTCACAATGGCATCGATGAAGTTTCCCGTGTGCGCGCGCTCCAGGTCCTGCGCCGAGTCGAACTGGGTTGCCGCGCCGTCGTTGGGAGTGAGCGTGTATCCTTCACGGCTCAGGTCGAGAGTTCCTTCTGTTCCTTCGAAATAAACCGACGGCCGCGGATTGCGGATCGCGAGAACCGACGACTCAAAATTAAGGTTCCAGTTTTTGTAGCGAACCACTGCGCTCACGGTGTCGGGGTTGGTGAGATCGCCCTTGAGTTGGAAGTCGCCTCCTAGAGCGGCCGCAGTCTCGGGCTTATCGTCGCTCAGCATCCATTGCGCCACATCGGCCCAGTGCGTCAGGATGTCGGCAAGCAATCCGTTGCCGTAGTCGTGATACGAGCGCCACGAGCTGTACCGCGACAACTCAAATGGAACCTGCGGTGCGGGTCCGAGGAACAGGTCCCAGCGCAGTCCCGCCGGTTTCGGCACGTCGGGAATCACACGGCGCTGCCAGGGAAAGTTGCTCCACACTGCGCGCGCAAAAATCACCTGGCCCAGCTTGCCCGTATCGAAGATCTCCTGCTTCACGCGCTGGTAGTGTGCGCCGCTGCGCTGCTGCGTGCCGCATTGCAGAATGGCTTTGCTCGCCTCCGCGGCCTTTATCAACGCCCCGCGCTCGCTCCAGCGATGCAGCGTCGGTTTTTCCAGATAGGTGTGTTTGTTCGCTCCCAGCGTGTCCTTGGCAATCTCGACATGGAGGTGATCCGGCGTGGAAACCAGCACCGCATCCACCTCTTTGCGCTCCAGCATTTTCTGGTACTCGACCGAAACCTCGGCCTGCGCCACATGCTCTTTGAACCGAGCCTGAAAATCCGCTGCCTGCTTGTCGTAAACGTCGGCCAGCGCCCGAATCTGCACTCTGGGATCCTGCACAAAACCGCCGCTGACGATGGTTCCGCGGCGTCCCAGACCGATCACACCCAGGCCTACGCGATCGTTGGCGCCGGGAATGGCAGCGTAGGCCCGCGCATCCATGCTGCGCGCGGCGGCCGCGGCGGCGACTGTTCCGGTGTAAAGAAACTCGCGGCGGTTCACGATGTAAAAGCCTCCCTCATGGCCTTGTAAGCTGGCGCAATCACTTTCTCGCCACCCTGCGAATGGTCGGCGCGCTCCTCTTCGTTCTCCACCCAACCCTTCCAGCCAATCTGCTCGATCGTGGCGGCAACCTGACGAAGCGGGAAGTCGCCCGTGCCCAGCTCGACGTATTGGTCGTTTTTGAAATCGCGCAGATGGAATCCGATGATGCGCTGAGAATGCGCGCGAATAAATCCGGGAACATCCGCGCCGCCGTGATATGCATGCCCGGCGTCGAGTACAAAATGCACGAGCTCCGGGTCGGTCTCGGTATAGAGCGCTTCGATCTCGCCAAGCTTCGACTCGAACTCCCACCAGTGATTGTGATAGGCAACGCTAAGGCCGGAGGCGAGCGCAAAGCGCCCCGCGGCATTCAGCCCCTCGATCTTGGCCTTGAGTTGGTCCGCATTCTGCGCCGGCGCGCCGCTCAGGATCATGTGTTTCGCACCGAGCGCCGCACCACCGCGCGCGACAGGTTCGTAGATTGAAGGCGCCGCGATCCTCGTATTGGGATCGTACATATCAAAGGACGGCAGAAAGATATGAATGCCGAAAAATGTCAGGCCGGTTTGCTCAATGCTGCGGCGCGCCATTTCCGGCGCGGCAAATTGCTCGCTCAAATAGCGGAAGCCCGCTTCAAACCCCTGATAGCCGATCTGCTTTACCTGCGCGAGCGTTGCCTCAAAAGTCTCGAAACGTTTCGGATCGATGGGAAATGCGTTTAACTGCACACCGAACCGGATCCCCGCCGGAACCCCGCCATCTTGCCCGTACAGGCGCGTCGATTCCAGCGAAGAGATCGCTCCACTGGCCGCAAGCATTCCCAACGCCTGAAGAACCGCCCTGCGCGTTCTGTGCTCCGTCACTTTCCGAAATGCCATCATTCAATTCCTTCGTTCAGGGAAACGCGCGAATCACTCCACGCTCAGCCCGCCACGACAAACTGTTCAATTTTGTGGGGAATCAACGACTCTTCCCGAAATGCAAAAACCCACCGCGCCTCATGGCGGGTGGGTTGCCGGGATCCTGAATTTGCTTCAGTAGCTAGCCCGGAAAACACGCCCGCTCGGCGCTGCAGCAGCAGCGATACATACACATCGCGGGAGTGAATCCGGAAATCATTGCTATGTAATCCTGAGAATTTTCCCCGTGCGCTGGCAAAATCATTTTGCCGCCGTTCGGGTATGGCTAATGTAAGGTCTACTTCCAACCCTGTCAAGCGCCGCCGGTTTTTCTGCTCCGATTGCTTCATAGCAATGGTGTCTCACCCCGCAAAATTCGGGCTTGCAAATCGGTATCGAGAACCACCTGCAGCAAGCCGGTAGATCGTCGAGCGATTCTCAACTCGAAAAGTTTTGCAGTCTGATCTTGGGCAAAAAAACTACGGTCTCTGATTCGCGCCGAAGTATAGGCAGAGACAATAACGTCTGTCAATCAATTTCAATAGATTTCGTTAAGCATTTGAATCGTAATGTTTTATGATCTTTGGATTGGTCGGAATTGAACGAATAACTCATGGCCTTGGCTCCCGCTTGGTGCGGTTGTGGACACTTGCTGAGCGGCCCATAGGCTCTTTTCGGCTCCCGGCGGCAACAACCGTCAATGTAAAAATCATTGATTATCATTTACCATCGATTGACACTGCCAAACTCGGTCCGATATAGTTCTTGCGACTCGTCGAATCAGGTCAAATCCTGCGTTCTTTATGCTCTCCCCCTGCGCCATTGACATCCGCATCATGGGAGCCAAGAATCTCCGAAATGGGAGAAATACATGCCGATCGAATTGACGCCTGGTAAGTTGACGCCCGGTAAAGTAGTTGGATTGAAAGCCGTCTCCGATAGCCGAGGCGTGATTGCCGCATTGGCCATGGATCAACGTGGGCTCCTCAGGAACATGCTGGCCAGAGAGCTGGGAGGCAGTGAGCCGCCGGCCGAGATGGTGTCGGAGTTCAAGACCCTGGTTGCGCAAACCCTGACCAAAGAGGCCTCGTCCATTCTGCTCGATATCGAGTACGGCCTTGAGGCCACCAAGCACATCAACGGCAAAGGCCTGCTGCTCGCCTACGAACACGCGGGATACAGTCCGGACAAGCCGGAGCGGCTACCTTCGCTTTTCGAAGGTTGGTCTGCCCTGCGCATCAAGGAAGCGGGCGCAGACGCCGTCAAGATCCTCGTCTACTACAACCCTTTTGAAAAAGAGTGGGTAAACGATCGCAAGAAGGCCTGGGTCGAGCGGATCGGAGCCGAATGTAAAGCCGTAGACATTCCGTTTTTCCTCGAGTTCCTGCCCTATGACGTGCACGGCGAAGGTGAAAACAGCATCGAATATGCACGCAGGAAGCCGGAGATCATCCTCAAGTCCATGGAGGAGTTCACGCGGGAGCGCTACGGCGCCGATGTGCTCAAGATCGAAGTCCCCATGCAGATGGCGCATGTGGAAGGAACCCGGGCCTTCAAGGGCCAGAAGCTCCACACGCGTGCAGAGGCCATGGAGTTCATCCGCGCCGAAGCAGCACTCACCGACAAGCCGATCATTTTCCTTTCCGCCGGAGTCAGCAGCCAGGTGTTTCTCGAGACGCTGGAACTGGCAATTGAGAGCGGCGCACAGTTTCACGGTGTGTTGGCGGGTCGAGCCACGTGGCAAGACGGTGTTCCCGTCTACGTCAAAGGCGGCGCATCCGCGCTTGAAGCCTGGTTGAACTCCACGGGTCTCAACAACGTCATAGAGATCAACAAAATACTCAAGTCCGCGTATCCTTGGCATCAGGCCCGCAGCGTGCAAGGGTAAGTCCGCTTCGTGTAGAACCCTTGCCTGACAGGTTTGAAATCTTGGCACACGCTCTACCCCACACGACAGCGCAGGGCCTGGAGGAAGTTTGCCGCACGCTGAAGAGATCGTCCCTACGGAGAGCGGGCAAGCACTCGAGCGTTCCAGCAGGGGGCGTGCCTGGCTCATCCTCTGCCTCCTTTTTTTTCTCACCGTAATCATGTTCATCGCCCGCCAGGCGCTCTCGGTCATGGCGCCAGTGCTGCGCGGCAAGTTTCAGCTATCCAACGCCGCCTACGGAAGAATCGTCTCCGCGCTGGGCTTCGGAATGATGACGGGCGAGTTCCCCATGGGCTATCTCATGGATCGCCTCGGCGCTCGCCTCGGGCTCACGGCCGCCATCGCCTGGTGGTCGACTGCAACCGCCTCGTTTGCGCTCGCAGGCTCCGGCCTTTCGCTGGGCCTCTCGCAATTCTGGAAAGGCACCGGCGAATGCGCCGCATACTCCGGCGGAGTCAAGACGGTTACGCGCCTCTTTGAAAAGAAAGACCGCACTCTCGCTATTGGAATCTTCAATGGCGGCAGCGTTATCGGCGCAACTCTCGCCGTGCCGGTCATCGTTTATCTTCTCGAACACTATGGCTTCCGAGTCGCGTTTCTCGTGCCGTCAATTGCCGGCTTCCTTTGGATTCCGACATGGTGGTTCATGTACGGCAAGGAAACAACAACCGCGGCTCACTCTGCTCAGCCTCAGGTTTCTGCAAGCGAACTCCTTGGCAACTCCTCAACATGGGCAGTCATGCTGTGCCGGTTCTTCATCGGGCCCGTGATGCAGTTTTACTGGTACTGGACGCCCAGCTATCTCTACAGCGCGCGCCACATGACCATGGTGCAGATCGGATTCATCGCCTGGATTCCATTCCTGATGGGTGATGTCGGCGGCATTGCGGGAGGATGGGCGGCGGGCGTGATGATGCGTCGCGGCTTTTCGGTGCGCAGTACACGTCGTCTGCTGATGTATGGCAGCGCACTCATCTGCCTGCTGAGCTTGACCGTGCCTTTCCTTCGCGGAATCGGCCCTGTAATGACCATGCTCTCGATCACCATCGCTGCCGACAATTTCCTCTCCGCGCATATGTTCGCGGCCGTCACCGATCTCTTTCCCGAGCACCAGGTGGGCCGCGCTGCGGGTCTCATGGGCGTAGCCGGGGCACTCGGCGGAATGTTGTTTCCGCTGCTCACCGGCGTTCTCGTTGATCGCATCTCCTACACGCCGGTCTTTCTGCTGGTCGGGCTCATGCCTCTTGCCGGCACGATTGCGCTCTTCACCGTCGGCCGCAAATATCGCACGCTCGACCGGCCCGCCGCTGCTGCGGCATAGTCCTCGCTCGAAAGGATTCAATGCCCACTCTCACGCGACGCGACGCTTTGGCGCTTCTGTTCGTTGCGCCTGCTGCGATCCATTCCCTTCCCGGCCAATCCACGGATGGTATCTCCCTCTTTGACGGCACAACTTTGCGTGGATGGCGAGCGCCGGGGCACGCAACCGCATTCAACGTAGTCAACGGGCAGATAGCTATCCACGGCGAAGACGCGCGCCTTTTCTATGCCGGCCCCACTGGCCAAGCAGACTTCAAGAACTTCGAGTTCAGCGCGGAAGTGATGATGCAGCCGGGCGCCGAGTCCGCTATTTGCTTCCACACCACAGATCTATCCTCGACATCGTCCGCCCCAGGCTTTCAGGTGCTGTTGGCCAACGACGCGCGCGGTCCGAACGGCTTCATCCAGCGCAGAAAGACCGGCTCGCTCTATGGCGTGCGCCACGTCTGGAAGCAATTCATTCGCGATAATGAGTGGTTCAAGCTCAACATTTTCGTTCGTCAGAAGCAGGTGCAGGTTCGCACTAACGGCATGCTCGTGGTCGATTACATCGAGCCTGACGAACCCTTCTCGGTAAATCCGGAATTCAACTGCCGCATCGGCCACGGCACGTTCGCGTTGCAGGCACTCAGTCCGCAAAGCGTCACATTCTTTCGCAACCTTCGTGTCCGCCAGCTGCCCGATGCTGCCCCGCAGCTTTCCGACGAGCGCCCGCAAGTCGACGAAGTCTATCGCGACATCATCCGCATCGGCGCGACAAACATTCCTGTAGTCGATTCCCACGCACATCTGAAAGGCGGTCTCACGCTCGATCAGGCGCTCGCCAACTCGCGGCGCGTCGGCATTGGTTACGGTATTGCCATCAATTGCGGCTTGAGCTTTCCAGTGCACGACGACGCCAGCATTCGTGACTATCTCGAAAGCATGAAGGGCCAACCCTGCTACGTAGCCATGCAAGCCGAAGGACGCGAGTGGAGGACTCTCGTCTCGCCCGAATCCGTCGCCCGTTTCGATTACGCCTTCACGGACGCAATGACGTTTACCGACGACAACGGCAAGCGCATGCGGATCTGGATTCCCGAGGAGATCGGCGTCATCACCGACAAGCAGGCATTCATGGAGATGTTGGTCAAGCGCATTGAAGGGGTGATGCGCGAGCCCATCGACATCTACGCCAACGCGACTTACATTCCCGACCAGATCAACGCGGATTATGATGCGCTCTGGACGCCTGAGCGCATGCAACGCGTGATCGACGCCGCCCTGCGCAACGATGTGGCGATCGAAATCAATAACCGCCGGAAAATTCCCAGCCCTGCGTTCTTGAAGATGGCCAAGGCTGCCGGATGCAAATTCTCCTTCGGCACCAACAACGCCGAGGCGGAACTAGGCCGCCTCGAGTATCCAATGCAGATGGTGAAAGAGTGCGGCCTCGTCTGGCAGGACATCTTCGTTCCCAGGCCCGACGGCCAGAAGCCCATCCAGATCAGGAAATAACGCGCGGCGTTGGCATCGCCCGTTTCACGGCATTGATCGCCGGCTTTCCTTCCAGCACGCGCGCCGCATCCTCGCACACCGCTGCTGTCACCCGATCCTGCGCCTCGTGCGTAAACGCTGCGATGTGAGGCAAGAGAATCACGTTCGACATGCTCTCGAGTTCACCGATCTGCGGGGGCTCCTTGCTCCTCACGTCCAGCGCCGCTCCGCCCACGATCCCGGCCTTCAGCGCCTCCACCAGGTCCTGCTCCACAACCACTTTGCCGCGCGAGGTATTGATGAAGAACGCGCCCGGCTTCATGCTCATGAAGCGCTCGCGATTGAACACGCCCGTGGTTTGCGCCGTGGCGGGCAAATGGCAAGAAACCACGTCCGCGCGCGCCAGCAACTCGTCCAGCTCCACCAACTCCGCCTGCACTTCGCTCAGCAGAATGTTGTCCCGGCTCAGAAATGGATCGTAGGCGAGAACCTTCATGCCGAACGCCATTGCGCGCCGCGCCGTCAGGTATCCAATCTTCCCTGCGCCGACGATGCCTAGCGTTTTGCCGTAGAGCTCCGTGCCCACAAAGCGCTGCCGGCTCCAGTTGCCTTTTTTCGTATCCGCGTCGGCCGCGGGAATAAATCGCGCCAGCGACAGCATCAAACCGATCGCAACCTCGGCCACGCTGATGGCATTCTGGTCGGGCGTGAATGAAACCACAATGCCCGCTTTCTCGGCATGCTTGTAGTCAACATTGTCGAGCCCCACTCCTGCCCGGCCGATCACCAGCAGATCCCGCGCCGCGTCGATGAGCGACGCCGTTACCGGCGTCTGGTTGCGCACAATCAGCGCACGGCAGTTCTTCACCTTCTCGGCGAGCAGCGCCGGATCCTTCCACAAATCCGGCTGGAAAGCAACGCGAAACTGCGAGCCCAGCGCATCAACAGAAGCGCCCTGAATATTTTCCGTTATAAGAATATCGATCATGGCTGGCCTACCACCTCATGGCAATTGAATGCGACGTTCAAGCGGGAGCACCACTGCTCGATCTCCGCGACTGTTTCGGGCGAAACGGGAATGCCCTGTGCGTTATTAATGGCGGCCTTCCGCGAGGAACGCTCGCCGGGTACCAGAATCTCTTCTACACCGGGACGTTTTTTCGAGCTCTTGATGCGATCGATGGTCTCGTCGATGCGCTGCAAGTATTCGCCGTAATCGAGAAACGCCTTCACATCGAACAGGCAGAAAAAGTGGCCCACATCCTGCTTGCGATCGAGGTTCTTGTACATCGAGCCCACGTCAGGGCCGATCGCCGCACCCGAAAGCACTCCGCTGAAAAGCTCCACCATCATCGCCAACGCATATCCCTTGTGTCCGGCCATCGTGAGCACCGTGCCCAGCAGCGCCTGCGACGCGTCCGTGGTTGGATTCCCGTCGGGATCGAGTGCCCAGCCCTGCGGAATCGGCTGGCCCTTCTTTTGTGCGGCAATAATGTTGCCGCGCGCAACCCCAGAAGTCGCGAGGTCGATCTTCACGGGAAAACCCTTGCCGGTAGGAAATGAAGCTGCGATGGGATTGGTGCCGAAGAAGGCTTCATATCCGCCTTCAGGCGACATGGCCGGCTCGCAGTTCGTCATGGCCAGCAAAATCATGCCCTGGCTGGCTGCAAAGTTCGCGTACCATGACAGCGCGCCAAAGTGCTGCGAATTGCGGATGGTCGCCGTTGCCACGCCGTTCTGGCTGGCCATCGGCATCAGCAGATCGAGCGCCTTGCGCGCCTGAATCTGGCCCAGCCCGTTCCCGGCATCGAGCACCACGACGCTCCCCGCCTGCCGGTCAATCTTGAGCTTCGCCTTGGGATCGATGAGCCCTAATTCAATGCGCTTGAGGTAAATATTCAGCCGTGAGACGCCGTGGGTCGACACGCCGCTCACGTCGGCATCCACCAGCACCTCGGCAAACAGCGCCGCGTCGGCAACAGGCACGCCCATCGCGGCTGCCAGTTGCGTCACGACGCCAACGAGATCCTCTTTGGAATAACGGTTCATAAAGGCCACACTAAATTTCTGATTGCTTGTTCCTGCACCAACTTGGGTGCCCCAGCCTTCGCCGATTCGCGTGTTTCGCGAATCGGTTAAGGTGGGAAACCACAATTGTTTGACTACAGACGAACTACGCGCTGCGATAGAGCTTGGTCATCACAAACTCGCGATGGCCCAGCGCTTCCGCCGCAGTATTCCTTCCGTTTGCGGTGCGCACGATCATCTCGATCAGCGCGTCGCCTGCCTGGTCGAGCGTCATCTCGCCCTGCAGAACTGGCGACACATCCACGTCGATATGATCGGCCATCAACTTCACGGTCTTCGGATTTCCCGAGAGCTTGATCACCGGCTCAATGGGATTGCCGATCACGTTGCCCTGTCCGGTCGGGAACAGGTGTACCACCGCACCCGAGGCCGCCCACAGCGTCACAGCTTCTGCCGCGGCGCTCGACGTATCCATGAACCACAGGCCCTTGTCCGTGGGCACTTCTGCCGGTTTCAGGCAGCCGACAAACTTTGTATGCTTGCCAAGCTTCTCCACGTTGCCCAGCGCCTTCTCTTCGATGGTCGTCAATCCGCCGGCAATGTTGCCCTTGGTCGGCTGCGACTCAGAAAGATCATTGGTCTTCTCGCCGAAGACCAGCTTCTGGTAGTCGTCAAACATGGCCTGGAATTGCGCGCGCACCGTTTCATTCGCGGCCTTGGAGGCCACAATGTGCTCGGCGCCGGTCAGCTCTGTAGTCTCTCCAAAGGAAGCCATGCCGCCGTTGGCGCAGTGCTTGTCAATCACGTTGCCGACTGTCGGGCAGCTTGAAAGCCCGGTGGTGGTGTCACTCTCGCCGCACTTCACGCTGATGTAGAGCTCGCTGAACTTGCATTCCGTGCGCTGCAGCTCCGTCGCCCACTGTACAAATTCCTTCGCCTTTCTTGAAGCCTGCGCGATGCACGCGATATCGCCTTGACCCTCGATGGAAAATCCGGCAACTGGCTTGCCAGTTTTCGCAATGCCGTCCACGATCTTCTGCGTCCAACCCGGCTCAATGCCAATCACGATTGCCGCGGCCACGTTGGGATTCGCGCCAGTACCGATCATGGTGCGAAAGAAGAGCTCGAGATCCTCGCCGAATTGCAGGCGCCCATAGGCGTGGGGTAGGCCCAGCGTTCCCTTGATGTTGTTGGCCACGGCCTCGGTCGCGGCATTCGAAATGTCGTCCACAGCCAGGATAATCACGTGGTTGCGAACGCCCACGCGTCCGTTTTCACGCCGATACGCATGAATTGTCTGGTCCTTCATTATGCCCACCTCTTCGTCTTCAGGTTCTGCACGTGCACGTGTTGCCCGGCCTTGACCGGCTGCACGATTTTTCCGATTTCGCAGCCGTACTTGATCACCGTATCGCCCACAGCCAAATCTTTGAGCGCCAGTTTGTGGCCCAGCGGAATATCCTGCGCCGCCTTTGCCGTCAGTGGTTTGTTTGTTGAGAGATCCCGGCCAGTCAACTCTGTTCCGGCCGCGATATCTACGACGGCCACGCCAACTGTGTCCGCTGTATCGTGAACGAGAAATTGAATCATCGTAGTTGCTCCTTCATCTATTCCTTCCGTGAAAATGTCACATTCCGCCAAACGAGACATGCTTCGTCTCGAGGAAAGCTTCCAGTCCTTCGCTGCCCAGTTCGCGTCCCCATCCGCTTTGCTTCACGCCGCCGAAGGGAGCATTGCTCGTGGTCGGTGCGCCGTCGTTGATGCCCAGCGTTCCCGCCTCGATATGCTCTGCGAGCCGGAAGATGCGCGCGATATCGCGCGTCATGGCGTAAGCGCTCAATCCGTACTCGCTGCTATTCGCCAGTTCGATAGCCTCATCTTCGGTTTCAAACGTCGTGATGGGCGCCATCGGCGCGAATGTTTCTTCGTGCATGCACAGCGACGACGCGCCGACTCCGTCAATCACCGTGGGCTCCAGAAAATATCCCATCGTCCCCATCCGTTTGCCGCCGCAGAGCACTTTGCCGCCGCGGCCCTCGGCTTCCTCAATCTGCGCTAAAGCCGCGTCCAGTGCCTGCTGGTTGATGAGCGGACCGATGTCGACGCCCGGCTCCAGTCCGGGACCGGTCTTCAGCTTTTGCACTCCGGCAACAAACCGCTTCACGAACTCATCGTGAATCGAGCGCTGCACATAAATGCGATTCGCCGCGATGCACGATTGCCCCGTGTTGCGGAACTTCGCGACCAGCGTCTCCTGCACCGCCTGGTCCAGGTTGCAATCGTCAAAGACCAGCAGCGGAGCCAGTCCGCCCAGTTCGAGTGAAAGCGGCTTGATCGATTGCGCCGCTCCTTTGATCAGTTCCCTGCCCACCTCGGTCGAACCCGTGAACGTGATCTTGCGGCAGATGGGATTGGTCAGAAACTCCTCGGCAATCATCCGCGCGCTGCCGATCACCAGCTGGAAAACTCCGCCGGGAATACCGGCCGCTTCCACGCACTCGGCGAAAGCGATCGAGGACAGCGGCGTCTGCGAAGACGGTTTCAGCACCACGGGACAACCCGCAGCCAGCGCCGGCGCGGCCTTGCGAATGCCCAGCACCAGCGGAAAATTCCACGGTGCAATCGCGCCCACTACGCCAATCGGCGTCTTGACCACCATGTTGCGCTTGCCTGCCGCCTGGTGCGGAATCAGCCTTCCGTACGCGCGCCGGCCTTCCTCGGCAAACCAGTGCAGATGGTCTTCAGTCGTCGCCACCTCGCCTTTGCTCTGCGCCAGCGGCTTGCCGTTTTCAAGTGTGATCAGGCGGGCAATCTCATCGGCGCGCTTATGCACCTCGTCGGCCACGCGATGCAAGTAAGCGCCGCGCTCCTTGGCCGTGAGTCCGCGCCATGCGGGAAAAGCCGCCTGTGCAGTGTCAAACGCCGAATGCACCTGGTCGCGATCGAGCGCCGAAACGCTGGCAAACTTCTCGCCCGTTGCCGGGTCCGTGACGTGGATCTTCTCGCCAGTCTCGATCCACTTCCCGCCGAGATACACCTTGTACGATTTTTGCTCTTCGCCACTCATCCGCTTTGCCTCACTTGTAGCGCCAGTCTTCTATGTACCGCCGGTCTCCAGACCGGCTGTCGTGCGGACGTCCACGTCCGCGCTCGTATACCAATTCTTACTCGCACCACTCCACGCCCAGCGCTCTCGCAAGCCTCCGGAACGTCTCTTGCTGCTTGCCAAACGAAAGCAGCACATGATGCGGCATACCCGCATGCACCAGGCGGTCGAAACGCGCCGGCACATCGCCGCTGCCCGCCGTCTCTGCAACTTCCACTAGCACCATATTCCCAGTCACTTTGCGCCGCGCCGCCACTGAACGCCCTTCAAATGCCGTCATGTGGTAGCGGCCGTCGCAGCGCCATAGTCGCGTAATGGTCACGTCCTCGTTGATGCGAAGGCTTCCGTCCACCACCATCGGTTTCACGATATTGAAGTGCTTGGCCAGCGTCGGCCCGCCTTCCGAGCCCACCGGGTTGCACATATCCATCGGCGCCATGCCCGGATGCCAGAAGAAGATGCTGTTGCGATCGTGCTCGAGCCAGTCGCTCAGGTACCCGGTCCCCGCTCCCAACTCGCGGCTCATCAGGCTGCCGATGGATCCATCGACATCGCCTTCAATCGAAACCGCGACGCCCTCGGTGCCCAACCGCGAAACCGCCAGATACGGCCACTGCCCAATCATGTTCGGCAGCTCGGGCCAGCATTGAATCGTGATCGCGTCCAGGCTCTCCTCTTCCATCAGCTCCCGCATTGCCAGGTAGCAGCGCGAGCTCATCGGCAAATCGTCCTTCGTCACATCGCGCATCGGCAGCTTCAGATCCAGCACGCGCTCCACGTCTTTGCGTGCGGCATCGTCGGAGATCGCATGCACGCGTTCGACAAATTGCGGCAGGCTCAACGGGTGCATCTGCGTGCCCATGGTTCTCTGAATCAGGAACGGATCGGCAGCGAGATCGATAAATCCCGGAGCGTGCGTCCCGATCACGCCCACCTTTGCGCCGCGCAGCACGCCCACTGTGCGCGCGATTGTAATCGCCCGCACCATTTCCGCGCGCAATGTTTTATCGTCCGGATCGCCATACACCAGCTCAAACGCATGTCCCGCCTGCCGCAGCGTCGATCCCCACAGGTGCTGCCCCACCAGCGAGCACGAGCTCACCTTGCCATCGCCCGGCCGCTCCGGCGTGGCCCACAGAACCACCGGATCGGGCCACTGCTGCGCCACCGTCAACGCCAGTTGGCCGTTTCCCATCGAGGGGTGCAGCATTACCAGCGCCTGGCAACCGGCCGCGCGAATCTTATCGAGCGCCACTTCAATAGTGGCGTCGTCAATCACCGGCGCCTCGGCTCCAACCGTCGCGTAGCCCAGATCCTTCAATGCGGCCAGAGCGCGCCCGCAAATAATCTGGTTCCATTCCTGGTCGAATCCCGGGCGCTTGCGTCCCAGTATCAGCACGCCAATCGGTTTTTGCGCGGCCGCTGTCACAGACTTTTGCATGTTCATCCTTTCCAAACGATGGTTCAGTTGCCAAAAGGAACACAGTACGGCACAAGCTCGCCGATCAGCGGCTCCAGATATTGAAAGAACTCGTCACCAACGGGAATCGCGCTGTCGCGTGTCCATGCAGCGGGAATCAGTCTTTCCACTTCCGCGACTGCATCGAGAGGGACAAATGAGTAGCCGGTCTCGCCAGCATCGCGGAGCGGCAGCAGCGCCACCATCTTCCCGGTTTCGCCGGCCAGCAGGCCGCGCACGGCTCCCCGGCCAACCAGATCGGCATCCTTCAAATCCTGTGTCGACGCGTGCAGCATTGACACCCGCCCCAGCAGTCCCGGCTTTTCACTGCGGCAGCGCATCCGCAAATGCCGCGCTACCGACTCTGACAAAAACTGCGCAACGCCACCCGTGATGGGGCGATTCAACGGATCGCTTTGTGCCGGGTCTGCCACCTGGTACACATACTTGCCGTCGCGGTCGCGAATCCCCTCCGACACCGCGACAATCGCCCATCCCTGCTTGCCAACAATGCCATCGAGGCTCGAGAGAAAATTGTCCATATCGAAAGGCCGCTCCGGCAGATACACCAGGTGCGGCGCATCCTGCTCATCTCGCTTCCCTGCGGCGGCCGCGGCAGCCAGCCATCCCACGGTTCTGCCCATCGTCTCCAGAATCGAAACCGGCTGGGGCAGTGAGCGCACATCCATGCCCAGGTCGCGCGTCGATTGCGCAATGTAGCGCGCCGCGCTGGCAAAGCCGGGGCAACGATCCGTCACTGCAATGTCGTTGTCGACCGTCTTGGGAACGCCGATCACCCGCGCATCATGGCCCGCGTCGCGGCAAATCCGGCTGATCACCTCGGCCCCGCGCATGGTCCCGTTTCCACCCATCAAAAGCACGTCGTGCACTTCGTGCTGGCGCAGCAATTCCGGTAACTTCGCCAGTTCTTCTTCAGTGGGCTTGGCGCGCGATGAGCCCAGTGCCGCGCCGGGGGTGGCGCGCAGCAAAGCCAGATCTGCGGCCTTCAATCTGCCCAGATCCACAAACTCGTTTCCCAGGAAGCCGGAGATTCCCCGTCGGGCTCCGTAAATCCGGCCGAAATGACCGTGCGCTTCCTCCACGATCGCAGCCAGAGTGGTATTCAGAACCTGTGTAGGTCCGCCTCCCTGCACGACAAGTAGATTGCGCGCTGTCATCTGCGTCTCATTTCGAACTCCGGCGAGTCGTCACATGACGATCTATACCCATCATATTCACGATGTTCATCAAAGCAGTAACTCTATAATCGATTAACATCGATTGTCAAGCGCGATGCCTGCTTTAAACCTTTGAATATCCGCGCTCAAAGCCACGGTCTGTCGGTCCACTTTCCGGACCCTTACACGCCGAACCGCGCGCGATGCCCATCTTCAACAACTGAATTCAGCCCACGGGCGGAACGGTTCTTGACAGTATTAATCAATGATAATAGATTTCTCCTGCCCTGGAATTCACCGTTCCCGGGCCGACTTTCGGCTAGGTCGCTTCCAAAGTGGCTATTTCGCCAACCATGTAAGCTTGCCTTGTTCTTCGATTGGTTTTTGAGGAAAAATCATCATGCCTACCAGAAGAGAGTTTGTCACGGGTGCGGCTGCCGGCTTGGCCGCATGCGCTATCGCGCCGCCCGCCTTCGGCAAGATAATGGATCGCCCCCTCGGCGTGCAGCTTTACACCGTGCGCAGCCTGGTCGATAAGGACTTCCCCGGCACCCTCGCCGCCATTCGCAAAATCGGCTATCGCACCGTGGAAACCTATGTCGCCGAGTACAAGATGTCCGCGAAGGATCTGCGCCAGGCCATTCTCGATGCCGGCCTCGTCGCGCCCAGCGGGCATTTTGCTTATAACGATTTCGGCACGCGCATGGACTACGCCAAAGAACTGGGCCTGGAGTGCGTGGTGTGTTCGTCGGTCCCAGGCACGGTGGGCAACTCTGCCGATGGATTCAAGCAAGCGGCCGATCAATATAACGCGTGGGGCGAGCAGGCAAAAAAAATGGGTCTCCAATTCGGCTTCCACAACCACAACACGGAGTTCAAGGACTTCGGCGGCCTTACCGGCATCGACATCCTCCTCCAGAACACCGATCCCGCGCTGGTGAAGTGGCAGATGGACTGCTACTGGGTGGCGCAGGCCGGTTTCGACCCCGTCGAGATGCTCAAGAAGCACGGCAAGCGCATGCAGTCGCTGCACGTAAAGGACCGTAAGCCGAACTTCCCCACATCTACCGACACGGGCCCCGGCTCCGCACACTTCACTGAGGTGGGCACTGGCACGCTCGACTGGACCACGATCCTGCATCTTGCCGGTCAGCTTCGCATTCCGAACATGTACGTGGAGCAGGACCAGACCGAGCTTCCACCGCTCGAAAGCCTGCAGATCAGCTACACCAATCTCGTAAAGTTCCTGCACGCGTAAAAACTCGGAGCGAGCCGGCGGGTGCGCAGTCCATCCGCTGGTTGCCCAACCTCCCGGACCATACCCGCTTGTGAGAGTGCTGACGGCAACGAACCCGCCGTTCGCTCACTGCACGATCGCGTTTTGCATGGCCCAAAGAGCAGCGGCGGCGCGAGTCGAAACGGTGATCTTGTTATAGATATGTTGGATGTGGTGATCGGCGGTCTTAGGGGAGATGAAGAGCCGGTCAGCGATTTCCTGTGTTGTGAGCCCCTTCGCCGCAAGCTGCAGCACATCGACCTCGCGATGCGACAGCCCGCCCGGATTTTTCGGCTGGCTGCGTTTAGGCTGTCCTGAGTCGCCATGACCCGCAGCCTCAAGCACAGCATTGCTCGCGCGAAGGTCGATCACGCCTTGGGCCGCGAGCCGGCGTAGTTCGGCTGCCGCGGCGTCTGCCGAGACGGGCGCACGGTCGGCCCGCTCGGTTGTCAGCCCCACGTAGATTTCCATTGCGGCCAGCACGCACGCTCCGGCGTCGGTCGCAGTGGCGCGCACGCGCTTGTGGTAGCCGGATCCATCACACTTTTCGTGGTGCGCAGACGCGACCGGATTCAGTGCCGCCAATGCTGCCGAACGGCGCAGCATCTGTTCGGTCAGCATGGGGTGGAGCTCCACTCGATCGAACTCCGCGCGCGTGAGCGGGCCGCGCTTATCCAGGATGGAATTCGACACTGCTGTGGTCCCGAAGTCGTGCACCAGCGCCGCCCTGCGCACTGTGGTTACTGCATCCTCGGTCAGCCCAAGCACCCGTGCTGCATCAACGCTCAACTGCGCGCATCGCCGGCTGTGTCCGCCCATGTAGGGCGATTTCAAGTCGATAAAATCCGCCGCCACGTTGAGTGCATTGTCGAGAGCTTCCCCGTCCAGCAGGCGTCGCGGTTCCGGCTCAAGATCGAGCACTGCATCCCATGGATCCAACTTGCCGAGTTTATGCAGCCAGCTTGCTCCATGCGCCAGAAACAAATCGGCGAGCGCCGGGTCGTACGTCCGGTCGCGGCGATCACGGGCGGCGGCGATTGCCTTGGCAGGCGAGAACAGGCGGCCAATTGCCTCCATGTCTTGACTGAGGTGCACCACGCGCATGGCCAGCGGGATCGCCTCACCGCTCGCATGCGTGGGAAAGCCTTTGCCGTTCCACCGCTCGAACGTAAAGCGCAATGCATCGCGAACCGCAGGGTCGAATTCGAGCCGTTGCGCGAGCATGTCGGCGACTTCGCAGCCGGACTTGAAGTTGTGCACTGCCCACTCGTGAGCGGTCTGCTGAATCATCTTCACGATCTGCTCACGCTCTTCGTCCGAGCGGCCGGCGGTCGCGAAGGCCACCACGTCGTGCATCACTTCCGCGGGATTCGCCGCATCGTGCACCAGCGTCTGGGCGCGGATGGCAATCTCGTCGCCGAAGACGGTGGCTACTTCGTGGGCGTGGCCGGTGCAGCCAACGTAGCGCAGCAACGCGACCCAATAGACGGTGTCGCATACGGTTGCTTCTCGAACCCGGCGGCCTCACAGATCCACGCCGCGAGCAAGCAAGACCGTAGCTGTGACTCCAGCGGCTGGCCGAAGGCGTTGTCCTGCGCCAGGGCCAGAGTGGCGACAAATTCACCTAAACGAAGCGATTTAGCAAAAATAGGGAACTCTCCCGATGCCGGGGCCCGATGGATGGGGATATTACTTGTACTCAATCGATCACCTTTTGCCGACGGTGGTCAAGAACAAAGATTGAAGCGGGGAGGACGTCCGCTGCATTCACGCAGCATCCAACGCCAGCGCCCTTACCCAACACTTCCAGATAAGGGGAAAAGGAATGACACTCGCAACCGCGATAAAGGAGATCAAATGAAGTATGTCATCAGTTGGAACGAACGCTCGATGGGTTCTCCCAGGGATTACGAGAACGCCCAGAATCGCATCCTCGAAGTCTTTGGCCAATGGAAGGCCCCAGCCAATTTCAACATCGAGTTCTTCGTAATTCGTGTTGGCGATTGGGGTGGATACCTGTTGGTCGACTGCGACGATCCGCTCACCGTTCACAAGTTTTGCTCCATGCTTCCCGCATTCGAATTCCAGGCGCGCCCCGTAGTTCCCGTTCAGGACGCGGTCCGAGCTGAGCTTGAAGTGATGGCTTGGCGCGATGGACTGAACGGCAAGTGAAATAGAACGAGTTCGCCAGGCATGGAAGCCGCCCATCCGTACACTGCCCCTCCTCACTTGGGCGCTGTCCGGATGGGCTTTGATTTGCTCTCGGCGCGCTGCGTGCGCGTTTCATTCCGTGACCCCCTCCTGATTCCGCAACGACCGCCCGATTGGCTCGATAAATACGACTTGCAGTGCGGCCCTTCGGGTAGAATGAAGCAACTTCGCGGAACCTTCGCAATCTTTGTGACACTCCAGAAACTGTATGGAAGGGTCTGTTTCGGAGGAGCGGAATGGTTCACCTTGAGCCATCTGCGTCCTCCGGAGGAGGTCAAAGCCGATGAACCCTGTTTCGGGTGATCCCGTTGTGACCAACCTCGCATGCTCTCCCGCCAGCGCTGCACCGCGCGGCCGCCGCGGCTTCTGGGCGCTGATCGCCACGCAGTTCCAGGGCGCCTTCAGCGACAACATCCTGCGCAACCTGCTGCTCTCGATCGATCGTCGGGATGGGCATGGCGCAGACTCGAGCGCGAGACGTTCGTCTCGGTGGTCACGTTCCTGTTCTCCGTGCCGTTTCTGATCTTGAGCATGCCCGGCGGCTGGCTGGCGGACCGCTTCAGCAAGCGCCAGATCACGATCTGGACCAAGGTGATGGAGTTCGGATCGATGCTGCTGGCGACAGCAGGCCTGGCGACGCACACGCTCGCGCTTTCGCTGGTCGCGCTGACGCTGGTCGCCAGTCAGGCCGCGCTGTTCGGGCCGTCGAAGTACGGCTTGCTGCCGGAGTTGCTGCCGGAGAAGAGCCTGTCGTGGGGCAACGGCGTCATCGAGCTGGGTACGTTTCTCGCCATCATCCTTGGCACCGTGGCCGGCGCGTGGATGGGCGAGCACTTCGGCGGGCACGAGGTATATGCGGGCTACGTGCTGCTCGGTCTTTCCGCGATCGGCTTCGTCACCAGCCTCGGCGTCGACAAGGTTCCGGCCGCGGCGCCGGAAAAACCCTTCCGCATCAATATCGTCGGCGACCTCTGGGTGCAGATCGGGAAAATGCGCAAGGACCGGGCGCTGTTTCTCGCGGTGCTCGGCAACACCTACTTCTGGTTTCTTGGCTCTCTGCTTTTCTCAACCATCGTCGTCTACGGGCCCGATGTGCTGCACGTCGGCCAGACCAAAACCGGCTACCTGAACGCCATGCTCGCCGTGGGCATCGGCATCGGCAGCATGGCCGCCGGATGGGTGAGCGACAACAAGATCGAGTACGGGCTGATTCCGCTCGGTTCCATCGGCATGACGTGCACCGGCCTCGCGCTCGGCATCACGCCGCATGGCATGGTCGGATCGGCAGTGCTGCTCGGCATGCTGGGCTTCTGGGCCGGATTCTTCGCCGTGCCGGTGAATGCGCTCATCCAGCACAAGCCCGCGGACGAGGACAAGGGCGGCATCATCGCGGCGGCCAACCTGCTCTCGTTCGTCGGCATCGCGCTTTCCTCCGGCGTCTACTTCGTCTTCACCGCGTACATTCACCTCGATCCGCAAGGCGTCATCGTCGCTGCGTCCTGCATCACCGCTCTCGGCACGGTCTACGTCCTCTATCTGCTGCCGGAGTGGTTCGGCCGCCTGATTCTCTTCTTTGCCACGCGCACCGTCTATCGCGTGCACGTGATTGGCCGCGATAATTTCCCTGAAAAAACCGGCGCGCTGCTGGTCTGCAACCACATGTCGTTCGTCGATGTGGCGCTGCTGATCGCAGCGACTGACCGCCCCATCCGCTTCATCATGTACCAGGGCATCTACGACCAACCCCTCGTCAAGCCCTTCGCCAAAATGGCGAAGGCCATCCCGATTTCGAGCGAGCTGCATCCGCGCGAGATGCTGCACTCGCTCCATACAGCCAGCGATGCGCTGCGCAACGACGAGATCGTCTGCATCTTCGCCGAAGGGCAGATCACGCGCACCGGCCAGATGCTTCCCTTCCGCCGCGGCCTGGAGCGCATCATGAAGGACGTCGAGGTGCCCATCATCCCCGTGAACCTCGACGGCGTGTGGGGCAGCATCTTCAGCTTCGAGCGCGGACGCTTCCTGTGGAAGATGCCGCGGCACATTCCCTATCGACGTCACGGTGAGCTTCGGCAAGCCCATGCCTCCCACTTCCACGGCCATCGAAGTGCGTGCGGCAGTGCAGGAACTGCAGGCCGACGCTTTTGAGACGCGCAAGCCGCACATGAAAACTCTCGACCGCGCCTTTGTGCACACTGCGCGGCTGCATCCGCGGCAGTTCTTCATGGCCGATGGCAAAACGCCGCGCGTCTCCTTCGCATCGGCGCTCGGCAAGACCATCTTCATCGCGCGCAGGTTGCGGCGGCAAGTCGGCGACCAGCCGATGGTCGGCATGCTGCTTCCCCCCAGCGTCGGCGGCGCGCTCGCCAACTACGCGCTCATGCTGCGGGCCGCGTGCCGGTCAATCTCAACTACACCTCGTCCAACGAAATCATCGCCAGCTGCGCGCAACAGTGCGGCATCGACGTGGTCATCACATCCAAGCGCCTTTCTTGAGCGCTTCCCGAACATGATCATTCCGGGCCGGACCCTGCTGCTCGAAGACGCGCTTGCTGCGCCGCGCATGAGCGAAAAGCTGGCCGCGCTGGCGCTGGCGTGGCTCATGCCTGCCGAATTACTCAAGCGCGCGCTCGGTGCAAATCGCGTCAAGCTTCAGTCAGAATTCGCCACCGGCAAAGGCCGCGCTGCACAAATGGATCAGCTGGCCACGGTCATCTTTTCCAGCGGCAGCACCGGCGATCCCAAGGGCGTGATGCTGACGCACTTCAACATCATGTCGAACATCAGCCAGGTCTGCCAGGTCTTCATGCTCGGCGGCCGCGACAAGATTCTCGGCATCCTGCCCTTCTTTCATTCCTTCGGATTCACCGCCGGGCTTTGGCTGCCCGCCGTGCACGGCGTGGGCGTGGTCTTTCATCCCAATCCGCTCGACGCGCAGGTCATCGGCGCGCTGGTCGAGAAGTACAAGGTCACGTTCCTCGTCGCTACGCCCACGTTCTTGCAGGCCTACATGCGCCGCTGCACGCCCGAGAGCTTTGGCTCGCTGCAATACGTGCTGGTGGGCGCGGAAAAGCTGCCGGAGCGCGTCGCACTCGCCTTCGAAGATCAGTTCGGCATTCGGCCTCTCGAGGGCTACGGCTGCACGGAGTGCTCGCCGATCGTCACGGTGAATGGCAAGGATTTTCGCGCTCCGGGATTCCGCCAGGTCGCTGCCAAGCGCGGCAAAATCGGCCATCCCGCTGCCCGGCGTCAGTGTCAAGATCGTCGACATCGATACCGGCCAGCCCGTCGCGCCGGGAACCGCGGGAATGCTGCTCGTGAAAGGCCCGAACGTGATGCGCGGCTATCTGGGCAAACCGGAGAAGACGGCCGAAGTTCTGCACGATGGCTGGTACACCACGGGCGACATCGCCATGATGGAGGAGGACGGCTTCCTCACCATCACCGATCGCCTCTCGCGCTTCAGCAAGATTGGCGGCGAGATGGTGCCGCACATTCGCATTGAAGAAAAGCTGCACGAGCTGGCCGACTCCACCGAGCAGGTCTTCGCCGTCACCGCGGTGCCCGACGAGAAAAAGGGCGAGCGCATCGTCGTCGTCCACACGCTGACCGCAGCGAAACTGGCGCCGGTGCTGGAAAAGTTCGCCCAGTGCGACCTGCCCGCCCTATGGAAACCGAAGCCGAACCAGTTTGTCCACGTCGATGCCATCCCGGTGCTGGGCACGGGCAAGATGGATCTGCGCGGCATCAAAGCTCTCGCCGCGGCGCTGTCGACCCCGGTCGAAATCGCCGGCGAACCCGACCGCCAGGTTTGACCTCAATCGAAGCGCACCCGGCATTTATTCGTAGCGCAGAGCCTCGATGGGGTCGAGATTCGCGGCGCGGACGGCGGGAATCATGCCGCTCACAAGCCCGGTGACAACGAGGATCACCGTGGCAATGGCGATTGAGCCGGGGGTGATGATGAGGCGGATGTCGGCGTCCGATGCATTTTGCGCAATTTCGCTGTAGAACGGAATGCGGCCCGACCGTGAAAGAGATCAGGAAGGCAAGCGCAATTCCGCACACTCCGCCGACGCCCGTAATGGTGAGCGCCTCAGCAAGGAATTGCACCAGGATCTGGCCACGGCGCGCACCCAGCGCTTTCTCAATGCCGATTTCGCGCGTGCGCTGCTGCACGGCCACCAGCATGATGTTCATCAGGCCAATGCCGGCGATGCCCAAGGTCAGCGCGCCCACCATAGAGAGCAGCACCTGCAACGCGACAGACAAAATGCGGAACTGCGACAACTGCGTCATCAGATTGGCCACAAACATTGCGTTGTGGTCGGTGGGCGTAAAATGATGCGCCGCGGCCATGGTAGCGCGCAATGATTTCTCGATCTGCAAGTGGTCGCCGCGATAGCTGAACCAGATGCCGTCGAGGTAATGCGTATCTTTGAGGTCGCTCATGGTGCTGAAGGGGATATAGATGATGCGATTGCGATTGTCGTCGCCGCCTTCCTGCATCTTGGGTTTGAGCACGCCGATTACGATGAAGATCACGCCGTTCAGGCGGATGCTTTCGCCCACCGTCCACTCGCCGGAGAAGAGCTTGGTTTTGGCCTCGGAGCCAATCACGCAGACGTGGGCTCGCTGCTCCTCTTCTTCGCCGCTGAAAAAACGGCCCGCATCGGTATCGAGCTTGAATATGTCCTGGAACACCGGACGGACGCCGTCGACCTCCCACGTGTACGTGTGCAGGTCGTTCTGGACGGTGGCATTGATCGATTCGTTCGGCGAGATACGGTAGACGCCGGCAACGCCGTCGGCGACGCGGTCCACATCGTCGAGGGTGAACTGCACTTTAACACCGGCCTTGTCGCCGCCCGCCTGCTGGCTGGTACGGCCGGGAAAGAAGCCGATGGTTTCCGTGCCCCACTGCGCAAAGATAGCCTCGATGGCTTTGCTGAATCCGGCGCCGTAGCCCAGCAACACCACCACTGTGGCGATACCCCACGCCATGCCCACCATAGTGATGGCGGTGCGGCGCCAGTTATAGATCATCGCCTCCCAGGCTTGCGCCAGAATGTCTCTCAGCATCGCCGCAACTTCCTCTCAGCGTAGTTCACCAAAATACTGCCCCCGTTCCCTGGTCCCTTTCTCTTTACTCCCTGCGCAGCGCCTCAATCGGATCGAGAGCCGCGGCTTTGCTGGCCGGATAGAGCCCGGCCACGATGCCACAGATGGCCAGCGACCCAACGGCAAGTGCAGCGGACCAGGGTACCAAGCGCGGCGGATCCCAGCCCGGCATCTTGCCCGTGAGCGCCTCTTGAAGCAATGCCATAAACGCCCCAGACAGGACCACGCCAATGAGGCCGCTGATGCCCGTGAGCAGTAGTCCTTCCCAGAAAAATTGGGCCAGGATGCTGCCCCGCGTAGCTCCCACCGCCTTCATCACGCCGATCTCATGCGTTCTCTCCGTCACTGAAACCAGCATGATGTTGATGATCCCCACCGCCCCCAGGCCCAGCGTCACAAGACCGACACTGCCAAGAAAAAAATCCATGGCATCGAAGATCGCGGCAATCGTCTGCTCGGTGTGGATGGTGTTCCACTCCTCGAAGGCATCAGTGAGCGAGGGGTCGAAGCCGTGGCGCTCGGCTATGACGCGATGCACCGCTGCAACCGCAGCAGTCTCGTCGCCTTTTATCGCAGGCTGATACTGGATCGAGCTCAGCGCATCGCGCGCCACGTTGTCGCCCTTCATGGCGAACAATTCCATCATTGTGGTCTGCGGAATGTATATCTTCTGGTTTTCGCTGTCGTTGTTGCCGTGGCTTACCGGCGCGGCGCGGCCCACTACGGTAAACGCGATGTCGTTGATGGTGATGGTCTCGCCCATCATCGGGTGGCCGAGTGACAGCAGCAGAGCATTCTTCGATCCCAGCACCACCACGCGCCGCCGCTGGGCGATATCGGTTGCGTCGATGAAGCGCCCTTCGGCGATGGGCAGAAAACGAACCTCAGAATAATTTGGCTCCACGCCCAGCACCTGCCCCGAGGTGTTCGCGTAGCCACTCACCTGGTAGAGATCGTTGCGACTCAAGTAGCCCGTTACGGCGCGCAGCTCGGTCAACTGGCGCATTGCGGCTTCGTCTCCCACGGTGAGTTGATAGGGCCGCATGCCCGTGTGCTGATTCGGCAGCGCGGGAATGGTTCCGTCCCACATCATCACCAGGTCATTGCCGAACGTGGCCAACTGCTTGTGTTGCCCGCTGCGAAAGCCTTCGCCCAACCCTACCAGCACCAGCAGCGACCCCACGCCCCAGGCGATACCGAACATGGTGAGAAAGCTCCGCAGCTTATTCGCCATGATGGCGCGGAAAACCTGTCCGAGCGTGTCGGAAAAACTGGTCATAAGTCTTTGACGATCCGGAATTCCCTGTCGTGACTCTTCGCGAGCCCTACGGGAGGATAATACGCCGCAGCCGGTGCGCCGGTTCCCTCGAAACCGGCGCGGGACCCCAGCCGCTCCGTCTGAAAGCCACGGAACCCGCGCCCCTCGATTTGCGTACGGAAGCTTATTGGGTTACAACGGTGGCAGCGCGCCGTCTGAACTCTTGATTGTTTCATCTTCCATCTGCGTCCGCCGGGAGAGCCGCCGGGCCCTGTTTGAGCGGTTTGCTCGCCGGAGTGGAGAGCCGCTCTCTCTTCGAAATCCTGGGAGGCCCGCATGGCCGCATCGCGAAAAAGTAAAAAGCTTTGGATCATCCTCGGTTCTTTATTTGCCATCCTTCTTATCGTAGCGGTGGTCGCGCTTATCCATCTCGCTAAAGGCGACCCCATTGACCCCAACAAGATCGCCAAAGTCACCCGCGGCGACGTGGCTCGCTCGGTCGTCGCCACCGGCGACATCCAACCCATCACCAAGGTCGAAGTAAAGTCGAAGGCCTCCGGCATCGTGCAGAAGCTCTACGTCGACATCAACGACCGCGTAAGCAAAGGCCAGCAGTTGGCGCAGCTCGATCAGCAGGAGATTCAAGCCCAGGTGGACGCGCAACGCGCACAACTTGCCAGCGCCGAAGCCAACGTGACTACCTACGAGGCCAACATCGAGCAGGACAAAGTGAACGCCGCCGCTCCCGACCTGCCCATGTACAAGGCCACGCTCGATCGCAATGTGGAAATGAACAGGGAAGGCATTGTCAGCCATCAGACTCTAGACGACGCGAACCGCGATTATCTCGCCGCGCTCACCCGCCGCAACTCCGCCCAGGCGCAAGTCGGCGTGGACACTGCCAAGCTGAAGCAGGCACGCGCGCAGGTGCAGCAAAACCAGGCCAGTCTCAAACAGCTCGAGGAGCAGCTCGGCTACACCACCATCGTCGCGCCCATGGACGGCGTGATCCTCTCGCGCGACGTTGAAATGGGCGATGCCGTCAGCTCCATCCTGGTGCTCGGCTCAACCGCCACGCTCGTCATGACCGAGGGCGACACGTCGGAGGTTTATGTGCAGGGCAAAGTGGACGAGGCCGATATCGCCCACGTCTACATGGGCCAGCCCGCACGCATCAAGGTGGAAAGCTTCCGCGACCGCCTTTTCAATGGCAAAGTGACCAAGATCGCTCCGATGGGCGTGGAAAAGGACAACGTCACGACCTTCGAGGTTCGCGTCTCCATCAACAACCCCGGCGGCGAGCTCAAGGCCAACATGACCGCCAACGCCGAAATTCTCCTCGATGAGCACAAGGGCGTCCTCACCATTCCGGAAAACGCTGTGCTCTACGACAACCAAAAGAATGCCTCGGTCCAGATTCCCGACAAACATCAGAAAGAGGGCTTCCGCAAGATCCCCGTCACCGTCGGACTCTCCAACGGATCCGTCACCGAAATCATCTCCGGCCTCAAAGAAGGCGACCAGGTCGTGCTGCAGCAGTAGGCTCCGGTGCTCGTAAAATTTGCCCAGCTTGACCCGCCCGCCCCCCGGAAACCGAAGCCGGGCCAGTTCGTCCACGTCGAGGCTATCCCGGTGCTGGGCACAGGCAAGATGGATCTGCGCGGCATCAAAGGTCTCGCCGCGGGGTAGTGTCGACCCGGAAGCGGCCTCGAATGGCTATGGTTCAGACGCCGGGCTTCCGTCTGTCTAAGGGCGGGGATTTCGTGCAAGAAAGTGTGTGCTTAGGCCAACCGGCAGCTACGCTACCATTTTCGACCGAATTTGCACACGATTTAGGGAACGTTTTGTTGATTCAAAAAGAGTTAACGCCAAAAAACACCCCCTGGGGATAGAAATTTTTTTCTTTAATCAATTTCTCCTTCTTCGCTGGATTTTCGCTGGCATTCCCGTCCGAGAACTGCAATCCCAGACGCCTTTTGCCTCACCCGTACTCACTATAACGGTCCATGGGGAAATGATCTGCAAAGGGTCGGCGCGGTGCAAGACGTTTGGAATGAGGTGGTTGCTCCAGGGGAGGCTCCGGAAGGGCTTGACAGACCATTTTGATGGCTGGTGGTGGGCGCTCAAGGATTCGAACTTTAAGCGCTTTCG
The DNA here is from genome assembly GCA_963713675.1 of uncultured Acidobacteriota bacterium. Lineage (GTDB taxonomy): Bacteria > Acidobacteriota > Terriglobia > Terriglobales > Acidobacteriaceae > Telmatobacter. The sequence continues at coordinate 443,310 of CAVQMV010000021.1, forward strand.
CGGCGTTTGCGCGAGCCGAGCAATCTACAGCCTTGCTTTGGCAAAAGCCCGACCCGATCCGGACTTCAGATACTTCTCGAAGGCGATAGCCCGTGCCTCGTCCGAAAACGCGATATAGCTCTTGATGCCCCAAGGGCGGAACTTTGAAGTGTGGGTTACAACGCCTGCATTGTGTTTCGACAATCGGGCGTCCAAGTCGTCGGTGATACCCGTGTAGAAATGCTCTCCGGCAAGGTTTTGAAGAATGTAGACATATTTCACGGCACGTCCGCCCGCTTTCGGACATTCGAGCCTATCAGACCGTTGGGTTGGTTGGCATGCACGTCTACGCCAAGGCTCCGGCGTGGGAGCCCGAACCGTAGCCCTCAAAGAGGGTCCGCCTCCGCTAAAGCTACGGCGCGACAGCCTTCGCCATTCGAATGGCATGCCGAGCCGAAGCCTGCGCAGCAGGCGAAGGCTGGTGGGCGGTGCAGGACTCGAACCTGCGACCTCCTGCGTGTGAAGCAGGCGCTCTAACCAACTGAGCTAACCGCCCGGAAAAGGCTTTGGGAGGGGTTGCGGTCACCGTCCCGGCTGGGAAAACTCCCGATTCTCGAGAGACTTGGCCTGCCGGGCAATCCTTCCCCGATACCGGCTTTACCCGACACCGGCCTTCCCTGAAACCGGCCTGAAAACCGGCCCGGAAACCAGTTTGAAACCCCTGCCACAGGAAGGTCGCCCGAGAAGGCGTTCCGTAGGGTAGAGTAACACCAGCAGAGCTTTGCGTCCAAATCCGGCGCCAAGTTGGTGTGCGGTTTGCCCTTTCGTGCCACGAAGTTACACCCAGGGGGTTGGACGGGAAACCGGGTATGTTCAGGAGAGCGCGTTCAATCCGCCAGAAAAGCGAGCTCCCCATGGATGGGGAAGCCGTGCTCGGCCCTCTTTCCGGCCTGGCGGGCGCCCGATTGTCTCCCCCGTTTGCGGGCCGAAAAGGCCAGGTTTCCGCCTTTTCCCGGAGCGAGAGCCCAGGTCCCGCCGAGGATGACCAGGAAAATGGAAATTCCGGGGAAGAAACCGGTTACGGGGCGCAACCTTCGGGCACGGATCGGGTTCCAGAAGATATGGCAACGATGGTCCTTAACGGTCCTGCCTTGGGCGCCGGTTCGGCCTTGAAGCCGGGCGCGGCTCCTGACCCGAACATGGGCGTTCGGGAGGGACTGGACCCCGCCAGCGACGCGGCCATTATGCTCCGCGTGGCCGAGGGGGACGAGGCCGGCTTTACGTACCTGGCGCAAAAATACCACCGGCCGATGATTCATTTCCTCTTCCGGATGGTAAACAACCAGGCCATTGCCGAAGAGTTAGCACAGGAAGTGTTTTTACGCGTCTATCGTGCCAGGAGCAGTTACCGGGCCGAAGCCAGGTTTACCACGTGGCTTTACCGCATCGCGACCAACCTGGCCGTAAACTACGCGCGCGACACCAAGCACGAACGGACCGCGCAAACGGTGTACCTGGACCAGCCCGACGAGGAGACCGGTACGTCTCCGGATCTGGCCGACGACGAGCCTTCGGCGGAAGAGCAGCTGCTGCGCAATGAGCGCATGGCCGCGATCCGCCTGCATGTGATGGCGCTGCCAGAGCGGCAGCGCATGGCAGTGTTGATGCATAAGTACCAGGGAATGGACTATCGGCAGATCGGTGAGGTGCTCAAGCTGAGCGAGTCGGCAACCAAGTCGCTCCTCTTCCGCGCCTACCAGACGCTGCGGGAAAAGTTGAAGGATTTTGTTTGATTGGAAGGCGGAAAGAAGCCGGAACGTACCGGCAGAGAGCGGGGTAGCAAGCCATGGAACAGACAAAGACGAATTGCAAGATGGTGGACGAGAAACTGGCCGATCTGCTGCTCGATCCCCATGCAGTACCTGCCAAGGTTCAAGCGCATGTTGCCGAGTGCGGCGACTGCCAGGCTGAGCTTGCGAAGCTGCAGACTGCGATGCAGTTGCTGGATACCTGGGAAGCACCCGAGCCGAGCCCTTACTTTCTCACGCGGCTTGGCGCCAGGATGCGGGAAGAGCGCGAAGCCGCGCCGGCCGGTTGGCTGGCTCGCGGCGTTGCGCGCATCCGCGCCAGCATCGCGTATGGCCCAGGCCTGCACGCGCGTCCCCTGGCCGCCATGGCGTTGACCGCTGTGCTGCTGCTGGGCGGCGGCACCTATCTTGGCATTACCGACTGGATGCAGCCCGTGCAGCCCACCCCGCTTGCTGCCACGGTGCACGATCTGCAAACGCTCGATAGCAATGCTCAAGTGCTGGACCAGATGGAAGCTCTCTCCAGCAGTCCGAGCGGAGACTGATTTTTTTTGAGATTTAGGCGTACAGCCTGGAGAACGACTTGTGAACTGGACCTGGAACGCGCAAGGAATGCGTCGGGCGGCGATCATCGCCGCTGCGGTCCTGGTTCTCTGTCTGCCCGCGGCTAGCCTGCAGGGCCAACGTCGCGCAGCATTCCGCTCCGGTCCTGCCATGCGTGCGGGCTTCGGTCAGAACCAGCCACGCGCAGCCAGGCAGCAGAGCCCTCCCCGCCAGGTTCAGAATCCGCAGCGCGGCAACGCGCAACAGCAACGGCCGTACCAGAATCAACAGCGGCCCTATCAGAACCAGCAGAGACCGTACCAGAACCAGCAGCGGCCCTATCAGCAAAATCCGCAATATAACGGCGGCCAGCGTCCTGCATACGGGCCGAACGGCGGCGCGTATGGCGGAGTGCGACCCGGAAACGTTTATCAAAATGCGTATCCCGGCGCTGCTCCTCCAGGACATCTCGGCGACTTTCTGAATCAGCACCGGGGACTTCCTGTCGAACAGCAGGAGCGGATGCTGCGCAGCGATCCCAGCTTCAACCGCTTGCCGCCGGCCACCCAGCAGCGCCTCGTCCAGCAGTTGCACCAATTGAACCAGATGCCGGAGCAGCAACGCGATCGCCGTTTGGCTCGCAGCGAGATGCTGGAGCGCATGTCGCCGCAGGAGCAGATGCAGGTGCGCCAGGCTGGCCGCAGCTATCAAGCGCTGCCGCCCGGTCGCCAGGAGATGGTGAAGCAGGCCTTCCGCGATCTGAGTTCCGTGCCCCTCGATCAGCGCGACACCGTGCTCAACTCCGCGCGTTACCAGAGCACTTTCTCGCCGTATGAGCGCAATATTCTGTCGAACCTGTTGCGCGCCGAGCCCTACGATCCGCCGCGCTAGGGAACCACACTCACGTCGGCGAGTGCTAATCTACCCCTGCTCAGCTCCAAGCCTGCCCGGCGCCTCATCCCGCACAGAAAGGCCCTCTATCCATGCTCATCATTGGCATCAGACTTTTCTTCTGGGGCTCGGAACTAACTTCCGAACTCATGCGCTGCGGCAAGTGTGGAACCGTCGCTCAATTCTTGAAGAAGAAGGGCATGCGCTTTATCACGCTCTTCATTTTTATTCCGGTGATTCCTGTAAGCGGAGTCATGCGCGTTGCGGAGTGCCCCAACTGCAAGACCCGCTACAAGGCAAACTAGAAAAAGGAAAAGTTGCCTCTGAGAGTTGCTTCGAAGAAAAGAGCCCGCGCAGTGGGCAGCAGATGGTAGCCCCAGGTCTGGGGTCCCCGCGGACAGGTCTTCGTCCGTGGGGTGGAGGCGCAAGCCTGGGGAAAGCACAGAGCCCAAATCGAAGCCCGCTTTAGCGGGCGTAAGAATGCCTGCAAACCCCGTCTACTTCAAAACCTATTTATTGAACGGATTCTAGGAACTCGCCCTCAGGCCCTCGCCATTTCCGATCTTGCTTCTGAAGTAATCCAGCGATTTATTCAGCCCTTCCTTGAGCTGGACCTTCGGCTCCCATCCCAACAGTGTCCGCGCCTTGGTGATATCGGGCCGGCGTCGCGCCGGATCGTCCACCGGCAGATCGACAAAGCATAGTTTGCTCTTCGATCCCGTGACCTCCAAAATCGTTTGCGCGCACTCCAGAATCGTGAACTCCACGGGATTGCCGATGTTGACCGGCAAGTGTTCCTCGCTGAGCGCCAGGCGCATGATGCCCTCGATCAAATCGTCGACGTAACAGAAGCTGCGCGTCTGCTGGCCGTCGCCGTAGATGGTCAGCGGCTCGCCGCGCAGCGCCTGCATCATGAAGTTCGAAATCACCCGACCGTCGCCCGGATGCAGGCGCGGGCCGTAGGTGTTGAAGATGCGCACCAGGTGCGTAGTTCACTCCGCGGGAGCGGTGATAGGCCATCACCAGCGCCTCGGCAAACCGCTTGGCCTCGTCGTACACCGAGCGCGGACCCACCGGGTTCACATTGCCCCAATAGCTCTCGCTTTGCGGATGCTCCAGCGGGTCGCCGTAGCACTCTGAAGTCGAGGCGTGCAGGTAAGCCGCGTTGTAGCGCGCAGCGATTTCCAGCGTATGCTCCACGCCCACCGAGCCGACGCGCAGCGTCTCGATGCCCAGGCGCAGATACTCCGGCGGGCTGGCCGGCGAAGCCAGATTGAAAACGTAGCTTCCACCGGGCCGGGATCGAAACTCGTGCAGATGTCCCGCTCTTCAAACCGGAAGCGCGGATGGCCGGCGAGATGCGCAAGATTCTCCAGATCTCCCGTCGACAGATTGTCCACGCCAAGAACCGTATGGCCGTCGCTCAGCAGGCGATCGGTAAGGTGCGAACCAAGAAACCCGGCAGCGCCGGTGACAAGAACATGCATGGTCAAATTCTAGCGCTCCAAAAACAGTGGTTAGTGGAGAGTGTGAGTGCGAGTGTGCGTAGTCAGTGGTCGGCACACTCGCACCCACACTCACACCGTTCTTACGCCTTCCGCGGCTTGCCTTCCTGCGCATGATACGCCGTCGGTCTGCCCACGCTCACATACGTGAATCCGTGGCTCTGCATCTCCTCCGGCTTGTACAGGTTTCTCCCGTCGATCACGATCGGGAAGCGCATGGCCCGGTTCAGCCGCGGCAGGTCCACGCTTGCAAACTCTTTCCAGTCGGTCAAAATCAGCACCGCGTCGGCATCCTTGGCCGCGCTGTACAGATCGCTCGCATAATGCATATTCTTCGCGGGAGGCAGCACTTCCTTGGCGCGCTCCATCGCCGCGGGATCGAACGCGGTCACAATCGCGCCCGCATCCAGCAGCGTTTGAATCATGCTCGATGGCGGGCGACTCGCGAATGTCGTCGGTCTCGCCCTTGAAGGCCAGGCCCAGCGCCGCCAGCCGCTTGCCGCGCAAGGTCCACAATGCGGAGCGCACCTTGTTGAAGAAGACTTCCTTCTGCGTCTCGTTAATCTTGCGTACTTCTTCGAGCAGTTGAAAATCCACGCCCCGTTCCTGCGCCACCCAGTGGAACGCGGCCACGTCCTTCGGAAAACAGGAGCCGCCATATCCCAGCCCTGCATGCAGAAACTTGGGACCGATCCGGCTGTCGAGCCCGATGCCCGCGGAAATATCTTCGATATCCGCATCCACCGCTTCGGCCAGATTCGCCACCGCGTTGATGAACGAGATCTTCATCGCCAGAAACGCATTCGATGCGTGCTTGATGATCTCCGCGCTTTGCGTCGAGGTCACAGATCAGCCGGTGCAGCGCTGCACGCACCCTGCAAGCGCGCCCGGCTGCGTGTAATACCTGCCGCTGGTCAGCGGCTCGTAAATGCGCTGCAACACTTCCGCGGAGCGCTCGTTGTTCGCGCCCACCACAATGCGGTCGGGATGCAGAAAATCGATCACCGCCGTGCCTTCGCGCAGAAATTCAGGGTTCGAAACCACATCGAATTTCTCCGGCTCGATGCCATGACGGTGCAGCACGCGCCGAATCCAGTCGTTGGTGTACACCGGAACCGTGCTCTTCTCCACAATCACTTTGTAGCTGGTAATAGCGCGCGCAATCTCCGCCACCACGGCTTCCACATACGACAAATCCGCCGCGCCGGTATCGCCTTGCGGCGTGCCCACGGCGATAAAGATCGCTTCGCTCTTTTCCACTGCCTCGCCCAGATCGGTGGTGAAAACCACCGAGCGGCCGCGGTGCTTGGCCAGCAACTCCGGCAGGTGCTCCTCGAAGATGGGCACGCCGCCTTCGCGAAGTGTCTTCACCTTGGCTTCATCGTTGTCCACGCAGATCACGTGGTGGCCGATCTCGGCAAAACACGCAGCCGCCACAAGTCCCACATAACCCGACCCGATCACACAGATTGAAACTGGCTTGCTCATGCGTTGATGCTTTTCTCCCTTGCCGCTTCTCGCTGGCATATCTTTACCTGCCCGGCGTGTCGCAGGGCGCTATTCATCGGCTAACCGCAATCAGAAGATGATTGTAGGAGCCGCACGCTCCATTTGACGTGACCCCGGGGAACGGCGGCAGGTCGCACTGGGATACAGAATCTCTGATCTTGCCGAACGCATTTCTCCTTCAGATGTGTCCCGAAACCTCGAGACTTGAGTTCCGATTTCCTCAAGAAATCGGAACCTTACGTGGTCCTTCAAAAAGCTACGTTTGAAGGAGAAATGCCGAAAACTCGCAGTTCAGATGCACTTCCAGCCAAACGCTGGCCCATCGCTATTCTATATCGCTCTCGATCCTGCTTAGATACCACTCTTTCCGGCCAATAAACCAAGGTCACCAAAACCGCAATAGGCGCAAAAATACGGCTTCCACGCGTTGGCCGTCACCGAGGGTGCGCACCTCACGCCCAAGCCGCCGCTGGGCTACAATAATGGATAGACGCCAAACGGCATATTTCATTGCGCACTGCGCGCAAATCCAGCAAGGAGCTGCACCATTTATGGCGATTCCCGCCACTCAACTTCGTCCGGGCATGATCATCAAACACAACGATCAGCTGCACACGGTCTTCAAGGTCGAGCACCGTACGCCCGGCAATCTTCGCGCCTTCATCCAGGCCAAGCTGCGCAACCTGAAATCCGGCGCCATGTTCGAGCACCGCTTCCGCTCCGCCGACGCCATTGAGAAGGTGATCGTGGACGAAATCCTCATGGAGTTCCTCTACGCCGATGGCGACGATTACTACTTCATGAACCCGCAGGACTTCGAGCAGACCGTCCTCAAGAGCGCGACCCTTGGCGACACGGTCGAATACCTCACGCCTAACCTGCAGATTCACGTGAGCTATTTCGATGGCAATCCGGTGGGAATTGAACTGCCGCAAACCGTCGATCTGGAAGTCATCGAGACTGAGCCGGGCTTGAAGTCGGCGACCGCCTCCAGCGTCACCAAACCCGCCAAGACCGAAACCGGCCTCGTGGTCCAGGTTCCATCTTTCATCAACGAGGGAGAAAAGATTCGCGTCGACACCAGTGAAGGCGCTTATATGAGCCGCGCGTAGAAATTCATTGCATTTTCAAGAATGGCGTCCTTCGGGACGCCTTTTTTGTTTCCCGCGCAACACGCTTCGCTTGACCGCAGTCGCCCGGATCAGGTATTCGGTAAGCATCTTCCCGCGCAGCCGCCGCGCGCAGCCCACCGCAAATGGAGAGCCCATGCCGGTCCCCGCAGTCATCGCCACCGCCGCCGAAAACTACAACTTCAACTCGAAGTCGCTGGAGCAGGCCGTCAGCGACCTCTCGCCAGAGGAATGGCTCAAGCGCCCCGATGAAAAGCTGAATCACATGGCGTGGATCGTCGGTCACCTGGCCTATTGCCGTGGCCGGACCCTGCACTTCATCAACGTCGAGTGGGGGCAGCCGGAGCTTGAGATTTTTGGCCGCGGCAAAAAACTTCTTGAAGACTCCGCTTACCCGTCGTCCGAGTATTTGCTCGGCATCTGGCGCGAGTCCGGCCAGGCTGTGACGGCCGCGCTTGAAGCGGCTCCGGAGGATTTGTTGGCACAGCCCGCCACAGTGGGCCCGCCCAGCCTCGACGGAAAGATCAGCGGCATCGTCAGCTTCATGGCCATCCACGAGACCTACCACCTCGGCCAGGCCTCCTATCTCCGTGGCTGGCTCGGGCACAAGAGTCTGATGGGCTAACTGCGAACCCGTCGCGAAATCCGGCGCCAAAATCCGCCTCGTCGATCGGCCACAATTTTCGATGCAAGAAAAGTTGCACTCTGCGTTCTACGATCAGCTGGCGCCTTTCTTCAGCTCAATTCAGGAGACGTGCATGAAGCTGCTGCTTTCTCTTCTTCTCTCGCTGTTCGTTAGCCAGTCTGCCCTCGCCGCTGCACCTCCCGCGGCTCCCACTGCCGACCAGGCAGAGGCCGTCAAGGGCAGCAATGCCTTCGCCATCGATCTCTACGGCCGGCTCAGCGCACAACCCGGCAATCTCTTCTTCTCGCCGGAAAGCATCTCCACGGACTTCGCCATGGCCTACGCCGGCGCGCACGGTCAGACGGCCACTGAGATGGCGCACGTCTTCCACTACACGCTGCCGCAGGATCGCTTGCATCCAGCCATGGGCGCGCTGCTGGCCGGCATGAATGCTCCGCACCAGGGTTACGCTCTCAGCGTGGCCGACGCGCTCTGGGCCCAGCAGGATGAAAAATTCCAGCCGACCTATTTGAAGCTAGTTGAAACTAACTACGGCGCGGGATTTCACCCGGTCGATTTCAAGTCCGCTCCTGACAGCGTGCGCACCACCATCAATCAATGGGTCGAAAAGCAGACCAACGACAAGATCCAGAACCTTCTCGGCCCCGGCACCGTCACGCCGCTCACCCGCCTGATTCTCACCAACGCCATTTACTTCAAGGCTGCGTGGGCCAGTCAGTTCAGCAAGAACGCAACCGAGGACGAGGATTTTCACCTGTCGGCGAGCAAAACCATTCAAGCGCCCACGATGCGTAACTCAGAGGGCTACGACTACTTCAAAGGGCCGTCCTTCCAGGCGCTCTTGCTGCCGTACGAGAAGGGCGAAATCTCGATGCTGATCCTGCTTCCCGACGACATGGACGGCTTACCCGCCCTGGAACACTCACTCAGCGCCGGCAATCTTCAAAAGTGGATGAAATCACTCAGCTACCAGCACGAGGTGATCGTCTCCCTGCCGCGCTTCAAGATCACCCAGCAGTTCGAGCTGAGTTCCACACTCGAAGGCCTGGGAATGAAAGCGGCCTTCGACTCAAACTCCGCCGACTTTTCCGCCATGACGGGCGACAAGAGCCTCGTTATCTCCGCCGCCATCCACAAGGCGTACATCGATCTGGACGAGAACGGCACCGAGGCCGCGGCGGCCACGGCGGTGATGATGGCTATGGCCACGGCCCCGCGCCCCATGTTCCCCCCTCCGCCGCCCATCATCTTCACTGCCGACCATCCCTTCCTGTTCCTCATCCGGGACAATGCGAGCGGGGCCATCCTCTTCATGGGCCGTGTCACCGACCCAACGAAGTGATGACTTTGTGAAATCGAAGTGCGGGCGGCGGCGAGCGCTTGAGCCCGCCCTCGTCAGTTCAGCATGCGGAGCAGCCCACCGCTTCGACCGTAATCGGCAGCGGCGCTCCCTCGAGCGCTGAAACCCTCTGCGGAGCACAGCAGGCTTTGCCCAGCCGCGCCAGGTCCGCCTGCATCGCCTTCTCTTCCCTGACAACCGCCAGCGTTTCGCGAAGGATCCTGGCTGCGCCGGCATGCGCTGGCACAACGATCTTGTAGTGCATCCACTTTCCCTCGCGGCGCGCCGCCACCACGCCAGCCCTGCGCAGATACGCAAGGTGTCGCGAAATCTTGGGCTGGCTCTGCCCCAGGATCTCGATGAAGTAGCAGACGCAGACCTCCCGTCCGTCCATCAGGTTCAGCAAGCGCAGTCGGGTGCGGTCGGAAAGCGCCGCAAACAACACGGCGAGGTCGTAGGTTTTACGGGAGCGTTCCACGCTTTTATTATATGCGCCTTGACAAATATGTCCAGCAAAGAATACATTCGCCTTAACGTATGCGAGGAGACGCGAGAATGAAAACCCCAACCACCGTCCAGCAACTCGTAAAGGAAAAGTACGGGAGCGCGGCGCGCGCTGTCGCGGAGTCAGGCAATTTGCAGGCATGTTGCGATCCCGGTCTTCGTTGCTGCGATCCCATCACAACCAATCTCTACAGCGCCGGCGAAAAAGGACTCCTCCCGGAAAAGGCCGTCCTGGCTTCATTGGGATGCGGGAATCCGACCGCGTTGATCGAGCTCCGCGCCGGAGAGACCGTCCTTGACCTCGGTTCTGGCGGCGGCATTGACGTGCTGCTGTCGGCGCAGCGCGTAGGGCCCACCGGCAAAGCATACGGTCTGGACATGACGGACGAGATGCTGGCGCTTGCGCGCCAAAATCAGCGACAGGCAGGCGTGCCCAACGTCGAGTTTCTGAAAGGCGAAATCGAGAACATTCCCCTGCCCAACGACTCGGTGGATGTCATCATTTCAAACTGCGTGATCAATCTCTCGGCCGACAAGGACCGCGTCCTGAGGGAGGCGTTTCGCGTGCTCAAGCCCGGCGGACGCTTCGCGGTTTCGGATGTCGTTGTCCGTGGCAGCGTGCCGGACGAAGTGCGCAAGAGCATGCTCCTTTGGGTGGGATGCATTGCGGGAGCGCTTGAAGAGAGCGACTACCTTGCCAAACTGTCGCGGGCCGGGTTCAGCGATGTGTTGATCGAGCCCACACGCGTCTACAACGTAGAAGACGCTCGCCAATTCCTCACCGAGGCAGGCGTGGATGTCAACGCCATCGCGCCGCAGGTCAACGGAAAGTTCATGAGCGCCTTTATCCGCGCCGCCAAACCGAAGACGGCCTGCTGCGCGCCGGGCTGTTGCGCGCCAGTCACCGTCGGAGCGAAGGAGTAAGCCCATGCCGGACCATTACAACGTCCTGTTTCTATGCACCGGCAACTCGGCGCGGTCGATCATGGCTGAGGCAATCCTGAACCAAAAAGGAAAGGGCCGCTTTGTCGCGTACAGTGCGGGCAGTCATCCGTCAGGCCAGCCGCGCCCAGAGGCGCTCCAACAAATTACATCCGCCGGGCTTTCAACGAGCGGGCTGCGCAGCAAGTCATGGGATGAATTTGCCGCGCCGGGGGCTCCTAAGCTTGATTTCGTTTTTACCGTGTGCGACAACGCCGCCAACGAGCAGTGCCCTTACTGGCCTGGGCAGCCCATGACGGCGCACTGGGGAATTCCCGATCCGGCAGCGGTAAAAGGCACGCCGGATGAAATCGCGCGCGCCTTCCGCGATGCTTTCGTCGTGCTCGACCGCAGGATAGGACTGTTTCTATCCCTGCCGCTCGGCACACTTGACCAGCTTGCCATCAAGCGCGAAGTCGATAACATTGGCCGCTCGTAGCCGCGCCGAGGAGACCCTGAGTTGAAGAAAAGCCGTCTGTCGTTTCTGGATCGCTACCTTACCGCGTGGATCTTCGGGGCCATGGCGTTTGGCGTCACATTGGGCTGGGTGGCTCCCGGAGTGGTGCCGTTTCTCAATCGCTTCAGCGTCGGCACCACGTCGATTCCCATCGCGGTCGGCCTGATTCTCATGATGTATCCGCCGTTCACGCGAGTGCGCTTTGAGGAATTGCACGAAGTCTTTCGCAACAAGCGCGTGCTGGGTCTCTCTCTGCTACAGAACTGGCTCATCGGACCGGTGCTGATGTTTGCGCTCGCGATCATCTTTCTGCGCGGCTATCCCGAGTACATGGCCGGCCTCATCCTGATCGGCCTGGCGCGTTGCATCGCCATGGTCATCGTGTGGAACGAACTGGCAAAGGGCGATACGCAATATGCCGCGGGACTGGTGGCGTTCAATTCGCTCTTCCAGGTATTTTTCTATTCCGTCTACTCCTGGGTGTTCATCACGGTTCTGCCGGGCTGGTTTGGATTGCATGGCGCGGTGGTAAAAATCTCCATCGGCGAAATCGCGCGCAGCGTCTTCTTCTATCTTGGCGTTCCCTTCATCGCCGGATTTCTCACTCGCACCGTGCTGGTTCGCGCCAAGGGACGGGAGTGGTACGACCGGAGCTTTGTGCCACGCGTGAGTCCGCTGACCCTCATAGCCCTGCTGTTCACCATCGTGGTGATGTTCTCTCTGAAGGGCAGTTACATCGTGCGTCTGCCGCTGGACGTGCTACGAATCGCGACTCCGCTCCTCATCTACTTCGTCGTCATGTTCCTGGTGTCGTTCTACATGGGGCGGAGGCTGGGGGCCGATTATTCGAAGACGGCCACGCTCGCGTTCACGGCCGCCTCAAATAACTTCGAGCTCGCGATTGCGGTTGCGGTATCGGTGTTCGGCATCAATTCGGGGGCAGCATTCGCTGCGGTCATCGGTCCGCTTGTCGAGGTTCCCGTGATGATTGCCTTGGTGAATCTGGCCTTGTACTTCCAGCGCCGGTATTTCGTCAATCCGGATTCGAGCGCAGTCGAGGGTGTCTGCATCTCCCGCACGTCCTGAGTTGAACGGTCCGCTTGCGGGTCATCAAGGCTGGCAGTCTACCGGGCCTTCGGCTTCGGCTTGCTCTTGCTCTGGAGATTGACCGCCACGGCAGCGCGGAAAAGAATCTTCAAGGCCGCCTCATTGATCTTTTCGCCTTCATGGATGTCGATGGCGCGCCGGACATTTCCCTCGAGCGAGGAATTGAACAGACCCGCCGGGTCCGGCACCGAAGCGCCTTTGGCAAATGTCAACTTGACGACGCTTCTTGTAAGTCTCTCCCGTGCAGACGATGCCGCCGTGGGACCAGACGGGAGTGCCCATCCACTTCACTTCTTCGACAATCTCAGGATCGGCCTGGTGAATGAGGTCGCGCACTTTGGCAAGCGTCTTGCCACGCCAGTCGCCAAGTTGTTCGATCTTCGCGTCGATGAATGCAGAGCCAGATTCCGCGGGGACAGTCTTTTTCATGGGCAGCTCCAATTCGTGCACCTATTCTTGCGCCCGCCAGGACAACCAGCAACCCGGACAACGGTGGGCGGGTGGCCCCGATCTCGACGAGCACCCTAATCGAGGATGAGGGTGCCCCCGGTCCCTCGCCTTTGGGGACCGGGGTGGAATGCGGGAATCTCCAAAATTCTACTTGACATTTGACCATCCTTGCGTGTTACAGTCGGTAACACTATGACAGGTAACACTCAATCCGGACACGATCCCGCGGAGCTGGGAGAGCTGGAAAGGGAGATCCTCTCCATCGTATGGCGAATAGGCGCTGTCACTGCGGAAGAGACGCGCGAAGAGCTCGACCGTCCGCTCAAGGACTCGACCGTACGCACTGTGCTGCGCCGTCTCGAGGAGAAAGGGTACCTCGCGCACTCTGTCGAGAACCGCACTTTTTTGTATCGCCCGGCAGAATCACGCCAGCGTGTGGCGGGCCGCGCCGTCAAACGCATCGTGGACTGGTTCTGCGAGGGCTCGGTGGAGGCGCTGCTGGTGGGCATGGTGGATTCGAAAGTGCTGGATCGCGCCGAGTTGCAACGCCTGGCAGCGCGCATTGCCGAATCCCGGCAGCAAGAAGACCGCTCCGGCCATCCCGCCCACAGCAAAGCCAAGGAGGCCCGCAAATGATCGTCGCGCCCATGGTCCCCGACACAATGATTTCTGGCCCCATGATTCCTTTGCACGTCGCCTCCGCCAAGATCATCTTTGCCAACGTCGTTTCAGAGCTACCCGGCGCCGCCCTGCGCTCTCTGGCTCTCGCCATCGGCGTCTGGGTAGTCCTGCGTCTCTTCCGCGTTCGCAACGTGCTCGCCCTCAAGAGGGCGTGGACGCTGGTGCTCGCCGCGGCCTTTTTGATGCCGCTGCTTTTGCCCGTTGCATCGCGCTTGCCCCGCGTTACGCTGGTATTGCCCGCATTCATGCATCGGGCTGCGCCGGCAACTCCTGCGCCACAGTCTTTTTGGCAGCCGTCCGAACCGATCGCAGCCGCGCAACCCGCACAGCCCTTCGTGCCCTCCGCGCCGCATCGCTCCAGGAAATCCGCGGCAACCCGCCCGCATTACAGCAGTTCGCCCGCGACCATGCCCGGCAACTTCAGCGTTCTCCCAACTCCGGAAGCACCCGCTCCTTTGGCGCCTGCGTTTCATGCACTCTCGGTCCTCGAGGCAGCTGCGCTTCTCTATGTCGCTGTCTCCGGCCTGCTGCTGGCTCGGCTGGTTTACGGATTGATCGCAGCATTTCTTCTCTGGCGCTCGGCGCAGCCGGTTTCGGCCGAGTTGGCCGCTGCCCACGGCCTTCGCATGCGCTCCAGCGCCGCCATCTTCTCACCCGTCACGATTGGCTCGTTTGTGATCCTGCCCGCCGACTACAGGTCATGGGACAGCGAGAAGCTGCGCATCGTTCTCGCCCACGAGCGCTCCCACATCCGCCACGGCGATTTTTATTTGCAGGCCCTTGCCGGCCTCTACGCCGCCATCGTCTGGTTCAGCCCCCTGGGATGGTGGCTCAAACGCCAACTTACCGATCTGGCAGAGGCCATCAGCGACCGCTCGGGTCTCGAGCAAGCGGCCAGCCGCGCCTCGTATGCCCAGATCCTCCTTGAATTCGCGGCGGCGCCGCACCTAACCCAAATCGGAGTTGCTATGGCCCGTTCATCGAATCTCTCGCATCGCATCGAGCGCCTGTTTAACGAAGGCGCGTTCCGCCAGGCCTTCACCGCAAGCCGTCGCACGCTTGCCACCGCCCTGCTCGTTCCCGTGGTCCTGTTTGCCGCCGCCACATTTGTGCGCGTGACGGCCGCAGCGCAGACGCAGCAAATCGCGCCCGCTCCGAGCCCGACACCCGCCGCAGTTCCATCAAGTTCGGAATCCGCGCTGCCGGCCATCTCCGCTGTCCCTGCGACGAGTCCGGCCGCTACACCTGAGGCCGTACCTGCGCCGCAAGCCGAGCCCGAGCCATCGCCCAGCCCTGCTCCGTCGCCCAACCCCGTTGCAGCGCCTGCGCCCCCTGCCGCGCCTGTGCCACCTGTTCACGTCGAGGTTCCTCGCGTTCATGTTGATGTACCGGCGCGACACATCAACGTTCCGGCCGTCCATGTAAACGTCCCGGCGCAACATTTCGATATTCCAGCCCAGCATTTCGACGTGCCCGCTGTGCATGTGGATGTGCCCGCCCGTCATTTCGACGTACCGGCCGTTCACGTGGATGTGCCGGCGCATAGCGTCGATGTTCAGGCCAGGCACATCGACATTCCCGCCAAACAAATCGATATTCCCGCCAGGCACATCGATGTTCCCGCTATTCATATCGATGTGCCCTCATCCGAAGCGCCGAGTAGTTTGAATGGGCCCGCAGCAAAAGGTTACGGCGGCGAGTTGCTCGCCATGCTCGACAATTTCGGACACGCTCTGTTTTTGCGCACGGCTCCCGACCCGGCCGCGACCACCTTCGATCGCAACATGACGTTCAACGGCAAGTTGGATCTATCCGTCAGCACCGGTGCAGGATCCATTACCTTCACGCGCGGCTCCGCCAACCAGATCCATATCCACGGCATCGTCAAGGTGAATCAGAACGGCGACCCGGCGCAGGCGCAACAGATCGCCGCCAATCCTCCCATCCAGCAGGAAGGAAACACAATCCGCATTGGAGGGCAACAGGAAAACCTGCACAACATCAGCATCAGTTATGAAATTGAAGCGCCGGCCGACACAGCCCTCAAAGCCGCGACCGGTTCAGGCAACATCACCGACACCGGCGTCGGGCAGGACGCAAAGCTGTCCACCGGCTCCGGCAACATCACGGCCACCGGAATTGAGGGCGGCTTCAAGACCCAGACTGGTTCCGGCAACATCACAATCGACGGTTCCGGCCAGGGCGATGCAAAAGCCCAGACGGGCTCCGGCACCATCGATTTGAAGGGCGTGCACGGATCGCTCGAGGCCCAAACGGGCTCCGGCACGATCAAGGCTGAAGGCACACCTTCTTCTTCCTGGAAGCTGCAGACGGGATCGGGCAGCATTGAGCTTGCGACAGGCAATGCGCCCATGACTCTCGACGCATCCGCCGGATCAGGCAAGATCTCCACCGGCCAACAGTCGGTAACGCAAACTTCCACGGACAAGCATCACATGCACGCGCAATTGAATGGCGGCGGCCCCGAAGTCCGCGTCGAAACCGGCTCAGGAAGTATTCGCGTCGACTGAGCCGGCTCCGGGATTGGTGTACCCAGCCTTTTTGCTTTCTCGCCCTTTTCGCCCGGCGCCCTCACGAACTAATACCTGTTCGCGGGGGCGCCGTTCGCGCGAGAAAGGGCGCGGGCGCGGAAGTGTTGGGTACAGCCATTTTGGAGTAACTATTTCGCGCTCGCACGCGAAAAGAATGCGAACTCGTCGGCCAATCGTTGCGTAATAGCTGATATGAGCCAAAATGCGCCCCAACACAGAAATCGCCATTGCAGGATGTCCAGCGTGGCCCTGTTTACCGCCATCGCCACGTTGACCGCGGTTGGGTTCGGGTCCTCGCCGTTACGCGCGCAGGACATTGCGGGGACGTGGCAAGGGACAATGCAGGCGGGCCAGGGTTCAATCAAAGACCAGCGCATCGTGGTGAAGATCACGAAGACCGCTGCGGGCTGGCAGGGTGTGGTGTACAGCCTCGACTCGAACATGGCCTTCGAGGGGCGGGCGACGACGCAGATGAGCCTGCAGGGCGCCGAGCTGCGATTTGCGATTGCGCCGAATGACACCAACTACCAGGGCAAGCTGAGCGCGGACGTGGCGACCATTACTGGGACGTGGACGCAGAGTGGCACGGCCTATTCGCTCAACCTGGTGCGGGTCACGGGAGACGCGGCATGGGAGATTCCCAAGGCCGACGCGCCGATGGCCAAGGATGCAGACCCCGACTGGGATGTGGTGTCGGTCAAGGCGAGAGACCCGAACGACACGAACAACGGCCAGAGTATGAGCATGAAGGGACGGCAGTTTGTCATCGTGAACAGAACGGTCGAGGGCATGCTCCTGTTTGCGTACGGCTTGCACAAGAAGCAGATTGTGGGCGCGCCCAACTGGATCGCCACCGAGCACTGGGACATTCGCGGCGTGCCCGACGTTCCGGGATCTCCGAGCTTCAAGCAGGCCCAAACCCTTTTGCGGAAGTTGCTCGAGGAACGGTTCGCGCTCAAGGTGCACAGGGAGACCCAGGAGTTGGCGGTGTACGCAGTTAATGTGGCCAAAGGCGGAGAGAAGATGGCCAGGAGCGCGGGCGATCCCAACGGCACACCGGATGAGAACGAGCGTTCGAACGGCGGCCAGATCACGATGAGAATGACAAATATGTCGATGAGCGAATTCGCGCCGGATTTGGGGTACTTTCTGGACCGGCCCGCCGTGGACCAGACCGGCCTGGCAGGACGCTACGACTTCCAGATGAAGTGGACCGCCGATGAGTCGCAGGCGCCAACCGACGGCACTGCGCCACCGGGACTGTTTACCGCAATTCAGGAACAGATTGGGTTGAAGCTGGAGCCGGTGAAGGCGCAGATCGAGGTGCTGGTCGTGGATGCCGTCGAGCGCCCCTCGGCAAATTGAGCGGCCGCGCTTGCATTTCAGGTTTCTATGGTCTGATCGTCCCACTACGTTAGTGTTGCCGCTATCTCCCATTGTTCAGCTTCACCAGTTTGGCTTCGAGCAGCGCCTCAATCACCTTCAGCGCTTCCAGCACCGACTCCGAAACCGGCTCGTCCACCTGCACCACCGCCAGCGCCTTCACCGGCTTGCCGCCCGCCGCGCTCGCGGCCCAGCGCAAAGTTGGCAATGTTCACGCCCTGCTGGCCGAGAATGGTGCCGATGCGCCCGATGACGCCGGGCACGTCGAGGTTGCGGCACACCACCAGTGTGCCCTCGAGCGGCGCTTCCACGTCGATGCCGTCGAACGCCAGCAGCCGCGGCTGCTCGCCGTGAATCACGGTGGCGCTGGCGCGGCTTTCGCCCTGCGCCGTGTGCAGCACCACGGTCAGCACCGTGGCCGCGCCGCCGCGATGGCTCTCTTCCTTTTCTTCGTGCACGCGGATGCCGCGCTCCGCGGCCACGGCCGCCGCGTTGATGCGGTTCACATTCTCCGAGCCCTGCAGCAATCCCGCAATGGCCGCGTTGCGCACCAGTTCGGTTTTGACTTCGGCCAAGCGCGCCGCCGTAGATGAGCGCGATGGACTCGATGCCGCCCTTGCCTGCCTGCGCGAGGAACGAGCCCAGCCGTCCCGCGAGTTCGATATACGGCGCGAGCTTCACGTACTCCTCGTGGCTCAGCGAAGGCAGATTCACGGCGTTCTGCACCACGCCGAGCTTGAGATATTCGCGCACCTGATGCGCGATCTGTATGCCCACCGCCTCCTGCGCCTCTGCCGTGGAACCGGCGATGTGCGGCGTAAGAATCACGTTGTCGAGGCCGAAGTACGGCGACTCCTTGGGCGGCTCAACAGTAAATACGTCGAGCGCCGCGCCCGCCACCTGGCCGCTCTTGATCGCAGCCACCAGATCCGCTTCCACCACCAACTCGCCGCGCGCGCAATTGACGATGCGCACGCCTTTCTTCATCGTGGCAAGTGTCTTGGCGTTGATGATGCCGTGGGTTTGCGGCGTCAGGCCCACATGGAGCGTGAGATAGTCAGCCTTCGCAAAAAGCTCCTCGACGGGAACCAGGGTAATCCCGTTCTCGCGCGCCACCGCCGCGGAGACAAACGGATCGACGCCGATGATCTCCATGCCAAAGCCACGCGCGCGCCGCGCCACATCCAGCCCAATGCGCCCGAGGCCGAGAATGCCCAGGGTCTTGCCGCGCAGCTCCGAGCCCTGCAAATTTTTCTTCTCCCACTTGCCGGCGTGCATGGTGGCATTGGCCGCAGGCAGCTTGCGGGCCAGCGCGATCATCAGGCACAGAGTGAGCTCCGCCACGGCCACGGCGTTCGCGCCCGGCGTGTTCATCACCACAATGCCGCGGCGCGTGGCCGCTTCGGCGTCGATGTTGTCCACGCCCACGCCGGCGCGGCCAATCACGCGCAATTTGGGCGCGTGCGCCATCAGCGCGTCGTCCACCTGCACGGCGCTGCGCACCACCAGCGCATCGGCGTCGGCAAGCGCCGCCGGCAAGCCGTCGGGCAACTGGTCGTGCGTCTTCACATCCCATCCCGGCTCGGCCGCAAACACGGCCAGCGTCGCCGGAGAAACCTTCTCCGCCAATACGATCTTCATGGTTGCTCCCTTGTCCGCCGCAACGGACGCCTTCTCGTAGTCGTCAAAGCGAATGCCCTGCTGCTCGCACAGCAGATCGAACATGCGCACCACCGCCGCGTGCGGCTTGCCTTCACCGCGCTCGTACTTGGTGAGCGAATTGGGATGCACGCCCAACCGCTCCGCCATTTCGTATTGAAAGAGATCGAGCTGCTTGCGCGCGATCAGCAGCTTTTCTCCAAACGTCAGTTCAGGCATGAATACTCCGGAAAAAGTTCACAGTTCTTAGTTCGTAGTTCACAGACCCCAAAACGTCGTCATCGCGATTCCCAAACTGTGAACTACGAACTGTGAACTACGAACTAGTGGCTTTCGCATACACTTCCTGCGCCGCGGCCACGGCCTGGCCCCATTTCACCGGCAGGCCGAGCGTGTCCTTGGCGATGTGCTCCATCGCGCCCAGCAGGGCCACGGTGTCGAGATAGTCGAAGAAGCCAAGGTGCGCCACGCGGAAGATTTTGCCCTGCATCTCGCCCTGGCCATTCGCCGTCACCAGCGCAAACTTCGCCTTCAGCGCCTTCACCACTGCGCCCGAGTCCATGCCTTCCGGCACGGCAACCGCCGTGGCCGCAGCCGCCGGCGCGGTGGGAGCAAAGAGCGTAAAGCCCAGCGCCACCAGGCCTGCGCGCGTCGCCTCCGCATTCACCTGTGCGTTATCGATCAGCGCGATGCGGCCCTTTTCCAAATCGCCACCCGCTTGCCCGGCAATGTAGTCCAGCGCGGCGCCCAGGCCGGCGACCAGCGCAACCGCCGGCGTGTAAGCGCTCTCGCCCTTCACCGCATTCTTGCGCTCCTTGCGCAGGTCAAAGTAGTAGCGTGGATTCTTGCTCGTCTCCATCGCGGCCCACGCCTTCTCGCTCACGCTGAGATAGGCCAGACCGGGCGGAATCATCACCGCCTTCTGCGAGCCGCCGATGAGCACATCGATGCCCCAGCCATCCACGTCGAAATGCGTGGTGCCAAGTCCGGTGATGCCGTCGACCACAAGCAGCGTATTCGGCGCAAGCTCGTCGCGCAGCTTCGCAATGGCCTGGATATCGTGACGCACCGCCGTCGAAGTCTCAGTGGCCTGCGTGAAAATCACTTTGTACTCAGGCTTGAGCGCGGCACGCACCTGCGCGAGGTCAAAAGTCTGCCCGTAGGGCGCAGTCAGCACGTCCGGCTCGCAATTGAATGCCTTCGCCAAGCCCGTCCAGCGCTCGCCAAATTTGCCCGCCGTCAGCACCAGCACCTTGTCGCCCGGCGAGGTCAGGTTCGACACCGACGCCTCCATCGCGCCTGTGCCGGAACACGATAGGAGCAGCACATCATTCTGCGTCCCCACAAACACCTGGAGCTGCGCCAGCACCTTCTGAAAGAGGGCGCGAAACTCCGCCGTGCGGTGGTGCATGTCGGCCGCCGCCATGGCAAACTGGGCCGCCGGAAGCAGCGGCGTCGGACCGGGCGTATAAAGGCGCGTCTTGTGGATCATTTTTTCCTCGCTTAGGAGTAGATTTTTAGCTCGTCACTCACAGAATACACATTTTTGTGGTTTTTGTGGTTTTAATTGTTGTGGAAATCGGCTTCTCGGCCTTACAACGGCCGGAATCCGCCCGCTTTGCCCCGCATTCCCCTAACTCGGTACAATCTCCTTTCGCCGTGACATCGCAAAAAGGGTCCGGCAAAAGGCCAAAAGCCAGGAGCGCAGGAAAAATGACGGATTTCGGAGCACTTGAAGCCCTGATCAGCCAGCAGGTCATCGTCGCCATGAAGGCCCACGACGCGGAGCGGACCCAGACCCTGCGTTTGATCAAGAATGCGCTCAAAAACAAATCCATTGAAAAGCGCGAACCACTCACACAGGCTGAGGGCGAGCAGACTCTGGCGTCGATGATCAAGCAGCGGCGCGACTCCATCGAGCAGTTCACCAACGGCAACCGGCTGGATCTGGCGACCAAGGAAGCCGCGGAGATCGTGGTCATTGAGGAGTTCCTGCCCAAGGCCCTGGACGAAGCGGGCCTGGCCACTCTGGTGGCGGAGGCGCTCGTCGAGCTTGAAGTCACGCTCGGCCACAAGCCCAGCCAGAAAGAGATGGGCCCGGCGATGAAGGCTGTGCAGGCCAAGCTGCAGGCCGCGAGCGTACGCGCCGACGGCAAAGCCGTGAGCGAGCTGGTGAAAAAAAACCTGGCCTCCTGAGCTCGAACCGAGTGTCCGGCACGCATCGTCCGCACCCCCGCGAAGGCGCTTATCTTCTTGCAATCCACGGGGTTGCGTGCAATACTGACGCCACAAAACGGGTGCCCCGCCCTGTGACTCACACACGCAGCCGACTCGCGATGATAGCCCTGCTCCTGCTGGGAGCGGGTATCGGTGCGGGGGTTGCCGCGCTCGTCGCCCACAACCTGCAACTCGCCGCCGGGAAAGAAGAGCTTCAGCAATACGCCGGCCGCCTGCTCGGCGATGCGGACGCCATCGCCAGAGAGTTGCGCACGGCGGACGACGCCGTCCTCGCCGCCAAACTGCCCTTTTGCTCCGATCAGGAACTGGCGTACATGCGCCGCATCGTCTTCTACTCGGCAACCATCAAGGACATCGGGCGCGACAAGGATGGATTTCTCTACTGCACCACAACCATGGGGCGGCTCACCACGCCGCTGCCCGTGTCGAAACCCGACGCGAGCGACCACGACGTAAAGTTCTATGCCCTCACGCCGCTTGCCATCGCGCCAGACGCCAATGGTCTGGTTGCAGAGCTAGGTGGCGTCTCCTTCGCAATGAATCCCCAGGCCTTTTCCAACTTGTACGACGATCCTCCCAAGCTTTTCACGGGCTTGTTTTTTGCCAGGGAGAGTCGGCGCGTGTTCTACGCGTTCGGACATCGCGAACCGCTTTCGGACGCCGAAGTGGTGGCGGGGCAATTGGTGGAGCGCGATGGCGTCTTCTATCAGCCGCTCTGCTCGAACATCTACCGGGTGTGCGCCGTTGCGGCTTATCCGCGTGCCGCCATGCTGGCCAAGGAGAGATTTCACACCACGGCTCTTCTGATCGGCGGTCAGCTGCTGGGCGCGCTTGTCGCCCTCGCCCTGATCCTCTTCTATCACCGCCAACGTTCCTTTGAGCGCCGCTTGAGGCGCGCGGTCCGCAAGGGCGAGCTGACTGTTGTCTACCAGCCGGTCGTCGATCTCAGCACGCGCGCCGTGGTCGGCGCCGAAGCCCTGGCGCGCTGGACCGACGAGAGCAACGAAAAGGTTCCGGCCGATGTGTTTATTGAACTGGCCGAACGCAAAGAGTTTATCGCCGAAATCACCGTGCACGTGCTCAAATGCGTCGTCGAAGAGATGGACGATCTACTCCGCCGCGGCAATTTTCAAGTCACTGTCAACATCACCATGCAGGATCTGAACGCTCCCGCTTTCTTCGATCGCCTACAGCAGTGCGTGAAGGCCGCAAAGATTGAGCCCTCGGCGCTCGGCCTTGAACTCACGGAGCGATGCACCGCCGATCGCGAGGCTGCCACGCAAGCCATCGCGCGCCTCAAGTCCACCGGCCATACGGTGTTCATTGACGATTTCGGTACTGGCTACTCCTCGCTCGCTTATCTGCACGACCTGGCCGTTGACGGCATCAAGATCGATCGCGCCTTCACCGGCACCATTGGAACTGAGGCTGTCACCGCCTCGGTGGTTCCGCAGATTCTCGAAATGGCCAAGAAACTCGGGTTGTTGGTGATTGTCGAGGGCATCGAATCCAATGAGCAGGTCGAGTATTTCTCCAAGGCTGGCCGCGGCATTCTGGGCCAGGGATGGCTCTTCGGCAAACCGGTAACCGCTGCGCAGTTCAAAGCGCAGTTTGGTGTTGCGATAACCACGCCTGTTTCTTCCACTTACGAATCCTCGCCAACTTCCTGAATTCTTCCTCTCCGCTGCGAAACAAATCCCCCGAATTGGGGTTAAAACGTTCAGCCCTCCCCCGGGGCT
This sequence comes from uncultured Acidobacteriota bacterium, assembly GCA_963713675.1. Classification (GTDB taxonomy): domain Bacteria; phylum Acidobacteriota; class Terriglobia; order Terriglobales; family Acidobacteriaceae; genus Telmatobacter. Next base: position 466,411 of record CAVQMV010000021.1, read on the forward strand.
ACCTGGCGGGCTGTGTCGGGTTTCTGCCTGCGATCGAAAGAGCACGGCCGCTGAACGGCTCCAGGCGCGGATCGCTTTGCGCAGCCCGGTACGGACTGTGAGGGATCATGAGAACCGCATCGAAATCGCACGCGCATGTTTCGAGCGTCGCAGTCGTAGCCATCGCCTCCGCAGTCATCGCTCTCACTGTCCTGCCCGCGCATCTCGCGGCGCAACAGGGATATCCACCGAATTCCTGTCCGGCATCGCCCAACGGAAACTACGGCGGCTCCTACGCACAACCCGCCCCGCAGTACGGCTACGCGCAACCGCAGGTTCAGCAGCCGCAGTACCAGCAACCGCAATACAACTACACGCAACCGCAGTACCAACAACCGCAGCCGAGCTACGCGCAGCCGCAATATCAGCAGCCGCAATATCCGGCGCAGTCGTCCCCGCAACAGTCCTACTCCGCACCGTATCCCGATCAGGGATTGACGCAGCCGGCCGCGCCGGCACAGGCTCTCAGCGCCGATCAGCTTGAGCAGCTTCTCGCGCCCATCGCACTGTATCCCGACGCACTGTTGGCGCAGATTTTCACTGCGTCCACGTATCCCGCGCAAGTGGCCGTGGCCGATCAGTGGTTGCAGCAGATGCGCGCGCAAGGCTATAGCTCGCCCGACCAGATTGCCGCGGGGGCCAATGAGCAGGGCGACTGGGATCCGAGCGTGAAGGCGCTCACGGCCTTCCCCGACGTGCTCGACATGTTGAACCACAACCTCGACTGGACCACGGCCCTCGGCGATGCCTATTACAACCAGCCGCAGGACCTGATGCAGACCGTTCAGGTGCTGCGCGATCGTGCCCAGCAGGCCGGCACCTTGCTGACCACGCCGCAGGAAGACGTGAACGACAACCAGGGTTACATCGACATTGCGCCGCCCAACCCAGAGGTCGTCTACGTTCCCAGTTACAATCCTTGGGACGTATATGGCGCGCCCATTGCCCCGTATCCCGGCTTCTCGCTCGTCGGCGCCCTGGGTTCATTCATCAGCGGCCTTCCGATTCAGTACGGGTTGAGCTTCGCGCTCGGCGCTTTCGATCGCACGCCTTTCGGCTTGCTGGCCTGGGGCCTCGACTGGCTGGCGCACGACGTGCTCTTCCATCAATCCGGCTATTTCACATCAAGCGCCTCGGTGCGCGATTGGGGCCTGCCACGCGGCGGTCCGCGCGCCTACAACGGCGCCTACAGCGGCTGGAGACAGAATGCGCGCGCGCCTGGCGGGTACGGCAATTCCGATCGGCGCTATCCCGCGGCGCAAAACGCATATCAAAACTCGAACCAGCGCGGCGCCGAGTACAGCAACCGCACACCGGTGCAGAACTACGCGCGGCAGCCCGAGCCGTATCGCGAACCGGCTCGCCCCGATGCCTACTCGTATCGCGGTGCACAACAGCCGGCGTACGGCAACACGCGTCCCGCGCTGCCCGGGCAAACTTACGAACGCCCCGCGCCCCAAAACTACGCGTATCATCCGCAGACCTATCCCAACCGGGCGCAGACCTATTCGAATCCTGGATACGCAAATCGGTCGCAGGCCTTCAGCAATCCTGGTTATGGATACGGCTATTCGAACCGGACGACACAGGCTTACTCGGGGCAGGCTTACCCGCAGCAGAATTACGCGGGCCGGCCCGGATATGGCTACAGCAGCGGATACAACAATCCGTATTCGTCCTATCGCGCGCCGCAGACGAATTCGCGCGCCTATTCCAACCGCTCGTACGAGCCCTACGGCAATACCATGGCGCGCAACGAGTCCAACGGCTTTCGCGGATTCGGCGGCCAGAAGGAACCTAAATACAGCGCACCGAAATTCAAGGCCCCCAAGGGTTATGGCGGCGGTGGACATTTCAGTGCGCCCAAGGCTCCCAAAATGAGCCACTCAAGCGGCGGAGGGCATCATCGCTTCTGATAATTCTTCCGCCCGGCCGTAACGGCCTGTAATCGCGCCGCAGCTGGGACGATGAAAATGAAACAATAGTGCGCATGGAAACCACCGCACGCAGTTTCTGGACCCTCATCCACGGCATGGGCTTCGGCGCGCTTTATCTGTTGGCTTGCTCCGGCGCGCTGGTCGAGCTCTACCGCCGTTATTGCACGCACAACCAGGCGCTGCCCGCGGAGCGTGACGAAAAGTTTCTCCGCATCTACCTGGTCGCAATGGCAGCCTTGGCCTGGCTGGCCGTACTCACAGGCGCATACATCATTTATCCCTGGTATCGCGCGGTGCCGCCGCCGGGCACAGCAAATCTCGCCGCCTTTCCGCAGCGGCTGCTGATGGCAAGCCCCACAACCAGCGGTTGGCACTCGATCGGCATGGAGTGGAAGGAGCACGTGGCTTGGATCGCGCCCATCTCCATCACCATGGCCGCGAGCGTAGTTCTGCAATACGGGCGCAATCTCAAAAATCATCCCCAATTGCGCGCCGCGGTTCTCGTCTTTGTGTGGATCTCGCTCCTCGCCGCGGGAGTTGCGGGATTCTTCGGCGCCATGATCAACAAGAACGCGCCGGTCGAGGGCGGCCCGGTCATCCACATCACGCAGGGAGAACAAAAATGAACGCGCAGATCAATTCAGCTTCCGTCCCATCCCCCTCCGTCCCATCGATGACAATCCCCAACGGCGCCGGCGCGGCAGCCATTCTCGCCGCAGGCATAGGCGCGTTTCTTGTGGCTGTCTTCGCCATCCTGGCCGATCAATCCGCCGCGATCAAAAGCCTGATGATTTTTTGGAGGCCCACCGGCCCGCTCTCAGGCGTGACCACGTGCGCGATTGTATTGTGGCTTGTGGCGTGGGCGATTCTGCATGCGCGTTGGCGCCAGCGCACCGTCAATATCAAGCGCGTCAATGCCGCCGCGTTGGCATTGCTCATTCTCGGGCTGCTGCTGACATTTCCGCCGATTGCGGATTTGTTCTGAGCGCGGCGCAACAAAAACCTCGCCGCAAAAAACTGCCGGGGCCGCTTGAACAGCGGCCCCGGCGCGTTTGTAGTGCGTGCTTCTGTCTTACTGCCAGGCAGTGACAGACATGTCGGTTAGATTGAGCCCGTCAATATGGCGAGCCACCAGCACGGTCTGTCCGTTGAATTTGAGCAGGATGCCCACCACGCGAATCGAGGCGCTATCCGTCAGGTCGGTGAACGCCCCGAATCCGTAGCGGAAGTCGCAACCTGTGCCCAGGTAGACGGTAATGGGTGAGGCGATGACCTGCCCCGCAAAGCCGGTCACATTCATCTGGAAGGTGCCCTGCCCTGCGTTTCTGCTGCCCGGAACAATGGTGCCGTTATAGCCCCAGTTCCGCAGGTGGATGCGTTTCACAGTAAACGGGCTCGCAGTCGGATCGGGTCCGCCTACCGAGATCTCCTGGCCGGGCGTCAACGCCGCATCGTTAAAGAGAAGGTTGGTGAAAGCATTGTGCATCCAGTAGATGCCGTAGTTTTCATTGCCCGTGATGGTCACGTTGGCAAGTCCGCCCAACGGAACCTCAGAGAGCCCGGATGGCAATACGTGGCGTACGTAGAACTGCATGTCCGTGGCCGCGCCCGTGGTAGGCGTCACGTAGGTCACCAGACCGCCAGCGTAGAAGCCCGTGTCGGAAACAATGGCGACTTCGTCTGCATCCAACGTGTGATCGGCGGGATCGAACTGGCCGGCCACCACCACGACCGCATTCGAGCCGTCAGCGATCAGCTGGCTCTCCGTTGCGCCGCCATCCCACTCCGTAGAACTGGAGAGGTTGATGGTGAACGGTTCACCGTGCGGGCCCGTAATCACAAACGATGTAGCTGTCGCGCTGGAAGGCGCGGTAGTCACCGATCCGATGAACTCGTCAATGTGAGCAGCAGTGTCGGTGCGTGCCACCGTCCTCACGTCAAACGTCGGAACGATCGTACCCGTAAGGTTGCCGCCGCTGGTCTCGAGCGACTGACCCAGGTCCATGTCTATGCGCAGGCCCACGGGCACTCCGCCCGTGGCGCTGACGGTAAGAGGACTATTCAGCGTAATGCTGACACTCGATGTCGTCAGCGTTGGCGTCAGCATGGAGATGGTTGGCGGCGCGCCGCCGCTCAGGTAGTCGATTTCATTCGACGTCCCCAACCCGATGGTTACGCCGGTATAAGTTCCGGGCTGAACATCGTTCATATCCACAAAGCCTTGCAAGCCGTTGTAGCGGGCAAAGTCCACGGTGGCTGGGCTCGCAAGAAGGGGGCCCGACGTTGTTGATCCGTTGGTCAGCACGATGCTTTCGATCTGAATCTTTACACCGACTACAGAGGGCAATGGCGCGGGCGCGTCGGTGCCGACCAGGAACACCGGACCTCCGCTGGATTGCGTTGTGCCATTGCTTGACATCAGGGAGCCGCCGCAACCTGCTGCCGCGATAAGCGCTGCGCTAAGGGGCAGCAGCGCCAACTTCAGGAGCCTGCTATTTATGGGGGACATCTTGTATACGTCGCTTTCCGCGAACATCCGTATCGGGAGCGTAACGAGTGGCGCGCATACTAACCTTGCTAGCCGCTCAGCCCGGAACTCCGTCCAGATTGCGAGCCGTACCACGCACGCCACGATAGCGTCATCCTGGCAACGGCTCTCAATCTCGGCGAGTAAAAACGTTCCAAGGCGTGCTCAAAAACGGAGCCATCGCCTGAATTTGCTTAAGGCGGCACTTTAGAGAAATTGAAGTCACTATTGTGCCGTCGGTCGTTATGACCCCAAAGGATACAAGAAAGTTGCTCTAAAACTTAAACTTTTTCCGCTCGAGATTCGTCGGCCCTGGATGTCATCTCTTGGCGCTTTTCGCCGTCTAACCCCAAACCGGCTTTAGTCGATCTTTTTCAGCCAGATATCACGAAAAGAGACCTTGCAGGGCGTGCCCTCGATCTGCAATCCAAACAGCCCCGAAACATTGTTGGTCGAGGCCGGATCGTCATCCACCAGCACCGCCATCAACTGGCCGTTGAGAATGTGCAAGATCACTCCGCCCCTCGCGATGATCGTGTACTGGTTCCACTCGCCGTCTTTCACATACGTGCCCAATTGCGCGCGGTCGCCGATGGTTCCCACCAGACGCTGGAACTTGCCCGGCTCCGACTCGACCACCTGCCCGCGCCAGGCGACAATGCCCAGCGACGTGTTTTGCGAGTAAAGCTGTCCGCTGTATTGTTTGGCGCGCTCGTTCACCGGGTACCAGAAATCGGCTTGTGGGCCGATCATCACCCACCGCGCATCGAGCGGTGGCTCGCCCTTGCCGGCCACGCGTCCCGGCGGAATGCCGGTGCTGCTGCGGTATTGCACGCCGCTGCCTCCGCCCCACTCCACCTTGATCTCGAGCTTCAGGTCGAAGTCCTTTGCCTCCGCACCGTGGTACACGAGAAAGGAATTGCCCGCCACGTGCTCCTTGGTGGAGACGCCCACAATGGCGCCGTCTTCCACGCTCCACACGCCGGGCTGCCCATCCCAGCCGGTCAGCGTTTTGCCGTCGAAGAGCGAAACATAACCGGCGTGATCGGCAAAGTCCATCGGGTCGGGCTCGATGAAGACCCCATTGCGCTGGCCAGAGATATTCGGTTTCACTTTAAGAAGCTCGGTGCGGTCCGGCGGCGTAGCGCTGGTCTGCGGCGCAGCGGCGCTCGGCTGGCTCTGTGCTACCGCGATCTGCGACGCGATGAAACACACGAAAAGCGCCGGCATCGACAGCGCACATCCGCATCCCAACCACCATTTGCTTCGCATAGGCTTTTTCAGTAAACTTCCGACCGTACGCCGGCTGGAATCGGCGTGTGTTTCAGCAGACCCAGTTCACCGGCCAACCGCTCCAACCTGACGCGCGTGGCCGCCATGGGAGGCACCAGCGGCAAGCGAACGGTATCGCCGCAGCGGCCCATCAGGCTCAGCACGGTTTTTACCGGAGCGGGATTCGACTCCCAGAAATTGGCTTCGAATAGCCGCGCAAAGCGCCGCTCGAAATCGCGCGCTTCGACCCAACGATTTTCCAGCGCGGCGTGGATCATGCGCGTCACTTCAGCCGGAGCCTCGTTTGAAGCCACGCTGATCAGGCCATGCGCGCCCACGGCAATGGCCGCCAGCGCCAGGTTATCGTCGCCCGAGAAAATCTTGAAGCCGCGCGGCAACTGATGCGACAGATCGGCAAACTGCGTCAGCTTGCCGCTGGCTTCCTTGATGGCCTCGATGTTTCTTGCCGCCGCGGCCAGCCGCGCCACGGTCTCCGGCTCCAGGTTCGCGCCCGTGCGTCCCGGCACGTTGTACACGCACACGGGCAGCGGATCCACCTCGCGCGCCAGCGCCAGAAAATGCTGGAACTGCCCCTCCTGCGTGGGCTTGTTGTAATACGGATTTGCTGAAAGTATCGCGGCCACGCCCGGCACGCGCCGCAGCACCGCGGCCTGCCGGCACACCACGCGCGTGGAGTTATGCGTGCAGCCGGCCCAGATGGGAACGCGTCCCGCCGCCGCTTCAATCACGAGACGGATGGTGTGCAGCCATTCTTCCTCATCCAGCGTCGCGGCCTCGCCCGTCGACCCGCAGACCACGAGAAAATCAATCCCCGACTCGATCTGCCAGTTCACCAGCGCCCACAGCGCCGGCTCGTCCACCGATCCATCCGCCCGAAACGGCGTCACAATTGCAGTACCGCAACCCATCATTTCCATAACAGGTCAAGTGTATAACGGCTCGGTGACGCCGATGTGAAGGTCGAACAAGGCCATCCGCGCCCCGCAATCCAAATACCCGGGAGACCGGTCTCGCCATTTTCATGTAACATGATCGCAAGAACTCACAACATAACCGCCATGAATCACGTCGAACGTTTTCGCGCCCTCATGAACTTTGCAGCCCATCGACCGCCTGCCGCGCTGGGAGTGGGCCATGTGGTGGGACCTGACCATCGATCGCTGGCACACCGAAGGCCTCCCGGCCAATCTCACCGGAGTCTTCGAAATCGCCGAGTACTTCGGCCTCGATCCCTACCAGCAGTTCTGGTTCTCCACCACCGCTCCCACCATCGAAGCCGTGCAGCACCACATCGAGGGCACCGTCGCCAACATGGACGACTACCTGCGCGTCCTGCCCTCGCTCTATCCCAATCACAGCGCGGCCATCGATTCCATGCGCCCCTGGGCGGGCCGCCAGGCGCGCGGCGAAGCCGTAGTCTGGATCACGCTCGAAGGCTTCTTCTGGTTTCCGCGCACGCTGCTCGGCTTTGAGACCATGATGCTCGCCTACGCCGACCAGCCTGAACTGCTGCATCGCATCAATTCAGGATCTGCTGGACTTCAACCTCGGCCTGCTCGAAGAGATCGGCAAAGCCTGCGTGCCTACTTTCATGACCATCGCCGAGGACATGTCCTACAACCACGGCCCCATGATTTCGCGCCGCATCTGCGACCAGTTCATGACGCCCTACTACCTGCGCCTGCTGGAGCGCGTGAAGGAGATGAACATTCTCACCATCATGGATAGCGATGGCGATGTAACCAAGCTCGTGCCGTGGCTGCAATCGGTGGGCGTGGAGGGCGTTCTGCCGCTGGAGCGGCAGGCGAAGGTGGATGGCATGGCGCTGCGGCAGGCCTATCCAACCCTGCGCATGGTCGGCCACTACAACAAGCTGGTCATGCATTTGGGCGAGGCCGCCATGCGCGAGGAATTCGAGCGGCTCGTGCCGATCATGCGCACCGGCGGATTCATCCCGAGCGTCGACCACCAGACCCCGCCCGCAGTTTCGATCGACGACTACCGGCTCTATCTGCGCCTGCTCGAGGAATACACCACACTCTGACCTTTGCCCCTAACAGGCCCCAGAAAACCTCCGAAGGCGTGTTGCTTTGTATCAGGGCGCGAGTTTACTCGCGCCGTAAATGCAACCAAATGATTGAGGGCTTTAGCCCCTGGGGAACTTCACGCGAGCGATCAAAAATCGGATGTCATCCTGAGCGATGCGGGCCGCGCTTCGCGCGGCCCACGAGTCGAAGGACCTGCGGTTCGCAGCTTCGATTTATAGCATGAACATCGGGGTGCCAAATCAGTTGGCCGACGGCCGCTCCATATGCTCGACAACAAACGTATCGACGGGCTCTTTTGCGGGCACCAACTGAAGGCCGAGCTGCTCTTCCAGCGCCTTGAAGATTGGCGGGCCCGCGCCGCCTCCCTCTGACGGCGCCTGATCGCTTGACGACCACCTCAACTCAAAATCGAATCTCTCATCGCCCAGCCCGGTCTTGTCGACGATCACCCGCCCCACAGCGTTCGGCAGACTCTGCGCCAGATCCGGAATCGTGCCGGCATGGGTGGTCGCTACAATCGTGAACTCGTCGCCCTGACTGGTCGCGCTGTATAAAGCCGTCTGCTTCCACTCGCTGGATTCCTTCTCATCCGGCGCAGCTTTTTTCATCTTCACTCCGCCCTTGGCAATCACAAGGTCGTACACCGGCAGTTCCTTCACTTCGCGCCGTATCTTCAACTGGCAACGGTCGGCAAGCATCGCCTGCAACATGACCTGTTGCTGCTTCTGAAGCTCCTTCTTCGAAAGCTTCTTCCAGACTTCGGCCGTGTCCTCGTCCACCCGCGCAGAAACACTATAGTGGTCTGCCTTCACCCACTCTGGAAGCCCCGAAATCTGGCTATCCATCCTGATCCCGTAAGCCGAGTAAATCAGCCAGACCAGCGGCGAGTTCGTATAGTCGAGGCCATTCGGAAGGTCCTTCCATCCACTGTTGCGATCACCCGGGCTTGCGAGCCTGATCGACACGACCTCGTAGGCCGGGACCTTCGCGCTAGAATCTTGCGGAGCCGCCGCGTTCGTTTGTGCCTGCAGAGGCATAGCTGCGCCGCTGAGAATCAGGACGGCAAGAAGCAGCACAGCCGGCGAGCGCCGGCCGCAATCAAACTGCATAAACATAAGTTAATCTCTGCCCGGAATTATAACTCCGCGAAGATTTCCCTGAACTCCCACGCCCCGGACTTGCCGGCCAGCCATTCCGCCCCGCGCACCGCACCCAGCGCGAAACCGCGCCGCGAATGCGCATCATGCCGCAGTTCCAGCTCATCGCAGTCGCTCACGGCACGCACCACGTGCTCGCCCTTCGCATCGCCCACACGATGCGACTCAATGGGCACGTCGATGCCCGGCCGGACGCCGAGAATAATTTCTTTGAGCGTAATCGCCGTGCCGGAAGGCGCATCCAGTTTGGTCACGTGATGCGTCTCGTCGATGGAGAATTTGTAGCCCTCAAGCTTCGCCAGTTCCGCCGTCAGTTGGAAGAGCTTTTGCACGCCGATGGAAAAATTCGTCCCGTACAGCAGCGCTCCGCGCTTTTGGGCTTTGGACTTGAGTTCGGGGAGATGAGAGTACCATCCGGTAGTCCCGACGACGATGTGCCCGCCCAGCGCCAGCACCGCGCGGATGTTTTCAACGGCCGCTTCCGGAGCGGTGAAGTCGATGACAACATCGACGCCGGCCAGGTTGGGAGCCGTCAGCGCCGAGGCATGAGGATTGTCGTTGATGTCGAGCGCGCGCACGCCGTGGCCGCGCTCCCGCGCCACCTCGGCCACCAGGCTGCCGGTTTTTCCCTTGCCCAGAACGAGAATCAGCATGTGTTCCTTCGGAACAGTTCTTGGTTCACAGTTCTCAGTTCACAGTTACATCCAATCTCACTGTGAACCGTGAACTACGAACTGTGAACTGCATTTCTCGCTTCCACGTCGAAGATCTCCGGATCGGGCTCTTTGAAGAACGCCGCGTGCAGCGAGCGCACCGCCTCGTCAGCGTCGTCCTCTTCGATCATGAAGCTCATGTTGATCTCGCTTGCGCCCTGCGAGATCATGCGCACGTTGATGTGCCGGACGGCGTTGAACACCTGCGCGGCGATGCCGTTCTGGCCGCGAATGTCCTCGCCCACCATGCACACCAGCGCCTTCTTGCCTTCGTAGGTCACATCCGCCAGCTTTTTCAGGTCGGCATCGATCTCAGGCAGGCTCGCGTTGGAGTCGACCGTGACCGAGATCGAAACCTCGCTGGTCGAAACCATGTCAATGGGGCACTTGTGCTTGTCGAAGATGGCGAACATCTTGCTCAGGTAGCCGTGCGTCATCAGCATGCGGCTGGCCACAATGTCGATGATGGTCAGCTTTCTTTTCACAGCGATGGACTTGAACGGGCTCTTGCAGTGCGGCGCCACGGAGATAATGCGCGTGCCTTCGTTGCTCGGATTGCGGCTGTTGAGCACCAGCACCGGAATGTTCTTCTTCACCGCAGGCAGAATGGTGGCCGGGTGCAGCACCTTGGCCCCGAAGTACGCCAGCTCCGCCGCTTCTTCAAAGCTGATCACCTTCACGCGCAACGCGTCGGGGCACACGCGCGGATCGGCGGTCATGATGCCGTCCACGTCGGTCCAGATCTCGATGGTCTCGGACGCGAGTGCGCCGCCCACCAGGGCGCCGGTGTAATCTGACCCGCCGCGGCCCAGCGTGGTCGTCAGCCCCGCTTCGTTCGATGCGATGAAGCCGCCCATCACCGGCACCTTGCCCTCGGCGAGCAGCGGCAGAAGCTTTTCCTGCGTGCGCTTTTCAATGATATCGTCGAGCGGCGCAGCCTTCTGAAATTCGGAGTCGGTGACAATAACCTCGCGCGCATCCACATGCGCCGCGTCGATGCCGCGCTCGCGGAAGGCCGCGGCCACAATCCGGCTGGAAATGCGCTCGCCGTAACTGACGATCAGGTCGGAGATGCGCGGCGTAAGCTCGCGAATCGCCGCCAGACCCCGCAACACCTCATCGAGCGTCGCGAATTTTTCCTCGATGGTGCGGACCAGTGCGCAGCAGTCGGCCTGATCCTTCACCAGGTCGGCCGCTGTGTCGCGATGCCGCGCACGCAGGCGCGAACTGATGGCCAGCGCTCCCGCGCGATCCCCTTGCGCGGCCGCGGCCGCGGCGCGCAGCAACTGGTCGGTCACCTTGGCCATGGCGCTCACCACCACCACGGGGCTCTTGCCGCTGGCCACGCGCCCGGCCACAATGCCCGCGGTGCGCCCAATCGCCGCCGGATCCTCCACCGACGTGCCGCCAAACTTCATCACTACCAGGTTCATGCGAAACTTCCAAATCAGCTTTCAGCCGTCAGAGATCAGCCTTCAGCCAGGTTTCAACCCCGCGCTGCCGCTACCGCCGCAGGCTCCAATTTCCCCAGGCTCACCAGCATCTCGGCATTCAAAATAGTTGCGCCGGCTGCGCCGCGCACGGTGTTGTGCGAAAGCAGCACGAACTTCCAATCCAGCACACTGCACGGGCGCAGCCGCCCCACCGTCACCGCCATGCCGTTGCCGCGAGTTGCGGTCGAGCCGCGGTTGCGGCCGGTCGCTCAGTCCCGTCCACCCCACAGGTTGCGCGGGCGCGAACGGCAATCCCAGCCCGGCCAGCGGATTGAAATCCGCCCATGCCGCCAGAATGTCCTCGCGCGTCACTTCACGGCCCAGCTTTTTGCCCAGCTTCAGCGAGACACATTCGGTGTGGCCGTCGATCACCGGCACGCGATTGCAGTGCGCCGTAACCCTTGCAGGGAGCGGGGCCACGGAATGACCTTCAAGGTGGCCCAGAAGCTTCAGCGTCTCCGCTTCCATCTTCTCTTCTTCGCTGCCGATGAACGGCACCACGTTGTCGAGAATGTCCATCGACGCCACGCCGGGATAGCCCGCGCCGCTCACCGCCTGCATCGTGGTCACAAAAATGGTCTCGATCCCGAAGCGCTCCTCGATCGGCTTCAGCGCCATCACCAGCCCGATGGTCGAGCAGTTCGGATTGGTCACAATGTAGCCGCCCGATTCTTTGCGCGACGGCTGCTCTTCAATCAGGTGCAGGTGGTCGGCGTTTACTTCCGGAATCACCAGCGGCACGTTCGGCGCCATGCGGAAGGCGCTCGAATTCGAAATCACGGCGCAGCCGGCCGCGGCAAACTTCGGCTCCATCTCGCGCGCAATGGCCGCGTCCACGCTGGCAAACACAATCTTCGGCGCGCTCTCCGGCTCCGCCGGCGACACCATCATCTTCGCGATCCGCTCCGGCAGCGGCGTATCCAAACGCCACTTGGCGGCCTCGCCATACAATTTCCCACTGGACCGGTCGCTGGCCGCAAGCCAGGTGATCTCGAACCAGGGATGGTTTTCGAGCAATTGAATATAACGCTGGCCGACCATTCCGGTCGCGCCCAGGATGCCTACTGGATGTTTGGTTTTCATGGCCTTGTACCTATCTAGTGTACAAGAGGACGAGTATTCTCCTTCACAGCTCCAGTAATTCGCGTGGTGCTCGCCGCTCCTCGGGATGCCGGTGGGCTGCCCGGCCAGAATGCCCAAAAATGCCAGCAAATGGCATAAAGATGCTACGATTCGACTTACGTAATTCCATGGCCCACCCAGACTTCATCGCACACTACAAGCTCACCTCAAAGCTCGGTGCTGGAGGCATGGGAGAGGTTTACCGCGCGATTGACACCAGGCTGGATCGTGAAGTGGCCATCAAATTTCTTCCCGACGCGCTTGCCAAGGATCCCGACAGGCTGGCCCGATTCACGCGCGAAGCTAAAGTGCTGGCTTCGCTCAATCACCCCAACATCGCCACCATCTTCGGTGTGGAAGAAGGGGCGCTGGTCATGGAGCTTATCGAAGGCGACACCCTGGTGGAGCGCATCGCCAAGGGACCGATTCCGGTTGAGGAAGCGGTGCGCATTGCGGAGCAGATTGCGGAAGCGCTGGAGTACGCGCACGAGCGTGGAGTCATCCACCGCGATTTGAAACCGGCCAACGTCAAGGCTGCGGACCGCGTGAAGGTGCTGGACTTCGGACTTTCCAAGGTGCGGGAGACCATCGGATCATCCGACGAAACCATCTCGGGCGCGACACTGGCGGGAACCATCCTGGGAACGCCCGCTTACATGTCGCCCGAGCAGGTGGCGTGCAAATCCCTGGATGGCCGCTCCGACGAATTCGCGTTCGGCGCACTTCTCTACGAGATGCTCTCGGGCAAGCGTGCGTTTAATGAATCAACGCCGATTTCAACCATGGAGGCGGTTCTCCACAAGGAACCAGCCCCGTTGCGGGAGATCGCGCCCCACGTGAGCGCGGAGCTCGACTCGATTGTCAAGCGCTGCATGGCAAAGGATCCATCCGCGCGCTTTTCCAGCATGGGCCCGTTGAAGCAGGCATTGAAAGAGCTGATGCAGCCCGCGGCGCGGCCGCCTGAAACTCCATCCATCGCCGTGTTGCCCTTCGCCAATCTCAGCGCGGACAAGGAAAACGAGTACTTCAGCGACGGCTTGGCGGAAGAGATGCTGATTGCGTTAAGTCAGGTCGAAGGCTTGCGTGTCGCGGCCCGCAGCTCGTCCTTTTCCTTCAAGGGCAAGAACACTGAGATGGGCGAAATCGCGTCGAAACTTCACGTCGCCAACGTTCTCGACGGCAGCGTTCGCCGCGCCGGCAATCGCGTCCGCGTCACTGTGCAGTTGGTCGACGCCAGGAATGGCTTCCAGCTTTGGTCGGAACGCTACGACCGGCAGATGGAAGATATCTTCGCAGTTCAGGACGAGATTGCCCACGCCATCGCCGATCAGCTCAAGCTGACCCTGGGCGCGGCCGTCAAGCCGGCGACGCAGAACCTCGATGCCTACGAGCTTTATCTCAAGGGCCGCCATCTCTGCAGCCAGCGATCGCCCTCTTCCGTTCGCCTCGGCATGAAGTGCTTCCAGCAGGCCCTCGAGTTCGACCCCTGCTCTGCCCTTGCCTGGTCGGGCCTTGCCGACTGCTACGGCATCCTCCGCGTTTACGGCTGGATCTCGCACGAGGAAGCCCAACCTCCGGCGCTTGCCGCCGTCACCAAAGCTGTCGAGCTTGCTCCCGAGCTTTGGGAGATCAATTTCTCGCGCGCCATCTACGCCTTTTACTTTGTCCGCAACTGGCGCGAGGCCGGCCCGCACTTTCAGAAAGCCATTGAGATCAACCCCCGCTCCTCCCTCGCGCAGGTTTACTATGGCATATTTCTCGCGCTGGACCACCGCCCGGAAGAGGCGTTAGCCCATGTCACGCTGGCCTACCAATTGGATCCGCTTTCTCCGTTCATCCACGGCCTTTCCTCTCTCTCGTTCGTAAACGCGGGGCAATTTGAACTCGCGTTGCGGCTCGCTCAGCAGTCAGTGGATTTGCAGACGGAATACTTGTTCGGAAATTGGGCAAAGGGATTGTCGTTGTGCCTTCTTGACCGCAACGAGGAGGCCGTTGAAACTCTGGAGAAGGTCGTCGTCGCCTCGCGCGCGCCGCTCTACATAGGTCTGCTGGGAACGGCATACGGCCGTGCCGGACGTCGCGAGGATGCCACCCGCCTATTGCGTGAACTGGAAGACCGCGGCAGCCGTGGCGAATTTATTCCTGCGTTCTCTATCTTGTCTATCTTCGCCGGTTGGGGCGACATTCCGGCCATCCGCCAGGCGCTCGCCTGCGCACAAGCGGAATCCACGCCCGCCTTCAGCCTTACCGCAACCTCTGCCCTTTTCCTGGATAAACTCCGCAGCGATCCCGAGATCAACCGCATGCTCACCGAGATCTTCGGCTACTGATAGAACGCGCCGGAGGCGCAGCGTTTGTTAGCCCCGCGCTTCAGCGTGGAGAACGCGAACCACCCAACCACAAACATGGGTGCCCCACGCTGCGGATGCGTCCCAAGTACCATAAAATGAGCACCTTGAGAATCGCGCCTAAGCATTTGTGCTAGTTTTGTGCTACACCATCGACGGCATCTCCGTTTAACACGAAGTAATTGCCGAATAGGCGACGCATCCAAAACGCTTCAATAGACTAACGACATGAAGTCCACACGTAGCAGAGTCCGAGTCATAGTGTTCGCCGTTCTCACCGGCTTGGTCAGCCTGTTCTTATTTTCCTGGATTGCGATGGCTTGGAGTTTCGATTACTTCGGCTGGCATACTAGGGCCAGGTGGCTCACACACGCAGGTCGGTACAAGACTGAAGTGATGTCTCAACCGATCAGTCTGAACAACCCGCTCAGGCACGTTGAATGGGATGGTTGGGGATTCCCAGGGGCCGGTGACACTGTGACCTATCTGGTCTTCGATCCTTCTGAGCGCCTTCTCGACGCATCCCGCACAAGGCGGCCAGGCAAATACCCAGGTATTCCCTGCGAGGTACTTTGGGTGAGTCGGTTGGAGAAGAACTGGTACACAGTCCGGTTTTATACTGAGCAAAACTGGAATCACTGCGAATAGTGGCGCTTAACCTATCCTGAAAAACCAACGAAGATGCGGTTCGCGGATTTTGTGCTAATTTGTGCTACTACCGTGGGCTTTATGGGGTTCTTGGAGATCTAGGAGCTTGTAGAATCTGTAACTTGCGCGTTATCAAAACATCCCATTGTCGGTGCCCCACATCTCGCTTTTGAGATGTGGGATAGCATGAACCTCAAATCACGCTTGGTCATCCTCAGCAACAAAACTCGAATGTCATCCTGAGCGAGTCCCGGCGCGCCGGGATGAGTCGAAGGACCTGCGGTTGCTTTTGCCTTTGTCTTTCACGCGCCTCACCCACCAACAAGAATGGGTGCCCCTGGTCTCGATCTTGAGACCAGGGAAACTCAGATGCTCATGTGCGATTCGTGCGGTCACAGACCGACCCTACGCCATCGCGGCCAGCACAGCCTCCGTGAACTGCGTAGTCCCCGCCGTCCCGCCCACGTCGCGGGTCAGCGTCTTGCCCGCCGCGTACACAGTCTCCAGCGCCTTCTGCGCCTTGTCGGCCGCAGCCGTTTCATCCAGATACCGCAGCATCAGGATCGCCGACTGAAGCAGCGCCGTGGGATTGGCCATGTCCTTGCCCGCAATGTCGGGCGCCGATCCGTGTACCGCCTCAAAGATGGCGCAATCCACGCCGAGATTCGCGCCCGGCGCCAGCCCCAGCCCGCCCACAAGTCCCGCGCACAGATCGCTCACAATGTCGCCGTAGAGATTCTCGAGCAGCAGCGTGTCGTACTGAAAGGGATTCATCACCAGCTGCATGCAGGTGTTGTCGATCAGGTGCTCGCCATACGTGACTTCGGGATATTCCTCGGCCACCTTCCGCGCGCAGCGCAGAAACAGCCCGTCCGACAGCTTCATGATGTTGGCTTTGTGAACGGAGTGAATCTTCTTGCGCCCATGCTTGCGCGCGTACTCGAAGGCAAACCGCGCAATGCGCGTCGATCCCTTCTCCGTGATCACCTTGATGCTTTCCACCACGCCCGGAACCACCTCGTGCTCCAGGCCCACGTACTCGCCCTCGGTATTCTCGCGCACGATCACCAGGTCCACGCCGGGATATTTCGTCTCGAGGCCAGGCAGATTGCGAATGGGCCGCAGATTGGCGAAGAGATCGAACTTCTTGCGCAGCGTAACGTTGATGCTCTTGAAGCCGCCGCCGATCGGCGTCGTGACCGGCCCTTTCAGCGCCACGCGATTGCGTTCGATGGACTCATACAGCGCCGCGGGAATGTACTCGCCGTGAATCTCGAAGGCCTCGGCGCCCGCGGCAAACCGCTCCCACTCAAACTTCGCGCCCGTAGCCTCCAGAATCGCGCACCACCGCCTGCGTAACCTCCGGCCCGATGCCATCGCCGGGGATCAGCGTTACTTTGTGAGTCTTGGTTTCCGTCATAGCTTCTAGCTCCTAGCCTCTAGCTTCCAGCTCCTGGCGTCGTGATCCAGAAGTTCGCACCAAAATGGAATCGCCACCCTGAACAACAAAAACTGGATGTCATCCTGAGCGAGTCCCGGCGCGCCGGGACGAGTCGAAGGACCTGCGGTTGCTTTTGCTTTTGCCTTTCGTACGATCAAAGTCAAACGGGATCTTCGGTCGTCTCCATCGAACCGCAAATTCGAACTCCGGGCGGCACAACAAGCTAGGAGCCAGAGGCTAGGAGCTTGTTTTTCTCTTCCCGTGACTCGCCAGCAACCCCTCAAGCTCTTCCTTGAACTCGCGCACATCCTTGAAGTCGCGATACACACTCGCAAAGCGAATATACGCAACCGTATCGAGTCCCTTGAGGTGCTGCATAATCAGTTCGCCCACCTCGGACGTAGTGCGTTCGCGCTCCGGCGCATCCACCAGAAACGTCTCCGCCGCGTCAACAATCGCTTCCAGTTGGCTTGAAGATACCGGCCGCTTTTCGCACGCCCTCAGCAGGCCGCTCAGCACTTTTTGCCGGTCGAAACGCTCGCGGCGTCCGTCCTTCTTCACCACCATGTAGGGAATCTCGTCGATGCGCTCATAGGTAGTGAAGCGCCGGTTGCAGCGCTCGCACTCTCTCCGCCGCCGGATCGAGTCGGCCTCTTTGCTTTCGCGCGAGTCCACCACCCGGTCCTGCCCGAAACCACAATAAGGACACTTCATCTATACGCTGATTTTACGGCATTTGCGCCATCAGCGCGGAATCCCGCAGCGGGTCAGTTTGAATCTGTCGCGAAGGGGCTCGACTTCAGTCGTGCCGTAAAGGCGCAGCGAGTAAGTTTGAATCTGTCGCGAAGGGGCACGACCTCATGCGCGCAGTAGAGGCGCAGCGGGTCAGTTTGAATCCGTCGCGAAGGGGCACGACTTCAGTCGTGCCGTAAAGGCGCCAAGAATGAATGGGGCTTTAGCCCCAGAGGGGTGCTTTTTCCAATCCGGCCACTGCCCGGCATCGCCCGCAAACCGCGATCCGCCGCTTGCGATGAACTGCGAACCGCTTTCTTGCTCCCTTGCTCCCTCGCTCCCTGTCTTCTTGCTCCCTCGCTCCCTTGCTCCCTCGCTCCCTGTCTTCTTGCTCCCTCGCTCCCTCGCTCCCTTGCTCCCTGCCCTATTCGCTGTGCCCCGCGCAATGCATCACGCCCAGGAACCGCACCCACGGCCCCACGGCTTCGCGCACCTGGTGCGCCATGATCCGCGAAATCTGGTGCAGATGCGTCAAATCGTGCGCCGCCCACGTGGCCAGCAGCTCAGACAAAGTCACCGAGCCGAATGTCGGATGCGTTGCCCGCCGCTCGAGATCCTGCGCCGTCAACTTCAAACCGCGCAATTCCTCCAGGCCCTTCGCCCGCGCTCGCGCAAATTCATCCAGCAGTTGCGGCAGCGTTTTGCTTCCCTTGTAGCGCACGTGCCCCTCGCGATCGAAGGGCGGAAAGGGTCGCGTCTCGTCCGAATGCAAGAATATGCCGGGCCCGCGGCATCCAGTCCTCGTGTTCGCAGTGGATCAGGTGCGCGATCACGGTGCTCACGCTCCACGTGTCCCCGCCTTCGTTCGTTTCCGTCCACACCTCCGGCAATCCGCGCAGCAGCGCATCCAGCGCCGCCGGCGTGCGCTCCAGCAGCGCAATCGTGTTCTCAAGTTCGTGTCCCATATCGCTCTCCTCAGTCACAATGCACCTGCACACGATCCAATCTGTGAACCATCGAACTGTTCCCCGCCTTCTTGCTCCCTTCGCTCTCTTGCTCCCTTGCTCCGCTAAACACACAACGGCCCGAGAACTCGCGTTCCCAGGCCGCTGCCGGTGATCTGTTGGGATTGGACTAAGGCCATCGCGCTGCCGCGAGTGCCAGAGCCATGGCGGAGAATCCTCCGTCTGGTCTTACCTGGGTCTTGGGCGCGATGCCCTAGGCCTCAGTCACCTCACGTACCGTACATCTCGAAGAATCTTTGCTCATAGGCTGGATCAACCTCCTTTCCCGTGTAAGGACAAACTACGACGAATCCCGCCGCAAAGTCAAGCGCCGCGCAGCCACGTTTCCGCTACGCACGACCCTCCGTGCCCATCCTTTCGCGTTCCTGCGAAAAGGGTGGGAAAGCGAAGGCCGATCCATCCTGGACGGCCTTAAAAAAGATGAACGGCTCAGCACGCTGCTTCTGGCACAGCACGTCGCCCACTCGGCGATCGCCGCAGGCGTACGCGCTGGCCCGCGGCCTCGCTCGCCGCCAGTTGAATCGCCAGGCTGCCCACGGTCGAGCTTTCGGTTTCGCCGATCTCGACCTTCAGCCCGGTCTGCTTCTCGGTCAGCTCGATCAGCAACTTATTCCGCGTAGCCCCGCCGATCATGTGGATGCGGTCGAGCTTGCGGTCCAGCATTTTTTCCAGATTCGCCAGCGCCGAAGCGTAGCGCAGCGCCAGGCTCTCAAAAATCGTCCGCGCAAACAACGGCTCGTTGCCCGCCACATCGGGAATCGCGTCGAATCCCAGCCGCACCAATTCCTTGTTGATGCGCTCCGGCATTTCCGTGTCGAGCATGAGCGTCGGCGCATCCATATCGAGCACGCCCGCCGCGGCATTGCATGCAGCAGCCTTTTGGACGATATCCTCGATCTTCCAGGGCCGTCCCGCCGCCGCCCAGCCATCCATGCACTGTTTCAGCACCCACATGCTGTTGATGAGCGAGTGAAACAGCAGCCCGCCGCCCGCCGCGCCGATATTCGTGTACCCCGCGTCGAATGCGTGCCGCGTAGTCACCGGCGTATGCGTGATGGTGCCCACCAGCGACCACGTGCCCGAACTGATGTAAGCCGCCGAACTCAAGTCCGTGGCAATGCCGGCAATGGCGCTCGCCGTGTCGTGCGTGGCCGGCGCAATAATTTGCGTGGCGCGATAAGCATCGAGCGCAGCCAGCGGTCCCGTAATCGGCCCCAGCACCGTACCCGTAGAAACAACGGCGGCGCGGCTTCCACCGCAAGGCCGAGCATCTCAAACAGCTCCGCATCCCACGTGCCGGTCTTCAGATTCACCAGCCCGGTGTGGCTGGCATTGGTGTATTCGCCCACGCGCCGCCCGCTCAGCCAGTAAAGAACGTACTCCGGAAACATGACCCAAGGCGCGCGCTTGTCGATTCCCGCCGCCGGATCGGCCATCAGCTGATACACGGTATTGAGATTGAGCGGATACGCGCCCGTCCGCTGATAGATGTCGAAGGAGGAAATGATCGCGTCCGCGTCCTGCTTGCTCTTGACCGTACGCTCATCGCGATAGCAGAACGGCTCCGACAGCATGGAGCCATCGGGCGCCAGGCGCACGTAATCCACGCTCCAACTATCCACCCCAATTGATGCGATGCCCTCGGGCGCGGCCGCCGCAGCCTTGCGCAGCCCTTCTTCCAGGCCGGCCAGAATCTGCTTCAGCGGCCAGTACAACGTTTCGCCGCGATGCCTGGGCCCGTTGGGAATGCGATGGACGACTTCGACTGCCGGATTTCCGTCCACCCAACGCAGCAGGCTAACCCGGCAGCTCTCCGCGCCTAAATCAATGGCAACACGAGCAGGCTCTTGCATGTGAACAGCAGTTCCCCATTTCCGTCAGCGCTGAAACGCCTCGGTCAATCCGCCGTCTACGGGAATCACGTGTCCCGTAGTGCAGCGCGCCCGAGGACTGGCCAGGAACAGGATAGACTCCGCGCAATCCTCCGGATCGATAGCCTTGTTGGTCAACGTGCGCTCTGCATAGAACGCGGCCAGGCGGCTGCGAAGCTCATCATCGCTGAACGATTCCTGGAAAGGAATATTGTACTTCGTCAGCGAGGCCCGCAGCCGGTCGCGCCCGAACATCGTCGATCCCCGCACCACCGTGGCTGGGCTGATGCCGTTCACGCGCACATTCGGCGCCATGCTCACCGCCAGCTCGCGAATCAGGTGCGAGAGCGCCGCTTTGCTCACGTCGTAAGCTTCGCTGCCGCGCTTGGCCACCACCGCATTCGCCGAGCTGGTGAACACGATGTTGCCGTGCAGTCCCTGCTCCTCAAACACCTTCGCCGCTTCATCCGCAAGCAGGTAATTCGCCGTCACGTTCACGGCCATGGTGTCGGCCCACATGTCGTCGGGGATATCGCCCTCCAGCGTGGACGGAAAAATCGCCGCAGTGTTAATGAGCATATCGATGCCGCCGAAGGCTAGCGCCGCCGCGCCCAGCACCTCGCGAATCGAGTCGCGGCTGCGAATATCAACGCCACTGCTCGACACAAATTCCGGCGATGCCACCGAGGCCAGCTCCGACGCCACCAGCGCCGCGCCCTCCGCGTTGCGATCGGCAATAAAAACATGCGCGCCGCGCGCCGTGGCCAGCCGCGCCACTTCGCGCCCAATGCCGCTCGCTCCGCCGATCACCAGCGCCACGCGCCGGCTCAGTTCCTTCTCAGGCGGCTGGCGGCGAATCTTGGCTTCCTCCAGCGCCCAGTACTCGATGCGGAACGCTTCCATCGCCGGCAGCGCCACGTAATTCGAAAACACCTGGAAGCTGGCGGGATCCATTCCCGGCGGGCATTGCGGCACGGTCCCCTCAACCTCGCCCTCGCCCAGCACGCTCGCGCCCTCCATCACGTGAATGGCGTTGGTATAAAACTCACCCGTGATGCGCGCCTCGGTCTTGTTCTTGCCAAAGCTGAACATACCCATCCCCGGAATCAGCACCACCGTGGGACTGGCATCGCGAATGGCCGGCGAATCCTTGGTCGCGAATGTCTTGTAATACTGGCGGTACTGGTTGCGGTAATTCGACAGAGAGATGTCGATCTGATTTCTCAGCGCCTGCAAACTCTCGCCCGCGCCCCACGGCACAAACAGCGGCCGGATCTTGGTGCGAATAAAGTGGTCCGGGCAGCTCGTGCCCAGGAAAGCCATCTCTTTCGCGTCTGCCGAGTCGATGAATTGCATCACGTCGGCATCGTCACTGAAGTCGGAGATGTACCGGTGCTTGGCGCTGATGCGCCCGCGCAGAAACGGCGCGATCTGCGCCGCCAGTTCTCTGCGGTCTGCGCGCGCCGCGATCACTTCGCCGCCAAACCGCACCGTGCCCTTCTTGCGCCCGTGGCGTTCAATAAACTGTCCCAAGCTGGTCGATCACCGTCAGCGTGTTCAGGTAGCACTCGCGTTGCGTCTGGCCCCAGGTAAAAAGCCCGTGCCCGCCCAGCACAATGCCGTCGCAGCCCGGATTCTCTTCCACGGCGCGCTTCATCATCATGGCCAGCTCAAAGCCCGGGCGCTGCCACGGCACCCACACCAGCCGGTGGCCAAACTCGCGGTTGAACTCGTCCATCTTGGCTTTGCCGTTGGCGCTCGCCGCCAGCGCGATCCCCCAATCGGGATGCAGATGATCCACGTGCGGGAACGGCAGAAATCCGTGCAGCGGCGTGTCGATCGATGCGGCCACAGGATTGTTCTTGAAGGAGCACAGCGAATACATTGCCGCCATCTCGTCTTCCGTGTCCACGCCTTTGTACATGCGCTCCAGCGCCAGCAGCTTGTCCAGGTAGAGCGTGGCAAAGCCCGTGCGCTTGATCGAGCCCAGGTCGCCGCCCGAGCCTTTCACCCACAGCACCTCCACCGGATCGCCGGTCAAGGGATCGGTATCCGTGATCTTGGAACTGGTGTTGCCTCCGGCAAAATTGGTGATGCGAAGGTCCGAACCTAACAAATTGGATCGATAGCGCAGGAGCTCAGCTGCATCGAGAGTGGCCGCAACCGCGGGGTTCCAACGGTCCTCAAGGAAATGCAATACAGGGGAAGCAGTAGCAGTTGTCATAGGAAGCACCCATTGGCGAATTCGAAATTCGCGGTGTTCGAAACCTGCATTCGTGCGGCGCGCGGCAACCGGACCCTTGGTGTTACCGGGTTGCATGCTTACTTTGGATTACGTTTACAGAGTTCCGGAGCGCGCCGATCGGGAAATGGATCGAGCACATATTTATGATACAGCCACGGGCGTCCGGGTACCGTTTTATTCCGGGAACGCCGGGATGCACGCATCGTGACGGATTGAGATTGTAAGATTTAGGTCGCCTACCAATCAAACCACGGGATTAAACAAATGACCCGCATCATACTCCGGGGCGGCCCACGCAAAGTGCGTACTTGGTGTTGCGAAAATAGGGCAAGTCGTATGATGGCTTCGATGTACTGAAGTCGAAAAACCATCCAGGGCCGTAAGGATGACCAAAACGATCAATCTCCCGGTTGCTGCTCCAAGGATCACCTGTCAGTGACAGGCCTCCCCTAACTTGAAGTCCGCCATTGATATGGATGATTTCCATGTTGCCGACTTTCTCGGAAGCCGAGTCGCTTTTTTCAACGAGACCTGCCAACTCATCGAGTGTCGCCAATCTCCAGTCAGAGCGCCCGGCCAAGCGCAGGCCCCGGCAGTAACTCGCTGCCTTTTGCCAGGTCACCGCTTTGCCGTTGTCCTTCCCAGCCCACATGAGTCCAGTGGAGGGGTCGGACCAATAACCACGCGCCTGAGTCTTCTGCACCAACCTTTGCTCCTCTTGCGCTTGTGCTTCCCTTTGCGGTTTGTCCGCCTCTGCCCTCTCGCGAGCGGAGGCGTCCTGCTCTTGGGTTACCGGCAATTGCTCTTGAGAAAGAGCCGGATGAACCTGAGGAGCGGCGGCCGGCGTGGAAGACCCCGTCGAGGACTGCGCGCCGGAGACCATGCCGACGAGAGAGAAAAGAATCAGAACAACCTTTGCCTGCCACTTCATGGTGCACGTTCCAAATTGAGGTAGAGCTTCTAATAGTCTGGGTGGCCGGCGGTCCGGATCTCTGCGAAGCGAACTCACCACAACAGCGGGTGCCCCACATCTCGCTTTTGAGATGTGGGAAAGCAGGCCCCCAAACCCAACACGACATCCTATTGGCTACCAGCTACCGGCTACTCCCCACTCCCTGCTCCACCAGCGCCTTCGACCCATGATCGTGTTTCGCTTTCGCCTCGTCGCCCAGCGTCTCCGGCGTCACCGCCTTGTGGTGCACGTAGTTGTAAGGAGGCACCGTGTAGCCGCGCAAGATCGCAATGCCCAGCTGGATCAGCCGCGGGCCATACGTTTCGGGTTCATGCGAAATCGACCCGACCATGGCGCTCGTGCCGCGCCGCATCTCTTCCATCACTTCGGGAATGCAATCCTGCCCCACGATGGCGAAGTTGTCTTCCTGCCCGGCTTCGCGCACCGCATCCAGCACGCCCAGGGCGCTCGAATCCGTAGCCGCGGCCACCAGCGTATGCTCGCCTGGCTTGCATCCGCGCAGAAGCTCTGTCATGGCCTTGTGGCTGGGCTCACGCAAGCCTCGCCCTTCAATCTGCACGAACTGTTCCGGCTCCAGTTCCTTGAAGCGCTCGTGAATTCCGTCAAAGGCGCCCGTAATGCGGTTCTGCACAAAGCTGCCGGCCTCGCTGAAGCCCACGCCCACAACGCGGTCAACCTTGCCTTTCCACTTGCGCTGCGCATATTGCGCCAGAATCGACGCCGCTTCGAATCCCACTTCAAAGTTATCCACGCCAAAATAGGTGGAGTTGGGATGGGGCACGTCGATGGCGACCAGTGGAATATCGGCCTTCTTGAAAATGTGCGCCACGCGCGGCGCAGCCGCTTCCTCCACCTGGAACTCCAGCACCAGGTCCACGCGCTTGGCCACAAACTCCTCGGCGTTCCTCACAGCCACTGCCGGATCGTAGCGGTTGTCCAGCATCAGCAGCTCCACGCCCGACGCCGCGGCCGCTGCGCTCACGCTTTGCGCCACGGCCTCGGAGTACGGCATCTCCGCGCTCTGCACCGCAAAGCCGAAACGCAGCCGCCGCGGCCGCGAAACCAGCCGGTACTGCCCGTTCGGCATCTGCGCCAGGTAGCCGCGATGCACCAGCGTCTTCAGAATGCGATAGACGCTGGTCTTGGAGATGTTGGTCCGCTGGTAAACGTCTTCAAGCGTCAGGGGAGAATGGTCCTGCTCCAGCAACTCGATCACATCGAGCGCCTTTGAGAGGATCGGAATCAGATACAGCCGTTTAATCTTCGCTTTGGCCAACCCTCTGCCTCCGCGCCCGTGTCCCTAATGAAACTCAGGCATTAAATCATCATAGAACAACTTGGCCCGGAACGACTTAGGAACGAGTGTGAGTCGCGAGTGTGAGTCGTGCCCGGGAGTCGTCAGAATCGCACTCACACTGCACACTCACACCGGTCATCTTTCCACACTCACACTGCACAGCTCACACTGGCTCTCACGCGTAGCTGCTAACAGCCGAGCTGCGGCTTCCCCGCTCCTTGGCCGCGCGCTCCACGTAGCCGCTCGCGCGCAGCGCCGCCAAGCGGATCGGCAGCCAGCCCGCGCGCCTCGCGCCACGCGCGCGTCAGCGGACGCACATCGCTCCAGAAGGCGCCGCGATACAGCTCCTCGGCAGCCACCAGGTCGCAGCTTTGCTGCAGCTCGGCCAGTTGCTGGCGATCCACCAGCGCGGCCTTCAGATAAAGCTCCTGCGCCGTCACCACGGTCTGCACCATGGCTTCCATCTTGCCCTTCAGGTTGTGGCTCTGGTCGATCATGTAGGCGATGTCGCTGCCCAGCCCCTCGTCGGTGGCCGCGTGAATCTCGTGGAAAATCCGGAAGATCTGGTAGGGATCGATCGAGCCCAGCGTCAGATCGTCGTCGGCATAGCGGCGGTCGTTGAAGTGGAACCCGCCCAGCATATTCGTGTGCAGCAGCCACGCCACAATCTGCTCGATATTCTGCGCGCTGTAGTGATGGCCGGTATCCACCAGCACCCGCGCCTGCGGCCCCGCCGCGCGCGCAAAGTGGCTCGACATGCCCCAGTCGGCAATGTCGGTGTGGTAGAACGCCGGCTCAAAGGGCTTGTACTCCACCAGCAGCCGCTGATCGTGCGCCATGTGGTCGTGCGAGACGCGCAGCGCCTGCTCCAGCCAGCCAATGCGCTTGCGCATGCTCTGCGTGCCCGGATAATTCGAGCCGTCCGCCATCCACAGCGAGATGTCACGCGAGCCCAGCGCCTTGGCAATCTCGATGGAGTCCAGCATGTGCTCGAGCGCGTGCGCGCGAATCTCCGCCGACGGGGTTGCACAGCGAGCCGTACTTGTACTCCTGGTCCTGGAAACAGGTTGGGATTGATCGATCCCGACTTCACGCCGAAGCGCTTCTCCAGCTGCTTCACTTCGGGCACGTCTTTCACGCCGTTGGGCAGATCCCAAAGCACGTGCAGCGCCACCGTGGGCGTCACGCCGGTCAGCCGGTTCACTTCGCCAGCGTCGGCAAACTTCTCTTCAATGGTGGTGGCGGCGGCGGCCTGCACAAACTTGCCAAAGCGCGTGCCGGTGTTGGCGAATCCCCAGGATGGAATCTCGATCCGAAAGGCATCCAGCGCCTTAAATGCCAGATCCTGCATTGCCGATTCTGAAAGTTTCATCGTTTTTCCCCGTCAATCATTTGAAGTCGCTCAATCCCCAATGCTGTCATCCTGAGCAACCAAAACTCGGATGTCATCCTGAGCGGAGCGCGATTTGGGTGCCCCGTGATTGCCACGCAATCATGGGGTAAGCGGAGCCGAAGGACCTGCTTTCGTTTTCCTCCAGCCGTCCCGCAGTCCCGAGGCCCGGTAGTCCCTTAGTCCTTTACCAAAATCACATGCAAAAATCTCGGCCCATGCACGCCCTTGATCCGCGTCATTTCAATGTCAGCCGTCGCGCTGGGCCCTGAAATCCAAGTCACCAGCTTCGGTGGCTCCTTGCAGCGATCAAAATACTCCGGCAGCGTCTCCACCACCTGGCTCGCTCGTACAATGCACAGGTGCCAATCCGGAAGCAGCGAAAGAACGCGCCGTCCCTCCGCTGGCCCGTGGTGCAACACAATAGTGCCTGAGTCGGCCACGCCGCAAAAGCACCCCGTCAACACGCCCTCGGCCTGCTCGATTTCGCGAACTGACAGTCCGTGATCGAAAGTGCATTCGAATCCTTCGATCTTCCACGCCGCGTCAACATACCATTCGGCCGGAATTCCCGGCGGCGCAACAAACTTACGTTTGCCGCCGGCCGCAATTTGCGCGGCAATCGCTGCGGCCAGCCCATCCGGCCGGCATTCCACTACTTCCGCATCGTATTCCCGCAAACGCTCGATGAACCGCTCGTGACGGGCACTGACAGTCATGTCGCCCCGCCACACATAGTCGCGCGGAATGTCCGAATACCCTTCCGCAGCCGTAGCTGCGGCATTCCGCGATGCGGACCCGCCCGTGGCCGCACGAATGGCTTCGAGTACCTTCTTGCGACTATCGGCCACAGCGCTCATCGTGCCTCCCTTTCCGTCGATGAGGTTGCCCCACCCTTTTCGCCGCTCTTAGGCGAAAGGGTGGGATCGCACGCCGCACTGACGGCCCGCCGGCTCGCTGACCCGCTGACTCGCTGACTGGCTTTCTCGCGCTCCGCCCACCACTGATGGAAGGTCTGCTTCGGCAGCCCGCGCAGATCCCGCGTCTGCGTCCACTTCGCGCCCACGCTCGGCAGCCGAGTGAATCCATCCATCTTTGCGCGTAAATAACTTCGCGCCAATCCGCCCCGCCCATTGCGCGAAATGAAACAGCCATGCCCGCGCAAAGATCAAATTCGCCACGCGCATTCCCAGATACATCGGATCGAAGAACTTGCCCACCGTCTGCCGCTCCTGATCCGTGACCTGCGCGCGCAGGTCGATCAGAATCTCCGGAATATTGATCTTCACCGGGCACACTTCGTAGCATGCCCCGCACAGCGATGACGCAAACGGCAGCGACTGCGCATGCTTCAACTGCTCAAGCTGCGGCGTCAAAATCGCCCCAATCGGCCCCGGATACACCGACCCATACGCGTGCCCGCCCGTCTGCCGGTACACCGGGCACGTATTCATGCACGCCGCGCAGCGAATGCACCGCAGCGTCTGCCGCTCCGTTTTGCGCCCCAGAATCGACGAGCGCCCGTTGTCCAGCAGCACCACGTGGAAATTCTGCGGCCCGTCGCCCGGCGTGACGCCCGTCCATAGCGACGTGTACGGGTTCATCCGCTCGCCCGTCGCCGACCGCGCCAGCAGTTGCAGCATCACTTCAAGATCGGCGAACCGCGGCAGCACCTTCTCAATCCCCGCCAGCGTGATCAGCGTCCGCGGCAGCGTCAGGCACATGCGCCCGTTGCCCTCCGACTCCACAATCGCCACCCCGCCGGTCTCGGCAATCAGGAAATTCGCGCCGCTGATCGCCGTCGGTACCGACAAAAATTTTTGCCGCAGATAGGTCCGCGCCGCCGCGGTCAGCGCCTTGGGATCGTCGGACAAATCCTTGATCCCCATCGTCCGCGCAAAAATCTCCCGCACCTGGCTGCGATTCACGTGCAGCGCCGGAACCACAATGTGCGAGGGCTCTCCCGTCGCCCAGCTGCAGAATGATCTCCGCCAGATCCGTCTCATAGGCGCGCACGCCCGCCGCCTCCAGAAACGGATTCAGTTGAATCTCCGCCGAGGTCATGGTCTTGATCTTGATGACCTCGTCCGCCTTTTCCTCGCGCAGAATTTCGAGAATGATCTTCCGCGCCTCGGCTGCATCCGCCGCCCAGTGCACCGTGCCCGCCCGCCGCCGTGCAGCGCTCCTCAAATTGCTCCAGGTACGCGCCCAGATTTTCGAGCGCCTCATCCTTAATCCAAGACGCTGCTGAACGCAGTTCCTGCCAGTCGGTTTTTTCTGCCACCAGCCGCGCACGCTTGGCCTGGATCACGTCAATCGCGTGCGCCACATTCTTGCGCAGTTGCACATTGCGCAGCACCGGCAGCGCAGCTACCGGAAACGGCGCCGCCAGTGCCGGATCAAGCACGGGATGGTCGATCACACCGCTCATCCCATCACCTCAGCCGGGGCCCCCGGCGACAGGTCTTCGTCGCTGGGGTGGTCAGCCGGATGTTCCTGCGTGCTGGCCAGAATCTGCGCCATGTGAATCGTCTTCATCGGCGCGTACTCGCGGTGCATCGCCCCGCCCAGGTGCATCAGGCAGCTATTGTCCAGCGCCGTGCAAAACTCCGCCTGCGTCCGCAGCACGTCTTCGAGCTTCACCGTCAGCATCGCCGACGACACCTCGCCGTTCTTGACACTAAAAGTCCCGCCGAATCCGCAACACCGGTCCAGATTTGCGAGCGGCGCCAGCTCCAGCCCGCGCACTTTGGCCAGCAAACGAAACGGCCGGTCGCCCAGATGCAGCGCCCGCAATCCGTGGCAACTCGCGTGGTACGTCACGCGATGCGGAAAATACGCGCCCACGTCCTCCACGCCCAACTTGTCAATCAGGAATTCGCTCAGCTCATAAACCCGCGGCAGCAGCGCCTTGAACTCGCTGCGCAGGGTCTCGTTGCCCAGCTCTTCAAACAATCCGGGATACTGGTCGCGCATCATGGCCACGCACGACGACGACGGAATCACCACCGCCTCGGCATCGGCATACAGCCGCACCAGCCGCTTCGCCTGGCTGAAAGCCTCGCCGCGGAAGCCCGTGTTTGCGTGCATCTGACCGCAGCAAGTCTGCCCGGCGCGAAACTCCAACTCCACGCCCAGCCGCTCCAGCAAACTCACCACCGCGCGCCCTGTCTCGGGATACAGCGTGTCGTTATAGCAGGTAATGAACAACGAAGCGCGCATCGAGCCACTCATCCATGCAAAAATAGGCGCACAAGCTAAGAAATCGCATCATAAACCTTTGCAAAACAATTGTCTATTGCAATCCCGTGCCTATTGCAACCCAGCCCCCCGCGATTACATTGCGATGACATTTCGTCCGTCTTCACTCCTTCACTCCTTCACTTTTTCACCCCTTCACTCGCCCTCGACGCCATGCACTTCCGCAGTCCCTTCCTTCTTGGTCCCTCGTTCCCTGCCGGAGTCCCCGGCGGGCGGTCTTGCCCGCTGGGGTGGCACGGTCCCCGTATCAGTCAACCTTCCCCACTCCCACCCGTCTAACATTTCGAGTCCGCACGCGGTGTCCTCAAAACAGCGGGCTCAGGTCCTTCCTTATCCGGCTTCAAACGTTGATACTTTTCTGGGGATCCTTCGTTTCACCCGCAGTTTTCAGGATGCCCCTTGCAATGCGGCCGTCTCTTCCCGGTCTGACATCGCTTGACGGCGTAGCCGCCTTATGATGTTCTTGTCCTCCAACTCGTACATGGAACGCAAACCGATCCGGCCCTGCGCCGGTTTTTCTCACAGCAATGGCAACTCTTCCCGCATTCGCGGGTCTTCCTCAAGAAAGGGCCAGGACCAACCTCTATGATCAAGCTGCGCTCGCTCCCCCTGTACGTCTCTGTATGTGTAGTGTCCAGTGCCATCCTCTTCCCCCCGCTCTCTCAGGGGCAAGGAGTCACGCCCGCTGCCCGCATCATTAACCCTATTGATGAATCCCAGCTCGTCCGCTTGAGCGGGAACACCAATCCCCGCGCCAACGCCAAAAACGATCTTGGGCCCGTCAGCGCGGACTTTGCTCTGCCAGACCTCACCCTCATTCTCAGCCGCAGTGCCGAGCAGCAGGCCGCCTTCGACGCCTTCGTGGCCGGGCAATACAACCAGAGCTCGCCCAACTACCATCAGTGGCTCACGCCCGAGCAGATCGGTGCGCAGTATGGCCCCGCCCAGGCAGACATTGCCACCATCACCGGCTGGCTCACCGGCCACGGATTCACGGTCAAGCGGGTGACCCCGGACTGCATGACCATCCACTTCAGCGGCACGGCCGCACAGGTCCAAAGCGCCTTCCATACCCAGATCCACAGCCTTTCGGTGAATGGCGTAGGGCACTACGCGAATATGACCGACCCGCAGATTCCCGCGGCTCTGGCGCCCGTGATCGTAGGCGTCAAGGCGCTGCATAATTTCCTGCCCCAGCCGCAGCACAAGCTGGGCAGCCTGGTCCAATTCGATCAGCAGACCGGGAAGTGGAAAAAGGTCACGACTGCGGCCAACGCGCGGCCCATCTCACCACCGGCGAATTCCACCCCGCTCAACACCAGCTCCAAGCCCGCGCAGAACCCTCATCCCGAGTTCGGTATCAACGGCAACTGCGGAACCGGCTGCACCTATCTGGAAGAGGATTTGGGGCCCTACGATTTCGCCACCATCTACAATGTCACACCGCTCTGGAATAACAACATCACGGGCAACGGCCAGACCGTCGCCATCATCGGAACCAGCTTCATCAATCTCGGCGCCAACAGCAATAGCAACAAGAACAGCAGCGCCAACGACGTAGCCTCGTTCCGCAGCGAGTTTGGCCTGTCCACGAATTTTCCGTCGAGCCCCACGCCCAACGAAATCGACGCTGGCTCTTACTTCAGCACGGGAACTACGGCCACCATCTGCACCAGCACCAGCTCCAGCGCATTCTGCGGCATCGGCGACCTGGAGGAGAACTCTCTCGACGTGGAAGAATCCGGCGCCGTCGCTCCTAACGCGCAAATCGATCTGGTGGTCACCGGGCAGTCCTCTGCTTGCAACGGCACCACTGGTGCCGGCTGCATCGATACGCTCTTTGACGCCGCCTCCTATGTTGTCGATAACCCGGCAACAGCGAAGATCATGAGCGTCAGCTACGGTGAGTGCGAGCTCGGCCAGGGCACCGCGGGCAATGTTGCGTACTATGACCTTTGGCAGCAAGCAGCGGCCGAAGGCATTTCGGTCTTCGTGGCCACGGGCGACTCGGGCTCGCCCTCCTGCGACGACGATCTGGACGGAAATTACGGCAATCCCTACGTTGCGCAGTACGGCCTCTCCGTGAGCGGAATCGCGTCTACGCCCTACAACACCGCCGTCGGAGGCACCGACCTCAGTTGGTGCCAACCCTATTACAATTCCGGCGGAAATTTCGCGGGCTGCGCTTCGTCGAGCACCACCCAGGGCTCTCCGGCATACTGGAGCACTTCCAATAACGGAACCACGGGGGCAAGCGCGGCCGGTTACGTGCCCGAAATCCCATGGAACGACACCTGCCTGAACCCCATCAACGCCAGATACCTTGAAACTCTTCTCTCCGCCGCCGGAGTCGACTCCTATTTCGGATTCAGCCCGTCGACCCCCGAAGAATCGTGCAGCGTTGTCTATAACAATTGGTACGAGATCTACGAGTTCTTCGACTACTACTACGACGATCAGCTAGACCTTTCGCCCTATGTCGATGCCATCGGCGGCAGCGGTGGCGCCAGCAGTTGCGTCGTCAACAACGGCAGCACCACCTCCAGCTGCACCACCACCGCGGGTTCGTCCAACACAGGCTCGTCCTATGGCAACATCCCAACCTACAACGACGGATGGGTCAAGCCTGCATGGCAGACCGGTATCACCGGCATACCCTCCGACGGCGTGCGCGACATGCCCGATGTAAGCTTCTTTGCCGGCAACGGCAATTTCGATAGCGCCACGCTCATCTGTGTCTCCAACAATGGATCGTGCGCTCTGAGCAGCACCGTCGAAAACACGGCCCAGGAGGTCGGAGGCACCTCCGTCGCCACGCCGCAGATGGCGGGCGTCATGGCGCTCATCAACCAGAAGGCAGGCGGCGCGCAGGGCCTCGCAAACCCGCAGTTATACCAGATCGCCGGCCGCCAAACCTACTCCAGTTGCAGCGCCGAGTCGGTCAGCAATTCCAGCAGTTGCTACTTCCAGGACATCGATTACGGCCCCACCGCGGCCAGCGGGTCGCCCGCATACACCACCGCGCAGACGAACTCCATGCCCTGCAATCTGACCGGTACGCCAGAGGGAGGCGACGAAGGAGAATCATTCCCGGGCAGCGCTTCACCGAATTGCGCGGCCATCAACTCCGGTGACACCATCGGCACGTTGGTCAGTTCCGGAACCACCCCTGGTTACAACTCCACTACCGGCTTCGACCTGGCTACTGGCCTTGGATCGTTGAACGTCGCCAATGTCGTGAACGCATGGGTTTCCGATTCGGGCATTAACTCGACTACCATGACGGTCACGCCTACCCCCTCCACCATCACCATCAACCAGGCTCTTTCAGTGGTGGTCAGCGTGACGGGCACTTCCGGCGCGCCCACGGGGACGATCACGCTCTCCGGAGACGGATACAGCTCCACGGAAACCATTGGCACCAGTCCTTGCACCAGCAACACCAGTTGCACGTTTAACGTCCCCCCCAACAGCCTCGTCGCGGGCAACGGCCTCACGTTCACTGCGTATTACAACGGCAATGGCACATACGCTGCCAATAGCAAAACCACCACCATCACGGTCAACGTGATGACGCCCACTGTTGGAGTCAGTGTCCCCACCACCGGGAACGTGGCCAACCCGATCAACGTGACGGTTTCAATCACCGGGCCCGCTGGATCGACAGCCATTCCGACGGGGAGCATCTACCTGAAGAGCGGCACCTACACCTCGGCGACGGAAACCATCGGCAGCGGCACGTGCACCAGCAACACCCTTTGCAGCTTCACCATCCCCGCCAACACTCTGCCCGCGGGGCCCGACACCATCACCGCCGACTATAGCGGTGACACCAACTACGCCGGAAACACCGGCACGGGATCGATCAACCTGACGATAACCGTCGCGCTGACGCCGACCATATCGGTAACGCCTTCGCCAACCAGCATCGACTCCGGCCAAACCCTCGGCGTCACGGTATCAGTCACCGGTTCCGGCCCCACTCCCACCGGAACCATCTACCTGACGAGCGGCAGCTACTCCACATCTTCGACGCCGGAAACCATCGGCACCAGCCCGTGCACCAGCAACACCAGTTGCAGCTTCACCATTCCAGCCAACAAACTCGCGGCCGGAACCGATACGGTCACCGCCCATTACAGCGGCGACTCGGACTACGCCGCCGGCAGCAACGGCGGCAACGTCTCTGTCACGCAGTCCGCCTACACTCTGGCCGCCACCACGCCGGCAGCAGTGGCGCCGGGATCACCGGCCACCTCAACCATCACCGGAACCACGAGCAGCACGGACTACACGGGAACCGTGACGCTCAGTAGTACCTGTTCCCTCACAAACTCCCCGACCGGCGCCGTCTCTCTTCCCACCTGCGCCGCCTCTGGAACGATCACCTACACCAATGGCACGGCAACCGGGGGCGGTACGGCAACCGTGTACACGACGGCTTCTGCCACCGTCGACTTGGTCCGTCCCAAGCTGCCCGGTGGTGGCAATAAAGGCTGGCTCGGCGCAGGCTCCGGTGCGGTACTGGCCCTGCTTGTCTTCTTTGGCATCCCCTCCCGTCGGCGTAGCTGGCGCGCCATGCTCTCCATCCTCATCGTCATGGTCGCCATCGGCACGTTGGCAAGCTGCGGCGGAAGCGGCAGCGGTGGCGGAGGCGGCGGAACAACAACCATCCCGGGCACAACCGCCGGAACCTACACCTTCAGCGTGTCCGGTACCGGGAACGATCCGGCAAACACGACGGAAGCGACCACCTTCACAATCACGGTGAACTAGAAACGCTCAGTCAGCAAAGCAGCCGGGCCCTTCCCTCGGGAAGGGCCCGATTTTTTTGCGCACAAACCCCTATTCACCGTTTTCAGCGCAGCACGAACATGGGTGCCCCACTACCGGGGCCCCCGCGGACAGGTCTTCGTCCGTGGGGCGGAGACCCCTCGCATTTGGGGACGTGGGATACCACGAACTCCAACCAACCGCTTTCATCTCGACACAACGTCCGACGGAGGGAAGCGGAGGTTTCAATCCCCGCACAAGACGCGCGAAATCCCGTGGGCCTTTAGCTGCGAAGTTTCAGGAGGTTGTTTACATTCGGACGAAGCTTTGAAAGGGCACGGATTTATCCGGGCCACAAGCTCCACAATACGCGGTGGGCTTCAGCCCCCGAGGGAAGGTCTGAATTCCTTTGAGAAACATGCTCGTAGCAGCAGTAGATGCTGTGGGAAAGATGGAAAGCGTCTTATGCTTTTCATCTTTTCCATAGCCTGCTCTTCGGCAGAGGACCGCGTTCCAGGTAAACAATGTCTTGAGACACGACATTTAGGCCCGGACCTTCGCGTCCCCTGACTGAAATGCGGAATCAGGCTCTTTTCCAACGTCTGAGTCCTTCCCCCTGGGAGGGCCCGATTTTTCT
Source organism: uncultured Acidobacteriota bacterium (assembly GCA_963713675.1). Taxonomy (GTDB): domain Bacteria; phylum Acidobacteriota; class Terriglobia; order Terriglobales; family Acidobacteriaceae; genus Telmatobacter. The sequence goes on from CAVQMV010000021.1 coordinate 501,381, forward strand.
GCGCCGATTTGCATATAATTACGCCCTTCCGGCGCACAATCGTTCCGTGAGTCATGCATTCCAGAGCCGGGATATGGAGATATATACCCTGCTCGTAAGCCCTTTGTTATCAAATATGGAAGTACGTCATATAGGGGGAGGGGGGTACGGCTACAAAACGATATAAACCGAGCGGGCCGCGCTTGGGAGAGTGCCAGGTCTTGAGGCAAAGCCCATGCAGGCGGCGTAAGAAGGCCCGGCTTGATCATCTTCCGCGGAGAGCACCCTGCTGTCTTTTCTGATTCCCAAACGGCCCGATTTTTTTGCGCCGATTTGCATATAATTACGCCCTTCCGGCGCATACTTTTCTCAAATGACCCACAGCCCAAACTCGAAGCTGGAAGTTGGAGGCTGGCGGAGCCCCCCACCCCCTCCCCCCCACCCCGGGTGCGGGATGGTAGCCAGGTGCGAGACGCTGGAACGCTGCCGGTTCCGTCGCCCGAAAAACGAGTTGTGAAACTGTGAAGCTCGTAACTAGCCAAACATCAGCCACTTACAGAACAAATCCGCGCAGCCTCACAGTCTGCGTGTTTCTGTGATCCTGTGAAGCGCAAACGCGTCGGTCTCGAGGCGTTTTGCAACGAACCACGAATCACGATTCACGACTCGCGAGCTGGAAGCTAGAAGCTGCTTTTCAAGTCTTTGTCTTTCTTCTCCGGCCCCAGCGCGCAAAGAACCACCAGCGCCGCGATGGACGCGATCTCAAACGCAGCGAGAGCCCACGAATAACCAAACGTCCGGCGTATCGCGAACTCAACGCTGACCGAAGGCGCGCCGATCAACATACCAAGCTGGTAGACGACTCCGGGAAACAGACTGCGCACCGCAGGCGGCGCAAGCTCGTTCAGGTGCGCAGGAATCACGCCGAAAACGCCCTGCACGCCGAACTGCATCACGAAAGCTCCCGCAGCCAGCGCTGCCATCGAACCGCCAAAGGCCCAAGCCGGCACCGCAACGAGCGCCACTCCAAGAGCAACAAAAATACTCCAGCGGCGGCCGATCTTCTGCGAGAGATGGCCAATCGTCAGCGCGCCCAGAATCGCGCCGACGTTATAAAGGATCGCGAGATTCGATGTGGCCAGCGCTGAAAACCGATGCACGGTCCGCAGGAAGTCAGGGTAGAGATCCTGCGACCCGTGCGAGAAGCAGGTAATCACCGTCATGAGCAAGACCAGGTACACAAACACTTCTTTGTGCTCCCACATAGCGCGCGCCACAACGCCAAAACCCGCGGGCCGATTGCTGCGCCATGCTTCCGGCTCCGGCGCCAGCGCGGCGAGCAGCACAATCGGCGCAGCCAGCACCACTCCGCCGACAAAAACCCACTGCCAGCCAAAACGCGGCACAATAAAGGGCATAACCGCAGCAGCCAGCAAATATCCCGCGGAATATCCAGCCTGCAGGATGCCGCTAAACAAACCGCGCCAACGGCTCGGCGAGCTCTCAATCACCAGCGACGCGCCAATGCCCCAATAACCGCCCATGCCAACGCCGTAAAGCGCGCGCAAAATCAAGAATGCCCGGTAGCTGGGCGCGAGCGGCGTCATGGCCGAAACGATAGAAAAGAACAGCACGCACGCAATCAGAGGGCCGCGGCGTCCGTAACGGTCGGCAAGCGCGCCCAGCACCAGCGCGCCCAGCGGGCGCGTAATCAATGTAACGGTGATGGACCAGACGATCGCGGCCTTGCTCACGCCGAAGCGCGCGGCCAGCACATCGAGAAGAAAAATCAGAATGAAAAAGAAATATGCATCGAGAATCCATCCCAGGATTCCCGACGCCACGGCAAACTGCCATCGCGGCGCGCGCGGAGATTTCGCGAGTTTCTCTTTCAGAATGCCTCCGCTACAACCGCTGCTGCGTCAGTCCGCCGTCGACCACAATCAGCGCGCCAGTAGCGTAAGGCAGTTCGCCGCGCGCCAGCACGCTCACCGCGCTGGCCACGTCAGCCGCAGTGCCCCAACGCTTTTCAATCGTCAACCCAGACTCGATCAGCGCATCGTATTTCGGGCGCACGCCTTCGGTCATTTCGCTCTCGATAATTCCCGGCCGCACCTCGTAAACGCCAATGCCAAACTCCGCCAGCCGCGCTGCCCACAGCCGCGTCGCCATGGCAACGCCTGCTTTGGAGATGCAATACTCGCCGCGATTCACGCTGGCCACAGTAGCCGAGATCGATCCAATATTGATGACGGCGCGATGCGCCACGCCCAAACTCTCCCGCTGCCGGATCATCCATGCAGCCGCGGCCTGCGTCAGGAAGTAAGGCCCTTTGAGATTGGTCGCCATCACCTCGTCGAAGTGTTCCTCGCGCGCTTCCAGAATGTCGGCGCGCACGCGCGGCGCGATGCCCGCGTTGTTCACCAGCACGTCCAGCCGGCCGAAGCGCTCTTCAACGGCCAGCAGCAAGCGTGCGCGAGCGCAGCCGTCAGCCACGTCTGCCTGCGCGTAGAGGGCGTCGACGCCATGCTCACGAATGCGCTCGACTGCAGATTGCGTCTCTTCGGCCGCGCGCCGGCCCGCGATCGCGAGGTCGAAGCCATCCTGCGCCAGACGGAGCGCGATGCCGAAGCCGATACCGCGCGCGCCGCCCGTCACCAACGCAACCTTGTTCCCCATCTTCGCCCCCTTCTAGCTCGCGTGCTCGATCTCGAAGAACGTGTAGTAACTTCCCTCGGCCAATCGCATAACCAGCAGCATTGCCTCCAGCAGATGATAGTCGCCCCACATGCTCGACTCGCCGCAGGGAATCTTGCGCCCCGCGGGAATCGCATCCCAACCGTTGGGCCGGTGATAGACGCTGTGCAACAGGATCCCCTCGTGATGCGGATCGGTGGAGAGATACGGCTCCTCGAGCAGCCGCCGCAACACCGTCACTCCAGCCTGGGTGTAAACATGCCCATCGTTGCCGAGCGCGTGCCCTAAGCGCAGGAGCCCTTGCGCGGCAATCGCGCTCGCCGAGGAATCCACGGGCTCGTAGTCGTTGAAGGGATCAGCAGGCTGCGCTCTCCAGTCGCCGAGACGCGACAATTCCGGTGCGCCCGTGTCCCAGTAGCAGATGCCGTCCAGCGCACTCGCCCGGTGCATGTAGAAATCGCACGTGGCACGGGCCGCGCGCTCCAGCATTGCGCACGCGTCGCTCTTTTCGGGAACGCCGTCGGCGCCAAACTCCCCTGTCGCGAGCGACTGCACAAACTCAAGCTGCTCGGCAAAACCCAGGGTGGCCCATGCCAAACCGCGCGTCCACGTAGTGAAGGCCGAGTAGCCTTGTTGCGACGATGGACAGCGAAACGCGCCACTCGCGGGATTGAAGATGGCCTCATGTGCGGTGCGTCCGCGCAGCTCCGGCACGTCGTAGTGGTCGCGTCCCTCACCGTAGTAGATGTTGTACTGCGCTGAGGTCTGTGCGTGCGCAAGCAGCCGGGCCAGCAGGTTCACGCGCTCGTCCTGCTCGCGCAGCAATGCATGCCCCAACTGATGCGCGATGCCGCACACGCGCAAGGTGCGCATGGTATCGATAAACAGCGAGTGATTGCCATTGAAAGAGTGGATGTAGCCTAGACCGTTGGAAAGGCCGGTCCAACGCGCCGCCTGCACCGCACCGCTCACTTTGAGCGCCAATTCGTAAAAGTGCAGTTCCCATTCGTCGCGCTCGATGCGCCCGGCCTGCATGAGCCGCCGCAGATTGCCGTAGGTGGAGATGTTGTTGAATCCGTGATCGTGCACGCCCGTGTGCGTCAGATGCTCCGCCATATCGGCTGCGACATGCCGCCTCGCCAGCGCCAACAGCTCCTCATTGCCGCCCAGCTCAAAGCACAGCAGTGCATTGCCGTACTGGAATCCTTGCGTCCATTGCGTCCAACTGCGGGCCGTGTAGTGGCCGTCCGCCGTGAAGACCGGTGCGCAATCGGGAACATTCCAGCGGCGATCGAGCCGCAGCGTCTTCTCCGCGGCCAGTTCGACGGCGCGGCGAATCGCCGGCATCAGCTCCTGCGGCGTGATGGTTCCGTTCACTTCCAAGTGCACACTCGCTTCCTATACGTAGTGCTCAAATCGCTCGATCACTTGCGCCAGCACGGTGTCGGGATCGCTGTCCCAGAGCGCGCGATTGAAAATCTCCACTTCAATCGGTCCATGGTAACCGGCCTGCTCGACCAGCCTCCTCAGTTTGCGATTGTCGATCACACCATCGCCCATAAGCCCGCGGCCCAGGAGCACGTCAGGCAGCGGAACCAGCCAATCGGAAACATGAAAACCGAAGATCCTCCCCGCAGCCTGCGCAATGAGCTCCTCAACACGCGGATCCCACCAGATATGAAACGTGTCGAGAACGACGCCGACCTCGCTTGAATCATAGGCCTGCGCCAGTTCGAGCGCCTGATCAATCGTCACAAGCACCGAACGGTCCGCGGCGAACATGGGATGCAGCGGCTCAAGGCCGATGCGCACGCCGCGCTCGCGCGCATAGGGCACGAGCTCAGCAACGCCGTCGGCCACCATCTGTCGTGCATCGGCTAGCGGGATGCCCGCGCAACCTCCAACGACCATCACAAGGGAATCCGCGTGCAACGCGGCGGCTTCGTCGGCGGCGCGAAAATTGTCTTCGATATTTCTTCTACGCTCCGCTTCGGTCGCCGCGGGAAACATTCCGCCGCGGCAAACGCTGGAAACATGCAAGCCTGCGTCCTCGACCACGCGCACACACGCGGTTAGGCCCGCCTCCTTGATCTTGTGCCGCCACAGCGCGATCGATTGCACGCCATGACGCACGCAGCCCTCCACCGCCTCGGCCACGCTCCAGTGGGCCGTCGTAATCTGATTCAGCGAGAGCCTTGCCTTATCTGCCATGCGAACTTGCCCGTCTCAGTGCGATTCTTTTACGCCGGCGCGGTGGCGCCTGACGAAATTTCGGGAACATCGACCCAGCGCCGCTCGCGCCACGAAGTCATGGCCAGCTCCGCCAGTTGCACGCCGCGCGCGCCATCAAGAAAATCATGCGGAAAGGGCGCGTCTTCCGCAACGTGGCGCAAAAACATCTCCCACTGCACCTTGAATGCGTTGTCGAATTCGGCGTTGTCGGGAACCGTCGCCCACAGACTGCGAAACTCAAAGGGATTTGGCAGATCGGGATTCCACACCGGCCGCGGGGTGTTGGCGCGATTCTGGATTTTGCATTCACGCAGTCCCGCTACGGCGCTGCCCGCGGTGCCGTCCACCTGTAGGCTCAGAAGTTCGTCGCGATACACGCGCGTGGCCCACGACGAGTTGATTTGCGCCACGATCCCGCCCTCAAGCTCGAATACGCCGTACGCCGCGTCATCAGCGGTGCACTGGTAACGGGCGCCCAACTCGTCTATGCGCTCAGGAATGTGCGTAGCGCCAGTGCACGAAACCGCCTGTACGGTGCCAAACGTGTGGTCAAGCACGTACCGCCAATGGCAGAACATGTCGAGAATGATGCCGCCATCTTCTTCCTTTTTGTAGTTCCATGAAGGCCTCTGCGACGGCTGGTCATCGCCTTCGAAAACCCAGTAGCCGAAATCGCCGCGCACCGAAAGGATACGGCCAAAGAAGCCTGCATCGATGAGCTGGCGTAGTTTGCGAATGCCCGGCAGAAACAGTTTGTCTTGCACTACGCCTTGTTTTACGCCGGCCTTCTCCGCGGCTCGCGCCATAGCCAGCGCACCGTCGAGCGTGGTGGCGAGCGGCTTTTCGCAATAGACGTGCTTCCCTGCCGCGATCGCCTGCAGCACGTTTTGCTCGCGCTGGCCCGTCGCGCCGGAGTCGAAGTAGATTGTGTCCTCGGGGTTGTCGAGAGCGCGCTTCAGATCGGCCGTCCAACGCGCCACACCGTGCGCGCCGGCAATCGCTTTCAGCTTTTCTTCGTTGCGGCCCACCAGGATCGGATCGGGCATGAGCGCACTGCCATCGTCGAGCGCCACGCCGCCTTGCTTGCGAATCGCCAGGATCGACCGGACAAGGTGCTGATTGAGCCCCATGCGTCCGGTCACGCCGTTCATGATGATTCCCACTCTGCGCTCGCGCATCATCGCTCCTTGCATTTCTCCCGGCGTTTCGACGGAATCCTATCACACCGCTCGTGACTAGACGCACAGCCCGGCAAGGTCGCGTGCCGGCTCGTGCAATCTGCTAAACCGAATGCACCCAGAGCACTGGCTGGCGTATGGGGAAGTTGCGGATGATTTCGGCGGTTTTTGGATCGGGTGGCAGCGTGCGCCACAACGCAATGTACTTCGGCTCGCGGTACGCAAGCCCCGCGAAGAGCAGACTCGGCTGGCGATTGGGCAAGTCGTCGAAATACTCCACGTCATGCGGGTAGGGCCACTTACTCTTGTCCTGGATGAACGGAAACATGAATTCGACGGCCTTCTGATAGCGGTTCCCGTTAGGCAGCGCGAAGTGCCACAGATCGTTGGTTGCGCCGCTCGGCTCCGCGCCGCTTGCCGACGCGATCAGGCACACCATGGCCAGCATGTCAAGATCGAAGAGCGAGTAGCTGTAAGGCTTGGTGCGCGCCAGTTCCAGCGGAAAACGACCGTCTGCCCCCAACTGATCGGGCAAAAGATGGCTGCGGTAGCGCCCGCGGCAAAGCTTCATCACGTTTTCATCACCGGTGAAGGCCGCAAAGGCCGCCACTTGCGCCACCCAGCAGGTGCCGTGGTTGTTCTTCGCGGCTTCTTCTTCCTGGCCGTTCTTTGAGGTGACCATCCACAACATATATTGCGTAAACCAATCGCGCACTCCAGCGGATTCGGCTGGCGTCATCACTTTCGCGCTCTCCAGATGGCGTGCCGCGCGCGTGACTTCAACCAAATGCAGCGTGTCGATGATGCCCGTGCCGCGGCCCGGCGAGACTCCCCAGATCGCCTGCGCATAATCGAGCGATGGATTCATGCGCGTTGCTGCATCGAGGAACCACGCACGCAGATGCACGGCCGCGTGCTCGGCGTAGCGCTTCTCCTGCGTGATGAGCCACGCCGCAGTGAGCGCCGGAACGATCAGGCTCAGCCGGATTAGCGCCTCGCGATGGTCGTTGAAGTTTTGCGGGTTGGAGTAGCCGTCGCGGCGGATGTACGGCCCATCGGGATTCTTCGGGTCGGGCCACCAGTAATCGCCTTCCGAAAAATAATCATGCTTGCCGCCTTTGCTGCGCGGCGAAGACGCGGCCGTCACAGTGATTGGCTGCTGTGCAAGGTATTCGTTCGCGGCGCGCAGAATCCGTTCACGGTCGATCTGTTCGATTTCGGCAAGCGTGATCAAGGGCCCCGCAGTTGCGGCCTGCGGAGCGATTGCTGCGAATGCGGATGCGCGGACGGAGGCAACGGCAGCGGCGGAAGATAGGCAAAAATCCCGGCGGTTCATCTCATCCACATTCGCGCATGGGGCGCAATCTTGTCCAGCGTCACGGAAGTGGTGGCAAGGCCGCCGGCCGATTGTGGTGATAGGTCCTCCAGCCAAGATACCGGCCCAGCGCCTCGGCCACGGCGGCCGCGGTGTGGCTGCGATTCATGGCGGCGTGATGCTCAAAACCGTTCTGACAGATGACGTGCATCAGCGCGGGCAGCCCGGCAACCTTCACCACCGCGCGTGTTCCAAAGGTCTTCAGAGGATCATCTGTAAATTCGCCCTCGCCCACGTAGGCCGTGATTTTGCCGGCGAGATCGTCGGTGCTCACGCGCCCAAATGTCACGGGACCGGCAAGCGTACGGCCCTCCAACGCGCCGAAAGTGTTTTCTTCGCCAAGCGTGGTGCCTAGGATGGGCGCAGTGGCAATGCGAATGTCGGGCAAAAAGTCCTTGGCCCAGTTGCCGCAGTGGAAGAAAACGCACTTCTCGGGATCGCCGCCGTAATTGTTGTTCCAATCGACCAGCGCGCTGGGCGAGCTGCCAGCAAGTTGCAGCGCGTACATGCCGACCACGCCGGCAATGTCCACCTCGCATGCCGAGGGCAGCATCTGCTCGCTCATCATCGACATAATGGTGCACACGTTGACGCCGAAGTTTTTCTGCAGCGAGCTCCAGCACTGGATGGCTGTCGCCGTGATCGAGAGCGATTGCATCCAGTCATCCACCACCAGCGCGAACTTGGCCATGCGCACAATGGCCTCGTCAGGAGCCTTTGTCGCATCAGCGTACGACCGAATCTGCTCGACGCGCTGCCGCACGCGCGGGTCGTCGCTGGAAATTTTGGCTGCATCGCCAAAAACCTCAGAAAGATCGATGGTGTTCACCGTGATGCCACTAGCTTCGAAGAGTTTTTCGCTGAAGCGCGTGGTGTTGAAGGCATTGGGCCTTGCGCCAACCGCGCCGATGCGCACGCGGCTCAAGCCGCGCACCACTTTGCAGGTCTGAGTAAACTGCACCAGGTCTTCGCGGAAGCGCGGACTGAGAATCGCGACCGTATGATCGCGCGTGAGCGAATAGGGAATGCGGTACTGGCGCAGGTTGTTGCATACGGAGATTTTGCCGCAGAAAGCGTCGCGCCGACGGTCGAGGCCGAAATGATCGAGATCGTCGGGGCAAGCGTGCACCAGGACCGGCACATGAGTCTCGGCCAATCGGATGGAGTCGGCGACTCCTTTTTCGTCGCCAAAATTCGGCAGGCAGACCAGGATGCCCTCGATGCGGTCGCGATTTTTGCGCAGAAGATCGCCGCACTTTTGTGCGTCCGCCCACGTTTCCACAGCACCCAGCTTCGATTCTTCCGGCGACAGCCAAACCGGCTCGATCCTTAGCTCGGAAAACAGTTTGGTCAGATCCTTGCGCGCTTCAGAGATCAGCACGTCAGGAAAGAAATCGCGATTGCCGACAATGACTCCGAGACAAGTGGAATTCGCCATGGCGCTCACCTTACCTTTTCGAAATTACGATAGTTTCCGGTATTGCTTTTAGTCACCAGTTCGCAGGGAATGATCTGCAGCTCCGGCTGACCGGTCGAACCCGTCTTCAGAAATCGATCCGCCTCATCCACCGCGAGCCGGGAAATTAACACTGCAGGCTGCAGGGCGGTGGCGCGTAACTCGCCGCGCTCGATGGCGTCGATTGCATCCGGGCTGCCGTCGAACCCCGTAATCTGCACATTCACTTTCCCCGCGGATTTCAACGCTGCCGCCGCGCCCAGGGCCATGGTGTCGTTCCCAGCGATAATGCCCACGATGTCTCCGTGCGCTTGCAACATGGTCTCTGTCTTTTGAAACGCCTCGGCCTGCGACCAATTTGCGGACTGCGCGGTGACGAGCTTGAGGCCCGGATATTGATCGAGCACGGCGTGAAAACCGTGAGTGCGAATCTGCGCGTTGGTGTCGGATTCCTTTCCCAGCAGCTCCGCGTACTCGCCCCTTCCGTTCATGGCGCGCGCAAACTCTGCCGCAACCAGCCGCGCACCCTGATCATTGTCCGAAATGATCTGCGCTTTCGCAATCCCGGTGGCATCGATTTCGCGATCGATCAGAAATACCGCAATACCCGCCCTGGTGGCGCGGCGCACCGCTGAGACAGTTGCATCGGCCCCGGCATTATCCAAAATGATGACCGCGGCGTTGGAGGCGATCGCCGCATCCACCAGGTTGTCCTGGCGAAAAGCATCGTCTTCATGCGCATCCACGCGCACGCGATAGCCAAGCTCCAGTGCACGCGCCGCTGCCGCGTCGGCTTCAGCCTTGAAATAAGGATTGTCCTGCGAGGGAACAATCACCACAATCAGTTTCTTGCGGTGCTCGTCGCGGTGACAGCCAGTGAATGCAAACAGCAGCGCTATTGCGCATCCAATACCGGCAAGCGAGCGCCTCATGAATGGCTCTCTTCTGTGCTCGCGGTCGTCAGATACGGCAGGATCCGGGCCTGCAGCCGCGTCTGCAACTGGTCGAGTCCAACCGCCAGCACAATCACCACTCCTTTGATCACGATCTGCCAGAATTCTGAAACGCCCAGCATCACCAGGCCGTCAGCAAGCACGCCAATCACAAAAGCGCCGATCAGCGAACCGGTGACCGAGCCGCGCCCGCCCATCAGCGATGTTCCGCCCAGCACCACGGCCGCAATGGCATTCAACTCGAAGCTTTCTCCGGTCGCCGGATGCGAAGCTTCAAGCTGCGCCGCGATGATGAGCCCGACCAGCGCGGCACAGAACGCCGAAAAAACATAGGTGGCCAGCTTCACCTGTGCCACGCGAATCCCCGCCAGTCGCGCCGCGCGCTCATTGCCGCCAATCGCGTAGACGTGCCTGCCAAACGGAGTCTTGGTCGCCACCACCCACGCGGCGGCGAAGAGCCCGACCATCATCCAGACCGGGGTGGGTACGTGCAGCAGAAAGCTTTGCCCGAAAGCGGTAAATCCCGTGTTGCCGCGCGATGCCGCGCCGCCAAGATTGGGAAAGGTTTTTCCGTTTGAGATCAACAGCGCCGCGCCGCGTGCGATGTAGAGCGTGCCCAGCGTCGCGATAAACGGAGCCACGCCGGCTTTTGCCACCAGCCATCCGTTGAGCGCACCCACCAGCAGGCATGCGCAAATCGCAAGCAGAATGACGATGGCGACTGGCGGGTAATGCGTGACGCCACCAAAAGTAATTCCCTGCGTAAGAAGATGGCCTGCCACCATGCCGCCGAGTCCCGCGATGGAGCCCACAGAGAGATCGATACCTCCGGTCAGAATGACGAAGGTCATCCCCATCGCAAGGAGTGCCGTGATGGCCACATGCTTGGTGAGGATTGATAGATTGTTGGCTGTGAGAAACTCCGGCGCGAGTGCAGAAAACAAAACGAGGAGCAGCAACAACACGAGAATGGCGCGGGCCCGCAGCAGAAGCAGAACGACTCGAGCCGACGCCAATGCGAAACGATTGCCGCGCGGCCGAGCTGGTGTGGCAGAGCTCATGCCGTGCCTCCTGCGGACCATGCCGTGGCCGCGTTGGCCGTAGCGCCGACCGAGGGGCTGGCAGCGGCAAACAAGCCTTCATCGTTCAGTTGATCGCGCGAGAACTCGGCGGAAATCCGTCCCTGGCAGAGCACGAGCACGCGTGCGGCGAGCATTTGCGTCTCTTCGATCTCCGATGACGTGAACACAATGCTCAGTCCTTTCGCCGCCAGTTCGCGCAGGATGCCGTAAATCTCGGCCTTTGCGCCCACATCGACACCGCGCGTCGGCTCATCCATCAATAGAACCGACGGCGAACACATGAGGCAGCGCGCCAGCAGCACTTTCTGCTGATTTCCACCCGAAAGCGTGGTCACAGGAAGTTCTACGTTCCTCGCGGCGATATGCAATTCAGCCGCAAGCTTGCGCACGCGCTTCGTCTCTTCGTCGCGCGAAAGAATGAGACCGGTCTTCGCCGCCATCACGACATTCTCGCGAATCGAAAGCTCCGGAAACAGCCCGTCTCGTTGCCGGTCTTCGGGCATCAGGACCATCCCGGCCCTTAATGCGTCGCGCACGCTGCCGGCGCGAATTTTCTGTCCGCGAATTGCGACGGCCCCCGACGCGATTGGCCGCAATCCGGCGAGCGCTTCCACCAATTCGGTTCGTCCTGCACCCAACAGTCCGTACACGCCGAGAATTTCGCCTTTGCCGACAGAGAAGCTGACATCGTGTACCGGCGCCTGTGCGGCTTCATCGCCAACCGAGGCAGGCAGAGTGAGGCCGCTAACCGCCAGCACTACGGGGCGAGACGCCGAATTTGCGATCGACGCATCGTCGGCGCCTTCTTTTCGGCCCGACATACGCTCCACGATCCACGCGCGCGTCGCGTCGGCGCGTCGCGCATCGCCCACCACCCGCCCCGAGCGCAATACGGTGAATCGATCCCCGAGATGGAGCAGTTCGTGCAGCCGGTGCGAGATATAAATGATGGTCACGCCGGCGCGCTTTAAATCCGCAATCACTTTAAAGAGCGACTCCGCCTCCGATGCCGACAGCGCGGAGGTCGGCTCATCGAGAATCAATATCCGCGACCCCTGATCGAGAGCGCGCGCGATCTCCACAACCTGCCGGCAGCCCAGCGACAATCTCCCTGTTTCGGTGGCCACATCCATCGGCTTGCGCAGACGGCCGAGCGCCGCGGCCGAGCGCCGGTTTTGCGCCTCCTGATCCACGAGGACCGCCGCTCGACAAAGCTCGCGGCCGACAAAAATGTTTTCGCTGATCTTGAGATTGGTGAGCGCCAGCAGCTCCTGATGAACGATCGAAATCCCATTCGCAGCGGCGTCGCGCGGCGTGCGCAGAGCCAGCGACTGGCCCTCGAGAAACAACGTGCCTTCATCCGCCTTTTCCGCACCGGCCAGGATACGCATCAGGGTGGACTTGCCCGCTCCGTTCTCTCCGATGAGCACATTCACTTGCCCGCGGTACACGCGGAAGGTGACGTGATCGAGCGCAACATTGCCCGGATAGCGCTTGGTGATGTTGCGCGCTTCCAGAATGACCTCCGCCGCGGATTGATTCGCCTGATTCATGCGCCGCACCTCTCATTGAGCCGCGCGCGATCGACGGCGAGCCGCCATGCGCCGCGCAGACTCTCACGATCGCCCCGCGACATGCGAGGCTCGAAGGGTTGCACGGACTTGGGCAACGCGGCAAGCTCCTCAAGCGAGCGCCACCAACCGAGGGCGAGTCCGCCCAGCAAGGCCGCTCCCCGCGCCGAGAGATCCTCCTCCGTCGAACGGTGCACGGGCCGGCCGAGAACATCCGCCTGCATCTGCATGAGTGCATCGTTGCGCGTGGCGCCGCCGTCGGCGAGCAGGACCGGCAAGGTCACATGCGCAGCAGTCTCCATGGCTTCCAGAACATCGGCCACTTGAAACGCAATAGCGTCGACCGCGGCGCGGGCCAGATGCGCAGCCGTGTGCGAGCGTTCGACATTCGTGACGAGGCCCCGCGCAGCCGCGTCCCAGTAAGGCGCGCCAAGTCCGACCATCGCGGGCACTAGAATCAGCCCTGCGGCGTCTGGGACCGTTGCAGCCAGGGCTGCTGCGTCTTCAACAGGATGCGCCAGGCCGAGAAATTCGCCCACCCATTGCACCGCAGCGCCGCTCATGGCGATGTTGCCTTCGAGCGCAAAGTGCGTGCCGTTTTCACTCGACCATGCGACGGTGCGTGCCAGCTGTTTCGCTTCGATCACGAGCTGCGGCGCGAGCATCATCAACGAAGAGCCGGTGCCGTAAGTAGCCTTCACCGTTCCCGGCTGGTAACAGCCATGGCCCACGAGCGCGGCGTGCGAGTCGCCGATCATGGCGACGATGGGAATGCCGGCGAGCTCGGGAAGCGCGGCGCAGGTTCCGAAATTTCCGCTCGATGGCAACACGGCCGGGAGAGCGGCGCGCGGAATCCCGAAAAGATCGCATAGCGCCGGGTCCCAATCGAGCGTAGCTAAGCTGAGCAGCGCAGTGCGCGAGGCGTTCGTATGGTCGGTGGCGTACACATTGCCCGCGGTCAGGTTGTAAAGCAGCCACGCATCCACCGTGCCCAGATGCAGTTCGCCGCTTTCTGCCTGTGCCTGCAGCTCGAGATGCTGATCGAAAAGCCACGCCCACTTGGTCGCGCTCAGCAGTGGGTCCAGCGGGAGGCCGGTGATGGATTGAATCATTCCCGCATGCGCGCGAAGGCGCTCGCAAACCGGCGCGGAACGCCGGCATTGCCAGGTGATGGCGTTGCCCACAGGTTCGCCCGCAGCGGAGCTTCCTGTGCCCGCCCGACGCCATGCCACGGCCGTCTCACGCTGATTGCTGATCGCGATTCCAACAATCGCTGCGCGCTCTGCCTGCGCATGGCGCACGCAAGCCTGGATGACCTGAACCACCGACTGCCAGAGTGCGAGCGGATCCTGCTCCACATGGCCGGGCTGCGGCTGCAAGATTTCCATTGGCGTCGAGGCGCGATAGACAATGCGGCCCTCGCGATCCACCAAAACCGCTTTGGTGTTCGTCGTGCCCTGGTCGATCGCGAGAATCCATTCGCCGGTCATCTATACCTCGCACCGCAACAGATCCAGAGCCGCGCGTTCGATGCCCACCGCGGTCAACCCAAAATGCTCGAGCAGAAATTCGGCTGTGCCGGTCGGCGCGAAGACGTCGGGCACGCCCAGGATGCGCATCGGCGCGGGATGCTCCTGTACAAGTACCTCCGCGATGGCCCCACCCAGCCCACCGGCCGCCAATGCTTCTTCGGCAGTCACAATGCCGCGCGTGGTCCGGGCCGCGTCCAGAATCGCTTCGCGATCAAGCGGCTTCAGCGTGCTCATGTTCAGCACTCGAGCCGAAATACCACGCGCCTCAAGCGCAATCGCCGCTTCCAGAGCGCGGCTCACCAACAGGCCGTTGGCAATCAGCGTCACGTCGGAGCCCTCTCGCAGCCGCACTGCCTTGCCCAAATGGAATTCGTAATCGTCATCATGCACACGCGGCACGGGCACGCGCGCAATGCGCAGGAACATCGGCCCCTCGTGAGCGAGCGAGTAGCGCATCACAGCCGCGGTCTCCACAGGATCGGCCGGAACAATCACGGTGAGGTTGGGCAGCACGCGCATCCAGGCGAGATCTTCAATGGAGTGATGCGTGGGCCCAAGTTGGCCGTAGGCCATCCCAGGCGACATGGCGCAGAGCTTTACGTTCGCTTTGGTGTACGCGAGATCGACTTTGATCTGCTCCATGGCGCGCGCGGTAAGGAAGCACGACGCGCCGCAGACGTAGGGGATCATGCCGCCATTTGCCAACCCCGCTCCCACGCCCACCATGTTCTGCTCGGCAATGCCCACATTGACGAAGCGGTCAGGAAACTTGTCTTTGAAATTCTTGAGCTTCGCCGAAGAAAGCGAGTCGTTGGCCACGGCGCACACGCGCTGGTCAGCAGCTGCCATCTCTTCCAGCGCCCTCATGTATGCGTCGCGGCAGTCGAAGAGTTGCTGGCCGCTTGTAGAAGAGGACGCGCTGCTCACCACGCCGCCTCCACATTGAGTTCCTTCGCGGCCGTGGCAAGCTGCTCCTTGGTCGGGACGCCATGATGCCATGCAGGTTGATTCTCTGCGAAGGAAACGCCCTTGCCTTTCACCGTGTTTGCGATGAGGCACGAAGGCTTGCCTTTTTCCAGAGGCAAATGCGAGAGGCGATCGAACAGCGCCGCGGTGGAATGGCCGTCGACCTCCTCAACCGCGAACCCAAACGCCGCGAAGCGCGCGGCCAGCGGCTCCATGCGAATCGTATTCTCCGTAAAGTCGCCTTGCTGGATGCGATTGCGATCCACAATCACCGTGAGTTCGTCCAGACCGTAATGCTGCGCGGTCATCGCGGCCTCCCAGTTGGAGCCTTCCTGCAACTCGCCGTCACCGGTAAGCACAAAAACGCGCCAGGATTCCTTTCTCATCCGTGCAGCCAGCGCCGCGCCGACTGCGATGGGCAATCCGTGACCCAGCGGGCCGGTGTTGGCCTCCACGCCCGGCACCTTGTTGCGGTCGGGATGACCGTTGAGCATCGAGAGCGGGTCCATGTAAGTCTTGAGCTGTTCCGTCGGGATAAAGCCGCGCGCAGCAAGCGTGGAGTAATACGCCGCTGCGCCATGCCCCTTGGAGAGAATGAAGCGATCGCGCTCGGGCCAACGCGGCTGCGATGGATCGACCTGCAAAATGCCACCGAGAAAGAGCACCGCGAGGATGTCGGCCGCAGACAAGTCGCCGCCGGTGTGGCCCAGTTTCGCGTGATGGTTCATGGTCATGGCGCTGAGCCGGATCCAGTTGGCTTTATGCTTCAGCCACGCGGCGCGCTCCGGCCCTGTGGGCGGCATTTCCATTGCTAGCGTTTCTCCCATCAGTTCCAAGCGAATCGTATTTGCCTCGGCTGCATCGGTCAACAGCAAACGTTAACTTAGCGCGGAGATCGTTGCAGCGCATTGCTTTACGGCCTTGTCGTTTCATGCTTTCGCATTGCGCTTCCGGCTCTCGAATCAAGCATCTCCGCCGGGTTCGCCGCCCGCACTTCGTATTTCCCTGAACCGACCGTTATCACAAAGCGAGTGCCGTCGATTGGCCTCAAAACAACACCCGCGGCATGGGCCGGAGGAACGCCGTTCACGGTCACCATTCCCGCAGCCGCTGAATCAATCTCTATCGTCGCCGTTGCGTTCGCAGGGATGGTGAGGTTGTATACGGTCTCTACCGCGCCGCGATGCCATTCACTTTCGATTTCGCCGACAGCCGATCGATAATGAGCCCGCGCCCACGAGATGTTTCCCACAACAACGGGATGCAAGATCAGCCGCAGCGAACCCTTTTGCGAAAGATCCACGCTGATCCCGCCCAGCCCGCGATAGAACCACTCCTCTGCGCTGCCCAGCATAAAGTGGTCCTGCGAGTGGCCTCCGTCCCACGCCTCGGTCAGCGCGGTTGCGCCCTGCGCCAGAATGTAGCCGTAGCTCGGCGCGTCGGTGCGTTCCAGCATGTCGAGCAGCACATCGGAGCGCCCGCCCTGGAGCAGTGCGTCGACTTCGTAGTGGAATCCCACTTCGCCTGATGTCGTGTGATTCTGATGCGCACGAATGTCAGAAACCAAGGCATCGAGCACCGCCGTTCGCTGATCCTCGGGGACCATGTTCAGTGCAAGCGGCATCGCCTGTGCTGTCTGGCTGCCTTTGTCGTAGCGATGTTGCGCAGCGTCGAAAAAGCGCGCATTAAAGATCTCGCGAACCCGTGCCGCCTGTTCCGCGTAAGCCTGGCTGTCTTCGTTCTTTCCCAGCGCCGCGGCCGTCTTCTCGAGAGCCTTCAAGTCCTGGTAATAGATTGCCGTTCCAGTCACGCCCGCCGTCGTCAGCTTTGAAAGTCCCGCATCGCCAGGACCGATGTCGAACCAGTCACCAAGGCCGTAATCGATAATGCCGTCATGCGCCCGCGAGCCGAGATACTTTGCATACGCGCGCATCACGCCATACTGCGCTGCCAGGAAGGCGCGATCGCCGGTGCGCTCGTAGGCGTACCACGGCGCAAGCACAGCCGCGCTGCCCCACTCGGGCGAATCGTTGAAAATCGCGAACTTCGGCTCGAAAACAACGTATTGCGGCGCAGTGGTCGGCACCATGCCGGCGTCGGGCCCATCGCTGCGTTGCACATCTGCAATGTTGCGCGCGGTGGCCGCATAGAGGCCCGCAAAGTCAAAGTCATAGAGGAGCGACGGCGCCATCAGGTGCGTCTCTTCAAGCCAGCCCAGTTTTTCGCGATGCGGACAATCCGTAAAAAGACTCTCGGCGTTATTCTCGATGGCGCGCAGAATCAGCAGGTGAATGCGATCGAGCATTTCGTCGGACGTTGTGAATGTGCCCACCTGCCGCGACGTTGTATGCACCGCCTCGCCGCGCAGACTCACCAAGCGCGCGCCGCCCTCCGCCGCACCCTCCACCTGAACGTAGCGGAAACCGTAATAGCTGAAGCGCGGGTGCCAGGTTTCAATGCCCTTCCCGGAGCCCACGCCGCGCAGCGTGTAAGAGAACCACTGCGGGCGCCCTGAGCTGCGCTGTAATACCAGGCCGTCCTTGTCGAGCAGTTCACCGGGAATCAATTTCACTGTCGCCCCGGCTTTTCCAGTCACGGCAATCTCCGGCCAGCCTGCAAAGTTCTGCCCCAGGTCGTAGACCGTCACTCCCGGCTTGGGATGCGTCACCTTGACGGGAGCGTAAGTGTGCATCGCGCGAATCGGCGGCGCGATCTCCGGCATCAGCGCGCCGCCGGGACCATCGACCACGGAAACTGGGCGCCACGCGCCGTCCTCAAAACCTGGCCGATCCCATCCCTGCGGCTCCAGCCGCGCGTCAAAATCCTCGCCGCCGTAGGTGGACGAAAAAGTAATCGGGCCCGGCGCGGTCTTCCACGACCCATCGCTCAAAATATCCGCCGCACTGCCGTCGGTGAATTCAATATGGAGCTGCACCGTGCATTTCAGCTGGCCGAAGCTGCCCACAAACTTCGTGTAGCGGTCGGGCGTTTTCAGCACGCGATACATCCCGTTGCCCAGCATCACGCCCATCGCATTCTGTCCCGCGCGCACAAGAGCCGTCACGTCGTAGGCGTCGTAATACACTGTCTTGCGGTAGTCGCTCCAACCCGGCGTCATCTCGTCGCTGCCCACTTTGCGCCCATTGATCCGCAATTCGTCCTGCCCCAGCCCCGAAGCGTAGAGCAAGGCGCGCGCCACAGGTCGCGACAACGCAAAGGACTTGCGGAAAATCGGCATCGGTTCGTTTTCGACAGCGTCCACGGGATGCGCAGCGATCCATGCCGCCCGCCACACCGGCGCTTCGGTCCAATGACCCGCGTCGCTCCAGCCGCTCGTGTGTTTCTGCTCGTCCCAAACCTCCACGCGCCACGTGTAAGCGCGTCCTGCCTCAAGTGCCGGGCCGCCGTAGGCAATCCCAAAAGTAGCCGTGCTGGAAACAATCCCGCTGTCCCAGAGAATCGCGCCTGTCGATCGAGCGCTGCGAGAGTCCTCAGTAACTTGAATGCGGTATGCAGACTGGCTCACAGAGTGCAGCTCCGGTGACGATGCAGCCAGTTGCCAGGAAAACTCTGGATGCGCGTCCGCAACGGCCAGCGGCTCACTCGCGTCATTGCAGCGCAGATCCATCGGCCGCAGCAGATGCGACCCGGACGTGGAAGACGCATGGGCCAGCGCACCCGCGACCCCCAAAACGGCCGCGGAAAAGATAAATCGTCGTGTGCCAGCAAGAGCATGCTTCAGAAACATTGCGGAAAACGTCATCAGCCCCGTGATACAGCACCCGGGTGCAAGAACGCAATCCTCAAACCCGCACTTCATCTGCTAGCTTGGAGGTCATGAACCGCGAAGTGCGCAGCCGCCGAACGCAATTCACCTTCGCCGCAGCCGTCTTGTTCGCGCTGGCCAGCCCGGTGCACGCGCAGCAAACGCCTGTGAATATGCAGCGACAACTGGCGCGCGTCGATGCGGCTGAGCGCACGGGCCCTTTCCGCGCCGATTGGAATTCGCTCGCGGGCTATCGCGTGCCCGACTGGTTTCGCGACGCCAAGTTCGGCATCTTCATCCATTGGGGCGTGTACTCCGTTCCGGCATTCGGAAACGAATGGTACTCGCGCAACATGTATGTCGAGGGCAATGCCGCGTTCAAGCATCACGTCGCAACCTACGGTCCGCAGTCCAAATTCGGCTATAAGGACTTCATCCCCATGTTTCGCGCGGAGCACTTCGACGCCAACGCGTGGCTCGATCTGTTCACGCAAGCCGGCGCGCGCTATGTCGTTCCCGTGGCCGAGCATTGCGACGGTTTCCCTATGTACGACTCGAGCCTTACCGATTGGGACGCCGCGAAGATGGGGCCGAAGCGCGACGTGGTCGGCGAATTAGAAGCGGCCACGCGCAGTCACGGCCTGCACTTTGGCGTCTCCTCGCATCGCGCAGAGCATTGGTGGTGGTACGACGGCGGTACGAAATTCGATTCCGATGTGCGCGATCCGCGCTACGCCGGCCTCTACGGTCCCGCGCAACCCATGGCGCTGCCCGGGGAGGACGACTCGAAGGAGCCGGACCCTGATCATCTCGAACGCTGGCTCCCGCCGAATAAGGCCTTCCTCGATGACTGGCTCGCGCGCAGTTCAGAACTTGTCACCAAATATCATCCCGATTTTCTCTACTTCGATTGGTGGATCGGCCAGCCTGCGTTTCAGCCCTATCTCCAGCGTTTCGCCGCCTACTATTACGATGAAGCAGCAAGCCACCAACAAGGCGTGGTGCTCACCTACAAGGGATACGATTTCCCTGAGAATGCCGCCACTCTCGATATCGAGCGCGGCAAACTGGACACGCTTCGCCTGTTGCCATGGCAGACTGACACCTCGGTCAGCATTCACTCCTGGGGCTACGCAGACAACGACGAGTACCGCAGCGCCAAGTCACTCATCGACGAATTGGTCGACGTGGTCAGCAAGAACGGCAACCTGCTGCTCAACGTGGGACCAAAATCCGACGGCACCATTCCCGAGCAGGCGCGCGTCATATTGCTTGAGATGGGCGCGTGGCTCAAAACCAACGGCGAGGCCATCTACGGTTCGCGCCCGTGGCTCGTCTACGGCGAAGGCCCTACAAAAGTCACCGGCACTGCAAAAAACTCCGACCAGCAGGAGTTCACGGCCGAAGATATTCGATTCACGATGCACAACGGCGCGCTCTACGCCATCGCGCTGGGCTGGCCCGCTGATGGCGACCTGCGCATTCGCTCGCTGGCGAGCGGCTTGCCCTACCTCACGGGGCCCGTGTGCGGAGTCAAAATGCTGGGCTCCGATGCGCCACTTTCCTGGCATCAGGACGCCGACGGGCTTCACATCCAGCTCCCTCTCCAGCGTCCGAACGAGCCCGCGTGGACGTTCCGGATCATAAAACCTGAAGGTGCTGCGCACGGCTGCGGAAACTAGACACCTATTGTGAACGCACGCCTCAGGCATCGCATCGGCTCTTAACTGGTGGGGAGGAGCCCCGCGGTCGACTCCGGGAGTTCCAACTTTCAGGCCTGTGCTCCTAGCGAAGCGCGAGCGTGCCGGGCGGTCCCATCGTTCATTGCAATTTCTCATCATTCTCTCGCGGAATTTGTTGATTCCAGAGAATCCGTGAGTAGAATTTCGATGAATTTCCAGCGCTCAAAAGGCCGCATTTCCCACTAGAGCGCCGGACCTTGCTCCGGCCCCCAATCCTCCCTCCAAAATCAGCATTCCAGAAATTAGAAAATAATCGTATACTCTCGAAAATAAAGCGCAGCCGCCTTCATGCCCACCCTCACCGCCAATCCGCTCTACAACCCCGCCTCATCCGCGACACCATTCCCGGAGCAGGTCGTTCTCCTGGCCGATGATTTGACCGGCGCCTGCGATGCTGCCGCGGCATTTCTTCGTGCGGGTCGCGCGGTGCGCGTCTGGCTAGGCGCCGCAGCCTCGTTTCCCGCCTCAGAGCCAGTGCAAGCCTTCAATACGGATTCCCGCTCGCTCTCGCCGGCCAAAGCATCGCGCATCGTAGCGCGCGCAGTCGGAGCCCTCACCTCCAATCCCCAGGCACTTTTGTTCAAGAAACTCGACTCCGCGGCCCGTGGCCCCTTCGCTGCTGAAATTCTGGCGGCGCATCGCGCCTTCGGATCGCGCGCCGTCCTGCTTGCCCCTGCATTTCCCGCTGCGGGCCGCACGGTGCGCAACGGCATTCTGGAGATTCAAGACGCTACCGGCCAGCGCACGCTGGTCGACATTGCCAGGCTCTTTCCGCCAAGCCACAGGAGCCTCGTCGGTCTCGTCTCCCGTCCTGAAGAACTTGCCGCCGCGCTCGACTCTGGCAAGTCCGTGCTTCTGTGTGACAGTTCCGCGCAGTCGGATCTGGAAGCGCTGGTGCGCGCCGCGGAGGAACTGCCCGGCCTCCTGTTCGCAGGATCTGCCGGCCTGGCGCAAGCTCTCGCCACCCGCGATGCCCGGCGCATCCGCCATGTGCCCCCGCCCTCCGCCGCGCGCACATTGATCGTTGCCGGATCCGATCATCCTGTGACGAAACTTCAGCTTGAGACCCTCCATCGCGTCGACTCTAGCGCCGTTCAGGTGCTGCGGACGCGTTACAACAGCCGCGATCGCGCGCGCATTCTCAACGCATTCCGCACCTTCGCGCCGCAGGCCTTGATTCTCACCGGTGGCGATACCGCCTTGCTCGCAGCCAACACGCTCGGCGCTCACTCTTTTATCCTCCATGGAGAGCTTGCGCTCGGAATTCCCTGGGGCATTGTGCAGGGCGGCAGGGCGGAAGGGTGCATTGTGATCACGAAATCCGGCGGTTTTGGCGCGCCCACGGTCTTCAGCGATATCCTCAACGCGCTGCGAGGTCCGGCATGAGCAGGCTCGCACGCATCGCCATCAGCATCGGAGACCCTGCCGGAGTCGGCGCCGAAATTGCCCTCAAGGCTCTCCGCGACGAGTCCGTCGCGTCGCTCGCGCAGTGGATCCTGATTGCCGACTCAGCCGCGCTTAATGCTGCGGGCTGTCTTTCCGGCATCGACCCGGCCACGCTGGCCTGCACTCTCGTTGAAACCGGCACGCTGCCCGCCGATCACACTATTGCCTTCGGCCAGTTTCGCGCGGAATACGGCGTCGCGGCCATCGCCTATGTGCGCCGCGCCGTGGAGCTCTGTATGAGCGGCGAGGCCGACGCCATGGTTACGGCACCGCTGAATAAGGAAGCGGTCACGCTCTCCGGCCGCGTTTTCACCGGGCACACCGAATACATTGCCGAGCTGACCGGCGCACCGGAGCCGCGCATGTTGCTCTACTCTGAGAAGCTGGCAACCATCCACGTCAGCACGCACATTCCCCTCGAGCAAGCCTGCAAACTCGATCGCGCGCGCATCGTTGAGACGATCAAGTTGGGCAATGATGCGCTCCTGTGGATGCGCCGACGTGCTCCGCGCATCGCCGTCTGCGGCCTCAATCCGCATGCCGGCGAGCATGGGCTCTTCGGCACACAGGATGCCGCCATCATCGCCCCCGCCATCGCGGAGGCGCGCGCGCTGGGCATCAACTGTTCCGGCCCGCATTCGCCCGACACCATCTTTGTCCGCGCCCTGCGCGGCGAATTCGATCTCATCGTCGCCATGTACCACGACCAGGGCCACATTCCCATGAAGCTCATCGACTTCACCGGCGGTGTAAACGTTTCGCTCGGCCTGCCCATCATCCGCACCTCCGTCGATCACGGTACCGCCTTCGATATCGCCGGCCGCAACCAGGCCGATGCCACCAACATGAAAGCGGCCATGCGCCTCGCCGTCAGCATGGCTGAGGGCAAGCTCGCTCTCGCCGGCGCTGCAGCCGAATCCGCAACTTCCGGGAGCGCGCGCTAGTATGCATCTCGCCGACACGCTCATCGTTGCCGCCTACATGGTCACGCTCGTCGGCATTGGTATTCGTGTCGCTGGCCGCCAGAAAACCACTGACTCCTACTTCATCGCCGGGCGCACCGTACCCGGCTGGGCCGCGGGACTTTCACTTCTGGCCACCATCATTACCAGCCTCACCTTCATCGCCTTCCCTGGCGCGGCCTACGAGGGCGATTGGAATTTGCTCGTGCCCGGCATTCTTTTTGTCTTCGTGATCCTCTCCATCGGCCCCATCATCGTGCCTTTTTTCCGCCACGCAGTGTCGATGTCGGTCTACGAATACTTCGGCAAGCGGTTTGGCCCGGGTGTACGCATGTATTCTTCCTTCGCCTTCGCCGCTGGCCACTTCGCCAAAATGGGCTTCGTCTTTTACCTGCTCGCGCTCGCGGTTGCGGGATTTACCAGTTGGTCCATCGCGTTCCTCATCATCGGCCTGGGCGTCATCACCATCTTCTACACCTTCATCGGCGGCCTGCGCGCTGTGATTTGGACTGACGTGGTGCAGGGCTTTCTGCTATGGACCGGCATCGCCGTCACGCTCATCCTGTTGCTCTGCTCGCCACACGCGCGGCCCGCCGCCATGTTTCACCTCATTGCCGTGAATCACAAAACCAGCCTGGGCAGCTTCGACTTTGACCTTGCGCGCCCCACCTTCTGGACCATGGCTCTCTACGGCTTCTTCTACTACCTGCAGAAATACACGGCCGATCAAACCGTCGTGCAGCGTTACCTCGCCGCAAATTCTGACCGCTCCGCTCTGCGTGGCATCGCTATGGGCGCTTCGCTCTGCCTTCCCGTGTGGACGGCCTTCATGCTCATCGGCTCGCTGCTCTGGGCCTTCTACCGTCTCTCGGGCCAATCGCTCCCCGCCGCTATCACGCGCGCCGATCAAGTCTTTCCCTATTACATGGTCACGCAGATGCCGGTCGGCGTCGCGGGGCTCTTTCTCGCCGCGCTCTTCGGTGCAGCCATGTCCATGCTCGCCTCCGATCTCAACTGCATGGGCCTCATCCTGGTTGAGGATTTCTACTCGCACTTTTTCCCGCGCCACAGCGATGCGCAGCGCCTGCGTTTCGGCAAACTCGCCGTCGTCCTCTGTGGCTTTCTTGCCATCGCGGTCGCCCTCCGCCTCAGTTCCACGCACGGCTCCGCGCTGGCGCTTTACTATGCCGCCACCGCCATCGTCGCCGGCGGATTGGCCGGTCTCTTTCTGCTGGCGTTCCTTTCGCCACGAGCAGGCCGCTTCGGAGCTGTCGCAGGCATCGTAGTCAACCTGCTCTTCACCGCCTACGCCACGCTCACTCTCGACGGCGGCAAGATGCTCAACCTTCATCGCTACAACTACCCCTGGAGCGAATACACCATCGGCGTCTTCGGCAATCTCCTCCTTCTTGCCACCGGATTGCTTTGCGCCGCTTTCGTCCCGGCACCGCAAAATCTTTCCTCCACTCAAACACTCTGGAGCTGGCTTGCCGCTCGCAAGCATTCCAGCCCTCAATCCATTCCATTGGGAGATACTCCATGAATCGTTTGCAGCAAGCTGTTCAGGCCAACGGCGGCAAGGCTCTTTTGGGCGCAGCCGTTTATTTTTACGATCCCATCTTTCTTGAGATCTGTGCGCATCTCGGCTACCAGGTGATCTGGATCGAGATGGAACACGGCCACATCACCTTTGCTGAAGCCGCCGATCTATGCCGCATGGCCGCCGGCACCGGCATGCTGACCATGATCCGCATTCCCGACGTGCGCCGCGAAAACGTGCTCAAAGGCGCGGAGTGCGGGCCCGACATTCTCGACGTTCCCATGATTGAGACTCCCGAGCAGATGCAGAAACTGCGCGAATACGGGCGCTTTGCTCCTGTCGGCAGCCGCGGTTTCTTCTCCGTCTCGCGCGCCGTCAACTACAGCATTCCTAGCCCCATCGTCGCCCAGCAGCAAATCCTCAATAAAGAACTTTGCCTTATGGCGCAGATCGAAAGTTCCGCCGGTCTCGACCGCGTCGACGAGCTGGCCGCCGTTCCCGATGTCGATCTCTTCATAGGCCCGGCCGATCTTGCCGCCAGCCTTGGTCTGCCTTCGCAAACATCGCATCCTGTAGTGCGGGCAGCCGCAGAAAAGATCGTAAAAGCCGCCCGCAACCACAACAAATGCATCGCCACCGCCTGTGCGCCCGATGAATTCGCTTTCTGGCTCGGGCTCGGCATCGATCTCTTGTTCTGCACGAACGATATCTCTTGTCTCAAGCAGGCGGCCGGAGATTTTCTCAGCGACGCGCGTCGAATTCTCGAGCGCCTCAACGGCCACGAAGCAACAGTGGGCGCCGTACGCCGCGTCTAGCGCAGGCGGTCTCTGTGATTCTCAGGATTCACCGATGAAACTTCTTCTCTCATCCACGCTCGCTCTCATGCTTTTGCCAGCCGCCGCGTTTGCCCAGCCATCCTCGCCGGGCCAGACCTTTGCCGTCCTTCACTCCGACGACTATCACCATTACGTCACTCAGTTCGCTGCCGACGAGCACGAAGGCACCGGCCAGCAATCCGCCGACGAGTGGCCGTGGATCACTGCCAACATCCCGTTCTTCAATTCCTCAAACAAACAATTCGAGGAGATGTATTACTTCCGCTGGTACTCATTTCAGAAGCACGTTGAGCAAACAGCGGACCACGGCTACTTAATCACCGAGTGGCTGCACCGCCCCGACCTTCCCAACAACGGCGTGCTGCCCGATGCCGCACCCTTTCATCTCGGCGAAGCGCGCTGGTTGCGCGACAGCACAATCGCCGAAGATTACGCGCGATTTTGGGGTAGTCCCGAGGCGAAACCGCGCAACTATAGCTTCCCTTTTGCGTGGAGCGTGCAGTTGGTAACGGAGGCCACCGGCGATCCCAAGCTCGGCGACGGATCTGCTCTCCGCTCTCATCGCAAACTACAAAGCCTGGGACGATCATCTCGATCCCGCCGTTGGTTTGTACTGGCAGATCGATACCCGCGACGCCATGGAGAAATCCATCGGCGGCGACGGCTATCGCACGCCGCTGAATAGCTACATGCTCGCCGATGCGCGTGCCATCGCAGATTTCGCACGCGGGTCGCAACAATCAGCAATCTCCGCCGAATACGATGCCAAGGCCGGCACGCTCGAGCATCTCATCGAAACCAAACTGTGGAATCCCGAAGGATCAGTTCTACGAAGATCTCTCGCCCGCAACCGACTCCGGCATTCGCAACGAGAAGCGATTCAAGGACCCCGGCACGCAACTCCAATTCGCCGGCGTGCGCGAACTCATCGGTTACATTCCCTGGCAGTTTTATGCGCCCACCCCGAGCCACGCCATCGCCTGGAAGCAACTCTTCGATCCCAACGGATTCGCCGGCAAGTACGGTCCCACCACCGCCGAGCGGCGCAGCCCGCGCTTCCGCTTCGCCTCGGACGATCAATGCACGTGGAATGGCCCCTCATGGCCATACGCCACCACGCAAACCTTGCTGGCATTGGCCAATTTGCTCAACGGCCCCGCACAGACGTTACATCGGCAAGCAGCAGTACTACCAATTATTCGCGAACTACGTTCTGTCGCAGCACATCAAGCTGCCCAGCGGTCGCGTCATCGACTGGATCGACGAAGATCTCGACGCCGATACCGATGAATGGATCGCGAAGGACATGCTCATCGCCAAGAACAAGCAGGTGGGCCGCGGAAACTACTACAATCATTCCGGATTCGCCGATCCGCTCATCACGGGGCTCATCGGCCTGCGTCCGCGCGCGGATTCGAAGATCGACATTCATCCGCTTTTGCCCAGCCGGCACATGGACGTATTTTGCCGTGGACGGTCTTCCCTATCACGGCCATCTGCTCGCAATTGTGTACGACGAAACCGGCAAGCAATATCGGCATGGGCCGCGGCCTCATGCTGTTTGTCGACGGAAAGAAGATCGCCAGCCGCGCCACGCTCGGCCCGCTCGAAGCCGAACTGCCGCACTGAGATGCGAAGACCGGCTTTGAAAGGGCACGGCTTTAGCCGTGCCAATACAGTGCAACTGAAATCGAGGGCTTTAGCCCCAGAGGGAGTTTTTATTGTGCGTAAATTGGTATTCCTGATTCTGCTGATGACCGGCCTCGCAGCCGTTTCGCTCCTCGCGCAGTCCGCCGCTCTCCATCCCCATGGCGCAGATTCCCGCCGGTTCATTCACCATGGGCGCCGACGATGCCGCGCTTTCGCCCGCCGTCGTCAACGGCTTCGGCGTCATGTCGACCCGTCCCGTGCACGGCGACTTCGACGAAGTCCCCGCGCACCGCGTCACCATCACGCACGCCTTCTCCATCGCCACGCATCTCGTCACCGTCAAGGAGTTCCAGCAGTTCGATCCCTCCTACCAACCCGTCGCCGCATATCCCGATTACGCCGCCGGCATCAGCTACAACCAGGCCGTGGCATTCTGCGCGTGGCTCTCAAAGAAAACCGGCAAGCCTTATCGTCTACCCACCGAAGCCGAATGGGAATACGCCGAACGCGCAGGCACGCAAACTCCGTTTTTCACCGGCGACACGCCGCCCAATCCGGGCCAGGCCAACGCGTGGGGCGTGATCATGGGCGAAGGCACGCCGGAGTGGGTCGCGGATTGGTACGCCCCGTATCTCTCCGCCGCGCAAATCGATCCCACCGGTCCGCTGCATGGATACTTTCGCGTGGTGCGCGGCGGCGGCCTCGACTTCCGAAAATCGAAGCCCGGCGAGGTCGTCCCCGCAACCGCGCCCTACTTCATGCGCTCCGCCAATCGCGCCAGCATGGCGCCGAGCTACGCGTCGAAGGAAGGCAACATCGGATTCCGCGTGGTCCAGGCGCCGAGCCCCGCACCGCATCCTTCGCCCGCCGCACAGTTTTTCTTCTTCACCGATGTGAAGCAGACGCCGGTTGAAATCGCTAAAGGCCCCGATCCCGCGAAGCCCTTCTACCACGTCGCACGAACTGTTCCCGAATCTCAACGGAAAATCCATGCCGGATGTTGGTTGGCGCGCCGGCCTCGCGCCCGGTCTCGGCATCAACTATCACAACTCCGCCATTCAGGTGCTTGCCAACGGCGACGTGGTCGCCGCGTACTACAACACGCCCCGCAACGAAGACGATCCCGACCAGACCGTCATGGTGATGCGCCGCCGCGCCGGCGCTGAAGACTGGGACATGCCGGAGCCGTGGCCCGACTTTGCCGATGCCGCCTGCGCCGCGCCGGTCTTCTGGAACGATCATGGGCATCTCTGGCTCTTCTTCGGTTTCCCGCGCTTGATCGGCGCGCCGCCCTTCGCCTTCACCACTTCCGATGACAACGGCGCGATCGTGGGCGCCGATCGAATTTCCTCACTTCACTGCGCCCATCGGCCGCTACGTCTCGCAGCCCATCAACTCGATCGTGCGCGCAAAGAATGGAACAATCTACATTCCCACTGACTCCACGGGACGCGATGCCGACGGCAACGGCTCCATCTCCGCGGTCTGGGCCACGCGCGACAACGGCCGAACATGGTACGACACAGGCGGGCGCACTGCCGGCCGTCATACCACCATCGTGATGGCCGGGAACGGCGACATTCTCGGTTTCGGCGGCAAGAACTCCAACATCGACGGCCGCATGCCGCTCGCCACCAGTTCCGACGGCGGCAAAACCTGGGTGAAATCGAAGACCATCTTCGATCCGCTCGACAGCGGCGAGCGGCCCAGCGTGATTCGTCTCGCCTCGGGTCGTCTCTTCTTCGTCGCCGATTTCAATCCTCACAACGAAAAGCATCTGCACAAGGATGGCGCATACGTTGCGCTCTCCGATGATGACGGCAAGACCTGGAAGCAGAAGCGCCTGCCCGCCGACATTCTTACCGTCGGTTACGTGACGGCCACGCAGGGCCCCGATGGCGTGATTCACATCGTCACGTCAAAGAACACCGTCGAATTACGAGATCGAATTGAATGAAGCGTGGATTCTCGCGCCGGATGCTGCGCAGTCGCCTGAGCCCGATTCAATCGGACCCGTAACGAAGCACACCGAGAAGTGGCCCAACGGAAAACTCAAAGCCGAATGGGGCACCGCGCGCGCGAGCGACGGCCGCATTCTGCTCGAAGGGCCGCAGACGTTTTACTTCGAAGACGGCGCGCGGCAGTGGACCGCGACATTCCACCTCGGCCGGAAGATCGGTGAGGAAATCTTCTATCGCGCCGATGGTTCAAAAGCGTGGGAGAAGACTTACGGTTCGGACGATGCGTGGACCTGGCAAATCTTCAATGCCGTTGGAAAACAAACCGCCGAATCCCACTGGCGCGGTAAGACACTCGCCGACGCATCATTCGCGGAGGCACAATGAGCGCAATGCGTAAGCTGCTCGGTTTTGCCACTGCAGCGTTGTCATTGGCGGTTTGGGCCGGGCGTTTATCGGCGCAAGCGCCGACAAACCCCAACGATCCGAATCCGCAAGCGGCAAGTACCTCGAGTGGCGCATGGCTTTTCATCTACTTCAAAGAGCCCGGCAATCAGGGCATCTATTTTGCGCTCAGCCGCGATGGCTACCACTACACGCCGCTCAACGACGGACAGCCGTGGGTTGCGCCTGCGCAAAGAGGAGAATTGATGCGCGATGTTTTCCTCACGCGCGGCCCCGATGGACGTTTTCAAATGGTGTGGACCTGGAACTGGCGCGGCAACTCCCTGGGTTACGCCTCATCGCCCGATCTGCTCTCATGGTCCGCTGAGAAAAACATCCCCATCATGGCGGACTTTCCCGCAACAAACAACGTGTGGGCGCCGGAGACCTACTGGGACGCCGTGAAAAAACAATGGCTCCTCATCTGGTCGAGCTCGATGAAGGACTCGCAAGACGGCGATCGCATCTGGTCCTCGATGACGCCGGATTTTGAGACCTTCTCCAGGCCCGCGATCTTTTTCGATCCCGGTTACGTCACGATCGACGCGACGATCTTTCACGGGGCAACGACGCGCGGCTCCAGCGGCCCCTGCCGGCTCATCTTCAAGGAGCAGACTTACGATCCGCTGACCTTTCAGGAGCGCGTCGCAACCGGGCCAACGCTTGAGGGGCCGTGGAGCAACATCTCCGGCCCGATCAATGAAAGCTGGTCAGAGGGGCCCTCGGCCATTCAGGTGGGCAAACAGTACATCGTCTTCTACGACCACTATCGCGCGCCTCGCGCCCGCTACGAAGCTGTAGCCACCACCGACTGGAAGCATTGGCAAGACGTCACCACGCAAACGTCGCTGCCGCCGCATTCGAAGCACGGGAGTTTTCTGCACATTACGGATGAAGAAGCGGTGCGCTTGCTTGCGCGTCACGATGCGCCCGCAACTGCGCCGCTCCCATCAGACCAGAAGCCGCAAGTCCCATAGCAAAAGCGAGCGCAATTCCGGAGCCAGGCTGGTAGCTGGAAGCTAGCGGCTAGGAGCTGGCCCTACTCAAATAGCCAATCCAGATTCGGCGGACCGGTCCCATTGCCCGTCTGAGCAAAGTTCACATGCGGAGCCACATGGTCATCGGCAGGGATGAAGCCGAGGATTACGTATTGTCCTTTGCCCAGATCGAGATCGTTCGCACCCGCCGGCAAAGGCTTGGCCCACACCGCCATGGCCGGAACCTTCGGCGCCGTAATCGCATTCAACAGCACCAGGTTCCACTGCTCAGTCTCCGGATCGAGCACTGAATTCTTCTTCGACGCGTTGTTCACAAAACCAACCAGGATCTGCGCCGGCTCCGCGAGATCGAAGTGTAACGTTCCGCCTTCGCCGGGCGCGATGCGGATTCCCTTCATCCCGGCAAGCTCCGGCGCAAGATCGCTGATCGCTGCGGTGACGCCCACGAATAGGTTCGCGCCCTTTTCTACCGTGAATGCTTCGCCAGTGCCGGGCTTAAGCGTGAATGCAATCTGCGGCAGCGTGTCAACTTTTGCGTTTTCTGGTTTGGCGTTTTCCGGTGGCTTGTTCTCGCCAGCATTTGCGCCGGAGCTCAACTGCGTCAGCCGCATGCGGAACGTCGCCAGCTCTTTCTCATACATCGGCAGGCACTGCTGCCAGTTGGGAAACTGATTCATACCGCCGCGGAACGGAATTTGGCGCTGCGTCGTCTCCATACTGGTCGCGGTGCGATAAGCGGGTCCCGCAATCGCAGTCAGCTCGCGGAAACTGATCCACGCTCGCGGCCAACAATGTTTCGGCCTGCCGCAAATGCGCCGCATCGTGATCGTATCCGTAAAGCAGCACCTGCTCTGCTGCCTTGGTCTTCGCGTTGTAGAACTCCATCAGCAATTCGATCGCGTGCATGTCGTTTACGATGCGCCTGTACTCTGCCTTATTCTGCGTGACAAAAGGTTCAGCCGCGCTAGCTGCGTCGAATGCCTTCCGCGACGCGTCCACAGTTTCATCGCTTACGCCGAGCGGTGTCTCGCCGTGATGTGGTTCGTTCTTCACCTCCTCGGCTACATAATCTTCCAGCCGCTCGCCCGGCGGTGCGTCGCCCGTCCACAGCGTGACCGCGGGATTGAAGCGCGCGGGATCGATCAACTGCGGCATGGTCAGGCCCAGCGTGAGCGCCTCGCGGTTTCCTTCCGTGATGCCGATGCGCGGCAGCAACCTTGGCTGGCACGGTCCGGCCAGCGTGTAGGCGGCGAGGATTTTTTCGCCGGCCTCGGCTGATCCGAATTTCTCCGCGAAGCGCGACACCCAGTACGCATGCTCTTTTTCAGGATCGCGATTCGGATTCCACGCGTAGCGTCCCCACGCCTCAAACCAAATCCAGTCGCGATCAGTTTGGAGCAGCATCGGTTGCGTATTATCGCCCGCGTACGGCCAATCCCAGTAACGCAGCGGATAGACATGCAGCCCTTCGATGCCGATGCGCTGAAAGTTCGTCTCCGTCTGGCGAATAAAATCCGGATCGCCCCAGCGAAACGGCTCCAGATTCGAGAGCAGGTGCACGTTCGCGGTGGTCACATTCGAGGCTTCGACGAGCATTTTAAATTCGTCGAGCACCGGCCCGCGCACATTGGTCCACGTGAGCGATTCGCCATTCCACTTGAACATGGTGTCGATGTTCGAATAGAGCGGCGTGGCCGCCTTCATCACCGCGCCGATGTCCGTGGCGTGCGCGCGCACCACGATGGGAGGCTGCTCGGTGATGCCGAGCTCCTTCAAGCCGTCCTGCACGCCGGGAATGATCGTCTGCGTAAGCCACTCCGCACCATAGCGCGGGCTAAGCGCCTCGCCCAGCGTCATCATCAGGCCCGCGTGCGGATACTCGCGCACAAATTCCGAAATCACATAGCGCGTATAAGCGCTGGCCTCGGCGTTCGGCGCCGACAAATGATACGGAAGATGATGCGCGCGGGCAAAAGTATGCGAAAGATGAATGTTGTAAAAGCCCTGCAGCACCCAGATGCCGCGCCGGTCGGCCTCCGCGGTCAGCCATTTGAAGAGCGCGATGTTCTCGTCCAGTTGCGCCGTGGGCAACTCCTGCGCCTCGGGATATTTCGGCAGCTTCAGCAGGCTGGTGAAGGGATGGCCGTTCCAAAGGTAGAGCGTGTTGTAGCGCTCCTCGGCCAGCATGTCGAGATACTTGGTCCACGCGGCCTTGTCGTAGAAGAACGGAAAATTCTGCGGCGTGTAGGGATAGTCGTACTCGGCGTCGTCGTAGGTGATCTCCTGCTTCTGCATCCCGATGCAGGTTCCGCGCAGCTTCAGCGCCGGATGTTCCATGTCGTCGATCCCCGCGGGCAGCGCCTTCGCCGCGCGGATGCGATCGGCCAGCTCCAGTTCGCCGTAGAGCACGCCCGATGGATCGGAGCCGGTAACGATCCAAGTTTTCCCAATCTGCTTGATGAGAAAAGCTTCCTGGGCCTGCGGCCAGAACTCAGGCAGATCGAAATGTGCGAGCTCCGGCGCGCTGCGCACTGCGACCAGCACGCGCGCACTCGCAGGCGCCGCCTTCAATTCCGCAAGCGCGGAGCGCAGTTTCTGCGCGCCATAGAGTTCGCGCGGCGACGCGCCCTTTGCAGTAACCACTGTCACGGCGCGCGCCGAAGCGCACCAGACAAGCACCAGCAGCGCTACGGAAAACAAACGCGCAATGCGGTTTGAACCATGACCTCATGTTTTCGACCTTACGCCTTCACAAACAGCACAGCCATGTACGGCTTGCCGGTAAGCGTGATCTTGCTTTTGCCGCTGAAGGTTCCGGGCAGTGGCGAATCCGTCATTGCCCACGGATCGATCATCGTGGCCTTGAACTCGATTTTCTCCGGCAGCGGAAACTCGTACTCGCCCACGCAGTGATAGTCGAAGTAGTAGAGAATCACCGCGCCCGGATTGCCGGCGTTCAGGTAATACGGATTTTCCGCAGCCATCAGGCCCGTTGTGCCCGATTTCTCCAGCAGCTTGCGCAGGAACGTGATGCGCGCGGGGCTGGTTCCATGCAGCTCGCCCGCGTCGGACCACGACCGGACTGCCGTCCGTCACCATGTAGGTCTCGCCATGCGTCGCGTACACGCCGTACACAATCGCGCGCCAAAAGCGGTGCGTCATCTCCTCCGGCGAAAGATTGCCCCAGCGGCGCGAAATATTGCCTTCGTATTGAATCTCGTCATAGATGATGGGCTTGTTCCAAGCAGCGAATCGCTCCGCCGATTTTTCAAAGTCGTACTCCTGCAGACTGGCGTGCGTGCACCACGGTTTGGAGTGGTCGTAGACCACGCGGCTGTGATGAATCGACCGCAGCCGGCTGTACGGATCGCATTCCTGCACGATGCGGAAGAAGCGGTCCCAATCGGTCATAGTCTTCGAGCGCACCAGGTCGTATTCGTTGGCGATCGACCACCACACATTCCGGTATGCGGAAAGCCGCGCCACCGCGTAGCGCAGATAGCGGTCGTCCGCCTCCTGCTCCCATGGACTTGAATCCCCACGCATCATAAGGATGGAACAGAATCACATCCGCCTCGATGCCGGCAGCCATCAGATCCTGAATGCTCGACTCGAAATGCTGAAAGTAAGCAGGATTGAACCGCGCCAGATCGAATTTCTCTTTGCTGGTTGCGTTGTCTGGGCTGGCTTCGTCGCTCGCAGGGTTTTCTGCGCTCGGCGGCGAGGCCCCGCCGATGCGCTCGAAAGGCATGGCGATGGGCTTCCAAGCTTGGGCAGCAGGCAGATGCGCACCTTGTTGAATCCAGCCTCTTTCAGATTCTTGAGCGTCTCGTCGCCGTAAGGAGCGCCGATAGATCCGTACGAGTAGCAGGTGGTTCCGAACGGGAAATACGGCGTCGCGTCGGCATATTGAAAGTGGAACTGGTGCGCCGTCCCTACCGGTCCGCGATTGCCTGCCGCCGGCACAACGCACTCGAATAGGCCCGTCAGCCCGGCAAGTTCCTTGACGTTGCTGGTTGTTTCAAAACTCCAGCGCCCCACGGTGTCCGGCGAGAATCGCACTTTGTACGCCCCGTCGCCATCATAGAAACCGGTCGCGTCCACGGTGCGGTGGCCCAGCGTAAAGCGCGCGCCAAACTGAACATCCACAAAAGGGTTCCCGGCCGAAGGTCCCTGCGCTTCGGTGGTCAAAAACGCCCCATTGTTCCACTTTGTCGTTCATGGGCTTTTCATTCGCGGGGCTTGCCTTCGCAACGGAAGCATTGGAAACAAACCCCGTCACCACCGCCCCGGCCCCCATTTTCATCAGATCTCTGCGATCCATCGTTCCTCACTTCCCGGCTGGCTCAACGCCGCCCGGTCCTTCCCGCACCTTGAGCGCCGGTCCGCGGTCAATCGCGCCCGAACGACAGTGTTGAAATCGGGCCCATCAACGGGCAAAGCCTGTTCTACACAGCTTCCAGCAGCGTGTCAAACCGAATCTAAAAAATGAAAATTATTGCACACAGCGATTCGAACAGCGTATACACTGCATAAACATGCTATCCAGCGTCTCCAGGTAAAGGTGCGGCCCTCCGATGAAAGGCAAGACAGACTCCTCCTCCACGCAACGCAAGACCACGCGGCGGCGCATTCCCAAATGGGCGCTCCACTCCAGCGACTCGGCAGCCAACGAGCAGTATTACTTGCGCTCCATCGGCCGCGCGCTTGAGGTTCTCGACTGCTTCGACGGCAAGGCGCCGCTGGCGCTCAAGGAAATCGGCATCTCGACCGGCCTTCCCGAGTCCACGTTGTTTCGAGTTCTGTTGACGCTCGAAAAGCACGGCTATCTGAAGCAGGCCGTGGACGGAACCTACCAGCTCGCGCCCAAGCTCCGCTTTGGCTGGCTCATTGAGCAGGCCAACTTACTGCGCGACAGGGTGCGGCCCGAATTGGAGCGGCTCACGCGGCGCTTCAATGAAACCGTCAGCATGGCCTACCTTTACGACGATCGCATCCACGTCCTCGATTCCATCGAAACCTTTCACGAGATTCGCATCTCCAATCGCATCGGCCGCGTGCTGCCGCCGCATTGCAGCGCCCTGGGCAAGGCCATCACCGCGTTTCAAGACCGCGCCCTTGCCGAGCAGATCGTTGAGGTCTACGGCCTGTCGCGCCGCACCGAGTTCACCATCACCGATCGCGCGCGCCTGTTCGACGAATTCGCCCAGATCCGCTCGACCGGTGTCGCCTGCGATCGTCAGGAATCGATCCTGGGCGGCATCTGTTTTAGCGCCGCCCTCCGCCCGGCCGAGGGTCCCGTGGTCGCAGCCATCAGCCTCTCCACTCCCGTTGTCCGCATGACTCCCGAGCGCGAAGAAGAGACCCGCAAGGCTGTGCTCGAGGCTGCCGTGCGCGCCTCGGCGCTTTGAATCGCGGCGCGATGAGCGGCTGGAAATTAGCGGAAGTAATTTCCAACGCTTCTCTGCACCCCGCCGTCTTTTCTTCCTTTCGCCCTCACAACGTGCCTTGGCCCTCACTGCCCGATCGCGCCTTTTTCCATGCCATCGCGACCATCGCAGTGCGCCCATTCGCAATCTCTCAGGGCTATGCCGGACAGAGAGATAACGGGCATTCAGTCGGGCGGCAATTAAAGCGGAGAGTCGGAAAACCTGGTTCCGATTTGCGGAATTCGCCAGGCGACCTTGAAGGGCAAATCGGATAAATTCCCTGAATTCTGGCCAATTTACGGATTGGCCAAGCTTAATTTTCAAAAGACGGTGTTAGTTCTCCGATTCCTCTTGACACTCATATCTCGTCCTCATTACCTTGACCGATGTTCGAGCAGTAACCGTTAACTGCCAGCGTTGCCAAACGAAGAGGTCCTGGCGAACCGTGCTCTCATGATCAATCTCCTGTGCCGCTTCGTCGGCCGCGTTTCTTCGTGCCGGAGAATGCGCGACACATCGTTGATCGCTGGGAATTCAAGCCCATCGGCTCTTCAAAAAAACCGCAAGAATGAAACAGTGAAATAGGAGGCATCCAGTGAAGCGCTTTGTATTGTTTCTTCTCGTCCTGGTGGGATCGTATGCCTACGCACAGGAATTCCGCGGGGCGTTGACCGGGCAGGTCACAGACCCTACCGGCGCCGCAATCGCGAACGCCCCGGTTGCTGTAACCAGCACCGCTACGGGCGCAACCTCGCACACCGTAACCGGTGCGCAGGGTTTCTATAATGTGACCTTTCTCGCCCCCGGCGAGTATCAAATCTCCGTCGACGCTCCCGGTTTCAAAAAATATGTGCAGACTGGCATCAATGTGCTCACCGCGCAGACGATGACGGTGAACGTGAAAATGGAGTTGGGGAGTCAATCCGCCTCTGTAACCGTCCACGCAGACGCAGCATTGCTTGACACGGGAGACGCCTCCACGGAAGAGGTGATGACCGCCGATGAGCTTGAGGATCTGCCCAGCAACGGCCGCACGCCGCTGGGCTTTGCGCGCGATGCCTACGGCGCGATTCCGAAGATGAAACACGCCACCGTCGCGGCAACTCCATTCCAGGGCTCGACCGCTGATGACTTCTCGCTGGGCGGCGGACTGTCCTCGTCGAACGAATTGCTGCTGAACGGCGTACCGAACATGCAGGACAGCAGCCGCACTGCGCTGTTCAGCCCGCAAATGGACTCCGTGAGCTCGGTGCGCGTCGATGAGTTCAATGCCAACGCGTCGACGGGCGACACTTCGGGCGGCACCATCGACATTACGACCAAATCAGGGAGCAATCAATTTCACGGCGCTGCCTCAGAGTTTTACCAGGGAACGACCGTTGGCGGAGCCAAACCGTTTCTGACGGCCCCGGGCGCTGCCGTAACCAATACGCACTACAACCAGTTTGGCGGCGCCATCGGCGGTCCAGTTTGGATCCCCAAGATATTCAACGGCAGAAACAAGCTTTTCTTCGAATACGCATATGAGGGATATATCGGCGAGACTCCGCCCAGCGCGACGGTGAGCGAAGTGCCGACCTGCGCCGAGCGCGGACATGAATGCTCCCGCCAGCGGCAGCCTGTTCTGTACGGATAATCCGTCCGGCACGCCCGACTATCCTGATTATTCGGCGCTGCTCACCGCCAACTCCACCTATCAGCTGTACGATCCATTCTCATCCACGGGAAGCGGCGCCACGTTTGCGCGCGCCAAGATTCCCAACAATCAGTTTGTGAACGCCGTGAATGCCGCAGGCGGAACCGGGATCGCGCTGGACCCGATCGCTCGCAATTTGCTGCAATACGTCCCCGCGCCGAACACTGCGGCCACGGCGACCTCAACCGGCGAGAACAACTACACCACCTATTCGCCCAACCCCGTCAACTACAAGTCGCACTCTCTGCGGATGGACTACAACATCAGCCAATCGAACCATATCTTCGGTGAAGCGCACCGCGGCAAATATCTGACCTCGGGCAGCGATTACTTCCACGATCTGGCCACAGGAACCATTACCGACCAGATTTATTCGGGCGGTGTGGTGGACGACGTACAGACCTTCACTCCCACCCTGAATCTGGATAGCCGTCTGGGCATGAGCCGCTATCAGAACGTGAACGCAGTCAAGAGCAGCGGCATGAGTCCGACAACGTTTGGATTGCCTTCATATATTGCTGCCAATTCCACCGCTTTTGCCATGCCGAGAATCAACTTCACCGACAGCGTTTCACCGGTTTCGATCGGCGTGGTGCCAGGATCGCTGGAGTTCCAGGATACGATCCAGCTTTTCGAAATGGTGACCAAGGTGCGCGGCCGTCACACCTATAAAGCGGGCATCGACATTCGCGCCCAGAAGCAATCGAACTTGAGCCCCGGCGATGCCGATGGAGCTTTTCACTTTTACCAGCAACTCCGGCACCAATAATCCCATCGCGGTGAACGACAACTCCAATGCCAACACTGTGCCCTTCGGTGGAGCCTATGCTCTGTTTGACATGGGCATCACAAGCGGCGCTGGCACCGAGAACATCGAACCAGGCCTATCAATTCAACAACTGGTACCAGGCGTACTTCATCCAGGACGACTGGAAAGTTGCTCCCAGCCTGACGGTCAGCATCGGATTGCGCATGGAGCATGAAACGCCGGAGGTGGAGAGCCTGCAATCGCACGGTCGCCGGCTGGAGCCCCACAGCAACCAATACGATGACCTCGGCTGCGGCCGCGGCCTACGGCCCGGCATTGACAGCAGACGCCGGCAGCACGAGCCTTCCTTATCTGCCGACCTCCATCAATCCGACGGGAGGCGCGATTTATGCAACCTCTTCCAGACCGGTCCGCGTACAAAACCGCTCCAATCTATTTGAGCCCCCGCGTGGGCATTTCCTGGGCGCCGTCTGCGCTGCACCAGAAGACGGTATTAAGGCTCGGAGTCGGCGTTTACAACAATCCGTTCGACGATTACTCCGGTTCCTCGGCGAATACGGGGCAGACTTACGGATTCTCCGCCACCAGTACCGTGGTCCAAAACGGCACCGTAACCTCCAATACACAGACGCCATGGACGACAATCGACGATCCCTTCCCAACCTGCACCACCTGCGCCATTCCTGCCAGCCCCATCGTTGCGGTCACCGGCAGCGCCTATGGAATCAATCAGAACCTCGATCAGGCGATGGTCTTCGATGCTCCGGTGAAGGTTCCATATACCGAGCGCATCAGCGTCGACGTGCAGCATCAATTTGGGACCAACTGGATGATCGAAGCGGGTTACATTCTGGCGCACGGCATACACACGACCTACAACAATGCCGTCAGTTCGGTTCCGATTCTGCCCTTCCTGAACCGGGGCCTCTACAACAATACGGCGCTGTCCAATGCGCTGACGTCGACGGGCACTGGCTTTGGCATTGCCAATCCATTCAAGGGACTGGGGGCGCCCTACACCAACAGCCAGGGCATGCTGACGGCATCAAGAATCACGGCAGAGCAGGCACTGAGTCCATACCCCGAGTACACCAGCGTAACCGAGGATCTGATCCCCGGAGCGAGCACGCAGTTCAATGCTTTGAACACACGGCTGCAGAAGCGCATGTCGTACGGCCTTGACATGAACATCACGTTCACCTACTCCAAGCTGCTGGCGATAGCGCAGAACAACCCGGGCGGACCCTTGAATTATCAGGAAAACTCCTCAGACTTCCCGCTGAAGCTAAATGCGCAGGTGATTTACGACCTGCCCTTCGGCATCGGCAGGCAGTGGATGAACCACAACCGTATTCTCGACGAAGGACTTGGCGGTTGGGAGGTCTCCACGATCTTCGGGTACCTTTCCGGCGCTGTGTTGTCGTGGGGGACAAACTCCGTTTACCAGGGAAATGGAAGCTGGAAGGACTTTGCCAACCACCCACATAACTACAGCACCTCGGTTCCGAGCTTTAACATTGCGTCCATCTACAACGTGATCACGAACGCGAGCGCAGTTGGTACGGCTCCCGCTTACTCAGCCGGCGCACCTGGGTCAACCAACTACCGTTACTTCCCACAGAACCTGCTGCGGCAGGACCACGAAAACAACTGGGACTTTTCGACGTTGAAGGGTTTCCGTGTGGGCGACTGGGCGCTGCTGCAACTACGCATCGATGCCTTCAATGCCTTCAACCGTCCGCAGTTTGCGGCCGCCAATACTTCGCCGGGTTCAACATCGTTCGGCCTCGCGAATAGCGTGCAAAACTCAGCCCGCTCCATGCAGGGCGGATTGCATCTGGTGTTCTAACCTAAACACAATCCAAATAGGAGCGGGGGATGCGCGCTGCATCCCCCGGTTCTTTTTTCGCGCAAGGTGCTGCGCACTATTTATACCGATAAAGCGTGACCTTCTCCGTGCGCACCTGCCGCGGATCGAAGCGCCAGTAGGCTCCCTGGTCATCCTCATCGCCGTTCAGGCGGCGTCCCGCAATCCACTTGCCATCCTCGAACCGCCCTTCCTCCACCGCACCGATTCCCAACTGCGGTCCGGTCCCGGAGTTGGATGAGAATGTCACGCGAAATCCCTTGCCGACGCCGAGAAAGCCATCGTTCCCATCGGCCATGATCAGCCCGTAGCCGCTCTCAGCCTGGCCGCCGAAGATGCTGTCAAGGCTCACGTGCAGCGTCACGCCGTTCATGGTGAAGTCGACGGAAGAGCGCTCGCGGTCCAGCAGGAATCCGTGCACATCGCCCGCGCTCTGGTGTTCAAGGAGCAGCGGCGTCACAGCCGCAAGCGCCTTGTAGCTCTCGCCTAGCGGATCTGATTCGCCAGCCTCCGACTCGATGCCGAACGGCGAGAAGCCAATCCCTGCCTCTTCGCCCAGCGCATAAAACACGTTGGCCGCGCCCGCCGCGCCGCCGCGCGTCTCCGGCATGAAGAGCGGGTTGCCATCGCGGTAATAGCGCTTGCACCACTCCTCAAAGTTTGGCAAGTATAAATCGGGAGAATAGAAATCGATCGCCGTCCCTGCGGCTCTCCACACATCGACGACGCGCGGCTGCGAACCTCCGCTCGGATACTCCCCGGGAGGAGTGTTGTCGGACGGTAGCCACGTGTTGACATACATGGGAATGTCGTATTCGGCCTTGCCGCGCGCCGCCACGCCTTGCATAAACCGCGCGTACTGCCACGCCATGAAGATCTCGTCTGCCCGCTCCCCTTCGCCAAACACCTCGGTCCACGTGCCCGCGCTCTTTTGGCCGTTCGTCATTCCACAACTCCCGCAAGTCCGGGTGCAACTCCTCGCGATGCGCCACCAGATACGCGGTCAGTTGCGGGGGAACCGCGCCGGCAAATGCCTGGTTTGCGGCTTCCGAGTGGTCGCGCGTGTCACCCAGCACGCCCACTTCGTTTTCCACCTGCATCATCAGCACCGTATGTTCAGTCCCATCCACTTCCTTGATGTGATGCATCAGCGCCGCGAAGGCGCGTGCGTCCGCTTCCTCGGTAGCCGCGCACAACGGGCTCAGAATCTCTACCTCGCTGCCACGCTCCACCACGCGCGCGAATCGCCGTGTATCCTGCTTCACCCAGACCGGCACGTAGCTCGACTTTCCGTTCTTCCACGACGCCAGCCACAGAAACACGATGCGCTCATGCGCCTGCCGCGCCTGGTCGAGGAGCCCGTCGACAAGAGTGAAATCGAATGTGCCTTCTTTGGGCTCGATCAGCTCCCAGCTCAGCGGCGTCACCACGGTATTCAGTCCCGTCGCCGCCAGCTTCGACCAAATCGGCTTCATGTATTCGAGATTGGAAGACGACGAGTTGTGCAACTCGCCGGAAAGCATCAGGAACGGCTTGCCGTCAACGATCAGTTGCGTGGCCGCGCCGCGTTTTTCGAGATGCGGCCGGGCATTCTGCTGCGCGGCCAACCATGCGGTGCCCACGCCGAAGCACAAAAGCAATCCCAGCAAATTTCGGTTTGTCATAACGGCAGGAGTGTAGCACGCGCCGCCATGCGGGTTGTCGGCAATCCGCCGCCCCGCGAAAAGGAGCATCGACGCGAAGGCCGAATCTTCCTGCCCGTGCCGCCGCGCCTCCCGTCAAGTGTCGCCGGCTCGACCTGATCTAGTCCCTAGGTCCCTTGGTCCCTGCCGGGGCCCCGGCGGGCGATTTGTGCCCGCTGGGGTGGCTCGGTCCCTGCTTTTTAGAACCGGTACACCACGCCGATCGTCCCGCGTGCGTTCCAGGCGCGGTGAGTCGAGCCGGCCTGTCCCGAAGTATTATTGTCCGGCAGTGGGAACGATGCGCCGACGCGGTCGCCGGTAAGTTGCACGGCCAAATTGGGCAACAGGTTATAGGTCAAGCCTCCGCCAAAGCCCCCCGCAAAGGAGATATTGGGCGA
This sequence comes from uncultured Acidobacteriota bacterium, assembly GCA_963713675.1. Classification (GTDB taxonomy): domain Bacteria; phylum Acidobacteriota; class Terriglobia; order Terriglobales; family Acidobacteriaceae; genus Telmatobacter. Next base: position 543,585 of record CAVQMV010000021.1, read on the forward strand.
CATTTGCTCGCCGCCGGTGTGCTCTACGCCCAGTTCCGCGAATACCACTCCGCTGAGGTTTCCGTAGAGGTTGGCGTGGACTCCCGGCCCGAGCATGGCCGTATACATCGATGGGTCGCCGGGAGTTGAAAGGTTGGCGTGGCCGGTCCCCAACTTTTAGTAGTCCACCGATCCGATGAGTTGAAAATACTTTCCCCAATCGCGGGCCAGTGACACCTTTCCGCCCAGCAATCCGCTGTACGAAACGGGCACTTGCCTGAGACGGCTATAGGCAACGCCCACGTATGCCTCGTACTTGTAGGGTGAGGCCGCCTGCTCAGAACTTGGCGCCGCCTCTGGGTTTACCTGGCCTGCGGCTGCCAGGGGCGCAAGCGCCAAGGCAACCATGGCCGAAATTCGAAATAGGATCGTCCTGTTCAACTTGAAACTCTCCTCAAACTTTGCCGTGTGTATCGCAAAACCAGAGTTACCGTAAATCGAAGCCGCAACTCTGGTTTTGCCGTAAACAAACCTGTCGCCGCCGGGTTTCGAACCGCGGCAGGCATCTTCCGGCTGGTTTCCGGTACCCTCTTAGACTATCCTCTCCCCCCGCCTTTCACGAAGCCCGCCAACCGAGAAAATGCCTCGGCCGCCCGGTCCCGAAAATGCCCGTGCATGGGGGCCATCCTCCATGGGACGGCTGCTTTGCCGGAAAGATAGCAGGAGACCTTCCGCGGGCGCGGATCAGTCGTTTTCCAGATACCAGGGAATATTGATGACCACGATGCGGCGGTTGCCGCGCATCAGCAGCATCACCTTCAGCAGGTCGGAGCGGCGGTTGTGCAGCATGCCTTCCCACCAGCGCTGCACCACCAGCTCCGGAATCAGCACGCACACTTTGCAGGTCTCGCTTTCGCGCTCCACTGCCAGCGCGTAATCCACAATCGGCGTCACGATGTACCGGTAAGGCGACTGCACTGTGATCAGCTTCGGAATGCAGCGGCCGGCCGCCTTGAGCGGCGCCACGATGTCCTTGTCCCACGCATCGCAGAACGAATCGGGGCCCTCCACCGTCTGCACGTGCACGCAGCGGATGTCGCACGACATCGACAGTGCAAACGAAAGCGCCTTCTCGCTGATCCGGCTCCAGCGATCGATGGGAACCACCACGATGGGCTCGCTCACCTCAGCCGGCACAATCGGCCGGTCGAGATCGATCTCGCGGTTCACGCGCACGTAATGGCGATTCACGGCGCGCATGAACACGATCATCACCAGCAACCAGCAGCACCGTGATCCACGCGCCCTCGGCAAATTTTGCCAGCAGCACCACCACCGTGGTGATGCCCGTCGCCACGGCGCCGACGCCGTTCACGAACATGCGCCCCGGAGCGTTTCCCTGGCGCTTCCAGTGCATCACCATGCCCGCCTGGGAGAGCGTGAAGGCCAGAAAAGCGCCGATTGCGTAGAGCGGAATCAGCCGGTCTGTCACGCCGCCAAACACGACAAGCAGCAGCGCCGTCAGCACGACGAGTACGTAAATACCCCAGGAGTAGAGCAGGCGCCGCCCACGGAGGAGAAAGACGTGCGGCATGTAGTTATCCAGGGCGATGGCGCGCGTCAGCCGCGGAAAATCGGCAAACGCGGTGTTGGCTGAGAGAGCCAGCACCAGCAGCACTGAAGCGATGGTCAGCGAGTAGAACCATCCATGGCCCATTACCGCGCGCGTCAGCATGGAGAGCACGCTCTCGTATCCGGCGCCGCCGGGGGCGGTAGCGGCAATTCTGTAAGCGCGGCACAGCAGCGCAATCCCCAGCAACAGAATGGCCAGCAGCGCAATGACGATGGTCAGTGTGATTTTGGCGTTCTTGCGCGTGGGGTCGCGGAAGGCCATCACACCATTGCTCACCGCCTCCACGCCCGTCATGGCCGTACAGCCCGAAGCAAAAACCTTCAGGATCAGCCACCAGCTGAATACCGCCGTGATGGGCGGAATTGCAGGCATGGGCGTCACCGGCACAGGATGCCCTGCCGCATGAACCACGTGCCATCCACCGACCGCGATCACAATCAGCAGCGTCGCTGTGAACAGATAGGTGGGGATCATGAACACCACGCCCGTGTCGTGCACGCCGCGCATGTTCACAAGAGTCAGAATCGCCAGCACGATCAGGCACAATGCCAGCGTGTGCGGTTGCAAAGAAGGCACGGCGGAAATCAGAGCGCCCACGCCTGCAGAGATGCCCACTGCAGCAGTGAGGATGTAGTCGATCATGAGCGCCGCCGCCGCCAGCAGTCCCGCGCCCTCGCCCAGGTTCTGGCTGGCCACCGTGTAAGAGCCACCGCCGCGCGGATAGGCCTCGATCGTCTGCCGGTAGCTGAAGTAGACGATCACCAGCAGGATCACGATCGCCGCGCTTACGGGCACAATGTACTTCACGCCCAGCAGGCCCAGCGGAATCAGCAGCGTAAGTGCAGCTTCAGGCCCGTACGCGGCCGAGCTCAATGCGTCCAGTCCGAAGACTGGAATCCCCGCAAGGGGGCCGATGTGCTCGGCGCGTTCTTCGCTGGTGGCCAGCGCACGCCCGAACAGCAGATTCAAACCTCGCGTGGTTACGCCCATGAACCCCCATCAAACATTGACCGGCGGCCGCGGAATCAGTGCGGGGAATACCGCCGAAGGCATTGTCTCACGGCGCACGGGGCCAAACGTAAAGGGTCCGTAGGGATGCCTGAACAGCAAAACAGGGCAATCACAAGACCCTCTCTAGCTGTCGAGACCCGCTCTTTTCACCGCTTGCGAGCGCCATGCCCAGGCCCGTCCCGCCCACCCCCGCTCCGATCACCGATCAATCGAACCGGGGTTGCTCAAGAGTGCCCGCTGCGGGAAGACCTAACCTCTATGTGGGCGGGGGTGGGGGCGGTGGGGGCGGCGGAGGTGGGGGTGGCGGGAGTGGCGGCGACGGAACTGCGGGCGGCAAGGCATTCAGCGCCTGCTGCGCGGCTTTCATGTCCACTTCCGCCTGGTCCGCTCCTTCGCTCGCAATCATGAATTCGCCCCTTGCCCAGTTCAGGCGGTCGGAGAGGTCAGTCTTGAGTTTTGATTTCAGCGCGTCGTAGGCCTGGTCGTCGGCTTTCCCGGCCGCGGCATCTTCCATCACGGCCTCGCCGAAGGCTTGAATGTTTTCTGGGGTTGGCCGGGCACCCAGGGCCCCCGCCGCCTTTGTCAAGCTTAAAACGCGCGTCGCTTCGCTTGATTTCTGGTCCTTGATACGCATCCATGATCGGCTTTGGTACGGCCTTCGCCACTTCGTCGATTACCTTCCTCAGAGCTTCCCATTTGGTTAGCTGCTTGGAAACGGCGCTGCCCCACGCTTTTTGGGCTTCGTCAAACGCCTTCTGCGCAGCGGCACGGCTGACGGTTGCGGGAGTTGTGCTTTGTACGGGCGTGGTGTCGCCAATGAGGGCAGTGTTTGGAGGCAAGGCTCCGCCTGTGCACGGCGTATCACTCCCGCTTGGGGAGCAGCTGGCTAATGAGTAGAGACCCGTGGTCGAGTCTGGCTTGTAGTCCAGGTGCGTGCTGGGATTCCAGATGGAGTCGCCGAAGCCTGAGGATACAGGCAGCGTGGAGCCTAGCGGATATCCGAATCCCAGCACGGGCTGAAGATAAGCACGGGCCACGCCGAGAATGCTGAATCCGCCATCCGCGATGGCGCCAACTGGGCCGCTGATCTGAAATGAACCCGCCGGATAAAAGAAACTTGCGCCGAGGGTGGTGAAGGTGTTCTGCATGGTGATGGTGCCGGGCGATTCATTGGTCACCGCAAGGGTGATGTAGCCGGACTGCGAGTTGCCGGGCGCGGAAGATGCGCCGGA
>CAVQMV010000022.1:0-267823 GCA_963713675.1 uncultured Acidobacteriota bacterium
AACTTCTTTGGGCACAATCGTTTGCAGTATGGTCTTCCACGCGCATATACTAATACTGTAAGATACATATGAACAAGGAAACCACATGCCTGCCGCGAAGAAAGCCACTGCCCGACCGAAGCGCAAAATCGTTTCTCCCGCAGAGACGCGCACTCAACTCCGGCTCACCGTCGATTCCAAATTCACCAAGAGCCATTTCAGCCAGCTTTTTGCCGTGCTCAAAATCCGCAGAAAGAACGCCCTGGCCGAACACATCATCATGAGTTTCAAGAGCAAGGCCGCTCAAGCGCAGCTTGTTGCGTTCTACAACAACCAGTGGCTGAACATTCCATTTCAGAGTATCGACACCGCTTTCGTATTTCCTTTGACCTTCGAGATCGCCGATGAACTGGAAAGAGTCGGCGGAGAGGTTCTTGGCGGTGTGAATCGGTCCAAGGCATTTCGCGTGATGGTGGCCTATTTCGCCTTCGTCCATAAACTGAAGAACCAAACACAGACGACTCTCGCATAGTCTTTACGGCGCATTTGGCAGGAGACGAACGCATATCCGCGATCATGAGCTACCTGCCGCCTCTTTCCTGCTGGCGTTGGCGCGGATTCGCCAGACGTTGTAGAAGACGCAGGGCGTGTTGCATCTCCGGGTCCGTGAATTGGACGGAGATGCCTTGTTGCGCCGCAACCTTCGTGACCATCCGCTTCCACTCCACGCTGCCGTCACACGCGATGCGCGATCCGTATTTCTGGACGGCCATCTCCAATCCAAAGAGGACGGCAGCTTTATCCTGGTTGAGAACGGTGACGATGCGTCCGCGGTCGATGACGGAAATTTGTCCGTTGAGTGCGTAGGACACGTCGCCGGTTTTGCGGTCGATTTTCCAGATGCGGGTCGCGGCGATCTGGTTGGCAAGGGCCTGTTGCTTTTGTTGGGCCGCAAGGCGTTGTTGCGCAAGGTCGGCCCAGTCTGTGCTGCTGTCATGATCGGGCGGTGGGCCGATGTGCATCGCGTTCGCTTCCAGCCTTGCATCTAGCCGCCGCTGATTCCGCTGGTCCGCATAGCGCCAGCCACGCAATTGTGCCGCTGCCCGCGCATCGCCCTCGGCGGCGCGTTCGGCTACCCATGTGCGCAGGTTTTTGGGAAATGCCTCTTGACGCCTCTGTTGTACAGACAGTTTCAGGTCGCGTACTTCGAGAACGGATTGAGCCGCTGCCTGGGAAAGCAGGACTTTCTTGTCCGGCCATGGCAGCGCGGATGCGCGAATCTCTTTCTTTCTCTGTCTGAGCGACACCATGAGATGTTGGCGCGCCTCTCTTCCCTCTGCTGTGATGCCCTTGCATATCGCCCGTTGCTGATTCCGGTATTGGTTATAATCGGCCATCAGAGAGCTGCGTTCGGCGTGTCGCTGCGCTTTCCGTTCTTCCCTCAGTGCGCTATTACGAGCACTATGTTGAACGCTATGTTGTGCGACCTGTTGATCGGACTCATAGCCGGATGTTGAAGCAGGTGCCCACTGGCCAAGAGCGGTTTCAGTAGCCTGACGGTTGATCTTTCCAGCGAAGTTGTTGCGGAATACGTCGGACGCCTTTAGCCGGATGTTGTAGTCAACGGCGAGGACCGTATATCCACCCGACTCACCTTTTTCAAGCCGGAGATGAGCCTTCGAGAGAAGGCGATGCAAGTCATCCCACCTGACATTCTGTCGGGTGAGAAGTGTGCAAACGCGCGGAGCAATCTCTCGCCGCACATAGGTTTGGAATGAATCCTGATCCTGATAATGTTCAAACTGTGCGGCGGCTCCGGTCGGATGTTGTTGGGCAGGTCGAGACGCATGGCGCTCAGTTTTCGATTGCAGTACAGCCTTTTGCGTATCCTCATCCCATCGCATCGGACCCGGCGTGTGGGACCAGCCATGTTTCGCTTCAAGGAAGCGTACTGCGGCATCGAGAGTGAACCAATTGCGATATGGCGTATGTGCCCTCAGGGTCTCCATGTGAACCTTGTTGAGCATGATGTGGATGTGAAAGTGCTTTTTATCGTCGTGCGCGACGATCATGAATTGATGGCCTTCATATCCGAGCGCCTTCATCGTGTGCAGTGCGCAATCTACCCATTGCGGTCGAGTTGGACGCTCACCAGGAGGCCATGCCAGTTCGTAATGGCAAACAGCATCCTTGCAACGATTATTGAGAGATGCAACCCCTTGCATCTCCATCGCCGCTGTGTCGAAGCCGAGAAGATTCTTCGACATGATCACATCTCCTCGCAATAGAAGTTCTCCAGTGTCGGCGTCACGCTCCCGTGTAAGGTATTCCTGAAGCCGCTTAAAGCTGCTTGAGTGTTTTCTAGCTGGCTGCACTTTGGCGATCATCTTCACTTCACCGTGTCCGTCTTGAGCGCTCTCATTGCGTTTTGAACAGCCAACAATGTGGAATTCAGTCCCTTCCGAAGACCTTCCTCATCCGGGAGACCTTTGATCTGCGTGAGCAGATGCTTCTGGAGTCCACCGAGTCTTGCAAGTTCTCCTGCGGCCTTCTGGTCCATCGTGGAAAGGATTCGCTTGCCCTGTGCAGACCGCCGTACGTACTCGCTCATCGTCAGGCTCGCACTGTTGGCCTGTTCTCTGAGGATGACTTTCTCCTCTTCCGTGATGCGGATTTCGATCCGTGAATTGGTGCCCTTTGTTCGTGTGGAATTTGTCATTGTCGTCTCCGATTCTGTGGGGTCTCGGGGCGAAGCCCTGAGCAAGATGCGCAACCATTTCTCCGAGTAGCCGCAGGCGGATTGGAGAAATGGTGGTGGCTGGGCGAAACCCCGCAGGGGTTTTGTCCGGACAGCGCCTACCTTGCCGTGCCTCCTAACGATTCCGATTTCCAGTATAATACACATCTACGCGTAGTTATATGCTATTATCTACATGTGCCGTTCGTGAGGATAAGGATGGGAAAAGGGATGGGGAAAGAGCGACGTAAACCGCAAACGCTCACCGTAGAACAATTCGAGGTCTTTCGCACTCGCCTGGATGAGAGAGGGAATGTACCTCCCCCGCAACCCGAGTCCTACATGATGGGGGAGATCGTGCGGGGCGTGTACCCTCAGTTGAAAAAGTTGCGGGAGAACGGCTACACACTGAAGATGCTGGTCCGTGTTTTTGAAGAGAACGGCGTCACAATCACAATCCACGCTCTTTCGACCTACCTGAAGAACCTGGCGCTACCAAAGGAACACGCTCCAATAAAAGCGGCCAGTAAGGGAACGGTGAGCTCACCAACCGTTGAGGTAAGGCCTGGGCAATTCCAAATGAAACCGGACGTAACGCTGTAAGAAAGGAGAGATGTAAATGGCAACGGTTTTCTTTGTAACGGGCAGTGCTTGGCTGGTTGGCTATCTGCAACATCGGAGCACCCTGCGGAAATCGATTGGTGATTCCGGCAATGTTCTCGACACATCTTCGAGCCAGGTCTGTGGAGATGATCGCGGCAACCATACGGAGGAACCGCGTTCGTTTCCGGCTCAAGACACGACATAACCGTCCACGCAACCTCCGGCTTCCTGCGTTGCCGGAATGAGAAAACAGGCTGACATGGAAACAGAATGGCTTACCGCAAATGAGGCTGCCCAGTACCTGAAGGTAAAGCCGCGCACGCTGCTCCAGTGGGTACGCGAAAGGAAGATTCCCGCGCACCGGCTCTCCGGCGTGCAGCGCTGTGTCTGGAGATTCCGCAAGCATGAGCTGGATGCTATTCTGTGTTCGTCATCCGCTGAGCCTGCTGAGGGGAGGCAGCAATGAGGGTCCAGCGACACGCAAGCGGGTCTGTGCGCTATGACAAACGGCGCAAGACCTGGAATTACCTCTGGTATGACGGACCAACTCGCCGGTCAAAGCGAATTGGGACGAAGCAAGAATTTCCAACCAAGGCAGCCGCATGGAAGGAAGTTGAAAGCCTTGAAATCCAAGCAAAACCACCGGACGGAGACAAGGGAGACACGGTGCGGAGCGTGATTACACGGTACGAAGCGGAGCGGATGCCCTCACGTCAATCGACGGCGCGGGTGTATCGCTCTTTCCTGAACAACCACGTTCTTCCGAAGTGGGCCGATACGCGGATTCAGGACGTACAGCCGCGCCCGGTTGAATTGTGGCTCCGTGAACTGCCATTGTCGCCAAAGTCCAAGACGCACGTGCGATCACTCATGCACGGGCTTGTGGAGTTTGCGATGTGGTCCGGAATGTTGGACATCAGCCGCAATCCAATCTCTCTCGTCCAGAACATCGGCGCAACGCGAAGGGTACGCAAGGCGCGCAGTCTCACGGCGGAGCAGTTCCAAGCCCTGCTGAAAGAGCTGCACGAACCATTCGCAACGATGGCCCTGCTGTGCGTCTGCTTGGGCCTTCGCATCAGTGAGGCTCTTGCGCTTCGATGGGCTGACGTGGATTGGCTCGGCTCACGGCTGAGTGTCCGGCGCGGCATCGTGGAGCAGGTCGTGGCCGATGTGAAGACGGAAGGCTCTGCCCGAACCTTCAATCTCACCAGCGAAATGCTGGAGCGCCTGAAGTCCTGCAAGCAGCGGTCCGACTTTTCGGGCGCTGAGGACTGGATTTTCGCAAGCCCTATCAAACTCGGCAGGCTCCCGTACTCCTATACCGGCGTGTGGCGGGAACTTGAGCGGGCGGCGGAGGCCGCGAAAGTCGGGCATCTCGGGACGCACTCCTTCCGGCACACTCACCGCTCGTGGCTGGACGCCGTGGGCACCTCAGTGGCCGTCCAGCAAAAAATGATGCGCCATGCGGACATCAGAACCACCATGAACATTTACGGGGACGTTGTAACGGATGAGATGGCTACCGCGGGAATCAAAGTCGCTCAACTGGCTTTTCAGGGAATCGGAGCGCAAGCAGAGCGCAATGGAAGCTAAGTTATTGATTCTTTGGCTCCTCAGGTAAAAGCCAAACTGGATTCTGTAACGGCTGTATCGGTTGTATCGTCTCTACCGTCTTCGCAATCGCTTAACAACATATTTTCAATAACTTACAAGCGCACAATTTGCTGATATTCGTTCGCCATCCTTCGCAAGCGTCCGCTTGCAATCGCGCCTATATGGGTATACGTTTGGGTATACGCAATCCAAGGAGCCAAACGCAAATGGCGCTCACAGATACCCAAATACGCAACGTAAAGCCCGACACGAAGCCCATGACTCTGTTCGATGGTCAAGGCTTGTATTTGCTCATCCAGCCGAACGGCTCAAAGCTCTGGCGTTGGAAGTATCGGCACGAAGGCAAGCCACGCCTTCTAGGGTTCGGACAGTACCCCGAAACGTCCCTTGCAACAGCCAGATTTGCCCACCAGACGGCGCGAATGGAACTTGCCAAGGGTAATGATCCAAGCGCACAGCGGAAGGCTCAGAAAGAGGCTGCAAAGGCTGAAGCCGAGACGGAACAGCGCATGTGTGAGAACAGCTTTAAGAACATCGCGCTGCGCTGGCATGAATGGTGGTCTAAGGGTGTGGACTCGGATACAGCGGCTTACATCATGCGGCGCTTGGAAGCCGATGTGTTCCCTGCCATCGGCAATCAGCCTATGGACACGATCAAAGCCGCTGACGTTCGCAAGTTGATCCTTCGCATCGAACAGGAACGCGGCGCTAGGGACGTTGCACAACGCCAGCATGGAACCATTAGCCAGATTTTCCGGTACGCTGTTACTCACGATCTTGCAGAGAACAACCCCGCTGCCGCGTTCAAACCGTCTGACGTTCTGGCACCACGCAGGCCACAGAACAGAGCACACATTGCACCTTCCCAACTTCCGGGCTTGCTTGCAGCGATGGACGATTACAGCGGTCACACCGTTTGGCGCTATGCACTAAAGCTCATGGCACTAACCTTTGTACGGAGCGCCGAACTGCTGCAAGCGCCGTGGTCTGAATTCGATCTCGATAATGCCCGATGGGTAATCTCGGCTCAGCGCATGAAGATGGAGAAACCGCACATCGTACCGTTGCCGCGTCAAGCCGTCAAACTATTGCGCGAACTGAAACAGCTTGCTGGTGAAAAGCTGTTCGTGTTTCCAGGGGCTCAATAAGCAAACAGAGATAACAGGAACGCCATCGCCGCCGGATTGCCTTTTACGTCAGCGAGAAAATTGGGATGGCCGCTCAACATGGGAACCAGCGGCATGAAATCTTCGCCGGCATGCACGTAGGCGATAAACAGATACATGGCGGTGAGCCGCTTGCGCTGGCGCTCGGTCATGGATGGGGCGAGGCGGTTGAATGCATCGATCCACCACAACTGAATCTGCCGGCTGGGGACAGGGCTGAAGTTCACTATGCTTCTGCCAGGGATGGGCCCCATGCCGCCGTTTTCGCGGGTGCCGAGCAGCGGGAGCGTACCCACATATTCGAGCGTCATCACGCGCTTCTCTAATTCGTTGGCGTCTTTCACCGAACCGGTTTCGAAGAGTACCGGCGGCCGGCGACCCTTCTCGGGATAGTCAAGCACCCAGTCCTTGATGCAGTTCAAATCGAGCGTGCCGTAGCGATTCTGCAGAAACATGGTGTGCGAGGTGTACGCGCGGCCGCCGTGATAACTGAATCCATCTTTTTCGACGGGTTGCGCCGCCTGCTGCAACTGATGCATGGCCTGCTTGTCTTTTTCGTGATCGTAGAAAGCTATGCACATCGAACGGCTGCCGCGCGTGATGGGCCACTTCCACGTGAACCGGTCATTCTCGTAGTAAAAGCGCACCTGAATGGATTCGGACTCCGTGTGGTTGGCATATTCGTGATCCTGCCACTCCACTACTTTGTCGATAAACACGCCGAGCGCGTCGCCGGATTTGTCGCTCCAGAAATTCGCCGATGTGTCGCTGTGGAAGGCCGTCCACGTCTGATAGATCCCCAGATTGAAAAGAAGCTGGCCGCTGGGCAATTCGATGGGATCGAGAGGGAACGGGCCGCCGATGGTCTCCCAAGGGTAGTCGTCGTAAGGGCGTATGACGCTGGGCAACGGGAAGGGATGATTGGGCGCCTGGCGATGAGTGACGGGAAATCCCGACCACGTGGCGGTAAACGCGCCATGCACGCTGGGCTTCATGCCTTCCATATTCTCCTGGAAACGAATGAAATCGAAGCCGGCGTTGCATTGCACGCGCGCTATGTAGCGCGAACCACCTGCTGAATCGTAGGCAATCTCGTAGGCAATGAATAGCGACCCGCGCTCGACGCGGCTGGTGGTGATGCGCACAATTCTGTCGCCTGTGAAGTTCAGAACCGAGGAACCGACCCACGTGCCGCCGCGCGCTACCTGAAGAATCGGCCCCGGCGCATCACCATGGACTTCCTGACTGGCAGGAATGCGCACACGCATCACGCCCGAATCGATCACGATAGTGTTGCCTTCGCGGATTTCTTTTACCTGCGGCGGGAGTGTGACAGGAGCGTTCGCGGCCGACAGCACGAATTCGTAGCGACCGCCGCTCGGCAAATCGGAGCAGAAGTTGAGCGTGGCCGATTTGACACCGGAAGCGCCGCGCACAATCTCTGAAAATTGCATTGGCACGCGCTCGCCGGTATCGGCGCAAGTCAAAACCAAGCGGTCAAGATCGACGGGCTGTTCAAATTCGATGGGGTACGTGAGCAGCGTGCGCGGCCACCAATAGAGCGGGTGATCGAGCGGATCGTTCAGCACGAAGTGAATGTGTTTGGAACTGTCCCACAGCGCGGGCGCGACCGCCGACGCACCGTTTTCAGCCGCCAGCAGCCGCGCCGCACCGGCGGTATTCGAGAGAGCAACAAGGCTATAACAAAATTCTCTGCGGTTCAATCGAGCGGCTCCGTGGTCCGATGCGCGTGTATACTCCGTGCGCCCTGCTATTGGCCTATTTCATGCGTTGCTCTAGAAAATGTCCGCCGCGCGATCTCGGCGAACATCCCCTTAGAGGGCAATTCTAACGGCAAGCTTACTGCTTCTGGTGCGGGTAATCGACGCGCACTGCCAGAATCTCGAAGGGATGAATGGCCACACGGATGCGATCGTTGTCGATGGCCAGCGCTTTTCCTCCCGGCTGCTCCATCAGGTTGGTCTCTGCCGCGCCCGTCGCTCCGTGCGGAATCTTCAACTCCACCGCTCCATATTTGCCCGCCCACTCATACATGTGGAAGACCAGCGCGTCGCTATCTTCAGCTTTCTTCATGGCCGAAAGCACCACGTTGTCCGCGGAAACTGTGACGAAGGAGAACTTCGAAGGCATTGCGCCCGCATGCGCAGCCACCTGCATGGCCACAGGTGCTTCGTTGAACTCGTATCCGTGGCGAACGGTCATGGCCTGCTTCCAGTCGCCGACATGGGGATAGAGCGCATAACGAAAGTGCTGATGGCCGCGATCGGCGTCGGGATCGGGCGAGGTGGGCGAGCGCAACAGAGTCAGGCGCAGCAGGTTGCCCACGGCGTCATATCCAAACTTGGAGTCGTTGATGAGGCTCAGGCCATGCTGCCCGTCGCCCTCGTCGGCCCAGCGCAGCGCAGGCACCTCGAAGCGAGCTTTCTCCCAACTGTTGTTGCGTGTGGTTGGCCGCTCGATGCTTCCGTAAGGAATTTCGTACGTTGCGAAGGGCGCTGAAGCCGACAACGGAAACGCAGCCTTGAGCAATATGTGGTTTTCGTGCCAGTCGATGTCGTTCACGACTTCGGCCTGGTCGCTGCCGGCGTTGAGAACGATTTGCTGGACGAATTTTGAATTTTGCCAATGGCGCGTTACGCGAATGATGCCACGCAGCGGGCCTTGTTCGACCACTTCAACCGCGTCAGCTTGCGTTAGAAGTGCGGGCGGTTGATCGAGCGTTCCGGGATCGATGTTCCATGCATCGTAACTCTTCGGCAGATCCTTGAAGGCTTGAAGTTGATTGCCGCAAGCTCCGGGCGCCAGGGCTTCGAAGGCCGCCTTTTTGTCGTAGAGGCTGGCGATACAGCCGGTTTTGGCGTCGACGACCACGCGCAGGTTCGCATTTTCCAGCGTGGTCCCGTTCACTTTGAGATCGCTCTCGAAGGCGCGCTGGCCGGGAACTACGCGCAGAACCTCATAGCCCATGGGCGGCAGATCGCGAACCGCGACGAGAAGATGGAAGGTGTGCGTGTCGGTGTCGGCTGAAAGAACCTGAGAAGGCAGAACGGCTCCGCGTGCATCGAGAACTGCAACGCTGGCGGCCGGCGCAGCCAATTGTGCGTCCACTTCGACCTGGCCTGAGCGCTGCCACGCCAGCGGATTGAAGACGAGCACGGGAACTCCGGCCGGCGCACTCGTTCCGTTAGTATTGATGCGCTCGGCCAGCGTGTGGAGCGCCTTTGCGGAGATTTCATTGGTCTCCCAGCGCACTTGGTCGAAATCCTTTTGCGCATCGCGGTAGATGACGGCAATGCCCGAGCCTGCCGCGAGATCGTGGAAATCGTTGAACGTAATTTTCTTCCAGGCGTCGGTCAGCTCATCGGCGGGATACGAATCGCCATCGAGCCACGCCAGCGACGCGTAATTCTCCGCATGCAGAGCCGATTCAGGCGCCTCGCGCAAGTTGCGTTTTATATTGGCCTGCGTGGTGTAAACGCCGCGATGAAACTCCAGATAGAGCTCATCGTTCCAGGTGGGAATCGAAACTTCGCCGGAGGGTGGGACGGGCGGATATTCGTAGCCCTCGGCGATGCTGCGGTAGTTCCAGGTTTTTGAATCCGCGGCAATCTGTTTCTTGACGGACTCGAGGTAGGGCGCTGCCGTGCCGAACTCCATCTTCGGCGCCACCTCGTCCGGCTGCATCCAGCGCACGCCTTCGTCGAGAACGTCGCGCGTCGGCCCTCCGCCGTGATCGCCCACGCCATAGAGGTCCATCATGTCTGTCAAGCCGGGCGCGAATTTGCGCGCCTCGACGAGGTCGGCAGACAGGTGCACCGGATTCAGATCGCTGTCGCCGTAGCCGTGGGGGAAATAGGTAAGCACCCTGCTGCCATCGGGCGACCGCCACCAGAAAAACTTGAAAGGCAGTTTGTTTGTGTCGTTCCACGACATTTTCTGGGTTACAAAATAATCGATGCCTGATTTCTTGTAGATCTGCGGCAGCTGCCAGTTGTATCCGAAGGAATCCGGGTTCCAGCCGACGTGCACATCTACGCCGTAGTGCTGCAGGAACCAGCGCTTTCCAATCAGAATGGAACGCGCCGTCGACTCGCCGTCGGGCAAGTTCAGGTCGGGCTCAACCCACATGCCTCCCACGACCTCCCAGCGGCCTTCCTCGATGCGCTTCTTGATGTCGGCATTCATCTCCGGATACTTGTCAGCGAGCCACTCGTTGTATTGCGCGGCGGATTGCGTATAGGTATAGCCGGGATATTCGTGCATCAGTTGCAGCGCGGAAGAGAAAGTGCGCTTGACGACGTCGACGGTTTCGCTCCGGGGCCACAGCCATGCGGCGTCGATGTGGGAGTTGCCGGTGAGATGCATCGTGACCTGCTGGAGCAGAGGCCGCAACGACTGCAAAGTCACCTGAGCTGCGCGTAGCGAATCGTCGAATTTTTGCTGATTGCCGGCGCCGATGTTCGCGTCGATGTTCGCGTCGGTGTTCGCGTTAAGGGCCGCGACGTCGACCTGCTCAATGGCTTTCTCGAGCGTGGCCTGGTCGGCGGCAATTTGATGGGAGATGCTGGGAATGAGGATGGCCGCGGAAAGAAACTCGTCGTGGAGTTCCTGCGGATTGGGCCGGCCGGGCGCAAAGTCAACAGCCAGAAGTGCGCTCTGGTAGCGCTTGTTTAGGGACGTGCCGAGCAGCTTCACCGCAATCAGAATCCGCTCGCCGGGCTTGGCATCAGGCACCAGCTCAAGCTTTTCCAGGCTCTCGCCCAGGGCTACACGCGCGCCATTCACATACACGATTTCGGTCACGGCTTCGCGGCCCGTGGTGCGCGCCTGAAACTGGAACCAGATCTTCGCGCCGGTCAGATCGTAGCCATGCAGACTCTTCGGGATCTCAATCCATTGGCGAAACCAGATCGCATCGTCGGAGTACTCGTTGCCCGGCTTGACAGTGGGCCACGCGGAATCATCGAGGTTGAGGCTCTCGCCATGCGGCAGATCGCCGGGGTGCACCCGCCATTCTCCGTCGGGAATGCGATTCAATTGGCCGAGACGCTCAATGACTTGCTGCGCCGGCGCTGGCAGTGACTGTGTGGCGATCTGCTGGGGCGATTGCGCCCATGCCATTCCAGAAAGCAAAAACCCAACTGCCACAATTCCGCGAAAACTCTTCATCATCAAGAGGTCATTCCTTCCCATAGGTCTAAGCAACGCGGGATCTGCGATTCCCGGCGGTTGTGATTGCGAGTCCGCACGGGAGGTCTTCCACGCACAGGATGACGGACGCTCGTGGATAGCCGCCCGCAGTTTTAATCGCGCTCTAGTCCGAGGTACAAAAGTTGATGATTTCCTGAACTGACGTGAACTGGATTCGCGACCCCTCTTCCAGCGCCGAGACAAAGCCTGTGAAAGCCGCAATTTAAGCGCCTGGCTACCGGGTTACTTGAGAGCTACGTTAGTCTGTTCGGCGCGAACCCGGGGTGACAAGTCAATTTACCGTAAGGAATACAGTAAAAGGGAACAAGAATCGTAGAATCAATGGTTTAACTTGGATTTTATCTGCACTGTTTGACCGCAATCGCGGCTGTTATCACCTAAACCTGACGAACCCTCTGCCTCTTCACGGGCAATTCATGAAGAGAGAACAACTTAAGCCCGCGAATGCCGCGGATTGAAGGTTGGAGGGGCGGTTATTTTGCTAGAAGATGAGCCCGTCCTCCAGGTGCCGACGGACCCTCCGTACAAGCCTTTCCGTTTCAATGCGTTACCGTTGAAAATCTGGACGCTTGCCAGACCGGAGTGATACAAAGAGACGGGGAGTCACCCATCAATCCTCGCAGATTCTTGGACCCCGGCTAGCTGGAGCATTCTCAACCTCGCCATGAGTTCAGGTCCCAAAGGCGCTATCCATCCCATCGCTCCCGAGGCGTGCTGGAAGGTGCTGGAGGCTGCTGCCGCCAGCGATCATTTGAAGCGGGCCGCCCGCCTGAAAGAGTTCCTCTACTACGTTGGGAAGAAGTCCATCAAAGAGGGTCTCAGTGATATTCATGAGCAGGAAATTGGCCACGCCGTCTTCGGGCGCAGGGACTCATACGATACCAGCCAGGACAATATTGTCAGAGTAAGCGCAACGGAATTGCGGCGTCGCGTGGAAGCATACTTCGCAGCAGAAGGCAAAGACGAACCACTCATCTTTGACATTCCGCGCGGCAGTTACACGCCCGTCTTTCGTTGGCGCGCAGAAATTCCGCCGACCGAGGCAGCCAAAGCTGCCGAAGCCGCGGCCGCGGCACTGCTGCCCGCGGTCACTGCGCCGTGGTGGCTTGCGCAGTTGCCGCTGCTTCTGGTGTCTGCGATCGCCATAGTGCTGGCCATTGCCTGCGCCTCGCTGTGGCGCGAGAATCGGTCGTTGCACAAAATGGTGTACACGTGGGACGGGCAGCCGGCCCTGGCCGCGTTTTGGCCGCGCTTCCTGGATTCGACGCAGGACACCGACATCGTTCTCGCCGACACCTCGTTTGCGATTGTCGAGGACATGATGAAGCGCTCATTTCCGCTGAGCGACTATTTGAACCGCAGCTATCTGAGCGAGGTGCGCTCGTATTCTCTCTGCACCGCCGACAATAAGGTCGTCAATTCTATCCCCTTCGAATCCATTGCGGCCAGGAACAACGGGAGCTTCGGCGATTTCCAGGTGGCGCAGCGCATCGAGGCGCTCGATCATGGTTCCACCAGCGCCCATGTCTCTTTTGCGCGCGAGTTTACCGCCGACTCAGTGAAGCGCGACAATGTCATCCTTATTGGTAGCCGGAAATCAAATCCCTGGGTCGATCTCTTCACTGACGAGATGAACTTCCTCGTGAAATATGATGCCTCTTTGGATCAATCGTTCGTCGTGAATCTGCATCCTCGCGCCGGCGAGCAGTCTCTGTACGCGCAACCCGCAGATCCTTACGCATCGCTGGGCTACAGCGTGATTGCGTATCTGCCCAACCCCAGCCGGACCGGAAGCGCGTTGATCATCGAAGGCACTAACGCCGAGGCCACCAATGCCGCCGGCGAGTTTGTGACATCGGAAGGGACGATGAGCAATTTCCTGAAAAAGCTCCCCGGAAAGAAGATTCCCTATTTCGAGATTCTGCTCAAGACCGCGCGCATGAGTGGCACGCCCTTCCAAGCGGAAGTGGTGGCTTATCGTACGTATTAAGCAACTCCACGAAAGCTAAACCCATTGCATCCGTAGGATCGTACGCAACCTGCTTTGCCCACAAATAAAAATGCGCTGGCCCGGGGTGTTTGACCCGGGCCAGCGCTTCTGGAGAGAACAGGGTTACGGCTTTACCACAACACCTTTGCGGAAAGCTGGATGGTACGCGCATTTCCCTTTGAGGTAATCTCGCCAAACGAACCGCTGCAGCAGCTGGTGTTCGGCATGCCGGGCAATGGGTGGTTCAGCGAGTCGAACGCGTCAGTACGCCATTGGAACTTCAGGTTCTCCCAGATTTCGAACTCCTTGAAGGCAGCCAGATCCAGGTTCGTGTTTTGTGGTCCATTCAAATCGTTGCGGCGTTCATTGCCAAACACGTTGGTCGCCGGCACCGAGTAGCAGGCCGTATTGAAGTATGTTTGCAATGCATTGGCTGCGTGTGGAACAAACTTGCTTGCGCCACCGTTTCCATTGCAGGTTGCCGTGGCGCGATTCTGAATGCCGCCGCCGGTGTTTGAATTATCGGCAGCGGTTGTGTTGTACGGCTGACCGGCTCTGATCCCGAGCAGCCCGCTGAATCTCCAGCCGCCAAGCTGGTTCTCCCACCACTTGCCGCCGTTCAGCAGCATCTTGCCCTTGCCGATGGGAAGTTCGTAGATGCCCGATACTTTGATGACGTACTTCTGCATGAAGTCGGAACGTCCGTAGTCGATCTGCGGGTTGTTGCCCACTTCGCCGGTGGCCTTGTGGTCGGAGTCCTGGAAGTCCATGGACTTGCCCCAGACGTAGTTAGCGTTGAACTCCAGGCCGTTGGTGAAGCTCTTCTTCATCTGGACTTCGAGCCCGTCATAGTGGGATGAACCCCACTTGTGATACTGCTCGATGTTGCCCTGAATCGACTGGTAGGGCCTGCGGGCGTTGATGTTGGCCGTAGCGCTAGTGCCAGTGGCGCTCAAAGCGGCCAGGTTGATATTGCTGTAGTTGAAGATGTGATGGTTCGAGCTTCCCACGTAGTCGACTGTCAGCAGATAGTTCCTGCCGAAGGTGCGCTGCACGGCCAGGTTCCATTGCTCGCTGTAGCTGGTGGGCATGCTTTGGGAAAAGGTTGAGCTGCCCGGCACAAAGACGCCGGTCGGCGCAGGCATTGCGGTCCAGAGTGCTTCCGCATCTGCCAGGTTGAGGATCTCCGCCTGCCCCTTCGACGAGCCGGGTATATTGGGGTTCGACGCAGTGGCCGCACTCGTAGGCCAGACGACTGGGACGGTCGCGGTCTGGGCGGCGTTCAGCCCCGTGACGTAGAACGGATTGTTCATCATATTGGTCAGGTCATAGTAGCTGAACTGGTAATAGTAGAGGCCGCCTCCGGCGTGGATGGCAGTCTTGTCGTTGAGCGCGTAGGCAAAGCCGGCCCTGGGGCTGAAGTTGAACCGGTTTGGGTTGTAGGTCCCCACAGCGAACTGGCCGGTGACGGGGTTGAGGATGCCTGCGTGACCCTGCGCCTCGGTGACAGGCGAGTAATAGTCGTAGCGCATGCCCAGATTGATGGTGAGCCTTGGGCTTTATGCGCCAGTCATCCTGGATGTACGGCATGATGTTGTGCTGATGGAAGTGCCCAATCTGGGCGCCGGCGGTGGCATTCGTGCCACATAATCTCCCAGCAGCCAATCAGCCAGGACGTTGGCCGACGGCATAAGGCCGAACTTTGTGCCGTTGACGGTGGTGCTCGGGGTTCCAGTTACGAGAAAGGTTGAGGGATTTTGCCAGGCTGCGGCGGAGGTATTGGTAGTGCCGGACGGGCAGGTGAGTTGCAACCGTTGTAGGTGTATTGGCCGCTTGCGCTCAAGCTGCCGTTTGGGCTTCCGGTATACCAGTATGCGTTGTAGTCGATGACGTCAATTTCCGCGCCGAAAAAGATCGAGTGCTTGCCGCGCAGGAGATTGATTTCATCGATGTACTCGTACATGTTCTGGTGCTCGCCAAGCGGGGAGCCGCTGATGCCGGAGTAGGCGCCGCCTATGCCGAGACCCGGCAGGCCCCAGACCGTGGGCGGCGGATTGAGGCCAGTAAGTCCGAAGTAAGTGTCGTAATTCGTGCCATTGTCGATCATGTTGAATTGCTGTCCATTCACGGAACGGGCATAGCCGACACGGGCCGTATTCACAAACGTTGGGCTCAGGACGTGGCTCTCTTCAAGGTAGATGTCTGTTCCGATAGAGCTGGTTCTGTTCCGCGGTGTCCAGCAGGGGGGCTCCCGTGGCACTTTCTCCCGTGGCCGTGTTGGAGCCGTTGTCCCAATCCTCCGGACGGATAATGTTCGGGTTGTTGGTATCGTAGGCTCCGAACAGATGATCCTTCTCGCTCATGTTGTAATCTGCACGGCCCAGCCAGTCGTCGTGCGTGTAGCGGGTCCGGCTGTTTTTACTGCCGTAGTCGTCGCTCGCCGCGTTCGCCGCTGACTCCAGGCCGTTTGGCAACGGGTAAGCCAGGTTCAGGAACTTGGTATACAGGGGACTAATCACGGCCGGGTTAATCACGTTCGGATGGCCGTTGTAACTCCACTGATTCAGAACGCTTGGCCCGGAACAGTTTCCGGCTGGACAGTTTGTGGCGTAGGTGGTGGGGTCGAAGATGACGGTTGGAGGCTGCGAGGATACCGCGCCGGCAGTTAGATCCGCGCTGAAGTCGCCACCGCGCTCCGCCGCCGTGGGCACGTAAGTCTGAAAGAAAGCTGCCGCAATTTGCCGGTACCCTTCATAAGCGACAAATGCGAATAACCTGTTCTTGGTGAACGGGATCTTCCAGCCGCCGTCCGCGCCGTACAGATTGTACCGGAGTTCGCCCAGAGGGCCTGCAGACCAGCCTCTGGCATTCATCTGGTTGTTTTGTACATAGTCGTATACCCTGCCATGGAAGGTCTCGGTTCCACTCTTGGTGATTGCATTGAGCGTGTTGGCTCCGTCGTAGCGGGCGTTCGCACCGTTGCGGATGATCTCCACCTGCTGCGTTGCCTCGATGGGTTCGTTCACCGTGGCGGTCTGATCGAAGTAGCTCATATCGACCACGCCATCCAGCAGGTAGCTCGTCGACCAGAAGCCTTGCCCGGCGATGAACAACTGGTTGCTTTGCTGGTTGTACTGGCTGACGTTGGAGCCGATATTGCTATAGCCCAACGTTGACCCCGGCTCCACGCCGGCTTGTGTCGTCTGCGCGTAGAAAAGTCCATTGCGATAGCTGGACTGCGACGGCGTATTCTCCATGGTCGCTGCGTCAATGGTGGAGTTCAGATCGTGATCTTCAGTCTCTAGGCCCGTTGACTGATTCGCGAAAACCTCAACCTTTTGGCTCTGAGACCCCACTTTCAGGCTGAAGTTGATATTCAAAATCTGCCCGACCGAGAGCGTAACGGCAGAAGTGTCTTGCTCAAAGCCCTTCGCTGTCGCGTCCACCGTGTAGGGGCCCGGCGGTAGTGCGGGAATGGAGAACACTCCAGCGCCATTGGAAACGGTTTTGCGTATTTCGTTCGTGGCCGTGTTCGTTACGGTGACAGCCGCGCCGGGAACCACTGCTCCGGCGGAATCGGCAACTGTCCCCGTCAAGGTGCCAGATTCGGTTTGCGCATGGAGCGGTGTACGCATGAAGAGAAGCGCCGCCAACGCGATTGCCAGGCACAGGCCCGTGCGGTAAATTATTTTCCGCAGCGGTGCGTCTCCGGGCAAACCTTGCGCTGATCTTGGGTAGAGTTGCATCTTGATTGCCTCCAATGTTCGGTTGCTGGTTATGGTTCTCATCTGCGGCTGTCCTAACCGCAATTTCCGTTTCGACTCTTCGTCTTGACTTCCAGGAACCCAGCGCGATCCATGGGTTCCAGTTCTTTCAAGCTTAGGCAACTAATGGACGCCTTCTGAGGAGCGTCTATCTGTTCAAAATTGCTCACTTTGGCAGCCAACTGCTTAAGACCCCGGGAATTTCCGATTGTGCGGCCGACACTGCAGTTTGTTCATTCTGCTGAGTTAGGACTGCCAAAAGGGGTTTGGCCGATGCGGTGAATGGCCGAAAAGCCAAACTCCCGGAAAGCTCATGGTTGCGGTTACGCGGATGATCCATAGGGATGCACCGCAGGGAAGTTGCAATTTCCACCTCGCGAGTGCTTCGGAGCTCAACCAGAACCTGGCCGGCCGAAGATGAGGTTCGATAGAACATTGCGAAGAGTCGGGATAAGCCTAGGGAGCCATCAATTGAGCTGACAACGTGAATTTACGGTAAGGAATACAGTAAGCCGTAAACAGACCTGACTCGAGGACTGGAAGGTGCTCGGTAAAGCGCTGATAGCGATAGGGTTGGATGTTGACTCTCGCCTTATCGCCGAACCGACAGATTGGCAGTAAGTGGTCGAGGGATCATCGGCTTTCGGGACCGTTTCCGAGGCTCCATCGCAGGCAATGTCGGACCTCTTCTTCCATTGTGTCTCCCTGTGGCTCAGTTTCACGCAGTTGATCGGGGTCCGATCCCGAGCCCGCGGCAATCAAGAGCGCTTTGTGGTGTGGGCACGTCTCTAGCCGAGCCGAAACAGCCCCCCACAGCGTGGGGTTCAGTCCTGTTGGCGTTCTCTGGCGGTCAGCCTAAAATTCAACCCTTCTCTGCACCTGCTTGAGGCAGAGTAGGATTTCGCGCGGCAAATGGAATGAGACAATAGGCCGGTGTCGAAGGCGCATCCGGGGGACTGACCGCAGACCCCGGGAGATGACGCGCGCGCGGCAATAGAAGCGCGAATCTGACGAACGAATGAAGGGAAGCAATGTACCCGAAAGCAGCACGAATTGGTTCTTTGATGGTCTTCCTGGCAACGGCGATTGCTTCGACCGCGCAAAGTGAACCTAAGAGCCTCAATGTGAAGATCCAGTATGAGGATCCGATCCGCAATCAACACTATCCTGAGTTGCTTTACTGGTTTGTCACGCCGGAGACGCTGAGCCCGCAGCGCTACACGCAGGACATTCAGCATATCTCCCGCGATACCGCTTTTGATTTCCCTTTCCTGACCGCGCGCAACGGCGTCAATTTCTTCGACGACCCCGCCGCGCACGACGCCGTGGCCGGAATCGTGCGCGAGGGCCACAAGAACGGCCTCCGCATCGGCGCGACGTTCGAATTGCAGGACGTCGATTCCTTCCGCAAGTTTGCCTTTGACGACGAGCAGACCGCCGTGAGCGACGCGGAAGGGCCCCTCGATGCCAACGGCCGCGGGGTGGTCGAATCCACCGTGAAGCTGCGCTCGCGCTCGCCGCTCAAGACCGAGCTGTTGCGTGTCTTTGTCTTCCGCAAAACCGGCGAAGGCGAGTACGATCCTGCCACCTTTGCCGACGTGACCGCGCAGGCAAAGGCCACTGCTCCCCAGCCGGGTGACCTTTCCGTCGCGCTCGATCTGGGCCCGAAGCACGCCGGTTACACGGCTTTCGTGATGGCGACCACCTGGTATAACGCGCTCGATCTGTTCAGCGATGCGTACACACGCTGGGTGCGCGAGGCCATCAACCAGTATCACGAAGTTCCCTTCGACGGCACGGCGCTCGATGAGTTCAGCTTCACGAAAATCCCCAACGCGTCGGGCACCGTGTGGCGTGGCCACTTTGCCGGCCGAGCCTTCAGTGCGCGTTTTGAGCAGGCCACCGGCTTGCCGCTCATCCCGGTTCTCTTCCACACGCGTTACGCTCCTGCCGGCCAACCAGAAGTGCGCATCCGAGCCATCAACCGCTATTGGGACTTCCTGCGGAAAGGGCCGCTGGGCGTCGAACAGGAGTTCTACAACGATTCGCGGCAGGCCTTCGGCGCAAAAACTCTGGCCGGCATCCACAATACCTTTCACAACCACCTGACCAACGATGAAGCCTGGGCCACCGGCATCAACTGGTGGACGATCCCGCGCCAGTACGGCATGAGCGATGAAGATCTCTCTCTGCCGCTGCGCATGGGGCTGCTGGTCGCGCATCCTGGCAACATCATGTACGACCAGTTCTACGGGTGGGACATTCACAGCTTCGCCCAGAAAGCCCTGAACGATGCGCGTTTCGATGCGCGCATTCACTATCACGGCTACAACGACACGGGCCGCTGGGGGGTCGACCTTTCTACCGCGTCGTTTCTCGACGCGATCAATCCTGTGGAGCGCAAAATTCGGCTCCTCAATCGCTTCGACCCCGCGGCGCCCCGTCTTCCGCTGCTGATCGTCTTTGGCATGCCGGCCCTGCTTGACTGGTATCCCGATGCAAGCGCGCGCAACGGCTACGACCTCAACGGCTCGCTGCACATCGAGGAGAAAGTGCAGACCATCTGGGACGCGGGCTACCGCTGCGCCGTGGTTCCCAGCGACCTGATCGACAATGGGTCACTCAAACTGGATGCGAAGAATCGTCCGATCTTGAACGGGCATACATTTCGGGCGGTGATTTATCTCTATCCGCAATACGCCAAGCGCACAACCCTGGCTTTCCTCGACCAATACACGCGTCGCGGTGGGGCGCTCATGCTGGAGGGGACTGCAACCCGCGACTTCGACGGATCGCCCGTGGATGAAATCTTTGCGGAAATTACGGCGCACGCCAGCGTAAAGCAATTCAGCGTCGACCGGATTGCCGAACTGGGCGTAGAAAAATCTCCACTCCGGGAAGTCGGCGGCGAACTCGAGGACGGCAGCGTGATTCTCACCGATCTGAGCTCGATTGAAACTGGTCAGGCAAAGGCCTTCTCGGTCGCTGTCAACGGCCACCAGTTCAGCGGAGCCTACATCGGCGTCTTTGCGTTGAAGGCCGGGGCGGACGGGCGCATTCTTAAGCTGGCCTGCGGCGGCTGCGCGTCTATTGCGCGCGACGGCCGCGAGATTCTTCGTTTGGATCATGCGGCGGATTTCGTGCTCAACCGCAATACCGCAGGAGCGTACGAGGCCGTGCTGCTCGGCGAGCCGGCGAGCAACAGACTGAAGCTGCTGCCTTGATAGCTACTTGAGCGCCTTCTCAATCCCCGCCCCCGCCAGCGGCGTCATCACCGCAAAACCCGCCGGCAGCGGATGCACCCCGTCCCTGCTCAGCGTCGCGGGCAGTCCTCCGCGCTCGTCCTTCATCGCGGAGTAGAAGTCGACATATACGAACCCTCTTCGCGCCGCGTACTCGCGTAGCCATGCATTCATCTGCGCAATCTTCGGCGCGGGAATAAGTCCCGGCGCCCAGGGGTAGTCAAACGCTGGCAGCACCGAACACAGCACCACGCGAATCCCGTTCGCGCTCGCCAGTTCCGCCATCGACGCAAGGTTCCCCTCCGTCTGCTCCAGCGTCATCGGTCCCGTGTTGCCGGCGATGTCATTGGTCCCGGCCAGAATCACCACCACCTTCGGTTTCAAATCGATCACGTCCTGGCGGAAGCGCACCAGCATCTGCGGCGTAGTCTGCCCGCTGATTCCGCGGTTCACATACGGCTCGCCGGGAAACGCCTCGTCCAATTTCCATCCCTGCGTAATCGAGTCGCCCATGAAGACCACGCGGTCCTCACCCGTTTTCGCGGCTCCCAGCATCGCATCGGCCTCCTTGAAGCGCGCCAGCCCGCCAAAATCCACCAGAAGTTGCCGGTCGTGCTCGCTCCAATACGAATCGTTGGGATGTCCCGAGGGCGAGGTTTGCGCAGCCGGAGCCTTCGTCTCGGGCGGCGAGGGACGCTCCTGCCCCTTCAGAGAACTCGTAATAGAAAGCCCCGCAAACGCCGCGGCGAGCACCACACTTTTGAAAATGTTCTTTCCATCCACCCTGGGTCTCCCTTCTGACCAAACTTGGTTTTGGCACGCGGCAACCTACCGCATTCCTCGCGCTTCGATTGTAGGCAATCGCGCCTGTCGCCGAATCAATTTCTTCCCAACTACTTCGCGGCTGGCTTGCATTGGTCAGTGAAACTCTTGCCATTCGAAGCCGTCGTCCTTTGTACGCCATTCATCGGATTAAGAATATTGGTTTCGGTCACGCCGTAACCTGACTCTTTCCATTCCACGCTGATGAGGGTGTAGACAGCAGGAAAGGTGTTTACTTGTAGCTTGCCGTCCATGTTTGCCCGAATCGTAACCGTCTTCGCCGACTGGTTGAGCACAAGCTCATACGTGGGAGCCTGCGCGGGAACCCGCGAAACCGGAGTGCAGGACAGCGTTGTGGTTTGCGCCCATGCTGGCGCGCTGAACAGGAGCGCGGCGAGAGTCTGGATTACGAGTTTCATCTAACCCCCTGGTTGTTGCCAATGGTTTCTATCCGTGGATGCGCGCTGGCCAACATTGTAAACGCGAGCCGCACGATGCCGTCGCGCTAAAATCCAATCATGCCCGCCACTGCAATCTCTCCTGACGTTCTGGCGAAATATGAGCCCGTCATCGGCCTCGAAGTGCACGTGCAACTGCTCACGGCCACCAAAATCTTCTGCGGCTGCGCCAACCGCTTTGGCGCGGCTCCCAACACCAACATTTGCCCCGTATGCAGCGGTCTGCCCGGCGCGCTTCCGGTCCTCAACGCGACGGCCGTCGAGTTCGCCACGCTCGCCTCGTTGGCGCTCAACCTCCAGGTGCGCGAGCGATCGATCTTCGCGCGCAAAAATTATTTCTATCCTGATCTGCCCAAAGGCTACCAGATTTCGCAGTACGACAAGCCGATCGCCGAGCATGGCTGGATCGAAGTGCCCACGGCGAACGGCGGCAAGAAACGCATCGGCATCACGCGCCTGCACATGGAAGAGGACGCGGGCAAGAGCCTGCACGAAGGGTTTGCCGACTCCGCCACGCGCACCTATCTCGATCTGAACCGTTGCGGCACGCCGCTGGCCGAAATCGTGAGCGAGCCCGACATTCGCACCCCCGACGAGGCCTTCGAATACCTCACGCGGCTGAAGGAGATCCTGCTCTACACCGGCGTCTCCGACTGCAACATGGAGGAGGGATCGCTGCGCTGCGACGCGAATGTAAGCGTGCGCCCAAGGGGGCAGGAAAAATTCGGCACCAAGGCCGAAGTCAAAAACGTGAACAGCTTCAAGTTCATTCGCGCGGCGCTCGAATACGAAATCGAGCGCCAGATCGAAGTGATCGAGTCCGGCGGCCGCGTGATGCAGGAGACGCGGCTGTGGAACGCCGGCGAAGGACGGACCTATCCCATGCGCTCCAAGGAGCAGGCACACGATTACCGGTATTTTCCCGAGCCCGACCTGCCGCCTCTGATCGTTTCCGCAGAATTCCTCTCCGAGACCAGAAAAAAACTCCCGGAACTGCCTGAGGCGCGGCGCATGCGCATGATTGCGGAGTACGAGTTGTCCGTGCAGGACGCGCACACGCTTACGGCATCGCGGGAGTTTGCCGATCGCTTCGAGGCTGCGGCCCGAACCGCCCGCAATCCGCGCCGCGTGGCGAACGTTCTGCTGAGCGAAGTGGGGGGACGCCTGAAGGCGCTCGGTCTCGAGCAGGAGCAGTCGCCGGTATCGATGGCGGGCATCGTGCTTGCCGCCGATTTGCTCGACGAAGGCAAGATCAGTTCGAAGCAGATGAAACAGCTCTTCGACGTCTGCTTTGAAAAGGGCGAGGACTTTGCTGCCGTTTACGAGCGCGAGAAGCCGCAACAGATTACCGATGCCTCGGCCATCGAAAAGCTGATCGACGAGGTGATCGCGGCCAATCCCAAACAGGTGGAGCAGTATCGCGCGGGCAAGAAGACCATGGCCGGATTCTTTGTCGGCCAGGTGATGCGCGCGTCGAAGGGCCAGGCCAATCCGGCGCTGCTGAATGAGCTGGTGACGAAAAAGCTGGAGGGATGAAGCCGTACCGCCCGTCTCTTAACCGGCTGTCGTGCGGGCATCCTCTCCCGCACCCCGTACAAGGATCATTGCGAAATCACGCGATCAGTGCATTACTTGAGCTTCAGATCCGAGACGAATTCTTTGCGGTCGTCCCACGAACTCACGGTCTTGATCGCGCTTTTTCTGCCGTCCTTTTCCGCCCACAGATCGAAGTCCACGCTCATATCGACCTGGGAAAAGCGGAAATGGCCGTCCGCCGTGGAAATGTAGCTGCGAATCGCCTTGGTCTTCTCGTTCTTGAGGAAGACGGTAGCGCCCACAACCGGCTGCGAGCTCTCGTTCAAAATCGTGCCCGAAACCGTGCGGTCGCCGATATTCTGACCCCACGCAGACGGCGCCGACAGCGCCCACCTCGACCCTGAAGGGATCGCGCCCAACGCGAAAAGACCGCATGCAATCGCACCTAGCCAGCTTGCACGGCTCATCCTCACTCCTCCTCATCCTCTGCGAGAGGATCTTCATCCTCTTCGAGGCCTTCTTCCACGCGGGCCAGTTCCAGCGGCTCCACGCCCACTACTTCGTACTCAGTGCCGCACTCTTCGCAGGCTATCACGTCGCCTTCCTCTACCTCGTCGACATCAACGTTCAGATCCGTATCGCATTCGGGGCAACCAGGCATAGCAGCCTCCTCACTTTCCAAACAAATTCGCATTGCGGGATGAAGCCGCGTACTGCGGCCATCGCTAGTTTTAGTGAGAACCCGGCCTCAGGTCAAGAGGCCCGCGGCGCTGGCCGAGTCTGGATTTTTCTTTGCGGAAAACCAGAGCCGCGCTTCTCCCGAACAGACGCGTTTCCGGAAAATTCGTTGCCTCTGCTGCACTCCTGGTGCAGACAGGTTGGAATGAGTATGCCCCTTGCGCGGATGTCTCATGCGCGGGCGCCCCCACCTTCGCTACATTTTTGTCTTTGTCGCCAATGTCGGATAGCGAAGCACCCCACGCTCCCTCTCGGGCATGCATCATGACACCGGCCCGCTCCAGCATTTAACCTGAGGTCTGCGATGGCAAGAATTGGCTCAACCCCGTTCGCCTTCCCCGACTTCCGCGGGGCCACCCGCAGGTTGATCCTCATCAACCTGGCGGCTTACTTTGCGCTGCTGGTCGTTGGGTTTGCGTCGCCAATTCAACAGGCCCTTATTGACCTGCACCTCGCGTTCGATCCCGTGTTGTTCGTCCACGGCTGGCTGTGGCAGCCGATCACTTACAGCTTCGTGCATCCCCGCCTGTGGGGCACGCTCTTCGAGTTGCTCTCGCTGTGGTTTCTGGCGGGATTTCTCGAAGGCTTCCACAACGCGAAATGGGTGACCGGCCTCTACGCCGTTTCAGTACTGGGAACTGCCACCGCCGCGCTCGCTCTCTACGCCATGTCGAGCACGCTATTCCCCAGGCTGCTCGGCGCTCCCAGCCCGCTCTATGGTTGCTTTGGCGGCATCTTTGGACTGCTCGCCGCCATCGGTCTTCTCTACGGCGATGTGCAGTTCATGCTGTTTCCATTGCCCATGGGCATCAAGGCGCGCTACCTGGTGGTGATTTACGCGCTCATCGCCATCGCGACGCTCTTTAGCGATCAGCGCCTGTACGCCTTCTCCCAACTGGGCGGAGCGCTGGCAGGCCTGCTGTTTGTGCGCACGGCGCCGCGGCATGGTGTCTCTTTCCTGCTCAGCGAACGCTGGTACGGCATGCGCAACCGCTATTACCGCTGGAAGCGCCGGCGCGCCGCCCGCAAATTCGAGGTCTACATGAAGAAGCAGGGCCGCACGGTGAAATTCGACGGCCAGGGCCGGTTGATCGACGAAGACGATCCCAACGACAAAAAGCGCTGGAACTGAAGGACAGGAAGTAGTCAATAGCCAGCAGGGAATAAAAAACGGGGGTGCCCCACCCTCGCGGCGTTTTTGTTTTTGTCGCTTGGGTGGGCCGCGCAGCGGGCGGCGCGATAAAATCTCATTGCAATGTCCACAAAAATTGCTTTCCTCTTTCCGGGGCAGGGTTCGCAGGCCGTTGGCATGGGTCGCGAGCTTGCCGAGCGATTTCCTGCGGCCGCCGAGACCTTCGCAGAGGCCGACGCCGCGCTCGGGTTTTCTCTTTCAAGGCTCTGTTTCGAAGGACCCGAAGAAGATTTGCGCCTAACCGAAAATACGCAGCCAGCCATTATGGCCGTGAGCGTGGCTGCGGCGCGCGTGCTGGCCGCGCATGGTGTCGAGCCGACGCTGGCCGCAGGCCACTCCCTCGGCGAGTGGTCGGCGCACGTCATTGCGGGGACGCTCAACTTTGCCGATGCATTGCGCGCGGTCAAAGCGCGTGGCGCGGCCATGCAAAAAGCCGTTCCCGCCGGCGAGGGCGCCATGGCGGCGGTTCTGCAGCTTAATCCGGCGCTGGTGGCCGAAGCGTGCGAGGAAGCCGCGCGCGATACCGGCCGCGTCGTCCAAGCCGCGAACCTCAACTCACCCAATCAGACGGTCATCTCCGGCGCCTTAGCCGCCGTTGAAAAAGCTGCAGCGTTGTGCAAGGCCAAAGGCGCGCGGCGCACCGTCATGCTTCCCGTCAGTGCTCCCTTCCACTGCGCGCTCATGCAGCCCGCGCAGGAAGAAGTGGCCCGCGTGCTCGCCGGGCTTACGCTCCACGATCCGCGGATTCCCGTCGCCGCCAATGTCACG
This sequence comes from uncultured Acidobacteriota bacterium, assembly GCA_963713675.1. GTDB lineage: Bacteria > Acidobacteriota > Terriglobia > Terriglobales > Acidobacteriaceae > Telmatobacter. The sequence continues at coordinate 25,842 of CAVQMV010000022.1, forward strand.
GGCAGCCTCGTCACCACGGCCGACGCCGCGCGCGACGCGCTCATTCGTCAAGTTACCGGCGCGGTGCGTTGGATCGACTGCGAGCAGGCGCTCAAGGGCGCGGGCGCGAGCCTGTTCATCGAAGCCGGTCCCGGCAAAGTGCTCTGCGGCCTGCTTAAGCAGATCGATCCCGAACTGAAATCGCTGAACGTGGAAGACGCGGCGAGTTTGGAGAAGACACTGGCGGAGTTGAAGGGCGAGTGAATCGATTCCACGCTTCCTCTCGCGTCTCCGGACCTGAGGGAATTAGTAAAGCTTGAATTCTACTTCGACGGTTATCTGCACAGCGACGGGAGTTCCGTCTTTGCGGGCAGGATCGAATCGGTATCGTCGTACAGCCTCAGCTGCTTTAGGATCAAGTCCATATCCGGCGGGCCTGACAAGACAAAGATCTCGCGGCATGCCGTTGACATCCACAATGAGACTCAAGATGCTGATGGCTTCAAAATCCTTAATGTGTTGTTTCTTTATGGCGCGGCGCGACTCATCCGGAAACTCCGCCTCTGGTTGTTTTAGGGGCTTTGGGGGCGTAATTTTGATCAAACTTCCTGCGGAACTTTCGCCGCTTCCGGGGTCCCGCACAGGGCTGGGGGGACACTGTCTCAGTTCTTCATTGCCCTCCACGCGTGGTCTCAATTCTTCGCTGCCCTCATCGCGTGGGCAAGCCTGAATGTCCGGTGCTGGCGACTTGATGTGATTCAAGAAGGGGACGCCAATACACACGAGTACTGGAACTGGATGATTGTTCAGCAGCCCCGGCTGAAATGCGGACTCTTTTACCGCGGAAATCGCTGCGGCTTCGCATGTGCTGTTGCGGGAGTGATACACCTTGCGGACGTTCGCGGTCCCATCCACGGCGATCACCGCTGAAACGAGCGTCAAATCCGGCGAGCAGGCGGCTACGAGTTCCAGTGGCCCCGCGACTGCGGGATGCGCCAAGACCGGGCCCGTAATTCCAGGACCGACAGTGTAGACGCCTTCTTTGTCAGGAGAGGGCGGAGCGGGACTAGTGTTCAGACCCCCGCTGTTCGCTTGAGCGGTCGGTTCCTGCTGGGCGCACACCGATGCGACGCAAAGCAGGATAAAGGCGAAAGGCAAGCCAACTTTTCGCATATGCGTCCACGCTAACTTGAAAGTGCCCCCACTTTATCACACAATCCCCAACTCTTTCAGCACAAACGCATAGTCCAGCGCGATCTCCTTCAGATAGTCGTAGCGTCCGCTCGCGCCGCCGTGGCCGGCCTGCATATTCGTCACCAGCAGCAGCGGATTGTTATCCGTTTTGAGCGTGCGCAGTTTGGCCACATACTTGGCCGGCTCCCAGTACATTACCTGGCTGTCGTGCAGCGAGGTCTTGACTAACATCGCCGGATAACTCGCCGCGCGCAAGTTATCATACGGCGAATAACTCAGCATGTACTTGAAATACTCTTCCTCGTTCGGGTCGCCCCACTCTTCGTACTCGGGAACGGTCAGGGGCAGGGAAGCGTCGAGCATGGTATTCATCACGTCGACGAACGGCACGTGCGAAACCACGGCGCGAAAGAGATCCGGGCGCATGTTGGCGACCGCGCCCATCAGCAATCCGCCAGCCGACCCGCCTTCAATGGCCACGCGCGTCCGGGTCGCCGTACCCTGCTGCGGTCAGGTGCTCCACGCAGGCAATGAAATCGGTAAAGGTGTTGCGCTTGACGAGCATCTTGCCCGGCGTCGTGCCACGGCTTGCCCAGATCGCCGCCGCCGCGGATGTGCGCGTAGGCCATCACCACGCCGCGATCGAGCAGGCTCAGCCGGTTGGAGCTGAATCCCAGCGGCAGCGAGTAGCCATAGGACCCGTAGCCGTAAACATAGAGCGGGTTAGCGGGGTCTGGACCTCGCTACGCCGGTCTGGAGGCCGGCGTACACGCTTGTCCTTGCGGTAGACGATCGAGACCGGAACCTGCGACGCCGTCCGGCGCTTTGGCATGAACGCGCTCGCTGGCGTAGAGCGTGCGGTCGAAGCCGCCGGGAATCTCCAGCTGCTTCAGCAGCGTCGATGCGCCGGTCGCCACGTCGTACTCGTACACCGAACTCGGCGTGACCAGCGACTGATAGGCGTAGCGGAACGTCGTTGTCTCAAAGATGCGATTGATGTGCGGATGCGCGCTGTACGCCGGCTCGGGAAAGGCAATTTCGCCGGCGAGGCGCGGCCTCACGGCCCGTCGCCAGCGAAACTTCCACAGCCGCAACCGCGGCAGCCCGTCTTCGCGCTCGCAGGCGATGAAGAACCCGGCGAAGAGATCCACATCTTCGAGCATCACGGCGTCGCGGTGCGCAATCAGCTCGGTCCAGTGTTCGCGGCCCGGCGTGGCCACCGGCGCGGTGACGAGCCGGAAGTTGCGCCCGCGATCGTTGGTGCGGATGAACCAAAGCCCGTTGCGATGGTCGAGCGAGTACTCGTGCTCGTCCTCGCGCGGGCGCGATGAGCGTGAAGCGCCGGTCGGGATCGTCCGCCGGCAGAACCCGCGCCTCGCTGGTGGTGTGGCTGGCCGACTCGAGCACGATAAACTTGCCGTCGCGCGTGCGCCCGGCGGCAAGGTTGAAGCGCTCGTCGTCTTCCTGGTAGACGAGCACGTCGTCAGCGAGCGGCGCGCCGAGCGCATGTCGCCAAAGTTGAAATTGCCGCTTCTGCTGCTCGTCTTCGACGGTGTAAAAGAGCGTCCGATTGTCCGCCGCCCACACCACGGAACCCACGCGCTCCACCTCACCCGCGAGCGTTTCGCCGGTCGCGAGATCCTTGATGTGCAGCGTGTACTGGCGGAAGCCCTTGGTGTCGGTGGTGTAGGCCAGCCAGCGGCCGTCGTCGGTAATGTCGGTGTCGCCGATGGCGAAGAACGCGTGGCCCTTGGCCAGCTCGTTGCCGTCGAGCAGCACTTTCTTCCGCCGCATCGGCATCCGGCCCGGCCGGCGCCACCGCGCTTGCGGCAGATGGATGGCGTACTGCAGGCCCTCCTCGGTGCGCGAGTAGTACCACCAATCGCCGTCGCGGTAGGGAACCGAGACGTCGGTCTGCTTGACGTGGCTGAGCATCTCCTTGTAGAGCTCTTCGCGCAGCCCGGCCAGCGGCGCCATCACCGCTTCGGCATAGGCATTCTCGGCTTCGAGGTAGGCGGTAACGTCGGGATTCTCTTTGTCGCGCAGCCAGGCGTAGTCGTCGGTCAGCAGCACTCCGTGCATCTGCGTTTCGGTGTGGTCTTTGCGGGCGGTGGGCGGCGCGGGAACGGATTCATTCATTGTCTCGGTCATTTCTCCTCCAGTGTAGAGCCTGCCGGCGCGGGAACCTCCGGCGCCCGCCCGCGTACAATTGAAGAGAAATGAAAGGTCTCCGCCGCGCACGTTTCGCCCTGATTCCGCCTTGCTGGCGGCCCTTTTCGCATTTCTTGCTTCTTCCCGCGCATGCCGAGAGGGTCGCCGACCTTCCCCAGCCCACCGATTACGTAAGCGATTTTGCCCACGTGCTCTCGCCCGAGGCGATTGCGCGGCTCGACAATCTGCGCGCAACTCGACCACTCCGCGGCCAACGCGCAGATTGCCGTGGTCACCGTGCACGACCTCAACGGCGACGACGCGGCCGACTACGCCACCAGCTTGAAGACCAGTGGAAGATGGGGGACAAGGATAAGGCGAGTGGCAAGAACCGTTGCGCATGGTGCTGCTGGCCGTCGCCGACCACAAGTACCGCATTGAAGTTGGCTACGGACTGGAAGGCATCCTGCCCGACGGCAAGATCGGCGACATCGGCCGCGACATGGTTCCCGACCTGCGCGCCGGCGACTATGACGGCGCAGTGACGCTGGCCGTGGGCGAAGTTGCCCAGGTCATCGCCGCCGACGCCAATGTGACGCTGGACAACGCGCCCGCCCCAGCGACCGAACCCGCACCGCAACATCAATCGGCGGGATCGGATGCTTTCGGGGGCATCATTCTTACGATCTTTGTCCTCGTTTTTATATTCCGCGTTCTGGGCAGTCTTGCGTCTTTGGCCTGTGGGGCCTGGGCCTCTTCTCGGGTGGGGGCCGTGGCCGTGGCGGTTTTGGCGGCGGCTTCGGCGGCGGTGGTTTCGGTGGCGGCGGAGGCGGTGGTGGTTTCGGTGGCTTTGGCGGCGGTGGTGGAGGATTTGGCGGCGGCGGCGCCGGAGGAAGCTGGTAATGAGAAAGCTATCAGTTATCAGCCGTCAGCTTTCAGCTCTGGCCGTACGGTTGGAAGTTGGAGAGATAAGCTGATAGCTGAGAGCTGACAGCTGTTTTTAACAAGGAGAATCAAGATGTATGAGCAAAGGACTTGGAATTACGCTGGCCGTTGTGGCCGTTCTGCTGTTGGTGGTGTTCATGGTCTTTGGCAGCTATGTCAGCGCCAAGAACCAGATGGTGTCGCTGGATCAGGTGGTCAAGACCAAGTGGTCTGACGTGGACGTGCAACTGGAGCGGCGCGCCGACCTGATTCCCAACCTGGTGGCGACCGTGAAGGGTTTCACCAAAGAGGAAAGCAGCGTCTTCACCGAGATCGCGAAGGCACGGGACGGACTGATGAATGCGCAGACCCCGGCCGACAAGATCGCCGCGAACGGCCAGCTCGACAACGCCCTCGCCAAGGTTCTGGTCCTCACCGAGAACTACCCGACAACTGCGCTCCAGCGATCAGTTCATGCGCTTGCAGGACGAGCTGTCAGGCACCGAGAACCGTATTGCGGTGGCGCGCAAGCGCTACAATCAGGCGCTGCAGGATTACAACACGTACATCCAGCAGTTCCCGAACAGCATTTGGGCGCGCTATGCCGGCTTCCAGGTGAATAACGCCCGCTTCGTGGCCAGCCCGGCCGCGCAGACTGCGCCTACGGTGCAGTTCTAGAGCGGTTCCAGGATGGATGTGCCCAATCTTTCTTCAGTCCCACCCATTTCGCAAAAGATGCGAAATGGATGGGGCACGGAGGCGATGAGTACTGCATGAGTTGAGCGCAAAAAGGCCATTCCGCCTGCGCGGAATGGCCTTTTGGACAGGAAGTTCTGCCCGAATGGATTACTTGAAGGAAGCGATGGCGCTGGCCTCGTCGTCGTAGATGTCGAAGACGGTGTAGAGCTTGGTCAGCTGCAGCAGGTCGTGGACCTTCTTGGTCAGTTTGAGCAGTTTAAGGGTCGCGCCCTGGTTCTTGGCCGTCGTGTAGGCGCTCACCAACTCGCCCAGACCCGAACTATCGATATAGTTCACATCACCCAGATCGAGCAGGATGCGCTTTTGTCCTTTGCCGATCAGGTCGCGAATGGCGTCGCGCAACTGCACGCTGCCCTCGCCCAGTGTGATCCGCCCGCTGAGATCCAAAACAGTGACGCCATCCACTTCACGGGAAGCTATTGCAAGTGCCACGGAAAATTCCTCCTTGTCAGTAATTCGGTTATAGCATCTTTACGGCCGTCGGCCTCAAAGAAAATTCCTCGGCCGGCCCCGTCGCGGAGAGAGAAAAGTTGACCCCGCACGTCGGCTTTCATACTACTTCTTTCCGGCGTCGGGCGCCAGATGTTTCACCAGCGTCAACTCAGTGCCGGGGTGCAATTGTCGAAAGTGTACCTCATCCATCAGCGACCGGATAAGAAAGATGCCGCGGCCAGTGCCGCGGAGAAGGTTTTCCGCCTCCAGCGGATCGGGCACTTTCTCGGGATCGAAGCCCTGACCCTGGTCGGCGATGGAAATCATCAAGTCTTTGCCGGTATTTTCGAGCGAAACCTCGATCTGGCGGGCGGGATCGTACTCGTTGCCGTGCAGCACGGCGTTAATGGCAGCCTCGCGCACCGCCATGGCGATATGAAAGCGCTGGTCCTCGTCCAGGCCCGCCTCGGTGGCCAGCTGATCTGCGGCCGCCTCCACCTCTTCGACGCTTTCCATGGTGGAGCTGAGCTTGAAACTCCGCCGTCCTCTGCTGGGTGCGCTCACCGGGCTGCCTTCCGCCTCCGCCGGAGCAGCGTGGGGCCTGCGCCCCTGCTCCGTGACTTCTGGCAGTTTCAAGTCTGGATGCGATTGTGTCAAGGCTGGAGCCTGCGATTCGCTCTCGCACGCGCCAAAGTGAACAGCAGGCTCCAGGCACCTGCATAGCGTCTTTCGGCTCGCGCAAAAAGCATGTCGAAGGGTCTACACTCATCCCATGGGTACGCACACCCCTGACATGCGAGCTACTGACGCGCACACCGGGCCGCGCATCGCCACCCGTGTGAGCCTGACGGCGATTCTCGGCATGCCGGTGACGGATGCCAAAGGGCATCTGTGCGGCAAGCTAAAGGATGTGGCCATTACTACCGGGCCCGACGGCGGCAAGGTGGCCGGACTGGTGCTCAAGACCCGCACCGGCCTTGCGCTGGTCCCTTCCCAGGACGTGATGGAGACCCCGGCCGGTACGCTCGAAGTGCGCTCGTCCGAAGCTCTGGCCCCGCTCAAGGAAGAGGGCAACTATCTTTTCCTGCAGCAGGACTTGGTCGACCGCCAGATCATCGACATCAACGGCCGCAAAGTGGTGCGCGTGAACGACGTGGACCTGGAGTGGATGGGCCAGGGCGCGGCGCACCTGCTGCGCGTGGCCGAAGTCGAAGTCGGCTTGAGAGGCGCCTTCCGCCGCGTTTTCAAGGGAGTTTTGCCGCGCGCCCGGCTGGAGGCCGTCTCTCGCAAGTTCTCTGCGCGCGCCATTCCCTGGCAGTTTGTGGATGTCATCGAGCCCGATCCGGCGCGGCGCGTCAGACTGCGCATCGAGCACGAGCGCCTGGCCGATATTCATCCCTCCGAACTGGCCGACATTCTGGAAGATCTTGCCCCCGCCGAACGTGAGGCCGTCTTCACTTCTCTCGATGAAGAGGTCGCCGCCGAAACCCTCGAAGAGGTCGAGCCCAAGCTGCAGAAAGCGCTGCTGGAAAAGCTCGACGACGAACGCATCGCCGACATCGTGGAAGAGATGGATCCCGGCGCTGCCGCCGACCTGCTCTCCGAACTGCCCGAATACCAATCCGACGCCATCCTCGAAGAGATGGAGCCGGAGGAGCGGCAGGAGGTCGAGGAGCTGCTGGAGTTCGACGAGGACTCCGCGGCCGGCTTGATGACTACGGAATTCGTTTACCTGGGAACCGATGCAACCGTGACACAGGCCGTGGAGGCGCTGCGCAGTTTTGACGGCGATCCGGACGGCGTGACCGAGGTCTACTTGCTCGACGAGAAGCGCGTTCTGCGAGGCGCCGTAGCGCTGCCGCGCCTGGTCATGGCGCGTCCTGAAACCCACTTGAATGTTTTGGCCGAACCCCGCGTTCTTTCCTGCCCGGCCGACTTGCATCAGAATGAGCTGGCCGAAATGTTCGACAAATACAATCTCCACTCGCTTCCCGTCGTCGATGCGCAGGGCCGCATGGTCGGCGTGGTGCAGTCGGAGCAAGTAATCAGCTTCCTCCGCGAAAAACTGTGAAACCTCGAGCACGGGCTCGGATACATGCCTCAATTTGGCATTTGTGAGCAGAATCGCTCATATTCGGACCTGCAATCCGGCTATTCTGGAGAAAATACTCGGATTTATCCGAACTTGTGAAAGAATCGAACTATGATCCAATTTCCAAGGATTATTCAGGGCGGAATGGGCGTAGGTGTGTCCAATTGGCGCCTTGCCCAGGCCGTTTCAAGACTCGGCCAGTTGGGCGTGGTTTCGGGCACGGCCCTGGATTCGGTCTTTGTGCGCCGGCTCGCGGACGGCGACCACGGAGGGCACATGCGCCGCGGACTGGACGCATTTCCGTTTCAGGAGATGGCGAAGCGCATCTGGCAGGAATATTTCGTGCCCGGCGGCAAGGCGGCCGGCACGCCGTATAAGGCGCTGCCCATGCACCAGAAGCGCGATTCGCGCAAGCTCGTCGAGCTGTGCATGGTCTCGAATTTCGTTGAGGTTCTTTTGGCGCGTGAAGGCCATGAGAATCCGGTGGGGATCAATTTTCTTGAAAAGGTGCAGATCCCGCATCTGGCTTCGATTTACGGAGCCATGCTTGCCGGCGTGGGATACGTGCTGATCGGCGCGGGGATACCGCTGCATATTCCTGGTGTTTTGGACGCTTATGCGGCGCACCGGCCGGCTGAGTACCGTTTGGCCGTCACCGGTACGGCGCAAGCGCAGTTTGCGAATATGGACACGCTGATGCAGCTCGATCCGGCCGATTACGCGGAAGGGCCGTTGCCTGTGCTGCGTCGTCCCAGATTTCTGGCGATTGTTTCGTCGAACACGCTGGCAGCAACCATGCTGCGCCGGGCCAACGGGCGCGTCGACGGGTTTGTGGTGGAAAGCCCAACTGCGGGCGGGCACAATGCGCCGCCGCGGGGCAAGCTGCAACTTAACGCTGCCGGAGAGCCGGTTTATGGCGAACGCGACCGGGTGAATATTGAAGAGTTGCGAGCGCTGGGCGTTCCCTTCTGGCTGGCTGGTGGTTATGGCAATGCGGCCAAACTGCGCGAGGCGCTGGATCAGGGTGCGGCGGGGGTGCAGGTAGGAACCGCGTTTGCGTTCAGCAGCGAATCGGGTATGAGACCCGACCTGAAAACGCGGCTGATCCAGCAGGCGATCGCGGGCACGGGCGAAGTATTTACTGATCCGCTCGCGTCGCCCACGGGATTTCCCTTCAAAGTTGCGCAGCTCGCGGGCACTACCTCAGCGCCTGATATCTACGAAGCGCGGGTCCGGACTTGCGACCTGGGTTACTTGCGCGAGCCGTACGCGATGGGCGAAGGCGAGATCGGCTACCGTTGTTCTGCCGAGCCGGTCGATAACTACGTGGCCAAGGGTGGCAAGATCGACGAGACTGCGGGACGCAAGTGCCTGTGCAACACGCTCATGGCAAATATCGGGCACGCCCAGACGCGCCGCGATGGCTCGGACGAGCCGGCTTTGATCACGGTGGGCGACGACCTGAATACCATTGCTCAATTTATCGCGCCCGGCCATGAGAGCTACAGCGCGGCAGACGTCGTGGAACGCTTATTGAGCCTGAGCGCGGAAGTGCCGCAAGATGCAGACTCCGTGCTTGAGGCGACTGCGTAGCGCCAAGATGGAACGCCGGCCTCTTGGCGGCTGTGGCGCGGGTCTCCTGACCCGCGCCGTTATTCGCGCCCAATACCTTCGTAACCCACCCGGATCAACCCAGTTATCCCTCGCACTTTACTCCCGTGCTACACTTCCCGCAGAATTCCAACTCAGCCACCATTTTTGACACTCGGTAAGCGCTGAAATTCGCCGCACAGGAGGGGAGAATCGTGGAGCCGGTTTACAAGTGGGAACCGATTACCGATGAGTACAAATCGCAGGCGCCTCAACCTGCCGATATCGAGGCCGAGAGCCAGCAGAAGCTGCGCGAAATTCATGAAGAGGCAAAAAAGAATGTCTGGGTCGAGAAGAAGGCGCCTATCGGCATCAGGGTTTTCACCTGGTACCTTTTTCTCCGCGCCGGCATTTACGCGCTTCTGTTGGCCTTTCTGGCCGTTTTCCCGCAGTCGGGTCCTTCCGCCTGGCTGGTGAGCAATCTGGGCCATGCCCTGCCGGGAACGGCCGCTCGTGAAAGGGCCGCAGAGCAACGCGAGCAGATGCAGAAAGAGTTTGCGGCGCACGGGTACACGTTGCCCGATGATGCTACAGCCGATCAGGAATCGCCGGAACAGATGGCTCAGGATGAGCGCCAGGAGGTCACGATCTACCTCCTGTTCGCGGCGGTAGTGACTGCAGTCGTGGGATTCATGTGGTGGAACCGTTCATGGAAGGTTCGGTGGATCACCATGTTTTACTCCGGCGCCATGGTCGCGAAAGCCGGTGTGTTTTTATTTGCCGCCTGGGCTTCGGGGATGGGCTCACAGATTCCTCCGGAAGTAATGCCGACCCTCTTGTTCGCGATCGCGTTGAACGGCTTTGTCTTCTGCTACCTCGCGTTCTGGCCCGATGTGAAGGAATGGTTTGAGGAACAGCGCTGAGTAGCGTCGGTCTCCTGACCGGCTGTAGTGCGGGTCTCTCCCGCACAGTTGCAGAGTCGGGTTAGGCCATCGGCGTCGCCGCTCCCTTCGCGCCGCCCACACCGAACACCTTGGGAACCCGATCGGCTACGGCCGGCAGCGCCGGGAAAGGCGCGTGCGGCTCAGTCTGGTACCAGTACGCCGTCGAATAAAAACTATCTGACCGGTCATTCGCCGTGCCGTGTTCGATCGTTACTTTTATGGACTTCTCAAACGCAATCGGACTCTCGATGTACCAGCGATATAGGCAATAGCGGCCGCCGATGCGCTCCGGGTCCACTATATAAGGCGCGCCCTGATGCTGGTTGGCGAAGGCCTGGCCGCCAAAGTCCCACGCGCCGTTGTAGTAATCTTCCGTGCCTGTGCCGTTGATCGTAGGCAACTCGTCCCCATCGACAAAGATCATGTCGTCACCTTCGCCGAACCATCCGTTTTCGTTTTGCAGCACGGCCTGCGTCACGCCGACAAAATGTCCCTTGCCTGCGGCTTCGAGAAACACGTAATTCTCTTTTCCGCTTAGGTTTTTTCCGTTGCTCGCCACGGCTTTGCACGGTGCGGCTTGGCGAAATTGCGCGTGAAAGCGGCCCAGGCTCTCCGGAAGTGCCGAAAGAGCTACATAGTCGATGGCAAAGTAAAGGCTTCTCACGGGCGCGAGCCCTTGGTTCTCGAGTGTGATTCGAGCCGCTGTTGCAAACGGCATCTGGAAATAGGCGTTCAGAGCTTTGATCGGCGCGACAGCAAGCAACTGCGATTGGTAAACGAAATATTCGCCCAGGCCGAGGCCGAAGAAGTCGCCGATCGGAACCTCGACGGAGGGAGCGGCCTCGCCGTCCCACCACGCGCGCAGGATCAGGTTCTTCAGGTGCATGGGGTCTTGCGAGTTGATGGTGAACCAGATGTGCGTCACTACGCCCGCGCCCTTGGCGTCGAGTAACGTAGCTGTTTGGCCCGGTCCCACGACCACCCAATCGGCGTTGCCGCCAGTGCGATCCCAACTTGAGGAGCGTAGATTTTTGTAGCTGCGGAGCCGCGCCAGCGCGAAGAGATCCTCAGCTGCTTCCGGGATTGATCCTGCGGCTCCCGCGCCCACTGTCGCCGCGTGGGCCGCCGCACTGCCGAGTCCCAACAACGCGCCTGTCGAAGCCATGGTGCCCAGCATTCTGCGCCGGCTCGTCCCAATCCCTCTTGTGTCATTCGAAGCCATCGTTGACTCCCTCAATATAAAATTTGTAACGGCACCGAAAAATCAGAAAACTACCCGCGCGGCACCGCCGGGAACACCGTGAGCCGCAGGTGTGTCGTCCCGTAGGGGACCAGCGCGACGCGCTCCATTTCGCCGGTAGCTCTGTTGAGGCTCAAGTCCGGCAGCGGCGGCGTGAACTTCTGATTCGGCTGGTCCGGATTCGCTTGCAATTCCCACCCCTCAATCTTTCTCACCGGCACACTCAGCGTCGTCGGAGGATTCTCCCACGGGTCAGTAATCGGCCCGGTGACTCGCTCCAGATTGTTTTTGATTAGCACCTCGCTCTCCAACTTTTCAGTGTCGAGATCGAGGCCGTAGTTCCACTCGCTGGCCGGTGTAGCTTCCCAACAGGGAAACCCTTCGGTGCTGAATGTTGGCTCTATGCGCGGCGTCCACTGCTCTTTAATCGGCAGAGAGTACACGATAGGACCGCGCTCGATCCCCATGCCATTCTGCGGCCAGTGCGTGACGGCCAGCTTCATCGGCAGAGTCAGCGCGATGCGTTCGCCGGGCGTGAAGGTGCGGCGCAGAACGATGAAGCCCTTGTCGTCGTGTAACGCCGCGACCGGTTTCCCGTTGATCTCGAGGCGCGGCGACGAACACCAGCCGGGCACGCGCAGCGCCAGCGGAAACGCAACCGGCCCATCGGCATCGATGCGGAATTCGATGCGCTCGCGGAATGGATAATCGGTAGCCTGCGTAATGCGAACCGGGCTGCCGCCGTCGCCTACGCGAGCGCTCACGGTTGACGGGCCGTACAGCACGGCCGCCAGTCCGCCGTCCGCAGCCTTCATCCACATGCGGATCGCGTAGTTGGGGAAGATGCGATGCACATTGCCGCAGCAACAGGCGGTCTTCTGTCCCGGATTGGGCTGATAAGCCATCTTCCGCCCCCCGTGCTCCATCACATTGTGATCGGAGTTGAGCGTGGCCAGGAACTGATTAGGACAGGAAAAGTACTGTATTGCCTTCCAATCTTTTTTGATGGCTCCGGGCGCGGCATTGAAGCAGGCGCGCTCCACGCGGTCGGCCCACACCGCGCGTCCACCGGCCATCAACATGGTTCCCCACGACCAGGTGTGATCGGAGATGTCGCAGGTCTCGTGGGAATCAAGCGAGGTGGTGGTGCGATATGTCTCCGTGGTCGAAGGAATGCCGTCGATGAGCATGTGATGATCGAAGATGCGCCGCTCGGCCGCCGCGGCAAAACGCAGGTACTCTGGATTCCCCGTGTAGAGATAAAGGATGGCGGGCAGCTTCATAATCTCGGCGTAGGTCACGCCGTGGCAGTCAATCGGAGTAGCGGAGAAGACACGCAACTCCGACATGTCGGCGTATCCCGGATTTTCATTTGCAAGGAATTCACTCCATGCATTCTCGGCCAATGCCAGCAGCGCCGGATCGCCGGTACGCGCGTAGGTCCACAGCATTCCTTCCACATTAGTAATGTTTCTCACCGGCTTTCCGTAGTCCGCTTGGTCCCCAAGGTAGTGCTTGCGCAATGCCGCGGGAATATCGTAGCCTTCAGGATCGCCCGGCACAGCCGTGGCATCGGAGAGAGCAGCGAGGCTGCGAAACAGCACATTCTGTGGCCAGCGATGAAACGCGCCCACGGGATCTTCAAAGAACTTCGGGCCGAGATAGCCATTGGTGTCGACGTGCGACAGAGTGTAGTCGAGCGTGGCGCGCACCTGCGCCATCAATTCCTTGTCCTCCAGCACCAGCGCCAATCGCGTTGCTCCGTCGAGCCAATAGGCCTTCTGTTCCCAAGGCCACCACGACTCGGCCGTCTCCTCGCCTGCCCAATAGGCATCGCTGAACGGCCAGGAGACCTGCGGCAGTTTCGAGCCCAGCTGCGCTGCCTGTTTTTCGAGCCAGTAGCGCAGCCAGCCCTCGGGCCGCACGGCTCCCGGCGCCAGCTGCTGCAGTGCGCCGTAGTATGTGACACCGGGATGCGTCTCCTGGGCGGCAAACGAGAGTCTTCCATTCGCCAGCGCAGCCGAAGCCAGCAATCCAAGGCGAAGAAATTCGCGGCGGTTCCATGCATCGCTGCCAAGGCTCGGAGGATTCTTCATTCATTTCTCTTTCGGAAATTTTTTCGCAGGCACGTGCGTGCTGATGAATATGACAGCGAATTCTAGCACAAGTTTCGTTACACTCTGGCCGCACGACGGAAGTAGCGCCGGAGAAGCAGCGCCGGTGTCCAGACCGGTTGTCGTGCGGGCGTCCTCGCCCACAGCATCCGTGTAACGATTACAAACTTATACGGCCTGAATATAACGAACATTCTGTGCCCCGCCGCTCGTCCCATCGGCGTCCGGCCTGTTATGGTCAGGGAGGAAAACTTTTCCGCACCTCAAAAAGATTGCAATGAACCCACCCTAGGAACTCGCATCAACATGTGGAAGCGCTGGCGAATCCGGATCCTTCTCTTTCTGGCCGTGCTCGGTCCCGGGTTCATTACCGCCAATGTCGATAACGATTCCGGCGGCATCTTCACCTACTCTCAGGCCGGCGCCCAGTACGGCTACACCCTCCTGTGGACCATGATTCCCATCACCATCGCGCTCATCGTGGTGCAGGAGATGTGCAGCCGCATGGGCGTGGTCACCGGCAAAGGTCTCAGCGACCTTATCCGCGAGGAGTTCGGCCTGCGCATCACCTTCGTCCTCATGGTGCTGCTCGTGGTGGTCAATTACACCAACGTCGTCACCGAGTTCATCGGCATCGCCGGCTCGCTGCACCTGTTCCACGTCTCCAAATTCATCTCCGTGCCCATCTGCGCTTTTCTCGTATGGGCGCTGGTGCTGCGCGGCGACTACAAAAGCACCGAGAAAATCTTCCTCATCGCGTCGCTCGTCTACATCGCCTATATTTTTGCCGGCGTCCTCGCCCAGCCCGACTGGCACGAGTCTCTGCGCGCCACCGTCACGTTGCCTAAACGCTCCGTGTGGAACGAGAGCTACATCTACATGGCCATCGGCGTCGTCGGCACCACCATCGCCCCGTGGATGCAGTTCTACCTGCAGTCGTCGATTGTCGAGAAGGGGATTCGCGTCAAGGACTACGCCGCCTCGCGCCTCGACGTCATCGTCGGCTGCATCTTCACCGACGTGATCGCCTGGTTCATCATCGTGGCCTGCGCGGCCACACTCTTCGTGCACGGCATGGGCGCCATCCAGATCGCGGCAGACGCAGCCGAAGCCATGCGCCCTCTGGCCGGCGACTATGCCTTCATCCTTTTCGCATTCGGGCTCTTCAACGCATCGCTCTTTGCGGCGTCCATCCTTCCGCTTTCCACGGCCTACACCGTGTGCGAAGGCCTGGGCGTCGAATCGGGCGTCGACAAGAGCTTCCGCGAGGCGCCCTTCTTCTACTGGCTCTATTCGCTGCTCATCGTCGGCGGAGCGCTCACCGTTCTGCTGCTGCCCGACTCGCGAGCTTGTCAACGTCGCCATCCTCTCTCAGGTGCTCAACGGCGTTTTGCTGCCGGTGGTGATTATTCTCATGCTGCATGCTCATCAACCGCACCGACCTCATGGGCAAATACAAAAACTCGCGCCTCTGGAATATCGTTGCCTGGTCCACCAGCATCATCGTCATCGGCATGACCTTCGCCATGCTCTGGGGCCTCCTGACCGGACACTGACCCACCCCCCTTGCCGACCCGCCGACCCGCTGCTATCATGCCTGCATTCCCCCCAAGAACCCCCAGGAGGTCGCGATGAAAAAGTCGCTTCTCACTTCAGGCAGGGCGGACAGGTTTCTCCGCATTTGCAGGCTCATACTTCCAGCCATTCTGGTGCTGGGCGCAACCGCCGCTGCGGCGCAGCAGTACAGCTTCGTTGGCACATGGCGCGGCACCTACCAGAACATCACGTTCACCATTGTGATTCAGCCCAACGGGCAATACACGCAGACCGCGCAATCGGGCTCGCTCATGACCCAGCAGTCCGGGCCGTACCAACTGGTCGCCCCCAACACCATCATCTTTTCCGTCACCAGCTGGGCGCCAACCACGCAGAAAATCTATCACCCATATCCACCGTCGGGGGACTGCACCCCGGCCAACACCTCGACCGGGGCCGGCTGTTACACCACCGAAAGAGTCGCCAAGCCGTCCGGCGCCACGGATTCGTATGTCTTCAGGGGGGCGAACACGGTTGTACTCACCGATCAGGTAATGCACGGGACGCTCACGTTGACCCGCGTGCAGTAACCGCACCGGCGCTCGCGTAGCGCTGGTCTCCAGACCGGCTGTACCGGCGGCGTCCACGCCGCCCGGCGCTGGTGCCTATAGCTTCGCGCGCATCCTGCGATAACGCTGCCGCAGCAGAACCATGGGCACACCAAGAATCGCGATCCAGATCAGAATCGTGAGCCCGTACGACACCAGAAACAGGAAGATCCCGACCACGGTCCCAACCGCGTTGCGATATCCGGCAACAAATGCATTGCGCACACGCACTGAAAGGGGAGCCGCACCCGAAACTGGGCCGTAATCCACCGTTACCGAAAGGTCAATGCTGGCAAAATCCACGCGGTGCTCCAGGTTCGTTTGCTCGGCCTCCATGCTTTCTATGTCGCCGCGCACCCGCGCAATCTCTTCTTCCACCTGAAGCACGTCGCTCACGCTTCCCGTCCGCTGCTGAAGGATTGCGCGCAAGCGATCCTCGGTATCGCGAGCCGTTTTCAACCGCTGGTCCAGATCCGCATGCTGCTGCGTCACGTCCTCGCCCGATTCCTCTTCGTTCGCAACGCGTCCCAGCCCGCGCAGATCTTTCATCGCCGCGTCGAGATTTGCCACCGGAATACGCAGTGAGGCTTTCAGGCTCGGCGCATCGTCGGTGGGAGTTGAGACGGTCATTTCCGCCGCATACCCGTGATACTTCGCCAGAATGGCGTCGAGCTCCGGCTGCGCCGCGGGAATATCCTTAGCCACAATCACCAGGCTCACCGACCGCGCAATCAGCGGCGCATTCGGCGCTGTAGTGGGCGAAGGAGGAGGCGCCGGTTCCGGCGCAGCATTGCTTCCCGACATAGGGGAGAGTTGCTCCTCGACCACCTTCGCCGAACCGGCCGGCTTCGGCACAGACCCTCCCAGCAGCAAGGACCGCGCCGCTGAAATACCGATCACCAGAATCAGCAGCAATCCGGCCACGGCGCTCGCTCCTCCAAATACCCACGGTCTCCAGCGTGACTTGTCCGCACGACCAAATCGGCCCCTCGATCCCCGCTCGCCGCGCCCCGAGTCCGCACCCTGCATCGCGTCTTCAACCGCTCCTTCGATGCGCTTCGAAACTAACGGCGCATTCCACTCCCCAAGCGTCTGCGAGGTCTCGCGGAACTGCCGCACTTGGTCCGCGCATTCTCGGCACGCGGCCAGGTGTGCCTCCGCGGCCTGCATTTCTTCGCCAGAAAGTTCGCCGTCGCAAAATGCCATCAGCTCTTCTTTAGCGAACGGATGTGTCGTAACAAGGCTCATATGCCCTCCTCGTGTCTGCTCATCTCGCGGACGCTGGTCAAAGCGTTTTCCGAAAGCAGATCCCGCGGCGCCGTGCGCGCGCGAAAGAGTCGTGACCGCACGGTATTGACCGGCAGCCCCAGCAGTTCCGCAATTTCGCCGTAACTCAATTGTTCGAACTCGCGCAGCAGCAGAATTTGGCGGTCCACGGCCTCCAGTTTTCTGATCGCCTCGCGTATCAAAAGCTGCGTAACCAGCCCGGATTCCGCAGCCGGCTCAGCATGCTCGGCTGGCGACCCCAGGAACGTCGCCCGAAATGCCGCCTTGCGCCTGTACGCCCGCAGAATCTTGAGCGCAATCGCATAAAGATAAGTTCGAAACTGCGCGCTCGGCTCATAGCGCGGAGCAGCGCGAATCACCGCCACGAAAACCTCATGGGTCAGCTCCTCGGCCTGCGCGCGATCGGCCATTCGCCTCCAAAAAAATCCGAACAGCGGCTGTTTGTAGCGCGCAAACAATTCCGCGAACGCATCGCTCGAGCCGCGCGCAAAGGCACTCATGAGCGGCTCATCGCCGCTCTCGGCAACGAGTTGTGCGGCGCCGAAGTTTGTTCCCGAGTTCATTCCTGTTCGGCCCATTCCGCCCGGCTTTCTCGCCATCGAGTTTAGACTCGCGACCGGCAACACATCGTCCATAATTCCGCCTGCGCCTTTCATGTATGGTCATTTCGCAGAACGGCGAAAAGTTCCAGGCTTGCCAAATTTATTTTGAGATTTCGTGGGAATGGATCGAAATCGCGGATCGCTTCCGTTCCCCTTCCTTTCCGCGTTATTTGCGAAAAGAGTGGGAAAGCAAACGCTTGGGTATACCAATCCAGGAGTCGGTCTACAGCAGCTTCCCCGCGGCCAAGTCCTTAATCAGTCCTCGATCCGCCGCCAGGAACTCATATCCGGTCAGCTCTTCGAGCTTCACCCAACGGATCTGTTGGTAGATCTGGTTGCTGATCTCGCCGCTGAATTCGCGCACCGCAAAAAACTGCAGATCCACGGCGCCTCCGCGGCGGTAGTGGTGGCGGATGCGTGTCACCGGCGGCCCCACCTCAGCCTGAATACCCAGTTCTTCCGACAATTCGCGCGCCAGCGCTTCCTTTGCGCTTTCGCCGGGTTCGATTTTTCCGCCCGGAAACTCCCACATGGAGCCCATGGGCTGATCTGCCCTGCGCTGACCGATCAGCACCTCTCGATCGCGCACGATAAGTGCCGCCGCCACAAAGCGCAGAGCGGGAGCTGCGTGCCGGTGGCCGGAACCTGTCTCGACTTCATCCACGCGTTTAGTGTAAACCCTATAAATCGAGTGCAATTCGCGGATCGAATCCCTCCCGCTCCAGATCGCAAAAAGTTCTTGCATCGGGTTGCGGGGTTTGCAAGCATCACAAATATGTCTAGTGGTCAATGGACGAGGGCCGCTCTCTTTGCCGTATGTCTGCTGCAGGGAGGGTACATGATCTTCGATGGTATGCACTGGTTGCTCACCGGTACTTACTTCGGCGGGCGGCTCGGGCCGTAGGCGGCTCTGGTCTCGGCCATTGGCATTAGCCCCGGCTCCATGGCACCCGTGTTTGTGGTTTTGGGCACCCTATGGCTCGTTGCAGGCGTGGCGTTCCTTTGCCGCGCGCGATGGTCAACGGGGCTGCTGACCGCGGTGAGCATAGTCTCGCTTGCGTACCTGGTCTTCGGCACGGTCCTGTCGTCAATTGCGTTGGCGATCCTACTTCTGCATCGCAAGCGATCGGCATAATGGCAATCCTTGATCAGCTTGACGCACTCAGCTAGCCCTTGCTGGACGCCTCGCCCATCACAGCTGCATCAATCCCTTCGGCAGCCTTCGGTCTGTAATAGCCCCAGCCCTTCTTCGCCGCCACTTCGAGCAGCGCAGGAGACGGATTCACCGGGAACGCACACCGCGCTATTTCCAGCATCGCCAGGTCGTGGATAGAGTTGCCGAAGACGGCATCGGGGCGGGGAAGGCCCACGCGCTTGAGAGCCGACGCCTTGGCCTCGTCGGTCGGCACATCGATGATCTCGCTGGTGATCATGCCGTCCTTGACATGCACCTCAGCCGCCAGAATGTGCTTCGCCGGAATCCCGAAATCGCGTAAACCCTCGGCGACCACCCAGCGATTGGTGGAGCTGACGGCCCAGAGTTCGATGCCGGCCTCGCGCATCCGGGTTATCAGTGCGTGCATCTCTTCAAATAAATTTTGGCGCACGAACTTGTCTACATATTTGGCAGCGGCTGCGCGCAACTCCGCCTCGCGCAGGCCGGCGTACATTTGCACCATCTCGCCGCACATCGCCGCTTCGCTCACGTTGCCTGCCCGGTATTCGCGGTAGCGCGTATCCAGCCAATCGCTGGTCGAGCGCGACACTAGTCCCTTTTCCAGCGTCCAGGCCATGAATCCGTAACCCGCGTCGCCGCTCCAGAGCGTGCCATCGCAGTCGAACACCGCCACCTTTGGTTTGCATTCAAAAACCAAGCGCTCAAACTCGTCAGTTGTCCATTTCTGAATTTCCAGATGTGTAGCTTTCAATCGATCCTCAATCCTGTCCAAAACAATCTGTACCTTTCTATTTTCGTCCAAATCACCCCCATTTGCACGCGTCCGAGCCGCCGCGCATATGAATGCGGCATCATTTGAGCCAACTGGGCTTGCACAAAAGTTATGCCGAATGGTTCGGAGATTCCCAGCGCCACCGCGCCTCCGCAAAGCACTCGCGCGCTATGCGCACCAGCACTAGCGACTGCTCCCAGCGATCCGTTTCTTCGTGTCCGTCAAAAACTCGCGCGTAACAAAACTCCGGCCCCAGCAACTCCGGCGTAAAGCAGAACCGGTCAGAGAGCGGCCTTCTGCGCAGATAGCCAAGAAACGATTCAGTCCATAGCGCGCGAAAGTGCGCAATATACGCGCGTCCGTCCACTGAGCCATCGCCGACATCGACTTGCATGCATCCGGGATTGCCAATGCGCCCGTGCAAGAACCCAATTCTGCACAACACCGGCTGGAAGAACTCCATTTTGTTCTCAAATCCGCCGTAGACCATCTCGGTTCCCGTATACCAATGCGAAAAATCGCCATTGAATTCGAGCTCCGGAAACCGCTTCAAGAATCCAACTGTCCGCCACGGATCCTGAAAGATCGTGGCGCGGTGCGTCTCTGGATACAGCGGAATCGAAAACTGCGCCGAGGCGTCAAGAACGGATTCAATCAGCGCGGCGGCCGCGTCGTTATCCTCCGTACCCCATCCCACATGCAGAGTCACGCATTCCAGTCCCGCTTCGCGCGCCTCTTTGGCCAGCGGCGCAGCCTCCGTCGGCATATTCACGCGCCCGCTCCCACAAACGCTGAGGCCAAGCCGGTGCGCCTCATTCAATTGCGCGAGGTCGATCTGCCAGCCGAGTTGCACCCCATCGTAATCCGCGTCGCGAATCGCCTGGAGCCCGTCGGCGGCCTGCTCCATATCGTCAAAAGCCTGCAGGTTCATAAAAACCCGCAGCCGCGAATCGGGTAACTTATCAGGATGATTAACGCGGTGTAAAGTCGTCATCAGAACTCATCGTACGCGATCTGCCGCGCCGAAACGCCCATCGATTCCAGCATTCGCGTGCAAGCCTTGATCATCATGGGCGGCCCGCAGAGATAGTATTCGGCCGCTTCGGGGTTCGATGCTCGCGAAGATATTTTTCCAGCGACCACTTCGTGAATGAACCCACGTGGCCGGTCCATGTCGTCCTCGGGCAGCGGCGAGGAGAGCGCGAGGTGGAATGCAAAGTTGCGGTGTCTCGCCTCGAGCTCCCGGAAATAGTCCTCGTAGAAGATCTCCTGCCTCGAGCGCGCGCCATACCAGAAGCTGATCTTGCGCGCGGTCTGTTCCGGTTCAAGCAAGTGCGAGAGATGCGCGCGCAGCGGAGCCATGCCCGCGCCGCCGCCGATGTAGACCATCTCGCGCTGCGTGGGCTTGATATGGAAATCGCCGAAGGGGCCAATGGCAGAGACCGTGTCGCCCGGCTTGAGGCTGAACACGTAACTGGAGCCGACGCCGGGCGCGCAATCCTGGCCTGGAGGCGGCGTTGCGATGCGCACATTGAAGCGCAGCTGCCGCTCTGTCTGCTGGTTGCTGGCGAGCGAGTAGTTGTTGCGGCGGCCGGGCTCGGGATTGCGCGCCACCAGATCGAAGACATGCTGGTGCTCCCACACCGTGGCGAACGGCTCGGGAATGTCGAAGTCGCGGAAGCGAATCGAATCGTACGCGGGAATGTCGAGCTGCAGATAATCGCCCGGAGTAAAGCCGATGGCACAGCGCCCTCTTCCGGTTCGAGAACCAGCTCCTTGATAAATGTGGCGACGTTGCGGTTGCTGACCACGCGGAACTTGAACGTGTTTTGCGCGCGAGCGCCGGCCCCGCCGGCATGCATCACGTTAATAAAGATGCGGCCGTCGCGCTCCTCAACGGGATAAGTGGCCAGGCCGCGGCAGATCGGCGCGCGCGCCGGCGAGCCATCGACCAGATTGAAGCGCCCATTATGCTTGGGGCACTCGATGATGCTGCCCTTCACCAGGCCGTCGGAAAGGTGGGTATTGCCGTGGGTGCAGAGTCCGTCGGTTGCGTAGAGCTGGCCGTCCTCGTCGCGGTAGAGGGCGTAGGTTTTTTTGGCGTGGTCAAAGCGAACCACGTCGGCGCGGCCCAGATCGGCAGCGGCGCAAACCGCGACCCAGCCTTCGGCGTCGGGCTGCGCTTCGGATCGAAAGCTGGCTTCGCGCGCGCGCGCCTTGGGCTCGGGGAGCTGGCGCTTCACGTGATACGCCGGATCCTTCACCTGCTTGAGGACCGCAGGAACGATCTCGCGCCATGCGGTGAAGAGGCTGGTGTACGGCGTGGGGCAGTCATCCTTCACCGCGGCATGCAACCGGGGCAGCGCATGATAGGGCACCAGCGGGAACATGTGGTGCTCCACGTGGTAGTTCATGTTCCAGTAGAGATAGCGGTGAATAGGATTCATGTACACCGTGCGGCAGTTGAGCCGGTGGTCGAGCACGTTCTCCGCCAGGCCCGCGTGCTGCGTGTATCCGTAGATGGCCATCAGCCAGGTGCCGAACAGATTCGTCAGCCCCACCAACAGCAGCGGCAGAATGCTGCGCTCGTAAATCGAAAGCGCGATGACGTCGAGATAAATCGCCACGTAGATGCGCGCCCTGCGATAAACCGTTGGAAACTCGATTTCGGGAATGAAGGTCTTCTCCGCCGCCGACATGCGTCCGAAGCAGTGCATCACGACGGTCTTGAAATACTTCGGATAGACCTGGATCGTGAAGAAACGACATGACCATGCCCTCCAGTCGGGCGGGCGCGGCACAGCGATCTCCGGATCGCGGCCGACAATGATGGTGTCGCTGTGATGGCGGGTGTGGCTCCAGCGCCAGACCATGGACTCGCGCATCACCATGAACGACGCAATCTCGTAGAGCGCGTTGTTCATCCAGTCGGTCTTGAACGCGGTGCCGTGGCCGGCTTCGTGCCAGCGGGAGTCGGAGGTTGAGGCATAGAGCACCGCATAGATCACGTAAGGAAGAATCGCCCACCATGTGCCCCAGAGCGCCACGTTGCGTAGCCCGAGCCGAGGATCAGCGCGAACCAGAGAATCGTGTCGCGGATCGCGGGCCCATCGCGCCGCTCCAGCAGATTGCGCATGGTCTCGCGCGGAACCGCACACTGATACCAATCCGCTTCGGCAAGCCCTTTCTCGACGGCCAGCGTGGAATTCACGCCGGTCAGACTGTAGTCGGGCCGGGGCACAGGTTTATCGAGAACCGCTGCTTGGTGACTCATTGCTGACTCGTTCCTTGCTGAAGAGTATTGGACGCGCTGCGCGAGGACCCGTCTTTCCTCGCCGCGCTTGCGGCCCGGACCGAAAATGCGTACGCCGTAGCATGGCGTTGGATTTGCCCGGGGCGCAGAAGAATATCGTCGCGGCAAGCGGCGTTTGCGGCGTCGGGATAACCTTCGCACTCCAGGCAGATTCCCGCGTGAGGTCCGTAAGCTACGCCCGACTTGCCCTTCCGCGTTCCGTTCAAATGGCTGCCGGTATAAAACTGCAAATAACTCTCCGTGGTCGACACCGTCATTACGCGCCCGCTCGCGGGATATTCAAGGCGCGCAGCCAGTCGCATTTCGCTTCCATTTCGTTTGGGTAGCGCATACAAATCGCCATGACCCTGAAAGAGCATGCCAATCGTATCGCCAATCCGTCGCGGTGTCTCAAGATTATTGCCGCGGGACGTCGCTTCCAGCCGCCCCGTTGCGATCAGGTGTTCATCCACGGGAACAAACTCGCTCGCAAAAATTTCCAGCCAGTGATCCGCAATCGAACCCGAGGATTCGCCGGCCAGGTTGAAATAGGAGTGATGTGTCAGGCTCAGAGGCGTGATTCGATCGCTCACCGCTTCGGTTTCGATCAAAAATGCATTTTGATCGGTCACCGTATACGTCACCGTGACTTGCACATTTCCGGGGTAGCCCTCCTCGCCGTCAGGGCTATCATAATTGAGCCGCAACGACGGCGCGCCATCCTCGCGACCGACCGGCGCCGCGTTCCAAAGACGCTTGTCGAATCCTTCAACTCCGCCATGCATATGGTTGGGCGGATCGTTGCGCGCCAGCCGATACGTCATGCCATCGAGCGCGAAGGCGGCGTCGGAGATGCGGCCCGCCACGCGACCCGTGATGGCGCCGAAATACGGATGGCCGCCGAGGTAAGAGTCGAGGTCATTGAAGCCCAGCACTACGTCGCTTGCGTTTCCATTTCGATCTTGCGCCATCAACCGCGTTACGATGCCACCGAATGTGATCGCTTCAAGCTCCAGGCCGCCGCGGCCGGTGAGCGTCCACGCCTCTACCGTCTGACCGGTTGGGAGCACTCCAAAAGTCCGCGAGCTGATTGGGGAAGCCATCGTGCAAGACCTGTACAGTTTTCAAGTTACCGCTGGCTCGCTGCGTTGTCCACAATTCCGCGATCCGGAACCTCATTCACCCCTTAGCCTCTCCTATTCGACCGCCGGGGTCGCGGTCTCCACCTTCTCTACGCGGATCTTGGCGATGCGCCGCGCATCCATCTCCACCACTGTCAGTCGGCGGTCCTCATACACCACCGATTCGCCGGGTTCGGGAATGTGTCCGAGACGAGCCAGCACGAAACCAGCGAGGGTTTCCACTCCGCCATCGCGAGGCAGGCTCCAATCCATCTGCGTTTCCAGGTCGCGCAGATTCATGCTTCCATCCATCACCACCGCGCCGCCGGCGCTGCCAAGAAGCGGCTCGGAAGGCGCGTCGAATTCATCCTCGAGCTCGCCCGCGAGCTGCTCGATCGCATCTTCCGCCGTCACTAGTCCCGCCGTGGAGCCGTACTCGTCCACCACGATGGCGAGATGACGGCGATTGTGCTTGAAATCGCGCAGCAGTTCCAGCGCGGATTTGCTTTCCGGTACAACCAACACTTCATGCATCATCTGCACGAGACGAATCTCGGCCTGTGGGGTCGCAGATGCGGGTGCGATCGCGCGCTGATAAAACCGTCGCGCGAGTTCGCGCGCATACACCGCGCCCACAATGTGCTCGGTGCCGCGGGCCTCGTCGTAGACAGGAATGCGCGAGTGATTGCGGGCAAAGATGCGCGCGCACGCCTCCTCCAGCAGCATGTTCGAGGGCAGCGAGAAAATCTTCTGCCGCGGAGTCATGATCTCGCGCACCACGACGTCGCTGAGTTCGAGAGCGCGGTGCACAAGCACTTCCTGGAACTCGGGTAGCAGGCCCAGCCGTTGCGCCGCGGTAGCAATCAGCTTCAACTCCTCGGCGGAGTGGATGGATGCGGCGCGCTCCCCCTTGGGCAAATCGAATGCGCGCAGGACCGCCGACGCCGATTTGCTCAGCAGCCGCACCGCGGGACGGACCACGGCCATAAACACCAGCATGGGCGGCGCTACGGCTACGGCAAGCGCCTCGGCGCGGCGCAGGGCCAGCGCCTTGGGCACCAGTTCGCCTGCGACCACGTGAAAGTACGTGATCGCGGCAAAGCCGAGCACCAGAGCGGCTGCGTTGGCATAAATCTGCGCGTGCGGAAGCATGCCGATCCACCGGCCAAAAAACTCCGCGGCCAGCGGCTCGCCGAGCCAGCCGAGTGCAAGAGAGCAGAGCGTCACGCCCAGTTGCACGGCGGGGAGAAGATCGTCGAGATTGCGTTGCAGCCGCCGCACCGCGCGCGCTCCCGGAACCCGCGCCTCGAGCAGTTGGTCGACGCGCGTCTCGCGAATGGAAACCAGCGCGAACTCGGCCGCCACAAAATAGGCGTTGGCCAGAATCAGCAGCGCCACCATCACGGGTTTGAACAGAAGCAGACCGTGCATCTGGCTGTGAGGATAGCATTACGGCGCAGCAGAGCGGCGTTACGGAATGAAGTAGTACGGATCGGGATACTTCACCGAGAATTCCGCTTCGGGCTTGCCTTTCAAATCGCTCCACTGATCGCCGACATTCAACGCCAGCGTGTAGCCCTTGGCCACCACCTGCCTGCGGGCGATCTGTTTGAACTCGCCGACAGTCTGCGATCCGTGATCCGTGGGCCGCATCGCCAACTCCTGCCAATGATCGAAGCCCTGCGCACGCAGATTGCGCTCCGTAGCCCCGCGCTGCGCCTCGTCGCGGCCGGTGATAAAGATGACGTTCACGCCCAGGCGCTGCGCTTCCTTGTAAAGCCGCAGCGTGCCGGGAATCGCCGTCGCCTGCGCCGCCTCGATCCACGCATCCCAGACCGGTTTGTTGTAAGCGAAGTCGGCGCCGTCAAATTCTGGATAATTCGACAGCGCGGTCTCGTCGATATCCAGAATCAGCGCCAGCTTTTCCTGTCCGCGGCGATGCGCGGCGCGTTGCCGCAAAAACGCCATCGCCCGATCCGCCTGCACATCCTGATCGTGCGTCCAGCAGCCGCAGGTACAGGTGCAGTCGTGATACTGCTTGAGCTCCTTCTTAAGCGTCTCCAGGTTGGGAATGCGCTCGGCTTGCGCGTCGGTGCTGAATGCAGGCTGCGGCGATTGCTGTGCCCCAAGCCAGTCCGTCCCCAACAGAAGTACGAATCGCGCTGCCAGGATGGTGAGTCTCTTGTTCAAGATTCGAAAACTCCTTCCACGCTTCCGCAGCCCAAGTCTAAATGAATGTGCCAGCCCGATTACACTGGAGAGATGATCCGCGTTTTTCGTCCCATTCCCACAGCGCAATTGAAGTTGCTCGTCTTCGATCTCGACGGAACGCTCATCGACTCCGCGCAGGATCTGTGCAACAGCGTGAATGCCGCGCTCAAGGAATTCGGACTCGCGCCGCTGCCCGATCCCGCGATTGCCAGCTTTGTCGGCAATGGCGCGCCCATGCTCATGAGACGCGCGCTGGCGATGGCTTCCAACTCCACGATCGACCAGCTGGACGAGGATCTCTTCAACAAGGCCTACGCATTCTTCCTGCAGTACTACCGCGAGCACAAGCTGGACTTCACTTACGCCTACGACGGCGTTCTGGATGCGCTGAAGGCGCTGCATGAGCTGCACGATGCGCCGAGCGGTCCGTCAAGAATTATGGCAGTGCTCACCAACAAGCCGGTGCGCCCGGCGCGCGGCATCTGCGAAGGGCTCGGCCTGTCCGATTACTTGCTCCATATTTACGGAGGCGACAGCTTTTCCATGAAAAAGCCCGATCCTCTGGGGCTGCGGACTTTGATGGAAGAAACTGGCGCGCGTCCCGATGAAACCGTGATGATCGGCGACAGCCAGGTGGATGTGCTGACCGCGCGCAATGCGGGAGCCTGGTCGCTGGGCTGCACCTTCGGGTTCGGCCCGCATACACTGGTCGAAAATCCGCCGGACGTTCTGGTCGACACGCCTTCGGAGTGGACGCTGGCGCTGACTCCCGCGTAGGTTTGCGCAGGCGGAGATCGTAAACTCCTCATTTTACTGGACATTCGGGTTTGGCACTTGTGGTTTCCCGAAGCTATCCACAGTTTCACGGCCCCTTTTTCGACTCACTTGGTCTCTGCCGAACTTTTATAGGGGGGAGGGGGGAGGGGGGGAGGGGGGAGGGGGTTATAGACCGTCCGCTCCTGATTGGTTTTTGGCGATATTTTATTGATTTTAAAATACTTAATACCAGCATCGCCATTCGATACCCCCACCGGGGTATGGGCGGTAAAGATTTTCTTTTTTTCTTGATTTCGCACCGACCACAATATGTGGGGGTAGATACCCATGTGGGAGGCAGTTAACCGCAACATCCAGGGGCAGGATGACAACTTAATTAACATGGTTAATTTTCTAGTCAACGGCGCACTGGAGGGCAGCGAATCTTGTGCTGAGACCTGAGTTCGCGTGGATGCATTTCGCATGAAATGATTGTGCGCCGGGAGGGCGTAATGATCTGCAAATTTTGAGAGGTTTGTTTTCGGTTTTATGCGCCATTCGGGAGGTCGGGGGCGCGGTGTTCTGTCGCCCGCTGAAGCGGGCTTTGGGTGATTAGGTATTCGCGAGTCCCCAGGCTTACGCCTGGGGCTACCATCTATCGCCCGCTGACGCGGGCTGCAGGCATTCAGGCGCGCTCGAATCCCCAGTCTTACGAGTGGGGCCACCATCTGACGTCCGCTCAAGCGGGCTGTGGGCATTCAGGCGCGATCGAATGCCCGGTCTGACGGCTGGGGTTACCTTCTTTCGCTCGCTGAAGAGGGCTATGTTTTGAATGCGTTCAAATTTTTCTTGACTTCCCATCCGATTCGTCCTACGCTTTATTTGAACATGTTCAAAACTAGTCAAGGAGGCCCAATATGCACGCTGCCACTTGGCAAGTCGACTATGTCGTAACCTACTATTGCGTCTATCTCGGTGCCTGCGCCCTTCTTATCGCGGCGCTTGGCTGGACGTTCCACCGCGCGGGAGGAGTGTTCCTGAAGGACGCCTTCGCGGGTAATACTACGCTGATTGATGCTGTCGCCCGCTTGTTGGACATTGGTTTCTACCTAGTGAGTGTGGGTTACGTAGCCCTGACTTACTCTACCTACCTTCCCAACATGGACCTTAGCTGGGTGCTGAAAATCGTAAGCATGAAGATCGGCGGCCTCATGCTCCTGCTCGGAGTCGCTCATCTCTTCAACCTGTTGTTGTTGGCCCTGTTCCGGCAGCGGCGCACGACCAGCGCCGCCCCTGTCGCGGGAGCCTGACATGCCCCGCACAACCGCCAAGTCCGAAGAGACCCGCCAACGCATCCTGGCTGCGGCTCTGCGCATTTTTTGTGAGCGCGGCTTTGAGGCGGCGACCATGCGCGAGATCGCCGCCGCGGCCGAAGTGGCAGTGGGCGCGGCCTACTACTACTTCGCATCAAAAGACGCCATCGTCATGGCCTTCTACCAGCAGGCGCAGGACGAAATGACGCCGGCGCTCGATGAGATTCTCAGCCGGTCGCGGACGCTGGAGCAGCGGCTGCGCGGCATCATCGGCCAGAAATTCGAATACTTCGCTCCGTATCGCGCACTGGTGGGCACGCTCTCGGCGCATATCGATCCAGCACACCCGCTCTCGCCTTTCAGCAAAGCGACGGCGACGATTCGCGAGCGTGATATCGGGTTCTTCGATCGGGCGATCGCGGAATCAAAACTGCGCATGCCGCCCTCCATCCTGCCTTACCTCCCACGGCTGCTCTGGCTCTATCAGATGGGGCTCATGCTCTTCTGGGTTTACGATCGCTCGCCGCGCCAGGCGCGCACGCATCTGCTTTTCGATAAGACGCTTGAGCATGATGCTGCTGGTGTTCAAGCTTGCGGCGCTGCCGTTCCTGAGGCCGCTGCACCGCACGGCGGCCGAGCTGCTCAAAGCCATTTATGGAGACGCCTGATATGACGGACCGTCCCCTGCGCATCGTGCTTCCCGGCGGCAGCGGCCAGGTGGGCCGCATGCTGGCGCGGTTTTTTCAGGAGCGCGGGCATCACGTGACCGTGCTTACGCGCGGACCCTACACCGCGCCCTGGCAAACCGTGCATTGGGACGGCCAATCGCTGGGCCCGTGGGTGGAAACGCTCGAGGGCGCCGATGTTTGCATCCATCTCTCCGGGCGCAGCGTGAACTGCCGCGCCACGGCGCGCCAACCGACGCGAGCTTTACGATTCGCGTATCGGCCCCACGCGGCTGCTGCATCAGGCCTTCGCCTGTCTGGTGAATCCGCCGCGCTTGTGGATGAACGCGTCGACCGCGACCATTTATCGGCACTCGCTCGACAAGGCAATGGACGAGGCAACTGGCGAGATTGGCGGGAACGAGCTCATCTCGCGGCGACGCCGCGCACCGGAGAAATGGAACTGGACCGTGCAGCTGGTGAAGGACTGGGAGTCGGCGTTCTTCTCGACTGCCACGCCGCGTACGCGCAAGATTGCGTTGCGCACGGCGCTGGTCTTCAGCCCTACGCCTGGGAGTGTGTTCGCGACGCTCTCGCATCTTGTTCGCGCGGGGCTGGGCGGCACGCAGGGCAACGGACGCCAGATGGTTTCGTGGATGCACGAGTCGGACTATGCGCGAGCGCTGGAATTTCTTATCGCGCACGAAGAAATTGACGGTCCAGTGATTCTCTCCGCGCCGCACCCGCTGCCCAATCGCGCGTTCATGGCCGCGTTGCGCGAGGCTTGGGACGTGCCGAACGGCTTGCCCGCGCCTGCGTTGCTGCTCACGATCGGCATGTTCTTTTTGCGCACGGAGCCGGAGCTGGTTTTGAAAAGCCGCTATGTGGTTCCCGGTCGTCTGCTCGACGCCGGCTTCCAATTTGAATTCCCCACGTGGCCTGAAGCGGCCGCCGACCTCGTCCGCCAATGGCGGCAGCGCGACGAATAATGGGCGCGAAAGCTTGAACCTCGGCCCGTCTTTGGCATCGTTTGATTTGCGAGGCTCGTTGATGTTCATACTTTCCCACATCTCAGAATCGA
Source organism: uncultured Acidobacteriota bacterium (assembly GCA_963713675.1). Lineage (GTDB taxonomy): Bacteria > Acidobacteriota > Terriglobia > Terriglobales > Acidobacteriaceae > Telmatobacter. The sequence goes on from CAVQMV010000022.1 coordinate 55,682, forward strand.
GATGTGGGGCACCCGGTTTCGTGAAGGGTTGAAAGGAAGAAATGGGATCTCGAAACAGATTTCTGACGGCAGAGTGGAAAAACATTTTAATGCTCAATTATGCCGTCGATCCTTTTTTGCTTGAACGATTCGTACCCCGAGGCACCGAGCTGGATACGTTCGCAGGGAAAACCTACCTCAGCCTGATTGGTTTCGAGTTCAACCGTTCGCGCATATGCGGCGTCGCAGTGCCGTTTCACCAGAAATTCGAAGAGGTAAATCTCAGGTTCTATGTCAGGCGATCGTCCAAAAGGGGCGTGGTGTTCATCCGGGAACTCGTCCCGAAGGTCGCAGTAGCCGCGGTCGCGCGAATCGCCTTCAATGAAAACTATTCGTGTGTGCCGATGTCGCATCGATACGAGGTTTGCGGTGAGCGCGGTGGGGTAGAAGCCGAATATGGGTGGGGTTTGGGGCCGGACCGCTGTTTGATGCGGATCGAAACAGAGGAATCGAGTTTTCTTCCGCCTGAAGGTTCCTTAAGCCAATTCATCACAGAGCATTATTGGGGATATGCGGCGCAATCGCGCAACGGCTGTCTCGAGTACGAGGTCCAGCACTCGCGATGGCTTGTCAAAAACGCAACGAGGGCGGAGTTTTCCGGAAAGGTTGACCGGCTCTACGGGGCGGAGATCGCGCAGGCTCTGGAACGCGAGCCCGATTCCGCATTCCTGGCCGAAGGGTCGCCCGTAATAGTGTTCAAAGGGAAAAGAATCGTCTGAAGTGACTTCCTCAAAGCAGCCTATTTCGCTCGCTTGAGTTCGCCGATCCCTCACCGCCGCTCACTGATCACTGCGCCGGCGTAATCTCCGTCACCGGCAAATCCCAGTGACCGAGCAGAATCTCAAACCGGCGCTGTTCTTCTTTCTTGTATGTTTCCTGGTCGGGCCAGAGCTGCTTGATGAAGGCGTCTTCGTCGGGGTTGGTGCTGGTGGCGACGGTGGAGTTCTTGTAGACGATGGTGACGCGGTAGTCCCAGCGGCCGTCCTCGGTGGTGTGGTAGGCGGGAGACTCGATTTTGAGCGAGAGAATGCGGCCGGTGGACTGGATCTTTTTGAGCAGCGGCCAATGGTTCTTCAAGAACAGGTCGAGAAACTCCTGCTGATGGCCCCACTGGCATTTGTAGTAGTACTCGATGATGTACGGCTGGCCGGCTGCGGTTTGTGTGGGCGCGCCCTGCGCCACCAGAGGACGCGACAAGCCGGCGGCGAAGGCCAAAGCGATGAGGGCGAGAAGGATTCTGCGCAGGGAAATCTGCATAAGGGCCTCCATGCATGCGATGCAAGCAATTGTACGGCGTGGGGGAGAGGGAAGAGGCGTGAGGATTACGGTGTCTTGCGGGGGCGCATATAGGTGCGCAGCCAGATCGCTAGTTCCGGTTCGGACATGGTGCCATCGACGACGGAGAGCATAGTCATCACGCCATCCCGGTCGCTCGCAACCAGTTCGTACCCATTCTTGAGAAGAAAAGTTTCCGCCACCACCCACGCAGTGCGCTTGTTGCCATCCAGAAACGCGTCATTGCGGGCAATGCCAACCGCGTAAGCAGCAGCAAGATCGGCAATGTCGGGGCTGCCGTATGCTTCGAGATTCTGTGGTCGCGCCAATGCCGATTGCAGAAAGGACAGATCACGAATGCTTTCCATGCCGCCGTGTTCCGCAATCTGCTCGTCGTGAATGGCGAGGACGGAGCCTTCCTTGATCCATCTCCACGACGGACCGGTCATTTGGCCAGCTCACGCAGCAGATCGCGGCGTTCGCGCATAAACTTGCGTGCCAAAGCCATGTCTTCCTCAAACTCAGGGTCGTACGGGGTGATGCGAAATCCATCGGGCGACTCGGTCAGGAAGATAAAGTCCCCTTTTACGACCTTGAGCTTGGTCAGGATTTCCTTGGGCAAGACAATTCCGGCGGAGCTGCCTACTGTTGTGACCTTGAGTTTCATGGCCGCCACCTCGCTGTTACAGTCATTCTAACATAGATTAGAATGGCATGCACCTCGCGGGCGCCCATTTGGGTCCGAAGACACACTAAAGGCTCCCTGTATCAAAAAAACGGCCCCCGTCGAAACGGGGGCCAAGTTGCCTTGGTTCTCTCGCGTTGCGAGAGCTTAGTTGGCGGCCAGACGGCGGGGTAGCCGTTGGCTGGAGCGATGCCTCGGGGGAGGATAAGCCGTATTTACGGCTGCTCCGTGCCAGCTGCGGCAGGTGCGCTTTGGGGGGACGCATCTGCCCGGGCCGCCAAACTGTTTTCCATCAACATCACATGCACGCTGCTGGTTCTTACGCGCACCGGCTTCTGGTCTGTGTCGCCAGCGGCTGGCGTCTGGACATTGCCCAGAGCGACGTAATGCATGCGGAAGACGGGAATCTGATGTTCTGTGACAAGGTAACGCTCGACCGATTCAGCCAGGCGCTGTGAGGATTGGATGCCGGGTCCGCCCGCTGCGGGCGAGTGCGCTTCCATCTCCAGGATGTAGCCTTCGCGGCCGGTTAGATTGGCCGCCAGTTGATCCAGCTGGGCTTTCGCATCGGAGGAGAGCACCGGGCTGCCGCCATGGAACTTGATCTCCATGTCCGAAGCCTGTTGGTACTGATCGAGGCCGTTGACGGTGCTGTTCAAATGGTCGACATGACCTGAGGCCTGCTGCGCGGTGTTGTTGGCGTTCAATGCCTGCTGGTTGGCCGCATTTGCGGTCTGGTCGGCGGCATCGGCCGAATTCTGCGCCTTCATGATTCCGGCTTGCGCTCTTGCGTCGACATCCTTGATGTCCTGAGCGTTCTTGGCGTTTATCTGATCCAGTTCGGACAGGCGGTCATTGATGGGATCGGTTTCCCTTTTCACCCACTTCTTGCTGGCGAAGGGATTGATGCGGCCCCAGAACCCCTCTTTGGGCTGGTTCACTGGTTGGTCTATCGCCGGGAGGGACTGCTGCGCGCTCTGGGAATTAGCAGCTGGCTGGGCCGGCTGCGAATCCGCTGATTGGGATTGCTGCGCCCAGACCGGAACTGCTATGGCCGAGGCCAGCACAACAACTGCGAAATGGCGCGGGAAGGAAAATCGATTCGAAGTTTGCATTTTGTGTGCCCCTTTTGGATTCCCAACGGCTGAACATGCCGCGGATTCAGCGCTCTCGCGCTCTCACCCTGACAGAGAGCAAGGCCTGTGCCAAAGCGGGGGCGCGAGCGGAACGAATCCGTATCTTGTTTAATATGAATGCGTTAGTGGAATATGGCGGCGCGTCGAACCTGCCTGGGAGGGCGGAAAATGCTGCCGCTGCCGCGTAAATTTTGCACGCTTCGGTAGTTTCTACCCTGTAAAGATGGGGATGACTTGCCTGGTATGGACGCGCTTATCTGGAATCGACGCGCCTACCTGGTCTCGACGTGCCTACTTAGTCTCGACGTGAATGATGCGGATGTCAGGGAAGGCGCCGTCCCATTGGTCGGGGACTGTATCGAACACGAGGCGGAAGTCTGCGGCATCGCCGGGTTTGAGCGGAGCCGCGGAGAGCGGCTCGAGATCCACATACGGATCGCGCGTGCGGATGATGCGGAGCGCCTGGTCTTCGTTCTGCGCCACTTCATGCGCCGCATCGTGGAAGAGAACCTGGACGGTGATTCCAGTGACGGTGCGGTTGCCTGCGTTGGAAATGTGGCCGTCGAGGTAGGTCACCTTGCCTCCCGACAGGTTCGATGATTCACTCATTGCCAACTGGTTGATGGTGAGGTTGGCTGCGTAGGGATCGGTAGCTGCGGAGATCGGCGTTACTGTCGGGCTGCTTTTGCCGTGCTCATAGAAGAGGAGCAGGCCGCCGACAATGGCAATCACGATGGCTAAAGCGATGGCCAGAGGAAGCCAATTGCGTTCGGTTGTGGCGGGGGGTCGAACGAGTTGAGGACCTGAGCTCACGAGCGAAATTGTACACCTGTTCGCGAACCATTTCGCGATGCCGGTGCGATGAAACGAGTGCGACCAGCGCGAAACTGTGCGGCGTTTGCGGCGCAGGCACTTTTCATTCAATTGCCATCTTTTTCAGGCATCCTGAAAATGGCCGTGGCGTCTAAACAATTAGAGATGGAGAGATGCGGAACGGAAGCATCGAGAGTCCAGCGAGCAGGAATCAGGACATTGGCAAGAGGGAACCAGGAGAATGCTGGTTCCATGACTTCACCGCAAGGTGCTGAAAGGCAAGCCCACCATGTACACCTCCCCTCAGTCGGCGGCCAGCACGCCACCCGCAGGCACGCCCAACATTCCGCAGCCGAGCCTGTGGGCCGAACGGACCTATCAGGGTCTGACTATTGCCGCGATGCTTTGGATTTTGGGAAGTCTTTGGCTGTTTCGGTAATGCAGTGGATCGCGCGCCGCTGCTTGATTGATTGCTATCGGCTTTTGGCGTTGTTGATTTGAGCAGACTTTAAGACGCGGACGAAGCGTTTGAATCTGCGGTCGCGCCGATTCAACCGAAGCGTGCGCGCTTGATTTCCATGCGGCAATCTTTGCCACTCATGCGCACGCGGATGCACATTTCAGCGAGTCGCGAACGCATGCGGTCGCCAATGCGGTCGCCGAGTGTCTGTTCGCGCGCGGCGCGCTCGACATCGGTCTGGTTTCCGCCGGCCGCCGCCAGGTCCGCGTAGTTGGTGGTGATAATCGTGCTTTGGCGGTCGTTATAGCGCGTGTTCAAAATGAGCGCGACCGTGTCCCACACCCATTCATTGGGCTTTTGTGCGCCCAGGTCGTCGAGCACGAGCACTTCCGCGGCGAAGAGGGGCTGCAACAGCTCGAGTTCGGTGGTCCGGACCTCGCGGTTGTAGCTGTTCTGAATGCTTTTGAGCAGTTCGCGGTAGTCGCAGAACAGACCTTTCACTCCGCGCTCCCGCACCAGTCGCTGCAACACACCGACGGCGAGGTGCGTCTTGCCCACACCCATCGGCCCGATGAAGAGCAGGCCCTTGCCGGCGGTTCCCGCCGGATACTCGTCGACGAATTTGCGTGCGGTGAGCAGCGCCTCGGCGAGCGACCGGTCGGCTTCGTGGTAAATCTCGAAAGGTGTCGAGCGTGCAGTCGCGATAGCGCGCGGGAACCTGCGCTGCGGCGACCCGGTGGCGCTCGCGCTCCGTTACCTGACACTCGCACGGCCGGCTCACCCAGTTTCCAGCCGCGTCCAGCAAGCGTACCAGCCCTGCGCCTTCGCAAATCGAACAGACACTCATTCCGAATTCCAGCCTACCGCACCGCCCCTCTCGCGGCTCCGGTGTACACAGCGTGCCCGAATGTGGAAAAGAAGCCGCGGCAATTCGCCGAGGCAACTTCAGGAGGTCGACACTCCAGTCATCAAGGCGCTTCGAGACCCAATGCTGTTCACTTAAGGAGCAGTGCGGGCGAGGACGCCCGCACGACAGCCGGCCAGGAGGCCGGCGCTACAATCTGACGGGCAATCATATTCCCAATGCGAACAGCATTCCCTCTAGACTGCTCGCCCCGCTGCTGCGCCCGACGCCCAGGCCCACTGGAAGTTGAATCCGCCCAGTTGACCGGTGACGTCCACCACCTCTCCGATAAAGTAGAGCCCGCGCACGCCGCGGCATTCCATGGTTTGCGCGGAAAGCGCGCTCGGTGCTCACTCCGCCCGCCGTCACTTCGGCCTTTTCATAACCCTCCGTGCCGCTGGGTGCGATTGTCCAGGAGTGCAATCGCTGCTCCAACTCATCGAGTGCGTGGTTGGTCCAGCTCTCGGGCGATGCGGCATCGAGCAGCCGGTCGGCAAGCCGCAGAGGAAGTTGCGCGCGCAGTGCCGCTTTTGCCGCGGCCGGATCGCGCCGCGTATGGGCCGCACGCAAGGGCGCAAGCAGGCGCTGTTCCGGCGCCCAGTCAATGCGGATCGGCTCGGGCAGTTTCCAGTAGGACGAGATTTGCAGGATGGCCGGTCCGCTCAGGCCGCGATGCGTGAAGAGCATTTTTTCCCGAAAGCTGCGCTTGCCGCAGCGCACGATCACTGGCGCGGAAACTCCGGTCAAGTCGGCGAAATGCGCGTGCTCCGCGCCCGAGAGGGTAAGCGGAACCAGCGCCGGACGGCAGGTTTCGAGGTCAACGCCAAACTGGCGGGCGATATCGTAGCCGAACCCTGTAGCGCCGATCTTCGGAATCGACAGCCCGCCGGTGGCTACAATGAGCGCCGCGCGCCGTGTAAGCGCCGTTGCCCGCGTCGACTGTAAACGAAGAATCGTTGCGGCGCACCTCGCGGACCGCAGTCGACAGAACCACTCGCACACCGGCATCCGCGCATTCGCTCATCAGCATGTCGACTATTTGTTGCGCAGACCCGTCGCAGAATAGTTGCCCCAGCGTCTTTTCGTGATATGCAATACCGTGCCGCTCCACGAGCCGGATAAAATCAGCGGGCGTGTAACGCGCCAGCGCCGACTTCGCGAAATGAGGATTGGCCGACAGGAAGTTGTCGGGCCGCGTGTGCAGGTTGGTAAAGTTGGCGCGGCCTCCGCCCGAAATCAGGATTTTCTTGCCCGGCCGCTCCGCGCGTTCCAGCACCGCGACGCGGCGTCCGCGGCGGCCGGCCTCGATCGCGGCCATCAGGCCAGCCGCGCCAGCTCCGAGGATGAGGACATCGAAATTATGCTGATTCACGGCGCCAACTTCCCCAACTTGATTGATATTGATGAGAGCATTCCGGTCGGCCAGACTTCCCCGCATACAATGAGAATGTTGACACAGCGGGGTGCAGAGAGATGGGTTCTCTGCCTGGGGCGGTTGCAGTTTTTCGCAGCCGGATGTGCTCATCAGACTCAACAGCGGGCCTGTAGCTCAACGGTTAGAGCAGGGGACTCATAATCCCTTGGTTGGGGGTTCAAATCCCTCCGGGCCCACCATAAAATACCCATAAAATCAATGATTTATAGGGGCATCAATATCGCAGACTCATCAGGTCTGCGGTTCGGCTCCTACTGGGCGCGGGGGTGAGCTATGATTAGCCGTCCCCAAAATCATGGTTGGAGATTGCTCATGCCTACGCATCAGGTCAATCTGGATTCTTTGATCCTCCGGCAACCATTCCCCTTAAAAGATACCTTCTCGGGCAAGGTGCCAAACTTCAAACTCGATGAACTCCATCGCACGAAGTTGTACTTTGGTATGCTCCGCAAGCCCGATTTTCAGCGGGGAACTTCAAATTGGAGTCCCTCGATGATTTGCGAATTTGTCGAGACGTTCCTTGATGGTGGCCTCATTCCGTCCATAATTGTGTGGCATTCCAAGAGCACAAACAATGTGTATGTCATTGATGGAGCGCATAGGGTTAGTGCCTTGATCGCGTATGTAAATGACGATTACGGAGACGGCGATATCTCGCGGGCAGCTTGGGGGCACGCCGTCCCTGCTGCTCAGATTGTGCTCCACAAAAAGACTAAGCAAACGATAGATGACAAGATTGGAAGCTTTGCGTCTCTTACAGACTTCGGACTCAATCCATCTAAGACGACCGATGTGGTGAAGCAGCGCCGCGGCAAAGCAATCGGCGCAATGTCCATTCATATTCAGACCGTGGACGGCGACACCGCACTTGCCGAGGAATCTTTCTACCGGATCAACAGCAGTGCAGTTGCAATCGATGAAACCGAATTAGATGTGATTCGTGCGCGTAAAAAGCCAAATGCGTTGGCGACGAGGGCTTTAATCTCTGCCGGGAAGGGCCACAAGTATTGGGAAGACCTTCCGAATTCCGCGAGCATTGAAGCAAAAGCGGCGGAGGGATATCGGCTTCTCTTTGGAGACCTCTCTGAGATTGGCACCCTTAGCCCCGATATTCCCCGCGCTGGCCAACCTTACTCAAACGAAGCCTTCAAAATGGTCCTAGACATGGTGAATATCTTCAACGGCGTGACACCCGCGATGTGGACCCATAAATACTCTGCTCCTCCTACAAAGCGCCAAAGAAATAGGCCGATTGTTCCGCGCCTGGCAGATGATCCCGATGGAACCGCAACATTGAAGTTCTTGGAAAAGATAGTAGATGTGGCGGAACTCGTCGCCGGTGGCCCCGATGTTGACGGCTCGTTGGGATTAGACCCCGGCGTTTACGCGTATGGAGCAACTGGGAAAATAATTCCCGCCGCTTATCTAGCCTCTCTTAAGTTTATGCAGGAACTAAAACAATCAAAGAAACTCGTGCTCTTTTCCGTCGTAAGAGCAAAGTTTGAACAGTTTTTGGTTGAACATAAACAGTTTTTCAACGCCCTCACTCATAGCAAAGGTGCGCGAACTCGTTCCTTGGATTCCATCGTAACGATGTTGCGCCTTTTGTTTGATTCGGTTGTAGAGGGAGGGCTTTCAGACGAACAAATCGTAGAAAAACTACAGTCCGAGCCTAAACTCAAAGACCTTAAGACCCCTCCCCCTCCAGATGAAGAGGAAGCGGAGCCGCCCGTGCGAAAAAAATTCTCTAAGTCTGTAGTCGCAGCAAAGGTAATTATGGAAACCCTAAAGACCCGCGCTCCATGCACCATTTGCGAAGCACGCCTCCCGCCGTCATATCGATCCAAAGATCATTCGACTAAGGAAGAGCACGGCGGAATGGGAAACATTGAGAACTTGGATTTTACGCACCCGTATTGTAATCATTCCAGAGATGCCATTGAAAAGCTAAAAACTGAGCGGAAACTGATATGATCTGCCCGAGGACACCGGCAAGTGATTCGCCGTCATTCGCAGTTTTCTATGGGTGTATTTATTCTCCCCATCCGCACTGGGAAGGCGTTCAGGCAACTAAGGGCCGGGCTGCAGCGATATGCTCGACAGAATGGGCGGGAAACTCGAGGTGCGCAGGCTGCATGTGATTTGCATGAGCCCGTGAGAAGGAACGCATATAAGATTGCGCGACCCGGCTCCAGACCATCTCGCGTGCATAGGTGTAAGCGCGTTTGCGTATGGCGAAGCGTTTCGCACCGTTGTCCAGGAGATCAATTGCCGCAGTTGCGATAGCGGCCGGGTCCTCAAAGGGAACCAGCGCACCGCGCCCTTCGTCGAGGAGTTCGGCGGCGTGCCAGTAGGGAGTAGAGATGATGGCCTTGCCTGCGCCCATGGCATAGGCCAAGGTCCCCGATACTGCTTGCGCCACGTGACAGTACGGCGTGATGTAAATGTCGGCCGATCCGACCAGCGATGCCATCTCCTGAGGGCTAAAGAACCGGTTTTGGAATATGACCTCTCGCTCGACTCCCAGTTCTTTGGCCATGGCTTGCAATTGATCCCTGTACCGATCACCCTCGCGAGCCCTGACATGCGGGTGGGTGGCTCCTGCGATGACGTAGACAACGTCTTTGTGACGGGCGAGGATGCGCGGGAGGGCGCGAATCACGCTCTCGAACCCCTTGTTGGGAGACAGCAAGCCGAAGGTGAGCAATACAAACTTTCCCGCGAGGTCGAGCGCGTCTTTGTATACCTCCGGCTGCACAAAAGGCAAGTCGGGAATGCCATGAGGCACCAGATCGATCATTTCAGCCGGCACTCGATATACATCGTGCAGAACGCGAGACGAGTACTTGCTCATCACAACAAGGCGATCGGAAAGCGCTGCGATCTGCTGCATGACCTTTCGTTGATCGCGGTCCGGCTGATTGAGAACGGTATGGAGCGTTGTTACCACCGGCATTTTGAGGCGCTGCAGCAGATCCAGAACATGGCTACCAGCCTTTCCCCCGAAAATCCCGTACTCATGCTGCAAACACGCTAAATCGACATTCGTGGCATTGAGAAAATCGGCGGTCGCCCGATACGAGGATATGTCGCCTTCGTCGATCTGGAACCGCACTCGATTGGGGTAAGCATAAGACGACTGCGGATCGTTGACGGCCACTACCGACAATACCGCGGCTCGATACTCAGAAGTAATCGCATCGCACAAGTCAGTCGTGAAAGTTGCAATTCCACACTGCCGGGGAAGATGGTTTCCGATCACAGCGATCCGGGCGGGAAGCGAACGGCCGGGCGCTGGCTGCTGAGAGAGTACCGGCGTTCTGCCGAAGACCAGAGTCCGCGCTTCGCGCAAAATTAAGGCTCTTGGCTGCGAATTCAGTGAGATATTCGATGCGGACATCGCAGGCTCCTGAAGTCAAACATGTTAACGGGCGGGGAAAAAATTCCAACACTGCATTTTGAGATCAGCGGCGAAAAGCCACAATTGTTGCCGTGGTTCCACTCGCGACGAATGCCAAAAGGAAGAGTGCGGCGCCCGTACCCTCGAATGGCGTTTTGGATTTGCGATCCGCGCGCATGGATGGCTGCGCGTCCGGTCTTTCATGTCCCACTGCCACGACCCGAAAGTCGTGCACGAATACGAAACACCCGGTGCCGGACATTATCATGCCCCCCAAAAGCGATCCGAACTTAAGAATGCGGCGTGTCAAGCGGCGCATCATGGCCTGAATCTACTCCAGACAGTTTGGGATGGATGTGCACTTTTGCACTGTGAGAATCGGTTGAACGCGATCAATTCATGAAGCCTGTGAGAGGAGCGGCGGCAGTGTGGCAGGGGTGCTACCTTCGGGGGAATTAGCCGCACAATCTGGCATCACCGCCGCCGTATTGGTGGTGGCCACCTCCAATTATCGGGAGGTCGCAACGCTTCAAAGGCTGGTCAATTGTGCTCCGTGACTCTTAAAAAGTGAGGGGTCCTGGGTTCGGATGGTTGCCAACCCGGGGATTGAGGTGAATTGATGAAAATCGAACTCGCGGAAAGTAACCAATACACAGATGCCGCAGACGCTACAAACTAGCATCCGGCCGCGATCAGTTCACTCCCGGTCATCCCTCCCGGATAATCGTCAGACTGATTACTTTGAAAAAATGCTGTGATCCTGGTCGTAGCACTGTTCCGTTTTCGAGGATTTTTCCGCGGCCTTTTCGGCCGCATGCTGAATCTTCTTTTCTGCAGTTGCGTCTGAGATCGTCTCGTCTTCCAGTTTGGTTGCTTCTGGGATTTCAAATTGTCCCGGCATGGTAGATCTCTCCTGTTATCAACGTGACCCCTCTACCCCAAGAAGGTCTGCTTAGTTTTGCTCTCCAACTCGAAGCGGTGAAAACGCAACGGGGCGTTGGGAAATCGACGAGAAACCACTCGTGCGAACGTCGAAGAGTCAGGAATAATGGTCTCGATGCATTCATCGAAGACATAATGCTTCGCCCGATGAAATGGAGCAGCCGAGACCAGCGATGAGATCGCGTTAGGTCTCGATATTGCTTAGAATGAGCAATTCTGACCAGCCTTCCGCCTCGGCCTGTTTCACAGTTAACATGGGTCGTCCGTCTGCCAGACCGCGCCGCTCTGAAAGCCTCATCCATTCACCACAGCCGTCACGGAAAGCCCTCAAAGGAGAACACAATGTTTCGTTACTTCACGAGTAGCCAGCTCATCATTGCAGCAACCGTGCTCGTCCTTGCCGTCATCGTCGTTGCCGAATATTTTCGACGCCGCAAGGCCAGGACTGCGGTTCTCCGCAATCGCTTCGGAACCGAGTACGACCACGCTGTCCAGGTGCATGGCTCATCGGAAACGGCCGAGGCGAATCTGGCCCTTCGTCAAAGCCGTGTGCACTCAATGAAGATTCACGAACTCGGCGCTACTGAGCGGGAGCGATTCGTCACCCAGTGGCAAACCTTGCAATCTCGCTTCGTCGATCACCCCGAGGCCTCTGTGACGGAAGCCGACGACTTGATCGCCGCGCTCCTCGAGGCCAAAGGCTATCCCAAAGAAAGCTTTGATGACCGCGCCGCGGACGTATCCGTTCTTCACCCCCGCGTAATGGAAAACTATCGTGCGGCGCATGGTGTCGCGGTGCGGCCCTTCCGCGGGGAAACAAGCACTGAAACGCTCCGCACCGCGTTGACCCAATACCATGTCATTTTCGATGAAATCCTCCAGCCCGATTTCCTTCACCAGTAAGGGTCGGTCGCACTAACCGCTTAACTTCAAAGTGCCGGGTAGCCGTTCGGCCAATCCCGAGCAAAACTGCACGGCGGCCGCATCTGCGAAAGTCGATACTTTTTGCAAGAGCAAGTCTGGGATGCCTTGACGACACGCTGCGTGTGTTGCGCCGAACTGGATGGAATTCAAAGACCTCCAATGGCCTTCCTCAGGGCTCTTTCAACGATCTTCTAAGCCTTCTCGGGACCGGCGTTCGGTGTAGAGCAGGAACAGGAGAACATCCATCGTGACACCGAATCCAGATAAGCCCAAGTCGGAGCCTGAATCAAATCCGTCTCCCATTGCAGATAAGCCAGAGTCGAAGCCAGAGTCCAAGCCCTCGCCGAAAGATGACAAGAACGATCTGAAATCGCTTCCCATGCCTGAGCTGATGAAGAAGCTCGGGGCATCGGCAGATGGACTCACACAAGCCGAGGCGCAAAAACGTCAGGCACAATATGGCCCGAACGAGATCGCGGAAAAGAAGACCAACGAGTATCTTAAGTTCCTGTCGTATTTCTGGGGTCCGATTCCGTGGATGATCGAAGCCGCGGTCATTTTGTCGGGAGTTGTCCGGCACTGGCTCGATTTCTTCGTCATCCTTGCGCTGCTCTTGTCCAACGCCCTGGTCGGATTTTGGGAAGAGCATCAAGCAGGTGACGCGATTGCCGCCCTGAAGGCGCGGCTGGCAGTCAAGGCGAAGGTCAAGCGAGACGGCAAGTGGGAGGATCCCAAGGCGAGTGAACTGGTGCCTGGCGACGTCATTCGTCTCAGGCTGGGCGACATTGTTCCGGCAGATGCGCGCTTGCTGGATGGCGATTCGATCGAGGTGGATCAGTCGGCATTGACCGGGGAGTCATTGCCCGTTACCGCTAAACCCGGAGGCGCAGTTTATTCCGGGTCCATCATCCGTCAGGGCGAAATAGACGCCATGGTCTATGCCACCGGCACGAACACCTACTTCGGCAAGACCGCGCAACTGGTGGAGCAGGCTCATACCGTCAGCCATTTCCAAAAGGCTGTGATGAAGATCGGCGACTACCTGATCATTTTGGCGGTAGCGCTAGTCGCATTGATTCTTATCTTCGCCCTCTTCCGAGGCGACAAGGTCCTCACCACGCTGGAATTCTGCCTGGTGCTTCTGGTAGCGGCAATCCCCGTCGCAATGCCGACCGTCTTGTCAGTGACCATGGCCGTAGGCGCGCGCCTGCTGGCGAAGAAGGAAGCAATCGTAACCCGCTTGTCGGCCATCGAGGAACTTGCTGGGGTTGACGTGCTGTGCTCGGACAAGACCGGCACACTCACGCAGAACAAACTAACACTAGGCGATCCGTTCACGGTGGACGGCATTGCTCCCGTCAAGGTGATTCTCTGGGCGGCGCTTGCCTCGCGTGCAGAAGACAAGGACACCATTGACCTCGCCGTCATCGGAGGCGTGAAGGATGACAAGGAATTGAAGAGTTGTCAGGTGCTTCACTTCATGCCCTTCGATCCGGTGCACAAACGCACCGAAGCTACCGTCAAAGGTGCGGACGGGAAGCAGTTCTTTGTGGCCAAGGGAGCTCCGCAGGTCATTCTGCAGATGTCGACCAATGTTGGCGATGTCAAGCCAGCGGTAGAAAAAGCCATTCTTGAGTTTGCCGGGCGCGGCTTCCGCTCGCTCGGTGTGGCCAGGGCCGACGAGGAAGGCAAATGGAAGTTTGTCGGCATGCTGCCTTTGTTCGACCCGCCTCGCGCGGACGCCAAGGAAACCATCGCCAACGCCATACAAATGGGCGTCAAGATCAAGATGGTAACCGGCGATCAAATTGCCATCGCCCGGGAGACATCAAAAGAGCTGGGCCTGGGCTCCAATATCCTGGACGCCAACGCGCTTGGCGATACAAAGAAGAAAGCGACACCGCAGGAAACTGAGGAAATCGAGAAGGCGGACGGCTTCGCGCAGGTTTTTCCCGAACACAAATTTCATATCGTGGACGTGCTGCAGTCCTGCGGGCACATTGTGGGCATGACGGGCGATGGAGTGAACGATGCGCCTGCGTTGAAGAAAGCCGACTGCGGCATTGCCGTTTCCGGCGCGACCGACGCAGCCCGAGCAGCAGCTTCGATCGTCCTTCTCTCGTCCGGACTTTCCGTGATCATCGATGCGATCAAAGAGAGTCGCCGCATCTTCCAGCGCATGAACAGCTACGCCATCTATCGCATCGCGGAGACGCTGCGCGTACTGTTTTTCATGACGCTGGCCATACTGGTTTTCAATTTCTATCCTGTCACCGCAGTCATGATCGTGATGATCGCACTGCTCAACGACGGGGCGATTTTGTCGATCGCCTATGACAACGTTTTGTACAGGAACAAGCCCGAAGCCTGGAACATGCGGCTTGTGCTGTCCATCTCCACCGTTCTGGGGGTGATCGGCGTTGCCGCTGCGTTTCTCTTGTTCTATCTGGGCGAGCGCGTCTTCCATATGGACCGCTTGACCGTCCAGACTCTCATGTATCTCAAGCTTTCCGTGGCCGGGCATCTGACCATTTTTCTCACGCGCACACGCGGTCCGTTTTGGTCAATACGCCCCGCGAAAATTCTGCTGATTGCGGTCGTGGGCACGCAGGCGATCGCGACACTCATCGCGGTCTACGGAGTATTCATGGCGCCGCTCGGCTGGAAGTGGGCGGGATTTGTATGGGCGTATGCACTTGCCTGGGCGCTGATCAACGATCGTGTAAAGCTGCTTGCCTACCGGATCTTCGATCCTATCAAGAAGGCGATCCCGCAAACCGCAGCGCCTGCCGTCGATACTCAGCAGATCGCGACCCGGGCTTATGAGATTTATCAACAGCGAGTCCAGGGCGAAAGCCAGCAGGATCAGGACTGGCTTGAAGCGGAGCGAGAAACGCATTTCGAAGAGGCGGCAAAGAAGAAGCCCGCCGCATAGACAACGAGGAACTTTCAAAATGGCTACTAAAGAACTCCCCATCAGCGTCGATCAGGATGGCATCCCGCAATCATTCAGCAAGAACTTCGATCAGACTGGCAACTCATCCGGATTTATCTTCGATGTATCCTTATCCACGGCGATTGCGGCCGATGGCAAGAGCGAGGCAAGAGCCACGGCGCCGAAGGGTCCGCTTTCGCCCGAGCTGCTCGACAAGATGAATCGCTACTGGCGCGCGGCGAACTATCTATGCATCGGCCAGATCTACCTGTTTGAGAATCCCTTGCTGCGAGAACCGCTCAAAGCCGAGCAGATCAAGCCGCGATTGCTCGGCCATTGGGGAACTTCTCCGGGACAAAATCTCATCTACATTCATCTGAACCGCCTCATCAAAGAGCACGACGCGGACATCATTTACATCTCTGGCCCAGGGCATGGCGGTCCTTCACTGAATGCCTGTTCTTATCTGGAAGGGTCGTACACCGAGGTTCACCCGGAGATCACGCACGATGAAGACGGCTTGCGGCTTATGTTCCGCAAGTTTTCTACGCCCGGCGGCGTGCCCAGCCATTGCGGGCCGCACGTGCCGAATTCCATGCACGAGGGCGGGGAGCTTGGCTACTCGCTGGTGCATGCATTCGGCGCGGCCTTCGATAATCCGGACCTGATCGTTGCCTGCGTCATCGGCGATGGCGAGTCCGAGACGTGTCCGCTGGAGGGAAGCTGGAAGTCGGTCAACTTCCTCAATCCGGTGCGAGACGGCGCGGTCCTTCCGATTCTGCATCTGAATGGCTACAAGATCTCCGGGCCAACCGCCCAGGGACGCACGAGCGACGAAGACCTGAAGGCTCTCTATGTGGGGCGCGGTTACAAGCCTTACTTTGTTGAGGGCGACGACCCTGAAGTCGTGCATCAACTCCTGGCCCAGGCGCTCGACGATTGCTATGCCGAAATCCGGTCGATTCAGAAAGAGGCACGCGCCACTGGATTCAAGAAGCAGCCCATCTGGCCCATGATGATCCTGCGCACACCCAAAGGATGGACCTGTCCGAAAGAAGTGGACGGAATTCCGATTGAAGGCACCTTCCGTGCGCACCAGGTTCCGCTCGCATCGGTCCGAGACAACCCCGAACATCTCAAGATTCTTGAAGCATGGATGAAGAGTTACAAGGCGCACGAACTCTTCGACGAGAATGGCAAGTTCATCGATGAGCTGGCCGCCCTTTCGCCTGCAGGCAATCGGCGCATGGGGGGCAATCCCCACGTGAACGGCGGGCGCGAGCTGATTACACTCGCTCTGCCAGATTTTACCGACTACGCTCTAGAGATTCCTGGACCCGGTCAGGTTCTAGCCGAAGCGCCACGCAAGCTTGGAGATTTCTTCCGCGACATCTTCAAAATGAATGCGAAGAACTTTCGCATGTTTTGCCCGGATGAATCGAATTCCAATCGCCTCAACTCCATCTTCGAGGCCACAAAGCGGTGTTCCATGGCGGAGATCGTCTCGATCGACGATGAGCTAGGACCGGATGGCCGCGTGATGGAAGTACTGAGCGAACACCTCTGCCAGGGATGGCTCGAAGGCTACCTGCTAACAGGTCGTCATGGCATGTGGTCCTCTTATGAAGCGTTCGCGCAGGTGGTTGATTCCATGACGACTCAACATGCCAAGTGGCTTGAGCAATGCCGCGAGTTTCTATGGAGAAGGCCACTGGCATCACTCAATGTTCTGCTGACGAGTCATGCCTGGCGCAACGATCACAACGGATTCAGCCACCAGGCAACTGGCTATGTAGACAATGCCCTGGCGCGCAGAAGCGAAGTCATCCGCGTGTATTATCCGCCTGACTCCAATTGCCTGCTCAGCGTCTTCGACCATTGCCTGCGCAGTCGCAACTACGTGAACGTCGTCACCTGCGGCAAGCAGCCGCAGCTCCAATGGTTGAACATGGACGAGGCTCTGGAGCACTGCTCGCGCGGCGCGTCCACATGGAAGTTCGCCACCAACGATGAAGGTGGGGAGCCGGATGTTGTGCTCGCATGTGCCGGCGATGTGCCGACCATCGAGATCTGCGCGGCCTCGTGGCTGCTACAGAAACACGTGCCCGGCATCAAGGTCCGCGTTGTCAATGTAGTGGACTTGATGACTCTGATGTTTCCTGACAAGCATGTGCACGGGATGGACGAAATGTCGTTCAATGCGCTCTTCACGGAAAAAGCTCCCGTGATCTTCGCATTTCACAACAATCGCTGGCTCATTCATACCCTGGTTCACGGGCGCTCCAACGAAGGCCGCTTCCATGTGCACGGTTATATGGACTACGGGACGACTACCACGCCGTTCGACATGGTCGTGCTGAACGAAATGAGCCGCTTTCATCTTGCACTCGATGCGCTTAAGCACATCCCTCGGCTTCGCCTGCAGGCCGAGAAGGCAATCAACTTCTTCAACCAGGAACTGCATCGCCACCACGATTACATCCGCGAGCACCTTGAGGATATGCCCGAGATCAGGAACTGGCAGTGGACGAAGGACTTCAGCGATGCCGCTGCGCCGGCTCCAATGGCCAAGGGGCATCCAGAGAAGGCAATGTTCACCGACAGTTAGCAAAACCCGACGCAAGGCGAGGTTCGGCTTATGTACCGAATTGCTCAGAACCCGAGCTTCGAAGGTGGAAAACTTAGCTGGAAAGTGCCACGTAATTCCATCGCGGAATTTCATGCATTCCGCACGGAACTGGCGCTGCCAGTCGACAATCGTCCTGCGCCAACGCGCCGCATGCCCGGAGCAATTCGCCCGAGACAATTTCCAGTCAACCACGAAATAAGGAGAAGTTAATGAACAATACAAATTCTGTGGTAGCTATCTACGATACCCACGAGCAGGCGGAGAAAGCCATCAAGGAACTGCAAGAGGCGGGTGTTGACATGAAGAGTCTCTCGATCGCTGCGAAAGGTACACATACGGATGAGCATGTGGTGGGCTACTACAACGCCGGCGACCGCATGAAGCACTGGGGAAAATTAGGAGCCTTCTGGGGCGGATTCTGGGGCCTGCTCTTCGGCTCGGGATTGTTCCTCATACCAGGACTAGGGCCGATTCTTGTAGCCGGACCATTGGTGGCGTGGATTGTCGCTGGCCTTGAAGGAGCAGCCGTAGTTGGAGGCGTCAGCGCGCTGGGGGCGGGCCTGGTGAGTATCGGCATTCCGAAGGATAGCGTGGTCCAGTACGAGGTGGCTCTGAAGACAGACAAGTTTCTGCTTGTTGTCCATGGCACAGAAGACGCGGTAGCCAATGCAAAGAAAATCATTGCAGGAACCGAACATAGGTCTTACACCGTTCATGACGAGAAAGTTTTCGCCTAGCAACCCGCAACACCGCGCTGCGGCGGGGCGAACCTGCAAAGGAAATTCGTAAGACCGGGCCTGTCGAGATCGCGTAAACAATTTCAGGACCGAGCTGACGATGACTCCCGAAAATGGCCCGTACGAATGGAGCATGCTCGAATGAATGTGCAGCAACTTAAAGAAACAGCGCAGGCCCTTGTCGCAAACGACAAGGGCTTACTCGCGATGGACGAGAGCAATCCGACCTGCAACAAGCGATTTGCAGCGCTTGGAATACCACAGACCGTCGAAGCTCGCCGAGCCTATCGCGAATTGATCGTGACCACTCCGAGGCTCGGCGAGCGCATCGGCGGCGCGATTCTTTACGAAGAGACGATCCATCAGCAAAAGAGCGATGGCACTCCCTTCATCAAAGTCCTGATTGATGCGGGAATCATTCCGGGCATCAAGGTTGACGAAGGCGCCAAGGATCTGGCCGGACATCCAGGTGAGAAGGTGACTGAAGGTCTGGACGGGTTGCGCGGCCGTCTTGCTGAATATGCAAAAATCGGCGCGCGCTTTGCCAAGTGGCGGGCCGTAATAATCATCGGCGATGGAATTCCAAGCTGGGGCGCGATCGATGCCAATGCGCACGCACTGGCCCGCTACGCGGCTCTATGCCAGGAGGCTGGACTCGTTCCTGTTGTTGAACCTGAAGTACTCATGGACGGCGATCACACGCTGGAGCAATGTTACAAAGTTACGGACGAAGTGCTAAGAACGGTTTTCAGCCAGTTGTTTGCACAACGGGTCCTGTTGGAAGGAATGATTCTGAAGCCGAACATGGTGCTTTCCGGATTGGCTTGCGCAAGGCAGGAGACAGTGGATGAAGTAGCCGATGCGACGGTGAATTGTTTCCTGCGCGCCGTTCCCGCTGCTGTTCCGGCGATTGCGTTCTTGTCGGGCGGCCAATCCCCAGAACTGGCCTCGGCGCGCTTGAACGCTATGAATTTGAGATTCAAGTCGCGGCTGCCATGGGCGGTGGCGTTCTCGTTTTCTCGTGCTATTCAGCAGCCGGCATTGGAGATTTGGAAGGGGCGCGATAGCAATGTATCGGCCGCACAGCAGGCTTTGTATCATCGCGCCCTCTGCAATCAGGCCGCGCGCCGCGGTGAATACGACGCAGCAATGGAGAAGAGATGACCGGAAGCAAGCACAACCATGAAGGAAACAGTGGCGACAGCGGCGAACCCGAACCCGGCCCGTACTGGAAGCGTATGCATCGTGACTGGCGCTTCTGGATAGGCGCGCTCCTTATGGGCGCTGCACTCGCCGTCTACGTTCTCAGCGGCGATCTGGCGTGGGTTCCAGGCGGGCACCCGCAACAGGCAATGCCCGCGACAGGTCCGTGATCCTGGCACCCGATCATCCCCGCGAGTCAGTGGCCAGCTTGCACAAACCATTGCACGGTCCGCCCTTGCCACCGACCAAGTGCGAACTGCCAATTTCATGAACTGAGTGGAGCCAGATGAGCGCGATTGCTTTGTATCCCTTGCGCTTCGAGCCGATCTATCAGTATCGGTTGTGGGGTGGCAGGCGCTTGTCCGGCTTGCTCTCCAAGTCGCTGCCCGGTGACGGTCCAATTGGCGAAGCGTGGCTGCTCAGCGACCGCGACGATCATCAAAGCCTGGTTGCCAACGGGCCGCTTAAGGGCCAGACTATCGGTCGATTGATGGAACAATATCGAACGCAACTGATGGGTAAGCTGGCTCCGCGCTTCCTTCGTTTTCCGCTGCTCCTCAAGTTTCTCGACGCACGCGAAATGCTTTCCGTGCAGGTTCATCCCAGCGACGCCTATCCAGACCTGATTCCAGCGGGGGAGAGCGGAAAGGCCGAAGCGTGGGTCGTGATCGAGGCAGAGAAGGAAAGCCACATCTACGCGGGCTTGAAACCTGGCACGACTGCCCACGGTCTTCGGCGTTCACTCGCCAACGGAACTATCGCGGATCACTTAGTGGGCATTGTCCCCAAACCAGGTGATGCCGTATTCATCCCCGCGGGAACGGTTCACACACTGGGTGGTGGTGTTGTTGTCTTCGAGATTCAGCAAAATAGCGACGTTACATTCCGGCTTTACGACTGGGGTCATGTAGACGTGAAGACGGGGAAGCCAAGGCCGCTTCAGGTCGAACAGGCGTTTGCCTGCATAGATTTCGAAGGGAGTGCCGGCGGCCTGGTCGCGGCCCGCGTCGAGACTAACCTGCCCGTTGAACGGGAAAGCCTCTTCGACTGCAGACCATTCTGGGTATGGCGGTTGCTCGGTCAGGCGCCGTTCCCGGTTGGCGCCATAGCAGAGCCGCGCGTGTTGGTCTGCATTGAAGGCTCAGGCCATGTCACGCACGAAGGGACTCCCTACGCGGTAGGCAAGGGAGATGTTTGGCTCTTGCCGGCGGAGGCAGCAGAGTGTGCGTTTCAACCCAGCGGAGAAGTAACTCTGCTGGAGATCGCGATCCCTTGATCGAGCAAAACATCATCAAGACGGCAGAACAGATGGCGAAAGCTAAGCTTATTTTTTCGGAACCTAAAGCTGGAAGATGAATGAAAAAGCTCATTGTGTTCGATCTGGACGGAACCCTGGCGCCAAGTAAGTCGTCCCTCGCGCCAAAGACAGCGGCGCTGCTGCATGATCTCTTGGGCATCGTTAAAGTAGCGGTCATCTCCGGCGGCGCGTGGACCCAGTTTGAAAAGCAGCTTCTCACCGATCTTCCCAAAGGAAGTCTCCTCGCGAACTTGTCCCTGCTTCCAACGTGTGGGACAAAATTCTTCCAATACAAAGGGAAGTGGACTGAACTTTATTCAGAAGATCTGAGAGCGGACCAAAGAAAGAAGATCATCGACGCTCTGAATAAAGCAGCTGGCGAGTCGGGCTTTCACGCAGAGAAGGTCTGGGGAAAGGTGATTGAGGACCGGGGAAGCCAGATCACATTCTCCGCATTGGGTCAACAAGCTCCACTAGCCGAGAAGGAAAAATGGGATCCCGATTTCGCCAAACGCAAGAAGATCACTGCGATCCTGAAAAACCTTATCCCGGAGTTCTCCGTTCGCATGGGCGGCGCAACTTCAATCGACGTAACCAAGCCCGGTATCGACAAAGCCTACGGCATAGGAAAGCTGAAGGACACTCTGCACCTCTCTTTGAAAGATATGGTTTACATCGGAGATGCCTTGTTCCCAGGCGGGAACGATTATCCGGCAGAACAGGTGGGTGTGGTGTCGATTCCCGTGAAAGGGCCGGACGACACCAACCTGGTCATTAAAACCATCATCGCTTGCCTGGGCTATAAGTGAGCGTGCGCTCGCAAGGAGATGCGATGAGTGGATTCAAGCTGCAGCGCCTGGGGATGCTGATGGAGCCGGAACCCGGAAATCCCAACGAGGTGGAAGGCATTCTGAATCCTGCGGCTGCCCGTGGCCCAGATGGGAAGCTCTACTTGTTTCCGCGGCTGGTCGCCAAAGGAAATTACTCACGCATTGGCATAGCGCGAGTGAAATTCAATGAAGCCGGCGATCCGGCAGGCGTCGAGCGGCTTGGTATCGCGCTCGAGCCGGAAGCCGATTATGAACGTCGGCCCGATGGTAGCGGTGGCTGTGAAGATCCACGTGTAACCTATATGGAACCGCTCCACGCCTATGTCATGTCGTACACCGCATTTTCCCCGGAGGGTCCAAGGATCGCCCTCGCGCTGTCGAAGGATCTATTCCATTGGACGCGCCTCGGGCTCGCAACCTACGCTCATTGGCACGGCATCGATTTGAGCACCGTGGATGACAAAGATGCGAGCCTCTTCCCTGTCGCGATCCCTGATTCGTCCGGGTATCGGGAACTTGGCATGCTCCATCGTCCGCTCTTTCCCGGCACCCGGCCTGAGGAAACAGCTCGCCACCCTGCGTCCCGCGAGGTAGATCTCGATCGGGAGAGCATTTGGATTTCCTATTGCCCGCCTGCGTTGAAAAGCCAGGAGCCGGATAGCCTTGGCCGGTTCACGTCGCATCATCGCCTGGCAACTCCGGTGTCGCCCTGGGAGCGGCTGAAGATCGGAGCAGGGACTCCGCCTATCCTGACCCGGCACGGCTGGCTGATCATTTACCACGGAGTGAGCGAAGCGTTGGCTGCCAGCGGCAATGGACATCATCTGTGCTACTCGGCCGGAGTGATGGTGCTCTCAGAGCAACATCCGCGTGTGGTCCGTTATCGCTCGGTTGAGCCGGTCTTGACTCCGACCCTTCCGCAGGAACGCGACGGGACGGTCGCCAATGTCGTGTTTCCCACCGGTATCGACCGGCGGGATGATCTTGGCGCGCCAGATCGATTCGACGTGTATTACGGGATGGCCGACTACCGGATTGGTGTGGCACGCCTTGACTTGCCGGACCTCCTGCCCGCAGAGGGAGATGCCGACTCACCGGCAGCAATGGTGTAGATTCCAGGACTCTCATTACCCCAAAGTGTCGTTCCGAATGGCGACCAATGGTCGTGAAATCATTTGGTCGGCAAGCGCTCAAAACTGTGACGTAGATTGTGACGTACAGGCTCAATCAGGCTCTGCTAAATCCAACAAAATCTGCGGTGGCGCATTTTCCTTCCGTGCGGGCGGCTTGTACTTGTAGGCGTTTTTTTCAGTGGGTTGGCGGCACCTTCACGTCGGTTTCCGGAAAACTCATAATCCCTTGGTTTGGGGTTCAAATCCCTCCGGGCCCGCCATTGCATGGAGCAGCGGCTCGCTTTTCGCTCGCACCGGCTGTACACCGTTGAATTTTGCGAATTCAGGGCGTGTTTTCTGTAATTGCTGCTATTGACTTGATTGGAACCGTGCCTTGACAGGGCTTGTGCCCGGTGGAATGCTCGACGCATGGCACAGTGCAATTGCGGTTGGCAGCTAAAAGGGCTGGACAAGCTGTGTCCTCGCTGTGCCGCGCTGCAGACGCTTGGCCTTGAGCACCGTGCTTCACGGAATGAGATTCATGATGCGTATCGCGTCCTGGTCAAGGTGTGGCACCCCGATCGCTTTTCCAACGACGTAAAACTTCGCGGTAAGGCGGAAGAGAAGCTGAAAGAGGTCAATGCGGCTTTTCAGCACCTGAATTCATCGGCGTATGGGCCTTCGGCGCGTGCAGCGTCTGCCACAAAAAAGCCTGATTCGAAAACCGAAACGCAGAAGCCTTATTGGACTTCCAAGACTTCAACGCGAAGCTACCGGTGGTACGCAACATCTGCGAGACAGGCTCCTCGATCGAACGCATCGGCACAAGAACCTCCTCGGAAGGATGATTCTGCGCCGGAGTTTCCCAATGCCGCTCGTCCTCAGTCGAATGGCAATGCCCGAACGCAGTCTCCAATTTCGAAAGCGCAGCGCCCCGTCCATGCGGGATTTCGGCGCCTGAATTCATCGGCGGATACGACCCCGGCAGGGGCAGCGTCTGCCACAAAAAATTCTGAAGCGAAGGCCGAAGCGCAGAAGCCTTATGAGACCTCTGAGACTTCGACGCGCACCACTCAATCGTCTTCAGCATCGGCAAGAGAGGTGTTCGACCGAGCGCGTGGGCACAAGAGCCTCGTCGGATGGTCGCCTCGGAGCAGGGCTTTTTCAATGCGGCTCGTCCCCGGCCGAATGGCGACGGCCAACCGCACTCCCTGGCTTCAGAGGCGAATCGCCCCATCAATATTGGAGCGCCAAGTGCCTTGATGGGAGCACCAAGTGCCTTGATGGGAGCGCCAAGTGCCTTGTTTTCGCTGCGCAGGATTCCTCATTTTTTGGTTCTGGCCCTTTTGCTGGTCTTCTCGCGGGTGTGGGTCGGCGCGGGCCAGAATTCTACGACAGCCCAAGACTGGATCATGAATCGATATTATGAAGCTGAAGCGAGGGAAAATGCCCTTCGTCAAGAACAATCAGCGCCGGCTACAGCAACAAACTCTGTCATTGCGCCATCCGCTTCTCCATCATCGCTGAAGCAAGATTTTCATTTCCCCCAAAAGCGTTCACACACCGCTGTCTCGGAACCGATGCGGTCGAATGACGAAGGGCAATGCTCGCCCTCGAATCCGTTGAAATTCGATGGCGCGCGGCCGTGTGGCATCAGAACCGCGACGACGCGAGTCCACTACTGAGCTGGCTAGGAAGAAGTTCCAAGGGAATCAACGGGCTCTGGCCGAACCGCCGGAAAAGCTGCGCGCGATTTAGCCGTGCGCCTACGTGAGCGCCAGGTTTAGATTGTCGATGGCTTCGTCGATCTCCGCGGTGTTCTTGTAGCCCACGGTTACGCAATCCACGCCGGCAGTGCCGAAGGCGAAGCGCATCGACTGCTGGCGGTCGCTGCGTTGGGTGAATGCGCCCTCGCCGACCAGCTTCATGCTGATGACGCCCATGCCGGCGGCGCGTGCCTCGTGCACGTGGGTCACAACCTCAGCCACATTTCCGGGTACGTTCCACTGGTCGCCGTCGTTGTCCATGTGCACGCCCTTGTGATTCACGCGGATCATGGCCACGTCGAGCCACTTGTTGGCCGGAACCTGCCGCAGTGCGGGCAGGCCGTGCACCGATGCACCGTGCGTCACAATCGTTTGCCGCGACTGCGCCTCGAGAATCGCGTCCTGCCAGCGCTCGCTGTCGGTAGGCCAGGTGGGGCTGGTTTGCACGTGGAGGAGCATGATGTCGAAGTACTCGGTGTCGCTGTTCTTGCGCAGTTCGTCGAGCTTCTTCGCCGGGTCAGGGAAGTCGCTCGTCGTGGTCACCTTGGTCATTAATTTGTAGCTGTCGCGCGGCAATCCCTTCAGCGCCACGCCCAGCATCCGCTGCGAATCGCCATACGACTCCGCCGTCTCGAAGAAGCGGATGCCGCGATCGTAGGCGTAGCGCACCAGCCGCGTGAACCCTTCCTGGCCCAACTGCTGCTGCTGCCTGCCGCTGAAGGTTCCGGTACCAAATGCGAGGCGTGTAACTTTGACGCCCGATTTTCCCAGCGTCACCCAGTCGGTGGCTGAGGCGCGCTCGGCAAAAAGCGGCGCACCATGCAGACCCGCAATCGCGCCTGCGGCTGCGCCGGCCTTCAAGAAATGTCGTCTGGAAATATGCGGCATGGGTGACCTTTGCCTCCTGGCCAACGGGTTGGCCGATTGCCCGAATGGTAGCACAACTCTCAGATTTACGGCGTGAATTTGCGCTTCGCCTGCGGGGCGGTCGCCCGCACGGACTTTTTCATTCCGCGTCTTCCGCTACGGCGGGAATTTTGGTGCGCATGCTGGTGATGGTGACGACGCTGGCCAGGACAAACACTCCGCCCAGCACGGTGCGCGCGCCCAGAGGTTCGCCTCCGAGAAAATAGCCGATGATTACAGCCACGACGGGGTTGACGTACGCATAGGTTCCAACTTTGGTTGGCGATTCGCGATGCAGCAGCCACACGTAGGCTGTGAATCCGGCGATGGAGCCGGCAAGAATCAGGTAGACAAGCGCGATCCAGGCTCGGTCCTGAGACGGCGCTTAGATTGAATCCGCGCCATTCGCCGCGCGCGGCAGAAACGGCTGCGAGCATCGCTCCGCCGGCCAGCATCTGCGCGCCCGAGCTCATTACTTTCGACGAGGGCAGCGGCAGTTTGCGCGCCAGCGCCGATGCGATCGACCAGCCGATGGCGCCGATGATCAGACCCACCGCTCCGGCCGTATCGATCGGAGTTCCGCCCAGCTTTCCTATTGATGGGCTCATCAGAACGGCGACGCCTGCGATTCCTGCGAGCAGCGCCACGGAAAGTCGCGGGGTAAGCCGCTGCGTTCGCAGAATGATGATTTCAGAAAGCGCCATGAAGGCGGGAATGGTCGCGAGAATTACCGCCGCGATGCCCGAAGGCACGCGCTGCTCGGCCCAGAACAGAAATCCGTAGTCGACTACGAAGATGAGAAACGCCAGCACGAGCACGGAAAGCCATTGACGCGCCGTGGGCTGCAGCTCTTTCTTAGCTGCGGCCCACAGATAAACCAGCACTCCCGCAGTCGTGAATCGCATGGCGGCGAAAAGCAGCGGAGGAACTTCGTGCACGCCGATGCGAATCGCAAGAAATGTCGAGCCCCAGACAAAATAGATGATTCCGAAAGCCAGGAGGGTCTTCCATCGCGGCGCGTGATGCGTGTCTTCCATTCTGACCTCCTGCCTTCTTGTTCCCCTGATTCCCTGGCCACCGCCTTTACCAGCTGTGCAGCCACTCGGCGTCGCGGCTAATGCGCACAGGCGTGTGAAAGAGCTCGCTCAACCGCGCCTCGGTGAGCAGTTCCTCGCGCGGACCGTCAGCAACAATGCGTCCGTCGCGCATGAGAATGATGCGTTCGATCTCCGGCAAAATATCGCCCAGGTGGTGTGTCACCATCACCAGGCCGGTGCCCTCGCGCGCCAGTCCGCGCAGGGCTTCGCGCAGTTCGCGTTGCGCGGCCAGGTCGAGGGCGTTCGAGGGCTCGTCGAGAAGGAGTTGCCGCGGCCGGTGCACCAGCGCCCGCGCAATCAGGATTCGACGTTTTTCACCAGCCGACATGGTGCCAACCAGTTGCCCGGCCAGCTTGGTAGCTTCCATGCGCTCGAGTGCCTCGCGGGCGCGCGCGCGCATTTCTTCGGTCACATGCAGATTCGGCCACAAAGTCGATGCGGAAAAAAAGCCCGCGATCACGGCGTCGAGCCCGGACGTAACCGCTGTGCGTTCGCCCGGCAACTCGCCGCCCATGGGCCCGGCGCTGACCACGCCAAAATGCCGCCGCAGCTCGGTCAGGTCCCAGCGCTCGCGCCCGAAGATGCGCACGTGCATGCCGGGCTGCACGATGGGATAGAGCTGGCAGGTGATTGCAAGGATGAGCGTGGATTTGCCGCAACCGTTCGGGCCCAGAATGGCTACGTGTTCGCCGGCGCGGATGCTCAGGTTGATCTCGTGCAGCACCACGCGATCGCCGCGCGCCACGTTCACCTCGCGCAGTTCCAGAAAGTCCGTGCTGGCTTCGTCAATCATCGACACGCGTTCGTCAACTCCTGCGCCTCCGGCTCCCGTTTGCCGGCCCCACTTTTCAGGTCCTACCTGCTAGATTAAATGGGTCCACACCATGAGCGATCCATTTCAAGACGTCATTCCCCGCGGCTTTCGCTTCGCAGCCGGCAAAGCCGGCCTGAAGGCCAGCGGCCGCCCCGACTTTGCCCTGATTGTTGCCGACGCTCCAGCGAGCGCGGCCGCCGCGTTCACTTCGAACCGCGTGATTGCGGCGCCCCTCATTATTGATAAGCAGCACCTCACCGCAACGGGCGGTCATGTGCGCGTTGTGGCTATCAATGCGGGGAACGCCAACTGCGCCGCGGGACTGGCCGGGCTCGAAGCCGCGTGCGTCACCTGCGTCGCCGCGTCAACCATCTTCAATTGCCGCGCCGTTGAAGTGTTTCCGTCGTCGACCGGAGTTATCGGCGTTCCGCTGCCAGCGGAAAAGCTGGTCGCGGTGCTGCCCGATCTCGCCGCATCGCTTGGAGCCGACGCCAGCCACTTCCATGATGTTGCGCGCGCCATTCTTACAACTGACACCGTGGAAAAGGTCGCCTTCGCCCGGCTCGAATTGGCTGCAAGCGATGGCGTTGTGCGCGAGGTCCGCATTGCAGCTTTCGGCAAAGGTTCCGGCATGATCCACCCCCAGCTGGTGCCGCACGCGACGATGCTGGTTTACGTATTGACTGATGCGGTCATTGAACCGGCCGATCTGAGCGCTTATCTCGGTCCTGCGGTTGAGGTCAGCTTCAATCGCATCTCCGTTGATGGCGACACTTCTACCAACGACACCGTTCTGCTGCTTGCCTCGGGCGCCAGCGGAGTTGCTATCGGAGCGAATGATCCGGCCTTCGCTTCCGCGCTCACTGAGGTCTGCACATCGCTGGCACATCAAGTGGTGGCCGATGGCGAGGGACTTTCGCATGTGGTGGAGTTGCGCATTAACGGCGCGGCCAGCGATGCCGATGCGCTGCGCGTGGCGAAGGCCATCGCTCATAGCCCGCTGGTGAAGACTGCCTGGGCCGGTTGCGATCCCAACTGGGGACGCCTGGCTGCGGCTATCGGTTATTCGGGCGCACAGATCGATCCCGACCGTTTCGACATTGATTTCGGCGAGCTGCACATTTGCCGCGATGGCGGCCGCGCACCTGAGTTCGACGAAGCCGCGGCTCACGCTTATATCTCGCAGCGCGAGTTCTCCATTTCGATTCAACTGCATCAGGGATCCGGCTCGTGCGTCTTCTGGACCACTGACCTGACGCACGAATACATCCATATCAACGCGGATTACTCGACCTAGGGCATGCTTGCCCTACTTTGCCCGCGGATGCGTCTTGTCGTAGACCGCAGTTAACTGTGCGGTGGTGAGCTGCGTGTAGCGCTGCGTGGTCGATAAGCGCTCGTGGCCGAGCAGCTCCTGAATGGCGCGCAGGTCCGCGCCCTCTTCCAGCAGATGCGTGCCGAAGGCGTGGCGCAAAGTGTGCGGGTGCACGTCGGAAGAAAGTCCGCGCAGGATGGCGATGCGCTTCACGATGCGGCCGACACTGCGCGTGGTCAGCCGCGCCTGGCCTCCCTGGGCGAGGCCGCGCAACTGCATATTCAGAAACAGCGCTGGGGTTCGCACCGGCTTTTCTTCGCTGGCCGCGGACAAGAGCGCAGTCCGATCCGACAAATACGCGCGAAGTGCAGCGGCGGCAGCGTCGCCCAGCGGCACGTAGCGCTGCTTTTGCCCTTTGCCGCGCACCAGGACGGCTTCATTGGCCCAGTGAATGTCGTCCAGATTCAGTCCGGTCAGTTCGGCATTGCGGATGCCGCAGCCGTAAAGCATTTCCAGAATCGCGCGGTCGCGCGCCGGCCAGCTGGCCGCATCGTCGTCGACCGAATCGACCACGCGGTTCATTTGCTCGATGGAGGGCACGCGCGGCAGATGCTTTGGCAGCCTTGGCGTGGAGACGAGTGATGCTGCATTCTGCTCGATGTATTTGTTGCGCGCCAGCCACTTGAACCAGCTGCGGATGGCGGCCAGCGCGCGCGCAGCCGAAGCTTTCGACAAGCCACGCTCGTACAGTGTTCCCAGGAAGGCGCGAATCTGTGTGTGTTCAATCTGAGCGACCTCAGGCGCACCGCCGCGTTCGGCGAGCCACGCTGCGAACCCGTGCAGTTCGCGGTCGTAGGCACGTAGAGTGTGCGCGGAGGCGCCGCGCTCGTTGGCGAGCATCTGCAAATAGGCATCGACGAGCGCGCCGATTGAAGAAGCGATTGGAGGCGCTGCCGTGGCCGTCATGGCTGGGCCTCGTCAGAAACTTCGGGGGCCGAGGTTTTGGGAGTCGAAGCTTTCCGCTTTACGAGATGTGGGCCAGGGCGAGGGCTTGGGCGTGAGACCTCATCGGCCTCAACCTCCGCCGGCCGGCGCGCGCCGCGCGGATGATGCAGGCGATGCACGGCCTTCAACCGGCCCAGCGCGAGGTGCGTGTACACCTGCGTCGTGGAAATGTCGGCGTGGCCCAGCATCATTTGCACGCTGCGCAGGTCCGCGCCGTGCTCCACCATGTGCGTGGCGCAACTGTGGCGCAAGCCCGTGCGGGCTGGTGGAGTGGTTCGGCCGTCTTGACGAGCCGCCAAATCCATTGCCGCGTGAGCGGCATGCCGCGCAGGGAAAGAAACATGCGCGCGCGGTCGTGTCGCTGCTGCGCACGGCCCCTGCGCGCCGAGCTGATCCGTTCGAGATGCGGCCGGCCTTCGCGCAAATACTGTTCCAAAGCCTGAAGCGCGGTGCGCCCCAGCGGCACAATGCGTTCCTTGTCGCCTTTGCCGCGCACCAGTGCGCGTCCGGCATCGAGCGCGAGGTCGCTGACGTTGAGCGACACCGCCTCAGAAACGCGCAAACCGCCCGCATACAGCAGCTCGAGAATGGCGCGGTCGCGCAGCGCGGTGGCCTTGGCCTGCGGATGCGATGCCGAGAGCGCGGCGCGCTCCAGCATTTCGGTGACTTCCGGCTCGGCCAGCGATTTGGGCAGCACCTTCCAGGCCTTGGGCGACTCGATGTTGACGGTGGGATCGTGATGGATGCGCCGGTCGAGCAGCAGCCACTTGTAAAATCCGCGCAGGCAGCTCAGCTTGCGCGCCGCCGAGCGCCCGTCGATGCCGTGATCGCGCAAATGCTCGAGCAAACCTGCCACGTCGGCCTCGCACGCCGTCATCAGGAGGGCGTTGCGGCCCTCAAGAAACTCGGCAAAGATGCGCAGATCGCTCAGATAGGCTTCGCAGGTGAGGGGCCGAAGTCCTTTTTCCACCCGAAGATAGTCGCCATAATCTTTTAAAAGCGCAAGTTGATTCCCGCCGTTCACATCTCGATTATCGGCGTGCCGAACTCGCGCGCGGCTTGGTTCAGCCGGTTACCGTACCACGTTCACTACGGCATCAGCATCGGCAATATGACTTAGGTAACGGCGGTGTTGACTAGTGAGGGTTGTGACGAGTTCGAAGTGGTGCGATTCGTGCGATCCCACATCTCAGAATCGAGATGTGGGGCACCCGGTTTTTGTGATGAGCTAAACTCAGTGCGCGCGACCCAAAACTGCTCGATTTCTTCGAGCGGCTTGTTCTTCGTTTCCGGCACAGAAGCGCCATGTAAACCACGCTTGCGTCAGCGCCATCAGCGCCAGAAAACCCAGGGTAACGGCCTTGCCGATGACGTGAAATGCGTACGGGAAGAGCAGGACGACCACGGCGTTCGCCACCCACTGCAGCAGCACGGGAACCGTCATGGCCGCGCCGCGCACGTCGCTCGGGAAAATCTCGGGCACCAGCGTCCAGAAGACGGGCCCCACGCAGGACGAGAAAAACGCCAGATACAGTCAGGATGAGAAGCAGAACCAGTATGCCGTGAAAGTGCCCGGCCAGCACTGCCGCCAGCAGTCCGGCAAGCGCGAGCGTCATGCCCAGCGAACCGGTGATATACAGCGGCTTGCGCCCGTAGCGATCGATCACCCAGAAAGCGACCATGGTCGACAGCACCGTGACCACGCCGACGAGGAACGTTGAAACGAGCGCTGCGTCGACCTTCCATCCCGCCGAAATAAAAATCGCGGGCGCGTAATCGATGATGGTGTTGATACCCGAGACGTGAATCAGGATGGCGAGGCAGGCGCTTGCGATCAATGCTCGACGCACGCCCGGCCGCTTAAAATTCTGCCACGTCGGCCGCGTTTCTTTCAGTGCTTCCGTGATGGCCGCGATTTCCTTGCGCGCTGTCTCGTCGTTTTCAATGCGCTCCAGAAGATCGAAGGCCTCGCGCGTTTTGCCGATGCGTACCAGGAAGCGCGGCGTTTCAGGAGCAAGCGAAATGAGCACCAGAAACAGCAGCGACGGCGACGGCTCCCGTCAAAAACATCCAGCGCCAGTTGGCCTCGCCGGTGTTGCGCAGCAGATAGTTGCAGCAATAGGAGATCAGAATGCCGGTGACGATCGACATCTGGTAGAACGTGCCCATGCGCCCGCGGATGGAGGGCGGCGAAACTTCCGAAACATACATGGGCGAGAGCAGCGAGACCGCGCCGACGGCGATGCCGCCGAGAAATCGCGCGCAGATGAAGAGCGTAAAGCTTGGCGCCGCGGCGGTGGCCACCGAGGTGAGCGCGAAGAGCACCGCAACCCACACCAGCATGCGCTTGCGGCCGAGGCGATCGGTGAGCCGGCCCGCGGCAAACGAGCCCAGTACGCAGCCGAACAGCAACGAGCTGAATGCCCATCCCAAACTGATGTCGCTGAGCGCGAAGTGCCGCGTGAGAAACGGACCTGCTCCGGTAATGATGGCAACATCGAATCCGAAGAGCAGGCCCCCCAGCGCGGCGGTGCACGCCAGAAAAATCACATAGCGCAGGTTCATGGTTTTCGACATGAGCTTCCGGAGCGGGGACACTCAATCTTCTCATGAACCCTGGCAGGTTATTCCTCAATAGCCGGGCGCCGGACCGCCTCGGAACGTTTGCGCGTAGCCGGCGCGGAAGCTGTGCCGGTACTCTTCGAACGCCTGCGGAGGGGCTGGAGGATTGCGGAACCTGGGATGGCGCTCGACGTCGGGCGCAAGGCCCTTGCGGATATCGTTGCGGGCGGCAAGAGAGCCGTCATAATAGCCCCGCTGCGCGAGGGCGCTCAGCCCCGGCGGCGGCGGCGCGTAGACCACAGGTTGGGGATGCGAGCACCCGGCCACAGCCAGCGGCAGAAACAAGGCAGCCATCACTGCAAACGTCTTGAGCTTCGTCATGGATGAAACCTCGGAGATTCAAATGAAATGCCGCGCCGCCGATGCGAGCGCTTCTCCCCTTGAACCCGGATTGCGAAAAAGTGTTGCAAGTTCGCAAGCCGATGTCGCGCTTTAGCCCTGGGACTAAAGTTGCAGCGCCCGCTGCCGATAGATGGAATGACGGTGTGTCCAGCGAGGGAACTGGGCGCGCCGTGCGCAAAATCGGGAGTACGTCCATGGCGGAAAAGACGAAAAGGCACCACAATCACACGAACGGCAATGGCTGTTATTCCGGTAACGGCGTTCTTAGCGCGGATCCTTTGCGCCTGGGGAAAAATTGCAAATACGAGCGCGAGCTTAGCCGCTTGCAAATCGAGCTGGTCAAGCTGCAGGAATGGATCCGCCACGAAGGTCTGCGCGTAGTGATTCTCTTTGAAGGCCGCGACGCCGCGGGCAAGGGCGGAGCCATCAAGCGCATCACCGAGTCGCTCAATCCGCGCGTCTGCCGCGTCGTGGCGCTCGGCACGCCCACCGAGCGCGAGAAGACGCAATGGTACTTCCAGCGCTACGTGCCGCATCTGCCCGCGGCCGGCGAAATGGTGCTCTTCGATCGCAGCTGGTACAACCGCGCCGGCGTGGAGCGCGTGATGGGCTTTTGCACCGAGGCGCGAATATCAGGAATTCATGCAGAGCTGCCCGGAGTTCGAGCGCATGCTGATCCGCTCCGGCATCATTCTCATCAAGTACTGGTTCAGCGTGAGCGACGAGGAGCAGGAGCGGCGCTTCCAGGACCGCATGGACAAGCCCACCAAGCGCTGGAAGCTCAGCCCCATGGATCTGGAATCGCGCAAGCACTGGGCCGACTACTCGCGCGCCAAGGACGAAATGTTCGCCGTCACCGACACCAAGCAGGTTCCCTGGTACGTGGTCAACGCCGAAAACAAAAAGCGCGCGCGGCTCAACGTCATTCGGCACCTGCTGTACGATCATTCCTTACAAAGACCTGACGCCGGAGCCCTTGAAGCTGCCGCCGATTATGAAATCGAAATACGTGCGGCCGCCGTACAGCGAGCAGAACTTTATTCCGGAGGTTTATCGGTGACTCGGAGTCTTCACCAGAGGGGCGCGACCGCAGCTTCATTCATTACGGGCTTGGGACCGTCCTGACTGGAGAGCCGCAAGGTTTTCAGGTAAGGCGCCGCGCTGGGGTCGTAGGTGACGGTGATGCGTCCGCCGCTTCCATCCGGGCCCGAGTGACCGTCCTGGCCATCGAGGCCATTGTTTCCGCTGAATCCGGGCGGGATTCCGATTCCGCCTGAACCGCCGCGGCCACCGTGCCCGCCTGTGCCGCCTTGTCCTCCAGATCCACCGTTAGCGGTCACCGTCAACGATCCCCCCTGCGGATCGATCAGGTAATACCTTTCCTTCTGTCCGGCCGCAAGCACGCCCGCCTGGAGCAGCGGTTGCGGGCCGGGTTGGACGGCAAGCCAAATCTGCACGCTGTCCCCGTCTCCTCCCGGACTGCCGTTCGATCCATCCGTACCGTTGCCGCCGTCTGAACCGTTCCCTCCTGCTGAAGGATTATTGGCATCGATCGATCCCATGCTGCCGTCTGAGCCGTTGAGCCCGTCCGTGCCGTCCATGCCCTTCATGCCGTCTGAGCCGTCGAAATGCGCGGCGAACGCGATGTTGTAGCGAAGCGGAATGTCGAGATCGGCGTGCAGACTTGGTTGACTGGGCGCGCTGATGGTCACGTGGCCGGTCTTGCCGTCGCTGACGCGTGGGTCGCGCGCAAGAGAGACGACGCCTTTCTTGTTGACGGTGACCACGGTCGCAGTGACGACCAGATCGCTCCACGCGATCTTGCCGTTGCCCTGACCTTGAGTGGTCCAGGTTTTGCCGTCGGCGCCGGTGAATGTGACCACTAGCGGAGACCTTTGGCCGGGCGCGATGGCCGGGCTCTTGGGAAGGCTCGCTTCCATACTGGAGACCTGAATCGAAGCCAGCGGCACCTTGATGCCCAGCTTGACTTGCAGTGAGCTACATCCGTTCAATGCCAGTGCTAAAGGCAACGCGATACTTGCAGCGATCCATCGCATGCTTGGACTTACGAGATTCATGTTCTAACTCCGGTGGTCTTATTCGATTTGACGAGGAGACCACCCGGAAAGTTGTGGGCACGGCGAAAGAGAAGGGTGCGCGCAGGTCGCGACCACTGGTAATTATTGCGTTCGTCGTGCACCGCTGGACCGACCCGCGGGTGCGCGGCCGATCCAGCTGTTGCTTGTCACCAGCTCCACGTGTAGCCGATGCCCGTGGTGGTGTACCAGGGAACCGTGGGAATCTTGTTGTAGCTCTCCTGAATCCAGATCCCGTTGTGGTCGTTGAAGTGGATTGCTGCGCCTAGAGCCTCGCCGTCGTAGAAGCGGTTCTCGACGTGCGCATTCCCGGTGAAGCTGGTTAGGCCGGCCTGAATCCAGGTGTATCCGGTGACGACTTTGGTTTTGGGCAGGCCGAAGTTTTTCATCACGCCCAGCGCTTCGGTGTGCGATCCGAAGTTGGTGTGGAAGAAGCCGTGAGAACCGGCGTTCTCGTAGGTGTAGGCAAAGGTGAGTTCGTCGCCGATGGGGTCTTTTTTCAGGAATCTGAAGGTGTGGCCGATGCCGATGTTGAGGTTGGCACGGGGAACCAGGCCCGGACGATCAAAGTCCGAGCCCGGCATCACGAAGAAATCAGTCGACGTGCCGGAGTCGGCCGATGCTTGTTGAGGAGTGGAGGCTGTGGATTGTGCGGCTGCGCTGGATGTGGAAATTGAGAGTGAAGCGCAGAGCAGCAATCCCAGAGGAAGGATTGCGCGGGCGGCCATTTTAGGCGGCTCCTGGATCGAGGCTGTCGATTTCTCCGAGTGGATCGGAGCCATCGACCGTCTGCGTAACGCCGGCTGCAGCGGCGTCCTAATTTGATTTGAGCAGCACACTTATAAGGAAGGCATGAAGGGAACGCCTGCCGTCACCGATATGCGGGACGGGAGAAGCAGGGAACAAGGGACCAGGGGAACAAGGGAACGAGGGAACAAGGGAACAAGAAAGCGCGGAACTTCACTTTGGAATGTGAAGCTGCACGATCTCCGGATTGAGGGCGCCGTTCTTTTCGATTGTCAGCAACCCCACTGTCACCGGCAGCTCGAAGCGCCGCGGTCCGCACGAACCCGGATTGAAATAAAGCACGCCTTTCTTCGTATAGAAGTTCGGCACGTGCGTGTGGCCGTGCAGCACCGCAGCGAATTTGGCTGCCTCGGGATCGAGATGCAGGGTCTTCAGGTCGTGCAGCATGTAGATGTAGAGACCCTCGAAAAGGACCACTTCCGTCTCTGGCAGCTTGCCGCACGCGCCTTCTCGGTCCACGTTGCCGCGAACGGCTGTGACCGGTGCAATTTTCGCGAGCTCGTCGAGAATGGAGATTTTGCCAACGTCGCCGACGTGCAAGAATTGATCGACGCCTTTTAACGCGGGAAGAACTTCGGGGCGTAGAAGTCCGTGGGTGTCGCTGATAATGCCGAGTTTCATGAGATCAGAATAAGCGGAGCTAGCGGTGTTGGCAGAGCTTGTGAAGTTAGGCTGAAGTAGAGTGCCCGAAAGTTGAGATGAAGGAAATTTCCCGAATCGACGAAGGACACGGTCGAACAAACTGGCGGCACGCGGTCGCGGCCTACACTGATCGGCGCGTGCTGCAGGTGCTTGCGCTGGGGTTTTCCAGTGGCTTGCCGTTTCTGCTCACTTACTCAACGCTTTCATTTTGGCTCGCGACAAACGGCGTGCGGCGTACGACGATCGGCGCCTTCGCCCTGGTCGCCACGCCCTACACCTTAAAGTTTCTCTGGGCGCCGCTGATGGATCGCGTGCCTCCGCCACTGCCTTTAGGGCGGCGGCGCGGTTGGGGCGTCACTATCCAGATCCTTCTGATCGGCGCAATTCTCGCCCTGGGATCGTGCAATCCCAAGCACAACTTGCTTCAGATGGCGGCCTTCGCCGTGGTGGTCGCATTCTTATCGGCAAGCCAGGATATCGTAATCGATGCTTGGCGCGTGGAGATTCTGAATAGAGATGAGCAAGGTCCTGGAGCAGCCATGATTCAGTCCGGCTACCGGATTGGCATGCTGGCTTCCGGGGCGGGTGGCCTGTTTATCGCAGCCTACGCAGGGTGGTTCGCGGCCTATGCCACAATGGCCGCGTTAGTCAGTGTCGGACTACTGGTGTTTTTGCTGGGCCCCGAACCGATGGTCTCTATGGAGACTTCATATGCCGCGGAATCTGGATGGCAGGCGATTCGCCGCGCGTTTGCAACCGCCGTGATCGGCCCCTTTCGCGATTTCATGCATCGGCCGCTCTGGCCCATCATCCTGACCGCCATTTTCGGATACAAGCTGGGCGAGGCTATGGCGGGAGTGATGTCAACGCCGCTCTATGTTTCGCTGGGATTTTCGGGCCCTGAGATCGCCGCCGTTTCGAAGGTGTTCGGATTTTTCTCGATCCTGACAGGGGCTCTTTTGGGCGGTATTGTGACCACCAGGTACGGAATCCGCCGGTCGCTGATTCTTTGTGGCATTTTGCAGTCAGTCGGGAACCTGTTTTTTGTTCTGCAGGCTGTCGGCGGGCATCGCATCGGCTACCTTGCTTTGTGTGTCACTGCCGAAAATCTAACGGGTGCAATGGCCGGCACCGCGTTGATAACCTATCTATCCAGTCTTTGCTCGCCCGCCTTTACGGCGACCCAGTTCGCGCTGCTTTCCTCTCTGGCTTCGCTAGGCCGCACCGTGGTCGGTTCCTCGGGCGGAGCACTGTCACTCAAGATCGGCTGGGTGCGGTTCTTCCTGCTTACCAGCGTGGTCGCGTTACCTGCCATCGCGCTGTTCTTCTGGATCGGACCGCGCGACGATTTCGGCAATAGCCAACGCAATCCGGACCTCGAAGCTGCGGATAGCGGGTAACCCAACGCCAGCCACGGCCAGTGGCTGCGGCCGCATGCGAACGTGCCCTTGACGCAGTACCTTTGTGATAGAAGAAACTACGCGCAACGCCAGAACGCAACGACATGCGCGCCGGATTCGGGGTTCAATCGACCATGAAAGTTTTTTCTCTGGTTTTGGCAGGGACGATTGCGATGGCCGTTGCGGTACTTCCGCGGCCACTCGTGGCGGCGCCGTCGCGAAATCAGGATTACCAGCAAAACCCGCAAGATAGTGCGGGCGGGTCCGATCTGCGCGGGGTTGTGGAACAGATTTTTGCGCTGGGCAACCAGGCGCGCGCGCAAGCTGGAGTGGCGAAGCTCGCGTGGGACCCGGCGCTGGCAGAGGCGGCCTTGCAGCATTGCCGCATGATGGCTGCGGCGGGCCCCATCTCTCACCAGTATCGCGGCGAGCCCGACCTGAGCTCTCGCGCGGCGCAGGCGGGCGCGCACTTCGGCTTGATTGAGGAGAATGTGGCTGCGGCCCCCTCGGCTGCCGCCATTCACCAGGCGTGGATGCAGTCGCCGGGCCATCGCGAGAATTTGCTGAACCCCGGAGTCGACCACGTGGGCATTGCCGTGGTGTACGCGCGCGGCGTGCTCTACGCGGTGGCCGATTATGGCGCCGTGGTCGAGAACTTGAGCCCGATGCAGGTGGAAGCACGTGTGGCCGCATTGGTTCGCGTGAGCGGCGTGTCGATCCTCGCCGATCCTGCAATGGCGCGAGCGGCCTGCGTCAGCGATGACGATCTGCGGCGTTCCCGCGGCGCGCGTCCGGAGTGGATGATTCGCTGGCAGAACACCGATCTTTCGGAACTGCCGCAGGATCTGGTGAAACAGCTGGCCTCCGGGAACTACCGGAAGGCCGCAATCGGCAATTGCCCGGCGCAGAGTGACGGCAGCGGGTTTACGTCGTATCGCGTGGCTGTGCTGCTGTATTGATGCAGTGAAGAAAGTGATGTGAGTGAAAGAAGCGAAGAAGTGAGACGGCCGGTCAGCCGAAGTCTTGATGCTCCATCCAAAGCTCGGGCCACGGCTTGCGCGGAGGGCCGCAGACGAAAATGTCGGGGTGGTACTGGCTCTCTTCGTTACGCACACCCTCGGAGTTGCCGTTGTGACCAGCCAGGCGGCAGCCGGTGAAGATCGCATTGGCTTCGTCCGCGCCCAGACCGAGCACGATCAGCGTCGTCGGAGGCGGCGTGGGATAGCCGCGCAGCCATTCGGAATTGGTTGTGCCGATCGGCTCGGGGAGTCCATAGGCGCGGCCGAGAATCTCGATGGCTCCGTACTCGCCGTAGTTGCCGGTGGTGATTCCGAGATGCGCCTGTTGCTCGGTGGGCAGGGAATTGCGAATCTGCGCGACGGTTCGCACCAGCTCATCCCAGCCGATCTCCTCAGGAGCGGCTTGGTTGGTCAAAATCAGCTGCATCAAAGGTCCGGAGGTCGCAAGTGGCACCGTCATTGCGCAAGCGTAGGCGCCAGCGCTGAAAATTCCCACGAAGAACAGAGCCGTGATTGAGACGGACCATACGCGGTTGATCCGAGAGCGCCAGGTTTCAAAGCCGACTGCGCCCATCGCGATCATCATGGGGTAAGCGGGCGCCAGGTAGTAAAAGACGGCGTGGGCGATTGTATAAAACGCGGCGGGCAGAAGATACATCCAGGCGAGGGGGCGGAAACGCGGACTGCGCAGGGACAGAATGATGCCGCCAATCCACAGTGGCGCCGCCCAGAAATTCGTGCAGACGAACAATTGCTTCAACCAGAAACCGTTGCCGCGTCCCCAACGGACGTCGCGCGCGTGTATGAAATGCAGAAATCGGAGGCTGATGAAGTTGTGGTGGATTTGCCAGAGCAGGTTGGGCAGGAATATCGCAATAGCAAGGGCGACGCCAACTGCAAACCAGCGGCTGAAGAGGAAGCGGCGCGCAGGTGAAAAGAGAAATCCAGCGACGAGGCTCAGAGCGAGGAAGCAGACTGTGTACTTGGTTTCAAGACCAATTCCGATGGTGCCGCCGATCGCGATCCACCAGCGCGGATCGCCGGACTTGAGCAGGCGCACGGTGAAATACGCGATCAGCACCCACCATAAATAATCGAATGAAGTGTACTGAAACTCCGTGCCGCTGAAGAGCGGCACCGCCGAGAGAGCCACGGCGAAGGCTGTGGCAACCTGGGCGAGACGGCCGCCGCCCAGCTCCTTTGCGATGAGCCCGGCGACGATGATGACGGTTGACTGCGCCAGCACCGAGAAGAGACGTAGGCCCACCATGGAAAGACCGAAGAAATCGAGTCCGATGCGCTCGACAAATGGAGTGAAGGGCGGGTAGGCGACGAATCCCCAGTCGAGATGGCGCGCGTCGCTTAGGAACTGCAATTCGTCACGATGAAAACCGTAGCGCGAATTGGTGAGCAGGTGCAGCAACGCAACGGCGGCGGCGATGGCGACGAGAATCGCGAAATCGACGTTTGTGGAATCGACGGTCGCGGTATCGATGCTGCGGCCGGCGTTCGGTTTGTCTTGAGTGTCTGAGAAAGACAACAACGAGACCTCCTGGAGGTCACCTCTGATTGTCTACGCAGGCGCGCCCGGTCCGGTTCCATTGCGGCGCTCGAGCGGCGGGGGTACACGCACCGACGCCATTCCCGCCGCTGTTGCTGCCGCGATGCCCATCTCAGTATCTTCAAACGCCAGGCAATCTTTGGGTGCGATGCCGAGGCGCTCGGCTCCGAGGAGAAAGGCGTCGGGCGCGGGTTTGGAGCGCGTGTAGTCCTCGTGGCCGACCAGAACTTCGAATCGGTCGAGCAGGCCGACGGTGGTGAGCGATTTCACGATTGACTCACGGTTGCTGCCCGAGACCACGGCGAAGGGAATGCGCCCGTACTGCGCGTTGATGTGCTCCAGCACTTCGGGGACCGGCTTGAGCTGCGGCAGCAGCGAATAGTAGAGATTTTCTTTGCGCTCGGCCACGGTTTCAACCGGCATGTGCAGCCCTTGCATCTGGTTCAGGTCGGCAATGATCTCCGGCGCCGGCTTGCCGCCCCACAGATAGAACAGATCTTCATCAAAGGTTGCGCCGCACTCGCCCAGCGCCTGCTTCCAGGCGATGTAGTGCAGCGGCATGGAATCGACGACGGTGCCGTCGCAGTCGAAGAGGTAGGCGCGAAATGTGCCGTCGGGTATTTGGAGTTTCATTGTCCTCTGGGTGATGATGCTCTGAGTAATGATGCATTGAGCGAGTCGAAGGTGTTCTTACGTCGTCTCACTCTCAACCAAAGATCAAGGGAAGAATCATGGTGAACATTCAAATCGAGTATCAGGGAGACCTGCACTGCAGAGCAACCCACGGCCCGTCCGGCGTCGAACTCTCGACCGATGCCCCCAAAGACAATCAGGGTCGCGGCGAAAGCTTCTCTCCAACGGATCTGGTGGCAACCGCGCTA
Source organism: uncultured Acidobacteriota bacterium (assembly GCA_963713675.1). Lineage (GTDB taxonomy): Bacteria > Acidobacteriota > Terriglobia > Terriglobales > Acidobacteriaceae > Telmatobacter. The sequence continues at coordinate 96,711 of CAVQMV010000022.1, forward strand.
GGCACTTGCATGCTCACCACTATGGGAATTCTGGCGCGTACGCTGAACATCGATATCACCGGCACTACGGCGACTATCGAAAAAGAAATGACAGCGACACCGCTCAAACATCACCAGCCGCTTCCCTCATCGACCTCGCTGAAACCACCCCGAATCTCAATCAGACTTTTCAAAGCTCCTTCAGCTGGCTCAATCTATTCGGAGAGAGCCTGTCAGGACGGGAAATGCACGAACCGTGCTATACTGAGTTTGCGCTCAGTGATTTGGTCGTGAGCGGCGTTTTGCCCTCTGAAGGCAACTCTGCCTTGCACAGATTTCCCCAAGCCCCTACAGCGTAACCCTTGAGTTTCCGTCCCGGTGACTCAGCTTTTGGTCCGTGAAAGGATCAGGAGTGAAGAACTGCTTGGCCACTGCAAAGTGGGTTGGCAGCACGTCGGGACAGCGCATGTATTGCGCGCTAAAGGGTGCCAATCGGCAGCGTGCCGATTGGCGTTTCGTGTAGCGTGGGTCAGTTCCGGGCCGCGGGCATTATTTGAATGCCTGCCGCCAGTCCCAGGGACGTATTCGGTTCTTCCTTACGCATATTTTTGAAGAAGGCTCGCGCCCATGGATGGGTCTGCGCGCCTTTATGTCCGGCTCCGTTTGCAGGCCTCTATGAAATCGAGGCTCCCGGAGCTTATAGAAAGATTGTCTATTTTGACGACTCAGTTTTCACAGTTTTCACTTTCCCCTGCCTTGATGGCACGGCTCAAGCCAACCAATTCGAAACCCCCACGCCGGTGCAGGCAGCGGCAATTCCTCCCGCGCTCGAAGGCCGCGATGTGCTGGCCACGGCGCAGACCGGAACCGGCAAGACCCTCAGTTTCCTGATTCCCATCGTGGAAATGCTGCAAAAGCCGGATCGCAGAGATGGAAGGCCGCGACGCGCAGGCACTCATCGTTCTGCCTACGCGCGAATTGGCCATGCAGGTCGAGAAGGCCTTCCGGGCCATCCGGCACCAGCCCGGCGCATACTCGTGGCGCTGGTGGTGGGCGGCATGAAGGAACGTCCGCAGCTCGAGGCGATTCGCCGCGGCGCGCGGTTGATCGTGGCCACGCCGGGACGGCTCGAGGACTTTCTCAAGCGCAGACTGGTTCGCCTCGACCGGGTAAAGATCCTGGTGCTCGACGAAGTGGATCGGATGCTCGATATGGGCTTCGAACCGGCCATTCGCCGCATCGCGTCCACGATTCCCAGCGGAGCGCCAGACCCTGTGCTACTCGGCCACACTCGAAGGTACGGTCAAGGACGTGGCGCGCAACTATCTCAAGAACCCTGTTCGCATCGAGATCGGCTCGACGATGAAGCCGGCCGAGAACGTCGAACTGCGCGCCTTCAGCGTGGATGCAGACAAGAAGCAGGAGCTTCTGGAGCATTTGCTGAACGCTGAAGAAGGGCAGCTTCCTGGTCTTCGTGCGCACCAAGCACGGCGCCGACCGGGTAGCGCGGCGGCTTGTTCGCTCCGGCCATGCGGCCATCCAGATTCACGGCGACCGCTCGCAATCGCAACGAAACTCGGCTCTGCGCAACTTCTCCGAGGGCCGGCACCGCGTGCTTGTGGCCACCGACGTGGCCGCTCGCGGCATCGATGTGGCCAACGTTGCCCACGTGGTCAACTTCGATCTGCCCAAAGTGGCGGAGGATTTTGTGCATCGCGTGGGCCGCACGGGCCGCGCTTCGGCCAAGGGGATCGCATCCACCTTTGCCGGACCGGCCGAGCGCAACGATCTGCGCAAGATCGAACGCGCGCTGTCGATCCAGATGACGCACTTCCGCGTGCGTGGCGTGAATGTTGGCGCAGCGAACGAAAACGCGGCATAGGCTCGTTTCACGTTCATGCAAGCCTTAACGTCAAACGCCTGGCAGCGCTCTCTGAAGGGTCGCATGCCGGGCGTTTGATTTTTGGGAGTCTGGGCAAGTGACCTGCGGCGCAATTATTTTGCCCTACCCTGAGTAGGCGCCAGGCCCGAAGATCCTCCATCGATTAGCTGCAGTTTCAGATTTGGCCACTCAGTCGGAATCTGCTCGAATTTCAGATTTGGCCATTGCTTTGGGATTGGCTCGCCTTTGGGATGCGGCCGAACAACGAGCGGAGACCGTACAGAAGAATCCTCATTGCGCGCAAAGAGTTCCAGATGCGTAAGAGGCTCTACGTGCGATTTCAAATCCAAACAGGACGCACTGAAGACTTGGTCCAAGTCAATCGGTGCACTGGCCTGATTCGGGGAAGTGTTCGAACCTTGGCAATTGAAATTTTTGAACGCGGGTCTCGGCGCAGTCTGCCCCGGTTGACCATAGCTGAAATCGAGCGGCCACTGGACCGCGGATAGCTTGCCGGGTGCCTGCGAAGTTCCGGGCGGCGTCGCCATCGATTGGCAGAGGACTGCGGTGCCCGGGAACAAAAGGAGAGCGACAAACACGAATCGGTTCATGAAGAGTGCCCCTCCATTCCGGCGTTTTCGTCGCTTCTCAGTATAGTCAGAAACGCGCGCAGGCGCATGGCTGCGCCGGCCACGAGCTGGCCGGTTCTGAACTATGTGCGGATCTGAAGTGGTCACGGATGCTGAACGAGATCGAGTTCGATCAAGCCAGCGGAGTCACAAGCAGCGCGTCGATGGCTGGAGGAGGCGTGATTTCCGGCATTTTCACGTCGATATAGCGGCCTTCAGCCACATCGGCAAACACGCGATTGAGTGTGTCTTCAGTCCTGCCGGAAGCTGACGTGCAGCATGCGCACCGCGCGCATCACCGTGGCGGACAACAGAAAGCGGTTTTCTATTTTGAGTCCGGCCGAATACACCAGTTTTGATCGCATGGGCGCCCCAATTCTCGGTAGTCGTACGTTTGCTACTGAGCCGGGCTCGTCTTGGTGTAGTCCGCTGCACCAGCTTGGTGCTTTAGGAGATCCGCGCCGGAAACACAAGGATGAGGAGGGCTGAGGAGAGGAATAATCCTGCTGATCCCCTTCAAGTCAGCATACGCTTGTTTTGATTCTTCTCCTAATTGCTGCCTCAAAACCCCGCAACTCCTGTGAATCGGCATACAAGCGCTTTGGGTCGGGATTCTCCGCTGGCGGGGTTGAAATTTCCCGCAAGTGATATACTGAAAGCTGGTCGTCGAATCCGACTTGGCGTTCTTGCCTGTTCTGCTTTCCCGCTCAACTCGCAATCAATTCCACTTGAGTTCAGCGATACATCACGCAACAAAGGAATAGTTATGGAACAGGGAACAGTGAAATGGTTTAACGATGCAAAGGGATTCGGCTTCCTTAGCCGCGCCAGACGGCGAAGACGTGTTCGTGCATCATTCTGCCATCAAGAGTGAAGGATTTCGTTCGCTCAAGGAAGGCCAGGCGGTCGAGTTCGACGTCGTCAAGGGGCCGAAGGGCCTTCAGGCCGAGAACGTCCGGGCTGTCTAATTGAGTGGATTTCCGGGAAGAGGTCGACTTCGACATCTTCCCGGTTCTCGCCGGTTTACCTGAGGATTCCAACACTCGGCGGCAGCGCTCTCGCGGAACATTGAGCGCTGATGCCCCGGACAACTCCAGCGACATGGACGTTATCTGAATCGCTTGCCCTCAACGCAAACCGAGTTGATCCCCTGTCTGGCAACTCAAGTCGGAATTCATTTGACACTGCAATCGCGGAAAACCAGTCGATGAGTTCAACGGACTTTGCTGCGGATCGGTCGACCGCGATTGCGAGCGACCGAAGCAACACCGCAGAGTTCGGTGGTAATTCGAACGCAACACACACCTGAAGCACGGACGAAAGGGAAATATGGCTGAAGATCAGCAACTCATGTGCAGCGATTGCGGGCAGGCCTTCACGTTTACTGCGGAGGATCAAGAGTTCTTCCGCGAGCGCGGCTATTCGGCGCCCAAGCGCTGCAAAACATGCCGCCAGGCCAAGAAGAACGAGCAAGCGGGCGGCGGCGGTGGCGGGTACAGCCGCAGTTCATCGCAGGGTACAAGCGTGATCTGTGCCGGATGCGGACAGCAGACCACGGTTCCATTCGAGCCCCGTGGGGACCGTCCCGTTTATTGCCAGAATTGCTTTCAGAGCGCGGAAGACCAGCGGCGCTGGCGGCGGCGGCAACCGGCGTGGTGGCGGCGGCGGCTTTGGCGGCGGCAGGGGCCGTTAAGAAATTGCGTTTCGAGCAACGCGGATAAATCCTCCCCCTCGCTTGCAGGGATTTAGCGGTTTCGGAACTTTTTGGGCGCTATTCGCCTATGTTTGATTTGCTCGCTAAGTCGTCACATGCCAGCGGCGCCGAGCGGGCTTACCCATTCGTCGCCGCTCGACGGCGCAAAACCCCCAGCGTTTCAAGTTTGACCGAGGAGATACACATGAAGAAGGAAGTGGCGCAGAAAAAGGAAGTGCCGCACGACAAATATTTCCTCAAGTCACTGCACCAGGAAATAGATCTCTACGATCGCAAGCTCGCCTATCTGGAGAAATTTGCCCAGTTCGATTCCATAGCCGATCGCGAGGGGGCCGCGAATAAGCTAATCACGAAGCGGGCATCCCTGGCGGAGACGGCAAAGCAGTTGGTTGCCGACGGGGTGGAATTCAACCGATCGGACCTCCCTCGGTCCTTCCGCGCTTTGGCAGAAGCCAGCGCGGATCGCTGATCCTGGCTTAGTCTCCGGCTGGTCCAGTCCCGACAATTCGCTTCATTGCAATGGGTCGAGTGGAACTCCTTCCTGGAAGGAGCCATGCGCGGCCATTTCAGGATGCGGATCTTCCCCTTGCGTGATCTCCATCATTCTCCGATGCGGCGAGTCATGGTCGAGGGATCGCCACTGGTTGAAATTCAATCCTTCCACTTCACGCGCAACGATCCCATCCACAAAATGCTCGAATGAATTTCTCTCAGTTCAGTGGAGATTGGAATAGGTTCTGTATGCGACGAGTTGGGCATCGAAGAAGGTTCCGCTCAGGCGCGACGTCTTGAGGAGAACTTCGAAGTAAGGAAATCGACTCACGCCGAAGGTCTTTCGCAAGTTCTGCATTTGACTTTCGGAAGTGAGAAAAGCAGCCGCGGCGCCCGTAGCATCGGAGTCGGTTCCCGCAAGGATGATGATGTTTCCTGTGTGGCTCGGGTTTGGCAAGTAGGCGATTACGGCGTACTCGGTCAAATTGCTCGATGTTCGGAAAATCGTATAGACCGCCTGCTCTCCTGGTTTGGGATTGCGGTTTCGTATGATCGGCGTTCCGTGAGTGTAGTCGTAGTCGGCGACGAAGTTCAGCTGATCGTCGAAGAGGTCATCCCAGGGGACCGCCTTCTTGCCGCCGATCAGGACCACGTTGTCGCGCTTGATCTCATCCGCGGTAAAGTAACGCGCCAGCGTGAGGTAATGCGGATACGTAGCCGGAATCTCGCCCACCAGGGCTTGGGCCGCGCGCACCGCGCCAAAAGTCACCAGGTTATGGCCCAGGATCTGGTACACGTCCTCCTTGCGATCCGCGCTCATATTCAGAAGATTGAATCTGCTGAATGAATCCGCGGCTCATGTAGTCCCCAAGCGAGAGGGGATTATGGGTGATATCCTCCATCACGCTGGCCGAGTCGTCGGGCAACACGAGATCGGTCTGTTGGTGGGAGTCGAGAAAGCCGCTCCAGAATGCGGCCAGAGCCGGTTGGCCATCCCAGGGGTAGACTGCCTTGCGCAGGGTGCGGTTCTCAACGTAGAGCGTGACACAGGCGAGAGCAAGCGACAGGCTTACAACGGGCCACACCCAAAGCCGGAGGTTCCAACGACCTCGAGAGTCCGCGCGAGTCCCAGCTTCGCCAACCACCGCCGCTTCCCGTGTAGGCTCTGGCTGCGCCGGCGCCTCGATCTCCGCCTGCTCCGCCAGCCTGCGGCGAAAAACCAGCCGGTAGCCGCCACGAGGAATCTCGAATACGACAGGCTCGTTGGCTCCAGTGGTTTCAAAATACGATTCGATGCGCTTTCTGAGTTCGGTCGCGTTGACCCGGACAATATTATCCGCGCTGCGATCGTAGGAAGCTGGCCTGCCAAAAACCCGGGCGCCAATCTCCGATTCATGAATCTCGGGAAACCCCTCTTTGAGCGATTGCTTTCCGACGTAGAGCAGGAAATCGCGCAGGCGGGTAGAGCGGCTGAACTGCTCACTGGCAGGCAACGCGCTCAATGAGCGCTTGCCGCTCTTCGATGGTGGGCAATCCTTCCGTTTCGCCCACTGCCGGATTTTCTGCCAGTGTTCCCATAACCCCGAAGCAAGGTACGGTTCCAAGTCTACGCCGTGATCCGGCCGACGGCAACGCATGCGAAAAGTGCGGGGAAACGTATTCCCGCGGCACTCTTAACCGGCAGCTCTTGCGATCGCCAGAAGGTCCTTAACTCATTGAAAAATAGCCGCTTCCAAAACTCCTAGCGGTTAAAGACAAGGCATTCTTCCGGTGAATTAACTTGCGGGTCGTATCGTGCGCTGCGAAAAATCGCTGTCCAGATTCAAGAGTGCCGGGGACGTGAGTCCCCAGGCACGCGCCCTTTGATGCAGTGGACCGTTGCAAAGGCACGGATTCGCTGCATTCAGATCAATCGCTCAGGTCAGAGCGAGTCACACTTCAGGAGGAATCATTGGAAATGAAAACGTTCATCAGTTCCAGGACGCGCACCATGTTTTGGCTGTTGATCCTCGCGGGAATCATCGCAGGAGCCGGTTCGCTACAGGCACAGCGGTATCTCGGCGGAATTAGCGGCACCGTGGCCGATCAAACCGGCGCCATCCTTCCCGGCGCGCAAGTGGTGGCCGTGGAAGCAAGCACGCATTTCAAGACGGAAGTTACAGCCCTCGCCGACGGCGTGTTTTCTATGCCCACGCTCCCTCCCGGCACCTATACGGTGACGGTAACGGCCAAGGGGTTCAAGACGGAGACGAAAACCAACATCATTCTGACCGCCGGACAAATGGCCCAGGTGGACTTCAGTATGGCGCCGGGTAATGTCAGCCAGACCGTCGAGGTCGCCGCGGAGTCGTCGAATTTGATGGACACCGGTTCGCCAACGATTGCCATGACGCTTGATTCTCAGGCGGTGGCCGATCTACCGAACAATGGACGGAATCCCTATGTGATGGTGACCATGGCGCCAGGAGTGGTGGACACCGCCTCCGGCGGCTACTTCAACGGCAAAGCGAGCCAGTTCACCAATCCTTACAGCGGCGTCGCGGTGCAAGTTACCGTAGACGGCAACTCCGGACACAACCGGCTGACACTGGATGGCATCCCGGACGATGCGCCGGAGCGCTTTTCGGGTGCCAGCTATCTCGATTTCACTCCTTCGCCCGATGCGGTGCAGGAAACCAAGATTGAAAACGGTATCTTCGACGCGCAGATCGGTCACGGCAATGGCGTGGTATCTAACGTCGTCGTCAAGAGCGGCTCCAACAGCCTGCATGGCGCCGCTTACTACGCTTTTCAGAACACCTATCTGGACGCGAATTACTACCAGAACGTTTCGGCCCACATAGCGCGTCCCAACAACCAGGTCAACCAGACCGGGCTTGTGCTTGACGGGCCGGTGGTGCTGCCCAAGCTCTACAACGGGCGCAACAAGACCTTCTTCATGTTCTCGGCTGAGCGGTACGCCACGCATACGCCGCAGACTTTCAGTACGCGCGTGCCCACGTCGGCGGAATTGACCGGCGATTTCTCGGGCCTGTGCCCCAACGGCTTCAACTCATCCGGCTTCTGCGCCTCGACCGGGGGCGTTCAACTGTTTGTTCCGAACTCGCCCGTGGATGCGAACAGCAACCGCACCGAGTTCTTCCTGAATAACAACATCGTTGCGTCCACCTTTGGCACCGCCGTGTACACGTGCACGGGCACAGGGCCCACGTGCGTGGTCACGAGCTTCGGCGCTCCGGTAGCAGGATCTTCGGCAATCAACCCGACCGGCGCGGCCCTTGCAGCCTACATCCCGGCTCCGAACGTCCCGGGTTCCACGGCGGCCAGTTCGGCCTCCCAACCCAACTATGTTTCCGCGCACACCTCCTACCCCAGTACCTATCCTTCCTTCATCGGCCGTTTCGACTTTGAACTCGGCCAGCTCGACAAGCTGAGCGTAATCGGATTCCGCTCCGGACTGACGCAGAGCTATCCTCTGGAAGGCTACCCCAAGGGCATCGGGCCGAACGGGTACGGCTATTCGGTCTACCGCAACACCCGCGGCGGCAGCATGGACGAGACTCACCAATTCTCATCGACATTGGTGCTGGACTCGCGCTTCGGTCTTACCGAGCACCCCTTCGGGCTGCTCTACCCCGGCGCCCAGAACTTCAGTCTGAGCAGCCTCTCAATCAGCACAACAGGCCTGCCCTACAACAGTTTTCCCGGCGAATCGTCAAGCGACAGCTATTCGAGCCTGGCGCCCGGAGCCGGCGGCCAGATAAGCAACTCCGTTCTCGGTTCACTCGACGAGACTCTGGCCAAGCAGTGGGGACGCCACTCGCTGCGTGCAGGTTTCCAGGGCGACCTGCTGCGCTACAACGTGCAGAACCCGATGAGCGGATTCGGTAATGGTTCCGGTACTCCGGGCTTTAACTACGACCGCCGTTTCACGCAGTCGAACTCGGTCCTCTATGGCGCCGGTTCGGCTCCGGTTTCGAGCGGCGCTGGTTCCGGCGATTCGTTTGCTTCCATGATGCTCGGCACCTTCTCCACGACCAACTACAACATCGGCATCGCCTACGCTACGCAGCAGATCTATATGGCGCCTTATTTCGAGGATGACTGGCGCGTGAACAACACGCTGACTGTGAATCTGGGCGTGCGCTACGATTACGAGTCGCCCTTGACCGAGCGCTTCAACCGGCTGATCTCGGGCTTCTGCGCCACCTGCACCAATCCGCTTCAGGCTTCGGTTACCGGCCTGAACTTGAAGGGCGGCCTGCAGTTCGTCAGCCCGTCGAGCCGTTTCCCGTTCCCGCACGACACACACAACATTGCGCCTCGTCTTGGCGCAGCCTGGCAGGTGCGGCCGAATACCGTGGTTCGCGCCGGCTTCGGCATCATCTTCTTCAACACCATCGAGTCGCCGTACTCCACCGGCTTCAGCCAGGCCACCAGCTACAACAACTACACCGGCTCGACCCCCCTCAACTCCGATACCAACCCATACCCCACAGGCGTGGTCCTGGCCACTGGCAACACGCTGGGCCTGGGAACCGGGCTCGGCCAGAACGTCAACTTCAACGACCAAACGCACGTGCAACCGCGCGCCGCCGAGTACACGTTTAACATCCAGCAGCAGCTTCCCTGGAACACCGCCTTGCAGGTCGCCTACGTCGGCTCCCGGCCCACGCGGCTTGAGGTCAGCAAAAACATCAACGCTCTACCGGCTCAGTATTACAACCTGGGTTCGGCCGAGGTCACTTACCTCAATACCAAGGTCCCCAACCCCATGGCTGGCCTGTTTGCCAGCTCCTACGCCAACAACGCGACCTTGAATGCCGCAACCATCACGCAATCTACGCTGTTGCAGCCGTTCCCTGAGTTCGGTTCAGTCACCGAGCAGAACTCCTCGATCGGCAGCACGCCGTACAACTCGCTCCAGATCCAGGTCAGCCATCCCATGTCGCACCACCTCTCCATCCAGGGCAACATTACCTGGGACAAGCTGATGCTCCACAATGGATACCTCAACTCCGGCATCGACACGCATTTGGAATCGGTGCAGGACGGCAACTCCAACTTGCTGGCCAACGTCTTCGGCACTTATGAGCTGCCCGCATTTGCCAAGAGCCCTTACCTGGAGCGGCTGGCGATCGGCGGATGGAAGCTGAACGGCGTGCTGCGCATGGCCAACGGCAACATGATCGCGCCGCCCGGTGGCGTGAACATCATCGGACCGACAGGCGTTGCCAACCGCAGCTATAGCCACTACATCAACACCTGCTACGAAAACACCAGCGGCGCACTCGTGGTAGGCACAGGGGCTTGCAGCAGCGCGACGGACACGCCGGCCTACATCCAGCGGCTGTCCTTCACCACCCAAACCAATAGCAACGTCATCGGGACTCGCCAGCAGTTCTATCCGCGGTTGGAGGCCGGGCTCTTCAAGGTCTTCCCGATTCGCGAGGCGACTACCTTCGAGATTCGCGGTGAATTCTACAACATCCTGAACACGCCGATCTTCAGTGGGCCAAGCACATCGCTCGGCAGCACCTCCTTTGGCATTGTTCCGCTGACGCAGGTTAACGACCCGCGCTACGGCCAACTTACAGCTCGACTGAACTTCTAACATAGCCTCCTTTACTGTGGACTTCCGAAGGGCAGTGGCCCATTCGGAAGTCCACAGATTTTTTACTTACCAGAGATATTTTCCCGGCTGAGACTGGTGCGCCCGGTCTATCTGAATCGGGGATTTGCGAAATGGATTCGCGCAAGGTGCAAATCGGCATGATTTCGAGGCGGAATAGAGCTATACTTCAGATTTTTTTGATGGCCGGTCTGTTCGCCACGGTATACGGCCAAACGCGCGTTCAACAAGATGCATTGCATGCTGGATTTGTTAAGCCGCCGGCGGCAGCCAAAGTTCGCTGCTACTGGTGGTGGCTCAACGGCAACACCACCGCCGAAACCATCACGCGAGATCTCGAGGGCATGAAGTCCCACGGATACGGCGGGGCCATTCTCGTCGACGCCGATGGATCGGGCCAGGAAGGCAATCTCGAAACTCGTGTTGGACCAGCAATCGGCAGCCCCAAATGGATGGCTTTGTATGTTCATGCGCTGGCAGTCGCGCAAAAACTGGGCCTAGAGATCAGCCTGAATGTAACCAGCCGTTTGGATGTAGGCATCATCGGCGGCCCGACAGTGACTCCCGAAGACGCGATGAAGCTGATGGCGTGGTCGCGGCTCACCGTGGAAGGCGGAGGCACGAAGAAAGTCCTGCTCGCAGCGCCGGCGGCGCGAAACGGCTTTTTTCGCCCCATCGCAGTCCTCGCCTATCCACTGCGCAAAGGAGCGCCACTGCCGGGATCGCCGGGAAGCGGCCGCGCGCCCATCCTGGACTTGGCATATAAGACGGCTTCAATGGAGACGGGATTTTCCATGACTCCATCGGGGCGCGTACTGCGCGATGGGCCTGCGATTGCCGGGGACCAGGACGCTGATGTCAGCGACGTCGTCGATCTGAGCTCGCACATGGATGGGAGCGGCAACGTAGAGTGGAATTTTCCGCCAGGAACGTGGGAGGTTCTGCGCGTCGGCTACACCGACTCGCCCAGGACGGAACACCTGGTTGATCCCTCAGGAGCACCGCTGGGATTGGCGCTCGACGCCTTGAACCCCGAAGCCTTTGACCACTACTGGCGCGATGTCGTGACGCCGTTGCTGGATGCGGCGAAGCCGTACATCGGCACCAGTCTCCGCTATCTGGTCACCGATAGCTGGGAAGCAGGCGGAGCGAATTGGACTTCTGGATTTCGTGAAGAATTCGAGCACCGGCGCGGCTACGATCCACTGCCGTATTTGCCTGTGGTAACAGGACGCATTCTTGGCAGCCGCGAAATCAGCAATCGTTTCCTCTTCGATCTGCGCCGCACGGTCGCCGATCTGATTGCGGAAAACTACTACGATCGCTTTGAAGATCATGCCCGCAGACGGGGATTAGGAACGCATCCCGAAGCTGGCGGCCCGCACGGTGCGCCCATTGATGCCCTTGAGAATTTCAGAAGCTCGGATTTTCCGCAAACTGAGTTCTGGGTGGTCTCCGGAACCCACCGCGTGAGCGACGACCAGCGCTTCTTCGTAAAGGAAGCCTCCAGCGCCGCGCACATTTATGGCAAACCGTTTGTCGCAGCCGAGGGGCCGACCAGCATGAATCCCGCCGCTTGGTCGGAATCTCTGAGCGGCGATGTGCAGCCCACGTTCGACCAGGCGCTCACCGAAGGACTGAATCTCCTCTTCTGGCATGAATTCACGTCGTCGCCCGCGGAATATGGATTGCCGGGCCAGGAATATTTCGCCGGAACCCACCTCAATCCCAATGTCACGTGGTGGAATCAAGCCGGCGCCCTGTTGCTGGCCTTTGATCGCGCGCAGTTTCTTCTGCAGCAAGGCCGTTCTGTATCGGATCTCCTGTATTTCTACGGCGACCAGGTGCCGGGATTTGTGCGCGTGAAGAGCGACGATCCGGCGCACGTGCTGCCCGGATACGACTACGACGTCGTCAATGAAGATGCGCTCCTGCATCGCATGCAATATGAAGGCCCCGATCTGCACACGCCGGAGGGTCTGCATTACCGCGCATTGACGCTGCCCGCTTCGCAACGCATTTCCTACGCAGCGCTGGTGTGGATCAGCAAATTTGCGAATCAAGGCGGCGTGGTCATCGGGTTGAAGCCAACCGGGCCATTGGGGTTGATCGCTCCCAACGAAGAGGCCGAGTACAAGCGTACAGCGGATGCCATCTGGGCAGGTTGCGCGGGCAGCGCGACGACGGCTCGATACGGCCGGGGAACGGTCTACTGCTCGGCGGGCGCGCGTGATGCGCTGATAGCGATGGGAGTGGCTCCCGATTTCTCGTATCAGTTGAATGCGGCAGACGCAAACGCAAAGGGTCAACAACCCTTCGAATTCGTTCATCGCAGAACGGCAGGCGCGGAGATCTACTTTGTCCGGAACACGCAACCCCGGGAGTTGGATGCGACACTTTCGTTCCGGGTGCGCGGCCGTGTGCCGGAACTATGGAACGTCGACGACGGAGCGGCAGCGCCTGCGGTGGCTTACAACGAAACCCAGGATGGCCGGACTGAGATCCCGCTCACTTTCCCTGCAAAGGGATCTGTCTTCGTGATCTTTGAGCGCCCAGCGGGACGGCATCTGGCCGGTATTGAGAAGGATGGAAACACTGTCTTCCCTTCGATCCACCAGGGTACAGGCGTCTTTTCGAGCGGGGATCACGGATTCGTTGCCACCATTCCGGGGACGTATATCGCAACCGATTCAGGTGGGAGCAAGACCACCTTCGTGGTAAAGCCTGCTGACCCGGATACACCGGCTGCCATGGCCTGGACTCTTTCGTTCCCCTCTGGGTGGGGCGCGCCAGCGTCGGTTCCTGTCGAACATTTCCAATCCTGGACGGAGTCGACGGATCCCGGGATTCGCTACTTCTCAGGAACCGCGGTATATCGCACGACATTGCAAATCCCGGCCGGCTTTGTCACCCCGGGCCGGCAACTCTGGCTCCAGATCGGCCAGGTGCGCGAGATTGCCACCGTTCTTGTGAATGGCCGCGCAGTCGATACTCTTTGGCGGCAACCCTTTGCAACGCGGATTGATCCCTTCGTTCATGCGGGCGACAACACTGTCGAGATTAAAGTAACCAATCTCTGGCCCAACCGGCTCATCGGAGATTTGCAGACATCGGCTAAAGTGCAGTTCGCGCACACCAATATTCGCGCCTACACAAAGGATTCGCCGCTCCTGCCTTCAGGTGTTCTTCAACCCGTCACGCTGACGGTTGAAAGTGTGCAGCAGTGGTGATCATGTACTAAGGGGAGGAATAGACCTCTACCGCGGGTTCACCGAAGCGCTCAGGATCTGATCCTGCGCCCAATTCCGTTTGCAGCAGTCCAGTCCGACAAGCTGGTCTCCCATCCTCTCCTCCCGCTTCCGCCTTGCCGCCCAGTCCACATTCACGTATAAATAAGTCAAAAGCCCAGTAAAAATCTGGTTGATGCGGGCCTGTCCTGTTTCTCAGAAGGACGGCCAGGCTGAAGCTGAATGTGTATCCTAAGTCGCATAGACTCTGCTGCCGGACCACCATCGTCTGAAGAAGAGGAACACGTATGAAGCAGGGAAGAGCCAGCGTTGCGAAGCCATTGACGACCAACAAGCACCTGATCCGCTGGGTGGAGAAGATGGCCGACCTGACGCAGCCGGTCGCGATCCACTGGGTCGACGGCAGCCAGCAGGAGTACGACTGGCTGTGCGATGAGATGGTGAAGTCGGGGACGCTGACTCGCCTGAATCAGGAGCGCTGGCCGGGATGCTTCTACGCGCGCTCTGACCCACGCGACGTGGCGCGTGTTGAAGACCGCACCTTCATCTGCTCGTATTCCAAGGACAATGCCGGGCCCACCAACAACTGGGTCGACCCCTTCGAGATGCGCAAGAAGCTCAAAGAGCTCTTCAACGGCTCGATGCGCGGCCGCACCATGTACGTGCTGGCATTCAGCATGGGGCCCGTGGGCTCGCCCATGGCGCGGATCGGCGTGCAACTCACCGATTCGCCGTACGTCGTGGCGAACATGCGCATCATGACACGCATTGGCCTGCCCGTGCTCGCCGAAATCGACAAGGGTGAGAAGCGCGTGGTGCCCTGCATGCACTCGGTTGGCGCGCCGCTCGCGCCGGGGCAGCAGGACGTACCCTGGCCCTGCAATGAAACCAAGTACATCGCGCATTTTCCTGAGTCGCGCGAGATTTGGAGCTACGGCTCCGGCTACGGCGGCAACGCGCTGTTAGGCAAAAAGTGCTTTTCGCTGCGTATCGCTTCAAACATCGCGCGCGACGAAGGCTGGATGGCCGAGCACATGCTGATCCTCGGCATGGAGTCGCCGCAAGGCGAGAAGACCTACATCGCCGCGGCGTTTCCCTCGGCCTGCGGCAAGACCAACCTCGCCATGCTGGTACCGCCATCGGCCTTCAAAGGCTGGAAGGTAACCACGGTGGGCGACGACATCGCCTGGATCAAGCCTGACGCAAGCGGCCAGTTGCGCGCCATCAATCCCGAGTCTGGATTTTTCGGCGTAGCGCCGGGGACAAGCGAAAAGACCAATCCCAACGCCTTGGCAATGTTGCGCCGCAACTCGATTTTTACCAATGTGGCGCTCACGCCCGACGGCGGCGTGTGGTGGGAGGGCATGACCGACGAGCCGCCCGCGGAATGTCTGGACTGGCGCGGCGAGCGTTGGACGCCCGAGATCGCCAAACAGACGGGCGCCAAGGCCGCGCATCCCAACGGTCGCTTTACCGCACCCGCTGCGCAGTGCCCGTCGATCGATCCGGACTGGGAGAATCCCCAAGGCGTGCCCATCAGCGCAATCGTATTTGGCGGACGCCGCTCGACAACCATGCCGCTCATTTTCCAGGCCTTTAACTGGAGCGCAGGCGTTTACGTGGGTGCGACCATGGGCTCTGAGACTACGGCCGCTGCCACCGGAGCGGTGGGACTGGTGCGCCGCGATCCCATGGCCATGCTGCCTTTCTGCGGCTATCACATGGGCGACTACTTCCGACACTGGCTCAAGATGCAGAGCTTGCTGAGCTCAACGCCGCGCATCTTCCACGTCAACTGGTTCCGCAAGGACGACGACGGCAAATTTCTGTGGCCGGGCTTCAGCGAAAATATGCGGGTGCTCAAGTGGATTGTGGACCGCGTGCACGGTCGCGCCCAGGGCAAGGAGACGCCCATCGGCTGGACGCCTTACTACGATGACATGGAATGGGCCGGACTCAACTTCCCGTTAGAGCAGTTCGAGAAGATGCAGGAAGTGAGCCGCGCCGCGTGGCGCAAGGAGATCCTCGGCCACGAGGAACTGTTCATCGACGTGCACGATCACCTGCCCCCGGAGATGATCTACCAGCGTGAACTGCTGATCTGCCGGATGTAAAGTAGCGCCGGAATCCAGTCCGGGGTCCCCAAGAAATGGTCTTTGTTTCTTGGGGTGGGAGTCCGGCTGTCGTGCGGGCGTCCACACCCGCACTCGTCGAAGGATTATCAAGTAATCACCAAGTCAAAGCACTACGCCGCGCTCCGCTTTACCACCGGCCTGAATCCAAGCTTCTCCCAGAAATCGCACACCAAAGCCACGGTTTCATCGCTTGTAACGGGGGCGGCGCGCAGCGTGATGCCGGGTTCCGCGCCTGCTGTCAGATCAGTGGCCGCCGCGGCAATGGCGATGCATTTTTCGGGACGGTTGGTGCAGCTCGCGAGATCCGCGATGGACAGATTGGTCGTCGGCGTAGCGATTACGGTGCGCGGCGGCGCCATGCGATCGAGCAGCCACAGAATCTCCAGCTTCGATTCCAGTTCGTCGGGCACGCAGTCGATAGCGAGGTCCGCCTCGCGCACCGCGTCTTCAATCGAGGAGACGAAGGCCACGGCAGGCAGCGCCTGCGGACTCAGCTCTTGCCTGATCGCCTCGCGCGCATGATGCAGATTTGCGGGCATCACGTCCTCAAGCAGCACACGAAATCCGGCGCGAGCCGCGCCCAGCGCCAGCCAGCGCCCCAGCGGCCCGGCTCCGATGATTGCAACAGTCGTCACTAAAGCTTACTTGACGGCAAGGGCCTGGGCCACTTCCTCGGCGCTGGGTCGCGCCTTGAGCAGATGCTCGGCCACCCGGGCCCGTTCCTCGGCGGACAGCGTGGGCACAGTAGCCAGCACCCGGCGCAGGGTCACGGCAACGTCGTCAATGTAGTTCATCAGCCGGATGGCTTCTCCTGAAAGCGGCATGATTCTCCTCGAAAGTATCGAACTCCGTTCTCATTGTAGGGCGCGGAGCCGGTAGGTGCGAAGCCACGCCGAGTTTCAGCCACAGCGCTTCCTTATTTCGCCGTTGCGACCCCCGCATTCCGCCTATATACTCCTTGCCAACCCCTGACTGGAAAAGTCTTTTCTCGATCGGTCATGGTTTGCCCATACCGCTTTTTTCCCGTCTTGTTCAATCCGGCGTTTCCTTTTTCAGCCGGTCACAGTACTCGAGGCAGCGCATAAAGACTGAGTTGCAGAGGATCGCCGTGTCGGTCCCGGCTTGCCGTGGTTTTGCGTAGCGCCAGGCACGGCTGGCTACGATGAAGCGCCACAGCCGTCAGTTTTCTCAGGGAGGCACACAAGCATGGGTTGGATATTTTTCCTTTTGTTCATGGTTTTTGTCGTCGTCTCCGGCATTCGCCGTGCGCAGCGCGCGGGCCTTTGGAGCTGGTCGAAGTTTGCCTTCTCGCTCGGCTTCGCAGCCTTCATGTGCCTGCTGGTGACCTCGCCGCTGATCTTCATGAATGCCAACAGCCCGCATTTCATTCCGGTCTATATAGCCACGTGGGTTGTGGCGCTCGGGTTCTTCGTGTGGTTTATCATCGTGGCGCGGCGCTGGAAGCTGCCTGACGGCCGCACGTCGCTCGAGACCGACCGCGACGCTCGTCGCCGCGGCCAGTGAAGGTTCACTTCTTCACCCCATCACTCTTTCACTCGTTTTCCTGCTCTCTGCCAGGGTTGGCTTGCTCCCCACCTCACGGTTCTCTAGGTTCCTGTCTTACGGATGCTGCTCGATCGAAACATTCACCGTCGAGGTGTTTCCGGAGGCAGCGAGGCCCATGAGATTTGTGGCCACGCCGGGCAGCGAGGCGGGCACGAAGGTGACCGAGCCATCGACAGCAGTGGTGGTCGTGGAGGTTTCGGTGGCCAGCAACGCCCCTGGCCGGCAGACGACGTTGGGCGAGCAAGGCGGCGTCCACGAATAGAGCGCCTGGTAGAGAGCCACCGTGCCGCCAGCCATGGGGTTGCCGTCCATGTCCAGAAGGCGCAGCGCGATCTGATTCGGTGTGCCCGACGCGGCCAGATTCTGGCTGGTGCCGGAAATGGCTTCGAGCGCCGCGTACTCAGGCCGCGCGCCAAAGGCGGTGAAGGCGACGCATTGGTTAGTGCCGTTCAAACAAGCATCGACGCTTGCGGTTTGGCCCTCCGAAAGCGGGCCCACGCTGAGTGTTTGTGTGGCAATGCCAAAGGAATTGGTGATGACCGCAGCCGGGCTCTGCACCGTGATGCCACTGCTCGCGACGGCTTGCCACGTCACGCTCTGGCCGTCGAGAGGCACGCCGCTATTCAGTACCAAAGCCTGCACGGTCCACGTGAAGGTGGCACCGGCCGCGAGCGAAAGCTGCCGCGTGAGTGAGGAAAGCACGGCCGGCGTTCCGCCCACGAATTGAGCTTCGAGGCCCGAGCCGTTGGTGAGCGAGGCGGTGACAGTGGACCATGTCGTGCTTGTCGCGGTTACGTTCATGGTGGCGCGTCCGTCGCCCGTAGCCACCACTGAGCACACGGGCAGCCCGCAACTGAGCGTGGCCGCGCCGCTGGTCACGGTATAGATGACGGTGACGCCGCCGGCGGGCGCAAGATTCGAGCCCAGCGCCGTGACGGAGAAGGGAAGCGGCTCACCGATGGGCACGGTGTTCGAGGGCGCGGCGTTAAGTGTCAGCGCGTCGCCGTTGCCCGAGTCGTAGCTAACGCCGCCGGGAATCACGGCTGCTGCGTACAAGGTGGGTTGATCGTTGACCTCGACGTCGAGCGATCCGGTGACGCCCGCCGGCGCCGGCGGCACCACAGCCGTAATTTGATTGGGCGAGATGCTGGTCACAATTGCCGCTTGCCCGCCCACCATTACGGTGTCGGCCAGGCGAAAGCCCATGCCCTGAATCGTGATCGGCCCGCCCGATGCCGGCAGACGCGTAGGAGAAACCGAGTCGGCGTAGAGCACCCAGCCGTTATACGCGTAGTCAGGTCGGCCATCGCCGCGCAGGTCGGCGATTCCGATGCGCACAATGTCGTCGCCGTTGGTTGCCACGCGCAGCCAGGTCTCGCCCGCGGCGTCGCCATTCAGGCCGGGCGCAGCGCCCACTTCCGTCGCGCCTACAGGATCGAACGCGTCCCACACGCCGATAGAGGGCAGGGCCTTGGATTCTGTTGGCGCGCCGCTTTCATCCAGCGCCTGTGTCACGACGGTAAAAATGCGATTGCCGCGCACCGGAAATGTGAACCAGTCGCTCTGGCCTACCTGGCTGAGCCGCCCGCACCAGAAGCCCCCCTCGGGCATCGCGCGCGGCTGGGCTTGCGTTCCAATGGCGTCGGAATATGCCCCCACAGCGGAGTTGGCCGAGGTGACGTTCAGAGTTTGCGTACTGCCCACAGCGAGATTGGCAAGCGAGATTGCGTTAAGCGTGCCCGAGGGCGCGACTTGCCCCTGGTTGTAAGGGCCGACTGAGTTTTCCAAAATGTAAAGCGGGTTGATGGCCTCAAAGCTGACCTGGTAGTTAGCCGTGGTCATGCCGGGCGGCAAGGGGATTCCGGTGAGATCGAAGAATCCCTGCAAAGAGGGATCATTCGATCCCCAGTTGGCCAGCGGGTTGCCGTTCGCGTCGTTCCATCCTGTGACGGGATTGCCGTGATTGCCGTTGAAGAGCGAGCCCGTCACGGCGGTGACTGTGTACTGGTAAAGCGGATTGCCGTTAGCATCGAGCGGGCGCGCCACGACGTTCACACCCTGCATCCCGTAGCCAGTGCGGAAGCTGACCGTGCCCTGGATTGAGATGGTGTTTGCCGCTGTAAGCTGCTTGCCAGGGAAATTTGCGACGTTGGCAGCCGTAATGGGATAAATTCTATTGACCGCGGCGATGTCGTCAAAACGCAGCACCGTAGGATTGGGAATGCAGGCGCCGCCGCTCGCGCCACAAGCGCCGCTCATGGGTTCCATCACCGGCCAGCCCAGCGTGCCCCCGGTTTCGTCGCCCGTGAGCGCGTGGGGATTCACCTGCGAATCGTCGAGCCCGAGAACGCGGCCAAAGGCGCGCTCCAACTCCCAACTCATCATCTCGATCATGTTGGCATTGGTGGCGCAGAGGCCGTTCAGAATGATGACGCCGTGGGCAAAGGTCGCATCGGTGTTGAAGTTGTCGAGCCACACATAGACACCGTTGTTCTGGCAGGCGTCGGGCTGGCTGGTGGCGGCGCCGAAAATGGCGTTGATCACCGAGCCGTCGGCGTCGTAGATGACGGCGATGGGATAGTTGGTGGCCGCGGGCGTAATGTCGGCGGGCGCAATGATCTGGCCCTGCGGGTTAGCGAGCCCCGACGAGTTCACTTGAATATCGGCCCCGTTCACGTCCTCGTTCAACGGGCCCATATCGGTGAGCGTGACGCCGGCCGTAGGCACCGCGCTCCACAATGCGGCGGCGGCGTCCACCATCGCCGTGGCCTGTGCGTTCGAGACCGTGCTGGAGAGCGGGCCCTGGTCCACGTAATAGTTCACTCGGCCACCGGCCCAGTGCAGCGGTACCCCGAGAACCGCGGCGTTGAAGTACGTGGTTCCGGCAATGTATTTGGGGCCGCCGGCCAGCAGCGTGGACGGCACGAAAAAAAGGAAGAAGCACAGAAGACAAAGCGGTAAGCGGCAGACCACGCGGCGATCGGCCGAAGCGATGCGCGCGAGCACAAGAGCAGCAATGGGCACGGAATCCCTCGGACGGAACACCAGGGGGCATTGGAAGGTCCAAAGATTCTGAGCGTTTCTTAGAGCTTTCTAAGACCGTCGTGTCCTTCAAGAACCGGGCGGTGCGGCGTTGCGGCGAACGTGATTTCTCTTAGAGGCTGATCAGCGCGGGTTCATCGGTTTGAAGTGGCGCGACAGATGAGAAATCTCTCATGGAACATACGAATTGTGAGAAAAGACTCATTTTGGCTGCCGCTCGGCCCCGTCCACCAGCACCGGAGTCCAATCTGCCCTCTGCGTCATCTCATAAAAGCAAACGAAGGTTCGCTGCGGGCAGCGCGGCAACGTGCTGCCTGCTCAGGGTCCTTCCAGCTACAATCAACACGGGATAACTCATGGCAGACATTCGCGATACCGTGATCTTAGGCTCCGGCTGCGCCGGATTGACGGCCGCGCTTTACACCGCGCGCGCCGGGATGAAACCGCTGGTTCTGGAGGGTCACGAGCCCGGCGGCCAACTCTCGATTACCACGATGGTCGAGAACTTTCCCGGCTGGCCCGACGGCATTCAGGGGCCGGAGTTGATCGAGAACATGAAGAAGCAGGCGGCTCGCTTCGGCGCAACCTATGAGCACGCCCTGGTGTCTCGCGTCGAAGTGGACGCGCACCCCATCCGTCTGCATACCTCGACGGGCGAAATTCATACGCGCACGCTGATCGTCGCCTCGGGTGCGAGCGCGCGCTGGCTGGGCCTGCCCAGCGAGCAGGCACTCATCGGCCACGGCGTGTCCAGCTGCGCCACCTGCGACGGTTTCTTTTTCCGCGACAAGGAAATCGCCGTAGTGGGCGGCGGAGATTCGGCGATGGAGGAAGCAATTTTCCTCAGCCGGTTCGCCTCGAAAGTCACGCTGCTGCATCGCCGCGAGTCCTTCCGCGCCTCCAAAATCATGCTGGAACGCGCCATGGCGCATCCCAAGATCGAATTCCGCAGCAACACGGTGGTTGAAGAAGTGCTCGGTGTAGATGAAAAGGAAGTGAACGGCCTGGTCCTGCGCGACGTGCGCACCGGCGAGCGTAGTGTGTTGCCGGTCAGCGGTCTCTTTCTGGGCATTGGCCATGTGCCCAACACTGGCATGCTTGCCGGACAGATCGATCTTGATGACGAGGGCTACATCAAGACCATGAACAATGTCTTCACCACGCGCAATGGCGCCGTCGTCCCCGGTGTATTCGCCTGCGGCGACGTGCAGGATCGCCGCTACCGCCAGGCCATCACCGCGGCCGGCTCCGGTTGCATGGCCGCGCTCGAAGTGGAGAAGTATCTCGAAGAGCGCGGGCGCTGACCCTGCTGCTGGAACCAACTCACCAGGTGTGAAATGCAAAGAAGACTGCGCCCACCAGGAAGAGCGCAGCGACTCCGTGGTTCCAGCGCAGATGTTCGCCGAAGTAGTATGTGACGAAGACGCCGAAGACAACCAGCGTGATCACTTCCTGGATCACTTTGAGCTGCACGGGGCTGAAGCGCTCATAGCCAATGCGGTTGGCCGGAACCTGGAAGCAGTATTCGAAGAAGGCGATCCCCCAGCTGATGAGAACCACCTTCCAGAGCGCGTTCTGGCGGAACTTGAGGTGTCCATACCAGGCAATCGTCATGAAGATGTTGGAAATGGTGAGAAGAACAATGGTCCACATTCCGCTTTCGATGCGGAAGATTCGGACGAAGTTGTGAATTCGTTTTGAACTTGCAGGCTTCGAAAGTTTGAGGAGTAAGTGACGGCGCTTAGAGAAAATCTCGAAAGGTTGGAAGAGGCAATCTCGGCGGCCTGCCGAGCGGCCGGGCGTGCGCGCGGCGAGGTCGAGATGATGGCTGTCTCGAAGACCTTCCCTGCCGAGGCGGTTGCCGAAGCCGCAACGTTGGGGCTCACGCTGTTTGGCGAGAACCGCGTGCAGGAATTTGCCAACAAAGCATTGCATGCGGCAGACCTTTGGAAGGGATCGCCGGCAGGTCCGTCGCGCTTCCATTTGATTGGCCATTTGCAATCCAACAAGGCAGCCCGGGCGGCGGAGCTTTTCGACGGTATCGATTCTCTCGACTCAGTGCGCTTGGCCGAGCGATTGGACGAAGCTGCGGGCCGGCGTGGCAAACGGCTGCCGGTGTTGATCGAAGTCAAACTCAGCCCCGAGGCAGCGAAGACAGGCCTGGAGCCGGAGTCGGTTGAGGCCGCGCAGCTCCTCGAACGATTGCCTGATTTTTTGAACCTGGATGCGCGCGGCCTGATGACCATTGCGCCGTGGGGCGCGCCCGAGGACATGACGCGTTCCTGCTTCCGCAGTTTGCGCACCTGGCGCGACCGCTGGGCCTCGGCGCACCCAAATCTGCATCTCGATGTTTTGTCCATGGGCATGAGTGGCGATTATGCGTTGGCCATTGCCGAGGGCTCGACGCGCATCCGCATCGGTACCGCGCTATTCGGCAAGCGCACGCCGCCTTCCCCGGAGTTGGAGTGATGCTGCGTGCCTCCGCAGCCGGAGTCACGCTTGCCGTGCGCGCGCAGCCCGGCGCAAAGAAGACCGCCATCGTTGGCATCTACGGCGAGGGCGCAACCGCGCAGCTCAAAATTGCCGTGCAAGCCCCGCCGCTCGAAGGCCGTGCGAATGAAGCGCTGATCGCGTTTCTTGCCCGGACCTTCGACCTGCCGAAAAACGCAGTCGAACTTGTTTCCGGCGAGTTGTCGCGTAGCAAGGTATTTCTGCTGCGGGGAGTGAGTTTCGCCCGCGTGGTGGCCGTTCTGGCCAAGTGGGTTGAATTTTGAATTAGTGTTTTGCCGCCTGCTGCCGTCGCAACTCCGTCTCGAAGGCCTGCTCGCGATCAGCAATGTACGCTTTGTATCCGGCGGGATCGATGAAGGCACTTTTGTCGCCGGCTTTCCAGTGCGGATATTTTTCCGTCAGGTCAAAATAGCCGCCGTGTGCGCCGAGAAAGATGTCGCAGGGCAAAGCCATGAGCACGATAAATTCATGCGCGTAGTCTGCGGCGATCCGCGGATAGACGGTGTTCCTAACCAGCTTGTATCCCGGATTCACATTGGGGCTGCCCACAATCACCACGTGCAGCAAACGGCCGCCTTCGCTCTCCTCCATCGTCCAGGTGGTAGTGCCGCGCGTGTGTCCCGCCGTCAGGTGTGCAGTGAGCACGGTTCCACCCAACTCGACGGTGTCGCCATCGTGCAGCACGCGATCCACGTGCGCGGCCGGGTAGTGCATCTCTTTCCTCGCGCCATACGCAAAGTCTCTCTTGCCGCCCGACTCTACCACTGGCACATCGCCGTCCATCACCTCATACTTCGCGCCGGTCAGCTTGATAATCTCCGCGCTGCCCGCGCAGTGATCGCTGTGCGCGTGGCTGATGAGCAGGATTTTGACGTCGTTGAAGTGGAAGCCAAGCGCCTCAACGCTCTTGCGGATGAGCGTCGGAGACGATGTGAGATTGCTGTTGATAAGGATGAGGCCTTTGGGCGTAGCAATAAGGTAGGAGGCAAGATCGGCGCTGCCAACGTAATAAAGATTGCCGGCGATGCGGAAAGGCGGAAAGGGCTGCGTCCAAGTGGGATCATCAGTCGCCGAAATCTGCGGCGTCCAAAGAAGAAATGTGAACAGCACCAGCGCACAAATCAGTTTGTCTGGTTTCATGAAGCTCCGGTTGCGGCCAGTTGTTCTTTCACCATCTCAATGGCACGCTCCAGATGAACGCCGCGCGAGCCTTTCACCAGCACTACATCGCCTGCGCGCAGATTTTGCGCCAGCCACTGGCCCGCGGTTTTGGCATCGCGGAGAAACACCGCAGGCACGCCGCCGGCGCAGGCGGCTGTTGCCAGATGTTCCGCATTGCCCTGCACGGCAACGACCAGATCGAGACCGGCCTCGGCGGCAGCGCGCCCACATGCGATGTGCAGCGCGGGGCCGTGCTCGCCCATCTCCAGCATTTCCCCGGCAACCAAAATGCGACGGCCCGCCGCAGGCCGCGCCGCCAGGGTGTGGAGCATGGAGCGCAACGCCTCCGGATTCGAGTTGTAGCTGTCGTTAAGAATCGTCGCGCCGCCAATCTCAATCACCTGGCCGCGCTTGTCGCCGGCCGTAACGGCCGCGATCGCCTTCACCGCGGCGTCGAGATCAACGCCCGCTTCGAGCGCAACTGCCAGACCCGCCAGGGCATTCGATGCGTTGTGCGCGCCCAGCATGTGCAGTGTGAAGTCGCCCTCATGCTCGCGCGCGCGATAGCGAATGTGCAGGCCCTCGAGATCCTCGGCGACCGAAAGAATCTGCGGGTCCGCGCATGGGCCGCTGCCAAAATACACCACGCGCCCGTGAAAATCGCGGCCAAATTGCGCGGCATAGGCATCGTCGCAATTCAAAAAGGCTACGCCGTTAGCGGGCAGGGCTTCAATCAGTTCGAATTTGGCGCGGGCAATGCCGGCCTGGCCCTCTTTGAAGTTCTCAATGTGCGCCGTGCCGACGTTGGTGATCACGCCCCAGTCCGGCGTGGCGATGCGCGCCAGGGCGGCGATCTCGCCCGAGTGGTTCATGCCCATCTCGACAACCGCGACTTCGTGCTCCGGCGCGAGGCGCAGAAGTTGCAAGGGCATGCCGAAACCGTTATTCAGGTTGCCCTGAGACTTGAGTACGTTGAACTTTGCTCCCAGCGCGGCAGCTACGGCTTCCTTGGTGGTGGTTTTTCCAGCTGATCCAGTGATGGCGACAACGAGACGGCCCCACTCGCGGCGAACATGTGCAGCCAGCGATTGCAGGGCGAGGAGCGGATCTTCGGCGATTAATAGCGGGTGGGCAAGCGCGGCATCGGGCAGGGAAGCGACGCGTGCGCGCGACACCACCGCGGCCACGGCGCCGCGCTCGAACGCAGCGGTCACAAAATCATGGCCGTCGAGCCGCTCGCCGCGAACCGCAAAGAAGAGTTCGCCTGTCGCAACGGTGCGCGAGTCGATGGAATAGCCCTTCGCGACCAGCGCGCCCGCATTCGGCACGCTCGTCGGCGCCTCGAGCACCGCGCCGGCGCCCATCGCCGCTTCTGCCAATGTCAGATTCATTGCCCTTCACCATAGCCCAAATCGCGCAGAATGGAAAGCGCAACCTCGGCGTCGTCGAAAGGCACGGTGCGGTCGGCGAGGATCTGTTCCTTCTCGTGACCCTTGCCTGCCAGTAGCACCACATCGCCGGGATGCGCAGCCTGGAGCGCGAGGCGAATGGCGGCCGCGCGATCCACTTCCACGGTGTATTGGATGCCGGTGGACTGCAATCCGGGCTCTACCTCGGCCAGGATGGCCGCCGGATCCTCCGAGCGCGGGTTGTCGCTGGTGGCGACGACGAAATCACTGCCTTCGCCGGCGGCCTGGCCCATCTTTGGCCGCTTCGTCCGGTCGCGGTCGCCGCCGCAGCCAAAGAGCGTGATCACCCGCGCGCCCGCGGCAGCGGTCATCTGCCGCGCCAGTGCCGTCAGGTTGCGCAAGGCATCGTCCGTGTGCGCATAGTCCACGATGACGGTAAAGGGTTGGCCGGCATCGACAGGTTGGAAGCGGCCGGGAACGGGCCGCAGCGCGGGAACTGCGGCGGCAAGATGCGAAAACGCAACGCCGCGTGCGGCTGCCGCGGTGAAGGCCGCAAGCAAATTGAGGATGTTCACTTCGCCGGCGAGACGCGAGGTGAGGCAAGCAGATCCGTCCGGAGTCTCGAGCTCGAAGGTGGCGCCCGAAGGTGTGAGCCGGTAGCTCGCGGCGCGCCAGTCGCCCTTGCCAATTCCGTAGGTGCGAATTTCGGCGCCGGCTTTGCGAGCCGCCTGGGCAAGCTCTTCAGCGTAGGGGTCGTGCGCATTCAAAATAGCCACACGCGGCGACGGGTACACTGTGCCGTCAAAGAGAAGACGCTTCGCGGCAAAATACTTTTTCATCGTGTGGTGGTAGTCGAGGTGGTCGCGCATCAGATTGGTGAAAACGGCCACGTCAAAAGGGATGCCGATCATGCGGCCCTGATCGAGCGCGTGGCTCGAGACTTCGGTGACGAGCTCGGTAGCGCCGCGCGACACGCCCTCGGCCATGAGTTCGAAAACGTCACGCGACTCGGGCGTGGTGTGGATGGAGGGCCGCACTTCGCCGGCCACATGGTACTCGATCGTCCCGATGAGGACGGTAGTGCGGCCTGCGGCATTGAGGAGCGCCTCGGTCAGAAATGCGGTGGTGGTTTTGCCGTTGGTTCCGGTGATGCCCGTGGCGGCAAGTGCGCGCTCGGGATGACCAAAGAATGCAGCCGAAGCCTCGGCGAGGGCGCGGCGCCCGTGCTCGACGTGAAGGATGGGCAGGCCGGGCTGATACACCGTGAGATGGTCGAAGGTCTGTGCGGAGTCGGTGATGATGCCGAGCGCACCCGCGGCGAGCGCCTTCTCGACGTAACGATTGCCGTCGGTCGAGCCACCCTTCATCGCGACAAACACCGCGCCGGGACGCACGCGGCGCGAGTCATACTCAATGCCTGTAATGGCAGCAGTGGAGCTGCCCGCGAAGCCAGCGGAAGTGATTTCTGTGATGAGTTCGTTCCAAATCATCTTGGGTTTGATTGTAGTGCGGCTAGTTCGCGGTTCGCTGTTCACAGCAACCCGTGTCACGCCAATTTCGATCGCCACGGCGACTGGAAGAGATGGGTCGCAGGCATAGAATCAGGGAAACATCTCGACAAACTTGCTCACGCCTGCCATCAGAACCTGCCGTCCGCCGTCGATCTCCGCAGTTTTCCCAGCCACTTCAAGCAGCATGGCAAGAGCGCTCTTCATGGCTTCGTACTGCCCCTCGGCTTCGTACTGCGAGCTGAAATAGCGCGTGTGCAGCATCCAGCCATAGATGCCACAGGTGATGGCGAAGGGTGGATAGCGGCAGTCGCGCTCCAGTGTAATGCGCGCGCCGAGGGAATACTCCTCGTCGCGTACGATCATGCCGCCTTCCGAGCCCGCTTTGTCCAGCGTGCTGCCGTTTTCGAATCGATGCCAGGAAAAATTCGCCACGCTGTGAGCTTAACGTATCTACCGCGCGCAGCGGACGACGATTTTGGTGCCAGGCGTGACCATGGCCCCGGGGGCGGGCGCTTGTTCGCGCGCAGTTCCGCTGCCGGAGATCTCCACCTCAAGACCGGCGCTGCCGGCCTCCTCAATCACCTGGCGCACCGAAAGGCCCAGAAGCGATGGCACACGCAGTTGCCCGGCATCGGCGACGACCACTGTACTCGCGGGCGGCGAAGCGGATTGCGTTGGCTGCGCGACGGCTTGCGTGGGCAGGGAAGGGGAGTTGCTGGTCTGCGCGCCAGATTGAGGGCGCGCATTGGAACTCGCAGTCACGGCAGGCGCCGGCGGTTGTGCGTTAGCGGCAGCGGGCGCAGACTTTAACGGATCGTCGCTGGGCAGGTCATTCGCGGCGTCATATAGTGCTTGAATATTCTCGCCCTGTGCCGCATCGTCTTCCTTAACAGGTGGTTCTTTCTTGGAAGCAGTGGTCACGGGCCGCAGATCGATGTCGTGTGGAACGCCGAGGTATTCGAGAACCTGCTGCGCCACTTCAGCAAAGATCGGGGCGGAGACGTCGGCGCCGTAGTACGCGCCCCTCGGAGAGTCGAGAACCACGGATACGGAGATGACAGGATTGTTGACCGGCGCAAAGCCCGCGAAAGAGGCGATGTGCATGGTCTTCGAATAGGTGTGTGTGGCGGGATCGATCTTTTGTGCGGTGCCGGTTTTGCCGCCGGAGGAGTAACCGTCGAGCTGCGCTTTCTTGCCGGTGCCGAACAGCACCACGCCTTCCATCATCTTGCGCATCTGGGCCGCGGCCATCGTGGAGATCACGCGATGCGCCCCGGTTGGGAGCGGGTCGGGAAGATCTTCGCCGGGCTTTACGGGCACCGCAACCTGCGCCACCTGCGGTGCGGCCGACTTTTGGGCGGAGTTCGCGGCTGGGACAGTCTCATCCGTCATGAGCACATGCGGAGGCAGATACACCCCGCCGTTGGCGATGGTGGAAACCATGCTGACCAATTGCAACGGCGTGACGGCGACTTCCTGGCCGATGGCGACGGAACCAATAGAAGATGGCTGCCAACGGCTGACAGGGCGCAGGAGCCCGCGCGTTTCGCCGGGCAGCTCGACGTTGGAACGCAGTCCGAAGCCAAAGCCGTGAATATATTCGTAGAACTTGTCAGGGCCGATCTTCATCGCGAGCTTAATGGCGGCCACGTCGCTGGAAACCTCGAGAGCCTGGTGAACCGGAATCACTCCGTAGTGTTCGCCTTGATTGTCGTGAATGGTGCGGCCAAAGATCGTGATCTTGCCGCCCTGGCAATCGATCGTGTCGTCGGGCGTAGTCACCTTCTGGTCCAGGGCCGCGGAGTAAGTGACCAGCTTGAAGACGGAGCCGGGCTCGTAGACGTCGCTCACCGCATGGTCACGGAGCAGGTTCGGCGTGGTGTGGCGGAACTCGTTGGGATTAAAAGTGGGACGGATCGCAAGCGCAAGAATTTGGCCCGTATGCACATCCTGCACCACCACCGTGCCGCTGATCGCCTGCGTCTTCTCCATCGCGTGGTCGAGGGCGCGCTCGGCCATGAACTGAATGTTTTCGTCGATGGTGAGCTCGAGGTTGCGGCCGGGTTCCGGCTCACGTTCGGTGGAACCAAGCACCTTGCGCCGCGCATCCATGGCCGTGTACATCAGCCCCGGTTGCCCGTGCAGGTCGCCGTTGAATTTTTCTTCAAGACCGCCCAGCCCGTTGTCGTCGACACCCACATAGCCCAGCACCTGCGCGGCGATCTGGCTGTCGGGATAAAAGCGCTGAAACTCCTTCTGGAAATAAATGCCCTTCATATTGAGGGCCTTGACGGCGGCAGCGACCTGCGGCGTCACACGGCGTGCGATCCAGGCAAAGTTGTGCCCTGCGTTCAGGCGCGCGGCAATCTGGTCGTCCGTGGTTAACCCATCTTCTGAATCGGTATGCACCAGCGCGGCCAGCGTGCGCGCGGCGCCCGGCTTGTCAGCAATTTCAGAAGGATCGGCGTAAATGGAGTCGGCCAGAACCGTCATCGCCAACTCGCGCAGGTTGCGGTCGTAGAGAATGCCGCGGCGCGGGGCCACTTCAAAGGTGCGCTGCTGCTGTTTGGCCGCGCGCTCTACGAACTCTTGATGGCGCACGATCTGCAGCCAGAACAAGCGGCCCGCAATGGCGCCGGCCCATAGTAAAAAGAACAGGCAGACGATCCAGAAGCGCGACCGCATGAGAGGCAAAGCTCTTGTGGTTGGAGCGCGGCCGCGGATGGATTGAACGGTTGCGGACATTTCAGCTTCTAGCTCCTAGCCTCTAGCTCCTAGCTTCATCCCGCCCGCGTCCGCCATCTTCCTTGTTCACCGATTCGTTAGAGATTCACGTACTAGGATGAAACTCTCTGTAAGCGATCCTAGTGCGTAGAGCGAAATACGAAGCGGATGAGATGTCTCGCCACAACGCTGCCAACGGCGACAGCTAAGATCAGTCCATTGCGGGATTCCCAGACGCCACGGGGGATGTCTATTGCATCAACCACGTAGGCCGTGACAACGGTGACGCCCACCACGAGCACCGCGTCTATGAGTGCCTGTCTGACGTTCCAAGATTGCCTCAGCACCAAGCACGTAAGACCCCCTGCGCCTATCCCCAGCACACAAGTGACGAGTACGTAGAATACGATCACGATAGTAGCGCCTGTTGTTCCGATCATTTGGCGCCTCCGTTACCACGAAGAGCGTTCGTTGCGCCCCGCAAAACTCCGCTATACACGACAAAGCTGGGAGCTAGAAGCTGGAAGCCGTCTTCGGCGCTGGAGAAGTGTTTTGCGCCAACGCAGGAGCGCCGGAATCGGGACGAGCGATGGGATACACCACCTGGCCCGGCTGCGGCTCGTCAAGACCTAGCTGGCGCGCCTTCTCGTCGATGCGGCCCGGCTGCGTGAGCTCGGCTTCGCTCAGGTGAAGCTGGCGATTATCCTCGCGCAACTGCTCCAGGGTCTGCTTTTCGCTCTCTACGCGATAGCTGCTCTCGATGGCGTAGAAGTGCTGCAAGCCGTAAATCATGATCAGCGAGAACAACACGGCGACGGCGGCGGAAAACACGCGCATCTCGCGCACCCGCACCGGGTCGCTGGCCTTCACCAGGCGCGTGTTGTCAAAGTGCATGGCGAAGTGAAACTCCGGCGTGCGCACGCGGCGGCGGCGCTGCGCCTGCTGCGCCATCAATTCGGCGTTGCGCTCGGCAATCCGCGTTCCCCAACTGCGGCCCGACTCGAAATAGGTTGTTGCAATTGCCGCCATTTGAGTTCCTCTCCTTGCCAATCTTTTTACTGCCGTTCCGCCGCTCGCATTTTTGCGCTGCGCGAACGCGGGTTGCGATCCATTTCTTCTTCGCCGGCGGTTACGGGCTTTCTGGTCAAAATCTCCCAGATTCCCTTGTGCCCGCCTTCCCGGATGCTGTCTTTTGCAATGCGATCTTCAAGAGAATGAAAGCTGATAACAACGAGCCGTCCGGAGGGCTTAAGCAATTTCGGTGCGGCCTCGAACAAAGCCCGGATTTCGTCCAATTCCTGATTAACGAAGATACGCAGCGCCTGAAAAGTTCGCGTTGCCGGGTGGATGTGTTTCATTGGCGGGACGGCTGAAGCTACGATCCGGGCCAACTGCCCCGTAGTTGTAACTGGCCGCCCCCGCACAATGGCTCTGGCGACTGTCCGCGACCTCCTTTCCTCACCGTATTCGTAAATGAGATTTGCGAGCTCGCGCTCTTCCATCTCATTCACCACTTGTTCGGCGGTAGGCCCGGTGCGCGTATCCATACGCATATCCAACGGCCCGTCCGCCTGAAAACTAAATCCTCTGCGCGCTTCGTCGAAGTGCAAACTGCTTACGCCGAAGTCGGCCAGCAAACCATCAACCGATGCCGGCTCCACGTGCTCCTCGATCTGGCTGAAAGCCTCGCCGATCAGAACTAACTGCGGCGCCTGGCTGCCCATCTCTCCCACAGCCTTCACCAGGCGGGCCATTGCCAGTTCCAGCATCTCGGGATCGCGATCGAATCCGATCAGCCGTCCTTCAGGTCCCAGCTGCCTCAAAATTCCTTCGGCATGTCCCGCCAGGCCCAGCGTGCAGTCCACGTAGGTCCCTGCGGGCCTCACGCGGAGGAAATCCAATGCTTCGTTCCAAAGAACCGGCACATGGCGTGCTTTCTGCTGCGTCATGCGGCCCCCCTGAGGGGCTTAAACTTCGTTCTCCGCGGAGAGAATTGCATCCACCGCCTCGAGATCGTTTTCTGTCGGAATCCTGGCCGGCATATCCTTCTCGAAAAGCGCCTTGTTCACCACCTCGAGATGCGTGATCCTGCCCATCACCGCCAGTTCGCCTTCCAGCTTCGTCCTGCTCCGCAGAATCTGCCCCAGCACAAACCGTCCCTGGGCGTCCATCTTCACTTCCTGGCCGTGATAACCCGTCATATCCAGGTAATTCTTCACTGCCTTGTTCCCGACACTGTGTTTCTTCAGTCGCAACTCATTCTTCTTCCACTCGTCGAGCGGCCAAATCTGTGCGCGCTCCCCGTCCGCGGTCGTCACGTAGAGGTCGGTAATGTTCGCGGCGTCCAGCAACTGCTTGAAAGGGACCGGGACCTTAAGCCGCCCGCTCTCCTCGATCTTCGCTGGATGGTTGCCCCTGAACATCTACTTGCCTCACTGCCGCCCCTTTGGAATCCTGCGGTCCCAACTCACACCGCTCCTTGGCCCATTCGGGTTAGCCAGGCTGATTCCTCAGCCGCTTTTGCTCCCTGAATCCCATCCGCGGACCCCAAAGGGAGTACACTTTTTGTGGAAATGCAGATACTTTGGAAATCCCGTTGCTTGGCTCCGATTAGAAAGTTCACTTGAATAGCTCCAAACGGTGCCAATTAATACCAAAAATTTCCAACTCCTGACGATAGTACCCCGCTTCTCATCCATTGGGAAGAGAAAAAACAGTGGAAACTGTCGAAAACCGGGCTTTAGCTTCGGAAAGCCGACTAATAGGCGAAAAATTTTTTGACACCACAAGATATGGGGTTTACTGCTTGGATTCCCCCTCTGGACAGGCCGTCCGACCTGTGTTAGGAGAACAAAAAGCGAAGACGGACATTTTTGTAGCGCCGGTCTCCAGACCGGCTGTAGTGCGGGCCTCCCGGCCCGCACGTCGCTGCTTGACCAGAGCACCATCAAGGGTCGCGTCGGAGGGAGCATCGGTCACCCGACCCGCACACTCACACCCTCACACTCACACTCGTACCCGCGGCGGAGGGAGCAGGGGCCTTCAGGCCCCTGAATAAAGGCCAGCAACAGAAGTGGCTTCAGCCACGGGCATTTCGTTCATGCTTCCGATGTGCAACTCGCACCGCAAGAAATTCGGACGTATCTCGTCACCACCACAATCCGTCCCGCCTGTTATTCCAAAAATCAAGCACGCGCCGCAGTCGCGCATGAATCGCTCTTCCCCGGCGCCCTTCACACGCGCGAAGATCGCCACAAGCCGACCTCAGAGGACTGAACCCAAATTAGCGTTACTTCCGGTTAGGCGACAATTCGACCAAGATTTGTGACACCTGAGCAATCCCCGACACACTAAGAATTAGGATCGACGGCAAAGACATCTAAGTGACCGGAAATTAAGCTTGGTTCTTCGATCACTGGAAAATTAGAATTGGCCGGTATTCAACTGTGAGGAGTATATGTCTACTGCATCGGGCGCTCGCTTCCATTACGAGATCGAAGAAACCAGGGATGAGAATGCCTTTCAACTCACGGTCGTCAAGTGCCGCGGCAGGCTGATCGGCAAAAGCACAACTGAGATCCGCGAGGTTGTCCAACCGCTGATCGTGCGCGGGAGTCGCATCGTACTCGATTTCGCGGATCTCGAGTATCTCGACAGCTCCGGCCTGGGAGCGATTGTGGGCCTCAAAGTCTCGGCGATGAACCGAGGACATTGCGTACTGGAGCTGAAGAATCTTACGCCTCGGGTAAAAGAACTGCTCACCATCACGAATCTTCTGCAGTTGTTTTCGACGATCTCAAGATGCAGAATCTGCGGTCAGACACTCAATGTCCCGTCTAAGCCTGAGACTCTTGATTGCGGCGGCGATTGCTTAAAATGCATGGCTGATTCTGGAGATTCTGAATGCGTGGAAATGCTGCGCCAAACACTCGTAGATAGGAAATCAACGCCTATGAACCCAATCAAACACCAGATCTCCTAGCGCGATTGAACCTGAAAAGAGATTTCTGGCGTCCACCCGAGACAGGGGCTTCAGAAGGCAACGGAGGCGGACAGACGGCAGAGGGAAGAGTTGGCGACAACGCGCTCGGAATCCCGAAAGCACTATGATTTGAGCATGCCTAACTTACGCGTTCAGATTGTGCGCTTCGTAGATGTGGAGCCTCAGCCGGGAATTGTCGAGTCGCAGTTTCGCGATGCTCAGGGAGAAGTTCATTCGATCATCGACAAGATTCCTTTGTTCACAAGTGCAGACATCTGGTCCGATTCTGACTACCCACATCCCGGGTTTATAGAATGCCGCGTGCTTGAGCGAATGACGGGCCCGGGCGGAAACCTTGCACGCATCAACATCGGAGCCTATCACTTCGAGTTGACCGACGAAAAATCAGAGTTCGTGGTCAACGAGGCGGAGCTTACCGATTGAACCCCCGCGAGCGCAGATTTTGTGACTTGATTTGCTGTTGTGGGAGTATCACAAGCAATACGGAAACAACCCGGATTTTGGAGCATTTTCGAGTTACGGAAGGGTTGGCGACAATTCGGGCAGAACCCCTAACCTCGGTGATGTGTTGCCGTCAAGATGAGCCGATATTAGGGTGTTCCAGGTTTTGCGGATAGGGGACGGGGAGATGACGCCAGGTTCCCGTCGCTGTCAACATGAAACCACATGCCATCGACACAGGCTTGGTAGTCGCCCTGCTGCTCCATTCGACAGCCTACGCAGACCAACGGCCCAATATCCTGATATTTGTCTTTGTAATTGAGGGCGCAGGAATATTTGAGCGGCACAACGATCCGACCTGAGGGATCAGCGTAACCCCACATTTGGTCGCGATTGATGCGCACTAGCCCGTGGTGGAAGTCGTCAAGGCCGTTATCCATAAGGGCGACGTCACGTATCACAATTCGCCCAGAGCGGTTGATGTAGACGCGACCAAAGGATTGAATCCAAAAGCCGGAGAGCCCATAGCGGTTGAAGGACGGGTGCATCCAGTATTTCTTGGGGATGTAGAGGGCGTCATTGTGAGCTTGAATTACACAGGCTGGCATCGTAGGTGTGTCGATATCCTCGACCACGCAAGGTGGCTTCTGCGGACTGCGAGGGGATTGCGCCGCAGACAGCGGCATGGAGAGGCTGAAACAAGCGATGAGTAGCGGTCTGGCTAAGCGGAATGCGAGCGACATAAGCGCCTCGAACTCCTCAATTCAATCACAATCACTTCCCCTTCAAGAGTCGAAATGGGTGTAACGCCTGAATCACCGACAAACCGGAAGTTACCCACATTTCCCGGCATCAGCCCCGGAAAACCCCCATCCCACGCCCAGCTCAATCCACCACCTTCAAAATTTCCCCTCGCCGTTTTGCAGATAATTTCCCCCTCCCGGCGCATACTGTTTCCATAAGTCTTCAATCAGGCTCAAGCGCGGCGGCTACAACACTTGCGGAATTGCTCTAATCCCCGCCGCGTTCGCATTTTGGGACAAGAAATACGCGAAGGGGCGCGGGGCGCGCCGCAACCCTTTTGCCATGACAATTTTGCCCCGAACCGGCTGAATCGAGGGGCATTATTGCGATGCCGCGGCGCAACCAGCCGCGTTTGCGCAGTTTGCGTGAAAAATCCGGGAGGGGGGATACCGGGGTGGGGGATAGGGCGGTTGCCGGTTGCCCCATCCTAAACGCGCGTTTTGCGTTTAGGGTGGGAGAGGAAGTACCTTTAGCCGCCAAATTGCTCTATCGTGCGCTGGCCTGCGTCTTTGGACCAGTCGTCGCAGCCGGTATGGTATTCCACCACCCTCCACCGAGCGCCTCAAAGAGCGTTGCCGAGTCGGCATAGCGCGCCGCCGCGGCGCTCGTACGGTCGAACTCGGCCTGCAGGCTTTGGCGCTGCGCCTCCAGCAGAGACCATTCGCTGATCCCTCCAGCCTGATAGCGCCCCTGAGCGATTTGATAACTCGCATCCGCTGCGGCCGCTGCTTCGCTCCGCGCCGTAAGGGTCTGCGCGTCGCGGTCAATGGATGTGAGCGTGTCGGCCACTTGCCCGAAGGCCCCGAGCACGGTCTGCCGGTACACGCTGCCCGCTTCCTGGTAAGCTGCCTCGGCCTTACGCTTCTCTGCACGCAGCGCGCCTCCGTTGTAGATGGGCTGCGCGAGCGACGACGCAACGTTCCACACATCGCCGCCCGTGACGAAACTGGTGCCGATGCCGCCGCCGCTCCCCGACAGCACAATTTGCGGATAGAGATTGGCCGTGGCGACGCCCACGTTGGCGCTGGCCTGGTGCAACAGCGCCTCCGAGGCCCGAATATCGGGACGCTGCCGCACCAGCGCGGAGGGCAGGCTCAAAGGCAGCTCCTCAGGAAGGTGCAGCGCATCGAGCGAGAGGTCCGGAATCTGCGCTTCGGCCGGCGACTTGCCCATCAGGACGGCAAGCTGATGATTGACGGCATCGAGCTGCGCCTCCAGCGGAGGAATCGTGGCCTGCATCTGGGCCACCGAAGCTTTCCGGTTCTGCACATCCTCATCGGAGGCGCCGCCGGCACGATTCAGCGCTTCAGCGATCGCAAGTTCGCGCTGCTCGACCACCAGCAACCGATTTGAGATCTCGATCTGCCTGCGCAGCTCGGCCTGGCGGATGGCCGCGGAGACCACATTCCCCGTCAGCATCAGGCGCGCCCCTTCAAGCTGCCAGTTTTCGTAATCCCGCTCGGCTTTGAGTCCTTCAATCGTGCGGCGGTTGGCGCCAAAGATGTCCAGCGCATACGAGACGGCAACCGATCCGTTGAGCAGCGTGAAGGGAGAGGGATTGGGGAATGGAATGCCATACGCGGAGAGATTCAGCTGCTCTTCCTCGACGGACGCATTGCCGGTCACGGTCGGGTATTTCGTCGCTCCGGTGCGCGCGTTCAACTCCTCCTGCGCTTCTTTCAAACGCGCCGTGGACTGCGCCAGAGTCGGGCTATTGGCCAGCGCCTGTTCCATCATGCTGTTGAGCTCAGGCGAATGAAACAGCGTCCACCATTGCGCGGGAATCGATGTCGAGGCTCCAAAGTGCTGCGCGATGCCCGCCGGCCCTGGACTGCTCGTAGTCTCAGCCGGTTGCGGCTGCGGCGTGTAAGCAGTGAGCGACGGCGCAGTCGGCGGCTGATACTTCGGGCCCACGTTGCAACCGATAGCAAGACACAGTGCGAGGGATGCGATCACAGCCGCTGCGAGAAGCTTTGTATCAGGGCACGAGTTTACTCGTGCCGAAACCGCTCCAAAATGAACTTGGGGCTTTAGC
Source organism: uncultured Acidobacteriota bacterium (assembly GCA_963713675.1). Lineage (GTDB taxonomy): Bacteria > Acidobacteriota > Terriglobia > Terriglobales > Acidobacteriaceae > Telmatobacter. Next base: position 133,629 of record CAVQMV010000022.1, read on the forward strand.
CCCTGCCGACGCGGTTGGTTCCAATTCGGTTCTTGCTGCAAACGCATGGTTCTTGCCTCTCAATCCAACGTCCTGCGATAGGTGACCGACGCAATGAACATCAGAACCACCATGAAGACCATCATGGGCCACACGCTCGGCCACGAATCGGCCCAGCCGTTGCCCTTAAGAAGGATTCCCCGGATGAGCCGGAGGAAATACGTCAACGGCAGCAGGTTTCCAATCGCCTGCGCCCACTTCGGCATGCCCTCGAAGGGAAACATGAAGCCCGAGAGCATGATGTTGGGAAGAAAGAAGAAGATAGCCAGTTGCACGGCCTGCAATTGGTTCTGCGCCAGCGACGAAAACGTGATGCCCACGGTCAAGATTCGCCGCGATGAAGAGCAAAGCCGAAAGATAAACCGCGCCGATGTTGCCGAAAAACGGCACCTGAAACACATAGCGCGCGGCCAGCAAAATGATGCTTGCCTGAATTAGTCCGATGCCGATGTAAGGAATCAGTTTTCCGGTCATCACTTCCAGCGGCGTCACCGGCATGGCCAGCAGGTTTTCCATGGTGCCGCGCTCACGCTCGCGCGTGATGGCGAGGCCTGTCATCAAAACCATGGTCAGCGTCAGCACCATGCCCGTCAGCCCCGGCACCACGAAATACTGCGTAATGTTGTCGGGGTTGTAGAGCTGATGAATCGTCACATCGAACGGCGGAGGGCTGCCACGCAGCATGGCGAGGGGTCCGGTAATTTCTTTATCGACCACAGATTGTGCGATTCCGGTCAATGCGGCCAATGCGTTGCCGGTGGCCGTGGGATCGGTAGCGTCGGCTTCGATCAGCAGCGAGGGCCGCTCGTGGCGCAGAAGCTGATGCGTGAATCCCGCGGGAATATTGATGACAAACAGCACCTGCCCCCGCGCCAGCGCCTCGCGCCCCGCGGCCTCGTTGGGCAGCGTGGCCACGACATTGAAGTACGAAGAATTTTCGAGCGCCATAATGAAGCTGCGCGTGATGTCGGTATCGTCGGCGCTGATCACGGCGGTATCGAGATGCTTGGGATTGGTGTTGATGGCGTAGCCGAACAGCGCCGTCTGCATGATCGGTATGCCCACGATCATGGCAAATGTGAGCCGGTCGCGCTTGAGCTGCGTGAACTCCTTGAGCACCATGCTCCACCAGCGCGCCACCGAAAAGCCGCTCCAACTCTTCATGCCGCTCCTCCGTCGTTGTCGCTTGTCTTGCCCATCAAATAAATGAAGACATCCTCCAGGTTCGTATCGATGAGTTCAGAGCGCCGCCCGCCCGCGCTGGCCGCACTCTCCACCGTGCGCTGCAACAGTTGCGCATCGCTTCCGCTCACGTGCAGCACGTCGCCGAACGTCACCGTCTGTTCGACGCCGGGCCGTTTCCGCAACTCGTCCTGCAACGCGGAGAGGTGATCACCGTGAATGGCCCACGTGCTCAGGTGCTGGCTGGCAATCACTTCAGCTGCTGAGCCCTGCGCCAGCAGATTGCCGTAGGCGATATACGCCAGCTTGTGGCAGCGCACGGCCTCATCCATATAGTGCGTGCTCACCAGCACCGAGATGCCCTTTGCCGCCAGACTCTGCAACTCGTCCCAGAAGTCGCGCCGAGCGCGCGCATCCACGCCGGCTGTTGGCTCATCGAGCAGAAGCAGATTGGGTTCGTGCAACATGCAGGCCGCCAGCGCCATGCGCTGTTTCCATCCGCCCGAAAGCGCGCCCGCAAGCTGATCAGCGCGCGCCGCCAAGCCAAGCGTCTCGAGCGCGTGGTGCACGGCTGCCTTGCGCTGAGGTATCTCGTACATGCGCGCCACGAAATCCATGTTCTCCGTAATCGAGAGGTCTTCCCAGAAGGAGAATCTCTGCGTCATGTACCCAACCTTGCGCTTGATCTCGGCGCGGTCGCGCGCAATGTCGTAGCCCAGGCAGGTTCCGCTGCCGGAATCGGGCTTGAGCAGTCCGCACACCATGCGGATGGTGGTGGTTTTGCCGCTGCCGTTCGGTCCCAGAAAGCCGAAAATTTCGCCCTTGCGCACGCGCAGCGAAACATTGCGCACAACATGCTTGTCGCCGTAGTGCTTGTTCAGCCCCTGCACGTCGATGGCGTATTCCGGGTTGGCAGCCGTCGTCATTCCAGCGTTATCTCCACGGGCTGGCCTGGATGCAGCAGCGCCGCCTTCTCTTCGGGCGGCTTGGCAATAATCATGAACACCAACTTCGCGCGGTTCTCGTTGCTGTAGATCACCGGCGGCGTGTATTCGCATTGCGGTGAGATGAAAGTGATCGCCGCCTGCACCGCGGCTGAGCAGCCGTCGCATTGCACTTGCACGCTTTCGCCCACTTTGAGCTTGCCGACGATTGTCTCAGGCACGAAGAAACGGATTTCCATATTCTCGGGCGGCAGCAACTGCACAACGGGATTGCCTGCCTCCACCCACTCACCTTCGCGATACAGCGTGTCGAAAACCGTACCATGGCGCGGAGAGACGATATCCTTTTGCTCGAGCCGCCACTGGGCTTCGGCCAGGGAGGCGCGATCGGCCGCGACCTGGTTCTGCTGCGCTTTGATCTGTTGCTCGCGCGCCGGCAGCGCATCGACGGCCAGGTCGGCTTCGAGTTCCCGCACCCTGCCCGCGCTCGCGTCCGCCGCCTCCTGCGCGGTGATCAGATCGGCCTGCGCAATGCCGCCGGCCTGATACTGCTTCTTGTCGCTCTCCAGAATCTGGTCAGCCTGCTTTTTTTGGGCGAGCGCCTGCATCAGTTGCTCCCGCGTCACCTCAATCTCCGGAGGCCGCTTGCCGGTCCCGAGATCGGCAAGCCGCGATTGCGAACCTTCAAGCAGGCGTTCTGCATTGTGCACGGCCGACGCTTCAGGCTCGCGATCGAAGGCGAAGAGCGGCTGCTTCGTGACCACGGTTTCTCCGCGCGCCACCGCGAGATGATCGAGCCTGCCACTCTGGGGCGATGCCACGTAGACGAATTTGGCTTCAATGTAGCCCTGATAGCTATTTGCGGGCGGATGCGAGCATCCCGCGGCTGCGAGCGCAGCGACGAAGACTGCGCCAAGGAAAGCGGAACTGTTTCGTTTGGGGTGCATCGGCATGATTTTCTCCGATCTCATCTATTGTTACGAGGCGCTTTCCTCGAGGGTTTCAGTCCGTGCTGCAGCAGCGCCGTAATGTGGCGGCCGATTGCCTGCGGGCTCGGTTCCCTGCGATGAAAGACCTCGGCGAAGAAGGGCGCCGTCGCCAGATGCATCATCACCAGGCCCAGCATGGAGAAGACGATCAACACGGGATCGAGGTCCGCCTGGATTTCGCCCTTCGCCTGGGCGCGCGCCACCGCTTCGCTTAGGATGCGCACCTTGTCGAACGGCAGTTTGAGCAGCACGCGGCTGCGCAGCAAGCCGCCTTCGTTCAGCACCTCGCGCATCCATGTAGAGGGAATCCACGGCATGCGTTCAATTCCCGCCACCAGGCGCTCCACGATGCCGCGCATCAGCTCTTGGGGAGCGGCGCCAGGGTCAACGGGACTCCACACCGCCGCGATGACGGGAGCAATCTTCTCGTCCACCACGCAATCGAGCAGGTGCTCGCGGTCTTTGAAGTAGTAGTGCATCATGGCGGGCGTCAGGCCGGCGCGCTTGGCAATCGCGGCAAAGGTAGTGGCCGCCACACCCTGCCGCGCAAAGAGTTCTGTAGCGGCGATCAGCAGATGCTCACGCGCATCGCCGTCGGCAATAGGCCGGCCTGGGCTGCGTTTTGGTTTATGCGGTGTGCGTGTCATAAATTAACTAACGATATAATTAATATCAGAAGCACGAGATTTGTCAACTGGTTCCTGGTTCCTCGGTTCATTGTTCCCTTGGTCTTTGTTCTCAAGGCGGACCGTTGGCCGGGGAATCGCTCGGGGTCGAGGTTTTGAGGATGGCGAGGTAGATGTTGTTGAAGTGAAGACTACTGAGGCCGTGCGCCACTCTCTTTCCACTTGCTCTGAAGCATTGGCGAAGCGGGACCAGAAGAGATAAAAGACGTCGGCGTTTTCAATGACGCGGGAGAGCTGATATAGACATCGTAGAACATGGTTAAGTTCAGTTGCGATGGCTAGAGGGGGAATGCCGATGGCCACGCTATAACCCGGCATACGCGCAACGCGCATGCCCCAATGCCGGCAGCCCCACCTGAACGGTGGGGCTACCGGGGTACGCTCTGGATCGGGATATCTTCCGGTCAGTTGGCCGGGGTCACTGCCGTGATTTTGCAATTCACTTTCGCAGCACCCTGCGCCACCGCGCCTATCTGGAATGTCGGGACAGACAACGTTTGTCCCGGCGCTGCCGGCCCGGTCAGCGTGACCTGGTCTTGAGCAAGGCCCTGGCCGTTGGCGTCTTCCTGCTCGCACCCAAGCCCTGCCGTCGCAATGGCTGTGTTCGATCCGTTCAGCCATTGTGCCTGCGAGACCTGGACTTGACCGTTCACGGCATTGTAGCTGGGGTTAAGAAATTGTTGCGCCGCCACAAGGGCCTGAGTGTTTCCCCCGCCGCCTCCGCCCCCGCCGCCTCCTGGTCCCGGCTGGGTCTGAGTGGTCGGCGCCGTGCCCGGAGTCGTGTTGTCCTTGTCGTGCGTTCCGATATACCAAAAGCCAAATATCACCGCAGCAACAATCAGCCAAACGACCGGATTCTTGCTCGCTGGCTGCGCCCCCGGGGGCATGCCCATGACAATGGGCGGAGGAAATTGTGGGGGCATCCCAGCGAACGGTTGCACGGGCGGCTGCGGAGGATATTGCGGGGGCATCCCCGCGAACGGTTGCGCGGGCGGCTGCGGAGGATATTGCGGAGGCAACCCCATGGGCCGTTGCACGGACGGCGGAATCGCCGCTTGCGGAGCAGCCACTGGTACGGCCGGTGTGCCTGCTGCTTGGGCCTTCTGATCAGCTCCGCATTTCACGCAGAAGCGTTCATCGCTGCTCATTTGAGCGCCACAACCACTGCAGAATGCCATATCCTTTCTCTCCTTAAACCAAATTCACCTAAGACACTTTTGGGTCCAGCCGGCTGGCCCTCGGGTACCGAGGCCTTTGCATATTCGGCGGGACATGTCGACGTGCTCGAATGTGTGTGCAAGTTGCCATCAATCACGTGCCGCGCCTCGATCCGATGCGTTCGCGCATCAACACCGGAAGAAACGCACTCGCCGACTTGCGGGAACTTGTCTTGGGGGTGACGAATTCCGCACCCAAGAATATGCCTAGTCCTCAGTTTGCCGCTTGGACTGCCACGATGCCGCATTTCATATTGGCCACACCCTGAGCCTCGGCTCCCAAAGTGAATGGCTGGATGGTGATGGTCTGCCCCGGCTGCGCCGGGCCATTAAGGACTTTCGTCAACTGTGAAAGGGGCTGGTTGTTGGCGCCGTACTGAATGCACTCCATCTCCGCCGCCTGGATCGTCACATTTGAGCCGTTCCGCCACTGCGCCTGCGTGATCTGGATTTGCCCATTCGAAGGTTGACCCTTCCAGGCGAGTTGCTGCGCCTGAACAAGAGCTTGATTCTGATTTCCTTGCCCTCCACCCGGTTGCTGCCCCGGATTCCCTCCCGGTTGCTGTCCCGGATACCCTCCCGGTTGCTGCCCAGGATTACCACCCGGCTGCTGCCCCGGATATCCGCCCGGCTGTTGCCCAGGATTTCCACCTGGCTGCTGCCCCGGATATCCTCCCGGCTGTTGCCCAGGATTTCCTGCTGGTTGTTGTCCCGGATATCCTCCCGGTTGCTGACCCGGGTATCCGCCCGGTTGTTGCCCCGGATTGCCTCCCGGCTGCTGCCCCGGGTTTCCTCCGGGTTGCTGCCCGGGATTGCCTGGCTGGGTCTGCCCTGGCGGCGCCTGGTCCGGCGGTGCCTGGGGTCGCATGTCGTGTGTGTAGTAGTAATATCCGCCTGCCGCAACGACGAGGGCCGCTATCCACATCATCCCGTTCTTCGTGCCCGTGACCGGAGCGGAAGGCGGCATCGGAACCTGCCCTGGCGGCGCCATAAAGGCCGGGTTAGGAGCGGGGGCCATCATCGGAGCCGCCGCGGCTGGAGCCGGAGCACTTCCCGCCTTAGCCGTCTGGTCAGCGCCGCATTTCACGCAGAAGTGCGAATCCCCTTCCAACTGAGCGCCACAACTGTTGCAGAATGCCATAGCGTTTTCCTTTCCTTACGCAGATTTCATCTCTGTGCCGAAAAGATCCGACCAAGCACCGCTCAAGCGCCCGCTGACGCCTGCGGCTGCATCACAGGCCGCCTCGCCCCCAGCCCCAGGGTCGCTTCCACATGGGTCAGCGTGGCTTGCAGTTGCGCCTTCTTTATGTCCCTCACCTGGTTCAGACCCTGCTGAATCATGGTGAAGAGGACGTACCATGAGACCACCGCCGTAAAAGCTATGATTCCATTCATGATCCACCCGTCGGTAGATGCCTGGGACGCATTCTGGGGATTGAACAGCTTCGGAAAAGTGACGGTAATGTCCCAGAGTGTATGCATCAGCACCGGAATCAGGAACGCCATCAGGAAGCGCTTATCCGCCAGCATTCCTAAGCTCACCGGCCTGTCCTGCTTCACCCGCCAAAAGGCGCCCGCGGCAATCGGCGTCCATACAACATGCCCACCTGGAGCCTCAAGCCCGCGCATAGCCAGCAAGCTCACCATCGATTTCACTCCGTCGATGGAAGCCTGGCTCACCGCGGCTATAGCCTGCGCCTGGGTCAGCTGCCCCTGCCCAAATTTCAACACCGCCTGGATGGTCTCGGATTGCAACACCGACACGAAGCCGGCGCCGCTAAACAACGCATAGCCGGATGTCTCGAAGCACGCAAAACCCGCACCCACCGCGCACCCAAACAGGATTCCGTTCAACTCGTACTTGTAGCCCGCGCCGCGTATGCCGTACATCACCAGGATCACTGCGAGCAGCTTCGAGCTCTCCTCTATAGGGCCTGGGAGGTTGGCAATGGCGGGAACTTGATACTCAAGGATAGCCATGCAGAGTCCGACCACGCCCCCTACCACGAACAGCTTTCCCAATTGGATCACTGAAACGTTGCGCGGCGTATTCATCTCGAACATGAACACCAGCACCGCCAGCGGCATCGCGAACGCTCCCATGAACATGAGTGCCGGCAACAGATTCATTTCGTCTTGCCCAGTGAAATAAAAAACGCTGTACAACACGACAGCCGCGATCGCCAGGGCCATCAGCACGCGGAAGAACATCCACGGCTTGGGCCAGTTTGTGTCCACCATCTCGATGGGCGGCGTCGTCAGGGCCGAGCCCACCATGGCGTACTCTTCCTCGGCGCGGGGATCGTGGTGCTTGAATGTTTCGCTGAACGTCTGGCTCAGGCTGAAACCTTCCAGCTGATCCGTCGACGCTATTTTTCGAATTTGCGCTTGTATGTTCTGCAGCAGACCCACTCCCGCATGTGGCTGCATTCCTTGCGCGGGAACGTAATACACCTGTTGCGGCCCCCCGGGGTATGCCTGGTACATCACGGGCACCATCCCCGGTGGTGGCGCCTGAGCGCCCGGATACGCGCCAGGATATGCGGCATGGGCTGCCGGTTGTGGCGCAGCAGCGGGCGCTGCCCCTGGGGCGGGCGCTGCGGATGCTGGCGCACTGCTCGCGGTACCTATTGCGGTACCGCAACTCTTGCAAAACTTGGTTTCCGGCGTACATGCCGTTCCACAGTGGGGGCAAAACATGGCGTTCTCCTGTCCTGCGGGGTCCGGGGGATGTTATGCAAAGTAGCATCTCGCCATCCGTAAAGTAAAGAAATCTTTGAGAAAAAAACGAGTGGGACTTTCAAGGCAGCCTGTCGGTCGCTGACCGGGGAGGTCAATAAGCCGGAATCAAGGGTAAAAATGCGCAGCTGTTGGCGAAACATCACATTTCTCACCGAGTCAGATTCGCGGCCAAAGTAACCCTTTGGCGGAATGGGTGTCTAATTTGGACAGGGAGCAAAGATTCCAAGTGGGTTCATTACGTTTTTCCGCAGGTGCGGGTTTTATTGCCTTGATGATGATCGCTCTGCTGCCATGTGGGATGGCTCAGCCAGGGGTTCGCGGCGGCGTGAAATCGCCGTCGGGTCCGGAATCCGGAAGTTTTGAGATCGCCGAACATGGGCACGCGGTGGGCACGGCCAGTTTTCAATTCACAGCCACCAAGGACGGCTATGACTCGTCCTCGTTGGTGAAGGTGGCCATGCAGGGCCTCGACTACGCGCTCTCCAAGACCGAGCAGCTTTCGTCTGCCAACCAACTCGAGCATGTGCAATTGAGTGCGATAGTGAACGGCGAGGCGGTGAGCGTGGTGGCGGCTCCCGATGCGTCCCAGTTGCTGTTGAACATTTCGGCAAGTGGGAAGAGCTCCACTACGCGGCTGGCTGCGCATCCGGGCGCCGTGTTCCTGGCCGATTTCGATCCCGGCGCGCTCGAAACGCTCCTGGCGCTTGCGGTGACGCAAAATAATCGCGACCTATGGGCAATTCTTCCCAAGAATGCAGGCACGATTGAGCCCGTGCAATTGGCCACCTACGCCGATCAGCAGGGAATCCTCGACGGCAAGCCCATCACCGTGCATCACCTTGTCGCTACCATCGCCGGAGTCGATACCGACCTCTTTTCCGGTCCGGAGAATCAACTTCTCCAGGCGGAGTTGCCGCAGGAAGGTTTTGCGCTCGTCCGCAAAGGCTTTGTCCTGAAGCCGCCAGTCAAGCCCGTCGCTCCACTGAATGGGCTGACCGCGCCGGCGCCAGGGATATAGACCGCATCCGCCGCCCGGAAAGCAACTAAGCTCGTCGGAAGGGGTCTAATTATCAGACCAATCCGCATCCGCATAGACACTCTGTGGCGCATGCGGATCGACGTACACTGGAGAAGCTCTCGATTGTCCGCACCCTCCCTCATGTGCCGGACCGCAAACCTCGTCATCGCGCTCGTGGTCCTGATTGCGGGCGCCGCTCAAGCCGCGCAGAGTTCTGCGCCGGCGAAGGTGGACCGGAAGACCACGGTCGCGGCTGGCGTACCGGCAACGCGTCACGAGGTACCCGCGCACCGGAGACATTACACCACGCCTGCACACACCCGCACTCAAAATCAGGTGAGCACTGTGCGGAAGCCCACATCCCACGATGTAGGGCGCACAGCTGGACTCGCCATCCGCCGCAAGCAGGCAGAGAAGCAGGCCGCGCGGCGCAATGTCGCGCTACGCGCAGAGCATTCGCGTGCCGCCCTCCGCAGGGTGAACGAACGCGCGCTCCATATCACTCACGCCGCTCCGGCGATGAATGTTGCGTCGACTTCTTCCGCTTTCTTACTGCCGCCAGCGGATGCGGAAGAGCCCGCGCGAGCAAAAGAACCCGCGGCATCAGAAGAGATGGAGCGGCCAGAAGCATCGACGTGGAATGTGTCGCGAGCGGCAACGCCAGCGCCCACACAGACGCGAAGCGACCGCGGCATCACAAACGAAGAAATAGATTACGCCGAACGCGAAGCGCTGCGCAAAACTCCGCTGACGGAAGATGCGAATTCGCCGGCAACGGGCGAAGACGCAGGAATGGGCACGAATCGGATCGCGCCGCCCGCGCATACCACGCCGGACGCCGGGACTGAGGAAGCGTCGCTGAGGGTTCCGCTCAGCTCCATGCCTGCGCCGCTGCGCGGGTCCCACGCATCTTTGGAGCGGCAGAACACGCGCCTCGATGCGGATGGTTTAGAGCGGATTGAGGACGAATCCGATCTCTTGGATCGCATTGCCCATAAATTGCTCGTGCCCATTCCGGCGTCGAGCGCGCTCACGGTAAACGGCGAACTGCCCGCGGCCCACCGCTACTGCCGTCCGTGGACTGCACGCTTCCTGTCCGACCTGGCGCGGCAGCATGACGCGGCGTTCCACCGGCCGCTCGAAGTGAGCTCAGCGGTCCGCACCATGGACTACCAGAAGCGGTTAATGATGATCAATGGCAATGCAGCGCCGGCGGAAGGCGACATTGTGAGTCCACACCTGACTGGCGCGACCATTGATATTGCGAAAGACGGCTTGAGCCGCAACGAGATTGCGTGGATGCGCCGGCGCCTGCTGGCGCTTCAGACGGCGGGCAAGATCGACGTGGAAGAGGAGTTTCGGCAGACCTGCTTCCACATCACCGTGTACAAAAGCTACGCTCCGCCGCGCACGCTGAACCCTGCCACTCAGGCCGGGAGCGGAAGCGTCGGTACCAAGCGCCACAAGTCTCCCGATTCCTCCGCTGCTGCTGCGAACCAGGGGCTGTGAAGCATTCGAGCGCAGGCAGGAACGGCACCTGACCAGCAAGTGAACAAGTGAAGAAGTGAAAAGAGTGAAAGTGGAGCGGCGTGCCTTCACTCAATTCACTTCGTCACTTGATTCACTCCTTCAGCATTGCCGCGCTCAGTGTGCCAGGAAGTTCTGGTTGGCGAGGATGCGATAGAGGGTCGAGCGGGAGATCTGAAGCTGGCGCGCGGTGCGGAGCTTGTTGCCGTGATTGAGGTCGAGCATGTATTGCACATGGCGGCGGATCACTGCGTCGAGGGACAGGTTGGCGGCTTGGACCGCAGTTTGCGGGCCCAGACTGGTTTCAAAGCCGCTCGCCGCAAAGCCTGCCCCCAGTGCCGTGGCAGAGCCCAGAGGCGAGAAGGCGCCAGATTGCAGGTCGAAGAAGGGCTGCGGGCCATCAGGTAAAGAGAGGTCGAGGGGGCGGATGACGCCGTTATCGGCTTCGAGTAGAGCATTCTCAAGAGCGCTGAGGAGCTCGCGCACGTTGCCAGGCCACGTGTGCTGCAGTAGGCGGGCGAGGGTGCCGGGCCCAAGCACAACGGGGCGCTGCTGGTAGCGTGTGCAGAGCCCGTCGAGTAGAAACTGGGCGAGCGGTGCGATGTCTTCGCGGCGTTGGCGCAGCGGCGGAATGGCGAAGCGAATGGCGGTGAGGCGGAACGCGAGATCGGGAAGCAGAAGTCCCTGGCCAGCCATTTGCCGCAGCGGAGTTTGCGAAGATGCAAGCACGACGGCGCGGCCCGGCGGACGATCTTGAAGATTCTTAAGGACACCGAGGAGCAGCCCTTGTCCCGGAGGGGCAAGCAGGTCCACGCGATCCAGATAAGTGAAGCCGGCTAGCGTTGCAGGATTGGCGTCCGTGGCCAGCCACTCCCGTGCGTCGCGGCGCTGGAAGCTCGTGGAAGCGAGCGGTGAGCGGCTGAACAGATAGCGCGCAAGGCTATGTTTGCCACTTCCGTGCTCGCCCTCGATGGCCGCAACCTGCAGATGCGGCGCCGCCATCTCCGCTTGCATCAGCAGCTTGCGCCACACTGCGCTGACGCCGACCACGCGGTAAGCAGCGGCCGACGAGTCCAACTCCACCAGCGTGAGGCCGGAGACGGTAGGCTGCGTTTGGAACTGAGCCGAACTGTGCATGGATCTCAACGTGCCTCGCCCCTGAGCCAGGTTTCGGTTCTGATCCGACACACGTTTCATCGGCGACGCAGGGGAAAACATGAACCCGGGTCGATTGATTCAGGTGTAAAAGCAGGAAGTTATAGACGGATCGGAGAAGGTGGGAGCCGTGCCGAAAGAGGTTGAGCGCGGTACGGCCCGCAATCAGCGAACGATATACTCAAGTGCATCCCCGCCGCGGCGATCTCCTGCGCAGCTTTGCGTTTCTCTGAGGTTCCGGAAACCCGCCGGTGATTGCCCTGTTCTTCGGTGGGAATCTGGAATGCTCAGGGGTCCAGGAAACCCATGCCCAAGGAACGAATCTTGGAAAAGGAGAACGCGAGCGTGCGGGTGAAGGCACTGCGGCGCTGGGGCCCCGCGGTCTGGCTCGTTGCGTGGATCGTCGCGATCGCCTATTTTGCGCTGCTGCACGCATGGCACCTGCGCGCCGATTTCCCCAATGGCTCGCCGTGGGTTTGCGACTGGGCCAAGTTTACCGACGAGGGTTGGTATGGGAACGCGGCCATCCGCGCACACCTGTTTGGCAATTGGTATATGGCAGGAGACTTCAATCCGGCTGTCGCGGTCCCGGTGTGGCCGTTTCTGGAGTGGCTATTGTTTTTCTTCACCGGCGTGACAATTGAAGCCGCGCGCGGACTGGCCGTTGCGTGCTTCTTCCTGAACCTGGTGCTGAGCTACCTACTTCTAGGTAGCCGTGGCGTGGGCAGCCGGAGCCCGCGTTGGATTGCGCTGCTGGGCGTCACACTGGTGGCCACGAGCCCGTTTCTCTATTGCTTCAGCCGGCTGGCAATTCTGGAGCCACTGCAAATCACGCTCACCCTCGCGGCACTCATTCTGGCCGTGCGTCTGCCGCAGCGGCGGCGACCAGTGCTGGGGTCGATTGGCATTGGCCTGCTGTTTGCGCTCATCGTTTTAACCAAGACCACGGGACTTTTCCTGCTCCCTGCGGTACTTTGGGCGATGGTGGTGCCGTTGTGGGAGCAGCGCAAGTTGGCGGTGCGCTGTGCGCTGGTAATGGTGGGCGTGGCTGGGGCCGCGTTCGGCGCCTGGATGGCGTTGATCGCCGGATTTGGCTTGCTTGGCGACTACAGATATTACTTTTTTGTGAACACCTACGATAAGCCAACAGAGTTTTATTGGCCGCTGCTGTCGTTCTGGTGGTCGTTTCATGGCCTCCTGTGGGTGGATCACAGTTTGATTCTTCTGGCCGGCGCGGTGGTGCTGGCCGCGGCCATTGCCTGGCGTAGCGCGTGGGGGCGGAAACTGTGGCGGGATCCCTTGTTTGGCGCGTCGTTGTGGGCGGTCGCAGGATATGTGCTGTTTATGACGCTGCAAAACCACCCCCAGCCGCGCTACTTCGCAGTACCGGCGTTTTTCTGCTTCTTCGTGGTGGTGTTGGGAGCAGAGACGCTGCTCAATCAGGCTGGCCACCCAAATCCGTCCGGCCGGCCCAATTTGACGCGTGGATTGGGCTGGGCCGTCGTAGTGTTTGCCGCGGCCGCAGCCGCAGTGCATGGAGCGCAAACCATCCGCTACGCCGCTCATCCCGAATACACGTGGGTAAATGCCGCCACGCAACTGGCGCTATATATGGATACGCATCCCAACGGCAAGCGGCTGCTGAATTCGATCAGCGGCGATGAGATCACTCTGCTGACCCATGTTCCCAGCTTGTGCGACGACTTCGGCACAGAGGATCTGGCGCCCAAGCTCGCCGCCTATCAGCCGGGCTGGTACGCCACGTGGGACGACCTCGATCCCGGCACACTTGAAGACCTGCATAATATCTACTCGCTGGAGCAGGTGGCTAGCTTCCCCGCATTCGACGATCCGGACCGCAGCGTTCTGGTGCTCTTCAAGCTGCATCCGTTGCCCCACGGCCAGGTGCGCGACCCCGGCGATCAAAACCTGAAGATTGCGCTGCCCGGCGACAAAATCGACATCCCCATTGAGTAAAGACAGGGGCCAACAGGCCAAAACGTGTGCCGAGTTGGCTGACCCGCGGACCTGCTGACTTGCCAACTCGCTCTTTCGTGCCGTGCCATTTTGGTCCCCTGTTCCCTCGGTCCCTTGTTCCCTGTTTCTCTCGTGACAGCAGTCACTCGACAGCCGTGTATCCGGGTGATAGCCTTCCCGTGGCAATTCCCCGGGATGTTAGAGAGGTCGATCCGGGGCCGTGGCTCTTGCGGCTTCAAAACATTATGGATGGAGGGTATGTGACGGTACAGGGTAGTGTCTATTTCATTCTCAGCGTGAGCTTGGTTTCATTTTTCGTCGCGTTACGGTTTGCGCGCCAGGTTATTGCATCGCACATGGGTTCGGCGGATTTACAGAAGATGTCCGCGGCCATCACGGGAGGCACAGGTGCCTTCCTGACGCGGCAGTCGAGGACCCTGGCAGTTCTCTTGGGCCTGCTGCTTCCCACATTCGCGCACGCCCAGGCGGATCACGCCGGCGGAGGCGAAGCCAACCTGACACTGCCGGATTTGAAGAGCGTGATTTTCGACGCATTTTTTCGGCTTGAACGGACATGCCCTTCTGACCATCGGCTTGCTGTTCTGCGTCGGCGGCCTGTTGTTCGGCCTGGCGATTTATGTCCAGTTAAAGAATTTGCCGGTGCATCGCACGATGCTCGAAATTTCCGACTTGATCTATGAGACCTGCAAAACGTATCTGGTGACGCAGGGCAAATTCATCCTTCTGCTCTGGGTGTTCATTGCGGTCGTCATCTCGTTGTACTTCGGCGTGGCTGGCTCCGGTACCGGGAAAATCTGATTGCGGTTACGCTGCCGATAATCTTGGTGTTTTCGCTCGTCGGCATCGCAGGCAGCTACGGAGTGGCGTGGTTCGGAATTCGCGTCAACACCTTTGCGAACTCGCGGACGGCGTTCGCCGGATTGCGCGGCAAACCGTATCCATGCATGGCGATTCCGCTGAAGGCCGGCATGAGCATCGGCATGTTGCTGATCTCGGTCGAGCTGCTGATCATGCTGTTTATCCTTCTGTTCGTCCCGGCCAGTTATGCGGGCCCTGCTTCATCGGCTTCGCGATTGGCGAAAGCCTGGGCGCCGCGGCCCTGCGTATTGCCGGCGGCATCTTCACCAAGATCGCCGACATTGGCGCCGACCTGATGAAGATCGTCTTCAAGATCAAGGAAGACGATGCGCGCAACCCGGGCGTCATCGCAGATTGCACGGGCGACAATGCGGGCGACTCGGTTGGCCCCAGCGCCGACGGCTTTGAAACCTACGGCGTCACCGGCGTGGCCCTGATCACGTTCATCCTGCTGGCGGTGCCAGAACCCCACGACGCAAGTGCAACTGCTGGTATGGATCTTCGTGATGCGCGTGGCTATGCTGGTCTCGAGCTCGGCGGCGTACTTCCTGAATGGCGCCATCGCCAAGCGCGAAATATGCGAATTCAGACGAAATGGACTTTGAGGCGCCGCTGACCTCGCTGGTATGGATCACGTCCATCATCTCCATCATCCTCACCTACATCGTCTCGTACCTGATGATTCCCGACTCTCGGTGACGGAACGCTGTGGTGGAAGCTGGCTTCGATCATCTCGTGCGGAACCCTGGCGGGCGCGCGTCATCCCCGAATTGGTGAAGGTTTTCACTTCAACCAAATCGGCCCACGTGAAAGAAGTGGTCAAATCGGCGCAGGAAGGCGGAGCTTCCCTGGGAATCCTGTCGGGATTCGTGGCCGGCAATTTTTCGGCCTACTGGCTGGGACTCAGCATGGTCGCCCTCATGGGACTGGGCTATTACTTCAGCCTGGGCATACCGAATTCGCAGGATAGTCCGGCGGGAATGATGCTGGCTCCAGCCGTCTTCGCATTTGGCCTCGTAGCCTTCGGCTTCCTGGGCATGGGCCCGGTCACGATTGCCGTCGATTCCTACGGGCCGGTTACCGACAATGCTCAGTCGGTCTATGAGCTCTCGCTGATCGAAAATGTTCCCGGCATCGAAGCCGAGTTGAAGAAGGACTACGACATCGACGCGAAGTTCGAACGTGCAAAATACTTGCTCGAAGCCAACGATGGAGCCGGCAACACCTTCAAGGCGACGGCCAAGCCGGTGCTCATCGGCACCGCCGTGGTGGGCGCAACCACGATGACGTTTTCGATCATCATGGCACTGACCCACGGACTGACGGATGAACGTCCAGAACCTCTCTCTGCTGCACGCGCCCTTCATGCTCGGGTTGATCTGCGGCGGAGCAGTCATCTTCTGGTTCGCAGGCGCTTCCACGCAGGCGGTTTCCACCGGCGCTTACCGCGCGGTCGAGTTCATCAAGGCCAACATCCATCTGGAAGGTGCGGAGAAGGCATCGGTCGCCGACAGTCAAGAAGGTGGTTGAAATCTGCACCAAGTACGCGCAGAAGGGAATGTTCAACATCTTTCTCGCCGTCTTCTTCGCTACGCTCGCGTTCGCATTCATGGAGCCGTTCCTGTTTATCGGCTACCTGTTCTCGATTGCGATCTTCGGTCTGTATGAGGCCATCTTCATGGCCAATGCAGGCGGCGCCTGGGACAACGCGAAGAAAATCGTAGAGGTCGACCTGAAACAGAAAGGAACACCTCTGCACGACGCGACCGTGATCGGAGACACCGTCGGCGATCCATTCAAGGACACCTCGTCGGTGGCCATGAACCCGATTATCAAGTTCACGACATTGTTCGGATTACTTGCCGTCGAGCTTGCCGTGACGCTCACTGCGAACAATCCGATGCTGACGCACGTGCTGGCAGTCGCATTCTTCCTGGTGTCGGTGTTCTTCGTGCACAAATCGTTCTACGGCATGAGGATTGAAAACAAGTCGAGCAACTAATTTATTTGTAAGTCAACGAAAACGCCGCCCGGCAACGGGCGGCGTTTTTCTTTGCTCGCTAGCAGAGTTTCGGGCGGCACTTCGCAGGTTCACAGAAACACGCAAACTGTGAATCTGCGATTTGTTTGCGCATAAACGATTGATGTTGCTGCCACTTAGAAGCGTCACAGTTTCACAACTCGTTTTTGGGGCGAGGAAACCTGGGCGGCTTGAGTCGGTGTGAGTGCGAGTGTGCGTGCGGGCGGGCACAAGATGTAGGGGGTGGGTGGATGAGGAGCATAGGGGGGAGGGGGGAGGGGGGAGGGGGGTGGGGGAGTGACGGAGTTGCAAACAGGGCGGGTGTCATCCAGATGAAGACGGGAAGCAATGTACCGAGGCGGGTTGGCGTAATGGGGCATTTGAGAACAGTATGCGCCGGAAGGGGGAAATTATATGCAAATGAAGAGTGAAAAAAGTGAAGGAGTGAAGAAGTGAACGGGGGCGGGTGGTGGGGGTAGGTGGCGCACGTGTGGGTGGGTGTGAGTGTGGGTGTGGAAGCGCGCGCGGAGCCTAGTTATCTCGAAGTTAGTAACCATCGATTACTTACTTAGGACCACTGTCCCTTCGTAAGTTAGTTTTCCACCGCAATGCTGCGCTCCCCACTTGCATCCAGCAAGATTCGGATTATCCTCCAGCCATTCCCCCAAGGGATCGGGCACGCTGATACTGCCGTTTCAAAGATTCACGAACTTCCCTGAGATCCAGATTCGTGCGTAACGAGATTTCTCGTCCCGACGCGCAACTTATCTCGCGTCTTACACAAGACAGGCCATCGGGAATCGGAAGATGAATAGGTGTCGGCGCAATTGACCTTGGGAGTTTCGTTGAGGTGGGCAACGCACGGACGATGACCTGGTGAGGGTCAGCCCGGAAGAATGTGTTCTCTTGTCGTGTGGGCGTTTGCCGGCCGTCATTTTCCGGAGTTGCCGAAAAGGTCTTCGCTGAACTGTAACCGGCTATTTGTATTCGGGTTTGCTCCTTTGTCCAAGTGAAGAACGCTTTATCAGGCGAGGTGGTGTTATGCGCCCAGGAACAGAGTTGTACTTGCGGCTGGCGCTCGTCGGAATCATCGCGGCCGGATGCTTGCAGACGTGCGGATGCCATACAACGGCGATGGTGTTTGGGCCGTCGGCGCTGCCTGCGGGCCTGGCGCCTGGTGCAACCGACGATGAAAAAGCAACGGCAGCTAAGAGACAGCTTCCGGGCATTCCGTTCTATAACCATTACGGGATTTGTACAAAGGAGACCGTGTGGCTGGAGCCGCAGACCACGCTGACCTTTACGGTAACCGCGGACGGCGGCAATCCAGTGACGCGGACGATCACGCTGAATAATCTGGCGTTTCATGATCCGAATCCGAATGGCCACGATGCGTACTCTCTGGTGACCTCTCTGGCAGAGGTATCGGGCGACCATAAGCATGCGGCCCCGGAAAAGTTTTGTCCGGCCAATGTGGCGAAAAGCTGGGACGCAGTCCGCGATGCGTACAAGGTAATACAGATCGACGATTCCGACCCGGGCGCCATCCAGGCAGCCAAGGACAAGAATGCGCTTGTGAGGATATCGAACACGGCAGATATCGGGACAGCGGTGGATTATTCGCGAGTGTACTACCTGAATGCGAAGTCACCGCTGATTGGAACGGGAACCGTGGATGCCAAGTTGAATCCCGACGGGACGCTCGGTGAAGGCAGCGCTTCCGTGGACGATGAGACACTGGGCGATTTGCTGACGGCCGCGGCTACAGTGGGCAGCGGCGGACTGACCGCATGGAGCACCGTGGCAGCAGCAGGCATTACGGGCAATGCCACCATCCAGGCCGCGGCCGCAACGGGAACTGACACGGGTGTATCTCCGGAACTCAAGGGCCAGATACACAAGCCGCCTGTCTGTGAAGCGGAGGATGGTTGGCCTGAAGTGAAGAGCAGCGTCGAGTACGCGTTTACGATAACTCCCGGCGGCTTCAAGCACGATCACAAGCAGGTGACACCGCTCGAGAAGCTTGGAGGCGAGTGCGTAGCGACGGATCTTGTGTTTGTCGGCAGCTATACGGTGACTCCTGTGAGCGGCGACAGCAAACCAGATCCAAATGCGATCGGGGTAAGCGGCACGATCACGCTACCGAAACCGAAGGCCAGCGCAGCGCCGCCCAAACCCTAGGCGCTACCGCAGGCACGCCCTGGCCGAGCGCGATGGCAGCACTGCACTCAAATCGTTACGAAGGCCGCGCGACACTGCTGCGGAATCTGGTCATTGGATTCAGCAGCAGATTCTGTGAAGTAACCGGGCTAATGGATTGCTGCAGGAACGCGTTGTCGCGGAACACCCCAGAAAATCATTGTGAATGTGCAGGATTGCCGCAGTATGCTGCCACCATGCGACTTCCCCGCACTCTGCTGCTTACTCTTCTTGTTGCTGCGATTGCCGGATTCACACTGACCCAGGCCACTGCACGGGCCGCGGTCGCACCCGCTTCGCCCGCTGCGCCGCAAACACTCCGCTTCGATGGCGGGATGGCTACGCTTGATGGGCCATGGCAGTTTCACCTGGGCGACGATTCTGCCTGGGCTGGGGCGGGGTTCGACGACTCGGGCTGGGAACAGCTCGATGCCGGCAAGCCGTGGGGCGAACAAGGCCACGCGGGCGTGGATGGGTATGCATGGTACCGGCGGCATGTGAACCTCGCGCCGGGCGGGAACGAACCGGAGCAACTGGCGATTCTGATTCCTGCGGTTGAGGATGCGTACGAACTCTATTGGAATGGGAATTTGGTGGGCGCCTACGGAACGCTGCCGCCGCATCCGGTGTGGTACTACGACATGTGGCCGCATACCTGGGGACTGGGGTCGGCGCAATCGGGCGTGCTGGCAATTCGCGTGTGGAAGGCGCCGTATGGCTCTTACGACAACGGCAAGCAAGGCGGCTTTTACGCGCCGCCGGTGTTGGGCAGTCCCAAGGCCATTGGGAATGCGATAAGCGTAATGGACTACCACTGGCTGCGGGGCCGGCAGGTGACGTTTGCTCTGCAATCGCTTTATGGGCTGGTCGCGGTGCTGGGGTTCCTGTTCTGGTTGCGCGACCGGAGCCAGTGGCTGGCGTTTTGGATGGCGTGCTTTGCGGTGGCGAAACCGCTGGGGTTGATCCTGGTCAGCTTGAGGCTGCCGATCTCGCTGGTTGTGGCCATGGGACTGAACCAGCCGGTGTATGTGCTGGGCGACGTCTCGATGTGGTTCTTACTGGTGTGGCTGCTGAGCCTCCACGACTCCGAGCGGGTGGTGCGGCTGACGCGCATTCTCGCCATCGTGGAGTTTACGGAAGGCATTGTCGATGGCTGCCTGACGTATGGCTTTTCGCTTCCCCATCCGCTGCCCTGGCAGGTGTTCGACCTGGCTTTGATGCCGGTGGTGATTTTGCTGGAGCTTTATCCCATCTACCTGATCGGCTATGCGGTGGTGCACAAGCGGAAGCTTGATCCGGCGCGCTGGATCGTCGCGTTGCTGGCGTTCCTTTCGCAGACGGTTTTTGTGGTCTCCGTAGCGTTGCAGCAGGGCAGCCGGTTTACGCACCTGACGCTGGGCAACACGATCAACGGGCCGCTGTTTACCGTGCTGGGAAACAATGTGAACGCGCGCACGCTGACCGGGGCCTTGCTGTTGGTGGCGCTGGTGTATGCGGTCTACCGGTACTCGGCTGAGGCGCATAGGCAGCAGGCGCGGCTCGAAGAGGAGATTCGCAACGCGCGGGCGGTACAGCAGGTGCTGATCCCGGAGGCGATTCCCGCAACGCCGGGATTCAAGGTGGAGAGCGTTTACAGGCCGGCCGATGAGGTGGGCGGAGATTTCTTCCAGATCATGCCGCTGCGCGGCGGTGGCGTGCTGAGTGTCATCGGCGACGTGAGCGGGAAGGGAATTCCGGCGGCGATGACGGTGAGCTTGCTAGTGGGGACGGTGCGCACGCTGGCGCACTACACGCAGAGTCCGGCGGAGATTCTGGCGGCAATGAATCAGCGCATGCTAGCGCGGACTCACGATGGCGGGTTCACGACGTGCCTGATTCTGCGCGCCGACCCGGACGGGAAAATTACGGCGGCGAACGCGGGGCATTTGGCGCCGTACCTGAAGTGTAGGGAGATGGTGATTGAAAGTGGTCTGCCGCTGGGGCTTTCGGCGAGCGCGGTCTACACGGAAGCGACTACGCAACTTGCCGACGGCGAGCAGTTGACGCTGCTGACCGATGGTGTAGTGGAGGCGCGCAGCAAGTCCGGCGAGCTTTTCGGGTTCGATCGCACGTCGGCCATCGCGGCCGATACGGCCGAGTCGATTGCGCAGGCGGCGCAGAGCTTCGGCCAGCAGGACGACATTACGGTGCTGACCCTGAGCCGGTCCCACGGCGATGGAGTCGTTTTGGGGCAACGGGTAGTCGCGGTGACGGCGTAAGAGCGGCTTCGCCGAGCACCCGCGGGCTTGAAATTTCCGGCAGCCGGAAGTTGGGCTGGGGAATGGCCCTCGATCTCCACAATTCGCACAAGAGAAGCGTCGATTCTGCACCGTTTCTGCGCCTTGTGAGGTGGCCAGCAAAGGGCTACCCTTGAGGAATGGTACGGGAATCGGGCCGGGCCTTGGGTTTGCCCCGATTTTAGTGCAAAACGAACCGCGCAACCCCGCTCCAGGCAAGGCCGTTTGCAGCTTTCCACAGGCAAATGGCGGTGTTTAGAGAGCAGGTGCGCGAAATGCCAACAAAATACAAGATATTGTGGTTTGTTGTTGACACGTACCATGGACAGCGGTATTTTTTCATCTGCGGCTGTAAACGGATTGTAACGAAACACCCGCGCAAATGGGGTGCGGGGAAGCCGCGATGTCAGTCAAGCTCGCGGTTTCAATTTCATCCCCGTTTTCGTTCTTTTTCATGGTTTTGCAGGCTGCACACATCTCTGGCGTCCGCGCCGGATACACGGTATTTTTTACTGATTTTGCCCGATGGAGAGAATCAAGATGAACGAGGCTCAACAAAAGACTTCGACTGCTGCCTTCCCGCCAACCCCGTCCACCCCGACCGGCCCCCGGACCCAGCAGGGACTGACATTTATTCGCCGTTTTTCGACGGAGGGCGTTTCGCCCTATGACGAGCTCCAATGGGAGCACCGAACCGCGTCCATTACCGATACCAAGGGCAACACGATCTTCGAGCAGAAGGACGTGGAGGTGCCGGCGGACTGGTCGATGACGGCCACCAATATTGTGGCTTCAAAGTACCTGCACGGGCAGATGGGCACGCCGGAGCGCGAGACGGGCGTGCGCCAACTGGTGGGTCGCGTGGCGGAGACGGTGCGCGACTGGGGCATCAAGGGCGGCTACTTTGCAACGCCCGCCGATTCAGCCATCTTCTTTGACGAACTGTCGCATCTGCTGCTGACGCAGAAGGCGGCGTTCAACTCGCCGGTGTGGTTCAACGTGGGCTGCGACCGGCTGGAGCCGGATGCGGACGGACAGAACTGGCACTGGGATCCGGTGACGGGTGGCGTGCAGTACGCTCCCACAGGCTACAAGAATCCGCAATGCTCGGCCTGCTTCATCAACGCGGTGGAGGATTCGCTGGACTCGATCCTAACGCTGGCCAAGACCGAGGGCATGCTCTTCAAGTGGGGATCGGGAACGGGGACGAATCTGTCGTCGCTGCGCGGCTCGATGGAGCTGCTGTCGGGCGGCGGATCGGCCAGCGGGCCCTTGAGCTTCATGAGGGGCTTTGACGCCTTTGCCGGTGTAATCAAGAGCGGCGGCAAGACGCGCCGCGCGGCCAAGATGGTGATCCTGAATGTGGACCATCCGGACATCGTGGATTTTATCGAGTGCAAATCAAAGGAAGAGGCCAAAGCGCATACCCTGATCAAGGCCGGCTATGACGGATCGGGGCCGGACTCCGAGGCGTTTTCGTCGATCTTCTTCCAGAACGCCAACAATTCAGTACGGGTCAGTGACGAGTTTATGCGTGCCTACGAAGCCGATGGGGACTTCACCACCTTTACGGTGAAGGGCCACCAGCCGGTAGAAACCCGCAAGGCGCGCGAGATTATGCAAAAGATCGCCGACTCGACGTGGCAATGCGGCGATCCGGGCATGCAGTTCGACGACACCATCAACAAGTGGCACACCAGCAAGAACACGGCGCGCATCAATGCGTCGAATCCATGCAGCGAGTACATGTTCCTGGACAACTCGGCCTGCAATTTGGCGAGCCTGAACCTGATGCGCTTCGTTACGCCGGCGGGAATGTTCGACGTCGCTGCGTATCGGCACGCGGTCACGGTGATGACCACGGCGATGGAGATCCTGGTGGACAACTCGGGATATCCGACCGAGGCCATCTCGCGCAACTCGCACGACTACCGGCCGCTGGGCCTGGGCTACGCCAACCTGGGCGCATTGCTCATGTCGTTTGGCCTGCCGTACGATTCCGAGGCCGGACGCGACCTGGCCGCGGCGATGACGGCGATCATGTGCGGACAGTCGTACCTGCAGTCGGCGATCATCGCCTCGCAGTGCCCGCCGGTGGCTTCGGCCACGCCGCTCACGGCTTCAGTGGAGCACCAGGGCGGAGCTTGCCCCGGCTTCTACGTCAACCGCGAGCCGTTCCTCGACGTGATCCGCATGCATCGCGCCGAGGTGAACAACATCGGCAAGTCGGCGGCATCGGGCGAGCCCTTCATGGTGCCGCAGCTCGAGGCGCTGCTTGAAGCCAGCCGCGAGTGCTGGGATATGGCATTGCTCTACGGCGAGCGCTATGGCTACCGCAACTCGCAGGTGACGGTGCTGGCGCCCACGGGCACCATCGGCTTCATGATGGATTGCGATACGACTGGCATCGAGCCGGACCTGGCGCTGGTGAAGTACAAGAAGCTGGTCGGCGGCGGCATGATCAAGATCGTGAACAACACCGTGCCGGCAGCGCTGTTCAAGCTCGGTTATTCGAATGACGATGTGAACGCGATCGTCAGCTACATCGACGCCACGGGCACCATCGAAGGCGCGCCGGGCATCAAGCCGGAGCACCTGTCGGTATTCGATTGCAGCTTCAAGCCGGCCAAGGGCACGCGGTCCATTCATTACATGGGGCACATCAAGATGATGTCGGCGGCGCAGCCGTTTCTTTCGGGCGCGATCTCGAAGACGGTGAACCTGCCGCACGAAGCCACCGTGGAAGATGTGGCCGAGGCCTACGCAGAGAGCTGGAGATTGGGCATCAAAGCAGTAGCTGTCTATCGCGACGGGTCGAAGGGAACCCAGCCGCTGAACACGAGCATGGACGCGAAGAAGGAACCTTCGGCGCTGGACGCGGTGGGCAGCCGGGTGCTCAGCCACCTGTCTGGCTCGCAGCCGGCCGCTGAAGCCGATCTGAAGACGTTGGAAACGCACGGTGCGGACAAGGTAGAAGTCAGCGCGAAGCAGTTGCTTGCCGTCTCGCAGGCTTTCCAGAAGGCGATGGAAGAGATCGCGACGGCTGCTGCGGTTCCCGTGCTTACCGCGACGCCTTCGGTCGATACCAGCGAAATCGAAAAGAACAAGCAGGACCTCAAGGCTCCGCCGCGCGCCATTCGCCACCGTCTGCAAGAGGAGCGCGCGTCTCTCACGCACAAGTTCTCCATCGCCGGGCACGAGGGTTACATCACGGTCGGGCTCTATCCCAACGGCCAGCCGGGCGAGATTTTCATCCGCATGGCCAAGGAGGGTTCGACGGTCAGCGGACTGATGGATGCATTTGCTACCTCGGTTTCTCTCGCGTTGCAACATGGCGTGCCGCTCAAGGTGTTGTGCGAGAAGTTCGCGCACACGCGCTTCGAGCCTTCGGGCTGGACGGGCAACGAGCAGATTGGCTATGCCAAGAGCCTGATGGATTACATGTTCCGCTGGCTCAACCTGCGCTTCCTCTCGGGCGAGCAGTTAACGCTGTTCGCAGGTCTGGGTTCCCCAGCGCCGGCGCTGCCTGCTTCGCCCAGCCTGCTCGGGGAGAACGGTGTAGAAGATGAACTGGGAGCCGCGACGGGCGATCACCTGGCGCACCTTGCTGAGGAAGTAGCCAAACGATTGAATCAGATGAGCGGCCATAGCGGCACAGCAGGCGGAGGCATTGCCCCCGAAGTGCAGTCTCGTCCATCGGCAGCGGCGAGCTCCGCACCCATGCCGAGCCTGCAGGACCGCGGACTGTACCACGCGGCCGACGCCATGCGCGACATGTACGATATGGGCGACGCGCCGAGCTGCAACGTCTGCGGCGCGATCATGGTGCGCAACGGCAGTTGCTACCGCTGCATGAGCTGCGGTTCGACCTCCGGTTGTTCTTAGGAGCGGATGCAGCGAAGCCGAATCAGTGCTGGTTCAATCCACTGGATGAAAAGGCCGGGAGATTCACTCTCGGCCTTTTCTTTTCTGCGGACTGCGGCATGACGCGTTGCCAAACACCGGAAACGACGCGCCGTGAATCACGCGTGCCGTCGCTGCAAAGGTCAGAACGGCCTCTTGAGCTTGATCCGATAGACGAATGCATCGTCGCAAGGCTTGACCGCAGGCGTGGTCAGTTCCAGCGCATCCTTCGTGAACTGCCATTTGATGGGCTCGTCGCTGCCCAGCATCTGGATTGATGCAATCTCTGAGGGATACAAACCGGGCCATGTCTGTCCTTGATGCACAAAGCTGGTGATCGACGCTTTCTCGCCCGGCCATGCAAGAACCGTAGCGTATAAAGTGTCGTTCTTGCAGGTGAAGCGAATGTCCTGCGGAGTGTACCGAAGGGAATTGTCTTCGTTGAACGGACCATTCTTCATCAGCTTCGTGGGCCCCTCTCCTGCGCGGAGCCATGGGCTGGTGCCGTAAATTGCTTCGCCGTTGATGCGGAGCCAATCGCCCATTCGTTTCAGCCGCTCCCTGGCAGGCTCGGGGATGGTGCCGTCGGGCTTCGGGCCAACATTGAGGAGAAGGAAGCCGTTTTTGCTCACACGATCCACGAGTCCGGTGACAAGTTCGTTGACCGATTTGAATCCCAAATCGCTGATGTAGCCCCAACCGCTGCCTGCATCAATGGTCGTGTCCGTGATCCACTCCGCATAGGTCATCTCGGCTTCCTGGCCCAGCTCAAGATCGTAGACACCTGCTCCGGGAGTCATATCGTGATTCTTATAGGTGATGATGACTTCCTTGCCGCGGGCGGCTGCACGGTTGAAGTAGTACTCTGCGAAGTGCTTTTTGTACCACTGCTGAATCAGATCGAGCCCGAAATCAAACCACACCAGATCGGGATCGTAGCGATCCACGACTTCGATCAGCTTTCCCTCCCAGGCATCAAGAAATTTCTGATCGGGCAACGCGCCTTTTGGATGGATGGCTCCGTATAAGCCCGAATAGCGGGGATCGCCCGCGTCATAGCGGTTGTCCCACGTGGGGAAGTAAAACCAGTGCTCAGCGTGGTGGAACGCGGTCATGAACTTCAGTCCGTGACTTCTGTAGGCCTTCTCCAGTTCGCCAAGTACGTCGCGTTTTGGACCCATCTTTGCAGCGTTCCACTCAGAAAGTTTAGTGTCCCACATGGCAAAGCCGTCATGGTGTTCCGCAACCGGGCCGGCAAAGCGAGCGCCCGCGCTCTTAAACAGATCTGCCCACTCATCGGGATCGAAATGGCTGCCCGTGAGCATAGGGATGAAGTCCTTGTATCCGAACTTCTGCAGCGGGCCGTAGGTTTCGATGTGGTGCTTATATTCGTCTGAGTTGGGATTTGTGTAGACGTTGTGCGCGTACCAAGTGCCATTCTTGCCGTATGCCGGGACAGAGTAGATACCCCAGTGGGTGTAAATTCCGAACTTACCATCGCGGAGCCATTGGGGTGTTGGAATGTTGCGCAGGGAGTTCCAGTACGGCTTGAAGGGGCCATTAGCTCCGCTCGCGAGACTGGCGGGACGGACGCTTCCGACTGCCGGCAAGCCCGCCAGCGAAGCTGCAGAAAGTGTGGCGCTGGTCCTCAAGAAATTGCGCCTATTCATTTTGCTCATCAAACCTCCTAGTCAACCGATGAACCGCAATCCAGCGCGGGGTTACGCGAAACCTTTGCGTTTGCGATCGGGGCAACATGGCCCAACTATTTGTACAACTCAACTTTGTTGCTGCCTTCCGATCCCTCGATGACTGCGTCGTAGGCGCCCGTCGCGCTGCGGGTCAGGATCAAGTCCGCGGAATTGGCAAGCCGCAGTGCGGGCTTGCCATCGCGATCCAGGGAACTACAAGCGCCACAGGCGAGCTTTTCAATGGTTCCATTCTGGGCTACCTTCAAAGCAAAAACCCCTTCGTATGAGCCGCTGAAATGATGACCATCCAGATCGATTGAGAATTGCTTTGGCTGATGGCTTTCCAATGAACTGAGATCGGTGAGGATGATGCTGCCGTCCTCGAGCTCGCCGCCGATATCGCGCAGCAGCGATGGCTGAACGCCGAGTTGCGGGATCTTGTCCACGTTGAAGCCATTCAGGGTGGCTTTGCCGGCGATTCTGCTGAAAAGTTCGTCGATTGGCGCGCCATCGAAATCCCGCGTCGCGGCGCCCTCCAGCATCAGGCGCCCTCCGTGCTGCGCGTACTTCAAGAGAAATGCCAGAGTGCTCTGCTTGGCATATTGCGGGTAGAGGTATACGACGGCCCG
The DNA here is from genome assembly GCA_963713675.1 of uncultured Acidobacteriota bacterium. Classification (GTDB taxonomy): domain Bacteria; phylum Acidobacteriota; class Terriglobia; order Terriglobales; family Acidobacteriaceae; genus Telmatobacter. Next base: position 160,702 of record CAVQMV010000022.1, read on the forward strand.
AAACACATGGCCGTTCAGGGTGGGGCGATTGTTTTTATCCAGTTGCAGCGAGCCGTTGTCGATCAGGTCGCTGGGAACCACTGCGCAGCGGTAGCCCGCATCCCAGATTGCCTTGACCTTCTCTTCGATGTGAAGGGATGCGTTGACGTCAAATTCATTCCGCGCACTTTCATCGGGATACCAGTTGAGCAGCGCGGGCATGCCAAAGATCACCAGAAGCGGCAGCTCGGGTGCGGCTGGATTAAATCGGTTCAGGAGACGGATCTTGCTCTCGACAGGATTCAATTGAGAAAGAAAGGGTGCGGTGGAGAGATCGACGCCCCAGCGGCCGGTGTCGTTGTATCCGTGGTAATGGATGCGCGCGTCGAATCGTGCGTCGTTCATCGCTTTCTCAGCAAAGCGATGGATATCCCGGCCGTAAAACTGGTCGTACATGATGTTGCCGGGGTGCGCGACCAGCAGGCCCATGCGCAGGGGGAGCGAAAGATCTTCGTCGCTCATGCCATACTGGCGCGGAATGGTCCACCAGTTGACGCCTGTGGCCCAAGCCTCGTCGTTGGTCAGATGATTGTGATAGGTGTTGTGAATCCCGGCGAAGTTTTTGTTTCCGAATACCTGCCGCGAATATTGAAAGAATTCATTCTCCACGCCGAGCGGGCCTTTGCGGAAGAAATCCCAGTATTCGTCGATGGCACGAATGCGGACTTCGGGATGGCCGGCCGGTGCATACCGAATGGCAAAGAGCGCTTGCTCGAGCGGCATTCCCGTGGCTTGTTGGAAGCGCGCGGCAAAGGCATGCCCGGCGAAGTGGCCGCGCCAGGGAGTTTGGGGGACCATGGGAATGCGAATGTAACCGAACTCATCGAGCGCGGTGCCGTCAAGGGGAATATCGCGATACTCGTCGATCACGCTATGAATCCAATGCGCGAAGGCTGGATTGAAGAGATCGACCGCTCCATACCAGTTTTCCGCGAGGGCAAAGACGGTGTAACCGGCGAACTGGGGACCAAGTTTCACCGCAACGGAAAGCGTGCCGGGCTGCGGCGAAGAGCTGGTCACCTGGGAGGTCACGTCGACAAGCGTATCTGTGTCGTACTCGCCTGGGCCGGCTTTGCGAAACGCCCATGCCCGCAGCAGTTCAGTCTTCTGCGGGATCAGCGAGCGCAGCTTGATGGATGCCTCAAAGTTGCCGACGCCCTGTGCGTCCAGAACGCCTTCGCCATCGGCGACGACCGTCTGTTGTTCGTCTGGGCTTGCACTTTTTGCGGCGCTTCCGTCTCCCAGGCCGAGACTTACGCCAATTCGCAAGCCATTCTCATGGGCTTCTTTGACGATTCCCGCGACGGCATCGTGAGCTGGCTTGTTGCCGGTGAAGTTGACCCCTTCCCGCGCAGTGAGAAACGGAAAATCAAACTCTGTGTCGTGTGCGATGTGCTGAACGTCGTGAGTGTAACGTTCGGGAGCGAGTGTCTCAGGCGTAACGAACCAGTAGAGAAGCTCGGGATAAAGGCCGTTTCGGACAGGCTCTTCATATCTCAGGTTGACAACCGAGGTGCTCTTTCTGGCTTGTGGCGAAGACGTAACCGCTCCACATGCGATGAGGAACCATATGCCCAACCTGCTCATTGTTCTTTACTCCATACACATTCTAGTTGCTCGAAGTTTTCAATCTGTGACGACTCGGCCGCATGAGACATTATCGATTCAACCTTCCCGATCTATTGAGAACTTTGACCGTGCAGATCTGCGCGGAGTGTTTTCACGCTGTTGATCGCGACGCATTCTGGAAATCCAGATCCAGGCGCTCGCCCTTGCATGCGATATGAAATTGCTCGGAGCCGAAATCGGTGTGCGTGTACGGATTCTGCCAGCGGGGGTAGCCGCGAAGGGGAAGCGCAGTCCCATTCAACAGAAAGGGTGTGTTCCAGCCAAATTGCAAATCCCCATTCCCAGGAGAACTGTAGCGAACGTGCAGCTTGTCCACGTCGATGGCGGCCGCTCGAATCGAATCGACGAAGGCCGAGAATGCGCCATCGTTGGCTTTGCGGCCAACCTGGCAAATCCAAACATTCTCAAAGCCCGGCGCACCAATCTCCTGCTCCGCTTCAGGTCCGGATGTGACCCACTGGCGCGGAAGGTGCGAATAGAGTGCTATGTAACCATCAGCGACGCGGCCGAATGTCCAGCCTCCTCCCGAGGGCGACGGCGCATCGATAGCTTCGTCAAACGCCCACTTTGGAAAATACGCGTGCGTGTGGCCATACGGCCGTGATTCGAGACGGCCGGGCACAACGTGCCGTTCAATGTTGTAGATGGAGATGAGCACATTCCGGTATTGCGCGTTGCGCGGCATGCGCCCGTTGGCGGACCAGTAGCCCGGGCCCTGGCTGCGTCCATGCGGTCCCGGGTTGGTGACAAAAACTACCGCGTAGGGCCCGAGCGTTGCCTGCCAGATGTGTTGTTGCGCGCCCTCTTCGCCCGGCCGATAATCCTGAGCCGTGGAGAGCATTGCATCCGGCGTGCGAAAAGTGATTTTGTTGACCTCAGAAAGGACCGCGCCGTTTGAATCCGGGTAAAGTGCACGGCTTGCGCCCGGCAGCAGACCGAGACGCCGAAAAAACCCGCCGGGTGCTTTCAGTGACCGGAAGTCCTTGTAATTCCAAAGGTCATATCGCTCGATTGTGTCGTAAGTCAGATTGATGACGGCAGGATCGGTGAACGCGCCCATCGCCCACCAGGTTTCGACATCGCGAGGATCGGTGAGGCTCAAGCCATATTGCGCCGCGGCATCGGCCGTGAGCGGAATTGAATGCTTCTCATAGTTGAGAAGCTCCTGCGGCATATCGAGACCGATGGCCTCAAGAACGGGCGGGACAACATACCGCTTGCCTGTGACCAGCATGGAGCACGCCATATCGGCAGATTGCAGCCGCCCGCAGCCGAAGACGAGCGCCTGAAAGGTGAGAAGGCTGTCACCGGCGGCGCTGAGCACATTGTTCGTATAGGCGCGACCATGCGAAGTTCCCAACTGACCGTAATATGAATTTACGGCGAGATCGAAGATCAAGAGGTCGACCATCATGGTGGCGCGCGTCTGAACCTCGGGATCCTGCGCAAACTCGACGAGATTCAGAAGCGCCGCAAGGTCCATGTTGTAGTAGGGGATCGAATCCCACTCAGCGGGGCCGGTGCGCGCGCGGTAGCGGATCCAGCGCAGCACTTCTTCGCGCGCCTTTTCGCGATGCTCGGCTCCAGTGCGCCCATCGTTGCTGAACTTCTCGTCGGGGAAGAGCTGCCCCACCAGATAATCGGACCCGTGGCTGAGGATCTGATGGTTCTCGGTCCACATCTCGGTTTCGGATTTGCCGGGTTCGTCGAGCGCGTATTTGTAGTGGAGCAACGCGTCACGAACGGCGTTCACCTGAGCGGGGCTGAGAAATCCTGAGTCTTTGTGCAGATAAAAGAGCCGCACTAGGTCCGCCAACGTGAAATCCGAAGGATCGCGCCGGGCATTGACGAAGGACAGGGCATCATCGAGCGCGGCGGAAGTAATGGTCTTAATAGCGCCGGCCTCATACTTCACCAAATCAATCAGCACGCCATTGCGCCCCTGGGGAGTGCCGCGTTGTGTAACCCAGTCCAGAAACATGCGACGCCGGGTGGAATAGTCGGGAGCGATGGGCGCCTTGTTGAACGGCGTGTCGCCGGGTCGAGGGCGCGCAACTCGAGAATCTTCCTTCGACGCATCGGGCGGCGGCCCGGGCTTGATCGAGGTTTCTCGTTCGACGGCAAATGCGGCTAGTCCGCCACCGGAGGCGAGCACGAGGTTGCGGATGAATTTGCGCCGACGCACAATGATCCTCCGAGCGATGGAATGGTTCTAGTGTGAAACGAAATCCGCGCGGCCTTGCGGCTGCGGCGGATCGACGGTAAATAAGGTTAGATCGATAGCGTTTGCCATCGCCTGGTAGCCCGTGTCGTTGGGATGTACGTAGTCTCCCGAGTTGTACTGCTCCAGCATCTGCGTAGGGTGTTGCGGATCGCGCGTGATGCGATCGAAGTCGATGAGGCCGTCGAAAAGTGTAGACGCGCGGGCCCACTCGTTGAAAGCGGTCCGCGCCTTCTCACCCTCCGGCCAGGTGCATTGAAAGTTGCGGCAATCTGTCATCTGCGTGGCAACGAGAACCTTGATGCCGTGATCGTGCGCCTGCGTGGCGATTTGTGCGAGTCCCCATTCCAACTGCTTGACAAGATCGCCGTAAGGTTGGTGGTTGCGGGTCTGCGCTTCAATATCGTTGATGCCTTCGAACAGAATCAAATAACGCACGCCGCTGCGGTCGAGCACGTCCCAGTTGAGGCGCGCAACGGCGTTGGGGCCGTCACCGTCGAGAAGGAGACGACTGCCGCTGGTGCCCACGTTGACCACGCCGAGCAAGCCGGCCTTGCGCGTAGCCTGATTTTGCTCAAGCCGCACTGCAAAATCATCGGGCCATCGGCGGTTGGCATTCAACGTGGAATGATTGCCGTCAGTGATCGAGTCGCCGAGTGCGGCGACAGCCGAAGCGCCAGGCGCGTAGACATCGACGCCGGTAAGAAAATACCAGGAATTCCGGGTCCATGACTTTCCCGTCAAGTCGGTCGCGCCAGTGGCGTCGCCGGCTGTGAGATAGGAGCTTTGCTGCGCGCCCGAATGCACGGTCGTGGCAAGCGCCGGGTCAGGGAAGTAGAGGCTCACGGCGAGGTTCGCCAGCGCGGGCACATCGAGTGTCGCGGGATCGCTCGCGATCGTCGCACCGGGAGGGATTGTCACCGCGGTGTCGCCGTTGAAGGTCAGCATCCGATCGCTTCCGGGCTTGATGGCGCTCTGATCCAGATTCGGTGTCGGACTTGCGTTCGTGCCGGGATCAACGCTGACGGCGATGTGCGCAGACGCGATGCGGATCGGGACATTGCCAAACCGGTTGGAGAGCCAGATGCGCGTTCTGGAGCCGCCCACGCTGGTATGCACGATGAGGCGCAGCGTCTGCCCCGAGACATCGGGTGCGCTTCCGTTGAATGCCTCCTGCATCGCCGTGCCCCACGTGGCAACCCATGGCGAACAGCGAGCGGGATCGGGCATCGTTGCGCATTGAGCCGCGGAAAAAGTCGCAGAGGATGAGGTTGCGAGAAGAAAAGCTAAAGCAAAACGGCACCACACGCGACGCCTTGATGACAGACCTGGACGAAACATCAATGCACCTTTCTGTTGATGGCCAATCACCGGCATCATGCCGGATAGTAACGCGGCCACTCACTGGCCGAGGGCGGCGAATCGGGCGGGAAGCTCGACACACGGCGGAATGGCTCGCCGGGTCTCGGGTCCCAGTTGCGCCACGAGGCGGGATTGGTGTCAGCGATCCGCGATCGCGCGCTTTCACCATTTCCATTCGAAGCCGTCACGCAGTATTGCATGATAAATTGGCGAGGATCGGAGCCGGTTTCTCCGGAAGCGGAGTCGCAGCTGCGAATTCCCGGCCGCTTGTCAAGATAGCTTCGTTCCAGCCCGTGATAAAGCAACTGAAATTCGCTGTCGCCGATGACCCTCCCGAACAGTCGGTACTCGGTGACGCCCAGCACCTCGCCCCAACTCAAGGTTGCGGCGCCGTCGGATAAATCGACATGCAGGCCGTCGGGCGGCGCTGGCGCAAGATCCGTTACATAGATGGGATACTGCGGGCCGGGCTGGCTCGCGTGCAGCGCATTCATAGCCACGCCTCGGACATGCACTTTCTGCCCGCTCGCGAGGCCGCTCAACTCGACTTTCGGTTGCGCCTGCGCAGGCAATTCAGTCCACGTCGCTCCGGAATCTTTGCTCAGTTCCAGACGATACTGCGAAGCCGATGCAACCGCGGCCAAAATCACGCGCGCACCTCCGGCGTGATTCTCCGTGCGCAGAACAACGGGCGCGAGCGGTACTGGCAATTGATCGGTCAGCTCCCAATGATGCTGTCCCGCTGCGAGGTCGATGACGATTGCGTCTTGCTCGCGCCTTGCGCTTTGTGCCGCGCCGTCGGCATAGAAGGCGGATTTGCCGCCGAGAGCCGGCGAGGTGATTCGGATCGAACACGGCTTCGGCGCAAAGTATTCACCTTGCGCTGGCTGGCCGGGCACAAGTTTGCAGCCAATGCCGAGATCTGTGTCGTTGGTGCTGAAAGTGAAACCCGCGATGCCGATGCGCGTGCCGTGAAACAGTGCGAACTCGACTGCGTCCTTGGACTTGCGGATTAACCCTGAAGTCCCATCGAAGACCGCATCGCCTTCGGCAAAATGCACGCCCTCAGGATGGTTGAAGACGAGGTCGTCGATGTCGTCCGCATGCACACGGCAGCCGAATGTCGTGGCTTCCGCTTCAATGTCCTTGCGGTGACTGACCAGCGCCATGGAGTCGCCCACGCCATCGAACCAGACTCCCGTGGTCGCTTCGGTCTGAATATCGGTGCGTTGGGTTTCCTTATTGCCGGGTACAGCGCCGCGCAACAGCTTGATGGTGGGCAGCTCACTTCCGCGGCGCACGAACCACGAGAGACGATGAATCAGCGCCGCGTTCATCAACCGGTCGTAGACGATGAAGTAATCGTGTCCGGCTAAGAGCACGCTACGGCTCACGTACTCGGGCCATGAATACGCTGTTTCGCCGTCGCGTGACCGAATCTCCGCAAACTGGCCCGCGCTCAGATCGTAAAGCGGCTGCGAGAGCACGTTCATGCCGATGGAGCGGAACTCGCCGTTCTTGAAGACGCCGAAGTTGGTGCAGAAATCGGTGTCCTGATCGTCGCGGTCGCCCACGTCTTCCGATCCGTTGAAGCTGTACGCCTTGCCGACAGCGAAAAAGTACATCACGCCGCAACCACCTTCGCCGGCCACGCCCCAGCGGTAGTTCGGGCCCTGATCAATTTGTTCTAGATGGATGGAAAGCTCGTTGGTCGTGTCGACGGCAGCGCGCAGCACGATGCCGTATCCCGTGAACTTGCGCGTGCGTAGCTGTGGTTTGGTGCCCAGGTTGTCGGGCGTGCGATACATCGCGTCCCACGCGTTGGGTTCGTTCAACTGCGTTTCCATGTCCTGGTTGGTGGGGCGTGCCGCCCACATGGCATGCTCGGCGGCAAGAGGCGCGTAGCGTTGCAAGCATGTGCCCAGGTACCAAAGCGACCGCGGAGGCATGCGCCGCTCGGAGTGCGCGCCTTGCGGGGGATATACGCGTTGCGGCCCTTTGCCCGGCGCCACCGCACCCCACTCGTGCCCATAGGCAAGCGTCTGCAGATCCTTGTACGCCTGTGCAGTCTCGCCATCGAACGGAGCGGAAAGCGCATGCACAAGCCAATCGGCCATCTCCGCGAGTTGCGGGGAAAGGAAGCGCTCCGCGCCGTCGAAGTTGCGCAGCAGAAAATCGGTGCGCAGGGAAGGTCGCAGGAAGGCCCACACGTATGTGCCCAGGTTCTCTGTCCAGCGGCCGCTGGCTGCTTCCCATGTATTAACTTGCGGGCGCGTGTTGTAGCGCGTGTTCAGTTCCACGCACTTCTGCCACAGGTCGGCCCAGGTGCGCGCCATCGGATGGTCGGGGAACAGGAACGCCATCGCAGCCGGGTTGCCCTTCACGTCGGGGAGAAAATTGGGATGGCCGCTGAGCATGGGAATGAGCGGCATGAAATCTTCGCCGGCATGGACGTACGCAATAAACAGATACATGGCGGTGAGCCGTTTGCGTTGCCGCTCGGTCATGGACGCGGCGAGGCGGTTGAATGCGTCAATCCACCACAGTTGGAATTGCCGGCTGGGAACGGGGCTGAAGTTCACGACGCTCCTGCCAGGGATGGGCCCCATGCCGCCGTTTTCACGCGTGCCCAGCAGTGGGAGTGTTCCGATGTACTCCATTGTCATTACGCGCCGCTCCAACTCGTCGGCGTTCTTCACCGTTCCCGTTTCGAAGATTACCGGCGGGCGTCGGCCACTGTCGTGATACTCGAGCACCCAATCCTTGATCGAGTTCAAATCGAGAGTGGCGTAACGGTTCTGAAGAAACATGGTGTGCGAGGTGAAAGCGCGTCCGCCGTGGTAGGTGAAACCGTCTTTCTCGACCGGTTGCGCCGCCTGCTCCAACTGCTGCATGGCCTGCTTGTCCTTTTCGTGATCGTAAAAAGCTATACACATCGACCGGCCGCCGCGTGTGATGGGCCACTTCCACGTGAAACGGTCGTCCTGGTAATAAAAACACACCTGAAGGGTTTCGGACTCCACGTGGTTGGCGTACTCGTGATCCTGCCACTCTACCGACTTGTCAATAAAGACGCCGAGCGCGTCGCCCGATTTGTCGCTCCAAAAATTAGCCGAAGTGTCACTGTGGAAGGCCGTCCACGTCTGGTAGATGCCGAGATTAAAGGGAAGCTGGCCATCAGGCAGCACAACGGGGTTGAAAGGGAACGGCCCCCCGATGTGCTCCCAGGGATATTGATCGTAGGGAAGAACGGCGGGCGGCAAAGGAATCGGATGGTTGGGCGCCTGGCGATGGGTCACGGGAAATCCCGCCCACGTTGCAACGAACGCGCCATGCACGCCGAGTTTCATGCCTTCCATGCTTTCCTGGAATCGGATGAAGTCGAATCCGGCTGTGCACTGCACGCGCGCCACATAGCGCGAACCGCCTGCTGAATCATAAGTAATTTCGTAAACGATCAAAAGCGGTCCGTGCTCGACGCGGTTCGCGGTGATGCGCACAATCTTGTCGCCGGTAAAACTCAGAACCGATGAGCCAACCCACGTGCCGCCGCGCGAAACCTGCAGGATCGGCCCCGGCGCATCGCCGTGAACTTCCTGGCTGGCTGGAATGCGCACGCACATCGCGCCCGAATCGAGCACGATGGTGCCGCCTTCGTGGATTTCCTTGATCCGTGGCGGGAGAGCGACCGGAGCGCTCGCCGCCGACAGTACAAATTCGTAATGTCCGCCGCTGGGCAGATCGGAACAAAAATTGAGCGTGGCCGATTTGGCGCCGGAAGCTTTGCGCACAATCTCGGAGAATTGCATCGGCACTCGCTCGCCGGTATCGGTGCGCGTCAATACCAGCCGGCCCAAATCGACGGGCTGCTGAAATTCGATGGGGTACGTGAGCAGGGTGCGCGGCCACCAATAGAAAGGATGGTCGAGGGGATCGTTCAGCACGAAGCGAATGTGTTTGGAGCCGTCCCACACCGCAGGCGCAATGGGTGATCGGTCTGCCTCGGCCGCCCACAATCGTGCCGCGCTGGACGCGTTCGAGAGAGCGAGGAGGCTATAACAGAATTCTCTGCGATTCAATCGAGCGGCTCCGTGGTCCGATGCGCGTGCATGTTCCGTGCGCTCTGCTTTCTTTTTCCTTCGTGCGACGCTCTAAGAAATGTCCGCCGCGACCTCACGGCGGACATTCCAGTATCAAAGCAAACCAGAGGCCTGCAGGAAAGCTTACTGCTTCTGGTGCGGGTAATCGACGCGCAGGGCCAGAATTTCAAAGGGATGAACGGCCACGCTGATGCGATCGTTGTCGATGGTGAGCGCTTTTCCTTCGGGCTGCTCCATCAGGTTGGTCTCAATTGCGCCGGCGGCTCCATGCGGCACCTTCAACTCCACCGTTGCCTCTTTGCCCGCCCACTCGTACATGTGGAAGACGAGTGCATCGCTGTCCTCAGCCTTCTTCATTGCCGAAAGCACCACGTTGTCCGCGGAAACCTTCACGAAGGAGAACTCGGGCGGCATCGCTCCAGTGTGCGCGTCGACTTGCATTGCATAAGGCCCTTCGTTGAACTCGTATCCGTGGCGGACGGTCATGGCCTGCTTCCAGTCTCCGGCGTGAGGATACAGCGCATAACGGAAGTGCTGATGGCCGCGATCGGCGTCGGGATCGGGCGAGGTGGGCGAGCGCAGCAGAGTCAGGCGCAGCAGGTTGCCAACCGCGTCATATCCGAACTTCGAATCGTTGATCAGGCTCAGGCCGTGCTGCCCGTCGCCCTCGTCGGCCCAGCGCAGCGCCGGCACTTCGAAGCGAGCCTTTTCCCAACTGTTGTTGCGCGTGGTCGGACGCTCGATGCTTCCGTAGGGAATTTCGTAGGTTGCGGTCGGCGCTGATGCGGCCAAGGGAAACGCAACCTTGAGCAGCACGTGGGTTTCGTGCCAGTCAATGTCGTTCACGACTTCGGCCTGGTCGCTGCCCGCACTGAGAATGATCTCCTGAGCGAATTTGGATCCCTGCCAGTGACGCGTTACGCGAATGATGCCGCGCATCGGGCCCTTTTCGACCACTTCAACCGCGTCGATCTGGGTTAGAAGCGCCGGCGGCTGATCGAGCGTTCCGGGATCGATGTTCCAGGCGTCATATGCCTTCGGCAAATCCTTGAAGGCCTGGAGTTGATTGCCGCAGGAACCCGGCGCCAGAGTTTCGAAGGCCGCCTTCTTGTCATAGAGGCTGGTGATGCAGCCGGTCTTGGCGTCGACGACCACGCGCAGATTCGCGTTTTCGAGCGTGGTTCCGTTCACCTTGAGATCGCTGACGAAGGTGCGCTTGCCGGGAACTACGCGCAGCACCTCATAGCCCATCGACGGCAAATCGCGAACCTCGACGAGCAGATGGAAGGTGTGCGTCTGCGTGTTCGTTGAAAGAATCTGCGAGGGCAGTACGGTTCCGCGTGCATCGAGAACAGCGATGCTCGCAGCCGGCGCTGGCAATTGCGCGTCCACTTCAACCTGGGCTGAACGCTGCCACGCCAGAGGATTGAAGACCAGCACGGGAACTCCACTGGACGCGCTGCTCCCGTCGGTCGCATTAGTATTGACGCGCTCGGCGAGAGTATGCAGCGCCTTTGCGGAGATTTCATTCGTCTCCCAGCGCACCTGGTCGAAGTCTTTTTGCGCGTCGCGGTAGATGACGGCAATGCCCGAACCCGCGGCGAGATCGTGGAAGCCGTTAAATGTGATCTTCTTCCAGGCGTCGGTCAATTCGTCGGCAGGATAGGCGTCGCCATCCAGCCATGCCAGCGAAGCATAATTCTCCGCATGCAGAGCCGACGCCGGCCCCTCGCGAAGGTTGCGTTTCATATGGGCCTGCGTGGTGTACACACCGCGGTGATACTCCAGATAGAGCTCGTCGTCCCACGTAGGAATGGAGACTTCGCCGGCCGGCGGCGCAGACGGATATTGATAGCCCTCGGCTATCGCGCGATAATTCCAGGTCTTCGAATCCGGAGCGATCTGCTTTTTGACGGTCTCAAGGTACGGCGCCGCCGTGCCGAATTCCATCTTCGGCGCAACCTTGTCAGGCTGCATCCAGCGCACGCCCTCGTCGAGAACGTCGCGCGTCGGTCCTCCGCCGTGATCGCCCACGCCATAGAGGTCCATGAGTTGCGTCAATCCCGGCGCCATGGTGCGGGCCGCCACAAGGTCGGCGGAAAGCCGCACAGGGCTCAGATTGCTGTTGCCGTAGCCGTGGGGAAAGTAGGTGAGCACCTTGCTGCCGTCGGGCGACTGCCACCAGAAGAGCTTGAAGGGCAGTTGATTGATGTCGTTCCACGACATCTTCTGCGTCACGAAGAAATCGATGCCCGACTTCTTGTAAATTTGCGGCAGTTGCCAGTTGTAGCCGAATGAATCCGGATTCCAACCGACGTGCACATCCACACCGTAGTGCTGCTGGTACCAGCGCTTGCCGATGAGAATGGAGCGCGCCGTGGATTCGCCGTCGGGAATGTTCAAATCAGGCTCGACCCACATGCCTCCGACGACCTCCCAGCGGCCTTCCTGAATGCGCTGTTTGATGTGGTCGTTCATCTCCGGATACTTGTCGGCGAGCCAGTCGTTGTATTGCGCCGCCGATTGCGTGTAGGTGTAGCCGGGATACTCGTGCATCAGTTGCAGTGCGGAAGAGAAGGTGCGCTTGACGACATCGACGGTTTCGCTCCGGGGCCACAGCCAGGCCGCATCGATATGCGAGTCGCCGGAGAGATGCATGGTGACCTGTTGCAGCAAAGGCCGCAAGGCCTGCAAGGCGGCCTGCGACCCCTTCAGCGAATCGTCGAATTTCTGTTGATCGCCCGCGTCAAGGGCCGCGATGTCGACCTGTCCGATGGCTTTCTCAAGCGTAGCCAGGTCAGCCGCGGATTGCGTGGAGATGCTGGGAATGAGAATGGCCGCGGAAAGAAACTCCTCGTCGAGGTCCTGCGGGCTTGGCCGGCCCGGACGCAAAATCAACGGCCAGAAGAGTGCTCTGGTAGCGTTTGTCGAGAGAGGTACCGAGCAGTTTTACCGCGACCAGAATGCGCTCACCCGGCTTGACCCCATGCACCAACTCGAGTCGTTCCAGACTCTCGCCCAACGCTATGCGGGCGCCATTCACATACACAATTTCGGTCACGGCTTCACGGCCCGTGGTCCGGGCCTGAAACTGGAACCAGACGTTCGCGCCGGTCAGGTCGTAGCCATGCAGATTCTTTGGAATCTCGATCCACTGGCGAAACCAGACCGCATCGTCGGAGTACTCGCTGCCCGGCTTGGCGATGGGCCACGCCGAATCGTCGAGATTCTGGCTCTCGCCGTGCGGCAGATCTCCGGGGTGCACCCGCCATTGTCCATCGGGAATGCGATTCAACTGTCCGAGACGCGTAATGACCTGCTGCGCCGGCGCCGTCAAAGATTTGGTGGCGGCGATTTGCTGGGCCGATTGCGCCCACGCCATTCCAGAAAGCAAGAAACCAACTGCCGCAATTCCGCAACAAACTTTCTTCATCAAGATGCCGTTCCTTCCGAGGGGAGTGCGCAACGCAGGCTTCACGAATCCCGGTTGTCTGCGACCGCATGCCCACGCAGGAAGTTTCCGCGCACAGGAATGCGAGAGTCTATGGTTGAACTGCTCGTGGTTTCTATCGTATTAGAAGTGCGAAGGTTTATGTTTTCGGGGGCGGTTGAGGCCTTTTTCCGTGTGCCGAGGCTCTCCCCCGCCACCGACTAATTTCCCCCAGGTCCCCCTGAACCCGACCCCACAGTTTCTCCTATCCCCCTACAATCATGAGAAAAACCTGTGGGACAGGTCGGCGGCTTCCGGATTTTCTGAAAGCTAAGCCAGTCTGTTCGGCTGGTGCGGGGGTGACAAGTCAATTTACTGTAAGGAATACAGTAAAAGTTTGTAAGATATTCAGAATCAATGGATTAGATGGGCGAATTGCTGGTTATCTTCGCGCAAACTTCGCTTCTCCGGGTTCAGTAGGGTATTCTCAGTTTCGCGATGAGTCCAGACCCCAAAGTTGCTTCCCGTCCCATCACTCCCGACGCGTGCTGGAAGGTGTTGGAAGGCGCGGCGGCGAGCGATCATTTGAAGCGGGCTACCCGCCTGAAAGAGTTCCTCTACTACGTGGGGAAGAGGTCCATCAAAGAAGGCAGCAGCGAAATCCATGAACAGGAGATTGGCCAGGCTGTTTTCGGTCGAAAGGACTCTTACGATACCAGCCAGGACAACATTGTCAGAGTCAGCGCAACGGAACTGCGGCGTCGCGTGGAAGCGTACTTTGCCGCCGAAGGCAAAGACGAACCGCTGATCTTTGAGATTCCGCGCGGCAGTTACACGCCGATCTTTCGTTGGCGCACGGAGACTCAGCCCGCCGATTCCGCAAAGCCACTTGACGCAGAAGTTCCGGGCCTTCCCGCAGTCGTTGCGCCGTGGTGGCGAACGCAGTTGGCCCTGCTGATTGTTTCCGCGGTCGCACTCGTGCTGGCGGTTGTTTGCGTCGTGCTCTGGCGCGAAAATCGCTCTTTGCACAAAATGGTATACACCTGGGACGGCCAGCCGGCGCTTGCCGCATTCTGGCCGCGCTTCCTGGATTCGACGCAGGACACGGACATCGTTCTTGCGGACACGTCGTTTGCGATCGTCGAAGACATGATGAAGCAGTCGTATCCGCTGACCGACTACCTGAATCGCAACTACATGAGCCAGGTGCGCACGTTTTCTCTCTGCACCGCGGACAACAAGGTCGTCAATTCCATCGCATTCGAAGCGATTGCGGCCAGGAACAACGGAAGTTTCGGCGATTTCCAGGTGGCGCAGCGGATCGAGGCGCTCCACCATGGCTCGCCCAGTGTCCATGTTTCCTTTGCGCGCGAGTTTACCGCGGACTCAGTGAAGCGCGACAACGTGATCCTCATCGGCAGCCGCAAGTCGAACCCCTGGGTCGACCTTTTCGCCGACCAGATGAACTTCCTGGTCAGATACGACGCATCTCTGGATCAATCCTTCGTCGAAGATCTGCATCCACGGCCCGGCGAGCAGGCGCAGTACGCACAACCTGTGAGTCCCTACGCATCGCTCGGCTACGGTGTAATTGCCTACTTGCCAAATCCCAGCCACACCGGGAGTGCGTTGATCATCGAAGGCACCAACGCCGAGGCCACCAGTGCGGCAGGCGAGTTTGTGACATCGGAAGAAGCGATGAGCAATTTCCTGAGAAAACTTCCGGGGCCCGGGATTCCTTATTTTGAAATTCTGCTTAAGACCTCGCGCATGAGCGGAACGCCTTTACAGGCGGAAGTTGTGGCTTATCGCACGCACTGAGTGTCGTGTGATTGCGATCGGCCGGTTGCATCCGACCACATGATCAAAGCGAATCGCCCTTGCCTCGTGAAGGATATGCCGGCATTGTGGAATTGATACGCGCGGCAGCTACGCGCTCGTAGCCGCCGCGCGCCGCAAACAAGAATGCTGGCCCCGGGGTTTGACCGGGGCCAGCGCTTTTGGAGAGAAAAGGTTGCGGCTTTACCAGAGGATCTTCGCGGAAAGCTGGATGGTCCGCGAATTGCCCTTTGAGGTGATTTCGCCAAACGTACCGCTGGTTACGCTCTGAGTCGGCATGCCCGGCAATGGATGGTTCAGCGCATCGAACGCGTCAGTGCGCCACTGGAACTTCAGGTTCTCCCAGATCTGGAACTCCTTGAAGGCAGCCAGATCCAGGTTCGTGTTGCGCGGTCCATTCAAATCGTTGCGCATTTCGTTGCCGAACACGTAATTGGCATTGTTCGCGTAGCAGGTCGTGTTGAAGTATGGCTGCAATGCATTGGCTGCCTTTGGAACAAAATTGGATCCGCCGTGGTTGCCATTGCAGGTTTGCGTGGAGCGCATCTGAAGACCGCCGCCCGTGTCGCTGTTGTCGGAGGCAGTTGTGTTGTACGGCATGCCGGCTCTGATTCCCATGTAACCGCTGAATCTCCAGCCGCCAAGCTCGTTCTCCCACCACTTGCCGCCGTTCAAGAGCATCTTGCCCTTGCCGATGGGAAGTTCGTAGATGCCGGAGAATTTGGCCACGTACTTCTGCATGAAGTCCGAGCGGCCGTAATCGATCTGGGGGTTGTTGCCCATTTCGCCGGTGGCCTTGTGGTCGGAGTCCTGGAAGTCCATGGACTTGCCCCAGACATAGTTGGCATTGAACTCCAGACCATTGGTAAAGCTCTTCTTCATCTGGATTTCGAGTCCGTCATAGTGCGACGAGCCCCACTTGTGATACTGCTCGATGTTGCCCGGAATGGATTGATACGGCCTGCGGGAGTTGATATCGGCCGTGCTGGTCGGGTTGGGATCGCCAGCAGCAGGCAAGGAGGCCAGGTTGATGTTGCTGTAGTTAAAGATGTGATGGTTCGAGCTTCCTACGTAATCGACCGTCAGCAAATAGTTCTTGCCGAAGGTGCGCTGCACGGCCAGGTTCCATTGCTCGCTGTAGCTGGTAGGCATACTTTGGGAGAAGGTTCCGTTGCCGGGTACAAATACGCCGGTCGGCGCAGGCATTGCGGCCCAGAGCTTTTCCACGCCCGCCAGGGTTAAGATACTCCTGTGCGCCTGGAGCAGCCCCGGTGTCAGGATTCGCTGCGGCGCTCGAAGCAGGCCAGATGACAGGATTGTTTTGGGTCTGCACGGAATTCAGTCCTGTGTTGAAGTACGGATTGTTCATCATGTTGCGTCAGATCGTAGTAGCTGAACTGGTAATAGTAGAGGCCGCCTCCGCCGTGGATGGCCGTCTTGTCGTTGAGCGCGTAAGCGAAGCCGAACCGGGGGCTGAAGTTGAACCGATTTGCGTTATAGGAATTGATGGTGAAGACGCCAGTTGACGGGATTGAGAATGCCGGCGTGACCCTGGTCCTCGGTGACAGGCGAGTAGTAATCGTAGCGCATGCCCATGTTGATTGTGAGCTTGGGTGCGACGCGCCAGTCGTCCTGGATGTAAGGCATGATGTTGTGCTGATGGAAGTGCCCAACCTGTGCGCCCGCGCTGGCATTGGTGGAGGAGTAGTCCCCCAGTTCATCATCCGCCAGCACGTTGGCACCTGGGAACGTGCCGCTGACGCTTCCCAGGGCCCAGATTCCGGATCTTTGCCAGGCAGCGCCGGGGGCGCTGGTTGCGCCAGTCGCGCAGGTGATGTTGCAGCCGTTGTAGGTGTATTCGCCGTTTTCGTCGACGGCCGTTGGGTTTCCGGTGTACCAGAATGCGTTGTAGTCGATGACGTCAAACTTCTGCGCCGAGAAAGATGGAGTGCTTGCCACGCAGAATGTTGATTTCATCGATGTACTCGTACATGTTCTGATGTTCGCCCAGCGGAGAGCCGCTGATGCCGCTCTAGCCGTTGCCCATGCCGAGATTCGGCAGTCCCCAGACCGTCGGAGACGGATTGAGGCCGGTAAGGCCGAACAGCGCGAGGTAATCGTGCCATTGGCGATCATGTTGAATTGCTGTCCGTTCACGGAACGGGCATAGCCGACGCGGGCGGTATTTACAAGCGTTGGGCTGACGACATGGCTCTCTTCAAAATAGATGTCTGTTCCGAAGAGCTGGTTTTGTTCCTGGGTGTTGAGCAGGGGCCCAGTCCCGCCGCTTTCTCCCGCGGCGGTTGCGGGGCCATTGTCCCAGTCCTCCGGACGGATGATGTTCGGGTTGTTGGTGTCGTAGGCGCCGAAGAGGTGGTCCTTGTCGCTTATGTTGTAGTCGCCGCGGTACAGCCAGTCGTCGTGCGTGAATCTGGTCCGGCTGTTGACGCTGCCGTAGTTGTCGCCCGCCGAGGTGTTCGCGCCGTTGGGCAACGGATAAGTCAGATTAATGTACTGGGTAAACAGAGGGCTGATCAGGCCTGGGTTGATCACGTTCGGCTGGCCGTTGTAGCTAAACTGCGAAAGAACATTCGGACCAGCGCCCGTTGTCCCGATGCCGTTTGCAGCGTTATACGTCGTGGGGTTCCAGATGGTGGTTGCAGGCTGCTTGGTCCCCGTATTCGCCGTTAAATCCGCGCTGAAGTTTCCAGCGCGCTCTGCCGCCGTGGGCACGTACGCCTGAAGGAAGGCGGCTGCAACGTCGCGGAACCCTTCATACGCAACATAAACGAATACCTTGTTCTTGGTGAACGGGATCTTCCAGCCGCCGTCGGCGCCGTACAAGTTGTACCGGAGTTCGCCGAGCGGGCCCGCGGCCCAGCCTCTGGCATTCATCTGGTTGTTTTGCACATAGTCGTAGGCCCTTCCATGGAAGGTCTCGGTTCCGCTCTTGGTGATGGCATTCAGCGTGTTGGCTCCGTCGTAGCGGGCGTTCGCACTATTGCGGACGATCTCCACCTGCTGCGTCGCCTCGATGGGTGTGTTCACAGTGGCAGTCTGATCGAAGTAGCTCATATCGATCACGCCGTCCAAAAGGTAGCTGCTGGACCAGAAGCCCTGACCGGCAATGAATAACTGGTTGCTCTGCTGGTTGTACTGGCTGACGTTGGAGTTGATGTTGCTGTAGCCCAATGTCGACCCCGGCTCCACGCCGGCCTGCGTCGTCTGCGCGTAGAACGTGCCGTTGCGATAGCTCGACTGCGATGGCGTATTTTCCATGGTCGCTGCGTCGATGGTGGTGTCCAGTTCGTGGTCTTCCGTCTCCAGGCCCGTCGACTCATTGGCCACAACCACGACCTTTTCGCTGGCTGATCCGACTTTCAAGCTGAAGTTGATATTCAAAACCTGGCCGACCGAGAGCGTAACGGCAGAGGTGTCTCCCTCAAAGCCCTTCGCCGCCGCGTCCACCGTGTAAGGTCCCGGTGGCAACGCCGGAATGGAGAAGATTCCGGAGCCATTGGTAACGGTCTTGCGGGTTTCGCCAGTGGCCGTATTTTGGACGGTGATCGAAGCGCCGGGAACCACGGCTCCGCCGGCATCGGACACAACGCCGGTCAAGGTGCCCGACGCGGTTTGCGCATGGAGCGGCGTTTGGATGAACAGAAGCGCTGCCGCAATCGCCAGGAACGCACCGGCGCGGAAGATTCTTCCGCTGAGCCATGCGAAACCAGGCAAAGTCTGCGCTGATCTTGGGTTTAGTTGCATCATGGATTGCCTCCAATGTTCGGTTACTGGTTATGAGTCGTGATCTGCGGCTGTCTTAACCGCAACTTCCGTCTTGACCTTCCGGAATCTCTTTACCGACCTCGGTTCCGGTTCTTGAAGCTTAGCCAGTTAATGAAAGTCTCCTGGGTGTTGCGTATCTGCTCAGAATTGCTCACTTTGGCAGACAACTGCTGTGGGCCGGGATTATCCGCTCGCGCAGCCGGTACCGCAAGTTGTTCATACTTATGGGTCAGAGCTGCAAAAAGCGTTTGCCCACCGCCCTGATTGGCCAATTAGCCAACTCCGGGACAGCTTATGGTTGCGGTTACGCGGATGATCAAAAGCGGATACCCCGCACAACAGTTGTAATCTCCATTACGCAATCGCTTCCATGTCATCCAGAACACAGTCCTTCGATGACTAGGAGAACTGGAGCATTGCGTGGAATCGGGATAAGCCTAGGGAGCCGGGAATTGACCTGACAACGTGAATTTACGGTAAGGAATACAGTAAGCGGCCTTGAGGCTAAGTTCGGGCAGCGGAAGAAGTTCTGCAACGCATTGATATTAGTATAGTTGGAATTTTGCCGAGAGCCTGGCGCGTGAGCTTTCCGGGGTTCGGTAACGTCATGCGAAACTGCTCGGCAGCTTCAGAATTGGGCGCATTTTTCGCCTGACTTCAGGGCCACGTCCTTTGGCGCGGCAGGAAAGTGAATGTAGTGCCTGCCAAATGCCCATGGCTCCCGGATCGTTCATTGAATGGCGAGGCGATTGTCCCTTTCATTTCCTGATCCGGCTTTCGCGCCGGATGAACTCGCCCGCAGCGCTTACTCATTGCACATTCTTGACCGGCCGGCAGGACTGTTCATATCGCGGCCCGAAATTAACATCGCGAGGATGTTTCCCCTTGTGGAGGCTTGCGGAGCGGACAGGTAGTATTACGAAGACCGGGTGACAATACACGCGAAGTGAAAACGCGAAGAGGAAGAGCGATAGTGAAGGAATATTGGAACGGACGGCATTTCTTGAACGGGACAGCGACTTCGGCAGAGACTCTCGCACTAAAGCGCCACGCAAGCAAACTGCAGGGCGCCCAAAACTCGAAGTTCAGATCTTCCGCTCGAATCTTTATCGCGGCATTTGCAGCCTTTGCCATCAGCTATGGTTCAATGCTTGCCGCCGCAACTCCGCCTCCCAACGATCCCAAACCCCATCTTTACCTTTCCATTGCCGATGTGGCGCGGTTGCGGCACCAGGCCGGGAATCCCGCATTGGCTCCCGCTTACGCAGACTTGGAGACGAAGACAAAAGCTAGCGCGGACGCCTGGCTCAAGAAGTATCCTGCCACTCCTGCTCCGCGTTCCAGCGGGGAACTCATCGCTCTCGGCAAACGCGACAGTCCTTCGCCTGACTTCAGAACCATTGCCGCGGCTTACGCGCTTCATCCCACGCCGGTGCTGGGATGGGTGCTGCGCGAGAAACTGATGGCCGCCATTGGCGTGCGCCAGATCAACAACTATTGGTTCAACGACGGAATTCATGAAGGCGAGGCCTCGATGCAATTTCTTGAGGCTTATGACCTTGCCTCAGGGGCCGGCCTGATGACCGCGGAAGACAAGCAAGTGGTCAAGGAAGAGCTACGGCGCTGTGCGCATTTTCTGCAGGGTTGGATGCTCGAGAGTTGGTGGCCCGATGAGCGGTTTTCGCAGGGATATACCTGGTACTACCGCAGCGTGTACTGCCTCAACTTCCACATCTTCGCCACGTCGATGATGGGAACCATCGCGATGCTTTATCCCGATCTTCCCGAGTCTCCGGAGTGGTTGCGAGCGGCGCAATCGGAGCTTCCCAAACTGCTCTTCACGGAATTCGGGCTTGACGGTGGCTACGGGGAGGGCTCGCTTCACTACTGGAGCCTCTCGACTCACGCACTGTTGCAATTCATGGTGGCGAGCCGCAACCTCGGCGTGCGCGACTACTTCAGTGACCCCGCGATGACCGATGCGATGCGCCGTACGCTGGAGTGGAGGATGGACCTTACCGAGCCGGATGGTCACCTCTTTGCCGTAGGCGACTCCGATCGCGATACCGTGGGTGCTGAAATCTTGATCGAGGGCGGAAAACTTCTGAACGAACCAACCTTTGTCTGGGCGGGCCGGACCATCATTGAGCGAGGACGGCCGGGAATGATCCCCGACGATCCTTACGAACTCTTTCACTACGATTGGTCGGCCGCGGCATCCGCTCCGACCGATTTGTCTGCCAACCACTCCGCCTCCGGCTACGGGATCTTCCGCTCCGGCTGGGGCGCGCAGGATAATTACGTCCTCCTGAAATACGGCACCACATTCATCGGAAGGCGCGAGGACGAATCCCGGCTCGTCATCTCAGGCCATGCTCACGCCGACGCCCTGGAATTGGAGCTTTGTTACAAGGGAATCCCGATCACCGTGGACCGCGGCCGCGTGGGCCGCTATCAGGACTGGGACACCTATGGCGGCTACTCCAAGGCGACCATCGCGCACAACACGGTGGGCATCGGCAATCCATGGGGCTACGACCGGCTTGACGGACTCTACGCCGAACATGTGAAACAGCACGGCAAGGAGTTTCTCTACGAGACCTCGCAAAATGATATTGGCCGCGCCGATACAGAGCTGAGAGCCTTTGGGGACGTCGGACAAATCGGCATCATTTCCGCAAAGCTCAAAACCTACGATCACGTGACGCAGCAACGCAGCGTGGTCTGGTTCCGCGACCTCGGTGTTGCTGTGGTAAACGACCAGATGGAAAGCGACCGTGAGCAGCCGTATGAGTGGTACCTGAATCCCACGGGCAGTCCCCTTGCCCATGGCAAAGTGCTCACGTTCGGCGACGATGTGGCCAGGCTCGACGTGGTTCCGATTCTGCCCGGCGATGAGATGGTCCAGGCCGTACCCAAAGGAGATCCGAGGCTGCCTCCGTATTACTTCGGGTTGCGCCCCACGCCAGTGGCCGGAGGATGGTCGCCCGGCAATCGATGGGACAACTTCACCTTGCTGGTGCTGAAGAAAAATGCCCAGTCGACGGATTTTCTGAATGTCCTCGTCCCGTATGAAAAGGTCGCCCCTTTTGTGGTATCGCCGATGGGCGCCAAAGGAGCAAGGCTCACCGGGAAAGACACGACTCTGCTTGTAACCTCCGGTGGAAACGACGATGCCTCGCTGTCCACAGACGGAAGTTTTGCCGTGGCGCGTCTGGATCGAGGATCGCTTTCGAGCTACGCGCTCCATCACGGCTTTAACCTCGAACTTGGCAATGAAGAACTGATCAAGGTTGAGCTACTCAGCAAGCCCTGGGCGGCATTTTTCGACAGCGCGGTGACCGGCACTGTGAGCCTTGCTGACCATCGCGCCAGCTTCAGCTTCCCGCTCAGTCCCATGGACAAGGGGCTCATCATGTTCAGTCCGAGGGTCAAGGAAGGCGAGGAACAGCCTCTCCCCCTCCAGGTCGCGGTCAGCTTCCGTGTGAATGAGAAGCCCAAGCGCATCGTAGCCCTGCGGTCCGCAACGGAAACGCCAAAACTCGATGATCCGGAATTCGATCGCTTGACCGTCCCCTGGGCGAACGATCCTCATCAAGGGCATTACCTGCGCGAGACACTTGATTTCACATGGGACGCGGAAAAGAAACTTGTGACCGTGATTCTCGATGTCGGAATCCGCCAACTCGTCTGGGAGTAGAACGCATGCGGGGTCAACGTCCCGCTGCAAGTCCCTCGAAGTTTTTACCGCGCGTGTCCAGCCTCTTCCACGCTCAGCGTAACCGGTGAGAGCAAGCCTGACGGCAACAGGGCAAAGTCTTTGGGATAAGGCGGGACGTTGGTGTGCGCGTAATGGACCGTCTCAGTGGGCTGCTGATCTCCGATGAGCCGATTGGGCCACAAGTTGGTCACCTTGATCGAAAGCACATTGTCTCCAGGATGGAGCGCCGAGTCGATGCGCAGAGTGAAGGGCGCATGCCAGAGCGTGCGGAGTTCCTTGCCGTTCACCGATACGGTAGCAACCTCCCGAACATCACCGAGATCCAACCATATTTCCTGATTCTTATCCAGGGACTCCGGCGCAATCTCGATCGTGTTTTGGTAGGTCGCCGTTCCTGAGAAGTAGCGCACCCCGAGAATTGTTGAATCGGTCCAGGACTGCAGGTTGGTCATCGTGATGGAGGACGGCGCACCCCAACCCGGTGGAAAAGAGATGGTCCACGGACCTTGCAGCTTTGGCTGATCCGCCGAAGTCGAGACCGCAATGCTTCGCCGGCTGCCATCGGAAAACGTGGTCAGGTACGTGCCCGGTTCCGCGCAGTGCAGCTCGAATTCGCCGTTCGAGCTTCCGTAGGTTCCCATCCCTTGCACCACGGAGGGAAATACCTGCTTGCCGTCCTGCTCGAGGCTCGTTGCATGCAACGAGCTCGGGTGCTGAAAGATCACGAAGAACGACCCAAGCGCAGGCACGGTCAACGGCGCCTCCGTCTGCTCGCCGTTCTGACGATAAACCAATGCCTTGGTCGTCTTGCCGGTATCCACGTCGAACAACTCCGGCTTACGGCCCTTGACGCGGAACATCAATGTTGCGCTCGTCGGAGCGTCATTCTCGTTGCGCACAAAATAGATTTCAGTATCTCCGGTCCGGCGATGAACGAAGTCGAATGCAACCTTTGAATCACTCGACCTGTAGGTAAAGTCCCGCGCCAAGTGCAGGTCGCTGAGGGCCGCGTTCGAATTTTGGCTACAATAGATTCGACCATTACCGTAACGGACCGGCGCGTTGTTCGCCGTGGAACTGCAACGGCCCCACATATCCGACGCGATCCGCGTGAATTCCGACCTCTCAGCCGGCGGAACCAATCCCAGAGGTCCTGTCGGCTGAAGGCCGATTACCTTCCCGCCCTGGTGAACATAGTTCGCGATCCATTTGAGGTCAGCCAGAGTGAGCTCGCCCGAGGCGGGCAGAGCCAGCGCCTGGTAGCGCACTCCTTCAGGCGTGCGCAGCACGCCGCCGGATGCGAGCATGCGATGCAACAGAGCATCTTCATCGGTGACGTCGTATTCGTATCCCGGCAATACATGGGCCGGGTCATCGACCTTGAGGTGCGAGAAGTTGGGCACCTGGGTCCCGTAATAGTAGAGCAAGTCAGCAACGGGATTGCCCTGTTGCAACAGGAACTGCGCCCGGTTCATTGCAAGGATCACCGGGCCAGCCTGGTTCCACCAGGTCACATTCGGATCAAGATGCGTATCAGCGAAATACTCGATGCCGGGTTTGCCAAACTCCTTCGGCGACGACGTGAACTCGTGCCAGAAGAGCCGATTCAGGCCCTCGGTCAGTGCGCGATCGAAGGTCGGCTTCAGATTCCGTCCAGGGGAATTCGACCACGAATAATTAATGGTGGAAAAACCTTCTGCCGCT
Organism: uncultured Acidobacteriota bacterium; assembly: GCA_963713675.1. Taxonomy (GTDB): domain Bacteria; phylum Acidobacteriota; class Terriglobia; order Terriglobales; family Acidobacteriaceae; genus Telmatobacter. The sequence goes on from CAVQMV010000022.1 coordinate 184,533, forward strand.
ACATATCTCTTTCCATAGATGTGCGCGGCGCTTGCCGCTTCCTTGACAAAGAACCTCTGCTCGTCCGTGGTGCGATGCAATGGAGAGGCAGCCCAGAATTCCGTCTGAGGGAAGGCAGAAGCACGAAACGTTTCCAGCGCATCGATGGGGGCGCCATGCGGCCCGCCCGACTCAGGATGCGTGGCAAGTCCGTAGGCCGACGCCCGTTCCGCAAAGTGGTCGTAGTAGTTGGCCGTGATCAGGTCAGCCACCGTGCGGCGAAGATCGAACAGAAACCGATTGCTGGAATCTCTGCTGTCTACGATGCGGCCGGACACAATCGGCAGATACGGAACCGGATCGTACCCTCGCAGCCGGATGAATTGCTTGCGGAAATCGGGCGTCCAATTCGCGCCGTCCGACTCCCAGCTATCAGTCACCGCATAAAAAAGACTCTTGCCGATGTAGGGTTTGCTGGCATCGAGAATCGGATGGATAACCCGATCCCAATAATGGTCGAATGATTGCGCGCTCAAGGCATCCACAGCGTAGCCAGTTCCGCTGTTGTTGGTGACCCTCGTCTTTGAAGCCGTGTAGCCGATTCGCAGCACTTCCCATTGTCCGGCGGGAAATGTCCAATGCAGAGTCCCGTGCTCATCCGTGTGCGCACTCAGGTCCACGACATCGCTGAGATCAGCGTCCTCTTCACCTGCCACTGAGGGAGCATCGGGCATCACCTGCTCGGCATGAGGCATCGAGTCGCCCCCAATCTGGCGGGAAGCAGTTTTGAATTGCAGCGCCAAAATTGGTTTGCGCCCGCTATTCGCTTCGCCGGGCAAAGCCGCGCCGTGCCGCAAAGGATAGGCCAGAACCGCAATTTGTTGGTAGAAGCCGCCTTCCGCGGGAGGAAGTGGAAGGTTGACATCCTGGCTGGAACCGCCGGAGACCTGCGTCCGCGAGCAGGTGAGCAGCTTCGTTGCATCCTCAGGACCCACGCCCGGGCCGCCCAGAATTCCCACGTTGCCGCCGTTCGTGATTTCCAGGCTGATCTCCAGTCCCAGGTCAGAAGCCGTCTTCAAGGCATGCAAGTACAGCTTCATCCACTCGGGGCTGCCATAGGCCGGCCCGGTTGGGACGAGGAATGCGCCGCTCGATGCCATATCGTCTACCAGGAGCACCCCTGCGTAGCCTTTGGCCTTCATCTCAGTCAAATCGCGAGTGATCGTCTCGGTATTTGTGAAGCCGTTCAACCACCACCAGTAGCAGCGTGTTTTTGCCGTCTGCGGCGGGTTCTCAAAGCCTTGCCGCAAGCTATCGTGCCCGGAAGCGTTGGTCCGCGGGTTGCTCTGCTGCGCAATCGCATGAGAGCCGAAAGACATGAGAAGAACCAGTAGACTTGCGGTGGATACAATCTGCGAGATTTGCTTCACTTTGCTTCCTCATGACTTCTTCCGCGAGCGGCAGCGCCATTCTTTCAGTCGAGCCGCTGCATTTTCCCGGACGGCGCTTAGCGCTCCTGTGGAGAGAAAACCATCTTCGCATTTCGGGAGAATGACGGGCAATACAAACCGTGCTGTACCGGGACACAACAAGGCCAACGCTGCCAGCCTTCGATCACTTGCGCATCTGCAAAATTGAGTGTCAAATCATACGACATGAAGTTTTCAGTCGTCCTCTTGTTTGCTGCAGCAATTTCGCTTCCAGCGCTGTGTCAGCATGTCGTCGACGCGCACGCGTCGGTTGTTTCAGTCGCCTCTCGGCAGATGGCTCTAAAGGCCACGACCGACCCTCTTCTACGTGAGGCAATCGCTGGCCTGTCCTCCTGTGTCGCAACGCCGCTTATCCCAGCTCCCACTGGCCGCATGAACATCCCGCGCCACTATCTCAATGGTTCGAACGGTCCCACCAACCCCGCCGAGGGCGCCGCCACTCGCGTCTACGCACTTTTCGAAGAGCGGATTACGGCCGGCATGAACCAGTATGTCGCCACTGGCAGTCACGCGGAATCTGCTTGTGCTCTTGTCCAGCTCGATGCGTGGGCACAGGGGCGCGCGCTGCTCGATTACGACCGCGTCGAATCGCCACAGGCGTGGTATCAGGTAGAGTGGACACTCAGCGCCGCCGGCATAACCGACTCTGTCCTGGTGAATGACACCACACTCGATCAGGCCCAGCAACAGCGAGTGACCGCCTGGCTCGACACCGCGGCGCACAAAGACATTTCGTTTGAGAAGTCCGGCGACACCGGCAACAATCATCATGACTGGCGCGCGCTTGCCGCAACCTCCATCGGCGTCACTGCCAGCGATGAAGAACTGCTCCGTTTTGGGATCGAAACGTACAAGGAATCCATCGGCACAATCGACGCTCAGGGCGCGTTCCCGCGGGAGATGATTCGCCACGAGAACGCCACTCACTATCAGGGGTTCGCATTGCAGCCCCTTGTCCTGATCGCGGAGTTTGCCGCACGCCAGGGCGTCGACTTGTACAGTTACAAGGCCAACGGCCATACGCTCCGCGATGCGATTGTCTTTTTTGGCCGCGCTGTCGACGACCCGCGCCTTATCCTGCCTTACACACCCGATCATCAAGCGGGCCACTTCAGTCCGGGCGACTTTGCGGAGTTCGCCTTCTACACCGCGCGATTTGGCGATGACGGCCTGCCCCCCGCAATCCTCAATGCGCTCCGTCATCCCACCACAGACACACGCGTGGGCGGCTGCACAACCATTCTTGCCGCCAAATAAGAACGGTCTAAGAGCGCAGGTAATTTGATTTTGCTGCGAAGGATATACTGACTTCCGTGGACAGACGCCGATTTCTCTCAGTAGCCAGCACCGCGCTGGGCGCTCTAGGCCTGGGAAAACGCGGCGCCGCCGCAACCAGACCAGAGGTTGCTGGCAACTCCGCTGAAGCTCCGACAGCACAATCGCGCCGCCCCAACGTACTGATTCTCATGTCGGACCAGCACAAGCGCACATGTCTCGGCGTGGCTGGAAACAAAACTGCAATCACGCCGAACCTGGATCACTTGGCAAGCGAGAGCATCCGTTTCACAGATGCCTATTGCACGAATCCAGTGTGCGCGCCCTCGCGCGCTTCCATCATGACCGGACTCTATTCGCATCATCTTGAGTCTCGCGGCAACGCCAAACCGTTTTCTTCAAAGCACAGGACCATCGCCGACCACTTTCGCAATGCAGGTTACATGACCGCGCTTGTCGGCAAGATGCACTTTGTGGATGCACAGACGCACGGCTTTCAGTACAAGCTCGAGTTCAACGACTGGTGGCAGTATCTTGGCCCGAAGGCGCAACTCTATGCCAGCGAGTTGGGTTTGCCGAACTCCGGCGCCGGCATGCCGCAGATCGATAGCCTTTGGCTCGATCGTGGCGATCCCTGGGCAGGACTTCGCACGCCCGATGGCCGCCTCGGCACGGTTGCAGTCGGCCGGCCATCCGCGATGGAAGAGCCGGATCACTTCGACAATTTCGTAGCGCGCGAATCTGTGCGCTTTCTTGAGGATTATGCCGACAGGGACGAACCGTTTCTGCTCGTCTCATCGTTCCTCAAACCGCATGACCCATTCATGCCAGCGAAACGCTTTGCCGAGATGTTCGACTCCGAACAAATGCAGTTGCCGGCAACATGGGACAAGGTCGATCTTAGCCAAAGGCCGCATGAGGTTCGCGAAGCGATTGAGAAAGTTCGCTGGACGCCTGAACTCAAGCAACCCACGGAAGCGCGAAAGAGGATGGCCTACTATTACGCCAACCTGGCGCAGATGGACGACTGCGCGGGGCAGGTGCTGCGCGCTCTCACACGTCTGGGCCTGGACCGCAACACGATCGTCGTCTACGCCTCAGACCACGGAGAGATGCTTGGCGATCTTGGGCTCTGGAACAAATTTCAGTTTTACGAAGGCTCCTGCGGCGTACCGCTTTTCTTTCGCGTGCCGGGCGGCGCTCGGGGCCTGTGCAAGACACCGGTGAGCCTTGTATCGCTCACGGCCACGCTTGCCGAGATGTGCAATGTTCCTGTGACCACGCCCAGGGCTGGACCTTTGGATGGCAAGAGTTTTTTCGATCTGGTGCGAAAGCCCGACGCAACAGTCGATCAGGGCCCGATTTTCGCCGAGTACAACGTGGGCGAGAGTAGCGCCAAGTACATGATTCGGGAGGGCAGCTACAAGTACACATTCTGGGCAAACGATATCGATGAACTCTACGATTTAAGCAGTGATCCCGAGGAGATGCACAATCTAGCCGCTGAGTCCGGCCATCGATCGACAGTCGAGAGGCTCAAGGCCACTTTGTTTGCCTGGCATCGTCCACCGGAGATTGGGATGAAAGTGGCCAACGGGGATCAGACCAAAAGGTGATGTGCTCCAGGATTTCGCAAGGCAAATCCATTTCAGATCGACCTGACGCCTCTCTTCACTCCGGATAGTAGCGCGGGAATGGGCTGGTTGATGGCGGAGTATCGGGAGAATAGCTGTAAACGCGGCGAAAGCCCTCGCCGGGCCTCGGGTTCCAATTGCGCCACGATGCGGGGTCGGTGTCGGCGCCGCGAGACATTGCGCTTTCTCCGTTGGCGTTCACAGCGGCAACCCTGTACTCCACAATCTCCGCGTTGGTTGTATTCGTGGATGGTCCGGGAATCTCGTTGCAGGCCTTGATTCCCGCGCGTCGATCGACAAACATTCGATCCAGCCCGCGATAAAGAACGTGAAAGTTCTTTTCGCTGCGGGTGCGCGCGTAAAGCCGGTATTCGCTTGCTCCCAACACCTCTCCCCACGTGATGGTGGCCGAGCTGTCCGCCAATTCCACCTGCACGCCATCGGGCGCCGAGGGCGCGTGGTCCGTGACGTAAATCGGATACTCAGGTCCCGGCAAGCTCTCATGCATGGAGTTCAAGGCGACCGCGCGAACATGTACTTTTTGTCCGTTGTCGAGCCCGCTCACTTCAATTCGCGGTTGATTCTCCACACGGATTGTTGTCCAGGTAGCGCCGTCATCCTTGCTCAACTCAAGGCGGTAATGAGTTGCAGAAGCAACCTGCGCAACCACAACATGCCCACCGCCGCTGAAGTTTTCCGCTCTCAAGACATGCGGCGCCACGGGTACTGGCAATTCATCGGTCACTTCCCAATGATGGCCCCCTGCCGGCAATTCGACGACCAATGCTCCCGATACGCGTTGTGCCGCTCGCGCCTCGCCGTCGACATAAAGGACGGTCTTTTCAGAAAGCGAGGGCAGCGTGATGGTGACGGACGAAGCTTGAGAAGCGTAATACTCGCCGCCCGGCGATTGCCCCCCGACGATCGAGCCGCCAATGCCAAGGTCCGCATCCTCAGTGCTCACAGTAATGCCTGGTACGCCGATGCGTGTCCCATGAAACAGCGCGAATTCGATTTTGTCTTTTGCGGAGCGAATGAGCCCCGCTGTGCCTTCGAAGACCATTCCTCTGTCCGCAAAGTGGACCGGCTGCGGATTCCGGAACACGAGGTCACGGACATCGCCCACTTGCACGCGGCAGCCAAAGCTGGTGCCTTCCACATGAACATCGTTGCGATGACTGACCACCGCCATCGAATCTCCCTCGCCGTCAAACCACACACCGATCGATGATTCCGACTGGTGATCGGTGCGTTGCGTCTCACTGCTCTCAGCAGATCCGCCCCGCACCAATTGAATATTCGGCAGCTCGTTGCCGCGGCGCACAAACCAGGAAAGCCTGTGGATGGTCGATTGCTCCAGCACGGCATCGTAGAGCACAAAGTAGTCGTGGCCCGCCAGCAGAATGCTGCGGCTGACATACTCCTGGGCCGCAACCTGCGAAGGCGCTTCGTGCGGCACGATCTCCGCAAACTGGCCTGCGCCCAGATTGTAGAACGGACGCGAAAGCACGTTCTCGCCGATGGAGCGGAATTCTCCGTCCTTGAAGACGCCGAAGTTGGTGCAGAAATCCGTGTCCTGGTCTCTGCGGTCGCCTACGTCTTCTGGACCGTTGAAGCTGTACGCTTTGCCGGCCGCGTAGAAGTAAACCAGGCCGCATCCACCTTCCCCAGCCCATCCCCAGCGATAGTTTGGACCCTCGTCAATCTGTTGCAGATGAACGGACAACTCATCCGGCGTGCCCACCGCGGCTCTGAGAACGATCCCATATCCGGTGTGCTTGCGGCTGCGCAGGTGCGGATTGGTGCCCAGGTTTTCCGGCACTGCATACATGATGTCGTCCCATGGCGGCTCGTTTCCGGGCTGCGATTCTGCATCCTGATCCGCCGGACGCGAAGCCCACATCGCGTGCTCCGCCGCCATCGGTGCGTAACGCTGGAGACATGTGCCGAGATACCAAAGCGAGCGCGGCGGAATGCGCTGCTCGGAGTGCGCGCCGATCGGTGGATAGACGCGGCGTGGACCTTCGCCCGGCCCCACGACACCCCATTCCCGCCCATGATCGGCCGCCAACAGCGACTTGAACCCTTCTTTGGTCTCGCCATCGAAAGGCGCGGAAAGTGCGTTCACCAGCCATTCGGCCATCTCCGCAAGCTGAGGCGTCAGAAAGCGCACCACTCCGTCATACTTCCGGAGCAGAAAGTCCGTGCGCATCGAAGGCCGTGCAAATGCCCAGACATAGGTGCCGATGTCTTCAGTCCATCGCCCGCCGTCTGCATTCCACGTCTTCACTGAAGGGCGCGTGTTGTAGCGGGTGTTCAATGCGACGCACTTTTGCCACTGGTCCGCCCAGGTCCGCGCCATTGGATGATCGGGAAACAGAAACGACATTGCGGGCGCCGCGGATTTCACGTCGGCGAGATAGTTGGGATGACCGGCGAGCATGGGAACTACGGGCATGAAATCGTCGCCCGCCAGCACGTAGGCAATCAAGAGATACATAGCCGTGAGCCGCTTTCTCTGCCGCTCGCTCATGGTTGGGTTCAGCCGATTGAATCCGTCGATCCAAAACCCCATGATCTGCCGGCTGGGAACGGGGCTGAAGTTCACAATGCTTCTGCCCGCGACGGGGCCGTGACCATCCATTTGCCGCGTGCCGGTAATCGGAAGCGTGGAAACGAATGGCGACGTCATGACGCGAGCGCTCGAGTTCCGCCGCGGCTTTGATTGAACCGCCGGTGAAAATCACTGCCGGACGACGCAAAGTTTCGGGATACTCGAGCACCCAATCCTTCACTCGATTCAGATCGAGCGTGCCATAGCGATTCTCGAGAAAGAGCGTATGCGAGGTAAAGCTCAGCGGCGCCTGGTAGGTGAGCCCGTCCTTCTGCACCGGCTGCGAGTCGACTTCCAGTTGACGCATCGCCTCCTTGTCCTTCACGTGGTCGTAGAAGGCAATGCACGTCGAGCGGCGGCCGCGAACCAGCGGCCATCTCCAGAAGAGTTTCCCGTCCTCATAGTAGGTTCGAACCTCGAGCGCCTGCGATTCGACCTCATAGGCGTACTCGTGGTCCTGCCAACAAGTCACGTCATCGATGAATACGCCCAGAGCGTCGCCCGAACGTTGATCCCAAAAATTCGCCCAGGTTCCGATCATATTGTTGCCGGGCGCTGGCTCATAGATGCCCAGAATGATAGGCAACTGGCCAGCCGGCAATACGGCGGGATAAATAGCCTGGCTCGCGCCGAACCGCACGTCCTCCTTGCGCCACGGCTCGTCGATCTTTTCCCACGCATAGTCTTCATAACTGAGGATTTGCTCTGGCAACGGAAAAGGGTGATTGGGCGACTGGCGGTGGGTTGCGTCAAATCCGGTCCAATTCGTTGTGAGTGTCCCCTGCATGCCGGGCTTGACGCCTTCCATATTCTCCCGGAGCCGGACAAATTCGAATCCAGCGTTGCATTGGACCAGGGCAATGTAGCGAGAACCGCCCGCTGTCTCATAAGCGATCTCGTATGCGATGAACAATGGCCCGCTGGCGATGCGATTGGTCGTGATCTGCTTGACCTGATCGCCCTCGAAGCTTAGGACCGACGACCCGATCCACTTTCCCCCACGAGACAGCTGCATCACGGGACCGGGAGCATCACCGACTACAGATTGGCTGGCGGGAATGCGGGCTCGCATGATCCCCGAGTCGAGGACAATCGTGTTGCCATCGCGCAACTCGCGAACTTGAGTCTGCGTTGCGCTCTGTGAATCCCCGGTGGAGAGGACAAACTCGCGATCTCCTCCACTGGGAAGATCTGCGAAAAAATTCAAAGTTGCAGTTTGCAGCCCGTCGTGATCCCGCTTCAGGTCCGAAAACTGAAGGGGAACTCGGTCGCCGCTGTCCATGTTTGTCAGGACAAGCCGGTCCAGATCGACGGACTCGCGAAACTCAATGAGATAGGCGAGCAAGGTCCGCGGCCACCAGTAGAACGGATGTTCCAAAGCGTCGCGCAGAATGAATCGAATCCTGTGTGATTGGTCCCAGATTGAGGATTGCGCAGATGCGGAAGCACCCTCAGCCGCCCGCAATCTTGTCGCTGACAACGCGACCGGAAGAGCGAGCATGTTATAGCAGAAGTTTCTTCGATCCAAGATTCTGACTCCGTGACCTATGGGAAATGATTTTGCAAAGCCGGTCCGCTCGAAGTGTACCGGGCCAGGGGTACAAGTCGATGCCGCATGAGCAGGTTAATGGCGTGGAAGAGATCGCGATCTCAATCCCGACCATGGTCACCCATCACTCCTACTCGATTCCAATTTCCAATTTGATCATCTCCGTTTGGCAATTTGGCTGCAGCCCCATCCTTTCATAAGTGGCCTGTTGCAAATGTCTAACGCGCATTTTGGGAAGTAGCCTGGGGAAGATTTCACCATTTGCGTAAATTGACGGCGGAACTTTCAATTTATGCGGTCAAGGATCTTCACTTTATGCGTCAACCCGAAACAGAAAGGTCGGGAGATTCGCGCCTGGCCTTTTCTTTGTTGCGAGCTGCGGCCATCATGATAGGATGGCTGCGCTCAAGTGGATTGCATGCGTCCGCTTCTTGCACCCAGCCATTCGGCGTTTAGTCAATGTGGAGTTCCTATGAATCGAGCATCACGATGGATAGGCGCGGGCTTGCTTTTTGCCGTTGGGGCTGCGCCAATATTTGCCACGACTACAGAAGTCTTCAGGAACGAGAAGGTCATTGTGACTGAGGAAACGCTAGCACCGGGCGAGCAGGAAACGGTGGCCGGCGAGCACGCCAGCGTCGTGGTGTTTCTAAGTGGCGATGCCGTGGAGGCAAAGTTTGCCGGAGGCGGGGGAAGGCACGATGCCGTGCAGCGCGGCGAGGTGTTGAACGAAGCGGCGGGTCAGCGCATCGTGACCAACGTGGGCCATACGCCGCTGCGGTTGGTCCGCACGGAATTTCTAACAGTAGGCAGCGACGAAACCTGGGGCATGACGGGCTTGCCGCCGAATTACAAAGTGCTCTTCGAGGACCAGCACAGCCGCACCTACGAAATCCGGATTGCCCCCCATGCCGTGGAGCCGCAGCATACGCATCACGCGCGTGTGGTGGTTTGCCTGAATGGCGCGCAACTGGAGCACGTGCTGCCGGACGGAAGTGTCCAGCCCTCGACGCTGAAGACAGATGAAGTCGCATGGCGGGAGGGGCAGACGCATACCGGCCACAACCTGGGCGACACCGATCTTTGGGTGATTGCCATCGAGCCGAAGTGAGCGCGCCGCAACGCGCAGGAATGTCGCGCGAGGAATGGATCGTCGTTGGTCTCCTCGTCTTTTCCGTTCTGGTGAATTACGTCGATCGCGGCAACCTCTCGCTGGCCATGCCGCTTCTCGAGCGGGAGTTCGCGTTTTCGTCTCTGCGCGCGGCCCAGCTGCTCTCGGCATTTTTCTGGACGTACGCAATTGTGCAGCTCCTCGGTATCGCCGGTTGGTTGACGGACCGATATTCGGCGGGCTGGGTCCTGATGGGCGGATACGTGCTGTGGTCGCTGGCCATGGCGTGCCTCGGCTTCGCACCTACGTATGCCGCGCTCTTTGCGCTGCAACTCGTCCTCGGCATGGGCGAGTCCGTCGCCTATCCCTGTTACTCGCGCATCTTTGCCGCCATGCCGCAGGAGCATCGCGGCCGCGCCAATGCATTCATCGACGCGGGAACCAAGATTGGCCCGGCCGCCGGCGCATTCGTGGGCGGAATGGTCCTGGTGCATTACGGCTGGAGAATGCTCTTCCTGGCGTTTGGCCTCGGCGCGCTGATCTGGGTCGTGCCGTGGTATTTCGCCATGCCGCGCGGCGAGGCAGCGGAGAGCCAAAGTGCCGTTGAGCGGGAGCGGGATTCGTCGAACCCCGGCGCGGAACCGTCCATTCTAAAAATGTTGCGCTTGCCCCGCGCGTGGGGCGCACTCATCGGCCACTTTTGCGGCAATTATTTTTACTATCTGTTGCTGGGCTGGCTGCCCACTTATCTCGTGCAAGAGGAGCACCTGTCGATTCGCGACATGTCGCGGCTCACCGCGGCGGTTTTTCTGTTGATTGCCTGCTCCACGGTGACCGCGGGATGGATCTCCGATCGCCTGATCGCGCGCGGCAAATCGCCAACAGCGGTGCGCCTCACCATCGTCGCCGGTGGGCAGGCAGTGGCATCCATACTGCTTGCTTTTACTGTGCTTCACGGGCATCCCTTCATCGCGCTGAGCCTGCTGGCCATCGCCTGTATCGGCCACGGCGGCTACGCTTCAAATCATTGGGCAATTGCCCAAACCCTGGCAGGACCGAAGATGGCCGGCCGATGGTCGAGCCTGCAGAACGGGTTTGCCAATTTATCCGGGATCGTCGGGCTGTGGCTCACGGGATTCATTGTGCAGACGCACCGCAGTGCGCGTCTCGCCTTCGCCGTCACCGGTGCAGTGGCGCTGGTGGGTGCATGTTCGTGGGTGTTCCTGGTGCGGCGCGTCGAGCCGGTGCGGTGGGAAACTCTACCATCGGGCTGGCGGCGCGCATAAGAAATGTAAAGGTCTCTACCGCACCACGGCGCGCGCTTCCAGCTTGCGGAGGGACTTGATCATCTCCGCGAGCGCGGCTTTGCCGATTTCGCTCTCGAATTCCTTTTGCATGCGGTCGAGCGCGGCGATCACGCGCACGGCGCAGCGCTTGCCCAGCGGCTTGAGCGCGAGGAGGTAGGCGCGCGCGTCGTTGGGGTCGATCCTGCGCTGCAGCAAGCCCTTGGCCTCAAGCGAGGAGATGCAGTGGCTGAGGTTGCCGCGCGTGGTGGCGAAGGTTTCCGCCAGCTGCGACGGCTTGACCTGGCGTGGCGCTTCGAAAAACAACGCGGCCAGCACCAGCGCCTCGAGAAACCCGAGGCTGTCGGCCGCGAGCACGCGCGAGGCCAGCGACTCGAAACGGCGCGCCGCGCGGTTGACGGCGAACATGGGACTTTCCCGGAGGAAGGCATCGATGCGCATAGTCGTGTCAGAAAGTAGTTGAGTGGTTCAACTATTCAAAATGATACCAAATCATGGTTGTAGTGCCCTGCGCGGCGGCGATGATAGTGGGGAGTCCCTTGATGAGCCAATTGCGATTGATCCCGAACGTTCCATTCCTGCTGCTGGCTGTTGTGTTGCCCGCGGCCTTTGCACAGGATGCCGCAACGTCACCGAAAACGCCTGTCAAAGCGCCCGCGGAGACCATGGTCGTGCTGGGCTCGGCCACGCCGGTGCCTCTGACCGAGTCGCAGCGTTCGGTCGACGTTCTGCCGGTGCAAGGGCAATCGCTGGCCGCCGAGTCGGCCGCAGGATTTTCTGCGCGAGGACTCATCGATTTTTCTTGAGGAACGCGGCGCGGGCGGCGGCTCGGCCGACATCGTGATGCGCGGCGGAAGTTTCGAGCAGACGCTGGTGCTGCTCAACGGCTTTCGCATCAACGATGCGCAGACCTCGCACCACAATCTCGATTTGCCGGTTCCGCTCGACGCCATCGATTCCATCCAGTCGCTCGAGGGCGCGGGATCGACGCTGCATGGCGTCGACGCGCTGAGCGGAGTCGTTGATTTCTTGACCGCTGCTCCCGATCACGAATCGCTACTCGTGCGTGCGGGGCAGGGAAGTCTCGAGTCGAACGAGGAAACGGTGCTGGGCGGGGCTACGCGCGGACCGTGGAGCGGACGCGTTACCGCGGAGCGCAACTTCTCCACGGGATTTACAGCAGACGAGGGATACGTCAACCCGAGCTATCTGCCTGCCTGCACTCTGCAGTACCGCGAATGTCAGAACGATCGCGATTACCGCAATGAAGACGCGTCGGTGGAGAGCTGGCTTGGCACGCGGCTGGGCGTTACGGATTTGCTTGTTGCCGGAAGCGATCGCTCCTTCGGCGCCAACCAGTTTTACGGCAACTACAACTCCTGGGAGCGGACCAAGGGCTGGTTCGCTTCAGCGCGGCAGGAACTCGGCAGCCACACCGTGGCGGCCTTTGGCTATCGCCGCCACACTGACGATTATGTGCTTTGGCGCAACGATCCAGCAGGCTACGAAAACAATCACATCGACGGCTCGTGGCAGGGATCGCTGCGGCAGACGCTCACCGTGCGCAAGGATTCCGTTCTGCTGATGGGCCTCGAGGCCAACGGCGACAGCATCAACAGCTTCAACTTTTCCAATCTCAACTCTTCCGGTTTGGTTGAACGCTCTTTCGCGCTAGGCATTCATGCGCGCAATCGCGGCGCGGGCTACGTGGATCTGGATCTGCGGCCAGCGAAGCAGCGCTGGAGCCTTTCAGTGGGCGCGCGCGAAGAGATTTTTTCCGGCGGAGCGCGGGCCGTGTTTTCGCCGGAGCTGGCCGGCAGCCTGCGCGTAGCGAAACATTTGAATCTGCGTGCCAGCGGCGGCTACGGGTTTCGGATTCCCACCTACACCGATCTCTACTATTCCGATCCCTCGACGCTGGGCAATCCGAACCTGAAGCCGGAGTCGGCCTGGAGTAGCGACGGAGGCGTGGATTGGGCGCCATCGAAAAAGCTCACACTCTCCGCAACCGGATTCTTCTCGAAGCAACATGACACCATTGATTATGTGAAGAGCGCGACCGTTCCCAATCCCTATCTTCCGGCCGGCTGCCCGGCCAACATCTGGTGCGCGGACAATCTGAACGGCTTTGGTTTTTCCGGCGTCGAAACCAGGCTCACGTGGATTCCGAGAAAATCGCAAACCGTGCGCATCGCGTGGACCGGAGTCCACGGCGCGCAGAACGCACTGCATGGGCTCCAGTCGGAGTATGTGTTCAATTACCCGGCGCAGAATATTCACGCTTCGTGGAGCGCCGCGCTGGGCCACGATTTTGTGCTGACCAATGCCGTGCAGATCGCCGAGCGCTATCAGCAAACCGTGTATCCGGTGTGGAACGCAACGATGACCCACGACACGGGAAAGCTGCGGCCCTATTTGCGGCTGACGAACCTGAGCAATACTGGCTACCAGGAGATTACGGGCGTCAATATGCCGCCGCGCACCATCATGGGCGGGGTTGCGCTGCAACTGGGGCGATAGCCGGACCGCGAGTGCTCCTGGGCCCGCCCTGTTTCGTGATGAAAGCGTGAAGGATCGCGCTTTGCGGAAGAAATCAACCCCTTACCATTCAATACCTTAGAAATCCGTTCAAAATTGAGCTGAAATTTTCCAAATTCACAGTACAATCCAGATAATCATTCGCTAAAAAGCGGAGTTGTTATCAGGACTTTTCCCTATCTGTGTATACGTGCGGCAGTCGCGTTGCTGCCGGTCGCGGCGGCCTGCATGGTGCTACCTCGCGCCGGCGCGGCGCAAACGCCGGGACAAAATGCGGCGCCGGCCCAACCGGCCAATCCCAACGCTGGGCCATCGGGCGCCATCGTACTACCGGATGCGCCTGCGAATACTCGCACCCTCGGCAGCGGCGCGCCGTCGGCGGTGGCGCCGACCGCGATCAACCGGAAAACTGCCCCCGTGATGATCAACGGGCGGCCGTATGTGCGCCCCACTCCCAAGGAACAGTTCGACGACTACGCGAAGAACACCTACGGTCTGCCTGCGCTGATGTTTACGTCGGTGCGGGCTGCAGTTGCGCAAGTCAGAGGCAAACCCGAGGAGTGGGGGCAGGACTGGCCGGGCTTCGGGCAGCGGTTCGGAAGCGCCAGCGCCACGACTGCGATTGATGGCAACGTGCGCTATGGCATGGAAATGCTCTTCAAAGAAGACATGCGCTACATTCCCTGCCACGGCTGCTCGATCCACAGGAAAATCGAAAACGCGCTGCTGGCCGAGGTCACGGCGCGACACGATACGAACGGGCACAGATTTTTTACGCTTACGCCGACCCTCAGCGACATGTCCGGCCCAATGATCGCGAACAGCGTCTGGATTCCCGGTCACACTACGATCGACGGCTTCACCGGCTCGCGGCTAATCTTCGCTTACCGCATCGGCGGACACTTGTTCACGGAGTTTGTGCTGGAACGCCGCCATCACGATCCCAAGCTGCCGGATTGACCAGTAGCTCCGGGCTGGAGCCAAGCCTCAATTCACCGATGGCGGAAGCTGCAGCGGCTTTTGCGGGCCGAGTTCTTCGCGAACCAAAGTCAATCCCAGAAGCCAGCGCTCAAAGTTGTCGGAGAGGCGCGCAAAAAGCGGCGCTTCCTCCTGGTATTCGAAGAGATTGAACTGGCTGACGATGAAATAGCTCTCCTTCCCCGCGCGGATGAGCTCAGCAAGGCTCGGGGAATGGCGACGTAGACGGCGCTTGGATCCCGCGGCCTCGGGATACATGCCGGCCACGAACAACGCGTAGTCGCCGATGTGTTTGCGCAGTGCGCGCTCGGCGTCGAACGAGGGCGCATCGCCGTTCACCGGGTCGGCGGCGCGCTCCATCTCCTCCAACTTTTCAATGGGGCGGCCCGATCCATCGCGCATGCGGTAAAGATTGCCGGCATCGGAGAACTCGCACAGCAAGCGTGCCACGTAACTGGTCACGTCGGGATCGTGAAGACCCAGCTTTCCCTCGTAACTGTTGCGGACCGCCTGCTGAAAGAATGGTTCGAGTGGATGAGTCTGCGTCTGCATACACACCTCCCGTGCGCGGAAACGATGGTTTTTTCCGTGCCCTCCCGTTGCGGCTGCGCGCGAGCAGCCCGTTGTCTTTTGGGCCCGGCCGTTCCTTGTCGTGCTGCGCGGGGAAGATGCCGGCCGCGGCCCGATTTACATCGTTGTAACACTGAGCTTAGCCGAAGAGTTGCGTGGGTCAAGAGGGGAGGGCAACTTTGTTGGCACTTGAGTAACTCGACTGCAAACAGCGCGAGCAATCTCCCGGCAGATCGCAGGCAATGAAGCAAGCTCACCCATGCGCAAGGACGCGCCACGTTCTTGCTGGGTGGGCATTCCGAGACCTGGGCCACGCACCTGCGTTAGAGTATTTATGCCCAGTCGATCCCACCAAGTCGGACGTGAAGCGACCTGCGAGGTCCAGGATGGTTCGTGAAGGCGAAGCAACCAAACTCGACGTAGCACCGCATAAAGCATGGCGGCGCTTCGTGCCCAAGTGGCTGCGATCATTGATCTGGCTGGACTCCGCTGCTTCTTACGATGCCTTTCTCTCCTATAGCTGGAAATCGGACAAGGATGTCGCACCAGTCATTCAATCCGTCCTGCAAGGATTCTTGCGTCCCTGGAACAGGCCAAGAGGCAAGGCGATCTTTCGAGATCTATCCTGCATGCCCGCCGGTTCGAGCCTTGAAAGGGAACTTTCCGAGCGCTTGGACCGTTCGTCCCACTTCATTGTTCTCGCCTCCCCCGAAGCGGCAAAAAGTTGGGGAATGGAGATGGAAGCCCGTCATTGGTTTAGCCGCCCGCGCAGCGGCGAAGTCCTGATCATCGTCACAAATGGGGAATTCCAGTCCTGGAAGGATATATGCGAAAGATTACTCCCCGCGGCGATCAGTTCCAATCTTCCCTCGGAGCCACTTTGGATTCCCCTGCAGCATCGGCGTTCTCAGATTCTAGCGGACCCGCGAAGCCCGGCACTTCGTGGGGGCTTGATCGAAGACCTGCGGCAGGTCTTTCTTCGCCTCTACGCGCCGAGAACTTGGGAGGAGCTGCACGGTGAGGAGCGTAAGCAGCGTCATCGAGTGCTGGGGATCGTGTCGGCGGTCGCCATGATGTTACTGGGGCTGGCAGTTGCTGCCGGCGGCCTGGCGTGGTTTGCGCTGGACCAGCGCAAAGAGGCGGAGGAACGAGCAAAGGTTGCACTTTCGCGGCAACTCGCCATTGAGGTGATCTACGGACTTCCTTCCCAGGTCTTTAGTTTTGACTCAGATCAGGCGCAAACTTTCGCTGACGACGTCATCAAGGCGAGTGGCGAGCATACGGGCCAGGAAATCTCTGGAGGGTACAACACGGCGCTTGCGCTGCTCCTGAGCGCTCAAGCGGCCAGGACATCACCTACAGTTGAGGCCCGTTCGGCACTCCTTCATGCTTTGAGGTTTCAACCGTACCGATCGTTCTTCTTATGGGGCGATAGCAATGGCGCAATCATCCAAGCGGCGATTACCTCGGATGATCACGCACTGATCGCGCTACTTTCCGACGGAAGTGTAATCAGGCGAGACCTTGACAGCGGAGACTCCTGGCATGACACATCAAGCGCGCGACAAAATACGCTCAAGAATGCTGTTCTAAGTCCGACTGGCCGGTTCGTGGCATATCAAAGTAGCGACGCCATCGTTCTTGAAGAGCTTTCCACCCATAAGAGTCTGGATACAACGATCCATGTGCATGGGGATGACGAGCCCGCCATTGCATTTAGTCCCGACGAAAAATTCATGGCAGTGGTATCGCCCGACGGTTCTGCCGTCGTATGGGACGTAACGGGCGGCAGAGTGTGGAAGGAGTTGCCCGGGGAAGGAGAGTCGGAACCGGATTCAATTCACGCCAACGAGCATGCCACCGTAGCGCTTGGCGCCAACGGTACGGTCCTGGCGTTCAAATCGATTCATATCGATGGCGGGGTTGTCGTCTGGGACGTAGGCAGCGCGACGCCGGATCAACGTATCTTGAAGGCTCCGTTCGGTGAAGTTACTGGCATTGCCTTACACGACAATCTCCTGGCGGCGGCTTCAGGAAGCTTTCCGGGCTCAAGCGGACTATCCCAGCCTCAAGGAGTTGTTGTGTGGGACTTAAGAACGAATGAGGCGACTGCGAGTTCTGCAGTTGAAGCTGTGGACCCACCGAATTGTGTTGGATTCAGCGCCGACGGCAAAACCCTCGCTGTCGGATTCGATGACACCAAGATTCTCCTTCTATCCTCCGATACGCTTGATGCGCAATACCAGGCTCTCAATGGATTGCCGGAAGGATTGCGTTGCTCCCTGACAGTTGGGACGCATACAGTGGCCGTCGGCGACTTAACGAACCTTTATGTGGCGGACGTTGCCGGGCCAACATACCTTACTGTTGGAGAGAGTTCGGGCTCGGCAGTACCTTTACGTGCCGCGAGCGATCGCAGCGCGGACGCTTTTGCGGTCAGCCCCGATGGAAATACCGTTGTAAGTGAAGATGAAACAAACGGAACTTTGGTGATACGAGATTCAAGGTCTCAAAAAACCATTGGCAGCCCGGTAAAAGTCGACTTCGATCATCTTGGAAGCGTCGCGGTCAGCCCAGGCGGCAATCGGCTGGCCGAATGCGATGACCAAGGCAAAGTCACGTTATGGGATACCGCAACAGGGAAGTCCACCGTCCTGGAAAGCGATAGCTTTGGCGGCGGTTTGCCGGCCTTCAGTCTTGACGGTAAGACGCTGGCGCTAGGCACGGAGCAAGGGAACATGAACCAAATTATTCTTTGGGACGTTGCAGCACAACGCAATCTCGGTGCGCTTTCAAGCGGAGTACCCCAGGGGAGTTTCAACAGCATCGCTTTTAGCCCTGACGGTAAGACCATTGCTTCATCAAGTTTCAAATCAGCGGACATCGTCCTGTGGGATGTTTCGGCGAGAAAGTCTCTTGCTTATCCCTTGAGCGTCGTCGGTGGTCCAGACGATGACGACTCAGTGGGCGAGGCGATGAATGCAGTGGCGTTTGCGCGGGACGGCAAGACCCTTCTGTGGGAACAAGGGGATGCCGCGGATGCAAGGAATCAAGATATCGTGTCACTGGATGTTGACACTGACTCCTGGATTAAGCGGGCCTGCAGGATTGCGAACCGAAACTTGACCTGCGCAGAGTGGAAACAGTATGTAGGGAACGAGCTATACGAGCAGACCTGCCCGAACCTGCCCGCGGCGCCGAATTGCAAATGAACAAGCAGGATTGCCACGCTGCCTCATTTTTGAGCAGCGATACCCCCTCATTCTTGAGTAGACATTGTGGGATCCGGGACCTGAGGAGCTTCGAGACGGTCCCGGCACAACACAAAGAGCGGACAGCTTTCACACCGCCGCAGGCGTGCGCGATTCGAGCTCGGCCAGCCGTTTGGCCAGGAGCGTCTCCAGCTTGACCAGCGCGGCCGAGAAGCCCTCGATGCCTTCCTTCAATTTGTCGCTGGCCATGCGATCGGCGGCGTGCATGCGGTCGAAGGTCGCCTTATCCATATTGATCTTGTCGATCTGCATGGTCTTTGCAGTTTCGGGCGAGAGCTTGCGCGGCAGGTCGCCCTGGGCAGCTTCAAGCTCGGCCAGCAGTTGCGGCGAAATGGTAAGCAGGTCGCAGCCAGCCAGTTCGCGGATCTCGCCGATGTTGCGAAAACTCGCGCCCATCACCACGGTCTTGTAGCCGAATTTCTTGAGGTAGTTGTAAATGGTCGTCACCGACTGCACGCCGGGATCGTCGGCGCCCTGGTAATCCTTGCCCGTGTCCTTTTTGTACCAGTCGAGAATGCGGCCCACGAAGGGCGACATGAGCGTGGCGCCCGCATCGGCAACGGCGATGGCCTGGTGCAGGCCGAAGAGCAGCGTGAGGTTGCAGTGGATGCCTTCTTTTTCGAGAACCTCAGCGGCCTGAATGCCCTCCCAGGTGGACGCGATCTTGATGAGCACGTGATCGCGGCCAACGCCGGCGGCGTCATACTGCTTGATGATGCTGCGCGCCTGCGCGATGGTGGCCTGGGTGTCGTAGGAAAGTCGCGCGTCGACTTCCGTCGAGACGCGGCCGGGCACAATTTTCAGGATCTTTTTGCCGAACGCGATGGCCAGCTGCTGGAAGGCGAGATTGGCGACCGCCTGGTCGGTGGCGCCTTCGCCGAGTTCGTTGCGCGCGTCTTTCAACACACCGTCCACAATGGGCTGATACTGCGGCATCTGTGCCGCGGCCGTAATCAGCGAGGGGTTGGTGGTGGCGTCCTGGGGGTGAAACTTTTCCATCGCTTCCATGTCGCCGGTATCGGCGACGACGACGGTGTATTGGCGTAGTTGTTCAAGCAGATTCTGCGGCATAACTCCTCCTGCGGGCACGGGGCGAATGCGGGGAACGCCCTACGGCACCAGTGTAACTCTTCCTATTATGATGCGCGGCGTGAAAGCCGGTTGCGTCTCGGCGCGACAAGTCTATGCGGTTTCGGCTTCGACCGTGTTTGCCAGCGTACCAATTCCGGCCATGGAAACTTCAACGCGATCGCCGGGCTTGAGCGGTCCCACGCCGGACGGGGTTCCGGTCAGAATCAGGTCCCCCGGTTCCAGCGTGAAGGCCGCTGAGATGTGCTCCAGCAGAATCGGCACAGAAAAGATGAGATCGTCCGTGGAAGCCTGCTGGCGCAGTTCGCCGTTGATGCGCGTCTCAATGGTGACCCCGGCAACAACGTCCAGTTCATCGCTCACTACCGGGCCGACCGGACAAAACGTATCGAATCCCTTGGCGCGCGCCCACTGCACATCCTTCTTTTGCAAATCGCGGGCAGAGATGTCGTTGGCCAGCGTGAAGCCGCGCAGGATCTCGCGCCAATCGTCTTCGGGCTCGAGGTTGCGTGTGCGCTTGCCGATCACCAGCGCCAGCTCGCCTTCGAAATCCACTCGCTCCGACAACGAAGGCAACACCACCGCGCCGCCAGGGCGAAGCAGCGACGAGGGCGGCTTGAAGAAGAGCAGTGGCTCGACGGGGATCTGGTTGCCCAGCTCCACCACGTGCTCGCGATAGTTGCGGCCCACGCAAATAATCTTCGACGGCGTAACCGGCGCAAGAAGATCCGCTGCACTCAGGGGGATGGCTTCGAAATTTGTGCTGATGGGAGATGCACTTCCATGCTCGATGCGGTAGCGCAGGTCTTCCTCGGGCGCGTCGATCAGTCGCACGATCTCCAGGCTTCCGCCGCGCTCTTCGACAGCACCGTACTGGGCTTGACCACCGTAGAGGAATCGACAGTATTTCATTTTTCTCCTTGTCTCGGAGTAGATTTATGGCGCGGGAACCGTCTCTTCCGTCTCCGCCGAGCGCGCGCTTTCGTGCCCCTGCTGATCGACGGCGCTCACAGCATACACATAGGTGTGGCCGGGTTGCACGTTCGCGTCGTGGTAGTCAGGCTCGGCCACCGGCTGCGCCGGGGAGATGCGCTGCCAACCAGTCTCCGCCGCGCCCGCTTCCCGCCGGTAGACGACGTAGCCCGCCAGATCGGCCTCGGTGCCGGGCTGCCAGTTCAGGTCGATCGCAGGACCTGCGCCCGCTTCGCCGGCTGTCGCCACCGCTGCCAAACCTTTGGGCACGGCAGGAGGATACACGTTCACGGCTGCAATGCGCACCGGGGACGAGAAGGGCCCAGCGAGCTCCAGGGTTTCTCCGTTGACAGTCACGCTTGCCACGCGTTGCGCGCGATATTCATAGGTCTCGCCAAACTGGATGCTGTTGTCGAGAGCGTGATCAAGATGCGGGCCGGGCGAGACCAGCAGCGTGCGCTCCGGCGGTTCAGGGCGCGGCGCGAGCGGGCCCTCCGCGGACTTTGGCGGCGCAGGCGCAGGCGGCGAAACCCGCGTGCGCACCAGCCGCACCGCAACGGGCACCGCATCCGGCGGCGCGGGCGTCCAGTGCAGCAAAACTCCGTCGCGGCGCATCTCGGCTGCCAGGGCGTCGACGGCAGCAGGCGCCTCGCCGGCCAGAATTTGCGCGCCGTTCGAAAGACCTGAAGTCCGGCCCTTGCGGTTATCCAGCTCGACAAAATAGGTGAGCACGCGCGGTGCGCCCTCGGCCAGCGTCGGCGGCAGTGTGTCGGTGAATGCGCCAGCGGCGTCCGGGGCGAGCTCAATGGTTGAGGCGGCCGAACAACCCGAAGCGACGCTCTCATTGCGACAGATCCGCGCCGTCACGGTGTCCTTCAGCGGCACTTTGTCGGTGTCTCTCTTCGGCATGCTCCAGGTGAGCGCTACCTGGTTGCCGTTGCGAACAGCGGAGAGATCGCCGACGCGAGCGGGAAGATGCAGTGAGGGCGGCAGCGGCGCGCTGGGCATGCCGCAGCCCGCGAGAGCGACGGCAGCCGCGAGCGCGGCAACGAGCGTCACGAAACGCGAGCGCGCGTCCGGATTTCTTGCACATTGCATGGCGCTTTCAGTCTATCGGAGCCGCATCGGCACGCCCGCTTGTGCGGCTAAATCTTTTTGAGGTTGGCGAACTTTTCCATCAGCTTCTTCACGCCGTGGCGGGCGAAGAGGACGGTCAGCTTGGCGTCTTCGCCGTCGCCTTCGCGCATCAGCACGGTGCCTTCGCCGTACTTCGCATGCATCACGCGCTGGCCTTTTCTCAGGCCGGAGGCGCCGTGGGCCGCGGGAATGTCCATCGCCGGACGCGCGAAGCCGCCGGGCGCGGCCGCCGGTTTTTCCGCCGAAGAAGCGGGCAATATTATCGATGGCTGCCCTCCGGGCCTTTACCCTTTGGAGCAGATCCCGGACGGGACGAAGAACTCGGCGCAAGGCTGCGCGGAATCTCCTGGCTCTCGTCTTCGTAGTTAAAGTGCGCGCCCTCCGAGTCGTTGCCGTGCCGGTGCCGGCTGCCTAGCACCGTATGCCGGAGTGGACCACGCGGGACTGCGACCGCCAAGATTTTCGACAAGCTGCGACGGAACCTCTTCAAGAAAGCGCGAAGGAATGCTCATCTCCGGCACATCGTTGCCGTAGCGGCGGCGATAGTGGGCGCGCGTCAGGATCAGCGTGTTCATGGCGCGCGTCATGCCCACGTAGCAGAGACGGCGCTCCTCTTCGAGCTCGTCGGGATTGTTCAGCGTGCGCGAATGCGGGAACAGTCCCTCTTCGAGCCCGGCGAGAAACACCAGCGGAAACTCCAGTCCCTTGGCCGCGTGCAGCGTCATCAGCGTGACGCGGGCATTGGGATCGAACTGATCGGTGTCCGACGCCAGTGCCGCGTGATCGAGGAACTCGGCCAGCGTTTCGCCGCGCTCTTCGGCGTCGTGCGCGGCGTTGGCCAGTTCCTTCAGGTTCTCAATGCGGCTGAAGGCCTCCGGCGTGCCCTCGGTCTCGAGCGCCTTGATGTAGCCGGTGCGATCGATGAGGAAGCGGATGAGCTCGGGCAGCGTGGCCGAGTCGCCGGGCGCCCGAAACGCCGCTCCGCGTTTCTGCGTTTTTGGTCGGCGCTCGGTGCCCGATCCGGCGTTTTCCGTCGGCATAACGAGGAAGGGTTTCTGCGGCGCATGCGCGGCAGGCGCGAAGTGCGATGCGTCGAGCAGCGGAATTTGGTTTTCGTCGCCACCAAAATCCGCCTCCCCGCCTTCTTGGTCCACGTCTTCCGCGCCAAAACCGAAACTGGTATCGGCGTCGTCGGCCTTCGCTTCCGCCACATCTGCGGCGAGCTTGCCGGCAAAATCAGGATCCATCATGGCCTGCGCGTCGAGAATCAGTTGGCGAAAAGAGTCGAGCGCCATCGCCGCGCGCGTGGGAATGAGGCGATTCGCAATCGCTGCGGCAATGGCGTCCCAGGTGGAGATGCCGGTCTCAAGAGCCAGCCGCTCCATGGTTTCGAGCGTGGTCTTGCCGATGCCGCGCGTCGGCGTGTTGATCACGCGCTGCAGCGCCATCGAGTCGTGCGGATTGCGAACCAGCCGCAGGTAGGCGAGCAGGTCCTTGATCTCGGCGCGCTCGTAAAAGCTGAATCCGCCCACCATGGTGTAGCTGATGTTGTAGCGGCGCAGCGCCTCTTCCACCAGGCGCGACTGCGAATTGGTGCGATAAAGCACCGCGCAGTGGCCCTCCCCGGGCCCTTCCGTTTCGGACGAGTTCTGTTCCGCGCAGGAAACGTCTGAATCTTGTCGGCAATAAAAAGCGCTTCGTTTTCGCCGTCGGGCGCTTCGTAGTAGCCGATCAGCGAGCCGCCCTGGCGCTCGGTCCACAGCTTTTTGCCCTTGCGCTTCAGGTTGTTGGCCACCACCGCGCCGGCCGCTTCCAGAATAATCTGCGTCGACCGGTAGTTCTGCTCCAGGCGGACGATCGTGCGCGTTGGGAAAATCCTTTTCGAACTCGAGAATGTTGCGGATGTCGGCGCCGCGCCAGGAGTAAATGCTCTGGTCCTCGTCGCCCACCGCGCACACGTTCTTGTGTTCGCCGGCCAGCAGCTTCATCAGCTCGTACTGCGGGCGGTTGGTGTCCTGGTATTCGTCGACCAGCAGGTAGTGATAGCGGCGCTGGTAGCGCTCGCGCACCTCGCTCGACGACTTCAGCAGGCGCACGGCTTCGAGCAGCAGGTCGTCGAAGTCCATGGCGTTGTTCTTGCGCAGCTCGTCCTGGTAGGCCTTGAAGATGTGCGCGATGCGCTCACTGTTTGGATCCTTGGAATCGAGAAAATAATCCTGCGGATCGACCATGTGGTTTTTGGCCCAGGAGATGCGGCTCAGCACGGTGCGCGGGGTGAGCTGCTTGGTGTCGAGCCCCATGCGCTTCATGATCTGCTTCACCAGGCTCTGCTGATCGTTCTCGTCGAAAATCGTGAAGCTGCGCGTCAGGCCCTTGTCGCCGACCTTCAGCACCTCGATGTCGCGGCGCAGTATGCGCACGCACAGTGAGTGAAAGGTGGAGATCAAGGG
Source organism: uncultured Acidobacteriota bacterium (assembly GCA_963713675.1). GTDB lineage: Bacteria > Acidobacteriota > Terriglobia > Terriglobales > Acidobacteriaceae > Telmatobacter. The sequence goes on from CAVQMV010000022.1 coordinate 208,495, forward strand.
CTTGGCGAGAGACGAGTGGCCCAGCAGTTGATCCACGCGCTCGGCCATTTCGCCGGCGGCCTTGTTGGTGAACGTGACGGCCAGGATTGCGTCGGGCGCGACGTTTTTCTCCTGAATCAGCCACGCAATGCGGTGCGTAATCACGCGGGTCTTGCCGGAACCGGCGCCGGCCAGGATGAGCAGCGGCCCCTCGGCGGCCTCAACGGCAGCGCGTTGTTCGGGATTGAGGTGGTCGAGGAGCAGGGGCAAGGCGTCGGGTCCGGTGGTAAGGTTCCTGAATCTAGTTTATCGTTCGAGGCCACCGGCGGCTGCGAACGCGGCGGGCTCGCTGGCGACGCCAATCCTTTCGCGCCTCGCCGGTATCGGATGAGAATTTCGAGGCGAAAACTCCAGCGAGAATTCCCGAGCCATGAGTTGGTAGACAGGTGTAGAATTCTGCCAATTTTGGGCCTAGGGAATTCCATTGCGCCAGCCGTGCACACGGCTGATGGGAGGGACGGTGGAGACACGATGGGTGAAAGCACGACTCATGGGCGGCGACGTGCCGATTTATGACGCCGCGGATGCAACTGAACCGACAGGAAGCTTGAGAGACCAAACTGTCGTGGAGATGACGGCCAAGAAGAATGGAGAACAAAAGCTGCAAGTGATCCTGCCTGACGGCCGGCGCAAGTACATTGCAGACGACGCGAAATGCCTGCAGATGCCTCTCTGGGCCGTGGCGTCAAACCGCGTGATGGTCTATACGCAACCGGATGCCTTCTCGCCTGTGATCGCGACGCTGAACCACGGCGATCTGATTGAACAGGACGGGTTGAAGACACAGTTGAACGGGCAGGATTGGATTCCTGTGGGGCTTCGCGATGGCAGGTCAGGGTTCGTTGACGCGAAGTTGAAGGTGGTTACGCACGGCGCGCAGGTACGGATCGAGGGCGGCACCGGCAGCCAAGGCACCCAATGGCTGCTGAAGGACAACAAGCTCGTACCTTTTGATAAGCGGCAAAAGACGCCGCGTGAGGCCGCGGTGCGCAACATGGCGTTCGGGGGAGTTTGGGCGGGCGTAGGTTTGATCGTGACCATCGTGACAGTATCTTCGGCCATGGATAGCGGGGGCTACTACGTAGTCTTCTGGGGGCCTGTGGTCTACGGAGGCATTCGTTTTCTGCAGGGTGTATTCGGATACCTCAAAAGCATGTAGACGGCATGGCGGAGCGGCCCAAACTCTGGAATCGAGGAGCATTTGCAATCCCGGGGCCATTTCGCTATCATCAATGGATACACGCAGGGAAGCCTCTGCGTAGTCAATAACACCACGGCTTTTGGTCCTGGCCGGACGGGCAACGTTTTGGACGAGTGCTCGACAAGGTCAAGGGATTCCGCTACGGCGGGCTGGCAAAAGCGGTGGGAGACGAGGGAAGCATGGCATCTGGCAAGAATATTGCGAAGGCGCGCGCCGCTATCACCAAGCCGGTGTATCCGCTGCCTGAAGCAGTCAATCTCCTGAAGCAAGTGAAGTACGCGAAGTTCGACGAGACCGTCGATCTGACGATGCGTCTGGGTGTGGACACGCGGCACGCCGATCAGATGGTGCGCGGCACGGTAGTGTTGCCGCACGGACTGGGCAAGACCAAGACCGTGGCCGTGATCGCCACCGGCGACCGCCAGAAGGAAGCCAGGGAAGCGGGCGCGGATTTTGTGGGCGGCGAAGAGATGGTCGAAAAGATCCAGAAGGAAAACTGGACTGACTTCGACGCGCTGATTGCCACGCCCGACATGATGAAGGTAGTGGGCCGGTTGGGCAAGGTGCTGGGACCGAAGGGCCTCATGCCGAATCCCAAGACCGGAACCGTGACCATGGATGTGGCCGCGGCAGTGAAAGAGATCAAGGCCGGCAAGGTGGAGTTCCGTGCCGACAAGACCAGCCTGGTGCACGTGCCGGTGGGCAAGCTCAGTTTCGAACCGCAAAAGCTCATCGACAACGCGACCACGGTAATCTCGTCGATTGTGCGCGCCAAGCCCGCGGCAGCCAAGGGCAAGTACATCCGGAGCGTCACGCTGAGCTCGACGATGGGCCCGGGCGTTCCGCTGGATTCGGCAGTAGCCGACGCGGCGGGCAAGCACTAGAAGCAGGGAACAAGGGAACAAAGGAACAAGTGGCTTGGTGCCTGAATCTTATGAATTGCGAACCGTGAACTGTTCGCTGTGCGGAGCACAAAATGGCAATTTCAAGAGCGAAGAAGATTGAGAAGACGAAGGGGCTGGCCGCGGAGCTGCAGTCCTCGACCACCGCAATTATCGGCACCTTTAACAAGCTCACGGTGGCCAAGGACTACGAGCTGCGCAAGGTGATCCGCGAAGCCGGCGGCAAGTATCGCGTGGTGAAGAACAAGCTGGCCGCGATTTCAGGCACGGGCACGCAGGTTGAAGCCGCGCTGAAGGGCTTGAAGGGCGTGAACTCGGTGGCGTTTACCGCGGGCGATCCGGTGGCATTGGCCAAGGTCTTCGCCAAGTGGGCCGGCGAGAACGCGGCGGAGTTTCACTTCAAGCTGGGCATTGTCGACGGCAAGCTGTTGACCGTGGACGATGTGAAAGCTCTGGCCACGATGCCGGGTAAGGAAGAGATCTTCTCGAAGCTGCTCTTCCTGATCAACGCTCCGGCGCAGCGCCTGGTAACCGTGCTGAATGCCACGGGCCGCGACATGGCCGTGGTGTTGAACCAGGGCGTGGAAAAAGAAAAGTTTGCGGCCGCATAGGGCTGCGCAGTGATCAGTTGTCAGTGTGGCAAATCCGGGTTTTTCGGCACTGATCACTGATCACTGATCACTGACCACGGACAACGGTTTTTAGGGTTTTGGCTGTACCGCAAGCGGATGGGGCGCGGGTCTGGCGCATCGGAAACCACTGCGTGGGGCAGCTTTTGGGACGAGAGTATAGGCAGTAAACACGAATTCAAACGATTTTTGATTGGAGAAGAACATGGCGGATATCGCGCAGTTGGAAGAGCAAATTGTGAGCCTGAGCCTGCTGGAAGCAGCGGCCCTGGTGAAGAAGCTGGAAGAGCGGCTTGGTGTTTCGGCGGCGGCGGCCCCGGTGGCAGTGGCAGCGGCTGGCGGCGGCGCTGCAGCTCCGGCGGCTGAGGAAAAGACCGAATTTCAGGTCATTCTGAAGGATGCCGGCGCCAATAAGATCAACACCATCAAGGCTGTACGCGAAGTGACGTCCCTCGGTCTGAAGGAAGCCAAGGACCTGGTGGACGGCGCTCCGAAGGCTCTGAAGGAGAACGCGACCAAGGACGAGGCCGAGGCCATCCGGAAGAAGTTTGAAGGCGTGGCGACCGTCGAGGTCAAGTAAACGGCACGAGACTTGCAAGGGACGCCGGGACGCGCTAACATGTAAGTTGCGCGTCTCTGCGGCTCCGTCCGGGAACTTGCCGGAAGGTGTGGCGGGACGACTTGCGGTGTGACTTGATTTTCACACTAGCTTTCTCTGCCAGGTGGTCCTTTGAGAGCCTCCAGGCGCGAGTACTTGGATTCTCCAAGTTCTTTTCGGTCAACGGTTTCTCCTGTGGTCAGACAGGGCGGCCGTTGAAATTGGTCGGGTAGCTGGCAATTCGCGGCGGAAGCGGATTTTGCGATCGGCGAGGGCAATGGAAGAAAAATCGGATGGGAGCACAGGCGTTGAGCTGCGCTCGTGAGGCATTGCGTCCTTACGGGCTTTTCGTGTCTTCCCACCGTTCTGCGCGGGGATATCTGGTTTCTCCGGCAGGCTGAAGCGCACAACTTTCCTTTACGGTTCGACCCTGAATCTGGAGTCAGCCGTTGTGCTCGCTTCTCCCATTTGTGCGCAGTCTAGCGCACCTGCTCGCAGCACGCAACATCAACCGCGAACTTTGATCCAGCTTTCACGGGAACCCGCCTGACCCGGGTTCATTTCGGGACGCCCCGAAGCGAAATTTCGAAGCCAGCTTCGAAGCCAGCTTCACGACGTGCCGGCAACGCAGAAGAGCGGAACTGGATTCTCAGATTTCGTTCGTCAGAACCTTCGAATTAATTCGGTAATTTGCCGGCGCCACCGAGACTCGGGCGTCGGTCCGGCGCGGCCACTGATGAGCAGGGCAGACGCCGCAACGACGAGGCTCAGGAGTGATCATGCCCAACGAGAAGCGCGCGATTCGCAGCCGGCTCGATTTTTCCAAGATTCCCACCGCAACCCAGATTCCTAACCTGATCGAAGTGCAGCGCCGCTCCTACGAGCGATTCCTGCAGATGGACAAGCTGCCCAATGAGCGAGACGACTCGGGGTTGCAGTCGGTGTTTGTGTCGGTGTTTCCGATTACCGACTTCCGCGGCATCTCGCAGCTGGACTTCGTGGACTATGCGATCGGCAACTGGGAGTGCAAGTGCGGCCACTTGAAGGGCCTGCACCACCTGCGCACGGCCTGCGTGCATTGCGGAGCGATGGTCATTACCAATCCCTTCCTGCCCGGCGACGTGCTCTGCCAGAAGTGCGGCACCTATAACAAGAACACGCCTGACTTCTGCAACAAGTGCGGCGATCCCGTAAGCCTGCAGCTGAAGTACGACCAGCAGGAGTGCGAGGAGCGCGGCATGACCTTCTCCGCGCCGCTCAAGGTCACCGTCCGGCTGACCATCTACGACAAGGACGCCGAGACCGGCAACAAGACCATCCGTGACATCAAGGAGCAGGAAGTCTTTTTCGGCGATATTCCGCTGATGACGCCGAACGGCACCTTCATCGTGAACGGAACCGAGCGCGTGATCGTGTCGCAGTTGCACCGTTCGCCTGGAGTATTTTTCGAGACCGCGAACAACCGCACCTACTTCCTCGGCAAGATCATTCCTTACCGCGGCTCGTGGGTCGAGTTTGAGTACGACCAGAAGAACACGCTCTATGTGCGCATCGACCGCAAGCGCAAGTTCCTGGGAACCATTTTCCTGCGCGCCCTGGGCCTGCGCTCCGACGAGGAAATTCTCAAGACCTTCTACACCGTGGACCGCCTGCATATCGCCGACGGCAAGCTGCAGTGGGAAATTCCGCAGGATGCCACCAAGGGCACGCACCTTGTCGGTGTGAAGCCGGCGCACGCAATTCTGCATGGCAAGGAAGAGATCGCGCACTCCGGCCGCAAGATTACGCCGCACGCACTCAAGGCACTGCGCGCAGCGTCGATTGCAAGGGTTGAGGTCGAGACAGCAGAACTCGACGGCGCGCTCACCGCGTCCGACGTGGTCGATACCACCACGGGCGAAGTGATTGTCGAATCCAATTTGGAGCTAACGGCCGATCGCCTGCACAAGGTCATGGCCTCCGGCGCCACCAGTTTCGAGGTCTTCTTCCCCGACCGCGACGACGTGGGCAACATCATTTCGAACACTCTGAAGCGCGACTCCGTGCACAAGCCGGAAGAGGCGCTGATTGAGATCTACCGCAAGCTGCGTCCGGGCGATCCGCCGACGCTCGACACCGCGACCGCACTGTTTGAAGGCATGTTCTTCGATCCGCGCAAGTACGACTTCTCGCGCGTAGGCCGCCTGAAGTTCAACATCAAGCTTTACGAAAATCAGGACGCCACGCATCTGGATCACCGCACGCTAACGCCTGAGGACTTCTACGCGACCATTCGCTACCTGCTCAAGCTGCGCAAGAACATCGGCGCAGTCGACGATATCGATCACCTTGGCAATCGCCGCGTCCGTGCTGTCGGCGAGTTGATGGAGAACCAGTTCCGCATCGGCCTGGTGCGCATGGAACGTGCGATTAAAGAAAAGATGAGCGTGTATCAGGAGCTGAACACCGCCATGCCGCACGACCTCATCAACGCCAAGCCGGTCATGGCGGCGATCCGCGAGTTCTTCGGCTCCTCGCAGCTCTCGCAGTTCATGGATCAGACCAATCCGTTGTCGGAGATTACGCACAAGCGCCGGCTTTCGGCCCTTGGGCCGGGCGGTTTGTCGCGTGAGCGCGCCGGATTCGAAGTCCGCGACGTGCATCCCACGCACTACGGCCGCATCTGCCCCATTGAGACGCCGGAAGGTCCGAACATCGGACTGATCAGCTCGCTGAGCTGCTTTGCGCGGATTAACGAATATGGATTCATTGAGTCGCCATACCGCAAGGTGAAGGACTCGCGCATTCTCGACTTTGTCGAAATCGTGAACGCCGGCGAAAGCGGCATGCGCGTGGGCGATCACATCGAGAAGGACGAGGCCCTGCGCCTGAACGCGCAACTGAAGAAGGCGGGCAAGCGCGCCATCGACTGGATTCCCTACAGCTTCTACCTTTCTGCATGGGAGGAAGACCGGCACACCATCGCTCAGGCCAATATCGAGTTCAACGACAAGGGAGAAATCACTGAGGACCTGGTGAATGCACGGCGCATGGGCAACTTTGTGCTGGTCAACCGCACCGACGTGGACTACATCGACGTCAGCCCCAAGCAGTTGGTCTCGGTGGCCGCTTCGCTGGTGCCGTTCCTCGAGCATGACGACGCCAACCGCGCGCTGATGGGCGCCAACATGCAGCGCCAGTCAGTTCCGCTGCTGGTGGCCGAGGCGCCGCTGGTGGGCACGGGCATGGAAGGCGTCACGGCACGCGACTCCGGCGCCGTGATCCTGTCCAAACGCAACGGCATCGTGGATTCGGTCGACTCCGAGCGCATTATCGTGCGCGTCGAAGGCGAGCACCATCCCACGCAGCTCTCGCGCGAGGTGGGCAGCGACATCTACCAGCTCATCAAGTTCAAGCGGTCAAATCAAAATACCTGCATCAATCAAAAGCCTGTGGTTCGCGAAGGCGACCGCGTGATCAAGGGCCAGGTGATTGCCGACGGTCCTTGCACGGAGCAGGGCGAGCTGGCGTTGGGACGCAACGTGCTGGTGGCCTTCATGCCCTGGCGCGGCTACAACTTCGAGGACGCGATCCTGATCAGCGAGCAGCTGGTGAAGGACGATTACTACACCTCGGTGCACATTGAGGAGTTCGAGATCGAGGCCCGCGACACGAAACTGGGCCCCGAAGAGATCACCCGCGATATTCCCAACGTGAGCGAACATGCGCTGCGCGACCTGGATGAGAGCGGCATCGTCCGCATCGGAGCCCAGATCGGCCACGGCGACATTCTGGTCGGCAAGGTAACGCCCAAGGGCGAAACCCAGCTGACGCCGGAAGAAAAACTGTTGCGTGCCATCTTCGGAGAAAAAGCCGGCGATGTGCGCGACGCTTCGCTTACCTGCCCTCCGGGCATCGAAGGCACGGTAGTCGACGTGCGCATCTTCAGCCGCAAGGGCCAGGAGAAGGACGAGCGCGCCAAGCAGATCGAGGCGGAATACATTGCCAAGCTCGAAAAGAACCTGGGCGACGAAATCCGCATTCTGACCGACGAGCGCCTGAAGCGTCTCGAAGGAATTCTGGGCGGCAAGGAAGTGCTCGCCGACCTGCATGACGAGCGCACCAACAAGCGCCTGCTCACCAAGGGCGCCATTCTCGATCGCGACACCATCGAGCGCATCTCGACCAAGAACTTGAAGCGCATCCGCTATAACGACAAGGACCCGCGGGTGAACGAGCAGATCGACGAGATCGAGGAGATGACCTCGCGCCAGATCGAAGTGCTGCGCAAGATCACCAATGAGAAGGTGTCCAAGCTGCAAAAGGGCGACGAGCTGCCTCCGGGCGTCATCAAGCTGGTCAAGGTCTACGTGGCCATGAAGCGCAAGCTGAGCGTGGGCGACAAGATGGCCGGCCGTCACGGCAACAAGGGCGTGATCTCGCGCATTCTTCCCGAGGAAGACATGCCGTATCTGCCCGACGGAACGCCTGTCGAGATCGTCCTGAACCCGCTCGGCGTGCCCTCCCGTATGAACGTGGGCCAGATTCTGGAGACGCACCTGGGCTGGGCCGCGCACAAGCTGGGCAAGAAGGTTGCCGAGCTGGTGCAAGCCAACAGCGACGTGGCGTATACGCGCGAGCTCATGAGGAAAGAGTTCGCGGGAACCGCTGCTCTACGCCAGTTGGAAGAGCTCGACGACGAGATGCTGATCCGCGTTGCCCGTGGCATGAAGAAGGGCGTCTGGTTCGGCACCGCGGTATTCGACGGCGCGCGCGAAGAAGAAATCAAGGCGCTGTTGAAGTCAGCCGATCTGCCTTCATCGGGCAAGACCATGCTCTTCGACGGCATGACCGGCGATCAGTTCGAGCAGCCGGTGACGGTGGGTTACATCTACATGCTCAAGCTTTCGCACCTGGTTGACGACAAGATTCACGCGCGTTCGATCGGTCCGTACTCGCTCATCACGCAGCAGCCGCTGGGTGGCAAAGCGCAGTTCGGCGGACAGCGTTTCGGCGAGATGGAAGTGTGGGCGCTGGAAGCCTACGGCGCTGCCTACATCCTGCAGGAGCTGCTCACCGCGAAGTCCGACGACGTCTACGGCCGCACCAAGATCTACGAAGCCATCGTCAAGGGCGAAGCGGCCATCGAGCCGGGCGTGCCGGAGTCCTTTAACGTCCTGATACGCGAGTTGCAGTCCTTGTGCCTCGACGTGGAGTTGATCAAGCGTGCAGACCTGATCAAGAAAACGCCCACGCCGGAAGTGGCGGCAGTGGCGGATTGAGAAGCGAGTTGTCAGTTTTCAGTTGTCAGAACTGAGTTCAAACGCTGAACCAGGACAACTGATCACTGATCACTGTTTTTTCGGGTCCTTCTTGAAAGCGGCAAACACCGCTTCCCGGGAAGGAAGGACCCTAAAGCAATCCCGGGAAACACCGCGGCAGGCAACAGAGAGCTTGCCAAGGAGGCTCACCTTGTTCCGTTCCAATCCGTTTGAGCTCACCAGTCCGATTACCGACTTCGACGCCATCCGCATCATGCTGGCTAGCCCTGAAAAGATTCGCAGCTGGTCGCATGGCGAAGTCACCAAGCCGGAGACCATCAACTACCGCACCTTCAAGCCGGAACGTGACGGCCTGTTCTGCGCGCGCATCTTTGGCCCCGTAACCGACTGGGAGTGTTTGTGCGGCAAGTACAAGCGCATGAAGCACCGCGGCGTGATCTGCGACAAGTGCGGCGTGGAAGTGACGGTCTCGAAGGTGCGCCGCGAGCGCATGGGCCACATCGAGCTGGCTTCGCCTTGTTCTCATGTCTGGTTCTTCAAGGGCCTGCCTTCGCGCATCGGCCACCTGCTCGACATCTCGCTGCGCGATCTGGAGAGCATTCTCTACTTCGAGTCTTATGTCGTGGTCGATCCCGGTGATGCGCCGGTGCGTGAGCGCGAGATCATCAAGGACGAAACGCGTTTCCGCGAGCTCGACCAGCAGTTCCGGCCCTCCGGCTTCAAGGCCATGATGGGCGCCGAGGCCATCAAGGAATTGCTCAAGCGCGTGAGCATCGAAGAGCTGGCCATGGAACTGCGCGAGCGCATGAAGACCGAAACCTCCGCGCAGAAGAAGCTCAAGTTTGCCAAGCGGCTGAAGGTCGTTGAGGCTTTCCGAAAGTCGTCCAACAAGCCGCAGTGGATGATTCTCGACGTGCTGCCGGTCATTCCTCCAGAGCTGCGCCCCCTGGTGCCGCTGGATGGCGGCCGCTTCGCGACCTCCGATCTGAACGACCTGTATCGCCGCGTCATCAACCGCAACAACCGGTTGAAGAAGCTGATGGATCTGCACGCGCCCGAAGTGATCGTGCGCAACGAGAAGCGCATGCTGCAGGAGGCCGTCGACGCTCTGTTCGATAACGGCCGCCGTGGCCGCGTGCTGCGTGGCGCCAACAATCGCCCGCTCAAGTCGCTCTCTGACACGCTCAAGGGCAAGCAGGGCCGCTTCCGTCAGAACCTGCTCGGCAAGCGCGTGGACTATTCGGGCCGTTCGGTCATCGTGGTCGGTCCCGACCTCAAGCTGCATCAGTGCGGTCTCCCCAAGAAGATGGCGCTCGAGCTGTTCAAGCCCTTCATCTATCACCGCCTGGAGCAGACCGGCCAGTGCACCACCATCAAGCAAGCCAAGGAAATGGTGGAGATGCAGGAGCCGGTGGTGTGGGACATCCTCGAAGAAGTCATCAAGGATCACCCCGTGCTGCTGAACCGCGCCCCAACTCTTCACCGCCTGGGCATTCAGGCTTTTGAGCCGGTGCTGGTGGAAGGCAAGGCCATCAAGATTCACCCGCTCGTCTGCACCGCGTTCAACGCGGACTTCGACGGCGACCAGATGGCCGTGCACATTCCACTGTCGCCTGAGGCGCAGATTGAAGCCAGCGTGCTCATGCTGGCCTCGCACAACATTCTGTCGCCCGCATCGGGCCAGCCGATCACCGTGCCCACGCAGGACATGGTGCTGGGCCTCTACTACCTGACCAAGGCCAAGAAGGGCGGCAAGGGTGAAGGCCGCGTGTTCTCGAACACCGAAGAAATCCTGATGGCGCTGGAAGCCGGCGAAGTGGAGACGCTTACGCCCATCCGCCTGCGCTACACGGGCAAGGTGCTCGATATGACCACCGCCTACGACGATCAGGACATCACGCACACCGATCCGGTGGACTTCGAGAAAGAGTATCTCTCCACCACCGTCGGCCGCGTGATCCTGAACGACGCGCTTCCTCCCGGCATGCCGTTTATCAACGGCCTGCTCAAGAAGAAGGGCATTGGGCAGCTGGTGAACTACTGCAACCAGAACCTCGGCCTTGAAGTGACCGTGGGCATGCTCGATCGCATCAAGTCGCTGGGCTTCAACTACGCCACGCGTTCCGGTCTATCCGTGGGCCTGGACGACATGGTCATTCCCGCCAGCAAGTACACCGTCGTCGACGAAGCCGACAAAAAGGTGATCGAAGTCCAGAAGCAATACATGGACGGCGCCATCACCAACGGCGAGCGTTCCAACAAGGTCATCCAGATGTGGTCGTTAGTCACGGACCAGGTGGCCGACGAGATGTTCTCGAACATGAAGCGGGCCGACGACGAAGGCGCCATGAACCCGATCTACATCATGGCCGACTCCGGCGCTCGTGGTTCGAAGCAGCAGATTCGCCAGTTGAGCGGTATGCGCGGACTGATGGCCAAGCCTTCGGGCGAAGTCATCGAGACGCCCATCACGTCCAACTTCCGCGAAGGCCTGACAGTGCTCGAGTACTTCATTTCGACGCACGGCGCGCGCAAGGGCCTGGCCGATACGGCACTGAAGACCGCCGACTCCGGCTACCTGACTCGGCGTCTTGTGGACGTGGCGCAGGACGTGATCGTGACTGAGAACGATTGCGGCACGCTCGAAGGCATCTACGTCGGATCGATCGTGGAATCGGGCGAGATCATCGAGCCGCTGAGAGACCGCATCATTGGCCGCGTTTCTCTCGAGAGAATTAAGGACTACGACGGCAACGTGGTGGTTGAAGTCAACCAGTCCATTGACGAAGAGATCGCGTCGTTGATTCAGGGCGCGGGCGTGGAGAAGGTGAAGATCCGCTCCGTGCTCACCTGCGAATCACGCCGCGGCGTCTGCGCGTTGTGCTACGGGCGCAACCTTGGTTCCGGCCGCATGGTCGAACTGGGCGAAACCTGCGGTGTCATCGCCGCGCAGTCCATCGGCGAGCCGGGCACGCAGCTTACCATGCGTACCTTCCACGTGGGTGGCACGGCCAGCCGCGTGCAGGATCGTTCGCGTCTCGACGCCAAGAACAACGGCTATGTGCGCTTCATCAACCTGAACACGGTCGAAAGCAAAGAAGGCGAACTGGTGGCCATGAACCGCTCAGGTTCGGTGGCTATCGTGGACGAGCGTGGCCGTGAAAAGGAACGCTACCAGGTGGTCTACGGCGCACGCCTTCGCGTCAAGGAAGGCTCCGCTGTCAAACTGGGCGAACTGCTTGCCGAGTGGGATCCTTACACCTACGCCATTCTCACCGAGATTGGCGGCCCGGTGCAGTTCAAGGACCTGCAGGAAGGCATTACGCTCAACGAGGAAGTGGACGAAGTCACCGGCCTTTCGCGCTGGGTGGTTGCCGACTCGCCCGATGAGAAGCGGCAGCCGGCCATCGCCATCAAGGGCGCCAAGGGAAGCAAGCGTTATCTGCTGCCCCGCGGCGCGCACCTTATGGTGCAGGACGGCGACGAGGTCGGTCCCGGCGACGTGCTCGCGAAGATTCCCAAGGAGTCGACGCGCACGAAGGATATTACCGGCGGTCTACCCCGCGTGGTAGAGCTGTTCGAGGCGAGGAAGCCGCGCGAGACCGCCATCATCTCTGAAATTGATGGTGTGGTTCGCTTCGGCGAAGTTTCGAAGGGCCAGCGCAAGATTTACGTGACGGCCGACAACGGCGACGAGAAGGAATACTCGGTGCCGCGCGGAATTCACGTGAACGTGCAGGAAGGCGAACGCCTGCGCGCCGGCGATCCTCTGATGGACGGTCCCTTGAACCCGCACGACATTCTTGCCGTGCTGGGCGAAAAGGAACTGCAGGCTTACCTGGTGAACGAAATCCAGGAAGTGTACCGCCTGCAGGGCGTGGCCATTTCGGACAAGCATATCGAAGTGATCGTGCGGCAGATGCTGCGCTGGGTGCGCATCGACGAAGTGGGCGATACGACCTTCCTGCTCGAGCAGCAGGTTGACCGTTTCCGCTTCACGGAAGAGAACGAGCGCGTGCTGGCTGGTGGTGGCCGTCCCGCTATCGGCAGACCGCTGCTCCTGGGTATCACCAAGGCGTCGCTCTCTACCGACAGCTTCATCTCCGCGGCCAGCTTCCAGGAGACGACGCGTGTGCTCACCGAAGCCAGCATCAACGGCGCGATCGACAACCTGCGCGGTCTCAAGGAGAACGTGATCGTCGGACGCTTGATCCCCGCCGGCACAGGCCTGGAGTACTACCGCAACGTCCAGCTCTCACCGGAGCTCGAGGAAGCGGCAGCACGCGTGCAGCAGGAAGTGACGGCCGAGATCGAGGCCGCCGAACGCGAGCTGGAGCTGATGCGGCAGGAAGGCGAAGCCGAAGAGATGGCAGCCGAATAGCACCAGCGGTGCGGCAGCCCTTTGGTTTGCAAAAGTGGAAGGTCCGGCGATTTGCCGGGCCTTTTTACTATCCGCGATCCCCGCGGACCAATTCGTCTTCGCCCAGAGCGACTCGCCCCCGGCTCTGCCCCGACCGTGTGTGCTTGTCGACGTACATTGAGGCATCGGCCGCGCTGAGCAGGGTTTCCACCGTATCAGCATCCTCCGGATAGAGTGCGATGCCGACGCTGGCCGAGCCGTGGATGACGCATTCGTCTCGTAAGAAAGGCTCGTGGAAGCAGAATTCCAGCCGCGCAGCAATCTCTTCCACTTCGTCGCGGCTGTGCACCACGGGAACCAGCACCGCGAACTCGTCGCCGCCCAATCGCGCCAGCGTATCGCCGGGACGCAACTGCTTTTTCATGCGCTGCGCCACTTCCTGCAAGTAAAGATCGCCCACCAGGTGCCCGTGCACGTCGTTCACGCGCTTGAATTGGTTCAAGTCGATATAGATCAAGCCGAAGACGCCGGCCGTCAGGCGTACGGCTTGAATCATCGCTACGAGCTTCTTCTCCATGACGAAGCGATTTTGTACGTCCGTCAGCAGGTCGAATTCCGAACGGTGCACCAGATCGGAGTAGAGGCGCGAGGTTTCGATCGCCAGGGTAGCCAGCGCCGCCGCCATGGCAAGGGCTTCCTGCTCCACGATAGACGGCTTGGATTGCGCGTCGAAGGCCGCGAACAACGAGCCGAGCGGCTGCCCGGAGCGGGAAGGAATGGGGTGTTCGACGGTGCGCAACGACGCAGGAGCGAGCCGCGCCGGCCGGTTACCCAGCGTCGCTCCTTCAGCAACATGGCACCAGCTGGCAGCGCCATTGAGCTTCATCGAGACCAGCTCCGTGATGCGCTCCAAAGTCCCAGCCAGCGGCCGGGAATAATTGATGTCTTCCAGAATGCGTGCGCGGCGCTGCTCCATGTACGCCAGAGAAACCACCTTGCGCCGGTTCTTGTGCTCCAGGTGCCACCCGCGCATACCCATCACGAGCGCCAGCACGAGTAACCCCGCGAAAAACATGGCGATGTTGTCCGGATTCAGGACACTCGGCCTGGCGAGTACTTCAATGTCGTCAGGGGAGCGCATAAGGATATTGAAGTGCACATCGTGGCCGAAAGGATTCGAATTCAAAGGCACGCAAATGCCCGTAACGCGAATCCGCGAACCCACGGGGATGGATTTCATCGGAGCCATTGACGACGGCTCGGAGCCGGACGGATGGTGGTAGATGGCCGAGAACTCATAGCCGTCCGAGATCAGTACATACTCGTCCTGAGCGGCCTCCCTGGCCGTGACCGCAACCTCGCCTTCGATCGATACCAGGTCAAAGATGTGCTGGCTCGAGGCCAGTTGCTGCCACTTGGCAGGCAACGGCGCAACCTGCTCTGCAACGCCGCTGTCCCGGATCTCGCTCGCCGACAGCTGCAGAAATCCTTCGTTCGCAGTGGGGAAACCCGTGGCGTCAGCCCGGTCGCCGATGCGCAGCGGCAAAAAGTTGCGCGTCGTGATCCACAAGCTGCGCGTGCCGTCCTGCAACACTACCGCGGAGCCAGGTTCGCTGTACGTGACTACGCCGCTCACGCGTACGCGGCTCGTGAGATCCTTTACGCGATAGACCCCCTGAATCTGATCCATCGGCGTGAGCGGGAGTGACCACGGATCGACTGCGGCGGGTTTCACGACCTTGACGTCATCCAGGCTGGAAACATGGAGCAGGCTGCCGGTCTTCTGTACCTTTCCGTCAAACCTGCCACCGGCTACGCCGATCACTGCCACTTCGGCATCCAGCAGGTTTGTCAGCTCATTCGCGGTAACGTTGTCCACTTCCACGTCGACAGTCCCACCGTCGGTGAGCAGTTTGATGGTCCCGCCTGGGGCATGAGCAGCCGACGGCGCATCCATATTTGCGGCGCGCACCACGCCGCGCGCGGTCACCAGCACTGAATCGTCGTCCGGGCCGATCAGTTGTTCATAGTCCGCGCCGAGCGCCCTGGGAAGAGCGCCGTGCCCGAGCACTGTCAGGTCGCTGCTGACCAAATAGGGAAGGTATCCCTGATGAGTCACGCCCTTGATCAGGACGCGATCTCCGGGAACCAGCGTGACATTTGTGGCGGCCTTCACAAAAAGGCCCGTCGCGCCGTCCTGTACGAACATGTTTTTTCGATAGGAGCGGAAGTACGTTACCGTCGCTGTCACGGCGACAGGGATTCCCTTGGCCGCCTCAGCATTGCTCAGGCGACGGACACTGTCCAGAGTGGTCAATGGAGCCGGCTGAGCCGCTCCCGCAACCGCAACGCATGCCAACAGCATAGCTAACGCGGCATGATATCGATTCGTCAATTCGAACTGAGCCCCCTTGCTATAATCTTGCTGCCACAGCGGTACCGGCTTGCCGTTTTCCGCCTCAGCGGCACGGACTCGCCGTTCTCCGCTGCCCCCACTAGCTTTTAGCGCCGGTAGAGCGGGAGTGGTATGCGAGTGGGAACAACGCAGGGGATAATACCTTTCACTCATGGTAGTCGTACCGGAGGCTTTTGATATAACACTTTTGGTACGTTGACTTGCGGCCTTTTGGGAGTGCTCGCTCACCGAGGTTATCGCCTTAGTGGCCAACAACATCCAGTAGGAGTCGGAGGGTCCTTTCCAGCGCCGCCGCCAGCGCTCCGGCGGGTGCGGGAATAGCCCCCTCTGGACCCACGGAAAGCCGCCTCTGCCGGCGGTTCTACACTAGAAATAAGTGCCGCTGATCGTGACCGCTGCGGCCGAACAAAAAATGGCAAAAAAACTTCGCGTAGGCATTCTTTTTGGCGGGCGCAGCGGCGAGCATGAGGTCTCTCTGCTGTCGGCCGCATCGGTTCTGCGGGCCATCGACCGCGACAAGTTTGACGTAACCCCCATCGGCATCACCCGCGAGGGCCGCTGGCTGGCAGCGACGGACGCCAACCAACTGCTAAACGGCGACATCGGCGCAGGATCGCGAGGGCTGCGCGCCGGCGATCCCGACGCCACGCCGGGCGCGAAACTCCTCCACGAAGGCATTCCCACGCTGCTCGCCCCTGTCCCCGGCCCGCAAGGTCCTGAAGGCAAGGCGATTGATGTCGTCTTCCCCGTCCTGCACGGCACCTTTGGCGAGGACGGCACTATCCAGGGGCTTTTCGAGTTGGCCGGCATCGCCTACGTCGGCTCCGGCGTGCTGGGCTCGGCCGCGGGCATGGACAAGGACGTGATGAAACGCCTCTTCGTCGAAGCCGGGTTGCCCATCGTCAAACACGTCACGCTGCTCCGCGCCGATTGGGAAAAGAACCCGCGCAAGGCCGTCGCACAGGTCGAGAAGTCGCTCCGGTATCCGGTGTTTGTGAAGCCGGCGAACCTGGGATCGTCCGTCGGCATCAGCAAAGCGCACGACCGCAAGGAACTCGGTCCCGCGCTTACCCTGGCTGCCAAATACGACCGCAAGCTCGTCGTGGAGCAGGGCGTGGGCGGCAGGAAGGCACGCGCGAGAGAGTTCGAGGTCGCGGTGCTCGGCAACGACGATCCCAAGGCCAGCGTTGTGGGCGAAATCGTTCCCGGCAAGGAGTTCTACGACTACGAGGCCAAGTATCTTTCTGAAGGCTCGGTGCCTGTGATTCCTGCCAAATTGAGCCGATCGGAAACCAGGAAAATCCGCGAGATGGCCGTTGCCGCCTTCCGCGCCTGCGATCTCGCGGGCCTGGCGCGCGTGGACTTCCTGATGGAGCCCAACGGCAAGCAGCGCATCTTTGTAAACGAAGTGAACACCATGCCCGGCTTCACGCAAATCAGCATGTACCCCAAGCTGTGGGAGGCTTCGGGCCTCAGCTACACCGGCCTGATCACCCGCCTCATCGAGCTAGCCCTCGAGCGCCAGGCGGAGAAGGACAAGACGACGTACAGCCGGGACTAGGGCAGGGACTGCGGGGCTACGGGGCTACGGGATTGCGGGAACAACAGCTTCGTCGGCGGTGTCTAACCCGTCAGGCCGTCGAAGATTGCCACGGGCTCACTGCGACTTACAGACCGCGAACTATGAACTGTGAACTACGAACTGTGAACTACGAACTGCTCCCTGTATTCTTGTAGCCGAGGAAAAACTGCCATGACCTTGCTCGATGCTCCCCAGTACGACCCCGCGCGCTCGCGGCGTAATCTGCTGATCGTGCAGTGCAGCGTGGGCGCGGTCTTGCTGCTGTTTGTCAGCTGGTGGCTGGTGGCCGGCCGGCCGGTGGACTGGCCGTGGAACTGGGACCGTTATATGTTCGGGCGCGCCACGGTGAACAAATTTCTGACTGCGGTTGAGGAAAACGACCTGCCCCGTGCCTACGGCATCTGGATCAACGACAAGAACTGGCAGCAGCATCCTGATCAGCACAGCGTTTATCCCTACTCGCGCTTCCAGGGAGATTGGAGCGCCACCAGCCCCGACAACGAGTACGGCGCCATCAAGAATCACAAGATCGCGGAGGCCGCGCGTTACGGCAACAACCTGCTGGTGGCCGTGCTCATCAACGGCCGCAAGACCGATGCGCTGGATCTCTCCTACGAACCCAAATCCGGCCAACTGAGCTTTGCGCCGCCCGGCGTGAGCCTGTACCTGGGGCCGTAAGAATACAGTGATCAGTGGTCAGTGATCAGTGGTCTGTGACCGGCGGGCGAATCAAAAGCCCGCCCCGAGCGAAGATCGCGCGGCGGTCGAAGTCGAATGGTGAACTGCATTTTTTCGTCCGGGGTGGGGTGAGTTGGTAAGTCCCGCAGAATCAGCGGAAATGATCGTTTTTCTGCTGCCGAAAAGGGGGCAAATGTTCGCTTAAGAGCGACCGCTTACCCCCGGAATGTTCGCTTGGCGTTTCGCGATTCTTTGAGGGAAACTACAGACAATTTCGCGCTTGAAGCACAAAGGTGAATAGAGAATTTCGCGAATCAGCGCGCGCGTGAATAGAGAATTTCGCATAAACGCATCAAGATGGGCTCCGGAGCGCGCTTTTGCGCTATTTTTCGCGCGTTTTGTCAGCTTTTTGCAGGCAAATTTGCGCCTTGTTGCGTGTGAATTCGCTCTACCGGACGGCCGGAGCGCTGCAAGTCGAAGCTGCTCGTTAGACTAAAAACATGAAGTCTTTCGCGCCCCCGGCTCTCGCAGCGCCCCCCGGCCTGTCTAACCAATTAAGAGGCAAATCATGGTAACTTCCACGGTGCTTGCGCCCCGCACCAGTCATTCCAGGCTTAAAACCGCTCTCTGGATAACTCTTGGTCTCGTCACGCTCTTTGTCTTCATCACATCTGAAGTTCTTCTCTACACCGATTTCCCCATGTACCACGCCTACCGTCTTCAGGTCATCGCCGACCGCCATCTGCTCATCCCGCATGTACTCGCCGGGACCTTCGCTCTCCTGATCGGCCCCATCAATTTCTCCTCGCGGATTCGCGAGCAGCACCGCAAGCTGCACCGGGTCCTGGGACGCATCTACGTGGTTTCCGTGTTTGTCGGTTCGTTCACTGGGATCGCTCTCGCCTGGGGACGTCCGGGGCTCCCCGGAACCTCAATGCAGGCCGCGGCGTGGATGGTCTGCACCACCGCCGCCTTCCTCACCGCGCGCAACCGTCAGATCATCCAGCACCGGCAGTGGATGGCTCGATCGTACGCCGTCACGTTTACCTTCGTCTCCAGCCGTGTGCTCAACCTGTGGCCGCGTTACTGGAGCCACCTCGGCGACACTCTCTCCGCCGTCGGCGTCATCGCCTTCACCCTTGCCTCGTTGCTTATCGTGGATCTCGGCCTGAACTGGCACGAGCTCACCACGCGTCGCGGCTGATCGCTCATTTTGCGTTTGAGATGTGGGTTTCCAGGATGTTCTATTTTCCGAAGCTGGTCCCTTCCAACTCCGAGCTGACAACGGGCCCGGAACCGCCGAGCTGTCCGACGATCCTGACCACCGCAGGCTGCTCGCCTTCCAGTATCCACACCATCACATCTTTCGGCTGAAGGCCGAGCAACTGCGCAAGCATGCCCAGGATTCCACCCAACTCCGGATGGATGCGGAACACCGTGGCCTTCAGGATCTGCCCTGCTTTTTGAAACGGCTGCTCGCCATCCGGCGAGATCAGGATCCGAATCAATCGCCCGCCGAAGACCGGCGCCAGTATCCCCACGCGAAACGGCGCGGTGTTGGGCGGCACGTTCAGCAGCACCGTGCCAACGAACCCATTCGCCAGGTCATCCGGCAGGTCGATGTGCTCGCTCTCGGCGTGGACCGTGCCATTTCTGTCGGCTGTGCGGCTGGTCGCTGTGCCGGTAGCGGCTTCCATCGCGAAGTCGACTGGCTTCGCAAAGAACGGCCCCTTCTGGATGTGATGGTTGCGGATAAACTGAAACGTGCTCTGCTGCCTGTATGTCGTCGTCTCATCGTCAATCGACCCGTCGACAAAGCGATAGGTCAGGCGCATCGTTACTTCATCGGCCTGCACGGACTGCGTAAACTCCACTTGGGCGATGGTCTGTCCAGTCTCCGAGCGCACCTCCATAAATTCATGCCGCGGGAGCTGAATATGTTTGACGGGAATTTGTTGTGCCTGCGCTGTGGCTCCCAGCGCGATTGCCAGCAAAGCGGCGACAAGGAATCTGTTTCGCTTCATCAAAACCATCACTTCCACCGCCCCACGCACAACCGTCCCGGCCGCCAATGTTCCACCGTCACCGCCTCGCGCGGAACCGCAGCCGCCGCCAGCAACCGCGCCCAGTCCTCTTCGCGGAAGGCCCGACGGAAGGATGCCGGCCCATCATGCCGTACGAACCGGTGCCATCGCATGATCCTGTTCGCTACGCTAAACATCCGGCTATTCCGCTCCGACCGCTCCAGATCATTAATGAACCAACCTGCCTGCGCAGTAGCTTCCATCCACCGCAGCAGCGCGATGATTTCCTCATTCTCCAGATGATGCGCCATCAACGAACTCACAACGATATCCACCGGTTTCTCCGGCCGATACACCAGAGCATTGCCGGTTACCCACGCGATTCCGAGTTCCTTCGGCGTGGACTCCGCTGCCGCCCGCGCGGCATAAGGATTCAAGTCGATCCCTGTTAACTGCACAGCAGTGCCGCGACTCCGCGCCCAGCCTGCAATCTGCCGCAGCAGATCGCCGCCGCCACAGCCCACATCGACAATGTGCACCGGTTCACACAAGCCATGATCACGCAGTGTAGGCGGCAGCCGGTTCAGCCAGGCCAGCGTGGGCCGATATCCCAGCAACCAACGGTTGATCTGCTCCAGGCTGCGGAGGCAGTCGCGGAAATCCTCATAGCTGCAACCCCCATCCATCAGCTCCGGCAGATCGCGCGGAGAAACCCGCAGCTCGAATTGGATTTCCGCATTAGATTCCATGGAAGCGAATGGTCTTTGCAATGCGGTTCAGGGAAGTTGTAGTCACGCGCAGTGGGTCCTCAGATCGAATTATAGGGATAGACGTTGTGTGGGGGTTTTGGTGCTGACGGCCTGGAAATGCCGCCGCCTGACGCAAACCTATCCTGCGACCGGGGCTGACCAGTGGCATTGAAATCCCGCCACCGCGCGCAGTGAGATTCCATTGCCTAAAGTCTGATTGTTGCTGAGTAACTGGCGAGTAAGGCGACATAGCGGAGTCCGGCGGAATGGTCCGTTCGCCAGTTCTTACTTGGCTTCTTTGCCTGTATCGTCTTCCGGGTTTGTTTGATTCCGCGCCGGCATGAGTTCACCCGCAGCTTTTTGAAGACGCCTTTCGCACACTTCCCACTCGCTCGTTGTGCATTGGCCCTTGTCGCAGTCCATTGCGCATAGCGCAATGTCCTCCGGCACGTCTCCGACAATGTGGTACTTGACCCAGCCCCACAGTCTGCTAAGGGGTCCCCTGCTTTGTTTAACCATTCTCACCCAGGATGCGCCCCTCAAAAGGGGAATTATGCAGCCAGTTCCAGTTCGAAAGCTCCGGAACGGCAGGCAGACACTAACTATTCTTGCATTCGGATCGTCAAACCTCCAGGGCAGTCTCGAAGGTTTCAAACTACACTACCACCCAAACCCAGCATTAGCCATCCAATACGCGGTAGAGCGGTATGATTTTAGTACCGGATCCGATAAGGAGATTCCAGTCAATACGTCAACTTTGAATCGGATTCCCGTGCCCAATGAAGTCATCATCCTCGGTGGTGGAGTGGCAGGCTGTGCCGCTTCTATCGCGCTCGCCCGCAAGGGACAGCGCGTCACGCTGATTGAACGCGAGCCCACACCGCGCCATAAAATTTGCGGAGAGTTTCTGAGCGGTGAGGCGCTTGAGGACCTGGACGCGCTCGGCATCGACGTGACCTCGCTTGGAGCCGTGCCGATCAACTACGTTCGCCTTGCCGCCGCCAGGCGTGCCGCGCAAGCTCCGTTGCCTTTTCCCGCTGCCTCCCTTTCGCGCAAGGCGCTGGATACGGCGCTCATCGCCGAGGCCGTCGCCGCTGGAGTTCGCGTGGAGCAAGGCCGCAGTGTGCAGACGCTCTTGCGCACCGCGCCCAACGAATGGCAAGTTATGCTCGACGACGGCACCACCCGTGAAGCACCAACCGTCTTTCTGGCCACGGGCAAGCACGATCTCCGTGGCCACGCCCGTCCGGAGGACCCGCATCGATGGATCGCCTTCAAGATGTACTTTCGTTTGGCGCCCGCGCAGGCTGCTGAACTGGCGCGCGCTTCGGAGCTGATGCTTTATCCCGGTGGCTACGGCGGTATTCAGCCGGTCGAAGGCGGCGTTGCGAACCTCTGCTGCGTGGTGCAACAACAATATCTCGCACGTGCGGGAAATCGCTGGGAGAACTTCCTCGCGAAGATACAGCAGGACTGTCCGCATCTCGCAATGAGGCTCGCGGGTGCGGAGCCGTTGCTCGACAAGCCGATCGCCATCACGCATATCCCGTATGGCTTCATCCGCCGCACTACGGAGGATGGGCTCTACTGCATTGGCGATCAGGCAGCTGTCATCCCGTCGTTCACCGGCGACGGCATATCGATTGCGCTGCATACGGCACGCTGTGCCGCAGTGGCCTGGCTCGCGGCAGAGCCGGCGCCGATCTTCCAGGCTAAACTGCGTTCCGCACTGTTGACCCAGATGCGCCTTGCTGGGTTCGCCGCCGATGGCTTGAACAACGCCTTCGCGCGCGCTGTGTTGCCATTTTGCCTCAGGGTCTGGCCCGGCGTGATGCGCGTGACGGCCAATCTAACTCGGGTCGCCCAGCACGCCACGGTTGCTCCGCAGACAGTCGCCGGCTGAAGTCGGGCCACGCCAAGAACAATTCTCAATTGTTGAAACGCCATAGGGGAAATGCAATGAAATCCTTCGCGGTTTTTGCCCTCGCTGCGGTATTCGCTCCTGCCGCTCTCGCCCAGCATCAGAGCTTCGCCGTCAATCCCGATGCCAGCCAGATCAAAATGACGCTCAACACGACTCATGAAGTCGTCAGCGGCGCGTTTCACCTTCAATCCGGATGGATTGAGTTTGACCGCAGCGCTCCCAGGATTTCGGGGTCGGTGGTCGTCTTCGCCGGCAGTTGCAAGACCGGCAATGACAGTCGCGACAAAAAGATGAACAGAGACATCCTCAAGGTCGAACAGTTCGCCAATGTCTCCTTTGAGCTGAAGTCCTACGCCGGCGTCATCGCTCCATCAGGCGATTCGAACATTCAGGTAACGGGTATCTTCACGCTTCTCGGCACGCCTCACGAGATCACCGTCCCTATTCTTGTCCATATTGAGGGCACAGCGGCAACCGCCAAGGCTCACTTCGTCGTACCGTACGTCAAATGGGGGTTGAAGAATCCGAGCTTCATGATCTGGAAAGCGGACGACGACGTCGCGATCGACCTCTTTCTTGACGGCCGGCTTTCACAATAGAGAATTGCCTGATGGTCGCCGCGCCTCTGATCTCTAACCACTGACCATTGTTCTTACGGTGCGGCTTCGGTGAGGGCTTCGGTGCGCTTGCTCATCTTGGCGGTGCGGGCGAGCTTGTCCCAGTTGAAGGGCTTGCCGTCGATGGCGCGCTTGAGGGTCTTGAAGAGCACGACGGAGAAGACCTGCCTGTAGGCGAAGCGCTGCAGCCAGATGTGGAAGAGCAGCCAGCCATCGCCTCTGTTGGCGGGATGACGGCGCTCGAGACTGAAGGCGACCGACGAGGTGATGAAGTCGATGAGCAGGAATGCGCCGAAGTAAGCCAGCAGCTTTTCAAAACTCGCGGCGGACGCGGCTTCAGGGTGGTAGTGGCGATCGACGAGGAAGTTCACAATGCCGGCCACGAACATGATGTCAATGAACGGCGAGACGAGCGGCAGGAGCATCTGGAAGACGAGGATGTTGGGCAGAGCGAAGAGCCCCATAGCCTTGTTGCGCACAAAGGCGGCGCGATGTTTCCAGACAGCCTGCAAGGTGCCGAAGGACCAGCGGAAGCGCTGGCGCATGAGGCCCTTGGCGTCGATAGGCGCTTCAGTAAAGGCCAGGGCGCGGTCCTCGTAGTCGACTTTCCAACCCTGCTCGAGGAGGCTCATGGTGAGGTCTGCATCTTCCGCCACAGTGTTCACGGGATATCCGCCGGCGGCCTTGACGGGCGCGGTGCGCCATGCGCCGATGGCGCCGGGAACCACGGTAATGACGTGGAAAAGATTGAGTGCGCGGCGCTCGAAGTTCTGGCTGGTGATGTATTCCAGAGCCTGCCAGCGCGTCCAGAGGTTGACGCGGTTGCCAACTTTGGCATTGCCGGCGATGGCGCCGATAGCAGGATCTTCAAAGTGGGGAATGAGCTTGGAGACGGCGTCGGGAGCGATGACGGTATCGGCATCGATGCCGACATATACATCTTCAGCGATGCGATCGAGGGCGTAGTTGAGCGCGGCGGCCTTGCCTTCATTGCGCTTGGTGAGAACCTGCACGCGGCCCGCGGCGATGTCCTGCGCGTAAGCGGCGGCTGCCACTTCGGCAGTGCGGTCGAGGGAGCCGTCGTCGATGACGATGACGCGGAGATTTTTGTAGTCGGAGTTGAGCACGGATCGGATGGTGCGCACGATGACGGATTCTTCGTTGTAGGCCGGTATGAGAACGGCGACGCGGGGGCAAAAGCCGGGCGAGGCCGGGCGATACGGACGCCGCAAACGGTCGATGATGGCGAACAGGCCCACGATAATAAGGCGCGCGCTCATGAGCACGTCGCCCACGAAGAAAACCATAAAAATAAAATTGCCGATGATATCGACCGCCGAGAACGCGATGGAATCGGGGATGGTGCGCATGCGCTGCCAGAAGGTGAGGGGAGGCATGACCTGGGCAGTGGTTTTACCCATGAGCGCGGAGACAGGAACGATAGTGTAGCCACGGGCGCGCAGCGCATCAATGAGCGGACCCAGCGCAGCGACGGTTGCGGAGCGGTCGCCGCCGCCGTCGTGCATGAGGATGATAGAGCCGCGGAATTGCGGCTTCACTTTCATGGTGTCGAGTTGGGCTAAGACTGACTGGATGATCTCGGGGGTGGTTTTGCGAGGGTGTTCGTCCCAGTCGTCAGTATCGATTTTGCTGCCGATGATGATGTAGCCCATTTGCTGAATGCGCCAGGCCGGTTCGGCTTCGTCGTCGGTGTCGGGTTCTTCGTCAATGTCGTAGGGCGGGCGGAAGTAAAGCGGCTGGACACCGAGCTTGCTTTCGAAGAGGCGCTCGGTGAGAGTGATCTCGAGTTCGACCTGGCGCGGCGAGATTTCGCTGATGTCGGGGTGGGTCCAGGTGTGATTGCCGATCTCGTGGCCTTCGCGGACAATGCGCTGGAGAAGGCCGATGTTGTCAGCGGCCTCGGATCCTATGGCCATAAAAGCGGCTTTGACGTGCCTGGCCTTGAGGATGTCGAGAATCTTTGGAGTCCACTTGGGATCGGGGCTATCGTCGAACGTGAGCGCAACCTCGTTGGGATTGTAGCCATATTGCTCGATGGTGTAGGTGTGCGGGTAGACGTCCATGTGCTCATCGACGATGAGCTTTTTGCGCGGGTCGGGCTCATCGGTATCCACTTCGACGGTGCGCTTGCCGGTTTGCGGCAGGCCGGTGATGCGCAGAATGTCGCCTTCGCCCCCGGTGTCCACATCATGGCCCGGCTCGACGATTCCCAGCGCCTGAAGTGAGTCCGGATTGTTGGGACGGTCCCACATATTCCAGAGCGAACTGTCCTCTTCGCCCAATCGCCAGAGGGCAAAGGTCTGCAGGCCGAGCTCGCGCGCGGCGCGCATCTCGTCGAGCAGCGACACCGCGTCGAGGAACCAAACGACGTGGCGCTGATGCGCGTCCTCATCGATGTATTCGTAGTGAGGATTGAGGGTGTCGTAGTCAAGATCGAGATCGGCGTCGGCGTCGGAGGCGCGTCCCCATGCATCGGAAACCGACAGAGGGTCTGTACTAACGACCGTGGGCTTGTGGTGACGGCGGTCTTTGGGATCGGGGATGGAGAGCGTCCAATCGTATCCGTAGTTGCCCACGCCGCAGATGAGTTTCTCCTTGGGCACCACCTTGAGTACACGGACCAGATTGCCGATGAACCAGGACTGGCTCGCCACGGGACCGGGATCGCTGGTGGTCTGGTGCTCGTCGTAGTTCATGAGCACAATGCCGTCGGAGTTGGCGGCAATGGTCTTCAGGTCGCTGTCGCTGGTGGCCACGGCCGCATTCACATACAGGGTAAGATTGCGCGCGTGCATTTGGCTGTAGAGCGCATGAATGAAGTTGAGGTAGGCGGCATCGTCCTCGTCGGGAATGCTTTCAATATCGAGAGACAGGCCGCGATAGGCGGGATACGCGGCGAGAAAGCGCATGATCTGGCGGAGAAACGAGGCGCTCTTTGCCGGATCCTGGAGCACATCGCCTACGCCTGTATCCCAGTCCTGCGTGTGAGGATTGAAATTGTTGAGGGCAGGGAAGATTTCGGTGTCGGTGTGGGCCTTCTGAATGACCTGCTTTACCTTGTTCACGTAGTCGGGATCGTGTACAGTGTTGCCCTGGATGATGGGAAGCTCGCGCAGGTTGTCGCCGCTCATCATCATGAGCGTGCCCTGCGGCGAGTCCACATGCAGCCACTGCGGGAACAGCAGATCGATCTGTTGTACGTGCTCCTTAAGCGAAGAGTAGCTGGCCGCGTCGTCCTGTACGTAATAGGCGGCGCGCAAACCTTCGCCGGTATTCAAGGGAATTTGCGATGGCTTGCGCGCGGTTTTGCGGCGGGCAGGGCGCTGGTTTTTGCCGTTGCGGAGAATTGAATTATCGGGCAAAGCACGGTAGTTGTGGCGGGGAATGGGCAGCAACAGCTCCGGCAGGCGCTGGCCGCGAAGCACATTGAAGATAAAACCGGCGACTACAAGCGTGGACACCACGGCCGTTGTATCCAGAATGCGGCGCAGACGCTTCCAGCGCTTGCGTTCCGGGTCGTAGAAGATTTGTCGGTCGGGCATGAACGGTTTTTACTGACTCCAGCGCGAAAACCGCGCAAAAAGGGGCACAACACCCCTGAGAGACCCTCCCCGACGCAACTTCGGCAAGGCGCGCAATCCCCGGAATGCCGTACGCTATACAGTACGAATCGTATGGAAGCTGACCGAGAGAGTCAATTGACGGCACGGGTGCGCGGGGCGGCCGGGTATAAGCGCCCGGCTGTGCCTGTGGCGCTTGCTCTGGGCGCGGGTCTGGCTCTGCGCCTGTGGATACTGCGAGAACTCTTCGATGTGAACGGCGATATGCTGATTTACGGGGATCTGGCCAGGAATCTGCTGCTGCACGGCCGATATGCCCTGACACTGCCCAGCGGCGCGATCTACTCGACGCTGATCCGGCTGCCCGGCTACCCGCTCTTTCTGGCGGTGTGCTTCAAAGTGTTCGGGATGGGGAACTACTTTGCCGCGGCGTGCGTGCAAATTGTCCTGGATTTACTGAGTTGCCTGCTGCTGGCCGGGTTTGTGCGGCGCATCGTGCCCGCGCCGGCGAATCGGGGTGCTGCGTTGGCTACGTTGTGGCTGGCGGCGCTTTGTCCCTTTACTGCCTCTTATACTGTGGCTCCGCTTGCGGAGACGCCGACGCTTTTCGTGCTGGCGCTGGCGTTGTGGGCTATGGCGCGCTTCCGGGACGATCCCGGATGGGCGAACGCGTTTTGGTTTACGTTTGCGATCACAGTTGCCACGCTGTTGCGTCCCGACGGCGCGCTGGCCGCAGTGGCTTTTGTGCCGGTTTTCTTTATTTGTCCTGGACGAGAGCGGAGCGGGAACTTAGTCCTGCCGCGAAAGCGCGCCCGCATGGCCGTGGTTTGCGTACTGCTGGCGTTGACGCCGTTTGCAGTTTGGACGGCGCGCAACTGGCGCGTGTTTCACGTGATTGAGCCACTGGCGCCGCGGCTGGCTACCGATCCCGGCGAGCGCACCAATCCCGGATGGGAGCGCTGGGTGAAGAGCTGGTGCCTCGACTTTATCTCGACGTACGAGATTTATTGGAACGTGCCGGGAGACAAGCTCGACGTGAGCGAGCTGCCCAGCCGCGCTTTCGATACACCAGCGCAGTATGCCGAGACCGCGGCGCTGGCCGAGGACTACAACAGCCAAGGCATGGCGCTGACACCGGAGATCGATGCGGGCTTTGCGCGGTTGGCCGAGGAGCGCATCGCCGCGCATCCGTGGCGTTCTTATGTGTGGCTGCCGATGGGCCGCGTGGCCGACATGTGGCTGCGCCCGCGCGTGGAAAATCTGAATATCGATCTCGATTGGTGGGTCTACGCGCATCATCACGTAGAGACCGAGTTCAGCTGGGCCTACGCGGGGTTGAATGCGCTTTATCTATTGCTGGGAATTGCGGGCTTGATCTTGCGGCCGCGTTTCTGGGGTGCGTTGCTGGCGTATTTTCTGCTGCGCAGCGCGTTGTTGTGGACGGTGGAAGCGCCCGAGGCACGTTACACGCTGGAGTGCTTCCCGATGCTGTTTGCGCTGGGTGGGATTGCGCTGTGGAGGCTCGTCGATCGGCCTTATTTGTCGAAATTAAAAGCGGTTTTCGGCAAGGATTGATTTACCTTGATGTTGGTGTAGTGACAAATATAGGACTGCCCTTCACCTTCGTCGAAGACCACCTTAAGGCTGACGGCGCGCGCGGTGTCCATCCAAACTGTGACCTTGGAAATGTTCTTGCGCACATTTGGATCCTTCGCCACCAGCTCAAGCTTGTCGGTGGAGATGCCGTCGACGGTTTCTTTACCTAAATAAGTGATCGTCCACTTCTCTTCAAGGTCCTTGCCGCTGGCGCCGAAGCCAAGCACGAAGTAGCTCTCGTACTTGCTGGCATGGTCGTAGGGCTTGGCGTCTTTCTCCTTGCCGGTATCGGAGACGCGAAGCGTGCCGTTGGAGAAAATGTAGGCTTTCGCCGTGGGCTGGCTTTTGCCGTCGGAGATATGCGCCGTGAAATGAACGGCCATCTCGAAGTGGCTGTTGCGCTCGTAGTACGCAGTCCCGGTCATCACATCCTTGTCCGGAACGGGATCGGTCTGAATGCTGTCGAACTCGACCGTAGCCGTGGTGGTGTGAAAACCCTTGGCTGCGGTGTCGAGTTTTGCAAGGACATCGGCTTTGTCTTCAGCCTGTGCGGACCGAAGCGGCAGAATCGCGACTGCAACGAGCGCGAGAAATACAAAAAAATTGCGTGAGCGCATGAAGTTCCTTACCTATTGGACGCGGACTGGTGCCCGGAGGATGAAAAAACTTAGCGGTGCGCCCAGACTTTCCAGGCCAGATTTCCCTGGGCGTCGGTGACAGTTTGCCACTTCTCCACAAACACGGAGTCGCCCATCACGGGCTCGATGGCCTGGCGCAACGCTTTCTTGGCCTGCTTGTCGGATGCGCCTGCGGCAACGCTCACATCCGATGCTTGCACCGTGACGATGACTCCGCGGCCGTTGGCAACCACCTGCATGGGATGCGCCGGACCTGCAGCAAGCGATGGCTTGGCGCCGTAATCCCACAGATGCGGGGTAACGAAGATGAAAATCAGGATCAGGGTCACCATCACGTCGTAGTGGAAAGCGCCGCGCGAATAGGTCCAGTAGAAATAGCTGTGCAGAATCTGCTTGAAGCCGCGCTTGGGCTGGGCGGTTACGCCATTGGATGAAGATGATGCCATCAGGACTCCTTCATGATTTTATCGAGTCCACCCATGTAGGGGCGAAGGGCGTGAGGAATTTCGACCGAACCGTCCGCCTGCTGGTAGTTCTCAAGAATGGCCAGCCAGGTGCGGCCGACGGCGAGGCCGCTGCCGTTGAGCGTATGCACGAACTCGGGCTTGGCTTTGGGGCCTGAAGGCCGAAAGCGGATGTTTGCACGGCGCGCCTGGAAGGCATCGAAGTTGGAGCAAGAAGAGATTTCCCGGTAGAGATTCTGGCCGGGCAGCCAGACTTCGAGGTCGTAGGTTTTGGCTGCGGAGAAGCCCGTGTCGCCGGTGCAAAGTAAGACCCGCCGATAAGGCAAGTCCAAAGCCTCGAGAATCTCTTCGGCGTTGCGGGTGAGCTTTTCGTGCTCGGCGTCCGACTCTTCGGGGCGCGTGAATTTGACCAGCTCGACCTTCTGGAATTGGTGCTGGCGGATGATGCCGCGCGTGTCCTTGCCCGCGGCGCCGGCCTCGGCGCGGAAGCACGGCGTGTAGGCCGTGAGCAAAATGGGCAGCCGCGCTTCGTCGAGAATTTCGTCGCGGTAAAGATTGGTGACGGGAACTTCGGCGGTGGGGATCAACCAGTGGTCGTTAAATCGGCCAAGCTCAGTTATGCCTTGAGAATTTTTCCCAACCTCGACGGTAGCTAGCTGGTCGGATTCGGGGTCAGCGAAGTCGATTAACTCGCCCTCGAGCAACTGTTCGGCGCAGCGGAACAGGTCCTTGGCGAATTTGGGCAACTGGCCGGTACCGAAGAGGGATTTGGAATTGACCATGAACGGAGGAAGCACTTCTTTGTACCCGTGCTTCTGGGTATGCATGTCGAGCATGAAGCTGATGAGAGCCCGCTCCAGCCGCGCCCCTGCGCCCATGTAGACGGCAAAGCGCGCGCCGGAGAGCTTGGCGGCGCGCTCGAGATCGAGAATGCCGAGAGATTCACCGATCTCCCAGTGCGGCTTGGGCTCAAAGTCGAATTTGCGCCGCTCACCCCAGGTTTTAGTGACTTCGTTGTCTGTTTCGGAGGAGCCGTCGGGAACTTCAGGCCGTGTGAGGTTCGGAAGTACGGCCCTGACCTCTTGGAATTTCTTATCTTTCGCAGCAGCCGTTGAGACGAATGCTGCGATTCGGTTCTTGAGGTCAGCGGCTGTTGCGAACAGCGCGGCCTCATCAAGAGCTGACATTTCCTCGCTCTTGCGCCGCTTCAGCCGTGCAATGGCTTCGCTTAACTCATTGATCTGAGCCTTCGTCCGCTCCGCCTCGGTCATTGCCGCCCGGCGCTCGCTGTAGGTGGCAATGAACTCACTTAGGGCCCCGTCGGGTGCTCCTCGGGCGCGGAGCTTGGGGCTTACGGTGTTCCAATTCTTAACCAAGAACTCAGTATCAAGCATTCTTATGCCAGTTTAATTGACGGACTGGAATTGAGGTGGAGTCGCCCCGCAGTGCGGCCGTGTCAGCCCCCAATGCGCGCAACTTTTCTTTCGCCAACTCCAGGTTGACGCGAATAAATCCCAAGTCAAGCATTCCTCAGTTATTTTACTCGACAGCCGAACCGCGTTCACTAAGGGCCGGTTTTCGCCGGTGCAGCGGCCGCTGCGGTCGGCGGCCTTCTCGCTGCTAACTTCGCGGGCATCACATAAACGTGATGTAAGTATTCCTTGGTGAATTCAATGATCGCTTGAGCGTCCCGCTCAGTGACGTCCGAGAGTCCGTCCTTATCTGGATGGGCCCCGTCGTTGCCAGCCAGCCGAACTTCGTGTGCAAAGTCCCTCAAGGGCGCGGTGATCTTGCCATTTGCGAAGAGGTCGTCTATTTGGTCTATTAGTCTGTTTCCCTTTGCGCCAAGATCGAGGGCGCTCGTTTGGATAGCCCTCCTACTCATTACGACCGTCGCCCTGTAGGACTTGATGAACTGGCATCGTAATGCTTCACTCACATCTTCCGCGACAAGTTTAGGCACGCTCGGATCAACACTGTCCCTGGCGCTGCCGGACGGGTGCACATCCATTTGAACGATGGCCTGATTGTATGCATTCCGGCTCCCGACAATGAGCACGAACCGTTTGCAGGCCTCGCACCTTGCGGTCGTAGCTATCTGCAGGCCCTCTTGATAGGTACTGGTTGGCCGCATGTAAGAGTTGACCCCGCAGTGCGGGCATTCTCCGCTGGCTGCGACTTGGTTGTAGGTCGACTCAGGGAAATTGACGATTTTCATGGCACCATTCTAACCCCGGTAGTTGAGCAGGAGGGCGGATTATACCCGCTTTAGTCGGCGGCTTTCGCGCCATCCGAGCCGTCGCGCGGCTGATCCTTCCAGCCGGGGAGACTCTGGTCGCCGATGATGAGGCGCGCGCTGCGCGTGAAGTTGAAATAGGTCCATGCCCAGTTGATCATCACCGAAATCCGGTTGCGGAAGCCGATGAGAAAAAAGATGTGCACGGTGAGCCAGGTGAACCATGCGGGAAAGCCGCTCATGTGCGCTTTGAAGGGCCACTTCACATCGGCCACGGCGGCCATGCGGCCGATGGTGGCCATATCGCCCTTGTCCCAGTAGCGAAAGGCGGGGCGCGGCCGGCCGGCGAGATCGGCGGCGATGATTTTGGCCACGTGATCGCCCATCTGCATGGCCGGCTGAGCCACGCCGGGAATCTGGCGGCCATCCTGCTCGAAGTGGGCGAGGTCGCCGAGGACAAGGACCTCGGGCAGGCCGGGGGGATTGAGTTGGCCATCGACCAGGACGCAGCCGCGGCGGTCGAGTGGCGCGCCCAGCAGCTTGCCCAGCGGCGAAGCGAGCACGCCCGCGGCCCACAAGGTGACCACTGCTTCAATACGCTCGCCGTTGGCTTCGACCCATCCGGGGCCGACGGCCGTGACTTGCATCTGCGGGTGGACCTCGACGCCGAGACGTCGGAGCTCGGCTTCGGCTTTGGTGGAGAGATCCGGGGGATACGCCGCCAGCATGCGCGGGCCGCTGTCGAGCAACATTACGCGGCTCTTGGTGGGATCGATGTGCCGGAAGTCGTGACGCATGTAGAGCTGCGCAATATCGCTGATGGCGCCTGCAAGCTCGACTCCTGTGGGGCCGCCGCCGATGACGACAAAATTGAGGGGAGGGTGCCAGCCCTGTTCCAACATTTGCCGCTCGGCCAGCTCGAAGGCAAGCAGTACGCGACGGCGAATCTCTGTGGCGTCTTCGATGGTCTTGAGGCCGGGCGCGAGCCGCTCCCACTCATCATGGCCGAAGTAGGAGTGCGTGGCGCCGGTGGCGAGCACCAGGTAGTCGTAGTCGAGGCGTGCGCCACTGGCCAGCGCCACCTGCCGCGCGTCGATGTCGATGCCGACCACCTCGTCCATCAGCACTTCAGTATTGCGCTGATAGCGGAGGATGGAGCGGATGGGTTGAGCAATATCGGCGGGCGACAAGACCGCCAGCGCCACCTGATAGAGCAGGGGCTGGAAGAGATGATGATTGCGGCGGTCGACCAAGGTTACGTCGACAGGCAAATGCGCCAACCCGGTAGCCGCGTTAAGGCCGGCAAAGCCTCCGCCGACGATGACTACACGGGGACGGCGGGCAGGCTCTTGCTTGTATTCGGGCGGTTTGGTGAATTCACCCAATGGGGGACCTCTATTGAAAAGATGCTCGAAGGGCCCCATGCGTCACAAGGTTTCAGAGGAAAAGACCGCGAGAACTTGAAGAGCTGCGATAGCATCCAGCTATGATTGCGGGTGTTTCCTGGGCCTGGTGGATAGGATTTCACGCGGTGGTGGCGGCGGTGCTGCTGGCGGACTCGTTTCTGCCCGGCCACCGGCGCACATCGCGGTACGCGCAGGCGTTTGTGTGGGTGGGAACGGCGGGCGTGGTGCTGGCTGCGGCGGGATTCGCCTGGTGGATCGCCGTGGCGCAAGGACGGCAGCCGGCGCTGGAGTTTGCGGCCGGGTACACGATCGAGGCGTCGCTGAGCATCGACAACCTTTTTGTGTTCATGGTGCTGTTTCGGGGGTTCCAGATCGGCCCGCAGCGGCAGCACAAGGCCCTGATGTGGGGCGTGTGGGGCGCGTTCGTATTGCGGGCGGCGTTCATCGCGGCGGGCATCACGCTCTTGCAACGGTTTGAATGGGTGACGTGGGTCTTCGGACTGTTTCTGCTCTACGTGGCGTGGCGGCTGGTGCGCGGCGGCTCGGCGCACGCGGCGATACCGGAGTGGATTGTGCGCCTGCAACCGGCGAAGGGCTCGCTGCTGCCGGTGATTCTGGCCGTCGAGGTGACCGATCTGCTGTTTGCCACCGACTCTGTTCCGGCGGTTCTTTCCGTGACGCACAATCCGTTTGTGGCGTACACGTCGAACGTGGCGGCGATTCTGGGGCTGCGCTCGATTTACTTCGCATTGGCCGGAATGCTCGAGCGCTTCCGCAATCTGCATTACGGGCTGGCGGCGATTCTGGCGTTCGCGGCGCTGAAGATGCTGGCGGAGCGATGGATTGAAGTGCCGGCCACGATTTCGCTGGCGGTGATTGGCGTGATTCTGGCGGTGTGCGCGGTGGCGAGTGCGGCGAGTCAGCGAGTTAGCAAGTCAGCGAGTTAGCGAGGGCGCTACCAGGCCTCGAAGCGGACGTTGCCGTTGCTGCTGAGGACGGAGTGCTTGCGGAAATTCGCGTCGTCGTGGCTGGGATGGTCAGAGCGGAAATGCGCGCCGCGGCTTTCGGTGCGGGCGAGCGCTGAGGTGAGGATGGCGTGCGCCACGCGGCTCAGGGCCTGTGCTTCCGCGAGGCGGCGGCTGGCTTTGCCGCGCTGCTTAAGATGCTCGATGCCGGTTTCGCACTCGGCGTGGGCGCGCAGGCCCTCAAAGAGCGAAGGCTCGTCGCGAAGTAGGCCGGCATGAGCCCACATGGCGCGCTGCAACTTGGTGATGTAGATTTCGACGAGCTCTTCCTCAGGCTGCGAGAGCGGCCTGGGCTGCTCTGCGATGGAATTGGCGGAGGCGAGCGGAGACAAATCGGCAAGCATGGAGCGGGCAGCGCGCGCGCCGAAGACCAGGCCTTCGAGAAGAGAGTTCGAGGCGAGGCGATTGGCGCCGTGCACGCCGGTGCAGGCGGCTTCGCCGGCCGCGTAGAGCCCGGCAATGCTGGTGCGGCCGCCGAGATCGGTGCGGATGCCGCCCATGAGGTAGTGCGCGGCGGGACGCACGGGGATCAGGTCGCGGCGCAGGTCGAGGCCGTACTGCGCGAGGAATGCGCTGATGCCGGGAAAGCGCGCGATGAGGTCGATGTTGTGCACGTGGCGCATGTCGAGATAGACGGGACGCAACGTGCTGCTGGGCTTCGGCCAGGCCTTCGCGGGCGATGGCGCGGGCCACCACGTCGCGCGGAGCGAGTTCGAGACTGCGGATGGTAGCGCTCCATGAAGCGCTCGCCGCGATCGTTGCGCAGGTACGCGCCCTCGCCGCGCAGCGCTTCGGAGACGAGGAAGCGCGGCGCGCCTTCAACTGCCAGCGCCGTGGGATGGAATTGGTAGAACTCCATGTCGGCGAGTTCGGCGCCGGCTGGCGCGGCGAGGGCGATGCCGTCGCCGGTGGCTACGGCGGGATTGGTGGTGTCAGAGTAGACCTGGCCCGCGCCGCCGGATGCGATGAGGATGGAGCGCGCGGCGATGTGCTGCGGCTTGCGTGGTCTGCGGCGCCTGATTGCGCGCTTGGGAGGCTCGGCGGCGGCGAGGATCGGCGCCGATAACGCGGCCGTCGGCGACCACAAGACCCGCTACGCGCGTCCACTCGGCAAAATGGATTTGCTTTTGCGCGCGGGCAAAGGCGACGAGAGCGCGGCTGATCTCTGCGCCGGTGGCGTCGCCGCTGGCGTGCAGGATGCGGGCCAGCGAATGCGCGCCTTCGCGCGTGCGCAAGTACTGGCCGTCCAGGCGGAGTCCGTCGGGGCCGGCGGCACGGTCGAAATTTGCGCCCCACTCGATAAGCTCGGCGACGCGCAGCGGGCCTTCGGATACGAGCGCTTCGGCGGCGGGGCGGTAGACGAGGCCATCGCCGGCACTCACGGTGTCTTCGAGGTGCAGGGCAACGTCTTTTTCGCCTTCCATGGCGACGGCAATGCCGCCCTGCGCGTAGTGGGTATTCGATTCGCTGAGCGATTCCTTGGTGACGACCAGAACTTCACCGTGTTGCGCCAGCTCGATAGCGGCGCGAAGGCCGGCGACGCCTGCTCCCATGACTAGAAAATCTACCTGAGGTCCCTTTGCCATAACCCTTGAGGCTATCAAGAACAGGGACCAAGCCACCCCAGCGAGCACAAACCGCTCGCTGGGGACCCCGGCAGGGACCGAGGGACCAAGGGGACAAGGGAGCGAGTCAGCAGGTCAGCGAGTTAGCGAGCCAGTAGGCCTGTGGACGGACGTGCCCATGCGGATCGACGTGTCGGTGATGCCGGCTGTTTACTTACTGGTACCCTCCCCCTGCCCCCCCCTACCCTTTTTGGGGCAAAGTCCTGATTCCAGACTGGTTAGCTCTTGGGGTAACCCCCGTAAACGATTGAAAACACAGAGGTTAACGGATAAAGTATTCAAAACCAAAAACTTAGGGCGGTTATTTGCGGGTTTGCAGCGTTTTGGCTGCAATGCCGTCTCAAAATGTGGTGCACGGCCTCTCAAGGCGGGCGGTCCTGAGTCGCACTTTTTCGGGCCGCCCAATGCATCTGTATCATTCTCGCTTCTACAAAAAGTGTAGCGATTTCGGGGAAATAACCTGCACGGTCGCGCTGAGGCCTATCTGCCTGAGGAGAAAGGAGGATGCGGAATCGTGGAGGCGGCGAATACTTGACAGCGGTTCGGGAAGGTGGGCGACGGGCTACCAGACGCTGATCGATGAAGTGCTGCGGCAGCATGTGGAAGGGAAGGCTCCGAAGTTCGAGGAGACGCTGCGGCGGATTGTGCGGGAGGAAGTAAGAGCGGCGGGGTGAAGAGGCGGGGAATAGGGAGTGGGGAATAGGACCCAGGTACGCGGGTCCGGAGCGAAGCCATTTTCCGGGAGTTTGGTCAGTGCTGAAACAGACGAAAGTCTACCTCGACTGTGATCATGACCGGGACGGGCGTTCCGTTTCTCATGGCAGGCTTGAAGCGGTATTGGCTGACTGCGTTGAGTGCATTTTGGTCGAGGCTGGGCTCCAGGCTTTTGAATATGTGCACATTCTGCGGCATACCGTGTGTATCGATGATGAGTGAGATCACGCAGGCGCCGTTGATTCGTTGCTGAAGTCCGTAGTCGGAGTATTTCGCCTCGATGCGATTGAGGAGAACCGGCGCCGAGGTGCGCACGCCGGGGTGACCCCTTTCAGACGGCGCGTTTCCGGCGGGCGCTGGCTTGAGCTCCAACCCCTGTTCGGGCGCGGAGCGAAGGCGGATCAGGTTGATCTTCTCACCGGCGTCGTTTTTCTGCTCCTGAATGCACGCCTTCATTTCAAGCCAGGTGGTAATAGCGATGGTGGCTGGCGCGCCGTTATAGGTGCCGGGCTTAAATCGTTCGGCCGTGACCAACCTGACGGCCTCCTCGTCGAGCCCGTTTCCGGGGGAGGCATGGAGGGAGATGTCGTGGGGCACTCCGTTTTCATCGATCACTGCCGAGAGAAAGGCAATGCCGTCGAGGTGCTTGCAGTCTCCGATAGCTTCGTCCGTCACTGTGACGGGCAATAGCTCGGGTGCGGTGACGCCGGGGTCGGCGTAGTAGACGGTTTGTGCGGTCGGCGGTGGGGCTGCGGGCAGAGTCGGCGGCGCGGGCTGTTGACCGACCGCGAAAAGAGCGGGCAGGAATGCGAGAAGGGCGAATGTGGGTTCGCGGCGCATAGGGATGCTCCAAGGTTAGTTGCGAGGAGTGTAGCACTGGTTGATCAAAACCGATGTTTGCGAGAAGAAGACCCCTCAGGGGCTAAAGCCCCACACTCATTTTGCGCAGTTTTCGGCGCGAGTAAACTCGTGCCCTGATACAAAGCTCCTTGCCAGGCGAGTTCTTCCGTAATCTGCGAATGCCGGCGGTATGAGGGCCGGGCAGGGAACCGACGAAAAGCAACCGCAGGTCCTTCGACTCGCTTTGGCGCATGGAATGCGCCCAAGCTCGCTCAGGAGGACATCCGATATTTGTTGCTCAGGATGACAGGCCTTTTTGTGGATACACCGAAAGGCGGCCGGGCCTAAAGGCCGGGGCGGGCGGCGACCATATTCAGTGGCCTGAAGGCCACTGCTCCCTCCGCCCACTGCTCCCTCCGTATCGACAGGGTCAATTCCCGATACAGCACAATAGAATGGAATCATTGTGCAGACGATACGGGTTGAGACGCCATCGGCGAAGTATGACGTGTTTGCGGGGAGCGGGTTGCTGGAGACGCTTGCGCCGCGGATTGAACGGGCGGTGGGACGGCTGCCACGGCGGGTTTTCGTTCTAACCTCACCGGAGATTTGGGCGCTATGGAACGCTGCGTTTTGCGCATCGTTCGCAAAGGCGAGAATTCAGCCGCCGATTGTGCTGTTCTTGCAGCCGGGCGAAAAACACAAGACCATGGCCAACGTAGAGCGGTTGACGCGCGAGATGGTGCGCGCCGGGGGCGACCGGGGAAGTTTTCTGATTGCCTTTGGCGGTGGGATTGTGGGCGACGTGGGCGGATTTGTGGCCGCGGTCTTCATGCGCGGGATCGAATATGTGCAAGTGCCGACGACGTTTCTGGCGCAAGTGGATTCGAGCGTGGGCGGCAAGGTGGGCGTGAACCTGCCTGAAGGTAAGAATCTGGTGGGGAATTTTCTGCAGCCGCGGGCTGTGTTTGCCGATATCGGCGTACTGGGCACGCTGCCCGACCGCGAGTTGCGCGCGGGGCTGATGGAGAGCGTGAAGGCGGGATTCATTCGCGACCGGGCGCTGGTGCGCTTCATGGAAGAACATGCGGACGCGATTCTGAAGCGGGAGCCGAAGGCGCTGGAGCGGGTGATTGCGGCGTCGATTCGGATGAAGGCCGGAGTGGTGCGGCGCGACGAGCGCGAAGGCGGGTTGCGCATGATTTTGAATTTTGGGCACACGGTTGGCCACGCGCTGGAACAGGCTACGGGCTACAAGGCCATGCTGCACGGTGAGGCGGTGGCGTGGGGCATGGTGGCGGCGCTGGCCGTGGCGCGGCGGCGGGGCACAATTACCGGTGCGCAGATGGAGCGGATGGAAAAATTGATCTATCGCTACGGGCCGCTGCCCAAGTTGAAGGTGAGCGCGGGGCGCGTGCTGGCGGCCACGGGAAGCGACAAGAAGAATGTGGGCGGAGTGCGGCGGTTCGTGCTGCCCATCGGGATTGGCGACGCGGGTGTGGTGGAGGATGTGACGCCGGCGGAGATTGATGCGGCGGTGAAGTACATGATGGGGAGACAGGGAGTAGGGAGTAGCCAATAGGGAGTAGGAACCGACTCGGCGGGTTAGCGAGTCAGCAAGTCAGCGAGTCGACGCGGTCCCACCCTTGGTGCAAAAACTGAGGCGCGCCTGGGATGGGGCAACCTGCTTTTTGGCGTCGGCATGCAGCGTTGCGAATGAGACGCCAGCGATGCTGAAAGGTGGGCCGTGCGCAGGGTGCAGGCGCCTGCATGAGTGGCAGTTTCGTGTTCGTGCGGTCGAGGAGTCATGGAAAAGCGCGGAAAGATTGCACCCTTCAAGAGCCTGGACGTCCTGCGCGGTTTGGCCGCGCTATGGGTGGTGATGTGTCACGCAACCGATCATTATGTTGGCGGCACGCGCTGGGAGAAATGGCCGGTGTACTGGTTCAGTCTGCGCGGCACGCTTGGTGTTGTACTTTTCTTTCTGATCTCCGGCTACTGCATTACGGGTGCCGCCTATAGCGCATTTGCTTCGGGGAAACCCACGCGACGTTTTCTGTTCGAGAGGGTGCGGCGAATTTACCCGCCGTACTTCTTCACGATCATATTGGCACTCATCTACGTGGCGGCGTTGGCCCTCGCGCAAAGAATTCACCTGATCCCGACCATTCATCACCCGGTGGAACTGGGTAACAGCATTCTGTTCTGGCTCTCGAATCTATTTCTTTTTCAGGGGGAAACCAGGCAACCGTACATCAGTCCCAGTTTCTGGAGCCTATGCTACGAAGTTGCGTTTTACGCGATCGTCGGAGCATTTCTACTGACTGCCAAGTGGATAAGCAAGCGGCGGGGAGCGCAGACCGGCTTGTTTATCTTTTCCCTGGCGATTGCCTTTCTAACCCTGGAATCGCTCGTGTGGCAGATTGCAGCCGGCACATATGGACCTTGTCCCATCGATCGCTGGTATCAATTCGGTCTGGGGAGCCTGTTCTTTCTGGTTGTGGAGATCAACTCCGGCGCGCTGGCCGGATACAGCGCAAAGTTGCGTGCCATGAACTGCGTAATGTTAGTGTCCGCGATCGTTCTGACCGTGACTTTTGCCATTACGCGGTCGTTCAGTGGCGGCGGTCCTGGTTTGCCTACTTCGCGCCTGCAAAGTGCAGCAAGCCTGTTGTTCCTGGCAGTATTCTGGATTCTGCGCAAGGTGGATAGGCGAATTGCCCATCTGCGCATGCTGAGTCCGCTCTTCTTGCTAGGGGCATTTTCCTACAGCCTCTATCTCGTGCACCCGTATTTCATCGGCCTGGTGGATGCACCGGCGCGACGCCTGGGTTTTGTGGGCAACTGGTATCTTGTTTCCTGGGCATTGCAGATTGCAGCAGGTGTCGTCGCGGGTTGGGTTTTTTACCTTTTAGTGGAAAGGCATTTTGTATCGTCACGGCAAAAGAAGCGGATTGCAGATGAATTGGTGGAAGCGCCGCACCAAGCTTAGAAGTTGAAGAGGATCTTCATGGAGATTTGTACTCATGCCGGGACCGGATGCTGATATATTCGCATCCAACTGCGCGCAAAAAGCGTCTGATTTGTTAGATGGCGCACGGCTTCCCCGATTTTGCCTTCTTCTTTGTTCGCCGATCCGAAGGACAGCTAGTTCTCAATTTCAACAATCCATCCATGACGAGTGCATATGAGCGATCAGTCCTTGTACCGGTGGCTTGAGCAGCAGGGCGAGGCCTTTGGCACGCCCGGGCTGGAGCCGCGGTGGACATCGAGCGTGAAGGACGCGGTGGTGACGGCCTATGCGGCATCGAGCCGCATCTGGGTGACATGTTCGCACGGAATCCTGAACGAGATCTACTTTCCCACGATCGATCGCCCGCAGGTGCGCGACATGGGTTTCCTTGTGACCGACGGCGAGACGTTTGTGCACGAGGAAAAGCGCGACCTGAATAAAACCTTCGAGTACATCGACCCCGACGCGCTGGGGGCGCGGTATGTGAACAGCGACCCCGACGGGCGTTACAGCATCACCAAGGAGATCATTTGCGATCCGCACCACGGCGTGGTGCTGCAGCACGTGCGCCTGGAGGGCAAAGCGGATCTGATTCCGCGGCTGAAGATGTATGCGCTGCTGGCGCCGCATTTGGATCGAGGCGGCGCGGGTAACTCAGCGCGGGCGCTCGATCTCGCCGGGCACAACGTGCTGCTGGCGTGGAAGAACGAGTGGTCGCTGGCGATGACGGCCAGTTGCGGATTCTCGCGCATGAGCTGCGGGTTTGTCGGCGCGAGCGACGGCTGGCAGGATCTGAAGCAAAACTTCAAGATGGATTGGGAGTTCGGCTCGGCGACGAACGGCAACATCGCGGTGATGGGCGAGATCGATCTCGATTGCATCGTAGAAAGAGACAATGAATCGAGCATAGACGTCGGCGGTCAATTGAGCGCAGAAGTGAATGGAGACGCGAGTGCAGAGGCCAAGAGCGGCAAAGCGGTGCGCGAATTCACGCTGGCGATCGGAATTGGCAATGGGCATCACACCGCGCTCCAGAAGATGATGGGAGCGCTGGCGGAATCGTTTGAGGAACAGTCCAAGCGGTTCATTGTGCAGTGGAAACGTGCGGCGCATCCTGTGTGGCTGACTGGATCCACAAAAGACGGCGGTAAGCTGCTGCGCACGAGCCACGCCGTGCTGCTGGCGCACGAAGACAAATCGTATGCGGGCGCGTTTGTGGCGTCGGCGTCGATTCCATGGGGGCAGGTGAAAGGCGACGACGATTTGGGCGGCTACCACCTGGTTTGGACGCGCGACATGGTGCAGACGGCGACGGCGTTGCTGGCCTGCGGCCGCATCGAGACGGCGCGGCGGGCGCTGGTGTACCTGGGATGCACGCAACTGCCCGACGGCAGCTTTGCGCAGAACTTCTGGATTGACGGCACTCCTTACTGGACGGGCAAGCAACTGGATGAGGTGGCGTTTCCGGTGATGCTGGCGTGGCGGCTATGGAAAGCGGGCGGGCTGGGCAATCTGCCTTTTTTCGCGTTCATTGAGCGGGCGGCGGGGATTCTGGTGCGCTGTGCGCCCATCACGCAACAGGAGCGCTGGGAAGAGAATGCGGGTTACTCGCCGTCGACGCTGGCAGCGGTAATCGCAGGGCTGATTTGCGCGGCGGAGATTGCGCGCGCCAACGAAGCAGACGAGTTGGCTACGTTTCTTGAGGAGTTTGCCGACTGGATCGAAGGGCATCTCGAAGACTGGACGGTAACCAACAACGGCGTGCTCGATCCGGAGATCAAGCGGCACTATATGCGCATCCGCCCGCCAGAGTGCGGCGAGGCGTATGCGGAAGAAGAGTGCGGCGAGGAATTGGTCCGGCTGTCGAACCGGCCGCCGGGCACGCGGACGGAATTTGAAGCGCGCGAGATTGTGGACGCGGGCTTTTTGGAACTGGTGCGCTACGGCGTGCGCCGCGCCGACGATGCGCTGATTGTGGACTCGTTGAAGGTGGTGGACGCGGTGCTGAAGCGGGATCTGCCGCAGGGGCCGGGATGGCTGCGCTACAACGGGGACGGTTATGGGC
The DNA here is from genome assembly GCA_963713675.1 of uncultured Acidobacteriota bacterium. Lineage (GTDB taxonomy): Bacteria > Acidobacteriota > Terriglobia > Terriglobales > Acidobacteriaceae > Telmatobacter. The sequence continues at coordinate 250,678 of CAVQMV010000022.1, forward strand.
AGCGACCGGACGGAGGGCCGTACCAGGGGTGGGGCCAGGGGCGGGTGTGGCCGCTGCTGACCGGCGAGCGCGCGCATTATGAACTGGCAGCGGGAAAGGACATTGGCCCGCTGATTGAGACCTATGAAAAATTCGCGACATCAGGGCAGTTGCTGCCGGAGCAGGTGTGGGACGAGGCCGACCGGCCGGAGCGGCACCTGCGGCTGGGACAGCCGGCGGGCTCGGCAGTGCCGCTGGTGTGGGCACACGCCGAGTATCTGAAACTGATGCGCTCGGCCGCGGATGGCAAGGTCTTCGACCGCATCGACCCCGTGTACGAACGGTATTGCGATCCGGAGGGCCGCAAGCGACGCCGGGTGGGGCTGGAGATCTACAGCTCGATGCGGCCGATCCAGCGCATCGCGGCTGAAAACACCCTGCGCATCCTGGAGGAACGCCTTTTTGAGGTGCTGTGGACGAGTGATGGTTGGCAGACGGTAAACACGACGGCCAGCCGGAACCTGGGAAGCTCGGGATTCAGCGCCGACATTGCCGCGCCGGCGGGATGCCGAGAGCTGGAATGGACGCTCCACTGGACGGAATTGGGGGCCGGCCCGGAGGCCTGGCTTGGATACAATGTAAAGGTCAAGGTGGATGCCGCGTAGAACGGTTCTGGCCGGTGCGTTCGCACTTCAAGGCGAAAGGAAAATCAAAGACATATATGGCTTCAGGCATTGCGTCACTCTCACTCGATCAGCTGTCGATTGATACTCTGCGACTGCTCGCCGTGGACGGCGTGCAGAAGGCGAACAGCGGCCATCCGGGCGCGCCGTTGGGCGACGCGCCGATGGCGTACCTGTTGTTCCACAAGCTGATGAAACACAACCCGGCGCACTCCAAGTGGGCGGATCGAGATCGATTCGTGCTGTCGAATGGGCACGCGTCGATGCTGCTTTACGGGGCGCTGTATCTTTCCGGCTACAAGGTGACGCTGGACGATCTGAAGAGCTTCCGCACGTGGGGATCGATTACGCCGGGGCATCCGGAGTACGGATTGACCGATGGCGTGGAGGCGACGACCGGGCCGCTGGGACAGGGATTCGGAATGGGCGTGGGCATGGCCATGGCAGAGAGGCACCTCGCGGCCACGTACAACAAGCCGGGCTTCAACTTGGTGGATCATCACACGTTCGTGATGTGCGGCGACGGCGATCTGATGGAGGGCTTGTCGCATGAGGCGGCCTCGCTGGCGGGAACGCTGAATCTGGGCAAGCTGATTGTTCTCTACGACGACAATCTGATCTCGCTCGACGGCCCTACCAACTGGAGCTTTACGGAGAATGTTTACGAGCGCTTCGAGGCCTACGGCTGGCACGTGCAGCGGGTGATGGACGGCAACGATCTGGGTGGCATCGAGGAAGCCATCGTAGCGGCGAAGCTCCAGGTCGGCAAACCGTCGCTGATTGGCGTGCGGACGATCATCGGGTACGGCAGCCCGAAGGCGGGCTCCAATAAAGTGCATGGCGAAGCCATGGGTGCGGCGGATGTGGCGGCGACCAAGAAGTTTTTCGGATTCCCCGAAGACCAGAGTTTTTATGTGCCGGAAGATGCACTGGCCAACTGGCGCGATGCAGAGAAGCGCGGCGCGGCCTCTGAGGCAGAGTGGAACCAGCTTTTTGCCGGATACAAAGCCGCATTTCCCGAACTGGCGGCGGAGTTTGAGCGGACACAAGCGGGCAATTTGAAGGCGGGATGGGAAAAGTCGATTCCCAGCTTCGGAACGGAAAAGCCGATTGCGACGCGCAACGCGGGCCAGCAGGTGATGAACGCGATTGCGGATGCTGTGCCGGAGCTGATCGGCGGGGCCGCGGATTTGACGGCTTCGACGAAGACGATCTTCAAGAACTCGGCGCATTTTGCCGAGGATCCGGCGGGGCGCAACGTGTTTTTCGGCGTGCGCGAGCTGGGCATGTGCGCGGCAGTGAACGGCATGGCGGTGCACGGAGGGTTGAAACCATTCGGATCGACATTTTTCGTGTTCTCGGACTATGCAAAGCCGGCGCTGCGCATTGCGTCAATCATGGAAGCGCATTCGCTGTTCGTGTTCACGCACGATTCGATTGGTGTGGGCGAGGATGGTCCGACGCACGAGCCGGTTGAACACCTGATGGCGCTGCGCGCGGTGCCGCACATGACGGATTTCCGTCCGGCGGATGCGAATGAAACGGCGGCGGTGTGGCGGCTGGCTCTGGAGCGCAAGGGGCCGGCGTTTTTCGCGCTGACGCGGCAGGATGTGCCGGTGATTGACGTGTCGAACCGCGACATGTACGCGAGCGTGAGCAAGGGCGCGTATGTGCTGGAAGACGCGGCCAATGCGCAGGTGATTTTGATTGGAACGGGCTCGGAAGTGAGCGTGGTGCTGGGCGCGGCGAAACTGCTGGCGGCCGAAGGGATTCGCGCGCGCGTGGTGAGCTTCCCGAGTTGGAGGATATTTGAGGAGCAAACGGCGGAATACAAGGCGAGCGTGCTGCCGGCGAGTGTTCCGAAACTGGCCGTAGAGGCCGGCGCGACGCTGGGATGGTGGAAGTATGTGGGTTCGAGCGGCGACGTGGTGGGGGTGGACCGCTTTGGCGCCTCCGCTCCGGGACCCATCGTGATGAAGGAATATGGATTCAGCGCGGAAAATGTGGCGGCGCGGGCGAAGAAGCTGGTAAAGCAGTGATCAGTGTCCAGTGATCAGTGGTCAGAGGGTTCCGCGATGAAAATAGCCTCTGTGCTCGTGAGGTCTGAATGTGCACGGAAGCTGACCACTGACAACTGATCACTTACCACTTTTGCGAAGGAACGCACCATGAAGCTTGTCATCAGTTCCGATCATGCGGGATTTGCTTTGAAGGAAGAGGTACGCGCCAACCTGGGCGCGGCCGGGCATGAAGTGGTCGATCTCGGGGCGTTTGTATGCGAGCCCGAGGACGACTATCCCGACTTTGCGTTGAGGACGGGCGAGGCGATCAAGGCAGGCGTGGCTCCGCGCGGCATTCTTATCTGCGGCAGCGGCGTGGGGGTGTGCGTGGCGGCGAACAAGATTCCCGGCATTCGCGCCGGGATTTGCCACGATACGTATTCGGCGCACCAGGGCGTGGAGCACGACGACATGAATGTGCTGGTACTGGGCGCGAGAATCGTCGGTTCCGCGTTGGCGTTCGAGCTGGCGCACGCATTCATCGGCGCGAAATTCCAGGCGCAAGAAGGCCGGTTTGAGCGGCGGTTCAAGAAGGTGTTGGCGATCGAGGCCAAGTACCTGTGCGGGGACCGCGAAAAGCAGGCACGCTAACTCGCTGACTGATTCACATTTTCACACGTTCACTTATTCACTCACCCACCATGTTCCCCTTCGACGCAATCCTCTTCGATGTTGGCGGAGTCCTGCTGACCAACGGCTGGGACCACGGGGAACGCGCGGCTGCGGGGGCGCACTTCGGCCTGGACGCGGCGGCGCTCGAGGCGCGGCATGCGGAGGTGATGGATGCCTGGGAGCGTGGCGACATCGATCTCAATACATATCTGAGTGCGACGGTGTTCTACGAGCCGCGCGGGTTTTCGCGGAGCGAGTTTTTCTCGTTCATGCTGGCGCAATCGCAGAAGTTGCCCAACGGAGCTTTGCACATCCTCGCGGAGCTTGCGGCATCGAATCCGTGCATGGTTGGCGCTCTGAATAATGAAGCCCGCGAAACCAACGAATTTCGCTTTGGACATTTTGGCCTGCGCCGGTATTTCAAGGTGGCCTTCACCTCGTGCTACATGGGCTTGCGCAAGCCGGAGCCTGCGATGTACTTGAGGGCGCTCGACATTCTGGGTTGCAGGCCGGAGCGCGTTCTGTTCATCGACGATCGCCAGGAAAATGTGGCCGGTGGATTGGCGGCGGGCATGAAGGCGATCCAGTTTACCGGTGCGGATACGCTGCGGGTTGCATTGGAAGAGTTGGGCGTGTTTTAAAGACAGCTGTCAGCTTTCAGTTTGTTCGTGCGGGGTTGGGGTTCTTGCTATCCCCGGTCTCAAAATCGAGACCGGGGGCACCCATTTTTCGTGATGGGTTGAGATTTGGTTTTGATGTTCCCCTTCAAAACGAGATTTGAGATTCCTTTTTCAAGATGGATTCCCTTTCAATAAGAGAGATGCGGAGGTCGTTATGCAACTGGGACTGATTGGTTTGGGCAAAATGGGCGGCAACATGGCGGAACGCCTGAAGCTGGGCGGGCATGAGGTGGTGGGCTTCGACTTTAGCGCCGATGCCGTGGCACGTCTGAACGAAGCGGGCAACGTAGGTGTCAATTCTCTCGAGGCTCTTGTCCAAAATTGAAGGCTCGGAGAGCCATTTGGATGATGGTGCCGCAGGGGCAGCCGGTGGATGACACGATCGCGAAGCTGGAGCCGCTGCTCAATCCCGGCGACATTCTGATTGATGGCGGCAACTCGATGTACAAGGATTCGATGCGGCGCTACTTTGAAGTGAAAGCCAAGGGATTTGAGTTTGTCGATGTAGGAACTTCTGGCGGGGTGTGGGGACTGAAAGAAGGCTACAGCATGATGATCGGAGGCGACGAGGAGCCGGTGCAATATCTGCGGCCGATCTTCGAGACGCTGGCCCCGGCCAAGAACAAGGGATGGGGACATGTGGGCCCGGCGGGAGCAGGACACTTTGTGAAGATGGTGCACAACGGCATTGAGTACGGCTTGATGCAGGCCTATGCCGAGGGATTCACGATCCTGGAGAAAAAGGAAGCGTTTCAGCTGGACCTGCCGCAGATTGCGGACATCTGGCGTTATGGGAGCGTGGTGCGGAGCTGGCTGCTGGATCTGACGGCAGAGGCGCTGGCCGGGAATCCCACGCTGGATGGATTGCAGGCGTACGTGGTGGATTCCGGCGAGGGTCGCTGGACGGTGTTTGAGGCGATCGATCTGAACGTGTCGGCGCCTGTGATCACGGAGTCGGTGATCCGGCGCATCCGTTCGCGCGAGGAGAACAACTTTACTGACCGCATGCTGGCCATTATGCGCAACGCGTTTGGCGGGCACGCAGTGAAGAAGAACTAGGGGTCAGAGATCAGGGGCCGGGTGTCAGGACTCAGGCGGAGATGAGTCCTTCCATGCCGTGGTTCGGTTGCGGGCGCGACCGAGAACCAACTGCAGCAGATAGACAAACACCAGAATATTGATGGTGAGCAGGCCGACGCGGATCCACGTGATTTGGCGGAGAATTTCCAGGATCTCCCAGGGTAGAAATGAGGCGGTAATGGCGAGCGTGAGGAATTCGCCCCAGGCCTTCTCGAGGTAGAGACCGATGCCTTCCACCAGCGTGAGGGTCGCGTAACAGTAGGCGACGAGACTGATGCGCTCCAACACCGGCCCGGTGATGAGCGAGGATTTTTCAAGGACGAAGATTACCAGCCGCGACTCGGGATTGAAGCGCAAGTGACGGGCAAAGAGCTCGATCTGGTCCGCGAGGTCCCTGTGGAGCAGGTGGTGCGCACCTATGCCGATGGCGAAGAACAACATGGCATGGAGAAATTTGTAGACCGCGATGAGGAGCAGCACGCGGTTGCGTGGTTGGGGTCCCGCAGTGCGAGTTGGGAAGGGGAATCGAACCATGGCGGTCTGGGGTGAGTCGCTGTCTTCAAGGGTATATGAATTTAGCGGGGCAGCGACGCCCGCCGTTTTTTGTAGACGGCACGAGAAATGTCCGGCACTGTCGGGAAAGCAACAGCAGATCCTTCGGCTCCGCTTACCCCCAATTCGCGTTGCGAATTCGGGGCCCCGAACGCGCTCCGCTCAGGATGACAATTCCATGGTGACACGGGCATCTTGCTCGTTGCGTAAGCGAGCTAGCAAGTCGGCTTACTTGCGATCGATGTGCGCGTTTTCGAGCAGTGTGTAGGAGTCGCCCGCGGCGGCCGTTACTGAAAAATCGTGGGCGGTCACGGTGGCGTCGCTGACGGTCATGCCCTTTTGCGCGGCGATCTCGACATGATTGAGCGTAACAGTGGTGATGGGACTTTCGGGAAGGCCGACGATAATGCCCGCCTCCCTGGCGCCCGTCGCTTTCAGATTGCTGATGCGGATGTCGTGAAAGTGCGGAGTGAGGCGCGTGACCGGCTGCGCGGTATCGTGCTGGGGAATGCGCGGGTAATACTCGGTGATGAGAATGGGCGTGCCCACATTTTCCATGGTCAGGTCGCGGAAGCCGAAGTTGCCGATGTCGCCGCCGCGATCGCGATTGGACTTGATGCGCACGCCGCTGGCCGTGTCCTGAAAGTGAATGCGGCGGGCGCGGACGCGCTGCACGCCGCCGGCAATTTCGCTGCCCATGGACATACCGTGGCCATGGAGAAATGTGCAGTCGGTGATGGTGATGTCGGTCGAAGGCGAGTCGGGACCGGGCGAGTTGGGCTGGCCGGACTTGATGGCGATATTGTCGTCGCCGGTGTCGATGGTCATGTGGGAGATGGTGACGTGGCTCGATGAAAAGGGATCGATGCCGTCGGTATTGGGCGAGCGCGCGGGGGCCAGGATTTTACCGTTGCGAATGACGACATCGTCAGAGTAATAGGGCACAACCTGCCAGGACGCGGAGTTCTGGATGGTCATGTTCTCAATGAGAACGTGGTGGCAATGATCGAAGAGGATGAGGCGGGGACGCATGGCGGCGACGAAGTTGGAGCCGGCGCGATGGGCGTAGACCGCGTCCCACCAGGGTTTTCCGTTGCCGTCGATCGTACCGCCGCCGCGGATGACGATGTGCTCGGCATTGGTTGCACTGACGAGCGGCTGCAAGGCAGGCTCGCGCAACTCCTGCACCTGAGGATAGTCGGCTTTGTCCTGGCTGCCGAGCAGGGTCGCGCCCGCATCGACTTCGAGGGTGATGTGGCTCTTGAGCACGATCGGTCCGGTGAGGAAGGTTCCCGAGGCGAGGCGCACCGTGCCGCCGCCTTTGGCCGCGCAGGCGTCGATGGCGCCCTGAATGGCATGCGTATCTTTGGTGACGCCGTCGCCCTTGGCGCCATAGGCCGTTACGTCGCAGATGCGCGCGGCATGGGCGTAAAGTGCCGCTAACGGCTAGCGCCGCTATTAAGAAGATGCCAACGATGCTGCGCGATGCGGCTCGCGGGCCAACGAAATCGACGGGTTGCGCCATGAAAAAACTCCATTTCCTGAAAGCATGTGTTGAGCAATATGCAGTGGATGCTTACGAGGGATGCTTGTACTATGGCGGGGTAGGTGAGAGCAATATGAATCTGCATGCGAATGGTAAAGCCAAGCGGTGCGCGAGGCGCGGAATGGCACGCTGGGCAGTCGGAATGGGCCTGGCGCTGCTGGCGATGGGAGCTGCGCCGCTGGCGGCACAGATGACGGATGCCACGGCGAAGCAGTTGCGGGAGAAGATTCGCGCGGCGTTGTTTGTTCCCGATCCGTTGCCGGCGCTGGACGCGAAAAACTTGGGAAGCTTCAAGGTTGAGCCGGGAGTGGTGGCGGAGCGCGTGACGTATGCGACAGAGTACGGACTGCGGGTTCCGGCCATTGTGTACCGGCCGGAGAAGATACACGGCAAAATTCCGGGCATCGTGGTCGTGAACGGTCACGGCGCCGACAAGACGAGCTGGTACTCGTGGTACACGGGCGTGGAGTATGCGCGTGCAGGCGCTGTGGTGTTGACGTACGACATGATTGGCGAGGGCGAGCGCAACGACGATCACAAGGACGGCACCAGCGAACACGATAAGCTGATCGACGTGCCGGGCGTGCCGCAGCGTATGGGCGGCCAGATGCTGACGGACGTGATGCAGGCGGTTTCGTATCTGAGGAGCCGGCCGGAAGTGGATGCGAAACGCATTGGGGTGATGGGATTTTCGATGGGCTCGTTCGTAGTTTCGATCGCGGGCGCGGTCGACGATCGCATTCATGCCGTGCTGTTGACGGGCGGCGGCGATCTGGATGGGCCGGGCGGATATTGGGACTCAAGCCATAACGTGATGTGCCAGGCGGGGCCGTATCACGCACTGGAGTTTCTTGGCGACCGGGCGGCGATGATCTTCGCGCTGCAGGCCAAGCGTGGGCCGACATTCATTTTCAATGGCACGAACGATCAGGTGGTGGCGATTCCGACGCACCCGCTGAATTTTTTCGATGACATGCGCGCGCGGACGATTGCAGTGAACGGGTCGGACACGAATGTCTTCACGTACTACTTCGATCCTGGGGCGAGCCACAGGCCGGGGTGGGTGACGAAGATTGCGGCGCAGTGGTTGGCGGATAATTTGCATTTTGCCAACTGGAAGAGCAGCCAGATCGCGGCGCTGCCAACGATCAGGATTGGGGACTGGGCGGCGAAGAACGGCGTCGAGTTCAACAAGAGCGCGCAGCGAGAGGATCGCGACGCGGGGCTGGTGGCGATCGATGTGAACGTGCCGAATCTGACGCCGGAGCAATTGAGCGTGCTGCCCAGGGCGGAGTGGGAGAAGGAACGCGAGGAGTTTGTGTACTCCACGTGGGCGCGGGATGCGACTGCGGACGCGGAGCGGGGTAAGGGCAGCGGAGTTAGCGGGGTTGGCGGAGCTGGAGGGCACGCGGATCCTGAAATCGCCAGCACGTCTGGAAAGGTGACGGTTCTACCTACCCCGGCGACAGCCGATTTGCCGCAATCTGAATCGATTCCATCCTGCGAAACTTTTCGAGGCGCGAGCCGTCCAGGCGTGCAGGCGCCTTCTTACGTCGATGAGCCCATCGAGCAATTGAAAAGGATGGTGCCGGGACTGAGCGGAATCCGAATTGAAGCAGCAGAGAACGCAAGTGGCGGCACGTCTCCTGTGACGGCGCAGGATAAGACCGCATCCATCCTTAACCGAACCAGTGCGATCGTCGCCGACCTGTTTCACAGAATGCCGAACCTGATTGCGAAGGAGGAAGTGAAGGGGCCAACCGATACGACATTGAAAAATGCCAAGCCGGGTCAACCCTCCTTCGGATTAAGCACGCGAGAATCGGAGCCAGGATTCACCCAGCAGGGAATGCCGGGTACTCATTTCAGAACCAGTGTTTACACCTTTCGCATCGTACACAATCAAACGCCGGCTGGGGGCGACGCACTCGATGAGTTCCGGACGGATGCGCACGACAAGCCAATTGACGACTCCGCTTACAATGCGCAGAGACCTTTTAGCGTTGGCTTCACGACAACGTGGCTCTTCTTTTTGCCTGGCAATCTTGAGGAATCCCACTTTCGCTACCTCGGAGAGCAGAAGATCGACAATCGCGAAACCTATGTGCTGGCATTCGCTCCGGCTCCAGATCAGGAAGGCCTGAACGTTGCCGTTGAATCCAGCGATGGCCGTTGCTCGACCCCAATTCAAGGCGTAGCGTGGATCGACCAATCGACATTCCAAATTGTTCGCATGCAGACGGATCTATTGAATCCTCTGCCCGGCATTCAACTGAATCAACTACGCTCGAACCTCGAATACGGCGCAGTGAAGATACGCGCACTCAATTTGACGTTTTGGCTGCCGACAGAGGTCGAGACCCAATGGCAGACGGCTTACCTTGCCGGGGAAGAGATTCACCTGTACTCCCATTACAGGCTGTTTCAATCGACGGCGAAAATTCTGCCTGCCGGTGAAAGTGCGACGAATTAGAGCGGTAACCGCGAAGTTGTGAGAGGGGCGCGATCTTGCTTTCCCACATTTCAGAATCGAGATGTGGGGCACCCCTTTTCGTGCCGGGTTGAAGGAGCGGATTGAGTTTCGTGCGCAGCTGGAAAGGAAGGGGCACTCCAGGTTCTATTTTTTCAAATGCAGCAAGGCATTGCGGTCGAGGGGTTCGCCGTCGAGGATGATGGCGGAAATGCGGCGCGCGTTCCAAATGTTGGCGGTGGGATCGGCGTCGACGACGAGGATGTCGGCGCGGCGGCCAGCGGCGATGAGGCCGAGCTCGTTCCAGCCGAATTGCAGCGAATAGTTGTTGCTGGCGGCGGCAAGGGCTTCGCGCGGCGAGAGGCCGAGGCGAACCAGAAGCTCGAGCTCCGTGTGCAGCGAGATGCCGGGCATGGCGCCCATGGAGTCGGCGCCGGAGGCGGCCAGGTAGTGCGGGAAATCCGCAAAGATGGTTTCGTTGATGCGCCATAGATGGAGAGCGGTGAGGCCGGCCTTCTTTTGCAGGTCTTCTTCCATCCAGCGCTGAGCGGTGACGGGCAGATGGTGCGCCCAAGTGGGAAGCGGATAAATCATTTCGCCGGTGGCGGGGTCGGAGGGATGAAACATTCGGCCTGGATCGAGAAGAGCCGCGGCCGGTTCCTTCCAAAGATTGCGATGCCCCGGCAAATTCACGTAATAGAGGCTGAAGCTGGGCATGAGCGCGGCGTGGTGTGAGGCGAGCAGGTGCGCGTAGGTGCGCAGACGGAGATCGGTGGGCGAGACGTGCTCGGAATAATCGTAGGCGGTTTCAGCGGAGGAGCCGTCGGGATCATCAATGAGGGGTCGCTGCAATTCGTCGGGAATCACACCGAGGTCGTAACGGTCCATCTGCGGCAAAGCATCGACGCCGGCCTCGACGCCGACGCGATACGGCGTGGCGACAAAGATGCCGTAGGTGACGAGCCCCATCTCGTGGGCGCGGGCGATGATCCACTGGGAATTGGCGGCGGTGAGATAGGGCGAGAGCAGCAGTACGCGCGTGCCGAGGTGCGCGGTGTCAACCATTTGACGCGCCGTATCCTGCGGGCTCAACTCAGCGGGATGCGGACCCTCACGCAGTTTGGAGACCCACTCCGGCTGACGGGCCAAAAGGCTCCAGTTGTCGGTGACGCCGATGGTGTCAATGGGGTAAATGTGCGGGCTGGGCTGGGCGTTGGAATCGATGAAGCCGCGTTGATAGCCGGTGCGGGCGACCACGGTGGTGACGCCCATATAAAGGTTGGCGTTGGCCTGGGCCTGCGAGTTCAGGCCCGCATAGCCGTCGATGAGACCGGGAATGAGGAATTTTCCGGTGCAATCGATGATGCGCGCGCCTTTGGGGATGGGTACTGCACCGGGCAGGCCGACTTCAGTGATTTTGCCTTCGCGGATGACGACAATGGCATCGGGGATGTCGCGGGCCGAATGGCCCCAATTTGCCAAATCAACGACTGTGCCACCGACAAGAACCAAGGGCGCCGCAGGCTCACCCTGCGGATGGGCCGAAACGGCGGCTAAAGCCAATCCGCAGATAACAGCGGGCAAAAGTGGAGCAATACGCATGGCAAAGTCAGTCTGAAGTGGATTGTCGCACAGAGAGACCGGTTGCAGGGCTCATTTGGTGGTGGTTTGCCTGTGCCAGGACAATTTTGGAACCGCTGAAGGCTGCGGCGGCAGCGACGATAAAGATGGGAAAACACTCCAGCGAGTAACGCGGCTCGGAGTTCTCCATGGTGCCAAGCAGCAGACAGCGCAGAACGATGTAACCGCCTAGCATCCACGGCCAGGGGACACGACGGCGAAGAAATGCCCACGCCGCAGCTCCGACATAAAAGAGATTGATGAGGCCAAGCAGAATCGCACCGACGGTTTGTGCGAGGTGGTCGGCGGGGGGCCACCAGAAGGCCTCGAGTTCGAACTCTTCAGTGCGGGGACGAAACATCATGTCGGCGATGCGCGCGAGCGGGAGCGTGACGTAGTAGCAGAATGGATGCGCGTGGATGCGCTGCGCGGCGAGCGCGCCGAAACGATGGTCGAGATCGGCGGAGATAGAGATGATGTGGTTGTATTCGTCGAGGAGAGCGAGAGTTTGCGCGCGCTCGGCCGGCGAATCGAAGGCACGCGCGGGCAAATCGGTTGGATCGATGGGCCCAATGCCGACCTGCCAGAATACGATCGCCGTCGATGTGTACTCAACGGACCAGGTCCGAATCCAGCGATAGACGCCGACGTTGGCGCGATCGCCGGGGTCGCCGAGATAGCGCGGAGCGAGCGGCTGGAAGACATGAAAGGTAACCCAGTTGCGCAAGGTCCAAACGGCTATCGGAGCCAGGGCGACCAGGCAGTAGATGGATGTGATGGCGAGGCTGCGGCGGAATGCGAGTTTCGTACCTTGCGCGGAGCGGCCGCGGAGGATGTAGAAAAATAATCCTGCGGCGAGCGCGATTGCGAGCAGCGCGCCGTCAGGCCGCAACAACATGGCGAGGGCTGAAGCGCAGCCAGCGAGGATCATGGCGCGTGTGTCAACGGAATGGAGGCCGGCGGTTTCCGCCGAGAGGATGCGTCCCGCGGCGTAGATTCCCAGAGACACGGCGAAGATGGAGAGGCACTCGGTCATGGCGGTGCCGGCTTCAGCAGCGGTGAAGGGGCAAAGCACGGCGAGAGCGAGGGCGATTTCGCCGGCGCGCGGAGAGATGCAGCGGTATGCGAAGGCCGCCAGGAGAAGGCATCCGAAGATGTCGATTACGGATTGGAAAAGATAGAGAGCGACGAGCCAGCCGCTATGGGGAAGATTGCCGAAAAGCTGATTGCAGATGCCTAGAATGATGGGATAGGCGGGCAGGCGGAAGAGGCTGGGCGCAAGATCGTCGCCAGAACCGAGCCCGTAGACCCAGTGGTGCAGCAGATTGCGGCCGAGTTCGAGGTAGTCCCAGGTATCGTCGTCAATGATGCGCGGGGACCAGATGAAATAGAGGCGGAGGATGAAGCCCAGCGCGACCCAGAGCGGCCAACGGCGCGGCCAGCGCGAAGGATGGATGAAGCGGAACACAGGGAGAAGGATACCGCAGCCACGGGCCGCGCGGCGTGGAGGATGACGAAGTGAAAAAGTGAAGAAGTGAAGAAGTGAACGGTGAAGCGATCAGCTGGCGACCAACGTGGCGCGGCGACGGGTTGCCAGCAGCGGGAGCACCTGGGCGTAGGCTGCTTCTACACTGAGGCCGTACTTGGCGCGGAGCGCGTCGACTTTTCCGTGTTCGATGAACTGATCGGGCCAGCCGATGCGGACTACGGGAACGGCGAGGCCCATCTCATCGAGGGCTTCAACTACGGCGGTGCCGAAGCCGCCCATCTTCACGTGATCCTCAAAGGTGACGAAGGCGGCCACGCGTTTTGCGTACCGCTCAAGCATCTCGCGGTCGATGGGCTTAATGAAGCGGGGATTGATCAGGGCGGCGGAGTAGCCGTCGCGCGCGAGAGTTGCGGCCAGGCTCTGCGCGAGCGAGAACGTGGGGCCGAGGCCGAGGATGGCTACGTCAGATCCGTCGGCGAGGACTTCAGCTTTGCCGACGGGAAGGATTTGCGGCTCGGGCTTGCGGGCCACGCCGGCCACCGCGCCGCGCGGATAGCGAATGGCGCTGGGGCCGGGAATTTCGAGGGAGGTCTTGAGCATGTCGGCGAGCTCGTCTTCGTCCTTGGGCGACATGAGAACGATGTCGGGAATGCCGCGCAGGTAGGCGATGTCGAAAAGGCCGTGATGCGTGGGGCCGTCGTCGCCGGAGAGTCCGGCGCGATCCATGCAGAAGAGAACGGGAAGCTTTTGCAGGCAGACGTCGTGGACGATGGGATCGAAGGCGCGCTGCAAAAATGTGGAATAGATGGCGCAAACGGGACGGAAGCCGCGCGTGGCCATGCCGGCGGCGAAGACGACTGCGTGCTCCTCGGCGATGCCCACGTCGAAGTAGCGCTTGGGATGGCGAGGGCGGAAGAGATCGAGGCCTGTGCCGTTGGGCATGGCCGCGGTGATGGCGACGATGCGATCGTCCTTTTCGGCCAGATCGGCGAGAGTTTTGGCGAAGACCTCGGCATACGTGGCGGAGCCATCGGGGGTCTGGCCGGTTTCAGGATCGTAGGGGCCGAGACCGTGGAATTTCTTTTGCAGGTCGAGCGCGGGCTGAAAGCCGCGTCCCTTTTGCGTGAGGATGTGCAGCAGGACGGGGTGATCCAGGGTCTTGAGGAATTTGAAGGTCTCGACAAGCAGCGGGATGTTGTGGCCGTCGATGGGGCCGAAGTATTCCAGACCGAATTCTTCAAACATGATGGAGGGCCAAAGCATACCTTTGGCGGCTTCTTCGGCGCGGCGTACAACTTTCAGCGCGGTCTTGCCGCCGAAACGCTCAATGAGATGCGTGGCCTTGTCGTGCAGGTGCTGGTAGTGTTCGTTGGTGACGATGCGATGCAGGTAACGGGCCACTGCGCCCACATTGCGATCGATGGACCACTCGTTGTCATTGAGGACCACGATCATGCGCCTGGTTTGCGAGGCGATGTTGTTCATGGCCTCGAAGGTGACGCCATTGGTGAAGGCAGCGTCGCCGGCGACGGCGATGACGTTTTCGTGTCCTCCGGCCAGATCGCGGGCCACGGCCATGCCCAGCGCGGCAGAAAGCGCGGTGCCGGCGTGGCCGGCTCCGTAGCTGTCGTGCTCGCTTTCGGTGCGGAGCATGAAGCCATTGAGGCCGCCGGGCTGGCGGATGGTCTCAAAACGATCGCGGCGGCCGGTGAGAATCTTGTGGATGTAGGCCTGGTGGCTTACGTCGAAAAGGATTTTGTCGTCGGGCGTGTTGAAGACTGCATGCAAAGCCAGAGTGAGTTCGACCACGCCGAGATTGGGGCCGAGATGGCCGCCCGTCTTCGATAGGGTCTGGATGAGGAAGTCGCGAATCTCCTCGGCAAGCTCGGCCAGCTGCGCGGGATTGAGGCGCTTTACATCGGCGGGGGAGTTGATGGACTCCAGCAGTGTTCCCATTGATTTCCTTTTCCCGGGAAAGCCGGGTGTCCAGGGGAGTTCCCATGCGGCAAAAAGCCCCCTGCGCGGGGGTCTTGGTTGGAGGTTTCGCCTACCCCTAGTATACCTGTGCGCAGGATCAGCCCTTTGCTGTGTTAGACGCCTCGGATGGGACGGAGTGTGACAGAATTTCGGGCGGGTACCGGGCGGAGAAAGAGAGGCTGCGAAGAAAAACATTAACGCAGTAACTGATTGAAAATAAATTATTTAATTTCCATCTTGGGCCGTACTGGAAGAAGATTTGAAGTGACCGGAAGCATTAAGGCTGGGCTATACTTGTGCCGCGGTGAGAACGGGCGGTTGCGCGATGCGGAAATGGGCGGTTTTACTGTTTCTGGTGGGCTCGGCCTGGCCGGCGATGGCGGCCAAGAGCGTGACGGCCGGACAGCTGGATCAGTTGCTCGACACGCTCCGCGGCAAGTCCGATGGCAAGGTGGCCCAGGAGCTCTCGGACCTGGAGCTGACGGAGCGGGTGAGCCTGGCCCGTTTGGCACACTGGGAGGCGGAGTTCCCGGGAAGCCGGAGCCATGAGGCGCTGACGAAACTGGTCGATCTCGCGGCATTCTTGAACCCTCCCGCCGGGGACGTAGATCCAATTCCCGGGCCGGACAGCGCAACCCAGGAGCGGATGCTGGAACTGGCTGCGGATTACGTGAAAAACACGATCACGCGATTGCCAAACCTTATTGCCACGCGGGAAACCGCGCACTTTGAAGACACGCCAGCCGTGCAGACGTCAATTGCCAGTGCACCGATTATGGTCGGAAGGATGGGGCGCGGCGCCATGCCCGCGCCGGAGCCCCTGGTGAGCAGCACCGAATACAAATCTCTGCACAGCATTGGTTCTTCCAGCCTCACGGTCACCTACCGGGATGGCCGCGAGGTGCAGGACGGGGATGCCCAGCCGGGCAAGAACCAGAACAAGCCCCCGAAAGATCTGACGACCGTCGGTGAATTTGGCCCGATTCTTGAAGTCGTGATGAGCGACGCTCTGCGCGGCGAAGTCACTTGGCAACGATGGGAACAAGGCACGGGCGAGCCGGTGGCCGTATTTCGATACGCGGTGCAGGAGGAGCAATCGAATTATCTGGTGGAGTTATCGCCCGGAGGCAAGATCAAAGAGGTCTATCCGGGATACCACGGAGAGATCGCGATCGATCCGTCGACAGGCGCGATTCTGCGCATCAGCCTGATGGCAGAATTGCCACCACCCAACCAGGCGATGCAGACGGCAATCCTCGTGGAGTATGCGCCGGTGATGATCGGCGAACAGAACTATATTTGCCCAGTGCGAAGCGTGGCTTTCTTGAAGATTCCCCTGGCCAATGCCCCGGCCGCGCAGGATGCGGCGGCGGTGAAAGTGGAGACGCAGCTGAACGACGTTGCCTTTACTCACTATCACTTGTTCCGCTCGAAAGCACGGATCGTGACAGACGCAAGCGGAAATGGCGATGCGCCTGCGGATGCTCCGCCTGCCGCGCCCCCGCCGGCGGCCGCGCCTCCTCCGGGCGCGACCCCTTAGGATCATCCGCCATAGCATCAGTCATAGCGGAGCGTTGTAGGATGGGCCTGAGAGATTTTTGGCTCGTTGGAGGGCAAGACCGTGTGCAGAATTCGGCATTTTTTTCTGGTTTTGGTTTTGGCCGCAGGGTGGTGGGCAGGTGCGGGCGCGGCGTGGGCGCAGTTACCGGAGCCGGGAACGACCCAGGAGGCGCCGAATCCTCTAACCGATGCGACCGCGAAGCCGAGCAAGATCTTGCTGTACGACCTGGAAGCGCGCTTTGCCAAGGACGTGCTGGAGCGCGGAGGCGCAGGATTTGCCGACTGGTTTGCCGACGACGGTGTGGCGCTGGGCAATGGAGTGGCGCCGCTGATTGGCAAAGTGGCCATTGCGAAGTCGGCCAATTGGGCGCCGAAGGACTACGAACTGACCTGGACGCCCACCGATGCGATGATGGGACCTTCAGGCGATATGGGCTATACATGGGGCCACTTCGAGGGGCGCAGCAAGGACGCCAATGGGAATCCCGTGCTGACCAGCGGGCGCTACATCACCATGTGGCGCAAGCAGGCGGATGGGACCTGGAAAGTGGTGCTCGATGCGGGCGCGAATGAGCCGCTGGGGGCGGGGGAATGCTGCAAGCTGCCGGGACATTAAAGGCAGGGGTCAGGTTTCAGGGAACAGGGACAGGCAGTTTAGATCTGAAGCAGACGATGGGTCTGCGGAAGGATTGCGGGCGAGGTTGGTAACTCTGCCCTGGTGCCTGTAGTAATCACAATCTGATCCTAATGCGCGAAAAATCACGGGTACTTGCGTGGTAAGTCTTTTGCGAGCAATTACCTACTTTGTGGAAGAGCCAAGTTCGTCAATCTCCCGGAT
>CAVQMV010000023.1:0-7372 GCA_963713675.1 uncultured Acidobacteriota bacterium
GCTCGTCGCGCAGAGCTTCTTCAAGCACCAGCGTTCCGCGCACCTTGGGATCGAGAACGCGTGTGGCGCTGTCCGCGGTCTTGAGCATCAGCGGCCCATCGTCGAGCACGCCGGCAGCGTGGAAGACGCCGCTGATCTTGCCGAATTGCCGCCGCGCCTGTGTCACTGCGGCTTTCATCTCGTCGCGGTTCGTCACGTCTGCCTGCACGACGAGCAATCCTCCCGCCAGGGCGCGAATCGCCACGAGCTTGCGCAGGCGTTCCTTTTCGGGCTCGGAACGCGCGCTTTCCTGCAGCGCAGATTCCCATTGCCCTTCGGGTGGGAGCGTGGAACGGCCCACAAGCACAAGGCGCGCCTGAAATTCGTGCGCCAGATGCTCGGCCACAGCGAGGCCCAGTCCGCCGAGTCCGCCGGTGATCAGGTAAACGCCGTCACGCTCCAGACGCGGGTGCTCGCGCGCGCCGGAAAGCTGCAACGGTTCGAGCGTCTCCACAAATCGCTCGACGCCGCGCCAGGCAACGGTGGAGTTCTCGTAGGCGCCCTTCATCTCGCCGATGAGTTGCACAGCGCTTTCCGCGGTTTTGCCCGGGTCGAATTCGAGGTCGATGGCTTTCGAGTAGAACCCTGGAAGCTCTTTGTGAATGACGCGTGCGGGACCCAGAAGCATGGCGCGTGCGGGATTGCGCACGGGCTCCGCGTCCACCTGCTGCATGTCGTTCGAGACGAGCGCTAACTGCATGCCTTGGAGATCCTGTGCAGCGAGCGCCTGCGCCAGATAAAGAGGACTGAAAAAACTGCGGTCGAGAGTTTCCTGGAGCGGCGTCTCGCTCGCCTCCACCGCAAGAGACCAGAGGTGAATCAACTTGCGCGGTGCTCCGCCGGACTGGAGCAGAGCGGCTACGAGCGCATCGTAATCCGCGCGCACCGCGGGACGCAACGCAAAGCGGTTCTGCCGGAGTTGCTTGAAGCTGCTGCCGGGTTCAACCACGACGAATTCCTGTTTTGCTGCCTTGAGATAGCGGGCAATCTCATCGGCCACGCCGAACGCATCACGGAAAAGCAGCCACGGGCCCGGCTCGGTTGCAGAGATTGTGGGTAGAGGCGTGGGCTTCCACGTGCGGCGATAGAGCGAAACGGGTTCGTCGGCATTGTCGGCACTTTCGGCGCCGCCGGCGATTTCGGATAGCGATTCCTGCGCCTGCAAGGGTTGCGCATCCTGCGTGATCTTGTCCGGCTCAATCCAGAACTTCTGCCGCTCGAACGGATACGTGGGCAGTGAAACGCGCTGTACGGAGCCGGGTGCATGGAGCTCCGACCAATCTACATTGACGCCGAGGGTCCAAATCCTGCCCAGCGTCTCCAGCGCGCAGCGCAACGCGGAGGAATTCTCGCGCGGATGCGGAAGCGAGGGAAGCGCCTTGGCGGAAGGGCCGCCCTGCTGACGTGCGAGCAGGGTGAGTACATTGCCCGGCCCTGCTTCAATAAGCACGCGCTCGGGCGCGTTGAAAAGCTCGGCTAGATTGTCGCTGAAGCGAACCGTCGAACGGATGTGGCGCGCCCAGTATGCCGGGTCCGTGGCCTCTTCTGCCTTGATCCATGTGCCGGTGACATTCGAGAGGTAGGGAATGCGCGGCGCGTGCAGCTTGATGCCGCGCAACCGCTGTTCGAATGCGTCGAGAATCGGCTCCATCATCGCCGAGTGGAATGCGTGCGAAGTGAACAGGCGACGGCAGGCAATGGATTGCTTCGCGAGCGATTCTTCGTAGGCGGCATTTGCATCCGTCGGGCCGGAGACGACGCACATCGCGGGATTGTTGACGGCGGCGAGAGAAAGATTTTTGGGCAGCTCGATCTCAGCGGCCGAAAGCGGCACGGCCAGCATCGCGCCGGCGGGTAGATCGTAGATGAGCCGTCCCCGGGCAGCGACAATTGCGAGCGCATCTTCGAGCGAGAAGACGCCGGCACAGGCACGCGGCCACGTATTCGCCGATGCTGTGACCGGCCATGGCAGCGGGTTCGATGCCAAGCGACTTCCACCATTGGGCGAGAGCGTATTCGATTGCGAAGAGCGCGGGTTGCGTAAGCCAGGTCTGATTCAAGCGCTCCGCGCAGTCGTCTTTTTCGGCGTCCGGCGGATAAAGCGCTGCGATGAGGTCGGTCTCCAGCGGCTCGCGCAGGTGCTTCGCGCAAAGATTGAGCGCCTCGCGGAAGACCGGCTCCTGTTCGTAGAGCTCACGGCCCATGTTCACGTATTGCGAGCCCTGGCCGGAGAAGAGAAACACGGGCGCAGTGCGTCCCGCGGTTCCGGCAGTGAGCTTCTTGCGGTCGAGACTCGCAAGTGCGGCAATGGATTCGCGGTTGTCTTCGACGACGACGGCGCGGCGATACGGAAATGCGGTGCGTCCGACTTGGCATGTGAACGCCACGTCGGCAAGGTTGAGTTCCGGATGCTCCGCGAGATGCGCGGCCAGATTCCCAAAGGCCTGATCGGCGGCGGATTCGGTTTTCGCGGAAACGGTGAGAATTTCGTACGGCTTTTGCTGACGGGTGAGCGGGACGCTTAGGCGCTTCTTCGAGGACCACGTGCGCATTGGTGCCGCCGATGCCGAGCGAAGTAACTCCGGCGCGGCGTGGTGTGCTGGCGGAAGGCCAATCGGCGAGTTTGTTGTTTACGTAAAACGGACTGCCCTCAAGCTCGATGTGCGGATTGATCTTCTCGAAGTGCAGGCTGGCGGGAATCTGCGCATGCTCGAGAGCCAGCGTGGTCTTGATGAGGCCAGTGACACCGGCCGCGGCGTCCAGGTGGCCCACATTGGATTTGAGCGAGCCGATGGCCGTCGTGCCGCGCTGCCCGGAACTCCCAGAAGGCTTGCGTCAGAGCGCGCACTTCAATGGGATCGCCGACGCGCGTTCCGGTGCCGTGTGTTTCCACATAAGAGATGCTGGAGGCAGGCACGCCGGCGTAATCCAGCGCTTCGCGGATTACCTCGGCCTGGCCCTCCACGCTGGGCGCGAGATAGCCCACCTTGCGCGCGCCGTCGTTGTTGATTGCGGAACCGAGAATGACAGCGCGAATGTGATCGTGATCGGCGAGCGCATCTTCAAGCCGGCGCAGGACAACGATGCCGAGGCCGCTTGCGAAAACCGTTCCGCTCGAGCTGGCATCGAAGCTTCGGCAGTGACCATCGCGCGAAAGAATCTCGCCCTCGCGATAGACGTAGCCGAGCCCGTGGGGAATCTCGATGGTGACGCCGCCCGCGAGTGCCATGTCGCACTCAAAATTGAGCAGGCTCTGGCAGGCCATGTGCACCGCGACCAGCGAAGTGGAGCACGCGGTCTGCACGTTGATGCTGGGGCCGCGCAGATCGAGCTGATAACTGACCCGCGTAGCCAGCACGTCCTTGTCGTTGCCGGTTTGCTTGAGCTGAAAGAGTCCTGCGGATGCAAGAAGGCGTTGCGATTGGCGAGCAGGTTGTGGATCAGGTAGGTGTTCATCCCCGATCCGGCAAAGACACCGATGGAGCCGGAGAATTGTTGCGGCGGATGCGCCGCGTCTTCCAGCGCCTCCCACGCGCATTCCAGGAAATGCCGGTGCTGCGGATCCATGATGGAGGCGTCGCGCGGGCTGAATCCGAAGAACGCCGCGTCGAAGAGCGGCACGTCTTCGAGAATCGCGGCGCGGCGCACGTAGTCGGGGTTGGCGAGATCCTCTGCCGCGGCGCCGGCGGCGAGCAATTCGGCATCCGTCAGATCGCGAATGGATTCGACGCCGTCGCGCAGATTCCGCCAGAACTCGGCGGTGTTGCGCGCCCCGGGAAAACGCCCCGCCATGCCGACGATCGCAATTGCTGAGGGCTTCATGGCGTTGTGGTCTCCGGCTGATGCGCCATTCTGCGGCGCGCGGCACGCTCGGAAAGTTGGCTGGCCGCCCGCGCGCCAACGGCTTGGTTGGCGGATTGCGCGTCGAGATGTGCGGCCAATGTGTCGACCGTGGTGAATTGAAAGAGATCGAGCAACGCAATCTCGCGGCCCAGCGCTTCCTGCAGCTTGGCATGTGCATCAGCCACCGTGAGCGAGTGCGCGCCGAGGTCGAAGAAGTTCTCTGTTAATCCAACCGACGGGATGCCCAGCGCCTGTTGCCATGCGCGCGCCACAATGCGCTCCGTCTCGCTCATGGGTTCGGCAGATTTGCGCTGCGCCGATCGTGAGATTCGGCGGCAGGTAGCTTGAGCAGCGCCTTGCGATCGATCTTGCCGTTGCCGGTGAGCGGCAGCTCGTCGAGAAACACGAATGCGGAAGGAACCATGTAGTCGGGCAGCTTGGCGCCGGCCGCCGAGCGCAAATCGCCCGCTGTGCGCAAAGCGGCAGCGGAGTCCGTTGCATCGGCCACCAGATACGCGACAAGCCGCTTGTCGCCTTCGCGGTCTTCGCGCAGGACAACAACGGCCTGGCGGACGCCGGGCGATTTCTCAAGCAGCGCTTCGATCTCGCCGGGCTCGATGCGATGTCCGCGCAGCTTGATCTGATAGTCGGCGCGGCCAAGAAAGTCGATGTTGCCGTCTGGTAAGAAGCGCGCCAGATCGCCGGTGCGATAAATGCGATCCGGCCCGAGCGCGGGAATCGCAACAAAGCGCTCGGCGGTGAGTTCGGGCCGGTTCCAGTAGCCGCGGGCCACGCCGTCGCCGCCGATGAAGAGCTCACCGATTTCGCCAGCCGGAACGGAGTTGAGATCGGCATCGAGCATATAGATTTGCGTATTGGCGATGGGCTTTCCAATGGAAACGCTCGTGGCCACATCTCTCGACGCGGCAGGTCGTGGACCAGATGGTGGTCTCGGTTGGCCCGTACATGTTGTGGATCTCGCCCTTGAAGACCTGGCGCAGATGATGGATGAGCGCCGCGGGAACGGCCTCGCCGCCGAGCAGCATTTGTTTGAGCGAGCCCAGCGCGGCGTAGGCCCGCGGATCGAGCGTCAGCATGCGTGCCAGCGATGGGGTCATCTGCAGATGCGTGACGCCGTAGCGCGCGATTTCATCGGCGATGGTTGCCGAGCCTTCGTCGCCGTGAACGACGACGGTGAAGCCGCGCGTGAGCGTCCAGAGCAGCTCCAGCACAGAGATATCGAACGACACGCTGGTGACGGCCAGCCACACGCCGGGCTCGCAGCCGATGGCGCGATCCATGCCGGTAAAGAAGTTGACCACGTTGCGGTTCTCGACCATCACGCCCTTCGGCTTGCCGGTGGAGCCGGAGGTGTAGATCACGTAGGCGATGTGCGCTGGCGTCGACGAGGAGGCGACGGGCTCCGCGCTCTCGCGCCGCGATGGCCGGCGTCTTCGGCGTCGAGAATCGTGAGACCGGCCGCAGCTCGAGCGGAAGATGCGCGCGCGACTCGGCCGTGGTGAGCAGTACCTGCATCTGCGAGTCTTCAATGACCAGCGAAAGGCGATCCTTGGGATACGTGGGATCGAGAGGAACATATGCGCCGCCGGCCTTGAGGATTCCGAGCAGGCTGACGACCAGAGTTTCCGAGCGTCCCATGGCGACGCCGACCAGCGTATCGGGCTTCACGCCGAGGGTCTGCAGATGGCGCGCCAGGCGATTGGAGCGCTTCGTCGAGCTCGCGATAAGTAAGCGGCGCGGCCTTGCGCAATCAGCGCGATGGCATCCGGCGTACGCGCGGCCTGCTGCGGCAAAAAGATCCGCAATGGTGCTGAAGCGCGGGTAATCGGCTTCGGTCCGATTCCACTCAAGCAACTGCGCGGGTAACATGAAAGTTCTCCAGGAACAGATACTCGATGCCGGTGCCGAGGAAGGTCTCGATGGCTTCATCGGGCGTATTGACGATGGGCTGCCCTTTCACATTGAAGCTGGTATTCAGCACCATCTGGCGGCCCGTGGTTTTGCCCACGGCCAGGAGCAGCGCATGAAAATCGGGATTGTCCGTGGCGCTGACGGTTTGCAGGCGCGCCGAGCCGTTCACGTGCGTGATCGCGGGCAGCTGGGCGCGCAACCTCGGGACGGACATCGACGACGCTGATCATGTAAGGAAACTCCTCGCCCGGCGCAACCTCAAACCAGCGGTGCGCTTCTTCCACCGAGCACGCCGGCGCAAAAGGCCGGAAGGCTTCGCGCTTCTTGACCATGGCGTTGATGCGGTCGCGCATCTCCGGATGCCCGGGATCGGCCAGGATGCTGCGATTGCCGAGCGCGCGCGGGCCATACTCCATGCGTCCGCGCGACCATGCGATCACGCGCCCATCGGCAATGAGCTTGGCTGCGGCGGCGCAGGTTTCTTCCAGCGAGTCCGAAGCGCTTCCACTGGATTTTGCCGTCGAAGCGTTGCAGCGCGGCTTCAATTTGCGCGTCGCTGAGTAGCTGCGGCCCAAAGAGCGGAGCGGGCAAGCGCTCGATTGGGAAACTTCTGCGCGAGCGCGGTGCGATAGAGCGCCGCGCCCAGCGCCACGCCATCGTCGCCGGCCACGGGCTGAACGTAAACTTCGTCGAAAAGATCGCGAGCGCGTGAGCTTGCCGTTGGCGGTGCAGTTGAGCGCAACGCCTCCGGCCAGCGCGATGCGCCGCAGGCCGGTCTCTTCGCCAAAGTGTCCGCAGACGTGCAGCACCACGCGCTCCAGGCACTCCTGCAGCGCCGCGGCGACATCTTCATGATTCGAATTCACTGACTGGTCGGGCGCGCGGCGCGGGATCAGGTGCTCGTCGAGATACGCGCGCGTGGCAATGTAGTTCTCGCGCTCCTCGCGGGTCTGGTTCAGCTTGAGCATGGGAATGCGGATGGAGCCGTCGTCGCGCAGTTCCACGGCCTGCTCAAAGAACGAGCGGAAGCGCGCCGGATCGCCATAGGGCGCCAGCCCCATGATCTTGTATTCGTCGGAGTTGAAGTCGAAGCCGAGATGCAGCGTGACCAGCGAGTAGAGAATGCCGATGGAGTCGTTGGCGCCGACGGTGCGGATCTTTTCGAACTTCGCCGTCGTGAAAGTCGTAGACGCTCAGGCTCTCCATCTCGCCCATGGCGTCGTTGACGACGACCAGGCACTCGTCCCAGCCGGAGGTATAAGCGGCGCTGGCGGCGTGGGCCAGGTGATGGCCGACCTGGTGAACCTTGCTCCAGCGGGAAAGCCCGGCAGATCGCGGCGCACCTGGGCGAGCAGCGCTTCGCGCGAGAAGACCTTGCTCGTAGAGCTCGGCGGAGACTTCGTCGCCGGCATAGAGCTCGCGGTAGGGAGCGTAGTCGAAGCCGTGCGCAATCTCGTCGATTTCGTCGATGGAGATGCCGGCCTCGTCGAGGCAGAAGTGGATGGCGTCGATGGGAAAGTCGCCGGTGTGCTTTTTTGCCGCTGAAACGCTCCTGTTC
>CAVQMV010000024.1:0-150771 GCA_963713675.1 uncultured Acidobacteriota bacterium
ACATAACAGCACTGCTGCCGAAACCAGCACAATTGCTTGCCTTGGAAACATAGGGCAACTCTCCAACATTTCTCTAACTTCGCCAATGGTCCCAGTCCGTGGGCTAAACCTTTCATACTCCAACAAAGCACACCTTGGACAGATCTATTGCTGCGTCTACTCAGCTTCGGCGTGCGCCAATGCCCGGCAACCAGACGGTTCGAAAACGACCTGGCGAAACCAAGTTCTGTCTTTTTCAGGAAGTTGGTCAATGGCCGCCGCGAACTCGCGGTGGCGCCTGCGACAAACCGCTGTCATTTCGTCTGCGTAGTCGTCGTGCGGATCAAGTCCGATGATTATCGGGTACGAGACGTATTGATACATTCTCGTTGGGGAAAGAAATGACAAGACTTGGCGAGTCACGAGACATTCGCCCCTGAAGCTGCGCAAGTGATTTCAAATGTCTCTATCGTGTTCACCATCGCAGATCCACCCTGCTCAGCCAATACCATTCCTCACGACGGCTGTCATCCTTCGGGAGGAAATCCAGGACCGCAGAGGCTGTAAGTTTCGTTGGCTGGAGTTCTAATGCGCGGAAGGCAAACACCAGTTGGGCGCGGTAGTTGTTGCCCGCAGAAGCTCTCAGTGGGTTCAACTGCGCCGTGGATCTCGCTCGGACCATTTGGGCCATCGCGTGAACTTGAGTGCAACTCAGCTGCTGGGCACAGAGCTGGCCAGAAATTGGCGCGATAGTCGCGAAGAACACAAAGCTTCTGTAAATCGAATACGATCGCATGATTGTAGAGGCCAGGTCATCTTACTTCTTTTGAATGTTCTATACCTATCGTAGACCCGCGTCGCCTAACGCCACGATGCGGTGAGCCAAATCACCAGAGTATTTGTTGCATCAGCCCAGGAAACCACCTCACAATGTACTTCTCGGGAACACTTATAGTGGATTCGGTGTCGAAAATCTACATGATTCTCGACAGCCTGCGATCTCTGGTGTCGGAATCAATGACCGAGCTAATCACGGTCCGGAGGACCGTACAAATGCTATTGTGCAAGCCCGCTTCATTCCTCATTCTTGCCTTCCTCATGCCGTCGCCCGCGAGTTCGCAGCGTAGTTCGCGCGCACCGTTTCACCCTCCCGAAGGCATCCTTGTGGCTGGCCTGCGCGAAACCGCTACCCATCGTGGCTCTATGCCAAGCTTGCGTATCACTTCCGACCGCGGCATGCCCTCCAATGCCAACTTCTGGATCGATCTTGATGCCTCCGGACACGTCCTCGAAGTTCGGGACATTCAGACCGAAGATTTTTACCACCCCCACTTCAATTCGAACGATCTCATCGAAGCAGTCCATAAGGTGGTCTATGTGCCCTTCACTCGCAACGGCAATCCGCAAGCTCTTTTTCAAGACACTGGCAACAGTGACGAAAAACCCGACGATCAGACCTATCTCATGCGTGCGGTCGAATCCGGCGTTTGGTCCATGATTGACGACGCAACTTTCCCGCCCACACGACATCCATGCGGTAGATCGAGATAGTCGGTCCGCGCTCGCCATCGTTATCTGGACATCGCCCCCGGTCGAAGATATTTTCCCGATCATCGACAGACTCCTTGCTGCTGGTGCTGGGAACAAAGAACTAGATCGCGCGCTCGCCGACGCATGTGATCGTCCCGACTGGCGCGACGGCCTAGTCGCCAGGGGCGCCAATCCTCAGATGTGCAAGACTCAGGGGAAGTAGCTTAAATTGCACAATGCTGAGTAAATAGAAGAGGCGCCATTCGCCGTTGGATGGCATCGGGATCTACTTCCCTTGTACATTGAGTGGATAGTAATAAGTCCCGTTATCACTCTCTCGCACCGTGGCCAGGAAATACGATCCAGCGGGCGCCCCTCGCAGATCGAGCGGAACATCCAGGAACAATCGTGGACCATCGGCAACCGTCTTTCCGCTTCCGCGAGCAGCAATTGCCGTTCCCGCCTTGTCCTTTGAAACCGCAACGACATAGTTTCCAGGGTCACTAAACCGCGGCAAGATCAATCGGAGATGCACAAGCGCCGAAGGCAGCGAAACCGCATCCAGCGGACTCGGTTCACTCCCGCCACGTGGAGTTCCATGGTTAAAGAGATCGATTGTGCGGTCCACGGCGGCCAACTGGCCGGCTTGTTTTTGGGTCCCGCTTTCGGCGGATTGCGGGGCCTGCTTCCTGAGCAGCGCTCTTGATCCGTAAACCCCAAGAGCGATGACAAGACAGGCCGCTAGTCCCCACGCAAGAACCCTCAATCGAGATGCGCGCGCGGCATCAGCTTCCGCTTTGAAGCTACGAAACTCCGCGAAACAAGGCGAGCAGGAGGCGAGGTGCAGCCGGGCCGGATGATCCGCAGGCAGACGATTCTCTGCGATGTCCTTTAGCGTCTTCTCGTCAGGACAGCCTTCCCGTCTGGGATTCGGATTTGCTTCGAGAAAGAATTTGCGAATCGATTTCACTCTGGGCTCGGCTCACCAAATCTTAAGGTTAAATGTTCGTGATCGTGGCATTTCTTCGTCATTTTCTTTGTTTTCAGTGCCGGTCCCGGAAAGTATTGCCGCCATCCTGTCCCTTGCACGCTGGATAGCCTTCGCGGCAGCCGTATAGCTGATGTCAAACGCTTTGGCGATTTCTTTGGCCCCGAGGTCCTGTTCGAGTAGGACGAGAATCTGCCGGTCACGTTCACTGAGTCGCGCCTTTATCTCGGAAAACAGCAGGTTCATTTCCGTGGCAGAAGCAGCCATGCGCCTGGGCCCCTTGATGCGATCGAGGTCGTCCGGTCCAACTGCGATTTCGACAACCGGGTGCGCCCGATACCACTCTTGCAATTTTCCGGTTAATGCCGCGAACGCGTACCGCCTCGGAAATTCAATCTCATCCAGGCGCCGGCACATCCCCACGCCGACCGACTCGGCCAATCCTGCAAGCACGGCCGGGTCGATATGCGGATACTCCCGCACGGCCCAGCGGTACGCGCTCTCAACCGCAAGCCGGACTTGAGATGGGACAGGGGCGCCGTGTTCGTCGACCAGATGAAGAAGGGTTGCTGCCATAAATCGCCGAAGCGTGAACTCAAAAAGAAAAATGAATGATGGGTGTCAAACTTTCGAGCGATCGAGCAGCTATGAGAGTGAAAGAACTTTAGCCCCTGAAAGCGCCAAGAGTGTTACTTCATTTGACGCTGTTCAGGAATCCCGAGTTGGTTCGTCGATCCCACAACGGAAACAGGAGAGTCTTCCCCATGGCCCACCTGATCGAGCGCAAGAGTCAGACCATCTTCGTTACAGCCACGTCAATAATCGCGAAGGGAAAACCGCGAGAGATGATCGTTGAAAGCCGCCCGGAATACGCTGTCGTCCAACTCGCTGGCGTCCATGAGAAATTCCCCGTGCCGTGGGAGGAAGTGTACGCAGCCGCGAAAAAGAGGCACGAGGCCAATCTCCAAGTCGAGCGCACGGCGCCTGCGAGACGGAGGCGTTCCACCCGATCAAAAGTATAGCGATAAGCCAATTCTCTCAATTGCCACAGGACTCGCCCAGCCCGGCACGGGCCCGGAAGCCCTTCGATATCATTTCGGGAGGAAATTTGGCCAGCATTCTGAATCAAGATGAGCTTGCTTTCCAGTTTTCATTCATGCGACAGTATTGAAATGTACATTGCATTTGTACGTCTAGCGAACAAGGTGCTCCTCGCAGACCCCGTATCGACAGGGACTAGTGGTAGCCCAACATGAGGTGGACATGGTGATTCAAATTGAAACCGAAGCCTTTGTGACGCCCGAAGAGGCAGCATCGTTTATGCGCTACTCCCCAATCACGGTTAAACGACTCGCGCGCGAGGGTAAAATACCGGCGCATTCGGTGACAAATGGAGTGCGGAGGCGTTGGAGATTCCTGATTTCCGAACTGGCAGCAACGATGCGAGAAGGGGTATCGTTGAACCATCATCCGCGCCGCTCACACAAGGAGGGAGCGGCACATGAAAGGTAAAGAACGGCAAACGTTTCAGTATGGCTGGATCGTTCGGAAATCCCGTAACAAGGGACCGGATGTATGGGTTCTTCGCTGGCGTGAGGGAGAACTGCAGAAGTCACGAACGCTTGGCACGACACAGCAGCTTCGCACGAAGGCAGAGGCACAGCGAGCGGCTTCCAAGTTCACTGCCGAGATCAACAACTCAATCGAGGTTGCAACCTTCGGTCAATTGGTGAGGCGCTATTTGCAAGAGGCGATTCCAGAACGCCAATCCACAGCGGGTCCCATGCGGTCCATGCTGATCGGGCGCATTCTTCCCGAATGGGAGGATGTGCACGTAACCGATATGGCAAAGGACCCAATGAGGGTCGAGCAGTGGATCAAGGGATTGCAGGCCAAACCAAGAAAGAAGGGCGAGAAACCCCGCGATCTCGCACCCAAAAGCAAGTTGCATACCCGCGCGGTCCTTCATCGGATGTTCGAGTATGCGATGCGCTGGCGTTATCTGGACTGCCAACGCAATCCGATGGGCCTGATCGAGTTGAAAGGCACAAGTAGGCGGGTTCGTCCCATCTACCTGCTCGCCCCGCAGCAGTATTACGCGATCCTCTCTCACCTGGCTCCGCATCCTAGGCTCATGGCAGTCATCGCCATGAACACCGGGATGCGAATCAGCGAGATTCTGGGGTTGCAGTGGAGGGACATCGACTTCGAGCAGGCAACGCTGACGATTGAGCGGTCGGTCGTGGGCAGGTTCGAAGATGAGACCAAAACACTGGCCTCCGCTTCAGTGCTTCCTTTGCACGGGATGTTGATCCAGGAGCTGCGGGCGTGGCGAGCACGGGAGAAAGACGTGAACGGCTGGCTGTTCGGCAACATCGACACAGGCCGTCCGTACCATGCAGACTCTCTGCGGAAAGACCATCTAGCCCCGGCAGGGCGGAAAGCGGGCATTCCGAACCTGGGATGGCACAATTTCCGGCACACCTACCGGGCGCGACTCGGCAATTCCGGCGCAACACCGGAAGTGCAGCAAAAGCTCATGCGGCACAGCTCGATCGACATGACGATGAAGTATGGGCAAAACAACATGCTCGACTCGACCCGCCCGGCTAACGCCAAGCTGGTCGAGGAGCTGCTAGCAGCTGGGGCGCTGTCAGATGCGCCCTTATCGCGCCCTCAGATTTTGTAAATGGTTGCGGGGGCTGGATTTGAACCAGCGACCTTTGGGTTATGAGCCCAACGAGCTACCGGGCTGCTCCACCCCGCACTCCTATCTTAGCAAGCGCGGAAACGGGGGTCAATCGCCGGACGCGGTGCAAATGCGATGCGGCACCTTTAAAATCAGTAGTTTTTCTTGAGTGTCTTGAGAAATGCAGGCATTCCTGGCAATCGCGGCCCGGCTGCTCTCTCGCGCCGGCTTATCCGCGGTGCTTATTTCACGTCGGTCCCGGCGTCGTCTTCTTCGCCTTCGACAGAAATGCGCAGCGAGCGCAGAAAGTGCAAATCGTTGGGCGAGAAGACTCCCGACTCCGCGCCGGCCTCGGCCGCCAGTTCGTCCGCTTCAGCCTTCTTCAGTTGCGCCGCCACCACTTCGTTCAACCCGATCGTCGCCTCAAGCATCAGCAGCACGTCAAAGCCGTGCTTGCGGATGTCTTGCACGACGCCCGCGATCTGCTCGCTCTCAATCACCGACTCATGGATGGCCTCGCCCAGTTGCTGAATCAGTTCGCGCAGACGCGATGTCACGGGTACCTCCAGGAGCGGCGGCCCACACCCAAAAGCATGTGAGTAGCGGCGTAGAATCTCTTTACCTTACTGCCAAACCCTTTTTGAGAGCAACCCGGGGACCGGTCCAACACGCCACAGGCCACTGCTACCATCATAAACGGGATGAGACCTCGCATGATTGGCCGCGCCCTGGGCGTTGGAGTGCGCGTCGCCGGGCACATTGTCGGGCAGTTCCTGGTGCCGACCGCGCAACCCGCGGCCGCTGCTCAAATGCATCAAACTGTTCCAGTTGCTGGCTCCGCGCAGCAGAACCGCACAGGCCAGGCGGCAGCCCGCGCGACGCATCAGGTTGGGCAATCTGTGGGCGAGGCTGGTCGATCCGTGAAACGCGGTGTGGGTGGATTTTTGCGCCCCTTTCGCCGCGTGGGCGGCGTTCTCTGGCTCGAAGTCAGCGGCGTCTTTTTTCTCCTGCCCGTGGTCGTCTTCGCTGCCCCGCTTTGGCGCGCCGTCGTAGCCTACCCGCATACCAGCGACCACAGAACGCTCTGGGTCACAGCCGGGATCGTAGCGCTGTTTCTCTATCTCGGCGTCAGCTCATTCTGGCGCGCGAGCCGCCGTTCACGGCGGCCTTAGATCTCTAACCACTGTTTCCTGCACGATCCCGCGTGCCCCACATCTCGCTTTTGAGATGTGGGAAAGCAAAACCCTCAATTCACCCGTTCAACCCAGCATGATCCTGGGGTGCCCCGGGTCTCGATCTTGAGACCCGGGAACCGCAAAATTAATTGAGCCAATTCACGCGGTAAGAGACCTAGTTCTTCGCCGGCTCATTGCGTTCCCCGCGCGCAACCGCCCACACCGCCGCGCCAATCGCCGCCAGCCCGATCAGCAGAAAACCCAATCCATCGCGAGCCCCGCTGTGCATCAGCCGGAAACCGCCCAGGCGCATCATTGCCAGTGCATTCAACCCTGCCGTTGCCATCCTTCCCTCCACCGGCAGGCACTCGCTCCCGGCCGTACAGGAAGAAACCCGGATCCTCGCGCAGAGTTGTTCTCGAAGTTTTCGCCGCGGAGCGAATCAGCCGCGTTTGCGACCCCACAGCCGCGGCGCCAGCGCATAATTCAGCTGCACCAGAACGATCGCCGCGATGCTCAGCCAGGTATGAATAAAGCAAAGCGCCGCGCCCGCTGCGTAAAGCGACTGTGCAATCACGATGCGTCGGCAGATGCTGCCCTTCACTTCTTCAGGCGTGTCAGCTTTCACCAAATTGGCGCGCGTGGCATACGACCAGCTCCAGAACAGCATCGCGCCCAGCACAAAAATGTTAAGCCAGTAAATTCCCAGCGCCGCGCGGTAGTCGAAAAACTCGGCCAGCAGCCGCGTGGAAAGAGGAAGCAGCGTGACCGCGAAGAGAAAGCCGAGATGGATCCATGTCAGATCGCGCGTGCCTTCGGCAAAATGATTCAGCTGCGTCTGTTGCCCGGCCCAGAAGATGCCGAGCGTCAGAAAGCTCATGCCGTACGTGATCCACTGCGGCCCCAGCGCCGCAAGCGCGGCCGGCAGCTCGCCCTCGCCGTGCACCTGTGCGGTGGTGGGCAGGTGCATGTCCAGCACCAGCAGCGTCATGGCCACGGCAAAGATGCCGTCGCTCAGCGCTGCGAGCCGGTCCAGGTTGCGCCCCTGTATGCGGTTGTAAAGAGTGGGCATGGGCAAAGCGTGATTCTACCGTTCCTAGACTAAGATACTTTGCCCTGCGTGGCTTTGACGGAACGAACTGCAACCGCGCCGAGCAGCACCATCACCAGCACCAGCGCGATCCACAAAAGAGCGGGATGTTTTTCCGTGAAGGGGCGCACATCGGGGCGCGGCTGATAGGCGGGATTTGCGGTCTCCGCCCCCAACTGCGCTGCGGATGCGTTGGCGGCAGGGACGAACAGCGTCGCGTAATCGTATTGCGGAGTGGCCAACGCAGAGTCGCCGTAGTAGAGCGTATACGGGTCTCCGGCGGCTGCATCAAAACACAGCTCGTGCTCCGTCATCTCCAGCCGGATCGCGGTGATTTGTATGGGCGCGTCGTCTCCATTCTCAATGGTCACCGTCCACTTCGCCGGGCCGTCGAAATCCACTTGCGGCGCATCGACGGCCAGGTGTTCTTCGTCGATGCGGTGGCCGTCCTGCACACGTGTGCACACGAAGAATGTTGCCCGGTGGCTGTAACCGGCTGTGGCGGCTCGGCGGAGTCGTTGGCAGGCGGCCGCGCAACCGGCGAAACGCTTCACCTCCACATCGCGGCTGAAGTTGGAGCGGTTGCAGGCCGGGCACAAACACAATGCGATCGACCGGAGCGCATGCGCGGCACTGTGAACTCGAAGACTGAGTCGCGGTCTTTTTGCGTGCCCGTCGCGTTGTCTGGGCAACCGTCACAACTTCGGCTGGCTCGCCGGCACTTCCGTTACGGAAAGCCCGGTCACATTCTGCGGCGCGATGGGGCCGGCAATCTGAAAGTGCAGAAAACGAAAATCCGATTGCTGGCAGATGAAGAACGGTGCTGCGGCCCAGCCGTTGCTGGGTCAGATCGAAGATGGTGAACGAGCCAAGCTTGGTCCGGGAGCGCTGGTCTGCGCCTGGCTGCCTGAAACCGTCGACCGTCGCCAGAAAGTCTCTGCCCGGCGATATTCAGTTGCAGATCGGTGTAGATGCCGGCGGGCATCGCGGCATCGAAGACTGTCTGGTTTCCGCTCTTGCCCAGGTTGAGCACGGGGAGGCTTTGGCTCGGTAGAGGCAACGGGCGCGTCGGAGCGCAGAACATACGGCGTCTCAGTGGCGCCCTGGTAGAGCCGAAGATCGGCAAGCCGGGCCGTGGCGTGGGCTAAAGACGCTCGGGTCGATCACCGCGCAGGTTTGCCCGCTCGATTGCGCCGGCATCGTCGACGGGCCGTTCGAAATGAAAGTAGCGAATCTCCGGCGCGGCAGCCGCGAACAGAAGCAGCCACAGGGCGGCGAGCCATCTTCATACGCTTTGTTCCTTCTGGCCGCGCAGATTCAGCCAGTCACGCTGGTAGACATAGCTGACCGCAGAGCAGCAGACACGCCCAGGCCGATAAAGCTCAGGATACGGCATCCCTGGCTGAGTTCGCTCATGTCGACAAGAAAGACCTTGGCAATGGTCGCAGCCAGCAGCACCAGCGCCTGCCAGCGCAGGAAAGCCGAGCGCCACAGGAAGCCAACGGCAGAAGCGCGGCGCCATAGAGCATGAAAAAAGCCGAGTAGGTGAACTGCGCGTACATCTCGTAGTTTGCGAACAGTTGATAGTCGCCGCGCCAGCACAGGAACCACCAGAAGCTGTGGATCTCCCAGCTGATGGCCAGCAGAGATGAGTGCGTTCACGGCGAGCACGCCCGCGGCAGCCAGATTGGGCCAGTGCATCACCGCGGCGGGAGTCTCCTCGTCGTGCGTATTCTTTGCCAGCCAGGCCATAAAAGCAAAGACGGCAATCGCCACGCAGTAGGTTGCAAAGCGCTCGTTCAGGAAGGGCCGCGTTGCCGCGGGCGGATTCACGGCCAGCAACGCACCCAGGCCCAGCACCAGGCAGATGAGCGCAAAGGCCCTCACCAGCAACGACCGCACGCGGCGGCCAAGCCACAACAGCACCCCGCCCTCCAGCAGCCAGCCAATCGTCATCCAACGGCCCTGCGTTTTGAGCGGAACGGCCATGACGAGGAAGACAATGGCCATAGCGAGGTGCAGCGAGGGAAGCATGGCAGGTCCGGCGCGCAAAACGCCCCGTTCCGGAAGCCGCATGAGCAGCAGATAATACGCGGCAAAGGCCACTGCGATCCACGGCGCGGCCCAATCGACCACTGCGGGAGAGAGCAGGCAGTAGAAGCCCAGAAAGCTGAGAGCCGCATTGGCAACAGGCAGCACCACCAGGGCCAGCGCATCCCAGCCGCGCATCCCTCCGCTCTCATCGAGCGGCGCGTGCACCAGGCGCGGCGCCAACGAGGAGATCAGGAAAAAGCAGCAAAGAAAGAGAGCCGTGCGCGTGGCTTGCCATTGCGAATAAAAAGTAAACCACCAGCCGAGAACAAAAACTACCGTGCCTGCCGAGGCGACAAAGAGCAACCGCGACCACGGGCGCAGCGCCACCAGCACCAGCACTGCGAGATCCAGCACAAGCAGATAGCTGAAGAGCGTCATCTCGTGATTACCGCCCGTAGAAACCAGCACGGGCGTAATCAGCCCGCCGGCAATGGCATAAAGCGCGAGCAACTCGCCGTCTTGCGCCCACGCCAACAATCCGTTGAACGCGGTGACGGCGATCATGGCCGCAAACGCAACGCCCGCCGGCACCAGCGCGTACTCCTGGTAAGCGGCCCACAGCGAGAGATAAAGCGTGCCGCTGCCAATCGCCTTCAGGGAGTAGGAGAATGCCGCAAATCCGCGCTTTTGAAAGCGCTCAGACCAGACGATGAGCGCGACGCCCGCCAGCAATCCCGAGAAGACGCGGCCGATGGGGCCGATCCAGTGATTGTCGAAAGCCAGCTTGAGGAACCAGGCCACGCCGATGAGCACGGCCAGAATGCCGATGCGATTGAACCAGGTTGAGCCGATGCGGCTCTCGAGAGACGGGGAATCGACACTTGCTGCCGGTTCGATGCTCGAGAACAGGGGCGGCGCAGTCGGAGCCGGAGGCGCTGCCGCCGGGCAAGGCGGCGGTGCAGGAGACGGTTCGCGGCTCAACGAAACGCGGAGCCTCAACTTCGGGCGGTGGCGAGAATGCTGCCGTCGCTGGCGATGGCGTGAGCCGCCTGAGCGGCCTCATGCGGTGGCTCCGCTGGAGCTGCCATCCGCCGGGCGAGAGCTTCGAGCTCCTGCTCCAGATAGCGAATGCGGCTCATCAAGCCCGCTAACTCTGCGCGCACCTGGTTCGCACGCGAGTTCGCCGTCACGATCGCAACGATCGGCAGGACAATGATCGCGACCAATACCAGCGATGAGTAGAACAGCGATGGATTTTCCATAGGATTAAGTTGCCGGAATTATATGCCCGTTTTGCTTGGCCAGCCGCTAAAAAGCGAAAACATTCGCTCAGCTCCTCGGCCGCGCGCCGGCGCCTTACGCGTCAGGTGCCACACGCCCACCGCCAGAGCCAGCGCGCCCAGCCCATACGCCAGCACCGCCATCTCGCCGCGATGAATCTGCCAGCCCTTTCCAATCGCCAGAACTGCGGCGATCAACATCACAATGCCTCGTATGCGATTCATTCTTGCGCCTTTCCCGCCGGTTTCTTCCAAGCTGCGGAGGACGCATCCATCCTAACCGTTCCCCCCGCCGCCAAAACTGTTCGGTAACGGGTCAGTTTGAAGCCGTCTTGAAAGGGCACGACTTTAGTCGTGCCGCAAAGGCCAAGAATGAATGAGGGGCTTTAGCCCTGAGGGACGGCTTCTTTCAAGCTGATCCAAAACGGCTGGCCCGCGACCCCGATTGACCCCGCCGCCCGCAGTCCCTATGTTGAAAGAGGTAGAAGTCGCCGCTCTTATAAGGAAGATCGCATGTCTGATTCCGTTTCCCCCGTTGCCGCGCCGCTCAAAAAGACCGCACTCAACGCCACCCACCGCGCCCTCAAAGCCAAAATGGTCGACTTCGGCGGCTGGGACATGCCGGTCGAGTATCCCGTGACCGGCGACGGCCTTTGCGTCGGCTTGATCGCCGAGCACATGGCCGTGCGCACCGGCGTCGGCCTCTTCGACGTCAGCCACATGGGCGAAATTCAGTTTCGCGGCCCCGGCGCGCTGGCCGCCGTGCAGCACATCACCATGAACGACGCCTCGAAGCTCGCCGACGGCCAGGCGCACTACTCCGCGCTGCTCACGCCCTCAGGCGCATTCGTCGACGACATTCTCGTCCACCGCCTCAGCCCCAACGACTATCTCCTCGTCGTCAACGCCGGCACCACCGACAAGGACTTCGCCTGGATCAAGCAGCAGGTCGGCAGCCGGCCCGGCATTCATCTCAGCAACTACTCCAGCTACTACTCGCAACTGGCCCTGCAGGGCCCGCGCGCGCTCGAGACTCTCGCCAAGCTCACCAAAGTCGATCTCGCCGCCATCAAGAATTACTGGTTCACCTGGGGCACGGTCGCCGGCATTCCCAACGTGCTGATCGCGCGCACCGGCTACTCCGGCGAAGACGGCTTCGAGGTCTACATCCCCTCCGACGAGCCCACCACCGTGAAGATGTGGAACGCGCTGCTCGATGCGGGCGCGGAGTTCGCCATCCGACCCTGCGGCCTGGGCGCGCGCAACACCCTCCGCCTCGAAGCCGGCATGAGCCTCTACGGCCACGAAATCTCTGAGGACATCAACGTCTTCGAAGCCGGCCTCGACGCGCTGGCTCAAGCTCGACAAGGGCGAGTTCATCGGCCGCGACGCCTTGCTCGCCGTGCAAGCCAATGGCGGACCCAAGCGCAAAATCATAGGTCTCGAAATGGTCGAGCGCGGCATCGCCCGCGACGGATACGCCGTACTGTCTTTGGACGGGGAGCAAATCGGCGCCGTCACCTCCGGCTCGCCCGCACCTTTCCTCAAAACCAACATCGCCATGGCTCTAGTGCCCGCCGCAATCGCCGAGTCAGGCACAGATGTTCTCGTCGACGTGCGCGGCAACCGCGTCCGCGCCAAACAGGTCCCGCTGCCCTTCTACAGGCGGCCGAAGAAGTAGAGAGTCGCGCAGAATTACCGGAACAGGATCAAGCATCTCAGCCAGGCGCGCCATCTTTTTTGGAGCTGTCCTCGAAAAACAAAATTCCCCAGCCTCTAACTAGCCCGCGCCGCCCGGTGTCTCCAGCCGCGTCTGCGCCGCTTTCAGCTCTTCCTCGATCTCCGCCAGCCAGCTCACGTCCTCACCGCGCGCGCTCCGCACCTCGCGGATCAGGCGCATGTTGCGTGCCGTCGTCTCCGGCTCGAACGCTTCGCGCACCACCGCCAGGGCCGCGCCGCAATACTCCTGCGCCTCGCTCACGTTGCGCGCCAGCACCGCCAATTCCAGCAGAGTGGCCTGGTCCCAGTAATCGCCATTGGCCTTGGCGCGCAGCAGCGCCGCGTAGCGCACCACGGGCAGCATGTCGGCCTGCGCCGCATCGGGCTTCTCTTGCAGTTCCATCAGCGTCACCGCGTTAATGCCCGGATACGGATCGCGCCAGTCGGCTTCAAACCCCGCGCGATACGCCTCGATGGCGCGTTTCAAATACCCTCGCGCTTCCATCGCGCGTCCGCCCTTCAGGGCATTCTCCCAGCGATCCTTATACACGCGCCCCAGCAGCCCGGCGGTCTCGCTGCTCTGGCCAAATTTCTCAATCGTCGCCTTCAGAATCTGCTCGGCATCTTCCGATCGTCCCAGCCGATTTTGCGCGAAGGCCAGCTGCTCCTGCACCATCCGCGTATTTTGCAAGGTGCGCGACATGCGAGCGTAAAGATCCACCATGTCCTGGTAAGCCTTCACGGCGCGAAACGAAAGAAACAAATCCACCACGACGCCGGCTTCTGCATTGCGCATGTCGGGGAACTCCGCCGCAATGCCTCGCACTGCATCCGCTCCCGCCTTTCGCGCCGCCGCCAGCCGCTTCTTGTATTCGCGCGAGTTGCTCACCCGGTCGCGGAACAGATCCGTCTTCTCGTGGTCCACCTCAATCCGCGGCATGTCCTGGATCAGCGTGAAAAGCGGGCTGTCGTCATGCGGTTCCTCGTTCGCGGTCCGCAGGCGCTGCACAATGTTTTCCTTGTCGCCCTCGGCATCGGCCGGCACGCCGTTCGCATCCAGGTGATACGGAAGGCCGCGCAACAGCGCGATGTCGAAAGGCAGCGACGTCCCCTCGGCGAACAGAATCACCGTGCTCGCCGGCCGCACGGCGTGGCGAATGCCCAGTTCGTAGTAGACATTCGGGTTCGCGCCCGTCACGTCGGCGATCGCAAACTCGCACAACATCAACCGCTCGTACATCGGCTTGTGGATGGTCCCGCCCACCTGCTCTTCATCGGCCCGGATCGGTTCCAGTCCCGCCGCCGTCACTGCCGGCTGGATGATCTGCTGATAGACGGTATCGAAATCAATCAGCTTGCCCGTTCCATCCTGCTTGCGCCCAAACGGCATCAGCACAAAGCAGAGAGGTTTCATCGGGTTAGCGGTCGCATGCACCAGAAGATTGTAAATCCCGCCTTCCGAAAATGATGCTGGAGCCGTGTCCTGTATCAGGGCGCGAGTTCACTCGCGCCGAAAGGCCGCCCCAAATGGACGGGGTTTTAACCCCTGTCCGACGTCTGCTCGGCACCCTACACCATTATTGTGGTGACCGAGTGTCGCCCAGAAACAGGCCACCCGCCTTTACAGCATGTGCCGCGCCCAGCTCTCCAGCCACGAGTGTGTGATCGATTGCCATGTCGCGTTGAAGTAGAGGCCCGTGGCCGCCAGGCCCACAGCGATGACGAAGCAGGATGCCCATAAGAACTGCTTCATGATCCGGTCGCGTTTCCAGTCCCAGAGGAACATGAGAACAATGAGCAGCAGAGTGCCGCCCTCGTAAAACAGATAGGTGCCGAGAAAGGTAGTTGGATCAGGCAGAAAGAGGCCCACCATCCGGGAAAAGCCCGCATCGCTGATCGAGATGGTGGCCAGAATCATCACGCGCCGATGGGCGGCGGAGTTGCGCCGCATCAGAACTCCGCAGGGCAGCAGCACGGCCAGGCAAATCACTCCGCTGAAAGCGATTGAAAGGAATTGCGGCGGCAGCGTGCCGGGAGTCTTCAGGTTCAAGGCCTGCCAACTCAGTTCGGCATAGGGGGCGATCACAACAACGAGAGCGGCGTAGCCGGCCGCATACCAGCCGAAACGGCGATGCCAGCGCACGTTGCCGGTTTCCACCATGAGCACAAGCGCGGTGGCAGTCAGCAGCCAGAGCGTCGTGACGATCGCATGCACGTGGACGATCTTGGGCACGGGCGGCTGCTCGTGGAAGTAGTTGTGCAAGTCGAAGCCGAAGCCGACGCCCACGAAAATCCAGAAGAGGCCGAGCCACACCAGCGCCGCCCGGCGATCTTCACGCGCGGGCCAGGTCGCGGTTGTATGGATGTGCACCCGCGTCGTCCTCCTGGTCAGTCAGAGAAATGTACAGCGATGGGGATAGATACGATGAATCGGGATCGATGCGATGCATCCATCTTTGTACATCGCGCAGCAGCCGGATTAACGGAAATGGATCGCGGCTCCGACGCGCACCAACCGCTGTAAACGCACCTCACCGGTCAGCCCGCGAATGAGCTGCGTCTCTTCGTCACCTATGAGGATTCAAGTGAGGGAAACTTGAGATCGTGCGAGCCCGACTTCCTGGCCTTACTTCCACTCCCACATCTTTGACACCGTGCTGCCTTTGGCATCCACTTCGAATTCGAAAGCGACGCAGGCGTTGTTCAGGCGCGCTGCTTCTTTCTTGCGGCCCACGCGGACCTCCTTCGCGTCAGTGTACCGTCGAATGGACCTCCGCGATATATCCCCCGGAAATTGCACGATTGCGGACTTGCGTCCCTCGGACACGAATGGCGCGACGAGAATGCCGACCCCAAGACTTTGCGCTTTTGCCAGAGTCGCCTCGAGATCGTCGACCTCGTAGCCGGTGTTTTCGCGGCCGTAAGGATACGGAAGATGACCGTCAGATACGAGCACCTGCATCTTGCCAAAGTTCGACTCAATGCGAATGCGCCGGTAGGTGGCGTCTGGTCGTCCGATCTCGATTCCGGGAGCCTGAGCCACGTCGGACACGACTTTGCCGCGCGAGAATGCAATGAACGAGTTGATGAAGCGATCGGCGCGATCGCCTGAAATGTAGATGCGATTCTCCGGTACGTGGCGAAATGGCAGATAGGAAGGTGGCGTGAAGTGCCAGTAGATCTGCATATTCACGCCACCGGGCCACTGGACGATCGCGTCAATGCCAATGGGATCGCGAAACGGCGCTACGACAATGTCGGCGCCGGCCTGGCGGGCAGCGGCGATGGCGGAGTCCATATCGGTGACGAGATACCCGTTGCGTTCGTCACCAAAGTGAGCCGGGATGGGACTGGTAAAGCCGAAGAGCGAAACGGTCCCTACGGGAGTTTGCAACAACTGGATCGTTGTCCGGCTCGGGGTTGGCGTGACGGTGGAAACAACCTGCTTCGTGCTCGATCCGCCAAAAGTTCCGAGGAAGCTCTTGACGAAGTCCTCAACATCGGAAGGAGAGAACATAGACGTGCGTCGTATCGTACTGCGGGGCGATTGCGAGCCCTGCAGACGGTTCACTCCGCTCCTGCGAAAGAGTGATGCCGCTGCTGCCAGCGAGCAGCAAAGCGATAATTGTCCATTGGAGACTGAGCTTCATCAAAGTACCTCCGGAAAACCTCACTGCAAAATGGTGGATCGCAGAAACTCCGCACCGTGGCCGTTCAGGTCGAACCGTGCGAATAAATGCACAGTAGCAGGTCCGGGTCGAGCCGGTCATGACGGATGACGACCATACCGTGTGAATTGATAAACTTTCTTCACCGCGTTGCCTATGTTCTTCGCGGGCAGCCTTCATGGATCATCGACTGGCACGATTTGATCTTCGCCGCCATAGAGCGGCGCCTCTCAGAATTCTGTGAACACAATGACCGTGCAGAACACGACAACGGCGATCCGGCATGTATCATGCACGTTCGTACTGCGCAAGATTCTGTGCCTGATTCTCTCTTTCTTGTTTCTTTCATGTCTTCTCTTCGCACAGCAAAGCCTCATTCCGCCTTCAGAGGCGACTGCGCCAAAGCGGCCGCCCATTCGTATCATTCGCTACGAAGAGGATTGGAGTTCATTGTGCAACGCAAAGAGCGCGCAGCGACTTCATCGATCCGCTGAAATGCATGTGGTTACGAGCGCCGGGAGAGAGCAGTTATGTGTCATTAGGTGGCGAATTCCGCGGTGTGTATGAGGACGTTTTGGATGACAACTGGAGCAACACTCCCTACTCGACCAACTCCTTCTGGCTGGAACGTTTCCAGGTGCACGCCGACGTTCATTTCAATCCACATGTTCGCTTGTTTCTTCAGCTGGAAAGTGGGCAGGAGCAGGGCCGGCCTGGGGGGCCCCGTCCCATCGACAAGAAGAACCTCGATTTTCTGAATGCATTTCTTGAGTTGGATCGCGGGAAGAACTCGAAAACTCCTACGGCCTTTCGCATCGGGCGGCAGGAACTGCAATTCGGTGCGGGAAGACTGGTAGCCGTTCGTGAAGGGCCGAACGTGCGACAAGGATTCTACGGCGCGCGAATTACGCAACAGCTGAATCGCTGGACCTTGGACGCATTCGCCGCCCGGCCGGCGAAAGACAACCCCGGCTTCTTCGACAATGTTCCGCTGCAGACGACCAGCTTCTGGGGCATTTATTCAGAGCGTGCGCTTGGCGGCGATCCCGCCAGAGTGGCTGATTTCTACTATCTTGGACTCGATCGGAAGAGCGCTACCTTCAATAAGGGCACAGCCCGCGAACAGCGGCAAACGGTGGGCGCGAGAGTCGCCTCGGCTGCTCCCCGACTCGACGATCTGCGCCCGATAATTCCACACTACGACATTGAGGCCGTGTATCAGTTCGGTGCGTTCGGCGAAGGATCGATCGAGGCATGGACCGTCGCCTCAGAGCTTGGGATGACATTGCCGCGCCTGCCCGAGCGGCCGCGTGTCGGCCTTCGTGCCGACGTGGCCAGCGGCGACCACAATCCGCACAATGACAATCTGGGGACCTTCAATCCTTTGTTTCCAATCGGCAACTACTTCGGCGTTCTCTCTGACACCGGCCCGGGGCCCCTCAATTTCTACGACCTTCA
Source organism: uncultured Acidobacteriota bacterium (assembly GCA_963713675.1). GTDB lineage: Bacteria > Acidobacteriota > Terriglobia > Terriglobales > Acidobacteriaceae > Telmatobacter. The sequence goes on from CAVQMV010000024.1 coordinate 17,611, forward strand.
TCCCAATGTCCACACCTATTTCCCGCATAACATCAGCGTCGAAACGGACTGGGTTATCTGGTGGCGGCAGAGCTTGAACGACGGTATATACAACGTGCCCGGAAATCTTCTTGTACCCTCCAGCACCAGCCAGGCTCGTTTCGTTGGCCATCGCCCCGGAATCGAAGTCCGTTGGCAGCGTGACACCCACTTTTATGTTCAGGGGGACTACGGCGTCTTTTTCGCTGGTCCCTTTCTTCAGCAGAGTGGACATCCTCACAACCTGAACTACGCCTCAATGTGGATAGGCTACAAATTCTGAAGCACGGGCGACGCTGCCGGGGCATCCGAGGCCTTGCGTGATGCGAACAATTGTCTGCGAACGAAGGCTAATCTGACCCTCAATGGGTTCTCATAGGTCGGCACCAGGCCAGCATTCTTGTCCGGGCTCCATGGACGAAGTGTTGCCAACGGCCATCAGCAATCATTGGCCACCGGCTGGTCTCAAGAAACAGGATTAGTACCGGAAAACGCCCTTGCAATAAGCAACGATCCGCAAACAGCGGTGCCCCATCCCGGCGGCTCAGCTGGACCGTCGGGAATTGACCGCGGCTCCGTCGCGCGCCGAGCGCAGCCAAGCGCAGCTCACCCCTCAGCCCTCGGTGAGCTGCGTCTCTTCATCGCTTTGGAGGATTCAAGTGGGGGAGACTTGAGGTCTTGCGGAGCCCATCACTTGGCGAAAAGCCTTACTTCCACTCCCACATCTTTGACAGGTGCCGCCTTTGGCATCCACTTCGAATTCGAAAGCGACGCAGGCGTTGTTCAGGCGCGCCAATTTCTTTCCCGTCGACTTGAAAAACAACATGCCGCGGTAGCTCACGGAGCCGCCCGGCCCGAAGTGGCCCACTCCCGTCCCCGTCCAGGTCGCAGCCTCGCCGTCTTCCGTCATGTCGATTCCCTGGCCGTGGCCAAAAAGCGAGCCATCCGCGCGCACCACCGAGGTGTACGTGCCCATGCCGTTCACGGCAACGCCGAGCATCTTGCCGCTCTCTTCAAAGCTCACTTCCACCGTTGGGGGATCAACGGAAATGACGCGCCTCACTACTCTCTTGCCTTTCGATTCACCAATCTTGTCTCCGATCATTGGTTCGACCTCTCTTTTCTCCCGGGCCTGAGTTACGGTTTCCCGGGTGGGCCATTTTATACCCGCAAACGCAGCGCACACTATCGAGAAATGCGCCTGGCAGTGGATCAGTTCGAGGCCCTTTTGATTGAAGCCCTGTTGAAAACGAACCCTCTCGATCGAAGCCCTTTTGAAAGCACGAATACGGTGTGCCCCAAATGCTCCAAAACGCGGTGGTTTAGCCCCTGAGGGATGATCCTTTTGCAACTGAACCCAGTTTCCTCCTCCACAGAATTTTTCTTGCCATTCACCCGGCGTCTCAATAAGAATCCGAAGTATCGGAAACATTGGGGAGGGGGTTCCCTGCGCGGGCGAAGTCCGATATGATTCGGCAACAATCTGCATCCGTGCCTCTCTCCGCGCATTTTGCAGGTGCGCAACTCCCCGGCGGATCAGGGATGTCGCCGCATTTCGCAGCTGACGGGAAAGAGGTTGAGTGGGACGAACGGCTTGGCATGGCGTGGCAAACGTGGAACAGCGGTCCATTCAGCATCGAACGCAAGCTGGGCAAGGCGCCGGGCACGGTGATTCTTGCTTTCCGCGGGCCGTTCACCACGCGCGATGCATACAGCAGCATGCCCACCATGTCGCTGCAACAGGTGCTCGAGCTGGAGCCGCAGCCGGGCGAGGATCCGCCGGTCTTGAACATTCTCGATCTCTCCGGGTGTCCTTTTATGGATTCAAGTGGCCTGGGCATCATCGTCTCCCACATGGTCCACTGCAAGAAGAAGGGCATAAAAATGATCGCCGCGTGCATGACCCCGCGCGTGCGCGAAGTCTTCCGGCTGACCAAGGTCGACTGCGTAGTTCCCATCGCCACCACGATGGAAATAGCGGAAGGAAATCAGACAGGGACATAGGGACCGAGGGACCAAGCCGTTCTGCATCGACAAACAGCTGCCAATTAATTGGTTGAATTTGAATTGTCATCCTGAGCGGAGCGCGTTTGGGGCCCCGGATTCGCATCGCGAATGCGGGGTAAGCGGAGCCGAAGGATCTGCGGTCGTTCTTGCCGTTTCCCCATCCTGGCTCTGGCAGGGTGGGAACTGACCACTGACCACTCACCACTGATCACTGACAACTGACCACTGCGAATTCACGCGGAAAGGCGCGATTTGGCGCGCAAAACAGCGCAAAAACACGCAGCTAAAGCCCTCTTGCGTCGTTTTTGGGTAATTCTCTATCTACCTTTGCGCGAATTCGGGAAATTCCATGGTTACAAGCACTAATTAAATGGCTAATTTCGCGGTATTTGTCTCAAAAAATCGCAACCACTTGAGCGAACATTTCGGGGGTAAATGACACCACATAAGCGAACATTTGGCCGGGTCAGCGCACCAGATAAGCCAACATTTGTGATGATTCGATTGGGCTTACAGGCTCTTATCCCACAACACCAACAAAACGCAACTTTACCGGCCGCCTCTCAGCCGCCGCTTTCAATCCGCGAGCCGAGTTGCCGGATCACGCGATGCGCCGACAGCGCCGCGCCCTCCTGCCAGCCCACGATGTGGCTGGTGTGATCGCCGGCAAAGTAGATGCGCCGGTCGGGCGCTTGCAGCGTCGCCAGGGTATCCTGGCCGTTCATATTGAAGCTGATCCACGACCCGAGGTTCCACGGAATCTGTCCCCAGCTGATGTAAACGGGCTTTGTAAGGTCTTTGCCATGACCCGGATGCAGCAGCTCGACCGACCGACGCGATGCCTCAAGCTTGGCCTGCATGTTGGGCAGATGTCCGAAGGTGTAGCCATTCACGGTGGTGGTCTGGAACGCAGCCGGCACGTGGGCCAGCACATCGGCAAGCGGTGGCGAGCCAGGTCTGGACTCCATGGAGTAGCCGCCGATGAGGATGCCCTTCTCCGAGAACAGCCGCGCGCTGGGATACCAGACCAGATCGACAGGCTGTTGCAAATACGAGATGCCGCCGTAGATATTCGCTTCCGTCTCCCAGAAGCGCGGCGCTTCCCACGCAATTTTGTAGGCGCAGTCGTACTCCACCTTGTCGAGCATGGCGCGAATCTGCGGTCCGAAGTCCGCGTCCAGAGTGCGCGCTAAGGTGAGTGGAATCGCGCAGATACAGTAGTCGGCAGCAATCGTATCTTCCACGCCGGAACTAGACCGATAGTTGACTGTGACGCCCGTATCCGACTGGCGAATGCGCGTCACCGCTGCGTCGTAGCGAATCACGGAGTCGAGCCGCTGCGCAAACGCCATGGGAATGCGATCCATGCCGCCGATGGGCTGGAACATCGTCGGCTGCCAGTCGATGGTCTCCTCCACGAGCATTCCAAACAACAGATCGGCGTCAAGCAAGCTCGTTCATTGCAAGAGGGTTGTTGACCACTGGTTCTTGGAGCTCAGCGCCCGGCGGAATCTTGAAGCCTGAGCGATCGGTGCCGCGAAACAGGAGATCGCGATTGAGGTCGCCGTACTGGGCCAGGAATTCGATCATGCGCTCGCGATCGTCGGCGGTAAATTCCTCATCGAGCGCGCCTTTGCGCACGCATTTAGCCAGCAACTCTGAAACGTGTCCGCGCGTGTCATTGAAGACGCGGCGCTCGGCCACAGCCACGCCGCCGTTGAGCTTGTCGGCTTGCATCAGTGCGCTACGCGAAGAATTCACTTCAACTTCAAGCGCCACGCCAAGCTCGTGGCAGTAGCCGAGCATGGTGTGGTGCGTGGAAGGCAGGCGCGCGGGCCCGGCGTTGAAGTAGTGACCCTCCTCAAATGTGCAGGTCTGGCGTGTGCCGTCAACAAAGTCCACTTCAGTACCGTTGCGGATGCTCCAGTTGCGGCCACCGGGGCGTTTCCGCGCTTCGAGAATCGTGCATGACCACCCTGCCTTGCCCAACTCGTACGCTGCGACCAGGCCGGCAATGCCTCCGCCGAGAATCACCACGCGCGTGCCTTTACCGTCCACCGGGCGGAGAGGCTCGCTTTCGGCGGCTACCGGCACAGGCAGCAGGCCGAGAGACTGCATCAGGACGAAGGCGGTGCCGTATCCGCCCGCCTGGCCGGCACGCATCAGAAACTGACGTCGAGTGAAGCTCATTTTCGTGGGCTTTCTTGTGCAGTTCGGGGAATGGATTGTGGAACGGGGGACCTGATGGAAGATTTATATCAGCAAATGCACGGAGGATGGATGGGAATTTCCGGATCCGGCGGCTTGTCTCAGGATCGCGCCGCCTTCCGGGCCAATATGTTCAGCGCGGCTGCCGCCGTCAAACCTGCATCACTTCCGCTTCCTTTTTCTGCGAGAGCTCTTCCATGCGCCGGATCTCGCCGTCGGTCATCTTCTGCACTTCTTCCAGGGCGCGCTTCTCATCGTCCTCGCTGATCTTCTTGTCCTTGGCGAGTTTCTTCAGAGCGTCGTTGCCGTCGCGGCGCACGTTGCGCACCGCGGTGCGGTGCTCTTCCAGCACCTTGTTCAGGTGCTTGCACACATCGCGGCGGCGCTCCTCGGTCATGGGCGGCACGGGAACGCGAATGACCTTGCCGTCGGACTGGGATTGAAGCCGAGATCGGCGGCCTGGATGGCCTTTTCAATCTCCTTGATGATGCTGGGGTCCCAGGGCGAGATGATAATCAGCTGCGCCTCGGGCGCCGAGACCTGCGCCATCTGGTTGATGGGCGTGGGCGTGCCGTAGTAGTCCACCTTGACCTGGTCGAGCATGTGCACGCTGGCGCGGCCGGTGCGCGTGGAGGCCAGATTGGCCTGGAAGGCGGCGACCGCACTGGTCCATGCGCCGCTTGAGATCGCCGTAAAGTTCTTTGAGCGCCGGATTGCCGGCCATAATAAGCTGCCATTGTAGATCGTCCTCGCTCAAGCGAATTTGCCAACGGCATATTCTACAACCACGCCGGCTGGATGCTCGTGCTTGAACGGGTGTTACGCCACGGCGATCATACCCGTGGCCGCCGCCTGCTCGTGCGCGTGATAGCTCGAGCGCACCAGCGGCCCGGACTCCACATGGCGGAAGCCCATCTTCAGCGCCTCGGTCTTCAGCTCGGCAAACTCGCGCGGCGTGTAGAGGCGCGCCATCGGCAGGTGATCGCGCGAAGGCCGCAGGTACTGGCCGATGGTCAGAATGTCGCAGCCCACGGCGGCCAGATCGCGGAAGACTGCGAGCAGTTCATGCGTCTCTTCGCCCAGCCCCACCATCACGCCGGATTTCGTGACTCCTTCGGGCCGCAGCTCTTTGGCGTAGCGCAGCAGCTCGAGCGATCGCTCGTAGCGCGCGCCGGAGCGCACCACGCGATAAAGCCGCGGCACGCGTTTCAGTGTTGTGGTTCAGCACCTCGGGCCGCGCGTCGACAACCATGCGGATCGCTTCGCGGTCGCCCTGAAAGTCGGGGATGAGCACTTCCACGCGGCAGCCGGGCGCCTGGCGGCGAATTTCGTCGATGACCATGGCGAAGGCGCGCGCGCCGCCGACGCAGATCGTCATCGCGATTCACGCTGGTGATCACGGCGTGGAGCAGCCCTAACGTAGCCACTGCCTCCGCCACCCGCCGCGGCTCGTCAAAGTCGATCGGCTCGGGACGGCCCTTGGGCACGGCGCAAAATCCGCAGCGCCGCGTGCACAGGTTGCCCAGCATCATGAAGGTCGCCGTTTTGTGGTGCCAGCACTCGCCGATGTTGGGGCACTGCGCGCTCTCGCACACCGTGTGCAGCTTCAGCGAGCGCGCCAGCCGCTTCAGCGTCGTGGTAGTTCTCGCCCACCGGCGCGCGCGCCTTCAGCCACTCCGGCTTGGGAGCGGGAGTGCGGCGAACGGGCTCAATCTGGACGAGTTCCATCACTTTCTCATTGTAGCGGCGAGGCAACTGCCCCGCGACGGGGAACTGTCGAGTGTGCGCCCCCAAAACCTTTCGGGCCAATCAAGCATCTGTGACAATTAGCCGGGCCTCGCGCGGAGCGGGCAGGAAAGTCGCGCGGAAAAAATTGCTCCGAGGGTGCGTGAAGGGCGCGGCGAAGGAAAGGAGATCACTATGAGACCGGATCGTCCTTTGATTGGCGCAATAGTATCGCTGGCTGCAGGGATCGCCGCGATTCTTGCGTACTGCCACGGAACTACCGCATTCAATGCGGGCTATCCATTTTCGGCGAGCCAACTGCACATCGATTTGACCACCAATGGTCCAGCGGTTCTGGGAGGCATGGCGTTGATTGCCCTCGGGCTTTTGCTGATGGCATGGGCATTGCTTGCGGCGTTTGTCAGCCAGATTGTGCGGCTGTTCGTCCGAGACGATGAAATGGAAAGCATCATCGGCCGATCGCGCACGCCCCGCCTCGATGCCGAGAACTATCACGGCTCGATCACGATGACCGAACACAAGCACGAGACGTAAGGCTGTCTTCGGCCGCAGTAGCTCTGGAAAATGGATTGCGGGTCGCGAGGGAATCGCGCGCGCGAGCCCTAGTGCAGCTTCTCGCGCACGTCGGTCCGTATCAGGTAAAGGAAGCAAACCAGATTGATCAGGCCCAGCACCAGAAGGTCCGTCACATGCTGGGTCATGAAAGTCCAGAAGAACCAGCCTGCCAGGAGCGCCACAGCGCCCAGTGTGAGCGCCCAGGCCCAGCGCAGCAGAAGCAGCAGCCCGAGCCCTGCGGCGATAAACAGGGCAGGGAAAACAAGATAGATCGGTCCTGCGAAGCCCTTGACTACGTAGACCACGGCGACCACGGCGAGCAGGATCATGTAAGCGCTGATTGCCATGAGGCCGGGTAGGCTTATCAGCTTCGCGCGTTGCGCTTTCGGTGCAACTTGCGGTTCAGTCAAGCCGGTTGCGGGCGGGTTCGGATTGTCATCAGTTGTCATAGTGTGTGCAGGTAGGCAATCAGATCGTTCAGTTGGTCGTCGCTAAGTGGTGTGGCCGGCATCGTCTGCCGACCATTCAGGATCACGGCCGTCAGGCGCTCGTCGGTAGGGGGCGCGCCTGAAGGCATCGCCTTCAGTTTCGTAATCGCCTGTAACCCCGGCCCATGCAGAGGACGCGTCGACGTGGGATAGTGGCAGCGCGCGCAATTCGCCTGGTAGACGGCAGCGCCGCGTGCCTCCTGCGGCGTCCACTCCGAAGACGGTTTCGACGGCGGCAGCGAACGGCAGCCGGCCAAACCGAAGGCGAATGTGGACAAAGCAGAAACCATAAGAAAATTGCGCGAGAACATTTGCCTCTCATGATACCGCGCATGGAGGGGCGTAGCATGTGCTTTTGGAGATTGTTCCCGGTATTGCAACGGCACGTGGGGAAAAGGAAAGGCGGGTTCATCCATTGAAAACGGGGATCCTGGAGTGTATCGGCGGCACGCCGCTGCTGGCGCTCGGCAGCATTGTGCCTGCCAACAGAGCGCGCATTCTGCTGAAGCTGGAAAGCGCGAATCCCACCGGCAGCATGAAGGATCGCATGGCGCTGGCCATGATCGAGGCGGCAGAGGCCGATGGCCGCTTGCCGGCTCGCGGCCCGGTTGTGGAGTACACCGGCGGAAGCACCGGCGTTTCGCTGGCCTTTGTCTGCGCCGTCAAGCGCCATCCCCTGCACATTGTCAGCTCCGATGCTTTTGCGCGAGAAAAGCTCGACCAGATGCGCATGTACGGTGCCAAGCTCGAAATCATTCACAGCGAGACCGGCGGCATGACCGAAAAACTCATGCGCAATATGATCGCGGCCGCGCGCACCTTCATGGAGCGGACAGGCGCCTTCTGGACCGACCAAATGAACAACACCGATCCGCTCAACGACTACCATCAGATGGCCGAAGAGATCTGGACCCAGACCAACGGCATGATCAACGGATTTGTGCAGAGCGTGGGCACATCGGCCTCGTTGCGTGGCATCAGCGAAGCGCTGCGCGAAAAGCGGCCACAGATCAAGATCGTCGCCGTCGAGCCAGCGGAGTCCGCTGTTCTCTCCGGTGGTGCGCCTGGATCGCATCACATTGAAGGCATCGGGGTTGGATTCGTGGTCCCGTTATGGCGTGACGGCCTGGCCGACCGCATCGAACGCGTCTCTGCGGAGGAAGCCACGGCCATGGCCTTTCGCCTGGCGCGCGAAGAAGGGTTGTTCGCGGGCATTTCCACCGGCGCCAACGTGGTTGCGGCGCTGCGCCTGGCTCAGGAATTGGGCCCAGGCGCAACCGTTGTCACGGTGCTGGTCGATTCGGGGATGAAGTATCTCAAGACCTACGGTGCGCAGCTTGACAAGTATGCGGTGTAAGCGCGGCGCTCACTCCGCCGCGGCGATGGCTTCGGCGATGCGGTCAATGGCCTGCTGCTCGTCGTCGCTGCCCGGGTAATGGTTGTTGACGAGAATCGAGAAGGCCACCACGCGCCCGCTGGCCGCAGTCACGTAACCAGAAAGCGCGTTCACCTCATCCAATGTGCCGGTCTTGGCCCACATCCTGCCTTTGAGCGGAGTGTTCTTGAAGCGGTTGTCGAGCGTCCCGTCCACGCCGGCGATGGGCAATGTCTCGCGCCACGCCGGGCCCCACGGCTGATGCGACGCGTACGCCAGCAGGCGCGTGAAGGCGCGCGGAGAAATCTTGTCCTTCGGGCTCAAGCCCGAGCCATCATAGAGAAAGAAATCGTTGTCGTCGATGCCGGCATCGACCAGGAATTGCCGCACGACGCGCGTGCCTTCTTCAAAACTGCCGTCGCTGCCGTAGGTCTTGCCCAGCAGGCGCAGCAGCATCTCGGCATGCAGGTTCTGGCTGGTCTTGTTGATGATCTTGATGTCTTCGGCCACAGGCACCGAGATGCGCGCGGCCAGTACGCGGCGGCCTTCGGGGGCGCCGGCAATCGTGGTCGAGCTGAACGGGCGCGAGATTTAAGAGGTTTCTCGCGCTCTTCGGCAAAATCTCCGGTTCCCGTTGCATACTTATGCCGCGATTCGGGATCTCCGCTCACCTTGATGCCGCGACGCAGCAGAGCCAGCTTGAACGCGTCGGCCGTGAACTCTGCCGGGTCCTCGACGGCCAGCGAAACATGCAGGCCGTCGGCAGGCGCCGTGCCCCAGGTGCGAACCATCGTCAAGCCGGGCCGGCGTTCCAGCCCGGGATGGGCCTGTTCGCCGGACGCAGTGGGTTTCATGCTGTTGTCTACCGTGAAGTAGTCCACGTCAGGCACCCACTCGGCCAGCGTATGCCCGCTTCCTGCAGGATGTGCGTGGATGTTCAGCTCGTCGGTGTTTTCGTTGAAGGTTAGCGCGGAAACCGGAGCACCGTAGCTCCACTGCAAATCGTCCCAGCCCCAACCCTGCCCCCAGGGCTCGTCGAGAAAGTAGGTGTCGTCGCCGACCACGGTGCCCTCCACCGCGCGCACGCCCGATTGCTCCACCTGCTCCGCCATCAAATCCAGCGGCGCCAACACCTTGATCGCCCGCGCCGTCTCCGCGGCCTCTTCCGGCGATACCTCGCTGCCCGTAGTGCTGGCCGAAGTCGTGCCAGCCGGAGCTGTCCCCGTTTGCCCTGCGCTTGCAGTGGTGTCCGGCTGCGCAGCCGGCGGGGCCGTTCCCGGCTCCACGTAGGGATAGGTGCGCGCGCTGATCGTGGGATCGCCCACGCCCAGCACAATGATGTCGCCGTGCAAAGTGCCCGCCGCGTCCACGTCGCCATTGGCCACCACGAACGTCGTCCAGGTCAGCGTTTCCACGGGCAAAAGAGCGAATGCCGCCGCGGTGGTGGTGAGTTTGGCATTCGAAGCGGGCGTAAATAGTTCGGCGTCGTTCAATCCATAAAGCGGTTGGCCGTCGAGCGTAGTCACGCTGATGCCGAACTGTGCGTGGCTGAGCGCAGGGTCGGCGAGAATCGTCTGAATGCGACTGGCGAGCGGGCCGGTGGTCGGCGCCGGGCGCAGCGGCGGATGAGGCGCGCGATGTGCGGGTGCTTGCGCATGCAAGCCTAAAGTACAAACCAAAAGGCTGCCCAATGCAGTTGGGAATCGCCGCAAAATCGTCATGCCCGGAGTGTAGCAAAACACCGGCGTGTGACGGCGTACCATCGAATCAGGGTGGTCAGAACTGTCACAAATTGGCGACTGCGTACGCGCACCCTCGAACTGGGCCGGCGCACTCTTGTCGTCGGCGTGGTGAACATTACCCCTGACTCCTTCTCCGACGGCGGCTTTTTTCTGGATTCGGAGAAGGCCGTTGCTCATGCGTTGCGTCTTATGGAGGAAGGCGCCGACATTCTCGATCTCGGCGCGGAAAGCACGCGGCCCGGCTCGCATGCAGGCGGCCACATGGGCGATATCGACGCGCTCGTCAGCGCCGGTCAGGAGCAGGCGCGGCTTTTGCCAGTGATTGAAGGTGTTCTGAAAAGCCTGCCCCACGCAGTGGTCTCAGTTGATACGTACAAGGCGGCCACGGCGCGGGCGGCGCTCCAGGCGGGTGCGGAGATCGTGAATGACGTGAGCGGATTCACGTGGGATCACGGCATCGCGGAGATTTGTGCCGAGTTTGGCGCCGGCGTGGTCGTGTCGCACACGCGCGGCCGGCCCGAGGCGTGGCGCGCGCAGCCGCAACTCGCCCCCGATGCGCTGCTGGCCACCGTGCGCGACGGTTTGGCTGCGAGTCTTGCCGCAGCGCGAACGGCCGGAATCGCGCCGGATCAAATTGTCCTCGATCCGGGGTATGGATTCGGCAAGCGATTCAGCGAAAATTACGTACTGCTCAACCGTCAGGCCGAACTCCTCTCGCTCGGCCGGCCATTGCTCGCGGGCTTAAGCCGCAAATCGTTTCTCGGTCACACGCTCGCGCCGCTCTTTGACGGAAGCGATGCTCCAGTCGAAGCGCGCGAGAACGCGAGCCTGGCGGCAATGACGGCGGCGATCCTTCACGGCGCATCGATTGTCCGCGTGCATGATGTTCGCCCCGCGGTCGAGGCCGCGCGAATTGCCGACGCCATTCTTGCCGCGTCCAATCTCACCGCATTTGGAAGCCGGTAGAATGGCCGCAGGGATGCTTCCCTTGTTGCGCCTCTTGAATCCATGAAAACTCTTTTCGCATTCGGGAAGAACGGCATTGACGTTGAAGTCCCAGAAGGATTCGACTGCCAGGTGGTGCGCAGCCGCGCGGCACAGGCGCTCAGCGATCCAGACGGCGCGCTCGAAGCGGCGCTCGACCATCCGATCCACAGCGAGCCGCTCGAGAAACTGGCCGCGGGCAAGCGCACGGCGGCCATCTCTGTCTGCGACATTACGCGCCCCGCACCGAATCGGATTACTTTACCGCCGCTGCTCAAGCGCCTTCACGCTGCCGGCATTCCCAAAGAGGGCATCACGATCCTCATCGCCACCGGCCTGCACCGCGCGGCGACCACGGAAGAGCTCGACATCATTCTCGGACCCGAAATCGCGGCAACTTATCGCGTAGCCAGTCATGACGCGCGCGATTTCGCCAGTCATCGCCTGGTGGGAACTACGCGTCGCGGGACGCCAGTGTATGTCGACGAGCGTTTTGTTGCTGCCGATCTGCACATCACGCTAGGCTTCATTGAGCCGCACCTGATGCTGGGATTCAGTGGCGGGCGCAAGCTGATCGTGCCCGGAGTCGCGGCGCAGGAAACCATCAAAGTCATCCACTCGCCGCGCTTCATGCGCGAGCCACTGGCTACTGAAGGCTCAACCGAGGGCAATCCACTGCACGCGGAGCTGCTCGAGGCCGCAGCGTTGGCGCGCCACGACTTCATCCTCGACGTCACGTTGACGCCAGAGCGCGCCATCTCCGGCGTTTTTGCGGGCAACCCGGTCAAAGCCCACGCTGCCGGCGTGGAGTTCATGGTGAGCACCTCGCTTACCCCGCTCGACGGTCTCGTCGATGCCGTGATCACCTCGTCAGCCGGCTATCCGCTCGACCTGACGTTCTACCAGTGCCTGAAGGGATTGACCGCGGCGCAGCACATCGTCAAGCCGGGTGGAAAGATGCTGCTCCTTGCCGAGTGCGCGGAGGGCATCGGCTCGCCTGAGTACGCGCGCTTGCTCAAGGCCTATCGCGGTCACGCGGAATTTCTCAAAGAGATTGAAACCACGCCGGTCGAGATCGACCAGTGGCAGTTGGAGAAGCTGGCAATGACGGGACTGAAGAGCGAATTGCTGTTTTACACGCCGGGCGCTGCGCGCGAAGCGCTGGGAAGCCTTGGCCCACAATCGTTCGCCGATGTGAATCAGGCGGTTGCAGCAGTCTTGAGCGGGCTCGCCCCTGGAGCGCGAGTGGCGTTGCTACCCGAAGGCCCGTATACCTTTGCCCGCGCCGTGCCGGCCTATGCGTAGATTGCGCGGCGAATTTCCTTTGCCGGCACGATCCACGACGCTATAATCGCAGCCATTCCTTTCAGGAAAGGGATGTGCCATGGTTCTCTTCCTCTTGAAGAACCTCCTCCTTCTGGCAGTCTGCTTTTTGGCTTTCTGCCCGTACTGGCTGGCTTTCTGGAACTTCCAGTGCAAGGCAAAGGTGAAACGCCGGGATCTTGCCAGCCTTCTTTCCGAACACAAGATTCTAAAGAAGTATCAGAAAAGATTTCCCTCCAAGAAGGATCTCAATACAGCGGATGAAATCGCCAAGGATATCTTTGCCACCTATTTCAGCCTTGGGGAATATGTAGTCGCGCTCGTGTTCATCCTGGTTACGGTGTCGGCGGCGGTGATTTACGGGAGCGCGCGCATTGGGATTCCGCCGCCGTTTCTCGGTGACACGCTCAGTGCGCAGATCAAGAGCGCCGCTTGGGGAGACGCGGTATTTTGGGCTCTCATGGGCAGCTATCTGTGGAATTGCTACGACCTGATCCGCGAAGTGGCGACCTTCAATCTGCGTCCGGAAGTGCTCACCCAGATGTGGCTGAAGTTCTGGGTCGCCGCTGCCGTGGCCGCCATTTTTTCCGGCGGGGTAACGGCTGGTTTGCAATCGACTTTGGGATTTGCCGTCGGACTGGTATCGATCCCCGCGCTCTTTGGCGCCATCTCTGACAAGGCTAGCAAGATTCTCAGTATCAAGACGACGGAAGGCGACACGGCCACTCAGATTAAGGCCTTGCAGGGCGCCTCTCCTGCCGTGATTGACACTCTCGCCGACATCGACATTCAAAACACTGTCGAATTGGCGTACTGCGATCCCATGCACGTCTTGATGAGTACGAACATGGCGTTGGCCGTGATCGTCGACCTGATCGACCAGGCGCTGCTGTTTAACTACATGGGCACGGACGTCGCCAAAATTCGCGGCGGCGGCTATCGCGGATCGATTGAAGTGGCCACGGTTGGCCAAAACCTCCGCGGAGACGACGATGAGCGCAAAGTTGCCAAGCAAAGCGTGACAGATCTCGTGGCGATGCTCGGGTGGAAAGACCAGAAGGTGCTGGACCTGGTTGAGACACTTTACCAGGACCTCCAGGTCAACCTCCTCTGGGAGTTTTGGGGCGGCGCGTCCAAATAGAGCAAGAAAGTGCAGCGCCGGAGATCAGCGCCGATCGCGGCAGCACGAAGTGAGCGGGGCTGCTTCCTTCGTGCTGCGGTCTCTGCTTGGCTAAATGCTGATGTCCACCTTGTAGCGCGGCCACAGCGGACGCATCGCGCCGTGATCGACCATCGGCTCGCCGTCGCACTCCACTTCAATCACCGTGGCCGGCTGGTCGGGCGCCACCAGCGGAAGGCCCGTGAGCCGGAAGCTGAACTCGTCCTGCGTGAACTCAACTTTCTTGCCCGTCTTGAGCACGCGTGCGGAGAGCACCTTGGGCTTGAGGCCGCCGATAGCCACCACCACCTCAGGTTTGTAGAAGTCGAGCCACTGGGCCGCCGGCGTATGGCCAGGCCAGTTGTAGACGTGCACGTAGAGCGTGTTGCCTTTGCGCGAGTAGTTGCAGCTCGCGTTGGGATTCAGTGTTCCCCGATCCGAGCCGTAGATGGTTTTGCCGTTGGTGTCCATCCACTTGCCCACCGTTTGCAGAACCTCAATGGTCGCCGGCGGCACAGAGCCATCGGGCTCGGGCCCGATATTCAGCAAGTAATTCCCGCCGCCGCGCGCGCAGGTGATGAGGTTGTCCACAATCGTCTTCGGCGTCTTCCACTGATCGTCGGCGCGATTGAAACCCCAGCTGTTGTTGAGCGTCATGCACGATTCCCAGGCGCGCCCCGCGGCCGAAGCCTCGATGCGCTGCTCCGGCGTGGCAAAGTCGCCTTCCAGGCCGTTGCGATTATTCACAATAATGTCGGGCTGCAGTTCGAAGACCATTTCGTTCATCCGCTCCGACTCCCACTGCGCTGCGTTCAGCGGCCACGAGACGTCGTACCACAAGACGTCGATCTTGCCGTAGTTGGTAAGCAGCTCGCGGATCAGGCCGTGGGTGTAGTCCACAAAGCGCCGGCGCGCCGCCTCGTCGGTCTTGCAGATGGCGCCGTCGGGATGATGCCAGTCCATGAGCGAGTAGTAGAAGCCCACGCGCAAGCCCTCGGCGCGCGCCGCGTCCACATACTCCCGAACCAGATCGCGTCCCGGACCCTGCTTCATGGCGTTGTAGTCGGTCAGCTTGGTGTCAAAGTTGCAAAAGCCTTCATGGTGCTTGGTCGTCATCACCATGTACTTCTGGCCGGCGCGCTTGGCCAGCCGCGCCCAATCGCGGGCCGCATTCGGCTTCGGATGGTGGTGCTTGGCCAGAATCTCGTATTGGGGAATCGGCACGCCCTCGTGCTCCTTCACCCACTCGTGCTGGCCGATGATGCTGTAAAGGCCCCAGTGAATGAACATGCCGAACTTGGCCTCGTGCCACCACGCCATGCGCGCCTCGCGCGTAGCGATCTGCTTCTGGTCAGTCGGTGAGGGCTTCGTCTGAGCCGCGGGTGGGAGCGCGGGCATGACCTGTTGCACGCCCATCCCATCCGCCTTGGTCACGGCCAACGCCGCCGCGCCCGCCGCGCCAAACTGCTTCAAGAACGATCGTCTTGTGCTTTCACTCCATTCCATCGCCATCTCCTCATTCGTATGTCTGAAATTATCGGCCCGCCGCGGGGCGGATTTTCGTTAGCGTTTACGAAAACTGGGGTAAATCGCCGCCGAGCCAATATAGCAGACCCGGCGATGGCCCAGGCGCGCTTCCGACACGCCCCCTCCGCGCGCCGCGTTTTTAGTCGCACGGTCCGGCGGAATATCTCAACGAAATGCTTCATTCCGGGCATCATCGGCAGCTACACTCTTCCCATGGTCGTTCGCCTGAAAGACATTGCAGCCGAACTCGGGGTATCGGTGGTCACGGTGTCGCGGGCCTTGCGCAACCGGCCCGACATTGCCGAGGAAACCAAGGCCAAAATTCTGGAACGCGTGAAGCGGTTGAACTACCGCCCCAACCTCACCGCGCGCAGCCTGGTCACGGGCCGCAGTTCGCTCATTGGGTTGGTCGTGCCCGACATCATTCATCCCTTCTTCGGAGAGATCGCCAAGGGGCTCTCCAACAAGCTGCGGGAGAAGGAGTATTACCTCCTCGTTTCCTCTTCCGAGAGCGATCCGCAGTTGGAGCAGAACGAGGTGGAGCACATGCTCGCTCACCATCTTGACTGCTTTGTCGTGGCCTCGTGCCGCAAAGATTCTGACAGTCTGCGTCGCATCAGCGAGGCGGGCGTGCCGTTGGTGCTCATCGACCGCAGCTTTCCTGGTTTCCCTTGCAACTTTGTCGGCGTCAACGATGTGAAGGTGGGCGAGCTCGCCACCGAGCACCTGATCGCGCAAGGCTGCAAGCGCATTGCGCACATTCGCGGCCCCGCAACCAGTGTGGGCAACAGCCGCGCCGAGGGATACTCGAACGCGCTCGCGCGGCACGGCATGGCGGTGGCAAGCAGCTACGTGGTGTCCTGCGGAGAGGCCTCCGATTCCGACGGAGAAACCCGCGGCCGTCGCGCCATGGAAGAGATCCTGGCCCTGAAGCCGCGCCCCGATGGGATCTTTTGCTTCAACGACATCATTGCCACAGGCGCCATGGATCGCGCGTTGGAAGCGGGTGTGCGCATTCCGCAGAATATGGCCATTGTGGGCTGCGGCAACTTCCACTACAGCAGCAAACTCCAGGTGCCGCTCTCGAGCGTCGATCAACGCTCGCGCCAGATCGGCGAGCGCGCCGCCAAAATGATCATGACGCTGCTCGAAAAACCACCTTCAGCGCGGCCGCGCAGCATCATCCTGGAACCCGAGCTGATCGCAAGAGCGTCCTCGCAGTTGAAGTAGACGGACGCTAGTTTTCCGTCGGCCACTCCACGTGATCGACGACCAGCACGTCGACCGGCGCCTTTGTCGACACCAGCTTCAGACCGAGTTGTTCTTCGAGTGCGGTGAAGAGGTCTGGCGGCGCATTGGGATCGCTCGATTGAGTTCTGTCAGGCGTCCATTTGAGGGTGATGTCGTAGTAGCCAGTGAGTCCGGTTCGATCAATAACGGTACGTCCCACGAAATTGGATAATCCAACGATGAAGCGGGCGCCGATTGGTCCTCCGCGGATAGAGATCAGGCCCCAGTTCGTGGACATTCCATAGAGATTTTCAGCGCCTTGTGCCTGCTTCAGCTTGAATCCGCTCTTTGCCTGGACGAGCGCGTACGCCGGCAACTCTCTCGTCTCGTGATGGACCTTCAGCTTGAAGCGATCTACCAACATGGAGCGCAGCAGCGGCGCGGCCTGCTCTCTTCGTTCGCGGTCGGAGAGCTTCCGATAGGCGGCTGCGGAGTCATCGTCCAGCCGTGCCTCGAGGTCGAATGGCTCCTCTAAAGCCCATGACGGCATCCCCGCAAGTTGGTACGAAGAGTTGATCTCATAAGCTTGTGCGACCAGTTCACGCACCGAATAATTCCTTGCCTCATAACCATCGGCCGTTGGCGCCCCCCACGAAGAACTGTTGCTCGTCTCCTTGTGCGGCCGGATCGAGACCACGTCGTATGCGGGAGCCTTCAAGGTCGTGCTCGTTGCAGGCGGCGTGGCAGTCTGGCTCAGCGCGCGACCAGCAAGGGTTACGCAAATCGCGACCACAAGTAAGATTTCCCGGCGGATTGGCAAAGGCGATCGTGCGCAACGGTTCATCGTGCTCACCGTTTCCTTCCTGATTTTCCGCTCCCGATACTCGAATAGACTCTAATTCTCCGTCGGCCGCTCCACGTGATCCACCACAAACGTGTCTACCGGGCCTTTCGCAGGCACCAGTTTCAGCCCCAGCTGTTCTTCAAGCGCCGTGAAAAGCGTCGGTCCGGCGTCGGGCGTGCCCTGCTGGTCGTCGGGCGTCCATTTAAGCGCGATGTCGTACTTTCCTGAAAGTCCCGTTTGGTTTACGACGATGCGATCCGCTACGCCAGACAAGCCGAATGCAAGGTTATCGATCTGCCCCGCGGTGATCGTGATGCGGCTGCTGCCCGATGACCACATCGTCAGTCTTGCCTGCGATTCCTTCAGTTTGAAGCCGCCCTTCGAGACCACCAGCGCATAGATGGGCATCTCCTTGGTCTCGCGGTGAATTTGCAGCTTGAAGCGATCCGCCAGTAGCGCCTGAAGCATGAAGAGGCGTTGCCGTCCCTGCTCCTTCGGAGGAAGCTTCTGCAACGCAGTCAGGGTCTCATCGTCCATCTTTGCATCGACGTCGAATGTGTCCGATCGCGCCCAGCCCGGCAATCCCGTCACCTGGTAGTCCTTGTCGATCCTTGAGACGCCGGCAACGTTATACGCATCGAAAATGAGGTTCCAAAGTGTAATACCCGTGATCGCAACTCCATCCGTCCTCGGCCGAATCGCCATATAGGAGGCCTTACTTGGCTTGACGGACGCCACTTCAAACGCAAAGTTTGCGTTGGGCCGCGGCGTCTGCGTTTCAGACATTTCCTCGATGAGCTTCTTTGCAGCCTCCGGCGGAACACGCGTCAAAGTCACCGGAAACGGCGTGGGTCCCCATAGACGCCACTTTCCGTCGATCGTCTCCCCGTCGGCGCTCAGCTCTCCCTCATACGAACCGTCGCCCGCAATGGACCAATTGACAGTTCCGTTCTGAAAGGTGATCGCGAAAGGAGAAACGGGCGCGTCGCTCTCATCGATGCCGTAGACGAGCGCTTTGTACGCCCCGTCCCTGGCCGCGGAGACCACGGCAACCACACGCATGTCCATTCCCGCATGGATCGTCCCCTGCCAGGCGCCGGCGATGTCGTGCGCAGGTCCATGACCTGGGAAACTGGCGGGTGTATTTCCTTGTCCGAATGTGGGAATAGCGAGCGTTGCCAACAAAGCAGTAAACAGGGCGGGGTGCTTGAAGAAAACGAGCAGAGAGTGGACGTGCCTGGTCATCGTGCGACCATGCCTTTCTTGGGTGGGTGCTTCCATTGTCCCTCCGCGGTCGGAGAGATGTCTATGCCGACGCGCGAACTCAAAGGCGCGCCCTAGTTCTCCGACGGCCGCTCGACTTTGTCGATGACCAACACGTCCGCCGGCATCTTCTCCGGTTCCAGCTTCAAGCCCAGTTGCTCCTGAATCGCCTCGAACAGCGGCGGCGACAAGCTGGAATCCTCTGCGGGGGGCCGATAGAAAATGCCAAGGCGGGAAAACTGAGACTCATCGGGCGTCCATTTCAAGGTGAAATCGAACGCTCCTGCAATTCCGGTCTTGTCCACGACCGGCCGATCCAAAACCACAAACTGCATGAATCTTGCGAAATCCGTGAGCGTCCTCTTCTTGAACGTGCATATTCCGGGATGCTCGCATCCTGAATTCTCAGCGCCTTGAGGATCCGCCGATGTCAGCCTTGGCCCGCTCTTGGCAACCACCAAAAGATAGACGGCGAGCGTCCTCTGCTCATGATGAAATGTGAGCTTGAAGCGGTCCGCCAGGAGTTCCTGAAACAGCTTTTCCTCTTCTTGCTCGTGATTCAGATCAACGCCTTCGACGGCCTCCGCGTCGATATCGTAAGCATCGGTTGCCATCCACGCCGGGCCACTTGCAATCTGTCCGGGATCGAGCTCGTAACCGATCATGATGAGGTCCTTCACGGTTACGTTACGCGCGGTAAGCCGGCGGCCCTCTGTGTGATCGTGCATGTTGTTTCGATCAGGATTCTTGACAGGCTTGATCGCAGCCACCTCCAGCACGGGCGTAGCGGGCTTTCCGGCTTGTCCGAACGCTGGCAGCGCCAGAATCATCAGCAGCGGCGCAATCAATGAGATTGTGATGAAAGATGTGCCGAAGTGAACCGGAAGATAAACGCGAGCGGTCATCGTGCGGACCACTCCTTTCCTGCGCGGTTTCTCTACTGTTTGTCGGTCGCGAAGTAAACGGCAACCCCGCCCAGCAGCACCACCATGGTCAACGCGGGAACCAGCACCATCCAGCTCCACGCGAAGCCAGCAAGCGATACGAAGCTCAGGCTGTCCCACTGTGCCGCAGCGGCTTGTGGAAGCTGCACGAACCAGTCGTGCCAGTAGCTCCAGGTGAGCCACGCGACGCCGTTGCGCGCTTCAAAGCCGGCAAATCCCACGGCAGCAACCAGGGCCACCGCGAACGCGAAGATCTGTGCGCCCAGCAAGGGACGGCCGATGCGTTTCACGGCGGCATTGCGCTTCCGCAGTTGTGCGCGCCACATCAAAATCGCAGGGGGCACGGGCCGCGCCGCGGCAACCGACTCCACACGCGCATGATGGAAGGCTTCTGAAACCAGCACGAGATCGCCGCACGAGCGGCAGCCGCTCACGTGCGCGCGGAGCTCTGCCGGGCACGCATCCGGCCACTGGCCGAGCGCAATCCGTTGGCGCACTTCTTTCTCATACGGGCAAGACGTCAGATTCATGATTTCCTCCCGTCGTCCGCAGCGCGCGTGCGGAGGAGGGCTGCAATCTTGCGTCGTGCGCGGAAAAGCAAAAGCCGGATGCTGGCTGCATTCAGACCCATCATCTTCGCGATTTCGCGATGCGAGTAGCCCTCCGCGTGGGCCAGCCACAGCATCTGCCGTTCGCGCGGCTTCATCTGCCGCATGGCGGGCTCGAGCTGAATCTGCGCGTCAGATACGCCTCGCGCCGCGAAGAACTCCTCGGGAATCTCTTCAATGGATGCGTTGCGCGGACGGCGCCAGTGGTCGCGCAACAGATTGCTGGCGATGCGGAAAAGGTATCGCCGGGCCGCCGCCTCGCCATCCGTCGCGAGCGAAGGAGCACCCGCCGCGCACAGGAAGCGCACGTAGCTCTCCTGCATCAGGTCGTCAGCCAATGCGGGATCGGCAGAAGACCGCGCCAGATAGGCCCATAGCGGCCGCGCCGACCGCTCATAGAATCCAGCGAAGGCCTCGTTCTCCATCGCAGGATCAGCCGCGCCGGTGCCGGCGGCTTCTTGAACGCCGCCGGCCCATGCACCCGGTAATGTGAATTCCCATGACATACGCGATCGTTTCCCGGTCGGGGCCACGCCGGCTCCTTCTCAGGCTCACTGTCTGTCCTGTGAGCCAAAGGGCGCGCCGGCCCCGTTTTGTGCAACTTCCTTTTCAGGCATCAGGCCCAAGCGCTTGGCCAGAACCCACGTCACTCCTGCCGAAAGAATAAACCCAATTCCCGGCATCAGCAGAAGCGTTCCCGTTATCAGCATGGGCTCGGGTGTATCGGGCCCGGCGTTGCGCAGCAGCAGAAATCCAACGCCCACCAGTGCCAAAACAATCCCGGTCGAAAGCGAGGTAAGCACGCGCGACACCGTGTTGGGCATCTGCTGGCCGAATTCGGGGCCAGCCGCGATGGGTGAGGCCATCAGGAACCGTTTGCCCGCCTCCGTCTCCATATACGCAACCAGCTCCTGGCTGGTGCCCAGTTTTTCAATCAGGCGGCCATGAATCTCGCTTTGCTGCTTAAAAGTGCGGTTCCAGCGGCGGTTCTGGAACACGATAAAGATAATCCAGACCAAAGCGGCCAAGCAGCCTAGTGGAACGAGAATGCCCGTTAGCTCCCGTATGATCCTGGGCCCATTGGGCTCCTGCTGCTGCTGTGGCGTCAGGTCCGGCCAAACCACGCGCTGTAGCGCCTGGTCGCGGTGTCTGTCCGACGGATTGAGCTTGCTGAACAAATAAAACTCGGGGTTGCGCGCAATATCCGGGTGACTGGCCATGAACTGCGCCAGTTCGGGATTGCTGCGGGCCACGTAGGCCTGATCGGCCAACAGCGAGGGGTCGGCCGCGACCGCCGCTGTCATTGTCGGGCTCAGGCGCAGCAGGTGCAGCATCTGCTCCTGGGTATCGGCCACGTCCTTTTCGCTGGGTGCTTGGGCCGTAGGCGATGACGCGGCGTGGGTTTGAGCAACGGCCAGCGGCGCGGCGGCCAACGCGAGTGCGCTGATGGCGCAGAAGATCCAGGAGGCGGTGCGGATTCGTGCGTTCATGACGGTTTTCCTCTTTTCTTGAATTGGGCCTGTTAAACCTCCTGGGGTGGGTGGTCAGCAGTCTTAACAGGCCCCGGGACGCGTCTGCCAATAGAACGAAGGTGCGGGGCGGATGGTTAACAGCAAAGGTCGCGCATTACGGAAAAGGCAAGCACCGGGGGTTTAAAATTGAATATGTTGCGGGGTCGTTGACTGCACCAGAAATTCATGCCCGCGCGCAGCGGCCCCCGGATGGACTTGCTGCGGCGGGTAATCGTGTGAAATCAAGGGAAGGCAATGCGAGCAAAGACGGCTGTCGTACTGGGCGCCCAATGGGGCGACGAGGGTAAGGGAAAGATTGTCGACGTACTGAGCGAGCGGTTCAGTGCCGTGGCGCGCTACGCCGGCGGGCATAACGCCGGGCACACTGTCATTATTGGCGATCACAAGTTCGTCTTGCAGCTCATTCCCTGCGGCGTCATTCGCCCCAAATGCCTGGGCGTCATCGGCAACGGCGTCGTGCTCGATCCTATTTACTTTCTTGACGAAGTCGATCGCGTGCGCAAGACCGGCCTCAATATTGACGGGCGTCTGTTCGTCTCCAACCGCGCGCAGGTAATTCTGCCCTATCACCGCATGATCGAGCTGGCCGCCGAAACCGCGCCTGGACGCCAGAAGATCGGCACCACGAGCAAGGGCATCGGCCCGGCTTATGAAGACAAGATGGCGCGCAGCGGCCTCCGCGTCGTCGATCTGCTGAATCCTTCGCTGCTCAAGACACACATTGAAGCGGCCTGTGAGGAAAAGAACGCCATCGCGCACGCCCTCTTCGGTACGGACCCGCTCGATCCCGCGAAGATGTACGACGAATACGCCGCGGCGGCAGAGCGCATCCGGCCTTTGGTTGCCGATACAGGCCGCTTGCTCCACGGCATTCTGGCCAAAGGCGGCAGCGTGATGTTTGAAGGCGCGCAGGGCACCATGCTCGACATCGATCATGGCACTTATCCCTATGTCACCTCGTCTTCGGCGACGGCGGGCGGCGCGGCCACCGGAACCGGCGTGGGACCCACGGCCATCGGCACCGTCATCTCCGTTACCAAAGCCTACGTGACGCGCGTGGGCGGCGGACCTTTCCCCACCGAAATTCACGGCGCCGCCGGCGATGAGCTGCGCGCGCGTGGCAATGAGTACGGCGCTGTCACCGGCCGTCCCCGCCGCTGCGGCTGGCTCGATATGCCGCTCCTCCGCTACTCCAACAAGGTCAACGGCGCGGAATGGCTGGTGGTCACCAAGCTCGACGTCCTCGATGAGCTTGAAGAAATTCCCATCTGCATCGGCTATGAGATCGGTGGCAAAGTCAGCGATGAAATCCCTGCCGATGTGCAGGGCCTCGAGGCCATCAAGCCTGTCTACACCATGCTCAAGGGCTGGCGTCAGTCCACCGCGGGCATTGCCGAGTACGATAAGCTGCCGCAGGCCGCGCGCGACTATCTCGCCTTCCAGGAGCGCGAAAGCGGGGCCAAAATCGGCATGATCTCCACCGGACCCGACCGCGACCATACCATTGTGTTGCCTGAGTTTGCCGCGGCCCTCGACAGCATCCACGCGTAAGCAGCAAGCCAGCAAATCAACTGGCGCCCCGTCCTCGCGACGCCTTTGTTCTGGTCGCCAGTGTGGGGTGGCCCCCGCTCGCCTTTTCCCTCTCATTCCCGTCCAATGGGCGCGTCCGCAAAGTGGACGCCAGTCCCCGAATATGGCTGTGGGTGCCTGTTTATGAGAAATCTATTTGACCACCACCCCATTCCGGTACTACCGTGGACGCGTATGCCGGGTTCGTCGATCGACGTATTGAGCCCTATTCGCTTGCGCCGGTTAAACTCCCGGTGGGCCATCGCCACAGCTCTCGCGGTGGTGGTCGGAGCTGCTCCTTTATTCGCTGGCGGACTGTCGCTTGCGCAGAAGCACGAAAGCCGCCACGAGATCGATCAACTCGAGGACGAATGGCGCACAGCTGTCCTCAGCGGCGACGTCAAAACCATGGATTCGCTTCTGGCCGACGACTACATGGCCATCACCGCCGCCGGCACGCTGCAATCGCGCGATCAGACCTTGGCGAACCTTCGCTCCGGCCGACTGCATTTCACTACGCTTACCATCACCGACCGCAAAGTGCGCTTCTACGGAAACACGGCCGTCGTCACCTCGCTGGCCACCATTGAGGCCACCAACGCCGATGGCCCGGTGACTGGCGACTACCGCTATACGCACGTCTACGTGCGCGATGCGCAGGGCGTTTGGAAGATTGTCAGCATTGAAGCCAGCCACGTCCGCGAGGCCGGCCAGCACCGGCGCAACGAGTTCCACTAGAATCTACCCATTTTCCGGAACAATTCCTGCAACCTATCCCCACCAAAATCATCTACTTAGCAGTGCATGCCCCTCCCTCGTGGCGGAGAAACCCTGAAAAATCTGCTCCGTCCTTCAACCGACCTTGAAAACAAAAGGCTCTCGGGGTACACTAAAGCAATATAGGACTAATTAAGTCCTATATTGCGGGATTCCGGGTGAAGCACTTCCCCTCTCTTCATAGAGCGGTAGGCGCCGGGACCAAATCAATCGGTGCCCGAGGCGCCCAGTTCAACCCTTTTCATCGCGGTTTCCCGTGGAGGAAAAATGAGTTCAAGTGTCGATACCATTCGCGATCTGGCAGCCCAGGACTACAAGTGGGGCTTTGTCACTGAGATCGACGAAGATCGCGTGCCCAAGGGCCTGAATGAAGACATCGTGCGCCTGATCTCGGCGCGCAAAGGCGAGCCCGAGTTCATGCTGGAGTGGCGGCTGAATGCGCTGCGCTACTTTTTCCAAATGGAGCGTGAGCAGGGAGAGCCGAAATGGGCGAACGTCAAGTTTCCTCCCATCGACTACCAGAACATCGTTTACTACTCCGCGCCCAAGCAGAAGCCCTCGCTCGACAGCCTCAACCAGGTCGACCCAGAGCTGCTGAAGACCTACGCGAAACTCGGTATTCCGATCGATGAACAGAAGCGCCTTTCCAACGTGGCTGTCGACGCGGTCTTCGACTCGGTTTCCGTAGCCACCACGTTCAAGGACAAGCTCGGCGAGATGGGCGTCATCTTCTGCTCGTTCTCTGAGGCGGTGCAAAAGCACCCCGACCTCATCAAGAAGTACCTGGGCACGGTGGTGCCGCACACCGACAACTTTTACGCGGCGCTCAATGCCGCGGTCTTTACCGACGGTTCATTTGTCTACGTGCCCAAGGGCGTGCGTTGTCCCATGGAGCTTTCCACCTATTTCCGCATCAACGCTGCGGAGACAGGCCAGTTTGAGCGCACGCTGATCATCGCCGACGAAGGCGCATCGGTGAGTTACTTAGAGGGTTGCACCGCGCCCATTCGCGACACCAACCAGCTGCATGCCGCGGTCGTCGAGCTCATCGCGCTCGATAACGCGCAGATCAAGTACTCCACGGTGCAGAACTGGTACCCCGGCGACAAGGAAGGCCGCGGCGGCATTTACAACTTCGTTACCAAGCGCGGCAACTGCAAGGGCCGCAATTCCAAAATCTCCTGGACGCAGGTCGAAACCGGCTCCGCGATCACCTGGAAATATCCCAGCTGCATCTTGCAGGGCGACAACTCGGTGGGCGAGTTCTACTCGGTGGCGCTCACCAACAATCGTCAGCAGGCCGACACTGGCACCAAGATGATTCACATCGGCAAGAACACGCGCTCCACCATCGTGTCCAAGGGCATCTCGGCCGGCCACGGGCAAAACACGTATCGCGGCCAGGTCAAGATCATGAAGGGCGCAACGGGCGCGCGCAACTACACGCAGTGCGACTCGCTGCTCATCGGCGACAAGTGCGGCGCGCACACCTTTCCGTATATCGACGTGCGCAACGGCTCGGCGCGCATGGAGCACGAGGCGTCCACTTCCAAAATTGGCGAGGATCAGCTCTTTTATCTGCGCCAGCGCGGCCTCAAGGCCGAAGATGCGGTTTCGATGATCGTGAACGGATTCTGCAAGACCGTCTTCAAGGAACTGCCCATGGAGTTCGCTGTGGAAGCGCAGAAGCTGCTGGGCGTGAGTCTTGAAGGCAGCGTCGGATAAAACAGCTGTCAGGTTTCAGTTGTCAGGGATCAGCAACCCGGCCTGATACGGAAGTTAGCGAGCTAGCAACACGGCTTCAGAAATGCACGAAGTGTCAGGGCACGACTTTAGTCGTGCCGCAAAGGGCCACAAAAAGATCGGGGCTTTAGCCCCTGCAAGAAATTCCCCAACGTTAGTACGGAGAGAGAACAACCAATGGCATTGTTAGAAATTCAAGATCTGCACGCTTCAGTGGATGGACACGAAATCCTGAAGGGCGTGAATTTGACGGTAAATGCGGGCGAAGTGCATTCCATCATGGGCCCCAACGGCTCAGGAAAAAGCACGCTGGCCGCGGTGCTGGCGCGCCGCGATGCTTATCAAGTCACCGGTGGCAGGGTTCTGTTCAACGGCAAGGACCTGCTCGAGATGGCTCCCGAAGTAGCCGCTTGCGAGGGCGTGTTTCTGGCCTTCCAATATCCGGTAGAGATCCCCGGCATCGGCAACGCGTACTTCCTGCGCTCGGCCATGAACGCGATTCGCAAGTACCACGGCGAGGACGAGTTGGACGCCATGGATTTTCTGCCCCTCTACAAGGAGCGCATGAAGCTGCTCGAAATGGACGAGAAGTTCATGAACCGCTCCGTGAACGAGGGCTTCTCAGGCGGCGAAAAGAAGCGCAACGAGATTCTGCAACTTTCCATGCTCGAACCCAAGCTCGCCATTCTCGACGAGACGGACTCGGGCCTCGACATCGATGCGCTGCGCATCGTGGCGCAGGGCGTGAACGCCATGCGCAACAAGGATCGCTCCTTCCTGGTGATCACGCACTACCAGCGCCTGCTCGACTACATCGCGACTGACTTTGTGCACGTGTTAGTGGATGGCAAAATCGTGCGCTCTGGCGGTCCGGAACTGGCCCTCGAGCTTGAAGAGAAGGGATACAGTGGGTCGGAAGCCGATGTGCAACAAGCATTGCCGGCATAGCGGAGTCCCGGCTGTTTTGAAAAGGGCACGAGTTTACTCGTGCCGCAAACGGGCAAATAACAATCGGGGGCTTTAGCCCCTTCGGGGATTTGGTTGAGCGAATCAGGCAAGAAAGACGAGAAAGCAATGGCAACGACGACCTCACGGTTGGAAAAGTATTTTGAAGCTTACGAAGACGTGCGCGCACAGGGACTGGAGCGCGAGCCAGTGTGGCTGCAGCAGTTGCGCGAAGACGGCTGGGCGCGTTTCAGCGCCAAGGGATTTCCCTCGACGCACGACGAAGATTGGCGCTTCACCAATCTCGCGGCGCTCGCGAAGACCCCTTTCCGCCGCGCGATCAAGGGCGAATTCACAGTTTCGCCCGCGCAGCTTGAGCCTTGGCGCGTAGCGGGCGCTGCCTGCCAGTTGGTTTTCGTGAACGGCCATTTCGCGCCCGAGCTTTCCGATCTCGGCAACCTGCCTGAAGGCCTGCTCGTGTGCTCCTTGGCCAAGGCCATCGACTGCGGCAGGGAAGGTTGCGCTCCCGAAGGCATCGAGCAACATCTCGGCCGCTATGCCGACATGAGCCGCGATGTCTTTACCGCGCTCAATACGGCGCTGTGGGAAGATGGCGCGTACCTGCGCATCCACCGAGGTGTGGCGCTCCACCAGCCGATTCATCTTTTGTATGTGTCGGCGGGCGCAGGCGCTGAAATCGCAACCCATCCGCGCACGCTGATCATTGCGGAAGACGCGAGCCAGGCCGCGATCGTCGAGGATTACGTCTCGCTCGGCAGCGAAGCTGCATTCTCCAATGCGGTCACCGAGCTTGCGGCCGGTCAGGATGCCGTCATCTCGCACTTCCTCATCGAGCGCGAAAATCTGGCCTCGTTCAACGTCTCCACCCTGCGCATCGAGCAGTCGCGCAGCGCCAACGTCGATTCGCATTCCATCTTGCTGGGCGGCGGACTGGTGCGCAACAACGTGCACCCCGTGCTCAACGGCGAAGGTGCGGAGTGTTTGATCAACGGCCTGTTCGTCGGCGAGGGACGCCAGCACATCGACAACTACATGCTGGTGGAGCACGCACGGCCCCACTGCAACAGCCGCCAGTTCTACAACGGAATTCTCGCCGATCACGCGCGCGGCGTGTTTCACGGCCGCATCGTGGTGCACAAGGACGCGCAGAAAACCGACGCCAAGCAGACCAATCGCAACTTGCTGCTCAGCGACAACGCGCGCATCGACACCAAGCCGCAGCTTGAAATCTACGCCGACGACGTGAAGTGCACGCACGGCGCCACCATCGGCCAGATCGACGAAGCGCAGCTCTTCTATCTGCGTTCGCGCGGCTTTGCCGAGGCTGACGCGCGTAACCTGCTGCTCTACGCCTTCGCGGCCGAGTGCCTTGATCGCATGAGAGATTCCGCAGCGCGCGAATTTGCGGAGACGCTGATTCGCGTGCGGCTGCAAGAGCTGGCCAGCGCCGTCACGACCGCTGCGCCCGTCGCAACCGAAGTAGAAGGAACGCAGAACTGGGAGGAAGTGGGATGAGCACCGCGGCACATCGGACCGGTTTTGGTTCGGCGACGCTGGATGTGGAACGGATCCAGCGCGATTTTCCCATCCTCGCCGAGCGCATTCACGGCAAGAAGTTGGTCTATCTCGACAACGCGGCCACTTCGCAAAAGCCGCGCGCCGTCATCGACGCCCTCGTGCACTATTACGAGCACCTCAACGCCAACATTCATCGTGGCGTGCACACGCTCAGCGTGAGCGCCACTGAGGCTCACGACGAGGCGCGCGAGACGGTGCGGCGCTTTATCCAGGCTGCCGACGCCAACGAGATCATCTTTGTCCGCGGCGCAACGGAGGCCATCAATCTCGTCGCGGAGACATACGGCCGCGCCAATGTGGGCGAAGGCGACGAAGTGCTCATCACCGCCATGGAGCACCACTCCAACATCGTGCCGTGGCAGATGCTCTGCGAGGGAAAAGGCGCGCATCTCCGCGTTGTACCCATCAACAACGCCGGCGAACTCGAGCTCGACGCATTTGAAAAGCTGCTGTCGCCGCGCACGCGCATCGTGGCCGTGGCTCATGTGTCGAATGCCCTAGGCACGGTAAACCCGATCCGCAAAATCGTTCAGCTTGCGCATGCGCACGACGTGCCTGTGCTGGTGGATGGCGCGCAGGCTGTTCCGCATCTGCCTGTGGACGTGCAGGCTTTGGGCTGCGACTTCTACGTCTTCTCCGGACACAAGGTCTACGGTCCCACGGGTATCGGTGTGCTCTACGGGAAAGAAGAAATCCTGGCGGAGATGCAACCGTACCAGGGTGGTGGCGACATGATCAGCTCCGTCACCTTCGAAAAGACCACCTACAATGTGGTGCCCTACAAGTTTGAGGCGGGCACTCCCGACATTGCCGGCGCCATCGGCCTGGGCGCGGCGCTCGAGTACATCTCCAAACTGGGCATGGACAAAATTGCGGCGCACGAGCACGACCTGCTGACCTACGCCACAGAGCAAGTCGGTGCTTTGCCCGGCGTCCGGCTCATCGGAACCGCGCGCGAGCGTGCCGGCGTGCTGTCGTTCGTAATGGAAGGCGTGCATCCCCACGATCTGGGTACCATCCTCGATCGCGAGGGCATTGCCATTCGCACCGGCCACCACTGTGCGCAGCCGGTCATGGATCGTTTCGGAATCGCCGCTACGGCGCGCGCCTCCTTTGCGGTGTACAACACGCGCCAGGATGTGGACGCGCTGGTGGATGGAATCCACAAGGCGCTTGAGGTGTTTGCGTGACGTCAGAATTGGGCGAGCTTTATCAGGAAGTGATTCTCGAACACAGCAAGGCGCCGCGGAATTTTCGCCGCCCCGCGTCCGCGAATCACGAAGCCGAGGGATATAACCCTCTATGCGGCGACCGCTGCACGGTCTATATCGATATGGACGGCGACAAGATTAACGAGATCGGCTTTCAGGGATCCGGCTGTGCGATCTCGCGTGCATCGGCTTCGATGATGACGCAGATGGTGAAGGGCAAGACCAAAGTGGAGGCCGAGAAGCTCTTCGCGCAATTCCACAGCTTGGTTACTGGCAAGGACAAGGTTGCCAATGCCGAAGAGCTCGGCAAGATGGCGGTTTTCGGCGGAGTTTCCAAGTTCCCCGCGCGCGTCAAGTGCGCCACGCTCGCCTGGCACACGCTGCAATCCGCCCTCGAAAACAAGCACGATCCAGTCTCGACCGAGTAGCAGGGACATTCCGTGGCAGCCGATCTTCCTTCCAACCCGAACCCTGCTCCCGCTTCTGAGACATTCCACGAGGATATGATCTGGAAGCAGTTGAAGACCGTCCGCGATCCCGAAATCCCGGTCAACATCGTCGATCTGGGTCTCATTTACGCGGCCGCGGCGTTGCCTGCGGAAAACGGCGGCAAGCGCATCGAGGTGCGCATGACGCTCACCGCTCCCGGATGCAGCATGTCCGACGTGATCAAGGCCGAGGTCGAGCGCAAACTCGCCGCTCTGCCTGAAGTGCGCGAGGTCAAGGTCGAAGTGGTTTTCGATCCGCCCTGGGATAAGAGTCGCATGTCCGAAGCCGCCAAACTGCACCTTGGTTTCGACTCCGATTTCGGCGCGCCCGCGCCGGAGCCCGACTCCTTCAGAATCCTCCGCTAAACTAGCGACTTTCTAACCTCTCCACTGAAAATTGAACCTCTTAAGTGCCCCGAAGAGGACGTTTGTCACAGGATTTGATCTGCGCGTTAATTAGTTTAATTGCAACTAGATAAATCAATTCATGACGGGTGCAAACGGTGAGTCACTTGTCAACCCCCTTTCAACCTCTGTAGAACGGCCCGGTCGCAGTAAAGTTCCGCCTCGAACCCGCCTGTGTTCTTCGTTACAGGCAGAAACGAGGCATCGAACGCACAACTCCGTTACCGATTCAACATCCAGAAACCGGGCAACCATAACAGTCAACAAACTTCGGTCGGGAGGAATTACCCACAAATGACACACTTAGCCAGTTACTCGAAACGCACCTTCCTCGCAATTGCTGTGCTACTCGGCATTGCCTTGTGCTGTTCTACTGCGATCGCGCAGAGCGGCGCCGGTTCCATCCAGGGCACGGTCACCGATTCCACAGGCGCCGTGATGCCAGGCGTTTCCATCCATGTCGTCAATCAGGCAACGGGCGTTGCCGTAGATACGAAAGCCAGCAACGTCGGCTTCTACCAGGTTCCCGAGCTGTTCACGGGAACCTACGTGGTCACCATCACCGCGCCCGGCATGAAGTCCTACCAGCAAACCATCGAACTGTTGGTTTCGCAGGACGCGGTCATCAACGCGCGCATGACAACTGGCGCGGTCACCCAGCAGGTGACAGTGAATGCCGATGCGGTGCAGTTGACCACCACCGACAACGGCATTGTCAGCTCCACCCTGGAAAACCAGCGCATCAACCAACTGCCGCTCAATGGCCGAAATTTGTTGCAACTGACCGCTGAATCAACACCAGGCCTGGAAGGCTGCGCCGAGGACAGCTACGGGGCCTGCCCCAACGGGCTGCAGGGCTACGCGATGAACTATGTTGCGGACGGTGCACCGCTGAGCGCAGACGAATTCGGCGGATCGCACGTGGGCCAGACCCAGTTTCCCGATCTGGACTCGATTCAGGAAGTCCGCATTGAAACCAGCGGCCTGAGCGCGCAATATGCCTCGCCGGCCACTGGCATCATCACCACCAAATCGGGAACCAATTCGCTGCACGGATCGCTATTCTGGACGCAACGCAACAGTTACTGGGGCACCGCCAAGCAGAGGCAGACCGCCGCTGTCAGTTATTTCAACGGCACCTCAGTCGTCTCGAAAATTGTCGCGCCTCTTAACCGCGTTGAAGCGGGAGGCTCGGTCGGCGGTCCCATTGTCCTGCCCCACGTCTACCACGGCAAGGACAAATCCTTTTTCTTCTTTGCCTATGAACGCTACTCACTCGCCCAAGTCGCCGGCGCCAACGACGATGTCTTTCCGTCGGCTTGGAGCGGGGGTAACTTTAACGGCATTACCAACTCTACCGGCGTGGCGCAGACGCTCTATGACCCCAACACAACTACTTCCAACCCAGCCTGTCCGGTGCCCGGCAGCTCCTCCACGACCAACAACCCCTACTGCCGCCAGTCCTTCACTCAGGAATTCAACGAGACTGGCGCGAATACAAACACGATTCCCATCAGCCGCCTGTCCCCCACCGCAAAGGAGATCTTCGCGATCTCACCTCCGGCCACCAATGGCAACAATCCGCTGCTTTCAAATACGTACAATCTGAACGGCGTTTCCCCCACCGAGCTTCGTGCTCCCGATTACACCTTCCGGCTCGACCACGAGTTCAACGAAAACAACAGCGCCTATTTGCGCTTCACCATGACTCCCGTGACCCAGTACGTGCTGCGCAACCAGCCATCGTCACAACCACCCACGATTGCCGCCAACGTGAATGGCATCAATTTCCCGGCCGGCGCCAGTGGATATACACATTACGAGTACGCCCAGTTTGCCACCGCCGCCGGATATACGCATGTATTTTCGCCCAGCTTTTACGCGGAGACCATCGCCAGCCAGCAGTGGTACCAGGAGCAGAACTTTGCGGGCGGCACACCGGGCGCCAATTTCGAGTCGCAGATGGGATTGCCTAACAATTTTGGCGAGGGCGGATTTCCCTATTTTGAAAACATCGTCTTCCCGGTGAACGGCACCCAATTTGTTTATGGCATGACCACCATCGCCAGCGCCATCGACGAGAATCTCGTGAAGACGATCAGCAAGCACCAGTTGATGTTCGGCGGCCGCCTCCGGCACGAACGGATCGGCTCCCGGACCGACCAGGCTCAGGACAATATCCAGTTCAATGGCGACGCGACCGGCCTCTACAACCCGACCACAAGCCCTACCAACAGCCCCTACGCCAATACCGGCCAGTTAAACGCCGACTTCTTTATCGGCGGCGCCGCAAGCTACGCCGTGAACCAAGAGCCGCCTTACCTTCACATGCACACATGGGAGTTCGACGCCTATCTCCAGGACAACTACCACGTGGCCCACAATCTGACGCTCAATCTGGGTGTGCGCTACGAGGCCCATCCGGCCATTTGGATAAAGGGCGGCCTGGCGAATGGCTTCGACCTGAAGAACGACGCCATGGTGCTGGGCGCTCCCATCTCAACCCTGATCTCTGAGGGCTACACCACTCAGGCGGCCATCACTAACGACGAGTTCGACGGCGCCAAGTTCGAAACTGCCTCACAGGCCGGATTGCCAGCCGGCTTGATCAACAACGACAACACAGTGATCGAGCCGCGCTTCGGCTTTGCCTGGCAAGCGCTGCCCAAATGGGGAACTGTAGTTCGCAGCGGATACGGAATTTATGCGTTCCAGGCCCCGCTGCGCAGCGCGTATAAGTTCCTCGGCGGCAATAACCCCTTCCAGTTGGGCTACAGCCAGAGCTTTGTCACCGCCGCACAGTCTCCCATCTCGACCAACAGCGATCTGCTGATTTGGCCGCAATCGACGGCAGCCGGCGCAACCTATGCAACCTCCGGCTCCACACCGGTCATGGGCGTAAATTCGACCGCCGCGATCAACACAAGCACCACCACTGCCATCCTGCCGGGCTTTGCCAACACTTCTGTGGATTCCGACTTCCCGGTCGGTCTGGCCACCCAATTCAACTTCACCATTGAGCAGCCGTTCAAGTGGAACTCGGTGCTGCGCGTGAGTTACAACTGGGTTCATGGCAGCAACCTGGACCAGGAGTGGGAGTACAACAACCATCCCTCAACCTTCGTCTGGGAAGTGCTGAACGGCGCGGCTACTCCGACCGGCAGCACGAGCGTAATCGGGACCTCGGCGGCCAACACCTACTCCACCACCGCGACCGGTCCGTATGACCAGACCACCTGGGGTGGCAACGCCAGAGAGCAGAAGAGCGGCTGGTCGAACGACAATCAACTGCAAGTCGTCTATCAGAAGATCTACCACAGCGGCATGGCGTGGCAGGCGCAATACGTGTGGCAAAAGAATCTCCGCGTGGGCGGGAACTCCAACCGCGATGGCAGCATCTACCCCTATCTGGATTACGGCAACGCCGGACTTTCCACCTGGGCGCCGGTTGCCAACTCCAGCGCACCGGTCACGCCTGCGCTGCCGCCTCCTCCGCCTACGGGCACCGCTTCGTACGGGTACTACAAGGCGCTCAATAAGTATGAAAACTACGCGCCGGACGTCGACAATGGCCTGAACTCGACTGCTCCCACGCAGCACATGCAGTTCAACTACATTTACGATCTGCCCTTTGGCCGCGGCAAGCGATACTTTGGCAGGGTAAATAAGCTCGTAGATGAACTCATCGGTGGTTACCAGATTGCCGGCGATGGACAACTCGTGAATCAGAACATCGCCGTCAATTCTCAGAACTGGGGACCGACTGCTTCTCCTACCGGACCGGCCAGCGCTTCCATCCATGTCTACAAACACGCGCACCCGGTCACCGATTGCACCAGCGGTACCTGCTACAGCGAGTATCTGTGGTTCAACGGTTACATTCCCCCCACCTCCAACGCCAACAATGCCTGCTCGGGGCAATCGGGAACCAAGGTGGTCAGCAACCTTCCCGCCAGCTATGTGGCCTACCAGAGCCCAATGGACACCTCTTGCACCGCGTCGACCAAGGATACCTACTATGGGGACAACGAAGTCACCTTGACCTTCACCAACGCGAAAACCAGCACAATCGCTTATCAGCCCGGACCAAATGGTTCCGGGGGAGGTAGCGATCCGGCTGGATGGGGGGGTGTCAATCCCTTCGGGAAAACCATTGTTCCCGGCCCATTCAACTTCAATACGGATGCCTCGCTGTTCAAGGTTTTCCCGATCACGGAACGGACGAACCTGCGATTCAACATGGACATCTTCAACCTGCTGAACAACCAGGGCTCCGTGAACCCCAGTGGAAGCACGGGCGAACAGAACCTGGCTACCACCTCCTTCTGGTCGGCTCGGCAAGTTCAGTTCTCGCTGCGCTTGAACTTCTAGCGAGGTTGCAACTTTTACCACGAGGGGCTTCGTTCGCCGGTTTATGACCAACTCCGATGCAAGGCCTCCATGCATCGGAGAAACCGGAGAGCGGGGCCCCGCAAGGGATAGGACATATTTCCCGGGGAGGCAGGGGCGTCGATTTAGATCGTTGCAATTCGCGCTGCGCTCATCAACGATGAGCAAAAACATAAGAGCTTGACGGAACCATGGGTTCGGTTCCAGGCCATACCTCTCTTCTTTCTTGCCAGAAAGCAATTGCCACGGCCTTGAATCACGGATTAGAAAAACTATGCCGCACTCATTCCATTTTTCGCGCCGACACTTCTTAAAGTCGATGGTCGCAGTCGCGGCAGCCTCAAAGGGAAATTGGCGCTGCCGGCATCCCTCGTGCGTCCGGTGCTCGCCAACGCCGAGGCTTGTTCGGCCTCTCAGTGTCTTGACTCCGGGTGGGAGTATTATCGCGGCGCGCTCGACGGACCCTGGGAGGTTTGGCGAGGCGACGAGATCGCGGTCTGGGAAAAAGTCTCGCTGCCTCATTGCTTCAACGACTACGACGCCTGCGATCCCGATACGCCGTACTATCGCGGTCACGGCTGGTATCGCACTCATCTTCCCACCGCGAACCCCATCAAAGATGGCCGCACCCTGCTTTACTTCGAAGGCGCCGGGCAAACTTCGCATGTCTACGTCGGCGGCACGATGGTCGGCTCGCACGTGGGTGGTTACGACGAATTCGTCTTCGACATTACCGACGCGGTTGCGGCCGCGCCTGCGAGCCAAAGACGGCGTTCCTCTCGCCGTCCTCTGCGACAACTCGGAGAATCTCGAGCGGTCTCCCTCCGACCTGAGCGACTTCAGTCTCTACGGCGGCCTCTACCGTCACGTCCATCTGGCCTATGTGCCTGCGGTCTCGCTGGAAGCGGTGCACATCGCGCCATCGTTCGTCCCCGGCTCTGCGGCAACGGTCAAGGTGACGGCCCGCCTCTACAACCCCGCGAAATTTTCCGGCAGCGCCGTGCTCACCGTGGAAATCGCCGATGCCTCCGGCAAAACCATCGCGCACATCGAGAAATCGCTGGCCGCGTGGGACGCCGAAACAGAAATCGCATCCACCAGCATTGCCTCGCCAGCGCTCTGGTCGCCCGCGCATCCCCAATCTCTACACCTGCAGCGTCACGCTCACCACTCCCTACGGCAAAAGCGCCGTAAACGACCGGTTCGGCATCCGCCACGCGGAGTTTGTGGACCACGGGCCCTTCAAGCTGAACGGCGAGCGCCTGCTGCTGCGCGGCACGCAGCGCCACATGGACCATGCCGGCTTCGCGGCCGCCGAGCCTGACGCGCTCATCCGCACCGAGATGGAGCTGGTCAAGGCTATGGGCGCCAACTTCATCCGCCTCGGCCACTATCAGCAGTCGAAACTGGTGCTCGATCTCTGCGACGAGCTCGGCATCCTGGTTTGGGAAGAGGCGCCGTGGTGCCGTTCCGGCGTAGGCGACGAAAAATGGAAGAACCAGACGCGCCTCATGCTCGCCAACATGATCGACCAGCACTTCAACCACCCCAGTGTGCTCATGTGGGGCCTGGGCAACGAGGATGACTGGCCCGGCGAGTATCCGGCGCTCGACAAGACGGCCATTCGCGGCTTTATGCAGGAGATGGGTGACCTCGCCCACGAGATGGACCCGTCGCGCTTCACCTCGCTCCGCCGTTGCGATTTCGCGCGCGACATTCCCGACGTCTACTCGCCCTCCATCTGGGCCGGTTGGTACAGCGGCGTCTACACCGATTATCAAAGCGCCCTCGAAAAGCAGCGCGCGTTGGCCAAGCGCTTCGTGCACATCGAGTGGGGCGCCGACAGCCATGCGCGCCGCCACGCTGAAATGCCGGAGTCGGCGGCGAAGGCCCCCTTTGGTTCGGATCTTTCTGAGAACACGCCAGACTCGCTCGAAAAGGGCGCCAGGGCTGCGGTCTCTCGCGACAGCGATTGGTCTGAAACCTACGCCTGCGATCTCTTCGATTGGTATCTCAAGGTGCAGGAGACACTGCCATGGCTCACCGGATCGGCGCAATGGGCCTTCAAGGATTTCACCACGCCCTTGCGCGTCGAAAATCCCGTGCCGCGCGTGAACCAGAAGGGCGTCATCGAGCGCGACATGACGAAGAAGGAAGGCTACTACGTCTTCCAGTCCTATTGGACCGAAGAGCCCATGGCGCACATCTACGGCCACACCTGGCCGGTGCGCTGGGGCGCGGAGGGCCAGGCGCGCATGGTGAAGGTCTATTCCAATTGCCCGACGGCCGAGCTCTTTGTCAATGGCGAATCCGTCGGCACGCGGCAGCGCAACAGCCAGGATTTTCCCGCCGCCGGCCTGCGCTGGAGGGTCAAGTTCGCCCCCGGCAAAAACCATCTGCGCGTCATCGCCATCAAGAATGGCGTTACGGTCAGCGATGAAGTCGAGTTCGAGTACCAGACCGCGAAGTGGGGCAAGCCCGCGCGTTTTGCCCTGGCGCAGATGGCCCGCGACAATGGCATTGTCACCATTGAAGCTACGGCCTACGATGCCCAGGGCGTGCTCTGTCTCGACGCCAAGAACGTGGTGCGCTTTTCCCTCGCCGGCAGCGGATCTTTGATCGACAACCAGGGCACGTCCACCGGCTCGCGCGTCGTGCAACTGTACAACGGCCGTGCGCGAATCTCCATTCGCTGCAATGGCGGCGCCTGTACTGCCGGCGTCACCAGCGAAGGCCTTGCGCCTGCATTTGTAACCGTTTCCTTGTGAAACGCTGCTGCTCCAGAAATCGCTCGTCGTTCGCCCACGCCGTCGCACATTGCCCCAGGAGGTTAGATTCTTTGATGCTTACACCGCTTAGATGGAACGCCATAACTGTTGCCTTGCTGCTCGCGATCGTCCTGCCCGCAGCCGCGCAGAAGCCCACCCCGCAAACCGCCAACCCCGCACCGCCCCGCGTCTTTCTCTTGAACGCACAGGAACTGGCGACTCTACGCGCTGCCGATGCCAAGGATCCACGCCGGCAGGAAGTTGTTCGTGCTGCCGTGGCCGCTGCCGATCGCGCCATGACCGAGGGCCCGTTTTCGGTGATGGACAAGCCGGTCGCGCCACCCAGCGGCGATAAGCACGATTACATGAGCCGCGCCACCTACTTTTGGCCCGACCCCTCCAAGCCCGACGGCCTTCCCTACATTCGCCACGATGGCCAGACCAATCCCGAGAACCGCAAAATCACCGATCACGAAGAATTCGGGCGCATGAGCGAAGCGTCGCGCGCCCTGGCCTTAGCCTGGTATTTCACTGGCAACGCGGACTACGCCAACCGCGCCGCGCTCTTGTTGCGCACATGGTTTCTCGATCCCGCGACGAAAATGAACCCCAACCTCGAATTCGCGCAAGCCATTATGGGCGTGAACACCGGTCGCGGGATTGGCATCATTGACACGCGCCCGCTAGTCGATGCCATCGATGCCGCCGGATTGCTCGCCGGCTCAACGGCATGGACCGCGGCCGACGACAAGGGCCTCCACGATTGGTTCACGCAATATTTGCACTGGATGCGTACCAGCAAAAATGGAATGGATGAAGACGCGGCCAAAAACAATCACGGCAACTGGTACGACGTGCAGGTTACCTCGATGGAGCTCTTCCTCGGCGATCGCAAGGAGGCCATTGACACGCTGGAGAGTGTGAAGACGCGCCGCATCACCGTGCAGATCGAGCCTGACGGGCGTGAACCGCTGGAGTTGGCGCGCACCAACGCCTGGGGCTACAGCAATATGAGTCTTGAGGCCTTGTGCAAGCTGGCAACGTTCGGCGACGAAGTGGGCGTAGATCTTTGGAATTTCAAAACCGCCGACGGCCGTTCCATTCGCGCCGCAGTCGACTTCCTCGAGCCGTACGCGGCCGGCGAAAAGAAATGGGATTATCAGCAGATCGGCGGTTTCCACGCCGGAGCCATGACGTCCACGCTCCTGCGCGCGGCCATTGCCTACCACGATCCCAAATACGCAGCCTTGGCGCAACAAATCGGCTCAGACACAAATGACGTCGACACCCTGTTGCTGCGCGATGCGCTCCCGGTTCTGCATTAGGTTTGTGACAGCTTGATCTTCCACGAATTGGGGTGCCCCAGGTCCCGCTTTTGGGACCCGGGAAAGCACAAAGTTCGTGAGAGGGATTCTTAGTTGTCAGAGAGTTAGGATTCTTCTTCGTCGCCGGGCTGCTTCTCTGCCAGCCGTTCCAGCTGATTGCGCCAGTCGAGCGACTCCACAAAAGCTCTCGACTCGCGCCAGCCGGGCTCCACAATCACGTACAGCTCCAGGTACACCTGCGTTCCGAGCAGCGATTCGATCTTGCGGCGCGCGCTGGTCCCTATCGCCGTCAGCTTCGATCCCCCCTTGCCGATCAAAATCGCCTTCTGCCCCGTGCGCTCGCAGTAGATTGCTGCGTTGATCCTGGTCAGCAGCTTTTTGCCCGGCCTCGGCTGTCCCTCCGGCTCTTCAAAGCGCTCAATCACCACGGCCGACGCATAAGGAACCTCTTCGCCGGTCTCGAGAAGAATGCTCTCGCGGATCAACTCCGCCACCATGAAGCGCACGGGCTGGTCCGTGTACTGGTCTTTTGGGAAGTAGCGCTCGCCCGTCGGCAGCACATCCACAATCTTGCGCACCAGCACGTCCAGGCCGTCGTTTTTGCGCGCGCTCACCGGGATCACCTGCGCAAATTTATGCTGCTTGGTGAGCGATTCGATCAGCGGCAGTAGCTCGTCCTTGCGCACCAGGTCGATCTTGGTCAGCACCAGGAACGCCGGGCAATCGAGCTTGCGAATCAGCGAGAAAAGAAACTCGTCCTCATTCGACGCGTCGAAGCCGCGGGGTGGAGATCCCTCGCCTTTGGGGTCCGGGGAGGGATCTTCGCTTAAGCGGACTCTCCGCGTCACATCCATCAGCACCAGCACCAGATCGCGCGATTCCAGCGCCTCGTGCACTTCCTGCAGCATGCGGCGGTCGAGCTGCGAGGCGGGCTTGTGCACGCCCGGCGTATCTACAAACACGATCTGCGCTGCCGGGTGCACTCCTTTGCGGGCCGGCACTTCCAGCACACCGATGATGCGGTTGCGCGTGGTCTGCGGCTTGGCCGTGACAATGGCCACCTTCTCGCCCGTCAGAGCGTTCAGCAGGGTGCTTTTGCCCACGTTGGGCCGGCCGAGGATGGCAACAAATCCAGATTTCACGCGCGATGCTCCATTCCTCATTATCGCGGATGGAGCGCTCTAACGCCGCCGCGAGGCCCTGAAACACTGCTAACATCGCCGCATGACGCCCGAAGGCCAATTCACCAGCGGCCAAACCGAGCGGCTCATCCTGCGCCCGCTCTCCATCAGCGATGCACCACAAATCCAGGAGTTGTTTCCGCACTGGGAGATCGTGCGTTACCTGCGCAACGTGATTCCCTGGCCCTATCCCGCCGACGGCGCACTCCAATTCATTCGCGACTTCGCCTTTCCCGCCATCGCCCGCGGCGATGAATGGATCTGGACGCTGCGCCTGAAGACTGCGCCGGAGCGCGCCATCGGCGTGATCAATCTCCGCCGCGGCCCGCACGAAAATCGCGGATTCTGGCTCGGCCTCACATGGCAAGGAAATGGATTGATGAGCGAAGCCTGTGCCTGGGCCAACGATTTCTGGTTTGAGTCGCTGGGTTTCCCGGTATTGCGCGTCGCCAAAGCTCGCGATAACATGACCTCGCGCCGCATCTCTGAGAAGCAGGGCATGCGCCTCATCGGAGTCGAGGAGCGCGACTACGTCTGCGGTCGGTTGCCGTCTGAAATTTGGGAGATCACGGCCGACGAGTGGCATGCGTGGAAGGCGCGCCGCGCGCAGGAATCTGCTTGAACGAATCTCCTGCGCCCACTCCAGCAAGCACCGGCAGCTTTCAGCTTTCCTTCGGAAACGGCAGCCGCGCCGTGGGCGGAAACAGCCGCAAGCGCTCGATACGTCGTCCCGTCGACGCCACGATCTCCACGCGCAGGCCAAGCGGTCCAAGATCCACCGTTTCGCCCGCCTTGGGAATGCGTCCCGCAATCTCGCTCACCAAGCCACCCAGTGTTGTCGCCTCATATTCTTCGCCCGGCTCCGCTGTTTCGCCCAGCAGGTCGCCCAGCTGGTCGGCGGGAAAGCTGCCCGGCACGAGCCATGAGCCCGAGGGCTCGCGTTGCGGCTCTTCGATCTGCGTATCGGTTTCGTGCTCGTCGCGGATGTTGCCCACAATCTGCTCCAGCAGATCCTCGATCGTCACCAGCCCCGACACCGCTCCGTACTCGTCAATCACAATGCGCATGTGCTGCTTTTCGCGCTGCATCTCGCGCAGCAGCTCGTAACCGCGCTTGGTCTCGGGCACGAACGCTGCGGAACGCAATATGGTGCCCACAGTGCGCGTGCGCGCCGCCTCATCGCTGATCTGTAGCAGGTCGTGCGCAAACGCCAGCCCCTTGATGTTGTCGAGCGAGCTGGAGTAGACCGGAACGCGCGAGTAATTATGCTGTTTCAGCAGCTCCAGAAAGTGCTCCAGCGTGATCGATTCCGCGACGGCGAAGACTTCGGGCCGCGGCGTCATCACTTCGCGCACCAGCATGTCGCCGAACTCCACAGCGGAGCGCACCAGTTCGCGGTCGCTCTGTTCCAGGATTCCCTCTTCCTCGCCGGCTTCGATCAATGCTTCTACGTCGGGCGCAGGTTCCTCGGGATTGGCCGGCGCCTCCGCCAGCTCCGCCACAGAAAAGAAGAAGCGGATGAAGACCGTGACCGGCGTCGCCAGCCACAGCAACATCACGATCGGCCACAACAGCCGCGCCGCCCACAGTCCGCGCGTGCGGTTGAAGAGCAGAGACGGAATCAGCTGGTTGCAAAAGATGACCACCAGCACCACGCCCAGAATCGCTTGCGCAATCTCTTCCGGGCTCGCCTCGCCGAATTGCGCCGCATGGCCAAAAAGAATCGACCCAAACTCCAGCGCGAT
Organism: uncultured Acidobacteriota bacterium; assembly: GCA_963713675.1. Taxonomy (GTDB): domain Bacteria; phylum Acidobacteriota; class Terriglobia; order Terriglobales; family Acidobacteriaceae; genus Telmatobacter. The sequence continues at coordinate 59,309 of CAVQMV010000024.1, forward strand.
GAGGCCCAGCGTAAGCTGCACCAGGACCGCCGCGCACAGGGCGGCGTGCTCGCGGCTCAGGCCGAGATGCGGCTCGATCCGCTCCTCCCACGCGTCCAGATTTTCCTGCACCTCGCGGCTCAGGATTTTGCCGAACTCGGAGTAGATGCGGCTGATGTACGAGGCCAGGGTAGCCACAACCGCAAGCGCGGTAACGAAGAGGATCTGGAGAGGCGTCATGGCTTTCGCCTCCGCGCCGGCTTGATCGCTCGCTGACTTGCTGGCTCGCTTCTTGACCTTTCAATCAAACCCGGCGGCAGCCCGAGCTGCGTGCGCAAACTCTGCTCGCGTCGCCGCATTTCGCCCGCATCGGTTTCGTGATCGTATCCGGCCAGGTGCAGCAGTCCGTGCAGCATCAGCACCTTGATCTCGATGGCCAGCGAGTGCTCCTGTTCCGCGCTCTGCCTCAGCGCCGTCTCCACGCTGATCGCCACGTCGCCTTTTTCCTGGTTCTTTCCTTGGTTTTGGACGAGATTTTCGACAGGGAAGGAAAGAACGTCGGTCGGCTTATTCTTGCCACGAAAGCGCCGGTTCAGGTCGCGCATCGTCGCGTCGCCGGTCAGCAGCACCGTCACATGTCCGCGCAGCCGCACCGCGGCCTGTGCCCGCATCAAAAATTGCGCCAGGGTTCGCGTGGAGGGCAGCCGGAGCAGCTTCGGGGGCGATTTTCGACTTTGGGCCTTCGCAGACCCAGCAGAAGGCTTCGCCGAAACCGGGTTCAGCGCATCCGTCACTGCGGAAAGGTCCAGTTCTGGGTCGATGAGGATCATCGTGCGCGGGGCCGCGGCTCCAGTATGCGCGGCTTCGGGTGTGATTCGATGATACGCGAAGCGGAGGGCGATCTACGCCGATGATCCGCGACCTGCCTTCGCCCGGGCAGCAGAAACAGCAAAGGCTGGGATCGCGCTCCAGCGACACCAGCCCCGCCTTTCCTATTGGCTATTGGCTACTCCCTACTCCCTGTTTTACTGCGGCTTGGCCGGATGCTTCGCTTGCCCGTCCTGCCGGCCGTCTCTCTCCGCAACGCCCACCGTGATTGCGCCTTCCAGCGGCAGCTCCTGCTGTTGCGGCCTGGCGCTTTCATAGGCGCGCACAATGCGCTGCACCAGCGGATGGCGCACCACGTCGCCCTCTTCGAAATGACAAAAAGCTACGCCCTCCACGCCGTCGAGAATATTGATCGCGTCCAGCAATCCCGACTTCCGCGGGTTGGGCAGATCGATCTGCGTGATGTCGCCTGTGATCACCGCCTTCGAATTGTTGCCCATGCGCGTCAGGAACATCTTCATCTGCTCGATGGTCGTGTTCTGCGCCTCGTCGAGAATGATGAACGCGTCGTTGAGCGTGCGGCCGCGCATAAAGGCCAGCGGAGCCACCTCGATCACGTTGCGCTCCAGCATTTTGTCTACCTTTTCAACGTCGATCATGTCGAAGAGCGCGTCGTAGAGCGGGCGTAGATACGGATCGATCTTTTCCTGCAAAGTGCCGGGCAAAAAGCCCAGCCGCTCGCCTGCTTCCACCGCGGGCCGCACCAAAACGATCCGGCTGACACGCTTGGCGTTGATGGCCGCTACGGCCATGGCCACGGCCAGGTAGGTTTTGCCCGTGCCGGCCGGCCCCACGCCGAAGACCATATCGTTTTGCTCGATGGCCTCCACGTAGCGGCGCTGGTTGAGCGAACGCGGCTGCACCGTGCGCTTAATCCCGGCTGACCGCTGCTTGCCGGCTTCGGCCACCGTGCGCAAAGTCGCCGTGGGATCGGCCACCACCAGGCGTAGCATGCCGTTCAGTTCACCGTTGTGGGGATGGATGCCGAGGCGGCGCAATGCCTCAAAGTCTTCGAAAATCCGCCGCACGCGGACCACGCCTTCTTCCGGTCCCTGTAAGTGCACGGCGTCGGAGCGTAAATCGATGTGGACGCCGAGCGAGTCTTCCATCAGCCTTAGGTTTTCATCGCGGGTCCCGAACAGGGGCTCGAGGTTTGGCGTGATCTCCAAAGCGATCTTCAAAGGGTCAATATCCTCCGGAACGGTGAGTTGTATTTAAAGTGAATGGGCCGCGCCCAACGCAAACGCAAGCGCCCCCCGGGCGCTTGCTGGCAAACGGCTGATTTTGAAAGGAGTCGAAGAGCGCAGGGTACAACCGGGTTCCCATACTGGGGTGTCCTGCATGGCCGCGGATTGAGCTTGAGTACCAATTCCAGTATTGCGAGAGTAGCGCGACCTGCGCTGCGCGTCAACCGTCGCTCCATTACTTTTGATGCAGAAGTTGTCGAGGGAGATACGGGGCAGGCGCAGAGACACGACCCGGGCCCGCCCAGAATCCGGCCACAGCCGAAGGTTCCTGACGTTAAAATCGGTATGATGAGACCACCTCGCCTGAACTGCTCTCGGCGTCAGCTCCTGCGGTGGGGCGCGGCGGCCACGGCGGCTATCTGCACCCGCCGCGTGGCCTCGGCCGCTCTCCCAGCCAGCGTTCAAGCATCGCCAGCCGCGGCGTTGCCGGCCTTCCGCCCCACTCTGCTCAACCAGGTGCACTACGCGCAGGTAGATCTCGGGCCCGGTCCGGCGCAGCAGCAATTCGAGCAGTGCCGTCAGGTGTTGCTCAATTTGAGTGACGACGGCCTGCTGCGGCCGTTTCGCTTCCGTGAGGGCCTGCCCACGCCGGGCGACGAACTGGGCGGCTGGTACTCGACCGATGGCTTCGCTGCGGCTTGTCCCTTCGGGCAGTGGATCTCGGCGCTGGCGCGGATGTATGCCGTCACGCGCGACCCTGCCACCTTCGCCAAGATCGACCGCATGATTCGCGGCTACGCGACAACCCTCGAACCTAACGGCAAGTTCTATCAGAATTACGCTTTCCCCGGTTACATGTACGACAAGCTGTCCATAGGTTTAACCGACGCGCATGTTTTCGCAAACCACCCCGCGGCCCTCGATGTCCTTGCGCGCACCACCGACATCGTCCTCCCTTACTTGCCGCCCAAAGCCATGCCGCACCAGGAAACGCCCATCCTTGCCGGCGAAAACTTTACCCGCCACGTGTGGGACGAGACATACACCATGCCGGAGAATTTATTTCTCGCCTGGCAGCGCACGGGAAATCCGCGTTACCGCGATCTGGCTCAGCGCTTCATCTTCCACGAATACTTTGATCCCCTCGCGCGCGGTGAAAACGCACTACCCGGTCGCCATGCTTACAGCCATGTGAACGCGTTGGGCTCCGCGGCCACGGCCTGGCTGGCGCTCGGCGACGAAAAATATCTCCACGCCGCAACCAACGCCTTCGACTTCGTCCAGCAGCAGAGTTACGCCACCGGCGGATGGGGTCCGCGTGAGCACTTCATCGAGCCCGGCAGCGGAGCACTCGGCGAAAGCCTGAACAGTGTCCATGCCAGCTTTGAAACCCCTTGCGGCGCTTACGCGCACTTCAAGCTGGCGCGCTATCTTCTGCGCATCACCGCCGATCCGCGTTACGGCGACAGCATGGAGCAGGTCTTTTTCAACACCGTGCTCGGCGCCAGGCCTTTGTTGTCCGACGGCTCATCGTTCTACTACTCCGACTACACCTTCAAAGCGCGGCGCGTCTACAATCCTTCCAAATGGCCGTGCTGCTCGGGCACTCTGCCGCAAATTGCCGCCGATTACCGCATCAGCGCCTACTTCCGCAGCGAGCGCGGCGTCTACGTAAATCTCTATCTGCCCTCCACGCTGCGTTGGAACGCACACGGCGCGCAGTTTGCCCTGCGGCAATCCACCGCGTATCCCTACGACAGTCACATCCGCCTCGACGTTACGGCCTCCTCACCCGCCGAGTTCTCGGTTTTCCTGCGCATTCCCGCGTGGGCCAAGGGCGCGTCGCTTACCGCGAGCGGCATGCGCGACTCACGTCAGCTTGAAGCGGGGACCTTCGCTGAAATTCGCCGCCAGTGGAAGAACGGCGATCGCATTGAGCTCGATCTGCCGTTTGCGACACGGCTTGAAGCTGTCGACGCGCAGCATCCTGATGTGATGGCGCTGGTCACGGGCCCGCTGGTGCTGATGGCGTTGCGCGATGACGATACTTCGCTCGGACCCGTGGGTCGTGCCGCGCTGCTCGCTGCCAAACAAACCGCGGCGCAAGGCCATGAGTGGATTACCGGCTCCGGCGCCAGCGCGTTACGTATGAGGCCCTTCGTCGACATCGGCGATGCGCCGTACACAACCTACCTGAAGGTGACGGAAAGCTAGGCCCCGGATTACTTGAAGTCGGCTCTTTCCGTGCCCATCCTTTCGCGCTCTTTGCGAAAGGGTGGGGCAGCACGAACTCCATCCCCGCTTTCTCAACCCAGCGCAAAACTCGGGTGCCCCACATCTCGAGTTTGAGATGTGGGACAGCACGGACCCAACTCGCTCCTCGCCGCCCCGGTCCGCTACACTGCTTTCAATCTTCTCGTATCGCGCTGAGGAACTCCGCGGATGTCGCTTCTCTATATCGTCGTCCTGGTCGTCATCGCCACTGCGCTGCTGGCAGTGGCCATTTCTCGCGCCCTGCTGATTAAAACCAAGGCCGACTACCTGGTCGCCGGCCGCTCGCTCTCCGCCGTCGTCCTCGTTCTCACCCTGCTCACTTCGTGGATCGGCGCAGGCTCGCTCTTTGCCGGCGCGGAAAACGCCTACAAGAATGGATTCGCCGCGCTATGGCTGCCGGCCGGCGGCTGGCTGGGCTTGCTGCTCATCTACTTTATTGCGCCGCGCGCACGGAAGTTCGCGCAATTCACCCTGCCCGATCTGCTCGAGGCACGCTATAACCAGACTGCGCGTGTTCTCGGCACCATCGCCATCCTCTTCGCGTACGTGGCCATCACCAGTTATCAGTTCAAGGGCGGCGGCAATGTGCTGCACCTCATCTTTCCTGCCGCGCTCACGCCGGAGCGGGGCACCTGGATCATCGCCATCTTCGTCATCGTCACCACGGCCATGGCCGGCATGTCGTCGGTCGCCTATATGGATGTGGCCATCGGTTCGCTCGTCACCGTTATCTGCATCATCGCCACGCCCATGCTGCTGGCCAAGGCCGGCGGCTGGAGCGGGCTGCACGCCGCGCTGCCCGCCACGCATTTTGAAGTGCTCGGCAACCTGACGCTGGTAAAGGCACTTGAGTTCATGGTGCCGACCATGCTGTTGATGCTCGGCAATCAGGTGATGTATCAGAAGTTCTTTTCCGCCAAATCCGAGCGCGACGCGCGGGTCTCCGTCGTCGGTTGGATTCTGGGCACCGTGGTGCTTGAATCGCTGATCGTCGCCATTGCCGTGATCGGATCCGCGCTTTATCCCACCGGCGAGGTTTCACAGCAGCCCTACGAGATCATCCCGTACACGGCGCGCCACGGCCTGCCGGCTCTCATGGGCGCGTTGTTGCTGGGCGCGGTCTTCGCCAAGGTCATTTCCACGGCCTCGAACTATCTCTTCTCTCCGGCCAGCAATCTCATCGAAGACGTTTTCGTGCGCTACATCGCGCCGGGCGCGTCGAACAAGCACACCCTCATCGTCTCCCGTCTTGCCGTGGTGCTGCTCGGCTCCTGGGCGCTCTACCAGGCCCTCTACGCGCCCAGCATTCTGGCCAAAATGCTCTACGCCTATACCATCTATTCAGCTGCGGTCACGCCCGTAGTGCTGGCCGCGTTCTATTCCAAACGCGCTACGGCCTGGGGTGCAGTCGCCGCCATCGCCACCGGAACCGTGGTCACGCTAGGTTGGGACGCGCCCGGCGTCAAGGCCTTTCTGCATCTCCCGTCGATTCTCGCCGAGCGCGACGCCATCTTCCCGGCGCTCTTTGCCGCCGTCGCCGCGCTCGTCCTCGTCAGCGCCTTCACGCCGAAACCGAAGCCCGCGCAACTGGCGCAATTCGCGGACTAATAGCCGCGTTGCCCCATCCTTTCGGCAGCCTTATCGCCGAAAGGGTGGGAAAGCGCATGAAAAAACTTGCGCCGTCCGGTCAGGACAGCCTTACACTGTCCGTGATCCCCCGAGATACGTATGCCGGTGGCTCAACTCACCCTCGAGATCCGCATCGAGCACGCCCAGTCGCTCAAAGACCGCCGCCAGGTGGTGCGCTCCCTCAAGGATCAATTGCGCCAGGGCTTCAACGTCTCGGTCGCAGAACTCGACGAGGCCGTCACCTGGCAATCGGCTACCATCGGCGTCGCCGCCATCTCGCGCTCGCGCGATTACCTGCACGGCCTCATGGAAGAAGCGGAGCGCGCCGCCCGCCGCATGACCACCGAACTTGGCGCCGACCTGACCGATTCCTTCTGGGAATATATCGAGAGCTGAAGGCCGCCCCCAGGCACAGAAATCCAGCAATCCGCCATGCTACCCTGAATCTTTGAGTTCGGCCTTTTCCTCGCATTTTCACCATGCGGCGGAGCGGCTGGAACGGGGTACTCGCTTGCAACCCGCTGCGTTCGTCATTGCCGTCTTCGAGTTTGTCCTGCTCCTTTTCTCGCTCAGTTTTCACGAGTGTGCGCATGCCTGGATGGCCTCGCGCCTGGGCGACCAGACGGCCCGGCTGCAGGGGCGCATCACGCTCAACCCCATGTATCACATCGACCCCATCGGAACCCTGCTCATCCCCGCGCTCAGCATCTTCGGGCCGTTTATCGGATTCAGCTTCTTCAGCGGATTCCTCATCGGCTGGGCCAAGCCCACGCCGGTCATCACGCGCAACTTCAAGAAAATCAAGCGCGACGACAACCTCGTGACCCTGGCCGGCCCCTTCTCGAATCTATTGCTGGTCGCGATCGCCTTCGCGATTCTGGCGGTCGTGTGCATCGCCGTCCCCGGCGGGCGAACGCTGGTGCATGCGAATTTGAACGGCGAGCTGGCCTTCGAAGGCGGGCTGCAGCCCCTGGTGCTGCTTGCCTTGCTGGCGATCGAAGTCAACTTATGCCTTTTCTTCTTCAACCTGCTGCCCATCCCTCCGCTCGATGGCAGCCGCGTTCTGCGAAACATGCTGCCCTACAACGCTGTGCGGTTCTACGACGGCATCAACATCTGGATCAGCTACATATTGATGTTTCTGGTGGGCGGTTTCATCCTCAGGCTGGTGCTGGGGCCGTCACTCGGACTCATCTTTTTGGCGCTCCGGAGCATCTAGAGCCGTCCTTCGTCGATCCTCTCCCGCTACAATGAAATGAGCGTTTTATCCGGTTTTTTCATTGCCATACGCGCGGCCTTGATGCACGCCGCCAGGAATTTGATTCGCAATCATGTCTGAACTCCCCAATCGATCGCAACGGCCGCGCGTTTTAAGCGGCATGAGACCCACGGGAAAGCTGCACCTGGGCAACTACATGGGCGCCCTCGCCAACTGGGTCAAGCTCCAGGATCAATACGACTGCTACTTCTTCATCGCCGACTGGCACGCCCTCACCACCGACTACGCGGATACCTCGCAGATCGCGCCCAACACGGTCGAGGTACTGCTCGACTATCTGGCCGCCGGGCTCGATCCCGAGAAATGCGTGCTTTTCTTGCAGAGCCGCGTAAAGCAGCATGCGGAGCTCTTCCTCGATCTCGCAATGATTTCGCCGCTCGGCTGGCTCGAGCGCGTGCCCAGCTACAAGGAGATGCAGGAAAACCTCACCAGTCGCGACCTCACGACCTACGGTTTTCTTGGCTACCCGGTGCTGATGACCGCGGACATCCTCGTCTACCAGGCGGATTTCGTGCCCGTGGGCCAGGACCAGCAGGCGCATGTCGAGCTCACCCGCGAAATCGCCCGCCGCTTCAACCAGTTCTACAGATTGAACGGCCGCGAGGTGCTTCCCGAGCCTAAAGTTCTGCTCACGCCCTCGCCCAAGCTGCCCGGCACCGACGGCCGCAAAATGTCCAAGAGCTATGGCAACACCATTCTCTTGAGCGACCCTGAGCCGGAAGTGCGGCAGAAACTCAAAACCATGGTCACCGATCCAGCGCGTGTTCGCCGCTCAGACCCCGGCGACCCCGACAAGTGCCCGGTGGGAGATCTGCACAAGGTCTTCTCCACGCCGGAGACCATGGCCAAGGTTTATGAAGGCTGCCGGTCAGCGGGCATCGGCTGCATCGAATGCAAAGGCTGGGCGGCCGACTCCTTACTGAAAGTCCTGCAGCCCATTCAGGAGCGGCGTGCCGCGATCACCAAACTGCAGGCCATCGAAATTTTGAAGGAAGGCTCGCGGCGCGCCGAGCAACGCGCCGAGCAAACTATGGTGGAGGTGCGCGAAGCCATGAAAATGACTTTGACCACCGTGAAAGCCTGAGCCGGACGGACGAAGCAAGGGCCGCCAGTAAGGGACCGCGGAAAGCAGCGCGGCGTCGGCGGCCGGGAAAGTAAGAATGATAGAACGACCAGTCCCGTGGTGGCGCAGGGCGCTCACAGTTGCTTTCGACGGAATCCGCTCAGGATTTGGTTTATTCCGGCGTAATGGAAAAGCCGCCGGGCCGGAGGTCGCTGCACAGGTCGATGCCGCTGCCCATGGCCGTGAAGTGCAAGAAGAAGAAGAGAGTCGAGTGAAACCATCTTCCCCAAATTCCGAGCCGGCTACATCTCAAGCGATCGTTGCGGCCAAAGAAGAGCCGTCCGCCGAAGTCGCAGTACCGGTGGAGCAGGAACCCACGCCCGAACGACCCGCCCTCGCAAATGAGCTTCCCACTCTAACGGTGCGTGAGTCCGAGATTCCGGCCGCATCTGCGTCGACACCCGCAGACCTCACCGACACCGAAATTCCACAGGAATCCCAAGCAACGGAAGAACCTGCCGCAACAACGCCCGTTCCTGTGGAGGAAACAACAAAAACCGCCGAGGTTGCATCGGCAGAAGATGTGAGCGAAACCGCCGAAATCAGAGCCGAAGCCGCGCCCGTAGAAGCAATCGCTCCGGAGGCGGCAGAAGAGCAGCGACAGAAGCTCCCATTCCGGAAACCGATCCGGTCCTGACCGCCGATCCCGTCGTCATCGCCGCATCTTCCGCCCCGGACCCACCGCCCGCGCCACAAGACATCGCCCCCACCCTGCCCTTTGCGGAAAAGCCCGAGCGCACCACCGCCGAAAAAGTTGCCGCGGCGCTCAAGGCGCGCGGCGAAGATGCCGAGCAGTCGCCGTTTTCCGTCATCGTGAACCAGGTGTACGACGGCCCGCTCGACCTGCTGCTCGATCTCATCCGCAAGCAGGACATCGATATCTACGACATCCCCATCGCCAAAATCACCGCGCAGTTTCTGGCCTACGTTGACCAGCTCGCGCCGGCGACATGGATGTGGCCGGCGATTTCATCTACACCGCGTCGCTGCTCATCCACATCAAGAGCAAGATGCTGCTGCCGCGCGCTCCCGCCGGGCCCGACGACGCCGCCGAAGATCCGCGCCGCGAGCTGGTCGAGCGTCTGCTCGAGCACGAGCGCTTCAAAAACGCCGCGCAGATGCTGCATGAAAAGCAGATGCTCGAAGCCGCCACGTGGACCAATCCCGGCATCCGCGAGTTTCAGGAAGATGCCGGCGCCGAGCCGGAGATCGCCGCCGACACCACCGACCTGGTGCGCATCTTCCGCGACATTCTGGAGCGCGCCCGCAACCGGCCCGTCCTCGACGTGCGAAGAAGACTCGGTCACCGTCGGCCAGATGATCCAGTTCCTGGCGCGCCGCCTCACCATGGAAGACAAGCCCGTGGCGCTGCGCCGCCTGCTCAGCCACACCAACTCCGAGCGCGCGCTCATCGCCATGTTTCTCGCCCTGCTCGAACTGGTCCGCCTGCAGGCCATCCTGCTCCGCCAGGACCGCGCACTTCAGCGAGATCTTCATCAAGAAGCACACCGGCTTTGACGCCGCTGATGAACCAGGGCCTGGCCAACGCCCGCGACGACTGGCGGTAGGGCAACTCTTCATTCGCGCAAATCTGGGCGCCCCGGTCTCGCTTTGAGACCGTGATAGCACGAATCCCGAACTCACTCACCAACCGAGCACGAGATGTCGTAGGCCTGCACGCCAGCTTGTACACTGTCGATGATGATTTCGTTTCCCGCAAAACTGCATCAATCGGCCGTGATCGCCGCCGTCGCCGGCCTTTTGTTGGGCGCGCGCCCCGCATCGCTCGCGCGCAGCAGCCGGCGCAGCCGTCGCCAGACGCCGAGCTGGCGCAGGTTCCGCTTCCCGAGCCGTCGGCGAATGCGCTGCCCCTGCCGGAAGATCGCGGCGCGGCGGATCTGGAGCAACCTCAAGCGCCTCGGCACCACGGCCAGCGTGCTGATGATCGTGGCCCATCCCGACGATGAAGACGGCGCGCTGCTGACTTATCTCTCGCGCGGCCTGGGCGCGCGCGTCACGCTGCTGACGCTGACCCGCGGCGAAGGCGGCCAGAACGCCATGTCGGCCGAGAGCTACGACGCGCTGGGCCTCATCCGCACCAACGAACTGCTGAAGGCCGACGAGTACTACGGCGCTCAAGCAGCTCTGGGGCACCGAGGCGGACTTCGGCTTCTCAAAGACGCAGGAAGAGTCCTTTGCCAAGTGGGGCCACGACCGCGTGCTCTACGACGCGGTGCTGGCCGTGCGGCAGGAGCGCCCGCAGATCATCGTCTCCACCTTTGTCGGCGGCGTCAGCGACGGCCACGGCCACCACCAGGTCTCGGGCGAAATCGCGCAGGAGGCCTTCAAGGCCGCCGCCGATCCCAAGGTCTTTCCCGAGCAGTTGAAGGATGGCTTGCAGCCCTGGCAGCCGCTGGCCGTCTATTCGCGTGGCGCCGTTTGCGCCCATCACAGAACGGGCAAATGTTCGACTACGCCACCGGCAAATGGGCTCCGGCGCGTTTCACAACTACGTCACCGGCGAGTGGACCGAGGGCGCGCTCTCCGACCGACGTGACGATTCCGGTCGGCACGTTGGACCCGGCGCTGGGCCGCAGCTATGTGCAGATTGCGCGCGAGGGCTGGGGCGAGCAGAAGTCGCAGTACGGCGGCGCCAACCCCGCGCTCAGCGCGCCGGACACGCGAGCTATCATCTGTGGGCCGTTGCGCCTGCAGCTGCCGCGGTCGGCGAAGACGAGTACGGCGACACGAGCCTTTTCGACAACCGCAAAGTCAACATCGACACCAGCATCGCAGGCCTCGCGCGTCTAGCCGGCGACGCGCCGCCCGCGTGGCTCACCGACGGCCTGCGAAAAATCCAACCGGCCTCGATGCATTCGCGACCGATTGCAGCAATCAGGGCGGCGTCGATGGCGCGCACAAGCTCGTGCCCATCTATCGCGAGACCCTCGATCTCTACGCTCGCGTCGAGGCGAGCGATCTTGAGCGCCAAGGCAAAGTCCGATCTCGCATTCGAACTGGGCGCAAAAATCGACCAGTTTCAGACGCATTCAAAGATCTGCTCGGCCTCGACCTGATTGCGTTCACGACCGGCGATGGCGGGCAGGGCGGTCCCGGGCCGCGGCGGCATCGGCCGACGAAACGGCGCGCAGCGTGTATCCCGGCGAGGACTTCGGCGTTCGCGTGCACACCTTCAGCGCTACAAGCAGCGCTCATCTCTCCAAACCTGGCTCGAAGCCGAGACCGGCGCATCGTGGAAGGGCGAGCCTGCCGGCGCGCCAGGGAGCTCCGAGCCGGCCAACGCGCTCTTTCACCTGCACGTCCCCGCCGATGCCGCAGCCCACCGAGCCGTACTTCACGCGCCCCACCACCGAGCAGCCTTACTACGACATCTCCAATGAGGCCTGGCGCGAGCGCTCCTTCGCGCCCTACCCGCTCAGCGCCTGGGCCGAGTTCACCTTCGACGGCGTGCCCATCCGCCTCGGCAGGTGGTGCAAACGCTGGCGCGCGTCATCGGCGTCGGCGGCGTCTATCAGCCGCTGGTCGTCACTCCCGCGATCGGCGTGCGCATGGAGCCCGAAGCGCGCATTCTTCCGCTCGACGGCTCGCCGCTGCCGGTGCAGCGTCACCGTGCAAGCCGAGCGCGCCGCCGAAGGAACGGTCGAGCTCAAGCTGCCCGAAGGCTGGCGTTCCGATCCCGCGCAGCAATCCTTTCATCTCAAGAGCGCCGGCGACACCGAGCCGCTCCTCTTCTCCGTCACTCCCGCTGGCGATGTGGCCGCGCGCGCCTACACCATCAAGCCGTCGCGCAGTGGCGGCAAAGACTACGCCACCGGCTGGCAGAGCATCGGCTACCCCGGCCTGCGGCCCTATAACCAGTACAGGCCCGCCGAGCTGCACACCCGCAAGGTCGATGTGAAGCTCGCGCCCGGCCTGCGCATCGGCTACGTCATGGGCACCGGCGACACCGTCCCTGAAGCCATCGAGGCGCTGGGCGTCACGCCGCATCTGCTTCCGCGGCGAAGCTCGCCACCGCCGATCTCTCGCAGTGGAACGTGATCGTCATCGGCATTCGCGCCTACTCCGTGCGTCCCGAGCTGGCCGCCGCCAGCCGCGGCTCGACGCCTTCGTCAGCACGGCGGAACACTCATCGTCCAGTACCAGAGCAACAACTTTCCCGCGCCGCTGCCGCTGGCCATGAAAGGCACGGCGAGCGCGTTGTCGATGAGCAGGCGCCCGTCAAGCTGCTCGATCCTCCAACCCGCTGCTCACCTGGCCCAACCAAATCACCGCTGCCGATTTCGATGGCTGGTTCGAAGAGCGCGGCCACGGCTTCCTCGATCACTGGGATCCCGGCTACACCGCGCTCACTGAGACCGCCGATCCCGGCCAGGACCCGCAACGCGGCGGCTTGCTGGTCGCGCATCCCGGCAAAGGAACCTATATCTATGTGCCTACGCGCTCTACCGGCAATTCCCGAGCTGGTGCCGGGCGCTTACCGCATGCTTGGCCAACCTCCTCAGCGCCGGCGCCACCCGCTAGCGCTTCCTCGGCATCCCAGCCATAAGTCTTAGCGCCACAATTTGCACAGCTAGTGCGGCCGCGCAGCGTCTCGTTTTTTAATGGTGTATTAATTTTTCTAACTTCCCCTCCGCTGCGCGAAGTTCGATAACTAAAAATGTGAAAACTATGTGAATTCGTCAAATCTTAACCTTGCTCTGCGAGTCTTGGATGCGGAACGAAGGGGAGGAATTTCTCAGTCGCGAAATTTCGCTCCCTCGCGCGCTCATCTCGTCTGTGTTGCGCCAATGAGGATAACGCAGATTTTCCTTATTCATGTTGATGTTTCCGCGGCACGCAGAGACAGGTGCGACCAAGCGCACGCGGGCGCAGCCACAATCCGAAACGACTCCAAACGAACAGAGAGGCCCAATGAAATTCACACTGAACGCGGCTGCCGCGGTAATTCTGGCAGCTAGTCTCGTTGTTTCCCACGCTCAAGCCAGCGGCTCCACGGCGCCGGCGAAGAAGCACGCGCCGGCCAAGAAACCGCCACCCCGCCGGCGCCTTCGGTGCAAGACCAGATTCAGGCTCTGCGCACGGAGATGCAGAGCCAGATCGACAGCCTGAAGAGCGATCTCGCCGACCAAGGACGCGCAGTTGCGCCAGGCGCAGCAGGACGCCGCCGATGCGCGCGCCGCAGCCAACAAGGCAGAGGCCGACGCCCAGGCGCAGCAGGCAGGCAGTCACCGACAATGCCAGCGCGGTCACCACGCTGCAAAGCACCGTGAACGACCTCAAGGCCAACCAGCTTCGCTGGCCACCACGGTCTCCGACGAAACCACGGCAATCAAGAAGGCCATCAGCAGCCCCGACGCCATCAACTACAAGGGCATCACCCTTTCGCCCACCGGCAGCTTCCTGGCGGCTGAAACCGTGTGGCGCAGCGCGCCACCGGCGACGACATCAACACCGGCGCTCACCAGCGTTCCGCTCGCAGAACGCCGACGGCGCGCAGATGAGCGAGTTCTTCGGCAGCGCCCGTCAGTCGCGCATCGCCTTCAAGGCCACCGGCAAAATTGCCAACATGACCCTGACCGGCTACTACGAGGCTGACTGGCTGAGCGCCGGCACCACCTCCAACAACAACCAGTCCAACAGCTACACGCTGCGCCAGCGCCAACTGTGGGCCGACGCCAAGACCACCAGCGGCTGGGACTTCTCCGGCGGCACAGGGATGGTCGCTGGTGACGGAAACCACCCAGGCCTGACCCGCGGAACCGAGATTCTGCCGTCCACCATCGACCCGCAGTACGAAGCCGGCTTCGTCTGGGCCCGCCAGGAGAGCTTCCGCGTGATCAAGAACATCGGCAAGAAGGCCTTCCTCGGCATCTCGGCTGAAAACGCCGAGACTCTGAACCCGGCCGGACAGGACCTGCCCTCGAACTACATCTTCGGTTCTACCGGCACCGGCGGCGGCCTCTACGACAATCAGCGCCAACTACTCCTTCAACTACGCTCCCGACTTCGTCGTCAAGGTGGCCGTCGAGCCGGGCTGGGGCCACTGGAAGTCTTCGGCGTCGACCGCTTCTTCCGCGACCGCATCTATCCCACCACGCGGCAGCCCCGTACAACGATACGGAAACGGGCTGGCGGCATCGGCGGCGGCTTCCGCGGCCCGCTTGCCAGACAAGAAAGCTCACCATCGGCCTGAAGGGCCTGTATGGCGAGGGCGTGGGCCGTTACGGCACCTCGACCATCGCCGACGTCACCGTTCGTCCCAACGGCATCTCTGGCCATCTCAAGGCCTTCTCCGCCCTCAGCACCGTGGAAGTTGAATCCCACGCCGCGCCTCAACGTCTACTTCAACTACGGCGGCGACTACGTCTACCGCGACTACGTGCTGAGCGGCACCACCAGGTCGGCGACACCTACGCGCGACTACGGAGTCGGCGGTCCGAGCCTGCACCTCCATCGTCAACGCGCCGGCATGACCGGCTGCTTGTCGAGACCCAGGCGCTCCGCATCGGCCGGCGCCGGCGCGCCAATCAGACCGCTCCAGCCAATTGCGGCGGCAGCAACAAGGACGTGCAGGAGTTCCCGGCGGCTACTGGTACAACATCTACAGCCGGCCCCAAGGGACGTCTGCGCCAGGGCATCCAGTACGAGAACTGATCCGCCGCGATCCTCTGGTCCGGCGACGGCGGCACGGCCAACCCCGGCATCGGCGCCAAGGGCATCGACAACATGTTCTGGACCTCGCTCCGCTACTACATGCCGTAACCTCAGTCCAGATCAAATCGAATGGGGCAATTCGCATCGCGGATTGCCCCATTTCTTTGCGCCCTCTGTCTGAGAAAAGACCCCCAAAAAACAAACGCCCGAAGGGAAATCCCCTCGGGCGCTCGTGCCAGTCCGAAAAAACCTACTCCGCCGCTTCCACTGCCTTGGTCTGCGCGACGGTCCAGTCGGCCGCGCCCACCTTGAAGCGCGCAAACCGCCGCACCGTGATGTTTTCGCCCAGCTTGCCCACCTTCTGCGCAATCAGTTCCTTGATGCTCACGGCCTGGTCCTTGATGAACGGCTGCTCCAGCAGGCAAACCTCTTCGTAGAACTTCGCCATCTTGCCTTCCACAATCTTCTCGATTACGGGAGCCGGCTTGCCCGTTGCCGCCGCCTGTGCGCGATAGATCTCCTTCTCGCGCTCCATGTCGCCCGGCGTCACGTCTTCGGGCTTAATGAACCGCGGATCGCTGGCCGCAATGTGCATGGCCACGTCCTTCAGCAGTTCCTGGAAGTCGTCGGTCTTGGCCACAAAATCGCTCTCGCAGTTCAGTTCCAACAGCACGGCAATCTTGCCGCCCGCGTGGATATACGAGCCCACCGCGCCTTCATTGGTGGCGCGCGCGGCCTTTTTCTGCGCCGACGCCATGCCGCGCTTGCGCAGCACCACGAACGCCGCTTCCATGTCGCCCTTGCTCTCCTGCAGCGCTTTCAGGCAGTCGCCCATCGGCGCGCCGCTCTTCTCGCGCAGCTCTTTCACCTGCTTGGCATCAATCTTTTCGCTCACTGTAGTCATCTCTCTTTGTTTTCCCCCGGCCGCAGCCGGCCCCGCGAACGCGTCGCGGATATGAATGATGAATCAAACTCTACGCCGGCCATGTTTCCGGCATAAGAAAAGCGTGGCCGAACATCGTAGCGGCCACGCTCAACCCGTTTTGCGTATGGTCACGCGCGGCGATCGCCTAAACGCCGCCTTCGGCAGCCTCGGCCTCTTCGGCCAAAACTGCAACCGCGGCAGGCGCCTTGCGAATGCCGCCGCCCAGCGCGGCTTCCAGATCTACCTCTTCGGCTGGCGCAGCCTCTGCCGCCACTTCGACGGTCTCTTCCGCGGCTGCTGCTTCGGCAGCCTCTTCATGGAAGGCCTTGTCGCTCAGCAGGTTCACGCCTTCAGCGGCCGAGTCGGCAATCTTCGAGGTAAACAGCCGGATGGCGCGCAATGCGTCGTCGTTGCCCGGAATCACGTAATCCACCACCGTGGGATCGCAGTTGGTATCCACCACCGCCACCACGGGAATGCCCAGCTTGCGCGCTTCCTTCACCGCAATGGCTTCGTTGTTCGAGTCCACGATGAATAGCGCGTCGGGCAGCCGCTTCATGCTCTTGATGCCGGCCAGATTCGCCTGCAAATGCTTGCGCTCGCGCTCGAGCTTGATCACTTCTTTCTTGGTCAGCAGCTCGTAGCGGCCGTCGGTCGCCATCTCATCCAGTTCCTGCAGGCGCTTCACGCTCTTCTGCACCGTGACCCAGTTGGTCAGCAGGCCGCCCAGCCAGCGCTGGTTGATATACGGCATACCCGCGCGCGTGGCTTCTTCGCTAATCGCATCCTGCGCCTGGCGCTTGGTGCCGACGAACAAGATCGTCTTGCCGCTGCCGCACAGCTCAACCACAAATTTCGACGCATCCTTGAACAACTTCAGCGTCTTCTGCAGGTCGATGATGTAAATCCCGTTGCGCTCGCCAAAGATGTATTCCTTCATCTTGGGATTCCAGCGCTTCGTCTGATGCCCGAAGTGAACACCCGCCTCGAGCAGTTCCTTCATGGTGATGGTGGCCAATGGTCCTCCTTTTTGGACTGCATCCGGACTGGTTCTACCGTGGCCCGGATTTATTCCCCTCGCGGGGAGATTTGTAAAACCAAGGAGTAGCCAGTGGCAAATAGCGAGTAGTAAACCGGCCCAATCTCGTGCCTTTTCTACTCCCCATTTGGCTACTCCCTATTCCCTAGCAAGCGCGTTAGCGCTTGCTGAACTGGAACCGCTTTCTCGCGCCCTTCTGGCCGTACTTCTTACGTTCCTTCTGGCGCGCGTCGCGGGTCAGCAATCCTTCGGCCTTGAGCAGCTTGCGCAGCTCAGGGTTGAACTCGATCAAGGCGCGGGCTATGCCCATCTTTACGGCATCGGCCTGTGCAGCTACGCCGCCGCCGCTCACCGTGGTCAGCACGTCGAAGCTCGGAGCCAACTCCGCCACCAACAGGGTGCGCTTGGCCGAAACCCTTTGCTGTTCGGTCACAAAGTGCTCGTCGAACTTCTTGCCGTTGACTTTCCACTCGCCCGTGCCGGGACGCAGAAATACACGCGCGATCGCTCTCTTGCGCCGTCCCGTCCCGTAATACTGCACCAGATCTGCCATTCGTTTCCTCTTAGCTCTCAGCCGTCAGCTCTCTGCTGTCAGCCGTGTATTCCCTAATCCAAATCCCAGGCTTCTCGGTCCCTTGTTCCCTCGGACCCTGCCTTACAGTGCCACCGGCATCTGCGCCCCATGGGGGTGCTTCTCACCGCGGTACACCTTCAACTTCGTAGCCATTTGCCGGCCCATCTTGCTTTTGGGCAGCATGCCCTTGATGGCCTGTTCCAGGACCATCTCCGGCTTGCGGTTGATCAGCCGCGTAAACGACTCCTCGCGCAGCCCGCCCGGAAAGCCCGTGTAGCGCCGGTACAGCTTCTTCTGGTCCTTCAGCCCCGTCAAGCGGATCTTCTCCGCGTTGATCACGATCACATGGTCGCCCATGTCGATGTAAGGCACGTACTGGGGATTCAGTTTGCCGCTCAGCACGTTCGCAGCCTTGGTGGCCAAACGGCCCAGCGTCTGTCCGCTGGCGTCTACCACGAACCATTTGCGGCTAATATCCTTGCCGCTCGGAATAAAGGTCGACATCTCTCTCCTGCCCTCAATCAAATCTTGCTCAACGCCCGGCTCTCGGCCGGGTGGGAAAGCACAAACCCGCGCAAACCGCGTTCGCCCATGCCAAATACGCACGGGCCTCAAAGTCTACCCACTGCCAAACAAATCTGTTCGGGTGAGAAGCTGCGGGAGTTGGTTCAAATTGGAACCCTGGCTGCGCCGGACCTCGTCGTCCCGAGTCCCGCAGCCGGTGGCCTGCTCCGCTGGAGCCCGCCAGAACCCCTATCAGACCGGTCCGGGCGAGCACACCTGGACCCCAGGCACAACACCGCGCAAGGACTTTAGAATACTGAAAAATAGACCCCAAGTCAACGAAAAGCCCCCTGTGGACGCCTGTGGATCGAGGCCGAACCTCGCCCGCCTCGCGCAGCCTGGAACCCGCCGAGAAGCTCGGCCGCAATGAGCTTTGTGTCAGGGTAGGTCTTTAGTCGTTCCACGATCGCCGCGAAATGACCCCCGCTTTAGCCCGAAGGGATGGCCCTCTCGAACACCCTCGCCAGTGATCCCATGGGCCGAGGGAGACCTGCTGGGCCTGGCTGCCGTCAGTTCGAACTTGCCGCCCAAAACCGAGCCACGGGTAAGCCTGCCTTGTGCGAAATATCGTTTAATTATCAACTACTTAGCCCGGGAGATCGGGATCGTTTCTCAGCCAGCGCCAGAAGCCTGAAATCGTGCTATCCTTCTCCCCAAGTCAAGATTCCGGCTGTCGCCGAACCCTCTTTTATTGTTTTCCTTGAGTCGAGGCCATGTTCAATCTGCTACTCCGTCGGGTGTCGCTCTGCATGTTCCTGGGCTCCTGCGCGACGTCCGCTCAGGTACTCAACATGCCTGGGGACACGGGCACCATGGGAACCACGTCGTACGTAGATGCAATTCAGCGGGCGCAATTAAATATGGATTTGTACATGGCGAATAGCCGGGACCGAAACCTCACGAACGTACAGACTCCCGACGATTCCGTCTCCAGGTTAGACCTCAAAGCCCCCGGCAAAGCGCGACACGACTATGCGAAGGGCTACCAGCTGCTCATGCGGAAGGATCCGCAGGATGCGGTCATGTTCTTAACCAATTCCATCGCCATCTATCCGCAGTTTGTTGCCGCACATAACGCGCTCGGCACGGCCTATCTCAATCTCAGCCAGAACCAACTGGCGCAAGGTGAGTTCACAAAAGCCGTCGCGCTCGACGACCACATGCCCAACTCCTACTTGAACCTTGGGTGCGCCGATCTGGCGCTCAAGCAGTTTCCCGCCGCGGAAGAGTCGCTGCGCAAGGCTTCCTCGCTGGCTCCCCTTGACGTCCAGCTGCAACTGGCATTGGCCTACGCGGAATTTGCGAACCACGATTATTCCGGCGTGATTGCCACCGCCGGTCAGGTGCATGCGCATAAGCACGAGGGCGCTGCCGCCGTTCATTTCTTCGCCGCCGGCGCATGGCAGGCGCAAGGCAATCTCACTCAAGCGCAAAACGAGATGGAGACGCTGCTCCAGGAAGATCCGAAGTCTGCTTCCGCCGACAAGTTTCGTCAAATCCTGGAACAGATCAAGGCAGAAGAAGTGCGCCAGGCACAGGTCAAACTCAATCCGCCTCCCACGCTGACATTTGTTTCCTATGCCCTCAAAGTGCCCACTCCGGAAGAAGTCGCGCACCGTGCCCGATTCATGGCCCAGGAGAAAAAGGAGGAAAGTCAGATCGCCGAAGCGGAAGCGACGCCCGATTCCACCTGCGAGGGTTGCAGCACCTCCGTCGCCGTCGCATCCGTCGATCCATCGGAAAGCAACCCTGCCGCTCCCACGTTCCGAGTTTCAGTCGACGAGGTCGCGATCTTCTTCGCCGCGATGGATCACGGCAAACCCATCACAAATCTGGTCCCCTCTGACGTCGAGATTCGCGACGATAATCAACCTCCGGTCACCATCCTCGGATTTCGCAATGAATCCGAGCTTCCCTTGCGTCTTGGGCTCGTCGTCGATACCAGTGCATCCATCACTGACCGTCTCTCCTTTGAATTAGCGGCAGCCACTAAGTTTTTGCGAGATGTCGTCGTCGATAAGGACGACCTGGCCTTCGTCGTTGGCGTCAATAACGCCGTCCGTCTTGTCCAGGATTTCACTGTTGACCAATCGTTGAGCTCTCAGGCCCTGAGCCAGCTCGCGCCGGGAGGTGGAACCGCCCTGTGGGATGCGGTCGCCTTTGCCGCCGACAAGTTGGCCACGCATCCTGAAAGCGAGCCTGTTGCCCGGATTCTGGTCGTCATCAGTGACGGCGAGGACAACTCGAGCAGCGCCACTCTCAAACAAGCCATCGCCACGGCCCAAAACGGCGAAGTCGCTGTTTACACCGTGAGCACCAGTGAGCTTCTGGAGCGGGAGTATAGCGTTCCGGTCGGCGACCGCGCGTTGAGCACTCTTTCCGATCTCACCGGCGGCGCCGCCTTTGCCCCCGGCTCCGCCCGTCATCTCGACTCGAGCCTTGCCGATCTGCAGCAGGTCATTCGCGGCCGCTATCTCGTGTCGTACAAGCCCGCTTCTTTTCAGCGCGACGGCCGCTACCGCAGCATCGATCTCGCAGCTGAAAAAGACGGTCGCAATCTCCAGATCATCGCCCGCAAAGGCTACTACGCCCCAGCGTTGTCCCCAGGTGTGGCTGTCCGCTGATGATCCGGCCTTCAGGCAGGGGCCTCCTTAAAGTGCTCCTACCGATAAATCGAAGAACAACGATCGCTCGATCGCGCAGCTTGACGGTCCGATCAGCCCACGCAGTCCCAATGCGGTTCAACTTGCGTTATCCTGATAAAGCGCGCCCGTAGCTCAGCTGGATAGAGCGAACGCCTCCGGAGCGTTAGGTCGGGAGTTCGAATCTCTCCGGGCGCACCATTCCTCACCATTCGATCCAATCACTTGCGCGGATTTCTCGTCCGCGCTGATTCCTGCACTTCTCGTGTTTTGGCCAGAATCGCGCCCGCGATGGCGGCCGCAGGATCTCAAATTTTCAATGTCAGGTGAAAATGCCGGAGCGAGCGAAAAGCGAGCATCTGCTCCATGCAATGCTGGAAGAGCCCGCCTCCGCCAAGGCTCCTGCGCGACAGCCTTCGCCTCGTTCTAAACAGTCTAGCTTGCAATGCGGAATGGGATGGCACGCCGAGCCGTAGCCCACTGAAAGAGGGCGAAGGCTGGTGGACGCGGTAGGAATCGAACCTACAACCTGTCGGTTAAGAGCCGAATGCTCTGCCAGTTGAGCTACGCGTCCTTGAGGGCTGAAACACCGAGAGTCGGAACACCGCGCGAGAGACTTTCCGGCACGGCCCGCGCAGGGAGGAAAATCTCTCCCGCACCTGAAAAATATACCACAGAAGCGATGTCGAACCCAAGGCGTAGGGGCCTCGCGGCAGCCCGCGCTCGTTCGCGAAAATCACAGCTCGCGACGATTAAACTCGGCCGTTGAACTCGTGCACTGCGTCGAGCATGGCCACGATGTTTGCAACCGGCGTGCCGGCCTGCACGTTGTGAATGGTGTTGAAGACGAAGCCGCCGCCCGGCGCGAAGATCTCGCAGCGGCGCAACACCTGTTCGCGCACCTCTCCGGGAGTTCCGAAGGGCAAAACCTTCTGCGTGTCCACGCCTCCGCCCCAGAACACGATGCGCTCGCCGAACTCGGCCTTCAGTTTTTCCGGCGCCATGCCCGTGGCAGAGCATTGCACAGGATTGAGAATGTCGAATCCCGCCTCAATGAAAGCAGGAATGAACTTTGAGACCGCGCCACAACTGTGCTTGAACGTCTTCCACGGCGTGTGCGCGTGAATCCAGTCGTTCACCTGCTTGTAGTAAGGGAAATACAGTTCGCGCAGTGTGTTCTCCGAGCAGAACGCGGAAGTTTGCGTGCCGAAATCCGTGCCGCAGATAAACACTGCCTGCACATGGTCGCCCGCGGCGGCATAAATCCGCTCCAGATTTCCGATCGCGATCTCGCACTGGCGCGCGAAGATTTTGTGGATGTAATCCTGGCGGCTGCGCGTCGAAACGTACCACTCCGTCACGTCGCGAATGCCTTTGGGATGCTTAAGGAACGGCCCCGGCACCAAAGCAATGTCGCCGAAAGCCGTGCCGCCGAATCCGGCCAGCACTCCCGCGCCCGTAGCCGATGCTTCCCGCGCCGCACGCGCCAGATGATCCAGATCCGCCTGCGCCATCGGCTGGAACTCCTCGAGATTATCCTCCGGGTTCAGCTTTTCTTCGTCGATCGGCTCCTGGCGAATGATGGAATCGAAAAAATACCCGCCCTGTGGCATGCGCCCGCTCGGCGGTACAGACCGGTCGCCTTCGGGATAAATCAGCGTGTCGCCCTTTGCGTCGGTAATGGTGTTGAAGTCGCCGGGCACCAGCACTTCGAGCCCGTTGAAGCTCCAACTCTTCCAACGCTCCATGGGAAATCCGAACATGGTCGAGCGCGAGAAAACGCCGGTCACGTCCACGCCCATCGCTGCGCGCAAATCCTCTTCAATCAGCGCCAGCATCTGGAAAGGCTCGTGGACGCGCACCGGCCGTTTCTCCAGGCCGTAGTAGTCGCGGAGTGCCGCTACGCAACTGGCATGTACGCCGGTCACTGCCGAGCCACCGAAATCAATGGGAATGCGATCCGGCTGTTTGTGGCGGAGAGCCTTCAGCAGCCGCTCGCGGCTGGCGCCTGAGGTCTGTATCGCCGTCTGCGCTTGAGTGCCGTCGCTCATCGCTCTGCGCTCCTTCCGCCGTCTAAGCCGCGCGCCAGAGCGCGGCTACGTGCCGCCACTCCCAGTTCGCGTATCGCGGATGACCTTCGCTGGAGGTTTGCAATGAGTATAGATTGGATCGCGTTGGGACGCGCGATTGCCGCGCATTCATCGCGTTGGGGCGCGCGTTAATACTTGTGCCTGGGTCTTGCGCTTCGCCCCCTACGCTTCTGCTGCTTTCTCTTCGCTGGTGCCTCCGTCCACCGGCGGCACGACTTCTGCGCCCTCGTTGAACCGATAGCCGATGTGTGAATCCGTGATCAGGTACTGCGGGTTGGCCGGATCGTCTTCGATCTTCATGCGAATCTGGCGAATAAACGTGCGCAGATACTCGAGCTCATTACCGTATTCCGGACCCCACACCGAGCGCAGCAGCTTGGCGTGGGGAATCGGCCTTCCCGCGTGCATCATCAGGTAGTGCAGCAGCTCAAACTGCTTGGGCGTCAGGTGTACCTGCCGGCCCTTCTTCTCCACCAGGTGGCGGCCCGGGTCGAGCAGCACGTCGCCGATCTGGATCGCTGCTTCTTCATCGTCGAGCGTCTTGCTGCGGCGCACCGCGGCGCGCAACCGCGCCGTCAGCTCGCGCAACTGGAAGGGCTTGGTGATGTAGTCGTCGGCGCCGGCGTCCAGCGCTTCCACTTTGCGCTCCTCGCCGCCCTGCACGGTCAACATCAGAATCGGCAGGCGCGGCGCGGCCTTGCGCATCAGCCGGCACACTTCGATTCCGCCCATGCCCGGCATGTTGATGTCGAGCAGCACGGCGTCGAAGGGCTCGGTGCGCACCAGCGCCAGCGCCTCCTCGCCGCGCGCCGCTTCCACAATCTCAAATCCAAAGTTTCCCAAAATCGTACGCAGCGAGAGCCGAATGGAGCGCTCGTCATCCACAATAAGCAGGTTGCCCGAAGTTTCCTGATTCACTGGCCGTTCCCTCCATTTTGAGGAAGTGAAAAATAAAAGGTCGTGCCTTCCTCTGCATTGCTGATCACCCACACGTGGCCGCGGTGGGCCTCGGCCGCCATCATCACCGTGGACAAACCGATGCCTGTTCCGGCCGCCAGATGCCGCGTTCCCTCGCTGCGGTAAAAGCGCTGAAAAATCCGTTCCCGGTCCATCAGCGGAATCGCCGGGCCGAAGTTGTGCACTGTCAGCATCACTTCGGCGTGGCTCTCCCACGCCGACACTTTCACTGTGGTGCCGTCAAAGGAGTACTTCGCGGCATTATCGAGAAACTGCGTCAGCGCCATCGAGAGCAAATCGCGATCGCCGCGCACCACCAGGGCCGCATCAGGGACCGCAACTTCTACCGGATGGCCTGACATGCGCCCCCGCTGATCCTCGAGCACGGTTTCCACCAGGTCGCGCACCGCAATTTCATCCCTGGCAACGCTCATCTCATCCGCTTCAAGCTGGGCGGTTTGAAGCAGTCGCGTACTCAGCAGGCTCAGCTTGCTGGCCTCGTCTTCAACCAGCGCCAGCAGCTCTTCCTGCGCCGGGTTCAGCTTGCCCACCTCGCTCAACCCGGCGGTCGCGGCCTGAATCGCGGTCAGCGGCGTTTTCACGGCGTGGGCCAGCGAGTCCAGCACCGCGGCGCGCAGCCGTTCGCTTTGGTGCGCCGCCTCCACCGCAGTCTCCTTGGCGAACACCACGCAGCGATCCAGCGTAACCGCCGTTAGTGAAGCCAGAGCATCCAGCACCAGCCGCCCCAAATCCCCGCGAATCGCGATCGCACCGATGGAATCATCGCCTACGCGCAGCAGTCTGCGGTACGTATGAGTCGCATAATTCTCGTCGTCGGACTGCGCCAGGTAGCACTCCTTGGCCAATTCCCCTTCAGTCTCACCCCAGGTTCCCGCAACGTCGCACTGGCCGGAGTTGACGTCGAAGATGGCTACGCCCTCGGCGGCAAAGATGCGTTGAATCAGGTGCGTCAACTGCGGACCTGGCGACTGATGCAGGTTGATGAGCAGTGTGCTGCGGCTCAACTCGTAAAGCTGTTCCATCGAAGTCCGCTGCAATTGGGCTTCCCGCGAGGTGACCTGCTCGCGCGAGGAAAGCCGGCTCACCAGCAACGCGCTGATCTCGAAGGAGCCGAGCGCCACCCAATCCTGCGGATCGTTCACTGTGAAATGAAAAAGTGGCGGATAGAAAAAGTAATCCAGGCACGCGCACGCCAGAACCGAAACCACCGAGGCCTGCCAGAATCCGCACAGAATCGCTTCGCAAACCACGACCAGGAGAAACAGAAACCCCACCGGCGCGGGATTAAAGTGCAGCACATACCCTGTAAAGGTGAAGAGTGCAATCACCCAGCATCCGGCCAGCGTCTCTCCGATCAGTTGTCCTCGGGAAGTATGATTCCGCGCACCGAGCAGATTGGCGATGTTCATGACACCCAAGGCTTTCCTTCCTCGTTTACCGGTATAAAGAGGTTAGCCAGCAGGGCATCAGCAAAACATAAATATGTTGCAAAGAATCTATAGGAATCAAGGACTTGGCCGTGCGCGTCCCAGGAGCCCGCCAACAGGATATTGCCGCCGTGCGCCATCCTTTTCGCTGCGTTTTGCGGAAAATGGCTGGAAACCGAAACAATACGCCCCCCGCCATGCCCATTCTCTTTAGCGCTTCTTTAGGAAGAGCGTGGGAATCGCAGCCGCTGTTCATTTGCCGAATCGATAGGGTGGGGTAGCGAGATCGCGCGAACCAGAAGCTAATTCGAGAGCGCCGGACGCCATCGCCAGGTCGTTGAGAGGGAGTTTCGGGGGTACTCGCGAATCTGCGGCATCACGCAGCAATGCGTTCCTGCGAGGAAGCGAGCTATTTACCTCATCCCTCGCAGGTCAGCGGTGTCGTCGCCGAGTTTACTTGGTGTTGGACGCCAGGCTTTCGTTATGCGCAGCTCCCTGTTTTTCGTAGTACGCTACTTCCTGGCTCATCTGCTGCGCTTCATAGGCATAATACTCGTAGAGATTCCTCGCCGAATCTACCGGCCTTGGATACTTTTCCGCGGGCCCGGTCACGTTCTGGCTGCGCCGCTCCCACTCTGCCTTCTCCGCTTGCGCCTTCTGCTCGAAATCTTGCTGGCGCGACCGGAAATAAGATGCCATCGCCTGATACTGCTCGGTGTTATGCGCCTCCTCCCTCATTTGTTTCAGCTCCGCTTTGCTATACTTCGCCGGGGCCGACGACTGGGCACGCGCGGCTACGGTACCCGCAGCCAACGCAAGAACCATACCTGCAACGTAAATTCTGGAATTCATTGGACCCTCCTTCTACCTTCATTAGGAGCTTGGAACGATTAACGTGAAGGAGGCATGAACGAGAAATAAAGGAACGGTGGTTTCGCTCAATTGCTTATGGGATCCTTACGACTTTACGCCCGAATATGTCGGGCGCGGATGAATCTTCACGAGGCCGCGCAATGTCACGCTCGGTTCGGGAAACCGGATTGATCTGAGGAAACGCCCTCGCGCTCAGCTCTTGAGCGCCACGCGAATGTGCAGCTCTTTCAGCTGCTGCTCGCTCACCGGCGTCGGCGCTTCGGCCATCAGATCGATGGCTTTTGCCGTCTTGGGGAATGCAATCACTTCGCGCAAGTTCGACGCGCCAGCCAGCAGCATCACAATGCGGTCGAGGCCCAGCGCGATGCCGCCATGCGGCGGCGTGCCGTATTCGAGTGCGTCGAGGAAGAAGCCAAAGCGCGCCCGCGCTTCTTCTTCGCTGATGCCCAGCGCCCGGAAAATCGCCTGCTGCACGTCCTTGCGGTGAATTCGAATGGAACCCGAGCCGAGCTCGAGGCCGTTCATCGCCAGATCGTAGCAGTTGGCGCGCACGCTGGCCGGATCGGTCTCAAGATTTTTCATATCGGCCTCGATCGGCGCAGTGAACGGATGATGTGCGGGAACCCATTTGCCCGCGGCCAGGTCGTATTCAAACATCGGGAAATCGGTCAGCCACATGGGGTGAAATGCATCGCTTCCGTCGATTAGCTCCTGCGACGCGCTGCGCGCGGCAGCCATTTGCACAACTTCATCGGTAATCCGGAACGCCCCGTGCTTGTCGGCGTATTTCTTCGCCAGCTCGGCGCGGAAGTTGCCGGCCGCCGCATACACGTTGATCTCGCGCTCCGACAAACGCCCCGGAAACTTGGTGTCGCTGGCCTTGATGTGATGTGCCGGATCGCCAGCCACGACGATGACAAAGTCTTCCTCGGCCGCGCCCGTCAGTTCGCGCACCTTGGCAGCGGATTCGGGAAAGCTCTTCGCCAGCCGCTTGAAATCGTCGATGAACTTCGCGCCCTTCTTCTGATCGAAGAGCGGGTGATTGTCTTCGCGCTCCTTGCGGCTCAGTTCGCCCACCTTGGGAATGCGCAGCGCCACAATGGGCAGCGCCGGATCGATCTGCAGCGTGGTCAATGCCGCGTCCGCAAAAGCGGAGCGCACGTCGGTCAGGCCGGGCAAGCGCAGATCGGGCTTGTCGGTTCCATATTGGCGCATCGACTCGTCGTAGCTAATGCGCGGAAAGGGAACTGGCAGATCCACGCCGGCCGCGGCAAAAGCCTCCTTCATAAACTGTTCCACCACGCCGAACACGGTCTCCTGGCGCGGAAAACTCATCTCCAGGTCGACCTGCGTGAATTCCAATTGGCGATCGGCGCGGAGATCTTCGTCGCGGAAGCAGCGCGCAATTTGAAAATACCGATCAAAGCCAGAAATCATTAGAATCTGCTTGAAAATCTGCGGGCTCTGCGGCAGCGCGTAGAACTCGCCGGCGTGCACGCGCGAGGGAACCAGGAAATCGCGCGCACCTTCGGGAGTGGATTTGGTCAGAATCGGCGTCTCGATCTCGAGAAAGCCCTGCTGGCTCATACTTTCGCGAACGGCCAGCGTAATCTTGTGGCGCAGCAGGAAGTTGTGCTGCATCTCCGGCCGGCGCAGATCCACGTAGCGGTATTTCAGCCGCACTTCTTCATTCTGGATGGCCTCATCTGAAGGTGAAAACGGCGCCAGCTTTGCATCGTTCAGTACGAGGAGCTCAGTCGCTTCAATCTCGACCTCGCCGGTGGGCATTTTGGGATTGATGGCGTCCGCGTCGCGCAGCCGCACTTTGCCCACCGCAGCCACCACGTACTCCGGCCGCACGTGCTCGCCCTTGGCGTGACCTTCCGGCGTAAGTTCCTTGTCTAGAACGATCTGGCAGATGCCCGAGCGGTCGCGCAGGTCGAGAAAAATCAAGTTGCCGTGGTCGCGGCGGCGGTTCACCCAGCCCATCAGTACCACTTGCTTGCCGGCGTCAGCCGCGCGCAGGGTGCCGCAAAGTTGCGTCCGTTCCAGATTGCCTAAAAAGTCGAGCACTACTCTATGTCCTTATTTCTGATTGGCTTGGCTAGGGGCCATTGCCTGGTTTCCCGCTCATTGTGCAAGAAACGAGGCCAGCTCAGCACGCGCAACCTTGCTTTGTGTTCCGGTGGCGAAGTCCTTCACTGTCAGGATACCGGATTGGAGTTCGTCTTCGCCCAGGATCACGATGCGCCGGGCCACCTTGTCGGCGGCCTCGAAGGATTTCTTCAACCGGAAACTGCCGTCGCCCAATTCGATGCTGCGTCCGGCGCGGCGTAGTTCGCGCGCCAGAACCAGTGCTGCCGCATTCAACTTTTCCCCAATCGGCGCGATGTATGCGTCGACCAACTGCGTTGCGGCGGCCTTTTGGTTGAGTTCGGTGGCTTGCAACGTTAGCACCAAACGGTCTAGGCCCATGGCAAATCCGATGCCCGGCGCCTTGGGCCCTCCAATGGCCTCGCTCAAGCCGTCGTAGCGGCCGCCGCCCAGCAGCGCATTCTGCGCTCCGAGTCCGCCATGCGTGAACTCAAAGGTCGTGCGCGTGTAGTAGTCCAAGCCACGCACCAGCCGCGGATTCAGCTTGTACGGCACACCGGCGGCATCGAGAGCTGTGATGACGGCGGCAAAATGATCTTTCGATTCCTGATCGAGTGAATCGGTAATCTTCGGCAGCGCATCAATAATGGGCTGATCTTCTGGCACCTTGCAGTCCAGCACGCGCAGCGGATTCGTCACGGCGCGTCTCTGGCAATCCCCACACATCTTCGGCGCAACGTCGACGAGTGCGGCCCGGAGCACCTCGTTGTAGCGTTCGCGATCCGCGGCCGACCCAACGGAATTTAACTCAAGCGTCCATCCCGCGATGCCCAGCTCATCTAATAGGGTGGACAACATCTCCAAAACCTCCGCATCGCGCAGTGGACTCTCGCTCCCCGCCGACTGCGGTCCGATCACTTCCGCGCCGATCTGCCAGAACTGCCGGTAACGCCCCTTCTGCGGCCTCTCGCGCCGGAACTGCGGACCAATATAGTAGAGCTTCTGCAACTGCCCGCTCTCGCCCAGCTTGTGCTCGATGTAGGCGCGCACCACGCCAGCCGTGTTTTCCGGCCGCAGCGTCAGCGACTGCGCTTTTTCCGATTGCGCCCGCGCGCGATCCTCCCACGAGTACATCTCTTTCGCAACAATGTCGGTCTCTTCGCCGACGCTGCGCGCAAAAAGCCCTGTATCCTCGAAGATCGGGGTGCGAATCTCGCCGAAGTGATAACGGGCAAACACATTGCGCGCGGTCGCCTCTATGCGGTTCCACAACTCCGTTTCCGGAGGCAGCAGGTCCCGCGTTCCGCGCACAGCTTTCACAGTGGCCATAACCTGACTAGTTTAAACGGCGAAGGGTCTGGGCCGAAGCGATCGCATCCAAACGCCGCAAGCAGCCGAGGCTATTCGACAATCCGGCTGGTCAAGCTGTGCCACCACGCCGGAGCGCCGCTGTACAGGTAAATCAGCAAAGCCTGCCAGGCGACGAGCACGGGCAACGCAACGCGATAAACCTTGTGAACGCTGTGGTTCACCAACAGGTCGCGCGCCACGCCGAGAAGAATCACCGCGTCGAGACACCAATAGTAGAGGTTGTGATTGAAGAGATAATCGATGCGGCCGAAGGGTGCATCGAGAAGACTGCAGGTGGCAATGAAGATCAGCCGGCGGTGGAATTCCGGCTTCTTGCGCCAGTAAACTGCAAGCGCCACGCACGTCCCGAAGACCAACATATCGCCTAACGGAATGCTGAGGAATATGTCGGTGGCCGTCAGGTGCAGCGTGAACCAGTCAAAGCGGGCCATCACCACGGCGATGATCCATCCCAGCACCACCATAACGGACGCCAGCCCGGCGCCAAACCAGCCGAAGAAGCGGTGCCATTTCACGTTATGCGTCCGCACTAGCGCCGACTGAAAGATGAAGAAGAGCACCCAGGCTGAAAACGCCGCGCCGTGAAACCAGAGAAGCAAGGGGCGCGGCGGAGAGGCGTGGAAGAGGTTTTGATCGACCGTGTGACTGAATCCCCACACCACGATCGCGGCGATCAGGAGCGACGCGAACAGATAAAAATACCTGTCAACCAGCCCGTTCCGGCCGGTGATTGCAGACCCACGATGTTCTGCTTTGGCACGAGACGCCGTTGCCATCCGTAGGACCTCCGTGTGGTTCTTCAAGGCGTTGCAAAGGAGATGCACGCCAGGCCTGCGGGGAAGTAGCACGAGTGTAGCACGGGGAAAATTGACTACTCAATGCGAAAAGCGATGAGCGCTTCGCTTCGCCATGAAGCAACTCCCTCGTCAGCTCGGAGAGCATTGAGAAGTTGCTCCTCAACCTGGGTGCACAGGTCCATGCGAAAAACCGCGCGGCATCTCGTCAAAAACGCAAGTAAATCAATCGGTCAGTGACTCCAAGTCATCACCCCCTGAACTCGTTATTACCCGTACGGCTTTCGCAGCATTGCCGCTGGTGTTTCACTTTTGCACACTAGTAATTAAGCGACGATAAGAATCCATTCTCGAATAGGGCACAGGGTTTGCACCTTCACATGCACTCCCAGTGCGTCACGAGATGGCAGCGCTCCACTTCCGGTTCTGTACGATCCGGCCGCTGTGGGGTGCGCCGGGTGATGAACTCGCCGGAAAGACGTGAACGGAGCCGTACATGATTTATTTCACCGATCGCAAGCTTAGCCTTGATGACCGCAAGGTCCAGTTGATGTCCCGCAATCTTCCATCGCAACGCGCCGCGCGCAGTCTTCCGGGCATCGCGTGCGCAACGGCGCTGCTGTTTGCCGCAACTTGCGCTCATGCGCAGTTCGGCGCACAGCCGGTGGGCGCCGCGCCGACCATGCAGGGTATTCAGGTCACGGCGACAGTCGCAGGCACGGTGAGCAATGTGGAAGTGCTCACACTGGGATCGTCGAGTGGAGATTTTGCCGTAGGCACGGGCTCCTCCAACTGCGGCGCGGCGAGTTTGACCGTTGGCGGCAAGTGCACCGAGTCGGTCAGTTTCACGGCCGCCGCACCCGGTTTGCGCCTGGGAGCCGTGGTGCTTGTGGGCACGGTCGGCGGCGTCAAGACCGTTCTGGGCACGGCGTACCTATCCGGAACAGGCGTAGGAGGATTGGGTGTTCTGGTGACGGGCAATGTGCTGCCCGTGGCCGGGCAGCTCGGGCTTTTTACCGCTGTGGAAGACGGTCAGCCGGCAACGCAGGCCGAGCTTGACCTTCCCGGCGGCGCAGTGGTCGACGGCGCAGGCAATCTTTACATCGCCGACGCCGGCCACCATCGCATTCGCATGGTGTGCGCCGGCGCCACCAGCGCCACCATCGCCGGAACCGGGACCAACTGCACGGGCCAGGGCATCATCGTCACCATCGCCGGCGACGGCAATCCCGCGTATACGGGCGACAGCGGATCCGCCGCCAGCGCCACCGTGAACTCTCCGGGTGACGTGGCCCTCGACGGCGCGGGCAATCTCTATATCGCCGACAGCGGCAACAACGTGATCCGCATGATCAGCTCGGCCACCGGCGTCATCACCACCGTCGCCGGCAACGGCGCCATTGGCAACAGCAATCTCAACCAGGTGGGAGACGGAGGCCTGGCCACCGCGGCGAATCTCAACCTGCCCCAGGGCATCACTCTCGACGGCAGTGGGAATCTCTACATCGCCGACACCAACAACCATCGCATCCGCGAGGTGAACGCGGCCACGGGCAACATCTCCACCATCGCGGGCAGCGGCTTCACCAACCCCAATGGCACCGGCGGTTACAACGGCGACAACATCACGGCCATCACTGCCGAGCTCAACTTCCCTTATGCCGTAGCCTTTGACTTATCCGGCAACATGTACATTCCCGACTCGGCCAACAATCGCGTTCGCGAGGTGCAGGCGGTGGGCGGCGTCATTACCGCGACCAGCAACATTACCACCTTTGCCGGCACCGGGTTAACGGGCGCCACGCCCTGTACGGCAACTCCGGTCGCGGCCAATCAAGCCGTCGTGTGGTCTCCTTCCGGCGTGGCCGTGGATGCGGCCGGAAACGTCTACATCGCGGAGACGCAGAACGCGGCCATCCGCAAGGTGAGCGGGCCAGGATCCTCCACCGCCGGATATATCTCCAGCTTCGTCCAGAATGGCTGCAGCGCTTTCTATTTCGGCGGCCAGTTCGTGCCTCAGGCGCTCTACGGGCCCACCGGACTCTATCTCGACGGCACGGGCGACCTCTACATCGCCGACACGCTGGACATGGTGGTGCGCGAGGTACAAGGCAACTTCGTGGCCCTCGATTTCCCCACGCCCATCCGCCAGGGCTCAACGACTTCTCCGCAATCGCAGACGGTGGAGAATGACGGCAACGCCGCTCTCGACCTGACTACGATTGTCCCGGCCACCAATGCCGCGGTGGACTCCGCGCTCGCCAACTCCTGCACAGACGGCCAGACCCTCGCGGCGAATGCGGACTGCGTCGTGGGCGCTGTCTTCGCTCCCGCCGCCACGCCGCCTCTCACCGTGAACACCGCGGAGACGCCCAGCATCGACGTGGGAGGAGACTCTCAGCCCAGCGTCGCGGCTCCCAATTCGCCCCTCGACATCGAACTCCTCGGCACGGCCGAACCGTTGTATTCGACCACCACCACCCTCACGTCCAACCCCAATCCCTCCGGATTCGGGCAGAGCGTGACCTTCACGGCGACAGTCACCACGGGCGCCGGTACCGGCAGCCTGACTGGCACGGTCAGCATCTCCGACACCTTTGGAGGCGTCACCACCACGCTCGCTTCCGGTCTGCCGATGACCGCCTCCGGGAGCACGTCGGCCACGGCCATCTTCGCCATCTCCACGCTCGCGGTCGGGCAGCACTCCATCACCGCGACCTACAACAACGCCAACGATCCGCCGCACTCACCCAGCACCTCATCGCCGGCGCTCATCCAAACCGTGATTGAAGGCACGGCCGTAAGCCTGGCTTCGAGCGTGAATCCCTCCACCGTTGGCCAGAGCGTCACCTTCACGGCCACGGTCTCCAGTCCCGGCGGCGGCGTCAGTCCCACAGGCACGGTCACCTTCTTCGATGGTGCGACCCCCCTCGCCACGCAAACTCTGAATGGCGGCGGCGTGGCGACATATACCACCGCAACGCTGGCCAACGGCGTCCACCAGATGACCGCGGTGTATAACGGCAGTTCGGGCACCCAGGTCCAGGGCAGCACATCGAATGTCGTGAGCCAGGATGTGCAGGTGCCTTCGACAATTGCCGTCGTCTCCAACCTGAATCCATCGAACTACGGCAACCCGGTCACCTTCACGGCAACGGTCACGTCTACGGCCACATCTCCCGCCTCGGGGACGGTGAATTTCCTTGATAATGGCGTATCCATCGGCAGCGGCACGCTGGGCGGCAATCCCGGCAAAGCCACCTTCACCATCTCCACGCTGGTCGTCGGCACGCATCCCATCACCGTCACCTACGCGGGCGATTCTTACAACGTGGGCAGCTCCAGCACTGCGCCTCTTAACCAGGTGGTGCAGCAGGCTGCAACCGTGACCACGGTCGCGGCCACGCCCACTCCCGGCATCGCCGGATTGCCGGAGACGATCTCGGCCACCGTGCAGTTGCTCTCCGGCAGCGCGCCGCTTGCGGGCACTGTCACATTCACGTCGGGGACCACGACCCTGGGCAGCGCCTCACTGAACGCCTCGGGAGTCGCCACCATCACTCCCACGCTCGCGCCCGGGGCCTACCAGATTGTCGCCACTTACATGGGCAACACCAACGGCATCGGCAGCGCGTCGGCGCCGTTGTCTTATTCCGTCGTGCTCGCTACCACGCAAACTGCGCTCGCGGTTACGCCCAGTCCGGCGCTGGTCCTCAATCCCGTCACGTTCACAGCGACCGTCACCGGCAATGGCGTCACGCCCACGGGCAGCGTCAACTTCCTCGCCAATGGAGTGGTCATAGGCACCGCACCTTTGGCCGGTGGCATTGCCACGTTCACTGATTCAGGACTCGCCGCCGGCAGCTACACCATGACTGCGGAGTATCTGGGCAATACGGACAACGCGACCAGCACTTCGACCGGCGTCAGCGAAACCGTGGGCACCATTCCCACCACTACTGTATTGGGCACTGCCGCCACCACGGGAGCGAGTCCGCAGGTGGTTCTGGTGGCCGCGGTCCTCAACAATGGCGCCGGGCCCACGCCCACCGGCACGGTCACGTTCTACAACGGCGCCACGTCCCTGGGCACGGCCACGCTCGACTCTACAGGCGCCGCCACGCTCACGCCCAACCTCACCGCCGGCGTCAACTACAGCATCGACGCCGTGTATAGCGGCGACGCGGACCACGGTTCCTCCACGTCGCAAACGCTCACCGTCTCCGGCACGCCGGTTGGCTTCGGCGTCTCCGTCACGCCTGCGACCCTCACCTTGGCCACTTCGCAGAACGCGACGGTCACCGTCACCATCACGTCGAACGCAAACTTTACTGACACCATCGGGCTGGGTTGCTCTTCGCTCCCGGCTGTGGTCAACTGCCACTTCGCCGCCATCAGCCTCAAGCTGCCGGCGGGCGGCACGGTCAGCACCCAACTCACCATCGACACCAACAATCCGCTCAGCGGCGGATCGACCGCCATGAATCGCCGCCCGGGTAGCGGCAAATTCTCACTGGCCGGGTTGTTCCTGCCCGTGAGCCTGGGCTTCGGGTGCATTTTCTGGTGGATGCGCCGGCGCAACGCGCGGTTCCTGACAGCGGTCCTGGTTCTGGTCCTCACCGCGGCCGCGTTTGTCGCCACCGGCTGCAATAGTTTCAGCCAGAGCTACCGCCGCTCCGGGCACCTATGTCATTCAGGTCACGGGTACCGGCGCGAGCAGCGATATCGTGCATTATCAAAATGTCACCCTCGACATTACAAAGTAGGCGGGGAAGCAGAAAATGGAGATCGGTTCGAGGAAAGCAATGAGATTTTTCGATCACTTCAAGTCTTGGCAAACGGGGAAGCCGAGGTTGCCAGAGGAGCGCGGCCTTCGCGCTGGCAGTGCTTATCCTCGGGTTCGCCGGTGTCCTCCGCGCGCAAGTAGCTTCGCCGGGCCGCCAGGAGGTGTTGCGTCTATCGGCTGGCGTCATCGGCTCCGGAGACACCTTCCAGTACGGCCCGCGCAAGATGCTCGGCGCCGGCGCCTTTGTCGACGCGGATACCTCAGGCCACTACGGAATCGAGGCTGAAGGCCGCTGGGTGGAGTTCCACCAGAGGGCCGATGTGCACGCTGAAACCTACTCCATCGGCGGCCGCTATCACTTCGTTGTCGGCCGCTTCCAGCCCTACGCCAAGGGATTAGTGGGCTTCGGCGATTTCAACTTTCCTTACAACTACGCCACCGGGCGCTACATGGTTGTGACCGCGGGCGGCGGCGTGGACTACCGCTGGACGCATAGAATCACTCTGCGCATTGCCGATTTCGAATACCAGGACTGGCCCCAGTTCACCTACGGCAATATGACCTCGCTCAACGGCAGCGTGGGCCTGAAAGTGCGCATCTTCTAGCGGACTGCAGAAAAACCCTTTAAAGATCGCAGGAAGTGTCAGGGCACGACTTTAGTCGTGCCGCAAGGCCAACAAATTGCGCGTGGGCTTTAGCCCCTGAAGAAAACTTCCTCGCCACCTCAAGTCATTGATGCAAGCATTTGTGGGGTGTTCGCCTCCTCTGCCGGCATCGTGACTGCGATCACGGTGCGCCTCTGAACCCTGCGGTTAGCCTCAAATTGAGGGCGCGGATTGAGAATGCGCCCCTGATTGAGGAGCAAAACTTCCATGGCTTTTGTCGTCACCGATGCCTGCACCAAGGACTTTGTTTGTGTCGCGGAGTGTTCCACTGCCGCCATCGCACCTGCGGAGAGCGATCCTGCCGCCGCTACCGTCTCGCAGGTCTATATCAATCCCGATGAGTGCATCGACTGCGGCAACTGCGCTTCTCTCTGCGCGCAAAACGCGATCTTCGCGCTGGATGAGCTGCCCGCCGACAAGGCAGACTTCGCCGAAAAGAACCGCGCGTACTTCAACTAGTCACGGAATCCATCGGATTTGGCCGCAGCTCCCGTCGCGCAACTCTTCTACCGCGTCTTCGGCGCCGGCGGCTGTCCCTTTGCGCTTGGAGATGCCTGCCCCTCAGCCGGCGCAGTTACTGGTGCGGCCGGCAATGTTGCCGTCTGCATCGGCGTCACCGGCAACGTAAGCGTCTGCGCCGTAGCGGGATCGTCGCGCAACTTCACATAGAGAACGCCGCCCACCGGGTGCGGAACGGCGAGCTGTGTCCCGGTAAACTGCGGCGGCACGTCGTCCGGATTGCCGAAGTCCGGCGTGGCGGCAAACGACGTAGCCAGAAACAGATTGGTCCCGCTCAGCACGCAGGGCTTCGCAGGCGAACGCGGGCAGCGCAACGCGGTGAATCCGGGAAGTCGCACCAGCGTACCCAGCGGCTGCCAGTCGCCGGTCGTGCCGTCGGCAGAGAGGGCGCGCACCCGCACCGGCCCGAAGGCGGACGCGCCGAACCGGGCGAGTGGATCCAGGCTGCCCACCACGGTCTGTGCGTCTTCCAGCATCAGGCCGCCGTCGCTGAACGTGAGCATCGTGTGGAAGCTCGAGTCGCCCGCGGCCACTTCCACTTTCTCGTCGCGCGGAAAAGACTGGGGCACCACCGACTTGAGGAAGAACACCAGTCTTCCGTCAATAGGAAGGTCGTCCGCACTGCCCAGTTGCACCGGCGGCTGCGGCGCGGAGACTTCGTTCTGCACGCCTTTGCTCAGCAGCATCACCTGCGGCCGCGGCGCTTCCACAGTCACCGGCGCGGTCAGCACGCGGCCGTCTTTCAAATCCACGTGCGCCACGTAGTGCTTTCCGGGAACCAGGCTCGCCGTCGATCCGCCCGCGGTCATCAACAATCCATCCAGATCTCCCACGCGATTCAGAATCGAGGGCGTCAGCGCGATGCCGTCGATCTGCGCCTTGGCAACCTCGTCGAGGCGCGTGCCTTTCAGCAGCGCCGTTTCGTCTCCCGCGTTCAGTGTCAGCCCTTCCAGCGAAGCCTCCGCGTCGTAGGCCTCCATGGCCAGCCGGTCAGGCTCAGCCAGTCCGAGCTGATACACGGCCACGCTCACCGGTCCCGGCGACGCGTCCTTCAGTGGTACTGTCACCACCAGAGTTCCGGGTCTGGGCGACCTCCACTCCAATGCCAGGGTGGCTTTTCCTGCCGTTAGCGCTTCCACCTTCTCCACGCACACCGTGGATGTCCCGCCGAGGTGGAGCGTGTCGTCGCGGCCCACCACCAGCGCCGACTGGTCCATTGCCGCCAGCGTCCATTTGCCCGGCTGCGCCGCCACTAGTTGGAAGCGCGGACCCTCCCAGTTGTCGAATCCCCACTTGCCGCGAACCATGGCAGTCAGTTCGCCGCCCGGCAGTGCGGAGAGCGGCTGTGCAGGAACCAGCCCGCCCTTGCCCGGGTCGGCCGTCAGAGGCACGTCGAGCGTGGCGCGCTTTGCCCCGCCGGACTCGATGTGCAGGTACAGATCGTGCGCCATCTCGGTGGCAAACACCAGCGGCGCGCCTTCAGCCGGCAGCACCAGTCCCGGCTTCATGGCGCAAAAACTATCGCTGGGATTTACCGGGTGCAGCGGCTCCGGCCGCGAACTCCCAATGGGCGGCAGCGCCACCACCACCACGGACTTGGGGTTGATGAAGGAGGGCGGCATGTTCAGTCGCAGATTCAGGCTGTCGGCTTGGGGAAGCGCCAGCGCCGGAATGTACTGGAAGTGCGCGGTGTGCAGTGAGCTCAGGATTCGCGCCGTATCCACGATGGCGCCGATGTAGGGGCTATACGCGCCGCCCCCGGCCATGGTCGTCGAACTGATCGCGTTCATCAGGTTGAGCGTGTTGCCGTTGGCCAGTTGATCCACCAGCGTTTGCGCATTCGCGTCGTCGAGCACCATGCCTTCGGAGTTCTGCGAGAGGCACGAGGCCTGCTGATCGGCGGGTTTCTGAAAGCAGTTTTCGTTGATCTTGATGCCCAGGCTGCGCGCCGCCATCTCGGTGCGTGTCTTCAGCGCAGCGGGATCGAACTGCGACGTTACCTTGATGTCGTCCAGGTAAGCCTCCAGCCGCATCCGTTCCCAGCTCGCGGCCTGCAGATCCTGCGCCGCGCGCACAAACAAGCCCGGCCGCCCGCGCACCGCATTGCGCAGGGTAGTAAAGTCGCCCCCTGTCTCCGGCGCCAGAAACATCAGCGCCTGCTGCGCCTCTGCGGGAACCTTCACAAAAACGCCCTCGTCGCGGACGTCCCGCGTCCACGTCTCCACCCGCGTAAACCACTCCGGCGGAGGTGGATTGGTCGATCCCCGCAGGAACACCACCACCAGCACGAAATGTGTGGCCTGGCTCTCGGGAAGGTCAGGGTGAATCCACAAGCGGTCGCCGGGAAGCAGATTGGGCGTCTCGGAGATGGGCAGCGTCACGTCCCCCCGTTTCACGTGTACATCCACTTTCGGACCGGAGAGATCGAAGGGCTGCCCATCGGCGTGCAGTAGGGAAGATGCCAGGAAAAGAGTAAGTAAAAGCTGCAAGCCACGACGCATATATCCATTTTACGAGCGGCAGCGTCCAACGGCAGCGAGGCTCCCCCGGCCTCTGGCATTCCCCCAACACAAAGATTCCTGCGATTTCACGTGTACGTTGCGTTTTTTGCGCTAGAATCTTTTCACAAATCAGAATGCTGGCTCAACGTCGCCCGTGAAAGGCTGACAGCCGGCGCATACAACAGGTCCCATAAATGCCTCCGCCGCATAGTGAGCAAGTATGGGATCCGACAACGAAGCGGGTCCCATGAACCCAGCGAGTTGATAAAAAATGGTTTATGAGACCGGTTCTTGCAACAATCGTTAACCGTAGCCCCCAAAATGGACTGTAACTCCTTTAATTTCAGGGCTGGATAGACGCTCACGTATAGAAAGCCAGCCGATGAAGTCCTCTTAGCGCATTTTTATTTCGAATGCACGGACACGTCAAAACCCGTCTTCTTTATTCCTGAGAACTGGTTGAAAAAACATAGATCGAAGGTTGCTGCCTAACGTCTGCTGCGCAGCTCCGAGCCGGATCGACCGGCCGGTGAACGTGCTGGCTCTGCGGATACAGGCGGCAATATTGGGAGAGAACGATATGAAATCGACTAGGGGTTCGCAGATTCAAGTAGAAAATGGCAATCTCAGCATCCCCGCTGCTGAAGAGATGATCGAAGACGCATTAAACGAGCTGGCATTCACACAGGACCCTGGCCTGGTCCGCGCCTTGCGCTTTCTGGCGCCTCCGGGCTACCAGGCCATTGTGGAGCTGTGCAGCGAAAACGGCCGCAGCAAACGCCGTGACGCTTTGGTCGATGTCTGGTCGCCGGAGTACGACGAGGTGCGCATCTACTTCGAGCGCATCGAAGGCGACGAGCCGTCCCCGCGGCCGGGCCGCATGTCGCGCGACAACCATCACGCCGGCGACGAAGAGGATGCCGAGCCTGCGCTTCCCGCCGATATGGATGCGCGCGTGAAAGAGCTGTGTACGGCGCTGGCTGAAGCCGAACGCGGCGGCCACGCCTTCATCGCGCTCAAGTGGTTCCGCGATTCCTTCCTTCCGCGCAAGGCCTATCGCTGGAACCAGCATCCTGAAACCCGGCAGACGGTGCTGGCTGAAGCCATTCAACGCGGCGTGGTGCTCACCAGCAAGATCGCCAACCCGAAAACGCCCGCCTATCCCACCACCACCATCCGGCTCAACCGCGCTGAAGCGGGCATTCCCGAGGAAACGCAGCGCTTCCAGCCCATTGACGTGCAGGGCGAGCCCGTCGCGGCCACCATCGATGAGGATCGGGGGATGGAGTGAGTTTCTTTTTCCTTGAGGCGACGGCCTTTGCCAAGCTGTTTGTGCGCGAGCCGGGAACCGACGCGCTCATCCGGCTGATGGAGACCGTTGAGGACAACCGCAAGCTGATTTCGGCGGCCACGCCTCTCGAGGTCTACGCCGCCATCCGCCGCCGCGAGCGCGCCGGGGACATCGCGCCTGAAGTTGCTGTTACCGCGTTCGAGCTCCTGCGTGTTGAAGCCGCGCGCGTGGTGCAGCAGCCGCTGAATCCGGGCGTGCTTGAGGCGGCCAGGCAACTCCTCGAGCACACCACCCTGCGCTGGCCTGAGGCCCTGCAACTGGGCGCCGCGCTCGCCGCGCGCGACATGTTTCCCGGCACGCGCATCACCTTCGTCTCCGCCGCTCCCGCACTGCTCGAGACCGCCCGTGCAGAAGGGCTCGACGCCATCGATCCCGCCAGGCTGCCGCTCGAAACCGCGCTCGAAAGCGAAGCGCCCAAGGAATTCGAAGTCGCCAAAGAAGCCGAAGCCGCAAACGATTCGGAATAGAACCGGCTGCACGAAACCGGTCCCGATGCAAGAAACGGCCTCAGATCCTCCGGAAAAATTCTTCAAGGGCGCACGAAGTGCCAGGCCACGATCGTGGCGAATCCGCCCAGTAGGTGGGTCGCGTGCTTTAGCCGCATGGAAAGGCAGAGCTGGGCTTTAGCCCACTGAGCGAACCCATACAATATCTATGACTCCAACTCAGGTACACGCATGACCATCTCCGCGCCGCCGCCGCGGGACCCCAAATCGCAGTTGCGCAGAAGCATGGGCTTCTGGGACGTTCTGCTCTTCAACATCGCCACCGTCCTCGGCCCCCGCTGGATCGCCGCCGCCGGCCACAACGGCCCCTCCTCCATCAGCCTCTGGGTGCTGGCCGCGGTCTTCTTCTTCGTACCCGGCGCGCTGGTCATCAACGAGCTCTCCTCGCGCTTTCCTGAGGAGGGCGGCCTCTACGCCTGGGCGCGCGATGCCTTCGGACCCTTTCACGGCTTCATCGCCGGCTGGACCTACTGGATCTACACCGTCTTCTATTTTCCCGGCCTCCTGCTCGCCAGCGCCTCCATGTCCGCCTACATCTCCTCCAGCCGCGGCGCTGCGCTGGCGCAGGACCGCGCGTTTCTGCTCTGGGTTTCGCTGGCGCTGCTTCTGGTCGCGGTGGTGCTCAACATCATCGGCCTCAACATCGGCAAATGGCTGCAGAACGCGGGCGGCGTGGGAACCTATCTGCCGCTGCTGATCCTTGCCGGCGTGGCAGTGCTGGTCTGCCTGCGCCACGGCTCGGTCACGCATTTCACGCTCGACAGCATGCGTCCCACGTGGAATTGGGACACCGTCAACTTCTGGTCGCAAATCGCCTTCGCATTCACCGGACTCGAGCTGGTTTCCTGTATGGCTGAAGAAGTGCGCGATCCGCGCCGCACTCTGCCGCGCGCGGTCTTCGGCTCCGGCGCGCTCATCGCCCTCATGTACATTGCGGGAACCTTCGCCGTGCTCGCGCTTGCGCCCGCCGCAGGCCTTGATCCTAAAAGCGGCGTCTTTCAGGCCATCGCCGCTGGTTCCGTCGTGTTGCGCATCGGCATCCTTGGCGTCATTGCCGCGGTGCTTGTCACCGTGGGCAACGCCGGCGGCGTAGGGTCCACCGTAGCCGGCGTGGCGCGCGTGCCCTTCCAGGTGGGCATCGACCGCTACCTGCCCGCGGCCTTCGGCAAACTCCATCCCCGCTGGAAGACGCCGTACATCTCTATCCTGGTGCAGGCCGTGCTCTCCGGCGCCATCCTGCTCTTGAGTCAGATCAGCGAAACCACGCGCGGCGCCTATCAGGTCCTCATCGACGCGGCCATCATTCTCTACTTCATTCCCTTCCTCTATATGTTTGCCGCCGTCATCAAACTCGCCGGCCGCAAGGACCGCACCGAAAATCCCCACGCCGTCCTGGTTCCCGGAGGCAAAGTCGGCGTATGGCTCTGCGGCAGCCTCGGTTTTGTCGTGGTCCTATTGGGAATCTTCGTCTCGCTCGTGCCGCCCGGCGACTCCGCAAGCAAGCTCGGCTTCGAACTCAAGCTGGTCATAGGCACCGTGGTTTCGATCCTGATCGGCCTCGCCCTTTACTGGCGCGGCGCGAGAACCCAGCAGAACGGCTGATTTGAGCGCCGTCCATCGTTCGATCGTCAAACTTCACTCCAGCTCGTGCTAAATTGTGCGTATCCGAAGGTGAATTACCGTGAGCGGAACTAGCGCAGAGACAATCCTTTTCGGCGAGTTTGAGCTGGATCTGCGCGCCGGCGAATTGCGCCGCGGCACGTCGCGCATTCGCCTGCAGGAGCAGCCGTTTCAAATTCTGCTCATGCTGCTCGAGCGGCCCGGCGGCGTCGTCACGCGCGAGGAGATTCGCAAGCGTCTCTGGCCCAACGATACGGTCGTCGAGTTCGATCACAGCATAGGCACGGCCATCAAGAAACTGCGCCAGGCGCTCGACGATGAGGCCGGCAGTCCTCGCTACGTGGAAACTCTGCCGCGCCGTGGCTTCCGCTTCATTTTTCCCGCCGTCGAGGTGCTTAATACCGAACTGCCCCCGGAAAAAGCTGTCGGCGAGCCCGCTGCCGTTGATCCCGATCCGCAGCCAGCGCCCAACGCGCCCCCAAGACCCTCGCGCTCGCGATGGCATCTGCCTGTGTTTGTTTCCGCGGCTGTCCTTCTCGCCGCCGCAGCTTTTATCGCACATTCGTGGTGGCGTCACGGCCGCGGCGAATCCCTCGACGAGACCAGCCTTACCCAGGTCACAACCTCCATCGGCGTCGATATATATCCCTCGCTTTCACCCGACGGGAGCGCGGTCGTCTACAGCAGCGACAAGAACGGTGGCTTCGAGATCTATGTGAAGACGCTTGCGCCGGGCGGACGTGAAATCCAACTCACCAACGACGGGAACGGGAACCTGCAACCAGCCTGGTCGCCAGACGGAACTCAGATTGCATTCTTCTCAGACAAGAAGGGTGGCATCTGGATGATTCCTGCCCTCGGCGGCACGGCACGTCGCCTCACGGAATTCGGAGGTAAGCCAGTATGGTCCCCCGACGGCTCGCGCATCGTGTTCCAGTCAGCGGGAATACTCGACTACAGCCCGACGGGCCTCGCGATCACCCTTCCCTCGTCCACGCTGTGGATGGTCGACGCGCGGGGCGGCGCGCCCACCCAACTGACGCAGCCCGGAAATCCTAACGGTGGCCATGGCGCGCCAACATGGTCGCCCGATGGCAAACAAATTGCCTTTAGCAGCGTCAGTGCGAGTCTGCAGGAGATATGGACGATCCCGGCCAACGGCGGTACCCCGCGGCGGCTGGTTGCGGGCGGAGTGTACGATCCCGTGTATGGGCCCGGCGGACGCTATCTGTACTTTTCAAAAAGTTTTGTGGGCTCCCAGCAGCAAACGCCCGTGGCGCTGACGTTTGCGCTCATGCGCGTGCCGCTTTCGCCCGAGGGTGCCGTCGCAGGAGAGCCGGAGCTGGCGAAAGATTCCGGCCCTGTGGTGTACCGGGGCCTGCGCTTCTCAGCCAATGGACAATTCCTTGTCTTCTCGGCAGTTGCGGCCAACGATAACCTGCAATCAATTCGCATTTCGCCATCGACCGGAGAGGCCGTCGGCGACCCCGTCCCATTCACCCATGACACTATGCTGCGTAAGCTAGATCCGCTCTTCTCGCCCGACGGCGCGCAGATCGCTTATACGGTCATCCAGAACGGGGAGGACACCGGCATCGGTATGTGGGTTGCCGATACGGATGGTAAGAATGCCCATCCTGTGGGAGCCACGCCGACCGACCGCCATCTGATTGGATGGCTCCCCGTGCATGGCGGGCTCACTTTCCAGGGCGAGCAGAAGGGGCATAAAGTGCTCGATTCCATCGACCTGAGCACCGGTACCA
Source organism: uncultured Acidobacteriota bacterium (assembly GCA_963713675.1). Classification (GTDB taxonomy): domain Bacteria; phylum Acidobacteriota; class Terriglobia; order Terriglobales; family Acidobacteriaceae; genus Telmatobacter. The sequence continues at coordinate 103,425 of CAVQMV010000024.1, forward strand.
TATCCGTGCTACGCGAGCTCGCCGAGGATGGTGCGTCCTTTCGCGTTTCGCCCGACGGCAGGCAGATCGCATTTGGCAAGCGCGAGGGCGGCGCAGTGAATGTGTGGGTGGCGCCCATCGGCTTCGGACAGGCGGCCGACGGTCCAGCAAAGCAATTGACCTTCGGCAAGGGACTGATGTCGTACCCATGCTGGTCGCCGGATGGAAAAACGATTGCCTTTGAGATCGAGAACGGGATCGCCACCGTTCCTGCTGCGGGCGGGCCCGTGACGGTGCTCCAGGTCGGCGAGCGGGAACCTGACATGCTCTGGGACTGGGCCCCCGACGGCGACAAGATCGTCTTTGCCAACCTTCGCAATGGCGCGATAAACCTCTTTTGGATCTCGCGCAGCACGCGGCAGCAGAAGCAATTGACGCACTACTCGCGCGACAACAGCTACGTGCGCTACCCCGCCTGGTCTCCCCGTGGCGATCAGATCGTCTACGAGTATTCCGAAACCACCGGCAACATCTGGACCATGCGCGTCAAATAGGATCTTCTCCTCGCCAGTTCATCCGCCGTTCCGGTGCCGTCCTGCCCACAAATGCTGGGTGCCCCAGGCCCGGGGTCCCCGCGGACAGGTCTCGGCCCGCGGGGTGGAGATCTCGATTTTGAGACCTGGGATAGCACGAACCCAAACTAACTCCTCAACCCAGCACAAAAACAGAGGTGTTTGGCTGACTCGCTGACTCGCTGACCCGCTGTCGCGCATCATTACCGATCGCTCGTTGCAACCTTGGTTTGGGTCTCCGCCTGCCGAGTCCGGGCTTCCTGAACCAGCCGCGTGTCCATTTGCCGAGCCTCCTCTGCCGTGAAGTACATCTGACTGCCGGCCAGCACGGTCAAATCGTCGCTGGTCCAGCGCGTCTTCATGATGCCGGTCCTGGAGTTGGCATTCGGGCCCAGCAGCAGGCTGCCAATCTCGCGCGCCATCACACGGCCGGCCAGCACGTCCATAGCCGTGGTGTCGCCGCCTGCACGTTCGCTGATGCGCTCGTAGAAGATGGCCGCACGGTGCGATTCGCCGCCGTCCGCCACCCCAAAAATGTCTCCTGATTTCCCCAGCGTATCTGCCATCGAGTTCGGCAGGATCGACACGACATAGTCGTCGGGCTGCGTTGCTGCACAGTCAGGGAAGTCCTTCTTGGCATCGTGCGAGGTCGGGCATTCCTGCCATTGCGTCGTTACGCCGGCCTTCGCCAGAATCCGCGATGCTTCCCGCTCCGCCGCAGCCAGGGTTGCAGGTCTCACATGCGCGTAGTCATAAACGCGCAGAGTAATGGTGGCGCGGCTAGCCTCTGCGTCACGGTTGTTCTTCGCCCAGGCCGGGGATCCTGCAACTGCTGCTGCAACCACCGCCAAACCTGCCATCCGCATCACAAACATCGCTGTCCGGTTCATCGTTTTTCTCCTCCGCGGGTTGCGCGGTGAGATCGACTTTGCGCGAACGGCCCTGAAAGGTCGATGCACTGGAGATGAATTAGATTTGGACTGAAAGTGAACTGATAAGTTGTTTGAGATCAGTTGCTTATTGGAATCTCGATCCGCAACGCCCACATGCAGGAGCGCCCCGTGACCACGGAATCCAGGCTGTGTTGCTTTGAATCCCTGTGTCGCTGGTGCCGCCCGGCGATTCCGCAAGCAAGCTCGGCTTCGAACTCAAGCTGGTCATAGGCGCTATGGTTTCGATCCTGATCGGCCTCGCTCTCTACTGGCGCGGGGCAACGGAGTCGAGGGATCCGCGGACGCATTTCTCGATGTAGAGGAGTGGATCACGTGCAGAATTGTTCCGGGGTGAGCACAGCTGCGGGTAGCTCGCACAGGACGCGCGTCACAGAATCGCAGATGAATTGGGAAAGAAACCGCGGGCACGGGACTCTTCAGCAGACGGATTCTCTTCAGCGCAACTAGAACCCGAAATGATGACCGCCACCACCGCCGTGATGACCACCACCACCGCCGCCGTCCCCACCGTGACCACCGCGACCGCCGCGATCGCCGCCGCCACCTTGGTTGCCACCACCGCCGGTGTCCCCTTGGCTACCGTTACTTTGCGGAGGAGCGAGCGCCGTACTGATCTGCCCGAATATTTGGTTCACAGAATTTGCCGGGCCTTGCATGCCCGAAATGCAGGCCAGCGCAAGCAGCGTCACGAGTAGACCGTACTCGGCCAAATCCTGACCGCTCTCGTTGACCGCCAGGTGCCGGAGCTTCTCGCAAATCGTTTTCAGTGTCTTGCTCATCGAAATCCTCGAACTTGGCGCCATGCTGGCCGCTTTCGGTGCGCTGTGGAAGATACTCCTTCAACTCCAGCGCGATCCGAGGCCCAAAATCCAGGGATTTGCCGAGGTTGCTGCCGCTCTCCCCCCTGGCAATTAAGTCCTGTAATTGCAATCAAGCCGCACTCACACGTCCCCTGTCTGTCACCTGCAGGTGGTATCTTTCATCCCCCATCCGCGTCATGCCCTTGCTGGCCTACGCGCCGCCAGCTCGATGACCAGATGGGTAATTCATTTGTCATCAATCAAGTAACGTGGGATGGGCCCCGATCTACTGAAGCTTAGTTCGCAGCTGTTCGCGGTGATTTGCCGCCCGAATTGCCCGGATCGGACCGTTACTTTGGATTCGCGTCATCTCCAGGATCGTCCCACCTTTCCTCCCGGCCACTCCACAAGCAAGCTCGGTTTTGACCCCACGCTGGCCCCTGTTTGATTGTTCTTTTCGGGCCGTCGTAGAATTCATGCATTCCACAAAAATTCCGCAGATTCTGATTCTCCGAAATTGATGCGGCCTGCAAAAGCGTAGTCGAGGAGCTGTTAACGTGCCAGGCAAAGTTGCAGCTTCACCACTGGTATCTCGCATAGCGCAGACGCAACACCCCGTGTCGAGAGTGCGCGGCTTCGTTACCGCAGTGCATCGCCGTTGGAATGCGCCCCGGCTGAGTGCTGAACCCGGGTTTACCCGCCTGGAATGGATATGCTTTGTGCTGCTCATCGCGGGGGCGTTTCTCATCCGCTGGTGGGGATTGACGAGGATGCATTTCTGGGACGAATGCGTGTATCTCCTCAACGCTGCGTTCATGAATTCCGTCAATGTCGGCTACAACGAGATTGAAAGCCGCCCTCCGTTGCTCTCACTCATCTTCGCCGGCGTCTTTCACGTCTGGAATAGCGATTACGCCGCGGAAACTGTAACCGCCTTGCTGAACGCACTCGGTCCGGCATTCCTCTACCTAGCCGGCCGCAAAATAGCAGGTAAAACAGCGGCCGCGATTGCTGCGCTGCTGCTGGCCTTTGGCCCATTTTTCGTTGGCGTTTTTCCCAACGGTTTCGGCGATTTCGTCCCCAATTGCACGGGACACAGCTTGCTCACAGATTGCCCCGCAGTCACTCTCATTCTTATTTCTTTTTGGCTCATGCTCCGTGCTCTCGAAAGGCAAACCAGCTTCCGCTTCGCGTGCGCCGGTTTCAGCTTGGCCCTGGCAGTGCTCATGCGCTTCGGGTCGCTATCGAGCGTCGGCATTCTCTTGCTCCTCGTATTTGCCGCAAAAAAGCGTGCACGGGCCGCCCTCGCTTGCGCCGCGGGATTCCTCATCGCATTCGGGCCCTACTTGTACTGGTCCCGGATTCAATTTGGCAGCTACTTCGACAATTTGCAGGAAGGATGGCTGAATCTGGGCGGTTCCTCGGAGCCGTTTTACTACTACTTGATGGGGCTCCCGGCCATGATCTCGTGGCTTGGAATCGCCGGACTGGCAGCTTGGGCGATCGTCAGAGGTTGGGATCTAATACGACCCGAAAAGTCAGAAGAGGTCGCTCAATTGAACGGCGCTATCGCGGCTGGGCGGCGCGCCGTATCGGATGGTTTTCTGTGGCTATGGGCTTTGGGCGCGCTCGCATTTTTCAGCAGCTTGAGCCATAAGGAGTCGCGGTACGGCATTCCGCTTGCGCCTCCATTGCTCCTGTTGGCGGGTATCGGATTGAGCTCTCTTGTGAAAAACAGGCGCACCGCCGTAAACACGGCCTGCGGCATCGCATTGAGTTGTGCGCTTGTCTTAACTTTCTGGCCCGACCATCATCGCTTCGACAAAGGATTCATCGACCATTCAGTGTCGAAAGAGATGACGGTAGCGCAGTACCTCAAGCAGAACCTGCCCACGACAACGCTTCTCTATGCAAATAAGAATTACCCTGACTTCGCCTACTACTCAGGATTGAATGTGAGCGACATTCCAGAAAACGGGCCGGAGTTATATCAGGCGCTCGACAACCTGCCCGTAGGCAGCATCCTGATCGCATACAAGGTCGGCGACCCCGGCGACCCTCCACCCGAACCTACGATCGATTTCCTCGATTCAGATCGGCACTTCAGCCGCTATCGGGAGTTCCCGACGATGGAGCTTTACTGGCGTCGCTAATTCCGGCAATCGACACTGCCCAAAGCTGCGATGCGGTTATTCCCGCCGGAACTTATTTGCCTGCTCGAATTCATCGCGCAGCCCCGGCGTGCGCAGGTTCTCGCGCAGGTTTGCCAGCCGCTGCTCGAGCGCCAGCAGGGCGCGCTCCACGGCTTCCGTATTGGTGTGGGCAATGTCGCGCCACATCGAAAACGGACTCGCGCCCAGCCGCGTCATCTCGCGCAACGCGCGCCCGCCCACGTCCTTGAGTTCGGGCGCATCGCCCACTTCCTCTTCCAGCAGCGCGCTCAGCGCCGTAGCCGTGAACTGCGGCAGATGGCTCACCCACGCCACCAATTCATCGTGGCGCGCGGCATCGAGATCGAGCGTCTTCGCGCCCATCTTCGTCACCCACTCGCGCCATCCCTTCACCAGCGCCGCCGCTTGCGGCGAGCGCTGTGCCGCGGCATCGTCCGTAAAAAGCCACACCGCGCCGCGAAACAGATTCGCATCGCCCAGAGCCGCGCCGCCGCGCTCCTTGCCCGCCATCGGATGCCCCGGCAGAAACGCCGCGCGTTCCGGCGTGTTGTAAAGCCGCGCGGCAGTTTCGGCGATCACGCCGCTTGGTGCTGCCCACGTCGGTCACAAGCTGATCGGGCCCAAGCACCGGCGCCAGCTTCTCCATGAAATCGAGCGTCGCGTAGATCGGCACAGCCAGCAGCGTCACCTGGCTCGCTCGCGCGGCTTCAATGGGATCGGCGGCGAGCAGAATCGATCGCGCCCATCTTGAGTGCGCAAGTTGCCCCTGCTCGGGACTGCGATTCCAGCCCACGATGCTGCCCTTGAACCCCGCAGCACGCAGCGCGAGGCCCACGGATGTGCCCAGCAGGCCAGTGCCGAGAATGGCGATGCGCTCGATCATGTTAGTCCTTTGCAGGCAGAATCACTAGTAGCGGTGTCAAGTAGCTAGTGTAGCTCGCAAGCGGCGACTACACAAAAGTCAGCCATGGTGAACGGAGTTTGCCGCGTTCTTTACGGCGAACTGAGTAGAACACCTGCATCTCGTTACGTTCGCACAGTAGTTGATTCATGCTCCGCCGCGACGCCATAGATGTGGCCCTTAACGCATTTGTAGCCGCCGAACAAGGTGATGACGATTCCGGCGAGAATGCACAGACCTGGAATTCCTAGAGAAGGATGATCATTCACCTGCAGCCTCCCGAACATGAGGATCCAATTTGTCCTAACACTCTAGCGAAGTCCGTAAGGCCGATCGGTTCTTCCGCGGGATCAACCCCTGACTCCGCTAACTCCGCTATCTTTCACAGCGTTCTGCCCACCGCCTCCGCCAGCACCCGCAGCTCGCCCACCAGCTTTTCAAACTGATCGAGAAACAGCGTCTGCGCCGCGTCGGAAACGGCCTTGTCGGCGTTGGGGTGAATCTCCAGGAGCACCGCATCCGCGCCCGCCGCCACAGCCGCCTTGGCCATCGCCGGAACCATGTCGCGCCGCCCCGTGCCATGCGAAGGATCGCCGACGACCGGCAAATGCGACAGCTTCTTCAGCACCGGAATGGCCGCGATGTCCATGGTGTTGCGCGTCGCAGTTTCATACGTGCGGATGCCGCGCTCGCACAGAATCACGTCGTAGTTACCGCCGGAGAGAATGTACTCGCTCGAAAGCAGCAGCTCCTCCACCGTGGCCGCAATGCCGCGCTTCAGCAGGATCGGCTTGCGCACCTGGCCCAGTTCGCGCAGCAGGTTGAAGTTCTGCATGTTGCGCGCGCCCACCTGGAAGCAATCCACCAGCGGCAGCATGGGCTCGATCTGCGCAATCTCCATCACCTCGCTCACCACGCAAAGTCCGTTCGCGTCGGCGGCCTCGCGCATCAGTTCGAGGCCGGGAATGCCCAGCCCCTGAAACGAATACGGCGAGCTGCGCGGCTTGTAGGCTCCGCCCCGCAGAAATCCTCCGCCCGCGGCCTTCACGCACGCCGCAATCGTGAAAATCTGCTCGCGGCTTTCCACCGCGCACGGTCCGGCGATGATCGCCACCTTCTCCCCGCCAATGGTCGCGCCGTTCTTAAACTCGACAATCGTGCCCTCCGGCCGCCACGCGCGCCCGGCCAGCTTGTAAGGCGCGCTGATGCGGTGCACGTGCAGCACGCCCGGCAGCATTTCAAACTTCGTCAGGTCGAGCCCGGCGGTGGCGCCTACGCCGGCCAGAATGGTTTGGAACTCGCCCGTGGTGCGATGCACGTCCACGCCGGCCTCTCCCATGGCGTTGATCACGGCATCGATCTGTTCTTCGGTGGCTTTCTCCTGCATTGCGACAATCATGACTTTTTCCCTGTCTCGGGCGCCGGTCCGTCTATCGGCGCGCCCGCGGCGTGGCCCATCGCTCCGCCTTCTTGTTCGGCGGCCTGGGCGTGTCTCTGGCTAGCCAGCTCGTTGCGCTGCAATGCCCGCATCACGTCGATGATGCGCTCGTAGATATGCGTCAGCTCGATGTCGGGCAGCGGGCCCTTGTTGGCCGCGCGCACATTGGCGTAGATGATCTTTTCGCGATTCGGCTCGTACACCGGAAGCGAAGTGGCGGCCTTCAAATGGCCGATCATCTGCGCGGCGCGTGCCCGCTCACTGAGCAATTCGACCAGCTGGCGATCCAGCTCGTCGATGCGGATTCGCAATTCTTCGATAGTCATTGCATCCTCTTGCATTAGCTACTAGCCGCTAGCTTCTAGCTACTAGCTCCATTCCGCTGGCGCGAGCCAACGCGGCCTGGTCCGCCATCGGACAAGCTAGAGGCTGGAAGCTAGTAGCTGGAAGCTGTTTCTCTCACCGGGCCAGCGCTGCATGGGGCAGGCGCAGACCCTTGATAAATCGAGCCACCAGGTCCGGCGCAGTCTCCGGCGTCGCCCGCTCAATCAGCTCGACAATCGCGCTGCCAACAACCGCGGCATCCGCGAACTCCGCCACCTGGGCGACGTGTTCCGCGTTGCTGATACCGAACCCCACGGCCACCGGCAGCCGGGTCCATCGCCGAACGCGCGCAACCAGCGCCGCCGCATCGCCGGCGACGCTTTGCTGCGTGCCCGTAATGCCGGTGCGCGAAATGGCGTACACAAAACCTTTGGAGTGCGTGGCAATCGCCTCAAGCCGCGCGTCGGGACTGGTAGGCGCGGCCAGAAAAATCGGCGCCAGATCCACGCGGCTCAATCTCCATCAGGTACTCGCCGGCCTCTTCCACAATCATGTCGGTGGCCAGCACTCCGTCCACGCCGGCAGCCTTCGCGTCGTCGGCAAACTTCTTCAGGCCGTAGCGCAAAATCGGATTCAGATAGCTGAAAATCACCAGGCCCGCCGCGGGGCGCGCGGCGCGAATCTCACGCGCCAGCGCAAGCACGTCCTTCAGCCTTGTTGCCTCGTGTCCCGATCCGTGAGCCAGTGCGCGCTCCATGGCGCGCTGGATGACGGGACCATCGGCAAGCGGATCGCTGAACGGCACGCCCAGTTCGATCACATCCGCGCCCGCGTCAATGGCCGCAACCGCGATCTCGCGCGTCGCCTTGAGAGACGGGTCGCCCGCAGTCAGATAGACCACCAAACCCGGCTTGTGATCGAAACGAATCGCCATTGAAAAGCTCTCGAATTCTTACCAATACAGATGGGTGCCCCATCCTAAGAGCGTTCTTTGCGCTTAGGGTGGGATAGCACGAACCCAAACTCACTTCTCGACCCAGCACGAAACTGGGTGCCCCCGGTCTCGATTCTGAGACCGGGGAAAGCAAGAACCCACGCAGTCTTACAACTTCAGCTCCCGCGCAAGAATCCCCATATCCTTGTCGCCGCGCCCTGAAAGATTCACCACCAGTATGTCACGCGCTGAAAACGTGGGCGCGATGCGCATGGCCTCGGCCACGGCATGTGCGCTCTCAAGCGCCGGCAAAATCCCCTCAGTCCTAGCCAGCTTCATCACCGCATCAAGTGCCTGCGCATCATCGCACGAAACATATTCCGCGCGCCCCGTGTCATGCAGCATCGCGTGCTCGGGCCCGATCGAAGCGTAATCCAGCCCCGCGGAAACCGAATGCGTGAGCGCAATCTGCCCATCGTCGTCCTGCAGCACATAAGAAAACGTGCCCTGCAACACCCCCGGCGCACCGCCCTGGAATCGAGCCGCGTGTTCGCCCAGCACCGTGCCGCGCCCGCCGGCCTCCACGCCAATCAGCCGCACCTGCCGGTCGGGAATGAACTCGTAAAACGCGCCAATCGCATTCGACCCGCCGCCCACGCACGCAATCACCGCCGTCGGCAGCCGGCCTTCCTTCGCCAGAATCTGCTCTTTCATCTCGCGGCTGATGCAGCGATGAAAGTCGCGCACCATCGTGGGATACGGATGCGCCCCCAGCGCGCTGCCCAGCAGATAATAAGTCGTCCGCACATTCGTGACCCAGTCCCTCATGGCCTCGCTGATCGCATCTTTCAGCGTCTTCGATCCCGACGAAACCCCGCGCACCTCCGCGCCCAGCAGCCGCATGCGCTTCACGTTCAGCTCCTGGCGCTCCATGTCCACGTCGCCCATGTAGACCACGCATTCCAGGCCCAGCAGCGCGCAAACGCGTCGCCGTCGCCACACCGTGCTGTCCCGCGCCGGTCTCGGCGATCACGCGCTTCTTGCCCATGCGTTTGGCCAGCAGTCCCTGCCCCAGCGCATTGTTGATCTTGTGCGCGCCGGTGTGCAGCAGGTCTTCGCGCTTCAGATAAATCTTTGCCCCGCCCAGCGATTCCGTGAGCCGCTTGGCAAAGTAGAGCGGCGTCGGCCGTCCCGCGTAGTCGGCCAGCAGCGAACTCAGCTCAGCCTGGAACGCCGCATCCGCCTTGGCCTCATCGTAGGCGTGCTCCAGCTCGTCCAGCGCCGCCACCAGCGTCTCCGGCACATAGCGCCCGCCATACACGCCGAACCGCCCGGGCCGCGACTCCGAAGGATTTGCCGGAAGAATGACCGATGCCATGAGGAACTCCTGCTTGTGTACCCAGGAAAATGGGGAACTTCTTAGTGTACTAGGGATAGAATGATCGAGAAACATTTTGGCCCTTATGACAGAACACCCAGCGATGGAACTGGTTGTAGAGTCTTACGTCGCCCTTCTGATGTCTCTAGGGGTGATCGGGCTCGGCTGGCTTTTGGCATTCCGCTCCCGAAGCGCGGCCAGTTTCTTTGGCTGGGGGAAGAAAGACAGATTCGATCTCATTCGAGTGGTTGAGATCTCTGGCTGGATTTCCTTGGTCGGCGGGTGCCTTTCCATCGCCATCTTTCTAATTCTGCTAGCGGTCGTCGCATTTCAGTCGCTTCGGTTCTGACTTCCTCCGTGCCACTGCGCGCCGCACGGAAAAGAGCGCCTCAACCTGCTCGTGCGGAATATCCGGCCGCGAATCATTCAATGCCTCTTGCACCTTTGCGCGGAACCAGAAATCGTGCAGAGACTCACCCCGTTGCGCATTGAGATCTTGAATCTCAGTTTCCATATTCTTATGCGAACCTCTGCCCAAGATCCTACTTCCTCTTCGCAATATCGCAAAGCATGTCGGAGTGAATGTTCAACCCGATGTTGGTTATGTTGTAAAAATGCTCGCTCGCCACCAGCCACACAATCTCGCAAATGGCCCGCTCGGAATAGTGCTTCCTGAGCCGCGCAAAAGTCTCATCCTTCACGCTCTTGTCGCGCGTTAACTCGGTGACGTAATCCAGCAGCGCCCGCTCGGCATCGGAAAACATCGGACTCGTGGTGTAGCCCTCCAGCGCATCGAACTTGGCTTCGTCCATTGACGCCTTAATCACGAACGACCGGCCGATATCGATGCAAAACTCGCACACATTGATCCGCGCCACGCGCTCGCGGACCAGCATTTGTGTCTCACGCGGGAGCTCCAGTTTCTTGTCGAGCTTGCCGATTTTGCCAGTGAACATGCCGAACGCCAGCGGCATGCGCGCCACAAATACTTTGAACGGGGTCATCACCTTGCCAAACTGGCGGCGTGACATGGCGTAGACCAGTTTCAACATCGGGCTCGAAGGGTTTTCGATAGGGGGAAGAAACGTTGCCATGGAGAAACCTCCGGGGATTTCCTTCGCATGTTTTGATGTTCAAAGGCACGGATTCGGTGCAGCCTGGTCCATTTCGATTTACGTTCATTCCGGCCAGCGATCTGCATCGTGCTCGCTGCGTTCCTGGCGGCGGACCGTTACGAGAGCCGGCCTCATCGCCGCAGCCCTGCCGGTCGCTGCTCCGCATCTGTCTTCTCGCCGATCCGAACGACGAGAGGCGGCAGCGCTTCAACGTCTGCCAGCGTCGTCCGGAAATTCACAATACACACACGCAACGCAAACCTGCCGCGCACGATTGCATTCGAAAGATACGCCTCGCCGCTGTTCTGCAAACGCGTAAGCAGTTCGTTGTTTAACTGATCGAGATAGCCTTCAATCTCCTCGCCGCCGCGCTCAAGGTCCCTCGGAATGAACCGAAAGGTTGTAATGCTAAGGCTCTGCGTGAGCCCTTCCAGTTGCGGAGTTTGCGCAATCCGCCGAAAGAGTTCGCCCGCCAGGCGAATATCTTCTGAGATCGTCTGTACGTAGCCGTCGCGGCCCGCCTGCTGCAGCGCCAGCCACACCTTCAGGGCTCGAAAGCCGCGCGAATTCTGCGGGCCAAGGTCGTAATAATTAATCGCCTCCGTCTCAAAGTGGTAATACGGCGGATGGTATGAGAATGCGTCGCGTAGCTTCTCGCGATTACGCACCAGCGCACATCCGGCTTCGAGCGGCGCGTAGAGCCACTTGTGAGGGTCCATCGCAATCGAGTCCGCTTCGCCAAGCCCGGCAAAATCTTTCGAAACCTCGGGAAGAATCGCTGCCATTGCGCCATAGGCGCCGTCCACGTGAAACCAGAGATCGAATTCGCGGCAAATCGCCGCCAGTTCACTCAGCGGATCCACCGCGCCTGTGCTCACCGTCCCGGCATTTCCTACCACCAGGATCGGCCGTTCGCCGGCAGCGCGATCGGCCTCAATTTGCTGCCGCAGCGCAGAGACGTCAATTTGCATCCGATCGTTTGTGGCGACCCAACGGATTGCATCCGTGCCCATCCCTGCGATATCCGCGGCCTTTTGTATCCAGGTATGCGTTTCCTTCGAACAGTAGACTCGCAGCCGCGCGTCGCCCAATCCGGCGCTGCGTACATCGCGGCCTGCCTTTGCCTGTCTCGCCGCGAGAAACCCAACAATGTTGGCCATATTTCCGCCGCTCACAAACAAGCCGCCGCACTCTTCGGGATAGCCCAGCATCTCGGCAATCCAGCGAATGGTTTGCGCTTCGATTTCACTGGCCATCGGCGAAAGCGGCCACGCCCCAACATTCGGATTTACGGCAGCCCCAAGCAATTCGCCGAGTGCCCCGATGGGTGTCGCAGAGGAAGTGATGTATCCCCAGAATCGCGGGTGCCCATTGAACAAGGAGTGCTCGAAGAGCAAGTCCGCAGCGTGACGAAGCAACTGGGCTGGATCCGTTCCCTGACTCGGCAGTCCGCGATCGGCATCGAGAGCCTTCCGAATATCGAGCGGCGATTCGCCCCGCGTGACTGGCCGGCTTGGAAGCGACTCCAGCAGTTCCGCGATACGGTCAATGAGTTCGTGACCCAGCAAGCGGAACTGTTCAGCATCGATTTCCAGCGGCGAAACGCGCGCGCGTCCGTTGCTTTCTCCCTCCACCGCGTACCCCCACAAAATTCCCTCTGCTCATCAAATCCCAGGACTGTTCGTCCCAGGACCGTTTGTCCCAGGACCGTTCGTCCCCGACGCGTTCGCCGCACGCGCACCAGCAACAAACGCCCGTACCTTCACGGGATCCTTGCGCCCCGGCGCGGCCTCCACCCCGCTCACTACATCTACGCCCCAGGGCCGCAGCACCGCAATCGCTTCCGCGACATTCTCCGGCGTCAATCCCCCCGCCGCAATAAACTTCATGGGCCCGTCAGCGTCAAAAATCAACCCCCGCGCAGCGTTCCAATCAAATGCGACGCCTGTGCCGCCCACGGCGGTCGCCGTGCGCGAATCTACAAGCAACGCATCGATGTTTGCATCGCGCACGACCGCCGCCACGCGCCCTTCAGCACTTGCATCGAAGTGCACCACGCCCAGAATCCTCAGCTTCGGTCCAAATCTCTCGCGCAATCGCGCCGGCAACTCGGCCGGCGCGTCAAAATGCAATTGCACGCCGGTCAATCCCGCCGCTTCCACCGTCTCCGCGATCTCGTCGAACGAAGCATCGACAAACACTCCGATCTTTTCCAGCGCCTCCGGCAGTTGCGGCACGATCTGCGCCGCCTGCTCCCCCGTCACCCGCCGTGGGCTCGGCGCAAACACGAATCCCACCGCATCGGCGCCGGCTTCCGCTGCCACCTGCGCATCGCCAAGCGAAGTATTCGCGCAAATTTTAATCCAGAGCCTCATGGTTTGCCCGCGGCGTCTTTCAGCAACGCGGCCAACGCTTCGCCGGGATCGGGCTGGCGCATCAAGCTCTCGCCGATCAGGAACGCATCGAATCCCGCCTTGCGCAAACACGCAATGTCCTCGGCAGTTGAAATGCCGCTCTCCGTCACGCGCACCACGCTCGCGGGAATTTGATCGACAAGCGCGAGCGAGGTTTCCTGACTCACGTCGAAGGTCTTCAGGTCGCGATTATTCACGCCGATCGCGTCAGCCCCCGCTTCTCCCAGCGCGGCAAGAACGTCTTCCAATTCATCCGCGGTATGCACTTCCACCAGCACGTCAAGCGCGAGCGCGTGGGCCCCCCCAGCGAGTCGCTTCAACTCCTCGGCGCTGAGCGCAGCGGCAATAAGCAAAATCGCGTCAGCGCGATGCGCCCGCGCCTCGACAATCTGGTACTCGTCGACGATGAAATCCTTGCGCAGACACGGCAGTGGCGCAGCCGCCGAGGCCAGTTCCAGATTGCGCAGGCTGCCCTGGAAATAAGGTTCGTCAGTCAGCACTGAAAGCGCCGCGGCCCCGCCGGTTCGGTAGCGACGAGCCAGCCACGCCGGATCGAAAGCCGCGCGAATCAGTCCTTTTGAAGGCGAAGCCTTCTTGATCTCCGCGATCACGGCCGGTCCCTGCGCGGCCTGACGGCGCAGCGCCGCAGCCCATCCGCGCGGGCGGTGCTCGGCTGCCCGGCGCTCTAGTTCCGCAACCGGCACGTCCGCCTTCGCCGCATCCAATGTGGCGCGCGTCGTAGCCAGAATCGTAGAAAGAAAAGTGTCCGTGCGCGTAGACATGCTCTATCGCGAGTATACGTTGACAGTTGCGCTCTCATGAAAGCTGAAATCTGTTCGAGAACTGCGTGAATAATGTCTCGGTAGCCGCGCCGGAGGCGCAGCGTTTGTTAGCCCCGCGCTTTAGCGTAGGGAAAGCGGTTTCCACAAATACACTCCGGAGTCCCGTAGGGACGGCGCGAGGACATTTCTTTTGCAGGATCCAATAAAGCTAGAAACCAGAAGCTAAAAGCTCCGTCGCCGCCTTGCGTCCCAGCCGAATGCAATCCGGCACGCCGATGCCGTCGTATGCATTCCCGACCAGCCGCAATCCGGGCATCGCCGCCACGCGCGCATTCACCCGCTGCATGCGCGCCTTGTGGCCCACGGCATACTGCGCCATGGCGCGGCGCCAGCGCGTCACCTGCGCAAACTCCGGCTCAACCTCCGCGCCGAAAGTCTTCGCGCCCAGAATCTCCCGCATCTCGCGCCGCACAACTTCCACCAGAGCCTGGTCGCTCTCGGCCAGCAAATCGACGCGCTTCATGCCGCCCAGAAACCCGCGAAAAACCGCCTTCCCCGGCGGCGTGCGCCCCAAAAACTTGCGATGCGCAAAGGTGCAAGCCAGCATCGCGCGCCCTTCCACAGCCGGAACCAGAAAACCGAATCCCTCCGGCAGCGGACCGATCTTCCGCTCGTCGTAAACCAGGTTCACAGTGATCGACGAAGAATATGGAATGCCGCCGAGTTCGCTGCCCAGTGCGGCATCCACCGGCGTCAACAACTTCCCGGCAATCCACGCAGGCGCTGCCACGATCAGCGCGTCAAACTCCTCGCCAACTCCGCCCGCCTGCACCCTCCAACCCTCCGCCGTCCTCTCAATTCCGCTCACCGGCGTCCCCGTGCGTACGCTGCCGCCATCGAGCCGCTCCGCAATCGCGTCCACCAGTGTCCCCATACCGCCGCGCAACCCCGTGAAAATCGCAGCTCCGCGGTTTGCTCCATTCGATGAACGCTTCGCCATAGCCCGCATCTTCCTATGCGCCGCCAGCATGCCGCGCGTCAGCGAGCCGTACTTCGTCTCCATCTCCACCAGCCGCGGCAGCACAGTTTGCGCGCTCAATTGCGTGGCGTCGCCGCCATAAATGCCACTCAGCAGTGGATCGGCCAGCCGATCCACTGCCTCTTGCCCAAAATGCCGTTCCACCAGCGCCGCAACCGACTCATCGCCCTCGCTCGGCCGCGGAGGAATCAGCAGCTCCAGCGCCATCCTTAATTTGGTGCGCACGCTGAACAGCCGCGTCATCGCCGTCGGCACCAGCTTAGTAGGCACCAGGAACATGAGCCCATCGGGCAGAGCCACCAGGCGATTGCCGGTAACAATATAGGTCTTGCGCGCGGCGTCGTTTGAAGGGATCAGCTCGCCGCCCAGTCCCAACTCCCGGCAAAGTTCAGCCGCCGCGGGCTTTTCTGTCAGAAAGGAATCCGGTCCGCGCTCCAGCACCGCACCGCCCACAACTTCCGAGGCCAGTGACCCGCCCAGCCGCGGCCGCTCCTCAAAAAGCGTGTATTCCACCGCCGCGCCCGCCGCCCGCGCCTTCTCGAGCTCATAAGCCGCAGCCAATCCTGCAATGCCGCCGCCAATGATCGCAATCCGCATTCTTTGTCCTCACTCCATCTCTACAGCGTCTGATACCGTGTCCGCATGATCTCGTAGCCGTCGCAATGTAGCGCCGGCCTCCTGACCGGCTGTCGTGCGGGCGTCCACGCCCGCACACATTCATGAACGATCTTGAAATCCGCGTGGTCAAAACGCTAGCGGTTTATCTGTGCGCAGCGGGAAATCATGCAGCCCGTCGGGAAGACATGCACTATAAGAATAGAATCAAGGCGCGGCCCGCTTGCGGCAAGTGATCAAAGTCACTGGTTGAGCGATAATCGGGAGCGAGGATGGATGCTGCCGTTCACCGCCATCCCCAAAATCTTGCCACTTGGCTCACATCTGACGATTGCACTTAACCTCTCCGCGCGCACCCTCCGCCCATCCACCGCGCGAATTACACCAGGAGGTTTTTGATGGACGCCGAGATCATCCACCGGCTGCATTTTGCCTTCACCATCACCTTCCACTATCTATTCCCGCAGCTCACCATGGGCCTTGCTCTGCTCATCGTCGTCATCAAGACGGTGGCACTGCGTACGGGCAGCGAAGTATGGGATCGCGCGGCGCGCTTCTGGGGCCGCATCTTCGGCATCAACTTCATCATGGGCGTCGTCACCGGCATTCCCATGGAGTTCCAGTTCGGCACCAACTGGGCGCGCTTCGCCCGGCTTTCCGGCGGCGTCATCGGCCAGCCCCTCGCCATGGAAGGCGTCTTCAGCTTCTTCCTCGAGTCGGCATTTCTCGGCCTCTTCCTTTACGGCGAAAAGCGCATCTCGCAACGCTTGCATTGGTTCTCCGCGGTTATGGTCTGGCTCGGCTCGTGGATCTCCGGATTCTTCATCATCGTCACCGACGCGTGGATGCAGCATCCCGTCGGCTACGCCCGCATGCCCGACGGCCATTTCGAAATGCTCAGCTTCTGGCAACTGCTGATGAATCCCTGGGCGTTCTTCCAGTACATGCACAACATGACCGGCGCAGTCATCACCGGCTCATTCGTCATGGCCGCCGTGGGCGCCTTCTATCTGTTGGAGGGCCGCCGCGAAGAGTACGGCCGCATCTTCCTCAAGGTGGGCGTCATCGCCGGCGTCATTTCGTCCATCCTCATCATCTTTCCCACCGGCGACCTGGCCGGCAAGTACGTAGCGCAGAACCAGCCCGCCGCCATTGCCGCCATGGAGGGACTCTTCTCGAGCCAAGTTGGCGCCCCCATCGTGCTCATGGGCCAGCCCAACGAGGAGACCGGCCAAATCGACAATCCCATCGTCGTGAACGACGTGCTCAGCTTCCTTATCTATGGCACCACCAAGGCCGAGGTCAAAGGACTCGATCAATTTCCGCGCGACCAGTGGCCCACCGCCCTTCCGCTGCTCTTCTACGCCTACCACATCATGGCCGGGCTCGGAACCTGGTTCGTGTTGCTGATGCTCGTCTCCGCATTCCTGCTCTGGCGCGGGCGGCTCGCCACTTCGCGCTGGGTGTTATGGGCCCTGCTGCTCAGTTTTCCGCTGCCCTACATCGCCAACACCGCCGGCTGGATGACCGCCGAACTAGGCCGTCAACCCTGGCTCATCTACGGATTGATGCGCACCAGCGAAGGCTTCTCCAACACCGTTTCCGCGAGCAACGGCCTGTTCACGCTAATCGGCTTCATGGGACTCTACACGCTGCTGGGCCTGCTCTTCACCGTGCTCGTCTATCGCGAAATCGACATCGGCCCCGACCCGACACGGGACAAAGCCCCGCATTGAGGTTTTGGTGCAGTGAAAGAATGCGTCGTCATGCGCGAAGTGTCAGGGCACGACTTTAGTCGTGCCGATAGCGCGAAAAATAGGAGGCGGGCTTTAGCCCCTGTTACGGTAACGAGAATTCGGAAACGGAATATGCGCGACGGAAATAACGACAAAGCAAAATCCCGCACCAAGTGTCAGGGCACGACTTAATTCGTGTCGCAATGGGTAAGCAAGTCAGCTTAGGGAACGCACGAAGTGTCAGGGCACGACTTCAGTCGTGCCGAAGAAGCACAAAAAGGAGGGGGGGGCTTTAGCCCCTGCCATGGCAAGACCTTCAAGACCATCAGATCCCGCAAGCGCGACCGGGGAATCGCGAATTTTCTTCGTGACTACTCGAACTGCGGGCGGCAGATCGCTTTTTCAAACCGCGCGAATGGCGGAGCTCTTCATCGATGTGCTTCGTTCATGCTTAAAAGCTGGAAGATTCACAATTCACGATTTTGTCGTTATGCCGAATCACGTCCACATCCTTATGACAGTTCCCGGCAGCGAAACAATTGAAAAAGCAATGCAGCTTATCAAGGGCGGCTTTTCCTTTCGCGCAAAACGCGAACTCGGATTTCAGGGCGAAATTTGGCAGCGCGGCTTCTCTGATGTGCGCATCGTCGATGAATCGAGCCTGCAACAGCATCGTGCGTATATCGACAACAATCCCGTGAAAGCAGGATTAGCGAGCATCACCGAAGAGTATCCGTACGGCACGGCTTGCTTGAGGCAGCGAAAACTGGCAGGGGCTAAAGCCCCGGATTAGTTTGTAGAGCGGCTGCGGCACGACTAAAGTCGTGCCCTGATACTTCGTGCTTCGTCGAATAGAGGAGTTAGATCAATGATGGGTTTTCTCTGGTTCTGGCTGGTTGCAGTCATGATCGTCGGCTACGTGGTGCTCGACGGCTTCGACCTGGGCGTGGGCGTGCTGCACATGTTTCTCATGCGCACCGAAGCCGAGCGCAAAGCCGCGCTGGCCTCCATCGGCCCCGTCTGGGACGGCAACGAAGTCTGGCTGCTGGCCGGCGGAGGCACGCTCTATTTCGCCTTCCCGCTCCTCTACGCCTCGGCCTTCTCGGGCTTCTATCTCCCGCTCATGATCGTGCTCTGGCTGCTGGTGCTGCGCGGCGTAAGCCTCGAAATGCGCAACCACCTCGACGTCGGTGTCTGGCGCTCGCTGCTCGATGGCGTCTTCGGTTTTTCGAGCGCCCTCCTCACTATCTTTTTTGGCGCGGCCTTGGCCAACGTCCTGCGCGGCGTCCCTCTCAATGCCGACGGTTATTTCTTCCTGCCCCTCTGGACCAACTGGCAACCCGGCGTCGCCCCCGGCATTCTCGATTGGTACACGGTCATCGGCGGCCTCGTCGCATTCACCGCGCTCACTCTGCACGGCGCCCTGTGGCTTGCGCTCAAAACCTCCGGCGACCTGGAGCAGCGCGCCCGCAACGTGGTTCAGCCGCTGTGGCTCATTCTTGTAGCCCTCACCGTCGTCAGCCTCTTCGCCACCATCGCCGTGCGCCCCGCCAGCCTCGACAACTACTTCAACTACCCCTTCACCTTCGTCATTCCCGCAGGCGTGATTGCCTCGCTCGCCGCGGTCTGGCTCTGGAATCGCAAGGGAGATCCGCTGAAGGCCTTTCTCGCCTCCTGCCTCTATCTCTTCTTCATGCTGGCCGGCGCCTGCTGGGGTCTCTATCCGGTGCTGCTCCCCGCCACCACCGGCTCAGCCAACGACATCACCCTCACCCGCGCCATCTCCGGCCCGCACACCCTGGCCGTGGGCCTCGCCTGGTGGATCGTCGGCATGGCGATGGCAATCGGCTACGTGGTCTTCGTCTACTCGCGCTTCAAAGGCAAAGCCGACGCCCACGCCGGCGGACATTGACACAGAATGTCTCGGAGGGAGCAGGGACCTTCAGGTCCCTGAATCCGATGGCAAGAATACGTCCGGCCTTTAGGCCCGGAATCCCGCATACAGATTCCGAACCCGCGTTCTCGCAAGGAAAAGCTGAAGGCTGAAAGCTGCCTTTTACAGCGTCACCAGCGACTCAGCCGGCGTCCATTGCTTGAACGCCTCCGCCGTCTGCTCCCGCTCCGGATCCCAATTCTTCGGCTGGTAGATGCAGCACGGCTCCGCGGCCAGCGGATCGCCGGTCAGCGCATAAGCCCGTGCCCGCGATCCTCCGCAGATCTCCTTGAACTCGCAGGCTCCGCATTTTCCTTCGAGCCGGCTGGTATCGCGCAGCGCCTTGAAGATCGGCGCGTTGCGGTAGATCTCGCCAAGCGGCGTCTCGCGAATGTTCCCCGCATGGATCGGCAGAAATCCGCTGGGATACACATTGCCCATGTGCGAGATGAAGACGAATCCCTTGCCGTCGTTCACCCGCCGCGTCGCCCAGCTCATGGTGCGCGTCTGGCCGTCGGCCGTGGGCGCGCCGGGCTCGTAGGCACCCGCTCCGGTCACCGGGGTCCGTGAACCGTGGCCGCCGGATGCCCATGCCCCATCTTCTTCTCTTCCAGATTGTGCTGCAGCAGGTAGCGGCGGTAGTGCATCGCCTCCGTAGTCTTGATCTGGAAGTTGGCGCGGCGCGACAGCTCGTAAATCTTCCCAAACACCTGCTCGAACTCCTCGCCACTCAGCAAATCGTCCAACTGCCCGCGTCCCACCGGAACCAGGAAGAACACATTCCACATCACGATCGCCAGCTTCTCGAACAAGTTGCACAGGTTGTCGAGATCGTGCGCGTTGTGGCGGCTGATGGTGGTGTGCACCTGGATCGGAATGCCCGCCTCGCCGGCCCACTCAATCGCCTGAATCGTCCGCGCACATGCGCCGGGCAGTCCGCGAAAGGCGTCGTGAATCTCGGGAGATGAGCCGTCGAGCGAAATGCCCAGCCGCACCACGCCGGCCTCTTTCATCTTGAAGATCTGCTCTCGCGTCAGCAGCGGCGTAGCGCTCGGCGTCACGGCCACCTGCACGCCTTTGCCCGCGGCATAGCGAATCAGCTCGAAAACATCTTTGCGCTTCAGCGGATCGCCGCCCGTAAACACGAAGATCGGAATGTGCATGTCGGCGATCTGGTCGATCAGCGCCTTGCCTTCCTCGTGCGTCAATTCGTCGGGGTGCGGAATGGGTTGCGCGGCGGCGCGGCAGTGCTTGCAGGCCAGGTCGCAGGACTGCGTGATCTCCCAGATGGCAAGGAACGGCGACTCGTCGTAATCGATCCCGCCACGGGCGGGAATGTTGTGCATCGGTTGCATCGGTTGCATTGTAACGGCCTCCCGGAGATCGCGGGCGTCGGGCGCCGCTCTTCCGGCGCCTGGGGTGGGACGGACTCGGGCTCGAAACTTTCTTGGCCTCATGTCGAACATCGAGCACCGCGAGCCGGAAAACCGCTTCCGACGACCTCGATTCCACTCCAGAAGAGCAGTTTTTTGGTCGTTCAGGCTGTGATTCAGATCACTTTATGCGCCCGAATCAGTTCCGTAACCGCCGCTACTGGACAAAATTGGGAATCGGGAACACAATCATTTCATTCGTGGCCCGCTCGTCCTCGTCTGGGTCCTATAGTGGCGGATAGCGGCGGAGCAGGCGTTGTTCGCCGGGCCGCAGGCGTCCGAGATCGAACCGTGGTGAGATTTATCACCCGGCGATTGTGCGGTTGAAACACCGCAAACCTGTTGACATTCTGCGACCATTTGAACGTACTGGAAGGAGGTTCCCTATGGCAGCCGTATTGAAGCCGGGTTGGAGCAAGCCCTCCACCATTCTCTTTGCCTCCGAGATTCCAGCCAACCAGAAAGCCTTCGCATTCGCGCTCGCGCAAGCCCAGGAGTTTGGCTCGGATCTCATCCTTTTTCATGCGTACGACACCCTGGTCGTGGCCGCATCTGAGGCCTCCGGCGTCCGCTACTACGACTACGCTGCGGCGGCGCGCACTGAGAAGCAGCATCTGGAGCCTCTCGCGCAGCGGGCTCGCGAGGCGGGCCTGCATTGCGAGATTGTGGTGCGCCCGGGCCTGCCCGCCGACGAAATCCTTGCCTACTGCGCGAGCGCGAGATCGACCGCATCGTGATGGGCACGCACTCGCCGGGCCCTATCGGCAAGCTGTTAGTGGGTTCTGTGGCCGAAGCGGTGTTGCGCACTGCCAATTCGCCGGTCTACATCGTCGGCCCCGAGGTGGTCGATGGCAGCTATCGCAATTTTGCCACGCGCACCATTCTCTGCGCCGTCAGCCTGCACGAAGCCAGCACCGTCGTGGCCGCCTTTGCCGCGGAACTGGCCGCGCAACATGGCGCGCGCCTCATCCTGCAACACATCATCCGCCCCCAGGAACGCGCGGAGTTCCTCGCCGGCCGTTCGCTCGATGAAGTGGAAGCCGACATGCTTGCGCTGGTTCCCCCCGAGCTGCAGGGCCAGGTCGCGATCCAGACCATCGTCGTTCCCGGCGACCCGACCGAGGAGCTGCTCTATCAGAGCCACACGCAGCAGGCCGACCTGATCGTTCTCGGCGCGCAGGGTGCGTCGGCTTTTGCCGCCATCACCCGGCATGGCGTGGTCTATAAGACACTGGCCCACACCCATTGCCCGGTCATCACGCTTTCGCCGGTGGTTCTGGCCGAGAGCGGCTCGAAGTCAGAGAATCTGCGTCCCGCTGAAGCCTACCTGGCCGGCGTTTTCTAGCACGCTACTTCTATCTTCGAACTAACCGCCGCGCGGTCGTCCCTCAACCGCGCGCGTGTAGCGATTGAGAGGTCATCGCGACCGCCGCTGTACTGCACCGCCCCAATCAAATCACTCGCAGCAACAGCAGAATGAGGAGGATCGTGAGAATGAGGCTAACGCCTCCGCCGCCGTAGTACCCCCATCCCGGCCCTACGCGATAACCACCATATCCGAATCCGAAAATCAAAAGAATCAGGATGATCAGAAGCATGTCGACCTCCCACGCTTAACAAGCCGTGTGAATTACGATGCCCCGCTCCTGCCGCGGCTGCCTCTCGTGCAAACGCGAGATAATTTCGTTCGCGCGGATAAGTTCTTCGCGAAAAGTTTCGCCGACGAGAAAAACTTCGTGCGCCCCGCATCTGCTTCAACGATTGATACAACGGCCTTTCCCCGCCGTTGCACCATCTTTATTCCTCGGCTAGTTCAAAAGCGAACAACCCGCAGCGCTCGCTCGGCGTCCAAGGGTGCTGATGGGCAGGAAAGAAAATTCACGGAGGTGAACGATGCTCTGGACGATTTTTGTCATCCTCTTGGTGTTGTGGCTGTTGGGGGTGGTTTCGTCGTACACCCTGGGGGGATTTATTCACATTTTGCTCGTGGTCGCACTAGTGGTGCTGCTCATCCAATTGATCAGGGACGAAGGGCGGTTTAATACAACGGCCGGCGAATATACGAACCGAAACATTTCGCCGCCCGGAGAAGATGCAGGCGGCACAACCAAAGATGTAAATCAACCTAGATTCGAGGTGAATCATGGATAAGGATCGGGTCAAAGGTGCAGTCAACGACGCAGCGGGACGTGTGAAGCGCCAGGTGGGCGAGTGGACAGGCGACACCAACGCCCAGGTGGAAGGGACGGCGCAGCAGATGAAAGGCAAAGCGCAAAAGGCGTGGGGAGACGTGAAGGACGCCGCGCGCGACGCGAGCAAAAGCATAAACCAGCCCCAAAACCGGCATTGAACATGAAAGCGAACTGGAGCGTGAACGCGAAGCCGGCCGCGAAGAAGAGCGGGAGCACGCGCACCCATAGAGCTGCCAGCAAAGCCTGGACGTTGCGCAACGTCGCTGCTACGTCGACCCCAAAGCCGCGCCGGCATCACTGAAGCCTCAAAAATAGGCAGCGGAAGGCGTAACACGTTTTCCGCTGCTTTTTTCGCGGAGACTTCGCCGGAACTCGCACTGGAGCCCTAATTCCGATTGCGCTATACTTGCGGCAACGGGCAGCATGCAACTGGCATGGCTCGTTAAGCGAGGTGCGTCTTCCACAAGGACTCCCTCATGGCCGCGACCGAGGTTCCGCCATCCGAAACTACGCGCTGGCGCGCCGTGGTTCGCGTGCTGCGAAGTCCTTTGGATAGTTTAAGTTGCACCTTCTTCCCGCCTCCTGCTCTCTCTGCGGCTCGCCCCTGCCGCGGCTCTCTCCCGTGCCAATTTGCGATCTCTGCTGGACGGAATTCCCCCTCCAGACCGGCCCCTGTCTGCGCTGCGGCGACGCGCTTCCCGCGCCGGCCTCTCCGCCCCTACCGGACTCTCAGCCTGTGCCGCGACTGCCGCATGGCGCCGCCGCCGTTTGTCCGCGCCGTTTCCTATGGCATCTACCAGGGCCGCATGCGCGAGGCCATTCATGCGCTCAAGTACGACCGCCTGCACGGGGTGTCGAACGGGCTGGGCCGCATGCTTGCCGAGGCCATCGCGCAACTGGCCGGCGAAGCCCCTGAGGAGATGCTGGTCGTTCCGGTGCCGCTGCACCGCTCAAAGTACGCGCAACGCGGATTCAACCAGTCGCGTTCGCTCGCCCGCGGAGCGCTCCGCATTCCTGCGCAAGAGCCATCCCCAGTGGCGGCTCACGCTGGCTTCGAGCACTCTGCTAGCGCCAGCGCGCCACCGAGAGCCAGGCCGGACTCACACCGCGCCAGCGCCGCATCAATGTCCGCGGCGCATTCGCGGTCTCCGATCCCGCGCGCGTGACGGCGCGGCACGTTTTGTGTCGACGACATTTTGACGACGGGAGCCACGGCGCGCGCCGCGGCCCGGGCGCTGGTCGAGGCCGGCGCGGCATCGGTCTGGGTGGCCACGCTGGCGCGCGCGCAGCGCGCCGACGGGATTGAGCAGTACATCTGTCTACGAAGACACGGAGGAAGAGGAGCCGCTCGCCGGCACATCGCGCAGCGGACTCGCACGCAGCAAGTTCCAGCACGAATGGATCGATTCGCAGACAAGCATCTTTTTAGCCCGGGGGAGAAGAGATGTCGTTGGGAAAAGCCATGATTCACGCGCGCAAGCAGAAGGCGATTGCCAAGGCCGTGGTGCTGGCCGGCGGCCACGAGAACCTGCAGCACGCGCACGCCCACATCCTGCAGATGCCGGTGCTGGTGCTCAATGCCTCCTATGAGCCCATCAACATCTGCGGCGCGCGCCGCGCCCTGGTGCTGGTGCTCAAGGGCATCGCGCGCACTGAGGAGGAGCACGGCCTCTCGCTGCACGCGCAGCGCACCATCATCGCCATGCCCTCGGTGATTCGCCTGCTCGAATACCGCCGCATTCCCCACCAGACCCGCGCCCTCTCGCGCAAAAACATCCTGCTGCGCGACCGCAACACCTGCCAGTACTGCGGCGAAGTCCTACCTCCCGGCGAACTCACCCTCGACCACGTGGTGCCGCGCTCCCGCGGCGGCAACTCCACCTGGGAAAATCTCGTCGCCTGCTGCCACGAGTGCAACCGCAAAAAGGCAACCGCCTGCTGCGCGAGATCGACGACATGATCCTGCTGCGCGAGCCGCGGCCCTTCTCGCTGCACACCAGCCGCCAGATCATGCGCATGCTAGGCCGCAGCGACGACCGCTGGCGCAAATATTTGTTCTATTAATTGCCACGTGCCCAATCTTCCCGCGTTATATTTTTTGGGGGGGGGGGGGGGGGGGGGGGGGGGGGGGGGGGGGGGGGGGGGGGGGGGGGGGGGGGGGGGGGAAGGGAACGGACGAAAAGAATGATGTAGCAAAAGCCGGGTCTCCGGACCGGCAAAGGCGTCAACCGAGGGCCGATCGAAGCCAGGGGGGCCCTCAAGGGAATAAAGAAATAAATACTCGAAGAATTCGATGGGGGGGGGGGGGGGGGGGGGGGGGGGGGGGGGGGGGGGGGGGGGGGGGGGGGGGGGGGGGGGGGGGGGGGGGGGGGGGGGGGGGGGGGGGGGGGGGGGGGGGGGGGGGGGGGGGGAGGGGACGATGCCCAAGAATCAATTCCCGCTAGGGGGGAACGTGAACGACATGTAGCAATTGGGGGGGGGGGGGGGGGGGGGGGGGGGGGGGGGGGGGCCGGTAAATCTCGCGGGACCGGCGACCTGGAAAAGCGGCAAACTCCCGGCAAGCCTCAAGAGGAGTGAATATTACTCAGAAAATTCCAGGGGGGGGGGGGGGGGGGGGGGGGGGGGGGGGGGGGGGGGGGGGGGGTTTTTTTTTTTTTTTTTTTTTTTTTTTTTTTTTTTTTTTTTTTTTTTTTTTTTTTTTTTTTTTTTTTTTTTTTTTTTTTTTTTTTTTTTTTTTTTTTTTTTTTTTTTTTTTTTTTTTTTTTTTTTTTTTTTTTTTTTTTTTTTTTTTTTTTTTTTTTTTTTTTTTTTTTTTTTTTTTTTTTTTTTTTTTTTTTTTTTTTTTTTTTTTTTTTTTTTTTTTTTTTTTTTTTTTTTTTTTTTTTTTTTTTTTTTTTTTTTTTTTTTTTTTTTTTTTTTTTTTTTTTTTTTTTTTTTTTTTTTTTTTTTTTTTTTTTTTTTTTTTTTTTTTTTTTTTTTTTTTTTTTTTTTTTTTTTTTTTTTTTTTTTTTTTTTTTTTTTTTTTTTTTTTTTTTTTTTTTTTTTTTTTTTTTTTTTTTTTTTTTTTTTTTTTTTTTTTTTTTTTTTTTTTTTTTTTTTTTTTTTTTTTTTTTTTTTTTTTTTTTTTTTTTTTTTTTTTTTTTTTTTTTTTTTTTTTTTTTTTTTTTTTTTTTTTTTTTTTTTTTTTTTTTTTTTTTTTTTTTTTTTTTTTTTTTTTTTTTTTTTTTTTTTTTTTTTTTTTTTTTTTTTTTTTTTTTTTTTTTTTTTTTTTTTTTTTTTTTTTTTTTTTTTTTTTTTTTTTTTTTTTTTTTTTTTTTTTTTTTTTTTTTTTTTTTTTTTTTTTTTTTTTTTTTTTTTTTTTTTTTTTTTTTTTTTTTTTTTTTTTTTTTTTTTTTTTTTTTTTTTTTTTTTTTTTTTTTTTTTTTTTTTTTTTTTTTTTTTTTTTTTTTTTTTTTTTTTTTTTTTTTTTTTTTTTTTTTTTTTTTTTTTTTTTTTTTTTTTTTTTTTTTTTTTTTTTTTTTTTTTTTTTTTTTTTTTTTTTTTTTTTTTTTTTTTTTTTTTTTTTTTTTTTTTTTTTTTTTTTTTTTTTTTTTTTAAAAAAAAAAAAAAAAAAAAAAAAAAAAAAAAAAAAAAAAAAAAAAAAAAAAAAAAAAAAAAAAAAAAAAAAAAAAAAAAAAAAAAAAAAAAAAAAAAAAAAAAAAAAAAAAAAAAAAAAAAAAAAAAAAAAAAAAAAAAAAAAAAAAAAAAAAAAAAAAAAAAAAAAAAAAAAATTTTTCCGCCAATCATCATGCAACCAAACAGCTGCTTTTTTTTTTTTTTTTTTTTTTTTTTTTTTTTTTTTTTTTTTTTTTTTTTGGAGCAAAACGAACCCCAACCCACCTAAAAAAAAAAAAAAAAAAAAAAAAAAAAAAAAAAAAAAAAAAAAAAAAAAAAAAAAAAAAAAAAAAAAAAAAAAAAAAAAAAAAAAAAAAAAAAAAAAAAAAAAAAAAAAAAAAAAAAAAAAAAAAAAAAAAAAAAAAAAAAAAAAAAAAAAAAAAAAAAAAAAAAAAAAAAAAAAAAAAAAAAAAAAAAAAAAAAAAAAAAAAAAAAAAAAAAAAAAAAAAAAAAAAAAAAAAAAAAAAAAAAAAAAAAAAAAAAAAAAAAAAAAAAAAAAAAAAAAAAAAAAAAAAAAAAAAAAAAAAAAAAAAAAAAAAAAAAAAAAAAAGCACGAACCCCAACCCACCTTTTAATCAACTCAACAAAAACAACCATTATTTTTTTTTTTTTTTTTTTTTTTTTTTTTTTTTTTTTTTTTTTTTTTTTTTTTTTTTTTTTTTTTTTTTTTTTTTTTTTTTTTTTTTTTTTTTTTTTTTTTTTTTTTTTTATATTTTTTCAAACTCAACACAAAACCAAAACATAAGGTGCCCCAATCCTAAAACGCGTCTAAATTAGGTGTAAACATGCTATAGGGCGGAGAAAAATTTAAAGGGGGGGGGGGGGGGGGGGGGGGAAAAAAAAAAAAAAAAAAAAAAAAACAAGGTGCCCAACATCTAAACGCGTCTTGTGCGCTTAGAGGCGGAAAAGCACGAACCTCAACCCGTCTTTTCCAGCTCAGCACAGACACTCGAATCCCCAGCGTAAAATGGCCGCAATGAACTCGCGACATCGTTCCGTCTTCTTTGTTGCACTCCTGCTTCTTCCCTCCGCCGCATCTTGCGCACCTCCAAACTTCGGGCCCCAACGTCCTCATCTTCACTCCCTCCATGCCCGCAGCCGCCATCCAGCGCCAGATCGACAAGGTCTACGCCATCCAGCAGCACAGCGAATTCGGCGCCGCGCGCAATGCCTTCCTCTTCCTGCCCGGCGAATACAAAGTCGACGTCCCCATCGGCTTCTACACCGAAGTCGCGGCCTCGGCGCATCGCCCGACGCCGTCCACATCACCGGCAACGTCCACGCCGACGCCAGCCTGCCCAACAACAACGCCACCTGCACCTTCTGGCGCGGCGTCGAAGGCTTCTCCGTCACGCCCACCGGCGGGGCGACACCGGCACCATGCAATGGGCCGTCTCCCAGGCCGCCCCCTTCCGCCGCATGCACATCCTCGGCAACCTCGTCCTCCACCAGAATCGCGGCTGGGCCAGCGGCGGCTGGATGTCCGACTCCCTCATCGACGGCAACGTCGACTCCGGCTCGCAGCAGCAGTGGATCTCCCGCAACAGCGAGTGGGGCAGTTGGACCGGCTCCAACTGGAACATGGTCTTCGTCGGCGACCTCAACCCGCCCGCCGGCGATTGGCCCGCGCCGCCCTACACCAAGGTCGCCCGCGTCCCCATCGTCCGCGAAAAGCCCTTTCTCTTCGTCGACGCGCACGGCAACTACTTCGTCCGCGTTCCCGCGCTCCGCACCAACAGCGCCGGCATCACCTGGCACGGCGGCGCAACTCCCGGCCACACCATCCCCCTCGAACAGCTTCTACATCGCCCATCCCGGCGACACCGCCGCCACACATCAACGCCCAACTCGCACGCCGGCAAGAATCTCCTCTTCACCCCCGGCATTTACGAACTGACCGAGCCCATCCGCGTCACCCATCCCAACACCGTTGTTCTCGGCCTCGGCTTCGCCACGCTCCGACCCATCAACGGCACCGCCGCGATCACCACCGCCGACGCCGACGGCATCATCCTCGCGGGACTGCTCATCGATGCGGCCCGCGTCCAGTCCGCCTGTCCTGCTGTCAGATCGGCCCAGAAGGCAGCCACGCAAACCACGCTCAAAATCCCATCTCGCTCCACGACATCTTCTTCCGCGTGGGCGGCGCAGGCGTGGGCCGCGCGACCGTCAATCTCGCGAATCAACACCAACGACACCATCATCGATCACACCTGGATCTGGCGCGCCGATCACGGCACGCAGGCGTCGGCTGGGACCAAAACCTCAGCGCCAACGGTCTCGTCGTCAACGGCAACAACGTCACCGCCTACGGCCTCTTCGTCGAGCACCATCAGCAATTCAGGTCCTATGGAACGGCAACGCCGGCCGCACTTACTTCTATCAATCCGAAATTCCCTACGATCCACCCGACCAGGCCAGCTACTCCAGCGCCGCCGGCACCAACGGCTGGGCCTCCTACAAGGTCGCCGACAGCGTCACCACGCACGAAGCCTGGGGCCTCGGCATCTATTCCGTCTTCCGCCATCCCAACGTCGTGCTCACCCGCGCCATCGAAGTCCCGCAAGTTCCCGGCGTTCGTTTCCATCACATGATCACCGTCGCCCTCGACAACCTCGGCGAAATCCCAACGTCATCGACAACGCCGGTGGCGCCACCACAACCCATCCCCGTTTCACCCCCAAGCTCGCAGAGTTCCCGCTCACCTCCAACCGCTAGGATCGGCAATGACAAAATAAGCCCGCCGCAAGTCGTTGAATCCGCAACCGCCCCGCGCCATTTGAACTCTTCCCTCCATCTCCAGCGTCTAAAGAGTGGATTGCTCAGGTCTCCAGAGCATCGAATGAATGAGAGACGCCCGCCCACAAAACAGGCGCGTCACAAGGAGCAACAAAATGTTTACGCACAAACTTCAAGCCGCCACCCTGTTCGCGGCCGCATCGATGTTTACGGCCACCTTTGCTCTGGCCGCCGATCAGAAACAAGAAGTCCAAGCAAGCACAGTCATCACCATCCTCCCCGAAAAAGAAATGCCCGGCGGCATTCCCCAGGACGCCCTCCACCTCAAGCTTGACGGCAAGGAATCGACGATCGCCGATCTCACCCCGCTGCGCGGCCCGCAAAGCAAAGCGGAATTGGTTGTGCTCATCGACGGCGGCGCCCGCACCAGCCTCGGGCTGCAGATGAACGACGTTTCCAAGTTCATCGAGAGCCAGCGGCCCGACACCAAAGTAGCCATCGCCTACATGGAGAATGGCCGCGCGGCCTTCGGTGGCCCGCTCACCACCGATCACGCATCTGTCCTCAGCAGCTTGCATCTCACCGCCGGGCGCGGTGAAGCCGGCATCAGCGGCAGTCCCTATTTCTGCCTCTCTGATCTCGCCAAGAACTGGCCCTCCAGCGACCTTCACGCCCGCCGCGAAGTAGTCATGATCACCGACGGCGTGGACTATTACGACATGCGTTACGATCCCCAGGATCCCTACGTCCAAACCGCCATGGACGATGCAGTGCGCGCGCGCGTCATGGTCTATGCCATTTATTGGACAAGCGCCGACCGCTTCGACCGCACCGACTACGGAGCCGGCGCCGGCCAAAACCTGCTCGCGCAAATCACCGCAGGCACCGGCGGCACAAGCTATTGGGAGGGTACCGGCAACCCGGTCAGCTTCTCGCCCTACTTCTCTGACATCGACCGGCGTCTCAACAACCAATACGAGCTTGACTTCATGACGGCAGTCGGCGACAAGCCGCAAATGCAGACCATTAAACTCGCGGTAAGCGCTCACGCCAAAGTCGACGCGCCCCAAGAAGTCTACGTGCACCCCGTCGGGGAATAACCTCCGCGCCGCAAGCGGCCCTCGCTGAACTCAGCACGATTGCGCTTTCAAAGCCGCCTCGGCTAACTCACAGCGAAAGGTGCCGAGACATCATCTTCATGGCGATTTGTCTGGCGGCGCGCGGACAACAAAGCTTAAGATAATCATCAAAAATGAAAGAGCGACGCGTCGAATGAGATGTGGAAGACAAGCGAGCCTGCACAACCCACTGGATAGACGCTTCAAGCCCGCATGCGATTTTGGAGGGCGGCGGTATGCGCGGCTGCATCACTGCGCATTTTCTTCTTGAGTTGGAGCGGCGCGCTGGCTGCGCGCTCTGGCAGTTGTTCGACCTGGTGGTGGGAACCTCTACAGGTGGATTCTTGCCCCACGATTGTCTAGGCGTCCGCCGCGGCGGATGGTGGATTTTTATAGAATAGACGGCGCAAAGATATTCAAAAGATCGCATTGGTGGACCTTGAAGACGCTCTTTTCGTCCACGGGGAGCAAATACAACAATAGAGCCTTGATAGAGTGCATTCGATGCGGATTCGAATTACGTGGGAGAAGCCAAGACGAATTTAGTGGTTCCGAACCTGGGATGGAAATGCAGATGAAAATATTTTCATGAAGAGTTTTGACGGCGAGGAATTCTGGAACGATTTCCTCTGGCTTTTGCGGCTATTGCCACGGCGAGCGCGCGCACCTACTTGAAGGGTTTTGTTCGCAAAAGCGATGGGCAAGGGGAAAAGTATGAAGAGTATGATTCGCGATTTTTTGATGGCGGGTTCACGGAGAACAATAGGGTCACCTGCACTCTCGATGAGATTTACACTGATTTTGGGCAACGGCACAAGTTCGAGCGCAAACCGCACGTTGTTGCTAACTTAGGAACAGGTTACGTGACAGCGAGAAAGAAAGGGGCTCCCAATGGTGGATGGCTTCTATGGGCGACAGAGGTTTACGCTGGCATGTGAGCTTTGCAAAACAAATTAAGAGAGCGCACTTCACGGCACATGTTTGGCAATGGAAGGTATATGAGCATTGACGCGGAACTCGATGCGCGTATCAAGTTGGAAGACGCTCGTCCGGGCGGTCGCAAAAAGATGGAAGATGTGGCTGGCAAGCCATAGAGAAGCACGAAGCCGCAAACCCAAAAAGATTTTGATAGCCTGGTGAGGTTATTGAAAATCTAATTTCACACGCTGACGTAAACGCGTCTAAATGGGCGGTAGCTGGGACTTTTGGGTAGCGGGTCAGTTTTGAAACGGTTTTGAAAGGGCAGCGGCTCTATAGCTTGATGAAAAACTCTTCAGGAGCTGCGAGGAGTGTTAGGGTACGATTTTAGTTGTGTCGCAAGTGCTGTAAAATTAATGTGGGCTTTAGCTTCTGAGGGTGGTTTATTTTAAACTGAAATACTACTGTTTGGCGCGTTTCTTGCGTGATTCTTGATGTCCCTTCAACCCCGCAAACTCGAATTCGCCCTTCAGCTCAATAAGCCAGCGCCACCGCGTCGCACCGCATCTCGCTGCCCGCCGCGTACACGCGACGGCCGCCCTGCATCCGGACTTCGATGCCCTCGTAGCGCCCGAAGCCGCCGTCGCTCGGCCCCATCTTCCAGCCCAGATCGACGAGCGCCTTGCGCGTTGCCACTGGAACGCCCGCTTCCAGTCGCAGCAAGCCGATTGGGCCCTCGCCCGCGCGGTCTTCGCCCATCGACTGCGACGAGCCCTCGTGATGCCAGCGCGGACTGTCGGCCGCCGCCTGCACGTCCAGCCCATAATCCACGCGGTTCAAAATAATCTGCGTCTGACCCTGCGGCTGCATGTCGCCTCCCATCACGCCAAACGACATCCACGGCTTGCCGTCCTTCGCCGCAAACCCCGGAATGATGGTCTGGAACGGCCGCTTGCCCGGCGCATAAATATTCGGATGACCATCCTGCAATGAAAACAGTTGCCCGCGATCCTGAAACATAAAGCCCAACCCATCCGCCACCAATCCTGATCCCATGCCGCGAAAATTCGATTGAATAATCGAGACCATCATGCCGTCCTTGTCGGCCGTAGTGAAATAAGTCGTATCGCCCTGGCTCGGCGCCTCGCCCGGATGCACAGGTGTAAGAATCTTATCCAGCCGAATAAGTTTGGCGCGCTCCGCCGCGTACTCCTTGGAGTTCAGCCACGCAATGGGAATCTTCGCGAAATGCGGATCGGCGTAATATCGCGCCCGATCCTCATAAGCCAGCCGCTTGGCCTCAATCTGCACCTGCAACGATTGGGGCGACTGGAATCCATAACCCCGCATATCGAAATTCTCAATCATGTTCAGCATCTGCAGCGTCGCCAGCCCCTGCGTGTTGGCCGGCATACCGTAAACCTCGACTCCGCGATACGTCGTCACCAGCGGCTCTACCCACTCCGCATGATGCTCGTGCAGATCTTCTGCTGACAACCACCCGCCGATGCGCTTGAAGTACGCATCAATCGTTGCGGCAATCGGTCCGTCGTAAAAAGCATCGCGCCCGCCCCCAGCAATCATGCGATAGGTGTGCGCCAAATCCGGATTGCGCCGCACGTCGTACTCATTCGGCGCCACGCCGCCCGGCGTGTAAGTCTTCACCGCGTTGGCCGTCTCTTCCACGCCCGAGCCGGCCTTCAGAAACGCCGCCATGTTGCGCTTGATGTAGTAACCAATAATCTGCGGCGTAGGATCGCCCGATTCGCAAGCCTCGATCGCGGGCTCGAACAGTTCCGCCCACTTGAGCTTGCCGTAACGCTGGTGCAGCGTCCACCATCCATCGAGCGCGCCCGGCGTTGAAACCGTCACAGCGCCCAGCGCCGGATAGATACCGTCGACCCGTGCCCGCGCAGTCTCGAGCGTCAGCGCTTTGGGCGAACGGCCCGAACTCGCCATCCCCATCAGCTTGCCCGCCTTCGGATCCCAGACAAACGCAAAACAGTCCCCGCCCAGCCCGGAGCTCACCGGCTCCACAAATCCCAGCACGGCATTCGCCGCTACCGCCGCGTCCACCGCCGAGCCCCCCCGCTTCAGCATCGCGATCGCAGTCTGCGTAGCCAGCGGATGCGCCGTCCCCGCCGCGCCCGATACCCCAGCGCCGGCGACCGCGTAGCAAAACTCGCGCCCGAAGGCCGGTCACCCGCGTGCACGTCCGGACGGATGAAGCGCTCCGCATCGCCAGCCTGAAACTTCGGCAACTCTTCGTTTGCGCTCGAAGCTGACCCGCTCTGGCCCAGCCCCGCGGCTTCGCTTTGCATGCTCACGGCTGAAGCTGCGGCAGCCAGAGGAAGGGTCCGAATAAAAGTGCGACGACGCATGGCAAAATCCTTTCGCGGTAGTCAGCCAGTCGAGAGGCGTCTAGAAGACCGCATCAGGGCACGACCTTAGTCGTGCCGTAAGTGCCCCAAAATCGACGTGGGTCCTTCAGCCCCAGGGATGTGCTGCCTCATTCCACTTGTCCCTAATGTAAATGGGCGCGCGTTGCCTTGCACTGGCAAGGCAACGCACGCCCGATTTCGCGAACCGCCGATCAGAACACAAACTTGCCGCTGACCTGAGCTGCCGCGACGATCCGCCATCGCTCACGGCGAAGCGTGTTCCAGTAATCTGGCCAAAGCTCGACGATTGCACGTTCCCCGACGGCTGGCCAAAGTTGGGATGGTTCAGAATATCGAACGCATCCACACGCAGGTTGAAGGTGAGACCCTCACGGAGCTTGGTATCTTTCTCGCCTGACATATCGAGATCCGCAAAGCCCGGCCCGGTAAAGGCGTTGCGCTGCATGTTGCCCAGGGCGGTATAAACGCTGGGATTGGGGCTTCGAGGCCTGGGTTGCCTGAATTTCCAGGGCGCACGCCGAGGTGCATTCGTGACATCGCAAATCGTGCCGCCGTAGGCAGACCCGCGCTCTGGAATAACGTGATGTTCGCGATTCCCGCCAACTGCTGCATGGAACGGGTCACCGGACCAAGTTGCGTGGCACGAACAAGGCCGGTAATGCCATTGAAGCTTGAGCTGCTTGCCAGGATGTTCACCGGGTTTCCCGTCTGGTACTGGAAGATGCTCGAAAGCTGGTAGCCCGAACCAGGCGGTTTCCTTTAAACGGCAGACTGTAGACCGCGGTTCCAGCGAAGTGCAGGCGCACGTCGAAGTCCGACAGTCCATAGTTTTCCTGGGGGTTAGTGCTGTCGGGCAGAGTCAGTCCGCCCTGCGACCCCAGCGAGTTGATGTCCAGCGACTTGGTCCACTCGAAGTTGATGCTGAACTCGAGGCCATTGCTCATGTTCTTCCCAGCACCGCCCACATCGCGTTGTAGTCGGAGAGGCTGTTGCTGGTCCGGTAGCCGATGTTGGATGCGATGGCCCCGCCCGGACGACAGGGCTGGTGGCCGCGAGCACAGTGAACGGATGGACCTGCGTAGTGCTGGTCGTGCCCGTCACCTGATTGATGTTCGATTCCATCGAGATGCCGTCCCACGGAACCGTCGTAGTAGAGCTGGGCAACCAGTCCCCACGGCAGCGCCTGCTGCAGATTCAGGTTGAAGCTCTCGATGTACGCATTCTTGTAGTTGGGGTTGACGCCATAGAGCGCGATGCCGGAAGCCGCCGCGTCGGCATAGAGCGCAGACAGAGGAATGGCAGTGCCGTTATAGGAGACCGCGGTGCTGAAGGGTGGATTGGACGCCATCCCCGTCACCACGCCCGCGACCGGCTGGTCCACCAGGTAGGCATAGCCGCCGCGCAGCACGGACTTGCCGGTACCGAACAGGTCCCACGCAAATCCGAGTCGCGGCTCCCAGTTGTAGTTCTGCTTGTAAGCAGCGTTTGCCGCCAGCCCATTCGTGCCCACCTGCGTCAGCGTGACCGTGGAGGGATTGAAGATGGTGAAGCGATTCGCTCCCTCCACCGGGGTTCCGTTCCACTCGAAGCGCAGTCCGTACTCCAGGGTAAAGGTGGGAGTCAGCTTGAAGTTGTCCTGCACGAATAACCCGTGGAGTCGGCGTAGACGCGGCTGGAGACGATGTTCGGCTGGATACTGAAGACCGTGGCTTCGTCGGTCTGGAACAAGCTTGTCGGCGTGGTGGAAGTGGTAAAGGTCAGCGTGCCGATATTACCGGCGAAGCTAGCCAACACGTAGCGGCGAAACTCGCCACCCCATTTGATGGTGTGCTTGCCACGAGCATCGTCACCGTATCCGACAGAACTCCGGCAGTGTCAGCGCGCCCTTGCGGGAAGCCCGAAGGACCGCCAAAGGTCAGGCCGATATCGGAAAGCGTGGTCTGTGGCAGGCCTTGCCCGTCAAGCCGTCGCCGAGCCGAACGCTGGTGGGGTCGATCATATTGGCAGGGACGAAAGCGATGGAAATGCGGTTGAATCCCAGACGCGCTTCATTCACGATGTTCGCGTTGAAGATATGGGTCTCGCTGAAGGTGCCGATCTGGCGGGGCGCGTGGCGGTGATCGCCCCAGCCCGGGATCGTGTCGCCCTGCAGCGCTGGCTCGGTGCGCATGTCTTCCTGCAACGCATAAAAGCCGTGCAGGTCGTCATCCGGTCCGATTTCTGCAGAATATCCATCGTTCCCTGATCGATATGCACCGGTCCGGGCGTAAACGAAACATAATTCGTTCCGCTATTCGGCAGCGGGATCAGCGCGGCCAGCGCTGCTGCGATAGGCTCTGCGGTTTTATTGGCTGCGATTGCCGTTTGATTGGCCTGGCTGAACACCGGGCTGTTCTGCAGGATGCCCTGGTGCTGCCGCAGACCCTCGTAGCTGGCGAAGAAGAACGTATGCTTCCTCAAAATCGGCCCGCCCATCGATCCGCCGAAGTTGTCGCGCTTCAGCGGAGCCTTGTCGCCGGTGTTACCGGCGAGCGGGATTCCGGTGGTGACGCTGTAGGAGCGGTTGAAGTAGTTACGCGCGTCCAGCGCCTCGTTGCGGAAGTAGTCGAATGCCTCGCCATGGAATCTGTCGGTGCCGGAGCGCGTCGCCACCGTCACAATGGAGCCGTCGCTGCGCCCGTACTCCGCGCTGAACGTGGAGTTGTCGATCTTGAACTCCGACGTGGTGCTGATCGAAGGCTGAAACGTGATCTGGTTCTGGCTGATGTCATTCAGATTGATGCCGTTGATCTGGAAGTTGACCGAGTCTTCGCGGTTTCCGGCAGTAAGAAACGAGTTCGCTCCCAGTCCGCGGCTCGGTGCTGTAAGGCTTCCCGCAGTGTCGGCCACCACGCCGCCCGGCGTCAGCACAGTCAGATCGAGAAAGTGACGGCCATTCAGCGGCAGGTCCTGCACCGAAGTATTGTCGATGACCTGGCCGACGGTAATAGTCTGCGCTTCAATCTCCTGAACCGCACTCTCCACGTGCACCGTTTCTCCGGCCGAGGTGACGGCGAGATTCATTTCACCGTAACCGTCCGGTCGACATCCAACGTGACCTTGGGCACGGTGTAAGTACTGAACCCCGCGGCGGTCGCTTGCACTTTGTAGTCGCCTGGTTGCAGCGATGGCACCACATAAATGCCGTCCGCATCGGTCTTCACCACACGATCGGCGCCGGTGCCAAGGCTATGCACGGTCACTTGTGCGTTGGGAACTACCGCTCCACTCGGATCGGTTACAGTTCCGGAAAGGCTGGCAGTCGATTGTGCCCACGCTCCCAGCGCGCATGCCGCCAACAAGGTTGCGTACACGAAAAATCGCATCAATCTCATTCTGTCCTCCAGAAAAGTGAATCGTTGTGGGTACACTTCATCCCTGCAGCCAGTCCACAGCCGCTGCATAGGGATATCGCTACCCGTTCAGTGACCGCTCTCTGTCGAAATGGCCACCGCGCAATGCGCTATCGCAAGGATGTGCGCTGTGGAAGTGCTTTTACGATGCAGTGTCGCTCATTGAGGAACACATTCCCCTGCGCCTGAGCGCTCAAGAAATTTGATCCTCGGGGATTCCGCGTTCAGATCGTTCTTCTTCTGCTTTAATCAGTCAGCGACCGAACTCGTGATTTGCAGCCGGTCAAAAAGCAAGAGTTGAAAAACATGGCCTGCGCTGGGGCAGGCTTGAACGGGGCATGTCAGTCCATTAAGAGCCAATTCGAGGAAGTATTCTCGTGTTGGCTGGCATGCCGAAGGAGCACGATAGATCGAAGTATAGGCAATGTCTACCATTCGCGCAAGAATTTTCGATTGGAAATTGCAACGAGCTTAGCCTTCCGCCTTGGCTCTGGGCGCGGGTTTGCGAGGCTTACCGCATAAGGAACTCATAAGGATTCCGCTCCCATCGGGCAAGTCCTCCTGCCGCCCCGTCATTCAGTTCTTGCTCCGCCCAGGTTCGAATCCCTGCACCCAAATTGCGCTCTTGCGAATCTACTCTTGTGTAAGCACAATCGTTTCATTGCCGGAATTTTCCCGGTGACAATTCTGTGACAATTGAGCGCCGTTCTTCCCCGGCCAATCGACATCTAAATCGTAGTCAGCCACCAGGAGACCACTGTTGTCCGCGATCGACTCCACATTGCCCGCTCCGCCATCCGGATCAGCATCCCCGGGCGTGCGCAAATCGGCAGGCGCGGATTCCCCTCCGACGACTGTGAATAACCCCGACCTCTCGGCGCAAGCGCATTGGAAGCCCCGGGTCAATCCCTGGCTGATCGCCATGACCGTGGCCCTGGCCGCCTTCATGGAGGTGCTCGACACCTCCATCGCCAACGTCGCCCTGCCCCACATCGGCGGCTCGCTCGGCGCCAGCACCGACGAAGCCACCTGGGTGCTCACCAGTTACCTGGTCTCGAACGCCATCGTCCTGCCGCTCGGCGGATGGGCCAGTCCTCATGGGCCGCCGCAATTTCTTCGTGCTTTGCATCAGCGTCTTTACCGTCGCAAGCTTTCTGTGCGGCGCGGCGCCGTCGCTGCCCATCCTGCTTCTGTTGCCGCGTGCTGCAAGGCATGTTCGGCGGCGGCATGCAGCCCATGGCCCAGGCCATCATGGCCGATTCCTTCGAGCCCCACAAGCGCGGCCAGGCCTTCGCCCTCTACGGCCTCGTCGCCGTCCTCGCTCCCTCCATCGGCCCCACCCTCGGCGGCTGGATCACCGACAACTTCTCCTGGCGCTGGATCTTCTTCATCAATATCCCCGTCGGCATCCTGGCCTTCATTCTCGTCACGCGCCTCGTCGAAGATCCGCCGTGGATCAAGGCCGATCCCTCGCGCCTCCGCAACATGGATTACATCGGCCTGGCCTTCCTCACCGTCGCCATGGGCGGCCTGCAGATCATGCTCGACAAGGGCGAAGAAAACGACTGGTTCTCCTCGACGTTCATCTGCTTCTTCGCCGTTCTTTTCGTTGTCGGCATCATCGGTCTCTTCGTCGTGGGAGTGGCGTCAGAAAGATCCCCTCATCAACCTGCGCCTCTTCCGCTTCAGAAACTTCGCCATCTGTTGCTTCCTCATGATGCTGGTCGGCGGCGTGCTCAACGCCAACACCGTGCTGCAGCCGCAGTTCACGCAGCAATTGCTGGGCTACACGGCAACCACCGCCGGCCTGGCCCTCACCGCCGGCGGCGTCACGCTGCTCTTCATGATGCCGTTTGCCGGCTTCGCCACGGGAAGAATCTCCGCGCGCTATCTCGCCGCCTTCGGCTTCACCATGCTCGTCATCACTTTCCGTTACGCGGCCAACGTCACCAACCTGCAGATGAGTTTTGCTGAGGCCTCCTGGCTGCGTGTCGTGCAGATGCTGCCGCTGCCCTTCTGCTTCATCTCCATCACCACCGCGGCTTACGTCGGCATGCCCAGGGAGCAGAGCAACCAGGTCGCCGGCCTCATCAATTTCGTGCGCAACATCGGCGGCTGCATTCTCATTGCCATCACCAATGCCCAGGTCACCAGCCGCTCCATGTGGCACGAGCAGCACCTGCAGCAGGCCATGCTGCCGGGATCGCCAGGCTTCGATCAGCACCTCAAGGCGCTCACCGGTTCTTCAGCCACCTTCGGCGCGGCCAACGCGAAGCATGGCGCTGGCGCAGATCTACAACCAGCTCACCCAGCAGGCGCAGACGCAGGGCTACCAGGACGTCTACATGGAGCTCTCCTGGGCATCGATCATCCTCATCGTCCTGGCCTTCATGCTCAGCAAGAACCGGCCCGGCGCGGGCGGCGGCGGCGGAGGAGGCATGCACTAGACAGGTTGTGAATCCAGCCAGAACGGCCTTGTATCGGGCGCGGCTTCAGACGCACCGAAAAAGTGCAAAAAACTGGTCGGGTTTTAACCCCTGCCGATTTCCGTGCTGACCCGCTGACTCGCTGACCCGCTGACTCGCCGACCCGCCAATCCCTGATCGCATTCCGTTCCGCTCGCCGCAAGCCCGCGTTTTCAGCCAGCTTCGTCCATGTGCCGGATCGCATAGCCCTTTCCGCCAAACCGGCCTATAATTCCTCGCAGAATTCACTCAACAAAAAGATGCCTGTTTCTCGCTGACATCTGCTGAGGAGGGTGTGATGTTGAAGTCGTCTTTGCTCTTTTTTCTTGGGCGCGCTGTTGGTTGTCCTGTGCCTGCCGTTCGCAGGCCGCAACCCGCAGGCCGCCTCGTCCGTATCCGCGCAAAATGCTGCGCCCGCTGGTAAGAATCCCGTCAAGCCAACGGCAGAATCGCAGGCCAAAGCCAAGAAGCTCTATGCCAGAGACTGCGCCCTTTGCCATGGCGACAACGGCAACGGCAAGAACGCCATGAACCTCACCATGGACGACTGGACCGACCCCACCCGCTGGCCAACAAGACCGACAGCGAACTTTCGCCGTTATTCGCAACGGCAAAGGCGACAAGATGCCGGCCGAGGACGAAGGCCGCGCCAACGACACCGAAGTCTGGAACCTGATCATTTACATTCGTTCACTGTCAAAGAACCAGCCGCCCGCCCCAGCCCCAACTCCGGCCGCCGCCTCGGCTCCAGCTGACGCTCCAGCCCCCGCGCCTCCAGCTGACGCACCGGCTCCCGCGCCCGCGCCCCCCTCAAACTAGCCCCATCGAATCCACGCCGCACCGCTGCACCGAAATGTAGCGCCGGCCTCCCGGCCGGCTGTAGTGCGGGCCTCCCGGCCCGCGCTCCGCTCTTATGTTGCTAGCCTCCAAAGGCAGCAGAAAATCTCTGCAAGAGTCGCACCAAGTGTCAGGGCACGACTTTAGTCGTGCCGCAAGTGCTGCAAAGTTAACGTGGGCTTTAGCCCCTGCGGTCCCGCACCCCGCGTCCGAACACTTCCATCCTCTATGATGTTGAAGCGATGACCGCGACGAAAGATTTCAAGGCAAATGGGCGCTGGTAACCGGAGCCAGCGCCGGCATCGGTGTGGCTCTGGCGCGCGAACTCGCCCGCCACGGCGCAAAACTCATCCTCACCGCTCGGCGCAACGAGCGCCTCGACACTCTTGCCGCCGAGTTCGCCGCCCAGGGCATTGAAACCCGCATCGTCGTTGCCGACCTGAACGATCCCGCCGCGCCCCAACAGATCTACGACGCCACGAGGGCGCCGGGCTCACCGTCGACATCCTCATCAACAACGCCGGCCTCGGCCAATACGGCCCATTCCAGTCGAGCCAACCCGAGCAGGAATTCAGCATGGTCCGCGTCAACTGCGAGGCCGTGGTCCGCCTCTCGCGGCTTTTCGTCCCGCGCATGGTCGAGCGCCGCCGCGGCTGGGTGCTTGTCGTCGCCTCCACCGCCAGCTTTCAGCCGCTGCCCTATCTCGCTACGTACGCCGCCACCAAAGTCTTCGACCGTTTCTTCGCATTGGGACTCGCCGAAGAAGTGGCGCAGTACGGCATCAACGTCACCGCGCTCTGCCCCGGCACCACCGAGAGCGAGTTTTTTGAAGTGGCGCGCGCCGGCGTCTTCCGCAAGCGCAAGATCCAGTCCGCGGAAGAAGTCGCACGCCTCGGCATCGCCGCTCTCATGCGCGGCCAGCGCACCATCATCCCCAAGTGGAGCGGATGGTTCACAGCATTCATGGTCCGCTTCGTTCCCGTCGGCTTCGTCACCCGCATCGTCGAAAAAGGCGCGCGCCCCAAACCGGAGCCGACCCACAGCCAATGATTCGGCAACCAGCCACACACCCGTGCCCCATCCTTTCCGCAGCTTCATCGCGGAAAGGGTGGGATGCGCCGACAATTCGCAACCACAAGGAACTCCCTTCATGACTACGCACAGATTCAGTCACCTCTCAGGTGCGCTCCTGCTGGCAACTTTCGCAGGCGCCGTCCTCGCTCCGGCCCAGGCACCCAATCCCGCCGCAGCCGAGCGCAAAACCACTCCCGGTCCCGGCCCCGGCGGCGTCCCGCAGGTCACATTCTTCGTGCACCGTCTGGGCACCGACCACGCTGAAGGCGTCACCACGCTCGACATGAACGGCGACGGCTATCCAGACATCCTGAGCGGCGCCTATTGGTACGAAAATCCCGGCCCCAACGGCGGCCAGTGGAAGCAGCACCAGTACCGCGAAGCCGGAATCGTCGGCGAGTATGTTTCCGATTGCGGCGAGTGGACCATCGACGTGAACCACGACGGCCTTCCTGACGTGGTCACATCGGGTTGGCAGACCAACGGCATCTGGTGGTATCAGAACCCCGGCAAGCTCGGCGCCGAGTGGAAGAAACACTTCATCACCGACAGCTACGACACGGAGGGCGGCGCCATAGCCGACATCAACGGCGACGGCAAGCCCGATCTCATCTTCGCCCACTACGGGCACATGGGACTTCTCTGGATCGACTTTTCCGGACCCGAACCCAAAGTGCATCACGTCGGCACGCGTGCGCAGGATGGACACGGCGTAGGCGTGGCCGACGTTGACGGCGACGGCAAAGTGGACATTCTCACCCCCACCGGCTGGTTCCGGCAGATCGATGCAGATAAAGACGAGTGGGAGTGGCATCCCGACTGGCAGTTAGGCGACGCCGGCTTTCCCATCATCGGTTACGACGTGAATGGCGATGGCAAAACCGACATCATCTACGGCCACGGCCACAGCTATGGCTTGTATTGGTTGGAGCAAACCGGCGACGCCGCGCATCGTAGCTGGACGAAGCACACGATCGACGAGAGCTACTCCCAGATTCACGCCCTCAAGCTCGTCGATATCGATGGCGACGGCCAGATGGAACTCCTCGCGGGCAAGCGCTACCGCGGCCACAACGGCAACGACTCCGGCTCCTACGATCCGCTCGTCGTCTACTACTACAAAATCGATCGCAAGACCGCCACCTTCACGCGCTACCCCATCAGCGTCAACGGCACCGCCGGCGCGGGAACGCAGTTTGTCGTCGAGGATATGGATGGCGACGGCGACCTCGACATCGTCACCGCGGGCAAAACCGGCGTGCATTTCTTTGAGAACCTCACCATCAATCGCGTCCCCAAAGCGCAACGCGAAAAAGAGATTCTCCTCGACACCAACTGGCCCTTCCCCAACGAAGGCCCCCAGGTGAAGCAGGAAGAAGAGCCGAAAAAATAGCCACGCAACGACAGCAGACTTTGTACCGCCGGTCTTCCGACCTGCTGTATCGCCGGTCTCCGCAGCTTGCTGAAAAACTCTTCAGGGGCTGCAAGAAGTGTCAGGGCACGACTTTAGTCGTGCCGCAAGTGCTGCAAAATTAATGTGGGCTTTAGCCCCTGCACGATTCTTCCTTCGCGAACGCGCCCTTTTCCGCAGCCTGACCCGACCTGCTGTATCGCCGGTCTCCGCAGCTTGCTCAAAAGCTCTTCAGGGGCTGCAAGAAGTGTCAGGGCACGACTTTAGTCGTGCCGCAAGCTGAGCAAAATCGACGTGGCCTTTAGGCACTGAGGGAAGTTTTCCGGGAGATTCGCCTATGATCTCCATTTTCCCAAGGTAACCTCGAACGCCTGCATCGCCGACTCGCCGCCTCACTCCCCCCGCGCCCCGCCCGTCAACTTGAACGAGTCGAAGAAATGATTCACGTCCTCGTCGCGCCGCGCGCTCGGTGCAGGGTAGGCCGCGATCAACATATACAGCTTCGTTCCCTTCAGGATCAACCGCGCATTCAACAGGCCGCCGCTCTGGTTGCGCCCGCTGAAGTCCCGCCCCGGGTAGCCCAGGTAGTTGGCGCGCGACTCACCCATCAGCGTGGTCTCTGTCCGCGCCAGCGCGCCATCTCGCGCATTGTCCAGTGTGCGTTCCGCCGCGTCGCTGCTCGCCCGCACCACCGGTGGATTGTCGCCCCAAACGATCGCGTAGGTCGTATCCGCGTTGGGCCTGGCCACCATCATCTTCATCTCCTCGGCGCCCCCCGTCGCGTTGTAGGCAGGAACTTGGATCTCGCTCGCATCCGACGGCATATCGATCTCGAATCCATCCTGCGCCCGGTCCACCGCGCGCCATGACAAGTGCGCTGGCTCCAGATCGGTG
Organism: uncultured Acidobacteriota bacterium; assembly: GCA_963713675.1. Taxonomy (GTDB): domain Bacteria; phylum Acidobacteriota; class Terriglobia; order Terriglobales; family Acidobacteriaceae; genus Telmatobacter. Next base: position 147,038 of record CAVQMV010000024.1, read on the forward strand.
TTCGTCACCTCCGTGGGCACGCCGCCCCCCGCGCTACCCAGTCCCAGCCATGCGCGGTGCAGGTACACAAAGTACCCAGCCACCCCGATCACAACCACGGCCACCCCGAAATAGACCCACTTTCCCACGATTTCAAGAGTGCTCGATCCGTGCCCGCGCGTGCAAGTCTTTTGCCTTGTTTTGCCTGCCAAGGGAGCCACAGAGGTAAAAAGCCCCCTCGCACTCCAATAAAAATCATGTATGTTGACTGGACAACCGCTCCAAAAACCGCCCACTTGGCCGGATATTCTTTTTTTCTGCCTTTCTTGGAAACCCTTGCAACCTTTTCCCAACGATTGCATCTACCTAAGTAATCAGCAGAGGCTTCCCCAATATGTCCCACCAAAGCAAGGCAACTCTCTCTTGAGGGTTCTTCGGAACCTCTTCCCAATTTCCCCCCTGGCTACCCTCCCTAAACTGCCTCTCGAGCGGGCCTACCGGAAGGTAGGCCCATCGCTTTTCTGGGGTTCAATCTTGAAGCCAGTGCATAAAGTGAAAGCAGCAAAGGTCTTGAATCCTTTCATGCGGAACGCTATTGCAGTGCGAGTCGTATATTTCGACGGCTATGCGGAGTCGGCACAAAGCCCCCGAAGGGGGCGTCAGATGGTAGCCCCAGGCGTCAGCCTGGGGAAGGCGATCCAATTCAGGAGAGTCAGCCCGCTTGAGCGGGCGAAATAAACCATTGCGATTCCCCCCGGCCATGTAAGAGATAATCTGCGTTCTGCATGGCGCACCACACTAGAATCAAAGCTGCGATGCGACGCTCTCCCCGTCCTCAAACCTCCGCCCCGGATACCAAACCCGTAGACGCGCTTTATCAGCAAGCCGGCCTCACAACCAACCCGCGCCGCCCGCAACCCCGCAGCCTCCGCCTACCGCGTCCCGCCAGCCAGTCTAAATTTGACCGCGCCGCACCCGAAGAACTAGCCCCGCCCCTCCCCGTCCCCCGCCGCGCCCCCAACGGCGTCGAATGGCTGCCCATCCCCGGCTGGGATCTGCCCTGGCTTTCCGCCGGATTCAGCACCCGTCGAGGCGGTTTGACCCGTGCCTATTGCGCCGAAAACGAACCCGGCCCGCCCGCCGAGGTGGGCGAGCTGAATCTAGGCTTCACCCCAGCCGACAACCGCGAAACCGTTCTCGCCAACCGCCGTCTCCTGGCCGAAGCCGTCTCCGGAGACGCCGCAACTCCGCTCCTCGCCCTCAAGCAGTTCCACTCCAACCTCGTCGTCGACGCCATCTCCGCCGACGCCACCCGCCCCGCCCCTCGCCGCGCCGACGGCCAAATCACCGCCGCGCCCGGCCTCCTGCTCGGGGTCCAAACCGCCGATTGCATCCCCGTTCTCGTCGCCGATCGCCGCCAGCGCATCGTCGCCGCCTTCCACGCCGGCTGGCGCGGTACCGTCAAGCGCATCGTCGAAACCGGCGTCGGCCGCATGCGTCTGCTTTACGGCTCCCGGCCCGCCGATCTCATCGCCGCCATCGGTCCCGGAGCCTCCGCCTGCTGCTACGCCGTGGGCGAAGAAGTGCTCTCAGAATTCGAATCGCAGTTTTCCTACGCGCGCCAGCTCTTCCACGAGGTCTATTCCTCCGACCCCGTCAAAACCCGCTACCCCATGCTGTTCCTAACGCAACGCGCCCCCGGCCACTCGTCCATCGGCCCCAGCCTGCACGTGGATCTAGTCGAAGCCAACCGCCGTCAGCTCCTCGCCTGCGGCCTTTCCCCAAGCTCCATTCAGGTGGTCGGCGGCTGCACGCAATGCCAGGGAGAATTTTTCTTTTCGCATCGCGCCTCCCACGGCCACACCGGCCGCATGATGGCCGTAATCGGCATCCGCAAAGCCGCGAAAACCCGCGAAGCCGCGAAGCCCCGCAAAGCCGCGAAAACCCGCCCCCGCCGGCCCCAAAAATAATTGAATTTCGATCCGTGATTTGTGCAGCCCCGATCACCCCGACCAGCTGCATGCTCTGTGTAGCGCCGGCCTTCCGGCCGGCTGTAGCGCGGGTCTCCCGACCCGCGCTCATCCGAAGACCATTACAAAATTGTCGAGAGCTCCAGCCCTAAGCCTTCGCCGCCGCCTCGCCGGGATTCACCAGATCGCGCAATTCCTTCGACGGCTTAAAGTAGGGAACTTTCTTCGCAGGCACTTCCACGCGCGCGCCGGTCTTGGGGTTGCGGCCAATGCGGGGATTGCGTTGGCGGATGCGAAACGAGCCGAAACCGCGAATCTCGATCTTGTCCCCGCTTTGCAGCGCGCCGATCACGGAGCCGAAGATGGTTTCTACGATCACTTCGCCGTCGCGCCGGGTCAAATCGCCCAGGGCTGTCACCTTCTCCACAAGGTCCGCTTTTGTCATCTCCCACTAACCTCCGCACCCAGCATAAACGGATTTTGCAGGGCCGCGCCGGAAAAAGCAAGCCCCCTCAAAGAATTTATCCTTTGCGCATCAGCACTTTGGAGCCACAATCCCGGCCAGCCCCGCCGCCCCCATCCCCACCCGAGGCGTGCGCTATCATGTCCGTGAGACCACCCTTTGCACCACCGCTCCGGCCGCGAACCGTGGGCAGCGCCCTGCAACAGGCCGTGTCGCCATGCCCTATCCGACCTACAGCATCGTGATTCCCGCCTATAACGAGGCTGCGCGCATCGGCAACGCGCTCCAGCAAGTCGTCGCCTGCGTCCATCAGCGCAACTGGAGCGCCGAGGTCGTCGTCGTCGACGACGGCTCCCGCGACCAGACCGCCGCCATCGTCCGCGCCTTCGCCCAAAACCACCCCGAAGTCCGCCTCCTCCAGAATCCCGGCAATCACGGCAAGGGCTACAGTGTGCGCAACGGCATTCTCCACTCCTTCGGAGAAGTGGTCATGTTCACCGACGCCGATCTCTCCGCGCCCATCGAGGAGGCCGACGGTCTCTTCGCCGCCATCGCCGCCGGCGCAGACATCGCCATCGGCTCCCGCTGGCTCGAGCGCACCCGCCAAACCATCCGCCAGCCGCTTTACCGGCAATTTTTCGGCCGCTGCTTCAACGGCGTCACCCGCTTCATCATGGGCCTGCCCTACGCCGACACGCAATGCGGCTTCAAGGCCTTCACCCGCGCCGCCGCGCAAACCATCTTCCAGTTGCAGACCATCGAGCGCTGGGGCTTCGATCCCGAAATTCTCTTCATCGCCCGCAAGCGCGGCTACCGCATCGACGAAGTCCCCGTCAGTTGGGCCCACGACGAGCGCACCCGCATCAGCTACCTCAAAGACGGCACCCGCATGTTGCAGGACATCGCCATCGTCCGCTGGAACGCCCTCCTCGGCCGCTACAACAAACAGGTAGAACGCATCCCCCGCGCCGGCCTCGTCAAGTAGCGCCGCCGTCCCCGCATCCGGATAAGAAAATTGCAGTTAAATGTGTTGCATATCGATCCTGCCCTCGCATAGGCTCTATCCAGTTCCCCGCCTTCATGATTTCAATTGAGGCTTTTTCCGAACTCCTGGAAGTTCTCTACTCGGCCACGCTCCAGCAGGAGAGGTGGGAGCAATTTCTTGCGCTTCTCAGCCAGCATACACAGTCTCAGGCGAGCGCCCTGCTTTGCGCCAACAGCCGCCAGGCGCTCTCTGTTTCAGCGCAGGCTGGCAGTGTGCGCTTCGACGACCAGGCATACAGCGACCAGTATGCACCCGTCGATCCCTTGCGCGCGCCGAT
>CAVQMV010000025.1:0-198303 GCA_963713675.1 uncultured Acidobacteriota bacterium
CCCTGTGTGGCGTTTTTCAGGGGGATGAACTCCTACCCAACGAAGGGCTCCTCCTGACCGATCTCTATCGAGACCTTCTTGCGCCAATAGGCTTGCGCTACACCACCCACGTGGTGCTAACCGTCAATGTTCGCCGTCTGGAAGTCGTCACTATCGCTCGGACACTCGATCAAGGAGCGATGCATGAGGACTGCAACCGTCTTCTGAATCTGCTTTTGCCGCATGTGCAGAAGGCGCTCGAAATCCGTCAGGTCCTTGGCGTCGCGCAGCATCACCTTGCTGGAGCCGAGGCCATGGCCGACGCCAGCGCCACTCCCACATTTCTGGTCACCAGGACGGGACGCCTGCTGCACCACAATGCCGCGGCCCGCGAGCCTCCTCGAACGAAGCGACGCACTCACTTTGCGCGATGGCGCGCTCATCGCAACGCATACCAGCTGCAGAGAGCCGCTGCGCAAGCTGCTCCACGACGCAGCGCTGCCCGAATCCCCAAATTGGCACGGCAAGCCCGCTCACGCGCTCTCGCTCGAGCGCTCATCCGGCCGTCTGCCGCTTCAACTGCTCGCCTCTCCGCTGCCTCCGGGGAATCGTCAACACTCCAAGGCCGATCTCGTTCTGCTTGTCACCGATCCAGAGCAGCCGGTCGACTATCCCGACGGCGTTCTCCGTGCGCTCTACGGCCTCACTCCAGCTCAGACCGAGATTGCGAACGGCCTGCTCACCGGATACACCCTCGATGAGATTGCCTGTCTGCGCAAAGTCTCAATAGGAACCGTGCGCCAGCAACTCAAGACCATCATGAGCAAAACCGGCGTCAGCCGCCAGAGCGACCTTGTGAAACTTCTCATGACCCTTCCGCCTGCCGCGCGGGTCGGATGATTTTCATCGGCATATCCCATTTGGGAGATGTGCGCACCAAAGGTAGTGAGTATTCTCCCCTCACGAACCAGAGACGGTCTGTCGAGCCCCTTCCCCGGCAGCTCCATAACTCAATGGCAACTCAACAAACCCGGAGGTCTCACAACATGAAGAACATTGCGCTCGCGCTCGCATGCGCCTTGGTGTTTGTCACAGCCGCCTTTGCCACTCCCAGATATGTCATGGTCACCGGCGCGGGGAGCGACACTGAAACCGACCAGCCGACGGCCCACTCGACCGCCGACTCGAACGCTCAAACCAACCTGCAAAATGCCTGTCCAGGCACCCTGACCTCGCCCAGAAAGATTTATGACATGTGCAGCGGCCCTCTGGACGGTAACTACACGTGCAGCATCAATTACACCGGCATTTGCCAGATCGGCCAGTAACTCGTCAAAGAGCCGCAATCAAGGCCCTCACCTGAACGGCCTGACTCTCGCACAAACTGGCCCATTCACCAACCAGGGGAATCGTAGATATGAAATCCCGCCAGCTCTCTATCGAAATCGCTGCACTCTGTATCGCTGCATTCCCCATCGCCGCTCTCTCGCAAGCCGGGGGCGACCGCCTCAACGCGCCCACCACAGACGGCAGTCCAACCCTCCAGGTCACCAGCGATTGGCTTTCGCAAACTTTGCAGGTCTACGGCGGGAAAGACGACAACGAGGGAGCGGACGCGTTTTCCAATATCAGCATCGATAACAGCTGCACACTTAACTTTTCAATAACAACGAGCAATTTGGAGGGCACCGGCGATTACGTGGTGGATACCTCCTCCATTCGCCTGGGCGCGGTGAGCAGCGTCCAGCTCAATGTCAATGGGGGAACTCCCGGACTTATGATCTATACCGGCCAGGTGGCCGCTGTTCATGTGGTCAATTCCCCTCCGATGAATGCCCACGGCATGAAGAAAGACAATATTTATTACGGCGAGACGGGAAACGTCCAGGATGTGAACTCTCAATTTATAGAAGTTATGAGAACGCCTCAGGTCATTCCCGGCGCTACCATCCCACCCTCCCCGAACCAGATGATCCCCCGCATCATCGCCGCCCTGCAGCACGCAGTAACTCTCTGCGCAGGCAGCTACACTCCGCCCGCGCAGTCCAATCAACCCTTTTGAAGTTCAACCATCCAGGAGGAAACTCATGAAACACGTCACGATAGCCCTCGGAGCATTGCTCTTCGCATTTTGCTCCGCCGCAGCGCACGCAAAAACCGTCCCAATAGCTGGCTCATGTATGAGTCAGACCACCAGCGGCAACTCAGTCGTGATTCACAACAACTGCAACGCCGCGGTCCAGGTCGAGTTGCGTTACTCGGATGGCAACAGGGAGTTAATGGAACTGGGCGCCAATGGCCAGCAGTCCGACAGCGATCCTCAGGCGTCGGTCCAATGGTTTGCCTGCTTTGCGCCGGCGACGCCAACATCGAATCCGACTACTTTCGTCACGCCCGTGTGGGGCACACCCGAATATTGGTGCATGCAGCAGTAGATCCTTCATGGTGGCTTCGACCCGCCGCGCCAGGTCTTGCCTTATCCGCACAAAGCGTCTCGCAAGAAAGGCGGCGCCTTGTGCGGATCATGCATGTCCGAATTCAGACGGATGAGATTCGTGCCAACCGCATGCAAGAACCAAAAGGGAGAGAGATGATGAAGAAAATGTTTCCCGTTCTATTAATGAGCCTTGGCCTGATCGCCCTCGTTGGCGGCACGTCGAATCGCGCTCAACAGCCTGCGGCTTCTCCAAACTGGGCTGACACAATCGCATGGATCAATAACGCTATCTCGCAAAACGCACAAATGAGCTTTTCGAGCATCGCTGGGTTTGACCCGACACAGAGCGAATCCCATTATGTGTCCTACAGTCCGGGCCCGGCGTGTATTGTCACCTTACCCTCGTGCAGCACGATTCTGTAAGAAACAAAGACTCTTCAGGCACTACGAGCCAGGTGAATGATTCGCCTGCGGACTTCGATCTGAGCCAATGGGTCGCAGGCAGCGTCCAGCCTCTCTCACTCGATCTTCATGATTTCGCCTTCCGTAGGATGGGCGGCGAGTCCGATCCGAAGATGACGGTAACCGTGGGATCGCAAGTCAGCTGGATACTTTCCGCACAGATAGCTTCTCCTAACGCTGCGCCCACGCCCCTTACCTCTGACCCAATGTTCAATGAGCTTCCCGTCTTTACCGATCAATCCATGGCTGCGCGCGTGGCTACCGCCCTCAACCACGCAGTCGATCTCTGCGGCGGCAAGCCCGCCCAAAGAGCCTTTTCTAGCCGCGTCGCCCAGCCCCTGCTCTGGAAACGCATCACAACATGCGGCGTCACGGGGTTAGCCTCCGGGACCCGGCAATCACAAGCGCCGGCATCTACCTGCCTCGTTAAATAGAGGCGGCGACCACCCTAGTACTCCACTTCCTTCTTCACCCGAATCGTATCCCCGGTATCTTCGATCTCATAAAGGTGTGCCTTCGACAAACGCCCGTCGAAGGGATGATGCAGCACCAGCATCAGCCGTCCATCAAATGCGTGAAACAGCATGCCGTGGCCGCTGTCATCGCCCACCAGGATTCCATCCTGCCGCCACGGCCCCGCGAGCTTGCCGCTGGTGGAGTGCGCCAGCGCCTCCACGTAACTTCCTTTGTCGTAGCTCGACCACAACATCAGCAGCTTGCCCTTGCGCGTCCGGTAAAGTTCGGGACCGTCTGTTACGTACACCTGCGGCGTGTTCACCGCGTCGTGCCGCTCGTCGAGCCATGGAGCATCGGAAGCCTTGAAGAGAAAGAACGGCTGCCCCACTGAACTCGTCAGGTCCGGCGTCATTTGGATCGCCTCCATGTTGCCGTCAACCAGTTGGATCCACTCATGCGCGTAAACCATATAAGGCGTTCCGTCTTCGATATAGAACGTTCCGTCCAGGCTCATGGTGTCCATCGGGGGAATCGGCTTGTCGCTGATAGGCAGGAAAGGCCCCGACGGCGAGTCGCTCACAAAAATCTGCGTTCCCCGCAGGTGCTGGCCCGCGCCGCCGTACGTGACATCGATGTGCGCCTGGTTTCTCGCGTCCGCAGCTTGAGGCTTCGCGGGGATGGGCTGCTTGTAGTTGTTCAGCGTTGCGAACAGGTAGTATTTGCCCTTGTAAAAATGCACCTCCGGCGCCCACACGCCGGCACTCGGATCCGCCCACGAACCATCCGGAACTTCAAACACAACATACGGCCCGGACCACGTCTTCAAATCCTTGCTTTTGTAAGTCACCACGCCGCTGCGGTGCTGGCCGCTCCCGCGCGCGCCTGAAGCCGTGTAGAGATAGTAGGTCTCCGTCGCCCGGTCGGCGAGGATCCACGGATCGTGAACCCTGAAGTCCCTGATGCCCAGGTTTTCATGAACGCTCAAGTTGTCTGTTGCCGCAGTCTGCGAAAGACAGCAACCGGCAGCAGTGAAACAGAAGGCAGCAAGTATCCACGAGCGAAAATGCCGCATATGTTTTCTCATTTCCACGAAGATGGAAGACAAGTACTCGTCAAGAATAGGCGTGCACCCTGAACCTGGAGAAACCGATCTCACCACGACACTGGGTGCCCCATCCTAAACGCGTTTTGTGCGTTTAGGGTGGGATAGCACGAACCTCAACCCGCCTCCCGCAAGCGCATCGCGACAGGAGGTACGACGGGTTTTCTAAGAATGCAAACTCACCACGACAAGGGGTGCCCCGCGGTCCCGATTCTGGGACCCGGGAACCACGAGCGTCGGCATCTACCGGCCACGCGCCGTTCACCGTTCCTTGCTCCCTCGCTCCCTTGCTCCCTGTCCTCGTCAACCCCCGCCGCCGTCATCAATCTCGTTAGCCCATCAAAATCAGCCACTTCCGCCTACTGCCGTTTTGCAGAGTATTTCCATCATCCGGCGCACAATGGTTCCATGCAGATCGCAATTGATCTCCGCAGCGGTTCCAGAGACGTCGCCGGCCTGTACCCCCCCCCCCCCCCACCCCCATCCACTCCCGGGTCCACGTCGCAGGAGAAGTTCGCTCGATGCAATTTGCACAGAAGAAAAACATCTTCGAAAGATCGACTGTGAAACTGCGAAGCTCGCAACCGATTTAAAATAAGCCACTTGCAACACAAAACCGCGCAGCCTCGCAGAAAGCGTGAATCTGTGAACCAGTGAACCGCAGCCGCATTCGTTTTTCGGCAAGAGGTCTTGTCATCTAGCTGATAGCCGAGCGCTGACTCGCGAGCTCGCTCGCCTCGGTCCCCTGAGACTTCCACTGCCTTGCCAACGTCCTTCTCTAACAGGCGCAGGGTCTTCAATCCCGCGCCGCGATCCAACAGATCTGGAGAAGCTCGCATGATGAAAAAACTCGCGCTCGCAACACTTGTTTTCGCGCTCAGCTCCGTCTCCGCGCTGGCCGCCGACTTTAACGGCAAATGGTCAGCCGACGTTCCGGGACGGAACGGCAACACGCAGACCACGACATTCAACTTTACGGTCGACGCCACTGCCATGACCGTCACAGGCACGGTGTCGGGCCGGATGGGCGACATGCCCATCACCAATGGCAAGGTGACTGCGGATACCATCACCTTCGACGTCGTTCGCACCATGAACGGCAATTCGTTCACCATCAGCTACGCCGGCAAGGCCGACGGCGACACCATCAAGTTCACGCGCACCTTCGCTGGCGGCGGCATGGCTGGTGGCGGCAACGGCGGCGGTGGTAACGGTGGCACACCACCTCCTCCAGTGGAGTTCACGGCCAAGCGCGGGGCTCCTGCATGCTCCGGCAGCGCCTCCGGCCCAGTAATTCGGGCGGTCGCCACAGTAATAATTTTCGTCGCGGAACGAAAGAGCGCAGTGATAGGGTGGATTCTTAACGGCTGGAGGCCGCGTCCACCCTATGCTCTTTCCCACCAGCTTGCGCCTTCCCCGGCGTTTGGCCGGGATTTGCCTCTTCGCGTTCCTTGGCCTACTGCTCGTCCCGCCCGCGCCGCTCTGTGCGCAGACTCCCCAAGCCGGGACTTTCGACGCCACCACGCTGCGCCGTCCCACTAACCTCGGCATGACCTGGCTGCTCAAGGCAGGTGACGACGCCGCTTACGCTCAGCCCAATTTTGACGATTCCAAGTGGACGGTCGTGGACCCGAACGAGACACTCCTGCGCACCTTTCAGAAGCGGCCTGAAATTGTCTGGTATCGGCTGCACGTGAAGGTTGCGCCCAACGAGACCGGCCTGGCGCTGGGGGAGTTCTATCTTGACAGCGCCTTCGAGATCTATATCAACGGCCAGAAATTCATGACCACGGGCACCGTTTCGCCGTTTAAGCCCTCCACTTTTGATGCCTATCTCATCAAGCGCATTCCCGACGCAGACATCGCCACCGGTTCGCTTGTCATTGCCCTTCGCGTACATATTTCTCCATCGGACTGGGCCGCCGGGTTCCCGGGCCTCTACAGCTACAACCTGACCATGGGGCAGGAAGACGCGCTCAGTGACTCCACATGGCTTACGATCATCGGCCTGAATTCTCTCGGATGGTTTGGCACCATCACCGGGCTCGGGCTGGGGATCGTGGCCCTGTCCCTCTTCGTCGCTCAATCCCACCAGCGGGAATATCTATGGATATTTCTGCTGTTTCTTACCGGCTCAATCCGCCTGCTGCTTGCGTTCTACCGCTATTTCCACAATGGCCCGACCGAATGGCTGTACTTGACCCTGCTTTTCCAGGTCGCGGGACTCGTTTTCCTGACGCGCACGTATTTTGCCCTGTTGCGCATTCACTTCGGAACCTGGATTCGCATCGTCCTCGGCGTTGTGATCGCGTGCATGTTCATCGGCACAGTTGCAACGGCGACCGGGACGGGATCGGCGTTCTTCAACCTCGTCACCTTCGTCCCCCAAAGCGCGCTGCTTGCAGGCGTCATTCCGGTGTTGCTCATCGTGCATCTGCGCCGCGGCAATCGCGAAGCCGGTATCCTCCTGGTCCCAGCGGTGTTCAGCGCCCTGACGATTTATTTCAATATCGTCTTCTACGTTTGCACTCAGGTTCCGGCAATGGCGCGGACCGTGCAGCGCGTGCAGACGGCTATCTTCTTTCCGACTGTGGGTCCGTTCACTTTGGACCTGAACGATCTGAGCAACTGTCTCTTCGTGCTCTCGCTGGCCATCATCATCGTATTGCGCTCTACGCGCATGAGCCGCCAGCAGGCGTTTATCGAGAGCGAGATGGCGGCGGCGCGCGAAGTGCAGCAGATTATTCTGCCGGAGCAACTCGAGCGCGTACCCGGATTCTCCATAGAGAGCGCCTACGTTCCCGCGCAGCAGGTGGGTGGCGACTTCTTCCAGATCCTGCCCGCGCCGGAAGGCTCGCTGTTCCTGGTGATCGGCGATGTGGCTGGCAAGGGATTGCCCGCGGCCATGCTGGTCTCCGTGCTCGTGGGCGCCATTCGCGGCGTTGCCGAGTACACCTCGGAGCCTGCGGAGTTGCTGGCCAATCTCAATCAGCGGCTCGTGGGTCGCGTCGCCGGCAGCTTCTCCACGGCGCTCGCGGCACGCATCTTCCCCGACGGCGCAGTCGTCCTCTCCAACGCCGGGCATTTGCCGCCCTATCTTGACGGCCAGGAAGTGCCTGTCTCTGGAGCTCTGCCGCTCGGCGCAAAATTCGGCACGCACTATGAGACCATGCGCTTCCAGATGCCGCGCGGCAGCCGCCTCACGTTTTACTCCGATGGCATCGTCGAGGCACAGAATCCCAAAGGCGAGCTCTTCGGCTTCGAGCGCAGCCGCGCCATCTCCATGGATTCGGTTGAGTCGATCGTAGAAGTGGCAAAGCAGTTCGGGCAAATGGACGATATGACGGTCATCGCTATCACTCGCGATGCAGCCGCAGTCCGCGATGCCCAGGCGCAGAAAGCTTCGGTCCCTGCACCGGCACTGGCGAACTAAGCCGTCGCCGTCTTCGCTATCGCCTGCAACCCACGCGCTTCAATCTCGAACTCGCGCATCTTGTACTTCTGAATCTTGCCCGAGAGCGTTGCCGGAAACTCCGTCACGAAGCGCACGTGCTCGGGAATTTTGTAGTACGCGATCTGCCCCTGGCAGAAGGCCTTGATCTCCTCTTCCGTCGTGTCAATGTCCGGTTTCAGGGCGGGCCGCAGGCGAATCCACGCCACCACAATCTCGCCCAGCCGTTCGTTGGGAATCCCGAACGCCTGCACCTCGCCTACCTTGGGATGCGCGTAGAGGAACTCCTCCACTTCGCGCGGATAAATGTTTTCGCCGCCGCGGATAATCACGTCGCGCGAGCGTCCGGTGATGTGAATGCAGCCATCCTCGCGCATCACGCCTAAGTCTCCCGTGCGCAGCCATCCATCAGCCTGGATCACCTGCGCCGTGCCCTCCGCATCGCCGTCGTAGCCCTTCATCAGCGCATACCCGCGTACGCATACCTCGCCCTGCTGGCCGCAGGACAGCGCCTCTTGCGAGTCGAGCGCGGCAATTTTGATCTCGGTCTGCGGCATCGCACGGCCCACCGTGTTCACGCGCACTTCCAGCGAATCGCCCGCGTCGCTCATTGTCACCACTGGCGAAGTCTCCGTCTGCCCGTAGGCAATCACCAGCTCGCGGATGTGCATCTCTTCAAGCACGCGCTTCATCAGCTCCACCGGGCAGGGCGCTCCGCTCATCATGCCCGTGCGCAGGCTGGTGGTGTCATAGCTTGCGAAATCGTCGAGCCCGAACTCCGCCACATACATCGCCGGAACCCCGTAGACGCTCGTCGCGCGCTCCTCGTGCACCGCTTTCAGCGTGGCCCGCGCGTCGAAGGTCCAGTTGGGCAAAATGATGGCCGCGCCGGAATTCACCGCGCTCATCGTCCCAATCACGCATCCATAGCAGTGAAACAGCGGCACCGGAACTACAATCTTGTCCTGTTCGGTGTAATGAAATCCCTGCGCCAGAAACTGTCCGTTATTCACCACGTTGTGATGCGTCAGCATCACGCCTTTCGGCAGACCGGTAGTCCCGCTCGTGTACTGAATATTCGCCACGTCGTCCACGGCCACGTGATCTGGTAGCAGGCCCTCGGCGTCCAGCAGTGCAGGCCACTCCGGCGAATCGAAATAGATGGTATGTTCGAGCGCCAGGTCGAGCCCATGGCGCGCGCGGCCCAGAATCTCCTCGTAATCGGCGCGTTTGTCCCTGTGCCACAGAAACAGCGCCTTCATTCGCGAGCGCGTCAGCGTGAATTGCAGTTCGTGCGAGCGGTACGCCGGATTCACATTCACCAGCGCCGCTCCTGCCCGCGCGCAGCCCATGTGCAGGATGATCCACTCGGCGCAGTTGGTAGACCACAATCCCACACGGTCTCCGCGGCGGATGCCCAGCGACCACAATCCCCGCGCCACGCGATCAGCCTCGGCGCTCAGTTCCGCCCAGGTCAGCCGCCGCTCCTGGTGGCGCGAAACCACAGCCGGCCGGTCCGGATAGCGATCCGCCGTCCGCAGCAGCAAGTCGCCTATCGTCAATTCCAGCAGCGGCCTTGCTGGCCCCCGCGCATAGCTCTGGGTCAAAATTTGCTCGTCAATATTGGGCATCCTGTATCTGCCTCTTTTTCAGCGATGAAGGGCAGTGTACGCCGCAAACCGGGCCAATCCGTGTGATCCAAGCCACACCGAAGGGTCCGCCAGGGTAGGTGAGCGAAGGAACCCCGATTTCGGTATCATCATTGGTATGAGCGTTGAGACCGTGGGCTCTGGCCCAACCCGTGCATTCCAAACGTACGACCCTCGCCTGGAGCCTATTGCCGCCAAGGTGATGGCTGGGCAGCGGCTCAGTGCGGACGACGGCCTGGTCCTCTACGGCTCAAGTGACGTGCTTGCCGTCGGTTGGCTGGCCAACCATGTGCGCGAACGGATGCATGGCGACGTGACCTACTTCAATGTCAATCGCCACATCAACCCCACCAACGTGTGCGTCGCGGCCTGCAAGCTCTGCGCCTTCGGCCGCAAGAAGGGCGACCCCGCCGGCTACACCATGGCCCTCGATGAGGCATGGGAAACCGCCGCCTCCGGCTATTCTGAGGCCGTCACTGAATTCCATATCGTCGGCGGCCTGCACCCCGATCTCCCTCTCGAGTTTTTCCTCGATCTCATCCGCGGCCTCAAAGAGCGATTCCCCAAAGTACACATCAAGGCCTTCACCATGGTGGAGATCGCGTTTCTGGCTCGCCGCGCCAAGCTCAGCATTCAAGAAACCCTCCTCAAGCTGCGCGCTGCGGGCGTGGACTCCATGCCCGGCGGCGGCGCGGAAATCTTCGCCGCGCGCGTCCGCTCCATCATCTGCGATCACAAAATTGACGGCCAGGAGTGGCTCGACACCGCGCGCATCGCGCACCAGTTGGGCTTCAAATCGAATGCCACGATGTTGTACGGCCACATCGAAAATGACGCCGACCGCGTCGATCATCTGCTCAAGCTCCGCGCCTTGCAAGACGAGACCGGCGGCTTTCAGACCTTCATTCCTCTCGCTTTCCATCCCGAGAACACGGCGCTCGACCACCTGCCCGTCACCACGGGGCTCACCGACCTCCGCCAGATCGCTGTCAGCCGCCTCATGCTCGACAACTTCCCGCACATCAAGGCCTACTGGCAGATGATGACGCCCAAGATCGCGCAAATTGCGCTGCGCTTCGGCGCCGACGATCTCGACGGCACAGTGATCGAGGAGAAGATTTATCACGACGCCGGCGCCACCACGCCGCAGGGCATGACCCGCGCGCAACTTTGCCGTCTCATCACTGAGGCGGGCCGCGTCCCCGTGGAGCGCGACACCCTCTATCACGCAGTCACGCGCAGCGAAGACAGCTTTGTGGTGAGTGTCTAGGGCGCTTACGGCAGCTCGCGCACCCAGATGTTGCGGAAGCTCATGGGCTCGCTCTTGTCGCCGTGCGCCTGCAGCTTGATGGCTGCTCCGTCAAAGGCCTTGTAGAACGGCTTTCCAATGTAAAGCGTCTGGCCCTTCAGCTCAAAATGGTTCTGCACCAGCACGCCGTTGTAGAACGCCGTGACATATGCGGGCGTCTTGAGCGATCCGTCGGCATTGAACACGGGCGCCGTCCACACCACGTCGTAGCTCTGCCACTCGCCCGGCTTGCGAGCCGCGTTCACCAGCGGTATCGATTGCTTGTAGATGCTCCCCACCATGCCGTTCACATAGGTCGAGTTGTTGTAGCCGTCCAGCACCTGCAGTTCGTAGCCGGCATCGCCTGGCCCCGTGGAAGCAAGAAAAACACCGCTATTCCCGCGACCCTGACCGGTTCCGGTAATGTCCGCGGGAATCCTCCACTCTACATGCAACTGGTAGTTGTGGAAGTGCCGCCTGGTCTCGATGTTGCCCGTACTCTTGGCCACCGTGAGAAGGCCATCGGCCACAATCCACTTGGCGGGCGTGTGGTCCTGCGCCGAAATCCACTCGTCTTCATTCTTTCCATCGAACAGCATGATTGCGTCAGACGGCGGCGCGCCCAGGGTCTCGCCCGGCGTGACCACGGCCGGGACAGGCTGCCACACTTCAGTCTCTTCGGGTTTGGGCTGCTGCGCCTGCTGTTGCGCGCGTGCCGCAGGCGACGCCAACACTCCAACCGCAGCCAACATGAGGAAAAACGAATTCATCCGCATCATGCAAGAGAGTGTATACCGCCGGAGTTCCGGTTTTGAGAATTCGGTTCCGAGTAGCTCGTTGACAGCTCTTGCGCACAGACGATAGAAATACGGCAGTCTGATCCGATCCATTCCCCATCCATCGTAGACAAACATTGATCTTGCCGAAGGAGAAAGTATGGCAGTCGCTGTTGTTACAGGGTCCAGCACCGGTATCGGTTTGGCGACCGCGGTCACTTTGGCGCGCGGGGGCCACACCGTTTATGCAACCATGCGCAATCCGAAGACGGGCGGCGAAGAGCTGCACGCGATGGCGGAGCGCGAACATTTGCCGCTGAACATCGCGGCGCTCGATGTCGATTCTGACGAGTCGGTCCAGACTACATTCGCCAACGTCCTCTCTGAAGCAGGCCGGATTGATGTGTTGGTGAATAACGCGGGCATCGGCGCGGGCGGTGCTGTTGAGGAGACCCCTATCGCCGCATTTCGCGCCACCATGGAAACTAACTTCTTTGGCGCCTTGCGCTGCATTCAAGCCGTAGTGCCGGGCATGCGAGAGAGACGCTCCGGCTGCATCGTCAACGTCACATCGGTTTCAGGCAGGGTTTCCACTGCGCCCCAGGCCGCCTACTCGTCATCAAAGTTCGCGCTTGAAGCGCTGAGCGAGTGCCTGGCCCAGGAGATGAAAGCCTTCGGCGTTCGCGTCGCCATCGTCGAACCAGGTGTCATCGCAACACCGATCTTCAGCAAGTTGCAACCGCCGCCGGCTGACTCGAAGTATCCGCATAACCGCCGCCTCACCGAGCTCTTTCGGGCTTCTCTTGAGAATCCGGTTTCTCCCTACGTGGTGGGCGAAAAGATCGGCGAGATTGTCGATAGTGGCACATGGAAGCTGCGGCATCCTGTCGGTCCCGATGCCGAAGGGCTCCTGGCGTGGCGCGCGTCAATGAGCGACGAGCAGTGGGTGGAATGGGGCGCCATCTCCGACGAGCAGTGGGTCGAGTACGTGAGGCAGAATTTCCACCTCGATGTCAGCCTCTGAGGTGGGTTTTAGTTTCCTGCCACTGTCGCCGGCGGCTTCTCATCGACCGTAAACTTCGTCCACGGTCCGGCAATCATGTCGTGCAGAATCGGCTTCTGCCACGCGAACTCCGGATGCGCTTTGAAAAACGGCGCAGCGATAAAATTCTCGCCGCAGGGGTGGCCCGCGCGGCCGATGAAGCTCATCTTCGCCGCCAGATCCGAGTCCATCACCTTGCCCGTTACCGCGCCCGCCGGATCGAAAGCCGGATCGCCCCACACCTTCTCGCCTACAGACGAAGTCTCCATATGACCGCACAGGCTGCGCTTCCCCGCATCGATCTTGTGCTCATACGTGTCGTAGTGGTCTGAGAGGTACGCCTGGGCCAGCGCCGTATCCAGCTCGCCGTAGTGCTCCTTCACGAATTGCTCGGCGCGAATATGGCGTGCGTTCATGGTGCTCTCCGCATCGTTGGGATCGAAGCCCAGCGTATCGTCGCGAATCAGCGCCGGGTCGGCGGCGAAGTTCGAAGACACAAAGTAGCCGTCCTTCTTTCTGGTCAGTGGAGTGTTCTTCAGCCCCAGCTCCAGGTACGCGATCTCGCCCGTCTTGCGGTCCCCGATCAGCCACGAATTCGCGTAGCCGCCGTTGTTGCCCTTGCGCATGATCGCGGCATATTCGTCGATCGACGTTGCATACTGCATTGCTTTGCGCGAGCGGTCGAACTCGGCAATCCCGTTCGCGTCGAATCCCTTGATCATCGGCAGTGTGGTTTCGGTAATCATCAGGCCGCTCGCGTTCACGCCAAAATCGTCCCCGCTCGTGATCACGCCCGGCATCCCGTCCATTAAGATGTGTTGACCGCTGGCGGGCACAATGTCAAAGACCACGGTCCAGCGTTCGCCCTCTGCATAGGAGCTCCAGTTGCTGTGCGCGATCACGATCTTCCCGCCCTTGGTCGCCGATCCCGTGGCAATAAACGCGCTGCATTTGCCCGGCGCCATCGGCTCGTTCCTGGCTGTTTTGCCTTCCTTCGCATCCAGCCACGGCACATAGTAGTCAGAAAGCTCGAGGTAGCCATTTAGCGCGACGACATCCCACAAATCAAGACTCGATCCGTGCGCCTTCAACCCCTCCGCAATGCCGGTCAGCTCCTTCTGGTACTCGGCGTCGAGATGCGGCCACAACACGTTCTTTGCCGCGTCGCGAAAGAAGCTCCATTCGCGCTTGGTGTGTTGCGGCGCTTCCACCTGATACACCAGTACGTTGTCTTCAATCTCCCTCGCCAGCAGGTAGCCATGCTGAAAGCCCACCTGTTCCGGCTTGCCCTCTAAATGCACATACGTCCATCCGCCCTCGTTGAACTTGTACGAATTTTGAAGCCGCGCATCGGGCGCTGCAGCAGCGGATGCGGCAAACCCGGTCAAGAATGAGGCGGCAAGAAGCAGAGCAGGGAAGCGCATAGGGTGAACTCCTCAGGAGCATGATTTTTCAAGGGTAAAGGGGCAATCAAAATCCCGAATTTCTCAGGCAGGATTAGAAAGAGTGTACACGCGGTCGCCCGGCTTACTGCCGCACGACCACGCCGTTCTTCATCACGAATCGTACGTGCTCCACCACGCTGATGTCGTCGAGCGGGTTGCCGGGTACGGCGATAATGTCGGCATAGTATCCAGCCCTCAACTCGCCAATCTGCCCATCCCAGCGCAGCAATTTTGCGCCGTTGATCATGTCGGCCTGCAGCACCGCGAGCGGCTTCATCCCGTAGCGCACCATCAATGTGAGTTCGCGCGCCTGCGTGCCGTGCGGAAACGGCCCCACGTCAGAGCCCACCGCGAACGGCACTCCCGCCGCGATCTGCTTCTTGAACTCCGCAATCTTGTAGTCGAGCATCGCCGACTCAGTCGCCGCCTGGTCCTGCGACTCGCGGTGCGTCGCAAAAAACTCGAAGATGGTGAAGGTGGGCACGGCGAAGATGCCTTTTTCCTTCATCAGGCGCATGGTCTCGTCGCTGAGTTGCGTCGCGTGGTCGATCGAGGCCACGCCGGCCTGTGCTGCATACAGCGTTCCCGGTTCGCCCATCGCATGCACGCCCACAAACCCACCCAGCCGGTTCGCCTCCTCCACTGCCGCAGCCAGTTGCGCTTCGGTGTACTGGTAGGGCGTATGCAGTACACCACCAATCATCCGGTCCGGCCCAGTCTCGTAAATCTTCGCGAAGTCCGAGCCTTCCTTGTGCTGCTCGCGCATCACGGCCACAATCTCGTCGGCCGTGTTCGCGTAATCCGCATTTGAAAGCACGTGCTGCGCGGGATTGAAGTGATTGGCGTCCTCGTGCCCGCCCACAATATCAATCGCATTCCCACTGACGCGCAACCTTGGGCCCGGAATCAATCCCATGTTGATGGCGTCGCGAATCGCCGTGTCAGCCGAGCCCGCGCCTTCCGTACCCATGTCGCGCTCGGCGGTAAATCCACCCATCAGGTCGGCCTTTGCCGCCTGCTCGGCAAGAATCGTGCGCCACGGCACGGATTCCTCGACCGTCTGCAAGTCCTCCGCGCCGGGATGCAGAAACAGGTGCACGTGCGCGTCGATCATGCCGGGCAGCAGCGTAGTATCGCCGAGATCGATCACCGTCGCGCCCTGCGGATGCTCCACCGCCGTTCCCACGGCCTTGATGCGCTCGCCTTCAACCAGAATCTCGCCGGGCTGGAGCAAATTGCCGGTATCGACTTCAAGCAGCCGCGCCGCATGCAGCACGATCGGCGCGGTGGCCGGCTGTTGCGCGGCGGCAAAAATCGCAAAACCCGTGGCGAGCCACGCGCACGCACAGCTTAACCACAACTTATCGCGGCGGAAACGGAGAGAATCGCATGGGTTCAGCATGACTAAAACTATGCGGCATCTGAGCAGCCTTGTCGATGCAATTTTTGACAGTTCACTCGGCGTCAGTACGCCCCAATCCCCGTCAGGCTCTGCCCCAGAATCAGCGTATGAATATCGTGCGTGCCCTCGTAGGTCTTTACGGACTCGAGGTTCATGCTGTGGCGCATCACAGGGAAGTCCTCCGTCACGCCGTTCGCGCCCAGAATGTCGCGCGAGAGCCGAGCGCACTCAAGAGCCATCCACACGTTGTTCCGCTTCGCCATGGAAATGTGCTGGTGACCCGCCGTGCCCGCATCCTTCAGCCGCCCCACCTGCAGCGAGAGCAATTGCGCCTTCGCAATTTCGCTCGCCATCCACACCAGCTTTTCCTGCACCAGTTGATGGCTGGCAATCGGTTGGTTATGGAATTGTCTTCTGGTCTTGGCGTAGTTTAGCGCCGTCGAGTAGCAATCCATAGCCGCGCCGATCGCGCCCCAGCTGATGCCGTAGCGCGCCTGGTTCAAGCACTTGAGCGCGCTTTTCAAACTCGTCGCGCCCGGCAGCAGGTTCGCCGCAGGTACATGCACATCCTGGAGCGTCAGTCCGCTTGTCACCGAGGCGCGCAGCGACCATTTTCCGTGAATGTCTTGCGCCGAAAACCCCGGCCGATCGGTCTCGACAAGAAATCCGCGAATACTCTCCGCGCCGTCGCCCGCCTTGCCGCCTTCATCCTCGAGCCTTGCCCAGATCACGGCCACATCGGCGATCGATCCCGACGTGATCCACATTTTTTCGCCGTTCAAAATGTATTCATCGCCGGATTTCCGGGCGCGCGTGGTCATGCCCGCGGGGTTCGATCCGAACCCCGGCTCGGTCAGCCCAAAACAGCCCAGCTTTTCGCCGCTGGCCAGCGCCGGCAGCCAGGTATTCTTCTGCTCTTCGGAACCAAACGCGAAGATGGGATACATCACCAGCGCCGATTGCACGCTCACAAAGCTGCGCAGGCCTGAGTCGCCCCTCTCCAACTCCTGCATCACCAGGCCGTACTCCACATTCGACATGCCCGCGCAGCCGTAGCCCTCAAGACTGGCGCCGTAAAAGCCCAGCGCGCCCATCGGCGCCACGAGTTCGCGCGGGAAGCGCCCCTCGCGAAAGCACTCCTCGATGATGGGAATTACGTTTGCGTCCACAAACTCGCGGGTGGTGCGGCGGACGAGCAATTCCTCTTCCGTCAGGCTCGCGTCGAGATGCAGAAAATCGAAACCTTGAAATTTGAAGGCCATGGCTCTACCTGCCGTCCCAGCGCTTCATCGGGACAGATGAGGGTAACAGTCTGTGGCCTTCTTTTCAATGCGGTCCGGGATCGAATCTCAGCTTCGCGGCATCGGCTTCTCGTGAATCACCATCCAGTTGATGCCAAACTTGTCGCGGAACTGGCCGAAACGGTGCGCAAAAAAGGTCTCTTCCATCTTCATAAAGACCTCGCCACCCTCAGTCAGAGCCGCGTAGATGCGCTCCGCTTCTTCGTTGCTGTCGACCGAGAGCGCAAGATACGCGCTGCGCATGGGCTCTACGCGTTCCGGAGGCCCATCGCTCGCCATCACGAGTGTGTCGCCGATTTGGATGCGGGCGTGGAGGATGTGCTCCGGTTTCAGGCCTGGAGGCAGATTTTGCGGGCCATCGGGGCCGGCCATCTGCCCGAATGTTCCTTTCACAAGTATCTTCGCGCCCAGGTGCTTGACGTAATAATCGAATGCCTCAGAACACGTTCCGGGAAAGTTCAGATAGGTAGTCACCTTCATGTTTTCGATTTTCCTTTCGGGGATTTTTTCTTGCTTTTGGTTGAATCAAAAGGTGGTATCAGGGGCGTGGGATCGCGCTGCTCCCAGCGGCGGAAGGCCTCGGCAATTACGGCCGCGCGATTTTGTTCCATGGCCTCAATCGCTCCGCAAGGCGCATCCGTCTTCTCATGATGCGCGCCCCAAATTAACAACTCGAGAAGAACCGGAGCCAGCGCGATGCCTTTTTCCGTCAGGCGGTAATACGTGCTGCGCCCGTCATCGGCCACCGGCTCGCGCTCGAGAATGCCGCTTTCCTCCAGTTTTTGCAGCCGGTCGCTCAGGATATTCGTGGCAATGCCTTCACCGGCATGCTGAAACTCGCGGAAGGTGCGGTATCCGCGCACCATCATGTCGCGCACTATCAGCAGCGACCAGCGGTCGCCAAGCAGGTCGAGCGACACGCTCACCGGGCAGCCGGAACGGGATTTCGTTTTGGAGGTCCGTGCCACGAATGCATCCTACCCAAATCACTTGCATATTGCAACCTACAAATGGTAGGAATAATTTGTCCGCTGCTCTCCCACGCTCGCGGCTCAATTTCAACTCATCCGGAGGTCAATATGAGCGCTCTTGCCGAATCCTCGCGCATCACGCCTTTTCTCTGGTTCGACAGCAATGCTGAAGAAGCTGTCACGTTTTATCTCAGCGTTTTCCCCAACTCGCGCCGCATCGGCGAGCTGCGCAATACCGGCGACGCTCCCGGTCCCAAGGGTGGCGTTCTCACTGTCTCTTTTGAATTGGATGGACTCCGCTTCACGGCCCTTAACGGCGGCCCACATCACCAGTTCACTGACGCGATTTCGTTCGTAGTGCGCTGCGATACGCAGGAGCAGATTGACTATTACTGGTCGCGGCTCACTGAAGGCGGCACGGAAGTCGCGTGCGGCTGGCTCAGGGACAAGTTCGGAATCAGCTGGCAGATCACGCCCTCGAACATTGGCGATCTCCTAAAGACTTCAAAGGCGATGCAGGCCATGATGAAGATGAAGAAGCTCGACATCGCGGAACTCGAGCGCGCCGCGCAAAGTTGAAGACGCCGATTCGCTAAACGCTTGAAATCGAAACGAAGTCATAGAGCAATTGCTGGCTCCAGGAAGGAGTTCTTCTGCATGGAGAGTCTGTTTGAGAGCGGAAGTGTCGATGAAGTCCAGCAGCGTTTATCCCGGCTCGAGGCCGATCAGCCGCGACAGTGGGGCACAATGAGTCCCGCGCAAATGCTGGCGCATTGTTCTCTGGGATTGGAGATGGCGGCAGGAGAGATTCGTCCGCCGCGCGCGCTGATCGGGCGCATCCTCGGGCCGGTCATCAAGCCGATGGCTCTTCGCGAGGGCGAACCGATGCGCCGGAATTCCCCCACCTCGAATGAGCTCGTAATCAAAGATCTCAGGGATTTCGAAGCCGAACGCAAGCGCCTGAGCGCGCTAATCGACCGTTTTGCCGCCGCGGGACCAGCCGGCTGCACGGCGCATCCGCATGCGTTCTTTGGTTCACTCACTCCTGACGAATGGGCGATCCTGATGTACAAGCATCTTGACCATCATCTGCGGCAGTTCGGCGCGTAACGATGCACCAGTTTCCCGAAGCTACCCCAGCATGGTCCAATGGCTGGGTCACGGGAGACTGCACCATGAGCAGCCGTCGCGAATTCGTTAAAGGATCGGCACTAGCCGCAACCGCATGTCTATTGCCTGTGAGCGCAGGCAGCAGAGTGTGCGCGGAAGGCGAAGCCATTGCAGCACCGGCGCCGAGTCAGGCAAGCAGCCAGGCAAGCAGCTGGTACGACCGCCCCATGCGCTGGGCGCAGCTCGCGTTTGTCGAAGACGATCCCGGCAACTACGATCCGCAATTCTGGATTGATTATTTCCGAGACGTTCATGCCGACGCGGCTTGCCTGAGCGCAGGCGGGGTGGTCGCGTTCTATCCCACGGAGCTCCCGTTGCAACAGCGCAGCGCATGGCTGGGCGATCGCGATGCCTTCGGCGACTTGCTGGCCGCATGCCGCAAGATGGACATGAACGTCATCGCCCGCACCGACGCGCACGCGTGCTGGCAGAAGGTCTATGACGCGCATCCTGACTGGATCCGCGTGGATGCGAGCGGCAAACCTGTGCGCCATCCCTCCGATCCCCGCTATTGGGAGACCTGCGCCCTCGGCCCTTACAACTTCGACTTCATGACCTCGGTCCATGAAGAAATCATGCGCCTCTACAAGCCCGACGGCATCTTCACCAACCGCTGGGCGGGCAGCGGCATGTGCTACTGCGAGCATTGCCGGCAAAACTTCCGCGATGCCACGGGGCTTGATCTACCGCGCACTCTCAATCCTCAGGATCCGGCGCGCAAGCAATACATCCTCTGGCGGCAGCAGCGCCTCTTCGATCTTTGGCGTTTGTGGAATGAGAAGATCCACGCCATCAACCCCGGTGCCAGCTACATTGCCAACGCCGGCGGGGGCGCGTTGAGCGATCTCGATATGAAAACCATCGCCGAGCTTTCGCCCACCATGGTTGCCGATCGTCAAAGCCGCCGCGGCATCATGGCTCCATGGGCCAACGGCAAGAATGGCAAGGAATACCGCGCCACCATGGGCAGCAAAGCCATCGCCGGCATGTTCAACGTCGGCATCGACGACGAGCACCGCTGGAAAGACTCCGTGCAGAATGGCGACGAAATCCGCCTTTGGGTTGCCGATGGCATCGCGCAAGGGCTGCGCCCGTGGTTCATCAAGTTCAACGCCAAGCCCATGGACCGCCGCTGGCTACCGGTTGTCAAAGACATTTTTGCGTGGCACTATGCCAACGAGAAATATCTCCGGAACCTTCGCCCGCTGGCGCAGGTGGGCCTGGTCTACTCGCAGCAAAGCGCCTTGTTCTATGGCGGAGACCAGGCCCGCGAAAAAATCGAGGAGCCGGGACTAGGTTTCTATCAAGCGCTGGTTGAGGCGCGCATTCCCTTTGAAATGGTGCACGACCGCTGCCTTGATGAGGAGCATTTGGCGCCCTTCCGCACGCTCATCCTGCCCAACATTGCTGCCTTGTCCGATGCGCAATGTGCGAGCCTGCGCGCCTTCGTGGAGCGCGGCGGTGGACTTGTCGCTACCTACCAGACCTCGCTCTTCGACGAGTGGGGCGTGCCGCGCAACTATTTCGGTCTGGCCACACTCTTCGGTGCCTCATATGCGGGCAAGACTCAGGAAAACATGCTCAATTCCTACCTGAGCCTGGAAAAAGATCCCGCGGCCGGCGCCGGGCATCCGTTGCTGCGCGGCTTTGAAGACGCCGGGCGCATCATCAACGCCGTGAACCAGGTGGAAGTGACTCCCGCCGATGCCAAGCAATTCACGCCGCTGCGCATCGTGCCGTCCTATCCTGACTTGCCCATGGAGTCGGTCTTTACACGTCCCGGCGGCGCGCATTCTCCCGGAGCTTATGTGCAGCGCGTGGGCAAAGGCCGCGTCGTTTATTTCCCTGGCGATCTGGACCGCACATTCTGGCAGGTGCTCGCCGTGGATCATGGAATGCTTTTGCGTAATGCGGTCGAGTGGGCAACCAACCAGGCCCCGTCCGTCAAAGTGGAAGGCCCGGGCTTACTCGACGTGGCCGTGTGGGAGCAGAACGCTTCCATGACGCTGCATCTCGTCAATC
Organism: uncultured Acidobacteriota bacterium; assembly: GCA_963713675.1. Taxonomy (GTDB): domain Bacteria; phylum Acidobacteriota; class Terriglobia; order Terriglobales; family Acidobacteriaceae; genus Telmatobacter. Next base: position 20,954 of record CAVQMV010000025.1, read on the forward strand.
TCACCAATCCAATGATGTGGAAGGGTCCGGTACGCGAAATCGTTCCCATCCCGGGACAGAAAATTGCGTTACGAATTCGGACCGATCGCCGTGTTCGCCGGGTTCATCTTCTCGTCGCCGGTCGCGACGTTCCTTATCGCACGGACGGCGACACCATTCACCTCGAAACGCCATCGATCGGTTTGCATGAAATAGTCGCTGTAGATTTTTCGGCTTAGCCTGCAATCCGCTTCGATTCCAGGTGATTCACAAGCGCGAATCTGTCAAGGGAGAGATCCGGCCGGCCCCGGACCTACCTCGAAAATCACGTGATCCGTAGCAATTGTTTCTTCCAGCAAGACGGTTGTAGCATCAGGCATTTTCTTGCCCATTAGGCAGCTTACAAACGCCCCGCCGGGAGCAGTGGGGTCATATTTTGGCTCCCTCCCGGTTGCCCCATAAGTGCCTCTTATATGGATCTGGGTGCCGGTCCAAACTCCACCGCCGATCAAAAACGTGTGAATCAAATTGTCCTGAATTCTCCACCCCGCGTCCTTGAAATACCCAAGCCATTCGCTTGCATATTCATATGCTTCAGGGGAGTTCGCTATCGACGCGATCTCAACCGTGCCTGGATTTTGCGCGATACAGCTCTTCGAGTCGCTGAGCGTTGACGGATCGAGGTGGCGCTCTGGCGGGGCAAAGTTATTTACGGTTGGATTATTCACGGTTCCACCCCCAATTGCTATCCCATAGGGCGCGCTAATGGCCGGCTGCTCGGGCTGCTGGGATGCGGGGGAGTCAGTGGACGGTTTTGACGCTGGCGTTAGAGGCTGATCAATAGGTTTCTTTCTTGGCGGCGCGGACTTTGGAGACTGCGTTAGTGGCTGAGGCACGCGTACTTGTTCTGGGGCCGGTGCCGCAGAATTCGGAGTAGGGCCCACAGTCGAAACTTGCTCAGGTCGAAGCCAATGGCTAAGCCAAAGCAGTCCTCCACCAGTAAGAGTTATGCCAAAAATAGAAACAAGGAACACTTCACGAGTGCGCTTAGCCAGCCACCAGATTGCTACCCCAAAACATGGCCACGCAAACCACAAGAGCCACCGCAGGTCATGCTTCATAGCGGCAACCACAGTAAGGATAATGCCACTAGCAAGACCCAAGGGTCCCCAGAATAAGTTGCTTTCGAACCACGGAACCCCTTCCGTGGTGGGTTTTTCAGCCATGCCCAAAATGCTCTCACTTGGTACCGCCCTGCGGAAAGCGAAAAACCCGGCCAATTTCCCTTTCGTGGAAATCATTTAGCGCGCTACCGTCCAGTTAGAGTCCCTGCGCGCAACTTTCTCCTCTGCTATTCTTAATGGTTTACCTGTGCAGGAACCGGGCCGCAAAGGACCCGGTCTTTCCGGACGGGGTGGAGGAAGTCATGCCGGAGCATAGAGCGCGAAAGCATCATCAGGACCGTGTGGCAGAAACGCTGCGCGAGGAGATCGGCGTCCTAATCGAGGGCGAGCTCTCCGATCCCCGCATCGATTTATGCTACGTCAGCGAAGTCGCACTCAATCCCGGCGGAAAGTCGGCGCGCGTCTACGTGGCCATCGACAGCGCCGTGAAGGACATTGCCAAGGCCGAGGCCGACACCGTCGCTGGACTCGAAGCCGCCAAAGGCTACATTCGCCATGAGCTCAAGGAGCGCATGGGCAAGCGCCACGTGCCTGAACTGATCTTCCTTGCTGACCGCTCGGGTCGTTTCCAGGCGCGCATTGACGAGCTCATGAGTCGGTCGCGCAAAACAAAACCGGCCCGCGAGGCTGCTGCAGCCGCGTCTGCCGCATCTCAACAAGGCGATGCTCGACCCAGCCCCGCGGACGGGAAATCATCGCCGGAGCAGAAGGCATCATTGCATTAGCACCATGAGTGCTCTTCGGCAAAAATCCGGACTCCATGCGCCGATCGACGCGCCTCCGGCAGATTCTGCGCCAGTTCCCAGTGTTCCCGCTCCCGATCCCCTCGCCGCGATCCTCGATGTATTGCATCGCGGCCAGCGCTTCCTGGTCTGTTCGCATGAGCGTCCCGATGGCGATGCCGTGGGCTCCATGCTGGCGCTGGGTATGGTGATCGAGCAGATGGGCAAACGCGCCGACCTGGTCACGGCCGATCGCGTTCCACCCCAATACCGGCAATTGCCGGGCGTCGATGCCATCCGCACCGTGCGTCGCATCAGTGGCCCCTACGATGCAGCGATTTTGCTGGAGTGCAACAGCCCGGAACGCACCCGGCTCCGCGGGCTCGAAGCCTTCTTCCTGGTCAATATCGATCACCACATCACTGGCCAGGACTTTGCGCAAATCAATTGGATTGATCGCAGTGCGGCGAGTGTGGGCGAGATGGTGTATCGCTTGGCGCAGGCAGCCGGCGTCGCCATCACAGCGCAGATGGCGCAATGCCTTTACACCACCATCCTCACAGACACAGGAGGTTTCTGTTACGGCAACGTGCGTGAGTCCACCTTCGCTCTGGCGCGCGACCTGGTCCATGCCGGCGCCAACCCCATTACAATCGCCGAGGAGGTTTATTATTCTGCGCCCACCTCCAAGCTGCTGCTCCTGGGCACGGCGCTGCGCACGCTCAAGCACGAGGGCCGGGTCGCCTGGCTTTGGGTCACGAACCAGGATATGCAGCGCACTCGCGCCACCGAGGCAGACACCGAAGGCATCGTCAACGTTGGTTTGAGCATGGTCGGGGTCGACGCTGTAGCCTTCCTGCGCGAAGTGCCCGACGGCCACATCCGCGTGAGCCTGCGCAGCAAGGGCACAGTGAATGTGGCGGAAATTGCCGTCCGCCTGGGCGGTGGTGGCCACCAAAACGCCTCCGGTTGCACGCTCGATGGACCGTTGCCGCGCGCGCTCAAGCAGATTCTGGCTGAGCTACGTACTGCCATGAGAATAGGAAGCCGGGCCCTGAGGCCAACTTGAGGCCCAGGGAAGTCTGTTAGCCTTGTCCCTGTCGAAATACTGCGTCGCGTCCGCTCCGATTGCGGCGCTTTGCTTTGCAGGCCCTACCCCCATCCGTCCTGCGTCAATAGGTAAACCACGTCTGAAAGAAGCGTGCCGTTGGGCGCTTCTCAAGAAATGGTCATCGAAAATTGGTAGAGATGGGAAATCCCGTGGAACCGTTGGCTCCTGATCGATCCGCAGGACGGCGCTGGAGCATGCCGCGCTGGCCCATCCTCATTGAAGCGGCGATCTTTCTTGCCTTCACCATCTTTTTCCTTTTTTACGGACTGACCCCCATTCTGGGCGGCGACGGAATGGGTCTGGTAGGCGCAGACGAGCCGCGCTACGCCCAGATCGCGCATGAGATGCTGGTGCATTTCGACTCGGCGCACACGCTTGTCGGGCGCCTGGATGCCTGCGTCACGCCTTATCTCTATGGCCGTCCCTGGCTGGAGAAGCCGGCACTCTATTATTGGCGCGCCATGTTCCTCTTTCAGGACTTCGGAGTGCACGACTGGAGCGCCCGCCTTCCCTCCACCACATTTGCCTTTATTATGGTGGCGCTCATCTACCTGCATATGCGACGATTCCGGCCTGGCGGGCATCTGGATGCGGCGCTGATTACGGTGGCCTGCGCCGGCATCATGGGCTTTGCGCGCGGCGCTTCTACCGATATGCAGATGGCCGCGCCGCTGGCCATCGGTCTGCTGGGCTGGTACGCCTGGTACGAAACCGGCTCCAAGTTCTGGCTCTACGACATTTACTTTTTCACCGGCCTCGCCACGCTGGCCAAGGGCCCTGTCGCGCCGCTTCTCGCGGCGCTCATCATTTTCGCGTTTGCCTTTCTGCGCAAGGAGTGGGGCATCCTCCTCCGCTCCTTGTGGTGGCCGGGCATCGTTCTCTATTTCGCCATGGTGCTGCCCTGGTTCATTGCCGTGCAGCATCAGAATCCAATCTTCTTCCGCGAGTTTTTCCTCGAGCACAATCTGGAGCGCTTCGCCACCGATCGTTATCAGCACAGCCAGCCGTTCTGGTACTACCTCGTGGTCATGCTGCTCGCGCTCATGCCCTGGACCGTGATCGCGGCACGTGCGCTCATCGATGGCATCCTCACCTCGGTGGCTGAGTGGAGGTTGCGCCGCTCCCGCGTCGGCAAATGCCCGCCCACCCGCCCCGGCGACGCTTTCCCCGAATTTCTGGTGCTGTGGGCGTTTATCCCTGTCCTCTTCTTCTCCTTCTCCCAATCCAAACTCCCCGGCTACGTTCTTCCCGCCATCCCGCCCATCACCATCCTCACGGGCGACTACCTGTTCCGCCGCCGCCAATCCGGTCTGAACCGTTGGCTCCTTCTCGGCCACGCCGCGGTCTGCGGCACCACCACCATTGCTGTCCTGCTCATGCCGTGGTTCGTGGCGCACAACCTGGCCATGCCTCCCGTGCACGCGTTAGTCGCCGCTACGCTGGCGGCCATCGGAGCAGGCCTGTTGATTCTGGTCGTGACCAAAGGCTTTGGCGTGGCCTGGCTGCGGCCCGCCACCTGCTGGATTCTCGTGGTCCTGGTGCTGTTCATCTACGGCGTGGGACCGGTCTTCGGGATCCCGGAGATTCCCGCCACCAAGCGCGTCATTCATATGCTCGACCGCTACTACTCCGCGCGGCCGCTCGCCCAGCGATTGGCTGAAGTTGCGCCTCCCGGAGAGACCGTGGCCGTGTTCCACGTACGCCGCGACGTTGAATTCGGCCTCGGGTTTTACCGCGATCACGAAATGGTGAATTACGACGAAAACGGCGTGCCCGACGAACAGCATCTGCTGGTCGCCCGTGTTCAAGGCCGTCATGGCGTCGACCTCGATACCCAGATGGCCTTAGAGGAGCTTCTGGAGGGCCGTCAGTATCAGCAACTTTTCAGTTGGCCGGAACAGGGCCTCGAAGTTTATCTGGTTGGAGCTCGCTGAAAAGGCCTCTTAACTTGCGGCTCGACCCGAACTCGTGGCAAAGTGGCCGCAAGGGCATTTCGCGTCAGGCGCGCGAACGGCAGCCCTCGAGCACCACATCGGAGAAAGATGCATTCATCGGACGCGACCCTGGAAATTCTCGACCTTCGGCACTTCGCAGCGCCCGTGCTGCGCCCCCTGCTCGATGCGGAGAGCGAGATCTGGGCCCAGCGTCTGCACTGGGACTATCGCGCCTCTGCCCGGTTGCTGATGCAGTATCTGGACAACCGTATGCTGCCCGGCTACGCCGCCATTGAATCCGGCAAGGTGACCGGCTACGTATTCTGCGTCTATGAAGAAACCAAAGCCGTGATCGGCGACGTATTCGCCCTGCCCGCATCCGCCGACGGTGCCAACGGCGTGTCCAGTCCCGCCCGCGCCCGCGAAGATACTCTGCTGCGGCACCTTTTCGAGCTGCTTCTCAACTCGCCGCACGTTGACCGCATCGAGTCGCAATTGCTTCTCCATCCCTCCGGTCAGTTTGCTCCGGCCTTTCGCGCGGCCGGGTTTGAAGTCTTCCGCCGTCTTTTTCTGGTGCAGTCCCTCGCTGGGCATTGGAGCCAGCCGCATACGGATCTGCCCGGAAACCTGGAGCTGCGTCCCTGGCGCGAAGCCGATCTGGCCCCGGCCGCGCGGCTCATCTGCGAAGCCTATCGCGACCATCCCGACAGCCTCATCAACGATCAGTACCGCACCGTGCACGGCTCCATGCGTTTCCTCAACAACATCGTGCGCTACGCGGGTTGCGGCACCTTTGCCTCGCAGGCATCGTATGTGGTGGTAGACCGCGGTAGCCGCGAGTTGGCGGCGCTGGTGCTGGGCTCGCGCGTCAGCGAGCAGAGCGGGCACCTCACCCAGGTCTGCGTGCATCCAGCGTTTCGGCGTCGCGGACTGGCCCGTTTAATGCTCGCGCAGGCGGCCTTCAACTTTATGCGCCTGGGCGCTACTGAAATCTCCCTCACCGTCACTGAGGCCAACGCCGAGGCCATCCAACTTTACAAAGACGAAGGCTACCAGCCGGCCCACAGCTTCGATGCCGCCGTCTGGCAGCGCCCGCACGCGGCCTGAACTCTAGCGCTAGCGGTACCTACGCCAACTGCTTACCCGGCAACGAAGCCTTGGCCGCCACCGCCATCAGGAAGATCCACGCGAACCCCGCAAGAACGTCGATCCCGTAGTGCACCTGCAATGCCACGGTGGAGAGGGTAATGCCGCAAGCTGCGATCACGGCCGCCGCCATCAGCCACCCCGGCGCTTTGCCCCGGCTCAGCCACACGATGAGCCACGAGTTGGCCGCGTGCAGGCTTGGAAAGCAGTCATAAGCGTAGCGGAAGTTCGACTCCAGGAACGAATAGGTGCTCGTCGACTCGAGAAAATTCGACGACGTCGTAGCGGCCAGCGTCAATGGCCCGGAGACGGGAATCAACAAGTAGCAGCAATAGCCTGTATAAAGCGAAATAATTAGTGTGCGCCGCACCAGGCGGAACTGCTTCCTGTCGCCCGTCCACAGAAACCAGCCCACGGCCAGCAAAGGCGTGAACGGGTACAGGGCATAGAAGCCGGACATGACCTGCGCAAACAATCCGCCGTCGAGCCCCCACTGCACGAACCAGAGATAGGGAGTCTTGCCGAAGATCGTCACGTCGGCAGCCATCATCTCGCGGTCGAAAGAGGGAATGCCCAGCCACGCCGTGATTGCGTGCGCACTCAGCAGCCGCAGGCTCACATAACCCAGCACCGCAACGACAATCGGCCCGAAGTCAAAGACAAAATGCAGAGCGTCGCGAGCCCGCAAGCTGAAGCGCGAAGCCGCCAGAAGCACCGTGACCAGAATCGCGGCTGACCAGAGCACAATGCGCGCCAGCAACAGGCCGCCGTGCGTAGCGAACAGTGGCGGGTGAGCGACGGTGAAGACCGCAACCAGAAGCAGAAAGAGCCCCGTCAACAATTCGTCGAGATAGGAGCGGACGAAATCCAGCATGATGCCTGCGTGAGGATGAGGCATCAGTGTACGTGGCCGTCGTGCGCAAGGGCAAGGCGCAGCCGCTCAGAATGCAGTCCCGCCGTTGAAATCGGCGGTAATGGCCGTGCTCACGCCCGCCATGCAATTCGTGTCGGAAAAAATCAGCCCCAGCTCCCGGTTGTCGGCCAGCGACGGGGTGGTGAAATTCTCCGAGCCCACAAACAACTTCGCATTGGCCGCACCGTAATCGGCCAGCACCGTTTTGGCATGGATGTAGCGGCCCGTATTCGACGAGTAGGTGGCGATCTTTGCCCCTGCGGTTTTCATCGTCGTCAGCGTGGCGTTGTACTGGTTGTTCATGTTTTCCTGCACCAGCGTGACCGTAGCGCCGCGCTTCAATGCGGCCACAACCGCAGCCACGAGCGTCTCGTCGCCGAACTCCTCCTGCGAGATGAGCAGCGATTTCGTAGCCCCGTTGATCAGCCCCAGCAGTGCGCTGCTCGCATTGGTCGGACTCCACACCAGGTTCTCGCCCGTGGGCGGCGTAATTTTGGCGTTTGTAAAATCCGCGTTGAAGGTGGTCTCAATGGCGGCCACGTCGGCGGCGTTATTGGTAATCACCGCAAAGTCGCGCGTGGTCTTATAGTCGGTCGGCGTCAGGTTCAGCGTCATGATGGCCGATGTCGCCGCATCTACAGTGATGGTCTTCTGGTGCGTCACCGCGTAAGCCGGATTCGCCCAGTGCACGCCGCACTTGTTTTCCTCCAGATAGTTGTAAGCCGGTGTGTTCACTTTCTTTTCGTCGCCGCTCTGGTCCAGAATCACGCGCACCGTCAGGCCCGCCTTCGCGGCCTTGGCGAAGGCGTCCATCACCGTCACGTCGGTCAACTCGTACATGGTCATGTCGATCGACTTCTTCGCCGATGCAATCAGGTTATAAATCGCCGTCAAACCCTGGTCGGGTTCGGTAACCAGCGTGTAAGTTGTGGCCGATGCGCGCGCCGTGTGTGTTGTCTGCGCAGGACGAGAGGGTTTGGGGGGCGTGTTGGTCGGCATGGTTGTCTCCGTGGGGTCGGCGCAGCCGCCGTAATTGTCGATGATTGTATCCCCGGTCAGCGCGTGTGGAGCGCGAATTCTGCGAAAATGCCGTCAATTCAAGAGGCTTGCAAGGCGGCCGTCACTCGCACCAGAAAGAAAAAGCCCGCCTCTCGAACGAGAAGCGAGCTTTCTTGTTGGTTTCGGACCAGACCTACGCTTTGGCTGATGTCAGCGCCCCCAGGTCGGCGGCCAGCCGCTCCGTGCTGAAGGCCTCGATCAGATCGCCTTCCTTCAGATCGTTGCAGTTGGCAATGCCGATGCCGCACTCCATGCCGCTGGTCACCTCGCGCGCATCGTCCTTGAAGCGCTTGAGCGAGGCGATCTTGCCCTTGAAGATCTGCGTGCCGTCGCGCATTACGCGCACTTCGGCATCGCGGCGGATGACGCCGTCCTGCACCCGGCAGCCCGCGATGGTGCCCACCTTCGGAATCTTGAAGATGTTCAGCACCTCGGCGCGGCCCGCGTAGTTCTCCTTGAAGGTCGGTTCCAGCAAGCCCATCATGGCCAGGCGAATCTCGTCCTGCAACTCGTAGATGATCGAGTGCAGCCGGATTTCCACGTTCTCCTGGTTTGCAAGCTCGGCGGCCTTGCGTTCCGGACGCACGTTGAAGCCGATGATGATGGTGTTCGAAGCCGTCGCCAGCAGCACGTCGCTCTCGGTAATGGAGCCCACGCCCGAGTGCAGCACCTTCACGCGCACCTTCTCCGTCGACATGCGGATGAGCGAGTCGGCCAGCACTTCCACCGATCCCGTCACGTCGCCCTTGATGATCAACGGCAGGTCCTTCACGCCCGACTGCTTGATCTGCTCCGACAGTCCTTCCAGCGACATGCGCGAGCTCTTGGCTAACTGCGCCTCGCGCTCCTTCATCTTGCGGTATTGCGCGATGCCCTTCGCCTTATCGCGGTCGGCGACCGCAAGGAACGTGTCGCCGGCGTCGGGAATCGCTTCCAGGCCCAGCACTTCGACAGGCGTCGAGGGACCGGCTTCGGTCAAAGCGCGTCCGCGGTCGTCGAACATGGCGCGAACCTTGCCGAAAGTGTTGCCGACAATGAAGCTCTCGTTCAGGCGCAGCGTTCCATCCTGCACCAGAACCGTGGCCACGGCGCCCCGCCCGCGATCAAGCTTGGCTTCGATGACCGAGCCCACAGCCTTGCGGCCTGGCGTGGCCTTGGGTGCGCGGATATCGGAAACAAGGCAGATCATTTCCAGCAGCAAGTCGAGGTTCATGCGCTTCTTGGCGCTTACCTCAACAAACACCGTGCCCTCGCTGCCCGCCGCCCACTCTTCGGGAATCAGACCGCGATCGGCGAGCTGTTTCTTCACGCGATCGGGGTTGGCTTCCGGCTTGTCGATCTTGTTCACAGCCACGATGATCGGAACCCCGGCAGCCTTGGCGTGATCGATGGCCTCGAGCGTCTGCGGCATTACTCCGTCGTCTGCTGCCACAACGATCACCACGATGTCGGTCACCTTGGCGCCGCGAGCTCTCATGCGCGTAAACGCTTCGTGGCCCGGCGTGTCGAGGAAGACGATCTCGCGGCCGTGTGCCGGCGAACCTTCCTTCGCAAACTTCACCTTGTAGGCGCCGATATGTTGCGTAATGCCGCCCGCTTCGCCCGCGGCCACGTCGGTTTCGCGGATCGCGTCCAGCAGTGAAGTCTTGCCGTGATCCACATGGCCCATGACGGTAACAACCGGCGCGCGCGGTACCTCGACAATGTCGGTCTTTTCAGTGTCGAGCACCTCTTCGATGGCCTCGTTCGCCAGCTCCTCTTCGTAGGTGATCACGGTGGCGGCCGCGCCAAACTTGGCGGACATGTCCTTGATCATTTCGGAGTCGAGCGACTGATTCACCGTGACGAAGATGTTGCCCATCATCAGGGTGGCGATCAGGTCCTTGGCGCGCACGTCCAGCTTCTCGGCCAGATCCTTCACGCTGATGCCCTCGGTGACGGTGATCTCGCGCGTAATCGGCACCGGCTCATTGCTGTACTGCATGCCGCTGTAGCGTGGCGGCGGCACAAAGCCCTTCATCGGGCCTTCTTTGGTCTTCGGATACTGCTGCTGACCACGGCCACGGCCGCGCGAAGCAGCGCGCTGCGGGCGCGGCGTCTCCGTCGGCGCTGCAGCGCCGCCAGGGCCGGGACGCGCGCCAAAGCCGGGGCGTGCGCCAAATCCAGGACGCGCGCCAAAACCAGGCCGTGCGCCGGCGCCTGCCGGTCCGCCCGGCGTGAATCCGCCTGCGGAAGTGCGCGTGGGATGCTTGGGCCGCGGGCCTCCTGCAAAGGAACCTGGAACTCCTGGCCCGCTTGGGCCGCGTTGTCCCGGTCCAGCCGGGCCGCTAGTAGGCCTGCGATCAAAGATCGGCTTGCCGCGCTGAATTCCGCTGCCGGACCCCGCAGCCGGAGGCACGGGAGCAACATACGACGATTTGTAAACGGGCCGCGGTCCGGTTTGCGGCATCACCATGCGGCGTGCAGGCAAAACGGGGGCCACTCGGCCTTGGCCGCGCTGTCCCGGCGCGGTTGTTGGCGCGCCCGTCGACTGTGCGGCAATGGTGGGAACGGATGCGACAGCTTCCGCCTGTGGCGCAGGGGCCTCAGGAGCGGCCGGTGCGGCCGCTACACGTTCCAGTGTGGCTGCCGGTGCTGGCGCCTCAGGAGTCGCAGGCGGCTTGGCAGGTGTAGGCTTCTCTTCGCGCGCAGCCGGAGCTGTGGGCGGCTTCACGGTGCCCGCCGGAGGTGGCGCAACGACCACCACCGGGCGCGCAGCGGTAACCACGCCTGCCGGTGGCTTGGCCACGACAGCGCCCGACGGAGGGCGGCTGGCAATGGCCGGAGGAGCTGTAGGGGTTGCAATAATCGGCGCGGCTTGCCGCGGCTGCGGAACAATTTTCCGCGGTTCCGGGCGCGCCGGTGCTGCTGCGGCAACCGGGGGAGCGGCGGGCGCGGCGTGCACCACGGGCTTGGCTGGCTGTACAGTCGGGGCAGCCGGCTTGGCCGGCACGCGCGGGTGACGCGCCTCTTCTTCCTCTTCCTGCTTCTTGGCCAGAATGGCCTTCATCACATCGCCGGGCTTGGAGATGTGCGAAAGATCGATCTTGGGAACCACGCTTGGCGCGCTCTGGCGGCCAGATCCGGCGCTATGTGCGGCCTGCCGCGCATCCGGCCCTAGACGCGCGCGTACCTTTTCTGCCTCGTCACCTTCAAGCGAACTGGAGTGCGTTTTGCCCGCAGGTACACCGAGCTCCGGAAGAATGTCGAGAATCGCGCGAGACTTTACTTCCAGCTCTTTTGCGAGATCGTTGATACGAACCTTGCTCATCCGCCTCTTTTCAATTCTGTGCCGCCAAATCGCCCTCAGTTGCTCATAGCTACCTCATGGCACTGGCCGCTCTTCAACATTGCGTTAACGTATGCCTGGCTTGGGAAGATGCCGCGCATCCTATGCGCCATCCTCTTTCGCCTTCTGCTTCTGCTCTTCGCCCTGCCCCTCGTCGATCTTTGTCTCTTCCTCTGCCGCGGCTTCAACTTGCAGAGTTTCCTCTGCGGAAACTTCGGCCTCTGCAACCGGCGCTGCTTCCTCAGCCACGCTCTCGGATTCCTCGATCACAGCCGCTGCTTCACCGGCTTCCGCCGCAACCGCTTCGCCTGCATCCTGCTCCGCGCCTTCGGCTGCCGCTGCTTCGGCCGCAGCCGCTGCTGCTTCTGCCTCTTCAAACTGGCCGAAGTAGTGCCGCACGGCCACGGAAATCTTCTCCAGCGTCTTCTCGCCGATGCCCGGAATCTCTTCGAGTTGCTCCGGCGTCATATCGGCCAGCGCCTCCACGGTCGTGATGCCCGCGGTCACCAGCTTCTGGATGATGCCATCGCCCAGTTCCGTCACCTGCTCAATCGGAGTCGTCGGAGCGCCGGCCAGCGCCTGCATCTGCTGCTCGACCTCTTGCCGCTTCTCCTCTTCGCTCTTGATGTCGATCTTCCAGCCCAGCAGCTTCGCCGCCAGACGCACGTTCTGGCCCTTCTTGCCGATGGCCAGCGACAATTGCGTGTCGTCCACAATCACTTCCAACTGCTTTTCGGTCAGGTCCGTGATGGAAACGCGGCTTACCTTGGCCGGCTGCAACGCCTTCTCGGCAAAGGTCGTGATCTCATCGGAGTACTCGATGATGTCGATCTTTTCCCCGCGCAATTCGCGAATGATCGACTGCACGCGCATGCCCTTCATGCCCACGCAGGCGCCCACCGGATCCACGTCCTTGTCGCGGGACTGAACCGCAATTTTCGTGCGCTCGCCTGCCTCGCGCGCAATGGCCCGGATCACCACCGTGTTGTCGTAGATCTCCGGAACTTCAGATTGGAAAAGATTCGACACCAGCTCCGGTGCGGCCCGGCTCACAATCACCTGCGGACCCTTGGCCGCGCGGTCTACCTTCAGCAGCACCACGCGCAGGCGCTCGCCCACGCTGAATTGCTCCAGCCGCGACTGCTCGCGCTTGGGGCAACGCGCTTCGGCCTTGCCCAGGTCGAAAATCACGTCCTGGCCCTCGACCCGCTTCACGGTCGCGTTCAGCACTTCCTTTTCGCGGTGCGCGTACTCCTGGAAAACCGTATCGCGCTCCGCCTCGCGCACCTTCTGGAAGATGATCTGCTTGGCCAGTTGCGCGGCAATGCGGCCCAGCGGGCTGGTGTCGCGATAGATGCGAATCTCGCTGCCCACCTCCACGCCGGGCGCCATTTCGTTGGCTTCCTCCAGCGTGATCTGGTTCACCGGATCCTCAATCTGCTCTTCGTCGGCGACCACCGTCTTGAAGATGTAGGCCTGGATCTCGCCGGTCTCCTTGTTCAGTTCCCCGCGCATGTTTTCCTGGGTCTTGTAGAACTTGCGCGTGGCCAGGGCAATGGCTTCCTCGACCGCCCCCACAACGATGGCGGGGTCGATGCCCTTCTCTTGGCTCAGGAGCTCGATACTTTGATACAAAACGCTGGTGGCCATACGGCTTACTCTCGATTCCTTTAGAGCGGTCGCCGGGGCTCAACACTCCCAACGCCGCGAGTTTCACGATTCAGATCCAGGGGCGGTTGCAGGCATACGGATCAGGTGATTTTCAAACCCTCAATTCCGTCCCGCGTTTTCTGTTCCCTAATCCCTGTTCCCTGTCTTTTCAGATTTCCGGTACCAGATTCGCCTTCTCAACATTGCTGAGCGCGATCTCCACCGTGTTCAGGCCCGTCTTGCGGCTCTTGCTGTTTTGCTTGATCGCCGCCAGATCGAGCGTTATTTTCTTGGTCTCGGACGGAATTCCTTCACCCGCCACGAGCCTTCCCTGCCAGTGCCGGTTGTTGCGGACCGGTTCAAAGGTCTGCACCTTCACCAGGCATCCTTGAAACCGCTCGAAGTCCGCAGCCCGGGTCAACTTCCGATCGAGTCCGGGGGAACTGGCTTCCAGCGTGTACGATTCGACGGGAATCAGGTCCTCCACGTCGAGCAGAACTCCAAAATCGCGGCTGAATGCCGCGCAATCTTCGTGCGTGACGCCGGAAAGCTGCTCCACGGCAAGCGAGCCTTCCAAAAGCCTCTCCGGCAAACCCTCGGCGCCCGCCTCGGCCGCAGCCTTCAACTGCGCCCGCCCCTCGGCGTTTTTCTCGAGCGTCACCCTAAGGGTGCGATCCTTGGCCGGCCCGGCGAACTCCATGTCGACCACGTCGAGCCCATGCGAGGCAGCTACCCGTTCCGCCGCCTTCCGGATTTCGTCCAGCCTGACCGCCATCGTCCCTGCTGCCTTCCCGGCAGCCATAACTCCCGCATTCCCTTGATTTTTAAGGGTTTTCGGGCAACTTTTGCCGCAAATAAAAAGTGGGCTTTCGGCCCACTCATCTCTCCGCCAGCCGGTGCGCACACGGAAAAAACCGGCGGACAAACGCGTTGCATTCTCAGAATACAGCGAAGTCCAAGGAAATTCAACTACCTGCAGCCCAAGGTAGTTTCCCAATTTGCCTCGTTTGAAAGGGCACGGCTTCAGCCGTGCCGAAAGAACAGCAATATGAACCCGGGCTTCAGCCCCTGAGGGAATGTTCTTAGGAAATCGGACCCGCCCCGACACGACCCGGCCCCTCAGGATTCTCGCGAAAGCCCAACTTCTTGCGTTGCTCAAGCTTTGGCGGTGCTGCGATACTTTCGGCCATGCATCTGAAAACTGTCCTCTGCGCGTTGACCTTCTGTGCCGGAATGGCCTTGTTCGCCGCCGTTCCAGCTCTGGCCGACGATTCCGCGGCATCCATCGCCGCCGGCGGTCTTGTCGCGCGCCGCGAAACGCGGATCGTCATGGCCAAAGAGATCCTGCAAATCAGTCCGGACAAGATCGTCGTCGATTACGATTTCCGCAACGACACCGACCAGGATGTGACCACGGAGGTCGCGTTTCCCGTGCCGCCCTACAGCTACGGCCCCGAGAGTCCCGATATCACGGACGCATCGTTCTCTGACTTCAAGCTCCTTGTCGGCGGCAAGACCGTCGCCTACCAAACCGAAGCCAAAGCTACCCTCAACGGCAAAGACGTCACCGCAATCCTGACCGCGGACAAGATCGATATTGCGAGCTTCGGCCACATTCGCCAACCCGATCCGGCCAGCGGGCAGATGCAGACTCCGGATGTGTCGCGATTGCCGCAAGCGGAGCAACAGCGCCTGGCGACACTCGGCCTATTCGATGCCGAGGACGGCTGGGGTTTGTGGACCGTCAATTTGAAGTACCACTGGACCCAAACCTTCCCGGCCCACTCCACGGTACACATCCAACATCAGTACACGCCGGTCGAGGGATCGGAGCTGATGCCGATCGACACCTTGAAATACTTCTCCGAAAACAAGCAGCCCACTGGCGATGCTGACACCGTCCAATACGAACTCCAGGATATGCAGCGTTTGCAATCGCTTTGCCCGGATCCTTCATTTCTGAGCGGCTTGATCAAGCAAATGGTTGCGAGCCAACCGGATTCCGGGGAACTCGCACAACCCCACTGGGTCGACTTCATCTTGACCAGCGCCAACACCTGGAAGCAGCCCATCGAGGATTTCACGCTGATCGTCGAGCGCGGCAAGCCGGAGCTCGAGAAGGACCAGAATATTGTCAGCTTCTGCACCCCGCAGAACGCGCCCATTACAAAAATCGACGCCAACACATTCCAGGTTCACCTCACCAACTTTGTTCCTAAAGACGAGCTCCGCATTGGGTACTTTGATGCGCCGCCTGCTGCGCCGGCATCGGCGGGGCAAGGTCGCTAAGGCTGGCAATCGCTTCTATCCCAGCTAATGATTCAGCGTGAACCCAACATTGATTATCGTCTTCACGGGAACAGGTTCGCCGTTCAATGTGTAGGGTAGATAGCGCCACTGGCGAACCGCCTCGATTGCCGCTTGTGAAAGCGAGTCATCGGGGCTGGACACGACTTGAGTGTCGTAAATCCGGCCGTCCTTTCCGATCATCGCCTGAAGTACGACCGTTCCTGAAATGTGGGCTGCGCGCGCGGCAGGAGGATAGACGGGCGGAACACTGCTAATAAGCATTCCCGGTTTTACAGTCGCAGCTGGTCCCCCACTAGGGCCTGTAGTGATCGGGATTCTCCTTATTGGAATGACTTGCATGGAAGGAGTTACAGCGTCCGGAGCCGGATTGAAAGCAGCATCATCTGCTTTAATTTCGGTGGATTCTTCCAGGTCGGCTTCCAATTTTTTCGTTCCGAGATAAGAAATATCGATATGTCCAGCGATGTTGTGATCTAGAAATCTCTGAACCCGGCTGTAAGAGTTCGTAATAGTGTGGTTTTGCAGCGATGAAACCAGCACCGGGGCCTGGCTGTCGAAACAATACGCAGTACCCACACCCTGTAGGCCGGCAGGCTGAGAGCTTGTGAGCGGCATCGAGCCGGTAGGCTCCGCTCCAGCTGAGACCACGGCTACGCAAAGATTCGAGGTCCCTGAATTGTCGAGTTCGACCAATTTCAAGGTGGTTCGGCCCGATTGGTAGTCTTGCGCTTTGGGAAGGGAAAGAAGAATGGCGCTGCTAAGGCGATGTTCCATGCTGGTAATGTCCTCGCCTTTGATCAATTGCAAAAGCTTGCCGTCCGCCGTATGCCATTCGTCATGCACATTGCTCCCTTTCGTCCAGGAGACTCGGCTGACACCGGGCGCTGACCACCAATATTCAAATTTGCCTTCGGCGCCGATCTTTCCCTGATCGTCGAGGAGACGGTAGTGATAGCTCAGGTGCCATGCGGGGCTTGCGAGGCTGTAGTCATAGAACGGCGCCGCCATCTCCAAAATCGCCGCTGGGTCTTTAGGCAATTTGATATTCGCACTGTCTTGCGCGCCGAGTGTCAGGCAAGCTGCAAAAACCGATGCAAAAATGAGGGGAACTTTCATGCCGCGAGGATAGCATGACGCGTAGATTTAATGCCGATCCAGCGTCCGTTCGGACAACCTCGGCACCTGCCATTTCAGAATCCCCCGTTGCTCCAGGATTGGGCCGTTAATACTATAAAGATCGACGCCCCGAGAGGAATTTCTTTGCGCTTCGCCGAGCGAAGGCGCGACAATAACGAAATGAAGAAGTTCTGTTTTCTCGGTCTGGCTTTTCTCGCCCTCGGACCGGGGTTCCTTCCACTCCACGCTCTCGATAAGCAACCGGCCGGCGTCTTTCATGCGCGCCGCGTGGCCCTTGCCGGCAAACTGCAGGGCGGCGTCGCCATTCTGTTTGCCGCGGAAGAGCCGGAGCTGGATTTCATGCCCTACCGCCAGGACTCCAACTTTTATTACCTGACGGGATGGAACGAGCCGGGCGCGGCGCTGCTCATCGTTGGCGATGCTCCGCAAGCCGCCACGCCGCACGCCTACAAGGAAATTCTCTTTCTGCCCGCGCGCAATCTGCGCATGGAAGCCTACACCGGCGCAAAAATGGATGCCGCCACTCCCGGCGTGGCCGAGGCTGCAGGCGTCGACCGTGTCGAGCCGATGACCGAGCTGCCGGCCGATCTGAGCCGAATGATCTCCACCGATCGTTCACTCATTGCCAATTTATGGACGCAGCCTGATTCCGCCTCGGCGACAGCCCTGTTGAGCTTTACCGCAACCACTCTGGGGACCGCAACCGCGCCCCAGGCGCACGACGTCACCACCCTCACCATGCCGCTGCGCCAGATCAAAGACGACGGCGAAATTACTCTGATCAAAGAGGCCTCCAAGGCATCCATCCTGGCGCAACGCGTCATGATGCAATGGTGGGTCAAGCCGGGCATGACCGAACGCGCCATCGCCGGAGCCATGACTGCAGTATGGATGGAAAACGGATGCGAGCGGCCGAGCTACGCGCCCATCGTGGGTTCCGGCATCAACTCCACCACCCTGCACTACTCCAACAACGACCGCACCATGCAGGACGGCGATCTTCTGCTCGTCGACGCGGCCTGCGAGTACTCGATGTACGCCGCCGATATTACCCGCACCGTCCCGGTGAACGGCCACTACACCGCGCGTCAGCGGGAAATCTACAACGTAGTTCTGGGGGCCCAGCAGGCGGCCATCGACGCCTTTGTTGCCGGCAAATCCACTATCAACGACCGCGACCGCAAGGATCCGAACTCGCTCGATACCGTGGCCTACAACTACATCAATACCCACGGAAAAGATTTGCATGGCCAGTCGCTGGGCAAATACTGGCTGCATGGCCTGGGCCACATGATGGGCATCGACGTCCACGATCCCGGCAACTATCCCGTGGTGCTCAAGCCGGGCATGGTCTTCACCATCGAGCCGGGTATCTATATTCCCGAGGAAAAAATCGGCATTCGCATCGAGTGCGACTTCGTCGTCACCGCCGACGGCAAGCTCGTCGATTTGGATGCGAGCCTTCCCCACACCCCCGACGAAATTGAAGCGGCCATGCAAGCCGGCAAGGGCGCGCCAAAGTAGTGCATGAAATGGACCCACGCGACGCCATGGACCCTTCCGAAGTTGATGCGCTGAGTCGCGTCTTCAGCGAACAGTTGCTGGCCTGCCTGGACGAATGCGCCCGCGGTCGTCACGGTCTGTTCGCCGAAACCATCGACCTCGATGACCCAAAGAAATCTTGGCCTGAAGCGGCGCAGCTGCGCGAGCTTGCCGTGGCTTTGCAAAACCTTCTCGCGCAGCAGGAGGAACGCAACGCGCTCTGCGACGAATTCCTCGACCTGTGCACCATGCACGGCGAATGCCATCCCGGAGAACGCAAGCTGGCGCGCATGTTTCTCGAGCGCATCGAGCGCGGCGAAGTGGGATCACCCACCGAAAAGAAGCCGTGGTAGCTTATGCCGGCAGGTGATCGACAAAATCAACGCCCTGACTAGAATCTAGAACCGCACGCCCACCGACACAGGAATGAGCCGAGTATTTGCCGCCACGCTGGTCACGCCAAGGCCATTCGCGCTGCCCATCACCGCCGGGCTGAACACATCCACATAGCGCGCTTCAACAAACAGTTTCGTATTGCTGTCGCCATACATGCCACCGATGCGGCGCTGGAAACCCGCGCCGAAATTGATGCCGCCCTGGTTCGACGAGAAGTGCCCGACCACGGCGTTTGTCGTTCCGATCTCGCAGAAGTAATAGCAATACTCCGTCTCTTCGGGATCGGTAAAGCTAGTCACCTTGCGATAAAACCCACCGCCGCCAGTGATGTAGACATCATTGGTGGCCTTCGGCATCAGGTCGATCACCGGATCAATGGTGAACGACCAGATATGCGCGTAGCCGCCATTCGCGCCGGCCTCCGCAATCAGGTAGCCCGGCAGCTTGTCGTCGACAAACTGGTACTCAATCAGCGCGGCCAGGTACTTGTTGAAATTCAATCCCGCGCCCCCCGTAAACTGCCCTCCGTAGGTGACGGAGTTGCTGATAGGCGCGTTGAAACCGCCGCCTGCTTCAAAGGTCCAATTGTGTAGAACGCTGTGCTTCCCGCCGCCGCCTCCGTACTGGCCCCCGCCGGCCCCGCCCGATGGCGACGCGGAAGCACCCGGCGCCGGAGCCTCAGGCAGAACAAATTCGGCCATCTCCGTCTGCGTCGACCCCGATTGACTTGAGGAATAGCTGGCCGAACTGGATGCATCATTGGAAGCTGTGGACTGTGCGCTCACAACACCGGCCGCGAACAAGACCGCAGCCGTAACCACAACGGCACGCCGCAACAGCGGCATTCGCATGAGGGGAGTCATACTATATACCTCAAAAGAAAGATTTTTCTTCAATACCCGGGAGATCGAGCACCGGGTCATTGAGTTAGACACCGAATTCGCCCAGAGGTTGCCCGCGCCGGGCGGACTTGGTGGGACGAACTCAAAAAGTGCCACTTGCATGAGATTTCCCACTAATCTATAATAGTGCCACTAAATGAATGGGGTGACACATGGAACTTCAGGCGCGGGTGCAGGTGGGCGAGAAAGGCAGAATCGTGATTCCTGCCGAGATTCGCGAGGCGATGGGGATTCGCGTGGGCGATTCGCTCGAGATGCGTTTCGAAGATTATGAACTGCGGGTCTCGACGCGGCGAGCGAGGATTCGACGTGTACAGGAGTGGGCGCGGAAAGTCATTCCGCCGGGCGTATCGCTGGCCGACGAGCTAAGCGCGGAAAGGCGCGAGGCGGCGAAGCATGAATGAAGTTGTGTTCGACGCTTCCGCCATGCTCGCGCTGATTCAGGGTGAGCGCGGTGCGGATAAGCTAACCGATGAGATCCTCGATCGCGCCGTCGCCAGCACCGTAAATCTGGCTGAGGTGCAGTCCAAACTCGTAAAAGGGAGCAATGATCCCGACCGATCCTGGGTTGCAGCCCTTTCCACGATCTCAGCCGTCGAGCCCTTCACCAGCACACAGGCAAGAATTGCAGGCAGCCTGATCGCGACGACGGAGAAGTACGGCCTGTCGCTGGGCGACCGCTCCTGCCTGGCGCTGGCGATTACGCTGAAGGCGCCGGTCTACACCGCGGAACAAAGC
The DNA here is from genome assembly GCA_963713675.1 of uncultured Acidobacteriota bacterium. Taxonomy (GTDB): domain Bacteria; phylum Acidobacteriota; class Terriglobia; order Terriglobales; family Acidobacteriaceae; genus Telmatobacter. The sequence continues at coordinate 41,005 of CAVQMV010000025.1, forward strand.
TGGCGCAATCTGAAACTCGGCGTTCCAATTCATGTGATTCGGTAGACGCCACGGCCTCGAAGCCGTCACAAAAGCCGAAGGCCGGAGCGCTAGCTCCGGCCTCCGGTTGTCTTGCTGACTCGCTGCCCTTACCCTTGGATGTCGAACTGCTCGGGATGCAGCGTCGGATCGCTCTTGAGCAGAAGGTTCTTGCCGATCAGCTCCTCGAATTCCGTCAGCCAGCGTGCGTTGTTGCCTTTCAGCACCTTCACCGTTTCCGGATGTACGCGCAGCATCACGTCGGCAGCCTCAAAGTGCTTGCGCATCTTCCGCAATTCCACGTAAATCTCGTTGCAGACAGTGGCGGAACTCTTCACCATGCCTGTCGCCTGGCAAGTGGGGCAGGGAACGCTCAACGTCCGCTCCAGTGACTGCTTCACGCGCTTGCGCGTAATCGCCACCAGGCCGAAATCGTTAAACTGCAGCACCTTGGTCGGCGCGCGGTCGCTCTTCAACGCTTCTTCGAGCGCAGCCATCACCTTGAACCGGTTCTTGCGCTCGTCCATGTCGATGAAGTCGATCACGATAATGCCGCCCAGGTCGCGCAGACGAATCTGCCGCACGATCTCCGGCACCGCGTCCAGGTTGGTCTTCAGAATCGTGTCCTCGAGCCGCGCCGACTTGCCCACATATTTGCCGGTGTTGATGTCAATCGCCACCAGCGCCTCGGTTTGGTTGATCACGATCGAGCCGCCACTCTTCAGCCACACCTTCGAGCGCAGCGCCTTCGAAATCTCGTCCTCGATGCCGAAGTGCTCAAAGAGCGGAACCTCCTTGGTGTAGAGCTTGACGCGCCGCACCAGTGAAGGCGAGAAGCGGTTGAGGAAGCGCACAATGCGCTCGTAGTCAGCCTCGGTATCGACCCAGATATTCGAGAAGTTCGAGCTCACCTGGTCGCGCAGAATGCGCTCGATCAGCGACAAATCGTGGTAGATCAGCGCCGGCGACTTCGACGATTCGGAGCGCTGCTTGATGTCGTTCCACAGATTCATCAGGAAGCGCAGGTCGGCGCGCAATTCCTCTTCTGAAGCGCCCTCGGCCGCGGTCCTCACAATCAGTCCGCCAGAAGATTCGCCGCGCTCATGCAGCAGGATCCGCTTCAGACGATGGCGTTCCTCTTCGGAAGCAATCTTGCGGCTCACGCCCACGTGACTAACGGTGGGCATGAAAACCAGGAACCGTCCCGGCAGCGCGATGTGGCTGGTAATGCGCGCGCCCTTCTTGGCGATCGGCTCCTTGGCAATCTGCACCAGGATCTCCTGACCCGACTTCAACAGGTCCGAGATGATGGGCAGATTTGAGGTCTGTGCCGAGCGGCGCGAAGGGCCACGCCCGCGCTGAGGACCGCGTCCACGCTGCCCGCGATCGCGGCGTTGTCCGCTGCGAACCGGCGGTGCTCCCGGCGTCGCCTCTTCTTCCTCTGCAGCCTCGTCCTCATCGTCTTCGCCGGCCGGCGCGCCCAGATTTCGCTGGATGCGGTGGTCGAGGTGCGCCTCCTGGAACATTTCTCCCACGTCGCCGGGGCGCATGTTCGAGGGCAGTGTCTGCTCTTCGTATTCGTCCAGGTCGTGCACTTCAGGCTTGTGCCGGCGCGCATGAGGCGCGGCGTCGAACTCCTCGCCCTCAATCACTTCCTCTTCCACAAGGCCTGCACCTGGCGCGTACGTTGAAACCGGAGCCGCAGCCTTCTTCTTGGCGGCTTCATCTTCCTTCTTCTTGCCAAAGCCGAACAGCCGGAAGCCCGTCGGCGACGAAGGATCGACACGGTGCGAGGCTGACGCATCCGTCTCATCTTCGCCCAGTTCCGCCGGAGCCGAATCCGTTGTCTCCTCGAACTCTTCTTCCCCTGCAGTCGCGCCTGCGGTGATCTCGAACTCGGACGCGTCCTCGCCTGAGAGATCCTCGTCCTCATCTGCGTCGAGGCTCTCCTCTTCAAACTCAAAAGCAGGTTCTTCGGCTTCTTCCGTCTCTGCATCCACCGCGTATCGCGGTGGCTCAGTCTCCCGAATCTCCTCAGTCTCCTGGATCTCCTCGGTCATCTCGGGATCCTCAACCGTTTGCTCCGTGGCGGCGCTCGCTTCTGCCGCAGGCTCGCTTTCGCTGGGCAAATCGGGCTCAGCCTCCGGCTCAGGTCCGCGATGCCGCGAGATCGATTCTCCCGGCAACAATCCGCTGCCATCCCAGGCAATCGGGGCATCGATCAACGTAGAAGGCTTTGACGTAAAACTCCGGCGCGGTGGAGCAGCCGATTGTGGCGCGGAGGTAGATGCCTCGCCCGCTGGCGTGCCGCCGTACTTCGAAAGCGATTCACCCGGCAGCACAATGGTCGCCGGTGCCTGATGTCCGTGCTGCGCAGGTCGCGAATCATGGACTTCGTGCGCTTGCGGCTCTTCTTCAATCTCAAAGTTTTGAACTGGCTGGGCCGGCCGGGCAACGCTTGGCTCTGCCTGATCTGCCCCTTCTGGCGCAGCGCCCTGTCCGCGTCCGCCGCGGCGGCGACGCCGTCCCCGCCAGCGACCTCCGCCCGCTTCTTCCTGCTCCCTGCCTGTTTGCGCAGCAGCACTCGTGGACTCCGAAGGAACCGTCCCCGCCGGCGTCTCGTCCGGCGCGCGGTGTTCCGGTCTGGACTCCTGTTTTCTTTCGCCGGGCCGTCCGCCGCGTTCTTCGCGGCGTCCGCCGTTGCGGTCAACGCTCTGGGGAGCGCTCTGGGCAGTTCCATGCGGATGCTGAATCTCGCGCGGAGCCTGGCCCGTGGCCGCGGCCCTCTCCAGCTCGTCGGTTTCTTCCTGGTCCTCGAGCTCAATGAAGTCGGTGACGTACAGAAACGCATCGCGCTCCAGGCCAAGGTCGACAAATGCCGACTGCATGCCCGGCAAAACCCGTGTAACGCGTCCGTTGTAAATGGATCCTGCGAGTGTGTACTCGTTTTCGCGTTCGTAGTAGATTTCCGCGAGTTGATCGTCTTCTAGAATTGCCAGTCGCGTCTCATGGGGCGTGCTGGATATACAAATTTCCTTTGCCATCGTACCTTTCCGTCCGGCAGCCTATGGCAACCGGTACATGCGGCAAGGTTCGATGGACGCGCGCGAAGACGGCAGGGAAGGGGATGGGCGGATAACCCGTATCGATGAACGACCGCAGCGCGGCTGCCTGCCCTATGGGCGGCGAGCCGGAGCATAGAAATCGAACGGGCTGCTGATTGCGGGTATCCTGTCGCAGAGTGCTTGGGGCGGTCATGGATGAAATATCACCGGAGGCGTTCGCGGCGATATTCCACGTGGGCGAAACGGCGTTCGCCAGTCCCAATCGATTTGCTCGGTTTGCGAGGTCCTTGCCTTGTGCAAGCCGCGAGCCGTGCCGCATGCTCCGGCGACCGGTTTCGGTCGTTGGAGCGGAGCGGCCATCCCGTCTCTGCGTGCTCATAATCCCAATCCTGCCGGGCGCGATCCATCGGGACCATGCCGGCGAAATACTTACTGATCTTGCTTTTGCGGCCACGAGCAATCCAGAATTGCCCTCGACCGCACACCACTTAATCTTTTCCTTGCGTCTCTCAGCCGAATTGGATCGAGACGCATCAGTTCACGAACCGGCGCATGCGGACATTCATTGCAACGCCCAGCGCCAGGAACGTAAACAGCACCGAGGATCCACCGTAACTCAATAAAGGTAAAGGGATTCCGGTGACGGGCATAAACCCGATGACCATGCCTACGTTGACCGCAATCTGGAAGGTCAACACAGCCACGATTCCCATGATAATAAGCGAACCGGGCAGGTCGGCGGCTGTTTGAGCGTTTTGAATCAAACGCATCAATATAAGAAAGTATAGCAGCAGCACAAAAAATGCGCCCACAAAGCCATGTTCCTCGCTGAGCGCGGCAAAGATGAAGTCCGTATATGGGATAGGCAAAAAATAGCCCTGCGTCTGGGTGCCCTTTTCCGATCCCTTGCCCCAGATTCCCCCCGATCCCACGGCAATCTCCGACTGCAGCACCTGGTAGCCCGCGCCCTTGGGGTCGTTCTGGGGGTTGATGAAGCTGGTCAGCCGCGCCTTCTGATACGACTTCAAAAACTTGCCGCTCGACCATACGCCGCCCACCAGCACTAACCCGCAGGTGACGAGAATGGCCGCTTGCCGCAGATTAATGCCGCCCAAAAACAGGCCGGCAATCAGAATCGGCGTATAGGTCAGCGTAGTCCCAAGGTCCGGTTGCTTCAGCACCAACAGCATGGGAACCCCCACCAGAGCGAAGGCCTTGAAGATGTCCTTCCAGGTCAGGTTTCTACCGCCCAGGTTGGCAAAGTAGCGCGCGACAATCATAAGAAGAATGAGCTTGACGAACTCCGAGGGCTGGAATTGGATTGGCCCTGCTTTGATCCAGCGGCGGCCTCCGAGCGCGTTGTGGCCCAGCGGTGTATAGATGGCAGCCAGCGCCACCAGGCCGAACCCATAAGCCCACGGCGCCCAGTCGAGCACGCGGTGATAGTCGATCTTCGCGAAGATGAACATAACGACCACGCCGGCTGCCACCCAAAAGATCTGCCTGCTGCCGAAGCTGGCAAATTTCGTGTGCAGCGTGGCCGAGTGCACTTCAACGATTGAAACGCTGCAAAGCAGGAGCAGGAGCGCCAGCAGGGCCCAGTCGAAATCGCGAAAGCTCAGGAATCGGCGCAAAGCCATAACGCTACGGATTCCTCCAGGGCTCGAGCTCCGATACAGCCTCAGATCTCGCTGCAAAATGGGCATCAGAGCCTGCCGAAAAATGCCTCGTTGGGCACGAAGTGTCAGGGCACGACTTCAGTCGTGCCGTAACGGCCGCAAAATGTACGGGGGCTTTAGCCCCTGCGCAACTATTCACTGAATCCCGCCCCCTGATCCAGACTTTTTCAGCAAGCTCTTCACGTCCGGCTTGCGCCCGGGCAGCGCCGCGGCCACTTCCGTCGGCTTTGATTGCGGATTCACTGTAGCAGGCGTGACCGAAACGGCTGCTTTTTTCGGGACCGGTTTCGCCTCACCGCCGTTCGCAGCCACGACCTGCCCGTTCTCGACGAAGAAATGTCCGCTGTGAATCTGGCCCTTGCTCCCCGCCGTGTTCTTCGCGCCCGGCCGCGCGTCAGGCGTTGTCCACACCGCTCCGACTTCGACGGGAGCTGCGGGCTTTTCCTGCGGCAGGTTGCCCGCCAGGCGGCGCTTTTTATCCACAAATGCTTCCACCACCCTCCCCGCGATGCGCGCCGGGTAGTAGCTGAACTCGCCGTCTTGCCACAAAACCGCCACCACAAGCTCGGGATTGCGGCGCGGCGTTACGCCCACGAACCATACGTTGGGATACGTAGCCTTACCCTTGTTGGTCTTCTCCAGCGCCTCGTGGCTCATCTGCTGCGCAGTGCCGGTCTTGCCGGCAAAGTCGATGCCCGGAAGGCCCTCCGCGCCGGCGGTGTGCCAGAGACCTGGCTGCGTGACGTTGTACATACCGTCGGTAACGATCTCCCAGTTCGCGGGATCGATGGGAACATACGCATCGCCCGTTCCGGGAAAACTATCCAACATCGATTTGCGGAATTCCGCGGGAAGCTGATCGGGAAACACCACGTGCGGCCGCACCAGATGCCCGCCCGACGCAATGCCGCCAATGATGCGCGCCAATTGCAGCGGAGTAGCCTCCACCGCGCCCTGCCCGATGGCCACGTCGAGCGTCTCGTCCGGATACCAGCGGGCGTGATAGTTCTTCGCCTTCCACTGCGCGCTCGGCATCAATCCCGCCTGTTCACCCGGCAGGTCGACGCCCGTCTTCTGGCCGTAGCCGAAGGCAGTCGCGTACTTCACAATGCGATCGATCCCCAGCTTGTCGCCCAGCATGTAGAAAAACGTGTCGCAGGAGTACGGGATCGCGTTGTTCATGTCCACCGCGCCGTGACGCTGGTCGCACTTGTGGTAGTAGCCGTAGGGGCCCCATCCGCCGCTGCACACAATATGCATGTTCTGCATAATGCCTTCCTGCAGACCTGCGACCGACATCATGATTTTGAAGGTCGATCCCGGCGCGAGCTGCGCCTGAATGGCTTTGTTCAGCAGCGGATGGTCAGGATCGGTGATGAGCTTGTTCCATTCCGTGCGGTCGATCTTGACCGCGAAAGCGTTAGGATCGAAACTCGGTCGCGAAACCATGGCCAGAATTTCGCCATTGCGCGGGTCCATGGCCACAATCGCGCCGTTGCGGTCGCCCAACGCCAATTCGGCGGCGCGTTGCAGGTCGTTGTCGATCGTCAGCTTCAGGTCCTGCCCCGGCACTGCGTGCTCAATGCCAAAGTAGCCCACTTCGCGCCCGTGGCTGTCGACCACAACTTCGCGGCTGCCGTCCTGGCCGCGCAGCAGCTCGTCGTAGGTCTCCTCCACGCCCGCCTTACCCACCACGTCGCCCGGCTCGTAATAGGCAAACCGCGGATTGTTCAGGTCGTCCTCGCTCACTTCGCCCACGTACCCGATCAGGTGCGCGGCAAAGCCGTCGCGCGGATACAGACGGCGCTCCTCGTCGATCGTTTCCAATTCGGGTAGTTCGTTTCGGTGCGCCGCGATGAATGCCTGCTCGTCTGCGGTCACGTCCTGCTTGATGGGGATCGGCTGGTAGCCAGGCTGGCTGCGGTAGCGGTGCAGTGTCGCCCGCAGTTGACCCAGGTCGAGATCCAGGCCCTTCGCAATCAGGGGCAGATCGTTATCCACGTTCTGGTTCTGTTCGCGTACCAGGAAGCACGTCACCGACGGATAGTCGTCCACCACCAGCCGGTTCTCGCGGTCGAAAAGTTTGCCGCGCGGCGCCAGGATCGGCTCCTTGCGGATGCGGTTCTGCTCGGCCAGCACGCGGTAGTTCTCTACGTCCAGCACCTGCAGCCGCCACAAACCGGCTGCCAGTGCCAGCATCATAATAAGAATGCCGTACTGCACCAGCGTCAGCTTGAACGTGGAGAGCTTTTCACCGCGATTGATACTGCCTGAAACCATGACCCCTACGCTTCAGAATACCCCGAGTTCAAATTCCCGCGCCGCTCTTCGCCAGACCCGGTTGCCTAAATCCTGTTTTGAAAGGGCACGACTTTAGTCGTGCCGTAAGTGCCGCATAAAACCCGGGGCTTCAGCCCCTGAGGGACGTATTTCAATCGGCTTCGAGAATTTATACAACCAGTTCTAGTCCCCGTTTTCTCGCTCCCTTGCTCCCTGCCCCTCACTCTCTCATCTGCAGACGGTCCAACAGGGGAAACAGCACGACGGCAATCAGTGAATTTCCCACCGCTCGCATCAGTTCCGTCAGCCAGCTCCATTCCAGCGTCATGCCCAGCAATACGCGGTAGATGAAAAGGTAGATGGCGCTCGATAGCAGAGAAAGCGAAAAATTAAGCAGCAGGCGAACGATGTTGTTCTCGACTTCGATGCGAATGCCGACAGAAGCCGCCAGAAAACCCACCACGGTTTTGGCGATGCCGTTCACGCCGATGGCGTGGTGCGAAAGCGCATCTTCAAACAAACCCATCACTGCGCCCATGATGGTGCCCTGGATGGGGTTGCGGCGTCCCAAGGCGAAATAGACGGTAATGACGAGCGGCAGGTCGAACCAGTCGTAGCGTCCCACCACGCGCGGCAGCCAAGCCTGCAACACCAATGAAGTCAATGGAACCAGCGCGTATACCAGAACGGGATAGCGGCGAATCTCCATATCGCGCCTGGAGTCGGCGCTAAGAATGGACATGGCTACGGGTTCCTCCGCGGCGTCGTTTGCGGTTTGGAAACCTCTGCGGGTTGCTGTTTCCCGCCATTGCCTTCAGCAGCATGCGGAGCCGACGGCTTTTTGGTCTGCGGATTGGGCGCTGGTTCCGTATCCGTCTCCGATCCGGGAGTGGTCGCGGCGCCCGGCGAGAACTCGTCGGGATGCAGCGGCTGCGGCGGCCGGGGAGCTATATTCGGATTGCTGCTGTCATTGAGCGGTTGCTGGTCAGGCGGCAGATTGGGATCGATCAGGCCGGGCAGCTTCTCGGCCATAATCTCTGACGCCTTCACCTGGTCTTTGATTGCGGTCGGCACAAGGTCTGTTTGTGATTGACTGGTAGCCAGGTCCTGCTGTTGCTGGGGTGAGAAGCGCGGCTCCGTCGAGGTAATCACCAGCACCTCGTCCAGGCGCTCAAGATGTGCGGCCGGCTTCACGATGATATCGATCATTCCATCGCGCTCGGGATCGTTGACCACTTTCTCGACCACGCCTACGGGCAGGCCACGCGGAAAGATCAGGTCGCCACCGGCAGTCAGGATCTTTTCGCCTGGCTGGATGCGCTGATCGGCTGTGACGCCAACCACCTCCAGACGGCCCACCGCGTCGCCCCGCAAGATGCCGCGAATGCGCGTGGTTTCCAGAATCACGCCCGCGCCGCTGCTGGCATCGTTCACGGCCAGCACCTGCGCCGTGTGCGGAAACACGTCGCGCACTTTGCCCACAATGCCGTCGGCCGTAATCACCGCCATGTCCGGCTTCAGGCCGTCGTGCGCGCCCTTGTCAATATAGAAGACGTGCGAGCGATCGCTGCCGCTGGAGCCGTAAGCCTGTGCGGCCATCGTTGTGTAAATGTATTTCTCCTGGAAGCCGAGCAGCGCCTGCAGCCGCTGGCCCTGGCGCGCATCTTCCAGCAGCGCCGCTTGCTCCAGCCGCAACCTGTCCACCGTTTTCTGCAGATCCTCATTTTGCTCGCGCACGTGGCGCAGATCGATGTAGTTCGTCCACAGCGAGCCGAAGCCGATCTTTGTTCCGTGGATCAGCCGCTCCGGCGGCGAAATGATGGCGTTGCCCCATAGCCGGATCAGCCGCACCCCGCGCGGGTCGCTGGGGTCGAGCGTGTTCGCGCCGGTGCTGTTGTGGCGCACTTGCACCGCCAAGCCGGCAATCTGCGCCATCAGTATGGCCAGCAGCACCACAAGGTTCCGATAGCGGGTGAAGAACGAATCCATAAAAAAACAGGTTCCAGGTTGCAGGTGTCAGGGATCAGAAAAGACTATCCTGCATCCACGAATACTGTGAGCACTGACCCCTGAAACCTGACACCTGACCCCTGCCTTTAATCAATTTTGATCTTGCGCAGCAGCCGGAAGTCCGAAAGCATCTTGCCTGTGCCCAGAACCACCGAGGCCAGCGGATCGTCGGCCACTGAAACCGGCAGCCCGGTCTCCTCGCGGATGCGCTTGTCGAGATTCTTGATCAGTGCGCCGCCGCCGGTCAGCACGATGCCGCGATCGGAAATATCTGCCGACAGCTCCGGAGGCGTCCGCTCCAGCGCGACGCGAATGGCGTTGATGATCACCGCAATGCATTCGCCCAGCGCTTCGCGAATCTCGCTGTCGTCGATCGAGATGGTCTTTGGCACGCCCTCAATCAGGTTGCGCCCTTTGATCTCCATGGTCAGCGGTTTGTCCAGCGGGAACGCCGATCCAATTTCAATCTTGATCTGCCTCTGCCGTGCGCTCGCCGATCAGCAGGTTGTATTTGCGCTTCAGATAATTCGTGATGGCCTCGTCCATTTGGTTGCCGGCCATGCGCACCGAGCGCGAGTAGACAATGCCCGACAGCGAAATCACGGCAATGTCCGTCGTGCCGCCGCCGATATCCACCACCATGTTGCCCGAAGGCTCCGTAATCGGCAGTCCCGCGCCGATCGCCGCCACCATGGCCTGTTCCACGAGATAAACTTCGCTGGCCTTGGCGCGATACGCCGAGTCCTCTACCGCGCGCTTCTCCACTTGCGTAATCTCTGATGGCACGCCGATCACGATGCGCGGATGCACCAGCATCTTGCGGTTGTGCGCCTTCTGAATAAAGTAATTCAGCATTTTTTCCGTGACTTTGAAGTCGGCAATCACGCCATCCTTCATCGGCTTGATGGCCACAATGTTGCCGGGCGTGCGTCCCAGCATCTCTTTGGCCTCTTTGCCCACGGCTTCCACTTCACCGGTGTTTTTGTTAATGGCGACAATCGACGGCTCATTGACGACGATGCCCTTGCCCGCCGCGTAGACAAGAGTGTTTGCCGTGCCCAAATCGATGGCGAGGTCGCTCGAGAACATGCTGAACAGCGAGCGAAACCCGTGAGAACGCGAAGAGCGCGAAGGATATCCGTTTGAAGACATGGAAGTGCTGGGTCTACCTCGAAAAAGCTGAAAATGAAACCTGCCTTAACGCCTATTGTACGGCCACTGGAACCAAGCCGCGAAACCCGCCTAAAAACATGCGGAAAAGGTAACCCCGGGCCTCCCGCGCCGCCCATTCCGGCACCCCGTTTTCGGCTCCGTTTACATCAATCCCTGTGGTCATCCTGAGCAAGTTTTGGCGCGTTTCATGCGCCAAAGCGAGTCGAAGGACCTGCATTTCGGGATGCCTGGTTCTGCATCGAGGCTTTGGGACCCCACCCTCAACTAGCCGGAACCCCAACCGCGGGGTTATGCTGTCTTGCGGATTGCGGCAGGTTCGGGCTGGTGCGCGGCAGACGGAACGCGGCTGCCGATTTCTGATCCCTGATCTCTGGTCCCTAATCCCTGTTTTTCCGAGGCTTCTCATGACTTATCCCACCTACCAAAACCTCATCGGCGGCCAGTGGCTCCCGGCTGCAAGCGGCAAAACCATGCTGAACCTCAACCCCGCCGACCAGTCCGACGTCATCGGCGCCTTCCCCTCCTCCCATTCCGAAGACGTGGCCGCTGCCGTAGCCGCCGCCAATCAGGCCTTCAGCCGCCTGGCGTCTGGTTCCCGCGCCCAAGCGCGCAGGGATCCTGCTTCGCGCACGCGACATCCTCGTCCAAAAGAAAGAAGAATTCGCAAGAGACATGACGCGCGAAATGGGCAAGGTGCTTGCCGAGACACGCGGCGACGTGCAGGAGGCCATCGACGAAGCCTTCTACGTGGCGGGCGAGGGCAGGCGTCTCTTCGGCGTCACCACGCCCAGTGAACTGCCCGACAAATTCGCCATGAGCCTGCGCATGCCCGTCGGCGTCGTCGGCCTCATCACGCCGTGGAACTTTCCCATGGCCATCCCCAGCTGGAAGCTCTTTCCCGCGCTCGTTGCCGGCAACACCTGCGTCATCAAGCCCGCCCCCGACACGCCGCTCTCCACCTACAACCTCGTCCAGGCGCTCGTCGATGCCGGCCTTCCGCCCGGCGTGGTCAACATCGTCTGCGGCACCGGCTCAGCTGCGGGCGCGGCGCTGGTCGAGCACCCAGACGTCCGCGCCATCAGCTTCACCGGGTCAAGCGCAGTCGGCTCGCTCATCGCGCAACGCGCCGCTGCCACCTTCAAGCAGGTCTCGCTCGAAATGGGCGGCAAGAACGCGCAGATCGTCCTCGACGACGCCAATCTCGATCTCGCTCTCGACGGCGCGTTGTGGGGCGCGTTCGGCACCACCGGCCAGCGCTGCACCGCCACCAGCCGCATCCTTCTGCAAAAGGGAATCGCCGCCGAGTTCACCGAGAAATTTGTCGCCCGCGCCAAAAAGCTGAAGGTCGGCAACGGCCTCGATGAAACCGTCGAAGTCGGCCCCCAGGTCAACGCCAATCAAATCGAAACCTCGGCGCGCTATGTCGAAATCGCTCTCGGCGAAGGCGCCGAGCTCCTCTGCGGCGGCCACGCGCTCACGAGCGGCGCGTATGCTCACGGCAACTTCTTCGAGCCCACGGTTCTCGCCGGCGTCACGCCGCAGATGCGCATCGCGCGCGAAGAGGTCTTCGGCCCGGTGGTCGCGCTCATGGAGTTCTCGACATTTGAAGAAGCCGTCGCCATCGCCAACTCCATCGACTACGGCCTCTCCACCGCGCTCTACACGCGTAACGTCAACCGCGCCTTCGCCGCCATGCGCGATCTCGAAGCCGGCATCACCTACATCAACGCGCCCACCATCGGCGCTGAAGTGCATCTGCCCTTCGGCGGCGTCAAGCAAACCGGCAACGGCCACCGCGAAGGCCTCGGCGCGCTCGACTTCTTCACCACCTGGAAAGCCGTCTACGTCGACTACTCCGACAAACTCCAGCGCGCCCAAATCGACAACGCGGAGTAATTGAAGGAAGAATAATCCAGCGCGTGTTTTCACGGAGGGAGGCGGGTGGCCCACCCACGCTTCTTACCGTCTAATCCTGACCAAGAAAGGTAGGGTGCCCCATCCAAGGCGCGGTCTCATCGTGCCTTGGGTGGGAAACCACGGACCCAAACCAGCCCTGATCTCCGCCGTCAAGCCCTTTTCACTCGAATCGTTCTTTTCCCCCTTCCTTTCAATCGTTTCCGGGCGGGTGGCCCACCCACGCTTCTTACCGTCTAATCCTGACCAAGAAAGGTAGGGTGCCCCATCCAAGGCGCGGTCTCATCGCGCCTTGGGTGGGAAACCACAGACCCAAACCAGCCCTGATCTCCGCCGTCAAGCCCCTTTCCACTCGAATCGTTCTTTTCCCCCTTCCTTTCAATCGTTTCCGGGCGGGTGGCCCACCCACGCTTCTTACCGCCTAATCCTGACCAAGAAAGGTAGGGTGCCCCATCCAAGGCGCGGTCTCATCGCGCCTTGGGTGGGAAACCACAGATCCAAACCAGCCCTGATCTCCGCCGTCAAGCCCCTTTCCACTCGAATCGTTCTTTTCCCCCTTCCTTTCAATCGTTTCCGGCCCCACTTCTTTTGCAGATTATTTCTCCCGAATCGCTACCCTTGAGTTGAGAGCAATCAGGCTCCGCGTGCAGGTCCCGTCGCGTCGGGCAACAAACTCCGCGTCGCGGCCCGCAAATTCTCTGTTTTGAGTCTTTCAGCTTTGAAATTCCTCAAAACACCGAACATACGGCAGAACCCTACCCTGCAACCCACAGAAAACAGGAGAATTGTCCGACCACCCCCGGGGGAGGGGGCTGGGGGGCACCCCATTACCAAAATGCCAATAGGAGAAAGCCTCATGACCGAATACAAAGAATGCCGTCACGTTATGCACCAGTGGACTTCACTGCAAATCGCCCGCCATGCGCGGCAGCGCCTTCTGTTACTTCCACGGGCGCGCGCCTCGCCCCGCGCGGCCGCTCCGCTCACCTGAAGCCAACATCGAGGTTTCTCCGGTAGATCGGCTCCATGGGTTCGCGCCCGCGCCGTCAATCAGATCACGCAGGCCCTTGCCAATAACCTCATCAGCACTCATCGCGCTGCGATTCTCCTGCAAGGTGTGCAAATGGCCTCCGGCCTGACATTGCCGGGTCCCATCGAACCCGATGCCCCGCTCGGCAATACGCCTTCTCAAAATCCACAACCGCATCCACACGGTACGAAGCAATAACTCGTGGCCAGGGTGGGATACTGAAGGATTTTTCTTGAGTGATATGGAAACCGCCTACATTCCCGATCCCGCCCGCTACGACCACGCCACCTTCCGCCGCTGCGGCAACTCCGGCCTCGTGCTGCCGGCCATCACGCTCGGCCTCTGGCAAAACTTCGGCGGCGCCGACGTCTTCGAAACCGGCCGCGCCATGATCCGCCGCGCCTTCGATCGCGGCGTCACCCACTTCGATCTCGCCAATAACTACGGCCCTCCCTACGGCTCGGCCGAAGAAAACTTCGGCACGATTCTCCGCAAGGATTTCCGCGGCCTGCGCAACGAGCTCGTCATTTCCTCAAAAGCCGGTTGGGACATGTGGCCCGGCCCCTACGGCATCGGCGGCTCGCGCAAGTATCTGCTCGCCTCGCTCGACGACAGCCTCAAGCGCATGGGCCTCGACTACGTCGACATCTTTTACGCGCACCGCCCCTGGAAGGATTGCCCGCTCGAAGAGACCATGGGCGCGCTCGTCTCCGCCGTGCATCAGGGCAAAGCGCTCTACGTCGGCATCTCGTCCTACAGCCCCGAGCGCACCCGCGCAGGCCGCCAAGATTCTCAAGAGCATGGGCGTGCCGCTGCTCATCCACCAGCCGTCCTACTCCATGCTGAATCGCTGGATCGAGAAAGGCCTGCTCGCCACGCTCGAAGAACTCGGCGTCGGATGCATCGCGTTTTCGCCGCTCGCGCAGGGCCTGCTCACCAGCAAATATTTAAAGGGCGTGCCGAAAGATTCGCGCGCCAAGCTCGAAAGCTCCTCGCTGCTCAAGGAATTCCTGAGCGAAGAAAATCTCAAGCGCGTCCGCGCGCTCAACGACATTGCGCAGACCCGCGGCCAGACGCTCGCGCAAATGGCCATCGCCTGGGTGCTGCGCGACCAGCGCGTAACCTCAGCGCTCATCGGCGCGCGCAACGTCGAGCAGCTCGACGACTCGCTCGACGCGCTCAAGAAGCTCAAATTCACGTCCGCCGAGCTCAAAGAAATCGACCGTCACGCGCAGCGACGGCGAACTCGACCTTTGGCGCAACGCGCGCGAAAACATGGAGTAAGAGCAGCTCGGACCGCCGGCCGACGGCGCTGCAGGGCTGCCGCAATCGGGATCTCCAGGGCTCGTTCTATTAGCTCTTCCCCTCCAGCACATCCCTCAGCGCGAAGCTGGTCTCCAGCCGGATCACGCCCGGCAGGCGCGAGAGCTCGTTCTGGTGCAGGCGGTTGTAGTCATCGATTCCCGCCACGCGCGCCACCAGCATGTAGTCGTACTGCCCGGCCAGCAGGTGGCAGCTCACAATGTCGTGGCAGTGGCGCACCGCAGTCTCAAACGCGCTCAGCACCGCGGCCGACTGCCGCTCCAGCGTCACGCGGATGTAGACCGTCATATGCTTGCCCAGCAGCCGGTCGTCGATCAGTGCGCGGTAGCCGCGGATGGCTCCCGATGCCTCCAGCGCCAGGATGCGCCGCGATGCCGCCGAAGCCGACAACCCCACTGCCTCGCCCACTTCAAAATTCGTCGCCCGGCCCTGCCGCGCCAGATAGCGCAGGATGGCCCCATCGAGTTCGTCCAGATCCCGCCGCGGCCTGGCAGGCTCTCTACAGATTGCATTGCCTCGGGCGATTGTTGCGTCAGATGGCGCGCTTTGCTCACGTTTCGTTCCCATTTCGCTGTTCTATCACAAAGTTTGCATACATTGGAAGCTGTCTGCGCCGTAAAATTCCCTTCAGTTGGAAACCGGCACATGCGCACGCGACTCAGCCCTCCCCAAAGCACGGCCGAGCGCGCCGGTTTCTTACGTGCAGCCCTCCCCAGCGCGCAATCAAATCGGGGCCATAGCGAAAGAGGAGAAACCATGATCGTCGGCGTTCCCAAAGAGATCAAGGACAACGAATCCCGCGTTGGCATCACTCCTGCTGGCGTGAAGGCGCTCACCGAAGCTCGGTCACACCGTGCTGGTCGAGACTCAGGCCGGCGCGCAGTCCGGTTTCCCCGATGCCGAGTACCAGAACGCCGGCGCCGAGATTGTGGGCGATGCCGGTTACGCCTGGGGCAAGGCCGACATGGTCGTCAAGGTCAAGGAGCCCATCGAAAGCGAATACGTCTATTTCCGCGAAGGCCTCGTTCTCTTCACCTATCTGCATCTCGCTCCGCTGCCCGCACTCACTGACAAGCTGCTCGAATCCAAAGTCATCGGCATCGCCTATGAGACCGTACGCGACCGCCAGGGAACTCTTCCGCTGCTCACGCCCATGAGCGAAGTAGCGGGCCGCATGAGCGTGCAGGTCGGCGCCAGCTATCTCGAAAAGGAGCGCGGTGGGCGCGGCATTTTGCTGGGCGGCGTTCCCGGCGTGCCTCCGGCGCATGTAGCCATTCTGGGCGGAGGCGTGGTGGGCACGAACGCAGCGCGCATCGCCCTGGGTTTCGGCGCCAAAACCACGCTCATCGATGTGAACCTGAACCGTCTTCGCGAGCTCGAAGACATCTTCGGCGGCCGTCTCTCGACACTCGCTTCGAACAGCTACAACATCGCGCAGGTAACGCGCGAGGCAGATCTGGTGATCGGTGGCGTGCTCATTCCCGGTGCGACCGCACCCAAGCTGGTCACGCGCGCCATGGTTTCGCAGATGAAGCAGGGCGCCGTCATCGTCGATGTGGCTATCGATCAGGGTGGTTGCGTCGAAACTGCCCGGCCTACCTCTCACTCCAACCCCAGTTATGTCGTCGACGGCGTGGTGCATTACTGCGTCACCAACATGCCTGGCGCCGTGCCCCACACCTCCACGCTGGCGCTCACAAACTCCACGTTCCCTTACGTTCTGCGCATCGCCAACCAGGGGGTGCGCGAGGCCATCCGCCAGGATGCGGGTCTCGCCGACGGTCTGAATACCTGGATGGGCACGCTCACGCATCGTGGCGTGGCCGAGAGCCAGCACAGGTCGTGGACCGCGGCCGCCGGACTGCTTGGCTGACGAGTTCGCTCTTCCATCCCGTAGACAGCGGGCTCAAACGCTTGTAGCCCTCTCACACACGTGTGCAGATTTTTCTTGACACGGCTATTTCGTATTTGTTAGCTTCCTCCCGCGGAAAAGACTAAGAGAAATCCACCGCCAAATGCAGCCTTTTCGATACTGGTCGTGTGTGCAAGTCACGCCGGATGAACAGAGCTAAGATTTGGGGTGGATTTTTGTCTTTGGCGGTCTTTTCACAGCGCATTCGTTGAAATTTAACGAACTTGGCTAAGGATGGCAGTGATATCGTTGCTTACCATCATCACGACATCTTCGACAACTTCGATTCTCTTAGCGACGACACCCGCCGATTTGGATGACTGCAAGCTCAAACTCGCGCATCCCATCTAGTTTTCGCGGCGGGGTTCGGCGCTTCGTCCGCATTTGAGGAACTTGGATTCCAAACCCGGCATCTTCTAAGTCCTGTAGCCCTGATGAACAGGGAAGACAATTAACCGCTGTTGCAACGAAAACATTGGGAGGCAATATGCATTCGATAATTCCATCTGTGGAATACCACGCCAGAACATCCCGCGCGGCAAAGGCAGGAATTCTTGGATTCGGCTGGACCCTTCTGGCCATGGCGCTTCTGTTGATGCTTCCTTCGCGAACGGCTTTTGCTCAGTACGACCTTGGCGGCGTGGTCGGGACCATTCACGACTCGAGCGGCGCCGCGGTTCCGAACGTGACCGTTACTGTTACGAACGACGCCACCGGCATTGCCACGGTAGTCAAGACCGATCAATCCGGCGACTATGAAGTTCCGGAGCTGCGCGTTGGTGTTTACACCGTCTCTGCCAGCGCCTCCGGATTCTCAATCGCTGAAGCCAAGTCCATTACCGTCTCGGTCGGCGCGCGCGCGCGCATCGATCTGGTCTTGAAGGTGGGCACGGCCCAGGCCACCACCGTCGAAGTCAGCGACGTCGCTTTGCAGTTGCAAACCGATACCAGCCAGCGCGACCAGACCATCACCAACTATCAAACGCAGTCTCTTCCGCTGGTGAGCCGCACCTACTCTGACCTCGTGAATTACGTCGTAGGCGCTCACCAGGCCCCAGCCGATGCCACCACCACGGCAGTCACCTCGTTTACGCGCGCCGGCTCCTTCAACGTGAACGGCCAGCGCAGCATGTTCAACGACTACATGATCGACGGCATGGACAACAATTCCTACGGCGAGAGCAACCAGGGCTTCGACAACCAGATCATTCAGCCCCCGCCGGACTCCGTCGCCCAGTTTGAGGTGATCACGAACAACGAGAGCGCCGAGTACGGCCGCTCCTCGGGCGCCACGGTGAACGTGGCAAGCAAGAGCGGTACCAACGAGTTCCACGGCACGCTCTATGAGTTCATCCGCAATACCGACCTGAACGCGTTCGGCTATATCAAGCCGATCTCGACGAACGCCGTTACCGGCGCGGTGTATCCGTTCTTTAAGCCCGTCTTCGATCGCAACCAGTTTGGCGCCAACTTCGGCGGCCCCATTATCAAGAATCGCTTCTTCTGGTTCCTCGATTACGAAGGCTTCCGCCAGAAACTCACTCCCACGGTCGTTGACACCGTTCCCACGACCAATGAGCTGAGCGGCCAGTTGGCCGTCGCCGTTCAGGATCCGTGGAGTCCCGGTACCTACATCCCGGCGGGCACTCCCTATGCCAGTTGGCCTACCCAAGCCAAGGCCGACGCCGATCCAACAGCCCTCAAGATCGCCAGCCTTTACCAGGCCGCTCTGCCCGGAAAGTGCACGGTGACTGCCGGCCTATCGACGACAGGCGTTGCCACCAACGACTGCCCCTTGAACGCGCCGTTTTCCGATCACGCCGACAAGGGCGACCTGCGCCTCGACTTTCAGCAGAACGCCAACAGCTCGTGGTTCCTCAAGGTCAGCGATCGCAAGGAGATTGGCCATAACACCAACCTTCTGCCCGAGCCGATCGATATGCAGACCAACGGCGACATCCTCATTCACGATGAACAGGTTGCGGCCGGTTACAACCACGCGTTCAGCGCCAACAAGTTCCTGGATGCGCGCCTTGCGCTCTCAGAGACCAAGGCCGGCAAATGGACTTATGCGATCGGCAGTACTGCGTTTCCAGCGGGCAGCATCCCTGGCCTGCCGACCATCGCCGGCGTCTCCGGCGGCCTGCCTTCCATCGCCATCACCGGTGGTTTCACTTCCTTCGGCCGTCAAAGCACCAACCCGCAATGGCAGAATCCCTCGCTGGCCGATCCCAAGTTGAACTTCTCCTGGGTTCACGGTCGTCACTCGCTCAAGTTCGGCTATGAATGGGAGAAGGTCTGGCAGGAGATTGAGGACTCGAACCCGTTGTACGGATCTTTCTCCTATGGCGGCGGCTACAGCAAGTGCCCGACGACGGCGGGAACTTCCTGCCCCAACACCTCCGCCGTTGCTGACACAGATTTCGCTGACTTCCTCTTCGGAACCAGCAGCGCTTACTCGCTGGCAACCTACTTCATCACCCACGTCTACCAGGAAATGGACAGCGCCTACGCTCAGGATGACTGGAAGGTCAGCTCGAAGTTGACGCTCAATATCGGCCTCCGCTGGGAGTATGGCTCGCCCTGGTGGGAGCGCGACAACTTCGTCTCCAACTTCAACACCACCACCGGCACCTTGCAGACGCTCACCCCCGGCTGGACGACTGCCCAGTCTCCGCTGTGCGGAAGCGCTCCCTGCATCTCTCCCTATAGCAGCGGCAGTGGCGTATTTGGCAAGTCGCTGGTCAATCCCAACAAGAAAGACTGGTCGCCGCGCTTTGGATTCGCTGCCGCCCTCACGCCGAGCCTTGTACTCCGCGGCGGCTACGGTACGGCATTCATCCACTATTGGCGTGCCGGCTCGGGCAACAATCTTGCCATCAACGCGCCCTTCGATCTCATCACCGTGGTCAGCAACCCGTCTACAACCGGAACCACGACTGGCTTCGCAAGCGGAAGCACGAATGGCTTCGTAAGGTTGTCGCAGGGCTTCCCCACGGGGCTGGCCACTGTCTTTAGCGCCGGTACAGACAATATCGACTCCATGCCGATCAGCACCAAGGACGGATACGCCGAGAGTTGGTTCCTCGACGTGCAGAAGAGCCTGGGCAAAAACACCAAAGTTGACCTGGCCTATGTGGCCAATCACGGTGTCCACCTGCAGGGCTTCATCAACGCCAACCAGAAGAATCCGGCTTTGCCGCTCACAACGGCCGGCGAGTTCCCGGGAATCGCGGCCGGCCAGTGGCAGCGTCCGTATATGAGCTGGGGCGGTTACCTGCTCAACAATCCAACTCTCTACCCCACCTTCAGCAACGGCGACATTACCCAGGCTTTGAGCGAGTTCCACTCCAGTTACAACGCGCTGCAGGCCCGTTACGAGCAGCGTGCTACCGGCGGCTTGACCCTGTTGAACTCCTTCACCTGGTCGCACGCCATGGACAACGCCTCATCGACACTCGAAGCCAATACGCCTTGCCCGCAGAACGGCTATAACATCAACGCGGACTACGGCCAATCGGACTACAACCTGCCCATCACCAACGTCACCACGCTGATCTACGAACTGCCGTTCGGCCAGGGACGGCGTTGGCTCACGGGCGCCAATCCAGTAGCCAATGCCATCATCGGTGGCTGGCAGATCAGCGCCGTAAACACCATGGACGCCGGAACGCCCTTCAACCTCACCTACAGTCCGGCTTCGACCAATGCCGTTTCGCCTGCGCTGACGCAGAACTGGCGCGGTGAGAATCTCTACCGTCCCAACCTGGTTCCCGGAGTGCCCTATATCAGCAGAACGCAGCTCGCCAACGGCTCCGTGCAATATGTGAACCCGGCAGCGGTCGATCTACCCTCCACCTACATCGGCAACGCCTCCGCGAATGGAATTTCGAGTCCATTTGGCAGCCTGCCCAAAAACTACGGCCGCACGCCAGCCTTCTACCAAACCGATCTTGACTTCAACAAGAAGTTCAATACCCCCATCGAGCGGGTCAAGATCGAGTTTCGGTCGGAGCTCTACAACATGTTCAACCACACCAACCTTTACCTGCCGGGCGGCTCGGGCGGCGGTACGGTCTCCGGTACCGACAACAACACACCGGGCGACGTCACCAGCAACGGCGGCGGCACGGTTACCGGTACGTTTATCCCGCGCATCGTCCAGTTCGGCTTGAAGGTCACATACTAACCCGTATGAAACCGATGCGCCGGCCGTATCACACGACCGGCGCATCCTGCTTCCTGAGCCATGGGTAGTAGCCGCAGTGATAAGCTGGAATCAACGGCGCATCCGCTCCATGCGAGAGGTGCTGTTACCATCGAAACCGCGGCGATTCGGCTCGCGGTGCACGCCCACATAGAGACCAGAGTCTGGGCGGAAAAACAGCAATCCAGTTGATTCAGGGCGGAGTGTGTCGGCCTGCCGCATGTTTACTGCGTATCCACGCAGTAGAGCGCGCCGTGCCTTGGATCGTATTGCTTTCCGCATCTGGAATCCATGAAAGGAATCGACAGGCGTGACCAAACGCAATGAAATTCTGAATGAACTCACCGGCAATTCTCAGCCCTGGGACGTATTGGTGATTGGCGGCGGAGCCACAGGTCTCGGCGCCGCCGTTGAGGCCGCATCGCGCGGCTATCGCACGCTACTGGTGGAGCGCTCTGACTTCGCCAAGGAAACCTCCAGCCGCAGCACCAAGCTGGTGCATGGCGGTGTGCGCTATCTCCAGCAGATGAACGTAACGCTGGTTCTCGACGCCCTGAGCGAGCGCGGCCACATGCTGCGCAACGCGCCCCACCTGGTGCATGATTTGAACTTCGTCATCCCGGCTTACAGCTATTTTTCGCTTCCGTACTACGGGATAGGACTCAAAGTCTATGAGCGGCTCTCTGGCAAGTTGTCCTTCGGCCGTTCTGAGTTGCTCTCTCGCAAGACCGCCCTCGAAAAGCTTCCCGGCGTCAAAAGCGACGGCCTGCGCGGTGGCATCCTCTATCACGACGGCCAGTTTGACGACGCCCGCTATGCTGTCACGCTCGTGCGCACGCTTCAAGATCTCGGCGGTGTGGCCGTCAACTATGTTGAAGCCACGGGCATCATCGAGCACGGCGGCAAAGTCGTCGGCATCCGCGCGCGCGACCACGAAAGCGGCGCAGCCTATGAATTCCAGGCAAAGGCGGTGATCAACGCTTGTGGTGTCCATGTGGAGCAGACCCTCGCTCTTGACGGCCGTCCACCCGGCTCCTTGCTCGTCATCAGTCAGGGATCGCATTTTGTTTTGCCGCGTTCTTTCCTGCCTGGCAATACCGCATTGATGATTCCCAAGACCGCCGATGGGCGCGTCCTCTTTGCCATCCCCTGGCTCGGTTCACTGATCGTCGGAACCACCGATGTGCCCATCGATTCCTCTTCGCCCGAGCCGCGCGCTTTGCCTGAGGAGAAAGCCTTTCTTCGCGACCATATCGCCAAGTATCTCGGCCACGCGCCGCGCCCGGAAGAAATCCTCAGCGTTTGGTCGGGACTACGTCCCCTGGTGCGCAAGGGCCATGCAAAATCCTCCAAGCTCTCGCGTGACCACACCATCCTGGTTTCACCCTCCGGGCTGATTTCCGTCACGGGGGGCAAGTGGACCACCTATCGCCGCATGGGCCAGGACACAATCGATCGCGCCATCCAGGTCGCAGCCCTGCCTAAGAGTCCATCGAAAACCCTGGAGCTGAAGCTGCATGGCTGGACTCCGGAGCCGGCCTCCGCAACTTCCGCATGGGAGTGCGAGTACGGATCCGATCTGCCGGCTCTCCAGGCTCTTTCCCGCCAGGATGCCAGTCTCGACGGCCTCTTGCATCCGCGTCTGCCCTTCCGGCTCCGCGAGGTGGTGTGGGCGGCGCGTTATGAGATGGCGCGGACGGTTGAGGACGTGCTCGCGCGGCGCACGCGCGCTCTCTTTCTCGATGCGCGTGCCGCTATCGAAGCCGCGCCCACGGTCGCCAGTCTGCTGGCGCGCGAGCTCGGCCGCAGCGACGACTGGAAGTTGAATGATTTGGCAAATTTCCTGGAAACTGCCAAAGGCTATCTCTACACCGGGTGAGAGGCCTGAACTTTTGAATCAGCGCGTTTCAAGAATCAGCTTTGCAACTGCGCGTTTTTGCATGCTTCGGCAAGACTGATGGAGGACCGTACGAAGTGTCAGGGCACGACTTTTAGCTTGCCCTGAGCGTAGTCGAAGGGTGCCGAAAAGTGCAGTAAGAATGCGGGGCTTTAGCCCCTGCGGAATGAAAAACCAGAATACTACAGCCGATTTCTACCACGCTGCAGCCAGTCGTTCCATCGGGTCCACGGGGTACGTTCATGAGTTGGAGTCTGCGTTTTCTTCGGCCTGCGCCGCACATCCCACCGCTTCCCAGGGAGCAGGCGAGGCGGCTTTATCCGAAGATGCGTTGGCAGATCCTTGAATCCACCTTCATCGGCTATGCCACCTTTTATTTTGTCCGCAACAACCTTCCTGTCGTCTCCCGCGAGATGGGCCTCGCCTTGCACTACAGCATGGAGCAGATAGGGAACATCCTGGCTGCCACGGCCATCTCGTATGGTGTCGGCAAGCTCTTCATGGGCGCGTGGTCCGATCGCAGCAATCCTCGCTACTTCATGCCTCTCGGCCTGGTGCTCACGGCGATCTGTAACTTCGCCTTCGGCGCCGTCAGCAGTTATCACGTGCAGCTTGCACTCTGGGCCTTGAACGGTCTGGCGCAAAGCATGGGATGGGCGCCATGCGGACGATCTCTGGGCCACTGGTACAGCGTCAACGAGCGCGGCACCATGTTTGCGTTCTGGAATGTCGCCCAGAATGTCGGGGGCGGATTAACCGGACTCCTGGTCGCCTACAGCACCGTCCTGCTCGGCTGGCGCTCGGCATTCTACGTGCCCGGAGTTCTCGCCATTCTCTGCGCCATCTATCTCCTCATCCGGCTCAGAGACACTCCGCAATCAGTGGGCCTTCCGCCCATCGAGGAGTGGCGCAACGACTATCCTGCCGGCGCTCGCAAGCACAGCGAACAGGAGTTGGGCACCCGCGACCTGCTCACAAATTACATCTTCAAGAACCGCTATCTCTGGCTCTTCGCCTTCGCCAACTTCTTTGTCTATATCGCCCGGTACGCCATGCTCGACTGGGGTCCCACGTATCTCAAGGAGGTCAAGCACGCCAGCCTGGGCCAGGGCGGCATCAGCACGGCTGCGCTGGAGTTTTCCGCCATCTTCAGCACCATTCTCATGGGCTGGCTCTCTGACAAGATGGGGGGCCGTCGCGGCATGATCAGCGTCCTGTGCATGATTCCCGTGCTTTTGTCCTACCTGGGGATCATCTACGGTCCACCGGGCAAACTATGGATTAGCCTCAGCCTCTTCGGCGTAATAGGGTTCTTTGTTTATCCCACGGTGCTGCTTCTCGTCGTGAGCGCGCTCGACTTCACGTCGAAAAAAGCCGTGGGTACGGCCGCCGGATTTCTAGGCTTGTTTGGTTATCTCGGGCGCACCGCGGAAGGCGAGGGCATCGGCTTTCTGGTTCAGCACTATGGTTGGGCCGTGGCCCTCCACGCGGTGGTCGTCGCGGTTGTTGTTGCCATCGCACTGCTCCTGTTTACATGGAAGCTGTCGCCGCATCACACGCGGCCGGCTGGCGTGGCTGACCTCACGGCTGAACGCCGGGAGGAATCAGCAGCGTGAGAGAGTGGGGCACGACTTCAAGCCGCACCGGTAAGTGGCCCAACACCTCACCATCCGCTTCCACAAATAAGGTTTCGCGCGCGCCATTGTGCGCGCGGCAATCGATGCTGGGTGTCTCCAGCAGTTCCACTGCGCCGTTGAACGTATGCCGTCCGGCCAGCGCCGCAAGCAGAAACGATAAATAGCGCACCCGGCTTTGCGTCTTGAAAGCCAGCAGGCTCAGATTGCCGTTGCGCAAACTGGCTCCCGGAGCCAGCTTATTCAAAACCCCGCCGAACGAGTGCACTCGCACTGCCAGAAGTTGCGATATATCCACCACGCGCGCGCCACCGTGTCCGTTTTCCGGCAGGGCCGCTTCGAAGAGAGGAAACGACGATGTAGCCCAGATGTGGAGAGCTTCGATCAAATAGAGCACGTAGCCCAGCCGCCGCTTCAGCCGCGCGTCCAACCGCGACATCAGCAGCGCATCGGCTCCAATGCCGGCGGCCACAATAAAGTAGCGCGAGCCGGGATTCCCGGTCAGATCCTGGTAGTGGATGCGCCCTACGGAGATGCGTGCCGGCTCCGCCTCGAGCAGCTTGCGTGCAATTTTTGCCGGTGCGCCAATCAATCTAAGGTCTGCGGCAAGAGCATTCGCCGTGCCCAGCGGAATCACGCCCAGGGCCACATCGGTGCCTACGAGGCTTTGCACAATTTCATGCACCGTGCCATCGCCGCCGCAGGCCAGGATCGTATCGTACCCTTCGCTTGCGGCCCGCCGCGCATGAATCGTTGCTTCTCCCGCTTCTTTGGTTTCGAATGCATCGGCCGTAACTCCGGCTTCGCGAAACACGGCCAGAGCTTTCTCGATGGCA
The DNA here is from genome assembly GCA_963713675.1 of uncultured Acidobacteriota bacterium. Classification (GTDB taxonomy): domain Bacteria; phylum Acidobacteriota; class Terriglobia; order Terriglobales; family Acidobacteriaceae; genus Telmatobacter. Next base: position 65,983 of record CAVQMV010000025.1, read on the forward strand.
GCTCTCCGTCGCGCGGAATATTGGCCTGATACCGGGTTGTAGATGAGCGCCACTCGGCGCATAGCGGGTTTCACTTGAGCGGTGGTTCCTATCTCTTCAACTTGCCGTCAGGCACATCCCGCTATCATCGCAGATTTTCAGCTCAAAACGGCTGAAAACAGCGCCGGATCAGCACTATCGTTCCTTTTCGTCCACCTGCAGCTTGCGCGGTCCCGTTGCGGCAACCGCCGCTTCACACAATCGGTCTATGATGGCGCTGAGGAGACAAGAGTCCCATGAATCTCAGCGGCAATACCATCCTTATCACCGGCGGCGGTTCCGGCATCGGCCGCGGCCTGGCGGAATCTCTGCACGCGCTCGGCAACCAGGTGATCGTTGCCGGCCGGCGACCGCACGCGCTCGACGAAACGACAGCCGCGAACCCCGGCATGAAGTCGCTCCGGCTCGATATCGAAAACGCGGCTGCCATCCGCGACTTCGCCGCCAAGGTCGTCGCCGAGTTTCCCTTGCTCAACATCCTCATCAACAACGCCGGCATCATGCGCGCTGAAAAGCTGCTCGCCCAGCCGTTCGACCTTGCTGACGCTGAGGCCATGGTTGCCACCAATCTCCTTGGCCCCATCCGCCTCACCGCGGCGCTCTTGCCGCAGTTCCTGAAGCAGTCGCGCGCGGCCATCATCAATGTTTCCTCCGGCCTGGCTTTTCTGCCACTCGCCATCACACCAACCTATTGCGCCACCAAGGCCGCCATCCACTCCTACACTCTTTCGCTCCGCTACCAGCTTCGTAACACCGCCATAGAAGTCCTGGAGCTGATCCCTCCCTACGTACAAACCGACCTGATGGACCGCAACGCCAACGATCCGCGCGCCATGCCGCTCGATCAATTCCTCACCGAACTCATTGGGATCCTCAAGCAGCAGCCCACCGCGCCCGAAATCTGCGTCGAAAACGTCAAGCGCCTGCGCTTTGCCGCCGAATCCGGAAAGTTCGACCAGATCTTCAACGGCCTCAACGCCGCAACGACAGATAGTCACTAACGAACATGGTGAGCAAGTTGTTCCCATCGCGATGGAACTGTCATCTCGAGTACCAAATATCAAATGTCACCCTGAGCGAGATTGGGCGCATCTAATGCGCCCAGGCGAGTCGAAGGACCTGCGGTTGCTTTTGCCTTCATTCTTCCCGTCTGGCGCCGGGCGCGAGCCGTGGTTTTCTATTCCCTATTTCCTGCCTTCTTGCTCCCTCTCGCTCCCTCGCTCCCTCGCTCCCTGTCTTTCCCGCCTTGACACCTCCCCAACCCCCTCGTATAGGGTTATTTGCTGAATCGGTAACGTTTACGAAAAGGGGTTGCAAATCATGATGAATCGCAGAGATTTTCTTTTGAGCGCGGCGGCCGCGCAATTGCTGGCTTCTTCCGGCCTTAGAGCCGCCACCAGTGGCGCCTTCCCCGAGGTCCCGCCCTTCGACCCGTCAAAACTGAAACCCTCTGACTTCACTGACGCCGACCTTGACATGCCCTTCAACCTCACCTACCTGCCGCGCATCGCCAACAGCATCGAAACCGAAGGCCCCGATCGCGGCTTCATCAACATCTCCGTATGGCGCGGCACTCCACAGCTCCATCCCTATAACACCCGCATCATGGAGAGCATCCTCACCCTCGCCTGGTTCTACGCGAGCCGCCGCAAGTGGAACCAGTTCTACGCGAATCCCGCTCTGCGCGCCCGTCTCGAGCTTGCCTTCGAGTACTGGTGCAACCTGCAGAGCTCCGATGGCAAGTTCAGCGAGTACGGCCCTCAGCAGTGGAACCTGGCCGCCACGGCCTTCTCCGTCAAATTCATCTCTGAGGCGCTGCGACTTCTTAAGACCGGCCCGCCCATCACGCCCGCACTCCATGCGCGCGCCATCGATTGCTGCCGCAAAGCCGTGCACGCCACGCTCTACGACCCTGACCTCCTGAGCCATGGCAAGAGCTACTCCAACCAGTTCACCAACATCTTTGCCGGCGGCGCGGCCTTTCTATCCATGTACCCTGACGCCGACCTCTGGGCGCGATTGAAAGAGCAGGTCGAGGCCAGCCCCACTAATCTGCAAAGCCCCTGCGGTTACATGTACGAGCACGACGGGCCCGACCTCGGCTACACCCTCAACACACACCACGAAAACCTGCAGATGGCCTATCACTACTGGCGCGGCACGTCCTTGAGCGAAATTCTCATTGAAGAGGAGAACCGCTTCGGCAAATGGCTTTCATACAACATCCTGCCCGAGCCCGGCCAGCCGTTCTGGGTGGCCAACCGCAGCATCGAATGCCGCCAACAGCACTCCATCTTTCCTGCTGTCGATACGCCGCTGGCCGATCGCTGCCTCATCATGCGCGCCTTCGCCACGCCGCCCGAGCGCCGCGCCGAACAGATCCACGCCGCCCGCGAAAAAATGGAAAAACAATGGCCGCAGGTCGATCCGCTTCCTGTGGGCGAGTTCAGCGCTCTGTCGCCATACGTTTTTCTGCAGCGCGCACACTACGATTGGCACCCCACCGCCGAGCAGATGGCGGAAGCGCGCAAACTGGTGCGGCCGCTCGCCGAGAAGTCCTTTGTTGAACAGATGAAAGACACACGCGAGCCTATCGTCTTCACTTACATCCGGCGTCCCGGCTACTACGCTGCCTTCGCCTCCGCGCCCAAAGTCATTTCAGAGCAGCAACGCCTCGGCCTCACCTTCGTCTGGACGCCCGACAAAGGAGTATTGCTGCAGTCGCAGACCAATGGCAGAGAAACCGCATGGGGCACGTCGGCCGGCGGAGATCTGCCTGTGGAAGGGACCGGCCTCGCCGCCGAATACACCGAAGGCAATACCGTGGTCCACTACCCGCTCCCCGGCGGCGGACAAAAAACCGTCACATTCGCCGACGATCGCATCCGCGTCACCGTGGAACGCGAGGGCGAAATCGTCGAGCGCGTCCCCGTCTTCGATCCCGCATGCGTCGTCTCTACCGCGCAAATGAATGCAGGTCCGGCTCCTGCGCGCCGGTCCGGACAGGCGGCCGCTCCCTGCGCCAATCCTGAGGCCGGATGTCCCAACACCGAAGGACCCGTTCCAGGCAAGACCCTGTCTGTTGTCGAATTGCACGCCACAGGCAAGCTGGAGTACGAGATCCGGCCAGTTGCCTGACGCGCAAGTTGCAGCACCGGTCACATCTTCTTTTTTTGAGGTAGATATATAATCGCCGCAGAATTCTGCAGCGCGAATACCGCCTTCAAACATATCATTGCTTTCGAGCCTCGCTGCAGACGGATTGCAGGCGCCTTATGCATTCGAAGTGGCTGTATCTCCTCGTGGCGTGCGCCCTTGTTCGCCCGGTTGCCGCGCAGAACCAGCCCAGCCTCTTGGTCACCCAGCCAGTCGACGAAGCCAGCTTGGTGACCCTGCACGGTACAGTCCATCCCCTGGTGCGATCCGGTATCGACCGCGGACGGGTTGCCGATTCCTTTCCCACGGGACGAATGCTTCTTCTGTTGAACCGTCCGCCGGATCGGCAGGCGGCGCTTCAGCAATTCCTGCTGGCCGTCCATACGCACGGGGCGGCAAGCTACCACGCGTGGCTCACGCCGGAGCAGTTTGGCCAGCAGTTCGGCCCTTCCGACACCGACATCGAATCCGCTTCCGCATGGCTTGTTTCCCACGGACTACGCATAGCCGGCACCTCGAAGAGCCGGCAATTCATCGAGTTCTCAGGGAATGCGGGTGCGGTGCGCGATGTCTTCCATACAGAAATCCACCAGTACACCGTCAATGGCGAAACCCATTACGCGAACGCCGGCGAAATCAAGATCCCAGCCGCGCTCGCGCCGCTGATCGGGGGCGTCTCGCCTATCAACGACTTCCGCGCCAAACCTATGTTGCAGGTCCTCGGGCAAGCAACCTATTCGCAAACCAGCCACACGGCTGCTCCACAATTCACCCTTTCCAACGGCTCCAGCAAGTTCTACGCCCTGGCGCCGGAAGACTTTGCCACCCAGTACGATCTGGCGCCTCTTTATAAAGCGGGAGTCACTGGGGCGGGCCAGACCATCGGCATCATCAACGAATCGAATATCAATCTCAGCCTGGTGCAGGCCTATCAAAAGCTCTTCAGTCTCTCCAGCGCAGCGCCGCAGCTCGTCATCGATGGCTCCGATCCCGGCGATCTGCAAGATGTCGATATCGAGGCCTACCTCGACGTGGAAGAAGCCGGCGCGGTTGCTCCCGGTGCCCAGGTGAATCTCTACATCGGCAATGCCAGCGGTCTTTTCACCGGCAACACCAACAACACGACCCTCATCGATCCGCTCTACATGGCAGCCTTGCGCGCCGTTGAAGACAATCAGGCCAGCGTGCTCAGCGTAAGTTTCGGAAGCTGTGAAGGCTTCATGCTGCAATCCGGCAACGCGCTTTGGTCGGCACTTTGGGAGCAGGCTGCGGCACAAGGACAAACCGTGCTGGTCTCAAGCGGCGACAGCGGTTCGGCAGGCTGCGACGACGCCAACGATCAATGGACCACTGAGTATGGACTAGCGGTGAACGGACTTGCCTCCACTCCGTGGAATATTGCCGTCGGCGGCACAGACTTCTACTACAGCGACTACGCCACCGGCGGCGCCAGCATCGCCAGCCTCTGGAACCAAACCAACGACGCCGATAACGGATCGCTGAAGGCTCCGCTGCCGGAGCAGGTCTGGGACACCGTCTATGGATTCAATGCGATCGGTCCCTACGTGCAAGTCTCCACTGTCTCCATCCCTGCCGGCGGAGGAGGAGCCAGCAGTTGCATTTACTCCTCAGAGAATGCATCGGGCAGCGGTTTGCCATTCGTTTGCGGCAATGTGGGGACGCAAGCCCTTTACGGTTACGCCAAGCCGAGCTGGCAAAGTGGTACCGGCGCGCCCAATGACGGCGTCCGCGACCTTCCCGACGTCTCGCTTTTCGCGGCCGCCGGCACCAATCTGAGTGCTTATCCCATCTGCGCTCTTCCCGGTGACTGTGTGGCCAATTCAAGCGGCAGCGAACAGATCACACTCGTGGGTGGAACATCGGCATCCGCCCCAGCAATGGCCGGCATCATGGCTCTCATTAACCAGAAGTACGGCCGACAGGGCCAGGCGAATTTCACACTCTATCCTCTTGCCCGCCAGTTGCCCTCGGCGTTTCACGACATTACGCTCGTCAGCAACAACATGACCTGCGTCAAAGGATCGCCCGGCTGCTCTCTCGATGCCAACGGCGACGGTTTCTATTCCCTGCAAAAGTACCCTGCGGGAGTCGGCTACGACCTCGCCAGTGGCCTTGGATCGATAGACGCCGCCGTGCTGGTCAACAACTGGAACTCCATCACCTTCAAGCCGACTGCAACCAATCTGCAGATCTCTCCCTCCACCGCGCAGGTTGGAGCGCCAGTCTCCGTCACCATCGACGTTAAGTCCTCCTCAGGCGGTGGCACTCCGCAGGGAAACGTGACGATTCTGGCCGACCCAACGTCCGCAGCGGCTCCGCCACCTGGCGTCTTGGTGCTGAACAACGGCTCGGCCACAGGCTCGCTCGCTAATCTGCCGGGCGGCACTTATCAGGTGTGGGCGCAATACGCCGGAGATGGCACATTCGCCGCCAGCTATTCCGCGCCGCAAACGGTCACGATTGCGCCCGTCGCTGGTACGGTCAACCTTTATGGCTTCGAGGTGCCGGGACAAACCCTGAACCCGGCCGCTCCATGTTTGATCTCTGCCAATCAGCCGCTTTACGAGCAGGCAACATTTGGTGGACCCTGGAGTCCAACGCCCAGCGGAACCAGCCTTTCATATTGGCAAATCGCCCCAATCGCCATCGTCAACGGGGTTTGGCCCTCGCTTGGCGCCGGTTCAGGCAGCGTTACCTTCAGCGTGGATGGCGTGCCGCAATCTACCGTGACCCTGAATTCCTACGGCTACGCTGGTTGGATTCCTCCCACGACTTTCAACGCGGGCACCCACACCATCGGCGCCGCGTATTCCGGAGACGGAAGCTACCTTGCTGCGACGGCCGCGCCGTACACCGTCATCGTCCCCCAGGTCACCCCTTCATTCAGCGCGACCCCGGCTGCAAACTGTTCCAACTTTGGGTACACCGGCACTGCCACCGCTGTGAACTGCCCGTTCAGCGCCGGTGATACGTTGCGCGTCGAAGTGCAAATCTCCCAGGCCAACTGCCACGTGCCCACCGGTGCCATCACCGTCAACGTGGGTCCGCTCTCTCAGAACGTCACGCTGATCCCCGGCGGGCTCTTGACGCAATCTCTGTACTCCTTTGTAGGAACTCCGGTCCTGTCGGGCGAGGCGGTTTTTCCGAACCTTCCCGCGGGAATCTACCCCGTATCGGCAACTTACGCAGGCGATATAAATTCCTTGCCCACGACTTCCGCAGCTCCAAACCCGCGGTTTGGTCCGCCTCCAACCTACACAGTGGTTGCCACCGCGCCTTCCGAGCCATTGCAGCCTTCCACAACAACCATGTCCGTTCAGCCACCCTCGTTCGATGACACTCTTTGGCTCAGCTTCTACATCTCGGCCACGGTTACCGGTCCTGCCGGATCAACCACGCCGCCCACCGGCACGGTGGTCTTTTTCGAAGATGGGTCGGTGGTTGCCTCTGGCCCTCTCACGCCTGCCGGACCGAATAGCGCCACTGTGACCGCCATGGGAGCAGGCACCAGTATGGATGTCGGATCGAGCCAGCTCAAGGCTGTCTACTCCGGCGACAGCGTGTACCAATCGTCGACCTTCCTCGAGAGCTATCAGTTCACCATCACCGTCGGCGCTCCCGATTTTCTGTTTGCGCCGCAGGTTCGGCAGCTAACGGTGCAGCCCGGTGGCTCCGCAACTGCTGGCTTCAACCTGACTCCTCTCAATGGCTACAGCGGCACGGTGAGCCTCACCTGCACGCCGTCGTCGAGCCAAATCACGTGCAGCCTCAACCCCACCACGGTCACCGTCAATGGCCTAACGACAACCACCCTTACCGTGAAGGCCGCGGCTTCCATCGCGGCCGCCAAGCTTCCGCCGGCGCGCGGTCCCAAACGTGGCGGCTGGCTGCCCGCATCTGCTCTCGCATTTTGCATCTTGCTCATCTACCCAATACGACGGCGCCGCTGGATCGCCCTGGCTTCTCTGCCACTTCTGCTGGCCGGTATGCTCTTCGTCGGCTGCGGAATCGTTAATAGCAACAACAGCGGCGGAGGAGGCGGAGGAGGTACCGGCAGTGGTGGCGGCAGCGGTTTCACCAGCACCACTGCCAACACCTACACCGTGCTCGTCACCGGCACGGCCAACGGCATCGTGCACAACGCAGAGATCACGGTCGTAGTGCCCTGAGCTCTATGGCGTATCGACGATAGTTCTCTGCTAGATCATTGCTCGTACAAGCAGCAGGATGTCATCCTGAGCAAGATTTGGTGCGCTGTGCGCGCCAAATCGCGTCGAAGGACCTGCATTTGTCTCTGTATTGCTCAGGTTCCGTTCAGAAACTGCCATTGGCGCCGAGCGCGCACGTCGATGCGGTGGCATTCCTGGCCGGGAAACCAGCCCGGTGCCGCTTTTTCTCGCGCGCGGGTGTCGCCCTGCCGGATTTCCGAGTTTTCCAGTTACGCGCCGGATTCGCACAGCCACGCGGAAGGCGTTTTGTCCTACACTCATTTCTAAGATGGCCACCATCCCCGACCTCAGACTCGATGCCGGATTGCCCGCGAATATCGGCGCGGAAAAGACCATCCTGGGCGCGATCCTGCTCGATAACGCTGCCCACGCCGAGACCGCCGAACACATCGGGCCTGACGATTTTTCGCTCGACTCGCATCGCCGCATCTTTTTGCGCATGAGCGAATTAGTGGACACAGGTCGGGCTGTCGATATCGTCACGCTCTCCAACGAGCTCTCCCGGTACAAGGAGGTTGAAGCCGTCGGCGGCGTCGCCTATTTGGCCTCGCTCACGGAGGGCTTGCCCCGCCGCCCTGTCATCGAGGACTACATCCGCATCGTCAAGGACAAGAGCCTGTTGCGCCGGCTCATGGGCATCTGCTCGGCCGCCATCGCCAAGGCCGCCGACCAGAGCCAGGATGCCATCGGCGTCCTCGACGAAACCGAATCGCAACTGCTCGAAGTGAGCCAGCACGGCCTCACGCAGGGCCTGCAGCCCATTGACGTCATTGTCCGCGACTCCTTCGGGTCAATCGACAACCTGTATACGCACAGCCGCGACATCACGGGTCTCGCCACGGGCTTTACCGAATTCGACCGCATGACCAGCGGCCTGCAAAAGGGCGAGTTGATCATCATCGCCGCGCGGCCTTCGATGGGAAAGACGGCACTCGCCATCAACATCGCGGAGAATGCTGCGGTGCGCTTCGGCTCCACCGTGGCCATCTTCAGCCTGGAAATGAGCCGAGAGTCCCTCCTCCGCCGCATGTTGGCCTCGCAAGCCAGCGTCGACCAGCAAAAAATTCAAAAAGGCTTTTTCGGCCGCGACGAACAGGAGAAACTCCAGGCAGCATTGAACCTTCTGGTGGAATCGCACATCTACATCGACGATTCCGCCGGGTCGACGATCGCTGAAATGCGCGCCCGGGCGCGCCGCCTAAAGCAGAATGCCGGTGGCCTCGACCTGATTATGATTGACTATCTCCAGCTCATGTCGGCTTCGATGCCCGGGGCAAGCAAGAGAGGCTTCGAAAACCGCGTCCAGGAGGTCTCGGCCATCTCGCGCGGCCTCAAAGCTATGGCCAAGGAGCTCCAGGTCCCCGTCATCGCGCTCTCCCAGCTCTCGCGTAGCAACGAGAAGCGCGATGACAAAAGGCCCATGCTCAGCGATCTCCGCGAGTCGGGTTCCATCGAGCAGGACGCCGATGTGGTCGCCTTCATCCATCGCGAAGCCTACTACAACCGCGACCCGAATCAGTCGGCCGAAGAAAAGGCCGAAGCGGAGATCATCATCGCCAAGCAGCGTAACGGTCCCACCGGCATCGTCAGGATGCACTGGAACTCGTCCTTCACCCGCTTCGATGGCGTGGCGACGCACCATGAAGGCGAATAATCGGGTTGCCCGCCCGCTTGCCTTGCGTCCCCTTCCCCTGCATCGCTATCTTTGACCAAGTATCTTGACGAGAAACTGGGAAGCTTTTCATGGACGCTCTTAAACGCCTCTTCGAGCAGCATTTTCATTCGCCGGCTGAACGCGCGCAGCCGCTGCAAGGTCAGCTCGGCGGCTCGGGACGCAATATCATCAGGCTGGCTGGCTCGGGCCACACAGCCGTGGGCATTCTCTACGGCGTGCGCGAAGAGAACCTTGCCTTCCTTGAGTTCTCCCGCCACTTTCGCCGCCATGGCCTGCCCGTCCCCGAGATCTACGCTGAAGATCTGGCTCGCGGCGCTTACATTGAAGAGGATCTGGGCGACACCACGCTCTTCGAATTCCTGAGCGCCAATCGCGACGGCGACGCCATTGCGCCCGAGGTGGTTGCAGCGTATCGCAAAGTTGTCGCAGAATTGCCGCGCTTTCAGGTGCAGGCGGGCCGCGATCTCAATTACAAGGTCTGCTATCCCCGCTCCAGCTTCGACCGGCAGTCCATCGCCTGGGACCTGAACTATTTCAAGTACTACTTTCTCCGCCTTGCCGGTGTTCCCTTCAATGAACAGGCGCTGGAGCTCGACTTCAGCCGTCTGACAAAGCTGCTGCTCGCAGCCCCGCACGATTATTTTCTTTATCGCGATTTTCAATCGCGCAACGTGATGCTGCGCGATGGCAGCCCGTGGTTTCTCGACTACCAGGGCGGCCGCAAAGGCGCGCTGCACTACGACATCGCGTCGCTGCTCTACGATGGCAAAGCCGATCTGCCGCCTGCTCTGCGCCAGGAGTTGCTCGACCACTATCTTGACTCGCTGGCCGGCTACATCGATCTCGACCGCGATGCTTTCATGGAGCACTACTACGCGTATGTTTACGTGCGCATCCTGCAGGCGCTCGGGGCCTACGGCTTCCGCGGTTTTTACGAGCGCAAGGCGCATTTTCTGCAAAGCGTTCCTTACGCGCTCAAGAACCTGCGCTGGCTGGCTCACAATGTCCGGCTGCCGGTGGCGCTGCCTTCGCTGCTCGACGCCCTCCAGGCCATGCAGGCTTCGGAAAAGCTACGCAACCTCTCCGCGCCCGCGCCGGGTCTCACGGTCCGCGTCTTTAGCTTTTCGTTTCACAACGGCATCCCCGCCGACGAATCCGGCAATGGCGGAGGCTTCGTGTTCGACGGGCGCAGCCTGCCTAATCCCGGACGCGAAGAGCAATACCGCCAACTTACCGGCAAGGACGAGCCCGTCATCGAATATCTTGACCGTCAACCGGGTGTGCAGGAGTTTCTCGATCACGCATTTTCGCTTGTGGACTCGAGCGTGGCCAACTATCGCCAACGCGGATTCTCCAATTTGATGGTCTCGTTCGGCTGTACGGGCGGCCAGCACCGCTCGGTCTATCTCGCCGAGCATCTGGCGGAACATCTGCGCGGCACGAATGGCGTGGATGTCAAAGTGCGCCACATGCAACTTGAGAAGCTTGGCTGGGAGAATTCTCCGCAATGAAGGCGATGGTCTTCGCCGCGGGTCTGGGCACGCGCCTGCGGCCCCTCACCGACGACCGTCCCAAGGCGCTGGTCACCCTCGCCGGTCGCACGCTGCTTGAAATCACGCTCTCCCGCCTGCGCACCTTCGGCGTCCGTGAAGTCATCGTGAATGTCCATCACTTTGCGGATCAGGTTGTCGCTTATCTCGCCGCCAACCAGAACTTCGGCATGAGGATCGAAGTCTCGCGCGAGGAGTCTCTGCTCGACACCGGCGGCGGACTGAAGAAAGCCGCATGGTTTTTCCTGGATGGAAAGAGTCCCGACGACTCCACTCTCCAGCCGTTCATCCTCCACAACGTCGACATCGTCAGCACCATCGATATCGATCGCCTTGCCGCGGCTCACGAGGCAGGGAACGCGCTCTCCACCTTCGCCGTGCAGGATCGCGAGACCGTGCGCTATCTACTTTTCGACGAGCAGGGCATTCTCTGCGGCCGCCGCAACGGGCGCAATGGTCCGGTCAAGCTTGTCCGGCCAGTCGCCTCACAGCATGCGCTCGCATTCTCCTGCATTCACGTCGTATCCCCGCGCATCTTCTCAAAGCTGTCGGAGGAGGGCGCCTTTTCCATCATCGACGCCTATCTTCGCCTCGTCGCGCAGGGCGAGAGGATTGCCTCCTTCCGCGCCGACGGCGCCTATTGGCGCGATCTAGGCCGGCCCAACGACCTAATCGCCGCCGAAAGCGATGTGGCAGACGGGACCTACCCAGCGGGCAAAAGATGGTAGCCCCAGGCGCAAGCCTGGGGTCGGGGAGCAAAGTCTACAGCAGCCAGCCCGCTTCAGCGGGCGAAAGAAAATGGTTTTAGGTCCTTCTTACACCTTGCAAACCAAATGATTGTCCAGCAAATCGAAATCGATCTCCGCGCCCAATCCGAGCCCTTCCGGCACATGCACAAATCCCTCGGCATCGATCTTGATGGGATTCCTCACGCCAAAGCAGAACGGCTCTTGCGGGATCAGCACTTCGTAGTACTCGCAGTTGCGGATGGCGCAACTTACGTGCAGGTTGGCCGCGTCCAGCAGGGCATTCGTCGTGGTATGCACTTCGCAGTTCACGCCGAAGGCCTCGCACAGCGCCGCGGTCTTCATCAATCCGGTCACGCCGCCCTTCCACGACACGTCGCTGCGCACAATGTCCACGGCGCGCTGCGTAAGGTACTGCGTGGTCCCGAACAATCCTCCCGGCGCTGACTCCACGCCCGCAACGGGAATCTCCAGCGCCCGGCACAGTTCCTGGTAACCGTAGATGTCGTAGTCCGAGAGTGGCTCCTCGAACCAGTAGTAGTTCAGCCGCTCCAACTCCCGGCCGATCTTGAGCGCCTGCTGTTGCGTGTAACCGGCGACAGGATCGCTCATCAGCACCATCGCGTCGCCCAGCTCCGAGCGCAGCGCGCGGTACGCCTCCACATCCCGCGCCGGATCGCCCCAGGGATGAATCTTGTAGGCCCCGTAGCCCATCGCGCGATACTCCTGCGCCTGCTGCACAAAGGCGTCAATCGTAGGCAGGATCAACGAGCTGGCGTACGCCGGCAACTGCGTGCGATACCCGCCCAGCAAGCGGTAGAGAGGCAACCCGGCAGCCTTCGCGCCTAGGTCCCACAGCGCCACATCCACCGGCCCGTGCGCGTAGATCGGCAAAAACCCCCACCAGCGGTCCATGCGCCGCACTTGTTGCCACAGCAACTCGCGGTTCAGCGGGTCCTGCCCGATCAACAACGGCCGAATAATAGACCCAATCAGATGCGCCGTCGCTTGCCCCGAACGACCGCCCCACGCAAACGCGTGGCCCTCCAGCCCCTCATCCGTTTTGATCTGCAAAAAGACAATGTCGTGCGCGGCCCTGCCGCCCTTCACGCCCGCCGTAACCATCTCGGAATGCGGATTGGCGATCACGCTGATCGCAACGTCGGTAATCTTCATGCCCATTCACTCTTTCGCTTTTCACACCCACACACGCGCACACGCACACTCACGCTCGTTCACTTTCCGTCCACCGGATACCCGCGGCTCACGTAGCTGTCGATAATCTTGGCATACACGTTCTTCCATCCGCCCTCTCGCTCCTCCGCCGGAATCCCATTCGGCCAAACGCTGATATAGAGATAATGCAGTTCCTGGTCGGCCAGGACATTCTCCACCCAGTGCTCGGTGCGCGGCGGCACAAACGCCACTGCCGGAGCCCGCACCTGCTGCATCTCCCCGCCGATATACACCTTCGCCTCGCCGGCCCAGAATAAGTAAATCTGCATGAAGGTCTCGTGGCTGTTCGACGGCGTCGTGCCGCCCGGCCGCACCATTTGCAACACTGCCTCGCAGGCTCCCGTTTCGTCGCGGGGCAGCAGCATCACAAACTCGTTGCCCGCACAGCGAAAGGGCTCTCCTTCGCTGAATTGACTGATGAACATCGATCGCTCCCGTCGGGTTTTGCCGCAATCGGCGCTCGCAGCGGCCACTCCCGAATGCTACGGCAGTAATGTATCAGGTGCGCCGCCGCCGCCCAACCACTTCAGAAGCCTCATCACATCTCATTCAGAATCAGCGCAATCCGCCCCGTCAGCAAGTCGCTGGGTGACTCATCCGGACCCATGGCAATCAGCTCCACCGGGGACGCGATATTGTGTGGCCGGAGAATCAGGCGCCCCGCTTGGAATTCCGCATAGCGGAGTGTAAGGTGCGAGCCGTGCCGGACCGCATAAAGGTTGGGACGGTTCGGCCGGTAGGGAAGCAGCACATTGTAGTGACGGTCGATGAGCGCAATCGCCTCCGGCAGCACCAAAGGCTCCATGGGCAGTGCGTCTGCCGCCGAAACCCGGATGGCGACAAAGCGCTGCCATGCTCGGCGCACGTTTGAAGCCCTTGCGTGCACTGAATTCAATGCCCCTGGCGGCAGATGCAGCATAAGTTGGACAGCCGAGGGCCGGATTACCGGCTCAAAGAGCGCCGTCGCGTGTGAAACCACCGGCACTGCCCCTGCGCTCTCATCCTCAGGCCAGAATCCGCCCCGGGGTAGTGCGGGCAGCAGATCGGCAACCGTCAGGCGCTGGGCGGCCAGGATGCGATCCATTGCCTCCAGCGAGAGTTGCCGCCGGCTGTGCAGAAAATTGGAGAGATGCGCCTGCCCGAAACCGGTCTGCCGCGCCAGCAACGAGACGCTGACCGTGCCCCGCTGGATCCTGCGCAGCAGTTCCAGGCGGAGGCGTTCGTGCATCTGGTTGAAGTTCATCTGTGGAAAATTTGCCATCAGCAAGGAGTGTCTAGGCTCATTGCTTTCCCATGGAAAACTTATCAGGGCTAGATGCCCTTCATTTTGAGCATTTATGTCGCGATTGGAAAGTGATCGATTGGAAACCTGTGGAGTTACATTGACGCAGAAGAAGCATATCCCTACATTGGGTTTACTTAATCACGCATTGGCTTGTGGGAATCTTCGGGAAAACATTCCTTTGCTGCTTCATAAGCGGAGGTGGAAATCTGCCTCCGGAAGCAGCGAATGAACATTTGCCGGTTCAATTTGTTGAAAACCGGCTTTCCTCCCATCTCGGCGCCTTTTCAAAACGGCCTCGGAAAACACGCCAATCGGGAAATTCCAGGATCTGCGCACGAATGGTCATGACAGACAACAAGAGAGCACAGGTGGCAATCCCCCATCAGGACAGGAGAAATCTGAGTTGCCTCGCCTGGTTCTCTTCATCCCGCGGAACAACCTGCAACACAAGCCTCCGTCGGGAGATGAGACAAGTACGGAGAATCAGTCATGGAAGTGCGCGTGCAATTGAAGGTTTGCGAAGGATGCGGTTGTCTTTGGTACCGTGCCCAGACGCTCGATAGCGTCTATTGCAAAGAGTGTGTCACGAAGTTGAGAACGTTTCCAACCCCGGAGAGCCGCAAGCGGCGCGGTCGTCCGGGCCGTAAGCAACTTGCCAGGGTTTGGGCGGTCGCTCAGGCTGCGGGAGGTGCGCAATGAGCGCAGCTCTCCAATTGCCCTTGGTTTCAGAACCAGACACCTCCCAGGCAGTATGGCGGATCGAGCGCAGGAGATGGGAACGAAAACCCGCGGCGCAATCCCAGGTAGAGCAGGCACCGGATCCGTTAGAGCCGGCAGCGGATCCGGTCGAGCCACCGGTCAGCCTGGCCTTCTACAGGAAACACACCGAAAATTTGTTGCGGCGCTACCTGTACGCATCCATGCAGGTGGGCAGGGCGCCGTCCATCCTGGCCGATTCGGTTGGGCGCGGTTGGGCTTCCAGCCGTCCTGTCCGCACCTTTGAAGACGCTGTTATCTTTGTCCTCGATATCGAGAAATGCCTCGGTCAGCTCGGCCGGCTCGATCGCGATATCCTGGCCCGGGTCGTGCTCCAGGAGTACACCCAGGCTGAGACCGCCGTCATGCTCGGCATGGCTCTCCGCACCATTTCCTACAAATACCCATTGGCCCTCGACCGCCTTACCGAGAAGTTGCTAGCGGCCAGTCTGCTCGTTATACCGCATTAAATAAATAAGGACCGCCGAGTGCTTCGGATCTTAAGGAAGCAAACTCACCACAATATGGGGTGCCCCAGGTCTCGATTTTGAGACCTGGGAAACCTCAATGCAAAATCACGAAGGAAATAGGACGGTAGAAGCCCAAGCTGACTTAAAGCTCTTTCGTGCCGGGCACGCCTCCTCCCTCCCGCAGCCCCGCGCAAGCTGTTAACACCAAAGCGTCTCCCCCAGGAGTGCAATCCAATCTCGTAGCATTCCTGTTTACAATGGGCTGCAGCTAACATGTTGATTCGCTCCAGAGCGCCGCTTCGGTTGGGCTTGGCTGGTGGCGGCACCGACATCTCGCCCTACTGCGACGAATTCGGCGGCGCCATCCTCAACGCAACCATCGATTACTACGCCTACGCATGCCACTTCACTCCCGGCGGTGTGCAGGTATGGAGAGTGCCGTGAACCATCCAACGCCCAATCCAACGCCCGATTCAACGACCGATCTGATCCGCGAGAAGCTCCTCGAAGGCGTCGGTGTGATGGAAGCCGTTGCGCACGATGCCGCCTTGCATGCTGCGCTCGTCGCGGCTGCTGAGGCCACGTCCGACGCAATGCTCGCCGGTCGCAAACTCATGGTGGCCGGAAACGGAGGCAGCGCCGCCGATGCCCAGCACGTTGTCGCGGAGTTCGTCAGCCGCCTGGTTGAAGACCGTCCCGCCATGCGCGCCATCGCTCTCACCACGGACACCTCCATCCTCACCGCCATCGGAAACGACTACGGCTTCGAGCGCCTCTTCGCCCGCCAGATTGAAGCCCTTGGCCAGTCGGGTGACGTTTTCATCGCCATCTCCACCTCCGGCAACTCGCCCAACATCCTGCGCGCCCTCGAGCAATGCCGCGCCATGGGCGTCATCACTATCGGGCTAACGGGAAGCACCGGCGGCAAAATGCCACCGCTCTGCGACTACTGCCTGCGCATGCCCTCCGGCGTCACGATGTATATCCAGCAGGCGCATCTGGCCCTCGAACACATCTTCACCTTGCTCGTGGAGCGCCGCTACTTTGCCGCTAAGCCTGCGGCCAAAGGCTGAATCGCCATGGAAGCCATTATTCTTGCCGGCGGGCTCGGCACGCGGCTCGCCTCGCGTCTTCACGGCCTGCCCAAGCCCATGGCGCCCGTCGCTGGCCGTCCCTTTCTTGAAATCCTGCTCGCCCAGTTGCGTCGCTCTGGCTGCACCCGCGTTCTCCTCTCCGTCGGCCACCAGCACACCTTCATTCAGGATCATTTCGGCGCGACCTTCCACGGGATGCCCATCGAATATGTCATCGAAAGCGCTCCTCTTGGCACCGGAGGCGCCATTCGCCTCGCGCTCGCCGATGCCCGCGAAGACTCCGTGCTCGTGCTCAATGGCGATACCTTCCTCGATGCCGATTACGCCGCCATGCTGCGCTTCCACGAGTCTGAAGGCGCCGCGGTCACTCTCGCCGTCGTCCACCGCGACGATGTGTCCCGCTATGGCGGCGTGACGATCGAAGGCCAGCACATCGTGGGCTTTCAGGAAAAGGGAAGTTCCGGTCCGGGAACCATCAGCGCCGGAGCCTACGTGCTCGCGCGCAACCTCGCATGGCCGTCCGATCTCCAGGAAAAATTCTCCATCGAGACCGACTTCTTCATGCCCAAAGTCGCGCGTCTTCGTCCCGCAGCCTTCAAGGTTGATGGCTTCTTTCTCGACATCGGAATTCCCGAAGACTACGACCGCGCCCAAACCGAGCTCGCGCCGTTTTTCGCTTAGGGCTGCACTGAGCTTCGTGCTTTGCCGGGTTCCGATTTTGGCACCCGGGAACCACGAACGCCGGCACCCATCGGCGGAAGGCTACAAGTTGGCGGCCACAAGCTACCGCCAAACTACAATCTGTCTCAACCGAGGGGTGCGCCGCAGAGCTTGTCAAGCCCCCACCCATCGCAAACCATTGAAATTACTCACTCAAAAGCGTTCATACGCCTTGCATAGAATTTCCCCGGTCCGGCGCACAATCATTCCATGCGACATCCGGCCGAATTCCCGAAGATTCCTTGCAAACCCAACCTCGGCGGGAAAATAAATAAAAGAAAATTTTTCTATACCCCCAGGGGGTATATTTTCGATGCTAACTCATTTGTTTACAGCAAATATCCCTCAAAATCGCGGTCAAAAACGGTCGAAAACGGTACCCTTGTGTCAAAATTGACACACAATCAACGGTACCCACCCACCCCCCTACACCACGGCATTCCGCGCAATCACCTCGCGGTACCACTCGGCGCTGAGCTTGGGCGTGCGCTTCAGGGTCTTGTAGTCCACGTAGTGAATCCCAAACCGCTTGCTGTACCCATCCGCCCACTCGAAGTTGTCCATCAGGCTCCAGAGGAAGTAGCCCTTCACCGGGAACCCCTCCGCGGCGGCGCGTTGCAGGTGCGTCAGGTGGTTGCGCAGGTACATGACGCGGTCGGTGTCTTCAATCCGCCCCTCCGCCGTCACCACGTCAGTCGCGGAGCAGCCGTTCTCGGTGATGAAAACTGCGCGGCGGATTCCAGAGCTCGCATACGTTGCGCACTGCCCAGTAGATGCATTCAGGCCCGATGATAGAGCCACGGCGAAGCCATCTTCGGATACGAGGCCTGGTACGGCTCGATCGCGTAGCCCTGTTGCCGAACCATCGGCGCGCACATACGTCGGCGTGTACACATTTAGCCCGACAAAATCGAGCTTGCTGCCGATGGCCTTCATGTCGCCCGGCTCGACATGCGGCGCATTCGCTCCTTCGCGCTGCAAATAACTGTCCGGGTAAGCGCCTTCCATCAACGTCGTAAGAAACGGCGCGTTCTCCTCACGCGTGGCTCTCCGCGCCGCCTCCATGTTGGCGCGATCCTCGATCACCGGCACAAAGACCCTGGCATTCTCCGCCAGTCCCACCTGCGCCGCGGGTGCGTTGGCGCGGATGGCCTGCGACCGCCAGCCCGTGCGCCAGAATCCCGTGATGCCGCACCTGGTTCACCTGCGCTGCCGGCAGCTTGCAGTCCCGGCGCAAACTGGCCAATTTGATAGCTGAGGTCGGTAAAGCAGGCGAACTCGTTGGTGGTCATGAAGTGGCGCACGCGGTCGGACAACTGCCGCGCCACGTAGCCGGCGTAATCGGCGAAAGCTAACGACGTGGCGCGCGACTGCCAGCCTCCCGGCAGCGCCGCGGGCAGGTCCCAGTGGAAGAGCGTCACGTAGGGCGTGATGCCGTTCTCGTGCAGCTCGTCCAGCACGCGCTTGTAGTAGTCGAGGCCTGCCTGGCTTGGCTGGCCGGTGCCTTGCGGAAAAATCCGCGGCCACGCAATCGACATCCGGTACGCACTGACGCCCAGATTCTTGAGCAGCCGCACGTCTTCTTTGTAGAGGTGGTAGGAATCGTCGGCCACGTCGCCTGTATCGCCGTTGTAGGTTTTGCCCGGCGTGTGCGAGAACACGTCCCAGATCGAAGCTCCGCGCCCGCCCTCGTTGACTCCGCCTTCAATCTGGTACGCCGCCGTCGCGCAGCCCCACACAAATCCCTGCGGAAATTGCCGGCTGCCCGGTGGCTGCTGTGCAAAAGACGAGTGGGGCGAAAACTCCGGCAGCGAAACTCCGGCCAATGCCGCAGTTGCCGCCGCAACCTTACCAAACTGCCGGCGCGTGATCTCTTTCATGGATGCAATCGCCCTTTCGAAATCAAAGGCCGATTATAGCGGAGCACGTACTCGCGTCGCTGGCTGAGAACTGTTTGCGGAGCGTGTGCCTATTCTTTGGCGAGGAAGAGCTCTTGAGGAATCTGACCGGCCAGGTTCAGACTGCGCTCTGTGGCTTCCTTGATGAGCTCGGCGGCCTCAACATTCTCGCGATACTGGGCCAGCCCGAGACGAATCGCGCTGACCATGACTTCCTTTTTGCAAGGCGTGGTCAGATAACGAAGGATACGGCCCTCGTTCATTGCTGCCCTGGCACGCTTGAGATCTTTGTTTCTCGTGAGCAGGATTCTGACCGCATGCGGCGTTAATTCGCGCACCCGGTCAAGAAACTCGACTCCGTTCAACCCGGACAGACGTATATGCGAGATGACGATGGCGAAAGGGCCGAGCAGGTGAAGGGTCGCCAGGCCTGCTCTGCAGCCGCAGGCCGTCTCGACTCTGAATTCGCGGCGCAGAATCGCTTCTCGATTCATCGAGCGCGTGCGGGTCATCGTCAACAATGAGAACCTGGTTCGCCATGGTTGGGATCCTGCCTGGCCACATTCAGCCGTCACCTCTGTTTCCCGTCCCAGCCGCCGCTTGGATCGGTTAAATTCGCAATTCCACCCTGTCGGTTCGCAAACTCCGGGAGCAGCGAGAATCTCTCTAAGGTCTCATCGACGAATTTGCCTTACGCCATCAGCATTGAGCCCGGAAATCTTTGCAGCGCATCGCCCGGCTGGGGCCATCACGCAAGAAAGGCCGCAGCTTTTGATGGCTGCGGCCTTTGAATTCCCAGATCGAATCTGGTCTTACATTTCTTTGACGCCTTCGACAAACGCCTTCAGCTTGCGGCTGCGCGAAGGATGCCGCAGCTTGCGCAGCGCCTTGGCTTCGATCTGCCGGATGCGCTCGCGCGTCACCTGGAAGCTCTGGCCCACTTCTTCCAGCGTGTGCTCGGAGCCGTCTTCGAGGCCGAAGCGCATCTTGATGACGCGCTCCTCGCGCGGCGTAAGAGTGCGCAGCACCTGCGAAGTGTACTCCTTCAGGTTCACGCTGATCACCGCCTCGGAAGGCGACACCGCCTGGCGATCTTCGATGAAGTCGCCCAGGTGCGAATCTTCCTCTTCGCCAATCGGCGTCTCCAGCGAGATCGGCTCCTGCGCGATCTTCAGCACCTTGCGCACCTTGGCCACCGGAATATCCATGCGCCGCGCAATCTCTTCGCTCGACGGCTCGCGGCCCAGCTCCTGCACCAGCTGCCGGCTGGTGCGGATCAGCTTGTTGATGGTCTCGATCATGTGCACCGGAATGCGAATCGTCCGCGCCTGGTCCGCAATGGCGCGCGTAATCGCCTGCCGGATCCACCACGTCGCATAGGTCGAGAACTTGTAGCCGCGCCGGTACTCGAACTTGTCCACCGCCTTCATCAGGCCGATGTTGCCTTCCTGAATCAGGTCGAGGAACTGCAGTCCGCGGTTGGTGTACTTCTTGGCGATCGAAACCACCAGTCGCAGGTTGGCTTCGATCAGCTCCCGCTTGGCCTGCTCGGCGTCCATGTCGCCCTGGATCATCTCGCGCTGCGTGCGCTTCAGCTCGGCAATCGAGACGCCCGCGTCGCCTTCGATCTTTTCGAGATCGGTCCGGCAGTTCTTCTGCTGCCGCCGGTATTCCTTCTTCAGCTCCTCGCTCTTCGAGGCTTCGTACTTCTGTTCGAGCGAGCGGATCTGCCGCTCCAGCGTGCGCATGGTGTCCACGGTCTTGTTGACCTTGTCCAGCAGCCGCTTGCGCTCAATGCGCGGTGTACTTCAGCTCGCGCACAATGCGCGACACCTAGCACCTTCTCGCGCGCGATCAACCAGCGCAGCCGCCGCGCTTCTTTCACCTTGGCTTTGTTGCCCGGCGCGATGGCAGCCAGCTTCTCTTCAAGCTGCGCAATCTTCTTCTGGTGCTTCACCAGCGCGTCGATGCGCGCCACCGTGGCCTTCACGCGCGTCTGCACCACTTCTTCGGTCAGCTCTTCCTCGTCGAAGATCACCACTTCTTTCACGTTGCGCACGCCGCGCTTCAGGTCTTCGCCCAGCGCCGCGATTTCGCGAATCACAATCGGCGAACGCGAAATCGCCTTCAGCACGCGCATCTGCCCGCGCTCGATGCGCTTGGCAATCTCCACTTCGCCTTCGCGCGTCAGCAGCGGCACCGTGCCCATCTCGCGCAGATACATGCGCACCGGGTCGTTGGTCTTCTCCAGCGTGCCCGGCGTCAGATCCAGCTCGACGTCCTCGCCCTCTTCCAGCTCGAAATCCTTGTCGCCGGGAAACTTGGGGGCGTCCAGCAGATCGATGCCCTGACCGCTGATGGTGGTCATCAGATCGTCCAGATCGTCGGCAGAGCCAATCTCATCCGGCAGCGCGTCGTTCACTTCGCCGTAGGTCAGATAGCCCTTTTCCTTGCCGGTCTCGATCAGTCCGTGTACTTCTTCTTCGAATTTGTCGTCAATCGCCAAATGATTCCTGCTCTCTTCGGCACCGCGGGATCCCCGCGTTCTGCCCATTTTTATCTTCGGCCAAAACGTCGTCCGGCCGGCACATGCGCGCGTACGCGCGCCTCAACTCACTATTGACCCCTGCGGATTTTGCCGCGCATCAGGCCACGTAATTCTCCGCGCGCCGAAGCGCTTTCGACGAAGGACCTGATTTCACACACGCACAATGAAAATTTCCGTGAGGAAATTTTCGCGCGCGGACACATCCGCAATTCCGCCTAAGCGGCTTTAGCTTGACTCGGAACAGGATGGCAGCGCTTCAGGTTTCGCCTGGGTCGCCCGCGAGCCGAAGCTCATGTGTGGGGCAAAGGGGGCGCGCATCCTCACTGAGATCAATAGATTACCACAAGCAAACTTGCCACCGCCAGCACAAATTCGGCGGCAGAATTAACTCTTTCGAGCCCACTGCGGGGCGTTGCAGGCGCGGATTTAAGAGCCATCCGCTCCGCTTACCTCTCTATTTAGACGCACGAAATGGACTTTTCGACGCAAAATACCAACCCCCAGTCAGCCTGCTGGCCGCAAGTCAAGCCCTATGACTTCAGCGGCTTGTGGCCGTGCAACTGCCTCAGCGCCCGGTCCAGATCCAGCTTCTGCTGGGTCAGCACCGCCAGCTCGGCGTGATCGCCACGCCGCTCGGCCTCCGCAATCTCTGCCCGCAGGTTGCGCAGGCGGCCTTCGATGGCCCGCTCCTGAACTTCCTGCAGCGCGCTCTCCACTTCGTCTGCTTCGGGTGGCCGGCTTTCGCCCAACAGCGCCTCGGCCAGCAGGGCTCGCTGCGCCGCGTCCTCCACCGCGTCCATCGGATCCCTGGCCGCCCGGATTGCCAGCGCCTGCATGGCCTGAAAGGCTCCGAGGTGCTCGAACCATACCGGCTGCTCCAACACCATCTGTGCCGCCAGCTTCCGCGACGTTTCCCCTTCGGGGTCGGTAACGGCCAGCGCCCGTAAAAGCACCCGCTCCACTTCGGTCAGCGCCGCGGGCCGCGTCTCCACCCGTTCGCGCCGCTTCAGCGCCGCCTGATGCAACTCCTCGCGCAGCACTGCTGAGTCGATGCCGAGCTTCTGCGCGGCGTCCGCGGCAAACTGGTCCCGCGCCAGTCTTTCTGGATTGTGTCGAATGTGCGGCAAGAGAAAATTTAGCTGCTTCACCTTCTGTTCGGGGCTGGCGCCGGGGAACTGCACCATCGCTCGTGCAATCAGATAATCAGACTGCCTTTGCGCTCCCCGAATCGCCTCTTTATAAGTCTCCACACCGCGTTCGCGAATGAACCGGTCCGGGTCCAGTCCGCCTTCCAGCGTGATCAGCTTGATGGCAAAACCCTCCTCGGTCAGTAGGGAAATCGACTTTTCCGCGGCATTCGCGCCGGCGGCGTCGGGATCGAAATTGACGATTACGTTCGACGTGTGCCGCTTCAGGATCGCCACCTGTTGCTCGGTGAAAGCCGTTCCGCTGGTCGCGATCACATTCTGGATTCCGCGCAGGAAGACGCTGATGCAGTCCATCTGCCCTTCCACCAGCAGCGCAAAACCCACCGTCCGGATCGCCGTCTTCGCCTTATCCAGGTTGAACAGCACTTGTCCTTTTGAGTAAAGCGGTGTCTCCGGCGAATTGATGTACTTCGGCCCGGCCTTTTCTCCATCCATCGCGGCGCCCAGCGTCCGCGCCGTAAACGCAATCACCCTCCCGCCCTCATTGCAGATGGGAAAGACCACCCGTTTGCGGAACCGGTCGTAAAGGCGGCCATGGCCTCCGTCCTCTTGCTCTTTTGAGCTGAGAAGGCCGCTCACCCGCAGCGTCTCCGGGTCCGCCATGCCGCTCAGCCGGTCGCGCAGGGCATTAAAGCTGTCGGGCGCGTAGCCGATCCTGAATTTCTTGATTCCCTCATCCGAAAGTCCGCGACCTGCAAGATATTCGCGCGCCAGTGCCCCTTCCGGCCCGCGCATTTGCTCTTCAAACCACGCCGCCGCCGTCTCGTGCAGTTCCAGCAGCTTCGTCCGCAGGCGCGCTCCGGCCGCCTCCTCCGGCGAGGAGAACTCCCGCTTGGGCAGCGGAATGCCGCACTTTTGCGCGACAGTCCGCACTGCTTCTGGGAACGTCACGTTCTCGATCTTGCCCACGAACGAAAACACGTCGCCGGAAGCGCCGCAGCCAAAGCAGTGGTAGAACTGCCGCACGGCGTGCACGCTGAACGACGGCGACTTTTCCTTATGGAACGGGCACAACCCCGAGTAGTTTTGCGCTCCCGCCTTGCGCAGCCGGATGTAGCCCTCGATCACCTTTACGATGTCGGCCTGCTGCTTCACGGTCTGGGCGAAGTCGCTCATGGTGGGTAAGGACCAGAATACGACCCGCGTTCAGAAGCCGCATGGGCGTTATGTGGAAGGCGTGGAAAGCCGGGGTGCTATCCGAAACTTAACCGCATGACTAAATCGGAATATCGAGCCAACTCCGCTGTCAGTCGAAGCAGGCGGCCTTAGACGGTCTTTAACCAGCCAACATAGTCACTGCGAGGGATTGGTGCGGACATCCAAGATGTATCCGGGAGAGGAAGACGCAACGCCTCCCTGACGGTTATCCAGCCGTTTGGCAACGATACAGACGCCTTTGTCCCTTTGCGTGTAATCCAATGCAATTTATGTCTGCTATCGCACGCCTGCGCAACCTGCAGTGCGATACGAACATCCTGCCCGACATAGCTAAGGACCTCGTTGAACCGGCCCTGTGCCCAAAGAATCGGCGCCTTCGCACCACTCATGCCGGGTGGTTTTCCTGGCAGGCCCATGCCCTGAGCAGTTTTGTCGAGTCCAATGGGGAAGCCCTGTAGGCAGAACACCTGGAACATCATATCTAAATGGCCAAACGCACACTCCTTGCACATCTCGGCAGCACCAGACTCCTCGGCAAGGATGTCGAAATCGAAACCGAGTCCATTCCAGGTCAGGATTCGGTAGCCTTCGCCTGCTTTCCGCGCCAGGTACCGGACCAATTCCTGGGCCTCGTCCCTTGTCATTCGCGGCGAAGGTGAACCGTCTGGCATCTTGCCGTACCAGAGAACAGGTTCAGCCGTGTCACTGGCCAGCGTTGCCGCGCAAGATATGCCAAGCGGCCGATGCGGACGCCAGTTGAAATCCTCGCCGGGAACATCCTTGGCTGTCTCAAGGTCGAAGGCCAAATACTCTGGTTTCATTCTTGCTCCTGCTCGATGCGCTCCCGGTCTATAGCCAATTCACCGTTCTGTTGCGAGAAGGCGCAGTCGATTATTAAGTTTAATATCGAGTACGTCCGGGTGATCGACCCGGCCGCCCGCGTAGCGGTCGGTGCTCTCTTTGATCGTGCTGTTTCCTGGCCACTCATCCAGTGCCGCGGATGTCGTGGGTGGGAGCGATTCGACGACGCGCAGAATATTTGTTGCAACGAGTATCTTCCGGCCGCATCCAAATAATGAACAACAAAGATGCTCCTTGGGCATCCAAGGAAATGAAAAGGAGGCTTCGCGCCATGACAACCGCAACATCCACCCCCGCAACCACTACCTGGAACATCGACCCTGCCCACTCCTCGGCCGAGTTCAAGGTCAAGCACATGATGATTTCGAACGTGAAAGGCAGCTTTTCCGGCCTTTCCGGCGTACTCACCGAGCACGCCGTCGACTCGACGCTCTCTTCTGTCGAGGCCTCGATTCCCGTGGCCACCATCTCTACCGGCGACGCTCAGCGCGACGGGCACCTGAAGAGTGCGGACTTCTTCGACGCCGAGAAGTACCCGACGCTTAACTTCAAATCCACCAAGGTTGCACGCACGGGCGACGCGTACGAGGTCACGGGCGATCTGACAGTCCACGGCGTGACCAAGCAAGTGACTTTCGCCGTTGACGGCCCCAGCGTTCCGGGCAAAGATCCCTGGGGAAATACCCGCATCGGGCTTTCTGCCACGACAAAGATCAACCGCAAGGACTTCGGGCTCGCGTGGAATGCAGCCCTCGAGACCGGCGGCTTCCTGGTGGGCGACGAGATCGCCATTACTCTCGACGTGCAGTTCATCAAGGCCGCCCAGTAAGCTCGGATCTGGAGCAGGAAACCGGCGGCCGGGTGACCGCCAGTCTCGCTGCCGGAAATTGCCTGTTGCAACGAATATCTCCCCCGCGCATCCAATATTCGTACGGCAAAATTGGAGCCGGCCGCCTGGCGCGCTCCGGGTTTCCCCGGCCCGGAACTGCCACGCTGGAATTAGCCGCGTGCCCCTGACTTTGCCGTCGGAGGGTCACCATGTCACTCAGAGCTGTCAAAGAGATTTACGAAACCAAACCCACCATCGAGGGAGCCGGCGTCAAGCTTCAGCGCGCTTTCGGCTTCGGCAAGACCGGCGAATTCGACCCGTTCCTGCTCCTCGACGATTTTCGCAATGAGAATCCCGCCGACTATTTGGCCGGCTTCCCGTGGCACCCGCACCGCGGCATTGAAACCATCACCTACGTTCTTGCCGGTGAGGTCGCTCACGGAGATTCGCTCGGCAATAAGGGCCGCATGACCGCGGGCGATGTGCAGTGGATGACCGCCGGCAGCGGCATCCTGCACCAGGAAATGCCGAAGGGCGACGAGCACGGCCGCATGCACGGGTTCCAACTGTGGGCCAACCTGCCCGCGTCGCTCAAAATGACCGACCCCCGCTACCAGGACATTCCTGCCAGCGCCATCCCCGAAGTCACCGAGGATGACGGAACTAAGGCGCGCATCATCTGCGGCGAGTTCTGGGGCAAAACCGGGCCAGTCGAGGGTGTGGCGACCGAATCCAATGTCGCTGCGCGTTACGTCGACGTCTCGGTGCCCCCGTTCACCCGCAAACGCATCAAGGTGGAGACCACGCGTAACGCATTCGCTTATGTCTTTGCCGGGTCGGGTACCTTCCGTGACGCGTCCGAGCCGCAGGCCGTGCTGACCGAGTCGGCAATCGACCCCAACGCGGCCCCGGTGTACGACGCGAAAAACCATTCGCTCGTGCTCTTTGACCGCGGCGACGAAATCGTGGTCCAGGCCGGACCGGAGGGCATTCGTTTCCTGCTCGTCTCGGGCAAACCGCTCGAAGAGCCGGTCGCGTGGTACGGCCCGATCGTGATGAATTCGCAGGCCGAGCTGCGCCAGGCAATGACTGAGCTTCAGAACGGCACCTTCATCCACCACAGATAAGCCGTTAGCTGCCTTCCCCGGCCTCAGGTCCCAGGCCGGGGTCAGGCTGCGCACCTGACGTTTGCGTTAGGGCGAGGGCCGAAGGATGTCCACGCCGCGAACGGTTTCCTGCCACCCAGATCATGATGAACCAGTTAGCACCTTATAGGCGCAGCTCGGTACATTCGAGCCCTTCCTCGGGCCACGCGGTTCGCCGGCCCCCATTCAGGTCTGTGGGCGCATGCATTTGTCTTGTGCTTTCCTCCTTAAGAAAATCGCTTTTCTTATTGCCTTTAGCGGGATTTTGTGTCTACACTGATCAGCGGCGAAGCGCGGGCATTTTGTGCTGGACTCTATTTCTTGGTGACCTCGCGTTTTCTTGCGCATTTACTTCGGGACAGCAAGAAATGCTTCCGCGATCGCTCTTTTGGTCACCCGCAAGGGGCTTCACAGGAACGGTGCGATGAAGAAGCAAGCAGTAACTTCGAAGCAAGGGCACGCCAGGATTCCCGCTTATAAAAACTCAAGCCTTCCTTCCGGGCGGCGGGTCAGAGACTTGCTCTCGCGCATGACGCTCGAGGAGAAGGCCGCGCAGATGCTTTGCATCTGGCAGCAAAAGGCGCAAACACTCGTAGACGCTGATGGGAACTTCGACGAAAAAAAGGCCAAAGCTGCATTCCGCGACGGTCGCGGCCTGGGCCAGGTAGGCCGTCCCAGTGATGCAGGCAAGCGGCAAGAACGCGCGCCAGATGGCGAGCTGACCAACGCCATTCAGAAGTTTTTCCTGGAGAACAGCCGCCTGGGAATTCCGGTGATCTTCCACGAGGAATGCCTGCACGGCCACGCGGCGCCGGACGGAACCAGCTTTCCGCAGCCCATCGCGCTGGGCGCAACCTTCAATCCCGAACTGGTGGAGCGGCTGTTCACCATGACGGCCGCCGAGGCCCGCGTCGCGCGGCGCGCATCAGGCGCTGACGCCGGTGGTGGACGTGGCGCGCGAGCCGCGCTGGGGCCGCGTGGAAGAAACATACGGCGAAGATCCGTTTCTGGTTTCGCGCCTGGGCATTGCCGCGGTGCGCGGCTTCCAGGGCGATCGCACGTTTCGCGACAAGACGCATCGTCATCGCCACGCTGAAGCATTTTGTCGGCCACGGCCAGCCGGAGTCCGGGCATGAACTGCGCGCCGGCCAACGTCTCGCTGCGCGTGCTGCGCGAGACCTTCCTTTACACATTTCAAGAGGCTGTTGCGCGAGGCGGGCGCCATCAGCGTCATGGCCTCCTACAACGAGATTGACGGCGTCCCGTCGCACGCCAACAAGTGGCTGCTGCGCGATGTGCTGCGCAAGGAGTGGGGCTTCAAGGGCTTTGTCGTTTCCGATTACTACGCGATCTGGGAACTGGGCTACCGTCCCGATACGCACGGCCACTTCGTCGCCGAGGACAAAAAGGAATCCTGCGCGCTGGCGGTCAAGGCCGGCGTGAATATCGAACTGCCCGATCCCGATTGCTACCTGCATCTCGTCGAGCTGGTCCAGCAAGGGCGTGCTCAAGGAGTCCGAACTCGACGAACTGGTTGCGCCCATGCTCTATTGGAAGTTCGAGATGGGCCTGTTCGACGATCCCTATGTCGATCCCGATGAAGCGGAGCGCGTGGTCGGCTGCGACGCGCATCGCGAGCTGGCTCTGACCGCCGCGCACGAAGCCATCACGCTGCTCAAGAACGAAGACCACATCGCGCCGCTGAATCTCGAGCAAGATCAAACCATCGCCGTCATCGGACCCAACGCCAACCGCGGCCTGCTGGGCGGCTACAGCGGCGTGCCCAAGCACAACGTCACGGTGCTGGACGGCATCCAGCGAGAAGGTCGGCAAGAAGGTCAAGGTCCTCTATAGCGAGGGCTGCAAGATCACGGTCGGCGGCAACTGGAATCAGGATGAGGTGATCGCGAGCGACCCGGAAGAAGACCGCAAGCAGATTGCCGAGGCGGTCGAAGTCGCCAAGCAGGCCGACGTGATCGTGCTGGCCATCGGCGGCAACGAGCAGACCTCGCGCGAGGCCTGGGCGCTGAAGCATATGGGCGACCGCACCAGCCTCGACTTGATCGGCCGCCAGGAAGAACTGGTCAAGGCCATGGTCGCGCTGGGCAAGCCGGTCATCGCATTTCTCTTCAACGGCCGCCCGCTGTCGATCAACTACCTGAGCAAGAACGTTCCGGTGATCTTCGAGTGCTGGTATCTCGGCCAGGAGACCGGCCGCGCCGTGGCCGACGTGCTTTTTGGCGACTACAACCCCGGCGGCAAGCTGCCCATCACCATTCCGCGCTCGGTGGGCCACTTGCCCGCGTTCTACAACTACAAGCCTTCGGCGCGGCGCGGCTATCTGTTCGACGATGTGTCGCCGCTCTATCCGTTCGGCTTTGGCCTGAGCTACACGAGCTTTTCCATCGGCAATCCGCGACTGACCAAGAAGAAGATTCGCCGCGAGGGTTCGACGCGCCTCATGGTCGACGTGACGAACACCGGCAAGCGCGAAGGAACCGAAGTGGTGCAGATCTACATCCGCGACCTGGTCAGCTCGGTCACGCGGCCGGTCAAGGAGCTGAAGGGCTTCCAGAAGGTGCGGCTGCAAGCCGGGCGAGACGCACAACCGTCGCGTTCGACATCACGCCGGCGTTGCTTTCCTTCTACGACGTCGAAATGAAGTATGTTGTCGAGCCCGGCGACTTTGAGATGATGGTCGGCAAGTCTTCCCGCGACGCGGACCTTAAGAAGATCGATGCTTCAGGTGACGAAGTAGACGCGGCCGGCAGCGCCGGTGCAAGATAGGGCGGCAATGACCGAGAAACTTTCCTTCGGAGAGAAGTTCGGCTACAGCCTGGGCGATCTGGCGGCCAACTTCGTCTTCCAGGCGTTGCTGGCCTTGCAACTGGATTTCTATACCCACACCTTTGGGTTGACCGCTGCGCAGGCCGGAACGATGATCCTCGTCATCGGCCTCGGCGTTGCGTTCCTCAATCCGGTAATGGGCGTCATCGCCGACCGCACCAGCACCAAATGGGGCAAGTTCAGGCCATGGCTGCTGTGGACCTCATTGCCTTTCGGCGTGATCTGCGTGCTCACTTTTACCACGCCCAATATCAGCCCGGGAGCCAAGATCGTCTACGCGTGGACGACGTATATCCTTCTGCGCGTCATCTACACCATGAACAACGTGCCGTATGCGTCGCTCAATGCCGTCATGACCTCCGATCCCGACGAGCGCAACAGCATTTCAACTTACCGCCAGATCGCGGCCAACTCCGCCGGCTTCATTGTTGCCAGCCTCGCCATCCCCATGGTCAGGTTCTTCGGCCATGGCGATGACGCGCGCGGCTATCAGTTCACGATGGGCCTTCTGTCGGCTCTCAGCGTCATCTTCTTCATCGTGGCATTCTTCTCGACCAAAGAGCGCATCCAGCCCGACCCGCAGCAGAAGACCTCTCTCAGCCAGGATCTCGCCGATCTCTTCAAGAATCGCCCGTGGATTGTGCTGTTCCTGGCGACGTTGTTTTATTTCGCCGCCATCGTCATTCGCGGCAATGTGATGCTGCCCTATTTTCGCTTCATTCCCGGCAACGTAGACCTCTACTCCTGGTTCAACGGCTTCGGCCTGGCCGCGCTGCTGGTTGGCGTTGCCTGCTCCACCGCGGTTACCAAGCGCATGGGCAAGCGGGTTCTTTTTATCGCCAGCATGACGCTGGCCGGCCTCTTCAGCGCGGCGCTCTTTATCATTCCTCCGCACGCGACCGTCGCGATCATCGCGACCGAAGTGCTGCGTCAGTTCTCGTTCGGACTCTCGGGACCGCTGATCTGGTCGATGATGGGCGACGTTGCCGACTACGGCGAATGGAAGACGGGCCGGCGCGCCAGCGGCACGGTCACCGCCGCCGTGGTCTTCGCTCTTTGGGCGGGTCTGGCGCTGGGCGGCGCCGTCGCCGGTTGGATTCTCGATTTGTATGGTTTCGTTTCCAAAGCCGACGTGCAGTCGGCGCACGCGCAGTCGGGCATTCTGCTGACGGCCAGCGTTTACGCGGGGCTTGCCTTCCTGGCGGCGGCAGTCTGTATGTTCTTCTATCCCATTTCGCGCGAATTGAATCAAGAGATCGCTAACGAACTCACCGAGCGGCGCAAAGGCTTCGCACCGCAAGCAAACTTGTAGACTCTTGGAGCGCTCCGGCGCGACTTCCGGCAAGGAGAAGTCATGTTCGACAAATTCCCACGCGGCTCAAATTGGACAAATGCTCGACCGGCAATCTTTCTTGGCCTGATCCTCGCCAGCGCGGCAGCCGCGGCTCATGCGCCAACTTCGCTCAAAGCTGCGTACAAAGGCGACTTCGTCATCGGCGCGGCCATCAATGCGGCGCAAATCACCGGCCAGGATGCGCGCGGCGATGCGATCGTCATTTCGCAATTCAATTCCATCTCGCCGGAAAATGTGCTCAAGTGGGAGACGTATTCATCCTCAGCCGGACAAGTACGACTTCACCCTTTCCGACCAATACGTCGCCTTCGGCAGGAAGCACCACATGTTCATCGTGGGGCACAACCTGGTCTGGCATAATCAGGTGCCCGCGTGGGTCTTTCACGATGACTGCTGGCAATCTCCTCACCCGCGATGCTTTGCTCGCGCGCATGCGCGACCACATTCATACCGTTGTCGGCCGCTACAAGGGAAAAATTCAAAGCTGGGACGTCGTCAACGAGGCGCTCAACGAAGACGGCACGATGCGGCAATCGCTTTGGTACAAGATCATCGGCGACGACTACATCGAGAAGGCCTTCACCTACGCGCACGAGGCCGACCCGCAGGCGCAACTCACTTACAACGATTACAACCTTGAAAATGAGCCCAAGCGCAATGGCGCCATTGCGCTCGTGAAGAAGCTGCAGGCTGACGGGATCCCGATCACTTCTATCGGCTTGCAGAATCACGACCACCTGGACTGGCCCACCGCAGAGCAGGAAGACGCCACGATTTCCGCATTCGAGGCGCTGGGCCTCAAGGTCACGATCTCCGAACTCGACATTAATGTGCTGCCCAGCGCCGGCCGTCAGCCCACCGCCGATGTCACGCTCAGCATCGCACAAAACAAAGCCCTCAACCCCTACGCCAACGGCCTGCCCGACTCCGTGCAGCAGCAACTCGCCGCGCGTTATGCGGAGCTCTTTCGCGTCTTCCTGAAGCACCGCGGCACGGTCACGCGTGTGACCTTCTGGAATGTTACCGACGGCGATTCCTGGCTCAACAACTGGCCGATGCGGGGCCGTAAGAACTACCCGCTGCTGTTCGATCGCAACGGCCAGCCAAAGCCCGCCTTCGATGCGGTCATTCGTGTTGCGTCGGAGAAGCAGTCGCGTTAACTGGCAGCGCGAACGCCCAGTTGTGTCCCAGAAAGAAATTCACGATCGAGCAGCATAGAATCGCAATGGCATTCGACGCCACGACGGGAACCTGCGCTCCTTCCACCAGCACCGGCATCAGCGCCAAGTTTCCCACCAAGGAAACCAGCCCGTTCGACAGATGAAACCGGATGAGTTGGCTTCTGAGCGCGCCGCGGCAGCGGCGATCGCGCCAGGTGTAATGCAGGTGCCACACAAAATTGTGGATCAGTGTGATCTCGATCGCTACGGCCGTTGCCAGCATGTAATGTCCGGGCGCAACGCGGTTGATGAGCGCCAGCGCACCAAGCTGCACGGCCATTCCAACTATTCCCACCAGGTTGAATTTGCCCCAGCGGACAATCGTATCCATTCGCACATTCATTGGCGCGGCTCCGATTTCAAGGGCTCTTGCCGGTAGAGTTGCGCAGTGTGCCGCACCGCGACGCTGATCGCCATCGCCGCCATGACGACGGCCGCGATCGCTCCTCCCATGTCAAATAGGAGAATTCGATGCCCGAACACTGTCGAGTACGGATTGCGCAGTGCCGCCAGGTTACCCAGCGCGAGCAGAATGCGAATCTCCGTAGGTCCAAAGATTCCCTGCGAAAGCTGGAAGCACGACAACGTGTAGGTGGCCAAGTAGCTTTCGCTCGAAAGCACGAGAAACGCAATCAGCATTGCCATTGCTGTCGCCCAGTGCAGCAGCCCTGACGCGCCCAGGCCGTACATCAGCGCCACGGCTCCCACAATGTCCACGACGTGATCCACGTAGAATCCGTAGCGCGGCCGTTCCTGCCGGCGCACGCGCGCCAGCGTTCCATCCAGGCTGTCGCCAAGCCAGTTCAGCGCCAGGCAAACGATCACGAGCAGCAGCGCCCGCCGGTCCCAGCGGACGAGCGCATAACAAATCCCCGCTGCAATTTGTGCGCCCAGTCCTAGCAGCGTCAGTTGGTCCGAGCTCACCCACCGCGGAGCCCGCTCTGCCATCCATGTCAGCGCCCGTTTCTCCATGCGCGCCGTCAACGCCTGGTTCACCCGCTTCGCGTTCTGGAAACTCGCTCGATCTCCGTTTGCAAATGTCTGCGTGCTCATGTTCGTCTCCTTTCCAGTGGCGCCGCTCTCAATGCTGTTTCCGCAGCGCGTCGCTCGTGGCGCGCAGGGTAAACTCCAGCGAATCCCGCGGCACGCTCTCAATGAATGGCCCGATCGCCCATCCCAGCCCGATCGGAATTGAACGCGACAGCGAAACCGACTCGATCTGAATGTACAGTCCACCGTCCCGCTCTTCGTAGCTCCAGTAGGTATTCATCCGCCACAGAAATCCGTGCTCTTCGCCCGGCCCCAACGCGCGCTCGTACGTCGTTCCCGGCGAGTCGATTTCCGCAATCTGCGTGCTGCGCGAAATGCTGTATCCACGCTGCGCTGCGAAAGGTGCAAGATCGGGACGCCCAAAGGAGATGTCGTATGCCGTATCCATCACTACCGTCAGCACGTGCTTCTGCTGCACCCTCATCGTGGCCTGAAAATGATCGCCATCGTGTTCGGTCACTTTCGCCGTCAGCACTTGTGGCGAATACAACCTGGGGTAGGCATCGAAATTTTTCATCACCCGTTCGAAGTCCGCCGCTTTGCCGCCGGGAATAAACGCCGTGCCGCACCAATCGTGCAGCAGCGCTCCGGGCAACTCCTTACCCGCGCCGGTTGTCAATTGCGCGATGATCAAGTCGCCCTGGCGCAGCCGCGCAAAATCCACGGGAGCGAGAAAGCCGCTGGCCGACCGATGCTGCGCGTCAAGCCGCGCCTCGACGCGGCCTATATAAGAATTGAAGGCGGCGTTCGCCTCGGGCGTGGGCTGAGCTGCTAGCCATGCGGGCGCGGCCGCCAAAAGCAAAAGCGCTGCCCCCCATCTTCCGCAACCGATTTGCTTGCGTTCGTTCATGTTTCGCACCTTAATCGCTCTGACGTTGCGGCGCAATGCAAGTTGTCTCATCTGTGGAGCGATCGTTTCTCACCGTGCAAGTGTCTTGATCGGCAGGACTTAAGAAAAGTTATCCAAGATGCGGCGAAGCCCCGCGACCAAATCTCGATCGGCTACACTGGTCGAAAGCCATGAAGCAAGACAGCTCCGGCCCGCAATCAGCACTGCGCTATCGCTTCGGAATCTTTGAGGTGGACGCCGCCACGGGAGAGCTTCGCCGCCAGGGCTTACGCGTGAAGTTGAACAGCCAGCCCCTCCAGGTGCTCCTCATGCTGCTCAATCGGCCTGGCCAGCTGCTCACACGCGAGGAGATCTCGCGCGAATTGTGGCCCGACGGAACCTTCGTCGACTACGAGCACGGCGTCAACTCGGCAATCAACCGCATCCGCGAGGCCCTCGGAGACACCGCAGCCAGTCCCCGCTTCCTTGAAACCCTCGCGCGCCGCGGCTATCGCTTTATCGCTCCGGTCGAACGCACAGTTTCCGGTGAAAGCAAATCATCCTCTGTCGCCGAAGCTCCCGCGCACTCGCCGGCGGAAGACCAGCCATCCTCCGGTTCGTCCTCGTTGCGGCCGCGCGTGCAGATTCTCGCCACGCCCGAGGATCTCCCCAAAGTGCCCTATCGGGTCGCGCAGACCCTTTTCATCCTCTTTCAATTGATGTATCTGGGATTTTATGTGGGTGCGCTGGCCAATCTGGCAGAGATTGAAGATCTTTTTTCGCCGCTGCCGAATGCGGGCGTGGTGTACCGCGTCCTCATCGTCACGGCCGCCATCCTTATCCCCGTGCGCGCTTTCGTGCTCTGCGCCGCGCTGTTCCACGCTCCGGGCTTCCGCGAGAAGTTCCTGAAGATCTGGCCGTTTCTGCTCCTCTTCGATGAGCTCTGGTCGCTCGCGCCCTTCCTGCTTCTGCACCACATCAACTTCGGACTGGCGTTGGCCTGCACCACTTTGCTCGTCTACTCGCCCTTCGCGCAGCGCTCGCTGGCTCTCATGGGAGCGGGCGGACCCAAACCGCAATCAGAATCTTCACTAGCGCGCTGACTCGCCAGTCCTGCAGTCCCTGCTTTACCTTGGTGGCGATGCGGGCGTCTGCGGCTGCTGATCCTGCGGCGGTCCGGAGTTCGTAATCTGCTGATCGCCGTAAAACACCTTGGAAGTTGAGCCGAAGCGCTTGTAGTCGGAGTATTTGATGGTGTCGCGGATGTGTATATCCTGCGCCATGTAGCCGTAGCCGCCGCTGAAGTGCAGAAAACCCTCGCCCTTGGTGTAGATGGGAAACCAATAGTGCCCGTCGATCTGTTGCCGCCAGGTCATGAAAGGCGGATGCAGGTCCTCGTGATTCTTGCGCGTGTCGTCAGGCACGATGCGGCCGTTGGTCACCACGATCTGCAGGTCAGTTGCGTCTACCCATATGCGCCCGTCCAGGTAGCGCTTGTTCTTCTCAATGGTTTTGGGGCTCACATCGAAGACGTAGCAATCGATCTCGTCCACCTTCTGCCGGCCCACGTATTTGACGTCATATTGAGCAAGATCTTCCTTAGTCAGCACGAACGGATAGCCGTGTTGGATGTCCTGGAGATCGGAAGGCGTCATCAAGATCCCGGCCTGATCCAAGGTGCTCGCCGGCGCATATACCACTCTCTCGGTGCGCTTCCCGGATGAGTCGAAAATCACATCGTCCACTTCGTAATACTCGCCGAGGGTTTTGTTGTCTTCGTCCAGCACCTGTACGCGCGCGGTGCGGCGATAGGTGTAGTGATTGAGCGCATCCTGGAATTCGGATTCTTTGGCGGCCAATTTTTGGATGATCTGCTCCGGGGGAATCGCAGGGTCGGAGAGGTCCATGCGCCCGAATCCGGAGTCGAGCGGCATGGCTGTAAAGCTGTCCTTATCCTGCGCCGCAGCCGCCAACAGCCCCAGCGACGAGGATGTACTCCGCGGAACCCCGACAAAAGCAAATGCCGCGACGGCAACAGCCGCAATCCATGGATGCAGTCGCACCTTGGTTGACCTCCTTATGCGATTCTCGCCCATTTCCGTATCCGGCGAGTTGTCTCGCCGGTCCTGCAACTTTAGACGCATGTACACCCCTTCAGGGAAGGCCTCAATCTGAGCTCGGAGAGGTTTGTGTCGTTGACAGGCCCCTCATGTACCACTCCGCAAGCCGCGATTCTTGAAATACGAGGGCACCGGACCATGTACGCAAGCTGCAAGAACTCCACAATTGTTGCCGACTGGCTAGGAGATCCCCAGCGTTCATGTCCGATTATTATCATGCTCCGGCGTTGATCCTGACGGCGCTTCTGCTTCCCGCTTTCGGCTATCTCTATCTTCGTTCGCGAAACACACGCACCCTTCTCTGGTTCCTCGGCTTCGTCTTTGCCCTCCTCTTCATGGTTCTTATCTACCCCAACGGAGGGGCCGGTTTCTTCGCGGGAGCTCATCCCTGGCTCCAGGTCGCCGGGCAAACCTGCATTCAGATCAGTGTGGCCGTGTTTCTCGGTTCGCTATCCCCGCTGCACTTTCGCATCGGCCGATTCCACGTCCTCTTCGTAGTCCCCTACATTCTCCTCATTGTGGCCTACTCCGTCCTCCTCTACGGCGTCTTCGGTGGGGTCATTCCTCACGGACCGGCGTTCCTGCTCTTTCCGCTTCTGGCGGCCTTGTGCTTCAGCGTGGGAGTCTTCTGGGGCACCACGAAGGGCTCCGTTCCGGTATGGATAGGGGTTTCGTTCAGCGGCATCCTGGGCTGTGTCGCGGTTTGTATATGTTTTCTTCAGGGGGCGGCGCAGGGCCTCTTCTTCATTGAGTGCGCCAACCTGCTCATGGCGGCAATTCTGCTGATCTTCGTCTCCCGGCGTTTCTCGCCCGGCGTGGTCCTCAGTGTGGGGGGCTTTGTGGCCTGGTCGCTCTACTTCTTCCAGACTCTCCCCTGGGTCCGACAGCATCAAATTCTCGATCTCGATCTGATTCGGGTCATCACCATGGCGAAAGTTGTGGCTGCCATGGGCATGATCCTGCTCACGCTCGAAGACGAACTCACCAGCAATAAGCTTGCGGAAGACCGCGAACGTCAGGCGCGGCTCCAACTCGAAGCCTACTCCGATCTCATCCTGACTCGCCGCAGAGTTGAGGATTTTGATCGTCAGGGCGATGACATTTGCGCAACCGTTGTGGCCAATAGCCGGTTTTCCCAGGCAACGCTGCTGTTTGAGACCGGAGGCCGTTTCCGGCTGGCCGGATCCGCCGGACTTGATCCTGCCATCGTCAAGGCTCTCGGTGCACTCGCTGAACGAATTCCATTGGCTGGATTTCTTGAGCCAGGTTCCGCTCCACCCGCAGCCGAACGCAGCCGTACTCTGCAACTCGATCTCTCGACCTGGCTCGTTCCCGGCGACGATCTCGAGCGGCTGCACTTTACATCGGTCCTGGCTGTGCCCATGATCGGCCGCATGGGCATAGAAGGCGCCTTGTTGCTCCATGGAATGCGCGCTGCCGGCGGCCGACACTTCGCAGCGGCATCTGAGTCTCCACGTGCCGACGACCTGCTCCCAATCGAGTTACTGGCTGCGCGCGCACAGGCCACGCGCAGTCAGACCATGCTCTTCGAGAAGCTCATTGATTCTGAAAAGTACGCCGGCATCGGCCAATTAGCCGGCAACGTGACCCAGCAGTTGAACAATCCTCTCACTGTCATCCTGGGCTACGCGTCTCTCCTTCAGGAATCGACCTCGCTCGACTCCCAGGACCGCAAAGCTGTGGCGTCGATTATGACGGAATCGCGGCGTGTTCGTTCGACCCTCGAAAGCCTGGCGCGGGTTTCGCATACGCGCGGCGATCTGTCCACTGCGGTTTCTGTCCCGGAGTTGCTGGCAGACATGGAGCAGCTCTATCGTTCCGAGTTTCTTCAGCGCTCCATCGAGTTTCAGGTCAACGTTGCGCCCGGGCTTCCTCGGATTCTCTGCGGTGCTCAGCAGTTGCGGCAGGCGATTCTGCATTGTTTGCATTTTGCCATGGACGCCGTGGAGCGCGACCCCGGTTACGCGTCCCAGGGGGAGCCCAAAACCATTCGCCTTGACGCGGTCAAGGAAGGCAAGCGCGTGCAGATTTCGATTAGCCACTCGGGCCCGGGTTTCTTGCAGCCTGAACGCGCCTTTGATCCCTTCGGTCCCTCCGAACCCGGAGAGGAAACAGCCGGACTTGGGCTTAGCCTTTGCGCTTCCATTCTGCGCGATCAGAACGGCCGGGCGCAGGCCAAAAACCTTGAACCCAGCGGCGCAGCCATCATTCTCGATCTGCAGGCGGCGTAAAGTGTTTGCGGCCACGGCCATTTTTGGAGGTGCGGGCGCAGCAGGAGCGGGCACCGCGTCGCCGTCGCGCATTCCGTACAATAATTTCAAATGGGCTTCGCGGCAAGGTGCAGCGCCCAAGTAGCCGCTTGCCGCGTGGAGTGTGAATCGTCGCAGCTCTCCCAACGCTCCCGAGGAGTGCGAGTGATCTTGCGCCGCCAACGTTCGTGCGTGTCTTTTTGGGTCTTGCTCGCCGCATGCGCCGTCGCTGCATTCGCGGCC
Source organism: uncultured Acidobacteriota bacterium (assembly GCA_963713675.1). GTDB lineage: Bacteria > Acidobacteriota > Terriglobia > Terriglobales > Acidobacteriaceae > Telmatobacter. The sequence goes on from CAVQMV010000025.1 coordinate 104,540, forward strand.
GACGCGCAGCGCAACACGCAGGAACTTTCGGCTCCCATCGCGGTCTATATCGACGGACCTGATTCCAGCGCACTTCCCGCCGCACCCCCACTCAGCGAAGCACTTGCCCTGCGTGACATCAATCAACTCGCCCGTCTGAAGGAATCCGGCCTGCGCGTCGACTACGACTTGCTGGACGCCTACGCCGTTGCGCCCGATGGCCTTCATCCTTTAGGACGCTCCGCCGCATGGCCCGATGGTCCCGATTCCTGGATCGCCCGATGCCGCGCCACCGGCATTCGCCCCGGCCTGCGCTTCTCCAATATCGCGCTTCGCCCGGATGCCCGTGCGCCCGTCGTCTTCGAGACGGAAGTTCTGCATGATTTCGTCCCCGCGTTGCAGTCCTGGTACGACCGCGGCATTCGCCTTTTTGCGTTCGAAGGCCTCGACCTCACGACCGCGACGCCTGAAACCCCGACCGGGCTCACACAAAATAACATCGTTGCCCATAATCGTGAAGTTCTCCGCGTCGCGCTCACCGCGTTTCGCGCGAAAAACCGCGGCGCGGTGATGCTCGCCATCGAGAGCCCTGCTGCCGATCCTGATGCGTCCGCGAATTCGCCCTCCGGCGGCAACCCCTCGATGAGCAACTCGAACCCGCGCAACGAAACGAGCCGCCTCGGAGCCTTCCTGTTGGTTTCAACCGGCCCGCCGCGCGCCTCAACGACGCCGCAATCCAGCCTTCAGCGCGCCATTGACATCGAAACCGACAGTCAAACTCGTCATGATGAGCAATTCGGTGTCTCCCTGGCGCACATCTTCTCTTGCGGCTTTATCGCCGTGCCTGCTGGTGCGGCTGGCCTCGATAAGGCCAGCCCTCCTCGTGGGTGGAAAGGCGCGTTCCTGCTCTCCATGGCGCGCGGCGGCTGGGTCAACGCGCTCAGTGGCAGCTTTGATCCCATTCCAACCTCCGATGTCCACTGGATGGCGCGCGTGCAGAAGCTGTTCTTCCTCATGCAGGTACAGGGGCAGATGCACAGCTTCGGGGGCCCTCCCCCCGACGGTTCCAACTTGGCCGGCCAGCCCTACGGCTTTTCCGGCGCAACCCCTCGCGGCGCGGTCTATGTTGTCGTCAATCCCAGCAAGGCCGTTGCCAAACTGCCATTCCCTGCGCTCGCGCGTGATCAGGCGCCAGGGCCCGAACGCGTGCTGTTCCGCGATTCAGGGTTTTCTCCGCAGCTCATCGGCAACGCGATCACTCTCGGTCCCGGCCAGATGGCCGTAGTGGGCTCAGGCGCTTACGCCGCGCCGGAATTCAACTTCGGCGTCCAGCAGGATGTCGTCATTCCCAGTTCCATTGAGCCAGTCGACGCCGATTTTCACCTCACCGCCCCCGGCGTCCTTGAAGCCCGCATCGATCCGCCGATCCAGGGCGTGCTGCGCATCGTTGTAATCGAGCGCGAGCCGAAGGGCGGAACGCAGCCCGGCACTGCCGACAGTGCGCCCGCCGACTCCAAAAATCGCTTCACGCTTGAAATCACCCAGGCTGGCCGGCCGATTCCCCTTCGTCCCGGCGGCATTGAAAGCAATGTCAACGGTCCGCTGAACGCACAACCCTCCTGGGCCGTTGCCGAAATCGACATAAACGACCTCACACCGGGCATTCCCCTGCGCGTGCGATTTCACTCCAATGAAAATCCGCAGGCTGCGCTCGAGGGCAGCGCCTATCAGGTGATTTATTGAGCCTGCTCAGAAGATCTTGAACGAAGTCATGAAGTCCGAGATCTGCGTGGCAGGATTGGCGTTATTCGACACCACAATCATCTGGTAGAGCCGCTTCCCGCTGAGGTACTGCCGCACCGTGTAATTCCAGGTGTCGTCTTTGGCAGTGAACTCCCGCCCCGGAATGCCATTCAGGCTGATCACAGTGTCTGACAGCAGTGTCTTCCCGCCCACCGCGCCGTCCCGCGTGGTCGCCAGCACCGTCTGCGGATCGCCGTTGGCGTAATCCGCCGAGTAGTCGTTGTACATCACCATGTAGCTGACATTGCCGCTCGCCAGCTCAATCCAGAACTGGTACAGCGTCGTAGTCCCGCCGCCTTTAAGGTCGATCGATTGGGAACTTGACTTGACCTCGGCTTGTGGGAAATTTACGGTGAATCGCCCGTCGGTCGATGTGTACGGTTGCATTTGCTGTCCGGCCGCCGCGACCGCGCACGCCAACACTGCCACAACCACTGCCATCCGTGTGTACAGCTTTTGCATATTCATCCTCTTTCCGATTTAAGCTCGTTCTTCCGCGATAGCCAGCAGACGCTTCCCGCAGGGGACAAACTACGGGGAAGTAGGTCTATTCCATCGGAGGCACCTGCACGTGTCAAGAACATTGTGAGTCCTGCGATAAACCCCAGACTCCCCGTGGTAATGTGACGCGCAAAACCCTCCCGAGGACGCGCACCCCATCCAAGGAATCCGTAGAATAGAAGCAGATGGCATTTTCGGAACAATACGACGTCGCCGTGGTGGGCGCTGGGCACGCGGGCTGCGAGGCCGCCATGGCCGCCGCGCGCATGGGCCTCAAAACCGCTCTCATCACCATGAATCTCGACCTGATCGCCCAGATGAGCTGCAATCCTGCCGTTGGCGGCGTGGCCAAGGGGCACCTGGTTCGCGAAGTCGATGCCCTCGGCGGCATCATGGGCGAAGTGGCCGACGCCGTCGGCATCCAGTTCCGGCTCCTCAACGCCTCACGGGGCCCCGCCGTTTGGAGCCCGCGCGCCCAGTGCGACAAGCAGCTCTACCGCGTGAAGATGCGCGAGGTTCTCGAATCCCAACCCGGCCTGCACATCCGCCAGGCGGAAGTCGTCGACCTGATCTTCGAAGACATTGGCCAGCAAGGCGAGGGAGCGGGATCGGAGACGAGCTGACAGAGCTGCCACGACCGGCGCGGCGAAGCGGACGCGTCCTTGGTCTCAAGCTGCGCGACGGCCGCCGTCTCATGGCTGGCGCCACTATCATCACCACCGGAACCTTTCTCAACGGCCTCATTCACTGCGGCGAAGAGCGCTATCCTGCCGGCCGTTCGGGCGAGCCTGCATCCGTTCTTCTCGGCGAAGCGCTGCGTGCGCTGGGCCTTCGTACTTGCCGGCTCAAGACTGGCACGCCACCGCGGCTCGACGGCCGGACGATCGATTGGAAGGTTTTCGAAGAGCAGCCCGGCGACGCCGATCCCACGCCCTTCAGCTTTCGAACCAAGAAAATTGTCCAGCCGCAGATCAGCTGTCACATTGCTTTCACGACGCCGGAGACGCTGCACCTTATCCGCGAGAACGTGCACCGGTCGGCAATGTATTCGGGGCGGATCGAGGGGATTGGGCCGCGCTATTGTCCATCCATCGAAGACAAGGTCGTCAAGTTCCCTGACAAGACTCAGCACCAGTTCTTCCTCGAGCCGGAAGGCCTCAACACCCACGAGGTCTACGTCAATGGCATGTCCACTTCGCTGCCCATGGAAGTGCAGTGGGAAATCGTCCACTCCATCCCCGGCCTCGACCAGGCCGAGATGCTGCGCCCCGGCTATGCCATCGAGTACGACTCCGTCGATCCCACCGAGCTCGACCGCTCCCTGCGCGTTAAAGCCTTCACGGGCCTTTATCTTGCCGGGCAGATCAATGGGACTAGTGGATATGAGGAAGCCGCATGCCAGGGCATCATGGCGGGCATCAACGCCGCGCTCTGGCTCAAGGGCCTGGCGCCCTTCACCATGGACCGGACAGAAGGCTACACGGGCATCCTCATTGACGATTTGATTTCGAAGGGGACGAACGAGCCATATAGGATGTTCACTTCGCGCGCCGAGTTCCGCCTCCACCTGCGCATCGACAACGCCGATCGCCGGCTCACCCCGCACGGCCGCCGCCTCGGCCTCATCAACGATGCGGCCTGGGCCGAGTACGAGCAGAAGCAGGCGCGCATGGCTGCGCTCGATCGCTTCCTGATGATTGGCAAGGTGAGCTCCGAAAAGCTGCAGGCCGCAGGTTTTGGAAATCTCCCCGCTACCGCGGGCCAAACCTGGGCGCAGCTCCTCAAGCGCCCTGAAGTCTCAATCGAATCGCTCCTCGCCTCCCTCCGCGAAGACCTCGCTCGCGATCCGCTGCTGGTTGAGTTCGCGGCTGCACGCGAAAGCAGTGACGGAATCCGGCGGAGCGAAGCGCGCAACGAAGCGCGTTCGGTCGAAACTGAGATCAAGTTCGCCGGTTACCTCGAGCAGCAGAAGAAATCCATTGAGCGGCTCAAGGCTGCCGAATCCGTCACCATCCCTGAGTGGCTGGAGTACGGCGTCATCAGCGGCCTCTCGCGCGAGATGCGCGAAACGCTCGAGCGCGTTCGCCCGCAGACCCTCGGCCAGGCCAGCCGCATTCCCGGCGTCACTCCCGCAGCATTGAGCCTGGTCCACGTGTCGATACGAATTCAGGGCAAGCAGCAAGACGCCCGCAGTGCCACTGCCTGATCGTCCGCGTATCGTGGGCGCGCGTATCCTATTTCGTATGAACCTCGACGCCATTCAGGCCGCTCTGCGCGACTCGTCTCTTGACGGCTGGCTCTTTTACGACCATCACCATCGTGACCCTATTGCTGCGCGTATTCTCGGGCTCGATCCGAGCGCGCATGTCACGCGCCGCTGGTACTACTTCATTCCGGCATCGGGCGAGCCGCGCAAGCTTGTGCACCGCATCGAGCAGGGGCGCCTCGACGCGCTGCCCGGTAGCAAAGTCCGGTATTCGAGTTGGCAGGAACTGCACGCTGGCATCGAAGCTCTCCTCCAAAACAAGGAAAAAATTGCCATGCAGTACTCGCCCAATAACGACATCATGTACGTGTCGATGGTCGATGCCGGAACCGTGGAGTTTCTGCGCTCGCTGGGCAAGGAGATTGTCACCTCCGCAGATCTCGTCAGCGAATTCGAAGCCGTCCTGAGCGAGGAGCAAATCACCAGCCATCAGACTGCGCAGCGCATCATCGATCCGATTGTTGCCGAAGCCTGGCTTGAGATCGGCCGACGCCTGCGTCCTCCTTCAAGTTCTGGCCGCGCCACCGAAGTGAAGGAATACGACATCGTTGCGTGGTTGAGCGAAGCTATGCGCCGCGAAGGCCTGGTCTGGGCGAACGGCCCCGATGTGAGCGTGAACGCCAACACGTCCGATTCGCACTACGAGCCGACGGCCGAGCGCTCCGCGCCGATTCGCGAAGGCGATTTCCTGCTCATCGATATTTGGGGACGTACAAACCAACCGGGCAGCATCTTTTACGACATTACCTGGACCGGCGTGATCGGCCGCGAGCCGAGCGCCAAAGAGCAACTGGTGTTTGAGACCGTGCGCAGCGCGCGCGACGCGGCCATTGCGAGAGTCGAGCAGGCCTTCGCCACCGGCCGCGCGATTCGCGGCTTCGAGGCCGACGATGCCGCGCGCAGCGTCATCCGCGACGTAGGCTTTGGCGAGTTCTTCACGCATCGCACCGGACACAACATCGCGCTCGAACTGCACGGCTCTGGGGCGCATTTGGACAACCTTGAAACCCATGATGTGCGCCGGATTTTGCCGCATACCTGCTTCTCAGTTGAGCCGGGAATTTATCTGCCCGAGTTCGGCGTGCGCAGCGAAGTGAACATGCTCACCGCGCCGGGGAAAGCGTGGGTGACGGGGCGAGTTCAGCAGGAATTGGTGCGCATTTAAACCTCAGGGACTTCATGCCCTTACCCGTTCTTGTATAGTCAAGAAGGAATGTCGACCACGCCGAATAAGCCTGTTGCGGGCAAAAAATCAGACCAGGGATTCGTATATCTGCCGCTCATCGCCGGATGGCTGGTTCCCGGCGCGGGTCATTTCCTTCAGGGCAAATGGGTGCGCGGGACGCTGCTGGCGGTCTCGATTGTCGCCATGTTTGTGCTGGGACTGGCCATGCAGGGCCAGCTCTACACCAGCATGCAGGAACCTCTGGCGATGCTTGGCGTGGCTGGCGACCTGTGCAGCGGCTTGCTCTACCTGGTGAGCCGGGCGGCGGGCCTGGGCGCACAACCCATCCAGACCACCGTGGCCGACTACGGCACCAAGTTCATCGTGGTGGCGGGCCTGCTCAACATCATTGCCGCCGTGGACGCGCACAATCTGCGCACGGGGAGGAAACAGTAATGTTTCATCCCTCCCATTTTGCCGCGGTGCTGCTGTTCGCGCTGTTCGCGTCGACGGTGTTCGGCATTACCATGCGCGACACGCCGGTGCGCATGTTCCGCTATGGCGCTTATTGCTTCCTCCTCTTCGTGGGCTCGGCCATCGTGCTCAGCTGGGTGATGCTGCTGATCGCGCGGTAGATTCCAAAGAAAAAACCAAACGAATCGCGCGGCGACGCCGTCTTCCTTGTAAGACGTTTGATCTCATCGCTGCGGGAGGATTTTCGATTGACTCCATATAGGGCGCTCGGAGCGTTTCTTGCTGATCGGGCAACTCGTGCAGGGATTCTGGCTTTCGTGGCGACACTACTTCTCTATGGCGTCCCGGGGATTGCGCAAAGCGCGCCAACCGCTGCAGTTCCGCCTCCGCCCGCATGGCAGACAGCCGCCGGCGGACACATGGAGTTCGAGGTCGCGTCAATCCACCTTGGAGATCCCAGCAAGTTCGTTCCTCCAAGTTTCGGTCTGAATATTGACGACGAGCGCATTCCTCCGGGTGGCCACTTTAAGGCGGGTTTCACTTTACCCGTCTACATCAACTTTGCGTACAAGATCTTGCTCACGCCCGAGCAAACGGACGCGATGCTCGCTCATTTGCCTGACTGGGTCCGTTCGCAGGCATTCGTGATCGACGCCGAGGCGCCCGTGCCGAACCCGACCAAGGACCAGATGCGCCTGATGATGCAGGCACTGCTGGCTGATCGCTTCAAGCTGGCCCTGCATTTTGAGACGAAGGGCACCGCGGTACTCGCTCTGGTTCTGGCCAAGCCCAACGTGCTCGGCCCGCGCATCCGTCCGCATGAGCAAGGGCTGGCATGCGATGCGAAGTGGACTGCCCCTGCCGATCTTACGGCGCCGACTGTGCCTCCGGGAGCATGGCTGCCCAGGTGCGGAGTCGTTGGTGCGAGGCCCGGGCCCGGTAACACCATACTTCTCGGCGCACGCGACATCCCCATCGATCACATCGCACTGCAACTGACGACGGTGTACAGGTTCGGACGCCCCGTGATCGACGAGACGGGGCTCAAGGGAACTTTCGATTTCAGCCTCGACTGGGCGCCTGATTCCAACACCGCGATCAGGATGCGTTCCGGCGATGCAAATGGATCTTCTGAACCCGACGGGCCGTCGTTTTTCGATGCGCTTAAAGAGCAGTTCGGATTGAAGCTTGTATCTACACACGCGCCGGTTCAAATACTCGTGATCGATCACGTGGAGCAGCCTTCGCCGAATTGACCGGCGTGGGCGCCGCGAGGACCGAATGCAGACGGTGCTACAATTCCTCCCGATTGCCCTCAAGAGAAAATCCGCTCCGACCACAAAGGAATCAACCATGAGTCTTCGTTTCTTCCAACTTGCGGCGCGCGTTGCCGCGTTGCCTTGTCTCACTGTTCTACTGGCGGCGTCCGCGACGGCACAATCCGTGGATATGTTCTCGGCAAGCCCTGAGATCGGCCAGCAAGAAGTGTGGACGCGTGTTGCCATTCCGCCCGACCATCCCGTGAGTCAGGTGGCGCAGTGGCACATCGATAATGGCAAACGGCAAATCGTGTGCGACGGCAATGGCGGGCACGAGTGGCTGCGCTTCAATCGCGAGTTGACGAATTTCACTTTCCGAGTCAAGTGGCGCTTTACGCCGGTCGAGACGCCGAATCCGAAGTACAACTCGGGTGTGTTCTTCCGGAACAACCTCGACGGCTCCATCTGGCACCAGGCGCAGACCTCCCAAGCGGGCGGCTACATTTTTGGACTGACGCCGATTGACGGCAAGCCCACGCGCTTCAATCTGCAAAAGGACATGACGGAGAATCGCGTGAAGCCGGTAGGGGAGTGGAACACCTTCAATATTCGCTGCGTGGGAGACACCTGCACCCTGGCCGTGAATGGCAAGGTGGTGAACACGGTTAAGGTCGGCCTCGGCAAGGGTTACGTCGGGCTAGAGGCGGAAGGGTACCAGATTGCCTTCAAGGATTTTCGCTTGTACGAGCTGAAATAGCGCCGATTGGCTTGTTGCCACGGGCCGCGCCGCCAGGGCACAAAAAAAGCCGCCGATCCCGAGGGAGCGGCGGCGCAGGTTTCGGCGGGAGTGCCGAAAAAGTGAGGTCGCCTCGCTAGGCTTCCAGCCCATTCAACCCGCCGCGCGGCGGAAAGTTGCGGCGATTCTGCCGGTTTTGCCGCAAGAAACAGTGCGTTTTGAGGCAAATGCGAGGTTCGCTTGACCTTAGGATGCGGCTTTGGCCGAGCGAGGTGGCCGGCGAGCGGAAAATCGCCGATCCTGGACTGACCTGGGCGTCATCCAATGGCCTGCGGCCGCTTACAATGGTTTTTCTCTGAGGAGGGATTGATGCAACGCCGCCAGTTTCTTGCCGCTTCACTTGCCGCTTCTGCCGTTGCCGCTACCCGGCTGGCACCTGCCCAGGCGCCAGCGGGTGGGGTCCGCGAATTCTACCTGTTGCGCCGCTATCAGCTGAAAAGCGGGCCCGAGTTGAAGCTGACGGAGAACTATTTTGCCGGGGCCATGATTCCGGCACTGTCGCGCATGGGCCTGGGGCCGGTGGGCGCCCTCAAGCTCGACTTTGGCCCGGAGACACCGGCCTATTGTCTGTTGGTCCCGGGCGTTTCCGTGGAGATGCTCGCCGAACTGGACCTGCGGCTGGCTCGCGACGCAGAGTTCTTGCAGACGGCCGCGCCCTTTTGGAATGCGACGGCGGGAGCGCCCGCGTTCGAGCGCGTGGAGTCGTGGCTGCTGGCTGCGTTTGAAGGCTGGCCGAAGGTGACGCCGCCGGATTCCAAAGCAAAGCGCATCTTCCAGCTGCGCACCTACGAGAGCCCGTCGAACGGCGAGCATGTGCGCAAGGTGGAGATGTTCCACTCCGGCGAGTTCGAGATCTTCAAAGCCGCGGGCTTCCATCCTGTGTTTTTCGGCGACACGCTGGTCGGCTCGCGCATGCCCAGCCTCACCTACATGCTGGGCTTTGGCGACATGACGGAGCTGGAAGCGAAGTGGGACGTGTTCCGCAACGATCCGGCGTGGAAGAAGCTGTCGGCCGATCCGCGCTTCGCCTTCGATCCCATCGTGATGAACATCAGCAATCTGACGCTGACCCCGCTGGACTGCTCGCAAATCTGAACGGCCGCGAGCGAAAGAGAGGGTTGCCAGGCGGCACCGGAAATTTTTTTATTGACACGTACATCTAATAGGCATATGGCTAATAGAACTATGGCACGCCGATCCAGCTCGAGCCGGGAAGTGTTGCTCGGTCTCTTAACCGTGGAACCCATGTCGGGCTACGACCTGGGGCAGTCCATTCGGGCATCCACCGGCTTCTTCTGGAATGAAAGCTACGGCCAGATTTATCCCAACCTGAAGAAGCTGGCTGCTGCTGGTCTTGTGACCGCGAAGACCGAAAAGCAGAAGGGCAAGCCCGACCGCCAGGTCTACTCCATCACGCCGCGCGGCAGAGCGCACCTGGAAAAGTGGCTTGCCGTGGAGCCGCAGCCGGAAGTTCCCCGGAACGAATTGCTCCTAAAGCTGTTTTTCGGCGTGCAGGCGGGTCCGGAAACGGTGATCGGCTATGTGGAGCGCATGGCCAAGCGCGAAAAGGCGGTTCTCGAAAAGATCAGTAAAGTGTCGCGCGAATTACTGGCGCAAGACGACCGCTACCCCGACGTGCCGTATTGGCGGATGGCAGCGCGCTTTGGACAACTGGAACTGGAAGCGCACCTGCGCTGGGCTGAGGAGACGCTGACCGTGCTGCGCAAAATGGCAACCAACCGGCAGCGCCCGGCATCCGGAAAGGAAAAACGCAATGCAAGTAAATTGCACATTCCCCACCAGGCCTCCTAAGCCTGAACCGATCGCATCCTGGAAGCACCTCGTGATCTTCCTCGCGATCATGGCTACGCTGCTGACTCTGGGGCTTTACGCACAATATTCGGGCGGCGGGAGCGGCGCAGGGGCCGGACAACTCGCCGGCCACGGCCACGCCATTCAGATCTATCTTCCGACTCTCGTGATGGAGTGGGCGCTGCTGTATTTCTGCTGGGCCGGCGTACACAAGCATGGTGGCAACCTGTGGGACCTCGCGGGAGGACGCTGGAAGAGCTGGCGTGATGTGCTTTCTGACCTCGCGGTATTGCCGCCGTTTTGGGCCGTCTGGGAAGGCGCCGCATTTGTTGTTCACTGGATCCTGGGCCCGGGCAACGCAAAAACCGTCGACAGTCTCCTGCCGAAAAGCCTTGCCGAGGTTCTCCTCTGGATCGCCACGTCCATAACAGCGGGCATCTGCGAAGAGATGGCATTTCGCGGTTACCTGCAACGTCAATTTCACGCCCTCACAGGAAACATTGCATGGGCCGTCCTTCTCCAAGGTCTGGTCTTCGGCATCGCGCACGGGTATCAGGGCTGGCGAAACATCGTGGTCATCAGCGTCCTTGGCATTCTCTATGGCGCTCTCTCCGCATGGCGCAAAAACCTCCGCGTCAACATCATTGCCCACGCCGGGTCGGATATCTGGGAAGGCTGGCTGAAGTTCGTCATCTGGAGGTAGGGAGCTCCTCAGCGGCGCTTCCTCCTTCCCGCTCTCTACTCGCTGCTCCCTGTTCCTTCTATAATCGCCGCATGCCGTTTCTCGGCGATCCACGGCGGCGTTCGATGTTCCTGCTGGCAGGCGGGGTCTTGCTGTTGTTCGCCTTTTTAGGCGCACTGCAGGCGTTCAACATGTCAGAGTTCAGGTTCCTCAATCCTGAAACCTCCGGTGAGACGCTGGCCTTTCTCTGCCTAATCGTCCTGGTATTTCTGCTGCTGCTGTTGCTGTTGACGCTGCTGTTCAGGAACATTCTGAAACTGTATGCCGATCAAAGCGGCAGCGCGCTGGGAGCGCGGCTGCGCACGCGGATGGTGGTGGGAGCGGCCCTCATCGCACTGATTCCTGCGGTGTGCATGTTCCTGTTCAGCTTTCTGCTCTTGAACCGCTCCATCGACCGCTGGTTTTCGCAGCCGACATCCGATCTTCGGGAGGACTCAACACAGGTGGTACTGGAGCTGGCGCAATACGCCGCGGCCAATGCGCGGGTTGAAGCGGAATCGATCGTAGCTTCAGGCGCGGCAGACAAGCCGGCGGGCGATCTTGAGACGGAGCTCGGCTCGCATCGCATGACGCTGGAAGGCGGATTCGCGGTGGTTTACGACAAGGACCGGAGATCACTGGCGGGATTTCAGGATCCGCCAGGGTCAAGCGCCGCGACCCTGGTCGCGTGGCTGGACGATGCGGATCCGAGCGGCGTGCTGCTAAGCGGGCCGCTTTCGCAAATCCTGCTCAGCTCGGCGCAACGCGGGGATGAGACGCTGCTGCGCGTCACAGGCCGTGAATACGCGCTGGGCATGGCAGCAACCGCATCAGGCAAAGTGGTGGTAGTCGCGCTGCCCGTGCCACAGGGCCTGAGTCAGACCTCGGCGCAAATCCGGTCGAGCGCGGCCGAAGCCGTGCAACTGTCTCGTGCGCGCAGGCGCATTCGCGATACATCCATCCTGATGCTGCTGCTGATCACGGTCTTCGTGTTCTTCTCGAGCGTGTGGCTGGCATTGTTCCTTTCAAAACAGATCACGCGCCCGGTGGAAGCCTTAGCCGACGCCATGGACGAGATTTCCGCCGGCAAATACGAGCAACGCGTATCAACGCTGGCGACCGGTGAAATGGCCGATCTGGTGCGTTCGTTCAATCACATGGCCGCCGACCTGGAAACCAGCCGCCAAATGGCGGACAGCGCACAGGCACAATTGACCGCGGCCAACCTTGCCGTGGAGGAGCGCCGGCGCGAACTGGAAACCATTGTGGAGACCATTCCTTCGGGGGTGGTCACGCTGGACGGCGCGGGCGTGGTTCTGCAAGCCAACCGGGCCTTTGCCGCGCTGATGGGACTGAAGGAAGATGCGGCGCTGGCCGGAGAAAAGATTGCGGATCTGCTCCCCGCCGAATCCGTCGCAGATCTGGCCGGTGTGATCCGGCGCGGGCACCGCATGGGCGCGGCGTCAATGGAAGTTGAATTTCATGCGCGCGGACGTATCGTGCATTTGGCCATCACTAGCGCGCGGCTGGAACTCGCGCCTGGGCACATCGGATCGGTGCTGGTGATGGAAGACACGACGGAGCTGCTGCGCGCGCAGCGGCAACTGGCGTGGAAAGAAGTGGCGCAGCAGGTGGCGCACGAGATCAAGAATCCGCTGACGCCCATCGCTCTGAGCGCTGAGCGCATTGGCAGGCATTTGGAGCGCGGCCAGCCGGAGTCGCCCAATATTATTCGGAAGTGCAGCGAAGTAATTCTGGGCTGCGTGGGCACATTGCGCACGCTGGTCGATCAGTTCTCGTCGCTGGCGCAGTTTCCGGCGCCGCAGCCACGCGCCTGCTGCATGAATCAAATCGTTGAAGAAGCGCTGGCTCTGTTCGGCGGCAGGCTCGAGGGCATCACGGTGCAGCGCGATCTTGAGGCAGGCTTGCCTCCGGTGATGGCCGATCCCGAGGCCATCCGCCGCGCGCTGGCCAATCTGATCGACAACGCGGCAGAAGCCATGCAGGGCAGTTTGCTGCGCGTGCTCGGCGTACGCACCGCGCTGGTGGAAGACGGCACGGCCGTCGAGGTCACCGTCTCCGACACCGGTCACGGCTTGACAGAAGAAATTCGCGAGCGTCTCTTTCTGCCTTACTACTCCACCAAGCATCGGGGCACGGGTTTGGGACTATCGATTGCAGCCAAGATCGTGCAGGAGCACGGTGGCACCATTAGTGCCGAGGCCAATGCTCCCAAGGGCGCGCGCTTCATGCTGAGGTTGCCAGTCGTGGAGTCCAGCGCCGAGCCGGCATCGGCAACAAACGGCGGGCAAGCGGTCAAGAGGCTCGCCTCATGAACCACATCCTGGTGGTAGACGACGAAGCGGAGATTCGCACCGCGCTTGAGGAGATTTTGCGCGAGGAAGGCTACGGTGTAGCCGGCGCGTCCGACGCTACAGAAACCATGACGCTGCTGCGCGACGTCCCATACGACGTAGTGTTGCTGGACATCTGGTTGCCGGGTCGCGATGGGCTCGAGCTGCTGGCGGAGATTCGCACCTGGCCGGCGGAAACGCGGCCGGAAGTGGTGATGATCAGCGGCCACGGCACGATTGAGACTGCGGTAAAGGCCACCAAACTGGGCGCCTACGACTTTCTTGAGAAGCCGCTTTCGCTGGAGCGCACGCTCATCGTGGTGAAGAACGCCGTTGAGGCGCGGCGGCTGCGCGCGGAGAACGTCGAATTCAAGCGCCAGTTCAGCGCTGCCTCTGTTCTCACCGGCGAAAGCGTGCCGGCGAAGGCTCTGCGGCAGCAGATCCGCCTGATGGCGCCGACCAACGGACGCGTGCTCATCTACGGCGAGTCGGGCACCGGGAAGGAACTCATTGCGCGCTCCATTCACGCGGAAAGTTTGCGCCGTGAAGGTGTTTTTGTGGAGCTGAACTGCGCGGCGATTCCCGAGGCGCACATTGAATCGGAACTTTTTGGGGTCCGCCAAAGCGCGCAGCTGGGCGCGACGTTGGGTGCGAGTGTTGACCAGCGCGGCACGCTGGAGCGCGCGGATGGCGGTACGCTCTTCCTCGATGAAGTCGGCGACATGAGCCTGAAAACGCAGGCCAAAGTGCTGAGCGCTCTCGACGACCAGATGTTTACGCCCGTGGGCGGCACACAACCGCTGCGCGTGGACGTGCGGCTGATCGCGTCGACCAACAAGGATCTCGAAGAGGAGATCGCCAAGGGCAACTTCCGCGAAGATCTTTTCTACCGGCTTAACGTCGTGCCGTTTTTTGTGCCGCCGCTGCGCGAACGCAAGCAGGATATTCCGCTGCTGGTGCGTGAATTTCCTGGCGGAGTTCGGCCGCCAATATGGGCGTCCGCGCATAGAGATTGCTGAAGACGCACTCGAAGCGCTCGGCCGCATACCACTGGCCCGGCAACGTGCGCGAGCTGAAGAACGTGATCGAGCGCGTGCTCATCCTGAATCCCCGCGTGCTGCGCATTGAGCGCAAGCATCTGCCGCCGTTGACGCATAAGACCGGCGCGCGGTCTACGGAAGAATTTTCAAGCCTGCAACAAGCTCGCGACGCCTATGAGCGCGAATACATTCAGAAGAAGATCGAAGAGGCCCGCAACAACATCAGCCATGCGGCGGAACTGCTGGGTCTGGAGCGCAGCCATCTCTATCGCAAGATGAAGGCCTTAGGAATCGTAGCTCGTGAGTAGCGGCGCGCCCGATGTCTGCGGGACTTGCGGCTTCTCTCGCCGATCCTGCTGGCGAAAGCGCCGTTCCACTTTCTTTTCACGCAGATCGGGTTTGCCAACCCGGCGGTCTGGTCCGCCGCGGCGCTGGTCGTGCAGTTCGCTAGCCGACGGAGACAGCACTATCGGTCCCTGGGCGTGCGATGGTTGATGATGCGCAGGCTGCTTTGGCGTGGGCGGGGCAGCGGTGGGCTCGGTCGCGGCCGCCTCCCTGTGATGTGCTCGCGGATGATTCTCGACCGAGGATCGTGAACCACTGGTAAGTAATTTGTGCAGGGTCGGAATATTCGCGCGCTGTGTTTCCACAAAGTCCACGCCATCCACAGTCAGCGTGTACTGCGCATTGTCCGTCTTGGACACGTAGCCCTTTTTTTGCAGATACCACAGCGTAAAGTCCAGGTAGTCGCGCGGGAAACCCATCCGCGCTTCAATCTCGGCGAGAGGAATTTCAGGAAAGGTCAGGTTGGCGCGCCGCTTGTAGTAAAGCACCGCCAGTACCGCCAGCCGCCGGTTCAACTCACCATCCATCACGTCCATGAAATCAACGGTCGCGGCCATCGGCTCCGGTGGCGTGG
This sequence comes from uncultured Acidobacteriota bacterium, assembly GCA_963713675.1. Lineage (GTDB taxonomy): Bacteria > Acidobacteriota > Terriglobia > Terriglobales > Acidobacteriaceae > Telmatobacter. The sequence continues at coordinate 119,629 of CAVQMV010000025.1, forward strand.
GGTTCCGTGCACGAGCTGCATCGTATTCTGCTCGGCGTTGGGGAACCGACAAGACATCGTAGGCAGCCTTCAGCAGGCGAAAATTCTCTTCGTGGCCGGTTTGGTTGTTATCCGGGTGCATCCGCGCCGCCAGGAATCGATAGACACGGTGGATTGTGTCGGCATCGGCATTGGGGCTGATTTGGAGAAACTCGTAGTAATCGTGGACCGGCGTGTCCATACACTCTCGCATTGATCGTTTTGAGTTTAGCCCACGCCTAAATGTTCCCGATATCCCCAATTTGGGTGGCATGGGGCATCGAACCAGTCAGGACTGCCTTTTGTTCCCAGCTTGTTCCTAAGGCCTTTTCGGCGAGGCACTTGGAGAGAAATGTCGCGTACCCTCGATCGTCTCCCGATTCCGCGGGGTTGCACAGATGCAGCGGCCAACCGCCGTTGGCTCTCGGGGGCGAAATCGCGGCCGGACGAACCGAGGTAAACTCCGCCCCATGCTACGCTAACCCTCATGCCACCAGCAGTGCGACCGGAGGTCGAGATCCAATCCCCGGCTGTACCCCGCGAACGCCCGTGGCTCTTCAACTTTCTCATCGCGCCCGATGCGGTGATTTCCCTGGGCCTTGCGAGCGGAGCGCTAACCTTCCTGCTGCGCAACGAGGGCGTGACGCCGGGGCGAGCGGCCAGCATCGCGGCGCTGATTGCGCTGCCTCATGCCATCTATTTTTTATGGGGTCCGATCACGGACTTCTGGATCCGACGCCGCACCTGGCTGATGATTGCGGCTGCCGCCGCGGCAGCGGCGGTGGCGGCTGCATTTCACCAGCCGACGCTGGCCACGCCGTGGGCAGTACGCCTGCTGTTTCTTGGTGCGTGCTTCGCCGTAGTTGTAGCGGCTGCCTGTGGCGGCATGATGGGAACGCTCACGAGCGAGACCAACAAACGCCGCGCCAGCAGCTTTTATCAGAGCGGATCGCTGGCTACCGGCGCCGTCGCGGTGTTCCTGTTGCTGTCGTTTGCCGAACGGCTCACACTGGGCGCGCTGGGCTGGATTGTTGCCGCCATGATTGTCGTGCCGTCGCTCTTCGCGCTGGCCGCGCCACCGCAATCGATGGTCCGCGAGCACGGCGCGTGGGAAACCGTCGTGCGCGTTGGCCGCGAATTCAAATCCACATTTTTGCGCTGGCAGGCTATCCCGTATGCGCTTCTGATCGTTGCGCCGTGCGCCAGCGGAGCCATGATCGGCCTGCTACCGGAGCTGGCCCGCGACTACGGAGTGAGCGGGGCGCAGGTGGCGTGGATCAACGGGGTGGGCGGCGCGTTGCTGACCACGGCCGGCGCGCTCTCGGCATCGCTCATTCCCGTTCGCGTGCGCGCTCCGATTGCGTATTTGCTGGTGGGGCTGGCTAATGCGGCGACATTGGCGTTGCTTAGCCTGGGACCGCAGCGGCCTTTTATTTACCTCGCGAGCACCGTGCTTTTTCTCTTCACCGTCGGCGCGGGTTACGCGCTGTTCACGGCGGTCTCTCTGGAATTCCTGGGCGGATCGGGCAAGAGCGGGAGCGCGCGCTATACGATCATCAACTCACTCGGCAATGTTCCGGTGGTGTATATGACCTGGCTCGACGGCCGCGGCTACGCGTACTGGGGTCCGCGCGGCATGCCGGGCATCGATGCCCTGGTGTGCACGGTAATCGCATTCATTCTGCTGGGACATTTTATATTTAGCCCGCGCAGTCACGTTAGCAGAACCTAGAAATCGCCCATCTGCGGAAGCCGGCACAACTCACTACTCGCGCGGCTGTTTCAGGATCGGTCCAATCGATTTAGGATTGTCGCCGGTGCGCGGATCCACGCGGAAATCCCACACCGACTCATTGATATCGGACGCGGAAATGATCTCGACCAGCGCGTACTCGCCGATGGTAAGTTTTTGTTGCGGCGTCACGCGCAGCCAGTGCTTGCCGGGCATTACCTCCACCTTTGTCGGGATGGTGTCCTCGTCCTGTGTGACGTTTCCGGAGGGTCCGACTTTGATGGCGCCGACGATGCGCACCGCCTGGCGCTCGTCCACGCGCACAATCACGAATCCCGACTGCGGGGAATGCGCGCCATGCTTGCCGTTCACAGCCTTGGAGCCGCTGGTATCTACGGTGATGGGATGTGTAAGCACGGGTTCCGTTTCGTCTTCGACGCCGAGTGACATGTAGATCACCGGATCGTTGACATGGAGGTGGACCCTGGCGTGCGCGCCTTGCAACTCGAGGTTGGCTCTCTGCGTGGCCAGTGGATTCAGCACCTCGACGCCCTTGCGGCTCTTCGAGTTCATCGAAAGATCGCTCGAGACCAGCTCCACCAGCTCCGGCGTGCCCTGAAAAGTATCGAGGATGAACGCGCCATCTTGATCGGGAAGTTCGAGGCCTTCGGCCACCTGGGGCATACGCGCGCTTTGCTCGTTGCGCTCCTGCGATTCCTCTTTGTCCAGATCCTCAGCTTCCTTCATCGCGGGCGAAGCATCCTCTTCGACAAGGTTGGAGTGCTCCTTTTCCCACTTGCGCGTGGCATCCCAATCGATCAGTGCTGCGGGCAGCTCTTCCCATTCGCCGCGCTCCTGTGAGAGGTAACGCACGCGGTCTCCGACGATCTGGTAATCGCGGACCATCTGGTAGGAGCCGTCTTTCAGGATCAGCCGATGATTCCTGCCCATGCCGGGAACGCTCGGCTTCAAGGGCACGGGCTGGGAGCTTTGGCCCTGCGACTTCTGACTCGACGAGCTTTGGGCCGGTGGCGCAGTCTGGCTGCCGCCGCCTTGCGCCGTCGCGGCCGTCGCCGCCAACACTATAGCCGCGAGGCCCACCGCTCCCAAACCGCGCATTTCCAGAAAGATCCCCATGGCAACACAGTTTAGACGCATAATGCGCTAGTTCGCGGCTTGATCGGTTGAAAAACCGCACTGCGAGCAACCCCTTCAGGCCCAAAGCGTCCAATTCTATGTACTCTTCTGTAAAATGAAAGGGGAAGGGCAACCATTTGCAGGGATTCAGGTCACAGGGTTTCAAGAAGCGCGGCGCATGGCCCGGCTTGATGCCGGCGGTGGCAGTGCTTTGCCTGGCTTTGCTGGCGATGCTGGCCGTAGCCCAGGTGGCGCACGTCCATCCCGACCAGTCCGACGCCGATCACTGCCAATTGTGCATCGTCATGCACACGGTGGTGCCCGTTGCCGCCGCTGCGGCCGTGATTGTGATCGTGCAATTGGGAGCCTCCGCGCCCCAGGCCGATCCCATCGTCATTGCCTACAAGCGGCAAATCCGCCTCTTCATTCGCCCTCCTCCCGTCTCCTGGTAGGCATCCTTCCGTCTTCATTCAGTTCGTCGCATCTGCCCAATCCCCTGATTCATCGGGCGATGCTTCAGCGCATTTTCACCTATTGATTTGAAGCGGACCGATGCTCCTCAAATGCACTGAGGACGCCGCGGCGGCACGTCGCGCGGCTTATTTCCCGCATTTTCAGCCATTTTTCAGGAGACTTTCCATGCTGTTTCACCGTGGCGCAAAGCTACGAATTCTTCCCCTTCTCGCCGTCGCCCTAGTCACGGTCTCGACGGCGGTTTCCATGTCCGCGCAAAGCGGAAACGCCGGCGCCGTTCACGGCACGGTCACCGATCCGTCCGGCGCCGTCATTCCCGGCGCGACTGTGCATCTCACCAATCAGCGTTTCCGGATTCGATCGCACGACAACCAGCGACGACACCGGCCAGTTCAGCTTCGCCAACGTGCCGTTCAATCCGTACAAGATTGATGTCACTGCCAATGGTTTTTCCAAGCTGAGCCAGAGCGTTCTAGATCCGCTCGTCGGTGGGAACCAGCCTCAAGCTTGTGCTTCAAATAGCAGAGCGCGAGCCAGACCGTTACTGTGGAATCCGGCAGCGACATGGTCGAGGACGATCCTACGTTCCACACCGACGTGGACCGCGATATGTTCACCAAGGTGCCGCTGGAGAGCGCGTCTTCGGGCTTAAGTGCGCTGGTCACGCAGACCACTCCCGGTGTTTCGGCCGACTCCAATGGCCTCTTTCACGGTCTCGGCGACCACGCTTCCAACTCCTTCTCCGTCGACGGCCAATCCATCACCGACCAGCAGAGCAAGGTCTTCTCCAACCAGCTTCCGTCCAACTCGATTCAATCCATCGAGGTCATCAGCGGCGCGCCGCCGGCGGAATACGGCGATAAAACCAGCCTGGTCATCGTGGCCACCACGCGCTGCGGTCAGGGCATCACCAAACCCACCGGCAGTGTCTATGCCTCCTATGGCAGTTTCGGCTCGGCTACCGGCGGCTTCGATCTCTCCTACGGCGGCAAGAACTGGGGCAACTTCGTTGAAGTCGACGGCCTCAACACCGGCCGCTTCCTCGATCCGCCCGAGTTCGCTGTCTTTCACGACAAGGGCAACGAGGAGAACATCTTCGACCGCATCGATTACAACTTCACGCAAGCCGATTCCGTGCACCTGGACCTGAATTACAGCCGCTCCTGGTTCCAGACGCCCGAACGCCTACGACAACCTGAATGTGTCAGAACGTCATTGTCGGGCGGCACAAGCGCCAATCCAACCTTCGGCAACGTCGGCAACGCCGATCAGCACTCCAAGATCGACACCTACAACATCTCGCCCACCTACACGCGGATCATCAGCAACAACTCGGTCTTCAACCTTGGCGTCTTTGCCCGCAGAGACGGATATGACTACGATCCCAGCGCCAATCCTCTCGCCGATCTCGGTCCGTCGAACCTGCAAACCTCATCCATCTCCCAGTACCGCACGCTCACCAACACCGGCGTCCATGCGGATTACTCCTACGTAAAGGGGGTCAACAACATCAAGGTCGGCGCGCAATACGAGCAGACCTTCCTGAGCGAGAGCGACGATCTCGGCGTGGTGGAGTCAACCTACAATTCGCCCTGCGTCAATGGCGTCACCGGCGTTCCGCTGCCAGGTTACTCCAGTCCCTCCAGCTTGCACCGGCGCTGGCCGTTCCCAACGCCAATTATCTTTCCGTGCTTGCGCCCTACGATCTCACGCGCGGCGGAACTGAATTACAACTACTTCGGCCACACCGACGTGAAAGAGCTTGCGCTCTACGTCGAAGACGAGATCAAGGCCGGCAACTGGGACTTCAACCTGGGCGTTCGCGAAGACATGTACAACGGTCTGACCGATGCCAACCAGACTGAGCCGCGCGTGGGCATCGCCTACAACATCAAGCCATCCGGCACGGTGATCAGCATCTCCTATGCGCGCACCCTGGAGACGCCCTTCAACGAGAACCTGGTGCTCTCCAGCAAGGCTGCGCCAACGCGGTGCTGGCGCCGCTGCTCAACTGCGCCTCCGGCGTTTCCAACACCATGGCGCCCGGCTATCGCAACGAGTTCCACGCCGGCTTGCAGCAGGCCCTCGGCAAGAATGTGGTCGTCAGCGGCGAGTACATCTGGAAGTACACCCACAACGCCTTCGACTTCAGCGTGCTGGGCAACACGCCCATCACCTTCCCCATCGACTGGCACAACTCAAAGATTCCCGGCTACGCCGTGCACCTTGAGGTTCCCAATTACCACAACTTCAGCGCGTACATTGTTGGATCTTCAGTGGCGGCGCGCTTCTATCCCCCGCAGGTGGCCGGAGCCGGCGCCACGAGCGGCGTCGCCCAGGGCACGGCTCTATCCCTTCCGCATCGATCACGACGAGAAATTCAACGAGACCACCCACGTTCAATACACGATTCCCGGCGGCAAGTTCGTCAAAGGCATTTGGGGCGGATTCAACTGGCGCTTTGACTCGGGTCTGGTGGCCGGTTCGACGCCCTGCTATAGCCCGACCGATCCCAACAGCGCCTGCCCGAACACATCCATCACGCTGCCGGGCGGCGTGCCGGGCATCGCGATGGTCGACAACAACATTCCGCCCACCACGAACCCGGTCACGGTGGCCAATGTCTATCTGCCCCTGACTTTGGACGAAGAGTTTCAGGCGGGATTCGCCTGCAATGGGGTATCGGCCAACGTCAACAATCCCGCGACCTACATCTCCACGTGCCCGGCTAACGAGCTCAGTTCCAAACTGATCGATATTCCCGCGCCGGGCAAAGGCGACAACGACCACGACCCGCCGCGCATTCAGCACCGCGATCTGTTCGACGTCACTTTCGGCAAGAACAACATCTTCCACGCCGACACGTACAAGATGGACCTCGACCTGACGGCGATCAACGTCACCAACAAGTACGCGCTGTATAACTTCCTGTCGACGTTCAGCGGCACGCACTACGTAACTCCGCGCGCGCTGACGGCGAAGATTACGCTGAATTTCTAGAAGTAGGATGTAGCGCCGGTCTTCCGACCGGCTGTGGTGCGGGCCTCCGGGCCCGCACATGCCTTTCAGGAGAGTTTATCGACCTCGCGCCGGTACGCCTGGTAAATCTCGTCGCCGAAGCAGGCGAAGATCACTTTCTGAATGGCATCGCTCGCGATCAGCTCCGCCACGGTCTCGCCCACGGCGATCTTCACTGCCTTCTCGATCGGGTAGCCATAAATCCCGCAGCTAATGGCGGGGAATGCCAGGCTCTTTAACCCATGTTCGTGCGCGATGGCAAAGCACCATCGATAGCAACTCGCCAGCAGCTCCGCCTCGCCGAATCCGCCGCCATCCCAGATCGGTCCCACCGTATGAATCACGTGCTTTGCGGGCAGCCGGTGGCCATTCGTAATCTTCGCCTGTCCCGTCTCGCAACCACTGAGGGTCCGGCACTCCGCCAGCAGCTCCGGCCCAGCCGCGCGATGGATCGCTCCATCCACGCCGCCGCCGCCCAGGAGCGTTGTGTTGGCTGCGTTCACGATGGCATCAACGGCCAAGGTGGTGATATCCACCTTCAGAACCTCGATCTTGCTCGTCATGGCAGCCTCATTCCCCGAAGTCATCGTATCTCTGAGACCGCCGCGTCGTCACCGCCCAGCGCAAGGCGCTCATTTCAATACCGTTATGTGAAGCCGTGCTCGGCCTCGCGCTGCCGGTGCAACTTTACCCTTTCGCTGCACCCCCAATCTCTGCCATACTTGAATGTGCCCACCAGGTACGGCCAACCACTACAAACAAAAAATGAGGTTGCATCGATGTCGGCAAAGTACGTCTTTGTGACGGGCGGAGTTGTGTCCAGTCTCGGCAAGGGACTGGCGGCAGCGTCAATCGGTTGTCTCTTAGAAAGCCGCGGCTTGCGCGTTAACCTGATGAAGTTCGACCCCTACCTCAACGTCGATCCCGGCACTATGTCGCCCTTCCAGCACGGCGAGGTGTTCGTGACCGACGACGGCGCGGAAACCGACCTCGACCTTGGTCACTACGAGCGCTTTACCCACGCGCCGCTTTCGCGCGACAACAACTACACGACCGGCCGCATCTACGAGCAGATCATCCTGAAGGAACGCCGCGGTGACTACCTGGGCAAAACCGTCCAGGTGATTCCCCACGTGACCAACGAGATCAAGAACGCCATGCGCAAGGTGGCTGCGAATGGAGCCGATGTGACGATCGTGGAGATCGGCGGCACGGTGGGCGACATTGAGTCGCTGCCATTTCTCGAGGCCATCCGCCAGATGCGCCAGGAACTGGGACGCGAAAGCACGGTGTTCGTGCACGTGACTCTGGTGCCCTGGATCGCCGCGGCCCAGGAACTGAAGACCAAGCCCACGCAGCATTCGGTCAAGGAGCTGCTTTCGATCGGCATCCAGGCGGATGTGCTGCTGTGCCGCTCGGAGCGACCGCTGAGCCGCGAGATCAAGCAGAAAATTGCCGCCTTCTGCAACGTGGAAGAGAAGGCCGTGATCGGCGCGAAAACTGTGCCTTCCATCTATGAGGTGCCGCTGAATTTTGCGCAGGAAGGCGTCGACGAGCTTATCCTCAAATATCTGCACAAGGACGCGCCCGAGGCCGACCTGAGCAAGTGGCGCGATCTCGTGGACCGCTGCTACCACCCCAAAGACGAAGTCTCGATCGCCATTGTGGGCAAGTATGTGGAGTACGAGGACAGCTACAAGTCGCTGAAAGAGGCGCTGACCCACGGCGCTGTAGCGCAGAATCTCAAGCTCAAGGTCACCTGGATCGAAGCCGGGGGCCTCGAATCGACCGGCCCCGAAGACCGCAGCTTCGAGTCACAACTGGAGGAGTTCGACGGAATTCTGGTTCCCGGCGGATTCGGCAAGCGCGGCATCGAAGGCATGTTGAACGCCATCCGTTACGCGCGCGAGAAAAGCGTACCCTACTTTGGAATTTGTCTGGGCATGCAAACCGCGTGCATCGAGTTCGCGCGCAACGTGTGCGGCTTGAAGGATGCGAATTCGAGCGAGTTCGATCCCGCTACCGAGCACCGCATCATCTACAAGCTGCGCGAACTGCTGGGCGTGGAAGAGATGGGCGGAACGATGAGATTGGGCGCGTGGGCGTGCGTGCTGCAAGAGGATTCATTGGCCAGCCGCGCCTATGGCGGCCAAAGAGAGATCAGCGAGCGCCACCGTCACCGCTACGAATTCAACCGCGAGTACGAAGCGCTGCTCTCGGGCGCGGGCCTGCGCATCAGCGGCAGTACCCCCGACCAAACCTACGTAGAGATTGTGGAGATTCCCGGCCATCCGTATTTTCTCGGCTGCCAGTTCCACCCCGAGTTCAAGTCAAAGCCGTTGGAGCCGCACCCGCTGTTCCACGCGTTTATTGAGGCGAGCTATAAGAACCGGGAGAAGCGCGTCGGCCCTGGCGTGAGCGCGAAACCAACCCTCACAAGCACGCTGTCCTCCTGAGCGAGGGCGCGTGCTGCGCCCGCTACGCCAAGATGGGCAATAGCCCAGCTTGTGACAGGTCATATTTCTCTCGAATTTCCTTGGCCCATGCGAGAGCTATAGCTGCCGGGGAAACGGGATTGTCCGTCCGTTTGGGAAAACCATTGTAGGTGCGCCCGTCCAATTCGCGCCCAGCACGCTTTTTGCGAACGCCGCCCCACTGCTTGAAGAAGAAAGGGATGCCAGAGTCGCCGCATTGATCACGAATTGCCGTGACCCATTCCCTTTTTAAGGGTCTTGCGCCGTATCCGCTCTCTCCGCCCACGATTACCCAATGAATCCCACTGAGCTTCAGCGTTCCTAGGTTTTCGAGCAGAGGTTCAATCGAGAGAAATCTTACTCGGGCAGGCGAACTCCGCAAATCGCGAATGCGCGGCAAGCCATATTCCCTGTTCTCTACGCTTACGCCCCACCAAATATTAGGAGCCTCTGCAGCAAACCGCAGTGGACCGTTCAAGAGCTTCGCCATTCTCGGTGACCGCTTAGTAAGGATCTGATAAGTGTGCCAGTTCGCTTTGACCATCACATTCGCTACTGCCAGTATGTATTCGTCGGGGACCCCATCGTGAAAGAGATCGCTCATCGAATTCACGAAGATCATCTTGGGAGTTTGCCAGCGCAGCGGTTCAGCTAACTTCTCGGGTACCAACCTTAATTCGAAGCCCTGCTCGTATGGATGTCCTGGAACGCCGCGAAACCGTTCGGCAAACACCTCTGCATAACAGTGCTTACAGCCGGGGCTGATCTTCGTGCAGCCCCGAACAGGGTTCCATGTAGCATCAGTCCATTCGATTGTCGAATGCTCAGCCATTTGGTACCTCCCCTCGATGAGCGTACTTTGCGAAGATATATTTCACGATCTTGTCGGCTGTAGAGTTCTTCGCCGCGAAGAATAGGTAATATACCGTGGCCCCTCTCGAATTACGCATCGGCATTGGCTTTGGGACATAATCGAAGCCCCCAACTTCCTTTAGTCGGATTCGAAACGCTTCCGCGATCTCCTCGTTGGAGGACTTCTCCTGCATCTCTTCAAAAAGGCCCTGTGTAGTTTGATATGCTGCGCTTTCCCATGAGTTATCCCCCCAGAATTTTGTCATTCTTTCCCGATGGAGGTCCGAAACGTGTTCTGAGTTGCGCCAAAGCACATTCCTATTCATGTCCATGACAGGAAAATTCAAAAAGATCTCGATGACCTTCGATTCCCCCGCCGTCCTAATAGTTTCCCAGTTCAGGTCCAAGCCGTACGGATCGAGAATGCAAAGTGCTCGCTCTCGTGCTGCGTAGCTGATTGTCGGAAATACTTCATGGACGAGAATGTCGTTGCAGTCTCCTTGATGAACGGAGACATTCAGTCGATCGGATGAAATCTTCTTCAATTGCGCAACGCGGGCTCCGTCAATGTCGACAAAATGGAGACGGTCAAACGGCGGCTGCACATTTAATGCTCGCTGAGGGCTGCCCTCTATGACTCGCTCGCTCCCCTTGGCTCGATGATGGCCAGCTCCAGCAAATCCGTCGATGTAGATCGATTTCAACTTGTTGTTGCGGAGTATCTGGTTGTAGGGCTTGGCGTACTCATCGAGAATCGCGAGCTTGATCTCGGACCAGTAACCAATTTCGTCAATTTTGAGCTCAGCGCCCATGTTTGTACTTTCGCCTTTCATTCTCCTTATGTCAAGTTCGCTCCTTACTGCCTGCGACCCAACGAACCATATGGAGAACGGAATCAGCATACTCGACGGACCGGCGAATGACCCCAGTATCACCACTCTTTTCACCTTTGCCACCAGTGCGCGGTCGAGCCTCACGATCTGAACCCCCGCGGTCTCTGCGAGCGCCACCAAAAAGCGATATAGACCCACCTGCGCGTTGACATCAAGGGAAACCGATGATCTCATCAGAGGTCTCGTTGTCGATCTCCGGGGCGCCGGGCCGAGTCGACCGAATCACAGTTAGCTCAGACTGCTTCTGCGGCGCCTGGCTGGACTGGTCTCCGATCTCCAGTTTTTTCACGTCGGGAGGTTGCTCACGCTTCTCAATCCGAAGGGAGCCAGGGGCGAAAGACCGCGGGATGGGTTCCATGACCCGCTGCGCTGGCTCGGTAACCGACGGCCCGATCTCCCGCAAGATGCCGCGCAAGACAATCTGGCGCACAGTTTCACCTTCAAGAGCCGCCTTGACTTTCAACTTCCGGTAGGTCTCGTCAGGAATGTCAATCGTCGTACGCATATTTGCATATTAGCATATTTATGTCTTTATGCTTTAAAAGCGTAACTCTTTTATTTACAGCGAAACCGGCCGGTACTCGATCATTTCCCACCGCGCACGTCGAGTATTTACCAAAGATTCTTCTCCCCGCGCCCTCCCTTTCAAGCGAACCTTCTCGCAATTTCGTCTACTAAGTTGGAGAGGCATCACCATCCCGGAGCTGGCCAGGAAGATTCCGTTCAACCCCCTCGGAAACGCCGAGTACTCTCTCCAGATACGACTTTTGGACCAGTCCGGTACATATGTAGCAAAATCCCGATCCGTGTTATTGACAATGATTTCGTGGCAGGCCTATTGTGACTAAGTTTTTGGGGTAATAAAAGATAGAAAGGACTTGGAAACATGGTTGCCTACTTTCAGCTTCAGCCCGCGGAAGCGGAGCTGCAGCAGTTGGCAGAGCAGTACTGGCAGACGACCGGCGAAAAGGAGCACGAGCTTGAAAAAGCAGCCTTCGAAGCCGGCGAAGCGATCCGCAATGGCGATTTCTCGTTAGCGAACCTGGAAGCGATCGTGCGCTGGAAGTCGGAGCGCGCGGTGCAATACCTGATCGGGAACAGCAACGACAAGATCCGGCGCGTGCTGGCCACAGCAGCCACGCCCGATGCCACGACGGAAACGGCCGTGAAGGCCCTCATCGAGCTGCACGGCGTGGATCTTCCCGTGGCGTCAGCGATTCTGGCGGCAATCTACCCAGAACGCTACACGGTGCTGGATTACCGTGCGCTGGAAGCGCTGGGTCATGCTCGCCACGACGTGCACTTTTACGAGGAGTATCTGGCCTTTTGCAAGCGCCTGGCCGAAAGCAACATCGTGAGCCCGCAGAGCGATCTGCCGGCCCCCACGCCGTTGCGCACCATCGACCGCGCACTGTTTGAGTGGACGCGCAGCCACACGGAATGACTGCCGGCCCAGGGTGATTAGACTTGCCCGCCGCGTGTTCTCCCTCTCGAAATAGTCGTTGAGGGGAGCGCGCTTCAGGCAGTGCCCGGCTCTGATCACGGTTCACGACTCACGGTCCACGCCTTGCGGCGAACCGTTCGCTGTAGAATCACCTTGGTGAGCGCTTCGTTCGAAATCGGCCCGGTTGTAGTCGGCGCGGGCCGCCTCTTCCTCGTCGCCGGTCCCTGCGTCATCGAGTCTGAGACCCATGCGCGCGGCATCGCTGAAGCGGTCCAGCGCATCGCGGCCGATCTCGGGATTCCCTACATCTTCAAAGCCAGCTACGACAAGGCCAATCGCACCAGCGTCAAGAGCTATCGCGGCCCCGGGCTGATTGAGGGCACGCGCATCCTGGGCCGTATTGCCAAGGACACGGGCCTTCCGGTGCTGACCGATGTGCACGAGCCCAGTCATTGCGAAGTTGCCGCTGAAGCAGTGGACGTGCTGCAGATTCCCGCGTTTCTTTGCCGGCAGACTGACCTGCTGGTAGCTGCCGGCCGCACCGGACGCGCGGTCAACATCAAGAAAGGCCAGTTTGTGGCGCCATGGGACATGAGCCACGGCCTCGAAAAAGTCCGCTCCACGGGCAACGAACGCGTATTTCTTACGGAGCGCGGTTCGAGCTTCGGCTACAACAATTTGGTAGTGGATTTTCGCTCGTTGGCCATTATGCGCAATCTCGCGCCGGTGGTGTTTGACGGCACGCACTCAGTGCAGCAGCCCTCGGCGGCCAACGGCGTGAGCGGCGGCCAGCCAGAGTTCATTCCTCTGCTGGCGCGCGCGGCGGTCGCTGCCGGCGCGGACGGGCTGTTTCTCGAGGTCCACGACGATCCGGCGAACGCCAAGTCGGACGGCGCGAACGCCCTCGATCTCAAGCTGCTCAAGCCGTTGCTGGAAACGCTGCTGGCGATTCACAAGGCCGCTGGCGCTTAGGTGCGGCTGGCAACAGTTATTCCTTCGCGGGCTCCGCGATCACAATCGTCTCCGCAATCCGATCATGCAGGCAACGGTGATTCGGATACAGGAAGTATTGTAGGAATCCGAAGCCTGCTTCAAGGGCGCTCGCCCCGTAACCCAGCGCCCGCTCCACCGACTGCCAGAACGTGATGCGCTCGTGCATGAGCGAGACAACGCGGATGCGTAGCAGCCACTTGCCGAGCGTCTGCCCGTTCGTCTGCCAAACCCAGACGCCAAAGTAGAGAACCAACCACAGCACCCAGGCCACTTCCGTTAGTAGGTCGAAACGGAACTCTGCATGCACATGCGCAGAGCGATACAGCTCTTCGTGCATCCCCAACACATTGAAGAGCAGAAAATGCAACCCGTCCATTGCCGGCTTGTACGTGCCAAAAACCAGCACCATGTCGATCAGATAGGCAGCCAGCCTCCGTCTGAAGGAGGCCAGCGGGACGCCGGCCAGCGATTCAGAACGCACAGTCTCATGCGGGTTGAAGACTCCGGGCTTCCTTATGAATTGCATAGTCACACTATATCTTTGCCACGGCTACCGTTCCCCGCACCCCACATCGGCCGCAACCGTTTTTCCGTCGAGGCGGAAGCAAGTGATCCCGTCGGTATCGGTCTGGTAGGTGCGGACATGCGCATCCTGCAACGCCTGTAGCACTTCTTCACGCGGATGACCGTAGCGATTGTGCAGTCCGCAGGAGATCACCGCCCACTGCGGCGCTACGCGCGCCAGGAATTCCGGCCGCGTAGAGGTGATGCTGCCGTGATGGCCTACCTTGAGCAGCGTGCTCGCGAGTCCCGGCTCTGCCAGCATGGCTTGTTCGATGGGCGCTTCCGCGTCGCCCTCCAGCATGACGGAGGTTGCGCCGTACGCCATATGCATCACCAGCGAATCGTTGTTCGTGGGCTCCGCTTGCGGTTGATACTCGCGAAACGGCGCCAGCACATTGATCTGTGTGCTGCCGAAGGCGAATGCGTCGCCGGCACGAAAGCTCCGCACGCGCATATGCAGCGTGGCCGCCTCAGCGAGCAGTGCGTTGTAAACGGCAACGTGGGGATTGTTGCCCACCCAGAGTTCATCGGGATGGAAATTCCTCAGCACCGCTGGTAGTCCGCCAATGTGGTCGGAGTGCGCGTGAGTGAGCGCCACCGCGTCGAGATGCCGGATGCCGCGCGCCCACAAAGCCGGCGAAACTACTTCTTCGCCAATGTCGAAATCCTGCGGAGCCTGCCGCGGGCCGCCGCCAAATCCGCCGCCATCGATGAGCAGCGTTTTGCCATCGGGCGTGATCACGAGCAGCGAATCGCCCTGGCCCACGTCGATGACCTCCATGAGCATTGCGCTATGGGGCCGATCGACTGGTCGCGGCAAAACCGCAGCAAACGCCGCAAGTGCCAGCGCAATCGAGGCGCCAACCCGCAATCGCCGACCCGCTGATTTCGAACTCTCGCGCGCCAAAACAATGGCCGCTCCCAGCAGCGCGCAGAACGCGGCCGATTGCCAAAGCAGTGGACCGGGGATGCGAAAATCACCGAAAGCCAGCGAGCCGAAGCCGCGGACAACTGTAACTCCAAGGTGCATGACCAGCGCCACCACCATTGCCGGAAACACAGCAGCCGAGGGCCACACCGCGAGCGCCAGCAGGGTGATGAGCGCTGCCGGCATCAGCACGGCCAGCAGCGGCAAAATGAGCAGATTTACGGGCAATGCAAAGATAGTGATGCGATGGAAGTAAAGCGCCATCGGCAAGGTCATGGCCAATTCGACGACGCACGAGATCACCACCAACTCCACTAAGCGAATGGCGAGGCGCAGACACCAGGGAAAGACGCGCCACGCGATCGTATTGCTGGCCGCCCGTTGCAGACGCTCGGCGAGCATCCGCATCAGCACGCGGAACTGCGCAAGCGGCGGTGAAAGCTTGATGTCAACCGCGATCAATTTCAGGTCGCGTGTGGCAGCCGCGTAGGGGTGAATGGTGCCCTGCAACAGGGGCGCAGCCACGCCGGCGATCGCGATCACCGCCAGCAACGTCATCTGGAGGCTGGAGTCGAACAGGCTGCGCGGGCTCACCACCAGCAGGCACAGCGCGGCAAATCCGATGGTATTCAACGGGCTGCGCTCGCGGTAAAGTAGCCGCCCCAGCAGATAGAGCGTCACCATCCAGAGCGAGCGTTGTACCGGCGTGGCGAAACCGGTGAAGAGCGCGTAGGCGAACGAGGCGACGATGGTGAGGAGGGTGGCGGGGACGCGCGGCAATCGCAGCCGCTTGAAAATCCAGAACAGGCAGGCGGCCACAATGGCGAGATGAAGACCTGAAACCACCAGCATGTGGAAGGAGCCGGTGCGTTCAAAGCCCACGCGCAGCGCGTGGGTCAAGTACGTGCGGTCGCCGGCGACCATGGCGGACAGCATCGCGGCATCATCTTCAGAGAGGCGCAGGGGCGCGGGGAAGTTCCGCATCGCGGCAGGCAACGCCAGCAGCCGCTCGGTTGACGCGTGTTGCCATCCGCTCACACGGCACGACACGAATGCGCCGGGCGAACGCCCCAACCGCTCCACGCGATCGATTGTCACCGTCGCCGTCGAGGTAATGCCCTCGTCCAGCAGGAAATCCGCGCGGCTCCAAACTCCCGGATCGTGATAAGTCTCCGGAGGAAGCAAGCGAACCACGGCGCGCACGCGGTCTCCACACGCGAACGCCTGAACGCCGCTGCCGGCCGGCCAGCGGGCAGTCAGCCGTAGCCCGCCGCCCACCAACGCTTGCGTATCGCTCTCGTCGTTGACCACCTCGACGCTTGCCACGCGCAGATCCACGCGCTCGGAGGGAGACGTGGCCAGGGCTCGTCGACATTCTGCTCCAGTTCCGTGCGCACTGGCCCCGCGCCGACCACGGTTCCTTCGACCGTGCGTAACAGCCCGTCGGAAAGCGCGGTCAGCGCGGGCGCGGCGGCAGGGTGCGGCTCCATCTCTCCGCACCATGCGCCCAGCAGCAGCCACAACGCGGCCAGCGGCAGCCAGGCCATGCGTTGCCCGCGCAGGGCCGCCAACCCGCACACGGCAGCGATGAGCGCCAATGCGATGAGCACAACGCTGGGTTGCAACCAGAGGCGGCCTGCCAGAGCGATTCCTAACGCAAACAGCCACGCCGCATGAAAAAGCGGAACGGTCGTCAGACCGGCCGCGGGCTGCGCGGTGGTGGGGGGGGCGATGGACATGGGGCCCGAAGTGGTGAAGTGAATTTGGCAACAAGCGTATCAGGAACCGGGAACCTGTGCAGTGATTCCAGTGCGCGGAGGGCTAGCGGCGCAGGCGCACCACCGTCTCAAGATGGAAAGTTTGCGGGAAGAGGTCGGCGAGCGTGATGTGTTCGATGGCGTAGCCGGCGCCGTTACAGAATCGAGCAGCTCGCGCAGATCGCGCGCCAGGGTTGCGGGGTCGCACGAGACATAAATGATTTCGGGCGCGGCAATTTCTGCGAGCATCGCCGTGGTTTCGGGGCCCAGACCGATGCGGGGCGGGTCAGACAATTAATTCGGAACAATCAGATCGGGCCGCTCGCTTGAGCGCGCTTTTCGCAAGAACTCGAGGGTCGTTGCTTTCACCGCGGATCCGTTGGTCTCGCGCAGGTTGTGCGTCAAAGCCGCGATCGATGCCGGTGCGGACTCGACCGCAATCACGCGCGCAAAACGATCTGCGAGTTGCCGCGCAAATAAACCCACGCCGGCAAAAAGATCCCAGGCCAGAGTCCCGCGCGCATGCGCCGTGACACGCTCGACCAGCGCATCGACAAGCCAGCGATTCACCTGAAAAAACGCGCCCTGATCCACGCGATAATCGACGCCCGCGGCGCGATAGATGAGGGAATTCGTGCCCCATTGCGCGATGCTGCGTGGCGCCTGGCCTTTCGCGCCTTCGGCCAGAAACTCTACGCCCTTCAACTCGGGGATTTTGCCGGCAAGGGCTTGCGCAAAATCGTCGAACCAGCGCTTTCCGCTGCCCGCGAGCCGTAACACTCACCAGCAGCGCCGTCTCCGCGGCATCGCAAAAGAGAGAAATCTCGCTTACCCCCGCTCTGGTATGCAATTCCTCCAGAAGTCTGCCGGCTGCAAGCCCGGCGCGCACCAGCAGCGGCGCAGCAATGGGGCACTCGGCGATGGGAATCACCGCGTGCGAACGCCGTCCGCGATAACCGACATTTCCATTGGCGTCAAACGCCAGGCGAATGCGATTGCGATACGCCCAGGGCTCTGCGGCCAGTACCGTGATCTCATCCGGTGCGCTGACGCCGCCGCGCGCCAGCGTCTCGCGCAGGATTTCCTGTTTATAAGCGAGTTGCGCAGCATAATTTGCGTGCTGATACTGGCAGCCCCCACATGCGCCAAAGTGCGGGCACGCCGGCGCGACCCGCTGCTCCGACGGCGTGACAATCTCTTCCACTTCGGCGATCGAGTAACCGCGCTTGCCGTCCACGATGCGCACCCGCGCCTGCTCGTCCGGCAGAGCCAGCGGCACAAACACCGCTTTGCCTTCGTCGTGCGCCAGGAACGCGCCGCCGTAGATCGGCTTTTCGATGCGCACCAAATGCGAGACGGCCGGCAAGGGCCGCGCACTCGCTGCCCCATCCTTTCCGCGTTCTTTGCGGAAAGGGCGGGAGCCTTGAGAACTTCTGTTTGCTGCCTCGTCGCTTCTTCATTGCTGACTCATGTAAAACAGGCTCAACCGCGGCAAATTGTACGAAGCCAGCAATTGCTTCTGCACGAATTGGCGTTCCACCTGGCGCATTTGCACTGCGCCCATGCGGCTGCGGTAGGGCGCGAGCTCGCGCGCCGCGTGCTCCTTGAGGCCCACCAGCAACTCCTCGGGAGCGGCAGCGGTTAGAGCGGCAAACAGTTTCTCTTCGAGCACGGTCAGCGAGCGCTCCAGCACTTCCAGATCCACGGCCGCGTTCTTTCCTCCGTCCGCCGCAGTGACTTCCACTGCCATCTCGCGTAGCCGCGCGGCTGTTGCGTGGCATGCCTCGGAAGCGACTTCCGCGGCATCCAGCGCCTCCGCTGCTGCGGCTAAATGGGTCGCGACGCGCTCATGCTCGAAACCGGATTCAGCGGTTGCGACCGAAGATGCAGCCGAACCGGTTGCCGCTTCGCTCAATTCCACCGCGGCCTCCATCACCGCCTGTGCGCACCACGCCAGGCCATTGATCCGCTGCATCCGGGCCCGCTTCTGCCGTGCCTCATACTTGTCGAAGGCCGCATCGATGCCGCGCAAGGCCGCCTCCAGGGGAATGCCGGCCTCGCGCCAGGTCTCGATCAGCGCCCAATCCAGCGTGGAAAGCAGCAAAAGCGCCCCGCGTCTCTGCTGGAAGCGCTCCTCAATCTCGGTAAAATAATTGAAGTAGTTGCGCACGCTTTCAATCTTAAATTCCAGCGAACGGAGAACAACGATGGCAACGGTTGGATTTGTCGGGCTAGGCATTATGGGCCGTCCCATGCTCAGGAACCTCTTGAAAGCCGGCCACACGGTGGTTGCGTATGGCAGAACCCCGGCAAAGCTCGATGCCGCCGTAGCCGACGGCGCCCAGCGCGGGGCATCGAACGCCGATGTCGGCGCCCGCGCCCCGATTGTCGTCACCATGCTTCCCGACGGGCCCGAAGTCGAAGAGGTCGTGCTCGGCCCCAGCGGGATTCTCTCCGGCTCAAAGCCGGGCTCACTCATCATCGACATGAGCTCCATTAGTCCATTGGTTTCGCAAAAAATTGCGGCAGCCTGCGCGGAAAAGGGCGTGGATTTTGTCGACGCGCCAGTGAGCGGTGGCGAGCCCAGGGCCGTTGAGGGCACGCTCGCCATCATGGTGGGCGCCAGCGACGCGGCCTTCCAGAAGGCGGAGCCGATTCTCAAATGCATGGGCTCGAGCGTCACGCTTACCGGCCCGGTTGGTGCGGGCAACACCACCAAGCTCGCCAATCAGATTATGGTGGCGTGCAACATTGCCGCCATGGGCGAGGCGCTCACTCTGGCCACGCGCTGCGGGCTCAATCCTGAGGTTGTCTTCAACGCCGTCAAGGGCGGACTCGCGGGCAGCGCCGTACTCAACGCCAAGGGTCCCATGCTCATTGCCCGCAACTTCAAGCCAGGCTTCCGGATCAGTCTCCATCAGAAAGACCTGCGCAACGCGCTCGAGACGGCCGAGGCCAACAGCGTTTGCCTGCCTTTGACCGCGCAAGTGCAGCAGATGATTTCCTCGCTGATTGCAGATGGCAAGGGCGACTTCGATCACTCCGCCATCGCGACGTTCGTCGAAGAGGCGTCGCACGTGGAAGTGAAGGTACCTTAGCTGAGGAACTCGGCGATCGGCCGCGACCACGGTCTGCTGCTCGTCTTCGCGCAACTCTGGGAAGATGGGCAGCGCCAGCACTTCGCGCGCGGCGCGCTCGGCCTCGGGAAAATCGCCTTCGGTGTAGCCAAGGCCTTTCAGCGCTTCCTGCTGGTGGAGCGGCACAGGATAGTAGATCTCCGATCCGATGCTCGCGCGCGCTGAGAAACTCGCGCAACGCATCGCGGCGCGGAGCGCGAATCACATACTGATGCCAGACGTGCCGTGCGCCCGGCAACTCGCGCGGCAAAACGACACCGTGCACGGGATAGGTCCCAGCCTCCGCCAATCCCGCTTTGGCAAACAGAGCGTGATAGCGCGCGGCCAGTGCGCGGCGCGCCTCGGTCCATGCGCCAATGTATTTGAGCTTCACCGCCAGCACCGCGCCCTGGAATCCATCCATGCGCGTGTTCCAGCCCAGCTCGTCGTGGTAGTAGCGGCGGCGCATGCCGTGCTGGCGCAGCATCTTCACCCGCTCGGCAAGCTCGTCGGAATTCGTGGTGACCATGCCGGCGTCGCCGGCCGCGCTCAGGTTCTTGGTGGGATAAAAGCTGAATGCGGCGACATCGCCCAGGCCGCCCGCCTTCACGCCATTCCACTCGGCGCCCCAGGCCTGCGCGGCGTCTTCGATGATGGTCAGCCCGCGCTCTCGTCCCGAGACCAAAGATCAAATCGACAGTCTGTCCATACAGATGCACCGGAAGAATGGCGCGAACTGCCGCGCCGCGCGGGCCATCGAGGACGGCAGCTCACGGCCGCGGGCGACAGGTTGAAGCTGACGGGATCGATATCCGCCAGCACCGGCGTTGCGCCGGCGCGGAGGATCGAGCTGACCGAGGCAAAAAAGCTGAACGGGGTGGTGACGACGGCCTGGCCCGGAGCCCACGCCCGCGGCGGCCAGCGCCAGCCACAAGGCGTCGGTGCCCGACGAGCATCCCAGAGCATGGGACACGCCCAATTGCTCCGCGGCGGCTTTTTCGAATGCGGCCACCTCGCCGCCAAGGATGAATTGCTGCGTTTCGAGTACCCGGCTGAGCGCATCCAATAATTCCTCATGGATGGGAGCATACTGGCGCTTCAGGTCCAGCATCGGCACGGGCGTGCGCGCAGGCGTTGGCGTTGCCGGGCCCGCCTGGGCCGAAGCGCGAGACGAAATCGCGGTGTCTGGCACACCTAGATGCTATCAGCCATGGAAGTTGGGCGTCCCGCAGCCTGCCCTGGCCGGTGCCTTCTGTAACCGTTTTCAGGCGGAAGCGGCGCCTCGCGGTGTTGAAATGGACGCAAAAACCTCTATAATCTTGTCACATTGCGGGGTTAACCGACTCCCGGGGGTTCCGGAGCCGTCCCGTGAATCTGAAGTATGCAGTAAGGAAAGTCGCACCAACAACCTTCATCAAGAAAGCAGGAGATCGGCACATGGAGAACAAGCCGGCACAAAATATTCAGGACACCTTTCTGAACACGGTTCGAAAGGACAAATCCCCCATTACGATCTATCTGGTCAGCGGCGTCAAGCTGACAGGGAAAATTCGGTCCTTCGACAAGTATTCCGTGCTCCTGGAGAACAACAGCCAGGAACAATTGATTTTCAAACACGCGATTTCAACTGTGGTCAGCAACCGGAGTGTGATTCATAGCGAACACCGTCCGGCTGCTGTGTCGTCGGGCATCGGTCCGGCTGCCGTGCCGGCACCGTCGGCAACGCCGCTGACTGCGGAACAAAGATAGCGCCGGAGCGTCCCGGGTGGATCGGTCTCGCCTGGCAAGCGCGACGTACAGGAACGGCAGCGCCGCAACCCACGGAAGCAGCCATGGCTGAGCGCGCCGTCCTCGTCGGAGTGGACCTTGGGGTTCGCTCGCGTGACAACCGCGCAAGCGTGATGGCGGCGCGTGCGCAGAGTGTGTGTCTGGACTCTGCGGCAACTGAGCCGCGCCCTGCAATCCGTCGAGCTACTCGAACCTCCACGCCACTCGCAGCGCTCCATTGACGCCGCGCGCGAGGCGCAAGGTCTCGATGCCGAGGCATCTCTCGCCGAGTTTCGCGAGCTGCTGCTGAGCGCCGGCGGGCAGGTTGTCGCCGAAGTGCTGCAGCGCCGTCCGCGCCCCGATCCCGCAACCCTCATCGGTTCCGGCAAGGTGGAAGAGATCGCCGCGATTGCCGCATCCACGAACGCGGACCTGGTTCTCTTCGATCACGACCTTTCAGCCACGCAACTGCGCAACCTTGAGGCCGCATTGCCGTGCCGCGTGCTCGACCGGACGCAGCTGATCCTCGACATCTTTGCCCGCCACGCGCGCACGCGCGAGGGGCAGTTGCAGGTGGAACTGGCGCAGCTCGAATACATGCTGCCGCGCCTGACCGGGCGCGGCAAAGCCATGTCGCAGCTGGGCGGCGGCATCGGCACCCGCGGACCCGGCGAGACGCAGCTCGAAACCGACCGCCGTCGCATCCAGCGTCGCATCGATCAGCTCAAGCGCGATCTGGAAGGCGTGCGCCGCGTGCGCCGCCAGCAGCGCCAGCGCCGCGAGGCCGTTCCCGTGCCCACTGTCGCTCTGGTCGGCTACACCAACGCGGGCAAGAGCACGCTCTTCAATACCGTCACCGGCGCGCAGGTGCTCGAGTCGGCGCGCATGTTTGCCACGCTCGATCCCAAACTGCGCGCCATTGAGCTGCCCAGCCGCCGCCGCGTTCTCTTGTCCGACACGGTCGGCTTCATCCGCAACCTGCCGCACACGCTCGTCACCAGCTTCCGCGCCACATTGGAAGAAGTGGCGCAGGCCGAGGTGCTGATTCATGTGCGCGACGCCGCGTCGAGCTATGGCGACGAGCAGAAGGCGCAGGTCGAAAAGGTGCTCGGCGAACTCGAGAGCCTGTCGAAGCCGCGCATCGAAGTGCTGAATAAAATCGATCTGCTTCCCGAAGAGGAGCGCGCGGCTCTCCATTCCCGATCGAAATCTAGTCCAAAAGGTAAGAGCGCCCCCGGCGCGGGCACCGCCCAGGTTGCGCTTTCCGCAATCACTAGTGAGGGCGTGGATGATTTACTCGCCGCCATCGATGCAGCGCTCTACTCCGATCCCATCGTGGAAGCGGAGCTGCGCGTTCCGCAGCATGAGGGAGCGGTTCTGGCGGCGATTGAAGCAGGCATGGTTGTGCACACGCGCGAATACGAAGGCAATGTGGTTCGTCTCAATGTCAGCGGTCCAGCTTCACTCGTGGGACGCATGAGGCGTTTCCGTGTGCAAAAATCCGCGAGGTGATTGATCGCGCGAGAATGGGGCGGCCCATCCAAGCTTTTCCTGAGAAGGAAGGCGCAGCAGACTCTGCCAACCCCGCCGTCCGCATGCTCCAATAGACCCATGCATGGTTCTCTGCAACATGCCCTCGCCGCCGTTTGCCTCGCTGCATCCGCAATCGTCGCGGCGCAGAGCAGCGTCATCCATCCGCGTGTGGTTGTGGTCGCCTACTTCGAGGTTGGCTCCGACACCGGCGATCAGCCCGGCGAACTGCAATTCTGGGTTGAGCGCGACCACCTCGACCGCATCATCCAGGTTCCCGGAATGTCACGCACGGTTCGCGCCAACGCGGATGGTTCTGAGCTTGCTATCACCATAGGGCCCGGCAACATCAACCCCGCCGTCAACCTCATGGCCTTCGCCGCTGATCCTCGCTTTGACCTGCGCCAGACCCACTGGCTCATTGCCGGCATCGCAGGCATCTCGCCCGGCGACGGCACCATCGGCTCCGCGGTCTGGACCGATTACGTCATCAACGGCGATCTGGCCAAGGGGATTGACCCGCGAGAAAAGCCAGCCTCATGGCCCGACGGTTTCCTCTCGCTCGACGGCGTTACGCCGGCCGATCTGCCAAGCCCTGCGTGGGAAGACGATGTGCGCGCATGGAGCGGAACCGATGCCCGCGCCAATCGTCGCGGCAATGTCATCCGCCTCAACGCGGATCTTCTTCAATGGGCTTATGGTCTGACGAAAGACATCGCGCTGCCTGAAAGCCAGCCCGAGCGCACTCTGCGCCTGCGCTACGCTGGATTCGCCGGTACCGCGGATGGTCCGCGCGTGCAGATAGGCGCCAACCTGGCCACGGAAGTCTTCTGGCACGGCGCGCTCCTGGACGCATGGGCGCGTCGCTGGGTACAGTTTGAAACTGGCGGCGTGGCTCACTTCAGCACCACCGCCATGAACGATACCGGGGCGCTCCTCGCGCTTCATTCACTCACTCTGCAAGGCAAGGCCGACTGGAATCGCGTGCTTCTTCTCCGAACGGCCAGCAACTTTGACATGCCTCCCGCAGGAGTCGCAGCCGCGGACAATCTCGCCGCGGAGCGCCACGGCGCCTATACTGCTAACCTGTCCGCGCTGGAAGCCGCCTACGTCGTCGGTCATCGCATCGTCGCCGCCTGGCTGCAATAGAGCGGGCGCAGCGAACGCTATTTCGTCAGGTTGTAGATCAATCCGAATGGATCCTGAACGTAACAGCGCGGGAAATCTGGCTCATCCTTCACGATCTTGCCGCCTGCCGCCACAATCCGCTGTTTTGCTTCTTCCACGTTATCCACGGTCACTTCGAGCACTGGCCCGAGCGCCGGTCCTTCCTCGATGAAGAGGTTGATGTGGTTTCCGTGCAGATCGATCCACTTGCCATGCTCGCCGGTAATTGTGAAGCCGAGCTGCTTCACGTAGAACGACGCAGCCGCCTTCGGGTCCGGTGCCTGAATCAGAATGTCCGTGCCAAACGTGTTTGCCATAAAATCTCCTCAAGTGCTGCGCAGAGGGGAAGTGGGTCTTTGTCTGCTGTTCAGCCGCGTTTCTTTCCGCCGCGCGGTGCGCCGGGCCGCGAAGCGCCACGCTTCGGACCGCCTTTCGTGTTGCCGCGGTACTTGCCAAAGCCGCTTGGTTTCCCTCTGGGGCCCGGCTTACCGCCGAACGACGGCTTCGGTCTACTGTCAAAGCTGGAGCTCTTTTGAGGTTCCGCGATTCGTTCGATCTCAAGGCGCGGCCTGGCTTCGCTGTTCGACACCGGCCGGTCAGCACGCGGCTTAAAAGGTGCGCGCGGTGCACTGCCGAAGCGGCTCTCACCGCGATCTTGTCGCGGAGCTGGGCGGAACTCGGGTCGATCGCCCCGGGGCTTGAAAGGTGCGCGTGGTGCACCGCCGAAGCGATTCTCGCCGCGATCCTGCCGTGGAGCAGGACGAAACTCCGGCCGATCGCCACGCGGTTTAAACGGTGCGCGTGGTGCACTGCCGAAGCGATTCTCGCCGCGATCCTGCCGCGGTGCGGGGCGAAACTCCGGCCGATCGCCACGGGGCTTGAAAGGTGCGCGTGGTGCGCTGCCGAAACGATTCTCGCCGCGGTCCTGCCGCGGAGCGGGACGGAACTCCGGCCGATCACCGCGGGGCTTGAATGGTGGACGCGGCGCGCTGCCGAAACGATTCTCGCCGCGATCCTGTCGCGGAGCGGGACGGAACTCCGGCCGATCTCCGCGCGGCTTGAATGGTGCGCGTGATGCGCTGCCGAAGCGATTTTCGCCGCGATCCTGGCGTGGCGCGGGACGGAAGTCCGGCCGCTCGCCCTGGGGCTTGAAAGGCGCGCGTGGCGCACTGCCGAAGCGATTCTCACCGCGATCCTGCTGTGGAGCAGAGCGGAATTCCGGCCGTTCTCCGCGCGGCTTGAAGGGCGGACGCTGTCCGCCACCGAAGGACCTTTCGCCGCGTTCCGGGCGCGCACTGGGTCGCCGATCAAAACCCTGACCAGGCCGCCGGTCGAACTTCTTGTCCCTTGGACGGTCGCGTTTCTCTGCCGACAGGCCGGCTTCCCTGGGCAGCAACTTCTCGATCTTGGCGCGGCGCGGCTTCATCTTGCCCTCGGCGGTCAAACGCAGCGCGTTCACCTCATCTTCGGCGAGCTCGCGCATCTTTCCCGGCTCCACATCGAGCACCAGCGGCCCGTAGCCCACACGGCGAATCTTCTCCGCAAAATGTCCGATGGCCGCGAACATTTTTCTCAATTCGCGATTGCGTCCCTCGGTGAGAACCACTTCAAACCAGGGATTGTCGCCTTCGCGGAACTCGCGCACCCGCGCCGGGGCTGTACGCACTCGCGCCGAACCCGGCTCGCCTTTTTCAATCGTCACGCCGCCGCGCAAGCGCTCGAGTTCTTCCGCGCTCGGCTTCCCGGCGACCTTCACCAGATACGTCTTCTCCACGCCGGAGCCGGCTTTGCTCAGCAGGTTGGCCAGCTCGCCGTCGTTCGTCATCAGCAGCAGGCCTTCACTCAGGTAATCGAGCCGACCCACCGGATACACGCGTTCTTTCGCATTCGCAAAGAACTCCATCACGGTAGGCCGGTGTTCGGGATCGCTCACAGTGGTGACGTAGCCCCGCGGCTTGTTGAGCATGAAGTAGCGATGCCGCTCTGCGCCCTGCAGCAACTTGCCATCGACGCGGATGTGATCGCGCCCGAGATCGGCCTTGCTGCCAAGCTCCGTCACTACCTTGCCATTCACCACCACGCGCCCGGCAACAATCATTTCTTCGGCGTGACGCCGGCTCGCAATGCCCGCCCGCGAAAGAATCTTCTGCAGCCTCTCCGGATTGGCGGCTGGACGCGGCTTCTTAGCTATCCCAAATTCCTCTTCTTCCGAATCGGCTTCGGATTCGCCATCCGCGTCTTCTGCCTGCGAGGCCTGTGCAGCCGCCGTCATTCCCGGTCCGGCTTCCAAAGGCGCGGTTTTCGCGCGCGCCTCTTCAGCTTCCAGGTTCGCCAAATCCTTAACGTCGCCCAAATACTTATGGGCCTCGCCACTGGTCACATCGCCAATGGGGTCGAGTACCGGCTCGTTAAGGCGAGTCGCGGCTTCCTTCTCCGCCGTTGCGGCACGCTTCTTGCTTTTTGCCGCGGGTGCCTTGGCTTGAGCGGGAGCCTTCTTCGCTACCGTTGCGCGCTTCTTGGCCGGCGCGGCTGTCTTAGCCGCTGATTTTGCGGTCTTCGGGCTGGCCGTCTTACTCTTGGCCGCGGGTTTCTTGCTTGCTGTATCCGCCTTCTTGGTTTTAGACGCGGACTTGGCCGCGGGTGCGGCCGGCTTCGTTTTCTTTTCGATTGTCATGGGGAAACCTGTGACCTTCTGCTCACTCCGCGTCGCTGGCTGACGCATCGGAAGCGGCTAGTGTGGACTGCGTCGCGGTTTCGGACTGGTGGTTCGCGCCGTTTCCGTTCGTTTCGATATTCGTTTCGGTGCTCAAATCCGGGTTGAACTCGGCAGCGGCTTCGGCTGTTGCGGACTCACCGCTCGCCATCTCAGCCTCTTCCAGCTCGCTCGCCGCCATCTTTTCGAACTCTTCCATCGATGGCAGCTCGGAGACATCTTTCAGTCCAAAGCGCAGCAGGAATTCGCGCGTGGTTTTGTAGAGAATCGGCCGGCCAACGACCGGTTTGCGCCCTGCGGTTGCAATCAGCTTCCGCGCCAGCAGCGATCCAAAAACGGCCGACGCATCCACGCCGCGAATCTCGTTGACTTCCGGCGCAGTCACCGGTTGCTTGTAGGCGATCACCGCAAGAGTTTCCAGCGCCGGCAACGAAAGCTTGAGCGGTGGTTTGAGCCCTTTGATGAATTGGCGCACCGCGTCGTGACATTCCGGCTTGGTCGCCATACGGTAGCCGCCCGCGATTTCGCGAATCTCGACGCCGCGGCCATCAACGGCATAGTCGGCAATCAGCTCGTCGAGCAATTTCTTGATAACGCCGCGGGCCTCCCGGTCGCGCAACCGCGCCGCGCGCTTTGCCTCTGCCTCGGCCTGTGAATCATCCGTTGGGGATTCCTCGCCGCCCGCAGGAGGCGCGCCGCCGGTCTCCAGACCGGCTGTCGTGCGGGCGTCCAAGCCGGCACCCTCGTCCGCTTCGTTCTCGACTGTCTCCGCGGCCTCATCCGGCGCAACTGCCAGATCGGGAAGGGAATCACCCTGAAACGGTAAAGACGCGTCCTCGGATGCAGCAGACTCTTCGGCTTGCGCTTGCGCAGCCGCCTCCTGCTCCGCCTTCAACTCCAGGGCGTCGTCGGCAAACAGACCGGCCAGTTGCGCCAGCGTTACCGGCTCTTCTGCGGCATAAATGACAGCTTCCAGTTTGGCTTTCAGACTCATTCTTTGTTAAGCACCACTCTGTATGTTACCGGAAGTGGCTGTTCTTTCGCGCGTTCGCGGCCATCACGCCGTTTTCCCCACGAAAAAGGCGCCCGGCGGAATCCGGACGCCCTCTCGCGAGACGACATTGCTGTCTAAAAGATTGCGTGAAAGAGCAGGTACAGAAGGCCCGAGAGCACAGCTGCAGCGGGCAGCGTGAACACCCAGCCCGCGGCAATGGCGCGTACCGTTGACCAGCGCAGACCGCTTCCGTTGGCGGCCATCGTGCCCGCGACGCCAGAGCTGAGGATGTGCGTGGTAGAAACCGGCAGGCTCCAGGTATCGGCGGCAAAGATGGTCACCATCGTCACAAGTCCCGCGCTGGCGCCCTGGGCATAGGTCATGCGCTCCTTGCCAATCTTCTCGCCCACCGTGACCACGATGCGCTTCCAACCCACCATGGTGCCCAGGCCGAGGGCCAGCGCCACGGCCACTTTGACCCAATCGGGAATGAATTTGGTGGCCTTGTCGAGCTTGCCCTGATAAATTTTGAGCGCCGCGCTTTCTTCGGCGGTGAAGGCGGGGTCGTGAGACGTATCCATGATGCGTAGCGCGCGACCGGTCAGATACATGTCGTTGCGGATGTTGGTTTGTTGTTCTGCCGGAATGGAGCGGAGGGAATTGTACGCGGAGACTTCGCGGTTCAGTTCGTCCACCAGCTGACTCAAGGCCAGAAGAGTTCCGGGCTGCATTTGTTTGGTGTGGATATAGTCGGCGATCACGGTGCGCACATCGGGATCGGGTGTGCCGGGTTGCACGTGCCGTTCGAGAATCTGCCCCGCTTGCACGGAAGTGGCGATAAAGCTTTGCACCTCCGCCGGGCTTGCATTGTGGTTCAGCGCGTAGGCGGTAGGCACGGTGCCGATAAGGATCAGCATGATGAGGCCCATGCCCTTTTGCCCGTCGTTTGAACCATGGAAGAAGCTGACGCCCGTGCAGGTGCCCACCATGAGCGCGCGAATCGGCCACGGCGGCGGCTCGTTGCCCTTAGGCGCTTCGTAGAGCGCCGGGAATCGCAGAAGGCGCCTGGACACGAGAAGCAGAACGCCGGCCAGCGCAAATCCCAGCAGCGGTGAGATCAGGAGAGCCTCAAGTACTTTCGTGACCTGGCTCCAGTCGAGTCCGGAAGTTCTGCTATGCAGGTTCATGAGCTGGCTGGCCAGCC
Source organism: uncultured Acidobacteriota bacterium (assembly GCA_963713675.1). Lineage (GTDB taxonomy): Bacteria > Acidobacteriota > Terriglobia > Terriglobales > Acidobacteriaceae > Telmatobacter. The sequence goes on from CAVQMV010000025.1 coordinate 148,404, forward strand.
CCACCCCGATGATGGAACCCACCATAGTGTGCGAGCTGGATGCGGGAAGGCCGAACCACCACGTGCCCAGGTTCCACAGAATCGCGGCGATCAGTAGCGCGAACACCATAGCGAAGCCAGTGCCGGAGCTGACCTTGAGAATCAATTCCACCGGCAGGAGCGTGATGACGGCAAAGGCTACCGTACCGGAGGACAACAGAACGCCCGTCAGGTTGCAGATCCCCGACCATACGACGGCGATTTGCGGTGGTAGCGAGTTGGTGTAGATGACCGTGGCCACAGCATTGGCGGTGTCGTGAAATCCATTCACGAATTCGAATCCCAGCGCGATCAGCAGTGCCAGGCCCAGCAGCACAAGCGGCCAGATGCCGGTCACGGTCGCGCTGCCGAGATCTTCGCCGAGATGAACGCCGATATAGCTGAGGCCGGCCAGCAAGGCCAGCACAAAAATCCACATGCCTGCGCGGCTGGGGTGGCTTGAGAATCTCCGCTCAATGAGGGACGGAGAGCTGGGAATAGCGTGTACTGCCGTCGCGAGATCGGCCATCAGAAATCTCCACGGCGGCCGGAGGAATTCCGGATGCGCCTGGGCCTCCCTGATGGAAACTCAACAACAGGCTGAATTTTCAAATGAAATACAGATGGAATGCTGCAGGAGTAGAACGAGCCGGAGAAAATGGCATTCATAAAACCTCAACAACCGAAGTCGGTCACGGTTGTTTACCCGGCAATGAGGAGATTGCAGCCGGATTACAGACAAGTTTAAGCCCGGCAACCCGGGAGATGTGGAAGAAGGCGGTCGCTTTTTGCCGCGGTTGGAGACTTGCTGTCCGGGTGGAGTCTTCATTATATTGTTTAGTTTCAATGAATTGCGGATCGGACGGCGTTCCCTCATGGTTTCTTGGGACTGTAGTAAAGGAAGGCCTTGACATGTTTTATGAGAGAAAAAGGCGCATTCCGCTACGAAAGCGCCTCATCTTGCTCTTTTCAGGTCATTTACTCCGGAAGCGTGAGCGTGCCGCTGACGTTGAAGCTTCCCGCCACGGCTGGCGCTCCCGTGCCTGGCTGGCCGCCGCCAACTGTCGCCGTGTAGCCGCCTTCGGCCACCACCGGCTCACCAGCTTCCGTCACCATGCTCAAGTCGCGCGGCTTCAACTCAAACCGCACCGTCTGCGATGCCCCCGGCTCCAGGTGTACGCGCTCGAAGCCGCGCAGCGCGCGCAGCGGCGCACCGGGAACGGAGGGAAATGTGAGATAGAGCTGCGCAACTTCGTCGCCCGCGCGCGTGCCGGTGTTGGTCACGATGGCTTCCACGATCACGGGCTGGCCCGCCGCCACGGCGGCTGAAGGAATCGTCAATTTGCGGTAGGAGAACTTCGTGTAACTGAGGCCATAGCCGAAGGGATAGAGCGGCGTTCCTGCGAAATACCGGTACGTCCGCCCCTTCATGGAATAGTCCTCAAAGGGCGGCAACTGGCTCACGTCTTTGTAGAACGTCACCGGCAAGCGCCCGGCCGGGTTGTTCCTGCCGGAGAGGGTTTGCGCCACAGCCGTTCCACCCTCCTCGCCGGGATACCACGCGTCGAGAATCGCGTTGGCGTGCGCGTTGGCCCAGTTCACGCCGAGAGCGCTGCCATTGGTCAGTACCACTACCATCGGCTTTCCGGTGGCCGAGACAGCTTCAAGCAGCTTCTCTTCGGGCTCCGGGAGATCAAGACTGGTGCGGTCGCCGCCCTTGAACCCAGGCTCGTTCACGTTCATCTCCTCGCCCTCGAGCTCGCTGGTGATTCCCACCACGGCGACAACAACATCGGCGTTTTGCGCCGCCGTTACCGCTGCCGGATCAACCCCGCGATCCATCTTGCCCCACATCAGCCTTAGGTGCGGAGTCGCATTGGCCGTCCTTTGATACTCGACTTCCAGCTTGTACGGCTTGCCGGCTTCGAGATGTGTTTTGCCGGTAACCGTCTCCACACCGTGCGGATAATTCGCGATCGTCACCAGCTTGCCGTCGAGAAACACGCGGAAGAATCCATCGGTCTCGACGCCCAGGTTGTAGTCGCCGGTTTCGGCTGGTGTGAGCGTCGTCTCCCAGCGCACGGTGAGCGGATCGACACCGGCAGTCGCGGCCGGCAGGGGTTGCGCCGCAATATCGATTCCAGGCTCGACGCGCGTCGCCAGCGCAGCCGTTCCGCTCGACTTCTCGTTCGAGAAACTCACGATGTCTTGCTTGAGATAAGTCGCCTTGGCCCCCGGTTGCCCGTCTGTCGTCAGCAGCGCGTTGGGTACCGGCTGGGTCTGCTTGCTCAGGAACCCCGTGCCTTGCATGAATTGGATCGTGTCCCCGGCAAATTCCTGCTTCAGGCCTTCCAGAATCGATACTGTGTGCGTTGGAATCCCGTTGTAATTGCCGAGCAGCACGCGCGTCTGCTCCGCGAGCGGGCCAACCACCAGGATCTTCGCTCCGGTTGTCTTCAGGGGCAGCACGCCGTCGTTCTTCAGCAGCACCATCGACTCGTTGGCCAGCTTGAGCGCCAATGCGCGATGCTCGGCACTGTTCAGTTCGCTCGCATCGATTTTCGTGTAAGGGACCATCCGCGGCGGATCGAACATGCCAAGCTTCATGCGCGCCGTAAACAGCCGCACCAGCGCGGAGTCGATCGCGCTCTCCTTCAAGTAGCCGTCCTTGACGGCATCGAGATACGGCCGGTAGTCGTGGTCGTCCGTCACCTTGGCGCGGAAATCGATGCACTCGTTGTCCATGCCGCGCGAGAGGCTGATGGCCACTGCCTGCTCGACACTGGGCTCAAATTTGTGGCCGTTGGCGATGTCGTGCACGGCTCCGCAATCCGATACCACGTAGCCTTTGAAATCCCACTTGCCGCGCAATTGATCGTCGAGAAGGAATTCGTTGGCGCAGGCCGGCTGTCCGTTGATGCTGTTGTAGGCGCACATCACGCTATCCGCCTTGGCCTCCGTCACCGTGGCGCGAAATGCCGGTAAATACGTATCGAGCTCATCGTGCTTGCTCACCGGCACGTCAGCAGAGTGGCGCGTGGGCTCCGGCCCCGAGTGCACCGCGTAATGTTTGGGCGTCGAAATCACTCGATAGTAATTCGGATCGTCACCCTGCATTCCGGTGACAAACGCCACGCCCATGCGCGCTGTCAAAAATGGATCCTCGCCATACGTCTCCTGGCCGCGTCCCCAGCGCGGGTCGCGGAAAATGTTGATATTCGGCGCCCAAAAATCCAGTCCGTGAAAAATGACGCTGTCGCCGTTCGCAGTCACGGATTGCGCATGCACCACGCGCGCTTCCGTGCTGATGTCGACAGCCATCTGGTGAATGCCTTTGGGATCGAAGGTCGCGGCCAGTGCGACGGGCTCGGGAAACTCCGTGGTTCCGTTGGTGGCTACGCCGTGCAGCGCCTCGCTCCACCAGTCGTAGCCGGGTACGCCCAGCCGCGGAATGGCGCGCGCTTGGTTCACCAGTTGGCTTGCCTTTTCTTCGAGCGTCATGCGCTTCACCAGGTCGGTTGCGCGTTGCTCCGCCGGCAGATTCGGATCGAGATACGCAGACTTTCCTGCATCCTGTGCCCACAGAGCGCCCGCCACTCCTAGCCCCAGCAAAGTTCCCGCCACCACTCGTAATCCAAGCATTGTTATCGTCTCCCGTGCTGCAATACCTTCGGCCCGGCCCACACCCTGTATCCGCAGACGCCCAACTTTAATTGGCGTTTTCCTTCTCTGTCAACCAAATGAAGCCGCAGAAAATCGGTTTATATGGGCATTTTCTCATGGGGCGGCACATTTCGTAAGGACGCCGAGATACAGGGTAAAACCATCCGATCATCGCCGACTGACCACTGACCACTGACCACTGACCACTGACAACTGACCACTGTTCCGATGTAACCTTTCTGCCAAAGCGCCCGTAAGCATCGGTAGAAAGGGAAGACGGATGGCCGAAGCCTCCCGCACGCTGTTGGAACGCTTCCGGCAAGGCGATCTCGACGCCTTCGAGGCGCTCTTCCGCGAGCATCAGCGACCGGTGTACGGCTGGATTCTGCGCATGGTCCGCAACACGGCCGCCGCGGAGGACCTCACGGTGGAGACTTTCTGGCGCATTCATCGCGCACACGACCGCTTTCAGCCGGAGTACCCGTTCGGGCCCTGGGCGCGGCGCATTGCCACGCGCGCGGCGCTCGATTGGATCCGAGCGCAGCGGCCTGAGGTGGAGTTGACCGCGGAGATGGCCGGCACTTTGTCCTCCGCACCCGCGGGCAATCCCGCCATCGCTGCCGAGATTCGCAGCAAAACCGCGCTGGCCTTCAGCCGGTTGCCGCCCAGCCTGCGCGCCGCGGCGATTCTAGCCGTGGTGGAGGAGCAGCCGCACAAAGAAGTCGCTGCCGCGCTCGGCATCACCGTTGCGGCCGTTAAACTGCGCGTCTTTCGCGCCATTCGATTGTTAAGAAAGGACCTGGAACGACAGGGAATCACGCCATGAATGCAGAGGATGAGAATCGGATCATGAATGATGACCGGATCAGGCAATTGCTCAAGCAAACACTGCCGCCAGTTGAATCGAGCGCGGAGCCGGAACGCGATCTGTGGCCCGCGGTGCTGCGCCGTCTCGACGCGAACCGCACGCCACGCTATATGGTTCCCTGGTTCGACTGGGCGCTGCTCGGCGGGCTCGCGGTTTTTGCAGTTTCGTTCCCGGCGACGATTCCGGTTTTTCTCTATTACCTGTGAACTAGAAACCGATCATCGGCCGATAATAAGGAGCTTGTCATGAACAACCACACCTACATTCGCGCATATCTTGCAGGGGTTTTCATCCCTACAGTGATATTTCCGGTCCTGCTCACGGTGCTGTCGCTGGGAAAGCTAACCGTTCAGGAGCCGTTTCCCATTGAGCGCATTGTGATTTTTCCACTCACCTTCGTGCCATGCCTTTGGGGAATCTGGAATATGCTCTGGGTAGTTTCACACAATCGCACCCATCTGCCGGTCGGACTGCACGGAGCTATCCTGCCGTTTCTGCTGTTTCCCGTGGGGGCGAGTCTCGCCAGATGCCTTGGCGTCATCGCCCTCGGCGCGCATAGCGTTACCTGGTTTCAGGCCATCGAGGTGCCTTACGCGGTGATTGCGTGTGGCTTTGCCTTCGCGCTCGCCCTGTACTATCTGGTGTGGAAATACATCGTCGGCTTCTTGAACCGCGTCCTCGGCGTCGCCTGAGATGGGCTGTGGGAGAACGCCTTAGTCCTCTGCTTCTTCGTGGTGTGGCGCGTGCACAATCCGCATCAGCGTGCCGCCGTCCAGCCAGTTCAGCTCGCAGCGTTCGCAGTCTTCCATCACCACATGGCCGCCGCCGTAGTAAAAGTGCGTGTCCATCGGATGATGGCACTGAGGGCATTCCAGTTTGCGGTTCAGATCGCTGCCGTCATCGGCCACTGGAATCTCGGTGCCGGGATGTGCGGAGCGCACTTGTGCAATCAGTGCCTCGAAAGCGCCCATCGGCACCAGCATGCCGCGGCATTTCTTGCAGGAGCGGATGGGCACGCCGGCCAAGGTCGCGTCCCACAGCGGAGCCGCGCACACCGGGCAGGGCAGCTCCTGCAACTCGTCCAGATACTGCACTCCCTGGTCGTCCGGCGCGACAGAACAAACGCTGTTGCAATAGTCGCAGCGCAGGCTGATCAGCCCGGCCGTAATGTGCATCGGTGCTCCGCAGGAGGGACAGTTCATTGCGGCTTCCCGCACTCAGGGCAGAACTTCGCCCGTTCCGGCATAGGCTTGCCGCACTCGATGCAGAACTTGCTTCCCGCGCCAGGCAATGCGGCCGCTGGCTCAGGCGCCACGCGCGCCTGTCCCGGCCCCGTCTGTCCGGGCATCGTCTGACCCATGAGGGCCTGCGCCATCGCCGCGCCCGCACCTAGGCCCACGCCCATGCCAGCCGTGCCGCCCGTGTTTTGCGCAGCCTCTTCCAGCGATTCAGCTGCCTCGAACTGCGTCAGGCGCGCCAGGTCTCCGGCCATGTTTACGCCGATACGCTGGTCCATCACCTTTTGCAAGTCTTCGGGCAGCGAGACGCTGGCCACCACAAACTGGTTCAGCTCCAAACCGAGCGCCGCAAAGATGGGCTTCACGTCATTCGTGACCTTATCGGTGAGCGCGCCCAGGTTTGCGGCCATATCGACAAACGAGATCTCGCTGCCTGCGAATATGGCGGTGAGCCGCGCAATGATGTTCGTACGCAACTGTCCTTCCAGGTCCGCGGCAAACACCGCCTGGCGCGTGCCGGTCACTTCAGTGAAGAATTTGCTGGGATCGGCGATGCGATAGGCGTAGTTCCCGAAGGCGCGCAGGCGAAGGACGCCATACTCCTTATCGCGGGTCGTGATCGGCTCCGACGTACCCCATTTTTGGTCGATCTGCAGCCGCGTGGAGAAAAAGTACACATCGGACTTGAATGGCGATTCGAAGTCCTTGCTCCAGTTCATGAGGTCAGTCAAGACAGGCAGGTTGCGCGTGTTCAGCGTGTGCAGGCCCGGCGCAAAAACATCCGCGATCCGCCCCTCGTTCACAAACAGCGCCAACTGCGACTCGCGCACGGTAAGCTGACCGCCATTTTCAATCTCCATGTCCTGCATGGGATAGCGGTACGAAAGCACACTATCGCTGTCCTCATTCCACTGGATGACCTTAATAAACTGCTTGCTGATGAAGTCGCTCAGAGCCACATTCGCCTCCCGCCACATTGATCTTCGTCCGCGATGGTAGCATCGCCAGTCGCGCACAGTAACTCCCACTTTGGTTGTGCGGAATCACCTTGCCGCTACTGTACCTGCGGTCTTTGCAGGAGAGAGGAAAAAGCCGGGAAAAGGAACCACCAGGGTCACGGTGGGCAGCGGGCTTTTGCGTCGCGCGTCAGGCAGTTGAGGCCAGCGCGGGCAGCCAAGATCTAGCAGCTAGGAGCTGCCTTTAAAGAAATCTCCCAACCCGGCCCGTTCCGCGTGTGCTGCCATCTGTGCCTGTATCGTGAGCGCCAGTTCGAGCGCCGCGCGTCCCTGCCGCGCCGTGACCCGGGGCGGCAGGCGGGTTCGCACCGAATCAAGGAAGGAGCGAATTTCGAGCTTCAGCGGCTCGCCCGGCGTTACCTCTGGTTTTACAAAGCTCAAACCCGGCGCAGGGCCATCGTGTGGCTCGGCATGCGCCCCAGCCAGTTCCTTCGCAATCTCCTTCAGCTTCTCTGGATCGTTCTTTGCGCCGAGAACCTTCATCATGAGCCCAGCCGGGATCTTGCCGGAAGCGACGAGCGTCTGGATCACCGAGCCATCGAGCTTTCCCGTGGCCAGGAATTGCGCGGCCGCTTGCGCAACTCGATCGTCCTGCGAATCTCGTCCAAAAGCCTGCCCCACCGCAGGTGGTGCAGGTGGGTCATCAATCTGGATCACGAGCACATCGCGCCGCGCGTAATCAATCGACACATACTGTCGCGGCTCAAAGAAGCGCAATTTGCGTACGCGCTCTGTGGATACGCGCGACGCCGTAAAGTTGGCCACGCAGCCCGACTCGAACTCCACGCGCACATTCGCAATGTCCACCTTGGGCGAAAGAATCGGCAGCCCTACCGCGCGCACCTCGCGCACCGGGGACTTGGCAAACGTGAGCACAATGTCGAGATCGTGGATCATCAGGTCGAGCACCACGTCCACGTCGAGTGCGCGCGGCGTATATACGCTCAGCCGGTGCGCTTCAAAAAACATGGGCCGCGTCAGGCTCGGCTCCACGGCCATCACCGCCGGGTTGAAGCGCTCCAAATGTCCCGGCTGCACAATTCGCCCATTTTTTTCCTGGATTTGGATGAGTGCATCGGCTTCATCAAGGGATGACGCCAGCGGCTTCTCGATGAGTAGATCGAGCCCTGCGCCGAGCAGCTCCGACGCTACTTCATAATGCGTGACCGTGGGCACCGCTACGCATGCAGCATTGAGCTTCAGGTCTGCCTTGAGCAGCGCTTCGACGGTCGCGAACGCCGGAATGCCGTACTGCTTTGCCGCCTCATCCGCGCGTGCAGCATCGGGATCGACCGCTGCAACCAGCGCCACACCTCCGCCCTCGGTCTCCAACTCGCGCAGCACACGCAGATGATTGCGCCCAAAGGCTCCGGCGCCAGCCACGGCCATGCGTACTTGGGTCTTGCCTGCGATTTCGGCGCCTCTTTCTCTAGAGCCCTTAGCCTTTTCCTTCCACGGCCTTCAGGCAGCGGCTGTAAAGCTCGAGCAGTTGGATCACATGCTCCTCCGGCTTGGTGGCAGTGGCGCCGCTAAAGCCCGTTGAAGGCGTTGCCAGTTTGCCCACGCCTGCTGTGCCCGCCACAAACTTGAACAGATCGAGTGCGATGTCTTCGTTGCGCCGGGCGCCAAGCCCTGCGGTACTCAGTGTGTCCATAAGCAAATTCTCCGAAGTCCGATGCTACCAGATCAAGCGCATTTCGAAGCCCGGGTTGCTTTCGCTTCGACAACTCCGCGCGCCACGCACGTTCACCCTGCCGACTACATTAGTCTCTTATAAGCATGCCCCTCGCCTACATCGCACTCGGTGCCAACCTGCCCAGCTCTGCCGGCTTGCCTAACGCCACACTTGCCGCAGCCATCGAAGGCCTGGCCGCTCAGGGCCGCATCGCCGCGAGCTCTTCGCTCTATTCCACCGCCCCCGTTGGGCTCGAAGATCAACCCCGCTTCCTGAACGCCGTGGTCGCGCTGGAAACGCAGTTGCCGCCGCGCGAATTGCTGCACAGTCTTCTCAACATCGAGCAGGCCTTTGGCCGCGATCGCGCTGCGTCTGTTCCCAACGGCCCGCGTACCCTCGATCTCGACCTCCTCCTCTACGGCGATCTGGCTCTCGCTGCATCCGGCCTCGAAATCCCTCACCCGCGGCTTGCCGAGCGGGCCTTCGTCCTGGTGCCGCTCCACGAAATCGCGCCCGACCTCCGCGATCCACGCTCCGGAAAAACTGTGGCGCAACTGCTGCAGGCTCTCAGCGACCATTTGGAACCGGACGCCGTTGCGAAGATCGAATAAGGCTCCTGTACTGAGAACATCGTCCGCTAAAATCAATCAGTGACTCACAAGTTCCAGATCCTGGCCGAAACTGCCGCAGGCGGACGCCGCGGACGTCTCGAACTTCCGCATCAGACCGTGGAAACCCCCGTCTTCATGCCCGTCGGCACCCAGGGAACAGTCAAAGCCGTACCGCAAGACACGCTTGGAATCGCTCGGCGCTGAGATCATTCTCGGCAACACCTATCACCTCTACCTGCGGCCGGGACACGAAGCCATCCGCCGCATGGGCGGCCTGCATAAATTCATCAGTTGGCCGCACGCGTTGCTCACTGATTCTGGTGGCTTTCAGGTTTTTTCCCTCAACGAACTGCGCAAAGTCACCGATGACGGCGTGCACTTCCGCTCGCACCTCGACGGCAGTTCGCACTTTTTCACCCCCGAGCATTCCATCGACGTGCAGATCGCCCTCGGCGCCGATATCTGCATGGCTTTTGACGAGTGCACGGAGTATCCCGCCGCTCGCGCTCGCGCCGAAGAGAGCCTGCGCCTCACCATGGCGTGGGCGCGCCGCTCGCTCGATCACTTCCGCGCCCACCGCGAAGAAGTTCCCTGGCACGAACAGGAATTTCTTCCCCAAAATGGTGGGGTGCCCCCGGTCCCTCGCACTTCGGGACCGGGGAGACCGCGCGCCTCAACTGACGACCCCTCTGCCGGCCGCACGCAGTCCCTCTTCGGCATTGTGCAGGGCGGCATGTACACAGATCTGCGCCGTCAGTGCGCCGAGCGCCTCGTGGAGATGGACTTCGACGGTTACGCCATCGGGGGCTTGAGCGTGGGCGAGCCGCGCGAACTCACCCTGGAAATGATTGCTGAAACACTGCCCCTGCTGCCCAAAGACAAACCGCGCTACGTAATGGGCGTGGGCTACCCCGACGAGATTGAGCAGTACGCGCGTATGGGTGTGGACATGATGGATTGCGTGCTACCCACGCGCGCGGCGCGCCACGGCCTGTTGTTTACCAGCGAAGGCCGCTTGAACATCAAGAACAAGCAATTCGCTGAAGATCAGTCGCCGCCCGATCCCTTGTGCGATTGCCCCGTTTGCCGCCGCTACTCCCGCGCCTATCTGCGCCACTTGATGCACGCCGGCGAAGCGCTCTCCGGAACGCTGAATTCAATCCACAATCTCGCGTATTATCTCGGCATCATGCGGCGGCTGCGTGGTTCGCTCGCATCACAATGAAATTGTCATCCTGAGCGAGTCCCGGCGTGCCGGGACGAGTCGAAGGACCTGCATTTCCTCGATGAACTTCTGAATCAGGACGTCGGCGTCGTGGGGTAGCTCAGGTTAAACGGGAAGATCAGCTCCGCCTCGGTGGCCACGGGATTTCCGTTGATAGTCGCGGGATGGAAGCGCCACGATTTCACCGTGTCGAGGACAATTTGATCGAGCCCGTTGCCGATGCCTTTCACCAGCGTCGCTTCCAGCACATCGCCTGTCGCGCTCACCTTCACGTCTACCACCACTTCCTGATTCGAGCTGGGAAGCAGCGAGCGGTCAGCAACCGGAGGATGCGGCGAGAAGACCGGGAAAGCCGGGTCGGCACTCTGCCGGTCGGCCCCGCTGCCGGCCACCGGAGTGTCGGGCGCGGCCACCGGTTGTCCCGCCGCAGGCGTGATGTTCCGGTTGATGGTGAGGTCGGTTGTTGCCTGCTTTGTCTCCTGGGGATGTTTCCTGCGGCCGTCGGGCGCATCCGTCCGCGGGGCCTTGGTCCCACCCGCGTACAACACCATGGCCGGATAGAACTTGGTCGGCTTCTCTTCCACTACCGCCTGCATCTTCCGCCGGTGTTCCACCATGAACACGCAAGCCGAGATCAGAAGATGCAGCGCGGCCGACAAGATGAGGAAGCGCGCGATGCCCTTGCGAAAATTCGCCGTGACGCCCATCCCGCCTCCAAGTTGTGCCAGTGCCCCCGGTGCGTTACAGGTATAGACGCGCGAAGGCGCTTAATGGGCTCACATCGACAGGCTCAATTGGATGGGGTCACAGCGCTGTCCCCAGCAACTGCTTCAGCGCGGCCACGTACTCCGTCAGCGCCGCCCGTCCAGCCTCGGTCATGCGGTAGAGGGTTTGCGGCTTGCGCATCACGAATTTCTTCTCCACCGTCACGTAGCCGGCTTCTTCCAGCTTTGTCAGCTGCGCGCCCAGGTTGCCATCGGTCGAGCCGGTCTTGCCGCGCAGCCACGTGAACTCCGCCTCGTCGACACCCGAGAGCAGCGAGAGCAGCGCCAGACGCAGCTTCCCGTGAATCACGGGATTCAACTCCGGCAGCTCAGGCCCGGACTCAAGCATTGACCACCCCGTTCTGCAGCCGGCGCCGCCGCGATTCGCAGATCATGGCATAAATGCCAAACACAATCTGGCAGAAGAAAGTAGCCGCGAGAAACGCAATCCCGGCCTGCTCCACCGTGCCAAAACATGCCGCCACGGCCGAACCGAGCCACACCACCGCGCACGCAAACTGCATCTTCCACTTCAAAATGATGGCCGAGGTCATATTGGCCACGCCCAGCATTCCGCCGATGATCGCCACGAATACGTGCAGGTCGTACCTTCCGCTCAATCCCAACGACATTAGAACGACAAAAAGCGAGATCCCCATGGCCGCCCATGTCGCCCCAAGCGCTCTTCCCAGCGTGTTCGGCGGCTGGCCCTTCTTCATCCGCGAAATGACTACTCCGGTCGCGACGCTTGCCGCAATCATAATGACGGGCCACGCGAGAAGGCGCTGAGCCCAGACCGGTCCGCCGACCAACCCTGAAGACCACGCCGTGGCCACCAGGTACGCCACGCCCCACAACACAAACGTCCATCCCCAGCTCTCGGTCCGCTGCCGCCCCTCGGCCATCATGCTTTCAATCAGCCTCACCCGCTCAGCAAGGTCCCTTCCATCCATTTCGTCCGTCATGTGCTTCCTCCTTGGCTTGCTATTTTGGTTTAGAGAAGTCCCGTACACAGAGAACTCTATAATATAGAGTATCGAACGTCAAGAGGAATCTTTGAATTCCGTCGCAAAAGTTCTGGCAGCTCATCGCTCGATAACCGCTGTCAACCCCTTGCTCAGAAAAATCAGCCCTAATTCGTAGAAAACACTGGGCAAAAGGAAGCCGTCATTTTGCCGACAAATTCGCGGCCTTTGCTAGACTGAGCTCAGAATCAAGAGGGAGGACGGGAGATCGCACGCATCGCTCATATGCGCCAACTCCGCCGGCCTCACATTGAGGTATGGAGAGAGTTTATATACCTGCACTGTAAACCCTTTATTTTCAAATATGGACATATAACGTATGGGGGGAGGGGGGTAATTCGAAAGCTGACACTCGCCGAGGCTATTTGAAGCCGATCAGGACCTGGAGTCAGTAATCTACGCACCCTGCCGGACGGTAGATCTTGCGATCCGCAGTAGCTTCGCCGTCACTCGTTCCACAACCCTGTCCCAACCGCTGGGAATGGTTTGCCGGAAGAGCCGCGCCGATGGATACCAGGGGGTGGTCTCGGTTTCTTGCATCCAGCGCCAGTCAGAGAGGTGCGGCAGCAGAATCCACACCGGCTTGTCCATGGCGCCGGCGAGATGCGCAATGGAAGTGTCGGTTGTGATGATTAAATCGAGACCCGCAATCAGCGCCGCGGTCTCGGCCAGGTCTTCGTCCTGGCTTGACCCATCCCAAACGCAAACGTCCAGGAGCAGGGCTGCCAATTGTTCCGCCGCTTCGCCTTTTTGCAGCGAGATCCACGTTGCATCAACGCCGCGCAGCAGCGGCAGCAGCGTTGCCAAGCGCATGGAACGCGCACGGTCGGCCCTGTAGCGCGGATTGCCCGCCCATGCCAGCCCCACGCGGAATCCATCTTCTCGGTTGGGGAATGGGGCGCTGGGAAACCGCTCCAGCTTTTCCGCGGCGAGTTCCGCATCCGCGCCCAGATACGCGCCCTTCCACGGAACCGTATCGATGGAAGTGCGAAAAACCTCAGGCAGACTCAGCAGCGGGCACTCCAAATCGAACTGCGGCGGCTCGGCATCCATCCGCATTGTCTCTGCCAACCCAGCGCGCACCACCGCAAGCGATCGCATCAAGCGCTCGGCCGCGGGCTGCACTTGCAGGATAGGCACGCCGCCGCGCGCCGCCACCAGCGCAGCGTAGCGGCAGAATTGAATCGTGTCGCCGAGTCCCTGCTCGGCGTGGAGCAGCACGTGCTTTCCATGCAGGTTCTCGCCGCGCCAGCGCGGCTGCCTGAAGAAGCGTGGACCGCGATGCACCTCGCGGAATTGCCAGCGCGCTTCGTAGCCGGCCCAGCCGTGCTCCCAATCGCCCAGGCGCAACTGGGTTAGCGCCAGGTTGTACTTGGCGCCCGCGCTCGTCGGATCGCGCGCGACCGCGGTCTCGTGCGCCTTGAGCGCTTCCTCCATGCGGCCCAGGTCGAGCAGGGAATTGCCGCGATTCGAAGCCGCCGCGCGGTTGCCCAGCGCTTCAGCCCGCTCGAAGGCTTCGATCGCCTCCCGAAATCTCCCTTCCAAATGCAAGAGAATACCGCGCAAGTTCACGGCCTCATCGAAGTCCGGATTACGCACAAGCGCCCAACGCAACCAACCCCACGCGCCGGCAAGATCCCTTTCCGCGATACGCTGTTGGCACCACGCCACCAGGGTTTCAACTTGCGACGAATTCAGCGCGAATGCCTTGTGCAGATAGGTCTCGGAAACATCTGGCCGGCATCGCTCACGCTCCAGGACGGCAAGATTCACCCAGCCCGAAACCAAGTCTGGTCGGAGCTCGATGGCGCGGCGTAACGCTGCTTCGGCAAACACGTCCTTTCCCTGCTCTCGCAGCAGGGCGCCCAAGTTGATCCAGGCTGCGGCAAAGTCCGGACGCGCGGCCACGGCGCGCCGGTAGCGCGTCTCCGCTTCTTTGGTGCGTCCCAACCGGGCCAGCGCGAATCCAGCGGCGAACTCGCCCTCCGCCAGTCGCGGGCGCAATGCCAGAGCGGCATCGTACCGCTTGAGCGCCTCTTCGTTCCTTCCCATGCACGCGAGCGCATTGCCCAGCCCCAGATGCGCCGCAATCAGTGCGGGCCGGCGCCGCAGCGCGAGTGCGAATTCGGCGGCGGCTTCTTCCGGTCGGCCGGCTGCGATCTTCAACTCGCCCAGCCCCAGGCGCGCAAGCGCATTCATGCCGTCCAGCCGGATTGCCTGCCGGTAGGCTTTCTCTGCCTCCTCATGCTGCTCCGCGGCCTTCAGCGCCTGTCCCAAAGCGACCCACGCCGCAAGCGAATCCGTCGCGGAAGCGACCGCGGCAGAGGCCATCTGCACGGCGGCCTCGGTCTGGCGGCTGGCCAGCGCCACCAGGCACATGCCCACCAGCGCGACGGTGTGCATGGGGTTCTGCTCCAGCACGCGCTGGTAGCCGCGCGCGATCTCGGTCAAGCGGCCGGAGAGGCCAGCCGATGGCTGCCGCCTCACTGCCGGCACATTGTCGAAAAAGCTCGACATGCATTGAACGTTAGTTCCGCATACAGCGGACCTCAAGAGCGATGCGCGCCGCGCGGCGGCAAGCCGGGACGGAAATTCCCATGACATGCGCGCGTTCTGATTCGGAACGGAGAGTCGGCGCGCGAGCCATTACCGCGTTGGAGCGCCGGACTATCATCGTTTTGTGCACCCCCACTACGAACTGGGCGACATTCTGGCTAACGCCATCACCCACGGCGTCGGCGCCGCGCTCGCCATTGCGGGAGCGGTCTGTCTGATCGTTGCTTCCACGCGCGGCTCGGCGCGGCTCATTGTCAGTTGCGCGATCTTTTCCGGCTCGCTGGTATTGGTCTATCTTTGCTCCACGCTCTATCACTCGCTGGTGCGCACCCGCGCCCGCTATGTCTTTCACGTTCTCGATCACTCGTCCATCTACGTGCTCATCGCCGGCACCTATACCCCCTTCACGCTGATCTCTCTGCACGGCACGCTGGGATGGATTCTCTTTGGCGTGGTATGGGCGCTGGCCGTGGCGGGAGTGGTGGCCAAAAGCGTCGCCATGGATCACTTCAAGGGAGGTTTCCTCGCCTTTGCTTCCACGGCCATTTATTTGATCCAGGGCTGGCTGGTGATTTTTGTGGGGCGGTCGCTGCTCAACGCCATCGGCTGGCACGCCATGCTCTGGCTGGCCGCCGGCGGCCTGGCGTACACATTGGGCGTGGTCTTTTTCGCTCTCGACCGGATCCGCTACTTCCACGCCGCGTGGCACATCTTCGTGCTTGCCGGCAGCATCGCTCACTATTGCGCGATTCTGTTCTACGTTGTCCCGCGCGGCGCGTGAGAAGTCGCCGATCCCCGATTCCTAATGTCGGCGGCGTAGTATCATCGGCGGTATGACTAGACGACTGATCGCATTCGTGCTCATTGGGTCGGGCGTCGGACTCATAGTAGGGGCCGCAGTGGGAATTGTGCTCTTCGTTTGGACCCATCACATGTTCATTTTTGGCATTCGCTGGCGTCCCAGTTCGATCCTTCTGGCACTGCCATTTCTCTTGATACTGTTTGGCTCGACGCTCCTGCTTCGCCGCAACAGCCGCCAGAATTCGGACTGAGACGTTGCCCAAATGTCTAATCCCTAATCCTCGGGGTCCCTACGTCCCCGCATTTTGCCGATTGGTAAGCGGCTTCTTCGTGAAACATCCGCGAATCTGGTTCACGGCAACCACCCAGGGCACGGCGACGGAAAAGGCAAAGCGGGCCAGCACTGCCTTCGCGCCGAAGCGGCCCAGTTGCCGCCAATCGCGGTGAAAGGCGAACCACGATTCCAGCACGAAAACGACCAACAGCGGAACGAGGGTCCAGCGCAGGCTCGCAACCGCTAGTACCTCGAGCACGCAACGCGCGGCGTTACGGAAGAGGCGGCTTCCGCGCACGCCCGCCTGGCCGTCGCTGAGTGCGTAGCGCGCCATCTGATGGCTGGCAGAGCGAAAGGTGTTCCCCGGCCGGTAGTGCGCCTTGGCGTTCGAAATGAAGGCCGGCTTTGCCAGTCGCCGCGCCTCGAGATCGAATAATGTGTCCTCGCCAACGAGCACCTGCTCGGGAAATCCGCCGGCGCGCTCCCACAGCGATCTGGTAAATGCCATCGATCGCGCCGTGCACGACTTGGTCGGTTCCGTGGGCGAGAGGCGAATGCTGAAGAACGGAGCCGAGGCCACGTCCCACACTGTGCACCCGCTCGCGTCGAGACAGGACCCGCCCAGCGCGTACTCCGCTTCGCCGGTAACCAGGGGCGCAGTGAGATTCCGGAGCCAATCGGGCGCATAGGTGCAGCCGGCGTCGGCGCAGGCAATCATGGGGGATTGGGCTGCCTGAATGGCCACATTGCGCCCGCGCGAAACTGGCCCGGCTGAGAATTTCAGGCTGCACGTCTCGTCCCGGATCACCCTCAGGCGCACATCCTTTGCCGAGGCGGCTTCAAGCCATTCCCAGGTGCCGTCTGTCGAGCCGCCATCCACCACGATGACCTCCTCAGCAGGAGGAACCTGAGCGAGCAGACTCGGGACCACCCGTCCGATGTCTTCGGCCTCGTTCAGGACCGTGGCCACAATACTGACAGGCTGCATGGAGGCAGTATAGCGACCCGGAATTATCCTCTGCACGGCGCATTGACCCGGTTCCCGGTTTGACGATAAAATCATAGAGTTTGGCGATGCACCCCGTTCAAGGGTGTGCGGGAATTGGACGGGTTCTCCGCTCAAGTGAGCGTGTGTGCGGCCCCCCACCCGATGCAGTAGTTGGTCTGTAGACGCCCCAATCGAGCACACGGATTTGAGTTACACGCCAGGCTCATGCAGCCTGAGCGAGAGAGGTTTTGTTATGTACGCAGTCATTCGCACCGGGGGCAAGCAATATCGCGTGGCTCCGGGAGATGTGTTGAAGATCGAAAGCGTGACCGGCGGTCCGACCGTTGAGTTCAGCGACGTGCTGGCGGTTTCCGGCGAGCCGGGAACCCTGGTCAAGCCGGCAACGGCCAAAGTGACAGCGGAGATCGTTGGCGAGGGCCGCGGCGACAAGATTCTGGTCTTCCACTTCAAGCGCAAGAAGCAGTACAAGAAGCTGCAGGGACACCGGCAGAACTTCACCCAGGTGCGCATCCAGGCCATTGAAGCTGATGGCGTAACCTACGCCGCTAAGTAGGCGCAGTTCACCGGGGTTTGTCGCGCATTGAACGCTGACTCTGGTTCTTGCATGGAACAAGCTAAGAGCTGAAAGCTCACAGCTGAAAGTTGTTTTTGAGAAGGGAACTCGGCAATGGCACACAAAAAAGGTGGAGGCAGCTCCACAAATGGACGGGATTCAAACGCGCAGCGGCTGGGCGTAAAGGCCTTTGCCGGTGAGTTGGTAACGGGCGGCTCCATCATCTCGCGGCAGCGCGGCACGCGCATCAAGCCGGGCGCCAATGTGGGCATTGGCTCCGACGACACGCTTTTTGCCAAGGTGACCGGTCGCGTCGTGTTCACTGACCGTGGACGCCGCGGACGCTTTGCCTCGATCGAACCGGCCGCAACGGAGTAAGGCCGGCAAGCTTAGCTCGATTCAAAATCAAAGGCCGCAGCGAACGCTGCGGCCTTTGTCTTTCTACTCCCCCATATTATCTATTCTTTATTGCTGTATTTACGTCTCGGACTCGCGACCCTTCATATTCCGCGCCAGCACCTTCTCTACCACGCGCTCCACATCGGAGAGGAAGAAGCTGTTGGCCGGTTGCTGCACGGCGACCCGGGTTCCCGTGTGGCCAAGAGCAGATGCAATTTCGTTCCAGCGATAAATTGTCGAACTTGCCGGCATGAGAATGGGCTTGCGGGCGGGTTCCGGCAGGACGCAGTAAACCATCCAGATGGCCAGCGTGGCCAGAATTAGCGACTCGTACACAAATTGCACCGGATCGTTGTGCGAAACAATGCGGGAACTCCAGGAAGCGAGAATGAAATCGCCCGACGACAACACGCCGAAACCGAGCGCAATGCCAAAGGAAAGATCGCGCACCGTCAGACGCAGCGCATTCATGCTCAGGCAAAGAAAAGCCAGGAGGCACAACTCGAGAACGCTGACCGAGTGCATGAGGCCATAGCAAATGTCCGCAATCATGTGAAGGCCAATGTGCGCGTAAGAAATTGACGACAGGCTCACAATCACTGAAACCACTGCGGCCCAGCGGAAGATCACGATGGCGAGCTTGGTAATTCCAGGAAACGCCGCGAGCGCGGAGCGGAAGACCTCAATGCAGATGAAGAACAAGAGGATGACGGCCGCGAGATACGTCGCAAAGAAGCCGAAATAATAGACCTTAGCAAGAACGATATGGTGAACACGGCCCCAGTCCAGTGACTCCGCACGGAGCACCAACAAAAGGAGCGGCGTGGAAATCGCGCGCAGGGCCAGGTAAAAGCTCATCGCCGGAAAGCGCCGGTGCAGACCCTTACTCCAAAAAAGAAAAGCGAGCGCGCCCCAAAGTAGGAACTCGACCGCATTCATCGCCGACATTGCGAAGTTCAGTGGCATCAGGCTATGGAGTCATCCCGCGAACGACCTAAGGATAGCGCCAACCAGCCTAAAGTCCCAAACACAAAAGGGTAACGCGCTGCTGGCACTTTCGTGCTAGGCGATTGATGCAGCAGCGCGCCCAGAGAAATTAGCGGATCGATGCGGTTTGCGTTGGGCAGGTTCCGTCCGATTCGCAGGGCAGCGGACCGGGGAGGTCAAGGGGCCCGGGGCCGCTCGCGCTAGCTGAGGCATGACGAGGCATGGGTTGCGTGGTGGCGGGGGCGAAGGAAGCCGAGGCCAGACCAGCGATAGCGACGAGCAGGGCGAACATGCGAATAGCAGATTTCATCTTTGGTAACCTCAAGAAGTTGGACATGGAAAGAGTTCCGTCTCTTTCTAGACACGGATCGTACCGCATATTTGGATATAAGTCTAGCTTTTTCATAAGTATAACATTATAGCACGGGGAAGAGTTACTGACGTAACTTATGCCTTGTGTTCCGATGCCTGTGGTAACCTCGTGCACGCCTTTGTACCGGCTCTTCTTCCACCTCCGCCGCATGGTAAAATAACCATAGACAAACGGGCTTGATCACCTCGGTTTTTCAAGTGGTTAGTCGCTCTCCAGCGTCCGGAAAAATGTCTCCGGTCACCCTCGATTTGGCACACCTTGCGAACGGAATTTTATGGCGACTGAAGTTCTGAGCAGCACCCCCATGCAGCACGGCGACAACGATAGCTACACCGGCGAGAACATCAAGGTTCTCGAAGGACTGGAAGCGGTACGCCTGCGTCCTGCCATGTACATCGGCTCGACCGGCGAAATGGGGCTGCATCACCTCGTGTACGAAGTTGTCGACAACTCCGTCGATGAAGCGCTAGCCGGCTACGCCAAGAAGATCGACGTTGTTATTCATGTCGACAACTCCATCACCGTTGTTGACGACGGCCGCGGCATTCCCGTGGACATGATGGATTTAGGGGGCGGCGAACAGATGCCCGCCGTGCAAGTGGTGCTGACCAAGCTGCACGCTGGCGGCAAGTTCGACTCTTCGACGTACAAGGTTTCCGGTGGCTTGCACGGTGTGGGCGTGAGCTGCGTGAACGCATTGAGCGAAGAGTTCGAGGTGGAGATCTGGCGCCCGGAAAAGCCGGGCGAGGCGAGCCACACCTACGAGCAGAGCTATTCCAAGGGCATTCCCACTTCAAAGCTGTTGAAGACTGGCACCAGCAAGCGCCGCGGCACCAAAGTGCACTTCCTGGCAGACAAGAGCATCTTCACCACCACGGAATACAACTACGACACCCTGGCCCAGCGCCTGCGCGAGATGGCCTTCCTCAATAAAGGCCTCGAGATCACGCTGACCGACGAGCGCACCGCCGATCCGAAGACGGGCGAAGCGCGCCGTGCGGAATTCCGTTACGCCGGCGGCATTTCCGAGTTCGTCAAGCATCTCAATCGCGGCAAGAGTGTGCTGCACGACAAGCCGATCGTCATGGAGGCTTCGCGCGACGGCGTTGAGATCGACATTGCGCTGCAATACAACGACAGCTATTCCGAGTCGGTGTTCAGCTTTGCCAACAACATCAACACCGTGGACGGCGGCACGCATCTCTCCGGATTTCGCGCAGCGCTCACGCGCACTATCAACTTCATTGGCCAGCAGATGGGCCTCTTCAAAGATCTAAAAGAGAGCCTGAGCGGCGACGACGTCAGAGAGGGCCTGGTGGCCGTGGTGAGCGTGAAGCTGCCGCAACCGCAGTTCGAAGGCCAGACCAAGGGCAAGCTCAACTCCGATATCGCCGGCACGGTGCAGGCCTTCGTCAACGAGCGCCTGGGAATGTTCTTGGAGCAAAATCCTCCGGTAGCGCGGCGCATCATCAACAAGGCCATTGAAGCGGCCCGGGCGCGCGAGGCGGCCCGCAAGGCGCGCGACCTGACTCGGCGCAAAGGCGCGCTCGATGGCGGCGGACTACCCGGCAAACTGGCCGACTGCAGCGAGCGCAATCCCGAGCGCTGCGAACTTTACCTGGTCGAGGGTGAATCGGCCGGCGGCACGGCCAAGCAGGGCCGCGACCGCAAATTCCAGGCGATCCTGCCGCTCAAGGGCAAGATTCTGAATGTGGAGAAGGCGCGCTACGACAAGATGCTCGGCCACGAGGAAATCCGCGCCATGATCACGGCGCTGGGCTGCGGCATCGGCAAGGAGGATTTCGATCCTGCCAAGATCCGCTACGGCAAAATCATCCTCATGACCGACGCCGATGTGGACGGCTCTCACATTCGCACCTTGCTGCTTACGTTCTTCTTCCGCCACATGACCGAGCTCATCAAGCGCGATCACGTGTATATCGCGCAGCCGCCGCTTTACAAGATCAAGAAAGGTCGCTTCGAGCAGTACATCAAGGACGACCGCGAGTTTGTGAAGGTGATGGTGAACCGCGCAGCCGAGGGCATGGTGGTCCGCCATGGCGAGACCGCGAGCCGCATCGAGGGCGCCCAACTCACGCGCTTCATGTCCACTCTCAACGAGTATCTTGGTTTTGTCGAAAAGGTGGACAAGCGCATCCGCAACGAAAGGCTGACCGAGATGCTGGCCCGCGCGGAATTGACGCAACGCTCCGACTTCACCTCGAAGAATGGCGGCGACATTCCAGACAAGCTCGCCAAATTGCATGGACAGCTCGCGGAATTGGCGGATGAGTTCGAATTCAAGGTGAGCAAGCCCCTGGAAGACGAAGAACACCACACTTGGTCCGTCTGCTTCACCGATGCGCAAGGCCAAAAGCGCTGCATCGACTGGATGCTGGCATCAAGCCCCGAGTTCCGACAGATGATGTCGAAGTATTCGCTCATCAAGGAGTTTCTCGAACCGCCCTTCCTGGTGGAATTTGCCGCCAAATCTGCTGCGGCGGATGAAGAGGAAGAGGCAGAGGGCACCGAGGGCAAGGCGGAGACCAAGTCTCCCGCCCGCGCCGCGCGCGCTTTGCGTGAGCCGGTGGAAAAGCAGACCGCCCGCGAGCTCTTCGCATACATCGTGGAGCAAGGCAAGAAAGACTATCAGGTGCAGCGTTACAAAGGCCTGGGCGAGATGACGGCCACGCAGCTTTGGGAAACCACGATGGACCCCGAGCACCGCACCCTGCTTGTGGTGAAGCTCGAGGACATTGCCGAGACCGAGGCCATCTTCACCACCCTCATGGGCGAAGACGTGGAAGCCCGCCGCAAATTCATCGAAGACAACGCGCTGGACGTCAAGAACCTGGACATCTAAGCTGTCGACTGCCCGGCGCACTCAGAGCGTTTTCGATTCACTTGTTGACATTACTGACATCGTGCACGGTGGCTTTTTCTTGAGGAAAAAGCCACTTGGCTTTATGTATATTGTCAGGAGCAGAATCGAAAACGCTGTAACCGGGGAAGCACGTTCTCCCCACTTCCGACGGAAACGGAGGAAAGGGAATGAGACGCATCCTGCTTGCCCTGGCGATTCCTGGTTTAGGCTGTGCAATCGCCTTTGCGCAAACCACGGACACCAACCCCCTCGCTACCGCGCGGGTATTCTCCTTCGACGAAATGACCGCGAAAACCGCGCCCAACGGCGCCGTGGGACGCAATGTCTTCAACGGCACGCTGGCCACAGGCGAAGCCGTTGCCGTGCATGAGAGTATGCAGCCCGCCGGGGCGGTTCCCAACCTCCCGCACCGCATCCAGCACTCGGAAGTGATCGTCATTGAGGAAGGTACCCTCGCGTTCGATCACGATGGCAAAACCGAGCTCGCCGGAGCGGGCAGCATCATTTATGTAGCCGTTGGGACCCTGCATTCAGTAAAGAATGCGGGGGCAGGTCCTGTCAGGTACGTCGTCATACAAATTGGCGGAGACACCAGGAAATAGCCGAGGTGTTCTGTTCGATTACGCCCCGCGCACGTGTCCGCGCCCATGGCTCTTCACCGCGTACATGCGCGCGTCAGCCGTACCGATGATGGCATGCACCAGGGCGCCGTCGCTGGGCGCTGAGGCCATGCCTACGCTGGCGCTCACATTCAGCTTCAGCCCGTTCTTCATCTGGAACTCGGTTTCCATCAGCGCCCGATGCATGACCTTCGCCCGCTCCAGCGCGGCAGCAGCATCGGTCCCCGGCATCAGGATCACGAACTCGTCGCCGCCGTAGCGAAAGCACAAATCCTGCTTGCGGCTCAACTCCTGCAGTCGGCGTCCGGTAAGCGCCAGAAGTTCGCTGCCGATTAGGTGCCCGTGCGCGTCGTTTACCAGCTTGAACCGGTCGAGGTCAAGAAACGCCAGGCTCACGGGCGTCTGCGACTTCTTGCACCGCTTCAATTCCCGTTCCAGCACATCGTACAAATGGCGCACGTTGTGGAGGCCGGTGGTGTCGTCGGTAATGGTCAGCTGCTGAATGCAGGATACGTCGTGTGCATTTTCAATGGCGATGGCCGCGTGATCGGCCAGGATGTGCAGAAACGCAATGGTGTAGTCCGACATCTCTGCACGCGGATTGAGGATCTCAATGACGCCCTGGGTGCCTTTGCGTCCGCGCAACGGCATGGCAATGGCCGAGCGCACGGCCCGCGCGGGGCCGGCGCCGGGTTGTTGCAAACGGGGATCCTCTTCCGCTTCAGGAACGATGACGG
Source organism: uncultured Acidobacteriota bacterium (assembly GCA_963713675.1). GTDB lineage: Bacteria > Acidobacteriota > Terriglobia > Terriglobales > Acidobacteriaceae > Telmatobacter. The sequence continues at coordinate 171,700 of CAVQMV010000025.1, forward strand.
TTTCGCCGTGCTCGAGCACCCATCCGGCAAGGCCCTCGCCCACTTTCACCCGCAGGCCCTTCAAAGCCTCCTGCTCATCGCCCGCGGCAATGGCGTAATAGAGCTCCTGGGTGGCTTCATCGAGCATGAGCAGCGTCCACAACTCCGCCTCAACCATCCGCTCCATGTGTTCCAGGATGGTGCGCAGAATCGTGTCCAGGTCGAAGCTCGAGGTGAGCGATCGCGCCAGTTGATGAAATACAAGCAGATCAGCGAGCGGGATGCGTTCCGCCGTCTCGTTTGGCATATCTTAGCCCTGGGGGAAGGTCTTTCGATCATTCTTTCATGCAAGTGAGCGCACGCAAGGGTTGGTTTGTTAACTTCACGTTACTTGCGTGTTAGTTGAAAATCGTTGCGAAACCACCGCTTATCCGCCAATGTGCACCATCGAGCGCGATGGCTTCAGGAATTCCGGTTCACCGATATGATGCCGCGCTTCTTTACTCTGAATCGTACGCACAATGTACGCGCGAAGTTCCTCGTCGCTGGCCCCGGCCCGCAAGCGTCCGTAAAGATCGTGTTCTACCTGCGAAAACAGGCAGGTGCGAATTTTTCCGTCGGAAGTGAGCCGCACCCGGCTGCACGCCCCGCAAAACGCTTGGCTTACCGGGGCGATAATGCCGATCTCGCCTACGCCGTCGGCGAAAGTATAGCGGCGAGCCGTTTCGCTGGGCTCACGCGCCGGCAGTTCCGTGAGAGGCATCGCTCGGCCGATGCGTTCCACAATCTCTTTGAGAGTGACCACAATTTGCGGCGTCCAGAGACGGCCTTCTTCGAGCGGCATGAACTCGATAAAACGTACGACAACGTCTTCTTCGCGAGCGAAGTGGGCAAAACCTTCGATCTGGTCGTCGTTGAAGCCGCGCAGAAGCACGCAATTGATTTTGAGCGGCGTAAGCCCTGCGGCACGCGCGGCGCGAATGCCCTTGAGAACCACCGGAAAGCTGCCCGGGACCCGCGTGATCCTTTCAAAGATCGCCGCGTCCACGGCGTCCATGCTCACCGTAACCCGATTGAGCCCGGCTGCTTTGAGCGGGCTCGCGAGCGACTCCAGCAAATGGCCGTTGGTGGTAAGAGCAACGTCGAGCGACTCGCCTGCCGGTGTGCGCATACGCGCCAGTTCCTGCACCAGTTCGACGACCCCGCGCCGCAAAAGCGGCTCTCCGCCGGTAAGCCGCACCTTGGTAATTCCCAGGCCGACAAAAACCCGAATCAAGCGCAGATATTCTTCGCTGGCCAGTTCCGGATACTGTGCGCCCACTTCGCCGGTGCGGCAATATACGCACTTGTAGTTGCAGCGGTCGGTGATGGAGACGCGTAGATCGTGGATCACGCGCCCATGGCTGTCTGTCAGCGCCGGGTGTGGCGCTAGTTTGGAGGCGACGGATAGGGAAGTGGCAGCCATCGGCTATTTAAGCCTATACCCTTTGGGGCGCGGCTAGAAGGTCGAGGAAGAGCCGGCGGCGCGCTCATGAAGGGCGATCGAGGCGATAGCATACAAAGAGCCATAGTGCCGCGGTCGCGATTGCGGCACGACGAGCTAAGCGGGGGAATCAGGCAAGATGCCGGCAACGGGAGCCAGACCGATAGGCACAGCGGACGAGGCGGACGCGGCCCAAGCCGTGCGCCAAATGTTCGACTCGATTGCGCCAAAGTACGACCTGCTGAATCATGTGCTTTCGGCGAATATTGACCGCCTTTGGTGGCGGAGGGCGGCGCGGCGGTTTCACGATGTTCTGGCCCGGCCCGACGCGGAGATTCTGGATATCTGCTGCGGCACCGGGGATCTGACCATGGCATTACTGAAGTTGCGGCCTCGGGGTGCGCGGCCAGTGCTGGCGGGCGACTTTGCCCGCGCCATGCTGCGCCGCGGAGCGCAAAAGTTTGGCCGGCCGGCGCTTCAGGCGCCCGGCAACGGCTCGGAATCCGCCGCAACGCCCTATGCGATCGCCATCGAGGCCGACGCGCTCCATCTCCCGCTGCGTGCCGAATCCCTCGACCTGATTGTGACGGCCTTTGGCTTCCGCAATCTCGCCAACTATGCGGCCGGTCTCAAGGAGTTTCATCGTACGCTCAAGCCGGGCGGTCAGTTGGGGATTCTGGAGTTCAGCGAGCCGGGCGGCGCGATGGGCAAGGCCTATGCGTTCTACTTTCGACGCGTCCTGCCGGCCATCGGCAGGGTGTTTTGCGGCAAAGACGGTCCCTACAACTACCTTCCGACTTCGGTCGGCGCCTTTCCGCCGCCCGGCGAAGTGCTTGCAATGATGCGGAGGGCGGGTTACGTGGATTGTGCCTGGCAGCCCTACACCTTCGGCATCGCGGGGTTGTACACGGCCAGGCGGCCAACGGGTACGCTAGAGACAGCATGACTCCCGCCGTCTCCAGTTCGCGGGCCACCGAGCCTCCCGTTTCTAACTTCTCTTTCGAGAAGCGGCGCGTGGCATGGCGCTCCATGGCGGCAGCGGCGGCCATGACGCTGCTCAAGCTCGGTGCAGGCTTGCTTTCGGGCTCTCTGGGCGTGCTCTCTGATGCGGCACACTCCGGGCTCGATCTGGCGGGCTCTGCGCTCACCTTCTTCTCAGTAAACGTGAGCGACAAGCCGGCCGACGAAGACCATACCTACGGCCACGGCAAAATCGAAAACCTGTCAGCATTTGCCGAGGCGGGCCTGATGGCCTTCTCCTGCGCGTGGATCGTGTGGGAAGCCGTCGAGCGCATCGCTCTCCATTCCGTGAATCTCCACCACTCCATCTGGCCGGTGCTGGTGCTGCTAACTTCCATCGCCGTGGACCGTTGGCGCTCACGGCAGTTGCGCGCGGTGGCTCTGCGTACCGGGTCGCCTGCGCTGGCTACGGACGCCTTCCACTTTGCCTCGGACATCTGGGCCACGGTTGCGGTGCTGGTCGGATTGGGTGCAACGTGGCTGGGATGGCGATTCGGGATTGCTGCCCTTCAGTACGCCGACCCGTTCGCGGCAATATTGGTTTCGCTGCTGATTCTACGCATGGCCATTCGTCTGGGCCACGAGGCCGTGGGCGCGTTGCTGGATGAGATTCCCGCAGAGACCCGGCGGCGGCTGGTGCGCGAGGTAGAGCGGGTGGAAGGCGTGCTGGACGTGGAGCGCGCGCGGGTGCGGCGTGCAGGCGCCGGTTACTTCGTCGATCTCACGCTGGCCATGCCGCGACGCTTCACCTTTGAGCACACCAGTGAACTGGTCAATGCCGCAACCGCCGCGGTGCACAGCGTGCTGCCTGCGGCCGACGTAGTAATCCACACCATCCCCCGCGAATCGCGCACCGAGAGCATCTTCGATCGCGTACGCGCCGCAGCTGCGCGCAACAACGTCTCCGTGCATGAGCTCAGTGCCCGTTCGCACCACGGGCGCCTGCAAATCGAACTGCATGTCGAAATCGAGGAAAACAAGAAGCTCAGTGAGGCGCACAGCTTCGTGACGGCGCTCGAAGCGGAGATTCTGCGCGAGGTCCCCGAGATCGAATCCGTGCTAACCCACATTGAGAGCGAGCCGGCGACGATCGAACAGCCGGACGATGTGGTTGTGGAAGACCGCAGAATTGAATTGGCGCTGCGTGCTGCGGCCGTGGGCATTCCCGACATCGTGGACGTGCATGCCATCACCGTGGGCCGTGCGCGCGAGCACATCTCCGTCACATGTCATTGCACCTTGCCCGACGATCTGCCCATGCATCGCGTCCACGAGGCCATCACCGAGCTGGAAGACCGCTTCAAGCTGGAGTGTCCTGAGGTGTACCGTGTCACCATCCATCCCGAGCCGGTGACGGATAATACCCGGTAGGGCAGCGTGCACCGGCGCGAAGAATCATACGGAGGTTTTCCATGCGGACAGATAGATCAATCGCCAAAGGAGATCAACGGGACTATCGGTTATCCGCGGTCGTGGTTTTCATTTTGGTGATTCTCCAGTCGATGGTGTGCGAAGCCACTGCAATTCGTGGTTTGTGGTTCAATGAACCGGCACCTGTTAACGGGACGGAGCAGTACGTGCTCCCCCTATGCATTGCATTCCCAGCGTTCATCCTGGTCGTACTCCGTGTCCAGACAAGACGGTGGGTTGAAAGTGGACGGATGGAATCAGGCCTGGCAGCACGCATCATGAACAGTTTCGGCATTGCGTTGTTTATGACCTACATCGCCATTTTCCAGCTTGCGGAGCTGGCTTTTCGTGCGCGGTGATCGCCCATGAGTACCCGACCCACCTCCGGTTTTCTCGCTGTGGCGTTGCTGCTCCTGCTGCTTTTGCCCGTGGCGCTGCTGTCTGCCATCGTCACCATGCAATTCGCCATTCACGGCGCTGAGGTGCAGGTACCCGCGCTGAAGGGCATGACGGTGGCCGACGCGTTGCGCGAAACCGCGGGCCTGGGGCTGAATCTGGACGTCGATAATCGCTACTATTCGGGCGACGTGGCTGCCGGCCACATCCTGTCGCAATCGCCCGAGGCGGGCACCGTAGTGCGCCGCGAGTGGCATGTGCGCGTGGCGGAGAGCCTGGGTCCGCAGAAGGTCGACGTGCCCGACACGGTGGGCGTGGATGAGCGCGTGGCGTCACTGGAGCTGCGCCGCGCGGGCCTTGAGGTTGGCGAGATTGCGCACCTTCCTTCGAAAACTGCTGCCGAGGGTACGGTGCTTGCGCAGGATCCTCCCGCGCATGCGCAGGGCATCGAGCAACCTAGCGTGAACCTGTTGGTGGCCGCACCGGACGATGAAACACCAGATGGTTATGTGATGCCCGACTTTTCCGGATGGCCGATATCGAGCGCTAACGCGGCTTTGGCGAAAGTTGGCATCCGCACCGGGCCGCCGAACCTTGTGGAAGTGCCGGTGGCCGCGATGGGCAGCGGCACAACGCCACTGCGACCGCCGGCCAAGCCGGGAGTGGTGCAGTCGCAGTCGCCCGTCGCCGGCTCGCGCATCGACCAGAGCACGATTGTTCACTTCACGGTGGTGAAATAGAAGACTGGAGAAAATCGGCATGGGACTGAGCGAGGATTTGGAGAAGATTGCAACTCAGGAGCGTGAGCTGCACCTGCCGCGCCTCGATGCGCAGGTTGCATGGGATCTCGGCACACGTATTCGCACCATGGCCGTAGAGCGCGGACTCACCCTGGTCATTGACGTGCGGCGCTTCGGGCAGCCCCTGTTTTATGTGGCGCTCGACGGCACGACTCCCGACAATGCCGAGTGGGTGCGCCGCAAGAGCAATGTGGTGGCGCGCTTCCATCGCAGCTCCTATGCCGTGGGCATGACGCTCAAAGTGAAAGGGACGACACTTGCGGAGCGCTACGGACTGCCCGTCGCGGACTACGCGGCTGACGGCGGTTCCCTTCCGCTGACTAGCGAGAACGCGGGCATCGTAGGCAGCGTGACCGTGTCTGGACTGCCGCAGCGCGACGATCACAACCTGGTTGTGGAAGCGCTGTGTGCATTGCTGGGTAAGGATTTTGCGGCATTGCGGCTGGGACCAGAGACTGCATAGCGCACGCCGGGAGCTGTATCAAGCCACCCTTTCAAGCAGAGCCACAAAGAAGCCGTCAGTCGGCAATGCGCCAGGCAATAAACGCAGTGCGCCATCGGGCGTGAGGCATGTTCGCAACCGCACCGCCGCCTCAGGGCGGAGGATGCCATTCCGTTGCAGTGCCTCGAGGTCCGGTACGAGCGAAGTCTGCCGCACATTTGCGTTTTCAGAGAGAATCGCAGCCATGACCTGCTCATTCTCTTCCGGCTCCAGAGAACAGGTTGAGTAGACTACGCGGCCGCCGGGGCGAACGGCGCGTAAGGCCGCGCGCAAAATAGCGAGTTGGCGTTCAGCAAGCCGCGGCAGATCGTCCAATTGCAGACGATGACGGATTTCAGGATTACGGCCCAGCGTGCCCGTCCCGCTGCAAGGCGCGTCCACCAGCGCAAGATCGAATGTCGCATCCTCTTCAAACTCGGCTGCGTCGGCTAATCGGCACTCCACGCGGCCGATGTGTGCGGCCAGACGCTTGCGCAGGTCGACAAGCCGCCGTGGGCTCGATTCGCACGCGAGGATCTGCGCGTGGGGATTTCGTTCCGCGAGAATGAGCGTCTTGCCTCCAGGCGCAGCGCAAGCGTCGAGAATTCTTTTCTGGCTTTGGTTTGAATCTTCGTCAGGAAGCGCGGCGATCTCCCCAATCAACTGCGACCCCTCATCTTGCACGCGCGCACGGCCTTCGCGAAAGGCTGGCGTGGCCGTCACATCGCCGGAAAATACGGTGCGCGCGGCGGTAAGCAACTCCCCGGAAGCGAGCTCGATTCCCGCTTTTCCCAAGTCGTCTTGAACGGTGGGGCTTTCCATGCGCACGTTCAATCGCGGCTGGCTCTGGCCGTGACGGCAGATCGCTTGCATCGCTTCCGCGCCATAGAATTCCCTCCAGCGCTGAACCAGCCACGCGGGATGCGCCTCGACTGCTAACTGACCACCACTCTCCTCCAAAAGCCCGCCGTGCGCAGCACCAGTGGTGCCCAGCGTAGCGGCATTGCGGAGAACTGCATTGACCATTCCTGCAGCAAAGCGATGACCTGACTGTTTTGTCAGTTCCACGCTCTCATCAATCGCAGCGTGGTCGGGAATGCGGTCGAGCAACAGGAGTTGGAAGACGCCAAGGCGGAGAGCGATCAGAACTTCAGGATCGAGCTTGGCATTGGGACGCTTCAGCAGCGGGCGAATCTGCCCATCGAGCCAGATCTGCCAGCGAAGCACGCCCAGCACCAAAGCCGTGGCTAGATTTCGATCCGCGGGCGAGAGCGCACTGACCTCATTGGCCCGCAAGAGATCGTCAGCGTGCACCTGGCCGCTTTTGACAGCAAGAAGTATGCGGAAGGCCGCTTTGCGCGCGGGAGAAATGGCAGGCATGGCGCTCAAGCCAGGCGCGCATCCGTCGCGAGCGGGTTTCCGCGCAGAAACTCAGCGGCATCGAGGCGTTTCTTGCCTTCGAGCTGCACTTCCAGCAATTCCAGCCAGGTGTCGCCGGCGCAGCCGACGAACAGACGATGATCCTCAATGCGTACGGAGCCCGGATCGGCGACGCCGAGCTGCTGAGCAAAGCTCTCGTGGACAATAGCCAAGCGGTGCACAATCAGTTTCTTGCCATGGAGCGCGGTGAAGGCGCCAGGCCAGGGCTGAAAGCCGCGCCAACGGTTATAGAGTTCCGTTGCCGAGCGCGCGGCAAAATCCATACGACCGTCCTCGCGATTGAGCAGCGGCGCAAACGTTGCACCTTCATGATTCTGCGGCTGCGGTTGAAGGGTTCCACTGGCAAGTCCGGCCAAGGTCTCGACGACCAGCGGCGCTCCCGCGTTGGCCAGCAATGGAAACAGCTCCGTTGCGGATCGTTCCGGTCCAATCTCGTGGGTTTGTTGCAGCAGAATCGGGCCCGTGTCGAGGCCTTCTTCAAGAAGCATGGTGGTGTTGCCGGTAAAGGCGTCGCCCATGGCGATGGCCCATTGGATGGGCGCAGCGCCGCGGTATTTCGGTAGTAAGGAAGCGTGCAGATTGATGCAGCCCAACCGGGGCAGGGCGAGCATCCAAAGAGGAATGATCCGTCCGTAGGCCACCACGACAATGGCGTCGGGCGCGATGGCTTCGAGTTGCGCGCGAAACTCAGCGTTGTTGCGGATCTTTTCCGGTTGCGTAATGACAACGCCAGTAGCCAGAGCGGCCTGCTTTACGGGCGCTGCGGCTACCTGCTGATCGCGGCCCACGGGACGGTCCGGCTGCGAAACCACGAGAGCGACGTCGTGTCCTGCGGCGAGCAAAGCGTCAAAAGTTGGAACGGCGAACTGGGGCGTCCCGCAGAAAATCAGCTTGAGGGGGCGCGCCGCATTTGTCATGGCTGTTTTACCAATTGCCTTCACCCTGCATCTTGCGAATCTTGCGGAGATTGAGACTGCGCTTGAGGGCGCTCATGCGGAAAATGAACAGGACGCCGTCAAGATGGTCGATCTCATGCTGGAAGGCGCGGGCCAGCAACTCGTCGCCATCCATCTCGAACCATTTGCCCTGCTCGTCCTGTGCGCGTACGCGGACTATTGCGGCGCGCACAACCTTCTCGCGGATGTCCGGAAAGCTCAGGCAACCCTCCTCTTCGTACTGTTTGCCCTCGCTCACGATGATTTCGGGATTGATGAGCACAAGTTTCTGTGCGGGGTCCTTGCCCATGCTCAGGTCGATGACGGTGACCCGCTTGGAAACGCCCACCTGGGGCGCAGCCAGCCCGATGCCCTGCGAAGCATACGTCGTCTCAAACATATCGGCGACCAGCTTGCGCAACTCGGCGTTGAACGCGGTCACAGGTTCACCGGGCTGCTCCAGCACCGGCTCGGGATATTTCACAATCTCCAGAATCATTGCCCTGTCAGAATCTCCGTATCTGTTCGATGTATCCATCAAAATTTCGTTTCAATTCCGCCAGCGAGTCACCGCCGAACTTCTCGTGAGCCAGATTGGCCAGCACCAGGGCCACCATGGCTTCAGCGGCTACGCCTGCCGCCGGGACCACGCAAATATCGCTACGCTCGTAACTTGCACTGGTGGGCTCGCGCGTATCGAAGCGCACCGACTCGAGCGGCTGGCGCAGGGTCGAGATTGGTTTCAGGTACCCACGCACCACAATGTCTTCTCCGTTCGAGACGCCGCCCTCGACGCCACCAGCATTGTTATGGGGGCGTGTAAAGCGTGTGGGCCGACCAGGAAGATTGTCCGCCGCGTAATGAATGGGATCGTGAACCCGCGAGCCGAACGAACCCGCGGCCTCCACGCCGCGTCCGATCTCAACTGCCTTCACAGCCTGCAAGCTCATCACGGCCCAGGCAAGCTGGCCATCCAGGCGATCGTCCCAGTTGGCGTAGGAGCCGAGGCCCGCCGGAACGCCGTGCGCCACCACTTCGAAGATGCCGTTCACGGTGTCGTCGGCGCGGGTTGCGGCCTCTACTTCTTCTTTCATGCGCGCCTCCGTGGCGGCGTCAACGCAAGACAGGACCACTTCCTCTTTGCCGGCGAGCGCCACAATCTCTTCCCAGGTCGCATCGCGGTCGAGGTCCACGCGGCCCACGCGGATCACATGGCTCGCGACCTCGATGCCGAGTTGGCGGAGCATCAACTTGGCAAAAGCGCCGGCAGCTACGCGGGCCGCGGACTCACGCGCCGAAGCGCGTTCCAGCACATAGCGCGCATCGGGGAAGTTGTATTTGAGCGCGCCGGCAAGGTCGGCGTGGCCAGGCCGGGGCGCGGCCACTGCGCGATGCTTCGCGGGGTCGCCAGTCTCTACCGGCAGCTTCTCCTGCCAATTTTTCCAGTCGCGGTTAACGAGCTCAATCGCAATGGGAGAGCCAATGGTTTTGCCGTGGCGCACACCCGAGAGCACATGCGCCTGATCGGTTTCGATCTTCATGCGGCCGCCGCGACCGTAGCCCTGCTGCCGGCGCCACAACTCGCGGTTCACATAATCAAGATCGACGGGGACGCCGGCGGGAAGACCGGAAACCAGAGCAATCAGAGCCTCGCCGTGGGATTCCCCTGCGGTGGAGAAGCGGATCATATAGATTCCATTGTAAATGCGAGTGGGGCGCAGAGGCACCGAGAGGCCGCAGGGCCCAAAAATACACTCAGGTCCTAGATAGCAGAGAATACAAGACGTGCGTCCTTTAAAAACGCCGCATGCGGCACCACGTGTTCGCGCACTTCAGCGCCATTGAGGGTTACGCGGTTGAGAAACGCACCCGGCTTGCTGCTCTGCGCCTCAATGTGAATCGCATGCCCGTCCGGGAAGCGAATTTCGGCTTCTTCAAAGAGCGGCGCGCCCAGCACCCAATCCGGCTTGCCGGGGCAGAGCGAGTAGATTCCCAGCGAACTGAGGATGTACCACGCGCTCATCGAGCCGGTGTCTTCGTCGCCGGGAAAGTTATTGGGCGTGTAGAGCTCGTTTAGCACTCGGTGAGCCCAGTACTGTGTGCGATCGCGTCTTCCCGCCATCGCAAACATATAGAGAAACGCATGTACCGGCTGGTTCGAATGCGCGTACTGACCGAAATCGACTGATGCCATCTCCGACATCTCGTGAATCTCGTCTCCATAGGTGCCTACATGAAAGACGGGTGCCTGGGCGAGCATGTCATCGAGCGTCGCGACGAATTCCCTCTTGCCGCCCATCTCTTCCATCAGCCCCTCCGGATCCCATGGTACGGCAAAGCGGTACTGCCAGGGCCCACCCTCCACGTATGCGCCACCCCAGGTGTGCGGGTCGAAGGGCGACTGCCACGTTCCATCGGCCATCTTGCCGCGCAGGAACCGTGTGGCGGGGTCAAAGATATTGCGCCAGTTGCGCGAGCGCTGCTCAAACGCGGCTGCTTCGTCCGGTTTGCCAGCGGCGCGAGCAACTTGCGCGATGCAGAAATCTCCGTAGGCCGAGTCCAGCGTCTCGGCTGCCGCGCCGGCCACAGCTTCCATGGGAATATAGCCAAGCTTTAGATATTCCGCGACCGCCGGACGCCCGTATCCAAGTTTTGGCGCAACCGGTTGCGTGGCGTGCTTCTTCAATCCGTCGAAGGCCGCCTGCACATCGAATCCCGTGATGCCCCTTGCCACTGCGTCGCCGAAAACAAAATCGGTGGGGCTGCCCGTCATGCAGTTGCGATAGCCGGGACAGGGAAACTGCGGAAACCAACCGCCTTCCTTGTACGCGTTCACCCAGGCCTGAAGAATCTCGGTCAGCCGCTCGGGATAGATCAAGGCCATCATCGGGTACCACGCGCGATAGGTGTCCCAGTAGCCGTGGTCGGCGTACATAAAGCCCGGTTCCACTTTGCTGCTGTAAGGGCTCATATGCACGATGTTGCCGCCGGCATCGCATTCGTGCCAGATGCGGGGATAAAGCAGCGCGCGATAGAGGCACGAGTAAAACACTTTGCGTTGGGTTTCCGATGCGCCGTCGATGCGCACCCGTCCCAGCGCCGCTTCCCAGGTTGCGGCAGCTTTGCTCTTCACCTGGTCGAAGGACTTATCGCCGATCTCCTGACTGAGATTCAACGCTGCTTGATCGGCGGAGATGAACGACGTACCCACGCGCAGCGTGATCGCCTTTCCCGCTTCCGCCATGAAGCGAATGACGGCCACGCGCCGCCCGCTGCTGGGTTTTACCTCGAAGGCAGTGATCTTGGCATCGCAGCGCACCGCATAACGAGTGGCAAACCCTTTGGGAACGCCGCCATGGTTGTAGGTTGTGGAGGCATTCACCGTTCCGCTGGCAGCGTCGCAAGTCGCCTCGGCATTTTCGCCGGGAAGGTCGATGAAAACTCCCGCCTGTCCGGATTCCTCAAACGTAAAGCGCATAATGGCGCCACGCTCAGTGGGCGCAAGCTCCAGCGCACAACGATAGCGCATGAGCCGCACCTTCAACGCGTGCGGAGCAATCTCAAGCTCTGCCGAGCGATAGCTTGAAGCGCGCGCCGCGGCATCCGGCCGGGCATCGCCGTTGAACGGCAGAAAGGTAGCGTAGCCGTAATCCGCGAGCCATGGACTCAGCTGGTGTGTGCAGCGAATGCCCTGCAAGCGCTCGTCGCGAGGTTGAAAGAACCAGGCGGTCTTGTCGCTCGATTGCAGTGCCCAGTGCGCCATGGCGAAAGGAACTGCGACGATGGGAAGCGTATTGCCGCGCGAGAAGAGGGATGTCGAGTCCGTTCCCTGCAGAGGATTCGCCAGCTCCACGAGCCCCGAGCCGGTAGCAGCCGAATTCGGTCCGCCTCTCGCTTGTGCGGCTGGGCCAGTTTGCGATGGAACGGTTTCTGCGGCCGCGCCCACTGCGTCCACGGTCGAAACCAGCGCGGCGGCACTGCCCGCCATCTTCAGGAAACTCCTTCTGCTCGATCCTCTGCCTTCTTGCATCGTCATCTCTCCAGCCGTTCCTGGTGCCAGCGGGCTCCCTGCACTTTTCGGTTACCGGTCTCTCCGCATGGTACCGGCTGCCTCCCGGTTCCCGCAATGGCTCTCGTCATAACGGTTTCCAGCCGGAGATGCATTCCTGCCTGGCCGCTGCGGAGTGAAATCGGCGACGACGATTCGCGTGGCCGTCTCCTCCATGCGCTATCCTGTGCTGGAAGCGCCGCAATTATCTCGATTGCAAGACCCGCAATTTATGGCGAACATTCCATTCGACCGAACTGCCAAACAAATCGTGCTTACTCTCCAGGATTACTCGCTGTTTGCCTGGCGGGCCATGATGAACCTTTTTCGTCCGCCCATTTACTGGACCGATTTCCTCACCCAGTCGGACATCATCGGGTTCGGTTCGTTGCCGATTGTCATTCTTTCGGGATTTTTCACCGGTGGCGTGCTCTCGCTCCAGTCTTCAGCCACACTTTCGGCCTTCGGCGCCACGGCCGTTACCGGCCAGTTCGTCAGTCTCACCATGATTCGCGAACTGGGCGCGGTGCTTACCGGCATCATGGTCTCGGGACGCAACGCGTCTTCCATGGCCAGCGAACTTGGCTCCATGGTCGTGACGGAACAGATCGATGCGATGCGCGCCCTGGGTGTCGATCCCATGCGCAAGCTGGTGACGCCGCGCGTCTACGCCACGATCACAATGCTTTTGTTCCTCACCATCGTGGCCGACGCCTTCGGCATCATGGGCGGCGCCGCGGTCACCGTCATTCTGAATCACCAAAACGGCACCCAGTACTTTAACAACGCGTACGAGCACCTGGCTTACCCCGATATCCTCCAGGGGCTCGTGAAACCGCTCTTCTTCGGCTACATCATTGCTTCCATCGGTTGTTTCTACGGGATGAGGACTACGGGCGGCACGGAGGGCGTGGGCCGATCCACGATTTCGGCCGTCGTGAATTCTTCCGTGCTCATCATCTTTGTCGACTTCCTCATCACTCACATTCTGCTTACTCTGTTTCCCACATGAGCCACGCCGCCGTTTCCCTGCCCGAACTGCCACCTCCGGCGCCGGAGGGAGGGCCGGTTGTCGCGTTGCACAACGTCGCCGTTGGCTTCGATGGACCGCCAGTGGTTGAGAATGTGAGTTTCTCCGTGGCGCCCGCCGAGACGCGCATTCTTCTGGGGCCTGCCGGAGTGGGCAAAAGCGTCCTGCTCAAACTCATCCTCGGACTGTTGCGCCCCGCTCGAGGGCAGCGTGGAACTATTCGGCGAGGACATTTCCCACATGCCTGAGGAGAAGCTCTTTTCGTTGCGGGCACGGGCCGGCATGGTCTTCCAGGAGGGCGCTCTCTTCGATTCGTTAACGGTCCGCGACAATGTCGCCTACCAGTTGGTCCAGGAAGCGGTGCCCGACGAGGAAATTGACGCGCGCGTGCACGATGCGCTGCGCTTCGTTGGCCTCGAAGGGACCTTCGCCCTCTTTCCTTCGAGCCTATCCGGCGGCATGAGGAGGCGCGTCGCCATTGCCCGCGCTTTGATCAACCAACCGCAGCTGATCCTTTACGACTCGCCCACGGGCGGCCTCGATCCTGTCACCTCCAACACCATCATTGAACTCATCGTGAAGCAACGCGACGTGCGCGCTACTCCATCGCTCCTGGTGACTCACCGACTTCAGGACGCCTTCACGCTCTGCACCCACCATTTCGACGGCGAACAGGGTTGCATGGTCCCGCTTCCCGAAGGCCAGATCAACCACAACACCACCTTCCTCATGCTCGACGAGGGGCATCTGATCTTCGACGGCTCTCTTCACGAGCTGGTTCACTCCCAGAATGCATTCGTCCGCGAGTTCCTGGAGTAGCTCCTGCTCCCTGCTGGCTACTCACTGCTGCCTGCTTCTACAATCTGATTCGTGACGACCAGCCTCTTCGATCTCTACAAAATCGGCGTGGGTCCCTCCAGTTCGCACACCATGGGGCCGATGCGCGCAGCTTGCCGCTTTGCGCGGGAGCTGGATCGCAGCGGTCTGCTCGATCGCGCCGTGCGCATGAAAACCGATCTTTACGGTTCGCTGGCTCTCACGGGCATGGGTCATGCCACGGATCGCGCGATTCTCCTGGGCCTTGCAGGCAACGAACCCGCGGCCATTGATCCCGCCGCCATTGAATCCGCGATTGCGGCGATGCGCTCTTCCCGAAGCATCGATCTTGCCGGAAAGCGCGCGGTTGCCTTCGACGAGCCAATCGACCTCCTCTTCCATCGCGACCAGATGCTTCCTCCCGGCGCCAGCACGAAGCATCCCAATGGGATGCGGTTCACGGCCTTCGACGCGGAGGGCGCAATCGTCGCCCAGCGCATTTTCTTTTCCATCGGTGGCGGCTTCATTGCAGAAGATGGAGAAGCCGATCAGACCTCGCGCGAGCCGCAGGTACCACTGCCGTATCCGTTTCACAGCGCAGCAGAACTGCTTGAGGTTGCACGCGCACACTCGCTCTCCATTGACCGCGTGATGCTGGCCAACGAATGCGAGCGTCTGCGGACACTCGACCCCAACGCGAGCCAGGAGACTCTCGAACTGCGCGTAAAGGCCGGCATCGAGCAAATCTGGCAAACCATGCAGGCGTGTGCGGGGCGCGGCATGGCCGCCGAAGGAATCCTGCCTGGAGGATTGCAGGTGCGCCGCCGCGCGCGGCGCCTTGCCGAGCGTCTACGCGTCCGCGAGACGAGCGGAAAGCAAGGCGATCCACTGGCGCCGCTCGACTGGGTGACGGTGTACGCCATGGCAGTGAATGAGGAGAACGCTGCGGGTGGCCGTGTGGTGACTGCGCCCACCAACGGCGCTGCCGGCGTCGTTCCCGCTGTGGGGCTCTACTATCAGCGCTTCGTCGACGGAGCCAGCGGCGAAGGCATGGTGCGATTCTTCCTCGTCTCGGCGGCGATCGGCGTTCTCTACAAAGAGAACGCGTCCATCAGCGGCGCAGAGGTGGGATGCCAGGGTGAGGTGGGCGTGGCCTGCTCTATGGCCGCG
Organism: uncultured Acidobacteriota bacterium; assembly: GCA_963713675.1. GTDB lineage: Bacteria > Acidobacteriota > Terriglobia > Terriglobales > Acidobacteriaceae > Telmatobacter. The sequence goes on from CAVQMV010000025.1 coordinate 186,708, forward strand.
GCGGGACTGACCTCGGCGCTCGGAGGCAACGACGGGCAGATCGAGCACGCTGCTGAAATCGCCATGGAACATAACCTGGGCATGACCTGCGACCCCATCGGCGGACTCGTGCAGATTCCCTGCATCGAGCGCAATGCCATGGGCGCTGCCAAAGCTGTGCAGGCCGCGCGTTTGGCGATGAACGAGCCGGAAGCGCACAAGGTCTCGCTCGATCAGGTCATCCGCACCATGTACCTCACCGGCCTCGATATGCAATCGCGCTACAAGGAGACCAGCCTTGCGGGCCTCGCGCTCAACATCATCGAGTGCTGAATGCGACGCTGTGAAGCGCGCGCAACGTGTGGAGGAGAGCGCTGATGCAAATTACAAAAACTGATTTGCGCATCGCGCGCACGCAGTGCGCGCCGGGAAATTTTTCATGCGCGCATCGAATTTCGTCTCCGATTTCCTCTGCGAGCGAATTTTGTCGTCCGGCCATGTTGATCTTTTTTTCACTCTCATGTCGTTTTTTTCTTGACATCGATGATTGATGAATCTATACATTCTTCAACTGCAATTTAATTTGCAGAATCGATGCAACCCATCGAAAAGGGAGAATAGGCAAATGGCAACTAAGAAAGCAGCCAAGAAGGCACCCGCGAAGAAGGCGGCCAAGAAGGCCGTAAAGAAGACCGCGAAAAAGAAGTAGCGGATCGAACAACCCAAAAAGGCAACACTCAAGGGGAACGCTGAAAAGCGTTCCCCTTAGTGTTTATGCGGGTAAAACCGTTGCTCGCGAGTGTAACGCCGTACACTTTTGATGAAGCACATTACGAGGGAACTTGTGACACGACGCAGATGGATCGCAGAAAAATGGGATGAAGCCACCGCAACTATCTACGGTGCGCAAGCCGAACATCTGGCCCGCGTGCTGCGTGCGCAGTCGGGCATGGAGGCCGACGTGGTGGCCGGCGGCCGCGTCTTTCACGCCCAGGTGGCCGCCGTCTCCCTGAACGAAATTCGCTTCAACCTGACCGCCGAGCTTGTGGCCGATCCTGCGCTTCCCGTTACTTTGGTTATGGCTATCTACAAGTTCGACCGCATGGAATGGGCGATTGAAAAAGCTACGGAGCTCGGCGTGGCGGCGATTGCGCCGGTCATCGCGCGAAGAACAGAGAAGCATCTGGCGCAGGCTGCGGAGAAGCGCGCCGAACGATGGCGCCGCATCGCGCATGAGGCCTCACAACAAGCGCGGCGCTCCGATGTGCCTCTGATTCACGATCCGATCTCGCTCGCGCAGCACGTGCGCGCTGCCACTGCGGCTACGCGCATCGTACTCGCTGAGCAGGAGCGCACGACGACGCTGCGTCACGCGATCGCAGAAGCGATGGCGGAGGCCAGGGAAGAAATGCCTCAGCTGGAAATCGCCATCGGACCTGAAGGCGGATGGGCTCCCGACGAAGAAGCGCTCTTCGACGCCAACGGCTGGCGCGCTGCGTCGATGGGACCGCGCATTGTGCGCGCGGAGACGGCCGCCATCGCTGCGCTCGCCGTCATCGCGTCCTGTCTCGAGTAGCCGCTCTGCGGTCTAGCGAAACAAGATTCCGAAGCCGATGGAGCGTCCTCTGTGGAAAATCCGGACGAAACTATCTGCACCAAATTTAGAAATGCGCATAGTGCACCAGCAACCCCGCGAGCGCTCCTCCCGCAAGATCGCCGACGATCGGAATGGGCGCGTAGCGCCAGTTCGATCCGCCCTTGCCGGGAATCGGCAGCAGCGCGTGAACGATGCGCGGTCCCAGATCGCGCGCCGGATTGATCGCGTACCCTGTCGTTCCGCCGAGCGAGAGTCCGATGCCCCACACCAAACTGCCCACGAGCCAAGGTCCAAGTCCAGCGGCCGGCCCATTCATGGCCACGCCGTGCGAGAAGATGGCGTTGGCCACGAGGACCAGCACCGCCGTTCCTAACATTTCGCTGAAGAGATTTGCCAGAGGGCTGCGCACCGCGGCGTTGGTGCAGAAGACGCCGAGCTTGGCCGCGGGGTCGGGCGTCAGCTTCCAATGCGGCGCGTAGTGCAGCGTCATGAGCGCCGCGCCGCCCATCGCGCCCAGCAACTGCGCCGACCAATACGTGAGCAGAGAGGAATAATTTCCGCTCACCACCGCCGCGGCCAGCGAGATGGCCGGATTCAAGTGCGCGCCGGGACTGCCGAACGCCTGCGCCACGACCACGCCGCAGAGCACAGCCAGTGCCCATCCGGTGGCGATCACCATCCAGCCGGAATCCGCCGCATAGGATTTGCGCAGCGTGACGCCGGCGTTCACGCCGTTGCCTAGCAGCACCAGAACCAGCGTGCCCATAAACTCGCCGAACCAAATCGAGTGCATCGAACCTTCCTTACATTTGCGCCGGCCCCGCCCACTCGGCTTGCCGCGCGGTCTCAGGTTGGAATTGAGGAACCAAAACATTGTCCACTGCCGGAGTCGCCGCTGCCAAGAGCGATGTCACTTTCCGGCGTCTGGAGTTGCACGCTCATATTGCGTCCAATGCGCAAGCAGCTCGCTCACCACGGTGTGCCCCACGCGATAAGCCGCCTCCAACGACGGCAGATAGGCCGCGTATGCACGCCCATGCTGATCGCCCAGGCTTTCAGTCGCGCTCAGCTCGCGCGGCTGGCGGTCGTAGTTGCTCACAGTGCGTAGCACCAGCACGCGCTTCAGGTCCACGCGTCCCGCGTTGGCCAGGAACGTGAGCGACTGCAGCGTCCCAGTGTCCTCCATCGCGGTGGTAACAAACACGCCTTTGCCACCGGTAAAATAAGGCACCCACTGCGCGGCCCACGCGTCCATCAGCCTGCCGTGCCAAAAGGTCGAAGATGAAATCTCGTCGCCCATCATGACAAACGGCGCCCGCCCCGCTACAGCGCCATCGAAGTGGCTTCGCCTTTCGCGCAACTCCTCTGAGTCGTCCAGCTTCACATTGCGCGTTAGCTGGTAGGCCCACTCCGCCAGGCCATCATTCAACTCGTACGCCTCGCCCGCTTCAGGCATGGCCGGCTGCTCAAAGGGTCTCGTCTTGCGCAGGGGCACCATGCCCGTTGTCCAGTCTTTGGGAATCTCGCGCGCATCGATCTCGTAGCCCAGATCGCCGTCCACCACCCATCGCGCCCATGCCGCCGAACCCAGCGAGATGCGCTCCGGGCATCCGCCCGCAATCCCGGCCACGATCCAATACGCGTGGCTGAAGTCGAAGCGTGGGTCCAGCCCTACCGCCATGATGGTCGCCGCCGCGTGCGCCGTTCCCGGCCCGGTAAGTACCGCCATCTCTCCGGCATCGTTCATGCGCACCGGATGGTAGCCGTCCGCCAGCGGAAACACGCGGTCCAAATGGTCGCGCTCCACCCAGTACTGCAACTCGCCGGGCTTGTCGCCAGTGTCCTCACCCGCTTCGAACATGGTCACCACAACAACCTTCACCGGGATGGCCTGCGGCTTCGCGGCAGCAGCGCCGGCGAAGATTGCCAGTAGCACGAGAGCAGGAAGCATGAACGCTCGGGTCATCATTAATTGCGATACTACCCGAAGCCGGCAGAAGGCCGGGAATCGGCGCTACTATGAAAAAGAATGTGGAGGTCACGCGTGTGCGGAAAGCGACGGCAGTTCTTATCGGCGCGGCGTTTGCGTGGGCGGCAGTGACGGGCGCAGCGGGACAATCGAAGTCATCCGGCCACTGGGCGATCGTGATTCACGGCGGCGCCGGCGACATCGAACGCTCCAAGCTGGGACCGGACGGAGACGAAGCCTATCGCGCCGCGCTCGCCAAGGTGATCGAAGCCGGAGCCGCGGTTCTCGATCACGGAGGCTCTTCGCTCGATGCCGTCGAGGCGGCGATTCGTGTTCTTGAGGACGATCCGCTCTTCAATGCTGCGCGCGGGGCCGTCTTCACAGCGGAAGGCAAGACGGAGCTGGATGCGGCCATCATGGACGGCGCAACCATGCACGCGGGCGCGGTTGCCGACGTGACGCATACCCGCTATCCCATCACTCTCGCCCGCGCGGTGATGGAGAAGACACCGTACGTTCTCCTGGTAGGCCCGGGCGCCGATGCCTACTCAAAGCAAGCGGGAATGGAACAGGTTGAGCCCAGTTACTTTTTTACCGAGAGCCGCTGGCAGTCGCTGATCAAGCAATTGCAAAAGGAAGGCCGGCCCATTCCGCCGCGTCCCGCCGGAGTTCCTCCGGAGGGCGACGTCAAGCCGGTCGCGCAATGGCAGGAGGCGGCAAACACGCGCCGTTACGGAACGGTGGGTGTGGTCGCGGTTGATCGCGAGGGCAACGTTGCTGCCGGCACATCAACCGGCGGCTTGCAGGGCAAGATGCCGGGCCGCGTAGGCGATTCGCCAATCATTGGCGCCGGCACGTACGCCTCGAATCAATCCTGCGCCGTCTCCGGCACCGGCGTTGGCGAGTACTTCATTCGCTTCACCGTGGCGCGTGATGTTTGCGCGCTGGTGCAATACAAGGGCTACTCATTGCAGCAGGCCGCCGACGAGGTCATTCAAAAGAAACTCGCTCCTATCCATGGTGATGGCGGCGTGATTGCGGTCGCTCCCGACGGGCAGATGGCATGGAGCTTCAACACGCCCGGCATGTTCCGCGCTCGTCTTGCGGAGGGCGGCAAGATCGAGGTGCATATCTACAAAGACGAGCCGTGAGCCGGGCTTCAATCCGATTCGCGGCCATACCCCGATCCGACAAATATAATTTGAGCAGGACTTCCCCATGGCGCTACAGTTCACAACTTCCTACATTGAAGATGCGCTCGCGCTTTTCCGCTACTACAAGCGACTGGCCGAGCGTGCAATGGATCAGGTCAGCGACGAGCAACTCTTTGCGACTCTCGATCCTGAGGCCAATTCCATCGCCATCATCGTGAAGCACATGGTGGGCAACATCCGCTCGCGCTGGACCGACTTCCTCACCACCGACGGCGAAAAGCCCAATCGCAATCGCGACAGCGAGTTTGTCGATCCGTCCACGACCCGCGCAGAACTGCTCGCCGAGTGGGAGGACGGATGGAACCGGCTCTTTGCCGGCATCGAGGCTCTCAGCGATGCTGACCTCACCCGCACCGCGACCATCCGCGGCGAGGCGCATTCCGTGATGCAGGCCATCAACCGCCAATTGGCGCATTACCCGTATCACGTGGGCCAGATTGTGCTGCTCGCCAAGCATTTTGCCTGCGACCGCTGGCAGTCGCTCAGCGTGCCTCGCAACCAGTCGGCCGAATTCAATCGCCGCGTGGCCGCCGGGGAAGCCGGCCAGCGCTGACAGTTGAGTGGCGCGGCGCACAATTGTGCCCGCAGACCTTTCTGTAGAATGTTGCGCATGGAAACCATTGCGTACAACCTGCCGCAGAGCCGAATTCCGCAAACCTGGTACAACATTCTTCCGGATCTGCCCGCGCCTATGGCGCCGCCGCTCAACCCTGGCACGCTCCAGCCGCTCGGTCCTGACGATCTGGCGCCGCTGTTTCCCATGGCGCTGATCATGCAGGAGGTCAGCAACGAGCACGAGATCGAAATTCCCGGCGAAGTGCGGCAGATTTACGCGCAGTGGCGTCCATCGCCGCTGATGCGCGCACGACGCCTGGAAAAGGCACTCGATACGCCAGCGCGCATTTACTACAAGTACGAAGGCGTCTCCCCCGCCGGCTCGCATAAGCTGAATACCGCCGTCCCACAGGCCTGGTACAACAAGCAGGAAGGCGTGAAGCACCTTTCCACCGAAACCGGCGCCGGCCAGTGGGGCTCCGCGCTGTCCATGGCCTGCGCATTCCTCGGCCTCGACTGCAAAGTCTTCATGGTGCGCGTCAGCTACGATCAGAAGCCCTATCGCCGCGCTTTGATCGAGGCCTTTGGAGCCTCGGTCATCGCCAGCCCCAGCAACACCACCGATTCGGGCCGCGCCATTCTCGCCGAGCATCCAAACTCTCCCGGCTCGCTTGGCATCGCCATCTCCGAGGCGGTTGAAGTGGCGGCCAAGGATCCAGGCACCAAGTACGCTTTGGGCAGCGTGTTGAATCACGTACTGCTCCATCAGACCGTCATCGGCCAGGAGGCCATCGAACAGATGGCCCTTGCCGGTGACGATCCCGACGTCATCATCGGCTGCACCGGCGGCGGTTCAAACTTCGCCGGGCTGGCGATGCCGTTCCTGGGCCGCAAGCTCAAAGGAAAATGCCACGCGCGTATCGTGGCCGTTGAGCCTGCGGCCTGCCCCAGCCTTACCAAGGGCCGCTTCACCTACGACTTCGGCGACACTGGCCATCTGACGCCGCTGGTGAAGATGCATACGCTGGGCAGCACCTTCATTCCGCCAGGAATTCACGCGGGCGGTTTGCGCTATCACGGCATGGCGCCGCTGGTTTCGCACGTCATTAATCTCGGATTGGCCGAAGCCACCACCGTGCAGCAACTCGATGCCTTCGCTGCCGGCATTCAATTTGCGCGCGCGGAGGGAATTGTGCCCGCACCCGAAGCCAATCACGCCGTGGCCGAAGCCATTCGCCAGGCTCTCGAAGCGAAAGCCGAAGGCAAGCCGCGCGTCATCCTCTTCAACCTCAGCGGCCACGGCCACTTCGACATGCAGGCCTATATCGATTACACCGCCGGCAAACTGGAAAACTTCGAATATCCCGAAGAGGAAATCGCCATGGCGCTTGCGGGCCTGCCCGTGGTGGGGTAAGGTGCTCCCCGAGCCGCAGCCGGATCCCTGTTTTTCTGCCCTCGCTGTGTTACCGTGGCAATACGGTGTCCCAATGACGGGCCGGGCTTTTTGGACTGCGGCCTGAAGCGCGCGATGGCCAGTAAGGCTTTGCGATGCAAGGACATCGGCGACAGCGGACAGAAGCAAACGAATGCCCCAACAGCAGCCGGAATCGTCATCGCCTATGCTCACGGCTCCGTTGACTGGGCCGCCGTCAGAATCTGTTCGAGGCTCGGAGCCCCAAACGGAAACGCACTCGCATCATCATGTTCCTCGCTGGCTGGTGCGCGTGGAGTTGTTTCTGCGCGTCATGCTGCGAATGTATATCGGTCTGGCGATTTGCTACGCGCCGTGGTCGCATACTTTCTGGGATCAGAATCCGATCTTTCTGCAGTTCCCCTGGCTCGGGAACATTGCGACCGCCGGCGCAGTGCGCGGTCTTGTCTCGGGACTGGGTCTGCTGAATCTGTGGTTTGCGTTTCAAGATGCCATTCGGCACCGGGATGGTTGAACAATGGAAAACAGGGAACAAGGATCAAACAACAAGGATCAGAAAACCGTGAACCTGAAGAGCCCGATCGGAACTCCTCAGGCCGCAGCTTCTGCAGCCGCCGCCCAGCGCCGTGATTCCCGGCAACGGAGGGCCGCCTCCGCTGGATGCAGCGCCGCTCGCGTATGAGAACTCCGCATTTCTCAACAGCGCCGAAGGGCGGCCCATACGGATTATCTCGGAGTATCTGGAGCCGCTGGGGCGCTTCCGCCGCGAGCAGATTCAGGACACGGTAGTTTTCTTCGGCTCGGCGCGCTTTCACGGGCGTGAAGAGGCCGATCATGCCCTGGAGCTTCTTGAAAACACCGGGTCCGTGCAACCCGCTCCCAGCCACGAGCAACCCGCCAAGGCCGTGGAGATTGCGACGGGCAATGCATCGGAACTGCAAATGAAGCGCGCGGTAGCCGCGGTGGAAATGGCGCGCTACTACGAAGACGCTCGCCGCCTGGCGCAACTGCTCACGCAATGGGCCAAGACCATCCCCTCGCGCAAGCATCGTTTCGTTGTCACCTCCGGCGGTGGTCCCGGCATCATGGAAGCGGCCAACCGCGGCGCCTGGGAGGCGGGCGGCAAAACCATCGGCATGAACATCCTGCTGCCTTTCGAGCAGCGGCCGAATCCCTACATCACGCCCTCGCTCAACTTCGAGTTCCACTACTTTTTCATGCGCAAGCTGTGGTTTGCCTATCTGGCCAAGGCGCTGGTGGTCTTTCCGGGCGGGTTCGGCACGCTCGATGAGATGTTCGAGATTCTCACCCTGGCCCAGACCCAGAAGGTGACGAAGAAAATCACTGTCCTTATTTATGGATCGGAATACTGGAAGAAGGTGTTCAATCTCGAAGTGCTGGTGGACACAGGCGCGATCTCGCCCAAGGATCTCGATCTCTTCCAATATGCTGATACGCCCGAGCAGGCCTTCGAACTTGTTGCGCGACGGATTGACGGCGAACTATCTGGCAACCGAAAACGCAGCCGGGGCGCACGCGCAACTCAAAGGCGAGAAGACTTCGCCAGACGAAGATTTGATGGCCGGCTGGAACATCGACGATTTTCTGGGACCCGAGCTGGCCAAAACCAGAAAGTCGTAGACTTTGCAGCCCAGTCGAAGTAGCATGCCAAATTGTTGATCAAGTAGTTATTTCCGGTTAGGCGGTTACTCGCCCACAATCGCTTTCCTGTTCTCGACTAATTCGCCGATGGCCGCTCGATATGGTCGATGACCAGAATGTCGACCGGAGCCGCAGAGGAGACGAGCTTGAGGCCGAGCTGCTCTTCAAGCGCCGTGAAGAGCGAGGGGCGTGGATCAGAGGGATCGGAACCTTCAGGCGCCCACTGCAGAGTGAAATCATAGGAGCCGTTTAGGCCCGTCTTATCGATGACGATCCGGCCCGCAGAGCTGGGCAAATTGTCAATGAGTGCGCTGATCGGCATTGCCTGCATGACGATGCGTCCGCTGGCTGTCATCATTTTTGACGACTCATCTGACGGGGACTGCTTCAGCTTGCATCCCCCCTTGGCAACCACGAGAGCATAAACGGGCTCATCTTTCGTCCCGCGGTGCACCTGCAATTTGAATCGGTCGGCCAGAACAGTTTGCATCATTTGCTCGCGTAGGCGCATTCGCTCGTCTGGAGGAAGTTCCTTCAGCTCGGCGGCGGTTTGCTCGTCCATCTTCGCTTCAAGGTCAAAGCGGTCAACCGACGTCCAACCGGGCAATGCAGAGATCTGGTCGGGCTTCAGGTCGTAGGCGTACTGAACCAAGAAGGAGACCATGATGTTCTTCGCCGCGTAGCCTTGCTCTGTCGGTCCGAATGACAATTTTCTGTCTCCGAATTGATGCGGCTTAATTGACACGACATCGTAGGCGAAGGTCCTCGCTGGTGCGGTCTTTGGCTGGGACGATCCGGGCTGAGCGTAGGCTGAGGCTGCGATCATCACTGTGTTGACGGCGGAAACAAGGAGGCACACCACAAGTGTTGAGATTCGATGGACTTTTCGCATGACTGAGCATTGCGCCCATCGGATCGTGGCCTCTGTGACCCTCAGCACAGACAATGGTTTACCTCTAGCCGTGCTCCTATTGCCCATACTGCGCCTCAGGAGCGTTGGCATTCGGAACGTGTGGTCGCCAACTCGGAAGTTATAAAGAAGGGCAATTATATACTTGACAAATCATACCAATTGTCCTATTCTTGAGTCATGAAAGCCCCAAAGACTCTCCAAGAAGCAATCATTCACTTCGCAAATCCTGACAATTGCTTGGCTTACATGGCTGCGCATCGCTGGCCCAACGGCGTTGAATGCCCTACCTGTGGCCGCAAGGATGCTGCCTATCTGGAGAACCAAAAGAAGTGGCAATGCAAGACCGCCCACGCGAAGCGCCAGTTCACCGCGAAGGTCGGAACCATCTTTGAGGATTCGCCCCTTGGCCTCGAAAAGTGGCTCCCTGCCGTGTGGCTCATCGCCACTGCGAAGAACGGAGTTAGCTCCTGCGAGATTGCCCGTTCGTTGGGCGTCACCCAGAAAACCGCATGGTTCATGCTGCACCGCATCCGCAAAGCGATGGCGAACGGCTCCATGATGAAGATCGGCGGCAACGGCGGCGAAGTCGAAGCCGATGAGACTTTTATCGGCGGGAAAGCCCGCAACATGCATAAGAACGTTCACGAACGCCGCATCACCGGAATGGGACAGAGTATGCGTGATAAGACCATCGTGATGGGAGTTTTGGAGCGCGGCGGTCAGGTTCGCACTGCAATCATTCCTGACCGGCAAAAGCACACCTTGCAGCCTATCGTTCGTGAGCATGTCGAAGCTGGCGCGGCTCTCTTCACCGACGAGATGGGCGGATACAAAGGGTTGGACCGCGAGTACCTTCATCAGATCATCGATCATGCTGTCCGCTACGTCGATGGCCGCATCCACACGAACGGCATGGAGAATTTCTGGTCGCTGCTCAAGCGCGGCATCAGTGGAACCTACGTGAGTGTCGAGCCGTTTCATCTCTTCCGTTACCTCGATGAGCAAGCGTTCCGCTACAACAACCGTGCGACCAAAAAGAACCCGATGAATGATTCAGATCGTTTCTCTGCTGTCCTATCCCAAGTGGCTGGCAAGCGCCTTACCTATGCCGAGGTCACCGGCAAGGTGGGACAAACGATTAACTAATCCTTCCCGGTTGAAGCGCGGCCCTGTGCGGAAGGCGGTTTCTTAGCCTTTCGCTCTTCCTCCCTTTGCCGTCTGTCCTCTTCCATCTCAGCCTTTACTTTGGCGGGATCGGCTTTGAGAATCGTATCCATAGCGGCGTTGAATTCCTGATATTCACGGCTCGTTTTCATGCTGGCAACTCCTGTTTCTTTGGGAGCATATCTCCTCTTTTGACCTTCTCCACGAGAGCTTTCAAATCCTCTAGTCCGACAATTTGACCATACGGCGAGGTATTAGGGGACGAAGCTAACTGCAGGAGCATATTCCAAAATGCCGGAATCACGGGAAAATAGGGCTCGATCCTGGGTGGATTCGGTCCCATGTGCTGGGCTAGATGGAGCGTTCCAAACGCCAAAAGGTCCGCAGCCTGTAGCGGAGCAAATAGCTTGCTGTCGGCAAATCCGAAGCCATAGAAAACATCCCCTAGCGGAAAAGAGTGGTGGTACTGATTGCAGAACTCCGAGAACGCGGCCTCCGTAGCTCGATCTTCGTTATCAAAAAGGATCGCCACACTTCCGCCCCTGTCGTGCACGCGTCTCACTGTCTGCTGAATCAACATTTGAAAACAAACGTCCAGCGGAGTTCCTAGGCGATTCTGCTCCTCTTGCAGCAACGCGAGATCGCTTGCCGGTATCTGCTGGAAAGCCTCAGACACTACGGATGCTCCAATAGGCGTCACGTTGGAATTTCTCAGCAGCACACAAAAATCGCCATACAAACTAAGCCTCTGTGCAAATGACCAGCCGCCGTCGAGGAATTCCTTATCCCCGTGCACGCAATCAACCATGTGAAATTCAGAGAGACGGCTCGGCCATCTGGGGTCATCTAAAATGGCTCGCCACTTTTTGTCTAGGTCGATCCAATCGCTCTCCTCTGCGATGAATCCGCAGAGGGTGACAATCTCGGAACCGGCATGGGTTCCGCTGCCGTCAACGTAGGCGACTATCACGGCGGTAATTCCCTTTCCCCACCGATGGGGCGGATGGAGCATCCGCAATAATCCGCGGACCCTAGATTCGATCTGTAGAGCAAGCACTTGCTACTCCAAGCATCAACCTACCGGGTTGATTCGTCAAGTATATATTTGCCC
>CAVQMV010000026.1:0-45418 GCA_963713675.1 uncultured Acidobacteriota bacterium
GAACTCAACGAGTGTCGCGGTGTTTCTCCCGAGGCGAATACCCGATGCCGAAGCTGATTACTTGCTGAAGGCGCATAAGAGCGTTCGCTGGACGTTGGCTTGTGCGGCCAGCTTAAGCCGCCAAATCCCAACTCGCCCTTCGCATAAGGGGCCAAGCGATGCCAATGATAGACGTAGATTACGCCGCCCTGACCGACAAAGAACTTATACGCGGGTGCGGGATTCGCGCCACCGGCCATCATCGAATAGCCTTCCGCAGTGACTCCCAATCCGTGCCATAGCTCATCAACAGCCCACGCGGACGGGCCGTATCTCTGAATGTTCCCCCAGTCGCCCTTCCAATAATCGACGCCGGCGCCAAAGCTCACCTTTGAATTGCCGCCCGAGGCCGCCTCGGGTTTCACCTGAGCGATAACCGGCATGCAGCACGAAAATATCAATACGACCGCTAGCAATCTTAAGCGCATTCTAGAAAACTCCCAGTAAGTCAAAGTCACTCCTACGGCCGCAAAAACAGTTTCTGCTTATCAAACATCTGTTTCTCCACCCGGTTACAGCCTTCCATGTACAACTTATTCTTCATGTCACTTCTGTCACTTACTTCGATAACTTTGGCTTACCCTTCGCTCCGCGCCCTATCGCACTCGTACTTGCCGAAGGAATACTGCTAGCCAACGCAGGCAAGTTGCAAATTCGTCGCTTCGGATACCAGGTGCCCAAACCCCTTCGCCATCGATTGATATTCCGGAGTGACGCGCAGCGGCGCCAATATGGGGTCAACTGCAAATCCAAAACTCCAGAGCGACCCGCCGTAATCGGACTCTCTCAGCCAATGCATTGCAGCGGTGAAATCGTTGAGGCCCAGCGCAATGAGGGCGCGGGAATAATCAACCTCTGTGTCGCGACCTGCCGCAAAGCCCGTCAAATTGTCAAGAATGTGAAGGGCGTCCTGTTCGCGCCCGGTGATCGCATAGCAGTAGCCAAGTGCGCCTTGTGGCAAGCTGTGTTTTGGATAATGGACAGACCAACGAGCTACCAGGGCCTGAAGCGGTTGAATACTCTTCTCGGGATCATTCGGGTCGATGATGGCAAGCGCGTCCAAAGCAACGAGCAGAGATCCTGAAATGCCAGCGCGCCGGACCTGGGCGATCAGATAGCGGGCCGCAGCTACGTCGCCAGCCAAATACTCAACCCAGCATCGAATGATCATGGCAGGCGCGCTCAATGGATACTGCGCCGTAAAATCATGCAGCAAGGCAGCTGCATCGTTGAGTTTCCCGTCCGCGACGTGCAGCAACGTCCGGCCTACGACGGCCGGTGCGAAGTTCCGACGCTGACCCAATACGGTATCAAAATCGCAACGCGCCCCATTCCAATCGCGATCAAGAACCAACCGGACCCACGCATTTGCGGTTCGAACCTCGGCGCGCGCGGAATCGAGTTCCGTGGCCTGCCGAAGTGCGAATCTAGCCGCGGCGCTGCTCGAAGAGGCTGTGACGCTGTCGAATAATCCGCCAGCTATAAGTGCGATGGTTATGCCAGCAAAGGCGCCGGCGTCCTCGGGGTTATTATCAATTGCCTCGCGGTAAAGTTGAGTTATAGCACCGAGGTCCAAAGCGGAAAGTGTATTCCACATTTTCTCCGCAATAGTCAGAAGTTCGCAGGAACGATCGAACCTTGCGGCTGCGAAGGGGAGACGAGCGCCAGAGGCTTGGATCGCGGTCAGCTCCGCGCCAATAGGGGGCATCTCAAGCACTGCCGACGCGCCCGAAGCGGGGCGAGCCGCCACCAGAGAATGGCCGCGACTGCGCAGCCAGGCATCCACTTCATCGACGTAAGCGAAGACTCTTCCGGATCCGCTGCCGACGCGGCGCACGGGCAAACTGTATTCGGAGAACCATCTCTGCGCAGTGCGGGCGCTGCATCCGAGATAACCCGCCACCGACTTCCAGGAGTCGAGCCTGGATTGCGGGCTAAATCTAAGTGTAGTTGCCTGGGCCACCAACCGCCTCCTGGAGAAACACTTTCATCAGACCTGGGTTGGATTATAAGGAGACACTGAAACACACGGAAGAAGTTTTGATGCTTCGTGCCAGACTTTAGTAATGACGAATGACGCCAAAACGCGCCGCGTCTTAGTGAGTGCGCACATACAAGGATCGCCGACTATATCGGTGCAATGTGGCGCGCAGGACCGTACTTAGGCGCCGAGACAGCGCAGTGGCGCGTAAATTGTCAACTGCTGTCGCGCTTTTGCGTAAAGTCTCCTCGCGTCCTGCACTGCGTATCTGAAGTCAGGGGTTACTTTAGTAGCGTTGACATTCATACCACCTGGACAGAGGATAAGGACAGCATTGGATCGATTTGCAACACTGCATCCGGTACGGGTGCTAAGTTGCACATGGCGAAGCCTTAAGCAAAAATGGGAATAGGGGTCTCGTAAAAGCACTTAGGCTGAGAACGCGCCAAGTCGCAAAGCCCTTCCCGCACTGCAAGCCCGCACGAACATATCTACTGGCCGACGGCGACACGGTTGCGCCAGTGTTCAGGAATCACTATGGCGACTGCCTGCTTTCATACATCACGAGAAGTTAACACTTGCGATGAAATCGCGTCGCCGGGATGCGAAACGTACTCACCGGAACGCAGTTGGTATGCGATTAGCACCCTGCCACGTAACGAACAATCAGTTGCACGATATCTTGATGCAAACCGGATTGAATCATTTCTGCCAACCTGCGAAAGCGTTCGCCGCTGGAGGAACAGGCAGAGCGTTACGGTCGTAGAGGCTCTCTTTCCGACTTATGTGTTCGCACGCATTCATAAGTCCGAGCAGTCCTCAGTATTGCGCTCCCCCGGAGTGCGCAGGATTGTAGGCAACCATAAAGGGCCAATCGCGCTTCCCAGTTCTGAGGTCGAGTTTCTGCGTTCGCGCCCGCTGGGCGACAAGATTGAAACCTTCAAGGAACCCGCAATAGGAGAAAGAGTTCGTATCTGCAAGGGGCCAATGCAGGGGTTGGAAGGAACATTGATTCGCAAGAAGAGCAGCCTCCGTTTTGTACTTACGCTAGAACTTATCAACCAGAGCGCGGCACTCGAGGTCACTGCCGACGAACTTGAGCCGATCTCGTCGTAGCCCGCAATAGATTGTCCCGGAAACACACACTACTCCTCAGATCGATGTTGAGCGCTAAAGCCCTAACGCAGGGCCCTGTGACTGTCATTGCGTAAATAATGCCAAAGTCTTTGATTCCAGGAAAATGAGTTGAAAAAGTGGCTCGAAAGGACCAGAGTTGCATGTTGACACATAGAGCATCCGATGTTCGCGGACGAATTATTCAGGCCGCTACCGCGTTGTTTTCGCGTCAGGGGTTCCACGGTACCAGCACGCGTGAAATTGCGCGTTTGGCGGAAGTAAGCGAAGTGACAATCTTTCGTTACTTCGAGCACAAGGATGACATCTTCTGGTCGGCCCTTGACGCATGCTTCGACTCCATCCGCACCCGGCTGGAATCGTTGGATCGATCGGCAAAGCGCGACAACCCGGAAATCATGCTGCCCCAATTGATTAGCGTATTAGTCGATATAGCCACTTACTCGCCAGAGATGATTCGCCTTATGGCAGTTGCACTTCTTGAGCTTCGGGGTAAGGCGGAAGATCTATGCCGGGAGAACCTGACGCCACTATTTGCGGCAATTTCGGCCTACCTATCAAAGAACATTGAGACCGGAACGGTGCGCAACCTGAATCCGGCAATTGTCACGGCAGCGATTGCACTCACGGTAATCGTACAGCCGGAACTTTCGAAACTCATCAATGGGAACGGCCTTTCGCACCTCGGGAGCCGCGAGGCGATCGATGAATACTCCTCGTTCTGGCTTAATGTGCTGGTACCTTCAGCCACCTAGCCTTGGAGCTTGTTGCCGGTTTCGCGGATTCATTCCACATTATCTGGAGAGGGCCAGAGCATTATGAGCACCGTCGGGATTGACGAATCGCAACTTCTTATCAAACATATTGAAAACCAGGCCAATCGCACGCAAGCTGAAGGCGAGATTTCGTTCGGAAGCCGTTTTGAGCGGTTTCTTACGGCCATGGAGATCGTTGCAGACTGGCTCACGGTGCTGTTCGCAATGAATTGCGGTTATGTGGCCTATCACATATTAGGGTTTGGAAAGAGCGTTCATTACACTTTTGCCGCGCAGTTCTATATCTCGGCTGCGATCGCCGCTTTTTATGTTCTGTTACTCGACAGGGATGGAGCGTATCGATCAAGTAACAGCCTTCTGAGAATCAAGGAAACGGAAAGATCCCTACGCGTATCATTCCAGGCGTTCGTACTGATTCTTCCTATAACCTTCTTCAGCAACTATGCGTCCCTGCGGTGGGTGTTTCTGATCACGATGTTGATTGTGCCGCTACTTCAGGCCATTGAGAAGCAGTTTCTGTTCAATGTGTCGCATGCGTTGCGGGCCCGCAACGTCGGCGTTCAACGAGTGCTTGTTTATGGCGCAGGCACAAGCGGCCGGCGCGTGGTATCTGCTATCCTGCGCGCACCGAAATTGGGCCTAACGCCTGTGGCGCTTATCGACGACGATCCTGAACTCAAGGGGCAGGACGTGTTTGAGTATGCGTACCGGCGCGGCCAATCGGTTCAAGTCATTTCCGGCCCAGTGACCAAGGACCTACTGCGCCGCTATCAGTGCGGGATGCTGGTCATCGCAATTCCCAGTCTGGGGCGTGAGAAGTTTTCCAGTGCGGTACAGGCGGCACGATCATCGGGCGTGCGCCTTGCATATATTCCAGGCCAGGCTATCGCTTCAGATTACTGGACGGAATACGCCGACATCGATGGCATCCTGCTGAGCGTGTTTGGGCAACCGGTGCATCAGTGGCAATACGAGGCGGTGAAAAGGGCCTTCGACCTCGTGGCTGCGATCGCGCTGCTCATCCTGTTATTTCCGCTGTGCCTGATATTGGCGATCATGATCCGACTGGATTCGCCGGGACCGATGTTGTTCAAGCAGCAGCGCGTGGGGAAAAATGGCAAGTTATTCACGCTCTTTAAATTTCGCACCATGCGCGTGACCGCACCCGCATATCAGTTCTCGCCCACCGAGTCGAATGATCCCCGGATCACACGGGTGGGGCGATTCCTGCGCCGCACCAGCCTGGACGAATTGGCGCAGCTAATCAATGTCATAAGGGGCGACATGTCGCTGGTAGGGCCCCGTCCGGAGATGCCTTTCATCGTCCAGCAATACAGCACCGCGCACACGCAGAGACTGCGCGTGAAACCAGGAATCACCGGCTTGTGGCAACTGAGCGCCGATCGCGCATTTCAGATTCACGAGAACATTCAATACGACCTGTATTACATTCGGCATCGCAGCTTCTTCATGGATTTCGCAATTTTGTTGCACACCATGATCTTTGCGATGCACGGAATCTAATTCCAGGGAAAGCGCGCCGGGCATGAGCCGAGCGTGCTCCAGACGGACTTGTTAGCCGACGATTGAGAGGAGGAAAGATCGCACATGGCTACCGCTACGATAACTGAATCTCCGATGGAAGCTGCATTCGGGCAAGCGTCACGCATGAATATCCTCGGCGTGGGAATCAGCACGATCAACATGAACGACGCCGTGGAACTGAGCGATGCACTGATTCGCTCGGGCAATAAGAGTTATATATGCGTCACGGACGTTCATACGGTGATTGAGGCGCAATCCGACGCTGCATTGCGGTCCACTCTGAATCATTCATTCCTGACAACTCCGGATGGCGTGCCTCTTGTCTGGATCGGAAGAATGCTCGGGCATCGCCGGCTTCGTCGCGTCTACGGTCCGGACTTTCTGATCGAAATGTGCAAGGTATCAGCACAGCGGAAGTACCGGCACTTCTTTTTTGGCGGGAAACCGGGCGTAGCACAAAGCCTGTCCGCAAAACTTACAGAGCGTTTTCCGGGGCTTGAGATTGTGGGTACCTATACGCCGCCCTTCCGGCCGTTGACACGCGCCGAAGAGCAGGGGCTTGAACAGATGGTGGAGGAGACGCAGCCCGACATCCTTTGGGTGGGATTGGGTTCTCCGAAGCAGGAGAAGTTTATGGCACAGTTCTGCGGCAGGCTTGACGCCAAGCTCATGGTCGGAGTTGGCGCCGCATTCGACATTCACTCAGGAACCGTGAAGGAAGCGCCCCAGTGGCTCAAGAACATGGGGTTGCAGTGGCTGCACCGTCTTGTTTTGGAACCACGCCGCTTGTGGAGGCGCTATTCGATCTGCATACCCAGCTTTATCTGGGGGATTAGCTTGCAGTTTCTCGGCATTCGCCGGTTCAGCATCGGTGCATGAATGCGCGAGATGAGCATGCCCTGAGAAATGATGAGCGTTTGTGTGCAGGATATCGAAAGCTTCCCGTGAGAAAGCGCGCATCGGAATGCATTCCATGCCAGTACTTCTCCCGAACAATCTAAGTTCATCACCTCAATACGATTCATCCAGAGATTTTCAGTGCAGGCCCGCAGAGAATAACGAACCTAAGTCACTCCGGCGAGCCAGTTGATCGAAAGGGAACTAAGTCTCATGTCGTCTAACGCGTCTTCACCATCACAATTGGGCTTTCCCCCCCCGGGCACGTTCGCGGCCTCCATGCCGCACAACTCCGATCTGGAGCTTCGGGATCTGGTGCTCATTTTCGGACGGCGAAAGGGCATTATTATCGCCGCTCTTGCTGTGGGGATCCTCCTGGCTGCGGTGGTTCTCTTCTTTTCGCAGAGGCAGTACAGCTCAACCGCGACCATCGAGATCAACAAAGAGAATAGTAACGAGCTGGGGATGGCCGACCTTTCGGGAATCGAATCCGGTATCACCGGGGACAATGAGATTAACATGCAGTTGCTGACTGAGGAGTCAGTGATTCAGAGTGATAACACCGCGCTGAGCGTGATTGAACGGCTGGGGCTCGAGCAGATTCCTCCCTATGCGGTGCCTCCGAGTGACGATAAAAAGAATGCAGGTTTGGCGCAGGAGCACGGATTGCCGCTGGATAAGGCGCCATTCCGGCGTGATCGCATTCTGCAGATGTTTCGGTCGAGATTGCGCGTGTCGCTGGTCAAAGGCACTCGTCTGATTGACATTACTTACACAGACACCGACGCGGCACGAAGCACTGCCATTGCCAATGCAGTGGTTGAAGCGTACATAAATGAATACACGGAGACGCGGTATCAGGCGTCGTCGAGGGCTTCCTCGTGGTTAACTAATCAGCTGGCAGACCTGAAGGATCGAGTAGCAGCGAGCCAGGCGAAGGTCGATCAGTTTCAGCGGGAATCGGGCCTGACAGGGATGACGTTATCTCCCGTCAGCGAAAAGCCGGGCGAAACGGCGGCGGTGCCATCGTCGGATAATGTTCCGCTTGAGCGCTTATTGGAGCTCAATCGCGATTTGACGAATGCGGAGGTTGCGCGCATTGCGAATGAGGCCGCCTACCGATTGACCGAAACGCAGGATCCCGATGTTGTCATGGGAATCGGATCAACCTCGTTGGCGAGCAGCCTTGGACCGAATTCACCTCTAGCGCCAGGCAGTTCGGACCTGACCCTTCTGCAGCAACTCCGCCAGCAGCAAGCGCAACTTAAGATGCAGATGGCTGCATCCAGCGTGAAGTACGGCGATATGAACCCCGCCATAACGCAGCTGCGCAATGAAGAGCAGGCTCTGGATGTGCAAATCACGCAAGAACTGGCGCGAATTCGCACTCTGGTCAAAAACAATCTGGCGCTGTCCACTCTTGCCGAACAAGGCATCCAGGACCAGGTGAGCAAGCAGGAACAGGACGTGAATACGGTCTCGGCGAAGGCCGACCAGCTGGTTTTACTCCAGGAAGAAGCATTGTCAAGCCGTCAGATCTATCAGGACCTCTATACGAAGCTGGAAGAGGCCAGTGTTACCGCGGGAATCAAGGCATCCAACGTCACCCTTGTGAACCCAGCGCGTGTTTCATCGCATCCATCCTCTCCGAGGGGGCGGCTCCTTCTCGGCGTGGGCGGCATGCTCGGGCTTGTGCTGGGGCTGATTGCCGCTTTTCTTTGGGATTACTTCGATGATTCCATTGTGAGCCTTGAACAGGCCGAACAGATCAGTTCGTTGCCCGTGCTCGGAGCCATTCCGGACTTCAATCAGAAACAAGGTGCCATGAGCCGGTATGGACTTGCTTCGCGCTCTCAGGATCTTGGTGACCCGAAAGAGACATCCTGGCTCTTGCGTGCGCCTCGTTCTCACATTGCAGAGGCATATCGATCGCTGCGAACTGCTCTGTTGCTGAGCAAGGCGGAAAAGCCGCCCAAGGTCATCCTCGTGATGAGCGGCTCGCCTGGCGAAGGCAAATCTACAACTTGCCTGAATACGGCCGCGGCGTTTGCCATTCAGGGAGACAGGGTTCTCTATATCGATGCCGATATGCGCCACTCACGGGCCCAGGACTACTTTCACTGCGCCAACAATGCCGGCCTGAGCAATTGCCTCACCAGCGGCATGCCATTTGAGAAGGCTCTGCACCCATACCCCGGCATTGATACGCTGTTTTTGCTGCCAGCAGGGCCAAGTCCGCCCAACCCGTCGGAGTTAGTAGGGTCAAAGCGCTTCGTCGATCTGCTTGACGAACTGAAGATGCATTTCGACTACATTTTCATCGACAGCCCGCCAATTCTTTTGGTGACGGATGCTCAGCTGCTTGCATTGCGCACCGACGGCGTTATCGCGGTCGTGCGCTCGAAAAAGACCACGAAGCGCGCTCTGCAGCGAATGTTAGCGATCATGCGTTCGCCCGGAGCGTCACCTCTGGGAATTGTGGTGAATGCCCTGAGTTCGAACTCGGCATCGTATTCGGGTTACGGCTATTACGGGAAAGAGAGTGAGAAACATGTTGAAGGCTAAAAATAACATCCCGAAGCCGATGCTTCGCTCAGTTATGCTCATTGTCGTTCTGCTGTGTGTGTTAGCGTCCGCGAACGTCAAAGGTCAGCAGTCTCCCTCCGCGATCACGGCGAACATTGCAGAAACTTCCAGTACCGCGGCTCGACGGTCGGCAACCTCGAATGAAGCCGGATTGATGCCTGTGCCGGAGGGTTTCGAAAAGCTCCGCCTGTCGCCGGGATATCTTCTCCAGATGGACGTCTACGACGTTCCAGAAATGTCGACAGAGCTGCGCATCGATGCGCAGGGATCGGTGACAGTGCCTCTTGCCGGAAGCGTCCAACTTGAGGGCGACACGGTACCGGAGGCGCAGGCCGCGATTGCAAGGGTACTTATCGACAAGAGGATACTGAAGGATCCCCAGGTAACGATCAATGTCCTGCAATATTCATCCAAGTCCGTTTCCGTGCTCGGTGAGGTGCTCAATCCGGGACGGTTGCCGTTGCTAGCTCCGGAATCCCTCGAGGACGTAATTGCATTGGCCGGGGGCGAAACCATCTCGGCCAACGATGACATCGAGATTCAGCACACCAGCGAGAGCGGCGAAGTTACAAGCAGGCATGTGGTCTATACGCAGGCCAGTGACTCGTCGACGTTGCAAAACACTTTAGTGGAACCGGGAGATACGGTCCTGGTGCACCGAGCGGGAATCATTTATGTCCTCGGCGCGGTAACTCGTCCGGGAGGATATCTTATGGTGAATGGCGGCTCGCTGAGCGTCATTCAGGCGGTTTCTCTTGCCGGAGGAATCACGCTGCAGGCCTCGGCAAAATGGGCTGTGATCGTGCGCCGGCAGGGAGATGGATATGTGCAGTTCAAAGTTCCGCTTTCGGCAATGGAAACCGGTGGTGCTGCTCCGGTTCAGCTTCAGGCGAACGACGCGCTGTATGTGCCAGTAAGCACGTGGAAGGCCGTTCTGATTAGCAGCTCCAATGTCCTGAGCGCAGCAACTTCGGCCGCCATTTATCGCGCGCCGTAGGCTGCACGGAAGCGATTTCTCACATTTGGCCCATTGGAAGATGACAAAACATTCCGGCAAGCGCGATTGCAGCGGGCAATCCTTGCCCCGCTGTAAAACCGCTGGTCGGGGAAATTGCCCTGTCAGCTTCGGAGCGATCGTGAAAATCGGATTTGCCGGGCCAGCTTCGCTGCATATGCTCGCCAACCATGTGCGCAATGGGCAAGCCTTGCCCGCGGGATACGAGTTCCCACCCATGTCCACGTGGACGTTGCAACTGCTCGCGCGCGGACATCGCGTGGTGTTATTCACACACGCGCCAGGAATCACAGAACCACGGAGTTATTTCGGTGACCGGCTGACGATTCACATCGGACGTCAACGCGCTCGCGGCAGGGCGCGGGATTTCTTCGCGGTGGAACGCCGTGACCTGGTTGAATTCATGAGGGCCGACCCCTGTGACATCATCCATGCGAACTGGACTTATGAATTTGCGCTGGCGGCTCTGGATAGCGGGCAGCCTGTTCTGGTGACCGCGCATGATGCGCCTCTCCGAGTTCTGTGGTATTTACCCAGTCCCTATCGATTCATGCGCCTGTGCATGGCCTGGCGTGTGGCTCGCCGCGCGCCTTACCTCACTGCGGTTTCCCAAGATACGGCAGAACATCTTCGCCGCTATCTGCAGTACAAGCGGCCCATCGCAGTCGTGCCCAATGCACTGTCGCCCGAGGATTTTGAACTGGGACGCGCCCGCCAGGAGCATCCGCACTGTGGCCCTTTCACGGTGGCGGCCGTCCTGACCGGATGGAAAGGCCGGAAGAACGGGCCGGCTGCTCTGAAGGCGCTTCGCATCCTTCGTCGCTCCGTGCCGGATGCGCGTCTACTTCTCTTCGGGCACGAATATGCGCAGAATGGGCCGGCGGAGATGTGGGCCCGGCAAAACCATGTGAATGCCGGCGTGGAGTTTGCGGGACCGGTGCCGAATCGGAGCCTCCTGCGGCGCCTCTCGCAAGAGGCAGACGTCCTTTTGCACCCTGCTCTTGAAGAGTCGTTCGGTATGGCCGTGGCAGAAGCCATGGCACTGGGCTTGCCGGTGGTGGGGGGCAAGCATTCCGGAGCGGTTCCTGCGTTGCTCGAAGACGGGCGCGTAGGCGAGCTTGTGGATGTGCGTTCTCCCAGAAGGATTGCCGATGCCCTTGCAAGGCTTGCGACCGATTCCGCTCGGCGACAGCGACTGGGCGCTGCTGCATTCGACTCTGCGCTGCAGCGATTCAATAGCGATGTGGTCTTTAAGCAGTATGAAGAGATTTACATGAAGATTCTAAGTGGAACCAATGGGCACCAGCAATCGGCGCGGGAGCAACCCATCTTTAGTGGGATCCAGGATCCGACGCAAAAAGCCCGCGATCATACATTTCTATTTTGAATCCCCACTCCGAGCATGCAGTCAGTGACGAGGCAGATCGTGAACATAATTTTCTCGCGGGTATCGAATCGGCTCAAGCGGGCAGTCCAAGGCGAGGCGAGGTACTCGCTTTCCTATTTTCTCGTGGTTACTGCGATTTCATTAGCTTGCATAGCAATGCCAAAGTGCAATTTTGATGGTGTTTTTTATTCAGCGCTTGCCTCTGGTTCGAATGACCCGCTTGTGCTGCAGAGGGCGGGAATTGATTTTCTTAGCCACCAAAGGGACCAAAGTGAATTGAACGCGAGTTCTTATGAAAAGAACATGATGATTAACGCGGGGCAGTTCAACCAGCAACTGCCGTTCTATTCCGTGAAGCCTCTTTATGTTTTGTTGCTGCGGGTGCTGCACATATGCGGGGCAGGGTGGCGTTCCGGCGCGATCATCTCGGCGATATGTTATTTCTTGCTGGGCGTGGTGGTGCACAGGTGGCTGGGTGCTCATTATGCAGGTCTGACAGCCAGCCTGTATGCGGCCTGCCTAATGTTGAATCCAACGCTGTTGCAGATCGTACGCTGGACCTCTCCCGATCTCGTTTCGACCCTGATTTCTGTCGTCGCGATGTGGTGCATTCTGGAGTTGAAGAAGCCGCTTAGCGCCCTGTGTGTTAACACAAGGTGCGCCGACGGTCTATTTAGTTCTCTCGTGTTTTTGGCCATCCTGTTGAGTCGGATGATGGCGATGATTTGGGTGTTCTGCCTGGAAGCGATGGCCGCAGCAAGCTACGTTTTCATATCTCGCTTCGCTTACCCGATCGCCGTGTTGTTTTACGTTTCGATAGTTAACAGGAGTTTTGCGCCTAATCAAGTGCACTTTACTCTCACCCCGCAAATTCGCCTTCACTATTTTGCAAAGGGCGTTCAAGAACTCGTGCTGACGGACCCCTACTTACCAATTCATTACTGCTTGTTGCGGCCATTTTCACGACACGCAAGGGGAGGAATCCGATGTCTGTGATGATTGCCACAGCATCCGTGGCTTCCTTTGCCATTGCATATGCTGTCTTTCCCCATTTTGAGGGTAGGTATTATATTTCCCTACTCGTCTTCATCCCGCTTCTTATCTTCCTGTGCTGTGGCGATCCGATTGACTCATCGCTCATGCCGATTGGGCAGGAATTGGAATCGCCACGAACGCGCGGTAACGACAATCAAATGTGCAAGCGGCTTGACTCACATAAAACACCATGATGATAACCTCTGGCACTTATAGCGTTCGCTCGTCCTCGGCTACATCTATCTGCTCTGTACGCGTGGCCATTTATCGGATTAGTCTGCTTCCGGCGAGTTTATGACTACGCATTCGGTTTGAATAACCGTTTGATAGGTGGAATCCATCTTGGACCGTTCGACGTGATTTCGATATGTCTGTTGATTGCGGGCCTTTTTCGTATTTTCAACGCATCAGGAGGATCAATGATACCGTGCTAGTGTGTTGGCTATCTTACCTCTTTTTACGATCAGCCTCGGCCGCGGATCATTGCGAATGGATTACTGGCCGCGGCGAATGAGTCGCGGGGATTCACAGGGCCTCTCGCTGCAATGCTGTATTTTCTAACTCTCCCGCAGATCCCAGGGCATTCGCAAGGTACACCTTAGCCTATCTGTATTTCGGCGCCGTACTTTGCGTGGCCGCCATATTGGCGGCGGCGGGACTTCCGATCGGTATTAACGCATGGGACACGCCGATATCACGGGGCTGGATGGGCGTTATCTGCCATCGGGCGCCGCCGCAGCTATCGCGGTCTGCGGATTCCTTTCGCTGGGGCTATTCCGCTACCGGGAAATGGGCTGTTCGGTCAGATTATCCCGATGAGCATTTTTTCATGGCAATCTATCTCCGTCATCGCACGGTGTGGATCAGTGCTTGTCGGATGGCGGCACTTTTGCCGCTGGACGCTAGACTCTTTCGTCGGCTGTTTCCTGCTGCTCTGATTCAACACGCGGTCGCGGTACTCGCGATTTACGGGAAGCAAAGCCGGGACTGGTCACAGAAGAACAATTTGCGGCGTCGGCCACAAACCTCGACATTGGATGGCGTTTGAATGGCTGGAAAGATCTTCTCCTTGATAGCGAGCAGGACCTATAACAGTGGCAATCGGGAAAAGCATGGGAAGCGGTTACTGGAGCATTGACCCGGTTTCATATCAGGCCGTCACCGTGGCTCCGCATAGCGAGTATATCCAGGAGTATTTGCGCGTAGGCGTAGTCGGAGCGTTCTCATTCTATTTTCGGATTAGCCCGTTTCTGAAATTGTGGAGACTAGGAAGACATACCCAATGGCGGTTTACCCATCCACGTCAGCATGGACTGTCATCGTACTGGTTATGCTTGTCTATGGTGTGGCCTACGGCATTCGGCCGCATGCGTATGCTCTTATCGCCATTGCAAATGCCATCGCTCTGAGGCAGTTTGCGCCTGAAGAAGCGCTACAGATTGGGCACGAACGACTGGCAAATGGCGACCATTGCCCATAACGGCTGAAGAAAGCGGAAACAGATGCCAATTCGCCAGATCGCCGTGCTCATGACATCGTTTAACCGGTGCGAATCGACGTTGAGGTCGCTGGCCGCACTCACTCGTCAGCAGCGCGCGGCCGACTTTACATTGCAGGTGTTTCTGGTTGACGATGGTTCTACGGACGGTACCGCTGATGCGGTGCAGTCAGCATTTCCGGAGATTCGGGTACTGCAAGGGGACGGCTCGTTGTTTTGGAACGGCGGCATGCGAATGGCATTTGCGGCCGCGCTTCAGGAATCGTTTGACGCATACGTTCTTCTGAACGACGATACCGTGCTCTATAACGGCGCTATTGCGCGGCTCGTAGCGTGTGCACAAATGAGGGTCGAAGCCGAAAGGCCCATTATCGCCGTGGGAAGCACCGTCTCGCCGCAAACAGGCGAGCACACTTATGGCGGCATCATGAAGCACGTGCATGGGGCTGTTATTCGGTTCGAGAAGATTCCGCCTCACGAATGCCTGCCCATCTCCTGCGACGCGATGAACGGAAACGTTGTGCTGATTCCTCGAGAGATTGCAGACGTTGTTGGAAATCTCGATAAGCGATTCCGCCACCAGTTCGGAGATCTCGACTACGCATTGCGCGCCAAACGCGCCGGCTTTCAGGTGATGGTGGCCCCGGGCTATCTTGGCGAGTGCGCATCAAATTCCAAGGCAGGAACCTGGCGCGACTCTTCACTGTCCTTGAGGAAGCGCTGGAAGCACTTGTTATCGCCCAAGGGGATTCCGGTGCAGGAGTGGTTCTTCTTTACAAGCCGCCACTATGGCTGGCGTGCAATGTACTATGCATTCTCGCCCTTTGTGCAGACCATCGTGTCGAGCATGCTGTCGCACGACGGAGCTGGCGCTACTCGCCGCGAGTCGCGCCCTGCATCTTGATCGCGCGCAGCTGGCGCAGATTCCTGACCGCAATTGAGTGAAACGTACCATGCATTACGAGGTATAAGTTGACTGCGAAACCCCGTACGATTGCATCGTCCGCGCTAGCGGGCATACGGTGGAACTATGTTGGCGGCATTGGCGCAAGCCTCTGCTCACTTGCGATCAGTGTGGTTCTGGCACGCATTCTCGGCCCCAAACCGTTTGGCCAGATCATCATAGCCATGACCATTTACGGCTTCCTCAATCTGTTTGTCGACGGCGGCTTCAGCCAGGCATTGATCCAGCGACCGTCCCTGAGCGAGCGCGACATTCGCATCACCT
Source organism: uncultured Acidobacteriota bacterium (assembly GCA_963713675.1). Classification (GTDB taxonomy): domain Bacteria; phylum Acidobacteriota; class Terriglobia; order Terriglobales; family Acidobacteriaceae; genus Telmatobacter. Next base: position 15,122 of record CAVQMV010000026.1, read on the forward strand.
TCACCTGGCAGGTTGGAATTGGCGCATGTACAACCGGCCTTGTGTACCTCTGTGCGCCGTGGTTCGCACGCCTGTTTCACGATGCGTCGGCAGTCCACGTGATTCAGGTGATGTCGTTCCTGATTGCGATCCAATCGACGGGGCTGGTTTCAGCAGCGCTCTTGCGCCGGGAGATGCGCTTCAAGGCGGTCCAATTCGCTTATCTTACGAGTTACCTCTTTGGATATATTGTCATCGGAATTCCGATGGCGTTTCACGGAGCCGGGGTGTGGAGTCTTGTATGCGCCTGCATTGCGCAATGCGTGGTCAATACTCTCCTGCTTCATAGGGGGGCCAAGCACTCGCTCATACCCATCTTCGCGCTACCCGAGCGCTCCATTTCTTCGTTTGGCGGCACGATGATTGCCAATAACGTTGTCAACTGGGGGCACTCGAATCTTGATAACATCGCGGCTTCGAGGCTTGGACCTGTTGCGCTGGGGCTCTACGGGCGCGGCTCTAACTTTGCGTACCAGCCGGTGAATACCGTCGTAAACGGACTGCAATCTGTACTGCTGTCCTCCACCGCGCGGGTGCAGGAGAAACGCGAATTGATGCGCGATCTAAGCCTCGCGGTTATGGGAATCGTTTTCGGAGTTCTGGGAGCAGCCTATGCGACATTCGCGCTCACTCCCGACACTGTGATGTTGGGCCTGTACGGCGGCAAGTGGGTCGCGTTGATACCCCTTATGGTTCCGCTCGCGCTGGCGATGCCGTTTTATGGCGTCCACTGTCTTTTTGGTCCGATTCTTTGCGGGCTGGGGCGGCCCGATCTTGAATTCTGGCCGCAGGCCGCGAGTTGCGCCATCGCTGCGTGTGCATTCTTCGCAGCGACACATTATTCGCTTCTTGCTCTTGCCTGGGCCCTCTTTGGAGTGGTGTTGATCAGGTTAACGATGGTTGCAGGGTTCTTATTTCGCCTCCTGAAGATATCGTGGCCGAGCGCGTTGCTCCTGGTGGCCAGGAGGGTTGCATTCTCCGCGTGCTTCGGCGGCTTGGCATGGTGCGCGGATTACTTGCTGCGCATGGCGCACCTCGGAACTGCTCAACGCCTTGCCGCCGTGTTTGTCTTCTGCGGAAGCGCTCTCGCGTGGTCGGTGTGGTATGCAGGGAACCTGATCTTCGGCCATCAGGCTGTGCGCTTTTTGTGTAATTACGCGGCGCATTTACCGAGTGCCTATGTCAAGCAGTTGAACCGCCAAGTGGGAGTGGGCCAAGCACCGATTGTGCCAACATTGCAGGAAAACTCTTGAGAGCCAAGTCGCGCTTTGCCGCCGAACCGATCGCGGAATTGTGTTACCGGGCAAGCGAATGTAAGAGTCAGGATATATAAGGATGCGATTTGTCGTTGCAAAAAGACACGGGCGGCGCGGTGGCGGGCTGGGGAACGAGATGTTTCCGTGGGCCAAGGGATGGATTGCCAGCCAGGTTCTGGACGCGCGCCTGATCGGCCCTTCCTGGGGGTTGAATCAACGCAAATACCATCGGAATTTCGGCACCTCGCGGCTGGATTTTCTGGCCGAGGAAACGCTCACGCATCTTCCCCATCACGCTTTCACGGAAAGCGAGTATCGCGCGACCGGGGAGATCGATTTCGGAACCGCGATTCAAAAATGGGCGGCGGCGCAAGGCCTCAAAGCAAAATCTTCCTATATTGTCAGCGTCGAGGGCATGTGGGGAGGGTATCCGGCGATCCGCAACGCGCGCGGATTTCTGCTGTCGAAGATGTTGAGTAGCCGCGATGCGCTGCGGAATGCATATCAAGTTGCATCGACGCTCGACCGCCGCAAGCTTTTCGTCGCCGTTCACATGCGATACGCCAGGGATGGCTTCAGCTCAACAGTATCCGGCGAGGACGTTCGGGGAAGGTTCAATATTTTCATTCCAGGCGAATGGTATTTGTGGGTATGCGAGGAGTTGAGGGAGCAATTTGGAGATCAAATTCAGTTCTGGTTTTTCACAGATCGCCGCGGCCCAGAATTCGATGAAGCCGTGCGACGCTTCAACCCCGGCCAGATACAGCAACAGGGACTTACCGAATGCAGCGACCTGCTACTGATGGCCCAAGCCGATCTGCGTGTGTGTTCCGTCTCTTCCTACAGTTTGGCTGCAAGCTTTCTTTCCGGCGGACCCTATCTCTGGTACGAACCTCAACTCTCGCTCGATCGCGGGAACTATTCGCTGTGGGGACATATTGGACCGCAGCATGCGCCGTGGACGCCCGAGATGAGTGACTCGAGCGCCGCACGTGACGCGAACGCCAATGGTTCTGCGCTATTTCCGGGGACGGCGATGAGAGTTGGCGATCCGCTGCCCGAGAGCCTGCTGCAGATTCTCGATCAAAAACTTCTTCTCAACGACCCAAGGACAAACTTGCTGGACTACGGATATTTGCCGGAAGCTGCTATCAAGGCTTGAATGACGCTTCTGCGAATTCTCGCCAACTGCAAAGTCCGCAACACATCTTCCTCCCATACATTCAGACCTCATGCGCATTGTGATAATTCATAACCGATACCAACAGTCGGGCGGCGAAGACCATGTGCTTCGCGCCGAGACGGATTTGCTGCGGGCGCGGGGTCATGAGGTGGAAACAGTTGAAGAGAATAACGATGCGATCGTGCGATGGACGACAGCAGTCAAGGCGGCCTTTGATTGCGTGTATTCTTTTTCGTCTGCGCGCAGCATGGGCAAGCTGATCGATGAGTTTCGTCCGGATGTAGCCCACATCCACAACTTTTTCCCTCAGTTGTCGCCATCGGTGCACTATGAGTGCCGCCGGGCAGGAGTGCCGGTCGTGCAGACGCTCCATAACTACCGTCTACTATGCCCAGGAGCAACACTGTTTCGGGAAGGAAAGGTCTGCGAGGACTGCACGAGAGCTATGGTTCCATGGCCAGCGGTCGCGCACGCATGTTATCGCGACAGCCGAACGGCAAGCGCAGCTGTCGCCAACATGCTTGCTATCCATCGGGCTGCGGGAACCTGGACGCGCACAGTGTCTCAATTCATTACGCCGACGGAGTTTGCGCGCAATAAGTTCATCGAGGGAGGCATACCCGCAGAAAGAATTGCCGTGAAACCGAATTTCCTGAGCCAAGACCCTGGAATGGGAAATGGCGATGGAAACTACGCACTTTTTGCGGGTAGATTCTCGCAGGAGAAGGGTCTCGATACGCTTCTTGCTGCGTGGCGGCAGTTAAGGGTAAGAATGCCGCTGAAGATAGTAGGCGACGGTCCTCTGGCGCCGATGGTGGAGCAGGCGGTTGCCATGCTTCCAGATGTGGAATGGCTCGGGTCACGCAGTCATGAGGAGGTGTTGCAACTCATGGCGAATGCGGCATTCCAGGTGATCCCGAATAACTCGTATGAAACTTTTGGCTTAGTGGCGATGGAGGCGTTTGCTGTGGGGCTGCCCGTCTTTGCATCCCGCCTAGGCGCCTTGGCGGAACTGGTGAGAGACGGAGAGACAGGAAAGCTCTTCGCCGCTGGCTCCAGTGAGGCGTTAGCGGCAACAGTCGAGTGGGCCATTGCGCACCCGGACGAACTGAGAGCGATGCGGCGGAATGCGCGCCTGGAGTTTGAAAGCAAATATACGGCTGACGCCAATTACAGCCAGCTCATGGGGGTTTACGAGTCGGCGCGCGCAGAAAACCGCGCTAGGAAGAGCGAGGCGAAGTGACAAAGAGAAAGAAACTCGCCATTCTGCTGAACATCGTCGCTCCTTACCGGGTCCCGATCTTGTCTTCTCTTGCGGATCACTTTGACACGCTGGTGTTGCATGGAGGCAACGAGGCAAACCGGGAATGGGCGGTTAATCTGCCTCCAAGCCTCAAGGTGCGCAAGGCCTTTACCTTGCAGATCCCGCTGCGCAAGAAGTGCGGTGTCGACGGGGTTGCAGATACTTCTTACGTTCATCTGAATCTCGGACTGATTTATTGGTTACTCCGGTTCCGGCCGGACGTGATCATCTCGAACGAGATGGGGGTGCGCACGATCATCGCAATCCTCTACGGCAAACTGGCACGGGTTCCGGTGTGGGTGTGGTGGGGCGGCACCATGCAGTCGGAACGCAATCTCGATGGGCTGCGGGCACGTTTACGGCGCTTTCTTGTGCGGCACGTCAGCCGATGGATTAGTTATGGCATGACTACCACGGAGTACCTGCAATCGCTGGGGATTCCGCGCGAGCAGATTCTGCAGATTCAGAATTGCATACCGCATGAGACATTTCAAACAGTTCCTCAAGAGCCGCCGGTGTGGTTTGCGAACGGTCCGCGCCCCGTGATTCTTGCTGTGAGCCAGCTGATTCAGAGAAAAGGTTTGGATAAGCTTATTGAAGCCTGCGGGCGCCTGGCGTCGCGCGGGAAGCAATTTACGCTGGCGATTGTCGGCCAGGGACCGGAGAAGGACAAATTGCTCGATCTGGCCAAGGCCAACGGTGTCGAGCACTTTGAGATTCTGCCCAATCAGTCACAGCGAACCTTGAATGAAATCCTCAGGAGCGCAGATGTTTTTGTGTTTCCTACGCTGCAAGACGTTTGGGGCCTGGTAGTAAACGAGGCACTATGGGCGGGAACGCCCGTACTGTGCTCCCGATACGCGGGCTGTGCACCGGAAATCGTCAGCGAAGCGAATCTCTTCGATCCGATGTCTCCTGATAGCTTCGACCCGGCCTTGATGAAGGTGTTCGAGGGCGGAGTATTTCCGCCTGATCTTTCCCAGCTGCTGACCTGGCAGGAAGTGGCATCGGTGATGCGCTCCTCGCTGGAAACGGGCGTTCCAACTCGCTAATAAGCAACGGCGGACTCGAGTGCAAAGATCTCTCCCATCCTTGCATCGGTCCGCCGTATTTTTTTGCTGGTGTTGCTGAAACGATTAGTTCATATGCTGATCGCCGACCAGCACGCCCGCAGCAGTTATTTTGGATGACCAGAAGGTCCGCTCCGTGTTTTCGGCTTGCAGATTCACACCTGACGACGTGAGGCAGGGGTTAGTAAAGTCATTGCCTGCCGCAGAAACACCTGCATCGGTGCTATCCGGTGGGTTTACCCATAGATCGTACGGCGTGGGTGCGTTATTCGAGTTAGGCCCGACCATTCCACCTGCGGTGGTGGTAATTGTATTGTTATAGAATTGCGTGCTCGCATAGTAATTCCAAATGACAACCGCATTCGCGCCCCACGCATACCATGATCCCGAACTCGTCATTCCGCAGGAGACAATGCGATTCCCTGTGGCAGTGACGTCGTGGCCGGCGGCAATACCCACCCCAGTTCCCGCGGTAGCAACCACCTGGTTGTTTTCAAATTGCACATAAGCGGAAGGCGAGGAGCCATTCGTTCCGGGACCGTCAGTAATCATTGCGGTGCCGGTGTAATGGCCGGTCACGACGGGCGATGAAGCGCCTTCCATATAGTTATCGTGCACCGAGATGGGATGTCCCACAGATCCTTGGCTGTTATAGATATTAATGACGTCTTCCGTAGAACTCTGACCAATTGTCTGCACGATCTGATTCCACGCGATTTGAGCGCCTTCAGGTGCAGATACTTCATTCAAAATAATGAAGTGGCCCAGGCTCGGCCGGCTTGCCAAAAAGCCGCCTTGCCCGTCGCTTGCGCGGTCTTCGAGATTGCTGGCATAGTTATTGGTGATCTCAAGAGTGGACGGCGAAGTAGCGCCAAGCTTAATCCCGAAGCTGACGCCGATCATCGAACAATTCTTTACTATCAGAGACGTCACCTGAGTCGCGCTCAGGAAGACACCCCGCTGGTCTCCGGAGACCTCAGGATCGAGCGCGGTTCCGGTAACATTCTGGATGGTCACGTTTGCGCCCGTGCTGACGCCGCTCACAGTGATGAGCGCGCCGCGGCTGGAAATCGTAGAATCCTGGAGCACAACCGGCTCGTCGGTTTTGATGGTGACGGCGGCCGTGCTGGGGTCGGTGCTGGTCCAATTGCCAGAGTAGGTGCCGCCGGTAGTGATCTGAATGGGGCCTGACGCCTGCTGCGCGGTGACGGTGACCGACGCGGTCGCCGTGGAGGATCCGCAGCTAACGGAAACCTGCGCGGTGCCGGCTGCACCCCCTTGGAACTGACCGCTGCCGAGGCTCGAGAGCACGGAGGGCTGCGATGATTGCCACGTGCACTGCTCGCCGGCGCCATCACCAGAGACGGAAAACTGCAGTTCCTGCCACGCCTGAATGCTGGCCGTTGACGGGCTGAGAGTGGTCGCGGCGGTCGGAGCGGACTGGCTGGACTGAACGGCAGCCGTGGACATTGACCCAGAGCAACCCTGGAGCAGAACCAGAACCGGCAAAATTGCGGAAACCAGAACTACCTGCATCGGCGAAAAAGTAAGTTTCAACATTGCATCCTCGGGTGATCGATCTATTGACCGCCTTGTATCTATCGGCTCAGCGTTTGGAAATGCTTCGCTTTGGGACACAGGTGATCTAGGACAAGAGTACGGCTATAGTGTCCGTAAGTGAATGGCACTATTGGACTTAGCAGCGAACACCTGTAACCGTTTTTCAGGGCAGAAGTAATCGAAATATTGCTCGTAATTGCTTACTCGGGGTGATTACTTACCAAACTGGTTACTTGTGCTCAGCAGGGAATGTAACTGTGGTTGTAGGAATTAAGTAAGTACGTACTCACTTAACTTACTAAGCGCGCTCCTGTCTGGATAAATAGCGAGACCGGGCAGACGATGAGCTGCATTTATTGTTGCCTCCATCCGGGCTCACGATAGTGATTCGCGACGCACGCGCCGTCAGAAGTTCGGTTGCACCGGCGTGCAGTTCCGTCGAACCGGGCATCTCGAGCCGCGGGGACGCCCTCAAAGTTCAAAGAAGGAGATAAGTTATGGCAGCGATGATCGAGCGTATTTCGAGAGGCGCCCTCTTAGCGGTTGCGGGCGTGTTGAGCGTGACCCTGTCCGACTGTGCGAGTGCGCAGAACAGCGACGCACCGAGCGCCGAACCGAAGGTCACGGCCTATTGTTCGAATCCAGGCTCACTCGACGAAAGTTGCCTTCGCAATGCACTTACGGCTGTAGCCGGAAAGACAGGCGCAAAGCTGGTGGTCCCGGTGGGTACGTATCGCTTGGGGTCACTCGTCATCGCTACATCGAATGTGACGCTCGATTGCGAGCCCGGCGCGATCCTTCAACCCACAGAGTCGTCCAATGGCATTCGCATTACAGGCAACAACGTTGTTTTCGACGGATGCACGATCGATCTTGAGAACATCAAGTCTGGTCCCGGCATGATGGTCACGAAAGCGTCGGGATTTGCAATGCAAAACGGCGCAATCATCCATATCGGCGAGCAATCCGGCCTGCAATTGAGCCAGACGTCGAATGCGGTGATCGACAAGAATCGCTTTGCCACAGATGGGACCGGCGATGCGGTGTTTGCGTACGGGCCGACGGCGAACATTCGGATTACCAACAACCAGGGCGTGGGATCGATCGACGTGGATTCTGGGAGAAACGCAGGTGGCGCCAGTCATGGAGTGGTGTTTACGGGAAATGTGCTGCAGCCGGTAAAGGGCAAGACGATTCTGACGACTGGGGATTTCAGCAACGGCTTCGGGCCCGCGAGCCCGATCATGCAGATTGTGATTACGGGGAATACATGCAACATCGTGGCTGCGAGTGCCACTGTTGCGCCGTTTGGCTGCTACTCGCTGGTCAGCGGCGATGGTCTCACCTTTGCCAACAACACGATGAATGCCGTGGGGCAGTATGTGCAGAATTCGCTGGTCGAGATGGGTACGGCGGACGCTGAAATCTCAAACAATACGTTTCGCGCCGGGAACGATCCTGGCGCGCAAACGTATAACGACATCATTATTTATAGTGCGAATGTTCAATTATCTAACAATACTTTCATTGGAACGAGTGCGCATGGTGATGCGATCCGGATTTATCCGGAAAGTAATGCCGATGGTATCTCTATAAGTGGCGGCAGCATTACTGCCGATAACTCAGGCGGCGCGAGGCCGCAGAAAGATGGCATTTTGGTTGCCTGCAACGAGAACCGCATACCGCTTCGAGTGACAGGAATTGCCGGCGGCGGAGCGAAAGGCGCGGTTAGTTCGGTGGCGATTGTGCAATATCCGGGCAAGAATGCGCCGGTCGGCGGTGGATTCAGCCGGGTAATGGGAGTTGCAGCAACGGGCGGATCGGGGACGGGGCTCAAGCTGGATGTTCTGAGCGTCGACGCGCGCGGCGGCATCACGTCTCTTGGAGTGTCTTCGGGCTACGCGGGCAACAACTATGCGATGGGCGATGTGGTTTACTTGCCGGTGAGCGGCACAGAATCCGCGGCAGAGGCAAAGGGAATCGAGATTAGCGGGGTGACCATCTCCGGCGCTTACCTTCATGCGGTCGACATTCAGAGCTTCCAGGAAGCTTCCTGCCCGGTTTCCGCAGAACTGCAGAACCTCACAATCTCGGGCGCGAGCGATGCGACGCCGATTGCGATTGGCGTTTTTGAACGGGGCGCAGCGGTCAAATCGGGAGCGATCCGGTTCGAGCATGTGACCAAGGCCACCGACACGGATCGCTGATAGCGCGAACCAACTCCGATATCGAAAAATGAGCGCGCAATCCACGCTTGACAGCGGTAGCGCCGCACTTCTACCTTTCCAGACTGCAATTTATTTCATTACCAAATTGCCGCGGGAATTCGTGTCTCCAGGAGGCGATCCCATGCAAGTGAAGAGAATTCTGCTCGTTAGCTGCTTGCTTTCGACTTTGGGTCTGCATGCCCAGGCACCAACTGCGACACCTGCGCAAGCGCCGACGGCTCCGCCCACACCGGCAGCGCCTCTGACTCCCGGAGCGCCGGTCACGCCGCGTTCATCGCAGGCGCCGCCTTCGGTTGTGGCAGGGATTCCCGTGAACTACGACGAAGCGAAGGTGGGCGAGTACACATTGATCGATCCGCTGGTGCTGAACAACGGCAAGCGCGTGAAGGATGCGAAGACGTGGTGGACGAAGCGGCGGCCCGAGATCGAGGCGATCTTCGAGGCTGAGCAGTATGGGCGCGATCCGGGACGGCCCGCGGACGGAAAGCTTCGATGTGACCGACAAAGGCACGCCGGCGCTGAACGGCAAAGCGATTCGCAAGCAGGTGACGATTTCATTTTCGAAGGATCCGACGTGGCCGAAGATTCATCTGCTGATTTACCTGCCGGCGGCGGCGAAGAAGCCGGTGCCGATGTTTTTCACCATCAACTTTGGCGCGATCCAGAGTGCTGTGGACGATCCTGGGATCACGCCGATCGAGGTGTGGGATCCGCGGACGAATAAGAAGATGCTGCCGCCGCCGGGCCGCGGATTCGGGCGCATCAATATCGAGCCGCTGCTCGATGCGGGATTCGGCGTGGCTACTTATTATTACGGCGACGTGGATCCGGACTTTCTCACCGGATTCCCGAACGGGATTCGCGCGAAATATCTGAAGCCGGGGCAGACCGAGCGCGCGCCCGACGATTGGGGCTCGATTGCCGCGTGGGCGTGGGGCATGAGCCGCGTGCAGGATTATTTTGAGACGGACACGGCGATCGACGCGAAGCGCGTGGCCATTCACGGCGTGTCGCGGCTGGGCAAGACGGTGATGTGGGCCGGGGCGCACGACCAGCGCTTTGCGTTGGTGATTGCCAGCTGCTCGGGCGAGGGCGGAGCGGCGCTGAGCCACCGCGACTACGGCGAGACGATTGCGCATTTGACGGCGCCGACGCGGTATCCGTATCAGTTTGCGGCGAACTACGCGAAGTGGGGCGGCTTTCCTGACAAGGCGCCGATGGATGCGCACATGCTGGTCGCGCTGATTGCGCCGCGTCCGCTGCTGCTGCAAACCGGCAACACGGATTACTGGTCCGATCCCGAAGGGCGAGTTTCTGGCCGCGGTTGCGGCGGGGCCGGTGTACAAACTGCTGGGAAAGGACCCGCTCGATACCGATGTGTGGCCCGCGGCGAAGACGCCGATTCTGCACGACCTCGGCTACTACATGCATGACGGCGGGCACGGGATGGTGCCCACGGACTGGGACATCTACATCCAGTTTATGAAGATGCATTTGCATCCGGAGCAGTAGTCGAGATTAGCGTTGTGATCGCAAGCGCCGGACGAGCAGTGGACGCCCGGACTGACAGCCGGTCTGGAGACCGGCGCTACACCTGATGACTCGGGAGGAAAGCGATGCGCAAGGTGAGATGGGCAGCATGCGCGCTGTCTGCCGTGCTCGCGCTGGGATGCGTGGGCGCGATTTTTGCGCAAAGCGCGCCCGCGCAATTCGTTTCTGATGCGCTGGAGCAGGGATTTCGGACGCCGCCCGACAGCGCCAAGCCGCGCACGTGGATGCACTGGACGAACGGCAACGTGACGGAAGAGGGAATCACGAAGGATCTGGAGTGGATGAAGCGCGTGGGCATCGCGGGATTCCAGATTGCGGATGTGGCGGCGGGCAGCGGCCAGGTGGTGGACAAGAAGATCAACTTCGGCACGCCGGAGTGGTACCACGCGGTGCGGCATGCGGCCGAAGAGGCGAAGCGGCTGGATCTGGAGATGTCGATCTTCAGCTCGCCGGGCTGGAGCGAGGCCGGAGGGCCGTGGGTGAAGCCCGAGCAGGCGATGAAAAAGCTGGTGTGGAGCGAGACGCACGTGGAGGGACCGCAGGCGTTCAGCGCGAAACTGCCGGAGCCGCCTTCGAATGAAGGGCCGGTGCGCGACTTGAGCGCGGGTGCGAGGCCGGATGCGCCGAAGTTTTATCGCGACAGTGCGGTGATTGCTTATCGCACGCCGGCTGAGGCGCACGACATGGCGGCGTTGCATCCGAAGGTGACGACCAACGGCGGGCCGATTGACGCCGAGGCCGCTTCTGGACGACAGCCTGAACACGTCGGTGAACGATTGCAGCGCCCAAGGATGGTGGACCGGCGTGGCTCGAATATGAGTTCGATCAGCCGTTCACGGCGCGGGCGTTGTCGCTGGGTTGCCGCAGCAGGATTCCCGTGGGCAAGCATTCTGGCGAGCGAGGACGGCGTGCACTTGGCGGACGATTGCCGATGATGCCCGGACCGCAGGGATATCACGGAGCGGCGATCCGGACGTTTGCCTTTCCGGCGGTGACGGCGAAGTTCTTCCGCATCGAGTTGGATGGCGCCGGGTTGCTGCCGGCGGCGGTGATTCACGGCGGCGACCGCGATTCCCAGCGCCGCAATACACGCATCGACCGAGGCGATTTTCTATTCGGATGCGCGCGTGAATCGCTGGGAGGACAAGGGAGCTTTCGGCAGTTTGATGGATCGCTACGATGTGGTGCCGACGCCCGACGCGCCGGCGTCGGCGGAGATTGCGCGCGGCGACGTCGTCGATCTGACCGGCAAGATGGACAAGGACGGCACACTGCATTGGGATGTTCCGGAGGGGAACTGGACGATTCTGCGCATGGGTTACTCGCTGACGGGCGCGATGAACCGGCCAGTCGATGCCGGCGGGCAGCGGGCTCGAAGTGGACAAGCTGAGTGCGAAGTACGTGCAGCAGTACTTTCACGGGTACATGGATCCGATCCAGCAGGCGCTGGGCGATCTGACGGGAACGACGGTGCAGCTACATGACGATGGATAGCTGGGAAGCGGGGATGCAGAACTGGACCGACGACATGATTCGCGGAGTTCCGGCAGCGGCGCGGCTACGATCCGACGCCGTATCTGCCGGTGCTGGCGGGGCGCGTGGTGGAGAGCGCGGACGTGAGCGACCGGTTTCTGTGGGACTTCCGGCGCACGCTGGCGGACATGTATGCCGGCGAGTTCTACGGAACGATGGAGAGCGAACTGCACAAGCTGGAGATGAAGGCGTTATTCCGAGGCGTCGGGCGTGGCGCTGGAGATTCCCGAAGACACGCTGCTGAACAAGAGCCACATCGATGATTCCGATGGGCGGAGTTCTGGGTGCATGCGCTGCATCCGGAGTCGATGTACCTGCGTGGATGTGCGCGGCGCGGCCTCGGCGGCGCATGTGTACGGCAAGCCGATTGGTGGCGACGGAGACGTTTACGGGCGGCGGATACGAGGCGCCGTACACGCTGAAGAAGATCGCGGATTACTGGTTTACGCAGGGCGTGAACCGGCTGGTGTTTCACACGTCGGCCGAGCAGCCGCTGGATACCAAGCCCGGCAACACGATGGTGGGCACGCACATCAATCGCAACATCACGTGGGCGGAGCAGGCGAAGCCGTTGATGACGTACTTGGCGCGCGTGAGCTACATGCTGCAGCAGGGAAGCCCGGTGGCCGACCTGGCGTATCTGCTGCCGGAGGGCGCGCCGTCGACGATGCCGTTCTGGGGCGCGGGCTGCAGCCTGCGCCGCCCGCGGGATACGACTACGACTACATGAATACCGACATTCTGCTGCACCACACCAGCGTGACTGCGGATGGGCGCATTCATGTGGAGGGCAGCAGCGAGATGCCGGAAGGCATGAGCTATCGCGTGCTGGTGCTGCCGCCAACGCGCGCAGATGACGCCGGAGGTGCTGGCGCAAGCTGCATGAGCTGGTGGCGGCGGGCGCGACGATCGTGGGCCCGCGGCCGACGAGCTTCGCCGAGCCTGCATGGATGATCCCGACGCGGATCGAAAGTGCAGGCGCTGGCGGCGCGACCTGTGGGGCGACATGGATGGCGTGACGCTAAATCCAGCACGCGTTTGGCAAGGGCATGACGTACTGGGGGCTGACGCTGGATGAGGTGCTGAACCGCCTGAAGGATGCGCCGGACTTTGCGTCGAGCGGGGTCGCTGGATAGTCCGCCGGCGTGGGTGCATCGGCACACGGCGGACGCGCGACATTTATTTTGTGGTGAACCAGGCGGATGCGCCGGTGCATCTGGATGCGCGGTTCCGCGTGACGCGGAAAGGATGTGCAGGTCTGGCGGCCGATGGACGGCGCGATGGACGAAGTGGACGGGAAGCGCGGCGGGAGCGACCACGCGCATGCCGGACCGCAGCGGCAACCGGCAGCCGGGGATCGAGCCGGCGGCTTACGTGGAGCAGGCGGGCTTCACGACGGTTTCGCTGGACCTGGCCGAACGGGAGTCGGTATTTGTGGTCCTGCGCAATGCGGCGCCGGCCTGAACGCGCGCGCGACGCCGGCGAAAGAGCGAAACCGCGCTGGCCACGATCGACGGGCCGTGGACAGTGACATTTCCGCCGAACTGGGGCGCTCCGGCGAGCGTGCAAATGCCCGAGCTGATCTCGTGGACGGCGAGTTCCGATCCCGGGGTGAAGTATTTCTCGGGCACGGCGACATATAGCAAGACGTGCACGCGCCCGCGTCGTGGTTCCGTCCAGGGCAGCATGTTTTTCTGGTTTTGGACAAGGTTCGCGATCATTGCCGAGGTCAGCGTGAACGGCAAGCCGGTGGGAATGGTGTGGGCGCCGCCCGTACCGAGTGGATGTGACGGCCGACTTGAAGCCGGGCGCTGAACAAGCTCGAGATCAAGGTCACGAATGAGTGGACGAATCGGATCGTGGGAGACCGGCTGGCGCCGCCGGAAAAGCGCATCTTACCCCAGGAGGGACCGGCTCCGCGCGGGGGTGGCGCGTTCTTCGGGCCCAGGGAGCCTGCGGAATCCGGGCTCTTGGGCGGCGTGGAGGTGGTGGCTGAAAGTGCTCAGCAGAATTAGAGCCCGCAGTAGGCGTGGCGAGTTTCCGAATCGGGAACGAGGCACGAAAGTGAGCATGCAATCGCTATCATTGTTAAGGATGGGAGGATGGGAAACCCGGGAATTCTGACGTTGACGCCGAGAGGCGGCCTGATATAGTTGAATCATCTGGTTTGCCTCGGCTTAGTCCAAGAGAATTCATTAAGGTCGGTGAAAGCACTTCCTTTCATGCCTGCGTAGAAGTAGATCCTCACAGGCCGTTTCCCTTGCTTTCAGTTTCGGACTCCGCGGCTCATGCGCTGCGCGGTTTTTGTCCTGATTGAATACGGCTGTGGAAAAAACCTCATCCAAGTGAGGATGGCGAAGCCATGCAGGAAATCGGACACACGCCAATTCAGCTCGCGCGCCACTCCATTCCCGGGCCTGATGCCCGACGGACCGCAGGCGCCCCGGTGGTTTGCCCTGTACACGGCCTCGCGGCATGAAAAGCGCGTTGCCCAGCATTTGAGCCAGCGAGAGATCGAGTTCTACCTTCCGCTCTACAAGTCGGAACGCAAATGGAGCGATGGATCGCGGGTGACGCTGGACCTGCCGCTCTTCCCCGGTTACCTCTTCATCCATATTCAACGCAGTGAGCGTAGCCGCGTGCTGGGTGTGCCCGGCGCACTCGCGGTGGTGGGCGGAACGGGCGGCGAGCCTGCCTGGCTTGCCCGACGCTACGATTGATGCGCTGCGGTCGGGGCTGGAGACGCGGCCGGCGCGGCCGCATCCTCTTCTGACAGTCGGCCAGCGCGTGCGCATCCGGTCCGGCGCATTGGCGGGTTTCGAAGGCATCGTGGTGCGCAACAAGAACAGCTTCCGCGTGGTTCTGACCGTGGAACACATCATGCAAAGCTACGCCGTGGAAGTGGCCCTTGAAGATCTGGAGCCGCTTTCGCCCGGTGAACTGCTTTGCGCCGGCAACTTGCAGTAAGGCATTTCTCCGTCCGATATAGCCCTTGTCGGCGTCTTAGAAGGTGTCGATTCCTTGATGGAATCGACATTTGGTCGCTCGGGCTCCGGGATGCGGCAGAAGGAGAAATGCTCCAGCGAAATTCGCCAGCATAGCTCGAACAACCCATGCCTGGCCGCTCTTGACGGGTCCAACTTCCCTGACCTCTTCCTCAAAGTCAATCCTCACTGGCTGCAGCCCAATTGTCTGCGGCCGCGCAACTGAGATTCCCATGTCAAAAACTCAAAACCCCGGAAAAGGCGAAGCCGAAGCGCGCATTCTGTCCAGCGCAGCGGGAATGTTTGCGAACTTTGGCTATAACGGCGTGAGTACGCGCGACATTGCCAGCGGCGCGGGAGTGAACGAGGTGACGATTTACCGGCACTATCCGCGCAAACGCGATCTGTATGTCGCGGTGCTCGATGCCGAGCTGCAACAAGTGAAGCTGCGCGGCGACTTGCTGGCCCGCATCGCCGAAGCGCAGGACGCGAGGATGGCGGTGGCGCGCACTTTTGAGTTGATTGCGGCGACGCTCATAGAACCGGCAGGACCTGTTGCGCCTGATGCAATACTGCTCTCTCGAAATGGGCGACGATATCGATCCCCTGCTGCGCCGGCATCTGGGCGAACTGGTGGAGGTGATTGCGCGCTACCTGGAACCCTGGGTCAGCAAGGGCGAATTGCGCTGCACAAGCGCCAAGACGCTTGTGCTTTCGCTGATTGCCATCATTCTCAGCCACCGTTCCCTGCATCGGCTTTTCGCTGGCGACGGGTCGAGCCCCGAGGCGCTTTTCAAGGCTTACGCGGAACTTTCGGCGTCCGAATAGGCAATGCTTTTTTCTCCACGGCCGCTCATGCACATACTGCACGTGATCGACAGTTTTTCTCCTGCGACCGGCGGCCCGCCGGAGGCGGTGCGGCAACTGATCAAGGCCACGCGCGCTACCGGCACGGAAGTTGAGGTGGTTTGCCTCGATCATCCGCAGGCGGAATTTCTCGGCGGTCTTGACTGCCCGGTGCATGCTCTCGATCAGTCTTTTCTGGGTAGATATGCATTTTCGCCGCGCCTGTGGCGCTGGCTGCAAGGCAAACGCCGGACGCTTTGACGGCATGATCATGAATGGGGTATGGACCTTTCCTGGCTTTGCCCTGCGTGCGGCGGCACGTCGCGCGCGCCGGCCGTATGGAATCTTTGTTCACGGCGCGCTCGATCCCTGGTTCAACCGCAGGTACCCGCTGAAGCACCTGAAAAAGCTGTTCTACTGGCCCTTGCAGTATGCAGTTCTGCGCGACGCCGCGGCGGTCTTTTTCACGACCAAAACCGAGCGCGATCTGGCCAAGACGAGTTTCAGGCCGAACCATTGGAAGAGCGTGGTCGCTCCACTGGGAATCGTGGAGGATGAACATGCCGGGCAGGATCCTGCCAGAGAGGTCGAGGCGTTCTATGGCGCGTTGCCGGAGTTGCGCGGGCGGCGCTTTTTGCTGTTTCTGGCGCGCATTCACGAGAAGAAGGGCTGCGACCTGTTGATTGAAGCGTTTGCGCGGGTGGCAGAGATGGCACCCGACGTGCACCTCGTCATGGCCGGTCCCGACCAGGTGGGAATGCAGGCGAAGCTGGAGAGCAGAGCGGAGCAACTTGGCATCGCTGACCGGGTGCACTGGCCCGGCATGATTGGCGGCGAAGTAAAGTGGGGCGCGCTGCGGGCGTGCGATGCTTTGGTCCTGCCGTCGCACCAGGAGAATTTTGGCGTTTCCGTGGCCGAGGCACTTTTGGCCGGGCGGCCGGTGTTGCTCAGCTACCCTGTAAATATCTGGCCGGAGATTGAGCACGACGGAGTGGGTTTGGCCGATGAGGACACGATGGAGGGCACAGTGCGGCTGTTGCAGCGCTGGTTCAGCTTGCCCGCAGCGGAACAAGCCGCGATGGCGGCCCGCGCGCAACCATGTTTTGCGGCGCGGTTCTCCATGGAGCGCACCGCGGCGACGATCAATGAAGTATTTAGTTGTGTGAAGGATGAAAACGCATAGTGGAGAGCCGGCCTGAGGCCCACGTGGCTTCAGACGGCTTGAGCGGCAATCCGGCGGCATCCCAACGCCACGTGATCTGCTATTTTAAGTTGCTGATTGTTTAGGAGTTTCCATGTCCCTTGAACCTCAGGCGGGAGCCCAAACATGGCCTGCCAGTCGAAAATCCGACAAGCATCATCTCGATAGGCGAGCGCTCTCTCATGGATGTATGGCGTGTGCTGATGAAGCAGCGCCTGACCGTTGTGGCGGTGACGCTGCTCTCGCGTTGCCGCGGCGGCCTGGCACGCGTTTCGCACGCCGCCGGTCTATCGAAACCGTCTTCGCGCATCGAGATCAAGCCGAATTCAGGTGGGTAATGGGCCATGGAGTTTTTGGGCAGCGGAAGATCCAACGACCGAGTTGCAGACTGAGGTGGAGGTAATCCAGAGCGACACCGTGCTGTTTCAAGCGGCGCAGAGCATCAATCTGATCCGCATGGTTCGCCAGAATACGGCTGGGGAAGCAGCGTCTTCTGCGCCCATCACGTCGGAGGAGCGCGGCGCGATGGTCGGAATCATGAAGGGAGGATTGTCCATCACGATCGTCCCCGATACGCGGATTCTCGAGATTCGCTATCGCGGAAACGACCCGAAGCTTGCCGCGGAAATCGTGAACGGGCTGGTCGATACCTATTCCGACGAGGGTCTGAGGGTAAACTTCGAACGCACCGCGCACGTGTCCGACTGGCTGGCGAAGCAGTTGGATACTCTGAAGCAGGACGCGGCAGAATCGCAGCGCCAGCTGGCCGATTACCAGAGGGCGCACAACATTGTGGGTGCGGACGAGAACTCGAATCTGACCGTCGAGACGCTGGATCACATCAGCGGCGAACTGGATGACGCAGAAGCGGATCGGATCATGAAGGAATCGCGGATGCGCGACTTCAATGCCATGAATCCGGACATGGAAGCGCTGATGGGCGACGATCCGACGATCGCAGCACTTTACACGCAGCTCACCACCCTGCAGACGCAACGCGCGCAATTGGCGACAAAGTACGGTCCCAAGCATCCCGCGATGCAGCAGATCGACCTTGAGATCAGTAAGGTCCAGGCGCAGATCGCCAAAGAAGCAGAGCTGGCGCGAAAGCAGGTAGCAGGACGAATACCAGGCCGCAGTGCAACTGGAAGATGCGCTGCGCAATCGCCTGGGTGCGCAGGAAGACGCGGCCTACAAACTCAACGAAGATGTGGCGCAATACTCGATGCTGCGCCACCAGGCCGAACTGACCCGCAATCTCTACGACACTTTGCAGACCAACCTGAAGGAAGCGACCATCAGCGCGGGCATGTCCGCGGCCAACATCACGGTGGTTGACCGCGCCGATGTTCCCGTTTCTCCGGTGGCGCCGAAGAAGAACACGATCATGCTGATGGGACTGGTGGGCGGCCTTGTGATCGGATGCGTGCTGGCATTTGTGATCGAATCGATCGACGACAGGCTGCGCACATCGGAGGAAGTCGAGAACGCGTCGCAGCTGTCCATCCCTGGCGGCAATTCCGCATATGATCTTCGGGACCGGCATGGAAGAAGGGCGAAGGCAAGGAGGAGGCGGTTCCCGGATCGTCGCGGGATCAGCAGCATGATTTGATTGCCTTGTGGGACCCGAAGTCGAACGGCGCGGAAGCCTACCGGAGCATGCGCAGCTCCTTGTTGCTCTCCTCGATTGACAACCCGCCGCGCGTGATTGTTGTCACCAGTTCCTTCCCGGCGGAAGGCAAGACCACAACGGCGCTGAATCTTGCGATTGTTCTTGCGCAAAGAGGCGAGCGCGTTCTGCTGGTGGACGCCGATCTGCGCAGAGGAAGTCTGTATCGCGTATTCGGGATTCCAGGTCAGGGCTTCGGGCTGTCGACTGTGCTCACGCATCCGGGAACGCACATGGACCTGCCGGCTCCGCTGCCGGAATTGCCGACTCTGCACGTTCTGCCGACCGGCCCGCGGCCGCCGAACCCGGCAGAAATGCTTTCCTCCAATCGCATGGAGGAGCAGATGCGGCAATGGACACAGCAGTTCGACAGGATCGTGATTGACACGGCGCCTTTGCTTGCGGTTTCCGATACGCAGGCCCTGGCCGTGCGCGCCGATGCGGTGGTGCTGGTGGCGCGTGCCGGCGTAACGCGCAAACGCGCCCTGGTCCGGGCGCGCGATCTGCTGTGGCGCGTGAACGCTCCCGTGGTCGGCGTGGTGGTCAACGATGTCGACCTGCGCCTGGAGAACTTCTACACCTACCGCTACGGCATGTATGCCAAGGATTATTGGTACGGATATCGACAAAGCGTAACGTCTTCGAGTCGAGCCTACGGATATGAAGATGAAGAGAAGGGGGAATAATATGGCAAAGACACTGGCTCGCGCGATGACGTTCTGGATTCTCTTGTGCGCACAAATCCATGGCGGGGATGGCTCAGCAATCGAGCGCTGCGGCGCCAAACCCCGTGCCGCCCCTGAGGATTGGCTCCGGAGATCTGATTGAAGTCACCATGTTCGAAAATCCGGACCTATCGGGCCGCTATCGCGTCGATGAGATGGGTGACATCACGGTTCCCCTGATCGGCCACGTGCACGTGGCAGGCATGACTGCGAATGAGGCGGCGACGACGATTGAAGAACTCTATGTGAAGGGGCAGATTCTATTGCCTGCCAATTCTCACGCCACGGTTTTCATCGCCGAGTATGCAACGCAGGGCATCACCATCAACGGAGAAGTGAAGACTCCCGGAGTGTATCCCGCTCTGGGTGTTCACAAGCTGAACGATCTGATCGCCGCGGCCGGCGGCATCACGCAGCTCGCGGCATCGCATGTCGTCATTACGCACAAGGACGATCCCGGAAACCCCACGACAGTGGAATACAACCCCTCGGCCCTCAAGCCGATCATCCCGGACGTCCAGATCTCTCCCGGGTGATTCGATTCTGATCCCGAGGGCCGGCGTTGTGTATGTCGCAGGCAATGTGGCCAAACCCGGAGCTTACGTGCTGGATGGCCGGCGCGCTCTGACGGTCGAGGAGGTGATGGCGCTTGCCGGCGGCGGCGGGCAAGCATCCGCATTGAAGCGCGTGCAACTGGTGCGAACCATGGACGACGGCAGGAAAGAAGCGATTACGATTCCCGTGAATTTGATTTTCAAAGGCCGGGCTCCTGATGTGGCCTTAATGGACGGCGATATCTTGTTTGTACCCACGAGCAACGGCAAGCTCATCACCGAGCAGGCCATTACTGCTGCGGTTGGCATCGGTACCGGCGTCATCGTTTACAGGACTTCAACTCAGTAATGGAACAGGAATGTGAGCCGCCGCCGGCAGGTGCGATTGCGGCGTCGCTGAAGCTAGAAGGGAATCTCGGCTCAAGGGAGATTGTCTCAGAGACATATGCGCGAACGCGATCCTAAGGCTAACCTGGCAATTCGATTCGTCGAAGAGTTGGAGCGCCGCTTCCGCGCGCTGCGGCTGGGGATCTTCTTTTTGCGGGCGCGAAGGTTCAAGATGCCCCACGCTGTGCGAGCGCAGGTAAGAAGGTTGTATTGCATTATCCGTCGGAACGACGGCGTCGTGGTCGATTTCATCGGATGTTGCATTCGTAACGACTATGGCCTGCGCCAGCAACTCAAATATGTGAAGACTATCCTGGATATCGGTGCGAATGTCGGGTTCTTTTCCATTGCAGCCCGCGCCGACTACCCCAGTGCCAAGATTCATGCGTACGAGCCAAATCGACGGAGTTTTGCATTTCTTAAATCGAATACGGAACAACTCGGGATAGACATCTATCAAGAGGCTGTGGGGGCCGACGAAGGAAGGGTCGCGATTGCCGATGAAGGCGACAGCAATCAGGCGAAGACCATCGCGAGTGCGGATGGCGGGATTCCACAGATAGCTCTTAACGCGCCGTGGAGAGACTTGGGGGCGCCGTGGACCTATTAAAGCTGGATTGCGAAGGGGCAGAATGGGACATGTTTCGGTCCGCGATCCCTTGGCGCCACATTCGCAACATTCGCATGGAATACCACCTCTTCGATCAACACACTCTTCAGGATGTCGAACAGGCGCTGAAGCAGCTAGGATTCAGAATTACCCGTTTCGAACCGTCTACGGGGTTCGGACTGATCTGGGCGGTTCCCTTTCAATGCTGATTTCGCACTGAGACTCCGCAGCCAGAGGACATCGCACTCACAGTACCGCCGTCAGAAAGCACGGCGGAGGTTCATGACGGCTTGCTGGAAATATTCGCTATGGCGCTCGCAAATCGCCGCTTCATTCAGGTTGTTCCCCGGCTTCGGCCCGCTCGGTGCGGGGTCAGCGATCATGCCCTCGCGCTGGCCTCGGAGCTGAGAACGAGTTCGGCATCGACTCCGCGTTTGTTGTCCTGAACTCGGACGAACGCATGCGATCTTCCGTATTCCATCACGCATTGCGCGCCGCATCAGTTACTGAGTGCCTGCGTTGCTTTCAGCGAGGGATCAACCAGCGGCGATTCTGGTTCACTTAAGCGGCTACGGGTATTCGGCTGACGGGGCGCCCACCCTTCTTGCTGAGGCGCTTGAAAGTGTGAGGGCGGACGGGCGCTTTCGCGTTGCTGTCTTCTTTCATGAACTGTTTGCGACTGGAATGCCATGGAAATCCGCCTTCTGGTATTCGCAGCGGCAAAAGAGAGCGGTGCGCAGGATTGCCGAGGCATGCGATCTGCTGGTGACCAATAGCCGCAGTTATGCGGACTGGCTGGATCGGGAAACCGTGCGGCAATCCGCTTCGCCCATTCAATATATGCCGGTGTTCTCCCAGGTGGGAGAGGCGCGAGCAGCATATTCCCCTCGCTGACCGCGACCCGGTGATGGCGGTTTTTGGCCTGGGCGGAACAAGGCAGAACGCCTATCGCGAGTTGTCCACGCTGGGCAACATGCTGCATCAGCTCGGAATTCAGGAGATTCTGGACATTGGCCCTGAATTTGAGGCTCCGGGCGAAGCTGCACGGGATTCCCGTGCGACGCATGGGGGTGTTGGCCGCGACGGAAATCGCCAGACAGTTCTCCCGATCGACCTTCGGTTTTCTCTCGTATCCGCGCATGCCTCTGGCAAAATCCGGGGTGTTCGCCGGCTACTGCGCCCATGGCGTCATCCCCGTGATTGCGCGACATTTTCCCGGGCAAGTCGACGGTTTGGAGGACGGAGTTCATGTGTTGAGCCCGCACACCGCGACAGCGGCGCAGGCGTCTGGTTTGGAAGCATGCTCCATCGCTGCCTGGCGCTGGTACGCAGGGCACCGGTTGCGCGATCACGCGGCTCTCTACGCGCGCTGGATGGATGAATCGACGGATGAGATGCAAGCGGCGCCCGAGAGCGCAGACCGAAAAAATGAATAAGCCTCGCGTTCTGATCTCTCACCCGACGGGCAACCAGAACGTCCGTAATGCCCTGGCAAGCCTTGCTGAACGGGGAATGCTGGCGGAGTTCTGGACGACGTTGCCTGGGATGCGCAATCTCGCTGGAACCGGCTGCTGCCGGCGGGAATGCGGACGCTGCTTGAACGGCGCGCCTATGCGGAGGCGCCCAGAGAGCGCATCAAGTGCGTTCCTTCGAGGGAGATGGTTCGCTTGGGCGCCAAGCCGGCGTTTCTGAACGGCCTTCTGACTTCCGGAGAGCGGCCCTTTTCGATCATCGGCGTTTACCGGCACTTTGACGGCAAGGTCGCGCGGCGCGTTCGCGAGCCTGCATCCCGATGTGGTGTACGCCTATGAAGGGGGCGCACGCGAGACCTTCCGCGAAGCCAGGCGGCTGGGCATCAAGACAATTTACGAACTGACAAGCAGCTATTGGTACTGGGTGCGCAATCTGCTTAAGCAGGAAGCCGAGCGCAGCCCCGAGTTCGCCGGGCTTCTTCCCAATCTTGTCGATTCCGCAGAGCATCTTGCAGTGGAAGGACGAAGAGCTGGCGCTGGCGGACTATGTTTTTGTAGCCAGCGAGCACGTGCGGCGGACTTTGGCGGGTGCAGTTCCTGAGGAAAAAATCCGCGTGGTGCACTACGGAGCTCCGGCAATCCGGCGACGGGAGCGGATTGCAACCGATCCCGCGCGGCCGCTGCGGGTTTTGTTTGTCGGCGCGCTTGGTCCAGCACAAGGGAATCGGTTACCTGCTGGATGCTGTCGATCGACTCGGTTCCGAGGTCGAGCTCACGCTTGTGGGAAGACGATTCCAGGCCAATCCCCGGGTGGATGAAGCTTGCGCCGATGGCGCTGGTTCGAGACGCTGCCGCACCGCCAGGTGATGGATGTGATGATGGAATCGGACGTGCTGGTGCTGCCCTCGCTCGGCGAAGGATTCGGCCTTGTGGTCACCGAAGCACTGGCCTGCGGGCTCCCGGTGATCGTTACGCCAAACGTGGGCGCCAGCGATCTGGTTCACGACGGACAAGAGGGCTTTGTGGTGCCCGTCGGTTCCGCGGACCCGATTGCCGAGCGGTTGCACACTCTCCACCGCGATCGGGAACTGCTGGCTGCCATGTCGCGCAACGCGCAGGCAGCCGCGGCAGAAAAGTCGTGGGAGAGTTATCGCAGCAATTTCGCAGAGACTGTGGGGGCCATCGTCGCGTGCTCAGTGAGAAGGCAAATTCCGGCAAGATCGACGCAGCAAAATGCCGCTGCTGAAGAAGCTCTTCTGGCTGTATTTTCTGCTGCTGATCTTCGAGGGCGCGCTGCGCAAATGGGTGCTGCCGGGGCTTTCCGCGCCTTTGCTGCTGGTGCGCGATCCGGTGGCGATGCTGATCATCGTTGAAGCGTATCGCAAGAACAAATGGCCGGAACGTTGGTCGGTCGTTATAGGAGTTCTGACGTGCGCGCTCGTGGGTCTTTGCGTATTGCAGGTGACCCTGGGAGATAACTCGTGGATTGCCGCAGTTTATGGATTGCGTTCCTATCTGCTGCCCTTTCCCGTGGCCTTCATCATGGGGGAGAACCTGGACGCGGAGGACCTGCGCAAGTTTGGCGTCGGCCACGTTGTGGATTATGCTGCCGCTGGCGGCTCTGGAGGTGGCGCAGTACCTTGCGCCGCAGGGTTCGATTCTTGAACGCAGGCGCTTATAAAGGCGCCGAGCAAATCTACTACGCCGGAGAACACGTCAGAGCCTCGGGCACGTTCAGCTTTGTCGCCGGACCGACTTTTTATAACGCCATTGTGGCGGCGTTTCTTTTTTATGGCCTGATGCAAGAGAAGTTCGCCAAGAAGTGGCTGCTATGGGCCGCAGTGTCCGCGCTGGTTCTGTCTGTTCCGGTGGTCGGGTCCCGCACCCTGGTGGCCGAATTGGCCGGTGTCGCGGTTTGCGCGGGAATTGCCGCGATGTTCGGAGTATCGCAATTCATCAAGGCGGTCAAGATAGTCCTCCCGCTCCTGGCCGTCTATTTCCTGGTCTCGCTCCTGCCGGTTTTCTCTGCGGCCTCCCAGAGTCTCCAATCGCGGTCAATCGACGCATACTCCAATGAAGGAGGAGTGCGGCGTGCGATGGAGGAGCGGACTTCCGGATCCATTGCCGCTGCGGTCATCAAAACAGACTTTTCAAGCAATCCCATTGGGATTGGCATGGGACGTGGCGCCGCGGCAGTTACGGCGCTCGCGACAGGCAAGGCGCAATTCATCGCAGGGGAGTACGAATTCCTACGGGAAATGGTCGAGCTCGGCCCCTTTCCGGGCATTGCCTTCTCGCTCTTTCGATTTCTGCTGGCGCTGAGCCTCACGTTCTCTGCGATCCAATGCGCACAACGCAAGGAACCACTTGCCCTCCTGCTTGTGACTCCGCTCTTCGCCACCTTGTGTTTCGGTACGTTCGAGCAGCCAACGGACCAGGGATTCATGGTGATCTGCGTGGCATTCGCCATCGCAGCCATCCGGCGAAGCGGCGTCGGCGTCGATGGGCAGAACCAGCGCAATGCAGTTGTGGCCCGGCCGGGACCCATGGGATCTGGGAGACGCATCCAGGCGCGCCCCGGATGGGGAAGCGTCAGACCACGGTAGTTAAGGACATCGCCTGGAAAGAATGACGGAGAGCATCTTCCTCTCCTGACGGTAGCTTATGCCTCGCGAAAGTAAAGCCGCAGTCATGCAGGTGACTGGACCGCCCGGGGAAAGCCCGTCGGTTCACCTTGACGCTCTGCGTGGATTTGCGGCATTCTCTGTACTGCTGAACCACATGCGGGATGCCCTTTTCGTGGACTATGAGGCGATCGCGCGGCACAATCCATTGACGAGCTGCAGCCTATCTGGTTGCCAGCCTGGGCCACCAATGCGGTCATCGTTTTCTTTGTGTTGAGCGGTTACCTGGTTGGCGGCAGCGTTTTGCGTTCTGTGCGAACAGGGAGTTGGTCCTGGAGGGCTTACCTATTGGCCCGGATGAGCCGGCTCTACGTTGTGCTTCTGCCTGCATTGCTGCTGGGAGGGGCGCTGGACTGGCTGGGAATGCATATGGCGGGTACCGAAGCCGTCTATAGCGGCAATTCGGGGATGCACGCGCTGACTCATCAACGTTCACAGCACGTTGACATGGCCGATCCTGGCAGCGAACGGCCTGTTCTTGCAGACCATCAAGCTGCCCGGGCTTGGCCACCATCCGGTGCCAACGTTCGGTTCCAATGGGGCGCTGTGGAGCTTGAGTTACGAATTCTGGTACTATCTGGCCTTTCCGGTTCTGGTTCTCCTGTTGGCCAGGAGCCAGTCCTGGAAGATGCGCGCCATCTCGTGCCTCGGTCTTTTGGCCTGGGGATGGTTTGTCGGATCGAGTATCGCTTTGCTAGGCCTTACCTGGCTGATGGGAGCATTGATCACTTTCCTGCCGGCCTTTCCGGCGCGCCGGCCGTGGACGCGTCGACTCGCCATCGTCCTGGCTCTGGCGTTTTTTGGCGCGGGGTTGGTGCTGAGTAAGCTGCTGGACTCGCTTTCAGCCGATCTTGTATTGGGTCTGGCGGTGACCGCGATGATCTGGGTGACGCTGAAGTGCGCCACGGCGCCCTTGCCTGCATTTTATGTACATGCCGCCCGCCGCGCAGCGCACTCTTCCTACACGTTGTACCTGGTGCATTTGCCCTTGTTGATTTTTCTCAAGGCGACACTGCACTTGCCGCGCGCCTATCCAGGCTGGCATGTTTATCTTGTCGCCGCGGGAGTGCTGGCGGCTATCCTCTTGTATGCACAGTTGGTCTACGAGGCGTTCGAAAAAAATACGGATCGTGTGCGCCGCTGGATTCGACCGTATGTGATGAGCCAACGGGCAGCCTGAGGGTTGATAAGGCGGCATCCTGTCGGATTTGCAACCGACCGCATGGCGGCTCGGGGTCGATGCCCGGGTGACGGAAGAGTCGCCCGAAAGATCTGCAAATGAAAGTACTGATTTTAAGCGTTAATTACTGGCCGGAAGTTACGGGCATCGGCGCCGTGACCACCTATCGTGCGGAGCACCTTGCCGCCGCGGGGCACGAGGTCGAGGTGTGCACCACATTTCCGTACTATCCGGACTGGAAGGTACCGCAGGAGTACTCAGGAAAACTGGGACTGAAAGAGAAGCGCAACGGAGTTCGCATCGTTCGCAGCTACGCCTATATTCCCAACCCGGTCAAGTCACTCAAGCGCATCCTGTTCGAGGCGAGTTTCATTATCGGCGTGACGCTCCGCGCGTTGATGCGCAAGCGGCCGGATGTGCTGCTGGTGGTTTCGCCGCCGCTGGGGCTGACGGCGACGGCAATTCTGTTGAGCCGGCTGTGGAGCGTTCCCTACGTCTTCGACGTGGAAGATTTGCAGCCCGATTCGGCATCGGACCTGGGCATGCTTCCCAAGTGGGCGGTGAGACTTCTATATAGAGTCGAAAACGCGGCCTACCGCCATGCGCGATTGGTCACCACGCTCACGCCGAGCATGAGACAGAAGATCGTCGACAAAGGGCTTGCAGAAGGCAAAGTGGAGCTTCTTGAGCCGCGGATGGACGACTCGTTCATCGATCTGCTGCCGGAGGAGGGGGACGAGTTCCGGCGGCGGTATGATCTGGGAGAGAAGTTCCTGGTGACGCACAGCGGGAACATGGGCGTGAAGCAGGGCCTGGACGTCATTCTCGATGCCGCGGCAATGAACCGCGCCGACGACTCCATGCTGTTCCTGTGCGTGGGCAACGGCTCGGATTGCGAAAGAATCAAGCGCCGCGCCGCGGAGATGGATTTGGGTAATGTGCGGTTTTTGCCGCTGCTCGATGAGAAGGATTTCCGCGGCTTGATGGCGGCCAGCAATGTTTGTTTGGTGACGCAGCAGCAGTCGGTTTCTGAGGTTGCTTTTCCGTCGAAGATCGTGACCTATCTCGCGGCGGGGCGTCCTATGATTGCATCGGTCAATCCCGAGTGCGAAGTTGCCCGTATCACGCGGGAGTCGGGAGCGGGCAGAGTGGTCGAGGCGGAGAATCCGCAAGCGCTTTTGGACGCGATTCGCGCATTGAGAAACGCCGATTTACGCAAGGCGGGCGAGAATGCGCGCGCGTATGCATGCATCCGTTGGTCGTCCGAGCGCGTTCTGGGGCAACTGGAGCGCAGCCTCACGACAGCGGCGGGGACTCCAATGAGTTCCCTGGCCTGGAAGGGGTCTAAACCATGAGCGATACCAAGACTGGAAGTGCGTTCCTGATCGCGATTCTCGCCGCGATGGTTTTGCCCTGCGCGGGGACGGCGCAAATGCAGCAGAGCGGAACCCAGGAAACTACCAGCACGACTTCATCAAGCACCGACACAACATCCACCTCTTCGGCGACGAGCCCGGCCGGGGAAAGCGGCGGAGCGTCGAGCTGGACGGCAGGGAAAGCGAGTTTCGGATCTACCGCCGAGATGCCCACGGGGTTTGGCGGAGGCGCGACAAGCGGAAGTTGGGTGGCAGGAAGCAGCAGTTTCGGGATCAAGCAGCAGTCGGGCACAAGCTGGCGCGAGAGCGGCGGCGGATCGTTGGGAACCCCGGGTGCCGCTCACACGCAAAGTTCTGCGGCCGAGGATTTGGTTCCTGCAGCACTACCGGGTTCTCCTGTCGGGAGTCCGGCGACCGTAGGCATTCACGGCGGGGTGCGATCTGGCGCGCATCCTGTTTCCGGTGGACGCTTCGGGGCATCGATTCAAGTGCGGTCCAGTCGGAAGTTATTTTACCTCTTTCTGCATCAGCATCCTTAGGAGCATCATCAGGGTTTTCTTCCGGATGTGGTTTTGATTTAATTATCAATCCTTCACCTCTGATAATATATAAAGGAATGCTTAAGCGCAGCAGGAGCGAGGTGCTGTCTATCCATGTGTTTCCGCCTTTCCACCCTGCCACATTGGGAGGGAAAAATAATACCTGTCCCAATGCCTTTTGTACATCAACAAGTGTTTTTTTATTGGTTGTATCCAGGTTCACTAGTTTCTTATAACGTACTATCAATTCAACAGGCGAACATACTTTTGCCCCTATATTTTCATCATCATAAAACCAATCGGATGTATATATTTTCCGCATAAGTGCGCTTATATCATAACCCGACTTAAAGAAGCCATCGGCCAACTTTTGACCCTTTCCGTATTCACATCTGGGTTCACAAATTCCCTGTAAATTTTTGTAACTATAAAATTGGCAACTTGTTTATTGGATAGGATAATATTAAGGATATCATCGCCATTAAAATTTCCTTTTTGCCCTAAAAATTCTTTCTCGTCAAAGTCATGCTGCTTATCATTAAATTGGTATTCTCCTTTCCCATTCACAGTCCACCCGGTAAATGCCCTTGCCGATTCTTTTATGTCATTTTCCGTATAATGGCCCACTCCCAGCGTAAATAAGTTCCATCACCTCACGGGCAAAATTTTCATTGGGATGCGCTTTTTTATTTTGCTGGTTATTCAAATATAATATCATGGCAGGGTCTTTGGCAACTGCATGCAGCAGGTCGCCAAATTTGCCGAGGGCATATTTCCGTAGGGTGTTATTTTGCACCTGCATCAGATAAGCCTAATGGAGTGGAGGTGGAAAAATGATTATGCCAGAAGAAGGTCATCTTTTCCCGCAAAACGGCTGGAGTATAGGTCATTTTAAATAGCCATTCCCCATTCAGCTCCTCCATGTCTCCATATGATTTCAGGAACATCTTTATAAGCTGGAAAGCTCCTACGCCATTTTTTTCCTCGTCTTCTTTAATGGGGTAGGGGAGGTAATCAATGTCTTTATAATCCTGCGATGTGGCAAAAAGTTGGTCTACAATAGAGGGAATGGGGGTATTCAGTAAAGAATTAATACGGTCAGGTGTTTCTCCAAAACCGGCGCGTAAAAACAGATGTTGTATTTTCTTTTGTTTCGAAGCCATTTTCCCTAATTAACCTTTAATATGGTGATAAAGGTAAACAGAGAAGATGAATGTTAAATGAATTTATGAGAATTCCATTCATGGTTATATAGAAGAAGTAATGTTTTCTCCTATTTTCGCATTTATTATGATAGGCGGAAACAAATTAAAATACGGAATACATCTTTTTATAATTGGATTGATTCCTTTTTGTTTTGCAGCTAACAATAGGGGGGCGCAAATAAAAACTAACGCAGACAATCAATACCCTTTTCTCGTAGTGCTCGGAATTGCGCAGGACGGAGGCTATCCCCACGCTGGCTGTGAAAAAGAATGTTGTAAGAAGTATTATGAAGGTAAAGAAAAGCGGCATTATGTTTCATGCCTTGCTTTGGTTGATCCGGAAACTAAGCAGCGCTGGTTGTTTGATTGTACGCCTGATTTTACTTTTGAGCTGCATGAATTGGATAGTATTTACCCGGTTGAAGGAAATGGTATTAGTGGAATATTATTGACACATGCACATATCGGGCATTATGCGGGTTTAATGTACCTGGGTAGGGAAGCTATGAATACCAATAATATTCGGGTTTATGCTATGCCCATGTAATGCGCGCTTTTCTTCGAAACAATGGTCCATGGAGCCAATTGGTGAATATAAAAAACATTGAAATCCGAAATTTGGCAAAAGATAGTACTGTTTACCTGAATGATAGAATATGGATAACCCCTTTTTTAGTTCCGCACAGAGATGAGTATTCAGAGACGGTGGGCTATCGTATTTCTACCAAAAACAGGAATGTTATTTTCATACCTGATATAGACAAATGGGAAAAATGGAATAGAGATATAGTTAAAACTGTTCAGCAAAACGATTTACTGTTTGTGGATGGAACATTTTTTAAAGAGGGGAGTTGCCCGGAATGAAAGCTCAGAAGTGCCACATCCTTTTATAGAAGAAACCATGAGACTGCTTGCTAATTTGCCCGAGCAGGACAAACAAAAAGTTTATTTCATACACATGAATCATACGAACCCTGCATTAATTGGAGATTCTACTGCTATAAAGGAAATTGAAGGAAATCATTTCCATGTAACCAAAGAAATGGATAAATTCGAGTTGTGAAAATCGTATAAATTTTAGTTGGAGTAGAACCAATTCTGCTTTCTTACCTAAATTATACCGTATTTCAAGTCGTCCTTTA
>CAVQMV010000027.1:0-52548 GCA_963713675.1 uncultured Acidobacteriota bacterium
GATGAAGCTCAGCGGACGCAGGTCGTCCATGCCCAGAATGTGGTCGGCACGACCGTGCGTGTAGAAGACCGCGTCCACATGCGCGAGCTTCGCGCCCAGAGCCTGCGCGCGGAGTCGGGGCCGGTGTCGATCACCACCACACGCTCGGTCGGTTCCTGCCACCGGGTCACGCCAGCGTAACAGAACCGAGGGCCGCAGCCGGCGATCGGGCGCTCCGCCGATGTGCACACCGCGCACGCACAGGCCAGCGTCGGAACCCCCATCGAGGTCCCCGTGCCCAAAAATGTGAGGATAGCGTCCATCGGCTTTCTGCGAAATGTGAGCGGTATTTGAAAGTGGTCAGTGTGAGTGTGGAGCGGACGAGTGGACTGCGCGGCCGCCCACGACACTCACACTCGCACTCACACTATTCCCTAGTCCCCGCTTTCGGCGGCGGCGGCGCGCTGGGGACTGTGACCATGCTCGTCAGTTCCAGGAAAGCCATGCGCGCCTCGAAGAGCACCGATGCAGCATGCGATCCTCGGCTCGGTCAGGTTGCCCTGGTCTTCTCCGCCAGAACTCCCAGCAGGTCGATCGTGGCCCGCGCGCCCACGATATCCACGCGCGGCCGCTGGCCCTCCTCCGTCCCGCGCCCATCTGCAGCATCGCGCTCAGGTAAAACTGTTGCACCAGGTGCTCGAATCCAACCGGCGGCTGCGCGCCCACCGCGGGATTCTGCGCGCGGATCAGGTCTTCGAGCCGTTGCGCTGACGCATCGTAAGCCGCCTTCTGCTCGGCTGCTTTCCTCGGCTGTCGGCGCGGGGGCATTCTCCGTCAACTGCTGCTCCGCTGTCTCCTCGGACTCCTGCGCTGCGCCCTGTTTCGCCTCGTTCACCACCAGGCGCGGACCAGGCGAGGGCTCACGGCGCGGTCGGCCGGCTTCCCGGTGCGCGCAGGCCGCGGCTTCGCTCTCCCTCTCTTCCTCCGCCTTCATCTTGCGGCGGTCGATCACTTCGAATTTAGGCGTATCGCTCATAGCTTCAAGTTTCTCATCTGCGCGGCCTGTCGTTCACTCCATAGCGGTCAGGTCGACATTTTAGAAGGGCACGAGTTTAGCCGTGCCGCATTCAGCTACAATGACATGATTCAGCCCTCGTGATGGCGTTTTCAAACTGACACACTACCCTCTTCTCTTGCCCAGCCTGGGCGGCGCGTCCAGAATGCTTGCCGTTCCCTCGTCGCCCCGGCCTTGTACCGGAAGCTCTGGCTCTTCGCCTCGGCCTCCGCGCGGATCATGCCCAGCGCAAACACCTCGCTCCACTCTTCAGCGGCAGCTCTGCCGCGCTGGTGATCGTTCCGCCGCACGTCCCGTCGTCCAGCGTCAGCTCCGTGCCGTTTGCCGGCACAGGCCCCGTGCAGCTCCAGCGGCCGCAGATGCCGGTGCACGTTGCCCCGCGTCCGGATGCGCTCCACAATCTCCTGGCCCAGGTAGCAGCCCTTGCTGAAGTGCAGCGCCCGCATCTGCGCAGTCTCCTGCGGCAGGTCGCGCTCCACCATGTCGATCCCGTACACCGGAATCCCCTCGGCAATGCGAAATGCCTCAAGCGACGCCACACCCACCGGCATCGCTCCGCCCGTGCGCAGGCACGACCACAGCTTGGCCAGTCCCGCCGTCGGCAGCCAGAACTCATAGTGCGGCGCCAGCACACCGTAGCCGCGCAGGATCCGCAACTCCCAGCCGTTCCATTCCACACTGGTTCCCGCCATCGCGCTCGTGATCACCGGCAGCCCCACGCGTTCCAGCACTTCGGGCGCCAACGGGCCGCTCACCCCAATCGCCGTCTCCGAACCCGCTTCGCCCACCTGTTCGTCGCCCAGCGGAATCAGCTCCACATCGTCCATGATGATGAACTTGTTCAGGTGCGCCAGCAGCTTGTCCGCCTGGTCGGCCGCAATCTCCAGTTCCAGTTCCGATTCGCCGGCAAACGGCGTGCCCAGCAGCGGATCTTCTTCATGATTTCCGCCGTTCCCATTCTTCGCCCCGTTCACGGGGATGCGCCGCTGCGGCGATTGCTCCTCGCCCCCACGCCACACGGTGAGGTCGCCCTGGATGTGCCCCTGCGCATTCAGCACCAGGTTCCATGCCCCTGTATTCGGGAACAGGTCGTTCACGGTATTGCTCACCATCCCGCTCAGCCAGCGGAAACGGTCCGTCCCCCGTACCTCCACGCGCCGCATCCAGCCCAGGTCGTGGAGCGCGGCTCCGGTCGCTAATGCCGCTATTTCCACCTCAGGTGCGTCCAACTCTCGTGGGGTCAACGCGCCGTGGTAAACGGTCAGTTCATGCGGTGTGTGTGCGGATTCAAGCAGGGAGGCCAGGGCAGTGGCCCGCAGGTTTTGGGCGAGATCGGACTTGAGCATAGAAGCGTTTCCAGCGTTCCCGCGCCGTTTTTAGCGAATTCATGGCGCAGAACCGCTCCATGATTATAGCCTTGAAGTGCAACGCTGAAATGCCCCGGACGGGGCAGTTTGATACGCGGAAGTTACTTAGTGAATGGGCACAACTTTTAACCCCTCAGGCCAGGAGGGAACGGGGCCCTTAAGGCCCCTGAATCGAGCAGAAAGACAGCGGGGGCTTTAACCCCGGAGAGCGTCGGGAACGCACGAAGTGTCAGGGCACGACTTCAGAGCCTGCCCTAGCGAAGCCAAGGGTGCCGTAAACGTCACAATAAGTGAGTGGGGGCTTTAGCCCCTGAGGGAAATTGATGAAAGTGCAGTCCAACAAAGTTCTGTCCATCCGGCGCGGGCTCCTTTTCGCCTTCCTTCTCATTCTCGCCGTGGCCACCGCCGCCCCAGCCCAGCAATCCACCGCACCCGCTGCCGCGCCCGCACAATCCGGTTGCACCCTTTCCGCGGGCCGTCCCACCCCGACAACAAGGCCCCGTCCAAGATCACGCCCGATCAGGCCCGCCAGCTCTTCGCCCTGGTCGATGTGCTCATCAAGTTCTCCTCCGACGAAACCGGCCTGCCCATCAAGAGCACCGTCAAGCGCCAGCTCACTTCCCGTGACGCCGTCGAAAAGTACCTTGAAGAAAAGTTCAACGAGGATGAAGGCACCAAGCGCCTGCAACGCGACGAAATCATCCTCAAGAAATTCGGCCTCCTCGATCACGACTTCCAGCTCAAGCCTTTTCTGCTCATACTCCTCAAGGAGCAGATCGAAGCCTATTACGATTCCAAAACCAAAACCGTAAATATGCTCGACTGGGTCGGCCCCGATGATGAGCGGCGGTCCTCGCCCATGAGCTTACCCACGCACTTCAGGATCAGCACTCCGACCTCGAAAAGTGGAACGACCAGACTCCCGACGACGTCTCCACCGACGCTGCTGGCGATTCGGATCATCTCGCCAAAGACGAGATGGACACGGCGCGTGACGCCGTGGCTGAGGGCCAGGCAACCGCCGTCATGTGGGATTGCGTCCGAAGCCGATGGGCAAAAGCCTATCAAGGATCCTGAAGTCCTCGATCTGGTCAAGCAACAGATGAGCAGCGCGGAAGATTCGCCCGTGATGGCGCGCGCGCCTCTGCTGCTTTCTGAGTCCATGCTCTTTCCCGACCGCGAAGGCCTGAGCTTCGAGCAGGATGTGGGATATCAGGGGCAGACCGCTGCCTTCGCCGGCGCGCTCGATCGCCCGCCCACGTCAAGTTGGGAAATCATCAATCCTCGCGAATACGAGAAGAAGCACATTCCCGCGGTCCCGCTCATGCCCAACATTCATCCGCTCACCGATCCCACGTACAAGCCGTACGACATCGGCCAGGTGGGCCAGCTCGACGCGCACATTCTCTCCGAACTCCTCGGTGGCGACAACGCTGCCCGCGACCTCACTCCTGCCTGGAACGGCGGCCTCGACTGGGCCGGACAGTTGCGCAGCGCCGCCACGCCAGCCCAGCAGGCCGATACCGGCTCCATCGGTCTCTTTTATTTGTCTGTTTGGAAGAGCGACGACTCCGCCGAGGTCTTCGCCAGAATTTACGCCAACAGTCTCGGCCGCAAGTATACCCACGTTAGCGAACTCTCTTCCAGCACGTCTCCCGCCGGCGAAGGCGCGACGGAGCAGCTCTTCACCACCAACGAAGGCCCTGTGCTCATCACCACTCGCGGCAAAATGGTCTTCATCGCAGAAAGCTTCCCGCTTCCACTGGCGCGCCAGCTCACCACGCTCTTCCTCGACGCCCAGGGCGCAGGCCCCATGCGCATGGCAAATGCCCAGCCTGTGTTCGACTCGCCCTCCCTCGATGCCATGACCTCAACCGCGCCCGACACGCCCCACGAAGCCCTCACCTCCGATCTTGTCCACTTCTTCGCCGAAGCCGGCGTCATGAAGTCCGTAGTCGACGCCGAACGATCGACGCTGCGGAAATCACTAGCGCCGTAGAGCGTAGTATCACGAACCCGAACTCAGCACGAAAATGGGTGCCCCACATCTCGATTCTGGACGTGGGACAGCACGAACCCAAACTTATGTCTTCTCACCCAGCACAGAATCCCTTTTTCCAGAACAAGTGGAAAACCCGCCTCATTTGCCGCTGGCTGCGCCGCTATCATGAGAGACCGGAGACACCAGGGAGACGCACGTGCAAGGCAAGCTTGAACTCATGATGGGACCCATGCGCAGCAACAAGACCGCGGAGCTCTTGCGCCGCGCCGACATGCGCCGTCAGTATGCGAAACAGTTTGTTCTCGTTCTCAAGCCCAGCGACGACACCAAGGCCGAGCCCGGCGTAGTCGAAAGCCGCAACCCCAACGGCGGCGGCAAAATGAGCGCCTTCGCGTTCAGCTCCACCAATCCATGGGAGGTTTTGCAGGCCATCCGCGACAAGGAGCAGGAGATCGGCAAGCGCGTGGAGTGCATCGCCGTCGACGAGGGCCAGTTCGTCGACCAACTCTTCCTCTTCACCAAGTACTTGCTCGACGCGGGCCACGATGTCCTCGTCGCCGGCCTCGATCTTGACTTTCGCGCCATGCCCTTCGGTGAAATGCTCAACCTCACCTGGCTCGTAAACGCCTACGGCGGCAGCATCACCGAATGTATGGCCTACTGCAACTGCGGCGCCCGCGCTCTCTACTCGCAGCGCCTCATCGACGGCAAGCCCGCGGCCTACGACAGCGCGATCAAGATGCCCGGCGACTCCTACGAGCCCCGCTGCGCCGACCACTTCGTCCTCCCCGGCAAGCAGCACTAGCGCTTTGTTCCCGAGTTCGCAGCATAGATAAAATTCACGACAGAAATGTGCTGCCATCCTGAGCGAAGCAGGCCGGGCAGCCAACTTTCCGGCACCCTGCAAAACACTCCCAAACAGCCCTTAATTCCCATATAACTCAAATATTTTCCAACTATTTACGCGCAAACGCGCGCCATCCCATATGCCCGGATGGCCCACCCCTCGTCCGCGCCCTCAACATTTCGTTGCATCCCCATTACAAATGCCCTATGATGACCCCACCCAAGTAGAGCACTGACAGTTTTCCCCGAGGGGCATCGATATGCAATCGCATGGTTCTGACCGCGAGCGTTCTCGCCTCGCTGGCCTTTTCTCATCTCCGTTGGTTCGGGTCCTGATGATTTTGCTGGTTGCCGGCACCACGCTTCTCCTCTCCGGCTGCGGGCCAAAGCGGGTCCGCGCCGATTTCACGCACTATGAGAACAGCTACGCCGTCACCTCCAACCAGGAGTTGCTGCTCAACCTCGCGCGCCTCGAACAGCACGATCCCACCTATTTCTTCAAGCTGGGCCAGATCAACTCGAGCTACCGCATGGAAGCCGCGCTTACCGGAACCGGCCAGGTTTCGACGATCACGAATCCGCCAGCCAGCATAATCCCCACCGGCGGCGGCACGCCCAGCCTAATCTACGAGAACGACCCCTCCTTCAGCTTCATTCCCGTCAACGACCAGACCAACGCGCAGCTCATCCTCCAGCCGGTCCCCGAAAATGTGTTCTATAGCCTTTTCCAGCAGGGCTGGCGCGTCGACCAGCTTTTCCGGCTGATGGTCGACCGCATCGAGGTCACTCTTCCCCCCAATCCGAAGAGCCCCACTGACAAAGGATGCCGCGTCGAGGTCATTCGCAATGTGCCGCCGCCGTCCATTTACGGTACGGACTTCTCCCAATCTGCCAGCGACATCGACAGATATGTCACATTCCTCCGCGTCAGCGCCGTCGTATACGCTCTGCAAAAGCACGGCCTGCTTCTGTTGCGCGGAACCAATTCGTTTCAAGCCGTCGACAAGGCGTCCTTCATCCCCAATGACACAAAGAATGACGAGGAAAAGGCCACCAGCCCGAAGCCTGGAACCGGCAGCACGGATACCGGCGGCAAGACACCGGTGGACATTAACATCACCGTCGCGAGCCCCGGCGGTGGTGGCGCCGGCGGCGCAGCCGGAAAGAACACGCAACTCCCTGCCGCCAAGGACCTCAACGATGCCGCGGCCAAAGGCCAGGAATGGGAGCTGCAGGGAGCAGACGCCAATAACAAGGGCGGCGTATGGGTTCTGGGCCAGAAAACTCTCGAACCCAAGTTTCAACTGAATACGATGGTTCCCGATGCCACCGAGTCGGTGGAAACAACCTACGGATCAAACGTAGCGACCGTCGAAAGTATCCTCCGCAGCGAGTTGCTTCCGAACGATCCCAGTGTTGCCGCATTAACCAATGCCCCCGAGCTCACAGATACGCTGGAGATTCTTTTCAGCGGATTTGCCATCGGCGGCTCGGCTACTGATCAGGACACCGGCACAGGACCGTGTACTGTGGCGGGAAAGCCGGTTGTCACCTCGCATCTGGTCCTGCGCTCACTCATCGGTTTGATGGCTGCAGCGGCTCAGGAACAGGCCTTCTACGACATTTTGGCAAAGTCTGGTACTGATCCTGAAGTCCCCATGTCAAAAGACGACCTGGTTCAAAGAATCCATGATGGTTTGATGACCGCGCAGGGATTGGATCCAACCGATCACAAGCAGGACAATGCTAACTACCTGGCGCTCGAACAGAAGTTGCAAGGCATGACATTTACCTTTAATCAGCTTGTCCCCCCGATCGAACGGCTTCCTGTACTCCGCCTTACCTGGCCCGCCGAAGTAAAGCCGCCCGTGTCTCACTATGCTGTCTATGCCAAAGACTATGGCCTTAGCCTGAGTTACAGGGGCCATGACTATGTCGTTGCCGACGTCGATACCGACAGCGTGAATCCCGCTAGCTTTGCCAGGGAGAACGAAACCTGGAACCGCGACATGTTCCGCCTCATTAACCAGCTCTCTTCGCAGGTCACCGTCGACATCTCCAAGTTCCCGCTGCCGGATATCCTGCAGCTGCGCACGGAGTAAACAGGTATCATCAGGTCCGTATGTCCTTACACGCGAAGGGAACCAATCCGGTCGTCCGGCTTCCCGAGGTGCTGGCCGTGGGCTTTACTGGCCATCGCAAGGTTCCCTACGAGGCCAAAAGCCGTCAGGTGATCCGCGACTTCCTTGCGCGCCAAAAGGAGTCGCACCCCGGCATCCTCTACGGCATCTCCTCGGCCGCATCGGGCGGCGATCAGCTCTTCGCGGAGAGCTGTCTCGAACTCGACATCCCCCTGCGCATTCTTCTGCCCCGGCCCGCCGAGCAGTTCCGCGCCGACTTCGACGAGGCGTCGTGGCAACGCACCGTGCGCATCGTCGAGAAAGCCATCTCCGTTGAACTCACAGGCGAGCCCGAAAGCCAGAGCGACCAATACTACGACTGCGGCATACAAACCGTGGCTGAGAGCCAGCTTCTCATGGCGCTGTGGGACGGCTTGCCCGCCCGCGGCGCCGGTGGCACCCAGGAGATGGTCTCCTACGCTCGCAAAACCGGCCATCCCATCGCTTGGATTCACAGCGAAACCGGTGAGCTCCAGTGGCTCAACAAAGACGCCCTCGGGCACATCGACACGAGCGACGAGCCCGAGTTCTCAACCAGCTTCCCGACGTGGGAGTTGCTCTACCATCCGCCACGTCTCGCGATCTGGCCCAGGCATGGCTCGATAAAACCGATGAAAACGCCAACCGTTTTGCGCCCCAGGCACGTCGCGTGGCCTCCATTCCCATCGTCTACACCGCCGCCGCCGCGGTCATGAGCGGCGTCGCGCCCGAGATTCCCAGCGCCGCGCCGTGGCTGGCCATCAGCGCCGCTCTGGGCGTGGTCGCTCTGGCGCTGCCCGCTATCCTGCGTGTGCACGTCCGTCAGTCGCTCTGGGCGCGCACCCGCACTGCGGCTGAAATCGCCCGCTCCGTTCTCGTCACCTGGCGCACGCCACGGACCTATCAGGTCATTGGCGCGGAAGTCGCGCCCTGGCTCGCCGGCATTTTGCGCTCGCTCAACTTCCTCAAGATGGAAGACAGTCACCGCATCGAAATTCCGCTTTCCGATTTCAAGCAGGAGTATCGCCGCGATCGCGTGGCTCACCAGATCGAGTATTTTTCCCGCCAGGCGCGCAAGGCCGAGCGTCAGGAGCGGCGTTACGGAGCGGTTGGATGGATCTGCGGCATACTGGCTACGTTCCTCGCTGTCGCTTGTCTCTCCGGCGGATTGCAATGGCTCGCCAATCACGGCTTTTCCGGCCGGCAATGGCTGGCCTTCCTCATGTCGTCCCTGTTTGAAGTCGCCACCATGGCCGGCGCTTTTGCCTCCATGAAGGATTGTGCGCGGCGGCGCCGTCGCTATCGCGAGTTGAGCCAAGCCTTGCGCCGTTGGGACACTCAGTTGGAAGCACTCAACACCTGGAACTCCGTGCTCCGTGTCGTGGAGCGCATCGAGAGGGCCCTGATCGTCGAGCTCTTCGAATGGCGCTCCCTGGTGCTGGGCACGGCACCGCATAAGGGATAAAACCATGAAAAGAATTCTTGCTTTGGATGGCGGCGGCATACGCGGCGTCTTCACCCTCGAGGTCCTCGTCAGGATCGAGGAAGTGCTGCGCGAATACTACGCAAAACAGGACCCCGAGAAAGCCAAGACCTTTGTTCTCCGCGACCACTTCGACTTCCTCGCCGGCACCAGCACCGGCGCCATCATCGCCACCTGCCTCTGCTGGGGAATGCCCGTGCAAGAGGTCAAAGACCTCTACCTCCGCGAAGGCCGGAAGATGTTTGAGAAGTTCACCTGGCGCACCCCAACCGACAAGCTCGCCGCGCTCTACAACCCCGAGCCGCTCACCAACTTCCTTAAGAAAATCTTCCTCGAACCCGATCCCAATACCGGCAAACTGGTGCAGGCCACGCTTGCCAGCCCTTTGCTGCGCAATGGCGAGAAGAATAACCTGCTCATGGTCGTTGTCCGCAACCACACCACGGGATCGGCATGGCCTCTCACCAATAATCCCGAGGCCATGTTCAACGATCCGAACCTTCCTGACTGCAATACGCAGATTCCTCTTTGGCAGTTGGTGCGGGCGAGCACCGCCGCGCCGGTCTTCTTCCCGCCGGAGACAGTCCAGTTAGGCGATACAGAGTGCGTATTTGTCGACGGCTCGATCACGCCCTATTGCAACCCGGCATTGATCGCTGCGCTCACCGCCATCCTGCCCGGCTATCGCGTCAATTGGACACCCGGCTCCAAGAACATTCGCCTCGTTTCGGTGGGCACCATCGCTTTTTCCTCGGAGGTTCCTATCGGCGATCCCAAGCTGCGGCTCGGTGTTCTCGCCACCAAAATCCCCAACGCGATACTGCAGACCACCACCGCCCTGATGCAGTCCATAGGCTGGCAGCAGGACTATCTCTGCCGCTGTCTTGGCGAATGCATTTTCGCGGAAAAACTCGAAGGGGAAAAGCTCGATATAGAGGTTGGCAATCTGCTCGCTGGAGGTCTCGCAAGCACTCTGCCCTCGGAGCGAAGCTGGTTCAGCTACGTGCGCTATAACCGCACTTACAGAAAGAAAGAGATGGTGCAAATTCTCGAGAAGAACCCAGACCTCAAGCGCATCGACGCCATCAGCGCCATTCCGCTCTTGGGAGAAATTGGAAGAGCCTACGCTGAACAAAACGTGAAGATCGAGCACCTGGTCTGAGCCACAAATGGCTGGTGGTCAGTGGTCGGGGGGCTAGGGACGGCCGCCCTTGTTCACAGCACAAAGACACCGCGCCCCATCCTTCTGAGCGAGCGGAGCGAGTCGAAAGCCTGCCCCGAGCGGAGATCGCGCAGCGATCGAAGTCGAATGGGAACCTGCTTTTTGAAACTGCGGAAAAGGTTGGGATCCCACAAACCCCCGCGTCGGATAATAGATAAGTCGAAAGGAATTGCTCGCCATGGTGCAAGGGCCCACCGTCCTCACCGCACGCCGTCTCTTCGACGGCTCCCATCTCCACGAACACCCCATCGTCGTTCTCGACGGCGGCCGCATCGCCTCCATCTCCACGCGCTCCACCAGCGCCGTGCCCGCCGGCGCGCCCATCCTCGACTTTCCCGCAGCCACGCTCGCGCCCTCTTTCTTCGACGTACACATCCACGGCGCAGCGGGCCACGACGTCATGGAGGCCACCCCCGAAGCCCTCGCCGCCATCGGCACGTTTCTCGCCTTGCGAGGTACCGCCCGCTTCCTCGCCACCACCGTCACCGCGCCCGTTGACGCGACCCTCCACGCCGCCTCCGGATTGGCAAAGCTCATCGCCAGACCGCCTGCGGCAGGCGCCGCCGTCCCGCTCGGCATCCATCTCGAAGGACCGTTCCTCTCGCACGCCAAGCGCGGCGTGCATCCGCCCGCATTCCTTCTCGATCCCGACATCGATCTCTTCGACCGCATCTACGACGCTGCTGAGGGCTACGTCCGCCTCATGACTCTCGCGCCCGAGCTGCCCGGCGCGCCCGATCTCGCCGCCCACGCCGTAGCGCGCGGTGTCCGCGTCTCCGTCGGCCACTCCAACGCAACCGCGGCGGAAACTCGCGCCGCCATTGCCGCCGGCGCCACCAGCGCCACGCACACTTTCAACGCCATGCGTCCGCTCGATCACCGCGAGCCCGGCATCCTCGGCACCGTCCTCACCGACGATTCCCTCTTCGCCGAGCTCATCTGCGACGGCATCCACTCCGCGCCCGAGATGACGAAGCTCTGGTGGCGCGCCAAGGGCCCCAACCGCGCCATCCTCGTCACCGACGCCATGAGCGCCACAGGCATGCCCGATGGCGAGTATCGCCTTGGCGGGCTCACCGTGCAGGTCGCCAACGGCCGCGCCATGTCCGATGGCGTCCTCGCCGGCAGCGTCCTCACTCTCGACCGCGCCCTCGCAAACTTCCTCACCTTCACCGGCGCAACCCTCGAGGAGGGACTCCGCCTCCTCACCGGCAATCCCGCCACGCTCACTGGCTTTCAGGCCGAAGCCGGCAGCCTCGCCCCCGGTAGCCCCGCCAACCTCGTCGCCGTCACCCCCGACGGCCACTTAGCCGCCTCTTTCCTAAACGGCATCCCCGTCTCCACATAACGCAACAGTTTCCCGTGGACGGTTGTCAGTGCGAGTGTGAGTGCGAGTGTGGTCGCATCCGTCCGCCGGCGCACTCACACCCACACTCACACTCGTCTCACACTCACACTCCACACTCACACTCGTTCTCCAGTCCCTATAATTATGTTTTGAACACTCCATCCAGCCGCGCATCCACAAAAGCGCATGCGCTTCTCGTCGCCGTCGGCATCCTCCTCAGCCGATTGGTTGGCCTCGTGCGCGATCGCATCTTTGCGCACTACTTCGGCAACTCGGATGCCGCGGACGCATTTCGCGCCGCGTTTCGCATTCCCAATTTTCTGCAAAATCTTTTCGGCGAGGGCGTGCTTTCGGCGTCCTTCATCCCGGTCTATGCGCGGCTCCATGCGGAGGAGCGCCGCGAGGAAGCCTCGGAACTCGCCGAAGCCATCTTCGCTCTCCTGTTTTTCATCACCACGGTGCTGGCGCTTGTGGGCATCCTCGCCACGCCCTGGCTCATCGATCTCATTGCGCCGGGCTTTCAAGGCGACAAGCGCCTGCTCACCATCCGCCTCGTGCAAATTCTTTTCCCCGGCGCGGCCATGTTGGTGCTTTCGGCGTGGTGCCTGGGAATTCTCAATAGCCATCGCAAATTCCTGCTTTCCTACACCGCCCCCGTAGTCTGGAACATCGCCATGATTGCGACGCTCCTGTGGGGAGGCCGCGGGCACACGCAGCCGCAGCTCGCAGTGTGGGTGGCCATCGGCTCCGTCATCGGCAGCGGATTGCAATTCGCCGTGCAGCTTCCCACCGTCATGCGCTACCTGTGGCCGCTGCGCCTGCAACTGCACGGCGCAGGCCAGCATGTCCGTACCGTGAGCATGAATTTCTTCCCGGTCTTCTTAAGCCGCGGAGTGGTGCAGATCAGCGCCTACATCGACGCGTGGCTCGGCAGTTTTCTCGGCACCGGCGCAGTTTCCGCGCTCGGCTATGCCCAAACGCTCTACACGCTACCGGTGAGCTTGTTTGGCATGGCGGTGTCGGCGGCCGAGTTGCCTGCCATGTCGAGCGCCATGGGCACCGACGCCGAGATTGCCTCGGCGATTCGCCAGCGCTTGACGCAGGGCATTCAGCAGATTGCGTTTTTCGTGATCCCGTCAGCTGTCGGCTTCGTAGTCCTCGGCGATGTTATCGTAGCCACCATCTACCGCTCCGGCGCCTTTCAACATAAAGACGTGCTCTTTGTATGGGGAGTGCTCGCCGGCTCGGCCGTGGGCCTGCTCGCCTCCACCATGGGTCGGCTGTATTCATCGGCCTTCTATGCCTTGCGCGACACGCGCACTCCGCTGCGCTTCGCGGTCATTCGCGTAACGCTCACGTTGGGCCTGGGCTACATCTGCGCGTTGCCTCTGCCCCGTCTGCTCGGGATCGATCAGCGCTGGGGCGCAGCTGGCCTAACGGTCTCTGCCGGCATTGCCGGTTGGGTCGAGTTCATGTTGTTGCGGCGAGGCCTGCAGAGAGTCGTCGGCGCCGTCCCTTCCGGCCGCTCGCGCATCCTGCGGCTTTGGGCGGTTGCGCTCGTTGCGGCGCTGCTTGGTTACGGCCTCAAAGTGGTGTTGCCATTCCATCACCCGCTCCTTGTCGGCCCTTGCGTTTTGATTCCGTACGCGGCCGTCTATCTCGGCATCACGCAAGCAATGGGAATCGCCAGCATGGGCGCAGTATCCCGCCTCTTCACCCGCCGCCGCTAACCTGGTACCGCCGGTCCCCAGACCCTTGTAGCGCCGGACTCCAGTCCGGCTGTCGTGCGGGTCTCCAGACCCGCACATGAGAGTCGACCACTACGTCGATGAGCGATCAAACTCGGCTGTCATCCTGAGCAACCAACATCGGCTGTCATCCTGAGCGAAGCGCGTTTGGGGCCCCGCATTCGCAACGCGAATACGGGGTAAGCGTAGCCGAAGGACCTGCTTCTGTTTTTCGGCCAATCTGTGTCGAGCGGGTACCCGCATTTGCCTTTGCCTTTCGCAGCCTCGCCCAGCCACAAAATGGGGTGCCCCGGGTTCGGGGTCCCCATGGACAGGTCCAAGTCCATGGGGTGAAGGATCTCGATTCTGAGAACCGGGATCGCAGTACCCCCTCTCTTACCCCCGCTTTGTATCAGGACGCGGCTTTCAGCCGCGCTCAAACCCCTCGCCGCGAATTCTCGCCGGGGACGCAGCCTGCGTTCCACGCGAACGCGTCGACGGGCCACCTCCCACATGCCAGCCTGTCGATACTGATCTTTTCCAGACGATCCTGGCCCGCTCCGAGTCGTTGCCGAAGTAGTAACTTCCGGTTTGGCGGTTATCCTTCAGATTACTTGCGCGATTGGGTCTTCCCCTGCACTATCGGTTGCAATTCATCTTCGAACCAATGGGGTGCGCGTTAGAAGAGCGG
The DNA here is from genome assembly GCA_963713675.1 of uncultured Acidobacteriota bacterium. GTDB lineage: Bacteria > Acidobacteriota > Terriglobia > Terriglobales > Acidobacteriaceae > Telmatobacter. Next base: position 13,900 of record CAVQMV010000027.1, read on the forward strand.
CGAAATCTTTCCAAGGAAGAGGACGAGGCATGTGCTTTTCAGCTACGGCAAATTTTGTCGGCAGCGGAGTTCTTGGCGCAGTCGGCGTGGTCACGTTGACGAAGGTAAAACACCGGCGTGAATTGCTTTTCGCGTCGTTGCCCACGCTCTTTGCCATCCACCAGTTCACCGAGGGATTCGTTTGGCTCGGATTGGATGGGATTCTCTCGCCTACCGTGGCGCACGACATGGGTGCAGCATTCATGTTGTATGCGCAGGGGCTTCTCCCATTTCTGGTGCCGCTCAGCGTGGTGCTCTTTGAACCAACCAGAAAGAGCCGAAGACGCATGTTGCCCTTCGTCATCATCGGCGGAGCCACGACGCTCTATGTATTGTGGGGTTTGGCGGCCTACCCAACCGATATCTACGTCCGGGCCAACAGCATTGTCTACACCAATCCCGCTACGGGCAACTTGGCCGTTGGCGTCCTGTACATCATTGCGACCTGCGGTTCGCTTTTCTTCTCGAAGATCAGGATCCTGGTGATCTTTGGGGCGGTAAACCTGGCGATTCTTTTGCTTGTTGATGCCATCAAGGCGTACGCGTTCACCTCTGTGTGGTGCGCCTATGCGGCCGTCGCAAGCGTCATCGTCCTCGTCTATTTCTGGAGAAGCAGCAAACAGCGGCCGTTCCTCTACGCACATTCCGGATGAGGGCCTGTCCTCAGCGATGCCGCAACCCGCCCGTGTGCTACGCTACACATCAAGCCCGATTTCCTCTGCATCATTCATTCGTTCTGATTCTTTCCCGAGGTCGCGGTGAGCAAGAGATCGTGGCAAATCAACCACTTGATTCTGCTGGGCGCAGCCTGCCTTGCGCTGCACGTGCATGCGCAAAACTCCGCCCCACCGATCAGCGTGACCGTGATCGTGGCCAACGCCATCACGCAGCCGCCGCAGCCGGTCAAAGCGGCTCACGTATCGCTCACGCACCTCATCAGCGCGCAACTCGCAGTCGACGCCCAGGGCCCCACGAATCCCCGCGGCGAAGCGCAGTTACTCGTCTCGCAAAGCGCGGCCAGGAATGGCGACCTGCGCATCGTCATCTCCGGCGCAAGCAATCTTGTCATCTACGAACCTGCCGACGGGCAACTATCCGGCCTCAAATCTCCAGTCAGGGTCGTGTTGCTTCCCACGGGATCGCTCGCGCTGCTGGGACCTGCACAGATCCAGGCTTATCTTCACCGGTTGCTCCTCCAGGTGAACAGCCTGCAAAAACAGGTCGGTGCGCAAAAGGCCACGGCTGCACAGGGGCAGGGCCCACAACAATACTTGACCGCGTCCCTGGCCGATTTTGCCCAGGCGACGGGATTCTCCCACGACCAGGTCGATCAGCAAGTCGCGATCTGGGCGCAGAGCATCAAGCTCCAGGCCGCCCAGGCCACGACCGCCGAGCAAAGAGCCCTGGCCGCGTTCGCGCTCAAGGACTACGCCTCTGCCGCCGCCGACTACAAACAAGCCGCAGACGCCACGCGTCAGCAGATCAACGGGCACGAGGCATCAGCGGCAGCGCACGAAAAAGCTCGCGAGAATGATGTGGACGCGGCCCGGAATGATCTTCGCCAGCTCATCAACCAATGCCAGGCCTCAGCGGGTGCGGACCAGTTGGGCCTGAAATTCCACGACGCCACCGAAGTGCTGGAAAGCGCCGTAGCCACGGCCGACACGGAATACAAAAAGCACCCGGACGATATCGGCTTTCGTAACCTCTGGCTCCTGGCATCTTCCGTAGCGGCCAATGCGCGTTGGCAGGAGGGTCAGTTCGCGCCCGCCGAGCAAAGCCTTCCTCTGCTCGCTCAGTCCGCAACCGAATTCGAAGCGCTGGCGCGCGAGTACGCTGCGCTGGGAGATCGGCAGGCTGTGGCATCGGCACAAGACGGCCTCGGGCTTGCCCTCATGGATGAGGGAAGGCGCGCCGGCGGAGACAGAGCCGTTTCCCTGCTCGACCAGGCTGTCCAGTCGTACCGAAGCGCCCTCGAGGTCTACTCCAGGACCTATCTGCCGCGGGACTGGGCCCAGACGCAAAATAATCTCGCGAGTGCGCTCGAAAGCGAAGGAGAGCGCGTTGGTGGAGACAATGCCGGTGCGCTGTTCGATCAGGCGGTGCAGGCCTATCGCAGTGCGCTCGAAGTTTTCACCAAAGCCGACCTGCCCGAGGACTGGGCCATGATTCAAAGCAATCTCGGATACGTGCTCGACGGTGAGGGAGAGCGTGCAAGTGGAGATAAGGCGATAGCTCTTCTTGATCAGGCGGTGCAGGCGTTTCGCAGCGCGCTCGAGGTCTTCACCAAAGCCGATCTGCCCCACGACTGGGCGGCATCGCAAGACAATCTCGGAAATGTGCTCGCGGACGAGGGGATGCGCGCCAGCGGAGACCAGGCCACTGCGCTCTTCGATCAGGCGGTGCAGGCGTTTCGCAATGTGCTTGAGTTCCGCACCAAAGCCGATCTGCCTCAGGACTGGGCCGTAACGCAGAACAATCTCGGGCTTGCGCTTTGGGAAGAGGGGCTCCATGCCAGCGGAGACAGGGCAACGGCTTTATTTGACCAGGCGGCGCAGGCATTTCGCAGGGTTCTTGAGGTTGACACCCAGGCCAATCTGCCCCAGGACTGGGCCAGGACGCAAAACAATCTCGCCCTTGCGCTCGATGGGGAGGGCCGGTGCACCAGTGGACCCGCGGCCGTTGCCCTGCTCGATCAAGCAGTGCAGGCGTATCGCAGCGCGTTCGAGATCTACACGAGAGCAGATCTGCCCCAGAGTTGGGCCAGAACGCAAAACAATTTCGGAGGTGCGCTGGTGGACGAGGGAGAGCGCACCGGTGGAGGCCAAGCCGCTGCGCTGTTCGATCAGGCAGTGCAGGCGTATCGCGGCGCCCTTGAAGTCCGCACCAAAGCCGGTCTGCCCCAGAGTTGGCTCCAGACGCAAGGCCATCTTGTAACGGCGACCCTGGTGGCAGGCCGTTTTCAAGCCTGCCTCCAGGAGGCCGCGCTTCTTGGCGACCCCGCCTTGCCTCCCTACCAGGTGCTCGCGGGAGACGTCTTGAGCCTCGCCTGCGAATGGGGCGCGGGAAACAAACGTGGAGCATCGCAAACAGAGATGGCGCTCCTCGCCCAGGCCGCCGAGTTCCCCCCGGGTTATCGGGACTTCGGCCAGGAGATCTACTTTCTCTCGAATTCGCCTCTCTTCGCCAAAGGCCGCCCCTCCTGGGTCGCCCTCTTCACCGCCGTCCAGAACGGCGATAGCGCCGGCATGACTGCGGCCCTGCATCAGCTTGAGCCGATTCTGCAGCGCTAAGAATTCGCAGCCATGTTCCGCAAACGCTACGACATATTTCTAAGCCACTCCCGCGCGGATTCTTGCCGCGTAACCCCGCTGCGCGACGGAGCCGCGCACCTCATGCAACCGGCTTCAACTCCGCCCATGAACCCCTGAAACCCCGGATACAGTTTTTGCGCACCCGCATGCTACGCTACTCATCAAGCCTGATTTCCTCTGCCTCGTTCATTCGCTCTAATTCTTTTCCGAGGTCGCGGTGAGCAAGAGATCGTGCCAGATCGACCACGTGACTCTGATGTGCGCAGCCTGCCTTGCGCTGCACGCGCATGCGCAAAAAGCCGCCCCTCCGCCGATGAGCGTGACCGTAGTCGTAACCAATGCGATCGCGCAACCGCCGCAGCCGGTCAAAGCCGCCCACGTATCGCTCACGCACCTCATCAATGCGCAACTTGCCGTCGACGCCCAGGGCCCAACAAATCCTCGCGGCGAAGCGCAGTTGGTCATCTCGCAAAGCGCGGCGAAAAACGGCGACCTGCGCGTTGTCATCTCCGGCGCAGGCAATCTTGTCGTCTACGAACCGGCCGACGGGCAATTGCCAACCCTCAAGTCTCCAGTCAGGGTCATTTTGCTTCCCACGGGATCGCTCGCGCTGCTGGGGCCGACACAAATTCAGGCCTATCTCCACCGGCTGCTTCTCGAGGTGAACAGCCTTCAAAAGCAGGTGAGCGCGCAAAAGACTGAGGCGATTCAGGGGCAGGGCCAGCAGCAACACTTGACCTCGTCCATGGCTGAGTTTGCCCAGGCCATGGGATTCCCCCACGACCAGGTGGACCAGCAAGTCGCGATCTGGGCGCAGGGCATCAATCTGCAGGCCGCGCGAGCCACGGCCGAGCAAAAAGCGCTGGCAGCGTTCGCACTCAAGGACTACGCCGCTGCGGCTGAGGACTACAACCAGGCCGCCGACGCGACTCAAAAGCAGATCGAAGCCCATGAGACCACAGCGGCAGCGTACAAAAAGGCTCAGCAGAACGAAGTGGACGCGGCCCGGGACGATCTTCGCGAGTTGATCAACCAACGCCAGGCCGCTGCCGGCGCGGACCAGTTGAACCTGAAGTACCACGACGCCACGCAGACGCTCGAAAGCGCCGTAGCCACAGCCAACGCGGAATACGGCATACATAAGGACGACCCCGGATTCCAGGAGCTTTGGATGGGGGCGGTTTGGCTGGCGGCCAATGCACGATCGCGGGAGGGCGAGGTCGCGCCCGCTGATCAAAGCCTTCCTCTGCTCGCTCAATCCGCAGCGGATTTTGGTTCGCTCGCGCGCGAATACGCTGTACTCGGAGATCGCCAGCGGGCTGCAGCTGCGCAGCTTGGCCTCGCGGTTGCACTCACAGAGCAGGGAGAGCGGACGGGTGGAGATAAGGCCGCTGAGTTGTTCGACCAGGCAGTGCAGGCGTATCAAAGTTCACTCGAGGTTTTCACTAGGGACGATCTGACAGAGGATTGGGCCTGGACGCATATAAATCTCGCGAGCCTTGACCTCGCGACGGGACGCTTTACAGCCTGCCTCAATGGGATTGCGCCCCTTGACGATACCACTCAGGTTGTATCCGTTCTGCCCGCATTCCAGGGTCCTATCCCAGACGCGCTGAGCCTTGCCTGCCAGTGGGGTGCAGGAGACAAGGGCGCAGCCTCGCAAACAGAAAAGGCGATCCTGTCCGCGAGCTATCCGCGTTCCGGCTTTTGGGACCTGAACGCGGCGATCTACTTCCTCTCAAATTCCCCTGCCTTCGCCAACGGCCGCGCCTCCTGGGTCGCACTCTTCACCGCCGTCCAGAACGGCAATATCGCGGGCATGCACACCGCCCTGCACCAGCTGGAACCAATTTTGCAGCAGTAAGGATTTCGATCGATGTTTGGCAAGCGCTACGACGTCTTTCTCAGCTACTCCCGCGCCGACACAGACCGCGTCGCGCCGCTGCGCGACGAACTTCGCCGCCTCGGCTATCGCGTCTTCTTCGACGTAGAGTCCATTGATCCGGCCTCGCCATGGAGAGAGCGGCTGCGCCAGGCCATCCGCAGTTCACGCTTGCTGGTCTTGTGCTGGTCAGAGAACGCGCGCGGCTCTGACTATATCGATTTCGAATACATGCAGGCCGATGCTCTGCATCAGCCCATTTGCCCCTGGCTGCTCGACAAAACGCCCTTGCCTCCCATGCTGGAGGCTCAGGCCATCGCCAACCCCTCGGCGGCGGAAGTGGCCGCGCGCCTCAAGCCCATCCTGGGCTGGCCGTCGAGTCGCCGCCGTGGGGCGTGGCTGGCAACGGCGGTTGTCGCGGCAGCTTTGCTGGGTGTTGAGGCTTGGCATATAGCCCATCCCCCGCCCCCGCCACTGTGGGATTTTAAGGTCGAGGTGACGGAGCGCGTCTCGAGGATGAAGCTTTCAGGCGTCGAGGTCGACGTGATGGATGGCAACAAAGTCCAAACCAGCGCGCTCACCGACGCGCAGGGATTGGTCGATCTCCATTTGCCACCGCCGAAACCGGACACCATTCAGCTGCGTTTCAGCAGGGACGGCTACCAGGGCGACCAGGTGCCCGTTTCGACAGACACGCCTCAGCCCTTCCCCGAGGATCTGGCTAAACTACCCTGATCCGCTGGGCGCGCCAAAATCGTGGCCGCCGCACCACACGAAAGGAGCGTGGGGCTTAAGCCCCACGAAACCGCCCATCCATTTTTCGAAAAACGAAGCCCGCGCCGAAGTCGCGCTCCGACTCGCGAGCGCGCCCGCGATCATCCTGGCTCACTGCCTTTGAATGTAAGTTATTCTTATCCGGCGCGGCGGTCACCTTGACGACTTCAAATCTGCGTCAGTTGGGCAGTTCGCAAAGTCGAGCTGGGAGCCCTTGTCCAAGATCTTTGTCTGCTTAAGGTAGAATTTGCCCCTTTCCTCACTCCCCGTCCCCTTTTCGACGACGTACGTTCCGGCGATCGAGTCTTTGGCCCGCTCCCCTGTGAACGTAATTTTCTCTCCGGCGCTAGTGGCAACAAATGAAACGCTCGAGCCTGATTCGGAGCCGGCAACCGGCCCGCTCCCGCCTAAGGGCAGGAGAACCGCCAGACACCCATTCAGGTCACCACTTCTATCCTGGATAAAGAGAGCGAAGTCGGCGGAGATATCAGCGGTGTCATTGTGGACAGTGCCTGCGAATTGCCCGGTGAACGGCCATGGCTTTTGCTCCTGCGGGTCGCTGACTTTCTCTCCGTCGCTTGCCGTCAACCCATTCGCGGCTTGCCGTGCTCGCGGCGTCGGCTGAATTTGTTGGAGCGTGTAATGAAGGTGTTCATCGAGGAGCGGCTGGAGGTACTCCGAGCTAATTGCGAAGTTCAGGTTCTGCCCTTCGCTCGCTTGCATCGTCGCGATGCCAATGACCTGCCCATTGTCGTTGAGGACTGGCCCTCCCGACGATCCAGGCGAAATCGGGGCAGTGATCTGCAAATATCGAACTGCCTGATCGCTTCGAATCGCGCTAATGATTCCATCGCTAACGGTGTTCTCAAATCCCTGGGGACTGCCGATTGCGATAACTTTTTCCCCCACTGATACTTCCCCGGAGCTGTCGAGCGTAAGGGCGGGCAAGTCCTGAGGCAATCCGTTTTGGCCTAATTCGCGAAGTTGGAACACGACGAGATCTTTTTCCGTATCAAGGCCCTCGACAGAAGCAACCTCGAACTTCCGCCCCGAGCAACATCCTGCAGTCGCGCTCACCACCCCTTTGAGCACATGGTAATTGGTCACTGCTAGGCCCTCGCTTGTCAGGATGAAACCACTTCCCTGATCCACTTGGTCGTTAGCAGCATCGTAGCCGACGATTGTGAGAACTGATGCGATCGGAGGCGGATTATTCCCCCGATTTGTACTGGAGTCAGGCGACTTTCCTTTCGGGGTATACACGAGCCGCAGGATCAGGATCAAAGCCAGTACACCAACGGCGACGCCCACCGGGAGTAGCCACCGGGCAGCCCTCCTCGGGACGGCCGAGGCCGCAGCCTGCGGTTCCTGATAGAGTGTCCGTCCGCAGGCGAGGCAGAACACGGAACCAGCGGGGTTCATTGTCCCACAGTAAATGCAATGCGCCATAGCTGCCTGGGAGTATGATAGGCGCGCCTGCGCTACAATTCCACCAGCGTTTGAGTGGGAGTAATTACTTTATGTATTGCCCGAGCTGCGCCTGCGCGCTCCCAGCGGTGGCAAAGTTCTGCGTTCGGTGCGGTGCGCCGACCGGCTTCGCCTTGGCGGCTCCCGCGATGGAACCTGACGTCACGGGGCGTGAGGGGCCTGCTCCTGCTGTTAGACCGGGCCGCGAAGGTCCACAGACCTACTGCGGGAAATGCGGGTCCGCAGTCGATCAGAGATGCCAGTTCTGCAGTGCATGTGGTAATCCCCTGAGCGCGGACGCAGCGCCAGGACCGGCACCTTTGCGCACGCACCCGATCACCGGGGCTGCGGCAACAGCCGCCTCGCCAATCGCATCTGAGGGATCCTCAGAATCAAGAGGCGCGAGATTCCCAAAAACAGGCAACTCATACTCAAACACGCAGGCAAAGGGAAGCCACTTCGTAATTCCGCCCGGCGGGCTCCTGCCAAATCGATGCGTAAAATGTGGGGCCGCGCCGACCGAACCTTGGCTAGAATTGACCTTCAGCTGGCATCATCCCGGACTATTTCTTCTACTAATCAGCCCCATCCTCTACTTGATCATCTCCTTGATCGTCGCAAAGAAGGTGACGCTCGCGGTCCCACTTTGCACAGTACATAAGCAGATCCGAAAGAAGCGACTCTGGACCGGTTGGCTGCTGCTGATTGCTTGTATTCCAGTGCCGGTCGCATTGGCCGTCTACATCGGGAACGACGCGGCCGAGACGCTGGCCGTGTGGCTGGGCATAGCCCTTTCTCTGTGCGGAATAGGCTTTCTGCGCGCAGCAAGACCCATCAGGGCAACAGAGATTGGCCCAGCCTCTGCGGAATTCGCCGGCGCGTGCCCCGACTTCTTAGATGCCATGGAGCAAGCACCCGCGCCCTAGGCCCGGGAAGGCTGCGACCGAGCTGCAATGTCTCTAAACGGTCACGCGCGAAATGCAAAGAGTTGCGACCCGTTGGCGCATCGGCAGCCGCAGGGACCGCCCGCCGCCCGTCCGCCCGGCCCCTGCTTCTCTGTCAATACCCCAACCCCTCAAATCGAACCCACCACCCTGCCCTAACTCGTTCTTTTTCTGATCACTGACCACAGATCACTGACCCCTGTCTTCATTGCATATGATTTCCCCCTCCCGGCGCACAATCAAGAAGAATACGGGAGAAACCACGCATGGCAGACCAACCGCAAATCCTTGAGGCCGTCGGCAATCCCAGCCCGGCCCTCGCAAACCACGCCATCGCCCGCTGCGCCCGGGCCTTCCAGGATGCCTATCGCGAGGAACTCGCGATAGGCGGGTTCAAAATCGGCGCCACGGACAAAGCCGCGGAGGCCTACCGCGCCCTTCTGCCCCCGCTCACCAGCCGCGACAACTGCCGCGACTTTATAGCCTGTGTCGCCCACGGCATGTTGCTCGGCGCCATCGGCGAGAAAAATGCCGGCAAGCTCCTCTACGCCGCCCAGGTCGCTCTCGCCGTTTGCTGCGCCGAAGAAAGATCGCGCGAACTTGCCGGCTACGCGGTTTATGCCGATCTCACCGAAGCCGGAACCGCCTGTGCCAGAAAACTCCTGTCCCCGCGGAGCAGAATCTCATGAAAAACATCACCGTCGCCGTTCCCGAATCCACCTACATCAGGGCGCGTGTCTGGGCCGCCGAACACCAGACCTCCGTCTCCGCCGTAGTCGCCTATCTTCTCCACACCCTCCCTGAAACCAAACGCGCCGCCGTCCAATTCCCCCGCGGCAGCGAAAAACCACCAGCCACGAATCACTAACCACTTGGTTACTCCCCCCACCCCCCTCCCCCCTACCGGGCAGGGGCTGTTGGCCATTTGCTGTTGGCTACTGGCTACTGGCTATTGGCCATTGGCTATTGGCTGCCCCCACCCCCGGCTAGCCGACCACGCACCACGATCCACGGTTCACGAACTCCGGGCGCCCGGTTTCATCGCTCAAAACACGAGTTGTGAAACTGTGAAGCTCGGAACCGACTCCAAATCAGCAACTTACAGCGCAAGTCCGCACAGTCTCACAGTCTGTGTGTTTCTGTGAAACCGCGACACGCAATCGCATCGATTTTTCGGATACAGGTCTCGCTCGAGACCACGAGTCACGGTTCACGGTTCACGAGCTGAAAGCTAGCGGCAAAACCGCTTACTCTTCGATCTTGTAGGTGAATTCTTCGATAACGGGATTGGTCAGGACTTCGCGGGCAATGCGCTCCACCTGCGCGCGCGTCTGCTCCGCGCTGAGCGCATCATCGAGCGAAAGCGCGAAGTATTTGCCCTGGCGAACAGCCGTGACCTCGGCAAAACCGATCTTGCGGAGTGCATTGTGGATGGTCTGGCCCTGCGGATCGAGGACCGATGCCTTCAACGTGACATAGACATGCGCCTTCATAATCCCTGATTATAGAAGAGAGCGAGTGCGAGTGTGCGAGTGTGAGTGTGGCTAATCGGCGCACACACTCACACTCGCACTCACACTTGTTCTTCCTCAAGGAGAAATTGAACGCAATGGCGAATTATCTGGAATTGCCGGTGGGCGACCGCGCGCCGGAGGTCTTCCGCGTGGTCATCGAGATCCCCAAAGGCGGCACGCAGAAGTTTGAGTACGACAAACAGCTGCACGTGTTCAAGCTGGACCGGAACCTGCACTCGCCGGTGCACTATCCGGGCGACTACGGCTTTATCCCTTCCACACTGAGCGACGACGGCGATCCGCTGGACGTGCTGGTGCTGGTTCCCGATGGCAGCTTTCCCGGATGCGTGCAGGAAGTGCGCCCAATCGGTCTGCTGGAAATGCTCGACCAGGGCACGCTCGACGAGAAGGTGCTTGCGGTAGGCAAGAACAATCCGCGCTACACCAATGTGTGGAATTACACCGACATGTATCCGCACCTGCTCAAGGAGATCACTCACTTCTTCTCCATCTACAAAGACCTTGAGGGCAAGCGCGTGGAGATGAAGGGCTGGCACGACGCTGGCTACGCGCGCGACCGCGTGGCCTACGCGATGAGCCAGTTCAAGGATTCGAAGGCGAAGAAGGATGAGGCCGCAGCGAAGGCCTAGGGACCGAGCGGATAGTGCGAGTGTGAGTGTGCACTGATCACACTCACACTCCACACTCACACTAATCGCTGTTCGCCGTCGGCTATTGGCTATTGGCTGTCAGCTCCGGCTTGCGGCGGGCGACCGCAACCGTAAGCGCGTAGAGCGGCGGTCCAAGCAGCGCCACTGCGGCTGCGAACGCCAGCGACGAGACGTGGGCGAATGGCGTTCCGGGATCGCCGAGCGTTTCAGAGCGCGAGGCGTAGAGCGCGTAGGCGATGAGCGCGGTGGGACCGACGGCGAGCAGGCAGGCAAAGCTGAAGCTGCCGGCGCGGAAGGGCCGCGGCAGCTCGGGCTCGCGCAGGCGCAGAATGATGAGCGCCATGAACTCCAGGATCAGGCTGGAGCCATAGAGAATCAGGTCAATCGAGATCAGGCGCTCGAAAGGGAGACTGAGCGCCAGCGCCCAACCCAATCCACACACCAGCACGCTGACCCATGGCACGCCGCGACGGTTGCGGTGCAGGAAGGCGTGCGGCAGCAGGCCATCGGCAGCCATGGCGATGGGCAGGCGAGTGTAGCTCATCATGAGCGCGTTGAACATGCCCACGCCGCAGATGACGCCGCCTGCAACCACAGCTAGTCCGAGCAGCGGACCGCCGAGCGCGCTGCCGGCGATGGCCCACGAGCCAGTCGAGAAGCCGTCAGCCGAGAGTCCGGCGAAGGCCATGGCTGCCAGCGGCAGCACGTAAGTGAGTGCGGTAAGGAGCGCGGCGGCGATCATGGCGCGCGGGTAGTTGCGTTGCGGGTTGTCGACCTCGCGCGCGATGGTGGAAGCGTTGTCCCAGCCCATGTAGTTCCACAGCGCGACCAGGATGGCAGTGGAGAGGCTGAGTTGCGCGCCAGGCTCAACAGCAGTGCGTCCCCAGTTGATGGCGGGATGCGCAGTGAGACCGTGCCAGAAGCCGAGCGCGATGAAGATCACGAAAGGCGCGAGCAGTAACGCGAACAGCCAGACCGAGTCTCTGCCAACTTCGGGCGCGCCGCGCAGGTTCCAAGCGCAGCACAGCACGACGACGCCCAGCGACCAGAGCTAGGCGCGCGAGCCGGCGGTGAGCGCGGGGCTGAACTTGCCCAGATAGAGGACGAAGATGGACGGGGTAGAGCGCCATGTCGAAGACGCTGGCGGTGAGCGAGAGCCAGCTTTCCTGGTAGCCCCAGAAGGGTCCGAGGCCGCGGCGCACCCAGACGTAGAAGCCGCCTTCGGCGGGGATGGCTGCGGCGAGTTCGCCGATCATCAGCGCGGTGGGCAGGCTCCAGATGCAGCGGCAGTATGAGCAGGATGAGGATGGCGCGGCCGTAGCCTGCGCCGCCCAGAATGTCTTCAATGCCGTAAGGGCCGCCGGAGACCATGAAGTAGGTGGCGGCAACCAGGGGCAGGAAGCGGATCTTGCGCAAGGCGGGATGGAGAGCAAACCGCATGATTGTGAATGTATTGAATGTACATGGGCAAGGGCGGTGCGAATAGCGGGAAGTGGAAGGGCGTGCGGGACAGGCGCGGCTTGGCGGTCTGAGAGGACCGATGCGTAGAGGGAGAGGTGGTGTCAGGCGGGTCGGGCCGCGGCAGCGCAAGTTCCGGTATAATCCTGACTGAGACCCGGAGAGATGGCCGAGTGGCTGAAGGCGGCGGTTTGCTAAACCGTTGTACGGTCAAAAGCTGTACCGGGGGTTCGAATCCCCCTCTCTCCGCCATGCATTGCATGCAGCAGCCGCTCGCTGATCGCTCGCACTGGCTTGGTTGCAAATCCAGAGAGAACGGTTCGCTTTAGAGTCGGCTCGTCCCAGCCTGCCAAATTACTGATGATCAAAACTTGACGCACCGCGAAAGTGCGCGTCTGCGCAGGATGTCGCTCATTGAGCGCAGACTCCATGTTGCGCAGGCCATGATGCTGCTAGACTCGAAGCCGAAGGCCTTCACCTTCCCGGATTCAACCAAGGAGCAGCGTAACCGATGCCCCTGAGGCTTCAGAAGCCGAATCTTCCCCAGGCAGTTTATTGGTTCACGTTGCTGGCATTTGTGTTGCGCATCATGGCACGGCTGCATACGGGCGCTGCCGACTTTTGGGTCAATGGCTATACGTTCTTTTTTGATATGGCCCAAAACATCGCTGCGGGAAAAGGGATTGGGATAGAAGGTATTCACACCGCGTTTCGCGTTCCCCTCTACCCCATTTTTCTCGCCGCAGTGACCATGGGTCACCAAGCGTTTTGGCCCATCGTGATTGCCGCAATCCATGATCGGCGCTGGAACTGCATTTTGTGCTGCGCTGCTGGCGCGCCAGATGTTTCATGGACCATGGGCGGCCAAGGCAGCGACACTGGCGGCTGCAATCACCGCGGTGTATCCCTACTATGTCGTCCACGACACAGCCCTCCAGGAGACCGCCCTTTTCACGCTGCTGACTCTCATGGCGGTGATCCTCGCTCATCGCATCGTGCGCACCGGAACATTTTTAATCTGCCGCTCTCTGTGGATTGCTGCTTGGCCTGGATGTGCTGACACGTGCGCCGATTGCGCTCATCGCATTGCTCGTCCCGGCATGGCTGGTTTGGAGAAAGCGCCAGCGCCTGGTTCCGGCTTTGGCTGTGCGCGTTGTTCCTTGCTTTGACTGTTTTCCCCTGGATTTGGCGATGTTACAAGTTAACCGGCCATGTTTTGCTTACGACTGAGCAAGGTATCGAACTTTGGAATGGCAATAACGATTTTCTCTTCCGCTACTATCCCGAGCAGAGCGTCGACGTGAGCATCGACGCTCATATGGCGGCTTTAACTCCTCAAGACAATCGGGAGTTGCAGCAACTTGAGCGATAACGAGGCGCTCACGGACCAGATGGTTCCGGCAAAGAGCCCTGGCTTATATTCGTGCGCATCCCTGGCTGACGCTTTTCAATGGATTCCGCAAAATCGCCGCGACTTTCGACTGGCTGCCGACTCCGCGAAGATCTCTTGCGAGAACCTTGCTGCATGCTTTCTCGTTCGGTCCTGTGATGGTTCTCGGGCTGTGGGGAATGTGGCGAAGGCGCTCACAATGGCGGGACGATTCTTTAATTTATCTGATGTTCTTGCAGTTCTTACTTGTAACTGCGGTCTACTTTGGCCAAACCAATCAGCGCGTGTATCTCGACGTCTACTGGATCGTGTTCGGCGCGGGCGCTCTGGCGGAGACAGGTGCAGGCATCGCGCATCGGCATTCGCAATCCGGCCAAGGCGCGCTACAAAGTTCTTGATGGCGCTGGCGGAGAACCCGGCCTCATCACAACCCGCGACCTGTCCTGCACGGCAAACTCACTTGAAGTTTCCGAAACACGACGTCGGGATATTCCGCATCGGGCAAGAGGCAATCGTCGCGGCCGTAGAGCGGTTCCCGCTTGTCGAGTTTTGCGCTGTATACCGTCTCGAATTCTTTGGCCGTGCGCGTATCGCCAAAGCGAAACATGGCATGTTGGATGACCAGAAGGCCGCCGGGCTTGAGTGTGCGCGCCAAATCGGCCACAGACTGCTCAAACTCGGCAAAGCGGATGCGATGGCCACTCTCCGGCGGCGGCGGCGAAATGTTCAGATCTCCATGACGGAAGATTGCCATGGCAAAAATGGCATCGTAGCTGGCGCTCGCCTCCCCCTCCGTCGACCCGGCTACAGCAAAAGTGATCTTCTTAGTCTCCGGCCCTGAGGCGCCGAAAACGGCAAGCGGCAATATTCCATGGATTGATGTCGAGCCCGGCGATGTATGCCTCAGGGAAATATCGGCGTAGTGAGAAGACTTCCTCTCCCGTCGCACAACCGAACGATAGAATGCGCGCACTCGCGACGCCCTCGAGCAACTTCGCGCACTGCAAGGAAAATGTCCGGATAGCGGTCGGCGGAAGTTGTTCCGTAGGGCTGGTAGAGACCTTTCGGCGGCCGCAGCAGCAGTAGCGCAGCATTGCGCGACTCCTGGCCATGCACCAACTTGTAGAGGAACAGCGCGGCCCGATGCCCCGGCACTTTGCGCAGGAAAGGCTTCCATCGGATGATGAACGCACGCATACAAGTCGTTTCCGGCGACAGAAGTCGCCACTCTCTAACTGGTCATCTAGTGTATTTAGTGTATCGGACGGATTTTTCGCGACTGGATTTAAGCGCCCGGCTGGCCTGATCTGCTCGCTCTGGCTGCCTCTTTTTCCTGCAACAGTAAATCAAGTTGCCGTTCGAAGGAGGCACGGTCGAACGAGCCATCCGTCTGACAGGGAAGCCAGTCGTCTCAACTCCGAGAAAATCGACCACGACCATGCAAGCGGGACCGCAGGAGTTCCGACGTTTGGCAATTGCCGAATTTCGTCGGCCGGTCCAAGGATGTGCGGTTCATAGATTTTGATTCCGTCAGAGATCACTCCGGCGTAATAGCTGAAATTTCCCTTGGCCACAATCAAAACATCGGCCTCTATAAGCTCCTGCATCGTCCAAATGGCGTCGGCGTCGAGAAAGAACTCAGCGCCAAGCGGGGACAGTTCCGAGAAATCCGCGATGTCTCCCTGACAATAAATGCGCATGCTGAAAGGGCCGCCTCGTGAATCGAGGATTGATTTCACTTCGCTGGTGATGCGGAGGATCTTGTCAGTACTTGTGTACATATGGGGGATTGTATGGGCGGTGACGTCTCCGCGGCGGATATGCACAGCTACCGTGATCTCATCTGTCGTTCGCGGGGACTTGTTCAAATAATATTTGCGCCTGAATTCCGGGATCAGGGCTCGAAAACCGTCCAGCAGCTCCTTCTCCCGGTCCCGCAATCCAAAGCACAGATTGAGATTCGACAAGGCATAATGAGCCCGCGTCAACCACTCCGCGTCTCCTGCCATGGCAAGGTTCCTCGCCCGCGCCCAGATTGAAAAGCGACTCCCATGCCGCAGCCCATTGCTGCATGGGCCGATCGGCGTGGCAACAATTGAAAGCGGTGTATGCAAATAGGCAAGACCCGATACCCGGGCGAAATTGATGGTGCACGTCGTGAGAGAAGCCAAACTCGCGGCCCCTTCCCTGTCTGAGTTCATCGCACAAGTAACTGCCCATATTCGCTGCAGGCCGAAGCGGTGCAGAATGTACTTGCCGGAAGAACACCAACCGCTCATCGCGGTAAAGCTTGCGGCCCACAAGAGCTTGACGCAGTTCTTCAGCAACTGCCACGTATAGTTGTAGCCTTCAGTCACTATGTATTGGAGTAAAGGAATCTCTCGTTTCATGCAGCGAAGTCCTAAAGCAGCCCCTTGGACCGCCGTCAAATCGCCAAAACCATTTCGGTCTTCAGAGTGGGCAACAACCTGCTTGCAGTCCGTCTTCTCTTCAAAACCAACTTCAATTGCTCACGTGAACCTCAACTGGCCGATTTGGCTTTTTCCTTCTCCTTTAATAAAAGAAAGCTGGCGTTCTAAGGCAGAACGATCAAACGAGCCATCCGGCCTCGCAGGGCGATCCCACGTGCTTCCGTGGAGCTGCGGAACGCCGCTGAGACCTCCTCACAGCGATCCAGGAGGGCTGTTCAACAGAATCTTGATCCCGTCGGACATGTAGCCGGCGTAAAGGCTGAAGAAGCTCTTGGCAACGACCAGGATGTCGGCCTCCGCAAGTTCCTGGAACGTCCAGATGGGGTCGGCGTCGAGAACAAGTTCCGCGCCAAGCGGCGACAATTCCGCAAAGTCCTTCGGGGTCGCCCTGCGGAGTAGATACGGATGCTCATCGGAACCACGTGAGAGTCGAGGATTGCCTTCACCGCGCTGGCGATGCGCAGAACACTTTCCGTAGCTGTGTATTTCTCCATGGCATTGTCAGTGGATACATCGCCGCGGCGGACGTGCACAGCCACCGTGACTTCCTCGCGTCGTGCGCGGCGACTTGTTCAGGTAATACTTGCGCCTGAATTCCGGCATGAGGGCCTGGAATTGCTGCCGCAACTCCTGTTTCCTTCCCGGTCCCATCCAAAACACAGTTCGAGAAACACCCAGCGTCTAGTTACAGGGACGAGGTGATGTTGATGACCCCGCGTGTCCTGCCGTCGAAGGACAGTTCGCCCGCGCCAAGATTGAAAACCGCCTCCCAGGCCGCGACCCACTCCTGCATGGGACGATCGGCGTGGCCAATCTTGCGTGAACGGCGAATGCAGATAGGTAAGTCCGGACGCTCGAGCAAAGCCTATCGCTCGTCATAATATGAAAAGCCTGGGTTCCGGCGCCTTCTGTCACGTCATCAATGGCGCAGGTAATTGCCCGTATGCGCCTAAGGCCCACGAGATGCAGAATATATTGCGGTAGAATACCAGGCCCTCATCGCGGAAAGGCTTTCGGCCCAGAAGAAGCTTGAAGGGATTCTTGAGTGAATGCCAGACATATCTGCAGCTTTCAAATGCGACGAACCCGAACAAGGGAAACCGCTGCCGGATTCGGTCGAATGCTCTTTTGATCCACCTTCTCAATTGCAAATCTGGATCCTTTTCGATCTTCTCGGTGAATGATCGCAACCATCCGAGCCACAGGGCCGTCCCGTCGTGGCTGAATTCCAGTTTATCCATGGGGTGGCCGGATCGCGCGGAAATGCGCCGCAGCCAAATTCACACAAAATGATCCGCTCCGCCCCGCTCATCTGGCAACGCGGCAAATGCGGAATGCCAATTAAAGTTCCATACGAAGCCTCCGCGCAGAGGCATTCTGTCTAGCGCATCGCATGGCAATTCACCGCAATGCGGGTCAGCAATAGATGATCAGCATGCAAGTGTCAATCTTCAGCGCGATGGTGCCGGAATTGTCATCCCAGCGCCACATGTGGTTCTGCGGCACAGCGCCAACGCCGTGAACAAAACCGGTTCAGCGCATGTCTGGGCATTGAACTGCTTGCTTCAGAGAGGAAATGACATGAGCCAGCGTCCAGAAAAGCGTAATAAAGGCGACAGCCCCGCGACGGCTGTTGTCACTCCTGAATTTTCAAGCGACGTTCTGGCACGGCTGAAGCCACGCCTCTTCAAGACAATTGCAGATTGACTCACCGCAAAGATTTGAGCCTCTTGACCCTACGCTCAGCTCTTCTTGATCGAACAGGAGAAGATCCGCGAACAGACTGCTCGCCGGTCCATCAGCGTAATCTCAGCTATAGTGCATGGTACTGTTTCCGCCTTCGACGTGGGAGCCGAAGGTGTCAACGGCGGTAATTTTCTCGATGTCCATCTTCTTCAGTTCAGGGGCGACCCAATTCTTCCTGATTTCGACCTTCTTGACAGTGTTACCAGTCATCCGCGCTCTCCTTTAGGGGGAATGTACTCAATACTTGGACTATAAGGGATGTTTACCCTTAAATCAAGTGCATAATCCTTTTCAATCCCGTACTTTCAAGCAGATGAAACATTACGGCTGAGGGTTGCCGGCGGGATGCCCAGCCTTTTGAGAAACTCAGGCATCAGCCGCACTTTACGAGTGTCTTATTGGGGTCCAATCGGCTTCAGATCTTCTTAAGCCATTTAATTAGAACATTTTATTACTCAAATGGCGCGGAACAGGGCCGCCCCGGCGCACGCCCATCGACTCCGCTTTCATCTGGTCTCGGCTCGCTGGGGGCGTTGCGCAATGTGGGAGCGATCAACTCCCGTTATGAAGTGTATGCTGCCCCAATTGTTGTACCCATCGCCAGAGCCACAGCACAGGGCGCAAGGGCTTGTAGGCCCAGAAAAAACCATCCGGCAGAGTAAGAGTCCTGAAATCCTCGCGGCCGTAGAAGAGTTCAGACAAGCTGTCGCGCCAGGATTTTGCCGGCCACAAGAGCCGCTCGTAGCGACTCTTGCGAATCCTGTTGCGGAGCTTGGACGGACTCACGCGGCCCGTGGGTTCGCCGGAGCAATAGAGAGCCTGAAGCGGCACTGCAACGAGCCTGGGAGAAGGCTCCCGCCACGCTTCCGCAGGAAGATCCGGCCGGGAAAGACCATACATTTGCTCGAGAAGATAGATCCCCGCAAGCAGAACTCTGGTCTGACGCAATTTCCGCGCGTTCTCCCATGCCGCCTCCCAATCAAGAAGCCCCAGCGCATGGGCGCGCGCCAAATCTCCCAGCCATTTGGCGCGGAACCATTCGTGCAGCCCGCCATGGCAGCAGAGAGTAGAGTGTCATATCGCTGGGATGCATGACCTGGATCGAACACCCTTGCCAGGTAGAGGGCACGCTCCTGGCCCATCGGGCGCGAGTAGTATCTGGAGTTTCCCACTGGTGGCGCCAATGAAGCTCCAACATGCGGCCTGTCTGGGCATGGATGAAGCTGATGTGCTGCTCATTGCGCAGGAAGCTGTCCCATTGCCGGGAACTCATGGGGAAATATGTCTCTTCCAGATGCCAGTCCTTGCTCACCAGGCAGTCTTGCGCTCTGGCAAGATCTTCGCGCCGGACTTCCAGATCCATATCCAGCGTTTCGCGCATACCCACATCTCCGTAAAGCGCAAAGGAGAGGATCTGGCCCTTGAGCGGCATCACGGGGATGCCTGCGCGGTTGAACCGCTTCAGCACGTCTGCCAAAAGCAGACAATGCTGCATCGCCTTCATGCGGCAAGCATCGCTGCGCTTCTGTAATCCCTGCCTGGCAGATTCCGGCAACTGTGATTCCGGGCAGGCGGTTGAGGGCGGCCCAACTGAGAGCCGGCGTGCGGTGGCGATCGACCAGCGCGAGATATTCTGTCCAGTCCGGCCCGGTGGCGAAGGCTTCCCGTATGGCCTCGTCCTGATTTTGCCGCCACGAGTCCGGGGCTAGCCAGGAGGTAGCCATCATAAGGCGGAATGCGGGTCGAGTTTGCTGCCAGCCAACTATCGCTGCTCATGGCCGATCTCCCGCGTCGATCTCGCGCATTTGGGCAGCCCAGGAAGCGGCATAAGCCCCACCCATGGCCACAAGCTCCGCATGAGATCCGGATTCGATGATGCGTCCTTTATCCATCACGTGGATGATGTCAGCGTGCATGGCCGTAGTGAAGCGGTGGGTGATCATCAGCGCCGTTCTGCCTTTTACAAGGTTGCGGAAGCGGCCGAGCCAGTCCTGCTCCGCCCAGGAATCCATGGCGCTGGTCGGCTCGTCCAGAATGACCAGCGCGGCGTCACGGAAAAATGCTCGCGCCAGCGCGATTCGCTGCCATTCACCCCCGCTCAGCTCCGCGCCGCCAAACAACTTGCCCAATATCGCCTCAAAGCCATCCTGGAGCCGCTCGATGGGCTCCAGCGCTCCCGCGTCACGAGCCGCTTCCCGGATGCGCTTTTCGTCGGAGAGCTTGCCGATGTCTCCAAAGCCAATATTCTCGCGCACTGTCGCGTGATAATGAACGGGGTCTTGGAAAAGGACGGCAATATTGCGCCGCAAGGCCTCCGGATCCATCTCTCGCAGGTCCACCCCATCCAGAAGAATGCGGCCCTCATCCGGGTCGTAGAAGCGGCACAGCAGCTTGATGAGCGTGCTCTTGCCTGCCCCGTTGTGTCCCACCAGGGCCACGACCTTTTCTTTTGGAATCTCCAGTTCGAATTCGTCGAGAGCGCGATGTCCCCCGCCGGGGTACGTGAAGCTCACGCGCTCGAAGCGAATGGAGTGTTGCACGGGAAGCCCGGGTTCTCCGGATCGGCCGGAGCGGATGGCCGGCTCAATCTTCAGAAAATCGTCCAGATTTTCCACGAAGAGCAGGCTCTTGTAAATCTTGCCCGCGCCTTCCAGCAGCGACCGCAGCTGGGCCTGGCCCTGCTGGAAGGCCTGGAAGCAAAGGAGCAGATCGCCCAGCTTGACGCGTCCCGGCAAGCGTCTGGTGGAGCATCCAGCCCAGGCCGACGAGGCTGCCCAGCCCAGGCCAGCAGGCCGGCTCCCAGTTCGGCCATGGCTCCCTGCCGCACCAGCCGTAACTGTCCCTTCCCACAGGCTGTCGCGAATACGCTCGAAGGCCTCGCGGTGATAGGTCCCAAGATCGAAGAGGCGCAACTCAGCGGCGGCGTCCGGATCGGTCATCAAGCAGTCCAGATACCGCAGACGGCGCTCCTGGACGGTGATTCTCGCGGTGCCACGCATGTTCCTTCAAAATGTGCCGCGCCACGAAAATCAGGCCGGGAACTGCCGTGGAAACCAGAAGCAGGGGCAGCCATCCTGCATATGTCCACAAGATTGCGGCCAGCACCAGGAATCCCAATCCGTTCTGCACCAGCGAACCGAGGTTCTCCAGCAGCGCCAGTGGCTGGGAACTGGCCTCGGCCTGCGCCCGATGCAACTGGTCGTAGGAATCGGGATGGTCATAGAAAGCCAAATCCATGCGCAGGGCCTGATGTGGATCAGCCGATGGACCTCGTCCTGCACCCGCTCAGCCTGTACCGCCCGGACCCATGTGAGGGCGCTGGACAAAAGCTGCGCGAGCAATCCATAGTCCGGCGATGCCGAGAGCGGGGGGCAGGATGGAAGCCCATCTGCGGCGAAGAGACGAGCCGGTTCACCAGCGTTCTGAGCAGCAACGCCAGGCCGGCGGGAATCAGGCCCTGGCACACCAGCAGAACACCCCAGGCCACGGTCCACCACCCCGCAGCCTTCCAAACGAGGGCGAGGGCGCGACGGCCTGCCGGCAGATGGTGGAAGAAATCTACGATCTGGTTTGTCAGCATACCAGGCAAAAACCTCAGGCAGGTGAATCCGCCAAACGGCGAAGAAACAGCCCCACGCTCAGCCCCCTGAACAGGATCGCGTCCGCTCGCAAAGTGGTCTCTGGAGTGACCTTCGCGACAAGATCTTCCAGGCAGCGGTGGAGGAGCGGCAGGTCCAGGATTTCCTGCGCCTCTGGCATTGCGTCAAGAGAACGGAGACACTCCCGAACTCGCTCGATCTCTTGAAGAACACGGTGCCCAGAATCCGCGGCCTGTATCACATTCTTCCGCGAATTCAGCACCGGCTGCGGCAACCGGCCCTGGAATGCGCGCTTGAACAGGAAGCTGCGTTCGCCCTTGCGATAGAACTGATCGTCGGGAACCCGCAGAAGGAACTCCAACAGGGAAAGATTCGCCGTCGGATCCGGAGACGCAAAAGAATGAAAAGCGCAAGCTTCCGACCTAAGGCTGGAAGCTGTGCCGGGCTCATATTGGAAAAAACAGCGGCGATGATCGGTCAGCGGGGAAAATGCAAAGGTTGGATCGTACCCTGCTGCATGCATCCGGCCGGGCAAATCCAGCTTCTCTGCCATTTGAACACGGAGCGCGGAGTGAGTGCTCCACGACGGCAAACCGGTCCGGCCTGTCATGCGCTGCACGGCCAATACTCCTGGCAGGAGCAAAGGTTTTAACACCTGCCGTTTCACCGTCTGCCAGAGATTCGGGTCGGCGTGCAGCAGCAATCGGCCGGCCGTTGCCGGGTATCCCTGCAGCAGTGCCAGGATCGCCGACCCATTTCCCTCCCAGGAGACCGAGGCGTTTCCCCGTCCACCATTCAAGCAGAACTCCTGCACCCGTTTCGTGAGGCGGCTTCAAGCGTGGCGCGGAACCAAGTAGCCGTTGTACACCCCGGCAGATGGGCCGCTATGGACATCGAGAAGATATTCGACGCTCTCGAGAATTTTGTAGCCTTGGCCATCGATGGGGAGATGCCTGATGTTGGCGCCGGCCATTGCCGCCGTTGCGGCGCCCGCTCCCATTCATTGCCCAGATAACGCTCCCAGCCGGCTCCGTCGAGAGGACACTGAGGCACCCAGGTATATGCAGTCAGATCGCGGCCCTGCCGCGCAAGCATGGGTGCTGCCAACGCTACGATCGAGCCCGAGTCGCGCCCGCCGGAGAGTTCTGCCGCAACCGGCTTTTCGGTGCGCAGGCAGCTCCGAATGGCGCGCGCGTAATGCTCCAGAAAGGCTTCAACGTACTCCTCATCCCGCCGGTACCGGAGCGGTTCGCGTTGCTCCAGCGACCAGAAGCGCCTGTCACGCGTCTGGCCGTCGGCAGCGACCGTCATCACGTGGGCGCCGAGTAACGAGCGGAAGCCCTTATACGCAGTCAATTCCGCGTCGTGCTCCCAAAGCGTCAGAACCTCGCGCAAGACGCAGCATATCCGGCTCTTTCACGGTACCGGGAAGCGCCAGCAAGGCTTTAAGGTTCGACGCGAAGGCAATGAAGCCTTTGCCCTCGTAGTAATAAAGGGCAGCCGCTCCAAAGACATCCCGGCCCAAATAGAGCCGGCGCTCCCTCGGATCCCATGCAGCCAGCGCCCAATCGCCCTCAAGGTGCGCGCAAACGTCTTCGCCCCAGCGATCGAAGGCCAAACTTACCAGGTGCCCATCGGAAATCCGCGGCGCTTCCGCAGATGCCACGTTGAAAATCTCCAGCAGCGCATCGCGGTTATCCAGCCGTGCGGTAGCTCACCACCAGACCGCGTTCTCCGCGCACCGGCTGGCGATCGAAGGCATCTTCAGGGTTGATCTTCAGCAGCAGATGACCCATACCTACCGCCCCGTCAATCTGGCAAGCGCCGCCATCGGGGCCGTAGTAGGCCATCGCTTCCTTCATCCGCTCCAGCCAGCGCGGATCTACGGGCGCGCCATCATAGCGATAGATGCCATAGATGCCGCTCATGATCTCACCCGCGAAAATGTCGTAAAGGCTTTGAAGCGTTCATGGCCAGCCCCGCCAGTGACCATGCGCGTGCCGACGCGCAGCCATGCGTGCGCTTCAAATCCAGCGGACGCACCTTCGCACACTCCGAAACTCACAGTTCCGTCCACACCGCGGCGCCGTAACATGGCCGAGGCAGCCAGCGCCTGGGCAAAGCATCGTCCATCCCAAGGCACACGCCTCGCCAGCGCGGATACCGCCCATCCCACCGCTTCTGCTGCTTGAGCTTGCTCGGGTGTCACCGTAGCCGGGCTCTCGGCGCCCGCAGTCCCCAGCCATGCTGCGATGCGCGAGAAAGGAACACAAGCCAAGGCAATCCTTGCCATTGCCAGAGCGGCAATGGCTTCCCAAAGAAGGCCCCGTTGTGCCCGAGAAATTCGTCCGATAGCGCTTAAGATCATTCCACACGCAAGAGACCTTCGCGTTCCATTTCGGCCAGGAATCCCTGCAGATCTTCGGCACAAGCTTCGGGCGGGACCTCGTATTCCTGCACCAGTTCGTCCACGAGAGCTGAAAATGTGATGGGGGTTGCTAGCTTCTCCCAAATGCTCCGCGCGGTATCCCCCATGCCGTAATAAGCTCCCGCATCGATGCTCATCAGCACAGTTTCCTGATCGAGTTCAGTAGAAAGAATCTCCTGAGCGCGAACTAATTTGTCTTCGGGATTGAAACGGCGCATCTACTTTTTCTCTTCCTTTGAATTTGAACCGAAATGTTCCGCCCAAGCCGATTCGAGGAAATCGATCATTCCGTCAATCGTTTCCGGATCGCGCTTGCGAGAAACCGTGGCCATGGGCGTCTTTTGCGCAATCTTCCCGGCCAGCCGCATCAGATCGCTTTGCGTCTCCTGGCCTTTCAGGAATTGCGGGCGATACAGATTCTCAAATAGCCGCTGTACGCGGTCAAAACCACGAATGACCTCGAATTGCGGATCGCCGTCCTCTTGATCGGCAAGAACGTGAATTGCTTTCAGCGGCACCGGGTCAGGACAGTAACCTTCGTTCATCGGAACCACAAATTTGTCGACATTGAAGCGCGCATCCTGCGCAGGGGCAAGACGCTCGTAAGCATCGGCACAAAGCCGGAAATGCGCCAGCGCTGGAAGTACCTGCAGCTTTCCATCGATTGTGGTCACGGCGCAAACATCGTCCGACAGCAGGCGATATCCCCGGCGATAAAACTGGGCCGCCAGCGTGGATTTGCCGATGCCCTGCGCTCCCACAAAGATCATTGCACCCCATCGCGTCTCGACCGCGCTTCCATGCAGGGGAAACAGTCCTCGCTGATAGAGAAGCGCGCCGATGACCGACCCCAGCAGGAAGAGTCGAACTTCGTCCGTAGAGGACCCCGCCAGAGGCTCGATGGAGATACGGCTCCCATCCTCCACCAGGTACCGGCCAACGCCCTTCACCACCAAACGGAAGACCCCGGGCCGAACCTCGTAACAGCCGCTCTCAACAGACTCTGATGTGCTCGGCAGGGTTGGCAGCAAACGGATCGTGACATCTGGATTTCCATCGGGTTGGGGATGGAATGGAAGTTCAGGACACGCGATCTCCGTGTGAACGCGGAGACCATAAACAGAATATGCATTGTTGGACATCGTCAACTCTGCAATAGGCTTTCATCTCACTGCTGTCTGGCGATTCATCCCACAGCACAAACAGCCACAAACCGGGATCACTTTAAGGATACTGCACATGGGTTCCTGTTGTTTTGTGAATCGATCCGGCGAACTCAAACTTTCGTTCTGTCATTTCCGGACGTTGCACGCGGGAAAATCTGCCGGGCATTCATTTTGTGAATTGAAATGGGGTAGAGTGCGGAAACTTGATTTCTTTCGAAAAATCTGTGAGCACATCGATGCATGCAGTGCTGATCTTGAGTGGATAGGCTCGTGATCGATCGAGCTTAAAAAGATGAGGCCGGCCTTGGATTGCTGGCCGGCCCCGGATTTCTGCTGGAGGACATACGATTCGCCGAGTTCCGCGAACCCTTCCCTGAATCCGAAGAGTTCGCAGAAGCATCGAGCGGTTTATGCCCGCGCGCCGATTATTGCGCGGCCTTCTTCTTCATCGGGTGCTTCTCCGCCAGCGGCTTGCGCTCCTGCGGTTTCACCGCAGTCTCGTCCACCGGCGTAGTTCCCGTCACGTCGCTCGTGAAGGTCGCGCCCGAAGGCACCAGATAGTTCTCTTCCGTCTGGCCGTCGGTCGATCCAGTGGCCACGCTGATGCGCGAAGCGTCGATGCCCTGCTCCGTCACCAGGTAGTCCTTGGCGTTCACTGCACGTTGCGCCGCAAACAAGTCCACCTTGGCGTGCTTGTTCTTGAGCGCTTTCTTCTGCTCCTTGGCCGTGATGGCTGCTTCGTCCGACGATTGCTCGCCGACCACAACCGCCTTGGCGTCAGCCTGCTGCTTCAGGTCCAGAGCCACCTGATCCAGGCAGGCCTTGGCTTCGTTGTCGACGCGCATTGGCCGCTTCTTGTCGGTCGAGAAGCTGATGGTGCAGAGCGCCTGCGTCTTCGGTGCCGGCGGAATGATCGGAGCTACGATGGTCAGGCTCGTCGAAGAGCTCGCCGAGTGGCCCTTGTTATCCGACACATTGCAGGTGATGCCTACGGCTCCGGTTGCCGCGCCCGCCGACGAGTACTCCGCCGTGGTTCCGCTTCCCGTTACCGTGCCCGCCGTGGCCGTGTAGCTGTAGGTCAGCGGCAGGTTCTGCGGGCTCACGCCCACTGAGGTCACCGTTGCCGTGCCTCCCGGCGCAATCGTGTTGGGGCTGACCGAGCAGCTGATCGTCGGCGGCTCGAATGCCTTCACCGTAATGCCCGCGGTGCAGGTCGCCGTCTCCCAGGGCTTCAGGCCTTCTTTGCCCGGCTTGCCTTCCTTGACCGTGCCCGTCACGGTGTACTCGCCCGGCGCCAGCGCGCTGGTGTCAATCTTGGTCGATGCGTCGCTGCCGGTCGCTCCCGTGCCCGACCAGCTGTAGATCACGTGATCCTTCGGATCCAGACCGCCCGCCGTCGCCGTTACCGTGACCGGGTCGCCCGGGAAGACCGATTCAGGATTCGCCGAGCAAGCCAGCGTGATCGGCGCAGGAGGAGCGATCGAGCCCGCATGAATCACGATGCCCGCGCTCAAACGCGCCGCGTTGATGTTGGCGCGGCCGCCGTAGGGCACCAGGCCCCAATCGGCGTGCATGTACTCGTAATCGGCCTGGAACAGGCGGATCGCCAGATGATGATTGAACCACGGCGTCTCGTAATCCATGCCGCCGCCAACGGTCAGGCCAGGGCCCCACTTGTTGGGCTCAAAATACGGCCCGCCGATTTGGTCTGCATTGACCAGCGCATGAGCGAAGGCGGTGAAGTTTTCTGCAGGATAGCGGAAGATTACGCCGCCACCGAGCGTTGTGAATCCATCATCGTTGCCATCGGTGCCGACAGTCATATTCGTGCCGCAGTCTCTGCGATGCCGTACTGATGAATGCCAAACTCGACCTGCACGCCCGCGTATCTATTGAAGTAATACGCACCGCTCACCAATCCGCCTACATTGACCGAATCGTACGAGGCCGTTACTGGCTGATTGTTCGGATTGGTCGTTGACACTGTCCCTCTGGGCGCCAGATAGCTGTAGCCCATGAAAATATCCCATCTCGATGGAGATGTACTGTCGCTACCACCTTTCCCCGATGCCGATGGTGCAGACTGAGCCGTCATGGCTACCGGCAAGGCAGCCATGGTAACCAAAGCAAGAATCCGGCCCACAGATTTCAAAACACGAGTTTGCATGCGTTTATCCTCCGCAGATTGGCTAATGTAACCCCATGAAAAGACTGTTTGTGAGCACCTATTCGGTGCTCGAACGCAGCCGGACTGGCATCAGTAGACGATGCGTCACGGCATTCCTACAGCACCAATAAACGTACCACAGGACCATTGCCTAGAGCACATTTTTCTCAATGAGTTGCCTGATTAGAAACCGGTCCACCAGCTCATTACTATCTGTGATTACTTTGGTAATGAAATTGGAACGCCTCGTCGTCCCTGCCTTCCGGCGAACTCACGATACCTGGGTATTCATACATGATCGCGCGCTTCATGGTTGTGCAATTTGGGACACTTTGCAACCGCGGCGACTGACAGGCCGCGCAAAAAACCTCATTCCCATTTGCTTTTCTCCATGGAATCAGACGTGGACGTCCTGCCGCTTGCTCCTCATTCTCCCATGGTGCCAAAGCAGCATTTGTGTACCCGGAAAGTTCAGTGGTTGCTTCATTTATCGGCCCCTATAATGTGCATTAGACCGAGTGAAATCAACTCTTGGCGGTCTTCGGAAGAGATAATGTCGCGCCTCGAGTGCATAATCAATCAAAAAATCGCTTCGAAAGTGCGGGTGTTTAGCTCTTTCTGTCTCACCTCGGTTCGTGCAGTGCGTCGTATGGATTACGCAGGTGGATCCCGCGCAGAAATCCCTGCTTTTTGTCTTGTTATCTTGGTTCCCCGCTCTTTATTCCCTCGGCAGCAATTTTTCCGTCGGGTAAGAGCATGCGCATATGAAGGAGATACAGAATGCGTTTCAAGCTGGTAGGATTCCCCGTTTTGGCGTTGAGCATTTTGTCTGTCGCGATTCCCGCATTTTCCCAAGTCGCTCCTGAATACGAGCGGAAGGGCGGTTTGCCCATCGAGGTTGGCGCCGGAGGGGTCAGCTACGACGTCGATTGGGGCCATGGCCGCATGTACGGAGGCGCGGCCTGGGTCGACTATTACCCCAGGTTTATGCCTTCGTTTCTGCACGGCCTGGGAATAGAGGCAGAGGCCCGCGACATCACCCTGGACGAACATGCTACCCAGCCGAATATGCGCCAGGATACCGGGGAGGGCGGGCCCATCTACGCCTGGCGTCATTTCCGCAACTTCCATCCCTATGCCAAGTACCTGATTGGCGATGGCAGCATCGACTTCTGGACGGGCCCCAACTCCAACTACAGGCACGATACGCGGATCCTTCGGGCTCCAGGCGGCGGCTTGGAATTCCGTGCTCTTCCGGGCATGGTGGATGCGCGCCGATTACGAGTACCAGACATGGCCAAATCTTTTCGCGAAAACGCTCGATCCCCAGGGCTTTACCGCGGGCTTTGCCTACGATTTCGCGCATTCTGGTTCCCGCAAGCGGGATTGATGGCGCGTGCGGCTCAAAGTGTTTCGGAGTCGGCTCCGAAAGGTGCGTAGGCGAATGCAGCGCTCGGCGGCATCGCGCTCAGGGCGCTGCGCGCAAGGTGTTAGTCTAGCCAGTGTATGGATCGTCAGAGGCTCTTGAACCTTGCTTTCGTCATCGCGGCAACGGCAATTTTTGCCTCTCTTTGTGCCGCCCAAACGACCCCGGTTCCGCCCGCTCCACCCTATCCGGTAAAGCCCGTTCCGTCAGAACCTTCGACCATGCCGTATCCTGCGAAGCCAGTCCCGCAGGCGATGCCCGTTTCGCAGTTTTCCAACAACGCCTCGCCCTCCGCGATTGGGCACTTCATTGTGTACCGTTCTCAAGAGCAGATGAGCGATAGCGATCGCGATCTGGCCTTGAAGACGCAGCCTGCGATCCGGGATGCTGCAGCGTTTGCCGGGATCGAATTCGACAAGGAAAAATGGAGCTACCGGCAGCTGGACTGCCAGGCCGTACCGGGCCACTTGTTCCTGCTCTTCACCGGAGATGGCGGCGCGGGCGATGCCAGTCTTTTTTCCGCCGCAATTCCTCGCGCCGGTAAGGGCCGCGTCCGTGTTATTCCCGTCGAGCGCCGTGGCTTTTCTCTTTTCTCGCCCGCCCCCGTCAACGCACTTGCCATGGCGGCGTTCAACCGCATTCGCGCAGAGGAGCCGGCAAGCCAGCCCGCCGATTGGCTTGCGACCGGCCTGTGCTATGCAGCTCTGACCGAGCCGCGTCTTGAGGTTTCCACCGCGCCGAGTCCAACGCCCCAGGCAAATCTCGCTCTGTCGTTCCCGCCGACGTTAGAAGTCGGGGTAGACGGCGAGTCGACGGTGCGATTCGTCAACGTTGCGGAACCACGCCAACCGATGCAATGGGCGTTGACGTTCGATGCCAAGGGCCAGCTCGTCAAGGTCCTGCACTTCCCTGCGCCCGCCTACGCGACGAAGATTGTTCCCTAGGGCCTGTTAGCAGACCCCAGTGCTGCATTCATCCTTCACGGGAAAAACTGCAGGCCGCACGCCTGCCGATCCATCAGGCATTTGTAACAGGCAAGACTGCTAAGGAGCGATGCCGCAAATGTTCAGGGACTTCAAGGCCCACGTATCGAACTGGAGAAAAAATCCCCACCGGGTGCAACCGAAATTCATCTTTTCGCGCCTGAGGAGATACTTCCTTGTCGAGCTTCGTCCCGTTCTCCGCTTCTTTGGTTACCCCAGGCCGCTAAACCCTCCAATTCGATACCGGACAGAGTCGAGATCCTTCACGACCCCGCCTTCCTGAGCTCGGTGGCGCAAGTCAAAGAGTACTCATGTCTCGATGAGGCCCGCCTTGCCAACGTGTGGAACCTGGTCAAACTCGCAGGTGACGGAATCTTCGTTGAAGTGGGCAGCTTTCTTGGCGGAACTGCGCTGCATATTTGCAATGCAATGGACGACTCGCACCATGCAGGCGCCAGGTTTTATAGCTTCGATCCTTTTGAGCAAGGCGGATTTGAAAGCATCGGGCCCGACGAAACCAAATTTCGCATCGATTCGTTTACCGAAACCAACTACGCCGCAGTGGTCAGAAGGTTATCCGCAAAGCCCAATGCCCAGGTCGTTCAGGGTTTTTTCCCCCAGGCCGCGGAGCCCTTCGATTTGCGTAACATCGCGTTCTGCCATCTCGATGTCGATTTGTATGAGGCCAATCTGAAGTGCCTGAACTACCTGGCGCCGCGACTGGCGCCGCGCAGCCTGATCCTCGTCGACGATTTGGGCCAGGTCGAGACCCCGGGAGTTCGCAACAGCGATCCATCATTTCCTGGCGCAGAACCCGTCGTTCTTGTTAATAGAACTGTTTCCGTGCCAAGGTCTGCTCCTGCCTCTTCATCTGTGGTGACAAGGCGTGTGAAAAAGCGTTACCGAATCAAAATCCGTGCCAAGGTGACGTTTCGGCCGCCGTTCGCCGGGAACCTCATTCAGGCTGACAAGACCCGGCTCCCGTCGCCGCCATCCCAAGTCGTGTGAGCAGAGCCTTAGAAGCTGACCTTGCGCTGCGGATACCACGTGAGCTGAATGTTGGTGGTGGTCACGGTCTGTTCGCCTGTCACATAAATCGGCACTTTGTAGTGCTCCACGGCAAAGTTGCCGTTGATCTCGAAGTCCTTGCCGAACCGCTTCACTGCCTGAAACGCGAAGTCGTTCACCGTGGTGCCGCCGGGGATAAAGTTCGTGACCGCTTTCTGATTGCGCGCGCTCACCCCCAGCCACTCGTTGCCGCTCAGGTGATACGTGATCCAGGCCTGGCCGCCTTTGTCCTCGCGCCCGATCCAGTCGCCGAATAGTTGACCCTGATTGGTGTAGCCCTGCTTCTCAATCCCTTCGTAGTACATGAATTGCCCATCCACGCTTCGTGAAGTGGGCGGATCGGTCGAGGCTCCTTCTATGCGCAGGTCGAGTTTGGGGATGCCGGGAACATGCGAGAGAAAAATTCCCGGACGCACGGCGGCGCGGCGTGGAGCATCGATCGGAGAAACGTCGTCGTGCGCCTCAGAATCGGTATAGAGCGTAAGCCAGTTGCGCACGTAAGGCAGCCGCCAGGAAAAGTCGAAGGCTCCAAAGCGCGCGCCAGGGTCCGTAGTTCCGTTTTTTTGCGCGGCAGTTCCCGCGGTCAGACTGAAGAAGCTGCGCAGAAAGGAATGCAGGTTGACTGGCTGGTGGCCCTCGCCGCCGAACATGGCGGTGCGTTCAAATCCGAATTCCAGATCCTTGTAAGGCCGAAAGCTGACCTTTTCCACGTGCACCCAGGGGTCGCCGGGGTTGGTGACGTTGGCCCCGCCGGTTGAATGATTCAGTTCGTATGCCGGATTCGGCATTTCTGTGTGGCCGCGCAGTGCGCCCACCAGAAACTCATAGCGGAACGGTCCGGTGAGCAGCGAGAGCCCGGGAACATGCAGAGGCTCGACGCGATTGATCTCGAACGCGTAAAAGTTTTGCGCGTTATTAGAGAACGCCATGCTGGCGCCCTGGGCTGGTCCCAGCCACTGGTCCTGTTTCCCAAAGGAAATCACGTGATCAAGGATTTGATACGAGAGATAGGCCTCCAGCAAGCGTCCCTGGGTCGCGGTTGCGATGGGCCCCCGGGGAATGGTGGTCTGGTTGTACACCGCGGTGGTGGGGCCGTAAGGAGCCGTACTCGACGGAATGAAGTAGAGCGTGTTGTCGACATTGGACAGGGTCTGTGCCAGCGCCGCGGAGTAACCCGTAGCCGACGACGCACCCTGGAACTCTCCACGCAGATAAAGCGTGAATCGTCCCGCAGTCGCGTAGCCGCTGATGCCGGAATAGTTGTTGAAGCCATTCTCATAAGGGCGGCCATAGTCGTTCACGATGGTTTGCCCGAGATGGTAGCTGTCGTCGAGCGGCGTGCCGCTGATGCCGCGCATCACGCTGTACACCGACTCGAGGTGCGTGCCGCCCTCGTGCGGCCCGCAGGGGCCTTCCATGTCGCTTTGCAGCTCGTGGTTCAGTGCCTCGTAGATCGCACGCGCCTCGCCGGCTGCCGGATCGCCTTGTCCTTCGTTCTCCTCGATCAGGTTCCCGGCATTTTCGAGCATGTGCATCACGCTGGCGCGGGTCCACGGCCGCAGTCCGATATACACGGTATCGACGTATCCCAGTGAGTAAAGCCGCAGCATGGCCGGGTACACCCAGCTATCGACAGGAATATACGGCGAGCCCATCCGGGACGGCTCGCAGGGACTGGCCTGGCCACCACCTGCGGCGACTACCTGCGCCGCGCCATCGGGCGCACCGGGCTGCTCTGCCCCCAGCTGAAAGGTTCCGGCATACGTCAGGAGCGCCATTCCGAACACGCATGGCATCAAGGCTTTCGCTAAATATGGCTTCTTCTTCATCATTTCCCTCAATTGATTGCCCTGTTGATTCCCTTGGATGCGCTCGATGCAACCAGCGGCCTGAATTACGTCAGTCTCTTCTATTGTCCTCGTGATGCTCCATTTCAGTGTTAACCGCGCGGATACTGTCCTTTGTGGAGTCCGTGCCCGCCTTCCTCTTCTCTTCCTCTTCCGGTCACCGAAGATTTCCGCCGTCGAAATATCCGGGTTTTCACGCATCTTTGCCTGATTCAGGCAGCTAATCACGGCCATTCGCAATCTAAAGAGGAATCCGGACTGCACGGAAACCGGTGAGCGGTATAGCTGTTCTGTTCTGACCAGTTTTTTCTGAAGT
The DNA here is from genome assembly GCA_963713675.1 of uncultured Acidobacteriota bacterium. Taxonomy (GTDB): domain Bacteria; phylum Acidobacteriota; class Terriglobia; order Terriglobales; family Acidobacteriaceae; genus Telmatobacter. The sequence continues at coordinate 46,570 of CAVQMV010000027.1, forward strand.
ACCAACGCTACCGTTGTAGCGGGGGCGCTCGCGCGGAAGCCGGCGTTGGTCTGGGCCTCCTCACCTCTCATTGCGAACGGAGGAACTTAGAGTGAAATGCTTCTTTTGCCGTTCCAGTAATATGCGTCTTTCCCACTTTCGTTTGTTCGATCTTCCATGGTTGCTAACCCGGCAAATACCCGTGCGATGCCACTCTTGTCGCGAACGAGATTATGTGACGCTGTCCTCGGCATGGCGACTGATCTTTGGCGAAAAGCCGCGTCGTAATCGGCAGAATGACGGGAGAACAAGCGTCGAATCTGCCAGATAGCACCGTGAAGCGTACACGTTTTCGCGCCTGCGATGTGTGATAGGGCTGGAATCCGATTGCGCCCGGATCAGGCTCGTTTCTCGCCGGTTTGCACGCTCCTTACGCGTGCCTTCACCCCGACCGCAGGCACTCCGCTGTATACCGTCCATGGCTCCAGGTCGCGGTTGGCCACCGATCCCAGCCCCAGAACCGCTCCCTCCCCCACGTTCACGCCCGGCGACACCGATGCCCGCGCGCAGATCCATGAATATGCGCCTAGTCGCATGCTGTACGAGACCATGGGAAAGTCGGGATGGTTGTAATCGTGGGTCGCCCCGCAGATATACGCGTCCTGCGAGACGATGCAGTGGGACTCTAAATAGATCGGGGAAGGATTGTAAATCTCAGCATGATCGGCAAGCGTGCAGCAGTCTGCGCAGATCAGGTTCCAGGGCGCCCATACTTTTCCACTGGGATAAAAGTGGCAACCCGGGCCCATCTTCGCGCCGAACAGCCGCAACAGCATCGACCGCCAGGCATGCATCGGAGGCGGCGAGGTGCGGTAGAAGAGCACATACACCATCCGCCACAACTTGGCGCTTCAGCCGGTACTTCAAACTGAACGAAGGACGGTGATAGGGATTCTCCTCAGCGCCGCCAGCGATGTGGTGCACCGTTCGCTCGCGTTCCGGGGTGGTTGCGCTCATACGTCTTTCACATTATTTCGCAAAGCTCCGGCCTCGACAAATCCCGCGCACCATCTGCACGTTGCGGGCCCAAGTGGTCATGCGTTCAAGCCGCGCGGTCCGCGACGTTGGCCACATACCAGTCGTAGGCCTGCTTGATCCCTTCGTCGAATGGAGTTTGCGCGCTCCAGCCCAAGGCGCTGCAGGCGGCTCACATCCATCACTTTGCGAGGCATGCCGTCGGGCTTCGATTGGTCGAACGTGAATGTGCCCTTCCAGCCGGCCACCCGCGCAATGCTTTCCGCCAGTTCCAGAATCGTCATGTCGCGCCCGGTGCCGACATTCAGAAAAAGCTCGTCGGAATAATTCTTCATCACGAAGACGCAGGCGTCGGCCAGATCCTCAGTGAACAGGAACTCGCGTTTCGGAGTTCCGCTTCCCCACAGCTCGACCGTGGCGCTGTTCGCCATTTTCGCGGCGTGAATCTTCATGATCAGCGCGGCGACAACATGGCCGTTCTGCGCATCGTAGCGGTCGCCGGGACCGTAACAGATTCGTCGGCATCACGGAAACAAAATCGCATCCATATTGCCGGCGAAATGCCTGCGCACAGTTTGATTCCGGCAATCTTGGCGATGGCATACCACTCGTTGGTGGGCTCGAGCGCGCCGGTCAACAACGCCTCTTCCCGCATCGGCTGCTCCGCCATGCGCGGATAAATGCACGACGATCCCAGAAACAAAAGCTTCTTGACGCCGGCGCTTTTTGCCGCGTGGATCACATTGGTCTCAATGACCAGGTTCTCGTAGAGAAACTCCGCGGGGCGCGTCGAATTGGCCATGATGCCGCCCACGGTTGCCGCAGCAAGAAAGACGGCGTCGATCTTCTTGTCCGCCATCCAGGCATGAACGTCCGCCTGGCGCAGAAGATCGAGTTCGCTGCGGTCCGCGGTGACGATTTCGCAGTTCTCGCGCTTGAGCCGCCGCACAATCGCCGCGCCTGCCATGCCGCGATGACCGGCCACCCAGACGCGCTTTCCGGTCAGGTCGAAACTACTCATGGCCATGCTCTCTGTGCGATTCCTGGGCGATCACTTTCAGATCCGACTCCACCATCTCAGAGACCAGCTCCGGAAAGCTGACTTTGTGCTCCCAGCCCAGAACGCGGTGCGCCTTGGAGGGATCGCCCAAAAGCAGATCCACCTCTGTCGGCCTGAAGTACCGGCTGTCGATCTTCACCAGCGTCTCGCCCGTGGCGGTGTCGATTCCAATCTCGTCGACGCCCTTGCCGCGCCATTCGATTTTGCGCCCGACCTTGGAGAATGCCAGCTCCACGAACTCGCGCACGCTGTGCGTTTCGCCCGTGGCCAGAACGTAATCGTCCGGCCTCCGGCTGCTGCACGATCCTCCACATGCCTTCCACGTAGTCCCGCGCATGACCCCAGTCGCGCTTGGCATCGAGATTGCCGATGAACAGCGTCTTCTGCACGCCCAGGTGAATCGCGGCCACGGCGCGCGTAATCTTGCGCGTGACAAACGTCTCGCCGCGAATCGGGCTCTCGTGGTTGAACAGGATTCCGTTCGATGCGTGAATGCCGTACGCCTCGCGATAGTTCACCGTGATCCAGTAGGCGTAAAGCTTGGCCACTCCGTAGGGGCTGCGCGGATAAAAGGGCGTGGTCTCCTTTTGCGGAATCTCCTGCACCTTTCCGTACAGCTCCGAGGTCGACGCCTGATAGAACCGCGTCTTCTTCGTCGAGGTCAAGAATCCGGATCGCCTCCAGAATGCGCAACGCGCCGGTGGCATCGGCATTGGCCGTGTATTCGGGCGTCTCAAAGCTCACCTGCACGTGGCTTTGCGCGGCGAGATTGTAAATCTCGTCCGGCTGCACCGACTGAATGATGCGGATCAGATTCGTGGAGTCGGTCATATCTCCGTAATGAATCTGAAAATGCGCGCCGGGAACGTGCGGGTCCTGGTACATATGGTCGATGCGCGCCGAGTTAAACGACGACGAGCGGCGCTTGATGCCGTGCACAATGTAGCCCTTGCTCAACAGGAGCTCGGACAGATAGGCGCCGTCCTGTCCGGTAACACCTGTCACTAACGCAACTTTCGGCATAAATCTTTCCTTCATCAAATAGGGATTGCCCGCCTGGATGGGTGGCGGCAAGTGTTAGTTTATCGCGACAGACAATATCTTTACGACATTACTAATGTTTGCAATTCAAGCGCTTCGCGGATAGAGGCCGCAATGCGAGCAAAAAAGCGGTTATGGATGTGTACGCCGGGCGCATTGAATTTGAGCATTCCTGGAGACGGGGATGCGGCTTTCTGCCGGGTTCGCTAAGCCTCCGGGACGAGGATTACGCTCCCGCCGCTGCGCTCAAAAAGCCAAAACCAAGTTGGGTTCAATGCGAATTTCTGAACTTCGGGATCGGCGTACTTCGGCTCCATCGCCACCAGCCGGTAACCGCTCTGCTCAATAAGAGGCTGCATGTCCTCGCCGGCGTTATTGCGCAACGACTGCCCGTCGTGGCCGCACGCGTTAGGCACAATCATAAAGTGCTTCACCGCGTGCGCCGCGAGTCGGTCCAGCCACCATTGCACCGCCGGCAGCGAACACTCGGAAAAGCTATGAATATTGATGGCGAGGTCGGTGCGCGTCAATTCCAGCGCCGCGTCGACTTCGGTCGCCGGAACAATTTTGAATCTGCCTTCAAGGCCGCGGAACCGGAGATAGTATTCGCACACAAAGCTCGATTCGGGGATCGCGTCCGCGCACATAGTATTGTCCGAGAGAAGGCAGCGCAGTCAGCATGCGGTGCGCAAGCCGCCCGTAGCCCGCTCCGATATCCAGGACGGACAGCGGGGGACGCGAGGCGATCTGCAGATGCCGGTCGAGAAAGTCGATCTCCAGGATCGAATCCAGAAGATCTCTCGAAACCCTGCGCCCCGCCATTTCGTAAGCAATCGCGCCAAACGCCCCGTCTTCGCTGAGTTTCTCCAACAATCCCAATCGGTCCCGGGCCAGCACATAATAGGCCGCGAGCAGATAGGCTCTCTCGTTGAGGCTCGGGGTTGCCGCGTTGCCAGACCCAGGCGCTATGGCCGCGGAAATGAACCAAGGTCCGTCTGAGACGTATATTCCTCGGTCCACAGCTGCGGCGATTGCAGGGCCGGATCGAGACCCGCATAGAGTCTGCGAATCTCGAGCAGGCGCGGATTGTCACGCCGCATATAGACCGCCGCATCCGCGGCTGGTCCGGTCTCAGGTTTTTCCGCGACTGGACTCACGCTGTCGTCGATCTGGTAAAGATCGAGAAGCGACTGAGGAATCAAACGGTAGCCAAAGCAGGAAGCGGCGCGATCTGCAAGTTTTTGCCCTAACGCAGCTAGTTTCATTCAAGTCAAACCTTGCTCAATCGCCCGGAAAGAGTACTGATCCGAGCTCTTGATGGATTTGCAGGTTGGTCCTCTCCGCCGTCCTGGGCAGGGACCTTCACTTCGGCTGCGTGGTGAGGCAATGCGCCAGAAGCAACTAACCTATGCTCTCCCGCCGCCGGGAGCCAGGCTAAGTATTGGCAATCGATTACTGCCAGGACAGCAATGCCTCCGAATCCACCCAGCTCCTTGATGCGCACGTCGCAATGGCCTCTTTCTCGATTCCGTTCAAGCCGGTCGCTGCCAGTAACATCCTAACTTCACTCCATAAGCAGGGAGCTCTGCCCCGTGAACGCATACAAAAGTCCCCTCGCTCAACCGAAAACAAGACGGTTGCGCGGGCCGTGGCAGCGCGGCGAGCGAGAACTCTTATGGATGCGCGGGGCTCGGGCACTTTGCGGTCCTTCCATCGCAGAATGCGCGATTCCATGCCGTACCACAAGCCATAGGCAACGGCAAAGCTCAGCGCGAGACCCAGAAGGACGCCACTAACGGCATCGACGCGCCGCGACAAATGCAGCTTGGCCACGACCTCTTCACTCACAATCCCAAGGGGTAGTGGAACAAATAAAGGCTATAGCTGACCATCCCGATCGAGCGCAGCCATTTGGCGCGAAAAATACGTACCCATAGCTGGTTCCCGCCCGCATGCCGGATCAGCGCATAAGTAATAGAGCAAAGCTCACGTTCGCGAGCACCAATCCAAGCGAGGTCACGATACGTTTATCGGGCGATCCCCCGGTAATCAGCCAGAAAACCACTGAACACGGGACAACGACGATCGCCAGCAGGTCAAAGAGCCAGTCGCTCCGCGACCACGCAGGGGCCGAGACGCGGCGATGACGGATGATCAATGCAATCAATGAGCCGTATGCCAAACCGTCCATCTGGCAAAAGAACGTGAAGATTTCGTAGCCGTGCGTCGTGTGCAGCCACCAACGAAGAGGCGGAGCTACAACCATCATGAAAATCAGAATGGCTGCGAGCACCTTCTCCTTCGTGAAACGAATAATGGGTGCCCAGATCGTGTAGTAGATCTCTTCAACAGACAGCGACCACAAGACCGTCAAGCCATAACACACAATGATTGGCACGCCGAGTCGCGTTTCATGCAATGGGAACGGATCGTGGATATAAAGACTGATGTAGTAAAAGATGAACTGCGCCCAGAGTCTGAATGTGCCCGGCATTCCGAGACAAACAGAAATCGCAAAATAGACGGTGACCTGCCCCCGGAAAACTCTACCAGTTGAAATTGGAGTTCTCTCGTAATCTAAGCGAGGGAGCTGACGATGAAGAAGAGCCGGTACACGGAAGAGCAGATCATCGGGATACTGAAGCAGCATGAGGCTGGGGTGAAGACGGCGGACCTGTGCCGGGAGCACGGGATCAGCGCGGCGACGTTCTATGGCTGGAAGTCGAAGTTCGGCGGCATGGAGGTCAGCGAGGCGCAGCGGCTGAAGGCGATGGAAGACGAGAACCGCCGTCTGAAGCTGCTGGTGGCGGAGCTGAGTCTGCATGGCGAGGCGCTGAAGGCAGTGATCCGAAAAAACGGCTGGA
>CAVQMV010000028.1:0-125479 GCA_963713675.1 uncultured Acidobacteriota bacterium
TGAGCACGTCGAGATAAAACGCGCTCAGGTCCACGATGGCGAATTCGTTTACGGCCTGGTAGACGCGATGGAACTCGAAGGCCTCGTACCAGCCGAGAATCTTTTCGGTAAGTTCGCGCGTGCGGGCCAGCATGTAACGGTCGAGCGGCATCAGTTCGGCCTCGGCAATGCGATCGCGCGCAGGATCAAAGCCGTTCAGGTTGCCGAGCAGGAACCGAAAAGTGTTACGCAGTTTTCTGTAGAGTTCGGCGCAGCGCTGCATGAGGTTCTCGCTGGCCGCCATGTCTTCGCGGAAATCTACCGACGCGACCCACAGGCGCACAATTTCGCCGCCCATTCGGTTGGCAATATCGACGGGATCGACGCCGTTGCCCAGCGACTTCGACATGGCGCGGCCCTGCTCATCGAGCGTCCAGCCGGCCGTGGCCACGTGCGAATAAGGAGCGCGCCCGCGCAGCGCCACCGAGGTGAGCAGCGAAGAGTGGAACCAGCCGCGATGCTGGTCGCCGCCCTCAAGGTATAAAACTTCGCGTGCGCCGTTTCCGCCGTCCCCGGCCTCAAATCCCTTGTAGGCAGCGCTCAACTCCGGGTCCGATTCGCAGACGGCGAGCCAGCTCACGCCGGAGTCGAACCAGACGTCGAGAATGTCGGTCTCTTTGCGAAAAGCTGCGCCACCACATTGACTGCACTTTGTGCCGGTAGGCAGCAGCGCATCCAGGGCCGTAGTGTGCCATGCCTCGACGCCTTCGCGCTCAAACAGATCAACAATCCTGTGATTGAGGCCGGCATCGATGATGGGTTGGCTGCAGCCTTCGCACATGAACACCGCGATGGGCACGCCCCAGATGCGCTGGCGGCTAATGCACCAGTCGGGGCGTGTGGCGATCATATTGGTGATGCGCTCCTTGCCCCACGCAGGGTCCCATACCACCTTGTCGATCTCCTCGATCGCAAGCTGCCGGTACGTTGTTGCCGAACCGTCGGCGCGCTTCACGGGTGTTTCAAGGCTGATGAACCACTGCTCGGTAGCACGAAAAATAACGGGATGATGGCAGCGCCAGCAATGCGGATAAGAGTGCTCAAGCTGAGCTCCGCACATCAGCGCGCCGCGCTCTTCGAGCATGGCGACGATGACAGGGTTCGCGGCGAAGACCTTCATTCCCTCGAAAGCCGGCGGGTTGGCATGCGGCCACGCAGCGGGATCGACGTGAATGTGCCCGGCGGCATCGACGCGGCTGGTGGGGTCGATGCCGTACTTCTGACCGGTATAAAAGTCGTCTGCGCCGTGCGAGGGCGCGGTATGCACCGCCCCGGTGCCGGTGTCGGCGGTGACATAGGTGGCCAGAACGCCCAGGATCGACCGCTCCAGGAATGGATGCCGAAAAGTGACGCGATCGAGCACGGCGCCTTTGAATCGGGCGAGCTCTTTGGTGGGTCCGAGCTTGCAGGCTTCAGCCACCTGCGCAGCCAGCTCAGCAGCAACGATGTACACGAGGCCATCGGTAGTTTCCAGGGCCACGTACTCGAAATCGGGATGGAAGGCCACAGCCATCGACGCGGGAAGCGTCCACGGCGTGGTGGTCCAGATGATCGTCGAAACGTCGCGGCCGGCCAGCGCAGGCGCTATGGCCGCCGGATCGGAAGTCAGCTTGTAGCGCACGTAGATCGACGGACTGGTGTGGTTGTCGTATTCCACTTCGGCTTCGGCCAGGGCCGTGCGGTCGTGGATGCACCAGTAAACCGGCTTCAGGCCGCGGTAGACGAAGCCCTTTTCAAGGAAGCCGTAGAACGCCTCCAAAGTCTTAGCCTCGTAGCCGCGCGCCATGGTCTTGTAAGGCGTCTGCCAGCGCCCGAAGCAACCAATCCGCTCAAACTGCTCGGTCTGCATGTCGACGTACTTCTGCGCGTAGGCGCGGCAGGCGTCCAGCACCTCCGGCACCGGCATGGTCAGCTTCTGACGGCCCAGTTTCTCGTCAACCTTGATCTCGATAGGCAGCCCATGGCAGTCGTAGCCGGGGACGAACGGGGCATCGTACCCCGCCATGGTCTTGGATTTGACCACGAAGTCCTTGAGCCCCTTATTGAGCGCGTGGCCCAGGTGAATGGGTCCGTTGGCGTAGGGAGGGCCGTCGTGCAGCAGGTAAACCGGCCGCCCCTGGCAGGCTTTACGCAGCTCTTCATAGAGCCGGAGCGAGGCCCAGCGCGCCAGCCGAAGCGGCTCATTCTGGGGCAGATTGGCTTTCATCGGGAAGGCGGTCTGGGGCAGGGTCAGGGTCGCCTTCAACTCCGGCGCAGAGGACATCGGGACTCCGTTCAGGCTCTCGAACTTGTTCTATCTCCAGTGTAAATGGCGGCGTAAAGATTTTCCCGGTAACAAATCGGCTGCCCAAAGCGTCTATTATTTGTAGGAGTCTGGAAGCAAACGGATAATTGCAGTGCGGAGGCCGTGGGACGTCAAAAGTAGCTTATCGGGCCAAGACAAGTACCGGCGCGGTAAAGCATAATGGAACGGACAGCCCTGTTACGGGCGCGCTCGCGTCCGGACGGGCAATGGCAGCCCCATGGGTCGCGGTAAGGGCAGACAACCAACGGACATGACACCGGATCAAAACAACGACCAGGGAGGCGCAGGGCCAATGACAGGCCATGAGCTGGATGCCTTCCTCGGCAAAGCTTTCGAGGAGAAGCCCCTCTGGGTCGATCTCTGGGAGAGCGTCCGCGACGTGTTTTTCCCGGTCAAGCTGCCGCCTTTGCAGTTGACCTCGACGCCGATTCCGGTGCCCGACCGGATGGCCGTCAAGACCAATCCCTGGGCCGTCGGCATCTCCACCACCATCAACGCCCTCATTCTTTGCATCATCTTGTTCGTTGTGGGCAAAAAGGTGATCGAGGCAGTCAAGCCCTCGCTCCTGGACTCCAACATCGACATCAGCGATTACAACGCGCCCAAGAATCCCGTCAAAGCGGGCGGCGGCGGTGGTGGCGGCGATCGCAGCATCATCGAGGCCAACAAGGGCAAGCTGCCGACGAAGTCGCCGGATCCCACAACGCCTCCAACGCCTGTCACCATCGAGCACCCCAAGCTGCCCGAACCCGCGGCCATTAATGTGCAGAAAGATATTCAACTGCCCGATAACAACATGCCGATGATCGGCCTGCACAACTCCACCAACGTGACCATGGCCTCAGCGGGCGGCGGCAACGGCGCGGGCATGGGATCGGGCTCGGGCGGCGGCCTTGGCTCCGGCTACGGAAACGGATATGGGCCCGGTTCCGGCGGCAATGCCGGCGGCGGGGTGTACCAGGTGGGCGGCAGAATCTCCCAACCCATCCTCGTCATTCAACCCGAAGCCGAGTTTTCCGACGAGGCGCGGCGCGCCAAGTACCAGGGCGTTTGCATCGTTGAGATGATTGTCGATGCGCAGGGCAATCCGCAGAACGTGCACGTCATCCGCACCCTGGGCATGGGACTGGACGAGAAGGCCATGGAAGCGGTGCGCAAATACAAATTCAAACCGGCGATGAAAGACGGCAAGACGCCCGTTCCGGTGCAGATTACGGTCGAAGTCGATTTCCACCTGTATTGAGATCTTCAGACTGACTAGAGACTGGAAAAGCGGAGCGCACATCGCTCCGCTTTTCTTTTGGGTTCTCACCGGAGCCGCTTCGCACGAACCGCCGTGCCCCATCCTTTCGCTTCCGTTGCGAAAGGGTGGGAAGCCGACTCAATCTTAATTGGTCTAACCCCGCTAGCTCCGCTAACCCCGCTGCCTTACATGATCATCCAGTCGCCGTCGTCTTCCAGCAGTTCCTTCATGGCGGCGCAGTCGCCCGGCGCGTGCCGGCAGGGATTCACATCTTCGCCGTCCACCGCGCGCATCACCGTAACAATCTTCTCGTGCGATTTCAGCACCGCGTCGTGGCACTTCTTGGCCACGGCCATCAGCTGATCCCAATTGCCCTCAAGCACAGTGCCCTTGTTCTTTGCCTGGTGATAGAGTCCGCTGGCGTCAATAATCTTGTCCAGGTCTGCGGCCGTGTCGCTTACATGCCGCTTCTTGTCCTTGGTCTGCACCGTCAACTCGAGAAGCATTAGATTCGTCCCCTTCGCAGTCTTCCTGTTGAAGGGATACATCGAGCGGCGCGGGAAAGCCGTGATTCAGCGTACGGGGGGATGTGATTCGGATCACGTTCGGGTTGGGCGAGCGGTACAGGGTTACAGCTTTACAGCGCATTTATGGCGATTTGCTGTACTTGGTGTAAGTCTTTTTTTATGTTTGATTTGCCGCTGCTGTACAGTTGTACAGTGGCTGTAACGGGGTCTGCTCCGTGGCTGCAAGCTGTTGAAGCATAGTTGGTTAGGTAGCATGGTACAGTTTCACAGCCCGTTTTAGCGGAAAAGCCGCCAGTGGTCAGTGAACAGTGGTCGGTGGTCAGAAAACCGCAGCACTGAGCATGCTTCTGGCTCCCACCCGGGGTGGGGGTGGGGGTGGGGGTGGGGAGGGGGGGAGTTATGGAGTAGTACATAGCCGGATGGGGAGTGGAGGGGCTGGACGCGCGGACAAATTGCGTTGTCTTGGGGCCAGCTCATGGAACCATTGTGCGCCGCGGCGGGGTAATTATCTGCAACAAAGGCAGGGACCAGGGATCAGGGGTCAGGGATCAGGAAAAGAACGAGTTAAGGCGAGGCAGACGGTTCAATCTGAGTGACGTGGGGGTTGACACGAAAGCGGAGACTGCGGGACTGAGGGACACATCGCGCTGGAGCGGCTGGAACGGATGGCGCGGGCACTGGGATGCGATCTGGTGTACGGGCTGGTTCCTTGGGAGCGGTCGCTGGAGGATCGTGCGTTGGAGTTGGTGGAGCGGGAGGTTTGGAGGAAGAGGTATACGGCAAGGAAAGCAGGTGTCAGGTTTCAGGTGTCAGGGGTCAGAGAGGCGGGGACGTAGGGACTGGAAAAGCGGGGGACTGAGGGATTGCGGGGCCGAGGGAGCGGGGGAAAGATGAGGAGAAGGCTGCGCGGGCCATTTCCTCATTTCCGAGATTCGGGACAAAGCTGGTGGATCAGCTCCTGGAGGCTCTGCTTGAGACCGGGGTCGTAGGCAGCGGCGAGGGCGCGGCGGGCAAAGCTACAGCCTTCCTCACCCTTCCCGGAAGCTTCGCAGATAAGTGCGCGGGTCCAAAGTGTTTTTGCCATCTGGTCGCCATGAAGTTCCGGGTTTGCCTGCCAGAGGGGCGCCAGGATGCCTTCCGCTTCCGACGCATACGCCTCCGCCTCGCCAAGGCGATCCGTTGCGAAGCAGAGGTATGCGAGGTTGTTCAGCGTGGTGGCCACGTCGGGCAGGTAAGCGTCGGGATTGGTGCGGGCGAGCTTGCGGCGAATGTCGAGGGCTTCGGCGTATGCCTCTTCGGCCTGTTTCATGTGCTGCGTGGCACGGTACAGAACCGCGAGGTTGTTCAGCGTGGTGGCCACGTCGGGCAGGTAAGCGTCGGGATTGGTGCGGGCGAGCTGGCGGTACGTTTCGAGGGCTTCGGCGTAGGCTTCCTCTGCCTGTGTCATGCGCTGCGTGTCGCTGAACAGATTCGCGAGGTTGTTCAGCGTCATGGCCACGTCGGGCAGGTAAGCGTCGGGATTGGCGCGGGCGAGCTGGCGGTAATTTGGAGGGCTTCGGCGTAGGCCTCCTCTGCCTGTTGTCATGCGCTGCGTGCCGCGGTACAGAACCGCGAGGTTGTTCAGCGTCATGGCCACGTCGGGCAGGTAAGCGTCGGGATTGGTGCGGGCGAGCTGGCGGTACGTTTCGAGGGCTTCGGCGTAGGCTTCCTCTGCCTGTTTCATGCGCTGCGTGTCGCTGAACAGATTCGCGAGGTTGTTCAGCGTGGTAGCTACATACGGCAAGTAAGCATCGGGATTGGCGCGGGCGAGCTTGCGGCGAATGTCGAGGGCTTCGGCGTAGGCTTCCTCGGCCTGTTTCATGCGCTGCGTGTCGCTGAACAGAACCGCGAGGTTGTTCAGCGTGTTAGCTACATACGGCAAGTAAGCATCGGGATTGGCGCGGGCGAGCTTGCGGCGAATGTCGAGGGCTTCGGCGTAGGCCTCCTCGGCCTGTTTCATGCGCTGCGTGGCACTGAACAGAACCGCGAGGTTGTTCAGCGTGGTGGCTACATTTGGCAGGTAAGCATCGGGATTGGCGCGTGCGAGCATGCGGTAAGTTTCTAGGGCCTCGGCGTACGCCTCCTCGGCCTGTTTCATGCGCTGCGTGTCGCTGAACAGAATCGCGAGGTTGTTCAGCGTCATGGCCACGTCGGGCAGGTAAGCGTCGGGATTGGTGCGTGCGAGCATGCGGTAAGTTTCGAGGGCCTCGGCGTATGCCTCTTCGGCCTGTTTCATGTGCTGCGTGGCACGGTACAGAACCGCGAGGTTGTTCAGCGTGGTGGCCACGTCGGGCAGGTAAGCGTCGGGATTGGTGCGGGCGAGCTGGCGGTACGTTTCGAGGGCTTCGGCGTAGGCTTCCTCTGCCTGTTTCATGCGCTGCGTGCCGCTGAACAGATTCGCGAGGTTGTTCAGCGTGTTAGCTACATACGGCAAGTAAGCATCGGGATTGGCGCGGGCGAGCTTGCGGCGAATGTCGAGGGCTTCGGCGAAGGCTTCCTCTGCCTGTTTCATGCGCTGCGTGCCGCGGTAGAGAATCGCGAGGTTGTTCAGCGTGGTAGCGCGATCGGCTTCACTCTTGCAGAAAGCGAGCACTGCTTCATAAACCGGAACGGCCTCGTTAAAGTGGTTGAGCTTCTGCGCGAGGTAAGCGTATTGGAAGCCGAATTCGCGGTTCTTTTCGAGCTCCCAGGCCTCGCGGTAAGAAACGAGGGCCTGGGACCACTCGAAAGCGGAGCTCATGGATGGTGCCGAGCTCGTAAAGATCGCGGGGCAGCTTGGCGGACTCTGTGCGGCGCGCTTCCACCTGCCCGGACTTGGCGCGAAGTGCGGCATCGAGGTCGCCGGCAGCGAGCAGCCTGGACAGCTCGGCTTCGGCCGGCTCGGAGGAGCGCGCGGCCAATTGCCGCTGGAGCTCGAGGGTCAGTTTGGTGAGGCGCTCAATCTCTTCGTCCCTTGCCTTCAATTCTTGCTCGGGGGATTCGGCCTTGCGCTCGGGCGGCATTGAACTGGGCCTCGAGGATCGCGCGGATTTCATCAAGCTTTTGGTTCGCCACATCGACCCCGCCCTCGATGCGTTTTACGGCCCCGGCAATTTCGTCGAGTGTGGCGTGCTCCCAATTTTTTGCGGCCAGCACGGCTTCTTTCCAGGCGGCGTCCTGTTCGGGTGAGACAATCAGCGACTTGAAGATTGGTTCGAAGTGCTCCGGGAGCTGGTCTTTGATCGATGCGAGGAGCGCGTCTGGCGCGGGACGCGGATGGAGGGCGATGGATGTGCTTTTTGACGTAACAGCCGATCCCTGCGCGTCGAGGCGCTCCATGGCGGCGCGGAAGAGGGTGTTGAATTTGTCGGGTTCGGCGTGGCCGGGCTGAATCTCTTCGAGAACCGGGGAGACGTCGGCTGCGAGGGCGATGTCCCAATTGTCGAACCAGTCCTTGTAGTCATCGCGGCCTTCCAGGTGGATTTCGCGGAGGCTGAGGCGGAAGGCTTCGCGATAGACGCGTTCCAGGGTGGGCCTGGTGCGCGCGAGGCGCGAGGCCAGGGAGTCGGCGCTCTTGTCGAAGAAGGTCTCGTTGGCTTTTTCGATAAACCTGCCGGCGGCCCCCGCCGCGAGGCTGGCGACGGTCTCGCCGAAGATGTCGCCAAGAGCGCCACCGACGAAGGCGCCTGTAAGTGCGCCGAGGGGGCCAGCCAACACGGAGCCGAGGCCGACACAGGCCGCGCGCACAACGGGTTTGACGACGGCGGCCGGTACAGGAGTCATGGATCGAGCGCCCCTATGGATCGCGAATGCGGATTGGAGACATGGTAAACGATTTGGCGGGACTGGTTGGCGGATAAACCTCGATTCGGTTTCGTGGGAATGACCAACGGGGCGCGAGGCAAGTGGCCGCGCGCGGCTTCGCCGCGTACTTGATTTCTCGAAAAATGGGCGGGCGGGACGGCTTGGCTGAAGCCAAGCCCTTGTTACGGGCCGGAAGAGGACCTCAGGGGCTAAAGCCCCGCGTTGTTTTTGGGGCGCTTACGGCACGACTGAAGTCGTGCCCCTTCGCGGTGCCGTTTATGCATCCAGTTCTGCCACCCTCCTGCCGCTGCTACCTCGCTTCCTGCTTGTGATGGGTATCACTGGTTAGACCACTTCGGCCTTTCTATACTCGGGGCGCGGTGGAAAGAGGGTGCGCGATGGCGGCAACAGCGGCAGTGGAACACCAGGTAGAAACGCTGGATCTTGCGGGATTGACGAGGATGTACGACTTCACCGGGAAGTCGGTCGCCATTACGGGCGGAGCTGGAATTCTGGGCAGCGAGATCGCCAGCGCGCTGGCGGGTTGCGGCGCACAGGTGGCGATTCTCGACGTGAATCCTGACGCGGGCAAGGCTGCGGTCGATCGCATGGGCGAGCACGGCAAGCAGGTCACGGTTTTCCAGTGCGACGTGCTGAACCGCGACAGCATTCTGAAGACGGCCGAGGACGTGGCCGCGCGCTTTGGCAAGCTGGATTGCCTGGTGAACGGCGCGGGCGGCAACAAGCCGCAGGCGACGACGAGTCCCGATCTCAAGTTCTTCGATTTGCCTGCCGACACATTGCGCTGGGTCTTCGAGCTGAATATTCTGGGAACGATTTTGCCCAGCCAGGCTTTTGGAAAAATCATGGCGGCGCAGGGTTACGGCGCGATCCTGAACATTTCGTCGATGAATTCGTTCCGGCCGCTCACGCGCATTCCGGCTTACTCGGCGGCCAAAGCCGCGGTGAGCAACTTTACGCAATGGCTGGCCGTGCACATGGCGCAGGAGTACTCGCCCAGGATCCGCGTGAATGCAGTGGCGCCGGGATTTTTCCTGACCAATCAGAACCGCTTCCTGCTCACCGACAAGGAAACCGGCGGGCTGACGGCGCGCGGCAAATCGATCATCGCGCACACGCCCATGGCGCGCTTCGGCGAGCCGCAGGATCTGTTCGGATCGGTGCTCTGGCTGCTTTCGCCGGCCTCGGAGTTTGTGACCGGCGTGGTGGTGCCCATCGACGGGGGATTCTCAGCTTACAGCGGCGTGTAAGCGCGGGCCAATACGCACATAGCGCACGTCAAGACCTGCGAGTCCGAAAGGATTTTCGAGGGAAGTGTGGTGTGCGCGGAGAGATTCGAACTCCCGGCCTGCTTTCAGGATGTTGCACCGTGCTCGCCGCTACTCTGAACCGGAATATTTTCGAGGAGCTCGCACTGCGCCTGAGGTCGTTGATTGGCGATGAGCCGCATAGGACGCTGAGAGCGCTGTGACTCCTTACTTGAGGTTTGCAAGCCCGCGGTTTGCCTGCGCCAGTTGTAGCAGACCCTTCGGCGTTTTTCGTTACCGATTTCCTGTGTGTCCAAGCTCCGGGCCTGGAGGTTTTTTGTGAGCAGTGGAGGGTCCAGAATCGAAGGAGCTGCTTGCTTGATGGCTCTCTGCGCGGGCATCAGCGGCAAGCTGTTCAGTGCATGTTGGGATAGGTCCGGTAGGCCACAAGCGTCGTGCTGATCGGAGTGCCTTTCACCTGCGATGCCTTCAGAAGCACTTCAAAATACGGGAGCTTGGTTACGTGGAGCATTTTCTGGAAGTTGGAGAGCTGATCTTCGGAAAGCACGAAGTCGCCGGCCGCTTCTGTGGCTTCTGAGCCTGTGCCCTCGATCAGCAGCACGCTGCCATTTTGGTCTGGATTAGGCAGGTAAGCCACTGTGCAATATCCCACAGAGCCACTCGGAATGTAGGTGCTCTGTTCGCCGGCGATGGGAGCACGATTAGTGATGAAAGTCGGCGCACCGTAATCAAGGGTCGCAATGAACGTCAAGCGGCTTTCGAATAGCTCGTCCCATGGGTTCGCGACTGGGCTGCCAATTAGAATCACGTTGTCCTGTTTGATAAGAGCGGGCAGGTATTCGCGGGCGTAATATAAATGGATCCTTTTGCCAAGCGGGTCCAAGGTCAGAATGCGTTGGGCCAGTCTGACGTCGCTCGAACTTTCCAGGTTTTTGGCAGCGATCAGATTCAGCGCGGAGCGCATGTCGGGGCTGAGATCCTCTTCTGTCTGAAGCTGACTGATGTAGCTGCGGCTGCGATAGTCCTCGAAGGAGAATGACTTCTTACTGATTTGCTGGACCAGCGAGAAGGACGAATCGGCCATAACGATATCCGTATCCGGACGAGCGTCCAGGATTCCAGACCAGAATTGGGCTACCGAAGGTTTGTATTGCCACGGATAAAACTCCCGCCGCATCGAGCGATTTTGCATCCACAATGCCGCGCAGGCGATGGCCAGCACGATCAACCCGGCAAGCATCCAACGGCGTTGGGCGGCAGAGGATGTGGGAGGGTGAACAACCGTTTCGCGAACAGATTGCTGCCGGGGCGCAAAAACTCTCTTTTCGAACGAAAGCGCATACCTACCCTTCGGTATGTCGACCACAATGGGATCGCGGATGCCGGCTGAATTGTAATACTCGATTAACTTGGTACGCAGGCGCCCGACCTGCATGCGGACGCTGGAATCGGTTTGCGGGTCAAAGTCGGCCGCACGTCCAAGCACTTCAGTGCCGATCTGATATTCCTTGAGATGGTCTGCTGGCGAATACAGAGTGTGGTGAGCAAGATATTGAAGTAATTTACAGAGCGCCTCGGAGCCATGCAGCAACGGGCTACTCACCAAGCGCTCAAGCTGCCCAAGACATTCTGCACGATCTGGATTATCGGAATCCGTGGAAGGGGCATGTGACGTTTCGGTGACATTGGCCTTATGTCTATAAAAAATAAACCTCTTAAACGAGGAGCTCCACGCGGAGACTGTATTAGACGTTTTGGAGACTTCCAACTTCTTTGAGCCCACATCTAGCCTCACTGCGTTGCCTCAAGACGCCCAGATTCTCGCATATTCGAGCCAAGTATGACAATTGGCGAGCATTCCAGTACACAGGGCGAGGCGATTGTTCGGTGTAGATGGGCAACGATTCGAGTCAACGCACCGCTCGGTGGACAGAAAGCAGGGGGCGGGCATGCGAGTCCTATGAAATCGGCCTCAAGACTCAATTACACGGTCTTTGAGCCGGCACCAATTAAGCGGCACGTCGTTTCCGCCATTCTCAGGCCTTGACGGCCGATAACAATGAATGGCCGCTCGAACCAGATCGACGAGCATCGTGCAGTTCAACCATTGTTTTCAGGAGGAAATATTCAGATGAACAACTTAGCCAGTTTTCTGACGCGCACTCTCCGCAATTGGCATGTGCCCATCTTCGCAATCGCCGTCGCATTCGGAATCGCGATGTGCTGCACGAACGGCTTTGCGCAGAGCGGTGCCGGCTCGATCCAAGGTACGATCACCGATTCTACCGGAGCCGTTGTCCCAAGCGCTGCGGTCCACGTGGTCAACCAGGCCACTGGCGTAGCGGCCGACACCAAATCCAATGGCGTCGGGTTCTACCAGGTCCCGAGCCTGTTTACGGGGACTTATACGATAACATTCGCTGCGCCGGGCATGAAGACCAACAAACAAACGGTTGAATTGCTGGTGGACCAGAACGCTGTGATCAACACTACTCTGACCGCGGGCGCCGTCACGCAACAGGTCGAGGTGAACGCGAACACCATACAGTTAACGACAACCGACAGCGGCACTGTCGCCGCGACTCTCGAAAACGCCAGAATCAACCAGCTTCCACTCGATCAACGGCTCTTGTTAACGCTGGCGCAGGAAACCACGCCGGGCCTCGAAGCCGACGGATCCAATCCCGGTGCGCGCGCCAACGGCCTGATGGATCAGGGCATGGACTATGTGCAGGATGGAGCAACCCTGACCAACCGCAATTTCGGCGGCGAGCGTAATTCGCCTCAGGGCCAGTTGCCCGATCCTGACTCGGTGCAGGAAATGAAGATGGACATGTCGAACAGCACCGCGGAGTTCTCCGGCCCGGCCACCGGCATCATCACCACCAAGTCGGGGACGAATAGCATCCACGGCACTCTGTTCGAGACGGCGCGCAACGCCGGTTTCGGCCTGGCCAAGGGAAGAGGATTTGTGACCACGCCAACGGCCGACGCAGATCCTCCACTGGTGCGCAACGAGTTCGGATTCTCCGCCGGCGGCCCGCTCGTTCTGCCCCACATTTATCACGGCAAAGACAGGACATTCTGGTTCGGATCGTACGAGCGGTATTCGCTGAGAAGCTGGACACCTTTGCTGGTGTCGGTCCCCACGCAGGCCATGAAGGGCGGCGATTTCAGCGGGCTGCTTCCCTCGAACGGAATCATGCAACTCTACGACCCGGCGACAACAAAGGCCAATGCCGCTTGTCCCACGCCGGGCGTGGTCGGTGGAGTGACGGTGTGGAACGGCGGCACGCCGACCAATAACCCGTACTGCCGCACTCCCTTCGGCAATGGCATTAATGGTAGTTCCGGCAACAACCAAATTCCCATAAACCGCTTGTCGCCGTTCTCCAAAATCATCTACGCGATTCTTCCCCCTCCGACAACGGCCGACAACCCGCTCGTGACCTCCAACTTTCAGTTGCACAACATCAATAATTTCACCGTGCCCTCTGTGGCCATCCGTCTGGATCACAACTTCAACGAAAAGAACCATGCGTACCTGCGCTATGGCGACGATCTGATGGATTGGGTAGCGCTGCGCAATATCCCGAATGCGCCATTGACCGTGGCGGATACGGCAGCCGGGATTCCCGCGGGTGCCAGCGGCGGCACGCAGTGGCAGGTCGACACTTTTAGCGGGGCGCTAGGGTTCACGCACATCTTCTCTCCCAGTTTTTACTCCGAGACGGTCGCCAGCCAGGAATGGTTCGGCCAGTACGACGTAGCCACCGGCAACGCGAATATCGACTACGAGTCGATCTTTGGAACGCCGAACAACTTCGGCGAGACGGGATTTCCTCAGGTTAACGGAAACATTCTGGCTTTGACCGGCACGCAGTGGAACTACAAGGGCGTGCAGATCATCTCGGATATCGACGAGAATCTGACAAAAACCATGGGCCGGCACGAGCTTCATTTCGGCGGACGCTACCGGCATGAACGCTTCGGTTACCTCCCTGATAGAAACTCGGACCAAATCGATTTCAGCGCGCTTGCGACCGGACTTTACTCCCCGGCATCGGGAACGAACTGGACCGCGACGTCGAATACAGGATACGGCGAGGGCGACTTTTTCCTGGGCGCGGCAAACCAGTATCAGGTTCAGCTCAATCCCGCCTACCAGCACTACCGTGACATGGAGTTCGATGCGTACTTCCAGGACAACTACCATGTAAGCCGGAACCTGACCTTGAACCTCGGCCTGCGCTACGAGGCGCACCCCGCGCCCTACACCAGCAACTATTTGATGGAGGCCTTCGACCTGAAGAACAAGGCCATGGTCCTGGCGCAACCGCTCTCCTGGTATGTTTCTCAGGGATACACGACGCAGACCATCGTGAACAATCTTGCGAACCTTGGCATGGTCTTTGAGACCCCGCAAGCGGCCGGGATTCCCAGCACCATGCTCAGGAACAACGACTTCACATTCGGGCCGAGAATCGGCGCGGCCTACAATCTGTTTGGCGGCAGGACCGGCACGGTGCTTAGGGGAGCTTACGGACGGTACATTACCCCGGTTCCCGTGCGCAATTCGCTCAAGCTTCCGTCAGAGAACGCGCCGTTTCAAACCAGCTACACGCAGAACTACAACACAGGTTCCCAGGCGCCCGACGGCTTGAATAACTACTTGATCCGCGCATCGAATCCGGTGATTGCCGGCGTCAACAGCACGGGTGTTGTAAGCAGCGGCGCAGTCAATTCCATTGGCCCGGGCGTGACTGAAGTTACTTTGAACCCGGACTATGCTCCGAATTTTGTAACCGAAGTGAATGCCACACTCGAGCAGGCGTTCAAAGGCAACTCCGCGCTGAGAGTGAGCTGGGTGTGGACGCATGCGAGCAACCTTGACCAGTACTACTACTACAACAACCACCCCTCGAACTACGTTTGGGACACGGTCACCGGCACAACACCGCCTGGAGGCACGTATTCCGCGACAGCCACAGGGCCGTACGACCAGACGCTCTACGGTGGCAGCCAGGCTCTCGATCAAACCAGTGGCTGGTCGAACGATAACGCGCTGCAGGCTTCTTACCAGCGACTGTTTCACGGCGGTTTCGCCTACCAGATCAACTACGTGTGGTCCAAGCCGTTCAGAATCGGAGGCAATTGGTCCCGGGATGGCAAGCTCTATCCCTACGCCAACTTTGCTCCGGGATACGGACCGGGACAACCCTCGAACATCGCCTCCTACGCGATGACCCGAGCACTGAATCGCTACGAGAACTACATGGTCGACACCGGGATCCCAAAGCAGCACATCCAGTTCAACGGCATTTACGATTTGCCATTCGGACGTGGAAAGCAGCTCTTGGGTAACGCCAATCGTTGGGAGAACGAGATCATCGGCGGATTCCAGCTTGCCGGCAGCGGGCAAGTCATCTCGCAGGACTTTACCGTGGGAAGCGGCAACTGGGGACCGACCAACCCCGTTCACATCTATAAGCACGGAGCGCCGATCACGGACTGCCGCAGCGGCGTCTGCCGTCCGTCGTTCCTCTGGTTCAACGGATACCTGGCTCCAACGGTCATCTCCGGTGTTGACTGCACAACAAACTGCGTCAGTGGGCTCCCGAGCAACTACCTGCCCTACCAGACCCCCATTGACAATACGCCCGGCACCGCGAACTACGGCAGCAACGGCAACAATGTAACGGTCAACCTGAGCGGCGGGAAGACAACCTCGGTAGCTTTCAGTCCCGGACCGAGCACAAATCCATTTGCGAAGACGGTCATTAATGGCCCGTTCAACTACATTGCGGCCGCTTCTCTCTTCAAAGTCTTTCCGATTACAGAGAGGGTGAATCTGCGCTTCAACTGGGACGTGTTCAATCTGTTCAACAACCAAGGCTACTTGAATCCGAACACCACCGATGGCACCGAGAGCCTGCAATCTCCGTACTGGGCGCTGAGCCCTAATGGCGGCGGTTTGGGCCCCCGCGTCATGCAACTCACGCTTCGACTGAGCTACTAAATTCTCCACAACTCCGGAATCGCGTCACAGGAACTTCACGCGGCGCGCTTCCGGAGTTTTTTCAAGGGCCATCGCGACTTTCGACGATCCACAAACGCATCAAATCCCGGAAAGCGGGAAGATTCGGAAAGAATTGGAACACTTCATGCTGAGAAGAGAATTTCTATCTGCTTCATCTTTAGCCGTGGCTGTATCCGCCACAGGCGTGGGAATGGCCGCGCCCATTTTAGCGGCGAAGAGCATCCTGGATTACGGCGCAAAATCGAATGGCACAACGATGAACACCAGGGCCATTCAACGCGCCATCGACGAAGTCTTCCAGGCCGGCGGAGGGCTGGTGTACGCGCCGCCTGGAACCTTCCTCATCGGAGGCATCGAGCTCAAGAGCAGAGTGACGCTCTACCTTGAGGCGGGCTGCGTACTGCTTGGCAGTAAATCGATCGCTGATTACGACTACCACCCCGGTCCGTCGCGGGATTCTGACGCCAATGGTCACCACTTGATCTTCGCGCAGAACGCCGAGGACGTGACTCTGTGCGGCCCAGGGACCATCGACGGCCAGGGCGAAGCTTACTGGGAGCTGCGCATCGACCGAGCGCCCACTCCGCCTGAAGACGCGTGGCGGGAAGGGGCGACCGGACATTATCAGCTCAAGGACCACAATAACCGCCCTTCACCGATGGTCGAGTTTGCGCAGTGCCGCAACGTGCGCATCAGCGGCGTGACGCTGAAGAATTCTTCGGGCTGGACCCTGCGTCCGATTGCCTGTGAAAACGTCGTCATCGACGGCATCCGCATTCGCAACCCAAACTATGGGGTCAACACCGATGGCTTGGACATCACTGCGTCGCGCAATGTCTTTGTATCCAACTGCGACATTGCTACCGGAGACGATGGGATCTGCCTGAAGAGCGAGAATCCCTACGGCGATCTGCTGCCGACCAAGAACATCACCATTACGAATTGCGTCATCACCACGTCTTGCAATTCCTTCAAGCTCGGCACCGCGACCCATGGCGCGTTTGAAAACATCGTGTTCAGCAATTCGGTGCTGTACACCGACGCCGACAGTCCCATGTATACGCGCTCCAGCGGCGGCATCTGCATAGAAATGGTCGATGGAGGCAGCGTCGATGGCGTAGTGGTGTCGAACATTCGCATGCAAAATGTGCGCGCGCCGATTTTTGTAAGACTGGGCGAGCGGAATAAGAAAGAAGGCACGTTCCTGCGCAATGTTCTCATCGAGGGCGTCGATGCGTCGGGTGCGATTGTTTCCAGTTCCATCACCGGCGTGCCCGGGCTTCGTCCTTCCGACATCACGGTAAGCAATTGCCGCATTCGCACAGTGGAGCAAGGGCAAGCCGCCTGGGCGCATCGTGACATTCCTGAAGTGGCCGACAGATACCCTGAGGCGCGCATGATGGGCCGGCTGCCTTCCTACGGCTTCTTCGTCCGCCATGCGGACCGCGTGCGCCTGCGCGATGTGCAATGTGTCACCGATCAGCCGGACGCCCGCCCAGCGATCGTCTGCGACGATGCGGACGATGTGATTCTCGACGGTCTGGATCTATCCGCTCCGGTTGGAGGAGCGCCGCTGTTCGACCTTAGAAATACACGCCGTGCTTTTCTGACCGGTATGCGCTCCCCCATCGGCGCTAAAGTGTTCGCACAAGTCAGTGGCACTGGCTCATCCGACATAGCGCTCGCGGGAAATTCCCTGGACGCGGGCCAAAAGGCTGCGACTTATGTCGACGGCGCCACGGAGGGCTCGACTAAGATTGCCTGAGCCCAGGAGAATCATGTTACGATCCGCACTGCGTTTCGCTTGCACTGCGTTGCTGTTGATTGCTGCCTTCGTCACTTTCAGCGCAAATGCCCAACAGTTCACGCCCGCTCGCGACGGGCTGACAGTAACATCCAGCGGAGTGACCCTTGAAGTAACTGCTCTGCGCGATGATGTATTGAGAGTGCGCATGTGGAGGGGCGACGCGGTTCCGGAAGACGCATCCTGGGCCGTGCTGCCTTCGTCGCGCATCAGCAGGGTTGGTGTCGTCAGCGAAGCGCACGGGTTTCGAACCAACAAGCTGCGCGTCTCGGTGGATGAACAGCTTCGCCTGACGATTGCGGACCTGAAGGGGAACATCCTCCAGAAAGATGCTGCACCCGCGCAGTGGGACGGCACGCGATTTACGGTCAGCGAACAGCAGGCTCGTGAGGATCACTTTTTCGGACTCGGCGACAAGCCAGGTCCTCTCGACCGCGCAGGCGACGCCTTCACGATGTGGAATACCGATGCATTCGGCTGGCAGGAATCGACCGACCCAATCTACAAAAGCATTCCCTTCTTCATTAAATTCACTCATGGCAGAGCGCTTGGCGTATTCCTCGATAACACCTGGCGCACGAATTTCGATTTTGGCCGCACAAATCCCGAGCGCTATACATTTGGTGCCGTCAACGGCCCTGTGGACTATTACCTGATGTATGGCCCGGAGCCAAAGCAGGCGGTTACAGATTGGGCGTGGCTCACCGGTCCCACACCGCTTCCACCGCTGTGGGCGCTTGGTTTCCAGCAGTCGCGCTACACGTACTTCCCGGAGTCGCAGCTTCGTGAGATCGCCGATCGTCTGCGCAAGGACCGGATTCCGTCCGACGTGCTTTGGTTGGATATTGGTTTCCAGCACAACAACTGGCCATTTACCGTCGACGAACAAGCTTTTCCGAATTTTCGAGGCATGGTGCATGACCTCGAGCGCGAACACTTCAAGCTGGTGGTGATCACAGACCTCCACATCGCAAGGCAGCCGAACGCCGGTTACGTGCCCTACGACTCGGGCGAAGCGGGTGATGAATTCGTCAAGAATCCGGACGGTTCCACATACGTAGGCAAGGTGTGGCCAGGCCCCTCAGTCTTTCCCGACTTTACTCAATCTCAAACACGGCAGTGGTGGGGAACGCTCTATAAGACTTTCGTCAACGATGGAGTCGCAGGCTTCTGGAACGACATGAATGAACCCTCGGTCTTCGAGGTTCCTGGTAAAACCATGCCCGACGATGTGCAGCATCGGATCGACGAGCAGGGCTTTAAGAAGCGCGCTGCGACTCACCTTGAGATCCACAACATCTATGGGATGGAAAACGCTCGCGCCACATACGAGGGCGAACTTGCGCTGCGCCCCAACGAGCGGACCTTTGTGATGACGCGTGCCAGCTACGCAGGTGGCCAACGCTACGCTACAACGTGGACGGGAGATAACACCTCCACCTGGAATCACCTTCGCATGACCGTGCCGCAACTGGTCAACCTGGGTCTCAGCGGTTTTTCTCTCGCCGGAGCAGACGTGGGAGGATTTGCGGGTTCGCCGCCCCCGGATCTGCTAACCAAGTGGATCGAACTCTCGGCGTTTCAGCCGATCGATCGTGACCATTCCGACAAGGGATCGCGAATGCACGAGGTGTGGGTAGACGGTCCGGCGCAGGAAGATATTCGGCGGCGCTACATAGAAGAGCGTTACCGGCTGATGCCCTATCTGTACACCGTCGCCGAAGAAACATCGCGTGATGGTCTGCCCATAGATCGACCGCTTTTCCTGGAATTTCCACATGCAACGGAGGACGGCACTCCCTTCGATCTGAACACAGGAGGCAGTGAATTCCTCTTCGGCGGCCGAATCCTCGTGGCTCCCAATCCCAATCCAGAAGAGATTGCCCCTTACATCGTTCAACTTCCGCCCGGCACCTGGTACGACTACTGGACCAGCGAGCGGTTTGTACGCGACAAGCCCAGTGGCCAATCTGATCCGGAGCAGCGCGATCCTGCACTCGCGCAGAAGCAGATAAAAATAACGCCTAAGCTGGATGAGTTGCCGGTATATGTTCGCGGAGGCAGCATCCTGCCCATTGCTCCGCTCACCCAGAGCACAGCGGAGAGCCCGGAAGGACCGCTGACTCTGCGCGTCTATCCGCTTGCGCCAGGGCTGAATACGCCAGGCGAAACCTGCGAGGGTGAGGTGTACATCGACGATGGTCACACCTTCGCTTTTCGCCAGGGCGAGTTTGCCCGCATCCACTTTGCGTGCACCGAGGCGTCAGACGGATCCATCAGCGTTGTGATCGGAAAGCAGGAAGGAACGTGGAAGCCCTGGTGGCACGAGTACCGAGTGGAAGTGGAGGGTTGGACCCCGAAGGGAGAAGGCTCTGTCGATGGGCACCCCAAGTCATTTACTCAAGAAGGAGGGCGTTGGGGAATTGAGATTCCCGCCAACCCTGAAGGATCCCAAATCAAACTTCGTTGAAAATCGCCGAGAATATAGGGAAGCGTCAATCTCAAAAAGATGGCAGATTCAAAACTCCAAATTTAACACGGCGTGTAGTCTGCTCGATTTTATGTGCCAGCGCAAGTATTCATACAGTGCGTCTCGTAGGCGCGCAATAGGAAATTTGACTTGCCGATCCGTCGGATCGGCCGCGCGAGCAGAGATCCGTCTAATTCGCAAAGGCGACCAGGTTCGCCCTGTACCGGGCCTTCGTGCACTTCTTCACTCGAAAATGATTGCGTAAGCGCGATATCAAGAGACCTTCTGTTCCTCTAATGTCAGCAAGCGTTTACGAATGTAGCTGTTTTACCGGCCGCAAATCTGACCGGAACCCTGTTGCAGCTTGCCAACTCGGGTAGTGAACGATTGTGGAGATTATCATCAGCCCGGCGACTCTCTGAGTAGAGCCACTGACTGGCCATCAGTAAATCGAGTCTGGCTCTCCAGCGTGGGTGCTGTGACGACCGGTTCCGGTGCGCGAGCGGTGTGTCGGAGCTTGAAAGGCAGTCCACGACCGATGTGATCAGTGGCCTCGTCCTAGCGTGACGCACTGGAATGGCTAAACACTGCCGACATATCAGTATTGATCGATCTGAGCTTTGCTTTTGCGCGGCAGGGGTCTTGGGGATCAGTCGCGTCATAGCCGGGGATGTGGAGGCAAGGACCTTCCAGGGCCCGGACTTTTGGCTTGGCGGGATGAGGCAGGGAGGGGGCTGTCTAGTTGTGATCCGAACGCTGTCGCCCAGCAGCCCAGCCCGTTCTACGGGCTTATTGCGCCGCGAAACGAGCAACTCGGCGACGCTTGGCAGAATGGGGTCCCGGTGGCCTCGTGCGCTGCCAGGCTAGGCCGGGGTCGATTCGGCCGAGATCAGTGGTGGATGGTGCGCACGGTTACGATCTGGATGGAGACCGGCGCTCCGGCGATTGCCTGCGCCCGAATCAGTGCTTCGAAATATGGTGAGTGTTGCGAGTCGCCATGATTTGCCAGCGCTCGTTCAAGTTGCGCTCGATCATCCGGGTCAGCCATGAGTTCGCCCAACGCTTCTGTGCCCTCTTGGCGCAGGCCCTGAAGAATGAGGACATTTCCCTGACCCATGCTGCCTGGCAGCAGCGAGATGGTGGCGTAGTCTTGGCCGCCGGCGCCAGTCTGAGCCAAACCCTGATAGACGTTCTGTTCGCCGGGCAGCGGCTTCTTGTTGAGGAAGTACATCTTGCCGCCTATGCCGTCTTCCACCTCTTGAAAATTGAGTTGGTTTGCGAACAACAAAACCCAGGGATTGGAAGTGGGACTCCCAACAAACACATAGTTTCCCCGTTCAAGATCCCGCCGGTCGAGATCGCGCGCCGAGGTGAGGACAAGCTGTGTGTCAAGCGGCCCGGCAAGTTTTTTGAAGCTCGAATAGACTGTCAGATCCGCAAACGAGGTGAGCTGCGAATCCGAAATGTAGTTCACCAGGCGGGAAAAATTCTCGGGCAGGTGCGGCGGAATCATGCTTTCGCGAAATCCGGGCCGCAGATACTGATCGAGGGTGATTTCCTGGTTGCCCAGTTGCCTCAGCATCGTGCTGCTGTCGGAGACCACGATTCTCGTTTGCTGATCCGGTTGGATCACGGCGTTCAGGGGCCAGGGCACAAGGGTGGGACCGGCTGTCTTAGCCGTGTGATACCAGCCAAACGCACAGACGATTGCTGCCGCGATCGCGGCCCAGAACAGCACTTCCCGAATCGCAATTCGCCAAGTCTTCTTGCTCCCCGCGGACGCCGCTGAAGTCGACGGAGACAACAGCTTTGCCTCCGGCTCCGAACTTTGAAACTCCAGCAGATAAGACCCTTTGGGAATATCCAGGCGTTCAACTTCGTGGCGGCCTTCCTGGTCGAAATACTCATGCAGACGCAGCCGAAGCTGCCGCATGTGCACCCGAACCGCGCTATCCTCTGCCGGACTGTAGCCGGCTGGCTTGCCGAATACGGCCTCACCGATCTGGCGCTCTGTCAGAACGTCTACGTTCCCGCGGATCGTGTTTTCCGCAAGATACGAAAACAGGCTGTGCAGATTGGTGGATTTTTGGAAAGGGGTCGAGTGAAGAATGCGCTCAACTAGCTTCCATCGCGGATCGGACCGGAAATCCTGGTCGAGGATGACGACCAAGTGCGGCTGATCTTGCCTAGTCTCGGTGGACCCCATATCTGGCACTCATTATATATGGCTGTGAATTGGTAACGACAGGCCCCGAAGGCCCGTCGCGTGCCGTGCATCGCCGAATTATTTGATTCTTAACGGTTAGAGATCGGCGCTGGAGAGCGAATCTGGGTGATTCATATCACATCAAATGTCCATTCTGAAGACTCAACTGGGGCTGGAGCTACCCACAAAAGGCGAAAACAAAGATTTCACCTTGTTTTCCGTGGGCTAAGCCCTTGGCAGACGCCTTGTGTTTCACGAAACTCGCTGGTGTTCAGAAAACCCTCTCCTCGGGGGCGTGGATGTTCATCGAGCTTCGGTGAATCGAGACGTCCGGCCTGAATCGGAAACGCTCAACTTGCTATGGAGGCAAGGCAAATGACTTACGCAGGAAAAATTCTAGCGGGCGCCAATAGCGCGCCAAGAAGTATGCGGTTAGCTCTCTGGATGTTGGTGCTGCTTTTTGCCATTGCAGGCCCGGCTTTTCAACAAATTCACGCGCAGACGACCGGACTCACCGGCACGGTGACCGATTCGACCGGCGCAGCGGTTGTGGGCGCAACGGTCGCATTCAGGAACGAGGCAACCGGAACGACGGCGCAAGTTGCCACCGCGTCGGACGGTGTGTACTCCGCGCAGATAGACAAGGGAACATGGGACATCACCGTCCAGGCAAAGGGCTTCCAGAAGTTTGAAGCCACCCACGTGGCAGTTGAGGTCGGCGCCATGCCAACCTTCAATATCAAACTGAGTGTTGGCAGCGCCAGCGAGACGGTGCAGGTGACCTCAGAAGGAGCGCTGGAACTGGACACGACCAACCCGCAACTTGACTCTATATTGCCATCGGTAGAAGTAACGGACCTGCCTCTTATGATCAACGGCTATATGCGCCAGATCACCAGCTTTGCCACGCTTGCCCCGGGCGTCCGCTCCGGTTCGTACGGCACGGTGACGGTGGAAGGCGGCGCGCCCAGCCAAATCAACTCCTCCGGCAACTATTACAACGGCCTGCAGATCGACACGGCCTCAAACGCCAATTCAAATCCGCCGTACGAGATGGTGGACCAGTTCCGCGTCATCCGCAATCTGTTTTCGGCTCGCTACGGCATGGTCCAGGGCGCCGTCGATTACGGTATGCGTGAAGGCACCAACAAGCTGCACGGCGATGGCTTTCTCATCGACCGCAACCAGTTCTTTGATTCGGATGGTTTCTTCCCGGTCTACAACGGTCAGGGCAAGCCGATCCCGCCGGCAAATATCCAATCCGAATGGGGCGGCACCGTCGGCGGTCCCGTGGTTCTGCCCAAGCTCTACAACGGGCACAACAAGACCTTCTTCCTCTTCAGCCTCGATCTTTACAGTTGGAAGCAGGGTCAGACTGCTTACGGTTCGGTTCCAACGGCGGCAGAGGTGGGCGGCGACTTCACCAAGTTCGTCAATTCCAATGGCGTACAGATCCCGATTTACGATCCGACCACCGGCCTGCAGTTCATGGGATGCGGCGGCACTCAGCCCAACGTGATCTGCCCGAGCCGCATCGATCCACTGTCGAAGACGCTTCTGCAGTACATTCCCGCTCCTAACGCGACGGGAACCAACTACGGCCTGCAGAACAACGAGGCCCCGGCGATCCCTTCCATCACGATTCAGAACCGGGCATGGGGCGTCACGATTGATCATCAGATCTCGCAGAGCCAGAGCATCTCCTTTACCTGGTGGCGCAGCCGTTACTTCCAGCCCCAGATCGAGGAGACGAGTTCCGCTTCCATTGTGCCGGCCAATAACCCACTCAGCGGCGTGGAAAATCTGACCGATAACGCCAACGTCTGGCTGGCGAATTACTCCAAGACCATGACACCTAACCTGGTGATGACGGCGGGGGTTGCGGCGCAGGACAAGTGGCAGAACAATGTGAACTCCAACACCGGCGTCACCTTCGGCGGCATCATGGGCGGCACCACCATGCCCCACATCAGCTTCAACGGCCAGGAAGCGCCCACGGGCTGGGGCAACAGCAACAGCGACATCGTCCTCTACCACGTGAACAACCTCGGCTGGAACCTTTTCAACAACTGGATGTGGAACAGGGGCCGCCATACCTTCAACATTGGCGGGGAGTTCCACCATTACTACGCGAACGACCTGAGCAACTATAGTGGCGGCCAATTTAGCTTCAGCCAGGCCGAGACCTCGATTCCAAATACCGCCAATTCCAACTTCTCGCAATACGGCAGCTCTTTTGCCAGCTTCCTGCTGGGCCTGCCTGACTCTGCCGCCCGCACATCCTCCAACACCACGGCCATCAACACGCAGGCTTACTCCGCGTATCTCCAGGACGACGTCAAGCTCACGCACAAACTGACTGTGAACCTGGGCCTGCGCTACGACCTGATGCTGCCCTATACCATGGCCCAGAACAACAACGTGTTCCTGGCCGCTGGTACACCCAATCCATCTGCAGGCAACCTGCTGGGTGCGGCCACTGCGTACGGCACCTGCGCGGGTTGCGCAGGCTATAACCAGATTGCATATCACAGTCTCTACTTTGGTCCGCGCCTGGGCTTTGCCTACAGCCTCGACAAAAACACCGTGATTCAGGGTGGATATACCGTCACGTACCTGGGGTACAGTGGCGCCTACGGACAGGGCGAAGGCGCGTATGGCAGCCCCAACAGTATGGCCGGACTGCTGGGCGGCAGTTACACCCTCAGTTCTACCGGCGGCTATCAGTCCGCCTACGGCCAGTGGACCAACACTTCCACGTCAGCGGCAATTCCGATTCCCACCGTGAATCCCACGCCTTTCAGCGCAGGACTGGGCGTTGCCCAAACGATCTACTATGTCGATTACGCGCATAACGGCGAAGGGAGCCACCTGCAAATGTGGAGCCTGAGCTTTCAGCGCCAGCTTCCCTGGCATACGATGCTGACCATCGACTATACCGGGAACCGGGTTACGCACTTATCGGGCTCTAACATCAATCCAATCGAACAGGCGAACCCATCGATTCTGTCGTACGGTGGGCTGCTCGCAGATAACATCACCTCGTCGGCAGCAATCGCAGCCGGGTTTACTCAGCCCTACTCGGGATTCGCTACCCAATTCGGCGGCAGCGCTACCGTCAACCAGGCGCTCAAACCGTATCCGCAATACTCCGCTGTGACACGGGCATGGGATCAGGGCGGCACCACGTACTTCAGCGCCTTCCAGTTCCAGGCCGACAAGCACCTGTCGAACAATGTCAACTTCCTGGCCAGCATTGAGCTGCCCAGGCTGTACGACAACCTGACGACAGTGGTGAACAAATATAACCCGCAGCAGACCTGGGGCCTGGATACGACCGGCTCGTTTGAAAGCAAGGCCGCCGTCCTCTATGAGCTGCCCATCGGCCAGGGCCAGCGCTGGCTCAACAGTGGCGCCGCGGCCAAGTACCTGGGCGGCTGGCAGGTATCGGCCATCCTGACCTACAACAACTCTCAACCGCTCAATATCACGCAGTCGGGTGAGAGTTTTATGAACGGCACCAACTACCCCAATATCAACCCTAATGTCTCGATGTGGTCTGGTGGTTACAGCAAAATCCCCCAGTACTTTGAGGGAAAAATACCTGCACCGCTGTTGTTCAGCACCAACGCCTGGACCAACACCGGCAGTCAATACGTACTGGGCAATGCCAACCGCAACTACAGCTCGGTGCGCGGACCCTGGTACCCGGTGGAAAACCTGAGCGCCAAGAAGACGTTCCATTTCACAGAGGGGACTTCGCTCTCTTTGCGCATGGACTACTTCAACGCGTTGAACCGGGTGCAGGCGCCATTCCCGACCACCACGCTTGGCTCCTCGAACTTCGGCGAGGTCACAAGCAAATTCACGGCCACCAACCGCGAGGGACAGGCTCAAGCCACCTTTAACTTCTAGGCCGAATGCTGAATGCTCAATGGGCGGCGGCAGTTTCATGAGCTGCCGCCCGGTTGAGCTCAGGCTCGGCCGAGGTGGGATTCAAACCGACACAGCAGCTTGAACACAGTGATCATGCGGGCGTCAGCGATGAGCCTGCTCGTGAAATGCCCTCGGTGCGTCACTTGAGAAAGCCGAGGATCAGAGAAACAGCGTGACGAATGAATCCGGCGTCGATGTCTGCAAGTACGCCACAGCAAGCGATGAAACCCGGGAGTAACTCACTTGTCGATTCGAGAAATTCAGAGGCGCTTGCTCGGCGGCAGCTTACTTGCGGCAGCGATGTTGGCTGGCCTAGCGGCAGCGGCCAACGCGCAAACCCAAGCCGGCCAGCCGGAAGTCATGCCGTCGGGCCAGTACATCACGCCGCTGGCGCCAACGGGCTCGGTGTTCTCAAGGCTGAATCCAGGACTCAAAGATTTCCCGGGCTATACCGTTGGCCAGGCCGTCAAGACTGCTATCAGTCCCGACGGAAATACGCTGCTCATTCTCACCAGCGGCTTTAATCGCCTCAACGACGACCAAGGCCATCGGGCCGATGCTGATTCCAACGAATATGTCTTCGTCTTCGACGTGGCTCATGGCGGGCTTCGCCAGACGCAGGTATTGCAAGTGCCGAATACGTTCTTCGGCCTCGCCTTCGCGCCCGATGGCAATCGGTTTTACGTCTCCGGCGGAATGGACGACAACATCCATATGTTTGCCTGCGCCAACGGCACATGGACCGAGACCGGCGCACCAATCGCGCTGGGACACAAATCTGGCGCCGGCTTCCACCAGAAGCCGATGGTTGCGAACCTGGCTGTAACTTCTAATGGTAGATTCCTGGTCGCTGCCGATATCGCTGACGATGGCCTCTCGATCGTCGACCTTGACAGCCGCGCAAAGGTCGGCGAACTGGATCTGCGGGCGGGAAGCATTCATGCGCCCCGAGCGGGTGAGGATTCTATCCTCACAGCAGCCGAGAATGGCGCTGTCTCCGCGGGCGGAGATTCCGACCGGAGCGTAGTCGCTCATGGCGAATCGCCCTTCGGCGTCGCGATCCAGGGAAACGAGACGGCTTACGTGTCAAGCGAGCGCGACCGTGAGATCGATGTGATCGCTATTGCACAGCCGGCCGCGGCAACGGTGAAGGCTCGCATTCCCGTCGCAGGCAATCCCAACAATCTCGTGCTCAATCGTGCCGAGACGCGTCTTTATGTCGCTGCCGATAACAGCGATCGGATTTCCGTGATTAATACGGCTACCAATCGCGTGATCGAGGAGATTCGCACCACTGCACCCGCAAGCGTGCTGCGCGGACCGGCGCATCTCCCAGGCGCCGCGCCGAACAGCCTTACCCTGTCGCCCGATGAAAAAACGCTCTACGTCACCAACGGCGGCATGAACGCGATCGCAGTGATCGCGATTGCCCCGGGCGCACCGCATCGCGTGGTGGGACTCATCCCAACCGGTTGGTATCCGCAATCGATCAGCATCGCCCACGACGGCAAGACCTTATATGACGTCAATAGCAAGAGCGATCCTGGCCCCAATCCGCAGCGAGGCGGAGTACCGCTTCCCGATGCGAAGTTTCGCGCGCACGAGGCTGCTAACCAATACATATTGCAATTGGAGAAGGCAGGGTTGCAGGCCATCCCTGTTCCCAACCGGCAGGAACTCGCTTGGCTCACGAAGAAAGTGGCCGCCAACGACTTCCTCGACACGGTGCCCAATCCCCAGGACGAGCAGAGCATGGCGGCGCTGCGCCGGCACATCAAGCACGTCATCTACATCGTCAAAGAGAACCGAACTTACGATCAGGTGCTTGGCGATCTCGATCGCGGCAACGGCGACCCCAGCCTCGCGGAATTCGGAAAGTTGATCACGCCCAACCAGCACCGGATTGCGGAGCAATTTGTCGATCTCGACAATATGCTTTGCAGCGGCGAGGTGAGCGGCAACGGCTGGCCCTGGAGCACGGCCGCGCGCGAAACGGACTTCAATGTCAAAACGGTGCCACTCGGCTATGCCGGCCGCGGCTCGCCGCGCGCTGATACGGCGGCGGACGGGCCTGACGGCGAGAAGCAGCAGGGCTACATCTGGGACTCCGCGCTGCGGCACAAACTTACCATGCGCAACTACGGTTTCGAGACGCGCATTCCGCCTCACACTCCAGTTGTCCTCGACCCCTTTGCGAGCCACACCGTGGTCGAGGTTCCAGTATGGCCGCACCTTGCCGGTGTCACGGATCCGTACTTCCGCGCCTTCGACAACAACTATCCCGATTACAGACGCGAACGCGAATGGGAGCGGGAATTCGATCGGTATGTTGCCGATGGCAATTTGCCGGATCTTGAATTCGTCCGCTTCATGCATGACCACGAGGGCGATTTCGCCACCGCCATCGATGGCATCAATACACCGGAAAAGCAGACCGCCGACAACGACTACGCGGTGGGAAAGCTGATCGATCGGGTGGCGCATAGCCCCTACGCCTCCTCCACACTCATTTTCGTCATTGAAGATGACGCGCAGAATGGCCCGGACCACGTCGACGCGCATCGCACTGTCGCCTTCGTCGCGGGTCCTTACGTCAAGCAGGGAAGCGTCATCCACGAGCGCTATTCGACCGTCAACTTGGTTCGCACCATTGAAGATGTGCTGGGGCTCGGCCACCTCAATCTCAACGACGCTTACCAGCGGCCGATGACGGCCGTATTCGATCTCCATCAGGCGGCCTGGACCTACGACGCGGTCACGCCCGCGCCGATTGCGAGGGAACTCGCTGGAAACTCCCTGCAGGGTCAAAGCGCGTCGGATTTCCACGACGCTCAATCCGCCGCTTACTGGGCGCGACAAACGCGTGGCTTCGATTGGACCCAGGAAGATCGCGTGCCAGCCGTGCTGTTCAATCAAATTCTCTGGAAGGGCCTGACGGGAGGGCTGCCTTATCCTGCAGCGCGCGATCGGCAGGATTGGAGCCGCGACCGCGCTGCGGTTCTGAAGGCGCGCAGCGCGCGCTTCCTGTTTCAGGGACAGTGAGATCTTTTCGGACTTCTTTGTCTACGGCGATCCAATCAATGCGGTTCAACCTTATGAGCAGTGCATCAAGAAGCGGCCAACGTTAAAAGAAAAGAGCGTCAGTCTAATGCAGATACGATTTAAAAACCCATTCTCTTCCGCCCTTTTATCGATCCTTACCGTCGTGACGTCCACAGCTGCCATGGCGAAAACTGCTCCTCCCGAATCGCTTGTGCTCGCCGGCGGCTGGCAGTTGCAGGACGCCGCCAAAGTGCCGCAAGCTGGCGGCGAGGTTGCATCCGCGGGCTTCAACACGAACGGATGGTATAGCGCAACAGTTCCGGGAACCGTTCTGACGACCCTAGTGAACAATCACGTCTATCCCGAGCCGCTCTACGGAGAGAACAATCGTCCCGAAGTGATTCCCGAAAGCCTGGCGCGCACTTCGTATTGGTACCGGACATTGATCGATGTTCCAAGTTCCTATAAAAACCACCACATCTGGCTCAACTTCGACGGCATCAATTACTCCGCGGCGGTGTGGGTGAACGGTGTTCAAGTCGGCACCATCCGCGGAGCCTTTATCCGCGGCATCTTCGATATCACGGCGAATGTGAAGCCGGGCAAGAAGGCCGTGCTGGCTGTGCTAGTGACGCCGCAACCGCACCCTGGAATCTCGCACGAACATATATTGCGCACCGGGTTGGGACAGAACGGTGGCGAGAGCGCGATTGACGGTCCAACATTTCTCTGCGCATTGGGCTGGGACTGGATTCCCGCCATCCGCGATCGCGATACCGGCATTTGGCAAAAGGTGTTTCTATCTGCATCCGGCCCAGTGGTCCTGAAAGATCCACTGGTAACTACCGATCTTCCACTGCCGCGGACCGATTCAACCGACGTCGGTGTGCAGGTAACCGTGGAGAACGTCAGCGACCGGCCGGAGAGGGGGATGGTCCAGGGAACAATTGAAGACATTGCTTTCGGGAAGCAGGTGGAACTTGCGCCCCATAGCGAGCAACTGGTGAGCTTCGACTCAAAGACCACGCCGGTACTGCATATCGAGCATCCAAGACTCTGGTGGCCGAATGGCTACGGCGCGCCGAGTATGTACAAACTGCATCTCGCCTTCAAGCTGGGGAGTGAGATTTCAGATGCTGAAGATGTGAACTTTGGCGTCAGGAAGATCTCCTACAGCGTTCCGGGAACTGACACTCTGACCATCTCCGTGAATGGAGTTCAAGTCTTCATCCGAGGCGGTGATTGGGGTTTGGATGAGGCGTTGAAACGCATTCCGCGTGAGCGGCTCGAAGCCGAGATTCGCATGCACCAGTCAGCCAATCTGAACATGATCCGCAACTGGGTGGGCCAAAGCACCAGCGAGGACTTCTACGAGTTGTGCGACAAGTACGGAATTCTGGTGTGGGACGAATTCTTCCAGGCCAATGCCCCCGATGGTCCGGATCCCACCGATATCGATACGTACATGGCCAATGTTCGTGACAAGGTTCTGCGCTACCGCAACCATCCCTCGATTGCTCTGTGGTGCGCACGAAACGAATCCTATCCTCCGCCCGAGATCGATGCAGCCCTCCGCAAGCTGCTGGCTGAGCTCGAACCCACAAGGCGCTATCAACCCAACTCCACGGATGGCGCTGGCGTGCGCTCGCATGGACCCTATTATTGGCGAGCTCCGCGCTATTTCTATCGCATCACCGACGATTTCTTCAAGACCGAGACCGGCAGTATGTCCGTTCCCACTCTCGAATCGATCGAAGGCATGATGCCCAGAAAGGATTGGGACACGATCACTGACGACTGGGCGGAGCACGACTTTGCCCTGGGCGGGCAGCATGGAGAAAAATATCCCGGAATCCTTGCCGGCCGTTACGGCAAGATCGCCAACCTCGCCGACTTCGTCCGCAAGGCGCAGCTGGCGAACTATGAGGCGTTTCGCGCCATGTACGAGGGGCGCAACGCGCAGCTGTTCCATCCAGCGACGGCGGTCATTACATGGATGAGCAATCCGGCGCAGCCCAGCTTTGTGTGGCAGCTCTACCACTACGACCTCGAGCCGATGTCTTCGTTCTTTGCCGTAATGCATGCAAGCGAGCTAGTGCACATCCAGTTCAACGAATCCAATGGCCAACTCCAGGTGATCAACAATCTTCCTGTAGCACTCAGCGATGCTTCTGCCCATGTCTCGGTCTATAACCTCGATGGCACGCTGGCTTACCAGCGCGAAACGGCGGTGACGGCGCTTCCCGACGTTGCCACCAATCTGGGCGTAATCGAGCTTCCGGCCGCGGTCTCGCCGGTTCATTTCATCAAGCTCGAGCTGAAGGACTCAAGCGGAAAGCCGATTTCGAGCAACTTCTATTGGCGCAGTCTGCCCGGCCATCCCGACGACTTGACCGCATTGAACCAGCTACCCATGGTTACACTCGAAGCAAAGGCAGAGAGCAAGGACGAAGATGGAAAGCGGCTGTTGACGGTCACTCTGCACAACCCCACGACCAACATCGCCTTGATGACTCACCTGCAGTTGCGTCGGCAGAAGTCAGGCGAACGCGTGCTACCAGTCTTCTACAGCGATAATTATGTGTCGCTGCTTCCGAATGAAGCCAAAACCGTCACCATCGAAGCGGCGCTCACTGATTTCAACGGCGAGAACGCCATGCTGGTCTTCGATGGCTGGAATGTGACGGTCGCTCCCGCGTCTTTTGCGGGGGTTTCCGTAGCTCCCAATACCGAAGCGCAGCCGGACCATTGGCCAGAAACCGGCCTGCCTTTCCAAACTGCTGGAATGCGCTAAGAAGGCTCTGATCGGGTGCGTCGAAAACGGGAGGACTACGATAACCATGGAGGGTTTCCACGTTGAATACAGATGGGCACCAAGGCGAGATGCCTGCAATTCCCATTCAAGGCAAAGCAACCCGCAGAGACTTCCTTCAAGGGTCGCTTGTCGTCGCAGGCAGCTTGCTGGCCTCCTCTGTGGCTCCGCCTGACCTGCTGGCTGAATCGGGAACAAAGCGTCCCAATCTGGTCTTTTTCCTCGGCGAAGGCCAGCGTGCCGATGCGCTCTCCATCGCGGGCAATGCGATTCTCAAGACGCCCAATCACGACCGCATCGGCCGCGAGGGCATGCGCTTTGAGAATGCATTCTGCACCAAT
Source organism: uncultured Acidobacteriota bacterium (assembly GCA_963713675.1). GTDB lineage: Bacteria > Acidobacteriota > Terriglobia > Terriglobales > Acidobacteriaceae > Telmatobacter. The sequence goes on from CAVQMV010000028.1 coordinate 31,877, forward strand.
GCTCTCTGCGCACCGGCGCGCGCGGTGGCGTTGACTGGCATGTACTCGCGCTCTACCGGAGCGCTCTCAAACGAGCACCTGAAGGTTCCTCTGCCCTCCGATATTCCGCTCTTCACCGACATTCTTCACGAAGCAGGCTACGAGGTTGCCATCCTCGGCAAGGTGCATGTTGCCAACGGTGTCGAAGAACGTTACTGGGATTACTACTTCGGACATAACGATGCTTCCAATAACTACGAAAGCCCATTCTTCAAGGAAGGCCGGAAGGGTGAGATCGGCCCGGAAAAGCAATACCGCAACGTGTATCCAGACGATCTCACGGTCGACCGCGCACTGGCGTGGCTGGAAGAAGATCGCGGCGACAAGCCATTTTGCCTGCTGGTCTGGTTTGTCGCTCCGCACGAACCCTTCTTCCGGCCACGGCGGCACCAGGATTTATATCGTGAAACTGTGACCCCGAAGCCGGACACTTTCGACGACGATTTGAAGGGTTATCCCGGCAAGCCCAAGGGCTTTGTGGATGCCGAAAATAAGGTGGGCACAACGGCCTCGCATCCCGCCTGCGGATCGCTTGAAGGAATGACCAAGGATTATTACTCTGGCTTAGTCGCGGTGGATGAGAACATTGGCCGTATCCTCAGCTATCTCGAAAAGAAAAACATTCTTGATGAAACGGCAATCGTGCAAACATCCGATCATGGATATCTTCTGGGCGAGTGGCGCATGTTCGATAAGCGGCTGATGCATGAGCCGTCCATCCGTGTGCCGTTGATGGTGCGCTATCCCAGGCGCATTCCCGCGGGCACGGTGCGAAAAGAAACGGCCTTGGATATCGACCTGGCCCCGACATTTCTCGACCTCGCCGGTCTGCCGATTCCCGAGCACATGCAGGGGAAGAGCCTGCTGCCTCTTGCCAAGGCGTCCGAGCCATCCTTCCGCAAAGAGTGGTATTACGAATACTATGAGTGGCCCAATCCTGAAAAGGTTCCTCCTTGCCGCGGTATCCGCACCGAGCGTTACAAACTGATCCAGTACGTTCTGGAGCCACAGGAATTTGAGCTTTACGACCTCGCACGCGATCCGAAAGAGACGCAGAACCTCTACGGAATGCCGGAATTCGTCGCGCTTCAACAACAACTTCTTGCGCGTCTTGAGTTCCTTCGTGCCGCGGTGCCGGAGCGAGAACAAATACGCGGAACTTGAAAGTGCCGCTCGCCTCAATGCCATTCCAGTTCAGATCGCACCTTTGACGAAGCGCAACGGCTTGAATGGAAGTTGTGGAGCCGGCATTTCCTTTCGGGCAACGGCCGCCGGGCAACTACAAATTGCACGCGACTCATGAATGGTTCGTGCGCCACTGATTAACTTGTAAGTGATTGATTTTATGGTGCGCCCGGAGAGATTCGAACTCCCGACCTACTGATTCGTAGTCAGTCGCTCTATCCAGCTGAGCTACGGGCGCACAAGGTCGGCTTCAGGACGAAACCGCTCATTCAGATTATCAAGGTTGCAGCCGTGGCGCAACGCTTGCGCGCGTCAGGCTGTGGGCGCGGCGGCGGCGCGGCGGCGGGAGCAGCCAGCAGCGGCAGCTTCCTCCTCGATTTCGAGGCCGGCTTCGCGCACCAGCTTGGTGACCGCGGCGGCATTCAGGCGCGTGGCGTCGTACTCGATGCGCAGGGTGCGGGCGTCGCGGTCGAAGCTGAGCCGCCGGATGCCGTAGACGTCGCGCGTGCGGGCCAGCGCCGTGGCTACCTGCTCCGTGGGCGGCAGCGGCGTAGCGATAAGAGAATCTCCACCGTGGTCATATTGAAAGGATAGCAAGACTGGGCGCGGCCGATGCTGCGGCCGCGCTACGCTCACAGGCTGTTCAGATAAGCGCGGATCTCGGGGCTGGTCCAGTCCTGGGCGCCGACGAACTTGCGGCGGATGATGCCGTTGCGGTCGATGACGTAGGTCTCGGGCCACATGTCGGTGTGGAAGAGCTGGCGGCCGACTCCGATGGGTCGCGGACGGTGATCAGGTCCACGTGGTGGCGGGCGATGAAGCGGGAGTAGGCGTCGGGATCTTCGTCGATGCTGACGGCCAGGATGGCCAGGTCGGGCTGCTCGTGATGAAGCTGCGAGCAGCGAGGGCAGCTCCTCGATGCAGGGCGCGCACCAGCTGCCCAGAAGTTGAGCAGCACGACCTTGCCGCGATAGCTGGCCAGATGGACGGTGGTGGTGCCGTCGGAGACCGTGAAGTCGGGCGCAGGCTTGCCGGTCTGGGCAGGATGCGCGCCGCGGTTGCACGCCGCGAGCAAGGGCCAGCGGGCGCCAGAAAATCCAGAGCGAGGAAACGAGGAAACCGCACATCTTTATAATACGGAGCGAAAGGGCAGAAAGAAAACGGTGAGGCACGATGGAAAGCGAGTAAGCCGGGGTGCGAAGCGCGGAGTCAGGCGAGTTGGAAGCCGGTGCTGGGCCTCGGCGACCCGGCGGAGGCGCGCCTGCCGCGCGGCCGGACTGGCGCGAGTGGGCGGCCAAGGCCGTTCCGGGACGGTCTTCGACCAGCCGGAGCCGGAGGAGCTGATCGAGCTGACGGTGATTGTCCCGGCGCGCAACGAGGAGGACTGCCTGGGCGCGTGCCTGCAGTCGCTGGTCAGCCAGTCGGAGGAGATCTTCGAGCTGGGCAAGGACTGGGAGCTGATCGTGGTGGACGACCACTCGACCGACCGGACGGCGGAGATTGCGCGCGGCTTTGCCGGAGTGACGGTGATGGAGGCGGGCAAGCTGGAGCCGGGCTGGACGGGCAAGGCCAACGCCATCTGGACGGCGGCGCGGCAGGCGCGCGGACGCTGGCTGCTCTTTACCGATGCGGACACGATCCACGAGCCGGGCGACCTGCGCCGCGCGATGCACGAGGCCGAGCGGCACAAGGTGGGCATGCTGAGCTACTCGCCGCGGCAGATTGTGAGCGGGCTTCGCGCAGCGGTCGCTGATGCCGCTGGTCTTTTGCGAGCTGGCGCTGGCCTATCCGCCGGCCAAGGTCTCCGATCCCGGCGCAGCGCATCGCCGCGGCCAACGGGCAGTTTCTGCTGGTGGAGCGGGAGGCCTACCGCAAGCTGGGCGGGCACGCGAGCGTGGCCGACAAGGTGCTGGAAGACGTGGAACTGGCCTTTCTGGCCAAGCGGCGCAGGGTGGGCCTGCGCTTTCGCTATGCGGACGACGCCGTCGCCGCGCGCATGTACCGCACCACCGCGGCGATGATCGAGGGCTGGACCAAGAATCTGGCGCTGCTCTTCGACAACGCGCTGGCGCTGGCGATCTGGCGGGCGCTCGATATTTTGCTGCTTTTTGGGCTGCCGGTGCTGGCCGTCGAGCTGTGGAATGCGCGTCTGGCCGCGCATTCGCCTGGAGTGGCTGGGCGCGGGCTGGGTTCTGGCCTGCTGTGGGTGCGCACCCTGTTCCGCTTTTACGCGCGCGTGGCCAAGTCGAATTTTCCGTTTCTGGATTGCGCGCTGTCGCCGCTGGGCCTGCCGCTGTTTGTTGTGCTGCTCTATCGAAGCTGGTTTCAGCATCGGATTCTGAAGCGGGTAAGCTGGAAGGGGCGGAGTTACGCGGCTAGCGCTTAATGTCGAAGCTTCAGCTGGCCTATTGAGCGCATCGTGTAAGCCCGCGGATTTTCGATGAGGCGCAAGCTGCATCGATTGCGTGAAGCCGAAGCGCGGTTTGCAGCATCTTTCTGATGTAGAGGTCGAAATGATCTTCCTGACGCGGCGGGCGACGTTTTCCGCCTCGCACTACTACTGGAACGAGGCCTGGACCGCGGAGAAGAACGAGCAGGTCTTCGGCCGCTGCGCGAATCGCAATGGGCACGGGCACAACTACACGCTGGAAGTGACGGTGGCCGGCGAGCCCGATCCGGTGACCGGCTTTGTGGTCGATCTGAAGTGGCTGAAGGACGTGATCGAGCGCGAGGTGCTGTCGGCCTACGACCATCGGCACCTGAATCTGGAAGTGCCGGAGTTTGCCGAAGGCAAGCGATTCCGACCACGGAGAACATCGCCATTGCGGCGTGGAAGCGGCTGGAGCCGGCGATCAGCGCGGCGGGCGGCGCGCGGTTGAGCCGGGTTCGCGTCTACGAGACGCCGGAGATCTTTGCCGAATATCGAGGTGAGGCGTGAAGGCGTACTTCGGCCGCCGCTACATGCTCAGCGCCAGCCATCGGCTGCACGCCGACGCGCTATCGGCGGAGGAGAACCGGGCGGCGTACGGAAAGTGCAACAATCCGCACGGCCACGGGCACAATTATGTGGTCGAGGTGCTGGTGGGCGGCGCGGTGGACCCGGAGACCGGCATGGTGGTGAACCTGGTGGCGCTGGATCGAGGCGGTGCGACGAGCGGATTCTCGAGCGATTTGATCACACCAACCTGAATCTCGATCCGCTGTTTGCGAATCACGTGCCGACGACGGAGAATCTATGAGGGCGGTCTTTGATTTGTTGAAGGATGCGCTGCCGGCGGGCGAGCTGGAGCATGTGCGCGTGGAAGAGACGGAGAACAATTTCTTTGAATGTTCGGCGCAATGGTCTATGAAGTCAATCAACCGTTGCGCAAGCATGGGACCCGCCACAGGCGTCCATGAAGCAGCGAGTTGATAATTGGCTATGAGACCGGTTTGAGAGGATAAGAGCAATGGCGCAGCCGATTGCAGTGAGCAAGCCCGTTCGCAGAGCGGTGGAGGTCGACGAGGGGCTGAGCGACTTCAGCACGCAGGAGATGTATCGCGAGATTCTCGCCGGCTGGGCGAGGATCCCGACCGCGACGGCCTGCTCGCCACGCCGGAGCGCGTGGAGAAGTCGATGGCCTTCCTGACCAAGGGCTACGACGAGGACCCGCGCAAGATTCTGCGCGGCGCGCTGTTCGACGTGGACTACGACGAGATGGTGATCGTGAAGGACATCGAGATGTTCTCGCTGTGCGAGCACCACATGCTGCCGTTTTTCGGCAAGGTGCACGTGGCCTATATTCCCAAGGGCAAGGTGATTGGGCTGAGCAAGATTCCGCGGCTGGTTGAGGTCTTTGCGCGCCGCTTGCAGGTGCAGGAGCGGCTGACGCGGCAGATTGCCGACGCCATCCAGGAGGCGATTGCGCCGCAGGGCGTGGGCGTGGTGATCGAGGCGCGGCACCTGTGCATGATGATGCGCGGCATTGAGAAGCAGAACTCGTCCACGGTGACTCAGCGCCATGGTGGGCTGCTTCCGGCAGAAGGAAACGCGCGCGGAGTTCCTGTCGCTGGTGCGGCAGCCGGGCTCCGGCGGGGTGTAACGCGGAACGTGCGGCCGCGAATCAAAAACGGAATCCAGCTCCATAGCACATCAAGATCGTCGTCTGCTGCTGGCTGGGAATTGCGTACGTCGTGCTGGAAGTGATCAGCTTTTCTGTGATGTTTTTAGGTTGAAAGAAGATGGTCGCGCTACCCGCGTCGAAGCGCAGAATGGTGTGCCGCGACGGATACACCTCCAGCACGCCGCCCGCATTCAAAACCGGATTCGTGAACATTCCCCGGTAAAAATCGAGAAAGCCTGGAGTTGGCTCAACGATCTGCTTCTCTGTCTCGCCAAAGGTGATGGTGCCTCCGCGAACTTCGCCGAAATATCCCATGTGATCGCGGCGGATTCCCATCTTGACGCCGGTGAGCGCTTCGAAGGCGCGGCCGCCGGCTTGGAAGTCAACGTTCTCGATTCCGCCTGAGTTTCTTCCTGAGTGCATCACCGCAGAGTCCCAGGAGATGTGCCGGCTGAAGTTCCACGATCCCCACAGTCCCCACGACGGATAGGGGTCCATGTACTGGAATTCGGGCAGTATCCGCGGCTGCAGCGCGAACAATGCGCCCAGATCCCATGCTTGTTTGGTGGGGACGGGCTCAGGCGCGGCATCCTCCAGACGCCCGAAGCTGCGCGTGATGCCGATGTGCGCATCGAAGTGCTGCAGCGTTGCGCCCTCGCGGAACTGCTCGGTAAGCCCGTCTGAGTAGCGCGCCAGAATCTGATCGAATTCCGGAATCATCAGGTGCGACGCATCGAAGCGGAGAGCCCACCGCGGCCGCAGTCGGTACTCGGCCACGCCGCCATACTCCATGGCAAAGTTGGTGATTCGTGTGCAGTCGGAGTATGCGGATGGATCGTAATAAAATGTGCCGCAACTGAAGCTCACGATGCCGGCGCGCATCTTGCCGTAGAAGCCCCAGCGTTGGCCGCGCCAGCCCACTTTCACACCGCCCATGGCGATGGTCTGCCTTCCGGAGCCGAGGGCATTGGTTTCGAGGAAGAAGGAGCTCGGCTGCACCATGCCTTCCAGGGCAAGGCTGGACGAGAGATTGCGCGTATATGTGAACGCAGGCAGCGAAGGAATGACGTAGTGATCGGTTCCCGGCTGGCACTGCGGCCCTCCGTCGATCGGCGTGCAAATTGCCTGGCCTAATGTCTGCAACCCAACACTGGCGGTGAACTCATCGCGGGCGATTTGCTGCGAGGACGCGGCGGAGGGTAGGAGCAGCAAGAGCGGGAAAATCCAAAGATAAATCCAGGAAAATTGGAACGACCGAACGGTCGATTTCACGTGCGTCTCCTCCTTGCGCGATGCAACGTACGGATCGAAAGCAGCCGGATGGAGTGTTGCCAGTGTAGACGAATTGGGGTCCGATTGGTAATCGCGGAGAGGGTTCGTGAGAAACCCGGGACAAGTGAGATCGGAAGCAGAAGTTTTTGGGGATTGGTCGAAAGGATCAGATTCCAGCTGCGAACGGCATCACGAAGTATCGTCCGCGCAGGGCATTGGCGGCCGTAAGCGCGCGATCGAAGCTGCGCTTGACGGTTTTGCCGATACGGTCGAGCAGCGCGCGGTCCTTTTCGTCAACGAGAACCTGGCGCGCGATTTCCTCCAGTTGCTGCCAGTCGTGCCAGTCGCCGATGCGGCGCTGCACATCGCCCAGCGCCTCCACCAGGCCGGCGTCGGCCTGCGCGTCCGAGTTGCAGGGTGTAGCGCAACTGCTTCACCTTCAGCCGGAACTCATGCAGGTTGCCTGCGTCGAGAGGTTTCCAATCGCCGAGCTCGCGAATCACGTTCATGGCGGAGCTATGAATGATTTCCTGGTTTTGGTTTGAATCGACGCCGGAGCGCGAGGCCGATTTTGCGCGCTTCAAAACGGACGAGACAAACCTGGAATACTCCTTGATATCCTCGCAGCACGGCCTTGTGCCGGTGGTGCAGCGCATGTTGCAGCTCCTCTGCATTTTGCTGCCGGACGATTTTCAGATGGGCAACCAGATGGGTCAGCGATTCGCCGTGGGCATACCGTGCCAGCTTGCGCGTATCCGCCAGCAGCACGTCCATATCGCGCACGCCGCCGGCTGCCTTGCGCACCGGCTCGATGGATTCGACGAGACGCCGTGATTTCTTGCGGTCGGTGGCCCCGAGCACGCCAGCAATGGCTTCAACGCGCCGGGATGCCGTGCGCAGTTTGTGCACGTCTTTGGGCGCGAAATCGCCGTTCAAGCTCTGCAACGATTTGCCCAGCTCGCGCAACGCCTTGCGCACGCGTTCCAGTTCGTCGGCCATCTCTCCTTAGCTTCGTTTGTTGCCGGGCAAGTTGGCAAGCGCAGCCACGCGCCTTAGAGTGAGGATGTGAACGGGCTTCTTGTTATCGATAAACCAGGCGGAATGACCAGCCACGATGTGGTGAACCGGCTGCGACGAATTACCGGGGAGCGGGCAATTGGACATTTAGGCACGCTGGACCCCATGGCCACCGGCGTGCTCCCGCTGCTGATGGGCAAATACACGCGGCTGGCGCAGTATTTCTCTGCTGCGGAAAAGAGCTATCGCGGAGACATTCGATTCGGATTTGCGACCGATACCTACGACGCCGAGGGCGAGCCGGCGGGACCGGATCGCTGGCCGGAGATGGCGCAGGAGGTCACTCTGGAGCGGGTGCGCACGGCGGCCTTACGGTTCCATGGCGAAATGCAGCAGATGCCGCCGCAGTTTTCCGCCAAGAAGGTTGACGGCCAGCCCGCGTACAAGATGGCGCGCCAGGGCAAGCCGGTGGAGTTGAAGCCGGCGACGATCCGCATCGATGCTTTTGAGATTCTGGCGCTGGAGGGTGCGGAGGCCAGCTTCACCATCGACATCAGCTCCGGCGGGTATGTGCGTTCGGTGGCGCACGAGCTGGGGCAGGACCTGGGCTGCGGCGCGCATCTGAGCAGTTTGCGGCGCACGCGGGCCGGCGTGTTTACGCTGGAGGACGCGCACACGCTGGAAGAGTTGGAGGCGCTGGCTGGCAAATCCCGCTCGGACGTTGAGGCCGCATGCGTGCATCCGCGCTTGTTGCTGCCCGAAATGCCTTCCGTCACTGCCGACGCCATGGCGCTGGGCCGGTTGCGCAATGGCGCACAGGCCAATCTGCCGGAGTTTTCTGCGGCGTCGCTGGTAAAGGTGTTCGCCGGGCCGCGGGAACTGGCCGGGATCGCCAAACGAGTGGCAGGAACGCTGTTTCAGCCGGTGGTGGTGATGGGGTGAAGGCAGGGAATAGCGGAACATGGGACCAAGAGACCGGGTCAGTCGAGGGCTTGCGACTGGTTGCGACGCCTAATCTTCTTTCGGTCACTCCTATTGCTCATGGTCGCTTGCACCCTGTTTTCCTCGCGCCGGCCCGACCCCCACCGCTTAAACTAATATTTCGCAGTATTCCGAAGGAGCAGACCCGCCATGGCTTATCCCACAAACTATCGCTATACCCGCGAGCACGAATGGATCTCGGTCGAAGGCACCATCGGCTCGATCGGCATTACGGATTACGCGCAGAACTCGCTGGGCGACATTGTCTACGTGGACGCGCCCAAGGTGGGCGATACGGTGACCGCCAACGCCGACCTTCGGGTCGGTGGAGAGCGTGAAGGCGGTCAGCGATCTCTATTCGCCCGTCAGCGGCACGGTGACCGCGGTGAACGAGACGCTGAAGACCGAGCCGGACAAGATCAACGAGGATCCGCACGGCACGTGGATCATCAAGGTGGAGCTGTCCGATCCGGGCGAAGTGGCCGAGCTTGCTCGATGCGGCGGCGTACGAGGCGTTTATTGCGGAAGAGACAGTGAAGCGGCAGTGAAGCAGTGAAGTCAGCAGTGAAGCGAGCGCAGTCCGTAGTCGTCTGCGCTCTTTCACTTCTATTCACTCTTTTCACTCACGTTCACTAGCAGAAGGACTTCATGCGCTATCTACCCAAATCCGCCGCAGAGCGCCGCGCAGATGCTGGCCGAGATCGGCGCGGCGTCGATTGACGATTTGTTTGCGAGCATTCCCGCCGAGTACCGGCTCGACCGCGACCTCGACGTGCCGCGCCAGCAGGCGGAGAGCGAGATCGTCGACTACTTCCGCGCCGCCGGCGAGAAAAACGCCACCGGCTACGCCAGCTTTCTGGGCGCGGGCGCCTATCGCCACTACCGGCCGGTGATTATCGACTCGCTGGTGCAGCGCGGCGAGTTCCTGACCAGCTACACGCCCTACCAGGCCGAGATCACGCAGGGCACGCTGCAGGCGATTTTCGAGTTCCAGACCATGATTGCCGAGCTGACCGGCATGGACGTGGCCAACGCCAGCATGTACGACGGGTCGACGGCGCGGCTGAGGCGGTGATGATGGCGGTGCGCGTGACGGGCCGCCACAAGGCGGTGGTGGCGTCGCACGGTGCATCCGGAGTACCGCGAGGTGCTGGCCACTTATGCGCAGCACCAGGGATCTGCCGACGACGGTGGTTGGCTACGACGCCAAGACCGGGCGCGTCGATCTTGGCCGCGCTGGAAGCGGCGGTGACCGAAGAGACGGCGGCCGTGCTGGTGCAGAGCCCCAACTTTTTCGGCGTGATTGAAGACATTCCGGCGATTGCGGAGATCGCGCACGCGAAGGGCGCGCTGCTGATCGTGTCGATTGCCGAGGCGGTTTCGCTGGGCATCGTGCGGCCGCCGGTCGAGGCGGACATTGTCGCCATGGAGGCGCAGTCGTTTGGCGTGGCGCTCAGCTATGGCGGGCCGTTCTGCGGCGTGATTGCGGCCAAGGAGAAGTATGTGCGCCAGATGCCGGGGCGGCTGGTCGGGCAGACGGTCGACGGGGCAGGGAATCGCGGATTTGTGCTGACGCTGGCCACGCGCGAGCAGCACATCCGCCGCGAGAAGGCGACCTCGAACATCTGCACCAATCAGGCGCTGGTGGCGCTGATGGCGACGATCTTTCATGGCCGTTTACGGCAAGGAAGGCATGCGCGAGCTGGCCGAGCACAACCTGGCCAAGGCCGATTACGCGGCGAAGACGCTGGGCGGTCAGGCGGGCGCAAAGCTGCGTTTTGCGGGCGCGCCGCGCTTCCACGAGTTTGTGCTCGAGACCGAGGAAGCGCCGGCGGCATGGAGCCAGCGGCTGCTCGACAACAAGATTGTCGGCGGCGTGGAGTTGAGCCGCTGGTATCCGGAGCTGCAAGAATGCACGCTCTGGTGCGCGACGGAAGTGATCACGCGCGAGCAGATTGATGCGGCGGCGAAGGTGCTGGCGGGTGTTGAGGTGGAGGCGTAGAAATGGCAGCAACTGAAAATCCCGGTCCCGCACACTCTGGGCAAAGTTCGCCCGCATCCCGACGCAGAACGAGGCGCTGCTCTTTGAGAAATCTTCGCCGGGCAAGCGCGCTTATAAGCTGCCGCCGCTCGATGTGCCCGCTGTGAGTGCCGACGCGCTGCTTGGCGCCGCGGCGCGTAAGCAGCGCGCGGAGCTGCCTGAGCTCTCCGAGATCGAGATGATCCGCCACTTCACGCGGCTCTCGACGTGGAACTATGCCATCGATCTCGGCATGTATCCGCTGGGCTCGTGCACGATGAAGTACAACCCGCGCGTGAACGAATTTGTCGCGCGCATCGAGGGACTGGCCGAGGCGCATCCTTACCGGCCCGACTCGCTGGCGCAGGGGATTTTGGAGGTTATGGACCTGCTGCAGCGGTGCCTGCTCGAGATCACCGGCATGGACGCGATCACGCTGCAGCCGGCGGCGGGCGCGCACGGCGAGTTCACGGGAATTCTGCTGGCGCGCGCGTGGCACGAGTCGCAGGGCAATCCGCGCAAGAAGGTGCTGATTCCCGACTCGGCGCACGGCACCAATCCGGCTACGGCGGCCATCTGCGGCTACACGGTCGAGAATCTCAAGTCGAATGCCGACGGCGGCATCGATCTCGAGGCGCTGGCGCGGCAAGTGGACGAAGATACCGCGGCGCTGATGCTCACCAACCCCTCGACGCTGGGCGTCTTCGAAAATCAGATTCACAAGATCGCCGACATTCTGCACGCCAAGGGCGCGCTGCTTTACATGGATGGCGCGAACATGAATGCGCTGGTGGGCAAGGTGCGCCCCGGCGACTTCGGCGTGGACGTGATGCACCTGAACCTGCACAAGACCTTCTCCACTCCGCACGGCGGCGGCGGCCCGGGATCGGGTCCCGTGGCGTGCAAGAAGTTTCTGGAGCCGTTTTTGCCGATCCCGGTTCTCGTCCGAAGCGAGGCTGGTGCGAAGGATTGCCCGGATGCGGGCGATTGGGAGGACACCAACGCCGAGCCGACAGCCGATGGCTGCCCGCCGCTGTTTCGCGCGCCCGTGCTCAAGCCGGATGGCGAGCGTGTCGGCGATACGGGGCCCTTGCCGCTGCACCCGCAGGGCGGCAGCCTGCATTGGGAGTACAACCGGCCGCAGAGCATTGGCCGCGTGCGCGCGTTCTACGGCAACACCGGAATGTTTATCCGCGCGCTGGCCTACATCCTGGCCAACGGCCCTGACGGCCTGCGCCAGACCACCGAAGACGCGGTGCTGAACGCGAACTATATCCGCAAGAAGCTCGAAGACCTTTACGAGCTGCCGTACAAAACGCCCTCGATGCACGAAGTGGTTTTCAGCGACAAGCGGCAGGCGGCGAAGGGCGTGAAGACAGGCGACATCGCCAAGCGGCTCATCGATTACGGATTCCATCCTTATACGGTCAGCTTCCCGCTGATCGTGCACGGCGCGTTGATGATTGAGCCTACGGAGAGCGAGTCGCGGGAGGAACTGGATTTGTTCATCGATGCGATGCGTTCGATTGCGCGCGAGGTTGAGGAGAATCCGGAGCTAGTGAAGACCGCGCCGCACTCCACGCGGGTCTCGCGGCTCGACGAAGTGCAGGCTGCGCGCAAGCCGATTTTGCGGTGGAAGCCCAAAGGCAGGGAATAGGGAACAGGGAATAGAGAACCGGTGCGGGCGGGGACGCCCTCATTACAGCCGGTCAGGAGACCGGCGCTACTCTGTGCCCTCGGTACCTTGGTGCCTCGCTCCCAACTTCTGGAACCAAGCGCGCTATATGCCTTGCTTTGGCTGCTGGCTACACTCGAGTTCAGAATGGCCAGCACTCCCTCATCGCCAGCGTCGGGTTATCGTGGACGGCTGGCGCCTTCACCCACGGGCTACCTCCATGTAGGCCATGCGCGCACTTTCTGGACGGCGTTCCAGCGCGCGCGCGAGGCCACGGGCACGCTGGTGATGAGGATGGAGGATCTCGATTCCGAGCGCAGCCGGGCAATTTTCGCAGAGGCCGCAATGGAAGATCTGCGCTGGCTCGGCATCCGCTGGCAGGAGGGTCCGGACAAGGGCGGTCCCTACGCGCCCTACTTGCAAAGCAAGCGCCGTTCCCTTTACCGGGCAGCATGGCGCAAGCTGCTGCATCGCGGCGCCCTATTCCCGTGCCGCTGTTCGCATAAGGACATCGAGTCCGCACTGGGCGCGCCGCACGAGCGCGTGCGGGCTGCGAGCTCCGGCAGCAAACTAGACATCCTCGACGATGAACCGATGTACCCAGGCACGTGCCGCCGCCTGACGGGTCATGCGCCGCAGCTTCCTGGACCCACGTCGGCGGATGTCGACACGCCCGAAGGCGTCAACTGGCGCTTCCGCGTGCGCGACGGCGAAGTGATTGAGTTTGTGGACCGTAACCTGGGCCCGCAGCGTTTTGTGGCCGGCGTGGACTTTGGCGACTTCGTGGTGTGGCGGCGCGACGGCGGTCCCAGTTACCAGCTTGCCTGCGTGGTTGATGATGCGGCCATGCGCATGACGGAAGTGGTGCGCGGCGCCGATCTGCTCAAGTCCACCGCGCGTCAGATTCTGCTGAACCGCGCCCTGGGATTCGAAAATCCCGCCTGGTACCACTGCCGCCTCGTGGTGGACCACCACGGCCGCCGCCTGGCCAAGCGCCACGACGCGCTCAGCCTGCGCTCTCTGCGCCAGCGCGGGCTTACGCCTATGAACATTCAGGCGGCAGAGCTGCCGATCGAAGTCTAATTGGCGGGGACCAAGCCACCCCAGCAAGCACTACCCGCTTGCTGGGGTCACCGGCGGGGACCAAGAGACCAAGGCTTGGGATGCCCCAGCACGGCGCCGGATCCAACAGATCCGGCTGCGCCGCAGGGGCGCGATGCTTTACCATCGTTGACGACAGAAATTCACTTCCGGCATGTCGATCACTTCACAATCGCGCCAGAAACGGTTTGCCATGGATGAGGTGTCGAGCCACCGGTTGAACCCGTTACGCAGCGCTCCCAACCTGCTTACGCTCCTCCGCATCTGCCTGGCGCCCTTCCTGGTGGCGGCGATCCTCGAGGGGCATTATGTTCTGAGCTTCGTGCTTTTTATTGCCGCGGGGCTCACCGACGGTCTGGATGGCACCTTGGCGCGTCTGCTCAAGCAGCGGTCGACATTCGGCGCCTATCTCGATCCGGTGGCCGACAAGCTGCTGCTGAGCACCCTGTTTCTGGTTCTGCTCTACAAGGGATTGATGCCGGTGACCGTGACGGTGCTGGTGTTCGGCCGGGATGTGGGCATCCTGCTGGTTTCGGCGTTGCTGTATGCGGCTGCGGGGCGCAGGGAGTTTCATCCCAGCCTCTGGGGCAAAGCCAATACCCTGGCCCAGATCGTTGCAGTGGCGGCGGTTTTACTGCGCCAGGTGACGCCGAATTGGTACTGGATCGCGACGTTCCGCACCGTGGCGCTCGACGCCACTATCGCGCTCACGATCATTTCGGGACTGCACTATGCGTGGGTGGTTTCGCGCCGCAGCGGCGCCACAGCGGCCAACGGCGCCAACGGCAAATAATCCGCCAGCCTGACTCCGCTAACCCGCTATTCACCAACTCCGCTTATTCCAAGGAATCGTTCTGGAGATCTTCCGTACCAGCCGTTTCTTCAATCTCCATATCGCGAAACTCTTCGGAGTCGAAGATTTCGCCACACTCCAGGCACTCGACAAACTCGCTGTCTTCGTGGCGGGAAACGATCCGGACTCTGGGATGTTTGCAGGCGGTTGCCATCGTTCTCGGGGCTTCGTGCACTTCAGCAATCCAGATTGGATGCGCCCTTTCTGTCTCCCGCTGCCGCCGTCCTGATCGTCTTAGCAGACCCTCGGGCACAGCCAAATGGGATTGCGATAGGTGCTCTAAAGCGTCTTCGATTCAATTGTTAACATCGCCAGAACCGTGCGACGGGTCAATCTCATGAGGAAATGGACCCTCGGCGTTCTGCACTCTGTTAAGAGCAGGACCGAAAACGCTGTATCCGCCAGATTGTAGCTGTCTTTTGGGCGTTTGCAAACCCATTTTTGATGAAACTTGCAACCGAAACGCCGGATTTCCCTTCGGGCGGGACAGGCAACGGCCAGCTTGAAAGGCAAACGAAACCGGACGTATACTAAATACGGACCGTTCCAGTCGGATATCCCATGCTAAAGCTCACCAAGAAAGCGGATTACGGGCTGATGGCGCTCAAGTACCTGGCCGAGCACCCGGAAACCCCTGCGTTGAGCGCCAAAGACGTGGCGGATGCCTATGGAATTCCGGCGCAACTGCTGGCTAAGATCCTTCAGCGGCTCACCAAAACGGGCTTGCTGCGCTCCCACGCGGGCATGAACGGCGGCTATGCTCTGGCCCGGGACCCCCGCCAGATCTCGGCCTTTGAAGTGATCCACGCCATCGACGGACCCCTGTTTCTTACCTCCTGCACCAAGGGGGCGAAGTCGTGTGACCTTACGCCGAATTGCACCATCAAGGAACCGCTGGCGCGGGTGAACGAGACCATCATCGGAGTGCTGAAGAGCATCAGCATCCATGACCTGGCGGAGCAGGAACAGGCCGCGGCCAAGGCGCGCGACGTCCAGGGGCTAGTCACGTTGACGCTGTAACATCAGCATGGTTGTGCGCAGATCTGTAAGCAGGATGTGCAGTGATGTAAACCGCTGCATCGCCGGCGGGCCTCAGTGAATCGAATAGAGAGACATTTATGGATGAGATTGTCAGCATCGGATCGAAACAAAACGCATCGGCTACGCAAGCCGGTGCGACAGCGGCTGTGGCGCCTGCCGAAGGCCTCCAGGTGACAGCCAGCGCCGTTAAGCGCATCCGCGTGATCCTCGCCAAGGAAGGCATCTCCACGGAGGAGGGCGGACTGCGTCTCGGCGTAAAGGGCGGCGGCTGTTCGGGCATGTCCTACGTCATCGCGTTCGATGCCCATCCGCGCGAGCGCGACCGTATTTTTACTTTTGACGGAGTGCGCGTGTTCATCGATCCCAAGAGCTTTGTGTTTCTGAACGGAATGACGCTGGAATTCGAAGAGACGCTGATGCGCCAGGGATTCAACTTCATCAACCCCAACTCCACGCGCTCCTGCGGCTGCGGTACGTCGTTTTCGGTTTAGATCGAATGTGCGTGGTTCGGAGACCGGGGCCCCACTCACTATTGGTTACTCCCTACTGCCTGCCTTTCAGCGCCTTCTCAATTCCCGCCTCCGCCAGCGGCGTCATCATCGCAAAACCGGCTGGAAGCGGATGCACACCGTCCCTGCTCAGGGTCGCGGGCAGTCCTCCGCGGTCATCCTTCATCGCAAAGTAGAAGTCGACATACACGTAGCCCTTTTGCGCCGCGTAGTTCTTGATCCACGCATTCATTTGGGCGATCTTCGGCGCAGGAGTGAGTCCCGGCGCCCAGGGATAGTCGAAGGACGGCAGTATGGAGCAGAGCACCACGCGAATCCCATTCGCCGCCGCCAGCTCGGCCATCGACGCCAGGTTGCCTTCAGTTTGCTCCAGCGTCATCGGCCCCGTGTTGCCGGCGATGTCGTTGGTCCCGGCGAGAATCACCACCACCTTCGGCTTCAAATCGATTACATCCCGGCGGAAGCGCACCAGCATCTGCGGAGTCGTTTGGCCGCTGATGCCGCGATTCACATACGGCTTGCCAGGAAATGCTTCGTCCAGCTTCCAGCCCTGCGTAATCGAGTCGCCCATGAAGACTACGCGGTCCTCGCCGGATTTCGGGGCACCAAGCATCGCATCGGCCTCCTTGAAGTGCGCAAGCCCGCCAAAATCCACCAGCAATTGGTGGTCGTGATCGATCCAATACGCATTGTTGGGGTGTCCGGAAGGTGAGGTTTGCGCTGGCGGCGCCAGTTGGGTTGCAAGCGTTTCGGCCAGCTCCATCGCTTCGTTTTCACTGAACGCGCCTTCGATGACGGCCCGATCGCGAATTGGGCTCTTGATGACCGCTACTTCGCGTACCGTACCGCTCATCACCACGGCCATACTCTTGCCGATGTTGGCGCTGGTGTAGGCCCAGAACTTGTCGCCGGCTTTATCGGTGAGTGTAATAGCCACTGTTGCTTGCCCGGTATTTGAATTTACGCCCGGTTGAACGGAGCGCAAATCGCTTCCCGCCACGATGGGGAAACGTTCGATGACGTAATACGCAGTGCCGCTCGAACTACTGGGGCCGCCCGTGTAAGGCAGAATCTCAACATTGGGCGGAAGCTCGCCGTTCACGCTCTGCCTGGCCGCATCTTCGGTGGGAAATGGGCCGCCATCGACGGCACGAATCTCAAGTCGAGCGGCCGGAGATTGCGCATGCGCAGCCGCTGGCGCCGCAGCCGCTGGCGTGGCCGGAGCCTTGGTCTCGGGCACGGACGCTGGCTCCTCCTGGCACTCCGGCGAACTCGCAGTGAAGAGCCCCGCAAGCGATGCGGCCAGCAACATGGTTTTGCAAATGTTCATTCGATCCACTTCGGGTCTCCATTCTGAATGCGGGCTAAATAACCGCGCGGAAATCTGCCGCCGTTCCACGCGCTTCCGATTGTAGGCAATCGCGCCCCAACCGAGCTACCCGCCTTGCTGCGCACGCCGTCCGCACGCCCGCGATAAAATCCAAATATGCCCGCCGCAGCCATCTCTCCTGATGTTTTGGCGAAATACGAGCCCGTGATCGGCCTCGAAGTGCACGTGCAACTGCTCACGGCGACCAAGATTTTTTGCGGTTGCGCTAACCGCTTTGGCGCCGATCCCAACACCAACATTTGCCCCGTATGCATCGGTCTGCCCGGCGCGCTGCCGGTCCTGAACGCGAAGGCCGTTGAGTTTGCCACGCTGGCTTCATTGGCGCTCAACTGCCAGGTGCGCGAGCGCTCGATCTTCGCGCGCAAAAACTACTTTTATCCCGATCTGCCCAAGGGCTACCAGATTTCGCAATACGACAAGCCGATTGCCGAGCATGGTTGGATCGAAGTACCCACGGCGGATGGCGGCAAGAAACGCATCGGCATCACGCGCCTGCACATGGAAGAGGACGCGGGCAAGAGCTTGCACGAAGGTTTTCCCGACTCTGCCACGCGCACCTATCTCGACCTGAACCGTTGCGGCACGCCGCTCGCAGAAATCGTGAGCGAGCCGGATATCCGCACGCCCGACGAGGCCTTCGAGTACCTCACGCGGTTGAAGGAGATCCTGCTTTACTGCGGCGTCTCCGACTGCAACATGGAGGAGGGATCGCTGCGCTGTGACGCGAATGTGAGCGTCCGTCCCAGGGGACAGGAAAAATTCGGCACCAAAGCCGAAGTCAAGAACGTCAACAGCTTCAAATTCATCCGAGCGGCGCTCGAATACGAAATCGAGCGTCAAATTGAAGTGATCGAGTCCGGTGGGCGCGTGATGCAGGAGACGCGGCTCTGGAACGCCGGAGAGGGCCGCACGTATCCCATGCGCTCCAAGGAGCAGGCGCACGATTACCGCTATTTTCCCGAGCCCGACCTGCCGCCGCTGATCGTCTCCGCGGAACTCCTGTCCGAGACCAGGGAAAAACTCCCGGAGCTGCCCGAGGCGCGACGCGCGCGCATGATTGCGGATTACGAATTGTCGGCGCAGGACGCGCACACGCTGACGGCGTCGCGAGAATTTGCCGACCGCTTCGAAGCCGCAGCGCGCACAGCCCGCAACCCGCGTCGCGTGGCCAATGTTCTGCTGAGCGAAGTGGGTGGACGCCTGAAGGCGCTAGGCCTGGAGCAGAAGCAGTCGCCGGTATCGATGGCGGGCATCGTGCTCGCCGCCGACCTGCTCGACGAAGGCACGATCAGCTCCAAACAGTTGAAACAGCTCTTTGACGTTTGCTTTGAGAAGGGCGAGGATTTTGCGGCCGTCTACGAGCGCGAGAAGCCGCAACAGATTACCGACTCCTCCGCCATCGAAAAGCTGATCGACGAGGTCATCGCAGCCAATCCCAAGCAAGTGGAGCAATATCGCGCGGGAAAGAAAACCATGGCGGGGTTCTTTGTCGGCCAGGTGATGCGCGCGTCAAAAGGCCAGGCTAACCCGGCGCTGCTGAATGAGCTGGTGGTGAAAAAGCTGGAAGGGTAAAGCTGGAACGCCGAGCCTAACGCATAGCGCGGGCCTCCAGGCCCGCACATGTTATCCGGCTGCCGCCTACTTCAACTTCAAGTCCGAGACAAACTCTTTGCGGTCGTCCCAGGAGCTCACGGTCTTGGTCGCGCTCTTACTGCCGTCTTTTTCTGCCCACAGATCGAAGTCGACGCTCATATCGACCTGGGAGAAGCGGAAATGGCCGTCCGCGGTGGAAATGTAGCTGCGAATCGCCTTGGTCTTCTCGTTCTTGAGGAAGACGGTGGCGCCCACAACTGGCTGTCCGCTCTCGTTCAGAATCGTGCCCGACACCGTGCGGTCACCTATATTCTGACCCCATGCGGCCGGCGCCGAAAGCGCAAATCTCGATCCTAAGGGGATCGCGCCTAGCGTCATCAGACCACATGCGATTGCAGCCAGCCAAGTTGCACGGCTCATCCTTACTCCTCCTCGTCCTCTGCGAGGAGATCATCTTCCTCTTCAAGGCCTTCTTCGACGCGTGACAGTTCCAGCGGCTCCACGCCTACCACTTCGTATTCAGTGCCGCACTCTTCGCAGGCTATCACGTCGCCTTCTTCGACCTCGTCGAGTTCAATGTCCAGAACGGTATCGCACTCAGGGCAGCTGGGCATAGCAGCTTCCTCGCTTTCCAATTCAATTCGCATTGCGGGATGAATCCATTCCCGCAGCCATCGCTAGTTTTAGTGAGAAACCCGCCTCAGGTCAAGAGGCCAGCGGCACTTGACGAGTCCAGATTTTTCTTTGCGGAAAACCAGCGCTCCGCCTATCCCAAACAGACGCATTTCCTCAGACTTGGTTGCCTCTGCTCCATCCCTGGTGCAGATTGGCTGTAACGCCATACCGAGGTGTCTCCACGCTCCAACTCGGGCTTCCATCATGACACCGCCCCGCTCCAACATTTAACCTGTTGACTGCGATGCCAAGATTTGGCTCCATTCCGTTCGCCTTCCCTGACTTCCGCGGGGCAACCCGCCGGTTGATCCTCGTCAACCTGGCGACTTACTTTGCGCTGTTGGTTGTCGGCTTTGTGTCGCCATTTCAAGCCATCAGCATTGGCTTCCGCTTCTCGTTTGATCCCTTCTCGTTCGTTCACGGGGCCCTGTGGCAGCCACTTACGTACAGCTTCGTACATTCCGGCATCATCGCCACGCTCTTTGAGCTGCTTTCGCTCTGGTTTCTGGCGGGATTTCTCGAGGGCTTTCATAACGCGAGATGGGTGACCGGCCTCTACGCCGCTTCGGTACTTGGAACCGCCGCTGCTGCGCTGGCCCTCTACGCCATGTCGAGCACGTTGTCTCCCAGGCTGCTTGGCGCTCCCATCCCGCTTTATGGATGCTTTGGCGGCGTCTTTGGACTGCTTGCCGCCATCGGTCTTCTCTACGGCGATACGCAGTTCATGCTGTTTCCGTTGCCCATCGGCATCAAGGCACGCTACCTGGTGATGATCTACGCGCTCATCGCCATCGCCATGCTCTTCGGACAGGAGCAGTGGTACGCCTTCTCGCAGCTGGGTGGAGCGCTGGCCGGCCTGGTGTTTGTGCGCATGGCGCCGCGCCATGGCGTCTCCTTCCTGCTCAGCGAGCGCTGGTACGCCATGCGCAATCGCTATTACCGCTGGAAGCGCCGCCGCGCCGCCCGCAAGTTCGAGGTCTACATGAAGCGGCAGGGGCGGACGGTGAAGTTCGACGGCCAGGGCCGGTTGATCGACGAAGACGATCCCAACGACAAAAAGCGCTGGAACTGATAAAGACAGGGAACAAGGGAACAAGGGAACGAGGGAACGAGAAAGAGCAGGGAACAGGGATCAGGTTTCAGGGATCAGAAAAAGCCAAGCCCGGCGCGATAAAATCTCATTGCAATGTATCACAAAGATAGCTTTCCTCTTTCCGGGGCAGGGTTCGCAGGCCGTTGGCATGGGCCGCGAGCTCGCCGAGCGATTTCCCGTAGCAACTGCAACCTTTGCCGAGGCCGATGCGGCGCTAGGCTTCCCGCTTTCGAAGCTATGCTTCGAAGGGCCTGAAGAAGA
This sequence comes from uncultured Acidobacteriota bacterium, assembly GCA_963713675.1. Lineage (GTDB taxonomy): Bacteria > Acidobacteriota > Terriglobia > Terriglobales > Acidobacteriaceae > Telmatobacter. The sequence continues at coordinate 52,685 of CAVQMV010000028.1, forward strand.
TCTGCGTTTGACCGAGAACACGCAGCCGGCCATTATGACTGTGAGCGTGGCGGCGGCGCGTGTGCTCGCGGAGCACGGCGTGGGACCGGCGCTGGCCGCGGGCCACTCTCTCGGTGAATGGTCGGCACACGTGATTGCGGGAACGCTCTCCTTTGCCGATGCGGTGCGCGCAGTGAAAGCGCGTGGCGCGGCGATGCAGAAGGCGGTTCCGGCCGGCGAGGGCGCCATGGCCGCCGTGCTCGCCCTCGGCGCCGCGCAAGTTGCCGAGGCCTGCGAGGAGGCCGCGCGCGAGACCGGCCTGGTTGTGCAGGCCGCCAACCTGAACTCACCCAACCAGACAGTCATCTCCGGCGCGGCTGCGGCCGTGGAAAAAGCCGCGGCGTTGTGCAAGGCCAAGGGCGCACGCCGCACCGTCATGCTTCCCGTGAGCGCTCCTTTCCATTGCGCACTGATGCAGCCGGCGCAGGAGGAAGTGGCGAAGGTACTGGCCGGGCTCACAATGCGCGATCCGCGCATTCCCGTGGCCGCCAACGTCACCGGCAGCCTTGTCACAACCGCCAATGCCGCGCGCGACGCGCTCGTCAGGCAAGTCACGGGCGCGGTGCGTTGGGTGGAGTGCATGCAGGCGCTCGAGGGCAGGTCGCTGTCCGTGGAGGGCCAGGGCGCAGGCGCCGATGTCTTCATCGAAGTCGGACCCGGCAAAGTCCTCTGCGGCCTGCTCAAACAGATCGATCCGGGGCTGGATTCGATGAACGTGGAGGATGCGGCGAGTTTGGAGAAAACGCTGGCGGAGCTTGGTTGAGCGAGTTGATTCTTCAGCCCTTGAAATCATGCTTCGGAGCGCTCGTAGAGGTTATGATTGACGGAATCCGAATCGAGGGTTAGCCAAATGTACGTAAACGAAGTCAAGCCTAACGACAAGCTGATCGGGATTGACGAAATATCTGGCGAGCGGACAGTAGCTGACTTTTGGCGTTGGGCATACTCAGATCTCTGCGACGACGACGTCAAAGGGATCTTCGCCGAATGGTTAGTGGGTAGATTGCTCGATCTCCCGATGACTCGTAGGTTCTCATGGGCAAACTGCGACATTCGCACTCGCGACAGAGTTTCAATCGAGGTCAAGTCTTCGGCTTGGTGGCAATCCTGGAGACTGCTTAACGGAGATGGGAGTCCGAGGGAGCGCCGTGCGGAACCTTCCCAAACAATCCAGTTTAGGCGGCTTAAGTCCCGTGATCCAGAATTGTATGGCGTTGGTAAAGGAGGCGATAAGGACATCGTTGCTGATTATCACGCCGACTTGTATGTGTTTGCGATCCAGAACGAGCACGACCCAGGAAGATGGAACGCACTCGATCTCCGGCAGTGGACCTTCTATCTTCTAACCCGGGATCAGGTCAAAAGGACCGGATACGCATCTATCTCTCTGAAATGGCTGCAGAACAATCACATCTCGCTGACGGCCGCTGAATTTCGGAAGGCGGGGTTGGCAGCTCTAAGCGGTCTTACACACAAGGAATAACAGGTACGGGACTCCTGAACGGGCGCGAAAGGCAGCGAACATGCTCCGAAAAATCGAAATCTACTTCTGCATTCTACTTGCCGCAATCTCGATACAGGCACAGAATACCCATCAGAAACCAGGAACTTCGAATCAAGCCAGTAATACCAAAGCAAACACGTTGATTACAGACGAACAGGCTAAGGATGCAGTGTTGGCTTTGAAGAAATTACAGGCAAGAACCGAAATCGGCATTTCTCAGGAGGATTACTCTCGTGCCTTGGGCGACACCTACTTCTCCGTCAAAATGTTCCTGGATAGTGACTCCGCAGCTTCTGTCCCTGAGTTTTCGAAAGCCCTCAACAATGCGATCAAATGGTACCGAGCAGCCGCGGATCTTTGGCAGATCAAAGCAGGCGTCAAGGAAGTGTCTGAGTCTGTTCCGGGGATGCCAATCGAGGGAACGGATTGCGACCATCAGCCGGCAGGCGACGAGAACCTGTGCGTTAAGTACCCCGAATTAGTGAGTGTTCGCTCAGGGGAAAGAGGAATCTATTACGAGGACGCAATGAACGGGGCGTGGCGTCTTGCTTCGGCCGAGATTCGAAATGCGGACAAATTCCTCAAGTGAAGCAGCGAGGCGACCGCAAAACTCCGGAACTGAGGGCAGATCAATTGGGATGATTTAAGTTTCCTGTAGCTCCCTCAGCACAAACGCGTAGTCCAGCGCGATCTCTTTCAGGTAGTCGTAGCGGCCGCTGGCGCCGCCGTGGCCGGCCTGCATGTTCGTCACCAGCAAGCAGCGGATGATGGTCGGTTTTGAGGGTGCGAAGCTTGGCCACATACTTGGCCGGCTCCCAATACATCACCTGGCTGTCGTGCAAGCTGGTCTTGACCAGCATCGCCGGATACTCCGCCGCGCGCAGATTGTCGTACGGCGAATAGCTCAACATGTAGCGGAAATACTCTTCCTGGTTCGGGTCACCCCATTCCTCGTATTCGGGGACCGTGAGGGGCAGGGAAGCGTCGAGCATGGTGTTCATCACGTCGACAAACGGCACGTGCGAGAGCACCGCGCGAAAGAGCCGTGGGCTCATGTTCGCTACTGCGCCCATCAACAAACCGCCGGCCGACCCGCCTTCGATCGCCACGCGGTTCGGGTCGCCATAGCCTGTTGCGGTTAAGTACTCAACGCAGGCAATGAAATCGGTGAACGTATTGCGCTTGATGAGCATTTTGCCCGCGTCGTGCCACGGCTTGCCCAGGTCGCCGCCGCCGCGGATGTGCGCGTAGGCCATCATCACGCCGCGATCGAGCAGGCTCAATCGATTTGAGCTGAACCCAAGCGGGAGCGAGTAGCCATAGGAGCCGTAGCCGTAGACGTAGAGCGGGTTCGACTTGGTGCGGCGGTCCTTGCGATACACAATCGAGACAGGAACAGCCACGCCATCCGGCGCCGTGGCATGAACGCGCTCGCTGGCGTAGAGCGTGCGATCGAAGCCGCCGGGAATCTCCAATTGCTTCAGCAGCGTGGATGCGCCCGATGCGATGTCGTACTCGTACACCGAGCTGGGCGTTACCAGCGACTGATAGCCGTAGCGAAATGTCGTCGTCTCGAAGATGCGATTAATGTGCGGGTGCGCGCTGTACGCGGGCTCGGGAAAGGCGATCTCGCCGGAGGCAGTGGCATCAGGCCCCGCGCCGGCAAACTTCCACAGTCGCAGCCGCGGCAATCCATCCTCGCGCTCGCAGGCGATAAAGAACTCTGCGAAGAGATCCACATCCTCGAGCATCACTGCGTCGCGATGCGCAATCAGCTCCGTCCAGTGTTCGCGCTCGGGCGTCTCCACTGGCGCGGTCACGAGGCGGAAGTTGCGTCCGCGATCGTTGGTGCGGATGAACCATAGCCCGTTGCGGTGGTCGAGCGAATATTCGTGTTCATCTTCACGCGGGGCAATGATGCGGAATTCACCGGTTGGATTGTCGGCCGCCAGAAACCGAGCCTCGCTCGTGATGTGACTGGCCGACTCGAGCACGATGTACTTGCCGTCGCGCGTGCGCCCGGCGGCAATGTTGAAACGCTCGTCGTCTTCCTGATAGACCAGCACGGCATCGGAAAGGTTCCCGGCGGAACCGCGGAAGAGTTGAAACTGCCGCTTCTGCTGCTCGTCCTCGACCGTATAAAACAAAGTCTTGTTATCCGCGGCCCACACCACGGAACCCACGCGCTCTACCTCGTCCGCGAGCGTTTCGCCGCTTTCCAGATCCTTAATCCGCAGCGTGTACTGGCGAAATCCCGTGGTATCGGCCGAGTAAGCCAGCCAGCGCCCGTCGTCGGTGATGTCGGTGTCGCCGATCGCGAAAAAGGCGTGGTCCTTCGCCAGTTCGTTTCCGTCGAGCAGGATTTGTTCTGTCGCATCGGCATCCGTGCCGGCCGGCCCACCGTGCCTGCGGCAATAGATTCCGTACTGCAGGCCCTCCTGCGTGCGCGAATAGTACCACCAATCGCTATCCCGGTAGGGAACCGAGATGTCCGTCTGCTTCACGTGGCTCAGCATCTCCTGGTAAAGCTCTTCGCGGAGCCCGCCGAGAGGCGCCATCATGGCCGTCGGCATAGGCATTTTCTGCTTCCAGGTACGCGGTCACATCGGGATTTTCCTTGTCGCGCAGCCAGGCGTAGTCGTCGGCCAGCAGCACTCCATGCAATTGAGTTTCTCTGTGTTCCTTATGTGCGACGGGGGGTGTGGGAATCGTAGATTCGGTCATTTCTCCTCCAGTGTAGAGCCTGCCGGCGCGGGAACCTCCGCCGCCCCGCCAACGTACAATGGAGGAGAAATGAAAGGTTCTGGCCGCGCGCGTTTTGCCCTGTTTCCGCCACTGCTGGCGGCGCTTTTCGCATTTCTCGCGGTTCCCGCGCATGCCGAGAAGGTGTCCGACCTTCCCCAGCCCACCGACTACGTAAGCGATTTTGCGCACGTGCTCTCGCCTGAGGCGGTCGCGCGGCTCGATTCCATCTGTTCCCAACTTGACCACACCTCGGCCAACGCGAAGATTGCCGTGGTGACCGTGCACGATCTCGACGGCGACGACGCGGCCGACTACGCCACGCAGCTCGAAGACCACTGGAAGATGGGGGACAAGGATAAGGCAACGGGCCAGAACCGTTACGCCATGGTTCTTTTGGCCGTCGCCGATCACAAGTACCGGATTGAAGTCGGCTACGGACTGGAAGGAATTCTGCCCGACGGCAAGACGGGCGACATCGGCCGCGACATGGTTCCCGACCTGAAGGCCGGCGACTATGACGGCGCGGTGACGACGGCGGTGGGTGAGGTGGCGCAGGTCATCGCCGACGATGCCCATGTCACGCTGGACAATGCACCCGCACCCGTTCCGGCCGCCGAGCCGGAGCAGCAAGAGCAGCCGTCCGCAGCCAAAGTCGTGGAAGGCATTCTCATCACGATCGTGATCATTTTCTACATACTCCGCGTGCTGGGCAGCTTTGGTCTCTTCGGCTTGTGGGGTCTGAGCCTCTTCTCTGGCGGAGGCCGCGGCGGTTCCAGCGGCTTCGGCAGCGGCGGTGGAGGATTTGGCGGTGGCGGCGGTGGCTTCGGCGGATTCGGCGGCGGCGGCGGCGGTTTTGGCGGCGGTGGCGCCGGAGGAAGCTGGTAGCTAAGAGCTGATAGCTGTTTTAACAAGGAGAGTCGAGTTTATGAGCAAAGGACTTGGAATTACCCTGGGTATCGTGGCCATTCTGCTGTTGGTCGTCGCCATGTGTTTTGGCAGCTACGTCAGCGCCAAGAATCAGATGGTGGCCCTGGATCAGGTGGTCAAAACAAATTGGTCCGATGTGGACGTGCAACTGGAGCGGCGCGCCGACCTGATTCCCAACCTGGTGGCGACCGTGAAGGGTTTCACCAAAGAGGAAAGCAGCGTGTTCACTGAGATCGCGCAGGCGCGGGATGGACTGATGAACGCCCAGACCCCGACGGACAAGATCGCCGCGAACGGACAGCTCGATACCGCTCTCGCCAAGGTTCTCGTCCTGACCGAAAACTACCCGCAACTGCGCTCCAGCGATCAGTTCATGCGTTTGCAGGATGAGTTGTCAGGCACCGAAAACCGGATTGCGGTGGCTCGCAATCGGTACAATCAAGCGCTCCAGGATTACAACACGTACATCCAGCAATTCCCGAACAGCATTTGGGCGCGCTACGCCGGGTTCCAGGTGAATAATGCGCGTTTCCAGGCCAGCCCAGGCCGCCCAAACTACGCCAACTGTGCAGTTCTAGAGGTTCGCTCTGGTTGCCGCAAACACAAAAAGGCCATTCCGCCTGCGCGGAATGGCCTTTTGGGCTGGAAACTTTGTCCGAATGGTCTACTTGAAGGATGCGATGGCGCTGGCCTCGTCGTCGGAGATGTCGAAGACGGTGTAGAGCTTGGTCAGCTGCAGCAGGTCGTGGACCTTCTTGGTGAGTTTGAGCAGTTTAAGGGTCGCGCCCTGGTTCCGGGCAGTGGTGTAAGCGCTCACCAGTTCGCCCAGGCCTGAGCTGTCGATGTAGTTCACATCGCCGAGATCGAGCAGGATGCTCTTCTGTCCTTTGCTGATCAGGTCGCGAATGGCGTCGCGCAGCTGCACGCTGCCTTCGCCGAGGGTAATCCGCCCGCTGAGATCCAGAACGGTAACGCCATCCACTTCACGGGAAGCTATCGCAAGTGCCACGGAAAATTCCTCCTTGTCAGTACTTCGGTTATAGCATCTTTACGGCCTCCGGCTTCAAGGAAAATTCCTCGGCCGGTCTGGTCGCAGGGAGAGAAGGGTTGATCCCGCACGTCGGACCTTAAGGCTTTCCGGCGGCGGGCGCCAGATGTTTCACCAGCGTCAGCTCGGTCCCGGGGTGCAGTTGTCGAAAGTGTACCTCATCCATCAGCGACCGAATGAGAAAGATACCGCGGCCGGTGCCGCGGAGCAGGTTTTCCTGTGCCAACGGGTCGGGCACTTTATCGGGATCGAAGCCCGGGCCCTCGTCGGCGATGGTGATCTTCAGGTCCTCGCCGGTATTTTCGAGAGAAACCTCGATCTGCCGGGAGGGATCGTACTCGTTGCCGTGCAGCACTGCGTTAATGGCTGCTTCGCGCACTGCCATGGCGATATGAAAGCGCTGGTCCTCGTCGAGACCTGCCTCAATGGCCATTTGGTCGGAGGCTGACTCCACCTCTCCGACGCTATCCATGGTGGAGCTCAGCTTGAAGCTCCGCCGTCCTCTGCTGGGTGCGCTCACCGGGCTGTCTTCCGCCTCCGCCGGAGCGGCTGGGGCCAAGCGCCCCTGCTCCGGGAATCTTCTGGCAGTTTCAGGTCTGGATGCGATTGTGTCAAGGCTGCATCTGATGTTTAGACGCCGCTTCCACTATCAGGCGAACCAGATGAGCCATCTCGCGCTTGCTCGCGGAGCGCTTGGTCAATTCGCTGTCAATGCGGTTCCGGGTGTTTTACATGTCGCTTCGAGACGGTCCGCAGACCGGATAAAAACCGCCTCAAAAGGTCTACACTCAACCCATGGGTTCGCATGCTACTGACGCGCACACCGAGCCGCGGATCGCGACTCGTGTCAGCCTGACGGCGATTCTCGGCATGCCTGTGACCGACGCGCTGGGGCATCTGTGCGGAAAGCTCAAGGACATTGCCATTACCACCGGGCCCGACGGCGGCAAGGTGGCCGGACTGGTGCTCAAGACACGCACTGGCCTTGCGCTCGTTCCCTCCCAGGAAGTGATCGAGACCCCAGCCGGCACGCTCGAAGTACGCTCGGCCGATGTCCTGACCCCGCTCAAGGAAGAGGGCAACTTTCTCTTTCTGCAGCAGGACCTGGTCGACCGCCAGATCATCGACATCAACGGCCGCAAAGTGGTGCGCGTGAACGATGTGGATCTGGAGTGGATGGGCCAGGGCGCGACGCACCTGCTGCGCGTGGCCGAAGTCGAAGTCGGCTTGAGGGGCGCCTTTCGCCGCGTATTCAAAGGGGTCTTACCGCGCACCCGCCTGGAGGCCGTCTCGCGCAAGTTTACGGCGCGTGCCATTCCCTGGCAGTTTGTGGATGTCATCGAGCCCGATCCCGCGCGCCGCGTCAGGCTGCGCATTGAGCACGAGCGCCTGGCCGATATTCACCCCTCGGAACTCGCCGACATTCTGGAAGATCTTGCGCCGGCGGAACGCGAGGCCGTTTTCACATCTCTTGACGAGGATGTCGCGGCCGAGACCCTGGAAGAAGTCGAGCCCAAGCTGCAAAAGGCGCTGCTCGAAAAGCTCGACGACGAGCGCATCGCCGACATCGTGGAAGAGATGGACCCCGGCGCAGCAGCCGACCTGCTCTCCGAATTGCCCGAAGAACAGTCCGACGCCATTCTCGAAGAAATGGAACCCGAGGAGCGGCAGGAGGTCTCGGAGCTGCTCGAGTTCGATGAAGACTCCGCGGCCGGCTTGATGACCACGGAGTTCGTTTACCTGGGCGTGGACGCCACTGTGGCACAGGCTGTGGAGGCGCTGCGCAGCTTCGACGGTGACCCGGAAGGCGTCACGGAGGTCTACCTGCTCGACGAAAAGCGCATTCTGCGCGGTGCCGTATCGCTGGCGCGCATGGTCATGGCGCGTCCTGAATCCCACTTGAAAGTCCTGGCCGAGCCCCGCGTCCTCTCTTGCCCGGCCGACATGCACCAGAACGAACTGGCTGAAATGTTCGATAAATACAACCTTCACTCCCTTCCCGTCGTCGATGCGCTGGGCCGCATGGTTGGCGTCGTGCAGTCGGAGCAGGTGATCAGTTTTCTGCGCGAAAAGCTGTGAAACCTTGAGGGCGGGCTGACTACTCGCCTCAATTCGATGTTTGTGAGCAATATTGCTCACATTCTGGCCCCGCAACCCGGCTATTCTAGGAAAAATACCCGGATTTATCTGGATATGTGAAAGAATCTAAACATGCTCCAATTGCCAAGGATTATTCAGGGCGGGATGGGTGTCGGCGTGTCTAATTGGCGCCTAGCTCAAGCCGTCTCAAAACTCGGCCAGTTGGGCGTCGTGTCGGGCACGGCGCTGGATTCGGTCTTTGTGCGCCGGCTCGCGGACGGCGATCAAGGCGGGCACATGCGCCGGGGAGTAGACGCATTTCCGTTTCAGGAGACGGCAAAGCGCATCTGGCAGGAATATTTCGTGCCGGGCGGCAAGCCTGCCGGCGCGCCGTACAAACCGCTGCCCATGCATCAGAAACACGATTCGCGCAAGCTCGTCGAGCTATGCATGATTTCGAATTTTGTTGAGGTTTTTCTGGCCAAAGAAGGCCATGACAATCCGGTGGGAATCAATTTTCTTGAAAAAGTGCAGATTCCGCACCTGGCGTCGATTTATGGGGCCATGCTTGCCGGGGTGGGCTACGTGCTGATTGGCGCGGGCATCCCATTGCACATTCCTGGCGTGCTCGATGCATTTACTGCACAACAGCAGGCTGAGTACCGCCTGGCAGTGACCGGTACTGCGCAAGAGCAGTTTGCGAGTATGGACACGCTGATGCGACTCAATCCGGCAGAGTATGTGGAGGGACCGCTGCCCGAGCTGGATCGGCCCAGGTTCCTGGCCATCGTTTCGTCGAACACACTGGCCGCCACCATGCTGCGGCGGGCCAACGGACGCGTTGACGGGTTTGTGAACGAAAGTCCAACCGCGGGCGGGCACAATGCTCCGCCGCGGGGCAAGCTGCAACTCAACGCCGCCGGGGAACCGCTCTACGGCGAGCGCGATCGCGTGAACATCGCGGACTTGCGCACGCTGGGTGTTCCCTTCTGGCTGGCTGGCGGCTATGGCAGCCCGGCCAAGCTGCGCGAGGCGCTCGATCAGGGTGCGGCGGGAGTGCAGGTAGGAACCGCGTTTGCTTTCAGTAGCGAATCGGGCATGAGACCCGACCTGAAGGCGCGGCTGATCCAGCAGGCGATCGCAGGCACAGGCGAAGTATTCACCGATCCTCTGGCGTCGCCGACGGGATTTCCGTTCAAAGTTGCGCAGCTCGAAGGCACCACTTCATCGTCCGGTGTTTACGAGGCGCGGACCCGAGTCTGCGATCTGGGTTATTTGCGCGAGCCGTACGTGGTGCGCGAGGGCGAGATTGGCTACCGCTGCTCGGCAGAACCGGTTGAAAACTATGTGGCCAAGGGCGGCAAAATCGAGGAAACCGTGGGCCGCAAATGCCTATGCAATACCCTCATGGCGAATATCGGACTCGCCCAGACGCGCAAGGATGGTTCCGATGAGCCGGCGTTGATAACGGTAGGCGACGACCTGAATACGATAGCGCAGTTCATCGCGCCGGGGCGTGAAAGCTACAGCGCGGCAGACGTCGTGGAGCGCCTTCTTGGCGCGAACGCCAACGCAATGGAGCAGATCGAACCCGTGCTCGCAGCAACGGCTTAACCCGCCCTTCTCATCCGCAGAGAGGATTTGCAGCGCAGGCCCTTTTCATCAGCACACCGCAAAAACCTTTGTAACGCTCCTGCATCAAGCCAGTAATCATTCGCGCTTTTCTCCCGTGCTAGACTTCTCGCGGGATCCCCCGACAACACGGGTAAATTGTGCGCTCCGCATTCTTTTCGCGAGGCATTGAAAGCAATCGCCCGGACGATCCGCTGATTACTGGTACCAAGCCGGTTTAGTCACGGCTTAGGTGCCTGAGGTCTATCGCGGGCGCACCTTGGAGCGCCGAGGAGGAGGGAAAATCATGGAGCCGGTCTACAAATGGGAGCCAATTACCGACGAATATAAGACCCAGGCGGCGGAGCCAGTCGCCCTCGAGACCATTGAAGCCGAGAGCCAGCAAAAGCTGCACGAGATTCATGAGGCGGTGAAGAAAGAGAATGTCTGGGTCGAAAAGAAGGCGCCGATCGGCATCAGAGTGTTTACCTGGTATCTCTTTTGTCGGGCCGGCTTCTACGCGCTTCTGTTGACCGTTCTCGCCACATTCCCGCAGTCAGGCACTTCCACGTGGTTGACGGGGAGTCTGGGCCATTTCCTGCCGGGAGCGGCCGCGCGCGAAGAGGCTGCCAAACAACGGGTGGAGATGCAGAAGGAAGCCGAGGCGCAAGGGTATACGTTGCCCGATGACGACGCGGCCGATCAGCAGTCGCCGGAGCAGGCGGCTCGGCAACTGCGCGAGGAGGTCATGGTCTATCTCTTGTTCTCGACGGTCGTCACGGCAGTCGTCGGATTCATGTGGTGGAACCATTCCTGGAAGGTCCGGTGGATCACGATGTTTTACGCAGGCGCGTTTGTGGCCAAGGCCGCGGTCGGCTACTTTGCGATCGTAGCTTCGGGGATGGGTTCTCAGCTCGATCAGGGTGAAATGCCCGCGCTCATGCTGGCCATCGCTGTGAACGGCTTCATCTTTTGCTATCTCGCATTCTGGCCCGATGTGAAGGAATGGTTCGAGGGCCAGCACTGACGAGTTCTGTTTGCGGTCAGCTTGTTGGCATCGCCGCGCCCTTCGTGCTGCCCACGCTGAACACCTTGGGAACCCGATCGGCCGCCGCCGGCAGCGCAGGGAACGCCGCGTGCGGCTCCGTCTGATACCAATAGGCAGTCGAATAGAAGTTATCGGAGCGGTTGTTGGCCGAGCCGTGTTCGATCGTCACCTTGATCGACTTCTCGAAAGCAATCGGGCTCTCATTGTGCCAGCGGTATTGGCAGTAGCGCCCGCCGATGCGCGCCGGGTCTACGATGTACGGCGTCCCTACGTGGAGATACGAGTAGGGCTGGTCGCCATAACCCCAGGCGCCGTTGAAATAGTCTTCTGTTCCCGTGCCGTTGATCGTGGGCATTGCGTCCCCATCGACATAAATCATGTCGTCGCCTTCGCCAAACCATCCGATTTCGTTTTGCAGCACAGCCTGCGTTACGCCGACAAAGTGCCCCTTGCCCGCGGCTTCGAGAAACACGTAATTGTCTTTGCCGCTCAAATTTTTTCCGTCGCTCACCACGGCCTTGCACGGCGCGGCCTGGCGGTACTGCGCGTGCAGGCGGCCCAGGCCCTCGGGCAGGGAGGGAAGAGACACATAGTCGATGGCAAAATAAAGGCTTCTCACGGTCGAAGGACCCTGGTTCTCGAGCGTGATGCGCGCCGCCGTCGCAAACGGCATTTGGAAATACGAGTTCAACGCTTTGACGGGTGCGACAGCCAGCAACTCCGATTGGTAAACGAAGTATTCGCCGAGGCCAAGGCCGAAGAAATCGCCGATGGGGGTCTCGATGGAAGGCGAGGACTCGTCATCCCACCACGCGCGCAGCACCAGGTTCTTCAGGTGCATCGGGTCTTGCGAATTGATGGTGAACCAGATGTGCGTCACCACGCCGGCGCCCTGCACGTCGAGCAGCGTGGCCGTCTTGCCCGGCTCAACGACAGCCCAATCTGCATTGCCGCCCGTGCGATCCCAGCTCCCCGAGCGAACGTTCTTGTAGCTCCGCAGCCGTGCCAGTGCAAAAAGATCTTCGGGCGCTCCCGATGCTGGATCCGCGGCTGACGCTCCTGCGGTCGTTGCTCTGCCCGTTGCGCTACCAAGCCCCAGCAACGCGCCCGCCGAAGCCAAGGTTCCCAGCATTTTGCGCCGGCTCGTCCCGATGCCACTTGCGTCATTCGCAGACATATTCCATCCCTTCAGAGCGAAAGATTGTAACAGCATCCAATATATAGTCTTGGGCCACAACTCATTCGTAGTTGCGCAGGCATTGTTTCCTCAACGAGGGACCGCCGGGAAAATCGTCAGCCGCAAGTGCGTTGAGCCATACGGAACAAGCGAGACGCGCTCCACTTCCCCGGCAGGCCGGTTGAGGCTCAAGTCCGGGAGCGGCGGAGTGAACTGTTGCTCCGGCCGATCGGGACTCGCTTGCAACTCCCACCCCTCAATCTTTCTCACCGGCACGCTCAGCGTTGTCGGAGGATTCTCCCACGGGTCGATGATCGACCCCGGGATCGGTCCGGGTCCAGGCCCCGGAACATTCTTGACCTGCACCTCGCTCTCCAGCTTTTCAGGATCGAGAGCGAGACCGTAATTCCAATCGCTGGCCGGCGTAGCTTCCCAACTTGGAAAATCCTCGGTGGTGAACTTCGGCTCCACGCGCGGCGTCCAGTTCTCCTTGATGGGCAGAGAGTAAACGATGGGACCGCGCTCGATGCCGATGCCATTCTGCGGCCAATGCGTGACGGCCAGCTTCATCGGCAGAGTCAGAACAATCCGTTCGCCGGGCGTGAACGTGCGGCGCAGGATGATGAATCCGTTTGGGTCGCGCACTGCCGGGACTGGTTTTCCGTTGATCACGAGGCGCGGCGCGGAACACCAGCCAGGCACGCGCAACGCAAGCGGAAACGCCACTGGCTGCTCGGCACTGATGTTGAATTCGATGCGTTCGCGGAATGGATAATCGGTCGTCTGCACAATACGCACCAAGCTCGAGTCTTCGCCCACGCGAGCGGTCACCGCCGACGGGCCGTACAAAACCGCCGCCAATCCGCCGTCCGCAGTCTTCATCCACATGCGGATCGCGTAGTTGGGAAAGATGCGATGCACATTGCCGCCGCAGCAGGCGGTGACTTGCCCGGGATTCGGCTGGTACGCCATCTTCCGCCCGCCGTGCTCCATCACGTTGTGATCGGAATCAAGCGTGGCAAGAAATTGATTCGGGCAGGAAAAGTACTGCAGCGCCTTCCAATCTTTCTTGATGGCGCCCGGCGCGGCATTGAAGCAGGCCCGCTCCACGCGATCGGCCCACACCGCATGGCCGCGGGCCATCAGCATGGTGCCCCATGACCAGGTGTGATCGGAAATGTCGCAGGTCTCGTGCGAATCGAGCGACGTGGTGGTGCGATACGCCTCCGTAGTGGAAGGAATGCCGTCGATAAGCATGTGATGATCGAAGATGCGCCGCTCGGCCGCCGCGGCAAAGCGGAGATACTCCGGATTTCCCGTGTAGAGATAGAGAAGGGCGGGCAGCTTCATGGTTTCGGCGTAGGTCACGCCGTGGCAGTTAATGGGAGTGGCGGCGAAGACGCGTAGCTCCGACATGTCGGCGTAACCCGGGTTTTCATTTTCCAGGAACTCGCGCCAGGCATTCTCGGCCAGTGTCAGCAAGGCCGGGTCGCCGGTGCGCGCGTAAGTCCACAGCATTCCTTCCACATTGGTGACGTTTCTCACCGGCTTTCCGTAGTCCGCGTTGTCCCCGAGGAAGTGCTTGCGCAATGCCTCGGGTATCTCTTTGCTTGTGGGATCGTCCGGCAGCGCGGTTGCGTCAGAGAGAGCCGTCAGGCTGCGGAACAGCACGTTCTGCGGCCAGCGATGAAAGTCACCCACGGGATCTTCAAAGAATTTCGGGCCGAGATAGCCACTGTCAGCGGCGTGCGCGAGCGTGTAGTCGAGCGTAGCGCGCACCTGTGCGATCAAATCTTTGTCCTCGAGCACAAGGGCCAGCCGCGTTGCCCCATCGAGCCAATAGGCCTTCTGTTCCCACGGCCACCAGGACGCGGCCGTCTCCTCGCCTGCCCAATAAGCGTCGCTGAACGGCCAGGAAACCTGCGGCAGTTGCGAGCCGAGCTGTGCGGCTTGCTTTTCAAGCATGTGGCGCAGCCAGCCCTCGGGTCGCACGGCTCCGGGAGCCAACGGTTGCAGCGCGCCGTAGTACGTAACGCCGGGATGCGCCTCCTCGGCTGCGAACGAAAGTCTCCCTTTCGCCAGCGCAGCGGAAGCCAGTAATCCAAGGTGCAGAAATTCGCGGCGATTCCATGCAGTTGTACCAGGGCTCGGAGGAAGCTTCATTCTGTCCTCTCCTGCGGGATGCTTTCGCAGACACGCGCGTGTCCGGGCAATGCGACAGCGAATTCTAGCACAGGCATTGCCGGCATCATTCTGCGTCCGCCGTGCCACACGCATTGAAAAATTGCAGGGCGACTCGTGCCAGCACCGTCCGGCCTGTTATGGTCAGGGAGGAAAAGTTTTCCGCACATTAAAAAGACTGCAATGAACCCACCATAGGAACTCGCGTCGACATGTGGAAGCGCTGGCGAATCCGGATCCTTCTCTTTCTGGCCGTGCTCGGTCCCGGATTTATTACCGCCAATGTCGATAACGACTCCGGTGGCATCTTCACCTACTCGCAGGCCGGCGCACAGTACGGTTACACCCTGCTGTGGACCATGCTCCCCATCACTATTGCGCTCATCGTGGTGCAGGAGATGTGCAGCCGCATGGGTGTGGTCACGGGCAAGGGCCTCAGCGACCTGATCCGCGAGGAGTTCGGCCTACGCGTCACCTTCGTGCTCATGGTGCTGCTGGTGGTGGTCAATTACACCAACGTGGTCACCGAATTCATCGGCATTACCGGCTCGCTACACTTGTTCCACGTTTCCAAGTTCATCTCCGTGCCCATCTGCGCGTTTCTTGTATGGGCGCTGGTGCTGCGCGGCGACTATAAAAGCACCGAGAAAATCTTTCTAACCGCCTCTCTCGTCTACATTGCGTATATCTTTGCGGGCGTTCTCGCCCAGCCCGATTGGCACGAATCTTTGCGCGCCACCGTCACGCTGCCCAAACGCACGGTGTGGAATGAGAGCTACATTTACATGGCGATCGGCGTGGTGGGAACGACCATCGCTCCGTGGATGCAGTTCTACCTGCAATCGTCGATCGTGGAGAAGGGAATTCGCGTAAAAGACTATGCGGCGTCGCGCCTCGACGTCATTGTGGGCTGCATCTTCACCGATGTGATCGCGTGGTTCATCATCGTGGCCTGCGCAGCCACGCTCTTCGTGCACGGCATGGGCGCCATCCAGGTTGCCGCGGACGCTGCCGAAGCCATGCGCCCTCTGGCCGGCGACTACGCCTTCATCCTTTTCGCCTTCGGGCTATTCAACGCATCGCTCTTTGCGGCCTCCATCCTTCCCGCTCTCCACGGCCTACACCGTGTGCGAAGGCCTGGGCGTGGAGTCGGGCGTCGACAAGAACTTCCGCGAGGCGCCGTTCTTCTACTGGCTCTACACGCTGCTCATCGCCGGCGGCGCGATCACGGTGCTGCTGCTCCCGGATGCGCAACTGATCAACGTGGCCATTCTCTCGCAGGTGCTCAATGGCGTTTTGCTGCCGGTGGTCATCATCCTCATGCTGATGCTGATCAACCGCACCGACCTCATGGGCAAATACAAGAACTCGCGCCTATGGAATATCGTTGCCTGGTCCACCAGCATCATCGTCATCGGCATGACGATTGCCATGCTGTGGGGATTGATGACGGGACACTAGTGTGCTGACTCTGAATCGCGCATCGCACTTAAGCTGCCATCCTGAGCGAGCAGAAAACGCATGTCAACCTGAGCGAGGTTTGGCATATGGAATGCGCCGAAGCGATTCGAAGGACCTGCATCTTGGGGCCTCGATTCGTGCAGCGAATTTCCGAGGCGCCACACTAGGCCTCAGGCTCCGGGCCGTGGTTGCGGGCTGACGAGCTTGGATCCGCGGAAAGGCCGAGAGGGGACTCAAGATTCACCCGTACGCGCTTTCGTCCCCTGATTCTTGGCGCGGCGCCGAATGCAAGGGCAACCATGCCACCGATAAGCGCGAAGAGACGCGCTCCGCCGACGAGGTCGCGCCAATAGCCGCGCGAGAGGAAGGCTTCAACTTTGTCCCCACGTATTCGAACGATCGTGCCGTCGTCGAACTCGCAGGTAAATGAATCCGGTAGGCATGCCCCCGGTCGGGCCCGGATAGACCCCTGCCCGCCACGTCGGATCGCCTTCGACCTGGTAGATGGTGATCCCGGCGCCTTCGAAGCTCGCCTCCGATTGCTTCGCCTCAGAAACGGCCTTCTGGCGGACCACCAGCGTAACCAGCGCGAGAAGAGCAACTGTCAGAGCACCTGCAACCAACAGCAGGTTACTCACGACGCGCAATTTCGAGTTGCCGGCTGGCCCGGCAGGATTGCCCAAAATGCCTGTTCCGCTGCCTGTTCTTTGCATGGCGGAGATACTACGCGAAAGCACCGGCACCGGCAAGAACTTTGCGGCGCCGGGCTGAATGAACCTGCCTTGTAAGGATCGCTTCGAGCCTGGCGGTTTCCCAACCTTTCGCAAGAGCGCGAAAGGATAGGGCACGGAGCTTGGTTAGTTACAATCTCGCGTGCATCCTGCGGTAGCGTCGACGCAGCAGGAGCACAGGCACTCCGAGAATCGTGAACCAGATCAGAATCGTAAGCCCGTAAGCTACCAGAAACAGAAAGATCCCGACCACGGTCCCAACCGCGTTGCGATGCCCGGCGGCGAATGCATTGCGCACCCGCACTGAAAGCGGCGCCGCGCCCGAGACCGGCCCGTAGTCAACCGTCACCGAAAGGTCGATGCTGGCAAAGTCCACGCGGTGCTCCAGGTTCGTTTGTTCGGCCTCCATGCTTTCAATGTCGCCGCGCACACGGGCAATCTCTTCCTCCACCTGGAGCACGTCGCTCACGGTCCCCGTGCGCTGCTGGAGAATGGTGCGCAAACGTTCTTCCGTATCGCGCGCGGTCTTCAGGCGCTGGTCCAGGTCGGCATGCTGCTGCGTGACATCTTCGCCGGATTCGGATTCACTTGCCACCCGACCAAGCCCGCGCAAATCCTTCATTGCAGCGGCAAGGTTTGCAACCGGAATGCGCAGCGAGGCCTTCAGGCTCGGCGCATCGTCAGCCGGAGTATTGACGTCCATCTCCGAAGCGTAGCCGTGATACTTCGCCAGAATGGCGTCGAGCGCCGGACGCGCGGCCGCGACATCCTTGGCAACAACCACCAAGGTGACCGACCGCGCAATCAGGGGAGCAGCCGATTGCGTGTCCTCATTCCCACCTGGAGCGGGTGACGGTTGCGGGGCCCCTCCAGCGCTGGCGGGCGACGGAGCGGAGATCTGCTCGACCATCATCGCTGAAGCAGGCCGGCTCGGCGTAGACCCTGGCTGCAGCCGGTTGTGCGCTACTGAAATACCGATCACCGCAATCAGCATCATCGCGGCTACGGCGCTCGCTCCTCCAAGTACCCAAGGTTTCCAGCGCGGCTTGCCTGCACGGCCGAAGCGACCGTTCGAGCCCCGGCCCCCGCGCCCTGGAATTCGCACCCTGCAACTGTTCTTCAACGGCTCGTTCGATACGCTTCGAAACCGGCGGCGCACTCCACTCCCCGAGCGTCTGCGAGGTCTCGCGGAATTGCCGCACCGTCTCCGCGCATTCCCGGCACTCGGCAAGGTGCGCCTCCGCGGCCTGCGATTCTTCGTTAGACAATTCGCCGTCGCAGAAGGCCATCAGTTCCTCAGCGGTCAACGGGTGTGTCGTGGCGTGAATCATATGCCCTCCTCTGGTCTGAGCATTTCGTGGCTGCTGGACGGAGCATTTTTGGAAAGCAGTTCTCGTAAGGCGATGCGTGCGCGAAAAAGCCTTGAGCGGACGGTGTTGACCGGCAGTTTCAGTAGTTCCGCAATTTCGCCGTAACTCAATTGCTCGAATTCGCGCAGCAGCAGGATTTCGCGGTCCATGGCATCCAGTTTTCTGAGCGCCTCGCGCATCAAGAACTGCGTAACAACGCCAGATTCTGCGGCAGGCTCAGCGTGCTCTGCTGGCGAGCCCAGGAAAGTTGCCCGGAATGCGGCTTTGCGCCGATATGCTCGCAGAATCTTGAGCGCGATCGCATACAGGTAGGTTCGGAACTGTCGCGCTCGGTTCATAGCGCGGAGCGGCGCGAATCACGGCAACGAAGGTTTCCTGGGTCAGCTCTTCGGCCTGCGCGCGATCGGCAACTCGCCTGCCAGAAAAATCCAAACAGCGGCTGCTTGTAGCGCGTAAACAATTCCGTGAACGCATCGTCGAGCCGCGCGAGAAGGCAGTCATCAGCTCCTCGTCGCTGCTCTCGGCGCCCGGAATTGCGTCGCCGAAGTTCGTTCCGGATTCAATCTCGTTCGGTCCATTGTGCCTGGCATTCTTGCCATCGAGTTTAGACCCAACGGCCGGCAATCACATTGTCCATGATTCCGCCTGCGCCTTTCATATACGGTCATTGCGTAGAACGGCCAAAAGTTCCAGGCTTGCTAATTTATTTGGACTTTGTGGGGATGGAGCGGAACGGCAGCGGAATCGTCTACAGCAGCTTGCCCGCCGCAAGATCCTTGATCAGCCCGCGGTCGGCAGCCAGAAACTCGTAGCCGGTCAGGTCTTCGAGCTTGACCCAGCGCACCTGCTGATAGATCTGGTTGTCGATCTCGCCGGCAAACTCGCGCACCGCAAAGAATTGCAGGTCCACGGCGCCTCCGCGGCGGTAGTGGTGGCGGATGCGCGTGACCGCGGGTCCCACCTCGGCGCGGATGCCCAGCTCCTCCGACAGTTCGCGCGCCAGAGCCTCCTGCGCGCTCTCGCCGGGCTCGATTTTTCCGCCGGGAAACTCCCACAACGACGCCATGGGCTGATCCGCCCTGCGCTGTCCGATCAGGACCTCGCGATCGCGCACGATCAGCGCGGCCGCCACAAAGCGCAGCGCGGGAGCCGCGGGCCGGCGGCCGGAACCTGTCTCGTGGTCATCCACGCGTCTAGTGTAAACCCCGTAAATCGAATGCGATTCGAAGATTCGCCCCTCTTGCGGGCGATCCCGAAACTTCTTGCATCAGGCTGCGAGGTTTGCAAGCATGTCGGATATGTCCGCTGGTCCAAAGTCGAAGGGCGCGTTCTTTGCCGTATGTTTGCTTCAGGGAGGGTACATGCTCTTCGACGGCATGCATCGGCTGCTCGCTGGCAGCTACTTTGGCGGTCGGCTCGGGCCGTGGGCGGCCCTGGTATCAGCCGTTGGCATCAGCCCCGGCTCCATGGCGCCGGTGTTTATCGTTTTGGGTGTCCTGTGGTTGGTGGGAGGCGTGGCATTCCTGTTGGGAGCGCGAGGTGCAGCGGGGCTGTTGATCGTGGTAGGTGTGATCTCGCTTGCGTACCTGGTCTTCGGAACGATCCTGTCGCTGCTGGCGTTGGCGATTCTGCTCATGTCGCGCAAGCGGTTGGCGTGACGGCGGACCTGGACCCGTTTTGCATAGGTAACTAGCCTTTGCTTGCCGACTCGCCCATCACGGCGGCATCGATTCCTTCGGCAGCCTTGGGTCTGTAGTAGCCCCAGCCCGTTCTTCGCCGCCGCTTCCTTGAGCGCGGGAGAAGGATTGACCGGGAAGGCGCAACGCGCCAGTTCCAGCATGGCCAGGTCGTGGATGGAGTTGCCGAAGACCGCATCGGGATGGGGAAGGCCCACACGCCGGAGGGCCGTCGCCTTGGCCTCGTCCGTGGGCACATCCACAATCTCGCTGGTGATGATGCCGTCCTTGACGCGCACTTCGGCCGCGAGAATGCGCTCATCCGGAATCCCAAATTCGCGCAGGCCCTCTGCGATCACCCAGCGATTGGTTGAGCTCACCGCCCAGATCTCAGTCCCGGCCTTCTTTAACTTGGCCACCAACGCAAACAACTCCTCAAAAATGCGATGGCGCACGAACTCATCGACATATTGGGCCGCTGCCGCGCGCAACTCCGCCTCGCGCAGGCCCGCGTACATCTGCACCATCTCGCCGCACATCGCCTCTTCGCTGACGTTGCCTGCCTGGTAATCGCGGTAGCGCGTGTCGATCCAGTCGTTGGTCGAGCGCGACACCAGCCCCTGTTCCAGCGTCCAGGCCATGAATCCGTACCCTGCGTCGCCGCTCCAGAGCGTTCCGTCGCAATCGAATACCGCGACCTTTGGTTTGCATGCAAAAACCAGGCGCTCAAACTCTTCAGTTGTCCAATTCTGAGTTTCCAGATTTGTAGCTTTCAATCGTTCCTCAATCCTGCTTGAAACATTCGTCCTCTTCTATTTTCATCGAAATCGCCGGCATTTGCACGCGCCGAAGCAGCCGCGCATGTGAATGCGGGATCAATTGAGCCAACCGTGCTGGCAAAGGAGTTAGGCCGGGTGGTTCGGTAGCTCCCAGCGTCGCCGGGCCTCGGCAAAGCACTCGCGCGCGATGCGCACCAGCACCAGCGACTGCTCCCAGCGATCCGATTCTTCGTGCCCGTCAAACAGTCGCGCGTAGTAGAACTCCGGCCCCAGCAGCTCCGGCGTAAAGCAGAACCGGTCGCAGAGCGGCCTTCGCAAGAGATAGCCAAGAAACGACTCAGTCCACAGCGCGCGAAAGTGAGCGACGTACGGACGCCCGTCCGGCGAACCGTCGCCGATATCTACCTGCATGCAGCCGGGATTGCCAATGCGCCCGTGCAGGAAGCCGATTCTTTCCAGGACAGGCTGAAAGAACTCCATCTTGTTCTCGAATCCGCCGTAGACCATCTCGGTTCCCGTGTACCAGTGCGAGAAATCGCCATTGAATTCCAGGTCCGGGAAGCGCTCAAGGAACTTCACCGTGCGCCAGGGATCCTGAAAGATCGTGGCGCGATGCGTCTCGGGATAAAGAGGAATCGAAAATTGCGAGGAGGCTGAAAGAACGGAGTCGATAAGCGCGGCCGCCTCATCGTCATTTTCCGTGCCCCAGCCCACGTGGAGCGTCAGGCATTCCAGGCCGGCTTCGTGCGCCTCTTTAGCCAATGGCGCGGCCTCCGCCGGCGTATTCACGCGCCCGCTTCCGCAAACGCCAAGTCCGAGCTGGCGCGCCTCGTCTAATCGCGCGCGGTCGATCTGCCGGCCGAATTGCACACCGTCGTAACCGGCTTCGCAAATCGCTCGAAGGCCGCCCGACTGTTGCGGCATGTCGTCGAAAGACTGGAGGTTCATGAAAGCCCGCAGGCGCGGATCGCGTGTGTCATCGGTCATGCTTATGCTGGTTGAGGCCATAGTTAGAACTCATCGTACGCGATCTGCCGCGCCGAAACTCCAATCGACTCGAGCATCCGCGTGCAGGCCTTGATCATTTGCGGCGGCCCGCACAGGTAATACTCGGCGGATTCCGGATGCGGGTGATCGCGGAGATACTTTTCCAGCACCACCTGGTGGATGAATCCCTCGTGCCCCGCCCAGTTGTCTTCGGGCAGCGGCGACGAGAGCGCGAGATGAAAGGAAAAATTCGGATGGTTCGCTTCGAGCTCGCGGAAGTAATCCTCGTAGAAAATCTCCTGGCGCGAGCGCGCCCCGTACCAGTAGCTGATTTTGCGGGCGCTGCTGTTCCGATTCCAGCAGGTGCGAAAGGTGCGCGCGCAAAGGAGCCATGCCCGCGCCGCCTCCGATGTACACCATTTCGTGCTGCGTGGGCTTGATGTGGAAGTCGCCGAAGGGGCCGATGGCTGTGACCGAATCGCCCGGTTTCAGACTGAATACGTAGCTCGAGCCGACGCCGGGAGCGCAGTCCTGCCCCGGCGGCGGCGTGGCGATGCGGACATTGAAGCGCAACTGCCGCTCCGTTTTGGGATTGCCAGCCAGCGAATAGTTGTTACGGCGGCCGGGCACTGGGTTGTGCGCCACCAGATCGAAGATGTGCTGGTGCTTCCACACCGAAGCGTATGGCTCGGGAATGTCGAAGTCACTAAAACGAATCGAATCGTAAGCGGGGATGTCGAGTTGCAGATAGTCGCCCGGTGCGAAGCCGATCGCACTGGCCCCGTCCTCCGGGTCGATTTCTGGCTCCAGCACCAGCTCCTTGATGAAGGTCGCGACGCTACGATTGCTCACCACGCGAAACTTGAACGCTGTATGCGCACGCGCCCCCACACCGCCGGCATGCACCACGTCGACGAAAATGCTGCCGTCGCGCTCCGTAACCGGGTAGGTCGCAAGGCCGCGGCAAATCGGCGCCCGCGCCGGCGAGCCATCCGCAAGATGGAAGCGCCCGTTATGCTTCGGGCACTCGATGATGCCGCCAATCACCAGGCCGTCGGAAAGGTGCGTATTGCCGTGAGTGCAGAGGCCGTCGGTCGCGAAGAGCCGGCCGTCTTCATCGCGGTAAACGGCGTAAGTTTTTCTGGCGTGGTCGAAGCGAACCGCATCGGCGCGCCGCAGATCGGAGGCTGCGCAAACAGCCACGCATCCCGCGGCATCGGGCTGCGCTTCCGACGAAAAGCAGGCCTCGCGCGTGCGCACCTTGGGCTCGGGCAGCCTGCGCTTCACGTGATACGCCGGATCCTTCCTCTGGCGCAGGACGGTGGGAAGAATCTCGCGCCAGGCGGAAAGGATGGAAGGATACGGTGGCGGGCAGTCACTCTTGACGACCTTATGCAGCCTGGAGAGCGCGTGGTACGGCACCAGCGGAAACATGTGGTGCTCTACGTGGTAATTCATGCTCCAGTAGATGAACCGGCTGATCGGATTCATGTAGACGGTGCGGCAATTGAGGCGATGGTCGAGGACATTCTCCGCCAGGCCGGCGTGCTGCGGAGTGTTCTGGATGATCATGAGCCACGTGCCGAAAAATTGCGGCAGCACGAACAGGAAAATCGGAATCCAGCTATGCCAATAGATCGCGGCCCCAATGGCCGCTGCGTAAATTGCCAGATAGAGCCGCGCGTTGCGATAGACCTTGTGGAATTCGGTTTCCGGAATGAAAGATCGCTCACCCTCGGGGATGCGTCCCAGCGCGTGCCGGAACAGGCTCGTGAAATGGTTGCGATAGACGCCCACAGCAAAAAGGCTCAGAAACAGTCCGAAGATATCCGGCGGCCTGGGAATTTGAATCTCGGGATCGCGCCCCACGATGATGGTGTCGCTGTGGTGACGATTGTGGCTCCAGCGCCAGAGCACCGATTCTCGCATCACCATGAACGAGGCTAATTCGTAGATCGCGATGTTCATCCAGTCCGTCCGGAACGCGGTTCCGTGGCCGCATTCATGCCAACGTGAATCGGAACTGGTGCCGTAGAGTACGGCGTAAATCATGTAGGGAAGAATCACCCACCACGTGCCCCACAGCCGCCACGTTGCGTATCCCGAGCCGATGAGCAGCGCGAACCAGAGAATGGTGTCGCGAATCGCAGGCCCGTTGCGCCGCACCAGCAGCTCGCGCATGGTTTCCCGCGGAACCGCGCATTGATACCAATCAGCTTCGGCAAGCCCTTTCTCGATGGCCAGTGAGGCATTTACGCCCGTCAAACTGTAGTCGAGCGTGGGCGCGGGTTGCTCAAGAATTGCTGCGTTGTGACTCATTTCTGGCTCGTTCCTTCATGATGGCATTCAGATGCGCTGCGCGCGGACTTGTCATTTCTTGGCGCGTTTGCGGAGCGGACCGAAAATGCGTACGCCGTCGTGTGGCGCTGGGTTTGCCCGGGGTGCAAAAGAATGCCGTTGCGGCGTGCGGCGTTCGCTGCGTCGGGATAACCTTCGCACTCCAGGCAGATTCCTGCATGGGGCGCATAAACGGCGCCTGATTTGCCCTTACTCGAGCAGTTCAGATGGCTGCCCGTATAAAGCTGCAAATAGCATTGCGTGGTCGACACCGTCATCATGCGCCCGCTCGCAGGATCTTCAAGGCGCGCGGCAAGCCGCATTTCGCTTCCGTTTCGTTTGGGCAGCGCATACAGATCGCCGTGTCCCTGGTAGAGCTGGCCTATCGCGTCGCCAACCCGACGCGGCGTCTGAAAAACGCTGCCATGGAGGGAAGTCGGTTCCAGCCGGCCCGTCGCAGTCAGATGTTCATCCACAGGAACAAACTCGCTCGCAAAAATCTCCAGCCGGTGGTCCGCAATCGAGCCTGAGGACTCGCCGGCCAGGTTGAAATAAGAATGATGGGTCAGGCTCAGGGGCGTGGTTCTGTCGCTCACCGCTTCGGTTTCGATCAAAAACGCGTTTTGATCAGTCACCGTATATGTCACGGCGACGTGCACATTTCCGGGGTAGCCCTCCTCGCCATCAGGGCTATCATAACTGAGCCGCAACGACGGCGCGCCGTCCTCGCGATCGACCGGCGTTGCGTTCCAGAGACGCTTGTCGAAGCCTTCAATGCCGCCATGCAAATGGTTGGGCGGATCGTTGCGCGCCAACCGGTAGGTGTTGCCATTGAGCGTGAAGGCGGCGTCGGAAATACGGCCTGCCATGCGGCCCGTGATGGCGCCGAAATAGGGATGGCCGCTGAGGTAAGAGCCGAGGTCGTTGAATCCCAGCACCACGTCGCCCACGTTTCCATTACGGTCCGGCGTCAAGATCCGCGTCACGATGCAGCCGTACGTGATCGCTTCCAGCACCAAGCCGCCATGGCCGGTGAGCGTCCACGCCTCGACCGTCTCCCCGTCGGGAAGAACTCCAAATGTCCGCGAGCTGATTGGGGAAGCCATCGTGCAGAAACCTGTTCAATTCTCAAGTTACCGCTCTCTCGCCGCGCTGTCCACAGTTCCGCGGCCCGGAACCACGGGAGATCCGGGCTGATTGTCTGCGTAGGCGGCCACAGTTCATCCGCAAGTTCGGGAGGCCCTATTCGGCTGCGGGAGACGCGTTCTCCACGGTCTCCACGAGGATTTTGGCGATGCGCCGCGCATCCATCTCCACCACCGTCAGCCGCCGGTCCTCATACTCCACCGATTCACCGGGGTGGGGAATGTGTCCGAGACGCGCCAGCACGAAACCCGCGAGGGTTTCCACGCCGCCGTCGCGGGGCAGGCTCCAGTGCAACTGCGTTTCCAGGTCGCGCAGATTCACGCTGCCATCCATCAGCACCGCGCCTCCGGCGCTGCCCAGAACCGGAGGCGAAGGCGCGTCGAATTCGTCCTCAAGCTCGCCCGCGAGCTGCTCGATCGCATCTTCCGCCGTCACCAGCCCCGCCGTGGAGCCGAACTCGTCAACCACGATGGCGAGATGGCGGCGGTTTTGCTTGAAATCGCGCAGCAACTCCAGCGCGGATTTGCTTTCCGGCACCACCAGTACCTCATGCATGATCTGCGCCAGGCGAATCTCCGCCGGCGGCGTCGCGGCGGAAGATGCAATCGCGCGCTGATAAAAGCGCCGCGACATTTCGCGCGCGTACACCGCGCCCACGATGTGCTCGGAGCCGCGGGCCTCATCGTAAACAGGAATGCGCGAATGATTGCGGGCAAGAACCCGCGCGAGCGCATCCTCAAGCAGCATGTTCGAGGGCAGCGAGAAGATCTTCTGCCGCGGAGTCATAATCTCGCGCACCGGCACGTCGCTGAGCTCGAGAGCGCGGTGCACCAGCATCTCCTGGAACTCGGGGATCACGCCCAACCGCCGCGCCGCAGTGGCAATCAGCTTCAGCTCCTCGGCGGAGTGGATGGATGCGGCCCGTTCCGTCTTGGGGATATCGAACCCGCGCAAGATGAGCGACGCCGATCGGCTGAGCAGACGCACCGCAGGTCGGGTGACAGCCATAAACACCAGCATGGGCGGAGCCACGGCCACGGCCAGTGCTTCGCCGCGGCGAAGGGCCAGCGCCTTGGGCACCAATTCGCCGGCGACCACGTGAAAATAAGTGATCAGCGCGAAGCCGAGCACCAGAGCGGCCACACTGCCGTAAACCTGCGCGTGCGGCAGTAAGCCGATCCACTTGCCAAGAAACTGCGCAGCCAGCGGCTCGCCCAGCCAGCCGAGGGCCAGTGAACACAGCGTCACGCCCAGCTGCACGGCGGGCAGAAGATCGTCGAGGTTGCGTTGCAGCCGCCGCACGGTGCGCGCTCCCGGAACCCGCGCCTCGAGAAGCTGCTCGACGCGCGTTTCGCGGATGGAAACCAGCGCAAACTCGGTCGCCACAAAATAGGCGTTGGCCAGTATCAGCAGGGCCACCGTCACGGGTTTGAACAGCAGAAGACCGTGCATCTGGCTGTGAGGATAGCATTGGATGGTGGATCGGGCAGCAGAGGCCAGGTGCCCCAGTCGATGCTCAACAATCCTGGAACCGGGCGGCGTCAGAATACGTATCTTGAGATCAATGAGGAGCCTAATGAAGAACTTCCTTTTGGGAACGGCATTTCTGGTCACTTTGGCGGCAGTTGCGGCAGCTCCGGCACGGGCCGAAGAGGCAACCTTTCAGCGCGATCTCACGGTCAGCGGCAGAGTAGACCTGACCGTGCAAACCGGCTCCGGCTACATTCATCTCACTAGCGGACCCGCTGGCCGCGTCCACATTTTCGGTCACGTCAAGTCGAATTGGGGTGCCAACGATGGGCAGGTGCACCAGATCGCGGACCATCCGCCCGTCGAGCAGACCGGCAACATCGTGCGCATCGGCGCCAATCACGAAGATCTCCGCAATATCAGCATCGACTACGACATCCAGGTCCCACCTGACACGATTCTGAATGCTGCGACCGGCTCGGGCAACCTGACCGACGACGGCGTGGGCGCCAATGCAAAACTCAACACTGGCTCAGGCTCCATTCACGCCACGGGATTGCAGGGCGGATTCTCAGTCGAGACCGGGTCAGGCGGCATCTACGCCGAACAGGTGGGGATCGGTGATGTGAAGGCGGAAACGGGCTCAGGCTCTATCGAGCTCAGGAATCTGCATGGCGGCCTGCACGCGGAGACTGGCTCGGGCACGATCAAAGCTAGTGGAACGCCGTCCGCGCAATGGCGGCTCCAAACCGGCTCGGGGAGCATTGAAATCTGGACTGGCAGTGCGGCATTCACGCTCGATGCCGATACCGGCTCAGGCAGCATTCATAGCGATCGCGAGATTGCGATGCAGGGAACGATGGAGCACCACCACCTGGCGGGCAAAATCGGTGGCGGCGGCCCCGCGGTCCGCATCCAGACCGGCTCCGGCAGCATTCACATCCATTAGCGCCGCGCTACGGGATGAAATAG
The DNA here is from genome assembly GCA_963713675.1 of uncultured Acidobacteriota bacterium. Lineage (GTDB taxonomy): Bacteria > Acidobacteriota > Terriglobia > Terriglobales > Acidobacteriaceae > Telmatobacter. The sequence continues at coordinate 79,973 of CAVQMV010000028.1, forward strand.
TACGGGTCGGGATACTTCACCGAGAATTCCGCTTCCGGCTTACCCTTCAGGTCGCTCCACTGGTCGCCGACGTTCAGCGCCAGCGTGTAACCCTTGGCGATCATCTGGCTGACGGGCCACTTGCTTGAATTCGCCGATGCTTTGCGTTCCATGATCAGCGGGTAGCATCACCAGCGCCTGCCAATTGTCGAAACCCTGGGCGCGCAGGTTGCGCTCTGTGGCGGGGCGCTCCGCCTCATCGCGGCCGGTGATGAAGAGAATGCTCACGCCCAGCCGCCGCGCTTCCTTGTAAAGCCGCAGCGTGCCGGCGATCGCCGGCGCCTGCGCGGTATCGACCCATGCATCGAAGGCCGGCTTGTTGTAGGCGAAGTCGGCGCCAACTTCTTCCTGATAATTCGACAGCGTGGTCTCGTCGATGTCGAGAATGAGCGCCAGTTTTTCCCGCGCGTGGCGATGCGTGGCGCGTTGCCGCAAATAAGCAATCGCCCGATCCGCCTGCACATCCTGGTCGTGTGCCAGGCAACCGCAAGTGCAGGTGCAGTCGTGATATTGCCGGAGTTCCTTTTTGAGCGTGTCCAGGTTGGGAATGCGCTCAGCCTGTGCGTTGCTGCTGAATGCCGGCCGCGGAGATTGCTGCGCCCCAAGCCAGCCTGTCCCAAACAAAAGTACGAATTGCGCTGCCAGGATGGTGAATCGCTTGTTCAAAATCAGAAACTCCCTTCCACGCCTCGGAAGCCCAAGTTTAAATGAATCCTCCGGCCCCATTACACTGGAGACATGATCCGCGTTTTTCATCCCATCCCCACGGCGCAATTGAAGTTGCTCGTCTTCGATCTCGACGGGACCCTGATCGACTCCGCGCAGGATCTGTGCAACAGTGTGAATGCCGCGCTCCAGGCATTCGGCCTCGGCCCGCTGCCCGATCCCGCTATCGCCGGATTCGTCGGCAACGGCGCGCCATTGCTCATCCGGCGCGCATTGGCCATGGCCTCCCACTCTCCCATCGACCAGGTGGGCGATGATCTCTTCAACAAGGCCTACGCATTTTTCCTACAATACTATCGCGAACACAAACTGGATTTCACTTACGCCTACGATGGCGTTCTCGATGCGCTGAAGGCGCTGCACGAGCTGCACGATGCGCCGAGCGGTCCCACAAGAATCATGGCGGTTCTCACCAACAAGCCGGTGCGCCCGGCCCGCGGCATTTGCGAGGGGCTCGGCCTGGCCGATTACTTCCTCCATATTTATGGCGGCGACAGCTTTCCCTTGAAGAAGCCCGATCCGCTGGGCCTGCGCTCGTTGATGGAAGAAACCGGCGCGCGCCCCGAAGAAACCGTGATGGTCGGCGACAGCCGGGTGGACGTCGAGACCGCGCGCAACGCCGGAACCTGGTCCCTGGGGTGCACCTTTGGCTTCGGTCTCCAGACCCTCGATGATCATCCGCCCGATATTCTGGTCGACACGGCTTCGGAATGGACGCAGGCACTCACGCCGGCCGCGTTAGGCTGATTCCATGAGCGATTCTGACGAACAGCTCCGCCGTCCCCTGCGCATCGTGCTTCCCGGCGGCAGCGGCCAGGTGGGCCGCATGCTGGCGCGGTTCTATCAGGAGCGCGGCCATCGCGTCACGGTGCTCACGCGCGGCCCTTACACCGCACCCTGGACCACCGTGCATTGGGACGGCCAAACGCTCGGCCCGTGGGTGGAAACGCTGGAGGGCGCCGACGTCTGCATTCATCTTTCTGGCCGCAGCATCAATTGCCGCTCTACGGCACGCAACCGGCGCGAGCTTTACGATTCGCGCATCGGCCCGACGCGCCTGCTCCATCAGGCCTTTGCTTGTTTGGTGAATCCGCCGCGCCTTTGGATGAACGCGTCGACCGCGACCATCTACCGGCACTCGCTCGACGAGGCGATGGACGAGACAGGCGAGATCGGCGGCAACGAGCCCGATCTCGAAGCGCCGCCGCGCACCTGAAAAATGGAATTGGACCGTGCAGCTGGTTAAGGACTGGGAGTCTGCGTTCTTCGGCACAGCAACGCCATGCACGCGCAAGATCGCTCTGCGCACGGCGCTGGTTTTCAGTCCTGCGCCCGGCAGCGTATTCGCGGTCCTATCCCATCTCGTCCGCGCCGGCCTGGGCGGTACGCAGGGCAACGGCCGCCAGATGGTTTCCTGGATGCACGAGTCCGACTACGCGCGCGCCCTCGAATTTTTGATAGATCACGCCGAAATCGATGGCCCCGTGAATCTATGCGCGCCCGACCCGCTCCCCAATCGCGAATTCATGGCCGAATTGCGCGAGGCGTGGGACGTGCCGAACGGCTTGCCCGCGCCCGCCGCGCTGCTGGCCATTGGCATGTTCTTTCTGCGCACGGAGCCGGAACTGGTTCTCAAGAGCCGCTACGTCTTCCCCGGCCGTCTGCTCGACGCCGGCTTTCAGTTTCAATTCCCTACCTGGCCTGAAGCGGCCGCTGATCTGGTGCGGCAATGGCGCCAGCGCAGCGAATAAGAGTGGGCTATACTCTTCCAATCTGCTAAGCGATGCGCACCCTTGGAATCATCTGCTGTCTCCTCTTTTTCGAGTTTTCTGCCGGCGTCCAGGGCGTTAGAACGCAAACCCGTGCCCGCGCGACCTCAAATGACCAGCAGCCAAATTTTTACGCCCCCGTTGACGAGGTGAACCTCACCTTTCATGCGGCAGATGCACAGGGATTACCTGTAACTGATCTCAAGCTGAATGATCTGACCATTTACGACAATTACAAGGCTCCGGACAAAATCCTTGTCTTTGAGAGCCTGCGGGACACACCGACCAGGACCGGCATCCTGATGGATACCAGCGATTCAATGGAGAAGTGGGCCGCTCGCGATAGGGCCATAGCGAACCAATACGTGGCACGGCTGATGAGGCCCCAGACTGATCGCGCGTTCATCGAAGAGTTTGGTTACGTCTCGCACGTCATCCAACCGTGGACTGGCGACGAGCACGCTCTTGCCATTGCTGTCGGCGAAGCCACAGCGAGCAGCGTCAATCCACTTGGCGGCACAGCGCTTTTCGACACGATCTATAGTGCGTGTTTGTATCAATTCGGCAAGACGGAAAAGCCCATCAGTGGCAGCTTCATTCTGCTCTTTACTGACGGCGAGGACAACGCCAGTCATGTCGATCTGAGGAGAGCGGTCGATATGTGCCAGGCCGCGGATACTGCCATTTACGCGTTTCGCCCGCGATTCGCCGAAAGCGGTTCCTCAGGTCCGAAGAATCTGGCTCGGCTAAGTTCTGAGACTGGAGGACAGACCTTCGAGCTCGATGACACGGAGGTCGAAGTCAACAAGGATCTCAACATCATCGATTCGGATCTGCGCGATCGATATTGGTTGGTATACAGGCCCGTAGAGCTTAAGCGCGATGGGTCGTTCCACTCCATTTACGTGGCCGGTTCCGACTCGGCCCGAGGCCTCGCGATTGACGTTCGCTCCGGGTACTACGCACCTGCCCGCTGACCGCTGATCTCTGTTCTCTGCTACTGCGGCGTAATCTCCGTCACCGAAAGCACAACCGTCATGCCTTTTCCACCTTCTCCATTTTCCTGTGATATCCCGGGCTGTAGCAGCCACTTAAAAGCTTCCAGAGAACGCGCAGGCTCATGGCTGCCTTTCGGCGAAGATAATATGTCTTTGGCGGCACCTGATTCTTCCAGTAACGGGATCGAATAAGGAAATCTTCCCGGTCACTTTGCGCGCGCAACCGCCGGTTCCGCTGCTCTGGATAGAAACGCATCCGCGACCACCGCCGTGCTACGTGCTTGATCTTTCCGTTTGCGTCGCTGAACCGGATCCAAAGGTCGGAATCGAAGGCTAACTGAAACTCAGGGTTGATTCCGCCGGCTCGGTCGTAGATGGACCTACGCCAAAACATAGACATAGAGGGAACATAGTTGTACGTGTAAAACCAGATAAATCGATAGAAGGGTATTTCCTTTTGTGGTTGTATCGTATTCCCTAAGCTGTCGATCCATAGTGCGTCACCGTACACCGCATCCACATCGGGGTGCCGGAGGAAATAGTCTCCCACTTCGCGTAAAGCGCCAGACTCGAGGAGGTCGTCGCTATTTAGGAAGCAAAGGATTTCTCCCGTAGCACTGGAAAAGCCTTTGATGATTCCTTTTGATTGCCCGCCATCCGGCTCACTGCACCAGAATTTGATGTGCTGCTGGTACTTGCGGATGATATCTGGACTTTCGTCCTTTGACCCGCCGTCAATCACGATCAGCTCAAGATTAGGGTAGTTCTGATCGAGAATGGAGCGAAGGGCCAGCTCCAGATATTGCGCCTGGTTGTAAGACGGCACGACGACTGAGATTTTAGGGAAAGTAGTCATTGCAGATGAACTCGTCTTAAAGGATAACTGGCGCGCGAAATCGAAAGCATGCGTCGATTCAATGCGCCACCTCCTGCCTGCGCCCGCGCCTCCAGGGATTCTCGCTCTCACTCAGCTCGCCGGCGCCTCATCTACCATTCACTGCGCCGGAGTAATCTCCGTTATCGGCAAGTCCCAGTGCCCGGCCAGAATCTCAAACCGCCGCTGTTCTTCTCTCTTGTAGGTTTCCTTGTCAGGCCAGAGCTGATCGATAAACGCCGCCTCGTCGGGGTTCGTGCTCGTGGCCACGGTCGAGTTCTTGTAGACGATGGTGACGCGGTAGTCCCAGCGCCCGTCCTCGGTAGTGTGGTAGGCCGGCGACTCGATCTTGAGCGAAAGAATGCGCCCCGTCGACTGGATCTTCTTGAGCAGCGGCCAATGGTTCTTCAAGAACAGGTCGAGAAACTCCTGCTGATGCCCCCACTGGCACTTGTAGTAGTACTCGATGGTGTACGGCTGACCGGCAGCGGTTTGTGTGGGCGCGCCCTGCGCCGCGAGGGGATGCGAGATACCGGCTACAAAGGCCGAAGCCACCAAAGCGAGGAGAATTCTGCGCAACGAAATCTGCATAAGGGCCTCCCTGCATGCGATGCAAGCATTGTAGCGTGGCGTCGACTCCATTATGCCGAATCTGCGTCACCTTGGCCGGCTTGGCCGTGCGCAGACAAAAAAACGGCCCCCGTCGAAACGGGGGCCAAGTTGCCTTGGTTCTCTCGCGTTGCGAGAGCTTGGTTGGCGGCCTTACGGCGGGGTGGCCGTTGGCTTAAGGAGCAGAGCCTCGGGGGAGGATGACCGCGATTTTACGGCTGCTCCGCGCCGGCTGCAGCAGGAGCGTTTTGGGGGGACGCTTCTGCCCGGGCCGCCAAACTGTTTTCCATCAACATCACATGCACGCTGCTGGTCCTCACGCGCTCCGGCTTTTGATCCGGATTGTCGGTCGACGCCGTCTGGACGTTGCCGAGGGCCACAGAGTGCATGCGGTAGACGGGAATCTGGTGTTCGGTTACGAGGTAGCGCTCGACCGATTCAGCCAGGCGCTGCGAGTTTTGAGATGCCGACGCTGCCCGCGCCCGGCGAGTGCGCTTCCATCTCCAGGATGTAGCCGTCGCGACCGGTCAGGTTGGCCGCTATCTGATCCAACTTGGCGCGCGCATCGGCCTGAGAGCACGGGCTCCCACCGTGGAACTTGATCTCCAGGTCAGTGACCTGCTTGTACTGGTCGAGGCCGTTAACCGTTTGATTTACCTGGTCGACATGACCTGAGGCCTGTTGCGCAGTGTTGTTGGCGTTCAGCGCCTGCTGGTTGGCTGAATTTGCAGTCTGGTTCGCCGTATCCGCAGAACCCTGCGCCTTCTGGATTCCGGCTTGCGCCCGCGCATCCACGTCCTTGATGTCGCGCGCATTCTGCGCGTTCACTTCATCCAGTTCGGTCAGCCGGTCGTTAATCGGATCGGTTTGCCTTCTTCACCCACTTCTTGCTGGCAAAGGGGTTGACGCGGCCCCAGAACCCTTCCTTCGGCTGACTTAACGGATGGTCTACCGTGGAGGGCTGCTGCGCAGCGGAAGCAGGCATGCTCTGGGAATCCGTGTTGGACGTCTGGGAGGTCTGCGCCCAAACGGGGAGAGCTATTGCGGATGCCAGCGCAAAAACTGCGACGTGGCGCGGGAATGAAAAACGACTTGAATTTTGCATTGTGCCCCCTTTGAGTTCCCCGTGGCTGGAACCTGCCACGAGTTCAGCGCTTTCGCGTACTCGCCCTGATAAAGAGCAAGGCCATTGCCAAAGAAGGCACACGGCAAACTGGAATACTTAAATTGTTGATGATGAATGCTTTATGCGCGAGACTGGCCTGGCGGCCGCGCCCATGCCGCGCCGGAAACACACCGGCCGCAGCGTAAATTTTGCACGCTTCGGTAGTTTCTACCGGGTAAGGATGGAGAAGATCTACTTCGTATCGACGTGGATGATGCGGATGTCAGGGAAGGCGCCGTCCCACTGGTCCGCGACTGTATCGAACACCAGGCGGAAGTCTTCCGCGTCGCCCGGCTTGAGGGGAGCTGCGGAGAGCGGCTCGACGTCCACATATGGATCGCGCGTGCGGATGATCCGAAGCGGCTGGGTCTCGTTCTGCGCCACCTCGTGCGCCCCATCGCGAAAGAGAACCTGGACGGTGATGCCAGTTACGGTGCGGTCGCCCTCGTTGGCAATGTGGCCGTCAACGTAAGTCGCCTTGCCTCCCGACAGATTCGACGATTCACTCATCGCCAGGTTGCTGATGGTCAGATTGGCAGCGTAGGGATCAGTAGCCGACGAGATTGGCGTTACGGCCGGCGTGCCCTTGCCGTGCTCGTAGAAGAGGAACAACCCGCCAATAGCGGCAATCACGATGGCTGAGGCTACTGCCACTGGAAGCCAATTGCGCTCGGTGTTGGCCGCGGGGCGAATGAGTTGAGGACCTGAGCTCACGAGCGAAATTGTACACCTGTTCGCGAGCCATTTTGCGAGCAACGACGCATTGCCCATCCGATGAAGTGGGCGCAATGTTCCCTCATTTGGTACGCGGGTGAGGAGCGCGCGCGCCATTCATCAAATTGCCATCTTTTTCAGGCATCCTGAAAGAAGTCCAGGCGTCTAAACAGGCGAAGGATCGGCAGATGCAGGCCGGGTTTGCCAAGAGTCTCGCATCTGGCAAGTGGGAACCAGGGCATTGCTGGTTCCGTAACTTTACCGCAAGGTTTTGAAAGGCAGGCCCGCCATGCGCACCCCCACGCAGTCGGCGTTCAACATGCCGCCCACAGCAGCGGCCAACATTCCGCGAACGACCGTGTACGCCGAACGCGCTTATCAGGGCGTGACCATTGCTGCCGTGCTTTGGCTCTTAGGGAGTTTGTGGCTGTTCCGATAAGCGTGTCATCTAGTCAACCGCGCGGAAGCGTGCGATCGGTCGTCTGCGGTTTTTCGCTGCGATCCTGCGATCAGTCCTAATCGTTGGATCATGCGCAATCGCCATGGCGTCCATTCTCGGAGGCTCATGCGCCGGCGCTGGTTCACCCTACTCCGCTTGAGAGCTAACCGCGACCGGTTCGGAATCGAACGCCGGGTCTCCGCGATGCCGGGTGTGAACCATTGCGGCAACGAACCCGATGACAGTGACAATCATCGTACCCACCAGGATCCAGACTCCAAGCAGCGACGCCGCGTCGTCGGGGTGGTGCGCCGCCCGAATCCACGTGATCTGGAGACTGGCGAAGATTCCGACCATCTCCACTTTGAGCCAAGCCACCATTCGCAGAGCCAGATGCTGCAACCGCGGACGGTCTTCGGCCGTCGCTTCCACTGGATGTTTTGCGAGCAAAGGATACCGCGCCACAACTGTGATGGAAGCGTAGAGCACGAGAGCGAGGAGCGGCATGAACAGAATGAGGGCGGGTGAGCCCCAGCCGTCGACGTGTCCCCTCAAGTCAAAGTGCGTGGGGATTCCGTCGGGCAGGGGATATGACCCGCAGAGAGCGACCGCCGTCACAAGGCATAACAAACCGAGCGCAGCGATACCAACGCCCTCGAGGAACGCACGCATACCTACCTTCTTTCGTGGGGGAGCACGTATTTACACCATAAATCGCGCGCGAACCGCTCTACCGGCCCAATTGCGGGGTGGGTATCCGGTCAATCAACGGGCTATTGAAGCGCTTGATTCCGCGAAAGGCGATTCAACCGAAGCGCGCGCGCTTGATCTCCGTCCGGCAATCCTTGCCGCTCATGCGCACGCGGATGCACATTTCAGCAAGCCGCGAACGCATGCGGTCACCAATGCGGTCGCCCAATGTCTGTTCGCGCGCGGCGCGTTGTTCGTCGCTCAGGTTTCCGCCGCCCGCCGGCAGGTCCGCGTAATTTGTGGTGATAATCGTGCTCTGGCGGTCGTTATAGCGGGTGTTCAGAATGAGCGCGACCGTATCCCACACCCATTCATTGGGTTTTTGCGCGCCTAAATCGTCGAGCACCAGCACTTCGGCCGCGAAGATGGGTTGCAGCAGCTCGAGCTCGGTCGTCCTGACCTCGCGGTTGTAGCTGTTTTGGATGCTTTTGAGCAACTCGCGGTAGTCGCAGAAGAGTCCTTTCACTCCGCGTTCCCGCACCAGGCGCTGCAAAACGCCCACGGCCAGGTGCGTTTTACCCACGCCCATCGGCCCGATGAAGAGCAGGCCCTTGCCCGCGGTTCCCGCCGGATACTCGTCGACGAATCTGCGCGCTGTTAGCAGCGCCTCGGCCAGCGAACGGTCGGCTTCGTGATAAATCTCAAAGGTATCGAGAGTGCAGTCGCGGTAGCGCGCGGGAACCTGCGCCGCCGCCACCCGGTGCTGCTCGCGCTCCGTTACCTGGCACTCGCACGGCCGGCTCACCCAGTTTCCCGACGCGTCCAGCGTGCGCACCAGTCCCGCGCCATCGCAAATCGAACATACACTCATTGCAAATTCCAGCCTAAAGCACGCGGCCTCGAGCGAAGGCAGTGCAGGTCCTGTGCCCGAATGTGGAAAATGGAGCCTGTCGATGCGCTGGGGTAGCTGTGGGAACGCCGCATATCCATGACATAAGATGGCTCTATAGAATCTTCAAAGCACCTTGAATCCCTTTGGAGCAAACCTCAAAATCATGCCGCTTGTTGAGAAAAACCGGTCTCTGGCGCATCTTGTGCTTCCTGACGCTCCCGCATCGCAATCTGGAGATGTGAAGGCGTGGCAGGAAGCGGTGACGATGCCGAGCTATCTACCTGCCGCGCCGGACCGCAACCCGATGTTTCTCGAAAGGCGCGTGTATCAGGGAAGCAGCGGCCGCGTATACCCATTGCCATTTATCGATCGCATCGCCACGGAGCCGGTAGTGCACGCCTGGCAGGCGGTGCACATCGAAAATGAATTCCTGCGGCTCATGATTCTGCCCCAGATCGGCGGGCGCATCCACGTGGGCTTCGACAAGATCAACGGCTACGACTTCTTTTACCGCCAGAACGTAATCAAGCCGGCACTGGTCGGCCTTGCCGGCCCATGGATTTCCGGCGGCGTCGAATTCAACTGGCCACAGCACCACCGTCCTGCGACCTTCATGCCGGTTGAGACCGAAATCGAACGCGGCAGCGACGGCTCGGTCACCGTCTGGTGCAGCGATCACGATCCCATGTCGCGCATGAAAGGCATGCATGGTGTGTGCCTCCATCCCGGCAAGGCGTATGTCGAGTTGAAGGTGCGCCTCTACAATCGCACGCCATTCGTGCAGAGCTTTCTCTGGTGGGCCAATGTCGCGGTCAAGGTCCACGAGAAGTACCAATCCTTTTTTCCGCCCGATGTGCGTTTTGTGGCCGACCATGCCCGCCGCGCGGTCACCGGTTTTCCGCTGAGCGACCGTCCCTATTACGGAGTCGACTATCCCCAGCGAGCCCGCGTGGGCGTTCCCGCCGATGAACTGCCCGCGCAGTTCGTTCCCGATGGCTCGTATGCCGCAAACGATTTGAGTTGGTACGCCAACATTCCGGTGCCCACAAGCTACATGATCGTCGGTACGGAGCAGGATTTCTTCGGCGGCTACGATCACGCGGCGCGAGCCGGCGTCGTCCATGTGGCCGATCACCGCATCGCCCCCGGCAAAAAGCAATGGACGTGGGGCAATCACGACTTCGGTTACGCATGGGATCGCTGCCTGACCGACAGCGATGGTCCCTATATCGAGCTGATGGCCGGCGTCTTCACTGACAATCAGCCCGACTTTTCGTTCCTCGCGCCGTGGGAGACCCGGACTTTTTCGCAATACTGGTATCCCATCCGCGAAATCGGCCCAGCACAAGCCGCGAATCATCATGCGGCACTGAGTCTTGGTGCGGCGGAAGGGCGCGTGCATGTGGGCGTGTGCGTGACGCAAGATGTTCCTGGCGCTCGAATCGTGCTAAGCCGTGACGGCGCGGTGCTGCGCGAATGGATCGAGGATTTGAGCGTTGCCAAGCCGTTCGGCGCGGAAGTCGAACTTGGCGACACGGCGCAAGCTGCAAAACTCTCGCTTCGCATCGAGGCCAACGGATTGGAGATTCTTCGTTACGATCCTCCGCGTTCCGATGTCGCGAGCGAGCCGCACGTCGCGACCGAACCGCCTTTACCGGAAGAGATCGAGTCGAGTGACGAGCTCTATCTCACAGGACTTCATCTTGAGCAGTACCGCCATGCCACCCGAAGTCCTGAAACTTACTGGCAGGAGGCGCTACGGCGCGATGCAGGCGATGCGCGATCGAACAATGCAATGGGCCTGTGGCGCTTGCGCCGCGGGGAATTTGCCGAGGCGGAGCGGCATTTCCGTGCGGCCATCGCCCGGCTGACGCGGCGCAACCCCAACCCTCGCGATGGCGAGCCCTACTACAATCTCGGCCTTACATTGCGCTTCCTCGGCGACGATCAAGGAGCCTGCGATGCATTTGCGAAAGCCGCATGGAACGCAGCGTGGAGCGGACCGGCGTACCATGCGCTCGCCGAAATCGCTGCACGCCGCGGCAAGTGGGATCTGGCGCTCGATCACATCCGACGCGCGCTCGCCGCGAATCCCGAAAGCCTGAACGCGCGCAACCTGCACGCGATGATTCTTCGCAAACTCGGCCAGGAGTCCGAGGCCGCCGCGATTCTGCGCGACACGCTTGCCCGCGATCCCCTGGACGTGTGGGCCCGTTTTCTTTCGGAGGCCAAGCTTCCCGCAAACCATCAACAGGTTCTCGATCTAGCTTTCGATCTGGCGCGTGCGGGGTTTTATGAAGAGGCTATCGGACTGCTTCGCGCCGTAGATCTTTCTGCATGTGACGGCTCCGCGCCCATCATCCTCTACGCCATCGCTGATTTCTGCGCGCAGGTGGGCGACGCTGGCGCCCGCGCCGAAGCTTACCGCCAGGCAGCGCAAGCCCCGCCGGATTATTGTTTTCCGAGCCGTCTAGAAGAGCTCGCTCTATTAGAGAGGGCGATCGCGGCCAATCCCGACGACGCGCGTGCGCTGTACTATCTGGGCAATTTTCTTTACGATCGCCGGCGTCATAAGGAGGCGATTGCCGCGTGGGAGCAATCCGCCCAATGCGACCCAAATTTCCCGACAGCGTGGCGCAATCTCGGCATCGCGTATTTCAACGTGGGGCACGATGCGGCGCGAGCACGCGAGGCTTTCGATCGCGCGTTTGCGGCCGGCCGGGACGATGCGCGCATCCTTTACGAGCGCGATCAGCTTTCAAAGCGCATGGAGGATCCGCCGCAACTTAGGCTGGCTGAACTCGAACGCTATCCGGGCCTTTGCTCACAGCGTGACGATCTGACTGTCGAGCTGGCTACGCTGCTCAATCAGGTACGCCAACCCGCGCGTGCCGCCGAATTGTTGGTCTCGCGCAAATTTCAGCCGTGGGAGGGCGGGGAAGGACTGGTTCTGGCGCAATTCACGCGCGCCCATCTACTGCTCGGCCAGCGCGCGCTTGCTGAAGGTGACGCCGCCTCAGCCTGCGGATCATTTGGAGCGATTCTCAAGCCTCCGCCGAGCCTGGGAGAAGCCAGACATCTGCTGGCCAACCAAAGCGATGTCTGGTTCTGGCTTGGCGCCAGCCACGCACGACAGGGTGATCGTCACCAAGCGGAGACTTGCTGGACACGCGCCACGCAGCAACGTGGCGATTTCCAGGAGATGAGTGTTCGCTCGGTCTCGGAGATGACGTTCTGGAGCGCCATGGCCTTCCAATGCCTCGGGAGAAAAGGGGAAGCAGCGACGTTGTTCCGGAGCATTCTCGACTACGCGGAGCAACTCGATCATCAGGCTCCGAAGATCGATTACTTCGCCACTTCGCTGCCTGCCATGCTGCTCTTTGGCGACGACCTCGAAAAGCGCAACCGGATCGAGGCGATTTATCTGCGCGGCCAAGCGTTCTTTGGCTTGGGAAAGACTGCGGAGGCCGTGCGCTGCTTCAACGAAGTTCTGGAATTGGATCGCAACCATGCGGGTGCAGCCGATCTTTTGGAGCAAACCAGTATGCTGCGCGGGATCGCAGACCTGGAGTGATGATGCAAGGCAGCACGCACGAAGTGAATGGTTCGCAATCGTCAACGGCCGGGATTCATGCGGGCTACGTATGCGGCATGGCGCTGGTGGCCGCCATGGGCGGGCTGCTCTTCGGCTACGACTGGGTCGTCATCGGCGGCGCCAAGCCGTTCTACGAAGTCTACTTTCATCTCGGAATCCGAACAACTTATCGGTTGGGCCAACAGTTGTGCGCTCATCGGCTGTCTCGTCGGCGCGCTCATCGCGGGCGTGGTGGGCAGCCGCCTCGGCCGCAAAAAAGTGTTGCTTCTCGCGGCGCTGCTGTTCGCGCTTTCCTCTATCCTCACCGGCTGGGCTACGGTCTTCTCCATGTTCATCGTGTGGCGCATCGCCGGCGGAATGGCCATCGGCCTTGCCTCCAACATTTCGCCGCTCTATATCGCCGAAATCAGCCCCGCGGCCTGGCGCGGTCGTCTTGTCAGCCTCAATCAGCTGGCCATTGTTTGCGGCATTCTCGCAGCGCAAATCGTCAACTGGCGCATCGCAGAAAGAGTTCCCGACGGAGCGGCTGTCCTGCTGCAATCCTGGAACGCACAATTCGGCTGGCGTTGGATGTTTACGGCGGTCGCGGTTCCGGCGATTCTGTTCTTTCTGTTCGCGCTCCTCATTCCTGAGAGCCCGCGCTGGCTCGCTGGTGTGAATCGCACGGATGAAGCCCGGCGCGTGCTGGCGCGCATCGGCGGCGATGACTACGCGGCACGGGAACTGACGGCCATCGAGGAGACGCTTCGCACCTCGGCCGCATCACGGGTCCGCTGGAGGGATCTCTTCGGCAAAGGCACGCGCAACCTCGTCTGGATCGGCATGGCGCTGGCCGCATTGCAACAGTGGAGCGGGATCAACATCCTCTTCAACTACGCCGAGGAGATTTATCGTGGCGCTGGCTTCGGCGTCAGCGGCATCATGTTTAACATCGTCATCACTGGCGCCATCAATCTGATTTTCACATTGGTTGCCATGACCTTTGTCGATCGCCTGGGCCGCCGAAAGCTGATGCTGCTGGGCTGCGCCGGAGTCGGCCTCTGCCACCTTGGCGCGAGTTACGCCTATCACGCAGGCTGGCGCGGCAGCGCTGTACTGGTGCTCACACTCGCCGCCATTGCTTGTTATTCCATGACGCTGGCGCCGGTCACGTGGGTGCTCATCTCCGAGATCTACCCCAATCGCCTGCGTAGCCTTGGCGTCTCCTCGGCCGTCGCCGCATTGTGGACCGCATCCTTCGTGCTCACCTACACATTTCCCTTCATCAATCGCGCCTTCACTACTTCAGGCGCGTTTCTCGTTTATGCAGGGGTCTGTTTTCTCGGCTTCATCTTCGTGTCCTCATGTGTCACGGAAACGCGCGGCAAGACGCTTGAGGAAATTGAGATGGCTTCAGGCGTGGACGCAGGTTGATAGCCGCTAGACCGCGCGCCCCGCTGCCGCGCCCGACGCCCAGGCCCACTGGAAGTTGAATCCGCCCAGTTGGCCGGTGACGTCCACTACTTCTCCAACAAAGTAGAGCCCACGCACACTGATGCATTCCATGGTTTGCGCTGAAAGCGCGCTCGTGCTCACTCCACCCGCGGTCACTTCCGCCTTGTCATAACCTTCCGTGCCGCTTGGGGCGATCGTCCAGGCATGCAAGCGATGCTCCAACTCACCGAGTGCGTGGTTGGTCCAGCTCTGCGGCGATGCGGCCTCGAGCAGGCGATCCGCCAGTCGCGCCGGCAGTTGCGCGCGCAGTGCCGCTTTCGCCGTAGCCAGATCGCGCCGCGCATCGGGCACCCGCAAGGGCGCGAGCAAGGGTCGCTCTGGCGACCAGTCGATGCGGATCGCCTCGGACTGTTTCCAGTAGGACGAGATTTGCAGAATAGCCGGTCCGCTCAGGCCCCGATGCGTGAAGAGCATCTTTTCTCTAAAGCTGCGCTTGCCGCAGCTCACAAGCACCGGCGCGGAAACTCCGGTCAAATCGGCGAAATGCGCATGCTCCGTGTCCGAGAGCGTGAGCGGAACCAGCGCCGGACGGCAGGCTTCGATAGGGATGCCAAACTGGCGGGCAATGTCGTACCCGAATCCCGTGGCGCCAATTTTCGGAATCGATAGGCCACCGGTGGCCACGATGAGCGCAGGCGCTGTGTAAGTGTCCTTGCCCGCATCGATCGCGAACGCGCCGGAAGAATCATCGCGGCGCACCTCGCTGACCGCCATCGACAGAAGCACACGCACACCGGCATCCGCGCATTCGCTCATCAGCAGGTCAACAATCTGTTGCGCAGACCCATCACAGAAGAGCTGCCCCAGTGTCTTTTCGTGATACGCGATGCCGTGCCGCTCAACGAGCCGGATAAAATCCGCGGGCGTGTAACGTGCAAGCGCCGATTTCGCGAAGTGAGGATTGGCCGAAAGGAAATTGTCGGGCCGGGTGTGGAGGTTGGTAAAGTTTGCGCGGCCGCCTCCCGAGATCAGGATCTTTTTGCCCGGCCGCCCCGCGCGCTCCAGCACCGCGACACGGCGCCCGCGACGGGCGGCTTCGATCGCAGCCATCAGGCCTGCCGCGCCTGCTCCGAGGATGAGGACATCGAAACTATGCTGATTCACGGTGCCAACTTCAATCATTAAAGCATTCGTGCCTGCAGACTTCCCCGCTTACAATGAAGACATTGGTACAACGGGGCGCAGAAAGAAGTTTGTAATTCGCCTATTTGAAAAGTGGGGCCTGTAGCTCAACGGTTAGAGCAGGGGACTCATAATCCCTTGGTTGGGGGTTCAAATCCCTCCGGGCCCACCATTGAACCAACAATTTGTGCGTGTTCCATTTTTCAACTCGGCGAGCTGCCTTTGCGAGTTATTAGCCCTGATGAACCAATCGAAAAACATCCCCGCTACAAAAGGTGCGTGCGCTGCCGTGATCTCGTTTGTAATTCCGCGCAGATGATTGAGAACGCGTCAGGCGAGCGGATCGGCACCGGCGATTGGTGAGAGTTCACTTATGTCGCTGTCCGCCACGCCCGGACAAGCAGCCAATTGCTTCACGATGTGGTGCGGGTTTGACGACACAAAACTGACGGATTTGAGGACGCTCTTTCACCTTCAAATGGACCGAATTTGTATCGAGAACCCAGAACGGATGACTCACGCCCGAGGATGCCAGTATTAGGGTTTAGCGCGCTTCCCAGCTAAATCTTTGCGTGAAGGGAGCACGGAACGCTTACAGGTGAAATTCCTATTTCACGAAATGCCACATCAGCCTGAAATGCAGGGACCGAGGCCGCGACGTTATGGTCCAACGAACGCGATCCTCTGTGTACTCCATCCCTGGTTGACACGCAAATTGGTGACATCGGCACGTAAGTATTCTTGATGATTTCTTGAACGGGTCATGTGGCACCACCACATGAGCCCAGCGCCCTGACGCCAATTCGAATAGGTTTCCTCTACTTCCGCTCCGTCGGAATTGGCCCATGCAATGGCTTGCGGCAAATGCGTCGCCGGATCAACCTTGAGGAACACTCGGTCACCACGGTTGTCGGCAATCAGGAGCGTCGACGGACCGGAAAGGGCCACCGTCCGTTGAGGATCATCGTCGCTGAGTAGAAGAGATGGTAGGGAGCGAAACGGCATGCCTGCTGCTGTTGGCGACGGTAGCTCGCTCCGCATAGGCCGCGTGGAAGACCATGTCCAACCGGTCGCACCATTGCTAAAGCTCACCGTCGTGTTTACACCTTGCGACTCGACACGAATGCCGGATGGAGCGGCAAAGGTGGTGGTCTCTATCGACCATCCGCCGTTGACCTCCCAATATACCCTGTCCGTGCGTTGCCAATCGTGGATCGACTTCAAATTGCTTTTGCCGCCCATCGCGCTCTGCACGGCGCGAAGAAGCTCAAGCGCCTGCGGATCGTTTCTGTCGCTGGAAACAGGTCTGCTGCCGGAGGACGGCATCCGGTTAGACCCTGTGGGATTCGCCGGCGAGGAGTTATTCGCGTATCGAGCCGGCGTCGAAGGGGGAACGTCGACGTTGACGGGCAACGTGCCAGTCGAAGTGCCGCCGGGTCCCATGGCCGTCAGAGTATACGCCGTGCCGCTCAGCGGACGAACCACTGCAGTTCCGGTTGTGCCAACCACTCCTATACCGGGGTCAATGCGAACCTCCGAAGCTCCAAGAATCGTCCAGCGAAGTGCAGTGGTTTGGCCAAGCCGCAACTGATTCATGTCGGCTGTAAAGCTGACGATCGTCGGAGGCTTCGGCAGATTGACGACAATCGTAACGCTCCTTGTCAGAGGCATCGATCCGCCGCCGTTCGTCGCGGTTAACGTGAATTGTTGCGAGACCTCCGGTTTCACCTGCCAGGATCCGGTCGCGGGAACCACTCCCAAGCCGGGAAGGATGGTGACAGTTGGACTATCTCCCGACACTTCCCAGCGGAGAGTCGCTGTCGCGCCGCGTTCGATGGATGGCGCCGAGCTTGTAAACGAGACAATGGCCGGAGCCTCGACTTTGACAGCGGGTTTGACCCCCGGAGGCGGCTCAATTCTGGCGCCCCCTGATGGATTGCCCGGCGCGGGGATTTGCACTGGCGGCCCTGTCGGGTCTTGCTGTTCGATCGGCTGCATTTGCGCCGTCCCAAGCGGCTGACTTTGAAGGTCTGGGACCCGAGGATCGGGCTTCGGTTGCGACGGTTCGAGAGGCAACGAAACTTTAATGGGTGGCGGGCTCTCTGCGCCGGGCTCAACATTTTTCGCGATCGCACGCTTTGGCAGGAGAATCCTCGACAGGTCATGCCAGCGCAGGACAACCTGTGGCGCCAATGCGTAAGCGGCCGCTATTGTGCCGACGGCGCACAAACAAAGAGCGGCAATTTGGCCTACGCGCCGGAATCGATGGGCTGACCTGGGAAGAGAGGCTTCAGGTCTCTTCAATGCGTTCAAGCAGTAAGGACACGCGAGCGGACCATCGAGCATCTCTGCTCTGCCTTCGTGCCCACAGCTTGGGCAACGGTAGCCGGAGTCTTCGAGCCGGCCGTTTGCACATTCGCAAGAAAGCTTTCCACACTCGTCTTCTTGGCCGCAGCTTGAGCATCGCTGGATTTGGCAAGCCTGCGGACGATACGGCTCCTTGCAACCTACGCACAGGCGCGCCGCCTCTTGCTCTGTGAATTGAGCATTGTCATGGTGGCACGTCAGTTTGCGCGTAGCCATAAGATGCCGACATCCTGCAACGGTTCCTGACAGCCGGTCAAGGGGTTCGCCTCACGAAATCCCTGCACCCGGTGGCACTTTTTACCTCATCCGCTCGTCCATTAGACGAAGCATGAAGAATTGTCCCCTGAGAAGACAGACACGGAAATCGTGAATTCCACGCGCCCGGGCCCAATTTTTTCTTCGCTGGAACGGACTTGTACCCGCTTTTCGGTAACTCTATACTGAATCTCCCCGACAACCCCGGCCAAGAGGGGCAATGCAATGGATTTGCTAGGCAAGCTGCTCGAGTTTCTCAAAAGGTCCTTCGCGTGGGTTGTCACCAAGTCGCCGCAACAGGCCGACCCTAGAATCTGTCCGCTCTGCTTTGAATCCATCACTGCCGATACCAGGTTTATCCGGTATTGCCCGGTCTGCAAAAACTGGGAGATCGTCAAGGGCACTTCGACGCGCGAGCTGTTCGCGCGCTGCAAAAAGATCGGCTGCAAAGCCAACCGCACCCTTGCGCAGCGGCCCTTTCTGGCTCACGAAAACTGCCGGCGATTGAATCCGCTCATCCTGAACCTGAACGATGGCGCCAAGAATCGCGTCCAGTCGCTTGACGAAACCTTCACCTTGCGTTGGGTCGATCCCAGTGCGCCGGGCGGAAGGAGTGCCCCCCGGGATGTAAAGCATTGGACGCTGCCCATCATTCATGGCGCCGCTGAGAAGGTCGTGGGCGTCAAAGCCATGTGGTTTCCGTCCGAACTTCTGCGGCTGCTTTCGAGCGGAAAGGGAAAGCGGGTACAGATGAGAGGCCCCGCTGACGTCGGGAAGAGCGTTTTGTCGTCCATTGTGGTCAATCCTGACAGCCTTCCCACCAACCTTCAGGTCGAGAACTTCGTCTACGCCTCTCCGTACATTGCCACGGACATGAACGTGCCGGAGGAGCAGCGCCAGCCGTTCAGGTTTTTTGCCAATGCCCTTCAGGCCATCCAGTCTCTGCGAGACTGGCAACCTTTGGATATGCACAATACCGGTCCTGCCGAAGCTTTGATGCGCGCCGGCTTTTATAGCAAAATCGTCAATCGGGAGCGACGCGCGTTGGTGTTATACGACCTTGCTGGAGAACACTTTCAGGAAGGGGCGGGTGAAATTGTTTCAGAGCAAGCCGCGAATTCCGACTGCATTTACGTCATGATCGATATCTCCTGCATTCCCGTTTTCGAGGAGTTCATTCAGCCGCAGAACCGGAAAGGAGCGGCAAAGAAATCGCAATTTAATGCGAGGTTGAGCGCCAGTCTGCGGCAGATCGAAGGTGACGAGACTCCCAAGATTATCGTGGTCACCAAAGTCGACCTCGTTGATCTTTCGAAACTCGATCAAGCGGAATTCGCTGCGAACCAGGAAATCGCGGAATCGGCGCATCCTGACGCCGAACAGGCCAAATCGATCACGACGGAAGCCGCCGGCTCGAGAAATGGCCGGCATGGCAACGGCCAGCGTAGCCCGTCCGGCATCAATCAACAGCGTGCCTTGAACGACCTCGCCGAGATCAAAGCTCAAGTGGAATTGCCGTCGGCGCCAACGAGCGCGGAGATTCAAGAGCTTGCACGCGTGAACCTGGAAAAGTTGAAGAGCTTCTACGATCCATCCGACCATAGTCAAAAAATGATTCGCGAACGATTGAGTGGAGAAAACATCAAGGGCGCGTTCTTCGTTTGGACCACCGGGCTTGCGCCGGTTCAGTGGAGCGACCTCCCGCCGGGGACGCCGACGAACCCAAAACCAGACACCGCCGCTTCCCCAGACGCTGGCCCGGTTTCGAATGATTCAGAAGCCAGCCCAGGCTCGGCACTCGCGGTTGGCGCAGCCCGACCGATCGTGAGTGCAGCCCCTCCAGCCACGGACAACCAGCCAGCGATCAGTTGTGGAGTGCTGGAACTTGTGAAATTCACCTTGGAACTCGAGTAATGGTGCGGTTGCGCCTCTCAAACAGAGGGAGATCGAATGAAGATCCTGGCTTATGGCGGGAATGAATATTCTATTCGCACCTTGATTGGAGAATGGCCCGGCATTTCCAGCGAGTATCTTGGGGATCTTTACGGAATTCCCTCGGGAAGCCCGAGCTATGGCCTGATATTTCCCGGAGGAAGTCCGGCCCTCCTCTATCGCGAGCGCATCAATCCTCAATATCGTGGCGGCTACCCGTATACGGTCCTGCTCGATCTCGGGCCCTGGGAAGGCGCCGATTCGCTTTGGAGTCGAGCGGGCTGGAATGCCGCCGGTCTTCTGGAGTGCATGTTTGGTGCGCAAAGCTCCAGGCGCACGACCTTCATGACTCCGGAGCAACTCAGCACGGCACTGCTGCACTCCGTGGTTGAGGAGATTCTCGCCAAACGCGAGCTGGATCGCTTTGCCCGCGAAACAACCAGGCTCGCGGTCTTTGAAAAAAAGTGGGCGAGCTTTCTCGCGGGGTCTTTGAATTCCCAGGTTCCCGTAGTGGCCCCGCCTCGTGCGCTCGGTATCGAGCAGCGACCAACGATGGCCGAGCTGGCAAGCCTGAGCTTCCGTCTGCCGACCTGGCTCCAAACCGGCCGGGGGTGGATGGTGGGCGGCTCGTATACGCAGGCAGCCGGATTCGGCGCAGGCGCTTTGCTCGACGATGAGCCATTTGGAGAAAAGATCGATCCGTCTGCTGTCATCCGCGACGGCGATCAACTGCAATCGCTGCTGGGGCAGTTGAGCGAGTCCCCTTCGACCGCGGAGACAGCCCGCGAACTGGTCAATCAGCCGGCAATCTACTGGCCCGACGCGCAACAATTCTTTGATCGCGCCAGCCTGTGGCGCCAGGCAACGGCCGGTGATGACTCAGCATTCCACGAAAGGCTGCCGGAAGACGGCATGTTCGCCGCGGAGATTTTTGCCGCGGCCTTTCAGAATGCGATGGATAAAGCTGCTCACCAAACGAGGATAGGTCCCAATCAAACGCGCGCCATTCTTTCGTCGCGACGTCAGATCGGTCCCACGCGCATTCCGCGAGCCATGGTTCCTTATCTCGATGCCGATGCACTCAGCAGGCAGCTCGACGCCGAGTCGGTTCCTCCGCTCGTTCCTGAATACCTCGAACTTCCACCCGACATCTGCCTGGCGCGATGCAAACGCCAAATGATCGCGAAGAAAGGCGACCTCACGCGAGCGGATTTGGAGAGATGGAGGCGGTTCCTGCGCGATACAGAGACGGGAGACGCAGAGAACGAATTCCTCAAGGAATTCGCGCAGCGGCAACCCTGGCTCGCGCCGTGGAAGAGCAATGAAGATCCCAAGCTCAATCAGATCCTCAAACAAGAAGCTGCCTCGCGCCTTCGTAAGGGCCCAGGTTACCCCGTCCGCACCTGGCTTTACGACGGCCTGTTCTTTCTTCCCGTCGAAGAAGTGAATGCAGAGTTGGAGAAATTCAAAGGCAATCTCGACGCGTCCTTGAAAGATCTGGCACTCCTGCTCAGGGAAGAACCACGCGAAATGGGAACGGCTGCGCGCGCGTGGCTCAAGCGGCTTGCTTCATCCAGTCTTCGGAACGAGCTCGCCGTGGAGACGAAGCTTGCGATCGCGTATGAGAGTCCTCAGGGCTGGGAGAATTTATGGTCTCTCTCACAAGCCCTGCACAATGGAAAATCTTTTGCCTCCAAGGAGGTCCCGAAGGAAGAGCGGGCCATCCTGGCGCTGGAATGCATGGACCTGTTGCAGCTCTTCACCAAGAGCAAGAAATTGGGCATTTCTGTTCAGGAGTTTGTTCAGATCGCCAAACTGCTCGAATTGCAGAAGCGGTTCGCGGCTACACTCAGTGATCTGGCATCGGACCCTCAATTCCATCGATACTACGAAGCTCTGCAGCCGGCCCAGAAGAAAGGGGCCGTCAATGCATCGAAGTCCGAAGTGAATGAGATGGCCTCATCTGAACTACTCACGGAGGCAAGCAAAATACGCGACGCGATCGATCGAGTCGTGAAGGCGATCGAGAATTCCGATCGCATGATTGCGCCTGATTCCGCAGATGATATCGACCCCGAACAATACCATGACCTGGCCGATCTTCTTTTGCTCGATAGGGTCCGCCATGGCAAGTCGACAAAGGCGGAGCCTTATGGGTCGCCGCCAATTGATCTCACCGCCGTTCTTATCGGAGTCCCGGCGTTAATTTTAGGTGCAGCTGCATTCTGGTCGCGGTTTCAAAATGTGCCGATTCCTTTGCTTGGTGCTCTCGGCGCGGAGGAGCATCGCCTGCCGCTGGAGTTGGCTGGCACAGTCATCGCCGTCTGTGGTCTCGCGCTGCTGGTGCGCGGCTTGTTCCCGCCCACCTACACCGTGACTCTTTCTCGAAAAACCTGGGTGCGTCTCAAGAACGTCGTCACGAACCTTCTCGCAAACGGTGACCCCTATGCGCAGCGCCGGTGCGGGGAACTGATCGAGAAGATCTCCAAGTCAGGCGCGCGCAATTTCAGCGTCGACGGCAGCTTCGATTGGCTGCTGCTCCTCTATCTCGGGTCTGGTGCAGAGGAGATCGCTCAACTCGACCCCACCATTTCCATTCAATTGAATCGCGTGCGCGGCTCCATCTTATTCGTTCTTGATCGAGCGGGGCTGATTCAAAGGAGAGGTTGGTTCGGAGGATGAACCTTCTCTTTCTCACGCTTCCCGCAGTCGTCTTTGTTGCATTGGCATGGCTGCTCTTCCAGAACTCCGACCGAATCCGGATGGCATTCGTTTGCCTGCTTGTTGCTGTGCTTTCGGCGGCGTCTGCGCTGCTT
Organism: uncultured Acidobacteriota bacterium; assembly: GCA_963713675.1. Classification (GTDB taxonomy): domain Bacteria; phylum Acidobacteriota; class Terriglobia; order Terriglobales; family Acidobacteriaceae; genus Telmatobacter. The sequence continues at coordinate 102,469 of CAVQMV010000028.1, forward strand.
CTGCTGCGCATGGTCGACAGTCCAGGGCGATGGAAAGACCACACACAAATCGCCTGGGTCGGCATTGCGCCTGTCGGTGGTAATTCTCTTACGCTAGGCTCGCCCTTTGCCGGCGCGGTCCCGGGTTGGCCCGGCAGTCACTTTTCACCCACCGTCAACTTCACCTCCGGCCCAGACGGTCAAATTGCTTTGCAAAGTTACGGCGGCGGCGGATTTGTTCTCGATAACAAGGACGACGTCCTCTACGGTACCAGCCTCGATCAGGATCGCGACGTCACCGATCATGACGGAGACTCCTATACCTTGTCGGTCAGAAAACATGGCTGGATCGTAAGAAAATGGCAGGTCGATGTCTATCGCGATCGCAAGAGCTTGCTCCAAAAAGATGAAGGCGAAGTGATAGCGTCTGAAACCTCAGTTGTGGGTCTCGCTGCGGAATTGGACCGGACCATCCGGCGGATGCGCGCGCAATCGGACCCGGATGCTGGGCCGCTCAGCAGGTGGGCCGCGCAGATTCAATTGCTTTTGACAGACAGCGATCACGCGTATTACGTAATCGCGAGCCAGCCCGGCTCCGCAATTCAGCCGCAGTCCTCGCAACTTCCCGTGGGATCGGTCATCACGATCCGCTGGCCCCGAGTGAAGCTCAATGTCCGGCTTGAGTCGGTCAATGGAACTCCGCGGCTGGTCTTTTTGCCGCCGTTTCGCCAGTCCAGCCCGCTGCCGCCGGAAGACGCACCTGCGCCTGTCCCGACCAAGCTTGAAATTGAAGCCATGCCTGCGCCCGGCCACAAAGCGTTCTTGCTGCCCATCGGCGCTCTACCCGCGCCTCAGACTGAGGCGTTTCTAGTCAACGGGCAATTTCAGAACAATTCAGGCCAGCCGGTTGTGGATGTTGCGCAAATCCCCGGAGCGACGTCGACCTTTGATGCGGCCATCGAACCATACCACTTCTACCTCGACACATTTCAAGATGTTCCCGCCAGTTGGCATTTCGGAGCCGCGGGAGCCTGCTTGCCGCTATTTCTTCCGCTGCTCGTCATTTGGCTCGGATACATTTGCTGTCTGGCGCCAACGGCTCTTCTCTATGACGACACGGTCGAGCCTCGCACGCTGATCACGCTGCTCGGTATTTCGCTCGCTGCCTGGACCGTTCTCTGCGCGCGCGTGGCACTGGCGTTTCGTTACGCCGCGAATCCCGGCACTGTCGATGCCCTCGCCATCAATGGTGTCACTCTCTCGCTCGAAGCCCTGGCGTTTCTTCCCGCCTTCATCCTTGTGATGGCGTTCCTCAGCGCCGTCAGGAGGCAGGAGGCTGAAGATCAAGGATGGCGCCGCTTGCTACCGGCTATCAACCTTTTCGTGTTCGTTGCCATTCCGGTGCTGGTTTGGCGTATGTGGCCCCTTCTTCACTGGTCGCAAACTGGCGTTGGCTTCTTTTCTTCATTCGGGACGGCTTTCAGCGCCGAGAAACCCTACAGCATATTCCTGCTTCTCTGGTTCGTCAGCTGCGTATGGCTTTGGCGCAAGGCCAGAAGAACCACAAGACAGTCGCTCGAGGATCGCTTTGTCAATCTTGAAGAAGCATTGACCGAACTGTGGGCCAGGCAATGGCAGCGGCGTGAGATTGCGATTGTAAGTTTTGTCATTCTCCTCGTCTTTCTTGCCGCCTTGATCACGCGCTATTTTCCAGCGCTCAACGGTCCCGGCAAGGAAGCATTCGCGCCGCTCTGTCAATTGTTTGGCCTGGCTGTGCTCCTCGTCCCAGGCAAGGCGCAGTTGCATAGCGTCGGCAGGGTGCGCCTCAGGAAAAAGTCTCTGATCGGGATTTTTCTCATTCTTTTGCCTTGTTGCGTACTGCCTGCAATCGGCTTTGACGATCCCGGCGGCATGGTTGGCGGGCTGGCGCTTTTTCTTCCCTTTCTGTTTGTCGTCCTTTTAGGAGATCATCGCCCGCTTGCGAAGTGGTGGTCGGGAGCCTTCATCGTTCTCTTCGTTGCCGGCGTTCTCCTCGCGTTCTTTCCGGGCTGGGCGAAACACTGGCCCCGCGTATATACGCGCATCACGCTTGCCGAACACACTTCAAAATGGGCGCAGGACCAATGGCTGGCACAGCAAGCCTACGGAAAAAACGGGGACTCGCTTGCCCAGCAGTTTGCATTCGGCGATGAGCACCGCTGGGCAAATCTGCGCATGATTCGCATTGGCGCGTATACCGGCGTCGGCTTCGGTAATTCCAGCCCGCAGAAGGCGGGAATCGCGCTCAACACTGTTCAAGCCGACAGCACTTACGCGTTTTACATTGCCAGCGAAAACGGTGCGTGGGGCGGCGTGTTCATTCTGCTGCTTGCGGCCCTTCCGCTTGGCCTTGTCAGGTGGCGCCACTGCCGCGCGTCGCGCGCGTCCTGGCTCACTGAGTTGCTCTATATCATCGCCGGCGCATTTTTCCTTGAAACTTTCGCGCAGGTTTTGATGAACAGCATGCAGATCATTCCGTTCACGGGCCGGAATCTGCCGTTGCTTTCCGTCTCCTCGCTTTCCGATGTCCTGCGATGGTCGGTTCTCTTCTCCTGTGCGGTTCTTATTATGGTTGCGGACCGCGACCCTCAGGATGAAGCGGCGGCCAGGAGCTGGCATTGGACGGCCAGGGCCGTGGCAACCGCAGTCTTCATTGTCTGCATTTCGCCCATCCTCATCCTCATCCAGGGCCAAATGGCCGACAAGACGCTGCTGAACCCGAGACCGGGAGGCGAGGTTGCCCTTGGCGCGGTACCGTCCACTTACGACCGCGACGCGGAAGTGCGCAGCCAGCTCGAGCAGATCCGCAACCAACTCAAGTTCGAATCCGCCACGGATCGCATCGAATTCACCTCCTTCGACCAAGAGAACGGGAACCGCGATTCACAGCTTCAGCAGGAGATTGAGCGCTTCAATGGGCTCCCGAATTCGTTGAAGATCGTGTCTCCGGGAGGCAATAGCCTCAAGAGTCCAGGTGACGCAGAAGAATTCGTCGCCGATGTTACCTCGCTCACCACCGTCGACGAATACATGAAGCTGATGGACAAGTGGAAGAGGGACGCAAGCCCCGCGCAAGCCGCGACAATGCCTCCGCTCTTTCGCGTTGAGGAGCGCTTTCCGATCGCGGACGCGGATCAATTCCCTGAGTCCGGAGCGCCAACCTATTCGATTCAGGCGAATCCCGCGTACGATGCGGTGATCGATCTCGACACCCGGCTTACGCCAGACGGCTTGAAGACCATCGCCTGGCGCAACGGATCTGGCGATAGTTGGCTCCTCGAGGGGCCCGGCGTCGAAGTGACCATCACCACTGTTCCTGGGGCGAATCATCAACGATCGAAGGTAATCTTGTCGCCGATGAAAGGCGTGAAGAACCACGTCGATTGGTTCAGTGCATCGGCGCAACAAACCAGCGGCAAGTCGGAGATTGTTCTTAATTGTGCCAGCGACAGTGGATGGAAGATCCCCTTCCTGCATAAGCGCCAACCCACGCAAACCGTGCTGGTCGACTTTGACGCCTCAGGCAGCGGCATCACGCTAAGCTCGACAGGCCTGAAGCTCGCGTACCAGCCCGCCGGCAGCGCCGATTTCAAAGACTTCAGCGGAGCCGTCACATTGCACAACGGCGCGCGCTTCCGACCCCGGCAAAGCGTCTGCAAACTTCCTCAAGAGCCGATATTCACGCTGACGCATTCCAGCGCCGGAGCCCTGGTCGGAGCCGCCTGGGTCGATGGTGAGTGGAGCGCCGCGTACGACACAAACGCCCGCCTGACCTGGCTCGAGCAGCTCGCGCGATTCTCTCAGTCCGAGCGCGACAAGCAACTCGGCTTTGACCGGGTCACACTCGATCCCAAATTGCAGGCCGCTGCGCAGGCGTCGGTTGACGAGCACGGTCGTGAGTTGCAAAAACGTTTGCTAGCCGCGGCGATTTCTCTGTGTGCAAAGGTCGACTGCGCCACCACGCCCTCGAATGGCGGCTCGAGAACTCCGCGAAAACTTCAAATGCAGCGCATGGAAGCAAGGCGGCTGTTTCTTCCGCCGCGTGTGGCCATCTCCATCATGAATCTCGATGGAGAGGTTCTTGCGCTGGCTGGATGGCCGCGCAGTTCCACGACGGACCAATGGGAAACGGAAATGAGCGCCGATGGCAAGAGCGAGGTCGATGTGCATCCGCCTGTCCAGTGGCTCGCTAGCCAGGCGCCCGCCGCCATCAGGAACCGCTATTTGGGCGACAGGAACTTCGATCTTCTCGTAGCAGGCTCGTCGACCAAACCCATCTGGGCAGCCGCATCGCTTGCAGTGAATCCTCGCCTCGTGCATTTCAGCGTGCGCGGAATCAAGGTGGATCACACACTCTTTGGTATCGACGTTCCCGGCGCATCCTGGAACGGAACGGCAACCGGCGACCACTGGATCGATTTCACCCACTATCTTGCCGACTCCAACAACAATTACCAGATCCGCCTCAATTTTCTTGGGCTCGCGCCTCCTGACTCTGGACCAAATGTTGTCGCGGTGGAACGGAACAAAGACGGATCCGAGTTTCACACCTCGTCCAAGTTGGAGACATTTACGAATGAGCCCTGGTACCGCGCTCCCGATCTCGGCGCCTATGGCTTCAGCCACAAAACTCCTGGAAAGCTGCAAGGGTTGCAATACAGTCAGCTCGCGCAGGCCATGCTGGCGCACTTCCCCGTGAACATTGTCGAAACCAATCGCGTTCGCCGTTCCTATGACATCTCGTTCTGGTCAGGAAACGAAGCCGACAATTTGCTCGCCACGGAAAGTGTTGAAGAGCGATGGGGCCAGCTGAGTTCCATCAGCCCTGCCGCGACGAACTTTGCATTCGATGCCACCAGCCCCGATCAGCATCTACCAGAGTTTGGGTCGCCGCGAGCATTCATCAGCGTACTTCTCGGTGGCTCAACCAACACCTGGTCAAATCTTGATCTTCCTTCCAGCATCTACACGGCGATGTCCGGCAGGCCGATTGTGCCGCACATCGGCATGTTGGCCCAGACAGTACCAACCCGCGATCCATTTGGGCGAGAGGTTTCCGATCCCATTCGCGCAGGCTTGCAGGAAATGATCCAATCGGGAACCGGCGCATCCTTCCTGTCGGACAAATATGGCGGCGAGCGCGCGCTTTCCCGATCATTGGGACCGGAATACAACTTCTACGCGAAGACGGGTACGCTCGAGACGCTCGAAGAGACCAAGGAAAGCGGGGATCTCGCTCTGGCTCGCATTGTGCTCATCATCATTCCCAAGGGAGCGGACCGGTCGCGCGCACACAAAGGCCTAATCTTGTCGCTCGTTTCAGAGTACGGCGGAATGAGTACCTCGGAATCAAATTCGGCGGTAGAGTGGGTGAGCGAATTTGTATCGAATAACCGGGACCTGCTGAAGGACGCGATGAAATAGCTAAAGCGCTCGGGCGAGCATCCGAACATCCGCTCAGGCCTTAGCTCACCGATCATTCGAACCGTTGACTCGATGTGTTTTCATCCGAGCGACACCCGCATGCGGCTCAAGCAAGGTTATGAATGCTATGCGAGCGCCAGGTTCAGGTTGTCGATAGCTTCGTCGATCTCTGCCGTATTCTTGTAGCCCACAGTCACGCAGTCTACGCCCGCAGTGCCGAAGGCGAAGCGCATCGATTGCTGGCGATCGCTGCGCTGGGTAAACGCGCCCTCGCCGACTAGCTTCATGCTGATGACGCCCAGGCCGGCGGCACGCGCTTCGTGCACATGTGTCACCACCTCAGCCACGTTGCCGGGCACGTTCCACTTGTCGCCGTCGTTGTCCATGTGCACGCCCTTGTGATTCACGCGAATCATGGCTACGTCGAGCCACTTGTTGCCCGGAACCTGCCGCAGTGCCGGCAGGCCGTGCACCGATGCACCGTGGGTTACAATCGTCTGCCGCGACTGCGCCTCGAGAATTGCGTCCTGCCAGCGTTCGCTGTCGGAAGGCCAGGTCGAGCTGGTCTGCACGTGCAGGAGCATGATGTCGAAGTACTCGGTGTCGCTATTTCTGCGCAGTTCGTCGAGCTTCTTCACGGGATCCGGATTGCCGCTCGTCGTCACTTTGGTCATCAATTTGTAGCTGTCGCGCGGTAATCCCTTCAGCGCTACGCCCAGCATCTGCTGCGAATCGCCATACGACTCCGCCGTCTCGAAGAAGCGGATGCCGCGGTCATAGGCGTAGCGCACCAGGCGCGTGAACCCATCCTGCCCAAGCTCCTGCTGCAGCCTACCGCTGAAGGTTCCCGTACCGAACGCCAGGCGTGTGACTTTGACGCCCGATTTTCCCAGCGTCACCCAGTCGGTCGCCGAGGCGCGCTCGGCAAAAAGCGGTGCGCCGTGCAAGCCCGCAATCGCGCCGGCAGCTACGCCGGCCTTCAAAAAATGTCGTCTGGAAATATGCGGCATAAGTGACCTCCGCCTCCCGGCCAAAGGGGTTGGCCAATTGCCCGAATATTAGCACAACCGCCAGAATTTCAGCGTGAATTTGCGTCTTATGCGCGGGGCGGGCGCCTGCAAGTGCCTTCTCATTCCGCGTCTTCGGCCACCGCGGGAGTTTTGGTGCGCATGCTTGTAATCGTGACGACGCTGGCCAGGACAAATATGCCGCCCAGTACTGTGCGCGCGCCCAGCGGCTCGCCCCCCAGAAAGTAGCCGATGATCACAGCCACCACAGGATTAACGTACGCGTAGGTTCCCACCTTGGTCGGCGATTCGTGATGCAGTAGCCAAACGTAGGCCGTGAATCCCACGATGGAGCCGGCAAAAACCAGATAAACGAGTGCGATCCACGCTGCGCCCGATATGACGCGCAGATCGAATCCGCGCCATTCGCCGAGCGCGGCAGAAATCGCGAGAAGCATCACTCCGCCGGCAAGCATCTGCGCGCCAGAGCTCATTACTTTTGACGACGGTAGCGGCAGCTTGCGCGCCAGCGCCGATGCGATCGACCAGCTGATGGCTCCGATGATCAGCCCTACCGCTCCGGCCGTATCAATAGGCGCTCCCCCTAGTTTGCCCAGCTTTCCAAAATCAATGGAATGGCTCATCAGCACCGCAACGCCAGCTATGCCCGAAAGAAGTGCGACGGAAAGCCGCGTGGTAAGCCGTCGGGTTCGCAGGATCAAGATTTCAGAAAGCGCCATGAACGCTGGAATCGTTGCCAGAATCATCGCCGCGATGCCCGAGGGCACGCGCTGTTCCGCCCAGAAGAGGATCCCGTAATCGACAACGAAGATGATAAATCCCAATAAGAACGCCGAGAGCCACTGGCGCATCGTCGGCTGATGCTCTTTGTTTGCCGACGCCCACAGATAAACCAGCAGTCCCGCAGCCAGGAATCGCATGGCAGCGAAAAGCAGGGGAGGAACTTCGCGCACGCCCACGCGAATTGCAAAGAACGTTGCGCCCCAGACAAAATAAATGATTCCGAATGCCAGCAGGGTTTTCCATCGCGGCGCGTAATGCGTATCGTCCATGCAAACCTCCCGCGTTTTCTCTGGCCCCTGCTCTTACCAGCTGTGCAGCCACTCGGCGTCGCGGCCGATGCGCACCGGCGTATGAAAGAGCTCGCTCAGCCGCGCCTCGGTCAGCAGTTCCTCACGCGGCCCGTCGGCAACAATGCGTCCGTCGCGCATCAGAATGATGCGCTCGATCTCCGGCAGAATGTCGCCCAGATGATGCGTCACCATCACCAGGCCGGTTCCCTCGCGCGCCAGACCGCGCAGCGTCTCGCGCAGTTCGCGCTGCGCGGCCAGGTCCAGCGCGTTCGAGGGCTCATCGAGCAGCAGTTGCCGCGGCCGGTGCACCAGCGCCCGCGCAATCAGGATGCGCCGCTTTTCACCGGCGGACATGGTGCCCACCAGTTGCTCGGCCAGCGTGCGTAGCTTCCATCCGCTCCAGCGCCTCCCAGGCCCGCGCGCGCATCTCCTCGGTCACATGCAGATTCGGCCACAGCGTCGAAGCCGAAAAGAAGCCCGCAATCACCGCGTCGAGCCCCGGCGTCACTGCTGTTCGCTCGCCCGGCAATTCGCTTCCCATGGGTCCGGCGCTCACCACGCCGAAATGTTGCCGCAACTCGGTCAGATCCCAACGCTCGCGCCCGAAGATGCGCACCTGCATCCCCGGACGAACGATGGGATAAAGCTGGCAGGTCATGGCGAGGATGAGCGTGGATTTGCCGCAGCCGTTCGGCCCCAGAATAGCCACATGCTCGCCGGTGCGGATGCTCAGGTTGACGTCGTGCAGCACCACGCGCTCGCCGCGCGCCACGTTCACATCGCGCAGCTCCAGAAACTCCGTGCTGATCATCTCGCTCTTCGACACGCGCTCGTCAACTCCCATTCTTCTGGTCCCACTCTTCAGGCTCTGCATTTCGGGTCCTACCTGCTAGATTAAATGGGTCCACACCATGAGCGATCTCTCTCAAGACATCATTCCCCGCGGCTTCCGTTTTGCCGCCGGCAAGGCCGGCCTGAAGGCCAGCGGCCGCCCCGACTTTGCCCTGATTGTTGCCGAAGCTCCCGCCAGCGCCGCCGCCGCGTTCACTGCGAACCGCGTGATCGCCGCGCCCCTCATCGTCGATAAGCAGCACCTTACCGCGACCGGAGGCCGCGTGCGCGTGGTCGCCATCAACGCGGGCAATGCCAACTGCGCCGCAGGCCAGGCTGGACTCGATGCCGCGCGCGCCACCTGCGCCGCCGCTGCAAAAACCTTCAACTGCCGCGCCGAAGAGGTGTTTCCTTCTTCGACCGGAATCATCGGCGTTCCGCTACCCGCGGAAAAGCTGGTCGCAGTGCTGCCCGATCTTGCTGCTTCGCTCGGCGCCGAGTCCGGCCACTTCCACGATGCCGCGCGCGCCATCCTTACCACAGACACCGTGGAGAAGGTCGCCTTCGCCCGGCTCGAAGTCGCTGGCCCCGATGGCGCCGTGCGCGAGGTCCGCATTGCGGCCTTCGGCAAAGGCTCCGGCATGATCCATCCGCAGTTGGTGCCGCATGCGACGATGCTGGTCTATATGTCTGACCGATGCGCAGATCGAGCCCGCGGAATTGAATTCGTATTTGCGCCCCGCGGTTGAGGTCAGCTTCAATCGCATCTCCGTCGACGGCGACACTTCCACCAACGACACGGTTCTGCTGCTGGCCTCGGGCGCAAGCGGAGTCTCCATCGGCGCCAACGATCCAGCATTCGCGTCGGCGCTTACCGAAGTCTGCACCTCGCTCGCCCGGCAGGTGGTTGCCGATGGCGAGGGCCTTTCGCATGTGGTCGAGTTGCGCATTGACGGCGCGGCTAGCGATGCCGACGCGTTACGCGTCGCCAAGGCCATCGCCCACTAGCCCGCTGGTGAAGACCGCATGGGCGGGTTGCGATCCCAACTGGGGTCGCCTGGCTGCCGCCATCGGCTACTCCGGCGCCGCGATCGATCCCAATCGCTTCGATATTGATTTTGGTGAGCTGCCGATCTGCCGCGACGGCGGCCGCGCGCCCGAGTACGACGAAGCCGCGGCCCACGCCTACATCTCGCAGCGCGAATTCTCCATTTCCATCCAGTTGCACCAGGGCCCCGGCACGTGCGTCTTCTGGACCACCGACCTGACGCACGAATACATCCACATCAACGCGGACTACTCGTCGTAAGGCGGTGCCTGTCGCGTTACTTCGCCCGCGGATGCGTCTTGTCGTAGACCGCGGTCAACTGTGCCGTAGTCAGCTGTGTGTAGCGCTGCGTGGTCGATAGCCGCTCGTGGCCGAGCAGCTCCTGAATCGCCCGCAGATCAGCGCCCTCTTCCAGCAGATGCGTACCGAATGCATGGCGCAAGGTGTGCGGATGCACGTCGGAAGAGAGTCCACGCAGGATGGCGATGCGCTTCACGATGCGGCCCACACTGCGCGTAGTCAATCGCCCCTGGCCGCCCCTGGCAAGGCCTTGCAACTGCAGTCTCAGAAACAGCGCTGGAGTTTGGACCGGCTTCTCTTCGCTGGCCGCTGCCACTCGCGCAGCCCGTTCCGCTATATACGCGCGTAGCGCAGCGGCGGCCGTATCGCCCAATGGAACGTAGCGCTGTTTTTGCCCCTTGCCGCGGACCAGGATCGCTTCATTGGCCCAGTGAATGTCGTCCAGATTCAATCCCGTCAGCTCAGCATTGCGGATGCCGCACCCGTAAAGCATCTCCAGAATCGCCCGGTCGCGCGCAGGCCAGCTGGCCGCGTCGTCGCATACCGAATCCACTACGCGGTTCATCTGCTCAATGGAAGGCACGCGCGGCAGATGCTTTGGCAGCCGCGGCGTCGCCACAAGCGATGCTGCATTCTGCTCGATGTGGTGGTTACGCGCCAGCCATTTGAACCAGCTCCGGATGGCCGCTAGCGCCCGCGCCGCTGAGGCTTTTGACAATCCGCGCTCATACAGTGTTCCCAGGTAGGCGCGAATCTGCGTGTGCTCGATCTGCGCGACTTCCGGCGCACCGGCGCGCTCGGCGAGCCATGCTGCAAACCCATGCAGCTCGCGGTCGTAAGCACGCAGAGTATGCGCCGAAGCGCCGCGCTCGTTGGCGAGCACTTTTAGGTAAGCGTCCACCAGCGCGCCGACGGCCGTGGCCACCGGAGGCGCCGCCGTGGCCGTCATGGCTTTTCCTCGTTCGAGATTGCAGGGCTCGAAACTTTTCGCCGGACGAGACGCGGGCCGGGCCGCGCGCCCTCATCCGCCTCAACCTCTGCCGGTCTTCGCGCGCCGCGCGGATGATGCTTGCGATGCACGGCCTTCAATCGGCCCAGCGCCAGATGCGTGTATACCTGCGTCGTGGAAATGTCGGCGTGCCCCAGCATCATTTGTACGCTGCGCAAATCCGCGCCATGCTCCACCATGTGCGTGGCGCAACTGTGGCGCAGTCCGTGCGGGCTTGTGGAGTGGTTCGCCGTCTTCACCAGCCGCCAAATCCATTGGCGCGTGAGCGGCATGCCACGCAGCGAAAGAAACATGCGCGCGCGCTCGTGCCGCGGCATATTCAGTCGCGCCCGGCTCTTGCGCGCCGAGCTGATCCGCTCCAGGTGGGGTCGCCCTTCGCGCAGATATTGCTCCAAAGCCTGAAGCGCCGTCCGCCCCAGCGGCACAATCCGCTCCTTGTCGCCTTTGCCGCGCACCTGCACGCGCCCGGCATCGAGCGCCACATCGCTGACGTTCAGCGATACTACTTCTGAAACTCGCAACCCGCCTGCATAGAGCAGCTCCAGAATGGCGCGGTCGCGCAATGCGGTGCCCTTGGCCTGCGGATGCGATGCCGAGAGCGCGGCCCGCTCCAGCATTTCGGCCACCTCCGGCTCAGCCAGCGACTTGGGCAGCACCTTCCACGCCCTGGGCGACTCAATGTTGACGGTGGGATCGTGATGAATGCGCCGGTCGAGCAGCAGCCATTTGTAGAATCCACGCAGGCAACTGAGCTTGCGCGCCGTTGAGCGTCCATCGATGCCGTGGCTGCGCAAGTGTTCGAGCAATCCTGCCACATCGGCCTCGCTCGCCGTCATCAGCAGGGCGTTGCGGCCCTCAAGGAACTCGGCAAAGATGCGCAGATCGCTCAGATAAGCTTCGCAAGTGAGAGGGCGAAGTCCTTTCTCCACACGGAGATAGTCGCCGTAATCCTTTAAAAGCGTAAGTTGATTTCCACCGTTCACATCACCGATTATCGGCGTGTCAAACACGCATGCGGGCTGGTGCGGCTGGTTACCGTACCACGTTCAACACGGCATCAACATCATCAATATGAGTAAGGTAACGAAGCTGTTGACTGAATCAAGAGGACGACCGCGCGGGATTCGCTTTGCGCGGAACCCAATGCTGCTCGATCTCTTCGAGCGGCTTGTTCTTCGTTTCCGGCACGAAGCGCCATACGAACAGCGCTTGCGTCAGTGCCATTAGCGCCAGAAATCCGAAGGTGACTGCTTTGCCGATGCTGTCGAATGCAATAGGGAAGTAGAGCACGACGACGGCATTGGCGACCCACTGGAGAAGGACCGGGACGGTCATGGCAGCGCCGCGGACGTCGCTGGGAAAGATTTCGGGAACGAGGGTCCAGAAGACTGGCCCTACGCAGGAGGCGAAAAAGGCGAGATAAAGCAGGACGAGTGCGAGAACGAGGAGGCCCTGGAAATGGCCGGCGACGACGGCGATAAGGAGTCCGGCGAGCGCGATGGCCATACCGAGAGAGCCGACGATGTAAAGCGGCTTGCGTCCGTAGCGGTCGATGACCCAGAAGGCGACGAGAGTGAAGAGGACGTTGTTGACGCCGACGAAAAATGTGGAGATGAGGGCGCCGTCGACTTTGAATCCCGCGGAAAGAAAGATTTTGGGCGCGTAATCGATGATCGTATTGATCCCGGAGACGTGAATCAGAATGGCGAGGCACGCGCTTGCTATCAAAGCGCGGCGCACGCCGGGGCGCATCAGATTCTGCATCGCCGGGCGCGTTTCTTTCATGGCTTCCGTAATCGCGGCGATCTCTTTGCGCGCGGTTTCGTCGTTCTCAATCCGTTCCAGCAGTTCGAAGGCCTCGCGCGTCTTCCCCACGCGCACCAGGAAGCGCGGGGTCTCCGGCGCCATCGCAATCATCACCAAAAAGAGCAGCGACGGTGCGACTCCGGTCAAAAACATCCAGCGCCAGTTGGCGTCGCCGGTGTTACGCAGCAAATAATTGATGCAATAGGAGATCAGAATGCCGGTGATAATCGACATCTGATAGAGCGTGCCCATGCGCCCGCGAATCGAAGGCGGCGAAACCTCCGACACGTACATAGGCGAGAGCAGGGAAACGCCGCCGACCGCAATGCCGCCGAGAAATCGCGCGCAGATGAAGAGCGTAAAGCTCGGCGCTGCGGCTGTTGCCACCGATGTGAACGCGAACAGTACCGCAACCCACACCAGCATGCGCTTGCGGCCGAGGCGATCGGTGAGCCGGCCCGCGGCAAAGGAGCCGAGCACACAGCCGAAGAGGAGCGAGCTGAATGCCCAACCCAAACTGATGTCGCTGAGCGCGAAGTGCCGCGTGAGGAATGGGCCTGCTCCGGTAATGATGGCGACATCGAACCCGAAGAGCAGGCCCCCCAGTGCGGCCGTGCACGCCAGAAAAATGACGTAGCGCAGGTTCGTGGATTTCGACATGAGCTTCCCGTCAATAGTAGCTTTCAGGATCGAGGAAAGCTCAATCTTCTCATGAACCCCCGCGCGTCATTTCTCAGTAGCCGGGCCCCGGGCCGCCGCGGAACGTCTGCTGATAGCCGTCGCGAAAACCGTGCCGGTACTCCTCAAATGCCGGCGGAGGCACCGGAGGATTGCGGAACCTGGGATGCCGCTGCACGTCAGGTGCAAGGCCCTTGTGGATATCGTTACGGGCGGCGAGAGCGCCGTCGTTATAGCCCTGCTGCGCGGCCGTACTCAGCCCCGGCGGCGGAGGCGCGTAGACCACGGGTTGCGGATGCGAGCACCCGGCCACGGCCAGTGGCAGAAACAAGGCAGCCATCACTGCGAACGTCTTGAGCTTCGTCATTGGAAAACCTCGGGAGTCTAAATGGAATGCTGCGCCGCCGATGTGGGCCGGTGCTTCTCCTCTTGAACCCGGATTCGAAAAAAGTGTTGCACATTCAAATACCATCGCCGCGCCTTCGACGGCAAGTTAACGCTGCCGCACTTGCTGCCGATAGACAGATTGACTGTGCGTCCAGAGCCGAACCTATGCGCGGCCGCAGACAAAATCAGGAGTTCGCCCATGGCGAAGAAGACGAAGAATCACTGGAAACACGCCGACGGCAACGGCCATCACTCCGGGAACGGCGTTCTCGGCGCGGTTCCTCTGCGACTGGGCAAGAACTGCAAATACGAGCGCGAGCTCAGCCGCCTGCAGATCGAACTGGTCAAGCTGCAGGAGTGGATTCGTCACGAAGGTCTCCGCGTGGTGGTCCTCTTTGAAGGCCGCGATGCCGCCGGCAAGGGCGGAGCCATCAAGCGCATCGCCGAATCGCTCAATCCGCGCGCCTGCCGCATCGTGGCACTCGGCACTCCCACGGAACGCGAGAAGGCGCAATGGTACTTCCAGCGCTACGTGCCGCATCTTCCCGCCGCCGGTGAAATGGTCCTCTTCGATCGCAGTTGGTATAACCGCGCCGGCGTGGAACACGTGATGGGCTTTTGCACCGAGCGCGAATATATTGAATTCATGCAAAGCTGCCCGGAGTTCGAACGCATGCTCGTCCGTTCCGGCATCATTCTCATCAAATATTGGTTCAGCGTGAGTGACGAGGAGCAGGAGCGCCGCTTCCAGGACCGCATGGACAAGCCCACCAAACGCTGGAAGCTCAGCCCCATGGATCTGGAATCGCGCAAGCACTGGGCCGACTACTCGCGCGCCAAAGACGAAATGTTCGCCGTCACCGACACCAAGCAGGTCCCCTGGTACGTGGTCAACGCGGAGAACAAAAAGAAGGCACGCCTCAACGTCATCCGTCACCTGCTCACCGTCATTCCCTACAAGGACCTGACGCCCGAGCCCTTGAAGCTCCCGCCGATTACGAAATCGAGATACATCCGCCCACCGATACAGGAGCAGAACTTCATCCCCGAAGAGTATGTGTAAGGCAAGGACCGAGAGAGCCAGGCAGTGGCGAGTCCACGCCGTTGCCCGGCAGCCCAAGGCGGAGCAAGCTGCCCGTCACCAACTCCACGTGTATCCAATGCCCGTCGTGGTGTACCAGGGAATGGTGGGAATTTTGTTGTAGCTCTCCTGAATCCAGATTCCGTTGTGGTCGTTGAAGTGAATCGCTGCGCCCAGCGCTTCGCCATCGTAAAAGCGGTTCTCGACATGCGCATTTCCAGTGAAGCTGGTGAGCCCCGTCTGAATCCATGTGTATCCGGTGACCACTTTGGTTTTGGGTAGGCCGAAGTTCTTCATCACACCCAGCGCCTCGGTGTGCGATCCGAAGTTGGCATGAAAGAACCCGTGCGAGCCGGCGTTCTCATAGGTATAGCCGAACGTGAGCTCATCGCCGATCGGGTCCTCCTTCAGAAATCCAAAGGTATGACCGATGCCGATGTTGAGATTGGCACGAGGAACCAGGCCCGGATGATCGAAATCCGAGCCCGGCATCACAAAGAAATCGGTCGACGTGCCCGAGTCGACCGTTGCTTGTTGAGGAGTGGAGGTTGTGGTTTGAGCGGCTGCGCTGACTGTGAGAAATAGGAGTAGCGAGCAAAGCCGCAATCCGCAGCAGAAAACTGCGCGGGAGGCCATTTTGTTGGCTCCTGGATCGAGGCGGCCGAGGGTATCGGCCGTCTGCGTAACGCGCGCCGTGGCGGCGTCCTGAGTGCATTCCACCATCGCGGTTGTAAACGAGGCATGAAGAAGGCACTCGCCCCTATCGGCATGCGGGACAGATCAGATTGTTATCCTTAGGCGCGGGATGCGAGAGGCAGGTAGATGATCTCTGGCTTCAAGTCCCCATGGGCGTTGATCGTCAGCAGCCCCACCGTCACCGGCAGCTCGAATCGCCGCGGCCCACACGACCCCGGATTGAAGTAGAGGACATCTTTCTTGGTGTAGAAATTCGGCACATGCGTGTGCCCGTGCAGCACCGCAGCGAATTTGCCCGCCGCGGGATCGAGGTGCAGCGTCTTCAAGTCGTGCAGCATGTAGATGTAGAGACCCTCTGCAAGGACTACCTCGGTCTCGGGCAATTTACCGCACGCGCCTTCGCGGTCCACGTTGCCGCGGACAGCAGTGACCGGCGCGATCTTCGCGAGTTCGTCGAGGATAGAGATTTTTCCGACATCACCGACGTGCAGAATTTGATCGACGCCATTGAGCGCAGGAAGAACTTCAGGGCGGAGGAGTCCGTGGGTGTCCGAGACGATGCCGAGTTTCATGGCTCTTTCAGGATGACAGATTTCTTTGAGTTGTTCGGTTGTGCGGGTCGGAGACTCGCAGTTGCCACGGCGACCCGGTCAGCCACCCCAACGAGCCAAAAGCGGGCTCGTTGGGGGCCCCGGTCAGGACAGCGGCTGTACTCTAGAATTGCTTTCAGCGATCGTCTCTTCAAATAGCTGATGCAGGGCAAGAGGCTGAAATAGAGTGCCCGAAAGTTGAGATGAAGGAAAACTCCCGAATCAACGAAGCGCACGCTCAAACAAACTGGCGGCACGCGGTCGCAGCCTATACTGACCGGCGTGTGCTACAGGTACTCGCCCTGGGATTCTCCAGTGGCTTGCCGTTCCTGCTGACTTACTCAACTCTCTCGGCATGGCTTGCGACGGGCGGTGTGCGGCGCGCAACGATTGGCACTTTCGCCCTGGTTGGCACGCCCTACGCATTCAAATTTATCTGGGCGCCGCTCATGGATCGCGTGCCTCCGCCATTGCCTTTAGGACGACGACGCGGTTGGGGAATCACCATCCAGGTCCTTCTGATCGGTGCGGTTCTTGGTTTGGGATTGTGCGATCCAAAGCACAATTTGCCCCGGATGGCAGTGCTCGCGGTACTCGTTGCATTTCTTTCTGCGAGCCAGGATATCGTGATCGATGCCTGGCGTGTGGAGAGCCTGAATCCGGATGAACAGGCTCCCGGAGCGGCCATGGTTCAATCCGGCTACCGGATAGCGATGCTGGTCTCCGGCGCAGGCAGCCTGTTCATCGCAGCATATGCAGGGTGGTTTGCAGCCTATGCCACAATGGCCGCTTTGGTCGGTGTTGGACTGCTCGTGTTTTTGTTGGGTCCCGAACCGAAGGTTTCGGCGGAGATTTCATACGCTACGGGTTCAGGATGGCATGCGATTCGCGACGCGTTTGCCACAGCCGTGATCGGTCCCTTTCGCGATTTCATGCATCGCCCGCTCTGGCCCGTCATCCTGATCGCCATCTTCGGATACAAGCTGGGCGAAGCGATGGCGGGAGTGATGTCTACGCCGCTCTATATCTCACTGGGATTTTCGCTCCCTGAGATTGCCGCGGCATCGAAAATATTTGGCTTTTTCTCGATCGTTGCAGGAGCACTGATAGGCGGTGTGGTGACGACCAGGTACGGAATTCGCCGCTCGCTGATTCTTTGTGGCATCTTGCAGTCAGTGGGGAACCTGTTTTTTGTTTTGCAGGCTATAGAAGGACATCGGATCGGCTACCTGGCTTTATGCGTCACTGCCGAAAATCTCACGGGTGCGATGGCCGGAACCGCGTTGGTGACCTATCTTTCCAGTCTTTGCTCGCCCGCTTTTACGGCGACCCAGTACGCGCTGTTGGCCGCGCTGGCTTCGGTTGGCCGCACCGTAGTGGCATCCACAGGAGGAATATTGTCAGAGAGGATTGGCTGGGTGCGATTCTTCCTGTTTACCAGCGTGGTCGCGTTGCCAACCATCCTTCTGTTCATCTGGATTGGGCCGCGCGACGATCTCAGCAATAACCAGCGCAAGCAAGCCCTCGAAAACACGGATGGCGGGCCAGAAGATCCGGCTCCGGCCTAAACCAACGTTTCAATTTCCGGTTTGAGAGCTACTTCTGTGATCGTCAAGAACCCCAAAGTAATGAGAAAAGCCATCGGCATCAAAAGAACACAGCGACACCCGCGACCATTCCGGGTTGGATCGGCCATGAGGATTTTCGGGCGGGATGTTTTTCTGTATTGGGTGGGGATGATTACGGTGTTTGCCGCAACCGCGCACCCGCTGCTGGCCGCGCAGCCGCAATACCCGCAATACGGCGCGAATGGGCCCGATCTGCGTGGAGCCGTAGAGCAGATTTTTGCATTGGGAAACCAGGCGCGCGCACAGGCTGGAGTGGCCAGCCTCGCGTGGGATCCGGCGCTGGCCGCGGCGGCGTTGCAGCATTGCCGCATGATGGCAGCACAGGGTCCGATTTCGCACCAGTACAGCGGCGAGCCTGACCTGAGCACTCGCGCGGCGCAGGCGGGCGCGCACTTCAGCGTGATTGAAGAGAACGTGGCATTCGCTCCTTCGGCCAGCGCTGTTCACCAGGCGTGGATGCAGTCTCCAGGCCACCGTGAAAACCTGCTGAGTCCCGAAGTCGACCACGTGGGCATTGCACTGGTGTACGCGCACGGCGAGCTTTACGCGGTGGCCGATTACAGCGCCGTGGTGGAAAACATGAGCCCGGCGCAGGTAGAGGCGCGCGTGGCTGCGCTGGTTCGCGTCAGCGGCGTGTCGATTCTCTCCGATCCAAGGATGGCGCGATCGGCCTGCGCCAGCGACGCCGATCTGCTGCGTTCCCCCGGCGCTCGTCCGTCGTGGATGATTCGCTGGCAGAACTCCGATCTATCGCATCTGCCGCGGGATCTGGTGAATCAACTGCAATCGGGAAAGTACCGCCAGGCCGCAATCGGCAGTTGCCCGGCACAGGGCGACGGCGGCACTTTCACGTCGTACCGCGTGGCCGTGCTGCTGTATTGAAAAAGTGACGCGGCTCATCAGCCGAAGTCTTGATGTTCCATCCATAACTCTGGCCACGGCTCGCGCGGTGGTCCGCAGACGAAGATGTCTGGGTGGTCCTGGCTTTCTTCGTTGCGCACGCCCTCGGAGTTACCGTTGTGCCCGGCCAGGCGGCAGCCCGTGAAGATTGAGTTGGCTTCCTCCGCGCTTAGGCCGAGAACGATCAGCGTCGTGGGCTGCGGCATAGGGTAACCTCGCAACCATTCGGAGTTGGTTGTGCCGATCGGCTCGGGCAGTCCGTAGGCGCGGCCGAGGATTTCGATAGCTCCGTACTCGCCATAGTTGGCGGTGGTGATGCCGAGATGCGCCTGCTCGTCGGCGGGCAGCGCATTGCGGATCCCGGCGACGGTGCGCACCAAATCATCCCAGCCAATTTCTTCCCGCAGTGCGTCGTTGTTATTCAGGCCGAAGTCGTGAAACCACCAGCCGGAAGGAAACGGAATGACCATCGCAATGCTGGCAATGCTGCCAACCAACAGCCCCGCCAACTCCAAAGCCGCGAGCGTGTTTCCCCATAAAGGACGAAGGGTCGCGAGCCAGCGGCAGAATCCTACCGCTCCCATCGCTGTCATCATCGGATAAGCAGGCGCCAGGTAGTAAAAAACCGCATGAGTCAAGGTGAAGAAAAGGGCAGGGAACAAATACATAGCCGCAAGCGGGCGAGTGCGCCCGTGGCGTAAAGAGAGCCAGATTCCGGCCAGCCATAGGGGGGCGGCCCAAATGCTGCTGCAAACAAAAAACTGTTTGAACCAGAAATCTTTGCCGCGGCCCCAACGCACGTCGCGCGCGTGAATGTACTCAAGAAAATGGAGCGTGATGAATCCATGGCGGGCCTGCCAGATCAGGTTGGGCAAAAAAATCAATAGCGCCAACCCAATGCCGCACGCAAACCAGCGGCTACGCAGCAAGTTTCGCGAAGGCGAGACCAGAAAACCCAACAGCAGACCAGCCGCGAGAAAACAGATCGTGTACTTCGTCTCCAGTCCGATGCCGATTGTGCCGCCAATAGCCAGCCACCAGCGAGGATCCAGCGTGCGCAACAGCCGCAGCGTAAAGAATGCGGTCAGAACCCACCACAGCAGGTCGAAAGATGAGTATTGAAACTCCGTCCCCTGAAAAAGCGGAACTGGGGAGAAAGCTACGGCCAGCATCGCGATGAACTGCGCCAAACGGCCGCCGCCCACCTCGCGGGCCATCAGGCCGGTCAGAATCACGACCGCTGATTGCGCCAGGACAGAGAACAGCCGCAAGCCCACCGGC
The DNA here is from genome assembly GCA_963713675.1 of uncultured Acidobacteriota bacterium. GTDB lineage: Bacteria > Acidobacteriota > Terriglobia > Terriglobales > Acidobacteriaceae > Telmatobacter. Next base: position 122,247 of record CAVQMV010000028.1, read on the forward strand.
GAAAGCCCGAATAGCTCCAATCCCAGGCGCTCCAGGGCGCAGGTGAACGGCGGGTAGGGAACAAACCCGAAGTCCAGGTGGCGTGCATCGCTTAGGAACTGCAACTCGTCGCGATGAAAGCCGTAGCCCCGGTTGGTAAGCAGATGCAGCAGCGTGACGGCGGCGGCCACGGAGAGGAAAGTCAGTGCGCCGGTCCAATGGGGCGTTTTGCGAAATGGTTCGTCGGCATCGATCGAGGTCAAATCGGTCTCCTCGCGGATTGCTGAGGTGAGTTGCGTCCGGGACCCCGGTCCGGTTCCATTACGGCGCTCGAGCGGTGGCGGAACGCGCACCGAAGCCATGCCGGCCGCAGTTGCGCTCTGGATACCCATCTCGGTGTCTTCAAACGCAAGGCAATCTTTGGGGGCGATGCCCAGGCGCTCGGCACCCAGAAGAAAGGCATCGGGCGCAGGCTTGGAGCGCGTGTAGTCTTCGTGGCCGACGATAACTTCAAAGCGGTCGAGCAGACCGACCGTGGTGAGCGACTTGACGATCGACTCGCGGTTGCTGCCCGAGACCACGGCGAAGGGGATGCGGCCATACTGCGCGTTAATGTGCTCCACGACCTCAGGCACTGGTTTGAGCTGCGGCAACAGCGAGAAGTAGAGATTTTCCTTGCGCTCGGCCACCGCTTCCACCGGCATGTGCAGCCCCTGCATCTGGTTCAGATCGGCGATGATCTCCTTGGGCGGCTTGCCGCCCCACGCGGTAGAAAAGCTCTTCATCAAAGGTGGCGCCCCACTCGCCCAGCGCTTGCTTCCAGGCGATGTAGTGCAACGGCATGGAATCCACCACGGTGCCGTCGCAGTCGAAGAGGTAGGCGCGAAATGTGCCGGAGGGAAGTTGAAGTTTCATTGTCCTCTGAGTGATGATGCTCTGAGTAATGATGGATTGAGTGAGTCGAAGGTATTCTTACCCCGTCCCACTCTCAACCAAGGACTGAGGGGAAAACCATGGTAAACATTCAAATCGAGTATCAGGGAGACCTGCACTGCAAAGCAACCCACGGCCCCTCCGGCGTCGCACTCTCGACAGACGCACCCAAGGACAATCAGGGCCGCGGCGAAAGCTTTTCTCCTACAGATCTGGTGGCAACGGCGCTAGGCACTTGCATGCTCACCACCATGGGAATTGTGGCCCGCACGCTGAACATCGATATCGCCGGCGCCACTTCGACTGTCGAGAAGGAAATGACAGCGACACCGCCGAGACGCATTGAGCGGCTGGCCGTCAGAATCCACATACCCCACTCTCCGAGCTCGGCGGACAAAGAGAAGCTGGAACGAGCGGCCAACGCCTGCCCGGTGTACAAAAGCCTGCATCCGGACATCCAGATTCCGGTCAATTTCACGTGGGGATGAGCCAAAATGGGACTGCGGCCGATCGCTGACGACCCTGCCTTTTGACGCACTTGGCGACCTCTGCTAACGTAAATAAGGACAATCCAGCGCCAAGCACTCCTCAGTAGCTCAATGGCAGAGCATTCGGCTGTTAACCGAAGGGTTGTAGGTTCGAGTCCTACCTGAGGAGCCAATAAATCAACAACTTAGCTTCCATTGCGCTCTGCTTGCGCTCCGTTTCCCTGAAAAGCAAGCTGAGCTACCTTGACGCCCGCCGTAGTCATCTCATCCGTTACAACGTCCCCGTAAATGTTCATCGTGGTTCTGATGTCCGCATGGCGCATCATCTTCTGTTGGACGGCTACAGAGGTGCCCACAGCGTCAAGCCATGAGCGGTGAGTGTGCCGGAAAGAGTGCGTCCCGAGATGCCCGATTTTCGCGGCCTCCGCCGCCCGCTCAAGTTCCCGCCACACGCCCGTGTAGGAGTACGGGAGTCTGCCGAGTTTGATGGGGCTTGCGAAAATCCAGTCCTCAGCGCCCGAAAAATCGGAACGCTGTTTGCAGGACTTCAGGCGCTCCAGCAATTCGCCCGTGAGATTGAAGGTCCGGGCGGAGCCTTCCGTCTTCACATCGGCTACAACCTGCTCCACAATGCCGCGCTGGACACTCAGCCTTGAGCCTAGCCAATCCACGTCAGCCCACCGGAGTGCCAGAGCCTCACTGATGCGAAGGCCCAAGCAGACGCACAGCAGGGCCATCGTTGCGAATGGCTCGTGTAGCTCTTTCAGCAGAGCGTGGAACTGCTCCGCCGTGAGGCTACGCGCCTTGCGTACCTTTCGCGTTGCTCCGATGTTCTGGACAAGAGAGATTGGATTGCGGCTGATGTCCAGCAGGCCGGACCACATCGCAAACTCCACAAGCCCGTGCATGAGTGACCGCACGTGCGTCTTGGACTTTGGCGATAAGGGCAACTCACGGAGCCACAATTCAACCGGGCCGGGGCTGTACGTCCTGAATCCGCGTGTCTCCCCACTTCGGCAGTATGTGATTGTTCAGGAAAGAGCGATACACCCGCGCCGTCGATTGACGTGAGGGCATCCGCTCCGCTTCATACCGTGCAATCACGCTACGCACCGTGTCCCCCGTTCTTTGTGTTTCGGTTGCTGGATTTCAAGGCTCTCAACTTCTTTCCATGCGGCTGCCTTGGTTGGAAATTCTTGCTTGGTTCCGATTCGCTTTGACCGGCGAGTTGGGCCGTCATACCAGAGGTAATTCCAAGTCTTGCGCCGTTTGTCGTAGCGCACAGACCCGCTTGCGTGTCGCTGTACCCTCATTGCTGCCTCCCCTCAGCAGGGTCAGCGGATGACGAGCACAGCATAGCATCCAATTCGGGCTTCCGAAATCTCCATACACAGCGGTGTATACCGGAGAGCCGGTGCGCGGGGATCTTTCTTTCGCGTACCCACTGGAGCAGCGTGCGCGTCTTGACCTTCAGGTATTCGGCGGCCTCATTTGCGGTGAGCCATTCGGTTTCCATGTCAGCCTGTTTTCTCACTCCGGCAACGCAGGAAGGCGGAGGTTGCGTGGACGGCTATCTCGTGTCTTGAGCCGGAAACGAACGAGGTTCCTCCATATGGTTGCCGCAATCATCTCCGCAGACCTTCTCAAAAATGTGCCGAGAACATTGCCGGAACCACCAATCCATCTTTGCAGGGCGCCCCGATGTTGCAGATGGCCAACCAGGACAGCACTGCACGTTACAAAGAAAACTCTTGCGATACCGTGCTCCCTTGTTACAGCGTTACGTCCGGTTTCATCTGGAATTGCCCATGCTTTACTTCAACGGTTGGTGGC
>CAVQMV010000029.1:0-850705 GCA_963713675.1 uncultured Acidobacteriota bacterium
CCTTCTCCAGCATGGCCACGCTTTCCGGCGACCAATGGTCAGATAGCTCAAATTGACCTTCTCCGCGTTGGCCGCGAAAGGCGTCAGGGCGACTGCGGCCAGGCCGCCAACGCGATCTTGGACATTGCGTTCATGCTCAAACTCCCGTGGAGGCGCCCAGCGGCCAGAGGGTGAACCGCTTGCTCCGGAGGTTATAACAATATAATCATTTGCCTGTAAAGCGCCCTACGGAATAGATTGGGAATGGCGAATGCCATCGAAGGCCGAGTGCTTACGCCAGAAGGGTTTCGCGCGGGGCGGGTAATCGTCGAAAACGGGCGCATCCGCAGCGTCGAAGAGGCACGCGGCGTCAGTAATCGCGTGATTCTTCCCGGCTTTATCGACCTCCACTGCCAAGGCGGCGGCGTCGCCGACGTCATGGACGCCGGCGACGCTGCGAGACGCGTCGCTGAGACGCATGCGCGCGCCGGAACGACTTGGGGACGATGATGACTTCTCCGTTGTCACTGGGCGCCTTGGCGTGAGATTGCTGGAATTTTCCCGAACGCGAGCATGTTGGCTTGAGACCGTAGCGCGCTGAAATCTCAAGTTAGCTGTCAATTTGAGACTGGCCGAACATGATTGTGTGAAGCGCGTCATCGACTTTCGCGAAACGCTGGCGTGTGCGCGGCAGCGCGTGATCGTATAAGCTGGAAAGGATTGCTTTCGGATCGCGCATGGCGATAGCGACGCCGGCAAGCAGGGGAATCCGGAGCGAGACAGGCAGGAACAAACCTCGGGACATTGCCCTGCTCAGCCCCATTCGATGGACAAAGTCGTCGAAACCGGAAACGACGATATTCAGCAGCCTGGAAATTCGATAGCCGTCGGATAATTCACCTGCGGCAGGCCAGCGTGGAAGACATAGAAGAGTTGCCATCGATAGCGGCGACGTCCCGGTATCAGTGGCCGCCGATGCATAGATTTCGAACAGGCTTTCGCCGTCAAGAGCCAAACCCCAATAGTCCGAAAATCGCTCAGCGCTGGCTTGAGCCATTTGCGGGTCGTCTTCGTCCGTAAGTCTGGCGCCGCAAACCCTGCACGTAATCCGCCAGCCCTGCATCCAGCTCTTGCCGATGGCGCCCTTCGCGTCAGCGCGCTCGGCCTTCTCGGCGCAGGCCCGACAGCTCTGTTGAGGCGCTGAGGCTCGTATCAAAGCGCGCATGTTGTAGCGGACCGTCTCATAGGACATCGCCGCGAACTCGAACGGCTGGCGACGAAGTAGCCGGCCAGCATGATTTGCTGCCCAAGGGTAATTTCACGATCGAGCGCTTCGACCGAGGGCGACAAAATTCCTACGTGGTCGAGCAACCTTCGGCGCGTAACACCGTAATAGGTGGCATGGCGCGTTAGCCATGAGGAAAGGAGTTCGTCCGGTCGCGGTCTAAGCACGACCGGAAACGGGCGCATCGGTTCTTGCGCGTGACGCGTCACGAGTAGGTCACCTCAGGGCCAATGACTGGCGACCATTGCGACACGGCTTCATCGGTTATCCGCTCGTGGCCCGCTACAATCGCTTGCACCGCGAGCGCATTCAACATCGAGAAGATCTTCGCTGTCAGACCGTCACTGACATCCAGAATTTGACGAAGCGATTTTACGGTCAAGACGCTCGGCGATCTCAAGGGCAGGTTACGCAGAACGGCTCGGACAAGATCTTCGAATTCTTCGTTTCCGTCGACCAACGCGGGAGCAAGAAAGCGTCAAACCGCCGCGCCAATTGACACGTCGCCGTGGATCGCCTCGCTAGCTTCCGTGAACTCCAAGCAGACAAGAGCATTTTGAGTTCGTTGCTCACTCACGGTGTCGTATTGAAGACTCTCGAGATTCGCAACCAACTCAAAATGTCTCTTGTCTGCTTTGGAGTCGCGGAAGCTCGCGAGGCGATCCACGGCGACGTGCAATTGGCGCGGCGGTTTGACGCTTTCTTGCTCCCGCGTTGGTCGACGAAAACGAAGAATTCGAAGATCTTGTCCGAGCCGTTCTGCGTAACCTGCCCTTGCGATTGCCGAGCGTCCTGACCGTAAAATCGCTCCGTCAAATTCTGGATGTCAGTGACGGTCTGACAGCGAAGATCTTCTCGATGTTGAATGCGCTCGCGGTGCAAGCGATTGTAGCGGGCCACGAGCGGATAACCGATGAAGCCGTGTCGCAATGGTCGCCAGTCATTGGCCCTGAGGTGACCTACTCGTGACGCGTCACGCGCAAGAACCTATGCGCCCGTTTCCGGTCGTGCTTAGACCGCGACCGGACGAACTCCTTTCCTCATGGCTAACGCGCCATGCCACCTATTACGGTGTTACGCGCCGAAGGTTGCTCGACCACGTAGGAATTTTGAACCCCATTCGCCCTCGGCCTCGCTCTCGAAAACAACCTCGACTTCGCCGCAGCCATGGATGCTTACCGCAAGGCATACGCTATAGCAACAGTTTGGACCGTTGATCGCAAGGACGATCCGCAGGCACAGGAGACACTGGCGGGAGTCTGCTTCTCTCTTGCCATTCTGCTCGCCGACCAGGGCGATGTAGAACGGCTCGCTCGTTTACTATCGAAAATCCGCAGCGATCCGCGAAGCCATTCGAGGAGGATCGATGGCTTTTAGAAATCAGGTGCAGACCCGGCTCGCGGGCGTCTACGGATATATGGCTGGTGATCTCTCCCTTCAAGGCGATCTTGCCTCCGCCATCGCTCTGCAAGGCAAGACGCACGCCATCCTCGCCGCACAAGTCGCGGCCGATCCCCAAAATGGTCAGCTTCGCGAGTTCCTTTTGCAGAGCGAATACTGGACCGCAAAATATTCCGAGCAGAAAGGAGACTATCGACAGGCGATCTCTATCTACCGGGAGGCGTTCGCGGGATACCAAAAGCTCAGCACAGCCGATCCACGCGATGCTCTGGCTGTGCGCTACCTGGGGGCTCTGCGAAATGGGCATGGGGAACTCGCTTTCCGCTCTAGGAAATGTGGCCGAGGGCATCCAGCATGGACGCCAGGCCGTCGAAATCTTTGCCGCCTTGGCCTCTGCCGGCCGCGGAAGCGCCTCCATCAGCGTTCTCGCTCTTGCCCACTCCCAGTCGGAGCTCGCCAATGACTTCAAGCGACTGGCTACGCGGCCCGCTACCCCTGAATCCGAAGCCATTGCCAACTGGCGCACTGCCCGTTACTGGTTTCAGCAGAGCCTCAATCAGTTGCAGATGCTGAAACAACGAAACCTGCTCGCGCCGTACGATCTCTCGGAACCCGATCGAGTCGCCCGCGAAGTTGCAGATTGCGATGTTAATCTCAAAAGATTTGTGCGCAAGTGATGCCATGGCCGGAATTCCACTATAAGTGCGTCGGGATGATCATTTCCTCTGTTCAACAGAATGGTTCACGCAGTAGACCGTTGTGTGTGACCGAACCGTACGGCAAGTTCAAAAGCGACGATTACGAATACGACCGCCTCTGGAGGTTCCCGCAGCGCTACGGCGCCTTTCCGCTTGAAAAGGAGTACGTCGAGGTTCCTCGCGGCCGCGTGGAGTTCGACAGCAAGGAAAATAAGGCCCGCATCCATGCAGATGCCTGCATTCTCAAGGATCGGAAGGCGCTGGACGAGATCAATCGCGAGTTCCATCTTCCTTCCGCGAACGCCGAGAACCCTGAGGGCGATTCGCACTACGGCTACCCCGGCTGCATTAGGCCGAAGGTGACGAAAGAGCAGGAAAATGGGCGAATAGGAGACGTAATTGTGTGAATCCCGTTGCTGAGTTTAATCAGCCGCGGAGGCCAGCTGGTATTTCCACGTGTACTTCGTCCCGCATCCGCGCATATCGGGGTCCGCGCTAAAGGGAGACAACTGCACCCATCCGTCGCATTGCCGCTACGACTTCGTCTTCGAGTTGCTGTCGCCGGCTTGAAGTCCACTTTGCGTAATATCGTTCCGTCATGGTGACGGACTCATGGCCTAGCGCTTTGCTGACCTTTTCAAGCGGTACACCGGCCAGGAGTAGCTCCACAGCGAACGTGTCCCGAAGCATGTGAGAAAGGAACTTCATGGGTTCGCTGGCCTCATCCTTGAAGGACAGATAGTCATCCAGACGGTCAACTTTGCGGAGCCACTTGTTTACGTTGATCTGTTCAGTGCAAGTCCTCGACCAGAAGAGATAGTCGGGATGCTCGTCTGTACGGAGGGGCAGGGAATTGAGAGCCTCTACCACGTGGTCGGGCAAGACGCACTCGATGCGGGCGGCCACGGGCTTCCGGTTCCGTTTCTTTCGCATCACGGCGCGGAGACGATTACCCCGCAGAGCGGACTTCGGGAGGATGAGTACGTCCCCAACGCGAAGCCCTGTCCATCGCTGGACAAGGAACAGGGCCGCAGGTGTTGTTCCACCTTTGCAGATTTGTATCGGGCCTCGGCGTCCAGCCTGTAGGTCGCGGTCAGTAGCTCATTAAATTGCTCGGGAGTGAGCGGCCAAGTCTTACTTTCATCCGGCGTGATGGCCTTGAGCATCAGGGTCGGATTGCGCTTCGTGTATTCCATCGCCGTGGCCCACCTAAAGAATGCCTTGATGCGAGTCAGCAAGGCCGCCTGGGTCGTGCGCGAGAGCCGGTTTTCTCTTCTCCGGCGTCCGGCGTCCAGGATCCACGCCATTGATCAAGGAGGGCCGGGGTCACGTCACTGACGTAGACCACGCCGACTCGCGCGGCCCATCGCTGAATCTTGCGCACGTTGCCGCGGTATATGTTTATGGATGTCTTCCCCGGTCCCTTCATGCCGGTTAACGTCACGGTCCTGATGAACAAGCTAGTCGCTATTGAGAAGGCGATTGGCAAGGCGACCGACGCTGCCCTTCTCAGCATGGTTCTGGATGCGCAAGAGTGCCTCTTGGGGTTGCAAAAAGAGTGGCTTGCACTTCCATCCAGACTTCAATAGAGAGGCTTCCCCTGACCGCCACGAAAGCCTCTCACCCTCCGAGGGGCTTTCGTGCGTTGGCGTGTGAATTAGCCCATAATGCTTGCACGCGTAAACTAATCAGGCCCACATGATAGATAGACTCCCAATGAGAGCAATTCACGATTTGGAAAGGGCAATCCGGCATTGGGAACTGCTACGGGATAGCGCGCAGCGAGTAGTAAACGAATCAAAAGCGCGTTCCGAGAAGCAGGGAGATTCCGTTGAGAGCGCACTGAGGGTTGCAAAATCCCAAGCTCAAATCGCCAACTGCAATACGTGGATTCTTAAGGCGAGGGCGCGGATTGACCAACTAGCAAGAGGGGATTAGAAGCGCAAACCTGCTTTCGACGCTTTCCGCAGAATCCCTCGATTAGGCAGCAACGCAGTCTTAGGACACTACCCGCTATCCAGTACTGTCATAAATCTGCATTGACGGTTTTATCCCTTCGTCGAGTCAGAACCGCCTTTGGGTTCAGGTGAGAGTAGCCAAGCGTTTCAATCCTTCCTAAAAACCGCGTTCCATCCCTTTTTGATTAGTTTCGCAAGTAGAATGATGATCGCAACCCATATCACGCCCGCGATTGCAGCGCCGAGTGGATCGGAAAGCGATTGCCAAGGGGGATGATCCTCGTGAACGTATGCTTCAAGGCCGAGTATCGGCCCGAGAATCAAACACAAGAGCCACTGAGTCCGTGTGAATTTCATTCATCAGCCTCCAAGAGCCGCAAGAGCCGGGATGAGGTAAGGAGAGAACTCACTCATCTATCCCTCCGGGATCGATATTCTGCTCCCCGCTTTTGACCGGATGAAACCGTCATTGCGGATTCCTCCGGGCGGGGTGATCTTCAAACCATTTCCGCGCCCGTTCCTGAGCTTGCGTTAGCTCCGCTGGCGTCAGATGTTGGGCTGCGTCGTCTCGATACAACGCAGCCTGCCGCTTCAGTTCGACGAAGCCAGCCGGATGGCTCATGATGACGACGTCGAACCAGAACAAAGCTTCGGCTAAGTTTTTCTCGACGTTTTTGCCGAAGTAATACTTTTCTCCCAAGCGATATTGCGCAGAAGCCCGTCCTCGGTAAGCGGACTCGCACCACCAATACAACGCCTTGGCATCATCTCGCTGAACACCTTTTCCTTCGGACCAAAAATCGCCAAGCTTTTCTTGTGCATAGCTATCGCCATTCTTAGCCGCTAATTCATAAAACGGTACCGCTCTCCGAAACCATACCTCTGCCAATTCCCGATTTCGAGGCACGGTGTTGCCGCTTTCATAGTCATTCGCTACCTCGACGCACTTTATTCCCTTCACCACAAGGTCATGGCTCTCAGGGTTGTACTCGGCCTCAATTTCATCGTCGGTTCTTCCATCCAGCCTTTCTGTTGTTTTCCATGCAGCTTGCTCAGCCAGATATTCGTGCATTGATGCCCAAGCGTCGATTAAGGTGTCAGTCCCGGCTTTTTCAATCGCAGACACCTTGCCGTATATCTCGCTTGAGCTTTCATCGATGGCGTTGAGTATTTCAATGTAGGCTTCAGCGAATATCGAAATGGCGATATAGGCCCAAACCATGTAATCCCAGTGCTCTGGCAGGTGCCCAGTAACGAACCGCAGGATGCCGAAGTAAAGAAGCAATGCAACAAGGCCAACGGTAAAGAGACAGCCGCCAGCGCCCAAAATGTCGCCTTCTTCGTGAGGCGCGCATTGGCGTTACTTCGCAGCCTTTTCAGATTTTTCGATGAACTCTTTTAGCTGCTTGGCGCAATCCTCGGCGGTCCTTTGAAGTTGATTCGTTCCACCCTTTCCAGCCGAGTGCGCGAATACGATTTGTGATGACTTGGAATCCACCAAGGAGATACTCATATTTGAGTATCCCAGTGCTGCGCGTTCTGCCTTCCGCCGCTGCTCGGCCTCGAAACCTTGATCGAAACCTTGATTGAACGCCTGCTGGTTTGGGCTTTCTCCATCGTTAACAGTCGCGGTCGCGCTATTGTTGACCACCACGGCTGGAGTGCTCGGTGCATTGTGGCTGACAGTGCTTTCGATGATGTACTCGGCCCTTGTCTTATCGGTCACTATTGCAAGCGGAACGTGCTTCTTAACCAATGCGGCGGCGAGGTACGCTTCATATCCTCCCATCGGCTCGATGTAGACGGTGGACCCGCTCTTGATTTGCGGAGTTTGAGCGAGCGCAATGGTGGAGAACGCGACCAGCACAAAAGCTAATGCGCGATTCATGAGAAGTCCCTCCCTTCGGTAGCCTAAGCCCTCGTCCAATGTTGTGCATCCACGACACGATACCGTCAGCGTAAAGCCATCCTGAGGGGATGGCAATAGATATTTGCGTTCGGCTGGGAAGGAGAATCCGGCTCCTACGGGAGAAGCGTGGCTGGACGCAGCAGCAACTTGCCGACATGACGGGCATTGGACGGGTTCACGTATCGGAATTGGAAAATGGGAAACGGGAGGCCGGACTGAGGATGTTGGAGAGATTGGCTGAGAGCTTTGAGACCACCGTTTCTGAGCTACTCAAAGGAATTTGACTATCGATGGGGAGTCCCGCCGTCTCAGAATTCACTCAATGATTTTTTGATAACTCCGCGTGTTCAAAGTAGCCCACGCCCCGACATTGCCTGAGTGGCTTGCAACTCTTTCGAAAAAGAGATCATAAAGTCGATAGTCGAAAAATCGTCTGCTAATTCTCAAATTGTTGAGAGATTTCCTCGTAGTCTCCTGAAGCGCGCGAAGACTCTATCGTCTTTCCGAGCGGTGATGTCCGCAGGACCGGGCACGTCCCGCATCACTCCTTCAACGGCAAGCGGGGCCGAGGCTCTTTGGCTCGCTCCCAACTCTCCAAGGGTTCTTCCCAAGAGCGCATCCCTCTGACGGCTGCTGTTGGGTCTCCCGTGAAAACTGCCGGGTCTCCTGTCATCATGGCTCTGGAATACTCGAAGAATACCCGCTCTGCCTCTGCCCGCGTGTTGTGCTCTTGGGCGCTCTGGTAGGTCAGGTTGTAGCACAGGCGGCATCGAAAAACCGTCTCCCCGGTGGGAAGGTACAGACAGCCCGACCGCCTGCCGCACGCGCAGCGAAACCAGAACCGCTCTCTGCCGAAGTGGGGCCGCGTCGTGGTGAGGCGGATCGTCTGGCCGGGGAATAGATCAGCCACGCTCAACCCGACGCCAAACCTGAAAACTTGCCGGAGAATGTAGATCACTCGCTGGCCGTGGTCATCGCACCTAATCTCAAACGTCAGTTTGCCCAAGGGAGCACCGTCCGGGACCGAAACCCACGAAATGGTCCTAGAGGTGCCGATGGGAAACCAAAACGATCCATTGCGACGGAACGCGACGGCGGACAGTTGAATCGGGCATTGCTGCACCGTCAGTCTCGAAGTCCACGGCTCGCGGCCCATCGCAAAAGCCTCCGGGGGTTTCCTTAATCAATAGCTCATTGTTATAGGGCGGATGAGGGATTTTCGCAAGGCGCACACGCGCACACAGTGTTCGCCATTCTTGTTTCTGCCTGAAGTTTCTTATAGTTATCCGCGAAAATGTCCGAAGTTTGGATTCTGTGGAAACCTCGTTGGTTTTCAGGGCTTTCAAAAACTCGTTTTTTTCAAACCCTGCGCCTCCTTTTCCAACAAGGTCTGCGCTTGATTTCCAAATCAATCTCTGCGCTTTATTTTTTCGGCGGTCGTAGGGCAAAACCGGCAAACTCGTCAAAGCATCGCTGGACCCGTGGGTGGCTGGACAACTTAACGCGCCATCGACACTCCGAGAGATGGTCAATGTAAGCAACGCAAGCAAAGGCCGGTGGCATACGAGTGCCGTTGGCACGTCAGGTGTGTGCAGGCATCAGCCCTCAAGCGGCCATTCTCCCGTGTCCCGCCGCGCCAGCAGCGCCACCAGCGGTAACACCGTCCTTGAGGGTCGTCGCTTCCCCGCAAGCGCCCTAGAGCTTGCTGGTGCGCACGACTACGACTCTCAGGTGAGGCGGGCAGGGCACCGAAATGTTTCCAATGAGGGCTAAATTGGGCTGGGGAGATTCATGAAAAAATTCTTTGTAGTCGGGGGCAACTTTGGGGGCAAGTTCTGTCTTTTTCTTCTGACCGCCCAATCGAATCAGCGGGATACGGTGTGCATTTGGTAGACGGTAGCGCTACCAGAGATTTGACGCTAAGGCCCGCTAATTTAGCGGGCTTTGTTTTTGCCTGGAAATCCTGGCGGCGCACCCTACCTCGAAAAAGCGCATTTCGTGGTACAAAAAATGGTCCACAGATCACCTGAGACATGGACTGCCAAGCCTCATTAAGCGCTGACCCGAAGAAGTCTCTTCCACCATCGAACCCAGCTAGGCCATGAATGTGCATGAGCGTCGGCATGCTACCCGCGAGCCTCTGAATTCGTCCGCACGTGTAACCACGCTCTCCAGCTTGAATTGCGCGAGAAGATGATGCAGGAGTGGGCGGATTCCCCAGCCTCGTCTCCTTTATTTTCAGTCCTTTTGGACTAAGAAATATTTACCTGACAAGCAGAATCTACACAGTCAATAGAGGCGCGACGACCGCTTGTTTTTAGGTAAGATGCTTATTTTCCGATAGTTGAATGCAGAGTTGCATTTGGTCTATTAAATGCATCGCTATTGGGAGCGAATAGGCGGAGTGTTCACGGGGAAAACGGGGCCGAGCAGGGAGTACGCATCTCTACTCGGATTTTGGAACCGCGGGCGCAGCGTTCCGCGTTTGCCGCATAAGCTCCCACGGGGAAGGGGTCATCATGTCTAGCAGCGCTCTTAACCTGCCTGAAGTCGAAGCCTTTGGTGGTGCTCTAATCGCCGACACTGACGCCGGTACCAAGGAGGTGTCCTCCGAGCGCGAAGCCCCTGCTTTCGCCATACAAGGAGACCGCCTTTATGTTTCGCGTGCTGAGGGCCTTAGGGGTGCGAAAGGTGCTATGACAGCGGTCGGCCTGGAAGTTGCAGCTTCATTCTGCTTCTACGGCATCTGGCAGCTTTGGCACCTCTCCCGATAGCTAAACCAAGAACCGGCCCCCGGGTTTATAAGTAAAGTCCCTGCGCCGGCGCCGGTCTGATAGATGCAGGCGCTTATTTCTATTTCTTACTTCTCCTCAGCCAGCACATAGGCGTGGCTCGTAACGGTCTCAGCATCCTTCCGCCTTGCTCTCTGATTCGCCTGCTTGACCGCCAAAGCGATCCCCCAGACTTCAATTTGCCTCCCGGCTCGGAGCCTGCCGCTGGCTTCGGTGAGTTCGTGGTATACCAGACGCGCAACAAAGCAGAGGGAATTGCCGCCGCGTTCCCGCAAGCGAGCGAAGTCGTGCGGTAGACCGAACCCACAGTGCGTTGATCAGCACCAAAGTGCAATCACCCACGACGCTCGAGCAAGATACTACGTTTCCTGAGTCGCCGCGACGAGGCGTGGAAGCTGCTCGCCGCGGGGTTTGACCAATAATGCATCAACCACGATTGGCGATAAAATCGCATCCATGGAGCGCGAGGCTTCGGGAGTCCCGGCGGCGCGCAAAGGAGGAATTCATTTTGGAAACATTGGGCGCCAAGGTTGAGCCTGGTGTGGAGCACATCCAAAACGGTAGTGAGCTATTAGCGATCATCGTCAGCTATCGCTATCGCGAGGAAGGAATCAGGTTCTTCACACCGGATGAATATTCCCAGCAGCTCGCCTTCATGCGGCATCCTGCGGGCAAGCTCATCGCACCGCATGTGCATAATCCGGTGAAGCGCGAAGTTCAGTTCACGCAGGAAACCCTGTTGATCCGCAAAGGGAAGCTGCGCGTCGACTTCTTTGACGCGGCGCAGCGGTATCTCGAAAGCCGCATTCTTTGCGCAGGCGATGTGATTTTGCTGATCCAGGGCGGTCATGGCTTTGAAGTGCTGGAAGAACTGGAGATGATCGAGGTCAAGCAAGGACCTTACGCGGGTGAGGGGGACAAGACGTGCTTCGAAGGCCGGCTGCCATCGACATTGAGAATGGGGCCCGGAATTGACCGATAGCGTCTTTCGCGAATACGGGCGTTACTACGATCTTCTCTATCGTGACAAGGACTACCTGGGCGAAACTGACTACGTCCACGATTTGCTGGTCCGCTTCGGCGTACCGACGGGCTCAGTTCTGGAGCTAGGGTCAGGCACAGGCAGGCACGGCAGCTTGCTTGCGAAAGCTGGGTATACGGTGCTCGGCCTCGAACGGAGCGAAACCATGATCGCGTTGGCCTGTGCGGGCGATGAAACGCCCGGGTTCACGTGTCGGCGCGGAGATATCCGTTCCGCCCGGCTGGAGCGCAAGTTCGATGCCGTCATCTCTTTGTTTCACGTGATCAGTTATCAGGTGAGTGATGAGGATCTGCTTGAGACCTTTCGCACGGCGCGCGCGCATGTTTCGGCCGGCGCCCCTTTCATCTTCGATTTCTGGTACGGCCCGGCGGTGATCGCGCAAAAGCCGTCGGTGCGCGAAAAGATATTTGAGGACGAACATCTGACAGTGCGGCGGCGGTCGGAGCCGAGCTGGGACATGTCGCAGAATCGTATCGATGTGCATTTCCGGGTTGCCATCTCTGACAAAACCGAGTGCCGCTCCTACGACTTGAATGAGATCCATCCGATGCGCTACTTCTTCCTGCCGGAAATTGAGATCATCGGACAAGAAACGGGCTTTGCATTTGCAGCGGCAGAGGAATTTGTCACGGGTGTTCCGCCATCGACGGAAACCTGGGGCGTATGCGCCGTGCTGAGGGCGGTCTGATCATGCGAGTACCCGTCAACGAACCCCTCCTCGATGGCAATGAAAAGGCCTATCTGGCGGAGTGCATCGACACAGGTTGGCTGTCGTCGGAAGGACCGTTCGTGGCTCGACTGGAAGAGGAGTTTGCGCGGCGCGTCGGACGTGCTCACGCGGTGGCCGTCTGCAATGGCTCGGCGGCCCTCGAACTTGCCGTGGCCGCACTCGGCATCGGCCCAGGCGACGAAGTGATCCTGCCGGCCTTCACGATTATTTCCTGTGCGGCGGCCGTGGTGCGGGCGGGCGCCAAGCCGGTGGTGGTCGATTGCGAACCCGACACCTGGAACGTCTCTGCCGCGAAAGTTGCGGAGCGAATTACCGCGCGCACCAAGGCGATCATGGTGGTTCACATTTACGGTTTGCCGGTCGATATGGATCCTGTGTTGGCGCTTGCGGAAAAGCATGGTCTGAGAGTCATCGAAGACGCGGCTGAAATGCACGGCCAGACTTACAAGGGGCAGCCTTGCGGCGGTTTCGGCGATATCAGCACGTTCAGCTTCTATCCCAACAAGCTGGTTACGACCGGCGAAGGGGGGATCGTGCTCACCGACGATAAGCGACTGGCTGAACGGTGCCGCTCGTTCCGCAATCTCTGCTTTAAGCCTGAACAGCGGTTTGTGCACGACGAGCTGGGCTGGAATTTCCGGATGAGCAACCTGCAGGCCGCGGTTGGCGTGGCGCAACTGGAGCGGCTCGACGAGTTTGTGGCACGCAAACGAAAGACGGGAGCGTACTACACAGATCGCCTGAAGGGAATAAGAGGTTTGCAGCTCCCGTTGGCCTCCACGGACTATGCCGAAAACATTTATTGGGTTTACGGCATTGTTCTCGACGATGGGGTGCCTTTTGGTGCAGCGGAGGCGATGCGGCAACTGGCCAAAGTGGGCATCGGAACCCGACCGTTTTTCTGGCCGATGCACGAGCAACCTGTCTTCAGGAAGATGGGTCTGTTTGCCGGCGACGCGCATCCCGTTGCGGAACGGCTCGCCCGCCGTGGCTTTTATATTCCGAGCGGCGTGGCTTTGAGCGAGGCCCAGGCGGATGCGGTCGTCACTGCGATGCAAGAACTGGGATTTTAGGAGATAACATTTACCCATGCGCGTGGGCATAAAGGCCGGTAGTTATAGTCCGAACAGCGGCGGAGCCATTGCGTTCCAAAACCCAATTCTGGACGCACTGAGCGCTGTATCCAGTCCTCACGAAATTGTCTTGTTGCAGAACATTGAAGGCGAGCAACCGCCTCCCTCTCTTTTGCGACGAGCGGGGCGACGGGGTCAGCGTCTCGTCCAGCGCTTGACCAATACCCAACCGAAACCGCAACCGGAATCGAACTTCGAGGCACAAACTATTTTGCAACAGGGGATCGATGTTCTTTGGCATTTGTGCCCCCTGGCCCGTCCCGTGCCGGTACCCTATATCGCGACGGTTTGGGACCTGGCGCATCGCTGCCTTCCACTTTTCCCGGAGGTCAGCACCACTGTGTGGAGTTGGCAAAAGAGGGAGGACAATTATCGCGAGCTGTTACCGCGCGCTTGTCGCGTCTTGACGGGAACCAATGCAGGCAAGAACGAAATTGTCAGCTTTTACGGTGTATCGCCGGATAACGTGCGGGTGATTCCGTTTCCGGTCGGTGATCGCTTTCGGGAACCGACCGATCCTGCCGTGAATATCAGGACGAAATACGGGATCCCCGGACGTTACGTCTTCTACCCGGCCCAATTTTGGGCTCACAAGAACCACGTCAACCTGCTTCTCGCTCTTCGGCGTTACAACGACGGCCATGCTTCGCCCCTGCACCTGGTCCTCACGGGTAGCGATCTGGGAAATCTGGATCATGTGATGAGCACAATTCGTGAATTAGAGCTCTCGGCATTTGTTCATGTTCTTGGTTTTTTGCCACATGATGATTTGCCGGCGATCTACGCACAAAGCGAAGCGCTGGTCTTCCCAACATTCTTCGGGCCGGACAATCTTCCGCCATTGGAAGCCTTTGCCGTGGGTTGCCCGGTGGTCGCGTCGCAGGTGCAGGGAGCTGAAGAACAGCTTGGCGATGCGGCGATCCTGTTCAATCCGTCAAGTCCGGCCGATATGGCTGAGGCGATGGCGCGCGTTGTTGATGATCCGATCAAACGCGCGGAACTGATCGACCGCGGTCTGCGAAGAGTGGCCGGTCTGACACCGGAGAATTACGTTAGAAAAGTGTTTGAAGTTTTTGATGAAATTGAGCCCATGCGGCGATGCTGGGGGAAGAGTTCGATTGGCACGTGAGGTTCAGGGTGTCCTCGGATTTGTCGCGAAAGCCCGCTGAAGCAGCGGGCTTTTTGCTTTCTCGGCGTCGCAAAGATTTGCGGCGGGTCAGACGATTTCGTACGGATGCCGTTGATGCCTGGCGAGAAGACTGGCGGCGATGTCGTCGCCCTGCATGGTCTCGGTTTTCGGATCCCAGAAGACACGATGCTGCGTCTTCATGGCGATCCAGTGCAACAGACAGGTGGAGCAGGCGCGATGCCCGATCTCGGCCGTCGCCACGGGCGCTTTGCGCGAGTGGATGCAATCGAGCCAATTGCCATGCTGATCGTCGGATGTGTAGACCTGCCACTCCGACGGGCCGATCACCGAATCGAGAATTTTGGGATCGCTGGCGCGAAGTGGAAGGATCGCCTGTGCCGGAGCGCCGAGGGATGCAGTCGGCGTGGTCCCGGTGTCGCGGCAGACAAAGATCCAACCCTTGTCGCCGATCCACTTGATGCCGTTTTCAAAATCGCCGGAGATGGTCATCACCACGCCGTTAGCGTAGCGGCCGTAGGTTTTGAAGGGGCCGTGCACGTTCCAGAGGCCCTCGGTGGGGAACTGCGCCTGGCCCCAGATTTCGACGGGACCGGTGAGCTCGGTGTCCATGCCCCAGTGCGCGGTGTCGACATGATGCGCGCCCCAGCCGGTGATCATGCCTGCGCCGAATTGCTCCATGCGCAGCCATCCGGGGCGGTCGAATCCTTTCTCGGGCATGACGCGATCGACGGTGTAAGGGCACTTCGGGCGTTGAGCCCAGCCAGGCATCGTAGTTGAATCCCTGTGGGACGGGCATCGTCTGCGGATTGCCGCCGGAGGGATCGCCGGGGAGTCCGATCTCGACGCGCTGCACGGTGCCGATGCGGCCGTTGCGGACCAATGCCACGGCGCGCGCGAATTGTTTCCATGAGCGCTGCTGCGAGCCGACCTCGAGGATGCGGCCGCTGGCCATCACGCGATCGGCCATCATGCGGCCTTCGCGGATGGTGAGCGATGCCGGCTTCTGGAGATAGACGTCCTTGCCCGCGGTCACGGCGGCAACGGCCAGCCGCGCATGCTGATGGTCGGGCGTTGAAATCAATACGGCGTCGATCTCCTGGTTGGCGAGGAGCTCGCGGTAATCGGAGTAGCCGCGCGTGCCGGTGTAGGGCTTGCCCAGTTTTTTCGTGTACGCGTCATCGACAAATTGTTGGCCGAGCTTGACGCGCTCCTCACTGAGATCGCAGACGGCCACAATGCGATTGTCGCGGCCGGCGACGCCGGTAAATTGCAGGACCCCCGGCATGTCGTGCCCGCGCGAGATGCGGCCCACACCGATGGCGCCGATGGTGATGCGGTTGGAGGGCGCGGTTGCGCCGAAGACAGAGCTGGGAACAATGGCGGGAAACCCGGCGGCAATGACACCGGTGGCGGAGGTTTTGAGAAACGCGCGTCTTGTGGCAATCACGGAAATCTCTTTCGCGACTCGAATTTAATGCCAACCCAATTTACACCAGCGAGGTAGGGACCGTCATGGGCGGCTGCGTCCAGATTGCGCAAAGGCCGACAGTGGTAGCATCAAAGATGACCGATGAATTCAAAAAAGCTGCAAATTATCCCCCTGGGCGGGCTTGGCGAGTTCGGCATGAACTGCCTGGCAGTGCGCTGGGAAGACGACATTATTGTCATTGACGCGGGCCTGATGTTTCCCGAGTCGGAACTGCTGGGCGTCGACATTGTGGTGCCCGACATCACCTACCTGATTGAGAACAAGAAGCATGTGCGCGGCATTGTGCTGACGCACGGGCACGAGGACCACATCGGCGGCCTGCCGTGGATCCTGAACGAGCTGAAGGTTCCCGTGTACGGCACCGAGTTCACGCTGGCCTACGTGGACGACAAGCTGGAAGAGCACCAGCTTGCGGATGAGATCGAGCTGATCGAGATGCAGCCCAAGGTGAAATTCACCATTGGGCCGTTCACCATTGAACCCATCCGCGTGACGCACTCGCTGGTGGATTGCGTGGCGCTGGCCATCGAGACGCCGGTGGGCGTGATTATTCATACCGGCGACTTCAAGATCGATCTCTCGCCGCTCGATGACAAGGCATTCGATCTGCATACCTTTGCCGAGTACGGCAAGAAGGGCGTGCTGGCGCTGCTGCAGGATTCGACGAATGTCGAAAGGCCTGGCTACACGCCCAGCGAGCGCGCGGTCGATTCCTCGGCTCGACGAGATTTTCTCGCAGACGAAGAAAAAACTCTTCTTCAGTTGCTTCTCGTCGTCGATCTACCGCATCCGCATCGCCATGGAACTGGCGCGCAAACATGCGCGCAAGGTGGTGGTGGTGGGGCGCTCCATGATGGACAGCACGGAGATCGCGCAGGATCTCGGCTACCTCGAAATTCCGCCGGGTCTGGTGATCAATCCCGGCCAGATGCGCGATTTTCCGCCCGAGCAGATGATGATCCTGATCAGCGGCACGCAGGGCGAGCCGATGAGCGCACTGAGCCGCGCCGCGGTGGACAACCACAAGCACGCGCACATCGAGCCCGGCGACACGGTGGTGCTGAGCTCGAGGATCATTCCCGGCAACGAGAAGGGGATCTTCCGGGTGATCGACCACCTGAGCCGCCGCGAGGCCAACGTGATCTACGACGACGGCCAGCATGGGCTGATTCACGTCTCCGGCCACGGCAGCCAGGAGGAGATGCGACTGCTGATCAACCTGGTGCGGCCCAAGTTCTTCATCCCGATTCACGGCGATTACCGTTTTCTTCGCCAGCATGCAAGGTTGGCCATGGAAACGGGCGCGGTGGAACACGCCATCGTGATCGAGGACGGCGACGTGCTCGAACTCGACAAGGACGACGCGCGCAAAAAGGACAAGGTAACGGCGGGGCGCATTCTCATCGATTCCGGCTCGTCGATCGACGTTGTGGAGGATCTGGTGATCCGCGACCGGCGCATTCTGTCGGAAGACGGCGTGGTGCTGGCGGTGCTGGCCATTAACAAAAAGACCGGCAAGGTGGAGCGCGAACCCGAAGTGGTGATGCGCGGCTTCGGCGGCGCCGATGTTACCGAGCAGGCGCGCGAGGCAGTGCTGAAGACGCTGGATGCGCTGACCGCCGAGCAGAAGTCCGATTACGGCATGGTGACCGAGCGTGTGCGCGTAGACCTGAAGCGCCTGATCCAGAAGACCACGGGCCGGCGGCCGATGATCATGCCGGTGATACTAGAGATCTAGGAAATAGCCAATAGCCAATAGCCAGTAGTGAACTGGCCGCTCAGCTGCTACGGCTCTAGTGGCAGCCTCTTCTATTTTCTTTGAGAATGAACGCCCAGGTCATGCCACGACGTTTCCGAGAGGTTGACGTCGTAGTAGGCGGCGGCTTTCTCGATGTTCGCGAATGCCAATGCGCGATCGGCATCGGAGACATCGATGACCTGGTCGAAGCGCGCGACCGCGTTGCGCACATGCTGCGCGTCGGTCAGTGGTTCCTTGCGCTGCTTCGGAAACGCGTAGACGCTGTCTGGCAAGTCGCTCTGCGTCGTCAGGTGTCCGTGTTTCTCGTGAGGCTTCCAGGTTGCTTCCGGCATGTTCTTGTTATCCCTTCTTTGAATATTTGGTTAGAGAGCGAGCGCTGTGCCGGCCCGCGCGCACTGCGTTGAGCCGGCGGCTTACGCGGCCGGCTGCTGGCGCATCGAGCGCTTGCCGATGAAGACCTCGCCCACAGACAGGCGGGCATTGCCTTCGAGGTCGAGGAATCCGGTATGGCTTTCTTTGCAGAGCGCCTGCGCCTCGGGCGATAGATGGGGCGCGATGAAAACCGGCGTAGCCTCACCGGCAACGTGCGCGGCACAGTCCTGCAACTTCTTGAGCGAGGCGCGGACCTTGCTGGGACGGGTGTCGGCATTCAATTCGCAGGCCAGCGTGTGGCTATGGCCGTAGACGTCGATTTGCACCAGGATTTCCGCGGCACGGCCGCGCACCGGCGGCTCGCTCTTTATCTCCTTGAGCTTGACCGCAGAAACCTGCTCCAGCAGCGCCTTCAGGGCTTCAGCGGCGCGAAGTTGAAATCCAGTGGCTGCGCGATCGGTTTTCATGGGAACCTCTTTATTCCAGGTGCTTTCTTCTGTGGGATTTCAGGGCTTCCTTGTTTGCGATCTCAAGTTGCGCGGGAGCGACGATAAAGGAGTTCGCGCCCGACGGAATCATGGCCAGAGGAACTGGTGTGCGGCGGCTATTGCCATCGCGATCTTTTGATTCCAACCACAAACACAGCCGGGGATCGGAGATTTCGGGCTGGCCGTTCCAGAAGTGCGGCCCCAGCCCGCACTCGATGCGCAGGTGATCGAGCTGCAGTTCGATTTCAGTGATGTTCCGGGGAAAGTAGCGCTGAACATTGCTCTCTCCCACGAGGATCCCGGTCACCCGGTGACCGCGGCATTGAGATGTGACGACCATGGGTCCCTCCATTCAACGCGGCTCCCATCGCAGTCCACCCTGGAGGCGAGCTTGCTGCCTGGATTCTCGATGAGGTCGTATCCCGAAGCATCAACTGGCATTCTTGCGATCGAACAGAAACACGCGTGCAACCATTCGGACCGATGACCGATGCAGCGCTTCCGCAAATCCCTGTAACGTGCTGGTAGACGAGGGCTTTCGTTGCGGCATAACACCGGAAATCACGAGAAAACCGGTGGAACGGCCGTGCATCCGTTGATCGGTCGAGGCGGGGGAAAAGCAGAAAGGCCAGAATGAAGTGCATGGCGCCGAGCGGCCGATCTGACCGACTGCGTCTGTTCCCTCAAGTTCTGTGAAAATTTTGATCCCCTTTTTCATCCCTGTCAATGACATTGGATGAAACTTCAGAGAAGTTTGTTGCAGCGCGTGGAAAAATTTTCTGCGCGCGCGGAATTGTCAGGGATTTTCGGAGGCGAGGTTCAGCGATGCCGCGAGGAAGGCTCGTCGGAGAAGATCTGTCCGTCGCGGATGTGCACCACGCGGTGCGCAAACTCTGCGATATCCGCCTCATGCGTGACCAGCACGATGGTGTTGCCGCGGGCGTGGAGCTGATCGAGGAGAGCCATGATCTCGATGTCCGGTTTTGGAGTCGAGGTTTCCCGTGGGCTCGTCGGCGAGGATGATCGACGGGCTGTTGACCAGGGCGCGCGCGATGGCCACGCGCTGGCGCTGGCCGCCTGAGAGCTCGTTGGGTTTGTGCATCATGCGCGATTCCAGGCCGACGTCGGTGAGCGACTGCTTGGCGCGCTCAAGGCGTTCGACCGCGGGCGTGCCGTTATAAATGAGCGGCAATTCCACGTTGTGCAGCGCGGAGGCGCGGGAGAGAAGATTGAAGGTCTGGAAGACGAAGCCGATTTCCTTGTTGCGGATACGCGCCAGTTGATCGTCGTCGAGATCGCTGACGAGCTGGCCGTTGAGCCAGTAGCTGCCCTTGGATGGCGTATCGAGGCAGCCGATGAGGTTCATCAGCGTGGACTTGCCAGAGCCGGAGGGGCCCATGATGGCGACGTATTCGTTGTGGCGGATTTTAAGAGAGACGCCGCGCAGAGCCTGCACCTGCTGCTCCGAACCCATGTCGTAGGTGCGCCACAGATCCTCGACGACAATCACGTCGCTCGCGTCGTGGACCGTGGTTTTGGGTAATTCTTCGACGCCGATGCCGTTCAGTGCCATGCTCCCCTCAGTGTGAGTGTGAGTGTGAGTGTGAGTGCGAGTGCGAGTGCGATGGGCTACTCATGATTATCTCCCAGCGCTTGAATGACTCCGAAGAGCATCCTCCCTATCTCATCGCATGCGGACTCGGCTTCGCGAAGCTGCTCAATCTCTCCGAATCCAAGTTCCCTGGCGATGGTCAACTGCGTGTGCAATTCAAAACTCGACCCTCTGGCAACGCCGAGATACTGCTTGTATTCTCGAGTGTTCAGCCGTCCCGCACCCTCGGCTATATTGCTTGGTATCGATACCGCCGCCCGACGCATCTGGTTCGAGAGCCCGCGGGTCTCTTCGCGAGGGAACTGCTTCGATAAAACGGTAAACAAGAACTGACAATCCGATTCCCTTTTGCCAAACTAATAGGTCACGATAAGATTTTGCCATCCGACGGCCTTTCACACCCACACTCGCACTCACACTGTCATTCTCAGCTTCCGTCGCTGGTAATCGCCACTGGTTTGGCCGTATCGCGCTTAAGCAGCGCGCCGCCCTTCAGATCGCGCAAGGTCTTGAAGGGGCCGGTCACGACTTCCTGGCCGGGGCTGAGTCCGGAAAGCACTTCGATATCCGTGGTGCCTGTGATGCCGGTGGTGACAGGAATAAACCGGGCGCGCAAACGGCCGTGCGCGTCTTTCTCGGCAACGAACACGCCCTGCACGGGATTCAACTTGACCGGCGCCGAGGGCGGACCCGTAGCCGCCTGGACATTGCCGTTCGACTTTTGGTTGTCCGTGGCTGGATCGTGCATGGTCAGTGCCTGGATGGGCAGCGTGAGCACGTCGGATTTGTGCGCGGTGGTGATTTTGGCGGTGCAGGAAAGCCCGGGGCGCAAATCGTCGTTGGGGTCGTCGAGCGTGATGACCACCTTGAAGTCCTTGGCCTCTTCCGTGCCGGAGGTGGACTGCGAAGTGGCTATTCCCGTGGAACGCAGCAGCGCCTGATCACCCACCAGGGTCACATGGCCTTTGAATACCTTGTTAGGCAGCGCGTCGACGGTCACCTCGGCGGTTTGGCCAGACAATACGTTCACAATGTCTGTCTCATCCACCTTTACTTCGGCGGTGACCACGCTCATGTCGGCGAGCGTCATCAGCGTGGAGCCCTCGGCGTTCTGAATGCCCTCGACGACGGTTTCGCCCTCGCGCACCGGCTCGTTGGTCACGATGCCGTCGAAGGGCGCGGTGGCGATGGTCTTGTTCAGCATGTCCTGATCGGCAGTGAGGTTGGCAACGTCGGTCTGCATGTGGCCGCGGGCGGATTCGGTCTGCGCCTTGGCCTGGTTGAGCCCTGCGACGGCCTGGGCGAGCGCCGCGACGTCGAGATCGTAATTGGCCTTGTTGGTTTCATAGTCCTGCCGCGACATGATGCCGGCCTTGTAGAGCGACTGCGCGCGATCCCATTGCAGCTTTTTCTGCTCCAGATCGGCCTGGGCGTGCTGCACATTGGCCTGAGCAGTCTTTTCAGCAGCGACATAGGAGGCGATGTCGGTTTTCGCGGCGGAGATGGTGGCCTGCTGAGCGTTAACCGTCGACTCCTGTTGCACGCTTTCAACGGTTGCCAGAATCTCGCCCTTCTTTACGTGATCGCCTTCCTTTACGTAGAAGCGGGTGATGCGGCCAAACGACGTGGCGCCCACGTTCACGATGTTCTTGGGTTTGATCTGGCCGGTGCCGCTGACGACAGCCGTCAAATCCTGGCGTGCCAGGGTGGCGGTAAGGACCTTGGTATAACCGGATTGCTGCTTGATCACCATGAAGGCTACAAGCCCGGCGGCCACCAGCACAGCTAGAGCAATGAGGAGGATTTTCTTCATGGCAATTCTTGGTTTTGATCTCCCATTCAGTGTACGCGAGGTCGGGGGCGAAGGTTCCGTGAATTTGCGCTTCGGGCTGCGGTCCGGGCTGCCGCCTTGCGGCCCAGCGTAAAACCAAGTGCGCCAGCGCACATCCGACGGCCGCGGGGGCGGACTGTAGTTGCCGTTGGGGCTACAAATGGCTCCAGGCGAGCGAAATGAGCCTGCCTTTTTGACGGGGTGAAGGCCGTTGGGGCTAGCCCGGAGATCGAAATCGGGGCGGCTTTTCGCCTACCCAGCTTGCTCCGGGGGGTGACCTTGCCCGGTCTCGCGCGTCGAACCACCGGAATCAACTACTGGCCGAGCCTTGCCGGGCGCTTCCGGGAGCCGTAAAATAGAGAATCGCAGGAGTATCCAAGGCAATGATCTTCAATAGCCGCCGTATTCTGTTCACAGCTCTCAGTTGCGGCCTCATTTCGGTCCCCGCTGTCGGCCTTCTGGGGCAACAAAGCGCCGCCCCCGCCCCCGCGCAGCAGACCCAGCCGGCCGCCACCCCAAGCCCGGATACGAGCCAGGGCCAGGAAGCCGATCCGTTGAAACGCCAGCTCTCCGACAAGGAGCGGTACAGGGCGCAGAAAGAGCTTCGGCATGAGTTGAAAGGCCCCTACAAGACTTGGCTGGACCAGGACGTTCCCTACATCATTTCCGACGATGAGCGGAAGGCCTTCATGAGCCTGAGCAACGATGAAGAGCGCGAGGCCTTCATCGAGAACTTCTGGCAGCGCCGCAACCCCAATCCCGATTCTCCTGAGAACGAGTATCGCGAGGAACACTACCGGCGTATCCAGTACGCCAACGATCACTTCGCTGCCGGCAAACCCGGCTGGAAGACCGACCGCGGTCACATTTATATCGCTTTCGGCCCTGCCGACAGCATCGACTCCCACCCCTCGGGCGGCATGTACGAGCGGCCTATGGAAGAGGGTGGCGGCGAGACGTCCACCTTCCCATTTGAAGTGTGGCACTACCGCTATCTCGAGGGTATTGGCGAGAACATCGATATTGAGTTTGTGGATACCTGCCAGTGCGGCGATTACCACTTCACTATCGACCGCAGCGAGAAAGACGCCCTGAAATATGTTCCCGGCGCCGGCCTTACGGAATATGAACAGATGAACCAAAAGGACAAGACCGACCGGTTCAAGGGCAACGGACTCGAGCAGTTGGGCAATGGCCCGATGGGCGACGCCAACCAGGGCAAGGAGTTCGACCGCATTGAGCAGGCGGCCAAGTTGTTCGCGCCTCCGCCGGTCAAGTTCACTGACCTTGAGAACGACCTTGACGCCTTCAACTCCTCGCACAAGCTGATGCCGGGACCACCGTTTGCATTCGACGTGCGCACCGACTATGTGAAGGTGACCGACAGCATGGACCTGGTGCCCATCACCCTCCAGATCCGTAATCGCGACATCACTTTCGTGACCAAGGATGGCGTTTCCAAGGGCGTGGTGAACATCCTGGGCAAGGTGACGACCATCATGCACAAGACGGTGCAGACCTTCGAAGACACGGTAGAGGTGACGGAGCCCTCCGAGTTGCTGGAGAAGTCGCTCGACCGCCGTTCGCTCTATTGGAAGTCGCTTCCACTTCCCCCCGGGCTCTACCGGCTCGATATCGCGATCAAGGATGTGAATAACCCGGAGCACATCGGAATTTACGGACGCAGCCTTAATGTTCCGGAATTTCAGGACGAGAATCTGGGGGCTTCCTCGCTGATCCTGGCCGACCAGATGAATACCGTGTCCTCGCAGCAGATCGGGAGTGGCAGCTTCATCATCAGCAACATGTATATCCGGCCGCGGGTGGCCGAAAACGCCGCCACGCCCGTGAGCATCAAGCGCAATCAGGACCTGAACTTCTGGCTGCAGTTTTATAATCTTCGCATCGACGACGCCACCAAGAGTAATTCGGCGACGGTTACCTACCAGATTACTGATTCTGCGGGAGCAGTGATTCTGGAGAAACAATTGGAATCAAAGGATTTAGGGGCACATAGCGACCAGTTGACGGTAGAGAAAACCCTGCCGGTTGCGGGTCTGACCCCGGGTAGATACAAGGTGACGGTGACAGTAAATGACGCAATTTCGAAACAAGAGATTGCGCAATCGGCACCTTTTATCGTGGAATAGTATCAATCCTGTGCAAGGTTCAACCGGACCCCAGAATTCGGGAACCTGCGCGGCTACGCTTTTGGGGAAGATCGCCAGAGACGCGGCGGAGCCATTGATCTGCGAATGAAGTGCAGCACCTATTTCGCCGGATTCGCCGTCCTGATCGCCATGGGGACAACTCCGCTCTATGGAGCGGGGCCAGCGTCTGTGTCTGGATTGGTGCGGGATTCCGCAGGCGTGCCGCAAATCGGCGCTGAAGTCCAGGTGCTCGGCCCCGATCTGAGCATTGTCGCCAGCGTATATACCAACGGCGAAGGCCGCTTTCTGGTCTCCTCGCTAGCACCCGGACGCTACATTCTGAAGGCCCTTGGTCCGTCGTTTCTGCCCTCGCAACGTGAGAACGTCAGGGTCCACGCCGCCACGGTCGTCAACCTTACGCTTTACACCCTCTACGAAGTGATTCAATGGCTGCCGGCGCAACCGCGTTCCGGGAGCGCGCAAAAGGACGACTGGGCGTGGACGCTGCGCTCCGCGGCCAACCGGCCTTTGCTGCGCTGGCTTGAGGATGGGCCGCTCATTGTGGACTCAGAGGGTTCCGGCGCCAGGCCGAAACTGAAAGCCCGGATCATGGCGACCGGCCAAGCTGGTACCTTTGGCGAAAACGGCGAGCGTTTTTCGACGGCCGTCGAGGAGACGCCATCGAGCAGCCGCGAACTGCTGGCGCGTGTGGATTTTGGGTCAGGCAGTGACGCCGGCATGGAATCGATGCTGGGCTTCCAACAGGATCTGGGATTTGCCGGCTCGGTGCAGTCGGTGGCGGCGGTGTCGATTGAACCCGGAATTGTTAGCGGCGGAAACACGGGTCTGGAAGAGGCGACAATCCGCAGTTCGGAAATTATGCATTACGGCGAAGCGGTGGACGTCGAGGTCGGTTCGAACGCGGTGGCCGGTCGCCTGGCGGGGACGTCGCCCAGCACAGCGACGGCGATGCTGCCTTATGCCACGGTCGCATGGCACGATGGCAATTCCACGTTGCGCTATCGCATGGCCACCATGGTGCCGGACCAAGCAGGGACTCAGAGCGAAGCTGCAGCATGGCTGCCTGCACTGGCGGAGCGCAACGGCGCTCTGACGATCGAGCACGGTTTTCATCAGGAGATTGCCTGGGAACGGCAGACTGACGCTTCGGGCATGTCGGTTGTTCTCTTCTCCGATCACATCGATAATCCGGTGCTGGAGGCGATGGGCCACTTCGCTCCGGGCGATGCCCCGGTCGCGGTGCTCTTCGATCAGGCGAGTAACCTGATGCGCGCCGCAGGGCCGGCTTACGGTACCAACGGCGTGCAGGCCAGCATGGAGCACCGGTTGCCGGGCGGCAATCGCGTGCGCGTCAGCTATGCCAGCGGAAATGCCCTGGTGATGACGGCACTGCCGCAAGCTCCAGCATTGACGGATGTGCTTGCTGCCGCGCACACCCGGCACGCGCAGACTTACGCGATTTCGCTCTCGGGCACGCTGGAAGGAACCGGGACCCAGTGGCGCGCCAGCTACACCTGGCAGCCCGATGACGACGCGACCCCGGTGGCGCCCTTTGCGCAGGAGATGGCGGAGCCTTTCCTGAACATGCACTTCCGCCAGCCCATCCACA
This sequence comes from uncultured Acidobacteriota bacterium, assembly GCA_963713675.1. Lineage (GTDB taxonomy): Bacteria > Acidobacteriota > Terriglobia > Terriglobales > Acidobacteriaceae > Telmatobacter. The sequence continues at coordinate 25,409 of CAVQMV010000029.1, forward strand.
TTACCCGCGATGGCGCGGTAGGCCTGGAGGCGCTGCTGGATATGAGGAATCTCCTTGCGGAGGGCTATCAGCCGTACATTCTGAGCGACGGTTCGCTGCTTCTGTTCGCGCAGGACCAGCGCAGCTTCCGCGCGGGACTTGCCTTCACCTTCTAAACTCCGCAAATCCCGTCTGCAATGCTCTTTAGATAATCGCACTGCGATGATGATGGCATTGGTGTCGCTACTGCAGTGAGCCGGGGCGCACAGCTCCTGCGCTCTCGCTCCGAAGACACTGCTGGAGTTGATGGAAGTATTTCCTGGCAGAGCCTGCGTGGACGCGTATCCTGCAGATGAAGTTCCCAGGGGGGAAATGACATGATGCATCGACTATTGTCGCAGGCGATACGGCTCGGCGCGCTGGCGGCCGTGTTCACGCTTTTCACCTACGCAGGCCTCGCCCAGGGCGTCGTGGTTTCGCAAGCTGGGGGGATCTACTGGTGACAATCAACACCGAGGCTGCGAACATCGCCTTCACGTTCACCCTGAATGGATGCGACAACAACGTCCCGTGCTTCGAGATCGGAGCGGGGACGGGGATGGTTGGCATACCTGTGTCGGCGGGAGCGGGATGCAAGGCCAAGATGGGAAATGCATATACGCCAAGCGGGATCGAATGCCCGGCGTCGGGCATTGGCTCGATCACGTTTCAGTTCATGAAAGGCGGCACGTGGGCAGCCTATGCCGGCGGCGGCGGAGAGCATGCGGGAGGTCCGTGCTCACCTGCGCCCGTCACCATCAAGACCGGCCCGGACGGCGGGATGGTGAGCGTGAACTCGTGGAACGGTTGCAAGGAGACGGTGATTTGCAATTCGCCCGCTTCGATGTTTACCGCTGTGGAAGCGGATAGTGCCGATGAGATTCGGGGAACGTGCTCGTCGATTGTTCGGCACTGATGGTGCTGAACGAAAAGGCGGTTGAATTTGCCACGCTGTTGCCATCCTGAACGAGTGGGAGAACCATGATGAGACCCGCCAGGTTTAGCCGCCGCGATGCGCTGAAATCCGGTTTTGCCGCTACTGCTTTGGCGTCGCTGCCGGGCGTGATGCATAGCGAAGCCCCCGCGCCGGCGCGCAAGAACCGGATCCACCAGTCGGCTTGCAGGTGGTGCTACAAAGACATCGCACTTGACCAGCTTTGCGCCTTCGCGGCCTCGATCGGCATGAAGGGCATCGATCTTTTATCGGTCGACGAGTGGGAGGTGCCGCGGCGCTACGGGCTCCTCTGCACCATGGGGCATGCGGGCGGGGGCACCATTCCCGATGCGCTCAACCGGCCTGAGCATCACGACGCGATCGAGGGCGCGTTCCGCCTGAACATTCCGCTGGCGGCAAAGGCCGGCGTGCCTAACGTCATCACTTTTTCCGGCAATCGCCGCGGCATGAGCGACGACGAAGGCGCGCGCAACACCATCGCGGGCCTGAACCGCTTGAAAAAGATCGCCGAAGACAACGGCGTGAACATCTGCATGGAATTGCTGAACAGCAAGGTCAACCATCCCGATTACATGTGCGATCACACTGCCTGGGGCGCGCGCGTGATGCAGGAAGTGAATTCGCCCAATGTGAAATTGCTCTACGACATCTACCACATGCAGATTATGGAGGGCGATCTGATCGCGACCATCCGCGCAAATCTCCAGTGGATCGGACACTTTCACACCGGCGGCGTGCCTGGCCGTCACGAACTCGACAACACGCAGGAAGTACAATGGGACGGAGTCATGCGGGCCATTGCCGACGCGGGTTTCAAGGGCTACGTGGCGCACGAATTTGTTCCCGTGCGCGACCCGCTGACCAGCCTGCACGCTGCCGTGGATCTTTGCGACGTGTAGTGCTACTTTTTCCCGACCCGGCTGCGAACGAATTGATCGAGTTAACGAGCCATGAAGTCCCTCCTCCTCTCCGCGTATAACCAACTCGAGATTGCCGATTTTCCTGCGCCCGAAGTGAGCGCGGGCGAAGTGCTGGTGCGCGTCGCGGCCTGCGGCATCTGCGGCAGCGACGTGCACGGCTACGACGGATCGTCGGGGCGGCGCATTCCGCCCATCGTGATGGGCCATGAAGCCGCCGGAACCGTGGCCGCGGTGGGCACGGGCGTGGAGGGCTACGCTGTGGGCGATCGCGTGACCTTCGACTCGACGGTGTACTGCGGCGCATGCGACTGGTGCCAACGCGGCGACGTTAATCTTTGCGACAACCGGCAGGTGATCGGCGTCTCCTGCGGCGATTACCGGCGTCACGGCGCCTTTGCCGAGTACGTCGCGGTGCCGCAGCGCATCCTCTACCACTTGCCGGACAATCTCTCCTTCGCGGAAGCGGCGATGCTGGAAGCGACGTCCGTCGCAATCCATGCGGTGCGCGTCTCGCAAGTGAAGGGCGGGGAAACGGCGCTGGTGATCGGCGCGGGCATGATCGGCCTGCTCACGCTGCAGGCGGCGCGAGCATTGGGATGTGGACGCGTGATGATTACCGACGTGGATGCGTCGCGACTGAGCCTGGCCAAAGAAGTGGGCGCGGAGGAGATTTTGCACGCCTCCGGCGCGGAGTTGGTTGCTCAAGTTCTCGATGCGACCGGCGGCCGCGGCGTCGATCTTGCGTATGAGGCCGTGGGCAGGAGTGAAACTGTGAATGCCGCCATCGACTGCACGCAAAAAGGCGGCACGGTGACGCTGATCGGAAACATTCAGCCTGAGGTGACGCTGCCGCTGCAAAAAGTGGTGACGCGGCAGTTGCGACTGCAGGGCTCGTGCGCTTCGGCGGGCGAATATCCGCAGGCCATCGAGCTGATCGCGAACGGAAAGATCACGGTTGCGCCGCTGATTACCGCCGTCGCTCCACTCGAAGAAGGTCCGCGCTGGTTCTCGCGGCTGCATGCGCGCGAACCGAATCTGATGAAGGTGATTCTGACGCCGATGGAACGCAATGAGCGACAAACTTCTTCGATCTGACCGGCCAGGTGGCCATCGTTACCGGCACCAGCCGCGGCCTGGGACAATATTTCGCGCGGGCGCTGGCGAAGGCGGGAGCGGATCTGGTGCTCACCAGCCGCAAGCGCGAGACTCTTGCGGAGTTTGCAGCGGAGATCGAGGCGCTGGGGCGGCGCGTGCTTGCACTTGATTTAGACGTGCGCGATGAGGAGAGCATCCGGCGGATGGCTGCCGATGCTGAAGCGGCCTTCGGGCAAATTCATATCCTCGTCAACAATGCCGGCTGCAATATTCGCAAGCCGGCGCTCGAAGTGACATGGGACAACTGGAATCAGATTCTCGAGACGAATCTGCGCGGGTCGTTTTTTGTGGCGCAGGCCGTAGCGCGGGGCATGATCGCGCACGGTTACGGCCGCATCATCAACATCGGCTCGGTGACCAGCGTGTTTGGCTATGCAGGTCTCGCGCCTTACGGCGCCAGCCGCGGCGGCGTGCGCCAGTTGACGATGAGCCTCGCCGATGAGTGGGGAAAATCTGGCGTCACGGTGAACTGCCTCGCTCCCGGATGGTTCAAGACCGAGCAAAACAAGGTTCTCTACGAGAATCAGGAGTGGGTGGAGTACATCACCGATCGCATTCCCGTAAAACGCCCCGGCCAGCCGCACGATCTGGATGGAGCCGTGGTCTTTCTGGCCTCCGAATCAAGCCGCTACGTCACTGGGCAGACGCTGCTGGTGGATGGAGGCATTTCGACAGGCTCGGCGCGGGCCACTGTGGCTCCGCCAAAGCAACTTTGAATGCGCTACAGGTTTCCCGCACGATCACAATCGCCGTACGGATGGGTTCTCATGAAGGCTCACTGTTTACCTCTTTCTGCTCTCCTTTGCCTTGTATGCGCGGCCGGCTTTTCCGCGCGGGCGCAGGCGCCGGCCGCCGCACAACCTGACGCGACTGCGCCGACCGACGCATTGTTGCGCGGATTTCTCGATCCGCCCAACGAGGCGCGGCCGCGCGTGTGGTGGCACTGGATGAACGGCAACATCTCCACCGAAGGCATCAAGCTCGATCTCGAATGGATGCATCGCGTGGGCGTGGGCGGCGTGACCATTTTCGAGGGCGCCATCAATACGCCGCAGGTGGTGCCGCATCGGCTGATTTATATGACGCCGGAGTGGAAGCAGGCATTCAGCTACGCGGTCACCACGGCGCGCAGCATGGATATGGAAGTGGCCATCGCCAGCTCGCCGGGATGGAGCGAGACCGGCGGGCCGTGGGTGCCCGCGGCGCAGGGCATGAAGAAGATGGTGTGGTCCGCGACGCGCGTTGAAGGCGGCAAGCCGTTCACGGGCAAGCTCGCGCATCCGCCGCAGGTGGATGGAACGTTTCAGAATTTTCAGGTGCCGGGGCGGCGCGCGCCCGACGGCACGGTGACGACGCCGCCGGAGTTTTATACCGACGTTGCGGTGATTGCGTACAAGATTCCCGACGGCGACAAGACGCAGCAGGAGCTCGATCCGAAGGTGACCGCGAGCGGCGGAACAGCAAACTTCGGAGCACCGAATGTGGCGGCGCTTTCTGACGGCGACGTGAGTACGGTGGCGCTCGATCTGCCGGCCGAGCACTCCGGGCAACGAAGGCTGGGTCCAGTTCGACTACGGCCATCCGCAGACCATCCAGGCAGTCACGCTGGCGAGCCTGAACGACGCGATCAGCGTCTTCGATCACGAGAGCCCGGCGATTCCGCCGCATCTTGAAGCCAGCGACGACGGCCAGAGTTTCCGCAAGATCGCCGACATTCCCTTCAGCAGCATCGTGGAGCGCACGGCTTCGTTCGATGCGGTGACGGCGCGCTACTTCCGCATCGTGTTTCCCGCGCAACCGGCGCCGCGTCGTCGAGCACGATCACAAGATCACCGAGCTGGTGCTCGCGAGCGGCGCGCGCGTGAATGAGTTTGAGAAGCGCGCGGGCTACGCCAATTCGCGCGACTTCTACGCGATCGTCGATCCTAAAGTTGCGCCGGAGTTTGTTGTGCCGCAGGCGGATGTGATCGACCTGACCGGCAAAATGCAGCCCGATGGCACGCTGGACTGGACGCCGCCGGCCGGCAACTGGATGGTTTTGCGCATCGGGTCTTCGCTGACCGGCCATGAGAACGGGCCCGCGCCCGCGGAGGCGACCGGCCTCGAAGTCGACAAGCTGAACCGCGAGTACGTGAAGAACTATGTCGACGGCTATCTGAAGATGTATGCCGATACCGTGGGCCCGGACAATGATGGGCGCAGAACGGAATCTCGTTGCTGCTGACGGACAGCATCGAAGTGGGACCGCAAAACTGGACCGATCACATGCTCGAAGAGTTCCAGCAGCGGCGCGGCTACGATCCGCGGCCGTGGCTGCCGGCACTGACCGGCGTGGTCATCAAGAGCACGGCGGACACGGACCGCTTCCTTTGGGATTTCCGGCGCACCATCGGCCAACTGCTCGCCGAAAACCACTACGGCGAAATTGCCGAGGACCTGCACAGCTCACGGGATGAAGTATTACGGCGAGGCGCTCGAGATGCATCGCCCTTCGCTTGGCGACGACATGGAGATGCGCAGCAAGACCGACGTTCCCATGGGCGCGATGTGGACCTGGGCGGGCAGCCGGGGCCACGACATCGTCGACTACATCGCCGATCTGCGCGGCGCGGCATCGGTGGCGCACATCTACGGCCAGAACATTGTCGGCGCGGAGTCGATGACCTCGCGCGGGCCGGCGTGGTCGTTCTCGCCCAACAGGCTGAAGAAGGTTGCCGACCTGGAATTTGCGCTGGGCGTGAATCGATTCGAGATTCATGAATCTGCGCACCAGCCCGTGGTGGACATGGCGCCGGGCCTGACTCTTGGTCCTTATGGTCTCTGGTTCAATCGCAACGACACCTGGGCCGATGACGCGCAGCCGTGGGTCACGTACCTGGCGCGGTGTTCCTATCTGCTGCAACAGGGGCATTTCTCTGCCGATGTGGCCTACTTTTACGGCGAAGAGGGCCCGCTGACCGCGGTCTTCGGCTGGAAGGCGATTGGCGATGCGCCGGACGGTTACGCCTTCGACTTTGTGAACAGCGACGTGGTGCTGCACCAGCTCAGCTTCAAGGACGGGCGGCTGGTGACGCCGGGTGGAACGAGCTATCGCATTCTCTATCTCGGCGGCCGAAGCCAGCGCATGACGTTGCCGGTGTTGCGGCAGTTGAAGGACCTGATCGCGCAGGGCGCGGTGGTGGTGGGCAACCGGCCCACGGATTCGCCGAGCCTGGCGGACGATCCCGCGGAGTGGAAGAAGGTTGCGGATTCGCTGTGGGGCTCCAACGATCCCATGGATTGGAGGCGGGTTGCGGATTCGGTGCGTGGCGCGCTAACTCAAACGCATGGCGTGCGCTGGATCGGGAAAGGGCGGGTCTACAGCGGCATCACACCCGACGAAGCACTGGCCGCGCTCGGCGTGGCGCGCGACTTTGAGTACACCAAGCCCGAGCCCGACGCTAACCTGATGTTCGTGCACCGCAAACTCGCCGATGGCGACCTCTATTTCGTCGACAATCGCAACGACCGCGCGGAAGATGTGAACGCGACCTTCCGCGTGGACGGAAAAGCGCCGGAGCTGTGGGATGCGGCGAGCGGCCAGACGCAGCCGGCGTCGTATTCCATCGCCGATGGCCGCACGACGGTGCCGCTGCATCTCGATCCGTACGGAACCACGTTTGTTGTGTTTCGCGAGCCGGCCAAGACGGCTGCGCGCACCTTGCCCGAGGGCAAGGAAACGGCGATTGCGGGAGTAGACGAGGCGCTCAACAAGGGTTGGGCCGTGAGCTTCGAGCCCAACCGGGGCGCTCCGGAGATCGCGCAATTCGACCGGCTGATCTCGTGGAGCGAGTCGGCGGATCCGGGCGTGAAGTATTTCTCCGGCTCGGCCACGTACACGAAGACGATTGAAGTTCCGGCCAGCGCATTTTCGCCGGGCGCGCATCTGTGGCTCGACCTGGGCGACGTGGAGAATATCGCGGAGGTCGCGGTGAACGGCAAGTACCAGGGGATTGTGTGGAAGACGCCGTTCCGGATCGACGTGACCCAGGCGCTGGTGCCGGGGAGCAATCAGATTGTGGTGCAGGTGACGAATCTGTGGGTGAACCGCATGATCGGCGACCAGCAGCCGTGGGCGTTGAAGAAGTATGCCTTCGCCGACTTCACGCCCTACAAAGCCGATTCGCCGCTGCTGCCGTCAGGGCTGCTGGGGCCGGTGCGGTTGTTGTCGGTGTCAGGCCAGTAATCGCGGGCTCGAAATAAAACTTGCAATTTGCAAGGGAAATCGGAAAAAATCGCACAGCGGCATTCCCCGGGCCTCAATCAGCCGCGACAATCAAGCAGCAGGAGGTCACCATGAGCAGTGTGCGAGTGCTGGTGGGAACGCGCAAGGGCGCGTTCGTTCTCACCTCTGACGGCAAGCGAAAAGACTGGAGTGTGAGCGGGCCGTTCTTCGCGGGCTGGGAGATTTACCACATGAAAGGCTCACCGGCCGATCCCAACCGCATCTATGTGTCGCAGACCAGCGGCTGGTTCGGGCAGCTGCTCCAGCGCTCCGACGACGGCGGCAAGACCTGGCATCAGCCGGGATTGCCGAACGAAGGGATTCCGCCTCCAGGGCCGCCCACGGCGTTGCCCAACCGATTTGCATACGACACGTCGGCCGAAACCGGCAAGCCGCTGACGACGCACCAGTGGTACGACGGCACGCAGCATCCCTGGGAGTTCAAGCGCGTGTGGCATCTGGAGCCGTCGCTCACCGATCCTGACACGGTCTACGCGGGAGTGGAAGACGCGGCGCTGTTCCGCTCGACCGACGGCGGCGAGAACTGGCACGAACTCTCCGGCCTGCGCGGCCACGGCACCGGCCCGCAATGGCAGCCGGGCGCGGGCGGCATGGGCCTGCACACCATCATTCTCGACCCGACCAATCCGAAGCGGATCTATATCGCCATCTCGGCGGCGGGAGCGTTCCGCACCGACGACGGCGGGGCGACGTGGAAGCCGATCAACAAGGGGCTGCGCTCGCAGTACATTCCCGACCCCAATGCCGAGGTGGGCCACTGCGTGCATCACGTGGCCATGCATCGCGCGCGGCCCGATGTGCTCTTCATGCAGAAGCACTGGGACGTGATGCGCAGCGACGATGCCGGCGACAACTGGCGCGAGGTGAGCGGCAACCTGCCCACCGACTTCGGATTCGCCATCGACGTGCACGCGCACGAGCCGGAGACGCTCTACGTGGTGCCGATCAAGAGCGACTCCGAGCATTTTCCGCTGGAGGGCAAGCTGCGCGTTTATCGCAGCCGGACGGGCGGCAACGAGTGGGAGCCGCTGGCCAAAGGACTGCCCGAGAAAGACTGCTACGTGAACGTGCTGCGCGACGCCATGGCCGTGGACACGCTGGATGAGTGCGGCGTGTACTTTGGCACCACCGGCGGACAGGTGTACGCTTCGGCCGACGCGGGCGATAACTGGGCGCCGATTGTGCGCGATCTGCCGGCGGTGCTGTCGGTGGAAGTGCAGACGATGTAGAGCAAGGTAGCGAGGGAGCAAGATTGCCGGAGGGTTCTGCGTTGAACCAAGGAGCGAGCGCATCGCAAGTGCGGGTGGCGCTGCCGTATCATCTGCGCAATCTGGCGCGCGTCGAGGGCGATGTGTTGCTCGAAGTGCCGGCGCCGGTGACGCTGCGCGCGAGTTCTCGATGCGCTCGAGGCTCGCTATCCCATGCTGCGCGGGACGATTCGCGATTACGCAACAGGCCAGCGCCGGGCGTTTCTGCGATTCTTTGCTTGTGCAGAGGACTGGTCGCTGATGTCGCTGGACTCGGAGTTGCCTGAAGCGGTTGCTGCCGGAAGAGAGCCGCTGCTGATCCTCGGCGCCATCGCCGGGGGATGAGCATGCGGCGCGAAGATCGGGCGACACGTATTTGCGGTCGACAATTCGTTGGCTTATTTATGGGAATGTAACTCGCCATTGATGTGGTCATCTTGAATTACTCGCTATACTTCGTTCCATCCGGAAACTCAGACTGTTTTTCCTTTTCAGTACGCTGCAGAACAATACCCGTTCGCCGATGCGGCGCGGGAACGGCATGAGTGCGCCAGTCTTACAAAGGCGCTTTTTCCCAGCGCCCTCTTCTCTCCGGCGCGAGAATGCAGGAGGTGAAGATACCGCTATCTGGTTTTGATTTGACAAGCTTCGCCCATGTGACTAGAGTTTCTTGTTTAGTTCAACGGCCGTGGAGTAGGGTGTCTCCCCCAACTGACGCCCTGGAGTTGGCCGCCTAAATCAGTCTGCCCGGACAGAGAATCAGAGACTCCCGAGGGGCGAACAATAAAACAATGAATGCAGTTGTGAATGGCTCGAAAGCCAAAAGGCAGTCGTATCTTTAGGAGACGCAAATGACGAAGAATGCGAAGAAAGTCCAACGTGTGCTTGCGCTGGCTATGCTCGTTCTGTTCGGGCTCGGCATGACCGCAGGCAAGGTGATGGCGCAAACCACGACACAAGGTTCCATTGTCGGCACCGTTCTCGATGCCACTGGCGCCATCGTACCCAACGCGACCATCAGGATCGTGAACAACGCTACAAACGTGACGGCGATTCTGAACGCCGGCGCTACCGGCGACTTTGCCGCGCCCCTGCTTGATCCCGGCGACTACGTGGTGACCGTGACCGCACAGGGGTTCGGTACCTTCCGCGTCGATCACGTGATTGTGCAGGTAGGCCAGGCGACCCAGGTGACGACAAAACTCACGGCGGGGGCGGCCACATCCGTGATTGAAGTGACGGCGGAGGCCCCGGTGATGAACTACGAGTCGGCGAACTTTTCCTCGAATATCAATTTGATTGAACTGGAGAATGTTCCCATCAACAATCGCCGCTGGTCGGCTCTGGCACTCAGTACGCCTGGCGTCACGGTGGATACCAGCGGCTTCGGTCTCATCAGCGTGCGCGGCATCAGCACCATTCTGAACAACGTCGAGATCGACGGCGCAGACGATAACCAGGCCTACTTCTCTGAGGAGCGCGGTCGCACCCGCGAGGCCTATTCCACGTCGGGCAGCGCGGTCCGCGAGTTCGCGGTGAACACCGGCGTCTACCCAGCTGAGTACGGCCGTGCCGCGGGCGGCGTGGTCAACTCCGTCACCAAGAGCGGCACCAACGAGCTGCACGGCGAAGCGTATTTCTTCGATCGCGAGAGCAACTGGGCAGCGTACTCCGCTGAAGCGACGCTTACCAAGCTGGTGAACGGCACGAACGTGACGTCGCCTATCAAGCCGGAGGATCTGCGCAAGATTTATGGCTTCACGGCCGGCGGCGCGTTGATCAAGAACAAGCTCTTCTGGATTTATACCTACGACCAGCACACGCACGTGTTTCCCATGGTAGGCGTCCCGGCCAGCCCCGCTGCCTTCTACCAGACGCCTGACGTACTGGGTTCCGTGGGCGACGCGGCTTGTGTGTACACAACGGGTTATTTGCCTACCACCACCACCGGTGTCACCACCGCCAACGCCAGTCTCGATCAGCAAGTCTGCACGCTGGCGGCGCGCCTTCACGTCTCCGGCCAGACCATATCGTCTGGCGGCACGAACTACAGCGGCGGAAGCTTAACCTACTCTCAGGCGCTGGCCCTCTACAACAACGGTGTCAATGCGCTGAACAACGACCTCGGCCTGATCCCGCGCAGGGGCTTTCAGGAGATCAACACGCCCAAGCTCGATTGGGAGATCAATGACAAGGAGCACGTCAGCCTGCTCTTTCACCGTCTGCGCTGGGACTCGCCCGGCGGCGTGCAAACCACCAGTACGGGGAAATATTCACTTAACTCGGCGGGCCAGGACTTCGTCAAGCTGGATTACGGCGTGGCCAAGCTGATCAGCCAGATCAGTACGAATGTCAGCAACGAGGTGCTCTATCAATATGGCCGCGAACTCAACGATGAAGGCCTGCAGCCGACCACGGCGTACGACAAGGCCAACCTGATCAATTCAAGCGGTAATGACCCGTATCTTGCTCTGGACGTGAGCAACATCGGGTTCTATGTCGGAGCGCCGTATTACGGCTTCCGTCCCGCTTATCCCGAAGAGTGGAAGTGGCAGATCGGCGACGATCTTTATTATGAGCGCGGCCGCCACAACTTCAAATTCGGCGTAGACATGGTTCATAACTCCGACTACACCAATAACTCCCAGTATTACGAGGGCTACTTCCAGTACACAACCAACCTGACGAATTACTTTGCCGATCTCTACTCTCAGGGTTACGGCGCCGGAACCTGTAACTCCGGTGTAAGTTCCGCGGCCACTGCTACTGCGACCGCCGTCGGTGCTTATCCTTGCTACAACAAATACGAGCAGGGCTACGGACCGACGACATTCGCCTTCGCAACCATGGACCAGGGCTACTTTGCGCAGGACGATTGGAAGTTCACTCCGCGCCTGAGCCTGCAACTCGGCTTACGCTACGACTACGAGGCCCTGCCTCAGGCAGTGCCCGCACTTACGGCGGCAAGCGGAACCTATGTGCCCTTTACGGGCGTCAACAATAACCCCTCCGATAAAACCAATTTCGGACCGCGAGTTGGCTTCTCTTTCGATGTATTCGGTCGCGGCAAGACCGTACTGCGCGGCGGTTACGGTGTTTACTACGGGCGCATCACCAACGGAAACCAGGGCTACTTGATGGCCGATACGGGCAGCCCGCTTTCCCAAACCGTCCCCAACATCAGCGTGGGAGCAAGCCTGGCGGGGGATCCTATCTTCCCCAACCGCTTCAGCACCGCCCAAATCGCAGGCGGCTCGGTGAAAGCGGCTCCCTATTATCGCGCGCCGAATCTGAGCAACCCGCAGGTTCAGGAGTACGATCTCATGGTTCAGCAGGAAGTCGGAAAGGGCACTGTCGTCGCGATCTCTTATCTGGGCTCGCAGGGCCGCAAGTTACCTAACTTCCTTGATGTCAATCTGAATCCGTCAAATACGGAGAGCCTTACTTACACCGTGCTGCCGGCATCCGGCACCACAAACTATGGCCCTCTTGGAAACACTACAGTCGTTGTTCCCAAGGTCTATACCAGCTTCGGTAACACCAACCTGTTTGGGACCAACGCCGCCAACTTCGGAGCCATCAACGAGATGCTCAGCAACGTAAACTCTAACTACAACGCGGCGGTGATTGAGGCGCAGAACCGCAGCCTGCACATTATTCAATTCGATGCCAGTTACACCTGGGCGCACGCGCTTGACGATTCGCAAAACGCAAACACGGCTGGCAATGCCGCTGGTGATGATACCTGGTATGACCCCTACGGAAACTACAGGGTTAACTATGGGAACAGCACCTGGGACATCAAGGACCGCTTCATCGCCACTGCCGAGTTCAATGTTCCCAACCTCAAAACCAACTCTGCGTTGCAATATGTCACAAACGACTGGAAGCTCGATACCAGCTTCAGCATGGCGACAGGCCTGCCTTTCTCGGCGGCTGCAAACACCGGCTCGGCTCCCGGCGGCGTCGCTGCGGAGCTGAACGGCTCCAACGGCAACTCCCTGATCCCGCAAGTGGGATTCAACAACTACTTCCCGCACCGGACGATCGTTGACGACATGCGCGTGGAGAAGGACTTCGTCTACCGGGAACGTTACAAGCTCGAATTGATTGGGCAAGCCTTCAACATTGCCAACCACCAGAATGAAACCGAGATCTTCGGCACCGCCTATAACATCGGCGGCACGGTGGCTGCACCTACACTTACTTATCAAAGCACCTGGGGCTCGGAAGAGCAGACCAACAACAGCGGCTTCTCGTTCACTCCGCGCGAAATCGAGTTGACGGCACGTCTTTCGTTCTAACCAGGCACCGGGCGACCGGGTTACGGACGGCGGGGGCAACCCCGCCGTCTTGCTTTAGCGCCGGGGCGGACGCATCGTGCTGCGAGGCTTGCGTTGCCGGGATCCACTGTTTTGCGTTTCGTTATCGATGAGGTTGTCATGAAGAAATTCCTTGCATTGGCTGCAATGCTTTTCGCTTTTTCGGCTTCGATTTCCTGGGCGCGCACGGTCATTCTTATCTCCATTGACGGCATGCGTCCCGACTATGTGACCCAGGCACAACAGCATGGGCTGAAACTGCCCAATCTGGTTCTGTTCATGGCCGAGGGCACATATGCCGAAGGCGTCATCGGTGCGGCTCCCACGGTCACCTACCCCAACCACACGACTCTGATAACGGGCGTGTGGCCTGCCGAACACGGCATTTTGAGCAATCAAAGTTTCGATCCGCTGCGCAAAAATATGGGCGGATGGTATTGGTACGCGCAGCAGATTCGCGTGCCCACGCTCTGGGAAGCGGCGGCGAACCGGGGGATTCTGGTAGCCAGTGTGGGCTGGCCCGTCTCCGTGAATGCCCGCGGCGTCACGTATCTGATTCCGGAATACTGGCGCGCCAAAACCTCTGAAGACCAGTTGCTGATCGAGTCGCTGTCGCGTCCCGCGGGATGGTTGGAAGAGAAAGAAAAAGTGCTGGGACCGTACGTTGATGTCGGCGAAGGGACAATGGAAGGCGATGTGGCGCGGGAGAAATTTGCGCTCGAAATTCTGCGCACGCAAAAGCCCGGCTTCATGACCATCCACCTGGCCGCGCTCGATCACGCCGAGCATCTAACCAGCCCCTTCAGTCCGCACAGCAACGAAACATTGGAGGCGCTCGACAAGATGGTCGGCGACATTCGCAGCGCCGCGCTTGCAAACGATCCCGATGCGGTGGTTGTCATCGTTTCCGATCACGGATTTGCGCGCACGGACTATCGTGTGAATCTGGTTCTGCCCTTCATCCGCGAGGGATTGATCCGCCTGAAGACGGGCAAGGGCGAACCCACGGTCGCCTCATGGGACGCGGCGTTATGGCCAGCCGGCGGTTGCGCCGCGGTGGTATTGCGCGACCCCGCTGATAAGGCAACCTACGCCAAGGTGCAGGCACTGCTTGAGAAGATGAAGGCCGATCCTGCATTTGGCATTGCGCGCGTGCTTGAGCAGCCGGAGATTACGACGATGGGCGCATTTCCGCAGGCGGCATTCCTGATTGAGATGAAGCTCGACTACCAGCCTGGCTACGACCTGACCGGCGATGCTGTCGTTCCCATGCCATCCACAGGGATGCACGGATATTTGCCCGACAATCCGGAAATGCACGCGTCGTTCTTCGTGATGGGGAAGGGAATTGCCGCAGGACGCGACCTGGGCATCGTTGACATGCGGCAGATTGCGCCCACCGTCGCGGGCCTGCTGGGAGTGCCGCTGCCCACCGCAAAGCAGAAGCCGCTTTCCATCACCAAGTGATTTGTCTCGGGCGCGCCGCGCGGCGCTCGATGTGCGCGGCGCGGCTCACGGTGCTATAAAGGCATACGATGTTCGAATGAAAGTCTGGAGCGCGTTTGTGAACCAGTTGCCCGACTACGAATCCATCGCCAAAATGATCGACCACTCTCTGCTGAACCCCACGCTTACCGATCGCGAGCTTGAGGAGGGTTGCGAGCTGGCGCTGCGCTACAACGTGGCCAGCATCTGCATTCTGCCTTTTTACCTGGCGCGGGGCGCGCAACTGCTGAAGGGTTCGACGGTGCGCGCCAGCAGCACTATCGGCTTTCCGCATGGCTGTCACACCACCGCGATCAAGCTGGCCGAGGTTGCGCAGGGGCTCAAAGACGGCGGCGGAGAGCTGGATGCGGTGGTGAACATCAGCAAGGTGCGCAGCCGCGACTGGCAGTACGTGACCGACGAGTTGAATGCGCTGGCCGAAGCCACGCATGCGGGCGGCGCAAAGATCAAAGTGATCTTCGAAAATGCCTATCTTGACGACGCGGCCAAGATTCGCTTGTGCGAAATCTGCGCGGAGGTAGGCGCGGATTGGGTGAAGACTTCGACAGGTTACGCGCCGGGCGGAGCCACGCTTGCCGACCTGGAGCTGATGCGCAGGTATTCGCCGCCGCAGGTACAGGTGAAGGCGGCGGGCGGTGTGCACGATCTCGATACTGTGCTGGCCATGCGCGCGATCGGCGTGAGCCGCGTGGGCGCACGGAGCACCGCAGCCATTTTGGAAGAGTGCCGCAAACGGTTGGGGTTGGAGCCTATCGCGCACGCGCCCACGACGACGGTCGCTGGCGGATATTAAGAACGCATGTCGAATCGTCGTATGCTCCGAGGAAATGAATGACCTGGATTCCACGATTTCTTCGCCCGGCTCCGCACATCGCCAGAGTCTCTGCCGAGCAGGCGCAGAAAATCTACCCGAAGCTTCGCTGGCGCGTTTTCGAATCGGTGTTCATCGGCTATGCCGCGTTTTACCTGGTCCGCAACAACCTGCCCGTGGTTTCAAAAGAGATGGGCCAGGCGCTGGCTTACAGCAAAGACCAGATTGGCGACATGCTGGCCGTGATGGTTGCGGTCTACGGGCTGGGCCGGTTTGTGATGGGCTCGCTCTCCGACCGCAGCAACCCGCGCTACTTCATGTCGTTGGGCTTGCTCGCGACGGCCGCATGCAACTTTGCGTTTGCCGCGGTACATAGCTATCCGGCGCACCTGGCGCTGTGGGCCATGAACGGCCTGGCGCAAAGCATGGGATGGGCGCCGTGCGGGCGCTCGCTCAGCCACTGGTACAGCGTGCGCGAGCGAGGCACGATCTTCGGCGTCTGGAACCTGGCGCAAAACGTGGGCGGCGGCTTGATCGGCCTGATTGCCGCGTATTCTGCCGAGTGGTTCGGCTGGCGCTCGGCGTTTTATGTGCCGGGGATTCTTGCGGCCATTTGTGCGATCTACCTGATGGTGCGGCTGCGCGACACGCCGCAATCCGTGGGCCTGCCGCCCATTGAAGAGTATTTGCACGACTATCCCGACGGCCAGAAAAACGCCGCCGCGCATGAGAAAGAGCTGGGCACGCGCGAGCTGCTGGTCGATTACATCCTCAAGAATCGCTACCTGTGGCTCATTGCCGGCGCCAATTTCTTTGTCTATATTGCACGCTACGCCATGCTGGACTGGGGACCGACGTTTCTGAAAGAAGTGAAGCACGCGAGCCTGGGCGAGGGCGGCATGGGGACGTTCACGCTGGAATTTTCCGCAATGGCGAGCACAGTTCTTGCCGGATGGCTTTCCGACAAAATCGGCGGACGCCGCGGCATGATCTGCGTGCTCTGCATGGTTCCCGCGTTGCTCGCCTTCGTCGGCATTCTCTACAGCCCAAACAACAAATTGTGGCTCGACCTCGCGCTGTTCGGCGTGATCGGATTTTTTGTCTATCCGGCACAGATGTTGCTGGGTATTTGCGCGCTCGATGTGACTTCAAAGAAGGCCATCGGCACGGCTAACGGTTTGCTGTCGATACTCGGGTCGCTGGGCCGCGTAGCGGAATCGAAGGGGATTGGCGCGCTGGCGCAACACTACGGATGGAACGCGGCGCTCTACGGAATTATGGCTTCGGTGCTGGTGGGCATCGTGCTGATGTCGTTCCTGTGGAACCTGACGCCGAAGTCGGGCGAGGCGCACCTGCAAGCGATAGCGAAGTGAGTGGCTTCTATTCGGGCATCGCCAGGTATTTCTTGAGCGGATCCCAATAGCGCGTGTACCAACCGGAGTCGAGGTGGTCGAAATCGCCTTCGGGGAAACCAGTGTGGTCGAGTATGAGCGTGGTTCCATCGCTCGAGGCCTTCATTTCAAAATGAATCAAGGAGTAGACTCCCGGATCCCAATACGTCGGACGCCAGGCTTGCACGATTCGTTGATGGGGAATGAGCTCAACGTTTCGGCCTTCGATTAACGGGCCGAATGTATGGAATGCGCCCCCGGGAGTGGGGTCGATGGTTGCCGGCATTCCGGTGAAGGCGGCGAACTGTTTGGAATCGAGCAGGATATTGAAGATGCGCTCGGGCGTGGCATTGAGCGCAATCTCCTGATGGAGCGAGGTGCGCATCGCGTTAGCCGACGCGGAAGGCTTCTGGTCCGCAGGGGGTTGTGCGCGGGAGCGGATTGCTGCGCGAGCGCGGGGAGTCGTGAAACTGAAAGCGCGATTCCGGCCGCGGCCCCGGTGAGCGCCTGGCGGCGTGTGATTCGGTGGATGATGCTCTTCATGTTGACCTCACAGATCAGATACTTCGACTGGAAATCATGGGAACACGGGGAAACGATATGTTCAAGAACATATTGCGTAAAAACCAACTGTGAATTATAGTTAACACATGATCGAAATCCGTCAGACTGAGGTCTTTTCGGATTGGCTTCGGAAATTACGCGACGAGAATGCGCGGTCCCGCATTCAGATTAGAATTCGCCGGCTGTCACTGGGCAATTTCGGAGATGTTCGCCCGGTAGGTGGAGGAGTGAGCGAGTTGCGCATTGACTACGGACCGGGTTACAGGGTCTATCTTCGGCAGCGCGGGGACGTGCTGGTGCTGTTGCTTGCCGGAGGCACAAAGAAAACGCAGGAGGCCGACATTGCCAAAGCAAAAAAATTCGCGCGGGAGTGGGAAGAAGGCGCTTAAGACAACAGTGTGGGATCCGGCAGAATATCTTTCCAGCCCCGCAGCAGTTGCGGCTTATCTGGAAGCGGCCTTCGAGGACGGAGATCCGTCCTTAATTGCGACGGCTCTCGGCGATGTAGCGCGCGCGCAGGGAATGACGCAGCTCGCCAGCCAGGCGGGGGTAACGCGCGAGGCGCTCTATAAGGCGCTCTCCCCTCGGGCGATCCGCGATTGTCAACACTGGTCGGCGTGATGAGGGCGCTGGGCATCAAGATCCGGCCGATTGCGGCGTAAGAGCGACCGAATTTATTTTTCTTCTTTGCCGGGCCGCAGCATCAGGTCGCGGATGGCTTCGCGCGGGTCTTTGCCTTCGTTCAGGATCAGCTCCATCTGCTCGGTGATGGGCATTTCGATGCCGTGCTTGCGGGCGAGGCCGAGCGCGGCGCGCGTGGTGAGCACGCCTTCAGCCACTTTGCCGCCGAGCGACTCCAGAATCTCAGGCAGTTTGCGGCCCTGGCCGAGTGCCTGGCCGACGGTGCGGTTGCGGCTGAGGCAGCCGGTGCAGGTGAGCACCAGGTCGCCCACGCCGGAGAGGCCGGCGAGGGTTTCGCGGCGCGCGCCGCAGGCCACGGCGAGGCGCGTGATCTCCGCGATGCCGCGGGTGATGAGCGCGGCGGTGGAGTTGTGGCCCAGGCCCACGCCGGCGGCGATGCCGGCGGCGATGGCGATGACGTTCTTGAGCGCGCCGCCGAGTTCGACGCCAATCACATCGGTCGAGGTGTAGAGGCGGAGGGTCTCCGAGGAGAACTCCTGCTGGATGCGCGCGGCGATTTGCGGGTCGCTGAAGGCACGGTGACGGCGGTGGGCTGGCCCTGCGCGACTTCAAGCGCAAAGCTGGGGCCGGAGAGCGCGCCGATGGAGAGCAGGAGACCTGCCGGCTCGAGGGTTGCGGCGATGACCTCGGTCATGCGGCAGGAGGGTGCGGTCTTCAAGGCCCTTGGTGGCGCTGACGACGAACTGGCCGGTGTGCAGATGCGGGCGAATGCGGAGCGAGCGTGGGGCGGAGAAACTCCGAAGGGATGACGGAGACGACGAATGTCGGCGGCCGTGATGGCGGCGCAGTCGCCGGTGACGGTGAGGCCGGCGGGGATGGGAAATCCGGGAAGGAAGTGCGTGTTTTCGCCGGCGTCGACGATCTGCTGAGCGAGCTCGGGAGCTGTGCGCCCAGAGCGCGACCTGGTGGCCGCCGCGGCGGTGGAGCGAGAGAGCGATGGCGGTTCCCCATGCGCCGGAACCGAGGACGGTAATGCGGCTCATGCGGGCTTTTTAGCTCCGAAGCGGGCTTCCGTGCCGTCGAACAGGCGGCGGATGTTTGGTGGTGCTTGACGATGATCAGCAGGGCGATGATGCACTCGACCGCGAAGAAGAGCGGGCGGGTGCGGGCCGGGCGGGAAAAACCAGGCAAAGACAGCGAAACGAGATGGCCGCGACGATGGAGCCCACCGAGACGTAGCGGCTGAGCGCGAAGGTCACGGCAAAGACGCCGATGGCGGCCAGCGCGGCCCATGGAGAAGCGACCAGAAAGACGCCGAAGCCGGTGGCCACGCCTTTGCCGCCATGAAAATGCAGCCAGCAGGTGAACATGTGTCCGAGCACGGCAAAAAGCGCCGCGAGTGCTTGTGCGTCGCGAATGGGAACGGCTGGCATGAGCCACGCGCCGAGCGCACCGCCCAGCCAGACCGCGGCGCTGCCTTTGAGCACGTCGAGAAGAAATGTAATGGCGCCCAGGCCTTTGCCGCCGAAACGCAGCACGTTGGTGGCGCCGATGTTGCCGCTGCCCATGGAGCGGATGTCCTGGCGGCGGAAGATGCGCACCAGCAGGTATCCCGTGGGGATGGACCCGAGAAAATATGCGGCGACCGCGATGACAATGTGGGCGAGGATCACGACGAAAGTGAGTTTAGCAGGTGAGGGGGAGTGCAAGTGTGAGTGTGAGGTGTGAGTGTGGGCGTGAAGGGCGGGCGGCAATGGGTGGACCGGCGATGCACACTCGCACTCACACTTCTTTTTCTAGTAGAGCGCGTTACGTGCGGAGCGGACCTCAGCGGCGAGGACTTGCAGGATCTTGAAAGACAGCACCGGGTTTGACTGCATGAGCGCGGTGAATTCCGTGCGGCCGAGAAAACTCAACCGCGCTCCGGCACGCGCCAGCGCCGTGAGCGAGTAGGGTTGGTTGCTGATGAGTCCGGGAAGTCCGAGAAGGGAACCTTGCCTCGCCGCGACCGAGAGGATGGGCTCGCCCTGATTTGAGGTCATGCTGAGCGTGACTTCACCCTCCTGGAGGATGAACAGACCCCCGGCGGGGTCGTCCTGGTGAAAGAGGACGCGGTCGGTGTCGCAGACAAAGGGCGTGGCGTGCTCAGTGAGCGCGCGGATCAGCTCCGGGTCGGCAAGAAACGCATTGGAGTCGAACTGCACGGGAGGCCTTTCCGAGAGCAAAGAAGAATTCATCTACGGGCTCCGCCCGGGGAAGCGTTGGCGCTATCATTTCATCGGTTCAGAGCGACTCTCTGTGATGTACATCACTCCTTGACGGGACAAAGCCTAAGTTCCTCAAAGAATGGGTGATTTATCTCACTTCGAGAGGCGGTAGCGGGCGGTGAGCAAGGCCCCCGGAGGAGCCGGGCGTGGGACTGTGGGTTTGAAGGACTCGCGGCGGCATTCCGGCGTCCCTGGCTCGATTACAGTAGAGATTGTCACCCATGGCCAGAATCCTGAGGAAGATACGCACCACGCTCGAGATGATCAAGTGGGAGCACTCGATCTTTGCGCTGCCCTTTGCCTTGACGGCGATGCTGCTGGCAGCCGGCGGGCTGCCCGGCTGGCGCACGGTGGCGTGGATCGTGGTGGCCATGGTGGCGGCGCGGTCGGCGGCCATGGCGTTTAATCGCTGGGCCGACGCGGACCTGGACGCCGCCAATCCGCGCACGAAGAATCGGGCGATTCCGGCAGGGTCGCTGACGCGGAAATTTGTGCTGGGATTTACGTGCGTTGCGGTGGCGGTGTTCTTGGTCGCCGCCGGAGAACTGAACCGGCTGACGCTGGAGCTTGCGCCGGTGGCGCTGGCGGTGCTGTTGGGCTACAGCTACCTGAAGCGTTTTACGCGCTGGTCGCACCTGGGGCTGGGACTGGCGCTGGGACTGGCGCCTACGGCGGCGTGGATTGCCGTGCGGGGCAGCCTCGATCCGCGCATTCTGGTGCTGACTGGGGCGGTGACGCTGTGGGCCGGCGGCTTTGACGTGCTCTACGCCTGCCAGGACTATGAGCACGACCGCGCCGCAGGGCTGCACAGCTTGCCGCAGGCGGTGGGGGTTGCAGCAGCGTTCCACGCGGCGCGCGCCATGCATGTGGCTGCGCTGTGGGCGCTGGCGTGGTTTGCGTGGCTCTTCAATTTTGGACTTGCGGGCTGGCTGGGCATCGCTGCCGTGGGCCTGCTGCTGGCCTATGAGCACGCGCTGGTTTCGCCGCGCGACTTGCGCCGGCTGAATGCCGCATTCTTCACCATGAATGGCGTGATCGCGATTGTGTTTCTGGGCTTTGTGTCGGCGGATTTGTGGCTGAAACGATAACGCGCCGCACAGCCTGACTTCCGCAATTTCTGAGAAGATACTTCTACGTGAATTCCCCGGAGGCGCAGCGTCATGATCCCACAAATTCTGGCAGTGGTTCTCACGGTTTCAGCAAATGCGATGCAACAGCAAGCGGCCGCACCGCGCCCAAACTTCGATGCGTTTGACGCGGCTACCATCAAGCCCGTCGATCCTGGTCCGAAGGGTGGCCGCTACATCATCATGCAGGGCGCGGATACTTTCCTAGCCAAGAACTATACCCTCGAGCTCCTGATTGCCGCCGCGTACGAGCTCAATCCCCGCATGATTCTGAGCGTGCCTTCGTGGGCTGAGTCGGTTCACTACGACATTGTTGCGCGCACGCCGGGAGAGGTGCGCCCGACCCACGAAGAGCAGATGCAAATGCTGCGCAGCCTTTTGGCCGACCGGTTCAAGCTCACCTTCCATCGGCAGCAAAAAGAGATGTCGATCTATGAGCTTGAGGTTGACAAGGACGGCTCCAGGATGAAGCCGAGCGCTGAAGCACCGGACGAACTCCCTAAGGTGATCAGCACCGTCTACCCGGATCACATTACGCTGCCGGCACGCAACGTGAACATGGGCGATTTTGCCTCTCTCCTTCGGCGCGCAGTGCTCGATCGCCCTGTGGTGGATAAGACGGCTCTGGCCGGCAGATTCGATTTCGATCTCACCTGGGCGCCCGATGCGTCGCAGTTCGGCGGCGAGGTTCCGGTTGCGCCCTCGGATGCGTCGAGCCCGCCGTTATTCACCGCCATCCGGGAGCAACTCGGGCTGCGGCTGGAGGCGACCAAAGGGCCGGTCGAGGTTCTCGTGATCGACAGCGCCCAACCGCCGTCGCCCAACTGAGCGGCTGCTTCGCCGAGCCACGGCGCATTGCGCAGCTTGGAGAGAAAGAGAAGCGCGCAGCCTCGTGCGGTTGATATCATTCTGCGCATGACGAAGCATTGTCTTTTGCTGGCGAGCGTCGCAGTGGCTTCCGCATTTTGCGGAGAGCCAGGAATTTTTGCGCAGGCGCAGCCTGCGACTTCCGCTGCGGCGAGCCAGGTTCCGTTTGTGGGCTGCGCGTCGGACGGGCAAACGGGGCCACAAGCCCCGCCAACTGGGCCGAGCAAAGCGGTGGCGATTTCCGCAGCCGCGGCGCAACGGCTTGCGTATTACAAAGCCGAGTACGGTCCTGGTGTTCTTGCGCCGCGCGGCTGGCACTGCTTTTCCATCTACGGCTCGAATGGCGCCATGCTGTTCATCAACCCCGATCCGATCGATAGCAAAGCGTTTTTTTCGCAGGATTGGAAGGGATTTGCTGGGCAGGCCATCGAGATTTCCGACTCCTCTGGCGGCACTTCGGGAAGGTTCGAAGTTGCCAAGGTCATTGCGCGGGTCTTCCCGGCGTACAAGAAGTTCGTACAGAATGTGATTGCCGAGGGAATTGAGCCGGCCAGCGACTTTCCGTTTGGCCCCTATGCAAACGACAAGTTGACCGATCGTGGCACGAATATTGCTGAGTTTGAGACGCCGGCGAACACGGCGGGGCTGGGAACGAATTCGGGATTGCTGCCGAATGCGAGCCCCATCGATGGCGTTGCCATCATCACCGGCACGGATACGGACCTGATTCAGCTCTCCGCTCGCGTGTCGGCGAGAGATCGCGATTTGATTCCGCTGATCGTGCAGCAGGTTGAGAGCGACGCCGCAACCGCGGCGCAGTAGCCGCCGCGCCCGCGCGCCTGATATGGTGCGAAAGGGAAGCGCGTGTGCGGGCAGTGACCGGCCGCGCGACGATTTCTCTGACCGCGTGAATCCGGATACGAACATCCAGGTATCCCAGGTCTCAAAATCGAGACCTGGGGCACCCCAGAGTAGTGCAAATTAAGCGGCCAGAGACCCGGAGCGGAAGACGACTGCATGAAGATCGCTATCCAAGGAGAGCCGGGCGCGTTCAGCCACGAGGCGGCGCTGAAGCTGGTGGCGGGCGCGGAGATTGTGCCGTGCGCGCTCTCGGCCGAAGTGTTTCGGGCTTTGGACGAGGGCGTGGTGGATGCCGCGGCGATTCCCATTGAGAACAGCCTCGCCGGATCGGTCCTCGAACACTTTGACTTGCTGCTGAAGCACGACGTCAAGGTGGTGGAGGAGACGCTGGTGCGCATCCGGCACAACCTGATCGCGATGCCCGGCGTATCGATCGGCGAAATTGAACGCGTTCTTTCGCATCCCGTGGCGCTGGCGCAGTGCCGGCAGCTTTCTAGCCGCGCACCCGCGGATGAAGGCCATCGCTTTTTACGACACCGCAGGCAGCGTGAAGCAACTGATGGAAACCCGCGAGCGAAATGTGGCGGCCATCGCGAGCGAGGCGGCGGCTGCGACCTACGGCGCGGAGATTCTGGAGCGCGACATTGAAGACAACCCGGAGAACTACACGCGGTTCTTTCTGGTGCGGAGGGCCGGCGAGGCCGAGACCGATACGGACGCGAACAAGATGAGCATCGCGTTTACGCTGGAGAACCGGCCGGGGTCGTTGGTAGCGGCGCTGACGGCATTGAGCGCGGTGGGCACCAATCTGACGAAGATTGAATCGCGGCCGGTGCACGGCAAGCCGTGGGAGTATATCTTCTACGTCGACTGCCAGATCGGTTCGAGTGCGGAGGGTGCGCGCGCGTTGGAAGCGCTCGATGCGCATTGCGGCATGGTGAAGGAGCTGGGCCGCTATCGGGAAGCGCGGAGTGCTTGAAGCCCAACGCGTCGATGCAATGCGTTGTTTCCGATGATCAGGGCACAAAAAGGGGATCGGCCACGGCCGATCCCCTTTTTCTTGGTCCCTTGTTCCCTTGGTTCCTGTTCTTAGAAGTGGTACGCCACGCCGATGGTCGGCTCAGAGAGCCAGGGGTGGTACCAGCGGTTGGTGGTGAACTGGGAGTCGCCGAAGGTGGGCACCTTGACGACAATTGCACGATATTCGGCGCGGATGTCAAAGCTGGGGCTGATTTCGTAAGCGACACCGCCGCCAAACAGGCCGCCAACCGCGGTTTGCTGCTTGGAGTCGAGGGTAGTGGTGCCGGAATTGACGATGGGCAGGAAGATGAGCGCGGCCGGGCCGGCTTCTACGAACGGATTGAAGTTCTTGAATACGAAGGAGTGCACGAACGCGCCCGACATTTCCTGGGTGCGCGTCAAGATCTTGTAATGGTTGGGGTTAACGTAGTACCCGATGCTGTTCTGGTAGGTGATGCCGTAGTTGGCTTCCAGGGCGTTCGACGGGGTAAGCATAAAGCGGTAGCTGACCAACGCGCCGTAAGCCGGAGTGGAGTTCACTTCCACAGTGGTGGAAGAAGCCACAAACGGCTCAATCAACCCAAATCCACTCAAGCTGATGTCCTGACGGCTTTCCTGTGCGCGACCCATGGCTACGCATGCGGCCAGCAAAGCGACTAAAAAGGCGATCTTCTTCATTCGATCCTGATCCTCGACTTCACATCCGTGCGGGTAGCTACGAGCCTCAAGAGCTCCGCGCACTGGTCCGGTGCCCCGGATGGCTCCGGGTCCCGCTCCCAGAATTGTAAATGGCCGGGCCGGGTTAGAGCGCATCCCATGATTTCCATGGGGGTAGCAGTTGCGTTACATGCCCCTTAGACGCAGGAAGGCGGAAAGTGGGGAGCGAGGGAGCAAGGGAGCGAGGGAGCAAGAAAACAAGGGGCCAAAAGTATGAGGAACGTTTCTCCTTGATCTCGGCGGCGGTTGCGACCTTAGTCGGATGGACCGCTGCCGTGGCTTAGAAGCCCTTCAGTCTCGCTGTCCCGGCCTCCTCGCTCATTGCTCCCTGCCTTTAATTCGCCCGTTCCACATGGTAGAAAAACGGAGGTCCCTGCTTGTCGGCAAGGTTTTTGAGCGTGCCCAGGAAGGCTTTGGCGGCGTAGGAGAGCGCGGCCTGACGCCGGGAGGCGATGCGCAGTAAGCGGCGCACCTCCAGTTCGTCTACGGGCACGTGGACCAGGTCGCCGGTTTCAAGCTCGCGCGCCACCGTGAGGTGAGGCACAAGCGCCACGCCGTTGCCCATGGCCACAAAGCGCTTAATGGCCTCAATGGTGGGCAGCTCGATGCTCATATTGAGCGGCGTGCGATGGCGCTGGAAGGCCTCAATCACTTTGCGGCGCAGCGGCGAAGCCACATTGTGGGCGATGAAAGTTTCCTGGCCCAGGTCGCGAATGGAGACGTGTGTTTTTTTCGCCAATGCATGGCTGGGGCTGACGATGAAGTCCAGGCTGTCGCCATAGACGGCGATGGTGCGAATTTGCGCGGGATCGGGACGAAAGGAGACGACGCCCAGCTCGAAAGCGCGCAGGTTCAGCTCCTCAGGAATGCGCGAGGCCAACATGCGCTGCACGGTGACGTCGATGTGGGGATACTCGCGGCGAAAAGCGTCGATGGCCGGCAGCAGATACATGCAGGTGTACTCGTTGGCCGCCAGTTGCAGGTGGCCGCGCTCCAGGCTCTTCAGTTCGTCGAGGGCGCTCGAGGCCTCGCGGCGCAGGGCCAGCAGGCGCAGTGCGTAGTCGCGCAAGAGCGCTCCCGCGGCGGTCAGCGAGCCGTCGCGTGCGGCACGATCGAAAAGAGTTTCACCGACCGACGCTTCCAGCTTGCGGATGACCTGGCTGACGGCCGGCTGGGTGCGGTGCAGGCGCACGGCGGCGCGGGAAAAACTGCGTTCTTCGGCGACGGCGAGAAAGGTTTCGAGTTGGCTGAGTTCCATGTGCGCCTCGGAAAGTGAAGAAGTGACGTGAGTGAAAGAAGTGAAAGGAGTGAAATAAGTGAAAAGAGTGAACTGGCCGGCTCACTTCCTTCACTTTCTTTACTCCGTTCACTCGTTCACATCATAATAATCTCTTATCGTCTACCAAACAATTATAACTTTGCCTTATATCGGTGCCATGGGCGACAATAGAAAAGCTGGACGGGCTGCTTTCCCCCGCCGAGGCAAAACCATGATTTCCAACCACCTGGCATTCTTCGATACCACTCTGCGCGACGGCGAGCAATCGCCAGGTTGCTCGATGACCACGCAGGAGAAGCTCACCATGGCCCATGCCCTGGAGGACCTGGGCGTGGACATCATCGAGGCCGGCTTTGCCATGGCCTCGGAGGGCGATTTTGCGGCTATTGCCACGATTACGCAGGCCATTCGCAAGCCGCGCATCGCGTCGTTGGCTCGGGCAAAAAAAGAAGACATTGAGATGGCGGCGCGAGCGCTGCAGTTTGCCGATCGCGCGCGCATCCATGTCTTTCTGGCGTCGAGCGATTTGCACCTTGAGTACAAGTTGAAGCTCGGCCGCGCCGAGGCGCTGGAGCTGTGCGGCGAGTCGGTGCGCCTGGCGCGATCGCTTTGCGATGACGTGGAGTTTTCGCCCGAGGACGCGACCCGCTCGGACCGCGATTTTCTGGTGGAGATGGTGCGCATCGCTGTCGAAGCCGGCGCCACCACCATCAATATGCCCGACACGGTGGGTTACACCACGCCGGAAGAGTACGGCCAGATGTTCCGCGAGGTGCGCGAGCGCATTGCCGCGATCGACGAGAAGGGCGTGGTGCTTTCCTCGCACTGCCACGACGATCTGGGACTGGCCGTGGCCAATTCGCTGGCGGCGATTCAGGCTGGCGCGCGCCAGGTGGAGTGCACCATCAACGGTATCGGCGAGCGGGCCGGCAACGCGGCGCTTGAAGAGATTGCCGCAGCGCTCTACGTGCGCAGCGAGCGCTTCGGCGTGACCACCGACATCAAGCTCGATCAGCTGTATGCCACGAGCGAAGTGCTGGGCCAGCTCATTACGTTCCGTCCCTCCCCGAACAAAGCGGTGGTGGGCGCGAACGCTTTTGCCCACGAGTCGGGCATTCATCAGCACGGCATGCTGGCCAACCCGTTGTGCTACGAGATCATGACGCCGCAGTTGGTGGGCGTGTCGAAGACACACCTGGTGTTGGGCAAGCACTCCGGCCGCGCGGCGCTGAGGCATCGCCTGGAGCAACTCGGCTACACGCTGAACCGCGACGAGCTGCAGCACGTGTATTACCGGTTTGTGGCGCTGGCCGACCGCAAGAAAAACATTTACGACCAGGACCTTGTGGGCCTGCTGCCGGACGGGATTCGCGAGCGGCGCACGGAGCCGGTGTGCGAGCTGGATTGAAGAATCGTTCAAAGATTTTGTTCTGAGCAAGTGTGCGGGCGCTAGTCCGAGAGGGAGACTTTTCGATGACGACCGTTGCAAGGAAGCACCACATTCGCGATCTGGTGTTAACGGGAGTTGCCTCACCGCTCGTACTGTTGCTGTTGTTTGCGGTGCGCGCCGCGAGATTTTTGATGTGGATCGTGGTGCCGATTCTGTACGTGGGGCAGGCGATTACTGGGCTGATTTGGAAAATGTTTCCGCCCCAGAGCGGAGGGATGTTCGCGGGATTTGGCACGGCCCTGATTGTTGATTTTGTTTTGGCTTGGATTGTGGTTTGGATCGTTTTGTTCGCGCTGTTGAAGCTGATTCAAAAATGCATCAACCGGAAAAAGAGAGAAGCATGAAGCTGAAGATTTTAGTTGTGGCCGGTGACGGCATCGGCCCTGAAGTGACCAACGAAGCGGTTGCCGTGTTGAAGGAAACGGCGGCGCTGGGCGGCCACGATTTTATGTTTCTTGAAAAGCGCATTGGCGGCGTGGCCATTGTGCAGGACGGCACGCCGCTGCCCGCAGGAAACGCTCGACGCGGCGCTTGCGTCCGATGCGGTTTTGCTGGGCGCGGTGGGCGGCAACGAGTTCAATTCTCTCGCCGCCCGACAAGCGGCCTGAGGGCGGGTTGCTGGCGATTCGCGCGGCGTTGGGCGGTTTTGCGAATCTGCGCCCCTGCTTCTCATTCAAGGAGCTGGCGGTCAATAGCCCACTGCGGCCGGAGATCATCGAAGGCACCGACATCATGTTCGTGCGCGAGCTGCTGGGCGGCGCGTACTTTGGCAAGCCGCGCGAGTGGAACAAGGAAAAAGGCGTGGGCTACAACACGATGGTCTACACGAAGGACGAAGTGGCCCGCGTGGCGCGCATCGCATTCCAGCTGGCGCAGAAGCGGCGCAAGAAATTGACCAGCGTGGACAAGGCCAACGTGCTTGAGGTCTCGCAGCTGTGGCGCGCGACGGTGACCGAGGTGGCGCGGGAGTTTCCCGACGTGGCGGTGGAGCATCAGTATGTGGATGCGATGGCGATGCACATGATGAATCGGCCGCGCGACTTCGACGTGGTGGTGACGGAGAATTTATTCGGCGACATTCTCACCGACGAGTCCGGTGTGATTACCGGCTCGCTGGGCATGCTGCCTTCGGCGACCATTGGCGGCAAGGTCAATTTGTACGAGCCGGTGCACGGTTCGGCGCCCGACATCGCGGGCAAGGGATTGGCCAATCCGCTGGGCGCGATTCTGACCGGCGGCGCTGATTCTGCGCCACTCCGGCGGACTGGAAGCCGAGGCCGCGGCCATTGAGTCGTCGGTGCGCAAGGTGCTGGAGCAGGGCTTCCGCACGCCCGATCTGGCGCGCGGCAACACGCAAGGGATTACAGTGCTCTCGACGACAGAAATGGGCGCGAAAGTAAGAGAGACCGTCAAGACATTGCTCGTCAACGCATAGAGCCCGGGTGGGAAAGCAAGAACCCCGGTTCGGAACAAAGGGAATATCCAAATGACTTCAGCTCCAAAAACATTATTCGAGAAGGTCTGGGAGCAGCATGTGGTGGTTGAGCCCGAGGGCGAGCCCACGCTGCTCTACATCGACCTGCAACTGGTCCACGAGGTCACTTCGCCGCAGGCATTCGAGGGGCTGCGGCTGGCCGGGCGCAAGGTGCGCCGTCCCGATCGCACCATCGCGACCGTGGATCACAACGTGCCCACTACGAAAGAGGGCCGGCTGCACATCGTCGATCAGATTTCGGCCACGCAGATTGCCACGCTTGCGCAAGAACTGCGCGGATTTCGGCGTCGAACTTTACGACGTGAACTCGCGCGATCAGGGCATTGTGCACGTGATCGGGCCGGAGCTGGGACTGACCAAGCCGGGCATGACGATTGTCTGCGGCGACTCGCACACTTCGACGCACGGCGCATTTGGCGCGTTGGCATTCGGCATCGGCACCAGCGAAGTGGAGCACGTGCTGGCCACGCAGACGCTGCCGCAGTCGAAGCCGAAGACCTTCCGCATCGCCGTTGAAGGCGAGCTGCCGCTGGGCGTGACGGCCAAGGACATCATTCTCGCCATCATCGGCCAGATCGGCACGGACGGCGCCACGGGCTGCGTGATCGAATACGCCGGCTCGGCCATTCGCGCGCTTTCGATGGAAGGCCGCATGACGATTTGCAACATGAGCATCGAGGCGGGCGCGCGCGCGGGCATGATCGCGCCGGATGAGACGACGTTTGCGTATTTGCAGGACCGCAGATTTGCTCCAAAGGGAGAAGCGTGGAACGCCGCGGTTGCGGAGTGGAGCAAGCTGCCCTCCGATCCCGGCGCGAAGTTCGATCGCGAACTGACGATCGATGCGGCCACGCTGGTTCCTTACGTGAGTTGGGGCACGAGCCCCGGCATGGTGGCGCCGGTGAGCTCCAAGGTGCCCGATCCCGCAGAGCGCCGGCAACGAAGCGGACCGCAAGTCGTTCGAGCGGGCGCTCGAATACATGGATCTGAAGGCCGGAACGCCGTTCGAGGAGATTGCAGTCGACCGCGTCTTCATTGGCTCCTGCACCAACGGCCGCATCGAGGATCTGCGCGCGGCGGCGAAGGTTGCCGCGGGGCGTAAAGTATCGAGCCACGTGAGCGCGATGGTGGTTCCCGGATCGCAGGCCGTTAAGTCGCAGGCGGAGAAGGAAGGTCTCGATCGCATTTTCATCGAGGCCGGTTTTGACTGGCGCGAGCCGGGCTGCTCCATGTGCCTGGGCATGAATCCCGACATTCTTGCGCCGGGCGAGCGTTGCGCTTCAACCAGCAACCGCAACTTTGAGGGCCGGCAGGGACGCGGCGGACGCACGCACCTGGTTTCGCCGGAGATGGCCGCGGCGGCCGCAATCGCGGGGCATTTCGTCGACATTCGGACTTGGAAAGTCCTCGAGGAGGTTACTGCTTAATGGAACCGTTCAAGACACTTACCGCGCTGGCCGCGCCGCTCGATCGCGCCAATGTGGATACCGACCAGATCATTCCCAAGCAGTTTCTGAAGCGCATTGAGCGCACGGGCTATGGCGATTTTCTGTTCTTCGATTGGCGGCAGACGCCGGACGGCACGCCGGTCGCCGATTTCGTCCTGAACGATGCGCGCTACAAGGGTGCGAAGATTCTGTTGGCTGGGAAAAACTTCGGTTGCGGGTCGAGCCGCGAACATGCCGCGTGGGCGCTGAGCGATTTTGGTTTCCGCGTGGTGATCGCGCCGACGTTTGCCGACATCTTTTTCTCGAATGCGGGCAAAAACGGTATTGTTTTGGTTCGCCTGAGCGACGCGGACGTCAATACGTTGCTCGAAAACGCGCAGAAAACTCCAAACTATCAGTTGACCGTTTCGCTCGAAGCGCAGACGGTGACGGACGGACACGGATTCTCGGCGAAATTCGAGATCGATCCCTTCCGCAAGTTCTGCCTGATTGAAGGATTCGACGATATCGGGCTGACATTGCGGCACGCGGCAGAGCTGGACAAGTTTGAGAAGCAGCATGATGGGGCAGACTGGCTTAAAGCAAAAGCGATTGAAGCAGTTTGAAGGGCATGAGCAGGCTGGAAGAGCTGCGTGAGAGCTTTCAGCCCGATTGCATCACTACTCTGTTTGTGGGCGAATCGGCGCCGGATAGCGGCAGGTTTTTCTACAGCGGCGACAGCAGCCTGTTCCACGCGATGAAGCGAGCGTTTGGAAACAGAGAAACATTTCTTGAGGATTTCAAAAAGAAGGGCTTCTACCTTGACGACCTGGTACGAACGCCAATCAACAAGTTGGAGAGGCGAGAACGCTCCAGGCGACGCGAAAAAGCTGTTCCGGAGTTGGCAAAACGACTGGCTGAGTACAAACCGAAAGCGGTGGTAGTGGTCATGCGAGCGATTCTACCCATGGTTCGGCAAGCAATGCGCATGGCCGGCATTTCGTACGAACCTTTCTGTGTACCACATCCTGCTTTTGGAAATTGGACTCGCTTTAGCAATGCGATGACAGAGATCATCGATGACCTGCCGGTTGCAGATGGCAGAAAACCAAAGGACTGATTACGTGACCATCGAAGGCAAGCGACAAAGCATTCCGTTGACTGAGGGCGCGAGCCGCGCGGCGGCGCGGTCGTACCTGCGCGGATCTGGATTTGCAAAGGACGACCTGCACAAGCCGATTATTGGTGTAGCAAATACGTGGACGGAGATCGGCACCTGCAACGTGCATCTGCGCGAGATCGCGGAGGCGCTGAAGCAGGGCATTCGCGAGGCGGGCGGCACGCCGATGGAGTTCAACACCATCACCATCTCCGACGGCATCACCATGGGCACGCAGGGCATGAAGGCGTCGCTGGTTTCGCGCGAAGTGATTGCCGACTCTATCGAGCTCGTGGCCCGCGGCAATCTTTTTGACGGCCTGGTGGGCATCGGCGGCTGCGACAAGAATATGCCGGGCATCATCATGGCGCTGTGCCGGCTGGATATTCCGGGCATGATGCTTTACGGCGGATCGATCGCGCCGGGCAAGCTGAATGGTGTGGACATTACGATTCAGAATGTCTTCGAGGGCATCGGCTCGTTTGCTGCGGGACGCATCGACGAAGCCGGACTGGAAGCGCTGGAAGCCAACGCCTGTCCCGGCGCGGGCGCATGCGGCGGCCAGTTCACGGCCAACACCATGGCCATGAGCGGCGAGATTCTGGGCATTTCGCCCATCGAACTTTCCGGCGTTCCCGCCACTTCTCCTGAAAAACTTGAGGCCACGCGTAAGGCCGGCCACATGTTGATGGATGCCGTGCGCGCCAACCGCAAGCCTTCCCAGATCATCACCCGCAAGTCTCTTGAGAATACGATCGCCAGCGTGGCCGCGAGCGGCGGCTCGACGAACGCGGTGCTGCACCTGCTCGCCATTGCGAAAGAGATCGGCATTCCGCTCTCGATCGACGATTTCGATGTGATTTCGGAGCGCACGCCTTACATTTGCTCGCTGACGCCCGCGGGCAAATACGTGGCTTCGGACTACCAGGCAGCGGGCGGCTCGCGGTTGCTCGCCAAGCGCATGATCGATGCGGGATTTGCCGACGGCTCGGCGCTGACCATCAGCGGCAAGACGCTGGCCGAAGAGGCCGCGCTCGCCAAGGAGACTCCGGGCCAGGACGTGATAGCTACCTTCGAGAAGCCGATCAAGCCGAATGGCGGACTGGTGATTCTGAAGGGCAATCTTGCGCCCGAGGGTTGCGTGATGAAGATTGCCGCGGCGGGCAGGTACGAACATCGCGGGCCCGCGCGCGTTTTCGATTGCGAAGAGGATTGCTTCAAGGTTGTGCAGGAAGGCGGCATCAAGCCTGGCGACGTGGTGGTGATTCGCTACGAAGGGCCGAAGGGTGGGCCGGGCATGCGCGAGATGCTGCAGGTGACGGCGGCGATCTCGTCGAACGCCGAGCTGAGCGCGAACGTGGCACTGCTGACCGACGGGCGCTTCAGCGGCGCGACACGCGGATTCACCGCGGGACACGTGGCTCCGGAGGCGTTTGTGGGCGGACCGATTGCCGCAGTGCGCGAGGGCGACATTATTGTCTTCGACATTCCCAAGCGCACGCTCAATGTGGAGATCAGCGACGCAGAGATGGCGGCGCGGCTCAAGGACTTCAAGCCGCCCGCGCTGCGCTGGCCCAAGGGAGTCTTCCGCAAGTATGTGGATCGGGTCACGTCAGCATCGGTAGGCGCGACAACCTAAGAGCAGGGAACAGGGACTAGAAATCGATTGGCAGCAGCAAACAAGGAGCAGGATATGGCAGCCAAAGGACATGCAAGCGCTAAGGGGTCGGAAGCGAAGGCCATCACGGCGGAAGAAAACGCGGCGAAAGAAAACGAACTGGGCGCGCACACCCGTTTCAACGCGCCCACTCGGTTGACGGGCGCGGAGATCATCTGGGCCACGCTGGTCGGCGAAGGCGTCGACACCGTTTTCGGCTACCCCGGAGGAACGATTCTTCCGGCTTACGACGCATTGCGGAAGTTTCCCGTGCGGCATATTCTGGTGCGCCACGAACAGGGTGCGGCGCACATGGCCGACGGCTACGCGCGCGCTTCGGGCGACGTGGGTGTGGCCATTGCCACCAGCGGTCCCGGCTCGACCAACCTGGTCACCGGTATCGCCACCGCGATGCTCGATTCCATTCCCATGGTGTGCATCACCGCGAACGTGTCATCGAAGTTGCTGGGAACCGATGCGTTTCAGGAAGTCGACATTACAGGCATTACGCTTCCCGTCACCAAGCACAACTTTCTGGTGAATCGCGCCGAGGACATTGCGCCGACCATCCGCCATGCATTTCAAATTGCGCGCAGCAATCGTCCGGGGCCGGTACTCGTGGACATTACCAAGGATGCCGAGATCAACAGTGCGATCTTTGACTTTGATGCGGCCAAGCCACGGACCAACCGCCCGCATCCCATGCTGCACGTAGGCGAAGCGGAACTGGCGGAGGCGGCCGAGTTGATTCGCAATGCCAAGCGTCCGATGATATTTGCCGGGCACGGCGTCATGGAATCCGGCGCCATGGAGCAGATTCGCACACTTGCCGAGCGCGCGCAGATTCCCGTGGCTCTTACATTGCTGGGCATCGGCGGATTTCCGGCCTCGCATCCGTTGTGCCTGGGCATGATGGGCATGCACGGCGAGTCGTGGGTAAATGACGCCATCCAGGAAGCCGATCTGCTCATCGCCTGCGGCATGCGTTTCGACGATCGCGTAACGGGCAAGTTGACCGATTACGCCCAGAAGGCGAAGAAGATTCACATCGAGGTTGACCCGTCGGAGATCAACAAGAACGTGAAGGTGGACGTGGCGCTGGTGGGCGATCTGCGCGAAGTGTTGGAGCAGTTGCTGCCCCGCATTTCAGGCCGCGACGGCGGGGCGTGGCTGAAGACCATCGAGGCCAGCAAGGGCGAATCCGCAGTGCGCGACATCAAGAACCTTCCCGATTCCGGCCACTTGTATGCGGCGCACGTGATGCACGATCTTTGGCGCCTGACGGGCGGCGACGCGATTATCGTAACCGACGTGGGCCAGCACCAGATGTGGGAGGCGCAGTATTTCCACCACGATAAGCCGCGTACGCTCATCACCTCGGGTGGGTTGGGCACCATGGGCTATGCGCTGCCCGCGGCCATCGGCGCGAAGTTTGCTTGCCCTGAAAAAGAAGTGTGGGTCGTGGCCGGCGATGGCGGTTTCCAGATGACGGCCGCGGAGCTTGCGACGATCGTGCAAGAGAAGATCAAAATCAACATCGCCGTCATCAACAACGGCTACCTGGGCATGGTGCGGCAATGGCAGGAGTTCTTCTACGACAGCAACTACGAAGCCACGCCGCTTGTGAGCCCGGACTTTGTTAAGCTGGCCGACGCGCATGGCATTCCGGGACGCGCGGTGCGCAAGCGCGCAGAGGTGGAAGCAGCGGTGGAGGAAGCGCGCGCAAATCCGGGCGCGTTCCTGCTGAACTTTATGGTGGAGAAGGAAGACTCGGTGTATCCCATGATTCCCGCGGGCAGCGCATTGCACGAGATGATTCGCAGGCCGGGGAGAGATCCGCTGGAAGAGACGGCGGACGATCAGTAAGACAGTAAAAGAGTGAATCGAGTGAAATAAGTGAAGAGAGTGAAGAAGTGAAGGGTCAATCCCGTCTTCACTGTTTGCACTTCTTCACTTCTTCACCCGGCAAGTGAAAGGCTCATTATGCTTCATACGTTTGTTGCTTATGTCGAAGATATACCCGGCGTGCTGACGCGCGTTGCGTCGCTGTTCCGGAGACTGAACATCAACATCAACTCTCTCACCGTGGGGCGCAGCGAGCGGCCGGGGCTGTCGCGGTTGACGCTGGTGTGCGAGGCATCGGCCGAGGCCGGCCACCGCATCCGCGCCAGCCTGTTTAAACTGGAAAATGTTGTCGATGTGGACGACATTGCCAAGGCGCCGTCGGTCACGCGCGAACTGGCGCTGATCAAGGTTGCCGCCAATCCGCAGAACCGCGCGCAACTCTTCGATCTGGTCGAGGTCTTCCGCGCGCGCATCGTCGATCTGACTTCGGAATCGCTGATGATCGAGATGACCGGCGTGGAAAGCAAGATTGAAGGGCTGATCGAGGTTCTGCGCGAAGACGAAGGGCGGATTTTGGAAATCTGTCGCAGCGGCAAGATGACCATGCGCCGCGGGCACCATGTAAGCAGCGTCGTGAAAGCGATGGGCACGGGCCCGATCGTTGCAGAAGCCAGCGCAGTCGTTGAAGAGGACAGCGTGGCAAACGATCCGGCGTAAGGCGCAAAGTTGCGGCCGGAACGTGGGCCGACCAGAAATTGAATTCGAAACCAGCAAAGGAAAATTGGAAAAATCATGGCAAAGACTTATTACGATCACGATGCCGACCTTAGCCTGATCCAGGCCAAGAAGGTTGCCATCATCGGCTACGGCTCGCAGGGGCACGCACACGCTCTCAACCTGAAGGACTCGGGCGTGCAGGTAAAGGTGGGCCTGGCGGCAAACTCCAAATCAATTGCCAAGGCGCAGAGGGCAGGGCTGGAAGTTGCAACGGTTGCAGACGCCGTGAAGTGGGCCGACGTGGTGATGGTCCTGGTTCCCGACCAGACCGCGGCCAAGCTCTATGCAGACGAGATTGGCCCGAACATCAAGCCTGGCACGCTGCTGATGTTTGCGCACGGATTCAACATTCACTTCAAGACCATCGTGCCGGCAGCGGGCATCGACGTGGGCATGGCCGCGCCCAAGGCGCCGGGCCATCGCGTGCGCGAGGTCTTTACCGAAGGCGGCGGCGTACCGGGCCTGATCGCGGTGCATCAGGACGCTACCGGAAACGCGCACGCTCTCAGCCTCAGCTACCTCAAGGGCATCGGCTGCACGCGCGCTGGAGTGCTGGAAACGACCTACAAGGAAGAAACCGAAACGGATCTCTTCGGCGAGCAGGCGGTGCTTTGCGGCGGCGTGAGCGCTCTTGTGAAGGCCGGGTTCGACACGCTGGTTGAGGCAGGCTACCAGCCCGAGAGCGCCTATTTCGAGTGTCTGCATGAGCTCAAGCTCATCGTCGACCTCATGTATCGCGGCGGCCTGGCGTATATGCGTTACTCCATCAGCGATACGGCCGAGTGGGGCGATTATGTCAGCGGACCGCGCGTCATCAATGAAGAGAGCCGAAAGGCGATGCAGGCGATTCTCAGTGAGATCCAGGACGGCACCTTTGCCAAGCGATTCCTCGCCGACCAGAACTCCGGCCGCAAGGAGTTTATGGCCTTCCGCGAGGCCGAGGCCAAGCACCCGATCGAGATCGTGGGCAAGGCACTGCGCGCGCAGATGCCGTTCCTCGATCCGGTGACGGTGGAGGAAGTGGCGAAGACGCGGTAATCGCAGTCTTTGTGAGAGAGTCCCCGCCGCAAAGCGGGGACTTTTCTTTTGTAGTTAGAGTTAGTGCTTTGCGGACCAGGCTTCGAGCAGATCAATGTCGTAGCCGAGGACGCCGGCCGATCCTCTAAACCCAGCCGACCCGCGCGGCTGATTGTCGGGCGTCCACCACTCGTAAAATCCATTCACGCGCACCACGCGATCGATCATGGGACGAACTTCGCGGTAGGCATCGGCGATATCTCCCTCGTCGATGAGATCCTGCACCATGCGTCCGCCAAACCAGGTCCAGTCGCCGCCGTTCTGATAGGTGTATGGTGCGGTCATTTGCTTGTTGTGGAAATAGCCGAGCGGGTACGCCGGATACATGGTGAGGCCGATGGTGGCCGCGTGGGCATCGCGCACATCGTCGTCCATGTGCTCGAGGGAGTTGACGATTTCCTTGCGCGTTAACAGGCCGGCTTCGATGGCCACAGCCGTTCCGCCGAAGTAGTAAATCACGTTCTCGTCAAAATCCGCTGGAAACGGCGAGCCGGCGAGATACACGTGCGGGTAATATTTCTGATTTTTCTTGTCCCAAAGATATTTGCGCGTGTTCCGCTTCAGTTCGTCGCGGGTTTTCGTCCATTGCGCCGCTTCTGGAGCGCCGGGACCGAGGAGTTTGAGGTAATCGTTGATGGCGAGAACCAGCATGGCATTGTCATAGACCGAGAGAGCACGATGCGAATCCTTGTCGAGCCACGCACCAACGGGCGACTCGGGCTGCACATCGCCCCAGTCGGCGCGCGTGCCGCTCCAGATGAGGCCGTGCTGCTTATCGAAGCGCTGGTTGAGCAAATACTGCATGGCGAAACCGAGCCGGTCGCGGACGCTGCGGGAGTCAACTTGCTCGTCGAGGACGGTGCGATCGCCGGTGACGGTGACGTACTTGTAGACCGCCTGCACCAATGACGTTTCCTGATCGACCTCGACCGTATTCTTGTGCGCCTCAAGGCTGGGAGCGAGCGGCGTAAGGCGGTACGGCTTCTCCTTGAGGTTTGGATCGAGCGGACGATAGCCGTCGACGATGTCGCCCTCTGGCCCCTGGAACTTGAAGAACGTGAGCAGGGAATCGCGCAGGCCGCCGTGTGGATTGGCCTCGAGGGCAACGACAATAAATGTGTTCAAGTCGCGAATCCAGACCTGCGGGTAATGCGTGCCGGCATTGAGGCCGCCCTTGAGAAGATCGAGCGCCTTTTGATGCACCTGGCGCAGGCTCTGGTCGTCGCGAATCTGTTTAGCCAGTTCCGCGTCGGTGCTTTTCTGGGCCTGCGCCGATGCAGTTGTCAACACCGCCGCGGCGATCATCGAGAGAATCTGTACTCGCTTCATCGAAAATTCATTCCTCAAGAAGTTACGGCTGCGTGTCGCTCAATGAAGGCGGCGCGTCTTTGGGCGCGGAGCCCCATGCCGTGTTGGGTTTGACGCTGAGCACAAAATGCAAGGTGCCGCCGGCGGAGATGTCGTGGAACGAAATCCAATTCTGGCTGTGGGGGCGGCCGTTGAGCGCGACGCTCTGAATATACGGCGCGTCCTTTGCGGCTCCCGCGGCTTCAATGGTGAAGGTTTTGCCGGCATAGGGCTCGTGCAGGTGGACGACGACTTTGGGAAAGACGGGGCCTGTAATCTCGTAAGCCAGGCTGGCCGGATCGATGCTGTAGATGCCCATCATGCTCAGCACGCCCCACGACGACATTTCGCCGCAATCGTCGTTGCCGGGGATGCCGTCGGGCGCCGTGGTGTAGTTTTCGTCGAGCACGCGGCGCACTACGCGCTGCGTTTCCCACGGACGGCCGGAGAAGTTGAATTCGAACGGCGCCTGGAGATCGGTTTCGTTGTACGCGTTGTAATACTGGCTGTACCAGCCGGGGAATTTGTAATTAAAAAACTCAGTCAAGCGCTGATTGAAGAGTTCGGGACCGACGGCGTGAACGAGCCACGTCACGTCAGCGGGAGCGAGCCACTGGTAGTGCCAACCTGTGCCCTCAATGAAGCCGCGGCCATCCTGCATGGGATCGAAGTTCGGAACCCACTGGCCGTCGGCATTGCGCGGGCGGAAGAAGTGGTCGTCGGCATCGAAGACATTGCGCACGTAGAGGGCGCGGTTGTAGAGCATCTTCGCGTCGTCGGTTTTTCCCAGCGCCACTGCCAGGCGATAGAGCGAGGCGTACGCGACCACATCCTCCTGCAGGTTGGAGACGGAGCCGTAGCTGACTTTGTCGTTGGGCGCGTAGTGGAGCTTGTTGATCCAGTCGATGCCGTCCTGGCCTTTGTAATGTTGGCCGGCCGGCGGAGCTTCGGTCGCGTCCTTGAACATTCCCTGCCACGCGGTGTTCATGTCGAATCCGTGCAGGCCGTCGAGCCACGCGGTCGACAGCACCACCGTGAGCGGGCTACCTGCCATCACATTGGTGTAGAGATTCATCTGCGGCCAGCGGTCGATCCATCCACCTTGCTGATACATCAGAACGACGGATTGCGCCATGTCTTCCATGCGGCGCGGCTCGATCATCGCCACCAACGGCATTTGGCTGCGATAGATGTCCCAGCCGGAATAGTTGGCGTAGACTGCGTGGCCTTTTTCGACGCTATGAACTTTGGCGTCGAATCCCAGGTAGCGGCCGTCGGCATCACTGAAGATGCTAGGCATAATCAGGCTGTGATAGAGCGCTGTGTAGAACACGGTGCGATTCGCGGCGGTGCCACCTGAAACTTCAATCGTGCTCAGCTCGCGATTCCACGCCGCCAACGCCTCGCGGCGGATGGTCGAGAAATCCTTGCCTTCCGACTCGGCCTTGAGATTGTTGCGCGCGCCGTCGAGATCGACGTACGAGATACCGATCTTCGCGGTGATGGTTTGCGCATGCGCGGCGGCAGGCCATGAGGCGTAGGCGCCGATCACGGGGTGATCGGTTGACTGCGTGGCGCTGCGGTTGTCCGGAGCCAGCGCGTCGGGCCCACTGCCCGCGGCATCGCCCCAGGTTCCAAACTGGGCGAAAGGCTGGCTGAACTGCATCACGAAGTAGACTTTGTAGGTTTGCTGATTGCCGCAGAAGGCACGGTTCTGGACATAACCCTCCATCGTGCGGTCGCCGACAATCTGAATGGATGAGCCGGTGGTGAAATTGAGCGTGTGGCTGATGGGCACCAGAATATTGGCTGCCTGCCCCGCGGGAAACGTGAATTGCGCGGCTCCGGTTCGCTCGGTTGCACTCAACTGCGCGTCGATGTTCCATTGCAGCAGATTCACTCGGTAGTATCCCGGCGCGGCGCTCTCGTCACTGTGCGAATAGGCCGAGCGGAGATCGATGGGCCGCGTATGCACGGGGCCGTCGGTCGCAGTGAAGAACACCTCACCTTCATTCGTGCAACCGGGGCCGCTCATGTGCGTCATGCTGAAACCCTGGATGTCGGTTTGCGCGTAGTGGTAGCCGTAACCGTGGCTTTCCGTCTCAGGGCTGAGCTGCACCATGCCGAAGGGCATGACCGCGCCGGGAAAGAGATTGACGCCACCGCCGGGTCCTTCGCCGGTACCGATCAAGGGGTTCACGTTGGCGGCCGGTCCTGCGGCGGGAGCGGTTTGTGCGGGCAAGGAGTGCAGGCCAAAACACAAGAGGCCGAGCAAAGCAGTTGCAAGCAAAGGATGTAGCCGGAGACCGGTATCTCGACAAGGTGCATTCATGATGCGTTTCACAGGATAATCCACCCCCACCCATCATAACCTTGCGGCGGGAGGGGTGGGTTTAGTCGCGCCCTTTCGAAGCCGGATTTATTTAGCCGGTTCCGGCACGTGCTCTGGAACTGCGCAGAAAAACAACCGCAGATCCTTCGACTCATTCGCCTGCGCAAACTCGCTCAGGATGACAGGTCAAAAATGTTGCGAGAATTGTTTTACGGGGACGCGCTGGAAGTCGTAGTGGATGTTGTAGTAGATGCCCCGCGCTCCTGCCTCGCTGCCCGTCGGCCCCCCTGCCTGTAAAATCATCCTGAAACTCAGCCTCAAAACGGCAGTGGAGGCAACTTGCTTTACTGGCTTCTCTACGAAAAGCTGTTTCCGTTTTTTCACCCGTTCCGGATCTTCCGCTACCTCACGTTTCGCACTGCGTTTGCCACGCTCACGGCGCTGCTGATCGCGCTCTTCATTGGGCCGTGGGTGATCGAGAAGCTGAGGGAGTTCCAGATCGGCCAGTATGTGCGCGAGGACGGGCCGCAATCGCATCTGAAGAAGTCGGGCACGCCCACCATGGGCGGCGTTCTGATCATCATCGCCATTGTGCTGCCCACGGTGCTCTGGGCCGACCCCGCCAATCCGTTTGTGTGGATTACGGTGCTCTCCACGTTGGCCTTCGGCGCCATCGGTTTTGCCGACGACTATATCAAGGTGGTGCAGCGGCGCAGCCTGGGACTGACGGCGCGGGCCAAGCTGCTGTGGCAGGGGCTGGCCGGCGCGCTGGTGGCCGCGGCGCTGGTGGTGATGGATCAGTTCAAGCTCTTCAACACGCGGCTTTCCGTGCCCTTTATCAAAAGCCTGCGCCCCGATCTGCTGTGGCACCACTGGCCGGCTACGCTTCCGCATCTTGCCCTCCTGGCCTTCGTGCCCTTTGTGATTTGGGTCATGTTGTGGCTGGTGGGCATGTCGAACGCTGTGAACCTGACCGACGGGCTCGACGGCCTGGCCATCGGCTGCACCATCATCTCTGCCGGCGCATTGGCCGTGCTCACCTACGTTACCGGCCACGTGGTGTTTGCCGACTATCTTGAGCTGCAGCGCATGCCCATGGTCGGCGAATTGACGGTGTTTTGCGGGTCCATGGTGGGCGCGTCTATCGGTTTTCTCTGGTACAACGCGCATCCCGCCGAGATTTTTATGGGCGACGTGGGCTCGCTGGCGCTGGGCGGGGCCATCGGCACCGTGGCCATCATCATCCGGCAGGAGCTGCTGCTGCCGTTCATCGGCGGCATCTTCATCCTGGAAGCGGTTTCGGTGATTCTGCAGGTGGGCAGCTACAAGCTGCGCAATGGAAAGCGCATCTTCAAGATGGCGCCGCTGCACCACCACTTCGAGCAGCTGGGATGGAGCGAGTCGAAGGTGATCGCGCGCTTCTGGATCGGCGCCCTGGTGTTTGCATTGTTTGCACTCACCACCCTGAAATTGCGCTAAACACGGCGCGCGGCGAGCCTCCTGCGGTGCACAATGAAGTTGTCGCAGCTGCCCGAGGGCAAGTAGAAACAATGGAACTGAAAGGCAAAAAAGTTCTGGTGGTGGGCCTGGGGAAGTCCGGGCTCGCGGCGGCGTTGTTTTTGCGCCGGCAGGGCGCGCAGGTGACGGTTTCCGATATTCGCTCGGCCGAGTCGCTGGCCAAAGGAGATTCCGGCGCTGCTGGATGAGGGCGTCATGGTGGAGGCCGGCGGCCACGGCTTGTTGACCTTCCGCCGCCAGGATCTGATCGTGGTGAGCCCCGGCGTGCCGCTGAATACGCCTGAACTGGTGCAGGCCCACAACTTCGGTCGCCCGGTGATCGGCGAGCTGGAATTGGCCGCGCGTTTTCTGAAAGGCAAGATCCTGGCCATCACCGGCTCCAACGGCAAGACCACGACGACGGCGCTGGCCGGGGAAATTCTGAAGGAGTCGGGATTGCCGACGCTGGTCGCCGGCAACATCGGCTTGCCGGTGGTGGGCATTATCGACGAAAGCACGCGAAAACACGTGGTCGGTGCTGGAGGTTTCGAGCTTTCAACTCGAGAGCACGGAAAAGTTCCATCCGAAGATCGCGGTGATCCTGAACATCACGCCCGATCATCTGGACCGGCACGGCACCTTTGAGAACTACGCGCTGGCCAAGGAGCGCATTTTTGCCGCGCAGGACGCGAGCGACTTTGCGGTGCTGAACGCCGACAACGCGCGCACCGCCGAGGCCGCGGCTCGTTCGCATGCGCCGGTTTTCTGGTTTTCGGCAAGGCACGCCGTGGCGCAGGGCGCGTGGGTGGAGAGCGGCAACGTGGTTTATCGCTCCGCGCCGGGGGCCGCGCTGGAAACCATTCTGCCGCTCAAGAAGATTCCGCTCAAGGGCGAGCACAACGTGGAAAACATGTTGGCGGCGGTGTGCGCGGCGCGGCTGGCTGGCGTGGCGCCTGAAGCGATTGCGCGAGCCGATTGAGAAGTTTCAAGGCCGTGGAGCATCGCCTGGAATATGTAGACACGATCAATTGCGTGGAGTACTACAACGACTCGAAGGCCACCAACGTGGACGCGACGGAAAAGGCAGTGGCCGCATTTCCCGGCGGCATTCACCTGATTCTTGGCGGCAAGGACAAGGGCGCTCCGTACTCTCCGCTGGCGCCGCTTTTGCAGCGAGCGCGTGCGCGCCATTTACACGATCGGCGCGGCGGCGGCCAAAATCGAATCCGAGTTGCGCGGGGTGGTTCCCATTCACTCCTGCGGGACCCTGGCCAACGCGGTGGACGCGGCGGCTAAAGCGGCGCGGCCCGGCGAGTGGTGCTGCTGGCGCCGGCGTGCTCCAGCTACGACCAGTTTGAGAATTACGAGCAGCGCGGACGGGCCTTCAAGCAACTGGTGTGCGAGCGGCGCGAATGGAAAGCGCGGCAGAAGTAGGAGTTTATGGCGAAGCGAGTTGGAGTCGACAAATGGCTGTTTTTCACCACGCTGCGTGCTGGTGGTCACGGGGCTGGTCATGGTCTTCTCTGCCTCCGCCGTGGTCGATCAGGAGCGCTACCACTCGGCCTACACCTTCGTTTTTACGCAGGCCATCTGGGCCGTGGCGGGAGTGGTGGCGCTGCTGGTGCTGATGCACATCGACATCAGCCATT
This sequence comes from uncultured Acidobacteriota bacterium, assembly GCA_963713675.1. Lineage (GTDB taxonomy): Bacteria > Acidobacteriota > Terriglobia > Terriglobales > Acidobacteriaceae > Telmatobacter. Next base: position 69,075 of record CAVQMV010000029.1, read on the forward strand.
ACAACTCGCCGCGCTTTATCTATACAGCCCTATGCGTGACCACGGTGCTGCTGGTGCTGGTGTTTCTGATGCCCGGCTCGCACCACACGCATCGCTGGATTCGCTTCGGCGATTTCTTCACCTTCCAGCCCTCTGAGATCGCCAAGCCCGTGCTGGTGTTTTTTCTGGCGTGGTTTCTGCACACGCGGCTGGACGCCATGCACGAGTGGCGGCGCACGCTGCGTGCCCGCTGCGCTCATTCCGTTCCTATTTATTATTTTGATCGTCGCTCAACCGGACCTGGGCACGGCCCTGGTGCTGGCCGGCGTGACCGCCATGATGATGGTGCTGGCGGGCATGGAGTGGAAGATTTTTTTTGGCGCCTGCTGCGCGGCTTTGCCGGCGCTGGCGGCGCTGCTGCTGTGGGTTCCGTGGCGGCGCGCGCGCATGCTGGTCTTCCTCAGCCCCGAAGCCGATCCGCAAGGCGCCGGCTACCACATTTACCAGTCGCTCATCGCCGTGGGCACCGGCGGATTGACGGGCCGCGGCTACATGGAAGGGATGCAGAAGCTGTTTTACCTGCCGGAAGCATCGACGGATTTCATCTTCGCCAACATCGCGGAGGAGCTCGGGTTCGTCGGCGCCATTTTCATCGTGCTTCTGTTCGCGGCGTTCGGCGCGCGCGGGCTGCGCACCGCCTTCCGCTGCACCGATTCCTTTGCGCGGCTGGTTGCCTTCGGCATCACGACGTCGATTCTGTTGCAGGCCTTCTTCAATATCAGCGTGGTGCTCTCGCTGGTTCCCAACAAGGGTATTCCCCTGCCCATGATTTCGCACGGCGGTACATCGCTGTTCTGCACGCTGGCGAGTATTGGGATTCTGCTCAACATTTCGCGACAAGCGGAGTGAGCCGGTCTCCTGAGGCGTAGAATTACGCCCGAAGGAGGAAAAGCCTATGCGGGATGAAGGTAGATTTCAGATTCCTGAAACTTGTCGAGATTTTGCCAAGACGAACTTCGAGGAAAGGCTGAATACAGCAAAGGGATTCATCGAGACGTTCGTTAAAATGGTCGCGCCTCCAACGGAACTAGACGAGCGAGACGAAGCATGGACCCGATCAGTGAGAAGGCGATTTATTAAAATATGTCCCAAAGATTGCTACGCATCGCCCAACGATCCCGATACACGGAAGGGTGAGTACCTCGTCGACTACACCTGGGAGGAAGTGGAGAAAGGTAAGCGTGTTCTCCTGGCGGGTGAAAGTGAATGGGGAACTGAGTGGTACGGGAAGACAGTCTGGTCTCGCGTCGAGCACGATTTCGAGAAGCTCCTCGCAATGAAGGCCCCGTTTAAGGTGCTTGTCTTTTCGTCTGTACGCGGGCCGAGGGCATCGCGGAACGAGCCTGGCGTCGACTTCGCGTTTGATTACGCGCAGGAAAGACTCAAGGTCTCCCTGCAGAACTATTGGGGCCACCTCGCGGGTGAGGTTTACATCTTTGTTGATTTTCCCCAGACGGGCGTCCCTCACAGTGATGGGGAGTACAAGAGCTTCATTTGGATGGCGAAGGCTTTTGGGCGGAACGAAGTCGAGTTTGAACTTGGCCCTCACGGTAAACTGAACCGGCCTAAGGAGTAAGCGAATGAGCACGCTAGATGGTCCGGGGGAGGGAGAACCGACAGGCCCTGTCCCGCAAAAGAAAGGCGTCATCATTACCGACGCCCAGGGAAAGCCAACGCCCGCTGGCGTCGCGCTCGGGTCGCTTTTCGTCTCCTTTGTGATTGTTGCACTTATTTACGCCTGTTCCGGGCCGTCTTCATCCTCAGGACCCTCCGAGTTTACCTACCCTGACAACATCATGGACCACCACATGTCAGCTGTGGACGGACGCAACGAACTCAATATTACCTTGAAATTACAGGAGAGGTCTGATGGCGGTTTTTTCCTTTCCGAGGCTCCTTTCGACATGGAAAAGATTTTGAAGCATGAGCAGCAGCAAAGCAGCGGGGAGGACGACCTAGTTTTTCACGTTGTGGGCGATATTGGTGGAGGATATAACAACTATGGGAATCCCATTCCGAGTAACGTAGTTTTACTCTTCGATATGAGGTACACGAAGTTTGACATTATGCAGATCAACTGGGAGCACCGTCCAAGTCCAGGTGGTCTGCTCAATATTGGAACCGTCTCGAATATAAGTGGGTATGGCGCTTCCGCCGGCCAAAGTTATTGCCAAGAGGCGCGCGAGTGGTCGCAGGTTTTCTGTGAGAACTTCTAGCTCACAAGGACCAATCGACGCAGGTGGAAAGTTGGCTCAACTGCGAATTCTCATCGCCGGCGGCGGTACAGGCGGTCATATTATTCCCGCGCTGGCCGTGGCGCGCGAACTGGTGGACCGCCATGGCGCGGAAGTTCTGTTTGTGGGCACGGCGCGAGGGCTGGAGACGCGGCTGGTGCCCGGCGCGGGGTTTGCGCTGCGCCTGATCGATGTGGGCCCGCTCAAGAGCGTGTCGCTGATGACGCGGCTGCGCACGCTTTCCGGTTTGCCGTCCAGCATTGGCGATTGCAAACGCATGATCCGGGAGTTCCGGCCCGGTGCGGTGCTGGGTGTGGGCGGCTACGCTTCCGGTCCGGCGATGGCGGCGGCGCTCTGGCTCGAGGTTCCCGCCATGGCCTTCGAGCCCAATGCCATGCCCGGCCTGGCCAACCGTTTGGTGGGCAGGCGGGTGCAGGCGGCAGCCGTCAACTTTCCCGCGGCAGTCTCGTGGTTCCGCAACGCCGAAGTTACCGGCGTTCCCGTGCGGCCGGAGTTTTTCTCGCTGCCAAGGCCCACCGGGCCGCCCCATCTGCTCGTCTTTGGCGGCTCGCAAGGCGCGCGAATTTTCAATGTCAATTTGCCGAAATTGATACCGGCGCTGCTGTGCGCGGTGCCGGGGCTCACCGTGCTGCACCAGAGCGGGGCGCGCCACGCCGCAGCCACCGAAGAGGCCTATCGAGCCAGTGGGGCCGACTCTTCGCGCTGGCAGGTGCAGCCGTTTCTGGACAATATGCCGTCGCAGTTTGCCCGAGCCAACCTGGTGATGTCGCGCAGTGGCGCCTCCTCCGTGGCGGAGCTGGCAGCCGCGAGCAAGCCTTCGCTGCTGGTGCCTTTTGCCGCCTCCACCGACGAGCATCAGCGCCGCAATGCCGAAGCCATGGTCGAGGCCGGAGCGGCCGTCATGCTGGAGGAGAAAGATCTGGAGATTCCCGAGCACTTGCTGGCTGCGCTGACTGGCCTGTTGAACGATCCGGCGCGCATGGCGGCCATGGGCGCGGCCGCGCGGACTCAGGCCCATCCCGGCGCGGCCGAGCGCATTGCCGATCGGTTGGCGGAGCTGGCGGGAAAATAGCAAGTCAGCGAGTTACTTTGCCGGAGGCGTTTCACCGGCCGCGTCGCCCAGCGGAAGATCGGCGGTTCCGATGCGTCCGGTGGCCGAGACACGAACCATAAACCGGATGCGCACCGCCTTTCTATCGTGATCGGTCAGATGGTAGGGAAGGTTCACGTCGAGCAGCATCCGGCCGGTTGGAGGAGCATTGGAGCCAGCGGAGACCTTGACCACTTTGGCTTCCTGCTTCAGCTCTTTGCCTTTCTTGTCAAAGGTGGAGGTAGCAAAGATTAATTCAGTGGTACGGTGCGGCTCGGTATCGGTTGGGAGTTTCCAAACCAGTCCGTGGCCGTCGACGTGCACCGTGAAAGTGTCGGGATCGGTTGCCGATCTCTCGACGTGGATCGGGATGCCGTCGTAGACCATGTTGCTGGAGTCGGCGGAGATAATGTCCGCAAGCAAACGCCGCGACGGGTTCTCAGCATTTACGCGCAGTTGACCGCCCTGCAAGTAATATCCCTCGCGTGTGACGACGTGCAATCCGGGCCGATCCACGGTGACATTGATTTTGCGAAACTTTTGCGGATCGGATGTGCTGCTCACCGGCCGATAGCTGAGTGAGTAGATGTTAGCCCCATCCTGGATGGCGGTCTGGATCTCCATGTCGACATCATTGCGGCCGTAAAGGGTCCGGCCACCGGTCGCCTTGGCCAGCTTGTTGAACTCGTAGTTCCCGCCGAAGGGATCGATCATGGGGTCGCCCCCGTAGTCGCCGGGGTCTACCATGACACCCGCCGGATCAATCGTGTAGAGCGTGATGCGCGCATCGCGCAGGACATTGACGCAATCCTGCACGGCGTTGAAGATGCGATTCTCCGTGTCGATGGGCACGCTCATCCGCGATGGAGGAAAGCCGCGGCCGATCCAGATCATGTTCTTATGGCCGGGATGGCCCATCACTGCTTCGGCCACGCGCCTCAAGGTAATGAAGGCCGTGGCGTAGCGCTCGCTCACCCAGGCGCCCTGATGCACCTGCCAGGGATACGCCACGAAGTGATGATTCAGCGCGGACAGGATTTCGCTCTTGTCCTGCGTGTAATCGTGCAGGACGGTGAAGTGCTCCAAGTCGACCGCAATCAGCATGGTCGGCGTAATCAGCTTTTCGGGCTGTTTATCAAGATATTTTTTCAGCGAATAGCGCGCGAAGGCCATGTCCTCGAAGCGCGTGTTGAACTCGTCGAGCAGGATGATATCGACCGGAGCGCGTGGCGCAAGGCGGTCCAGGTCGGCGGTGGAATTGATCACGAGTTCCGGAGCGGGGATATGCGTGCGCGCTACTTCAAAGTTGAGAATGGTCTGCGGCTGGCCCGATTCCTCAACATGAAAATCCTCGCGATTCAGGTCCGTGACCACCGCGCCCTTGGCGTCCACCACGACCATGTCGAGCACCACCAGGCGCGAGACCGTGCGGATCGTATACGTGCCGTCGCTGTTTTTAACCGGCTGGGCTGGGTTGGGATTTTGTGATGGAGATTGTGGTTGAGCGGAAGGGGCTGGCGGCGCCGGTTCCTGGGACTGCAATTGCGATTGCGCCGGCGGAGCGGACCCGGGCTGTTGCGCGTGCAAGCACGGCAGTGCCAATGCCGTCAGCTGGATGAGCAGAAGGACATGAAGACAGGACCCTTTCATGACTTACCTCGGATTTGACTGCCATCATAACGCCATTGCCGATCTTCGTGGCGAAAACTTACATCGGGGAGTGGGCAATAGCAATCCTGCCTGCGCGGCGGCGAAGTGAGCGGCCCCGTTCTTTCTAATGCAGACTCATTACGACAAAGTGCGCCCCGGAGCCGCCCAGCGCATTGCCGATCGGCTGGCGGAACTAGCGGTCGATGTTGGATCAGTGAACCCGATCAGCTGAGGACTCGGAAGTCTCTGTTAGAATTGCGCGGTCTCGCAATCAATAAAATTTCGGACAAATGGGCCCCAGAAGAGCTTCAAGAAGGAGTTTCGCCATGAAGTGGGTTCTGAGGATCGTGCTTCTGCTACTTGTATTTTTTGCCGCCTCAAAGGCGTATTACGATTCCCGCCAGGTGCTCGATTCCATTGTGGTGCCCGGAAAAGACGGACAGGATTACGTGACTACCTGCAGGCCATTCCAATGCGCAACGCTAATCAGCTTTTACGATGGAGTCGAAAGTCAATACCCAGCTCTCGAAGGGAGGGCGAGCGCACTGCGGGATGAAGTGGCGGATTACCAGGAGATCACATTCGTTTGGGGATTTGCTTCGTTGCTCATGCTCGGAGGCATTGTGTTTTCATTCGTGCGAAAGTCAAAACCCCGCCAGAAAGAGCCAACACCCCGCCCTCGCAACCCGCCGTCGATCGGTTCCTGAGGATCGAGTCTTTCAGCCTCAGTTTCCCGAGCATGCAAAAAGCCCGCCTGGCCGAAGCAGAGCGGGCTTTTTGTTTCTGGTAGTAAGCCGAGATTTACCGGTGTCCGCCGCCGCCGTGGCCGCCGCCTCCGCCACCGTGGAAGCTGCCGCCGCCTCCGCCGTGGTAGCCACCACCGCCACCGCCGCTGTAGCTGCGAGCGCCACCGCTGTAGCCATGCGCTACGCCGCCGCCGGCATAACCGCGTGCGCCGCCCGCATAACCGCGTGCTCCGCCTGCATAGCCACGAGCGCCGTAACCGTATCCGCCGCGGCCATATCCGTAGCCACCGCGACCGTAGCCGTATCCACCGCGGCCCCAGCCTCGTCCGTACCAGGGTCCGGCACCGATGAAGAAGCCGCCCGCGAACCAGCCCGGTCCGTAATAACCGTAAGGCGCGCAAGCGTACGGGTAGTAAGAGTAATAGCCCCATTCGCAATCCGGGGGGCCGTAATAGGCGGGATAACCCACTGCGGGACCAACGCCAATTCCTACCGCGACCTGGGCATTCGCCGGAACAGCGGCGAACGGTAGAACCACAAGCATTGCCAGCGCAGCCAACGCGATCAAACTGAACTTTTTCATAACACCCTCCTTGTGCCGCCCGATTCCTGACTTGCCCAACCGGTCGCCGGAGTCGCCTCCAGCCTTAGCACCCGCCAGCCTTATCTCATTTTGTCTTACGGCTGGCTTTCAATCTCTTAAACAACATTTTCGCTCTTTTGTTGCGGTCTGATGAAAGAATCCCGCAACCCCAATCAAAGAGCAAGGACTTTCCGCGTCCTCTTGCCAGAGCCATCACTCCAAAGGGAGTTACGCCCACCTTATTGGACGCTGGAAATGGCCAAAAGGCACAAAAAGCGGCCTCTCCGGTTGGGAGAGGCCGCATGTGCAGGCAGCAGAAGGCGAAGCTACCTGCGGAAATAACCGCGATGGCCGACGAAATGCGGTCCGTAGAACGGACCGTGGCCGATTACGATGCCGCCACGAAGGCCCGGGCCAACGCCCACGAAATTCCAATATCCGGGTACCCAGACGCCGCCGTTCCAATAGCCGCCAACCCAGGCATATCCCGGGCCAGGGCAGGCTGGTACGTATCCGCGCGCGCCAATGTAGACGCCAATGCGAGCAGCCTGAGCAGGCGCTGCGCCCATCCCCACGATTCCGGCTGCCAATGCCGCTGCTAACATCCACTTTTTCATGCTGCCCATAGTTCCTCCATTCCAGGCGGCTGGTTTTGCTCGGCCGCTCCGGCATCCCGCCCACCTCGGAAGCTTGGCTCTTGCCGCCTCCCTGGGCTCGCCGGTTCTGACTCTTCAAACACGACGGGCGTGAAAGGTTGTGCGCAACTTTTCGACGGAGAGCGGGGTTTATGGCGCGGGATTTCTTGCCGATATTCAAAGTGCGAACCTGCTTCGGCGCGGCTACGGTATCCTGAAATGCGATTGATGACGATGGTTCAAACCATCCTGTTCGCGCCGTTGTCTGCCGCTCCGCAAACGTCCGCTCTGCGCAAGGAGATTTCTATGCCGCACGCTCATGGCAGCTTTACTGTCGACGTTCATCCCCTTACGCCCACGCCTGCCGCAGGCCTGAGCCGCTTCACTATTAACAAGGTGATCCGCGGCGACCTGGAGGCGACCACCATCGGCGAAATGCTTGCGGGTGGAGATCCGCGATCGGGTGCGGCTGGCTACGTGGCCATTGAGGTCGTGACGGGAACCATGGACGGCAAACACGGCACCTTCGCCCTCCAGCACTTTGCCACCATGGACGAGAACGGGCCTAGGATGCAAGTGATCGTGGTGCCCGGCTCCGGAAGCGGCGATTTCAAAGGCATTGAAGGGACATTCTTCATCCACATCGAAGAGGGGAAACACTCTTACCACCTCGAATACACGATGCCGGAAGTGCAGTAAACAGTGCGAGTGTGAGTGTGAGTGGACGGCGTCCGCTGTCGCTGGTAATCACACACGCACTCGCACTCACGCTCGCCTGTTACCCTGATTCTTCACCCAAATGTTTGCCACTTCTCAGCACGCGCACTTCATCGGTATCGGCGGCATCGGCATGAGCGGCATTGCCGAAATCCTGCTGAATCTGGGCATGAAAGTCTCCGGCTCCGATTTGAAGCGCAGCGCGGTCACTGACCGGCTGGCCGCACTGGGTGCGACCATCCACGAGGGGCACAACGCGGCCAACGTGGCCGGAGCGACGGTGGTCGTGACCAGCTCGGCGGTGAACGCGAAAAATCCCGAAGTGCTGGAAGCGCACGCGCGCAGAATTCCCGTGATCCATCGCGGAGAGATGCTGGCCGAGCTGATGCGGATCAAATACGGCATCGCCATTGCCGGCATGCACGGCAAAACTACGACGACATCGATGGTGGCCGCGGTGCTGAGCGCGGGCGGGCTTGATCCCACGGTGGTGGTGGGCGGGCGGGTGGACGCGCTGGGCTCGAACGCGCGCCTCGGCGCTTCGCGATATCTCGTGGCGGAGGCCGACGAGAGCGACCGCTCGTTCCTCAAGCTCTCGCCGATCCTGGCGGTGGTGACGAATCTCGACCGCGAGCACATGGATTGCTACCACGACATGGCCGACGTGGAGCGCGCCTTCGTCGAGTTTATCGATCGTGTGCCGTTTTACGGCGCAGTGACGGCTTGCATCGACAACGCGCCGCTGAAAGGCATTCTGCCGCGCGTGCGGCGGCGCGTGTTCACGTACGGTGTGGCGGCGGAAGCGGATTTCCGGCTGGAGATTTTAGGTGCGGTGCAAGCGCGGGACCCCGGGGCGGAACTTGGCGCGGGGCAGGGAAGTTCGTTTTCGCGTTTCCTTGTGCACACCGCCCCGGGACCGCTCGGTCCTTTCGAGTTGCATGTACCCGGCCGGCACAATGTGCTGAACGCCACGGCCGCTGTCGCCATTGCGCGGCAACTTGAGGTACCGCCCGAGAAGATTGCCGAGGGCTTAGCGCACTTTCGCGGCGTCGACCGGCGCTTCCAGCAGCGCGGCCAGGCACGCGGCGTGACCGTCGTCGACGATTACGGCCATCACCCCACAGAGATTCGCGCCACGCTGGAGGCGGCGCGCGCTTCGAGCGGCGGCAAAATCCATGTGGTCTTCCAGCCGCACCGGTACTCCCGAACTCTTGACCTTTTGGATGAGTTCTCAGGCGCGTTTAGCGACGCCGACACGGTGATCGTGCTGCCCATTTACGCCGCCAGCGAGGAGCCGATCCCAGGCGTCACGGCGGAGCGCCTGGCCGAAAGTATTCAAGGCCCACGCGTTGTGTTCGCGCCCGACTTTGCCGCCGCCGTCAAGGCGGTTGCCGCCGCGGCCCACGAGGGCGACCTGATTCTGACCCTCGGCGCGGGCAGCGTGAGCCAACTTGCGCCGCAAATTCTGGCTGCACTCGCAGCGGAGTAGCCGCTCGCCGCCCTGTTATGATGGGCGCGCAAATCCAATGCAAGTTTTACGAGGCAGGAATGACGGCCAGTTCACGCAGGAATTTTCTAAAGGCATCCTCCGCCGCGGTTGCGGCAATAGCGGTTTCCAAACCAGTTTCCGCGTGGGCCGATGCGCTTGGCCCGGTCGACGTCTGGGCCACGTTCCGCGACCGGCGTCATCAAAAGGGCGCGCCGCTGGCGTGGAAGCCCGCCGGCGATGTTGCCGCCGACGCCATCGTTCTCAATCCCGCGGAAGTGCGACAGGAAATGCTGGGTTTTGGGGCAGCGCTCACTGACGCGTCTTGCTATGTGCTGAGCCGACTGAACGCGGCGGAGCAGCAGGCGCTGATGCATGAACTTTTTGGATCCGACGAGATGGCGTTGAGCGTCTGCCGCACCTGCATCGGAGCCAGCGATTATTCACGGACGGTCTATAGCTTCGACGACAGCGCGGAACCCGATCCCGAATTGAAGAAGTTTTCCATCGACCACGACCGGGCGTACATTCTCCCCATTCTCGGCGCGGCGCGCCGCGTCAATCCCGGCCTGTTCCTCTTCTCCTCACCGTGGAGCCCGCCGGGATGGATGAAATCGAATGGCTCCATTCTGGGCGGGGCCATGCGCAAGCATAACTTTGGGCCCTACGCGCACTATTTGATGAAATTCCTTGCGGAGTACAAGGCTGCCGGCGTGCCCATTGACGCCATCACCGTGCAGAACGAAGTCGACACCGATCAGGACGGGCGCATGCCGGCCTGCCTGTGGGGCCAGGAGTACGAGATGGAATTCGTCAAATCGTTCCTGGGACCGCGCTTTCGCATGGACGGAGTCGAAACAAAAATTTGGATCCTCGACCATAACTACAACCTGTGGGGCCGTGCCATCGACGAACTCAGCGATGCCGGCGTGTACGAATCGGTGGACGGGATTGCGTGGCATGGCTACGGGGGCGACGTGTCAGCTATGACGCGCGTGCATGAGGCGTTCCCGCAGAAGAATGCCTATTGGACCGAAGGCGGGCCCGACATCAATGCGCCCGATTACCAGACCGACTGGGCGCATTGGGCGCAAACCTTCAACGGCATCGCGAACAACTGGGCGCGCTCCATTACGGCATGGAATATCGCGCTCGATGAACGGGGCAAGCCGAATGTGGGACCTTTCCCCTGCGGCGGGTTGGTCACCGTCGACAACGCGACACACGCGGTGACGCGCAGCGGGCAGTATTGGGCCTTGGCGCATTTCTCCCGCCACGTGCGGCGCGGGGCCAGGGTGATTGCCGCGAACGGCGTGGGCGATGCTGCGAATAGCGCTGCCGGCGGTGTTTCCGCCGCCGCATTCCGCAATCCCGACGGCGGCATGGTGGCGGTGCTGGCCAATCGCGGGCCGCAGAAGCAGATCCAATTCCTGCTGGGCGCGAACGCGCTCGAAGTGGATCTCGAAGCCGATTCGGTAAGCACGCTCGAGTGGCAGTGAGCCAGCGGCGACACGCGCTCGCCTCCTGGCGATCGATCGGAAAAAGGATGTTGCCAATGCGGCTCCGGCGAGTACACTTGTGCCGTCCAGGAAACCGTCATGGAAATCCCAATGTAAGGGAGAACAAATGTGCGCCTGAAAACAGTGACTCTTGTCGCGGCCATTGCGCAGTCGCTGGCCGTTCTCGTCCAAATCTACGAGTTCTTCCAGATGATCTTTGTTGAAAAAATGCGGCTGTCCTCGAATTACGGTCTGTTTATCGAACAGCCGATTTGGATGTTCGCACAGATCACGCTGGCCATCTTCTTTTTCACGCTCTACGCTCGCCAGAAGTAATAAGGAGGATCCATGTCCGAAGACATCGACGAAATCCTCGGAATCGCATCCCCCTCTTCGGTGGTTCCGGCGCAAGACAGACAGGCCGGGGTCAACTCGCCCTACTATGGATGGGGAGGCTGGCTGGCCTTTTTCTGCATCGTGCAGATTTTTGTTCAACCGTTGATCGCCATCGGGTTTTGTGTTGAAGACGCATCGGCCATTGGTATCGACTCGAGTGTGGATAGCTTTTTGGTCGTTGAGATTCTGGGCCTGATAGGCATGGGCATCTTCGGCATCATCGCCGGCATACAGCTTTGGCGCCTGCGGCCGGGAGCCGTCGGAATTGCCAAGGCCTACCTGGTGACGGCTCTGGTGTGGAGCATTTTGAAAGCAGTCCTGGCCTTTGGCGTGCTCGAAGGCCGCTTTCAGGAGGCGGTGGGAGCCGAAGAGATGAAGGGAGTGATGGGAACCCTGGTGCCATTTGTCATTTGGTTCTCGTATTTCAATGTCTCCAAGCGCGTGAAAGCCACTTTTTTCGGTGAAGACGAAACGATTCACATCGTTCCGCCCGGCAACTGAACCTCCCCTGCACGCGGATCGCTTTTTTGCCCGTAACGGTTCAGGTTCCCCCGACGTGACCGTAGGGGGCCTGTAACCATCCGCAGGCCATAATGAAATCTGGCGATTGTCACGACCATGCTCAGGCGTGACGAATCAAGGGAATACCACAAATCGACCCCTGTTGTGGGACGACGATCCACCCGCTGAGTTGCGCCGCCGGCGCACACGGGAGGATTTGCCGCTGCAGGGGCGTGTCCGCCGCAACGGACCGGGTATGCCTCTGGAGTTCGACGATCCGGACGGCGACGGTGTGTTGCGTCCGGCCGCAAATCGTTTTGGCGCGCCCAAGCCGCCGTGGTGGCGGCCGGCGAGCACAGTGGGCCGCGTGTTTCTTGCCACTGCCGCACTGCTCGTGATTGGCAGCTTCACCACGGTCTGCTTCGTGCTAGCGCATTATCTCGAACGCGATGCGCGTTTCCGCATCGCCGGCTCCAGCGACATCCAGGCCAGCGGGCTTACCGAAGTGACCCGCGCCGATCTGCTGCCTGTCTTCGGCGAAGACTTTGGCCGCAATGTATTTTTTGTGCAACTTGGACGAGAGACGGCGGGCACTCGAGAGCATTCCCTGGATCGAGCACGCAACGGTGATGCGCGTGTTGCCCGGCCAGATTCGCGTTTCCATAGTGGAGCGGCAGCCGGTGGCGTTCACGCAGCACGGCGCGAACCATCGGCCTTGTGGACGCGAACGGGGTGCTGCTCACGATGGCTGCGAAGACCATGGCTGCGCGGCACTATTCGTTCCCGGTGGTGTCGGGCATCGATCCCGGCGATTCCGCGGAGTCGCGCAAGGGGCGCATGGCCGTGTACCTGCGCCTGATGGCCGAGCTGGACGCGGACGGCAAGCACGATTCCGAACAGATTTCCGAAATCGACCTCACCGATCCTGAAGATGCGCGCGTGCTGATGCCGGAACAGGGCAGCGATATCCTGGCGCACTTTGGCGAGGACCATTTCCTGGAGCGCTATCAGCGTTACAAGGCGCACATCGCGGAGTGGCGCCAGCAGTATCCGCATCTCAAGTCGGTGGATCTGCGCTACGACAACCAGGTGGTGCTGCAGATGGCCTCGGGGACGGAGACGGCAGAGCCTTCTCCCGATGCGAGCGCGCCAAGCGATGCCGGGAAGAAGCCTGAGGCCGACAAGCCCGCGGTGAAGAAGAACAAGCCTACTCAAGAGAAGAAGCACGCGGCGCCGAAGCGCACCGCGATGAACACCAACACAACTCCGACCCGCGCCCCAATTTCGAATCAAGTGTCGCGCGGCGTCGAGGGCGGGTGAGCAGAATGGGACAGAAGCCGGACAACCTGATCGTGGTACTCGACATCGGCAGCGCCGGCACGCGCGTGCTGGTGGGCGACGTGCATGAGCAGGTGTTGCGTTATCGCGGCCATGCAGTGGTGGAGTCGGCGGGCATGCGCAAGGGCCTGATTGCCGAGTTGGCTCCCGCGGCGAAGGCAGTGCGCGCGGCGAGCGAGCAAGCCGAACGCGTTGCCCACGTGAACATTGATGAGTGCATGGTGGGCATCGGCGGTCCGCACATTCGCGGCCTGAACACGAGCGGCGGATTGCAGTTGGGCCGCGGCATGCGCGAGATTACGCGAGAAGATGTGCGCGCCGCCGTGGATCATGCGCGCGCCATCGAACGCCCCGCGGATCGCGAAATTCTGCACCTGCTGCCGCGGCAGTTCATCCTCGACGAGCAGCCCGGAATTTTTGATCCTGTCGGCATGGTGGGCGCGCGGCTTGAAGTCGAGCTGCACATCGCCACCTGCTCCGGCAGCGCTTTGCAAAGCACTGTGACCTGCGCTAATCGCGCAGGGCTCGAAGTTTCGGAAGCCGTGCTCGAAGCTATCGCCTCCGCGGAGTGCACGCTTTCAGCCGACGAGCGCGAACTCGGCGTGTGCCTGCTCGACATCGGCGCGCACTCCACCGACATGGCCGTATTTTTCGAGGGCGCGGTGGCGTACACCGCATCGGTGCCGATCGGCGGCGCGCATTTCACCAACGATCTGGCCATCGGCTTGCAGATGCCGGTGGCGCAGGCCGAGGAGTTGAAGCGGCAGTACGGCAACGCGGTGGTAACGGCGGTGCCGCAATTGGCGGAAATCGAAATCGCCAACCCGCAGCCGCAACGCCTGTCGCTGCGCACCATGGCGGAGATTCTGGAGCCGCGCGCGCGCGAGCTGATGTACTTTGTGCGCGAAAGCCTGCGCCTCGGCGGCGTGCTCGATGCCCTGGGCGCGGGGTGCGTGCTTACCGGCGGCGGAGCCATGCTGCCCGGCATGCTGGATGTGACCGAGAGCCAGTTGCGCGTGCCGGCACGCACCGGATTACCGCTGCGCCTGCCGCAAATGCCCGCGGCGCTGAACCACCCATCGTGGGCCGCGAGCATCGGCATGGTTCTCTACGCGCATCGCACACGCGCCATGAGGGCGGCCGAAGACAACCGCAGTCTGCGCGCTAGATTCCGCGCCATGTTTGCCACGAGTTTCTAAGGTGCAGGGAGCAAGGAAAAGGCGGGCAGTGGACTGTAAGAAAGAACCGGCAACTGTGAACTTCGAACTTAGAATTGTGAACTCGTAGACGAGGAGAGCGGAGCCCCAATGGAACAGCAAATGAACGAAGCCGGAGAGATGCGGATTCAATATCACGAAGAGCAACTGCGCGGCGCGCGCATCAAAGTGATCGGCGTAGGCGGAGGCGGCGGCAACGCCGTGAACCGCATGATCCAGGCGCACATGGAAGGCGTGGAGTTCATCACCGCCAATACCGATGTGCAGGCGCTGAAGCTTTCGCAGGCGCCCGTCAAATTGCAGTTGGGTGTGCGGCTCACCTCTGGTCTGGGCGCGGGCTCTAATCCCGACGTTGGCCGCCGTGCCGCGCTTGAGGACTCCGAAAAAATCATTGAGGCGTTGGAAGGCGCCGACATGGTTTTCGTCACCGCGGGGCTGGGCGGCGGGACCGGCACCGGGGCTGCGCCGGTGATCGCTTCGCTGGCCAGCGAGATGGGCATTCTGACCGTGGCCGTGGTCACGCGGCCCTTCGCCTTTGAAGGCAAGCGCCGACTGATGCAGGCCGAGCGCGGCCTGAAGGAACTCATCGACAGCGTCGACACCATGATCGTGATTCCCAACGAGAAGCTGCTGGTGGTGGCCAAGGACGCGGGATTCTTTGAGAGTTTCCGCATCGCTGACGACGTGCTGCGCCAGGGCGTGCAGGGCATCAGCGACATTATCACCATCCCCGGCATCATCAACCGCGACTTTGCCGACGTGAAAACCACCATGGCCGGCATGGGACACGCGGTGATGGGCACGGCCATCGGATCGGGCGACAATCGCGCCGTGGAAGCCGCGCAGCTGGCCATGGCTTCTCCGCTGCTTGAAGCCGGCGCCATCGACGGCGCGCGCGGCATTCTCATCAACATCACAGGTTCGAGCTCGCTGAAACTTTCCGAGGTCAACCAGGCGTCGTCGCTGATCGAATCGGCAGCGCACGAAGACGCCAACATCATCTTCGGCGCGGTGCTCGACGAGAAGATGGGCGAAGAAGTGAAGATCACCGTCATCGCCACCGGGTTCCGCGACCAGATGCCGGAGCGCCGCGCGCGCATGTTGAACGTGGAAGAATCGCCGGTGGTTTCAGTGCCGGTGGTGGCGCCAGGCAACTGGATGCCGGAAAGAGATTCCGCGCCGGCTCCCGCACGCGCCCGCTTTCTCAGCGAGATAGAAGAGACGTCCGGAGAAAACAACGACGATGCATTCTTCTTTGCCGCGGCAGCGCCGGGCGTGGCGACCACAGTGACGATGGCAACCCCGCAGGCCATGGCTGAGGCCGGCGAGGCCATGGATCTTGCGAAGCAACGCGAAGGCGCAACGGCGCCGGCGATGCCGCAATTCGATGCGATGGAGAGCGAGACCGCATACAAGAAGGCTCCGCCCAGGGACTATGCGGCGGATTTTTCCGAGGCTCCGCGCCGCGCGATCGAGCAGGACGGGGCGGAGCAGGACATTACCGAACAGGACATGGCGGAGCAGCTGCAGGGACCGGAGCAATCGTTGTTTCCTGAGGCGGCCGGCGAGCCTGAACGCGATCTGGATGTTCCTACGTTTATGCGGCGCTCGAAGTTCTAGAGTTTTCAAACTCGGTGTTGGGTGAGAACTTTTGGAAATATGTGGGCGGGAACGCTCGCTACAGCCAGGTAAGCACCCCACGGACGAAGACTTATCCGTGGGAGCCCCGGTCTAGACACCGGTAGTAACGTCACCGTTCCCGATCTGGGTTTCAAAATGGGCGAGAACACGGTATATTGAGGGAAACGCCCTCGAAAGTTGTACCCGGCAAGACTACAGACCGAGGGGAATTTTTGCATATTGGGTTAGTGTAAGAATAGGGACGAAATTGCGATGGGTGGTGGAGCAAGAAGGCCAACCCTTCGCTTCATCCAGCGGCAAGGCCTGCGAGCGTGATCGTTGTTTCTGCGGTGGAGGAAAGGACCCACTCGCGGCATGAATTGAAAGTATGAAGTGCGTCGTCTACTAGGCGAACGTGGGGCACGAGATCCAAAGGTTGAGAGGATGTGGGCTGGATGAAGTTGTCACGCGTCAGGTCTTTTGGGACGGCTCTTTTTGTAGCTGTCTTTGCGGTGTCCGGGTTCGGCGTCGCCTCCGCAGCGGCGTTGAATGCCCCGCAGACCAACGTGCATCATGCCAAGCCGCAGTCGCGCCTCAGAGAATCGCACCACGCCACATCACATTCGACCTCATCGAAAACTGCTCATACCGCCGCAAGTCCGGCGCATGCCTCGGCAACACACTCCACAAGTGGGCACAGCACTTCATCCCGCGTCACTGCAAGGTCTACGAGCGCCAGGCACATTGCGGCCAGCGCGCAGGTGCGCCGGGTTTCGATCACGCGCCGCCATCATTATTACGAACGCTTCACGGCCAGCTCGTTTGCGAAGGGCGACATTTTTGCCGGCGATGTGACGGCAGGCGAGGATCCAGTGGTACGCCAGGCCGCGATCGACGCTCTCGGCGACATGAACGGCACCGCCCTGGTGATCGATCCCTCCAACGGCCGCATCCTGGCCATGGTCAATCAGAAGTTGGCGCTCTCACCGGGCGCAGAGCCATGCTCGACGATCAAGCTTACCGTGGCCCTGGCCGCGCTTTCTGAGGGCATTGTTACGCGCGACACGCCGGTACAGCTGGCGGGCTTCCGCATGAACATGACCCAGGCGCTGGCCAAGAGCAACAACCTCTACTTTGAGGAGATGGGCCGCGAACTGGGCTTCGAGCGCGTGCGCCATTACGCCACGCAATTCGGGCTGGGCGAACTGGCCGGTTACAACATTGCCGGCGAGCAACTGGGCGTTTATCCCGATCAGGCGATTCCCGAATCCGAAGGCGGCGTGGCCCGCATGTGCAGCTTCGGCCAGGGCGTTTCTCTTACTCCGCTGCAACTGGGCGCCTTTGTGGCTGCCATCGCCAATGGCGGAACACTTTACTATCTGCAGCATCCCACCACGCCCGATGAAGCGGCCGCGTTCCAGCCCAAGGTGAAGCGGACGCTCGATATCGCGCGCTACGTTCCCGACCTCGAAGACGGCATGGCGGGTGCGGTGGAATATGGAACCGCGCGCAGCCTGCGCACCAACTTCCGCGAGCTGCCGGTGTTCGGCAAAACCGGGACCTGCTCCGACAGCGGCACACGCTTCGGCTGGTTTGCTTCGTATTCCGAGTCGCCTCAGGGCGCACTCGTAACGGTGTTCTTCCTGGAAGGCGGCCGGCCCACTTTTGGCCCGCGCGCCGCCGAGCTTACTGGCGAGTTCTACAAGAATCTCTGGGACCACGACTACTTCGCAGTAAAGAATCAGGATGCACAGAACGCTCCAGCGGCCGCTCCCGCAAGCGCTCCCGCTGCGGTCTATACGGTTCAGGCCGCACCCACGCCTGCTGCGCAGTAGCGGCGAACCGAAACTTCAAGCAATCTGAAAAGCAGGAAGCCGCCCACAAGCGGCTTTTTTGCTGCGGCATGTTCTCTGCGGCAGGATATTCTGACTGCGTGAGCGACAAACTGCATTGGGTTTTGGCCGGCATCGGCGACATCGCGCGCAAGCGCGTCATTCCCGCCATTCAAGCGGAGCCGCGCAGTAGGCTTTATGGCTTTGTCACGCGCGATGCAGCCAAGGCGCGGGAGTTTCCGGGCGCCAAGTCGTGGAGCACGATGGAAGAAGCCGTCGCCGATCCGGCGGTCGACGCCGTCTACATCGCGCTGCCCGTGGCGTTCCATGCCAAGGCCGCCGTTACGGCCCTGCGCGCGGGCAAACATGTGCTCTGCGAGAAGCCGATGGCGTTCGATTTCGCGCAGGCGCAGCTGATGGTGGCCGAAGCGCGCATCTCCGGGCGCTTCCTCGGCGTTTCGTATTACCGCAGACTCTATCCGAAGCTGATCCGTGCAAAGCACCTTGTGCAGGAGGGCGCCATCGGGCGGCCGCTGCTGGCCGAGGCCAACTGCCACAGCTGGCTCGAAATTGGAGGCCGCGAATGGCTAAGCGACCCGGCGCTGGCGGGCGGCGGTCCGCTCTACGACACTGCTTCGCATCGCATCGACGCCATGAATTTTCTCTTCGGCAAGGTGGAGCGCGCCTGCGGCCTGCAGTCGAACGCGGTGCATCGCATGGGCGTGGAGGATTCCGCAACCGTGCTGATGCAACTGCCGGGCGGGGTGCATGGCGTGGTGGACGTGCGCTGGAACTCGCACGTGCCGCGAGACCAGTTCCGCATCATTTGCGAGGACGGCGAGATTAATCTCGATCCGCTCAACAGCCCGGAGCTACGCGTCAATACTCGAGAAGGGAACCGCGTGGAGCATCTGCCTCCGCATGCCAATTTGCACTACCCGGTGGTGGAGAATTTTGTCGATGCCGTGCTGGCCAACGACCCCGGCCTCGTGGCCTGCCCGGCCGAGCAGGGCGCCTGGGTGGATTGGACCATTGAAGAAGTGGTCGGTTCGCGAACCCGACCGTCCTGAAACTGGCGCCGCGAGATTTCCTCGCGGTCTTTGCAACGAATTCGAATGAGGTACATCCGATACATAGGTGAGGCCGCTTTCTCCCCACACGTCCCCCGAGGTCCTCAATGGCGCTACCGACTGACATTCTCCTGACATACGGGTACCTGTTGCTTTTCGCCTGGGTCCTGGCGGAGCAATTTGGCATTCCGTTGCCAGCTACGCCGGTGCTGCTGGCGGCAGGAGCGCTCTCGGTCGATGGCCCCTTCAGCTTTTTTCTGGCGCTTGCGCTCAGCGTGGTGGCAACGCTGATTGCGGATATTGTGTGGTTCTTCATCGGCCGCCGCCAGGGGCACCGTGTTCTGCGCCTGCTCTGCAAGCTTTCGCTTGAGCCGACTACCTGCGTCCGGCGCACTCAGGACTCCTTCGCGCGCCGCCGCGGCACCATGCTGATGTTTGCCAAATTCGTGCCCGGTCTGGGCATCCTGGCGCCGCCCGTGGCCGGCGAAAACGGCATGAAGCTTGGCGTTTTCGTGTTCTATGACGGCATCGGGGCAACGCTTTGGGCGGGAGCGCTGCTGGCCGCGGGCCGCTTCTTTGGCGACCTGCTCAAGCGCAACCCGCATCTGCTGAATTGGGTGGGGCGTTTCTCAGGCGCATTGCTCGTTCTTGGCATCGTCGCGTTCTTCCTCATCCGTCTCTATCGCCGCAGAGTGGTGCTGAAACAACTGTCGGCCGCGCGCCTGGAGCCGATGGAACTGAAGCGCCAACTCGACGCCGGAGATCCGGTGTTCATCATCGACTTGCGCCATCCGCTGGAACTCTTGCCTGAGCCCTTTACGCTGCCCGGCGCGCTGCACTTCTCGCCCGATGCGCTTGCCGAGCGCCACAACGAGATTCCACGCGACCGCGACGTCGTGCTCTATTGCACATGCCCCAGCGAGGCCACCGCGGCCAAGACCGCCATGACGCTGCATCGCCTGGGCATTGAGCGCGTGCGGCCCCTACGCGGCGGCTATGACGAGTGGAAGCGGCTCGGCTTTCCCATGGATGCGATTCCGCCGGTGAATCCCATGGTGACGGTTGTGCAGCCGGCAAGCTGATCCTGCAAGCAGCGGGGTATGCGCTTGACGCGCCTGTGCTGCCATGTTCGACTGATGCAGGAATCTATCAAACCATGCATCTTCCCCAACTTACCCTTGACGATTACAACCATCAGTTTGCCGATAGCCACCTGCTGCATGGTGTGGTGGCGAAGTGGGCGAAAGAACGCCCCGAAAGCATCGCTCTGCTGAGCGCCGAGAGCGGCCGCGCGGTTACATGGAGCGAGTTTGACCGTTTTACGACAGCGCTGGCCTGCGAATGGCTGCGGATGGGATTCAAGAAAGGCGATCATCTCGTCACGCTGCTGCCCATGTCGGTGGATCACGTTCTGCTCGAATACAGTTTGTTCAAGATCGGCGTGATCGTGGTTCCACTCGACCTGCGCCTGCCCGCCGCCGAGGTCATTCGTGTGGTCGAGATGCTGCGCCCGCGCGGCTTCGTCGGTCTCGGTCAATACGGTCCGCTGGATTTTCGCGAGATGAGCTGCGCGGTCGCGTCAAAGTGTACTTGGGTCGAGCACTTTTTCACGGTGAGCACGGCGGAGCCGACGGAAGGCTTCCGCCCCTACGCGGTGCTAGCCGAAGCTGCGTCGAGTACCGCGGCGAACACGCCCGATGCCGGCGCAGCCGAGCTGGCCGGAACTACCTCCGCGATCAGCGAAGACGATGGCGCGCTGATTATTTTCACAACGGGATCGACCGGCTCGCCGAAGGCTGCGCTGCTGACGCATCGCAACATTACCTCGCAGAACATGTGCCTGTGCGGCGCATTCTTTGGCGGAGACAGCGGCACACGCTCGCTGGTCAATCTGCCCGCCTCGCACGTGGGCGCTCAAACGGAAATCATGATGAGCACGCTCTTCGGCGGCGGGACTGCGGTGCTTCTTGAGGTCTTCGATGCCGGGCGCTCTCTGCGCGCCATTGAGCAGCACAACGTGGAACTGCTGGGCCAGATTCCCGTGATGTTCAACCTGGAATGGATGCTGAAGGACTACGGCGGCTACGATCTCAAGAGCCTGAAGTTTGCCGCATACGGCGGGAATGCCGTCTCGCGGCCGTTTGTAGATAAACTCGCCACCATGGCGCCAGTGGTGGGCACGGGGTTGGGGCTGACCGAGTGTGCGGGTTTCTGCACGTACGTGAGCGTCGATGCATCCGAGCGCGAAAAAATCCTCGACGGCCTGGGCCACGACATGCCGGTTTACGCCTGCTCCATTCGCCTGCCCATGCGCGAGGACGGCGTGGCTGGCGACGCATTGCTCGACGGAGAGATCGGGCACATCTGTTTTCGGGGACCGCAGACGTTCGCGGGCTACGTGAATGATCCCGCCGCGACCGCGAGGACCATCTCGCGCGACGGTTATTTGTACACCGGAGATCTTGGATACAAGAGCGCTGGAGGCATTCATCTCTCCGGGCGGGCCAAGTGGGTGATCAAGTCGTTTGGCTACCAGGTGTTTCCCGGCGACGTGGAATCACACATCGCCGATCTGGCAGGAAAAGTCATGAGTTGTGTCGTCGTCGGCGTGGGGCACGAAGTGGCCGGCGAGGGCGTCGTGGCCCTGGTCGAGAAGCGGCCGGGCATCGAGCTGGCCGTGGCGGAGCTGGAACGCTACACACGCGCGCTCGCGACTTATATGCGGCCGCGCCATTGGATCATCGTCGAGCCTGGCCAGATGCCTCTGAACCGTCTCGGCAAGCCCGATCACCAGCGCGCGCAGGAGATGGCACGCCAGGAGATCGCGACCTTGCGCGCTCGCGGCGAGTGGGACAGCAGGCACAGCAACGGCTCGCAAACATAGCGCCGGCAATCCGTGCGGCGCGCTTCACTTTCAGGCATTACGATGAGGGATGTAGGATAACGGCTGTCGGGAGCACGCTTTTGGCATACGACGATCTGCGCGACTGGATCAAAGCGCTCGAAAAGCACGGCGAATTGCGCCGCATCCGCGAGGAAGTCTCGCCCGAGCTCGAAATCACCGAGATTACCGACCGCGTGTCGAAGATCGGCGCGCACACAAAATCCGGCGCGACGAAGGAAACATATGCTCCGGGTGGGCCGGCACTGCTGTTTGAGAACGTCAAAGGCCATCCCGGCCATAAGGTCCTCATCAACCAATTCGGCAGCGAGCGGCGGATGGCGTTGGCGCTCGGTGTCGACCGCATCGACGAGATCGCAGAACGCATTCACGCGCTGATGAACGTGAAGCCGCCGACTGGCGGCTTTTTCGACAAGTTGAAAATGCTGCCGCAACTGGGCGAACTCGCTAACATCTTCCCTAAGACCGTGAGCGCGAAAGACGCACCCTGCAAGGAAGTCGTGCGGCGCGACAACTTCGACCTCAATTTTTTCCCCATTCTCAAGTGCTGGCCGTTCGACGGCGGGCGTTTCATTACGCTGCCCTGCGTGCATACCCGCGACCCGCGCACGGGGAAGCGCAACATCGGCATGTATCGCATGCAGGTGTTCGATGGGCAGACCACGGGCATGCATTGGCAGCGGCAAAAAGTCGCCGCCGAGCACTATCGCGAAGCACTGCGTGCGGCAGCCTCCTGGACAGGTGACGCGGCTGGGACGAAATCCGCGCGCGTGGCGATGATGGCCGAGTCAGCCGGGGGCGCAGTGACGATTTCCGAGCAGCCTGCGGGCGCAATTCCGCAACTCGCGCTCGGCAACTTGAAGGGCTCGCGGCTTGAAGTGGCCGTCGCTATCGGCACCGATCCAGCAACCACTTTTGCCGCCATCGTTCCCGCGCCGCCTGAGGTTGAGGAATTCCTGATTGCCGGTTTCCTGCGCGGCAAGCCAGTCGAAATTGTGAAGTGCGAGACCGTCGATCTTGAGGTGCCCGCACACGCCGAGATCATTCTTGAGGGCTATGTGGAACTGGGCGAGTTGCGCTCCGAAGGCCCCTTCGGCGATCACACGGGCTTCTACACGCTGCCGGACGAATATCCCGTCTTCCATCTCACGTGCATCACGCACCGCAAGGATCCCATTTACGCTGCAACCATTGTCGGCAAGCCGCCCATGGAGGACGCGTGGATAGGCCGTGCCGTCGCCCGCATTTTTCTGCCCGCGATGAAGATGGCCATCCCCGAGTTGGTTGACATCAATCTGCCTGTCGAAGCGGTCTTTCACAACCTGATGATCGTGTCGATCAAGAAAAGCTATCCCGGCCAGGCGCGCAAGGTGATGAACGCCATCTGGTCGCTCGGCCAGGCGATGTTTACCAAGTGCATCATCGTGGTCGATGAGGATTGCGACGTGCAGAACATTCCTGAAGTCGTTCTGCGCGTGGCCAACAACATTGATCCTGAGCGCGACATCCAGTTCATGCTCGGCCCCATCGATTCGCTCGATCACTCGAGCCGCCTGCCCAACTACGGTTCAAAAATGGGAGTGGACGCCACGCGCAAGTGGAAGGCCGAAGGCTTCGAGCGCCCCTGGCCGGCGATGATCGAGATGGATGGCGCGACCAAGGCGAAGGTCGACGCGATGTGGGCGAAGTTGGGGCTGTAGGCTGTGGGCAGCAGTTGCAGCGCACACACGGAGTCCCGCTCTGATATATATAGACCCATGCGGATTGACCTTCCCAGCCGCCTTTTTTGTTTCGCAATCGCACTGGTTCTTGCACTACCACTTCATGCCCAGCAGACCTCCGGCACCTTTCGCTGGATCGATTTTCACGATCCCAAAGATCAGAACATCGTGGCGTGGATCCAGCGCTCGCTGACGGTGGAGAAATGGACCTCTATCCGCGAGATCGGCGTGATGTACGACGCGGCGCTGGTGGTGACCACCGAGCGCGAAGGGCTGCAATCGACGCCCGGCAACGACAGCTTTACGGTGTGGAACGCATCGCTCACCAGCCACGTGGTTGCGCCGCTGCTCAAAGGCGTGAATCTGCGCTGGATCGACTGGGAAAACTTTGCCGAAGATGCTCCCCAGGAGTTGGCCGTGCTCTACGACAACTGCCACGACTGCGCGGCCAGCACGTTTTTCACGAGCTTTCACTACGACCTTGAGCACCACATGTTTGTGGGGCGCTGGATCCGCGGCGGCCAGGGAATTCTGGTGTGGAATGCCGTTCCGCCCAGCGCGCCCGACGTGACCTGGACGCAGGTTTATGCCTTGATCGCGGGAGCGGAGAATCGCGCCTATCTGGCAACGTGGAATCACTTCGATTACGGAAAAAAGCGTCAGCCGAGCGACACCATCTTCCGCTACGATGTGGACCCCATGACGGGAATGGAGCGCACCGAGGAACTGACAAAGGAGAATGCCGAGGCGATGAAACTGCGCCTGTGCCGCGGGCAGGACGCCATCCAGGGCCTGGAGCGCGGTCAGGACTCGGAGCTTTGCCAGCAAATGCTGAACGCGCAACCGCAGCGCAAGCCGGTGATTACGCCGCCGGCCAACAATCGCGGCCAATCGGCATCGGGGCGAGTAACCCATTGAAATGAATATTTAGTGGTCAATAGAGAGCAGTCTTGCCCCCCACGCCGCCGATAGCATCCAACCTGAATGGAGGCGTGAAATGAGCCGTCTTTTTAGACTTGCACGATTCGCCCTGCTTCCTTTGGCGATCACACTCTTCGCAGCTGGTTGCCACAACAATCCAGACCAGGTGCAGGCGGATAACAATCAGGCGGGCACGCAGGACCCGGGCACGGACCCGGCGACCGCCAATCTGGCCCCCGCTCCAGACAACTCAGCTGCTCCAAGCGACCAGCAGAGTGCTCCGCCGGATCAGTCGTCTTACGATCCAAGTTACGGCGAACAGCCTGAATACACTTCAGCCCAGCCGCCTCCACCTTTGCCCGAGTACGACCAACCGCCGGTTCCCGGCGACGACTATATCTGGACTCCGGGCTACTGGGCCTGGTCTCCGGACGGCTACTACTGGGTACCCGGTGCGTGGATTGAGGCTCCCTACGAGGGCGCACTCTGGACCCCCGGCTACTGGGGCTTCTGGAATAACGTCTACGGGTTTTATCCGGGCTACTGGGGCCAGTACATCGGCTACTATGGCGGCATCAACTACGGCTATGGCTACGTAGGATACGGCTACCAGGGCGGTTACTGGGGCGGCGGCCATTTCTACTACAACCGCTCGGTCAATAACGTGAACATCTCCGTGGTGCACAACGTTTATAGTCGTTCGGTGGCCGACAACACGAACAACTCCCGCGTAAGTTATAACGGCGGATCGGGAGGCGTCCGGGCGCCGGCGCGGCCTGCGGAACTGGCGGCCATGCATCAGCCGCACACTGCGCCGATGACGGCCCAAGTGCAGAATCAGCGTGCGGCGAGCACCAACCGGGCCCAGTTCGCCAATACAAATCATGGACGCCCTGCCAATGTGACGG
Source organism: uncultured Acidobacteriota bacterium (assembly GCA_963713675.1). GTDB lineage: Bacteria > Acidobacteriota > Terriglobia > Terriglobales > Acidobacteriaceae > Telmatobacter. The sequence goes on from CAVQMV010000029.1 coordinate 94,201, forward strand.
TCAGCCAGCCACTCGCGGCCGATCGCAACGTGAAACCACCGGCGGCGCTCCAGAAAACCAATCGGGCTGTGCAGCAACAGCAGCAACAACACCAGGCGACACCGCAACAGCAGGAGCATCAGGCGACGCCGCAGCAGCAACAACAACATCAGGCGGCCCCGCAAGAACATCAGGCGGCGCCACAGCAGCAACAACAACGCCAGGTGGCACCACAGCAACAACATCAAGTGGCTCCGCAAGAGCGTCAATCGGCCGCCGCAACAGCAGCGTCAGGCAGCACCGCAACCGCAACAGCGTCAGATGGCTCCGCAACCGCAGCAGCACCAGGCGGCTCCGCAACAACACCAAGCTGCCCCGCAACCGCAGCACCAGGCAGCTCCTAAGCAAGACGATCAACACCCTAAGTAGCAGCGTTTCTCAGGGCATCCGCGGCGCGATCCGCGGATGGCCCCTGAATGGCTCTTGCACCCCATCGCCGGCCAACTATCGCGGCCAGTCCGCGTGGGGGCACGTAACCCCATTGACGGCCCAGAGAAGAATTTCCTAGAATTCCGAGACTTCTGTACCTAGAACCGTGTCCAATCGAATGGAGGTTGAGATGAAAAGCTATTCTCGACTCGCACTTTGCATACCGCTGGCCCTCGTGGCCGTGCTTTTCCTGGCTGCATCGCATTTGAATCCGACGCCAGGCCTAACCGCAGTTCAGGCTGCCGGGCAGGATCAGGCGCCCCCGCCTCCCGATCAGGGACCCGATCCCGCAGCCGTCAACCAGGCGCCGGATACTACCGGTCAGGGAGCAGCCGGGCCGTCCTACACCACCGAAACTGCGCCTCCCGGAGGCGAGAATCCCGACGTTGCCGGATATACCGAGCAACCCACGGAAGAAGCGACTGAGCCACCGCCTCCGCTGCCCGATTACGCGCAGCCGCCCGCGCCGGACGAGGGGTACATCTGGACTCCCGGCTACTGGGCCTGGGGCCCCTACGGCTATTACTGGGTTCCCGGCGTGTGGGTTGAGCCGCCGTATGTTGGCGGGCTTTGGACTCCCGGCTATTGGGGCTTCTACAGCGGGCGCTACCTCTTTTATCCCGGCCACTGGGGTTTCCACATGGGCTGGTATGGAGGCATCAACTACGGCTTCGGCTACGTCGGATTCGGTTACGAGGGCGGCTACTGGAACTCGCGGCCACTTCTTCTACAACCGCGTCTACAACAACATCAACGGGCGCGCGGTGCACAACGTGTACAGCTATCGCGCCAATGTTCGCGTGAACAATAACGTCCGCGTGAACAATAATGTTCGCGTCAACAACGGCGTTCGGCCCAGCTATCGTGGCGGACCGAATGGCGTGCAGTCGCAACCGCGGCCGTCGGAAGGGAATGCGTATCGCGAGCCCACCGCTCCGCGCATGAACACGCAAGTGCAGCACGAGCAGAACTACAGCACGCAGCGCGGGCAGTATGCATCGCCGAATTCGCGGCCGGCCACGACCGCGGAAACACGCCCGCTGCATGCCGACCAACACGTCACGCCGCAGGTGCGCAGCGGTGGTGGCGGCGGCGGAGGCCGTTCCGGAGGCCATCGCTAAGAAGCTGCGCCGCACCCAAAACACCAAGGGCCGCATTCTCCAACCATCGGAGATGCGGCCCTGATGTTCTTGCGCGTTGAATTGTTGTTGCTGAACCGCGGCGATTTTACTCGGCCGCGAAGATTTTGATCGCAACCAGGCTGCGCACCCAGCGCGCCGGGCGCTTTTCTCCGGTCGCAATCAACTTCATAGGTCCGTCGGCCGCAAGGGCTTTGCCATTTTCGGTGTCGGCCACAATGACCGTGGAACTGCTCACTTCCGGCGTGACCTCGCCGATTGAATACACCACTTCGTAGAGGTCCGAGCCCTCGGCCACCACGTAGAGCCGCAGATCTTTGCCGCGCGGCATGCTCGCTCACGCCCAGCGGCGTGAGCAGCGCGATCAAGCGGCACACCGGAGTAGGTTTCGTCGGCCTTGGTGTGCTCGTTGTGGACGGTGACCGACACGTGCGGCAGCGCGGCCAGCGTGGCCACGGTCCATGTGGCGGATTTGTCACCGAAGGTGATCTTCAGCGTTTCCGCCGGCGCGGGAGCCATTGCCGACATGTCGGACGTTTGCCGCTCCGTCGGCATGTGCGGCTGCGGGTTCTGCGTCTGCTGCGCGAAGGCTCCTAAGCTCAATGGTCCCAGAATGATGGCGATGGCAACGCGTGAAGGCTTCATGATCTTCTCCTCGCCTCCATCGTATACTGAACCCATGTCGATTGTGCGCAACATCGCCGCCATCGCCAAGGGCATGAGCATCACCGGTCGCGAGGCGTTCGCGCCCACCGAGGTGGAGAACTACCCCGACGGTCCCGGCCCCTTGCGCGGAGCGGTGTTCGAGTCGCGCTTCCGCGGCGCGCACGTGTTGCAGCGCGACGAAAATGGCCTGGAAAAGTGCGTGGCGTGTTTCCTGTGCGCCGCGGCCTGCCCGGCGAACTGCATCTATATTGAAGCCGCCGAGAACACCACCGAAGTTCGCATCTCTTCTTCGGAGCGCTACGCCAAGGTCTACAACATCGACTACAACCGCTGCATCTTCTGCGGCTATTGCGTCGAGGCTTGCCCGACGGACGCCATCACGCACGGCCACGGCTTCGAACTGGCCACGCTGAATGCCACCAATCTGGTGATGCGCAAGGAAGACATGCTGGTGCCGGTGGCGGCGCTGACGGCGAAGTAAGTTCGTACTCCGCGCCCGTGCAGCAGTCCGCGCTTGCGCATCTCGCTCATCACGCGTTCCACCTTCCAGTCGAGCGCGTCGGAGCCGTCGATGACAAGATCGGCGTTCGCCGCAGAGGGCCGCACGAACGTCATGCTCGACGGGCGCACGCGGTTTTCATATTGATAGCGCACCGACTCCTCGCTTCTTCCGCGCTCGTCCATATCGCGCTTCAGCCGCCGCTCGAAACACAATTCATCCGGCGTATCGACGTAAATGCGCAACTGGTAGAGCGGCAGCAGGTCCGCGAAGTAGAGCGCGAAGATGCCTTCAACAATCAGGAACGGACCGGAGGTGACGCTTTCGGTGCGGCCCGGCACGCGCGTGTAGGTTGCGAAGTCGTAGACCGGACGCTGGATCGTGTCTCCGCGCGCCAGCGTGGCGATATGCTCAGCCAGCAGCGGAATCTCAATCATCGCCGGGTCGTCGAAGTTCTGCTGGACGCGTTCTTCGAGCGGCATGTGGCCGAGGTCGAGATAGTAGTCGTCGAGATGAAAGCGGAGGCCGCGCAACATGCGGGCCATTTCATTGGCCAGCGTGGTTTTGCCTGAGCCGGAGCAGCCGGCAATGCCCAGCACGGTTGGCGGAAAGGGCAGCCGCGGGATCCGGGCGGCTACTTCGCGTGCGACTCGGGCGCTCACGGTTTGGCTCACAGCCCCTCGTTCACTTTTGCGGCGATGCGCGGCGCCAGGCGCTTGAGCAATCCGGCCAACCGCAGCTCCACCATGCGCCCGGTCTCGTACACCTCTTCGATGGCTCAGCGGAGTCGCGCCCAGTCCCGCGGCCAGGTTGGTGACGCAGGAGATGCCCAGCACCTCGATTCCCATGTGCCGCGCCACAATGGTTTCCGGCACGGTCGACATGCCCACCAGCGTGGCGCCCAGCGTGCGAAAGGCGCGAATTTCTGCCGGCGTCTCAAAGCTGGGTCCCGGCGTGGCCAGATACACGCCTTCCTCCAGCGTGAATCCCTCCTCGCGCGCCGCTTCCGCGGCCAACGCGCGCAACGCCTTGCTGTACGCCTCGGTCATGTCGAAGAAGCGCAGTCCGGCGCCTGGCCCGATGGCGAAGCGCGGCTCGTTCGGCCCGGTGAGCGGATTCCAGCCCATCATATTGATGTGATCGGCCAGCAGCACCAGTTGGCCCAACTTGTATCCCGCTTGAATACCGCCGGCGGCATTGGTCAGCACCACGGCGCGCACTCCCAACGCGCCCAGCACGCGCATGGGAAACGTGACTCCATGCGGCGTGTAGCCCTCGTAGGAGTGAACGCGGCCTTGCAGGATGACCACTGGAGCGCCGCCGAGCAGCCCCGCCACCATGCGTCCCGCATGGCCTTCGACGGTCGATTGCGGAAAATGCGGAATCTCGCGATAGGGAACGATGACCGGATCGAGCGATCGCATCGGCAACCGCGCCCAGTCCCGAACCCAGCACGATGCCCACCCGCGGCGCGAGCGCGCCCAACCGCGACTGCACAAATGCTGCTGCCTCTGCGACCTGGTCGTAGTATGTCATACCTTGATTCCGTTGCTGCGCTTCGGACATTCTACCGTTCCTCGCTCCGCTGGTGGCTGTGCAAAGCAGGTTCCGGCTACGAGAACAGGGGGATGGGAGCAGGGCGACGGCCATCACATTTTGTCATTTTGAGCCGGGGGTATAATGCCATCCGGTCTGAGAGCCGGCCAGTTTCTGTGCAGGCATAGACTGCGCCGGACGTGGGAGCACTCGCAATGGCAACGCAAATAGTACAGCACGAACTGCTTCTGTCGCGGCGCATGGCGCGGCTGGGCACGGAAACAGCATTTGAAGTTCTGAGCAAGGCCAAGGCGCTGGAGCGCACGGGCAGGAGCATCATTCATCTGGAGATTGGCGAGCCGGACTTCTCGACTCCGCCGCACATTGTGGAAGCAGCGGTGGATGCGCTGCGCGGCGGCTGGACGCACTACAGCCCCTCGGCGGGGCTGCCGGAGTTGCGCGAAGCCATCGCCAGCTATGTGAGCCGCACGCGCGGCGTCGCGGTCGCGCCGGACGAAGTGGTGGTGGTTCCCGGTGGCAAGCCCATCATGTTCTACGTCATGCTGGCGCTCGTCGATGAAGGCGACGAGGTGATCTATCCCAATCCCGGTTTTCCAATTTACGAGTCGATGATCCGCTACGCCGGCGGCACGCCGGTGCCGATTCCGTTGCGCGAAGAGCGGGACTTCGCGATGGACGTGGATGAGATGGCGCGACTGATCACGCCCAGCACGAAGCTCATCATTCTCAACTCGCCGCAGAACCCCACTGGCGGCGTGCTGGCGCGCAGCGACATTGAGCGCGCCGCGGCGGCCATCGGCGAGCGCAACATCCTGGTGCTGGCCGATGAGATTTACAGCCGCCTGCAGTTTAAAGGCCAGCCGTTCTCCATCATGAGCGTGCCCGGCATGCAGGAGCGCACGATTCTGCTCGACGGCTTCTCAAAAACTTATGCCATGACCGGCTGGCGCATCGGCTACGGCGTGATGCGCGCCGACCTGGCCGCGCAGATCACGCGCCTGATGACGAACTCCAACTCCTGCACCGCGAGTTTTACGCAGCGTGCGGCACTGGCCGCGCTGGCAGGCGACCAAAGCGCTGTGGATGCGATGCGCCTGGAATTCGAGCGGCGCAGCCGGGCGTTTGTTGCGGGCCTCAATCGAATCCGCGGCTTCAGCGCGCGCATGCCGAAGGGCGCATTCTATGTCTTCGCCAACATCACGGGCACGGGATGGGCGTCGAAACCTCTGGCCGATGCTCTTGCTCGAAGAGGCCGGCGTGGCCGCGCTTTCCGGCACAGCATTTGGCACCTATGGCGAGGGATATTTGCGCTTCAGCGTCGCCAATTCCATGGAGAACCTGATGGAAGCGTTGGCGCGCATCGACGCGTGGGTGAGCGTGCACACTGTAGCAGCGGGTGGTGCGGACTTCTGCGCAAAGGAGAACGGCAATGGCGCTTCGAGATGCAACCACCGGGCTGGTGCGGAAGACATATTCTCTTGACGAGCTGCGCGAGGCGGCCTGTCTCATGCGCGGCTACAATCTGGTCGCGTTGTGCGCGGCGGGCTCGGGCCACGCCGGCGGCACGCTCTCCATCATGGACATTGCAGCGGCGCTCTATCTGCGCGCAGCCGAGCACGATCCAAAACATCCTGACTGGCCCGATCGCGACCGCATTCTCTGGTCGGCCGGCCACAAGGCGCCCGCACTCTATGTATCGCTCGGCATCGCCGGCTTCTGCCCCCTCGAAGACATCGTCACTTTGCGCAAGCTTGGCTCGCCCTTCCAGGGCCATCCCCATTGGCTCAGACTGCCGGGCGTTGAAATCTCTTCCGGCTCGCTCGGCCAGGGCTTGAGCATCGCGGTGGGCATGGCGCTGGCGGCGCGCGTCGATAACGAAAAGAACGGGGGCAAGCAGCACAAGATCTTTTGCCTGATGGGCGACGGCGAACAGCAGGAGGGCCAGGTGTGGGAAGCGGCGATGGAGGCCGGTCACTTCCAACTCGACAACATCATCGCCGTCATCGACTGCAACCGCCTGCAGATCGACGGCTGGGTGAAAGACGTGATGCAGGTGGAACCGCTCGTCGCCAAGTACGCGGCATTCGGCTGGGAGGTGCTGCGCATCGACGGCCACAACATGAGCGAGATTGTCGATGCCTTCGGAGCAGGCGCGTGCGGTGACCGGCAGGCCGGTCGTGATTCTTGCCGACACCGTCAAGGGCAAGGGCGTGAGCTTCATGGAGAACCAGCCGGGCTGGCACGGCAAGGCGCCGAATCGCGAGGAACTGAATGCGGCGCTCGCGGATCTAGGCCTCGCCGGACGCATTCCCGTGGATGAGTTGCTCGCAAAGGCGGAGCAACTGGCAAGCCGAAGCTGCGCACGCTCTTGAAGCGCAGCATGCCGCAGCTTCTCGCGCGACTATTGGTGGAATGCGCGCGACGCCATGCAGGTCGCGATGGAGCCCACGCGCAAGGGCTTTGGGCGCGCGCTTGCCGAATGCGGCGACGATGAGCGCATCGTGTGCATCGGGCTCGACATTTCCGGCTCCATCACGATTGCGATTTCTATGCGGGCAAGCCGGAGCGCGCGCGGCGCTGGATCTGATGGGCATTGCGGAGCAGTCGGCCACGGCGGCAGCCGCGGGCCTGGCGCGCGAGGGCAAGCTGCCGGTGCTCGGCTCCTACGCCACGTTTTCCGCGGCGCGCAACCTCGACCAGATGCGCGTTTCGATCTGCTACTCCAATCTCAATGTGCTGGTGGCCGGTGCGCACGCGGGCGTCTCCGTCGGCGCGGACGGCGCTACGCACCAGGCGCTCGAAGATCTCTTTGCGATGCTCGGCCTGCCGAATATGACGGTGGTCGTGCCCTGCGACGCCATCGAAACGCGCAAGGCCACGCGGCTATCTGCTGCTCGAACACGTGGGGCCGAAGTACATTCGCTTTGCGCGCGAGGCCACGCCGATCGTTACGAGCGAATCCACGCCCTTCGTTTTCGGCAAAGCGAATGTCATCAGCCTGCGCGGGGAGAAATGCTGACTTTGTCGATGCCTTCGAGACGCGCCTCGCCGAGGATTGCGCCGACGAAGGAGAGGATCTGAGCATCATCGCCTGCGGACCGATGGTGCCCGAGGCCATGCGCGCGGCATGGATTCTGAAGCAGGAGTTCGGCCTGGAGACGCGCGTCGTGAATCTGCACACGCTCAAGCCCATCGATACGGAGGCGATCGTGCGCGCGGCGCGCGAGACGGGCGTGGTGATCACAGCGGAAGAACATCAGATCGGCGCACTGGCCGGACGCGTGAGCCTGATTCTGGCTACGAGATCCCAGACTCTATGGGGTCCCGGTCATCGCCAGCGCCATCGGGGTGAAAGATCGCTTCGGCGAGTCCGGCGCGCCGTGGGAACTGGTCAAGGTGTTTGAGTTGAGCGCGGAACATATCGCCCAGACGGCCATTGAACTCGTCTCGATGAAGAAACACGCCGCCGAACATTTAGTGGCAGTTTAATGTGGCGAGCCAAAAGCTCGCATCACAATAGAATTGTCATCCTGAGCGACGAGCGCAGCGAGGAGTCGAAGGACCTGCGGTTGTCTTTCGTGTCCGCGTCAGGCACGTCATCTGAGGAGTCCGTGGGTGACGAATCAGCGTCCCCCACACCCGACCCCGGACACCCGCTCTTTATTCCGGAGGCCCAACCGTAATCACAAAGTACGAGGCCGGCTCTGTCTGGCTGGCGTTGTAAACGGTGTGCTGGTCGCCCGCGATGCACACGCCCATGTCGCCGGCTACCAGGTCGCGCGTGACGCCCGCCGTCATCAACCGTGCCGTGCCTTCGTGGATGCACCAGATCTCGGTGTGCTTGTGGGTACCGATGGGCTCGGGCGGGCAGCCGGGCGCGAGATGCGTAAAGTGCGCCTCCATGCGGATGTTGTCGGGCAGCATGCCCATCAAGAAGCGCTTTGACATGCGTGGCGACGGATGCGGATTGGCCGGCTCGATTTGTGGATAGCGGCCGGAGACGAGCTCGGTTAACGGCATGGGCGCCATAGGTTGTTGTGCCGGCGCGGCAGTGGGAGCAGCAGGTGCCTGACCTTCAGCGTCAGGCGCAAGGGCGGAAGCGGCGGCAAGCAAGGGCAAAAGCGCGGAAAATTCTCGACGGTTCATCGGGCCTCCTTATGTTCTGTTTCCAAAATTCACATCATACTTTGAGCTGTCATCAAAGTTCGCAGCAAAAAATAGAACTGTCATCCTGAGCGAGGAGCGCAGCGACGATTCGAAGGACCTGCGGTTGCTTTTCACTCCTTCACTCATTTCACTTCTTCACTTTCTGCCTCGCTCCCTGCCTCACTGCCCAGAGATCAAGCGCACCGTGCCCAGAATGCCCGATGGCAGCGGCACCAGATGATCCATATCCTGCGGCGTGAATTTCTCGCCGTAGCGCAGATTGAGCAGCCGGTAATCCGGCGCGGCGGGCAATGCCATAAGAACAACCGCAAGCATGGCGCAAGCGGCGATACAAAATGAGTTTTGAATCCAGGAAAAACGCATGTCAGAACCCCCGGGGAGACCTCTGCCGCTGCCGTGCCGCCCTTTCAAGACGCGCTGCTGGTGGGCAGAACCCCTTCGGCGGTCCATAGTAATTCCCGAAGATACAAATAGGAAACAAAATGTGGAGAGAAACTTCCGCCTCACGAACCGGCAGCGAGCCCTGTCACACATTGCGATCAATCTTGCGTGAATTCACACAGGCGCGCTGCGCGGCGGCGCAGTCGGTGCATGGAGGCGTGTGGTAGTTTTCTTGTGTGTCCGCAGAGAGCGCATTGGCCACAGCCGAGATCGAATCCGCTGAACCGGGTTCAAGACCACGATTTACCTTGTGGCATGGGGCAACTGCTGCCCTTTTGGCGCTGGGCTATTCCGGCTATTACTTTTGCCGTTCCGACCTCTCAGTCGTGATGCCCGACCTGATTCACGACTTGACGCGTCATGGCATCACGGCAAGCGAAGCGCAAATCCGCCTGGGATTTATGGCCTCCATGGGCACCGCGGCGTATGCGCTGGGCAAGTTTTTCTCCGGGGCTTTGGCCGACACGCACGGCGGCCGGCGATTTTTTCTGGGCGGCATGGCCGGCTCCATCCTCTTTACTGTCATCTTTGCGCTGAGCGGCGGATTTCCACTCTTCACGCTGGCGTGGATCGGCAACCGGCTCTTCCAGTCGCAGGGCTGGGCGGGTCTGGTGCGGGTTTCGTCGCGCTGGTTCTCCTATTCCACATACGGAAGCGTGATGGCAGTGGTAAGCCTGAGCTTTCTTTTTGGCGACGCGGGATGCCGTTGGACGATGAGCGAGTTTCTGGCGCATGGCGTGGGCTGGCGCGGCGTCTTCTATTTTGCCGCGGCTGCGCTTGGGGTTCTATTCCTCATCTGCCTGCTGCTTTTGCGCGAGACGCCTGCGGAGCGCGGGCTGCCGGCGCCTGAAGTGAATCCGAGAAACGTGTACGCCGACGAGGATACGGATGGCGAGCACCACCACGAACACCAACAAAAGATCAGCGCGATTTTGCGCCCGCTGCTCACCAGCTTCGCATTCTGGCTGGTTTGCCTGCTGGCCTTCGGCGCCACCCTCTTGCGCGAGACCTTCAACCTGTGGACGCCGACCTATTTTGTGCAGTTCGTGGGCCTGATGCCGAGCGTGGCGGCCAGCCGCAGCGCACTCTTTCCTCTATGTGGAGGGATTTCCGTACTTCTCGGCGGGTTCTTGAGCGACAAGCTCGGAGCCAATGGGCGCAATGTGCTGGTCGTGATCGGCATGTCGGCATGTACGTTGTGCCTGGTGATGCTGAGCCGCGTGACGGGCCACGCGGGAGAATGGGCGCCGTCGGTTCTTGTGGGGCTGGTGGGATTCGCCCTGCTGGGACCTTACTCCTATCTGGCGGGCGCAATGTCGCTGGATTTTGGCGGGCAGCGGGGCAGCGCCACGGCGGCGGGTATTATCGACGGTTTCGGGTACATTGCAGGCTGGCTCTCGGGCGTTACTGTGGCGCGCATCAGCGTCAAATATGGGTGGAGCAGCGCCTTCTTCGCGCTGGCCGCAGTCTCGCTGGCGACCGCTGTGGTGGCGTCGATCCTGATGGCGCACCACCGGAACCACGAGTTGCGGAATCCCTAAGCCATAGAGAGTGGCCTAGATAGGTCTCAAGCGCCAGGAAACCGCAGCTCACATTATCAAGTAAAACAATTTCCTATTGACAATGAGTGGTCGTACCACTATGCTTTCGCGGAGCGGTAAACCCTGTCTTTGCCGACGCCCGAAGACTGTCGCCTTGAAGCGACAACCGAGCGTCACGGCTGTGATCATGGACATCACGACTGAACAACACGACTGTATGGAGGCATACAAGCAAAACCCTATGACAACGATTTCTGGCGTACATCAGACATCTCGATTCTTCCGGGCCTGGAGAGCGCAAATTGCGATGCATCAACCCGCAAGCGCCAGGCGCCATTCGCTATGCACACTGGCGGCTCTCGTCGCCATCGTTTGTTTGAGTTTCAGCTTCTCAGCAGCCAACTTGCACGCCCAGGGCTACGGAACCATCAGTGGCACGGTGACAGATCCTAGCGGCGCCGTCGTCACTGGCGCTAGCGTGATTGCCACCGAAGTGCAAACAGGCAATACGACCACCGCGGACTCGGGCAGAGACGGCCGGTTCGTATTTCCGACCTTGCTGCCTTCCGGCTATTCGCTTTCGGTCACTGCCGCGGGATTCGAACACTACGCGCAGAAGGGCATCGTGCTCGAAGCCGACCAGGCGCTCACCGTGAATATCACGCTGAAGGTCGGTGCCCAAACGCAAACCGTGAGCGTCTCAGCTGACGCGCAACAGGTTGACACCACCACCGGCACTTTGTCGCAGGTCATCGATCAGGCGGCCGTGGGCGATCTGCCATTGAACGGCAGAGCCGCAGCCACGCTGGTTACGCTGGTTGCCGGCGTTGTAGACGCCACCAATGAAGGCAACGGCGTTAACCAGGGCAGCGGAAAAACATTCTCCGGCAGCCTCCTCAGCCCCGTTCAGGTAGCCAGCGTCAACGGAACATTGCCGAATCAGGACAATTTCCTGCTCGACGGCGGCAACAACCTGGACGAAATGACCAACGTGAACGACCCGTACCCGATGCCGGATGCTACGCAGGAATTCAGCGTGCAGACCAGCAACTACAACGCGGAGTTCGGCCAAAGCGCCGGCGCGGTGATCAACATCGTCACCAAGTCTGGCGGCGAGCAGTTCCACGGCGACCTCTTTGAATACTCTGCGCAACGGCTTCTTCAACGCCGAGAACCACTTCTCGCCTCCGGGCTCTCAGGACACGCTGCACCGGCATCAATTCGGCGGCGCGATCGGCGGACCGGTGAAGATTCCGCACATCTCGAGCGGCAAGACCACGCAGTTCTTCTACGGCTATCAGTACACGCAAATTCACTCGGGCTCCGCGGCTGCCACTGATGACGGAGCCCACCGCAGCCGAGGAAGGCACGACCAGCGCCGGCTACGCCGATTTCAGCAATCTCTGCACCAGCGGCTTCAATGGTTCGGGCATTTGCAATACGGCCAGCCAGCAGATCTCCAGCCCGTTCACCGGCCTGGCATGGGCCAACAACCACATCCCCACCAGCGCCTTCGATCCGGCTGCGGTCAATTTCGAGAAGCTTTTCCCAGTGGCGACCTCGGATTCGGCCGCGGGAAAAATCGGCAACCTGGTCAACTATTTCTCCGCCACGCAGAACTACTTCAACGAGCACACGGCGCGCGTCGACCACCAATTCGGCGCCAGCGACCACCTCTTCGGCCGCTACTTCTACGATTGGTACCACCAGCCGGGCATCTTCAACAGCCGACCAACCTCTATAGCTACACGTCGTACTTCCAGACCCGCTACCAGAATGCGCTGGTTGCTGAAACCCACACCTTCACGCCCAACATTCTGAACAACCTGGTGCTCAACTTCCAGCGCGAGGTCTCCCAGCGCGGCGGGCCTCCAGGCAGCGCGGACATTACGTCTCTCGGGCCCTCGGGCTCCGGCCTCGCCAATATCTGGCAGCCGAATCTCGGTCCCTACATGGCGCTCAGCGTGAGCGGCTATATGAAGGTGGGATCATCGGCCAGCGCCCTGTTTGAGCGCAACAACTACACCTTCAACGACGATCTGCACTGGGTGCACGGCGCGCACGACCTTGCCTTCGGCGGACACTACGAGCTGAGCAAGTTCGACGTGGTCAACGTGTACAACTCCTATGGCGCCTTCACCTCCGGTCTGGCCGGGACGTCACAAGCTGACGCCAACATCAACGCCATGGCCAATTTCCAGCAGGGGTTCCTGTCCGCACTCGTCCAGGGCGAATTCGAAGAGACCAACGACCGCGGTCACTTCCCGGCCATCTATGCCCAGGACACCTGGAAGGCCACTCACCGCCTGACCATTGATTACGGTCTACGCTGGGAAATATTTGCTCCCTGGCACAACAAGGTCGGCGTTCAGACCGCATTCAGCCCCTCAGAGTACGCAGCCAACACGGGCACGTCACAGTTCGCGATTGCCACAGCATCGGGAACCGCGGGATTGCCTGCCGGTATGGTGCTCTCGGGTGACCCGGGCTTCCCGGTCGACGGCGTGAAGAACCAGTACAAGCAGTTCATGCCGCGTGTAGGTTTTGCCTATGACCTGTTCGGCAATGGCAAGACGGCAATTCGCGGCGGCTTTGGCTCTTTCTACGCGGATCGCATGCAGGGCTTCTTCAACCTCAGTCAGTCCACCTTTGCCCCCAATACCATCACCGTGACCCTGGCCAACATGGACCAGACCGCCGGCAGCCCCGGCGGCCCGCTGAGCGATCCGTACTGCCAAACTTCCGCCTGCAACGTGGCAGGGAAGTACACCAATCCGTTCCCGTTCACCCTGCCGTTCAAGTCCACGCAGGTATTCCCGAACCAGATGGAAGTCAACGAGTACGATCCTTCCGGCAACTTCCGGGTCCCGGTCACCTACGACTACAACCTGACCATCGAGCAGCAGCTCCCTGGCAACTGGGCCACGCGTCTGGCTTACGTCGGTTCCGGATCGCGCCACCTATTTGTCAATCTTGAAGTCAACCCCTCCGTCAACACAGCTACGAACACGGGCACTCCGACGGCCCCCGTTCTGAGCTTCCCCGGTGGGACATCGGCGGCCAACGCGAGAAGGGTGTTTAACACCGCGCCCACCGTGGGACCCTGCCTGACAACGACAGGCTGCCACGAAAACTACTCGCAAATCGTCGAAGCGGCCATGATTGGCAATGCCCACTACAATTCCTTCCAAGCCACTCTGCAGAAGAGGATGTCGCACGGACTTCAGATGCTGGCCAATTACACCTGGTCGAAGTCTTACGACGACATGCCGCAAGCCACGCGCGATTCCAATACCGAGGATCTGAACGCGGGCGAGTCGTATGTCTATCCGCTCTATCCCTCCAACGCAACCAACATGCCGGCAGCAGCCGCGGTGCCTGACATCAAGGCTCTCGACCGGGGCGCGTCGGACATCGATCATCCGCAGGTCTTCTCGGTTTCCTATGAGTGGGCGCCGGAGAAGATCAACCGCGGCGGTCGTGTAGTCGACGCAGTCGTGAATGGCTGGCGCACCTCCGGTACCTTCCAGAGCCACTCTGGCGATGCGTTGACCGTATGGACGGGGACCGATAACTCGGATACCGGCCTGTTGCAGGACCGCGGCCAGCGCAATTTCTCGCTTCCGGCTTACCTCATCAGCAAGACGAATGTCGGCGATTGCCCCGCAGCACCCAAAATCTGCGAAAATTGGCTCAACCCGGCAGCTTTCTCGGTGCCGCTCAACACCGGTGCGGGAACCGGCTATGGCAACATCGTCAAGGATTCACTCCGAGGTCCTCGCTACACGGTGTGGAACGCCGGCCTGGTCCGTACCTTCCCAGTCTTCCGCGAATCCAACCTGGAGTTTCGCATGGACTACTTCGACGTCCTGAACCACACCATTTTGAACAACCCGGGTGTTTCAGGCCCACTCAGCAGCAGTACATCGTTCGGAACTATCACAGGTGAGAATGGCGCCGGACCGCGCGTCGGGCAGTTCGCACTCAAGCTCAACTTCTGATGCACTGCAATTGACTGGAACAAAGGGTGGCGGACATTTTCCGCCACCCTTTCTTTTTGTGCTGGTGGACTGACCTCTTCAGGCGCAGTCAGCCGCTGAAAATGTGTTGTGGCGCACGCCCCCGGGCCCAGCCCGCAATTTCAAAATCTCATCCAAGCGAAATGTGCCACTCCTAAAACGGGAATTCGGGCCCTGCGAGGACTTCGGCCGATTCGTGCTGATTAGTAGCTCTGCGAGTTATGGTGCGGCTTTCTCGAATCAGCAGAGAAAATAATTTTTCTATTGACAATCGACCTCGTGAATGCATTAAATACTTGGCTGAGGTCGGACCGCCGCTAATCCGGCCGCCGAAAAAGTGTGTTCTCACAACATGCCCGGTATTGACGAGACTCACCACGAGCTCGTCACATCCGCTTCGTACGCAAACACTTTCACTCAAAGGAGGCATTCCAGGCGTTCCCATGAAAACACTTCTGAAATCAATCACGACGCTTGAAAATCGCAGTGGCGCTTGGGCCTGTGTCGCTTTGGCGACGTTCGCGCTAGCGCTTTGTTTGGTATGGACCGCAATGCCAGTTGCGGCACAGACCGCCGGCGAAGGATCTCTTGAAGGCACGGTGATGGATACCACCGGCGCCGTCGTTCCCCATGCCAGTATCATCATTACCAACAACGCCACTGGAATCAAAACCGTCAGCGAAGCCTCTTCGGCAGGCTTCTTCAATATCGCGCCCGTGTTGCCCGGCACCTACACGCTCGAAATCTCCGCCAAGGGATTCAAATCCCTGGTGCAGGACAACGTCGTCGTCGACGCCATGCAGACCAGAACCGTCAGCCCCATTCTTGCCGTGGGTGCTGAGACACAAACTGTGACCGTGACGGCCGCGCCGCCGGTGCTCGACACTGCCGACGCAACCATCGGCCTGATCGTCGAGAACACAACCTACACCAACCTGCCCATTCAGATGAGCAATGCGCAGCGCGATCCCACGGCATTCGGAGTTCTCACGCCCGGCGCGCAATCCGCCAACAACGGCGGCCGCCTGCCCATCGTGGGCGGAACCGGCAGCTATCTCGGCCAGCTCTACCTCGACGGCATGCCCGCCGAAACTGTGAGCCAGCAAGGCGACAATCGCCTCGTCTCGCTCGCCATGAACATCGACGCCGTCGATCAGTTCCAGGAAGTCACCAGCACGCCTCCCGCCGAGTACGCCGGCGCCGGCGCGTCCAACTTCACCATGAAGTCCGGCGGCCTGCAATATCACGGTCAGGTCGCTGACTTCGAGCGCAACACCTTCTTTGACTCCTGGGGCTTTACTGCTCCGCACGCCACCGTCAAAACCCTCACCGGCGCGACCGTCGCCGCTCCCAAGCCCGTCGAGCACCAGCATGAGTGGTCAGGGACCGTTGGCGGCGTGGTTCCCTTCACGCGCAAGAAGCTCTTCTTCTTTGTCGCCTACGACTACTACTACGGCCGCAAGGGCGCCACGTATTCCCTCTTGACCGTGCCCAGCAATCTCATGACTCAGGGAAACTTTACTGAGCTCAACGGCGGCGTGGGAACGGGATTGACCGGCACAGGGTCGAACAACCCGGGCGTCATCTTCGATCCCACCAGCACCACCTGCACCGCCGGCGTCTGCACGCGGCAGCCCTTCGTGTACAACGGCACCAACAACGTGATACCGCCGGGCGATATCTCCTCCATCACCAAGGCCATGGAGTCGCTCTTCCCCACCGCCAGCTCCAGCAGCCCCTATTACGGCGACTGGAACCCCAGCGTCCTTACCAACAACTACCTCAGCGGCTGGCCCAGCGGCTTTAACAATCACTCCATCGACTGGCGCGTCGACTACGATCTCAGCGCGAAGCACCGTATCTCGTCGGTCGGTACCCTGGGCACGGAAGATTACCTCAACAACTTCGGCGCCCCGTTCCTGCCGCCGCCCTACATCGGCGGCGACCTCGCCAGCATCTTCCCCAAGAACTACATCGTAGAAGATGCCTACACCTTCTCGCCCAATGTCGTAAACCAATTGAAGATGAGCTTCACCCGCTTCTTCCAGAACATCGCCGACCTCTCGCAGGGCGTTTCGAAGTGGGACATCGGAGGCTTCGGCGTTACCAATCTGCCCGGCGGCCAGGCAGGCCAGGAATTTCCCGGCGTCGCCTTCGGATCAGCCTCCACAGCATTCGCCGGCTTGACTGAGCAAACCTGGACCGGCAACGGCAACTCGGTTTCCACTCAGTTGACCACGCCCAACAACTACGCCATCACGGACAATGTGCAGTGGCTCAAGGGCAAGCACGCCCTCACCATGGGCCTTACCTACCAGTTCCAGGAAATCAACAACGCCAACCCCGCAACCTTCACTGGCGTCCTCACCTTCGGCTTTAACCCCTACTCCACTTCCCAGTTCACCAGCAGCAGCTCCTCGTTGAGCGACGCAACCACTGGATTCGCCTACGCCAGTTACCTGCTGGGCGCGGCCGGTGGTTCCACCTCAACCGATGCCACCAACCAGACCCTCGGCCTGGACTACGTAAGCGAGCTGGCGGGCCGCTACAAGACCATCTCGCCCTATGTTCGCGACAGCTACAAAATCACCAGCAAGCTCACCCTCGATCTCGGCGTCCGCTGGGATTATCTGCCGCCCTTCCACGAGCTGCGCGATCGCTGGACCTTCCTCAACCCAACCATGACCAATCCGCTCACCAATACTCCGGGCATCCTGCAGTTCGCTGGGAGTTATGGCGGAGCGGGCGTAAGCTGCGGTTGCGCCACGCCGGTGTCCACATATTGGAAGAACTGGGGTCCTCGCGTTGGCGCAGCCTACTCCATCAACAGCAAAACTGTCGTCCGCGCGGGATTCGCGCTGGCCTTCTCTGAGGCGGGCGGCGTAGGCGGCCGCGGCGGCGCTACAGGCGGCACTGGCCAAACCGGCTTCAACACCAACGCTGTCGGGCCCTCGGGTTCGATTACCAATGGCTATTCCGCAGGCCCTGCCTACTGGCTCAATAGCAACAGCGCCTACGTGCAATCTAACCTCAACGAATCCTACGTCGCCAACACCGGCCTCTTCGGCCCCAGCTTCACCTATCCCGCGCAGCCCAGCTTCAACGTGGCCGCGCAGGAACTCGGCACCGGATTCATCTCCACCGGCGGTGGCAAGGGCACAGCCGGCACGGGCGCCAGCTATGCTGATCCCTACCTCTCCGGCCGCGCTCCGGAAATCGTGCTCTGGAACTTCGGCATCGAGCGCGCCATTACGTCCTCCACAACATTGGGCATCAACTATGTGGGCGACGAAAGCCACTTCATCATCAACTCCGGTACCACGGGCGCTAACGCCCGCGGCCTCTGGACCAATGAGCTCAACCCGTACTACATGGCCCTCCTCGGCCCGGTTCTCGACTCAACCGCCGCCAAGCCACTTTTGAGCGCGCAGGCAACGGCCGCCAATCTGGCTATCCTCGCCCACTACGCGCCCAATGCGCCCCAGCCGGCCTTCTACACCAACAACGGTGCCGGCAGCGCCTCCAGCACGGCCACCATCCAGCAGATGCTGGTGGCCTTCCCCCAGTACAACGGCGTCACCGATACCTGGGGCAACGTCGGCAACTTCGCCTACAACGCTGTCCAGCTCATGATCCAGCAACGCCCGGCCCATGGACTCACCTTCAACCTCAACTACACCTACTGCCAAGAACCTCGGCGATGACGGAACTTACCGTTCCGGTTGGGCGCTTCCCGGAGTCGTACATCTCCCGCTCCACTAACGGAGCCACGCTCCCGCAGAATCGCATCGATCGTTCGTTCACCGTCATCTCCATCCCGCAAACCGTCAACATTTTCGGCGTCTATCAGTTGCCATTCGGCGGCAAAGGCCAGCCCGGCGGCGATCATGCCGCGGTGCGCTGGCTGGCTGGCGGTTGGACGCTCTCCGAGGTCTATACCTACCTCGCCGGAACCCCCGTGGTTGTCAACGGAGGCAGTGGCGCAGCAGGGCAAGGCCAGGCCATGCCCGATTTGAACCCCGGCTGGACCAGCGGCACCGCCCGCCAGAACGGAAGCTACGGCAGCGGTCCCAACGGCTTCCAGTTCGCCAACCTCAGCAACATCAAATACGTCAACTCGCAGGCATTCATTTCTGCAACGGACAACTCCACGGCTCCCTCCTGTATCCCCGGCTCCAGCAGCCAGGCACAGGGCAGTTGCCAGGCGTCGTACCTCATCGGAAACGCGCCCCGCACCGCCGCCTACGGCTTGCGTAACCCCGGTGCGCAGAATCTCAATGCAGGCCTGCACCGCAGCTTCCCGCTCGGCAACGAAAGCAGAACCTTCGTCTTCGAAGCCAACTGCTTCAATGTCTGGAACAAGGTACAATTCGGCGGTCCCAGCGCAGCCTGGGCCTACAACTCCAGCTCCTTTGGCGAAGTCACAGGCGTAAGCAACAGCGCCCGCGACTGGCAGTTCGCCGGCCACTTCACCTTCTAACTCACCCTCACCAGTCTGCATCCGCCGCGATTCCCGCGGCGGATGCAGGCGGGCTTTTCTTTTCTCCTCATAAAAGTGATTGTGCTTGGATGTCGCGCAGAAATGCGCGTGAGTGCGACGCTACCTTTGCGCGTGCGCTACTTGGCTTGCGCCGCGAAAGCGTCGGCCTCGCGGTTTAGCTCGTCTGGCGTGGCGGCATGCGTGTAGAACACGATGCGATACCGGAAGGTTGCCGCCTGGCCCTTTTCCAGCGTGTAGTTCAGGAGCGGCTGCTTGGCTTCAAACGCATGCCGGCCCAACGGATTGACGGCAAAAAGCCCGTATCCACGCGCGTGCCAGTAGGTCGGATAGCCGATATTGCCGGGATGGTCGAAGATGGCGATGGTCGCGACGTGACCGGCATCGTCGTGCCCGGTGAGCGAGCACCAGCGGCCGCGCGTTGACCACGCAGCCTCACCCTTCACGCCTTCGCTGGTCAGATATTCGCCTGTCGGCTGTGCCACGCCGGGAACGTTCGCCGCAGCGGTCACCGTCGTCGCAACTCCGTTGGCGTCGGTGAAGGTTCCACCTTTTTCCTCCGGCGATTCCAGCCAGCGCGCCACGCGCAAGCCCAGCAACCCATCCTTGTCGTCGTTGAAAACGACATGGTCCAGCGCCGTCAGCGTCACCGTCAGGTCGATTATTCGCGTCGCGTCCTCGCGAGCAAACACATAGTGCGTGGTCTCTGCAAGGATCGCGTGGTTCTGCCCGTCGATCCACGTGGAATTGCTCACCAGCTCGCCGCGATTGGCGCCGCTCTTGGTGGATACGATCTTGTCGAAGACGATCGTGCCCATCTTCGGCGCGCGCGCAGCCGGAATGGCCGTCGAGTTGTTCCAGAAATCGAAGCCGTTCACGTTGCTGTAGTTGAACCAGAGGCCGTCGTGATGGGGATGATCGGTGCGCTCGCCGGCGCGCGGCTCCAGCGGCCAGCCGCGCGTCACGGTCACGCCGTCCCCATCCACAATCGGATAGAGCACCGGCTTTTTCAGCGTCTCCGGCCAGATGTACGAAGTGAAAGGCTGGCCGTCGATGGTGATGTCCACGCGCCGCTTCGCCGCATCGGGCGTCACGTCGACGCCTTTGGTGGTTTTCCCCCACCCCGGGCGCGCAAACAGGAGCGCGCCGAGGGTAGGGCGCACCGCGCTTGCCGCCCGCAGCGACCCTGCGGTCACAAGACCAAGCACCGTGCGTCTACGCATACACCTTGCCTCCGGCCATCACCTGCTGCGTCTTCTCGTCGAAGGTCACCTTCATGCCGGTCTGGATCGCGGCTACGTTCATACAAAGTGCAATCGAGTGGCTGTACCCGGCTTCGATCGGCGCATTGGGCGTCTTGCGCGAGCGCACGCACTCCATCCAATTGCGCATGTTGGCTGCAGTTTGCGGATCTCCGTGCGTATCGGCGTCGGTGTTCACGGCCGTCGCTTTCTCGCCCAGCGCCATGCTCGGCAGCAAGTTCGGTTGCATGTGCATCTCGTCAGCAAATCGTTTTGTCAGGCCGCCTGTCGGCGTCACGGTCTGCTTGTCCATGTCGATCATGCCGCCATTCGAGTAGTAGAGCTCCTTCACTCCGCCCGCGGAATTCGTGAAACGCGAGGAGTACTGCACCTGGAAACCCTTGCTGAGATCGTCGAGCGGGCCGTAATCGAAGACCGCCGTCATGGTGTCCCAATTTGTGCGGCCGTCCTTCCACAAATAGATGCCTCCGTTGGCTACGCACGAGCGCGGATGCGGCAGGCCCGTGAACCAGTGCACGGTGTCGATCTGGTGGACCAGCCACTGATCGGGAATACCCGACGAGAACGGCCAGAACAGGCGGAACTCAAGATACTTGCGCGCGTCGAACGGTCCCATATTCCTGCCCAGCGAATAGCGCTTCCAGTCCGTGTCTTCTTCCTTGAGCAGCGGCACCACGTCGGGACGGCGCCAGCGGCCGGGCTGGTTCACGTTCCACGTCATCTCTACCATCACGATGTCGCCAAACTGGCCCGATTTGATGTACTCGGCGGCCTTCATGTACGCGGGCGTCGAGCGGCGCTGCGTGCCCACCTGCACAATCTTCCCGCTCTTCTTCACCGCTGCCAGAATGCGGCGCGCATCGGCCATGGTGTGCGCGGTGGGCTTTTCCACGTAGGCATCGCGGCCCGCTTCCACGGCTTCAGCACCGTGGAAAGCGTGCTGGAAATCTGCAGTGGCAATAATGACGGCGTCCACGTCCTTGCGCGCATACAGTTCGTCGTTATTGCGCACCTGGTCGGGGCGATTGCCGCAAAGCTTCTCAATAAAATCGACGCCTTGCTCGCGACGCATCTTCCAGATGTCGGACACGGCCACGATCTGGAAGTTCATGTCTTTTGCACTCTGTTGAAAGGCGGGTAAATCGCCACCCTTCATGCGGTCGCCGCAGCCTACAATTCCCACGCGTACGCGATCGTTGGCGCCCATGATCTGCGCATAGCTTTTGGCGTTGAACGCGACTGCGGTTGCGGCCAGTGCTGCGCTGCCGGTTTTCAAGAATTCCCTGCGATTGTTTTCAATTGTTGCCATGATGCTGAGCTCCCCCGGGTTCAGTTGCCGGTTCCGTTGAGTTGGCGTGCGTAGGGTAGATAAAGATACCGTGCTCCGGCGTCACGACCGTTTCCCTGCGCGGGAAAACCCTGCGTCGCCGGAAGGATCATGGTCAGACCACGATGCGCCGCTCGTCAAGAACAGATTTAGCCATTGAAAACGCGGATTCCGGGTTATGAGACGAGGGCCTTAAACTCCGACCAATTTGGTCGTAGATTGAATAAGGACAAAATTAGTCGGATATTGGCGCCAAGGCCGAAGAAGCGGCCACTAAGCCTGCGAATGGGTGATTCAAATCACAGAAAGAGCCGGACTAATTTGGTCGTATATAGACACTGCTTGCTGCAATGGGCCCTCAGCGGGGATTGCGGCGCGGAATGCGGGCAGTCACCGCAATCCCCGATTTCCCGGAGGCAATGGTCATTGAAAGGCCGAATTCATTTCGTTTTCATTCTATTTCTGGCGATCTTCCCGCTCGGAATGCGGGCGCAGGCAGGTTTTCGCGTCGCCGGTGTGGTGCACGATGCAACCGGCGGCGTCATTCCCGGCGCTGAGGTCACGCTGCGCCCACCTAACCAACCCAATGCCGCGGCTGCGCTCACGCAGCAAACCGACGGGCAGGGAAGCTTTCAGTTCATCGTTCCGGTCGAAGGCACCTATGCGATCGAGGTGAAGGCTGCGAATTTTACGATCTATCACGGTGAGGCAACAGTGAGCGCCGGTGCGCCCAGCGCGGATATGAACGTGACGCTGGCAGTGAACGGCAACGCTGAAACGGTGGAGGTGACGGCAAATGCTTTGGCGGCTGAGACGACGAGCACGCAACTGGGAGAGACGCTGGAGTCGAAGAAGATGGAGGCCGTTCCGCTGAACGGCCGCAGCTTTACCGACCTGATGGCGGTGCAGCCGGGCATCGTGCCGGTGAACACGGCGCAGCCCGGTGCAGTGATCATGACCGGCGTGGCGACAACTCCGCCCTCCGGCGGCGCCAATCCCGGCAATCTCTCCATCAGCGGGCAGCGCGAGGACTCCAACGGCTTCCGCGTGAACGGCGCGGACGTGGAAGAGGACGTGAACATGGGCACGTCGATCGTGCCCAACCTCGACGCCATCGACAGCTTCCGCGTGCTGACCTCGAACTTCGACGCGGAGTACGGCAACTCCAGCGGCGGCCAGGTGCTGGTGACGACCAAGGCGGGCACGGAGCAGTGGCACGGCAGCGCCTTCGAATTTCTGCGCAACACGGCGCTCGACGCACGCAACTACTTTTCGTCGGACCGCGCGGCCTACCGGCAGAATCAGTACGGCGGAACGCTGGGCGGCCCTTTACGTTTCAGACGGGCGTCAAGTGGTTTGCGGATTACCAGGGAACGCGGCTGACCGAAGGCATCGATACCGGCGACATCTCTGTGCCGTCGATGGCCGAGCGCGGCGGGGACTTCAGCCAGGTTCCGCTCACGGGCAGCGTGAACGGCAGCGCGTGGGCGGCGCAACTGTCGTCGGCGCTGGGGCAGACGGTGACACCCGGCGAGCCCTACGCGCAGGTCTTTCCCACGGGCAAGATTCCGCAATCCATCTGGTCGGCCCCGGCCAAATATCTGCTGGCCTCGATTCCCGCAACCCAACGCGGGCACCGCGGTGTTTGAAACCGCAACCGCGGCCGAAACCCTTGGCGACAACAAGGGAGGGCTGCGCGCGGACTGGAGCCGCGGCCGGAGCACGCTCACGGGCTATTACTTTTTGGACCAATACTCGCTGGATAATCCCTATCCCACGGGAACGGGCGGCGCTAATGTGCCGGGCTTCGACGCAACGTCCAGCGGCCGCGCGCAACTCATGAGCCTGGAGCACACCATGACATTTGGCGCGTCCATGCTGAACGAGGCGCACCTCAGCTACATGCGCAATGCGAATGCCGTGGGCCAGCCGCGCGGCGGCGTGGGGCCCACGCTCGCAGCGCAGGGATTCACCAACATCGTGCCGCTCAAGCCCTCGACCGAAGGCATTGAGAATCTCGCCTTCAACGACTTCACTACCGGCGTCGACACCACGGCCCTGGTGCAGACCGAGAACATCTACGAAGGCATGGATGCCTTCTCGCGCATCGTCGGCAAGCACGGCCTGAAATTCGGCGGCGAGTTGCACAAGGACCAGATCAACACCCATCCCGACGTGGTCTTCAACGGCAGCTTCAGCTTCAACGGCTCGGAAACCGGCGTCGACTTTGCCGATTATCTGCTGGGCGTAGCGTCGAGCTACACGCAGGGCCAGGCCGAGAGCTTTTACAATCGCAATCTCTACATGGCGGCCTTTGCGCAGGACAGTTGGAAGGCGACCAGCCGGCTCACGTTGAACTACGGCGTGCGCTGGGATCGCATTCGGCCCTGGCTCGAGAAATACAACCAGCTGCAGACCCTGATTAAAGGCGAGCAGTCGCAGGTATTTCCCGGCGCGCCGCAGGGGCTTGGTCTTTCCCGGCGATCCCGGCGTATCCGACTCACTGGCGCCGCCGCGCAACAACTTTTCGCCGCGCGCAGGCATTGCCTACTCGCCTTCCGGCGCTGCGCGCGGCAGCCTTTTGGACAAGATTGTCGGTCCAGCTGGAACCACCAGCATCCGCCTCGGCTATGGCATGTATTACACGGCCTACGAGGGATTGTCGGCGGGCATCATGAGCGCGAATCCGCCTTACGGGTATACCTACACGTCGGCCGCGCCGCCGCTGTTCGCCTCGCCGTTTACTGTGGCGGCTACGGGCGCAAACGCAGGTCAGCGCTTCCCTTTGCAGCACGTAGCCGACGGAGCCAGCCGGAACAATCCGAACACGAGTGTGAACTGGAGCCAGTTTGAGCCGCTGGTCGGCATTCCGGCCGTCGATCCGAACGACGTAACGCCCTACGCGCAGCACTGGATGGCGAGCGTGGAGCGCCAGTTAGGCGCGAGCACACTGGCCACGGTCAGTTACGTGGGCACTTCTTCGCATCATTTATTGGTGCTTGAGGAGGCCAACCCCGCCAATCCCGCGCTGTGCCTGAGCCTGGGCTCGGCGTGCGGGCCGTTCAACGAGCAGGCCGCGCGCACCACCTTCGGCCCCGCATTCGGCAGCGTGGAGTTGCAGCGCACCATCGCCAACGCAAACTATAGCGCGTTCGAGGCCACGCTCAACCACCGCGCGCACGGACTGGATCTGCTGGCCAGCTACACCTACGCGAAATCGATCGATCAGTCGGCGGGACTTCCCGAGCCCGTCAATCCCGATCGATCCCTCGCTCAGCCGCGGACTTTCCGCCTTCGACATGCGGCACAACTTTGTGGCGTCGTTCCACTACGAAGTTCCGAAACTCAAGAGCGCGGATCGCTTGCTCCGCGCAGTCGAGGGAGGATGGGCGGTGGCCGGCATTGCGCGCTTCACCACCGGCCTGCCGGTTACGCTGCTCAACAACAACGACACCTCGCTCCTGGGCACCATTCCCAACGGCATCAACAACAACGGCGTCGACACGCCGGAGTGGAGCGGAAATTCGCTCCACATCAACACCAATCCGCGCAACGGAGCCGCGGTCTTCGATGCCAGCCAGTTCAGTCTGCCCGCGCTGGGTACTATGGGCAACGCGCGCCGCCGCTTCTTCTCCGGCCCCGGCATGGAGAATCTCGATGCCACCGTCTCGCGCGAATTCTCGCTGAGCGAGGGCCGCGCCCTCGAGTTCCGCGCCGAAGCGTTCAACGTCTTCAATCACGCGCAGTTCTTCGGGCCGGCAACGGTGGAGGGCAATATCTCGAGCGGAACTTTTGGCCAGGCGGTCAGCGCCATGCCGCCGCGCCTGATGCAGATTGCGATGCGGGTGCGGTTCTAAGGTTTTGGCCGCTTGAAGGTGGACCAACGCGTGCCCCATCCTTTCGCGGCTTCTAGCGAAAGGGTGGGAAAGCACGAACCCCAACAAGCCTTCTTCAACCCAGCAAAACATGGGCTGCCCCGGGTCTCGCTTTTGAGACCCGGGATAGCACGAACCTCGATAAGCCTCAGTCATCCTGAGCGAGTCGAAGGACCTGCATTTGCGGGTGGGACAGCACGTGCTTGCGTGCCCCTCAAAATCGATTTATCGTGGTCTGACTCAGGAAATCGCGAGGATCGTGCCATGCAAACCAGGCTGCTTGTCTCCGCTCTCATTGCTGTTGCCGCGTGCTCCACTGCCGCGGCACAAACCGTGCCGCCACGGCCCAAGATCACCGGCCTCTCGCACATCGCCATCTACACCTCCGATCCCGCGGCCACCGAGCACTACTACACGGCGGTCGTAGGTGCGATGAAGCTTTCGGATCCGGAGAATCCGCAGGGCGTACGCTACGCGCTCAGCACTACGCAATATATTGAAGTGCTGCCGCTGCCGGCCAAGGCCGGTGTCGTCCGCCTCGACCACGTTGCCTGGGTGACGGAGAGCGCGGAGGGCATGCGCAAATATCTTGCGGCCAAAGGCTGGAAGGTGCCGGCGCATGTGCAGCACGGCGCTGCGGGCAGCACCTGGTTCGAGGTGCGCGACCCCGAAGGCAACAAGGTGCAGTTCGTTGAGGCGCCGGTAAGAAAATACGGCTTCGTCCTCGGTACATTCGCGCCCCAAGCCATCGGCCACCACATCATCCACGTGGGCTACATGGTGCACGACCGCGCTCTCGAAGACACGTTCTACCGCGATCTGCTCGGCTTCAGGCCCTACTGGTGGGGCGGGCGCGGCGGCAAGGTGGAGTGGGTTGCCCAACAGTGCCCCGACGGTCACGACTGGATGGAGTACATGATCACGCGCGGAACCACAGGCATTCCCGCCGACATGACCCAGCGCGAATTGGGCGTGATGGATCACTTCTCCATCGGGGTGGTTTCAGTGCCCGACGCATTTCAGGCGCTAACCGCCGCCAACCGCCTCGAAGGACGTCACGACGCCGCGCCGAAGATCGGCCTCGACGGCAAATATCAGTTCAATCTGTACGATCCAGACGGCATCCGGACCGAAGTGATGAACTTCCACGCCACCGAGAAGCCCTGCTGCTCTGACTTCACGGCCGACGACCCGTCAGAGTAGATCCTTTCGGAGTGAAGGTCGCTTCGAAGCCGCGCTTACGATATACTGGTTGAGGCCCAGATGGGCAGGGAAGTCCCTGTCTGCGGGCTGGTTGGAGCGATCCACTCCTCCAAAACCAGGAAAAGAAGAAGAAAATGCCTAAGTTGAAGACACATACGGGCGCGGCCAAGCGCTTCAGCAAGACTGGCACCGGCAAAATCAAGCGGGGCCAGACGAAGACGCGGCACATCCTTACGTCGAAATCGAAAAAAGTGAAACGCAAGCTGGGCAAAACAGTGATGGTTTCCGATGGCGACTACAAGAAGGTAGCGCGCATGATCCCCTACGCCTGAGCACTGCGTGCGGCAGCCCTTTGGTTGAGGGGTGTGCCAATGCAAATGGGCCGATTTGCTGGCCCCCGCCTAACGCGAAATGCGTTCGCAATGGCGAGAGATCAGGCTTGAAATAGCGAGTGAAGAGGTTCACCGGCCTCACGTTTACGTGATGGCTTCCTACCTCCAGCCGCAGAACAGAAACGCAAAAAGGAGAAACAAAGTGCCTCGCGTAAAACGTAGTACCAAGCGGAATGACCGCCGCAAGAAGATCCTCAAACGAGCAAGCGGTTATTTCCTCACGAAATCGAAACTGTACCAGGCGGCCCAGGAGGCCGTAGAGCGCGGCCTAAAGTTCGCTTACATGGGCCGGCGCCTGAAGAAGCGGGAATACCGTTCGCTGTGGATCGTACGCATCTCCGCCGCCTGCAAGCTGAACGGCGCCAGCTATTCGCAGTTCATCAGCGGTTTGAAGAAGGCTGGCATTGAGCTGGACCGCAAGATTCTGGCTGACATTGCCGTGAAGGATGCGGAGGGCTTTACCAAGCTCGTCGAACTGGCAAAGGCGGCAAAGGCCAAGTCTGACAAGGCCAAGGCGGACGAGGCCAAGGCAGAGAAGTCCAAAGCCGCGTAACTCAAGATATGACTGGCGGAAAAACGGCCCGGGGTTCGAAAGGACTCCGGGCCGTTGTGCGTTTGACTGATGTGCTATTCGCTCAGGAATCCCTGCACGGCTTTCTGCCACATCTCAGGCTGATCCACAAAATTCATGTGGCCCGCATTGGGTAGAATCACCAGCTTCGAGCCGGCGATCTTCTCGTGCATCTCTTTGCTCAGGCTGGGGTCGCATTCGTCGTGGTCGCCGGCGACAATCAGCGTGGGCACGTGAATCGTATGCAGCCGGTCCACATACTCCACCGATTTCAGATTGCCGTCGATGACGAACTCGCCGTCGGAGCCCCACATTTCGCGGTAAAGCTCCCAGTTGGTGGGCGCATTGCCAGTTGCCGGATCGTACGCGGGATCGGGCCGCGCACCGTAGAGGAACTTGAAATACCCATCGCCCCACGCCAGGGTTTCGTACTCTGCCGGATAGCGCCCGTGCTCCCAGATGGCGCCCTTGCCAAAGAGGCCGGCGGCTTCCAGTTCATTCAGGCGGGCCAGCTTGTCAGCCGGCATCTGCGCCTTTTCGCGGGCCAGTACGGCATTCATCTCGCGCGTAGAGGCGAATGTGCTGTTCAGAATCAGGTGGCTTAAATGCTCCTGATACTTGAGCGCGTAGGCCTCGGCCAGCACGCCGCCGCAACTGTGCCCGAGCAGCGAGATTTTGCCCAGGCCCAGGGCCACGCGCACGGCTTCAATGTCTTCCACGTCGCCTTCGACGGTGTACTTGCTCGGGTCCTGCAAGCGCTCGGAGCGGCCGGAGCCGCGCTCATCGATAAAGATGAGGCGATGCGTGCGCGCCAGGGGCAGTAGCCAGGGCAGGAAGTAGGTGTGGTCCGCGCCGGGCCGCCATGCAGCACCACCAGCGGCGGGCCTTTGCCGAATTCCACGTAGTAGATGAGCACGCCGTGGGCGTCGACAAAGCCATCCTGTATCGGGTAGACGGCAGAGGCAGCGTGGTTGGAAGCGGGTTGTGCGGCGAGCTGGGCGGCGCCAACGATCAGGGCGCAAAGAACGAGGCAGGCGGCAGCGATGCGTTTCATGGTCACCATGCTACGGCAGAATCCCGGGATTTCCTCAGAGATTTCGGGGCAGCGGGCTTTAGGGCGCGCCGAAGCGCGCGGCTGCTGCATGCAATGCTTTATCCTGAACATTCGGCATGACGAACGAAGCGATACCCAATCTGACGGGATACGACGAGGCCGCGCTCGACAAGGCGTTTGCCTCGCTCGCGGCGCAGGCCCGCGCCAGCGCCGCCGCGCTCGACGTGGAGGCGTTCCGGCTCCAGTGGCTGGGGCGCAAGCAGGGCCTGCTCCAGGAAGTCTCGGACCGGTGGCTCAAAGCCGCGCCCGGGCCGGCGAAAAAAGCCGTGGGCCAGCGCTTCAAAGTTCTCAAAGAACTGGTGGAGGCGCTGCTTGAAGGCGCGGGCCCGACCGATGCCGCAGCCGACGCCGCGCTCCGGGCCGAGGCTATCGACATCACGCTGCCCGGCTCGCGACGTCTTACCGGCGCCGAGCACCCCATCACGCGCACGCTGAACGAAATTGTTTCAGTCTTCGCGGCGCTGGGCTACTCGGTAGGCGTAGGGCCCGAGGTCGAGACCGACTACTACAACTTCGAATGCATGAATTTTCCGCCGGGTCATCCCGCGCGCGACACGCAGGACACGCTGGTGGTCGCCGCGCAGGAGCGCAAACCGCTGCGCGACCGCCTGCTGTTGCGCACGCACACCTCGCCGGTGCAGATGCGGACCATGGAACTGCAGCCGCCGCCGGTGCGCATCGTGATTCCCGGCAAAGTGCATCGCAACGACGCCGCCGACGCCACGCACTCGCCCATCTTTCATCAAGTCGAAGGCCTCTGCGTCGACACCAACATCACCTTCAGCGATTTGAAGGGCACGCTCGATCACGCCATGAAGGCGCTGTTCGGTTCGGCCGTCAAGACGCGCTTCTTCCCCTCGTTCTTCCCGTTCACCGAGCCGAGCGCCGACGTGCAGATCAGTTGCATCTTCTGTGGCGGCAAAGGCTGCCGCAAGTGCAAGCAGTCGGGATGGATTGAGCTGCTGGGTTGCGGCATGGTCGATCCCGCGGTCTTCGCTTTCGCTGCGGAAAAGCAGCCGGCCTACGATCCGAAGAAAATCTCCGGCTTCGCCTTTGGCATGGGCGTGGAGCGCATCGCCATGATGAAGTACGGCATCAGCGAAATCGGCAGCTTCTTCGCGGGAGACATGCGGTTTCTGGGGCAGTTCGCATGAAGATACTGACCAAATGGCTTCGCAGCTACTTGCCCGGGCTTTCCGTCGACGACGCGCAGCTCGCCGAGGACCTGACTCTGCGCGGCATCGCCGTCGAAGGAATCTACGATCTCGGCGCCGACAACGGCTCGCTCTACGAAATGGACATCACCACCAACCGCGTGGACGCGATGAACCACTACGGCATCGCGCGCGAGGCGGCGGCGATCTATGGGCTCACACTGCCCGAGTTGGCGTTCCCGCTTCCAAAACCTCGCCCGGCTGGCCAGCCGTTTTCCGTGATGATCGAGGCGGAAGACGCCTGCGGCCGCTTCACGGCGCGTGTTTTGCGCGACATCACCATCGGCGAATCGCGCGACTGGTTCGCGGGCGCTGAAGTGGCCACATACTTCGCGCTTCTCGAGCAGAAGAAAATCTCCAACGCCGTCGACGCCACGAACTTTGCCTGGCTGGCGATGGGCCAGCCCACGCATGCCTTCGATCTCGACAAGCTCGAGGGCGGCATCATCGTGCGCCGCGCGCGCAAGGGCGAGCGGCTCAAGACGCTCGATGGCGTGGAGCGCGTGCTCGATGCCGACGATCTGATCATCGCCGATCACAAGAAGGCGCTGGGCCTGGCCGGCGTGATGGGCGGCTGGGACACCATGATCACGCCCGAGACGAAGAATGTGCTCGTCGAAGCGGCGTGGTTCGATCCCATGGTGGTGCGGCAGACCGCGCGGCGTCACGGCCTGCACACCGACGCCAGCCATCGCTTCGAGCGCGGCGCGGACTTTAATGCGGCGCCGGTTGCGTCGGCGCATGGTGAGCGCGATCCTGCTTGCAAACGGCGGATCGATCGAGGGCGAGCTGGTGGATGTGCGCGTCCCCGCGATGCAGAAGCGCGCACCGCGCGTCGCAAGCCGATTGCACTCGCGTTAAGTGAAGTGCAGCGCATCCTGGGCACGACGATCGATGCGGAGGGAATCACCGCTGCGACGGTTGAAAACGTGCTGACGGCGCTGGGATGCGGACTGAAGCGCGAAGCCGGGAAGCGGCAGCTGCGTGGCAGGTGACGTTGCCCAGCTGGCGGCTCGATCTGGAGCGCGAGATCGACCTCATCGAAGAGGTCGCGCGCGTTTACGGCTACAACCGCTTCGCCAACACGCTGCCCTCGATTTGGCGAAGGCGTGCGGGCGCTGCCATGGGCCGAAAAAGAAGCAAGCGTCCGCGGCACGTTGCTGGCTGCCGGTTTTCACGAAGCCATCTCCAGCAGCTTCTGCTCCGCGGCGGAGGGTGCGCTGACCGCACCGCAGCCGGCGCTCGTGGTGCCGCTCGGCAATCCGCTCAGCGAAGAGGCCGGCGTGCTGCGCCCGTCGCTTGTGCCCGGCATGTTGACCATGATTGCGGGCAACCTGAATCGCGACGTCAGCGATGTGCGGCTGTTCGAGCTGGGCACGGTCTTCAGCGGTACCACCGACAAGGTGGACGAGCGCCCGGCGCTGGCCTTTGGCGCTGTGGGCGCGTTGCCGGCGGAAAGTGCGTTGCGTGCCGGTCGCGCTTTTGATTTTTATCGATGTGAAGGGCGTGGTGGAGCAGCTGGTGTCGCGGTTTGAGATGCGCGGCATGTATTTCGATCGCTTTTCCGCCGACGCCGGCCTCACGCCGGAGTGGCTGCATCCCTATCGTTCGGCGCGCGTTGTGGCGGACGGCGTGACGGTTGGCTGGTTCGGCCAGCTGCATCCGCGCGAAGCAGCGGCGCGAAAAATTAAGGACGCGGTGCTGGTGGGCGAGATCTATCTCGACCGGCTCTACAAGTTGGCGCTGCGCCGACCCGTTGCGCGCGAGATCTCGCGTTATCAGCCGGTGCGCCGCGATTTTTCCCTGGTTTTGGATGAGAGCATCGACTGGGAAACGATCGACCGCGCCATGGCCGGATTGCAGATCCCCGAGTTGGTGGAGTGGCGCGTGCGCGAGGTGTTCCACGACGCGCGGCTCGGCGCACGGGAGTATGCGCTTTTGCTGGGCGCCACTTTTCAGGCCCCGGATCGCACCCTGCGCGAAGAGGAACTGCAGAAGTTCCAGGCGCAGGTGGTGGAAGCGGTTGGCAAGGCAGGGGCGCGGCTGCGGGTCTGAGCAAAACATCAAGCGGGATCGGCGCTATACTCAAACCGAAACGTGGCCCGATTGGCGGAGGTTGAAACCATGTCAGAGACTTTCTGGGAATCGGATGGTGCCGTGGAAACGGCAGGCGACGGGCAGCCAGAGAGCGCGCATGTGGAACCGGCGGCTTTGGCCGTGAGCGCCGACGATTTTGCGGCACTCGAAGAGCGCATCCGTCGCGCCGTGGATCTGGTGAAGCGGGAGCGGCAGGCGCGCGCAGGGGCCGAGGCGCGCAGTGCGGAACTGGAAGCTCGTCTGACGGAGGCCGAAGCGCAGGTGCAGGCGCAATCACCGATTGTAGATCAACTGCAAAGCGAATTGACCGCGTTGCGCGCGGAGCGCGAACAGGTGCGGCAACGCGTGGAACGGCTGCTCAAGCAGCTCGATACTCTGGAACTGTGAGGCAGAGATGGCCGAAGAACCGCGCAGCAAACCGAGCGAATACGTGACAGTGGAGATCTACGATCAGCTCTATCATTTGTCGGGACAGGATACGCAGCACATTCGCGAGCTGGCTGCTTATGTTGACTCCAAGATGCGCGCCGTGGCCGCGCAAGGAAAGACTGCGGATTCGTTGCGCGTGGCCGTGCTGGCCGCGTTGAATCTCGCCGATGAATTGTCGCAGGCCACTGCGGCCGATCCCCGCGCAGGCCATGCGCGCGCTGCCAACCTGCGCGTGCTGCTCGATGAAGTGCTGGGAGACGAGCGGAAGACGGGCTCGTAAAGGCAGCGATCGGTGATTTGAGTGCCGGTCAAGCTGCTTTAGCGAGCCAGCTTTTCATCGTATCGGCATCCACCAGGCCCGCCTGCTGGAATTTGAGGTTGCCACCAGCGAAGACAGCAAAGTTCGGAATGCCACGTACGTTATAGCGTGCGGAAAGCTCGGGGAATCGCTCGGTATCGACCTTGAGCACAACAGCTCGGCCCGCGAGGTCACGCGCGACTTGCGCAACATGCGGCGCCGCCATGCGGCAGGGGCCGCACCACGATGCCCAGAAATCCACCAGGACGGGCACCTTGCTTTCGCGGATAATTTCGTCGAACTCCTCGGGATTCACCGCGAGTGGATCGGCGATGGCGGGCAGGGGCGTTTTGCAGGCGCCGCAGCGCCCGGTATCAGCGAGGTGTTTCGCCGGAATTCGATTTGGCTTTCCGCAGGACGGGCAATTTCGGATGATGGGCATGGCTAAATGCTCGGCTGAGTTTTCGCGTTCATAGTATCTCGCTGACAAGGGAGCCGCGACAAGGGGAACGTGGGGCCATTCGACTTCGGTCACCGAAGTGCGATGCGGCAACCGAAGTCGAATGGATGCGGCAATTCAGTCAACTCTACTTCGCGGCCAACTGCCGCAACACGTACTGCAAAATGCCGCCGTGCTCGTAGTATTCGATCTCCTGCGGTGTGTCGATGCGTACCACCGTGTCGAATTCCTTCACCTTGCCGTCGCCCGCAGTGGCTTTGGCGCGCAGCGTGCGGCCGTTCGCAAGGCGGTCCTTCAGAAGCGCGGTGAGGCCGGGGAAGTCGTAGACCTCTTCGCCGGTAAGACCGAGCGACTCCACGTTTTCACCGGGCGCGAACTGCAGCGGCAGAATGCCCATCCCCACGAGATTCGAGCGGTGGATGCGCTCGAAGCTTTCCGCGATGGCGGCGCGCACGCCGAGGAGCTTCGGTCCCTTCGCGGCCCAGTCGCGCGAGGAGCCGGAGCCATATTCTTTGCCGGCCAGAATGATCAGCGGAATGCCGCGTTCGGCGTACTTCACGCTGGCGTCGAAGATCGACATCGGCTCGCCTTCGGGCAGCAGGCGCGTGACGCCGCCCTCGGTCCCGGGCGCGAGCTTGTTGCGCAGGCGCACATTGGCAAAGGTGCCGCGCACCATCACCTCGTGATTGCCGCGGCGCGAGCCGTAGCTGTTGAAGTCTGCCGGTTTCACGCCGTGCTCGGCGAGATATTTTCCGGCCGGTCCGTTGGCCTTGATCGATCCGGCGGGCGAAATGTGGTCGGTGGTCACGGAGTCGCCCAGCACCGCGAGCACGCGCGCGCCCGCAATGTTTTCAATGGGCGCGGGCTTGGCGGTCATGCCGTCGAAATACGGCGCTTTGCGGATGTAGGTTGAATCTTTCTCCCACTGGTAGACGTCGCCGGTAGGAAAGGTCAAGCCCTGCCAACTGGCGTCGCCCTGTGAAACTGTGGCGTACTCCCTGCGGTAGCCTTCGCTGGTGACGGCTTTCTCGATCGCAACGGCCACTTCCGCTTGCGTGGGCCAGATGTCGCGTAGATAAACGGGCTTGCCGTCTTTGTCGTTGCCCAACGCAGTCGCGTCGAAGTTGTGGCCGATCTTGCCGGCGAGTGCGTACGCGACGACCAGCGGCGGGCTCATCAAATAATTCGCGCGTACGTCCACATTCACGCGGCCTTCAAAGTTGCGATTGCCGCTGAGCACGCTGACCGCAACCAGGCCGTGATCTTCAATGGATTTGGAAACGTCAGAGGGCAGCGGCCCGCTGTTGCCGATGCAGGTGGTGCAGCCGTAGCCCACCACGTTGAAGCGCAGCTTTTCAAGATAGGGCAGCAGGCCGGCCTTTTGATAGTAGTCGGTAACCACGCGCGAACCGGGCGCGAGCGAAGTCTTCACCCACGGCGGAACGGTGAGGCCTTTTTCCACGGCCTTCTTCGCCAACAGTCCCGCGGCGATCATGACGGACGGATTCGACGTGTTGGTGCAACTGGTGATCGCGGCGATGACGACCGAGCCGTGATCGAGATAAGGATCGGGATCGACGCCGAAGCGCTCTTTCACCGTGGTTGTACATGCACGGGCGCATTTTCCGCGACCGCCGAATCGAGTGACTGCCTGGCGCTGCCACGCAGTGGCCGTGCGCGAGCCCAGCGGCTTGGCTGTGGGCGCAAGCAGCGTGGGCAGTTGCTGCGCAAAGCTCGAAGCTGCGTCCTTAAGCAGCACGCGATCCTGCGGGCGCTTGGGTCCGGCGACACTAGGCTCCACGTCGCCAAGGTCGAGCGAGAGCGTCTGCGTGTACTCGGCCTCGGGCGTGCCGGCGGTGTGGAAGAGGCCCTGCTCCTTGTAATAGGCCTCGACCAGATTGATTTGCTCTTCGCTGCGACCGGTGAGGCGCAGGTAGCGGAGGGTCTCGGCGTCGACGGGGAAGATGCCGCAGGTTGCGCCGTACTCCGGCGCCATGTTGCCGATGGTGGCGCGATCGGCGAGCGGCAACTGCGTTATGCCGTCCCCATAAAATTCAACAAACTTGCTCACCACTCCCAGCTTGCGCAGCGCCTGCGTCACGGTGAGCACCAGATCGGTGGCCGTGGCGCCTTCGCGCAGTTTGCCGGTGAGTTTGAAGCCGACCACCTGCGGGATCAGCATGGAAACGGGCTGTCCGAGCATGGCCGCCTCGGCTTCGATGCCGCCCACGCCCCAGCCCAGCACGCCGAGCCCGTTGATCATGGTGGTGTGCGAGTCGGTGCCGACCAGCGTGTCAGGATAGGCTACGGTTTCGCCGCCGATTTTGCTTTCGATCTGCGCGGTAAAGACCACGCGTGCCAGATATTCGAGATTCACCTGGTGGCAGATGCCCATGCCGGGCGGCACGGCAGAGAAGTTTCGAAACGCCGATTGCCCCCACTTCAAAAACGCGTAGCGCTCGCGGTTGCGCTGGAACTCGAGCAGGGAATTGGCCTCGTAGGCCATTTGCGTGCCGTATTCGTCCACTTGCACGGAGTGGTCGATGACGAGTTCGGCGGGCGCCAGGGGATTCACGCGCTCGGGATCGCCGCCCAGAGTCTTGATGGCGTCGCGCATGGCGGCCAGGTCGACGACCGCGGGCACGCCGGTGAAGTCTTGCATGAGCACGCGCGCGGGCATGTAGGCAATTTCGCGGCTGGGTTCGGCCTTCGCGTCCCAGTTGGCCAGGAATTCGATGTCGGCAGCCGTCACGTTTTTGCCGTCTTCGCGGCGCAGCAGGTTTTCCAGCAGAATTTTCAGGCTGAAGGGCAGGCGCGCGAGATTGAAGCCGCGGGCAGCGAGCGCCGGCAGGCGGTAGTAGGTGTAGGAGCGGTTGCCGGAGGTGAGCACGGCCTTGCTCGAGAAGCTGTTCATCGGTAGATCCTCTCAGCGGAGCTAGCGGCGTTAGCGAGGCTAGCGGAGTTAGTGATATTCGCGCACTGGGTTGGCCGGCGCGCGCCTGGAGACTTGGACGGGCGTAGGCAATCGCGCGGGCAAAAACCTGCAGAAACCAGATTACTCAGCGGGAAGCGCTAGCGTCCACGGTCAGGACGGCCGCGGCGAAAACGCCGGAGCAGAGGCGTTGAGGAGATTCGGGTTGCGGAACGGCTGAACATGACAGACACCTGCATTTTAACCCGGAATTGCCGCCCAGGGAAACGGCGGCGGGGGTTCCTTTAGCATCGGAGGTTATATAAATTGAGAAGGAGGTCCCGCCATGGCTCGAAAAAAGGTGGTCCCCTTTCTGCGCGGCATGGGCGCGAAGGAAGACTTTGTTACCGAATCGTTCGTGCCGAGCGAAGAGTACAAAGCGCAGCAGATGGCCATGGTGCGAAGTTTAATTGCAGCGGGTTTCGATCCAGAGCAGGTCGCCAGCATGTTTCTGGTTCCGTTCGATCTGCTTTCAATCAAGAAGCCGGATGATATGTGAGGCGAGCTTTGCATTCTGAACAGCCCCAAAGCTGCGTTTCGCACATCAGCATTTCAAGCAAGAGGTAGGACGCGCGGGGAAGGCCCTCACCCGACAGGCGGTACGTTCAGATCTGATTTTTCAGGAGCAGCTCATGCGCTCGCGCATTCCCCAACTTGCACTCGGCGTTTTTCTTCTGCTGTTGCCGGTTATGGCTGGCTCGCAAACGATGACCATGCCCGATGTGAAGGCGCCCGCGGGGACGCAGACGGCTTCGGCATCTCCGGCGTGGCCGGCCGCCGACGGGACGGTGGTACTCGACAATTTTCGCTTTGGCACGGGCGAAACGCTGCCCCAACTGCGTCTGCATTACTTGACGCTGGGCACGCCGCACCGCAACGCCGCCGGCCACGTGGACAATGCGGTGCTGCTGCTGCACGGCACCGGCGGCAACGCGCACTCGCTGCTGAATCCCGCTGTTTTCGAACGTGCTCTTCGGGCCGGGCGCGCCGCTCGACATCACGAAGTACTTCCTCATCCTGCCCGACGACATCGGCCACGGCCAAAGTTCGAAGCCCTCGGACGGCCTGCACGCGCACTTTCCGGCCTACGACTACGACGACATGGTGCGCAGCCAGCGCATGATGCTCGACGCCATGAAGGTCGACCATCTGCGGCTGATCCTGGGCACGTCCATGGGCTGCATGCAGACCTTTGTGTGGGGCGAAACGTATCCCGATTTTGCTGACGCGCTGATGCCGCTGGCGTGCCTGCCGGTGCAGATCGCCGGCCGCAACCGCATGATGCGCTACATGGCGATTGCAGGCCATCAAGCAGGACCCGGCGTGGATGGACGGCGAGTACAAGACCGAGCCGGTCCAAGGGCTGCGCACGGCCAACGAGATGATCTTCATCATGGGCTCCAGCCCGCTGCAGATGCAAAAGCTGGCGCCGACCCGACAGGCCGCCGAGCAGTATGTCGACCGGTATCCTGGCGCGCACCATGGCCACGCACCGACGCGAACGACATGATCTACCAGCTCGACGCCAGCCGCAACTACGATCCCAGCCCGCATCTGGATCACATCACGGCGCCGGTGCTGTGGATCAACTCCGCCGACGACTACATCAATCCGCCCGAACTGGGCATCGCGGAAAAAATGGTGAAGCAGCATGCCCCACGCGCGCTTCATCCTGATCCCCATCTCCGACGCGACGCGCGGCCACGGCACGCACACCGTGGCCGCGGTGTGGAAGAAGTACTTGATCGAGTTCATGCAGGAGTCGGAGCCGAAACCTTGATGGACCGGATCGAGGCAGTTTCGCTACCGCGGGATCTGCCCTCACGCTGCTCCTATACTTGAAGTGCACGCTTCTTCTCAGCTGAAGGATTCCCGATATTGAAATACTGGGTTGGCATTCAGGGTCTGGTATACGCGCTTTGTCGCGTGGCTGGTGCGGCGCATGCCCAACGAGCGGCAGCGGCTGCTGGCGATCACGATCGTGGCCGGCGGCCTGTGCGGCCTGGCCGCGGTTGCCTTCCACGTGAGCGTGGCGCGCCTTGTACGCACTCCTGATCGATCGCGCCGCCGCGGCTCCGGGGCACGCTGGATCTGGTGGACGATTCTGACGCCCGCGGTCGGCGGGCTTGTGGCCGGCCTGGGGCTTACCTACTGGGTTCCCGCAGCGGCGGGCAGCGGCATTCCCCAGGTGAAGGTCGCCTACGCCTTCCGCGCCGGCGCCATCACCATGAAGGAGACGGTCGGGAAGTTCGTGCTCTGCGCGCTGCAACTGGGCAGCGGAGCGTCGCTGGGCGTTGAAGGTCCGACGGTGCAGATCTGCGCCGGGGTGAGCAGCTTTCTTGCGCGCATGGCGCGGCTGAGCCCGATGAACCAGAAGCGCATGGCCTCGGTGGGCATGGCGGCCGGCATTGCCGCAGCCTTCAACGCGCCCATCGCCGCCGTCACCTTCACGCTGGAGGAGCTGATCGGCAGTCTCGACCAGACCATGCTTTCGGGCGTGATTGTGGCCGCGGCGCTGGCGGCCGTGGTGGAGCACAGTATTCTCGGCTCCAATCCCATGTTCATCGTGCCGCGGCTGCAGAGTTACACGCTGGCCAATAGCTCGTCGCTGATCTGGTATGCGCTGCTCGGCCTGCTGGCGGCCATCGTCTCGGTGGCGTTCACCGATTCGCTGCTGTGGCTGCGCAAATGGTTTCAGAGAGCTCTCGAGCGTTCCCCCGTGGGTTCATCCCGCCATCGGCGGCGCGGCCACGGGAAGCCTTGCCGTGGTCGCGCTGCTGTTCTTTCACTTGAACGGCATCGCCGGCGATCCGTATCCCACGCTCACTCTGGCGCTTCTTGGCGGACTTCCGGTGACGGCCATGGCGGTTTTGTGCGTGCTCAAGCTGGCCGCCACGGTCACTTCGTACTCGAGCGGCGGCTCCGGCGGCATCTTTGCGCCGGCGCTGTTCATGGGCGGCATGCTGGGCGGCGCGGTCGGCTACCTCGACGTGACGGTCTTCCACCACCCGGCCGATTCCATCGGCGCCTTCGCCGTGGTCGGCATGGGCGCGGTCTTTGCCGGGATTGTGCGCGCGCCCATGACCTCGATCCTCATCATCTTTGAGATGACCGGCGGCTACGGACTGGTGCTGCCCCTGATGATCGCCAACATGAGCGCCTTTGCGCTGGCGCGCCACTGGCGGCACACGCCGGTCTACGAGGCGCTGCTGGAGCAGGACGGCATTTACCTGGATCAGCGAAGCCGCATCGCATCCAGACGGCCCGCAGCGCGCGAGCTCGAAGTCGCACGATGCGGACGAATTGAGCGTAGACGCGAGCTCGATTGACGCGGTCTGAGACAGTCCGCTCCTACTGCGGCTGCATCGTTGTAGAGGAAGTAGGCGCGCAACTCGAGATAGGGGCCGTGGAACTCCCGCGGCAGCGGCGGATAACTCGATCCGGTAATCGCACCCCAGGCCGCGCGATCGAGCCCCGTGTCGCCGGAGCGGCCATCCAGCTGCATGTCGGTGACCTGGCCGTTGGGCAGCACTTTGAAGTGGACGGCGACCACGCCCGACTTGAGGATGGGCGGGTTCACTTCGTCGGGAATCAGCGGATCCCAGGTGCGTTGCGTAATGTAGTGCCAGCGAGCAATCCAGGAGCTGAAATCGACGCCCTGCGTGTCGGAAAGAACCTCCATCCGCCGGTGCCGGCGCCGGGGTGCCTCGACAGCCCGCCCGCTCCCGGATTGCCGTAGCTCTGCTGCCCCTGGCCGTGCATGGCGTTTTGCATATCCTGGCGAAGCTGGTCGGCTGGATTCTGCGGGCCCATGGCGAAGTTGGGCTTGGCGGGGACGGCCTGCGGGTGCGGCGCTTCGGGCGCCTGCGACTGCGGATTGGTCGGCACCGGCTGCGTGGGCTGCGGCTTGGGCTGCTCCGGCGCCTGCTGCTGCGGCGGCGTGGGCGGAGGCGGCGCCTGCTGTGCCTGCTGCTTCATCTCCTCCATCGTCTGCTTGTCGATGAGCGGCTTGTTGGCGGCAGCTTGGGAGCAACCTTCGGCTTCTGCAGTTGGCGCACCGCGTCGGGCATCTGATCGAGAGCGATCTGGTCCTCGTGCTGCTTGATACGGTCAAAGTCATCGACTATCGGCGTCTTGAGGATGTACTTGGGAATCAAATAGAGGCAAAAGAGCAGAACAATGTGCACCAGCACGGCCCACAGAACGCCTTCGCGCAGCCGCGCCCAGCGCCGCTCGTCTTCGAGCTCGCTGATCATCTCCAGCAGTTCGTGGGTGTCGTAGTCCAGCCAGCGCGAGCCGCGCGCTTTGGGCGACGGCTGCATCTTCTTCACGCGGTTCCAGCTGGCGCGGCTTCTTTGCGCGGTTCAAGGTCGCGCGCGGAGAAAGTGTCCAGGCCCAGGATCGAGCCGGTGATAGAGGTTTCCTGCGCAGAGCTGTCCGTTAGCGCGTCTGGCGCGGCGGGTTCCTTGGGCTCGTTTACTTCGGCTGGCGCTTCGCTGGTGGGCATTCAGTGCGATGGAGCCGTTCAAAACACACGTTCTCTCTTGCTGGCTCCGTTCTCAAGTCCTTTCTCTCTATTCTCTCATTTTGGGCAAAGCCTTGTGCGTTCAAGTAAGGCGCGCCCCGTACAATGGTTCTTGTTGAATTGACGCAGGATGGGCCGGAAGGGGACAGCGTTTGAAGCGGTTTTTTGCGCACGTTTTGGCGGAATGGAAGCTGGTGATTCTGCCGGCGCTGTTGAAATGGGGAATTTGGGGCGTGGGCGCGGTTGCGGTGCTCGATTCTTCGAGCATTCCCGTCCCCATGGACGCCATCCTTGCCCTCTACGTATGGAATGACAAGCCCCACTTCTGGCTCTATTGCCTGATGGCGGCCGCGGGTTCGGCCATCGGCGGGTTGCTGCCCTACGGGTTGGGCCGCGCCGGAGGCGAGCTGTTCCTGCTCAAGCGCGTGGACCGCGCAAAATTCGAAAAGCTGCGCGACCGCTTCCAGCGCCAGGAGTTCCTGGCCGTCACGATCCCCTCCATGATGCCGCCGCCTGCGCCGTGGAAGTTGTTCATCTTCGCCTCCGGCGTATTTGAGATGCGCGTGCCCAATTTCCTGCTGGCGGTGTTCACGGGAAGAATGGTGCGCTGGCTGACGCTCTCCCTGTTGGTGCTCAAGCTCGGCCCTGGCGCTGTCGATCTGGTGGCGCGCCACGCCCTGGTCGCGATGCTAATTGTCGGCGCGCTCGCCGTGCTCGGAGGCGTATGGTGGTGGATGCGCAAAAGGCGGTCGGGGAATCTGCTGGACGGCTAACGGAAGGTGCAGGGGTGCAGTCTGGAATGGAAGAATGCGACGAAGCGCGATCCTGCTGGTTTTGATAGTCAACGCCTGCTTTGCTCGAGCGGGCCACGCACGACGAGCCGGTGCGCGTGACAGTCCAGCAGTTGCAGCAGTTTCTCGAAGATCAGCAAGCGGAGCATGTGAGCGACAGCGACCTGGCGCAAAAGCTGGCCGGGGCCGAATTAAGCGAGCAGTTAACGGAGTTCAAGCTCAACCGCCTGAAGTCGGAACTGAAACTGGGCGAAGAGACCACGACAGAGCTGAACCTCCTCGCCGATCTTTCGGCATTCCTTGAGCCGCCCGCTGCGGACAGTCCGGCCAAAGAGCCGCCGGATGCCGCTGCCCAAAAGGAAATCATTCGCGCCGCTCAGAATTTTGCAGCGGTCACGTTGAGGCGTCTGCCGGATTTTCTGGCGACACGCACGACGCACAGTTTCGAAGACCGCCCCATCGAGATTGCAGGCAGACCGGCTCAAAGCGGAATGCACCCCATAGGGGCTCTTGTGCAAGAGGTCGCTTACCGCAACGGCATGGAGCTCTCTCAAGAAGTTCCTGCGGCGCAGAGCACCGGTGACGCGCGAAAGGCGTCGCTTCCCGGCATGAGCTCGGCAGGAGAGTATGGGCCGGCTTTGACGATTGTCTTGGGTGACTCGGCCCACGGAACCATCGCATGGAGTCATTGGGAGCAGGCTTCGACAGGGATGGTTGCGGTCTTTCGCTATGAGGTTCCGAAGCAGGATTCGCATTATCAGGTCGACTACTGCTGCGCAGGGACGAGGTCAAAAGGGAGCTTGTGTCGTACCACGGGAAACCGGCCTACAGCGGGTCGATCTCCATCGATCCGTCGACGGGCGATGTGCTTCGGTTGACGATCGAAGCGGAGATCGACGACTTCGATCCGGCTCTAAAGCGGCTTTCTGGTGAGCTACGGCGAGGTCGAAGTTGAAGGGAAGAGGCTGATTTGCCCGCTGCACAGCGCTATGACTCTGCGCTCGACTTGGGTGGATCAAAAGCGAGTCCTGCGCGAAATCCGCGTCAACGATGTGGCGTTTACCGCGTATCGCCGGTTTGGATCGACGGCACGCATTGTCACGAATCTGCCGGCACGGTGAGGACTAGCGGCACGGCCAGCCCAGCGGCGATTCAATCATCTTTCCCGGGCGAACTCCAGGTGCGACGATACTATTTTCCCGCCAGCGCCTCTTGCGCGTGCGCTCCGTGCGTCCGCCGCACCAGCGCGGGAACGCCCAGCATCACAGCCAGCACGAGCGAAGTCGCGACCAGGTCGTTGCAATAGAACGGCACGCCAGCCAAATAGCAGGTTTCCAGTCCGGCGAGCGTGTGCGGATACGTGTTGAAGGGGTTTGAGAACCACGCACCGAAGTTGGAGACAAGAAAGAACGAGGTCGGTCCCAGCAAAGCGCCCGCGACCCCGCGCGTCAATGTCACGCGCTTGCGCAGCAGAATCGAGCCCAGGACCATCGCGGCCAGGTACCAGCCCCAGGAGAAGGCCGAAAAACCCCAGTGCATTGAATAGCCGGAATACCGGAAAAGCGTTAAGTAGCAATCGGTCGCGATCAGAGCCGCCAGGGGCGCGAGCATCTCCCGCCACGGACGCTTGGCGCCAAAGTAAAGCAGGCTACCCGTGACTGCCGTAAAGCTCCACCACGGAGCGTGAGGAATTACGCGCGATAAAACGGCAACCAACAAGAGCAGATAAGCGGCCATGTCCACCTCATGATGCGGGGTCTGCCGGAGATTCCGGGCCCATCCAACCTGACTGACTCAAACAAAGGACTTCTTCCATTCTGCGGTGCGCGCGCCGTATGGTCAACTGCAACCCTTCCACCAGAGCAACAAATTTTTCCGCCGTGGCAAATTGTCGATGGTTTCTGTGGTTTCTGGAATGGTGACAGGGGGTAGGCGATAGCAGGCTGCGGAAAAATTCTTCAAAGGTCGCAAGAAGTGTCAGGGCACGACTTTAGTCGTGCCGCAAGGCCAGCAAAATGAGCAAGGGCTTTAGCCCCTGCGCGGTTTCTCCTTCGCGAAGAGCCTTTTTCAGCAGCCTGCTACCGCTGTTCCCGCCCATTCATCACTTCGCCTGCGTCCTCGTGCCTGTCCACAATGTAGACCCAGCCGGTGAGCGGGGCATGGCCCGCGGTTCCGGGAATCGCGCCTCCCGTGGCCAGAAACGGATAATCGAAGCGCAGGTCGCTAAATTCGACCGTGGTCCACACGCGGCCTGGCAGAAGATTCGGAGGTTCCATGTCCCGGCGCCGGGCCGGAATGGTTCCGGTCCCACTTCGCGCACCACGGCCCACGTTCCCCAATCGAGATAGACGCGTCCCAGCGGCGTTCGCTTGGCGGCCTCGACGGCAGCGGTGTCGGTTGGCTTGTACAATCACATCGCTGAGGGGATCGCTGTCGATGGAGCCGGTGCGCGTGTTGATCTCCGCGGTCTGGTAGAGATTCGGCGTTTCGACGATCGCGTGCCAGCGGAAGGGATTCACCGGATACGGCTCGGCCGCCATGCGCAGGGCCGGCTCGGCGGAGATTGGCGTGCTGCTGACCATCGCCAGCGCCTGGGCGTGCTCGGCCCAGCGCCAGCAGCCCAGCACCAGCATTCCGATGAGCGCAAAGATCGCCCAGCCACGGCCGCGAAACCGCTGTTTTCCGCGCCCCGATCTCGCGATCGGCAAGCCCCAGCACCCACGGCATGAACAGCGCCAGGAAAAGCAGCGCCCACACCACCGGCTCGGCAATGAACATGAAGCTGCCCGCATACCAGTGCGGATTGAAAGGGAAGAACGGCCGCACGCCGTAATTGTTGGTCCAGTCGAGCAGCAAGTGGCTGAGCGCCGCAACGCACGCCGTGAGATAGAGCCAGCCCCAGTGAATCGGCTGTGAACTGGCCGGCTGGTCGTTCTTCTCAACTTTTCGCCGCCGCGCCTTAAGCCAGCGATCGAGCAGCCACACCGCGCCCACCACCACGCCTGCCACCACGGGAACCGCCCAGAAGGTATGCGTGATGCCGCGATGGTGC
Source organism: uncultured Acidobacteriota bacterium (assembly GCA_963713675.1). Taxonomy (GTDB): domain Bacteria; phylum Acidobacteriota; class Terriglobia; order Terriglobales; family Acidobacteriaceae; genus Telmatobacter. Next base: position 138,777 of record CAVQMV010000029.1, read on the forward strand.
TTCAGGCCCTCCACCGGGCCCGCGAAGCCCCAGACCACGTCCAGATCGGCGGCCTCTGCGGCCAGCACCGCGGCCAGCGTGGCATACGCCGTCTTGCGATTGAATCCGGCGCGGCCGATGCAGGCGCCGGTAAGGAAATGCGTGACAGGTTCCATGCGTCTCGCGATCCGATCTCAGAGGTCAGATCTCAGAAATCAGACTGTTGTTGCCCACTCGCCCCCGCGCATCAGCGGCTCTGCGACGCCGGATGCGGTGATGCCGTCGATATCGAGTTCGCGCAGACCCGATCATCCAATCCACGTGGATCAGGCTGTCGTTGGCGCCCTTGGCGGCGAGTTGTTCGGCCGATAGCTTGTCTCCGTCGCGCAGGCACGACGAATACGACTGGCCGAGCGCGATATGCGAGGCCGCGTTCTCGTCAAAAAGCGTGTTCAGGAAGACCAGTCCGCTTTGCGCGATGGGCGAGGAGTGAGGAACCAGTGCCACTTCGCCCAGCCGCCGCGCGCCCTCGTCGGTGTCGATCAGCTTCTGCAGCACTTCCTCGCCGCGCGTGGCGTGAGCCTCCACAATGCGCCCTTTTTCAAAGCGTACCTGGATGCCTTCAATCATCGTGCCCTGGTGCGAGAGCGGCTTGGTCGCGGTCACGGTGCCGTCGGCGCGGTCTTTATGCGGCGCGCTGAAGATCTCCTCCGTGGGCATGTTGGCGATGCAATAGAGGCCATTGCCCGCCGTCGTGCCGCCGCCCAGCCACTGATGATCGTCGGCAAGGCCAAGGCGGAAATCGGTGCCGGGTCCGCGGTACTGCAGGGCATAATAGCGCTTCGCATTCATCAAGGCCGCGCGCTTTTGCAATTCGGCGTCGTGCGCCCTCCATGCGCTTACGGGGTCCGCGGTGTTGATGCGCGTCGTGGCGAAGATGGCATCCCACAGCTTGCGCAGAGCTTCGTCCGGACTGTCGTTGGGAAACACGGCCGCAGCCCAGGCCGGCGTGGCGCTGGCAACGATGGTCCAGTTGATCTCGTGGCGCGTGATGAGCTCGAGCGCGGGACGGTAGGCTTGCGAAACGGCGCGATTGGCGCGCCCCACTTTGTCGGGATCTTCGTTCGAAAGCAGTGCGGGATTGGCGCCGGCGATGGCCAAGACGCGCCGCGCCGCTCTTGAACGCAGCCGCCATGCCGTCATAGAGCCACTTGGCCGCGTGATCGAAGCTGGCATCGGGCGCGTACCGGTAGCGCAACAGGGCGGACTCTTCGTCATTCAAAAGCGTGGTCACGAGCGAAGCGCCCGGCGCGATATGCGTGCTCGGTAATGCGGCGCGCCAGGGCCACGGAATCGAGCGATGCAGTCATCACCAGCTCCTGGCCATGTTTGAGGCCCAGCCCTACATTCACGGCCACGTCGGCCAGCAGATCCAGATTTTCGGCTTGCGTGCGAGCTTCAGGTGCAGCTGCGGTTTGTGTCATTGCTTCTCGATTCCTTCTGAATTCCGTCTATCAATCAATCAGCCGCAGCCGCGGGTTTCAGCGCCGCTGGCCGGATGTTGCTATTGTAGGGGGTCTTGGGTGCCCTCTGTCACGGCACAAAGCCACGCGCTGGCGCATGAGGGCGGCGGAGGCGGATTCGATCGCGACAGCGCCTTCGCCTGGATTCGCCTACAATCGAGGATGAATGAACAGGCCTTCCGAGGGGCCCATAACGCCATGATGAAGATTCATATGCAATGGGTGAAAAGGAGCATTTTGACGACTGGAATTTCGCATTGCCCTGGGAGCAGCGTCCGCCTCCGCGCAAACACCGGCGCCGACCGCCGCATTCGGGCCGAGACAACCCCTTTTACGCGCCCAGCACTCTGCCGTTTCAGGCGCCGCCCTTCGACAAGATCAAGGACAGCGATTACCAGCCGGCCATCGACACGGGCATGGCGATGCAGATCAACGAGGTTGGAGGCTATCGCCAACAATCCCGCGCCACCCACCTTTGAAAACACCATCGTCGCGTCTGGAGCGCAGCGGCCAGTTGCTCACGCGGGTTACGCTGGTGTTCAATGCGTCACCGGCGCGAACACCAACGATGCGTTGCAGAAGGTGCAGGCGTACGAAGCTCCGCGCCTGGCCGCGCGAACAGGATGCCATCTATCTGAATGCCAAGCTCTTTGCGCGCATTAAAGCGGTCTACGACCAGCGCGCATCGCTCCATCTCGATCCCGAATCGATGCGTCTCGTGGAGTACGACTATCAGCAATTCGTGAAGGCCGGCGCCAACCTCTCCGACGCCGACAAGGCCAAGCTGAAAAAGCTCAACGAAGAAGAGTCGACGCTCGAAAACATGATTTTATGGATCAAGTTGCTGGCGGCGACCAAGGCGGGCAGCGTTTACACGACGACGGATAAAACGGCGCTGGCCGGGCTGAGCGAGGCGCAGATCTGGCAGTGGCTGCCGATGCAGGCAGCGGCACGCAAGCAGCCGGGCTGGCGAATTCACGCTTCAGAACACCACGCAGCAGCCGGATTTTAGCGTTTCTGAGCGAATCGCGCCACGAGGAAGGCCATTATTTGCGACATCCTGGAACCGTGCCGAACGCGGCGACGCCAACGACACGCGCGCCGACCATTGCGCGGCTGGCCCAGTTACGCGCAGAGAAGGCCGCCCTGCTGGGCTTTCACAAATTACGCGGCGTGGAATCTGACTGACCAGATGGCAAAAACACCGGAGGCGGCGAAGCAAGTTTCTCGATGCGTTGGTGCCGGCCTCAGTGGCTCAGTGCGGAAGAGAGGGCAGGGAAATTCAGGCTTTGATGGATGCCGAACATGGTGGCTTCAGCTGTGCAGCCGTGGGATTGGGAGTACTACAGCGGAGCAGGTGCGCAAGGCAAAGTACGATCTGGACCAGTCCGAGATCAAGCCCTACTTCGAGATGAACAACGTGCTCCAGAACGGTGTCTTCTACGCCGCGCACGAGCTCTACGGCCTCACCTTCAAAGAGCGGCAAGGACATTCCGGTTTAGCAGCCGGACGTGCGCGTATTTGAGGTTTTCGATGCTGACGCAAGCCGCTGGCACTGTGGTACTGCGATTACTTCAAGCGCGACAACAAGAGCGGCGGCGCGTGGATGGAGCAATCTGGTGAGCCAGTCGAAGCTGCTGGGCCAGTTGCCGGTGGTATTCAACGTAACCAATTCGAGAAGCCCGCTCCCGGCCAGCCCTGCATTGCTCAGCTTTCGACGAAGTGACGCACATGTTTCACGAGTTCGGGCACGCGCTGCATGGCATGTTTGCCGATACAAATTATCCGAGTTTGTCGGGTGCGCAAGTTGCCACGCGACTTTGTCGAGTTTCCCTCGCAGTTTAACGAGCACTGGGCCAGCTATCCCGAGGTATTTGCGCACTACGCGAAGCACTATAAGACCGGCGAGCCCATGCCGGCAGAACTTGTGGCGAAGATTGTGAAAGATCGGAGAGCATTCAACGAATGCCTACGATTTGACAGAGATTCTCGCTGCATCCGAGCTCGATCTCGAGTGGCACGCACTGCCGTCGAGCGCGCCCCTCCAGGATCCCGACAAGTTCGAAACCGAAGCGCTCCAGCGCACGCACCTCGACCTCAGCTACGTGCCGCCGCGCTACCGTTCCAGCTACTTTCTGCATATCTGGGCCAATGGCTACGCCGCCGGCTACTACGCCTATTCGTGGAGCGAGATGCTCGACGACGACGCCTTCCAGTGGTTCCTGGATCACGGCGGCATGACGCGCGCCAATGGCGACCGTTTCCGCCAGATGGTGCTCTCGCGCGGCAACACCGAGGACTTGCAGAAGATGTACGACGCGTGGCTGGGCGGGGAACCCAGCATCGAGCCGATGCTGGAGGACCGCGGGCTGAAGGAAGAGTAAGCGCGCTAACTCCACTAGCTCCGCTTACTATAATCCATACCTATGAGCGAGCCGGCCCTCAAGCGCAAGATCGAAAAACTGCGCGAAGAACTGCGCCGTCACGAGCATCTCTACTACGTTCTCGACAAGCCCGACATCAGCGACGCCGAGTACGACGCGCTGATGAACGAATTAAAGAAACTGGAAGCGGCGCATCCCGAGCTCGTCACGCCCGACTCGCCGACACAACGCGTGGGCGGCAAGCCCGCCGAGGGCTTCAAAAAGGCGCAGCACTCGCGGCCCATGCTCTCGCTCGACAACGCATACAACGCCGAGGAGCTGGCCGACTGGGACCGCCGCGTGCACGACCTGGCCGGCACGCTGCCCGTCGAATATACGGCCGAACTCAAGCTCGACGGCCTGAGCGTGGCGCTGCTTTACCAGCCCGGCCCGGACGGCGACGCTCTGCTCTCCATGGGCCTGACGCGCGGCGACGGCCAGACCGGCGAGGACGTCACCTCGAACATCCGCACCATTCGCAGTGTGCCGCTCCGCATTACGCAAGGACCAACTCCAAAAGGTCCGCTCCCTGCAAGGGCAAGCACTCGAGGTGCGCGGCGAAGTGGTGATGCCCGAAGCCGCCTTCCAGCGCCTGAACGAGGAGCGCGAGCGCGAAGGACTGCCGGCCTTCGTCAATCCGCGCAACTCCGCTGCGGGAACGCTGCGCACGCTTGAGCCATCCATCGTCGCCAACCGGCGGCTGGTTTTCTTCGCATATTTTCTGCTCGTTGACGGCGAATATTTCGCCGCCGGCCAGACGGCCACGCTCGAAACGCTTCACGCGCTCTCGGCTTCCGCGTGAATCCGCATCGCAGGCTCGTGAGCACGGTCGACGAGATGATGAAGTTCATCGACAAGGCCGAGAGCCAGCGCGCGACACTTGGATATGAAATCGATGGCGTGGTTCTGAAGGTCGATGCGACACGCCACGCAGCAACGCCTGGGCTACACCGGCCGCGCGCCGCGCTGGGCCATCGCGTACAAGTTCACGGCCAAAGCGGGCATCACGCAGGTGAAAGACATTACCGTGCAGGTGGGCCGCACCGGCAAGCTCACGCCCGTGGCGGAACTCGCGCCGGTCTTCATCGGCGGCACCACGGTGAGCCGCGCCACGTTGCACAATGCGGATTTTATTTCTGGCCTTGGACTGAGGATCGGGGACTGCGTAAAGGTCGAGCGCGGCGGCGACGTGATTCCCAAAGTCGTCGAGGTGATTGAAGACGCCGATCACCCGCGCGGGAAGCGTGAGCTTCGTCTTTCCCTACGGTTTGCCCTGAGTGCGGCAGCAAAGTGGTTCGCGAAGAAGGCGAAGCAGATTATCGCTGCGTCAATGCCGATTGCCCCGCAAAACTGCGCGAGACTCTGCTGCATTTCGGCCGCCGCGGGGTGATGAACATCGAGGGACTGGGCGATGCGGTAGTCGAACAGTTGCGCGGAAAAGAAGCTGGTCAAAAGCGTCGCAGATCTCTACCGACTCGATGAGAAAGATCTACTCTCGCTTGAGAAGCAGGTAACCCGCAAGAATAAGGCCACCGGTCTCGACGAAACCAGGACCGAGGCATTGCTTGGCCCCAAAGCTGCCAATACGCTGCTGAGGGAGATTGAGGATTCCAAACAAGCGGGACTGGCGCGCGTCCTCATGGGCCTCGGCATCCGCTTTGTCGGCGAGCGCACCGCCGAGCTGTTGGCGCAGGAATTCGGAAATATCGACGGCATCATGAACGCGAACTGCCGAGGAATTGGAGCGCGTGGATGAGGTTGGCCCGCGCATCTCGCAGGCCATTTTGGAGTTCTTTGCGACAGCCGCGAATCAGGCCCTCGTCAAAAGCCTGAATGCCGCCGGCGTCGATATGACGGCGGAGAAGAGGCAGCGCACCGCGCAGCTTGCGGGCCTGACTTTCGTTCTGACAGGCACACTGCCCACCCTGACGCGCGACGAGGCCAAGCAGAAGATCGAAGCTGCCGGCGGCAAGACCGCGGGCTCAGTGAGCAAGAAGACCAGCTACGTGGTGGCCGGCGAAGAGGCAGGCTCCAAGCTCGACAAGGCGCGCGAGCTCAAGATCCCGGTGATCGACGAAGCAGGACTGCTGGCGCTGCTCGCAGGGCAGACGCCGTCGAATTAGTTCATCGCCTTCGATCCTCAATTTACTGCCGGCGGCGGGCCTCGGCATGCGGCTGGCCTTGTGAGCAGTCAGAGGAGTCAAGGCGACGAAGGATCAAAATCAGATCAAACCACATAAAGGCTTCCTTCGATGGTGCAGCTCACGCACTGGTGCGGCGGCGCGCCGCAATGTCTGGATGATTCTCGATGGCGCGCAGTTCGCGTTCCCGCTCCCGCTCCCAGGCTTCGGCGTGCCAGCGGCGCGAGGCATAGCGCAGCGTGTCGGCAGGCAGCGGTGGAAGCTCTTGATGGCAGCGGCCGCGACGGCATGGTCACGATCTCCGGCTGAGGACGATAAGCCGGCTTGGGCAGGCGGCACGGCAGCGGCGCAGGCGGCGTGATCAGGCGCGCCGACGATTCTACTTCTGCCGAGCCGCGGCAGCCTCAGCTGCCAGCAGCCGATCCGGCCGCTGCCGCCGCAACTGGGCCGCTGCAGAAGTCAGGCTGGTATCGTCACAACGTCGGCTCCGCTTCGGCTTCGACGGCTTCGCCGCGGCGCTGCGCGCGCACGGCAATGGATTTGGCCATGAACTCGTCAACCAGCTTATGCAGACAGGTTTGCCCGCAGAGATGCTTCGAGTCCGGCCGCAGCCGGTGGCGCGAGGTCCATCCGCTTACGCGCAATTCTCCACCTTGCTCGTAGGCGACAAACCAATGGTTGGTCTGCCGCTTCTCCGCGGCGCAAATATCGCACGAGATGGCCTGCCGGATCATCGCAATTCCCTCACTCCGTAAAGGCTTCCTACCGCATCGCCAATGCCCACGCGTATTCATCGCCCTCCCATGCGAGCACAACGCAGATTTCCCCAGGCGCGCCGGAAGGCAGTTCGCCTTCCGGAGAACCTCCACTTTCATTTCATCGTGCGGAAGTGAAAATGGATGAGTTTGTCCGTCAACGAATCCAATTGTGATTCAGAACGAGAACAAAGGAGCGGGAGATCGTCCTGAATTGGGACAAGTCGCGTGGCATCAGGCGAGGGATGGTTTCGGGAGAAACAGAAAGAGCGCGGTTTTCACCGCGCTCCGCTCTCGATCTGCTGCCGCTTATTGCCCGCGTCCGCCTTACTGGCGCGGCGCAAAGTAGCCCTTCTTGGCGCGCACCTGATAGCTGCGATCGAAGCAATATAAGTAAATGGTTCGGAATGCGCCGTCGGCCTTGAAGTCCGCGGGCGTGTAGACCAGTGCATACTGGCTGCGCAGCGCCTCCTCGATGTCTTTGAAGCTCGTCGCCATTTCTTCCACCGAGGGAGGAAAGAAAACCTCGCCGCCGGTCTGTTCGGCGAGCTCCGTCAGCACTTTGTCGCCCTCGCCGCGGCTGGGCGTCCAGTTGGTGCTGATGGCGTAAATGATGGTCTCGGCGCGCTCGCATTCCTTGATGGCTTCCGGCATGTACACGCGGCTCTGGTTGTCCTCGCCGTCGGAGACCAAAATGATGGCCTTGCGCACCGGTTCCGGGCCGCGCTCGGTCAGCATCTTGTCGCGGCAGGCGACATAAAGGGCATCGAAGAGCGCCGTGCCGCCTTCGGGGCGCAGCTTGTCGACGCCCGTCTCCAGAGCGTCCTGGTCGTTGGTCCAGTCCGCGGTCACCGTGGGCGTCACATCGAATCCCATGACGAAGGCGCGGTCGTTCTTGGCCCGCAGCACCTGCAGCAGGAACTCGGTGGCCGATTGCTGCTCAAACTGGAAACGGGAACGGATGGAGCTGCTGGTGTCAATGAGGATGCCCACGCGCAGCGGCAGATTGATCTGCTGATGGAACGAGTTCACCCTGGCCGGCGCTTTCTGGTCGTCGAGAAGCGCAAAGTCGCTCTGATTCAGGTTGGGAATGTAGTGCCCGTGCTTGTCGGTCACGGTAAAGATCAGGCTGACTTCGTTCACGGTGGTGCGGATGGTCGGCGTGCCCACATCGGCCGGTCGCGCCATCTGGTCCGCCTGCGCGGGTGCAGGTGGCGCGGCCTGAGGCGTTCGGCGCGCTTGCGGCGTTTGCGCCTGCGCTGGCGTTTGGGCTGCGCCCGGAGCGGGTTGTCCGCTCGGGTTTTGCGCGGAAAGGCTGGCGACGGAGGCCGCGGCAAGAAACAGTGCCGCGAGCGCGATCAGGAAAATGCGTGAGCCCCGCTGGCGGAGGCCTGCCGTTGGGGTGAAGTATTGCTGGGTCATCACATCCCTATTCTAACAATCCCGCAGTTGCCCGTGGGAGCGTCGGCTCTGGCCGGGTTCTCACTCTGGTTAATGCAGATGTTGGGCGCGTTTTCGCCTTCAGTGCGGATTCCAGGCGGTCAAGGAAGGCCTTCAATTCCGGAGGCAGCGGCGCTTCCAGCTGGAGCGGCTTGCCGGTGAGCGGATGCGTGAGTTCGAGCTTGGCCGCGTGCAGGAAATTGCGGCCCAGGCGAAGGGTTTCCGGCTCGGATTTACGCCGCGCTGCGCGCGAAGGTGCTGCGCTCAGAGCCTGCTGGTCGCGCAACTGCGCCGCGCCGCCATAGAGCGTGTCGCCCACCACAGGATGGCCGATCGACGCCATGTGCACGCGGATCTGGTGCGTGCGTCCCGTCTCAATGCGCACGCTGACCAGCGTGAATTTGCCGAAGCGCGTGTCCAAGCGCCGCAGCACCTGGTAGTGCGAGATCGCGGAGCGGCCAATGTCGCTGGGCCGCGTGGTCATGCGCGTGCGCCGCACCGGGTCGCGGCTCACCGCGGCGCTGATGGTGCCTTTCTCGCGCTCCACCGCGCCTTGCACCAGCGCAATGTAGGTCTTCTCCACGCGCCGCTCGGCAAACATCGCGCCCAGGGCGGCGTGGGCGCGATCGTTCTTGGCCACCACGATCAGTCCGCTGGTGTTCCTTGTCGAGGCGGTGCACAATGCCCGGCCGCAGTTCGCCGCCGGTCGAAGAAAGCGCCTTGAAGCGATGCAGCAGCGCATTCACCAGCGTCCCGCGGCTGCGCGCGTCGTCGCTCGCGCCCGATCCCGCGTGCACCATCATTCCGGCGGGCTTGTTCACCACGGCCAGGTCGGCGTCTTCGTAGACCACATCCAGCGGAATCGCCTCCGGCACAGCCTTGAGCGGCGCGGGATGCGGCTCGCCGGTGACGGTGATGCGCTCGCCGCCGCGCAGCTTCAACGAAGCCTTGTGCGACTGCGCCGTCCACCAGCACGTCGCCCTGGTCGATGAGCATTTGCACGCGCGAGCGGCTCACGCCTTCGAGTTGCGTAGCCAGAAAGTGATCGAGGCGCTGGCCGCTGCGCTTCCGCCGGCACGTCGATCGTGCGCGTGTCGCTCATGCTGCCGCGGCCATTTTCGGCGACAGGCGCGGCTTTGCGCTCGCGCAGCACCAGCGCGCCGGCAATTACCAGCAGAACGGCGGCAATCTGCGGCCCGTCGAGCGCGCCATGCAGCAGCGAGCCGCGGCCTCGGGATCGCGCCAGAGTTCGGTGATGTAGATGGCTAGTGCCCGCGCCCATCAGGCCCAGGCCGGCCACGTCGCCCTTGCGGCGCTCGGCAGGCAGCCAGACCAGCAACAAGCACGGCGAGCGTGAGAAACGCGAGCGCAGCATAAGCCTGCACGGGATGCAGCGGGACGCCGAGCGGCGCGCCGCTCCAGAGTGTCGGCCAGCGGATTCGTGTAGGTCACAGCCCAGTGCAGGCCGGGTCGCTGCCTCCACGCCGTAGCCCGATCCCGAAGCCAGCGCGCCCAGTTGCTCAAAGGCGAGGCCCAGAGCCAGTGGCGAGGCCAGCGCATCGGCCGTGGCGCCGAGCGGCAGCTTGTTGCGCCGCGCGTACCAGAGAGCGCATGCCGCGCCCGCCAGCGCGCCCGTGCCGGCCAGCAGTGGATGATGCACCATCGCCAGTCCCAGCAGCCACGCGGGATGCAGGCGCAGCGCGCTCCAGTTCACGATGACGAGCAGCAGCCGCGCCGCGGCCAGCGCCGCAAACAGGCTCAGGATGCAGAGATTCCACACCTTGCCCGCGTCGAGATTGGTGTCGCGGCTCGCCACGCGCGCCGTGCGCTGCGCCAGTCCGAGCGCCAGCAGCACGCCCAGCGCGGTCACCGCGCCATAGGACGGGATGACAAGGGCGCCGATGTGAAAGAGGACTGGATGCACTTCACAACAGGATATGGCAGCGGAGTTAGCGGAGTTGGCGAGCTAGCCGAGACAGCCCAGGCAACAAGGGGCAAATCAGAAGGTCAGTCAATTGACGAGGACATTCAAGCAGAAAGGTAGAACCCGGCCCACTGGGCCGTGAGCGATGCGCTGGTGAACCCGTCCTAAGACGGTGGAGCTCTCCGCGGTTCATTAGGCATTCCGGACTGGCGGACACTGCACACAAAACCGATTGTCGAGTCGAGCCCCTGTTCATTGAATGTTGGTTCAACCAGCGTTGATCACCCACCTGCTTTGCAGGCCGGTTTCTAATGCGGATAGTAGGGGTATAGCGCGAGGAATTGCAAGTCTTGTGCGAAAGCGGCAGGTTATGATAGTTTCCCGAGTCCTGTGTTTTGGCAGGCGTGCGCCCGAATCGGCAAGACATCTCGACCGCTGCAATCCATCCCCGCCAAGCCGGCGAAGCTTCGCCCGAGCGCAGCCCGGGGGCCCTCGAGCCGACCAGCGATCCCCCGCCGGTCACCTTCGGCTCGCATCGGACGTAACCTGTTGAACCGCCAGCCGTAATGGCCAATGTTTCAAATGCCCAAAATTGCACAGAACGTCTCTAAAGAGGGTGTTAATCTGTGATTTAAATCACTTGAAATCGCAGTTTTGGGGCTTACTCTTTGCCCATTGCAGCACTTTGAGGTACGGGTCCCCAGTCATGTTGCAAACCACCAGGAAGCCGCAGAGCGCGAGGCGTGCCTATCCCATGCGCCTGCGGCTTACCTTCGTGTTGATAGCGGGCAGCGCGTGCCTGGTTACCGCCGTCACTGGCTGCAATGCCAATCTTGCGTTCACTCCTTCGCCGCCCGTGCCCGCAAGCACGGTTTCTCCCATCGCCGGCTCTCCCATCCAGCACATCGTGGTCATCATGCAGGAGAACCGCAGCTTCGACAATCTCTTCAACGGGTTTCCCGGCGCCGATACGGTGCAAAGCGGCATGAACGGCGGCCAGTCGATCGCGCTCACGCCCGTCTCGCTGAGCGACTCGCGCGACCTCGACCACTCGCACCTGCGCTGGGCCGAGGACTGGGACAACGGCAACATGGATGGTTTCGCGCAGAGCGGCGTGAGCCCGGCCACGCTGCCCTACTCCTATGTGCCCGAGAAGGATGTGGAGGAGTACTGGACGCTGGCGAGGCAATACGTGATCGGCGACCGGATGTTCCAGTCGAACACGGGGCCGAGTTTTGTCGCCCACCAGTACATGATCGCGGGCCAATCGGCCAATGTGGCGGAAAATCCTACCGGCTCGGTGTGGGGCTGCGACGCATCGCCCGATACGACGGCTGCAGTTCTGGGAGCCAACGGCGACAGAGATGCCCGGCGTGTTTCCCTGCTTCGACTACCTCACCGCCGCCGATCTGCTTGATGAAAAGGGCGTGACCTGGCGCTACTACGCACCCTCCAGCGGCGACAGCTTCTTCATTCTTTCGGCGTTACCAGGCCATCCGGCACATCCGTTACGGCCAGGACTGGCACGACAACGTGATCTCGCCGCAGAACCGCGTTCTGACCGACATTGCCAACGGCGAACTGGCGCAGGTGACGTGGATCGTTCCCGACTGGGCGCACTCCGACCATCCCGGATCGGGCAGCGAGGGCCCGAGTTGGGTGGCGGCGATCATCAACGCCATCGGCAACAGCCCCTACTGGAACTCGACAGCGATTTTCATTTCCTGGGACGACTGGGGCGGCTGGTACGACCATGTGGCTCCGCCCAAGGTGGACGCGATGGGGCCCGGCTTCCGCGTGCCGCTGCTCATCGTGTCGCCTTACGCCAATCACGGCTACGTCACGCATATGAACCACGAGGCCAGCGGCTTCATCCACTTTATCGAGCACAACTTCGACCTGGGCACGCTGGGCACGCGCGACGCCGGCACGGATGCCTTCGGCGATTGCTTCGACTATACCCAGCAGCCGTCGGCCTTCGCGCCAATCCCCACACGCGTAAGCGCGGAGCGCCTTGTTCTCGAGAAGAACAGCGGCCCGCCGGACGACGACTGAGAAACAGGGAATAGGAAACAGGGCGCGGGGTGTAGAAAGTATGGTCCGCAGGGAACGAGTGAAAGAGCGGGCGATTGAGCGACGGTAAGCGCGCTTCCTCAGAATCGTGCCACGCGTATTTGCAATGCGGCGCGCTTCAATCGTCATCATCATCATCCTCAGCGTCCAATTCATCTCCATGCTCATAGATGTAGTGCTCGAGGTTGGTGCAGCCGTCGGCGAATTTGCAGTTCTTGCAGCTGTCAAATCCATTGCAGATGCGGGCTACCGGTGCGAGCTCTTCGCCGTCCTTGTTGACGGTGAGGGAGGGGATGGATTCGGGGTCCCTTTCAGCGCCGCGCGGGACGGTTTGGCTGGCGATCTGCAGGCCCCAAAGCAACTGTGCCGCGTGCTTGCAGTCGATACGCGAGGCGAGGAGCGCTTCGGAGATGCGGGCGATGGAGAGCTGAATGGCAGCGGCGTCCTCAGGGAGGGGAAGCCTGACATCGTCCATGATGCCGATCCTGGTGGTGGAGTGCAGCCTGGAGTGGAAGTAGCAGAAGGCGTGGCCGCGCAGTGCAGGGGACTGGCAGCGCGTTCCGTTGGGCTTGATGTGCCGGCAAGCCAGATACATTGTGGTACCCTCCCCCCCACCCTATTTTGGGGGCTAAGTGATTTATTTAGAGCGACTTGTACCTTTCACCTTTGACTCCAAGCGGTTGAAAACAGGCGGCTTGGGAGCCAAAATGCTCGAAAATAAGAGGTTAGCGGGGCTAGCGGAGTTGGCGGAGTTAGGCGCTGCTGACGCGCCGTTCCGCTGATCTACAGGCCGTGATTTCTGATCTTTGGTTTTATTGTGCGCCGGACGGGAGAAATTATGTGCAAGGCGCGGGAAGGTTTATTGGTATTGTTTTCAGCGGTTTGCGGCGTGTGGGGGGTTGACGGGGTGAACAGGAAGCAAGGGAGCGAGGAGACGGGGAGGAAAAGGTATAAAGAACGATAAGATGCCGTAGATAGGTGTATCCCACCTTAGCCGCTCAGCCGTTCCGGCTTTCCGCCGAAGGTGGGGCACCCGGCAGCCCGCTGTCCCCAGGCAGATGGGGGCGGGCCACTCCGGGGCACATTCGCTCCGCGGCGATCCTTCTTTGCCGTGAAGGGGTTCTGGCATACTTTGCAAATCCAGTAAACCCCGTCTTCGCGGTCGGCCTGGAAGATCAGGTGAATGGCGGAGTTCTTGGACTCCCAACAAGCCGGACAGAATGGCGTCTTGTCGTCAGCCTGGTAATAGAACGGTTCGTTGAACGTCATTCTCTCCCGAAGTTTGAGGGTCTCTTTGAGGCCTTCGTTCTCCGCGTGAAGCTTTCGATTCTCCTCAACGAGATCGATAATGCCTGCATTCAAATCAAGAACACGCCCATACAGTTCGATGTTCTTAATCTCATGGACTGCATTGGCGACTTCTTTCGCATTGTCAAGGATGCCCATGCCGATAATTGTCGCACCTGCCGGGTGCCCCACCTTCGGCGGGCAGCCGGAACGGCTGAGCGGCTAAGGTGGGATACACCTATCTATGGCGTCTCATCATTTTTATAGCGTTTTCTCCCTGCTTCTCGCGTAGCGCCGCGGTCCAGAATGACTCGATCTCGACGGTGCCGCGTTCGCCCGTCGCGTAGTGGTGAAAGCTCGACCAGCGCCAGTCCTGCGGCTGCTCGACCATGCCGCGATGAACTGGATTGCGATGAATGTAACGGAGCTTCTCGACCTGCTTGCGATAGGAATAGACATTGAAGTCGTAGTAGCGCGGCTGCCAGAAGGGCTTCTGTGGCGAGAGCTTCGATACCGACAGCTTAAGGGCATGAAGCGCCTTTGCAAGCGAGCCGATGCTTGGCTCGCTCACGAGCAGGTGGACGTGTTCTGGCATCACGACATACCCGAGGACGCAAAATCCGTAGCGCAGGCGGGTGCGTTCAAGCGCTGCTTCAAATCGAGAACGCGCCGCGACGGAGGCGAGGTACGGTTGCCGACGGTGGCAACTGAACGTGACGAAATGCAGATCGCCCGTGAATTGATACCGCTTGAGACCTTGAGTCATTGGCGCGATTGTTGGGACGACGGAGGGTGGTTGTAAAAGGCCATAAAGAGCGATAGATATCCCACCTTAGCCGCTGCGCAAAGTGCGCGCATCGGCGAAGGCGGGGCACCCGGTCGACAGCAGCTAGTGGCCAGTTGGCCGTGGGCCGGCTCGCGTCTTCCTCCCCGGTCCCCAAAGGCGAGGAACCCCCACCCCAGCGACGAGGACCTGTCGCTGGGGACCCCGGACGGGGGCACCCCTTTTCGTGGTGGGTTTGCGTTTTGAAGAACTGGGTCGCCTGCCGCCGCCCTATTTAGAAGTTCTTCTCAATGCTTGTGAGGGTGCCGTCAACGAATTTCAAGTGTGCGTAGATCTTGATTACAGTGGCGCTTCCGCCCGATTGGAAGGTGCTTGGCGAAAAGCTTGATTTGCTGCCGTCTTCTGCAAGAAGGCGCGCACTCTCAAACTGCTGCTGCACAACTTCGCTGACTTCCGGCTTGTTGTGCCCTGTCCAGCCGATGTCGAATTCTGCTTTGAAACCCTTGCCGAACAAGGCCTTCACGACTCCCAGCTTCATGCGAAGGGCGTCGCCAGCGTTCCACTCGGAGTAGAACTCTTTCAGCGTCGTGACCCCGATTGAATAGGACGATAGAATCGCAAGTTGTTTCTCGACCTCAGCGTTTGGCGCATTTGGCCCATTTGTCCTGGGCGCCTCTTGCTGCCCATTCACTGGTTGGCTGAAGGCTGCATGCGAAGGAGTGAGAATCGGGGCAAGAAAAAAGGCTAAACAGCAACGAGAGAGGAACGGGGTCCGGGAGGACAGTAAACGCATGATGTGAGTCCTTCCTGCGGCGGCGTCAACTGGAATTTGGTTTTGCACTCTCAAACGGGAATATTGTACGTGTTCGCGCGGACGTTTTGTCAGCGACGCATCAGGCCCACCCCCTGTCGTGGTGAGTTTGCGGTCGGAGACCGGTGGATGCCGGCGTCCGTGATTCCCGGATCTCAAAAGCGAGATCCGGGGCACCCCGTGTTGTGGTGAGGTTGCGGTTTCTACGCCCGGGCGGAACTCGCTGGCGGCTCGGGCAATTCGGGTTTCGCGCCGTTCGTCGTCGCAGCCGGAGAGACCTTCTGCATGAGCAGCGCGCCCAGGCCTTCGAGAACTCCGTTGGCGTTGCCGCCGCCTCCGGTGACGAGTGTGTTGGGCATGAAGGGAACGTTGCTCCGGGAAAGGGCCTCGATGGCATTCACGAGAGCCGTGGCTCCCTGGCCCAGGGCCGCGACCTGCTTTTGATAGGCCTCGGCGCGGGCCAAACCGACGGCACGCACCTGTGCGCCCTGGGCTGTGCCGGTGCGTTCGATGTACGTGGATTCGCCGTCGGCTTCCGCCTTGCGGGCTTCGGCATTGTTTTTCTTGATGTCGACGCCCACCGCGGCCTGCGCTAATTGCGCCTGCATGTCCGCGGTGCCGCGCGCCTTCTCCGTCTCAATGCGCTGGTCCTGCGCCTGGCGCTGCATCTTGAAGGTTTCTACCTGCTGGTGCGCGACCTCGCGCTCGGTGAGCACTGTAACCAGAGCGGCGGGGTAGACCACGTCCTGAATGTAAACGCCGCGAGTTTCGATTTCGTACTCGGCGAGCTTGGTTTGGATGTAGGCGTAGGCCTCTTCCTGGACGGTCTGGCGCGTCTGGATAAACTTGATGGCTTCCATGCCGCCGATCTTGTCGCGGAAGAGATTGCCTACGGCGGCCTGCAGAACTTCGTTCACGAGATTTTCCATGGAGCCCACCATGGAGATGACGCGCGGAGCTTTGGTGTCGGGAACGTGGATGAGCACCTGGAGGTCGATGGCGAAGACGAAGCCCTCGTTGCTCTTGGCAATGATAGGTTCGAGGCGCGCGTCGAGGCCATGGGCTCCGGTGACGTCCTTGGCCCAATCGAGCTTGAGTATTGCGGTGAGGACAACCTTGGCGTCGTAGATCCGCGGGTTGATGGGATACTTGCCGGTGCGCAGCGCCTCCTGCCAGATGCCTTGATGGCCGGGGCGCACGAGGCTGCCGAATTTGAAGCCGACGCCGGACGTGTCCTGAGTGGGCAGGCCCACGTAGGCCTTGATGACGGCCACCTGGCCTTGCTCGACGACCAGCATTGGCACTTGCTCCACGCGCACCAGGAACGGGTTCAGGTTGTATGCGCCGTAGAGGAGCGGATCGTGTTGCAGGCCGATCTTGCCGCCGGCGTCCAGAAATTGCTGGAAGTCCTGGTAGTTGTTGTGCAGCGTATTCTTGCTGCCGAGGATGGCGGCGATGAGTTGAAAGTCGGTGGTTTCCGGCTTCTTTTCGAGCTCCGCGACATCGTCGAAGAGTCCGAGACGGCTGGCGATGGCGCCTGCCTGCAGCGGCTGGCCTTCGAGCGAAGTCACGATGCCGATCATGTCCACGACTTTGCCGCTCTCGGTGGGCCGGGGCGCAATGCGCGTCACTTCGAGCTGCCGCTCTTCCAGCCCAAAGGCTGTGAAGGTGAGGCGGCCCGACTGGTCGGCCAATTGACGGTAGGTATCGGTGATGGGAACGCCGAAGACCTGCGGCTTGGTGATGATCAGGAAGGCTACAGGATGGACGGGGGCCAACATGCCGGGCGAAAGAACCGGTCGCTGCACTCCCTTTTGGCCGCCGTTGGCCACGAAGCTTGCAACGTCTGTGAAGTTGCCGAATTCATTTTTGTACACGCCCGACTTTGCGCCGATGGGTGTGGGCGAGCCCACTTGCGCGATCACGACGCCGATTTGGCCGGCTGGTACCTGCACCCATGGATGCTTGGCAACCGCGTAAATCGCGCAGAACTTGAAACGCAGGCCGGGCATGAGCAGTTCCGCCTGGTAGCCGGCCTCGCCTTTGAAGGCGATCGGGTTGTCGCCGGGCAACTTGGCGCCAAAGCGCTTGCGTACCAAGCCGATTTGCGTGGGCCCGATGCTGTAGATTGACTTGGCAATGAGAATGAAAAGGATGAAGAGGCTGAGAAGAACCAATCCTTCAAGAAAAGTGGCGAACGACATCATACCGTCGAACATACTTCCTCCCGTGTCCGGGACAGGGTCCCATACGGCCCAATTTTCGGGGACGTCTAAGGATACGCCGAACGGGAGAGACGCATATTTGCCACGAGAAGGCTTCTAATGCTTCTCCATCCACTGGAGCGTCTTCTCGGCGAGGCGCGCGAAGGCCTGCACGGCCAACTCCAGGTGATCGGTGCGCGTGTCCTCGATCTTGTTGTGGCTGATGCCCTTGATGGACTGCGTGAACATCATCACCGTGGGAATCCCCGAACGGCAGACCTCTGAAGCGTCATGCAGCGGGCCGGAGGGCAGGCGGCGCGTTTTGGGCGTTGTCTCCAGAATCGCCTCTTCGCACAGCGCGATCAAATCAGCGTGAAAAGGAATCGGCTCGATGCTGTAGATGCGGGACCACTCCACTTCGCAGCGCTCTTCGGCGGCAAAGCGCCGGCTTGCAGCCTGCGCCTCCGCAAACATGTTGGCCAGGATGCCGGCGTCCAGATCCCGCTGATCGAGGGTCGCCTCGCAGCGCCCGACGACAGCCGTGACTATGCCCGGGTAGGTTTTCACGCTGCCCATCGTGCATACCGAGTCAGCGTGCTTGCTGGCGATGGTGCGTATCTCGAGCGCCAGTTTCGCCGCGGCAGCCAGCGCATCGCGCCGCACCGCCATGGGAGTCGAGCCCGAGTGCGCCTCTTGGCCGGTGAAGGTAATGGCGTAGCGCTCCACGCCCTTGGTGCCCGTGACCACGCCCAGCGGCAGATCGGCATTTTCCAGCACTGGCCCCTGCTCGATGTGCAGCTCCAGGTAAGCAGCGATATTTTTGCGCTCCGCGGCCGCGTCGCCGATGCGGTCGATGTCGATGCCCACCTGCTTGAGAGCTGCTTCCAGGGTGATGCCGTCGCGGTCCGTGCGGCCGCGGTCGGCGGCGATTGTTTGCGTGCCTGCAAATGCCGCCGATCCGAAGAGGCTGCGGCCGAAACGCGCGCCTTCCTCATCGGCCCAAT
The DNA here is from genome assembly GCA_963713675.1 of uncultured Acidobacteriota bacterium. GTDB lineage: Bacteria > Acidobacteriota > Terriglobia > Terriglobales > Acidobacteriaceae > Telmatobacter. The sequence goes on from CAVQMV010000029.1 coordinate 157,125, forward strand.
CCACCAAGCGAACGGTACATGGCGGTTTTCCGGCGTATTTTTCCGCCAGATAGCGCAGCACTTCAAGGCCCGCGACCACGCCAAGGCATCCATCGAGCCAGCCGCCGTTGGGAACTGAGTCAAGATGGCTGCCGAGAACTAATGTCTTCTCGCTGGCGCCGCGCAGCGTGATCCATTGATTGCCGCCGGCGTCGAAATGGCGCTCCACGGGAAGGCCGATCAACTTCGCCCCAAACCATTCGCGCGCCTTGAGCCATGTGGGTGTAAACGCAACCCGTTGCGCGCCATCGGCGTTGGCCGTCAGGTCGCGCAGCTCACGCAGATTTGAAATTACATTTCCCGGATTAAGCGGCATACATCCCCCCATCGATTGTCGCAGCAGGGAGCGGCGGGTTGCGCATCCTGGAAAAAGGTTATGGAAAAGATGGAAAGCTGAAGAGCGCTTTCCCCTTTCCCACAACCTCGGCTACTACTACGGGTATGAATCCTTTGGCGTTGCGCGGCTCGGGGGCTAAAGCCCCCGATTCGTTGATTCGGCGTTCATTGGCGCGGCTGGAAGCCGCGCCCTGATACAAGGCCTGTGGGTTGGGGTACGTGTTTCCACCAAGCAAAACTTTGATGGGGCACCCGTTGATCGTGCCGGGTTGAGGTCGTGGGTTGGGGTTCTCCCACATCTCAAAATCGAGATGTGGGGCACCCCTTTTCGTGCTGGGTTGAAAGCGGTGATTTGAGGTTGGTGCTTTCCCACATCCCAAAATCGAGATGTGGGGCACCCCGCTTGTGAAAGGAATTCATTGGGCGGGTCGCCGGGAGCCGCGGGAACTTTTTTGAAGATAATTTTCTAGCCTATTCGAGGAAAGTGCTACGATTGTCGCACTGTTTTTTTACTCCCCTCTCTTCTGGCTTCATTGCAATCGTTCGAAATGCACGTTGATCGGGCACGGAAAAAATCTTTTGTTTAGGAGAACACCATGTCTGAACGTGTGACGAAATCTATAGGGCACGATCAGCTAGACACGGAGTTGAGACCACGCGCGGAGGTGAGGCGTCTCGGCAGCCTTACGCTGTTTGTGATCCTCGTAACCGTGCTCGCATTGCTGTTTCTCGTGGCCCTGCACGCGCAGGACAAATACTCGCTGGTATCGCCTGGCGGAATCGCATTTTCCGACTTCATGGGATATGAGGATTGGGCTACCGTCTCTTCCGCTCATCAAGACGACATATTGAAGGTCATTGTCGCTAATCCAGCCATGATCGCGGCGTACAAGGCCGGCGTTCCCACCAACGGCCAGCCTTTCCCGGAGGGCTCCATGATCGTGAAGCTCCAGTGGAAGCAGAAAAAGAGCACAGAGGCCCAGTTCGCCGTGGACGTGCCGGACTACTTTACGCAGGCTTTCGTGATGGAAAAGGACAGCAAGCGATTCCCGAAAAGCAACGGCGGGTGGGGATATGCGGTGTTCAACTACGACACTGCAACGAAGAAGTTTTCGCCCGACGCCAAAAGCCCCTCGGACTGCGGAAACACGTGCCATACGGTCGTGAAGGGGAAGGACTACATCTTCCACCCGTACGAGACGCGCTGAGCCGCGGCTGCCCCGTCGCCAAGCACCCGAGCAAAGGACGATGCACCGGCCCGGGCCATCCCGCCTGCGCCTCGGGGGTACAAAGGTGACCTACCCAAGATCGAAGAAAAGTCGTAGATTGATCGAAGAAGAATATAAGCAATGGCGGAGATCAGAAATTTTCCGCGGGCGGGGATCCCCGCTACGCGGCAAAACGCGGCTCTCAATGCTGCGCCCGCGGAACCTTCTGCCGCAAGTGCCCAAATATACTGCATTTACAACCTGTCCCGCGAACGTTTCGTGGCTTCGAGTGTGGAAGCCGTTGACGCCAATTCCGACAGCCCGGAAGCGCGACTGCGCACCCTGGAGCCACGGGCTGGAACGGGATTGTGGTTTTGTCCGAGCCTGGAGATTTCTCCCAGCAGCATCCGCGTTCCGCTGGATCTGATTTACCTCGACAGCGATTGTGCCGTTCTCGCGACCGTTGCATCGTTTCCCTTAGCCAGCCCAGCTGATTTGGGCAAGGTTGCAGGGAGCGTGCTTGCCTTGCAGGCAAACACCGTGGCTGAGGGGGAGATCCAGGTTGGCGATCGGCTGGTGCTCTCCGCTCCCGAAGAGATGATGCAGCGATTGCAAAGCATCAAGGACGCGAAGACCGAGGCGCCGGTGACGCTATCGCCTTTTCTGGAGCAATTCGCTATCTCCCCTGCGGGAGAGCAGTCGGGCGAGCCGTTCAAGGAGCCGCAGCCAAGCGCAGTTGATGCAGTTAGCGCAGTTGATGCAGTTCGCGCAGTTGATCCGGAGCCGGCCGCGCCCGTTGAGACTGCACCTGTAAAAGCGGAGGTTGCCGCCGCGGAAATTCCTGCCGCGGAAATTCCTGCCCCGGAAGTGCCTACTCCTTCAGCGCGTAGCGAGAGCGTGTCGCGGATGAAGAATGAACCGAGAAATTGGTTCACGCGCCTGCTGATTGGTGATCCTGTTGACCCGCGGAAAGCGATGCGCGAGCCGCTGCCGGGATTGATTGCCTATTACTTCACGGGAGGCACGCCGACGGCACATGCGGTGCGCGACATCAGTACGACGGGGATGTTCGTTATTACCAGCGAGCGCTGGTATCCCGGCACCGTCGTTCGCATCACTTTGACGGATCGGCGCAATCCAATCGTTGAGCGATCCATCACCGTGAATGCAAGAGCCGCGCGATTTGGACGTGATGGCGTGGGCCTGGAGTTTCTTCTGGAAGAGAAGGATCGCGGCGAGACTCCCGCGCGGAAGGACGAAAGAACCGGCGTGGATCAGGCGCAAATGGAAGAATTCCTGCGCATGTACAAAGAGGCGTCGCCGCAAGAATGAAGCTCGGTAGTAGTCACAAAGAACAAAGCAAGATGGCCATGCTTTCAAGGCGCAAGTTCGTCAATGCGTTGGTGTGAGTGCGGGCGTGGGCCATTCATTTTGCTGCGGCGCTTATTTTCACTGGTGCAGGTCGGGGAGAAAGTCGCGCAAGTGCTCGGTTGCAGCCAGGAGAAGCTGTCTGTCGACCTTTGCATGGTCGCCGTGGCAATGCTTGTAGAGTTCCAGGCCCATGGTTGTGGGCGTGATATCGAACTTTTCGAGAGGAACATACGTGGAAACGTCGGGCAGCTTCTGAATCAGTCCCAGATTGAATAGATAGGCGACATTCGTAGCATTCCTGGAAGCGCCGGAAACACCGGTCAGCGTAGTCAACTCTTCCGGAGTAACGACGACGGAAGAAGATCGAGAATTTCCGGTTTCCCCGGCGAGGCCCAGGGCCTGCTCGCATGCATAGATAAAGATTCCGGCCAGTTCGGGTGTGATGTGGACGAGCAAGTCGACAAAGCCCTGATTGGAGTCGTCCGTTTCATCGATCAAACAGGATGAGACCAGAAGGCCCGTCCAAAGCTGTGTGATCGACTCATCGGGTTGCCACGAACCCGAGCGCAGGATGTTTTCCACCAGCTTGGGATGGGCGCGCCTGCGATCGACTTCGGGCTCCGAGGCAAGCGTATTCTCCGCGTCGAACGCGATTTTGACGAGCCTCCCAACGCGCTCGTTTTCGAATTGTCCGTCGAACAAAAGGATCGCCTCCTCGGCCCCGTCCGGGGAGAGGCGGCACAGGAAAAGGATCGTGCGGAGGGTGCGGAACAAGTCTGCAACCTGTTCGGGACTGGTGAGGGTGACGATGCTCCGTACCAGCACTCCCCAGAGATTCGATTCCATGCCCGTAGGCAAGACAAAGGATAGGCCGACGCCGTCCTCCCCTTGCCGGATGACTTGCGCCTGAACGGAAATCCGGAGTTCTGAGCTGTTCTCCGGCTGGACTTCCTCACGTAGGACGAGGGTGATCAGCTCCCCCGTACGAAGGTGCTTTTCTGTGGTCAGGTAAATGCCGCTCGTGCTGATGTCTTTGATCCCAGCGGACGTGAAGTTCGAACCGAGCCCATATTCTACAGTCAGGCCGGTTGCGCTTAGCCGCTCGGCTCGTGGGCGCTCCGGAATACCCAGCCCCTGGAGCGTGCGTTTCCATTGGCTCCACTTATTCATTGCTCAGGATCTCCCAACTCAGTCGCACAAGAGGCAGAAAAGATTCTCGGCATCTTGACGGGAGCCCCAGACGGTCCAGTGCGACCGTGAAGCCTCTCCATCGATGGAATGATACTACGCAAACTGATGCGCCCGCGCATGTCCCAATCGACGACAGCAGGGAACAGCCGATCGAAAGCAACCAGTCAATATTTTGCGGCCAGGGATCTTGCTGCGGCGGAGAACTCCGGCTTTTGTGCTTCTGTGGAGCGGGCCTTGCGCTTTTTGCTTGTGGAGGCGCTCTGCGTAGCGGCATTCTCGCCCATGACGTGCAGGCGCATGAAGTTGGTGGATCCGGACTTTGTGCGCGTGCCGGCCACAATCGCGATCACCTCGCGTGGACGCACGTAGCCGCCCTTTTCGAGCAGCCTCTCAGCAAGATCGACCATGGCCTCGGTGGTGTTGGCCTTGGGACAGCGGATGGGTGTCGTGCCCCAGAGCAGATTGAGGCGGTTGACGGTAACTTCAAGCGGGCTGAGCGCGAAGATGGGCGCCGAGGGGTGGTACTTCGAAAGCTGGCGCGCCGTGACGCCCGACTCGGTGAACAACGCGATGCCGCGCAGGTCAAGATCGTCGGCGGCGTGCGCCGTGGCTTCGCAAATAGTTTCGGCGATGGAGAGATGAGTGTGGCTCTCGCGGGCCGGGGTTTCGCGATTCTCTTTGATGTGGATCTCGGTTTCGCTCACGATGCGCGCCATCATGGCCACGGATTGCACGGGATACTTGCCGACGGCCGATTCGCCGGAGAGCATGACGGCGTCTGTGCCGTCGTAGATGGCGTTGGCCACGTCAGAGACCTCGGCGCGCGTGGGCCGCGGATTCTCGATCATGGATTCGAGCATTTGCGTAGCCGTGATCACGGGCTTGGAGTACTCGGCGGCGCGGCGGATGATGTACTTCTGAATGGCGGGCACCTTTTCCGGCGGAACTTCCACGCCGAGGTCGCCGCGGGCCACCATGATGCCGTCGGAGACCTGCAAAATGGCTTCGAGATGTTCGACAGCCTGCGGCTTTTCCAGCTTGGCGATGATCCACGTATGGCCGCCGAGCGCGGCTACACGGTTGCGCACCAGGCTTACGTCTTCAGCAGTGCGCACAAAGGAGACGGCGACGGCGTCGACGCCGTGATTCAGCGCGAACTCGAGATCTTCAGCGTCCTTCTCCGTCAGCGACGGCGTGCGCACCAGCACTCCGGGAAGATTGATGCCCTTGTGTTCGCCAAGCATGCCGCCGTTGACGATATCGCAGGCCACATCTTCGCCGTTGATTTCGTGGACGCGCAGCTCGATGAGTCCGTCGGAGAGCAGAATGCGCGAGCCCTGTTCCAGATTTTCCGCGAGGGTCTTGAAGGTGGTGCCGACCAGCGATGCGGTGCCCGGCACTTCGCGCGGGGTGATGACGAGGCGGTGGCCGGCCTTGAGCAGCACGGGTTGGTGATCCTTGAGAAGCCCGGTGCGAATCTTGGGTCCTTGCAGATCGGCCAGGATGCAAAGCGGCTTGCGCTCTTCCTTGCTTACCTTGCGGATTTTCTCGATGACGGAGATTTTGCGCTCATGGGTGCTGTGGGAAAAATTGAGCCGGACCACGTCAACGCCGGCGCGGATCATGTCGCGAATCACGGACTCCGTGTTGGAGGCGGGCCCGAGTGTGGCGACGATCTTGGCGCGGCGCTGGGAAGGGGAATCTGTCAGGTTCAGATCGGCAAAGGTCATCAGAAATAGCTCCGGAGGCAATTTGATTTGGGCCAAAAAAGAGTTTTTGAGCGGGTAAAAAGGGGAAAAGGAGCGCTACTGACTCTATTGTAAATGGAAAAACGGGGACTGGAATCGGGAGAGAATCTTGCGCCCGCTTAAGCGGGCTGGCGATCCGGGTTCCGGCCTCTTTCCCCAGGCTTGCGCCTGGGGCTACCGTATTTTGCCCGCTACGCGGGCTCCGCCCCGACGAAACATCTTTCGGGAGCTGCCCAACGCTGGTAGCAGGTCAGTTCGAAGGAAGCATTCCCCAGTGGCTAAAGCCCTCCACAACTTTGGGCTTACGCGGCACGGCTGAAGCCGTGCCCTTTCAAAACAGTTTCAAACCTATCGACATTGGGACTCGCGCAACGCGGGGGAATTGCGGCGAGAAATCGCTTATTGGGAGGCGCGGGCGAGCTCGGGCTCGGTTTTTTCGCCGGCCATTTGGATTTGGCGCTCCCAGTAGAGGACACCGTTCAGCTCCGCGCCCAGCAGGACGCTGAATGAGGTGATGTAGAGCCAGACCAGGGTGGCAATGCCGGTGGCAAAGGAGCCGTAGATGCGCGTGTAATTGGCCACGCTGGTGACGTACCAGCCGTAGGCCAGCGTGGCCGGGAACCAGATGATGGTGCCGGCGATGGCGCCGGGCAACACCCAGAGCCAGTGCTCGGTGCGCCGCGTGCCGAAATGATAGAGCGCGGTGAGCACGGCGAGGATGGCGGCAAAGCTGACCGACCAGCGAACCATGCGCCAGAAGAAGATGACGAAATATTGCAGGTCGTGGCCGGCGTTATCGACCATCCACAACTCGATCTGGTGGCCGAAGACGATGGCCAGAGAAGCCAGCGACAGGGGAGCCAGCACGATGAATACCAGAATCAGACTGCGGGCGCGGCGGCCCCAGAAGGTCCAGCTTTCGGGCGGAAGCCGGTAGGCGCGGCGAAAACCCTCCATGAACGAGAGCATTACGCCGAGGCCTGCAAAAAGGCTCAGGAGGGTGGCGGAGAGAATCACCTGTCCGGAGTGGAGTTGGTGCGAGAGGATGGAGGACTGCACGAGATCGAGGGTGTCAGGGGGCAGGAACTGCTCGAGGACGGTGCGCGTTTCGCCCACCAGCGAGGAGCCCTCGTCCACCTGGGCCACCAGGGTGGTGATGACCAGCAGGGCGGGGAAGAACATGAGCATGCCGGAATAGGCCGCGGCCTTCGCCGTGTTCACAACGTCGTGGGCAAAGGCGTGGAAGAGTGCTTCACGGACCCTGTCAAAATAGCGTGACATATGCGACAAGGCAAGAGTAGTGCATTGGCGGGGGGTACGGGAAGGAAAACAGGGAGCGAGGGAGCAAGGAACGGAGCGCGGTGTGCAGACCGGCTGTCGTGCGAGGCGTCGCACGCCAGCCACACGTCAATGAGAGCCTTCGCGACACGCCGTCGGAGACTCGAACGCCGCTAACCCGACTAACTCCGCTGGTTCCGCTCGCTGCTACCGGTCGGTGCAGGAGTAGCAGGGATCGATGGAGGCCTGGATGAGCGGCGTGTCGGCGAGGCGCGCGCCACGCACCATCCAGCGCACCGCCGGCATGTTGGCGAAAGTGGGTGTGCGCACGTGCACGCGGGCGGGATTGCGCGAACCCGCTTTCCAACTGACCGAATACATGACCTCGCCGCGCGGTGCTTCTACGCGGCTGGTGGCCGTGCCGGTGACGAAAGCGAACTTGTCGCCGCCTACGGCGATCTCGCCTGACGGCATGCCGGTGAGCGCCTGATGCAGGATGCGGCAGCTCTCCATAATTTCGAGGGCGCGCACGAAGAGACGGGCACGCACATCGCCGGCGTTTTCTACGGGGACCTCGAACTTCATCTCCGCGTAGGCCGCATAGGGCGCATCGCGGCGCAGGTCCTGATTGATGCCCGAGGCGCGGGCGGTGGGGCCGACCACGGCGCAGGAGATGGCCTTCTCGTGCGTGAGGACGCCGATGCCCGCGCAGCGCGAGCGCGCCGTGGAACTGGTGGTGAAGATGGGAATCACGGTGCGCATCATTTCGCGCTCCAGGTCCGCCACCATGCCGACCAGCGCAAGCGGATCTTCGATGTCGCGATTGACGCCGCCCACACGATTCATGGAATAGTTGACGCGGTTGCCGGAGATGGCCTGCAACACGTCCATCACTTTTTCGCGCAGGGCAAAGCAGGTCATGAACATGGTTTTGAAGCCCATGAGCTTGGCGGCAATGCCCGCCCACAGCACGTGCGAATGCAGGCGCTCGAGCTCGGCCATCACCACGCGAATGTACTGCGCGCGCGGCGGGGCTTCAAGGCCGGCCAGCTTTTCCATGGCCTGGCACAAGCGTTAGAGTGTGAATGAACGAGCAGATGCCGCACACCCGCTCCATGAGCGCGATCACCTGAAAATAGTTGCGCGTTTCGGCCAGATGCTCGATGCCGCGGAAGTTGAAGCCGATGTGCAGCTCGGCATCCTGCACCGTTTCGCCTTCGCAGATCATGTCGAGCTTGTAGGGTTCTTCAAGGCCGGGATGGAAAGGCCCCATGGGAATTTTGTAGCTCATTGTGCGACCTCCTTCGGTCCCGGCGCTGCAGCGGCGGGTTTGGGCTGCGCATTGGGATCCTCGCGCAGATTCACGCCGGGCTTATCGCCCTTGCGCAGCAAAAGCGGCTCGTACACGCGGCCGGTGAAGTCGATGTCGTACTCTTCGTGAATTTCGCGCTCAATCCAGTCCGCTGCTTCGCAGAGATCGAAGATGCTTTCAATTGAATTGCCGGCGATGATGAACGGCAGGCCGAGCAATTTACCTGCGAGGTCCCAGTGGTACTCGAGACGAAAGCCTTCTGTGCCGGGCAGCTGGTAGGCGGTGATGGTGACGAAGCGGGCGCCCGCGGCGTTCATGACGAGGGCCGCTTCGCGCACGCTCGATGCGCCGGGAGTCAGCCACCACGTGCCGCGGCTCTCTACCCAAGGCTCAACGGTTCCCAGCTTTTCGCGAATGGTATCGAGAGCGATCATTGCGTGCCTCCAACGGCGGGATGTGGCGTGGGTGCTGCGGCCGGTGCAGTGGCCGGTTTTGGTGCGGGCGGACGACGCGCCACGGTATAGGACTTTTTCAATTCGCCTTGTGTTACGTAGATCGGCGGCGTGTCCTGCTGCTGCTTCAGCGCGTGCTCGGATGCGGTCTTCCTTGAGTGCGTGTTCCATGCAGCCTTCCACGCAACGGCCGCAGAAGGTGCACTGGCCGGGGTTGTAGCTCCAGGTGAACTCGCCTTTGCCCGGCTTGATGTCGATGGCGCGGGAGGTGCAGCGCATTTTGCAGATGCCGCAACCGGTGCAGTATTCAGGATCGAACTGGACGAGGCCGCGAAAACGCGCCGTGACTTTGGGCCGCGCGGGAAAGAGCAGGGTTTGATAGCCGCGCCGCAGATTCTTCCACAGCATGGTGAGGATGTTCATGAGCGGAACCTCACGAGAATTGCCGATGAAATCACAAGCACGGCGAAGATGAGCGTGCACTGCCAGTAGAAGCGCACGCTGGAATCGATGGCGAGGCGCGCGGTGGCCGCGGCCAGTACGGAAAGCAGCAGGACGACGGCGATCGAGAGCACGACAAACAGGCAGCCGGCCAGCAGTGAAGTTCCCCAGGCCAGCGCGATGTGGGGCGCGACGAGTGTGGCGACGAGGCCCGTTGCGGCAACCCACTCCAGGCCGTGTGCGAGCTCCCACATGGCGAGCTCGGGGCCCGCGTACTCGGTCATCGGACCCGCGTAGATCTCCTGCTCCGCATTGGGCAGCGAGAAGGGATTGATGTGCAGCTTGGCGGGCAGGCAGACCAGAATCGCCAGCACGCCGAGCCAGTGCAGCGGCGAACTGGGCATCGTCGCCAGCGCTTCGAGGCGGAATGTGTGTTGCGAGGCGGCGATGGAGACGATGGCCAGCAGAAACACGATGTTGTAGGAGACGCTCAGTGCGGCTTCACGCGCGGAGCCAATTTCTCCGAAGATGGAGCGTGACGAGAAGCCTGCAGCGATGATGCAGATGGACGGCAACTCCAGCAGCGCGAGCAACAGGATCAAGTCGCCTTCGAAGCCGCCCGATAGAGGCAACACAGGCAGCAAGCCGACCGCTCCGGCTGCGGACGAAACTGCGATGAGCGGCCAGGCGCGCATGATGAAGCCGGCGATGCCGGGGCGTGGCGGCGTGCTTTTGCCGAGAAGCTTGATGAAGTCAAAGAACGGCTGCATGAAAGGCGGGCCGACGCGCTCCTGCATGCGGGCGATCGCTTTGCGTTCCACCCAAAGGAAGAACCACGCGGCGGGCACGGCAAAGAGCAGGCCGGGAAAGATGAGCATGCGGGCGAGAGCGGTGAGCATCGGGTTCATGGCTGCACCTCTTCGATCACATCGACTGCGGGTTGCGGCGGGTTGAGGGAGATTGGTTGGGGTTGGTGCTTTCCCACCTTAGCCGATTCGCAATGAACGCGAATCGCCGAAGGTGGGGCACCCGCTGCTCGTGCCGGGTTGTTGCCGCGTTCGGCCAGAAGCACGGCAGCCTTGACGACACCGGCGATAATCGCGTCGGGGCGCGGTGGGCAGCCGGGCACGAAGACATCGACGGGGATGTGCTTGTCGAGCGGACCGGCCAGCGTGCGGCTGTCGATGAAGACGTTGGTAGTGGCCGGGCAGGAGCCGATGGCGACGACGGCCTTGGGTCCGCAGACCTGGCCGTAGACAGTTTTCACGGCGTCGAGGGCTACGTTGGTCACGGGGCCGGTGACGCAAAGGATGTCAGCGTGGCGCGGACTGCCTTGCAGCAGAACGCCCAACTGCTCGGCGTCGTAGCGCGGCGAGAGCGCAGCGATAATTTCAATGTCGCAACCGTTGCAGCTTCCGGAGTTCATGTGGAAGAGCCAGGGGCTTTTGCGGCGCGCGGTGCACATTAATTTTCTCCAGAGCTTCATAGCCGCACCCCCAGCAGAATTTGCAATCCTTGGGGCCAGATTCCGGCGATGAGCAGGATGGCCACCAGCACGACGATTACGGCCTTGATCAGGAACGGTTCGCGCGCGGCGGATTGCGGCGGCGGATCCGGCGGAGGCCCCCACCAGTTGCGCGTGAGCGCCAGCGTGTAGGCGATGAGCGCGAGGATCGACGAAACGATGAAGATGGTGAGCGGGCAAAAGCCAACTTCGTATGCGGCGGAATAGAGCCGCCAGCGGCCGATGAAGCCGAGGGTCGGCGGAATGCCCAGCATGGCCAACATGCCGAAGAGGAATCCGAAGGCGCTGACCGGGTAGCGCGCAGCGAGAGCTACCGGCTCGACTGCGAGTGCGCCGTCGGCCTCGGGTGCGGCGAGACAAATGAACAGGAGCGCCTTGGCCAGGGCGTGCGTGGAGGCGGCGATGATGGCGCCGTTCTGCCCGAGCGTGTTGGCTGAGGCTGCGCCGAGCAGCAAAAAGCCCACATCCTCGACCGTGGAGAGCACCAGCAGCCGTTTGAGACTGCGCTGGGTGATCATCAACAAAGCAGCCAGCAGCGAAGTGAGGGTTGCGGCATAGAAGAACATTGGCTGCGGCGTGAGCAGCAGGAGATTGGTCTGCGCTCCGATGAGAAATTCGCCGAAGGCCGCCATATCGACCACGGCGATGATGACGCCGAGCACCAGCACGGGCACCCCGTCGGCCAGCGCCAGCAGCCAGAAGAACAGCGGCACCAGCGGCGAGCTTGACGGCGATGCCTGTGAGCAGAAACGCGCGCGCGGCTTCGAGCGATCCACGATCGGCGAGCAGGTCGCTTGCGATCATGGACCCTGCCGAGAGCAGCACCACGGCAAGGTAAGCGCATTTTACCGCGCGCGAGCGCGCCGTTTCCCAAACCAGAATTACCGTGAGCAACGCTGCGAACTCAAGCAGACCGAGGCGCGCCCACGCCAGCGGATGGACCAGCCCACCGACGGTGAGGCCGCCGATCAAGAAAAGGAGCGGCGCGATCTTCCAGTCGGAGCGGACGGAAAGCGGAGGTCAGGAGCAGCGCCAATGCGGCAACGCCGACGGCCCACAGCAGCATCAACGGAACTTGTGCCAGCGGCATGACGACGGGAATTTGCGCGGGAGCCACGCCGGGTACGATCCAATACGCTAACGCGAAAATTGCTGCGGCAAAAATCAAAAGGAGCAGCGTGGCGCGGCGTTCCATCCATGCGAAGACCTGGCCGAGCTTGCGTGAAACGGCTTGCAACCCGCTCCAAATTGCGAGATAGACTCGATCGACATTCGACCAGCGGAAGAAGGAGTGCCAGTGCTCTTGAAAGATTTCAGAAAAATCGCCGGCTGTGAGGCGTCCCTGCTCGCCGAGCGGCTCGCCGCCGGTAAAGATGCCGCCGCCCGCTCCCGCCATCGCCGGGCCCGCGCTCGCCGGACGCACGGCGTAGGCGACGAGATAAATTGCGCCGCCGACGACAAGAGAAACCAGCGCCAGAACGAGGCCACCGGTTGACGAGAAGCTGCCGGCATCGGCGGAGAGGCCCAGCCACGTGACGTGCACGCCCGTGCCCATGCCGAGCGCCATCAGAATCGGATTGAGGAAGTAGTTGACGGCCAACTGCGGCGCTACGCCCAGCACCACGCTGCCCGCAGCGAGCAAGCCCATGCCCCAGATCATGGTGGGCGGAGACTCATGCGCATCTTCGGTGTGCTCGGTAGCGGGGCCGAGGAAGACCGCGCTGGTGGCCTTGACGCCAAGGAACACCGTGCCCAGGCTCGCTGCCCATGCCACCATGGCGGGTACGGCCCATCCCGCCTGCAACGCCGCGGCATAGAGCATCCACTTGCTGGCAAAACCGCTCATCAGCGGAATGCCCATCATGCTGCCTACGCCGATCATCCATGACAAAGTGGTCTGCGGCATCTTGCCAGCGAGGCCGCCGAGCTTGTTCATGTCACGCGTTCCGGTTGCGTGCTGCACGGAGCCGGCGGTCAAAAACAGCCCGCCTTTGAAGAAGCCGTGATTCAGGCAGTGCAGCAGGCCTGCTGTAATCGCGAGCGGCGTGCCGATACCAATGCCCATCATCATGTAGCCGATCTGGCTCACGGTGGAGTACGCCAGCATGCGCTTCAGATCGGTCTGCACCATGGCGTACATCACGCCGACGGCCATGGTCACCGTGCCGATCCACATCAGGCTCTGGCCCCACGCGGCAGGCCACATGGCAAAGCTGTGCATGCGCGCAGCCAGGTACACGCCGGACGTGACATAACAAGCCGAGTGCAGCAGCGCGCTCACCGGAGTGGGCGCGGCCATGGCTTCAGGAATCCAGGTGTGCAGCGGAACCTGCACGCTCTTGGCCACGAGCGCCACCAGCATCAGCGCGAAGAGGCCGCCGGTGAATTGGTGCGCCACCGCGGGATCGGTCCACAAGGCGGTGCCGGCGCGGTGGTAGAGCACGATAATTCCGGCCAGCAAACCGTAGCCCGCAATGTGCGTCATCAGCAGCACCTTGCGCGCGCCGCTTACGGCTTCGCGGTTGGTGTACCAGAAGCCGACGAGGCCGAAGGAGCAGAGGCCGACCAATTCCCAGCAGAGATAAAAGAGGAACAGGTTGGCGCTAAACACCAGCGAGATAAAACCGCCGATGAAGAGCAGCATGATGGCGTAAAAGCGGGTGGCCGATTTGTCGTGCGCCATGTAGCTGATGGAATAGAGCAGCACCAGGCCGCCGATGGCGGCGCCCATGAAGGCGAAGAGCACGCTGAGCGCGTCGACATGTAGAACGAGAGCCAGCGGTCCATCCCAAGGCAGCGGATGCAAATCGATGGACTGCCCGTTGCGGACCGCAGGAGCAAGGCCGACGACGGCAAAGATGGCGGGTAGACAAGTGAGGAGCGCGAGAATGCCTTTTGCCCGGACGGAGCAGAGACGGCCAACCAGAATCTGCAACGCTGCGCCCAGCAAAAGCGTACATGGAGCAATCAAAACTAGGGTTGCTGCTTCCATGCCTTCATGTTGAGCGGGCGAGCGTTAGAACGGATGTGACCGCGCACACCTTGCCGCTGGAGCGGTGGCGGAACGCGACAGCAAATCCCGGATTGTGGGACTGTGGTTCGGCGCTTGAGCTGCACCCTGGAGACCTGCGTCACCCTGTGCTTATCGTTGCTCCTGGCTCTAGGGTCTGCTCACACTACTGGGATGGCGGCGGCGGGAGCCGGTTTTTCTCAGTTCTAGAAGCGAGGAGCGAACTGTAGTGAATTACTGGAGCGACGAGCGACAACGAAATGGGGAAAACCGGCCCCGTCCCTTCGGGCTGCGGCGCAAATCGCGCCATACTTCGTTCTCGCCCTCGGCAGTGGGGCCGCCACAGTCTTCGGGCTCGGCCTCGTCTGGCGCGATTTTCGCAAGCAGCGCCGTCCACCCCAGTAGTGTGAACAGACCCTAGTGTTGCGAATCACCCGGACGCTCGGGAATGCCGGGATCATCGAGAATTTGCACGGCTGTGGCCGGGCCCAGGTCCGCCCAATCCTCGAGCACCCACACCACTTTCTTGTCCGGCGTCAGTTCCACCAGTTGCGGGCCTTCTGCCTTGCCGCCGCGCGAGCAGATGATGGTGTTGCCGTTGGCCAGGCGCGTAGCCGACTGGGTGTTTCCGTAGTTCCAGGCTTCGGGCAAATCCGCAGGCGTCACCTGCCACACGATTTTCTTGTCCGGCGTCACTTCGACGGTGCTCACATCGTGCTCGTCGGTGATGAGAGTGTTTCCATTTTTGAGGCGAATGGCCGCCCAGGGCGAGCGCACGTCGTAACTCCACACTTCGTGGAAGTCCTTGTCGTACTCCACCACGCGGTTCATTTCGAGGAAGGGAACCAGATAGGTTCCCTGCGCGGTATAACGCACGCGGCGGAACTGCGCGTGCACGGTCTTTTGATCGGTTGCGCTGATGGCGGGCAATTCGTGCGCCACTTCCACCGCGCCGGTCTTGATGTTCACCACCTTCAGCCTGGGCGGCAGGCCGTTTTCGATGAACAGAACCTTGTCCAAACCGATCGGCTGGCAGGTGTGGATCTCCGTTCCTGCCGGCGCATCGTAGTGCCACGCGACCTTCTTATCGGGCGTGATCTCGGCCAGGTATTTCATGCGCGAGAAAAGGATGTTGCCATTTGAAAGCATCCATACGTCGTCGTATTCATTGCCGGGGCCGGTCGAATAGGTCCAGACGATCTTGCCGCGGCTGACGAGGAACATCTTGTTGTAGCCTTCGCCGATATAGAGCATGGCGTGCTGCGCCAGTCCCTTGCCGGGCAGGCCGGGCGGGATGGGCTTCAGCGACTCCGGCTTGCGCGGCGGCACGGCGATCTCAGCCGGCCCCGTCTCGGGCACATCGGGCGCGGTGAAAAGCGGCAAGACCTTCATCAGCGGTTGAGAGGCATGCGGCCAGGAGGCGCCAGCCCAGGGCTGCAATACCGCAAAAATCAGAGCGGCACATGCCGCCGATCCGACTGCGCGCGCCAGTGTTTTGTGCCGTGGTTTGTTGAGAATCATGGATTTCCTCCCTGTGGATCGGGCTGGGTCTGCCCCGCGGAAGTATACGCGAGCCGCCGCGAATCTTGCCGAGCCTGGGGGCAAAGCGGTGACCGCACCGGGGCCGCTCGATGCCCTACAATTCCGCAGAGGGTTGAACCGTCATGAGTGCCTCTTTGAAATCGCCTTGCCGCATTTTTGCGCTCTTGATTCTTTCTGTTGGGGCGTTGCTTGCTGCCTCGCCTGCCGCGGCGCAACGCGGCAGCGAAGTGGGCCGGGGCCTTGCGTTGCTGCCGCCGCAGTCCCGTGCCGTGGTCGAGCGGTTGATGAGCCTGTCGCAGTTGCCCGTTGGCACCTGGAAGACGCACGAGGGCGATTTGCCGCATGGCGAGGCTGTTAACCTGGACGAGAGCGGCTGGCAGGATGCGGCTATTGGCGCGCATTTTTCCACCAGCGCCGTCTGGTTTCGCCAGACCATTCAACTGCCCGCAACCCTGAACGGCTACGACCTGAGCGGCGCGCGCATCTGGTTCCAGTTTCATGCCGACGCCAACGGATCCATCCCCGTGATTCTCTACTTCAACGGCCGCCGCGTGGCGCTGGGCGAGGATCTGGAGCCGGAGGTGCTGTTCGACGATGCGAAGCCCGGCGACAAGGTGGTGGTCGCGGTGAAGCTGCTCGAGACCATCGACGTGAAGAGCTTCCACGGCGCGACCCTGCGCGTGGATTTCCCGGAGAACCGGCCCAATCCGCAGGACCTGGCCGAGGAGTTCCTTTCGGCGGCATTGCTGATTCCGAGCCTTGCGCCCGGCGATAGCGCAAAGATCGACACTTTGAATAGCGCCATCGCGGCCGTGGACCTTGGCGAGCTCGATGCGCACGATTCGACAAAGTTCGACGCCAGTTTGAAGGCAGCGCACAGCAAGCTTGAAGTACTGCGGCCCTTGCTGCGGCAGGCTACGTTTCTGCTCGACGGCAACGCGCACATCGACGCGGCGTGGCTGTGGCCGTGGACGGAAACCGTCGACGTGGTGCACCGCACCTTTGGCACGGCGTTGCAGTTGATGAATGAGTATCCCGATTACGTCTACACGCAATCGGCCGCGGCCTACAACGAGTGGATGGCGCAGAAATATCCGGCCCTGAACAGTGAGATCAGGCGGCGCATCCAGGAAGGCCGGTGGGAGATTGTTGGCGGCATGTGGGTTGAGCCTGACTTGAACATGCCCGATGGTGAGTCGCTGGTGCGGCAGTTGCTGGTGGGCAAGCGCTGGTACAAACAGGCTTACGGCGTGGACGTGAGGATCGGCTGGAATCCGGATTCGTTTGGGTACACGTGGCAACTGCCGCAGATCTACAAGAAGAGCGGCATCGACTACTTCGTCACGCAAAAGATGACCTGGAATGACACCAACAAGCTGCCATTCAAGTTGTTCTGGTGGCAGTCGCCGGATGGGTCGAAGGTGCTGACATATTTTCCGCACGACTACGTGAATTTGAGTCTGAGCCCGGTGCGATTGAGCGACGATCTTGCTACCGCGCGCCAGCGTTCGCCGGGCCTGACGGACATGATGGACCTTTACGGCGTGGGCGATCACGGCGGCGGGCCTACGCGCGCCATTCTTGACGAGGGCTTTCACTGGAAGGCTGACGATCATGTGACGCCGAAGTACCAGTTCGGTACTGCGCAGAGCTTCTTCTCGACGGTCGAAAAGCAAATTGCTCCGGACAGCCCGGTGTGGAACTATCAGTCGATTGCGAAGGGTTACGAACCGCCGCCGGCTGTTACTGGTCAGGTCTCGATTCCCACGTGGGATACGGAGTTGTATCTCGAATACCACCGCGGCGTTTACACCACGCAGGCCAACCACAAGAAAAACATGCGCGACAGCGAGGAAGAGGTGCTGAACGCGGAGAAATTTTCCTCGCTCGCATGGGTTCTGGCCGGACGGGCATACCCTTCGGACGAAATCACGGAAGATTGGAAAAAGGTTTTGTTCAACCAGTTCCACGATCTGGCGGCGGGGTCGGGAATCGGCGTGATCTATAAGGATGCGCAGAAGGATTACGACTGGGTGCGGATGTCGACGAATGAGATTTCCAGCGGGGCGCTGGAGACGATGGCTAACAACGCTGATACTTCCGGAGGCAGCCGGGAACCCCAGGGACAGGCCATTGTTGTTTTCAATCCACTTGGATGGGAGCGATCTGGTCGCGTGGCCGCGAGAGTTGGACCGATTCCGCCTCCGGGAGATGCACTCGTGGCGTTCGATGCGGAAGGGAAATTGACTCCGTTACCGGTTATATCGTTCGATAGGAATACCGGCGTCGCCGAGGTTGAGTTCGAAGCTCGTAATGTTCCAGCGCTGGGATACGCGGTTTATCACCTGTCAACTCCGATAGAGATGGCAGCTATTGCCCCAGGCACCAAGCTAGATTCGCCTCTTCATCAAAAATTCACGGACGACAACTATAGCCTGCAGAACGGTCGATTGCTCGTAGAGGTGGATCGTGAGGACGGATGTATCCGTCTTGTGCAGATGGACGCGGAACTCACTCTTCTTCAAGGCAGCGAATGCGGCAACCAGCTCCAGTTCTTCAAAGACACGCCGAAGGATTACGATGCGTGGAATATCGATCCGGGTACGCTCGATGCGGCGCCGGCGGTTATTGATCGCGCCGACTCGGTTGAAATGATCGGAAACGGCGGCCACCCCGCAATCCGCGTCACGTACCACTGGCAAAACTCGAAGATCGTCCAGACGATAAGCATCGCGCCGAATTCTGACTACGTGGACATCGAGAACGACATCGACTGGCACGAGCAGCACGTGCTGCTCAAGGTGGCGTTTCCGCTGGCTGTGACGAGCGACTTTGCTACGTACGAGATTCCTTACGGCGCGATCGAGCGGCCTACTACGCGCAACAATAGCTGGGAGAAGGCGCAGTTCGAAGTTCCGGCGATGCGCTGGGCCGATCTTTCGGGCGCTGGCGCGGATGGCAAAGTGTACGGGCTGAGCGTGCTCAACCAGGACAAATACGGTTACGACGCGGTGGGGAACGTGCTGCGGCTGACGCTGCTGCGCTCGCCTACTTGGCCCGATCCCGATGCCGACCAGGGGCACCACCACTTCCACTACGCCCTCTATCCGCACGCGGGCACGTGGAAGGATGCGCTGACCGTGCGCCATGGCTGGGAGTATGACTACCCGCTGCAGGCTGTCGTGACCACGGCCCACGCC
The DNA here is from genome assembly GCA_963713675.1 of uncultured Acidobacteriota bacterium. Lineage (GTDB taxonomy): Bacteria > Acidobacteriota > Terriglobia > Terriglobales > Acidobacteriaceae > Telmatobacter. The sequence continues at coordinate 175,778 of CAVQMV010000029.1, forward strand.
GGATCGCTGCTGGCTGAGCACTCGTTCGCTTCGGTCTCGCCGGAGAACGTGGTGCTGACCGCCGTCAAGAAGGCGGAAGATGCGAACGGTCTGATCTTCCGCGTGTATGAATGGGCGGGCAAGGAGACGACTGCGGAGTTCCACGTGCCGCCGGGTGCGACCGGGGCGACCGTCACCAATTTGATGGAGCAGCCCGAAGGCGATCCGCTGAAAGTGGAGGGCGATGTGGTGAGGGTGCCCGTTCATCCGTATGAGATTTTGACGGTACGAGTCGATTATCCGAACGGTGGGCCGAAGCAGTAGGGCGTGGACCGTGGGCCGTGAACGGTGAATTGCGGGACAGATTGCAGAAAAGGCGCCTTGGCGAATGGAGAATTGCGCAGGGGCTAAAGCCCCGCTGATTTTTACCGCTTCTACGGCACGACTGAAGTCGTGCCCTGACACTTCTTGCCCTTTTTGAAGAGTTTTCCGCAACTTGCGGAGATCGGCGCTGCAAATTGAACGCCGCGCTGCAAGTTGAAGGCCGGGGCTGCAAGTTGGAGGCCGGCGCTACACAAGACGGGAGACCGGATACGACAGGCTGCGGAAGCTATTGTTCCGGGCCTAAAGGCCGCGCTTCTTCTATGCGTTCAACGCGGGGGTTGAAACCCCCGCCTCCCTCCGTTATCGAGTGTTTGCGCGCCACGGGAATACAGGTGCTACTTTTGCGGAACCTTTTTGCGCCGGCCGGCGTATAACTTGGCCAGAGGTTGAAAGCCATGATCAGAAACCCGGTTGCGCACACGGCCTGCCTGCTCGCTTGCCTGGTTTTGGTGGCTGGAGTGGCCGGATGCAGAATCCACGTGGACAAAGGCGCCAACGGCGAGGACAAGAACGTTCAGGTTGACACCCCGTTCGGCGGTATTCACGTGAACACAGACCAAACCACGGCGGCCGATCTCGGGCTTCCTGTTTATCCGGGCGCGGAGATTGCTACCGATAAGGACAACGATCGGTCTGCCGACATCCATATGGGGTTTGGCGAGTGGGAGATGCGCGTGATGGTGGTGAACTACTCCAGCCCCGACAGCCAGGACAAGGTTGAGGCGTTTTACAAGAAGGCGCTGGGCCGCTACGGCGATGTGATTACCTGCCAGGACAATGCGCCAGTGGGCACGCCAACTACGACGCCGGAGGGGCTTACCTGCAAGGAAGACAAGCACGCCAACGTGCAGGTGAACGATCACGGCCAGAGCTTTGGCTACCACTCCAATAAGAACGGCCTTGAATTGAAGGCCGGCTCCGAGCGGCACCAGCACATCGTGGGCTTTGAAGACTCCTCGACGGGCCAGACGCGTTATGCCCTGGTTGCGGTCGATCTGCCGTCAGGTTCCGGGGATAAATCCGGCAAGAGCAATTAGAACTGGCTCACAGCGAAGGCTGAAAGCGCGATTTGTTATTCTGAGAGCAACAAGGAGCCTGCGCGATGCACCTTTCTTCCCCGTTTGTCGTGGTTTCTGTCATCCTCGCGGTGTTTGTGGTTTCGATCCTGTTCGCGACCAGCAGCAAGGAAGACAAGCCGTCCCAGCACTGAAGCCGGATTGTTTTGTAGCGCCGGTCTCCAGAGGTTGCGGAAAATGTCCTGGCTTCCGATGTGATTCCGGGGAAATATGCCCGGGCCTAAAGGCCCCGCAGATTCTGCGCGTCTTGTGCGGGGGTTAAAACCCCCGCCTCCCTCCGCGGCGAGTTCTTCCGCAGCCTGTGAGACCGACGCTACACTTATCCGGAACCTTTATGCCCCGGCTGGCGTATAACTTGGCCAGAGAGCGATTGCCATGAACAGAAACCCGATTGCGCACACGGCCTGCCTGCTTGGCTGCCTGGCTCTTGCGGCCGGCGTGGCCGGATGCAGAATCCACGTGGACAAAGGCGCTGACGGCCAGGAGAAGAATGTCCAGGTGGACACTCCCTTTGGCGGGGTGCATGTGAACACCGACCAGACCACGGCGGCCGATCTGGGGTTGCCGGCGTATCCCGGCGCCCAGCTGGTGAAAGACAAGGACGACCACCAGTCGGCGGACGTGCACCTGGGTTTTGGCGAATGGGAGATGCGCGTGCGCGCCGTCTCCTATGAAACGCCGGACGATAAGGACAAGGTGGTCGCGTTCTACAAGAAGGCCCTGGGCCGCTACGGCGATGTGATTACCTGCGAGAACAACGCGGCGGTAGGAACCCCCACGCAGACATCCGAAGGCCTGACCTGCGCCGATGACGGTCATCATCACCACGTGAATGTCGAAGCCGGGTCCTACAACACATCGAATGGCGGCCTCCAGTTGAAGGCCGGTTCCGAGCGCCACCAGCACATCATGGGCTTCGATTCACCGGCGAACGGCCAGACCCGTTTCGAGCTGGTCGCGCTCGATCTGCCCGCTGTTGTGACAGAGGGATCGGGCAAGAGCAACTGAGTCCAGCTTTCAGCGGACAGCAAACAGCACACAGCTAAGAGCCGCTCCGCGGCTGGTGACGCGCCCGCGTTGCTCAGAGCAGTCCCGCAATTTCCGTGCATCCGGCTGCGGAAAACGCGGGCCTTGTAGCTGATCTGTGCAAAATAGTTCAATCGCCATGCAAATCGACCAAAACTGAGGCGTATTTCGGAGAAAATGCCAATTTGGGCCCCGGATTCTGCCTTGAACGTGCAGGGAAACGGGTGATACCCGTCACTGCGGGCACCGTTGCCAAAGAGCAGAATAACCCGGGCTTAGAGGACTGGAACGCAGTTCCGGGAGGCTCGATTTGTGACCGGAAAACCGGCCCCGACGCAAGCTTCTACGCGAGTGGGCGGAGGCGGCTCAAGATGACCTGGACCGAGGATTTCGAGTGCAAGCGCATGAGTGCCGCGCAGGCGCTCAAAGCCGTACACTCCGGCGCTCGCATCTGGATTCAGTCGGGCTGCGGAACTCCGTCTCCTCTTGTCGAAGCGCTGGTGGCCCGCGCGCCCGAGCTTCACGACGTCGAAATCATTCATATGAAGACGCTCGGCGCCGCCGACTACACGCGGCCCGAGTGCGCAGGCCACTTCCGCCATCGCGGTCTGTTTCTGGGCGAGAACGTGCGCGCGGCGGTATGCGACGGAAGGGCCGACTACACGCCCATCTTCTTAAGTGAAATTGAAAATCTATTCGAGACCGGCGCTTTGCCGCTCGATGTGGTGTTGATGCAGGTGTCGCCGCCGGATGCGCATGGCTTTGTAAGCCTGGGCACGACGGTGGACTGCACGCAGACGGCGTTGCGCTGCGCATCTTTCGTGATTGCCGAAGTGAACCGGCAGATGCCGCGCACCCATGGCGACACGGTGGTTCCTCTCAGCCGCGTCTCGGCCATTGTGGAGACGGACCGGCCGCTGCTGCAACTGGAAGCAGAGCCTGCTACCGAGATGCACATGCGTGTGGCGCGCAACGTGGCCTCGCTGATCCCCGACGGCGCTACTTTGCAGACCGGCATCGGCGGCATCTCCGAGGCGGTGCTGCATTGCCTGAGCGACAAGCGCGACCTGGGCATTCATACCGAGATGGTTCCGGACGGCGTGATCGATTTGATGGAGTCCGGTGTGATCAACGGCGAGCGCAAGACGCTGCACCGCGGCAAAGCTGTGGTGTCGTTCGTGCTGGGCACGCAACGCCTCATCGAATACGTCCACGAGAACCCGGCATTTGAGTTTCGCTCGATCAGCTACACCAACGATCCGTATGTGGTGGCGCAGAACGAGCGCATGGTGGCGATCAATAGCGCACTGCAAATCGACATGACGGGGCAGGTATGCGCCGACTCGCTGGGCACGCGGCCCTACAGCGGATTTGGCGGGCAAATCGATTTCATTCGCGGCGCGGCGCGCTCCAAAGGCGGCGTGCCGATTATTGCGCTGCTTTCGACGGCGCGAGGCGGCACGGTGTCGCGGATTGTGCCGGTGCTGGAGCCGGGCGCGGGCGTGGTCACTTCGCGCGCCGATGTGCATTACGTGGTGACCGAGCATGGCATCGCCTATCTGCATGGGAAAACTTTGCGCGAGCGCGCCGAGGCATTGATCGCGATTGCCGATCCGCGCTTCCAGGCGGAGCTGGAGGATTTTGCGGTGCGGTCGCACTATTTGGAGCAGAGGCCGGCGTTTGTATGAGGGGCGAGTCAGCAAGTTAGCAAGTCAGCTTACTGCGGAGGGATGAAGAGAATGACCGATGAGAAGAAACCGGATCGGGGACGGCTCGAGATCGATGGCGAGGAGTGCAAGGGTTGCGGCCTGTGCATCGAAGCTTGCCCGCCGAAGGTGATCTCGCTGAGCGAACGGCTGAATCATTACGGCTATCGCACGGCGCTGTACAGCGGTAGCGGCTGCACGGCTTGCGGCATCTGCTTTATGGCGTGCCCGGAGCCGGGCGCCATTACTGTGATGCGATTGGTGAGCCGTGATTCCCGCCCTTTCCGCGATAAGGCCGCGGAAAAGGATGGGGCAACCGCATCCGGTTTGGGGGGAGCGGCCGCATGAAAAAGCAACTGATGAAGGGCAACGAAGCCATTGTGAAAAGCGCCATTCTGGCGGGATGCCGCGCGTTTTATGGCTATCCCATCACCCCGGCCAGCGAGATCACGGAGGCCGCGGCGGAGTTCATGCCCAAAACCGGCGGCGTGTTTCTGCAGGCGGAGAGCGAGGTCGCGGCGATCAACATGCTTTACGGCGCGGCGTCGGCCGGTGTGCGCGCCATGACGGCGTCAAGCGGCCCCGGCATCAGCCTGATGCAGGAGGGGATCAGCTACATGGCCGGCGCAGAGTTGCCCTGCGTGATCGCCGACATTACGCGCGGCGGTCCGGGGCTGGGCAACATCGGCGCGGAGCAAGGCGATTATCACCAGGTGGTGAAGGGCGGCGGCCACGGCAACTATCGCACCATCGTGCTGGCTCCGCACTCCGTGCAGGAGATGGCGGATCTGACCGCGCTGGCCTTCGAATTGGCCGACCGCTATCGCAACCCGGTGGTGCTGATGGCCGACGGATTTATCGGCCAGATGATGGAGCCGGTGGAGTTTCCGCAAGCGGCCACGCCGACGCATCTGCCTGCGTGGGCCGTGGCCGGAACCGCGGCGTCGCGCCGCAATCTCATCACTTCGCTGCACTTGATTTCGACGGACTGGAAAAGCACATTCTGCAAGCTCGAGGCCAAGTACAAATTCGCCGAGCAGCGCGAAGCCCGCGCGGAAGAATGGTGCACGGGCGATGCGGAGATTGTGCTGGTGGGCTACGGCATTGTGGGCCGCATCCTGAAGGCCGTGACCGCCGAGGCGCGCGCCGCAGGGCTCAAAGTGGGCGTGCTGCGGCCCATCACGCTGTATCCCTTCCCGAAGGTGCAGTTCCAGCGGCTGGCCTTTAATGCGCGCCTGTTTGTGGTGGTGGAGATGAGCAACGGGCAGATGCTGGAAGACGTGCGGCTGGCGCTGAACGGCGCGCGGCCGGTGGAGTTCTTGAATCGCATGGGCGGCAACGTGCCTTCGCATGAAGAGGTGCTCCGCTTTGTGCAGGAGCTGGCGCGCCGCGAGGGCCTGGAGCAGGCAACGGACTGCGGAAGAGGAGCGGATGGCCCATGTCTAGTCGAACGGTTGCAGAGTACGAAGTCGCGCACAGCAAGGCCAAATCGTTCTACCCGCGCTACGAGCGCAAGGGAGAGCTGCAGCACCAGACGCATTTTTGTCCCGGCTGCGGCCACGGCATCGTGCACAAGATGCTGGCGCAGGCCATCGACGAGCTGGGCGTGCAGGACCGGACGATTCTGGTCGGCCCGGTGGGCTGCTCGGTCTTTACGTACTACTACTTCGATGTGGGCAACGTGCAGGCGGCGCACGGACGCGCGCCCGCGGTGGCCACGGCCATCAAGCGCAGCCGCCCGGAGAGCATCGTCATCAGCTACCAGGGCGACGGCGATCTTTCGGCCATCGGCTCGGCGGAGATTCTGCACGCCGCCAATCGCGGCGAAAACATCACCGTGATTTTCGTCAACAACGCCATCTACAGCATGACGGGCGGGCAGGCCGCGCCCACCACGCTGCTGGGCCAGAAGAGCACACTACGCCGAACGGCCGCATCGCCGCGACTGAAGGCTATCCGCTGCACGTGAGCGAACTGCTGGCCACGCTCGAGGCGCCGGTCTACATTGAGCGCGTGGGCCTGGGCGACAACAAGCAGATTGCGCAGGCGGCGCGCGCCATCAAGCGCGCGTTGGAGAACCAGGTGCGCGGGCTGGGCTTCTCGCTGATCGAAGTGCTCTCGCCCTGCCCGACCATCTGGAAGATGACGCCGGTGGATGCGCAGCACTGGGTGCGCGACGTGATGGAGAAGACCTTTCCGCTGGGCGTGTTCTGCGACCGCACCAAAGGAGCGGCTGGCCGCACCAGCGCCGCTGCCGGCACCCGCTCCCGCGCTCGACGAGCTGCCGCGCATTCTCGGCGTGGCCGAAGAGGATCTGCCGGAAGGCAACGCCGCGCCATGGCAGCGGGCAGGAGATCGATCTGCGAGGTGCGCGTCGCGGGCTTTGGCGGCCAGGGCGTGTTGCTGCTGGGCGAAGTGCTGGCCGAAGCCGGACTCGATGCCGGGCTCGAGGTTTCCTGGCTGCCGTCGTATGGGCCGGAGATGCGTTCCGGCACTTCGAACTGCCACGTGCGGCTTTCGCGCCAGACCATCGATTCGCCGCTGGTGACGGCGCCCAATGTGCTGGTCGCGATGAACGAGCCGTCGCTGCGCAAGTTCGATCGCAGCGTGCGCCCGGCGGATGGATCATCTACAACGGCGACGAATTTCCCGCCGGATTGCGAGCGCGAGGACGTGCATGTGCTGGCCCTTCCGTTCACGCGACTGGCCGATGACTGGGCGACGCGCGCGCGGCCAACATGGTGATGCTGGGCGCGCTGCTGGAGATGGCGGGTGTGCTGCCGCAGGCCAGCATCGACGCGGCGCTGCGGCGGCTGGTCAAGAATCCGCGCTGGGTGGAACTGGACGAGCGCGCCATGGCGCGGGGCAGGGAACTGTTTAAGACGGCGATTGAGGAGGTTTGAGATGAATGCGGACGCGATCCAATGTGATTGTTTATTTTGACGGGCAGTACATGCCCTTGCGCGAGGCGCACGTCGGAATCCTGACCCATGCGCTGCACTACGGAACCGGCGTCTTTGAAGGCATTCGCGCGTACTGGGATGCGGCGGAGCAAGAGCTGTTTGTGATGCGGCCCCGCGATCACTACGAGCGCTGGAAGCAGAATGCGGCATCCTGCGCATCGATGTGCCGCTGACCGCGGATCAGTTGTGCGACATCACGCTGGAACTGGCGCGGCGCAACGCCTTCCGCACCGATCTCTACGTCCGCCCGCTGGCCTACAAGTGCGCCGAGCGCGTCGGCGTGTCCATGACGACCAGGATGCCTTCTTCATCGTGGCGCTGCCCTTCGGCGAGTACCTGCACAGCGAGAACGGACTGCACGCCGGCGTGAGTTCCTGGCGGCGCATCGACGACAACGCCATTCCCGCGCGCGGCAAGATCTGCGGCGCCTACGCCAACAGCGCGCTGGCCAGCGATGAAGCGCGCCGCGCGGATTCGACGAAGCCATCTGCTGAACGAGAGCGGCCATGTGGCCGAGGGCGCCACCTGCAACCTTTTCATGGTGCGCAAAGGGCAGCTGATCACGCCGGCCGTGACGGAGAACGTGCTTGAAGGCATCACGCGCGACTCCATCATGGAACTGGCCGCGCGCGAACTGGGTCTGGAGATGGTGGAGCGGCCCATCGACCGCAGCGAGCTGTACATCTGCGACGAACTGTTCCTCACCGGAACCGCGGTAGGCGTGGCGCCGGTGACGCGCGTCGATCACCGGCCAGGTCGCGGATGGAGCCGTCGGCGTGGTCACGCGCAGTTTGCGCCAGTTGTACGTCGACGCCACGCATGGACGCATGGCCGCGTACCGCAAATGGCTGCTGCCGGTCTATCGCACAGGTCCGCCCGCCGAGCGCGGCGGGGTGCGCATGAAGGAAACGAGCTTGGCCTGAGCCCATGCCGGCGCTCGGTTCCCACCCTTTCCGCGATAAGACCGCGGAAAAGGGTGGGGCAACCGAGCCGGCGCCGAGACCCGGGCAAGGAGGAAACACCAATGCCAACAACCATAGTTCAAGAAAATGCCTATGACGTTGCCATGGAGAACTTCGATACCGCGGCAGACGCTCTCGGCCTGGATAACAACACGCGCGAAATGATCAAGCTATCCGGAGCGCATGCTCACGGTCGCCGTGCCGGTGCGCATGGACGACGGGCACATTCACCGCTTTGAGGGCTATCGCGTGCAGCACAGCTCGGTGCGCGGACCGGCCAAGGGCGGCATCCGCTACCATCCGCAGGTGACGCTCGACGAAGTGAAGGCGCTGGCCACGTGGATGACGTGGAAGTGCGCCGTGGTGAATATTCCCTTCGGCGGCGCCAAGGGCGGCATCACCTGCGATCCGAAAAAGATGTCGCAGGGCGAACTGGAGCGGATGACGCGCCGCTACACCAGCGCCATTCTGCCGCTCATTGGGCCGGAGCAGGACATTCCCGCGCCCGATGTCTACACCAATTCGCAGACCATGGCCTGGATCATGGATACCTACAGCATGACCAAGGGCTATCCGATTCCCGGCGTGGTCACCGGCAAGCCGATCAGCCTGGGCGGATCGCTGGGGCGCAACGAGGCCACCGGCCGCGGCGTCTTCTACACCATTGAGAGCGCATGCGAGCATCTGCGCATGCCGCTCAAGGGCGCGACCGTTGTGGTGCAGGGCTTCGGCAATGCCGGCTCCATCGCCGCGCAATTGCTGCATCAGGCGGGCGCGAAGATGATCGCGGTCAGCGATTCCACGGGCTGCGTCTACAACCGGGACGGCCTGAACATTCCCGAGCTGATCCACATGAAGGCCCTCTGCGGCCACGTGGACGGCTTCCCGGACAGCGAGCCGATCCTGCCGCACGAACTGCTGGCCCTGGAGTGCGACATCCTGGTTCCCGCCGCGCTGGAGAACACCATCGATGCCGAGAATGCGGGCACGGTGCGCGCGCAGATCGTTGCTGAAGCGGCCAACGGCCCCCTTACGCCGGCAGCGGACCGGATCCTCGAGAGCAAAGGCGTCTTCGTCATCCCCGACATTCTGTGCAACGCCGGCGGCGTCACGGTGTCGTACTTTGAGTGGGTGCAGGACGAGCAGCACCTGTTCTGGGAGGCGCAGGACATCTACAACCGCCTGGAGCGGGTGATGAAGACGGCTTTCCGCGACGTGCTGAAGATCCATCTTGAGCGCAAGGTGCCCATGCGCATCGCCGCCAACATGCTCGGCATCGGCCGCGTGGCCGAGGCGGTGCAGATTCGCGGCATTTACCCGTAAACTCGACTTGACCTTCTTGCGCCCTGTCCCTCTCGCTTTTAGCGGAAGGGATGGGGCGCGAGTGTCTCGGTCCCGCCTGTAGAATGCAAATGGGCCCGGGGCGCGTGTGTCTCGGGCCGTTATTTATTGCTCATTCATCGGTAGGTCGTTCAATGGGTTTAAGGATCTGAGGGCCGCTCTTCATGTCTGCCAGGTTACAAGCATTTTCGTTCGCCGCTTCTATTTGCATTTCTGCCGCAATTGCTTTCGCGCAAACCTCTGCGCCGGTCCCCACGCCAATCATCAACCTGCCCTCGAGCAAGCAGTTGATCGGTGAGGCGCCGGGCCATCCGCAGCGCATCAACAGCTTGCCCATTTCCATGGCGATTTCGCCCGACGGCCGCTACGTGGTCACGTTGAACTCCGGTTACGGAACCTTCGAGTCGCAGTACGATCAGTCGCTCGCGGTGCTCGACACGCAGACCGGCAAGCTCGCGGATTTTCCCGACCCGCGCACCACGCTGCGGGCGAAGCAGACGCTCTACTCCGGCCTCGCCTTCAGCCGCGATGGTCTTCACATTTATGCCAGCATGGCTTCAATGTCCGATCCCAAAGGGGAAGGCCCGGGGGACACGGGCAGCGGCATTGTTATTTACAGCTTCAAAGAGGGCAGGATTGCGCCCGAGCGCCTGATTCCATTGCCTGTGCGTGCAACTTCCGCCGGGACGAAAGACCCGCCTGCCCGGTGGATCGAAAAGCGACCAAGGCGTGCCCTACCCGGCTGCGATTGCGGTGCTGGGCACGGCCGGCCACGAGAAGCTGCTGGTTGCGGAAAATCTTTCCGACGATGCGGTGCTTCTCGACGTTGCGACCGGCGACATCGAGAAGCGCTTCGATCTCTCTGAAAATGACGCTGTGCCCGCGACCTATCCCATTGCCGTCGCCGTAACGCGCGACGAAAAGCGCGCCTTCGTCGCGCTATGGAACGCGTCGGAGATTGTCGAGATCGATCTTGTGCAGGGAACGGTGGCCCGCAAGCTGGCGTTGCTCAAGCCCTCCGGCGCAATGGCGCCGGGCACGCATCCCTGCGACTTCGCCTTCTCTCCCGACCAGAAAACGCTCTACGTGGCGCTTTCCAATCGTGATGCCGTTGCCGCCGTCAACGTGGGCGGCGGGCCAGTTTTCCGTGAAGGGCTACTTCGATACGCGACTGCCGGGGCAGAGCTACTTCGGCGCGGAGCCGGTGGCGCTCGCCGTCAACGGCGATGGCAACCGGCTCTACGTGGCCAACATGGGCACCGATTCCGTGGCTGTGCTCGACACGCGCAAGCTCACGCCCAGAGCCGCGAGGAACGGCATGGTCGAGCCCGACGGTTTTATCCCCACGGAGTGGATGCCGATTTCGATGGCCTTCCTTTCTTCGCCCGCGGGCGGCAAGCTCTACCTCGCAACCGACAAAGGCAAAGGAACCGGGCCGAATGATTTTCTTCCCCGCCTTGTTGAAACCGCGCCCAGCATGAGCGCCCGGGCCAACGCCTACATTCGCAACACTGCTCTACGGTTCGCTGGCGACAATCGACGAGCAGGAGATCGCAAGCCATCTTTCGAGCTGGACTGAGACCGTGCTGGCTGAGAACCGCATGAAGGCCGCGCAGGAAAAGATCGCCTTTGCCGGCGGCGGCGACCGGATCAAGCACGTCATCTACATCATCAAGGAAAATCGCACTTACGATCAGGTCTTCGGCGACCTCGAGCAGGACGGGAAACCCGTGGGCAACGGCGACCCCAAGTGGGCGATGTACGGTCGATCCATCACCCCCAACGAGCACAAGCTGGCCCTGCAATTCGGCGTGCTCGACAACTTCTTCGACTCCGGCGAGGTTTCCGGCGACGGCCACGTCTGGTCCACCGCGGCCATCGGCACCGACTATCTCGAAAAGACCTGGCCGCATCAGTACCGCGGCGCGCAACGCACCTACGATTACGAAGGCGTGGTGGCCAGCGACTATCCGCTGCTGCAGAAGATTCCCGACGTCGAAGAGCCAGCCAGCGGCTATCTCTGGACCAATCTCGCCGCCCACGGCAAAACTTACTATCACTTTGCCGAGTACATTTCGACGACCTTTTGCGGTCAGGCAGCGGTTGCCGATGCCACGCAGGGCGCCATGCTGGCCGGGCCAACTTGCGAGCGCAAGGCCATTGCTCCGGGCGAAACGCTGCCGGCCGAGTGGGGCGGCGGCGTGAACAAATGGCCCTGGCCCATTCCGCTCATCGCCCGCAACACGGCTACCAAGCCGGAACTGGTGGGCCACTTCGCGCCGGAATCGCCGGACTTCAATCTGCATGGTCCCCGACCAGATCCGCGTCGAAGTCTTTCTGCGCCATCTGAAGCAGTGGGTTGCCGATCGCGCGCAGGGCAACGACACGATGCCCAACTTCATCCTGTTGCGCCTGCCCAACGATCACACGGCGGGAACGCGGCCCGGCGGGCCCTCGCCCCGATCTTCGGTTGCCGATAACGATCTCGCTGTCGGCCGCGCTGTCGAGGCGGTTTCGCATTCGCCGTACTGGGACGATACCGCCTTCTTCATTCTGGAAGACGATGCGCAGAACGGCGCCGACCACGTCGACGCGCATCGCTCGATCGCGCTTGTGGTCAGCAAATACGCGCCGCACGGGCCCACGGCACCTTTTGTCGACTCCCGTTTTTATTCGACGGTCAGCGTGATCCGCACCATGGAGTCGCTGCTCGGCCTGCCGCCGATGAACAACAACGACGCCTTCTCGCTCGCTCATCTCTACGCTGTTCACCGGCCCCGGCGATCAGCCGCCTTACGATGCCGACACCACCAATCGCGACAACGGCCTCATCTATATGGCCAATGCGAAGAATGCGGTGGGCGCAAAGGCCAGCATGAAGATGGACTTCAGCCATGAGGATCGCGCGCCCACGGAAAAGCTCAACGTGATTCTGTGGAAGGATGCGATGGGCAATGCGCCGGTGCCCGCGATGCTGAAGGCGCGCGCCAAGAAGTCCCGCAGGACGACGACGATTAGCGCTTGAATGCCTCGGACGGTCTCTTCATTCCAGTGCTAAGATGGCTGGCGGACTCGCATTCATCGTGCAGGAGCCATGTTCCATGAGAAAGCTGGGTAATCTTGTGAAAACCTCCTGTTGTCTTTATGCCTTGATTCTGGTCGCAGCCAGCGAGGTTGGCGCAGCTGCGCTCAATGCCCAGCAGGCATTGCAGGTAGACATTCAATGGGACAAGGTTACGGTGGTTTCAAAGACTACGCCGACGCTGCAGGTGGTGGTGAATCCGCCGCTGCGCCCCGGCGAGCCGCTGGGCGTGGCTGCCTACAAGGCTGTGAAGGATCTGGGCGCCGATTACGTGCGCTACGTGCCGTGGCTGCCTTATCCCAGGCTGGCGGTCGCCGAACTTGAACCGCCGACACCGCAAAAGACCAGTTGGGACTTCAGCCTCATCGACCCGATGACGAAGGATTTTCTGGCCGCGACGGACGGCCATCCCGTGATGTCAACTTCAGCACCATTCCTACATGGCTCTTCAAGACCGAAAAGCCGGTCACTTATCCTGCAGACCCCAATCAAGTGGTCTGGAACTATACGCAGGGCACGGAGCTGCGCGATCCCAGCGGCAAGGAGCTGGGCGACTACTACGCGCGGCTGGTGAGCTGGTATGTCAACGGCGGATTCACCGATGAGAACGGCGTGCGCCACGATTCCGGCTACCACTACAAGTTTCCCGTGTGGGAGGTGCTCAACGAGGTCGAAGTTTGAGCACAACATGACGCCGGAGCAATACACGGAGCGCTACGACGCGATTGTCGGCGCGATCCACAAGGTGTCGCCGGAGACAAAATTCATGGGCTGGCGCTGGCGAATCCGGGACGCGATCCGAGGTTCTTTGAGTACTTTCTGAATCCCGCGAACCACAAGCCGGGCATTCCGCTCGACTTCATCTCCTATCACTTTTATGCGTCACCGGCAGGCGGCGAAACGCTGGACGACTGGCAGTACACGTTCTTCGATCAGGAAGAGGGATTTCTGAACACGGTTCGCTATGTCGAAGGCATTCGCAAGCGGCTTTCGCCTCAGACGAAGACCGATCTCGATGAGCTGGGCGTGATTCTGCCCACGGACAACAAGCCCGGCGACAAAGTGCCGCCGCCCGTCGGCCTACTGGAATCTGGCCGGCGCGCTCTATGCCTATCTCTTCATCGAGCTTTCGCGGCTGCAGATCGATGTCATTGGCGAGTCGCAGCTGGTTGGCTATCCTACGCAGTTTCCCAGCGTGAGCATGATGGATTGGACCACGAACAAGCCCAACGCGCGCTTCTGGGTGCTCAAGCTCATCAAGGATTCCTTCCATCCCGGCGACAAGCTGGTGGAAACGGTGCTTCGTTCACGCGACGTGAGCGCTCAGGCATTCGTCACTCCCGGCGGGCGCAAGCTGCTGCTGGTCAACAAGCGAAATCGCGAGATCGCGGTCGCCCTGCCCGATGCGGACAAGGCCACTGCGCTTGCCGTGGATACAGAGTCTGGCGAAAACCCGGCGCGCGCGGTTCCAGTTGCCGGGAGCACCATCAAACTGACACCATTCGCCGTAACTGTCATCAGCTGGTGAGCGCCGCTCAAAAGGAAAAAAGCATGATGAGCAAGGAGTATGGACTTCGCGTCGGCCTGTGCGGCATTGGTCTCGATGCCTACTGGAGCCAGTTTGCGGGCCTCGAAGAGCGGCTCAAGGGATATGTGGCGCAGGTGGCGGCGCGGCTCGCGCGCCCCGGCGTGGAAGTGGTCAATCTCGGCCTGGTCGATACTCCTCGGCCGCTCGCGCGAGGCCGGCCATCAGTGCCGCCGCGAAGACATCGACGTGCTGTTTCTCTACGTCGACCACCTACGCGCTCTCCAACACCGTGCTGCCGCTGGTGCAGCGCGCCGGCGTGCCGGTGGTCGTGCTCAATCTGCAGCCTGAAGCGGCCATCGACTACGAGGCGTTCAACAAGCTCAACGATCGCACGGCGATGACCGGCGAGTGGCTGGCCTTTTGCTCCGCGTGCCCGGTTCCGGAGATCGCCAACCTGCTTCACGCGCGCGAGCATTCCCTTCCACCAGGTGACGGGCGTGCTCGACGACGCCGCAACCTGGCGCGAGATCGAGGAGTGGCTGGCGGCCGCGCGCGTACGTGCTGCGCTCGCGGAGGCGCGGCTGGGGCTGATGGGCCACTACTACAGCGGCATGCTCGACATCATGACCGATGTGACGCTGCTGTCGATCGCCTTCGGCACGCATGTGGAAATGCTGGAAGTGGATGAGTTGAGCGCGCTTTGCGCCGAGGTGAGTGAGGCCGATTGAAGCGCCGGATCGCGGAATTTTCCGTCGCGTTCGACGTGCAGCCCGATTGCCCGGCCGAGGAGTTGCGCCGCGCCGCGCGCACTTCCGTCGGCGCTCGACGCGTTTGTCGCACGCCACGATCTCGACGCCTGGCCTACTACTACAAGGGCTCGGGCAATGCGGCCAACGAAGACACCATGAGCTCCATCATCCTCGGCACCTCGCTGCTGACCGCGCGGCACATTCCCGTGGCCGGCGAGTACGAAGTGAAGAACGCCATGGCCATGAAGATCATGGACCTGCTCGGCGCCGGCGGCTCGTTCACCGAGTACTATGCCATGGATTTCAACGACGACCTGGTGCTGATGGGCCACGACGGTCCCGGCCACATCGCCATTGCCGAGGGCAAAACCAAGGTGCGGCCGCTCAAGGTTTACCACGGCAAGGTGGGCCGCGGGCTGTCGGTGGAGATGAGCGTGAAGCACGGGCCGGTGACGCTGCTCTCGGTGGTCGAAGATCCGCAGTGCGCGCTTCAAGCTGGTTGCCGCCGAGGGCGAGTCCGTGGCCGGGAGCCATTCTGGAGATCGGCAACACCAACAGCCGCTATCGATTTCCGCTGGGCGCGCGCGGATTTGTCGAGGCCTGGAATGCGCAGGGGCCGGCGCACCACTGCGCCGTGGGCGTGGGCCACGTGGCGGCGACGCTACGCAAGACCGCGGCGCTGATGGGGATTGGATTTCATCAGGTGTGTTGAGCGGCGAGCGCTTTTCGCAGCGATTTCTCGCATCAAAGTCCGGATGGGATGGGTCTCGATTGAATGGCGCACCTTGCGTTGGGGGCTATATCCTAAGTGAGCTGGCTGCATAAGTCTTCGAGGTCGATTGCAGACCATCCCTCAGGGGCTAAAGCCCCCCTGCTCATGCGCCTTTCATGGCACGGCTAAAGCCGTGCCCTTTCAAAGCCCGATTTATGTAAGCAGTTTCGGGTCAAATTTGCTGAGAGGAAGTCATCTCCCCAATGAGTGATATGAAGAATCTTTCCGGCGTTGAGTTTCTGACGCCCGTGAGCGAGCGCGATGAGGAGATCCTCACGCCGGATGCGGTCGCGTTTATCGTCGACCTGCAACGCACCTTCAATGCGCGGCGCAAAGCGCTGCTGGATGCGCGGCACGAACGGCAGAAGAAGCTGGACGCGGGCGAGAAGCCGGATTTTCTTGAGGAGACCAGGCGGTTCGCGAGGCCGAGTGGACGGTGGCGCCGCTGCCCACGGACATCCTCGACCGGCGCGTGGAGATTACCGGGCCCGTCGATCGCAAGATGATCATCAACGCGCTCAACTCGGGCGCGAAGGTGTTCATGGCGGACTTTGAGGACTCGAACACGCCGACGTGGGGCAACCTGATCGACGGCCAGACTGAACCTGCGGGACGCGATCCGGCGGACGATCACTTTTTCCGATCCGGCGACGCAAAAGCAGTACAAGCTGAATGACAAGGTCGGCGGTGCTGTTTGTGCGGGCGCGGGGCTGGCACCTGGAAGAGCGGCATATGCTCGGTGGACGGCGAGCCGATGTCGGGCTCGATCTTCGATTTCGGTCTGTATTCTTCCACAACGCCAAGGAGCTGCTGGCGCGCGGGCAGGGGCCGTACTTCTATCTGCCGAAGATGGAGAGCCACCTGGAGGCGCGGCTGTGGAACGACGTGTTTCTGCAGGCGCAGGCGGAGATGCGGATTGCCGAAGGGCTCGATCAAGGGAACGGTGCTGATCGAGACCATCCTGGCCAGCATTTGAGATGGACGAGATCCTGTACGAGCTGCGCGAGCACTCGGCGGGGCTGAATTGCGGGCGGTGGGATTACATTTTCAGCTTCATCAAGAAATTTGCGAGGCGACCCGCACGCCGTGCTGCCTGACCGCGCGCAGGTGACGATGACTACGCACTTCATGCGCAGCTATTCGAAGCTGTGCGATCAAGACGTGCCATCGGCGCAAGGTGACGCGATGGGCGGCATGTCGGCGTATATTCCGATCAAGACCGACCCGGTGGCGAACGAGAAGGCGCATGGCGCAGGTGCGCGCCGACAAGGAGCGCGAGGCAGGGACGGGCACGATGGCACGTGGGTGGCGCATCCGGGGCTGGTGCCGGTGGCGCTGGAGGTATTCGACCGGGTGATGCCGCAGCCGAACCAGATTGCGAAGCAGCTGCCCGATTACCACTGCGACCGCCGCGGATTTGCTGCAGATTCCCGATGGGCACGATTACCGAGGCCGGGCTGAAGCAGAATGTTGCAGTGGGGCTGGGGTACCTGGAGGCGTGGCTGCGCGGGAATCGGGTGCGTTCCGCTGTTCAACCTGATGGAAGATGCGGCGACGGCGGAGATCAGCCGCGCGCAGCTTTGGCAGTGGGTGCATAACAGCGTGAAGATGAGCGATGGAAGGGTCGTAGATGCTCCGCTGGTGGAACGTACAATCGCCGAAGAGTTAAGCGCGCAAAAGAGCAAGGTGGATGAAGCGCGATACGCCGCGTACGAAAAGGCCGCCAACCTGATGCGCGACCTGGTGCTGGCACCGCAGTTCACTGAGTTTCTGACCCTGCCGGCCTACGAGCGCATGCTGAAAGACGAAAATGCTGAAAGGAGCCAGGGCCAAAAGCGCGATCGATCTCGCCGCTACCGCAGCGACTCTCCAGTCACAACGGTTCACAGAATGGGATAAATGGTGGAAAACTGGGCCTGAACGGCAGGAAACGGCCCTAACTCCATCGCCAAAAGCGGCCCCAAACTGGTAGCTTGGACTAGAAGGGTTTTCTTCCCGCAATGGCTTCCAGTCCATACTTTTCTCTGGCAGTTTTGTTTGTGGCGGCGCTGGGCTTTGGGCTGGCTCCGCTGGGGCTGGCGTGGCTGTGGGCGAGGGTGTTTTCGCCGGCCAAGCCGAATGCGGTCAAGAACGCCATTTACGAGTGCGGCCTGGTGTCAAAGGGCGATGCCTGGGTGCAGTTCCGCTCGGCCTATTACCTGTACGCCATCATTTTTCTTATCTTCGACGTGGAAGCGGTCTTTCTGCTGCCGTTTGCGGTGGCATTTACGGGACTGAGCGCGGCGGCCTGCGCGGCCATGCTGGTGTTTGTGCTGCTGCTGGTCGAGGGATTGGCCTGGGCCTGGGCCAAGGGGGTGCTGACGTGGGCGTGAAAACAGGCAGTGGAACAGGGAACAGTGTTTCAGTGACGCTCGATTGCGTGATGAACTGCATTCTGATCGACGTTCTTACTGATCACTGATCACTGACAACTGGAGCGAAGCGACCGATGGAGTCGAAGAATCTGAAGATCGAGCTGGGCAAGCAGGGCGTCTTCGTCACCACCATCGAGGAGCTCTACAACTGGGGCCGGCGCAGCTCGGTCTGGCCCATGCAGTTTGGCCTGGCCTGCTGCGCCATCGAGATGATCGCGACCACCATGGCGCGCTACGACCTGGCCCGCTTCGGCGCCGAGGTCTTCCGGCCCTCGCCGCGCCAGGCCGACCTGATGATCGTCTCCGGCACGGTGACCAAGAAGATGGCGCCGCAGGTGGTGCGGCTCTACAACCAGATGGCCGAGCCGCGCTACGTGATCGCCATGGGCGCCTGCGCCATCTCCGGCGGGCCGTTCAAGCAGGGCTACAACGTGCTGAAGGGGATCGACCGCTACATTCCCGTGGATGTGCACATTCCCGGCTGCCCGCCGCGGCCTGAGGCGCTGATCCAGGCCTTCATGACGCTGCAGAAGAAGATCGACGGCCAGCATCTGACCGGCGAGGACCGTCCGCGCTATCTGGATGCCGAGGCGCAGGGCGAGTTTCCCGTGCCCGAGCAGGGCGAGCACGATCTGGAGCCGGCGTCGAACAAGGGCGTGTGGCCGGTGCCGATACAGGGAACAGGGAATAGGGAGTAGGGAGTAGAAGCTACGGGACTTCGCGCGAGCGAAACGGAATTAGGAACTGAGAACTGAATTGAAGACGGTGGAAGAAATCAAGGCGGCGATTGAAGCGGCGGTTCCCGGCGCGGGCGTGGAGTTTGTGCCCAATCCCGGCCCGGCCGCGGCAGCACTCGCTGCGCCTCGCGCCTGCGAGCGCCGTTGCCGTGGCGACATTTCTGCGCGACGACGCGGAACTGGCCTTCGATTTCCTCTCCAATGTGACCGGAGTGGACTGGCCCGACAAAGAGATCGCGGAAAAAGTGAAAGTAACACGTCAAGTGACGAAGACCGTCGATGGCCCTGACGGAAAAGTCGAGCAACAGGTCGAAGAAACCGTCGAAGAGACGCGCAAGCGCATCGAGCCGGGCTACCTTGAGGCGGTCTATCACCTCTATTCGATCGCGAAGAAACACGGGCCGCTGGTCCTCCGCATGAGGACGGTGAACCGCACCGATCAGGTAGAGCTGCCTTCGCTGACGCCGGTCTGGCGCTCGGCCGAGTTTCAGGAGCGCGAGATCTTCGATCTCTACGGCATCGTCTTTACCGGCCATCCGGACCTGCGCCGCATGCTGATGTGGGATGGATTCAAGGACCACCCCATGCGCAAGGATTATGTGGAGCCGGACGATTCGAGTACGAGCCCACGCCGCACGACGATGTGCTGGAGCGGGCGCAAGAACACCGAAGCAGGGAACAGGCAACAGGGAACAGGGATCAGGGGACTGGCGTCGCATGAGTCCGACGGAAACAAAGACGGAGAAGATGGACGGCTGGAATCGTCCGCCGGTGATTGCGCCCGACGGCGAAGGCGAGCTGCTTGAAGTCGCCATGGGGCCGCACCATCCCTCGACGCACGGCGTCTTCCGCATGGACGTGGCGCTCGACGGCGAGCGCGTCATCCGCCTCAAGCCGGTCTTCGGCTACCTGCACCGCAACCACGAGAAGATCGCCGAGCAGGCCAGCTATCTGGCGTCGATGCCCTACACCGACCGCCTGGATTACTTCTGCTCGCTGACCAACAACTGGGCCTATGCGCTGGCGGTGGAAAAGCTCGCCGGCCAGGAAGTTCCGGAGCGCGCCGAGTACATTCGCGTGATTCTCGCCGAGCTGACGCGCATTCAGAATCACGCCTCGGCGATCGGCTTTCTGATTCAGGAGATGGGCGCCAGCGGCACGCCGCTGATGTACGCCTTCCGCGAGCGCGAAAAGATTCTCGACCTCTTCGAGTCGCTCACCGGCTCGCGCATGATGTGCAACTACATGCGCTTCGGCGGCTGCCGCGTGGATGCTTCGCGCGGCCTGGCTCGACGCGGCGCGCAAGGTGGTCGCCGGGCTGCCCGAGTTTGTCGACGAGTTCGAAGCGCTGCTGTCATCGAACGAGATTCTGATGGCGCGCTGCCAGGGCGTCGGCGTGCTGCAGCCGGATCTGGCCGTGAATGCCGGCGTCACCGGGCCGATGCTGCGCGCGTCGGGCGTGAACTACGACATTCGCAAGGTCGACCATTACGGCATCTACGATCGCTTCAAGTTTCGCGTGCCGCTGGGCGATCATGGCGACGTTTACGACCGCTACATGGTGCGCATGCTCGAGATGCGCGAGTCGATCACAATTCTCGAGCAGGCGCTCAAGGACATTCCCGCGGGCCCGATCATGGATCCGAAGGCGAAGATTCGCGGCTTTCGGCCCAAGCCGGGCGAGGCCTACGGCCGCATTGAGGCGCCCAAGGGCGAACTGGGTTTTTATCTCATCAGCGACGGCGGGCCGAATCCCTATCGTTATCGCGTGCGCCCGCCCAGCCTGATCAATCTGACGGTTCTGGAAGACATGTGCCTGGGCAGCAATGTCGCCGACGTGGTGCTGATTTTTGGCAGCGTGGATATTGTGCTGGGAGAAGTGGACAGATAGCAGCTGGAAGCTTACGGAGGAATTGGAGTTGCTAGGCGAAGGCATATTGAAAGGGATGGCGGAGACGGCGAGGAATTTCTTCGGCAGCTACGTCTCCAAGGAACGGCTGACGACGGTGCAGTATCCGGAACAGCGGATTCCGCCCGTCGAAGCCGCGCGCGTCTTTCCCTTTCTCGTCTACGACGGCGCGGACTGGGAGGCCGGCATGCGCTGCGTGGCTTGCCAGATCTGCGAGAAAGAGTGCCCGCCCAAGTGCATCTACATCGACAAAAGCAAGGACAAGAAGCCGGATTATGTGGGCAAGCCGCAGTTTTATCCCACGCGCTTCGACATCGATATTTCGGTTTGCATGAGCTGCCAGATCTGCGTTGAAGTTTGCCCGTTCGAGGCCATCAAGATGGACAACGAGTTTGAGTTGGCCACCGACGGATCGCTTTGGCGGCCTGCTTTACGATCGCAAGCAGCTGGCCAAATCGAACGAGTACTATCACTCGATTCATCCCACCGAAGCTTCAGAAGTGGATGCGCGTCTGGCCGAGGAAAAGGCCAAGGTCGAAGCCAAGGCCAAAGCCGCGGCCGAAGCCGCCGCTGCGAAAGCTGCCGCGCCCGCACCGCCCGCGCCAACGGCCGGAGGAGGAAGCTAGCCGATGGCGACTACGTCCTTCTTTACCAATCTCGACCAGATCTTCATTCTGCTCCGCGACTGGCTCGTCAGCTTTTTGCCCGCGGCGCTGCGTCCCGCCGCCGGCGTGGTGCTCGGCGTGATCGCGATTGTCTGCGTTTTTCCCGGCCTCTTTGCGCTGACCACGGTCTTCGAGCGCAAAGGCCTGGGCCGCATTCAGAATCGTCTCGGCCCCAACCGCGTCGGCCCCTTCGGGCTGTTTCAGCCCATCGCCGACGGCATCAAGTCGCTGACCAAGGAAGACATCGTTCCTCTCAGCGCCAATGCGGTGGTGCATTTTCTCGCGCCGCTGGTGCTGGTGGTCGCGGTCTTCATGGGCTTTGCGGTGTTGCCCATGGGCCGCAACATGGTGCTGGTCGATATGGACGCCGGCCTGCTCTTCTTCTTCGCCATGGGCGCGGCGACGGAGCTTTCGGTCTTCATGGCCGGCTGGTCGAGCCGCAACAAATATTCGCTGCTGGGCGCCATGCGCGCCGTGGCGCAGATGATCAGCTACGAAGTGGTGCTGCTGCTTTCTGCGTGGCTGTGGTCATGATCACCGGTTCGCTTTCGCTGCCGAAGATCGTCGCAGCGCAGAACCACTTACACCGGCATCTTTCCGCACTGGTACATCTTCACGCCCTGGGGCTTGGCGGGATTTGTGATGTACGCCATCGCCGCTACGGCGGAGACCAATCGCTCGCCCTTCGATTTGCCGGAAGGCGAGTCGGAACTGGTCGCCGGCTATCACACCGAATATTCGGGCTTCAAGTTCGCGCTCTTCTTTCTCGGCGAATACCTGGCCATGTTTTCCATCTCCGGCCTGGGCACCACGCTCTTTCTCGGCGGATGGTCGGCGCCGTTGTCAGTTCTGCAGTTTGGTTCCTTCGTGGATCTGGTTTTTCTCCAAGGTGATGCTCTCGATCTTCGTCTTCATCTGGGTGCGCGGCACGTTGCCCCGCCTGCGCCAGGACCAGCTGATGAACTTTGCGTGGAAGTTCTGTCTGCCGTTCACGCTGCTCGATCTTGTGGTGACTGCGCTGTGGCGCTTCATGGGCGAGGGCTGGATGCGCTGGGTGGTTTCACGGCGATTCTGGCCGCGGCCTACGTGGTCATGGGCCGCCTGGGCATGCGCAAGGAGCACATCGGCCCCAGGAGATACCGCTATGCTGAATAGGAGCCATTCATGAACGTTGTCTTCTATTTGCTTGCGGCCCTCACACTGGGCGGCGGCCTTGCGGCTGTGCTGCTCAAACATTTGGTCCACTGCGCTCTTGCACTCACGGTGGCTTTCGCCGGCCTGGCGCTCTTGTTTTTGCAACTCGACGCGCAGTTCGCCGGCTTTGCGCAGATTCTGGTTTACATCGGCGCGGTCGCCATCCTCATTGTCTTCGCCATTCTGCTTACGCGCGGCTCCGATTTGCCGAAGGACGGCGTCTTCAGCCGCAGCTGGTTTGTGGGTCTCGTGATTGCCGCCGGCGTCTTTGCGGTGCTGGGCTGGGCCGTGCTGCAAAGCGTCCGTGCCGTGCCGCAGCAGACGCCGTTCCCGCCGTAACGTGTGCACGACATCGGCAACGCGCTCGTGGGCCGCTACGTGCTGCCGCTGGAGATTGTCGCGCTGCTGCTCACCGCAGCCACCATCGGCGCGGTCATCGTGGCCATGCACGAGAAAGAGAGGCGTCCATGATGAGTATGGGCATGACCACGCCGCTTGCCGGTTATCTTCTCGTTGCCGCTCTGCTCTTTGCCATTGGCCTCGCCGGCGCTTTGGTGCGCCGCAACGCCATTCTGGTGCTCATCGGGATTGAATTGATGCTGAACGCCGCCAATCTCAATCTGATTGCTTTCTGGCGCTACGGTCCGCATCCTGAGGCGCTCACCGGCATGATGTTCGCCATTTTCTCCATCGCCGTGGCTGCGGCCGAAGCTGCCGTCGGCTTGGGCCTCGTCATCGCCATCCATCGCCACACCGACACCACCGAACTCGACAAGATGAACAGGATGAAGGGGTGAAAGCTTGATGCAGGAATCCGCAGCATTCACTCCGCAATTCGCCGCTTCCGCGATCACAGGAATTCTGTGGCTCATCCCCGTCGCGCCGATGGTGGCCTCGGGCGTGATTGCGCTGCTCAAGCAGCCGCGCCGCAAGCTTGCCGCAGCGCTCGCCATCGGTTCGCTCTCAATTTCGCTGCTGCTTTCGTTTGTCGCGTTCGGCCACGTAGTGGCCGGATGGGCGCATGGCGTTGTGGTTCGCGAGTTCGTCAACTTCACCTGGTTTCACTTTGGCACAACCGCCGTCGATCTCGGCTGGGTGCTCGATCCGCTTGCCGCCATCATGCTGGTGATGGTCAGCTTCGTCGGCCTGCTCATCTTCATCTATTCCGTGGGCTACATGGCCCACGACGAGAACTTCACGCGCTTCTTCTGCTTCCTCTCGCTTTTTGCCGGAGCCATGCTGGGCGTGGTCATCTCCAACAGCCTGCTGCTGCTCTTCATGTGCTGGGAGATGGTCGGCCTCACTTCGTATCTGCTCATCGGCTTCTGGTATCAGAAACCCTCCGCCGCGGCCGCTGCGAAAAAAGCCTTTATCACTACGCGCGTCGGCGATGTCTTCTTTCTTCTCGGCATCGTCTGGCTGTTTCAGCAGACCGGCACGCTGCTCTTCTATAACCACGGCGCGGGTTCGCTGGAAGGCCTTGCGCTTGCCAATTTGCTTGCACAGCACGCGGCGCTGGGGCCTGACCGCGGCCGGCGCCATCGGCCTGCTGATCTTTGCCGGAGCCGCGGGCAAGAGCGGCCAGCTTCCGCTGCACGTCTGGCTGCCCGATGCGATGGAAGGCCCGACGCCGGTCTCCGCGCTGATTCACGCGGCCACCATGGTCGCTGCCGGCGTGTATCTGGTTGCGCGCGTTTATCCGCTGATGCAGATCGGCGCCGCGCCCGGTGGAACGACTGCGGCGCTCACCGTCGTCACATGGGTGGGCGCGTCCACGGCCGTCTTTGCCGCGCTCATTGCCGTCGCGCAGAACGACATCAAGCGCATCCTCGCCTACTCCACCGTTTCGCAACTCGGCTACATGATGGCCGGCCTGGGCCTGGGCGGCGTTGCCGTCGGCATGTTCCACCTGATCACGCACGCCTTCTTCAAGGCGCTGCTGTTTCTTGGCGCGGGCTCGGTGATTCACGGCTGCCACGAGGAGCAGGACATTCGCCGCATGGGCGGACTCGAGGTCCGACATGCCGCTCACTTTCATTACTTACGCGATCGGCATGCTGGCGCTGTGCGGGTTTCCGATCTTCTTCTCCGGCTTCTGGTCGAAGGACGGCATTCTCGAAGCCGCGCAGCATTGGAGCGTCTCCAAGGGGCCGTTTTATTTGCTCGTCTTCGGCGCGCTGCTGACTGCGTTCTACATGACGCGCCAGGTGGCTACGTCTTCTTCGGCTACTGGCGCGGCCACGGGACGCGCACGAAAGCCCGCGTGTGATGACGGTGCCGCTTGGCGATTCTGGCCTTCTTCGCGATGGCGCTCGGCTTGATTGGAACTCCCGCATGGCCATGGTTCCGCGCGTTTCTCGAGGGCCGCGCCGCGTCGTTCAGTTGGCACGGATTCGCCGAGCCGGGCCTCGGCCTGCTGATGCTCGGGTCGTCGTTGGTCGTCTTCCTCGGTCTCGGTCTCGGCTGGTGGCTCTATGGCGACAAATCGCCCAAGCCTGAAGCGCCCGATGCGCTGGAGAAGGCCGCTCCCTGGCTCTGGGGCCGTTGCGCGACCGCCTCTACGTCGATGAATTCTACGGCGCGACGGTGATCGCGTTCTATGCGTGGTGGGCGCGCGTGGCCGATTGGCTCGATCGCCGCGTCTGGGGCGGCATGGTTGCTGCCGTCGCGTGGCTCTTCGGACTATGGGCGCGCTTGAATCGCTTTCTCGACGTCGACTGGGTCGATGGCGGCTTCGACAAAACCTGCGAGGAGATTTCTTCAGGCGGCGGTCTGCTGGCGCGCGTCGAAGGCGGCCGCGTGCAAAACTACTTGCGCATTCTGGCCGCGGCCGTGGTGGCGCTCGCTGCAATTCTTATTTGGAGCAGCCGGCCATGAACGTGCACGCTTTCCGATCCTGACGCTGCTCACCGTGCTGCCGCTCATCGGCGCGGCGCTCGCGCTTTTCTCTGGCAGGCATGCGCGCGTGGTGGCGCTTTTCACCACGCTGGCCTGTCTGCTGCTTGCGCTCTTTATCTGGACGCGCATTCCTGCCGACGGCAGCATCGGACTGGTCGAGCGCGCGGCTTGGGCGCCATCGCTGGGCATCGAATATCACCTCGGCGTCGACGGGCTGGGCGCGACTGATGCTGGTGCTTTCGGCCATCGTCACGCTGATGTCGGTGGATGCCGCGCATCGCGTGCACCATCAGCCGGGCCTTTATTTGGCCTGGTGCTCACGCTTGAAGCGGGACTCTTCGGCTCCTTCACCGCGCTCAATTTCTTCCACTGGTTTTTGTTCTGGGAGCTGAGCCTCATCCCCGCGTTTTTCCTCATCAAGTTGTGGGGCGGCCCGAAGCGCGGTCCTGCGGCGACGCAGTTTTTCATTTACACAATGGCCGGCTCGGTGGCGCTCCTGCTTTCGTTCCTCGCCATCTTCTTCGCTACTACGAGTAAGGACGCGCCGGGCACCATGGACTTTGGCCAACTCGCGCAAATGGCTGCATCCGGCCAGCTCGCGCAAATGGTGACCGCGCATCTGGGGCCGGTGATGCCGTGGCTCGCCATCGGCGTGCTCGCTGGCTTCGCGGTCAAAGTGCCGCTCATGCCGTTCCACACGTGGCTGCCTGCCGCGTATGCTGAAGCGCCTTCGCCTGTGACCATGCTGCTTACCGGTGCCATGTCGAAGATGGGCGTCTACGGCTTGCTGCGCATCGCTATTCCCATATTCGGTCCGCAGATTTCAGCCATGCGCACGCCGTTGCTTTTTCTTGCCGCCGTCACCGTTGTGATGGGTGCCTGGGCCGCAGCTGCGCAAACGGATTTGAAACGCGTCCTCGCGTACTCCTCGATCAACCACCTG
The DNA here is from genome assembly GCA_963713675.1 of uncultured Acidobacteriota bacterium. Taxonomy (GTDB): domain Bacteria; phylum Acidobacteriota; class Terriglobia; order Terriglobales; family Acidobacteriaceae; genus Telmatobacter. Next base: position 202,106 of record CAVQMV010000029.1, read on the forward strand.
GGCTATTGCCTGCTGGGCATCTTCGCGCTGGCGGTTCCTGCTGCCGGAGCTGCGCAGCAGGCCAGCCAGGCTGCCGCGCTGAACGGCGTCATCCTACAGATGTTCAACCACGGAATCACGGCGGCCGCGCTTTTCTGGTTTATTTCCATGATCCAGTTTCGCTCCGGCGGTCTGCGCGGTATCAACGACTTTGGTGGCTTGCGCAAGCCCGCGCCGATCTTCGCGGGACTCATGGGCATCGCGCTGTTCAGTTCGCTCGGTCTGCCCGGGCTCAATGGATTTGTCGGCGAGTTCCTCATCTTCCGCGGCGTTTTTCCACTGTCGTGGATCAGCGCGACGGTATCCATACTTGGTTTGCTCGTCACTGCCGTCGTGATTCTCACCGTCATTCAAAAAGTTTTCAGCGGCTCCGTTCCGGAGCGGTGGGCCGCGTTTCACGATCTCGATCACGGCGAGAGGATGGCTCTTGCGCCTGTTATTGGACTCATGTTCCTGCTCGGCCTTGTGCCCCAGCTTATTTTGAGTACCATCAATCCCACGGTCCAGAATCTGCTGGCGCACTGGAGATTTTAGAGAATGCCCTGGACTATCTATATTTCGTTCGCCGGCGCGTTCCTTGCAGCGCTGCTGCCCAAGGACAAACCCGTCCTTGCGCGGTGGTTCGCGCTTGCCGTGGCCGTGGCTGGACTGGGTCTTGCCGTTGCGGGCTACGCGGCGGGATTTGGGCAGGGGCGACAGGTGTTTGTCGACGTGCTCTGGGTGCCATCTATGGGCATCCACTTCCTGCTAGCGGCTGACGGCATCAGCCGCGTGCTGGTCTTGCTCACCGGCATCGCCTCGGTCTCGGGCATTCTCTTTAGTTGGAACGTCGACCTGCGCACCAATCAGTTCTTTGCTTTTTATCTCGCGCTCATCGGCGGCGTCTACGGCGTGTTTTTGAGCGGCGACCTTTTCCTGCTCTTCGTCTTTTACGAAATTGCCATCGTTCCCAAGTATTTCCTCATCGCCATCTGGGGCTCCACGCGCCGCGAGTACGGCGCCATGAAGCTGGCGCTCTACTCTTTCGTCGGCTCGGCCATGGTGCTCATCGGATTGCTCGCTGCTTATGTGGCCGCGGGTTCGCACTCCACCGCGCTCGGCGATCTTGCGCACGCGGGGCTGCCGGTCAGCTTCCAGATGTGGTGTTTTCCGCTGGTTTTCGTCGGCTTCGGGATTCTTGCCGGCATGTGGCCCTTCCACACCTGGGCGCCCACCGGCCACGTGGCTGCGCCGACCGCCGCTTCCATGCTGCTCGCAGGCGTGGTCATGAAGCTCGGCGCATATGGTTGTCTGCGCGTCGGCATCGGTCTTTTTCCGCGCGGCCTGGATCCCTGGGGATTCTCATTTCTTGGTATCGGCTCCTGGCGCGACGTCTTCGCGTGGCTCGCGGTCATCGGCATCGTTTATGGCGCGCTGGTGGCTCTGGCACAGACCGATTTCAAATTCGTGATCGGCTACTCGAGCGTCAGCCACATGGGCTTTGTGCTGCTGGGTCTGATGACGCTCAACCAGATCGGCGTTGACGGCGCGGTGCTGCAGATGTTCTCGCACGGCATCATCGCCGGACTTTTGTTCGCCATTGTCGGCCGCATCGTCTACGACCGCACGCACACGCGCCAGTTCGCCGAGCTCGAGTCCATGCACCTCTCGCGGCGGTTGCCCTTTGCCGCGTGGGCGTTTGTTTTTGCGGGCATCGCGTCGATGGGTTTGCCCGGCTTCTCTGGATTCGTCGCGGAGCTGCAGGTAATGGTCGGCGCATGGCAGGCCAATCCGTGGTGGACCATCGTCTCCGGCATCGGCATCATTGTTGGCGTCGCCTATATCTGGCGCGCGCTGCAAAAAGCATTCTTCAGCGATGCGCTGCCGACCCCGCACGAGCTTGAAGCGGAGCAGGGGCACAAATTCGCGCCCATTACCTGGCCCGAGTACGCCGGCGTCGCGCTGCTCGGCTTCTGCACGCTTGCCGTGGGTCTTTATCCGCGCATTTTGCTCGATCAGATTGAGCCGGCCGTGAAAACACTGCTTGCGGGAGGCGCGCAATGAACTATGTTGACCTCTTCCGCGCCACGCTGCCGGAAACTGCTCTCGAAATCGCCGCGCTGCTGGTGATTGTTGTCGATCTTGGCTTCCTGCGCAAGGCCGCAGCAAAAACCAGCGTGGCCGTGGCAGCGCTTGTCGGTGTGGCCGGCTGCACAGCGGCGCTGTGGGCTGTTTCGATTGCAGGCCCACTCAGCTCCGGCAACGATCTGCTCCTCGCCGCGGGTGGCTCAGCAGGCGTCGCGCAGGTGGCGATTCTGGTTCTCACCGCGCTTACGCTCCTGCTTTTCATCGATACCGGGTTTACACGGAACCCGGGCGAGTACGTTTCTGTGGTGCTGATGGCCGCGGCCGGCGGCTTGATCATCTCCGCAGCGCAGGACCTGCTTGTTATTTTTATCGGCCTGGAATTGCTCTCGCTCGGCCTTTACATCCTTACCGCCTTCGCGAAGAAATCCGGCAAGAGCGCCGAAGCTGCCCTCAAGTACTATCTCTTCGGCGGCATGTCGGCTGCGTTTCTGCTGTTTGGATTCAGCTACCTATACGGACTCAGTGGTTCGACGAGCCTGACCCGCGTTGTCTATGGCACCTACCAGGCGTCGGCGCACGGTGGTACGCCGTTGCTCCTGATCGCGCTGGTCATGATCGCCGTGGGACTCGGCTTCAAGGTCGCCGCTGTGCCGTTCCATTTCTGGGCGCCTGATACATACGAGGGCGCGCCGGCTCCGGCTGCGGCGTTTATTGCGTCGGTTTCAAAGGTTGCGAGCTTTGCATTGCTGATCTCGATCAGCAGCGTCTCGCTGCACTTCCTTCAGATCCTGCATTTGAAGGGAGTAGCGGTCTTCTACGTGGGCCAGGCAGGAACCCCGCCGCCGGTTCTGCATGGAATTCGCAGCGCGTGGCCGCTGATCCTCATGGTGCTCTCGGTTGCGTCCATGGTCTTCGGCAACCTGGCCGCGCTGGCACAGACGAGCGTTCGACGCCTGCTTGCCTATTCCGCCATCGCGCACGCAGGGTACATCCTGCTCGGGCTGGCGTTCTTCTCCTGGACCAACGCGAGTGCCCAGGCGATTCTCTACTACAGCGTCACGTACGGGCTGACGACCATCGGCGCGTTCGGAGTGGTCGGCGTCGTCGAACGTGCCACTGGCTCCGACAAGCTCGATTCTTTCCTGGGCCTCCAGAAGCGCAATCCTCTGCTTGCCGCCGTCCTGCTCGTGCTCTTTCTCTCGCTCGCCGGAATTCCGCCACTGGTGGGCTTCTGGGCCAAGTTCAATCTTTTTGCTGCGGTACTCGCCGCCGGCACTGGGCCCGTTCCCTTCGCCCTCGTCGCGCTCGCCATCGCTTTCAGCGCTGTCTCGCTCTACTACTATCTGCAGGTGCTCAAGCGCGCTTACGTGATGCCCGCGGCGGACGGCTCGCCTATCAAGGTGCATCCCGTCGCGCTCACCGTGCTGCTGCTCATCGCCGCTGCCGTCGTTGTGTTCGGCTGCTTCCCGGCCTTGCTGCAAGGCTGGATCGCAAGCTTCTACGTGTAGCGCAAAAGAAGCGGGGGTCTGGAGACCCCCGCGACAGCCGGTCTGGAGACCGGCGCTACAATTTGCGGCTGACTATACTAACGCCGCCAACTCCGCTAGCCCCGCTAACTCCGCCGCTTTTTAGTACTTCACAATTGCCGCGAACGAATCCGGCTTGAGGCTTGCGCCGCCTACCAGGGCTCCGTCAATTTCTTCCTGACCGATGAGCGCGGTCGCGTTGTCGGGCTTTACGCTGCCGCCGTAGAGAATGCGCATGGCCGCGGCTACGTTGGCTCCGAGCAGCCTGGCCACTTCAGCGCGAATGATCTTGTGCGCGTCGACGGCAATCTCCGGCGTCGCCGTCTTGCCGGTGCCGATGGCCCACACGGGCTCGTAGGCAATCACAATCGGCGCGGCGGCTTCGGGCGTAATGCCGACGAATGCGCCTGTCACCTGGGTTTGGAGAACGCTTGCGGTTTTGCCGGCTTCGCGCTCCGCCAGCACCTCGCCGACGCATACGATCGGCACGATGCCATGTTTGAGTGCGGTGTGCAGCTTCTTGTTCACGATCTCATCGGTCTCGGCAAAGTACTGCCGGCGCTCGGAGTGGCCGATTAGCGTGTGCGTGCCGCCGACTGCCAGCAATTGCAGCACCGAGGTCTCGCCGGTGTAGGCGCCCTCTTCGGCAAAGTGGATGTTCTGCGCGCCCACGGCCACGTTTGACGCATTGCATGCTGCAGTGACAGTCGGCAGCAATACTGGTGAGGGAAACAGCGCGATCTCGTCGCGCGTGTGCCCGGCAACCAGCGGCAAAAAGGCATCGACGAACACCTGGGCTTCGGTCGGTGTCTTGTACATCTTCCAATTGGCAGCAATCAGTGCTTTACGAGACATGTTCTTAGTTCCTCAAATCAATTTTATGGGATCGGACTCGGAGCCGGGGTGACGCCGGGCACATTTCCGGATGAGGAAACCACGCCGGGAAGAGGCGGTCGTTCTGGGTCTACGAGCCTGCTCCCAGCCTCGAGGTCAAGTCGTCGGGGACATCGCCCTCGAGGAAGGCCGCGCGATGATCCGGATCGCCGAGATCCATGGAGAAGTGGCGCCAGACGCCGTCCTGCAGCACGCCCATGTTCCACGGGCCTGAGACCGAATCGGAAAATTGCCATACGATGTGGTAGCCCTCCTCATTCGTAAACCCTTCGTTGTCCGCCTGCAAAATCGTGTCTCCGCGTTCGAATAACCTTGTGCGCAGCGCATGCAGTGCGCTACTGCCTTCTTCGAATTCGTTCCCTTGCAAGTGCTGGAAGGCATATACGGTTTTTACGTCGGCCAAGTATTCATGGAGCCATGCGACACCGCTCTCCGGCTTCGCCTCCTGCGTCTCGTCGATGAATTCGGCAATGTCGTCCTGGCCGATGGAACCATCCGAGATCGGATTGCGCTCGATGACCGCAACTTCAACGTCGTCGATGCCGGAAAGGAGCAGGCTTTCCCACTCTTCCTCCGTGCCTTCTTCGAGGGTCAGTTTGAAGTGGGGGTGCTCGGCGCGAACGAACCCGGCAAGCTCGTCAAGAGAAGGAAACTCTTCGTCTTTTGACAGGACTCGCGTGTAGTAGCTCATGATTTTCGGCCTCAGCTTTTAGTGTATTCAATGTCGCGGACACATCGGGAGGCTTCTTGCCTTCCCGGGATTCCAGTGATACTCAGCCGGTGGAGGCATGCGGAAGTGAACGTCCGGATTCCTGCAGTAAAGCCAGGGCTGGCGTGCCCCGTTAAGACTCTTTGAAGGCCGCTGTTCCCTCGTGACCGCATCGAGTTGGCAGTCGAAGTGCCGGGCACATTCACGCTGATTTTGCTCTAGCTCCCCATCAATTGGAAGAGGCCTTTGAGGAAGCGCCAGCCCCCGAAAATGATGGCGCCCCAGAAAACCAGGTAGTATCCGCCAAACGTACCGCTCGATGCGAGTGACGCACCGAAAGCGGTGAGGGCGATGCCGCCCCCGCACGCGATTCCGCCGCCTACAACGTTGGCCATCGCTGCGTCGCGCGAAGCCTTCTTATAAGCCTTGTGAGCTTCACGCTCCTGCGTCGCCATAATCTCCGCTGCGCTGCTGGCGCCCTTCAGCGTAGCCGGTCCATTCTGAGCGTGATTTGCCAGCAACAGATCCACGATTCCTTTGGACCGTCGATTCGCAGCGCGATAGAGTGCCGTTTCCCCGTTCGCGCTCACCGCGTTGGCATCCGCGCCGTTTGCCAGCAGGAGGGAGGCGATTTCGGTTCCATTGCGCGGGCTGCTGACAGCGGCGTAAAGCGGCGTGCTACCGTTCTTATCCTTCGCATTGGCGTCAGCTTGGCGTTCCAACAGAAGCTTCACAATTTCCGCGCTGCCTTTGGCCACCGCCAGCGCGAGGGGCGTGTCGCCGATAGCGTTCGCAACGTTGGGGCTGGAATGGTTTTCCAGCAGAATTTCCGTGACCTTCCTGTCGCTAGCCGCGACAGCCACCATCAGTGGGGTTTTTCCGTCATTGTCTGTGGCGTTCACGTCGGCGCGATGACCTAGCAGAAGGCGAAGAAGCTCGGTATAGCCGCGCTTGGCTGCGATATTGAGCGGAGTTTCACCGCTGTTGTTCTTCGGGTCGATGTCCGGTTGCTGCGTCAGCAGAAATTCGACGATCCCCGCCTGATTCTGCAAGGCGGCAATGTGAAGCGGCGTATTGCCATCGGCGTCAGCCGACTGCAGGCTCGCGCGATCGCTGTCGATAATCGAACGCACTCTTTCGAGATCGCCGTTGCGGCACGCATACGCGAGAGATTCCCGGTCCGAAGAAGAGGACTTCGGAACGACGTAGAGAGGCTTCTTCTTGCCATAGGTGGCGAGAGGCATGGTATCAACTCCCATTCTGATTTGCCGCCTGATTGCCGGTGTGCAACCGATCGCTCAAACAGGTCTGCACAGATCCCGGCCGGGGGCCCGTGGCGGGTTCCTTGAGACAGCTGGGGGATTATGTTGAGATGCCAGTTCGGCAACACGATACCAGAAGAGCCATTCGGTGGGGAAGAAATTTCCGAGGCTCTCATTGCGGGTGAGCGGGGTCACGACCGGGCGCTGGCGGGTGAGGTGGGCGCCACGGCGCGTATTCCGCGCCGCAGGCCGTTCAATTGAGTTGCAGGTGCTACTTGTCTGTCAGCGCTTCCACGCCGGGCAGCTTCTTGCCCTCGAGGAACTCCAGCGAAGCTCCGCCGCCGGTGGAGATGTGCGTGATCTGGTCGGCTACGCCGGCCTGGTTGATGGCGCTTACCGAATCGCCGCCGCCGATGATCGAGATGGCCGCGCGATTGGCCGCGACGGCGCGCGCGATGGCGTTGGTGCCCACGGCAAAGCGCGGAAATTCGAAGACGCCTGCAGGGCCGTTCCACACGATGGTCCTGGCGGTTGAAACTACCTTTTCGATCGCGGCAACCGATAGCGGGCCGATGTCGAGACCCTGCCAGTTCTCGGGAAAGTCTTTCGAGCTGTCCCACACCTGGGTTTTGGCGTCGTTGGCAAAGCTGTCGGCAATCACGTTGTCCATGGGCAGCAGGAGTTTCACGCCCTTGACTCTTGCCTTGACCAGCGTTTCCTTAGCGAGCTCGATCTTGTCCTCTTCTACGAGCGACTTTGCAGTCTTTACGCCGAGCGCGCGATAGAAGGTGTAGGCCATGCCGCCGACGATCACCAGCGTGTCGACTTTGTCGAGAAGGTTTTGAATGACGTCGATCTTGCCGGAGATTTTCGAACCGCCGATGATGGCCACAAAAGGTTTCTCGGGCGACTCGAGCGCCTTGCCGAGGTAGGTGATTTCCTTTTCCATCAGCAGGCCGGCCACGGCGGGCTTGAGGTAGTGCGTAATGCCTTCGGTCGACGCGTGCGCGCGGTGCGCGGAGCCGAAGGCGTCGTTCACGTAGACCTCGGCCAGCGAGGCCAGTGCCTTCGAGAAAGCCGGATCGTTGGCTTCTTCTTCCGCGTGGAAGCGCAGGTTCTCGAGCAGCAGCACCTGGCCCGATTCGAGCTGGCGCGCCATCTCTTCGGCAATTTCGCCCACGCAATCCGGCGAGAAAGCGACATTCACGCTGTCGCTGAATTTTTTGTCGAGCAGTTCGCGCAGCCTGATTGCCACGGGCCGCAACGAATATTTCGGATTTGGCTTTCCTTTTGGCCGGCCCAGGTGCGAGGCCAGAATCACCTTGGCGCGGTGCCGGAGCGCGTACTCAATGGTGGGCAGCGTGGCCACGATGCGCGTGTCGTCGGTAATCGTCTGTCCGTCTTCAGTGAGCGGAACGTTGAAATCAACACGGATAAACACCCGCTTATTGGTCAGTTCGATGTCTTGAATCGAGAGCTTGGCCATGGCTGTTGCCTTTCGTGGAAAACAGAGATCAGTGATCAGTTCTTAGTTCGCAGTTCACAGTTCTTAGCCGCGAATTCCGCACCCGCGCTGAACTGTGAACTACGAACTGTGAACTATGAACTGCGCTTACAGCCCCTTCTTGACCAGGAAGCCGATCAGGTCGACGACGCGGTTGGAGTAGCCCCACTCGTTGTCGTACCAGCTCAGCACCTTCACGCTGTTGCCGACTACCTTGGTCAGCGGCGCGTCCACAATCGAGCTGCGCTTGTCGCCCTTGAAGTCCGAGCTGACGAGCTCGTTCGAGTCGACGCCCAGGATCCCCTTCAGTTTTCCCTCGGAGGCGGCCTTGAAGGCGGCGTTCAGTTCTGCGACGGTCGTGGGCTTCTCGGCGATGTAGGTGAGGTCGACGATGGAGACGTTGGGAGTTGGGACGCGGATGGCGAAGCCGTCGAGCTTGCCGGCGGTCTCAGGGATCACGAGCTTGAGAGCCTTGGCGGCGCCGGTGGAGCTCGGGATCATGCTGAGGGCGGCGGCGCGGGCGCGGCGCAGGTCCTTGTGCGGCGTATCCAGAATGACCTGGTCGTTGGTGTAGCTATGAATGGTGGTCATGATGCCGGAGACGAGGCCCGTGGTTTCAAGAATTACCTTGACGACCGGCGCCAGGCAGTTGGTGGTGCAGCTGGCGTTCGAAATGATGTTGTGCTTCGCCGGATCGTACTTGTCCTCGTTGACGCCGAGCACGATGGTGATGTCTTCGTTGCTGGCCGGAGCCGAGATGATGACCTTCTTCACGGTCGAGCCCAGGTGCGCCTTGGCCTTGGTCGCATCGGTAAAGAATCCGGTGGACTCAACCACAACCTGCGCGCCCACGGATGCCCAATCGAGCTTGGCAGGGTCGCGCTCGCTGAAGACCTTGATCTTCTTGCCGTCGATGGCGATGAAATCGTCGCCGGCGGTGACTTCGTTCTTGAGGTTGCCCAGGATCGAGTCGTACTTGAGCAGGTGGGCCAGCGTCGCCGGGCTGGTCAAGTCGTTGACGGCGACAAAATCGATGTCTGCATTGCCGAGAGCGGCGCGCAAAACGTTGCGTCCAATGCGGCCGAAGCCGTTAATACCAACCTTTACTGCCATTTTCGAATTCTCCTTCGCTTTGGTGAGCTTTTTGGGTTCAAGAAAATTGATTTTTAGGGCGTCTGGAATGAGTTCTACCAAACCCTTGATCGTAACATTGTGGGCGGCGGCAAAAAAGTGCGAACATCTATGTCTCGCGCACACGATTCCCTACCGTAAGGATGGAGTTCCCGTGACGGGACTGTATGTGACGGAGTGCACACGATTTGCAGCGCCTGTGCCCGGTATGGTATTCCGTGTGAAAGAGAAAGTGTTCGGTAAGGGTTAAGAGCAACATGAGAAGACGTTCCAGACGTGGTCCCAATACCTCAGAATCCACTGGCAAAACGGGCGCGGAAGTCCCATTGAATCAGCCGGCTCCGCTAGTTCCGTTGTATCCCGACGAGATTCCGGCCCGAGCGCAGACTTCGCCGCGAGCCCAGGAACCCCGGCAGACGCAACCGGCGCGGCCACAGCGATCGGACAGGCCTGCGCGACCGCAAGTACCTGCCAAGCCGCAATGGAATGAGCCCGCAGGTTCTGGCCGCCTCGAGGTAGAAACGCAGCCCGAGATGCCGTCCGTTCCGTCGCCCAAGCCCAACGCGCAGGGGCAAACGCCGAAGGGCTTTGTGGTGCTGGCCATCGGCCTTCCCGGCTCCGGCAAAACTACGTGGTTCGGCCGGCGCGGCATCACGCCGCTTTCGAGCGACCTGCTGCGCAACATTCTTTTTGACGATGTGGAGGAGCAGCGCTACCAGGGACTGGTCTTCTCCACGCTGCGCTCGCTTTTGCGCGCGCGGCTCATCGCCAAGATGCCCATGAATTATGTGGACGCGACTAACCTTTCCACCCACGAGCGCCGCCAGTGGATCAAGATGGCCCAGAGCTTCGGCTACGAGGTGCAGGCCGTCTTCTTCGACGTGCCGCTCGAGGTGTGCCTGGAGCGCAACCGCCAGCGCGACCGCTCGGTGAGCGAGGACATCATGCGCAAGATGGCCGAGAAGCTGAAGCCGCCGGTGTTTGAAGAGGGGTTTGAGAAGATCACGGTGGTGCGGGTGAAGAGCGCGGGGTAGGGCACTCCTCACAATTTTCCGTCTGACGCACCGATCCGCTGGGACCCGCGTCCCGGTGGACACTGTCATCCTGAAGCGCGGTCGGCTGCTGCGGGGCACCGTTGAGGAGCGTCATGGACAGAGGAGCCGGGGCACACGTATTGTTGTTCTTCGCGACGTTGGCTGCTACGTCAGCGGTCGCTCAGCAGGCCCCTCCCCGCCATGAATCGCCAGATATTGTGTTGACCTGGTCTACGCGCTGTGACGGCGACCGGCAACTCGGCGTGACAATTCGCCTTGATCGTAAGGTGCTGTACAGTGGCATTCTTCGGATATGTCCTGGCAACCGTGACACGGAGAACGGGCGAGCGAAATTTCACTTCGCTGGCGGTCACACTTTTCAGGGTGAATACCGCACGAGCTCGAACGATTCAGTTGAGGGAGATATCTGGCAGGCGAGCGGAGACCCGGACGACCTGATTCTCGGAGTTTCGTTCGACACCGGCAAACAGATACTGCTGAATACTCTTCACATTGCCAGACCGAGCAAGAAAACTTCGTCGGAACTCGATCCGGGCCTTTTCATCACCACATATCCCGTCCCCGCCTCGATAGGCGGTAGGACGCCTCAAGTCCATTGACGAATGTGCCAGACACTGATTAGGGCAGTGATCGGATCGGGGTAGCGAACGGTTGATCGGCAATCGGGAAGTAATCCGAATTGTTCGCTCCGGTCAGGCGCCTGGAAGCAACCGCAGATCCTTCGTCGGTCACCGCGGCGACCTCCTCAGGATGACAGTGGTGGGTGGTTGGCGGGATTGCTGACTCGGAGCTTTACGCTACGGCCATGAGCACTTCTCCCGCCTCCTACACTGAACCCTGGCTCCGCGGCACACATAATGACGTTCCCGCCGAGGGCCGCGCTGTTCTTCACGCGCTGGAGCTTGCCCTCGACGGTCTGACCAAGTGGACCCGGGGCTGAGCGATGCCGAAGTGGACGCGCAGCCCCGCAGCTTCTTATTTCGCCTGCGCCAGCCCCGCAACAACTGCGGCAACCTTATCGAGTACCTGGTTCCAGCCCTCAAATTGGCCGCTGTTTCTTGCGCTCTCCATCGATTCATTTCCAATGAAGGTGAGTCTCGTCTGGCCGTTTCCAAGATCATCAAACATCACCACATCGTGCGCATCGTCCATGGCCTCATGCTTTATCCCAATTTGCGCGGGATCAATCCTGTTTCCCTGCGCGTCAGCGAAGTACATCGAGTAGACAATTTTCTCGTGCACAAGAATCTCGAAGTACTCGCCGCCATTCCAGTACTCCTGCCCATCCGGCGCCCTCATGCAAAAAAGGTATTTCCCTCCGACGCGAAAATCCATCTTGCAATCAGGCGAGGTAAAACCCTTCGGCCCCCACCACTGCATCACGTACTTCGGGTCAGTCCACGCCTTCCACACCAACTCGCGCGGGGCATCGAAAACTCTTGTCATAACAAACCGTTCTGTCGCATCAACCATGTCTTTTGTCATCTCTCACCTCCGCTTTTTTCATTTGATTCACGACCACATCCAGCTTGTCGAAACGCTCTTCCCAGAATCGGCGATAATCGTGCGCCCAGTCGCTGACTGTCTTGATCGCTTGCGGCCGCAGCGTGCATACACTCTCCCGTCCACGCTTCGTCTTGATCACAATCCGCGCCCGCACCAGGTAGGCAATATGCTTTGAAATCATCTGCTGCGAAAGTGCAAACGGCTCCGTCAGTCCATGCACGGACGCAGGTCCGTGCGAGAGCCGCTCGATCATCGTCCGCCGGGTCGGATCGGATAAAGCCGCAAATGTTGTACCCAATCTATCCACAACCATATGGTAGTGGATTTTTCGTAAATGTCAAGCGTGATTTTTATAGGAACTACGGCCGCCCCAACGTTGAGTTCTCTGGCGCCGATTGGGGGCTTTACACTACGGCCATGAGCACTTCCTCCGCCCCCTACACCGAACCATGGCTGCGCGGCACTCACACGGACGTTCCCGGTGCGGGCCGCGCCGTTTTACATGCGCTTGAGCTGGCCCTCGATGACCTGACGAAGTGGACCGCGGGGCTGACCGATGCCGAAGTGAATTCGCAGCCGCTCGGACTCACGCCCATCGCCTTTCATCTGCGGCACATTGCGCGCGCGACCGATCGCATTCTCGCTTATGCGGAAGGCAAACAGCTTTCGCCCGAGCAGCTTGCGGCGCTCAAGGCCGAGCAGGGTGGGGAAGGGAAGCAGGAGCCGCTGTCGGAGTTGCTCGCCGAAGTCGAAGTATCCTTCACGGATGCCGACGAGCGCATTCGCGTGCTGGCTACGGCCGATCTCGACACACCGCGGTTTGTGGGCCGCAAACAATTGCCAACTTCCATCGGCGGCGCGCTGATTCATGTGGCCGATCACACGCAGAGGCATGTGGGCCAAGTGGTGACTACGGCCAAGGTGATCAAGACGCTGCGCGGTTAAGCGGGTCTTTTGTAGCGCAAGCGCACGTTCTCCTATGAGTCATTTCGTTTCGACGTTCGCGGTGGGCTCCAGATGGGCCTCGCTGTTCACCTGCGTCTGCTGCTGCAGGCTGTAGCCGTCGCGCGTGCGAATGTGGTACTTCTGCAGGTCCTTGCCTACGAGCTTGACGTTGATGGTGCGCCAACCGTGGTTGGGGTTCGGTTGCGGATAGTAGCTGAGGGAATAGAGATGCCCCAGGTCCCTGCGGATGGATTCGAAGGCCTGCTTCTCCTTGCTCCAGTTTCCTGCAAAGTACGCTTTGCCGCCGGTGACCCTGCTCATGCGCTCGAAAGCCGCGGCCGAAACCAGGTCGTCCTGCGCCGCGCGCGTGCTCACAATGTAGATGATCGTTCCCGTGGACTGCGCAAGCTCGGCAACGTCTTCGGGAGGAATGGAGCTGGCGTTGTCGGGGCCGTTAGAGAAGACGACGATCGCCTTGCGGCCCGTGAGCGGCGCGGCATCCTTCACGGTGAGCAGGAGCGAGTTGTACAGCGCAGCGTCGTCTCCGGCCACCGTGCTGCGCACGCCATTGACCACGTGGAAGCGGTCGGCGGTGAGCAGGGTAGCCCGCGAGAGATCGCGGCTGTACGAGTAAAACGCGATCTGACTGGCGTCATCCATGGAGCGCACGAAGTCGGAGATGGCATCCTGCGCGAAGACGAAGCCGCGGTACATGTAGTTGCTGGTATCGAACAGGATGAAGATGTTGGCGCCCGCCAGCGGCGAAATCCTTACACCCGAAGAGCTGGTGGTCGGAAGCGGTTGTCCGTTGTCGAGGGAATTGCCGGCAACCTTGCCGCCTCCGGGCGGGGCAGCCGTGCCCGACGTTCGCACGTTGAAATCTCCCTCTTCGAACGTGGCCAGCCGCTGGGAGATCTTGTCTTCGGTGATGGCAAAATCCTCAGGGCGCAGGCCGGTAATGTAATTCCCTTTGCTGTCGGTAACAGCCACGTTCAACTGCACCAGATTCACATTCACGCGCAGGTGCATACCGCCGTCCTGGGCTGCAAAGCGGAACCCACCTCCGCTCGAAAGAAGAATGCCGAGAAAAGCTCCCACACTGGCGACAATCCGGTATCTCTTACTGATCCACATGTGTTCCCCCATTCGCGATGTTTCGGTTGACTGCGGGCGAGCTCGCGGTGTGAATATTGATCTTTCCCTGGCGGAATTCCTCACCGGTCTGCTGCATGGCGCGCAGCAGAGCCGGCCAGTCGTCAATGCTGGTCGCCGATATGTTCGCCACCATCTGGCGCGTTAACTCGGGAACCAGAATGTTGAGCATCGCTGGAGGTTCGCCCTTTTCGTCGGCCAGCCGCGCCCAGTAGAGGTTGCTCGATTCCCACGATTCGCCAAAGAGCCGGCTTCCGTATCCGCTCGCAACCGGGAAGGGATCCGAAATAAGCAACGCGGGGGAATTGCTATTGGCCAGCGTGGGATGCGGCACGCCGAAGTCCGCGGCAAGCCGCTGCGGCGAAGTGTCCGCGGGGTTTTTGCCTGCCAAGTCGTCCAACTCCCGATTTACCGGGCCCCATTGTGCGGCTGTCCCCGGATATTTCTCGCGGAATTCAGCGGTGAGATAGAACGTGTCAGAGGGAAGAAAATGGGAAATCAAGGCGGCCGTGCTGTCTGGGTGCTGGAGCGCCTGCTCCATTTCCTCAAGCTGGCCCCAGCTCAAGCGGCCAGAGAAGATCGTCAATACTTTTTGGCGCAGATCGGCGTTGCCCGCGGATGCCGTCAATAGCTCCTCGCCCGCGCGTTGATAAAGAGCAGTCGCGTGCAGCTCGTCGCGGCTCACGCCCCACCACCTCGGCAAGACGGAATTCACCAGCAGTTGCGGCACAGTCTCCTTCCAGATGAGCGCCTGCAACTTCTCTGGAGAAATGAAATCTTCCTCGGTCATGGCAAGCACGAAGGGCAGTTCGGCGAGCGAGCCGATGAGATAAGCTCCGCCGCCAGCCGTGGCCCCGATGCCAATCAAACTGGGTGGTCCCCAAACGTCGTGTATGCCTTGAATCGACGATACTGCGAAGTCGTGCGCGCGAACGAAGAGAGGATTGCTGTGCAGCACCTGGGAGCCGGGCGGCTCAAAATACGCATAGTTCAATCCCACCAGCGTGTCGCGCAGGAAGGGCGCGAGACGTTCGCGCGCCGCCTCCAACTGCGCCGGCGTTCCCGGCGTCTTAATGACCTTGGTGAGATCGGTGCGCACCTGCAGCTCTGCGTGGCGGCTGACATACACCGTGGGGGACCAGCTAACGCGCTCGCCGGAAGTGAAGATCGGCCGCGGCAATTCAAATTCGCGCAGCGCTCCCGCCAGCGGCAGAAGGCTGTCGCCAATGGCGTCACCGTGGGCCATTTGACCCAGCCCGTCGTAGAGGCCGAAGAGCGTATCAAGCGGCACCAGCCGCTGATCGTCGAGCACGGCATGTATTCGCCTTGCGATCTCTTCGTGTACGCGCACGCCATCCGGACTGCTTTGCGCCGGCCCAGCCAGCAGATCCACCAACTGATCCTGCGTGAAATCAGCTTTGCCCCCAGCCGCCAACACAATCGAAGCGAGCGATTTCCGTGCGGACTCGAAGAGCTCCTTCGAGGAATGGATTCCATTGAAAGGCTGAATTAAAGCCTGCCATGAGGCGCTCAACTTCTCAGCGGGAATCTGTTTCTGCCGAGCCAGAATCTGCCATATCCCGAGTTCGGCCTGGAACGCGCCCAGAACATTGGAGCGCAGTATCGGATTGCTAATCGCGTTGACGTGTTCGACGGTGTCGATAAAACTCTTGATCGATGCATCGTCGAGGGATGGAAATTCGACGAAGATCAGATACCAATCGTTCAACTCGGCGTAGTGCGAGGTGAGAAGCTGAGTGGTTTCTTCAGACAATTGCTGTTCAGCGGGCCGGGCGCCGTTGATCGCGGTCAGGGTGACGAATACTTGCGCGGGGCCCTCGCCCATGGTGAGATTCGTGTACGCCACCATCGCCTCCAAGAGGCGATCGGGATCGCTGTCGCGGTTGACTCGCTGATGTTCGTGAAGATGACCGGTTCGGTCTGCCTGCGCGAAGATTCCCTGCCAGAACGCGGCACTGCCAGGTACCTTCGGCTGGCCCGCCGCGTCCCATTGCACGCGGGAAAACAGCAAGAGCAAGTTGGCGTTCCTGGGGAAAATACTGGCGCCGGCGCCCAGGGTTGGAATCGACGATTTATAAGCCTCATAGAGGCGTTTCAAACGGCCATTGGCTACGAAATGAGCCTGCTGCTCGGGGCTTACGCGCGACAGGGCATCGAAATACGCCACCAACCACCCTTGATCCTTTGCCAGCAAGCGGATTACGAAATCGCCGGGCGAGTGCGGACTTGCGCCCACCAGTTCTGCCCAACTCTGCTCGGCGGCATCGCCGCCGGGAACCGCTACGGCTCCGGAGCGAATGCAAATCCGGCTACCGTAAAAGTCGAAGAGGGCTGCGTACGCCAGCAATCGCCGCAGTCCCACCGTTTGCAGCAACGCAGATCGCGTTTGCGGGTCAAGCCGCGCTACCCCCGCGTAGAGCCGATCCACATCCTCATCGTTCAAGAGCAAATCGAGCAGAGTCACTCCGGCCCTCTCCTTGGAAGGCAGGAGCGCTTCCCAATCGGTCTCCGAAAAGAGAATCGGAACCTTCGTCGCCGGATAGGCATAGCTGAAGGGAGTTCCATTCTGCAGTGACTGTTCCAACTGCGTCAGCGGGAAGCCGGAATCGACAGTAAGAAATGCTCGCTCCGCGTCGGCCGTGATCAGCGAAGCGTCTTTGGGGCTGCAGCCGTTTTCAAATTTGTAGCCGAGGACCTGGATCAGCTTGCCGGCGTCGTCGCATCCGGTCACATGAATCATCCCGTCTGCGCCGGTCAGCGGTTGGAGCTCCCTGGCTTGTTGCACGTAGCGATCCGCAAGGATTAGATACTCCGTCTTTCTCTGCTCCACGCGCCCGTAGAGGAAAGCATTGCGCGCAAACAGCGGCAATACCTCCGTGGGGCTGGCCTCCTGGCTGACGCCCGCCATGCGCAGAAAGGAGCGCAACGGTCCCGGAATGATGATCGATTCCGGATTCCGGCTTGGGGAACCCCCATCAGCCGCGGCGGAGTTGGCCGGCGACGCGGCGTGCGTGATGCTGCAACTCCCGAAGCAGAAAAGCCCTGCCGCGGTGACGGCAAGGCAATGAAAAAGGGTTTTCATGGCACGGTCCTCTCCTCGAACTCGGCTGCGATTCAGCTCGAGAGGATGGAATCACGCGCGGCGCGGCGGAAACATGCCGCTGACGGTGTCGAAGTTTCGGCCCGTTCGGTCCGCCGTATACCTCTGAATTCCACCTCTATGCAGAATCAATGCGAATGGGTGGACTTGCCGGGAATTCTAGGGGACTTGCCGGGAATCCGGGGGCCGGTATTGTCAAAAAAACTTTGGAACTGCTGCCCAGAAAAATCATGGGAGACGAGGGATGGAAGCACTGGTGCGAAGACTTACAACCAGGGAAGTTGGCGGAATCGGCCGCTGTCGCTGTTGGTTTCTGCCGGCCAACCGTCTATGACCCAAGAGACTAGCAGGTGCACTGCCCTCTGGCTAGCCTTTTTTCGGGATTTTACCCGCGATTCAAATACGGACGCGGGGACCCGGGTTTAACCTCCTTCATCCTGAGTTAACTGCCAAGAATGCAAGGGTATTCGATTCTCGGAGGTCGCAGAATCAAATTCGATTACAAATGACAATTAAATGACAAATGAAGGGCGCCCGGCTGTCGAGAACACTCGCCAAGCGCTTGATTTTCCGTGCTGATGGGCCAGTCGAAAAAGGGAAAGTACTATGTACTCAGTCGCGTTGAGCTGAGCGGTCTCAGCCGCGCACGCAAACCTACTCCGCCTGATCTTCGGTGACGACCATCTCGAGGATGTGGCCCATCTTTTCCTGCTTGGTTTTGAGGTAGCCGGCAAAGCTCTCCTGCGGCTCGACCTCGGCGGACACGCGCTCCATGACCGTGATGCCGGCCGACTCAAGCGCCGCGACTTTCTCGGGATTGTTCGTCATCAGCCGCACGCGCTTCACGCCCAGTAGCTTGAGCGCCTCGGCCGGAAGCTCGTAGCCGCGGCAATCGGCGGCGTAGCCCAGCTCCTCGTTCGCTTCCACGGTGTCGCGGCCATGATCCTGCAGCTCGTAGGCCTTCAATTTGGCCATCAGCCCGATGCCGCGGCCCTCCTGCTGCTCGTAGAGCAGAATTCCCGCGCCCTCCTTCGCGATCGCCTTGAGCGCAAGCTCCAGTTGCAGACGGCAGTCGCAGCGGAGAGACCCAAAAACATCTCCCGTGAGGCATTGCGAATGGATACGCACCAGCGGCGGCGTCGTGTGCACGTCGCCCATCACCAGCGCGACGAGACCTTCAACAGTTTGCGGCGCACAGCCGGGCTGGCCTTCGATTTGCGATTCCTGGGCGCTTACGCCCTCAAAACCCAGAATGCGAAAAGCGCCCCAGCGCGTGGGAAAATCCGCTTCCGCAACCTTTCTTACGCTCTCCAATGGCATGCTTCTATTCTACGAGCAACGGGAAACTTCCGCGCCCAGCGTGTTCCCCTGTCGAAATGACGCGCCACATTCTTGACAGCGCGCACCCGTCGCCGACAGCTCTGGATATGAGAATCCTGATGACCACCGAAACCTGGCAAATCGAGCCTGTCGAGACTGTGGAAGCGATCGCCGCGGTGCGCACGCTGCTCGAGGAGTACTGGAACTCCTTCGGCTTCACGCCCTGCTTCCAGAACTTTGGCGACGAGCTCGCGGGACTCCCCGGCGCCTACGCGCCGCCTGGTGGCCGTCTCGCATTGGCGACCAGCGGTGGCCAACTCGCCGGCTGCATTGCTCTGCGCCGCGTGGATTCGGATCACGCCGAAGCCAAGCGTCTCTACGTGCGCCCGGCTTTTCGCGGCCTGGGTTTGGGCCGCGCGCTCATGGAGTGGGTGATAGCCGAGGCCCGTGCCGCTGGCTACACCGAAATTGTGGGCGACACCATGCCCGTGATGCGCGACGCATTGGCGCTCTACGAGCGCATGGGCTTCGAACGCACCGGTACCGGTCCCGAGGTCCAGCCGTCGGCCTCCCCGCAAATCTCCCAGGAGCCCATCCTGATTCGCATCAAGCTGTAGCCGCATTTCTCGCCTTGGCCCCGCGCGGCGCGATACAGTGATGGGGTGGTTAGCCCCAATCTTATCCTCATTACGCTGCTGGTCAAGCTGGGCGTCGTGGCCTCTGTGGCCAGCGTGCTGGCGCGGGTCACCACCTTCCGGCGGCTGTTCTTTGCGGACAAACGCAGCCCTGCGCAGACGCTCGCCTTGCTGGCGTTTTTCCTGGTGCCGCTCACGATCGGCGTCTGGCTGCGGTTCTGGGTGCCGAACTTTTTGGCCGCCGATATTTCGTTTGAGACGGTCGTTCTTCTCGGCCTTTTGATCGGTCCCGGCTGGGCCATGCTGGGCGGCGCTGTTTTATCTGGTCCAGCCGTCCTGCATCACGAGTACCTGGCGCTGCCCTTCGACGTGCTCCTCGGCCTCGTTGCCGGCATGATCGGCCGCTTCGTTGAGAAAGAAGAAATCTGGTCCTTCACTCCCTTTATCGATCTCAGCCTCTATCGCTGGGTGCGCCGCAACGTCATCAAGCCGCGTATCGACCGCCAGATTCTGCTTCTGTTTCTCATCGCCCTCATGGAGATGGCCCGCGACTGGCTAGCGCATATGTTTCCGCATCGCCTCTTCGCGCTGCTCTCCGATCAACTGTGGCTGCAGGCGCTGGTGTGCCTCGCTGCGCCCATCAACGTGGG
Source organism: uncultured Acidobacteriota bacterium (assembly GCA_963713675.1). Lineage (GTDB taxonomy): Bacteria > Acidobacteriota > Terriglobia > Terriglobales > Acidobacteriaceae > Telmatobacter. The sequence continues at coordinate 221,622 of CAVQMV010000029.1, forward strand.
CATCGCGCTCAAAGTGTGGAACGCGCTGCGCGTGGAAATGTCGTTTGAAGAGCAGAAGCGTCTTTTGCTCGAAGCCCGCCTCGACGCCTTGCAGCGCCAGATCAATCCTCACTTTCTCTTCAACACGCTCAACTCCATCGCCTCTCTGGTTCGCAGCCAGCCCGAGCAGGCGCGCACCATGACAGTCAAGCTCGCCAACATCCTGCGCTCCCTGCTCAAGGACCACGACGCCTTCGTTCCCCTGCGCGACGAGCTCAAATTCACCGACGATTATCTCGATATCGAAGTGGTGCGCTTCGGCGCCGACAAGCTTCGAGTAGAAAAAGAGATCGATCCGCGCACTCTCGAGGTCCTGGTGCCCAGCATTCTGCTGCAGCCGCTGATTGAAAACAGCATCAAGCACGGCCTGGAGCCGCGCATCCACGGCGGCACGGTCACCGTGCGCAGCCGCCTCGAAGGCGACCGCGTCTTCATCGAGGTGGCCGATGACGGGGTGGGCATGAACGCGCGCCCTGCCTCCGCGCTGCGCCGCGCCGGCGCGGGCATCGGCATGAAAAATGTGCAGGAGCGGCTCGAGGTTCTCTACGGCAACCAGGCGCGCTTCGACGTGGTCTCGAATCCCGGCCGCGGCACGACGGTCTCGATCGAAATTCCTGCTTCGATGTCCGTCGTATCCTGAACCATGCCCCGCCAGATTGAATCACGGGCTTCACTGTGGTTTCCCAGAAATTCGTAGCATAAGCCGAAGCCCCGAAATGCAGGTCCTTCGACTCCGTTTGGCCGAAAAGCTGGCCATACGTCGCTCAGGATGACAGCTCTTTTGTGATGCGGAATTGAGATGTAAGGCTCTAGGGTAGGTTCGCGGCGGGTGGCGTGCTTTTGTGCCCGCACGGCGCCTGGAATGGATTCTGGTTCATCAGGGTCTGCACCTCATCGATTCCCTTCGCGTCGTAAAACCCAATCCAGCGCGGCGGCAAAGCGAAGACGTAGCTTTCGTTCAGGCCCAGTTCAGCAGGCCCAATGGGCGCGGCACTTACCGCCAGGTTGTCGGCGGCCACAAGCTTCCACTGGCTGGGCGTGAAGATCATGATGGGGATGTCCTGCCAGGGGTCGGCCTTGGTCCACTTGGGATGGCGAATCAGCAGTTGCGGGCCGCTCTCTTTCTGCGGCTTATCCAGAACATTCCCGCTCCACTGGTCGGTGACAATCGTGTAACCCTTCCAGTCCGTGGGCAGAAGAAAGCAAAAGCCGTACTGCAAATTGTGGTAGACGATGGGCGTAGGGAGGGGAGCCGACGCGGCACTTTGTGGACTTGCCGCTTGCGCAGCTCCTGAGGTGGGCGCTATTGCAGCGCAGGCAAGCAGAAGAGCTGGAACCAAATTGGATTTCATGTGCAGCTCCTTTCGAGCAATGTCGCAAACTGCCGGGGATCCGAGCGGAGGTTAACGGCGATGAGACGGCCCGGTCCTCCACGGGTGCTGTTGATTGTATGCTCAAACCATGGTGCGTTTCACGGTGCTGGCGTCGGGGTCGAGGGGCAACAGTACGATACTCTCCGGTGGCCGTACCCGCATCCTCGTCGACGCCGGCCTCAGTTGCCGCGAACTTTTCCGGCGCATGAAGCTGGCCGGGGAAGAGCCCACGACGCTCAATGCCATCATCATTACCCACGAGCACCAGGACCACGTGAACGGCCTGGCCGTTACGGCGCGCAAGCTGGGCATTCCGGTGTACTTTACGGAGAGCACGCACCGCGCCTGGATGCGATGGCTGAGCCCGCGCCGCCAGATGAGCTACGCGCAGTGGCTGGAAATGGTCCGCAAACAGGCGGCCGAACGGCGGGCCGAGACCGAGCCTGTGGAAAACGACGCCCAAACCGATCCCGACGAGGGGGATGTGGATAACTCGGCTGAAACTGCGGCTACGTCCGACCCGGCTCCGGACCCGCCTTGCGACGCGGCGCCTGACCCCGCTCCCGGTGGTCCGCCTACTCTGAAGGAGGATCCCACCTGGCTTCCCGCGGTCGAATATTTCTCAGCCGGCGAGCCCTTCTCCATCGGCGACATCTGCGTTAATCCCTTTACGATTCCCCACGATGCAGCCGATCCCGTAGGCTTTGTCTTCAGTTCCGAGGGGGTCCGTCTGGGCTTTGCCACCGACCTCGGCTACATTCCGCCCAATGTGAGGGAGCAGCTCCGCGACCTGGACCTGCTGCTGCTTGAGTCGAATCACGACCTGGAAATGTTGCGCGACGGCCCCTATCCGTGGTCGGTCAAACAGCGGGTTCTATCCCGCGTGGGACACTTGTCAAACGACGCTGCTTCCGAGTTTCTTTCCGAGGATTACGACGGCCAAGCCGCCTATGTAATTCTTGGACATCTTTCTGAAAACAATAATCTTCCCGAACTCGCGCGGGTGGCGGCAGAGCGCGCTTTGCTGGGCCGGGCCAGCCTGCTGGCCAACCGCCTGTTGCTGGCTTCGCAACACGAGCCGCTTTCCGCTATCAGTTTCTAAATAGAAGGAGTTAGAATAGTAAGCAAGCAGCGGCCCTAAACTGAAGACGCTGGAGAGGCCGGTGCAATGCACCAGGAATGGTGCGGTGCGTTTGTGGACGTTCTGCAACCGACCCCTTGGTCGCGGCGTCCAATGTGTAGCTTCCGTTCCACGTCACCTCACGGAGGCTCGGCGGTTGAGCTGAATTCTTTGCAAGGTGAGCCACTATGTCAAAAGCAAGAATCCAATGCACCGACCGGGTTGTAGGCGCAATTCTGGCAAGCTGGCGATATGACATCTCCGGCATCTCCCCTGAGATGCGCAAGGATTACGAGAGTCATTTTGCCTCATGCGCCCATTGCCGCGCGCGCCAAAAGTTCCACCGCAGCCTTGACGTCACGCTGGCTGTCTTAACTTCTCTTTCCGCTCTATTCTTCTTTTTCGCGCTCGCGGTTTTGAAGCACATCCACCCCCTGGAACATGTGGCCTTCAAAATCCTCGGTCTGGACATCTTCGACGTGTACCATATGCTGGTTTCGGCCGGCATCGCCGGGCTTTGCTTCTCTCTCGCGGCCATGGCGCTTGTGCTCATGGCCACCCCCGCGCCGTCGACCCTGGGTGGAATCGCCGCCGAAGGCGCCCGGCACATCGAGGAGCGTCTGCCCGCGGCCATCAAAGCCCTGCGTTCGCGCTAGAGCGCGGCAGCGGACAGCAAATCAAAAGGCCTCCCGCGGTGGGAGGCTTTTGTGCGTTTTCCGGAGCTTGAAAATTGGGTATTCAGATCTGCAGAATCCGGTTACCGATCAGCGGCCTGGAAGAATTGCGCTTCGAGGCGCGGGCTGAAGGTTACAACTTTATGGAGCGGCTGGCCGAAGAGTGGGAGAGCGGGACGAATCGTTTCGATGCGCCCGGTGAAACGCTCTGCGGCCACATGGAGAACGGGCTTCTGGTTGCTGTGGGCGGATTGAACCGCGATCCCTTTGCCGGCCGTGCGGAAGTGGGGCGTATTCGCCGCGTGTATGTGCGTGCGGCGTGGCGAGGGAAGGGAATTGGCGCAGCGCTCGTGACCGCCCTGATTCAAGATGCACGCCGAGACTTCACGTGCGTACGTTTGCGCGCGGAGAATCCCGGCGCGACCCGGCTTTACGAACGGCTGGGGTTCAAGCCTATAGCGGACCCAAGTGCAACTCACGTCCTGACCTTCGACTCGGTTGCAAACGCCGCGGAGTCGAGTCGGCACCCTCTCTGACGCTACTTCACAATCGGCACGCGCAAGTCTCCGCCCGTCATCTCCTTCGGCAATCCCAGGTTCAGCAGGTTCAGCAATGTCGGCGAAATGTCGCGCAGTGAGCCATCGGTTCGCAGCCGGTACTGATTCGCTTCTTCGCCCACATAAATGAACGGCACCGGGTTCGTGGTGTGGGCGGTGTGCGGGCCACCCGTCACCGGATCCACCATCTGTTCGGCATTGCCGTGGTCGGCGGTGATCAACCAGTTGCCGTTCCGTTCCTTGATCGCCTTGTAGATGCGTCCCAATTGCGCGTCGATGTATTCGCAGGCCTTGATGGTCGGCGCCAGCTTGCCGGAGTGGCCCACCATGTCGGCGTTGGCAAAATTCGAAACGATCAGGTCGAATGCCGTATCGTTGACGGCCTTCACAATGTTGTCGCCGATGCACTCCGCCTTCATCTCCGGAGCCAGATCGTACGTAGCCACCTTCAGTGAGGGACAAAGGATCCGCTCCTCGCCGGGGAAGGGCGTTTCAATGCCACCGTTGAAGAAGTACGTCACGTGCGCGAACTTTTCCGTTTCTGCCACGCGCAAATTGCGCAGTTGGTGTGCGGAAAGCACGTTGGCCAGAATGTTATCGAGCGACTCCGGCGGAATAATGACCGGCAGCTCGTAGAGCTTGTCGTATTGCGTCATGCACAGGTAGTGGAGTTTCTTCGGAATTTCTGCGCGCGGTATCGCCTCGTCCAGCGACTCCCAGGCATCCAGGTTGCGCCCGCCCTTTTCGTTCAATCCGCTTTCGCGCGCCAGAACGCGCGTAATCTGCCGCGCACGGTCGGCGCGGAAGTTGATGTTGATACAGACATCCTCGTCGCGAATCTGTCCGACCGGCTTGCCCTCGCCATCCACAACCACAAACGGAATGATGAACTCGTCGGTCACGCCGTTGTTGTAGCTTTCTTTGATGCGCGCCACTGCACTGGCATGTGCTCCGCCTTCGGCCTTGCCAGTGACCATGGCGTCAAACGCCTTGCGCTCTTTTTCCCAGCGCTTGTCGCGGTCCATGGCAAAGTAACGGCCGCTGATTGAAGCCACCTTGCCCACGCCGTACTCGCGCATCTTCTGTTCCAGCTTCTCGATGTATCCCGCGCCGCTGGTCGGTCCGGTGTCGCGGCCGTCCATGAAGGCATGCACAAAGACTCGCGTCAGCCCGTTCTCACGCGCGGTGCGCAGCAGCGCGTAGAGGTGCTCCTGGTGCGAGTGCACGCCGCCGTCCGACACGAGCCCGAAGAGATGCAGTTGCCGTCCGCCCTCGCGCGCCCGTTGCATGGCCTGCACAATGGTGGGAACCTTGCCGAACTCGTTGGCCGCAATCAGCGCGTCGATACGCGTAATGTCCATCTGCACAATGCGCCCGGCGCCGATGTTCAGGTGGCCCACCTCGCTGTTGCCCATCTGCCCGTCGGGCAGGCCCACAAAATGCTCTGAGGCGCGGATCAGCGTATTGGGAAATTCATTCAGCAACTTGTCGTAGGAGGGCTTGCGCGCCATTGCGATGGCGTTATTCGCGGTTTTGGCACTGTAACCCCATCCATCGAGGATGGTAAGAACAAGAGGACGCTTAAGAGTTGACATATATCACTGTTATAAACTACAGCCACCCTATGCTACTCGACCGCATACGCCGTATTACGCGCGACGGCCGATGGATTCCGGAAATCGACGGACTACGCTTCGTTGCGATCATGAGCGTGCTGCTCTTCCACCTCTATGGTGAGTTGCAGGACCGTTCTGGACGCGTCATTCCCGTAGAACCGCGCTATGAAGGTCTCTTTCGGCCAGTTCTCAATGGCAATTGCGGTGTCAGCCTTTTCTTCATCATCAGCGGATTTGTGCTCGCGCTGCCGTTCGCGCGCCACTTTCTCGCCGGCGCCGGGGCGGTTTCGTTGCGCAAGTACTTTATGCGCCGTGTCACCAGGTTGGAGCCGCCTTATTTGCTCTCGGTCCTGCTCTTCCTCGGCCTGTTCATTGTTTACACGCACCACGTGACAGCCGATCTGCTGCGCCATGCCGCGGCTTCCGCGTTCTATCTGCATGGCATCGTCTACGGAACGATGACACCCATCAATCCCATCTCCTGGAGCCTCGAGGTCGAAATTCAGTTCTATATTGCCGCGCCGCTTTTTATGCAGCTGTATCGCGTGCGCGGCGCATGGCTGCGGCGGGCGCTTATGGCTGCGATTATTGTGGGCATCGGCTTCGCCCAGTTCTTCTTCGCTGTCAGCGAACGCGGCAGTCTCAGCATCCTCTTCTACGCGCAGTTCTTCCTCATGGGTTTGCTGCTGGCCGATCTCTACATCGTCGATGGCGACCGGATCCGCCCCTCCCTGATTTGGGATGCTGCCGGAATCGTGGGGCTGTTCTTTACCTTCGAAATGACCCGCACGATCACGAACACGCATATCATCATGCCCTGGACGATGATGCTTTTGTGCTTTGGCGCGCTGCGAGGCCGGTTGCTACACGCCTTTTTCGCCAATCCGTGGATCGCCACCATCGGCGGCATGTGCTACTCCATTTACCTTATGCATCTTCAGATGATTGCGGTTCTCTTTAAGGCCACGCGCCACCTGATCGGCGCACATCTCGATTTCCTCGCCAACTTCGCTATTCAGCTTCTGGTCACGGGCCTTCCCGTCCTGCTGATTTCGCTCATCTTCTATCTTCTCGTCGAGCGGCCGTGCATGGATCCCAACTGGCCCTCGAAGTTGTGGCGCCGCATTTCGGGGCACAGCAGCGCCGAGGCCGAGGCCTTCGACAGCGCCGGCATTTCAGCTTAAGACTGGTTACGCGGCGGAATGCGATCTTGAGGCGGGAGTAATCGAATCCCATTCGGCGTCTAGGAAAACTACTCTAGTGCTCTAGAGCGGCTTGGTAGCCTGGGTGCTGATGTCCAGAAGGTAGACTGCACCGCCGTTGACGAAAGTAGCTTTGCCTCCGGGCACGACCTTAAGTCCGGTCGTCATTCCTTTCAGGTGCGTAAGCTGTTCAATTTCTCCGCCCGTTACGTCGCTCATGGAATAGACGTTGTAGTCGTAATTCCCTCCTGAAATATCAGTCGCGGCGAGAAACAGGATTTCCATTCCGTCATTCAGGAACCGCGCTTCGCCGAAGGCTGGTCCCATAGAAGATTCTCCAGGAACGTGCGGCTGAAATATTTTATCTCTACCTGAAGCATCCAAATTGAATTCTTCGATCAACGCTCCGATTGGGTAGCCGGTGGTGCTGATCAGCAGCTTCAATCCACCTTGATTCAGAGCGTCATTGGCCACGTCCAACGATTGAAGGTCGTAAAACGATGAGCGGGTAATTTGAGTTGGAGCGGCTGGGCTCGACTGAACAGAAACAGAAAATATGTCCCAATCATGCCTCGCTGGGCGGACGATCGGAGAGTAGTTCCCAGTGAACTTAGATGCTGCGTAAAACACCTTTGAGTCGTCCGGGGTAAAGGAAGGGTGAAGCGCATCCTGATCTTTGCCGGTTATCGGGTGCGGATTGACTCCATCAGCGCCTACGATCCATACGGATGATCTAGAATCCGGAGTTTCTGCATAGCAATAAACCACCAGCTTGCCGTCATGCGAGAAGCTGGCCTCGGACTCGATTCCGCTCGCTGCTTTTGTAAGGCGCACATTTGTGCCCTTTAACGGGTTCTTGCGATAGAGGAATGAGGACTGGCCCTCGGATTCGGAAACGAGAGTCGTATCGTTCACCGGGGAGATTGCCTGCTGACCGTTTGGCGGCGTAAAGTTCTGCTGCTCAGGAATCCTTGAGAAGCCGAAGACGTGGATGCCGACTCCAATAGCAGCCACCACGATCAGGCCGGCGAGGCTGACGACAGCAATCGAAATGAGTCTTCCAATTCTCACGGTCGCTTAAAGGCTCCAGCGGACAAATGCTAATTGACCCGGCTAGCCGCCGCAAGAACGGGAACTGGAGGGAAGCCCCAGATTTAGGCGGGCGCTTTGCGCAGCGCATCAAGCGCCCTGCGAGCATTCTTTAAAAGCAACCGCAGATCCTTCGACTTCGCAGGGCGCAATGAATGCGCCCTGCTTCGCTCAGGATGACAATTCAGGGGTAAGCTGAGTGCTTACTCGCCGTAGTTCAGGCTTTCCAGTCCCAGGTAGACTGCGCCCGAACCCAATTCCTCTTCGATGCGCAGAAGCTGGTTGTACTTTGCGATGCGGTCGGTGCGGCTCGCGGAGCCGGTCTTGATCTGGCCCACGCCTGTGGCCACGGCCAAATCCGCGATGAACGTGTCCTCGGACTCGCCCGAACGGTGCGACATCACCGACGTATAGCCGTAGCGACGGCCCAACTCGATGGCTTCCAGCGTTTCGGTCACGGTGCCGATCTGGTTGAGCTTGATGAGGATGGAGTTGGCCACGCCCTCGTCGATGCCGCGTTGCAGCAGCTTGATGTTGGTGCAGAAGATGTCGTCGCCCACCAACTGGATTTTGCCGCCCAGCTGGTCGGTCAGGATGCGCCAGCCCTCCCAGTCGTCCTCGGCCAGACCGTCTTCGAGCGAGACGATGGGGTATTGGCGAATCCAGTTTTCGTAGAAGCTTACCATCTCCGCGCTGGTCCGCTCGCTCTTGTCGCCCTTCTTGAAGACATATTTCTTCTTTTCGGCGTCGTAGAACTCGCTGGACGCCGGATCGAGTGCGATGGCGATCTGCTCGCCGGGCTTGTAGCCGGCGGTTTCAATGGCTTCGAGAATCAACTCGACGGCTTCGGCGTTGGATTTGAGCGAAGGCGCAAATCCGCCCTCGTCGCCCACCGCGGTGTTGTAGCCCTTCTTCTTGAGCACGCTTTTGAGCGTGTGGAAGGTCTCCGCAGCCCAGCGCAGCGCCTCGCTGAAACGTTCCGCGCCCACGGGCATGATCATGAATTCCTGGAAATCCACATTCGAGTCGGCATGCGCACCGCCGTTCAGCACGTTCAGCATCGGCGTCGGCAGTACGCAGGCGTTGATGCCGCCCAGGTAACGGTAGAGCGGAATCTCCAGCGTCTGCGCCACGGCGCGCGTGCACGCCATCGACACCGCCAGAATCGCATTCGCGCCCAGCTTGCCCTTATTAGGCGTGCCGTCGAGCGCGATCATCGACTGATCGATCAGTCTTTGATTCGAGGCGTCCATGCCTTCCAGTTCTGGCGCAATCACGGTTTCCACGTTGGCCACCGCTTGCAGAACTCCCTTGCCCATGAAATGGCTCTTGTCGCCATCGCGCAGCTCCACGGCCTCATGCTCGCCTGTTGAAGCACCCGAAGGCACAATGGCGCGTCCCATCGCGCCGCTTTCCAGAATCACGTCCGCCTCAACGGTCGGATTGCCGCGCGAGTCCAATACTTCACGCGCACGAATAGCAACAATCTCAGTCATATCGCTCCTCACTATGTGGTGCTGCAGCCGGTCATTCAGCCGGGGACGGCGATCTACGGCAAGATTTTCTCCGGCGGCGCTTTGAATGGTGTGTAGAAGGCCCTGCGCGTTCAAGCAACACTCTCCATCGTGCAGGAAAAATGCGGATAAATCACTGCGTCCCACAGGGATTTTAACAAACCGGGGCGCCGCGGATTGTGTGGTCGCGGTCACACCTCAACCTATGCCACGCCGTGTGGGGGCAGTAACCCTATTGATTCGTATCGCGTGAGGCACCCGCCCACGGGCCGCCAAGTGAGGCATCGCAAATGCACGCTACGCTTATGTTGGGTGGGTTAGCATTCTTACCCGCCGGCAGGGCGACTTTTTCCGCCCATCCGGGTTCACAGCGTCAAGGGAGAACTTTGCCCCGGGCGAGAGGAGATCAGGATGAAAAGGACCATATTCGTGTCTGTCTTGCTGGCCGCAACGGCGGTCGCACTGGGAGCGCAACAGGCAAGCCAATCGAATCCGTACCAAGGCACGTCCAACCCTCCTCCTGACGACACCATCACTACGCCGGCGCAAGAGACCGCACCTCAGGCCAAGCCGTCGCCCAGCCACTACGCTCCAGCGCCATCCAATGTCGCGCCCACGCCACAGGCCGCGCCTCCGCCCTACGCTGCCGAGACGGTTCCCAATGAGAATGCTCCCGCTCAGGCCAACGCTGCGCAAGAGACGCTTCCGCCACCGGCCAATGGTACTGACGACGGCATCGTGCAGGTTGCGCCTGCAAACAACGCTTCCCAGCCGGCCCTGAATGATCGCCCTGGGTCCGTCGATCCCGATGGCGACATTGTGCATCCGGCTCCGCTCGGCCCGGGCGAACTCGGCCAGGGCACTACCATTCGCGTTCGTCTCATGGGCCGCTTGTCAACTTCAGAGAGCCAGCCCGGCGAATCCTTCCATACGCAAGTCGCCTCTGACGTGGTCCAGAACGGCCTGGTGCTGATTCCCGCCGGCTCCCAGATCGATGGCAAAGTGATTTCGGTTTCCACGGGGCGCGCCGGCGGTCACGGCTCCATGCGTCTGCGTCCTGATACCGTAACGCTGCCTGACGGCTCGCACTTCCGCCTCTTTGCCCAATTGACCGACGCCCCGGGATCCACAGACCGCATCGGCTACGAGGGCCTGGTTACGCCTGGTTCGCGCCTGAAGAAAGACGGTTTTGAATACGGCGGCGCGATAGGCGCGGGCGCAATCACAGGAGGCATTCTCGGCGGCCCCGGCGGCGCGCTGGCCGGAACCATCATCGGCGCCAGCGTTATCTCCGTGCATCTGCTGGTGAGCCATCCCCAGGCGACGCTTGAAAACGGCACCGTTCTGCTCTTCACGCTGAGTGAGCCGCTCAACCTGGTGCCTGCCGCACCCACAGGCAATTAGAGCCCAGTCTCTAGGGTTCGCAACATCAATGGCGCCGATCTTCTATCGGCGCCATTTGCTTTTCATGTGGCCGGGCAACCGCTGCTCCCGGCAGGTCTCATAGCCTGCAAATATTGATTCGCTGCCGCCTGCGATGGCAGGCTCGCCAGGTATTCGTGCTGCACGTTATAGACGAAGAGGCGATCTCCGTATGGATACTGCCCTTCGACGTATCCATCGACACCTTCGGGTCCAAATTGAGCATTACTGGAGATCACATCGCCGTGCAAAGAATCGTCACCTAATGCGAAATGAAGCGCGCTGGTGGCGTCGTAATCGGAATAGAACAAAAGTACCGGGCCAGAATTCGGGCAAAATCCGTCCAGCAGAAGTACGCTGTCGTGCGGCAAGGCATGCACATTCGCCGACACCGATTTGAGGACCTCCGATTGCTGCTCGGCGGCATCCACCCAGTAGTGGGCAATTCCACAGGCCGCCAGGCTGTTTACCCCACAGATCAACCCCATTGCGACGCTGAATGCCCTGACACGGAGCGTGCCGCTCTTCACGATGGAGCACACCAGGCCCGCGACCGCGACCAGTACAAATGCGGCGCCAAGCGCAGATGCGATGACGACCCGGTTGCCGTATTCCTGAGAGTTGAATTCCATGAAGGGACTGTGGAAGAACAAGGCGTAGCCCAACGCGAAGAGGACAAAACCAATGACGATGAGCCACAGGCATACGCGCCAGCTGGGGATTGCAGCAGATTCCATGGTTCGCCAAAGATAAACCGTTACCACCACGGCAATCGTAGCCGCCGCGCCCAGCGCCGCCAGGTTCAGCGCGGATTCGCGAAGCATGCCGAGCAAAAAAGAGGGCATGTGAAGGCCATAGGTCCAGAAATTGAATCGCACCGCCTGATCCATTGCGTGCCAGCTCAGCACTCCGAGGCGCGAGAAAAGGTGGTGATGATAGGCAAGCCTTGTCTGCATTCGGCTCTTCGCCAGGAAGATCAGCACAAGGAGGGCAATGGTTCCAGCAAGGTAAGCCAGGGTCTTCCAACCGCTTTTGAACGAACGACGATCTTCAATGAATTTGCGCCAGGCGATGATCGCGGCAGAGGCAACGATCAACCCAATCGCAACTTCGTAAGAAAGGACACTCAGAACAAACGCAAAAACGGCGAGCACAATCCACGCTGTCGAATGCCGCTCCTCTGACCGAAGCGATTTCGACAAACCGTAAATGCCAAACAACGCAAATGCCATGCAGAGTCCGGCCTGGTTCGAAGAGATCCAAACCTTGTCTGTCGAATAATGCGGCAAGACTCCGAATACCAGTGCGATCGAAAGCGCTAACCAGCGGCTCGATCGCAGTTCCCTGAGCATGAGATAGAGAAGAACTGCCACAAGGCTTATGACCGCCGAAATGACCATGTGATACGGCGTCGCATTCCGGCCAAATACCTTAAAAGCAAGCACCAGCCAGGTGAGTTGTACAGGCCTTAGAAGAAGGTCTGAATCCAGGTTGGTCATTTCCCGAAATATCGTGCCAAGGCCATGGCCGGAGAAACGCTGGAGCGTTTCCATATATCCCCAGTCATTGCAGTAGAAGCCAAGGCTGAACATATAGGGCAAAGCGGAAACAATGACCACCGCAAAAATGAACAGGCAATCTGCGATCTGCGGTTGGTTTCTCTGCTCTTGCGATTCCGGCCAGGATACAGGCCAGGAGTTGTGGCACCATTTCGGCAATCTCAAATACGATCTCCGATTTACCTTGAGTTTGCAAAACTGTGGTCTTGAGAGGTTCCGGCGACGTGGTCCGGCGCGGTTCTCTGTGTCAGCGGGATCTCCTTCTTCACTGGAGATTTGCTCAGATTGTACAGTTATCCGGCGTCAGGGCTAATACCTTTTGATTCTTCGCAGACTCTCCGCATTTACACTAGAAAACTAGCGAATCGTTTCTGGCTGATCACCGATCGCAGTTCTTCTATGGATAAATTCATCATTCGCGGAGGCAATCCGCTCGTGGGCACCGTGCGCGTATCCGGCGCGAAGAACTCGGCGCTGCCGTGCATGGCCGCGGCCATCCTCACCGAAGAGGAGGTCACGCTCGAGAACATTCCCGAGGTGCGCGACATTGCAACCGAGCGGCGTCTGCTCGTCTCCATGGGCGCCAAGGTCCTATGGCACGACGACAACACGCTCGATCACGTGACCATCAGTTGCCGCTCGCTCTCCGATCCCGTGGCGCGCTACGAGATTGTGAAAACGATGCGCGCCAGCTCCCTGGTTCTCGGGCCGCTCATCGCGCGCACCGGCATGGCGCGCGTGGCCATGCCCGGCGGCTGCGCCATTGGCGGACGACCCATCGATCTGCACATCAAGGGCCTGGAAAAAATGGGTGCGGCCATCCTGCAGGAGCATGGCTATCTTGAAGCGCGCGCCCAACGCCTGCGCGGCGCGCACATTGTCTTCGACCGCATTACCGTTACCGGCACGGAAGATTTGCTGATGGCCGCGGTGCTGGCCGAGGGCGATACGTTGCTCGAGAATTGCGCTCGCGAGCCCGAGGTCGACGATCTGGCCGGACTGCTTACCGCTATGGGCGCGAAGATTGAAGGCGCGGGCACCTCCACCATTCGCGTGAGCGGCGTAAACAAACTGCACGGCGCGCGTTACCGCATCAATCCCGATCGCATTGAAGCAGGGACCCTGCTACTGGCCGGCGCCATCACGGGCGGCGATCTGATTGTGTCCAACTGCAACACGGCTCACCTCGGCGCCGTCCTGGCCAAGCTGGAAGAGTGCGGCGTGCGCGTGGACGTGCTTGGCCCCGATACGGCCCGTGTCCGCGGCAACGGGCGTTTGCGCGCTGCCGACATTTCCACCGAGGAGTATCCCGGTTTTCCCACGGACATGCAGGCGCAGTACATGGCCCTGGCCACGCAAGCAGAGGGCGTGAGCCTGGTGCGCGAAAACATCTTTGAAAACCGCTTCATGCACGTGCAGGAGCTGGGACGCATGGGCGCCAACATCAAGGTTGACGGCAACACCGCAACGGTGCGCGGCCCGGCCCGGCTTTCTTCGGCCGCTGTGATGTGCTCCGACCTGCGCGCATCCGCCTCGCTGGTGCTGGCCGCGCTGGTCGCCGAGGGCGAGTCCGTCGTCGATCGCGTTTACCACATGGATCGCGGCTACGAGCACATTGAGGACAAGCTGCGCGGCGTGGGCGCCCAGATTCAGCGCCTGGGAAACGTCTTTACGCCTCGCCCCGAAAATCCCTTGCCCGCGAACCAACCCGCCTAGAGAATCTGCATCCAACCGGTGAGAGTCAATACGCACAAGGATTTTTCAACGCAACGCAACCAATTTCGAGCCCGCGTGTTGATACGAATAATCGCCCGGAATGCTTTCCCAATCCGGATCGATCGAACCTTGCCATGGAGGGCAAAATTTCTGTGAAAAAAACTGCACTGTCACTGCTGCTTGCTATCTGTCTCGTTCCTGCCGCCGCTTTGGCGCAGATTGTCGTTCGCGTGGCGCCTCCCGCGCCCATCTACGAAGCCCACGATCGTCCGCCCCATGATGGCTGGGTCTGGAATGACGGCTATCACCGTTGGAACGGCCACCGCTACGTCTGGGTCCACGGCCACTGGGTCCGCCCCCCGCATCCGGGCGCGGTCTGGGTTGCGCATCGCTGGGAACAGCGCGGTGACGGCTGGGTCCTGATTGAAGGCCACTGGCAGTAAAAATGCCAGCGGAGTTGGCGGGGTTAGCGGAGCTAGCCCGGACGCAGGAGAACGCGCTGCCTCGGGTTGCTCAATCCGCGACAGGTCGCAATCTCCGAGCCGGATCAAACACTATCCCAAAAAAGCGGGGCGCAAGCCCCGCTTTCTTGCGCTCTGGTTTCTTGTTACTTGATTTCGATCACATCCGTCGCTGCCGCCGCCGATTTCTCGGCCTGCTCCATTACTTTCCCTGCAATCGAATAGAACGCTGCTGCCTGCGGACTCTTCGGTCCGGCCAGCGCCACAGGCATGCCGCGGTCGCCGCCTTCGCGGATCGACGGTATCAACTCGATGGCTCCCAGAAACGGCACGCCAAACTGTTTCGCCGTACGCTCCGCGCCCCCGCGCGAGAAGATGTCAATCTCGTGGCTGCAGTGCGGGCAGGTAAAGTGGCTCATGTTTTCCACGATCCCCAGCACGTCCACGTTGACCTGGGCAAACATCTCGAGCGCCTTGCGCGCGTCCTCCAGGCTCACGTCGCTCGGCGTCGACACCACGACCGCTCCGGTCAACGGCACGGTCTGCACCAGCGAGATTGCCACGTCGCCCGTGCCCGGCGGCAGATCCACCACCAGGTAATCCAGCTCGCCCCAGTCCACCTGCTGCAAGAACTGGCGGATAATCTGGTGCAGCATCGGTCCCCGCATCACCAGCGGCTTGTCGCCCGGCGAAATGTACCCGATGGAGATGGTCTTGATGCCGTGCGTCAGGTTGGGCTCGATCATGTTGCCCGGCCCCACTTTGGGCGACTGCGACGAGCCCATCATCAGCGGCACATTGGGCCCGTAGACGTCGGCGTCCATCAGTCCCACGCGCTGGCCGAGCCTGGAAAGCGCGATGGCCAAGTTTACGGCCACCGTGGTTTTGCCCACGCCGCCCTTGCCAGATCCCACGGCAACAATTTTAGATACGCCCGGCAATGCTACGGGCGCTGGCATGGCATTTCCATGGGCCATATTCAGAAGCTCCTTCTATCTATTTCGTGGAGGAACTCGTCCGCTTTCGCCAATTCTTGCCCGCCGCCGGGACGATTGCTGCGGCAGGATGATCTGTTCAAATTTTACAGGAGCGCACCTGCGTTTGTTGCCGCGCCGCGCACCGCCGGAGCGGGTCGGGACTCGGCTACGCGCGCAAGAATCGCATGCATCTGCCGCACGCCCTCCGTCAGCGATGCGGGGCCGGGCTGCAGAATGACCGCGGATTTGATCTCAAACATGTGCCCGCTACGCACGGCGCTTGTCTGGTCCCACCCCGGGCGCGCGGCAATCTGGCCCACGTTCACTTTGCGTCCACACCACGAGGCCAGAATCACCTCCGGATCCCGCGCCGCCACTTCCGCCGCGTCCACTACCCGGTCTTGTGCTTTTCCGCAGGCTCTCAGTTCGGGAAAGATCGGAGTCCCTCCGGCAATCTCGATCAGTTCCTCCACCCACTCGATCCCGCTGATCAACGGATCGTTCCATTCCTCGAAGTAGACTCGAGGCCGTCGCGGAAACGCGCTCGCCGCCGCCCGGATCTCCTCCAGCCCGCGCTGCAATTTCTCTAGAAGCGCCGCGCCCGCGTCGGCTCTGCCCACAATCCGCGCCAGCACCCCGATCATCTCCAGAATCTCGCGGATGCTTCGCTGGTTGAAGTTCAGCACCGTCACGCCGCGCCGCACCAGCTCGCGGGTAATTTCCGCCTGCACATCGGAGAACGTCAGCACCAGGTCGGGCTTCAAATCCAGAATTGCGTCGAACTTCGCATTGCGGAACGCCGACACGCGCGGTTTGCGCCGCGCCTCCGGCGGCCGCGTCGTATACCCTGAGACGCCGACAATCCGGTCCTGTTCGCCCAGTAGATACAGGGTTTCTGTGGTTTCGTCGGTCAGGCACACGATGCGGCGGGGAAACTCCGCAACCTGCGCCGGCGATGAAAGGGGAAGCGGCATGATTCGGATCGACCAACTCTTCGCCGAAGTGCGCCTCTGCTGGTTCCGGCCGCGCCCTCGACTCCGGGGAACTGTGAAGTGAAAACTGTGAACTGCGGTTACGGCTCGATGGCGCCGGCATTTTTCAACGACGCGGTCACCAGTTTGGCCTCGGTACGTCGCGTCTTTTCGCCTTCGCGATGCTGGCGTCGCCGCAGTGCGTCCTCGTAGCGCCGGATCTCGTCCGGCGTTTCCGGGTTCAATTGTGGAACCTTCTGCAGCCGCCCGTGCTCGTCCACGGCCACAAACACCAGGTAGGCGCTGGCCACGTGCGACACCGCGCCCGTCCGCGTATTCTCCGCCCACACCTTTACGCCCACTTCCATGGAACTGGTGAACGCCCGGTTCACGCTCGACTTCAGCGTTACCAGGTCGCCCAACCGCACCGGCTGGATGAAGTCGATGTGGTCCATCGACGCCGTCACCACGTGGGTGCGCGCGTGCCGGTAGGCCGCCATGGCGCCCGTCACGTCGATAAAGTGCATCAGCCGCCCGCCCAGCAGGTTGCCCAGCATGTTCGTGTCGTTGGGCAGGACGATTTCCGTCATCTCCGACTGCGTGCTCTTGACCGTCCGCACCATGGGATGGCTCTCCTGGCTGCTCATAAAGTCTTTGCTCCGTTCCTCTTCGCCTGCTCTTTTCGCAATTTTTATCTCCGGCCAGCTACAATAGAGCTATCGGCAGGGCTTGGCTGCTGGCTGCGTTGTCGCATCTAACTCCAGTTTCGGCAATCCCTGCCAATTACGCAAATCCCCCGCGGCGCGATCGAAGTCGGTCGAGCCGGATGCGAGCACGATGGATAAGATTGCAGGACTGAAGGAAATTCTCGTTCTGGACCCCAGAAACAGCTTTGCCCGCTATGGAATTGCCATGGAATTGGCAAACCGCGGCGATGTGGTGGCGTCGCTGGCCGAGTTTGATGCGCTTCTGGCCAACGATCCGGATTACACTGCAGGCTATTTCATGTCCGCGCAAACCCTGGCGGGTGCGGGCAGAAAAGCCGAGGCGATCGAGCGTTTGAAGGCCGGGATCAGTTGTGCCGCGCGCAGCGGTAACAGCCATGCCCTCAGCGAGATGCAGGCAACGCTCGACGAACTCGAACGCTAGCCCCTTGAGGGATTTCAGCCCTCGCGGGCTGCGTTTGGGGAGCGGGTCATTTCGGGCTTGGGCGCTCGCGTCGCCCTGTGATTTTTTTCGGAGACTGCCAAGTATCCACCGCGCAGTGAATTGGCGTCTAAAGGATCAATATGGCGAAATACTCGATTGTTGTGCCATTTCATAATGAAGAAGAAAACGTAACGATCTTATACGCGCGCCTGAAGCAAGTGATGGAGCAGGTGGGCGACTCTTTTGAGTTGGTCTTGGTGGACGACGGTTCGACGGATCGGACCTACAAGCTTCTCGAGGAGATTGCCGCAGTCGACAGCCGCGTACTGATCGTCAAGCTGCGCCGCAACTTCGGCCAGACGTCGGCCCTGGCTGCGGGCTTTGACCACTCCACCGGCGAGTTCGTTCTGGCCATGGACGGCGACCTGCAGCACGATCCCAACGATATCCCCGCATTTCTTGAAAAGCTCGACGAGGGCTACGACGTCGTCTCCGGATGGCGCAAGGTCCGCATCGACAATTTCTTCCTGCGCCGCATTCCCTCGGCCTGCGCCAACTGGATCATGGCCCGCCTTTCCGGCGTGCCGATCCACGACTTCGGCACCACCTTCAAGGCCTATCGCCGCGAAGTCATCCAGAACATTCCGCTCTACGGCGAGATGCACCGCTTTATTCCCGCCCTCGCCAGCTGGTACGGCGCTTCCATCTGCGAAATTCCCATCCGCAACGTGAATCGCGAGCGCGGCAAGAGCCACTACGGCCTGGGACGCACCTTCCGCGTCCTCTTCGACCTGATGACCATTCGCTTCCTGCTCCGCTACATGAGCCGGCCCCTGCATTTCTTCGGAGGCTTCGGCATCCTGGGCATGTTCACCGGAAGCGTCATGGCTCTCGCCCTTCTGGGCGAGAAGCTTCTCAATCCCCAGATGGACATGATGCACAACCACGGCCCCATGTTCGTCATCGCCTCCGTGCTCATTGTGGCCGGCGTCCAGTTGCTGGCCCTCGGTCTGCTGGGCGAACTGCAGGTGCGCCACTATTACAGCAGCCAGCGCCCCGCATCCTATTCAGTCGATCGCCTCGTTCGCCTGGTCTCCGCTGACGAGCAGAGCCTGCTCTCCGAGCGCCCGGACGGGATGCTGTAAGAGGACAGGGAAAGTAGCGGCAGTGAGCTGACAAGTGCGAGTCATCCGGAGCCGCGATAGCGGGACGCATCGAAGACTGCGTGTCAGCGCATTGGCGCACCAGTTGCTTGTCGGCAGACTACAGCTGCCGCAGTCCGAGTCCGCTCTTGCTCTCTCGCGGCTTGCTCCCTATTCCCTTGCTCTTCTCCCACCCTCAAGGTTCATCCTTATCGCAGCCATGAAAGCCATCCAGTTTCATTCGACTGGCGGACCCGAAGTTCTGCAACTTGCCGATCTGCCCATCCCCGAACCGGGGCCGGGACAGATTCTGATGCGCATTGAAGCCATCGGCGTCAACTTCATCGAGATCTACTTCCGCAAAGGCGTTTACAAAGCCGCGTTGCCTATGATCCCCGGCAGCGAAGCCGCCGGCACGGTGGAGGAGCTCGGGCCCGGCGTCACGGGATTCGCTGCCGGCGATGCGGTCGTCTCCACCAGCGTCATCGGCAGCTATGCGGAGTACGCTCTGGTTCCCGCCGCGCAGCTCGTCAAAATTCCGCCGGGCCTGAGCATGGAGCACGCGGCCGCGGCCCTGTTGCAAGGCATGACGGCGCATTATCTCGCCTTCTCTACTTATCCGCTCAAGGCCGGCGATACCGCCCTGGTGCATGCCGGAGCCGGCGGCGTGGGCCTGTTGCTCACGCAGATCGCCACACGCATCGGCGCGCGCGTCATCACCACCGTCTCCACCAAGGCCAAGGCCGAGCTCTCGCGCGAGGCCGGCGCCTCCGACGTGATTCTCTACACCGAAAAAGATTTCGAGGCCGAGGTCAAGCGACTCACCGGCGGCAAGGGCGTCGACGTCGTGTATGATTCAGTCGGCAAAACCACCTTCGAGGGCAGCCTCAACTGTCTGCACCCGCGCGGCCTGCTCGCGCTCTTCGGCGCTTCCAGCGGTCCCGTTCCGCCCTTCGACCTCATCCAGCTCAGCAGCAAAGGTTCGCTCTTTCTTACCCGGCCCACGCTCTGGCATTACATTGCCACGCGCGCCGAACTGGAGTGGCGTGCCGGCGACGTGCTCAACTGGGCCGCCAAGGGCGAACTCAAGCTCCGCACCGAGCACGTGTATCCGCTCGCCGAAGCAGCCCGCGCCCAGATCGACCTCGAAGAGCGCAAAACCACGGGGAAGATTTTGCTGGTGCCGTGAGAAGCGGTAGTCAGCTGTCAGCCTTCAGCCATCAGCTCTTGAATCTTCACACCGACGAGATGGCTTGAAGGAAACTGAAAGCTGACGGCTGATAGCTGAAAGCTGTCATCATGTCCATCTCCATCGCATCCAACGATCGCGTCTTCGTCCTCACCGGCGCGGGCATCAGCGCGGAGAGCGGGTTGCCCACCTTCCGTGCGTCTGACGGCTTGTGGGCCGGATACAACGTTCAGGAAATCTGTACGCCCGGGGCTTTGCGGCGCAACCCGGCACTGGTGTGGGAGTTCTATTCCAAGCGCCGCGCCGACTGCGAAAAAGCCGCGCCCAACCCTGCGCACATCGCCCTTGCCGAGCTCGAAGCGCAGATCGAATCGCATGCAGGGGGCCGCTATTTTCTCTGCACGCAGAATGTCGACGACCTGCACGAGCGCGCGGGCAGCAAGAACCTGGTCCACATGCATGGCGAGCTTGCGAAAGCCCGCTGCGAGGGCGAGTGCGGCCGTCCGCCTGTTGACGATCGTGCCGTCTACGCGAGCCTCGACGCCGTCGGCCGCTGTCCCTGTGGAGGCCGATTGCGCCCGCACATCGTGTTCTTCGGCGAAATCCCTCTCGAGATGCCGCGCATCGAGCGCGAAATTGCGAAGTCCACGCTAATGCTCGTCATCGGCACCTCGGGCTCGGTCTATCCCGCGGCCAACTTCGTCCACTGGGCCCGGCAGGCCGGCGCGCGCACCGTTTACATCGGCCCCGAGCACCCGCTCAACGCCGAAGCCTTCACTCACATCGTTGAAGGCAAAGCCGGTCAGGTTCTCCCCGGCCTCTTCCACGTTGAAAGCCAATAGTCGATGGCCAGTAGCCAATAGCCAGGCAGCTAAGAGCTGAGGCTGAGAACTGCTTATTACTTCTCGCAATCCTTCTGCTCCAGCTTGGGCAGATCGAGGCTCCCTCCGTCGTTTTCGCGGTCTAACTGTGCCCGCCTGGGAACTTCAACCAGATCCTGATCGTGTGCTGCGCGGTGTACCTCATGCAGTGCCGTCCGCAAAGCCTTCGCTGTCGATTGCATGCTTCTCCTTTCGGTCTCGATACTCTCGATCCGCTGAAAAATCCATAGTTGTCTTTTGTAGCGCCGGTCTCCTGACCGGCTGTAGCGCGGGTCTCCAGACCCGCGCACCCTCGGATGACTCGCTAACTGGCTAGCGCCGCTTAATAAACTCTTCGCGCCGGAAGCGTAACCCCGTCCAGTCCTCGTCGATGGCTACAGCCCGCACGCAATCGAATCCCAGCTTCATCAGCGACGTCCATCCCGTGTCGCGATTGAAGTCGCAGATGTACTTCTTCGATGTGCCCTTGGGGTATGCGAACCACACGATGGCATCGCCCTTGGCGCGTTTTGCGATCAATGGCGCAAGGCGATCCACCTCGCTCTTGCGCGTGACAAACGCCAGCCAGAAGCCTGCCTCCGCCACTGATTCCAGGTGGTGATGGACGGTGATCACCGGCAGTTGCGCCAGCACCTTCTGAAAGCTCTCGGGAGCGCCGAGCACAACGATTTCCTGCCGGGTCCCCAGGTTAAGTTTTTCGAATACGCTTCCCATGGATTCTCATGCTACCCGCTTCTGCGAATTAATCTGCAAAACTTCCGAACTTTTTTCCAAAGATGTCGCGGCCTGCGATCCCACCGTTGTCAATCTTTTCTTTCTTAGTCAGCCGGCCAACTTCTTGAAATCACTCATCGAAAAACCTCATCTGTTTTGCACATAATTTCGCCGTCGTGGCGCACAATCTTTCCATGCGAGCTCTATCAGACCGCCTGCATCCGCTCTCTGGAACATGGGATCGCAGGAAATTAAATAAAGATTTTTTTCATACCCCCTGGGGTATATTTTCGATGCTAACTCGTTTGTTTTCAATAAGACATCCTCAAAACGGCGGTCAAAAACGGTGCAAAACGGTAGAGCCGATCTCATCAATGGCGATGCGCCGCGCAAGTATGGGACCCGGCAACAAGGCGGGTCCCACGAATCTGGCGAGTTGAAAATGTCGGTTGATGAGACCGGTTCTAGCGCCGCGACAGAATGGCCGCACTCTAAAACCGGAACCGATACCGGGCCTCCGCCGCAAACATCCGCGGATCGTTGTAGTGGAATCCTCCAATGGTGACCGAGTTATCCAGCAGCACGCGGTGGTTGGTCACATTGATCGCCGTCACCGATAGCTTCCACCGCTCGCCGATGGCGTGGCCGATCGACGAGTCGAAGGTCGTGTGTACCGGCAGATACGGCCCGTTGTACGGTCCCTCGTGCGCCCCGGTCAGCCCGTTCGAGAAGCCCGATCCATAGTACACGTTGCTCGCAAACCAAGTGTGCCTGGGCAGATTTGCCGTGAATCCCATGTTCAGCGTGTTGCGTTGATCGTGGTCGAGCGCGATGTACTGCGGTCCCAGGGCGCACGCCGGGTCACTGGGATCGCTGCACGTAAACCCGCCGATGATATTCCCGCGCTGTTGCGCAATCTGGTTCGAGTAAGTCACGTAAAACTGCCCGCGCTGCCACAACGAAGGCGAGTGCAGCGTCATCTCCCACGCGCGGACCAGCGCGCCATCTACCGCAATCGGGAAGTACATATTCGATTCGCCCAGGTTCGAGTGGTCGAGGAAGTTGTTCACGCGATTCTTGAAGGTGTCCACGTCGAGCATCCATCCCCGGTACGGGATCTCGATGCCGAACTGGTGCTCCTCGTCGCGTTCTGAAGGGATAGGCGAAAAATAATTCTGGCCTCCGCCCAGGCTGGCTGCGTAATTCAGCACCGAGCCCGATACGGTCAGGATGGGCGCCGGCTGGAAAAAGTGTCCGTAGAATCCACGCAGCACCCAGTTCAGCCGCGGAATCCGCACCGTCATTCCTATGCGCGGATACGTCGCCGATTCGTTGAGCCACGCACGGTAGATGGAGAAACGCTCACCGCCCAGCAGCGTGACGTATTGGCCCAGCCGCAGGTGGTCGCCGACGTAGAACTCGAGCAGTCCCGCGTCGGCGCTTGCCGGCGTATTCGGCTCTGAAGCCGCGCTGCCGTCGTTCACCTGCACGCCGAACAGATCGTTTTCGTGCTGGTAAAACGAGTAGAACCCGCCGGAAAAGCTGTTCAAAAATGCGCTGGGGCCCACATCGAATCGCAGATCTGTCTGTGCCCCGGCGTAATTTGAATTCTGGTCCCAGGTAGTGGCCACGGGCAAGTCGGCAGGGTTCGAATCGTAGTTCGACTGGTTCCAGTGGTAAAACGGCGCTGCAGAAATCAGCGCCTTCGGCGAGATGGTGTGCACCCAGTTGGCGATCACGAACGAGTCGCGCTCGTTCTGTGCGTCGCGCAGTCCGGCAGAACAGTAGTAGCCCGATGTGCATTCATAATCGGTCTGGCTGGGATCGTACGGAACCTGGAAGAAGTCCTTGCGGAGCTGCCCGTCCACGCGCAACTGGTCCCTGGGCGTTTGGTTACGCAGAATCGATGCGAAGCCGCTTTCGGAATTCGCCGCGTCGTGATCGATCGCTGTTACCGGCGTCGCCAGCCCATAGTTTGAGCGCGAACCCGTCGCGCTCGCGTACCACGCCGCTTTTTCGGAGTGATCGCCGAGCGCGAGTTGTGCCTCGCCGGTATCGAAGTTGCCCGCGTTCAGCATCAGCTCGCCTTCGCGATTGAACGCAAACCCATTCCGCGGCAACACGTTGAACATGCCATAGGTGCGGTCGCCCAGGTCGGCGTCGTAGCTGCCGCTCTGCGTCTCCAGCGAATCGATGTCCTTGGGATCGATCTGCGGCCCCACGTTTGATGCGATCTTGGTATTGGGAATCGCCACGCCGTCGATGAGCCAACTGGTCTGGTGGCCGCCGCGCATGTGCAGCATGTCGTGCGTCATGTACGCGCCCGGAACGTAATCGGTGATCATCTCCGTGCCGATGGTGCGATCCGCACCGGGCGTCTCGTCGATCATCTGCCGCGTGATCAGCTCTGTCGGCGTTGCCGTGTCGGACGCGCTGGGCGCGCCGTGCACTACCACCGATTGCGTCACGCCGCCCACGCTCAGCGGAATATGCAGCACCGGATTCGTGCCCGATGCGATGCTGATAGTTAGCGTCTCCGTGTTGAAGCCGCCGGCCTCGACCGTCAATCGATAGACGCCGATGGGCGCCTGCGGCAACTCGAATTCTCCATCGCCGTTCGTTGTGGCATGCAAGACGAAATCAGAGCCCGCCGCTTGCAGAGCGATTTTGGCGCCGGCGATGGGCCGGTGCTGGGGATCGTGGACCACGCCATGCACGGTGGCGAACACCGTGGCGAACGCGGGAAGGGAAGCGGCCAACAGCGCCGCTGCCACGAGATGAAAACGAAGCCGCATGAAGAAGAGACCTCTCTAGCGAACTGGCTCGAACGCAGACAACCGTCGCGCGATACAACGCAGAGACACGATGCCTGGCAGCACTTGGGGAAGCGCTGAACAACGTCCCGCCCCCGGAACTGCAAACGCAAACCCTCGCTCCTCAAAATCGGGGACGAGAATTCAGGGTCGTTAGTTCAACGGAAAACTTAGCAGGGGTTCGTTCGAGGAGGGCCGCGCCCGGCGTGGGTAAGGCTCGGGCGAGAGAAGGCCGGCGACTGTTCCGCCGGAGAAGCAAAGGTACGTGTCGGTTCTGTGCGGAATCTGGCCGGCGCAGCCGTGAGCGCATGAGCCGGCATCAGCATCGACAATGCGGGTCCGTGATAGAGCGGGCAGGTTAATGGCGCGGAAAAGCTCGGCTTCGGATCGACGCCCAGGCCCGCTCTCATGGCCATGATTTGCGCGTACATGGCGCAGTGGTGCGCCCCGTGCCGGCGGCAGCAGGCCGGCAGGTTGGCGTCCTCGCTGTCGATGAAAACCGACAGAGGCCCAAGCCCGAAGAACAGGATCAGGAAAATGGAGAAGCCGCGCCGCATCTGATTCGATGCTAGCAGAGAGTGAGCCGCTAACGACTGCCCCCTCATTTATCATCGAAGCAACGCACGCTTTCGCCGCGCAACTCAATCAAAGGAAAGTCCAGTGCCAGAAGTGCACAGTTCCGCATCGCCGCTTGACGCATCTGCCGCTCGCAACACGCGCTCCGCGCAGCCCCGGCGCATCGCCATTTTCGGTTTCGGTACCGTGGGCAGTTCTGTGGCGCGCATCCTTATCGAATCCCGTCCGCAAGGCCTCCGGCTTACCCACATCTTCAATCGCGGCGTGGCGCGCAAGCGTGTCGACTGGGTGCCTTCGAGCGTGGTCTGGAGCGAAGACGCCGATGCGGTTCTCGCTTCCGATGTCGATGTGATCGTCGAGCTCGCCGGCGGACTCGATCCCGCGGGAACCTGGGTGCGCCGCGCTCTCGAAGCCGGCAAGAGCGTTGTCACCGCGAACAAAAAGCTGATTGCTTTCCATGGAATCGACCTGGAGCGGCTGGCCGCGGCCAAGGGCGGACATCTCAAATACGGCGCAGCCGTCGCCGGCGGCATTCCCGTGATTCCCGGCCTCGAGCAGGGTATGGCCGGCGACCGCATTGAGCGCATTGAAGGCATTCTCAACGGCACCTGCAATTTCATCCTGAGCAAAATGGAAGCCGGCGCGGAGTATGCGCCGGTGCTCGCCGAAGCGCAGGCCAAAGGTTACGCGGAGGCCGATCCTACTGAAGATGTCGGCGGATTCGATGCACGCGCCAAGCTCGCCATTCTCATGCGCCTTGCGCTGCGCGCGCAGGTGGATCCCGAGGAGATTGTTCCCCGGCCCATCACCTCTATCGCCGCCGTCGATTTCAGTTATGCGCGCGATCTCGGCTGCACCATTCGCCAGGTAGCACGCGCCGAACAGTTAGAGGGCCGTCTTGCTGCCGCCGTTGGTCCCATGCTCGTCGCTTTGCGTTCGCCGCTTGCCTGGTCGCAGGGCACGGAGAACATGGTTGTTGCCAGCTGGCCATTATGGCGGCGACGTGGTCTTCTCCGGCCATGGCGCGGGCGGCAATCCGACGGCGGTCGCCGTGGTCAGCGATTTGCTCGCCCTCGCGCACGGTTCGCGCCGCGTGGAAATTCCCTCCGCCCCCGCGCATCTCGATGCCGAGTTCGTGGTCCCGCATTACATCCGTTTTCTTGTCAAGGACCGCCCGGGCATCGTGGCTGCTATCACCACCGCGCTTGCCAATGAGCAGATCAACATTCGCGCCATCGTGCAGAAACCCGGCTACCCTGCCGACGCGCTGCCGTTCGTCGTCACCGTTGAGCCCTGCAAGACCTCCGCGCTTAGACGCGCTCTGGCGCCAGTCCGCGCTTTGGAGTGCATGCTGGTCGAGCCCCTCGATCTGCAGATGCTCGAGTAGAAACAGGGGTCGGTCTACGCCGCCTGAATCGTTCGAGAGTCTGCCCAAACGCCCGCAGATTAGAATTGAAATCTGAAGCCTCATCCCTGTTCCCTGAGGCCCAACGCGAGGTCGCCTTATGATCGACAGCATCTATCGATGTGAAATCTGCGGCGAGGAGAGCCAGAATCCCAGCCACTGGCTGGTCATCAACTGCAACAGCGCGCAGCTGACCATCCTCAAGTGGACCAAGGAAGCCGCCGACGCGCCCGGTGCGCGCCACTATTGCGGCGAGGCCCACGCCCAGGTTTACGTCAGCCGCTGGCTCGAGGCTGCCTGCTCGTAAAGACAGTGTGAGTGTGAGTGTAAGTGCGTGTGTGAACAGTCATAATCGCACACTCACACCCACACTCACACTTAGCTTCTGTTCTTCGCCGGCCCTGTCGACTCCCGCACTACCAATTCCGGGCTCACTTCAATCTCGGCAGGGAACTGCTTTTCGCGGTTGGCGATCTGTTCCAGCAAGAGCTTTGCGCCCTTCTGGCCCATCTCAAACAGCGGCTGGTGCACGGTAGTCAGGGAGGGGGTCGAGAAGGCCGCCGAAGTGATGTCGTCAAAGCCCACCACAGAGATGTCGCCCGGCACATCGAGACCTGCGTCCTTGATGGCTCGGACCGCGCCCATCGCGGCCGTGTCGTTGAAGCAGAAGAGGGCAGTGAATTCGCGATTCTTTTCGAGCAGCGCGCGCGTGGGATCGTAGGCGATCTGCGGGTCCATGGGGTGCTGGCCGGTCTTAAGCGGCCAGCCGCTTGCATCCAGGTGCACCGTCAGCGAAGCATCGGTGCTCAGGCCCAGCTCCTGAGCAACCTTTTGAATCCCTACCCAGCGGTACTCCGAGTCGGGAATCGCCGCAGGGCCGTGCATGAAGGCAATCTGCCGGTGGCCCAGATCATATAAATGTTTCAGCGCCTGTTTGGCAGCGACGTAATGGTCCAGAACGATATTGGTCACCTTCGGCGCCGTGCTGTGCGCCGAGATCGCGACCACAGGCACCGGAACCGCCAGATCGTCCAGCGTGGTGTTCAGCAGCAGAAATCCATCCACCGCGCGCTCGATCAACAGGCGCGGATAGCGCTCCAACAGTTCCTTGTCCCAGTAATGGCAGGCGGTGAAGAAAAAGTAGTGTGCGTGGTTCAGTTCCTGGACTACGCCGCTCATTACGCGCGTGAAGTAGCCTTCGCTCAGGTCGGGCGCCAGCACTCCTACGCTCATTGACTTGCTGCGCCGCAGCGATCGGGCAAAATAGTTGGGCCGGTAGTTCAGCTGCTTGGCAGCCTCCACCACCCGGGCCCGCGTTTCCGTGGGGATGGACTTGGCCGAGGGCGAATTGTTCAGCACCAGGGAGACCGTGGTCTGGGAGAGCCCCAGATGTTCGGCCAACATGCGCAGGTTCACATGCCCGGTCGGCACCGAAATCTTCCCCTTTGTCATCACGCAGTTGTACCACTTTCCTAAAGCAAGAGGATACACCGTTTTTGGCAGGTACATCGATTTTCTTCTCAGGATGAGGACGGTTTTGGCCCTCCTCCCCGGCCGATTCAGGCCCGAAAAACCGGCTCCCAGGGCCCCCGGAATCAGGATTTCGCGCCCAACCCACACCACGCCAGCCAATTTCCGCGATTTCCACCCGTATGCACTTGATTTTTCATAGTTGTAACCTGTCTTTCACATTGGGCCGGTAGCCTGACCTCTGTGGATAGCACCTTGCCAGAGATTCGCATCCATCACTCCCAGACTGAGCCCGCTCCGGAGCCGGAATCGGCTGTGACGGCTCCTGTCGCACCGGAGCACTCCGCGATTCGCCGCTATCTGCTGGCGCGCGGCAATTCCGCTTTTGCAGACCGCTTGTTCAAAGTGGTTATGCTGCTGTGCGCGCTCAGCATCTTTCTGATCGTCGCGCTCATCGCCTATCAGCTCATCGACAAGTCGCAAATGAACTGGGCGCAATCGGGGCTGAAGTTCTTCTACACGTCCGTGAAAGATCCCGTCACCGGCCAGCCGCAATATTGGGATCCTGTCAACGGCAACTTCAGCGCCATTCCTTTCATCTACGGCACCCTGGTCTCCTCGTTCCTGTCGTTGCTGTTTGCGGTTCCTCTGGCCATCGGCGTCGCCATCTTCCTAACCGAGATGTGTCCTCGCTTCCTGCGCGGTCCGCTGGCCTTCCTCACAGAGTTACTGGCCGCCATTCCCAGCATCATTTACGGCCTGTGGGCGGTTTTTGTCCTCGTCCCGCTGCTCCGCGAGTACGTGAATCCCGTCCTGTTCAAAACTCTTGGCTGGACCGGCCTCTTCAGCGACGACAATCCCACCGGCCTCGGCTACATGGCTGCGGGCATCATTCTCGCCATCATGATTCTGCCCATCATCTCCTCGCTGACCCGCGAGGTGATGACCGCCGTGCCCCACTCGCAGCGTGAAGCTGTGCTGGCCCTGGGCGCCACGCGCTGGGAGATGATCCGCATGGGCGTCCTGCGCAACGCGCGCATCGGCATCGTTGGGGCCGTCATTCTGGGCCTGGGCCGCGCCCTTGGTGAAACCATGGCCGTCACCATGGTCATCGGCAACACCCCTGAAGTGCACAAGTCGCTTCTCGCCAATGGCGCTTCCATGGCCTCCGTCATCGCCAACGAATTTGCTGAAGCAACCAGCGACCTGCACCGCAGCGCACTGGTTGAAATCGGTCTCGCGCTCTTCGTGGTCACCATTATCGTCAACGCCATTGCCCAGGTGCTGGTCTGGGCCGTTACCCGGGGAACGCCCTCGCAGGCACACTAATGAGCACTAGCGCATTCCAGCTTCGGTCCCGGTTCAGGGCGCTCACCGACCACACGGTCACGGTGCTCGCGATCGTCGCCACGATCCTGGTGATTGCGCCGCTGGCGGTCATCTTCGCCGAACTCATCTACAAAGGGATCAGCTCGCTCAACCTGGACTTCTTCACCAAGGTTCCCGCACCCGAAGGCGAAACCGGCGGCGGCATGGCCAACGCCATCGTGGGCTCGGCTGTCCTGTTGGGGCTCTCCAGCTTGATCGGCATTCCCATCGGCATTGGCAGCGGCATATATCTGGCTGAGTTCGGCCGCGGCACCAAACTGGCCAATGCCGTGCGCTTCACTGCCGATGTCCTCAATGGTGTTCCCTCCATCGTCATGGGCGTTACCGCCTACGCGCTCATCGTCGCGATCAAGTACAGCTTTCACCTCTCGAATTTCTTCTTCATTGCCCTCGCAGGATTGGTCTACGTCATTTCCAACCTCCTCTTTATTGGGATATTCATTCTCTCGGTCAGGCATTTCCTTCGCTCCGCCAGGAGTTTCCTTTGGCGCATTCGAGTTGTAATCTCGATAATCGTAGCGGGCGCCGCCGGGATCCTCTCCCTTGGCCTACTAGTCCTCAGGCTGCCCGGACCTCTGGCCTTCAGTTTCGTGAAGTCCGCCATCGATATCGTCCAGGACGACCGGGGATACTCCCTGTCTTTCGGCGGCCACTTCTCCGCGCTTTCCGGCGGCGTAGCGCTGGGCATCATGATGATCCCCACTGTCTGCCGCAGCACGGAGGAGATGCTGCTCATGGTGCCGCACGCAGTGCGCGAAGCTGCGCTCGGCCTGGGCGTGCCCAACTGGCGTTCCGTGCTTTCCATCACCGTCAAAACCGCTTCGCCGGGCATCATCACCGGCTGCATGCTGGCCTTTGCACGCGTTGCCGGCGAAACTGCGCCGCTGCTATTCACGGCCCTGGGCAATCAATTCTGGAGCACCAGTCTCAACGAGCCCATCGCCGCGCTGCCACTACAAATTTTTATCTACGCCAGCTCTCCCTACGAAGATCAGCGCCGCATGGCCTGGGCGGGAGCGCTGGTGCTCATTGCGTTGATCGTGATCGCCGTTTCCCTGGTGCGCTGGGTTGCCAGCCGCGGCGTCTTGAAAGGCAACAGTTAGACGGGCAACCCGTTTTGGCGTTGGCAGTACGTTTGTGTGGCGAGTTCCCCAGGCTTCGCTGCAGGGATTCGATAAAGACCAGAAGGAGAAATCCGCACGTGGGCGTCAGCATTGAGGTACAAAACCTGAACGCGTGGTATGGCGCAAATCACACGCTGCAGGACATCAACCTGAACATTCCCGCCAATCACGCCACGGCGCTGATCGGCCCCTCGGGTTGCGGCAAAAGCACCTTCGTGCGCTGCCTCAATCGCATGCACGAGACCAATCCCATCGCCCGCGTCACGGGCACCGTCCGCATGGGCGACCTCGACATCTACGCCGGCGCCAAGCCTGTTGAAGTTCGCCGCCGCGTGGGCATGGTTTTCCAACGCCCCAATCCCTTTCCCACCATGTCGATTTATGACAACGTCGCCGCCGGCCTGAAGCTGAACGGTTACTCCAACCACAAGCACCTCGACGAAATCGTGGAAAAATCGCTCAAGAACTCGGCGCTGTGGGACGAAGTCAAGGACGATCTGAAGAAAAAGTCCGGCGCCAGCCTCTCCGGCGGCCAGCAGCAGCGCCTCTGCATCGCGCGCGCCCTCGCCGTTGATCCTGAAGTCCTGCTCATGGACGAGCCTGCTTCCGCCCTCGATCCCGTTTCCACTTCGAAGATCGAAGACCTCATTTTCCAATTAAAAGCTCAGTACACCATCGTGATTGTGACGCATAATATGCAGCAGGCGGCGCGCGTGGCGGAAAACACCGGCTTCTTCCTTAACGGCCGCATGGTAGAGTTCGACTCGACCCACAAAATCTTCACGAATCCTTCTGACAAGCGCACGGAGGATTACATCACGGGCAGGTTCGGATGACACGCATTCGCTTTCAGCAAAGTCTCGAAGATCTCAAGGAAAACCTCCTGGTCATGGCGGGCCTCGCCGAACAGGCCATCCAGCGGGCCATTGAAGCCTATCGCACGCGCGACCTGTCGATTTGCGATTTGGTGAGCCGCAGTGAAATCGCCATCAACCGCATGGAGCGCGACATCGACCAGGCCGCTCTCGACCTGCTCGCCATGGAGCAGCCCATGGCCATCGACCTGCGCTTCATTCTCAGCGTCATCAAGATCAACGCCGATCTGGAGCGCGTGGGCGACGCCGCCAAGAGCATCTCCGACCGCGTCCGCCACATGGAGCGCCTGGGCGCCGTCGAACTTCCCGTCGACATTCCGCGCATGGCCACCATGTCTGCCGACATGGTGCGCAGGAGCCTGCAAGCCTTTATCGAGGGCGACGCCGAGCTGGCCCGCACCGTGCTCACCATGGACGACGCCGTCGACCAGATGAACCGCTCCTCCTACAAGACGCTCACCAAGGTGATGGAGGAGAGCAGTCATCTCGCGCCCCAGGCTCTGAACGCACTTATGATTTCCCGCAGCCTCGAGCGCGTCGCCGATCACGCCACCAATATCGCCGAGGACGTCATCTTCTGGATTCAGGGCGATGACGTGCGCCACCACAAGAGCGTGGCGAAGGCTGCCGCCGATGGCGCTGCTGCCAGCGCTGCTCCATCGAATGCGGCTCCGACCGACCCCGCGCCGGCCGCCCCCGCCCAGAGCTGATCGCGGGCGCTTTTTCGCGCAAGAAAAAGCCCCGCTTTGCGCGGGGCTTTTCATTTCCTGATTTCCCAATTGCAAACTAAGAGCCGAAAGCTGTCTTACTCAGTGTCCCGCCGCCGTAGGTTTCACGCCCATCGCAGTCAGCTTGTTCTTCGCCGCGTGCGCCTCCGGTGTTTGCGGGTGCCGCTGGATCAGCGAGCGCAGCTCATGAATACCCTCTTCGTGCTTGTTCTCGGCCAGCAGGGCATAGCCCTTGTGCAGTTGCGCCGCGGGAGCCTTGGCATTGCCGCTGAAGGCCTCCAGCACCTGGTTGTATGCGGTGATCGCGCTCGCGTAGTCCTTCTGCTGGTAGGCAATTTCGCCCAGATAGAACTGCGCCGTCCCGGCCAGATCGTCCAGCGGGTAGAACTGCACCACGCTTTGGAACTCGCCGAGAGCCACGTCATACCGTCCCGCGTTGTAGTCGCGCACGCCCGCCTGCAAGGTCTCCTGCAGCGGAGGAGCCTGTTGCGCGCTTGACGTACCGGGCGCACCTGGCGCTGGACCACCCGTTGGAGCCGCGCCCGGCGTTCCGCCTGCACCCGGCTGCATCGCGCCCGGCTGCGGTTGCGCTGGCGGCGCCTGCATGTTCTGTATCTGCGTTTGCAGGTCCGCGACCGACTTGTCCAACTTGGCGATGCGCGCCTTCAGTTCGTCCACCGAATCGTTCAGCGACTGCACCTGCCCTGAAACCGCGTCCAGCTTCCCGTTGGCCGCTTCGCTCTGCGTGTTCAGCTTTTGTTGCAGTGCAGTCACGGCCGTGGTCATCTGGTTGGCTTCATCGGCCGTCTGCTCCGACAGGTGCTGCAACACGCCCATCTTCGTATCCAGCGTCGATTGCAGCCGCTGCACCTGATCCAGCAGTTGCTGCACCTGGGTTTGCAGCTCCACGATCTCCTTTGACACCGCGTGCGCGCGCGGCGCGGAGGCAAGGAAGACAAAACTCAACAGCGCTGCGGCAAGCAGTCGATTACCCGTGACGGCGGAACTGTGCATGTGTGACCTTCCTTGGGAAAAAGTGTGAGTGTGAAGTGTGGGCGTGGTGAGACTGGTCCACACGCACACTCCACACTCACTCTCGTTCTGTCTTACCGGTCCATCGTGAATCCGTCTCTGCGGTTCAACTGCCAGCACTCGTCGGTCGAATCCGTGCAGAACGGCTTTTCTTTGCCGTAGCTGATCACGCGGATGCGGTCGGCTGCTACGCCTGCCGTTACCAGTGCGGTCATGGCTGCCTGTGCCCGATTCTGGCCCAGGACCAGGTTGTACTCGTTCGATCCGCGCTCGTCGCAGTAGCCGCCGATCACGATCTTGATATTAGGGTGTTGCAGCAAATAATCGGCGTCCTTTGAAAGAGTCGCCTGCGCGTCGCCACGGATGTCGTAGTTGTCGTAATCGAAGAAGATGTCCTGCACGCGAGCCTTGAATTCCTGCTCTTCGCTCATCGGAGTCGAAGCCGTCTCGATCGCCGGGGGCGGATTCACGGTTACACGCGCCGAAGCGTCAGCCGAACCTCCCTCGCCACGCGCCACCAGGTGATAGGTGGTCGAGGCGGTCGGAGTCACCGTCTTGACGCCCACCGTAGGAAGATCGCCGAGCCCATCAATCGAAACGGACGTGGCGTCGGTGGTGCGCCAGGTCAGCTGCACCTGGTCGCCGGCCGAAATCACCGTCGGGGTCGCGGTCAGTGTCGCGGTCGGATTGGGCGCGGTCGTGGTCGGAGCCGTCTCTGCGGACGGCAGAGGCTTGCTCTTCTTGCCGCAACCCGTCACAGCAATTAAGGCAACCAAAAGGAGGGCAGAGGTTAACAAACTATTCCGTATCTTCAAGGGAGTTCTCCTTTACTCAAAAAAGTCGAGTTCATGTTTCGGGCAATCCGGCTGCTTATCGCCGCGCTTGCCGCTATCCGATACAAGCACCGATAAAATGATAGTTCATTGCGCCGGGATACCGATTGCTTCCCGTGCGTTGGTTGCCTCCGTGGTATTTCATCGCGCAACTCATTTCCAGCTCCAGTTCGGCATGGAGTTGTCGCCGCTGAAGGTGAGTTGATGCTCACCCGTCCCATCCGACAGCATCGACCAGATTTGCGTGCGGTGATTGATTTCGCGCTGGAACACGATGTGCCGCCCATCCGGCGACCACGATGGGAAATCGTTGTTCCCCGCCTCGTGCGTGGCCTGCAACCATTTCTTGCTGGCGATGTCCATCACGTAGATATCTTGACCGCCGGGATCGCCGGGTCCGTATTTGCGGTTCCAACTGAAGGCCAGCATGCCGCCGTTGGACGACCACGAGGGCGAGATGGCATAGCCGCTGTCGGTCATGCGCTGCACATTGGCGCCATCCTGATCCATCACGTAGATCTGCGGCTCACCCGTGCGACCGCTGACAAAAGCCAGTTGCGTCCCCGTGCGCGGATTCCACACCGGCGATACATCCGCTCCGAACGTCGTCACCTGGTGCAGATTGCCGCCGCCTGCATCCGCGGCCCAGATCTCCGGATGCCCGGAGCGCGCCGAGGAAAATGCCAGCTTCGAGCCATCGGCCGACCACGCCGGCGATTGGTTGCTGCCTCCCGCCGTGCCGACCGGGAAACTCACCGTGCGGCCCAGGTCCAGCGAGAACATGCGGATCGCCCATCCCGCATTTGCCAGCGAGGCGAAGGCGATGCGCGAGTTATCCGGCGAGATGCGAGGCGAAATGGAGACCGTGCCCAGATGCGTGACGGCGTGCTGGTTGGCGCCGTCGTAATCCATCACCCAGATCTCTTTCGATCCGGTGCGACTGCTCACGAAATAAATCTTGGTTTCGGCGATGCCGTTGATGCCGCCGCCGAGCCGGGAGATGATGTCGTCGGCGAAGCGATGCGCCAAGGTCCGCGCCATGTCTTCGCTCGCAGCTTCGTTATACTGCCGCGCCAGCGCCGGCGGGCTGCCCGCCGTGGTTGCGTCCATCAGCCAGCCGTACACCACCAGCCGCCCGTTGTCCGCCGATAGCGCTCCTAGCGCGATCATGGTCGCGCTGGCCGGCGGCGCCGACCACTGCGCCGGCACCAACTCCTGCGGCGAGCCCGGCATAGCCTGCGGCGCGAGGCTCTTCGACACCATGTCAAAGATGCCCGCGTTCGATAGATCGTTGTAAAGGGTGGTATCGAAGACATTCTTCAGCACCGGCGTCTGGGGATCGCTGCCCACCGGCTTGAAATCCGCCGCTGCCAGCCGAATGTGTTGATTCCCCAGGTTCGTGCCCGTGCGAACCCAATCCTGGGCCGTTGCCTGGACGCCAAGAAAATACGCCAGGGAAAGCAAAAACAGAGGCAAAACCCTCAAGATTGCCTTCATGCGATGTGCAGTCCTTCCTTCATGGTCTGTTCTCAGACCCGTAGTTCGGATGGTGTTGCGCACGCCCTTGAAAAACGGGCCTTTTTTGAGGCCGCCAAATGCTGCCACATTCTTAGATGCCACATTGCAGTTTCGGGGGTCACGAGGGGGCATCTAACCCGCTAACACCCTATTTTTCTGCAGTCTCTGCGACGCAGGTCTACCCCTGAACCAGCTGACCTCTGACCCCAACCCCTTAAATCTGCGCCTCAGTACTCGCAGTAGAACGAAACCTTCAGCGTACTTTGATTATATTGCGGCGGCAGGGGACCAAACGTATCCACGCGCTGCACAGCGCGCTTACATGAGGTGTCCAGCGTGGGGCTCCCGCTCGATTGATCCACTTGCTGGTCGGTCACGCTTCCGTCGCGGTGAATGGTGAAAACCACGTAGGCGCGCGCACCCTTAGGCGTGGCCGGATTCACCTCGTACTTATTCCACTTGCTGCCTACGCCGTTGTTGATACCCTGCACGTACCACGGGTACATGCTGGCAAAATTGTTGTCGCCCACCGTGGTCTGCCCGATGGTTCCCGGCTGCATCTGGTGCGGCATCAACGAGCCCGACTGCTCGCCGTATTGCGCCTGGTTTTGCCGCGGCACGGGCTGGTGCTGTTGCGTCTTCGGCGTGGTCTGCTGCTTTGGCGGCACGTGCTTGCCCGCAATCGGAATCGCCGTCTCATCCACGCGCTGCTGTTCTTTCGGGCTTGGCGGAGCCGGCGCTTTGCTCGGCGTCTCGGTGGCCAGCACGTTCTGATTCACCTCATCTGCGGGCAAGGGAAGCGCGCTCGAAACCAGGTTCACCTGTATGGATCCGCCGGCGCCCGGACTGCCCCAGAAATTGTGATGAAACAGCCCCAGCATCCAGGCATAACTCAGCAGGAGCCCGATCAGCGCGAGATGCAGCACTACCGCTCCCGTCGCCGGTCCCGCAAACGGCTCCGGCGCCAGTTCCCGCTCTAGGTGATCGGCGCTGTCCAGAATGGTGTTCATGCTTGGGTTCCGCGCAACCTCGCCAACTCGCTGACCTGACGAGTCGCTAATTCCCGCTTCCGGTTGGACTCTTCGTATCCAGCGGTTGCGTCACAATCGACACATTGGTGATTCCCGACTGCTTGACCGCATCCATCACGCTGGCAAAATTCCCAAACGAGACGCGCTCGTCGCTGCGCAGATAGATCGACTGGTGTGCGGGATCGACGCCCGCCTGGTGCAGCTTCGCCGGCAGGTCGTGAATGTTGACCGGCTGATCGTTGAGGAAGATATTGTCGTCGCGGTCGATCGTTACAACCATGCGCTGCTCGGTAATCGCTGTTACGGTTCGCGTCTTCGGCACATTCACTTGAATCCCCGACTGCAGCACCGGCTCGGTGATCATAAAGATCACCAGCAGCACCAGCACCACGTCGACAAACGGCGTAATGTTGATTTCCGCCAGCGACGTGCGCGTTTGTCCGTTGTTTGTCGTGAATGCCACGCTTGAACTCTCCAACAATGGGGCGTTCTTCTAACTCCGCCAGCCCCAGTCCCGCTAACTCTGCACCCTCGGCGGCGTCTGCGTCCGCACCGGAATCTCCTCGAGCGAGTTCAGCAACTCCCGGCAAAAATCATCGATGGCCGCGCTGAAAATCCTGATCCGCGCCGTGAACTGGTTATAGGCAACCACCGCCGGCACGGCCACAAACAGTCCGGCCGCCGTGGTAATCAGCGCCTCGGCGATGCCCGGCGCCACGGCCTTCAGCGATCCGCCGCCCGCGACGCCAATCCCGTGGAAGGCTTCCACGACCCCCATCACCGTCCCGAACAGTCCTATAAAGGGGCTCGTGCTTCCGATGGTCGCCAGCCACGTCATGCGCCGTTCCAGCGCCGTCACGGCCTCGCTGGCCGCGGTCTGCGCCGTGCGCTCCAGCGGAGCCAAGCTGCGCGGGGGGCCCGTCCCGCCCGACACCCGCTTGTAGGTCTCGTAGACGTCCTCAAACACCTGGGCGAGCGGGCTGGCGCTGTAATCGCCGGCCAGCGCCGCAATCTCCTGCAGCCGCGTGGCCTTGCGGAAGGCGCGGATAAACTTACGGCTTTGCGTCGTCGCTTTGCTGAACGCCGACATCTTGCCAAAAATCACTGTCCACGAGTACAGGCTCGCGATCAGCAGCAGAACCAGCACACAAATCGCGATGGGGCCGATGTCGCTCATCATCTCGGCCAGTGCGCTGAAACCCTGGGTTGGCGGCGGCGCACCCGCGCCACCGCTATCCGCCTGAAAAACGATTGCAATCGCTGCGGTAAGAATCGTCCTTCACCTCAACTTCCACGGTATCAGACCTCGTTCCCCGCGCCCAAGTGACGGTTTGGGTGCCTCTAGTGCCCCTCTGCCCCGCCATTCATGCTATGCTGCGCTCGGATTCCTGTTGTCCCTTTTGGCTCTGTCATCCTGTACTTTCGTCCAAGACCAGGAAAAAATGCTCGTCGAACTCCGCGCTGAAAATTACGCCGTCATCGATCACGCCATCGCCTCCTTCGGGTCCGGTCTCAATCTCCTCACGGGCGAAACCGGCGCGGGCAAGTCCATCCTTGTAGACGCGCTCGCCCTGCTCATGGGCGGCAAATCCTCGGTCGACGTGGTCCGCCACGGCGCCGACAAGGCAGTGGTCTCCTGCGTCTTCGAGTCCACACCCGGCGCGGAGGCCGTTCTCGAGGCCAACGGCATCGACGCCGAAGCGACCGAGATCATTCTCCGCCGCGAAATCCTCACCACCGGCAAGGGCCGCGTCTTCGTCAACAACCAGCCCGCCACGGTGCAGGTGCTCAAGCAACTCGCTCCGGAGCTGGCGCTCGTCCACGCGCAATCCGAGACTCTTTCCAGCTTTGACCCCATCCAGCAGCGCATTTTGCTCGACCGCTTTGCCGGCATCTCTTTAGACGCTGCCGCCGAGGCCCACGCTCGCTGGCACGCGGCGCACGACAAATTGAACGATCTGCTCCAGGGCGAGCAGGACCGCCTGCGCATGGTCGATCTCTGGACGTATCAGCGCAACGAAATCGAGCAGGCCCGCCTCCAGCCCGGCGAAGACGAAGCGCTGGAAACTGAGAAGCGCGTACTCGCCAACGCGGAAAAGCTCTATGCCGCGGCCCTCAGCGCCTTCGACGAGCTCTACGAGGGCGGCACGTCGGCTGAGGCGGCGCTCAAGGCCGCCATTCGCAACGTGGAGGAGCTTGCCCGTTACGACACGCGCTTCGCCGAATCCGCGCAGCAGCTCGCCTCCGCCCGCGCCACAATCTCCGACCTCGCCGCATCTCTTCGCGACTACGCAGAGGGCATCAACGCGTCACCAGAGAGACTGGCTGAAATCGAAGACCGCCTCGCCCTCCTCGATCGCCTCAAACGGAAATATGGGAAAACTGTCGCCGAGGTCATCACCTTTGGTGAAGACGTGGCCGGCAAGCTCGCCGAGGTCGAAGACCGCGACGAAATCCTGAAAACGCTTCGCGCCGCGCTCGAACAAGCCTCGGCGGAATATCAAAAAGCGGCATCCGCGCTCACCGCCGAGCGCAAGGCCGCCGCAACGAAACTCGCCAAGCTCGCCGAGGCCCACATCAATTCGCTCGCCATGAAGACCCGCTTCTCGGTCTCCGTCGCCGCCGCGGACGAGGGAGCAAGGGAGCAAGGGGTCAAAGGAGCGAGAGCCGAAGCCGCGTGGACTCCTTCTGGATGGGACACGGTCGAATACCTCATCGCGCCCAATCCCGGCGAGCCGCTGAAGCCGCTCATTGAGATCGCGTCAGGCGGTGAATTGTCGCGTATTCTTCTTGCTCTGAAGGTGGCCGTCGAAGAGTCCTCGTCCAAGTCACGGAAGAAAACGACGCCGCGCACGCTGGTCTTCGACGAAATCGACATCGGCATCGGAGGCCGCGCCGCTGAAGCTGTCGGCCAAAAGCTCAAGACCCTCGGCAGCGCGCAGCAGGTTTTGTGCGTCACGCATTTGCCGCAGATTGCCGCCTTCGCCGATCAGCATTTGGCAGTTGAGAAGCGCGAACAGGACGGCCGCATGACCACGCGCATCCGCGTCCTCGATGATCGCGCCCGCACACACGAAGTTGCGCGCATGTTGAGCGGCGCCAAAGTGACCGACACCAGCTTGCAGCATGCCGCGCAGATGATTGCCGGGAGCCGGTAGCGGCTGGTCTCTTGGTGATCGTCGTGTCAACCGGAGCGGAGAGACGAAAACCCCAGGCCTCGCCCTCGAGACCTGGGATTCGACGTTTTTCCTATTTCTTGCCTACATGGCCGCGCCCGTCCCGCACCTCATTGCCTTTAAAATGCGCGACGTGATCAACAGGATGCGCCTGATCGGGTTTGTCGCCGGCGTTGGGCGCCGGGCCGCGATAGCCCTTGGCCACATCGTAGTGGTTATTTACGTGGCCGCGGAAGTTGGCCGGCCCATGAAACCAGGGTCCCGCGCCAATGAAGATGCCGCCCGTAAACCATTCCGGGCCGTAGTAGCCATAGGGAGCGCAGGCATAGGGAGCGTAATCGTAGTAGCCGTAGGGGCAGGCCGGTTCCGGCCCGATGTTGACGCCCACGCTGATCTGCGCCTGAGTTTTCGCGGACGCTGCCAGAAGACAGATTCCGGCGACTGCTGCCAGAGCAAAAACCTTGAGTTCCTTCATCATCCCTCCTTGTATTTGGCCCAGGGCCGAGGACCTCATGAGCCGCTAAGGTCGCCAAAGCGCAACGGCGCCAGCGACCGATTTTCAAAAAAACGAGGCCAGTATTCCAAGCCAGGCAACGAGCGGGGTGCAAGGTTGAGAATCGCCGCGCGTACGATCTCCGGAAGGGAGGCTGCGGGAAGTAATACCGATGCCTTCCTACCGTCTCAAGACTCTGATGGCGTCGCAATTGGAAAGGATGTCAGAGAAAAAGCCGCGAAGCCGCGGGCATTTATTTAGTGCTGTTGATTCTGCGACTTCCAGCTACTACGGGCGAATGACCATTTTCCCGACGCCGTCGCGATAGTGGCTGTTTAGGTCGAAGGCCTCGCCGATTTTGTCGAGGGCGCGCGTGTGCGTGACCAGCGGCGCAAACCACTCAGGATGCGCGATGAGCAGTTGGAGAGCCTGTTCGGTTTCGTGGTTGGAGCGGCGCACATTGAAGAGCGTGAGCTCCTTGCGCCGCATGCCCGACGCGTCCACCGTGAAAGTGGGCGTGGAGTGAATGCCGGTGAGCGCGACGCGCCCCGCGTTGCGCGTGAGCTGGATGGCTTGCGGCACGGTATCGGCTCCCGCGGCGCAGTCCATGGCGCAGTCGACGCCGCGTTGCCCTGTGGCGCGCAGAATTTCCTCTACCGCTTCGCCGGGCTCAAGCACCACATCAGCGCCCATGGTGCGCGCCAGTTCGCGCCGATGCGCCAGCGGTTCGATGGCCCAGATGCGACTGGCCTTGGCGGTGCGCAATGCGGCGATGGTCAGCAGGCCGATGGGTCCCGCGCCAATGACCGCAACGGTTTCACCCGCGGCGATGGACACGAGCCGCACGGAATGCAGCGCGATGGCGAGCGGCTCGCTGAGCGTGGCTGCGTCGAACGAAACCCCCGCGGGAATGGGCGCGAAGTTCGAGACGGGCAGGTTGACGAATTCGCGGAAGAAGCCGGGGTAGTTGGCGTTCGAGAGGAAGCGGATGTTGGCGCAGACGTTGTGGTGGCCGCTCAGGCAGAACTCGCAGTGGTAGCAGTAGAGCGCGGGCTCGAGCGCTCCGCGATCGCCTGCGGCGAGGCCGGTAACGCCGGCGCCGGTTTTGACGATGACGCCCGCAGGCTCGTGGCCGAGCACCATGGGATACGCATTGGGCATGCCGCCGACCTGACCCTCGGTGTAGGCATGCATATCGGAGCCGCAGACGCCGACGGATTCAACACGGCACTGCACTTCGCCTGGTCCGGGATCCTCGATGGGCATCTCGGTAAGCCGGAAGTTGAGAGGGGCGATGAGTTCGGCGGCACGCATGGAAAAACGATAGCAGCAATCAGCGGCTGGTTTCCAGCTCTCAGCTTTTAGAGTCGTGGGGCGGGTGAAGGAGTGAAATGAGTGAACCGGATCAGTGGATGAACATCATCGTGACGTGATTGACGGCGAAGGCTGCGCCATAGGCGAGGACGAGCATGTAAAGGAATTGCACGGCAGGCCAGGTCCAGCTGTTGGTTTCGCGCTTGACCACGGCGATGGTCGACGTGCACTGCATGGCGAAGGCGAAGAAGATCATGAGGGCGAGCGCGCCGCCGATGGTCATGTCGTGGTGCAGGGCGTTCTGCAGGCTGAAGGCCTGGGTGCCGGGATCGGCGCCGTATAGCGTGCCCATAGTGCTGACCATGACCTCGCGCGCGAAGATGCTGCAGATGAGGCCGATGCCGATCTTCCAGTTGAAGCCGAGGGGCGCGATGGCCGGCTCAATGAAGTGGCCGATGTGGCCGATGACGCTGTTGGCAAGTTGCGGAGGCGCGTAGGAACCGCCGAGCAGGTGGATGGGCGGAATCTGCGCGAGCACCCAAAGCGCAAGCGATACGGTGACGATGATGGTGCCGGCGTTCTTCATGAAGATGCGGGCGCGATCAAGCAGGCGCAGGCCGAGCGAGTAAAGCGTGGGCATGCGGTACTGTGGCAACTCGAGGATGAAGGGCGTGTCGCTGGATTTGAGGATGGAGCTCTTGAGCAGACGCGCGGTGGTAAAGGCGGCGACGAATCCCGCGAGATAGAGGCCGAGCATGACGAGAGTGCGCAGGCCGAGAACGCCGTGGAGGAAAAAGATGTTGGGAATGAAAGCGGCGATGAGCAGCAGGTATACGGGCAGGCGCGCCGAGCAGGTCATGAAAGGCGTCACAAGAATGGTGGCGAGGCGGTCGCGCTTGTTCTCGATGGTGCGCGTGGCCATGATGGCAGGAATCGCGCAGGCGTAAGCGGAGAGCAGCGGGATGAAGGCCTTGCCGTTGAGGCCGATGGTGCGCATGACGCGATCGGCGATGAGCGCGGCGCGAGCCAGGTAGCCAGTGTCCTCGAGAATGCCGATGAAGAGAAAGAGCAGAAGGATCTGGGGGAGGAAAACCAGCACCGACGAGATGCCCTTCCATACGCCGTCGAGCAGAAGCGATTGCAGCCAGCCGGCCGGCAGCAACGGTCGGACAAAGTCAGCAGCACGCGCGAGCAGGTCGCCGAAGCCGTCAGAGAGCGGCTGGCCGAGGGAGAAGACCACCTCAAACACGCCGACGACGACGAGGAGGAAGAGCAGCGGTCCCCAGATGCGATGCAGCAGAATATTGTCGATCTTGCGCGTGTTGGCAGCCGACAGCGGGGCTTGGTATCCGGTGCGGCGACTGACCTGTGCGGCCCAGTTGTGCGTACTGGCCGCGTTGCCGATCACGGGCAGCTCAACGCGATTGGTTTTGGCGTGACCGTTCTGCTGATTGAGAAAGAGCGAAACGGCATCGAGCCCGGTGCCGTGGACGGCGCTGATCTGCGCTACCGGCGCATCGAGCTCGCGCGCAAGCTGGAGCGCATCGATGTGGCCGCCGCGCGACTCCATCAGGTCCGACATGT
This sequence comes from uncultured Acidobacteriota bacterium, assembly GCA_963713675.1. GTDB lineage: Bacteria > Acidobacteriota > Terriglobia > Terriglobales > Acidobacteriaceae > Telmatobacter. The sequence goes on from CAVQMV010000029.1 coordinate 264,348, forward strand.
TGAGCAGCACCAGCGTGGGAAGGCCCACGGCAAGCACCGGCTGGGCAAGCATGAGTTGGCGGGTGAGATGCAGCGAGTCCAAAACCAGCAGAACCGCGTCGGGCTTGGGCGTGCCGGGCATACGGCCGCGCAACACGTCCACGGCCACGCGCGCGTCTTCAGAATATGGCGTGAGCGAGTAGATGCCGGGCAGGTCGATTAGCGTGAGGTCTTCGCGGCCGACGCCGGCCATCACTCCCATGCGCTGCTCCACGGTGACGCCGGGGTAGTTGGCGACTTTCTGCCGCAGGCCCGTGAGCTTGTTGAAGAGCGTGGATTTGCCGGAGTTGGGAGGGCCGATGAGAAGCACCGTTTTGAGGGTGCTCCCAGGCAAAGGGGCGGGCGGCTTAAAAGCCGGCGTCTCGCAGCAGGCGTTCATCGCGCAGCCTCAGCCAGTTCGGGCGCTGCTTCGGCGGACGTTGAGCCGGCCGTCGCGCCGGTGCAGGGGCGTACGCGAATGGCAGCCGCGGTCTCGTGGCGCAGCGCGATTTCCATGCCGTCGATACAGTAAACGGTGGGGTCGCCGGCCGGGGCGCGGCGCAGGGCGTGGACGCATGCGTCGGGCACAAAGCCCATATGCATCAGATGGTTCTGGACGGATTCGGGAAGGTCGAGAGCTACCAGAATTCCGCGTTCTCCCACCTTCAATTCGCTCAGCGCGCTCACTTGCCGGACTCCCGTACGCCGCCGCTGGAAGGGCAGCAATTTGGAAATGCGACCATAATGGTCGGATTTCAGTATACGGCGAAGATGCCTCGGGCTGCAATCGTGGTTTTCGGGGATCATCGTGTCGAGCAGTCCCATGAGTTGACCTCGAGGAAAGGGAAATTGGGAAGGGGATTTGTGGCTGGGAATCCCCCAGCCCTCCCTAGCCCCCTGGCGGACCCTCTGCTGACTTCATCGGAACGATGATCTAGTTGTAGCAGTGGTTATTTCGCCTGAAAGTGATCTAAATCACTTAAGTGCAGGGAGAAAGGGAGCAAGGGAGCGAGAACATGGGTACGGAGGGCCAGAGTCCGATTGCATGAGGTGAACGCCGATGGTACAAGCGAAACATGACGTTTGAGGAGTTCAAAGACTCACTCGCGCTGGCGGAGCCTCCGCCCGAGCTTCCGGCTCCGCTTGCCGCGCTCTGGTGGGATGCCAAGGGCTACTGGGCGCGCGCCCACGGCATGGTCGACGATCTTTCGACGCGCGACGCGATGGCTGTGCATGCTTACCTGCATCGCAAAGAAGGCGTGGAGTGGAATGCCGATTACTGGTACGGACGCGCGGGGCGCAAGTTTCACCGGCCGACATTGGATGCGGAGTGGCAGGCGCTGGTGGAGGAGTTGCTGGGTGCAAAGCAAAAGTGAGCTTCTTGCCGGAGGGTCAAAATGAGCGCGGATCATTTGACTTCGATCCTCACAGTTGCAGTCGTTCTGCATGAGGGCGAAGACCGCCAGCGTGTGGCGCTAGAGATTACGCGAATTCTTCAAAATGACCCGTCGATCAGGGTCAAGCTTGAGCAAGGCGAGGGCCAGTTCGTCCTTGGCGGCGAAGATGAGTTGGAACTCGAAGCGATGTCGCAGAGAATTCTTGAAGCCGCAGCGGTCGATTTTGGGAAGCCGCGGATCGCCTTCCGCGAAACTATCCGCAAGGCAGCCGAGGCCGAAGGCAAGTACATTCGGCAGACGGGCGGATCGGGCAACTACGGCCACTGCTGGCTGCGCGTCGAGCCTAACGAGCCGGGCAAAGGCTACGAGTTCATCAACGAGATCAAGGGCGGCGTGGTGCCCAAGGAGTACATCAAGCCTATCGACATGGGAGTGCGGGGTGCGATGGAGGGCGGCATTCTGGCCGGCTTCCCGATGGTTGATGTGAAAGTGACGCTGTTTGACGGCAGCTACCACGAAGTAGACTCCAATGAAAACGCCTTTAAGATTGCCGGCTCAATCGCGTTCAAGGAAGCGGCACATAAAGCCAAGCCGGTGCTGCTGGAGCCGGTAATGGCGGTCGAAGCGGCGGTGCCCGAGGAGTACATGGGCGTCATCATCGGCGACATCAATTCGCGCCGCGGGCGCATTGAGGGCATGGAGCATGCAGCGGGTTCGCAGGTGATCAAGGCGATGGTGCCGCTTGCCGAGCTACTCCGTTCGAGCAGATACGGGCGCCCTGAGTATTCCATGCGGTTCGCGCGGTATGAACCCGTTCCGCGAAGCCACGGATTTGGCGACAATGCCGCGCCTGTATTTGCCGTGAGGCCGCACGGCCCAACCCCAAGGGATCGCTCAACCTCAGTTCGGCCCGACGATCAATGAACATCGGCGCGTCTTATTTGTTCCGCTGCAGCCAATGCAGATAGTTGGGAAGCGAATGCAACTGGTCGACGTGATCGGGCGCTGAGTTTCCAGCTAAACCAATTACGGTAAGGCCGCCGGCGCTTAACCGGCTCAGCATTTGCGTGCCCATGGGACCAAATCGCGCCACCGGGTGCGGAGAGAGTTGCCATTCGCTTAGTAGCCAGTCGGCGGTTTCCGTGGTGCTGGCAAAGGTGCCAGGAAAGATTTCTGAATGAGTGATGATGAGCCGCTTCTTTCCTGCCAGTGCATCGCGGCCAAAGCGCAGCCACGCTTGCAGATTGCTCGCGTCCAAGTCAGATTCGAGCGGACCCGGCATGCCGTTGGTGTAGCCGGTGTGCACACCGTCGATGCAGAGGACGCGATTCACACGGTCATAGGATGCGGGATCGAGCAGGATCTGGCGGATCGCGCCGCATCCGGCGCTCCAGCCGCCGAGCGCGATCTGGCTGAAGTGCGTGTGGCTCGCCGATTCTGCTGCGGAAATGAGCGAGAGGAATCGTTTTGGATCCAGAAAAAGCTGAACGTATGACCCGGAGCCGGCGCCGGCCTGCACGCGGACTACGGCCATCTGGTGTTGCTGGCTGGCGGCCAGTTCGGGCAGCCAGTCGCCTCCGTGGAAGAAGAAAAGCAGAGTGGCCGGCCGGTCGCGGTGCAGCCCTTGCGGCACAAAAAGCGTGCCTAGCGGCAAGGGATAGCGATCGCCCGGTGGCGATTGCTGGGTGAGTCGTGGATGAGTGCGGGTGTGCTCCACCATGGGCGAGGGATTCTGCGCTGCGGCCGAGAGCGCTTGCGATGCCGATGATTCTTTGCGGTTGCGGGAGTTTGCGCGAGCGATGCCGGCGGGGCGAATGCGAGCGCTAGATAGACGATCGAACAACAGGCGATGATGCGTGACATGCTTCGCATAGGAATTGCGATCTCCGAATGAGTGGATGGCGGTCTCAAGCCAACTTCGCGGAACTAATCCGATCCGCTCGCCGTACGTTCCAAGTCCCAATCCCGGTAGCACGCATCGATTGCGCGCATGGATGGCAAGTAAACCTTCGGCATGTGAAGCTGGCGGTATACGTCAGCATAACGCTTTCGATTTCGGGGCGTAACCACTATAAGGAAATGAATCATGCTCAACTTGAGGCTGTCATGGCCGCCCTCCAATGCGCCTGGCCTCATGCCATTGCAGACCGTTCTGCGAACGTACCGAAATAGACTCGCGACCGTGGAGATATCCAAGAGGATGAGCCCTGTCGCGCGCTGGAAGCGTTGAGGAAAGCATTTCGAGTAGTTCCCGTCGATCACCCACCGATCGCCGACGATCGCGTCGTCATGCAATGCGAGGAACTCGGCTGCCGGGCGCGGCCGCCAGTTCGTATTGGGAAGATGGTGAAGTTGGTCCAGGTGGATTAACTTCAATCCACGTTTTCTTGCAATGGCATCGGCAAGTGTCGATTTGCCACTATTGGAAGGCCCCAAAATGCATATGCGCTCTCCTAGTTCCGTCAACCGCATAGGCTGTCGCAGACCTCCGCATCCCGCTTCAATAATTCTTCTCGCCTACAGAAGTCTATCTTCCCAACGTGCTGACGTGATTGCCGCATGAGTAGAGCGCCGCTCCTGTTTTGTGGAACGGCAGATCAGCCATGGGAAAAGCTGAAGCGTCGTGGAATCGGGTTAGGCCCGCGACTATGACCCGCCCGGAGCGACTGTTATGCCCGCGCGAAAGGCGGAGCGACTGGATGATGAAATAAAGCACGATTTCCCGGGTCGAGGCGTGCTACTCTGGCCGCGTGCCAGCGGCTTCCCAAGCTGAAAGGACGAGGACTCTCCGTCACCCGGGAGTGGTGCGCGTTACGCACTGGCTCACCTTTGTCGCGTTTATTGCGCTCTCGTCACCGGCGGCTTGATCGTGATCTCGCATCCGCGCTTCTACTGGGGCGAGGTGGGGAACGTCAATACCAAGCCGCTGTTCGTGATTCCCATTCCATCGAGCCGCAGCACGGTGCCTAACGGCTACAACTACGAGATGCCGGACGAGAATGGCTGGAGCCGGTATCTGCACTTCGAAGCCGCGTGGGTCGCGGTGCTTACCGGACTGGTGTACGGAATCTACGGACTGTGGAGCGGGCATTTCAGAAAAGATTTGATTCCGGAGCGGCGCGACTGGAACTGGCGGGCTTACTGGGCTCGGATCGCGAAGTATCTTCACCGCGGGCCGCCGGATAGCGCGGAAGAGCGCTCGTATAACGTCCTGCAGCGCACCGCCTACTTGGTGGTGATCTTCGTGTTGTTTCCGCTGATCATCTGGACCGGCTTGGCCATGTCGCCGTCGTTTACTGCGGCGTTTCCGGCTACCGCCGCGATCTTGGGCGGGCGCCAGTCGGCGCGAACCATTCACTTTTTTGTCTCCTGGCTGCTGCTGCTGTTTTTGTTTGTGCATGTGGCGATGGTGGCGATGTCGGGATTCTGGAGCCGCGTGCGGGGCATGATCACGGGCAATACGCGAGGTCGAGAGGAGGGCCGATGAATCCGATCACACGACGGAAGCTCATTTATGGAGGCGCTGCCGCTGCCGCTGGAATTGGCGGATTGGCCGCGGCCGACCGTCTGGCCAGGCGCTATGGTCTGATTCCGCCGGATGGCGCTGGAATCTACGGCCCGGGCGAGACGATGACCTACGCATGCCAGCGGCTGCTGACCAGGAATACGCCGGCGCGCGAGTTTCCGCGCAGCATGATCTCGAAGAATCCTTTTGCGAATGCGGTGGCGCCTCCCAACGACGCGTTCAAGCGCCTCGCGGCGGGCGGATTCAAGGATTGGCGGTTGGTGGTCGACGGAACGGTGGCGCATCCGATGTCGCTTTCGCTGGCCGATCTCAAGAGCTCTCGGAATGCGCAGCCAGATCACCGAAGTCGCCTGCGAGGAGGGGTGGTCGTATATCGCGGAGTGGATTGGGACGCCGCTCTCCGGCGTGCTGCGCGAGGCGGGCGTGCTGCCGCAGACGCGCTATATCGTGTACACCTCGATTGAGGAAGGCACGTGGGAGAGCATCGACATGCAGGATGCGGGGGACCCGCACACGCTGCTGACCATGGGGATGAATGACGGCGATCTGCCGGTGGGGTTTGGCGGACCGCTGCGCCTGCGCTTGCCGCGCCAGCTGGGCTACAAGAGCTTGAAGTACATCAACCACATCACGGCGACGGACGACATCAAGAAGTTCGGCAAAGGGAAGGGCGCCGTCGATCCCGAGTATGGGTACTCGTGGTACGCGGGGATGTGAAGAGAGCAGGCACCTTTCCCAGATGAAGCTTGATTGTGGCCCGTATTGAGGCCTTCTTCCGTTTCCTCCACCCCACCCACACGGCGTTGCACCCTGTGAACATCGTTTCATAGGGTGGGACTCTTCGCCTTCCTTGTGCCTCCCATCACTGCGACTAACCCCTTCATTGCAGAGACTCAACGTAGCGGCCGGACCAGATCGATTGGCCAACAGCCGCACTGTGGAGCGAAGCGAATGAGTGAACCAAAGACTGTGATTCCCACCGTGATTATGGACGGGAACGAGGCTGCGGCGTCCGTGGCCTATCGACTCTCTGAAGTCGTCGCCATCTACCCCATCACCCCCTCGTCGCCTATGGCCGAGTGGGCCGATCAATGGCTCTCGGAGGGGAAGAAAAACATCTGGGGCGCGTTGCCCATCGTGGAAGAGATGCAGAGCGAAGGCGGCGCGGCGGGCGCGCTGCACGGCGCGTTGCAGGCCGGGGCCTTTGGCACCACGTTTACGGCCTCGCAGGGCCTGCTGCTGATGATCCCCAACATGTTCAAGATTGCCGGTGAGCTGACCCCGGCTACGATGCACGTAACGGCGCGCACTCTGGCGACGCATGCGCTCTCGATCTTCGGCGACCACAGTGACGTGATGGCCTGCCGCTCGACGGGCTGGGCGATGCTGGCCTCGAACTCCGTGCAGGAAGTGGCCGACCTGGCGATCGTGGCGCAGATCGCCACGCTCGAATCGCGCATTCCTTTCATTCATTTCTTCGATGGCTTCCGCACTTCGCACGAAGTGGGCAAGATCGAGCCCATCACGCGACGAAACGATTCGCTCCCTGGTGGACGACAAGTACCTGATCGCGTTCCGGAAAAATGCGCTCTCGCCGGATCGCCCGTTCATTCGCGGCACGGCGCAAAATCCCGATGTGTTCTTCCAGGCGCGCGAGGCGTGCACGCCGTTCCACGCGGCCGTTCCCGGCATCGTGCAATCGGTGATGGACCGCTTTGCCGTGCTGACGGGCCGCAGCTATCGCCTGTTCGACTACTACGGCGCGAAGGATGCGGAGCGCGTGATCGTGATGATGGGTTCGGGCGCCGAGGCGGCGGAGGAAGCCGTGGATGCGCTGGTGCGCAACGGCGAAAAGGTGGGCATGGTGAAGGTGCGCTTGTATCGGCCATTCGACAGCAAGGCATTTCTGGCCGCGCTGCCCACGACCATGAAGTCGATCGCCGTTCTCGACCGCTGCAAGGAGCCGGGCGGCGCGGGCGAGCCGCTCTACCAGGACATTATGACGGTGCTGGGCGAGAACGCCGGAAAGCTGCCGTTCGCTGCGCGCCGACAGTCATCGGCGGCCGCTACGGCCTGTCGTCGAAAGAGTTCACGCCGGCGATGGTCAAGGGCGTTTTCGACGAATTGACGAAGCCCGCTCCCAAGAATCACTTTACGATCGGCATCAACGACGACGTGAGCCACACGAGCCTGGACTACGATCCGGAGTTCTCGACCGAAGATCCGAAGACGGTGCGCGCATTGTTCTACGGCCTTGGCTCGGACGGCACCGTGGGCGCGAACAAGAATTCCATCAAGATCATCGGCAGCGAGACGCCGAACTACGCGCAGGGCTACTTCGTGTACGACTCGAAGAAGTCGGGGTCGATGACCACTTCGCACCTGCGCTTCGGGCCGAACCCGATCCGGTCGACGTACCTGATTACGCAAGGCGAGCTTCGTGGCCTGCCACAACTTCAGCTTCCTCGAAAAGATGAACGTGCTGGAAGCGGCGATGCCGGGCGCGGTCTTCCTGCTCAACTCGGCGTACTCCGCGGCCGAGGTGTGGGACAAGCTGCCGCGCAGCACGCAGGAAGAGATGCTGCGCAAGAAGATCGAGTTCTACGTGATCGATGGTTACAAGGTGGCGCGCGAAGCCGGCATGGGCACGCGCATCAACACCATCATGCAGACCTGCTTCTTCGCCATCAGCGGCGTGCTGCCGCGCGAGGAAGCCATCGCGCAGATCAAGAAGTCGATCAAGAAGACCTATGGCAAGCGCGGCGAAGCGGTGGTGGAGAAGAACTTTGCCGCCGTGGATCACGCGCTGGCGCATCTCGAAAAAGTTGAGCTGCCGACGGCCGCGACTTCGAACTTCGATCTGACGGGCGCGTTCTCGTCGAAGGCGCCGAAGTTCGTGCACGACGTGCTGGGCAAGATCGCCGAGGGCAAGGGCGACCTGATTCCGGTGAGCGCAATTCCCGCCGGCGGCGCGTTTCCTTCGGGCACGGCGCAGTGGGAGAAGCGCAATATCGCGCAGTTCATTCCGGTGTGGGACAAGGACCTGTGCATCCAGTGCGGCAAATGCGTGATGGTGTGCCCGCATGCCGTGATTCGCGCCAAGGTTTACAGCGCCGATCTCGGCGACAAGGCGCCGGCGACGTTCAAGTGGGCCAAGCCGAAGTGGAAGGGCATGGAAGCAGGAACGCTACACGCTGCAGGTGGCGCCCGAAGATTGCACGGGCTGCGCGGTGTGCGTGGAAGTTTGCCCGGTGAAGAACAAGAGCGACGCCAGCAAGAAGGCCATCAACATGGCGCCGCAAGCGCCGCTGCGCGAGCCGGAACGCGAGAACTGGGAGTTCTTCCTCTCGCTGCCTGAAGTGGACCGCTCGAAGCTCTCGCACACGCAGGTGAAGGATCTGCAGCTGCTGCAGCCGCTGTTTGAGTTCTCCGGCGCCTGCGCGGGCTGCGGCGAAACGCCGTACATCAAGCTGCTGACGCAGTTGTTTGGCGACCGGCTCTATATCGCCAATGCCACGGGCTGCTCGTCGATCTACGGCGGCAATCTGCCGACCACTCCCTACACTTCGAATGCGGAGGGCCGCGGGCCGACGTGGTCGAACTCGCTCTTTGAGGACAATGCCGAGTTCGGTTTCGGCATGAGGGTGGCGCTCGATCAGCAGAAGGCCTTTGCGGAGAATCTGGTGACGCGGATGGCGGCGGCGATTGGCGCGGAGCTGGCCGCGGACCTGGTGGGCGCATCGCAGAAGACCGAAGCGGAGATCAACCAGCAGCGCGAGCGCGTGAAGGCGCTGCGCGAAAAGCTTGCCGGCAACGAGTCGTCGGACGCGAAAAATCTGCTGGCCATTGCCGACTTCGCTGGTTCGCAAGAGCGTGTGGATCCTGGGCGGCGACGGCTGGGCCTACGACATCGGATTCGGCGGGCTCGATCACGTGCTCGGCTCGGGCAAGAACGTGAACGTGCTGGTTCTCGATACCGGCGTCTACTCGAATACCGGCGGGCAGGCCTCGAAGTCCACGCCGCGCGGCGCGGTGGCAAAGTTTGCCGCCAGCGGCAAGCCGAACAGCCGCAAGGATCTGGCCATGGAAGCCGTCAGCTACGGCTCGGTGTACGTGGCGCAGGTGGCGCTGGGCGGCAACGACACGCATGTGGTGAAGGCCTTCCAGGAGGCCGAGGCGCACGACGGTCCGTCGATCATCATCGCGTATTCGAGCTGCATCGCGCACGGCTACGACCTGGTGCACGGACTGGAGCAGCAGAAGCTGGCTGTGCAGTCGGGCTACTGGCCGCTGATGCGCTACAACCCTTCGTTGCGCGAGGAAGGCAAGAATCCCTTCCAGCTCGATTCGAAGGCGCCGTCGATCCGGCTGAAGGATTATGCCTATCGCGAGGCGCGTTACACGATGCTGGCGCGCAGCAATCCGGAGCGTGGCCGCGAAGCTGTTGACGGAAGCGCAGGACGACGTGGAGCGGCAGTGGCGCGTTTACTCCGCCCGCGCCGCCATGCCGGGCCGCGGCGAGACGCCGCACATTGCGCCGCTCGAGAAACCGGAAGAGAAGCCTGAAGAGAAGCTGGCAGCAGCGGCTGCCGGAGGTGAAGAATGACCGATATTTCCATGCAGTATCTCGGCATGAAGCTGAGCGGCCCGATCGTGGTCGCGTCCACGCCGCTGTCGGAGTCGATCGACAACATTCGCCACATGGAAGACGCGGGCGCTTCGGCTATCGTGCTCACTTCGCTCTTCGAGGAGCAGTTGGCGCTGGAGTCGCGCACGCTCGACGAAGACTTGTCGCGCGGCACGGATTCGTTTGCCGAGTCGCTCGGATTATCTGCCCGAACTGGGCGATTACCGCATGACGCACGAGGGATATCTGGAGCATCTGCGGCGCGCGCGGGAGGCGGTGGAATTCCCATCATCGCCAGCCTGAACGGCGCCACCACCGGCGGCTGGGTGCGGTTTGCCAGGGAGATGGAGCAGGCCGGCGCGAGCGCCATCGAGCTGAACACCTTTGCGCTGGCGACCGACCGCAGCCAGACTTCGGCGCGAGCTCGAGCTGCAACTGCTGGAACTCGTGGAGAGCGTGTGCAAGGCGGTGAAGGTTCCGGTTGCGGTGAAGCTTTCGCAATCGTTTACCAGCCTGCCGCACCTGTGCGCGCGGCTTGAAGAGGGCGGCGCGCGGGCCGTGGTGCTCTTCAACCGCTTCTATCAGCCGGACTTCGACATCGAGACGCTGGAGGTGCGGCCCTCGCTGCACTTTTCGACGCCGTCGGAATTGTTGCCGCGGCTGCACTGGGCGGCGATTCTTTTCGGCCACCTGAACGGCGACATCGCCATCACCGGCGGCGTGCATTCGGCCGAAGACGTGCTGAAGGCGATCATGGCCGGCGCGAGCGTGACGCGAGATGGCTTCGGCGCTGCACATTCACGGCATCGAGCACATCGGCCGCGTGCTGGCCGACCTGCGCTACTGGCTGGAGAAGCGCGAGTATGCTTCGCTCGCCGAGACGCGCGGCTGCCTGAGCCGGCGTTCGGTGCCCGACACTTCGCCTTACGATCGCGGCAACTACATCAAGACGCTGAGCTCGTATAGCCTGCGGCAGACGGTGGCGGCGTTTTAAGCTTGTCTATTCTTTCTTTGTGATTGGCGGCTGCGGAAGATTGCAGCCGCCATTTTTTCGCTCGCCAGGAACAAAGGTTACAAGTTAAGAAGTTTCAGGAGTTCCTCAGGCGATATTCCGTGGTGAGCAGCGATCCGTTTGATAATACTGGAAAGCGTCCCGATTTTAATTGCATGGTGATGGGGAATCACCTCGTGGTTTTCGCCGTCTCGCTGTGTGGTGATTCGGATGTGCTAGCCGGTTTGGCGGGTTTCCACGTAACCGAGGACGCTCAATGCTTTGACCAATCTCGGTCCGTCGAGGTCACGCGGAAGTTTCATGCGGCCAGAACTTCTTCGCGCACGAAGTGAAGGCGGATGATCTTCGGAGACTGCATCGATTCATCGAAATAGCAGGCGACCGCGTCCCGCACCATCGCGCGCAGCTCCTCAAGGGTCTCAGCCTGCGTGTGGATACCGTAACCGAGCGCGTGGGCCGTATAGCCGCCATCCGTCTCGTCTTCGCGCACCTCGAAGATGATTTCACTCATTCGATTCCACTCCCCTTGTTACGTGTTCGATCTAGCATCCAATGCTGTATGGCCGATTTCCTCCAAATAGTAACACGCTTTGTGTGCCGCATTGGAAGAAGCCGGTCAGTTGCCGAGGAAGCGCAGGACGGCTTTTTCCAGGATGCCGCGCGCGCGGGGAAGGGCGGCTTCGACAGGCGCGCTGAATGTTTCGCCCAGTTCGGTAGAGCCAACGCCGACGGTCAACAGCATGGCATGGGATTTGATGGAGCCGTAGAGTGAGCGCGTCAAACCCAGAAGCTCGGACGGCTTGAGGTGATGCGAATCGGCGCTGCAGGACTGTCGACGCGCGACGAGACTGGGATGAGCCGGACGCGTCCCGGCGGGGGACTCGCTGAAGCAGTCGACGAAGAGCACGGAATCGGCGGCGGCAATGTCTTCGGCCAGTTCAGGGGTCCACTGCTGGCGCGAAATGACGCGTACTTCGGGCTCCTCGCGGAATCGCTCTTCCGCCCATGCGGCGAGCTTTGGGCCTACGCCATCATCGCTGCGCAAGGTGTTGCCGCAGGCAAGGATGAGGCAGCGTGCAGTGTTCGCCATGTTTTCCGTTCTCCGAATCGAATCCGCTCATTGGTCTCTGAGAATTCGTTCCGAGTCAATCTTTGAGTACAGCCATGCGCGGGTCTGGAGACCCGCACTACAGCCGGTCTGAAAACCGGCGCTACAATTCTAGTCCCGCGCGATGCGATCCACGACTTCGCCGTCGGCCGACAGCAGCGAAATCTCGAGCGGCATCTGCCCGAAGGCGTGCGTGGAGCAGCTCAGGCACGGGTCGAAGGTGCGAACGACGGCTTCGACGCGATTCAGAATGCCCTCGGTGAATTTGCCGTCCTTCACATAGTTCCGTGCGGCCTGCAGCACGCCGCGGTTCATGGCGTTGTTGTTCTGGCCGGTGGCAATCACGAGGTTGGCCCAGGTGATCTTGCCGTTTTCGTCGACCTTGTAGTGGTGGTGGAGCACGCCGCGCGGCGCTTCGGCCTGGCCCGCGCCCTCGAGACGGTTGACGCCGGCCGTGGCGCGCACGTGCTTGTCGAGAATGCGCGGGTCGGCGAGGATCTCTTCGATCTTTTCGATGCCGTAGAGCATCTCGACCAGCCGCGCGTGGTGATAGTGGAACGAGCTCGAGACCGGCCCGGCGGCCAACTGCTTGAATTCGGCGAGTTCCTTTTCGGCGCGTGGCGTGCCCATGGATTTGACGATGTTGAGCCGCGCCAGCGGACCGACGCGATAGCTTCCGTCGGGGTAGCCGAGCGGCTTGTAGTAGGCGAATTTGGTGTAGCTGTAGGGCTCGACGGCCTCGCCGATCACTTCGGTGAAGCGGCTGGCGGTGATGCCGTCTTCGATGATGCTGCCGGTCGCGTCGATCAGCCGCAGCGCGCCGTCGGTGAACTCGATCGAGTCGTCTTCGTTGATGAGGCTCATGTAATTCGACGGGAAGTTGGCGAAGACTTCGATCTCCGGCTTGAATGTGTCGGCGATCTGCTTGTAGGCGCCGAGAGCCAGGCCGATGCTTGCGTAGGCCTCGGGAAGCATGGCCAGAATCTTGTCGCGTTTGTCGGCGGAGAGCGGTTCGGTGACGCCGCCGGGAACGACCCAGCCGGGATGGATGCGCTTGTCTGCCGAGCAATTCGATGATGCTCTGCCCGAAGCGGCGCAGACCGATGCCGGCGCGGCCGAGTTCCGGCTTGGCCGCCGCCACGCCGAGAATGTTGCGCACCTTGGGATCGGCTTCCATGCCCAGAAGCAGGTCGGGCGAGGCGAGATAGAAGAAGCTGAGCGCGTGCGATTGCACCATCTGCGCCAGGTTCAACATGCGCCGCAACTGCGCCGCGGTGTGCGGAATGCGCACCGACATGATGGCTTCGCAGGCCTTGGCCGAGGCGATGAGATGCGAGACCGGGCAGATGCCGCAGATGCGCGCCATCAGGCTGGGCATCTCGTAGAACGGCCGGCCTTCGCTGAAGCGCTCGAAGCCGCGCACCTGCGTGACGTGAAAGTGCGCGTTCTCCACCTCGCCCTGGCCGTTGAGCTGGATGGTGATTTTGCCGTGGCCTTCAAGGCGCGTTACCGGATCGATGGTGATGGTCTGGCTCATAAAACTAGCTCCAACTTTTGCTGCAGGGGCTAAAGCCCCTCGTTTCTTCTCATTCTTTCGGCACGACTAAAGTCGTGCCCTGACACGGCTCCGAGCCGAAGAGGTCGGCGTTACGTTAAGCTCCAAAGCGGGTGAGCGCTGAAATGTCCAGCGGGCCGCCGGTGACCAGCGCGGTGAGCGCGGTGTGAAATGTGTCGGCCGAGGGCGGGCAGCCGGGCAGGAAGACGTCCACCTTCACAAACTCGTGGATGGGGCGCACCACCCGCAGCAGCTTGGGCACGACGACGCAGGGAATCTGCGCCTGCGCGCTGGCGTTCTGAATGTAGGCGCGATCGAGAATCGCTTCGGGCCCGATGGGATTGCGCATCGCGGGCACGTTGCCGGTAATCGCGCAGTCGCCCATGGCGACCAGCATTTTGGAGTGGTCGCGAATCTTCCTGATCTTCTTCTCGTCGTCGACCGAGGCTACGGCTCCCTCGACCAGCGCGATATCGACTTCGTCAGGGAACTCCTTGGTGTCGACGATGGGGCTGTAGACCACATCGACCACTTCCGCCAGTTCGAGCAGCCGCTCGTCCATGTCGAGGAACGACATGTGGCAGCCGGAACATCCGTCAAGCCAGACCGTCGCAAGTTTCAGTTTGCTCATTGCGCCTCCCTCATCAGGTTCAGATAGGGCAGAAAATCGGGATACTTGGGATGATCGGAGCCGATCTTGCTCTTGTCGAAGAGGGCTCCGGTGGGGCAAACCTGCACGCACTTGCCGCAGCGGGTGCAAGCTGAACTTCCCCACTCCTGGTGCAGGTCGGAGATGATCAACGAAGTTGATGCCGCGGCCCATCACGTCCCAGATGTGCGCGCCTTCGATCTCCGAGCAGACGCGCACGCAGCGCGTGCACAGGATGCAGCGGTTGTGATCGAGGGTGAAGCGCTCGTGCGAGGCGTCGACGGAGAGATCGGGATTGCGATAGGGCAGGCGGACATGCGTCAGTCCCTGCTCCTGGCCCAGCGTTTGCAGCTCGCAGTGGCCGTTGGAGACGCAGACCGAGCAGACGTGATTGCGCTCGGCGAACAAGCAGTTCGAGAATCGTCCGGCGGTGCTTCTGCAGCCGCTCCGTGTTGGTGCTGACTTCCATGCCTTCCTGCACGGTGGCCACGCAGGCCGGCAGCAGCTTGTTGGAGCCCTTGATCTCGACCAGGCAGAGGCGGCATGCGCCCACGTCGCTGAGGCCTTCAAGATGGCAGAGCGTGGGAATGTGGATGTCGTTCTCGCGCGCGACTTCGAGAATGGTCTGGCCGGCGCGCGCGCTCACTTCCTGCTCGTCGATGACAAGAGTTTTGACGTCTGTTTCCGTGCTCATGCCACCACCTCCACGGCCGCTTCCATGTTGCAGACGCCGGCCGCACAGCGCTTGTGGAGAATGTGCTCGATGTACTCGTTGCGGAAATATTTGAGCGTGCTCAGCACGGGATTGGGCGCCGTCTGGCCCAGCCCGCACAGGCTGGTCTCCTTCACCGTGACGCAGAGATCCTCGAGCAGCGCCAGGTCGTCCATGGTTGCCGATGCCGGTGCAGATGCGCGTGAGCAGCGTATACATCTGCGCCGTGCCCGCGCGGCAGGGAATGCACTTGCCGCACGACTCGGTCATGCAGAACTCGATGAAGAAGCGCGCCACGTTGACCATGCACGAGGTATCGTCCATCACGATCATGCCGCCGGAGCCCATGATGGAGCCCATCTTCAGCAGCGCGTCGTAACTCACGCCCACATCGAGCATCTCTTCGGGAATGCATCCGCCGGAGGGGCCGCCGGTTTGCACGGCCTTGAATTTGTGACCGCCCGGCACGCCGCCGCCGATGACCTCGATGATCTCGCGCAGCTTGATGCCCATGGGCACTTCAACCAGGCCGGTGTTGGCGATTTTGCCGGTAAGCGCGAAGACCTTTGTTCCCTTGCTGCGCTCCGAGCCCATGTCGTGAAACCATTTGCCGCCGTTGCGCACGATGGGCGCGATGTTGGCGTAGGTCTCCACGTTGTTGATCAGCGTCGGCTTGCCCCACAGTCCGCTCGACGCCGGATAGGGCGGCCGCGGCTTGGGCGTGCCGCGCTTGCCTTCGATGGATGCGATCAGCGCTGTCTCCTCGCCGCAGACAAACGCGCCGGCGCCCAGGCGAATCTCCACATCGAAGTTGAAGGGCGTATTGCAGATGTTATTGCCGAGCAGACCGTGACGCCGCGCCTCGCGCAACGCGGTCGTAAGCCGCGAGACCGCCACCGGATATTCGGCGCGCACATAAATGAAGCCTTTGCTCGCGCCCACGGCGTAGGCGGCAATCGCCATGCCCTCGATAACGCGATGCGGATCGCCTTCCATCACACTGCGATCCATGAATGCGCCGGGGTCGCCTTCGTCGCCATTGCAGACCACGTATTTCACGTCGCCTTTGGCCTTGGCCACGGTGCCCCACTTCAGTCCGGTGGGATAGCCGCCGCCGCCGCGCCCGCGCAACCCGCTTTCCGTGATGCGGTGAACTACGCCGTTGGGCGTCATCTCGGTGAGCACCGTCAGCAGCGCCTTGTAGCCGTCGTGCGCAATGTAGTCGTCGATCTTTTCCGGATCGATGTAGCCGGCATTCTCCAGCACCACGCGAACCTGCTTGTCGAAATGGTCATTTAGATCGCACTGCAGTTCCGGCGCCGGCGAGCCGCCGAGGCTGCTGCACAATGGTCTCGGCCTTATCCGCCTTCACGTGGTGGTACAGCGTCTCCTCGGGATCCACGCGCACCAGCGGACCATGCGAACAAGGGCCCATGCAGCCGGTGCGGCGCACCAGCACCTTTTTGCCCGCGGCTTCGGCCGCTTTCACCAGTGCATCCTTCAGCGCGCCCGCGCCCTGGCTTGCGCACGCCAGATCCATGCACACATTCACTTCGTAGTCGTACTTGGCGTTCTCCTGCTGGACGCTTTTTGCAATCTGTTCGAGCTCCTCGATTGTCATTCCACGGCCCACCTTTCCAGTTGCTCGAGCATCTGTTCGCCCGTGATCTCGCCGGCAACTTCGCCATCGCACAGAACCACGGGCGCGCGGCTGCATGCGCCTACGCAACGCGCTGTCATCAGGCTGATCTGTCCATCCGGCGTGGTCTGCCCCGGCGTGATCCCCAGCCGTTTTTCCGCCGCGGCAATCAGCTTGTCCGCGCCTTTGATATAACAGGCAGTGCCGGCGCAGACCGTTACGGTGTGCTTGCCAGGAGGTTTGAGCGTGAAGTAGTGATAGAACGTCGCTACGCCGTATGCCTGGCTCAGCGGCACGTGCAGCGAGAGCGCTACAAATCGGATGGCATCGTCGTCGAGGAAGCCGAACGACGACTGCACGGTGTGCAGCGTCTCGATGAGCGCGTGACGGGCAAAGCCGTTCTTGCGCATGGTGCCGTTCACGATCTTCCATCGTTTGTCTTCGCTAGGTAGAGGTGGCGGCGTGATGACTGGCACAATTCCTCCCTGGCCGGTGCAGCTCCTGAGCTGCAACCTATGCGGAGTGGCGTTTGGCGTGACCCGCACAGTGCCTACCATTGTTCTACGAGCCGAGGGGTTGTGCAATCCGTGACCGCAGTCACTGTGCTGTGTGGCTATCCCATTTGTTGACTTGAGTTTCGGCTGTTCCCGAATGTGGCAGGCCAGGCCGCGTCCGGATACCCAAGGAACCGTGTTGCGGCGCACAAAATCTCATCGAAAGCACTGTAAAGTGCGTGCGCGAGATCACTTAGCTGTTCCAGCGCTGCCTGCGGATGGGCCTTTACTTGCTTTCTCGAAGTTGAAGCTGATAGTTGCTGTAGTCGATTGTGACCACGGTCTGGCCAAAGAGCATGCTGTTCGATTCGGCGCGGGCGTGCATAGCCATGGACAAGCCGTTGATGTTGTTGTACTGGCGCATTGCGTGGGTGGTGCCCGCAAAAGCAGAGGGGCTCTTCGACGCGACCCCATCAATCTGGACGAGGGAGCCATCTTTCGCATCTGCCCACAGGGTCCCGATAATCAGGTTGGGAGCCTGTTCCCTGGGAGTGACGGCGAGAACATAGCAGTCGCGGCCGTTGAGCTTTTGCACGCCGCCGGGTTTCAACTTCATGTCGTAGTTGGCTGAAGTGAACCAGGATTTTTCCCAGTTGCCGGGCAGGTTGATGGTTTTTTCATTATCGATCAACGGCTTCAACCCAAAGTGCAGGATCAAGCTCGATCCACTCTGCGAGAGCACTGTGTATTCCTTGCCGACACCCTTTTTGTAGTGGTCACGCACAGTCATCTCCGCCGCGGGATGGGTTTCGTCGCCGCTCCGGTAAACGGAGTAGTGTTCGACGTCGGTGAATTCCAGAATGTTGTCGACGCGCGTTGCAACGGCGGCATCGATTTGGCGAATGATCGCGGCCTGATCCGGAGCCTGAGCTGAGGCCACGCAATCTCCCCATGCGCGCAGGAGTAAAACGGCAACGATTGCGCATATCGTCTGCAACCGCCGGCAATCTAGAGTTTCTCTCATGCTCTTACTCAGACTAACCTTTATCCCCCCGGGGGTCTGCGCCGCGTCGCAGATGTGCGCGGGGAGGGTCGCTAAAAGTCGGGGGCGCAGGTGCCCATGCGCTATGCTTGGTCTCTGGGCGAGGCGCAGGCTTGATGCACGGATCAGCTCCAAAACCAACACCGCACAAAGTGCTGCTTCGAGAGCGATATGAAGTGCGCGGCGTGGTGCAGGGCGTGGGCTTCCGCCCCTTTGTCTTTCGGTTGGCAACGGAGGAGAAACTTGCAGGATTCATCGGCAACGATACCGGCGGGGTGACGATCGAAGTTGAGGGGCCAGCGGAGCGGGTGGAAGCATTTCGGCGCCGGCTCGAGGTCGAAGCACCTCCGCTTGCGCGGATCGACTCGATTGCGGTGCGCGAGGCGCCGGCGACGGGCGAAGCCGGCTTCAGAATTATTGCCAGCGATGCCGGCGGCCACATCAGCACCGGTATTCCGGCCGACGCGGCTACTTGCGCGGACTGCCTGCGCGAGTTGCTCGATTCCAACGACCGCCGCTATCGCTATCCATTTTTGAATTGCACCAACTGCGGCCCGCGCTACACGATTACGCGTCGCATTCCCTACGACCGTCCGCAAACCTCGATGGCGCGCTTCAACCTGTGCGCGGCCTGCCAGGCGGAATACGACGATCCCACGAACCGGCGCTTCCACGCGCAGCCCAACGCCTGCCCGGTGTGCGGGCCGCGCGTCTGGCTGGTCGCGGCAGACGGAGCAGAGATTCCGTCCAGAGATTCTGTGACTGCGGGGATTGACCGCCTGATGGCCGGCGAGATTCTGGCGATTAAGGGCATCGGCGGCTTTCATCTCTCCGTGGACGCAACCAACGAGGCCGCAGTGATGCGGCTGCGCGAGCGCAAACATCGCTATGGCAAACCGCTCGCGGTGATGGTTCGCGATCTCGATGCCGCGCGCGCAGTGTGCGAACTGACCGGTGAAGAAGAGGCACTGCTCCTGACGAATCCGCGGCCGATTGTTTTGGCGCGGCGTCGAGCAGTTTCGGTAATCGTGGGGCCTGTTGCGCCGGGGATTCCGTGGCTGGGCGTGTTTCTGCCTTACGCGCCTTTGCAGCATTTGCTCTTTGCCGATCCTCGCGTGAAGGCTCTGGTGATGACCAGCGCCAACCTCAGCGAAGAACCCATCGCGATCGACAATGACGAAGCTCTCGCGCGGCTCAGGCACATCGCCGACGCGTTCCTGATGCACGACCGCGAAATTCTGCAGCGCTGCGACGACTCCGTGATGGCGTTGGTCGATGGCGCGCCGCAGTTGATTCGCCGCGCCCGCGGATTTGTGCCGCTCGCCGTGCCGTTGCCTTTCGATGCACTGCCGCTGCTGGCCGTGGGCGGCCATTTGAAGAATGTCTTTGCCCTCGCGCGCGGCCGTTTTGCCTACCAGAGCCAGCACCTAGGCGATCTCGAAAATGTTACTGGTCTCGATTTCTTCCGCGAGGCGCTGGCTCACTTGATGCAGACATTCGAGATCGAGCCCGTTGCCGTGGTGCACGATCTGCACCCCGGTTATTTGTCCACATCATGGGCAAAAGAGCGGGCCGCCGAGCGAAAGTTGCCGCTCATCGCAGTGCAGCATCACCACGCGCACGTCGCGGCCTGCATGGCGGAGCACGGCATCGTCGGTCCGGCGATTGGATTGTCTCTCGACGGCACTGGCTACGGAACGGACGGACGCATCTGGGGCGGGGAAGTGCTCATCTGTCGCCTCGATGGACCCGATCCTGGCCACTTCGAGCGGTTTGCGCATCTCGACTACGTTCCCATGCCCGGCGGCGAGGCGGCGATTCGCGAGCCGTGGCGCATGGCGCTTGGCGCATTGCACGCGGCGGGTCTTGATGTGGAGTCACCGGAGGTGACTGCGCTGCTCGGCGCGAAGAAGCAGGAAGTGCGCGTGCTCAAACGCATGATCGAACGCGAGTTGAACACGCCGCTCACTTCAAGTTGCGGACGGCTTTTCGATGCGGTTGCGGCCGTGGTGCTGGGACGCGGCGTGGTTGACTACGAGGCACAGGCGGCGATTGAGTTGGAGGGGTGCGCCGTGGATGAGCCGGAGGAAATCCTGGGCGGTTACACACTGGCATTGCTCGATGGGGATTGGAACACGCGAAAACCGGCGAGAATCTCCTCTGTTCCATTGTGGAAGGAACTTCTCGAAGATTTGCGGGCGGACGTAAGCAAATCGCGCATTGCCGCGCGTTTTCATGCTGGCGTTGCCGCGTCATTCGTCGGTGCTGCGAAGCTGGCCCGCGAGGCAACCCAAATCGAAACAGTGGCCCTCTCTGGCGGCTGTTTGCACAATCGCCGCCTCGCATCGTTGCTGCGCGCCGGACTCGATGAAGCAGGCTTTCAGGTTATTCAGCATCGCAACGTCAGCCCCGGCGACGGCGGCCTCAGCCATGGCCAGGCCGCCGTCGCCGCGGCCATCTTTGCCACGCGTCACTAACCAGCCCAACCGAATTCCCGGGAGGATCGATGACTTTCGCACGACGCACTTCAGTCACAATCGCCCAATGGTCCATCAAAAGTACGGTCGTGTTCTTCATCTTCCTTGCGGCGTTCTGCGGCGCAGTACACGCCCGTGCCCAGCAATCCGACAACGAGCAAGCAGTGTGGAAGATGGAGAAAACATATTGGGAAGACGTGAAAGTTCTCGATCTCGACAGTTACAGGGCCTTGTGGCACGAAAACTTCGTTGGCTGGCCTTATTCCAGTTCGCAGCCCGCGCGAAAAGACCACATCACCGATTGGATCGCTGCGTACACCGATAAGGGAAGCAGGCTGCAGTGGTTTTCACTGCAACCGGCCGCCAGCCAGTCCACGGGAGACTTAGTCGTCACGCATTATTGGCTGACGGCCTTCTGGTCGGACAAGGCTGGTCACGGCGAGCCAGCCACCACAAGAGTCACCCACACTTGGATAAAGACTGACAAAGGCTGGCAAATCATCAGCGGCATGTCGGCAGTAGTTCCCGCGAACTAGAGTCAAAAAAGGAACCGGCTTCGTGTCGATCACAAAGCTGGTTCCTTATCACGATTGAAGAGCGGGAAAAGCCTACCCGGAGATCCGCACCAGTTCCTGCGCTTCTTCGCGCGGGCCGAGGATCGACATGCGCGGAATGCGCCCGCGCACCATGGCGACTTCGTCGCAGCGGTGCAGCCGCGGGCAACTCTGGCAGTCCTTGAAGACCTTGTCGGGCAGCTCCGCTTTGTCTTCCACCGTGCGGAAGCCGTACTTGAAGAAGAAATCGGGAATGCGCGTGAAGAGGCACACGGACTGGATGCCGTGCGTTTCAGCTTCTTCGACGAGCGCTTTGATGATGCCGCCGCCTGCGCCCTGGCTCTTGGCCTCGGGCTTGACCACGATTGAACGCACCTCGCAGAGATGCGGGCCATATAAGTGAAGCGCGCCGCAGCCCAGAAACACGCCGCCATCGGACTCGGCGACGGTAAAGTCGCGGATGTTTTCGCAGATCTCGGCGAAGGGACGCTTGAGCAGGGTGCCGTCGCCGGAAAGCGAGTTCACAAGATCGTAGATATTAGAGGCGTCGTGCAGCAGCGCCTTACGCACCAGCATGAACGGCCTCCGCTGCGGTGGATTTTATAAGCGCGGCGATGCGCTCGGATGCCGCATCGAGCCCCTGCTGCACGCGCTCGCGCGCGGTCCCGCCGATCACGTCGTGGCAATCAAGCGTGGCGTCAAGAGTGATCGCAGTGTAAAAATCCTCGCCGAACTCCGCGCCAAATGGACGCAGCTCCGCGAGCGTCAAGTCGCTCAACTCAACCCCTTTTTCCATCGCAAATCGTACCGCCTGGCCGATCTTTTCGTGCGCCAGGCGGAAAGGAACGCCCTTGTGCACCAGATAGGTGGCTGCAGCCATCGCGTTTAGATAGCCTGACTGCGCCGCTGCGCTCATGCGCTCGCGATGGAATTCGAGCGCAGCCGTAAAACGCGCCACGAGCTTGAGCATTTGGGGAACGAAGTCGGCTGCGAAGGCCGGCTCCTGCGTCTCCTGCATGTCTTTATTGTAGGCCAAAGGCAGTCCCTTGAGTTGCAGTGTGACGGTCTGCGCCGCGCCGTTGAGGCGACCGACCTTCGCGCGCAGCAACTCCGTCAGATCGGGATTTTTCTTCTGCGGCATGGCGCTCGAGCCGGTGGAAAAGGCCTCGGGCAGAATCACAAATCCGAACTCCGCCGTCGCGAAGAGCGTGATCTCTTCGGCAAAGCGGCTCAGGTGCAAGCCAACGAGCGTGAGCGCCTGCAAATACTCGAGAATAAAATCGCGATCGCTCGTGGCATCGATGGAATTGGCCGTGGGCGCCGTGAATCCAAGCTCGCGCGCGGCGATCGAACGGTCGAGCGCAAGCGTTGCGCCGGCCACCGCGCCCGATCCCAGCGGGCAAAGGTTCAGACGCCGGGCGCAGTCGGCCAAACGCGAAGCATCGCGCAATGCCATTTCCACATAGGCCAGCAGCCAATGCGCGACGAGCACCGGCTCGGCGCGTTGCATGTGCGTGTAGCTCGGCATGACATTGGCGCCAGCTTTGCGCGCCTGCTCAACGAGCGCGAGTGCCCACGCAGCAAGCCCGTCGATGACTAGCTCAATCTGCGCGCGTACGTAAAGGCGCAGGTCGGTTGCGATTTGCTCGTTGCGGCTGCGGCCGGTGTGCAACTTCAGTCCCAGCGGCCCAATCCGCTCCGCCAACTTGAGCTCGACGAAGTGATGAATGTCCTCGGCGGAGGAGTGGTCTCGCACCTTCGCCTTGCCGGCTTCGGCGGCAAACTCAACGCCGATCGCGTCCAGCGCTTTCCTGAGCTCTGTTGTTTCACTCTTAGTCAGGATTCCTGCGGCAGAGAGAGCAGACGCGTGCGCCTTGCTGGCGGCAATCTCCTGATCGAGAAGCGGCCAATCGAAAACGATGGACCGCTGCCACGCCTCAAACTCAATGTCGAGCGGTTCACGGAAGCGGCCGGACCACATCTTCGCGGATTGGTGTTCGTTAGACATTGTTTTAAGCGTACCTGCTATTCCTTCTCCTTACCGTTATTAAGTTGGGGCATCTCGCTGCTTTTGCTCAGCGTAAGAAGGCCGGCTTTGGAGTAGGTGAGGAGTTTCTGCCGGGTGTCGGTAATGTCGAGGTTGCGCATGGTGAGTTGTCCGATGCGGTCGCGCGGGGAGAAGGTGGACTCAGTCTTCTCCATACTGAGGCGCTCCGGGTGGAATGTGAGATTGGGCGACTCGGTGTTGAGAATGGAATAGTCGTTTCCGCGGCGCAACTCGAGTGTGACCTCGCCGGTGATGGGTTTGGCGACCCAGCGCTGGGCGGATTCGCGGAGCATGATTGCCTGAGAGTCAAACCAACGGCCCTGATAAAGCAGACGGCCGAGTTTACGGCCATGATCGCGGTACTGCTCGATGGTGTCCTCGTTGTGGACGCCGGTGATGAGACGCTCGTAGGCGATAAAGAGCAGCGCGAGGCCCGGAGCCTCGTAGATGCCGCGGCTCTTGGCCTCGATGATGCGGTTCTCAATCTGATCGGACATGCCGAGCCCGTGGCGGCCGCCGATGCGGTTGGCTTCGAAGAGCAGGCCGACGGACGAGTCGAATTGCTGGCCGTTGATGGCGACGGGCCAGCCCTCTTCGAAGCGAATCGTGACCTCTTCGCGCTGGATCGCGACATCGTCGCGCCAGAACGCCGTGCCCATGATGGGGACAACGATCTTGACGGACGAAGAAAGATGCTCGAGATCCTTGGCTTCGTGGGTTGCGCCAAGAATGTTGGAGTCGGTGGAGTAGGCTTTTTCCGCGGACATTTTGTAGGCGAAGCCGTTGCGCTGCATGAAGGCAGACATCTCGGCGCGGCCGCCTAATTCGTCGATGAATGCGGCGTCAAGCCAGGGCTTGTAGACCTGGAGATTGGGATTGACGAGCAGGCCGTAACGGTAGAAACGCTCGATGTCGTTGCCTTTGAAGGTAGAGCCGTCGCCCCAGATGTGGACGTCGTCCTCCTTCATCGCGGCCACCAGCATGGTACCCGTGACCGCGCGGCCGATCGGGGTGGTGTTGAAATACGGGACGCCCGCGGTGGTGATGTGGAAGGCCCCGGCCTGCAGCGCAGCAATGCCTTCACGCACGAGCGCGGTGCGGCAGTCGATGAGGCGAGCCTTTTCCGCGCCGTATTCGAGAGCCGCGCGGGGGATGGCGTCGTAATCAGTTTCGTCGGGCTGACCGAGGTTGGCCGTATAGGCGTACGGGATTGCGCCCTTCTGCTTCATCCAGTGCAGGGCGGCGGAGGTGTCGAGCCCGCCGGAGAAGGCGATGCCGACCTTCTGGCCGATGGGCAACGATTCGAGAATTACGGACATGCTTGCGAAACTCCTTGGGATTCACAGTTCGTAGTTCCTGATGCCTTAGCGCGAGATCGCTGGACAACTGTGAACTACGAACTTGCTACTGAAACTTCTCTACATTGGCCAGGCCGCCGAGCAGCAGAAGCAGCAGCGCCTTCTGCACGTGCAGGCGGTTTTCGGCCTGATCGAAAACGATGGACTGCGGTCCGTCGATCACCGTGTCGGTAACTTCTTCATTGCGCCGCGCGGGCAGGCAATGCATAAACACTGCTGTGGGCGCGGCTTTGGACATGAGTGATTCATTCACTTGAAAGGGCCTGAAGATGGGCGCGCGTTTGGTCGATTCGTGTTCCATGCCCATGCTCACGCACACATCCGTGTAGACCGCGTCGGCGCCTTCCACCGCGGCCTGCGGATCCTGCAGCAAACGAATTTCGCATCCATTGACTTCCGCGACTTCTCGCGCCTTGGTGACGATCTCAATATCGGGCGAGTAGCCGCGCGGCGTGGCCGCGGTTACGTTGGCCCCCAGTTGCGCACCAGTGAGCATCAACGAATGGCACACATTATTGCCATCGCCGACATAAACAAAATTCAGTCCAGCGGCGGCGCCGAAGTGCTCCTCGAGGGTCATGAAATCGGCCAGCGCCTGGCAGGGGTGCTCGAAATCGGAGAGCGCGTTGATCACCGGCGCGCGCGAGTTGACGGCCATCTCCGTAATAGTGTCGTGCGCATAGGTGCGCAGTACGATCACGTCCACCCAGCGCTCCAGATTACGCGCCACGTCGGCAATGGTTTCGCGCTCGCCCAGCGGCTGATTGGAATGGTCGACAAAAATTGCGTTGCCGCCCATGGTATTGATGCCAGTCTCAAAGGCAAGGCGCGTGCGCAGGCTGGCTTTTTCAAACATCAGCACCATTTGTTTGGCGTCGAGGGCACGGCGATACTCGCGCGGATTGCGCTTGACGTCGTGACCGAGCTTGAGAATGGCGCGCACTTCCGCGCTGGAAAGATCCGCGATGGAACACAGATCCTCGCCCGACATGCGTATTGCCGCAGCCAAAATGTCGGGATCTTTCTCGACGGGGACGGCGGTTTCCTTGCGTTCCAGAGTGGCTTTGCTAGCCATGATGTTTTCCTCCTGCGGGCGCGCTGTGCGCCGCGGCGTGTTCAACAAAGATTTCGTCCAGCGCGGCAATCGCCGTGTCGATGTGGCTGCGCTCCACGATGTACGGGGGCAGGAAGCGCAAAACGGTATCGCTGGTGCAGTTGATGAGTATGCGGCGCTTGAGCATCTCCGCTACAGTGAGCTTGGCCAGATCCGCAGAGTCAAGCTCAGCGGCGATCATCAGGCCTTTTCCGCGCACATCGACAATCGTCTCATGCTTCTTAGCGAGTTTTTCCAGGCTTTGGATGAAATAGGTGCCGACCTCGACTGTATGCGCCAGCAGCCCTTCTTTCTCGATCGTGTCGATGACAGCAACGCCGACCGCGCAGGCCAGCGGGCCGCCGCCAAATGTGGTGCCGTGCATGCCCGCGTGCATCACGCGCGCAACTTCTTCCGTGCACAGAACGGCTCCAAGAGGAAGGCCGCCTGCAAGAGGCTTGGCGAATGTAGTGATATCAGGCTGGATCCCGTAATGCTGATACGCACACCACTTGCCGGTGCGGCCCATGCCAGCTTGAATCTCATCGACAATCAGCAACGCACCGGTGGAGTTGGCGAGTGCGCGCGCCTCGGCAAAGAACTCCTGCGTCAACGGCCGGATGCCACCTTCGCCCTGGATGGCTTCGACGAGAATGGCGCAGACATCGTCAGAGAATTTCGCGCGCAGGTCAGCGACATCATTAAAACGCACGAACTCGACGCCAGGAACCACGGGTCCGAATGGCTCGCGGTACTTCGCCTTGTACGTGGTCGACATGGCGCCGAAGGTGCGGCCGTGGAAGCTCTGCTCGAGCGCCAGAAACTTGGTGCCAATCCTGGCGCCTTCGCTCCGCCGCAATCCTGCGTAGGCGCGCGCCAGCTTGAGCGCGCCCTCCCAGGCTTCGGTGCCGGTGTTAGCGAAGAAAGCGCGGTCGAGACCGGTGCGCTCGGTGAGGCGCATGGCGAGCTCCGCCTGACCCTCGTGATAGTAGAGGTTCGAGGTGTGAATCAGAGCGCGGCTCTGGCGAGCAATTGTCTCCACAATTGCGGGGTGGTTGTAGCCGAGCGCGTTAACGCCGATGCCGCTGAGCAAATCGAGGTACTTCGTACCGTTCTCGTCAATGATGCGAACGCCCTCACCCCCTACGAAGAGGATGGGGCTGCGATCGTAAGTGGTCAGCAGCAGCCGCGCTTCCGCGGCGCGAATCTGATCGAGCTTCGTCATCTTTATGTACTAACCTCCTGAACCTCGAATCCCTCAGGGGCTAAAGCCCCGGTTCATTGAATGCAACTGTTCGGCACGACTGAAGTCGTGCCCTTTCACAAAACACCGCTTCGATCGAGTTTCTCCGCAACTTCGAAAATCGAGTCCTTTCAAAACAGTTGACGCTGCGATCTTGCGTCATGCCACCATCACTTCTGTGCCATGCGAAATGCGCGAACTGCACAGGTCGGGCAGAGAACCGGCCGCTTCCGCGGGTAGAATCCGTACGCGCTTTACGCCATTCAACAGCGCCTCGCGACAGGCACCCAGCTTGGGTAACATGCCGCCGGAGATGACGGCGCTATTCGCCAACTCCGCGATTTGATCAATGGATAACCATCGCAGGACCTCGCCGTTCGCGCCCTTCACGCCAGGAACGTCGGTGAGGAAGACCAACGCATCGGCGCGGCAGGCGATGGCGCACGCCGCGGCCATCTCGTCGGCATTGATGTTGTAATACTCGCCGTCAAAACCTAGAGCCATAGAGCAAAGCACGGGCACGCCGCTCAACTGCCAGATGGCGTCAAGCCAGCGCACGTCGCTCGCGGCAATCTCGCCCACGTAGCCGAGATCGGGCACGGTACGCTTCTTGCGCGCACGAAACATCATGCCGTCGCCGCCGCAAAGGCCGATCGCCGGCTGGCCCAGCGCACTCAGCGCGGCAACTAGACCTTTATTGACGCGCCCGGCAAAAACCATCAGCGCGGCATCGCGGGTCTCCGCGTCGGTAACGCGCAGGCCGTCGATAAACTCACTTTGCTTGCCCAGCGCCTTCAGGGTGCGGGTCAACTGCACTCCGCCGCCGTGCACCACGGCCACCTGGTTGCCGTCGCGCACCAACTCGGCGATGGCCCGGGTGCAGCCGTCCAGCAGCGCCGGAGTTTCCAGGCCCGCGCCGCCCAATTTGACCACGTACTTCATTCGCAATCCTCCGCGGCGAATCTCATAGGAGACCTTCCGATTCCGGCCAACCGGCGATTAAATTGAAGTTCTGCACGGCCTGGCCGGCAGCACCTTTCAGCAGGTTGTCGAGGCAACTGACAATAATGGCGCGCTTGCCACCGGCATCGAGTTGGAATCCGATGTCGGCGTAGTTCGTCCGCACTGAGTACTGAATTTGCGGCAACGCTTTGTCGTAGAGCCGAACCATCGGGCTGCCGGCAAAAAACTCGCGATAGACTTCGGCCACGCTCTCCCGCGTTTGCGCTTTCTTGAAGCGCACGTAGATCGTGGATAGAATGCCACGCGGAATCGGCAGCAGGTGCGGCGTAAAGATGATTTCTTCGTTCGAAACGCCGATCTGTTCGAGTAGCTCGCCGGTATGGCGATGGGCAAAGACGCCATACGCAGAAAGATTGTCGGCCGCATACATATAGTGCGTCTTTGCGGTCGGAGCTTTTCCCGCGCCGCTTACTCCGCTCTTGGCATCGGCAACGATGCCGTGCTCGAGGTCGAGGAGTCCCGCTGCAATCAATGGTTTCAGCGGCAGAATGACCGAAGTCGCATAGCAGCCGGGATTGGCGATCAGCCGTGCGCCGGCAATCTGCTTGCGATAGAGCTCAGGCATGCCATAAATCGCTTTCGACTGTGTGGCCGCGGCCAGTTCGGCACCCTCGTCCGCGAAGGCATACACCGCACGATTCGCAGGATCTATCAGCCGCCAGGCTCCGCTTAAATCGATCACGCGCATTCCGCGCTTGAGCGCCTCGGGGACCCATTCGCGCGATTGCTCGTGCGGGGTGGCCAGAAACAGCACATCCACGCCGCGCGCGCTGAGGAGTTCCCAGGAAAACGGCTCCATTTTCAATTCGCTGCTTCCGTTGTTGCCGCCGAGCTGGGGATGAATCTCAGCGATCTGGATGCCGCCGCGCTCGAGATCCTTGCCCTCCACGCGCCCCGCAAATACCGGTGGCTTGCCGTGCAGGCGGGGATGATGCAGCAACAGGCGCGCCAGCTCCGCGCCGGCGTAGCCGGTCACTCCCACAATCGCTGTCTGAAATGCTTTCGTCATCCTTGCAACATCGTCCTTATCCGGGCAGTCACTTCGCCCGCGTGTCGTGCGTCCGTGCAAATCACCAGAACCGTATCGTCGCCGGCGATAGTGCCTGCTACCTCCGGCCAATCTTCGCGGTCCAGGGCCGCTGCAACCGGCTGTGCGCCGCCTAACGCCGTGCTCACCACCACTTGATTCATCGCCTGCTTCACGCGCAGGCCAAAGCTGTCGAGCATTTCGGACAGCGTCGGCGGTTGATCGTCGTCCGCCGCGGCCGACGCGGCCTTTGCGACCTTGCCATTGAGGAGCGCGTATCCGCGCGGCCCCTTGAACAACTGCAATTCGTGCATGTCGCGCGAAAGCGTCGCCTGGGTCACGTGGATGCCACGTCGTCGCAGTTTGCGGCGCAGCTCATCCTGGCTGGTCACAGGGGTGTCGGCCAGCACTTCGCGGATTACGTTCAGGCGTTGGGTTTTCATGATGCGGTTTCCTTCGCAGGCAAAGCAAAGGCGCGGTCCGCAGAGCGGAAACCGCGCTTGAATAAATATACAATGAAAATGGATAAGTATGCAAGAAGATTTCTGAGGAAATTAAGGCCCCGTTACATCGGTGGCAGATTGCGCCATAGCAGCGGCACGTAATAGACCTCGAGATACCACGAGACCACCGATAAAATCGCAACGCCTGCCATGGCCCAAAAGAACATCTGCACCGGCAGCGTGGACGTGATCGGCATGTCGCTCTCGGCATGTTTTGCGCGCGGCAGGGCAAACAAAATCCCGCTGGCAAAGCAGGCGCAGGCCGCGATGGCGATCCTCAGCAGCGACAAGTTCAGCCGTTCAAGCCAATCGCTTCCGGGGATGAAGAATGCGCCTTCGAGAACTGCATAAAGCGACAAAATGCTCAGAATGAAGGAGAGCGCTCTGCCAATCTCCAGAAACATGCACGCCGCCTCCTCGGACCGGTCCTGACTTTATTTTGGCGCGCCCGGCTGTTTGTCGCAAGACTGTCAGGACGGCGTCACTGTCCAGTACACGGCGAACCGTTGCCAACTTTGGTTCAACGGCTTCAAGGTGACCTCCTGGCCAATGGTGCGAAACGTCAGCGCTTGACCCGGAACCGGTTTGATCCATGTGGACGGATCGGCGCCTTCCGCTTTCAGCGGAGGCACGTCGAGCGCGGGCGCCTCCTGAATTTCCGGCCCCTGATGATGTTCGAGATCTTCTGCAAGCGCGGTTTTGGGAAACTGCCCGGCAAGGACCAGCGGCCCGTAGAGGAACGCCTGCTGCGTGTGGTCGTCGGCCAAGGGCTCTGCCGTGAGCCGCATCGGAATCGTGAGTTCCACGCGATCTCCGGCCCTCCACATGCGCGTAAGAGCCAAATAGCTTCCGGGAGTTCCGGCAGCTTCGAGCCGCTTGCCATTGATTGTCACGGAGTTTTCGGCATTTGCCCACGCGGGGATGCGGAGGCGCAACGTCCACGCTTTGGCGGGCGTTTTCTCAATGGTGAATTCGGTGCGTCCGCTCTCCGGAAAGTTGGTGGCCTGTTTCAGCCGCACGCCGCGCTCTTTCCAATTCACCGTGGAGGCAAAGTAGAGGTTGACGAAGAGCGATTCGTTGTCGTGAGCGTAGATGGTGTCGTTCAGCTTGGCGAATTCTTCGACAGCGGTTCCCGTGCAGCACCAGAAGGTCTGATCTTCGGTGCAGGTCGTCTTCCAGGCTCCGGGCGTCATGGAAAGGAAGTACGTTGTATGTCCCGTCTTGGGTTCGATAGCGCCAAGCCGATGGTTGAGCAGGTTGCGCTCGTAGTAGTCGATCAGGCGACTGTCGCCGCTCCAGCAATAGAGATGGCGCGCCAACTTCATCATGTTGTAGGAGCAGCAGCACTCCTGGTGATGCGAACTGACGCGCATTTCAATGGCAAGGTGGTTGGGGCTGGTGAGCCAGTGCTCATTGTTGCTCGAACCACCCGTCGCGTAGGTGCGCGATTCCGATACTGTCTCAAAAAAGAAACGCGCCACATCGGCAAAGCGGTAGTCCGACGACAGTTCATAGCGCCGTGCAGCACCAATCACCTGCGGAACGTGGGTATTCATATGCTGGCCCTTCAGCTCGTCGCGCCGCATGGCCAGAGGCGTGAAAAAAATCTTCTTGGTGAAGCGGTCGCCGGCTCGCGCCCAGCGGTCGTCGCCAGTCACAGCGGCGAGGTTGTAGAGAACCTCGTTCATCCCGCCGTATTCGGTGTTCAGGATGTCCTGCATGTGATCTTCCGTTTTCGCCGCTGTCCACACATCGACCCAGCCCGCGAGTTTGACGAGAACTTCGAGGGCCTGATCGTTATCGGCCTGGGTTTTCATATCGAGCAGGCCGGCCATGATTTTGTGCAGGGTGTAGTACGGAGCCCAGACATTCACGCGGCGATCCAGGCGATCGAAGAGTTCGGTAGGAAAAGCGCTGACGTAGCCGTTGTCGTTGAGTTTGGTCTGGCATTCGGCGATTCCTGCCACCAGTTCATCGGCCTTGGCTTTGATCTCGGTGTCACCCGTGGCAGCGTAGAGAAGCGCGCACGCCGACAAATAATGCCCGACAAAATGGCCGCGCAGCTCAGATTTTGGAGCTTCCCATCCGCCCAGAGGCAGCGCGGAGGAGGGTAGTCCTGCGGTGATGCGGAAGTTGTGAAGCAAGCGGTCATTGGAGAGGCGCATCATGTAGGCACGATTCCAGTCACGCGCCTCCAGGAGTGGCCCGGCTTCGAGCGTGACATCGCGCAGAGAGAAGAGTTGGAGGCTGGGCTCGATTTCGCTGTGAGCAAAGACAAGCGGCTCGGCGAAAGGCTCGGTCTCGATCACCGGAGGATGGCGATTGTACTGAGCTTCGGTCTTTGGGGCTTTCTGCGCGGGTGGGTTTGCGGACTGTGCGGGAGCAGCCTGGCTGTGAGCGATCCCAAGCAGGCTGTTTCCCGCGGCCAGCCCCACGGGGGCAATGGCAAGGCTTTTCGCAAACTCTCTACGGTTCAGCTTTCTCATAAGTATCCTCTGCCGGTGTTCGGTAAACGCTTACCAGTCTATCCGCAAAACGTGGTTTGGGGCGAGGCTCACTTCAGATCGCGCCAGTTGGGCCCGAAAGAGACGTCGGCGACAAGCGGGACTTTGAGTTTCACGACGCCCTCCATCTCCGTGCGCACCAGGGTAGCGACTTCATCGGTCTCTGCCAGCGGCACCTCGAAGAGCAGTTCGTCGTGTACCTGCAGCACCATGCGCGTCTTCAGCTTCCGCTCCGACAGTTTGCGGTCGAGCGAGATCATGGCCAGCTTGATCAGGTCCGCGCCGGTGCCTTGCAGCGGGGTATTGATGGCGGTGCGCTCGGCAAATCCGCGCTGGTTGGGATTGCGGCTTTCGATATCGGGAATCGGCCGCATGCGCCCGAACATGGTGCGCACACTGCCCTCGCGGCGCGTCTGCTCGAGGGTTCGATCGATAAAGGTTCTGACGCCCTGGTAGCGCGCAAAATAGCGGTCGATGTAGTCCTTGGCCTCGGCTTGCGGAATGCCTAACTGCGTGGCCAGCCCGAAGGCGGAAATTCCATAAACGATGCCGAAGTTCACCGCCTTGGCGCGGTTGCGCGTCTCCTTGTCCATGGTCTCGACAGCAACTCCAAAAACCTCGCTGGCGGTGAGGGTATGAATGTCGATGTTTTCCGCATAGGCGCGCATCAAGAGCGGATCGCCGCTGAAATGCGCCAGTAGACGTAACTCGATCTGCGAGTAGTCGGCAGAGAGCAGTTGCGTGCCGGGTGCGGCGGTGAATGCCGCGCGAATTTCGCGACCCAGTTCGGTGCGAGTGGGAATGTTCTGCAGGTTGGGATTGACCGAGGAGAGCCGGCCTGTGGCCGTGGCCGCGGCTTGAAACGTGGTGTGCACGCGCGAGTCGTTGTCGGCCAACAGCGGCAACGCGTCGACGTAATTCGATTTCAGCTTCGACAGATGCCGGTATTCGAGCACCAAACGTGGCACGTCGTGCTTATCAGCCAGAAACTCCAGTACGTCCTGCGCCGTGGAAACGGATTTGCTTTTGCCGCGACTCGGCGGGGCGGGCAAGCCGAGATCGGTGAACAGCACAGCGCCGAGTTGTTTCGGCGAGTTGATGTTGAAGCGCTTTCCCGCAAGCTCGAAGATGCGGTCGCCAACGCGCGTCAGCTCGCCACTGAACCTCTCCGAAAGCCTGCCCAGCGCTGCTGTTTCGATGTGGACGCCGGCCAGTTCCATGCGATAGAGCACAGGCGAGAGGGGCAAGTCGATGTCGGTGTAGACGCGCAGCACGCCGGCCTTTTCGGCCTCTTCGCGCAGCGCGGGGACGAGCGCATGGACGGCTGCGGCCGATGCGGGCAGCGAGTCAGGATGTGGCTGACTGCTGCGCGCGGCCACGTCGGCCAGCGATTGCGTGGAATGCGTAGGGTTGAGCGCGTAGGAGAGCAGCATCGAGTCGTCGACTGGGCCGCGCAACGCGACGCCCATCTCGCCCAGCACGTGCAGGGCCAACTTCCAGTCGTGTACGCGCTTGGGCACTGAGGCGTCTTCAAGCAGAGCGCGCAACTCCGACGTAAGGGGCAAGCGCAAGGCGTGCGCCGAATCGGCAGCAGACTCCTACGCTGAAGTGGGTCTTCTTTTCCGCGGCTTCCGCGATATCGAGCAGCGACGGAGCAGACAGCTCTTCTTCTTCGGCATCCTCGGACGCGGGCTCTACGGCGTCGAGCGCAAAAGCAAAACCGCGCTCGCGCGCGGCAGCGTAGAAGGCGGCGGTCTGCTCGGACGTCGGCTCGTCGATCACCTCAACCGAGACACCGCCCTCTGCAGGAGCCAGGTCGCGCAGCATCGACGTGAACTCAAGCTCCGTGAAGAGCGTGCGGGCGGCTTCGAGATCGGGCTCCTGTGTTTCCATCGCGTGCAGGTCGAGCGCAAGCGGCACATGGCAATCGATGGTGACGAGCTCTTTTGAAAGCAGGACGGCATCGCGGTTCTGCTCGAGCGACTCGCGGTAGGCCTTGCGCTTGACCTCGGCCGCGCGGTCGAGCACTGCCTCCACGCTGCCGAATTCCTTGATCAGGTCCACGCTGCCTTTGTCACCGATGCCGGGCGCGCCGGGTATGTTGTCGACCGCGTCGCCGCGCAGGGCCATCACGTCGACGACTTTGTCGGGAGGTACGCCCAGAACCTCTACCACCTTGGCGGGATCGAGGATCAGGTTGTCCTTCTGGGGATTGAGGACTTTCACCTGCGGCGTGACCAGTTGCATCATGTCCTTATCGCCGGAGACGATGAAGACCTCGTGCTCTTGCTCGGCGGCTTCGCGCGCCAGGGTGCCGATCACGTCGTCGGCCTCAAAGCCCTCGGCTTCAAGGATGGGAATGCGCAGCGCCTCGAGAGCGCGACGAATGTAGGGAATTTGGCGGCGCAGATCCTCGGGCATGGACTCGCGCTTGGCCTTGTAGCCGTCGTAGCTCACTTCGTCGAAGCTCTGCGACTTCGCGTTCCACTTGCGCAGCGGGCCCATGGTCCGCGCCCGCTCGTCGCGAAAGACCTCGCCGCTCACATCGAAGACCGCGGCAAAGTATTTGGGCGCGAAGTCCTGGCGCAGCTTCTTGATCATGTTGACGAAGACGTAAGTGGCCGCCGTGGGCAGGCCGGAGCGCGTAGACATGGGCCGCGAGCGCTGCATCGCGTGGTAGGCGCGGAAGATGAACGACATGGCGTCGAGCAGGAAGACGGGCGGCTTGGAGGGTTCGCTCACGTTTGTGAGGATAGCAGGGCAGACGGGCGGTGGAGGAGTGAAGGGAGTGTACAGAGTGAAACGAGCGGTTACGCGATGAACATGCAGTCGCCGTAGCTGAAGAAGCGGTAATTCTGCTCGACGGCGTGGCGGTAGGCGGCGAGAATTCGCTCGCGGCCGGCGAAGGCGCTGACCAGCATGAGCAGGCTCGATTGCGGCAGGTGGAAGTTGGTGAGCAGCGCGCCCACCAGACGAAATTCGAAGCCGGGCGAGATGAAGATCTCGGTTGTGCCGGAGTGGGGCTGAATCGGATTGCCGACAGCCGCGCGAGCTGCCGAGCTCGAGCGTGCGCAACGACCGTGGTGCCGACGGCGACGATGCGGCGGGCACTGCGTGCGGCAGCGTTAATTGAGTTCGCTGCCTCGGGCGAGATCGTGTAGCGCTCGCTGTGCAGGCGCACTTCGTCTACGCGCTCCACGCGCAACGGCGCAAAGGTGCCGAGGCCTACGTGAAGCGTGACGCGCGCAATCTCAACGCCGCTTGCTGCGAGCGAGGCGAGCATCTGCGGCGTGAAGTGCAGACCGGCCGTGGGCGCGGCCACCGAGCCGCGCTCCTCGGCGAAGACCGTCTGGTAGCGATCGCGATCCGCGTCCGCATCGTCGCGGTGAATATAAGGCGGCAGCGGGATGTGGCCGATGCGATCGAGAACGGCGAAGAAGTCGTCGACCGGGGCGAACTGAAGCAGGCGCTCGCCGAACTCGCCGCGCTCGAGCACTTCCGCTTCGAGCACGATCTCGCCCGTCGGGCGCGGGGAATACCAGCCGCTCGCCGATGGCGACCTTGCGGCCCGGGCGCACCAGCGCGCGCCACCGGTTTTCACCGGCCGGTTCGGTGAGCATGACTTCAATGCGGCCTGTGGGTTTCTCTCGCTCGCGGCGCAACGTTCGACGCGCATAGAGGCGCGCGGGAATCACGCGGCTGTCGTTGAGGACGAGCAGATCGCCTTGGCGCAAATGCTTTCCAAGGTTGGTGAAGAGATCATCTTCGACGGCGCCGGTGGCGCGATCCAGCACCAGCATGCGGCTCGTGCCGCGCTCGGCGGGCGGTTGCTGCGCGATCAGTTCCTCGGGAAGAGCGTAATCGAAGTCGGCGACACGGAGGTGCTCCGCACTCTGGCCTTTTGAAGTAGAACTCTCAGACATCTGCTTTCCCCAGGTGGGCGAGCGCGTTTTTTCGCGCGCGCTCGATGGCCGCATTCAGTTCCTCGCGTTTCTCCTCGAATTGGTTGTCGGCAAGATCGGCCGGAACGGAGGTCCAGCGCGCCCAACTGACCACGATGCGCGTAAACGGCTTGGGCACCAGAAAGCGATCCCAGGAACGCATGGTCCAGGCGCGCTCGGGCTCCAGATGAAATGCGCCGATGCGCGCGCCGGTGATGTGCGCGAGCTTGATGGGCCCCATCTTGGTGCGATAGATGGGGCCGCGCGGGCCGTCGGCGGTGAAGATGGCGGGATGTCCGCTCTCGATCACCTGCTTGAGGCCGAGCAGGCCTTCGCGCGCGCCGCGGGAACTGGAACCGCGCGTGGTGTGAAAGCCAAAGAGCTCGAGAGTGCGCGTAATCAGCTCGCCGTCGAAGCTACGGCTGACGATGATGGTGGCGTGGGTGCGGCGATAGTAGAACGTGCAGGGCAGCACGCACTGGTGCCAGAAGCAGAAGATCTCCGCGCCTGCGCCTTCGCCGAAGGGAAGCGGCGTGGCGCCTTCTTCGGCGATGACTTCAAACCGCCAGGTGCGGCCGACGAGCCAGAGCAATGCCCAGACCAGGCGCGGCACCACGGCCAGGACGAGGCGCTGGCGGAGGGTGAACCTGGGGCTGGCTTCGGTGGTCACTGTCTAAATTCTAGAGTAGGCGGCCAACCGCAGATCCTTCGACTCGCTACGCTCGCTCAGGAGTAGCGGAGCCAGCGCAGGATTTCGGGGAGGGTGGCGCGCTTGCCGTACATGAGGATGCCGATGCGGTAGAGGCGCGAAGCGAACCAGATCACGGCCCAGATGGTCACAATGAGCAGCGCAATGGAGAGCGCGATCTGCCAGTAGAGATTGGGTGAGGTCGACATGCCGAGGCGCGGCACCATGACCAGCGGCGCGGTGGGCGGAAAGAGAGATGCGGCAACGACCCACCGCGAGTTGGGGTTGTTGAGCAGGAAGGGAAGAATGGCGAAGCTTGTCCAAGTGGGAATGACGGCCAGCGAGATGTACATCTGCAGATCCTGCGCAGTTTCGCAAGTGGCTGCGAGACCGGAGAAGAAGGCGCTGTAGAGGAAAAAGCCGAGCACGAAGTAGACCGGAAAGAAAACGGCTTCAAGCACGGTGAAGTGGAGCTGGACATTGCCGCTGACGATCGAGCCCATGAGGGCCGTGCCGCTGAGCAGCACCGCGACGGCGATCCAGATGACGATTTGCGTGAGGCCGACCGCGCCCACGCCGAGCAGCTTACCGGTGAGCAGATCGTCAGGGCGGGCCACGGCGAGCATCACTTCGAAGATGCGCGAGCCTTTTTCTTCAACAATGGAACGGGCCATGTCCATGCCGTAGAGCAGAATCGGCATGGTCATAAGAAAGGTCATGAGCATGGCCTTGTAGAACGGCGCCATGCCCTGGCTTTTGCCGGTTTGGCCGCTGCCCGAGATCAGCAGCGTCTTGAGGTCTACGGGGCTTGCCAGCGACGCGATCTGATCGGCCGGCACTCCCCGTTGCGCGAGGCGCAGATTGAGGAAGCCGTGATCGATGGCGTTTTCCAGGCGCGTGGTACTCATGAGATCGCCTGAGGACTGCGAAATATAGGTGACGCTGGGGGTGTCGCTGGAGGAGTTTTCGATGACGAGCAGTCCGTCAAGGGATTTGTTGGCGACCTGCGCCTGAAGACCGGCGCGGTCTTGCGCAGTAAAAGGCGCAACGACATCGACAGCGTAGCCGGCGCGTTTTTCTTCGACCAGATCGGTGCGGATATCGGCGGCCAGAGTGGGATTGTCGGCAGCGATCGCGATGTGGCGTTGCATGGCCAT
The DNA here is from genome assembly GCA_963713675.1 of uncultured Acidobacteriota bacterium. Lineage (GTDB taxonomy): Bacteria > Acidobacteriota > Terriglobia > Terriglobales > Acidobacteriaceae > Telmatobacter. The sequence goes on from CAVQMV010000029.1 coordinate 301,742, forward strand.
TTTGCGGCCGGTGACGGAGCTTACGCCGAGCAGGAAAATCACGAGCAGGGGCACGAGAATGGTGGACAGGCGGAAGGCGCGGCCGCGAATCTGCTGCAGATATTCGCGCTTTGCGATAAGCAGCATGTTGCGCGGCAACAAGCTAGGCATCGTGTTTGCCTCCCACGGTCTCAATGAAAATTTCTTCCAGCGAGGGCTCGACCAGCTCAAAGCGATAGATGGAGGCCATCGACGCGGCCAGGTGCAGCAGCTTCTGCGCGTCGCCGTGCGGCTTGAGTTTGATTTCAGCGTGACCGGAGTAGTTGTTAGCCGTGGCAATTTCCTCGCTCTTCAAGAAATCGGCGCTACCTTCAAACTCCACGATGATGCGGTTGCGTTCGTAGCGGCTTTTGATCTCGCGCATCTTGCCGCTGAGCACGGCCTCGCCGTGGTCGATAAGGCAGATCGCATCGCAGAGCTTTTCCACCTGGTCCATGCGGTGCGTGGAGAAGAGAATGGCCTTGCCGCGCGACTTGAGCTCGAGCAGTGCATCTTGCAGCAGCACGGTGTTCACGGGGTCCAGGCCGGTGGAGGGCTCGTCCATCACGATCAGATCTGGATCGTGAAGCAGCGTGGCGATGAATTGAATCTTCTGCTGCATGCCCTTGGAGAGTTCCTGCGTCATTTTTTCGAGTGAGCCGGAGATGTCCATGCGCGCGGCCCAATCGATCGCGCGCTTGTGGGCATCTTCCCGGGCCACACCGTGTAATTCACCGAAGAAGATGAGCTGGTCGATGACCTTCATCTTTTTATAGAGGCCGCGTTCCTCGGGCAGATAGCCCACGCGGTCGAGGCTGTTGCGATTGAAGGGCTTTCCGAAGAGATTGATGCGCCCTGAGTCGGGCAGGGTGATGCCCATCATCATGCGGATGGAGCTGGTTTTTCCGGCTCCGTTGGGGCCGAGCAGGCCAAACATCTGGCCGGCCTCAATGGAAAGACTGAGGTCGCGCACGGCGACTTTGCTTTCGTAGGCCTTGGTAACTCCCGCGAGCTCAACGACGGGCATGAAGGCTCCTGGATAGTTGGTTGCGGGTTGGATGCACGCTGGATTCGGTTGAAGCTTCAGGAGAAGTGTAGCAAAGGGGTCCGTGATGCTTGCCGATTACATCAGGCGGCGGCGGATGAGGTCGAGAGCCTGCTGCGCGGCCCACTCACGGACGCGCTGGCGATCGCCGCGGAAGGTGCGTTCGAGCGCGTCGCAGCCCTGCGCATCGCTGACGGCAATGTGCACCAGGCCCACGGGCTTAGTTTCCGTAGCACCCGTGGGGCCGGCGATGCCGGTGACACCCACGCCGAGCGTGGCTCCGGTGCGTGCGCGAATGCCTTGCGCGAGCGCCTTGGCAACTTCAGCCGAGACCGCGCCGTGCTGCTTGATTAATTCCGGGGGCACACCGGCCATCGAGGTCTTCAGATCGTCGGAGTAGACGACCGCGCCGCCGAGAAACGTTCGCGAGGCTCCGGGAACACTGGTGATGCGCTCGGCGACCAAGCCGCCGGTGCAGCTTTCAGCGACAGCAAGCGTGGCCTGGCGGAGTTCGAGATAGTACAGCACGATCTGCTCCAGCGAATCACCTTGCGAGGAATAGAGCCAGTCCTCCAGCGTCTCTTCCATGCGCCCGGCGAGCTCGTCGACGCGTTGCCTGGCGGCGCTCGCATCGGGCTTGGAGCAGATCAGCGTGACCTGCAGGTCACCGGTGTGGGCGAGCAGCGTGGTTTCTACGTCGGTGTAAGGCGTGTAGATGGGAGCCAGCAACTTGTCGGCCTGCGACTCGGGAATCATGGCCGCTTTCAAGGTGCGCACGGCGATGGAGCGCGGCGGCACGGCTTCAGTCAGACGGGGCAGGCATTCAATATCGAAGAGCGGACGGCACTCGTGGGGAGGGCCGGGCAAGAGGGCGATGAGCTTGCGATAGCCGCTGAACGTAGTATCGAGCCACTGGCCGGGAGCGCTGCCATTCACGTTCGGCAGCAGCGTGGCGCCCTCCAGAACGTCGGCCTGCTTCAGATTGTTCTGCGGCATGGTAATGCGCCACATGGCGGCGCGAGTGTGTAGAGCGGCCACTTGCGGAGCGTCGCGGCGCAACGTTAGCGACAGCGCCTCGGCCACGGCTTCGCGCGTGAGATCGTCTTCCGTAGGTCCCAAGCCGCCCATCAGGATGAGAATGTCGACGCGGCCGAGCGCGGTGCGAATGGCGTTCACAATGTTCTTCCGCCGGTCGCCCACAATGGTTTTGAACGCGACGACGACGCCGATGCTGTTGAGTTTCTCCGTGACATAGAGAGAGTTGGTGTCCTGGCGGAACGGGGTGAGCATCTCGGAGCCGACGGCAATGATCTCAGATTTCATAGAAAGAGAACTAATACCTAGCAGCTCAGAATAGATTCAGCCCTTCAACTCCCAGGTCCACATCATAAACGGCGTCATTGGTGGCCAGAACGGCGGTGCCGAGCGGAGAAAACGCCACGCCCACGAGATTGTCGCCGGCCAGCACTAACGAAGCTTCACCCTGGGGCGTGACGCGCACCAGCCCGCGGCGGCCATGCAAACAGGCGGCGACGAATACATCGCCCTGGCGGGAAATGGCCAGTCCCTGCGGACGGCCCAGCCCGCGATACCAGGCGCGCGTATCGCCGTTCGGCTCAATCGCCCAGATGGCCTCGTTCGACGAAAGCGACGGCGCCGTGACGAGCAGCGTACCGGCGGCGTTCACGGCGAGGTGATAGGCGGCTACGCTGGGCTCGAGCGTGGCGTGCACAAAAATCTGCCGCTGGGGATTGATCTTGAAGATGGTGCCGCTGCGGTCGCCCACATACAGATTGCCTTCGGCGTCAAAGGCCGCGCCGGTGGCGACGCCCATGCCCTCCACGTAGACTGTGAATTCGCCTGCCGCATCCACGCGGTAGACGGTGCCATGGGCGCGCGAGGTCACATACAGATCGCCGTCTGGGCTGAAGGCCAGTCCCGTAGGATTCAAAAGTCCCGTCACAAAAGGAGTAGCCCGGCCGTCGATGCTGATGCGCATCACGGAGACGGGCGTTTGCTTGCCGCGCGGGCCAGAGATGGTCGCGTAAATCATTCCAGACCGGCTGACGGCAGGGCTGGTCACGGGGTGCAGGCCGTCCGTCAGCTTGCGCGCTACGCGCACCGCGCCGGCATTGGCCGCGCCAGCCGGGGTACGCACTTCAATCAGTCCCAAAGAAGCGCCGTCGGGTACTCGAAAGGCAAGCTGCGTGGGCCGGCTCATCAGAATATGGGCCGAATCGCCGTCCACATACACGGCTGGAAGCTTAAAGCCACGCGGTCCCAGGAAAAGGCCTCTCAGCTCCACTTCGCCCAGGGGCAGGGCTGCGGCGGGCACCACGTCGTCGACGCGGGGCAGCGGCACGGCCGCTGAGTCGGGTTGCGGAGAGCTGCGGGGCATAGGGGGTCAGATCCAGATGCGTAACAGAGAGGCTACACCCAAAGCATACAGGCCGGCGGCGACATCGTCGAAAATGATGCCCCAGCCGCCCGGCAGCCGCTCGAACCGGCGCACGGGAAACGGTTTTGTGATGTCGAGGAGGCGGAAGAGCACGAGAGCGATGAGGCCATGACGCCAGTCGGCCGGGCTGCCGAGGAGCGCGATCCATTGGCCGATGACCTCGTCGATGACGACGAAGCCGGGATCGGTGATTCCGGATTCGCGCTCAACGATGGTGGCGGCGGGAACACCGAGAGCGGTGGCGACGACGATGCCGATTGTGAGGGCGAGTGTGAGTGTGAGCGTGGAGGGATGGAGGGTGAAGGCGAATGCAGCCCACAGGAGCAGGGCTGCGACGGAGCCCCACGTGCCCGGGCCGGGCTTTCCATAGCCTGCGCCGAAGAAGGTAGCGACGGCGAATGCCCAGGTGGTCTTTTTCGTGGTTGGTACTTTTTCCCGGCTTTGGATTGGACCTGTGGGGAAACTTTCAGCCTTCATCCGAGCCTCCGCCGCGACTGCTACCGCCGAGGCCCAGGTCTTCGAGGACTTCTGGATCGAGGATCGGAGAGCTGATTTTGTAGGCGCCCGAGGCCCATTTGCCGAGATCGATCTTGCGGCAGCGGTCGCTGCAGAAAGGGAAGTCCTCGTCTTCGGGACGCACCAGCATCCCGCAGGAGGGGCAGCGCAGCAGCTTGGCGGATTTTTTCTTCGCGGGCATGGGGTACGCGGCGTGGGTGCGCCGTGGTCAATAACTATGGTAGCGCGCGGGGGCCGTGAACAGTGAAAGGAGTGAAGAAGTGAAAAGAGTGATAGAAAATGACCACTGACGACGGCTTATTCCTTCACTCCTTTCACTTCTTCACTCCTTCACTTCTTCACATGCCCTTGAGCACCATTTCCAGCCGCTTCAATCCTTCCGCGCGTGCGGTCGTATTCGCGGCATTGGTGTTGGCGGGATCTTCGCCGGCACGCATGAAGCCGTGGCCCGCGCCGTCGTAGACTACCGCCTCATACTTCTTGCCCGCGGCGGCCATGGCGTCTTTGGTGGCCGGAATCGTGGCCGTGATCCGTGCGTCATTCTCTGCGTAGAACCCATAGACCGGCGCGGTGATAACGGGCAGGCTCTCGGTTGGTGGCGGGACGCCGTAGAAGACGAACGCCGCACTCAAAACCTTGCGCTGCGTGGCGAAACGGAACGACTGGCCGCCGCCCCAGCAGAAGCCGATTACGGCGAGTTTGCCGTTGGCCGCGGGGAACTTGAGCGCGTAATCGGCGGTGGCGTTCAGGTCGGCGGTCACGATGGCGGGATCGAGGCCGGAGACGGCCTTCGTGGTCGACTGCATGTCAGGGAAGGCGCTGGTATCGCCGCCGTTCGGCCCGAAGCCCGAGAGCAGGTCAGGCGCAATGACGATGTAGCCCATGGCGGCAATGTCGTCGGCCATGGAGCGTGCCCAGTCGCTGAGGCCGAAGATCTCGTGGATGAGCAGAACCACGGGAGCTTTGTGGCTGACCTCGGGATAGACAACGAAGGCGTTCACTGTCCGCGAGCCATAGGTCACTTTTACCCATTCCTGATGCCGCGGCGACTTGTTCAGGATGGTTTTTGCCCAGTCCTGGCTGTTAGCGGCTGCGGCCAAGGCGAGCGCGACACAGACTAGCATGGTCGCGGAACGGAGCAGACGGGGAAGCGAGTTTTTCATGGCGGAAGGATAGCAGAAAGGCAGGAATTTTGGGACTGAGGCGCCGCACTCTGGTTTGCGCCAGGGTGTTGCGCCCTGTTCTGTGGTGATGCAACGAGCTCGCTAGGACTTCCAGAACGGGGAGGGGCCGATCCATTGCATGTCGTAGCGGTTCATGAAGTCGGCGGTGGCTGCGAGTGAGGGATGGGTTGCGGCGTCGATGAAATACTGTTCCATCTTGTCGGCAGGAGTGAAGGCGATCAGCATATGCGCCGGAGAGCCGACGGCGGAGAAGGTGTGAGGGATGCGGCGCGGGGCGAGGATCGATTCGCCGGGGCCGAGTTGCAGGCGACCATCGCCGACCTGGAAACGCACTTCACCTTCCATCACGTAGAACCATTCTTCCTGAGAGAGATGCATATGCAGAGCCGGGCCCGTGTCGGGCAGGAGATTTCTGTGCTCAATGACGAGGAGGTTGCCTGCGGTGTCGGAGGGGACGACCTTGAAGGCGAGCGAACTGAAACCGAGGGGGTGGAGATGGCCGGTGACGTCTTCGCCGGCGGGGACAGGATGTACGCTGGGAGCAACAGGCGCTTCAGGCGAGCTTTGCGCGAGGACGTTTTGGAGAGCCATGGCGGGGAGGAAGGACGCGGAGGATTTGAGGAAGGTGCGGCGCTGGATGGGCATGCGGAGATGATACGGGGAAATGAGTGAGGCCGAAAACAGAAAAATGCGAGCGGGTTTCAGGATTCGGAGGAGAGGATGCGGGCGACGAGATCGTAATCGTGGGTTTCGGTGATTTCGGCGCGGTAGAAGCGGCCGGTTTCCAGATTTTCTAGAGCCCCGAAGTCGTTGATGTAGACCTTGCCATCGATCTCGGGCGCGTGGAACTGGGTGCGGCCCTCCCAGAGCAACGGCGTCTCGGCGCTCTCGCCTTCGGCGAGGACAGTGAGTTCGCGGCCGACCCAATCCCTTTTCGACTTGCGCGAGATCGACTGCTGCAGCTTCATGAGCCGCTTGCGGCGCGATTCGATGGTGCGCTTCGGAATCTGAGCGTCGAGCGCGTAGGCTGCAGAGCCTTCTTCATGCGAGTAGTTGAAAACGCCGAGCCAGTCGAACTTCGCTTCGGCGATGAACTCTTCCAAGACTTCAAAATCGCGGAGCGACTCGCCGGGGAAACCCACGATGAAGGACGTGCGGAGAGCGATGTTCGGTACCGCGGCACGAACCTTATCCAAAGTCTTCAAGAAAATGTCAGCGCCGGCCCCGCGCTTCATGCGCTTCAGGACGTCGGGCGAGGCGTGTTGCAGGGGCAGGTCGAGATACTTGCAGATGTTGTCGTGTTTAGCGATGGTCTCGAGCAGCTTGCCGGTGACGCGGTTGGGATAGGCGTAGAGGAAGCGCAGCCAGCGCAGATCGGGAATGCGAGCAAGCGTGTCGAGCAACGTCGCCAATCCATCCTTCAGGCCCAGGTCTTCGCCGTAGCATGTGGTGTCCTGACCGATGAGCGTGATTTCGCGCACGCCGCGGGCCACGAGTTGCTCGGCTTCGGCGACGACGGACTCGAAGTGCCGCGAGCGGAATTTCCCGCGCAGGTTGGGAATGACGCAGAAGGTGCAGGGGTGGTCGCAGCCCTCAGCGATTTTGATATAGGCTGACGCGCGCGGCGTGGAGAGGAGCCGCGGGGTGGTTTCGTCATAAAGATATGTGGGCAATGAGGACGAAGCGCCTTGCCACTCGTCGCGGCGGAAGCGGCCGGCGCGTTCGCGGTGATCGCCTTCTTGACGAGATGCGGGCGCTTTATGCGTGCCGGAGAGAGATTCCTGGCCAGAACGCGTTTCGGCGTGGACGGACGTAATGATGTTGAAGGGCGAAGACGCGGCTGCTGCGGGCGTGGGTGCAAGGCCCGCGGCTTCGAGAATCGCCTCGAGCTCGCCGGTGCCGACGACGGCATCGACTTCAGGGATGTTTTTCTGGATTTCGTCGCGATAGCGCTCGACGAGGCAGCCGGCAACGATGAGCTTGCGGGCGCGGCCTTCGGTCTTATGGCGCGCCATCTCGAGGATGGTGTCGACCGACTCCTGCTTGGCGGTGTCGATGAAGGAACAGGTGTTGACGACCAGAATCTCGGCTTCTTCGGGATGGGCGGTCAGGCGCGCGCCGGCGCGGTCGAGCAGGCCCATCATGACCTCGGAATCGACGAGGTTTTTGGGGCAGCCGAGAGAGATGAATCCCACGGTGGGAGCCGCGGGCGGGGAGATTTTGGTCACATCTCTATTGTACGTGGTTCGTGATTCGTGAACCGTGGGTCGTGGAGATGCCCGAGCCTACGGCGGAGGCAGGCCGCCGAGGTAACGGTCGGGCGCGGCGGGCACGCCATGGAGCAGGGCGGTGAGTTCTGGGCTGGGGAAGCGGCGCGCGTAGGGAGCGAGCCAGGATATGTCGGCACCGGAGATGACGCCGTCTTTTGGGGTGTCCTGCGCGACGCCGGATTTTTCCTGGAAGATTTGGTTGTCTTTAAGTCCACTGATGCTAACGGAAACGAGAAGCTTGAGGCGCGAGTGGTCGTAGCCATAGAGGTCGTCGTCATTGGCTAGGGCAAGCTCGGCCATGGTGACCAGAGGCGCGATCGCGAAGAGATGATAGTGCAGTGCGCGCTGACCGCGGTCCATTTCGAGGGCCAGCGTGCCGTCGGCCTGAATCTGGTCGACGCCGAAGGTGTAGGTGCCGCTGCCCCAGTGGTAGAGGTCGCGATCATCGGCGGCGATACCGGCCGCCATCACGGCGAAACCGGCCCAGTAGAAGTGGTTGTTGCGGCCGCTCGTGGCGCCTTTCTGGTGCAAGCCTTCGAAATAATCTTCGACTTGCCCCGCGACGGTTTTCATCCACGCGCCGATGGCGTCGGATTGCGCGGGCGTGAGGCCGAGCGCGTCGTCGCCCGCGGGGCGCACCTTGAGCCAAGCCACGGCCAGGGCGCCGAGTGCCCAGTTCTGCACGTAGTAGGCCTGGTTGGACGACATGCTACCGGTCATGGATTTGGCTTGCGCCTGCGCCAGGAGGATTTGCGCGGCGCAGGCAGCGGCTTCGCGGCTTCCTGTGCTTTGGAAGTTGTCGGCAGCGCGCTCGACGGCCTCTTCCATATCACCGAATTGCCGGGAGGCGGCCTGGTAGGCGGCATAGCGCGTGGGATCGATGACGGAATGTTTGGGGTCGGAGTAGTAGTCGAAGGCCACGATGTCGTGTGGCATGGCGGCGACTTGAGAGCAGGTATAAGGCGCGGCGGTGAGCGCGACGGGATGCGCGTCCCAGGGCGACCGGAGAGTGGGAAGTTGCGGCTTGGCGGCATGCGCGGCGAGGCCAACGGTTGCGGCGCAGAGGAGGGTTGCGAAGATTGCGATGCGAGAGGGAAGCGGTTTGGTCACGCGAGTATTTTAGCGAACCGCGAACAGCGCAGAGGGGTCAGCTGTCCTTGCGGTAGAGCAGGTCACGGATCGCGCGGCGGCGAGCGGCGTTCACTTCGCGCTCGGCTTTGGGGTCAAAGACGTCGGGCGCGTTTGCTGCTACCGGCTCGGTCGATTCCGGCTCGCTGCAGGATGGGCAGCGATTAGCGAAACCCGGCTTATCGGGATAGAGTTCGAACTCCTCGTGACAGACTACGCAAGTGCGGATCGGGAAGGGCATACGCAAATATGTTAGCGAAAAGGGGTGTGGAAAAACATGGACCAAGGGAACTGGGGAGCGAGGGAGCCAGTTGGCAGGTTGCGGTGCCATCCCCGGTCTCAGAATCGAGACCGGGGGCACCCAAGTATCGTGCCTGATCTGAGGGGCGATGGTCCTAGTTCGCCAGCACCGCGCGGTAGCGGACCTTGCTCTTCTTGACCTTTTCGATGGCCTCGTTGGCTTTGGCCATGGGGAAAAGCTCGGTGGTGGCTTTGACGCCGTGGCGGGCGGCGACGTCGAGCATCTCACGCAGGCGCGAGGGGCTGCCGACGGGGCTGCCGCCGATGGTGCGCAGGCCGGAGATGAGCGGGAAGGCCTGCACAGAGATGGGCGCGGGCGGAACGCCGACAAACCAGAGGATCCCGTTGGGCCGCAGACACTGGAGGTAGGCGTTCCAGTCCTGATTGGCATTGATCGTGGTGATGATGAAGTCCAGGGAGCCTACGGCATCCTTCATGTTCTTGGATTCGAGGCTGTTGACGAATTGATTTGCGCCGAGAGCACGGGCCTCTTTTTCCTTGGCCGGGGAGGTGGAGAAGGCGGTGACTTCAGCGCCGAAGACGCGGGCGAACTGGATGGCAAGATGGCCGAGACCACCTATGCCGACCACACCGACGCGGGATGAGGGGTTGACCCCGTTGAGGCGCATGGGATTGTAGACGGTGATGCCGCCGCACAGTAGCGGCGCGGCTTGTTCACTGTCAAGAGCGTCGGGGATGGGAACGACGAAACGATCATTGGCACGGACGCGGTCGGCGTAACCACCGTTGCGGTGCACGCTGGTGGCTTCCGACTCAGGGCAGAGGTTTTCCTGTCCCTTCATGCACCATTCACAATAGCCGCAAGAGTTGGACTGCCAGCCGAGGCCCACGCGCTGCCCGACCTCGAGGGCTTTGACCTCGGAGCCGATGGCGGAGACTTTGCCGATAATTTCGTGGCCGGGAATGAAGGGGTACTGGCTGATGCCCCAATCGTTGGCGATAAGGTGCAAATCGCTGTGGCAGATGCCGCAGTGCGTAATAGCGATCTCGACTTCGTGCGCGCCGAGCTTGCCTGGATCATAACGGTATGACAGGAGTTCGGCTCCTGCGGCATGAACTGCAAGTCCTTGAATTTGAGCCATTTTGTGCTCCGGAAGCCTCGTTGCATGGTTGTCGGTCCGGCAATTTCCCCAAAGTGCCGCGCCGATCTGGAGGAGAGTTGAAAAACTAACTCCCTTAGTTTAACCCCCCGCCCGGCTCGATGTGGATATTGAGGATCTGGAAACCGGAGAGCACGCCGCCTGCCGGCGCCTCGGCAGCGAGTTCGGCCGATTCCCCATTCAGGTTGGCATTCTCGGTATTGCGAAGGGGCTCTAAGGCATTGGCCATGGAAAGCGGAAGGCCGGTGAGGGTTTGGCCCTCAAGCGCGCCCTGGGCCTCGGGAGCAAGGAGGCTGACATAGATGCGGTCGGCGGGGTGCCGATCGCGGGCTTCGGCCAGCACCGTGGTGAGATCGGCCGGAGGGGCATTGAGCCGGGGCTGCAAGAGCGTGCGGTCGAGTGTAGCGCCGTCCGATACGAGCAGGCGCAGATTGCCGGGGGCGAGACGCGCCGGAAGGTGGAAGGCGATGCGCACGTTGCGCTCGGGCTGCTGCCAGGGGCGCAGAGTGGCCTCGATTTCCACAGTGTCGCCGGCGTGGGCGATGTCGCTGGAGATGAAATGCACCTGATCGAGCGTGACCAGAACCCGCCGCGGAACTGCCTGCACATGGAGATCGATCTGGCGGATCACGCCCTGGCGCGCGCCATTCGCGTAGAGGCGTGTGAACTGCTGGCCGGCCAGGAGAGCGGTTTGCATGGAAGCGGGCACGCCAGATGCCGGGGCCCACAGGTCGAGCGGCATGGAGGGATATCCGGCGAGATCGACGCTTCCAGTGAGGTGATAGCTAAGAGCTTCGCTGCCCTCGTTGGTTTCGGTAAGGGAATCGAGCAGAACCACCTGCATGGCGACGGGCGTGATGGATGGCAGATCGAGAATCTCCACGTTGACCTGGCGCTGGCCGGTGGGGGCATCCACGGAGATATGCAAGGGGATCATGTGCGCCTGCGCACCAAAGACGCCGCGCAGGGCCGATTCGCGATCCTGGGTGAATGCGCCGATTGTGGCGCCGGTGTTGATGATCTTGAAGGCGTCGAGCGGCGATGCCACGGTGGTGATGACATCGGCGGTGGTCATGGGCAGCGAGACTGGCCCAGCGCCGAGAACAGGATGGCCGCAGGCGAGCAGCTGCGTGGAATCCATATAAGTGATGGTGCAGGTGGCGGCCACTTCAACGTCCCCGCGAACAAGCTGCATGCTAACGGACGAGCCCGGCTGGAGGGAGGGCGGCGCAGCGGCCGCGGAAGAATCGCCGAACGCGGAGGAACTGCCCAAACCCTCGGATGATCCACCGGCGGCGACGGTTTCCAGAGCGGTGCCGGCGGTTTGCTGCTTCCAGAAACGAATGGCTTCGGGGCTGAATCCGCTGAGGACGAGCGGCGTCTCCATGGGCTGGAAGATCATTTTTGCGTCGGACGGTGAGGCAGCGGCGTCGGGCGACGAGCTTGCCAGCAGAGGAGAGCCAAGAGCGGTCTGCGATGGGCCCGCGGAGAGATCAGAGGCGGAAAGATCCCGCACCTGGAGCATCTGCCCGATGGGCGTAATGCCGGCGATGGGTTCCTTGGTGAATTGCCCGATGCGATACGACAGCGCGCCCAGCAGCTTGCCGTCGATGTAGACGGGGCTGCCGCTCATGCCGTCGACCACGCCGGTGTACTCGGCTTTGGCGCCATGGAGTTTAGCCAGGATGAGGTCCTGGCCGGGGCCGCGGGCGCCGCGCAGCACGCCAAGGATTTCAACCTGCATGGGTTCGGGCGTGTTTCCCTGAAAAACGGTCCAGGCAGTGCCTGTCATGCCGGGACGGACCTGGTTGAGCGGGAAGAATGCGGGGTTGCGCGGAGGGCCCACCGGCACAGGAGTTCCTTGTTGCGCGGAGGACCGGGGTGCAGCAGCGGTCTGTGCCAGCAGCGAGGACCCAGAAGCTGCCGCCAGGGCCAGAATGGCGTAAGAGGCGACGGTGAAAAAGGCAGGAGCCGAGAGCCCCCGTTTGTTTCCTTTTAGGCAGGTTTCCACGTCTATTAGAGTACAGCGGGCCGCATGGCCAGCGCCTGCACCAGCGGCGATGCGGATCGCGTATGCTTGTGAGCACAAGGGGATGTATATGACCATGCCGCGCCTGAAACTTACTTTTTCGCAACGTTTCGCGCTCAATCTGCTGCTGGTGGTTGTTGTGGCTGTGGCCGGCGCGCCGTGGATGCGGGCGGCGGGTCAGTCCGCGCCATCGGGGCAGCAGAACCAGCAACCCGCGGCGCAGCAGCCGGACCAGAACACGCCCGATGCCGGCGGTCCCAGCGGCGACACGGGAGTGATCGCCGTGCCGAAGAAAAACCCAGACGCGACGCAGCCACCGCCGCCGCCCGCGCCGGCCGCGCCCCAATTCAAGAATCCCGAGGGGTTAGGCAACGTGACCCTGCGCGTGAATGTTCCCGAGGTGACGATCGACGTGGGCGTTCAGTTGGAAAAGACGCATGCGTTCGTGCCGGGATTGAAGCCTTCGAACTTCCGCGTCTATGAAGACGGCGTGGAGCAGAAGGTTGAAGGCTTCAAGCGCACGGAGACGCCGATCACAGCTCTGATCCTGATGGAGTATGCGGCCCGGGGCTTTAGCTTCAGAATCCAGGCGTTGAATACGGCGTGGGCGTTTGCGCAGCAGTTGCGGCCGCAGGATTACGTGGCCATGATGACCTTCGACCTGAATACCCACATCGTGACCGATTTCACGCAGGACAAGCAGCAGATTCAGGAAGGCATGAACATCCTGGCCAACGAGGTCTATATGCCCGCGGCATTTTCCGAGACCGATATTTTCGATGCGCTGAATGAATCCCTGGACCGGCTGTCGCGGATTCAAGGTCCGAAGTACATCATCCTGATTGCCAGCGGGGTTGATACCTTTTCCAAGCTCACGTTCGACAAGATTGAGAAGAAGGTGAAGGCCTCGCGCGATATCACCATCTTCAGCATCTCGACCGACGGACTCTTTGAGGCGCTTAACGAGGGCAGGGGCGGCATGATGGCCGGCGCACGCGATATGACGTATCTGCAGGCCGACAACGAAATGAAGAGCTTTTCCGATTGGACCGGAGGCTTGCACTATGCGCCGCGGTTTGTTGGCGAATTGCCGGACATTGTGAAAGAAATCAACATGAACATCCGCGCGAAATACGAGCTCGTCTACCACCCGTCCAATGCCAAGCAGGATGGAACCTGGCGCAAGGTGCGCGTGGAACTGGTAGACGACGAAGGCCAGCCGCTGCGCATGCAGGACGAGAAGAAAAAACCGCTGAAATACGACATCATCGCGCGGGACGGCTATCGCGCGCAGCAGGAAGTGGAGTAGATTTCACCAAATCATTTCGGAATGTGGTCCGATTCGGGCTTTTCCGAGCGCAGGCGTGACTGCTGTCACCCTCGATACCTTCTCCTCGAAATTATGATGAGCCCCGTGAGGCCTTGATGCTCGCGAGCGTGTTGTACCACGCGATCGCATCAGCCGCGGGGCCACATAATTCCTGATGCAAGGAGAAGAGGATGCTATTGGTTCCGGTGCTGTTGTCAGTGTGGGGAGTTTCGCTGGCTTTGATGTTGGGTGTGAGTATTTATGTGGCACGAGTGGGCAGGAACGAAGAGGCGCAGATTTTCCTGGCCGAATCGTCGAACCATGTGAAGAGCGAGCAGGATGAAATTGCGGCGCGAGTGGGCAAGCTGCTGCCTCTCAAGCGGTCGGCGATGATTCTTGCCGGCGTGATGACTTTGGCGGTGGCGGTGTATTTCGTATATAACGTGTTCCACCAGTTCTAGAGCCTGTTCACGCGATCACGATCAGGGCGAACTCCAGAAGACAGAGAGTCTCCGCGCAGTCTTGTCCGGTCCCCGGCGGACATTCATCCGCTGGGGACTGTGCTGAGGTTCTATGCGGCCGGCGCGAATTGTGCCGCGGCCAGGCTGCCTCAGTGAATGACGTTCAACTGCACCATGATGTCGCGGACGTAATAAACGACCACCACGGCCGTCATCGCCACAACCAGCCAGCGAGCGACGCGCACTAGCGGCTCGACTCTGGCGACTCTCGCCACAATCGCCGCCTGGTGAACCTTCTCGTGATCGAAGGAATCGTCAAGGAAGATCTGGTCTTCCTCATCGCGGGTAAGGCTGGAGCGATAGATATACAGCCCAGCCATAAAGAGCGCGAATGTACCCCATACGCTCCACATCACCATCGAGGCTACCGTCATACTGCACCTCCCAACGAACTGCGGTCTCAGGGACCACGGGGTCGTGGGGAATCGCGGTCTCGCGGCCAGAGGGCCGTACGGTTGATCATGATAACTCCAAACGGGTGGCGCTGTGAACCACGTCACTAGATTTTCATTGTCATGATCGATGCGCCCCGTCGCGGCGTTACTTCGGAGTCATCGAGCGCGGCATGACGGCGGATTCAGGGGCCAAGGTGGCCGCTGAAGACTGAAAACAGGGCGGTTGGATGAGCCGAAGAGGCGCTGGGGAATGAAGGACATGGGTCGCGAGACAATGCGACCATCCCTCCCCGGGCTGCATCTAGTAGACAGTGCGCTGCGAGCGGGGCTTGTGCAGGACTTCGCGGAACGATAAAGTGAAAGAAGCAGACCGCGCTAGGCAATTCAAGCCAAACAGGGGAGGAATCATGGCGACAACCACTACGACCGTCGAACCGATCCAGGAAACCCAGAAGAAACCGCCACTTGTGCTGACCGCCCCGGCGATCGCCAAGGTGCGCGAGATTATGGCCACCCAGGATCCGCTCCCTGCCGGATTGCGCATCGGCGTGGTGGGCGGAGGCTGCTCCGGCTTCCAATACTCCATGGCCTTTGAGAACCAGCCCGGCATGATGGACAAGGTTTTCAGTTTTGACGACCTGAAGGTGTATGTCGACGCCACGTCACTGATGTACCTGAACGGTTGCATCGTGGACTACGTGGAAACCCTGGAGGCTGCGGGCTTCAAGTTCGAGAACCCCCAGGTGAAGTCGACCTGCGGGTGCGGTTCATCGTTCCAGGTGTAAAAGCAGGGAACAGGGATTAGGAACAAAGACAAAGGCTCGCCCGAAGGGGCGGGCCTTTTGTGTTTTGAGTGACTTTGAGTGCGCGGGGTGGGCCGATGGGCTACTGCTGCTGAGGAGCGTCTGGGCTTGGGCTCGGCGGGTTGGCGACAGTACCGTTGGAGTTCGTGTTATTCGAGTTGGAGTTGGTGTTACCGGACGCTCCGGAGGTATTGCTGTTCGAGTTTTGGCCGATGCCTGCGGCGTTGCCGCCGCTGATGGTTTGCGCGTCGGAGATGGGGTCGTAGGTGAACTCCCACTCGTTGTAGTGGTTCTTTTTCTTGAAAATGAGGATGGATTGTTTGGGGCTGCCGGGCGAGAAGCCGATGATGCCTCCGCCGCCAAAGGTTTGCCCGGATTGATCGGAGCTGGTGGAGGAAGTTGTGCTTCCGCTGGAAGTCGTTCCTGACGGGCTGGTCGACGTCGAACCGGTGCTGCCACCTCCGCCGGTCCCGTTCGAATTGTCGGTTGGGCTGGTCGGAGCCGCGCCTGAGGTACTGCTGGTGGGGCTGCCACCGAAGACAGCTGCCGCCTGAATAGGGCTGGGGCAGCGGCTACCGCCGCCGTTGCCGCCGCTGGGGCCGATTCCGGCGATCGATGTGGCACCACCCGCAAGCGGCTGGCCGAAGAAACCCATGGCCGTGGGCGTTTTGTTCTGGCCGAAGAGGACCGGCTTCCAATCGGCTTTGCTGGTGATGGGATCGACGTATTTCTTGCGCAGAAAGCGGATCTTGTTGGTTTCGACCAGGGCGTCGACGTTGGGCGGATAGGCGTGGAACTTTCGGTAATAGAGCTGAATGGCGCGACGGTATTGCATGCCGCGATGATAGGTTTCCAGATCGCGGTCGCGCTGGATGGATTTGGCAACCTGGGGCGCGGCGATGGCCAGCGAGATGACGACGAGCGCCATGAGAAAGATGGCGATGAGCATGATGTAGCCCTGCTCGGAAGCGGGGACGGGCCGGCGCATTGGAGGAAGATTCGTCATGGGTCTCAGAAGGACGACAACTCAGCGACTGCGTGTTGTTGTAGGAGAGATCGGTGACCTCGACGTTGAGGGGCTGGATGGCGCCGACCTTGTAGCGATGGTCGACGATCTCTCCGGTGCGGGCGATGAAGATGTCGTCGCCATGCACGAAGAAGGCTCGCAGCGATTTGTCCCTGTCCTGCTCGTAGCCGAAGTATTTGAGGTCGATTTCCGGCGGCTTGGGCGGACCGGGCGCGGCCTGCGGGGACGATGGGCGTGTTGCGCGCGCTCTTGAGCGGAGTTGGGATGATGTCTGGCGCGGACTCGGACGGAGAAGATGTTGCGGCCGGTGCCCTCGTAGCGCACGTCTTCGCTTTGCGCGAGCTTGTCAAAGTGCAGCGAGGGATCGATGCCGGCGTTCGAGAGCCTTTGCGCTTCCGCGCCGCCCGCTGGTGGTTTGCCGGGCGCGGCGGGAGCGTCCGGGCCTTCGGTTTGCGGCGACGAAGATTGCGACGGCACGGAGGGGCCGGAGATCGTTTGATAGATCAGGTATCCGCCATAGCCGAAGAGAGCGGCGAAGAGCACGATCACGATTGCGACGTTACGCTTGTTTTCAATACCGAGAGCGAGGGCCATGTTATTCGCCCTCCTTATCGGCCGGCTGCTCGGGCGCCGGCGTGCTTGGCCTGGGTTTCGGGGGTGTAAAGGGAAGATCGCTGGGAACGTCGGAGGGGCGCAGCCAGGTGGAGACGCGCATGCGCAGATTGACCAGACCGCCCTGCTGGCCGGTGAGAGCCATGGCGCGAATGATGAAGAACATGGGATCGCGCTCCATGCTGTTGACGAAACGCATGATGGCGGGATAGTTGCCGCTGATGCTGGCGTCCATGGTGATTTCCGTGAGGCCGGGGCCGGGCTCGCCCTGCGTGTACTGCACGCGCGTGAGGCGCACGCCCGAAGCGACATACAAGCTCGACGATGCGCGCGTCAATGGAGGAATAATTGGGCGGGATGCGCTTCCGGTAGAAGTCGTCTAATTGCTCGCGGGTCTTCTCGACGCGTTGATCGAGGCCGCGCAGGGGAGCGGTTTGAATTTCAAGAGCCTTCAGCTGAATCTGCTTGCTGGCGAGGACCTCGGTGGAGTGGCTGTCCATGACGGCCCAGTCGAGACCGAGACGGATGGCCAGCGCAACGGCCAGCACGAGCAGCAGAACGAAGCCGGCCATGTGCCATGTGAGCGGGGAGGCGAGGCGCTCACGCCATGTCGTAGTGGGATTCTCCGCGTTCATTGCGTGCCTTCCGTTCGCGGCAGGCGCGGGATGGGTCTGCACGGCGTGGCTGGCGTGGGCCCGGTGTAGGGTCCGCGTCCACGTTGCCGCGGAGTCGCGGAAGCGGGCGTATGCGATGCAGAATTGCCTGCCGCGGATTTCGCGTTCACGCGTTCTCCAGGCGCGGGCGGATTGTAATCGGCGAAGATCTCGAACTCGAAACGATTGGACGCGCTGATGGGCCCCAACTGCTGATTGGCGTTGGTGCTGTTCTCGGCGCTTTCGCTCTCAATGCGCGGCTCAAGAAAGCGGCGGGAGTGCTCGAGGTTGCGCACCAGGTCGACGGAGCGGTCGTGAGGGCCGATGACGCGGAGTTCCACAGTGATGTGGCCGTCCTTGCCGCGCTGCGGCTCGATGGAAGTGACCTGAACGCCGGCGGGAAGAACGGTTTCCATGGCTTCCATGGCGAGGGTCCAGGAGAAGGCCTTCTCATCGAATTGCTCGTTGAGGAATTCGGCCTGCGTGAGAAGCTGCGCGTTGTCGGGCCGCTGCATGAAGGTCTGCGCTTGCTGGCGCTCGGCCTGGATGCGCGCGATCTGCGCCGTCGAGAGAGTGCTCGCGGGCGCGAGCCTCCGCCGCCTGGCTGTCGAAGAAATGCAGGCCCAGAGATGAAGAGCAGGCAAAGCACGGCGAGGACGGCCATGCCGACGCGCAGGCGCTTGATGGCCGGGCCGAGATCGGTAAAGGGTCGCGTGGCGAGATTGAGTGTGATTCTCATCGCTCTAGCTCGCTCCCGCCAGCGCGCCTGCGACGCCGGCAAAACTGGTTTGGGGCAGAGCCGTGAGAGCGCCTTCTTCAGGCCGCTCGGCCCATGCAGCGATAGCAATCTCGGGATTGCCGATGGACGCCGCAAACTCATCGAAACTCTCGATGCCTGCGTAATACAAACGCCGCGGGGGTGCGCCCAGCTTGTCTTCAAAGTACGCGGCGGCGACGGCGATCGCGCGCCCGATCTCCGCGGCGCGCAATGCGGGATCCGGAGGCAGGTCGAGTGTGCGGTAGAGAAGCAGATCCTGGCCGCTGGTGACAACGGTGGTCATGGAGTGGGCGCTGAGGTTGGCGGCCAGCACGCCTTCAGTGGCATCCGCCGCTTCCAGGGCGGCAAGGCTGGAGGAGAGAACCGCGCCGGGTTCGTAGCCCGCGTCGCGGACGGCAGCTTCGTACTCTGCGAGGATGGGCCCGGGAACGACGGCGGCCAGCACTTTGCACTCCGCCTCGTTCTGCGTGAGGATCTGGTAACTGACGCCGGCGGGCTCCACATCGAAGGGAACCATTTTGCGCAGGCGGAAGCGCACCACGGAGACGGCTTCAGAGGCTTTGGCAGGCATGGAATCGAAGTCGAGCACGAAGACACGGACCAGCGTGTCGGGCAGAACCAATGTGACGGCGCGCGTGCGCGGCGCAACCTGGGAGAGCGCCGAGCGAATGGCCGATGCGACGGCTTCGGGCGCGCGCAGGTTGGGCTCGTCCAGGCTGGGAACCAAAGCGCCGGGAGCGAGCGGAACGAAGGCGTAGACGCAGCCTTTCTCGGTCGCGGATGCGCCACGGCGCGAATGCGCGGCGGCAAGCCCGGCGGCAAGGACGCCCTCGGGCGAGAGCTCGACCGCAGCCGGTGGACGGCCGCTCGCCTGATTTCCCGTCGCATTTTTCTTAAAGATCGAACTCATCTTTCGTTTTCCCTTGGTCTCTAATCCCTGTCCTACCTGGAAGCCTCAATGAAAGTCACTTTGTTGATCTCTTTGAGTGTAGTGATTCCGCGGCGGACGCGCTCGATGGCCGACTCGCGCAGGAAGCTCATTCCTTCCTTTTGTGCTTGCCTGCGAATTTCCGACGTGGGCTTTTTGGCGAGAATGATTTCGCGGATGGTGTCGGTAAGATCGAGCAGCTCGTGGATGGCGGTACGGCCGCGATAGCCGGTGCCCCCGCACTCGATGCAGCCCGTGCCTTCACGGAAGTCAAAGTCGCGCCATTCGGCGGCATTCATGCCGCTCGAGATCAGGAGTTCGTCGCTGTGGTGGACGGTGTGCGCGCAGTACTCGCAGATGGTGCGCACCAGGCGCTGCGCCAGGATGCAGTTGAGCGCGGAGACGAAGTTGTAGGCTTCGACGCCCATGTTGAGGAAGCGGCCCAGCACGTCCACCACGTTGTTGGCGTGGACGGTGGTGAAGACAAGGTGGCCGGTGAGCGCGGAGTTGATGGCGATCTGCGCGGTCTCCTGATCGCGAATTTCGCCGACCAGGATTTTGTCGGGGTCGTGGCGCAGGATGGAGCGCAGGCCGCGCGCGAAGGTGAGGCCTTTCTTCTCGTTGACGGGAATCTGCGTGATGCCGCGAATCTGGTACTCGACCGGGTCTTCGATGGTGATGATCTTGTCTTCGTCGCTCTTGATCTCGTTGAGCGCGGCATAGAGGGTGGTGGTTTTGCCGGAGCCGGTGGGGCCGGTGACCAGCACCATGCCGTAAGGCTCGCGAATGTAGCGGCGGAAACGGCGCAGATCATCTTCCGCGAAGCCGACGACATCGAGCGTGAGGTGC
Organism: uncultured Acidobacteriota bacterium; assembly: GCA_963713675.1. Classification (GTDB taxonomy): domain Bacteria; phylum Acidobacteriota; class Terriglobia; order Terriglobales; family Acidobacteriaceae; genus Telmatobacter. The sequence continues at coordinate 321,686 of CAVQMV010000029.1, forward strand.
TTGAACTTCTCACTCATCGACTCCTTGTCGAGCACGCGGAGCACGGCATTTTCGCCATAAATCGTGGGCATGATCGAGACGCGGAAGTCGATGAGGCGGCTCTTGTAGCGCACGCGGAAACGGCCATCCTGGGGCACGCGCTTTTCCGCGATGTCGAGCTCGCTCATAATCTTGATGCGGCCGAGAATGGTGCCGTGGTGCTCGCGGGCAATGGGCGCCATGGCCTCCTGCAGCACGCCGTCGATGCGGTACTTGACGTGGACCGAATCGTCGTAACTCTCAATGTGAATGTCGGAGGCGCGGCGCTCGAGAGCGGTAAAGATGGTGGTGTCGACGAGGCGGATGATGGGACTGATGTCCTCGGCATCGCTGGTCAGCTTTTCAATCGAAATGTTTTCGTCGGGGTTATCGTCGCCCGTGAGCACGTCGAAGGTGAGGCCCTCGCTGGCCTCGTCGAGGACGCGCTGCGACTGCTCAGTCTTCTTCAGCAAGTCAGTGATCTGCGAGAGCGTGGCCACGCGAGCTACGATGCGGTTGCCGAGCAGCCCGGCAATTTCGTCCACGACCATCAGGCGCGATGGGTCGCTGACGGCGATAACCAGCGCGTCTTCCTTTAGCTCGATGGGCACGAAGTTGTAGCGGAACATGAGCTCGACGGGAACGGTGCGCAGCAGTTCGTGCTGAATCTTGAAGTTCTTCAGGTCGACGAATTCGGCGTGGTAGCGGCGCGCCAGGGATTCAGCCTGGGCGCGTTCTTCGCCGGTTGCGGGCGAGGGCGGCGGCAACACGTTTGTGTCAGGCATGCGGGCGACCTCCTACATTCCGCTCGCCTGCCCCAGGGAAAAGATGGGCAGGTAGAGCGAGATCAAAATGAATACGACGACGACTCCCATGACGATGAGGATCGCAGGTTCGATAAGCGCGAGAGCAGCGGCAAGGGCCGTGGCCACGTCTTCCTCGAAGAATTCTGACATGGAGTTGAGCATTTGCGGCAGCGCGCCGGTTTGCTCACCCACCGTGATCATCTCCGTAGCGAGGTCGGGGAAGATGCCGGTTTTGGCGAGCGAGTCGGCCAGGCTTTTGCCCTCGCGCACCGTCCCGACCGAAGTTTGCACGGCCCGGGAGACACGGCGCGAAGAGATGGAGCGCGAGGCCGTCTCCAGCGAGGGCACCAGAGGCAAACCGCCGGTGAGCAGCGTGGAAAGCATGCGCGCGAACAGCGCCACCTGATACTTGAGCCAGATTTTGCCCAGGATGGGAAGACGAATGCGCACGCCATCGGCAAAGTCTTTGCCGCGTTCGGTAAGGGAGAAACGGTAGAGGGCGAATACGATCGCGGATACCGTAAGCGCCAGCCACAGAATGTTGTGCTGCATCCACTTGCCGAAGGTCAGCAATGCCATGGTGAGAGCCGGCAACTTGTTGCCGAGCTGGTCGTAGAGCAGCGCAAATTGCGGCACCACGACGGTGAACATGAAGATCAGGAGCGCGCAGACCAGCGTGAGCAGCACGCATGGATAGATGAGCGAGCCAATGAGCTTCTTGCGCAGGGTGAGCGCAACCTTCTGGAAGCTCACGTAGCGATCCAGCACCTCGGTCAGGTTGCCGGAACGCTCGCCGGCCAGGAGCGTGGTGGTGTACATGAGCGGAAAACCGCTCTGCGCCTCGAATGCGGCGGAAAGCGCCTCGCCGGTTTTGACGCGCGAAGCAACGTCTTCCAACTGACCTGCGAAGGTGGCATTCTTCTGGATTTTGCCGAGCATTTGCAGCGAGCCGAGGATGGGCAGGCCAGCGCGAATGAGGGTGAGAAATTGCGAATTGAAGATGAGGAAAGGCTCGAGCTTGACCTTGCGGCGGCCGCGGCCGATGGCGCCGCGGGCGCGGACCGAAAAGACGTGATAGCCCGCGTGGATAAAGCGGGCCTTCAGCTCGTCGGCCGTGGCCGCGGTCTGCACCTGCTCTTGTACGCGGCCGCGTTCATCGGCCAGCTTGATGACGAACTCTGCCATGGCAAGTTCTCGCCGGTTCCGCGCTTCCGCGGCCGGAAAGCTCTTAAAGAGTTGCTCCTGCTTAAGGTTAACAGTCTTGACTCAAAAAAATAGACGAGATGTTCGCCTCCAGCGCTCGCCCGGGCCTGTATCCTGATTTCGTTCTGCGCGTTAGAGGCGAAAGGGCTTGGCTAGGGGCGGGTAATGGACCGGCAAGGGTTAGAGCGTCGGATGAGAGAGTTCGCGCAAGTGCTGGAAAGCGTTGTGCGTAAGCGCTGGCGTGCGCTGGCGGCCGTGTGCGTTGGCGCACTGGTTGGAGCGGCCCTTCTGACCGCCTGCCGATCGGGCCACGGCGCAGCGGCGGTGGTCACGCCTTATCCGCACGACCTGGCGCAGGTAACCTTTGCTGTGGCGGGCGATGTGATTCCGCATGAGCCGGTGCGCGCGGCGGCCAAGGCGGCGGGCGACGGTGAGCCAGGATGGGCGGCGCTGTTTGGGGACGTGGCGGACGTCTTTGAGGGCGCGGACTTTGGATTCGTGAATCTTGAGACACCGGTGGCGCCCGAGCACTCGCACGGGACCAAGCCGTTCCTCTTCGACGCGCCGGTGGAGCTTCCCCAGGCGCTGAAGGCGAGCGGGATCAAGATTGTTTCGTTTGCCAACAACCACGTGATGGACCAGGGGTGGGCGGGATTTGTCGAGAGCCGCGAACATCTGAAAGAGATCGGCCTGCAATTTGCCGGCACGTCGGACAATACTGCGACGGCGTGGCAGCCGGTGATTACCGAGGCCAACGGAATCAAGGTGGGTTGGCTGGGCATGACGCGCTGGCTGAACGGCAACCGGAATCCTGACAAGGACGATCAGCCGCACGTGAATTTTTTCCCCTATCCGGGCGAAGCCGGCGGCGCGCCGGGAGCGGACGAGGCCACGGTACTGGCCGCGATAAAAGCTGCGCGGGCACAGTGCGATCTGCTGGTGATTTCGGTGCACTGGGGCATTGAGTACGCGACTGCGCCGCGGCCCGAGGACGTGGACATTGCGCACAAGATGATGGAGGCCGGCGCGACGGTGATCGTGGGCGCGCACCCGCATGTGTTGCAGCCGATTGAGACTTACAAAACGCAAGATGGGCGCGACACGGTGATCTTCTATTCGCTGGGCAATTTTTTGTCGAACCAGTCGCGCAGCTACGTGGATGGGCTGAATCCGGACTCGAATGGCGATCCGCGAGACGAGATGATCGGACTGTTTGCGGCGGTGAAAAGGGATTACGGGCCGGCGGGCGTGCGCGTGGAACTGGGGCATGTGGGCATGCTTGCCGGTGTGGGAAGAGAACAACCGCAACGAGATGGCCGCGGGGCGCGAGAAGAAAACGGTGATCAAGCCGGTGCTGATGGACCGCGAGATTCCGCCCTTGCAGGCGCGGCTCGACGAGTTGAATACGAGGGCAGCGCAGCCCGGCGCGGAGCTGACGGCCGACGAAAAGAAGGAATTTATCGAGGCGACCAAGCGGCTGAAGCTGCTGACGGACCGGCGGGCGCAGATCCTGGCGCGAGTGGGCGACGACTACTTGATGGCTCCGCCGAAGTTGCCGGTCAAGCCTTAATCGACACGAGCAGAGAAAATGCAGATGCAGGGAACCGAGAGCGCGGAGAAGCAGCCGTCCACGTGGATGGGCGCGGTGATGGGCGTCGCGATGATTCCTGTGTTGTTCGTGGGCGCGTGCCTGGCGATCCCTTACACATTGGGCGCGCGATGGCTGCGGATGCATGGCGAGCACAAGCTGCGAATGCTGATGAAGTCGCGGGCAAGGTTGATGACGTGGCCGGAGTTTGTGCGCGCCATGCACGAGTCCGGCGGAACCTGCATTGAAGAGAAGTTTACGGCGAAGGGTCCGGTGCGGTTCTGGTGGACGCCGGAAGACGTGCGCGAGGAATCGCCGCACGAGATCATCGACTGGTTCACGATGCGCAAGGGCCGCCAGTACGAGCCGTTCGTCCACTGGTGCCGCGCGCGCTACACCAGCGCGGACGCGGGCAGTGCGATGCTGGTGGATGCGCCGCTGGTGCCGCGGCGAGAGATTTACGCATTGTGGTCGGAGTGCCGGTCGGACGCGATGAAGGCGGAGTGGATCGAAGTGGCGCCGCCGGAGATTCTGCCGCATAAACCGGGACAGTAAGCGTGCTATTTCTTGCTGCGGAAGAAGCCTGCGAGGCGCTGCCAGAGTGAGCTGCGCGGATTCTGGTTGGGCTGCACGGCTGCTGGATGGGTGTTTGCCGCAGCTTGCGCCGCTCGTTCAGCTTCGTCCTCCTCATGCGCGTCATGCAAAACCTGCCAAAGCGCAACGCCATCGTCTTCCCAATCGGTATGGCCGCACGCGCGGCACTCATACTCGCGGATGACGCGGCCTGTCATGGTGTTCTTGTCGGTCTGATCCATCAGCGCGCCGCATTTTGTGCAGATCATGGCGTCTCCGGCGGTTTCTGATCCCTGACCCTAGTCTTTAGTACCCGTTCGCGACCAGCCAGGCTTCGGTTAGATCGAAGTCCGGCTTCTTCGCGGCTTGCATTTGCATCGCCGCCAGCTTCACCAGCACATCGGCCTCAATGTTCACGGGCGCGCCTACGGCGAGCGTGTGCAGATTGGTGCGCCAGTAAGTGAGCGGCAGAATGGCGATGGTGATCTCCTCGCCGTCGAAGTCGGCAATGGTGAGGCTGATGCCTTCGACAGCGACCGAGCCTTTGTGCACCATCCACTGGCGAACGTTTTCAGGGACGCGGACCTTGAGGGTCCAGTCAGTGGTTTGGCGGTCGAAGCTGGGACTGGATTCGGGAATGACGGGGTCGAGCGCGGTCATCACGCCTGTGCCGTCGACGTGGCCCTGCACAATGTGGCCGCCGAGCGGACTGCCTGCGGCGGTGGGCAGCTCCAGGTTGACGCGCGCGCCGGGCGCTAGCGAGCCGAGCGAAGTGCGATCGAGAGTTTCCTGCGCGAGGTCGGCGTGGAAGTAAGCGGGGTCGGGGTCGAGCGCGGTGAGGCAGACGCCGGAGACGCCAAGCGAATCGCCTTCGCGCAACGCGCGGCAATGCCGGGAGCTTCAACGGTGATGCGGCGGACGCCGCCGCGATCGGTCAGGCTGACGAGGGTTCCGGTCTGCTCGATGATGCCGGTGAACATGAGTCCATTCTAGGGAGCGAGGGAGCGAGGGAGCAAGGGAGCAAGGCGAGCGCCGTGCATCAAAACTTCAAGGACACGCCTTTTTCGCACATATCGCCGAAGAGCCAAAGCAGATGGGTGATGCCGAGGAGTTCGCGGATCTGCTTGCCGAGATTGATGAGCTGGAGGCAGGAGCCTCCGGACTTGGCGGAGACATAGAGGCGCACCAACGTGCCCAGGCCCATGCTGTCAACGAAGGCCAGGTCGGTAAGGTCGAGAACGATGCGTTTGTTGTGGGAATCAAGGCGATGATCTTGTCATAAAACGGACCAGCAACGCCGGAAACCAAGCGGCCGCGGCAATGGACGAGGGCCGCATCGCCTTTATGCTCGACGCTAAAAGTGAGGGAGTTCTTAGCAGGTTCGTGCGGCATCGGCTTTTCCTTCGTGAAGATGGGAACGGGAAGAACGGGGTCGACGCCTGATTGTCTCATGAAAACAGATGTCAGGTGTCAGGGATCGGGGATCAGAAAGCGGAGTTGGCGTAGCTAGCGGGGTTATTCGCTGGCGGGGACTTTTTCCGGGGTGCGCGCGGCTGGGAGCGCGGGCGCGGCGGTGAGAGTGCGATAGGCGAGCAGGAGCTTCAAGCGCCAGCGCAGGATCATGCCGAAGGCCAGCAGATAAAAGATGGCGCCGGTTTGTTCGAGCGAGAGGAAGCGGTCGAAGTAGCCGCGCGCGGCCTAGCGGACGACGGCGAGCACGATGATGACGGCAAAAAATGCGCTCGACCGCTTCATGCGAATTTCGCCGTTGTGCCAATGAAGGTCAGAGGTGAGCAGCAGCGGAACGGCGAAGACGACCGCGCCGATGAGGAAAGCGGCGAGTCCCCAGAGGAAGGGCACGCGGCACGGCGGATAGAAAAACATGCAGAATCCGGTAGCCATGCCCAGGGGCGGCATCACGATCTTCTTGAGCGTTACGGCAGTGCGGCCCTCGCGCACGCGCCAGGTGAGTACGCCGGCGAGGCCGACAAGGGAAACGACAGCCGTGAGGACGGGAGTGGAGACCATGAAACTTGCCTTTCCATTCTTGCTGCGGGCAGGAGCCGCTCCGAGGTGCGATTCCCGGTGAGTCAGAAACCCCTGCGTGCATCTCCATTGTAATTGGGTAGCAGGAGTCCGAAAACCGGCTCGAAGATTCTGCGGTCGACTGACCACTGATCACTGATCACTGTTTTTCGGCCATGGGTCGATGAGCAGTGAGCTCAGGCTGAGGTCGTTGCCGTAGCGCTCCACTTCAACATCGTTCATGTGCACGAACTGGGGCATGCCGCGGAAGGCCGGGACCGCGTCGGAGCCCATGATTTGCGGCGCGATGAAGAGATGGAGACGGTCTACGAGGCCGGCGGCGAGGAAGGCCGTGTTCAGGCGCGTGCCGGTTTCAGTAAGCAGCGTAAGGACGCCCTCTTCGCCGAGTTTCAACAGAACTTTGTCGAGCGGGACGCGGCCCGCCTCGGCATCGAGGATCTCCACGCGCACGCCGCGGTTGCGCAGTTCGGTAGCGCGAGCTTCGTCGTGGGAGACGGTGAAGATGACGACGTCGTTCTGCGCCGTCGAAACCAGTTTGCATTCGAGAGGCATGCGCAGCGCGGAGTCGAGGACAATGCGCAGCAGGGGCCGGCGGCGGCGCAAGCCGCTGCGGTCGGTCATCCAGGGGTCGTCGGCAAGCACGGTGTCGACGCCGACCATGGTGGCGTCGGCGGCCCAGCGCAACGGCTGCACGGCAGCGCGGGCGGCTTCGCTGGTGATCCAGTAGGGCGCGTGCTCCACGTGATGGCCGGGCGGCGGCGCAATGCGCGCGTCGAGCGTCATGGCCACCTTCATGAGCACGAGGGGGCGGTGATGCTGAATCCAGCGCGCGAAACCCTCGTTGAGTCGGCGGGCTTCGGTCTGGCATACCCCGACACTCGTCTGAATACCCGCTGCACGCAGTGCTTCCAGACCGTGGCCGGCGACAGCGGGGTTGGGGTCGATGGTGGCGGCGACCACGCGGGCCAGGCCGGCCTGGATGAGGGCATTGGTGCAGGGCGGAGTGCGGCCGGTGATGTTGCAGGGCTCGAGGGTGACGTAGGCCGTGCCGCCTGATATGCGATCGGCGGCATGCTGCTGCGCTTCTTTGAGGGCGACGACTTCCGCGTGGTCGAGCAGGTCGTACTCGTGCCAGCCTTCGCCGACGACCTGTCCGGCGCGGTCGAGAATCACGCAGCCCACGGCAGGGTTGGGCGAGGTAACGCCGATGCCGCGCCGCGCCAGTTCGAGGGCGCGCTGCATCCAGTACGTGTCTTGGTCGAGATAGTTGCTCATGGGCGCTTCTTGCTTCGAATAGGAACAATCAAGTGTAAATCCGCTCAATGGCCGCTAGCGGCGCGATTTGGGGATTCGGCCGAGGCGAAGGTCGCGGCGGAGCAACAGATCGCAGGCATGGAGAGCTTCCTTCTCAAAATCGGGACCGTCACTGGGCAGGAGAAGCCAATGTCCAATCTTGTCCCCGAGCAACGTGATCGGGCGGAGCGATGGGAACTCGCGGCGAAGTTGGGTATCGGCTGGTTGCACAGTTTCGGAGAGGACAAGCCAGAGGCCATTGTCCTGAGGCGATCGAAGGTGGTCGCGGAGCATGCAGACTATTCGGTCGCCTATGTAGATTGCAAAGCCGGAAAACATGCGGCGCACTTCCGGCTCGAGAGGAGCGAGAGCTTCGAGAACGAACGCGTATGGAGGCTTTTGTTTGGGTTTGGCTGGGAAATGCTTGGTTGTCAACCGGGTACTCTCCCTCACTCCAGCAGCGAATCCACAAACTCTTCCGGAGAGAATTCCAGCAGGTCGGTCATTTTTTCGCCGACGCCGACGAAGCGGACGGGGAGATTCAGTTCGCGGGCGATGGCGACGGCAATGCCGCCTTTGGCGGTGCCATCCAACTTTGTGAGCACGATGCCGGTGACGCCGGCGGATTGCGTGAACTGGCGCGCTTGCTGCAGGCCGTTTTGTCCCGTCGTTGCGTCCATCACCAGCAGCACTTCGTGGGGCGCGCCGGGAACCAGGCGCGCAGCGGTGCGACGCATCTTGTCGAGTTCGTCCATCAATCCGGATTTGGTGTGCAGGCGGCCGGCGGTGTCCACGTAAAGCTCGTCGATCTGGCGCGCCTTGGCTGCCGTGACGGCATCGTAGAGCACGGCCGCGGGGTCGCCGCCCTGGCGGGTCTTGATCATTTCTACGCCGGAGCGCGCAGCCCAGACTTCGAGCTGCTCAATGGCGGCGGCGCGGAAGGTGTCGGCGGCGCAGAGCAGAACGGAGCGCCCTTGCGCGCGCGACCAGGCGGCGAGTTTGCCGCTCGAGGTGGTTTTGCCAGTGCCGTTGACGCCCACCAGAAAAGTTATCTTGGGCGACACCTGCGGTGTGGCGGCCGCCCCTTGCGGGGCTCTGAGAATGGCGATCAGTTGTTGCTTTAAAAGGTCACGGAGTTCGGCGCCGCCCTCGATGGCTTGGTGGCGGGCGCGGTCGCGGAGGGCGTCGAGGATGGCGGTGGTGGTTTGGACGCCGAGGTCGCTCGTGAGCAGCGCGGATTCGAGATCGTCGAGGGCGCTTTCGTCCACCGTGCGAGTGAGGGCGGCGAGATCGGCGATTTTCTGGGAGAAGCTCTCGCGCGTGCGCGAGACCGCCTGGCGCATGCGGTCGAAGAGGTTTTTCTTTGGTTCTTCCTCGGCGGGTTTTTCGGGTTCGTCGGTGCGAAATAGTTTTTCAAACATTGCTGTTTCTAGTTTAAAGGGAGCAAGGGAGCGAGTTCGTGGGTTCGTGCGGGATTGAAAAGAGCCGGATCGAGGTTTGTGCTTTCCCACGTCCCAAAATCGGGACGTGGGGCACCCGAAACTTGTGCGAGACCGCAATTTGGCACCGTTCAGGTGGGGGTTGTGGCAGTCCAGGGCGGACGGGCGCAGTTCAGCGCGAATTGGTTCGGAAGGGTTGACGGGTCCGATATGCTTTAGAAGTAGACCGTAAACCGTGGGGACGAAATGACTAAGACGCCAATTCATGCGCTGGGACAGATCCTTGAAAGCCGCATCGCCATCATCGATGGGGCGACGGGGACGACCATCCGCACCTACGGGATGAAAGAGGCGGACATTCGCGGTGAGCGGTTTAAGGACGCCCCTAAAGACCTGTTGAACAACGGCGACATTTTTACGCTGACGCAGCCGGAGCTGATCGGCGACATTCACCGGCGGTTTCTTGAGGCTGGGGCGGACATTATTGAGACCAACACCTTTGGGGCGACGAGCATTGCGCAGAGCGAGTTTTTTGTCGACGATCCGCGCGAGCACGGGGGACGGAAGGATCCTGAATTTTATCAGAAGGTGATTGAGGATCCGTTTCTAAAGGGCCTGGCGTGGGAGATCAATGAGCAATCGGCGCGGCAGGGACGGGAGTGGGCGGATCGCGTGGCCAACGCCACCGGGCGGCAGCGATTTGTGGCCGGAGCGCTGGGGCCGTTGACGGTGTCGCTGTCGAATTCTCCTGACGCGGACGATCCGGGATTTCGCGTGGTGACCTTCGACCAGGTGAAGGCGGCGTATGCGGAGCAGGCGCGGGCGCTGATTGCGGGCGGTGCGGATCTGCTGCTGGTGGAGACGATCTTCGACACGTTGAATGCGAAGGCGGCGCTGGTGGCGATTCGCGAAGTGTTCGATGCGGATGGGCGCGAGTTGCCGGTGATTATTTCCGCGGCGGTCGGGCGCGGCGGCGAGACCATGATCTCGGCGCAGACGATTGAAGCGTTCTGGAATGCGGTGGAGCACGCGAAGCCGCTGGCGGTGGGATTGAATTGCTCGCTGGGGCCGGACCTGATGGCGCCATTTTTGCGCGAGCTCGCGGCGAAGGTTGGTGTCGCGGTGTCGTGCTATCCGAACGCGGGATTGCCGAATCCGCTTTCTGCTACGGGCTTCGATTTGGGGCCGGCGGACATGGCGCGGTACCTGAGCGAGTTTGCGCGCGAAGGGCTGATCAATATCGCCGGCGGCTGCTGCGGCAACACGCCCGAGCACATCGCGGCCATCGCCAAGGCGCTCGACGGGCTGCCTCCGCGCAAGTTGCCGGCGGCCGACGAAGAAGCGCGCGCGATCGAGAGCGCGGCATGAATCAACGAGTCAGCGCCGCGCGGCCATTGCGATTGTCGGGATCGCAGCCATTTACCCAACAGCAGGGCGTCTTCATCCTGATCGGCGAGCGGACTAATGTGTCCGGATCGCCGAAGTTCGCGCGGCTGATCAAGGACGGCAAATACGAAGAGGCCGTGAGCGTGGCGCGGCAGCAGGTGGAAAACGGGGCGAATGTGCTCGACATCTGCATGGACGAGGGCATGATCGACGGCGTAGCCGCGATGACGCGCTACCTGAAGCTGCTGGAGAGCGAGCCTGAAGTGGCCAAAGTGCCGTTCATGGTGGACTCCTCAAAATGGGAAGTGATTGAGGCGGGCCTGAAATGCATGCAGGGCAAGGGCATTGTGAATTCGATCTCGCTCAAGGAGGGCGAGGCGAAGTTTCGCGAGCATGCGCGGGCGATTTTGAAGTACGGCGCGGCCGCGGTGGTGATGGCCTTTGACGAACAGGGCCAGGCCTCGAGTTACGAGGAGAAGATCCGCATCTGCGAGCGCGCGTATCGCTTGCTCGTGGACGAAGTGGGTTTTCCGGCGGAAGACATCATCTTCGATCCCAACATCCTGACCGTGGCGACGGGCATGGAGGAGCACAACAACTACGCGGTCGATTTCATCCGCGCCACGCGCTGGATCAAGGAGAACCTGCCGCATGCCAAGGTGAGCGGCGGCGTGTCGAATGTTTCGTTCAGCTTCCGCGGCAACAACAAGGTGCGCGAGGCGATGCACGCGGCGTTTTTGTATCACGCCATTGCCGCGGGTCTCGACATGGGCATTGTGAACGCCGGGATGCTGGAGGTGTATGAGGAGATCGAGCCGGAGCTGAAGGAACTGGTGGAAGATGTGCTGCTGAACCGGAGGCCCGATGCGACCGAGCGGCTGGTGACCTTTGGCGAGGCGCTGAAAGCGGCAGGGACCGCGGGCGGCAGCGAGGAGGCGGAGAAAAAAGCCGAAGAGTGGCGCAGCGGCACGGTGGAAGAGCGGCTGAGCCACGCGATGGTGAAGGGAATTGACACCTACATCGAAGCGGACACGGAAGAAGCGCGGGAAAAACTGGGACGGCCGCTGAGCGTGATTGAAGGACCGCTGATGGCGGGCATGGGCGTGGTGGGCGACCTGTTCGGCGCGGGCAAAATGTTTTTGCCGCAGGTGGTGAAGTCGGCGCGCGTGATGAAGAAGGCGGTCGCGTACCTGACGCCGTTCATGGAGGCCGAGAAAGCGCAAATGGCCGCGGCGGGCGAAGTGGTGCGCGTGCAGGGCAAGATCGTGCTGGCGACGGTGAAGGGCGACGTGCACGACATCGGCAAGAACATTGTGGGCGTGGTGCTGGCCTGCAACAACTACGAAGTGATCGACATGGGCGTGATGGTGCCCGCGGAAAAGATTCTGGAGCGCGCGCGCGAAGTGCGGGCGGACATCATCGGGCTGAGCGGATTGATTACGCCGTCGCTCGACGAGATGGTGCACGTGGCGCGGGAGATGGAGCGGCAGGGAATGAAACTGCCGCTGCTGATTGGCGGCGCCACCACCAGCCGCGCGCATACCGCTGTGAAGATTGCGCCGCATTACAGCGAGCCGGTGGTGCATGTGCTGGACGCGAGCCGTGCCGTGCCGGTGACGACGAGCCTGCTGAGCGAAGACGGCCGCGCGGAGTTTGTCGCACAGCATCGCGCAGAATATGACGCACTACGCAAGGCGCATGCGGCGCCGCGGCGGAGCGTGGTTCCGCTGGAGACGGCGCGCGCGCGGCGTACAGCCAATTGAGTGGCGCGCGGAGGACCTAGCGGCGCCCGAGTTTCTTGGCGTGCGCGTGCTCGAGGATTTTCCGCTCGCGACGCTGCGCGGGTTCATCGACTGGAGCCCGCTTTTTCACACATGGGAGTTAAAGGGTGTTTACCCGCGGATTCTCGAGGATGAGCGGCAGGGCGAGCAGGCGCGCCTGATTTTCGCGGAAGCGAATGTGCTGCTGGACCGCATTATCGCGGAGAAGCTGCTGACGGCACGTGCTGTGTACGGATTCTTTGCGGCTAACGCGGTGGGCGACGATGTGGAACTGTACACGGACGGTGGACGAGGCAAAGTTCTGGACCGGGTGCATTTCCTGCGCCAGCAATCGGACCGGGAAGGGAACGAGCCTTGCCGTTCGCTGGCGGATTTCGTTGCGCCGTTGGAGACCGGGCTGGGCGACACTATCGGCGCCTTCGCGGTGTCGAGCGGATTCGGATTGAAGGCGCTGGTGGAGCAGTTCAAGGCCGCGAATGACGACTACAACGCGATCATGGCGGAGGCGATCGCGGACCGTCTGGCCGAGGCGTTTGCGGAATGCCTGCACAAGCGCGTGCGCGAGGAGTGGGGCTACGGGCGCGATGAAAATCTGCGCAATGACGAACTGATTCACGAGAAATATCGCGGCATCCGGCCGGCGCCAGGTTATCCGGCATGTCCCGATCACACGGAGAAGGGAATCATCTGGCGCCTGCTCGATGTGCAGGCGAAGACGGGGATTGAGATCACGGAAAGCTTCGCCATGTGGCCGGGGTCGAGTGTGAGCGGGTTCTATTTCGCGCACCCCCAGAGCCGCTACTTCAGTTTGGGAAAGATCGACCGCGACCAGGTGGAAGATTACGCGGGGCGCAAAGGCCTAGGGGTCGACGAAGTGGAGCGATGGCTTGGGCCCAATTTGAATTACTAGTAGTGGGTCGGTTTGAAGGGGGCCATCCCTCAGGGGCTGAAGCCCCGCGCTCATTCCTGGCTGTTTGCGGCACGACTGAAGTCGTGCCCTTTCAACGCAGTTTCGAGCTGGCCCACTGCCGTATTACGAGCCCGGGCGCGCGTGAGGCGTCGCAAGCGACTATGAGACGCCAAAACCGGCAAATCCGGTTACCTCTCAAGAAATAAAAACCAAATTTTTAGAAACTTTCCCTGTGGCAGGGGGTTCATGCTGCTAACTCGGGGGATTTTTCCGCAAATTCAATCTGCGCGAATCGGATCCTGCGAGGCGTATCACGGGGTCTCCAGAATTGCCGGGCGCACTCGCAGTGTGTGCGATTGCCGCAGCTTTCTCGCCGCTGGGCTGAGGCTTTAGCGGCGAAGAGGGAAAGTGTGGCTGCGCACGACCGGACTCAGATGCAGCCGCAAGGGCCGGTTGTCCGGACTGGATTCTTCAGGCTGGATTTACTCAGGCTCGAACGGTTGAAGGTCGGGGCTTATGCGCCGATGGATTCTGGAGATGCCGAGGGGTTTCGCTTCTGTCATGGAGGAATGTGTATGAAATGCAGTTCGCTCGTTGTCCTCTCACTCCTGCTGGCGCCGCCGCTTTTTGCGGAGGCTGGTCAACGCATCATTCCAGCTGGCGCGCTTGTCTCCTGCTCAACAGGCGACGGAAGGATCTCCTCGAAGACCACGGCAGTGGGCGATCCGGTGCTGTGCAAGGTGAATTTCCATCGCGGGGATTTCATGCTTCCTTACGGAAGCTACCTGGGCGGAAACTTCACGGAGTACAAGGATCCGGGCCACTTTGTGGGCAAAGGGTGGATGCAACTGGACTTCGACCGGCTCTACGTGGGTGACCAGGTGATTCCCCTCGATGCGAAGGTTGTTGACGTCAAGGGCTACAAGATCGATTCGCAAGGGCGCATTCTGGGCAAAGGGCACGCGGTGCGCGATACCGTGCTGTGGATGATTCCGGTGCTGTGGCCGATCGACCTGATCAACCTGCCGCGGCGTGGCCCGAGGCCAACACTCAAGGCAGAAACGGCGCTTACGCTGCGCGTGATGGAAGACATCCAGGTTCCCGTGGTTCAGGAACCGCAACGCGATCCATACGGGCTGTCGCAGCGTCCGCCGGATGCCTACGCGCCTCAGCCGCCTGCTCCGACGCAGGAGCCGGATCAAGGTCCCGATCAATCTTATGTTCAGCCCTATGCGCAGCCTGACCAGCAAATGGCTCCGCCGCCGATGGCGTATGCGCCGCCGGTTGCAGCACAGTACTATGCACCCCCGGTTGTGGCGCCGTATTACGCACAGCCTCCGGTGGCGGCTTACGGCTATGGCTACGGTTACAGCGGATTCGCAGTGGGCGTGCGGCCGGGAGGGTATGCGTACGGCTACAGAGGGTACGCGGGTCGCCCGGTGGTGAGTCCGTACGGTTATCGCGGCTATGCGCCGGGCGTGCGGTCGTATGGATACGGTTATGCCGGCCGGCCGGGCGTGAGCGGGATGCGCGCCGGAGTCGGAGGCCGTCCCATGATGGCCATGCGTGGCGGCGGGGGTTACGGACGGCGGTAAAAGGATAGCGAGCGAGCGAAATTCTTCTTTGAACGGCCGGAGCCGAACTGCCAGTGCGGGTGGTTCGGCTTCCGGCCGTTCGTTTTTGTCTGCCAGAACCGCCGATTCTCCGGTCGTAAACTCTTCGATGAATTCCGTGTTACAGCGCAGAGCCGAGATTTGCGCGGTTTTCTCTTGCGGTTGACCTTTCATTCACAACGCGGCGGGATACTGACGGCGTGATTGCGCACACTCGGCACTCCGATCCGCTGCAACTCGACCTCAGTTCGACTCCCATACCAGATATTGCATTTGCTGCCGGCGCGGTTGCGCCGCCGTTGGCGGAGCCTACCTCGCGCATTCATGCCGATGTGGGGCGATACCGTTTGCGGCTGGCTGCGACTGCGGAAGATCGTGAAGCTGCGTGCCGGTTGCGCTTCAAGGTCTTCAATATCGAATTGGGCGAGGGATTGGAAAGCTCTAACCATACCGGTCTCGATGTGGATCGTTTCGATATGGTGTGCGAGCACCTGCTGGTGGAAGACAAAGCAAGCCGGTGCGTGGTGGGAACCTATCGTATGCAGTCGGGCGAGACGGCGGCGCAGCGATCTGGGCTACTACTCCGAGCAAGAGTTTTGCCTGGCGCCGTACGAGCCGCTGCGGCCTGGAATTCTGGAGCTGGGCCGGGCTTCGATCGATCGCGAACATCGCACACCTGAAGTGCTGATGTTGTTGTGGCGGGGCATCGCGCAGTATGCTACCGACATGGGGCTTCGTTATTTGCTCGGTTGCTCTTCTTTGAACTCCAATGACCCGGCGGAGGGTTGGCAGATGTATCGCCAGCTTGAGAGTTTCAGGGTTTCGAGAGAGTTTGAGACGGCGCCAACCGCGAGCTATGCGTGCCCCGCGGAGCTGCAGGATGCTGACGCACAGCCGTTGCCCTGCCAGACCGATCGATCAGGTTTACCCGCGACACAAGTCATGCAGGGGAAAGTTCCCAAGCTGTTGAAGACCTATCTCGCCATTGGCGCGCGCATTGCCGCGCCGCCGGCCTGGGACCGCGAGTTTCGCACCATCGATTTTCTGACGCTTCTCGATCTGAAATTGCTTTCGGCTGCCGCGCGCAACCGCTTCCTGGCTCCGCTGACGTCATGATGCTGCGGCGGGTCCGGCGCGCTGTGGCGCTGGCCTTCGCTCTGGCGCTGTGCGTGGCGCGCTACTGGCTCAAGCGCATACGCGGCCCTCTCACCCTGGAGCAGCGTGCCGTGTGGCTGCAACAAGCCGTGCGCATGATTTTGAAATGCCTGGGCATCGCGTACCAGGTGGAAGGGCAGCCGCCGGCTTGCGGGCTGGTGGTTTCAAACCATCTGAGCTACCTCGACATCCTGATCATCAGCGCGGCCTTGCCGTGCTTTTTTGTGGCGAAGATGGAGATCGATCGCTGGCCGTTTTTCGGCAAGGCGGCACGCACGGGAGGGACGATTTTTGTGGACCGCTCGAGCCTGGCCAGCGCTATTTCGGTGGCCGAGCAGATTTCAGAGCGGCTGAAACTTCCTGTGCCGGTGCTGCTGTTTCCCGAGGGCACGAGCACGGATGGAGCTGAGGTGCTGCGCTTCCACTCGCGGCTCATCGATCCGGCAACCACGGCAGGCGCGCCCATTACCGCGGCGGCGCTGCGCTACGTGATCGAAGGCGGCGTGGAAGAGCGTGAACTTTGCTGGTACGGCGATGAGCAGTTCGCGACGCACCTGTGGAAGGTGCTGGGCGTGGTGGGCTTCTCGGCGGAGCTTCGTTTCTTTGAGCCGCGGATCTATCCTGACCGGCGCACGGCCGCCGACGAGACCCATGCGAAGATCACCGCGTGGCGCGAAGCCAACGTGTTGCAACTTGAGACGGTCGAAGCCGCGGATTGAAGAATCGAGACAAATCAGATTTTGCTGCGTGCGCCGGCGATCAGCGATTCCTGCGCGACAGGTCCGCGTAGTGCGTTAGTCTGCATTTCTCACGGAGATCTTGACGGGAGGGGAAATGGCGCATTTTCAGCCATTATCTGTCCTGCGGGGGTCTGGAGACCCCGCTACAGCCGGTCAGGAGACCGGCGCTGCAAATTCTGGCTGCGTGTGACAAATGCAGGTTAGATGGCGTGGAAGAGCATGGTCTCTGCCGTAACGCCGGGGCCGAAGGACATGGCGCAGCCGCGCTGGCCGGGGCGGGCAGTTTGCATCAGCTGCTCGAGCACGAAGACGACTGAAGCTGACGACATGTTGCCGAAACTGCGGAGGATTTCTCGGGAGTGGGTGAGCACTTCGGGAGAGAGCGCGAGGCCTTGTTCGACGGCGTCAAGAATTGTGCGGCCGCCTGGATGAACGGCCCAGAGATCGATGGATGCGAGATCGGCGCCCTGCGTAATTTGATGGCTCGCGGCCGCGAGGCCTCTGCGCAACTCTCCGGGGATTTGACCGGAGATGTGCATGTCGAAGCCCAGCTCGCCAATGCGCCAGGTAATGAAGGTGCGGGTGGAGGGCAGGTTGACGGCGAGAAAGCTGTCGATGGCAAATCCCGATGGCTCCGCACTGACCAGGTAGGCCGCGCAGCCATCTGCGAAAACCAGGAACGCGAGTAACTGTTCGAGATTTTGCGTTTCCTGCATGTGCAGGGAGCAGAGCTCGAGGCTCACGAGGAGTACTTTGGCGCCCTGCTCGGAGCGAACAATGTGACGCGCGGTTTTGAGCGCGTTAATGGCGGCGTAGCAGCCCATGAAGCCGATGAAGGTGCGTTCGACGGATGGGTTGAGGCCGAGATACTCGATCGATGTCAAAGTCGAGCCCCGGGGCGTAGAGGCCGGTGCAGCAAGTCACGATGACGTGCGTGATGGCGCGGCGCTCTTCTTCAGTGAGGGCGAGCTTGTCGAGAGTGCTGTGGGCCAGCCGCGGCGCGAATTGCTCGAAGGCCTGCATGCGGCGGGCGGTGGTGGGAAAGTTGCCGGGAACGAAAAATGCGTCGGCATCGCTCACCACGCCATCCGCGGTGACGACGGGGTTGAGGAAAGAGTAACGATGGTCGATTGCCGATTGGCGCACCATGCGCCGAAAAAGATTGCGAGGCGTGCCGTCGGAGAGCAGGGTTTCAGCGAAGGCGATGAATCCGCGGTGCATGTCGTACGTGGGCACTGCTGTGGCAATGCGGTTGATGCAAGCCGTCGTCAAAATTGCGCCTCTGGCGGGGAACCACGTTCCACGCTCTTCTATAGACAGCTTATCGCGCGAAACGTCGCCGGACTCGAAGCGTTCTGTCATTCAATTGCAACTTTCGCATGGGCGGAGGAAGAAGAGCGCCCGGACTGGGCTCAGAAGCGGAAGAGATACGAAGCCTTGATAAAGATCTGCCGGCCATCGTTGAGCATGGGACCGGCGCGAGGCGAGGTGGTATTGTTCGGATCGCACGCGCCGCCGGGCAGACGATTGCAGAGGCTGCGGTTCAGATTCTGCAGGTCGTTGCTGTAACCGATGTAGACTGCGGTGCCGGGGTGCGGCAGCCACGTTAGAAGCGTCTGCGAAGCGAATTCTTTGCTGCGCAGCAGGGAGGTTTCCGCGGGATTGGCCAGGGTGGAGTCGTACTCCGCAACCACGCGTGCGGAGATCGAACGCGTGAATTGGTAGTTCACGACGCTGCGCATGGTCTGCGCCTCGTAGACGAATGCGCCGTTGGCCACGGCGTGGTCGCGATCGAGGAGGTAGGTGTTGTCGGCGGTGAGCTGGCGAACCGGCTGCACGGTGAAAAGCAGCTGCACGGTTTCCTGATTGAGCAGCGAAGGAATCTGTCCCGTGGCCGGGTTGTAGTTCACATTGCCGCTGCGCAGAGCCTGCAGGTTGAAGTTCAATTGCGACCAGGGCGCGCCGCGCACCACCCACCCGCCAAAGTTCTCAGTGAAGTTCTTGAAATAGGTGAGGCCCGTGTAGTTGAGCGGACTCACGGTGTCGGAGTTTTCTCCGATGATGGGAGCGATGACAAAGTTGCGCGGCAGCAGCCAGAAGACGTCGAAAGTGGAATAGTGAAAAACGCGGTCGCCCTGGTGATCGAAGGCGATGTTCTGGTTGGTTTCAAGACCGAAGCTCTGATAGAAGCGGTTCTTGGGAAACCACTGATAGGTGGCGTGCGTCTGGTTGTTGCGGAAGTTGGATGCCTGGATGAATCCCAGCTGAGTCTGGAAGCCGGTGCTGATATCTTGAAAATTCTCATTCAGATTGAAAGCATGGCCGTTGCGCTGTAGTTGGAATGCGCTGGCGGGGCCGGCGCTATACGTGGGCGGCGTGCCGCTGTCCTCGTCGCCCATTGTGGAGCTTTCCACCATTTGTCCCCACGCGGTCCAGTGCTTGTCAATGCGCGCAGTAAAGTCGATGCCGCCGATGCGATTCCAGCCCTGGCCAAATTCCTCATCGGTGTAGATGGCGCCGATGCTCGATCCCTTGCCCACATCTTCAGAGATGCGGCCCACCGCGACGGTGGCGTGTTTCCCGTAGAGCGGATCGCCGGGCGCGACGGCCTGTCCGGGCTGGCGATCGTCGGTGACGAAGAGCCCGACATTGGTGTGGTCCAGTTTTCCCGTGATGCGGATGCCGTACTCGGGATGCACGATGTTGCGCGTGTAAATGAGATTGATGGGCGTGAGAAAGTAGTTGGCGTTCTCAAGAAAAAAGGGCCGCAGCTCGGGAAAGTAGACGGGGAAGCGCTGATTGACGGTGAATTGCGGCTGCTCGGATTCAATATCGCTGAAGTCGGGATTGATGGTGGCGTCGACAACGATGCTGTCCTTAAGGATCAGCTTGGCCTCGCCGCCGTCGGTGCCTTCAAAGTGACGCGAGCTGAAGTAGGGGTTGGTGGGGTCGATGTCGATGAGGGACCGTTCGTTTTGCGCCAGCGTGTAGGGATTCAACTGGAAATTGTGCGAGCCGCTTACGCCTTCGATCCCGTGCAGAATGCCTTCCTGGCTGAGGAGTCCGGTGACGTCGGCGCTCACGCGCGGCCAGAAATCCTGCTCGGAGTTGCGGGGGAGAAAGCGGACAAGGGCCACGCCCCAATCCGACTCGTTGTTGCGGAAGCGGAGGCTGCGGAAGGGAATGGCAATGAGCGCCATCCAGCCGTCTTTGGTGACGCGGCCCTCCGAATCCCACACGGTGTCGTAGCTGAAATCGGGTCCGTTGGCTTCGCTCCAGGAAGCGTCGGCCTGCACGCCGGCCGGATTGACTCGGAATTCCGTGCCCAGGCGGCGGTCGCGAAACGGATCGAGGAAGACGGCAACGGTGTCGTCATTGAGGATATTCTCGCGGCGCGCCAGGTGGCCGCGAATCAGCTCGGGATGACGGTCGTAGCAGATGAAAACGAAATACAGCGTCGACTTGGTGTGCGCCATCCAAACTTCGGTCTTTTCAGTGGCCGGTCGGCCGTCGAAGGGCGCGTTCTGGATGAAATCGGAGACGTGCGCCAGCTTGTCGCGAAGATCGGCGCGCGGCTGCATGTTTGGGAAGTCGGCCAGGTGCAGGGGACGATCGATGAGCGGAGCGGCCGTCTCCTTCTTCTGAGCGGTCACGGACGGCAATTTCGCTGCGGTCTGGTGGGAAGTCTTCGGCGCGGCCGCGGGCAGATTTCCGCATGCCAGGCACAGTAAGATTCCGGTCGCCCAGGTCCTCATTGGATTCAAGTACGCGATCTATCTCGCCGCGGTTCCTTCACAGGCAAGATGCGTTGGAATTTGTTATCCGACCCATTGAAAGGTTCGTGAATTCGACGCGAAATCGATGTCACCGTTAGCCCTTTGCACAAAATGCGCGTGGAAACCCGTCCGTTGACGCAAGGTTACAAGGGTTTGGAATCATGGATTGTGCGGCCGGGCACGCCGTGATGTGAGATGAGGAAAGATCCGCGCTAGGAGAGCCCGATCGAAGGGAAATCAGGATGGACGGGTGGCCGCCGGCGGGGCGGTCGAGCCGCGGATCACGAGACTGGTGGATACAAGAAACTCGCGCTGCATTTTGGGATTTTCAGGATCTTCGGCCTGTTGGCGCAGGGCCTCAAAGGCGGCGCGCGCCAGATCGGCGCGCGACAGGCGGATGGTGGTGAGCGGCGGCAGCGTGTATTCGGCGAAATCCACATCGTCGAGCCCAACCACGGAGAGATCCCGGGGCACGCGCAGCCCGGCCATGTAAGCCGCGCGCAAGACGCCGATCGCGGTCATGTCGTTGGAGCAGACGATGGCGGTGGGCCGGGCAGCAAGTTTGCGTAGCTGCTCAAAGCCCGCGACGCCGCCCTTGAGCGTGTGATCGCATTCGATGATCCATTTCTTCTGAAGCGGCAGATCGGCGGCATGCATGGCGGCGCGGAAGTCGTTTTCGCGCGTGATAGCCGAGTGGAGACTGTATGGGCCAGCGAGAAAACCGATGGCTTGATGGCCAAGATCGGCGAGATGACGGATGGCGGCGTGAATGCCGGTGGAGTAGTCGAGAAGAATGGTGCTGGCTTTGGGGTCGTCGAGCTTGAACTCGGCGAGAACGATGGGGACGCCGCGGTTGACGAGCTGGTCGAGCACAGGTTCCTCTTCGCCGAAGGTCATCACGGCGACTCCGTCGACCTTGCGCTCCAGCATGCGGCGCGCGCATGCGGCCAGCACCGCCGGATCGCTATTGGTAGAGCTCACCAGAATCTCGTAGCCGCGCGCCACCGCGATCTCTTCAAAGCTCTGGATCAATTCTGGGAAGAAGGGATTGGTGATGTTTTCGACGATGATGCCGAGCAGGCGGCTGCGGCCGGAGACCAGGGTGCGCGCATGGGTATTGGGCAGGTAGTTGAGCTGTTTGATGGCTTGCCAGACACGCTTGCTGAGACGTTCGCTGACCAACGGAGAACCGTTGATGGTTCTCGATACTGTGGCGATGGAAACTTTGGCCACGGCAGCAACGGCGCGAATGTCGGGAAGTTTGCCGGCGGTCTTACGGGCTGATTTTCGAGGCACCAACCCATCCTAATTGAGAGCAATCGGACACGCGGAGAAAAAGTTCCTGGTGTTTTCCACCGCAGGTAACGCCGCGCGGGGCGCACGCAGCTAGGCGCTTTCGGAGATGAGCAGGCGCAGGTCGCGCAGGTTGTGGCCGGTGGGCCCGGTGACCACGGTGTCGCCGATGGCAGTGAAGAGCGGGCATGCATTGAACTCGGCCAGCGACTGCTCGGGATCGAAACCGAAGGCGCGAGCGCGCGCGACGGTGGTGGGGTCGGCGATGGCTCCGGCGGCCTGCGTATTGCCGTCGATGCCATCGGAGCCGGCGCTTAGCACGGTGAGGCGCTGGCCGGGATATTTGGCGAGGTCAAGTGCGCAAAGCAAAGCGAACTGTTGATTGCGGCCGCCCGCGCCGGGCGTGCGATTGAGCGTCACGGTCACCTCGCCCACTGAGATCAGGCAGAAGCGCGGATGGTTGGCACGGTAGGTGTGAAAGCGCTCGAGCAAGTAGCGGGCCGCGTCGGCATAGTCCCAATCGTCGCAAGCATTGTCGACGATCACGTGGTAGCCGGCATCGCGCGCCTGGGTGCGTGCGCTCTCCACCAGGTCGTGGCTGGAGAGCAGAATCTCGAAGACCGAATCGCGAAAGGCCTCGTCTTCGCCGCTCATGTTGTCCGCCCCAGTCATGGGTCGCGGCGGCGCTGTCACCGGCCCATGGCATTTTGTGCGGCAGGAACGTAGCCCGCCAGGTCTTATTGCCGGGCGACTCGGGGAAATCTTCGCGCGCAAAAAATGAACGGATCGAGGGCGGAAGTTTTTCCGCGAGATCGTATTTGGCGAGGAGCTCGCGCACATCGGCGACGGTGGAATGATCGGGCGAGGTAGGCCCGGACGAAAGTGCGTCGAGTGTGCGTAGAGGCACGTCGGGCAGAAGCAGGCTCACCTTGGTTGCCTCCGGAGCGGCCATCGCCAGCCGGCCGCCCTTGACCGCCGAGAAGTGCTTGCGCAGAGTGTTGACTTCGCCGATGGGCGCGCCCGAGGCCAGCAGCAACTGGTTGAACGCGATGGTGTCGTCAAGAGTGATGTGCGGATCGAGGGGCAGCTCGAAGAGGGCCGACCCGCCGCCGGAGATGAGGAAGAAAACGATCGTGTCCTTGCGCGCCTTGCGCAGCAGCGCGAGCGCGGCGCGTGCAGCGGCGAAAGAGTCCTCGTTGGGCAGGGGATGGCCGCTTTCGAAATAGCGGAAGCGCCAGTTGCGCTTGGTGGGCAACTGGTTGGAGGCGCAGATGCCGCGCATTCCCTTGCGGCGCTTCATGCGCTCGAGCAAAATGTCGAGCATGGGTCCGGCAGCTTTGCCGAGCGCAATCACAAACACGCGTTTATACGCGGAGAGATCGATGGTGGAGGGACCGCTGCCGTCGGGCAAAAGGCGGTGCAGAACATGGCCTTCAAAGCGCAAACGGCGATCGAATGCAGTGGCGATGTTGCACGCCTTGAGCGCGCCGGTAAAGATCCCGGTGGCCGTGGTGTGCTGCGATTCCAGAGCGGCGTCGATGACGGGCGTCATGGCAATTGCTCCTTCAACCAGCCGGCAAGAGCGAGCTGCATGGTTTCAAGTTGATCGGTAAAGAAATGGTCGGCGCCGGGAATGAGGAAGAGGCGCTTGGGGTCGGCTGCGGAAGTGGCCACATCGATCAATTGCTCAGCAGGCGCAAACGGGTCGTGATCGCCGCTGAGAAAAAGTTTGGGAAGAGTCAGGTTCTGCAGGAAAGAATACTCATAAGCGGGGCCCGGTTCCATGGTGGGCAGACCGAGGGCGACAAGCGCGCGCACGTCGCGAGGGGTTGCGGCGGGAAGGCTACAAGCCCGGAGCGCCATGGCCGCACCAAAACTAAATCCAGCAACGACGAGGGGCAGGCGGAATTCGCCTTCCAGCCAATCCATGCCGGCGAGCACGTCGCCGGTTTCAGCTATGCCGTCGTGCGCGCCCTGACTCAAGCCGGTGCCGCGAAAGTTGAAGCGCAGGACGGGCCAGCCCAGGCCCCACGCAGCATCGTTGAGCACCTTCATGGCGTAATAGACAACTTTGTTGTGCATGCTGCCGCCGCCCAGCGGGTGCGGATGACAGATGAGCGCAGCAAAATGCGCATCGGGCACGCCCTGATTCAGCACCGCTTCCAGTTCGCCGGCCGGACCCGCGAGCGTAAGCCTGCGTATGGCGCCTGCAAAGGTCGTCTGCTCCGGGGGAAGCGTGCTGGAGAATTCTGAGCTCACGGCACTCGCCTGTCGTGATGCGTGCATGCCGCGATCCTCATGAGGAAAGGTCGCATTCCGCGAGGCAATGGTAACAGGTCGCCTAAGTGTGCTTCAGCCTGGACGGATGGGGTTGCGGAGTTCATTCCACCCCTCATTTTACGCTGGCCGGAACGAATCATCAGGGCAGCCGGAGCGGACAGGGCACACCGAAAGTAACGGAAGCGGTCACTGCGATATTCTGACAACATCATGATGAACGATACTTCCAAACGTACCGCTCTTGACCCGATCGCGCTGACCCGTCAGTTATGCGAAATTGAATCAACGACCTACCACGAGGGAGCGGTCGGGGATTTTCTGGCCAGGTTTCTGGCCGAGCGGGACTGGGATGTGGAAAAGACTCCCGTGCCGCAGCCGGCGGACGGCGCCGCGGGCCCGCGGTGGAATGTATATGCGGGGCCGAAGGGGCAGTCGCCCGATCTGGTTTTTTCCACGCACATGGATACGGTGCCGCCGTACATTCCCTTCAGCGAAGATGCGGAGTTTATGTATGGGCGTGGAGTTTCTGACGCCAAGGGGATTATTGCCGCACAGGTTGCCGCTGCCGAGGCACTGCGCGCGGCAGGGTTTCGGATTGGATTGTTATTTGTCTCGGGCGAGGAGCGCGATTCGGCGGGCGCCAAGGCTGCGAATCTTGCGCCCAAAGGCAGCCGCTTCCTGATCAACGGCGAGCCTACGGACAATCGCCTGGCGTTGGCGTCGAAGGGCGCGTTGCGCGTGGTATTTCGCGCCACGGGCAAGATGGCGCACTCGGCGTATCCCGAGCTTGGTGACAGCGCCGTGCACAAACTGGTGCAGGTGATGGCGAAGCTGCTGGAACTTGAGCTGCCCGTCATCGAAGACGTGGGGCCGAGCACGTTGAACATTGGGCAGATTCAAGGCGGCCACGCGCCCAACGTGATTGCCGATAAGGCCGAGGCGCAGGTTCTGATGCGGCTGGTGGGCGACTCTGCGCCGGTGCGTGCCGCGATTCTGGAAGCGGCGGCCGGCCTTGCGGATGTGGATTTCACGCTGGAGATTCCCTTCGTGCGCTTGCGCGCGGTGGAGGGATTGCCCACCATGATCGCGAAGTTCACCACCGATATTCCACAGCTCTCCAATTGGGGCGAGCCGCTGCTGCTCGGGCCCGGCAGCATTCACGTGGCGCACACGCCATTTGAAAAATTGGCGAAAAAAGAACTCCGCGAAGCCGTAGAACTTTACGTGCTGGTGGCGAAGCAGCTGCTTCGCTAGAGTTTGGATCGCGTGATTCTGAAACAGCTCTCTGATTGGTGCGGGTCTGGAGACCCGCGCTACTGGAAATTGCCGATGAGGACGAAGGGCGCCCAGTAATAAGGATGAGCGTAGCCGAGACTGGATTGCGTCGCTGGAGCCCCCGAGGTCTGGAAGCCTCGGCCGGTTTTGGCGCCAGGGGCAGCTGCGCTGCTGTGCAAAAGGCGAGCTGGGCCTGACGCAGCGCTTCGGCTTTGCCTTGCGCGGGGTTCTTCACCCAGCGCGCATAAAAGTCGCTCATGATGTGGCTGGTGCTGAGGTCGTTTACGTCCCAAAGCGTGGCCAGCACGGCTTGCGCCTCTTTTTGCTGCGCCACCATGCCGAGGCCGTCCATCTCGAGACCGTTGCGGCTTTTGTAATCCTTTGCCGTACTGCAGGCCGAGAGCGTGAGCAGGCGCGTGCCGTGGAAGGCGACCGTGGAGTTCTCCATGTCGGAAAGATTCCAGTCAAAGCCGTTGGGATCGCCGGCTTTGTCGCCGCCCATCAACAGGTAAGGCTCGTCGCCGCTGCCGGCGATGAGAACAAAGTGACTGGCGATGTGCACCACAGAGAATTGCTGACCGGAATCGAGCTCCGACTTTCAGGGCAGCCAGCGTGAACTGCTGGTCGGGCAACAGGATTCCCTGCATGGGTCCGTGCGAATCAGGGACCGAAGGATCGTGGACTACGGAATCGAGCTCGGGCAGGACGCCGGGAAGCGCGGGCATTCCGCCGTAGCTCTTGGACAGACCCATGGCCAGCGCGTGGGGCGCCTGGCCGTTGGCGAGCGGCGAATCGCTTATGTGGCCGTAGCTTTCGGGAGTGAAGAGCACGTTGTGAAAGCGCTCGACCATGTAATGGTTGCCGTCGTAGAGCGCGCCCATGGGCACGTAGCGCAGCGCATCGTCGAGCGACCAGAGCAGCGTGGGTACGTTATTTTGCGCGGCGCGAGGGTTTTCAATTCGCCTTCGAGCGGGGCCACGATCATCGCGTAGAGCTGGTTCAACTGCGGGCGTGGATCGGTGGAGGGCGAGCTGAGCACATGGACTGCTTCAAGAGCCTTGGCGCGCAGGTCGGCGGATGAGGCCGGCAGCTCGATCTTCTTGCGCGAGTGGGCCGTGACCACGATGGCGTAGGCGTGATCGTCGCCGAGCAGGAGACGAATGCCCATCACATCCGGGCCAAGTTTGGCGAGCGAGTTCTGAAGCAGGCTCTTCGTCGTATCGCGCGGCCTGGCCGGGCGCCGATTGCGCATCGAGCTCGGGAAAGATTTCGTGATACAGCGTGTCGTGAATCTCCTTGCTCACCTGAGCCATGTTGGCTTCGAGGGACTTGAGCTGCGCGTCATCCTCGGGCGTGTGCGTGGGTTTGGCCTGAATCTGCGCGCAGGTGAGGCTCAGCTCCTCGATCGTCCGCGCTTTCTTTTCAAGATCGGGCAACGCGCTCTCGGCTTTTTGCTGCGCGGGCGAGAGCGCGATCGGTTCGAAACCTGTCCCAGAGATTTGCGCTCGCGCCGGCCACCAGATCCTTCAGCTCCTGTTCTTTGAGGAGATCGAGAATCTGCTCCGCTTCGCCAAGCCGCCCGGCGTCGATGAGCAACTCGGCTAGCATGCGATAAACCCCGGACTTCGATTGCACAAATCCCGATTGCAATTCCTTATCGAGCCCGGAGATGTTTTTGCGGATCTGCTGATAGGAATTGACGGCATCGAGGCCAAATAAAATTGCCTCTTCGGGATGATGCTGCTTGCGAAAGCCGAGCATCATGGAGTTCTCAACGCCGGCCTCGATTTGGGGATCGCCCGTAGCCTTGGCCAGCCCCAACGCAGCAACGGCGCTGGCGAAGGACTTCTCCGGCTCCTTCATCTCGGACCAGGCCCAGGCAATGGTCATCAGCGCAGTGGCTTCGTTGCGCTCATCCTTCACCTCGCGCCAGAGGAGGAGCGCCTGCACGTCGAGATCCATCGCAGCCTGCGCTTCATTCATGTCGGATTGGTCGCGGCCCATCGTATTCAGGACCATGGCTTCACCACGGCGATTGCCAGTTTCGCGGAAGATGGGCAGCGCCTCGGCGCCGTAGTCGAGCGCCTTCTGCGGCTGGCCGAGATCGGCGTAGGCGCGGCCGATGTCGCTGAGCGCCATGGCCTCGCCGCTGCGGTTGCCGGTTTCGCGCCAAAGGGGCAGTGCCTGGTTGTAGTAGTCCATCGCCGTCTGGTGCAGACCGAGATCGCGATAGAGGCGGCCGATGTCGTTGAGCGTGAGCGCTTCGCCCTGGCGGTTTCCGGTCTCGCGCCAGATCTGGATTGCCTGGTTGTAGACTTCGAGCGATTTTTGTTTCTGCCCCAGCTCGGCGTAGGCCGGACCCATGTCATTGAGGATCAGCGCTTCGCCGTTGCGCTCGCCTGCCTGGCGGAAGAGAGCGATTGCCTGGTCGTAATCCTTGAGCGCTTCAAGGCCCTGGCCCATGTCGGAGTAGGCGCGCCCCAAATTGTCGAGCGTTCCCGCTTCGCCATCGAGAATGGCTGTGGTGCGGAAGGCAGTCGTTGCCTGTGGTTGCTGGCCGGAGGCAGGCTGCGCGCTGCTGTTTGGCGAGGGCGCTGAATTATCAATCTGATGCCAGATCGCCATCGACGCATTGAGGTTCTTGAGCGACTCGTCGTGGTTGCCGAGATTGTTATAGACCTTGCCGATGTAACTGAGGGTGGCGGCTTCGCCGCTGCGTGAGCCGAGAGCGCGCCACATGGGCAGCGCCTGATTGAGGACCGCGAGGGCCTTGTCTTCCTGGCCGATATCGGAGTAGACGCGGCCCATCGTCATGAGGGTGGTTCCCTGGCCGAGCAGGCTCGAAGCTTTCTGCTCGATGGGCAGTGCTTCGTTCAGGTCGTCGAGCGCCTTCTGCAACTGGCCGGAGAGCCGGTAGAGGCCGCCGAGAATGTTCAGCTCGGTGACGACCGTGCGCATGTCTTTGCCTGCGCGAGCCTGCGCGAGTTTCTGCTCCTGCTGGGCAATGGAGTCTTTGAGCGAAGGGGTTTGCGCGGCGCAAATGGTAGCGGCGAAACCTGCGGAGAAGCAGATCACGAAGCCAAACGTTCTGAGGCGATGCATGGCTTGCCTCTCTTGTGGCGGTTAGGGCTTTGCGCTGGTCGCGCTCGTCGCCGGCCCTTCGACCAGTGGCGTAACTTGCATGAGGACTAGCATACCGGCAGCATCGCGCCCTCATCGTCAAATTCTCGAGCAATACTTCTTACTTGGTGGTGGTCGTGGTTGTGCTCTTTTTTGGCCGCGGGGCAAGTAGTGGCTGCGGCGGGGGCAGAAATGGGCGCGCCTCCGGAGGGCTGGGCCGGCTGCTCAGTTGATTCATGAAGCCCGAATTCAAATCGTAAAATTTACTTTGCTGCATCATTGGTTTTGGGGGCACTGTGCACGGTCGACAGGCTGATGCCCCAGTTGGTTGGTTCCGGTTCGTTCATTCCGCGGGTTCCCCCGCTGGTATTGCTCAGAAGTTTCTCCAGCGGCGACGTCGCGCCGCGCGTACCGCGCGAGGCAACGCCCTCAAAATTCAGCGCAAAAGGATCGGGCAGCGGCTGCTCGGTGGAGAGCAGGATCAACGTGTCCACGCCATATGGCTCTCCGATTTTTACCGCACGCGCGCCGGGCAGCGGAAATTGCAGATCCTCGTCGCCCTTGTTGGGAAATTGATTGCCGGTGTAATTGCCCGGATAGAGGAGCTGGCCTGCGCCGTGGCAGTCGATGTCGAGCACATAGACCCAACGCGGACTGCGGATGCGGTCTGTCGACGTGAGAGCCAGCCTGAATTCATCGCCCTGGTGGGTGAGCTGATTGTCGGCCAGCGGAGTGTCGTTGAGCGGTTGATCGTTCGCAGAGGGAAGCAGCGCGAGCGAGTAGTACTCGAACATCGAAGCGTCGGTCGGGTTGATGGCGAGCTGGATCCAACCGCGCACCTTGGCTAGCCGCAGCGCATATTTGTTCAGCTTGTCGCTGGCGTCATCCAGATCGGCTGCCGGCGAATACCCAGTCGCTGCGCACGGGATACGGCGAACTCGTGGAGCAGCCCGGACTGTGCGCGGGCACATCAGGCGAAGGCGGGCCGCCTGCCAGCTCGCTCTTGTGGTACCAGGCGTACGCGGGGCCCTTGCTCGCGACTACGCCGGCGAGCACGTAGTGCGAGTTCGTCATCTTGTCGGCTATCTGCACTGCGCTGTCGGAGGCCGGGGCAAGTTCCGCGGCCATCTCATGCGAAGGCGGAAGATTGGCCCAGAGTTTTGCGCCGGCGGGAAGATGCTGTTGGAGCGCATCGGCAGTGAGCGTTGCGCCCAGGCTCACGGGCGACTCAGCGCCGGCCTTCTGCAGCATCCACTGCGAACCGTCCCAGGTGAGAACGTGGGTCCACTGCTGTTCGGCGGGATCATCTACCAGGGCTACGCCTGAGGCCTGCACCTGCGCCGCCGCGGCAAGAACCTGTTGCTGCGAAAGATTGGAGGGCCACAGCCAGATGCGCAGCACCGAAGATTCATCGGGAACCCATTTGCTGAGATCGAAGATGTCGCCGGGATTTACCGTGGCGCCTGCTGGGCTCACTACGTCAGCGGTGGAGCGGGCAATGCCGTTGAGTGCGTTGATGCGCAAGACGATCGGAGTTGCCATCTTTTCCCGTTTGCTCTGAGGTGAATTCGGTGCCAACTCCCAAACCGGCGGCCTGGCCGATGTCGAGCGTTACTGCGCCATCGCTGTTAGTGCCGAGCGCTGTGGAGCGAACCTTGCCGGATTTTGCCGCGACTCCGCCAAAAATTGGTTCTTGACGGCGTGCTTCGCTGGCGTCGAGATCGGGCTCCTGATCGGGCACACTGCCGCCTTCCAGAACAGCTCGCACGCGTTCGTAAACCAGGGAAGTGGGCGCATCGGCGGGCAACACCTCCAGCGTCTCCAGCAGCGCAGCGGTGAATGCGCCGTGTGGCTCGGCAGAGGGTCCGGTGGGCGGCATCTCCTTGGCGGTTTCATCCTGTTGCGCCGCGGAAAAAATCAGCGCGGGATTCTCTTTGCGCTCGGAAGGCGGGGTTTGTGTTTCGGGCGCTTCGTTGATGTCGCGCGGATCGAAGGCCAGCGTACGCTCCACATACTTGGGGCCAATGCCGCGCGTGATGCCGCCGGAGTGGCAACTGTCGAAGATCACAGTGAGATGAACGCCCTTGTCGAGAGCGGCATTGAAGATGCGCGTCATCTCGCGGTCGCGCACGTCGTAGCCGCCTGTGTATGCGTCTGAGGGCACCAGCGTGCTGTCGGCATGAACATACTTGCCGCCGACCAGCACGGTGAGCTTGTTGCCTTTGCTGTTGATGCGCAGCGATCCGTGGCTGGCGTCGTAGAAGACCACCGTGTCGCCCTTCTTCGGGATGTCGACGAGATACTTTTGCATGGCGGCAAGAATGCCGTCGTGCGTGGTCTGCGAAGCGGGAAGAACGGTGACGCCGGGCCGCGCGTGCGGCGGCGCGGGATTTGTGAGCAGCACCACCTGATTGGCAGGAAATCCGAACTTGGCGCTGGTGAGCAAATCGGCCATGGACTCGGCGTCATTCACCGAGCCGTCGAGGTTTTGAAAGGTCTTGAGCTCGCAACGACCGTAGGTGCAGCCGGCGGGATGTTCCGCCGCAGTGCCGGGGGGCTGGTACGTATTGATGCCGATGAGCAGCGCTCGCTGCGTTTGGGCCGCAGCAAGCGGCCCTGCAGCCACAGCTATCAAGGCACAAAACAAGGCGCAGATCAAGGCACCAAACAACGCGACGTACGGCTTCATCGTCACTCCCGCAAATGCAGAATGATCCTGCGCTTCTCCGATTGTCGCGTTGGTCTCCGCGATCTGCGTGATTCGCCGCGCGCCTGTTGATCCCCAAAGAGCCACTGGGTTAGTGGCTGTTGCGTTGCGCGGTCCGGAGAAGTTCTCCAGTCCTCGAGAATTGAAACCCCGCCAGTTGCGGGAAGTTGCTCCAGCTGTATGGCTGGAAATGGTCCGCGTTTACGGCCTTATATCTCGACGTAGCCCAAAGCGCCCAGGTTTCAACCCTACATTGGACGCGGCGGGCAGAAAATCGGCAAATCTAGTCGTAAATACAGCTTGGCCAGGGTCAATCGGGGGATGCGAAAAGTATAGCGCCCCGCGGGTGTAATGCAATCAAGAATTGTGAGTTGCAGTCACCTCTGCCGGGGCGTACTCGGGTCAGTCGGAACCGATTCGTTTTGTCCAATGGCCAGCTTGTGGCGGCGCACCATCTCGAGAAACAGTTGCTGCACGCGCGTGTCAGAAGTCATCTCGGGATGGAATGTGGCTGCGAGCAGTTTCCCCTGGCGCACCAGGGCAGGGAAGCCGTCTCGCTGGGCGAGAACCTTGACGCCCGGTCCCACGCGCGTGATGCGCGGCGCGCGGATGAAGACCATCTCCAGCGGGCCGCCCGGCAGCGCCGTGGGCAGCGTCAGGATGGTGGAGTCGATCTGGCGACCGTAGGCGTTGCGCTCCACCGTGGCGTCCAGCACGCCCAGGCTGCGCTGCTTCGGAAGCAGCACCTCGCGCGCTACCAGAATGCAACCCGCGCAAGTGGCAAAGGTGGGCGTGCTCGAAACAAACTCACCAAGTGTGTCAAAGAATCCGTGCTTCTCAAGAAACTTGAGCATGGTTGTCGATTCGCCGCCCGGCAGAACCAGGCCGTCGAGGTCCTTCAACTCCTCAGGCTTGCGAACCAGCACTGTGCGGGCGCCCGCGTTGGTAAAGGCGCGCGCGTGCGCCTCGTAGTCGCCTTGCAGGGCGAGCACGCCAATGGTGATGGGATTTGTACCTTCGGCGCTATCCTGCGCCGGTGTACTTGCTGCCGTTGTCATCGCTTCCCTTGTATCTATGATACCGGGACGATGGGACGTTACGGAATCACAACCGGCGGCGTGGCGGCAGCTTCGCCAGCTCCCGCTGCGTTCACGGCTGCGACGTGGAAGGTATACGTGCCTGGTTTGAGGCCGGAGATCACTTTGAAGGTCGTATGCCTTCCTTCCTGCAGGACGACGATGTTGCGTCCGGTGAACGTGACGGTTCTGCCGCCCGGCTCGATGGTGACTACGTACGAAGTGATGGGGCTGGGTTCTTCGCCATTGTGTTCCGGAGCAGGGCTCTGGAAGTGGATGCTCACGTTACCGTGCTCGCCGGGATGCGCGGAAACATCGGCCGGTGGTGGAGGCGGAGTGATTTTGCGATCGGATGGCGTGACGGCATACGAAGGCAGCGACGGAACACTGGTTCCGATGGCGTTGGTTGCGGTTACGGTGAACGTGACCGGCTGGCCGTTGGCGAGCGCGGGAACGCGCAGAAATGCGAGCTTCTGAAACTCACCAGCTGCCACCGTGACTTTAGCGCCGGTGGACGCTGTGACCGTGTAAGAAAGCACAGGCCGGTTGCCGTCGGCTACGGACGGGCTGAAGGTCACGTAAGCAAAACCGTTTCCGGGCGCGGCGGCCACGCGGCTTGGCGCTTCAGGACGGACGGCGCCTACGAGTTCCGCGTAGCGCGCTTCTAGTTTCGATTTGTAGGCCGGTTCCAGTCCTGCCTGGTCGAGAATCGAATGCGGGACCTCGGCCAGCGAAGCGATCAGGTGGTTGTGCTGCTCGGTCACATTGTTTTTGGAGGAGTCCGGATCGCCCTGCTGCCAGTAGTTGTCTTCGATGGTGAGCGGGTCAGAATCCTTGCCATCCTGGCCGTCGTAATAATCGCGGTGCCGCGAGCCCCAGTTGTCGTGATCGGTATTGAACATCACATTGCCCTGGATGGTCATCATCGACGATCCGTTGTCGGAATAGATCTCGTGACCGGAGCTGTACTGATCGTAGATCACGTTGCCCGTTACTTTCTCGCCATCGGCGAGGTCTTTGCCGGTGAGTCCCTGCGTGTAAATGCCGCCGCCGTCGGAGAGCACCAGCATTAGGTCGTGAATGCGGTTGTTGCGGACCTGATTGAGCGCCGAGTTGTTGGCCTGGCCGGCCTTACGAATCTTATCGGGCCAGCCGCCCCAGCCCATGGAAATGGCTGCGTAGGGGATGTGGTCGATCTGGTTGTGCGCGATGACGCTGGAGCGCGCGTAACCGACGACGATGGGAATGCCTCCGCGAAACTCCGCGCCGACGTTGCGGAAGATATTGTTCTCGATGAGATTGCCGGCCGTGAACTCCGCGATGGGCGCCAAGGGCGTGTCTACTCCGCCCAATTCCTCGCCGTTGCCCGAGATGTCAGAGAAGATGCAGCCTTCGACCACATCGTGTTGCGCGCCGTCGCCGAGCGAGAGCCCCGCAGCGCCGAGGTGAAGGAACGCGTCGTTCACAAACTGAATGTTGTGCGCAAATCGCAAATCGAGATTGCCGGGCGCAGGAGTCCACGCTCCGTAAGGGCAGGCTCCGTTGGGCACGAGCGCGCACAATGCCTGGCGCGAGTAGCCGTCGGGCCCGGTCACTTGATAGTTGGCCTGGATTTCGGAGAAACCCTCGTTGCTGCTGGGCCCGAGCCAGGTGGCATAAGAGAATTGCAGGCCGGAGAAGACGATGTGATCGACCGGCGCGGCAGCGCTGCCGTCGGCCTCGATCAGTTTTTCGAGCACCGGCATCTCCACATCCGCTGTTCGCATGTCTTCTCCGTCGCGCGGCACGTAGTACACCACGTGCGCGGCGCGATCGAAGTAGAACTGCCCCTGAGTTCCCAGCAATTCGTAGGCATTCTCCACATACTCCGGCTGCTTGCCCACGCTCATGGGACCCACGAGATTTGCCGTGCGCTCACCGCTGGGCAACATCACGCGCTTGGTGGAGTTGTCCCAGCAGGGCTGCGCCATGGTGATGATATTGCCGGCGATCGAAGCCACCGAGCAGCGCGGCTCGGTCCACGAGCCCAATCCCTCGGATCGCTCCGTCCACAAGCTATTGCCGCCGGTATAAACAAATTCCATGTCTGCAGGATTCTTCCACGAAGCCATGGCGTCGCTGGCCACGATGTAGCCGGTCGGAGTTTCGGTGAGCGCGATCGGCACGCGGCCTCGCGTGCGCGTGGCGCGCCAGCCGTTGACGTACAACTGGCGGGTATTCGTCACCAATGCAGGAACAGAAGCACTCCATAGATGCCGCGCGGGGTCGGCCAACTGCCAGTGCTCAATGCGCACGGCGCCACTCAGGATCGGACGCTCGCCGGGAGCAGCCGTGAAGACAAGGTCGTGGCCAGCGGTTCCCGAGTCGGCCGCCGTAATTTGCAACGGCTGCGCGAGTCGATAGGTTCCTCCGCGCAACACAATGCGGCGGTCCTTCGCGGATCGGCTTAACTCCAAGGCGCGTTGCAATGTGCGCACGGGGCTGGCTGTGGTTCCTTTATGCGCGTCGTCGCCTTTCGGCGAAACATAAATCTGGCCCACGGCAATCGGGGCCGCAAGCAGCAGAGGAAGAGTCAGGAGCCGGAAATCTCTGAGAGCAATTCGCATTTCTTATCCTTTTTAGAGTGGCTGGGCTTGACGCGATGCGCACCTGCGTCTGCCGGCGCTGAAATCGGGTGAGCAGTCAAAAGAAAGCCTGGCCGGATGTCCGGCCAGGCCTTCGAAATAGATCGATGGTGCGCTCAGAAGTTGAAGCGCGCCGAGATTTGTAATTGACGAGGCGTGTTGTAGGAGCTGCAGGCCGAGGTTCCCGCAGACACGCAAGTCTCGCCCGTGGTCGCGCTTGGGTTGGCCAAGCCCTGGTTGTTGAAGGTGTTGAAGGCGTCCACGTTGATACGCAAGTTCATCCGTTCCGTGATCGGAAAAACTTTGAACAGCGAAGAATCGACACCCCAATTCATCGGGCCGTTGAGAATGGTGTGGCCAAATGGATTGGTGACGTCGATGGTGCTCTCCGAAGCGCCGTTGTCATTGTTGGAGGGAACATCGCCATAGGCAATCACGGTGCCATTGGCCTGCGCCTTGGCGCCGGGATAGGCGAGTCCGGTGACGCCGCTCATGGCGACATCGTTAAGGCCATAGTATTTGTCTGTGACCGGGGTAGAGCCGCTTGCCGTGCAAGAGACGTCCATGGGCGCCTCATAGGGCTCCCAACTGCTGGGCAAACCGCTGACGGTCTTGGTCGACGTCCCCGCGCAGCCTGGAACTCCGTCGACCGAGGAATTGCTGGTGAGAGTGGTAGGGGCAATGTAGCCGTTGAACCATTCGTACTCTTTCACGCACTGGCCGCTGGAGCAATCGGTGATGGGCGCCGACTTCTTGTATTTCACAAGTCTCGCGGTCGGTCCCCAGTTCGTGGTGAGGACGGCGAAGTCCAACACCTGAATCCGCCCGGCTGCGGCAAGCTGCCACCCGCCCACCAGTTCGTTCATCGGCTTGTTGACAGCGCTCAGCCAGCGCTTGCCGCGCCCGAAGGGAAAGTCGATCAGAGCGTTGAACTGCAAGTGCTGCGGCGGGGTGTTGGTGTCGACCATGTAGTTCTGCCAGCGATTCAGGGCTTTGTAGTAGCCCCAGACCGGTGTGCCGGTGGGCGGCGGAGGCGGAAGATTCGGCGGGGCCGGCAGCACCGATGCGGCATCGGCTTGCGCCACGGTTACCGTGTTCGTGCCGGCCAGGCCGTAGTTTTGGCCGTTGCCGACACCGCCGCCGGTGCCAAAGTAAGTGTTGACGTAGTTGGCATACGGATTGATGGCATCGCCACTCTCACCGCCGTAATCACCGCCCGTGCGCAGGTTCTTCTCCCACACGTACATGACCTGCCAAGCGGAGCCGTTGTGGTAGAGCTTCTGGAATACGGCCTGGAGGGCGTTGTAGTTTGACCAGCCGGACTTCTGGATCTGGTAACTTCCGCTGCCGTACGTCAGATTGTCGTACGGGCCTTGACCCGTGCTGGAGTTATAGGGTGAGACCGCGCTGCCTGGATTGGCAGGTGTAGGTGCGCCCTGCTGGATTTCCCAGCTGTACGCTGACGGATGGTCGTTGTAGTAGAAGGAATTGTTCAGATTCGTGCCGTGCGTGTAGAGGTAGCTGACGCGCAACACAGAGCCGCCTTTGATCGGTTGCTCGATCGTGAAATCCCCCTCGTCAACGTAGGAAGGCGGGTTGTCGGGATTGATGTTGACAATGCTCAGACCAGGCGTAATCGCGGTGGTGCTGGTGGTATTGATTAGGCTCGTGCTGTTCAGGCCTATGATCGGCCAGCCGGGCGAGCCGGGAACATAGGGCGAGCTGGCGGAACTGCCGGGTCCGAACGTGGAAGTCGGAGTGACCGTGCTGTTGGTGAAGCTTGGAGAGTAGTTCGGCCCGGAAAGCATCATGTAATTGGTATGCGGTGTGTACGTGGAACTGGTGTAGCTTTCCGAGTAGCCGGCGGTGAAGGGGTTATTGCGGTTGATTAAGCGGGCTTCCTCGCGAACCGGGACAGGATAGATGTAGCGGCCAACCGCGCCGCGCAACACGGTGCCCCATTTGCCGAAGGGTTGCCAGGCCAGACCAACGCGCGGGCTGAAGGTAGCGTCGTAACTATTCACCAGCATGGGCGGCAGGTTCGCCTGCGCCGGGGTTTCGAACTTCACTCCGTCATTCATGTCGTTGGTGATGACGGCCGCGGTGGTCAGGTTTTCCGATTCCAATTGCGATGGCGGACCCGAGGTGACGATGGCATCGTTCTTGATATCGAAGCCCATCATCGCTCCCTGTCCTTCGTACATGGCCGGATGCGCTTCCCAGCGCAGACCCAGGTTAAACGTCAGGTTACTGCGCCAACGGTAGTTGTCCTGGATATAACCGTCCAACTCCATATCGTGCAGGTGCTGGTAAGGGGGCTCGATGTTGTTGCTGTATGTGTAGGCCGCGCCGAGGAACCAATCGGCGTTGGCATTTCCCGTGTTCGTAGCGGCGGTAGCAGCCGAAGAGCTGTAGGTGGAGGGATTGAGGATGGCCGTCGCGTAATCGCCGGCCTGGAAGTTGTCCTTGATCTCGTCCGGGATCGAGCCGATGTGCTCAAACCGGTAGCGGGCTCCGAACATCAACTGATGCTTGCCCAGCGTTTTACTCAGGTTCTCGTCCACGTTGTACGTTGTTGTCGTCACGCTGTACTGAAATTGCGTGCCGCCAAACTCGGAGAAGGTGCCTTGAATCTCAGGGAAGCCCGGCGCGCCAAAGTTATTGGGCATGCCCAGTTCCTTTTCGAAATCCGCGTTCGGTGTTCCTCCGGCGAAGTTGTGTTCGCCGTACCAGCTTTGGCTCAAGACCGTTTCCGAATAGAAAGTGGGTGAAAACACGTGCGTGAAACCGAGTGCGGCGGCATACACGTTAGAAGGCGTGACCGAGACACCGCTGGCCAGAGCCGGAATGCTCGCCCCGCCGGGCGCCGTCGCTGCCAGCGTATAGCCTGCCTCATTCGGGTCGTTGCGCGGGGCGATGCTGGTAGTCAGGTTCTGCGTATAACGCAGGTAGGCCCGGTTGTTCTCGTTAAACACCTGGTCGAGGCGCCAGGTAATCTGCGGCTCCACGTTCAGTTCCTTCACCGGCCCGGTAAAGTTATTTGTCGCGTCCGGGCTGATGGCGGGGTAGAGAACGCCGTTGGGGCCCGTGGAATTCGGCTGCATTGCCATCAGCGTCTTGAATTCGGCGGCTTGCTGGCTGATCGGCATGCAATTGGTGTCGCCGTTGCAGTTGGTGGGCCCGGAACCAGGGCCTTCTGTGTACTCCGCGGTGTAGGCCTCTCGGCAAAAAGCATTGGTAGAACCGGAGCAGGCGTTCGTGCCCTGACCATAGGTGCCTGTGGTCGTCGGATCGTAGAGCGTTTGGAGAACACCCGAGCTGTTGGTGAGCTGGCTGAAGTCGCCATTCACCATCGCTGGGGTCGCAACCTCTTCGCTTTGATCGGGAGCTTGCGCCAGCGAATACCGCTCGTAGGCGAAGAAGAAGAAGGTTCTGTTCTTTCCGGAGTAGAAGTGGGGAATGGTGATGGGCCCGCCCACCGAAGCGCCAAACTCGTTGCGGATTAATTGTGGCGCGACATAGTTGGAAGGATTGTTGCGCCCGCGGGCGATTCCGATGGCGTTGTTACGCGCGGTTTCAAACAGTGATCCGTGCAGTTGGTTGGTCCCGGACTTGGTGCTGAGAACAACCGTGGTCGGCGATGCATACTGCGCGCCGGCCGTGGCATCCATCACGCGGACTTCCTGGACCGCATCGGGATCGATCATCTGGTTCTGGCCCTGGTGCACGCCGCCAAACTCGCGGTTGGTCAGGGTCGCGCCGTCGCTCTCATACTCCGTCGACGGGCCTTCCTGGCCGTTGCCGCACGAGCTGGACTCCGGGCAGCTTTCGAGACCTGGCGTGGTTTCATTCACAAGGGAAACGATATTGCGCCCGTTCATCGGGAGCTCGTTGATTCTGGCGTTCTCCAGCGTGGACGTGATGGTGCCGTTGTCGGTGGTTTCCAGTTGCACAGTGTTCGCGGAGACGTTCACCTGCTGAGATACGGACCCCGTCGTCAAGGAGACGTTGACCTCCGCGCTCTGTGCGACCAGCAACTCGATGGATTCGGTGGTGGTCTTCATATTCGGCGCGGAGACCGATACCATGTACGTCCCCGTATTCAAACCCGGGACCTGGTAGAAGCCGACAGCGTTGGCTTTCGTGTCGATCGCCACCCCTGTGGCTTGGTTAGCAACGTGGATGGAAGCGCCGGGGATCACGGCTCCGGTGGAGTCGGTGACTGTGCCCTGAATGGATCCGGCGCCGCTCTGCGCAAGGGCGACGGAGCTCAAGAGCGTCCCTGCCAACAGGACGGTCATTGCAGCGATCATCGGAACCCTTTTGCTCAGCATGCGGGTAACGCAAGCCGCGAACTTGTTCATCAGATTTCCTCCTCTAAAGTGTTAAGTCTGTTTTGTGAATCGTTGGTTGTTGATCTTTCACATTTGTGATTGACCGGTCTCTTCATGCCGGCCTCCAAAGTCAATCTTCATTGCAATTGGGGGCAGCGAGTAGCGCTGACGCTGTGCAGGTTGATCTCCCGCGCCCATTGGGGCATATGCTCGCACGACGAAAAAGGTTGCCTGCCCGGAGTAGAAAGTGAATCGAATGCGGCATGTTAACGATAACGGTGTCGTTTTCATCCTACTCCCTAAAAACTGGCTCGAATCGGCCAACAGGCCGAGCGGGCCTAACTTATTGGACCGGACTGCGTTCCTGCCGGGGCGCGAAGATTGCGATCGAAGCTTTCCGCTTCCGGGGAACCAGAAGCAGCACCGCTTCCAGGCCGACCTCTGAAGTGCTTGACGAGGCTGCTCAATTAAACACACGAACCGCTGCGTTTTTTACGCGTACGCAGGGACCGAGTGTTTCCCTTCGGCCAACCTTCTAACAGAATTGCAGGTAGACTTGGCAAGTGACTCACCGTTTGGCCCCGGATGAATCTATGAAACTGAATGGAATGTTTTTGTTACGGCGCGTCATTTGGTTGTGTCAAACGTCTTGCATGGCGTAGAAAAGTCGCGTATGATTCGTGAAAATTATGAATCGAGCCCATGCAACACGGGAAGCATGGCACCCGCAGACCAAGCAAGACCGTGATGCGATCCTGCGTGAGTTAGAAGCGGTCCTGGCCAGTCCGCATTTTTGCAACAGCAAGCGCTATCCCACGCTGTTGCAATACATTGTGGAAAACACCCTCGCGGGCAAGCTCGATTCACTCAAGGAGCGGACTCTGGGCGTGGAGGTCTTCGACCGCCCGCCCATGTACGACACCAATACGGATACCGTTGTGCGCTATACCGCCGGTGAGGTGCGCAAACGGCTCCTTCTCTACTACTCCGAACACGCCAGCATTTCCGGGATCCGGATATCCCTCCCGGCCGGTTCCTACGTTGCGGAGTTTCTGCATGGGCACGATGGCCATGGGGAGATGCCCGACGACGCGGAACTTCGCGCGGCCTATCTTCACGAGCACGAGGCAGAACATTTCCCGCATCCGGGGGTAGAGGCCGACGAATCGGGCCCGGGCGCATCGGCAGCAACCGCGGACGAAGGCGCCCACGCGGGCGCCGGTGAGCACGCGGCATCCGAGCACATCTCTGGGTCAAAGAAGCTGGTGTGGTGGGTCGCTGCGGTGGTGTTGCTTTTAGTTGCAGTGGCGGCGGGTTTCTTGTGGAAGTACCGCGCAGCGCCTCCGCAAACGGCGGTCGATGCCTTCTGGGCTCCTGTCATTCACGATCAACACTCCGTGATTCTTTGTACGGGAAGCTCGACCTTCTTCCCCAATAACTACTCCGGCGTGATCACGGCAGATAAATCCATTGAGTATCCCTTCGTCTCCATGCAGGCCGCCTCGGCAATCTCTCAGATCAGCAGCACCCTGGAGCATTCCGGGGCGGAAACGCAACTGGTGCCATCGGCCACCACCTCTTTGCCCGATCTTCGCGAACACTCGGT
Organism: uncultured Acidobacteriota bacterium; assembly: GCA_963713675.1. Lineage (GTDB taxonomy): Bacteria > Acidobacteriota > Terriglobia > Terriglobales > Acidobacteriaceae > Telmatobacter. The sequence goes on from CAVQMV010000029.1 coordinate 362,328, forward strand.
TATCCTGCTGGGCGGCTACAACAACGACTGGTCCCTCCGGTTGTTGCAGCCCCTCCGCTTTCATTTCCAGCCTTACTCGCCCGCGGAAGGCGAAGGCATTGCGGACCAGACGCAGCCGCAGACGCACTGGAACCGCGATACCTCCAAGCCTTACTCCAGCGCCGACGATTACGCGCTGGTCGCCCGGTTCCGCGATCCTACCATTGACGGCTGGGTGGTGGTGCTTGCCGGTGTAGGCCGCAACGGCACCGAGGCCGCCGCGCAATTCGTGGCGAGTCCCCACTACATGGAACTGCTCAAAGAGAGCATGGGCAGCGGATTTGCCAATCGCAACCTCGAGGCCGTTCTGAAGGTGAGCGTGATTGAAGGCAAGACCGGAGCGCCCTCAATTCTGGCCGTATACAGCTGGTAGCTCAAAGAAAACGACACTTGCCGCCGGCAAAGATGTTTGCAATTCCCCACCGTTTGAATCCGTATACAGAAATTACAGAACCGCGATAGTATTCTCCGTGATGAAATCTAAAGTTTTTCCCAACGGGATCACGCGGAGAGAACTATTGCGGCGATCCGCGGCCACTGCGGCAACGCTTGCGGCTGGTATTGCCTTTCCGGGGCTTGCCTCCATCGCGGCGGAGGCGCAAGGCGCAGACGCCTCGACACCGGAACAGCGCCTCTACGCTGAAACCCTTAAGACCTGGTGTGACGGACTGCTGGCGCGACAGGTAACGGAGATGCGCGATCCGGCATTTTATGGCGGCCTGCTGTGCCCCTCCTGTGTCTTCATCCACGGCCGTTGCGGCGATGCGGTGTATCCGCTGCTGCGCATGGCGCACGCTACCGGCGAAGGCAAATATCTTCGCGCGGCGATACTGGTGCATGAGTGGTCGCAGGTCCAGGTGAGCCGCAGCGACGGCAGTTGGATCAACGATGTGACCCTGAGCAATTGGCAGGGCATAACCGTGTTTCATACGATCGCGCTGGCGGAGGCTCTGGAACATCACGGCGAAGTGCTCGGCGCATCTACGGGTGCGCAATGGAAAGATCGCCTAGCTGCGGCGGCAAAATTTCTCGACGGCTTTATCAGTATCGAAACTGGAAATGTGAATTATCCCGTCACGGCGACCCTCGCGTTTCAACTCTGCGGACGAGTGTTGGGTGATTCGCACTACTTCGATCGCGCGCGGGCCCTGGCGCACGAAGTGCTGGGCCAGTTCACGGCCGACGGATTTCTCGCGGGCGAAGGGCATCCGCTGAATGGCGTGTCGCCCAAGGGCTGCCGGCCCGTTGACATGGGCTACAACGTTGAGGAGTCGCTGCCTTCGCTCGCGCTTTACAGTTTGTTGGCTGACGACAAACTGGTGCAGCAACAAGTTATGGCCGCCATGAAAACCCATATGGAGTTCATGCTGCCCGACGGCGCCTGGGACAACAGTTTCGGCTCGCGCAACTACAAGTGGAGCTGGTGGGGCAGCCGCACAAGCGACGGCTGCCATCCTGGGTTTGTGTTGATGTCGAAGTTCGATCCGCGGTTCCGTGAAGTGGCGCGTCGCAATCTTGAGTCGATGTCCGCCTGTACGCATGAAGGGTTGCTCTATGGCGGACCCGACTTCTTCGCGCACGGGGATTTGCCGTGCATCCATCACACGTTCACGCACGCCAAGGCGCTGGCCACGGTTCTGGACCGCGGCACATTCGCTCCCGAGTCCGCCGAGCGGCCGAAGCTGCCGCGCGATGAAGCTTACACGGTCAAAAGCTTCCCTACAGTTGGCACCAAACTGGCTGCGGTCGGTCCGTGGCGCGCGACTGTAACTGAGTACGACTGGGAATATTCGGAACACGTCCAACCAGGCGCGGGCAACCTCGGCGGCGGACACGTCTCCGGCGGAGCGTTGTCGCTGCTCTACCACATGCAACTCGGTCCCATCCTCACCGCCAGCATGACCGAATACCTGATGGTGGAGATCGCCAACCAGCAGCAGTTTCGCGAAGGTCCCCACATGGCGCTTACGCCGCGCCTTGAGTACGTCGACGGCGAGATGTACACCAATCTCAACGATCTCAAGGCCGCGCTTACGGCGGATCAGTCGAACGGCGAAGTTGTCTTCGACGCGCAGGGACAGATGCTCACCGTGGCGCGCAAACCTGTTTCTGCCGGCGAGATTCTTTATCACATGGTTTACAGGCTCAGCGAAACGGGCGTAGAAATCGCAGGCAGCGCAAGCGGAGCGCTCTCCGATTCCGCGGCAGCGAAGCTGATTGTGCCCGTGATCGCGCGGCCCGACGAGCGCGTCGAGCAGATCGACGCGCGCACGGTTCGCGTCCTCAAGGCCAAAGGCGCGTTGACTGTGAGCACCGACGCGGACTCCGGCTTCGACGCGAGCTTCAAAGAGAAAACCTTCAATCTCGTTCCAGGATTCGAAGCCTTTCCGTTCAGCGTGACGCTGCTGCCGGGAAAATCAGCGCGCATCCGATTGCGGACGAGTTAGCGAGTCAGCTCTCAACTTTCAGTTCAAAACGATCCGCGCATTGCGTGGCGATGACGCGAACTTGCGGCCCAATCTCACAGAAACACACAGACTGTGAAGCTGTGAGATTTATTTGTGTAAGCGATTGATGCTGCGTGAGATGTGAGGCTTCACAGTTTCACAGATTGGTTTTTCGCGGAATAACCGGGGTGCGTGAGCCGTGGTTCGTGGATCGTGGTCCGTGGTCGCCCGACCGGGGTGGGGGGAGGGGGGTAGGGGGAGTAAGGGAGTAGTAAACAGCCGATGGGGAATGGAAAAACCGGACGCGCGGACGGATTGCCCTTTGGCTGCTCATAGATCGATTGTGCGCCCGGTGCGATTAATTCTATGCAATTCGCCGGATGGGATTTGCGTTGTGTTTTGAGGGGGTTGCGGGAAGAGATGGGCAACAGGGCTTGACAGGTTCTTGACAGTCGCCTACACGTGTAGTAATTGTTCCTACATCGATAGGAGGAGATGTGGCCGCACCGCGATTGAGCAGACTCGAATATCAGGTGATGGAGGCGTTGTGGGGGAAGAAAGACGCGGCGCAGCGCGAACTATCTATTCGGGAGATTGTGGACTCGCTGCCGGGCAAGCGAAAGCCCGCGTACACGACGATCCAGACCACGATTTACCGCATGGAGACAAAGGGCATCGTCAAGCGCGTGCGGAAAGTGGGAAATTTCCATCTCTTCGCGGCTGCGATCTCGCGTGACTCCGCGCAGCACCGCATGATCGATGATTTGCTTGCAATGTTCGGCGGACGGCCGCAGCCGGTGATGGCGCATTTGGTGGAAACCGGCAAGTTGACGCTTGAGGACGTGCAGGACGCGGAGAAACTGTTGCGCGAACTCTCGGAGAAGCAGGGAGCGAGCCACCCCAGCGAGCAAAGACCGCTCGCCGGGGGCCCCGGCAGTGACCGAGGGAGCGAGGGAGCAAGGAGGGGCGAATGATACCGAGTGAATTTGGTTCGGCGCTGATCAACCATCTTTGGCAGTCGACCGTTATGGTGGGGATTGCCTGGCTGTTGACGCTGGCGCTCAGGAAGAATCATGCGCGGGTGCGTTACTGGATTTGGATGGCGGCGAGCTTGAAGTTTCTGCTGCCGTTTTCGCTTTTGATCGCGGCGGGCGAGTGGCTGCGGTCGTTCTTCGCAGTCCCTGTCGCCGCGCAGCCCGCTCTTGCGAATGCGATGGAGCAAGTGGCGCAACCGTTCTCGCAGGCGCAGGTTTTCGATGCGACAGCGCCAGTTGCAGCGCAGCACGCGAACTGGCTGCCGGTGGTGCTACTGACGGTTTGGATTTGCGGGGCGCTGGTGGTTGCGATTCGGTTTGGGCGTGGATGGTGGAGGGTTTATGCGGCGAAACGCGCGGCGCGGGCATTGGGAACGATTGGCGCAGGCGAGTGGTTCGAATGCGACGGTGCCTCAGGGGCTAAAGCCCATCATTCATTAAACAGCCTTATCGGCACGACTGAAGTCGTGCCCTTTCAAAACCGCGACTGGATCGAAGAGTTCTTGGGACTTGTGGCGGATGTGCCGGTGCTCTTGTCGTCTTCGCTGATTGAGCCGGGGATTCTTGGCATCTTTCGTCCAGTGCTGCTGATGCCGGAAGGAATTCTGGAACGGCTTTCGCGGGAGCAGTTGCGCGCGATCGTTGCGCACGAGATGTGCCACGTGCGGCGACGCGACAATCTGACCTTCGCGATCCATATGGTTGTCGAGGCGCTGTTCTGGTTTCATCCGGCGGTGTGGTGGATCGGTGCGCGGCTGATCGAGGAGCGGGAGCGGGCCTGCGACGAGTCGGTTGTGCAGGCGAGCGGTGAGGCCGAGGTTTATGCCGAGGGAATTCTGAACGTATGCAAGTATTACGTCGAGTCGCCGGTGGCGTGCGTGGCGGGAGTGACCGGCGCGGACTTGAAAAAGCGGATTGTGCGAATTATGACGGAGCAGATCGGACAGAAGGTGAGCCTGAGGAGAAGACTGACGCTTGGCGCATTGGGTCTGATGGTTCTGGGGTTGCCAGTCATCGCAGGGTGGGGCCAGGCGCGGGTACAGCTTATTCATCCCGAAGATGGAGTGAGACACGCCTTTGAAGTGGCAACGATCAAGCCGAGCCCGGACACGGCTTCGGGGCTGCCGGTTCGGATCACGCTGAACCCGGCCCACTTTTCCGCAACGCACGGGAGCGTCTACGACCTGATCAAGTTCGCCTATGGAATCAAATCCGACGGCCAGTTGATCGGTGCACCAAGCTGGTTGAAGACGGAGTACTTCGACGTCCAGGCGAAGGGGAGCGAGGCAGATGATGCGGCCTATAGTAAGCTCGACCTCCACGAAAGAATGGCGATAACAAGCTTGCTGGTGCAATCGCTGCTGGCCGACCGATTTCAGTTGCAGGCCAAAGTCGAAACGCGCGATCTGCCGGTGTATGCGTTGGTGGTTGCGAACGGCGGTATCAAGATGAAGGAAGTAACGCCGGATCCGTTTCCGCCGGCCGGCGTGCGCCCCGCGCCCGGCGCGCATTTGCCGTCGATCCGTCCGTCGGGGACGAATGAATGGACGGCGTCGGCGTGGCCGATGAGCGAAATGACGAATTGGCTTTCGTACAGCTACGAAGTTGGCAACCGTCCGGTGGTGGATGAGACCGGTCTGAAGGGCAACTACGATTTCGTCCTGAGCGACGTGTCGATGAGACCGCCTCCGCCGGGCGACGCAAACGGATCGTCTCAGGAGCCGGTGGTGTCAATTTTCTCTGCGTTGCCCGAGCAACTGGGATTGAAGCTGGTGCCGGCGAAGGCTCCCACGGAGGTGCTGGTGATCGAGCATGTGGAGCGGCCGTCGGCGAACTAGCGTCGCTGTACGCCTAAGGGAAATTAAGATCTCGGGAACAAAACTTCGATCAGGGGTGTCTAAGTTGGATAAGCTTCCGTGGCCTTATCCCCTGGCGTTACGCTGCGCCGCAATGCGAGGTCGTCTGTGATCGTGGATCGCGTGAAGTGCCGCAGGAGATTCGCGCAGGGCGCGGCGATTCTCGCGATCGTGCTGGCGATTGCGCCGGGCTCGAACGCGCTGCTGCATGCGCAAGGCGCAGTTCCGGATTGGCAGAAAGCTGCTGGCGGCACGCAGGAGTTCGATGTTGCGTCTGTGCGGGAAGACAAGACGGGCGCGCCGTCGCACAGCAATTTTTCGCTCGACAATGGGAATGCGTGGTTCACGGTGAGCGAGAAAGATGTGCTGGCTCCGAACGGGACACTGTTTTCCTCGAGCAGCCTGCCGCTGCTGCGTTACATCACCTTTGCGTACAAGCTGAGCGGCACCGAGGAGCTGGCGCTGCGAATGGATTACTGGGCCGGGCTGGAACTGCACGTGCCCGATTGGGTGCGCAACGATCGCTACGACATTGAAGCGCGCACGTCGGAGCCCGCGACAAAAGATCAGATGCGGTTGATGATGCAAAGCCTGCTGGCCGAGCGCTTCAAGCTGGCGGTGCACTGGGAGGCGCGCGAGGTTCCCGTGTTTGGCCTGGTGCTGGCGACGCCGGGGATGCCGGGGCCGCAACTCAAGCCGCATCCGGCGAGCGACGATTGCGCGACGACGGCGCTTCCTGAGAGCTCTGACAGCAACGGAAGTGGAGGAGCGCAAGGAACGCATACCGCGACACCGAATGCAGCGCTGCCCATTCCGTGCGGCATGATGGCGCGTTTGCCGGCGAGCGCGCAGGGAACGCATCGTTTTGGCGGGCGCAATGTGACGATGAAGATGCTGGCCGAATCGATGCCCTTTCAGACTGGGCTGGCTACGCTCGAGCGGCCGCTCATCGACGAGACCGGGCTTACAGGCGGATTCGACTTCTCGATCGAATGGACGCCGCCCGAAGACATGGGCCAACCGGGCGATGTGGGCTCTTTCGGCGCGCCCTTTCGCGAGGCACTGAAGAAGCAACTCGGACTGAGGCTCGAGCCGCAAAAAGGTCCGGTCGAGGTACTGGTGATCGATCATGTGGAGCAGCCGTCGGCGAACTGAAAAAGGCAGGGAGCGAGCCACCCCAGCGAGCGAAGATCGCTCGCCGGGGGCCCGGCAAGGGAGCAAGGGAGCGAGGGAGCAAGAAAGCACGGAAGCGGCGGAGCGGAAACACGCGGGTGACCAGACACAAAAAGCACGGAACCTTGGCAACAATGCGGACGTACATCCGTCTTACCGCTGTATCCTTCTTGAAACCGGAAAATCAGCAGTCGGCGTCCTCTGGTTTTGCCCCTGTGGGAGCAGAAAGGGAATTTTCGCGATGAAATCGGGAGTTATGCACAGAAACACGCGGTCAGGCTGGAAAACGTTGTCTTCGCTGGCGGGTCTCGCGGCAGGAGCGATGATTTTGCTGCTTGCGGTGAGCGGGACTCGGGTGATCGCACAGGACGACGCGCGGCCAGCGGGACAGACATCGGGGCGAGGCGCTCAGGAACGGGGGCTGGAAGGACCACCACCGCCGCCAACTTCGCCAACGGACCTTGCCGGCACGTGGCAAGGCACGCTGACTCCGCCCAATGGGGGAAAGGGTCAGCGCATCGTGATCAAGGTGACGAAAGATGCCAGTGGAACGTATTCGGCTTCTCTCTATAACGCCGACCGGGGCAATCCGCCGCTCAAGTTCGCCACGGTCACCATGCAGGGCGCCGACGTGAAATTCACGACGCCGATGGTCACCGTGCAGGGTACGATGAGCGCGGATGGAAAAAGCATTGCCGGCAGCTTTAATGGCGGGGCTCCCACCCCAGTGCCGGTCACCTTCGCGCGCGCCACGCCGGACACGGAATGGCCGATTCCCGAGGCGATTAAGCCCATGGCGGCGGACGCGAAGCCGGGCTTCGATGTGGTGACGGTGAAGCCGAGCCCACCAGGCCGGCAGGGCAAGGGGATTGGATTCGATGGCCGCCACTTCCGGCTGATGAATGCGAATTTGAACGACATGATCGCTCTCGGCTACGGCTTGCATACCAAGCAAATCGTAGCTGGGCCGGATTGGGCCGGCAACGATCTTTTCGATATCGATGGCGTTCCTGACGTGCCCGGCATGCCGAGTCAAAAGCAGATTCAGTACCTGCTGCAGAATTTGTTGGCCGACCGCTTCCAACTCAAATTTCACAAGGAGCAGCGCGAGCTTGCGGTGTATGCCATCACGGTTGCCCCTGGCGGCCCCAAGCTTACCAAGACCACCGCTGGGCCCACCGATCCGCCGGGGTTTGGATTCCGCGGCCCCAATGCCCAGGGAGTCACCGCGATCGTGAGGAACCTGACCATGGCCGATTTCGCCATGTGGATGCAGGCGTCGGTCACGGATCGGCCCATGGTGGATCTGACCGAGCTTAAGGACCGTTACGATTTTCAGTTGAAGTGGATGCCGGACGATTCGCAGTTTGCGCAATTCCGGGGAGCGGGCATGACCCTGCCCGCGCCCAGCGACGCTGCCGATGCGCCACCGAGCCTTTACACCGCGGTGCAGGAACAACTGGGACTGAAGATCGACGCCACCAAAGCGCCCGACGACGTGATGGTGATCGACCATGTGGAGAAACCGTCGCCGAATTGATTGGGCAGGCTGCGAGGGAGAAAGGGAGGGTATCTCAGCAATGAAAACAAATCAGGCAGAGGTCGAAATGCAAGCACTCGGGAAGGCATTGCGTGGGCCAGTGCGGTTCGCAGCCGTAGTGATCATTTCGCTGCTTGCGGGCGGCGGGATTCGCCTGAGCGCGCAGGACGATGCTCGACCCGCAGGGCAGACATCGGCAGGGGGAGCACAGAGCCGCGGGCTGGAAGGAGCGCCTTCGATGCCAACTGCGACGACGGACATTGTTGGCACGTGGCAGGGGACACTGCATGTTGCGGCGGCTGCCGACCACCCAGTGATCGACCTGCGGATCGTGAACAAGATCACGAAAAACGACAAAGGCGAGCTCAAGGTATTGGATTACAGCATCGACCAGGGCGGCCAACCCATGTTGGCGACCACCGCCAGTTTTCAAGATGGCGTGCTGAAGTACGGCATTGAGGGCATTGGCGGCAAATACGAAGGGGCGATGTCGGCTGACGGCAAAAGCATTACCGGGACCTGGTCGCAGGGCCCTGGTGCACTGCCTCTCATTCTGTCGCGCGCCAATGCTGATACAGCCTGGGCCATCCCTGAACCGCCCAAACCGATGGCGGCCGACGCTAATCCTTCGTTTGAGGTTGCGACCATCAAGCCCAGCCAGCCTGATCGTCCCGGCCGGGCGTTTCTATGGCGCGGCGGTCGATTCACTACATTCAACACAACACTCTCCGCTCTTATCGGCTTCGCCTACGATGTGCAGGACAAGCAAGTCGTTGGCGCGCAGGATTGGATGAACACGGATAAATTCGACATCGAGGCCAAGCCGGATACTCCGGGAACCCCTAGCCGGGAGCAGATGCGAACGATGTTGCAGAAGCTGCTTGCGGATCGCTTCCAACTCAAGTTCCACGGCGACAAGAAAGAGCTTGCAGCGTATGTGCTCACGGCCGGCAAGACCGGTCCGAAGATGAAAAAGGACGACACCGATCCCAACGGACTTCCCGGACTGTTTTTCCGTAAGCTTGGCGACTTGAATGTGCGCAATGCGACCATGGGAGACTTCGTGCATCTGCTCCAGTCGGCGGTCCTCGATCGTCCTGTGGTGGATGAAACAGAACTCGCGGGGAAGTGGGATTTTGAGCTGAATTGGACACCCGACGATTCACAGTTTGGCGGGATGGGCATGCGGGCTCCGCCGCCGAGCGATGCCGCGGACGCACCCCCGCCTCTCTTCACCGCCATTCAGGAGCAGCTTGGGCTGAAGCTGGATTCAGGAAAAGCACAGGTGGATGTAATGGTAATCGACCATGTGGAGAAGCCCTCGCCGAATTGATTGCAACTGATTTGATCTGGCGGCACAAAAAGTGCGTGACGCGCCGAACAAGATGGGGGGTCGCAGCGTCTTACTGTTGACAACCCCCTGACGCAAAGCATGCATGCAGGTGCGCCTCGGTCGTCTTACGGCGAATCTCAGCGCGCGGCAAATCTCAAGACGGAGTGCAAGCGACGATGAGCGAAGCCGCACCGCGCCGAAGGCGATCAATCCGTGTTCTCGGCGTGGCCCTGGCGGCATGCGGATTGTTGCTGGCCCCTTGTGCCGTGGCCCAGGCGGGAGCGACCGCACCACCGGCAACGAATCCCGCACCTCCTGCTGCGCCCGTTCCACAAGCTGTGGCTGCGCCTGTCGGCGCCGCGACGGCTGCGGCTTCGCCCTTTCGCGGCGTGGTCACCTTCGGCGGCTTGCCGCTGCCTGGCGCGACCATCACGGCTACGCAGGGGACGAAGACAGAAACTGCTGTCTCCGATGCCGATGGCGCGTTTCAGTTTGACGATCTGGCCGATGGCATGTGGACCATCGACATTCAGATGCAAACCTTCGCGCCTGTCCACGCGGAAGTAACGATTGCGCCGAGTGTGCCGGCTGCAGCGTATGAGCTGAAGCTCCTGAGCCCTGATCAGATCAAGGCCAGCGCACAGACCGCGAAGCCTGTTGCGGAGCCGACGCCGACGCCGGCAACTGCGCAGACCCAGCAATCGCAGCAGACCCCGCAGGCGCAGCAAGCCAACGGAAAAAAGCCCGCGCAGAGCAACGCGCCGGCAGCCCCGCAGGAGATTCCCAAGGCACCCGAAGAAAACGAGCAGAGTGCCGACGGGGTCCTGGTGCAGGGCAGCGTGAACAACGCGGCGACGTCGCAGTACGCTACCAATCCCGCGTTCGGCAATACGCGTTCGGGCAACAAGGGTCTCTACACTGGTGGCTTTAAAGTGACCGAGAGCAATTCGGCGCTGAACGCGCAGAACTATGCGCTGAGCGGCGTTACAGTTCCCAAGCCAGCCTTCAACGATTTCACGGGCGCGGCGACGCTGCTGGGGCCCATCAAAATTCCCCACATTCTGCCGCGCGGTCCGAACTTTTTTGTCTCCTACCAGTGGACGCGCAACAGCAACTCTGTCACGATCCCTGGCCTGGTGCCTACGCAGGCCGAGCAGACCGGCAATCTGGCTGGACTGACAAATGCCGCGGGGCAGCCGGTAACTGTCTACGAGCCGGGAACCAACACGGCGTATCCCGGCAATCAAGTTCCCGTGAGCGCGCAGGCGGCCGCGCTCCTCAAGCTGTATCCGCTGCCCAACATCACCAAGACGAACGAATACAACTACCAGGCCGCGGTGCTCAACAACACGCATCAGGATTCGTTGCAGTCGCGGTTCTACCATAACCTTGGGCGCAAGGACCAGTTCAACGGAGGGTTCGCTTTTCAAAGCACGCGCTCCGATAGCGTGAACATGTTTGGGTTTGTCGATCAAACCGGCAACCTGGGCATGAATGGAAATGTTCAGTGGTCGCACCGGCTCAAGCCGCGGGTTTTCCTGTACACCAATTTCAGCTTCGGCCGTATGCGCACCGAGGTGACGCCCAATTTTGAGAATCGCGTGAACGTGTCGGGCAATGCGGGCATCACGGGCAACGATCAGAATGCGGCCAATTGGGGTCCGCCGACGCTGGGCTTTGGCGACGGCACTGCCGGGCTGAGCGACGCCAACAGCTCCTTCAATCGCGCCCGCAACGACGATGTTTCAGTCTCGACGCTCGTCTACCGCGGCAAACATAACATCACCGCGGGCGGCGAATTCCGCAAGCAGGAGTACAACTAATTCGTCCAGCTAGAATCCGCGCGGCGCATTCACATTTACAGGCGCGGCGACGCAGGGCGCATGCACCAATCCGGAGATATGCGGGTCCGCGCTTGCGGATTTTCTTATCGGCATTCCCGACGCCAGCGCCATCGCCTTCGGCAATGCGGACAAGTATTTTCGCGAGCCGGTCTACAACGCTTATGTCAACGACGACTGGCGCGTGCTGCCGATCCTAACCATCAGCTCGGGCATGCGTTGGGATTACAGCGCGCCGATCACGGAGCTATTCGGCCGCCTGGTGAATCTCGACATCGCCAACGATTTTACTGCTGAGAAACCGGTGCTGGGCAGCGATCCGGTGGGGCCTCAGACCGGCGACCATTATCCGGCTTCGCTGATCCGATCCGGAGCGGCGCATGTTCGAGCCGCGCATCGGCGTTACCTGGCGGCCGATTCCGGCTTCGACAGTGGTGATCAGGGCGGGCTACGGCATCTATCCCGACACCTCGGTGTATCAGAACATCATCCTCAGTATGGCGCAGCAGTATCCGCTTTCGACCAGCCTGAGCGTCCAGAACAGCACGGCATGCCCGCTCACGCTGGCCAACGGCTTCGCGCCCTGCGCATCCGTCACCCCGACACTTTTGCCATCGATCCCAACTTCCGCATCGGCTACCGCAGGCCTGGTACCTGTCGGTGCAGCGCGATCTGCCCTTTGCGCTGCAGGCAACGGCGACCTACCGCGGCTACAAGGGCACGCACGGCCCGCAGGAGATTCTGCCCAACAGCTATCCGCTGGGCACGACGAACCCCAGTCCTAGTTATCCTTCGGGATTTACTTACGAAACGTCGAATGGAAACTCAATTCGCGAGGAAGGGCAGATGCAGTTGCGGCGCAGGATGCGCAGCGGATTCGCCTCCACGCTCACGTACACCTATTCGAAGTCGATCGACGACGATGCGTATCTTGGCGGCGCGGGCCATTCGACCGCGAGCAGTGGTGGTTCGGCCCAATCGGCATCGCTGTCGACTCCTTCGGCGGCCGTTGCGCAGAACTGGCTTGATCCGAAGGCCGAGCGCTCGCTCTCCAATTTCGATCAGCGCCAACTTCTTAACTTGCAGGCGCAATACACCAGCGGCGAGGGCCTCGGCGGCGGCACATTGCTGGGCGGCTGGCGCGGCCGGGCGCTCAAGGAGTGGACAGTGCTGGGCAACATGACCTTCGGCACCGGATTGCCGGAAACGCCGCTCTATTCTGCGATCGTTCCGGGCACGGGAGATTCCAACATCATCCGGCCCGATCTTACCGGCGCGTCGATTTACAATTCCGGCGGCAATTCCGGCACGGGGGCTCACCTGAACGCTGCAGCTTATTCGGAGCCAGTCGGCGGATGGGGAACGGCGGGGAGAAATTCCATCACCGGGCCGGATCAATTCACCTTCGATACTTCGCTGGCGCGCACCTTCCGGCCGCACGGCAAGTGGTATCTCGACGTGAGTGTGAATTCCCCAACACCTTCAACCACGTGGCCTTTACTGGCTGGAATAGTAATGTCACCAGCGACCAGTTCGGACTTCCCTCGTCGGCCGGCGCCATGCGCAGCCTGCAAACCACGTTGTATCTGAGGTGGCAATGATGCGGGTTCACGCGGGCAAGTTGCTTGCAGTTGCCGACGCGGTAAATGTGCGGGCGAGGACGCCCGCACTACAGCCGGTCTGGAGACCGGCTCTACATTGGATGGCAATGATGCGGAATCTGGCAATCTTCGCGCTTATTCTCGTGGCCGCCGCAGGGTCGCGTCCGCAGCAGGTGGGTCAGAATAAGGCTCCGGGCGAGCCGCAGAACTTTACGCTGAAGGTGCAGTCGAAACTGGTGGTCGAGGCCGTTGAGGTCAAGGACAAGCAGGGCAACTTCATTCACGGGCTCACCGCGAAGGACTTTGTGCTGACCGAAGACGGCGTTCCGCAGACCATTAGGTACTGCGAGCACCAGGACCTTTCAGAAATCGCCAAGCCTTTGCCTCCCATGACCTCAGCCACAGAGAACGTGACGATTTACAACCGACTGGCGCGTGAGTCGATCGCTCCCGAATCCATGGACAACGAGCGCTACAAGAACCGGCGGCTGCTGGCGCTCTATTTCGACATGACGGCCCTGCCGCCGGCCGACCAGATGCGCGCGCTCGATGCCGCGCAGAAATTCGTGCGCACGCAGATGACCACGGCGGACATGGTGTCGATCATGCGCTACGACGGCGGCGCGGTCGATATTCTGCAGGACTTTACCGACGACCGCAACCGGCTGCTGAGCATTCTCGAAACCATGGTCGTCGGGCGAGGGCCAGGGTATGGCCGACACCACCGACGATGCCAGCAGCGCCGACACGGGCGCGGCCTTCGGGCAGGACGACAGCGAGTTCAACGTCTTCAACACCGACCGGCAACTGGCCGCGCTGCAAACCGCGGCGCACATGCTGGGGCAGGTGAACGAGAAGAAGTCGCTGCTCTATTTTGCCAGCGGACTGCGGCTGAACGGCATCGACAACCAGGCGCAGATGCACGCGACAGCCGATGAAGCGATCAGGGCCGGCGTTTCCATTTGGACGGTCGATGCGCGCGGGCTGGTGGCGAGGCGCCGATGGGCGATGCCACGCAGGGTTCGCCGGGCGGGCAGTCCATGTATACCGGAGCGTCGGCGCAGGCGGTGACGACGAACTTCCAGCAGTCGCAGGACACGCTCTATGCGCTGGCCGGCGACACCGGCGGCAAGGCATTCCTCGACAACAACGATCTCTCGCGCGGCATTGTGCAGGCGCAGCAGGCGATTTCGGACTACTACATCATCGGCTACTACACCACCAACACCGAGCCCAACGGAAAATTCCGGCGCATCCGCATTTCGCTGGCCAACAATCAGGAAGCCAAGCTCGACTATCGCCAGGGCTACTACGCCGACAAGGAGTTCGGCAAGTTCAACGACGTGGATCGCGAGCGCCAGCTTGAAGACGCGCTGATGCTCGAGGATCCCATCACCGATCTCACCATCGCGATGGAGATCGATTACTTCCAGCTGAACCGCGCCGAATATTTCGTGCCCATCATCGTCAAGATTCCCGGCCGCGAACTGGCGCTGGCCAAGCGCGGCGGCGCAGAGCACACGCTCATCGACTTCGTGGGCGAGATCAAGGACCTGGTCGGCGGCACGACGGTGGCGAATGTGCGCGACAACGTAAACATCAAACTGTCGGACGCGACCGCCGCTGAGCTGGCCCGCGGCCGATGGAATACGACACTGGATTTACCCTGCTGCCCGGCAAGTACTCCATCAAGTTTCTGGCGCGCGACGACGAGACGGGCCGCATCGGCACCTTCCAGACCACGTTCGTCATTCCCAACCTGAACAAGGAAGAGAAGCGCATTCCCATCAGCGCCGTGGTGCTCAGCAGCCAGCGCGTGGATTTGAACGACGCCATCTACAACGCCTCGAAAGCAAAGGATACCGCGAAGAATGACGCCGTCGATCCGCTGGTTCAGGATGGAAAGAAGTTGATTCCCAGCGTGACGCGCGTGTTCTCGACCGGCCACGAAATATATGTCTATTTCCAGGCGTACAAACCGCCGCGCGGCGGCGACGCCGCCCGCACCGGATGCGCAACCGCTCTTCGCGTTCGTCACGCTTTATCAAGGCGGCAAGAAAATGTATGAGACGCCGCCGCAATCCATCGTCCCCAGCGCCACCAGCCGGTTAGGCACCATGCGCCTGAACTTCGATCTCGGCGTCGACAGTCTGCCGCGCGGCTCCTACGACTGCCAGGTGACTGTTATCGATCCCTCGACGCAGAAGGCGGCCTTCTGGCGCGCATCGATATTGTTGGTGCAGTAACAGCGGCGAACGCATCCGTCCGCCGCCGCTGCGATAGGATGAAAGTTAGAGGAGACTTCCACCTTGACTTCATCTATCTACGACATCCCCGTTTCGAAAATCACCGGCGAAGCCGCGTCTCTCGGCGAGTTCAAAGGCAAAGTGCTGCTGGTCGTTAACGTCGCGTCAAAATGCGGCCTGACGCCGCAGTACGAGGGCCTGGAGAATCTTTACGAGCGGTTGCGCGGCCAGGGGCTGGTGGTCGCAGGCTTTCCCGCCAACGATTTCAAGAGCCAGGAGCCGGGCACAAACGACGAGATTCAGAGCTTCTGCACTTTGAATTACGGCGTGAAATTTCCCATGTACGGCAAAATCCCTGTTACCGGCGCGGAAAAGCATCCGCTGTATGCGGCGCTGATCGCGGCGCAACCCACAGCTAAGGGCGACCCGGCGGGATTTGCCGCGGTGCTCAAGCAGCACAACATCGACGCTAACCCGGCGCCCGAGATTCAGTGGAACTTTGAGAAGTTCATTGTCAATCGTGACGGCCAGGTGGTTGCTCGCTTTGCACCCAACACCGCGCCCGACGCTCCCGAGCTGATTGCGGCGGTTGAAAGCGAGCTCGCGAAGAACTGATCTTGCGTGGCGCTGGCCGCACGGTGAGCGCGACCTGTATTCTCACAGCATGTCTGAGGCCACTTCCCCCATCGCCGGCAATCAACTGGAACACGCAGCATCGGCTTATCTGCGCTCGGCGCGCCACCAGCCTGTGCACTGGCATGCGTGGGGCGAGGCCGCGTTTGCGCGCGCGCAGGCGGAGGACAAACCCATCCTGCTCGATATCGGCGCGGTGTGGTGCCACTGGTGCCATGTCATGGATGGCGAATCGTACGAGGACGCGGAGATCGCGGCGCTCATCAATAGGTTGTTTGTCGCCGTGAAAGTGGATCGCGACGAGCGCCCTGACGTGGACGCGCGCTACCAGGCCGCCGTGTCGGCCATCAGCGGACAGGGCGGATGGCCGCTCACCGCATTTCTTACGCCCGACGGCCGTCCCTACTTCGGTGGTACGTATATTCCGCGCGACGACCGCTACGGACGGCCCGGGCATGGGGCGCGTCCTGATGGCCATGGCGCAGGTTTGGCGCGAACGCCGCGACGAAGCGCTCGAAACCGCCTCCAGCGTGATGGCGGCCATCGAACAGAACGAGAGCTTTTCCGCGCGCAGTGGTCTTTCTCTGGCTTTGGTTGAGAAAATTGCGGGATCGATCGTCGGCCAGTTCGATGCGCGCAACGGAGGCTTCGGTTCGCAGCCCAAGTTTCCTCATCCGGCGGCGCTCGACTTGCTGCTTGAGATGGCCATGAGCCGCGGCAATGAGCCTGCGCGCGAAGCCTTCTTCACGACGCTCGAAAAAATGGCGCGCGGCGGAGTCTACGATCAGCTTGCGGGGGGCTTTCATCGCTACAGCGTCGACGAGCACTGGATTGTTCCGCACTTCGAGAAGATGCTCTACGACAATACGGAGCTTCTGCGTAACTACGTCCACGGCTTCCAAAGCCAAAGCTTTGTGCGCGAGGACTTGCTTGAAACCGCGCGCGAGATTGTGGGCTGGCTCGACTCGACCATGACCGATCGCGAACGCGGCGGATTTTTTGCCTCGCAGGATGCTGACGTCGGTCTCGACGACGACGGCGACTATTTTACGTGGACGCTCGAAGAGGCGCGCGCCGTTCTCGATCCCGCGGAGCTGGAATTCGCCGCGAAATATTGGGATATCGGCGAGCTGGGCGAAATGCATCACAACCCGGCCAAGAACGTTCTGCATGTGAAGCAGTCGCTGGGCGAGATGGTGAAGGCATCGGGCGCGGCTTTTGACACGCTGCTCGCTCTGCGTGATGCGGCCCGCGCCAAATTGCTCGCCGCGCGCGCCTTGCGCCCCACACCGTTCATCGACCGCACGCTGTACACAGGCTGGAATGCGATGGCGGTCACGGCCTACCTCGAAACCGCGAGCGTGCTGCGCATGGATTCCGCGAAAGAGTTCGCGCTGCTCACTCTTGATCGGCTGCTGAAGGAAGCCTGGGATGGGGAGGCGTCGCTCATCCACGTCATCGCATATGCCGACGGTCCGGAGCAGCCCACGCCCGCGCAAACAGTTCCCGGCACGCTTGACGATTATGCCTTTACCATCCACGCCTGCATTGATGCTTGGATGGCGAGCGGCGCGATGAACTATTACCATGCCGCAGTCAAGCTGGCCGACGCTATGATTGCTCGCTTCCACGATTCGGCATTCGGTGGATTCTTTGACGCGGCTGTGTCTGACGAATTGCCGCTGGGCGCATTGTCGGCACGGCGCAAGCCCTTGCAGGATGCGCCTACGGCGGCAGGGAACCCCACCGCCGCAGCGGCTTTGCTACGCCTCGAGACATTGAATGGGCGCAAGCAGTACCGTGACATCGCCGAAGATACGCTGGCCTGTTTTGCCGGCGTCGTGGAGCACTTCGGCCTCTACGCGGGCAGCTATGGCCTGGCGGCCGAGCGGCTTCTGCTCGATCCGGTGCAGGTGGTCATCGTGGGCTCAGGGCCGGAAGCGGCGCGTCTTGAGGCATTGGCTGTGGCGCGCTTCGCCGTCAACAAAACTGTCATGCGCATCGATCCTGCGCGGCTTGTCTCCGGCGAAGTTCCTGAAGCGCTGGCCGAGACATTGCTCCAGGTTCCACCGCCCAGCGGTGCATCCGCGTGGGCTATGGTCTGCCGCGGGCGTGCCTGCCTGCCGCCGATTACCGACGACGATGCGCTGCTGAAGGCGCTGGAAGCGGAATCCTAAAGCGTGGTCCATAAATGGTCCGCTTGGCCAGCCCGGATCCCTCAGGGGTTAAAACCCCTCAATTTTCCTGCCCATTTCAGCACGACTGAAGTCGTGCCCTGACACTTCGTGCTCTACAACGGAATTTTTCCGCCAGCCGTGAGGTCGTGCCCTGACACTTCGTGCTCTACCACGGAATTCTTCACCAGTTGCGAGGTTGCGCTCTATCAAAACAGGATTGAGGCAGCCTGTTCTGGAAACGGCTCAGTCGCCGCTGAATGGGTTGCTTTCGTGAGGCTTGATTGTGGTCGGATCGCGTGCCGGCGCCGACGTCTCTTCGCGCTGCCGAGGCGTGACCGGCGCGTCCGCATCGCCCCGGAACTGGAACACCCGGTTCGGATCGCCCGGCAGCAGATGATTCTCTTCGAGAGCCAGCCGGACGCGCCGCTCAAACTCGCGCAACGCACCGTATTGTTGATTGGCGCGCGCCTTGAAGACGACGGGAAAGATCATCTGCGATCCTTTGACGCTGTCGAGGCCCAGAACCTGCGGATCGCCGAGAATCACGGCGCGGAATGATTCACTGTTGCGTACGTCGATCGCGATCTGCTGCAACAGCTTTGTCACTGCATCAGGATTGGCCGAATAATCCACGCTCACATTCACAGTGGCCATGGCGAAACCCGCGCTCAGATTGGCCGCTGTGGTGATCTGCGAATTCGGGATCATGTAGAGCGTTCCGTCACCATCGCGTACGGCGGTTGTCCGCAGCGTCAGCGCTTCCACCACGCCGGTGACTCCTGCCACGCGCACGGTATCGCCCACACTGAACTGGCCCTCCACAAGGATCAGAAATCCGTTCAGCATGTCTTTCACGATGGTCTGGGCGGCCAAGCCGATGGCAATGCCCGCGATGCCCGCCGATGCCAGCAACGGGGCAAGGTTGAAGCCGATGGTATCGAGGGCCATGAAGCCCGCAATCACGCCGACAATGGCCAAGCCCGTGGCTCGGATCACTCCGGCCATGGTCTTCATCTCGGCCATGCGTCCCGGACCAGCCGCGCTGCGCTCTGCCAAGCGCGTCATATGGGCGGTGACCAGGCCCATCAAACGATTGATTACAAGGGCGATAATGAAAATGACAAGCAGTTTGGGCAGCTTGGTGTGGAGGAACTCCTGGCTGTCCGCAATCCATTCGTCCAGCACTTTGCCCAGGAACCGTCCTTCCTGGAACACGCCCCATCGCATTGACAGTAGAAAAGTTACATTTGCAGGACAAAGAAACATGCCAAAACTCATCCTTCTAGACTAGACTGTGCGCAGGAATGCCCGGAAGCTCGCATCCGTTCCTCCGGCACTTTTTTGTCCCATGCTGAGGTCAATCGAAAGCGTGCGTTGCGCTGGCCGAGAGAGACCCCATCACTGTCTTCGATGCAGCGGCGGGCTACTCGGTCCGCTGGCATGTTGTGTCGCGCTTGTCGTTGCGGCGGGTGCAGGTTTGCTCCGCGCTCATGCGCAATCGGCGCCGGCTTCAGCCACCGCGCCTCCTCAAAAAGTTGCCAGCGCACCAACTCCCGCGACGTCGGCCCCCGCGGCCGGCCAGCAGGAACTATCACCTACCGGGAATGCAGAAGATGCCCGCAAAGAGCAGATTGCGAGCGATTGTGCCGACCTGCTCAAGATGGCCACGGATTTGAAGTCGGAGGTCGACAAGTCCACCAAGGACGTGCTTTCCGTGGGCGTCGTCCGCAAGGCCGGTGAGATTGAGCAGTTGGCCCACAAGGTAAGAACTGGAAGTCCGTAGGAATGAGGAAAGAACTGCAACATGCTGCCAGGACGGTTCACCATGCATGAATCACGGCGCGTATTTGAGAATGCCGGATGGCACTTCGCCCGTTTGGGCGTTCGCACGGGCCTGGGAGGTGCGATTCTGCTGGCGCTGGTGTGCGCACTCGTGAGCGGATCGGCGGGGCGCGCGCAGTCGAACGGGGGAGGAGGATCCAGCGGCGGAGGCCAGGGCCATCCCAGCTACTCACCGCACCAGGATCTCAGCCCGCTGTCCGAGGATGACCAGGACCCCATGATGGCCGAGAGGCGGATACGTGCACTAAATGTCCAGCGCCAGAAGCAAATGGTGGCCGACGCCGACAAGCTGTTGAAGCTTGCCAAAGAACTGAATGAAGAAGTCGCCAAGGCAAATACGGGCACATTGACTGATGACGAACTACACAAGATTGCTGACATTGAGAAACTGGCACGCAGTGTGCGGCAGAGAATGACCGATGAAACCGGCCAGGTTCCAAGTTTCTTGCCGCCGCCTCTGCCCATTCTTTATCCCAATCATTGAATAAAGAGTTCTGGCACGTTGGTACAATCGAAGTGGGCAGTATCTGGAAAAACGTTCCTGGGGGTCGACCGGAATGGAAGTGGCTATTTCCAGGGCTCGCGCGGCGGGATCACCTCCCGCTTCGGATGAGCCCACCGCACCGCAGTTGATCGAAATCTACCGCCTGATGTTTCTGTCTCGCGCGGTGGACGACCGGGAAATTCTCCTCAAGCGCCAGCAAAAAATCTTCTTCCAGATTTCGGCAGCAGGCCATGAAGCCCTGCAAGTGGGCGCGGCCTTGGCTCTCAAGCCCGGCTACGACTGGTTTTTCCCCTACTATCGCGATCGCGCGCTTTGCCTGACATTGGGCGTGAGCCCTTACGACATGTTGTTGCAGGCTGTGGGCGCGGCAGACGACCCGGCCAGCGGCGGGCGTCAGATGCCCACCCACTGGAGCAGCCGCCCCCTGCACATTGTCAGCACATCCTCCTCCACGGCGACCCAGTTGCTCCATGCCGTAGGCTGCGCCGAGGCCGGCCGCTATTTCAGCCGCCATCCTGAGTCCGCCATCAAAGCTCCCGGTGACTATCGCGAGTTTCACGACGTTGAGTTCCACGGCGACGAAGTGGTGCTGGCCACAATAGGCGAGGGCTCAACTTCGCAGGGCGAGTTTTGGGAAGCGTTGAACACGGCGTCAAATCAGAAACTGCCCGTGATTTTCATGGTGGAAGATAACGGCTACGCCATCAGCGTTCCCGTTGAAGTGAACACGCCGGGCGGAAACATTTCGCGGCTGGTCGCCAATTTCCCCAACTTCTTTTTTGCGGAGATCGACGGCAACGATCCCGTGGCCAGCATGCGCGCATTCGGGCAGGCGGCGGCGCATTGCCGCGCGGGCCGGGGCCCGGCGCTGGTGCACGGCCATTGCGTGCGGCTCTACTCCCACTCGCTGTCTGACGATGACAAGAATTACCGCTCTGCTGCCGAGCGCGCGGCTGACGCACTCTGCGATCCCATTGCCAGAATGCGCACGCGGCTGATTGCCGACGGCATTCTCACGGCCGCCGCGTTAGATGAGCTGGAGCGCGGCCTTGACCGCGAAGCCGCGGAGGCTGCCGAACGCGCGCTGCAATCGCCATTGCCGGAGCTCGAGAGCATTACCGAGCACGTCTACTCTGAGGATCTCGATCCCACGCGTGCCGCATTTGCCACTGAGCAGCCGGAGCACATCGAAGAAGAGATTGGGCAAAAGGCCGTGGCGCATACCATGGCCGACCTGATCAACAGTTGCTTGCGCGACGAGATGCGCCGCGACGAGCGCATCGTGATCTATGGCGAAGATGTGGCCGACGCCAGCCGCAAGGAAGCGCTGAGCGAGGTGAAGGGCAAAGGCGGCGTCTTCAAGCTGACCGCCGGCCTGCAAACCGAGTTTGGTTGTGAGCGCGTGTTCAACTCGCCGCTGGCCGAAGCGAACATTGTGGGCCGGGCTGTGGGCTACGCATTGCGCGGCATGAAGCCCGTGGTAGAAATTCAATTCTTTGATTACATTTGGCCTGCCATGCACCAGATTCGCAACGAGTTGTCCTTGTTGCGCTGGCGCTCGAATGGAACCTGGAGCGCTCCCGCGGTGATTCGCGTTCCTATCGGCGGCTACCTCACCGGCGGCTCCATTTACCACTCCCAATCCGGCGAAAGCATCTTCACCCACACTCCGGGGCTGCGCGTGGTGTTTCCCTCGAATGCCCTCGACGCCAACGGACTTTTGCGCACCGCCATTCGCTGCGATGACCCGGTGCTGTTTCTCGAGCACAAGCGGCTCTACCGCGAAACCTATGGCCGCGCCGCCTACCCGGGACCGGATTTTGCCATTCCCTTTGGCAAGGCGAAAATCGTTCGGCCCGGATCGCACATCACTCTCGTCACGTACGGCGCACTGGTGCCGCGCGCGCTCCAGGCCGCGCAGCAGGCCGAGCGCCTGCACGGCATCGACGTGGAGATTCTCGATCTGCGCACGCTTAGTCCCTACGACTGGGAGGCGATTGCCACTTCGGTGCGCAAGACCAGCCGCGTGATCGTGGCGCACGAGGACATGCTGAGCTGGGGTTACGGCGCTGAGATTGCGGCGCGCATCGCCGACGAACTCTTCGACGATCTCGACGCGCCGGTGCGGCGCATCGGCTCCAAGGACACTTTTGTGGCCTACCAGCCCAAGCTCGAAGACGCGATACTGCCGCAGCCCGAAACCATTCTCAAAGCGGTTGTGGATTTGAAGAAATTCTGATCGGTGCGGCCGCCTGTGTTGGATTGAGCGAGCGGAGAGCAAATGCAGGTCCTTCGACTCGTCGCTTCGGCGACTCGCTCAGGATGACCAGATTTAGCTTTGGCTTGCTGATAGCAGCGCATCCACAGCCTCAGGCAGGGAAGCAAAGCGCAGATCCGCCAGCTTCGCGGCTTCGTCACCGCCCGGTTTGCGACGTTCCTCATCGCCTTCGACAAAGATCGTCTTCATTCCCAGCCGGCGGCCAAACTCGATGTCGGTGGGCGCGTCGCCAATCATCACGCTGGTTGCGGCCGTGATCTCAGGGAACCGCGCAATCGCCTGCTCGAAGAGTCCCGGCAACGGTTTGCGGCAATTGCATTCGTCCGTTTCGTGCGGACAAATAAAAAACGCATCGATGTGCGCGCCCTCGAGTGCGAGCAGGCTCTGAAATTTTGCGTGCATCGCCTCCAGATCCGCCGCCGTGTACAGCCCCTTCGCGATGCCGCGCTGATTCGATACCACCACCACGCGCAAACCCGCCTCATTCAACCGCCGCAGAGCTTCCGGCACGCCGGGCAGCACGCGAAACTCCTCCCAGCGCGTCACGTAGCGATGCTCCGGCATCTTCTCGTTCAGAATGCCGTCGCGGTCGAGAAAGACTGTGCGCAGGGCCAGATTTGCGGTACGGATCACATCGCCATCATAGCAACGTGCGCGGCCGATCCCGCCGGAGGGTAGCAGGTCAGTTTGAAAAAGAATCATCCCTCAGGGGCTGAAGCCCCACTCATTTCTTGCGCCTTTACGGCACGACTGAAGTCGTGCCCTTTCACGACAGGTTCGAACTAACCCGCCGCCCACCCGAGAGACCGTGTTCCGGGCCATCTTCCGGGTCAGCCCGGATACAATACGGGGATGGACTTTCGCATCCATTTTGAGCGCAATTTCGGGCCCCCACAGCGCAACGACCTGCGCCAGGCGGACCCTCCGGCATGAAGAACTTCCTGCGCCTGTTGCGCTATGGGCTGCCCTATACGCTTGAATGGCTGCCCGGGGTCGTGCTGTCGGCCCTGGTGGGCCTGCTTGAAGCGTTCCGCGTCCTTCTGTTGCAGCCCATCTTTGACCAGGTTTTAAGGCCCGATGCGCCCGAAGGCCCCATCATCCTGGGCCTCCGCAATAAACCCTGGCATTTCGACCTGAGGATTCTGGCGCCGCATTTCATCCACAACGCCTGGAATGTGGTGGCTTACGCGCTGATTCTCTCCACCCTGGCCAAGGGCCTGTGCGATTACCTGAGCACCTACCTGGTCAATTACGCCGCATTCGGCACCATCACCGACCTTCGCAATCACCTCTATGAAACCGTCATGCGGCGCTCGACGCGTTTCTTCAATCGGAACCCCACCGGCACCATCCTCTCCACGCTCATCAACGACGTGGATCGAGTGCAGACCTCGTTGAGTTCGGTGCTGGGCGACTTTCTCCAGCAGTTCTTCACGTTCCTTATCGGCATCATCATTGTGATCGGAATTGGCGGATATCTCAGTTGGGCGCTCGTGCTGTTCATTCCCGTGGTCATCACGTCTTCACGCAAGATTGGCAGGGAAGTCCGCACCCGCACGCGCACCGGCCAGGACAAGCTGGCCGAGATTCAGAACATCTTGCACGAAACCGTCACCGGCCACCGCATCGTGAAGGCATTCAATACCGAGCTGTGGGAGATTCTGCGCTTCAAGAATGCAGCCAAGAGGCTGTTTCGCGCCAACCTGCGCAGCGTGCGGGTCCAGTCGATCAGTTCTCCGCTTATGGATTTCATCGGCGCAGTGGCGATCGCCATGTTCCTTCTAATCGGCCGCAATGAAATCAAGCACGGCAACATGTCGCTAGGCCTGTTCGCCTCGTTCATCCTTCTGCTCTTCAAGCTGTACGATCCGGTGCGCAAGTTTGCGCTCTTCTACAACAGCTTCCAGCAGGCAATGGGCGCATCGGCTTCCATCTTCGGGTATTTCGACGGGAAGGACGATGTCGTCGAGCGTCCCCATGCCCCTACCATCACGCGCTTCCGCCAGTCCATCAAGTTTGAGAATGTTGGATTCTCTTACTCAACCGAAGAGGGCGAGCATCAGATTCTTCATAACGTCGATCTTGAAGTGAACGCAGGCGAAGTGCTCGCCGTGGTGGGGCCCAGCGGTGCAGGCAAGTCCACGCTTGTCAACTTGATTCCGCGTTTCTTCGACGTCACCTCCGGGCGGATTCTCATCGACGGCCACGACGTGCGCGATGTGACCCTGTCTTCGCTGCGGCGCCAAGTGGCGCAAGTCACGCAGGAGACCATCCTTTTCAACGACACCGTGCACAACAACATCGCCTACGGTAAGCCGGACACGAAAGCTTCTCTGGTGGAGCAGGCGGCACAGAACGCCCTGGCGCATGATTTTATTTTGCGCATGCCACAGGGCTACGCGACCCTCATTGGCGAAAAGGGATTCCGCCTTTCGGGGGGCGAGAAGCAACGCATCGCCATCGCCCGCGCCATCCTCAAGGACGCGCCCATCCTCATCCTCGACGAAGCCACTTCGGCGCTGGACTCGGAGAGCGAGTCGCTGGTGCAGGCGGCGCTGGCCAACCTGATGCAGAGCCGCACCGTGGTGGTAATCGCGCACCGGCTCTCCACCATCCGCCGCGCCAACCGGATTGCCGTGCTCGAAGAAGGCCGCATTACCGCGGTCGGATCGCACGATGAGCTGCTCACCACGTCGCCGACCTATCAAAGGCTTTATCAACTTCAATTCACTGATATGCCCGACAACCAGTTCGGCAATGGCTGGTCGCACGAGGCCGCGCCGGCGCTCGTACCGGAGGAGCAGGAATAAGCATGGCCATTTCTTCCATGACCGGATTTGCGCGCGTGCAGGTTCGCGTGCCTACTGGCGGCGACGATCAGCTCAGCTATTCGCTCACCGTCAAGAGCGTGAATCATCGCTTTCTCGATCTGCAATTCCGGCTTCCGTCCGGCCTTGACGCGCTGGAGGTGGAGTTGCGCCGGGTGTTGAAGGAGAACCTCATCCGCGGTCACGTCGATTTGATTCTCTCGGTGGAGCGCAATGCCCAGGCCAAGTCTGGATTTAATCGTGAGCTGATTGCGGGTTATCTCACCGCCTTCGATGCGGCGCGGCGTGAGCATGGGCTCGCGGGCGAGCCCGATCTGAATGTAGCTCTGCGACTGCCCGGCGCATTGCAAGGCGAGGAACGCAAGGACGATGATCTGGCCGCGCTTGCCTCAAGCGTTCTGGAGAACGCGGTTCCGCTGATCGCGCAGTTGCAAGCCATGCGCGCCCGCGAAGGCGAAGCCCTCGCAGCGATTTTGCGCGGCACGCTGGACCGGCTTGCTGCGGCCACCAAAAGCGTCGCGGAACTGCGCCCGGAGATCGAAGAGCGCTACCAGGAGCGTCTGAAGCAGCGGATTTCCGCGGCCGTGGGACCGGAGTTCAACCAGCAGAGAGTGCTTGAAGAAGTGGCCGTCCTTGTGGAGCGCAGCGACATCAGCGAAGAACTGGCGCGCATGGCCATGCACATCGAGCATTTTCGCGAATTGCTCAGCACCGGCGGCGAAACCGGCAAGAAACTCGACTTCCTGTTGCAGGAGATGAACCGTGAGGCTAACACCTTGCTCTCAAAGACCGGAGGCGTCAGCGGAAAGGGAATGCGCATTACCGAACTTGGGCTGGCCATGAAAGCAGAAATCGAAAAAGCCCGCGAACAGATTCAGAATGTGGAGTAAGACAGTGTGAGTGCGAGTGCGAGTGTGAAAGGCAGTGAGTGAGATGGCAAAGTCTTTTCGTGAGCTGTTGGTCTGGCAAAAGGGGATTCAATTGTCGGTTCTTGTTTACCGGCTATCAAAACAGTTTCCTCGCGAAGAGACCTACGGGCTCTCGGACCAGATGCGCCGTGCGGCGGTGTCAATACCAAGCAATATTGCCGAGGGCGCGGGACGGCTGAACACTCAGGAGTACAGGCAATATTTTGGCGTTGCCAGAGGGTCAAGTTTTGAATTGCAGACGCAGCTGACAATTGCCAGAGAATTGGGATTCGGAGATGTTGACCAGCTTCACGAAGCCGAATCTACATGCGATGAGATAGGCAGGATGCTCTTCGGAGTTATTCAAGCGCTGGGCGCTAAGAATGAGGAACTCTCGGATGCCTCCACACACTCGCACTCACACTAGTCACTAAGCAGAAAGGTACCGAACTACTTTGGCAGGCATTCTTTTCATCATTTCGGCGCCATCGGGCTCCGGCAAAAGCACGCTGGTGAGCGAACTGCGCAAGCAGGTAAGCGGCGTGGACTTCGCGGTATCGTGGACCACGCGCGCGCCGCGTGGATCGGAGGCGGATGGTCGCGAGTATCACTTCACCACGCGCGAGGAGTTTGAGCGCATGGTGGATGCGGGGATGTTTCTGGAGCACGCAGAGGTCTTCGGCAACCTGTATGGCACGTCACGCCAGTCGCTCGATGAGTCGATTACCGCCGGCCACGACCTGATGCTCGACATCGACGTGCAGGGCGCAGCGCTGGTCCGCGCCAAAATGCCGGAGGCAGTGGGTATCTTTGTGCTTCCGCCCAATCCCAAGGTTCTGCGTACGCGCCTGCGCAATCGCAGCCGTGCTGAAGGCGTCATGAACGAGGGCGAACTTTACCGGCGCCTGGGCGAGGCCAGCCGGGAGATTGAGAAATATCGCGACTACGGCTATATTCTCATCAATGACATTCTGGACCGGGCGGTAGCGCAACTCGAGGCCATTGTGCAGGCTGAACGTTTCTATCGCAATGGTGAGCCCATCGCGTTTCGCTCCCGCCGTACCTTGGAGGTAGCCGCGGCCTGCCTGCAATCGAACTCGCAGGAACGGCTCAAACCTGTGCTGGAAGCCTTCGGTATCGATGGCTCTTCCGGCCAGCAGGGATTTCTTTTTGGAGATGATTCCGATGACGATTGAGACCAGTTTCGATTCGAATTATCGCAAGGTTTTGGTCGCGGCTCGCCGTGCGCGGCAGTTGCAGAACGGTTCGAAGGCGCTTGTCCCCACGCACTCGAACAAAGCTTGCCGCATTGCGCAGGACGAGATCAACGCCGGGAAGATCGCCTACGTCAAGACCGAGGTCGAAGTCGTCAAGCCGCTCGTGGAAGGTCCCGCCATCCCCATTCTGCTGAGCTGACAGTTCTTAGTTCGCAGTTTGCGGCGGCTTACAGTACAGGGGCGAGAACTGCGAACGATGAACTGTCCCCTGATCTACAATCGACATCATGAGAGTCACCGTGGGCGTCTCCGGAGGTATCGCCGCGTACAAAGCGGCTGAGTTGGTGCGCGCCCTACAGCGCCAGTCGGTTGAAGTGCATGTCGTGATGACCGCTTCGGCGCAGAAATTCATCCAGCCGCTCACCTTCGCCGCGCTCACCGGGTACAAAGTCATTACCAGCCTCTGGGAGGACTGGGGCGCGGACGATGCCGCCGAGCAGAACGGCATCGATCACATTGCCGAAGCGCAATGGGCCGACGCGCTTGTTGTGGCTCCCGCCACTGCCAATATCCTGGCCAAGTTTGCGCACGGCCTGGCCGACGATTTTCTTTCAACCATGTATCTTGCTACCACCGCGCCGGTGCTGGTGGCGCCGGCCATGAACGTGAACATGTGGAACCATCCGGCCACGCAAGCCAATCTTGAGATCCTGCGCCAGCGCGGCGTCGGCATCGTCGATCCGGGAACGGGCGACCTGGCTTGCGGCATGGTGGGCACAGGGCGCATTGCAGAGCCGGAAGCGATTGCCGAAGCGGTGCTGAAAACTCTCGGCCGCCGTCACGATCTGCGTGGTGAAGTGGTGCTGGTTACCGCGGGCGGCACGCGCGAGGCGCTCGATCCGGTGCGCTTCATCGGCAATCGTTCCAGCGGCAAGATGGGTTTCGCGCTGGCCGAAGCGGCGCGCAGCCGCGGCGCCAAAGTGATTCTCATCAGTGGTCCGTCGGCTCTGCACGCGCCGCCGCATTGCGAACTGGTCAGGATCACCACCGCCGACGAGATGCGCAACGCGGTGCTCGAGCGCATGATTGAGGCCACGCTCGTCATCAAGGCTGCGGCCGTGGCCGACTACCGGCCCGTCGCCGTCTCCGCGCAGAAGCTCAAGCGCACCGGACCGATGACCGTGGAGCTTGCACCCACAGAAGACATTCTGGCCGAGGTGGTGCGCCGTCGCCGACCGGGGCAGCTCATCGTCGGTTTTGCCGCCGAAACGGAGAACCGCACGGAAAACGGCCGCGCTAAACTTCTTGCCAAGGGCGCCGACGCCATTGTGGCCAACGATGTAAACGGCGAGGGCGTGGGCATTGACGCCGACACCAACGCGGCCACCTTCCTGACCCGCACCACGTCCCTCGAGTTGCCCCAGATGCCCAAGCGCCAGCTCGCCGACCGCATTCTTGACGAGATTCTCACCCTCCGCCGCCCTCGATCCGTGGTCGTCGAGAACGATGAGCATCAGGATGCACAAATCGACACGCAAACTGCGCAGGACCGCGTGTTGAGCGAGAGCATTCCCGTGGGCTCGGAGCACCGCCTCCTCGTCATAGAGTAAGAACCGCCGAGTGGGAGTAAGGATTGCCGAATAAGTCCATGCCGCGCCCTCTCGATCCCGCCACGCACGAAGCGCTTGCCGAGCGGTTGCGCTTCTATCGCGACCTGGGCCTGACGGATTTTTACCGCCGTCCCGTGGATGAGACGGCGTGGGAAGGGAAGTCAGTTCCCGAAGAAGCATCCCGTGCCCCATCCTTTCCGCAAGGCGCGCAAGCGATCGCGGAAACGGCGGGAGACCACGAACCGACGCCGCCAACCCGGACTCAACCCTCAACGTCATCCGTGCCCACCAACTTCTCCGCAGAGGATCCGAATATCAAATCCCGCAAGATATCTCACGCACCGGAAATTGGCGCAGTTGTTCCCGCAGAAGATCGCGCCGCCGCATTGCAGATGATTCGCGACGAGATCGGCGATTGCACGCGCTGCGCTCTGCACAAGGGCCGCAACAAGATCGTGTTTGCGGATGGCTCGCCCACCGCGCGCCTGATGTTTGTGGGCGAGGGGCCCGGCGCCGACGAGGACGCGCAGGGGCTGCCCTTTGTGGGCCGCGCCGGGCAACTGCTCAACAACATGATTGCCGCGATGGGCCTCAAGCGCGAGGAGGTCTACATTGCCAATGTCGTCAAATGCCGTCCGCCGGGCAATCGCACACCCGAGCCGGAGGAAGCGAACACCTGCACGCCGTTTCTCTTTCGGCAAATCGACGTGGTGCGTCCCCAGGTGCTGGTCGCGCTCGGCGCTACCGCGGCCACCTATCTGCTGGGCCAGCGCCAGCCGTTGGCCGGCTTGCGTGGCCGCGTCCACGCGTTTCGCGGCATGAGCCTCATCGTTACTTATCACCCGGCGTTTTTGTTGCGCGACCCGCGGCAGAAAAAAGAAGCATGGGCCGATTTGCAGATTGCCATGAAGGAACTGGGGCTGAAAAGGACAGCTTCTAGCTCCTAGCTTTTAGCTGTCAGTTCTCGGCTGGACCGGGGATAGAGCTGATCAAGCAGGCTTCAGCCGTCGCGCCTAGCAAAAGATCGCGATGCCCGCGGTAGAACGCGAGGAGCCGAACGCACGCCGCAAAGGCAGCTCGGACCTTACCAAGAACGATGTCGCTAGGCTCTTCGACCTTGAATCCGTCGACGCAGAGTCGAATTGCAGCTGAATTGCCCGTCTGTACGATATCCATGCCTTCCTCCAGAACGGGCTTGAGTCGGGGCGTTATGAGGTAGTCAAGGGTGTTGGTGAAGGTAAGGTCCATGTAGCCTTTGTCGCCCTTGAAGGAAATGTAAATCCGCTGCGGCATGGTTGGCATGTCCCATGTGCGGAAGTTTATCCAGGTCGAGTTCTTGGTCACCTTCAAGGGCTTCATCCCAAGTTCCTGAAACTCGCTGTGGGCGATCTCGTAGGCCGCGTCCCAAAACCGATTTGTGACCTCATCGTCAGTTCTCTCCCACGCGCTCACACTGGACGGGATGGCACTCTCAATGAAGTCGGCACGGTAAGCCAGGCGGGAATCGTGCGGGTCGTAGGATCGAAGAAACGCACCGATCGCTTCGTACGAGAAAGACGAATCAAAGACCTCGACATCGTTGTGATGGGCACTTAGATAGATGTTCGGTGCGCAAAGAACAACCTCGAATTCGGTATATTGACCCTGTTCAACTCCATGTTGCGCCCTCTGCCGGTAGCGCCCTAGCTGATTCGGTTGCAGCGGTGCATCGACCTTGTCCTCTATAAAGAGGGCGAAACTCGTGCCGTCGCTCCGCTGAAATCCGACTACAAGATCCGACTCGCCGAGGCTATCGCTCATTGAAATGAAAACCCATGTTACATGGGCCTGAGCATCTTTGAATTTTTGAGTCTGCTGCAAAAACCAGAGGGCAAATTCTGGAAAGACGGCGAACTCCTCCGCGAGGAGTACATCGATATCCCGCTCGTATTTCCGCCCCTTGATCTGAGGTGTAGTGAGCGGTTGGACGGTTGCAAACCCACTTTCGTTTTCCACCAGACTGGTCCTTTCTGAGGTTCTAATTTGATTGGGCGCAGAGCACCGTCGGCCCGGAGAGAGATCTAAGCCGCCCGCACCTTTTCCACCGCCAGCCGCAGCCCCATTGCTTTCAAAATGGCGGAGAGGCTGCGTAGCTCCGGATTCCCCTGCTCGGAGAGCGTGCGGTAGAGCTGGGTTGGATTCAGGTTGGCCTTCTTCGCCACGTCCTGCACTCCGCCAAAGGCTTTCGTCATCTGGCGCAACACGATGAGAAGCTCGCCCTGTTCGCCGTCTTCGAGAATGCTGTTGAGCAATTCGAGCGCGTAGGCAGGGTCTTCCTTTAGCAACTCTGCCATAGCCTCGTCGTGGGTTCTGTCTCTCATCGCTAACTCCTCTTCTGCCAGTCCGCCCAGTATTCACAGGCACGATCGATGTCGGCATCCTGGGTTCCTTTATCGCCTCCGCAAAGCAGCAAAACCACCTGAGCGCCGGAGACGGCGTAATAAACTCGATAGGCGGGCCCGACGTCGATACGAAGCTCCCAAACTCCATCGCGGCAAAACTTGTGATCGCCGAAGTTGCCTAGCTCGATCCGGTTGATTCTGCGATCAATTGCAATTGCTTGCTCTTGTGTCCCGAATCTTGCGACGCCACTCCATAAATAGATCTTTGCCGGTCTGCGCTAGGTAGTGGCGAATCTCGTACACTGTGCATATTATCGTTTATAAACGAATCGATGTCAAGTTCCATTCAGACGAATTGGAATTCTGGCAACAGTTTGCCGGTTAACATGCAGCCCAGTACATTTCGGATACGATTGACGCGCGGTTCCTTCGTAGCCCAGCTACCATAGTTCATCCCCAGAGGTAATTGCATGAGCGTGCCGAACCCGCCAGTACCGCCTCCGATCCGAAAACACCACGATGCCGACAAGGTCCGCCCCATGTACGCGCGCCAATCGCTGCTGGGGCCAACGCCGCGCCACTCCATTCCCCGCGGACGGCATGGCTCCTTCCACCGCCTACAACCTCATCCACGACGAGCTGATTCTCGACGGCAGTTCGCGCTTCAACCTGGCCACCTTCTGCAGCACCTGGATGGAGCCCGAGGCGCACAAGCTGATGGCCGAGACCTTCGACAAGAACATGATCGACAAGGATGAGTATCCGCAGACCGCCGAGCTTGAGATGCGTTGCGTGCACATGCTGGCCGAGCTGTGGAACGCGCCCGATGCGGACGGAAACTATCGGGACTTCGACCATTGGATCAAGCGAGGCCTGCATGCTGGGCGGCCTGGCGCTGAAATGGCGCTGGCGCAGGCGCATGCGCGCCGCGGGCAAGGACCCCGAGCGGAACGGCGTCCGGCCCAACCTGGTGATGGGAACCAACACCCAGGTCTGCTGGCACAAGTTCTGCCGCTATTGGGACGTGGAGGCGCGCGAAGTTGCCGCTCGAAGGCGACGGAGGTCGATCACCGACCCGGAGCGCGCCGCGGCCGCCTGCGACGAGAACACCATCGGCGTCGTCTCCGTGCTGGGCAGCAACCTTTACCGGCCACTACGAAGACGTGGTGGCGCTGGCCGCGGCGCTCGACCGCTTGCAGGCGACGAACCGGGCTCGATATTCCCATTCATGTCGATGGCGCAAGCGGCGGATTCGTCGCGCCGTTTCTCCAGCCCGAACTGGTCTGGGACTTCCGGCTGCCGCGCGTCAAATCCATCAACACTTCAGGGCACAAGTACGGCCTGGTCTATCCCGGCGTGGGCTGGATCGTGTGGCGCGAGGCAGCCGATCTGGACGAGGACCTGATTTTCAAAGTCGATTACCTGGGCGGCTCCATGCCCACGCTGGCCATCAACTTCTCGCGTCCCGCGAGCCAGATCGTCGCGCAGTATTACAACCTCATCCGGCTCGGACACTCGGGGTATCGCGCCGTTCACGAGGCATGCCGCGAGGTCGCCATCGAACTGGCCGGCAAGATTGCCGAGCTCGGGCCATTCGAGATGCTCTCGACGGGGCAGGATCTGCCCGTGATGGCATGGAAGCTGAAGGAGCCGGCGAATTGGACGCTGTACGATCTTTCCGACCGCCTGCGCGACCGCGGCTGGCAGGTGCCGGCCTATCGCATGCCCGCGAATCGCGAGGAAATTGTTCTGCAGCGCATCGTGGTGCGCAACGGGTTCACGCACGACCTTGCCGGGATGTTGCTGCGCGACATGAAGCGGCACCTTGAATGGTTCGCCTCGCAGCCGGGCTTCACCCCGACGGACGGAGGCGCCGGCTTCCACCATTGAAGTGCGGGCGCTCCTTATCAGCCTCGAACGGCTGAAAAGAGCAGGGACCCGGGGCTAACCGGGAAATCAGCGGGGAAAGCGGTTTTCGGAATCATCCATGCTTCCTGTCTTTTGTTAGTATTTTCTCGGCTCCCTCGGTTTTCCCCATGCCTGGCGCATTCGAAAGATCGATCCGGCGAATTGCCGTCGCCATCCTGATGCTGGCGATTGCAGCGCCGGCCTTTGCCGAAGTGCCTCCTCCAGATCCGCACAGCGGTTTGATTGGATTAATCGTCTATTGGATCAAGCTGATCCTGCATGGCGAATGGGGAACTTTGTTTGGCAGCGTTTTCTTCCTTGTAGTCTTGATCGGCGGAGTTGCCTGCCGCCGCCGCCCTGCTCGGTTGGTTCGTCAAGCCCATCGAAAAAATGATTGAGCGAGAGAGGGAGAAGGAGAAAGAAAGACGGCTGCGGCTGGGCATCGTCACTCCGCCCGGAGGCAAGTCGACCTTTCCGATCAATGCGGTGCTGCTGGTGCGGGGGATCAAGGCGGCGCTCGGCGGGAGCGCAGAAGAACCCCAGGCGACTGGGGCCGCGGGTTCGACCGGAAGTCGAAACCCGTGGGAGGCTGCGCGGAAAGCTGTCGAAACAGATGCGTCACCCAGCCCGGTCAAGAGCGAAATCAAAGCCAACCCGGAGAGGACCGCATCGACGGCTCGCCAGCGATAGCGACGCCGAGTGCAGGCCCAGCAGTGGCCACGCCAACTGAGGAGATTAAGAAATCGACACAGGCGACGACTACGGGGCCGGCGACGATGCCGCCCGCGAAACCGGCGAATAGTCCTCGCGGCCGCGACGGTGGAGGCGGATCCGAATGAAGATGCGGCCAGGCCGGCCTGGGTCGACCGTCGGACCGTCCGCGAGCCCTTAGAGGTTCCCGCGGATGCAACTTCGAAAAGGTCCGTGTTCATCTCGTACCGGCGGGAGGACAGCCGGCACATTGCGGGGCGCATTTATGACAAGCTGGTGGACCGATTTGGCAGGAAGGCTGTTTTCTTCGATGTCGATTCGGAAGCGTTCGGCATTGACTTCCGTGAGCACATTCGGGAAAAAGTCGGGAACTGCGCGGTGTTTCTTGCCATCATCGGAAGAAACTGGAATCCGCCGAATGCTTCAGGCCAACCGCGGATGAACGATGCGCGGGATCATTTGCGGATTGAAGTGGAATCGGCGCTGCAACGAGGCATTCCGGTGATTCCAGTTCTGGTGGATGGGGTCGAAGTGCCAGAGGAGAAGGACCTGCCGCAATCGCTCGCGAATCTCGCGTATCGAAACGCCGTCATGGTCCGGACCGATCCAGATTTTCATCACGACATGGACCGGCTGGTGCGGGGAATTGAACAGTACTTGAAGTGATTTGGCCTCAGCCCCCATGCCGAAGGCAGGCAACAGGTGCTTCTACTCCCGCCAGAGCGCCACGCCGCCCAGAATGCCCTCTTCATTCGAGACGACAGAGACATTTTTCGGCAGCTTAAACGTGATTTTCTTGGTATTCCCGCCGCCCAGGTAGAGATGGTCCCAGTTGAATGTGGCCGCCGTCTGCTCGATGGCCTCCTGCAGCCGCTTGTTCCATACTTTTTTGCCGTATTTGTCCAGGCCGCGGCGGCCGATGTAGTCCTCATAGGTCTTCTCGCGCCAGGGGTGGTGGCCCAGCTCCAGTCCGGGGCAGAGTTTGCCGTCGGTAAAAAGCGCCGATCCCATGCCGGTACCGAGCGTAAGGATCATTTCCACGCCACGGCCTTTGATGGCGCCGTAACCCTGCACCGCGGCATCATTCGCCACCCTCACCGGCTTTTTCCAGCGCTTTTGGAGTTCGGATTCGAGAGGGAAATTAACCCACTTGGGATGCAGATTGAAGGCGGCATAGACAATGCCGCGCTTGACCACACCAGGAAAGCCGACGGAAACGCGATCGAATCCCGCCAGCCGCGCGCGTAATGTTTCCAGTGCGCGCAACACGGCGCGGGGCGTGGGCACGGCTGGAGTCACAATGCGCTCGCGTGTGCTCGTGGGCTTGCCGCGCGCATTCAGCAGCATGGCCTTGATGCCCGATCCGCCGATGTCGATCGAGAGCGTGACCGGTGAAGGGGCTGCGCGCGAAGCGCGAGGTGCGGCCTTCGGGGCAGGGACGGCGGCGATGGTGACTTCTGGACTCATCCGAGAAGCATTGTACTGCGCGAAGTTGAAGATTGCGCGATTTCGTTTTTCGCCGCGGGAGCCGGGGCCTGACCAGCGTCCGGCGCAAAGCACGGCTCGGCGCCCCATCCCCTACACTGAATCTTGCCTCCCATGACCTCGTTCTGCGAAGTCGCGTTGCCCATGCCGCTTGACCACACCTTTACCTACGGCGTGCGTCTGGGCCAGTCGCCACAGCGCGGCGCGCGTGTTATCGTGCCTTTCCGCAATGAGAAACTCATCGGCGTGGTGACGGCGCTTGCGGCCAAAGCGCCGCCTGACTTCGAGGTGCGGTATCTCGAAGCTGTGCTTGACGAGGAGCCGCTGCTCAGCGAGCACCTGCTGGAGCTGGCCGAATGGGCGGCGCAATATTACCTGGCGCCGCTCGGCGAAGTGCTGCGCGCCATGCTGCCGCTTGCGGCCGAAGTACGCCGCACCGTCTACTACCGCATTACTGATCTGGGCCGCGACGTTTTGGCCGCAGCCATCGACGGCGATCCAGAGAAGGGAAATCGGGGGAAGGGAATCGCCAAGCCGCGCGCGCGTCGCCAGGAGAAGCTTTCTGCCGAAGGGCAAGACATGGAGCATCGGGTGCTGGAGCGACTGGCTTCGGGTGAGCCGGTCAAAGTCTCCACGTTGCGCACGGCGACTGCAGCATCGCTGCCGCTGCTGGCCGCCATGGCGCGCAAGAAGTGGATCGCGCGCGAGACGGCTGCGGCCGAGCGCGATGCGCGGCGTATGGAGCGCTTTGCCGTGCTCATTCCCGACACGCGCCTGCCCTCGCTGACGGAAAAGCAGCAGGCGATTCTGGCGGAGCTTGCGGCCTGCGACGGCGAATTGCCGCTCGCCGAATTGCGCCGCCGCGATCTGCCCTCGTCGACTCTACAGACCCTGGTGCGGCGCGGGCTGGTGCGTATCGAGGAGCGGCCCGAGATGTTTCGGCTGGGCGGATTGCCGCCCACGGCTGCGCCTTTCCGCCTGAACGCCGCGCAGACCGATGCTCTGGCCACGCTCACTGTTGCGCTTGGGGGATTCCATCCCTTTTTGCTCTACGGCATCACGGGATCAGGGAAAACGGCCGTCTATCTTGCCGCCATGCAGAAGGCGCTCGACCGCGGCCTGACTTCCATCCTGCTCGTGCCGGAGATCGGCCTTACACCGCAGACCGCCGGCCTGCTTGACGCTGCCTTCGGGCAAAAGGTTGCGCTGCTGCACTCCGCGCTCACGCCGGAAGAGCGCAGCGAGCAGTGGCGTCGCATCCGCCGCGGCGACGCGCCCATTGTGGTCGGCACGCGCTCGGCCATCTTTGCTCCCGCGCCCAACCTGGGTCTGATTCTGGTGGACGAGGAGCACGACCAGAGCTACAAGCAGGAGGAGACGCCGCGCTACAACGCGCGCGACGTGGCCGTGATGCGCGCCAAGCTGGCCGGCGCCGTGGTGGTGATGGGCTCGGCCACGCCCTCGCTTGAAAGCTGGCACAACGCCGAACGCGGCAAGTACACGCGCATCGAGCTGCGCGATCGCGTGATGAATCGCCCGCTGCCCGAGGTCGAGCTGATCGACATGCGCCGCGAGTACCAGGAGACGGGCCGCGACGAGATCTTTTCGCGGTCGCTCGTCGAGCAAACCAAAGCGGCGCTCGAACGCGGTGAACAGGCCCTGATCCTGCTCAACCGCCGCGGCTATTCTTTTGCCGTCATGTGCCGCGCCTGCGGCGAAAAGCTCGATTGCGAGAACTGCGCGATCGCGCTTACGCATCACAAGTCGCCGTCGGAAAGTTTGGAGGAGGTGCGCACGGGGCAGCGACTGGAATGCCACTACTGCGGCTACAGGCGCACCGTTCCCGCGCGCTGCCCCAAGTGCGACAGCGAGCACCTGTTCTATCTCGGGGCGGGTTCGCAGCAGGGCGAAGAGCGTCTGCAGGAGATTTTTCCCGGCGCGCGCATCGGGCGCATGGATCGCGATACGGTGCGCGGGCGCGGCGATCTGGAGCGGCTGCTGGCGCGCCTGCACTCCGGCGAAATCAATCTGCTGGTGGGCACGCAGATGATTGCCAAGGGTCACGACATTCACAGCGTGACGCTGGTGGGCGTGGTGGGCTGCGATCATGCGCTTTCGATGCCCGATTTTCGTGCCGCCGAGCGCGTCTTCCAGTTGATGACGCAGGTTTCAGGGCGCGCCGGCCGCGGCGAACTGCCCGGCCGCGTCGTGGTGCAGACTTATTATCCCGACCACTACGCGATCGTGGCCGCGACGACCCACGACTACAAAGCCTTTGCCGAGCGCGAGCTGAAGTACCGCCGCTGGATGCATTACCCGCCCTTCGGTGTACTCGCCAATGTGCTGGTGCAATCGCAAAAACTGGAAGAAGCCGCGGGGTGGGCGGCGACCCTGGCCAAATCTCTAGTCCAAAAGGACAGCGCCGTAGAGGGCGTGTCTGGGGCCATGTACGGCGCCCATCGCGCGCATCAAGAATGTTTACCGCTTCCACATGATTCTCAAAAGCGCCTCGCGCAAGGCCCTCAACGCGGCGTTGCGCGGCATGCTGGCGAAGGCTGACGAGGCCGGCATCCCGCGCCGCAACCTGATTGTGGACGTGGACGCGCTGCGGCTGATGTGAGAAAAGCAGGGAGCAAGCCACCCCAGCGGGTAAATATCGCCCGCTGGGGACCCCGGCAGGGAACAAGGGAGCGAGGAAGCAGGTTAACGCACCCGCGGTGAAAATCACTCAAACGGCGGCCGCCATGCGCGCTACGGTCAGCACGGTAATGTCGTCTTCCTGGCCGAAGTTCTGTGCCGCTGTGGCCAACGCGGCGGCGGCTAGGCCTCCGCGCAGCATCTGATCAATGCGGTCGAAGCCGAAGAGGTGACCCGCCGCATCCTGCGCCTCGGCTACGCCATCGGTCATCAACATGAGCGAGTCGCCCTGGCCCAGCTTGAAACGCAAAACAGGGAAGTCGATGCCGGGAGCTGCGCCTAGCGGTAGAGCGCCTTCCATGGCCAGTTCCTGCCCGTTAAGGTAAGGCGGCAAGTGGCCGGCGTTGGCCAGCGCCGCGTTGCCGTCCTTCTCGATGCGCAGCGCGAGGCAGGTAGCCAGGCCGCGAGCGTTCATGCGCTCGTTCAACAGAGAGAGAATCTGCCGGGGATCGTTGGTGAAAGACGCGGCCGTGCGAATTGCGCCCACAATCAGCGTGGCCAGCATCCCGGCGTGCAGGCCCTTTCCTGCAACATCTCCGACCACAACGAGAACGCTGCCGTCGGCTACCTTCGGAAGCACCTGGAAGAAATCGCCGCCGACTTCGCGCGCGGGCCGGTACTCGCTCTGGATTGCCAGGCCGGGCGTGGCGGGCAAATGTGTGGGGATGAGGTATTGCTGGACATTGCGCGCGGCAGCCATATCCTGCTCGAACGCCGCCTGGTGAAGCTGTTCGTCGCGAAAGCGCAGATAGAGCACGATCAGCGTGACGAAGACGAATAGCGCCTGGCTGATGCCGCGGATGTCCACAGAGAATGGCCCCACGGGCATGAAGCGCAGGTCAGACATACGGAGCATATGGGCGAAATAATTGGTCCACGCACCGGTTAATTGAACGAGCACAAGCGAGATCGCGATGGCGACGGAACCGGCTTTTCGTTCCAGAAGCAGCCCCAACGCCGCCAGCAGGCTGATGACGATCGGCAGATTGGAGCCGAAGGTGAAGAGCGATAAATTCGCAGAGTGGGTTTGAAACGCGAAGCCGAAGACTGCACGGGCCGCGAGAATCGCATCCAAAAGCGCCACCGCCAGAATCCAACGCCGAAAGCGCAGACAGATCTGCGAAAGAAAGAGGTAGGAACTCAGAATGATCAGCATGTATCCCGCAAACACTAGGGTCGGCCCCCAGGAGCGGCGCATCACGGAATCGCTCGCAGCCAGGAATCCGCCTATGTAGGGAACGAGCGCTGAGCCGACGCAATAGATGCCGAGCAAAATGTATTCGACACGATTGCGTTGCGCGCTGAACAGAACGAATGCAATGCAGCCTGCGGCCAGCATGGACAGCAGGCAAAAATTCCAGGGCAAATTCTGAACCACGCCGCGATACTGGTTGAGAGCGGTTCGGGCGCTGACCGTCGACAGCAAGCCAATTTCGGGCGTGTGGCCAAAACGCTCCGCGCCTGAGCTGTAAAAGGGAAACAGGCTCGTCGATGTCTCACCGACCCATCGCCGTAGAGCGATGTGCACCGTGGATCCTTTGATGAGTCCCGGCGGAATGGCAAAGGTCAGATCCCGATCGAAGGGAGACGCGGGCCTTGGCTCCCACCGGCCAAAACGGCCCACCGACACCCCTTCCACATAAACCTCGTAGACCTCGTCGATCCCTCCCATGCCGATGGCAAGCTCGCGGCCCTCAAGCTGCTGGGGCAGCTCCACCGTTGTTCTGTACCAGTGAAATCCACTGAGTGTGTCCAAAATGATCGATCGTGCAGGACTCGTGGTTCGCGTCCACTTCGAGTCGTCGAATTCCGGCCGCGCCCAGTTCATGTCGTCGCCGTCATGAATGCGCCACGAGTCGAGGACAACGACATCGTTCGATGGGGGCAACTGTGCCAGGGCAGGCAGTCGAGCGAGGACGAGCAGCAAGAAGAACAGCAGCAGTTTCTTCATACGGAGACTGGGGATTCCATGAGGCTCGGGCAAGTTATGGAGAGACGGCAGTGTCGCCTGGGGGGAATTGGCTGCGCCACAGCTGACACCACGGCTGGCCAACCGCATCACGGAGCCGCACGCGGATTGGAAAGACCCCGCCTAACGTGGGCTGAGCGACGAAGGTTGTGCCAGACCTTAACTTTTCGGAGCGCCCGGCTGCAACGCGTGCAGTTCCTTGCCGGGCTTGAAGCGCACCGCTTTGCCGGGAGCAATGTTGACCTCAGTCCCGGTGCGGGGGTTGCGGCCGATGCCGGTTTTGCGCGCGCGGACGCTGAACACGCCGAATCCGCGCAGTTCAATGCGCTCGCCCGCCGCCAAAGCTTGTTTCAGACCCTCGAAGACCGTGTCCACTGCCGCTTCCGCCTTGGTGCGCGGCAGGCCCGTGCGCTCGACTACGTTGTGAACGATGTCCTGTTTGATCAATGGAGTCTCCTAGCTTGCCGTGAACTGGGGATGACCGTCGTAAGGCTTACATCGCTCATAGTACAGATTTTGCGGTGATTAGGAAACAAGGGATTGAGGATTTCCAGGATTTTTTCTGGTCTTGGCAAGCCCCGGCCGCGGTAGGGCGGCGGTTCCCGGATGCGTTCCGACCGAAGAAGCCGTTCCCGCATTTGTCATTTCCCGTGGCCGTTGCGTAAGATGAATTTTCAAGTCTTAGAGCAGCTCCGCAGTTGTTGTAGCCGTTTCTTGCCTCGTTGGAGGGTGGATTTTACTTCCACCCCACAGACGAAGACCTGTCTGTGGGGGCCCCGGAAAGGAAAAATCCACTTGGCGACTGTGGCTTCGGGACACAGCAACTGCGGAACTGCTGTAGCCGGCCCACTACGGTGCCGGAGGCTAATTCCACCTCCGCAACAGGAGACCCATGTCGATCAAAAGCGACCGTTGGATCAGAGAACAGGCCGTTCAGCATCGCATGATTGAGCCGTTCAGTGAAAAACAAGTGGCCGGCGGGGTCATTTCCTACGGCCTTTCGTCGTATGGCTATGATCTGAGAGTTTCCGACGAATTCAAGATTTTTACCAACGTGAATAGCGCCATCATCGATCCCAAGGCGTTCGACGAACGGTCGTTCGTCTCGGTACAGGCGGAATCGGTCATCGTTCCGCCCAATTCGTTTGCCCTGGCACGCTCCGTTGAGTATTTTCGAATTCCCCGGGATGTACTGACGATCTGCGTGGGGAAGTCAACCTACGCGCGCTGCGGAATCATCGTGAACGTGACGCCCTTTGAGCCCGAATGGGAAGGCTTCGTCACCCTCGAGATCTCCAACACCACGCCGCTGCCAGCAAAAATCTACGCCAACGAAGGTCTGTGTCAAATTTTGTTTTTCCAGTCGGACGAGCCTTGCGAAACCAGCTACGCCGATCGGAAGGGCAAATATCAAAAGCAACAAGGAATCGTTCTCCCCAAGCTTTAGGGCTTTTCATCTAATTGCCAGGCCGTGAGAACGTAACGCTTTCGAACCATTGCAAATGTGTTCGAAAGACGGAATCATACATACATCCATCTCCCCAGGATAAGTGTCTTTCGATTCGGGGATTGACCCCTCGAAAAGTAGAAGGGGATGCCATGCCGTACAGATCTGTTAAACCTCGCCCCATTCGCATTGGGATTCTCGCCGCGGAACCCATTCGCGTTGCCGGGCTGGCCAGTATTTTCGATCTGCCTGCGCAGCCGGATCAGGCGCAACTCGTCCCGGTGATCGGCAGCCTAGAGGATCTGCTCGGCTCGTCCAGCATCGAGTACGTCGTCGTCGATCTGCACTCTACCCCAGGCAACCTTGAAATCCTGGAGACCGTGCGCAGTACGCGTCCGAATGTCCGCCTCATCGTCATCGGTCCGGAAGGCGACGATGAGATGGTGCTCAAGGCGATCATGGCCGGGGCCAGAGCGTATCTGGGCCTTTCCGCCGGTCCTGATCTGGTGCGCAAGGCTGTTGAAGTGGTTACTTCAGGCTCCATCTGGGCGCCGCGCCATTTACTTTCACGCCTCATCGATCGCCTGCTGCATGTTCCCACAGCGCTTCTGGCCGCCCCTCACCCTCAACTCACGCCGCGCGAAGAGCAGGTCTTAAAGTTGATCATGATGGCGCAATCCACGCGCGAAATAGCCCGCCAGTTGGGCATCGAGCAGCGAACTGTAAAGTCTTATATTGCCAAGCTGATGCGCAAAACCGGCGCGGACAACCGCGTCAAGCTCTCGGTTTCGGCCATGAGCCGCACTCTTCTGGCGGAAGGAAGCAGCAAACGCCGCAGTGCTGTTATATCCGATGAGGTATTAGCTGAGTAGTTAAGTGGAAGCATTACTTTTAGCCATAGCCCCTTAGTACTCTTGTGCATATCCGCAGATTTCCACATGATGTTTCCAGAAACAACGCAGATCTGGGGAAAGGAGTTCCCCGGCAGCATGTTTCCATGAAGCCTGGGAACTCCTCTTTTTTGCCCACAGCCAGTTCGCGTTGCTTTTACAGCCCTCCCTTCCTGTACCACCCGCATCACAATCTAGAGTCTGCGTCGAGTGCCGCGAAAGCGGCGTTTCGGCGCCGATCCTGGGCCTGTCACCTGGACCCGAGCGTCGTTGCAGCTTTCGCATGCTGCTGAGTCGGTTTCTTATCCGGACGCCTGGAATCAACTTTGCCATCCGCAGTTTTCAGCAACGGAGGGTGCGAAGTTGGCCGCGGATGCGTTAGGCTGTTCGAGGAGGGTGCGGCGCTGCTCCGCGTTGGCTCCGTTTTGGTTTCTCGCCCGATCCCCCGGGCAGCGCAGAATCTTCCTCCGACTCACTGACCCCGGATCGATTCACACAACCGCGGCGCCACGCCAGCGGAACGGAAAGGACAGGGATATGAAAAAGACCATCGCCAGCGTTTGTCTCAGCTTCCTGCTTACTACCACTGCATTTGCCGCCTCCACGAAGGATGACCTGCAAGGCCGCATTGACGCGGCCAGGGTTGTCCTTGACCAGATCATGGGCGCCAAGGATCAGACCATCCCCACCAACATTCTGCGTCAGGCTACCTGCATTGCGGTGGTTCCCGGCATGGTCAAGGGAGCCTTCCTGGTCGGCGCACAATACGGCCAGGGCGTAGTGACCTGCCGCACCGGCCATGGCTGGAGCGCGCCGGTGTTCATCCGCATGGCCGGCGGTTCCTTCGGCTTCCAAATCGGCGGCCAGGCCACTGACCTGATTCTGGTTGCCGTGAACGACCGCGGCATGCAGGATCTGCTCAAAAACAAATTCAAGATCGGCGGCGACGCCTCCGCAGCCGCCGGGCCGGTGGGCCGACAGGGA
Source organism: uncultured Acidobacteriota bacterium (assembly GCA_963713675.1). GTDB lineage: Bacteria > Acidobacteriota > Terriglobia > Terriglobales > Acidobacteriaceae > Telmatobacter. Next base: position 405,908 of record CAVQMV010000029.1, read on the forward strand.
GACGCTGCCACTGACTGGAAGATGAACGCGGAGTTGCTCAGCTACTCCCGCGCCAAGGGCCTGTTTGCCGGCATCGACCTCGACGGCACCAGCGTAAGCCAGAACAATGAGGACACGGAGCTTTACTACGGCGGTCCGGAAGACTTCAACAAGGTCCTCCGCGGCGATGTCGCGGTTCCCGACCCAGCCAAGCCGTTCGTTCTGACGGTTGCGCACTACTTCGTCAAGGCCAAGGCCGCTCACTAGACGCTAGATCGCCTGAAGAGGTTCCGTCCTGTGACCCATCCTTTCGGTCGCCGCGGCGACCGAAAGGGGTTGGACCGCACGCGCCGCCGACCGTCTACACTGGTTCTTGCGTTCATCGATGCTGGAAGATCTGGAGTACGGGCTGGTTCGAGCCGTAGCCGGCTGCCTGGGCCGCATGCCGCGGGTTTTGGCGCGCGGGCTCGCCGGCGGCCTCGCCTTTGCCGTCTACTGGTGCTTCGGCAGGTTGCGGCGCGTAGGCATGCGCAATCTTGAGTTGGCCCTCCCGGAACTTTCCCCCCAAGCCCGAAAAAAAATTCTCCGTCGCGTCTACATTCATCTTGGCTGGCAGCTCGTCGAATTCTGCCGCATGACGCGATACACCCCCGAGAACACCCGTAACTGGATGCGCACTGAGGGTCTTGAGCACTACCTCGCGGCAAAGGCCCGCGGCAAGGGCGTCCTCATCATCACCGGGCACCTGGGCGCATGGGAGCTCTCCAGCTTTTACCATTCGCTCATGGGTCATCCCATGGGCATGATCATTCGCAACCTCGACAACCGCCCTCTCGACGCGTACGTCAACGGTATCCGTTGCCTTCATGGGAACTTCGTCATCTCGAAAGACGAATTCGGCCGCGGACTGTTGAAGGCCATCCATGCGGGCGGCACGGTCGGCATCCTGATGGACACGAACATGACTCCGCCCCAAGGCCAGTTCGTGCCTTTCTTTGGCGTCGATGCCTGCACCGGAACCGGCCTGGCGCACATCGCCCGCCAAACCGGCGCGGCGGTTCTCCCCGGGTTCATGTTCTGGGAGCCGGCAGAGCGCAGATACGTGCTCCGTTTCGGTCCGGAGGTCGAAATGCCGCGCACCGCCAACCGCGCCGCGGATATTCTGGAAGGCACACGGCGTGCGACTGCTGTCATCGAGACGTGGATTCGGCGCTATCCTGACCAGTGGCTGTGGATTCACCGCCGCTGGAAAACCCGGCCGCCCGGCGAGCCGGGGCTGTATTGAATCTGCATTCGGAAACGGGGAGAAGCGCATGACGCTGAAAAAGCTGATTGAAACGCTGGGTGGGAAGCTCGTGCAAGGAGCGCCGGAGCAGGAGATCGATGGAGTGAGTTCCAGCCAGTATGCAAGTCCCTCCGATTTGGCATTCGCCGAAAACGCGGATGCGGCCACGAAGGCTCTCAATAGCTTTGCGGGGGCGATTGTGCTTCCCACTGGCTGCATGGAGACTTACCCTCCCGATCGATGCGTGGTCGAAGCCGATCATCCCCGCCTTTGGTTTGCTCTTGCAGCCAAGTTGCTTAATCCGTTTCCAGCGCCGTCAGGGATCCACGCCAGCGCCATCTTTGGCGACCATGTCGAACTTGGAGAGGGCGTTTCCGTTGGCCCTACAGCGGTCATCGGAGACCACGTGCAGATAGGCACTGGAACCCACATCGAGGCAGGCGCGGTGATTGGAAAGCACGTGCGGATTGGGGAATTCTGCAGGATCTATCCGCGCGTGGTGATCTATCCCGGAACTGTGGTTGGCAATTGGGTTGTGGTGCACGCAGGCGTGGTGCTCGGCGCCGATGGCTTCGGCTACGTGCGCGATCCCGCTACCGGTGCGCATACGCAATTTCCGCAGCAGGGGACACTTGTCATCGAAGACGACGTGGAGATCGGCGCCAACTGCACCATCGATCGCGGCGCGCTGGCAGAAACCCGCGTCCGCCGAGGCGCAAAATTTGACAACCTCGTCCACGTCGGCCACAACTGCGACATCGGCGAAGACGCAATCCTGGTCGCGCTCACCGGCATCTCCGGCTCGAGCACGATTGGCAAGGGCGCAGTCCTCGCAGGCCAGGTCGGCATTGGCGATCACGTGCACGTGGGACCGGGCGTCATCCTCGGCGGGCAGGCGGGCGTTTTCAGCGGCAAGACCATCACCAACGACGGCCTCAAGCCCGGCACGGTGCATTGGGGCACGCCTGCGCGCCCCTTACAGCAGGTGCTGCGCGAGCAGGCTACGCTGGCGCGTCTTGCCAAAAGCAGGGAACGAAAAAACAGGGAATCGTGAGTTAGCTTGATTCTGACTCGGAGCTCGAAGCGATACCGTGCTGCAACTTTCGAGACAGCAGGATGCTCGATATGCAGAATCCGATGAACAGGTAATAGCCGGGCAAGATCTTCGAAGCATCGGTCGGGATCAGTACCTGTTGCACGTTCGGCATGGTGCGCAAGCCGTCTAACGCGCTGCTGGCGACGCCGTTGAACGCGACAAACGACATGAAGATCGCCAGGACCATGACGTCGGCCATGGACCACTTGGATAGCTCGAAAGCCAGAAGCTTAATGAAGCGGTTTGTGCGCAACAGCGAAGGCCGGAAAAGACTCGCCGCGAGCGCCAGCATCTTCAGCGTCGGGAAGACCACGCTGAACAGGATCACCAGCACACCGACCACCGTCATCTCCGGCCGGCCCATGTGGGTGAGTGTTTGAAATACCTCAAACACGGTCTTGCTGCGGTAATAGAGTGACTGGTTCTGAAACTCGATGGGCGTGCCGAGCAGGGTTGCGTCAATCTTTGTGACGCGCACCTCTACCTCCAGCATCGGGCTGAGCACGCCACCCGCCCCCATCGCAATGCAGAACAACATCAATACCACAATGGCGCCGCGCGAGAGCGTCCGCCTGCCGACCATCAACAGGATGAACGCAAGCGCCGCAGACGCTAGCACCGTGAGATAGTAGCGATTCAGCTGTGTGTCCGATTCCGAGATTTTCGTGCCCAGGATCTGTTCGCAAGCCGCGCCACTCGAGCACCCGTAGTGCTTCAGGATGGTGTTATAGGTGGTCATGTCCGTGGTGCCGAAGGTATTCGCGACCGCGGTGGCCAGCACGCCGCGAATTGAATCCTTAAAGCTCTTTTGCGTCCCCGCGTTAACGAGCTGCCCCATCACCACGTCGGTGTATTCAGGCACCTGCGGACGCAGGGTGGCGATCATCTTGGTCACCAACATGCCCTGGAGCCCGCTGGGCTTGCTCGAATCGATTTTGTCCAACAGCGCGTTCAGTGCCCGTTGCACCTGGGGCCGGAGGTTCTTGCTTTCACCCTTGAGATCGAGCTGGTCGATTTGCGCGTTGAGTATCGGACCGATGATGGAGCGCCATTTGTCGGCGCTCAGGATTCCGTATTGCGCGTTTTCGATCTCAGCCAAATCGGTACGCAAGTTGCGGCGCGCGGCCAGCCCGTCTACAGTTTTCCAACTGAACCAGATGGCGGGCAGGAGCAAAATCGCGGCCAGGGCCAAGCGAAAATCAAACTTGAACCGTTTTGCGGGGGTTTGAGCCGGCGGACGAATTCCTGATTGAGTGTCAGCGAGCGGAAGGACCTCAGAAGCCGACGGATTCGTCGTTGTGCTCATGTTTTCCATAGCGTGATAACGAGTATAAATACGTGTTGCTGCGTTCGCTGGTCTTAATTGCTCGCTGCGAGTTGCGAACATCGACACTTAAAATCGCTGATTCAGCAATTCAGGCGCACGCCGATGCCACGGGAACCCAGCGGTCAAAAATGCTTATTCCCCACGCGTATATGCGAGAGATACGGCATCAAGCCGAAGACATTCAGCAGCCAGATGACCACGAAGATCACCACAACGCTATTCAGAATGGATTTGATTGTCCCTTGCATGGGGATCAGATTGACGAGCCACAGAAGGACCCCCACTACGATTAAAGTCAGCAAGATTTGGATCAGAGGCATTTCGCACCTCCTTGGTCTTCACTCTGCTGGTAATAGATGCGGATTCCGCTTTGGATGGTCGCTTCAGACTGATTGCTTCAGCTGTCAGGCCACGCTCTTCTGCCGCAGCTCGCGGTCCATTCGAACGGCAAGCAGTTTGCGAGCCTTCTCCAGGCTGCGCAGCCTTGAAGGGCTTAGCCTCTTGGCCGAATGGCTGATATAAAACGTAAGCAACCTCATTCCCGCAGCGATCCCCTGCGGGCTCACGTCTTTCGATGCGAGAGAATTCGCAAGTGCTTCGGCGGGCATCTTGAATAAACCCGCGTGTGGGCTGGCAGGGGCGATATTCAAGTTCGTGCTCCTTCCGCAAGTTTGATGAGTCATGAAAGAGCCGGCGCGGACCCGCGGCAGCGCGGTCCGCGCCAGTCTGCATTTGGCTTAGCGTTGCATTTCCGCCTCACCGAAATACCGCCGGACGGCGTGCAGAAATCTCTCGGCGTCCGGAGGCGGGGGCACCTCTCCGCGGAGAACGGGGCCGAATCGATCGTGTCCACCATACAGCTCATCGGTGTCTCCGACGTTCTGGCTCACCGTGGCTCCATTCAGGTCGATGCCGGCAAACAGTCCGCGGCTGCGCGACCATGTCAGCAATTCTGCGCGCATGCTGATGTCGGTCGCGGCCTGTGCGTCGCGTCCCACAGGTCCGGCTGCTGCCGACGCATCTGCGCCGATCTTGAACTTGTCATGCAGCAAATCCTGGAATCCCTTGTCATTGGTTGCCACCAGCACCAGGTCGGTACCCTGTCCGCCAACCTGGAAGCCGAACGATCCACCGGCCAGGCGAATGAATACCGGACCGCTCCAGCCGTGATGGGTGCGGCACGTGACCACGCCCTGCCCGTATTCGGCGCCCACAATGAACGCTCCTTTCACCACGCCGGGAATCACGGCAATGCATTTCGCATTCCGCGCGATCCCATCCGGAATGGCTTTGTCCGGCACAGACATGATCGACTCGAGCACGTCTCGAGCAGAGTCCAGGCGGTCATTCAATTTGTCATGGTCGTTTGCGGCACGCGCCGCAACACCGCTACAGGCAATCAACAGCATCGCAAGCAACTTCTTCATGTACAACCTCCTTGATTTTCCATCTCAATTTCCACGCCCGATCGGCGTCCTGACAAACCGCGGCAAGTTTCAAGACAAACGTTGACAAGCTTCAAGTTGCTACCATTGCTTCGATGCAACTTATCGAGAAACGGCGATTCGTTTCCTGAACAAAATGTCGAAATTGCGGCTGTACAAGGAGATCCAGCGGATTCTTTAAGCGCTCTCTATCGCGAACGGCCGACTTTTTCGGTGGCTTGAGGCAACCTGCCTTCCGCATCGCGCTTCCACTCGCGCCCTGCCCCGCACGCACATTCGCAGGCACAATCCGCGACTTGCGACCCACGATCCACCGCGCTCTGCGCGCACCTTATTCCTTGAACGCCGGCCCGTACGGCGCCGCAAACCTGCGCTGCCATGCACCGTTTTTCTTCAGCATGCCGTTCCAATAGAACTGGACGAGTGGGATCCTGCAGGCGAGAGACGCAAGCACCACCGCAAACCGCGAAAACCGCTCCGTGCCTGCGACGGCCTTTAGTTCTGCCGCACCGAATCGGCCATCCCGCGCCAGCTGTTCACCCAGCGTCTTGAGCCGTGCCCAAAGTTTCCGGTTGGCCTGGTCCGGCATGGACTGCATCGCCTCACCGCCGCCGCGCACAATCGTGCCCGCATAGGGTGAGCCCAGCCGCATCGCGAGTTTTGCCAGATAGCGCTCGAGTGGCCGCGAGTGCGCCGCCTCGGGAAATCCCCCCTGCACAAGAAAGGCGAGCGCGGGATTGGCTCCGCCCGCTCGTATCGCCTCCACGCGCGGCGCCAGCGCCTCGATGTACGCGTTCACCAGTGCTGGCATCGCATCGGTATAAAGTGGCATGCCCAGCAGCACTACCACATCGGCCCCGTCAAACGCCTCCACGGCGCGCTGGAACTGCGCGCGCCGCACGAGATGCAGCACCTCCGGGGACGCGCCTCCGCCGCGCGCCCATCCTTCGGCCACGCGCTTGAGCATCTTCATCGAGTTTGAGCGCTCGCCGCGCGGCGAGCCATTAAGCAACACGAGAGAGTTCATCGGCTACCTCCTCTGCATTTCCATTCGCGACCCCGCTCCACGCCAAACGCGACTTCATATTGCGCGCCATGCGTCCCCACATCGCGCGCGTGATCTCTACGTCCTCGGCGTCGCTGTCCGGGCCCGCGCCCAGCAGCAAGGCGAAGACGGGATAGTGCGCGTAGCGGGCGCGATGGTGAACCTCGCCGCCTTCAACGACAAAATATGGATGAATGAGCTGAATCATCTGGTCGGCCCCACGCTTGAGCCGGGCAGTGGTAAAGCCCATGATCATGGGCGACGCGAGCAGCAACAAATCGGCGCCAAGCACCGCGCGGCAAACCGTTGCCGAGTCGTCGTGCCTGGCGCACGCGCCCGGCGTTTTTACCCAGCAGCCAAAGCAGCCGGTGCAGCCTTTCAGGTCGAGCGCGGCGAGGTCGAGCTTCGTCACCGCGTGGCCCAGCGCGGCCAGCCGGTTCGTGAGCGTCTCAAGGTATGCGTGGAACGGCTGGGCTGCATTGGGTTCCCCATTCAGGATGGTGATGCGCATGGCAGAATTCCTTTCGTCCGGCGCGCGAATTCTACAATGTAGAAATGATTGCTTGAATCTAATTCTACGGTGTAGAATCGATTTGTCAAGCCCGGTTGTCCAAGTTTCTTGGCTGCATCGCGGTTCGATGGGTATCTTGTTTGCCGATAGTGGTTTATCTTCGAATGCCTTAAGATGGCACAGTTCTGGAAGGTGCGCATGAACCCCCTAAAGCAGCGAAAACCGGGGCCGCGAGGCCGGAAGACCCGAACTGCTTCGCTCCGCCGGTCCGCTTCACAGACCGCCAGGCAGCCATCCTCCCGCCGCCGTCGTGATGCTTCCCCAACCCCGCTCCAGCGCGAACGAATCGTCGCCGCTGCGCTCAAGATTGTCGACCGCCACGGATTGAAGGCGCTCTCTATGCGCCGCCTTGGCGCAGAACTCGGCGTCGATCCCATGGCAGTCTACTATCATCTGCCGAACAAGCAGGCGCTCCTCGACGCCATCGTCGAAGCCGTCATGGGCGCCATCGACCTCACCGTCGACAACCCGGCCAAGCCTCCGGAAAAACGTGTTCTTGCCGCGGCCTGCGCCTATCGCGACGCGTTGCTGGCCCACGTGAACGCCTTACCTATCCTGCTCGCGCACGGCCCCGTCACTTCAGGCGCTATGCGCCCCGTCGAGTTGCTCATCGGCATTTTGCGCGATGCCGGCCTTCCGCCAGCCGAGGCTCTGATGGGCATGAACGTGATTGCCGCTGCCGTCCGCGGCGCCGTGGGCATGGAGCCCGCACATGAGCCCAGCGAAGAGGAATTCGCGGCCATGTGGCAGGCGCTCTCTGCCGAGGAGTTTCCGCTCCTGGCCGAGGGACTTTCATCTTCCCGCCAGTCCTCCGAAGAGATATTCGAGTTCGGCGTCCGCGCCATCACGCGCGGTCTGTTTGCCGAGGCGGGCGACCGGAAATGCCCCTGAATTCGCGCGATAATGGCGCAAAAAAGTGCACCTAACCCCTGTTTAAGTGCATTTTTGGGTAATTCTTTATCCACCTTGGCTTAAATATGGGTAATTCTATGGTTACAAACCCTAATTAAATGGCTAATTTCCGGGTATTTGTCTCAAAAAAGTGTAACCACTTGAGCGAACATTTCGGGGGTAAATGTAACCACTTAAGCGAACATTTGGGGGTCAAATGACCCCACTTAGACGAACATTAAATCTGATTCTAATGGATTTAACCAAACATCTCACCGCATACACAACAATGCATATTTTTCGAATGCAGCAGCACGCGCGATCCCGTGACCCTCACCCTTGACTTCGGCTGCGCCCGGCGGTAACGTGGGCGATCATCCCTTTGATCTGCCTGGGCTTTCTTTTGACGAAAGCCGGAGTGTGCACCTTTTGGACCCTGTAGAGTCTCCCGCACTTGGCGGGCCTGGCGTCGCGATCAGGCCGCAGCATGCGCCAGTCGCGCCCGTGTCACAGCCCACCAGCCCGCCTGCGCCGCAGGCCGCCGCGCTCCGTCTCGACGAGGATCGCCTGGCCTGGCTCGCGATGGCTCTATCGCCCGGCCTCGGTCCCAAGCGCATCCTCGACGCCGTCCAGCAGATTGGCACGGCCAGCCGTATTTTTACTATGCCGCTGACCGCGCTCGAAGGCTTGCGTTTTCCTTCCGCAGCGGCGCAGTTTCTGTTTGATGGCAAGGGGCGCCGCGCGGCAGAAGAGGAGTGGGCGCGCGTGTCTGCGCAGGGCGCAACGCTCGTCAGCTACGCCTGTCGGGATTATCCCGAACGTTTGCGCGAGATCTACGACCCGCCTCCCGTCTTATGGGTGCGCGGCGACGTGAAGCTGCTCAGCCGTCCCGCGATTGCTGTCGTGGGCACGCGGCATCCCACGCCATACGGCTCTGGCGTCGCGGAGATGCTTTCTCGCGATCTGGCCGCTCGGCGCTTGCTCATCGTGAGCGGCATGGCGCGTGGCATCGACTCCTGCGCGCACAGAGGAGCGCTGGTGGCGCGCATGCCGACGGTCGCCGTCTGGGGCACTGGCATCGATATCGTGTACCCCAAAGAAAACCGCAAACTGGCCGAAGAGATTCTCGCCACGGGCGGAGCGATCGTGAGTGAAGTGCCCATGGGCACGTTTCCCGCGCCGCAGAATTTTCCTCGCCGCAATCGTATTCTGAGCGGGCTGAGCGTGGCTGTACTGGTGGTGGAGGCAGGCGAGAACTCGGGCACGCGCGTGACCGCGCGCTGCGCCGCCGAGCAGAACCGCGACCTTTTCGCAGTTCCGGGCAACGTGACCAACAAAGGATCCTGGACGCCCAACACGTTGATCAAACAAGGGGCAAAGCTTGTGGCCACCTGGGAGGACATCTGGGAGGATTTGCCCTCGCCCGTGAGGATGGAACTGGAGGCCGAGGCCCCTGGTGCATCCAAACCCGAGCCCGGAGCATCCTTAATAGCCGATCCCGTGCTGCGGCCCCAGGAAGCCATGGTGCTCGAGGTGCTCCGCGCAGACGAAAGTCTGCAAATCGACGAAATCCTCGACTTGCTGGAGACGCAACTGACGTCTTCTGAGGTGTTTACCGCACTTTTTGAGCTGGAAATGGCGGGCCGCGTGCGGCAACTGCCCGGAAAGAACTACGTGCGGACGATGTAAATGCAGGGACCGAGGGACCAAGAGACCAAGAAAACAGGGACGAGGGCCGGGGAGGGCGAGAGGAAGGGATTCGGTCCGGCAAGAGGGCAATTCGGGTACCTCTCCGCGAAAAATCGGAGGTTCCCCCTAGCGGAGACAGCACCTTCGAGGTAAACCTAACAATCTGCAAAGGTTTTCGCGCCACGAAAACATCTTCTGCCCCCGGGAATGGGACGGCGGATGACGAAAAATTGCGGTCCGCTGGTGGAAATGCGATGGTGTTCCGTGGTAGGGTGCATCACTTGCGGCCCATTTTTTCTTAAGTCCGGATGTGGGCGCGCATCAATATACGGATTTGCGCCGCGCAGGAGAGAAACCGAAGGGCGCAAATCGAGTCCAAAGCAAAGCTGCGCCGAGCGCGCGGCGACCCCGGAGGGAGATGTTCCCCGGGGTATTCGGAAGACAAAGAGGGAATTGGGTCAGGAATGGCAACTAAAGCATTAGTGATCGTCGAATCGCCGGCAAAGGCCAAGACGATCGAAAAATATCTGGGCAAGGGATTCGATGTGCGCGCATCGGTGGGGCACATTATGGACCTGCCCAAGAACGACCTCGGCGTGGAACTGAAGAAGCGGACCTTTGAGCCGAACCTGGTGGTGTCGCCGGGCAAAGAAAAAGTTGTCGAGCAGTTGAAGAAAATGGCGGTGAAAGCGGACGAAATCTATCTCGCGCCTGACCCGGATCGCGAAGGCGAGGCGATTGCCTATCATTTGGCGTTGCAGCTCGGAACCAATGCCAAAGAAAGAAAGAAAATTCGCCGCGTCACTTTTAACGAGATCACGAAAAAGGCCGTGCAGGAAGCCTTCAATCATGCACGCGATATCGACCAGAACCTTGTGGATGCGCAGCAGACGCGCCGTGTTCTGGATCGCCTGGTGGGCTATCAGATATCGCCGCTGCTCTGGGACAAAGTGCGCCGCGGGCTTTCCGCCGGCCGCGTGCAAACCGTGGCGCTGCGGCTGATCGTGGAGCGCGAGCGCGAAATTCGCGACTTCCAGCCCGTCGAATATTGGACCCTGGAAGCATTGCTCCATCCGGAAAAGCAGGCCGATCAAAAGTTCAAGGCAAAGTTTATCGGCATCGAAGGCGAGCCGGCCCGCGTGCCGAATGGCACGGACAAGGACGGCAAAGAGCAGTTCATTGCCAACTCCGTGCCCGACAAGAAGGCGATGGACGCGGTGCTGTCGGCGCTCGAGAAAGCAGCATGGACCGTTACCAGCGTGCAAGCTCGCGAGCAGCAGCGCCGGCCGCTGGCGCCGTTCATCACCAGCCAGCTGCAACGCGACGCCGCCAACAAGCTGGGCTTCAACGTACGCCGCACCATGGGTGTGGCGCAGCGGCTCTATGAAGGCGTCGACATCGGCGCTGAAGGCACCACGGGCCTCATCACTTATATGCGTACCGATTCTCCACGCGTGGCGCCTGAAGCGATTGTCTCGGCGCGGGAATGGATCGGCAAGGAACTGGGAACGCAGTACATGCCCGACTCGCCCAATGTGTACAAAGGCAAGAAGGACGCGCAGGACGCGCACGAAGCCATTCGGCCTACCGATGCCGCGCGAACTCCGGAGTCACTGGCGCGCTACCTGAGCGACGAGCAGCTCAAGCTCTACACGCTCATCTGGCGGCGCTTTGTGGCTTCGCAGATGGTTCCGGCGGTGTTCGACGTAACGACAGCCAACATCGCAGCACATTCGTCCAAAACCAATAAAAAATACGATTTCCGGGTGAGCGGCTCGGTGATGCGCTTTGACGGATTCCTCAAGCTGTATGAAGTTTCGGAAGACAGCAAAGACGACGATGAGTCCGCGAACCGGCTGCCCAGCCTCGACGGCGTGAAAACGCTGGAGCGCGACGAACTTCTCCCCGATGGGCATTTTACGCAGCCGCCCCCGCGCTACAACGAAGCATCGCTGGTGAAGGAACTGGAAGAACGCGGCATTGGCCGGCCTTCGACCTACGCGTCCATCATCAACACCATTCAGGATCGCGAATACGTGGTGAAGCACGGCGGCTCGCGCGGACGTTTCTATCCCACGGAGATTGGCGTGGTGGTCTGCGAACTGCTGGTCAAGAATTTTCCTTACATCTTCGATACCGCGTACACGGCCAAGCTCGAAACCGAGCTTGACGACATTGAAGAAGGCACGGAGAAGTGGACGGTTCTTCTGAACGCCTTCTACGACCACTTTGAGGACGAACTCAAAGACGCCGGCAAGAAGATGGAAAACATCAAGCGGATGGAGCAGAAGACCACGGAGAAGTGCGAGGTCTGCGGGTCTCCTCTGGTCTTGAAGTGGGGCAAGTTCGGAACCTTCTTCGCGTGCTCGGCTTACAACAAGAAGGACCCCACGAGTTGCACCTTCACCAAGGAGAACATTGCCGCCAAGCCGGACTTGAACACGCCGGAAGCGCAAGAGGCGGGCGACACTGAGGAGTATTGCGAAAACTGCGGCAAGGTGATGGTGATGCGCCGCGGGCTATTCGGCCCCTTCATGGCCTGTCCCGATTACAACGCCGATCCGCCGTGCAAAACCTTCCGCAAGCTGAGCTCGAAGCAGCAGCAGAAGCCGCCGGAGCCCACGGGCGAAGCCTGTCCCGAATGCGGCAAGCCGCTGGTGTTGCGCCAGGGCGCTTACGGCGAATTTGTTTCCTGCTCGGGATACCCCAAGTGCAAATACGTGAAGCAGAATTTGATCGAGGGCCTGAAGTGTCCCAAGTGCGGCGAGGGGAATGTCGCTGAGCGCCGCGCGCGCCGTGGCAATGTCTTCTGGGGTTGCACAAATTATCCCAAGTGCGATTTCACCTCGAATCTGAAGCCTGTGGCCAAGAAGTGCCCCAAATGCGACAGCCCTTATCTCGTGGAAAAAACGCTCAAGTCGGGTGTTTATCTGGAATGCCCAAACAAGAAAAAGTCCGCTGAGGAAGAGACTGCGGCGCCCAAGAAGCGCGGCAAAAAACCCGCAGCGGCTTCCGCGGAGCCGGGCAAGGTGGTGTGCACATACTCCAAGCGCATTGGCGATGCGCCGCCTCCGCCCACCGCTGAGACGCACGGGCCCGTGGTGGAAAAGAAGGACGAGAAGCAGGAACTGCAGCCGGCGTAAACGAATCATGAAGACGACTGGCGCTTTTAACCGGCACCGTCCGGCGACACGCCTCCGCTGAATCCTGTACCATGGCAGCGGAGATACCCCCTTATGGAACGCATGCTGGCCACACCGGCCGACGCAGAAATCATTCTCAAGCTCTATGAATTACGCACGGAAGCCGTGATGCGCCAGGCGCGCGCTTGGATCGGCGGCGAATTCTGGCCGCAAACGCTGGAAGAATTCAGTGCCGTGGCAGATAACCCGGCCGACCCGCACAATGCCTATTTTCGGCAAGTTATCACCTACTGGGAGATGGCCGCGGCCATGGTGCTGCATGGCGCCGTTTCGGCAGAGCTGTTCGTCGACTCCAATGGCGAGGGATTTTTTCTGCTGGCCAAGTTCGCGCCCATTCTGGATGCCATCCGCGAGAAAAATCCCTACTTTATGAGCAAGACCTCGGAAGTGATCAACCGCTTTTCCGCAGCGGCGCAGCGTTACGAGATCACTCTCAAGCGCGTCAACGCCTCACGCAGCGCGCGCAATTCCAAATAGGCGGAGTGGCGAATCCGAAAGACAGCTCTAACTTGATCCAGGAGTCCGGGATGATCTCGACGCAAGATGTTCTCGATCATCGGCTGAAGTGTTTCGGCGAGGGCGACCTCGAAGGCGTTCTCGCTGATTACTCACCTGATGCTGTGCTGTTCATGCCCACCGGAGTAATAAAGGGCGTGGACGCGATTACACTCGTGTTCCAGCAGATACTTTTAGAGTTTGGAAAGCCTGGCACGCAGTTCATCCTGCACCAGCGGTTCGTTGAAGGGGACTATGCCTATATTCGCTGGAATGCAGAAACTTCAGATAATATTTACGAAGCCGGGACCGATACGTTTGTAGTGCGGAATGGGAAAATCGTAGCGCATACCTTCTCTGCGAAGATTACCCCAAAGCACTGAAACAGCTCAAAATCGTCCAGTCTGTCACTGCGCTTCTTTGCCGGTGTCAATAATGGGTATTGGTCCTAAACAGTTCTGAACTCCGCACTTGTGAAAATCGGGCGGCGGGAGCATCATAGGAGCCAGTGAAGGTTCGTCCCCGGAGGTTCCATGAAACGAAGCATTTTCCTTTTGGCGGCTCTGTGCGCCCTGGCAGTCGTTGCGGCGCAAGCTGCCGGCTCGACCACAAGCACAGGATGGATTTCAGACTCGATGTGCGGCGCAAAACACACCACAACCGGTGCGGCGTGCGTCAAGAAATGCATCGAAGGCGGGATGAAGCCGGTGTTTGTCGACCCCGATAAACAGGTGTGGGCCATCGACAATCCCGAGGCGGTAAAGCCCGACTTCTATGGCGCCCATGTGACCGTCACGGCGACCGAAGATCCAGCGCACAAGAGCATGCATATTGACTCGATTGTTGCGGCAAAGTAGGGCCATCGCGACGCACGAACCTCATTAGGACTCGCCACGCCGCCGAAAGTCTGGTAGTGTCGTATCGGTTCCCCTTGCCCGGCCGTTTCATGTTCTAGCCAGGGCAGGGGTCGAACGATTGAAAGCGACCGGAAAATCCATGGCGCGAGCAGTTTGGAACGGCCGAGTCATTGCCGAAAGCGATCAGATTATGGAAGTGGATGGGACCGTCTATTTCCCCGAAACCAGCCTCAAGCGCGAGTACTTTCGGCCCAGCTCCACAACTTCAACCGATCCCGCAACCGGCCAGAAGCGGTACCTGACGGTGGTGATCGACGGGCAGGATAACCAGGATGCAGCCTGGTACTATCCCGACCCCAAGCCCGCGGCGCGCAAGCTGAAGAGCTATGTTGCGTTCTGGCGCGGCGTGGAAATCATGAAATAGCAAAGACATGCGCCAAGTGTCAGGGATCAGTAATGAAATCGCCCGCCTGTCGCCCTCTGATGACACCTGAAACCTGTCAGTACGCTTGCAGCTGATCCAGCGGCAAGCGCACGCGGAAGCACGTCGATCCCGGCTCCGACTTCACGCTCATATGTCCGCGGTGCTTGCGTACGATGCGCATGGCATTGTCGAGTCCCAAACCGAGCCCTTTGCCGGGCGCCTTGGTGGTAAAGAAGGGCTCGAAGATACGTTCCTGAAGCTCGGGAGGAATTCCGGGCCCGGTGTCCCAGATCTCCACCAGCAGCATCTCTGCCTCCAGCCGGCAGGCCACGCGCAGCTTGCCGTGGTTCCCCAGGGCGTCCAGGGCATTGTCGATCAGCGCCGTCCACACCTGGTTCAGCTCGCCGCCGTAGGCACTGATGCGCGGCAGGTCCGGTTGATAATCGCGCTCTATCTCCACATTGCTCATCCGTGAGCGGAACATTTGCAGTGTTGCGTCGAGGCCCGCCGGCACGTCGACTTCGAGAATTGGCGCGCGGTCCATGTTGGAGTAGTCCTTGACGGCGCCGATCAGGTTGAAGATATGCGCAGTGGAGGTCACGATGGTCTCGGCCGCCCGCGCGGAACGCACGAAGCGGGCGAAGTACTGCAAACAGACGCAAATCGCCTGATCGCCGAGGAATTCGCGCATCTCTTCGAGATCGGCGGTAGTGACACGCTGCTCCGCCAATTGCGCGGCCACTTCCCACGCGTCGGGGCAGCCAATGGCGGTGAGCCACGCCCGCGCCGATTCTTCGCGGGAGATGAACCCCAGCGCATCCGTTTCCTCTGCCGTCGCCGGCATTTCGCCGGTGCGCCGCAGCATCTTCTCCTCCCACGCTTCGAGCTTCCGTACCTGCTCCTCAGTCATACAAAGCAGAATCAGCTTCAGGCGGTTGCTGCGGTTGGCACGCAGGGCCGTGAGCAAACTGGCAGCGGCACGCTGCGCGGCAGAAGCGGGATTGTTCAGCTCATGCGCTAGATTTCCGGCCAACTGGCCCAGGGCGCCCAGTTTTTCCGCCTGTTGCTCGATGCGCGTCACCTCGCGGACGCGGTCCAGCAGCGCCGACACCACTCTCTGCGCCATCGAAGGAATGGCCGCCAGCATTTCAGGAAAAACCGAGCGGTGAACCAGCAGTGCCCAAACCGGCGACACGGCAAATCCCTGGCCGCCGTAAGCCTTCATACGCGAGAAGGGCAACACGCCGGTCATTTGTCCCATGCGGCCGACGAACAGCGCCATCGGGCCTTCGTGCTGCCGGCGCACGTGAATCTCGCCCTTGAGGATCAGCACCATGTGCTCGGCAGGCGCGCCTTCTTCAAACAGAATGTCGCCGGGATTGGCGACGACTTCCTGGCCGTGGCGCGCCAGCCACAAGCGATCTTCCAGGGGAAGGTCGTGCAAGGCGCCAATATTCACGATGGCCGCCGCGACCTCTTCCACTAGGGTTGGCGTGGCGGGCGGTGCGGCAGTGAGGGAGAGCATGCGCGAACCTCCGGGGGCAGATTCAGGATAGCGTGGAAACCCCGCGCTGTTAAGAAACCAGGTTGAAATGTGGCCGCGTTCAGGCGCGCTGGGAGGATCAAGAGCTGTACTTGACCGGGTTGTGTCTACCCGCGTTGAATGGAGAAAGCGCCGCAAACAAAAGCAATCGCCTGAACGACCCGGTTCCGATCAGTGAGGAGAAGCAACTGGCAGGAGAAGCAACGGGCCAGAGAAGCCACCGGGATTGCCAGGAACGAGAATGAATTCATCACTCGAAAGCGGCGAAGGATCGGCAAAATGAAGTTGAGCACCATGCGGGCCGTGGACTACTGGATTGGCGTGCCCCTGTGTTTTTTGTGTACCCAGTTGATGCGATTGCTTGGAAGCCGCAAGGGTCCGGAGAAGCCGAAACGGGTCCTCTTTATCGAACTTTCAGAGATGGGCAGCACGGTGATTGCCAACCCCGCGCTGGAAAAGGCCAAGAAAGAGTTGGGGGCGGAGATCTTCTTTTTGATCTTCGAGCGAAACGCGGACAGCCTGCGCCTGCTGGATACGGTTCCCGAATCAAATATCGTACTTATTCGCGACAACGGCATCGCTTCATTGACGCTGGACTCGCTGCGCTTTCTGCGTTGGGTGCGCAAGGCAAAGATCGACACGGTAGTGGACCTGGAGTTGTTCTCGCGTTACTCCGCACTTCTGACCGGCCTGACTGCCGCACGGAGACGCGTGGGCTTTTACCGCTTTCATTCCGAGGGGCTCTACCGCGGCGAAATGATGACCCACCGCGTGAATTTCAACGGCCACATCCACGCGGCCAAGAATTTTATATGCATGGTGAATGCGCTTCTGGCTGAGAAACCGGAGGTCCCTTACTCCAAGACGCATGTTTCCGACGAAGAAATCCGTGTGCCGGTGCGGCCTGTGGCGGAGAGCGAAAAGGAATTTGTGCGCGGACTGGTGCGCGAAGTCTATCCGGCGTACGAGCCGGAGCGTTGCCGCATCGTGCTCATCAATCCCAACAGCTCTGAGATGCTGCCGCAGCGGCGTTGGCCGAGGGCAAATTTTTCCGCATTGGCTGCAATGGTGGTGCGTGAGTGGGAGGATGCGCTGGTGCTGATTACCGGCTCGCGCAGCGAGCGCGAAGAGGCTCTCCGCATGCAGGACGCAATCGGCCATCCGCGCGTTCGCAGCTTCGCCGGAATGCACAAACTCAATGCCTTGATTCCTCTGTACAACATCTCTGCGGTTTTGGTCACCAACGACAGCGGTCCGGGGCATTTCTCGGCCATTACGCCGATCCGTTCGATTGTGTTATTTGGCCCGGAGACGCCAAAGCTCTATGGCAGTCTGGGCAATACGGAGGCGATCACCGCGGAGCTGGCATGCTCGCCTTGTGTGAGCGTCGCGAATCAAAAAAACTCTGCCTGCAACGATCCGGTTTGCATGCGCATGATAACGCCGGAGCGCGTGATGGGGTCGGTCCGCGGCGTGCTCGATGGCGAAAGGAACGCGGGGCGAGAGTTCGTACAAGTGTCGTCAGGTGGCGACCGAGAGCCGCGATGATCGAGCAACTGAACGAAGTCATTCACGAGATAGAGCATTCGTGGGCCACGAAGCGCGTGCTTGCGGTGGGCGACGTGATGCTCGACAGGTACATCTGGGGCGAGGTCGGGCGCATCTCACCGGAGGCGCCTGTGCCGGTGGTTCGAGTGACATACAGGAGTGCCCGTCCGGGCGGCGTGGCCAATGTGGCCATGAACATGGCCCTGCTGGGGGCGCAGACCTGCGTCATGGGCTTTACCGGCGATGACGTGAACGGGAAAGTCCTGGAGGCGAGCCTGCGCAGCAGCGGCGTTGCTTCGGACTTCATCGTCTCGGAAGGCTTTCCGACGATTGTCAAGACGCGCATCCTGGGAGGCCAGCAGCAGATGTTGCGTCTCGACACGGAACGCTCGGACCCCAGACCACGGGCCGACTACGAACAGCTGATTCAGCGTGTACTGGCACGACTTCCGGGGTGCGATGCGCTGGTTCTTTCCGATTATGCGAAGGGCTCCTTCTCCTCTGAGGTTTGCCAGGCACTGATTCGGGCGGCTCGCGAGAAGGGCATTCCGGTTCTCGTGGATCCCAAGAGCGCCGACTTTTCGCGCTATCGCGGCGCAACCACGATTTGTCCCAATCTGGCGGAGATTTCCGCGGCGAGTCGGGAGCCGGAGTGGACGCGCGTGCACGGCATCGAGGAGCCGCTTTGCGCGGCGGAGTCGATGGTGCGGGAGTTGAATCTGGACTTTCTTACTGCGACCCTTAGCGAAAAGGGCATTGCCCTGGTGCGGCCGGGCAAAATCTTTACGGCGCCCGCAGTGGCGCGCAAGGTGTTCGATGTGTCCGGTGCGGGAGATACGGTGATCGCGGTTCTGGCGTTGTGCCTTGCGTCCGCGCTGTCACCGGAGACGGCGGTGCAACTCGCCAACCTTGCCGCCGGTATTGTTGTCGGCAAGGTCGGGACAGTGCCGGTGGAAAAGCACGAACTATTGGCCGCGTTGGTTCCTGAGGTCGCCCGTTCCGCCGCGAACAAGGCCTTGAGCCACGAGGAACTGGCCGACCGCGTGGTGATGTGGAAGGCCAATAACGAGCGAGTTGTGTTTACCAACGGCTGTTTTGATTTGCTGCATGTGGGCCACATTACCTTGCTGGAGCAGGCCCGGCGCTACGGGGACCGGCTGATTGTCGCCGTCAACAGTGACGCCTCAGTGCGCGCGCTCAAGGGCTCGAACCGGCCCATCGTGGGCGAGCGCGAACGTGTTGCAGTTCTGGCCGCGCTGGCCGCCATCGACGCGGTGGTGGTGTTTGACGAGCCGACGCCTCTGGAGCTGATTGTTGCCGTCAAGCCTGATGTGATTGTGAAGGGCGGCGACTACAACCTGAACACGGTGGTGGGCGCCAAGGAGGTGGAATCCTGGGGCGGAGAAGTCCGGATCATTCCAATTGTCGAAGGGCATTCCACCACCCACCTTATCCAGAAAGGGGCAGGACAGTAGGCCCTGCCTCTCTTTCAGATCGAGCATGACATCGCGTTTCATGCGAGCGTAGTGGCACCTGGCCTGCAGGCGGAATTGTATGACTTTGGTGTGGAATTGCCTGTATATTTATGAATTCTTTATAAAAAACTCTTTCCCATGTAATCAGGACGATCAGCACTCCCGTCCAAATATAAAAGTGCTAAATGCCGACTGAGACAGTTCCAACTTCCCCCGCGGAATGCCGAGCCAAGACTCGGCGCGTGCTGGCTTTGATCATTTTGATCGCGCTTGTCCTGCGTCTTGCCGTCACGATCGCCCCTAATTTTGAAGGCCTGATGGATGCCGATCACCGCTATTGTTGGGAGCAGGGCAACGTGGCAGAGGCTCTTCTGGCCGGCCGGGGCTTTGGCAGCCCGTTGATGTCGAATCAGTCTTCGGCCATGTTGCCTCCGGTTTTTCCGCTCATCGTTGCCGCCTCTTATTACATTTTCGGCGTGCACACGGCCACGTCCATCTTTGCGGTTCACGCCTTTGACTGCGTACTGTCTGCGTTGGCATGCATTCCCATCTTCCTGATGGCCCGGCGCAGCTTTGGTGAGCGGGCTGCGTGGTGGGCGGCGTGGGCATGGGCGTTTTCGCCCTACGGGATCTACTTTGCGGCATCCTGGGCATGGTCGACGCACTTGCTGCTGCTCTGTCTCTGTTGGCTGCTCGTGCTGGCGCAGCACTTGGAGCGATCTTCGCGGCTGGACCTGTGGGCCGGCTTCGGCCTTCTCGCAGGCTTCGCTGGGCTCACGGAGCCCTCGGTGCTGATAGTGATTCCATTTCTACTGGCGCTCGCCTGCTGGCGGCTTTTCCGTGACGGCAAACGCTGGTTCCTGCCGGGATGCGTGGCCAGTATCACCATGGTCGCCGCGCTTTCTCCCTGGATGATCCGCAACGCAATGGTCTTTCACCGCTTCATTCCCATGCGCGACAATATGGGCCTTGAGCTCTGGATGGGCAACAACGGCTACGATCTGCGCTGGACCAGCGACGATATCCATCCCCTTCACGACGCGCAGGAATTGGCGGCCTACAACCAAATGGGCGAACTGGCCTATATGAATCTCAAATCGCAGCAGGCCAACGCGTACATCCATGATCATCCGGCTTGGTATGCGTGGACGAGTTGGCGCCGCGCCGTTTATATCTGGACCGGCTTTTGGAGTTTTAACTCCGACTACCTCGCGCTTGAGCCCATGGATCCGGCCAACATTCCCTTTGCCACTACCCTTACTCTGCTCGGCCTTCTCGGCCTCCTGTTCGCGTGGCGGGACGCGCACTTCGAGGCCATCCGCTATGCGGGAGTGCTCTTTCTCTTTCCGCTCATGTATTACTTCTCGCATGTCGAGCCCTACCAACTACGCGCAGTCGATCCGATCCTGGTAGTTCTCGGCTGTCAGGCCATCCTGGTGCTGCGCGAGCGCGTCAGGGAGCGTAGCAGGGCAGGGGAACTCCTGCCCGCTCCTGCGCCGGCCGAAGCCGCAGGAATGGACTGACGTCGCTCCTTTGCGCCCTGTTATTTTCTATGGT
The DNA here is from genome assembly GCA_963713675.1 of uncultured Acidobacteriota bacterium. Classification (GTDB taxonomy): domain Bacteria; phylum Acidobacteriota; class Terriglobia; order Terriglobales; family Acidobacteriaceae; genus Telmatobacter. The sequence continues at coordinate 426,338 of CAVQMV010000029.1, forward strand.
TGCTGCGCTGGCGCATTCAGAACCGGCGTGGTCCTTCCCGCGACGGTTCGGCCCGGTGCGCCGTCGAGATCGAAGACAATGACTTCGTTCGCTCCCGGATGCAGCCACGGACCCGGCAGGTAAAGCGTCTTCTGCGGCCCGACATTCCACGCCCTCCCCAGCGCATGGCCGTTGACCCACACCATTCCCTTTACGAAATTGCTCGTGTCGAGAAACGTATCGCCGGGGTGGTCTATCTGCAGCGCTCCGCGATAGAAGCACGCGCCTGTGCAATCGGCCGTGTGGAACGGCAACTTCTCTGGCTCGTTCATGGGCAGCGAGTAGGTCTGCCAGCCCGTCAGCGGCTCGCCGTTCAGGGTCACCTGCTTCGTAATTCCAGCTCGCTCGCCGCGCATCTCCACGCCGAAGTTCACCCGGCCGGTATTCTCCACAAGAATGTCGAGCCGTGTCTTCGACTCCTTCAGATCAATGTGCAGATGATTTTGTTCGAGCCGCCGGTCGAGCGTTCCTAGCAGCTTGCCGCCCGCGTAGATTTGCGCGTAGTCGTGGAGTTCGTCAAGAACCAGGTCGCCCGCGACCGGGCCGGGAACTGTCGTTCGGTAAAGAATGTAGCCGTACGCCTGGTTGACATCCTCCATCGATACCACCTGTTCTGACGCAAACGGCTGCGGCAGCGTTTGCCACAGCGAGGCGGACTCCTTGAATTCCACCGCAGGCGTCGCAATCGGCGGATCGACAACAGGAACCGGCGGTGGCGTCACGCCCGTGGCCTTGGCAATGGCGTCGCGGAAAGGGAAGTACTTTGTGCCCGGCCGCCCGCTCTCGTCGATCGCCGAATCATAGTCGTAGCTGGTCACGTCCGGCTGGTACGGCGTTTGATTTACACTCGCGCCATTCATCCAGCCAAAGCTCGTCCCGCCGTGCACCATGTAAATGCTGATCGAGTAGCCCTGCGTCAGAATCCATTGCAACTCATCGGCCTGCGCCTTGGGATCGGACGTGTGGTGTTCTCCGCCCCAGTGATCGAACCATCCGTCCCACCACTCGGTCGCCATGAACGGACCCTCGGGGCGCAGCTTGTGCAGCGTCGCAAAAGCTTTGGGCGCGTTGCCGGGCGCAAAGTTGATCCCGGCCGGCAAGCCTGGCAGCGAGCCATTCGGGATTTGCTCGGGCCCATCCGCGGTGTAGATCAGCGATTTGCTGAATCCGGCATCCACAATGTCCTGATGAATCTGCTCCATGTACGCGTGATCGCTGCCGAATGAGCCGTACTCGTTCTCCACCTGCACCATGATGATGGGCCCGCCGTTGGCGAGCTGCAGGGGCGCCAGTTCCTTGCCCAGGCGCAGCAGCCAGCGCCGCGCCGGCTCTGTGAACTTGGGATCTGCGCTGCGCACTACCGTGCTGTGGTCCTTCAGCAGCCAGGCCGGAAATCCGCCAAACTCCCACTCCGCGCAGGAGTACGGGCCTGGCCGCAAATTCACCAAGAGTCCTTCGCTCTGCGCCTCGCGGACAAACTCCGCCACGTCGTGCTGGCCCGTGAAGTCGTACACGCCGGGCTGCGGCTCATGAAAGTTCCAGAACACATAGGTTGTGATCGTGTTCAGTCCCATGGCCTTGGCCATGCGTAGCCGCGCGCGCCAATACGCGCGGGGAATGCGCGCGTAGTGCATCTCGCCCGCGACGATCTGGAACGGCTTGCCGTCGAGCACGAATTTCCCGCCTTCCACACCAAACGTGTGGTGTACAGGGGCCGCGCCGCCCGATCCTGATGGGCCGGCAGCTTGCGCTATGCATGCGTCCGCAAGCGAAACAGTCATAGCGAAGACGACGAGAGCAGAGAGTAATTTGGTTTTACCGATCATAAATGTCTTTCCCGTGGTGCAAGCTTGAGATTTGGGTGCCGCGCCTTATCAACAGCGCACATGCGCGATCCATGCACCGGTCTTCTTGGCGCGCCCACACAATGATATTGCACGCGGGCGTTCGCCTGTGCCCGCCGGCGATGCGCATAGTAGACTGGGCGTTGATTGCGCAACGGGAGATGGCTCGATGCAGATTGCGTTTGCCGCTTCGGAAAGCACGCCGCTGGCCAAGACCGGCGGACTGGCCGACGTCGTGGGTGCGTTGCCGCCCGAACTGGTCAAGCTAGGGCATCAGGTCACGGTCTACTTGCCGTTTTATACGCGCATCCGGGAGCGCATCGAAGGCGAGCCGAATTACGCGGTTCGCTCCATCACTATCCCCTTCAGTACTTACAATCGTTTTGCCGGCGTCGTCGACGGAGGCAAGCGCGACGGCGTGCAGTATTACTTTATCGATTGCCCAGAACTCTTTGATCGCAAGGAGCTTTATGGCACCGCCGGCGTTGATTATGCGGATAGCGCCGAGCGCTTTGCCCTCTTTTGCCGCGCCGTCATTGAGGCTTCGAAACTCCTCGGCGTGCCCGACGTCTTCCACGTTCACGACTGGCAGGCCGCGCTCATTCCCGTCTATCTCCGCACCACTTACCTCGACGATCCCGTTTTGCGCAGCGCGGCCGCGGTGCTCACCATTCATAATGCCGCGTACCAGGGAAAATTTCCGCCCAATACCACCGAGCAACTCCTCTTTCCCTGGGAACTCTTCACCATGGACAAGGTGGAGCAGTTCGATCGCTTCAATTTCTTGAAGGGTGGCGTGGTCTTTTCCGATCTGCTCACTACGGTCAGCCGCAAATATGCAGAGGAAATCCAGACCGCCCAGTTCGGCGAACTGCTGGAAGGCGTACTGCATGAGCGCGCCGCTGACCTGCGCGGTATCCTGAACGGCGTGGACTATGCGCAGTGGAGTCCTCCCGCCGACGGTCACCTCGCCGCGCACTACACGCCAGAGAATCTCGACGGCAAGCGCGCATGCCGCGCCGATTTGCTGCACGCATTCGGTCTTGAAAAAGTTGCGGAAACCACTCCCGTCATCGGCATTGTCTCGCGCCTGGCCACGCAAAAGGGGTTCGCCATTGTGGCCAAGATCGTCGAAGAGCTGGCGGACCGCGATCTGGCCGTAGTTGCATTGGGCACCGGCGATCCCTACTACGAAAACCTCTTTCGCGGCTGGGCCTTTCGCCATCCCGACACCGTAGCGGTGCAGATTCGCTACGACGACACATTGGCGCACAAGATCGAGGCCGGCGCCGACATGTTTCTCATGCCTTCACTCTACGAGCCCAGCGGCCTGAACCAGATGTACTCGCTCAAGTACGGCACCGTGCCCATCGTGCGCGCGACCGGCGGCCTCGACGACACCATTGAAGAATGGGACGCGGTGAAGGGAACCGGCACTGGCTTCAAATTCGAGGGCTACCTTCCCGAGGCGCTGCTCGCCGAGATCGATCGCGCGCTCGAAGCATTCAAGGACAAGAAGGGCTGGACGCGCCTGATGCGCAACGGCATGGCCCGCGACTACGGCTGGTCCGGCCCGGCCAAGGAATACGTACGCGTTTACGAAGAGGCCGTGCAAGGCCGGACGTAGCCACCGGCGCTATCTTCCGCGCCGCGCAAGCCAGGCAATGCATTCCACCGCTATGGCGAACTCTGCGTATACTCCGGCGACCACGATACCAACAGCGATGACGGCTTTCAGGAAGGCCGTGATATCGTCCCTGTGCCGCAACTCACGATAGATGAGGAGCGCCGCGACGCCGCCGATGAGGATCGAGATCGCGATCAAAGAAATGGCGTGCGGGTTTCCGCCCGCGTAGTCGCAGGGACAAACGAGGAGTGCGGCCGTGGATGCCGTGATGAGGCCGAATATCAACGCACGGCTGCTCCAGAGGCGTCGTCGGGAGGCCCTCGTGGTTAGTTCTTCCCCGCGAAAAAGAGGTTTGTCCTGCATTCGCTTTGCGTTGGCGATACTGACCCTTCCGGGCGCGGTTTCCAACTCCTATCTTTTTTGACGTACTGAAACGCGCCCGTCTTTACCTAAGGAAAAATCCATTTGAGGTCTTGAACGCGATCCGAAGCATTCATCGAGCATTACATTGAATCTAAATCCAGCTCTTCAGTCTGATAACCTGTGGACTCTTGTCGAGGACGCTTTATCCGGAGGTTTGCGATGCATATGCGGTGGATGGCGGCGTGTTGTTTATTGGGCCTGGGTTCGCTCAGTGCGGTGGCACAGATGGGCGGCATGGCGAAGGGACCTGCGATCGGAACCACTGCCACGCCGGCCGAAGCCTTCGATTCGCAGTTGAGCGTGATTGAAGGCGAGATGATGAGCGCGGTGAGAGCGATGCCCGCCGACAAGTACAACTTCGCTCCCAGCCAGGCGATTTTTGTGCCCGGACAGAAGACCGAGTTCGCTACGGTGAGGACGTTTGCGCAGCAGGCGACCCACGTGGCGGAGGCGAATTACTTCTTCTACAGCACTATCAGCGGATTGAAGCCGGATGTGGATCCGCAGGCGATCCTGAAGCTGACCCAAAAGGACGACGTTGTGGCCGCATTGGCGGGTTCGTTCGACTTTGCCCACAAAGCCATCGCCACACTAACGCCGGCCAACGCGTTTGAGGTGATCAAGTCGCCGGAGCCGGGCTTTCAGACGCGCGCCACGCTCGCCTCGTTTGGCATTTCGCATTGCTGGGATCACTACGGGCAAATGGTCGAATACCTGAGGATGAACGGGATTGTGCCGCCGGCGAGCGCGAAGTAGCGGAGAGCGGCCGGTGCGACGCGCCTCTTAAATCACGTACTAGTTGTGTTTGCCCTTCCACTCGAGGTACGGTCCCTGGAAATCCTCGATCTCCTTGTCGTGGAAGATCCACATGCGGGTTGCAACCTCATCGACCAGGTCGTGGTCGTGCGTCACCAGTAGCACTGTGCCCTCGTAGCGCTGCAAGGCAATGTTCAGCGCGTTGATGGATTCCAGGTCGAGATGGTTGGTCGGCTCGTCGAAGATCAGAATGTTGGGTTTGGTCAGGATCAACTTGCAGAACGCCAGCCGCGCCTGCTCGCCGCCGGAGAGCGCCTTCGTCGGCTTGCTGCCTTCTTCGCCGCTGAACAGCATCTGTCCCAAAATCCCGCGAATCTCTTCAACGTGCGCCGCCGGATTCCACTGGTGCAGCCAGTCCGAAACAGTCAGCCCTGGCTCAATGGTCGCGCCCACATCTTGCGGGAAGTAGCCTACCTGCGCCTCGTGGCCCCAGAACACCGTGCCGGAATCGAGCGTGAAATTCTTCTCGGCAAGCCCGGGATAATTGGCCAGCAGGCTCTTGAGCAGCGTGGTTTTGCCAGCGCCGTTGCGTCCCATCAGGCAGATCTTTTCGCCGCGCAGCACGTTGGCGGTAAAGCCATCAATGACTGCGACATCGCCGTATTGCTTGATCAGGTGCTTGAACTCCAGAACGTGCTTGCCGCTGGGCCGCGTCTGGTCGAGACGGATGTACGGCCGCTGGATATTGGACCGCGCCAGATCGTTGGTTTGCAAGCGCTCCACTTCTTTGCGTCGGCTCGTCACCTGGCTGGACCGCGTGCCCGCAGCAAAGCGCGCAATGAAATCGTTCAACTGCGAGATTTTCTTCTCGCGCTGCGCGATCTGCGCCTCCAGCGTGGAGCGAATCTGCGTCTTCGCCATCACCATATCGTCGTAGCCGCCGGTGTAGGTGATGATCGTCTCGTAATCGATGTCGGCGGTATGCGTGGTCACCGAATTCAAAAAGTGCCGGTCATGCGAGATGGCGATCAGCGTGCCGTCGTAGTTCGTCAAAATATCCTGCAGCCAATGGATCGAGTCGAGATCGAGATAGTTGGTCGGCTCGTCGAGCAGCAGCGCTTCCGGTTTGCCGAAGAGCGCCTGGGCCAGCAACACGCGCACCTTTTGCCCACCCTGCAACTCGCCCATCTTGCGCTCGTGCACAGCTTCGGGAATGTCGAGGCCATCCAGCAGCACGGCGGCGTCGCTCTCGGCCGTGTAGCCGTCCTCGTCGCCGATGGTGCCTTCCAACTCGCCGAGCCGCATGCCGTCTTCGTTGGTCATCTCGGGCTTGGCGTAGATGCGGTCGCGCTCTTCGAGCGCCGCCCACAACGGTTTGTTGCCCATGATCACAGTGTCGATGACGCGATAGGCGTCGAACGCGAACTGATCCTGGCGCAGGACGCCCAGTTTGCGCGGGCGCACGACCGTGCCCTTTTGCGGCTCCAGTTCGCCCGTCAGAATCTTCATAAAGGTCGACTTGCCGGACCCGTTCGGCCCGGTCAGTCCGTAGCGCCGTCCCGGCGTGAAGGCAGTGCTCACGTCTTCGAAGAGAATCTTCGAGCCGTAGCGCATGGATACATTGCTGACGCTGATCATGGTTCCTTGTTCCGGAGGAATTTGCCTGCTCTCGCCCGCGAGCCACAACGCTGCACAGGCCGCGTGTGCACCTTTTCAACCTGGGTTGAAGCGGTTTTTGGGCCACATCTGCACGCGGCCCCAGAGAGCTTCTGCTCTTTCAGTTTCTCACAGGACGGCTGTGCACGGCAGCGCGGCAAATGGGCAGAAAATTGCCCAGTTCACGCGGCAACTCAGTCATGCAGCGCGAACCGGGCTTTGCAATTGTTGAGCGCGGCAAGGCTCATTGCGGCGGCGGGGCCGCATACTTGCCGGCCTTGACCCACAAAAGGTCTTGGGATTGGTCATCTTTCCCGTAGTCCTTGACGACATCGAGCAGAACCGTGGTTGGCGCAAAGCACTGCCGATACACCAGTCCAATGCCGCCGCCATGGTGCGGCAGGGGAATGTTGACGCCGAGCATAAAGTGATCCGGCGGAAGCCCTAGCCGCACCACGCCGTTGTGCACTCTGTTGGTGATCTCCATAACGTGGCCTCCGGAGTACGACGTGGTGCCATCGTCGGATACGCCCATGGTGTAGGCCGGCGGCGAGTTGTCAGGGAAAACGGCGGTGTCGATGACCACCTGAATGTGCGAGATCGGCGTCATTGTCTTCGCATTGACAACCCGCAGGACCACAGAGCAGCTGTTCTTCGTACCCGGTCCGGTATTGCTTACGTAATTGGCGGGGTCATCGCCGGTCTCGTCCGCAATCAGCTGAGCCGCGGTTGGCGGCGGTTTGAGGCCTGCGCAGGCCGCCGGCAACGCGAAAACCGAAGGGGCCGGTGTTACGAGCGAAACCTTGGTGACATCCGCCATAACCATCAGTTCCGCTCCGGGCGAACTCACTTCAACCCGCATCACGAGGCCATCCTTGGTATCGATCCACGCCTTCACATTCGCGCCATCCGTGGTGCCGGCGTACTCCTGGGTCGCAATTCCATGGATGGTCGCGCTGCCTGCCGGCTTGAGGTCGCCCTTCTTGATATCGCCTTCTATCTCCGCAGTGGACCCGAAGGGATCGCCCCAGTCGCCAGAGAACGTGCCCACGCTGCACTGGATGGGGCTTGCATCGGGATTCCAGGTAGTGTTGGTTCCGGCTGCGAGGTCATAAAAGCTGAGGGACCGTGAGGCGGGCGTGTCGCCTTGTGCCGGTTGCTTGAAGTCGACGAGGACCTTCGAGCCGCTGCGGTAAGTGGTGGATGTGCTGCCTCCAGTTGGTCCAACCGACTGGGTGATGATGTAGGCCGTGGGCGGCGTTTGCGCATTCAGGAGCGCGGCGGAAGCAAGCAGGCAAAGGCGGACAAGGGCACGCGGAGTCGACACGGGCAAAACTCCTTCAAGTGAGATCGATGAATCCGAAATCGGCCTGGGACTTGAAAAACGAAGATGTAGCGCGGAAAACTAGCAGATCATATCGGCCCGAAGAGAGCGAGTCAAGGAAGAAAAACGCGGGCTGGACGAGGAAAGCGAATGGGACTAGAGACCTTCAAAAGAGGTCAACGAGCTTGGAGAATGCCTCCAGTTCGATCAGGTGCTGGCTCTCCGGCGCGGCGTCCACCTCGGCGTGCTCCAGCACCCACGTGTCCTTGTGAAACAGGAACACCGCATGCAGCCCTGCGGCCAGCGCGGGGTTGATGTCGCTCTTGGGGCTGTTGCCGATCATCCAGGCGCTGCGCACGGCAATCTTTTGGCGAAGGATCACGTCACGGTAAGTGGCCGGATCCTTCTCCGCCACAATCTCCACTGCGGAAAAATGTTCCGGCAGCCCCGATCGAGCCAGCTTGTCGGCTTGTTCGGCGTGGTCGCCCTTGGTCATCAGGATGAGATGATGCCGGCCGGCCAGCTCTGCCAGCGTCTCCGCCACTCCGGGCAGCAGCTCGATCTCCTGCTCGGCAATGGCGCGCGCGAATCCGCGAATGCGCTCGCGCTTCTCTTCGGTCACTGGCGTCTGGCTCAGCCGTTCGAAGCAGTCGACGAGTGAGCGCGTAAAGCTCGAAAGCCCGTAGCCGTGCGCAAGGATCGTCTCGCGCTCCACGGCATTCAGCGCCTGCCGCACTTCGCGGGGCGAGTACTCTTTGTGGTCGAGGAATCCGATGAACGCGGCGATGGCGCGCTCAAAGTAAATGTTGTTTTCCCACAGCGTATCGTCTGCGTCGATCAACAGGGTTTGTCCGGCAGGGAAGCGGGGCATAGATCGATGGTAAAGGCTGCCCGTGCGCAAGTTTTCAACCGGTCCCTTTGCGCGATTTTTCCTCAGACGCCGAGTTCCGCGCGGATCGCCGCGGCAATCGCTTCCGCATGCCTGCGCATCGCCTCTTCGCTCTCGGCCTCGATCATTACCCGCGCCAGGGCCTCGGTTCCGCTGTAGCGAATCACCACGCGGCCCGTGTCCTTCAATTCATCTTCCGCAGCGCGGATCGCGCTGACCACCGCCGGCATCGCGTCCAGCGGCTTCTTCTCGCGCACCTTCACGTTCACAATCACCTGCGGGAAGACCTTGAGATCGGCGGTCAGCTCGTCGAGAGATTTGCCGGTGCGCGCCACGAGATCGAGAACCACCAGCGCCGTCAGCAGACCATCGCCAGTCGTCGCCAGGTGAGGGAAGAGAATGTGGCCGGACTGTTCGCCGCCCATGGCCGCATTCTGCTTCTGCATCTCTTCGAGTACGTAGCGGTCGCCCACTGCTGCGCGCACCATGCGAATGCCGCTGCGCTTCAGCGCCGCTTCCAGTCCCATATTCGACATGGTGGTCGCCACCACGAGGTCTCCGGTCAACATGCCGCGCGCTTGCAGGTCGCGGGCTGCCACCAGCAGAATCGCGTCGCCGTTGATCACATTGCCGCGCGGGCCGGCCAGCATGCAGCGGTCGGCATCGCCGTCGAAGGTCACACCGACATCCGCGCCGCGCGCCTTTACTTCGCCGGCCACGTGCTCTGGATGCAGCGCGCCGCAGCTCGCGTTGATGTTGCGGCCATCGGGCGCGATGTGGAGCAGGGTAATGTTGCTGTGTCCATCACGGTCCAGACGCTGGAATAGTTCGGAGGCAATGGCCGCAGCCGCTCCGTTGGCGCAATCGGCCACAATCTTCAAGTGAGAGAGCGAAAGGCCGGGAACGCAGTCGATCAAGAATTGAATGTAGTCGGCCTGGAGCGCTGGATTGTCCTCGACGGCTGCAAAGCACCGAGGATCGGAGATCTGCACCTGCGCGGCGTGGTAGAAAATCTCCTCTTCCATGGCCAGCTCCACTGCGTCGGGAAGTTTGAAGCCGTCGGCGCCAAAGAGCTTGATGCCGTTGTCCTGCCAGGGATTGTGCGAAGCGGAAATGACCACGCCCGCATGAAAGCCGTGCGTGCGGGCAAGAAACGCGACCGCCGGCGTGGTTACAATCCCAGCGCTTTCGACCTGTGCGCCAGCCTGACGAAGACCCTCTGCTAACGTAGCCGCGATCCACGGTCCGGACTCGCGCGTATCGCGGCCCAGAAGCACCCTGGGCTGTTTCACAGTTTTGCGCAGGGTGTGCGCCAGCGCCAGGCCCACGCTGTAAATCGTGGTGGGGTCGAGCGGCGCCTGGCCTGCGATGGCGCGAATGCCGTCGGTGCCGAAAAGTTTACGTACGGAAGATGCGGTCATGATCTTGGTTTCTTGCCTCGTTTGATGGGAGTGGGCGATGAGGGCGCGTTTTTCGGGGCCGTCTCGGGTGCAGCGGCCGCTGTCGATTCAACGCGGCTCGAAAACGAGCCATCGGCCAGGCGCGTGGTCACACTGTCGCCCGCGGCAATCTGCGTCGTCGAGCGGACGAGTGCGCCGTTGGCCGAAAGCACCAGGGCGTAACCGCGATCCAGTACGGCCAAGGGGGACAGGGAATGCAGGCGCGCGTCTAGAGCGTTTAATGAAGCTGCATAAGATTGCAACAGGCGTTCCAGGCAGCGGTCGATGCGGGCGCGAAAGTCGGCCAGGTGCTCGCGCGCGTGAGCCAGGCTCTGCCTTGGATCGTGTCGCAGCACCGCAGCGGCCAGTTCCGCGATGCGATTCTGCCGCGAGCGCAGTCGCGCTGTGAGCGCAAGATCCAGGCGCTGGGCCGCGTCGTCCAGCCGCTGTTCCAAGCCGATGCAAAAGCGTGGTTACGCGCGATTCTGCGCGGCTCACCGGCAATCGCGTCAGCCGCTGCCGCGCTTGCAGCAGTTGAAAGCGCGCCGCGCGCTCCAGGCGATGCGACTGCGTGGCCAGGTGCTCGGCAATTTTGTGTTGCGCCTCGGTAATCAGCTCGGCCGCGGCTGAAGGCGTGGGCGCGCGCAGGTCGGCGACAAAGTCCGCGATGGTGAAGTCGGTCTCGTGTCCGACCGCGGAAACTACCGGAAGTCTGGCTCGATGCGATCGCGCGCGCCACGCGCTCGCTGTTGAAGGCGGCCAGGTCTTCAAGCGAACCGCCGCCGCGGGCCAGCACAATCAGATCGACAAGGCCGTTCGCGTTGAGCTCGGCCAGCGCGCCTTCAATCTCGCCTGGCGCGGATTCGCCCTGCACCGAAACCGGGCAAAGCAGAACGTTCAATCCGGAGTGGCGCCGGCTGACGATATTCAGAAAGTCGCGGATCACCGCGCCAGTGGGCGAAGTCACGATACCCACTGTATGCGGAAACAGGGGCAGCGGCTTTTTGCGATCGGCGTCGAAGAGCCCCTCGGCCTTGAGCCGTTCCTTCAGTTGCTCAAAGGCTAGTTGCAGCGATCCCGCGCCAACCGGCTCCATGGTTTCCGCAACCAGCTGCAATTGTCCGCGCTGCTCGTAGACGCTGACCCGCCCGCGCACCAGCACGTGGAGTCCATCCTCGGGGCGAAAGCGGAGCAGCATGGCCTGACGCCGGAAAAGCACGATGGGCAGTTGAGCGTCGGCATCTTTAAGGGTGAAATACACGTGGCCGGAGGGCGCAGGGCGGAAGTTTGAAATCTCGCCCTCGACCCAGACGTCGCCGTACTCCTGCTCCACCAGCTCGCGCACCTGCGTCACCAGCTCGCGCACGGGCCAGATGCGGCGCGTCGGCGGGCGCTGCTTCGAAGTGCAGGTCGAGCTGGTCGTATCGGAAATGGCGCAAATGGATCGCGTGCGAGTCACTGCAGATGAGTGTAATTGCTGAGGCGTTACGACCGAGTCAGACAGCTCGGCTTTCCACCATGGTGCGCAATTCTGCGGCAACTTCTGTCAGTCGTCACGCCCGCATCGCGACCGGGCGAGGATTCGCGACCGAAAGTCAGCTCCAGCTCGCGCGCCAGAACCGTGCCTCGCGTGAGGCCGAAGGTGCCCAGCACGCCGGCCAGCTTGTGCGCTGCGGCTTGCGCAGCTTCGCGCTGCTTTCCCGTGAGCGTGCCTTCGCCTGCGGCCTGAGCGGCCGCTTCAAGAACGGCGACCCGCTCCTTGATCTCCGGCAAGAAACGCACCCACAAGCCGTCCATCGCCTGCGGAAAGCCGCATCGGCTGGGCTGCCGGGTTGGGTGGGCAGTTTTCATCGCAATCAGATGCTCTAGTTCCAGCCCAGCGCAGTTGCAATCTGCGCGGAAAGCGTCAGCGGATCGAAGGGCTTGAAAAGGACGGCCTCCACGCCGAGGTCGGCAAAGCGCCGCTGGTCGGTGCCTTGCACCTTGGCGGTCAAGAAGCAGCACCGGAATCCCCGCGGTGGCCGGGTTCTTGCGCAATTCGCGAAAGGTGGTGGGCCCGTCCATCCCCGGCATCATCACGTCCAGCAGGATCGCGTCCGGTTGATACTCCGCGGCGCGCGCCAATCCCTGCGCACCGGAGCTGGCTTTAATCACTTCCCAGCCCGCCACAGTCTCCAGGCTGAGCGCGGCTACTTCGCGAATATCGTCTTCATCGTCGATGATCAGGATCTTGCGCGCCACAGTGAGAGGCTCCTCCGGAACTATTGTCCGATGCTCGCGCGGCGTTGTCGATGCAGCGGAGCGGAAAACGGGTTATGAATTCGGTACGGACGATGGCGCGGCTGCCGCTTCGCTCGTCTGCCGCAGGGAGCGCAGCATGGTGAGCACCAACGCTTCAAGCTGCTGCGGCTGCACGCGCGTCTTGGCCATGAAATATGTCGGGCCCAGCGTGAGATGCCGCCGTTCTGCCGGTGACAGCTCGCGGCCGGAGTACACCACCAGCGGCAGATGCGCCAGGTTATCGTGTTGGCGCAGCCAATCCACCACGTTGAATCCGTCGCCGTCGGGCAGCCCGATATCGAGCACCAACAGGTGCGGATCGAAGGCTGAACACAATTCGATCGTCTCCTGCAGCGAGTGCGCTGTCTGGACAGTGATCCCCTCGCGAGCAAACACCTCGCCGATCACACCCGCCAGGTCGCGATCGTCCTCGACAATCAGAATCCGGGCCTTATCGCCCGACCCGCATAGTACGCGCGCCAACTCGGTGAGCAGCGCATCTTCTTCGAGCGGCTTCGGCACCCGACCCTCCGCGCCCTCGGGCAGCGTCTCAGAACTCTTGGGATCCTCTACGCTCAACAGCACGACCGGCGTGCGCGCGGCCGAATCCAGACGCCGCAGCAGGGGAAGAATCTCCCAGCCGTTCATTCCGTCCAGCGATGTATCCACAAGGATGGCGTGCACACCCTGCCGCGCCGCCGACAGTGTCTGCTCCACAGTTGAAGTCTGCACCACGGAGTAGCCGTGGCGCGCCAGTTGCGCCGCAATCTTGGGCCGTGTCTCCGCGTTGGCGTCGGCCAGCACCACTGTGCCGTGTCCGATTTCTGTCTCCGGCGTGCCGCCCTGCGCCGCCATGGGCACCGGATGGTAGGGCAGGAAGATGCGGAAAGTCGATCCGCGCACCGGATTCCGCTCCGCCCAAATGCGTCCCGAGTGTTGCAGAACGATGGTGCGGCAGATGGCCAGTCCCAGTCCGGTGCCGCCCTTTTGCCGCGAATCGGATGCGTCCACCTGCTGGAAGCGTCCGAAGATCGTCTCCAGCTTGTCGGCGGGAATGCCGCGACCATGATCGATGACGGAGAGAATCACGCCCGTCACGCCCGGCCGCAGCATTACGCTCACCGGCGAATTCGGCGGCGAAAACTTGACTGCGTTCGAGAGCAGGTTCGTGATCACCTGGAGCAGGCGATCGGGATCGGCGGTAATTTCCACCTTGGTGGTGTCGTGCATCAGCTTCACGCCGGCGGCATCGGCCATCGGCTGCATGTCGTCGGTGGCCTGTTTCACGATATCCGCCAGTTGCACCGCACGAAAGGCCAGCGGTTCTCGTCCGCTTTGAATGCGCTCCAGATCCAGAATGTCGTTGATCAAACGCACCAAACGGTCGGAGTTAGTGAGCGCAATACGCAACAGATTCGTCGACTTCTCGCTCACCTCGCCCAGCATCCCCGACGTCAGCAATCCCAACGCACCGCGAATCGAAGTCAATGGTGTGCGCAACTCGTGGCTCACTGTGGAGATGAACTCATCCTTCATCCGGTCCAGAGCGTAACGCTGGCTGATATCGCGAAAGCTCAGCACCCATCCTGAAAAACTGCCGCGCCCATGGATGGGCGTCAGCACATACTCAGCCGGGAAGGAGTTGCCATCGGCGCGGAAGAAGTTTTCTTCGCCCGCCGAGGAGGCGGATTTTGCCGCGGCCTTGCGCAGCGGGCAATCCTGGCTGCATGCGCGGTCGGTCGGCGCGAATCCGTGCAGCAACTCGTGCAAGGGCCTGCCCGAAAGCGCGTCCGGTGGCGCGCCCATGCAGCCGTCCCGCCGCCGGATTGGCAAATCGCACGTGGCCCTCGCGGTCCAGCCCGCAGATTCCGTCAGTCACTGCATCCAGCAGGATCTCCTGCTGCCGTCTCAGGTCGTCGGCGCGGCCGCGCTCCTGAGTTCGCGCCAGCATCTGGCCCAGCGATGCGGCCGCAATTTCCACCGCGGCAATGGCCTCGCGGTCCTCGCGCAAGCGGAATCGCGAATAAAACTCCAGCACCGCCAGCACCTTGTTGGCGGCGCGCACTGGCACCGCCCATCCTGAAACCATCTCGTGATGCAGCGCCTCGGCTGCGCGAGGGCTGGGCGGCGCCGCTTCAAGGTCGGCGATCCACACAGGCCGCCCTTCCTTCCATGCGCGCTCGGGCAGTTCGGAGCCCTTCGCCAGCGCCAGTCCCATGCTGCGCTGGATGAGCTCTTCCGCCCGCTGCCCTGGGACTCCCCATGCGGTTCCGAATTCCAGGTGCAGCTGCTCGGTATTCACCAGCCACTCGATGCCCAGCTCCCATCCCTGGGAAATGCAAAGGGCCTCGAGGATGCGCATGCCCGCGGACTCACCCGGCGCGTTCTCGCCTACAATCTGGCTCACCGCCAGTTGCAGAGCCAGCCGGTTCTCGCGCTGCTTCTGCTGCGTCACGTCGCGCAGCAGGCAACGAACCGCCAGCGCATTGCCCGCCTTCTGACGCCGGCTCAGGCTCATCTCCAGGTCAAGCACGCGCCCTTCGGGGATGTGGTGGCGCACCGGGGCGCGTTCCACCTGTTCGCCATCCAGTGCACGACGGAAGAGCGCGGCCACTTCGGCGCGCTCGCTGTTTGAAAAAAGCTCGTCGAACGAATGCAGCGCCAGCATCGCCGTGCGCTCCAGCCCAAAGCACTGCTGCCATGCGGGATTCGCATAAAGAAACTGGCCGCTCGGGCTCAGCGTCGCAATCATCTCGCTGGAGTGCTCGAAAAGATCGCGGTATCGTTCCTGCGACTCGCGCTGTGCTTGCTCGCGCTGCGGAATTGAGCCTTGTTCCACAGCTACGGCCACCATGCCTGTGAGCGCGGCCATGGCATCGCGCAGTGCCGAGATGTGCAAGGTAACCGAAATGATCGAGCTGTCTTTGTGGCGTACCTGCGCCGTAAAGCTGGGAACCATGCTGGGCGGCAGCATACGTATGCAGGCCATGTACGCGGCCATGCGCCCGGCAGGCGTCGGCTCGGGCGGCCGGGTCACGTGGCAAATCTTCTGGATCTCAGCCACCAGTCGCTCGCTCTCTCCCGGCGCCAAAATTTCGGTCCTGCCCCATAAGTGCATCAGCTCCGCGGCGCGGTAGCCCAGCAATCGTTCTGCTGCGGGATTGCAGTAGAACAGCTGTCCTTCGAGATTCATGGCCACAACGGCAGGCCCCGCCGAGTCGAGCAGTTCGCGCAAGCCCTTTCCGATGGCCTCTTGCGCCGGACCTTCATGCGAGGCGCGCACCACCAGCCGGTTCACCACGTAGGCGCAAACCACCGTGCCTACCGCGGCGGCCAGGATAGCGAGAGATTGCCATTGGAATGCAGGTAGCACGCGGGCCAGCGCGGCGCCGGCGGCGAGCGTCAAGAGGAAAAGAGGCAGAATCAGCCAAAGCTGCGAGATGCCGGCCCGGCCCGCACCCGCTGGGCCTTCGTCGCGCACATCCCCGCGTAATTCCGGGCTCTCCGGCAGCTCGTTCATTGGCTCTTCCTTTTCCCCTTTTCGGCGACTTTGGCCCTGAACTACTTTGCTGCCAACTTCAAGCGTTTTCCTGCCTGGTGCCTTCTTCCCCGTGCACGGCATAGCCTCAATCTGCAGTGCCAAACTCTCTTCGCTCTGCGCTTGGATTTATCGATTGTTCATACAGGCGCATCGATGCGAGTTGCACGTAGTATAAGCGTTTGATTCCGTTCGCTCTAGCGAAAACAGCACCGCAGCCGCACCCAAGACGCCATCCGGTCACCAGTCAGGGAACCACATGCTCTTTTTCGAAGCGTTAATAGGTTGCTTCCCCAACGCTCCCTCGGTCCCTGCTGGGGTGGCTTGGTCCCTGTCTTTCGTATACTGGCTGCATGTTTCAGTTCATCGTCAAAGCCATCTCTCTCCGCGTCGTCCTGCCCGCTGCCGGACTCATTTGCCTTCTTCTTCCTTCACAGCCCGCCCACGCATGGGAGCAGGATGGCCATCGCATGATCAACAAGCTGGCCATCAGCAACCTGCCGGCCGATATGCCGGCCTTCCTGCGCTCGCAGGCTGCTATCGACGAAATCGAGTACCTGGGCCCGGAACCGGATCGCTGGCGCTCAAGAGCGGAGCCGGAGCTGAGCGCCGCGCAGGCTCCTGAACACTTCATTAACTTGGATGCCGCCGAGGCGCTCGGCCCGCTGCCGCACAAGCGCCTCGACTTCGAGGCCAAGGTCTTCGCCGCCGGACAGCGGCCGGAAATCATCGGCCTGCAGCCGTGGGAGACCGACGAAGTGTGGGAGCGCCTGAAAGCCGCCATGCGCCAGTACCGCTTCCTCCTCGCCGCCGGTCAGGACACGAAGCCGGTCGAAGACGCCATCCTGTTCTATGCCGGCTGGCTCGGCCATTACGTCGGCGACGGTTCGCAGCCGCTCCACGTTGCCGTAAGTTACAACGGCTGGGTCGGCGCTAATCCCAACGGATACACGACCAGCCATCAGATTCACCACCTGTTCGAAGGTCCATTCGTCGCGGCCAACATGCACGCGCCCGATGTGCAGGCGAAGATGACGCCGGCCAAGCTCATCGACGGCGACATGTTCGACGCCTACGTCGCCTATCTGCGCCACACCGGAACGTACATTGAGAAGGTCTACCAGTTCGAAAAGGCGGGAGGCTTCATCGGCGCGGGCACGCCGGAATCGCGCGACTTCACCGCTGCGCGCCTAGCCGACGGGGCCAGCATGTTGCGCGACATGATCTATACGGCCTGGGTCGACAGCGCGCAGCCGGTGCCGGAAGGCAGGCCCGCGTTTTAGGGCGGGGTCGAGCCACCTCGCCGACCACGACGAATTGTTGCCCCGTCCTTCGCGTTTTTCCGGTGAAGGGTGGGTTAGAGGCTAAGTCCAATTAAATAAACACAGATGTTCGTTTATTTGGTGCGTTTACCCGGCCAAATGTTCGCTTAAGTGGTGTCACTTGCCCCCGAAATGTTCGCTCGAGTGGTTGCGATTCTTTGAGGCAAATACCCGGAAATTAGCCATCTCAAGGGTGTTTGTAACCATAGAATTTCCCGTATTCGCGCAAAGGTGGACGGAGAATTACCCATAAATGCATCAAGAAGGGCTTCGGTGCGCGCTTTTGCGCCACTTTGCGCGTGTTTTGCGTGCTTTTCGCGTGCAAATTCGCCCTTCGACCAGCAGCCAAAAGTCGCGTCTCCCACAATCTGGTGTGATTTAAATCACTGCGTAGAATGCCGACCTAATTTGTCGTATATTGAATGGAGACCAAATTGGTCGTATATTGCTGCCCTCCGAGATGGACCCGCCCAACGGCTCCCTGGAGAGGCGCACCAAAAGAGAGGGAATCAGGCTTGCGTCCGTCGAAAATCAATTCTGGGCTTGTCAATTTTGGGTTTACCGCCATACTGGCTTTTTTCTTGCTGTTTCACACCACATCTGCCTGGGCGGCGGTTGCCGGAAGCATCTCCGGAACGGTGCGCGACTCTTCCGGCAGCGTCGTGCCCAACGCGGATGTGACCGTGCGGGAGCTCGAGCACGGGGATCACCCACGAGACGCACAGCGACGCCAAGGGAGATTACACTTTCCCGGTTCTGCCGGTAGGCCGCTATGAGCTGGATGTGCAGGCCACTGGCTTTGAAACCTATCAGCGCAAGAACATTGTGCTCGATACCGATGCGGCGCTTACCCTCGACGCCACGCTTGCCATTGGCCAGACTCACCGAGACCGTGAGCGTGAGTGACAATACCTTGCACGTGGAGACGGTCAGCACGCAGCTGGGCGAAGTGATCAGCGGCCGCCAGATGACCGCCGTGCCGCTGAACGGGCGCAGCTTCACCGATCTGCTCTCGCTGCAACCTGGAGTGGCTCCGGCAACTTCGATCAGCTCCAGCACGGTGCAGGACGTGGGCGCGACCATTCTCGATCCCTCCGGAACGCTCAATCCCGGCAACATCTCTGTCAACGGGCAGCGGGAGACCTCCAACTACTTCAGCGTGAATGGCAGCGACGCGGAAGAAGACGTGAACGCCGGCACCGCCATTATTCCCAATCTCGACGCCATTGCGGAGTTTCGCATCGTGACCAGCAACTTCGACGCCGAGTATGGGGAGTTCAGCGGCGGCCAGGTGAGCGTGGTGACAAAATCCGGCAGCAACGCATTGCACGGCAGCGCATTCGATTTTCTGCGCAATACCGATCTGGATGCGCGCAACTACTTTTCGCCCACGCGCGGAGCCTATCGACAGAACCAGTTTGGCGGGACAATGGGCGGCCCGATTCGTCATGACAAGATCTTTTATTTTCTGGACTATCAAGGCACGCGCCAGACGCAGGGCATCGATACGGGCGAGATCAGCGTGCCATCGACGGCGGACCGGACAGGGGATCTTTCAGATTTTGTCGATAGCAACGGCAACAGCCTGCTGACTGGGAGCGTGGGCGGCCCGTATTTTGCCAACCTGCTGACGCAGAAGCTGGGCTATGCCGTCACGCAGGGCGAGCCCTACTACTTCAATGGCTGCACGCAGAGCGATGCGCAGTCGGGACAGTGCGTGTTTGGCAATGCGCAGATTCCGCAGAGTGCGTGGTCGGTTCCGGCGCAGCGCATGCTCCAGTACATTCCCGCCCCGAACAACGCCAACGGCTTTGCCACCTCTGCCTACAATCAGACGCTGCGGGACGACAAGGCGGGCGTGCGCGTGGATGCGAATACCCGCTGGGGCCTGCTGTCGGCCTACTATTTCATCGACAATTTCAATCTCGATAATCCCTATCCCGTAGCGCAGAGCGGGGCCAGCGTTCCGGGCTTCAATGCGCTGACCACGGGCCGGGCGCAGCTTTTGGCGCTCAGCCTGACCAAGGCCATCAACGCCAGCACGGTGAACGAAGCGCACATGAGCTACCTGCGCGACATGACCAACCTCGGCCAGCCGGTGGGCGGGCGCGGCGTAAGCCTGGTGTCGCAGGGATTTGCAAATGCGAATGGCACGCCCAGCATTGTGGCCCTCGATCCCAAAGGGCAGAGCGTGGAGAATCTCAACTTCAACGGCTATTCCACCGGCGCAGCGGCCAACCAGTTGATTCAGACCAACAACACCTATCAGGCAGCGGATACTTTCTCAAAGGTGCTGGGCGCCCACACCATCAAGTTTGGCGCTGAAGGTCACGCCGACCAGGTGAATGCCCACCCCATCGCGCAATTCAACGGCAGCTTCGTCTTCTCCGGAACGGAAACCGGCGTGGATTTTGCGGATTTCCTGATCGGCGTGCCCAGCCAATACAACCAGAGCCAGCTCAACCCGTTCTATGCGCGCAACAAATATGTGGGCCTGTTTGCCCAGGACAGTTGGCACGCGCGGCCGAGCCTGACATTGAATTACGGACTTCGCTGGGACCGCATCGCGCCCTGGACGGAAAAATACAACCAGATTTCGACCTTTGAGGCGGGCGCGCAGTCGGTGGTATTTCCCGGCGCCCCGGCAGGCATTCTCTATCCCGGCGATCCCGGAGTTCCGCGCACGCTGGCGCCGATCGGCAACCTGGGTTTTTCGCCTCGTCTTGGGTTGGCCTGGTCGCCGAAGGCGAAGGACGGCAGCGCATTGGCCAAAGTTCTTGGCGCTCCTGGGACCACCAGCATTCGCGCCAGCTTTGGCACGTTCTACACCGCCATCGATGCGCTCTCGATCAGCGTGCTGGCGGCCAATGCGCCGTATGGAACCACGTACACCAGCCCCGCGCCGCCGCTATTCGCCACGCCCTTTGTGACCGCGGCCGATGGAACGAATTACGGCCAGCCGTTTCCTTATACGTTTGCTCCGCTTAACTCGTCGCGGAACCATCCCGACGCGAACATCGACTGGAGCAGCTACGAGCCGATCAGCGGCATTCCCGGCTACGACATGCACAACCGCGTTCCCTATACGGACGAATGGATGTTTTCCATCGAGCGCCAGGCCGGGCCTGAAACGGTCTTCAGCGCAAGCTATGTCGGCACTACCAGCCATCGCCAGCGCGTATTGGTCGAGCCCAACGCGGGCAATCCGGCGCTGTGCCTGAGCCTGAGCCAGCCCAGCGAGGTGCAGCCCGGTACGCTCACCTGCGGTCCCGGCGGCGAAGACACGGTGTACTATCCCATCGCCGGCGGGCAAGTGAACGGAACACGCGGACCGCTCGGAGCCAACTTCGGCAGCAATGCGCTGCAATCGAACATCGGCCATGCCAACTACAACGCGCTCGAACTCAGCGCCCGCCACACCAGCAGCCGTCTCGAAATCTCCGCGGCCTACACCTTCAGCAAGTCACTGGATCAGTCGTCGAACATCGGCGAGGAGGTGAATCCCTTCAACCCCGCGCTGAGTTATGCGCTGTCCTCATTCGACGTTAAACACAACTTCGTCCTGAGCTACGAGTACAAGTTTCCCATCGAACAGCTTTTGCACTCCGGAAGAATGAGCCGGCAATTGGCCGAGGGCTGGTCGTCTCCGGCATTACGCGCTTCGCCAGCGGGTTTCCCGTCACCATGATCAACAACGGAGACAATTCGCTGATCGGCACCAATCCCAACGGGGTGAACAACAGCAGCATCGACGAGCCCGATTACAACGGCGGATCGCTGCACCTGAACCGCAATCCCCGCACGGATGGCAACAACTACTTCAATGCCTCAGACTTCAGCATGAATGCGCTGGGCACGCCGGGCAACGCCAGACGCCGGTTCTTTTTTGGTCCGGGCGCGGACAACTACGATATGGCGCTGGCCAAGAGCGTGACTGTCGGCGAATCGAGGACGCTTCTCTTTCGCGTGGAAAGCTTCAACGTTTTCAATCACACGCAGTTCAACGGCCCCGGCGCGATCGATGGCAATATCGGCAGTTCGACATTTGGGAATGCGATCAGCGCTGCCCCTCCGCGCATTTTGCAGGGAGCCGTTAAGTTCAATTTCTGATGGTGAGGGGGAAAAAGCAGCCAATAGCCGGTAGCCCAAAGCCAGGAGCTGCTATTTGCGTTCCAGCGCGGGGATGCGGCGCAGCATCTGTGTGAGCGCGGGAGTCATGAGCGCCACGGCGGGAATGGCAACCAGCAGCCATGCCAGCAAGGCCTGACCGGCCATGCCGCCCATCGATGCAGCGGCTTGGGCGGCCGTGTGGAGGGCCGGAAGATGCAGCAGGGCGTGCGGATCGAAGGCGGCGCCGTTGTGCGTGGGAATAATCCATCTGCCCAGGCGGACGAACGGAACAATCAGAGCCAGTTGCAAAGGCATGGCGACGTAGTTGGCCATCTGGATAGCCGGCAGGTTAAGGCGCAGCGCCATGGCCAGCCCGGTGCAGAGAAGCGTGGGAATGCCGACCACCGGAATGCAGCCGACAGCGAATCCCACGGCGAGCGTCAGCGCCAGGCGACGCGGCGAAATTCCCTGGCTCAGCCAGAGGAGCGCGTTGCGCTTTGCGGCTACCGGAACCTTCGCCAAAATTCCCCCGAGGGCCATTTGCAGAATTCCCCTTTAAGGTACCGACACTTGGATTCGCGTTTTGTTTTCCTGTGATGAAACTTTTATTAACGAACCAAACTGGTTAACGGTCAATCCCGATCTCGATTGGATGCAGCTCGCGACCAATTGGCTTCTGGCCTGCTAGGTTGCGGTACTGCATTTGTATTCGTCACAGGTCGCTTCAATCCGGGCCTAAAGGCCCCCGCATTTTGGCGGTTTTTCAGGGTCCTAAAGGCCCCTGCTCCTTCCGGATTTGTTCCGTGCAACTGTGAGACCCATGCCGCTATTTCCTCAGTCCCCGCCCCTTCATGTTAACTGCGGTAAACTTGGACCGCATGAGGGTATTTGGCATCGATTGCGGTACCGAGGTAACGGGCTTCGGCGTTGTGGAGTCTGACGAAGGCGAACGGCAGCCGCGGCTCACATGCCTGGCCATGGGAGCCATCCGATTGTCCAAAGACCCGTCCTTTGCCCGAGCGGCTGGACCAGGTGTTTCGCGAACTGACCGCGGAAATGGAGCGCTGGCAGCCGGATGCGGTCGCAATCGAAGAGGTCTTCTACTCGGTGAATGCCAAATCGGCTCTGAAGCTGGGGCAGGTGCGCGGCGTGGCGTTGCTGGCGGCGGCGCGGCTGGGATTTCCGGTGGCGGAATACGCGCCTCTGAAGATCAAGTCGAGCGTGGTGGGCTACGGACTGGCCAAGAAAGAGCAGGTGCAGTTCATGGTGGCGCGGCTGCTGAGCCTGGCCGAAGTGCCGCAGCCGGCCGATGCCGCCGATGCGCTCGCGATTGCCATCTGCCACATTCATACAGCGCAGACGCTGGCGTTGCAGGGGCTGGCGCGATGAGGATCGGCTGGCTGGCGGTTGCGCTCGCTTGCCGTTGCCGCGCGGTTGCGGCAAATGGGCAAGCGCCTGCTGCGGCGGATCCGACAGTCCAGGTGGATTTCGCCGATCCCGGGTCTGTCGCCTTCGCAATGGACGCTTACGCTTCGGCCTGACGGAACCGGTCATTTTCGTTCGGCAGCGGGCAAAGCCTCCCGATGACGCCAGTCCGGGCATTGTGGTCCCCCCCGTGGACCGCGACATCCAGGTGAGTGTGGCCTATGCCGACCACGTCTTTGCTGCAGCCGCGCGACACAGATGGTTCAATGAGGCTTGCGAGAGCCACATGAAAGTGGCTTTCCAAGGCTGGAAGACTCTCACCTATACCGGTCCGCAGGGACAAGGCTCCTGCACGTTCAATTATTCGAAGGACAGGGAGATTCAGGATCTGGGCGATTCGCTGGAGGCCGTTGCGGAAACGATTCTGGAGGGTGCGCGCCTGGAATTGCTTCTGCAACACGACCGGCTGGGCCTGGACGCGGAGATGGAGTTTCTTGTGGAGGCCGTGGGCGACGGGCGCGCGCAGCAGGTTTGCGTCATTCGCGAGCTGCTGGAGCGGTTGACGCAGGACGACACGGTGTTGGACAGGGTGAGAAAACGGGCTCGGATGCTGTTGATGCAGAGTGCGACATAGATCTCTTGGAGGGATCGACACAAATCTTTGGTGAAAAGCGACTTTTCCTCGCTCAAGAGTGTCAAATGTAGTGTTGGGATGCCGATGAGCGGAGATGGGGGTCGTCGCAAGGCACGGGAAAGGCGGGGCACCGTGAATCTCATGAGGAATAGCAAAGCAAGTGCAGGGCTGGCGGCGCTGGCCCTCGTAGTAGCTTCTCTGGCGGCCGGTGCAACGGCCCAGGATGCCCAGCAAGGGACAGGGCAGCCCGCACGTGCGGTACGGTTGAGTTTTGTTGAAGGCCAGGTGAAGCTGGCGCAGGGCAATCAGGTGCTGGCCGCGCAGGCTGTGGCCAATACGCCGTTGTTCGAGGGTATGCAGCTGACGACTGCCGACGACGGCAAGGCTGAAATCCAGTTTGAAGACGGCAGTGTGGTGCGGGTTGCGCCTGACAGCTCGCTGACGTTGCAGGTTTTGACTGGCGCGGGCACCACGGCCGATGCCGAATTGACCTTGAACTCGGGGCTGGCGTATTTCGAGTTTCAGGGCGGCGGACAGGCCGGCCAGATGAGCGTCCACTTTGGCTCCAATGTGGCCACTACGAGTGGGTTCACTGTCGTGCGCGTGGCTATGGACACTCCTCCGGGGAGCGTTGCCGTTTTTTCGGGGAACGTCCATCTGCAGATCATTTCGGCAACTGGAACGGCCTCCGCATCCGACCTTCATGGCGGCGAATCGATCACTCTGAACGCGGCCGATCCGAGCCAGAACGCTCTCTCTGAATCGATCGAGCCGAATTCCTGGGATGCGTGGAATTCAGACCGCGACCAGGCATTGACGGCAGAGGCGGCCAATCAGACGGGGGCGCCGTCGAATCTGGGCGCGACCCAGAACCCGGCATGGAATGATCTGGATGCGAACGGCAGTTGGTATGACGTGCCCGGGCAAGGCTACGTGTGGTCGCCCTATGAGGCGTCGGACGCCGATTTCGATCCTTACGGAAACGGCGAGTGGATGTATACGCCTGCTTATGGCTACTTGTGGGCGTCAGGCTACTCGTGGGGCTATATGCCCTACCAGTGCGGGGCGTGGAACTTCTACAACGGCTTCGGCTGGGGATGGGCGCCGGGAATGGGCGGCTGCAGGCCATGGTGGGGAATAGGATTCTACGGCGGCCCGAATATCGGCCATGGGCCCGGAGGGTACAGGCCGGTTCCGAGACCGATGCCGCCGCATGGGCCGGGCGGACCAATTGGGCACCGGCCGATGCCGATGGTCGTGGTGAACCGGCATACGGCGTATGCAAACACGGGTTTTCCAGCGCGGGACAAGAATTCGCAAGTGACGATTGCGGGAAGCTCAGTACAGGCGATGCACCCACTGCCTTCACGTCCCGTGTACTCGCAAGAAGGTTACAGGCCGGGAAACAATCGCACCCCGACCGGCAATACCGGGGCGGGGATGAGCGGTGGGGTGGTTGTAACTCCGCGCTCGAGCTATAGCACCAGCCGCCCAGCGCCAGAATCCGTGACGCCTAGTTACACTCCGCCGCCGCGGCCAGCGCCGGAGCCAAGATATACTCCGCCGCCGCGGCCAGCGCCGGAGAGCCACAGTACCCCTGCTCCTTCGTATTCTCCGCCGCGGAGTTCTTCGAGTAGCGGTGGCGGCAGCAGCAGTGGTTCGCATAGCGGTGGTGGAAGCAGCGGCGGGGGCGGCGGTTCGCATAGCGGCGGCCATCGGTAGAACGCGCGTAGTTTCCGCGGCGACTTGCGAAACCCTCAATCTCGGACCGCACGCATCGCGCCATTGGAGTTCGTGCTTTCCCACCCTTTCGCCCCGAAAGCGGGCGAAAGGATGGGGCACGGGAAGGTTCCTCTCCAAGCTCCTGAATCTTAGACAAACGTAACGCGATACTGTGAGGCGCCGCGCAGGTCTACTTGCGCAGTTTGCGCATCAACGGGCTGCAGAGGGATTTCTTTTTCGAGGCGCGTGACGCGTAGAATGCGTTGCCCTGCCGGCGCTGCCAGCGCAATGCGGCCATCGGTATTCACGCGCAAAGTCGCAGTGGTCGCTTTTCCGTTGTGCCAAGCGCAATCCACTTCAATGTTGCCGCGCGCGCGCAATCCGCGATAGCTACCTGAAGGCCACGCCGAGGGCAGTGCGGGCAGAAAACGCAGCACGCCGCCGTAGCTTTGCAGCAGCATCTCGATAATGCCCGCCGTTCCGCCCAGGTTGCCATCAATCTGGAATGGCGAGTTCGCCTTCATGCCGCAAATATCAAAAAGATTGGGCCGCGTGCAGTTGCGCAGCAGCGCCAGCAAACTGCTATGCGCAGCTTCGCCATCTTCCAAACGCGCCCAGCAATTCACAATCCATGCGCGGCTCCAGCCGGTACTGCCGCCACCGTTCGCCAGGCGGCGCTCGAGCACGGCGCGCGCAGCTTTAGCGAGTTCGGGCGTTTCGCGCAGCGTGATTTGGTGGTCGGGGTACAGCGCGTAGAGGTGCGAGATGTGGCGATGGCCGGGCTCGGTCTCCGCGTAATCTTCGTTCCACTCCTGCAACGCGCCGGTCTTGCCAATCTTGAACGGCTGCAGGCGCTTGGTTGCGGTCTCAACCTGGGCGCGAAGAGCATCATCGACGCCAAGAATCTTGCTCGACCGGGAGACGCGATCGAAAATGGCACGAATGATTTCGGTGTCCATGGCGGGAGACATGCACAGGCTGGCCGTGGAGCCGTCGGGAAGTTTGTATTTGTTCTCCGGCGATTGGCTGGGTCCGCTGAGGAGGGTTCCATCCGGGCCAGGGACGAGATAGTCGAGGAAGAACTCGGCAATTTCCTTCAATCTTGGGTAGGCGCGATCGCGCAGGAAGGCCGCGTCGAGCGTGTACGCGTAATGCGAGAAGAGATGCAGCGAGATCCACGCCGCGCCCAAAGGCCACACGCCGGCCTGCACGTGATCGACAGGAATGGAATCGCCCCAGATGTCGGTATTGTGATGCACGACGAATCCGCGAGCGTTGTAATATTGGCGCGCCGTGGCGGAGCCGAAGGTGCGCGTGGAATCGAGCAGATCGAATAACTGCGCGTGCAGCTCGCCGAGATTCGCGGAGTCGGCCATCCAGTAGTTCATCTCGGTATTGATGTTGATGGTGAACTTCGATCCCCACGGCGGATCGAGGCTCTCGTTCCAAATGCCCTGCAAGTTGGCCGGCAGCGTGCCCGGGCGGCTGCTGCTGATGAGCATGTAGCGGCCGAATTGAAAGTACGTGGCGACGAGGCCGGGATCGTCGCTGCCATTGCGGAGGCGCGCCATACGCTTGTCGGTGGCCAAGTCGCGCAATGGATCGGGGCCGTCGACGAGACGCACGTTGGCGCGGCCGGCGTAGCGGCGGTAGTCGGTCACGTGTTCGCCGCGCAGTTCCGAGTAAGAGCGTGCGGTAGCAGAACGCAGGTTGCGAGCGCAGGCAGTGGTCATGCCGGCGGCGTCGCGCTCACGAAAATCGGTGCAGGCCGTAAGGAGAAGCGTGACGGCGCGAGCATTTTCAATCCGCAGCGTGTTGCCTACAGCGTGTACCTTGCCACCTTCGGGGATGGCCTTCAATTCAGCGAGGAATGCTACTCCGACTTGACGCTCTTGTGTCGCAGGATCGGTGGTGGGTTTCACGGGCCGCGCAGCGCCGGTCATCACCAGGCGATCGCTGGTGGCTGCGATGGTTTCGCTGTACGCGGGGCGGTCGAGTCTGACGGTAAGCGCGAAGGGACGCGTGGATTCAATGCGCGCGACGATTACATTGCGCGGCGCCGAGCTGAAGACCTCGCGGGTCCACTGCGCGCCAGCGGCGTTGAAGCGCGTCTTCACCACGGCCTCGTCGAGATCGAGTTCCAGCCGGTAGTTGGCGACGACGGCGGGGACATTATCGAAATCGAGCCACAGATCGCCAAGCGTCTGGTAGCAGGGAAGGCGGTCCGGGACGCCCATCATGACCTGTGCGGCAAGGGCTTCAGCCTCGTGCACCTTGCCGGCCATGAGCAACTTGCGCACCTCAGGCGTACGGTTGGCCTGGGGATTGTTGCGATCGCGGTGCTCGCCCATCCAGACCGTCTCTTCATTCAATTGCAGGCGCTCTTTGGCGGGATTGCCGAAGACCATGGCGCCGAGCCGTCCGTTGCCCACGGGCAATGCGTCAGGCCACGTGGCTGCAGGCTGGTCGAAGAAGAGGACGTGCTCGCTGGTGATGGTTTCCGCGGGGATCTCCGCGCTTAACGCGGGAAGGGAGCCGCGCTGCGTCAGTGCGGCGGTGGTGAGAGAAGCGTTGCGCAGAAAGCGGCGGCGGGTGATGCGGTATTTTGATCGTGCCATGATTCTCCCTGTCTTTCCGAAAGCTGTCGTTAAGAATGTCACGGGCTTTTCAAGAAAACTCCCCGCAGGGGCTGAAGCCCGCTACCTTATTGTGTCCGTTAAGGCACGACTGAAGCCACCCCAGCAACGAAGACCTGTCGCTGGGGCCCCGGCAAGTCGTGCCCCTTCGCGACCGTTTATCTGCCAATGCGATCTTGTCTACTCCCTGCCGATGAGGTTAAGTCTCCAGCAGAATCGCGCAGTACGATGGCACTTGCAACGTGCCTTTGCGAAGTGCGATTGCGTTGCTTTCGGTGAGTGTGGCGCTTTGCTTTTCATCGATGGCTGGTCCCGTGAGTAGCCATTGCCGGTGCGCGTGGTGCAGCGTGGTGCGAAGCGCCGCGGGCTGAGCCGATTTGTTGATAACGATTACTACTGTGGATTTGGCATTGCGAGCCGTATAGGCGCGCACGCGATCGTTGGGGCAGTCGAGGGTGCTGCGGATGAGCGTTGCGCCTGCGAATGGCTTGATGAGTTCCATGCCGAAATATTCGGGACGGCGCTCGAAGCCGGCTGCAAGGCTACCGGCGATGGGCGTGTAGAAACCGCTGCCGCCGCCGTGGAGATTTACGCCCGCGCAACCGAGCGAAGCGAAGTCGAGCATCATATCCGCGACCCATAGGGCGCTGGCCAGCGTGTCGCTCACGCCCGGCTGGCCGCCGTTCCAGCAGGAGTTGCCTTCGCTCATGCGATAGGGCAGGCCGGCACTGTGGGCCGCAGTCATGGCAATCTGCAAATCGCGTGCCAGCTTGGGATCGGGAGAGAGCAGTTTGTCGAGGGTGATGCCGGGCGCGCCCGCCGGACCCATGGCGTAATAGTGAGAAGTGAGCATCACAACATCGGGCGCGCCGCGCTTCACGTCTTCGGCAAAGCCGGCGACGTAGGGCATCTTGTTCGACACATCGGGGCCGGCGAATTTGGCTTGCGGCACACGTGCAACCACGGCTGCGTGCGCCGCAGACCACTCCTTCCAGTAGTCGGCGTAGGACCATGTCGCGGGGCGATAGCGATTTCGCCATGCGTCCGGCTCGTTGCCGAGTTGGAAGGCGATGAGGCGCGGGCCAAGAATGTTTTGGACGTAAGAGGCTTCTTCGGCGGCTCGTGCGACGGGGCCGCGGCCGAGATTGAGACCGTAAAGGCAGCGCCAGTCAGTGGCATCGAAGAATGCGCGCAGGTTACGCAGACTTTTCGGCGTGATGGGTGTGTCGGCTTTGACGTTCTTGCTGGTATCGGGGCCGACGGCATCGAAGGGCGCAACAGCCGGAGGTTCTTCGGTGGTGAAGGCGGTAAATTCGCTGGTGTCTCCGCCGAGGCGCAGCACACCTTGATCGCTGAGCTCGCGAAAAAGCGCGATGAGTGCGGTGTTCTCCGCGGAGAAGAAGGCCGGGCTGGCGAGTTGCGCCGATTCATAGCTGAGGCCGATGAAGTCCCGCGGAATGGTGGCGAGAGTTGTGGATTCGTCGATTGTGAGTGTGCCCGCAATGGGCCCGTCGCTTTGCGCACGGAGAAGATGAGATGCGAGGCATGAGGCCGCGGCCGCGCTCGCACCATAGAAAAACTCACGGCGTTTCATTTGGATTCGATCTCCACGGCGCGAGGGTTTTCGAGTTCGAGTTCCACGGTGCGAGGTTTGTCGAGGCGCAGGTCCAGTTGAGATGAATCAGTAGTCGATTTGCCGTCGATGCGGACATGTGTGCCTGGCTCGAATGGGAAATGCAGAACGAAATCGCGCGATACTCCATGCGGGTCGATCGTGACGCGCCAGAGCTTTGCGCTCACGTGCTCGACGCGCAGGCTGACTTTGCCGCCTGTTGTTACAGGCGCGTCGTCGAGGGTAAGCGTTTTGCCTTCGGGGACCCAGCTTGCGAGCAGGCCGGGAAGCAGATGCAGTTTGCCGTCGCGCTCGTTCAGGAGCATGTCGCGCAGCAGAAGCACAAGATTGGCGTTGCCCCAGGCTTCGGGCATGTCGCCGGTACCCTGCATATTGGAGCGCTTGCTGTGCGGCGTGTCGCAGGCGCGCGGCGCGTCGACGTCGACGAGGATCTCTTCCTTCCACACATTGGTGGTGTAGCTGTGGTTGAGGGCGGCGGTGAGCATTTCCGCGGCCTTTTGTTTTTCTCCACGCAGGAGATAAGTTTCCGCCATGTTCATGGACTCGCCTGGCCAGACACCTGCATATCCAGCCCAGGCGACGTTGGTGGGGAGGCCCTGCTTTTCCTCATGCTCCATGCGCGTGATCAATCCGCTGACCAACGGATCGTGGGGCGCATAGAGGCCGGTGGGATAGACGGCAAGGAAAGTCTGCGAGTATGCGCCTTGCGGATACGTGGGCATGGCAGGCAGATACGAGGGAGTGATGGTTTCGAGTGTCACGGCGCGGCTTACATCTTCATGAATGGCGGCCGCAAACGCGGCGTACTCGCGGTCGAGCCAGGTTGCGTCATTGGGATGGCCGAGCACGCTCGCGGCCTTGCTGGTGACTTGGAGCGCGTAATCCGCGAGGAAGTTGTGCGAGAAGGAGTGACCCTCGGGCAGGCCCGAGTCGCCGTAACTCCACGGGAGCAGGCCGTACCAGTAAGTTTTCTCGCCGGGCTTGAGCGGAGGGTTGGGCTCGGGGCGGCATTTGGAAGGAAGCATGCGATGAATGGGCTGCGCGCCGGCGGGAATGCCTTCAACACCTTCAAGCGTGGACTCTTCGCGGTGATCGCGAATCCACGACGCGGATTGAAGCAGATCGGGATAGGCCTTCGCAAGCCACTGTTTGTCGCGCGAGAAGAGATAGTAGTCCCAGACCGCCGCGGCGTTGCCGCCGGAGTTGTCCCACGCGGGCCAGCCGCTGGTGGGAGGGAAGTCCCACTCGCCGTCGTCGTTGATGACGTGGAAGGCATGCTCAACGCTCTCGCGCGCGGGCGTCATGAATCCCGCGACCTCCATGGCGCGCGCCTGGAAATATTCGCCGCGACCCCAGTACTGCCGGTAGACGGCGGGACCGTCGAGCGCCCAGAGATCGCCGCGCGCATCGAATTCCGTCAGGATGAGCACGTAGGCAATCGACGAGTAGTAGAAGTCAGTCAGCTCCTTTTGCGGGAAGTTGACTTTTGTGGCGTGCGCCCACAAATCATCCCACTGCGCTATGGCTTTGGCGAGTAACGCTTCGCCGCTTTCGCGCGAGAGTTCACCGTTGCGCGCGACCGGCCACTCGTAGGGCAGTTCGATTGTTATCGACTTTTTTTCTTGCGCGGGGATGGAAAGATGCAGTGCGAGCGTCAGGCCGTTGTCTGCGGCGGTGACGGTGGCGCCGCCCGTTTCGGTGACCAGCGCTACGTCTTCACCGGCGCCGTTCTGGAGCATTTGTCCGACGACGTGGCCGGGGAGGCTGCGCTCGCGGCCGCTCAGCTTGAGCGTGACGTCGGCTGCGGACGTGCCGCTGTTGCTGAATGTGAGGCGAACTACGTCGAAAGCTTTTGCGCCGGAGTGGACAGTGGGGATTTCGCCGGGCTTGGCATCGGGATCGACGGCGAAGGCGAGCTCTTCGAGCGTGAGGTCGCCCGAATGCGCGGAAGAGACGATGAAGGGATAGCGACCGCGATAGAGCTGCTGGCTGCTGACTTTGAGCGGATCTGCACCGGCGAAGGCCTGGATGGCGAGCTCGCCGTCCATCTGGTCGCTGAAGCCGATGGGCGTGTCGAGCGGCTTGCGCTTCAGGCTCCATTGCGACCATTTGAGGTTGCCCTGCTTGTCGACGATGGTTTTGTGGCTGCCCATGGGCAGGCCGATCAGACTCTGCGCATCGGTGTTTGTGTAGCGATGGTCGATGACGACCTGAGCGGGAAGAACGGCCGCACTGAGCATCAAGGCAAGAACTACGGAAAGTGTTCGATGGACCGGCATGATCTGGCTCAATAATACGGTTCGATGTTCGTGTCGAGTTGGCTTCATTCCGCTTTGATGGTCGAGAGAACGACGATTTCTCCGGGTTCTACTACGACTTCTGCCGGGACGGTGGACACGGCATTCTCTTCTTCGAGTCCGGTGCGTTCCATTTCGGCCCAGGGATGATTAGCGCCTTGCACCGTGAGCTCGCGCGCGGTGGCCGAGCGGTTGATGACGACCAGCGTCTCGTGCTGGCCATCGGCGAAAGCTGTTGTGAGCAGGTCGGGATCGCTTGCATCCGCGCTGACGCGCTGCATGCCCTTCACGATGTGGCGGCTGAATGCGCCCATTACGCGCAACTGATAGCTGGTAGGCACCGGAATCCAGCCGCGCGTGCGATCGGGGGCAAGCAGCGAGCGCGAGCCGGCGAAGGTTGGCTGTTCCACATCGAGGAGGAGCCAGCAATACATCAGGGCCACAGCGTCGAGTTCGGTGAGGTTCTTGTGGTAAAGCTGTGCCACGGCAAAGGCGATGCGGTACGAGGGCTCCTGGTAGTGCGGATCGTTGATGCAGATTTCCGTAGCCAGGAAGGGCTTGCCATCCGCGGCCTCGTGCATCTGCTTCATGCGCGCGTCGTAAAGGTCGGGGTTCGCGAGGAACTCCTGAAAGTCGTACTCGTGCACGGCGGCGTAGTCGATGGTCTTCCACGCGTCGGGATTTTTGCGCAGCTCGGCGGTGCGATCGATGCCGAGGAACATGTAACTGGCGTCGGCCATGTGGATTTTGGTCGCGGTGAATCCCGCCTTGTCGAGCTCGCGGCGCAGGGCGAGCGCCATCTGGCTGAACACCTCGGGCGGCTGGTCGACTTCATTCTCTATACCGACGATGGCCGGCGCGGAGCCAGTGGCGGCCTGCGCCTTCTTGCAGTAGGTGACGATGAGGCGGGCGTATTCGTCGGGATTTGCTACCTGCTTGATGGGTTTATTCCAGGTGTCTGTGGCGTGCGGGCCGGTGTTGGGCACAGTGGCCCAGGAGGGCAGCGCCCAAAGCTCGTAGATGACGCTGCCGCCGAGATCGAGCACGTGGCGGCTATAGTCGAAGCTCGATAACTCGCTGTTGGGGAAGTTGTCACCGTAATAGTGCGGCGTGGCGTCGGCCGGGTTCTCAAGGTTGCTCAGGTCGGGCTTGAGCTGCGTGCCCATTGGATACTCGCGGGAGAGGAGGAGGTTGTAACGTTTGAGAATCTGCCAGTAGGCGCGTTTGCCTTCGTCGCTCAGCTCTGCGTAGGCAGCGATGCTGGGGCTGCCGCCGAAGCCGAGCATGGTCTGGTGAACTTCGGCGGGATTGATGGTGATGGTGGAGCTCTTGAGATTGGGCTGGAGCAGCGAGCCGGAGACGACCAAATGCGCGGTGCGGGAGGCAAGCAGCATTAGCTGATGGCGCGTGAGATCGAAGAGCAGCGGAGCTTCGAGAATCTGCTGGCCGTTGACCAGCACACGCACGGCTAGATGGGCATCGGCGACGACGGTGAGGGTGCGCGCATCGCCTGTGAACTGACGCTCGTTGG
This sequence comes from uncultured Acidobacteriota bacterium, assembly GCA_963713675.1. Lineage (GTDB taxonomy): Bacteria > Acidobacteriota > Terriglobia > Terriglobales > Acidobacteriaceae > Telmatobacter. Next base: position 459,463 of record CAVQMV010000029.1, read on the forward strand.
TAAATGTGGTCTTCTCAGGGAAGTTGCCCTGGCCTTCGTAAAGCACCATGGAATCGTAATAACGCTCCGCGATGCGGATCTTGTTCGCAGTGAGCTCGACGGTGAGGCCGGCGCGCGGGCCGGTGAAGATCCAGCGCAACGTGGTGCGCTGCGGAAGTGCGGCATCGAGCGTGAGCGTGCGCTCGAAGAGTCCGGTCAAATTCTCGTGAAAATATTTGCGCGCGATTTCGTCGGGGCGGCTCCATCCGGGACCGGCCGGGCCGTCGGAGACGAAGTGGAACGTGTCGGCTGCCGACGTCGAGATGGCCGGCGGAGGAGGGAGCTGAACCGCTTGTTGCGCGGAAACGCCTGCGGCAATGGCCAGAGACGCCAAGAGCACAATCCATCGCATGGCCTCGATTATCCGAGGCAGCAGGCTTGGGGTGTCAAGCGGGACGGCGCGCGGTCGTGTCCCAGTTTGAAGAGAATCCCTCAGTGGCTAAAGCCCCCGGCTTCTTTTGAGCTGCTCACGGCACGGCTGAAGCCGTGCCCTTTCAAAACAGAGTCAAACTGAAACTCTCCTGTAGTGTGCGGCAAAGCTGGCCCGAAGGGCGGCGTCGAACGCGGAGTTGACCAGTTCGTTTCCGCATACGCATTTCGCCGCGAATCCGGGCTTGCGGATTGGTAGTCTAAGGGCTGTGAATGAAGTGCAAGATTCACGGTTGCGCATCGCGGCGATTAATTTTCTGAATCCTGCGCCGCTGATGTGGGATTTCGAGCACCCGCCGCTATCTGATGAGCTGGCCAAGCGCTACCGCATCGATCGCATGACGCCGGCGGAGTGCGCGGAGAAGCTTGCCACAGGACAGGCGGATATCGGCCTGATTCCCATTGCTGCCTTGGCCACTTCGCCGGAGCTGCGTGTTCTGCCCGGTTGCACCATCGCTTCAAAGGGACGCGTGCGCTCGCTGTTGCTGGTGCATCGAGCGTGGCAGCCGCTCACCGATTTGCAATCGGTGGCCGCCGATACCGCCAGTCGCACCACGATTGCTTACGCGCACATCCTCTTTCACAAGTGGGGCAATCCGGGGATCCAGTTCGTTCCAATGGCTGCCGATCTGGACCTGATGCTGGCGGGCGCCGACGCCGCCATCTTGATTGGCGATCCTGCGCTGCTGGCGCTTGAAGAGCGATTCAATCGCATGGAGCGCACGGGCGAGGAGCTTGTGTATCGCGACCTGGCCGCGGAATGGAATGTGCTGACCGGGTTACCCTTCGTCTCCGCCGTCTGGAGTGCTGCGCACAGCAGCCTTTTGGATGAGAGTGTTGCACAGGACTTTATTCGGTCGCGGGACCACGGGCTTGCCAACATCGACGCCTTGGTGGCCGAGTGGGCGAAACGGACTCCCATTTCCGAGGAGACCATCCGGGCCTACCTGACGACCAACATCCACTACGTGCTCGACGAAGAGTGCGTTGAGGGGATGCGGGGGTTTTTCCGGATGGCTGCCGAATGCGGGGTTTTGCCGCCTTACACGGTCACGGTGGAAGAGTTGGCGAGTCGGTAGGCCGGCTGGGGGCCTGTTTGGAACCTCAACATGAAATCATTGCGCGCGGAATCCACGAAACGCATTTGTACGTGGGAAGAGTTCCGCAGGGGCTAAAGCCCCGGCTCAACGATCGGCGCTTGTGGCACGACTGAAGTCGTGCCCTGACACTTCGTGCCTTTCCGATGCTTTCGGGGGCTAAAGTTCCTCGTTGTTTCTGCATGTTTCGGCACGGCTCAAGCCGTGCCCTTTCAAAGCCGGATTTATGCAGTCTGTTCTAGTGGGTGGGGCGTTCTTCGGTGGCTGGGTCGATGGTGGCCGTGCGCGGGCGGGATTTGCGGTAGACGTTGGCTACGGCGAGGGACCAGAGGGGAACGAGATCGAAGCCGGGGATGAGTTTGCCGGCGAAGGAGGGCAGGAACTCCCAATGCCAGCCCAGAAGCCAGGAGAGGATGCCAGCCATGGAAATGTCGACGATGTCGTCGGGGGGTGATTCTGCACCTGTGAAAAAGATCGGGAAGAGAACGATCTGGACGATGTCCGCCACAACCGCGAGCGCGAGGGCTGCCTTCATGCGCGGGCCGGGCGTGATGCGGACGGCGTTCTGGTCTGGCGGAACGGTCTGCGGGGTATCGGCCATAGAGGAAGTATCGAGGAACAGGGAGCAAGGGAGCAAGCCACCCCATTGGGCACATATCGCCCGCTGGGGACCCCGGTAGGGAGCGAGAAGGCAGGGACTAAGGGATGAGGGACCAGGTGTCGTGTCTCGAGACATGGTTTACCTGGAACGCGGTCCCCTGCCGACGAGCAGGCTATGGAAAAGATGAAAAGCATAAGACGCTTTCCATCTTTCCCACAGCCTCTACTGCTGCTATGAGCGTGTCTCTCAAAGGAATACGGACCTTCCCTCAGGGGCTGAAGCCCACCGTCTTCTGTGGAGCTTGTGGCACGGATAAATCCGTGCCCTTTCAACGCTTCGCCCGAATGTAAACAACCTCCTGAAACTTCACGACCAGAGACTTGATTGGCGTCCTCGAGGTTCGCGGTATGGGCCGAGGTCCCTAAATGCAGGTCCTTCGACTCGTCCCGGGACGCCGGGACTCGCTCGGGATGACCGATCAATTTTCGGTCGCTCAGGATGGCGTCTGAAGGCGTTTGAGGGCCGGGGGGTACGTTTTCAAGAACCGGGTGCTTGCCAGCGAATGGCGAAGCATGACAACCTTTTAACAGGTGTGCACATTGCGCACACGAAGGAGCACCTCATTCCCCATGCCCATTCAAACCACTGAGAAGATCTGGCATAACGGCGACCTGATTCCGTGGGAGCAAGCCACCATTCACGTGATGAGCCATGTGATTCACTATGGCTCCAGCGTGTTCGAGGGAGTTCGCTGCTACGGGCAACCGCACGGCTCGGCGGTGTTCCGCCTGCCGGAGCACATGCAGCGGCTGCTCGACTCGGCCAAGATTTATCGCATGGAAGTTCCGTTCACGCTCGAGGAGCTGTGCGCGGGCGTCGTGGATGTGATTGAAGCCAACGGCGTAGCGCCTTGCTACATCCGGCCCATCGTGCTGCGCGGCTACGGCGAGATTGGCGTAAGCCCCAAAGGCTCGCCAATCGAGGTCTACATTGCCAATTTTCCATGGGGCAAGTACATTGCCGGGCACGGAGGCGCCGACGTGTGCATCTCCAGCTGGAACCGGTTGGCCCCGAACACCATGCCGGCGCTGGCCAAGGCCGGCGCGAACTACATGAACTCGCAGCTGATCCACATGGAGGCCGAAATCAACGGCTACCAGGAGGGGATCGCGCTGGATGTGAACGGGCTGGTGAGCGAGGGATCGGGCGAGAACGTATTTATCGTGCGCAACGGCGTGCTGTTTACGCCGCCGCTGGCCAACTCTGCGCTGTCGGGGATTACGCGCGACAGCGTGCTGACCATTGCGCGCCACCTGGGATTGACGGTGACCGAGCAGTCGATTCCGCGCGAGCTGCTGTATATCGCCGACGAGGTTTTCTTTACCGGGACGGCGGCGGAGGTTTCGCCGATCCGCTCCATCGACCGCGTGGTGATTGGAGATGGCAAGCCCGGCGAGATTACCAAGAAGATCGCTGACGAGTTCTTCGGCATCGTCAACGGGCTGAAGCCGGACCGGTTTGGCTGGCTGACACCGGTGAAGGTGGATTCGAGCGAGCCGGTGACGGCGTAGAGCAGGGAATAGGGCGTAGGGAATAGGGATCAGGAAAAGCAAGAGCAAAAACGAAGGCCCTCCGGTGTGAGCCGGAGGGCCTTTCTGTATCGTGTGGAGTGCAGGTGCACAGCGGTGGATTGCGTGGGCGGGTATCATGGACGAAGGCCCGCGGAAGTTTGCGAATCCGGTGAATCGGAAATTCATGGAGCAAAACAACCGGCAGGTCCTTCGACTCGTCCCGGCTCGCCGGGACTCGCTCAGGATGACATCCGATTCTGGTTGCTCAGGATGACAGCTTCATTGTGATGCGAACTTCTGACTCAACGCAGCAGAGACAAAGGAAGACAGGCGCCGAGTGAAACCCGACATGCGAGTGCGATTGGCGGGCCTGGAGTTGGTGAATCCAGTGATCGCCGCCAGCGGTACCTTTGGCTACGGCATCGAATTCGAGGAGATTGTTTCGCTGGAGCGGCTGGGCGCGATCGTCACCAAGGGCATCTCGATGGAGCCGATGGCCGGGCACCCGTCGCCGCGCCTGGTGCAGACGGCAGCCGGCATGTTGAATGCGATCGGGTTGCAGAACGTGGGCGTGCGGGAGTACATCGAGCACAAACTGCCACCGATGAAGCGCTACCCCAAGTGCAAGGTTATTGTGAATATTTTTGGGTATACGGTGAACGAGTACGTGGGAGTGATCGAGCGACTGAACGACGCGGAGGGAATTGCGGCGTACGAGCTGAACGTGTCGTGCCCGAACGTGCATGCAGGCGGCATGGCGTTCGGGGCGGACGCGGGGTCGCTGGAGTACCTGGCGAGCCGTGCCAAGAAGGCAGCGCGGCGGCCGCTGATTGTGAAGCTGACGCCGAATGTGACTTCGATTGCGCACATGGCGCGCGTGGCCGCGGATAGCGGAGCCGATGCCGTGAGCGTGGCGAACACGTTTCTGGCCATGGCGATCGATGCCGAGGAGCGCAAGCCGCGGTTGAGCAACGTGACCGGAGGACTGTCGGGGCCGGCCATTAAACCCATCGCACTGCGCCTGGTTTGGGAAGCGTCGCGGGCCGTGAAGATTCCCGTGCTGGGGATGGGCGGAATTGTGACGCCAACGGACGCGGTCGAGTTCTTGCTGGCAGGCGCGACGGCGATTCAGGTGGGGACAGCGAGCTTCGCCGATCCGCGGGCGACGGAGGGGCTGGCGAAGGGGCTCGAATCGTGGTGCAGGGGCCACGATGTGACGAAGGTGAGCAGCCTGACGGGGGCGTTGGAAGTGCAGGGAGCGAGGGAGCAAGGGAGCCAGGGAGCAAGGACTCTGGACTGAGGGACTGCGGGACCGGCTCCTGGGGATTTAGGGCTTGCTTGACGTTACTGCGTGCAGCTCTTTGACGACGCGCTCGAGGTCGTCCACAATCTGGTTCGACGGATGCGCGCGAAAAACTTTCAGGAGTTCGTCGAAATACCAGAGTTGTTGATCCTTCCCACGCTTGAAGCGATCAAAGACTGCCGGACCAATTTCCTTGAAATCATCCAGAATTGCTTTTGCGTTGTAGAGCTTGTCGGCGGCGGAGATGAGCAGGACGTCGTCGGGTTCGCGACGCAGCCGCATGATGTAGGTGGTTTTGCGCTGCCCATAAGGTTCTTTTTTTTCGGGGTCTTCCGCGAACGTGTCGGAAAGGGCTTCGACCAAGCGGGCCACGTTGAGACCGTAGATCTGCTCAATTTCGCGCATGCGCGGCGCGCCGCCGTGGTCTTCAACAGCGTCGTGCAGCAGGGCGGCGATCACCATGTCTTCTGTCACGGGGACGCGGCCGCCGGCCTCACCCATCACCAGCGCGGCCACGCCGATCAGGTGCGCCATGTACGGAATATCGGTACCTTTGCGGTACTCCGTGTGCAACTGGCGCGCGTATTCAACGGCTTCAGTAAAGCGCTTGGTCAGGACGAGACGGGGATTCTCGGTCATGCGGTGCCCCTCGAGATAGACGTGACAAGAGGGTAGGATATCGCAGGCGGGTGTGTGGGGACTCGGTAATAGGTGAGTTTGAAAGGAACCGCGCCTCAGGGGCTAAAGCCCCCTCATTCATTCCTGGATCTTTGCGGCACGACTAAAGTCGTGCTCTGACACTTCTTGCGTGCCTGAAGACTTGTTTCCACAGCCCGTAAAGCCGCGCCCTGATACATGACCTGTGAGTCGAGGTTCGTGCGATCCCACGTCCCCAAATGCGAGGGGCGTGGGGCACTCCTCTTCGTGCTGGTTTGAATGCGCAAAGAACAAATGCAGGTCCTTCGACTCGTCCGCACCGCGGACTCGCTCAGGATGACATCCGATATTGGTGCTCAGGATGACAGCGGTGTTTTTGCTGTGAACTTGAGAGGCGGGACCCTGCGGAGGGAAGAGCAGGGGCAGCCGATCAGAAGGAAAATGTGGATTGCAGGAAAACGCTGCTGTTGCCGGGGACGGGCGAACCGAACTGGCCGTTGGCGAGGGATTGCGTTTTGTTGAAGAGCGGCGACAGCAGGACGCCGTTGGGCGTACCCCAGTTGAGGATGTTGAAGAGGTTGTTAACGCCGGCGGCGAGAGTGAGGTTGAAGCGGCGCGGAGCGGCAGCGTCAAGGCGAATCGCCGGGCCGCCACTGCCGATGCCGCGGCCACCTACGCCGCCGCCCTGGTTGGGCGTGAAGGTTTGCCCGTCGCCCGCTGTCTTGATTTTGGGGCCGATGCCGAAGACTTTGCTGACGCGCACGTGGTAGACCCAGTTTGCCGGTCCCATGCCGATGCCGAAGGGAACGATCGGCTCATTCTTGCCTGTGGGATCGGTGTCGAGGCAGCCGTATTGCGTAGAGACGACGCCCGTATTGCCGCAGGTTCCGTAGGCGGGGCGCGCATTGAACTGATTGCTGCCGGTAAGGTCATCGCCGATGGTCAGGTTGTAGGGCGTGCCCGATTGCGCGGCAAGAAGAGATGCGAAGACGATGCCGTGGGGCGCCGTGTAGCTCTCAATGAAGACAACGCGATGGCGAATGCCGAAGGTGGCGCGGCCGTAATCGAAGCCAGGATCCTGCGCAACGGAAGGGAACGAACCGATGCCCTGTGTGTCGCTCTTGGCCTCGCTGAAAGTGTAGTTGCCGCTCAGCGTGAGCTTTTTGAGCTGCAAGGCTGAGGAGAGGATGAGCTGGTTTTGGCGGTAAAAGCCGCCGGACTGGAATTGGTAGTTGAAGGCCGCAGGCGTGGGGCCGGTGATGGTGTAGTCGGCTTCGTCGAAGTCGGGCGCGGTGACGTTGTTGGTGAGGTACTGATGGACGCCCTGAGTGTAGAGGTAGGTGATGTTCGACGTGACGCGCTTGCCGAATTGATGATCGACGCCGATGCCGGCCTGCATGTCGAGTGAGGCGTGGAAATGCGGATCGACGGAGTGGTAGGTGGGGATGGAGGATGCAGTTGAGGTCAGGACGGAGGCGGGCTCGGCGGCGTTGGGGTTATAGAAGGCAGGATTCGTGACGGTGTAGCTCTTCTGGTTGATCAGATTGTCGTGAATGGCTTGAATAATATAGGGCGTGCCGCTGGGACCGTTGAAATTGGTGGGCACAGTGAAGCGGTTGAAGAACCAGCCGTAACCAGCTCGAACCACGGTCTTTGGAGGATTCTTTCCGGGACGGCCGGGAGTCCAGGCGAGTGCCAGGCGCGGCGCCCAGTCTGCACGGTCGTGGATGTAGTTCTGGCCTTCGTAACGGAGGCCGAGGCCGAGGAGGAGACTTTTGTTGACGCGCCAATCGTCCTGAACAAATACGGAACCGTCAAAGAGCAGCGCGCGCGCCAAGGGATTGCTGATCACAGTGGCCGTATATTGCGCCGGAGTTTGCGATTGATATGAGTCAGCACACTGGGTTGCGAGAGCGCAATTGAAGAAGTAGCTGCCATTGGCGCCCGCGTTGGAGTAGTTTGCGTCGCGATAAGAGCGCACGCGCGCGCCGAAGCGAATCGTGTGGGCTTCGGCGGTTGCCGTGCCGTAGTCCTGCAGCATGAAGACATCGATATGGTCCTGGGCTGTACCCAGACCGCTGCCGCCCGTGGTGAACGCTCCCTGCACGGCGATCGTGGGGATGGTGAGATTGGGCACCCAGTTGCTCCTGGTGCGCCGCCACAAAAAGCGAGGCTCCATGAGGAGATGAGGATTGATGACCCAGGTGTCTGCGAGCTGTAGTTCGTTGATGTGACTCTGGTAGGCGTTCGCGACCTGTGGCAGATTGAGCGTGCCGACGCCGCTGCCCTGGGAAGAATACTGGGTATACAAGTCGCGGACACTGACGAAGTTGTTTTTGGTGACCTGGAAATCGACGCGCGGATTGAGCTGAACGTACGTCGTCGGATTCGGGTATGCCTCGTTAAGGTTTTCCGTGAGGTTGGCGGGATTGAGGGCAGCGACGATGGTCTGGTTTTTGCGTGTGATGGTAAAGGCGTTGAAGAAGTACGACGAAGTCTTGGTAATGGGGCCGCTGATGTTTCCTGAATAAGAGTAGAGATAGTAGGTTGGCTGGACGGTGATCAGGGGATTGCCGGAGTCGAGGCCGGAGCTGTTGCCGAAGCTGTTGATGCTGCCCTGAAGTTTTTGCGAGCCGGGCTTGGTGATGATCTCGATGCGGCCGTAGCCCATGCGGTCATATTCGGCAGAGAAGGGATTTTGATTGACGCGGATTTCGAGGATCGAAGACTTGGGCGGAATCTGGCCGCCTTCAAAACCGTCAATGTAGATCTGGCCGCCATTGGGGCCGGCTGCGGGGCCGGCGAGCGCCTGCAATTCATTTTGCAGTTCGGTGGGATCGTCGGAGAGCGCGTCGAGAGCGCTTCCCTTGATGACCACGGCGTTGGAGTTTTGATCGGGATTGATGCTGACGCTCTGACTCTGGGCATCGACCGTGACTTCCTGCTGCTCGACGGCGATGGCCAGCGGCAGATTCAGTTCCTTGGCCTGACCCGCGGTGAGAGTGAGGCTCGGGATGGTGAGCGGCGCGAATCCCTTGGCGGTAGCAGTAATGGTGTAGGTGCCGGGAGCTACGGAGCGGAAGGAGAATTGGCCATCGGCAGCGGACTTGGTTTGCAGGGGATGCGCGCCGCCAATTAAAGAGACGGATGCACCGGGCACGACCGCGCCACTGGGGTCCTGTACTGTGCCGTGCAACGTACCGGTTTGCGCTACGGCTGCGGCAGGCCAGGCCAAGGCAATAAAAAACAGACAGAGAGCGGCAGGGGAATAAATGAGCTTCATCATCACCTTTTTAAGGAGCAAATGGTCTTGGTTTCAGGCGCGCCGCATGTTACGGGCCATAGTGTTACCAAGTGTAACACTCAACATGGCGAGGAGTCAACGATGTTCTTTCAGAAGAACGATTTGTGGATGCGCTGGCTCATGTGTTTTTGTTAGACCGGTAGCACTTGTTGAAGGGAAGCAGACAAAATGCTTCCGATAATAAAACGGAAAACTGCGCGACTGGTTAACTGGGTGGTACGCGGGAAAGACGCAAGAAGTTCCGTGAGCGCTCGCGGCGAACCTGTTTTTTGATTGCGGAATTTCGATCGTTCATTTCCGGCAGCGTCCGAACTGTGCGAGCTTTCTTATTCTTGTTTCCGCAGAAACGCGCGATTTGGGATGCAGGGATTGGGAAAAATGAAAATGGCGTGCGATCCCTGGTCCCCAAGGGCGAGGGACCGGGGGCACCGTCGTCGTGCTGAGTGGAATGCGCGAAAAACAAATGCAAAAGCAACCGCGGGTTCTTCGACTGCGTGGGCCGCGCCAAGCGCGCTCCACTTCGCTCAGGATGACATCCGAGTTTTATTGCTCATGATGACATGCGATTTCGATCGCTCAGGATGACGGCAGAGCTTGTATTTTGAGTCGCAGAAATCAGGATAGCCGCTTGATGAAGGCGAGAGCTTCTGCGAGTTGCGGAAAGCGCGCTTCTTCGGCTTTGAATTCGCGGGAGTGGACGCAGCGGCGCAGGCCGCGCTGGCGGACGGGATGCTTGAGGTGCAGCATCTCGTGGTAGAGCAGGTATTCGATTGCGTAACGCGGGCTGGAGGGACGATCGAATACGCGGCTGACGACGATGGTGTTGTGGGCGGCGTCGTAATGGCCGAGTGAGCGCCTGGCGTGGTGCTCGCTCCAGGTGAGATCGGGGCGGCCGAGCAGCCCGCCAAAAAAACGCGTGTTGAGCGCGTCGAAAACTTCATCGAGATGAAAATAGCGGCCCTCGGGTCCGAAGAAGCGCTTGGTGCCGCGCGCCGTGCGAATGAGGTCTGTTTGACGGGTGACGGCGGCGCTGGACGCGAAACGCTTGTAGCGCAGGTTGTGCGCGCGGTCGATAGGCTTGCGATAGAGCTTGGCGAGAAGGATGTGCGCGATGGCGTGGAGGACGGATTCCGGCGCGCCTTCAAGCAGATCGGAGAGAGAGGCGAAGATCTCGCCCTCGCGCAGGCGAATGGTGGTGTTGAGCGAAGTGAAGCGCCGAAAGCGCACATGGATGGGCGGCATGGGCGCGCGCGGGCGAAGGGCGCGGTACTCAGCCTGAAAGATGGGAGCGACGTCGGGGGCCACGAAGAGCAGGATAACAGTGCGAGTGTGAGTGCGAGTGTGAGTGTGAGTGTGAGTGTGGTCAGTAGTCAGGTTCACATTCGCACTCACACTCACACTGGCTTCACTTCGGTTCGGCGCGGTCCTGGCCTTTTTCGTCGGGATGGGCTTTGAAATAAGTTTCCTGGTCGGCGGTGATGTCCTTGGCCTGATCGGAGAGATCGTTGGCGCTATCGATCGCCTCCTTCAAAGACAGCTCAAAGCCGGGCTCGCTGGGCAGATCGTGCAGGGTTGTTTGCCAGTGCTCGATGGACTCACGGAGATCCTTGAGTGACTTGCGAAGATCGGCTTTGCGCTGAGAGAACACGTCGAGGTTATCGCCGAGCTCATCCATCAGGGCAGAGAAGTCCTGCAGCTCGTCGTCGATGCGGCGGCTGCGAGCGGTGGACTTGGCGCGTGGGATCAGCCCTTTGACGGTGTCGGAATATTCATTGAGAAACTTGACGTATAAATCAACGCGGGCCACCGGATCGATGCCGGCTTCCTCAATCTGGTCCTGTTGCTTTTCAGTGAGAGGCTCGCGCTTTTCCTTTTGCGCGGCGAGGGGTACGGCAACCACAAGACAGAGGAGAATGGCCAGAGCATGTCTCAAAAATGGCAGACAAGAAGCGAAAAACCGTCCCTCAGCGGCTAAAGCCGCATACGTTTTGGACTTCGTGCGGCACGGCTGAAGCCGTGCCCTTTCAAAACATATTTTTGAAACTTGCTTTACGTGTGGACGCATGGCGACACGCCTCCTGCGACTCTATTCAAGCATAGAAGACAGGGGCCAAGGGACCAAGGGACCAAGGGAGCGAGGGACGTAGGGACTGAGGGACTGAAGAACCGTGGGCCGTGAGTCGTGGACCGTAGACAATTCTGGTGGGTGCGGGACAGCTATTTCTGGAAGACATGCATCAACGTGGCATTTTGCGCCTGGGTCACTTCGGCCAAGGTCTGTTCCACGAGAGGACGGTCTTCCACGCTGCTGGCATGCAGCATCTCATTGAGGCGGAAGCTCGTGTGGCTCAGCATGATTTCGGCGTTCTTGAGGCGCTTGTCGTTGTCGCCAATGGAGAAATGAATTTTTAGCGCGATCTGCTGGATGCGTTTGAGAAGATTCGTGGCTTTTTCGGCGTCGCCCGCCGCGTATTGGCGGATGCTGAGCTCGGTCATCTGCTGGACCAACTCCGCATAGAGGAAGCATTGTTCGCGTGGTTGTGCCTGATTGGCGCGCGCTTCAAGCGCGGCTATGGCATCTGGATCCGGCGGCTTGTTGTCGCCCGAGGCGGCGCACAGGGATGCTGCTGACAAGTTCAGCGTGAGGAAGGCGATGATCGGAACTACAGCTCGCATAAGGAACCTCCTCCAATGCGGCCTTGCCCCCGAATGTGCTCATAGTACGCACAATTCGCATCGTCATGCAACAGCTAAGATAGTGGATTTTGATGGGGTGGATAACGGAAATACCGAAAAGGGGCGGCACGCGGACTGAAATTGGAGTCGCGGAGGTCGATTTGTGGCGTGTTGAACTCTATTTCTCGAGGATTTGCAGACGCTGCCTGGCCTGCCATTCCTGATCGGGAAACTTGCCTGCCGCGGCCTGAAGAAAACGATGATAGTAAGCGGCGGCTTGTTGCTTTTGGTGCAGGGTGTCGTACGCCTGAGCCCAGAGGAACAGGGTTGCGGGGTTCTCAGGCAGAGCTCTTGAGCGCATGGTGAGCGCGTGCAGAGTGACGTCGGGGCGGCTAGTGCGAAAGGCAGTAAAGGCCAGGCCGCTCCATGCGTCACCGTTGGCGGGGGCGATTTGCGTGGCCTTGTCGAAGACGGTAAACGCTTCAGCAAAGCGCGCCAGGCGGACGAGGTTCTGGCCGTGGGCAACCAGCAGGTCGGCGTCCTTGGGGTTGACGGCAAGCAGTTGAATGTAGAGTTGATCGGAGCCAGCATCGTCACCGGCTACGGACAGCACCTCGGCCAGCATGCGCGTGATGGCCGGGTCTGCCGGGTACGCGGCGTGGAGTTTTTGCAGGAGGGGCACGGCTTCGGCTTTGTTTTCTGCGACGAGTACCGTGGCCAGTTGCGCGTTGAGCGTGGGATCGTCAGGAGAGCTTGTGAGCGCAGCGCGGAGGAGGGTTTCGGCATCGGGATATTGCTTGCGCGCGATCAGGAGATGCGCCAGGCCGATGTTAGCGGGGACAGAGTGGGGATCTTTCGCCAGCACGCGGCGATATGCGGTTTCGGCAGCGTCATTCTGGCCGGTTTGTTCGGCCAACTCAGCGGCAAGCAGCGTGTCTTGAGGAGTTTCCGACGAAAGTTTCAAGGCTTGGAGCAGGTCGTTCGAGGCGGCAGCGGGGTCGGAGGCGCGATCGATGCGCGCCAAAGCACGCCAGGCGCGAGCCTTGAGTTCGGGACCGGCATCGCCGGGGTCCAGTGTTGTGGCGTCGGCAAGCTCGGGACGGGCTTCGTCCAGCTTGTTCTGGCGAGCGAGAAGCAGACCCAGCGACAGATGCGCCTCAAAGGACTTGGGATTGGCTGCGATGGCGCGGCGATAGAGTGCGGCCGCGTCGGCCAAGCGATCCTGTGAATCGGCAACGTAGCCGGCGTCGAAGAGAGCGCGCGCGTCGGTAGGGTGGGCGGCTAAATAGGAATCGAGCTTGGTCTCGGCGGTCTTCCAGTCGGAACTGTCGATGGCCGATTCGGCGGCGACGAGTTCAGCGGGGATGGACTGAGGCTGCGCGGGTTCCGCCGATTGCCGGGGTGAACCGGCGGCGGACGGCGATGCTGGGTTCTGTGCGGAGACGGGCGTGGGACCGGAGATGAGCGCAAAAAGCAGAGCGAAAAAGGCGATACGGAGCACGAAGTTCCTCAATGAACAGTGTAACTGGCAGGGAAGTCCAGGGGCGGGGCCTTAGCGGGATTTGGCGAATGGGAGCGCGGAAAAGCCACCTTAGGAAAACCAGTGGCATGGGCGCGGCATCTATGCAGATCAAAGCCTTCAAAAAAAGAGGGCTACATCGACAGGAGGGGACTGACCATGAGCGCAGAAACTCGAGATAAGGAACCGCAGTTTGAAAATCCTGAAGTATCGAAGCTGGAAGATGAAACCAACGAGGGTGGTTCACCGCGGAGCCGAGTGGATCGCCTGGCCGAAAAACTCGCTGAAAAATCCTCAAAGGTCGAGCAGAAATCCGACGAGGATTCACCGATCTTCACTAAATAGCAAGCACTCACTGAATTCATACCCACGGAACGGTCAAGACATGAGCCACCGGGGGCAAAGGTCCAGCGGTGGGCTACGCGCCTGCCGGGCTGGAGCGCATGCCGCCGGCGTGAGGGTAGCAGTGTGAGGATTGCGATGAGGCAACCCGCCTGAGGGCGAAGAGGGTTGCTGAGCGATCGTGTCGGCAGCGACAAGAAACGCTACGGCGAGGTGCGCAAAAAATGCAGAACGAGACGAGCAAAACCTCAACAAGTAGTGCGAGTTGGCGGCCTGTTCCTAATTTAAATGGCGCGAGAGCGGCCTGGCCATGGCTACCACTTGCGTAATCGACCAAGAGCGGATGGGTAACTGCAATGGGTTAACCAAAAGGGCCCTCGCGCGGACTCAAGTGTGAGTGCAACTTTGGAATATTGCGTGGCATCCTAGTGGCTGTGCAAGAGCGTGCGGAGGATAAACGATTGCACGCTCGTGCCGAACGCCAGAAACTGAAGGTGAAGCCATGAAACTCATCACCATGCAGCACATCCCCTTGGCGTCTGCCTATCTATGCCCGGATTGCAACTGCATCGGCAACTGCGCGGAGTATTGTCCGGCATGCGCATCGCCGGTTCTGCTTGGACTTGCCAATGTTCTCGATCGCGAGGTGGGGAGCAATTCAATTGCTTTCGCATCTGCAGACAGGCGCGCCCTGGCGGCTTGACTTTTCGGAAATAGATCGATACGGAGACGCATCGAAATGCGTTCGCCGGCTCGATTGGGGTGTATCGTTCTCGCGAGCGGGCTTGCGGCGCAATTTATAATAGAAAATGGACGGTTGCGCTCCGAGCCTCGCAGAGGCGTCTGTGTCGTCGCCGGACCTTTTCATGCCGGCAGACTTCCTCTTGAACGATTCCATCATTATCCGCAACGCGCGGACACACAATCTGAAGAACCTCTCGTGCGATATCCCTCACGGCAAGCTGACGGTGATCAGCGGCGTGTCGGGATCGGGCAAGAGCTCGTTGGCCTTCGACACGATTTATGCCGAGGGGCAGCGGCGGTACGTGGAGTCGCTATCGGCCTACGCGCGGCAGTTTCTGGAACGGATTGAGAAGCCGGATGCCGACGTAATCGACGGGTTGGCGCCGGCCATCGCGATCAAGCAGAAGAACACCACGCGCAATCCGCGCTCGACAGTAGCGACAGCGACGGAGATCTACGATTATCTGCGCCTGCTTTATGCGCGATGTGGTGAAGTGCACTGCATTTATTGCGACGGGCTGGTGAAACGCAATTCGGTGGACGAAGCGGCGGAAGGGGTGCTGGCGCTGGGCGAGGGAACGCGGTTGAATGTGCTGTTTCCCGCTATGAGCGCGGCTCCTGCGCCGGAGACGGAAGCCAAGCCGGAGAAGACCGCGGGCCGGGCGGCAAAGAAGACGGCTAAAGCCAAGACGGCGGGGAAGGCTGGCGATTCACCGCACATTGAAGTGATGAAGGCGCGGTTGGCCGACTTGCGATCGAGCGGATTCAATCGGCTGTGGCAGAAGGGAAGAATCTTTGAGTTCTCCACGCCGGAGTCGCTCATCGATCTGGACCTTGGAGCTCCGGTCTTTGTTCTTTTGGATCGAATCGTTGTCAGTGCCGAAAATCGTCCGCGCATTGTGGACGCGGTGGAAACGGCGTATCGCGAAGCAGGCGAGGTGATCTTCGAAGAAACGCCCCGTGACGAGACGGCTGAGCGCAGGCGGCTGCGGTTTTCTGGATCGTACGAGTGCACGAGCTGCCATCGGCCGGGGCGCGAACCGGAGCCACGGCTGTTCAGCTTCAACAATCCCTTTGGCGCGTGCCCGCGCTGCCAGGGATTCGGCAACACCGTGGACTTCGATCTGAATCTCGTGATTCCGGACCCGGCATTGACCTTGCAGGGCGGCGCGATCGATCCGTGGAATCGGCCCAAGTACCGGCCGTGGTTCACTGAACTGAAAAAGCGCGCGGCTGAGTTGGGCGTGCCGCTGGACGTGCCGTGGCGCGAAATGCCGGAAGCGGCGCGCGAGACTGTGCTGCGCGGCAAAGATGGATTTGCGGGCGTGATGGGCTTTTTCGCGCAGATGGAGCGCAAAAAATACAAGCTCCACGTGCGCGTAATGCTGTCAAAGTATCGCGGCTACGCGGAGTGCCCGGATTGCCGCGGGCAGCGGCTAAGGGCCGAGGCGCGGGCCGTGCGCCTCGGAGATGGAAAGACGGGGGGCAAGAACATTTGCCAGGCGACGGCGCTGACCATTGCGCAGGCGCAGGAGTTTTTCGACGCGCTTAAACTTTCGCCGATGCAGGAGGAGATTGCGGGGCCGATCCTCACGGAAGTGCGGCAGCGGCTTAGTTTTCTGGTTGCGGTGGGGCTGGAATATTTGACGCTTGATCGATTGGCGTCGACGCTCTCGGGCGGCGAAGCGCAGCGCATTCAGCTGGCGACTTCACTGGGATCGCAACTTGTGGGTGCGCTCTACGTGCTCGACGAACCCTCGATTGGATTGCATACGCGCGACACGGCGCGGCTGATTCACATTCTTGAGAGACTGCGCGATCTGGGAAACACGATACTGGTTGTGGAGCACGACGCCGACATTTTGCGCGCGGCCGATCACTTGCTCGATCTGGGGCCGGGGGCGGGCGAGTTCGGCGGCAAGCTGCTGGCCGAGGGCGTGCTCGCCGAGATTGAAGCCAATCCTGCGTCTTTGACGGGACGCTATTTGAGCGGGAAGATTGCGATTCCCGTGCCGACGCGACGTCGTGAGCCGGGCCGCGAAAAGCTGGTGCTGAAGGGGGCGCGAGCCAACAATCTGCATAGGCTGGATGTGACGATTCCACTGAACATGCTGGTCGCGGTGACGGGAGTTTCCGGATCGGGCAAATCGACACTGGTGCACCAGGTGCTGTATCGCGCGGTGGCGCAGGCGCTGGGGCAGACCGATGGCGGCGACCCCTCCGGGGTTTTTGCTTCTTTGACTGGCGCCGAGCGCTTAAATGACGTGGTGCTGGTGGATCAGACGCCGATTGGTCGCACGCCGCGGTCGAATCCCATCACGTACATCAAGGGCTTCGATCTGGTTCGCGAACTGTTTGCTTCGCAGCCGGAGTCCAAGCGGCTCTCGCTCACGCCGGGGCATTTTTCGTTCAATGTGCCCGGCGGGCGCTGCAATACCTGCGAAGGCGACGGCACCGTGACCGTGGAGATGCAGTTCCTGGCCGACGTGGAGCTGCCCTGCGAGGACTGTAATGGAACCCGCTACCAGCAAAGAATTCTCGAAGTACAGTACAAGGGCAAGAATATTCACGACGTGTTGCAGATGACGGTGAAGGAGGCGCTACGCTTCTTTGCCGGGCAGACCAAGCTGCTGGAAAAGCTGGCGGTACTGGACGAAATCGGGCTCGGCTACTTGCGCCTGGGGCAGTCGGCGACGACACTTTCGGGCGGTGAGGCGCAGCGCGTGAAGCTGGCCGCGCATCTGGCCTCGGTACGCGCAGTGAATGCGACGGCCAAGCCTTCGCAGGCCAGTCGCGTGCTGTACATCCTTGACGAGCCGACGACGGGACTTCATTTTGACGATGTGTCGAAGCTGCTGACGGCCTTTCGCAAGCTGATCGACGGCGGTGGTTCGCTGATCGTGATCGAACACAACCTGGACGTGATCAAAAGCGCCGACTGGGTGATCGATCTGGGGCCGGAAGGCGGCGAAGGCGGCGGAAAAATCGTGGCCGAGGGCCCTCCCGAAGAGATTGCAAGTAATTTGCATTCGCATACGGGGAAGTGGCTGGCGCGCGTGTTGTAATGTTCTTGGCGGTCCCCCCGTGCGGTCGGTCACGGCAAACAGAGAATGGGACCGGTTTCCCCCTTTAGGAAAATGTATTCAAAACGCCCAGCGCTGCTGGGAGTCGAGTTGATGAGGGCGAGCGATGCTCGGGCCCGAATTCCGGCTTTATCGGCGTCGGCGCAGCAACCATCCGTCTGTAGCTGATGCTTGAACGGAGGAAGCGATGAAAAGAACCATTGCGGCAGCCATCCTCTCAACCAGCGTTTTGTCGTTCTGTCTTCGGGCGGAGGGTCAGGCTCCTTACGCAACCCTGGTCTGGGATAACGAGCTCATCCAGGCCATTAAGTCAGGCGATAAAGCCACGGCAGAAAAGTTCCTTAGGCAGGGCGCTCGTGTGAGTGCTTCCGACGAAACCAATGGCTGCAACGCGCTTATGACCGCGACCATCGGGGGCAACGCCGATATCATTGGACTCTTGCTGGACAATGGAGCCAATGTCAACGAAGCGTCTGGTCCGCAATGCGATGTTGGCATGACTCCGCTCATATGGTCTGCGGGTTTTCAAGGCAGTAGCCAGGTGGTGAAGCTGCTCCTGGATAGGGGCGCCAAGGTCGATGCAACATGCTGTGGTGGCCTGGATGCGTTGCTGGCGGCGGCGGCCTCCGGCAATACCGACATCGTGACGCTGCTACTGGGCCGCAACGCGAACTTAGAAGCAACGGACAAGAAGGGTTCGACGGCGCTTTTCCTTGCGACTCTCCAAGGGAAGATCGATGTGGTCAGACTGTTAGCGCAGTCCGGCGCCAACGTCGACGCCACGTCGACTCTTCTTGGAAATCCCGAATCGCCACTGAGCCTGGCGGCCAAGCTGCAAATCGGCGAACCGCAAATTCTGAATATCCTGCAGAAGGTGCACGAAGCGCCTTCCGTGATAAATGTCTCCCAAGGGCCGGCCAGCCCTGCGATCCAAGCCACAGTAACCACACCGGGGCCAACTGCTACCGTGGCATGCGCGGCGCCCGTGAACGGGATGTCTGTTGGTGGATCGATTCAGTTCAAGAATCTTATGTACCTGACAAACCCTGATGTAGAAAAGAAACGGATCGAGGGGGTTCTCGCCAAATACGACGCGCAGGGTGTGAAATGGACTGGGTCTGGCTCTGCCTTGGTTACATTCAGCGAAGTGGACGCCGCGAGTATTCCCCAGCTATTGGACGATCTGGAATACACGGACGACAACAAGACGCCATCTGGAAAGATACTAACGCTGGACCAACTCGACTTCGGCTGCCATCTGGTAGGGACCTATGGTACTGGAGAGATCCACGCTGCCGTTGCTACTACAGTTACGATCAGGGTGGCCCCCGGTGCAAAGGTTTACTACGTTTCCGCACCTGGCGAGCCTGAGCAGCCGCTAAAGGTAGGCGATGACGGTACAGGAAACATCTCCATCAAGCCAGGTCACGAGCAGGACGCGGTTTACGCTCGATTTGAGTTTGGGACGCTAGTGGGATTTATCCGCGTGGACCTTGGCACCGGCAAATCCTCGGACGTGACGGAAGCGGAATACGCGGCAAAGACTAAGGCAAGGGCTAATTAGTTGGGTTACTTCTTCATGCCGCAAAGCAGTCAGCCGGCTTCTGCTGCGACTGCGCTGCGTCGCGAGAAGCACCAGCCGTTGCCGTGCAGCCAGCAGGATGCGTCCTTCGCGTGATGATCGCAACGCAGGGAGCGTACGCCGGCGCCTTCGTCGCGCTGAAGCGCCTGGGCTAATCCGCTGCTGATGGCGGGATCGCGCGCTCCTCCGAAATCGACAAAGAAAACCGAGCCTCGCAGCGTGGCCGCGAAGAGGTCCGCGCTGGTGCGGACGAGGTGCACCATGGCTCCGGGCCCTCGTGTGGAGGTGAGTGGGAACAGGAGTTTGCCTGAAGGTTTGACGGAGGTGAGCCATGCATGGAGGGGATGCGTGGCGCCGGCGCTGACGACAATCACATCGGCAGGCTCGAAGGGGCCGCGTGAGCCGTCGGCATGGGCCACGGTGACTTGCGGCCAAGGCTCGAGTGCAGCGCGCGCACGGGCTGCGAGGCCTTCCTCAATTTCGATTGCGGTGACTTTGCCGGCCGGGCCGGTGAGCTCGGCGAGGATCGCAGTGTAGTAGCCGGTGCCACATCCGAGGTGGAGAATGCGGTCGCCGGGTTGGATACCAAGCAGGTCGAGGTGAATGGCCCAGAGGCTGGGCTGGCCGTTGTTGAGGCGCTTGGCTTCGTCGAGCACGATGAGAGCGTCGCGATAGACGTGGGTGGGGTCGGCGTCCGTGGTGAACCCACTGTCGCCGCTGTTTTGAATGACCCATGGGCCGGACCCCACGAAGCGCTCGCGTGGCACGGTTGCGAAAGCGGCGAAGATGTTCGGCGAGGAGATGCCGTTGAGACGGCACAACTCCTCGGCGTAAAAGCGCCGCGCGGATTCGATGGAGACCGTCATGAGAGCTGCGGGTCTGGACCCTTCGACTTCGCTCAGGGCAGGTCCCGCAAGACAGCCTGTCAGGAGACTGGCACTACACGAGCCTGGAGACTGGCGACACACCGCAGATTATAGGCGAGTCGAGGGCGCTGGCGGCGGATTCGGAGCGGTGCAATTCGCGGTGGAACGGCCTGGGGTTCCTTGCGAGAGTAACGTTAACGCGAACGATTACGAGTTTGCCAGTACAAAGGCGGATTCGATACAAAGGTGAGTGCCTACCGAGAGGGAACAGACAGGTCGCTCTAAATAAAAATAGGGCTGGGAGCCGGCGCCACTACGCGGACTGCCGGGCAGAAGGAGAAGTACACTTTGAGTTTTTCCGTCGGGCCGACAGATACGCGAAGCACAGGGCAAGGAAATTCGCCATCGCAGCATGAAGACATTGAAGCCCCGTTGATTCCGGCGGGAAGGATGCTGCCGTTCATCCTGGTGACAGCGCTCTTCTTTTTATGGGGCGTGCCGAACAATTTCAATGACATTTTGATTCGCCAGTTTATGAAGTCGTTCGAGATCAACCGACTTCAGGCGGGCCTGGTGCAATTTTCTTTCTACCTGGGATATTTTCTGCTGGCAATGCCTGCCGCGCAGTTGATGCGGCGGGCGGGATACAAGGCGGGGATTCTCGTTGGACTTTGTCTCTATGGCGCGGGCTGCCTGTTGTTTTGGCCTGCGGCGATCGTTGGTCAATACTGGTTTTTTCTGACGGCGCTTTTCGTAATTGCTATGGGACTGGCCTTTCTGGAGACGGCCGCGAGCCCTTTTACTCTGCAAATCGGAGATCCTCGCAGCGCGGCACGACGCCTGAATTTTGCGCAGGCGTTCAATCCGCTGGGTAGTATCTCCGCTGTGCTGATTGGGAGCCGGTTCATCTTTTCAGGAATTGAATTGAAGCCAGCCCAGGTTGCGGCCATGCAGGCTGCAGGAACCTATCAAGGCTATCTAAAGTCGGAAACTCTCCGCGTGGTTGCGCCGTACCTTATCCTCGGAGCGGTTGTACTCTTTTGGGCTGTTCTTATTGCGCGAACACCGTTCCCGCATACGGGTCTGGACTACTCCCAAGACAAGCTCGCCAGCGACCACTCCAAGCCGCTATGGAAGCGAAAGCATTTTGTGTTTGCGGTGATGGCGCAGTTCCTTTACGTGGGCGCGCAAGTGGGCATCTGGAGCTACATGATTCCCTATGTGATTTCCGGAACAGGGATCGGCGAGCGGCAGGCGGGATATTGGCTCACTGGCGCGTTAGTCGCGTTTACGGCTGGCCGATTCTTTTCCGCATGGTTGTTGAACTTCATACCTGCACACCACTTGCTGGGGAGCTATGCTGCGCTGAATACGCTGATTTGCTGCGTGGTGGTCATGAGGCCGGGGTGGTTGGGCGTCTACTCTTTGGTTGCCGCAACCTTCCTGATGTCGACGATGTTCCCATCGATTTTCGCACTCGGCACGAGAGGGCTGGGTGCTCGCACCAAGAGCGGCGCAGCCTGCATTGTGATGGCGATTATCGGCGGCGCGCTGATCACGTTGCTGATGGGAAGGGTGGCAGATCGCGTGAGCATTTCAGCCGGCTACATCGTGCCTGCGGTTTGCTTTGTGGGTATCGCGCTCTATGCCTGGTTGGGATCGCAGATGGACCCGGAAGAAGTTGCTGCGGAGAACGCTTGATCGATTTCGCGTCAACCGGCGCTCCAGAAAGCTCATCCCTCAGCGGCTAAAGCCACGTTATTCCTCGATGCCTTTCGGCACGACTGAAGTTGTGCCCTTTCAAAACCGGACTTTCGGCGCAGGCGCCTAATGGCGCTCTTTGAAATTACTCTGCAACGACGGGATTGGTGAGCGAGCCCAGGCCTTCAATCGTGACCGTCACCGATTCGCCGGGCTTGAGCCAACGCTGCGGCGTGCGGCCCATGCCTACGCCGGATGGCGTGCCGGTGGAGACGATGTCGCCGGGCAGCAGCGGCGTGATGGACGAGATGTACTCGATTAGCTCGGGAATCTTGAAGATCAACTCGCGAGTGTTGGAGTTTTGCAGAATTTCGCCGTCGATGCTGAGTGAGATGGCGAGCTGGTGCGGATCGGGGATCTCATCCGCGGTGACGATGTCGGGTCCCATGGGGCAATAGGTGGGAAAGCTTTTCGCAAGCGACCACTGCGAAGTGGCCCGCTGCACATCGCGCGCGCTCACATCGTTGATGATGGTGTAACCGTAGACGTGTTCGCGCCACGCCGCTGCAGGGATGCGATAGCCGCCCTTGCCGATAACGAAGGCCAGTTCGGCCTCGAAGTCGGGCTCGTTGGAGTTGTTGGGCAGCACGATGTCGTCGCCCGGGCCTACGATGGCTGTGGGCATCTTGAAGAAGACGACGGGCGCGGAGGGCAGCGCCATCTTCGCTTCTGCGGCATGGTCGCGGTAATTCAAACCAATGGCAAAGATGCGCGAGGGATTCGTAAGCGGCGCGAGCAGACGGACTTCGTTGAGCTTGTGGCTGGGATAGGCGCTCGGCTTGTCGAGGGCGATGACGCCGGCGGCAATCACGGCGAGAGTATCGTCGTAAGCCGGACCGAGGTCGATTACAGTGCCGCTTTGCTGAAGCAGTACGCCGGGGCGCGGCACGTGGCTGTCAGCGGAGGAAAATGAGACGAGATGCATAAGTAGTCTCCTGCAATGGTTTGATGCGCGAAATCAGGCAGCGGTCCAACCGCCATCGATAGTGAGCAGCGTTCCGGTGACGAAGGCGGCTTCGTCACTGGCGAGATAACGGATGGCGGAGGCGACTTCTTCAGGACGGCCCAAGCGGCCGACGGGTTGACGGGCGCGAAGCTCGGCGCGCGTTTCCTCCTTGTTGTGCTTGTGGAATTTGTCGAGGTAGCCCTCGACAAAGGGCGTTTGCACGGTGCCGGGACAGACGGAGTTGACGCGCAGGGTCTTCGGGTATTCAACGGCGAGCTGGCGGGTCATGGCGACGATAGCGCCTTTACTTGTGCAATAAGCAAAGCGCTGCTTGATGCCGACCAGTCCGGAGACGGAAGCGACGTTGACGATCGCGCCCAGAGCCTCGTGACGCTCGCTTGCCGCGAGCAGCAACGGAAGAAACGCGCGCGTGATGAGATACACCGAGCGGACATTCACGTTCATCAGGCGGTCGAAGTCTTCGGGTTCGGTGGTTTCAATGGAGCCCACGTGGCCGACGCCGGCATTGTTGACGAGAATGTCGAGGAATTCGAGCTGCGCAAGGGCTGCGGCGACGGATTTGGGATTGGTGACGTCGAGATGCAGTGCACGGGCAGAGGGAAGTGAGGCGGCGAGGGTCTCGGCAGCGGGGAAGTTGATGTCGGCGATCCAGACTTCTGCGCCGGCGCGGGCGAGTTCTCGCACGGTGGCTTCACCAATGCCGCTGGCGCCTCCGGTGACGAGGGCGATGCGGTGGTCGAGGCGAAATGGATCAATCACTTGGTTTCCTCACTCGCGCGATCTAACAACTGCTGTTTCCCCATTAGGCGCATCGGCAGACAACCCTCAGCCGTCATTCTTTGAAGGCTCGGCACCCTTGTCTGGTCCGACTTCGATGTTTCTTAAGACTGTTATCAGCTTGGACATTACCTCTTCGAACGGGTGGTTGCTCAGGTCGAACCGTTCCCTTTCGAGCATCGCCTCGGCAATTTCCGGTGAGTCCGCCCAGAGAGTTGCATCGATATTCTCGACGAGAATTGGGACGACGAGCGATCCTTTGCTCAGGGCATATTTCAATTCAGCTTTCGCGAATTCTGACGAGAGAAAAGCGTGGCTGAGCAGCATCACGAGGAGGCCATCCCTCGCCGCCTGATCGATTGCGGACACGATCCACTCCGCCCAGTTCTGGTCCGCACGAATATCGGAGGGGGAAAGCACGCGATAGTCTTCCTCGCGCAGGCGATCGGCGATCCTTCTCGCGACCTTGGAATCACTAGATGAACAGGAAAGGAACACAGTGGCCCTGCGTGAGAGACGCTTGACCTTTTTCAGGCATTCTTCGAGTCCGGCGTCCAGGTCGACCTCTTCAATCACTTTCCCTTCGAGAGATTGCGCGATCTGCATCTCTTTTTGGACCCAATTTGAGGAGCGGGAGCTCGCGCTATTGCAGAGAAGGAAGAAGTTCCTGGCGGCGATTTCCTTTTCGAGTAGCTCGGGCAGCTGGGCGGAATCATCTTCAAGGCACTTAAGGTAAAAGAGGAGTGGCCTGTGTCCCTCTGCTTCAAAGGCGTTCCGGATCGCTCTGACTTTTTCAAAGTCGTGGTGCGAGTGCGAGACGAACACCCAAGCGCCGTCTGGGAGTTTCTTCTTGTCGGCCACTTTTGCCCTCCCATTCAAGATCGGCAGGAGATCTGTTGATTTCAGCAGTACGGTTCTAGCTTTTGCGCGCGTCGGCCAGCACCTTCAGATACGCGCGGGCGGTTTCAGTGATGGTTTCTGGATGGCCCGCGTCAACGGCGGCGAGATTGACGAGGTCGCTGCCTACGCCGAGGGCGCGCGCGCCGGCTTTGATGAAGCTTTCGGCTGTCTGCAATGTGACGCCGCCGGTGGGAATGAGCTTGAGATGCGGAAAAGGCGCGAGCAGGGACTTGAGATAGCTTGCGCCGCCGACGGCGGAGCAGGGAAAGATCTTGACGTAGTCTGCGCCGGCGTTCCACGCGGTGATGGCTTCAGTGGGCGTGAGCGAACCGGGGCAGGATACTTTCTTATTGGCTTTGGTCACGCGGATTACTTCAGGGTGGAGGCTGGGACTTACGACGAACTCCGCGCCGGCATCGATGGTGGCCTGGGCCTGATCGGCGGTGGTGACGGTGCCGGAGCCTAGCAAGAGCTTCGAGCCGTACTCCTTGTTGAGCTCCCTCAACAGGTCGACGGCGTTGGGAACGGTCATGGTGACTTCAACGACGGTGACGCCACCGGCGATCATGGCGTCGACGACGGCGCGGCCCTGGGCAACGCTCTTGGCGCGCAGAACGGGAATGAGGCCGACGCGCTCGATGATTTGCTGGGTAGTTTCTGACATATTCAGATCCCTCAGGGGCTAAAGCCCTTCGTTTACCTTGGTGCGAAATCGGCACGGCTAAAGCCGTGCCCTTTCAAAACAACCGGCCTCGTCTTCATCAGATTTCGTGCTGGGCCAAGAAGGCTGAATTGAGGTTTGTGCTATCCCACATCTCAAAAGCGAGATGTGGGGCACCCATTGGTTGTGCAAAATCAAATTGCCCTATCGCGCGATGCGCGCTGAGCCGCCTTTCATGATGCGTTCGACTTCGGCGAGCGTGGCCATGCTGGTGTCGCCCGGGGTGGTCATGGCGAGAGCACCGTGCGCCACGCCGCATTGGACGGCCCATTCGATGCCCTTGCCCGCGAGCATCCCGTAAACGAGGCCGGAGGCGAAGCTGTCGCCGCCGCCCACGCGGTCGAAGATGTCAATTTCGCGCTGCGGGACGTGAACGATTTTGTCTTCGTAGAGCGCGATGGCGCCCCAGGCATTGCGGCTGGCGGTTTGCGCGGTACGCAAGGTGCTGGCCACGAGCTTGAGGTTGGGATAGGCCGCTGCAACTTCGCGGAGCATCTCCTCGTATCCAGCGATGGGCAGCTCGGCGAAGTCCTCGCCCACGCCCTTGATGGCGATGCCGAGCATCGAGGAGAAATCTTCTTCGTTGCCGAGGAGCACGTCGAGTTTGCCCACGAGGGCGCGATTGATTTCCTGGGCTTTTGGTTTGCCTCCGATGCTTTTCCAAAGGCTATCGCGGAAGTTCAGGTCGTAGGAGATGGGCGTGCCGTGTTTGCGCGCGGCGTCCATGGCTTCCACGGCAACTTCGGCGGTAGAAGCGGAGAGTGCGGCGAAGATTCCGCCTGTGTGTAGCCAGCGTGCACCGTTGCTGGCGCCGAAGATCGACTCCCAATCGAATTCGCCGGGCTTGATCTGGCTGACGGCAGTGTGGCCGCGGTCGGAACAACCGGCTGCAGCGCGCACGCCAAAGCCGCGCTCCGTAAAGTTGAGACCGTTGCGCACGGTGCGGCCGACGCCATCGTAGGGAACCCAACGGATGAGCGAGGTATCGACGCCGCCCTGGAGGATGAAGTCCTCGACGAGACGGCCTACGGGGTTGTCGGCGAGCGCGGTGGCGATGGCGGCGCGGAGGCCGAAGCAGCGGCGCAGGCCCCGCGCTACGTTGTATTCGCCGCCGCCCTCCCAAACCTGGAATTGGCGCGCGGTGTGGATGCGCATGTCGCCGGGATCGAGGCGAAGCATGACTTCGCCCAGGCTGAGGCAGTCCCAGCGGCGGTTGGAATCAGGAATCGATAGAGAGTTCATGGTCACTCAATACTTTAGCGCAGGAGGGTTGGTGCGGTCAGTGGGGCGATTCACGCGCGACCGCGCCGCGATGGATCAATTAGGCTAATGCGAAGGGCGGTTTACGCGGTAATTACCCGATGAAGTGTGCGGACGTGGACGCCCGCACGACAGCCGGTCTAGAGACCGGCGCTACAATTTCACGGGAGACTAGAGCTAGATTTTGCGGGAGGATGCGTTGAAGGGGCTGGAACTGTTTGATTTGAGCGGGCGCGTTGCGGTGGTGATTGGCGGAACAACCGGCCTGGGCCGTGAGATTGCGCTGGCGTATGCGGCTACCGGCGCGGACGTGGTGGCCAGCTCGCGGCGTGAGAGCCAAGTGAACGCGGTCGCCGCGGAGATTGAGGCGCTGGGCCGTCGGACACTGCGCACAACAAGCGACGTGCTGGATCGCGGTTCCATCCAGCGCCTGCATGATGCGGTGATCGAGACCTTCG
Source organism: uncultured Acidobacteriota bacterium (assembly GCA_963713675.1). Classification (GTDB taxonomy): domain Bacteria; phylum Acidobacteriota; class Terriglobia; order Terriglobales; family Acidobacteriaceae; genus Telmatobacter. The sequence continues at coordinate 486,120 of CAVQMV010000029.1, forward strand.
GCAAAGTCGACATCCTGGTGAACGGGGCCGGCATGACTAAAAAGATGCCGACGCTCGAAGCGGACGAGACGGATTGGTCGAAGATTATCGAGACCAATTTGACGGGAACCATGCGCGCCTGCCAGATTTTCGGTCGCTCGATGGTCGCGGCGCACTATGGGCGAATCATCAACATTGCGTCGATGACGGCGTTTCGCGGTTTCTACCAGGTAGCGCCGTATGCGGCGAGCAAGAGCGCAGTGGTTTCGATGACCAAGACGCTGGCGATTGAGCTGGCCGAGACGGGCGTGAACGTGAATGCGCTCGCGCCGGGCCTGTTTCCCACGGACATGAGTCTGCCGCTCGTAGAAGGCACGCCGCGCGGCAACGAGATCCTGATGCGCACACCGATGCACCGATTCGGAAGAGGGGTTGAGATCGTGGGGCCGGCAATTTTTCTGGCATCGGAGGCAGCGTCGTTCGTGACAGGCGAAGTGATTGTGGTGGATGGCGGGTATCTGGCTAGCGGCGTGAACTGTTGAAAGACAGGGAGCGAGTGAGCCAGGGAGCAAGGGAGCGAGGAACTGTGGCGGAGACACGCAAGTTGCGGATGGGCATGGTGGGCGGAGGGCCGGGGGCCTTCATCGGCCCGGTGCATCGCATTGCCGCGGAACTGGATGGAAAAATCGAACTGGTTGCGGGCGCGTTTTCGCAATCGGCGGAGCGGTCGCGGGAGGCGGGGGTACGATTTCGCATCGATCCCGCGCGCGCTTATGCGGACTACCGCGAAATGATCGAGGCCGAGCGTAAGCGCGCAGACGGAATCGACTTTGTAGCGATCGTGACGCCAAATCATGTGCACCTGCCTGTGGCCCTGGCGGCGCTGGAGTCGGGCATTCCCGTGATGAGCGACAAGCCTGCGACGGCGACGTATGAGGAAGCACTCAAGCTGGAGACGGCGGTCGAAAAGAGCGGCTTGCCGTATGGATTGACGCACACCTACGCCGGTTACGCGATGGTGCGCGAGGCGCGGGCGATGTGCGCGGCGGGGAGGCTGGGAGCGATTCGCAAAGTTGCGGTGGAGTATTTTCAAGGCTGGCTGAGCGGACCGCTCGAGACTACTGGGCATAAGCAGGCGGCGTGGCGCGCCGATCCCGCTCAGAGCGGCGCAGGCGGTGCCATCGGCGACATCGGCACGCACGCTTTTCATTTGCTCGAATACATCAGCGGCCTGAAGGTGACGGCGATGAACGCGACGTTGCGCAGCGTTGTGCCGGGACGCAAACTCGACGACGATTGCAACGCATTCCTGCGCATGAGCAACGGCTCTGCCGGCACGCTGGCCTGCTCGCAAGTGGCCGCCGGCGAGATGAACGAAGTGCATCTGCGTATCTACGGCGAGAAGGGCTCGCTGGCATGGCGCCAGCAGGATCCGAACCGGCTGATTGTGAAGGCTCTCGACAGGCCGGAAGAGATTCATCACGCGGCGATGAACTATCTCGGTGCCGATGCGAGGGCGGCGGCGCGTGTGCCGGCCGGGCATCCCGAGGGGTATTTGGAAGCCTTTGCCGTGCTCTATCGCGAGTTCGCCGATGCGCTCACGGCGTGGAAAGAGGGACAGGCACATCCGCTGCCGGCCACGCTGCCCGGGATTGAAGCGGGCGTGCGCGGCATGCGCTTTATCGAGCGCGCCATCGAGAGCAACCGCAAAGAAGGCTGGGTGGATTTCTAAAGGCAGCCGACAGCTGACAGCTTTAAACCGGTGCTCTTTGACAGTTTTCTTCGTCTGAGAGAGGGGGTACCGTACATGCGAAATCGCGTCATGATTGCCGGCATCGGATTTGTATTTGGCTGCGCGACAGCGATCGCGCAGAACGCTGGCGTGCCGCCGGCGACTACTCAAGAAGTGCCGACTGCTCCAGCGCCTTGGAGTTCACCGAACGGAGGCGAACCGGAGTTCGAGGTTGCGACGGTCAAGCCGAGCGATCCGGCGCACTGCTGCGCTCGAGGTTGGTCAATGAATGGCAGGCGTTTCGCCACCTTCAATATGAATCTCAAGTACGTGATCCAGTGGGCATGGGGTTTGCAGGCGAAGCAAGTTGTGGGAGGCCCGCCGTGGATGGACGATGCGCGCTTTGATATCAGCGGCGAGATCGATGGCGATGGAGTCCCGAACCAACACCAGTGGAAGATTGCGGTGCAGAAGCTATTGATCGAGCGGTTCCAGCTTCAGATCCATCACGAAAAGCGGGAGATGCCAGCGTTTGTGCTGGTGATCGCCAATGGCGGGCCCAAGCTCACGCCGGGTGATGGTAATGTCAAAGGCCACCAGAGCATGGGCCTCAGTGGCGCGCCTGGGCAGACGATGTACGGGCGTGGCGTGAACGCTTCCATTGGCGATTTTATTGGCGAACTCCAGCGCATTGTCATGAACCGGCCCATCGTTGACGAGACCGGGTTGACGGGTGTCTACAACATCCAGATTGCATTCACGCGCGAGGAGCCTGATGCGCTGGGCATGACGGAGTTGCCGGATACTTCTGCGCCCAATCTTTTGGAGGCGTTGCCACAACAGCTTGGACTGAAGCTTGAAGGAAAGAAAACGCCCGTCGATGTGATCGTGATCGATCATGCGGAGCTGCCGGAAGCCAACTGAAGCTGGCGAGGGCGAAGCGCGTTGACGGTCATAAGGGTGCGAGGCCGAACGCAGGATGTTCGTTGTGGCTGCTATACTTCCCTGCGATCTGAAAGCGCAAATTATTCGGGCGGTGGCGATGCGAGTGCGGCTGGGGATCTTGGTTGTGTTGGCAGCATGGTGCGGCGTGGCGCAGGCGCAAGCCATGAAGCATCCCGGCGTGCTGGTGAGCCGGCAGCAACTGAATTTCATCAAGCGGCAGGTGCAGGAGAAGAAGGAGCCGATTTACGGCGAGTACCTGAAGGCCGTGGCGAGCCCGCTGGCCGCGTTCGACTACAAACTGCTGGGACCACCGGCGACGGGAATCATTGACTGCGGCCCGTATTCGCGTCCCGATCACGGATGCCATGCCGAGGATGCAGACGCCAGCGCGGCGTATTTGCAGGCGGTATTGTGGTGGGTCACTGGCGATCATCGCTATGCGGACAACTCCATCCGCATTATGAATACATACGCACGGCAACTGAAGGGCTACACCGGCAGCAATACGCCCTTGCAGGCAGCGTGGAGCTCGGAGACGTTTCCACGCGCGGCGGAGATCATCCGTTACAGTCACGCCGGATGGAAGCGCGAAGATATTCAGGCGTTCAGCACAATGCTTACCCAGGTGATTTTGCCGCACATTCGCAATGGCGGACCGCGGACCAATGGAAACTGGGAACTGAGCATGATTGAGGGCATGATGGGGATTGCGGTCTTCACCGACGACCGTACATTGCTGGATCATGCCGAAGAGATGTGGCAGAAGCGCGTGTCGACCTACTTTTACAATGCCAAGCTGGATGGCGACCACCCGCGCGCGCCCGACCCCTCAGTGCACCAGAGCTGGTACGGGCAGACTACGTTCGACGAGAGCACGAACGGCATTGCGGCGGAGACATGCAGGGATTTGGGCCACACGGGTTACTCCATCGCCGCAACCATGGCGGTCGCGGAGACCGCACATATTCAGGGCGACAAACTGTTCGAGAGCGAAGAGCAACGGCTCATCGGGGTGCTGGAGTTTCATGCGCATCTTCTGCTGAGAAAAGAGCCGGCGCCGACGACCGTGTGCGGCGGCAACGTCCACTACGCCGAGGGATACACATTTGGAATCGGGTATAACGAGTATCACAATCGTCTTGGGCAATCGCTGCCGGAGACGCGCGAGTGGCTCGATCACATTTTGAGTGTGCCGGAGCCGGTGGACATTCACATGATGACTTTTGAACTGCTCACCCACGGCGAAGACGCGAAGAGCAAGAGCACCGATCTTGTTGCGATGCCTGGGACCACGACACATTGAGGAACAAATCATGAAGACCATTCAAGGGCCTGCAATTTTTCTGGCGCAGTTTGCCGGCGATCAGCCACCATTCAACACGCTGGATGGCATAGCGGGTTGGGCGGCGAAGCACGGCTACGTGGGCATCCAGATTCCGAGTTGGGATCGAAGGCTGTTCGATCTCGAACGCGCTGCTGAAAGCCAGACGTATTGCGACGAGGTGAAGGGGGTTGCGTCGCGAGCTGGGCTCGCGGTGACGGAACTCTCCACGCACCTGCAAGGGCAACTGGTGGCGAGCCACCCGGCCTTCGACACGTTGCTCGACGGCTTTGCTCCACCGGAGCTTGCAGGCAATGCCAAAGCCAAGTCCGCATGGGCGGTGCAGCAACTGCGTTGGGCAGCAAAGGCGAGCCGCAATCTGGGCCTTAAGGCACACGCGACGTTTTCGGGAGCATTGGCGTGGCCCTTCTTTTATCCGTGGCCGCAACGGCCCGCGGGCCTCATCGACGAGGCTTTCAAGGAACTTGCGGCACGCTGGCTGCCGATTTTGAACGCTTTTGATGAGGCCGGAGTGGACGCGTGTTTTGAGCTGCATCCTGGCGAAGATTTGCACGACGGCGCGACTTTCGAGCGGTTCCTCGCGGCGGTGGGCGATCATCCGCGCGCCTGCATTCTCTACGACCCGAGCCACATGGTCCTGCAGCAGATGGATTATCTGGCCTTTCTCGATCTCTATCACGAGCGCGTGCGCGCGTTTCACGTGAAGGACGCGGAGTTCCAGCCGAGCGGACGCGCGGGCGTTTATGGCGGCTATCAGAGCTGGATCGACAGGCCGGGGCGATTTCGCTCGCTGGGCGATGGGCAGATCGATTTCCGGCAGGTGTTCAGCAAGATGGCGCAGTACGATTTTCCGGGTTGGGCCGTCGTGGAGTGGGAGTGCTGCATCAAGCATCCTGAGGTGGGCGCGGCCGAGGGCGCAACGTTTGTGCGCGAACATATTATTCGCGTGACGGACCGGGCATTTGATGATTTCGCCGGGGGCGGCGCGGATGCGAGCCGCAATCGGAAAATCCTGGGGCTTTAGAGCGATTCGTCGGCCCCATCCGCGAGGCCCGGCGCTTCCTCGATTGGCGAAGGAGTTTTCCCCGGCGGGACGATGCCATATTTGCAATCGAGAAACTCCTGCAACGCTTCGGGAAGCAGAGCGGCCAGCTCCTGCCAGGTGAGGACCTTCAGTCGGGTACGTAGTTCGGCGCTCTTCACGGCGGCCATCACCTCGAACCACTCTTCGCGCAAGTCGGGACGGCGCTCGTCGTGGAGGACGCAGAAGCTTGCGCCCGCGGCATGCGCAGCCAGCACATTGCGGATGAGCTGATAGCCGGCGTAACCCTCTTCGCCGGGTGGCGGAAAGCTGGGTCGAGAGCAGAGAAAAGAGCGGGGTCGCCGACAAGACTTTCCAATTCCTGCGATGCGTTCTCAGGGAATTCGCTCGCCCGCATCCAGCGCGTGATGGGGATTTCGGTGCGCGGCAGACGCTCGCGGTCGAAGACTTCATCGAAATCGCGGTAGGATTCGACGATTGCCGCGGAGCGCGATTGGAAGTCCGCTTCGGTCAGCTTCGCCTCAACGAGAAGCGAGCCGAGGCGCATGATCGACCTCGGTGCGGTCGAAGCGACCGTTGGCAAGCGGAACACGGGCCTTCCAGCCGAAAATCGGCTCGCGCTTCGTAGTCGACGCCGAGCATGTCCCGGATTGCCGGGGACTCCGCAACGCCGGGCGTGCAGAAGACGTTCATCAGCAGCGCATCGGAACTCATGGTGGAGTCGAGCTCGCGCCAACGCCTGGTCGGTATCGGATTGTGGCTTGGGGAGCGAGCGGGCCGCCTGGGCGTGGACCTTGTCGAAGCGGCGCATCCAATCGGGTCGCGCCAGGATGGCCGCATAGGCCGGATCGAAGAAATTGCCGTGGCAGGCCACCGTCCGGCTCATACACGATCGACCGGGGCGCTGCCATAGCTTTCCACGTGCGCGCGCCCGCGCGCGTAGATGCGATTGCGGGCGGCGAGCTCGAGCCGGAGCTGAGTTGCAACGAGAGCAGTCGAGCGGGCCATCTGAAGATCAGACTACTCCCACTTGAAGAAGAAAAGGCCTTCCGGCGAGGGTTCGCCGGAAGGCCTTTGGTCCTGGGCCACGATTGCGTGGCGGAGTTGATTAGCGCTCGTGCGGGTGAGGCCGAACTGGAAGCTGATCATGATCGCGCGGCCGGCCTGCTTCTCGAGGGTGTCAGCCCAGCTCGGGGTGTAGAGCTGGTGGTTCTGCGTGACCTTGAGTGGCACGTGTTGACGGTCGTCGAAGTCAGCGTGGTGCCGTCGTTGGCCGCGCTGATGGCGACGATGCTGTGGTCGTCGAAGAGGTTGTTGATGCTGAGCTTGATCTTGGAGCCATCGAAGATCGAGTGGCCGCGGATGTTGTAGTTCAGGAAGAGGTTGCTCATCCAGAACGGATCCAGGGGAACGGTCTGGTGATAGTTGCCGATGTCGTCCCAGCGGCTGCCGATGCGCTTGCCGAAGATGCCGAAGTCGAGTGCCCTTCTCGCGATAGGTCAGGCCCATCGATTCGGTATCGTGCGGGGCGCATGGCAACCCAGGCCGCGGGAGTGGGGGCGACGGCGGGGTGATGATATTGCCGCTTCGCGTCGAGTGACAGCAGGCGATGCCGGCGGAAGCCTCGTACTTGGCGACGCCGAAGGTGCCGTTGGCGTTGAAGCTCAGGCTGTGGGTGACAGCGTAGTTGCCCTCGGCTTCAAAACCGTTGGTGTCGGAGTTGGGGTTGGCGTAGTAGTAGGTGAAGCCGTAGTTCGGGTCGCCGACCGTGGAGTCGGTATAGGTCGAGTAGGTGTTGGTGAAGTGGATGTGATAGACATCCGCGTCGAAGGCGAAGCGGTTCAGCTTGACCACCGTGCCGCCCTGATAGGTGTCGGCGATGGTGGGCGGCGGCGTGACGGCGACCTGAGCGCCGGTCGTGTCGAAGACGCTGCTGAAGGGAGCGATGCTGCCGCGGCCGTACTGGCCATAGACCGACGCGTTGTTGTTGATGCGGTAGTTGGCCTCGACCGAGGGCAGGATGGAGTTGTAATTCTGCGCGTGCTGCGGTGGTGGCGGTGCAGCTTGCGATAGCGAGGGTAGCCGGAGGTGGCTGGGCAGGCGAGCTGGCCGATCGTATGGCCGTCCGCGTACTGGGTCAGGTGCATGCGGATAGAAGGCATCCTTGACGCCGGCGGTGATGGTCAAGTCGCGGGATGGAAACCAACTGGAACTCGGCATAGGGCTGGACGGCCGTGGGTGTAAGAAGTGCTCGTGGAACTTGATGTCTTGAGATATAGGGTGAATCGACCCAGGTGATGGGGTCGGTGTAGATCTGATAGCGGAGGGTGTTGGTGTACTCGTACCAGGAGCCGGTGCGGAAGACGCCCCACTTGGTGGCATAGCTGAGGGCCGCGATCTCGCCGCCGCGGGCGTACTGGTTCAGCTTGTCGACGCCGGTCGGCGTCGTCCCGAGTTGGACCCAGCCGGGCTGGTCAGTGCCGCCGACTTGCTCATTCTTCGATCGTCGTGGTCAGCACCGAGTCGGTGATCAGATCCTGGTCGGTGTTGTTCTGGTAGTGCTGGTGGTTGGAGTAGCCGTAGGTGTAGGTCTTGGTAGTCGAGCTTCCAGCCCTTGCCGAAGTCGTGGTTGAAGGTGACGATGTCGAAGAAGACTGGCACGTGGTAGACCGAGATAGCGCCAGAACTGCGGGTCGTAGTAGTACTTGAGGTGACCGTAACCGGCGTTAGTCACGGTGTTGTCGTAGAGGTAGTTGTCGCCGTGGTGGAAGAGCTGGCGGCGGGTCGGGTCGTTGTTGTTGAAGGCGTCGAGGATGATGTCGGTGCCGATCACGCTGAGGTAGGTGCGATCGCTGAACTTGTAGTCGAACTTGGCGGTCGCGGCGACGTCCTGCTTGGGCGAGAAGGTCTGGTAGCCGTCGGAGCTCTGGTAGTCGCCATTGAGCCAGAAGTGGGCCTTGCCATGCAGAAAGGCGCCGGAGTTGATGTCGCCCAGGATCTGGTGGGTATTCCAGGAGCCGTAGGTTACTTCGATCCGCGCACGTGGGCTCATCGCTCAGCTTCGGGCGAGAAGAAGTGAATGGTGCCGCCGAAGTTGGAGGTGGCCGATATCGGAGGCGGTGCCGGGGCTGCGGTCGAAGTCCACATGGCCGATGGCCGCGGCGGGAATGTAAGCCCAGGAGTGGTGGCTGGGATCGTTCGAGTCGTTGAAGGGCACGCCGTCCCAGGTCATGGAGTAGTCGTCGTCAACGAAGCCGCGGAAGTAGATCTTGGCCTGGCCGTTGCCGATACCGTTGGTGGTGTAGCTGACGGTGCCGGGGGCAGCCTGGATGATGTCGGCAAAGTCGGTCACCGGGCGAGGTGTACTCGGAGATGTAGTTGCTGGTGATCTCGGTGCGGGCCGAGCCGGCGTCGAGCAGCGGACTTAACCGGCGCAAGCTGCGCGGCGATGGAGGTGTCGCCTTCAGCCTCGACCGTGACTTCTTCAGAGACCGAGGCGACGGAGAGAGCGATCGGCAGGCTGGTGTTCGAGCCTGCGGCAACGGAGACGCTGTGCTGGATGGTGGAGAATCCGGGAGCCGAGATCTCAACGGTGTAGGAGCCCGCGGGAATTCCGGTGATATCAAACTTGCCGTCGGCGCCGGTGAGCACTCGTGCTCTGAACACGGGCATCCGAAATGACAGCGACGTTTGCGCCCTGAACCGCATGGCCGTCCTGGTCTGCGACGGTTCCTTGAATTTCGCCGGTACTGCTCTGTGAGTGCAGCTGGCTCGTGCCGGCGTCAAAAGTCAGCAGGCACACAAGGAAGAGCGTTGCCCACAGACACTTCAGCGCAGATTTCTGGTTCATGAATTGCCTCCAAGAAGGATGTAAGTGGAATCAGGGAATGAGGAGTAACCGCCTTTAATTTAAGGAGGCGAAATGAATGTACGTTTACTCTCAGGGTTAAAAAATTGCTCGATAGCGCCTCGTCCGAAAGGCGCAGTAGTGGGAAAGGCAGCGCATGAAACTATGCGGGGGCAAGGGAGTGCTGGCGAACGAAATCGTTCAGTATGTCGGCGCTGGAAGACTGGGCATTCGAGAGAGCGCGAATTCAGAATAGGCGGGCTTGCAACGAGGGATAGTAGGGCGCGATCTTGATCTGAGGCGAGCGCTAAGTCAGTACGGGCACGTCGGCCACGCCGGCGACGCCAAAGACGCGCCGGTAGCGCTCGACTTCTTTCGGGTCGCCCAAGCGCCTTGGAGTAGTTGTCAGAGAGTTTCACGGCGGGCCGGCCTTCGACTTCAGTGAGTTTGCAAACCAGGCCGACGGGATTGAAGCCGTCGTTGCCCTGGGGATTGCAGTTGCGGAAATCGTTGGTGAGCAGCGTGCCCCAGCCGGCGCTGAAGCGGATGCGGCGGTCGGGAACCCAGCGGCTGGCGTCGTGAAAATCGCTTGGCGAACGGAAATCGTCGGGCGTGGCGCCGTTGCGGAGCGTTCCGGCGAAGTAGGCGTGCAGGCCGAGAATCTGCTCCACATCGAGTGCGTCGCTGGCGATCAGGCGCTTCTGGCGCGGATCGCGGCCGTGGCGCTCCAGCCAAGCGATGTATTCGTCGCCGGCTACGTAGGCATCCTTGCTGTCGATGCGCTGGCCGGTCCAGTTCGCCACCCAGTCCGGCGCGTTGCGCAGAAATTGCGTGGTGCCGAAGGTGTCAGGCAGCAGAATCAGCAATTCGCCCTGATAACTCTGCTGCCACAGCTCCAGCAGACGATACTGCGCGTTGCGCAACTCTTCGTCGTCGCGAGCCAGCGCGGCCATGGCCATGGGCAGCTCGTGGCCATTGGTGCCGATGGCTTCAAGATCGTGCTTGTAGGCGAGGTAGGCATTGGAGGTTCCGGCAAAACCTGCGCCGAGGGTGTCGCTCATGGCGTTGACCACGTATTCATGCCAGAGAAAGCTGTGCCTGCGTCGCGTGCCGAAGTCGCTGATGCTGAGATCGGGAACGCCGCGCAGACGCTCCAGTTTTTCCCAAAGCCGGGTTTTGGCGCGCGCGTAAAGAATGTCCAGCTCCAACTCGCTCAAATGCTTGAGCGCGGCCCGCGTCTTCAATTCGCCGATCTGGGCGAGTGCATAAATCTCCCACATCGATGTTCCTGACCAGAGCCCCTCGAAGCGAAGTTGCACCTGCCCGTCGCGCACAGAAAGTTCGTAATCGGAGAGCCGGAAATCGTGCTCGAGCCAATCGAGAAAGGCCGGCTCGAAGATGCCGCGGCGGCCGAAGAAGGTGTTGCCCGCGAGCCAGACCAGCTCCGACTTGCGGAAGCGCAGGTTGCGCGTGGCTTCGAGATGTTCGCGGAGCTGCGGCACGCCGACCATTTCGCCCAGGCGCACTGAAGTGGTGCGGTTGATGAGCGTAAACGTGGCGCGTGTCGAGGGAAAATGCTTCCAGATGAACTGGAGCATGAGGAGTTTGTAGAAATCCGTGTCGAGCAGGGAACGCGTGATGGGATCCATCTCCCAGTTATGATCGTGCGCGCGCCTGGCTAGATCGATAATCACGATACCTTACTTTACGCGAGTTCCGCGCCGGCTGGAAGCGAGTTGCGACATGTATACTACGGCAAAACCAGAGTTAGCGCGCCCGGTTGAGTTTTCTTGAATGTCGCTGCTCCCTGTTGCTCCCACCCCAAGAAACAAAGATCGTTTCTTGGGGACCCCGGGTTGGTCGCATCGACTTAGCGGTTGAGGTTCCGGGGTACTGCGACTCTGGGGTTGCGTTCGCGCGGTGTTGGCGAGGACGCCTCGCGGAGTTGAGCGGCAAGGGAAGATCGCGGAGACGAAATATTGCAATGAAACCAGTGAACCGGCGTCGATTTCTTCTGGGCACGGCTGCCACGGCCGCACAGGCTGGCGTGGCGGCGGCCATGGCGCACTCCGAGCCGTTGGGGCAGGGAAACGAGCCGGGAGCGCGGAAACAGCCGAACATTGTTATCTATCACTCCGACCAGTTTCGCTGGGATTTTGTGGGAGCGAATGGGCTGAATAGTTCCACGCATACGCCGAACCTGGACACGCTGGCGGCGAGCGGGACGAACTTTACCTGCGCGGTGACAAATCAGCCGGTATGCGCGCCGTCGCGGTCGGTGCTGATCACGGGCCGCTATGCAACCGAGACGGGCGTATGGCGGAATGGCGAGGGGCTCCGGCAGGATCTGCCGACGCTTGCGACCGAATTGCGCAAGGCTGGATACACGGCCAATTACATTGGCAAGTGGCACATGGCGCCCGGCTCGGAGGCAGAAGGCGGGGGCCCGGGAGCGGTGAGGCCGGAGCATCGCGGCGGTTTCGCAGATGTGTGGGAAGCGGCGAACGCTCTCGAGCACTCCAGCCATCCGTATGAAGGAACGATCTGGGATCGCGACGGCAATCCCATAACGTTCAAGGATGAGTACCGCGTGGATTTCATTACCGACCGCGCGGAAAAGTTTCTTCGGCAAAAGCAAGAGAAGCCGTTTTTGCTGATGATCTCGCAACTGGAGCCGCACCAGCAGAACGATCTGGGGCGCATGGTCGGGCCGAAGGGCTCGGCGGAGCGATTCCTTGACGCTTTTGTTCCCGCGGATCTGCGCAGCTTTCCCGGCGACTGGCATAAACAACTGCCGGACTACTACGGGGCGTGCGAAAGCATCGACGCTTCTGTGGGCCGCGTGCGCAAGGTGTTGGACGAGGAAGGCCTGAGCGAAAACACGATCTTCGTGTTCATGAGCGATCACGGATGCCACTTTATGACGCGCAACCAGGAGTACAAGCGCAGCACGCATAACAGCAGCTTGCGCGTGCCGCTGCTTATTGAGGGACCGGGATTCGAGAATGCGCGGCAGATTCAGGAGATGGTCGGGATCATTCATCTTGCGCCGACGCTGCTGGATGCGGCAGGCGTGCAGGTGCCGGCGTCGATGAAGGGAAGAAGCATTCTACCGTTGCTGCGGGATGCGAAGGCGCGGACCGAGTGGCCGGACCGCGAGCTGATTCAGATCAGCGAATCGATGACAGGGCGCGCCATCCGGACACAGGATTGGACGTATTGCGTTGCAGACCCGACCGGCGCGGCAGATAAACCCACGAGCGCGAATTATCATGAGTACCAACTCTACGATCAACGCAACGATCCGCACGAGTTGGTGAACCTGGCTGGCAGGAAAGAATACCGCGCGACTGCGGATGCGCTGCGCGAGGAACTGAAAGAGTTGATGGCGCAGGCCGGAGAGGCGGAGCCGGAGATTGTGCCGGCGAAGCTGTATCCGTAAATTGTGGGGCAAGTGCTGCGGGTCCCGCGGCGGAAAGCACTGAAGGCCGGCCGCCGCCTGAGGTTTCCGGGGCACTTAATGCGCTGCGGCTGGGTCCGGGGGGACGGCGTGCGTTGACGTGGGCTCAACAGGATTGAACTGGCGCGCAAGGTCGGGCGTTGATTGCACGTCCGTGGCCGACGGATCGGCCTTTGCGACTTCGACGCCGAAGACGTAGCTCGGCCCGAACATATTGCTGGTGAAGATGACGAGCTTTTTATCTGGCGAGAAGCGGACGTTCGGCTCTTCGCGATAGTTGTGGTGCGACATGTTTACCAGGTGCTCGGCGTGAAAGACGCCGGGCTGCCAGAAATCCGGGCCATTGAGCGTGTCCGCGGTGACGGTCATCATTTGCGGATGCAGTAGTTCGATCCACTCGCCATTTTTGGCGCGCGCCACCTGTCCCGGATCGCCGCCATCATCGCAGAAGATGTCGAGATCCTTGGTCAGATTGAAGTGGATGCCCCACTCGTCGCGCTCCATGTGAATCGCGGTGCGTTTGCCGGTCTTCAGGTCGTAGCTGGCCAGATAAAAGACTTCGCCCCGGGGGTACTGCCAGTCGTACCAGATGGTTTCGCCGTCCAGTCCCCAGAATTCGTGGCCCGCGATCTCATTCGCCATGGTGCGCTTGTGGACGAGCGTGTTGTGCGTGCCGTCGGTGTGGATCATCCAGATGCGATCGACCTTGTGCCATGGGCCTTCGTGGCAGTACATCAGGAGCTCGGGATCGGCGGGCGAAAAGAGCAGGTGGTTGACCCAGTCGGTTGAGTGGAGAAGCACGTCAATGTCGCCGGGCTTCTCGCCGTTGGGGCCGGGCTCAAGACGGATGGTGAAGAGCTGGAGCGGGAGGCGTGCGGCAAGACGCCGCTCCATCATCAGGCCCTTGTCGGGCGGCTGATAATGCGGTCCCTGCTCCGGGCTGGCTACACGGTTGTCGGGCGAACCGGAGGGCTGCTGCGGGCGCGGCGACGCGTTCTGCCCGTATTGCTGATTGGGCTGGTTGCTCTCGTCGAATGTGCCGGCGGCGAGGGTTTCGTCGGCGTTGATGCAGACGATTCCGTGGCGCTCCGGCAGATCGACGAGCTTGCGGATCTCGCCGGAGTACACATCGGACTTGTAGACGGAAGTGACGCTGGTCTTGGGATCCGTCTGGGTGTAGAAGACGCTGTTGGTCTTGAATCCGGCTACCAGCGCGTGGACGCCAAAGCGGAAAAAGCCACCCGGCCCCGGAGGAGCGTCGGCGGGGCGCGGCGGATTGGGAACCAGCAGACGCGTCTTCTCGGTCTCCATGTCCATGGCATGGATGCCGTCGGGGGCGGTGTAGATCATGGTCTTGTGGTCGGGGGTATAGCCATTCACGTTGAAATAGAAACCGCCGGAGTTGGGCTCATCGGTGAGCCGCCAGACGCGATGGCCGGTGTCCTTGTCGATCCAGGTCTTGGGCGGGGCGGTCTGCGCAGTTTGGGCGCGGATGGGAACGGCTGGTGCGAGGGCCAGACAGGCAAGGGCAGGGAGAAGTCTGCGCAGCATGGAGATGAGCTCCTTTGGGCGCTGTGCGCGGCGGACTTTTGGATTAGATCTTCATCCAACTGCGGCGCGCCAGAGATTTATACACCCTGGAGGTTGCAGTTGGGAATAATTTATCCACTGAATTTTGCGGCATGAGGGCACAGACCCGCAAGGCAGCCCTATGATGCGATTTGGACGGCTGCCGGAACTTCCGGCAAAGGATTCTAGTAGGTCAACTCCAGCACATTTACCGAATACGGTGCGAAGGTTTCGGTGAATTTGGGGCCGGCGATCGCGACTGAGTGCGTCAGCGGTTTTACCGCATCGGGATGCATGATGCTGTTGGTCGCGTTGGGCGTTTTGCCGCTCATGGTCGTGAGCGTGGCTTGCGGCGTAAGTTTGGCGATGCCGGTGAGGGTGATAGCAAGTGGCTGCGCGGTCGAGGTTGCGTTGACCACTTTCACGAAGAGCTTGTGCTTCTTGTTGTCGCGCGTCACGGATGCGTAGACGCGGGCGGGCGCATGGTCGAGCGTGCTCGCGACGACCTCGGTTCCGAGATGGGTTGAGAACATGACCTGCGTCCAGTAGCTGGGCGAGCCGTAGCTTGTGAGCGCGTCGTAGCCGATGAGATCGGGAGCCCACTGCATGCCGCCCGGATTCACGTTGACGAAGAGCGGCGCATAGCTGGACATGATGATTAGATCGCTGTTGCGCTCGAGGCCCGTGAGCCAGGCCGCGTCGGCAAGCGCGGCTTCGAGGTTGGGCGTGGGATCGCCTTCGCGCGTGGCCCATTCGCCCACAAAAATCTTTGGGCCTTTGCGGTCGTAAGCGTCGTAGTGGTGGGCCTGAGAGAAGGATTCCCCGGCCGACATGTAGAAGTGCTCGTCGAGCACGTCGGGCGTGACGCTTTTTACCGGCGTGGTGGCGATGATCTGCAGATTGGGGTAGCGCTGCTTGATGGCGTTGTAGAACTGCGCGAAGCGGCCGTCATACGAGTGCGAGCGGTCGAACTGGTCCTCGTTGCCCACCTCGATGTAATGCAAGGGGAACGGGGCCGGGTGGCCGTCTTTGACGCGTTCGGCGCCCCACTTGGTGTCGGCGCCGCCGGTCACGTATTCAATCTCGTCGAGCGCGTCCTGCACGTAGGGCTCGAGCGCGGGGCCGGGATCGACGTGGTCCTGTGCGAGAGAGTAGCCGGCATAGACGGCGAGCACCGGCTCCATCTTCAGGTCTTCGCACCACTCCAGAAATTCGAGCAGGCCCATGCCGTCGGAGGAGCGATAGCGCCAGGGGCTCTGGTGCGTGGGGCGGTCGGTCCAGGGGCCGATGGTCTTCTTCCAGTCGAAGCGATCGGCGATGTGGTCGCCCTCAAGATAGTTGCCGCCGGGCAGGCGCAGAAATTTGGGCTGCATGGCGGCCAGCTTTTCCATGATGTCAGTGCGGTTGCCGTCGGGCCGCGCGTGATAGGTGGGCGGGAAGAGCGAGACGAGGTTGAACCAGACCGTGGCCGGTTGCGCGATGGTGAGGATGAGATGGTTATTCGACGAAACCGGTACGTCGCCGGTTTTGAGCGTGTAGGTGTACTGCTTCCATTCGCCTGCGAGGCCTGTGACCTTGGCCGTGGCTGCGACGACGCCGGTCTGATCGTTTTGCAGACTCACGGTAACAGGAATGCCCGGGGCGTCGGCCTTGGCGTAGAACGATCCCATGTAAACGCGTATGCGGGCGAACAGGGATGCCCCAATAGCCGTCGTTCTCAATGCCGGCAGGTGAGTCTGGAGTGGCCGCGGAGACGGTAACGCGGAGGCTGCGCGTGAGCGAGGGGCTGGGGCCGGTGGTCTCATCGGACGACACATTCACCACCGCATTGCCGCGCGCCACCATGGGCCAATGGGAAAGTGAGCCGAAGCCTCGGCCGAGCGCGCGATCGCGCACCAACTCGCCGTAGATGCCGCCGTCGTAGGAGTAGTTGATCTCCTCGGTCATGAGGCCGTAAAGGGTGGGGCTGACCGTTGCGATGGGGTGGTCGGCTTGAATGGTGAACGAGGGCGCTTGGGCGAACAGGCTCAAGGGAAACACGAGTGCGGCGAAGATTGCGACGACTGAAGAGGGCTTGATCATGACCCCGCCATCGTACTGCGGGGGCAGAGCGGTTGACAATCTGGAAAACGCTTACTTGCCCTTAATCTGCCGCTCGCTCGATGGCGAGCGTAATTGCGTCGCGGACGGCGTCGGGCAAGGCGGGCATGGCGCCGGATTGCGAAGCCATCCAGCCGCCCCAGCGGTTTCCGGCTTCGTTGAGCGTGGCCAAACCGGCTCCGCGCAGCAGGTAGTGGGTCATGGCCGCGGTGAACGCGTCTCCTGCGCCGACGCCGTCTGCGACCTTAACGGGAAACCCAGGATGCTCGTCCCACTCGTCGCGCGTGACCAAGAGGCTGCCGCGGCTGCCGCGCGTGGCCGCAACCAGTTGCAGGGAAGGGAACTCGGCGAGCAGGCGCTCGGCTGCTGCGCGCAAATACTCCGAGGTCGATAACGCGTCGCCGGAAGCGGGCGCTTCTGCGGCAGCCAGGCCAAGCAGGTCCAGCACCAGCGGCGTCTCAGCGTCGTTCATCTTGACCACTGTGGCCAGTTCCAGCGACTCGCGCACAATTTCAGCGGAGTAGAAGGGCTCGCGCAGGTTCACATCGAATACGCGAATGCAGGTGGAAGAGGTGTCCGCAGCGAGCGACTGGATGGTAAGCCGCGCTTGCTCGCTGCGCTGCGCCAACGAGCCGAAGCAGATGGCGTCGGCGCGTTCCGCCAGCGCGACCCACTCATCCGAAAGCTCTAAAAAGTCCCACGCTGCTGGTTCGTGAATGGTGTAGTCCGGCTCGCCACCTTCGAGACTCACGGTGACGCGGCCGGTTTCGTGGGGAGGATCCACTTGAAGGTGGCTGGTGTCCACGGGCATAGGCTCCAGACGTTCAATGGCTTGGCGGCCCAGGTCGTCGCGGCCAATGCGGCTCAGGATTGCGGCATGATTGCCGAGCCGGCCCGCCATGACGGCGAAGTTGGCCGGCGCGCCGCCCAAGCGCATGCCGTCGGGCACAATGTCCCACAGCAGTTCGCCGATTCCCAGGATCAGATGCGGTTCTGTCATGCAGTCTCCGAAGCGAATAGTCAATAGCCAGTAGCCAATAGAGAGTAGTGTGAAGTGTGAGTGTGAGTGCGCCGGACAGGTACGACCACGCTCACGGGCGCACTAGCGCTGGATCCGGCTCGCTAAGCACTCATCACTCACCACTGATTTCTATTCATTGCTCCTTGTTCCTTCGCCTTTCCAACGGTAGATCGAGCAGTCTTCCCAGCCTGGCGCTGCGTATTCGCCGCCGGGCTGCTGCGTGAGAATGTTGCGATCGGTGACGGCATCCGCGTGCGAGCGGCGGATCTGGCCGCGAAAGAGACGTTCAAATCCCGGCTCACAAGCAATCACGTTCTTCTGCTCGTCATTGACGTACAGAATATCCACTTGACCGGCGTGCTTGGCAAAGTTTTGTTTCCACGCCTGCAACAGCCGCCGCAGCACAGGCGCGGCAAAAGGGTTAAAAAGAAAAGCCAGGCACGGCCCAGGCGGAAGCGGGAAGTCGACGGCGTCGCGACAGTGCATGCGCATGGGCACGCGAGTGCGGCCGGCGGCGCGCCAAAGCGCGAGATTTCTGCGCGCGATCCGCGCCAGCGTGGGGTGCAATTCGACGCCAACGACGGCACGAAAGGGATACGCCGCGGCCAGCAGCAGAGCGCGGCCCATCCCTGCGCCGAGATCGACAAACGTGTAGGCATCGATGGGCGCGAGGGGACGGCATCGCCGCCAGCGCACCAGAATCGCTTGGAAGACCGAAGGCGCAACCGCGTAGTAGGCCGTCACGTGGCGATCGTGACGGTGCCCGGCGTGGAGATGGCGGCCGGCGATGAGCCCGCTGGTGCGCACGCCAAATGCCAAGTCGAAGGGGTGGCGGATCAGTCCATCTTTGACCGCCAAACCCGGCAAAAGCCGCGGCTTTGCGCTCTTTCTCTTAGCCTTGCCTGACGCGCCAACGCTCACGCTTGAACCTTAGCACAATGAGAAGGTCGCGCGACGCTGCCATGGATTGCTCAGAAGTCTATTGCGATGGAGGGAGAGCGCAGAAAGGCCCGAGTTTTCCACGGGCCGGCGCAGAAGGAAGGCGAGATTCTTTCTTGACTGTGCCGACGCGGTTCTGCAAGACTGCGTTCGCACTTTGGCATACGCCCGATGCGGCACAGCCCCGGCGCGGACGGCGTTGCAGGGTCCGGAATCCCCTAACGTTTTTTCACATCACCGAGGAGGAAGCATGAAGAAATACTTCGCGGAACTCGTGGGCACCTTCATTCTGGTGCTCTTTGGTTGTGGAACCGCGGTCATTGCGGGCGGCACGGTTGGCATTGTGGGCATAGCGCTCGCTTTCGGCCTGGCGCTCATCGGCGCAGCCTACGGAATCGGACCCATCTCCGGTTGCCACATCAATCCCGCGGTAAGCCTGGGTGTGTGGCTGGCGCGACGAATGAGCTTCAAGGACATGATCGGCTATTGGGTAGCGCAATGCGTGGGCGCGATTCTTGCAGCCTGGGTGCTGCTGGTGATCGCCGTCGGGACGGCGGGGTATAACCTTGCGGCCAACGGGTTGGGGCAGGACGGTTGGGGGCCCGGCTACCAGGGCGGATACAACTCGGCATCGGCCATGCTTTTTGAATTTTTCGCGACCATGATTTTCGTGATCGTGGTTCTGGGCTCGACGCAGAAGAGCGCACCTGCGGGCTTTGCCGGATTGGCCATCGGCATCACGCTGGTCGCAATTCATCTTTTCGGCATCCACATCACGGGCGTGAGCGTGAATCCGGCGCGCAGCCTGGGGCCGGCGTTGTTTGCCGGTAGCCACGCGCTCAGTCAGGTGTGGTTGTTCCTGTTGTTTCCCCTCGCGGGCGGCGCGGCCGCAGGGCTGTTTTTCCGCACCAAGCTGCTGGCTGCCGACTAGCAACGCCAGCGCGCAAAAGACCGGGGAGCGGCCTGCAATGGGCTGCTCCCCGATGTTGTTTGTGAGGTTGAAGGACGAGCGATCACTCTGCCCCGGCGGTCTCGAGCTCGGCAATGTAATCAACCACTGCCTCGCTCCAGCCGTCGATGTGGTTCCACTGCGCCATAGCCAACACCGTTGCGGCTCGAGGCCACGTTGATCACGTAGCCCTTGCCGCGCGGCGCAGGCACGCTGTCGTGGGACTGCTCGTCAGTGATCACGATGAGCCGGTCGTAGCCACTTTGGCTCTCCGCCTCAACGTGGGTCAATGCGTGGCCGAGGTTCGTGCCCGAGTGCGGCTGGCTCGCCTCAAGCGCGTCGCGCAATGCCATGCCGCGCCGCGGCGCCACCAGCTTTGCATGATCCGAGAAGGTGTAGATCGTTGCCTTCTCCGCGATCTCGCGCAGCAAAATGGCCAGTCCGTAGGCAGCATCGGTACGGCGCATCTCCGAACGGCTCGAGAGCGGCGCCTCCATGGAGCCGGAGACATCGACCAGCAGCACGGTGTGGCCGGGCAGAGCGCGCCGTGCGGCCTTCGAGAGCCCGGAACATCGCGAACTCAAGCGGCTGCTCCCACTGGGGCGCGTTGCGCGCTGCTGCGAGAAAACGGAAGGGCAGAACGCGATCCGTCTTCATGGCCGCGAGCGCGGCCAGAACCAGGTCCTCGCTCACGCCGGCCTGGCGCAAGTTGCGCAGGTTGCGCAACAGAGCCAAGGCTCCGAGCTTGCGGTCGGTGAGCAAACGCTCCCACACGTCGCGCTTGGCAACTTCGCGATCGCCTTCGGGAGCGTCGCCGCGTCCGGCAGCCGAGAGAGCAACCTCCCAGGTGTCGGGCGTGGCCAGCTGGTTGTCAACCAGCCGCTTCCACAGCGCGGCTTGCGCCTCATCCACGGGGCGCGCATGGCAAAGGAACAGCACATCGCGCAGGCGGACGGCGCCGGCGCGGTCGTACTTGGCCAGGGCGTACTCGTCGAACTTGCCGAACGCAGCGGCCAGGCCCTTCTTCACTTGCGCCGAGAGCGGCTGGCGGCCCATCGCCCAATAAATGGCGACGAACTCGCTCAACTCGTCGGCGCGCTGGATCACGCGCTCGAGAGTCTCCGCGACAAGGGCGCGATGCGTCGGATAGCGCGCCATCTCGCGCACCAGCAACAGCGGCGCGTGGCGCAGCTTCATGCGCTCGCGCGCCTCGACGGCTAGCGCGGCGACCTTCTCGGCCTCCACCTGCGGCACCAACTCGTGAATGCGGCCGGCGATCTGCACGCCATCCTCGTAGAACTCGCCCTCCCACAACATGCAGGAGAGAACCGAGCGGCGCAGAGTCTGCTCGGGCGTGATGACGCGGGCGCGGGCTCCCTCGTGGGTGCGCGGGCGGGGCTTGGGCTTGAAGATGTTCAGGCGCATCGTGCGCCTCCTTTCGTGGGCATTGTCAGGATAACTGCTGCCGGGGAAAAATCGGTCACGGGGATTTGTCACCTGGACAAGCATTGCTGCAAGTCCAGGCGGCAGGATTCGAACCTGCATTCGGCCTGAATGGCCGGCTTCTGCCATTGAAGTATCCGTGTCCTGCGCCACCGGCAGTGTCTCTGGTTTTGGTTTGAGGTCAGCGAGTGATGGCTGCCTCGTCTTCTTGATCCTCGGGTTTGCCTTTGGCGACCTCGGGAATACGCGCGAATCCGCTGTCGCGAAAGCCGGCGATGGCCTTTCTGCGCGTGCCACTGAAATTCAACGCCAGCTTGGTCATCGCCTCATAGTCCGGACGGTTGCGGTCCCAGAACCCTGTGCATTCATACACGGGGAACGGGACTCGTAGCGCCGGGCTCGAGTTGGTGCAAATCACCAGCACCTCGGATTCGCGGTAGCCGACGGTGAACTGGCCATTGCTGCAATTGCGGCAGAGATGTGACGTCGCCCACCGGCGTACCATTTTTCACTTTCAATTTGCTCATGACGATTCATTTCTAATCCGGACTTGCCGGAGGTTATGACCGGGGAACAAATGTAACGGTGTTGCTCTCGGTGCTCACCATTGAGCATCCGGAACCCGAAGGCCCCGGTCGGGAATCGAACCCAATGCCTCCCTAGGGAAGCGTCGAAGTATCCGTTACGACCACCACCGGTCGTTTCTGGTTTTGAACAAACCGATCAGCGAGTACGAAAACCGGGGAACAAGCGGCAACAGCACATAAGCGAATGTCCTACCGTTGAACGACGCGGTTACGACCACGGCGGGATTCGAACCCGCATCCTTCGCTCCCGAAGTATCTGCTGCCTACACCACCGGTTTTTCCTGGTTACGGACGAGAGTCTCGTCGGTTGAAAGTTCAAGCCGGGGAACAAACGGTTGCGGACTTTTTCGGCGTCCTGCCACTAGACGACCGGAGATTGCTCTCCGGGCGGGAATCGAACCCGCGTTTCCGGCTTAACAGGCGAAGTAACCGCCTCCTACGCCACCGGCTTTTTTCTTGCCCTGGACAAATGTTTCGTTGATACAAGCAGCCGGGGAACAACTGGCTGCGGCCTATGCGGCGCTCTGCCACGGGGTTATCGAAACTCGCGCTCCGGCGGGAATCGAACCCGTGCTTGGTCGTGGCATGCGAAGTAACCGCCCCCTACACCACCGGCTATATTCCTGGTTATGGACGAGAATCTCGTCAGTTAAAAATTCAAAAACCGGGGAACAATTGGCTGCGGACTTTTCCGACACTCTGCCATTGAGCTACCTGAATTTGCATTCAGGGCGGGAATCGAACCCGCAACCTTCGGCTTAAGAAGTATCCGCTTCCTACACCACCGGCAAAACAAAATGTCTAACAACGATCCGTACAAAAAGTTGCGCCGGGGAACCATTGAAAAGAGATCGGCAGAATCTCTCGACTCTGCGCTTCTGGCAGGAAGTAGCTCTTTTCATTCACCACCGGAGCATTCAGCTAGTAAGTTCCGAGTTAGAGGCAAAAATCTCCTCATGAAGTCACGCGAGTTATCACGGCGCCAACGGAAAACGTGTCGCATGAAGCGTAATCCAAGTCCCCCAAGGGAACAGTCGAAGACAGCGTGACGTTTTCGAAGCGATGAAGCTGGCTTCTACGCCACTCGGGATGCACCAATGTTTATAAGGGATGCGCAGGATGCTGACCGCAATGGGTTACGAATGGAAGAGACACGTTGCCCGGCGGCCGGATGGTTCCAGCCTACGCTTCGAGATTTGCGTTTTGTTTGTCATCGGGCGTTCTCCTACGCAGAAGATACTTTGCCATAAGTAAACAAAAAATGCAAGTGTATTAGCGAAGTATTGATGCGATTCGCGGCAAGTTAGACGGGAACTTAGTTCACAAATGGAAGGTATTAAGGACGCGCCGGGATCAGGGCGTTGCGATAAAGCGCAGGCGCACGTAATCCGCGGTCCAGTTGCCGTCTTCGTCGCACAGGGTCGGTGCGAGCAGAGCCGCGGTTTCAGCGACGGCAATTTCGCGGAGATCCTCGGGCAGGGTATCGAGCGCGCCGCGGCAAAACGTATTCAACCAGGCAGTCATGCCGCCTGCGCCGAGCGGAGTGGGTCGGGGAAAAAGAATCATGCGCGCGACCGTGAAGCCATGCGACGTGAGACGCCGCGTGTACGCCTCGGGAGTGGGATAGTAGTTGCCGCGCTCGCCCAGGGCCGCGTGGCCGAGGCGCGCGAGCACGGCGGCAAAGGCGACGCGGATGGTGGCGATATTGCCATGGCCGCCCATCTCGGCGACGAAACGTCCGCCGGGGCGCAGCACGCGACGCACTTCGCTCATCATCGCGTCCTGTCCTCGCACCCAATGCAGTACGGCATTCGAAAACACGGCGTCGAAGGATTGATCCGGGGCAGGGCAACGACTCTGCGGCGCCTTCCTCGGCGGCGATGCCGCGGGCGCGCGCAGCGGCGATCATGTTCGATGAGGCATCGATGCCGGTTACGCTCGCTCCTGAAGCAGAGATGCGTTCCGTCAGTTGCCCATCGCCGCAACCGAGGTCGAGGATGCGCTCGCCGGTTTTGCGGAGCCAGCCACTCCAGCGCGCCGCTGCCGAGCTGGGGAACGAATGCCGCGTTGCGGCTGTAGGTTTCAGGGTTCCAAGTCTGCGCCATTGACGGACTGCCAGTTTACGGCATATTGCGGATCAACCGACCGTGAGGCGAAGTGCCGGACGCTCTGGGAACGAGTGCGGTGAACTTCCCGCTCTCGAACCGGCCGGATTTCGCCGCCCGGGTGATGTGAGCTTCACGGCTCTCGACGGACGGTGCATGTAGCGTCTCGATCTCCACGACTCCCGATTTCGCGGCGCCAAAGTCCAGACGAAGGGCGAGATCGTTTTCGGTGTCTTTGTTCAAAACGATGAGCGATGTTTGTCCACCCGCGAGCGTTGCGGCATAGGCGGTAGCATTGATTCCGGCGTCTTGAAGCCGCAAGGAGAGATCGGCCTGGATGAATGCGCCGCCGCTCATCGCACCGGCGAACTTGAGTCCGTAAGCAACTGGTTCCAGAACGTAGTCCGAGCCGAACGATGCGATCGGCGCGTAGTACGGATGCGGGTGAGTGGCAATCTGCTTCGGCGTCGCGCCCTGTTCTTTGAGAACTTCGTCGCCAAACATCACTCCGCCAAGGCCGCTTGCGATCACCTCCGAGGTGCCTCCATGCAGATTGATGCCGGAATAGTTGTTGGCGGCGAGGAGGAGCGAATAGTCGGCGGCCCAAAGAGCTGCAGCAAATACGTCGGACACTCCAGGCTTGCCTCCGCGATAGCAGGTGTTGCCTTCGGTCATGCGAACGCGGATGCCCATCTGCTTCGCGGACGCTGTTGCGGTGTCGGCCATGACCTGGACCTTGGGCGTGGGTTTGAGCAGGTTGGGGACGTTGACGTCGGGATCGGATGGCGGACCGCCAAAATAGTAATGGTGCGTAAGCGTCGTGACGTGTGGAGGGTTCTCGACAGAACCCCACGCATCAGCGATCTGCGGCAGCCAGGACATTTTGGAGGCGATGTCAGGTATGCCAAAGCTGGCCTGTGGCACGCGGGCGGCTACGGCGCGCGCAAGTGTGAGCCACTCCGTGAGGTAAGTTTTGGCGGACCAGGTTTGAGGGTCGCGTAAGTGCCGATCAAACAAGTCAACTTCATTGCCGATCTGAAAGTACTGCAAGTGGGCGCCGAGTGCTTTGGCGGCGAATTCCGCTTCCTCGGCGGCGCGGGCGGGAGTGTTCGTTCCCATGTTGATGCCGTACAGGCAAGTCCAGCCGGTCTCTTCGAGAAAGGCCGCCAGGTTGCGTACGGCCTCGGGAGTCACGGCATAATACTGAGCCTTCGGCTCGCCCACTACCTCGCGCGTTTTTGGATGCTCAGGTTCAGGAGAATCGGGTGTGGATTTCCACCAGGCGAATTCGCCGGTGTTGCCGCCGATGCGGAGAACGCCGTTGGCGGAAATTGCTTTGAATGCGCGAATCAACGCGGTGTTCTTTGCAGAAAAGAAAGCAGGATCTTCAAGCTGTTTCACTTCGTAGGAGAGGCCGATAAAGTCGGCGGGCATGTGCGCGTCTGTGGCCTCGGCTGGAATGGCGAGATTGACCTGGATCTGTTTCCGGTTTTGTGCATAAAGGCGCGTGGCGGCAAGAGACAAAGCTGTAGTAGCAAGGAATTGACGGCGACTGACTCTCGTTTTCATGATTCGGTGCGGACTTCCTCTCGAACTAGGCCGGCCTCCATTCTAGATGGACTGGACGGGCAAAAGGGTGAGATCGTCCACGAGGCCGACTTCCTTTTGGACAAAGGGCTCGCCGTAACGCACACCGGCCAGCAGGCCGTAGTGACGCGCCTCGGCGAAGGTGCGCTCGCGAATCTCCTCCTCGGGGACGAAGAGGCCGCTACCGGCGGATTGATTCGCGTACTGCGATTGATAGGCCATCAACGCCTGATGGCGCTGCTCGACAAACGGCGTGATGTCGACGACGAAACTGGGGCGCACATCGGTATAGAGGCTGGCGTAGACGATTTTGAAGGGCCGATGCGGATCTCCACCCCAGGACGCAGAAACCGCTTCCTGGGGATCCCGGAGCTCCGCGCCAGTTTCGATACTTTTGAGGCCCGCGAGGAAGCAGGCGTCGTAGCCAAGCGTTCCGGTGACGGCGTGATCGGGATGGCGGGCCTGCCAGTAGGGAAGAATCACCACGCGGGGTCGGAGTCGACGGAGAACGCGAGCCACGGCAACGCGATTTTCAAACGTGTTTTCGATGGCGCCATCGGGCAGGGTGAGCGCCTGCCGCCAGCCAACGCCCAGAATGCGTGCGGCATCTTCAGCTTCGCGGGCGCGCTCCTGCGCGGTGCCGCGGGTTCCGGCTTCTCCCTGGGTTAAATCGAGGATCGCGGTGCGCAGGCCGCGCGCCGCCATGCGCAGCAGTGTGCCGCCACAGGTCTGCTCCACGTCGTCGCGATGTGCGGCGATGGCCAGGACGTCGGCACGGAAGTCGATGGCCTCAGTGGGCATCGGAATTAGTAGACAGTGTTGTTGGCGTCGGTGATGGCGTCGATGTAGGCCACGTCGTACGCAGTGCCTGTCACGGTTACGAACTCGTTGTTGATCGATGAGCCGTCGACGGTGGAATAAATGTACACTTGCCCGCCTTCGGCTGCGTAAAGCTTGTGCAGGCCCGTAACTGCGGCAATGCCGGTGGCGTTTCCGATGTACGGCTCAATCAGCATCACTTTGTTAGTCGAAGTGTTGTACATCGTCAAGCAACCGTAGCCGCTGATGGGATTGGTCGCGTAGCGCACACCAGTCGTGCACCCGGTCATCGCGATCCACAGAGTATTGTCGTCGGCCTGCAAGATGCGGCTCATGGCGCCGGGCTGCCCGTCGCTGATCGCAGTGCTGCTCGAGATGGTGTTGTTGGCCAGATTGACCACGGTCAGGTTGCCGCCGAAGAGCGTGTTCCCGTTGATCAGCTGCGGCGATTGGCCCACCACGTACATGATGGAGGAATTGACCAGCGCATTGCTGGCCCCGCCGGGAATGGGAACGGTAGCGCTCGCGAGAGCGGCGGTGGTGGGCAGAAGCCCAGACGACTGGCCCTGCAAAAAGATCATGGGCGCTATCGGAACCCGTGTGTAAGCCGCGGTGGTGCCACCGCACTCCGGTCCGCAGCTCAGGATGTATGCCGTGCTGCCGTCGGACGAAAAGACGGCCTTGATCGGGTGATCGAAGGTGAGCGGCGCACCATAATAATTGCCTGTCGCGTCCACGGAGGTGGGAGCCTGCATCTGAAACAGGCACCAGTAGGGAGCATTCTGCGGCTCGCAGTCGACTGCGGCCTTGGGCCACGTGGACGGGCCGCCGGAAAAGGTGACCGTTTGGGCGGCGGAGAGTTCGCGCGGGTAGTAGACGTAAGGGGAGTTCTCCACAAAGGCCAGCGCGACAGATCCGCCGGGATTGACGCTTACGCGATATGCATTGGAAAGCGCCAGACCGATGGAACTGCCCTGGGATTGATTCACGATGGTGAACTGATGCGACGACTGGCTGACGGCGAAAACGAAGGCCTCGTTCCGTGTAATAAAGATGCTGGAAGAAAGGCCCGCGAGGCCGCTCACATTTCCCACGGTTTTTTCGCCCGCGTAACCGGCGAGAGTAAGACTTCCATCGCCTGCGCCGTACACCGCGCCAAACTGCTCTTCGGGCATGTTTTGAATGGTGATGGGCAGCGAACCGCCATATCCAGCAATGGAAAATGTACCCGGCGTACCGTTGTAGCCGCTGCGCTCGTCGTAGTAGGCGTCGACAATCTGAAGCGCCCCTTTGGACAGGACGCCGGGGTTCTGGATGGCAATGACGACGCGGTTTACCAGCCCGCTGGGCGGTAGCACGCGGCCGTCAAAATAGTAGGTGCTGCCACAACCTGCCAGCGCGACGGCTGCTGCCAAAGCTGCACTGGCACTGATCCAAAGGCTCTTCTTCTTCAAAATCCCAACCCTCGATTGATAGAGCGGCACAATTCGCCGCCGCGACATAGAAATAGCGATGCGTGCACACGGAAATCGTTCAAATTGCAGTGGCCGAAACAGATTTCCACGCAGGTTATGACTCCCGAAGTATAACAAAGCTACCCGGTTCCTCGCGGCCCCGGAGCGGCCCGGGCGAGAGAGCTGCCTCTGCGCCCTGTTCCCGCTGTGGAAGCGGGAGCAAACGTGGCCAGTGAAGGCCCGGCAGGCCGCGCCAAAGACCGGCAGGAACCGCGATGAGATTGCATACAATTCCGCCGGCAATGCGTTAGCATGACAACAGAATGAGCCGCTTTTCCGAACTTTTTGCCGACCGCCCCGTGCTCGCCGACGGCGCCATGGGTACGGTGCTCTATGCGCGCGGCATCTTCGTTAACCGCTGCTACGACGAGCTGAACCTTTCGGACCCCAACCTGATCCTTGGCGTGCATGAGGAGTATTTGCAGGCCGGTGCGGAGATTCTTGAAACCAATACCTTCGGCGCCAACCGCTTCCGGCTGGCACGGCATGGGTTGGCGGGCAAAATGGCCGAGATCAACGCCGCGGGCGTGCGCCTGGCGCGGCAAGCTGTCGAGCGTTTGAAAGAGAAGTCGGGCGGCGGGGCGTGGGTTGCCGGCTCGGTCGGACCCCTGGGTGTGCGCCTGGAGCCGCTGGGGAAAACCGGTTTGGATGAAGCGCGCGCCGCATTTGCGGAGCAGATCGGCATTTTGGCCCAGAACGGCGTGGACTTCTTGATTATTGAGACCATGCCGGCTTTGAACGAGGCGCATGAGGCGCTGGAAGCCGCGAAGGCGGTTGCGCCGCATCTGCCCGTGCTTGTGATGGTCACGGTAGACGATGAAAGCGAGTGCCTGGATGGCGCTTCGCCCGCGCAAGCAGCGGCTTTGCTCACCGAGTGGGGCGCAGACGCCGTGGGCGTGAACTGCTCCACAGGACCGGCCACAGTGCTGACGGCCGCGGAGGCTATGCGTGCGGCGACAGCGTTGCCGCTGGCTGCCATG
Organism: uncultured Acidobacteriota bacterium; assembly: GCA_963713675.1. Lineage (GTDB taxonomy): Bacteria > Acidobacteriota > Terriglobia > Terriglobales > Acidobacteriaceae > Telmatobacter. Next base: position 514,080 of record CAVQMV010000029.1, read on the forward strand.
CCCAATGCGGGTGTGCCGAGGGCCGTTGAAGGCCGCAATGTCTATCTCTGCTCGCCCGAGTATATGGCCAGCTTTGCGCGCAAGGCCGTTGCCGCTGGAGTGCAGATTGTGGGCGGGTGCTGCGGCACCACCCCGAATCACATTCGCGCTATGCGCTCGGCCATCCGGGCCATGGACGAGCAAGCCCACGTGACGGTAACGGGCGCAGCGCCGGAAGTGAGCAAGGAAACACCCCCCGCAACGCTGGGGCAGCGCTCGCGGCTGGGCGCGCTGCTGGCCGAGGGAAAGTTCATCAGGCTGGTGGAGTTCGTGCCGCCGCGGGGCATCGATTGTTCCAAAGAAATTGAAGGCGCGCAACTGCTGGCGCGGCTGGGCGTGGACGCCGTCGATGTATACGACGCGGCCCAGGCTTCGGCGCGCATGAGCGGGCAAAGCCTCTGCATCCAGATTCAGCAGCACACCGGGATGGAGACGATTCTGCATTACACCTGCCGCGACCGGAATCTGCTTTCGATCCAGTCGGATCTGCTGGGAGCGTCGTCCATCGGCTTGCGCAACATTCTTTGCGTTACCGGCGAACCGCCCAAGCAGGGGGATTATCCTGATGCATCTCAAGTCTTTGACGTGGATTCCATCGGTTTGGTAAACATCGCCAACCGGCTGAATCACGGGCTCGACATCGGTTCGAACTCCATTAGCGCGAGCACGAACTTTACTATCGGCGTGGCCGCCAATCCCGGGGTACCCGAGATCGACAATGAGCTGCGACGATTTGCTTACAAGGTAGAGGCGGGGGCGGAGTACGCCATTACGCAGGCGGTATTCGACCTGCGCTTGCTCGAAGAATTTCTGGAACGGATGAAGGACCACCGCATTCCGATTATTGCCGGCATCTGGCCGCTCACCAGTTTGCGCAACGCCGAATACATGAAGAACGATCTGCGTATTGCCATGCCGGAGGAGATCATGCTGCGCATGGCGCAGGCGGATACGCCGGAGGCCGCGCGGGCCGAGGGCATAAAGATCGCCCAGGAGATGGTGGAGGCGGTGCGTCCGTACGTGCAGGGCATTCAGGTGAGCGCGCCGTACGGCAATTACGATGTAGCGGCCGAGGTGATTGCCGGGGCGCTACCGCAAGGAAAATAAAAGCAAGAGGTGAACGCCATGCCTTCCTTTGAAGAATCGCTCAAGAAGCTCGAAAGCATCGTCGAAAAACTGGAGAAGGGCGATCTGGCGCTCGAGGACTCGCTCAAGCTCTTCGAAGAGGGCGTGAACCTTTCGGCTGCCTGCAAGCAGGAGCTGGAAGCGGCCGAGGGCAAAGTGCAAATGCTGGTTAAGCAGCGCGACGGGTCCATGAAGCCCGAGCCGTTCCTGACGGAAAAGCCGTTCTAATACACTTCTGCGGCCGCTTTGCCGCGCCCAAAGGTGCGATTATTGTCCCTGTTTAACTGAAATGCCTTTCAGACATTCCGCATTCGCGTTATAGGTATCCTGGGACATCGTGAGCGTCCATACTTTTTCGTCCGAACTCATGGAGCTCTCCATCGTCGCGACCGGAACGCTGGCCTTTGAATCGATCATGATGGTTACGTTCGCCAGCACCGGCGTATTGCTAGTCGTCATCCCCGCCTTGTCGACGTAATTAAAAGCTATCCTCTGCTCGGGAGTAAAATCCTTTGTCCAAAAGATAAAAGGGCAAGAACGCTCTCCCGACATGAGCGAAGCAGGTTTCGGGAACGGTGTCAGCGTGAACCGCTCCTGGAGCACTACCTGAGGTTCGGCTTGCCCGTGGGCAAGAATCATCGGAAGCGCACCCGCAAGGACCGTGAGAATCAGGGCAAAAGCGAATAACAGTCGGGGCTTCATTTATCCTCCTTCTGCTTTCCACAATCTGGAATTTCCATTTTACCTTCAAGGCAACCCACCAATAAAGCCTCATTCGCAAGATATTCAGGCTTCTGCAGTGGTTTTTCTTTGCGCGCCGATTTGTGCTGCCAGCGCCAACAGCGGTTCGTCGCAACCGCGCGCAGCAGCCAATTGCATGCCGCCGTGGGTGCAGGGGATGGCAACTGCCGGTACGCCGGCCAGGCTGAACGGCGCAGTGTAGCGCAGCAGACGGCTGCGGGTCTGGCTGTGGTCGGCCCCGGCCGCGAGGCGCGCCACCGGAGTCGAGGGCATCAGAATCAGTTGATGCGCGGCGAAGAGCGCATCCATGCGCGCGCGGTAATCGGCGTGACGTTGCCGCAACGAGGCCACTTCGCCAGGGGTGAGGCTCGCACCCCACTTCAGGCGGTCGCGAATCGACGGCTCGCAGCGGTCGAAGTTACCCGCATGCAACAGTGCAGCCTCCGATGCTTGCAGTGGCGCGAAGATCTCAACGGAATCCTTCCACCACGCAGGATCGATGGGCTCAGCTTCGAGCCCAAGCGCCTGCAGTTCGCCGATCACGCGGCTAAAGCCTTCTATCACCTCCGGCTCGCAATCGTGGAGGAACTGGTCGCCGAGAAAAGCGAAGCGCCTGAATGAAATGTTCTCCGGGTTGTGACCGGCGGCAAACGGTGCAGCTAGCAGCGGCGCATCTTCAAGGTCGCGGAAGAGCCAACCCATGGTGTCGAAGGTGACGGCCAGGTGCGCGCCGCCGCGCCAGTCGCCGCGGCCGATGGTGGAGCGCGATATCCGGCCAGTCCGCCGAGCGCCGCGGGCGCACGTACGGAGCCGCCGGTGTCGGTGCCGATGGCGGCCACGGCTGAACCCTCCTGCACGCTTGCGACTGCGCCGCTGGACGATCCGCCGGTGAGCGCGCCGGAATCGCGTGGCTGCACGCAATCGCCAAACTCCGGATTCTCGCCGGTGATTCCGTAGGCCAGAGGATGAAGATGAGTTTTGCCGACGATCACTGCGCCTGCGGCGCGAAGTTGCTCCACGAGCCAGGAGTCGTGCGTGGCCGTGCCATTCAGATCGCGATAAGAAACGCACGCCGCACGTGGTCGGCGAGCCGGCGAGGTCGAAGCAGTCCTTGACCGAGATGGGCAGACCCCACAAGCGCGGCGCGGCCATCGCCGAACGGGCCGCCAATCGAACGCGGCATGGCCTCGGCGCGTGCGGCTTCCGCGCGGGTCCACGCTGCATCCTGCCAGAGGTACGTGTTGCGGTTTGCACTTCCGTTCGAACGCGCGAGCGCCGCTTCAGCCAGTTCCGATGGGCTTGTGGTTCCATTGGCGAGGTCGTGACGGAGAGCGCGGAGGGTCCACGGGACGGCGGTCATACAGAGATTGTAGGGGTTGCACTGCGAGCCGGGTTCGTGCTGGATGGAGAGAGTTGACTTGGGTTCGTACTTTCCCACATCTCAGAATCGAGATGTGGGGCACCCCGGGTTCTTGCTTGGTTGAAACGGGTGAGTTGGGATTCGCGCTATCCCACCTTAGCGACAAAAACAGAGACGTCGCGAAGGTGGGGCACCCGGCAGTCACGCGCTAATGCAAGGAAAAAGGCGGCTCCGTGTAGAGCCGCCTTTTGGGTTATGCGCGTGGTGCGCTTCAGAAGTCCAGATGCAGTGCCATCTGAATCTGGCGTGCGCTACCGATGGCGTGCTTGGTGATGCCAAGACCCGCGGGGCAGTTAAAGAAGCCATTGTTGGCGCCATACGGATTGGTTTGGCAGTTGTTTGTCGGCGCCGCCTGCGATGGATATCCGCCGGCGCCGGAACCGATGGCATCGGGCACGTTGTTGAACGCCTGGTTTTGATTCACGTTGTTCTGCGGAATGTCGAAGCTCGTAGTGTTGGTGAGGTTATACACATCGAAGTCGTAGGTCAACTTGTATTTGTCGTGGATGGGCAGTTCCTTGGTCAACGATGCATCGGCGCGGCGCTGCCAGGATTGGCGGAAGATGTTGCGCTGGCCGCTGGTGAAGTTGGTTTCGAACGGGTCGCCCGCGGGGACGCCCATGGTGCCCACCGGAATCAGCGGGAGGGTGAAGCAACTGGCCTTCAACGCCGCGCCCGTCTGGGTATTCGGGTTGTAGAAGGCGCCGTTCGCGCCGGTGAGCGCGTTTTTGCGCGTGCAGCCGGCGGCGTAGTTCAGGGGCACGATCGGATTCGTGATGCCGTTGAAGGTGCTGTAGAAGATGCTGCCGACGGCTCCCGAGTAGTCGATGATGCTGTAGGGCTGGCCACTCTGGATGATGGCAAGACCGTGGATAGCCCAGCTATCCAGCGCTTTACCCGCCAACGTGCTTTCCGACAAGAACTTGGGCAGCGTGTAGCTATAGGTGAAGTTCAATACATGTGTCCGGTCGAAGTCGGCGGAGCCGTAGCCCGAGCGCAGATTGGTGGGATTGTTGCCGTTGTAGAACAGACCCAGGCCGCTTTGTTCGTCGGTGGCGTGGGAGTACGTGTACGAGACGCCGGCCTGGAGGCCGTGGCTGAGCCGCTTTTCGAGGTGCGATGTGAGCGCATTGTAGGCCGCGATTCCGGCCGCGGTGTAAGACTCCGACTCTGAGGAGTAACCGATGTACGGTACGCGCAGATCCACGTTGCCGCCCTCGAAGTTATTTTGCATCGGGCCATACGCGCAGGACGGATCGTTATTCACACAGATCGGGTAAAACGCGCTGGGGTCATACACCGTATATCCGTAGCTGTAGGATTGCGGATACGGTCCACCCGAAAGTAGAACGTTGGATGGGGTCGCGATCCTGGCTTGGTTGAAGGGCACGGGGATGACCTGGTGGCGGCCGAGATTACCAACATAGCCGAATTCGATCATCAGGTCGTTGCGTGGCTGGTACTGAATGTTCAGCGTGTAATTGATGCTGTAAGGGAGCTTGTTAGCGCGATTGTAGACACCCAGAATGAAAGGCTGTTGCGCATTGCCAGCGGTCACCGGGCCGCCCGTCACAGTGCCGTCAACAATGGCTGCAGCGTTGGGAAGGTAGTTCGTGACGTCGGAAGCTTTGGGATTGGAAGGGCCGGCGCCCAGCGTGGGTCCCCAGGGGGTAGAGAGGGTATAGTCTCCGCCAGTTGGAGGGGTGAAATAGTTTCCGCCGCAGATCGGAATGTAGTTGAGGTAAAGGAAAGTCGCCTCAGCAAACGTGTTGGTCTGGAAGGACGAGGAATACGGGCAGTGCTGCTGGGTCACGAATGGAGGCGATTGCATGATGCCAAACGGGCCGCCTTGCACTTCTCCAGCAGCAAATCCCGGCGAGAGATAAGTGAACAGCTCTCCACGGTCGTAGTAGAGGCCGCCGCCGCCGCGAACTACGAACTTGGAGTGGAAGTTGGACGGCTGCCAGGCAAAACCGACGCGCGGCGCAATGCCCCACTGGCGGCCGGTGAGCGTGGTCTTGCTCACACCTTTGGTTCCATTAGCGTTGTTGCCGGCGATGATGAAGCCGGAGCTGACGACTTTGTCGCTGGCGACGCAATAGGAGTAGGCGTTGGGGTCGGAAGTGCTTATGCTGCATGAGTCTGGACTGGTTCCGGGATCGAAGTTAAAGAGATCGCCGTTTTTCTCTGTCAGACCGCCATTCCAGTCGTAGCGAAGTCCGGCTGTGATGCTCAGAGTCGGGGTCACCTGGAACTTGTCCTGCGCGAATAGGCCGGTCTCATTAGCGCGGTAATAACGATTGGCGTTGCCTTGCAGGTAGGTTGAAGCGGTAAAGTTCTGCGTTGAATAGGGCGTGACCCAGTTATCGAGAAAGGCGACATAATCGGGCGAGGCCACATTGCCCGTACCGGTGCGGCGGTCACGCAAATTCATCTGCGTGTACGACCAGCTGCCGCCGAAGGCGAGCGAATGGCGTCCCTTGGTCCAGATGGCTGTGCCCGAGGGCATGATGCGGTTCTGAAATACACCGGTGTTGGCGCCCTGGTATTCAGCATCCGGGCCAATGGAAAGGGATGGAGCCGTGAGGCCATAAAGAGGACCGGTCGACGAATCGAACTGATCGCCGAGTGCGTCGTTGATGGTAAACCCGGGAAAGTATTTGCCGAAGGCAGAAGTCATACCAGCCGCTGGCGTTCCAGTCTGGCCTGGCGCCCATGGCTGGTCGTTGGTGGCGTACACCTTCTCACGGAGAACGCCAACCGTCTCAGAGATGCTCAGGGTCGAGCCGATGGTCTGCACGTTGTTGATCGAACCCAGTTGTGAGCCGGTATCCATGTGCGCGTCGAATCCGGGCACGTTGGAGTAGGCGTAGGGCGAGCTCGAGGGATCGTGCTGATAGTAATACTTGACCGCAAGAATATCCTTGGAACTCACATTCCAGTCGAGATCGGCGACGCCCTGGTCGGAAATGAAACGGGACGTGCCGGGAAGAAATGCGTTGTAGGGTGAATAAACGTTGGGGCTGGCGGTGGGAAGAGCGCTCGGCACCAGATAATTTCCGGGCTCGCCGGGCAGGGACGGCGCGGTGAGCAAATCATAAGCGACAGGATTTGACCCAGGGCCGAAACCATTGTAAGTGCCACCGGTGTAGCAACCGGATGACGGGTTGTATGTTGCACCGTTCGTGGGATCGAATCCCTGGCTCTGTTCAAATCCAATATTTGTGGTCCAGTTACAGTTGGCGCTCTGGATCAGGTTTGCTACGCCGCGGCTCGTTGGGCTCAATCCGGGCGGAACATCGAGAAGCTCGTCGCCGGTCTCCTGGTCGGAGATGTGCAGGTGCTGATAGCCGACGAAGCCAAAGAGTTTGTCCTTTATGATTGGCCCACCGATATCGCCACCCAAGTTGTAACGGTGCAACTGCGGATTCTTGTCGCTGGCGGGAATGTTGTTGTCCTTCTTGAAGAAGAACGGAGCGGCGTTGATCCAGTTGGTGCCGCGATGGGCGTAAACCCCGCCGTGAAACTGGTTGGTGCCCGACTTGGTGCTCATGTCGATGTGCGCGCCGCTGTCGGAGCCCTGCTGGGCGTCGTACATCGAAGCGTTAACGCGGACCTCCGCGATGGTCTCGGGCGCAGGCGTGGGGATGGCGTTGCCGATGGACAGATAGACGGATGCGGCACTGGGCACCACGCCGCCGGCGGCGTTGTTGGCCTGGCCTGTGTTGTTGGAGACGCGGAACGAATCCACTTCGCTGGTGCTCTTGCCGTTGAAGAGATTGCTGGCGTCGACGCCGTTTACAAGAAACGCATTCGATGTGTCGCGCTGGCCGTTGGCCCAGATGGGTGCGTTGCCCAGTCCGGAATCGGCGCCGGTGCCGCCGGGCAGCTCGGCATCCACGCCGGGCGAAAGAATCGCAAGTCCGGTGAAGCTGCCGGTGGGCAAGGGCACAGCGTCGATCTGTTGAGCTTCCATCACGTAGCCGTTGGTAGTGTCCACGGCATTCATCAGCGGCGCGGCTTCAACTTCCACCGTAGTGCTGGCTTGGCCCACCTTCAGAGAAGCGTTCACCGTGGCTGTGCGGTCGGCCTGCACCGTAATGTGCGGAGTCTTCTGCGCCTGGTAACCGTCGGCCGTATAGATCAGTGTGTAAACGCCGATGGGCAGGTTGACGAAGCTATAACTGCCCGAGCCGTTGGTCTTGGTGGTGCGGGTGAGCGAGGTCTGCTCCTCAGCCACAGTGACGGCCACGTTGGGAATCACGCCGCCCGAGGCGTCAGTTACCTCGCCGGTAATTCCGCCGAGAGTTTGTTGCGCGTGGAGCGGGTGTGTCGTAAACAGCGCTGCCGCGGCGATCACTAGCAGAACAGCGATACACAAGAAGGACGTGCGTATAGAGTGCTTCAAAGGATTGACCTCGAAATAGAGATTTCCCGTGCGAAGTTCCGGGATTTCAAAAAATGAAGCATTAGTGAATGTGAGATCCGGCGTTTGTGTGCGTGCAACTTCCAAACTGAAAAAGTTAAGGTTTCGAACGTAGACCGTTCAAATGCTTGGACCTGCAACCACGCGGGTTAACGGCATGGTAATGTCTGCGACATAAAGTTCATGTAAGGATTTGTTGTAAATCGCGCCCATTGGGGACGCGTTTTCCACATAGCGTCAACGATTTGCACGCATCACCCGCTGCATTCCGTACCAACCGAGTCCCGCAACGACGTAAGCGAGATAAAGATACGGAATGCGCGCGTGAGCTTTGTCGGCCGCGGAGTTGAGGTCAAAAACAGTGATCAGGATCATGACCGCAACGGTGAAGATGCTGAGGACCGCGACGATGTGCGAGTGCTGGCCCATTGCCCGCCGTGCAAAAGGCAGCGCAAGTGCAACCAGCGCGTAGGCGGTGAGAAATCCGAAGACCGCGAGCGACCCCATCCAGTCGTACATATCGGAGCCAGTCACGCGGCTCAGCGCGAGCGCCGCAGTGGAGAGAAACATGAGCCCGGCGGAGAGTGCAATTGCAGCACCCGGAGTTCCGTGACGTTGGTTGGTCCGAGCAAGAGCTTGCGGCAGTAAGCCACTCTGCGCCATCTTCAGCAGGACGCGCGCCGCTGCTGTGGTGCAAGCCAGCACGCAGGCAAACATAGCCACGGCCGCGCCGAGGTCGATGCCCACGCCGAGTGGAGAGACGCCCATCCTCCCCGCGAGTTGATGAAGAGGGCTCGCGGATTGGCTTAGCATCGTTGATTCACCACGGAAGCCGAGCACCTCGGAGTACGAGCACAGCATGAAGAACACTCCGCCCAGAATGGCGGATTGCAGGACGGCGCGCGGAATTGTCCTGGTCGGATCTTTTGCCTCGCCGCCGAGGGTGGTCGCGCTCTCAAATCCGACAAAAGTAAACATTGCCAGCACCAGCGCCGGTCCAAGTCGAGCTCCGGACACGCCCTTCAGGCGGAGTTGGTCAAGATCGATGCGGAAGCCGAAGTGAAAAAACATCACGGCGAGCACGATAAGAATGAGACTCACAGAGACCGCTTCGATCCACAGCATCAACTCCGCGGAAAGCTTTACGTCTCGATACGCAATCCATCCGGCGATAGCGCAAATTACGCCGAGCGTGAGTAGCGCATGCGGCATCCAATGCACCCAGGGCAGAAACTGCTGCCAGAGAACGCCAAAGTAATAAAGTCCTCCGCCTGCCACTGAGGCGCCGGTGGCGAGATAGGCAAGCAGAAGGCCCCATGCGGCGAGAACGCCAAAGACTGGCGGCAGCGTTTCCGCGGTGTAGGTGTAAAGCGATCCCGGCGATGCGGAAAGCTTTGCGAATCGGCTCACGCAGAAGCCGACCAGGAAAGTTGCCGCGGTAGCCATCAGGTAGACAAACCACGTGGCGTTGCCGGCGAGCGCGAAGACCAGCGGAATGGTGAGCGAAGGCGAAGTGCTGGGCGCCATCGCGGAGACAGACTGTGCCAGTGTTTCTATCGGGCCCAGCACACCCGCGCGCAGACCAGAATTTCCAGGCGCGCCGCCTTGCGCATACACCTGGCCTTTTGTGGTCGTTGTGCCGGTCACGTGCTTGCCTTTTGATTTTGATTTACCGTTCGACGGTGGCCTCGATCGTACCATGCGGCTCGTCGATGGGCACGAAAACGTGATTCGGATTGTCGAGGCCGAAGGGGCTCAAGTCGGCGAGCAGATGATGCAGGTTGGGCATGGAGAGGTGTATGCGCGCGATCTCGGGCGCAGCGGCCAGCGCGGCTTCTCCCATGTCGAAGAGCGTGTGCTGCACGCTCATGCTGTTGTGACCGGCAAATTCTTTGAGCAATGCTTCGAGAATTCGCGCGCGCATTGCGGCGTAATCCGGCGCAGCCACCGCGTATTCCCACGTGACCGTGGCGCGCGTGCCGAAGATGCGATCAGTGGCCGGCTTGAGCGTGGTGAGCTTGTCTTTGATGTAGCCGGTAAACGCCGACTTCGTCGTCTTGAGAATCGTCAATCCATCCACGCCCGAAGCGACGGCCCACGCGCCGGATCTTTCGCGTTCGGCGTGTGCAGTTTGCAACTCGGGTCCGCCCAGTTTGAATGTCGTGGCTTCCGGCGCGCCGTCAACGATCATGCGCTGCCAGGACTTTTCCTGGACTTCGATGCTGACCTTTGCCACCTGCGGCTGGTTTGAGAGGAAGTAATCGCCCAACTCGCAGGCAAAAGCCTCGATGGTTGTAGCCTTTGAGCCGCGCGCCACGTAATACACGGTGTTCTTCATCGTGTCGGTGGGCAGAACCCTACTGTTGTCGGCCTGTGTGTAACTGGCGTCGAAGTCGCCGTAGAGCATAACGTGCACGGTCCACTCGTTGAACTCATGCCGATCGCTCAGGCGCGTGATGCGCGACAAGCGCACGCGGGATTTTCCGTAGCGGTTTTCACCCAGTCTTGCCATTGGTTAGCTTCCCCTTGTCACGATCCTCGATAGGTGGTGTAACTGTTGTCGCTGAGCAGAAGCGGCAAATGGTAATGCCCTTTGCCGTCGCAGGTGAAGGTGATGGCAATCTCGGGGTAGATGCTCGCGCGGCCCAGGCGCTTGAAGTAGCTGCCAGTGTCCAAGGTGAGCCTGTAATTGCCGGCCGGCGCATCGGCTGCAAGATCGCGGCAGCGGCCATCGGCGTCAGTAGCTCTTGCCGCAACTTCGATCCAGCCGCCCGGTGCATCCTGTACGCGCTCAGTCGGCTCATCGCCAGACGAAACTTCAATCCAGCCGCCACCCTCGAGTCTTTCCAGACGCACGGCAATTCCTGCTGCGGGCTTGCCCAGAACTGTATCCAATACGTGCGTTGTGATTGCGCTCATTCGATCAACCACTTTCCTAAACGAAGTTGCATGATTTGCCGCTGCTGCTCGGCGGCTTCGCGTAACTCGCGCTCACGCGTCGATCCCAGCCTCCGCTTCAGGATCGCCAGCATCTCTTCCGCGCTCTTGCCCGTGGCGCACACGATGTACGTGAATCCGAACAGCTCTTCGTATCTCTGATTTCCCTCGGCAATCTCGGCCAGCACATTATCGTTCGCCGAGTTGGCCTGCGCTTGCTCGGTCCTGGACCACGCGGCCGATTGCGCGCCCGCGTGCGCAGACACTTTAGGATCACCGATGCCCCTCCGTTCGCCAATTCGTGGATGGCAAGCGAAGGCCTCAAGCCAGTCAGCTTCCTGCATCGTACCCCATGCGCGGTCCGCCTCCTCGCTCAGCGCAAATACATTCGCGATTGAACGACGGGCTACCATCGCATCGGCCCACCGCCTGGCGCCGCAGCAGGCCAGCATGGCATTCCGGGCCTCGGTTTCACCGGCAGCATTCCAGGCCGCTAGCGTCGCGTTCACGGCTGCAATCCCTCCCGGCGCAACTCGAGCAAGAATTCTTCGAGCAGATTTACGGCCACGCGCCGCCGGTACTCGGCCGTGGAGCGAATATCGTCGATGGGCTGCACTTCGGAAAGCAATGCGCGTCGTGCGGCCATTACGGTCTCACGCGTGAGCGCCTGACCCAATAGTGCCGCCTCAGTTTGTTTGAGCCGTGTAGGATAGGGCGCGAGACTTGCTGCTCCAAGTCGAATCTCGCGAACGATGCCTTGCTCTAGCAGCGCAGTGGCTCCGAGCGCCACTTTAGCGATTGCCATGGCGCGTCGCGTCCCCACCTTGCGCAGGTATTGCCGGTGGCGCGCGAACCGCCTCGGCAGATGAATCGCGTAGAGCAGTTCATCGGCGGCGAGCACATTGCGCTTGTAACCGGTGTGAAACTCGGAGTAGGGAACTTTGCGCCGGCCGCGTACGGAGATGGTTTCAATTTCGGCATCGTACGCCAGCAGCGCGGGTGAAGAATCCGCGGCGGGCGAACCGTTCACCAGATTTCCGCCGAGCGTAGCGCGGCTCTGATTGGCCACGGAGCCGATCCAGCTTGCGGCTTTGGCGAGCAGTGGGAACTCCGAGTTGATGACAGCGTGCTTGCGCAGATCCAGAAACGTGGCCGACGCACCAATGGCAGCGCTCTGCGGTGTCACCTCGATAGCGCGCAGATCGGGAATGCCCCATAGGTTGACCAGCTTGTGCGCGTGCAAACGTCCGGCAGAAAACGCCACCATCAATTCCGTGCCTCCCGCAATCGGCGTCCATTGCCCCGGCTCGGCGGCGAGCAGATCGAGCACCGCAGCCAGGCTGCTGGGCGCGACGAGTTCGTGCATTTCCGCATTACCGCGCATGGTGCGTTTGCTCCACGACTGGCTCTTTCGCCAAATCCGCTTCTGTTTCGCCGGCCGCGGCCGCGACCGACGCGAAGATGCGCATGAACCCTGTGCAGCGGCACAAATTGCCAGCCAGGCCTTCGCGAATCTCCGCCTCGCTGGGATGCGGGCTGTGCGCAAGAAGCTGCGCGGCAGCCATCAACATGCCGGGCGTACAAATGCCACACTGCGCTCCGCCATTGTGCAAGAAAGATTCCTGCAAGGGATGAAGGCCGCCGTCGAGCGCCAGTCCCTCCACGGTTTGAATTTCGGCGCCTTCGGCTTGCAGCACAGGCACGAGGCAACTGTTCACCAGCTCGTCATTCATGCGCACCGAGCAGGAGCCGCATTCCCCCTCGCCACAGCCCTCCTTGGTCCCGGTCAGATGTAAATCTTCGCGCAGCACATCAAGCAGCCGCTTCATGGGCGGCACGTTTACTGAATGGCTCTCGCCATTCACTTTGAAGCGGATCGCCGGCCACTGTGCGTCCGCCGTGGCCTTTCCGTTGGCTTTCATGGCAAGGCCGGCTCCTCTACCGGTTGAGTCGCGACGAGCCCTGCAAATAGATCCTCGGGCAAAAGTGGAATGGAAGTAAAACTCACGCCGGTCGCGTCGCGGATGGCATTCAGAATAGCGGGCGCGGGGCCGTCGTGCGGCAACTCGCCGATGCCCTTCGCTCCGTACCCGCCATGCCGGAAGGGAATCTCTTCGAAGTACACATGAATCGGCGGCACATCCTCCGCGGTGGGCATGATGTAATTCGTCATCTGGTTGTTGGTCATGCGGCCGTCGGCGAGGACGACTTTTTCGTAGAGCGCGTAGCCGATGCCTTGCGCGATGCCGCCCTCAATTTGTCCTGCGGCCATCACCGGATGCAGCACGCGGCCCACTTCCTGCACGGCCCAGAAATCTTCCACTTCGGCCGAATACGTCACCTTGTCCACGGCAACCTGGGCTACGTAAACTGCCCACGCATACGCGCCGTACGCTTCGCCGTGATATTTCTGATCGTCCCAGTAAATGCCTGGCGGAGCTTCATAACGGCACATGGAAGAGACTTCACCATGAGCGTTGCGATAACGCTCGCACGAGGCAAGGAATTCTTCGCGGGTATACGTCGCGCCCAGACCTGCCTGTTCGCGCAACATGGAAATCAGTTGCAGGCAAGCGCGCTCAACAATATGACCCACTACCATCGAGGTGCGAGAAGCCACCGTAGGCCCGCTGTTCGGCACCATATCGGTGTCTGGTGCAGCCATAGTTATGTCGGTGTATTCGACGCCCAGCGCTTCGGCGGCAATCTGCGTGAGAATCGTATTTGTGCCCTGACCGAATTCGGTGTTCGACACCAGAACGCGCACCTTGCCCTCCGGCGTAACGTCCACGCCGGCCAGCGAATTCAGATACAGCTCGCCCGAGCCCGTGAATCCCGAGCCGTGATAAAACGTCGCGATCCCCATGCCGCGCTTGATGGGACTCCCGGCATTCTCGCGCGCAAATTGTGCACGTTTGGCGTGATAACCGCTCTCCTGCAACGCGCGATCGAGCAACTGCTCAAGGAACATGGGCTCACGCATCACCTGTTCCGTGGCGTTCACCTCGCCCTGATGGAGAAAATTCCTGCGCCGCAATTCGACGGGATCGAGGTCGAGCGCTGCGGCGATTTCGTCCATGTGCCGCTCCATCGCGAAGATGGCTTGCGGCGCTCCGAAGCCGCGAAACGCGCCGTACGGGACGAGGTTCGTCGCCCAGGAACGCGCGCGGACGCGCACATTGGGGCAGAGATAGGGGCCGGTGGAGTGCAACGTGGCACGCGAAAGCACCGTGGAAGAAAGCGTGGCGTAGGCGCCACCGTCGGTGTCGAGGTGGATCTCCATCGCCAGCAGCTTGCCATCCTTGTCGAGCGCAGTGCGATGGCGTACGCGCGCGGGATGGCGCTTGGTGGTGACCGCCAGATCCTCCATGCGGTCGTAGACCATCTTCACCGGGTGACCGCCCTTTTTGGCCAGCAGCGCCGCGTGGCAGGCGAGGACGGAGGGATAATCTTCCTTGCCGCCGAACGCGCCGCCAGTTTCAGTTTGGACCACGCGCACTTTGTCTTCGGGCAGTTCAAAAACGCCGCGCAACGCTTTGAAAACGTAGTAGGGGCATTGCAGCGAGCCCCACACCGTGACTCCGTCTTGCGCGCCGTACTCGGCGATGACGCCCTGGTTCTCGATATACAAATGTTCCTGCGCGCCGGTGCGGTATTCGCCTTCGACGATGTGCGCGGCGCGGGCCCACGCCGAGTCCACATCGCCCTTTTCCAGCAGGAAACTTTTGAGCAGATTGTCCGCGCCCCACACGACCTGATCCTGCCGCTCGCTCTCTTCGATGGTGAAGATGTGCGGCAGGGGATCGTATTCGATCTTTACCGCGCCGAGCGCTTCGCGCAATTTGTGCTTATCGGGATGCGCGAGGAGAAGGATCGGCTCCTCGCAGTGATTCACCTTGCCATCGGCGAGGCAGGGCTGATCCGCGATGATGAGCTGGATAATGTTTTCGCCGGGAATGTCGGCAGCGGTGACGACCGTGAATTGACTCCAGTCGATGCGGCGGTCGAAGGCGATGGAACGGATGAGCCCGCGGGGAACGGTGCTGCGCACCGTGGCCCCGTACCACATGCCCTCACGTTCCATGTCATCGATGTAGCACGCGCGTCCCACCAGTTTGTCCACGCCCTCTTTTCGAGGAACGGGGGTGCCGACGATGCGGGTTGTCGCATGCGCGCTCATAGGTGCAGACAATGCCGAACGGGTTGAGGGATAGCATACAAGGCGCAGCGCGTTTTTGAAAGCGCGCGGCCTACTCTGCCAAACGCGCGAGGGTGCGCCCCAGCACATGAATGCCGCCGCCGATCCACTCAGGAGAAGCGTATTCATCGGGCCGATGGCTCACGCCGCCGCGGCAGGGAATAAATAACATGGCCACGGGCGCAATGCACGAGACGAACGACGAATCGTGATAGGCGCGCGCCACCATCTTTTTGTATTTCTCTCCGGCCGCAACGGCGGACTCTTCGAGGGCTGCCAAAATCGCTGGATCGCAAGTGGTCGGCGGATCGGCGTTGATCAATTCCGTGGTGATCTTGACGCCGCGGCGCGTTCGTACGCCCTGTATCGAAGCATCGAGTGTGACCAGGACGCGGTCGCGACGCGCGCCATCGATGTCGCGCACGTCGGTGGTGATCTCGACGCGCGAGGGAATGCTGTTCACAGCATCGGGAAACACGTCGCACACGCCCACGGTGCCTACGGTGTCGATAGCGCCTGTCGATTTCGCCGCCGCTTCCAGAGCCAGAATCAATTCCGCCGCGGCGGCAAGCGCATCCTTGCGGCCGGGCATCAATTTGCCGCCGGCATGACCGCCTTCACCTTCAATCACGATGCGCTGGCTGGCAGGTGCAGCAATGTGCGTCACCAGGCCCACATCGAGTCCTTCCTGCTCGAGGTACGGTCCCTGTTCGATATGCAGCTCGACAAACTTGTGGAAGCGGCCGCTGGGCACCGCGACGGATTCGAGCGGACCGGCGAATCCGGCTTGCGCGCGCCACTCTTCCAGCCTGCGGCCTTCTTTGTCGCGCAGAGCGAGCGCCTGCTTCGGGGTGAGCACGTTGGCCATCATGCGGCTGCCCAGGCAGCCGATGCCGAAGCGCGTGGGCTCCTCGGCAGTAAAGATTACGAGCTCGATGGAGCGGCGCGGCTTGAAGCCGAGCTTTTTGAGAACGCGAATGGCTTCGAGGCCCCCGAGCACGCCGACGCATCCGTCGTAGAGGCCGGCATTGGGAATGGCGTCGATGTGCGAGCCGGTGCCGATGGGCGCGAGCGTGGGATCGCTGCCTTCCCAGCGCGCAAAAGTGTTGCCGATGGCGTCTTCGCGCACGGTCAGCCCCGCTTCCGCGCACAGCCCCTTCACGTAAGCGCGGGCGCGCATGTCCGCTTCGCCGAAAACCACGCGCGTCACCACCGGCGGCTCGGCTTCCGAGATCTGCGCCAGAGCCATCAGCTCTGCCATTAGGCCATCGATGGAAAGATCGGGCTGGTTCGTGGCCATGTGCTCTATTCTCCCAGCGGATGCCGACGCCAATCTTTGTAGATCAAGTATTTCGCCGGCTTCTTGCCTAACGCGCCGAACCACTGCGGACAATAGGCGCGCATCCAAA
Organism: uncultured Acidobacteriota bacterium; assembly: GCA_963713675.1. GTDB lineage: Bacteria > Acidobacteriota > Terriglobia > Terriglobales > Acidobacteriaceae > Telmatobacter. The sequence continues at coordinate 530,375 of CAVQMV010000029.1, forward strand.
TGAAGTCGCCGGCGTGCACCGGATACCATGAGTCGCCGAGACGGTAGATGCCGCCGCCTTCAAGCATCAGCAGGCCGTGCTCCATCGCGTGAACTTCCACCATGCTGAGCGAAGCGCCGGGATCGTAGGTCATGGTGTTCACGGCAAAATCGTAGGACGGACCGTCGGGCATGAGCGCACGTACGCGCAATGCGCGGTCGCCCATCAGCGCGACGGGAGCCACGTCGTCTTCGTCGCCGACCACAATCTCCGGAGCGGCGGCTCCATGCGATGGCTCGTAAGGCTTCTCAATGATCGCGACGCGCGCAATGCCCGGTGCGCGCACGGTGTGCGGAGCGCCTTGCGGCAGGTACGCATAGCCACCCGGCTTGAGGACGTGACGTTTTCCGCCGGCTTTGAGCTCGATCTTGCCGTCGAGAACATAGAGGAAACGCTGCGCGGGCGCCGGAGCGAGCAATCCCCCGGCCACAAACTCCGCCGTCATCTGCGTAAAGCGCGCGCTCATTTGCGGTGCGGCGTGAATGATGAACTCCACGCCTTCGGCGCCGGCGAGTGGCGAGCGAACAAACGTGTCTGGCGCCTGTAGCAAATGGTCAGCCTTCAGGCTGCTGCGAGTGGATCCTAAGTGATGCACGTGCGACCTCTTCAAAGGGAAATCAAAAGAGTGGAATCCAGCAAAGTCCCCAACAAATTCCGCTGCCCGATTCTATCTGACCTCGCTGGCCAGCCGCTCAAGAAATTTGCGGCACACGTCCAGAGCAGCCGTAACGTCTTCTTCGCGCACGGTTTCATCGGGATGGTGGCTGATACCGCCGGGGCTACGGAGGAAGAGCATCGCCGTGGGCACACGCGCGGCCATCACCATGGCGTCATGACCGGCGCCGCTCGGCATGCGCTTCACGGGCAATCCCGCGGCTTCGATGGCCTCTGCGAGAAACGCCGTCAGCCGCTCATCCATGGGCACGGCCGGCTGGTCCATCTGGCGCGTGCTTTGCAAGACGAGCCCACGTCGTGCGGCGATGGCTTGGGCCTGCGCGAGCAGGGTCGCGACCGCTGTTTTGCGCTGAGTGTCATTGGCATGGCGCACATCAAGGCTCACACGCACCGCGCCTGCGATCACATTGGCCGCATTCGGTTCCACGTCCACATGGCCCACCGTAGCCACGAGCCCTTCGGTGTGTTGCGCGATGGATTCCACCACAATCATCCACTCCGCCGCACCGGCCAGCGCATCGCGGCGCAGGTGCATCGGCGTGGTGCCGGCATGGTTGGCGTGTCCCGTCCACGTGAGGGTGTACCGGGTTTGGCCCACGATGGCAGTCACAGCGGCAACGCGCAGGTCCTCTGCCTCAAGAACCGGGCCCTGTTCGATGTGGATCTCTAAGAAGCCCAACACATCTGCTCCGATGGCCGCCTTGTCGATCTCTGTGGGGTCGAGCCCGAAGGCGCGGATCGCGGCTTCTAACGTGACACCGTCTGCGTCCTTAAGCTCGAGGAGTGCGGAATCGAATCGACCGGCGGCCGCGCGGCTGCCAATAAATGGCACGCCAAAGCGCACGCCTTCTTCTTCGCTGAAGGCAATGATTTCGATGGGCAGCGGGATCTTGAGTTTCTGCGCGATCTCTGCACATTCGAGTGCAAGGGTGACGCCGAGGATGCCGTCGAATGCGCCGGCATTGGGCACGGTGTCAATGTGCGAGCCGAGGATGAGCCGCTTGCTGCGCGAGTTCACCGGTTGCCAAAGGCCGCGCAGGTTGCCGGCAGCATCGACGCGCACCGTCATGCCGAGAGCTTCCATGCGCTCGCGCAGCAATTGATGCACTTCGCGCACGGGAGGCGTGAGGAATCTTCGCGTTGTGCGACCCGGCTCTTCGCTCAGGTCGGCGATGCGTCGACACTCGGCGATGGCGCGCTGCGCGCGTTCTTTCATGGTCGCACCTGTTCTGTGCCGCGTGCCTCGCCAACTTGCGCTCCGGCGCGAAAGATAACCTCACCGCGCAACCAGGTTTCGAGCACGCGGCCCTCGAGTTCAGCGCCGAGATACGGCGAGAGTTTATGCCGGAAATACAGGTCGGAGGGCGCGACGGTCCACTTGGCTTCGGGATCGAAGACGGCAAAGTCCGCGTCGGCGCCCACTGCAATCACGCCTTTGCGCCCGCTCATGCCCGCCAGCCTGGCAGGCGCAGCCGCCATCCACTCTCCGATGCGCTCGATCGCGATGCCGCGTTGTTTCATGCCGGTCCACAGTACCGGCAGGGCCAGCCCAAGGCTCGCGATGCCGCCCCACGCCTGATCCCAGCGGGCACCTTCACCTTTGGGCCCCTGGCGCTTCATCTCCGGCAGGCAAGGGGAGTGATCGGTGGTCACCATCCCAATCAGTCCTTCGTTGAGCGCATTCCACAGCGCCTCGCGATTCCGGGCGTCGCGAATCGGCGGCGCGCATTTGTACTGGGTGGCGCCGTCAGGAATGGTCGCGGCCTCGAACCATAGATAGTGTGCGCATGTTTCTACGGTGACGGGTACGCCGCGCTCGCGCGCATCCTTGAGCAACGGCAGCGCCTGGGCGCTCGACAGATGCACGATGTGGATGGGGGTCTGGAACTGTTCGGCGAGGCTGATGAGCAAGGCAATGGCCTCAATCTCGGCATCGTCGGGACGAGAGCGCAGATAGGTGGAATATTTGTGCCAATCCGCACTCATTCTGTCCAGCGCCTGCGTTGCTGCACCTACCGGGCCGGCCACTTCAGCGTGTGCCAGCAACGGCAGTCCAGTGCCGCGCAGCTTCTTGAGCGCCGCGCGCAGGTCCTTTTCATCAACCCACGCAAAGCCGTCGATTCCAGAGTGAATGAGAAAGCATTTGAATCCGGGAACGCCTGCACGCACCAGCGAGGGCAGCGACTCGGCGTTGTCCCGCACCACGCCGCCCCACGCCGCCCAGTCCACCCACGCTTTGCCATTCGCTGCGGCGCGCTTGGCTTCGAGTGCTGGCACATCGATGGTTTCGGGAATGCAATTCAACGGCATATCGACCAACGTGGTCACGCCGCCTGCCGCCGCGGCTTGCGTCGCCGTCTCAAATCCTTCCCACTCTGTGCGGCCGGGCTCATTGATGTGTACGTGCGAGTCCACCAGGCCGGGGAGGAGCACATGGTCGCCGAAGTCGTGCAGGATCGCATCGGGCGGCAGGTCGTCCCAGCGGAGGATGACGGAGATGCGCTCCCGCTCGACCATTACGATCGCCGGCGCGAGGCCCTGCGGGGTGAGAACGCGAGTGGAGCGAAGTGCCTTTGCCATCTTGTATTTACTTTCGCCGGTCGGGGATGGCAAGAGCAAGTGAGGGTAGAGAGATAACGATACGACCGGGACCGCATCTGTCAACCGCTCGATCTTAATTGCGCGGGCTTTTATTGCGCTTTGATGGGATTCGCGGTATCAAAAGGAATGCCTAGAGCAAGAAGATTCTGTCTTGTGTGCGTCATGGTGGTGTGTTTGTGGGCGGGGCTATGCGCTGGGGCGGCCGCGCAAAACCGGTTGGTGGTGATTAACGCTCGATTGTTCACCATGGCGCCGGGGCAGAGGGAGCCATTTACCGGTTACTTGGTGGTGGATAACGCGGGCAAGCTGACAGCGGTTGGCGCGGGCGCGCCGGGCGACATCATCACGCAGGAAGTGTGGGACGCGCATGGCGAGTGGATTATTCCCGGACTTCTCTCCGCGCACAGCCATTTGTGGCAAGCCGCCTTTCGCGGCATCGCGCAGGACCAGACACTTCCCGGCTGGATCGATGGCCTGTACAACCATCATGCGCTCTACGCCAAAGCGGAGGATTATTACTGGTTCACTTTGTACGGCGCACTGGATCATCTGGAGCACGGCGTCACCGGCGCGTACGATTTTGCTTACGGTGGCACTTCATCGCCATCGTGCGCCAGCAGCCGCTGCGATGAAGAATCGTTTCGCGGCGAGATGGATTCCGGCATTCGCTTTGTGCATGGCTATGACGCCGACCTGATCGGCCCGCAGATGACGCCGGAGATGGCCCGCGCGCGGCTGAAGAGTTTTTTGGACTGGACGGCGACGCAACCGCAAAGTTCGCGATTCCTGAGTGTGATGCTGAACGGCTGGACCTCGTTCAACAACACCGAGCAGCAGGCTGTGGCCGAGAAGCAGGAGATGGACGAGTTCCACATCGGCAACCAGACGCACTATCTTGAGCCGCCCGACACCGTGGCCGCCGAGCAATCGAAGTTTCACTGGATGACTGAGAGCGGCCTGCTCGGTCCCACACTATATTTCGGCCACTTCATCCACACTACCGACGCTATTCTCGATCAGACCGCCGCGGCAGGTGCCGGCATGTGCTGGAATCCACTTTCCAATGGCCGTCTCGCCTCCGGCGTGGCCGATATTCCCAAGTATCTGAAGAAGGGCATTCGCGTGGGAATGGGTGTGGACGGGGAAGCCAGCGCCGACGTCGCCGATCCCTTCGAAAACATGCGCACAGGCTTGTATGCGATCCGCGACCTCTACCAGAGCGCGGCCATTATGAGCCCGTATGAAGTGCTCTACCTGCACACCATGGGCTCAGCCGACGTGATGGGCGTTAAAGACAAGCTGGGCAGTCTGGAGCCGGGCAAGTTCGCCGACTTTGTCGTCATCGACCCCACGCGCTACGGAACCGTTTTCGATGCTTACGCGAGTCTTGTCCTCGTGACCGAAGAACGCGACATCGATCGCGTCTACGTGGGTGGCGAGCTCATGGTGGAGCAGGGAAGAGCGGTCCACCAGGACATGGGAAAGATTCTTGGCGAAGTGAACCGGCGGTCGCAGGCCACGACGGTGCACGCGCAGTAGTGCGCCGGGGTTAAAGACTGACACTCAGACTCTCGGTTCTAGAAGTCCGGCTTCCATGCACCGCACTCGGGCGAAGTCTGCGAGGACGAACTGTTGCCGACGATGTTGGCGCCTACGCAAACGAAGCCGCGATCGATGACTTGCTGATTGCGCCAGAGCACTTCGGAGTACGACGCGCTCGGGTCGGTTCCGTCATATGGATATCCTGCCGAGCCGCCGGGCCCTGGATTGTAGCCGCCACCAAGGCCCGGTCCATCGGCCTCGGCGGACTTCGCACTGTTCGGATCAGGTGGGCTGTTCGGGTATCCTGCCGAGCCGCCGGGTCCTGGATTGTAACCGCCGCCAAGGCCCGGTCCATCGGCCGGGGCGGTATTCGCACTGTTCGCGCTAGGCGGGTTGCTCGGGTAACCTGCTGAGCCGCCCGGTCCAGGGTTATAACCACCGCCGGAGCCTGGTCCATCGTTTGCGCTTGCATGCGCGCTGCTGGGATATCCAGAGCCGCCCGGTCCTGGGTCATAGCCGCCGCTGGAGCCTGGTCCACTGTTTGCGCTCGCATGCGCGCTGCTGGGATATCCAGAGCCGCCCGGTCCTGGGTTATAGCCGCCGAAGCCTGGTCCATCGTTTGCACTCGCATGCGCGCCGCTGGGATACCCTGATCCGCCCGGCCCTGGGTTGTAGCCGCCGCCGAGTCCTGGACCATCGTTCGCGCTCGCACTTGCGCCACTGGGATATCCCGAGCCGCCCGGTCCTGGATTTGTTGAGTCTGCCGGCGTATAGGGAGAAAGAAGCTTCTGCGTCCAACCCGGAGCTAATTTGTAGCTCTTCATGACGGCTTCGACCGTAGTTACGGTCTGGGCCGCAATCGACGCGGGAGCCGCTCCATACATCAAGAAACACTTGAAGAATTTTGCGGAGCTGTCGTCAAGCGAGCAGAATATGCCCATGGCATTGCCCGCATTGGCGCCCGCGACGGCGCTGATAGCGAACATGCCGCATTGGCCCATACCCGACGGCATTTGGATGGGCGCCGCATAAAGGTACTGGAGCTGTGGAACTGGCCGTCCGATGAGCGCCTGTTGCTGTTGAAATACCATGACGAGCTTGTCAGAAAGTTTTGCCGAGGAGGGCATTGTCAAACCGGCGCCGCTGGGGCCCTTCTGCCCGAGTTGAAACGGGCCGTCATACGCGACGATTGCTTCGATGTTCACGGTTTCGCCTTGCGGTCCTTCCATAGCGATGTCGCCGCCGCCGGCATTTGTGACTTGCCATCCGTAAGGCACGCCGGCAGAGACGCTCTTGTCGGACGCAGTGTAAGGCCGCAGTGGGACCTCGGCGACGACGGACAACGGCGACTGCGCGCGAGCGGTGACAACGAATGGGATTTCGAGAAGGATCAGGATCACCAGCACTGTGGCGATCCGCAGAGATCTCATGGTCTCGCAGATTTGCACGGTTTACATACCTCCAACCTGGGGTTGGGCACGTTACCTTGGACGGGAAGCAAGCTGCGGGGGACTCATATCAGTTCAAGGCACCGGGGGTAGGCGCAGAGTAGCACTCAGGAATTGCTGGTGTCTATTGTCTTTTGAACCTGAGGACAGGGGGCGAAAAGAGCGAATCGGAAGCCGCGCCTGAGGCCTTTTGATTGCCCCACTTTTGACTCTGAGACGGCGCGTGCAATGGGCCACGAGAGCCACGCAGCAGGCGATTTCGCTCTGACCGGAAGCCACCGGGGCGGAGGAAAAGGGAACCGATAAGCCGGATGATTCGAGCTATGCGCGCAACCGTGCCAGAAGATCCTGGGGATGGACAGGTTTTGCGAGGATGTCAAATTCGTAGCCGTCCTTGCGCGCCTTTTCCAGCAGGTCGGCCGTGGCCGCTTGGCCGGAAAACAGCAGAATCTTGATCGACGGCAGCAATGCGCGAATGCGGATCGCCGCATCGATGCCGTTCAGGTCGGCCATGATCACGTCGGAGATCAGCATGTCAGGCTGAAAAGATTCGGCAAGCTCGAGGGCTTTTTCGCCCGAGTAAACGGCGCGCGCTTCAAAGCCGCTTTGGTTCAGGATCATGGCCAGCGTGTCGGCGATGACTCGTTCGTCGTCCGCTACCAGAACCCGCGGTTTTTCGATGGTCGTGGGCATACTCTCCTCAACACTGGGGGATGGAGAATCATGACGGGCCGTTCTTAAACGTCACGGTCTACTGCGCCAACTTGCGGGCTTCCCAACTACACATTTTCCTTACAGCACGAATGGTACGCTTAGGTAGTGTAATGCACTTGGGCTTGTCATCAAGTTCTCAGGCCGATAGCGACGGGGCTGATTTTTTGGAGTTCTAGGAGCGAGGAGCGCGCTGTAGCCAGCCTACTGGAGCGACGAGCGACAACGAAATCGGAAAAATCGGCCCCGTCCCTCCGGGTTGCGGCGCAAATCGGGCCATATTTCGTTGTCGTCCTAGCCTTGGAATCACCAAAGTCTTCGTCCTCCGCCTCGTCTGGCCCGATTTGCGCTGGCAACGCTACGGTCTGAGAACTTGATGACAGGCCCTTGCCCTCGTGCATCGAGAGCCACGGAGGGGACCCAAAGGGGAGGTCCAACGGCCGTCTTCCCGGCCACTCCGGAAGGCATTCACGACGAATCAATTTTTCATCCATATACTGGCAGCAGCAGGCCGCGACCCGGCCAGCAGTTCCCCACTGGAGAACCGGAAATGTCGGAATCGGTCAGCCCGAACCAGACCCTCGACGCCCCTGCGACCCCTCAAGCGAGCGATAACGCGATCATTCGCGCTGTGGGGATCGAGAAGTACTACGCGCAGCCGAGCCAGAATCGCATTCAGGTGATCTCGGCGACCGACTTGAGCATTGTTCCCGGCGAGATACTTGCCTTGCTGGGGCCCTCCGGATCGGGCAAGTCAACCATGTTGAGGATGTTGACGGGCCTCTCCACGCCATCGGCGGGGCAGGTTTACTGGCACGGCACACCCATCGCTCAGGCCGAAATCAACGTCTCGATCGTCTTCCAGAGTTTCGCGCTGTTTCCCTGGCTCACGGTACTTGAGAACGTTGAGGCGCCGCTGCAGGCGCGCGGCGAGACAGCCGCGGTGCGTCGCGAACGCAGCATGAAGATGCTCGACATGGTCGGTCTCGACGGTTTTGAAGCGGCCTATCCCAAGGAGCTCTCCGGCGGCATGCGGCAACGGGTGGGTTTTGCCCGCGCCCTGGTCGTGGAGCCGGAAGTGCTCTTCATGGACGAGCCTTTTTCCGCACTCGACGTGTTGACCGCCGAGAACCTGCGCAGCGAACTGCTGGAGCTGTGGGCGAAGAAGACCATGCCCACCAAGGCGATCTTCCTGGTCACACACAACATTGAAGAGGCCGTGCTGCTGGCGGACCGCATCATCGTGTTGGGGCGCAATCCCGGCCATATCCGCACCGACTTTCCGGTGCAGATTCCGCAGCCGCGCGACCGCAAGTCGGAGGCCTTTACGCAATTGGTGGACTACATCTACAAGGTCCTCACCCGGCCCGACACAGAACCGGGCGGAGCGCCCGGTCACCAACACGCGCCTGCCGTGCGCGATCAGCGGCAGATGCGTTACCAGATGCTGCCCCACGCGCGGCCTGGCGGCATTGCCGGCTTGCTTGAGCTGTTGCTCGACAAGGGCGGACGTGACGACATGTACCGCTTGGCTGACGATCTGGCCTTCGAGGTCGACGATCTGTTGCCCATCGTTGACGCCGCGCAGTTGCTGGCCTTCCTCAAAGTTGAAGAGGGCGATGCCGTGATCACGCACAGCGGCGCGGAGTTTGCCAACTCCGAAATTCTTAGGCAGAAAGAGTTGTTCCGCAACGCCGCCGTCGAGAATGTGCTGCTGCTTCGGCAGATTCGCCGCGCGCTCGACACGAAAAGCGATCACACCGTGCCCGAAGACTTCTTTCTCGACATGCTCGATGAGCAGTTCAGCGACGAAGAGAGCCAGCGGCAGATCGAAACCGCCGTCACGTGGGGCCGTTATGCGGAGCTGTTTGACTTCGATGCCGCGCGCCGCCGCTTTGTGCTGCCAGATGCTCTGGAGGAGGAGATTGTTTCGAGCGAGGACAAAGAGTGAATCTCCAACGCCCGCTCGCACGCACTCTCGTCAACGTTCGCAGTACGCCCTTCTTTGTCGATCTGGGCGTGGCGGCTTGCGCACTTGCGGTATTCTTCGCGGTCGTCAGCACCGGCGTCTACTGGTTCCAGAAGCCCATTCCGGTGGTACCCATCTCGAGCTCCATTGGCGCTCTGCCGCTTTACGCCTTCTACTCCATCGTGCGCATGGCCATCGCCTACTTCCTCAGCCTGGCCTTCGCCGTCACCTATGGATACATCGCCGCCTACAACGCGCGCATTGAGCCGTGGATGGTTGCGGTTCTCGACATTCTGCAATCGATTCCAGTGCTCAGTTTTCTGCCGCCCGTGGTGCTGGCCATGGTCTCGCTGGTTCCCGGCCATCAGCTCGGCATCGAGATGGCGGTGATTCTGCTCATCTTTACCGGGCAGGTGTGGAATCTCGCCTTCAGTTTCTATTCTTCGCTCAAAACCATTCCGCGCGAGATGCTGGAGGCATCGCGCATCTATCGCTATTCCAACTGGCAACGTTTCTGGCAGCTCGAAATGCCCTTTTCTACGATCGGCCTGGTGTGGAATTCGATCGTATCTGTGGCCGGCGGCTGGTTCGCGCTGATTTTTTGCGAAACCTTCACCATGGGTGACCGCAACTTTCAGTTGCCCGGACTGGGCAGCTACATCCAGACCGCGACCTATGAAGGCAACGTGCGCGCCTTGCTGGCAGGCATCGCCACCGTAATTCTGATCGTTGTGGCTACCGATCAGCTCATTTGGCGTCCGCTCATCGCCTGGAGCGACAAGTTTAAATTCGAGCAAGTGGAAGCCGCCGAACAGGTCACTTCGCCGATTCTTGAACTGATTCGGAGATCGACGATCCTACAAAATCTTCCCGGCCGCATTTGGGATCGCGTGGAGGAGCCGGTCTACCGGCATTTGGCGCAAAGCAAGGAAAACCGCGTGATCAAGCCGCTCGACGAGATGAATTCCGGTAAAGTCTCTCCTGTGCTCTGGGCGGTGGCATTGGCGGGCGTGACGGCTGTTTGCTGGGCAGCCGCACAGGCCGTGCTCATGCTCAAGACCGTTTCCACGGCCGATCTGCGCCTGCTGCTGGAGGGCGCGGCAGCCACTTTCTTGCGTGTGAACGCCGCGCTGCTTATCTCTGCCTTATGGACGATTCCCGTCGGCGTGGCCATCGGCCTCAACCCGCGGATCGCGCGCGTTGTGCAGCCCATCGCGCAGATCATGGCCTCGGTGCCGGCAACAGCTTTCTTCCCGATACTGCTGATGGGGCTGGTGAGGATCGGCGGCGGCCTGGGCATCGGGTCGATTGCGCTCATGCTATTGGGCACGCAATGGTACATCCTCTTCAACGTGATTGCCGGCGCCATGTCGATTCCCTCGGACCTGCGCGAGGTCGCGTCGCTATTTCACTTCACGCGCTGGCAGCGCTGGACCAAGCTCATCCTTCCCGGCATCTTTCCTTTCCTCATTACGGGCATGGTTACGGCCTCGGGCGGTGCGTGGAACGCCTCGGTCATGGCCGAGTATTCGCACGTGAAGGATCAAACGCTTTCGACCATCGGCCTGGGTGCGCAGATTGACGCGGCCACCGACAGCGGCCGTTTCTCCATGCTTTTGCTGGCCACTATTCTCATCTCGCTCATGGTGGTCACGATGAATCGGCTGGTGTGGCGGCGGCTTTACCATCTGGCGGAGACTCGGTTTAAACTCGATGGCTAGAAAAGAACAGCGGAGCTGGTTGTAAAGGAAGGTTTCGATGATTCGCGCAGGTTTGGTGGGTTTCGGCATGGCAGGCCGCGTCTTTCACGGCCCGCTGCTTTCGTCGGTGGAGGGGCTGGAGCTGGCTGCGGTGATGGAGCGCAGCACCAACAACACCGCGGAGCGCTATCCCGGCATCACGGTGTACCGCTCGCTCGAAGCGATGCTGGCCGACAAATCTCTCGGGCTCTTTGTGGCGGCCACACCCAACGCAACTCACTACGAAATCGCCAAGCAGATCCTGAGCGCGGGGAAGAATGTCGTCGTTGATAAGCCGATGAGCATGACTTCGGCCGAGGCGGCGGAATTGATCGGTCTTGCGAGAAAGCACAAAGTACTGCTTGCGCCTTTTCATAACCGACGCTGGGACAGCGACTTCCTGACGATTCAGAAACTACTGCATGAGGGCTCTCTGGGCCGCCTGGTTGCTCTCGAATCCCGCTTTGACCGCTGGCGTCCGGCACGGCTGACAGAGCGGTTGTGGAAAGAAGACGTTGATTCCGGCGGCATGCTCCAGGACCTGGGGCCACACCTCACCGATCAGGTTTTGGCTCTCTTCGGCCTGCCCGAGTCGGTGAGCGCCGAAGTGCTCCGTGAAAGAGATGGAGCAGGAGCGAACGATTCGTTCACCATCCGCTTGCGCTATCCGAATCTGTTCGTCACTGTTGCCTCCAATCTGCTTTCGCTTCCGGCTATGCCGCGTTATCACCTGCGCGGCACGCGTGGCGGATACGTGAAGTCCGGCGTGGACCCGCAGGAGGCCGCACTCACCAAAATCACGCGCATCGATGACCCGGCCTGGGGCCAGGAACTGTCCGCCGCATGGGGCTTGCTGTATGTCGACATCGATGGAGGAAAGGTGAGCCGTCCCGTTCAGGCAGTCACAGGGGACTACAGGCTCTACTACGCGGGCATTCGCGATGCGCTGCTGGGCAAGGCGCCCGCTCCGGTTGCGGGTGTGGATGGCTGGCGCGTGGCGCGGCTGCTGGAGTGGGCCGTGGAGAGCTCCGAGAAACGCCGCGAGATTAAGTGCGACTGGAGTAGCGAACCGAAATAACAATCCGCTCGTGGATGCTTTACTGCCGGCTCGGCTCTCGCTCGATCAGCGGTACCCAGAAACGAAAGCGTGCGCCGCCGCCGGGAACGTTGGAAGCTTCGATTCCTCCGCCGTGAACGGTCATGATGGCGCGGGTGATGGCCAGGCCCATGCCCGATCCTTTGCGCTGACCGGTGCGGTGTTTGCCCCGGTAGAACTTCTCAAAGATCAATGGCAGGTCGACGGGGTCGATGCCGGGACCGTTATCTTCCACGCAAAACTCCAGACGGTCGTTTTTGCGTGCGCTGCTCAGCTTCACGCGGCTGCCCGGCGGAGTGTAGCCGGCTGCGTTCTCGAGCAGGTGGCGCAAGACCCGGCCCAGCAGGTGGGGATCGATCCAAACAGATTCGCCCGAGACCGACTCTCCGTCCGCCGATTCATTGCCGTCAGGGAGGATTTCGTCCTCGACCACGATGCTCACTTTGTGCGCGGCCAGAATTTTGCGCGATTCCTCCACGGCCTGGTCGAGCAGCGCACGGGGATTCTGCGGGCTCATTTTCACCTTCACCACATTGGCGTCGATCTCGGCCATTTCCACGGCCTCACCGATCAGCAGATCGAGCCGCGCGGCCTCCTCATCGATGATGTGCGCCATATCGGAACGCGCGGCCTCGTCCAGTCCCTCGCTCTCTACCAGGGTTGTGGAAGCGGCGCGGATGGAGGTCAGCGGAGTACGCAATTCGTGGGTGAGGGAATCGATGAGCGCCGTACGCAGCCGCTCGCCTTCGCGGGCAGCTTCCACGCGGGCCGTAGTCTCTATCGCTATGGAACGCGCCACCGCAATCGAAACCTGGGCCGAGATGGCCGCGGAAACTTCGCGGGAAAGCGACTCCGGCCGCCAAGCCAGCGCGCCCACGGATCTCATTCCGAGCGTCAGCGATGTTGAATGGTAGCCGGAAAGCGGAACGAGCGTAGGACTCAATCCCTCCGTCAAGGCATGCATGTGGGCACGTATGCTGGCCGGAGCCTCGCCGCTCGAGGAATAAAAGCGGTCTTGTTCGCAAACGTACAGAATCACGCCTTTGAGCGCGAAAATGCGGTCGATCAGGCCGGGCAGGTTGCGGATCAACCGATCGGCATCCTCAAAGAGCATCATCTCCTGGCTGAGGGCGTACAGTCGGCTCACGTCCGCCTGCCGTTGTTCAGCCTGCATGGTCTGTTGCCGCGCGCGCTCCGCCAGCCTGCTTACAACGACACAGCCCAGCGCGAAGGAAATCATCTCCACCCATGCCTGGGCCCCGATCAGCTGAAAGGTGTGAACGGGAGGCAGAAAGAAATAGTCGAAGAAGAGCGCGCACAGAGCCGCCATGTAAAGCGAAAGCGCGATTCCAGCCTGGCTGGCCGACCACACCACCAGCACCAGAAACACCATGCCTGCGGTGGTGGAATTGGCGCCCAGCCAAACCAGCAGAAATGTGGTGATCATGGCCGCAGCGGTGGCCAGGGACCAGCGAAGAATGTGCCCGGAATAGGCGCGTACGTGCATCGACTTCCCCTCGGGAATCATAATCGCCTTTCGCGCTTTGTGTAATGACAGGCCGCAATGATGTAATCTTCGGGGGAAAGAAGAAAGACCATGCCTGGACGAATTCTGGTGATCGACGACGAATCGCAGATTACGCGTGTTCTACGTGCCGCGCTCTCTGCACAGGGTTACGACGTGCGCACAGCCAACGATCCCGAGGAAGGATTGCGGGTTTTTCGTGATTGGGCGCCCGATCTGGTGATTACCGATCTGATGATGCCGGGAATGAGCGGGGTAGACGTCTGCCGCATTATCCGCACGCGGGGTGACACGCCGGTCCTCGTCCTGTCGGTCCGCGAGCACGAGCGGTCGAAGGTGGAGGCGCTCGACGCCGGAGCCGACGACTACGTGACCAAGCCCTTCAGCATTCAGGAATTGCTGGCGCGCGTGCGGGCGCATCTGCGGCGCGCTCCAGAGCGCGCCACGGCTGCCCTCGAGGTCGGGGACTTTGTGGTGGACTCCCAGGCGCACAGTATCACCGTGCAGGGCAAGCCTATCCACCTCACGCCCAAGGAGTTCGAATTGTTGCTGCACCTTGCCCGCAACTCGGGCAAGGTGATGACGCACCGCGCCCTTCTCACCGCCGTCTGGGGCGCGCAATCGGCCCACCAGCCGGAATATCTGCGCGTCTTTGTCGGCCAGTTGCGCAAGAAACTCGAAACTCAGACCGGCCGCCAATACATTCAGACAGAGCCCTGGGTGGGTTACCGCTTCATTCCCGAGGGCTGGACCGGCAATCAAGAATAGACGGGCATACCGCGCGTATCGTATTGCGAGCCAGGGCGCGGACTGCGTGCGCTGATTTTCCACGGCTTACCGCCGCGCGGCTCCAATCCTTACGGTTTCTTTAGGAAATCTTTTCGATACTCAAACCTGTCGGAAGGCAGAATGAGTCTCGGGTCAGCCGTTTGGCAAGACCGGGACCGCATCGTCGCGAATTTGTTTGCTCGCTCCGGCGGAACCGACGCTCAGCGGATGGAATTTATTTTTTTGCAACCCCGCCGGCGCCGTGCCGGCCGGAACTTGGAGTTCTCGAATGCAAGACGTAGTCATGCTGCTGTTCACCGTGGTTTTCTTTGTCTTGGCGTTTCTCTACGTCAAGGCGTGCGAAAAGTTGAGGTAGCCCATGCACATGGATTGGATCTCAGCAACCGGTTTGGTTTTCTCGATTCTTCTCATGGTGTATCTCACCATCGCACTGCTTTTCCCGGAGAAATTCTGATATGTCCGTAAATGGCTGGCTGCAATTCGCCATCTACTCCGTCATTCTGCTTGCCACCGTTCGCCCAGTAGGCATCTACCTAACGCGCGTTCTGGAGGGCGAGCGCACCTGGCTCGACCCGGTGCTTCGACCATTCGAGCGGATCATCTACAAGCTCTGCGGTGTTCGCGCAGACAAAGAGATGAACTGGCGCGAGTATGCCTTTGCCATGCTGGGATTCTCCGCAGCTTCGCTCGTGCTTACCTACGGAATTGAGCGCCTGCAGGGATTCGTGCAAGGTTGGGCCAATCCGCAGCATCTCACCGCCGTGGGGCCAGATCTTGCTTTCAATACCGCGGCGAGCTTCACCACCAATACCAACTGGCAGTTCTACGCGCCCGAATCGACCATGAGCTACCTGACTGAGATGGTCGGACTGGCGACGCACAATTTCTGGTCGGCTGCCGCAGGCATCGTGGTTGCCGTGGCGCTCATCCGCGGCATCAAGCGTACGCAGTCGAGTACCATCGGCAACTTCTGGGTCGATATGACGCGGACATTGCTCTATATCCTCACGCCGGCTTGCATTATTTACGCTCTGTTGCTGGTCTGGCAGGGAGTTCCTCAGAATCTCCATCCCTACACCGTTGTGCACACCGTCGAAGGCAGCACGCAGACCATCGGCCAGGGGCCGGTTGCCTCGCAGGAAGCAATCAAGATGTTGGGCACGAACGGAGGCGGATTCTTCAACGCCAACAGCGCTCACCCCTATGAGAACCCGACGCCGCTGTCAAACTTCTTTCAGATCCTTTCGATCTTCGTTATCGGCGCGGGCCTTACGTACACGCTGGGCCAGATGACTGGGTCGCGAGGCCACGGCTGGGCCGTCTTCGCCGCAATGTATCTGCTCTTTGCCGCCGGTTTCGCGGTGTGCTATTGGGCTGAGGCGCAGCCGCATCCAGATATTCAAGGGGCCGCACAGGCACGTACTGCAACCGCGCCCGGCGGCAACATGGAGGGCAAGGAAGTGCGCAACGGCATTGCCGAGAGCGCGCTTTTCGCCACCATCACCACCGACGCCAGTTGCGGCGCCGTCAACGGCATGCACGACAGCTTTACGCCATTGGGCGGAATGATTCCGCTTGCCAACATCATGCTCGGCGAGGTGGTCTTTGGAGGCGTGGGTTCCGGGATGTACGGCATGTTGATTTACATCGTGATTGCGGTTTTCATCGCGGGACTGATGGTTGGCCGCACGCCGGAGTACCTGGGCAAGAAGATCGAATCCTACGACGTGAAGATGGCCATGCTCTACGCGCTCATCTTCCCGTTCATCATCCTCACTTTTGCGGCGATCTTTGTATTGCTGCCGGTCGGTCAGTCGGTGATGGCCAACCCCGGTCCGCACGGCTTTAGCGAGGTTCTGTATTCGTTTGTTTCGGGCGCGGGAAACAACGGATCGGCCTTCGCGGGCCTGGGAACGAACTGGTGGTACAACATCGCGATGGCGTTCGACATGCTCATCGGTAGATTTCTCATGATGATTCCGTGTTTGGCTCTGGCCGGCAATCTGGCGCAAAAGAAGAGCGTGCCACCTTCATCCGGCACATTCCCAGTCAACACTCCGCTGTTCACTGTGCTGCTCATCGGCGTGGTGCTCATCGTGGGCGCGCTTACTTTCTTCCCGGCGTTGAGCCTGGGACCGATTCTGGAACATCTACTGCTGCACACTCACCCTGGAACGCTGTTCTAACCCGAAGAGATAACGCAACAGGACAAGGCAAAACGGACTGTCATGGCAGAAAAAATAAGTATTTGGGATACAAAGATCATTGGCCCGGCCATCGTGGACAGCATACGCAAGCTCGATCCGCGTGGCATGGTCAAGAACCCGGTGATGTTCGTGGTGGAGGTGGGCAGCGTGCTTACTTCGGCGCTGCTCGTCGTGAACTTCCAACATCATCGTGAGACCTTCGGCTTCAACCTGCAGATCACGCTTTGGCTGTGGTTCACGGTGCTGTTTGCCAATTTTGCTGAAGCCATGGCGGAAGGCCGCGGCAAGGCGCAGGCCGACACGCTGCGCAAGGCCAAGGGCGAGACCATCGCCAAGCGCTACAAGGCCGACGGCAGCTTTGAAGAAGTCGTGAGCGGATCGCTCCGCGCCGGAGACGTAATTTACGTCGCGGCTGGCAACTACATCGCGGGCGACGGCGAAGTGATCGAAGGCGTGGCGTCGGTCGATGAGTCGGCAATTACCGGCGAGTCGGCTCCCGTCATTCGCGAAGCGGGCGGCGACCGCTCGGCCGTTACCGGCGGCACCAAGGTGCTGTCGGATTGGATCAAGGTGAAGATCACCTCCAATCCCGGCGAAACCTTTCTCGATCGCATGATCGCGCTGGTGGAAGGCGCCACGCGCCAGAAGACGCCCAATGAGATTGCGCTCAGCATTCTGCTCTCCGGCCTCACCATCATCTTTCTGCTGGCGGTGGTTACGCTGCAGCCCTTCGCCATCTACTCCCACGCTCCGCAGACCGTCTTCGTGCTGGTTTCGCTGCTGGTGTGCCTTATTCCCACCACGATCGGCGGATTGCTTTCGGCCATCGGCATCGCCGGCATGGATCGCCTGGTGCAGTACAACGTGCTGGCCATGAGCGGTCGCGCCGTGGAAGCTGCGGGCGACGTGAACACGCTGCTGCTCGACAAGACCGGAACCATCACCCTGGGCAATCGCCAGGCTGTGGAATTCATTCCTGCGCCCGACGTGAGCCAGGAGCGACTGGCCAACGCGGCGCAACTGGCGTCGCTCTCCGACGAGACTCCCGAAGGCCGTTCGATCGTGGTGCTGGCCAAGGAGAAGTACAACCTGCGCGGCCGCGATCTCGGCGGCATTCACGCGGAGTTCGTGCCTTTCACTGCACAGACCCGCATGAGCGGCGTCAATCTGCCGGGCACGCGCATCCGCAAGGGGTCCGTGGACGCAATTGCCCGCTTCCTTGAGGAACAGGGCCAGGCGCTTCCGCAAAAAGTTCGCGAGAGCGTGGAAGAAATCGCGCGCCTGGGAGGTACGCCTCTGGTGGTCGCGGAAAATTCCACGGCCCTTGGCGTCATTTATTTGAAGGACGTGGTCAAGGGTGGCCTCAAGGAGCGCCTTGCGCGCCTCCGCGCCATGGGCATCCGCACTATCATGATCACCGGCGACAATCCGCTGACCGCGGCCGTAATTGCGCGCGAAGCCGGCGTGGACGATTTCCTGGCCGAAGCCAAGCCCAAAGACAAGATGGACCTGATCAAGCGGGAGCAGGGCAAGGGCAAGCTGGTGGCCATGACCGGCGACGGCACCAATGACGCACCCGCGCTGGCGCAGGCCGATGTGGGCGTGGCCATGAACTCCGGCACACAGGCTGCAAAAGAGGCCGGCAACATGGTCGATCTCGATTCCAATCCCACCAAGCTCATCGAAATTGTGGAGATCGGCAAGCAGCTTCTGATGACGCGCGGCGCTCTCACTACGTTTTCCATCGCCAACGACGTCGCCAAGTACTTCGCCATCATCCCAGCCATGTTCATGGGAGTCTTCCCGGTGCTGAAGGTGCTCAACATCATGTATCTGCATTCGCCCGAGTCGGCAATTTTGTCGGCGGTGATTTTTAACGCGATCATTATTGTGGCGCTGATCCCGCTGGCGTTGAAGGGCGTGAAGTACGAGCCCAAGGCGGCCGACGTGCTGCTGCGCAACAATTTGTTGATCTATGGCGTTGGCGGCATTCTGATTCCATTTGTCGGCATCAAGGCCATCGATCTGTGCCTGGTTGCGCTGCATCTGGCATAGGACGGTTTGTATCGGGGCATGACTTCTGTCATGCCGCAAGGAACGGTTTTGAAAGGGCACGACTTTAGTCGTGCCGTACACGAAGCAACGAATCACCGGGGCTTTAGCCCCCGCTACATGGCTTCAAGGAGTTTTACAGTGCATTCGGTTTGGAAGACATCGATTCTCTTTACGCTCGTCACCGCGGTCCTGTTTGGCCTGGGATATCCGCTGCTAATGACGGGACTCGCAGCAGTCCTCTTTCACCATCAGGCCGATGGCAGTCTGATTCTGAACAACGGCCAGGTCATCGGCTCGGAGCTGATCGCACAGAGCTTTACGTCGGACAAGTACTTCCATCCGCGCCCCTCGGCCGCGGGGAACGGCTACGACGCCACGGCCTCTGGCGGCACTAATCTGGCCCAGTCGAACAAGACGCTGGTGACGCGCATTCAGGGCGACATTGACAAGCTGGCCGCGGCCAACCAGGGCAAGCCCGTGCCCATCGATATGGTGACGACTTCAGGCTCGGGTCTCGACCCAGACATCACGCCCGACAATGCCTACTACCAGGTCGCACGTGTTGCGCAGACGCGCGGCATCGATCCGGATCGGCTGAAGAAACTCGTCGCGGACCACACCATCTCACGCCAGCTCGGCTTTCTCGGCGAACCGCGCGTGAATGTGCTGGAGCTGAACCTCGCGCTCGATCAGTTGTCCAAATAGTTTTTTGCGGAGCGGCTCCTGAGGCCACTCGAATGCGGGACGGGCAATCGGCCGTCCCGCTTTTTTTGAGAACGGGAGTGCGAGACCAATCCAAAATCTCTTGAGAACCCGTCAGACCTGCAGTTCAGATAGATGTGCCTCCAACTGCTTCCACTTGCGCCGCGTCAGCAGGCCACTCTGTTCTGATTCTCGACGCGCGTTTTCGTGGAACGCTGCCAAAACATGCTTCGCGCCGGCTGCGTTGCCTGGGGAATGTTGCGGACTTGCCGCCCAGTGCGCTAAGAGTTCTTTTTGCCGGTCGAACGGGAGCCGTAAGGTAAAGAGCCAAAGAAGATCCACATATTTAGGATCGAGTTGGTTTTGCATGGCATCCAGGGCTTGCGTTTTGAGAAACGCGAATATGCGTTCTTCTTCGATTTTCTCGGTGCGCGCCCCTGCCTGTATGTCGCGCCAGTACGATTCGTCGGCAGATACTCTCTGCCAAACCTCAACACTAAACGAGGGAGGTCCGAAGAGCACGGCAAAGAGATACTCTTTGACGGGCGGAAAAGCGCCTGCCTCGCGCAGCGCACGCAGAAGCATCTCGGCCCGTACCTGATGCGCGATCTCGGGCAACTCAGGCACTTTGAACTTATGAGACTGCTGTTTATGCGAAAACACAAGGTCGCCTTCAGCAATCGCGGGCCGGATTTCGGCCAGTGGGAAGCGCAGGCAAACTCTTTTAGCGACCATTTGATCGCTGTCTGAAACCTCCTTGACTATGCTCAACGGAAACATCGGATAGTTGATGAATTTGCCGCGGCCCAGGTGAGTGACGATTAGTTCTCTGTCTGTCACCTGCAGCAAGCCGAACTTCCCGAGGTGGTAGGATGGCTCGCCACTGCCAGCGCTACTGCCTCCACCGGCAGCGGCGCCCAATGCGCCTCCGATCATCGCGCCCGCGACGCCGCCCAGCATTCCACCAACGATCGCGCCTGCATTGAGGCCGCTGTTAGTTTGGCTTCCCTCAGGAAAATGCGCGACGATATCCCAGGTGCACCATGCGACACGATGCGGAGAGGTGCTGCCGCAATCTAGTGCAGCGATCTTCAAGCCAATTAATAAATACTCATTGTCCTTCCGCTGTTTCTCTTCTTTCTCCTCAGCCAGCTTCCGGAATCCGAACTCACGGCACGCGACACAGAACCTGGAGTCCGTCTCGTACGAGCTCGGAGGGAACACGGAATTTCCGCAGTTCTCGCAGTGCGGAAGGTCGGCTTCGGCTTTCTCGTACGCCAGGCATCTGTCTTCAGCGTGAGCAATGTGTCCGAAGAACTTGCAGCTTTTCAGGGCGAGCCCTTTTGTGCGGCTCAGTCCCGTGTAGCCGGGTTTCTTCAAGTAGCCGCAGCTTCCGCAGCGTACGTCATCGCCGGTTATGCTTGTCATCTCGTTGCCCTCTATCAAGAATTCGCAGTCCTCGGCCCGTGCCACTTTCCGTCCCAATTCGGATGGGCGGCCTGCGAAGGTGCATGCTGCCTCAGCCGTCCCTATTCAAATACATAAAGGGTTGAAATTCGAGCGCTGTCCTCCGGTGTCAGTTTTCCAGAGAGAATCGCCGCCGCGTCAGTCTTCGAGATGCTGACGGAACCGATGCGTTGTCCGCCGGTGTCTTCGATGATGACGCGGAACTCGTCGATTGGGAGAGCGTTGCCAAACGCCTCGCCATAGGCGTAACCCCAGACCTGGCCAACAAAATTCACGAACTCCGCGCTGGTTTCCACATCATTCTGTCGACCAGGCGGAAGAGCGTGAGAGGGCCCTTCGTTTTCTCCGCGCTTCATTGACAAGAACGCAGCTTTCGTTGCGCGATAGATGTCGCCGACATCCTCGCGATGGAAGGACAGTGCGATCTGAAGAGAGCGGCCTGCCGATTGATTCCTATTGACAATGTCGATCTGCGTCACGCTGCAGCGCCATTCAGAAGGCCAGGAGGCGACGAGAGCAGGTGTTCTGTTACGCAAATTGGTGAGCAATTCAGTGTCGCTTGTGCGCGGCTTTGCTGACTGTTCGCGACTCGGTGCAAGGCTGAAGGTAAAGGCATCGAAATCGTGCTGAACCGATGCCCACGCCTCGGGCGGGGCAGTACATTGAACAACAAACGCAGTATGCTCAACGAAAAAATACGAGTAACGCCTCTCAACGAGAGAGCCATTATCGCTCAATTTGTAAGTTGCATTGATCAGCATTCTGCCGTGAACCTGCGGCGGAGGCGTGGAAAGAGAAATGGCGTCCGGAAATTGATTGTGAATCATCGCGTCCCACTGACGCGACATCCCCGTTGAATCGGCAGGCGGCGCGCCTGCATCGAGCGGCATGATTACGTAGTGCAGGAAAATGGTTGCCTGCTTGCCGGCTCCCACCTGTTTCTGAAGGCCCTCGTCAAACCCCTGTGGGATATTCGTTGTCTTCGTCCAGCCGGCCGGCACGTACGCACTGTAATTGGCTTCCTGCGTGATCTCCTGGCCAATGAGAGAAGATGCGCCAAACGCCAGCGACACACAAATAAAGGCCAAGGCAGTAAGGACAAGCGCGTTTTTCATTGCAACCGCCCGTTCAAGCAGAAATCGATAATGCAAATTGACGAAGAGGATTTGCGAACCGGGAATCGCCACGATTGTATCCCTTACCAGGCCATTCGCGACATGGGAACTTTTCGAACCAAACCATAGCGGCGGGTGGCCCTAAGCTATCAATTTGGGCACGCAGGCCAAGCCTGCTACAAGACAAAGGCCCGCACTGCCCCTTCTACGCCCCATGCGCGCTGTGGCGCCTCTGGTCGTTCAGGAAGCCGGGGTCTCGGATGTGAATTTGTCACCTGACTCAGGTGGCGGCAGGTTAGACTGTCCGGCGCCCTTCGATCGCCCGCGCCATCGTCACCTCATCGGCATACTCGATGTCGCTGCCGGCGGGAACGCCTGTCGCTATTCGCGAAAGTTTGACAGAATGCCCGCGCAATGCGGCCGCTAACCAACTCGCCGTAGCCTCGCCTTCGAGTGTAGGGCTGGTGGCCAGAATCACCTCATCCACTTCGCCCCGCTCCACGCGACCAATCAGAGTCTTCGCGCGCAACTGGTCGGGCCCCACGCCGTGCAGCGGCGATAGTGTTCCATGCAACACGTGGTAGACGCCCTGATACATTTGCGTCCGCTCCACGGAGGTGATGTTCGTGGGTTCTTCCACCACGCAGACCAGACGCTGGTTGCGAGATGGACTGGCGCAGTAGGCGCAGGGGTCAATATCCGTCACATTGTTGCAGATGGAGCAGAGGCGCAGGCTGGCCTTCAAACCGCGCACGGCGTCGGCGAGGGCGGCCGCATCCTCGTCGCTCGCCCGCAGCAAGTAGAACGCGTAGCGCTGCGCGCTCTTGGTTCCCACGCCGGGCAGTTTCTTCAGTTCCTCAATGAGCCGGGCCATCGGCTCGGCATAGCGTGACAATGTACGCGCCTCCTAAAAGCGGTGAACGGTGGTCAGTAAAGAACTCTAATGGGCCACCAATACTACCTCAAAAACACTTAGCTCATTCCCGGCAGCTTCAGCCCGCCCAGCAAGCCCTGCAAGCTCGACTTGATGGCGTCATCGGCCTTGCGTCCGGCTTCATTCACCGCGGCCACAATCAAATCCTCGAGCATCTCCACATCGGGCTGGCTGCCGGTCAGGCTCATCACTGCGGAGGGATCGATGTGGATCTTGAGCAATTCTTTTTTGCCGTTCATGGTCGCGGTCACCGCGCCACCTCCGCTCGAGGCCTCCACCACGGTCTCTCCCAGCTTGCGCTGAACTTCTTCCTGCATTTCGCCGGCCTTGGACAGCATCTCCGAAATTTTGAGCGGATTAATCATTCTCGTCGCGTTCTCCTCATAGGCCCGTCACTTCGACCGCAAATCGACTACACTGCGCACGTCGGCCTTGAAAATCTCCTGCGCCCTCTTCACCATTGGATGCGCCAGCGCCGCTTCCTGGACGCTGCCCACGAGCGCAACGGGCGTTGCAACCATCGCTGGAGCCGAGCCATCGCCGGCGGACACGACAAAACGTGTCGGCGCGCCCAGCCGTTGCAATTCCTGGCGCACGATCTTCTCGGCGGCGGCATTCACCGTCAAGCTGAGCATCTTTTTGCCCATCCCTGGCACGGAAACTTGCACGCTCGAACTTTCCAGCCGCCACGCGCCATTGCCCAGCATTTGCGCGGCCGAACCGTGGCCTGCCGTGGCCAGGGCGCTCACAATGTCCTGGCGGATCGAGTCGATGTTCAGCTCCCCGCTTGTCGCCTTGGCAGTTTCAGGTGCCTTGGCGAGTGCGCCCTCGGTGAGCGATTCGGCCGATGCATACCCCGTCGTCTGCGCACCCACGGCAGGGAAGGGTGAAAGCTCTCGCGCGACCGTGCCCGCCGTCATCGTGGACTCGGCCGTCGAGGCCGATCTGCCCACCATGGCGCCGCTTTCTGGCCCGGCGCTCTGCCACGGCGCTGGTGCTGCATTCCAGCTGCTTGGTTCTCGCGCCGGCGCGCTTGTTGGATGCGAAGACGCACTTGTCGGACGCGCCACACTTGCGCTCGCGCGTGGCGCACTGCCTGCGGTTCTCGCGCCCGCTCCTGCGGACACTCCGCTCAGCAGCTCCTCAATCGGCAGCAATCGCTGGGCGTGGATCAGCTTGAGCAGCCCCAACTCCAGGTGAAAGCGCTGTTCCTGACGGTAATTCAAATCGTCGAAGGTGCGCAGCACAATTTGCAGGTTGCGCGTCAGCTCTTCTTCAGTGAACAGAAGAGCCGTG
This sequence comes from uncultured Acidobacteriota bacterium, assembly GCA_963713675.1. Lineage (GTDB taxonomy): Bacteria > Acidobacteriota > Terriglobia > Terriglobales > Acidobacteriaceae > Telmatobacter. The sequence goes on from CAVQMV010000029.1 coordinate 554,285, forward strand.
TGCGCCGCGCGCTTTCGCTCGTCGGCGGAAATCTGCAGCAACTCCGTTTGCTCGCCGCCCAGTTTGGCCATGAGGGTGTTGCGCAGATAGCGCACCATCTGCCGCGCCAGCGAGAGCGGGCTGTGCCCGGCGTTCAGCAGCGTATTCAATTGCTCCATCAGGGGAGCGCTCTCGGCAGCGGCTACGGCTTCGAGCAGTTTTTCAAATACCGTGCTCGGCACCGACCCCATCAACTCACGAATCTGATCGATCGAAAGTTTTGGCCGGCCGTCCTCGAGCGGCGCCGACGCAATGGCCTGATCCATGATGGAGAGCGCGTCGCGCATCGATCCGTCGCCGGCCTCGGCCAGCAGCGCCAGCGCTTCCTCCGAGCCCGCAACCTTTTCTTCGGCAGCAATCATCTTCAACTGCGCCAGGATGTCGTCGAACTTGACCGCGTGAAAGCTGAAGTGCTGGCAACGCGAGCGGATGGTCTGCGGAATGTTCTCGGGCTCCGTCGTCGCCATCATAAAGATGACGTGCGATGGAGGTTCTTCCAGCGTCTTGAGCAGCGCGTTAAACGCCGCTTCGGTAATCTGGTGCGCCTCGTCGAGGATGTAAATCTTGTACCGGTCGCGTGCCGGCGAGTAGCGCGCCGCATCGCGCAACTCGCGAATCTCGTCGATGCCGCGGTTGGTGGCCGCGTCGATCTCGATCACGTCTACTGCGTTGCCCTGGCGAATCTCCGTGCAGGCTTCGCACACTCCGCAAGGCTCAGGCGTCGGGCGCTGGGCCGAGCCAATCGCGGTCCGGCAGTTCAGCGCCATGGCCAGAATGCGCGCAATGGTCGTTTTTCCGATGCCGCGATGGCCGGAGAAGATGTAGCCGTGCGCAATGCGGTTCTGCGCGAGCGCATTCAGCAGGGTGCGCGTTACGTGGTCCTGGCCGGCCACGTCGGCAAAGCGCTGCGGCCGGTATTTGCGGGCCAGAACCTGATAACCCATGCGAACACAACTCCTGAGTGGCTGCCGGAGAGACAAGCAGCCTGGAGTGATTCTATCGTTCCGGGGCAGGGCGGCGGTGCGTGGAAAATTCTTGTCGTAAAAGTCCTTAGGCGTCAGCGCGAAGCCGGTCCATTATGACCATTGGGCCGACGTCGAGTCCAAAAAGAGAGGCGTCCTGCGCGGGGCGCCATGGTAAAGGACCGGATGAAATTACCTGCGCAACTGTGCGATCCTTGAATGGGCGAGGAATCTGTTTATATGACCGTTGCGCGCGGGGCGACGGAGTCCGATTTGCACCGCAGAGGCGAAGGAAGACTGTGATGAAGCCGGGAATGTGGATGGCGCTGTTTCTAGCCTGCTTAACGGCAGGGCCGCGGCTCTGCGCCCAGGCGGCAAACGGCTCCAATGCAGGCCAAAGCCAGCCCTCTGCCGGTTCGCAAAACCCTCCTGACGCGCAAACTCCCGCTCGCACGCAGACGCAGTCGAGTCAAAATCCATTTCCTGATGACATCACCAATGTTCCCGTGATGCCGACGCGCAACACGCCCGGCACGATCCCCGGGGACAGCGACGAATCCCGGGCCGCGCGTATCCCCATGGCTGTGGACGACGTGGATCCGGTGCGCAGTCCGGATGACTCAGGATCCGCGGCCGAGAATCAGCAGAGTTCCAGTTCGAGCCTGGCGGGAATGAGCGGCCTGCTTCCTCCCTCTGATGACGACGACACGCAACCGGGAAAACATAATCGCAAAGGCGAGCGGACCCCGCCCGAGCACCAGGAAACGGCGGCCGAGGACGAGAGTGTCGGCCAGTACTATCTCGACCGTAAGAATTGGAAGGCAGCGCTATCGCGTTTTCAGTCGGCCCTGGTGCTCGATCCCGACAATCCCGATGTGTATTGGGGATTGGCCGAGGCCGATCGGCAACTGGGCAACTTTGCCGATGCCCGCGCGAATTACCAGAAGGTGATCGAATACGATCCAGGCAGCCGCCATGTCAGAGAGGCTCGCAAAGCACTTCAGGATCCTGCGATCGCCAAAGCCAAGCCGCCGCAACCCGCGCAGTCCTCTGCGTCGCAGCAATAAGCCCATCCGAAATCGTGTTAGAATCCGGCCCAGCGGGTAGACAGTACAACGATGGGAACGAATGACCGAATGGCGCTCATGAGAAAACTTCAAATCAATCTCATCGTTATCGCACTGTATCTTTTGGTTTATTCCTGGATGATCGCTTCTGCAGCGACAGCGCAAAGCAGCAGCGAAGGAAGTTCAGCCAAGAGCACTCACACTCAAAAGCAGTTTGAATTTGAGGTGTTCTCGATTCGCCCTCACATGCCCGGAACCAAGCCATTGGACGTGCAATTTACGCCGAGTGGCTATATTGCAACGACGGATCTTGAGTACGCAATCAAGCTAGCCTACTTTCCACAGGACTGGCGCAAGTGGTCCTCGTGGAAGATTGCGGATGCCCCAGCCTGGGTAAACACCGATTGGTATGAGGTCGAGGCTCGGGTTGCTCCGGAGGACGAGGCAGCTTGGCAGGCGGATGTAGCGTCATGGCAGAAATCCGGCGGCTTAACGGATTCGAAACTTCTGCGCAGCGCATGGCGGGCAGCACTCACGGAACGTTGCAAACTTGTGGTTCATATGACACCCACGGAGGCGCCCTATTTGAACCTTGTTTTGGGCAAGCATGGTGCAAATCTGAAAGAGACGGTACCCGGCGCTGTACAACCGGTAAAGCTGAAGACCTCGAAGTTGGGTGAAGGGTTCTATATCGAAGATAACGGGGAAAGGCGATTCGTTGGGGTGTCCATGGAGGAGTTAGCGAATCTTCTGACCAGGTTAGCTCCAGACTACCCCGTTCAAGATAAGACTGGCCTTACAGGGCGGTATGACTTCACTTTGCCGTGGTATGACCGTCAGCATTATCCGGACAGTGAATTCAGCAATTCTCTCGATCGAATGCCACTCACTGGTGCCGGCCTGATGTTAAAGCCCGGAAAGGGGCCGGCATTCGTGATCAATATCGACCACATCGAAAGACCGGATGCGAACTGATATATTGCCGACTCGCAGGCGCCAGGCACAGTCCGGGAGTCGCACCGCAGCGCAACGTCAGAATCCGGCCCAGGCAAAATAGGTCCCGAGAAGGAACGGACCCCAAAAGGCGCTCACCGCTGCTCCGATGCAAAGGAAGATCCCGAAAGGAAGCTTCGTCATTCTCCAGGATTGTTTCTTGGCGCGCGCCGAGGGCAGGACCAGTATCACAAGCGCGAAGAGTGCACCAAGAAGGACGGCGATCGCAAAGGTTAGCCCCGCGTTGCGAACGCCGAGCCACCCGCCGATCATCGCGACCAGCTTGACGTCACCCATGCCGATCCCCTCCTGGCCGCGGATCATGATGTACACCCAGCGGATGATGAGGATTCCTACTGCGGAGGCGATAGCACCGATAAACCAATAGAAGAGCGAGAAAGCGACGCACTGCTTCCCTGCGTCGAACCCACCGCCGAAATTCATCGACGCGAGGATACCGCCGCGTGCGAATGCCAGCGCGAATCCCACGGCGATGCCGGAAAACGTGAGCCGATCGGGTAGCCACAGATTTTCCGCGTCCATCACGGCCAATGCCACCAGAATCCACAGAAAGATGATGCGGGCGATGCCGTTCGTCAGGCAGATCGCCGCGTCGTAGGTAAAATTTCCCGCGCTGAGGTCAGACGATTCAAGGAAGGTTTGCCAGGCGGAAAACGCCCAAAGAGCGCTCACTGCCAGTTCAGCTAACGGATACCGCCAGCCAATCCAAGCTTTGCAGGTGCGGCAATGCCCGCGTAACGCGAGCCAGCTGAGGAGCGGTAAGTTTTCCCACCACGCCAGGGTGCGGCCGCAACTGCGGCAACGCGAACGGCCTTTGGCGACGCGCTCTTCTTCGGGCCATCGGGTTGCACAAACATTCAGAAAACTCCCGAACGCCAGCCCCAGAACCCCCACAAAAACCGTTATATAGATCGGGATCATCTAGACCAAGTATAAATGCCTGGCATCTCGTCTTATCACACGGGTCGCGCGGTCCAGGCAACGGCTTTCGTGGGACGGGCTTCTCGTCGGCGCGCGTGCCGCAAGTTAAACTGGAGTTGCATGGATCTTCCGCAAGAGAGCTCCAAGGCAAAGGCCTCCACGCCGCAAACCCTCTCCGACCCGGCGCGGGCGGCGGCATTGTTTGAGCAATCCGTGGCCATCATGGCGCGGCTTCGCGCTCCTGGTGGCTGCCCCTGGGACCGCGAGCAATCCTTCGACTCCATCCGCAAATACACGCTGGAAGAGGCCTACGAGGTCTTTGACGCCATCGAGCGCCGCGACTTTCCGCATCTCACGGAAGAACTCGGCGACCTGCTTCTTCAGGTGCTGTTTTATGCGGAGATGGCCGCCAACGAAGGCCACTTCACCATCGCCGATGTGCTCGACTCTCTGAATCGAAAATTGGTGCGCCGCCATCCGCATGTCTTTGGCGACGAGGCTGCGCGTGCTGCCGGCAATCGTGCCAACGTCGATGCCAATGTCGAAGGCTCGGCCGATGCCGTCCTGCGCAACTGGGAAGAGATCAAAGCCGCTGAGAAGGCAGGGAGCGAGGGAGCGAGGGAGCAAGGGAGCAACAAAGCGAAGGAGCTGTCGCGGCTGGATTCGGTACAGCGGGCGATGCCCGCGCTGGCTGAAGCTGCCAAACTCGGCGGCAAGGCGCAGAAATCCGGCTTCGACTGGCCGAGCTGGCGCGATTTGCTGCCCAAGATTGTGGAAGAGACCGCTGAGTTGGAGGCCGAAGCCGATTCGACTGACCCTGCACGCAAGCCGGCAGTCGAAGCGGAACTGGGCGACTTGCTGTTTACTGTCGTTAACCTCGGCCGCCATCTCGGCGTAGATGCGGAGATGGCTTTGCGCAATTGCAATTTGCGCTTCCGCCAGCGTTTTCACGAGATGGAGCTCGCCGCGCCGCGGCCTCTTGAAGAACTGTCGCCGAACGAATTGGAAGCGCTTTGGGCGCAGGCGAAACAAAAGCTCGCGGCCGACGCTGCGGCATCTAAATCGGCAGAGCAGGCATAGCCATGATCCGGATTCGCTCTTGCGAGGGAATGGATGAGATGGAGGCGTGCGTCGACCTCCAGATAGAAACCTGGGGCTACGACGAGAACGATGTCATTCCGCGCAAAACCTTCCTGCTGGCGCAAAAAATCGGTGGGCAGGTGCTGGGCGCATTCGACAGCGATCTTGCAAGCGACGCAGCTGCCGCATCCGATGGAACGCTGGTCGGTTTCGCCATGTCTTTGCCGGGGCTGAAATCAACTCCAAATGGCCCCAAGCCCTACATTCATTCGCATATGCTTGCGGTTCATCCCTCACACCGCAATCGCGGTCTTGGCGCGCAACTCAAATGGGAACAACGGCGTGAGGCGCTTTCCCGCGGCATCAGGCATATGGAATGGACCTTTGATCCCCTCGAAATCAAGAACGCTTTTCTCAATATCCACAGGCTGGGGGCCATCGCCCGCGAGTACCGTGTGAATTTCTATGGTGTATCCTCATCTCGACTGCAGGGTGGGCTGCCAACCGACCGACTTTTGGCGGAGTGGGAGTTGGATTCCCCGCGAGTAGAGGCTCTCCTTGCTCGGCGCCCCGCAGCAGCACGCATCATCGAAGAACGCATTCTGGTTCCGGCCTCCATCGAGCGGTGGAAGGCCAGCGAAGCAACCCGCGAACGGGCTTTCGATGTTCAGTTAGAGAATCGGCAGAAGTTTCAGCAGGCTTTATCCAGGGGTCTGGTGGTTGTGGGTTTCTCTCTCGATGCTGAAGGAAATGGTGTCTACGAACTGGGCTTACATTCTTAACCCTGATGGACCATGAGGAACGAATGAGAATTGATGCAATTATCCTGCGTGAACTGCACATGCCGCTGGTGCGCCCGTTTGAAACCAGCTTTGGTATTACCCGCAACCGCAGAATCGTGCTTGCCGAGGTACAGTCCGAGGGGTTGACCGGTTGGGGCGAATGCACGGCAGGCGAGCGGCCGTTCTTCTCCGGCGAGTCCACGGATTCCGCGTGGCAGGTGATGGTCAATGAATTGGGCCCCATGCTGGCTTCTGAGTCGCCAGAACACGGTGGCGAGTGCCCACGCATCTTTCGCGCCGTGCGCGGCAATCCCATGGCCAAAGCCGCTCTTGAGAACGCCATCTGGGATCTCGAGGCACAACGCGAAGGCCTTTCTCTTTCCCGGCTTATCGGCGGCGTCCGCGACAGCATTTCCTGCGGCGTTTCCCTGGGCATTCAGTCTTCGATTCCCGAACTGCTTTCGATCATTGAGCGCGAGTTGGCTGCCGGCTATCAACGGATCAAGCTCAAGTGCAAGCCCGGCTGGGATGTGGAAGTTTTCGATCGCGTACGCAACCGCTGGCCCGGAATTCTGCTGAGTTGTGATGCCAACTCCGCCTACCGTTTGCACGACCAAGGACACATTGAGTCCTTCGATGCCTTCGACCTGCTCATGATCGAGCAGCCGCTCTGGCACGACGATTTCTACTTCCACTCCGTGCTGCAGAAGCGCCTCAACACGCCCATCTGCCTCGATGAGTCCATCCGCAATCGCCGCGACACGCTCGCCGCCATTGAGATGGAGTCGTGCAAGATCATCAACATCAAGCTGGGCCGCGTCGGAGGATTCTCCGAAGCCATCGCCGTGCACAATGCGGCGCTGGAGCGCGGTATTCCCGTTTGGTGCGGCGGAATGCTCGAGACAGGCATCGGGCGCTCGCACAACATCGCGCTGTCTACGTTGGAGGGATTCACGCTGCCCGGTGACGTTTCTGCCTCAGCGCGCTACTTTACGGAAGACATCATCGAGCCCGAAGTTACGGTCTCGGCGGAAGGCGAAATTGCCATTTCCGATACCCCCGGCCGCGGCTACGAGGTGCGAGCTGAGCTGATCGAAAAGCTCACCGTGCGTAAGGAAACCATCCGCGCCCTGGCGCTGGTGGCATAGGCATCTGGAAATTGATTGCGGCTCGGCTTGGTCCGGGCCGGGTCGTACCGCGCCAGCATTCCCTGGTCGGCGCCGATTTCTCGCCGGAACCATTTCCCTCCATGTGCGTATTCTTTTTCTGGCCGGGAACCGCCGCGGGCCTTTACACTCAAAGACTGAATTTCAGGAGCAACCGAATGAATCGACTTTTATGTCGCATTGCACTGCTGGGACTGATGGGCGCAGTAGTCCTTGCGCCTCGGGTGGCCGTTCTTCACGCTCAGTCCACGAACTCCACGGCAAGCAGCGCTCCCCAAAAGGTTGAACTAATACCGGGTCTCGACAAGCAGGTGATGGACACCACCGCAGACCCCTGCGTGAACTTCTACCAGTACGCCTGCGGAAACTTCAGCAAGCTCTATCCGATTCCATCGGACAAGCGCGGGTTCGGGTCGTTCGACATCGTGTACGACTACACGCAGGACATTTTGAAGGGCCTGCTTGATCAGGTGGCGCAAAAGAGCGGGCAGCACACCGCAAACGAGCAGAAAATCGGCGATTACTACGCGAGCTGCATGGATGAGGACGCGATTGACGCCAAGGGCCTCCAGCCGTTGCAGCCTGAGCTTGACCGCATCGCGGCATTGAGCAGCAAGAAGGAATTGACCGATCTGCTCGCGCATTACCAGATGATTAACGTGGGCGCTTTCTTCAGCTACGGCGAGCAGCAGGACTTCAAAGACGCGCGCAAGCAGATTGCCGTCGTCGATCAAGGCGGTCTGGGTCTACCGGAGCGCGATTATTACTTCCGCACGGGCGACGAGGCCGATAAGACGCGCAAGGAATACGTGGAGCACGTGGCGAAGATGCTTGAATTGCTGGGCGAGCCCGCGCCTCAGGCTACATCCGATGCGCAAAAGATCATGACACTCGAAACCGCGCTGGCCAAGGCATCGATGGACGTCACGTCGCGCCGCCAGCCCGAAAACGTGTATCACCTGTTGCCCGCGACGAAGCTGACCGAGTTGACGCCGGCAATCGACTGGACCAAACTCTTTGCCGATACCGGCGTGCCCGGAATCGCGGAATTGAATGTCAGCGTTCCTGACTTCTTCAAGGGCTTGCAGTCCGTCCTGGAATCGACCGATCTCGACACCATCAAGGCCTACCTGCGCTGGCAGTTGATCAATGCCGTTCCTGAATACACGCTGCCCAAGGCGTTCAGCGAAGAGGACTTCAACTTTAACAACCATGAGCTGGAGGGGCAGCCGGTGCAGCAAGCGCGCTGGAAGCGGTGCGCGGCGGCCACGGACAGCGCTATGGGCGAGGCGGTTGGCCAGGTCTACGTGGCGGAAAACTTTCCTGCCGCAAACAAGGCCTTCACGCTGCAAATGGTCCACGATATCGAAGCCTCGATGGGCACGGAGCTCGAAGCGCAAACGTGGATGAGCGATCCGACCAAGCGCACGGCCGAGGCTAAGCTCAAGTTGGTCGCCGACAAGATTGGCTATCCGGATCACTGGCGCGATTATTCGACGTTGACGATTGTGCGCGGCGATGCAGTCGGCAACGCCCTGCGCGCGGCGGACTTCGAGAACAAGCGCGAGCTCAACAAAATCAACAAGCCGGTGGATCGGGGCGAATGGATCACCACCCCGGCAACCGTGAATGCCTTTTACAATCCATCGATGAACGATATCAACTTTCCCGCGGCAATCCTGCAAGCGCCGTTTTACGATCCGAATGCAACGGACGCGGAAAAATACGGCCACATCGGCGCCATTGTCGGACACGAACTGACGCATGGCTTCGACGATCAAGGCAGTCAGTTCGACGGCTACGGCAATTTGTCGGAATGGTGGTCTGCCGATGATCGCAAGAAATTTGACACAATGACCGATTGCGAAGTGCAGGAGTATGGCAACTTCACGGCAGTGGCAGACGTGAAACTCAACGGCAGGCTGGAATTGGGCGAGAACACCGCAGATAACGGCGGTTTGCGACTCGCCTATCTTGCATTCCTCGCCGACGCCCAGCGCAAGGGCATCGATTTGAATACCAAGCAGGACGGCTATACGCCGCTGCAGCAGTTTTTTCTGGCCTTCGGGCAGAACTGGTGCGGCAGCCGCCGGCCGGAGATGGTCCGGCTGCTGGTGCAGACCGACGGCCATGCTCCAGAGCAGTTCCGCGCCAACGGCGTAGTGCAGAATCTTCCTGTATTTGGCGAGGCCTTCGGTTGTAAAGTGGGACAACCCATGATGCCGGCGAATGCTTGCCACATCTGGTGACGTTGGCCGATAGCGTAGCGTGGCGCCGAGACAGCTTGCTGCTCGGCGCTACTGCTTTTGTTTGCCCCAGTCGAAGTGCCGGCCCACGATCCCTTTCACGATCCAGTGGTCTGTGGCTGACGTGGGACCGACGCCCACGCCGAAGTTGATCTCCCACTTGGGCGACACGTTCAGATCGATGGCGGGGAAGAACTGTTGCTGCTGGTCGTGTAGGCTGGCGATGTTCGTGATGCTGCCGTAATCGGCGTAGTACTCCAGACCGCCGGAAATCTGCTTGGTAAAGTCGTAGCTGATCTTCACAGCCGGCGAAAAACCGATGCCTTGATTCACATCAGGCCCGTGCCAGGTGCGCTCCAGCGCCGGATTCACGGCAAAGTACCAACGCCCCGTCGTCTTGTCGATAATCGGACGAATCTCCCACGTCCAGGTGTCGGGCGAGAAGAGCGCGCGTTGGTAGCCTACCTCCGTTGACAGGCTCACGCCCACCGGCCAACGCCATTTTTCCGGTACGCGCACGCGCGGCCGAATGTGATCGCCCACCCATTGCATGCCCAGGCCGCTCTGCTCGCTGGTAAAAATGTAGAAACCGACCTCGGACCAGTCGTTGATCCCCTGTGTGATCTCCACGGTCTCGTGTTCAGCGTGGTTGGTAGCTGCCAGGCCGACCATCGCGGGATGGCCTTCAGCGGTGAAATTCGAGTGCAGCTCCACCATCGTGCTCTTCGGAGCTACCGTGTCTGCGCCGTATACCTGGATCTCGTAGTTACCCTGCGCGTGCACCATCGCAGCAGTGGCTGCGAGCGCAGCGCCGGCGAGGACAAAAAACTGCAGACGAAATGGGCGAGAGGTATTCATCAGGTCAAAAGCGTCAATTTACTCCGTCTGTCCTTCCGCTTCCCGCCACATATACGAGAGCAGAATTGCAGTCGCGGCAATCCATACAGCAATCGTAAAAGAACCAGATAAGAGTTGAGTGAATGCGGCGTGGCGTCCCGTTTTCTGCCACTCGATCAGCAAAGCCAACGCAAATGAGGCGCCAAAAAGCCCAACATATTTCCAATGGATCTGTTTCTTCTTACCCCTGACTAGATGCGCGATGATTGCCAACGGAAGAGCCGTAAGAAGCGCAACAAGAACCCGATGCGTGATGCTTGATTCGTGGTGGGCCCTGTTGAATTCGTTGAAAAACGCCACGGCAAGCGCCCCCGCGAACTCCTTGATCGGCCTCTTCTTTTCGGATGTTTCGTCCATCGTTCCCTGCCGTCTTGAATTGACTCTTACGCGTAGCGAAACAGCGCCATGAATCCCATGTCCATGTGATCCTGCTGGTGGCAGTGGAAGAGCGTGTTGCCCGGATTCGACGCCACCAGATCGGTCTCCACCTTGGTTCCTGCTTCCACGATGACGACGTCCTTGTGCACGCCGCTGGTCGCCGCTCCGCGAATCGACACCAACTCGAAGTTGTGCCGGTGCAGATGGACCGGATGGTCGTCCATGCTGCGATTGTCGAAAACCAACCGGTGCCTCATGCCCTCGTGCACGACGATTGGCTCGGTGTTGGGCCAGGATTTGCCGTTGATCATCCACTCATCGAGCGCGCCATGGCCCTTGAAGCGCGAGGTGAAGACCATGGGAATTGTTATGTCCGGTGTGTGTACCGTAGGCGTCGCATCGCCAAATATGCGATAGTTCCACGCGAGTTTTTCCGCGTCGGGTTCCTGCGGTTTTCCTGTGCGTCCCGCGTATTCAATCACTGTGCCCATGCCCGCGTCGCGAAAAACTTCTTGCGCCTCGCCCAGCACCCACACGCCTGGCGCATCCATCGTGATCAGGGCAGTGATGCGTTCTGCCGGTCCCAGTCGCAGCGTTTCCACCGTGGCTTGCGTTGCCACCGGCGCTCCGTCCATGGCCAGCACTTGAAACTTGTGCCCCGGCAGCGCCAGCCAATGCGGCTCCGTTGCGCTGGCATTCAGTATTTGGAACAGCACTCGCTCGCCTTCGCGCACGCGAATCGGCTCATCGTGGCCCAACATCCGCCCATTCACCGAACCGCACACGTAATTCACCATCATCGAGCCATCGTTGCTGGCGGCGTAGTAGGGCTCCCAGTCGTGCAGCACGATGAACTGCTCCTGATCGTAGCGGCCGGGATCGCCACTTGCCGGATCCACCTGCAGCACGCCGAACTGCCCGCTATACAACCCGCGCTTCAAATCGTGATGTGCCATGGCGTGGGTGTGGTACCAGTGCAGACCTGCCGGCTTCGGCACAAACTCGACCAAAGATCTGCTCCCTGCAAGGGTCATGGGAGAGCCTTCTTCCATCGCGCCATCCGCAGACACCGGAATCCGTTGCCCATGCCAATGGACGATCTCTTCGCGATCCAGCCGGTTCACAATCTCAATCGACACCGGCTTACCTTCGGTCACGCGCAACAGCGGCCCGGGGATCTGCCCGTTGTACGACGTGGTGCGAATCTTCTTTTTCGGCGCGAGCTCCCATTCGATCTCGGCAATCTCGAGAGTGTAGTCAGACTTGTGAGTTGGCGGAGACGAGGGCGGGGAAGCGCCTGGCATCGTCTGGGTCCATCCGATAGGGCTCCGCGCCATCAAAGCGCCTGCAGCCAGCGGAGCCGAGGCCAAAAACGCGCGCCGGCTCGTCGTGCGCTTGCACACGCCACCCTCAGGCCTCATCTTGATCATCGGCTTCATCCGTTCTTTGTATTGTCGCTCAACTCCAGCCGAAGACCAGCGACTCTCATTGCGCATCCACCACGCAGCGGAATCCCACCCCGCCCGAGCGGTCGTATCCCGGCGCCATGAGCAAGAGCTTTCCGTGCTCGGTATTCCTGAAGGCCGCAGGGAAATACCAGATGGAGCCTTGCGGCCGGTAGTATTCGCCGCCGCGCACAATGGCTGCGCGCGTGTGCTCGTCAGTGAACTCATCGGTCCACTGCCACACGTTGCCGGTCATGTCCATCACGCCGTAAGGGCTTGCGCCCTGCGGATGCACATCCACCGGATCTGGCCCCCGCATGGTGCGCCCCAGGTCGGCTATAGGCATGTTCGGCGCCTGCCACGTGTCGCCCCAAGGATACGCGCGGCCGTCCGTGCCTTGCGCAGCCAACTGCCACTCCCACTCGTGCGGCAGCCGCTTGCCCGCCCACGCGGCATAGGCGCGCGCATCTTCCAGCGATACCCACGTCACCGGCCGGTTGTCCCAGCCTTGCGGGAACGTTCCGTTCTTCCAATCGCGCAAAAAGTTGATTGCGTCACGGGGCGCGTAATGCGTCGCATCAAGAAACTCCTTGAACTGCGCATTCGTCACCGGATATTTATCGATGTAGAACGGCGCCACTTGAAGGGCGTGGTCGTGGAAACGCCGCGGCGAATCCTCCCACGGATATTGCACGTCGAGTCCCGGGTATGCGCCGCCCTCAATCTCCACGCCGTCCACTTTGAAGTCGAACGTGCCGCCGGGAATGCGCACCATTCCATCCGGCGCCTTGGCCGTGGGCTTTGTCGGCGTAATGTCAACGATGTGCTGCTGCAGAATCACCGGCTCATAGGTAAAAGCCGTCAACGGTTTTGCCGTCATCGCCGCCATGCGCTGCATCAGGCTCTTTATCGCCGCGCTCGGCTCGACCGGCGTGGCCAGAATCGCGCCGTAGCCGCTGGCTTCCATGTCGAAGCTAAGCACTGCGTTCTCACCGTCGACTGCGGGCTTCAACTCCACGCCATGATAGAGGTCGAAGTAGCGCATCCCGGCAACCGCAGGCACCTGCATCTGTTCGCCGCTCGTGTCGTAGGCGGCGCGATTCACAATCGTCCACACCGTCTGCCGACCCAACGGCCAGCGGCTGGCGTACACGCCGTAATTAAGCGTCGGATAGAAAGGCTCCCAGTCGGGGCTCACCAGGAATTGCGCCACACCGCGCTCCAGCGTCGCCATGCGCCGCGTAGCCTCGGCATCGCGCGGATTGATCCCGTTCCAGATGCCCCAGACGTTCTCCCAGCTTTCCCACCCCACGCCGTTGAAGAACGCGTATTGCAGGTCGTCGGTCTTATCCTTTGCCCAGCGGTCGCTGATGTTCACCATGTGGCGCGTCTCCAGCCACTTGTACCGGTCCACCATGGGAATAAAGGGAAAGTTGTATTGGCCCCAGTTCATCACGTCCCAGCTCAGGTCTTCGTCGCTGGGGCTTTGCTCGGGCTCAAACGCGAGGGGATGCCCGATGGCCTCCGTCGCCAGCGAAAATCCCAAAGGCACGCCGTCTTGCGTGTCCCCGTTGATGCCATCCGCGCCTATCTCCTTCATCAGGGCTGCAATCGCCTGCGGCCACGGCTGCGCAGGCTGATGCGTTCCCTCGTCCCACATCATCATCGGAAACAGCACGCGCACGCCGCGGCGATGAAAGTCCGCCACCATCTGCCGCACGCCGTCGATCCCGCCCGGCATCGACTCCACCATCTGCAACTGGTTGCGGTCGTCAATCCCCATGTTCGGATACGTCGCCCACACCAGCACCGCATCGACTCCGCCGTAGCGTTGCTCGAGATCGTCCAGGTAGCGATCAACCGTGTAGCGGCCCGCCGAAGGATCGAAGAAATAGCGATCCTGCACCATCATTTGCGGCTGGATAAAACTTGACTGGGTCCAAGCGAGCGCCAGCGACTCGTAACGCGAGGGATCGAAAGCGACGCGAATGCGCCGCTCGGCGCGCCAATGCTGTACATCTTTGAGCCAGCGGTCGTGCGTGCCTGGATTGCACGTCGGCTGCAACACGTTCTCCCACGCGAAATGCAGATTCATGCAGTCTGGCGGGGGAATCTGCTGTCCGCGGGCCTGGTATTGCGTGTCCTGCGCGGCCGCGGCAGCGGTCAATGCGACGGCGAGAATTCCAGGAAGAATGGCGCGTAACATGCGTATCGAGTTTAAACCGTTCGACGCCGGAGTGGCCGGATTGGCTGCAAATGCACGCGCCTGGGAACCCTCGACGGCAACACAAAGCTCAAACGCGAGCCAATTTGCGGTTGCGATAAAGAATGACCGGCTGTTGTGCCGCCACATTTACAGTGACGCGTCCGTCCTGAACTTTGAAAGCAACCGGATCGCGTTTGCCGATGGAGAGCGCCATCGCAGTGGCCTCCTTTGCATTCCATGCCGCGGGCCACGCGGCGCTTAGTTCCCGGGCCGTGAGCGCATAGAAGCAAATCCGATCCGCATCCATCGGGCAATACACGGCATCTTCGCTCGCCACATCCACACCGTTCACATGCACGCGATAGGTCTTCGCGCCGTTGTCAATTGCAATGCGACAGTTTCCTTCGAGTCCAATCGTCACTTGATCACCGTCGCGCGCGAAGCTCTCAAGTTCCCGCTGATGAAGATGCATCCACGGGATCAAGTTTAGATAGAACACATCCGTGATCTGCTTCCGGTCCGTCGCCGCGCCGAGAATCTCGTGCATCACCGCATTCCAGAAAAGATAGCGCGATCTTGTCTCAAAGTTCGCGCCGCGCGTGCTGCCGCTCAAGCCCCAGATCGCGCTTTTGCCATACACCAGCGGCAGCAGCGGAATGGGCTTGCCGCCGAACGGGCTTGTCTCCGACGTCTGCGCATACCAGCAGCAACTGATCTTGCCGATCATGGGGTAGCGCAACCCTTCCGATGTCACGTCGACTCCGCGCTTCGCAAACTCCTCGAGCACGCGGTAGCGACCCTGGCGCAGATTGCGAATTCCACTGGCCGGGTGCTTGGGGTCCCAATCGTTGCGGATCGCGTAGTAGGAGAGCACATCGATATGCGTTGTCTGCGGCAGCTTGTAACGCTCGCAGGTGTAGCGCACGCGTTCCACGCCGGGGCCATCCATGTATTTCGCCAGTCCCTGGATGAAGGAGACTTCGCCGGTCCACGGGCGGCTCTGCCACAGTTGGCCATCCGGCCGCCGTGCAATGTAGTCTTCATTCCACGCCGGACTGCTCTTGTACGCGTCGTCGTAGTTGTCTGAGAGCGAAACCGTGGCATTCAGCGAGTGGCCACGTTCCATCACCTGCATCATGCCGTCGTAGCCGCCAATGCGCTCGTCCACCACGTTCACTGCCGGGTAGCCGGTGTCCTTGCCCTTGAACTGCCAGCCCCACAGATGCACGATCTGCGGAGCGTGATCGGTCAGGTCGGCGATCTCCGCAATCATCTGCTCGCATTGCGCGAAGGTGGACATGGGCTGCGGGAAGCGCGGCTCGTCGCAGCGAATGCCGTACATGTACTTGTCGTGATAAAAGTCTTTGGGAATTGTGGGCATGCGATCGCGAATCATCTTGCCGGCCTTGATCCACGCCGATTGCGGGTCGCCCGCCACGGGAAGAAAATCCAGACGGCACGACGGCTTATCTTCGACGAGCAGATTCGGCGTTGCCGCGATGCCGCAATTCAGTGGCGCGCCCGTGCCCAGGTTCAGGTTGTAACAGTCGTGGCCGTTCACGCGATGCACGCGCCCCGACCCGATGGATACACGCCGGCTGCCGGCCGAACCGGTAACGGCAACCGCCGTTGTATCCATGAACGCCGTTGTCTCCTGCACGCACAGCAGGCGGTCAGTTCCCACCATATTCACGGGCAGGCCGCCATTGATGTGACCCCAGAAACTGTTCGGCGCGAGCGTCCCTGCAGTGGCATCTGCCAGCATTACCAGGCTGCCACCGGAGTCGCCGTTCACCAGCCACGCTGCGCCATCTTCCTCGCGCACCGTTGCCAGCCGCGCCATGGCCACGTCGATCAGTTCATAGCCGTTCGTTTCCGCGACGTCGTCGAGAGTAATTTGCAGCGTGGCTTCGGTCAGTTCGTAATGCAGCGTGAACGACGCACAGGCTGTCGCGTTGTCGCCCGATCCATCTCGGATCGTGAAGCGAAAACGTGCCACGGATGCGTGTTTGCCCTGCGGCGATTGCGGCCGCCCGGCGGTCGCACTAAAAGACTCTGACCGCTCGACAGTGGCAGTGAAGAATCGCCAGGAGTCGCGCCGGCAGATGGTCGCCGTCATTTTCATGCCGAAATCTTCGCCGCGCAGCTTCGCTCCAGTGGCGATCCAGCGATATTCGTAGGGCAGACCATCGTCGGCGTCGAGTGTCACCTCCAGCTGCTTTGAGAGCAGCAACATTGGATGAACCGGCGCGGTACGCGTACCGGCAGGCTCCGCCGGTTGCGCCTGCGCAATTGGACCGGGCAACAGGGTGTGAAGACTTGCGGCCGCAATTCCCGCGCTACTGAGCCGCAAAAAATCTCGGCGGCGCATCTCGTTCAATTCATCCTGCATGATGACCCTCCGGAGTGAATGTCTACGTATTCATCTGAAACGCAAAAACGCGCTCTTCCATGCCAGCCCGCTCTAACTTTGCTTTGCCAGGAACGCTTCCACTTCGGCGCGCATCGGCATTCCGGCCTGTGCGCCCCTGCGCGTGACTTTCAAGGCCGATGCCGCATTGGCGAATCGTGCTGCAGCCCATGGGTCCTTGCCCTCTTCCAAGGCCACGGCAAACGCGCCGTTGAAGCAGTCACCCGCGCCCACGGTATCAATGGCGTCCACTTTGAACGGCTTCGCCCACTCCGCTTTTCCGCCTGCAACCGAAACAAATGCTCCGTCAGCACCGCGCTTGAGCACCACGCCGCGCAGCCCTTTTGCGTGCAGGCGCTGCGCCGTGTCTTTGACGTTAGATCCGTCGCCCACGTAAAACGCGGCCTCGGTTTCATTGGGAGTAAACCACGCTACCTGGGCGAAGGCCACATCGGGAAGGGCAGCCGCCGGCGCGGGATCGAGCATCACCGGCACTTGCGCCTTGGCGCAAAGGTCCAGGGTGTAGCCGAGCGTGTCCATGGGAATTTCGAGTTGGCAAAGGACCATGCCGGCTGAACGAATCAGATCCGCGTGGCTGTCCACCGTTGCGCGATCCATCTTGCCGTTTGCGCCGGGAACCACAACGATGGCATTCTGCCCGTCGTCGGCGACAAACATGGGCGCCAGTCCCGAAGAACCGGCGGTGTGAGCCATCGCCGCCGTGTCGACGCCCGCGTGCTTCAGGTTTTCGAGCAGTACCGGTCCGAAGGTGTCGTCGCCCACCTTGCCCACCATCGCCACGCGATAACCCAACCGCGCCGCGGCCACTGCCTGGTTCGCGCCCTTGCCTCCGGGCGTGGTTTCAAATCCCGTTCCGATCAGCGTCTGCCCGATCGCAGGAATGCGCGGCGTGCGCGTGACCAGATCCATCGTGATGCTGCCGACAATCACAATCGGTTTGCGTGTGTCGCTCATAGCAGGCACCTCAATACAACGGAGCTGCGGCCACCAACCCCAGCCCCAGCAAGAAAAACAGGAACATCAACACCAGAAGCAGCGTGACCGCGCGCGTCGCGCCGGCAAACTCGCGCCACACAAATACGCCCCAGCACGCAGACACCATGGTCGCGCCCTGACCAATGCTATACGAGACCGCGGGGCCCACCAGGTGCGCTCCCGAGGCCAGAAAATTCGCCACACCGCCCGTGCACCAGATGGCTCCGCCCAGCACTCCCGCTAGGTGCCAGCCGAAAGGCGCGCGCCCATAGTCTGCGCCGTTCACCGGCTCGCGGCCATCCAGCGGCTTCTTCATCAGCAGCCAGTTGGCGGGCACGGTGGAGATCAGCAAACCGATGGTGAAGAACAGCGTCACAGCATAGGGCCCCGGCGCATGTTGCCCGGGCTCGCCGTTCAGCGCGTGCGCGACAAACGGATAAAAGCAGCCCATAAGCACGCCGCACGCCAGGCTGAGGACAATGCCGCGCGCCGTGGTCGCCTTCGTCGTGGATTCGCGTTTGCGATAGGCGGCTGCGTCCAGCACAATCGCCACCACCACAAGCGCCACGCCGCCAAACAGCAGCAGAGGATTGCCCACCGGCTTGATCACGTAATTTGAAATTGCGCCGATCACCAGCGCCAGGCCGATGCCGACGGGGAAGGCGACCGCCATGCCGGCCACGTCAATCGCGGCCACCAGCAGCAGGTTCGCTACGTTGAAAATTGCGCCGCCTGCCATCGGCGTAGAGCATAGGCGTAACCGGCGTCTGCGCCACGTCGTGAAGAAACGGCGTTCCCGCGTGCCCCATGCTCCCCGCCGTCAATCCCCAGAAGATCGCGCCTACCGCCATGCCAATCGCGTAGTCCCAGTAGAAAAGCTGGAAGCGGTAGCCGGGACACATTTTCAGCGTGTTGGCCCATGATCCCCAGCACAGCATGGTCAGGATCGTGAGGCTGAGTGCGGCCAAATATGTCTCGGGAGCGAGCATCGTGAATTCCTTCCGTACAAACGCCTACTTGCGGCAAACAAGGAACCATAACGCATTGGCGTTGCCGTTGTATACAGCGCAAACTGAATGGGGCTTCTTAACGCGTGGGCGCAACAATCGCGCGGTGTTGTTGCGTTGCCGACCGGCTTACTGCTCCGCTGCCTTCACCGCGTCCGTCAGCGCCGGAACCACCTCAAACAGATCGCCGACAATGCCGTAATCGGCGACCTCGAAGATGGGCGCGTCGGGGTCTTTGTTGATGGCCACAATGCACTGCGAGCCTTTCATCCCGACCAGGTGCTGAATGGCTCCGGAGATGCCGACGGCAAGATAGAGCTTCGGCGCAACCGTCTGGCCGGAGCTGCCCACCTGCCGCTCCATGGGCAGCCATCCGTTGTCGCAGATGGGCCGCGAAGCGGCCAGCTCCGCACCCAGCGCGCTGGCGAGCGCCTGCGACCATGGGCATGTTCGCCTCTTCCTTGATGCCGCGGCCCACGCTCACAATCCGCTGCGCCGAGCCGAGATCGACCGTCTGCGCCGATCCGCGGAACGGCTCGCCTGGCTTGGTGCGAATCTGCGCGGCATCGAGAGTCGGCGTGAAGACCTCAATCGGCGCCGGTGCCGCGCTCGCCTGTGCCGCAAGTTCATCTGCGCGAAACGCCCCCGCCTGCACCGAGACAAAGCACGGCCCATTGCCGGTGTGCCGATAGGTTCCGTTCAGCCGCCCTTGCATCAGTTGCCGCGTGAAGATCGGGCCGTCGCCGATCGCAATCACATCGCCAATCAGCACCTGGCCCATACGTGCACGCCAGCGCCGGCGCGTAGTCGCGCACCTGGTAAGTATGCGGAAACACCACTTGCGTCGGGCGCTCTGGTTTTGGATGAGATGCATGCAAGGCGAGAGAAAATCCATCCGCCGTGTAGTGCGCAAGCAGCGGGTGCTCTACGCGCACGACCTTGCCTACGCCTTTGGTGGCAGCCTCGGCGGCCAGCGTCTCTGTTTGCGCGCCGATGACGACCGCTGTCACATCCTGCGCGGGGCCGAGCTTCAATGCGGCCGCGAGCGCTTCCCAACTGGCACGTCTGATCTTCCCGCCGCTCTCTTCCAAAACCAGAAAATGCTCATAGCACCCGCGCCTCCGTCTTCAGCTTCTCCACCAGCGCCGCCGCCGCCTCTTTCGCCGATCCGCCTAGAATCTGCGTCGATTTTTGCTTCTTCGGCGCTGCAATCTGTTCGAGCGTCACCGTCGGCGCGGCCTCACGCCCAGTTCCGCAGCGTTTACCGTGCGCTGCTCCTTGGTCTTGGCGCGCTTGATCCCCATCAGCGTGGCGTAGCGCAGCTTGTTGCCGCCCGATTGCATGGTCAGCACCGCGGGCAGCGGCATCTCGATCGACTGAAACCATCCCTCTTCGAGCTCGCGCTTCACTTTGAGGCCGGCATCGGTCTTTTCCACGTGCAGAATCAGCGTGGCATGCGGCAGACCCAGCAGTTCGGCCACAATCACGCCCGTCTGCCCCAGCCCCAGATCTTCCGACTGCAATCCGGTCAGCACCAGGTCAGGATTTTCCGGCTTGATGGCCGCGGCCAGCAGCCGCGCCACACCCAGCGCGTCGCGCGCGCCCAGGTCGTCGCAGACAATATGGATCGCCCGGTCCGCGCCCTTGGCCAGCGCCTCGCGAATCGTCGAGCCCACGCGCTCCGGCCCCGCGCTCAGCACGACCACTTCGCCGCCGTGCTTTCTCTTTCAGTTGCAGCGCCTCTTCCAGCGCGTAGGCGTCCGGCTCGTTCATCGCCCACTGGAGCTCGCGCTCTTCGATCCATTTCGCATTCGCGGCGATGCGAACCGGCGCATCGCGCTCCGGCACTTGCTTGATGGCGACAACGATCTTCATTCTTCAATGCTCCCGCTTTAATCTACTAATTCTCCGGCAATCCTCGCGCCGCAATCTGCGCAATATCCAACAGCTCCGGCGCGCCTTCGTCCGCGGGCTGCGAGCGCATCGCGAAACATCGTATTGCAGAAGGGGCAGGCTGCGGCGACAACACCCGCGCCCGTGGCCGCCAGCTCCGCCGCGCGCACCTGGCTCACGCGCTCGCCTTTCTCCTCGCCGAGAAACGCCAGCCCTCCGCCGGCGCCGCAGCAGAAACTGCGCTCGCGCGAGCGCGGCGCTTCCACCAGCTCGCCGGCCAGCGCCGCCACCTGCCGCGGCTCGTCGTACACGCCGCGATAGCGTCCCAGATAGCAGGGATCGTGAAACACGATTTTCTCTTTGGTCTCCTGGCTTTGGACGGGCAATAAGTGCTGCATACCGGGCCAGAAACTCGCTGTGATGCTCCACCTCGGGCGGCGTGCCGAACTCCTTCCAATCTTCCTGAATCGTGCGCACGCAATGCGGGCAGATCGAGATGATCTTCTTTACGTGGTTCTGCGTCAGCGTTTCCAGGTTCGCCTCCGCCAGTTGCTGAAAGAGCAGATCGTTGCCCAGCCGCCGCACCGGATCGCCCGTGCACTTTTCCTTGCGCAGCACGCCGAAGCTCGCGCCCAGGTGCCGCATCACGCGCACCAGCGCCACCACAATCTCGCGCCCGCGCGGATCGTAGCCGCCCATGCAGCCCAGCCACAGGCAGTATTCCTGCGTTCCGTCGAAGATGGGCAGCGCATTCTTCTCCACAAACTTGTCGCGCTCCGTCGCGCTGATGCCCAGCGCGTTGCTGCCTCGCTCCAGGGCCAGAAACAGCTTCGCGCCGTGATCGTCCTCCCACGCGCCCGTGTTCACCGCGCCGCGCCGCAGGCCGACGATGATCGGCACATGCTCAATGCCCACCGGGCACTGAAACTCGCACGCCCCGCAGGTGGTGCACTCGAACACCGCCTCCTGCGCGTTGTATTTGCCCAGCAGCGGCTCCTCCGACGCTGGCCCGAATTCATTCAGGTAGCCGCGCACCCCCAGCACGATTTCCTTCGGGTTCAGCAGCTTGCCGGTATGCGTTGGCAGGGCAGTGCTCCGTGCAGCGCCCGCACTCCACGCACGAGTACGCCTGCAGGCTCACGAGCTGCGTCAGATCCTTGCCCGCCACCAGCCCGAAATCCTCGTCGCCGCTCGAGTGGAGGAATCTGCGCGAATCCGCCGCGCGAAAGAAACACGGTGACCGGGCTCAGCACCAGGTGCAGATGCTTGGTGTGCGGAATCAGCGGCAGAAACACGAGCAGCGTGAGCGTGTGCGCCCACCACAGCGCCCGCGCTGCGCTGGCCGGCGCCGGCACGAAAAACGCCGCCAGGTACGTCGCCATCAGCGCGAAGATCAGCAGCGCGATCAGCCCCGACTCCCACGAAACCTCGCCCAGCCATTTGGGCCGCACCAGAAATCGCCGCACAAACAGCCCGGCAATCCCGACCGCGCAGGCGATGGCGAAGATGGCTGCAAAATCGAAGTAAATTCGCCCCACGCGCCCCGCCGGATCGAGAAATCCAAGCCCGAAAATCGTCGCGCAGTGATTCAGCGTGACCAGCGCGAACGCGCAGAACGCCCAGAACACCAGCGCATGCGCCAGCCCCGCCAGCGGCCGCTCGCGAATCACCTTCGCCTGCAGCATCACCTCCCAGACGAAGTCGCGCACGCGCCTGGCCGATGGGGAAGAGATGAAAGTCCGGGTCTTTTTTCGATTGGAGAATCTTGCCGAGGATGGGCCCGAAGCGCCGCCAGAATCCGTAGGCCGACGCGCCGGCGAGCGCGACAAACAGCCCTCTCTCCCAGAAGGCAAAGTGCCGGGGCTCGGCCAAGGTTGGCAGCAGGTCCATCATGGTCGCACCCAGTCAACAATACACGATGAGCTCAGGCCATGGATTTCAGTGGTTCGAGTTCGGGAAGGTGGCCACAGCGGAGATGCGTGATGCTGTTGATTGTACGGCCTCTTCGCGTGGCCTCGATTCGCGTTACACTGTCGAACGGGCGTCGTTCGCCAGTCCGGCGGTGCGGTCAACCTTCATCGAGGTACGAACTTGCCCAGATATCTCGTTACCGGAGCCGCCGGGTTCATTGGCCGTTCCATCGCCGCGGCGCTTCTCGCGCGCGGCGAAACCGTGCGCGGCATCGACAACTTCATCACCGGCAAGCGCGCCAATCTTGCGGGTCTTGAGGCCATGGAGTTCATCGAGGGCGATCTGGCCGATCCCGCCGTTTGCGCCAGCGGCCTGCGCCGGCGTCGAGATCGTCTTTCACGAGGCGGCGCTGGCCTCGGTCCCGCGCTCGGTCGCCGATCCGGCGGCCACCAATCGCAATTGCGTGGACGCCACGCTGAACCTGCTGGTTGCCGCCCGCGCCGCTGGCGTGCGCCGCGTCGTCTACGCCGGCTCGTCCTCGGCCTACGGCGACACGCCCACGCTGCCCAAGCACGAAGAGATGCTGCCCAATCCCATCTCTCCCTATGCCGTGGCCAAGCTGGCCGGCGAGCACTACATGCGCGCCTTCACCCGCGTCTACGGCATCGAAACCGTCACGCTGCGCTACTTCAACGTCTTCGGCCCGTACCAGGACCCGACGTCGCACTACTCCGGCGTGCTGGCCATCTTTTGCCGCAAGATGCTGGCCGGCGAGCAGCCCACCATCTATGGCGACGGCGAGCAGAGCCGCGACTTTACCTACATTGAGAACGTCGTCCACGCCAATCTGCTGGCCGCCGCCGCGCCCGCCGAAAAGGTCTCGGGCCGGATGATGAACGTCGCCACCGGCACGCGCATCACGCTGAACCAGACCTTCGAGATTCTGTGCGAACTGACCGGCTATCGCGGCAAGCCAGCCTATGCCGAGCCGCGTTCCGGCGATATCCGCGACTCTCTGGCCGACATCCGCCTGGCAGGCGAACTGCTCGGCTACGCGCCCGTCGTCGATTTCCGCGAAGGCCTCCGCCGCACCGTCGAGTGGTATCGGACCTCGAGGCCAACCGTCCTAACGCGCTAGGCCTAAAGCCGCTCATTGCCTGGTTTGGGTGCGGATTGTGACGAGCAGCATTGACGAATCGCGTGTTATGGAAGAAACTGTCTGGGTTTTCCTCAGAATTAGCTTTTCGTTCTGAACGCCAGGGTTATCCCTTTGTCCCTGTTCGGTGTGGGAGAAGGAGAGGCCCATGGCGGGCGTCGGCTGCGGTACGCCGCGGCAGACCATTTCGCTTCAGGCCGTATTTCCGGCATGAAGCGGGCGAAGGCTTTGCTCTGCGTAAGTGCGTTTGAGCGAGGTTTTTGTCCATTGCCTGATTCTTTGTCTGTCCAGTTTGCATTTCCCGACGAATCCGCGCCGCATACCCAAGCCGAAGCGCCGCCGCCCAGAGTCGACTTCGTTGCGCGAGCTGGGCCAAGCCGTGTGGCGCCGCCGCCGCTTGATTGCCGTCATCGAAGGGTCGCTGCTGTGCTTGCCTTCTCTATTGCCTCATCGCACCCAATCAGTACGAAGCCAGTGCCACGCGTGGCGTTGCGCACCGCGCCGGCTTCCTCGCTCAGCCTCGAAGCGCAGGAGCCCTTCGCGTCGGCCTCCGATTCTCTCCGCGCCGATGGCGCTTGAAACCCTGGCCAGCGTCTTGCGCAGCGACCAACTGGCCTGGCGGGTGATCGCCGGGCTCAAGCTCTATCAGGCGCCGGGCTTCCTCGGCCGCTTCGCCCAGCGCTTTCCCGGTTTCAATCCCGACGCAACCTGCGCCCGATGCGCAGGCCTGGCTGCTGGAGCGCTTCGCAGGCGGCTGCACGTGCAGACCATGCCGCGCACGCTCCTTGTTCAGATTCGCTTTCGCTCCCGCGACGCCGCACTGTCGGCCGCTGTCGTCAATGCGCTGATCCGCGCCTACAGGAGCAGGAGACCGAATCGCAGATGCAGGCCACGGCGCAAGCCTCCGGCTGGCTCAATGCCCAACTCGACGATCTGAAGGCCCGCGTCGATCACGACCAGCAGCGCCTGGCCGATTTCGAGGCGCAGCACGGCATCCTGAGCACGCCGGAGATGCTGGCCAACGGCCAGCAGGCGAAACCGAGCACACCTCGGCATTGCTTGAGATCGACGAGCTGAGCCGCCAGCTGGTCGCCGCCACCACCGACCGCATCCTCACGCGAGGCTGAGTATCGCGCCGCTTCGCAGGGCGATCCGGAGATGGTCATCGCCGCCGATCCGCGCCTGCAGGCCGAAAACGGCAACTTTGCCACCGCGCTTCTCGAGCAGATTCATGCCCGCCGCAGCGAACTGGAGCAGGAGCAGGCCCAGCTCAGCGCCGAGCACGGCCCCAACTTTCCCCGCGTGGTCGAGATTGGCCGGCAGCTTGCAGGATCTCGACCGGCAGAAGCAGGCTGAAGACGCCAAGCTCGTCGAGCGCTTCCGCAGCAACTGGCAAACCGCTGTCGATCGCGAGCAGCTGGTGCGCAAGAGCCTGGCACAGGCGACCAGCGAAGGCATGAAGCTGAACGAAGCCGCCACGGAGTACGCCGTGATGCGCCAGGAGGCCAACGCCAGCCACGATCTCTACATGCGCGTGCTCGAAAAAGTCGAAGAGGCCGGCCTTGCCGCCGGCGTGCACGGCTCCAATATTTCGGTGGTCGATCCCGCGCGCCAGCCGGTCAAGCCGGTCGCGCCCGATCTGCCGCTGTATCTGGCCATCACGTTCTTTGCCGGCCTCTGGCTGGCAGTGGGAGCCGCGCTTTTGCCGCGAATCGCTTCGCAACTTCCGCAGCACGCACCGCCGCCATCGCTCGCTTGGCGCTGCTGGCCGCGGGCTCGCTGTCTCCACGCGCAGGCGCCCACGCCCAGCACTTCCGGCCTGCCCACCGGCGTCGTCAACCTCCCGCAATCGCAGGAGACGCAAGCAGCCTGCCCAATCCCAAGGAAGCGCCCACGGTCTGGAACAGCGTCCAGGCAACTGCGGGCATGCCGCCGCTCGCCGCAGCGCAATCCGCCGCGCCCATGCCCGCGCCCATCGCTCCCGGCGACTTTCTCGACATCAGCGAGTACCACACGCCGGAGTTTCATTCCGCGGTCCGCGTCTCCGCCGCCGGCACGGTCACGCTGCCGATGATCGGCGAAGTCAAGATCAGCGGCATGGACGAGCAGGCCGCCGCGCACGCCATTGAAGCCGCGCTCGCTGGCCAAAGGCATGCTGCTGCATCCGCTGGTCTCGGTGCTGGTCACCGCCTACGCCGGCCAGGACGTGAGCGTGCTCGGCGAGGTGGCCCGTCCCGGCGTCTATCCCTACACCTACCACCATCGACTGCTGGACCTGATCTCCGCCGCCTCCGGCCTCTCGCCCAATGCCGGCCGCCTGGTGAATATCTTTCATCCGAGCGATCCCAAAACGCCGCATCCGGTGGTGCTCGATCCCAGCGGCACCGACACCGCAGTCCGATCACAATCCCGAGCTCAGCCCCGGCGACACCGTGCAGGTGAGCCGCGCCGGCCTGGTCTACGTGGTCGGCGACGTGATCCGCCCCGGCGGTTTCCCGTCGATCCCGTGCAGGGGCTCACCGTGGTGCAGGCGCTCTCGCTGGCCTGGGGCCCATCGCAGAACGCCGCCATCGGCAAGGCCCTGCTGATTCGCGAGCAAAAGGGCGGCCGCACCATGACCACGCTCAACCTGAAGCGCATGTTGCACGGCCAGGATCCCGACCAGCCCGTCCAGGACCGCGACATTCTCTACGTGCCCGACTCGATGGCCAAGAATCTGTTGAACCGGACGATGGAGTCGGCCATTCAATCCGCCATCGGCGTCACCATCTACTCCGCGCTGGTTTATTCGCAAAGGTATTAAGCCATGCGACGGATTGCCTGGGTTCTGCTGCTGCTCTTCGCCTTCGCCATTCCCTGGGAGTACTCCCTCGACCTGGGCGAGCCGCTGGGCAATGTTGCCCGCATCGCCGGCTTGCTGGTGCTGCTGGCGGCCATTCCCGCCGTTCTGCAGGCTGGCCGCATGCGCACTCCCAGCGCATTCTGCTGGCTCGTGCTCGCTCTCTATCTCTGGTTCTGCTGCACCTGTTTCTGGACCATCGATTCCGTCGTCGACGCTCGAAAAGCTGCGCGCCTACTTTCAGGAGATGATGATCGTCTGGCTGGTGTGGGAGTTTGCCGAGACTCCCGCCGATCTGCGCAACCTCTTGCGCGCCACCGTCGCCGGCTCGTGGGTGCTGGCCGTGCTCACCCTCGCTCGCCTTTCAGCTCGCCTGAGGCCATCGCCGCCGGCCAGATCCGCTTTGCCGCCTACGGCCAGGACCCCAACGAAGTGGCCCGCTTTCTCGATCTCGGCTTTCCGCTGGCCGCACTCTCTCGTGCATTGCGAGCGCCGTTGGCCGCTGCGCCTCATGGCCTTCGGCTTTCTGCCGCTCGGCCTCGTCGCCGTTCTGCTGACAGCCTCGCGCGGCGGATTTCTTGCCGCCTCGTGGCTCTTGCCGGCTGCTGTCATTCTTCTTGCTCGCGGTCATGCCGCCGCGTCGTTGCCGCCGCTCTTTGCTCTGCCGCCTTTTCTCGCCGCCCTCTGGTTCATCGTTCCCCGCGGCACCATCGACCGTCTCGCGACCATCCCCGAGCAGTTGCGCAGCGGCGACTTGAACCAGCGCCTCAACATCTGGTCCGCCGGCTGGCGCGCCTTCGTCCACGCGCCGCTCTTCGGCACCGGCGCCGGATCCTTTGTCGTCGCAGCGCACCTCTCGCCCATCGACACCGCGCACAACACCGTGCTGTCCATTGCTGGTCGGCGGAGGACTCTGCGCGTTGCTTCTTGCGTCGCTGCTTCTTGTCCTGGCTGTGCGTGCGACGCTCCACACCAGCGGCGCGCTGCGCCTCGCGCTCGTCACATGCCTGCTGGTCTGGGCCGTCACCTCGCTCGTCGCCACGGTCGAGGAGAACCGCACCACATGGCTGCTTTTCGGCATCATCGCTTGTCGCCGGGCGGCTGCTCCGAGGAGGACTCTCGCGGTCTGGCCGCCTGCTTTCGCGGTCCTGCACCTTCGCGCCCGATCGCCGCTCCCGCGCCTCCATTGGCGGCGCAGCCGAGTTCCTGAAAGTTGCGCCATGCCGTCACGCCACGCCCATCGCCGCGCCCACCCGATTCTCCACCGTGCAATCGCAGCATCCTGCGCGCCGTCATCTCGGTTGGCGCAGCGGGAATCCTCGTCAAGCTCATCGCCACCGCCAAGGAGATCGCCGTCGCCTCCGTCTATGGCCGCTCCGATGCCATGGACGCCTTTCTCGCCGCAGCGCTCATTCCCAGCCTGCTGGTCAACCTGATCTCCGAATCCATGAACCAGGCGCTCGTGCCCACGCTGGTCCGGGTGAGGGAACAGGAGGGCCGCGATCGCGCCCAGCAACTGCTCTCGAGTTCGATGCTGTGGATGTGCCTGCTTCTCGGCGCTGACTTCCGCCTTCATGGCGCTTGCTCGCGCACGGCTTCTTTCCGCTGATCGCCTCCAATTCTCCGCCCGCCAAGCTCGCGCTCTCCATCCGCCTCTTCTACGGCCTCTTGCCCATCGTCCTGCTCACCGGCATCGCCACCAACTGCACCGCGGTTCTCAACACGCTCGACCGCTTCGCCCTCCCGCGCTCTCGCGCCGGCAGTCATCTCCATCTCCGTCGCTCGTCGGCGCGTTGTTCCTCGGCAGCCGTTTCGGCATCTGGGCCATGGTCTATGCCACGCTGGCCGGGTCGCTGCTGCACGTCATCATCGTCGCGTGGATGATGGAAGCCCACGGCTATCGCTTCCGCCTGCGCTGGCACGGCATGACCGAGGCCACGCGCGAGGTCGCCGGCCAATACGGCCCCGTGCTGCTCAGCAGCGTGGTCGCCTCGGGCGGCCTGCTGGTCGATCAGTCGATGGCCGCCATGCTGCCCGCGGGCAGCGTCTCCGCTCTGGTCTATGCCAATCGCTTCGTCAGCGTGGTGCTCACGCTGCTGGCCGGCGCGGTTTCCACCGCCATCGTGCCCTACTTCTCGCGCATGATCGCGCACCGCGACTGGGCCGGATGCCGCCACACCCTCCGCACCTGGGTCCGGCTTACCGCGCTGGTCTCCATCCCCATCGCGGTCCTTCTCATCGCCTGCGCACGGCCGCTGGTCCGCATCGCCTACGAGCACGGCCACTTCGGTCCGCACGACACTGCCGTCGTGGCCTCCGTGCTTGCCATGTACGCCATTCAGATTCCGTTCTATGTCACCAGCCGCGTCTACTACCGCTTTATCGTCGCCATGCGCCGCACCGATCTGGTTCTCTACTGCGGCATCCTCAATCTCGGCCTCGATATTGTGCTCAATCTCGTCCTCATGCACTGGTTCGGCGTAGCCGGAATCGCCCTTGCGACTTCGCTCTGGACCGTGAGCACGTTCTTCTATCTCTGGTACTGGAGCCGGAAGCTGCTGGCGCGCGCCTCCGCGCAGGAGGCAGCCGCATGATTTCTTCTGCCGCGCAATATCTGCTCCGCATCGACGATCTATGCCCCACCGTCTGTGCCGAGCGCTGGCAGCGGATGCAATCATTGATCGAGGAGTTCCGACTGCAGCCGATCCTGGCCGTCGTTCCCGACAATCAGGATCCGGAATTGCAGGCCTCTCCGCCCGAACCAGCCTTCTGGGACCGCATGCGTGCACTCGAAGCCGCCGGTGCGGCGATTGGTCTCCACGGCTACCGTCATTTGTGCGCAAGCCGCGGCCGCAGCCTGGTCGATCTGCATCGCGTCTCGGAATTTGCCGGCGTACCCGCCGCAATGCAGCGGACGTGGATCGGCGAAGGCATGCGCATCCTGCGCGGCCACGGCCTCGATCCAAAATTATGGGTTGCTCCGCGCCACGGCTTCGATGCCAACACGCTCGCAGCTTTGCGCGAGGAGGGAATCTTCGTTTTATCCGATGGTTTTACGCGTGGGCCGTTCCATCGCGGCGGATTGACCTGGATTCCGCAGCAGCTCTGGGCCCCGGTCAAGAAAGACCGCGGCCTTTGGACCATCTGCATCCACCCCAACACCGCCCATGAAGCCGAGATCGCAGCCTTCCGCAGCTTTCTCGGCCTTCACGCAGCGCAGTTCACCTCCGTCGATCGTGTCCTCTCCGAGACTCAGCCTGCCACCTTGACCCTCACCGCGCGCATTCAGGCTGAATGTGCGCTGCGGCGTCTCAAAATCTCCCATGCCGGCAGGCGATTATGCCGCGCGGCGATCTTCCGCTCCAACAACTTCGAATAAAGCCGCTCCCAGCGGTCCAGTACAGCTTCCAGGCTGTAGCGCTCTACGACGCGCTGTCGTGCCCGCATACCCATCGCCCGCCGCAGCCTGGGCGGAGTGTGCATCAACCAGCGCATCGTTGTCGCCAGCCGTTCCGGATCGCCCGCGGACGTAAGCCAGCCCGTATCCCCATCCACAATCACCTCGCGCGTTCCGGGTACATCGGTAGCGACCGCGGGCAGCCCGCACGCTCCGGCCTCCAGCAGGGCCATCGGCAACCCTTCATAGCGCGACGAAAGTACAATTCCGTCGGCGGCCTGCATCCAGCGCGCCACATTTGGCTCGAAGCCCGCAAAGCGCACGCGCTGGCCGAGATCCAGTCCTGCGGCCATGTTCTTCAGCTCGCTCTCCCGCGTTCCCGCACCCAAAACCAGTAACCGCGCCCTCGCCGGTGTGCGCGCCATCGCCAGCATCAGGCTGGGAAAATCCTTCACCGTTTCCAGGCGGCCCACTGCCAGCCACAAGAAATCATCTCCGATCCCAAGCGCCTCTCGCGCCTCCGATCGTGCCCGTGCATCAGGCTGCCAGCGCTCCACGTCAATACCGTTCCAAATCACCGAGAGATTGTGTTCGCTCACCATCCCGGCGGCCAGATGCGACGCGGCCACCGCCTCGCTCACGGCCGTCACGTGATCGGCCAGCCACCGGCTGCAGGCATAGCCGAAATGCCGTCCCACTGTGCCCGTTGATGAGCTGTGCAACGTGTCCAACACCAGCGGAACCGGCGCCGCTAGCCGCGACCAGCGACTCAGCCATGCAGCATGTGGCAAGTGCGCATGCAACACGTCCGGTTGTTCGCGCCATAGCCAACGCTGAAAGCGAATCCATCCTCGCGGGTCGGCGAGCCCTTTGCGCATCTCGAGGCTCAGAAACCGAACTCCCGCGTCTTCGAGCTCCGCTGCCGCAGTGCCGCCTGAACCCGAAAGCGCCACCATGCTCACGCGCCAGCCACGCCGTCGCAACCCTTTGGCCAGCAAGATGGCCTGCTGTTCGGCGCCGCCCACGCGGTCAAGGCCGGGAATCGTCATCGCTGCGTGGCTCATGGCTGCCTCCACACATACGCGCCGATCAAATCCTCGTACGCCTTCACAGCCTCTTCAAAACCGAACTCATCGACCGCCCGCAGTTTTTGCAGGGCAATCGCGTCCCCTCGGTTACGTTTAGGGAATCCCGGAAGAACGGCGACCGCCCCCGCGCACAGGGCAGCGATCAAAAACGAAACCGCAAGCAACGGGATCGATAAGGCAACCAGCAAGAAAGAAAGCGCAAAGCGCAAGACATCACGAAGCATAGGCCCTCCGGCGACCTCGTTTGTGCGACGCGAATTGGAACCGGCGCAGGCGACGAGGTGGACGGCTTCACGATGAATTTGCCCGGGAGCTACGCCGGCAGAAGCGCGCTCGTTTCGACGAACGGCGCGACCTTGGCGCTGAGACGGACGTACACCGTGAGAGATTTCGCTGGAGACCGGTTCGACAACGGGAGGCAATGCTCTATAAGAATGAAGCCGGTATAACAGTGGCCCGGCATGCCCAATCCTTCGCCGTCGAAGCCAACCCCCTGTCAGCAACACAGGAGTGACCTTGGTAGCAGGTCCTTCACTTGGGGTTGAAAACTGTACTGTAAGGAAACATCTGTCTCGAAAAAATGTCAAGAGATAAAATGCACTCGGGAAAATAGGCGATTTCTGACTTTGGACCATCCCGCTCAACTAGCCTCGGTGGTGTACCGAACCGCGCATTCCAGGCTGCTTGTGATCCTGTTTAAACCGTCGAAGGGAAGAATCCGTGGCGGAAGCGGTCTCCCTGATGGAGACTTCCAAGCGCCAACTCTAAGGCTACTGTGAGGGCGCTCACAGAAACCTCCGTCGCTAACCACGCGCCCGGCCGGCCATTGAGCAGGTCCACCACCCCGCCTGACGCTGGTGTCGCCACGAGAGGCAGACTGGCCGCTGCCGCCTCCAGCAACGCGTTGGGCATGCCTTCATAGCGCGATGGCAGTACGAAAAGCGTCGCTCCCTGGAAGAACGCATAAGGAGTCTTCGCCTGCTCCTCAAAGCGAACCGCGGTCTCCATTTTCAGCGAACGGCAAAGCGCTTTGAGCGCCACTTCCTCGCGGCCCGATCCCACCAGAATCAAGTCGGCCTCAGGAAGTCGCCGTCGCAGGGATGCCAGCGCCTCAATCAGCAGGTCGAAGCCTTTTTCCCGCGACAATCTTCCCACGGCGAGCAGGTGCGGGCCAGGGCCGCTCCACGCCGACGGAGCGTCGCGTGCCGCCAGAATTCCTTCGAGATCGACGGGATTCGGCAGCACCACAATCTGCTTACTCCCAACGCCCGTCTCGCGCGCCAGATCCTCGGCCATGGCGCGTGACTGGCAGATGACGCAATCGGCTCGCCGGTAAAGCAGACGGTAAAGCAAGCGCGTGTATCGTGGCACGCCACCATGAGCCAGCGCGGCAGAGACGGTCCCGTTCTGCCGCACCAACACGCGCGTCCCCGGCGGGAAAAACGGCCACAGAAGGAGTGCCAAAAAACTGATCTCCGCCGCTCCCGACAGAATCACCTTGGGCCGCAGCCGCCACACCAGCAGCAGCAGGGGAAGCATTGCGGCGCGCGCTCGTTTAGCTCCCAGCGCATGGACCGTCACCCAGGACGACATTGCGTCGGCGCCGGCATCCTTGGCTCGCACCAGCCCCAAATGAACCTCGAACCGTTCCCGCGACAGCCCGCGCGCCACAAGTGCCATCACACGTTGCGCACCGCCACCGCCGATTCGAGGAGTCAGCAGGAGAATTCTTGTGCGTTGCTCCATAGGTTTCCCGAAAGGAAAGCAATTGTCCCCCAGCACCCGCATCAAGCCATGTGTTCGCAATCACTGAATCTTTCTTAGGTAAGCCTTATCAATGTCCCAAACCGCTACACTTGCAACTTTTCCTCCCAAAATCTGCGCGCCGGCCTCCATTCCTTGGGGAAATCTTTCCGGCTCAGGCCTTTTATGGCAGATGCCGCGCCATTTGATCTTTGCATTTCTGTGCCGCGCGGGAACCAGCCGCCTACCATCGTCGTTGGCGTCACGCACGCGCAGACCTGCCTTGTGCTCGGTGCGCGCCTGCGAGCCTTGCGCAAAGCCGGATTCCGAGTTCTGTTGCTTTCCAGTCCGGGGCCCTTGCTCGATATCACCGCCGCGCGAGAAGAGGTAGAGCGGATTGCGCTCCCCATGCAGCGCGGCATCGCACCCTTCGCCGATCTGGTTTCTCTTTACCGGCTTTGGCAGCTCATTGGAAAATGCCGGCCCGATCTTGTCGAGTTCAGCACTCCGAAAGCCGGCCTGTTGGGTACTCTTGCCGCCTGGCTGCGTGGCGTTCCCCGGCGCGTGTATATGTTACGCGGGCTCAAGCTCGAAACCACATCGGGACTCAAGCGCCGCATTCTGCTGGCCACGGAACGCATGGCTGCGCGCTGCGCGCACGTGGTGCTGTGCAACAGCGAAAGCCTGCGAGCTGAAACCCTCGCGTTGCGCGTGGCTCCCTTGAGCAAACTCCATTTGTTAGGCGAGGGCAGCAGCAACGGCGTCGATATCAATCGCTTTTCTCCCGGGCCAAGTCCGATCCGGGAGCGGCTGGGCATTCCGCGCAGCGTGCCGGTCGTTGGCTTTGCGGGCCGCCTGACACGTGACAAAGGGCTGCCAGAACTCTGTGAAGCCTTCGACCTGATTCTTTGTGCCGAACCCTCCACGCGCCTGCTGTTGGTGGGTTGGTTCGATGTCGCTGAAGATGCGCTCGATCCCGGCCTCAGGGCGCGCATTCTGCATCATCCCAACATTTACTGCACGGGATTTGTCCCCGACACGGCGCCGTATTACCGCGCCATGGATCTTCTGGTTCTCCCTACCTGGCGCGAGGGTTTCCCGAACGTTGTGCTGGAAGCGGCATCTACGGGGATCCCCGTCGTCACCACGGAAAGCACCGGCGCGCGCGACTCCGTTCTTCCTGAAATCACCGGACTGATCATTCCACCGGGGTATCCAGAGGCGATTTATGAGGCGGTGATAAAACTCATTCGCGATCCCAGACGCCGCCAGCGCATGGGGCGTTCAGCGCGCGCGTGGATTTTGGAGCATTACGTGGAATCGCGCGTCGTGGGCATGACCGTCAACTACTACAAAAGCCTGCTCGATGCTCGGCTCATCGCAACATTGCTGAGCGCCTGAAAATCTTTTCAAGAGTCATAGACTTGGGTCGCAGTTTTGAAAGGGCACGAGTTTACTCGTGCCGCAAGATGGGCAAAAATCAATGCGGCCTTTAGGCCCTGAGGGAAGCTATTGAAACCCATACGCGAGCATGCAACGAATAAT
Organism: uncultured Acidobacteriota bacterium; assembly: GCA_963713675.1. Classification (GTDB taxonomy): domain Bacteria; phylum Acidobacteriota; class Terriglobia; order Terriglobales; family Acidobacteriaceae; genus Telmatobacter. The sequence continues at coordinate 588,473 of CAVQMV010000029.1, forward strand.
TCGCAGACGTATTTCGTCACATCCGATACATCGGAACGGCGCGCCCTCTTTCGGAAAGAGGCGTGGGCAAGGCTGTTTTTCAAAAACCTCTTGGCGCATCGGAGCGAAGCGTATCTACTTCACGAGTTTGTCCTAATGCCAGATCATTTTCATCTGCTGATCACTCCCACGATCGCGCTGGAACGTTCTGTCCAACTCATCAAAGGCGGTTTCTCATATCGGGTAAAGAAGGAACTCGGATCGAATGCGGAAATTTGGCGACGCGGATTTGCAGATCATCGGATTCGCGACGTGGAGGATTACGAAAAACATCGGCACTATATCCATCTGAATCAAGTAAAGAAGCGCCTTTGCGAAACGGCACTTGCGTACCGCTACTCTTCAGCATTTCCAGGTTGGAAGCTGGATCTCGTCCCTCAGGGGCTGAAGCCCCCGGAGTTTTGGGAGCCTAATAACGGCATGGCTGAAGCCGTGCCCTTTCAAAGCGAAACCTCGCAGCGGCGCGGCTGAGGACCTGCCCTCTCAAAGCGCATCCCCACGGCGGCGCGGCCAACGGGCGGCAATGGAGGTCCAGTCTTGAAAGGGCACGAGTTTACTCGTGACGTAAGGCATCGTAAAAGATCGCGGCTTTCAGTCCGTCTCACCCTCGGTGCCAAACAACCCAGGCTGCTCCTCGCCCGACTTCGGCGCCTCAGCCCGTTTCCGCCCCGCGGCTCCGATCAAACTCACCACCTCGAGCGCCTGTATGGACTGCCTTGGCACGTAGATCCGCTGGGTATTCGAGCGCGTATCGGGCGGAGTCAGCAGGAGTCCGGCGCCATCCACCAGGGAGCGGTCGTTCGCAGCCAGGCCCTCCAACTCGTCGCCGTCGCTCAGAATAAGGCGCAGCCAGAGTCCTGCGGTGCGCGGCCGCAGGGAAAATCGCTTGCGCACAAGCCGCTCAGGGTTTGCCTGGTCCGCGGACCCGGCAGGGAAGTCCCGCACATAGCAGATCCACTTCACCTGCTCCCAGCCGATCCGGATCACTTTGCCCGTCTGGTCCAGGAACTCCAGTTCCGCCTTCTGCTGGCCAAATTCGGCGCCCGCGTATCCGGCGCACCAATCGCGGGAGAACTTACGCACAATGACGGATTTGCGCGCCGAAGCCATCGCTCTGGATTGTCGCACGGTCAAGCCTGCCACGGCGGCCACCTCTATTGCTCTTTCTGGCTCCTCGGAGCCAAACTGCCCCCGAGAAGGCATCTGGGAATCGCGCCGAAGTCCAATCGCATCTGACACTTGCTCTGACCGTCGAGCAAAACTGGTCATTCTGCTCAACTTGTGTTAATGTTTTTGTTTGCCAGCTTCCAATATTCTCCCTGTAAGGGCAACAACATCAGATACTTGGCTGAAGTTGAGGATGGCAGATACAGGAGCACGCATGCCCGACTACATCTACCTCCTGGAAAACCGGCTTTCTGCTGACCAACGTCACGCGCTCGCGCAGTTGCGCACCGTGGCACGCGATGCCGGCAGCATCCTTTTCCTCACCGGAGACGCCGTCCGCGACCTCACCAGCGGCCACGCAGTTCGCGAACTGGAAGTAGCAGTTCATGGAAATGCTCTTAAGCTAAAGAAACCATTAGAGAAGCTCGGCGGTAAGCTATGGGGCGAAGATGAGCCCTCCCGCAGCCTCTACCTGTGTTTCCCCGGCACCGTTCGCGTCAATGTCGTCAGTACCCATCGCGTCGAGTACCCCAAACCAGGCAAGCCGGTCTATCAACCTGCCTCCATCCAGGAGGATCTGCGCCGTCGCGACTTTACAGTCAACTCCATGGCCATCTCCCTCAATGAGGGCTCCTACGGCCTCTTGATGGATCCGCTGAATGGAGCTGCCGACATCGAGGCTCGGACGCTCCGCCTGGTTTCGAACTACGGGTTCCTGGAAGAACCCTCGCTGATGATCCGCGCCACCCGCTACCGCGCCCGTCTCGGCTGGGAGATGGATCCCAGAACCCAGACCCGCTACGAAAACGCCAAAAACGAAGGCGTCATCGAGTTTCTTTCCTCCCACGCGCGGAGCGAGGAACTGGAACAGATTGGCCACGAGGAGGACGGGCTCAAAGTGCTCCGCGCCCTCGAGGCCGAAGGCTGGATGAAGGCCCTGTTCCCAGCTTGGACCCCGGCCAAGGCCGATGAAGCCAAGCTGACGGCGCTCCACGATCTGGCGGTTCAGTTACTCGTGCAGGGTGTTCATCCCGATATGTCCGCGGGCCAGATGCAGTTGCTCACCGCCAAGCTGCCGTCGAAGGATCTGTCGGCGCTCAAGAAGACGATGCTGCGTCCCGGCTTCGTGGAGGAGTGGAATCATCTCGATTCCCTGGCCAACGGTTTTGCCAAAGTGCTGCTCTCCAAGCAGAATGCCAAGGCCTCGGCAGGTTACAAGCTCTTCATGAGCTATGACCCAGAAGCGATTCTCTGGCTTGGATTTATCAGCAAGGATAGGAACGTTCAGGAGCGCTTCAATCTCTTCCTCAAGGTCTGGCCGGAGGCGCGCCAGCGAATCCCTTACCTGCTTATGCAGGAGATGCGCATCACGCCCGAATTGCCCGGCTATGCAGACCTTGTGCAGAAGATCTTTCTTGAACTGATCGACGGCCACCTGACCACCCCGGAGGAGATGCGGGCTTACCTGGAGCCGCACTCACCGCCCGCCCCACCGCCGCAGGTCACCATCAAGAGGTCGCGCGCCAAGCGTGCCGAGGCGAAGATCAAGGAACAAGCCTTCGATGGAGATGAGGAAGACGAAGACGCCCCGCTGACAGACGATGATCTGGAGGCGACCGGCGACGACGAGGAGCTCGACTTGAGCGTTCTGCCCAAGGGTGCCTTGACGGCAGACGACGGAGACGAGTCCGAGTCCGACGAAGACGAGGAAGATGCCGACGAGAAGCAGGCAGCTCCGGCGGGCAAGAAGAAATCTCAGGCAGCGGCTCCGGGCAAAAAGGGACCGGGCAAGGCGGCGGCTCCGGCCGTGCCCGCCAAACCAGCGGCTCCGCAAACTGCGGCAAAAGGGAAGCCCGTCGCTGCAGCACCGGCAAAGGCTGCGCCCGCTCCGGTTAAGGCTGCGCCCGTAAAGGCCCATCCGGCTCCCGCTGCAAAAGCAAAACCGGCGGCAAAATCGGTAAAGCCCGTCAAGCCTGCCGCGAAGAAGCCAACTCCGGCCAAGGCGCCTGCAAAGCCCGCTCCAAAGAAAGCCTCCAAGCCTGCGCCCAAATCCAAGCCGGCAGCAAAGAAGGCCGCCAAGCCAGCAGCGAAGAAGCCCGCTTCGAAAGGCGCAAAGAAGCGCTAAGCGGCTGCATCGAATGCCTGTTTGCGAGAGGAGGGCCCACGAGGAGCCTGGCATTCTCGCTCCCTTGTTCCCTCGTTCCCTTGCTCCCTGTCTTTTCCAAATTCATCAAACGTTTGCAATCCCTTTGCCTCCGTGCATTACTCTGATCTTGGTTCCAGCGGCCCGCACCTGCTCAACCACTCAACCGGCCGCCGGACGAGGACTGACGGTTTGAGCCAATCCGTATTCGTTTTGGAAGACGAGGCCGATATCGCGCGGCTGGTGCAACATCACCTTGAAGCGGCGGGTTTTGAAGCACGCCTGTTTCATACCCCCACTAATCTCATTCCCGATGCAGAGCGCAAGCCGCCGACTCTTTTTCTGCTCGACATCATGGTTCCCGGCGGCGATGGCCTCGACGTTTGTCGCCGCCTGCGCAATCACGCCGGCCTTTCCACGATTCCCATCATCTTTCTCACCGCGCGCGCCGGTGAAAACGATCGCGTTCTCGGCCTGGAACTGGGCGCCGACGACTACATCACCAAGCCCTTTTCCACGCGCGAACTGGTGGCTCGTGTCAAAGCCGTACTGCGCCGCTTCGAGCGGCCCACGTCGCCCTCCATCATCAGCTTTGAAGAAGTCATCATCGACGCCAGCGCCATGCAGTTGAAGGTCCGCGGCGAGCTCACCACCACCACTGCCACAGAATTCCGGCTGCTCGACTATCTCGCGCGCCATCCCGGCCGCGTCTTCAGCCGCGACCACCTACTCGACGCGGTTTGGGGCGATGCTCGCTTCGTCACGCCTCGCTCCGTCGATGTCTATGTGCGCCGCATCCGTGAGAAAATCGAGATCGACCCGGAGAATCCGCGCTACCTTAAAACCGTGCGCGGCGCCGGCTATCGCTTTGAACTGCCCAAGGGCGAGTAATCCTAGCAGCTAACAGCTAGAAGCTGCCTTTTCATGAACTCCAACGTCTTCACCAAGCTGCTCGGAGTATTTCTCCTCCTGCTCGCCGTCCAGATGCTGGTGGTGGAGCTGGCCATTCGCCGCATTTGGGAGCGCTCGCCCGAGGCCGCCCTCAGCGTGCTCGGCGGCGATGCACTCTGGTTCGCACTTATCGCGCTGGTTGTCGCGTTGCCTCTGGCTGTCTGGGTCTCCGGCCGCATCTCCGCGCGTCTGCGCAGCGTTGTCACCTTCGCTAGCCGCATCGCCGACGGCGATCTCGATGCCCGTATCGAAACCCAGGGCGAAGACGAAGTCTCCGCCGTTGAAGCTGCTCTGAATCAAACCGCCGAGCGCGTGGGCCGGGACTTCGCTGAGCTTGCAAGTGGCCGCGCTGAGCTCGCCGTCATGCTCGACTCCATGCAGGAGGGCGTCGTTGCTATCACGTCCACCGGTTTTGTGCGCTGGTCCAATGCCATCATGCAGCGCATCGCCGGATCGCAGCTCATTCCCGGCCGGCCCCTCGTCCATTCTGTCCGCGACCCCGAGTTGCTGGCTTGTGTGCGCGGAGCTCTCGAGCGCAACGAGCTCTGCGTGGGTCGCGCCAGCCTGCTTTCTCCCGGCCGCGTTTTTGAAGTCAACGCCGCGCCGTTGCCGGCGGGGGGCGCGCTGGTGGTGCTCCATGACGTCACCAGCATCGAGAACGCGCAAAAATCTCGCCGCGAGTTTGTCGCCAACGTCAGCCACGAATTGCGCACGCCGCTCACATCTATTCAGGGCTACGTGGAAACCCTCATTGAAGACCCCAACCCCAGCCCGGAGACCACGCTCGAATTCCTCGGCGTCATCCTCAAGAACGCCAGCCGCATGAACCGACTTACTGAGGATCTGCTCGCACTGGCCAGCGTCGAAAGCCCCGACTACAAAGTCAATCTCCAGCCTGTCCGCGCCAGCGTGCTGTTGCGCGACGCCATCGATTCCATCGGCGGCAAATTTGTCGACTCAGGCGTGAAGATTCAATCCACCACCGCGCCCGACGCGCTGGTCATGGCCGATCCCGACGCTATGCATCAGGTCTTCGGCAATCTCCTGGAAAACGGTCTCAAGTACGCCAAGACCGGCAAGCGTATTCAGGCTTCCGCGCGTCTGCTCGCCTCAGAGGTGGAGTTCACGATTCAGGACTTCGGCCCCGGCATCGCCTCCGAGCATTTGGAGCGCATCTTCGAGCGCTTCTACCGCATCGACAAAGCGCGCTCGCGGGAATCCGGTGGCACCGGCCTCGGTCTCGCTATCGTCAAGCACATTGTGCTGGCTCACGGCGGACGCATCTGGGCTGAAAGCGAGCTCGGCAACGGCTCCAGCTTTCATTTCACGCTGCCGCTCGCGCCAGCCCCGCAAACCGCCTCGCAACCCGCGCGGCAAACGCCTGCCGCAACCGGCGTCTGAACGGCCCCGTCTTGCTTCGCCGGCGAAATCTGTCGCAACCTTGGCGCGGCCAGCAGCTCAAGGCTGACTGCTGGGAGCTGAAACTGTTTTCGGAAACGCCTTCCCCAGCGCCGCCAACTGCTCCAGAAACGGATACGAGATCGTGCCATCGAGCGTCACCGGAACATCCCAAGTCACCGACCCGCCAAAGTCGCGAATCTTCTTGGTGAACTCAACCACTTGATCCGCCGTGAACCGCGGCGCGCCCATACCCCACGTCTCGCCCAGGAAACTCAGCATGTGCAGTTGCGTTCCGTCGATGCGCCCATCGCCGCTCCGTCGCACTGTCGCTTGATCCGGCTTGTCGATTTCGCCCGCCGTGAAATCTTCGTCCGGGCTCACGGAAATCAAGCGGTAGATCACCCCCGGATTGAATGCCACCGCCGAGTCAGGATTACCCGCGCGTGCCGCAGCCGCAAAGCTGGCAAAATTCGGCGCCTCTGCCGAGCGGTACATCGAGTTGGGATAGTAGCAGCCGTCGAACCACCATCCCACCACCTTCGTCCCCCACGCTCCGGACCATTCGGCAATCACCTGTTCCCATTTGCGTTGGAAATTCTTGTTCGCGTAGGGTCCATTCACCCATTCCAGCGCCTCGCGCGCTACGCGATCTCCTCCCGGCGCGCCTGAAGGCAAATACACCATCAGCTTGATGTCCCGTTTGTGCAGCGGCTCGTAGAAATCCGCCACCAGGTCTCGGCGCGAGCACTTGCTCGGCGCAATGCCCACAATTTTGTCGTAGACCGCATTCGGCGAAAGATAGTAGCCGGAATTCTGTCCGATGCTGAGCTGGTAATGTCCAGCGCCCACCTGATCCAGTCGCTTCGCCATGCCCTCCACGTCGAATCCATCCACCATCTTGTTCCACTGCTCGATGGTCATTTGCAGCTTGTTCACGCGCGCCTGCCAGTCGGCCAGATAATGCGTCATCACGCCCCACGCATAACGCGGATTCTGCATCCACGCCGCGCGCCCCGCTCCCACATTAGGCGGCTGGTTCGTTCCCGCCGGGTGCTGCTCTTGTGTCCACGCCGCAGTCACCCCGCGCATAGGCAATCCGACCGCAAGCGCAGCTCCTGCGGCGCCCACTATCCAATCCCTCCGCGACATTTTTCCTACGACCATCGATGCGCCCTCCCCGCGAATCTGCTTGAATTCCGGTAACGAAACCGTTCGCCGCACCAGTGTAGTCCCAAGGCCGCGGCCAGTCCCCGGTCCGGCTTCCCACAGCCCGGCTCAGGAATAATCTTTCTATTCAACTGCCCTTAACAATCCACGTAGACAATGATTTGCGGCAGGCAAACTGCACGGGAGCAAATTGTGAAAAAGACGCTACTTGCCGTTCTATTGTTCGTCGTGGCGCTGAGCATGGCTCAGGCCCAGAAGGTCACCGGGGCAGGCGCAACCTTTCCTGGCCCGATCTATTCCAAGTGGTTCACCCAATACAGCGCCGCGCATCCCGGCGTGCAGATTAACTATCAGCAGATCGGGTCCGGCGGCGGAATCCAGCAGGTAACAAGCGGCATCGTGGATTTTGGTGCCTCTGATATGCCCATGGCCGACCCGGCGCTGGCCGCCTCCAAGGTCAAGCTCATCCACATCCCTACCGTGTTGGGCGCGGTCGTGCCCATCTTCAATGTGCCCGGCGTCTCCGATCTTCGTTTCAGCCCCGACGTGCTGGCCGACATCTATCTCGCCAAGATCATCACGTGGAATGACCCCCGCATCGCCAAAGACAACCCCGGCGTCCATCTGCCCGGCGACAGAATCATCATCGTGCATCGTTCGGATGGCAGCGGAACCACATTTATTTGGACCGACTATCTGAGCAAGGTGAGCAACGATTGGAAGAACGGTCCCGGATCGGGCACTGCAGTCAACTGGCCCACCGGCGTTGGCGGCAGCCACAATGAGGGCGTTGCCTCGCAAGTTCGCCAGTTCCCGGGCTCAATCGGCTACGTCGAACTCATCTACGCCCTGCAGAATCACATCAACTTCGGGTCCATCAGGAACAAGGCCGGAAACTGGGTGAAGGGATCGATCGAGGGCGTTACCGATGCCGCGGCCACGGCCAAAATACCCGCCGACTACCGCGTCTCCATCACCGACGCTCCCGGTCCCAACGCCTATCCCATCTCCAGCTTTACCTACCTGCTGATTCCCACGCATCCCACCGACATGAGCAAGGAAAAGGTCATCAAGGACATGCTGAACTGGATCATCACGTCTGGTGAAAGCGAAGCATCTAGCCTCTCGTATGCGCCGCTTCCGCAGGCCCTGGCCGACAAGGTTCTCAAAAGCGTCTACGCCTTGCCGTAAAACATGGTGAGGGGTCCGGCGCCCGCCGGGCTCCTCATCTCAACCGTGTTACGACTGCACAATCTCCCCAACCAGGCCCTTTTTGCGGCGTTTTTGCTCGTACATCGCGTGGTCGGCACTCTTCAGCAGGGCATCGAGCGTTTCGTGCGACCCCGTTTTTGAAGTCACGGTTCCGAAACTCAGGCTGAGTTGGATCGGTCGATCAGGTTCCGTGTTCCGTCCAGCGACGATCTCCCCCAGTCGCTCCACCGCCGCAACCATTCCCGGCTCGGTAAACTCGCCCGCCACGGCAAATTCATCCCCGCCTATCCGCCCCAGCACATCCGCTTCGCGAAACACTGTGCGCAGAATCTCCGCGGTTTCCACCAGGCACTGGGAACCCACAAAATGTCCGAACTGATCGTTGACTTGTTTCAGGTCGTCCAGATCGACGAACAGGACCGAGAACGGATGACTCGATCGATTCGCTCTCCGCAGTCCCTGTTCGGCCAGCAGGCGAAAGCCTCTCAGGTTGTAAAGTCCCGTCAACTCGTCACGCAGCGAGAGAGAGTGAATCTCCACTTCCATTCCGTTGATGCGGCGCGCGAGATACAGCAACAGGGCAGTCGATACGATCACGACCATCGTGGCCAGAATCGCAGTTGTGTACGGAGGCGGCATCCTTCTGCCGCCGATCAGGTGAGCACGGCCCCATTCCCGTAGATAAGGGAGCATCAGCAGAATCGGCGACATTGCCCGCGCCAGCTTGCTGCCGGTTCCGCATCCCACAAAAATCGAGAGAATGCCTTTGCGGGCGCGATGAAAAAACGTCACGCTGGTGAGCAGGAGAAGGCAAACCGTGGTCTGGAGCGAACGGCCCGTGTCTGCCGCGGGGCCGAAGATGTGCGACATGTCGCTGATCTGCTCCGCCGCGCACACCAGCACTGCGAACACCAGGCAGCAGGTCGAAAGATCGGCAGCAAGAACCGCGGCGCGGCTGCGCGCGCGGAGAGACAGCATCGACAGCCCGAGAAGCGCAAAGCCGCCAGCGGCTGACAGGGAAATGTGGGTACTCAAAATCCAATACGATTGCGCAAGGGAAGAAACCGGTGCGATTGCTCCAGGCGCGGAATGCAGTACGCGGCCGGCAACAATGATTCCGCTCAGCAGCAGCACCGCCGCTGCCAGTGCCTCGCTTGCAAATTGCCTCCGCTGCGAGCGGCGTGGTTCCAGCAACAGCAAACTCAGCGCGCTCATCAGCGCGAACAGCACTGCTTCGCCGCTCATCAATCGCCAGTTTGTAGTCTCCAGCCGCTGAGCCAGCGGCAGAAAGGAGCAGGCGAGATTCAGAATCGCAAGAGCGATCACCGTTTCCAGCGCAAGTTGCTCCGTTACTGCAAGCTTCTCCAGCACGCTTGGGTCCGGCTCGCTTGCAAGAAATATAGGTTCTAATTCAGCCATCTTGAATGGAGAAAGGGGCTCCGTTCTGAGGGAAGATAAAAGCGCCGCTGCTTGCAGTCTATAACTTAAAGCGCAGAGTTCAAATGGTACACTCGCATGGTCCGCATGTTAGGATGATCCGTTCCCGAAGAGAATAATGCCTGTCCCTCAGATCACGACGCTCAATGACCTGTTCTTCCGCGTGGCCTCGGCCGCTAATCCGCGCGCGGTTCTTTGGCAGGACGAGTTCAATCAGTGGCATCCGCTCTCTTCCGATCAGATCTACCAGCGCGTCCGCGCGCTGGCCACCGCCTTTCTCCAGTTCGGCGCGAAAAAGGGCGACCGCATCGCACTCATCAGCGAAAATCGCTGGGAGTGGTTGATCGCGGATTTTGCCACGCTGGCCATTGGCGCGGCCGATGTGCCTCTCTATCCCACGCTCACCGGCGAGCAAATCGCCGAGCAGATTCGCGATGCCGGCTGCCGCATCGCCGTCGTCTCCACGCGTCTGCAATTCGACAAGCTCCTCTCCGTGCGCGACCAGACCCAACTGGAGCGCATCGTCATGATGGATGCTCCAGCTCCGGAAGGCGCCATCGCCATGAGCGCGCTGCTCGGCAATGCCGATGCTCTCGGTCCTCAGCGCGATCCCGTCTTCGATGCACTTGCGCACTCCGTTGAGGCGCACGATCTGGCTACGCTGATCTACACATCCGGCACCACAGGCGAGCCCAAAGGCGTGGCCCTTACCCACGGCAACATCGCGGCCAATCAGAACTTCGCTCCGGCCGACTTCCACTTCGACTCCACCGACGCCTGCATCTCTTTCCTGCCGCTCTCGCACGTCACGGCCCGCGTTCTCGATTACGTGATGTACAACTACGGCGCGCAAGTGGCGTACTGTTCGCAATTCGACAAGCTGCCGCAGGCCATGCGCGATATTCAGCCCACGGTCATTGTCGGCGTGCCACGCGTCTTCGAGAAGATTCACCAGGAAGTTGAGCGCCGCGCGGCGCAGTCGCCCATCAAGAAGCGTCTTCTCGCATGGGCAGTGCATCACGGCTCGCGCTTTGCCGATGTCGTCTACGACGGCCGCCAGCCCAACTCTCTGCTTTGGAAGCTGGCCAACAAGCTGGTCTACTCCAAAGTGCGCGAAGCGTTTGGGGGCCGCGTGCGCATCTTCATCTCTGGCGGTGCGCCGCTGGGGATCGATACTGCGCGCTGGTTCGCGTCGGCAGGCATTGCGTTGTGGGAGGGTTACGGCCTCACAGAAACCTCACCCGTCATTGCGCTCAATACGCCCATCCGGCATCGCATGGGCGCGGCCGGCATGCCCATCGCCAACGTCGAACTCAAACTCGCAGAAGATGGCGAGCTGCTGGTCCGCGGCCCATCGGTTTTCGGCGGGTACTGGCACAAGCCGTCTGCCACGGCCGAGTGCTTCGACGGCCATGGATGGTTCCATACCGGCGACATCGGCCATCTCGATGCCGATGGTTTTCTCTACATCACCGATCGCAAGAAGGAGCTCCTCAAAACCTCCGGCGGCAAAATGGTCGCGCCTCAACCCATCGAAAACAAGTTGAAGAACCATTTGCTAGTTGCCAATGCCGCGCTGGTCGGCGACCGCCACAAGTTCATCTCCGCACTTATCGCGCCGAACTTTGCCGCTCTCGAAGAATGGGCAAAACAACGCGGCGTCTCCGCCGATTCACGCGCAGCGCTCGTCGCCGATCCGCGCGTTGTTGAGGTCTATGCCGAAACGATCCGCGAAGTGAACGGAACTCTGGCTAATTTTGAAACCATTAAACGTTTCCGCATCCTGGCGGACGAGTGGACCCAGGATACAGGCGAGCTCACGCCGTCGATGAAGATCAAGCGCCGCGTTCTTATTGCGCGATATGCGGCGGTGATCGCCGAACTTTACGCCGACGAAGCAACCGCCCACGGCGGGGCGGCGAGCTGATCTGGCCGACGCCTTTACCTGTCGCTCCTGCGCCGCACATCCTCTGGATGGCGCGGAAAAACGGCGCGCCCCACATCCCCGCCGCCAGTGTGGAACCGAAGATGATCACGGCATCGATGCTCAGCCGGCCTTCGCGTGTCCAGTACGCGTCAGGCGACAGGCTCAGCCAGAGCGCAAACTCGTCCAGCGTCAATGCCGCGCCCACGCCGTAAAATACTGCCATCAGGCGCCCAAAGAAAATAGACTCCGGCGAATTCGACCATCCCAGGTCGAGCAGCCATCCGTAGCCGACAAAGAGCAGGATCAGAATGCCCCACACCAAGTGGTGAATGTGCATCCCGCGCACTGTCACCCACTGCATACGCCCCTCGTGGCTCGCGATCCGGTGCACCAGCAGCCGCACGCCCGCAAACGTAATCAGGAACGAAACCGAGGCAATGAACATGCGCTGCCGCGGCCGATCCGGAATCGTGGCGCGAATCAGATATCCCAGTCGCGTCAGCTGCAACAACACCAGCAGCACGATGACGACCAGTCCGATGAACGCGAGCAGAAACGGAGCGCCGTTTTCAGGCATACCCTATTGAAGCACTTTCTGGGCGGGATAGGGAGCAGGGACCAGATAGGAGTTTGCAGTGTGAGTGCGCCGGGAACGTGCATCCACACTCGCGCTCACGCTCGCACTCGAACTGACCCCTGAAACCTGTAACCTCAATCACAATTCCATTGACAGGGCCGCGATACACTATCTAAGGCGTTAAGGCCGTTGATCTCCCCGCCTCCGGCCCCACTGCACGCCAGCAGATTTCACGTCCGGCTGGAACGGCCGAGCCAAAATTACGAGGAGATTTTACGATGCGAATTGCTTTGTTGACCGGTGGCGGCGATTGCCCCGGATTGAATGCGGTCATTTATGCAGCGGTCCGGAAGGGTATCAACCACTACGGCGACGAATTTATCGGGTTCTTGAATGGCTGGAAGGGCGTTCTCGATAATAATTTCATCCCGCTCACTCTCGAAAACACCGACGGCATTCAGCTCAAGGGCGGCACCATCCTGCACTCCTCGCGCACCAACGTGAAAAAGATTCCCGGCGGCATCGAGAAGGCGCAGGAGGTTCTTAAGGCTAACAAGATCGACGCGCTCATCGCTCTCGGCGGCGACGATACGCAATCCGTCACCCTCTTCCTCGCCGAACACGGCGTCAAGGCTGTCGGCGTTCCCAAGACTATCGACAACGACATCAATGGCACCGACGCCACCTTCGGCTACGACACGGCCGTTTCCATCGCCACTGAGGCAGTCGATCGCATCCACACCACCGCCGACTCGCATAACCGTGTCGTCGTCATTGAAGTCATGGGCCGCGACGCCGGCTGGATCGCTTATGCCTCCGGTATCGCTGGCGGCGCGCACGTGATTCTCGTTCCCGAAAAGGACATCGACATCGACCACGTCTGCGCTCTTCTCAAGTACAACTACGACCACGGTAAGCACTACGGCGTCGTTGTGGTCGCCGAAGGCTGCCATCTGCCCGAAGTCGGCCAGGTGATCGGCTCCGCACAGGTCGACTCCTTCGGCCACGCGCGTCTTTCCGGCATCGGCGAAGCTCTCGCCGAACTCATCGAGAAGAAGACCGGCTATGAAACCCGCTCCGTCAATCTCGGCCACACGCAACGCGGCGGCGTTCCCACGGCATACGATCGCGTGCTCGGCCAGCGCTACGGCCTGCACGCCATCGACATGGTGCACGAAGAGAAGTGGGGCCGCATCGCCGTCCTTCGCGGCTTGGACATCACCGACATCCCCATCAAGGATGCCATCATTACCAACCGCCGCCTCGATCAGCGCTTCTTCGACGTGATCGCCGACCTCGAAGCCAAGGTCTAGCGTGTCGAATTGTCCCACTGAAGCAATCAGGCCGCCTTCGGGCGGCCTGAGGCGTCTTTCAACTGTTCACTGACACCTGTTTTCTCGGTCCCTCGTTCCCCCGGTCCCTTTTTATATGCTCTACCGCCTCTACCAGCCCGGCGACTTTCCCTCGCTCTACGGGGTCGAGGAGCTTTGCTTCGCGCCGGCCTTCCGCTTTAGCCGCACGTACATGCAGCAGTTGATTGAAAGTCCCAATGCAGCAACCTGGATTGCGGAAGATGGCCCAGAACTGAAGATCGAGCTGATCGGGTTTTCCATCGTCGAATGGGCGGTGGAGAAGAGCGAATCAGCCGCTTACATCCAGACTCTCGAAGTGCATCCCGCATTTCGCGGCCGCGGCATCGGCGCTGAGTTGCTCGGCCGCGCCGAAGCCTCCGCCCGCGCGGCCGGTGCCCTCAGCATCGCTTTGCATGTGGATGTCGAGAACGCCACGGCGATCCGTCTTTACGAAAGCCGCGGCTATTCTCGCCGGGGCAAGGAAGAGAGCTACTACGCGCGCCACCGCGCTGCCTTTATCTACGCAAAATCGCTCAAATAAGCTCCGAAATCCGCCAAAACTCAGATTCGCGTAAAATAGACATAAGCCCCCATGTCTATAAGTAATCCGAATCTGCCCAAGTCGATTCTGGCGCTTCGTGTCTACACCGCCCAGATGTTCTTCCATGACCTGCTCGCCGGCGTCACGGTTGGCCTGGTCGCGCTGCCCCTCGCCATGGCTTTCGGCATCGCCTCCGGCGTTACGCCGCAGGCTGGCCTTTACACGGCTGTCGTTGCTGGTTTTCTCATCTCCGCTCTCGGCGGCTCACGCACCCAGATCGGCGGACCCACCGGCGCTTTCGTCGTCATTGTCGCCGGCATCGTAGCCCATTTCGGCATGAGCGGCCTTGCCATGGTCACTCTCATGGCCGGAATCATTCTGCTCGTCATGGGTTTCACCGGCCTCGGCGCTGCGGTCAAATTCATTCCGCGCATGGTGGTCGTCGGCTTTACCAATGGCATCGCCATCCTCATCGCTTCAACGCAGATCAAGGACTTCTTCGGCCTGCGCACGGCCGCCGTCCCCAGCGAGTTTCTGCCTCGCATGATGGTGCTCGCCGCTCACTTCACCACGGTCAATCGCTACGCGCTCGGTCTCGGCCTGGGCACGCTCGCCATCCTCATCTTTCTTCCGCGTCTGACGCGCCGCGTTCCTGCATCCATCGTCGCTGTCCTGGCATGTACTGCGGCCAGCGTGTTGTTTCATCTGCCTGTCGAAACCATCGGAAGCAGATTCGGAGGCATTCCGCGCGGCTTTCCGCCCTTCGCCATCCCCAACTTCCACGCCGAGCACATTCTTCCCCTCATTCCCGCGGCTTTCACCGTCGCCATGCTGGCGGCGCTTGAAAGCATGCTCTCTGCCGTCGTGGCCGACGGGATGACCGGTGATCGCCACAACTCCAACGTCGAACTGGTGGCCCAGGGATTCGCCAACATTGTTTCCCCGCTGTTTGGAGGCATTCCCGCCACCGGCGCCATCGCGCGCACGGCCACCAACATTCGCGCGGGCGCGCGCTCGCCCGTCTCGGGCATGATTCACGCCCTCACGCTGCTGCTCATTCTTCTGGTTGCAGCGCCGCTGGCCAGTTACATCCCGCTCACCACACTGGCCGCTGTGCTCTTTGTCGTGGCGTACAACATGGGCGAATGGCACGAGATCGGCGGAATTCTGCGCCTGGACTTCACCGCCATCTCGGTTTGGCTGGTCACTTTTGCGCTCACGGTCTTTGCCGATCTCACGGTCGCCGTCGCCGTCGGTCTCGGGCTCGCCGCCTTGCTCTATATCCGTCGCGTTGCCGACACCACGACCGTCTCACCGGTCACCGAAGAGTACATCCGCGACGGCTTGCCGCACGTCTTGCAGGGCCGCATCGTGCCGCCCTACGTCTCGCTGCTGCGCATTCACGGCCCATTTCTTTGGGGCACTACGGAAAAACTCGTCGAGGCCACGACCAATATCGAAGCCTTTGAGCCGGTCGTCATCCTGCGGCTCCGCAACATGACCGCCATTGATGCCACCGGCATCCATGCCATCGAGACGTTTGCCAAGCGTCTGCATGAATCCGGCCGCACGCTGATACTCTGCGGCGCAATGGAGCAGCCCTCCAAGCTCCTCAGCGGCACGCGCTTCCTTGACCGCCTGGGCCGCGAGAACATCATGCCCAACGTTCAGGCCGCTCTCGACCGCGCCAAAGAAGTCTATGAAGCCGCCCCAGCCGCGAAAGCGTCATAGTATCACGCCAACAAAAAGCCCCGGGCATGCGCCCGGGGCTCTACTACCTAATCCCTATCTCTCTCACTGCGTCGCGGCATCTGTGTTCTTGATGAACGCAGCCACGCGATCATGCAGTTGCTTCACGCATTCATCGCGCACGTAGACCATGTGCCCCGACTCATACCAGTCGTATTCGATATTCTTGGCCAGCGGCTGCGGAATCGGCAGGTGCTTGTCTTCGTACTGCGCGGCAAAAAACGGCGTCGCCAGGTCGTAGTAGCCGCCATTCACCATCACTTTCAGCCGCGGATTGGTCTTCATGGCTTCCGCCAGGTCCGGAGCCACGTTCACGCTCACGGTATTGCCGTTGTGCTTGAAGTCCCAGTGCTCCTCGCCGTAGACCTCCGGCACATATGTCTGCCCGTCGCCATATTTCAAGTCGCGGCGCACGTAGTTGTTAAACAGCGCCACATACGCTGAAGAAATGGCCGAGCTCTGCGGATCGTATTCCGCGTTCTCGCTCAGCGAATCCAGATTCGGCCCGGAGAAGCGCGTATCGAGACGTCCCGTCGTCATATCCGAATCTTCCTGCAGCGTTTTCTCAAACTCGGGACCGCTCACGCGCAGATTTGCCTTGAGCAGATAGGCCACAGGCAATCCTGTGTACTCATGCAGTTTCTCCGCCACTTGCTGTTTCTCGTCGGCTCCCAGGTCGGTGCCCAGCGCCAGCGCATGCGCATAGGGGCCCATGGCAAACTGCTCGACTTCAGTCAGAAATGGCTCCAATGCGGCTGGCTGCGTGGGAAGTTTCTTGTGATACCACGCCGTGGCGGCATAGGTCGGCAGGCCCAGCACATAAGGCTGGTCCACGCCGGGATTCGCGCCCGGGCCATCGATGTCGGTAGTGAAGTTAAAGATCTGAGAAAGCAGGATCACGCCATTCAGATCGGTGTCATATTTATTTTCCAGCAGATCGGACAGCACCGCCGAACGCGTCGTCCCGTAGCTCTCGCCAAAGATGAACTTGGGTGAATTCCACCGTGAATACTTGGTGATGAAGCGCTCAATAAAGCGGGCAAACGCGGAGGCATCGCCGTCGATCCCCCAGAAGGACTTGTCGCCGTCTTTGCCGATCAGGCGCCCAAACCCGGTTCCCGGCATGTCGATAAACACCAGGTCGCTCACATCCAGCAGGCTGTTGGGGTTGTCCACCATCGAGTAGGGTGCAGCGGGAAGGTGCGTGTCGCCGGCCGTCACTACGTGCTTCGGTCCCAGCGATCCCATGTGCAGCCACACTGTGGAGCTGCCCGGGCCGCCGTTATAGAAAAATGTGACCGGCCGATCCTCGGCCTTGGCGCCCGTCTTGAAGTACGCCACGTAGAACATCCGCGCCACCGGCGGCGCATCCTTCGCCTTGTCGGGTTCTTCCAGCGCCAATTGGCTTCCCGGCTGCGGTTTTCCGTCCGCCCCCAATTGCGCATCCTGCTCATCGGTCGAGCCCACCGTGATGGTCCCGGCCACGGCAGTGTAGGCAATGTGTTGGCCGCCCACGTCGATCGTGCCTTGCGTGGTTGAGTCGGGCGGCGGAGGCGCCGGCTCCGTGGCTTTGTCCGTAGTCGCGGGCTTCGCCGCTGGCTTGTCGTCTTGCGCGCAAACTGACCCCACAAGGATGAGCGCTGCCGCTGCCATCAGGATGGCAAACCGCCGCTGCAATAGGTTCATTTTTTATTCTCCGGGAAGGGAATTGAACGATATGCCAGTATAAGGGGCAGAGGCCGGGATGCAAGCCGCAATTTCGAACCATGATTCCCGTTTGCTGTTTACGGCTTATCGAAGGGCTGCTTTGCCGTAATCCTCGGCCGATTCTCCGCCTGCAACTGCTTTGAAACCTGCTCCACCTCGCGGAACACGCGCAGCAAATTGCCGCCCAGAATCTTCCGGCAATCCTCGGGCGAGTAGCCACGCGCCATCAGGGCCGCCGTAATCTTCGGCAAATCGGCCGGGGAATCGATGCCCTGCGGCAGCTGCCCTGAAACGCCATCGAAATCCGAACCCAATCCAACATGATCCACGCCTGCCACTTTGGCAATGTGGTCGATGTGGTCGATCAGCACCGAAAGCGGCGGGCGCGGAATCCGGTCGCCGTACGAACGTTGCAGCTTGTCAATCGCATCCTGCAACGCGGCCCGGCCCTCTGGGGTCTGATCGCTTCCCTCGGCCTTGGCCTTTGCCTTTAGTTCGGCAACCGCCTTGTCCACCTCAGGCTGCATGGCCTTTTGTGCGTTGAGGTAGTCCTGCGAAATAAACGCTGAGTAGAAGTTTACCTGCACCACGCCGCCCTTTGAATCCGGCCCGCCTGAGCGCGCCACGGCGCGCAGCATGTCGTCCGTCATATTGCGCGGCGCATCGCACAGCGCCCGCGCCGACGAGTGGGAGGCAATCACCGGCGCCCGCGAAATCACCAGCGTGCGATAGAACGTCTTGTCCGAGACGTGCGAGATATCCACCATCATGCCCAGCCGGTTCATCTCGTACACCACGTCCTTGCCGAACTCGCTGAGCCCCTCCTTGGTGTGCGGGACGCTTGTATCGTCGGCATCGCCCGAGCTGTCAGCCCAGCCATTCGAATTGCTCCACGTCAGCGTCATGTAACGCACGCCCAGCGCGTAGAACTGCCGCAGCAGGGCCAGCGAGTCCTCAATGGAGTGCCCGCCCTCGATGCCCATCAACGACGCCAGCTTGTGATCGCGGTGCGCCTGCTCAATCCCCGCCACGGACGTCACGAACTCCATCTGATCGGGATGCTTCGCCACCTGCATCTTCACGGCGTCGATCAGCACCAGTGTGCGCCGCGCTTCGTGGTCCTTGTACAAGTTGGGATCGACCCAGATGGAGAAGAACTCCGCGCCCAGGTTTCCTTTGCGCGCGGTCTCCAGATTGAAGTTGCCGCCCTTCAACGGATCGCCGAGGTCGAAGTTCTCGTCTACGAAGCGTTGCGGCGTGTCCGCGTGCGTATCGATCACGATCGCCGAGCGGTGCACCTCTGCGGGAGTGGGTGATTTCGATTTCGTCATGGAAGGATTTGGGTGGCTTGCACTCTGGCTTAGGGCCAGGGCTGAAACGGCTGCCAGAACAACGGATATCGACGCAGTGGCGCGCATAGTCTTGCGATGAGTGTATACCAGCAAGCGGTCGCCGGATCATGGAGCTTGTCGCCACTGCACGGCAATCGGATGGCGTCCTGATCTCCGGCGCGATGAACGGCTTCGTGGTGCCCAATTGACAAAATCTCCCACTCAACCGTATCGTGATCGGATCAGTCTGATGATCACCAGTATCCACACCCTGATTTATTCCGACGATGCCCCGGCAACGCGCGCATTCCTTCGCGAAGTACTCGGCTGGCCCTACGTTGAGGATGCGATGGGTGGGGGCCAGGGCTGGCTAATCTTCAAGACCGGGGAGAGCGAAATGGGCGTACACCCGACCCACAGCGTCTACGAGGGCAAGACGTACGAATCGCCGCGGCATCATTTGATCTCCCTGATGTGCGACAACATCTCACAAACGGTCGTTGAATTAAAAGGCAAAGGTGCAGAGTTCCACGGTGAAGTTCAGGATCGCGGGTTCGGACTCGTGATCATGATGGCCGTACCTGGCGCGGACGACATGATGCTTTACGAGCCCAGGCATCCACTGGCATACAGCCTTTGACCGATTGAAACGGTAACTAAGTGACTCCTGCCGTCCACCCTTCGCGAGACATCGTTCAATTTAGGACACTCCCCGATTGCACAGGCCCGCGATCGGCACAGTCGGCAGTTGTTATCCTGACTACGCGAGCGCGTTCCCAGCGGACGCCGATGCAGCAAGTATGTATTCACCCAAATTCAATCAAGTTCACGATCGCGACCTCCTGCTTGAGGCCATGCGGGCCTACTCGTTCGCGACGCTTTACGGTCCGGCATCGGGCGATCAACCGGGCGCGAGCGCCGCGGCAACTCACCTTCCACTCGTCGTAAAGGATGAAGGAGAGCACGGTATTCTCCAGGGCCATTTCGCCAAAGCCAATCCTCACTGGCAGGCGCTCTCAGGCCGTGAAACGCTTGTCGTCTTCTCAGGGCCGCACAGTTATGTTTCGCCGTCGCTTTACATCGAAGATCTCTCCGTGCCCACATGGAATTACATCGCCGTTCACGCCTACGGCACACTCGAGCTCGTTGATGACAAAGAAGCGCTCCTCGTCGATCTCATCTCGGCGCATGAACCTGCTTTCCTGGAACATTGGCGTGGACAGCCTGAAGGTTTTCGCCGCACCATGCTCGCCGGCATTGTAGGCTTTCGCATTCCCATCGCACGCATCGAAGGCAAATTCAAGCTGAGCCAGAACCGCGCTCCCCAGGAGCGCGGAAACGTGCATGCGGCCCAGTCCGCAGGTTCCCCCGATGAACGGGCCCTTGCCCTCTGGATGGAGCGCCTGATGGGTTTGAACCTGTAGTCCTGACGGGGTTTACGCGTCCATCTTCTTGAATCCTGCATTTGATATACTTGAGAGGATTGCGGAAGTGGCGAAATTGGCAGACGCACCGTCTTGAGGGGGCGGCGCCCAAAAGGCGTACGGGTTCAAGTCCCGTCTTCCGCACCAAAGATTTACGCACCCGGACCGGCGCAGCCTCTACCCTCATTGCCGGATCGAATTGGAAAGCAGCCAAGAATGCAGATTCTCTTCTACGTTGTGATTGTCGTGCACGTGATCGTGTGTTTCTTCCTGATTGGCGTCGTCCTGCTGCAGCAGGGCCGTTCGGCCGATCTAGCCGGCGCCTTCGGCGGCCAGGGTTCGCAAACCGCCTTTGGCCCGCGAGCCGCGGCCAACGTGCTCACCCGTCTGACTACAGTTTCGGCCATCATCTTCATGTGCACGTCCATCGGCCTTGTGGTTCTTTTCGTGCGCTCCTCTGGTTCGCACTCCGTGACTGAAGGCACGCAGTCTGCCCCCATCAGCGCTCCCGCGAAGTCCGGCAAGTAATTACGCCGTAGCGCCGCTATCCTGAGCGGGATGTTGTGCGGGCGTCCACGCCCGCGCAGTTCTTCTTTTCTTGGCCCCTTGTTCCCGCGGTCTCTGCCTGTTACACGGGCGGCATGGTATCCACAACCGGCACGCCTGGCGGCGGCGTAAAGTGGAACATCTCTGCTGGAATCGTTACATCGGGTTGCTCGCCAGTGAAGGTGAAGCGCGTGATCGCGCCATTCACCTCTTGCATTTCCAGGGTCGTGATTGCGCCCGCCGCCGTGACCGTCAGCTCCAGTCGCGTCACTTGATTCTCCTGGCCCTTGGGCAAACCGCTGAGCGTGTAAAAACCGTTGGAAACTCCTTCCAGCTTCAACCCGGTCAATTCTTTCTCCAACTCCGTGTGGCCTAACAGAAAGCGCAACGGCGAACGCAGATCGTCCAGCTCTTTGGCCGGGATCCGCTGTATCTGCGCATCACCCTTGGTATAGAGCCAGCCGTATTTGCCGTCAAGCAGAAAGATCTTTCCCGCGGGCGTGCTGTACTGCCACAGCATGCGTCCCGGTTTGCGCAGGAAAAGCGTGCCGCTCTCCGTGCGCGTCATCCCCATGCCCGCATAGTCCTCGCGGAACCCGGCCTTGAGCGAATGCAATTGGTCGTAATGGTGGTCGACGCGTGCGGCGAGTTCGAGCGCCGTGATCTGAACTGGCTCTTGTCCAAAGGAAAAGAGCGCGCAAGCGCCACCGCCGATGCTCAGCGCCAAAACTACGCAGGCAAACGTAATGCGCCATGAATGGGCGTCAACCCAGCCGCCGAACTTCATTGCAGCGATTGCGTGCAGTTAGTACCGCCCGTGGGATCGTACTTTGGATTACCGCCAAACTGGTCGGTGCAGAAGCCGCGATTGCCCGTCTTGCCCGGAGATGCCGGCACCGCCGTCAACACGTAACCGGTGATGCGATCGGTTCCGTTTACGGTGACCTTCTCGCAATTCGAGATTTTAAAAAGATAGCCTGACTTGTATCCCGACGACGCCAGATCGTTGTCCAGCAATTGCGCCGAAGTCGGCGTCGGCAATCCGGATCCCGGCACACCACCCAGAACCTTCAGATCGCAGGCGTAGCCGTTGGCCCCGTAGGTGGATTCGTACTCAGTCTCGGCCGATGTAATCACGCGGATCGAATTGACTGCCGACAACTCGTTGGCGCGAATCTTCATGGATCCGATGGTCTTCATCGCCATCAGCATCAGGATCAAAATGACGGCAATCACGATCAGCAATTCCATCAGCGTAAAGCCGTTGGGCACATCGTGCGCCGCGCGCGATGGCGGAAAGCAGGCAAAGTCTTGCGATTCATTGCGGTTCCAGTCCCTTCGAGCAGGCCCGCAACTCCAGGCCCATCCGAGAAAATGCTACAACGTACAGACGCGAAAGGGAAATGAATCGCTCGAAAGGCCAGTTTCTAACACGCAAGCCGACTTCTGTTCAGCTTCACCCCGTCCAGCCGGCCCAGCAGGGTCACCGCAATGCTCTCGGGGATGAAAAGCCGTTGCGCCATCGCCTGCACGTGTTCTGCTTCCACCTCGTCCACGTGCTTAATGATCTCATCCGCCGAATAGAACTTGTGGAAGTACATCTCCTGCCGCGCCAGATTCGCCATGCGCGAGTTGGAGCTTTCCATCCCCATCAGAATGTTGCCCTTTACCTGGTCCTTGGCGCGCGTCAGCTCTTCGGCGCTGATCGGCTCCTGCTTCAGGCTGCGGAACTCCGCCAGAATCAGATCCACAACCTCCAGCGCCTTTTTCGCCGACGTGCCCGCATACACGCAAAGATTGCCCGTGTCGCGGTACGGGCTCAGGTCGGAATAAATCGAGTAGGCCAGCCCGCGCTCCTCGCGGATGGTCTGGAACAGCCTTGAACTCATGCCACCGCCCAGCACCGTGTTCAGGATCGTGGTCGCGTAGCGATTTTCGTCGGTGATCGGCGGCGCCGGCACGCCCAGGCAGATCTGCACCTGTTCCAGCGCCTTCTTGTTGCGCAGAATAATGCGGGCGCTCGGCTCGGGCGCTGAAAGCTCGTGCAATGGATTGCCGACGACTAGAGTCGAGAACTTCTCCGCTACGGCCGCGGCAAATTGGTCGTGATCCAGGTTTCCAGCCGCTGAAAACACCATGTTCCCGCCGTGGAAACGGTCGCCATGGTAGGTAAAGAGCTGCTGCTGGTCCAGCCGCGCCACGGTTTCCGTGGTGCCCAGGATCGGCTTGCCCAAAGGATGTCCCTTCCAGAAGCTCTGCGTAAACAGTTCGTGCACCAGCACGTCGGGATTGTCTTCGTCGATCTTGATCTCTTCCAGAATCACCCCGCGCTCGCGCTCGATGTCGGGCAGGGCAAAGGTGGGATTCAGCACCATGTCGCTCAGTACGTCCAGCGCAATGGGCACATGATCCGCCAGCGACTTCACGTTGAAGCAGATGGTTTCCTTGCTGGTAAAAGCGTCCAGATTGCCGCCGATCGAATCCATCTCGCGCGCAATGCGTTGCGCCGAACGCGAACGCGTGCCCTTGAAGAGCATGTGCTCCACAAAGTGCGAGATGCCGTTGATCTCCGGGGTTTCGCAGCGCGACCCTGACTTGATCCAGATGCCCATGGCCACGGAATGCAAGTGGTCCATGCGCTCGGTCAGCACGATCAGGCCGTTCGGCAATACGGTACGGCGAAGGTTTCTCTCAGTGTTCATCGGCACCAGTTCGAAATTCGATTGTAGGCCAATTCCAATAAGCCGGCAGCCATGCTCGGCAACGGGCAGGGCGGATGGTTCGAGTCCAGAGCCCCTCCCAGGAAAAGTTAAGATAGTGAAAGCTGAGCCCTGCCATGCGCGAAAAACCAGCCCAACTCGTTTCTTTAGACGTGAACCGTGCGTCCGGCGGCTTCAGAGAGCCTTTATTCGGATTAGATGCGGAATCTCTCTCCAAGCTTCTGGTCGCGGCTGGCGAACCCGCCTTCAGGGGAAAGCAGATTGCTGAAGCCATGTATCGTCAATGGCTTAGGGAAATTTCTGAAATCACCACTTTGCCCGCGCCTTTGCGCGCGAAACTAACCGCCGAGGGCTGGCAATTCGGCCGTCCTACCATCGCTCGCGCCTTCCAATCGTCCGACGGCACCGAGCGCTATCTGGTGGAGTTCGCAGGCTCTCGTCCAAAAGGTGAAACGGCGGAAGCTGTATGGATGCCCGAGGGAGACGACGGAGAAGCGGGCGATGAAACCAGCTCCGAAGGCAAGCCCGAGGTTGCCCCATCCTTTCCAGTGCGTAGCGCTGGAAGGGTGGGACAGCACAACCCCCAATCCGCCCTCAATTCTGAAGGAAAGGATTGGTCCCGCGCCACCATCTGCATCTCCTCGCAGATCGGTTGCGCCGTCAACTGCCAGTTCTGCCTCACCGCCAAACTCGGCCTGCAGCGCAACCTCACCGCAGGCGAAATCGCGGGCCAGGTCGTCACGGTTCTCGATCGCCAGGCCGTTCGCGTTGGCCGCGATCGCGTGAATCTGGTCTTTATGGGCATGGGCGAGCCGTTTCTCAACTACGACAACTTCATGGCTGCGGTCCGATTGCTGGTCCGCGAGGTCGGCCTCAGCCCTCGCCGTATGACCGTCTCCACCTCCGGCATCGTTCCCGGGATCGAACGATTCGCAAAAGAGCCGCTCGACATGCGTCCCAAGCTCGCCATCAGCCTCAACGCTCCCAACGATACGATCCGTGCCGAAATCATGCCCATCAACCACAAATGGCCAATCGCCGCAGTGATCAATGCAGTGCGCCAGGTTCCGCTGCGTCCCCGCGAGCGCATCACCTTTGAATACGTGCTGCTGGGAGGCGTGACCGATCAGCCGGAACACGCCCGTGAGGTCGCGCGCCTCGTGCGCCGCTCAGGCCTTGCGGCAAAAGTGAACCTGATCGCCTGGAATCCCGGGCCGGATATCCCCTACGCAACTCCAAAACCCGAGACTGCGGAGCAGTTCCAGAGGATCCTCATGAAAGAGGGAATCCCCGCTTATATTCGCCAGCCCCGCGGCCGCGACATCTTCGCCGCCTGCGGCCAGCTCAAGCGCACCGTCGAGGCATAAACGCCCCGCCAGGGATATCTACCTGCCCGCAGGCATGGGCATCGGCTGCACGCTGCCGCAATCCGGCCCCTTGTAGGTCGCAGTAGACACCATGGTCATGTTCATCGCGTTTTGGCCCATCATCATCGACATCTGAACCGTGGTCTTGGTTGTGCCCGCATCCACAAATGTCATCTGCACGGTTCCAGTCATCGTTCCGCGCCCGGTGCAGCTCAGGTTTGCGGACATGCCCGTCGGAGTCACCGA
This sequence comes from uncultured Acidobacteriota bacterium, assembly GCA_963713675.1. Taxonomy (GTDB): domain Bacteria; phylum Acidobacteriota; class Terriglobia; order Terriglobales; family Acidobacteriaceae; genus Telmatobacter. The sequence goes on from CAVQMV010000029.1 coordinate 613,477, forward strand.
TAAATTCGTCATTTGGCATTGGCTGTTCGGCGGATTGCTGTACGGCCCTCCGTACTTGTCAACCATTGCTTGGGTCACGCAAACCTGGCTCGTTCGCGGCGGCATCTGCGGCATGTTTTGCGGGCCGCCCGACATGCTCATCTGCGACGTTACCTCCCAGAGCCCCGGCTTCCTGCTTTGGCACTTGGCTTGCGCAGCAAGAGCAATGATGCAACAGCCCAGAATCATCCAAAATCGGGTTTTGTTCATACATCCTCCTCGTCGCGCAGGTGAGGGAAGCGCGTTCTTCGACTCTATCCCGAGGGGTCTACGCCTGAAAAGAGTTTTTTATTGTGAATTTTGTGACGATCCAGCGCGGGCCTGCGCCAGCTCCAGCACCACGTCCGCCAGGCGGCTGGCCGTGTGGCGCACCAGCGTTTCCTCACTGGCAAAATCCCCGGTAATGCAGCGGACACCCAGCGCTTCAATGCGCTTGACGTCGGGCACAATCGGCGTCGCGCCTTGGGCGGCGTAGCGAGCCAGGGTATCTGGCGAAAATTCCCCCGTGTTGACGACTGCAAAATCGAAGATGGGTCTGCGCGTGTGGTCGTAGATGCGCTGGATGTGATCAGCCGCGCTCAATCCCAGGCTCTCATTGGCCTGCGTCATCAGGTTGCAAATAAACACGCGTACGCCGTGCGCCTCGCCCAGCGTCTCGGGAATGCCGTCCACAAGCAGATTCGTGATCAGCGACGTATACAGCGAACCCGGGCCCACCGTAATCAGGTCCGCACGCTCAATTGCCTCCAGCGACTCCGGCAAGGGAGTGGGATTGGGCGGATCGAGCGTCAGTTCCACGATGCGCCGCTTGCTTGCGGTGATCTGGGTCTCGCCGCGCACGATCGAGCCATCGTCCATGTTTGCTACCAGCGTCGTGTTGGCCGTCGTCGCTGGATAAATGTGCCCCCGCGTGGCCAGGATCTTTGACGCCAGCTGTACTGCCTGCGCAAAATCGCCCGTGATCTCCGTGAGCGCGGCCACAAACAGGTTTCCGAAGCTGTGCCCCTTCAACCCGTCCCCGGCGCGAAAGCGGTGCGCGAAGAGTTGCGTCAGCAGATCCTCTTCTTCGCTGAGGGCAACCATACAGTTGCGCAGGTCGCCGGGTGGAAGCATGTTGAAGTCCTGCCGCAGCCGTCCCGAGGAACCGCCGTCGTCGGTAACGGTCACCACGCCGGCGAGGTCCGCGATGACGTTCGCCACCGTGGCACTCTTCCCGGGAGCGGGAACATGCCGGCGCAATCCGCGCAACAGCGTGGAGAGCCCCGTGCCGCCGCCAATGGCAACCACGCGCAGCGCCCGCTGCGCCGGTACCTGAGCCGGTTCATCGTTTCCGGGAATCGTTGGGCTCAATGCAGACCCTAAGGAACTTCAGGGTAAAGCAACTCGGTAAAGCGCGGATCGTCTGCCATGTTCTGGAAGTCGTTGTCGACGCGCGCTTGCACCCGGCTCTTGGGGTTCAGTTCGATGGCCCGTGCCAGACTGTCTAGGCAGTCCTGCGCGCGGCCGGTAATGGCTTCCAGCACCGCCAGCCCGTAAAAGGCGTAGTCGGCGCCGGGGTGGTCGTTGAGAATCAGGTTCAACTGCTCGCGCGCTTCCTCGTAGTATCCGGTGTTCAGCAGCGAGATCGCGTAGTCGTAGTGTTCCTCCGGAGTGGGGAACGACCGCCCGCGACCGTGCAGTTGGCGCTGGCAGGTGCTGATGTACATCCGGCAGCGATCCTTGATTTCCGGCGGCGCTTCTGGCAGCAACTTCTCCAGGGCGATCAGCGCCTTCTCATACTTCCCCTGCTGCAACAGCGTTACGGCCGCCTCATAGTGTTGAAAGACGGGACTCGCCTTGCCACGGGTATGGCCGTCGGATTTCGCGGCCGGGGCCGCATTCTTTTTGCGGCTGGCTGCCGCGGCTCGAGCATCTTGCGTCATGGTTTTTGCTGGAAGCGTACATTCCTTTCCCCCGTATCCCAATTCCATGTGGGCGGGGAACCTTGGCTGAAACATAACATGACTTAGGCCATGTTTATACGCAGAACGCCGCCTTCCGTCAATGGGGGCTCTTCTTGCGGGGATTAATGGCCCTTTTCCTGCGTTGAATCGCCATAGATTGCCGGATTCAGTGCGGGATCGTTATACATTTTCATCTGTCGGTAGAGTTTGAAGCATCGCGCCCCACTCACCGTGTCCCGCCACAGTGCATCCAGACAAGCCGCCAGGTCGGCGCGCTGTTCTTTCAGAACTTCAAGCCGCTCCAGATTGCGCGCCGTGTGGCCTTCCGGCGCATCCCTGCGCTCGGTCTCTTCGCGCGTGTGGTAGATTTTCAGCGCCAGGATCGACAGCCGGTCGATGATCAGTCCCGGCGACTCTGAGTTCTGCGCCGCTTCATATTTAGGTAAGCCTTGCGGCGCAAGCCATTCCAAAAGCTTGCGGTCGAGCGCTTCGGCAAGGTCGTTACGCAGTTGATTCGTCAGGTCGATGCGGCGCTTCACGGCTGCCAGTTCGGCGTCGCTCACCCGCGGTGCGCGCGCCTCATCCTCGATATGCCACAGATCGAAGTTCGCGCGATGCTGCCGTGCCACCAGGTCGAGCCAGGCGTTGGCCGAGTTCTCTGGGGCCGATTTCTCCTGCCCGTTTGCCGCTTCGTGCCACAGGCATGTCAGCCGATCCTGCAGCGCGACAATCTCTTCCGCCGAAACCATGCTTGAGCTTTCCTCGATACCCGATGCCCGTCCGGGCCGCAGGTCCATCCTAAAACGAATGGGATCAGTCCACCAAAAAGTGGCCGACGCCGCCAGTCGCTGAGATATTAATGAAGGAGTAACTTCTGATTCGGCGACCAACCCGGCCGTTGCCAATCGCCGAGCCGATTACTCGCCTCGGCCCATTGGTGCCTCGGCTTTATCCAATTGCCCTTGGATCGCGTGCTGGTGAGAATCAACCGAATTCCTGAAAGCATCGGGATAGAATTCCAATGAACCGGTGACGAAAATGGAAATTTCGGCCACAGCGATCAATCCGGTGTGGTAATCCATCGTTCGTCCTTCCTCGTTTGACTCAACTCCCCCGTCAGCGCACGTTTTTCTATTCGCAAGCGTTTTCCAAAGGAGGCACTATGAAGTTCACCGCGCAAATTCTTCTCGCCGTATCAGGAGTCTGCCTATTCGTAGCCGGAGCGCTATGGGGCGGCCACTCCATCGTCAACGCGCAATCAAGCGCTGGAAATCCAATGAAGGTGCAGGACGGAACCAACAACACGTACCTCGCCGAAGTAACTTCGTTCAAAGCCCTCAAAGTGGATGGCTCCGCGATCACTCAACCCATATCCGGTCAGGTAACAATCGTCGGCACTCCCGCCTCAGGAAAGAGCGGCACGCTCGTGGTCGGCGTTGGCGCGAGATACGGCGTCAGCCCCGATCTCGGATATGCAAAGACTCTCACCGTCTGCGCCCCGGCCAGCGGACTCGCCAGCAACTTCCTGGTTGACCAGTCCATCGACGGCAATACGTGGGTGACAATCACGCAGCTACCGCTGCAGAGCGGGCCGAGCTGCATCTCGCTGCCGCCCACAAGATTCGTGCGCCTTTCCGGCGCAGTCGGCACCGGCTATTACCAGGTGTCGTACTAGAAAGAAGCGTGAGCGATTGGACCCAGGGGTTCCGGGCGAGTCACCACCAATGCGAAAATTACATGGGACTTGGGGCAGGGAATTGGCAGCCTGGGTGGTGAGCTCGCTGGGAATCGAACCCAGGACCCACGCCTTAAAAGGGCGTTGCTCTACCAACTGAGCTACGAGCTCGTATAAGGCTGCTCCTTCAAAACTACCACAGCGAGAGTTCGCTCGCTCGCACCCAACCATGGTCGATGTGCACCCCGAAAACTCCCCATTACGCCGTCCAGACCACCCCATCGCTGCAACACTTTTCAGCGCACCGCCGACCACTCAGGACGTTGATGTTTCAGGTAACTTCCGATGCGGGTACCATGGTAATCGCAAGCCTCAATGCATTCGATTACTGATGGGGGAGGAATCCCCGCATCACTCAGAAAATGAGGCATTTCCCGCCATTTTCATGGCAAGAAAGTGTTAGCACGTGGCCTTGCAAGTGTTATTGTTCTGGCAACAGTAGCGCCGCTAGGATAACCGGTGAGGATACCCGCCATCCAGGTGCACATTCCCGGATTTTTATACGCAAGAGCCGCGCTGCGCGCTGCCATACATGGGGACTCGGAAGAAGAGCAACTGTGCAGGGGTAAAGAATGACTGAGCACTCGCTTCCCGACCCGAACGAGACGCCGGAAGATGTAGCCTCGCTGTATTCGTGGGCGAACCTGCACGGTGGCAAGTATCGTGACTTTTCTGCCTCGCGCGCGCAGATGCGCGAAAAAGCCCGGCAGCGCATGGAGCAGGCCATCGAAGAGGAACGTCTGCGCACGCATCAGCAAACCGGCCCGCAAAGCGCAGCCGAAGCCGCTCGCGTCGCGGAGGAAACAAGGCGGCTCCAGATAGCCGCACAACAGGGCGCACAGCAATTAGCTGTTCAGGAAGCTGCGCAACGCGGCGCACAGGAATCCGTTCAGGAACGCTTGCGACTCGCCGCGGAGTTGGCCGCGCAACAGGCAGCCCAGCAGGCTCAGGCCGCGCAACTTGCCGCAGAGCGGGCACAAGCTGCCCAGTTGGCCGCTGAACAGGCACAGGCTGCGCAGCAAGCGACAGGTCAACCGCCAGCGCAGGATCGTTATCCTATGCTTTCTGCTTTTCGCCAACCTGCGCCACCACCCGCGCCTGCGCAGGAAGATGAATTTTCCCAGCCGCGAGCGCCCTGGCTGTCGACCGATCCGCGCGAAAACGTTGGCCGTCCTGCCTGGTTAATGCCGGAGCACCCGGAGACCTTCGCTCAGCCGGCGATTCCGCCTTCTCCTGACGACACATTGCAGGGTTCCCGCGATCGCCTCGTCTCGCGCTGGTTTGCCCTGCGCAGCATCTTTGAAGACAATGAGCCCACGCAGTTGGCGCCGGCCCCTACCGCCGCGCGCGCTCCGGTTCTGGCCGTCTTTTCGCTGGCCGGCGGCGTGGGCAAAACCAGTCTCGTGGCAACCCTGGGCCGCGTGCTTTCTGGGCGTGGTGAGCGGGTTCTGCTGGTCGATACCGCCGCCTACGGATTGTTACCCTTCTTCTTCGGCGCCCGCGATCAGCGTCCCGGCCTGATCCGCACTTTTAGTCCGCCGGTAGCCAGTGGCGATGCACCCATCCAGATGATCACGCTCGATCCCGAGACGCTCGGCTCTGAGGCTGCCACATCCGAAGCGTTCACGGCGGAAGTTCTCAAACACGCCCGCGGAGTCAGCCGCGTTATCGTCGATCTGGCTACGGCTTCGGGCGCCACCACGCGCCGCGTCATGCGTTTGTCGCCCCAGGTTCTCGTGCCCCTCGTTCCCGACATGTGCTCCGTAGTCAGCGTCAGCTCCATCGACGCTTTCTTCGAGCACAATCACAACGGCAACCCCGGCAAGCCGGCGCTTCCGTACTACGTGCTTAATCAGTTCGATCCCTCGCTGCCGCTGCATCTTGACGTGCGCGAGGTGCTCCGTGAGCAGTTGGGCGATCGGCTGCTGCCTTTTGCGGTGCGCCACACCCCGGCCGTCAGCGAAGCGCTCGCAGAAGGCATGACCGTAATGGATTACGCGCCCAATTCGGCTGTGACCGAGGATTACGCCAGCCTTGCGGGATGGGTCAAGAGCCTTTCCGCACCCGCGAGCACCACCTTCCGCGGCGTGCGGTGGAGTGAACGATGACGGTTTCGGGCGTTTGGCGGGATATCGGGGCGGGCGAAAATCTCCTTACAAAGATTTCTCCGGCTGCTCTTCCTGCTTGTGGCAGGGGCCATATTTATCTTCATGGCGGTGTTGCCGCTCAACTGGCCGCAACAGGCGGTTCTCGGTCTGCTGTGCCTCCTCATGGCCCTGGCTATGGCGCGCGGTTCCGATTCTTATCTCGTCACCCTCGCCCTCATGATGCTGTCGATGTACTGCACCTTCCGCTACGGATATTGGCGCATCAATCAGGTCATTCGCTTCTTCCAGGATCCAGCAAGCCACCCCGGCGCCCTCGATGCCTTCTTCATCTTTTGCCTTCTGGGTGCTGAAATCTACGCATTCATCATCCTATTCCTGGGTTACTTCCAAACCATCTGGCCGTTGCGCCGCGCTCCCGTCGCTCTGCCCGACAACCCCGAGGAATGGCCGCACATCGACGTGCTCATTCCCACCTACAACGAGCCTCTTGACGTGGTGCGTTACACGGCGTTGGGCGCGCTCAACATGGATTGGCCCGCCGACAAGCTCCACGTCTACATCCTCGACGACGGCCGCCGCCCGGAATTTGAGCAGTTCGCCTTCGACGCCGGCATCGGCTACCGGACGCGCCCCGATAACAATCACGCCAAGGCAGGCAACATCAACGCCGCCCTCAAAACCACGCATTCTCCGCTGATCGCGATCTTCGATTCCGATCACGTGCCCACGCGCAGCTTCCTGCAAATGACTGTGGGCTGGTTTATGCGTGACCCCAGGCTTGCAGTGATGCAGACACCGCACCACTTTTATTCTCCCGATCCCTTTGAGCGCAACCTCGGGCAGTTCCGCGTCATTCCCAACGAGGGCGAGCTCTTTTACGGGATCGTGCAGGACGGCAACGACTTCTGGAATTCGGCCTTCTTTTGCGGTTCCTGCGCCGTCCTGAGCCGCGAAGCGCTGAACCAGATCGGCGGCATCGCCGTTGAGACCGTCACGGAAGATGCGCACACCGCGCTGCGCATGCAGATGAATCACTGGAACACGGCGTACATCAACATTCCCCAGGCCGCGGGACTCGCGACCGAGCGCCTCTCCGCGCACATCGGCCAGCGCATTCGCTGGGCGCGCGGCATGATCCAGGTTCTGCGCACCGACAATCCGCTCTTCGCTCCCGGACTCACGTTCGCGCAGCGGCTCTGCTACTTCAACGCCATGGGGCATTTCCTCTACGCGGTGCCACGCCTCATCTTCCTCACCGCGCCGTTGATCTATCTGCTCCTGAACTACACCAACATTCCCGGCTACTGGGCCGCCATTCTCGCCTACGCATTACCTCACCTTATTCTTTCTAACGTCACCAATTCCCGCATTCAGGGTGAGCACCGCCATTCGTTCTGGAACGAGATCTACGAGACCGTGCTCTCGCCCTACATCCTGTTGCCCACCATGCTGGCGCTCATCAACCCCAAGCTGGGCAAGTTCAACGTCACCGCCAAAGGCGGTGTGGTCAAGCGCACCTTTTTCGATTCCAGGATCGCGCAGCCCTTCCTCGTTCTGCTCGTCTTCAACATCGCCGGACTCATCGTCGCCATTCCGCGCTTCTTCATCTGGGATCGTGACCGTCCCGGCACGGTGCTGATGAATGTCATGTGGTGTTTGTTCAACGTCGTCATTCTGGGTGTCTGCACGGCTGTCGCGCGCGAGCTCCAACAGTTGCGCACCACCGTGCGCATCAATGTCGTGAGCCCGCTCGTCGTCAAATTCCCCGATGGCCGCTCGGTCGCCGCCGAAACCATCGATATCTCCAGTGGCGGTACCGGCATTCGTCTCGAACAGGCCCTCGACGTGATGCCTCAGTCGCAGGTCCGTCTGGCTTTTCCCGTTCCGTCGGTGGCCATTGACCTGCCTGCTACGGTTGTTTCTTCGGAGGGATCGGTGTTGCGCGTTGCTTTTGAAAACCTGACGATTGAAGAACAGGAAGTATTGACCATCGCCCTTTATTCACGTGCCGATTCATGGCTAGGCTGGGGCGAGTCGCGCGATAGCGACAACGTGCTGGGCAGTCTGGGACGCATCATCCAAATCTCCATGCACGGCATGTGGGTCACCTTCCGCAGCATTTTCAGCGACCGCCGGTCGGCCGAGCGCAAGGCCGAGTCGCTTTCCATCGCCCGTCCTTTGATTCTTCTTTCTCTGGCCGCGACGCTGGCATGGGGCGGTCAAACGACGCATGCTCAGGCTCCGGGCAATGCCGGCGCGCTGCAGACCTCTGTCACCGACGTCAATGCCCCCGTTCCTCCCGGTCAGTATCACGATCACTTCACGCTGGAAGACGCCGGGGAATCACAGATCGAGCAGATCGAGTTGCACAGCATCGACACTCAGCACAGCATCTACTTCACGCTGCCTGAAACCCATGTCGTCGGTGCCGCGAAGATTCACGTTCATTACGCGTTCTCGCCCAGCCTCATCCCGCAGTTGAGCCATCTCAAGCTCATCATGAACGGAACTCTCTTCGCTACCATCGAGCCCACGCCGGGCCAGAATGGCGGCTCCGACAGCCGCGATGCCGAGGCCGAGTTCACCATTCCGGCCGAGCTGCTGGTGCATAACAACACCTTCACCATCGAATTCATCGGCCACTACACAATGGTCTGTGAAGACCCGGCCAGCACCGCACTGTGGGCGAGAGTGTTTCCTAGCACCTACATTGACATCCGTGGCACACTGCTGCATCTGGCCGACGATCTCAAGCAATTGCCCATGCCGTTCGTCGATCCGGCCGTCATTCAGCCGGTCAGCATTCCCGTGGTCTTTCTCAGCGCGCCCTCATTGAAGGCCGTTCAAGCCGCCGGCATCGTCACCAGCTACTTCGGCATGATCTCTGAGAATCGCCCGGTTCGTTTCCCGGTGCACATCGGACCCATCCCGCCCGGCAACGCCATCCTCATTGCGGAGAATCCGTCCAGTCTCCCCGCGGGCCTGAATCTATCGGGCGTCACTTCGCCCACTGTGGCCATGCGCGACAATCCCAGCGATCCCTTGAGCAAGCTCCTGATCATTACTGGCGGCAGTGCCGACGATCTCATCAAAGCGGCGCAGGCTGTGGCTCTCCACAGTGAGATGCTCGACGGCCCACAGACCGCGGTCGAAGGTGTCACTTTGCCCGGCAAGCAAAAGCCCGATGGCGCTCCGCGCTGGGCGCGCACCGATCAGACCATCGCGCTTTGGGATTACGCCAGCGCCGAGCAGATGCAGGGCGACGGCACCGCGCCGCTCAACGTCTATTTCCGCATCCCGCCCGACATTTATTACGCCACGGAAGGGCCCAACACCAAACTTCACGTGGTCTACCGCTACAACTCCGTCCCCATCGGGCCCATCTCCAGCATGCAGGTGCGCGTGAACGGCGCGTTCATGGGTTCCATTCCGCTTATCCCGGGACAGGAAACCTCGCGCCGCATGCAAACCGACATCCCTGTTCCCATCGTTAACCTGCGTCCTTTCTCCAACACGTTGTCCTTCGATTTCACATTTCAGTTGCTCAAGAAACAGGGCTGCGAAGACACCACGCCCATTAACATGCAGGGAGCCATCCTGCGTGATTCTTTCCTGGATCTGCGGGATTATCCGCACTGGGCCCCCATGCCCAATCTCGAACTCTTCGCTAACGCCGGCTTCCCATTCACGCGGGTTGCCGATCTGAGCGAAACCACCGTCGTGCTGCCTCCCACGCCCACTGAGCAGGAGATCGAGACCTTCGTCACACTCATGGGCCACTTCAGTCGTCAGACCGGCTTCCCGGCCTTGCGCGTTACTGTGGCCGGCCCCGATGCGCTCCACGAGGGAGCCAACACCGATTTCCTCATCATCGGCTCCGGTAACGATCAGCCCGGCTTTGACAAGCTCGGCACGCATCTTCCCGTCTCCCTGGGCAGCGGGCAAGTCCAGGTGCGCGATACCCAGGGCTTCTTCGTCAAACTGCTGCACCACGCCTGGTGGAAGCTTGAAAACGACGATCACACCGATTCGGGCTCGCTGACTTTGGGAGGCACTCCCGACGCCATCATCGAAGGCATCGAATCTCCATACGACATCGCCATCAGTCGTAGCATTGTTGCCATTCATCTCAAGGATGGCACCACCTTCCTGCCCTTCATGGACACCTTCATGCATGTGCAGCAGGCCAGCGACATCTCAGGTTCCGTCGCGGTTTTCCACGGATCGCAGTTTCAGTCTTTCCGCGTCGGCGCCGAGGTCTATCATGTGGGTGTGCTGCCGTGGTGGACACGATTGATGTTGTGGTTCACGCAGGTGCCTTGGCTGGCGGCAGTGATCGTAATTATTCTCGCTTTCCTGCTCGCTATCTGGACCCGGCAATGGTTGCGCGTCAGGGCTAGAAGACGTCTAACGATGGTGGAAGACTAATCTACCTCCGCCTGCACAGGCAGCGCATGTTCGCTTGAGCCGCGCTTGTTTCTCTCGTGGTCGCGGTACGAACTCCGGCGGTTTCGAGACCTCTGGGTGGAGACACGAACGATGGGCTTTTCGACATCTCGGGCGGGGAACCGCGTCCTGCTGATCGTGGCTTTATCCATGTTTTCCATGACGGGCGGCTGTAAGGACGGTCCCTGGCAGCTCTGGGGCTCCTATTCATCCCGCTTCATCGACGCGCAAAGCGGCCGCGTCTTCGATCCCAACGGAGATCGGCACACCACCTCGGAAGGCCAGGCCTACGCTCTCTTCTTTTCCCTGGCCGACAACGATCGCCCCACCTTCAACCGCATTCTCGCCTGGACTCAGAACAATCTGGCCGGTGGCGATCTCAACACCCACCTCCCGGCCTGGCTTTGGGGCAAGGACAAGGACGGCCAGTGGAAGGTCCTCGATCCCAACTCCGCCTCCGACGCCGACGTCTGGATGGCGTACTCCCTTCTTGAAGCAGGACGCCTCTGGAACATCCCAGGTCGACAGCGATCTCGGCCGCGGCATGCTGACGCTGATCGCCAAAAACGAAGTCGTGAATCTTCCCGGCTTCGGCCCCATGCTCTTGCCCGGTCCTGCCGGCTTCCAGCAAGACAAAAACTGGACCCTGAATCCCAGCTATCTGCCTGTCTTTCTCTTTGAGCGTCTGCGGCACTCGATCCCGCCGGCCCCTGGCAGCAGATCGCGCTCGGCATCCCGCGCCTTCTCGCAGCAAAGTTCCCGCCACGGCTATGCCATGGATTGGGTCGAATACGTTCCCGGCGACGGCTTCTATCCCGCGCCCAAGCCCTCGGACGCCAGCCAGAACGGCCCCAACGCCGCAGGGTCCCGGCGGCAGCTACGACGCCATCCGCGTCTATCTCTGGGCCGGCATGATCGATTCCCGACGATCCCGCGCGCGAGCCGATCCTCAAGCCGTTCCTGCCATGAGCGCCTACCTTGCCAATCATGATGCCCCCCCGGAAAAGGTCAGTGACCAGGGCATTCCAGTGGAGCAAGATGGACCTGTAGGATTTTCCGCGGCCGTGTTGCCCTATTTGCGTGCCTTTCCCGATCTTGTCACGGGTCATCGCCCGGCAGATGATTCGCCTGAACGCGCAGAAGGACGCAACTACGGGATTGTATGGAAAGGACATAGCGTATTACGATCAGAATCTCGCCCTGTTTGCTACTGGATTTCTCGATGCCAGATTTCGGTTTGGCCCGGGGGGCGAACTGAACGTAGAATGGAAGCGCCGATGAGGTTGGGCTGGGGGGCGTGGAAAGCAAGTTTGATCGTGGCGGGCTGCCTGATGCTGGACAGCTCCCGGCAGTTCATCGCCCAAAAAAGTCCTCCGGTCCAGCCTCAGCTGACGCCACGCGCGCCAGCCTGGTGGTCAAAGCTCGCGCCCTTGAAGCGCGCGGCCGCGCCCGACATGGCCGTCCAGATCTGGCAGCAGATTCTGCTCTCCGACCCCAACAACACTGAAGCTCTGGCCGGCGTCGCCCGGGACTACAAGCTGATGGGCAACGTCGACAAGGCCGATGCGGCTCTGACTCGCTTGCGCCGCGTCAACCCCAACGATCCCAACATCGCCAAAATCGAAGCCATGCCCAGCACCAGTGGCTCAGAGCGACCAGCTTGCGCCAGGCCGGCGAACTGGCCCGACAGGGCCGCAACGACGATGCCATGCGCATCTACCGCCAGCTTTACGGCGACCATCCGCCCGACGGCGACATCGCGCTGGCCTACTATCAAACCCTCTACGGCACCTCCACCGGCAAGCAGGAAGCCATCGCCGGCATGCGCGCCCTGGCCGAGCGCAATCCCGGCGATCCGCGTTATGCCGTCGCAACTGGGCATCATGCTCACCTACGACCCGCGCACCCGCGCCGAAGGCATTCGCATTCTCGCGGCGCATCACCAACGATCCCGATGCGCAGGCCGCCTGCGCCAGGCGCTGATCTGGGATGCCGCCAATCCCGCTTCGGCCGCAGAGCTGCGCGACTATCTCAAGACTCATCCCCAGGACACGGAAATCTCACAAGGCGCCTCAAGCAGAGCGAATCCAAGCTGGCGCAGATGAACACCGGCATCGCGCGCACGCCCGCGGAGCGCGCCGCCTTTGCTGCGCTCAACGCGCACCGCCTCGACGAAGCCGAGCAGCGCTTCACCGCGCTTCTCGCAGCCGATCCCAACAATGGCCGCGTCGCCGCCGGCATGGGATTCCTGCGCATGCAGCAGAAAAACTTCGGCGGCGCCATCAGCTATCTCATGCAGGCCGAGCAGAACGGCTACAAAGTCAAGACCGTCGAAACCGCGCTCGGCCACCTCGCGCTTCTGGTTCACCATGGGCGAGGCCACGCAGGCCTTCGACGAGAATCAGCTCGATCTTGCCGCCATCAGGTTCCGCGCCGCGCTCGACATGAACCCGCGCAGCCCCGATGCTCTCAACGGCCTCGCCGGCGTCTACACCAAGCAGCAGCAATATTCGGCCGCCGCCAACGTCTATGAGCAGCTTCTCCATGTTCAGCCCGCTTCGCTCGAGGGCTGGCGCGGTCTCTTCCTCGCTTACGCGCACGACAATCAGAACGCCAAGGCGCTGGCTCTCTCCGCGCGTTTCCCGGCGCAGGTCAAGGCTGCGCTCGACAAGGATCCCGAGTATCTGCGCGCGCTCGCCGGCATCTATCAGGCGCAGAACCGCCCCGCCGATGCCCAGCGCGTCCTCGCTCTCGCGCTGGCGCTGCCGTTCCCCGATAACGGATGGCACGCTTCTGGCCGGCACCAAGCTGCAATACGCCGGCATCCTGATGGACGCCAGGCATTACGATCAGGCCCTCGCGCTCTATTCGCAGATTCTCCAGAGCGACCCCTCCAACGTCTCCGCATGGGTGGGCCTCATCAGCGCCCAGCACGAGCTCGGCCAGGACACTGAGGCCATCGCCGACGTTGAGAAGATGCCCCCGGCCGCCTACGAAACCGCGCTGGCCGATCCCGGCTTCCTGGCCATGCTCGGCGCCATCTATCAGCAGGCCAATCAATTTGAAGTCGCGCAGGGGCTGCTCGAGCGCTCCGAGAAACTCCAGATCGCAGCCGGCGGCCAGCCCAGCGTCGCACTTGCAATTGCAGTTGGCGGCCATCTATCTTCTCCGCAACAACACCGATCAGGCCTACGCCCTCTACCGCCAGGTGCTCACTGACCATCCTGACCGTGCCGACGCGTGGAAGGGCCTGATCGCCACGCTGACCGCCACGCATCGCGACCCGGAGGCATTGCAGGAGATCGCGCAGATTCCGCCCGCCATCCGCAAGCAGCTCGAAGCCGATATCGACTTCCTCCAAACCGAAGCCAGCCTCTACGCCGCCACCGGCGACACTCCCCACGCCGTGCAATACATGAACCGCGTGATGGTCTACTACGCCAAGATCAAAGAACAGCCGCCGGCCAATATCGACGATTCAGAACGCCTGGCTGCTCTACAACATGGGCAACGACCGCGCGCTCTATCCGGCCCTGATGCGCATCGGCGGCCGCAGCGATCTCACCGTCGCGCAGCGCGAGACGGTGCAGGACATCTGGGCCAACTGGAGCGTGCGCCGCGCCGGCATCGCCATGGACAACGGCAACGCGCAGCGCGCCGTCGACATTCTTGACGCCGCCTCGCAGGCCTTTCCCAATAACCTCACCGTGCGCAAGGCCGTGGCCGGCGGCTATGCGCGCGTAGGCCGCGCCAAGGAAGCTCTGGCCCTCTTCAAGACCGTCCCCATGCAGGACGCGTCTGCGGGCGACTTTGAAGGCGCCATCGGCGCCGCTCTCGCCGCCAACGACAAGAACCAGGCCGAGATCTGGCTGCGTCAGGCCCTCGACCGCTTCCGCACCGATCCCGCCATCCTCACTCTGGCCGCCCGTTACGAGCAGGCCCGCGGCGACAACGAGCGCGCCGCCGACTACTATCGCGCCTCGCTCGCGGCCATGCCCAAGGTCTCGCCCGTCGACCGGCTCGCCCACGTGCTCGTCTATCCCGAGCAGGACACAAAGGCCCATCGCGCCGTCACCGCGGCCGACCTGCAGCGTCTGCTCGATCCCGACTACGAGCCCTTCGCCAAAACCACCAAGCTTCCGCCGCTGCCCGCCTACGGCCCCGATCCTTACAATCCGCCCGCCGGTTGTGCTACCGCAGAACGCAACCCGCCCAGACGAATCCTGCCGTGCCTCCCGCCGGTACGTCCGGCCCCGGCGCACGCAATGAGCCTCGGTCCAATGAGACGCGATTTGTTCCCGAACGCGCTCGTCCGCTGCCGCGTGGCGCGTACTACGCGCGTCCCGTCCGCATGCAGAGCGCTCACTTTGTTCTCGCTTCTTGGACGTTGCCGCGCTCGCACGCGCCCTTCGCCGCAACCCACGCCTCGATGCGCTTCGGCTTGGGCCGTCCTGCCGTCATTCAGTCTTCCGTTGAAGCCTTCGGCCAGGTCGACATCGTTCCCAATCCGCCGCATTCGCTCGCATCCGATAACTGGAAAGGCCTCGTCTTCTCGCTCATGGCCGGCAATCGCAATGCGGAGGCCCTCGCCGAAATCGGCCAGATTCCCAACGACGTGCGCCGCCAGCTTGAAGCCGACATCGAATGGGTGCAGGGCATCGCCAGCCTCTACTTCGCCGTGGGCGACACCCCGCACGCCACGCACTATCTGAATCGCGTCGAGAATTACTACCTTGTGCATCGCACTTCCGTGCCCGGAAATCTTGAAGTGCAACATGCCTGGCTGCTCTACAACCTCAGGGACGACGTCGCGCTTTATCCGCTTCTCGAGCGGCTCGATGCCCGTCCGGATTTGGGTCCGGATCAGCGCCAGCAGGTAGAAAACATTTGGGCCAATTGGGCCGTTCGCCGCGCCAGCGATGCCATCGAACATGGTCATCTCGCTGCGTGGCGTTGAAATCCTGCAGGCGGCATCGCAGGATTATCCCGACAACATGATTGTGCGTCTCGCCGTCGCGGGAGCCTACGCGCGCGTCGGCCGTTCGCAGGAGGCTGTTGTCCTCTTCAAGTCCCTCAACATGAATGACGCCAGTGCCGGCGACTTCCAGGGCGCCATCTCGGCTGCCATCTCTTCCTCTGATATGGCCCAGGCGGAAACCTGGCTGCGCATCGCGTTGGCTAAATATCCCAACGACCCCATCATCCTTGGCCTCTCCGCCCGCTTTGAGCAGGCTCGCGGCAACAACGAGCGCGCTGCCGCTTTCTGGCGCGCCGCCATCGCCGCCATGCCTCCGGGCTCCGGCGTCAAAAGCCTCGACTACGGCCTCGTTATGCCGCCGGGCACCACGTACCACACGCCCAGCTCCCGGCGACACCAAGCATCTTCTCGATCCGCGCCTGGATCCGAGTATCGCCCCATTGACCAGCGCCGACCGCCTCGCCCCGCTGCCTGCCTACAAGCCGCAGACTCGCCACGCAGGCTCCTATGTCCGCGCCGAACCAACCCGTGCCGCCTCCTCAGATCACCACGCCTTCCAGTAATCCGCTACCGCTTCCACCCAGCGCCAACTACATCCCGAACGGGCAGGGAACTTCGCCTTCGAATCAGCCTATTTACGTTCCCCAGGCCGTCAATCGCAATCCGTCAACATCCGGCCCCGTTTTTATTGAGCAGAGCAATTCCGAAAAGCAGCCGCTAACCGGCAGAATGAATCTGCCGCCCAGCGAAGAAACCGTCAACACCACCGACGCTGTCGGGAACTCGCGCCTGCCGCCGCTGACCCCGAATACGATTTCGCCAAGTGCGCCGCAAGCGCCCGCCATCCGCCAATCTCCGCATCACATCGCAGCCCATGGCGCCGGAGGCTGCGCAAACGCAAGCCCTCTTCGCCGACCAGACCGACAATCAGCTCACCCAGGGCTCGGCAAACCGGATTCACAACGTGCCCAATGCGCCCGTCGCGCCGATGCCTACGGTGCAGGCGCCGCCTTCGAATACCGCCGGGCAGGGCACCTACGACTTGGCGCAGTACACGCCCTCCGCCCAGGAAGCGGCCACGGGTGCTTACTCCGCGCCCCAGCAGCAGACGCCAGCAGCAACAGCCGCAGGCCGCGCAGCAGCCCCCGGCCAAGCCGCAAGCCGGCTGTAATACGGGCTGCACCACGAGCCAAAAGCGCAGGAAGACCAAGCCGGCGCAGACCCCTGGCAAAGCACCCATCACCAGCAATCCGCCGCCCGAGGCCACTGCGCCTCCCAGCGAATCCGGTACATCAGCTGAGGGCCAGCAGCCCGTTCCTGCGCCGCAGGACAATTCGACGGAAAGCACCACAACCACAGGTCTCAGCGACGAAGAGCTCGAGCAGCGCAATTTGCCGCCGCTGCGCGGGCCCTGGATCCGCATCCAGCGTCAAGACAGTCAGCTCAGCCCCCGCGACCTGGCTGAGCAGCAGTTGCAGGCTATCGAGAGCGGCTATAGCGGCTGGCTCGGCGGCAGCACCGTGCTCAACTACCGCACCGGCGATCCCGGCTTCAGCGAACTGGCCGCCATCGAGTCGCCCTTTGAGGCATCCGCGCCGCTCGGCTATCACGCCCGTATCACCGTGGTCGCCCGGCCCGTCTTTCTTGACTCCAGCCAGGCCACGGGAAGCGCGGTGATCAGCGTGACCCAGTCCACCATCTCCGGCACCACGCTCACGGCCATTCCTGAGCCCATCGGCACCCTTGTCGCCACCAATGTCACCCCGCCCGCGCAGCAAAACGCCGTGGGCATCGGCGGCGAAGTGCAGCTGGCCTTTCCTCACTTCGCCATCGCCGGCGGCTACACGCCCTATAACTTCCTGGTTTCAACGTTCACGGGGCGCGTCATGTGGAAGCCGGGCAACGGACCCTTCACCTTCTCGCTCACACGCGACTCCGTGAAGGATTCGCAGCTCTCCTATGCCGGCCTCCGCGATCCCGGACAGGCCACTCTCGGCACGGAAGGTCAAATCTGGGGTGGCGTGGTTTACAACCAGGGCCAGATGCAGGTCGCTCACGGCGACGCGCAGTCCGGCTACTACTTCTCCGCCGGCGGCCAGTACATCACCGGTTACCACGTCCTCAGCAACAATCGCATCGATGGCAACGGCGGCGCCTACTGGCGTGTCTTCACCGATCCTGAGTATCGGCAGCCTGAGCTTCGGCGCCAACTTCTTCGCCATGCATTACCAGAACAATCAGAACGCATTTACGCACGGCATGGGCGGCTACTTCAGCCCACAGGGCTACTTCCTCGCCAACGTGCCTTTCACCTGGCAGGGCCACTACATCAATCGCTGGCACTACAACGTCATGGGCGCGGTAGGCGTGCAGGCATTCCAGGAGAATTCCGCACCGCTCTGGCCTTTGGCCGTCGACAAGCCGCTTGAGGTCGCGCAGAACAACCCCTTGCTGCCCAATGTCACCACCATCAGCGGCAACTACGATGTGCGCAGTCAGATGGCCTATCAGTTCAGCCCGCATTGGTTCTTCGGCGGCTATCTCTCGGCCAACAACTCCCGCGATTACACCTACACCTCGGTCGGCTTCTTCGTTCGCTACATGTTCCGCGAGCAGCCTTCCACGGCCACCACCCCCACCGGCCTCTTCCCGTGGGATGGCATGCGTCCCTTCAGCGTGCCGTAACCGTGCGCCGGGCCATCGATTCGCCGCCACGTTTGTCATCCTGAGCGACAAAATCGCATGTCATCCTGAGCGAAGTAGGCCGCGCTTCGCGCGGCCTACGAGTCGAAGGATCTGCGGTTGCTTTTCGGAGATTCCACCGGCGTATGTCCGAAATACAACGTACTCAATCCACTCGCTCTGACCCCAATGGGTTGATTGCGCTCTTGAAGTATTCGAATGTGGATTACGCAGAATCTTTAATTAACCGCCATCAGAACTTAAAAATATTAACTACAGAGCTTGACAATATAAATAAACATGATTACTCTAGGAATCGAGTTCAACAATCTCGATTCCGATCATGCTCTCCGATCCCAAACCCGCCACCGACTGGCAAGACCTGCTCCGCATCGCCCAGGGAACGCCGCTGGTCATCGAGCGCGTCCGCCTTCCCGAAAAGCAGATCACCGTCGAAGGCCAATTCACCTTGCCCGAACTGGCCCAGCTCAGCCTGGAAGACCAGGTCTTCGTCATCGCCTTTCTCCGCTCCCACGGCACCATCAAGGTGATGGAGCAGACCTTCGGCGTCAGCTATCCCACCATCAAAGCGCGCCTCAACCGCATCTCCAGCCAATTGGAGTTTGTCGAGACCAATCCTTCACCCAGGAGCACGGACGTCTTGGATCGGCTTAACAAGGGCGAAATCACGCCTGCCGAGGCCATCCGCGCATTGGAGGCCCTCAAATGATTCCCAGTTTCGCAGTCCTCCAGGTCGAAGCGCCGCACTTCCACATGCCACGTCTCTGGCTGCCGCTGTTTTTGCTCTGGATTCCGGTCATCCTGATCGCGCCGCTCATTTTTATCGTCATTTTCGGCCTGTGTATGGCCGGCCGCATCAGTCCCTGGCGCGCCATCGCGGTTTTCTGGTCGATCCTTTGCGGGCTCTCTGGAACCCACGTCCACATCAGCACGCGCGGCAGCAAAGTCCTGGTGCGCATCCTCTAGGCAGATTCACTTCAGGATGTAGCCCCCAATTCACTCACTTCACTTTTTTCACTTCATTCACTCCGTTCACTTTCTTCACTCGTCACTTCGTCACTCTCGAATAAGGAGAACATCCATGAACGAAAATCGCCGTCAAATTTTGGAAATGCTGGCCACAGGCAAGATCACCGCCGATGAGGCCGAGCAGTTGCTGGCTGCTCTCGAGCCCGACGCCACCGCAACCGCAGATGCATTCGCGGGCAGATTCTCGGATTCCCATCCCTCCGCCGAACCCACCGTAAAGACGCATGCAAAGTATCTACGCGTGCTCGTCGAGGCCAATGAGAAAGGTGAACCGACCACCGTGAACGTGCGTGTTCCCATGCAGTTGCTCCGCGCCGGCGTGCGTCTGGCGAGCCTCATTCCCCTTCAGGCCCACGATGAGTTGGACGCGACCCTCAGGAAGCACGGTATCCCGCTGACCCTGTCGCAAATCAAGCCGGAAAACCTCGAAGAGCTAATCGACCATCTGGAAGATCTAACCGTCGACGTCGACGCCAAAGAAGAAAGGGCCAAAGTCCGCGTCTTCTGCGAGTAGCAGGGAACCAGGGACCAAGGGACCGAGGGACCAAGCAAGGATTTCCTTGCTCCTTATGCCTTTCGCGCCACCTTTGCCATCGGCACCACCTGCACCGTCACGTCGCGTACTTCCGACAGGAAGCGGTTCAGCACCGAGCCGCGCCACAGGATGTCCCAGCGCGAGCGTGCCGATTGGCCGAAAACCACGTGGCTGATGTTCTCCTGCTGCGCAAACCGGATCAACGCGTCAGAAACATTGCGATCGGTGAGTGAAACCACCTGCGCGCCCAGATCGCGCGCCATGCGCTGATACTCCTCCAGCCGATGAAAGGCCTCCGGATCGCCGTGGCCCTTGTCGTCGGGCCGCGTCACGTACACCGCGTACCAGTTAGTTGCCAACCGTCCGGCAATCCGCGCGCCAATGCGCAGCAGACGCTCCGTGCCCGGCCGCGTGCTCAGGCACACCATCACCTTCTCGGGAATCGGCGCCTGTTCCAGGCCCTGCGTGCGTCGATACTCTGAGGCCCGGCTGCTCACCTGTTCCGCGGTGGTGCGCAGCGATAACTCGCGCAGCATGTTCAGGTTGCCCTTGCGGAAGAAGTTGGCCAGTGACTGTTCCACCTTCTCCGGCGCGTAAATCTTTCCCTGCCGCAGGCGGTCGCGCAGCTGGTCCACGGTGACGTCCACGTTCACCACTTCGTCGGCGCGCTTGAAAAAGCTGTCGGGAACGGTCTCGCGGATGGTCGTATTGGCCGAGCGGTTTACAGCGTCGTTCAGCGTTTCCAGGTGCTGGATGTTCACCGCCGTCATCACGTTGATGCCCGCGTCCAGCAGTTCCAGCACGTCCTCATACCGCTTGCGATTCTTGCTGCCGGGCACGTTGGTGTGGGCCAGCTCGTCCACCACCACGGTATGCGGGTGGCGCGCGATGATCGCGTCCACGTCCATTTCCTTGAGATTTACGCCGCGGTAGGGAATCTCCTTCTGCGGAATCACCTCGAGATCGCGGATGCGCGCCTCGGTATCCTTGCGCCCGTGCGTCTCCACCAGCCCGATCACCACGTCCACGTTCTGCTGATGCCTCATGTTGTAGGCGTCATTCAGCATGTCGTAGGTCTTGCCTACGCCGGGCGCCGCGCCAATGTAGATGCGCAGCTTTGCGGGTTCCTGGGTTTTCTCGAGTTGAATCTCGGCCATCTAGCCAACCTCGACGGGATGATGGACTTCCGCAGCCACAGCCACCGGAAGCGTGAATCGAAATGTCGTTCCGTGGCCCAGACGGCTCTCCACGGCAATCTGCCCGCCCAACGACTCCACCAGCCGCCGCACCAACGCCAAGCCAAGCCCCGAGCCTTTCTCTGAGAAAGGATTGAAGCGATCGAAGATGGCGCTCAATCGCTCGGCCTCGATACCGCGTCCGGTGTCGCGCACGCTGAACTGCACAAAATTCTTGATCTCCTCCGCCGCCAGGAGGATTTCACCATCTTCCGGTGTGTAGCGCAGGGCATTGGACAGCAGGTTGTCCAGGATCGAACGCAGTGCACGCCGGTCGGCGAGCACCATGGTCAGATCGGCGTACGCCTTTACGTCAACCCGAATATGCTTCCTCTGCAGCCTCATCGCAATAGCGGTCGCGCGCCTCGTTCAAAGCCGGCAGCGGGCGGATCCGCTCCAGTTTCATTTCGCGTTTGCCCGTATCGATCTCCGCCACGTCGATCAGATCGCTCATCAAGTCGTTCAGGTTCTCGGCGTCCTTGCTGGCAGAAGCCACCAGTTCGGTCTGTAGCGGCGTCAACTCGCCACTGAAGCCCTGGGCCAGTGCGTAGAGCCCGCGCCGCAGTTGCATCAGCGGATCGCGCAGTTTGCGGCTGGCCACGGTAATAAATTGCGTTTTGAAGCGGTCGGTGTCCTGAAGACTGGTCACGTCTTCCAGCGTCGTCACCGCGCCCAGCAAGCGGCCGTCGGAGTCCCGCATGGGCGTGGTCCGCAGCCGGTAGCTTCGTTCCTCCTGGCCGATGCGCATGGGCAGCATCGACGCCTCGTCCTCGGCAGCCACAGCCTTCTGCATGGAAACGGCATCGCGGATGGCGCTCAGGATTTTTTCGCCGCCGGGCGTATTTGCCAGGGCCATGCGGTCGCCCGCGGCCTCGCCCAGCAACTCTGAAGCTGCCTGATTCACCTTCAGCACGTGGCCTTTGCCGTCGGTCACGATAATGGGCTCAAAAATCGATTGCAGCACCGCGTCGGAGAGCTGAAACTCCATCTGCCTTCGGCCGGCCTCGGTGTCGCGCAGTTCGCGCAATCGCACCGCAATCCGGTTCAGTTCGCCGGCGATCACGCCGAAGCTGTCGCGGCTGCTCCAATCCACGCGGTGTTCAAGATTTCCCTGGGCAATGCGATGCGCATCGCGCGCCAGGCTCTGGATCGGCCGCAGTACAAAGAAAATCGTGGCCGCCGCAACTGCCACAGCTGCCACGCAAATGGCGTTCGCCAAATGCAATTGCCCGGCGGCAGCCAGCGCACGGTGCGTGGCAATCACCAGGCCCAGGGTCAGGCAGCCGAGGAGCACACAACCGAGAATCAGTCGCTGGGCAAGATTGAGCATGTTCGGTTTCCGTGCCAATGAAAGGTTGACTTACCCATTCTCGCGATGCAGCCGCTCCCTGCAAAGCCCATTTCTCTGCATGAGGATTTCTCGGACCGTCACGGAATCTGGCACACGGCGAGCACATCGTTGTGCCACCGGCAGGCGAGACCGCCTGGCTGTGGATATGCCACCAGCACCCAATCCACGCCGAACTCCGTCTTCAGCCGCTCAAAGTCAGCGAGCTTGAAGTTGCGCCAGCCTTCTTCAGCAGCTACCTGGCTCGCCCACACCGGCCCCAGTTCAGGCACCTGGGTCACCACGGCAGCATCTTTCACCGCATCTGCCAACTGGCTGCGCTCGGCCAACGCGCGAAACCCGTGAAAATCCTCGCCGGGCACTTCCAGGTAATGCGGATCCAAAGCAAAATACGCATTCTCCGGCGTATTCGTCCGGACCCACGCAAACGCCTGAAGCCAGGGATTCGCCGGCGCAAGTCCCGGCAGTTCCAGATGCGCGACGTCGCCAAACTCCGCTCGCTGCCACGCAAACATGCTGCCGTTGACCACCAGCAAAAACACCGCCCAGCGCCACACGCGCTTGCAACACAAATCGTCCCAGCATCGCGCCCGCCACCATCATGAACAGAAAATACTCAAGGTGCAGGTAGCGCATCGGCTGCAAGGGCGTCAGCCGCACCAGCGAAGAGGGCCACAGCACAGCCATGGCCAGCGCCTGTTGGAACACCGCATAGAAAAATACCGCCGCCGCAAATCGCGCCAGCAAAGTTTCTCCACGTTTGCGCGCGACATGCGCCACAGCAAACCGAAGAGAATCAGCGGCGCCAGCGCGCCCAGCCATTCATACCAGGTCCACTGGTACAGGTAGTAATACGTCCGCGTGTCCAGAGCCTCGCGCCATGTCGGATTGGCCGGTGCGAATACCCATCCCAGCGGCACCACCGCTGCCGTTGCGCTCCGTAACGCGCCCAGTCGCCGGCCCACAGACTCCAGCAACGCCATTGTCAGAACGAGGCAGAACGAAATCCCCATAGCAGCCATCAGCGGATGCATCAAGAACGCCACCAGCAGCAGCGGCACTGCCTGCCAGCGCTTTCCATCCAGAATGCGCCACACCGCCAGCAGAATCATGGCCGTGGCCAGATTGCGCGGATGCAAGTGCTGGTCGGCCATGTTCAGCGCCGTGCCTGCAACCGGCAGCGTGAACATTGCCGCCACCAGCGCGACCGCTCCCCATCGCGCGCTTTCTTCAGAAAACAGCAGGTTCGCGATTTTCTTGACTGCCCACAGGATCAGAAACAGCGCCGCCAGTTGCCAAACCAGCTCTGCCCATGCCAGCGGCATCCTGGTCCAGCGCACAAAATCCGCCATCCAGCATCGAACGACGGTGGCTTGCATCTGCAGGCGGAAAAAATTTGCGTTGTAGGGGAAGAGCGCCGGATTCAGGTGCGCTTTTACGGCGGGCAGATAAACACCGTCGTCTTCAAGGCCGGGGTGATAGCCCATCACCAGGAATCCCAGCACCGTGAAAAGCAGAACACCCGGAAATTCGAAAGAAAGGCGCTTGCGCCTCGATCGCGATTCGCCCACCGCTTCCAGAACAGGTGCTACGCAATGCGCCACAGAAAATAGAATATAGCCTGAAACCGAGGCTGGCGCGGAGCAGCGGAACTTCTTAGAGTTGCGGCAGCAAAGCATGCGCAGCAGAAGGAATCCGGCCACGCCGGCAAAGAACACCAGCGCCATGCGAATCCCCGGCTCGCGATTCACCTCGGGCACCAGGTCCGTCGCGGCCACATAAAGCGCCACGCCTGCCGAGACCGGCAACCCATACGGCACCCATTGCGGCACCAGTTGGATCACGAGCACTCCAATCAGCGTCGCCGCCAGCCAGCAGGACTGCGGAACAAAATGCCGCCGTCCGGCTCTGCCCGCTCGCCAGCATCACGCTCGCCATGGTGAATCCCTCCGGCGCCTTATGCAGCAGAATGGCAAAAAAGATCAGCCACCCGAGCCAATTCGGAAAGCGCAAATCCCGACCCGATCGCCACGCCGTCGAAAAGCGCATGGACGCTCAAGCCCGCCCAGCACGGAATAGCCCGTGCGCTTCGAGACAAACTCGCCGGCATGCGTCTCTTCGCCAAAGTGAAAATGCGCGTTCATCGTGTGTTCCAGCAGATGCACCGCGCAATATCCGGCCATGATCAGCGCCGGAGCCAGTTGTGCGTTCAGCCGGAAGCTTTCCGGCGTCATCTCGAGCAGCGCAGTGGCCATCAAAAATCCCGCGCCCAGCGCCACAAAGTAGCGCAGATAGCGCTCCACGCCGCGCGCCCGCACCAGTACCAACCCGCCAGCCACGTCGGCCAGCGCGGCTATCGTTCCGAGAATGAGCGAGATTTTCAGCATCGCTAGAAATGCAGGTTCTGAGAGCAACTCTCTAAACTGAAACCTAAATACCTGTCTCTTACCCGCTATGCCGGATGTGCACCACATCGCCGTCCTGCACAACGTATTCCTTGCCTTCCAAACGCAGCGTACCCTTGGCCCGCGCCGCTGCCTCGGAGCCGGCCTCGAGCAGATTGTCCCAGCGAATGGTCTCGGCGCGGATGAAGTGGTGCTCCAGATCGGAGTGAATCGCTCCCGCGGCCTGCGGCGCCTTCGAGCCTGTCGGCACCGTCCATGCGCGGCATTCGTCCTCGCCCGCCGTGAAGAAGCTGATCAGTCCCAGCAACTCGTAGCTCTTGCGAATCAGCCGCACCAGGCCGCTCTCGTGCAGCCCGTAGCTCTCCAGAAAATCCGCGGCTTCGGCGTCGTCCATCTCCGCCAGCTCCGCCTCCACTTTGCCGCAGATCGCGGTCGCGCCGGCATTCGGCCGGTGCGCCAGATTCATCGAGTTTGTAGCGGCTCACCGCAGCCTCCAGATCGGCGCCAAGCGTGGTGCTTTCATTCACATTAAGTACATACAAGAATGGGCTTTTGCGATAAAAACATGAAGCCGCGAATGAGCTTCTTCTCTTCCGGCGTCATCTCCAGCTCGCGCAGCGGAATCTCTTTCTCCAGCGACTCCTTCGACCGCAGCAGCAGCGCCTGCTCGCGCTCCAACTCGCTGGTGCGCCCCTTCTTCATATCTTTCTCAACGCGCTCCAGCCGCTTTTCCACCTGCGTCAGATCGCTCACCATCAGGTCGAATTCCACACTCTTGACGTCGCGCAGCGGATCGATCGGCCCTTCGTGCGGAACGGCATCGTTCTCGAACGCGCGCAGCACATGAATCAGCGCGTCCACGTTGCGCAGATTGGTCAGGAACGCGGTTTCCTTCAGCGCCTCCTGCCCGATGGCCGCCACGTCCACGTATTCCACTGACGCGTAGGTGGTCTTCTTCGGCGAGTACAGCGCCGACAGCTTGTCCAGGCGCTCATCGGGCACGCGCGCCACGCCAAGGTGCGCCTCGCGCGAGGATCCGTGATCCTCAATCTTGGCTTTGGTCAGAATCTTGAACAGAGAAGTCTTGCCCACCTGCGGCAGGCCGATAATTCCGGTTTTCATGATCGTTCCATCGCGGCCCTCGCAAGATGATCCACAATCAACAGGGCCTCTTCGATGATACAGGAGCGGCGCTACAGTGACTGCGCATTCGGAACTGTCGAGCATTCGGCAGTCTACGCTCCATGCAGCCGTGCTCGACATAGAATCCATTGAGTGTCGGACAATGGCGCGCAAGCGGTCTGCTGTAAACCAGGCACTCAGTACGGGAATACTGAAGCGGCATCGCTTTTGGCTGGCCATCTGCCTGCTCACCAACTTTACGTCCAGCAGCGCGACAATGAGCCCTCATGCGAAAGGGCAGGCTTTAGCCGCGTCCGCTAAGACCGATGATGCACCAGATAAAGCTGTGAACTAGCTACGGGCGTGTCATGGTTGGAGCCGCGACTGACGACATGATCTTCTCAATCATGAGCAACTTGGCCCGCTTCACCGCAAACTATTAGAAGCGCGAAGTTTCAGCCGCCAAGCGGCCGGCGTTCTCACCTGCCCGCACGAGTATCTGAGCAGCCGGATTCTCTTCGCGGCGGGTGATAGATTCAACGCAAAGAAGACAGCCAAAGACGAGAAGCGTTGACAAGCTCGCATCGTCACTGCGCGGCAAGGCTTTGACTATCGATCAAGTAGAATAAGGCGAAAAGCGTCTGAGTCGTAATCAGCAGGATAAAGGCGCTGCAAAGAATCAGAGAAGGATCACGTCCAGGTAATAGGCCCTTCGTCGGACTAGCGCGCGACAGAATCGCTCGCATGGCGCGGGCACCTTTCATCGATCAAAGGAGGTTACGGGTCAGGCTTATCTTTCCGCCCACGCCACCAGCACCACCGTCGCCAGCCCCAGCAGCAGAATCGTTTCCTCAACAAACACGCTGCGGTTGTGCAGCTTGTTGAAGTGCGCCGTGGTGGGATTCGCGATGTCCGTGGTGTCAATCGCGCCGCCCGCGGCTTTCCGGTCGCGCTCCATGGCGGGGATGATGCCGTACTGCGAGTAAACCGTTCCGCCGATCATCAGCACCAGCAGCACCATGGGCGCCAAAACCGTGCGCGGCTTGTAGATGCCCCACGCCGGCGCCAGCGCCAGCACTGCCAGCGCCACAATCCCTGACACCAGCCCCATGCCATGCAGGATGCGCAGCAACTGGCCCACAACAGTGCCTGCCAGATGCGTGTCGGGCTGAAGGGTATTAAACGTGATGGCGGCAACGACAGGGAAAAAGATCTCCGCCCCGATCCAGACAATGAGGGATAAATAAAGCAGAGTACGCAGCAGCGTCTTCATTGAGGAAGGATACAAGGGAAGAGTGCGGAGTGCGAGTGTGAGTGTGGCCGAATCTGCCCGGCACACCCGCACTCACACTCACACTAGCCATTACTTCTTCTTCAACGCCCGTTTCAGCACCGTCTCCAGCGCCGCCTTCTGCTCGGCATATTCATCCTGGCGGCAGCGTGCCCGCGATCCGTTCGCTCTCCAGCGCGAACAGTTCTTCCTTGAGCGCGTTCAGCAATGCAGAATTTTTTGCTGCGGGCGTAGTGGGCGCTGCATGAACCGCGGGAACTCCCGCAGCCGCTGCTCCAACTGGTGCTCCCGCTCCGGCTCCCGCCGGCTTGCGCAGCAGGAAGGCCGCAATTGCCGCCAGCAACAACGCCAGCCCGGCGAGAATCCACCACTTGTACTTCGACAGCGGATCGGGCGTGTTGATGGGCTCGCCGATTCCGCCTCCCGGCTGGCCGGCTCTGCGGTGCGCCTGCCGGGCCGTTGTCGCCTTGCGCATTCTGATCCTCGCGCGGGAACGATCCTGTGCCCGAAATCGAGAACGAGACGTCCTTGCCCGGCGTGACATTCCGCATCATCAGCGTCTGCACGCTCGGGTCCTGCGGCGAGGGTTCAAAGCCCGCTGCCACTAAACGTCATGGACTTGGGCAGCACTACCCACAACGTGTCCGCGGGCAGCGTCACCAGGGAATGAAAAGTGTATTTGCCGCTGCTGTACGGCAGGTTGTACTGGATCTGGAAGAGCGTGCCTTTGCCGCCCTCGTCCGGCTGGATAGGAAAGTTGAAGGAGTAGTGGCCCTTGGCTCCGTCGGGGTCGAGCGTGACGCTGGTCGGCAGGCTCTGTGCGCCCGGCCGCTGCGCTGAAACGTCCGCCCAGCACCGCGTCTTCCGGCAAAATCACTTCAAACGAGCGCTTGCTCCACTGCGTGCGCGGCGGCGTGCTCTCGTTATGCACATCGTAGCGCTCCACTACGCGCAGCTGGCCGTTGTCGCTCTCGATTCCCACGACGCGTTCCGAAATCGTCACGCCGTCCACCTTGGCCGCCACATCGTACACCGAGACGTCGCCTGTCCCGCCGCCCTGCGGCGCAGCAACGAAATACTCGGCTCCCTGATGCATCACGCGGATCAGGTAAGGATTGCTGCCTGGCAGATCGAACGAGTAGTGTCCTTTTGCGTCCGTAGTCGCGTGGCCCACTTCGCTCATGCCCGACATGGGCTCAACCAGCACCACGGCATCGCCCGCGGCGGGCTTGTCGGTGGTCTTGTCGGTCACGGTTCCGGTCACCGTCGCGGCCTGCGCCAGTGCGCCGGCAAACAAAAAGCTCAATGCAAAAATCTGTGCAAAATTCCGTGTCAATTTCATGTGCTTGCTCATATCCTTGTTCCGTTCTCTCAATTACTCAAAACCATGTCATCCTGAGCGAGTCCCGGAGGACCGGGACGAGTCGAAAGCCTGCCCTGAGCAGAGGTCGCGCAGCGACCGGAGTCGAATGGGGACCTGCATTTCTACTCCCTATTGGCTACTGCCTACTCCCTGCACCTGGTCGATCTCCGCCATCAACTGCGCGGTCTCATGTTCAAGGAGCTCCCGCTGCGCTGCAAAATCCTCCTCTGGATACTTGCCGGCGCGATACTCGAAGTTCAGGTCGCGCAGGTTTTCGTAAAGCTGCTCCTTGCGCTCCAGTAGATAGTCCAGCCGCGTCTTTTCTCTCTGGCTGGCGAACACGTTCTCCGGCCAGAAGGTGTAGATAAAGAGAGCAAGCAGAAGCATCACTCCCGCGATCAATCCGTCGGTTTCCGTCATCGCTCAGAATCCTCCTTCGCCCGTCTCGCGACGAATCCGTTCCATCCGCTCTTGTTCCGCGGGATCGATTGCCGCCGCCTCTCCCGCAATCGCTGCCTTGGAGGGTCCACGCAGCCCGCCCCAGCGGCGGATGAGCAGAATCGTTCCCAGCAGCGCCGCGGCAAACACCGCAAACGGTGCGATCCACGCAACCAGGTCGAAGCCCTTGGTCGGCGGCGCAGCCAGCACCGTAGCGCCATACTTCGCGGCAAATCCATCCAGAATCTGTTGATCGCTTAAGCCCGACGCAATGGCCGCAGTCAGTTCCTTCAGCTCGTGTCCCGACTCCGGGCAGCCCACGTGATTGCACTCGCCCAGCAGTTGCGCGCACCCGCAGGTACACATCAGCCGGTGGCCCAGGTTGTTGAAGCGCGCGCTTGCGTCGGTAGCGCCCAGCGAAAAGCAAATCGCCACAGCCAGCACGGAAGCTTCCACCGCTCTCATCCAAAAAGTAAATCGTGCGGGAGCACCCATCAGGCGCCTCCCTTCAAGGCCGGCTCGGCCGGCGCAGTCTGTATCGCCGGGATCCTGAGAGCGGCCGTTGCCGGCGTCAGGCTGGGTACAAGCGCAATGAACGTGCCGGCGACAATTACCGCCAGGCCAAACCAGATCCAACCCACCAGCGGATTCAGAAACGCTTTGATGATCGGTTGGCCGGTGTCGGGATTCGCACCCTCATACACCACGTACAAATCCCATTCAGGCGTCGAATGAATCGCCACCATCGTTTGTGGTTGTCCGCTCACCAGGTAAACGCGCTTCTCCGGCGCCAACTGGAAAACTTTCTTGCCGCCTTTGTAGACGTCGAGCAGCGCGTAATCCGAGTCGTAATTCAGATTCGAGTCCTGCGAGGCTCCGACCTGCTCCAGCGTATACGGGCCGATGCTGATCTTGCTGTGCAGGCCCATTTCGCTTTCGATGTTCTTATTGAATGCGGCGCCGGCCAACCCCACCACCACAATCACCACTCCAATGTGGACGAGGTAGCCGCCATATCGCCGCGTATTGCGCCGCGTCAGCAACCAGAGCGCCGCAAAAAGATTGCGCCCAGTTTGCCGCATAATCACCGCAGCCCCGCGCAGGAACTCCGCCACGATCGCAGTGAATACTGCCGCCGACATTGCGAACGCCACCATGGCATAGAAACGTCCCTGGTCGAACGTGCCGCCCTTCCACGGATTCGCGCCTGCCACGAAACAAACAATCACTGTGACCCACAGCGCAATCGACGGCATCACAAAATTTCGCTTGATGGCCTTCAGCGATGTGGAGCGCCAAGGCAGCAGCGGTCCCACGCCGGTCAGGAAGAGGAGAAAGAGCCCAATCGGCACGGCCACCGCGTTATAAAACGGTGCGCCCACCGTCACCTTGCTGCCTTCCACGTACTCCGAAAGGACAGGGAACAGCGTGCCCCACAAAATCACGAAGCAAGCCGTCAGCAGCATCAGGTTGTTGAACAGAAAGCTCGATTCGCGGCTCACGAGCGATTCCAGTTGGTGTTCGGTCTTCAAATGATTGCGCTGCAGCACATAAGTGAAGATGCACACCGCCAGCACGACGCACATGAAGACAACAAACCACGTGCCGATGGACGATTGTGCAAAAGCGTGCACTGAGCTCACCAATCCGGCGCGGGTCAGCAGCGTTCCCAGCAGTGTGAGCAGAAACGTGGAGAAGATCAGCCACACATTCCAGCTCTTCATCATGCCCTTGCGCTCCTGCATCATCACCGAGTGCAGAAAGGCAGTTCCGGTCAGCCATGGCATAAAGCTGGCATTTTCCACCGGATCCCAGCCCCAGTAGCCGCCCCATCCCAGAACCGCGTAGGCCCAGTGCATGCCCAGAAAAATACCGCAAGTCAGGAACAGCCACGTCACCATGGTCCACGTGCGCGTGATTTTGATCCACTTTTCACCGGGGTAGCGCATCATCAGCGCGCCCAGCGCAAACGCAAATGGAACCGAGAACCCCACATAGCCCAGGTAAAGCATCGGCGGGTGAATCACCATCTCCGGGTACTGAAGTAGAGGATTGAGCCCATTGCCGTCTGCGGGAACCGGGCCCCCGGCAACATAACCCGGGAGCATCGAAAACGGCGGCGCGGCAAAAACCAGCACCGACAGGAAAAACACCTGCACGCCCGAAAGAATCGTTCCCGCATAGGCGTAAAGCTTCACATCCGTCTTATGCCGCAGCCGCAGAACGAAGCCATACGTCCCCAGCAGCCACGCCCAAAGCAGCAGCGAGCCTTCCTGCCCGCTCCAGAGCGCCGCGAACTTGTAAGGGATGGGTAAGGCCCGGTTGGAATGCTCAAGGATGTAAGTAATCGAGAAATCGTTGGTAAACACCGACCAGATGAGAGCAAAAGCGGCTCCGGTCACAGCGATAAACCCGGCAATTCCAGCGCGGCGGGCCGTATCCGCCAGCCGCTCCGGCGAAATCCTTGTCGGTTGCCCCGTAGCGATCAGCCGCAAGGCCAGCGCACCCGCCACAAGGTTATAGGCGGCCAGTATTAACCCGATATAAAGACAGGCACTTCCGAAGGTTGCCATGATGACCCCACAATGATTCTCGCACGCACATAAGGGGAACCGGAGACCTCCCCGATGGACCTATTCTCTATCCATGATAGGCGTGTGCGGTGTGATTTAGCTCACACTATGGGCCGCATAGAACCTGGGTCTAACAGGGGCAGGCTCTTGAGTTGGTTGCATCAACCTGGTTTTGAAAGGGCACGGCTTTAGCCGTGCCATGAAAGGCGCATAATGAGCGGGGCTTTAGCCCCTGAGGCATGTTTTTCAATGGGCCGCAAGGATTGATGCAACCGGCTCTAGGCTACTGCGGCTTTTTGATCGGCAATCATCTGCCCGGTGAGGGTGAGCATTCTTTCCGCGGCAAAGGGCTTGGCCATGAAGACCACGTGCGCCTCGCCATAGTCGGCAGACGTTTCCCCGGTCGCGCCTAGAACCAGAACCGGCAGGTCAGGCATTCGGGTGTGCAACTCGTTCACAAACGCCGGCCCGCCGATCCCCGGCGTTTGGTGGCCGCAGATGACAAGGCGCAGAGTGCTCGTGAACTCGGGCTGCTCGATCAAGCAGAGAGCCTGGGCTGCGTCGGTCACCCGGCGCACATCGCCGAAGCGCTGCCCGAGAATCGAAAGCATCAGGGAAGCCTGAAGTGCGTCGTCGTCGACGAGGAGAATGGTTGTCATCGGGCCCTGGCGGCGCGCTCCAACCTCGAGCAACGCGCCGTTTCTATTAACTAATATCTAACTGGATACTAAGATGTACCTTTAAGGTCGTTAGTTGTCCGAGCCGCGCTGAATCCAGACCTAGCCGAAGAGAAATTCCTTGTCGCGCAGTTCCTTGATCGAGTCGCGCAGCCGAGCGGCCTTCTCGAACTCGAACTTCTTCGCCGCCTCGCGCATGTCGGCTTCAAGCTTCGCGATGTAGGCGTCGAGCTCTTCCTGCGTGTTAAATTCGGGGACGCCCACCGTCTCCTCCTCGTCAATCTCCCCGTATTCCGCCTTCAGAATGTGCGCCAGGCCCATATCCACTTTGCTAAGGATCGACTGCGGTGTAATGCCGTGTTCTTCGTTGTAGGCGCGCTGGATCACGCGACGGCGATCCGTTTCGTCCATCGCCCGGCGCATGGAGTCGGTGATTCTATCTGCGTAAAGTATGGCTTTGCCCTCGATGTGCCGCGCCGCCCGGCCCATGGTCTGAATCAGCGACCCTGCAGAGCGTAAAAACCCTTCTTTGTCCGCGTCGAGAATCGCCACCAGCGAGACTTCAGGCAGGTCGAGCCCCTCGCGCAGCAGGTTAATGCCGATCAGCACATCGAACTCGCCCTTGCGCAATCCGGCCAGCAGCTTTACCCGCTCCAGCGTCTCAATCTCGGAGTGCATGTAACGGCAGCGCACGCCCACCTCGGTGTAATAGCCGGCCAGGTCCTCGGACATCCGCTTGGTCAGCGTGGTCACCAGCACGCGCTCATTGCGCTTGGCCCGGTCGCGAATCTCGGCCAGCAGATCGTCAATCTGCCCTTTCACCGGGCGAATCTCGACCTTGGGATCCACCAGGCCCGTCGGCCGGATCACCTGCTCAACCACCACGCCGGCCGACTTGGTTAATTCATACGGCCCCGGCGTGGCCGAAACGTACACCACCTGGTGTACGCGATTCTCGAACTCATCGAACTTCAGCGGGCGATTGTCCATGGCCGAGGGTAGCCGGAATCCGTAGTCCACAAGCGTCTGTTTGCGGCTGCGGTCGCCGTGCCACATGCCGTGCACCTGCGGAATCGTGGCGTGGCTCTCGTCGATAAAAAGCAGAAAGTCGCGCGGAAAGTAGTCGAGCAGGGTCGGCGGCGGCTCGCCCGGCAGGCGTCCGCTAAAGTGCCGCGAGTAGTTCTCGATCCCGTGGCAATACCCCATCGACTTGATCATTTCCAAATCGAAGCGCGTCCTCTGGTGCACGCGTTGCGCCTCCACCGCGCGCCCCTCCGACTCCAGATAGGTCACCCATTCGTTCAGCTCGGTCGTGATGGAATCGATCGCTTCGGCCTTGCGCTCCGGCTGCACCACGTAGTGGCTCTTGGGATAAATCGGCAGCCGCGAGTATTTTTGTTTGACTGTGCCGAACAGAGGATCGATCTGCGCCAGTGATTCAATCTCGTCGCCGAACATCTCAATCCGGTACGCGTTCTCGTCGTAGGTGGGGTAGACCTCAATCACGTCGCCACGCACGCGAAACGTCCCGCGCCGGAAGTCCGTGTCGTTGCGCTCGTAAAGAATCTCCACCAGCCGCCGCGTAAGGTCTTTGCGGCTGATGTGCTGGCCCTTCTCGAGCAGCAGCAGCATCCCGTAGTACGCCTCAGGTGACCCCAGGCCGTAGATGCAGCTTACCGAGCTAACGATGATCGCGTCCCTCCGCTCGAACAGCGACCGCGTAGCCGAAAGCCGCAGCTTGTCCAGCTCCTCGTTGATCGTGGCTTCTTTCTCGATGTAGAGGTCGCCGGCTGGAATATAGGCTTCGGGCTGGTAGTAGTCGTAGTAGCTCACAAAGTACTCGACCGCATTCGAAGGGAAGAACTGTTTGAACTCGTGATAGAGCTGCGCGGCCAGCGTCTTGTTATGCGCAAGGATCAGCGCCGGCCGGTTCGACTGCTCGATGACCTTGGCCATGGTGAAGGTCTTGCCCGAACCAGTCACGCCCAGCAGCACCTGGTGCTGCTCGCCGCCCGCAAGCCCCTCCATAATCTGGTCGATCGCCCGCGGCTGGTCGCCCTTGGGCTTGTAGCTGGTCACGAGCTGGAAGTCCATGGCTCGATTCTAGCAGAATGGCGAAAAGAAGGCGAAACATGGGTGTCGAGGCCGCCACTTGCTCAAAACGCTCTGCTAATCAGTTCTCGATCGGCAACACGGAGTCGACCTTGGTCATCTTGAAAAGCTCCAGCACGCGGGGGGTGCTGCCAATGATCGACATGCGAATCCCCTTGCTGCGCGAGCTCACATAGAGACTGACGAGCATGCCAAGGCCGATGGAGTCCATGTAGGGGACACCGGAGAGATCGAAGATTTGCGCGGAGGGCTGCTTCTTTTCGGGCAGGGTTCCGAAGATCTGGCGGACCTGGTTCGGTGAGAGCGTACTGTACATGTCCCGCGCGGTGAAGGGGCCAACGAAGCGAAAAATCACAGCGTCGGGCACATCACTCGTATTCGCCGCGATCGAGAAGTTGCGGCTTTTCCAAATCTGGGCTTCGGAGTTGGACACGGGCGTTTCTCCGGACGGTCGCGTTCCGACGGGGGAAGTCAGTGAAATCATTCTCCTTTACGCAGGCAAGTTTGAAAAGAGAAATCGTAAGCGACGGGAACCTGTAGCGCCGGTCTCCTGACCGGCTGTCGTGCGGGTCCCCAGACCCGCGCATGCCCAGGGCGATTGCCGAGTGCTGGGTGCCCCATCCTAACGACGTTCTTGCTGTTAGGGTGGGACAGCACGAACGCCAACCGCTCTTATTCAGCCCAGCACGAAATAGAGCCCCGGCGCTCTATTCAGAACTACTGCGGCTCTGCACTCTCGGACTCCCGCTGCACCCACGCTAGCCGTGGCAGACATCGCCGGACAGTTCGGTGGTGTGCCCTGAAGACTCGCTAATTTGAAAAGCACGGGAAGTGTGTGTCACTTTCCCCAGCCTTGAAGTAAAAGCTGTCAGTTCCGATGACGCATAAGCGCCAATTATTCGAATGAAGCACGCTGAGCGAAGAGCCATCGAAATTCTGCGAACCAAGCAGCTCCCCGTTAACGAGCACAACGTCGGGATCATATCGTTCTATGATTGTCCGCATATCGCCGGTGATGTCCTGGCTCTCCGTGCGCCCTAGCGCGCTAATCGGTTCAATCGCCTCCACCTTATCGTTCCCCAGGTAGTCTGCGATCCAGGTCGAACCAATTCCCGCCAGCTTCATCCTCTTGTTTGGCCACAACTGATTCAACTCAGAGATCTCAGAAAGTGTGTGACGACCTGAATCTTCTACGGCATAAGGCTTTGGCGAAAGCACAACGGAAACCACGACGAGAAGAATCAGAGCAATTAATAGCCGCCTGCCGAAACGCGGAGAATTTGTAGCTTCCAGCGCTTCCTGACAGACGAGGCCCGGCCAAAACAAAAGGAAAGGAACCGTTATAAGAACGTAGCGCGCGATAGGGTAGCCCAACTGAACTGGAATCAAGGGCAGCAAGCTCATGACGGTGACATAAAAAATCGCTTTTCTCTTTCGAAACGCGATCAGCAGGTTTTCAGCGAACTTTCCGCTAACGGATGCCAGCAAAATCACTGTCATGAAGGATCCGACGATGACCCCGCGCATGACGATCTGTAATGAGCCCCCATAGGGCAAAGGGAGGATCAAGAGCGCCGCTTTCGCTGTGATGGGAACATTCCTTGCGAGATGCATTGTGAAGGCGCGCGGATTCACCTCGAAAGCTTGGAGCAATGAAGTTGCTCCCGGAAAGTCGACCTTCATCACCAGGTTGTAATCAATATAGGGGTTTAGTTGAAAGCGGCCTGTTTCAACCTCGTGCCACGAATACAATTGACTGAATGTGAACCAGGCATGTTGGCCACCCTCGCCGAAAGCACTCACGTGAAACAACACGTAAACAACTACAAATGCGAGAAGCGAGGCTAAAGTGTACTCCCAGGCCCTCATGCCGGTTGCCTTCGGAACGCTCTCGGCGGATGACCTTCTGCCGACTCCGATCCTCAAGCTTTCCCAAGCCAGGTAACAGGCCAGGGGAATGAATACAAAAATGTAATCCAGTCGCGCCAGACAACAGAGACACAGCAACAACAATGCCAAGATCCGATGTCCCTCAATGCAGGCTAGCGCGAGCAGGAACAGCCCCAAAGCAACAAAGTTGACGAGTATACCTGCATAGACATTGACGCCGCAGACAATCCAAATCGTGGTGAGCAACAAGGCCATCAGGCGCGACTTCAATTGTGCAGACAAGAAACAGAAAAGCGCGAGTGAAACGAATGTCTTCACGAGGTACTGCGCGCAAAAGATGCTGGCTATCCTTCCAGCAGCACTTATGAGGATTGCGTAAATCAGCGCGTATAGGGGGGAGGTGTCGAGGGGCCCCAGATTGCCTCCGTGCAGAAAAATATCGCCCCCACCCAAGTATTGTGCTTCATCCCATATTGGGATATCCATTGTCTTATGGAGTGGATAAAGAACTAGGACCTGGAGGAGGCCGACGAATAAGTAGAAGCCGAGTGCAACACAGACCGGCTTCCACTTCGAGGAGATCGCTTTCGGGCATAACTCAGCTAACCGAGGCTTGGGAACTGACAAATCCTGTTTCAATGCCAAGTCCTCCTGAACCAGCTTCCAACATGCACGCGCTGTCAGATTTCTTGACTCACGGCATAGAACCGGTCTGGTCGGCAGTTTGTGCTGCGGCGAGTGTCAGTCTAGCATAGCGGAAAACTGACTGAGCCCACTATCAACCCAGCTTGCCTCGGCAAGTCGTTCGTGAACTGGCAGCGCCGCATGCCCCATCCCAATGACCTCGTTTGTCGTTAGGATGCTGACCGCGAGCAGCCCAAGGAAGGACGGACCCTAAGAATGGCTTCTGGGGCCAGAAAACTGCGGCTCCGCACTCTCGGTCTCCCGCTACACCAACACTCGCCGCGGCTGAAATTGCCGGACAGTTCGGTGATGTGCCCTAAAGACTAGCTAATTGGAAAAGCACGGGAAGTGCGTGTCGCTTTCGCCAGCCTTGAAGTAAAAGCTGTCAGTTCCGATGACACATAAGCGCCAATTCTTCGAATGAAGCACGCTGAGCGAAGAGCCATCGAAATTCTGCGAACCAAGTAGCGCCCCGTTAACGAGCACAACGTCGGGATCATATCGTTCTATAATTGTCCGCATATCCCCAGTGATGTCCTGCATCCTCTCGTTATCCACCGTGCCAAGCGGTTCAGTCGGCACGACCCTATCGCTCCCCAGGCAGTCTGCGATCCAGATCGAACCAACTCCCACCAGCTTCATCCTCTTATTTGGCCACAACTGATTCAACTCAGAGATCTCAGAAAGTGCCGGACGACCTGAATCTTCTGCGGCATAAGGCTTTGGCGAAATCACAATGGAAAGCACGACGAGAAGATTCAGAGCAATTAATAGCCGCCTGCCGAAACGCGGAGAATTTGTAGCTTCCAGTGCTTCCTGACAGACCAGGCCTGGCCAAAACAAAAGGAAAGGAACCGCTATGAGCACATAGCGCGCGAACGGGTAGCCCAACTGAACTGGAATCAAGGGCAGCAAGCTCATGAAGGTGACACAAAAAATCATTTTCTGATTTCGAAAAGCGGTTAGTAAGTTTTGAGTGAATTTTCCGCTAACGGATGCCAGCAAAATTACTGTCATGAAGGATCCGATGATGACCCCGCGCATGACGATCAGTAATGAGCCCCCATAAGGAAGAGCGAGGATCAAGAGCGCCGTTTTCGCTGTGATGGGAACATTTCTTGCGAGATGCATGGTGAATGCGCGCGGATTCACCTCGAAAGCCTGGCGTAATGAATTTGCTCCCGGAAAGTCGACCTTCATCACCAGGTTGTAATCAATAAAAGGGTTTAGTTGAAAGCGGCCTGCTCGAACCTCTTGCGCCGCATACAGTTGATTGAATGTGAACCATGCGTGCTGACTACCCTGACCGAAATCGCTCACGTGAAACAACACGTAAACAACTACGAATGCGAGAAGCGAGGCGAAACCATACTCCCAGGCCCTCATGCCAGTGATCTTCGGTTTGCCCTCGGCGGAGGACCTTCTGCCGGGTCTGAACCGTAAGCCGTCCCAGGCCAGGTAACCGGCCAGGGGAATGAATACAAAAATGTATTCCAGTCGCGCCAGGCAACAGAGGCACAGCAACAACAATGCCAAAATCCGATGTCTCTCAATGCAGGCGAGCGCAAGCAGGAACAGCCCCATAGCGACGGAGTTGACGAGTATACCCTCGTAGACATTGGCGCTACAGACAATCCAAATCGTGGTGAGCAACAAGGCCATTAAGCGCGACTTCAAATGTGCTGACAAGAAATAGAAAAGCGCGAGTGAAACGAATGTCTTGACGAGATACTGCGCAAAAAAAATACTGGCTATCCTTCCCGCCGCTCTTATCAGGATTACGTATATCAGGGTGTAAACGGGGGAGATATCGAGGGGGCCTAGGTTGCCTCCGTGCAGAAAAATATCGCCCCCACCCATATAGTGTGCTTCATCCGATATTGGGAGATCCATCGTCTTATGGAGTGGATAAAGAACTACGACCTGGAGGAGGCCAACGAATAAGTAGAAGCCAAGTGCAACGCAAATCGGCTTCCAGCTCGCGGAGATCGCTTGCGGACGCAACCTAACCAACCGAGGCTTGGGAACTGACAAATCCCGCTTCAATGCCAGGTCCTCCTGATCCAGCTCCCAATATGCACGCGCTGTCGGGTTTTTGACTCACGGCGTAGAGCCGGTCTGGTCGGCAGTTTGTGCCGCGGCGAGCGTCAGTTCAGCATAGCGGAAAATTGGCGGGGCTCACCGTCAAGTCAGGATATTAAGGCAAATCGTTCGTGAATTGGCAGCGCCGCGCTTTGCTCCGAGCTACGGGGCTTTCTCAGTTTGCGTGACCGCAGTTTGCGATGAGTCAAACTGAAACTGCAAGAGCCACGTGCTGGCGGCAGGGCTGCCGTCAACCTGTGCGGGCACGAAGTTCCAGTTCTGCGCTGCGTGCAGGGCCTGATTGGCGAAATAGCTGCTTGGGCCTGGCGAGTCGATGGAAGCCTGGGAGACATTGCCGTTAGAGTCGACCTCGACACGGATTCCCACTTCAACGTGGCCATGAATGGTGTCAAGTATCTTGCTTGGGATGTCGGGAAGAGCTTGGTGCACAACCGATCCCTTGACGATACCGCCCTGTGGCGAGCCCGACGCGGATACAGGTATCGGTATTGGTGCTGGTGCCGGCGCCGGCTCGGCAGTGGTCGCTGCGGATGGTGCGGGAGCGGTTGCCTCAGGAGTCGCCGGTGCCGCGGCGGCCTCTTGGACCGGAGCCTGATGATCCGCCGGCGCAGAATACCACGGGGTTAGGTCCCAGCCGATTTTGAAAGCGGCAAGCAGCAGGAACAAGAAGATTGCCACGCCAGAGAGAATCATGACGCGGAATCGGTAAGACGGCTTTGCGGCCTGGTGAACGATCGCTTCGGCGGCCTCGACGGCACGCTCGGCAGCCCGAGGAAGTTTGAGGCGCGCTTTGATGCCGGCAAGGGTGCAGCGGCGCTCTGGGTCAACGCGCAGGCATTCCCGGCAGATCGTGAAGAAGGGCTCGGGAACGGCCGCCGGTATCTCCGGTTCGCCGCCTTGCCATCGGTCCAGGACGGGTAACTGCTGTGTCAGGGCTTCGACCAGAAGGACGCCGAGCGACCAGATATCGGACGTAGGGGCCGGGTTTCCGAGGCCGGCTTCCGGTGGATCGTAGATGTTCCGTGTGCGCGAGCGCCAGCCGAAGTCTGGCGAGAGCTTCAACTGGTCGTTGACGACCATGATGTTCGTTGGCCTGAGATGTCCGTGCGTCAGCGAGCGTTCATGAAGATAGGAAAGAGCACCCAATACGGGGACGAGCATCTCCCGGGCTTCCTCGGGCGAGAGGGGACGCTCGGGAAGGATTTGCGAGAGGAGTTCATTGGCATACTCGGTTACGACATAGAACAGGTCTTCGCCCTCAAATTCGCATCGCCCGGCGTGAATGAGCGGCATCAGGTGAGGATGCGAGAGGGTCCTGGCCATCTCCCATCGAGCCATAGTGACGCCGGCATCCACAGAATCGAACGAGAAAATCTTAATGGCAGCTTTTTGCGCTCGGGGCTCACCAAGTTCGGTTAAATAGGCAGCGCTCCACTCCGTCCCGCCCAACTGCTGGAGAAGGGGGAATTTTCCATCGACAAAGCGCCGGATTGAAATGGCCCCAGGGGAACTGGAAATCATGGTGGACCCAATTTAACCGCGTCTTCTGCCTCCGTCGCTATGCAAATGGGCCGCGCTTGTGACCGAAGTACCCAGCCGAGCCCCTCGTGTTCAGCATTCCGAAGCAACCCAGTTCATCGGCCCCTGATTTCTTGGTCCCTTGATCCCTCGGTCCCTCCCTACTCAGTCCCTGGGTTTCTTGGTCCCTGCCTCTGTCAACCCCCTCCGCCTACACTTCGTTGCAACTGCCTGAAACCACAGCCCAAAAACTTGTCTCGCGTTTGCAGAGAATTCTCCCGTCTTGTCGCACAATGAATACAAGATCCGGGAGCCAGGAGCAAAGTGTATGCAATGGCAATTCGAGAGCTACGAGCTACTTCGCCGGTCCTCGCGCCGCAATTTCAGGAACGCTCCCGGGTCGCACCCCCCCACCCCCCCTCCCCCCACCGTCTACCGCCTGCCACCACCCCCCACACCCACACTCACACTCACACCCGCACTCACACTCGCCTTCACCCCGGTTCCCCCGCCCCAAAAACGATTTGTGAAACTGTGAAGCTCAAATTGCTCTATGAAATCAATCACGTACGCGACAAACCCTCACAGCCTAACACTCTGTGCGTTTCTGCGAAACTGTGAAGCGTCGCCTTGTAGACTTTCTCAATGACCAAGCGAATCGGCGTTCATCTGGGAACCGCAGGCGGAGCTTCCAACGCTGTTGAACGCGGCCGCGAGATCGGCGCCAACACCTTCCAGATCTTTTCTTCAAGCCCGCGCATGTGGCACGCGCCCAAAGTTGACCCGAAACAGGCCGAGCGCATGCGCGAACTGCGTGCCAAACACGACGTCGGTCCGCTGGTGATTCACACAAGCTATCTGGTCAATGTCTGTAGCCAGACGCACGAGGTGCGCGAGAAGAGCGTGACAGCGTTTCGCGGTGAGATCGAGCGCGCGCTCCACTTAGGCGCTGAGTATCTTGTCCTTCATCCAGGTTCGTGGAAAGGCCTTACGCGCGACGAAGGCCTCAAGCTGGCCGCGGAGTCAATCCAGCGCGCCATCGACGGGCTCGCGTGGCAGGGAACTCCGTTCCACATCCTCATCGAAAACACCGCAGGAGCGGAGTTCTCGTTAGGAGGCAGCTTTGACCAGGTAGCAGAATTGGTAGCGCGGTTGAAACATCACGCGCCAGTCGCTGTTTGTTTAGATACTTGCCACACGCATGTTTCCGGCTACGACCTCGTGAGCGTAGAAGGCTACGCAGAAACCATGAAGCAGGCCGCAGCAACCGTAACTTTCGAGGCGGTTCGCGTGTGGCACTGCAACGACGCCAAGGCCGCGCGTGGATCGAAGCTCGACAGGCACGAGCACATCGGGCAGGGAACCATGGGCCTGGAGCCGTTCCGTCGTCTGCTCAACGATGCGCGCTTCAGTCACTCCGCCTTCATTGCCGAGACGCCAGTCGACGAGCCAGGCGACGAGGAACGGAACGTGCGCATGCTCAAGAGTCTGGTGAAGGCTTGAAGCGGGCGATCATTCCGCGCGCTGCTGCACGTTCTACTTGTCCAGCTTGACTCGGAACGCCTTGAGCGGTTGCCCATTGTCGAGCGTGATCGGATTCGGCGAGAAACTGATCTTTCCTTGCGCCTTCCGGAGCAGGTCGGGAGTGAGAGCTTTGTAGGAAGCGGAAGCGGCCGTTGAGGTGAATGGGCTGTTCCGCTCAGACTGGAGCGCCGTTACGCCGTATGCTCGCGTGCCGTCGAAGTAAACACAGACCGCATTGTCTTTGGCTGCCGAAAACAGGCAGGCCATGCTACGCGCGGCGCCCGCTTCTTGCGCCTGGATGAAGGGCCCGAGATCGCCGTCTGACGAAGCTGCCTTCCAATTGTCCTCATCGATATAGATCGCGGTGTATCCATCGATCGATCCGGTCTGCACGTTGCTCGCGACGTCAGCAGCGGTCCGCACGAACTTGAGCGCGTCTTTGTCTTGAGCTGCGGAAGATGGAAGCTGGACCGCCAGGATTCCTACGGCAAGCAGCAACGGGAACGGGAAGCGGATTCTCATGGGCATGAGTATAGCAATACGGCGAATCGCTTTAACACCATAAACGCCACGTCCATTTACACTTGAGAGGTATGGCAGAAGATAGAGAACTGCGTTACGACCCGGCAACAATCGAACAGAAGTGGCAGGAGCGTTGGGCCGCGGATCCCAAGCTCTACGCCGCGGAGCCGGCGACCAGCAACAAGCCCAAGTACTACGTGCTGGAGATGCTGCCGTATCCCAGCGGCCAACTGCACATGGGACACGTGCGCAACTACGCGATAGGCGACGCACTGGCGCGGCAGATGTGGATGCGCGGCTACAACGTTCTGCATCCGATGGGCTGGGACGCCTTCGGGCTGCCCGCAGAAAACGCCGCGCTCAAGAACAATACGCCGCCGCGCGAGTGGACGCTGGCGAACATCGCCGCCATGAAGCGCCAGATGCTGCGCCTCGGATTGGGCTACGACTGGGCCACCGAAGTGACCACGTGTTTGCCCGAGTACTACCGCTGGAACCAGTGGTTCTTCCTGCGCATGTATGAGAAGGGGCTTGTCTACCGCAAGAAGAGCAAGGTGAACTGGTGTCCGGAATGCGCTACGGTGCTGGCCAACGAGCAGGTGGTAAACGGCTGCTGCTGGCGCCACGAAGACACACAGGTGGAGCAGCGCGATCTGGAGCAGTGGTTCCTGCGCATCACCGCCTACGCTCAGGAGTTGCTCGACGGTCTGGGCAAGTTGGAAGGCTGGCCGGAGAAAGTGCGCACCATGCAGCGCAACTGGATCGGGCGCAGCGAAGGCACGGAGATAGACTTCGGCCTCGATGGCGGCGCGCAGAAGATTCGCGTATTTACCACGCGCGTCGACACAATCTTTGGCGCGACCAGCGTGCAACTCGCGCCCGAGCATCCTTTGGTTGCGACGTTTTCGGCCGCTGATGCCAAGCTAAAAGCGCAGGTCGCGGAGCTGCTGGACGAGCAAAAGAAGGCCAGGGAAGCCGGCGATGTGGGCGCCATCGAGAAACACGGCGTGGCCACGGGCCGCTTCGCCATCAATCCCTACAGCGGCGAGCGCGTGCCCATCTGGGTCGCTAACTACATCCTGATGGATTACGGCACCGGCGCCATCATGAGCGTGCCCGCGCACGACGAACGCGACTTTGAGTTTGCGACCAAATACGGCATCGAGATCCGACAGGTGATCAAGCCACTCGAAGAGTCTGCGGGCACGGAGAAGCTGCCCTTCATTTCGGAAGACGGCGTGCTGATCAACTCGGGCGAGTACGACGGGTTGACCTGCGTCGAAGCACAGCAGCAACTCCAAGAGTCTGCCGCGCGCAGCGCCTTTGGGGAGGGGAAGGTCATCTTCCGCCTGAAGGATTGGGGCGTGAGCAGGCAACGCTACTGGGGCACGCCAATTCCGATGATCAACTGCGAGCGCGATGGACTGGTTCCTGTGCCCGACGACCAGTTGCCGGTGATTTTGCCCGAGAAGATCGACATTACGCAGCAGGGCGGCTCGCCGCTGGGGCGCGTGCCGTCGTTCGTGAACACGACCTGCCCCAAATGCGGCGGACCGGCGCGGCGCGAGACCGACACCATGGATACCTTCGTCGACTCAAGTTGGTATTTCTATCGCTACACAG
Source organism: uncultured Acidobacteriota bacterium (assembly GCA_963713675.1). Taxonomy (GTDB): domain Bacteria; phylum Acidobacteriota; class Terriglobia; order Terriglobales; family Acidobacteriaceae; genus Telmatobacter. The sequence continues at coordinate 657,421 of CAVQMV010000029.1, forward strand.
ACGCGCGCAACAATAAGGCGCCGTTCGACTCGGCAACGGTGCAGTACTGGTTTCCCATCGACCAGTACATCGGCGGCGTGGAGCACGCGATTCTGCACCTGATCTACTCGCGCTTCTGGACCAAAGTGATGCGCGACCTGGGGATGGTGAAGAATGATGAGCCCGCGCGGCGATTGTTCACGCAGGGCATGGTTATCAAAGACGGCGCCAAGATGTCGAAGTCGAAGGGCAACGTGGTTTCGCCGGACGACATGGTCGCTCGTTACGGCGCCGATGCCACGCGCATGTACGCGTTATTTGCCGCGCCACCCGACCGAGACCTGGACTGGCAGGAAGACGGCGTGGCCGGCGTGAGCCGCTTCCTGGCGCGCGTATGGCGGCTGGTCTCGAAGCACGCGGCAATGGTTCGCGGCGCGGAGGATGCGGTGGCCACATCGCCAAACGGCAGCGCGCTGCAGCAGAAGCTACTTCGTAAACTGCATCAGACTATCGCCAAAATCACGCAGGATTTTGAGGGCCGGTGGCACTTTAATACCTGCGTGGCAGCCATCATGGAATTGGTGAACGAGCTGCAGGATGCCGATGGGCAGCTGGCGGCGGGCGAAATTCCTTCGCCGGTGGTGCGCGAACTGCTGCAGACCCTGGTTCTGCTGCTGGCGCCCTTTGCGCCATTCCTCGCCGCGGAGCTTTGGGAAGAACTGGGCGGAGAAGGCGCTGTACTTCGCGCGCCGTGGCCGAAGAGCAATCCGGGATTGGCCAAAGAAGACGAGATTGAGATTCCAGTACAGATCAACGGCAAGCTGACGGCGGTGGTGCGCGTGGCCGCAGGCGCCGATGCGAAAACCATCGAGACCGCGGCGCTGGCCGACGAAAAGGTGCAAGCTCGCACGACCGGCAAGAACATTGTGAAGGTGATCGTGGTGCCGGGCAGGGCCGTCAATCTGGTCGTGAAGTGAGGTCCGGCGTCATGGCGGAGTCGAACGCGAAACGGCCGGTGCGCGGAACTCAACTACTTGTAGAGCACATGGGCGGCGTTTTCCGTCGCCCTCTGCTCGTCGTCATTGAGGTTGGTTGGCGCTGGCTCTTCGGGATTCCGCTTCTTCTCGTCTCCTGGCAACAAGCGCAGCAGATTCTCGCCGCGAATCCGCTCGAATCCTCTGGCTTCAATTCCATTGATACGCAGAATCCGTGGGTTGCTGCGATACAAATCTCAAATGTGATTTCGTTTTATGAGCCGCATTTGCTGGCCGCGTTGCGTTGGCTATTGCCGGCGGCAGCAACGGTTTGGATCCTATTGTCGGGCTTGGGACGCGGGTTTCTGCTAGAGCGGATGGACGCCAACATACGCTTTCGCCCCTTCACTATGATGGTGACGCAAGGTACCTGGCTCGGCCTGTTCGTCCTTGTCATTTGGGGATGGTTGCGTTCGATGCAATGGGTCGCCGCTACGCATATCAACGTCACCGGCGAGCCGGACCTTGTGGGTTACTTTATCTGGGCGATCTTTCTCTCGCTTGGTTTCTTCACCGCGTTTGCGCTCACCAGTTGGCCGTTCTCAATCGCGCCGCTCCTTGCGCTGCGCGAAAAGCGTTCGCTTGCATCTGCGCTGCGAGAAAGCCTGAAGCTGGGAAAACCATTCACCGGCAAGCTTGTGGAGATCAATCTGGTGCTGGGCATAGTCAAGCTCGCCCTGATCGTCGTGGCCATGGTGTTTTCTGCCGCGCCACTGCCGTTCAGCGACGAGCTGGGCAGTGACGCGCTGCATTTGGTGTCGGCCGCTTCAGTTGTCTTTTATTTTGTCGCCAACGATTTCTTCCAGGTGGTGCGGCTCGAAGCCTTTCTTGCATTCCGGGAGAAATTTCGGAAGGAATCGCCGCTCTAGAACACCTTCATTTGGATGACCAGATACTTTTTGGGATCTGCGCGGATAGCCTTGATGAGCTGTTGCGCCTGGTCCATGGTCTCATTCGCATGGTCGTAGAGCGCAGTGTTCTTCACAAACTGCCCGGCCGAGCCTTCACCTGCATTCACACCCTTCAAAATGCCATCGAGGTTCGTGATCGCATCGTTCAGTTTTTTCGCTTCATCGGGATCGTTGACGAGCTGCCCCATGGCGCCCTTGCCGGAATTGAGCGAAGCAAGCAGGTCACTCAGGTTCTTCACGGCGGAGTTGAAATTGTTATATGCGGTCTCGTCCTTGAGCAGTTTGCCGGCAGTGCCTTTACCGGCGTTCATGTCAGAAACGATCGCATTCAGCTGATCGACTGTCGAATCCATTTTTGTGTAGAGAGAGTCGTCGTTGAGGAATTTTCCAAGCGATCCTTTGCCATCGGCCATCGCCTGAGTGATGGTCTGCAGATTCGCCGCAATGGAGACGACGTTCTTCTTCATCCCCGGATCGTTGATGATCTCGCCGAAGGTGCCGCGCGTTGTGTTCAGCGTGTCAATCAGTGTCCCAATTTTCACCATGAGCTGATCGATTTCATCAATCGAGAGTTTGCTGCTACCGATCACGTCTTCAATGGTGGGCGATCCGGAGATCGTGAGCTCCGAATTGTCGGCGGGCCGCGGCCCGGTTGCGTGCCGGGAGTCGATGTCCACAAAGCTGTCGCCCAGCACGCCGGCCGGAGCAATGCGCACCGTCGAATCCGTGTGCAGGTCGGCCCAGTACTTTTCCCCAACCTGCATGGTGACTTCGACGGGATAAGGATTTCGTTCCGGGACCACGCGGGTTGTCTTCACGTTGCCGATGGTTACGCCATCGACTGAAACCACAGCGCCATCTTTGAGGCCGGCGGCATTCGCAAAGTAGGAGCGAAGAACAAGCTTGCGTCCGAACAGGCCACCCGTGGTGCCGCTCATGAGAAAAATGAGTCCGATGAGCACGACCATGGCGGCCAGCACCAGCGATCCTACCTTCAGTTGTGACCACTGAATCTCTTTGCGGCTTGGCACGTTATTCCTCTTACAAAAAGAGCCGGTTCAAGCCTAGAGAATAGCAGAATCGGCGAAGCTTACCGCCCGTCCTCCAATACTACGCTGGCGACGGCGAGGAGGCCCGTGTGGGTGAGCGAAAGATTGGAGCGCACGACCCCCTGGCGCTGGGCAATTTCGGCGGCGCGACCATAGAAACGAAGGCTTGGCCTGCCGCTCGGCTCCCGCACGACTTCGATCTCAAGCCAGTTGACGCCAAAGCTGATGCCCGTGCCGAGCGCCTTGGCGGCAGCTTCCTTGGCCGCAAAACGCGCGGCAAAGCTCTCCGCGGATTTGCGCTTGCGCAGGCAGTATGCCTTCTCCGACTGCGAGGTACACGCGGTCGAGAAAACGCCCGCCATAGCGATCCATGGCGTGCTGGATGCGGCCAATCTCGACAACATCGATTCCGGAACCGGTAATCACGTTATCTTCCACGCTACAACAAAAGGCTTTTATTGCGTGCGGCTTGGTAAGGTGCTGCGGGCTCGTGCCGCAGGCGCGCGGTCAAAGCCACATTCAATTACCTCAGCCACCGATTGCGGGGGCCGCGAACTACGGGAGTTGTGCCAAAGGCGGTCAGGCGCCGTTCGAGTCCGCGACAGCTTTGATGCCGCCCCGTTTGCCACCGATAAGAGCACTGTGAGAAGCCATATGCCAGACCAGAGCCGAGAACAGATGTCCAGCGTCCCCTGGGCAATGCAGATGAAGGCGGTCAGCATTGAGGAACCGTCACGCCTGGTGCAGTGCCTCACTGGTGCCATTCTCGGTTGCGGGGGCTGGGTGCTGAGCCGCGGCGCCAACGACACCGGCTTGATCAATATGCTCTTCGAGTTCGAGCGTCAGGCATGTGTAGAAATCTACAGCATTCTCATCTCGGCAGGTCTCGAATTGAGCCCAAACGGGCACTTGCGCTTTACCGAGCTCTGCCAGTGCACACGCAGCCAGCAGCGCGACTGCGGCGCGGAGATCGCAAGCATCGATCTGGAAGTGCAGACGTATCCGCCAGAAATCGTCAGCACCGCCCCCTATACAGGCCCGATGTAGGCCGGCATTCTGAGAATTTCCGAAACGTTCTGCGCGATCAACCAGCCTCAACCAGCCCATAGCGTCGTTGCCAGGCCTGTTTCAATTGGGCGCGTACGCGAGCGCGCTCGTCTGCGGTCACCTCAGCGCCGGGATCGATGGCAAATCGTGCCGCTTCCTGCTTGGCCAGTTCCAGTAACTCGCGGTCGCGCAGAAGATTGGCGACGCGAAAGTCGGGAAGTCCAGCCTGCCGGGTGCCAAAGAACTCGCCGGGGCCGCGCTGCGCGAGATCCAACTCGGCCAGTTCGAACCCATCCTGCGTGCGCACCATGGCATTCAACCGCTCCTCGCCAACCTCAGAAATACGTTCGCCGGTCATGAGGATGCAGTAGCTTTTGGCCGCGCCGCGTCCTACGCGTCCGCGCAACTGATGCAACTGCGCCAGTCCGAAGCGCTCCGCGTGTTCCACCACCATCACCGTTGCGTTGGGTACGTCGACGCCGACCTCAATAACGGTTGTCGATACCAGAACGTCGATTTCGCCGCGCTGAAAACGACGCATGATGACTTCTTTCTCGTCGGCATCAAGCCGCCCGTGGAGCAGGCCCACGCGCAAACCGGCAAGCGGCCCGGTGCGCAACTTTTCGTGCATCTCAACCGCTGAACGCAGACCCGACCGCGCGCTGGGGCTAGCTTCCTGCGCAGCTTTCGGAAACAGCAACTCCGTTGTTTTGCTTTTTGGAGCAGGTTTTCGGGCAGGCGGGATCCCTGCCTGCGCCTCGTCGTGGGAAAAATCCAATTCGGGCTGGTCGTCCTTGGTTCCTTCGATCACGGGATAGACGATGTAGGCTTGCCGGCCCTGCGCGACCTGCTTGCGCACGAATTCCCAGACTTCCTCAGAGCGCTCGCCGGGGACGCGGCGCGTGGCGATGGGCATGCGGCCCGGCGGCAACTCGTCGAGAATGCTCAGATCGAGATCGCCGTAGAGCGAGAGCGCAAGCGTGCGCGGGATGGGCGTGGCCGTCATCACCAGCACGTCGGGCTCGGGCTGATTGGGCTTCTTCATCAGCTTGAAGCGTTGCATCACGCCAAAGCGGTGCTGCTCGTCGACTACGACAAGGCCCAGACGGTCGAACTCCACTTTTTCTTCGATGAGCGCGTGCGTTCCGATGATGAGGTTCGCTTCGCCGCGATTGATAAGGCCGCGGTTTTGGCGCTTGCGGTCCTCGTCGAGCGAGCCGGTGAGGAGCACAATGCGCGGCTTGCGCGATGAACGTTCGAGGAGCTTGCGCGCGGCCAGGAAATGTTGCGTGGCGAGAATCTCCGTGGGCGCCATGAGGGCGGCCTGGTAGCCGTTTTCCATGGCGACGAGCATGGCCTGAAACGCGACAATGGTTTTGCCCGAGCCCACATCGCCCTGCAAGAGGCGGCGCATGGGACTGGGCTCGCGCATGTCGGTGACAATTTCGCCGAGCGCCCGCTTTTGTGCGGCCGTGGGATGGAAGGGAAGCACCTCGCGGATGGCTTCGCGCACCTTGTCGTTGGTGGCGAAGGCGATGCCCTGGCGCTCTTTCATGCGCCGGCGCTTGAGCTCGAGGCCCAATTCGAGAAAGAAGAGCTCTTCGAAGATGAGGCGGCGGTGAGCGGGGGTCGAGAAGCTCTGCAACCGAGGAAATGGCGTGCCTTCAAGCGGGAAATGAACTTCGTTGAGCGCAGCTTCGCGCCCCGGAAGGCTGAGACGGTCAAGCATCGACTGGGGCAGGCAATCGGGCACGTCTCCGCGCATGGATTCGAGCAGATTGAAGATGGTTTTGCGCTGCCAGCGCGAGGCCAGTCGGCTGCCGCCCAGCGATTCATAGACAGGCGTAATGCGGCCCACCTCGAGGAGCCGGGTCTCTGCGTCGTCGCTCGCGTCGGGCAGAATCTCGAACTGCGGCTGGATCATTTTGAAGTTGCTGGTGGAGCGCGAGGGCTCGACCTTGCCGTAGACCGCAACGGTTTGTCCGGCCTGGAATTTGCCTTCCAGGTAGGCCGCGTGGAACCAGAGGCACTTCATCGCGAACCGGCCCTGGCCGAGAGTGATCTCGTAGATCGGCCCGCGCCGCGTCCGCATCAGCATCGCACCGCGCACCTCGGCGATCACGCTCGCCACTTCGCCGGGCTTCAATTCGTCCAGGCTGCGCGGGTTTTGCCGATCTTCGTAGCGGAAAGGAAGGTGGTAGAGCAAGTCTTCAGCAGTCAGGATGGATTTTTCGGCGAGCATCTCCGACACTCGCGGGCCGACGCCGCGCACAAATTTCACTGGAGTATCGAGAGCTGGCACGTATCGATGCTACAACTGCGCGCTCGTTTTTCGAACGCCGGGCACCGCAATTTTAAGGGTGGTGAGCTGCGTCTAGCTGCGGGAAAGCGGCTGGGGTGTGCGTGTATCGTGAGGAACGGGAAGTTGACGTTAATTCCGGGGGAGCGAAGATGGGCAGCTACGAGCGAAGGGACTTCTTGAAGATTGCGGGAACGGCCACGGCCGCGACACTTTTGAGCGGCAGAGTTCGGGCGCTGGCAGCGCAGGCCGAACCGGCGCGGACATTCTCCGCGAACGATCACATCCAGATCGCGCTGATCGGCGCGGGCGGGCAAGGGCAGGGCGATACCCGCACCGCTGTTCAGGTTCCGGGCGTGAAGCTGGTGGCCGTGGCCGATTGTTACAACGGGCGGCTGGAACATACCAAAGAGATCTGGGGCCAGGAGATCTTCACCACGCGCGATTACAAGGAGATCCTCGCCCGCAAGGACATTGACGCGGTGATCATCGGCACGCCCGACCACTGGCACAAGCAGGCTGCTGTGGACGCGATGAAGGCGGGCAAGGACGTTTATTGCGAGAAGCCGATGATCCACCTCTACGCCGATGGGCCGGAGATGATCGAGACGGCGCAGGCGACTGGGCGGATCATGCAAGTCGGCAGCCAGCGCGTGAGCTCGGTCGTCTACGCGAAGGCTAAGGAGCTGCTGGCGGCCGGCGCGATCGGCAAGCTGAACATGGTGACGGCGCGTTGGGACCGCAACTCGTCCATCGGCGCGTGGAATTACACCGTTCCGCCCGATGCCTCGCCGGAGACCTGCGACTGGCCGCGGTTTCTCGGAACGGCGCCCAGAATTCCGTTTAATCGCCGAGCACTTTTTCCAGTGGCGCAAGTGGAAGGCTTATGGCAGCGGCGTGGCCGGCGACCTGTTTGTGCATCTATTCAGCGGCACGCATTTCATCACCGGCTCTCATGGGCCTACGCGCGGCATGGCCACGGGCGGACTGCGCTTCTGGAAGGATGGCCGCGACGTGCCTGACGTGATGCTGGGACTGTTCGACTACCGCGAAGGGTTCAACCTGAGCCTGCGCGTGAATTTTGTGGACGGCGGCGAGGAGAGCGAGGGGCTGATCTTTACCGGCTCTGAGGGCACCATGGAGATTGCCGGGAACTTCGTGAGCGTGAGCCGCGTGCCGCGCGAAAGGGAGCCGGGTCTTTCTATCGAGAGCTTTGCAGAGGCGACGCAGAAGAAGATTCTGGCGGAGTACGCGAAGAAGTATCCGAAAAAGCATCCCGAAGGTGGCCTGTCAGCGGGGTACGAGAAGTATGTTGCGCCGCCGGGGTACAGCGACAGCTACGACCACTTCAAGAACTTCTTCGCGTCGGTGCGCACGCGCAAGCCGCCGGTAGAGGATGCGGTGTTCGGCTTCCGTGCGGCGGGCGCTGCGCTGCTGAGCAATCTGAGCATGGAACGCGGCGCCATCGTGAGCTGGGATCCGGACGCGATGAAGCTGATCTGATCGAGCCCCGACTTGTCTCGGCGAGTCACGCCGCAGCAGATCTCAGCTGAATCCCAATACCGGATGCGTCACGTACGGCTCTTCGAGCGCCGCCATCTCCTCTGGCGTGAGGTGGACGGAGAGCGCAGCAACCGCGTCTTCCAGATGGTGCGGCTTGCTTGCGCCCACAATTGGAGAAGTGACGCCCGGTTTCGTCAGCAGCCACGCCAATGCTACTTGAGCGCGGGGAATGCCGCGCTTTTCCGAAATCTCACCCAACCGGTCGACCACTCTGCGGTCGGCGTCTTCGGTATGCGAGTAGAGCGTTTTGCCGAAGGCGTCGGTTTCGGAGCGGTTGGTGGTTTCGGCCTTCCACGCGCGCGTGAGCCGGCCGCGGGCCAGCGGGCTCCAGGGAATGACGGCGACGCCTTCAGCTTGGCAAAGCCCCATCATCTCGCGCTCTTCTTCGCGATAGAGCAGGTTGTAGTGGTTCTGCATGGAGGCGAACCGCGTCCATCCGTGCCGGTCGGCCAGGTACAAGGCTTTGGAGAACTGCCACGCGTACATCGACGAGGCGCCGATATAGCGCACCTTGCCCGCTTTGACGGCGTCGTGAAGAGCCTCCAGCGTCTCTTCGATGGGCGTTTCGTAGTCCCAGCGATGGGTCTGGTAGAGGTCCACGTAGTCGGTCTCGAGGCGCTTCAGGCTTTGGTCGAGCTCGAAGAGGATGGCTTTGCGCGACAGTCCTCGACCGTTGGGTTCGTCGCGCATCATTCCCTGCACCTTGGTGGCGATCACGACGGCTTCGCGCCGTGCGTTGGCCTTGAGGAACCGGCCGAGGACCACTTCGCTGTCACCGCTGGAGTAGACGTTGGCCGTATCGAAGAAGTTGATGCCGAAGTCGAGAGCCTGGCGCAGAAAAGGCTGGCTTTCTGCCTCATTCAGCGCCCACGCCTGCCGGCCCGGGAGCAGCTTTCCTGTGGCCGGACTGCCGTAGGTCATGCAGCCGAGGCAAATGCGTGAAACCTTCAAACCGGTGCGGCCCAGGCGTGTGTATTCCATGGTTCCTCCTGTCTTAAGTGTAGTGTGCGGCATGGTTTCGGCTCCCATCGACAGGAGTATGCCCTATTTGGGATGCGTTTACTCAACGTGAACCAGGCTTGGGGAAAGCTCCCGTGGCGGGTTGGCGCGCGGATCGCCCTCAGCGTATACATGAGAAGGGGGCGGGGTACTTTAGTACATTGCGCCATATGTGGTTAAAGTGATTGGATTTGTACTGGAAGGGCTTTGCCAGACAACTTTTCGAGTCGGCGCAGGGTCTAAGCAAGCATTGCGTTGTCGGCGCGACGCCGGTACGTATCTTCCTCAAGCCCGGCTGTTTACGTGAGTTTGCGAGCGAATGCGAGCTGTGTAATGAGCCGCGAAGACGATCAATGAGGCACCCCGCGGCGTGAGCCAGAAAACGGATGGAATGACAGAAGGTCAAAGACCCGTCTCAAAGCCCGAGGGCCAGCGAAGCAAATTTCATTGGTTGCCGCAATCGCCCCGGCGCATATTTGCGAGTGCGATGTTGCCCCCGCTGGTCTTTCTGGCAGGTTGCGTCAGCGGGCCGCCGAGCAACGGCTCCTCGAGCGGCACTCTCGCCGTTCTTCCCGGTGCGGGAACCATCGACACCAATTGCACCGGGTGCAATGCCACCAACTCGTCAGGCGGGCTGGCGGAGCAATTTGCGGCCACTTTCGACGGCGGCGCGCCCAACGTGAATTGGACAGTCTCAGGCGGAGACGCGAGTGCTGGCCCCGGAACTATTAATTCGAACGGACAATACACGCCGCCTAGCTATCTCACGGCAAATAGCGTTTCGGTCACGGTGACCGCGGCCCTGATCTCCAGTCCGTCGACTACCGCGACTGCAACGCTGACCGTGACGCCGGGCTTTCTGCAGCCGCTGACACCAGAGAATGCAGCTCTGGGCGCAACCGGAACCGTTACGATTACGGGTTATATCGCGGAAGCCGGCGGCACAACCGGCATCAACTACGCAGTAGCCAGCACATCCACGGGGTCGAGCGGCGGACAAGGATCGGTGGGCAGTTCAAGCTGCACGCGTAGCAGCACCGCATTCAGCTATTGCACGGTGATGTATACCGCTCCAGCTTCCTTTACGGCCACCGCATCCACTTACGTGGTGGCGACCATCGGGACATCGACCTCGAAAGAGGCGACAGAAGTCCTGTTGAACACCGAAGGGATCTCGAGCAGTCCGACAACTCACCAAAAGCAATTGGCGACGCCCGTCCTGCTGGGCAGCTCCGGCGGCAACAACAATGACTACGACACCAACAAGAGTAATCAGATCGTGGATTGTTGCGGCGGCACGCTCGGTTCTTTGATCCAGAACAGCAGCGGAACGCAGTACTTGCTGAGCTGTAACCACGTACTGGCAAAAAGCGACCAGGCTAGTGTGAACGACTTTATTATCCAGCCGGGACTGATCGATAACAACTGTACGCCCAACGGCGATGGCGCCGGGACGTCTCTGGTGGGAACGTTGACCGCATGGGTTCCGCTGAGCTCAAGCTCAACGAATGTCGATGCGGCGATCGCTCAGGTGAATCCGGGAATGGTGGACCCGAACGGAAGAATTCTGGAATTGGGTACGCCGCAAGGCGGGGCGCTCACCGCCGCATCTCCGGGCACCTCGTGCACAATTGCGTCTTCAGGCGCCTCATGCACCCCCGGTAAAGGCGAAACGGATTTGAACAACACGTCCCTCGCGGTCGCAAAGAGCGGGCGGACGACAGGTCTAACCTGCGCCAGCGTCGAAGTTCTGAGTGTTTCCATACAGGTCGCCTACTACAAGAATTGCGACGAGACCACACCCTACGTCTTCTCAAACGGAAGCAATATTAAGTTGTACACCGGTCAGATCGAAATCGAGGGTGACCAGTTCAGCGATGCGGGCGACTCGGGATCGCTAGTGGTGGATGCCAACAACGCAGAGCCCGTTGGACTGTTTTTTGCCGGCGGTGTGACGAATACGGGCGTGAGCATTGGCATAGCCAATCCCGCGCCCACAGTGCTCCAGGAACTCGGCTCGCAGACAGGTGCGTCCTACACGTTTGTGGGCACAACGGACCATCCGGTGAGTTGTTTGAACTACGGCGCAGCCACGGCAACGGCTGCGCAGGGCGTTACACTTTCCGGCCCGCAATCAGAGCTGGCGCAGCAGGCTCTGGGGCAGGCGCGGATGTTGATAAGTCCCACCATGGGTATCCTGGGAGTGGCGACAGGCAAGAGCAGCGATCATGCCGGTGAAGCGGCGGTGATTATCTATGTTGACGAGAGCATGAACGTCTCCGTGCCGCAGACCGTGAGTGGCGTGCGGACAGAAGTGATTCCCACGACGACGCAGGCGGTTCTTGCGGGTACCGCGCCGCAGTCGGCCGCAAAGTCCGGTGCGTCGACGCCTTTGCCCTCCGCGGTATTCAGCCAGGCGGTTGCAGCCAAGGAGCAGGTGGCGGAGAGCTTGATGCAGCAGAATCCCGCGTATTTTGGCGTGGGCGTGGGGCAAAGCCTCGACAATCCGCGAGAAGCGTCACTGGTCGTCTATGTCGATCGCAGACAGGTTCCGGCGACACTGCCACCGGTCATCAATGGCCTGCGCACACGGTATGTCATCATGGACCGGCTGCACGTAACGCGCTCCTATCTCAAGGGGCCGGTACGTTCCACGGGGCACTGCATGGCACATCCAGTCACGCGCCAAGTGGATAGCATTGGCGTGCCTCTGTTCCGCAAACAACTCGGTTTGCGGCCTTAAGAGCACAACAATATGCGCTGGCGTCGATCTTTGGAGCCCGGCAGTCGCGGCTTATGCTGTGGCCGCGGACGAAGTCCGCGCATCGACTGCCGCAGAGTTTTCCTTGGCGAAACTCGGATCGTCGGGGATGAAAATCTCGAAGACAGTCCCGATGGTCGCCGGCGCTTTGCCGTTTTCTTGAGTGGCGGCGCGGCTGCGCACGCGCACCGATCCATGATGCTTCAGGATGATCTCGTGGCTCACCCAGAGTCCGAGGCCGGTTCCTGTAACTTCTTTAGTCGTGAAGAAGGCTTCGAAGATGTGCTCGCGGATCTCCGGCTCCATGCCTGCGCCGGTGTCGGCAATGGCAAAGCGGATGCCGGTTTGCGTGGGGTTCTTCCAGTCGCGGGAACGGCGAGCGCGCAACAGCAAGCGGCCACCCGCATTGCTAGCGTCGATGGCGTTGCCCACCAGGTTGGCGAACACCTGGCGGATCTCACCGGCAAAGCAGAAGAGGCTCAACTCCGGCTCGTAATCGCGCTCCACTCGAATGTCGAGTGCGTTGATGCGTCCCTGATAGAGGCTCAGTACGGAGTCGAGAAGCTCGGCAAGCGTGGCGCGCGCGGGCTGCGTGGGCTGGCGATAGAAGCGCAGAGTCTGCTGCGTAATCTCGGCGATGCGACGCACCTCATACTCGGCCATGGTCACATATTGCCGGGCCCCCTCGGAAAGGTCGCTGAAGTTGCGCAGGAGGAACAGCAGGTTGGTGATGGCTTCGAGCGGATTGTTGATCTCGTGCGCGATGGAGGCGGCCAGGCGGCCGGTCACGGCGAGTTTCTCGCTTCGGCGCAAAGCCTCTTCACTGCGCTTGCGATCGCTGGCATCGAGCGCGATCACGCCCACCCAGCGCACTTGAGTCGGAGTGGTCCGCACCGGATAGGCGCTGATGAGCCAGGTCCACGGCCGGCGCGGCTTGCCGCCCACGCCGTTCAGTTCGAGATTGCGTACCGGCTCTTCGCTTGAAAAAACGTGCTGAACGGCGTTTTCGACCCCTTCAGCCACGCTCGTAGGGAGCAGATCGGTAAGCGTGCGGCCGAGATGGCGGCTGACGGTAACTCCGGTGAGGTCCGCAAAGATCTGATTCACCCGGACAAATCTGCAATTCCGGTCGACAAATGCCAGCCCGATTGGCGCGTTCGCGAGCATCGAATCGAGCAGGGAGAGCGTGTCATTGAGCCCGGCCCGTTGCTCAGCAAGCGAAGCAACCATCCGATTAAAGGCCTCGATGAGGTCGCCGATCTCGTTATGAACCGCCACGGGCAAGTGGGAAATTCCCCGTACTCTCAGGCGAATTCATCAGGTCGCGAGTTCCGCGATGCAGCGTTGCCAGGGGCTGAGCGATGGAGCGCGCCATCAAAAACACCAGCAACACGGAAGCAATCACCCAAATGATGCCGAAGACGAGTGTGTCCCGCAGAATGGCGGCCAACTGCTCACGGGCCGAGCTCTTGTCGAATTCTACCCACGCGTAGCCGCGTAATTGGTTGTTTGTATAGATGGGCCGAACACCCTCCCAGCGATTTCCGGGGAGCGTAAATTGCCTGGCGCCGTCGCGGCCGATCAGGGGGATTTGCGACCGTTCGTCCGGGTCGAGAACGGCCTGGTCCGCATCGCCTTTGCTGATGAACAGTACGTTACCCGCCGGATCGGTGACCTTGGCAATAGCGATATTCGGAGCTTCCCCGGTTGTCTTTACCGACGAGCTGATCCAGCCTGGACGCTGCTCTTCGAGCGCTTCGCTCACCTGCGATGCGAGCGATGCCGACTCGTAGGCCAACCAGAATTGCGCGCGCACCTGTACGCGATATCCCTGCTGCTGGGTGAGCAAGGCGGCAAACAGCCCGACCGACAGGATTTCGAGCAGCACAAGGCCAGCCAACATCTGCGAGCGAATGGATCGAGGCCACCAGCGAATGCGCAATGCTCTACCCTCGGGAAAATTCTAAGGCCCTAGTCTACTGGATCGTTTGCGGCAACCGGCTGACGCGACTCGTCGCGCATAGGCAGTTTCTCAAGCAGCGATGCCGCAATTTGTCGTCCGTGAAAACGCCCGTTCTCGATGAAGATCTCGCTGGTACGCGAGCCTGCCACAATCACCCCTGCTAAATAGATGCCGGGAACATTGCTTTCGAGCGTCTCCGGGTTGCAGACCGGCAACCGGTCATGGCCCTCAAAGCGGATTCCCAAGCGCTCGAGGAAGGTGAAGTCGGGATGATACCCCGTCATGGCAAACACGAAATCGTTAGGCAGCGTCTCGGGGCCTGAAGGCGTTTCCACCAGAACCGCATCGGGCGTGATCTCCACGACCCGCGTCTGGAAATAGGCCTTGACCTCGCCGTTCTTGATGCGGTTTTCGATGTCCGGCTTGATCCAATACTTTACGTGGGGCTGAATGCCTGCGCCACGATAAATGAGGGTGACCCGCGCGCCGTGACGCCACAGTTCGAGAGCGGCAATAGCCGCGGAATTCTTGCCGCCAATTACAGCAACATTCATGCCGTAGTAAGGATGGGGGTCGTGGTAGTAGTGGTGCACCTTGCTCAAGGTTTCGCCTGGAATGCTCATCCAGTTGGGCAGATCGTAGTAGCCGATGGAAAGGGTGAGCTTGCGCGCCTTCAGCTCTGCGTGGCGTCCAAAACGATCCGTGGTCTGCACCGTGAAATCGCCATCGACGCCGGTCACGCGCTCCACGCGGTGGTATTGGCGAATATCCAGCTGATAATAGGCTGCAACCTGGCGATAGTATTCGAGCGCCTCATTGCGTGTCGGTTTGGCGTTGGGGCTCGGGAAAGGGAACTCCGCCAATCTCCAGCAACTCCGAGGTCGTGAAGAACGTCATGTGCGCGGGATAGTGAAAGATCGAGTTGCAAACGCAACCCTTGTCGACCAGCGCCACGCGATAGCCAGCCTTTTGCGCCTCGATGGCCGTGGCCAGTCCCGTTGGCCCTGCTCCCACCACCAGGAGATCAAGGACAGCATCCTGCCCCGCATGTTCCATTACATCGCTCATGTTTCTAGATTAGAGCCTGGCCTTGACTTTCGCACGCGCGGGCGTCGCGCCGGCGCCAGAACGAAAAAGCTCCAGCAGATGCTGGAGCTTGGTCGCTTGACTAAGGTGGATGGCGGGCCTATACGAACGCGGGCGCTGGTTCCATCAGGGTGATCACAGGGGCTTCAGTCGATGCCGATGCCGGGACCGGTGCCGCGGCGACAGCCTGCGTCTGCGCGTGTGCAGGACGAGTGAGTTTGTGGACGAAATGATACGGCGGCCAAGGGCCCGAAAGCTGCATCTGGCATTCATGCAGGAGGGCGCTGGTTGTGGCGAATTTGTTCTGGTAGCGCTCCACGCACTTCCGGTCGATCAGATGCGCGATATCCAGAAGCATCTTGCCGTTGTCCATCAGCCGGCAACTGACCTCTTCGTCGAGAGGCTGGAAGAGCCGATGCATCTGGAAACTGACGGCACGCGCACGCGTTTGCCGTTCGCGCGTCCGCGATGCATTCTCGCGCAGATTGGTGAGATAGGCCCGGCCGACGCTTTCACTGGCCAGGTGTTTCTCAATCTCGCGGCCGCAGCAGTCGTCGACAAAGATCTTGAGATGCATCTCAGTCTTGCCGCGCAGCTTATCAATATTGCCGAGAAATTGGCGCTGATTGGAACGAATGGACTTGCGCAGGATTTCGTCGTCGGTAAAGACAGTGCCGAAACGGAAAGGAAGGACGGTGGAATGACGGAAGCAATCCGCAATCACTCGGGCGTGGTCCACGCCCGACTTCTGGCTGAAGGCCTCCTGAGGATTGTGTTCGCTCACAACCACCGCAAGATCGCTGGCCGGATAAAGAAAAACCTGATTGCCACTGACTCCAAGCACTGATTCCAATGGAACCGGTTTACGATGACGTGCTAAAGCAGGAAAAGCTTGTTTTTCACCGATGCAGTAGGCATACCATGCCATGACGAGACACTCCGTCCGCGTACGCCCCTATGGTCAGGCGCCGCTGGTTGATGAAGCTCTGTGAACTTGGGAACAACTGCATACATAGTGGTACGAAGGCGGGACCGTTGTCGCGGCTCCTTGAAACTAACCGGAATATAGTCTTCTGAAAATACGACTGGCAATAC
Organism: uncultured Acidobacteriota bacterium; assembly: GCA_963713675.1. Lineage (GTDB taxonomy): Bacteria > Acidobacteriota > Terriglobia > Terriglobales > Acidobacteriaceae > Telmatobacter. Next base: position 673,207 of record CAVQMV010000029.1, read on the forward strand.
CTCAGTGGAAAAAGTTAGCGAGAGTGCACAAGCTGTGGGAAAGTCGTGTTGACTATATAAAGTCATCGATTGATTTCATGAACTTTGTGCGCCAGCACACCGAGCGGCGACCCCGTCCGGCCAAATTGCTCGAGTCGCGCAGAAGAGGGCGTCGGCCCGATTTTGGCATCTAGCCGTGTGCCGCCATCCCTCAGCCAGGGGTGAGGGGCTGGTTTCGAGGCAATTCGGTAGCCGTTCAGGATCAACTCCTGGGGCCAAACTCTAGTAGACTCAACGGAAGAATGTCTGGCCCTTCCCGATCAATCTACCGATTTCTCGCCTCTTTCGCTCTTCCGGTTCTATTTGCCGCAGGATTGTCATCAGGATCCTCCCTTGCCGCTGCACAGGGAACGCACCTGTGGACGCAGTCGCAGATGGAGGAATTTGAGAAAGGCACTCCTGACGGGGTAGCGATTGAGAGCGACGGGCAACTACGCCAGGGGCCGGGGTTGACCGAGCAGCTGACCACGCCATCAACTTTTGTATGGGCACTGGTTACCGATAAGGCAGGCCAGGTCTTTGCCGGAACGGGTACGCCGGCTTCGGTGCTGCGGTTGGCTGCGCGGAAGGGTGATAAGCCCTTCACGCTATTTGAGAGCAAGGATCTGAGCGTTCAGGCTTTGGGCCTGGGGCCGGACGGCGCGCTCTACGCGGCCACGCTACCGAGCGGCAAGGTCTACAAGCTCAATCCCAGCGCCACAGAGAAGCAGGACGAATCCAGCGCCACGGTGGTCTTCGATGCTGCCAAGGTTGATTCGGCGGCAGGCGGAGAGAACAAACCGGCGTTGTCGCAACCGAGCACTCAATCCCGCTACATCTGGGCACTGACCTTCGACGCTGCTGGGCGGCTTTATATTGCAACCGGCAATCCGGGTGCGATCTACCGCGTCGATCCCGCGAAGCCAGGCGCCGCACCGGAGCTGTTCTTCAAGAGCGATGAAGCGCATATCCGCGCTCTTGCGTGGGATGCAAAGGGGAATCTGATTGCCGGTTCCGATGGCTCGGGGCTGGTCTACCGCATCGATCCGCAGGGCAAGGGATACGTTCTCTTTGAAGCGCCAAGGCGCGAGGTTACGTCGATTGCGATCGGAGCGGACGGCACCATCTATGCAGCGTGCGTGGGCGACAAAAGCCGCAACTCGTTGCCTCCGTTGCCGGTGCAGGGAATCGGCTCGGTGAGTATCACGATCATGCAGCCGGAATCGCTGCAGGCGGCAAACATCAGCGCCTCAGTGCCGGAGGGGACGGATATTTACGCTCTGACCGAGGGCCGTGCGCCGCGCAAACTCTGGTCCGGCAAGGACGAGATTGTCTATGCGCTGGCCGCCCGCGCCGATGGCTTGTTGGCGTTGAGCGGTAACCGTGGACGCGTTTTCCGCATTCGTGACGACGGCAGCTTCTCCGATGTGGCGCATCTGCAGGCGCAACAAGGTCTGAGCCTCGCTTCCACTCAAGGCCCGGAAGGGATGGGTGGGATTCTCATCGGAACCGGCAACACCGGCAAGGTGTTTTTGCTGGGCGCATCGGAGAAGCACGAATACGCGAGCGACGTTTTGGATGCTGGTGCTTTTGCGCGCTTCGGCCGCGTGGAGGTTGAGCCGGGCTCGACCGGTTTTGAAATCCTGACGCGCTCCGGCAATGTGGAGCAACCGGTGCGGGGCTGGAGTGACTGGCAGCCCTTGCAGGATGGCTCCGTGGCCTCGCCGCCGGGCCGTTTTCTGCAATGGAAGATCGTACTGCACAAGGACGGTGCGCTGGGAAGCGTGGGCGTCAACTATCTGCCTGTGAATTCCGCCCCGGTCGTCGATGATCTGGTGGTCGTTCCCGGCGCACGCCTGAATCCGCAGAACTCGATTTCTCAGAACCAGACGGTGAGCATCGCGTTCAACTCGCCCAACCAGGGGGCGACGGTGAACTTCGACGCCGGATCGAGCAGCACCCTGCAGGCTAACAAGGACCGGACCGGGGTGACCGTGCGCTGGGCTGCGCACGACGACGACGGCGATGACCTGATCTATTCCCTTTACCTGCGCGGCGATGGCGAAACCGTTTGGCGGCTGCTCAAAGACAAAATCACCGAAAAGGCCTACAGCTTTGACGCAACCCTGATTCCCGACGGCGGATATCGCATCAAAGTTGTCGCTTCCGACGCTCCCTCGCATACGCCCGGCGATGCGCTTTCCGGGGAAAAGGTGAGCGACCGCTTCGAGATCGACACCACTCCACCGACGATTACGAACCTGAAGACGGCGGCTCAACAAGGAAGCTGCGCCGGGGCTGACTGCAAGAAGCAGTTGTTGGTCAGTTTTGATGCTGAAGATGCTTCTTCGCCCATTGCGCACGCCGAGTACTCGCTGGACGCAGGGCCGTGGCAGTATGTCGATCCGGTGGGCGAACTCTCCGATGCGAAGCATGAACACTACGAATTCCGCCTGAGTCTGGACACAGGGGCCGGTGGAAAGATCGGCGAGCACCTCATCACTGTCCGCGCCTACGATCGCTTCGACAACGTAGGTGTGGCCAAGACGGTGATTCCCGCGCAGGAGCAGTAGGCGTCATGCGATTTGAGCTCTACGTGGCGGCGCGGTACCTGAAGGCCAAACGGCGGCAGGCCGTGGTAGGTGTCGTCACCGCGATTTCTGTCGCGGGCGTTACGGCGGGCGTAGCCGCACTGATCATCGCCCTTGCCATCACCAACGGCATGCGACGCGACCTGCAGGATAAGTTGCTTGGCTCAAGCGCGCATGTGCAGTTAATGCAGACGGAAGGGAACGGCATTCCAAACTGGGGGCCGCTTTTGGCGCGTTTGCGCCAGGTGCCGCACGTGACCGCAGCCTCGCCGGGCTTGTACGAGCAAGTGGTCGTGGCGCGCGGGCGCGCGCGACGGTTACGCGCTGATTGAGGGAATTTTGCCTGATGATGAACGCACCGTGAGCGATCTGCTCTCGACGGCCACGCCGGGTGCGGTACAAGAGTTGGAGCCGCGCCCCGAAGCGGCCGGTGCGCAAAGCAGGGAACTGCCGCCGATTGTCCTGGGTAGCGACTTGGCAGAGACGATCGGCGCGGTTGCCGGCGATTCCGTGATGGTGGTGAGTCCGCAGGGAGAACTGTCGCCCATGGGTGGGCTCATTCCCAAGTACATGACGTTTCGCGTTGCCGGCACTTTTCACTCCGGCTTTTATCAGTACGATGCCCAGATGGGTTTTCTGCGTCTTGCCGACGCGCAGCGGCTCTTCGACGAACCCGATCTGCTCTCGGTGATCAGCTTTAAGGTCGACAACCTGAATCAGGCGCCCGCCATTGCACGCACCATTGAGCAGGCCGCGGGCCCGGGATACATGACGACCAACTGGACCGAGCAGAATCGCGAACTGTTTCGCGCCCTCAAGCTCGAGCAGGTGGTCACGTTCATCGTGATTGCGCTCATCGTGATCGTGGCCGCGCTTAACATTCTCATCGCGCTCACCATGATGGTGATGGAAAAGACACGCGACATCGCGGTAATGATGAGCTTCGGCGTCACTCCCGGCCAGGTGCGGCGCATCTTCCTGCTGCAGGGCTTTCTGATCAGCGTGATCGGCACCGTGCTGGGGCTCGCGCTCGGCTACTTCGCGTCGTGGGCCGGCGGGTACTATCACTTCATTCATCTCTCCGCCGAGGTCTACTCCATCGACACACTGCCGTTTGCGCCGCGCGTCCTCGATGGGGTGATTGTCTCCGCGGTTTCGATTGGGATCTCACTGCTGGCAACGTTGTATCCTTCATCGGCGGCAGCGTACGTGCTCCCGGCTGCAGCGCTGCGCTACGAGTAAGCCGGCTTACTGCGGGGTAATGATGCCGCCCAGCGCGTGACGCCGCGGCAGAACAATGCCGCGATGATCCACCTCCACCGCGCGGGGCAGCCCTTCGGAAAGGCTTTTGCGCTCGGTTAGCGCGCCTCCACAGGCAGGACACCAATCCGATTGCGTGGCTTCGGCCAGCACCGCATGGCATTGACTGCAAATCCGTTCCATGTGATGAGCTTATCGCAAGGACGCTCCAGCGCGCCGCCCGGGTCCCTTGTTCCCTTGGTCCCTGCCGGGGTCCCCACCGAGCGATTTTGGCTCGATGGGGTGGCTCGGTCCCTGCCTTTCGTACACTGAAGATATGCCTCCTCTGGTTCGTCCCGTGCGTCTCGTCGCGATCGACATGGACGGCACTCTGTTGCCCGCCCATTCGCAAACCATGAGTGAGCGCACCGGGCGGTCGCTACTGGCTGCGCAGGCGGCAGGCATTACGGTGGCGATCGCGACGGGCCGCCGCCTGGCCTACACCCTGCCATTGATTGAAGGCCTTGGCCTGCGAGCGGATACGCCCCTGATTACGTCGAATGGTGCAGTGACGTGTACGCTGGGCGGCGAGACCATCGACATGTGCCACATGAGCGCGCGCACAGCGCGAGGCGTGTGCGGCGTACTCCGGCCGTTCGGGGCCGTGGTTTTCACCTTCAACCGGCCCGGACGAGGCGAACTGGTTGTCGAAGATCTGAGCCAGGCGCATGGGCGCTTCGCTTTGTGGGTAGAGGCCAATCGGAACGCGATTGAGGTTGTGAAGCCGCTGGAATTAGCGTTGGTCGATGGCGAGGATCCGATACAGGGCATGGCGGCCGGGAGTGTCGAACGAATGCGAGCGGCAGAAAAAGCGCTGAAGGCGAGTGAGTGGAGCGCGGAGTGCGGGAGCGCGCTCACCGAATATCCTGCACGCGATTTGTCGATTCTCGATCTTCTGCCGCTCGGAGTGTCGAAGGGATATGCACTGGAGAGGCTTGCAGCGCGGCTTGGAGTGGATCGGCAAGAGACCATGGCAATCGGCGACAACTGGAATGACCAGGAGATGCTGGAGTGGGCGGGGCAGGGGATCGTGATGGCAAATGCGGCTCCTGAATTGCGTGCACTGGCGAAAATGCGTGGGTGGAAGCAGGCGCCGTCGAGCGACGATGATGGGGTGGCAGTGATTCTGGAAGCAGTTCTGACGAAGATGGCGACGGCAAAAGCATGAGAAGCAAGCTCCAACTCGGACGCGGAATGCGAACGAGCCGCATTGTTGCTATAGCGGTCGTTGCGGCGCTTTCGATTCTTACCTCGCAAGCGCATGCGGCCGAACGTGTGACGCTTAGCAACGGTTTCGTCGAACAATGCGATCATCATGCGTTGGTGGATGGCCGCGTACGACTCTATCTCAGTGCCGGCGAAGACAGCTATATCGAATTTCCCGCCGGATGAGATTGCAGCTTTCGAGCATGTCCCTGATCCGCCGGAAGCCGCAGCGCCCATCGCTCCGCAGGCTACGAATCGAACGGCAAAGCTGACTCCGGCCGACCTGCGCGAGATGTTGGTGCGCGCCGGGAACTGCGCACAATCTGGATGTAGATTTGCTGGCCAGCGTTGTGAAAGCGGAGAGCGACGGCAATGCACGGGCTGTGAGCCACGCCGGTGCAAAGGGATTGATGCAGCTGATGCCGGATACAGCCGCTGGCCTCGGAGTGCAGGACAGTTTCCAGCCCGAGCAGAATGTGCGCGGCGGCTCGACGTATCTCGATTCGCTACTCACGCGCTATCACGACAACCTGGCTTTAGCGTTGGCCGCTTATAACGCTGGGCCGGAAGCCGTTGACAAATACCGTGGAATTCCGCCGTACAGCGAGACGCGTGCTTATGTGGCCCGCGTGATTCACGAATTCAACCGCCGAGTTCTGGCTCGCGAGGCGGAGGCGAGGCGTGCTGCGGCTACCCCTCCAGCGGTGCATCCCGTGATCTCGCATTGAGCGGCGCAGAGCGCATCCTCTCCACTCCCAATTGAGGTGCAGCCCGTAACTGGATAGGGGCCTTTGTCGAATTGCCCCGCGCATTCTGCGCACGGCCGCGTGAGAACATATTCAATAGAGATCAATCACTACGTGTAATACGGAGTTTGCTTGAAGAGAAGTCAATGGATCGTGGGCATTCTGGCGCTGGTTGCTCTGATTGCGCTGGTTCTGTGGGCTCGCACTCACGTCCAATTCAATTTCCACGTTTTTACCTCGCAGGTAGCTCTGGCCGACTGGCGCATGATTGCCTTTGCCACCCTGTGCATCTACGCCAATTTTGTTTTTCGCGCATTCCGCTGGAGCCAGCTAATGCGGCACATGCAGAAAGTTCCGCCATTGTCACTGGTTGGGTCGCAAGTGATCGGGTTTGCTGCGGTGGCGTTGATCGGACGGGTCGCGGACCCGGTGCGGCCTTACCTGGTCGCGAAGAAGACCGGGCTCTCGTTGAGTACGCAGGTTGCGGTATACATCGTTGAGCGATTAGTAGACGCGGGATCGGTGGCATTGATGTTTTCTGTCGCTATGATCTGGATTCCGGGTGATGTAATCCTCAACGCAACGGCGCATTCGGGCCTGTTGGCCCGCCTGGCGGCCCATCACCGGGAACTGGCCTTGTTTGTGGCGCGATTCGGCACATTAGTTCTTACGCTGCTGGGAACGCTTTTTCTATTCGCAGTGCGTCTCGCTGGAGAACCAGTCGCCGCGTTTTTCGAGCGCGGCTTCGGGCTGGTTTCAAAAAGTCTCGGCCAAAGCGTCGGCAACAAGATCCGCATGTTTCATGCCGGCCTCGATACCATGCGATCATGGCGGGACTTTGCTGTCGTAGTTGGCCTTTCGCTCAGCATGTGGGTGCTCATCTGCTTTGCCTATTTCGAGACGTGCAGGGCCTTCACCGCCAGCCGGGAGCTGGCTGGAATTACACCCTCGCAGTGCGTTTTGCTTATGGTGGCCAGCGGCACCGCCAGCATTATCCAACTTCCTGTGATCGGCTGGTTCTCACAGATCGGCGCCGTGATGTTGACACTCACGGCTATTCTAGGCGCGAATGCGGAAGCAGCAACTGCCTGCGCCGCGACGCTGTTGCTGGTCTCGTTCCTCGGAATTGTACCCGTAGGATTGATCTGGGCTCGCTTCGATCACGTCAGTCTGCGCAAGGTTGCAACAGAGAGCGAGCAGGCTGAAGTGAAGGCAGAAGAAAACCTGGATGCAGGCGAGGCTGCATCCGGCCCTGATCCCAGAAACGGCGATCAGAACGCTGCATCAACCGAGCCTTGATGCGCCCGATCACGTTGCCTAGGGCGTGCCCGGTGAGTTTCGATTGCCTTCCGCTTCGGGCAAATAGCGAATGGTATCTGGTCCCACTGCTCCGCCAGTCATGATCATGCTCATCGCCTGTTCCATGGTCAGGTCGGTCTCGATGACCCGTTCGATAGGCAGAATCTGCAAGAAGGCTGAAGTAGGGTTGATGGCGTTCGGCACCAATACGGCGGCTAATGGCCGGCCGCTGCTCGCGTCGCTGAGCGTTCGGGTGAGAAATCCGATGCTCTTCTGGCCGGCGATGGGGAAATCGATCAGAACCACGCGCTGACTGTCGCCTTTCTTGGCCATCATGGAATCCAACAGTTGCCGCACGGAGGTATAGACCTTGGCGACGAAGGGCAAGCGCTCGAGCACGGACTCAAGAAGGCCGAACAATTGGCGCCCGACAACAAGGGAAGTCACGCGTCCGACTACATAGAGAACGGCCAGCGTGAGCAGGATGGCGAGCGTGGGCTGTAGCCATGGATTGCTGAACCACCCCCGGGGAAAAGAAGTCGCAAGGAACTGGACCGCGGGCAAACCCGCCTTGGCGAGAGATTCCAGGAGGAAGCTGAAGATAAGATATGTGACGAATAGTGGGCCGATGGTGATGATTCCGGCCAGAATGCTGCGCTGCAAACTGCGCATCGTGCGGCTGATGGGTCCTTTCACGTGCGTCACCCCTTTACGATCATTGCTACGAGCATACCCCGGCCTGGGCGGAGCGCGGAATGCAGCGGAAATGACAAAAACTGTTTCCAATCGCAGCAAAATCAGCTATACATGGGGATTGCCGTCTCTCGTAGCGGCGGGAAGAATTCCATGAACGAATTCGAGCGTTTCGACATCAGCGATCAAGACCAAGCCGCACCGCAAGCGGTTGCGCCGCGCCCTCGCGCCGTGGGATCTCCTTTATCCACGGGTGTCAGCCGGCATGCGCCGTTTCTGTCTGCCGAAGGTGGCGTCAAGCGGCTCACGCCGCCTCCGCCGGGGCGCGCGCTGGGCGCACCTGAAGCTAATGAAGAGTCCTCGAGCCTGCAACGCACCATGTCGATGCTTCGCTCTGCAATTCCGTTTGTGCAGCGTCTGCTGCCGTTGCTCGATGGAAATATCGCCACGGCGGTCGGAAATCTGCTTACGCCTCACCCGCATCCGCAAACGCCTCCGCAGCCGGCCAAGCTCGATCTCGTGCCGATCGAAGACGGACTGGCCGAGTTGCAGACTCAGCACCGGAACCTGCGCGATCAGGTGACGGAACAGAACAATTCGCTCAAGCGGGTTGAAGATCAGTTGGAGATGGTGCGCGAAGCCACCGACCGGAATACGCTGGAACAGCAGGAGCTGCTTGAGGATCTGAAAGCCTTCGGAAACAAGGTCAAGATCGTCGTCATCCTTGCGCTGGCGCTTGTGGCAATTGGTTTCATGATGACCCTGGCACTCTTCATGCACATTCAGCGCGTACTGCCGTAGATATTCTCGATCGGTAGAGCAACGGCGTTGCCTAAAGCTCCAGAACGTTATCTTCGATGGCAAGCCGGACATTGCCGTCGGATTTGGCCAGGCGGCGCACCGCTTCAGGCTTATCCACTCTGGCTTTCAGCATCACAAGCGCCACGGGAACGCTGCGCCCGGCGCTCTTGATGGTATCGACGGCGGTCGCGCGGTCGATATTGCAGGCGCGCATCAGGATGCGAATGCCGCGTTCCACCAGCTTCGAATTCTGCATGTGCACATTGACCATAAGGTTCTCGTACACATAGCCCAGCCGTGTCATGGCGCCCGTAGTGATCATGTTCAGGACCATCTTCTGGGCGCTGCCGGCCTTCAAGCGCGTGGATCCGGAGATGACCTCGGCACCAACTTCGGCCACGATGGTGATATCGGCGGCGCCGGCGAGCGGAGTTCCCTGGTTGCAGGTGACAGCTGCGGTGTGGGCTCCGCGGGCGCGGGCGTAAGCGACTGCCGCGACCACGTATGGCGTGCGGCCCGAAGCCGATACGCCGACAACGACATCCTTGCGCGTGGGACGCCGCCGCGCGATGTCACGCTGGCCCAACTCTTCGGAGTCTTCATTCACTTCGACCGCGGAAGCCAAAGCCTTGGGTCCGCCCGCCATGATGTACTGCACTTGGCCGGGGGCCGTCGAGTAGGTAGGTGGACATTCTGAGGCATCCAGCGCGGCAATCCGACCGCTGGAACCAGCGCCGATATAGATGAGCCGGCCGCCGTCGCGCAAGCTACGCGCCACCTGGTCGATTACTGCGGCGATTTCAGGGATGGCTTTCTTGACCGCCGCTGCCACCTTGGCATCCTCGTGGTTGATGATGCGGGCAATTTCGAGTGCGGATTTCGTATCGAGGCCTTGAGAGGCCTCGTTTTGGCTTTCCGTCGTCAGTTGTTGAAGCAGTGCGGCCTGGTCGTTATTAGTGTCTTTGATTCGGGAGCCAGCCGTTTCCTGCATCGTGGTGCTGGGTAGCATCGCGTCAGTCCCCAGCTTTTATTGTATCTATAAAAGCACGCAACCTAAAACATTTGTTCTGCTGTACCCCGATTTGTAACCCCAAAGAGGCGTCCTAAAGGGCTTCGCGCACGGCGTCATGAAAAAGCGGCCGGACCTCGCGGATCAGTTGGTTCTGCCGATCCGGCCAGGTGCGGTTGGTCAGCAAAACCACGGCGACCGCCGCATCCAGATCGATCCATAAGGAACAGCCGCTGTAGGCAAGATGTCCAATGGAATTTCGCGCAAAATACTTGCCGGACGACGAAGGCTGCGATGGTGCGTCCCACCCCAGGGCACGCGAGCTGCCCTCGGGCGGTTGTCGTTGAGCAAATCGTTTCAATACGGCCGAGTTGAACATGGAGGGGCTTTCCTCGGAGGCGGCTGATTTTGCGCTGTGGAGGATTGCGCGGGCGAGACGCAAAAGGTCAGGAACATTGGAGAAGAGGCCTGCATTTCCTGCAACGCCACCCAGAATCCCTGCGTTTTCGTCCTGCACCTCGCCCTGAATGCGGCGATGGCGGAAAGTGGAGTCCTCTTCTGTTGGCGGAATTGCGGGCCAGGTCGCCGGCAATGGGCAGAATCCCGTGGCCGCCATGTCCAGCGGTTGAAAGACTTCGCGGTGCGTCCAGGAAGCAAGGTCTTTGCCGATTAGGACCTCAAGCGCCTTGCCCAGAAGGATGAATCCGGGGTCGGAGTACTCAGCGCGTGTGCCCGGCGCTGCCTGGAGGGGCAGCTCTTGGCAAGCTTCAAGCAGCGTGGTGGGCGTGGTCGCAGTCCGGAAAAATTCCACGTATCCCGGTAGGCCGGAATTATGAGCCAGAAGATGGTGCAGTGCGACTGTGCGCGCCAAGTCCCCGGGTGCGCGCCCGGCCACAAAGCCGGGCAGAAGTTCGCCCAGCGGCGTGTTCAGGTTGAGTTGCCCGCGCTGGAACAGGAGCATGGCCGCAGCCGTAGTTGCCGCGACCTTGGTCAAGCTGGCCACGTCGTACACGGTGTCGGCGGCCACGGCGGGCGCGTTTTCTTCGTAGGTGAATCGCCCCAAAGCCTCCTGAAGCACTATGCCATCGCCCGCCAAAGCGCCAAAGGCGCATCCCGGGAAAGCCCGTGCCGCAATCGCGCCCTCCAGGATTCGGAGGGCGGCGGCGAACCGGTCCGTCTTTTCGAGGTGCGATGCAGCAGATGGATGGCTTTTCGAGGTCATCGCTTTCTCGTAGGGTAACGCGCGCGGCTCTGACGCGGTAAATGCGCTGTACTTTTCACCGCCGAAGGTGGAAATTCGGGCTATCCTTGTGTCCGAGAACGCCGTCTATTTCAATGGGGGTTCATATGGCACTACTGCGCGGATGGTTACGGGCAGTCTGTTTTGTGAGCCTTATCTCCGTTGGCGCCAGCTGCAGCATTGCACAGACTGCAGGCCAGCCTGAACCAACTTCTGACGTTCCACCGCCAGCCGCGGCACCATCTCCAACTCCGCCTGCCGCCGACCCCTCCGCCCAACCTGCGACTCCTGCCGAGGAACCCGCATCCCCTGCAAAGAAGATTTACATCGTTCCCGCGGGCACCAAGGTACTTTTGCAGCTGAAGAGCGCCATCGACACCAGGAGCGCCAAGGCTGGAGACGGTGTGTATCTGATCTCAATTTTTCCCGTCGTGGTGGGGAACCGGGTGATGATCCCCACGGGAGTCTATGTACAGGGTGTCGTCGATCGGGTCCAGCGCGGTGGACGCATCAAAGGAAAAGCGCAGCTCGACATGCACTTTACCTCCATCATTTTCCCCAACGGCTCGGTGGTGGAGATTCCCGGGGTCGTGGATAGTGTGCCGGGGTCAAAGAACCAGACCGTGAAGAACGACGGGGAGGGAACCATCGAGCAGAACGGCGATAAAGGCCGCAATGCAGGTCGCACTGCGGAAATTGCTCTCCCGACAGGGGCGGGGGTGGGCACGATTGGCGGGGCTGAGTCGGGCCATCCCATTGAGGGCGGATTGGCGGGGCTGGGCGTGGGCCTCGCTACCGTGGGCGTGGTTTCGCTCTTCACGCGCAATGCCGATGTAAATATTCCAACTGGTACGCAGGTCGAGATGGTTCTGCAACGGCCGCTGCAACTTGAAGATGAGAATCTGGCAGGTGTGGGCCCGCCTGGAGCCGCGCCGTCATTTGTGCCCGCCGCCACACAGCCGAGACCCATGACTTCGCATCGTCCGCGGATCATGTGCCCGCCAGGAAGCCTCGGGTGCGAGTAAGCCAGTTCGTAGTTGATCCGGCCAGTACCCCAGCTGTCTGCAATTCCGGACGCAAGTCTTCCTAAATCAGCCGGGCATTCGGCGCGATTGCACCCGCACGCGACAGTGCGCAGCTTCCAGTCCGGCTGCACCGGTAGTGCAGACTCGAACGATACTCGCCCCATGGGGCCGCATTGCTGGCGGCTACCGTGATACCAACGACGAAAGTTCTGCCGTCGCTTGTCTCAATCGTCCCAGCGGTGGCGTCGTAGTCAACCACATTCAAATCCCCTTCGATGTAGAAATTCGAAGACTTGATCTCGTTCTTGAGGTTCAATGGCTCATCCGCCTCAATCAGAAGTGGTTGGCCGGCATGGGAATCGTTGACGGTCACGATCAGCACCGGGTTCATGAGGAGATGTGTGTTAGCCCGCCTTGTCCGGTGATGCGCCCTAAAAGCGACTCGGGGCGCCGGCGCTTTTCCGCCCGCAGGCGCTTTGCCGGAACTCAATTGCGAACTAGTCGAGTGCGCTACATCCGACACGCGAACTGCTTTTGGGGTGCCTGTTGCCGCCCTGTTTGCGGCCAAATGGCCTGCATCCGTGGCGCATTTGCCGGCACGTGCAACCTGAGCAAGGACCGTTAAATGAGCTTGCTGCGTCGGGCCGTAGACTGTGTCGTGCCCAAGGCTGGTTGATTCGGCATTTGCCAAAACAACGGAAATTGCTGTGGCGCCAGCCGGAGCGCTAAAAATCGCGACAGCAAGTCCTGTCAGAGTGCCTAATGTGATCCCCAAAGCGGCAAAGAGCGCGGGCGCTGCCAAACGATTTTTCCGGACGCCGGGCCCTTTCACCTGCATGCGGTCGTTTGCGGAAATCGCTTTGAGAGATAGTTTGTGCGTCCTCATGGAATTCTTGACCTCCAGGATTGGCCTCACTTTCGTTGAGGATCGATTCATTGAACTATTCTTCCGGACCGGCCACCATCCTCCAAAAGAGGCCAAGTCAGCTCCGAAAGAGTAATTAACCTGTTTGGTTCAGAGTTCTTTTCGGTGGTTTCGCAGGTAGCCAGAAAGGGTCAACACCTCGGATCGAAAATCCAACGCCTGGAGCCGTCGGGTTCCAATCACTGCGAAGTGTTAATTTTTGAAACACCGTTGCACGCAGACAGAGTGCAACCGGCTTCAATACCGGGTAATCTGGAATGGATGCAGATGCAATCCGAATCTGGCGATATCTCCACTTCTCAAGTAGCGGCGGATTCCGGCTCCAGCCAGTCGGCCGCCGGCACCGGACCCGCGCGCCGAAGCAAATCCATGGGCTTTACGCTCTGGTTGCGCGATCTGCTCATCTCGGCTACCGCCTCCGTTCTCATCATCACGTTTCTCTATCAACCGGTGCGCGTGGAAGGCACCAGCATGTTGCCGCGCCTTGAGGACCGGGACCGTCTCTTCATCAACAAGTTCGTCTACCACGTTTCTGCCATCGAACGCGGCGACGTAGTGGTCTTCCGGCATCCCGCATCGTATGACCCGCAGAGAAGCTACATTAAGCGCGTCATCGCTCTGCCTGGCGACACGCTCCACATCGATCATGGTCGTGTCTACGTGAACGGAAAGTTATTGCACGAGCCCTACGTCCCGTTGGAGTATCGCGACGACCAGTCCGTGGCGGAGATGATCATCCCCGCTGGGAGCTACTACATGATGGGGGACCATCGGTCGATTTCGCAGGATAGCCGGTATTTTGGGCCAGTGGAGCGCTCGCTCATCTACGGGAAGGCCGTCTTCGTCTACTGGCCGGCGCGCGATGTGGGCGTAGTCCACTAAGGCCGTGGAAAACGCGGCGAAATCGCGCCGGAAGAATTACTAAAATCGGTTGATACATTCGTAGTTGTTGCAGTCGACCGCCAATAAACCTCGGTTAACCTTCTCCCGGCAGTCACGGCGGAAGAGGTAACCCCTTCCGGTTACCTACGTAAAATCGTCGAGCTGCAATCTTAACTTTTCAAAAACGGATTCACGCGCTACACTACGCCATAATCGTCAGGCTTTTGCTCCTGGATCGCCGATATTGTAGACACCAAAGTGGCCGAACGAGCCAACAAGCAGAGTGCGAATACCAACGGAAGCAGACAGAAAAAGACTCTAATTCTGATTTAACTCAGTCGTGTCCTGTCCCCGCATGAGACGACTGTGCTTTGTTTGCGCGGCTTTGATCTCAAAGTTCGGCCTCGCGCAGTTGCCTATTCACTGCAGCTCCGATTCCCCAGGAGTTCTCAAACATGTTGAACCAGCGCGCTGGCTCCGCCACCAATGTGTGTCTCGCAGTCCCATCCGTCGCCTCTAAGAATTCCCGCGACCGGAAACGCAGCTCTCCACTCGGAACTTCGGAGCGGAGTGGCGCGCGGGAACGTCGAGCTGTCTCGTTTGTAGCGGCGTTGGCGTTGCTCGGCTCTTTTTGTATCTCAGCACAGGCACAGACCCTGGCGGCGAATTGGTATCAGCAATTGCCTGCGAATAGTCCTTCTGGGCGCTTCAGCCAGTCCATGAGTTACGACGCGGCGCAAAAGAATGTGGTCATGTTTGGGGGACAGGTCAACAACACCCAGTTTTTGAACGACACGTGGACTTGGAACGGGAACAACTGGACAAATGTGACCCCCTCGAATCCGTCCAACAGCCCGTCCCCGCGTTCTTCCGCTGCGATTGCTTACGATCCTGCGACCGGTCAGGTGGTGCTGTTCGGCGGGTACAGCATAGACCCCAACACCTACAGCCAGATCTCTTATGGCGATACTTGGGTGTGGAACGGAAGCACCTGGACTCAGGCAGGCGGAGGCCCTTCGGCGCGTTATAACGCGACCATGGTCTACGACGTGGCCACCCAAAGCATCGTTCTGTTCGGAGGGAGCGGCCCCGGCGGCGTCATGAGCGATACCTGGATTTGGAATGGGAGCTCCTGGAGCCAAGGCGCCAGCGGCCCCGGGCAGCGTTATGGCCAGGGCATGGCTTACGACCCGGTGCACCAACAGGTGGTGATGTTCGGCGGATACGACGGCGGCATATCCGCGGGTGGGGGCGGCGGGGAAAATGGGGGGTATTTGTACGACACCTGGCTTTGGAACGGAAGTAGCTGGAGCGAAGTCTACCCTTCGACTATCCCCGACGGGCGGTATGACCAGGGCATGGATTACGATGCCGCGCTCGGCCAGGTATTCATGTTCGGCGGGTACGACGGCCGCAGCTTCTTAAATGACACCTATGTTTGGAATGGGAGCAACTGGAATCCAGCGGGCGCCTCGGGCCCTCCGTCCGCACGCGATGTTCCCAATGGACTCGCCTACGATGCGGCGCAACAACAGATCGTTTTGTTCGGCGGATTCGACGAAGGATCGACCGACAGCGACACGTGGATATGGGGCGCCCCGCAGAATTTCGGCAGCATCAACGTGTGCCCATCGGGGCAGGGCAGTCCTTCACCGTGCACCAACACTCAAACGCTGACCTACAACGTTTCGACGACCACTGATTTCGGCACGCCAGTGGTGGTCACACAAGGCGCACAGGGTCTCGATTTTTCGCTGGTCAGCGGCAGCACATGCTCCGGGACAGTCACAGGGCCGGGCACCTGCTCGGTCAATGTCACATTCACGCCACAATCGCCCGGATTGCGCGAGGGAGGCGTGGAGCTCTTCAGCAGCGCGAACAGTACGACCCCTCTGGCAACGGCATTGATCTATGGAATTGGCGAGGCGCCTTTGGGTGCGTTCAGTCCGCTGACAACGTTCGTTCAAGGCAACTTACCCGTGTCAGTGCCGGAGGGGGTGGCGGTCGATGCCGCGGGCGATATCTTCGTCGCCAACACCGGCGGCGGGAATGTGATGAAGCTGGTGGGCAACACCGCGAGCACGGTGGGATATGGGCTGAACATTCCAGAGAGCGTGGCAGTCGATGGCGCCGGCGATGTCTTTGTCGGTCAGTACGCGCCCTCCGTGACCGAAATTCCTGTCGGCTGCTCGCAGCAGTCTTGCCAGCTATCGGTGGGAAGTCTTTCAGCCGCGACGGCGGTAACAGTAGATGCGACAGGCGACGTATTTATCGGCGATCAGTCCCTGAGGGAGGTCGTGGAGGTCCCCGCCGCCAATCCGGGATCGCAGATCGTTGTTTACAACCCTGGCGGAAGCACATTCGAGCCGGGCGGCCTGGCGGTCGATCTTGCAGGCGATGTGTACATTGCCGACTACGGTGACCCAGAGGTCCTGGAGATCCCGGCGGGCGGCAGCACACCAACCACGGTGGGCAGCGGTTGGATAAGCCCGCGGAGCGTCACACTCGATGCTGCGGGCGATCTCTACGTCGCCGATAGCGGTCTCCAGGAAGTGGTAGAGTTTCCGGCCGGCTGCATCGTCACGAGCTGCCAGATCGTTGTGGCAAGTGCGCTTGAATTCTCACTAGGCTCCAACTTCGTGCCTTTTGGCGTGGCGGTTGATTCCAGCGGCGACGCCTTTATCGCAGATTATGGCCTCAATAGAGTGGACGCGATCCTTCAGCAATTCGCCGGTTTGAACTTTAGCGAATCGTCCGTGGCAAACATAAGCGGCGACAGTCCAAAATTTCTCGTATTTCAGAACATTGGGAATCAGTCCTTGAATGCCATCGGCCCGGGATTGGCCATCAACAATCCCAGTTTCTATCTGGATTCCACCCCGACCACCCCAGCCCTTTGTACCCCCGCCTTCTCGCTCATGCCGGCGGCGGACTGCACTCTGAGCATCGACTTCGATCCTCTGACGAGCGGCTTGCAGACGGGCAACTCCCCTTTTACCTTGACCGGCGCGGCCATATTTAGTGACAACTCTCTGAATAACACTTCAGCTCAAGCCGCCAGCCTCACCGGCACGAGTTTGGCATACGGCACCGAGTACTTGCTGACGGTGACAGAAGGAGGGGCGGGCAGCGGTTCGGTGACGGACAATATGAGCGCGATCAGCTGCAGCGAATTAAACAGCAGCGTGACGGGAGCATGTTCGGGAAATTATGCAACCGGGGCGCAGGTCACGCTGACCGCAAATGCGAGTGGCGGATCGACATTCGTGAGCTGGGGCGGCGCGTGCGCGAGCTCGGCATCGAACCCGACCTGTACCGTGACCATGAGCTCGGCGCTGAATGTGAGCGCGAGTTTCGCGCAGGGGAACTTCGCCACGGCCGACGTATGCCCCGGAGGGTCCGGGCCCGCGCCGTGCAACAGCACGTTCTCGGTGAACATCAACGTGGGGTCGGCAACCGTCACCCAGGCTCAGGCTCTCACCGAAGGAGTCATCACCCAGGAATTCCAGCCAAACAGCAGCATCTGCGCAGGCCCTATCTGCACTGTGAGCATAACCTTTAACCCGCAAGCGCCCGGATTGCGCCTGGGTGCAGTGCAACTCCTGAACGGCAACACCGTGGTGGCAACGCAGAATATCTATGGCATTGGCCTGGCGCCTGCGGTCGCCTTTGGTCCCGCGCTGACCGGCACCTACCCGGGAGTCCTCTACAGCAGCCAGGTAACTCCACTGACAAACCTGACCAGTGGCACCGGCATGACAACCGATGAGGCGGGCAATCTGTACCAGGCCGCCGGTTCAACCGTTGTGATTTGGGCGCCACCCTATGGCACTGGCGCGCAAACCACACTGACCGGTTTCGTTAGTGCGCAAGCTGTCGCGATCGATGGCGCCGGCAATCTCTTCGTCGCGGAAACCAACGCATCGAACCCCCTCGGCGGGTTTGGCGAAGTGTTGAAGCTCACGCCAGGTTGCATCAGCTCCAGCGTCAGCGGCAACACAAGCAGCGCAGCCTGCGGGACCGTGGTGTATTCCTCGCCGGCCCCGCTCCCAGGCCCGGTCGGCTTAGCGGTGGACGGGCTGGGCGACGTCTTTGTTTCCGACAATCCCCCCGGCGTCTTCGAGGTCCAGCCCAGCGGAAACCAGAGCACGGTCTACAACCCAACCCCGCACTGTACTTCTCCTACCTGCTCTGCGCCTCAAGGCGTTGCGGTGGATGCGGCGGGCGACGTCTTTGTCGCTGATAGCGGTCTCGGAACGGTCGTGGAAATCCCGGCGGGCTGCACAACGGCCGGCTGCCAGATCAATGTCGGCAGCGGATGGAAGAGTCCTTATGACGTGAGGGTGGACGCCGCCGGCGACGTGATCGTAGCTGACATCGCTCTCACCATCGGTAGCCAAATTGACGCGGGCGGCGTGGTGGAGGTTCCCGCCGGCTGCACGAACGCGGGCTGCCAAATCCTGTTGTACACCAGCGGCGGAGCGCCCGACCCGGGCGAACTCGCCCTCGACCAGGCGGGAGATATCTTCTTTACCCAGGATGGCAGCACGTCAGTCAATAATGTCTCTGCCTCGACGTTCGAAATCGTGCAGTCTCA
The DNA here is from genome assembly GCA_963713675.1 of uncultured Acidobacteriota bacterium. Taxonomy (GTDB): domain Bacteria; phylum Acidobacteriota; class Terriglobia; order Terriglobales; family Acidobacteriaceae; genus Telmatobacter. Next base: position 691,538 of record CAVQMV010000029.1, read on the forward strand.
GCCGCCGGCGGTGAGCTTTGGCACAACAAGCGACGGCTCCCAGATTGGCCCGGACCCCGTCACGATTCAAGATACCGGCAACCAGGCGCTGGCCGGCTCGGTTGGGACCCTCTCAGCCGGTGTTAACTTCTCCGAGCTCTCGTCCACTTGCACTTCGTTTTCCTTGACTCCCGGCGCAATCTGCTATGAGAACTTCGAATTCGAGCCGCAGAGCGGCGTCATCGGCCAGGTGGGTGATTCAGCCACGGTCACAGACAACTCTTTGGATGGAAGTCCCGTTACGCAGAACATTTCACTGAGCGGTTACGGCACGTCAGGGTCGCCCACCAACTACACGCTGGCAGTGAGCTCTGCCGGCAGCGGCAGTGGCACGGTGTCGGGCACGAATTGTTCGTCGGCATCCTATCCTTCAGGGACAATAGTCAACTGTACGGAGTCGCCGGCCGTCGGCTCACAATTTACTGGCTGGAGCGGCGGCACTTGCAGCGGCACCGGCAGTTGCTCGTTTTCGCTGAACGCGAATACAACGATCATCGCGAACTTTTCCGAGGTCTACACGCTGACTGTGACGCTCGCGGGCACGGGCACGGGAGCGGTAACCGACAACATGGGACAGATTAGTTGCAACTCGGGAACGTGTTCGGGGAGTTATGCGAGCGGAACCTTGGTGACTCTGACCGCGAGCGCGGGCGGGACTTCGATATTCGCGGGCTGGGGCGGCGACTGCTCGAGTACGGGAGCGGTTGCGCAGTGCAGTGTGACAATGAATTTGGCGCATAGCGTCAGCGCGGCCTTTATTGTGCCAGGTGCGGCCCAGCCGGGAACGCTCGAACCCATTACGGCGGGCGTGGTGTACGGGCAAAACGGCAGTTTCACCACCGCGAACGGAAACAACGGCGGGATCAGCGCCAACGGCTTTTATCAGCCGGAAAATCTCGCTGTGGATGCCAACGGCAATCTCTACGTTGCCGACTTGCAGAATAGCCGGGTTCTGTTCTATCCCGCCGGCAGTACCACCGCTACGCGGGTCTACGGGCAGAGCGGCAGCTTCACCACCGGGAGCGCGGGCACGGTCAGCGCCAACAGTTTGAATAACCCGTACGGTCTCGCCGTCGATAGCAGCGGCGGTCTCTATGTCGCCGACTGGGGTAACAATCGGGTGCTCTACTATTCCGCAGGAAGCACCACCGCAACCCGGGTCTACGGGCAGAACGGTAGCTTCACCACTATCAACTACCAGACCAACAACGGGGTCAATGCCAACAGCTTAAGTGGCCCGCAGTCAGTCGCCTTGGACAGCAGCGGTAATCTTTACGTGGCCGACACTCTGAATAGCAGGGTGCTGTTCTATCCCGCCGGCCTCACCACCGCCACGCAGGTATACGGGCAGGGCGGCATCCTCACCAACAGTGGTTCGAACAACGGCGGGATCAGCGCCAGCAGCTTATCCGCCCCTTTTGCAGTCTCCCTGGACTCGAGCAACGATCTCTACGTGGCCGACTCCGGGAACAATCGCGTGCTGTTCTATCCCTACAACAGCACCACCGCTACGCGGGTCTACGGACAGGGCGGCAACTTTGCAACGAACACCGCGAACAATGGCGGGGTCAGCGCCAACACCTTAGATAGCCCACAGTCAGTCGCTCTCGATAGCAGCGGCGATCTTTATGTGGCCGACTACTTTAACAACCGGATTCTGTTCTATCTCTTCGGCAGCACCACAGCCACGCGGGTCTACGGGCAGGGCAACAGCTTCACCAGCGCCAGCGCTCACACGGATGCCAACAGCTTGTCTAATCCGGCGGCATCGGTCCTGGACAACAACGGCAATCTCTACGTGGCCGACAAATCAAACAATCGCGTGCTCGAATATGGACCCTTCGGCAACGTCAGTGTTTGCCCTCCGGCCTCGCCTTCAGGCTGCGGCAATACCTACACGCTGAGTTACAACGTTTCGGCATCCACGACTTTCGGCACGACCCAGGTCCTGACGCAAGGCGTTGGCAGCCTCGATTTCATTGCGGCGAGCGGAAGCACATGCACGGGCACCATTTCATCAGGCAATTCCTGTACGGTGAACGTCATCTTCGCGCCGATCGCGCCCGGACTGCGGATGGGCGAGGTGAGGCTCTTTGACAACCTTAGCAACCCGCTCGCGAGTACCGCGATCTACGGCAATGGCCTGGGTTCGGCGATTGCCTTTGGCGGCGGCACGCAGACCACGATCAACACCGGAACGTACAGTATCGGCATACCGAATGGTGTAACAGTCGATGCGGCAGGCGACGTCTTTATTTCGGATAGCGGCAATCACCAGGTGGTGAAGGTTCCGGCCAACAATGGCACTCCGACTACGGTGGGCGTTGGCCTCATGTACCCGCAGGGTCTGGCAGTGGATGGAGGGGGCGATCTCTTTATCGCCGATAACAGTCTGAACGAGGTGGTTGAAGTCCCTGCCGGCTGCAGCGGCAGCGGCTGCCAAGTCGTCGTCCCAACCCCTCAGTGCGTGGTCGGCTTTAGCGGCCTGTGCGCCCAGTTGGGAGTTGCGGTGGACGGCGCGGGCGATGTCTTCGTCGCCAGCTTCACCGGCGGCGAGGTGGTAAAGGTTCCGGCGAACGGCGGCGCACAGACCGTGGTGTACAACCCGGTTGGCGCCAATCCGACTGGTTTGGCGGTCGATGCGCTGGGCGATTTATTCGTCGCCGATTATGGCCTGCATGATGTTGTGGAGATTCCTGCCGGCTGCGGCAGCAGTAACTGCTGGGTTCAGGTAGGCACAGGATGGGATCTTCCCGATGCGGTAGCGGTGGATGCGGCGGGCGATGTTTTTGTAGCGGATGAGTTGCCCCAGGAGGTGGAAGTTCCCGCCGGCTGCATCCGGAACAGCGCCTGCCAGATCCCGATCAACAATCTTCTTGCCTTCGGCGTCGCAGTCGATTCCAAGGGCAACGTGTATCTCCCCGAAGAACACGGCACCCAGGTCCTTGAGATCAACAGTTCGCAGCCGCCTACGTTGAACTTCGGCACTGTAAGTGAGGGTTACCGAAGCTCGGATATGGCTTTCTCGATCGCAAACATCGGAAACCAAGTTCTGGTAGGTTCGGTGAGCGGGTCGGTGTCAGGCACGAACTTCGATGAAGATCTGGTCAACTCGACTTGCGCCTCATTCACGCTGGCTCCGGGATCATCCTGCGTTGAGGCCTTCTATGCCCAGCCGGAGTCTACCGGCCCCATCAGCGGCACGGCTCAAGTCACCGACAACTCCGGAAATTCTCTGCCCGGCAGTCCCGCAACGCAGACAGTCAATCTCAGCGGCCTGTCTCTTGGACCCGCTGCCGCGTTAACTGTGACCGGCGCGGGGAACGGGAACGGATCGGTGAGCTCCAACCCCGCGGGAATCAGCTGCAATGTGCAGGGCGGACTTGCGGCTGGGGCCTGCTCAGCAAACTACTCGACAGGATTGACGATATCGCTCCAGGAAATTGCGTCTCCGGGATCGACGTTTGCCGGCTGGGGTGGCGCTTGCGCAAACGCGGGGACGAGCCAGTACTGCAACGTGCTCCTGAGTACGGCCTCAACCGCGACTGCGAATTTCAACGGACCTCAGCAGTTGGCTACGCCTAACGTGGTCGGTCTGACGCAAACGGCGGCCGGGACGGCCATCACCGGCGTCGGCCTGACATCGGGAACGGTGACAAACCAATACAGCGACACCGTGACTTCGGGCAATGTGATCAGCCAGAATCCCACCTCCGGGACATTGGTCAACGCTGGAGCGCCTGTCAGTATCGTGCTCTCAAATGGTCTGCCGCCCGCGGCTGATCAACTTGTGCTCGAAAATAATTTCTTTGTCACCGGTGACTATGCCACCGGCAGTGTCAACTTATTTGGGAAGGGAGCAAATGGCGTAGCCACTGGAAACATTATGATTTCCGATAGCAGCACCACCCCCGGCACCCAGGGCGTTCCCGATGGCGCCGATATTGTCGCTGCTTATCTGTACTGGGAAGCGATTGAGAATACGCCGGCGGCTTCGTCAGCGAATGTGACCTTCCTCAACTATCAGGTCACAGGGCAACAGATCGGCACCGACCAGGCCAACTTTACCGACGGCACGAATACGGGAACTCTGCGCGCGTATCGAGCCAACGTGAACCCGTATATGCCTCTTCTGCCGAATTCGACCAGTGGAGTGCGGGTTGGCTCGGGCAAATTCAGCGTCTCTCTACCCGACGGGGGACCCGCGCAGCAGGTCCCCGAGGGTGCAAGCCTCGTTGTCATCTACCGCGTCATATCCCCGAATTTCCCCCTCAAGTCCGTAGTCCTTTACAACGGCGCCGTAGCTCCAACGTCGGGCACCGGAAACATTCCTCAGGCACTCGTGGGATTCTACGATGCAGTTGGCGGGGCGAGCGGCACGGGAGAACTTACCAGCCTCTACACCACGAGCGGAGGCTGGAACGGCAACTCGAGTTCCCCAACGCTCGGCTATTCGAATCAATATATCGACACGCTGAGTACAGGCAACGCCTACGCTGCAATGATTCTGAGCACGCCGGTCAACAACAGCGATGCCGACGGAATTCTGGATGCCTGGAAGGCGGGGCCGCCGTCAGGAGATCCAAATTACGGGAACCCTGGCTATTACGACGTAATGAGCGGAGCATGGGTTGGATTGCCTGGCGCAGTGCACGGGCATCAGGATCTCTTCGTTCAATTCGACTACATGTGTTCCGCTTTCATCCCAGGCACCAACACGTGCGATTTCACTCAGCAGAACACCTATCCGTCCCCAGACGCCCAGGGCAAGGATCCACTGGCGATGGTCACGCAGGCATTCCTCAATACCATTAACCCTGTTACCGGACACGGAATTTACCTCCATCTGAAACCCGGGAACGCGATTCTGGAAAGCACGTACACGTGCGCCGACAGTGGATCGGTGCTCTGCGAGTTCCCCAGTACCAATACGGCGCCTCAACCGGGCGTGGTCGCATGGAAAGGCGGCGTGGAACTGTCTAAGATATGGCCGGCGAATTTCAGTGCCTGCACAGCGAACCCGTCGCTCGCCAATTGCGCAACTCGTTTCCCGCTGGGCCAGAAGGATAGCTATCACTACGTTTTGTTTGGTTACTCTCTTGCGATACCGGCGTGGAACAGCTGGTTTGGATCGTTGACGTCGATCACGGAAAGCGGCAACACAACGAGCCTCGTTACCACCGGCCTGAATGGTGTTTGTCCAACCCGCATCACAATTTCCGGAGTGATTTCAAACCCGAACCTCAACGGGGTGTACATCCCCACTGGCTGTGATAGCGGTCTCACAACGATCTACATCACAACGCCTTCGACCGCGCTGCCCAACTGGAGTTACACCTACGGCACAACGCCGCCGAACCGACGATCGGCGTGACGTCCGGCACCGTGACAAGCATCTCCGGCTATTCCGATGTGGGCGGCTCCGACTCAGTCGTCAGCCTCGGCCTGTGGGCGCAGGATGCAAACCAGGACATGAGCAAACCGGCCACTGTTATCGCCGGCACATTCTTCCATGAGCTTGGCCACCCACTGGGGTTGACGCATGGTGGGACCTACCGCGACAGCCTTTCGACAACCGGAAGCTACGTCCCGACCTTTGAAGCCAACTGCAAGCCGAACTACGAGAGCTCGATGAACTATCTGTTCCAGCTCGATGGGGTGGGATCGAATGGAGCCATCACTTACTCGAGCCAAAGCCTGGAAGCGCCCGGCCAAACGCCCTTGAATATAGAGACGCTGGGGAATCTGACATCGCTTACCGACGCCTCTGGGAATCCTGCGGCGTATTCCTCGTCTTGGTATGAGCCATACAACTCCGCGACGACTACAGCCAGCCCGGCCACAGCGCATTGCGACGGCACTCCGCTCAACAGCCCGAGCGATTTGTCGGTTCGGGTGAATGGCAGTCTGGACCCCATCTCGCCGAGCTGGTCGAATGGCCAGAACATAGCCTTCGATGGTCCGTCGTATACGACGTTGCGCGGATACAACGACGTGATCAATCTCGACCTGCGTCAGGTGGGAGCCAACAGCGATCAGTTCGCATCCCTGCAAAACTCGACTTTGTATAGCAGCGCCGGCGTCACTATCGGTGGCGGCGGCGGTGTCACCATCGGTGGCGGCGGTGGTGTAACCATTGGCGGTGGCGGCGGTGTCACCATCGGCGGTGGTGGCGGCGTGACCATCGGCGGTGGTGGCGGCGTCACCATCGGCGGTGGCGGCGGCGTGACCATCGGCGGTGGCGGCGGCGTGACCATCGGCGGTGGCGGCGGCGTGACCATCGGCGGTGGTGGCGGCGTCACCATCGGCGGCGGCGGCGGCGCGACCACAGAATTGGATTACCTGACCGCAAACTCAGTTGTCCGTCCGCCGACATCGCCTGGCATGACGCCATCTCCGGCAGGGGTCTCCCCGCCTTACGTCACCATTACCTGGAACCCACCGGCCTTCGGTGTGGTTCAGACCTACACGATCTATCGCGGCCTCGTGGGCGGGCCGGCGCCGGTCGAGGTGGGCAGCGTAAGTGGAGTTGGCGGAAATCCGCCGGGCACGACCTGGACCGATTTCAGTCCCATCTCCGGAAACGTGGCCTATACCATTACCACTACTCTTCTTGGGGTACCGATCGATGAATCGGTACGCCAGAGCCAACCCTCGCCCCCGGCGGTGCTGAAGAGCATGCAGACGATCTCGCTTTCGCTGCCGGGATCGGTCTCGATGTCGAGCTCGCCAGTCACAATCACCGCGACTGCTTTGACGAACGGCAGCGCAAACGGTTTGCAGGTGAACTTTGTCGGAACGGGATCCTGCTCCGTCGCCAGTCAGACGGTTACACCGCTTGGGAGCGGCGGCAGCGGCGGCATTTCCTCGGCCATTGTCAACTTGAACAGCATTGGAGCCTGCAACATCGTCGCGTCGCAATCGGGTTCGAGCACCTACGACGCGGCCAGTCCCGCGACAGGATCCTTCCAGGTCCAGTCTTCCGGATCCGGTGGACAAACGCAGACCATCACCCTTGCGCCGTTATCGGGTGTGCAGTACGGCAGTGGGTTCTCGGTGAGCGCGAGTTCTACTTCCGGACTCGGGTTTACATTCGCGACCGGTGTCGGTCAGCCATGCTCTGTGACTCCTACAAGCGCAACCACAGCCACCGGAACCACGAGCGGGGCGGGCAAGTGCACGATTACGGCCACTGCGCTGGGGAACAGCACGTATAAGACTGCCACTGCGGTCCAGTCGTTCCCGATTTACCAGGCAGTACTCACGGTGCAGGCGGTTAGTCCCACGATTATGTATGAACAGACGATTCCATCCCTAAGTCCAGCAGTGCTTGGCGCTAACTACACTCTGAGCGGCTTCGTCGGCCATGATGGTTCCTTTGCAGTCTCTGGATCACCGGCGCTGTCCACGGCCGCTGTGCAAGGGGACGCTCCCGGCAGCTATCCAATCACGGTATCGACCGGCACGCTCGTCTCGGCAAATTACTCCTTCCTGTATTTGAACGGCAACGTGATCATTCAACAGACCAGCCAGACCATCACATTCACCAAGCTCGCTCCATCGTCGGCAGCCTACAATAGCAGCTTCACGGTTACGGCCACAGGCGGCGCCAGCGGAAACCCAGTGACCTTCTCCGCTTCCGGCCCCTGCACCATCACTGGAACAGCGCCGAACTCAGCAACCTACCTGATGAACAGCAGCACTGGAACCTGTTCCGTAATTGCGAACCAGCTAGGTAATACAAATTACCTCGCAGCGCAGACGGTCACTGAACTCGTAAACGCAAACGGGCCGGGACTCACCGTGAACCCGACCACGATCAGCTTCGGAAGTGTGAATCTGGGAAGCATTACAACCAAGACCATCGCGTTAACGAGCACCGGAACTTCGCCGGTGACCATCAGCGATCCCATCCTTTCGATTGTGCAGGGAGGGAACTCCGACGAATTTGTGGCCGTCAATCTTTGCCCGTCGTCATTGGCAGTGGGGAGCAGCTGCACAATAACCATTGCCTTTGTTGCGGGCCCGTTCTACAACCAGCAAACCGCGCTTCTTGAAATCATGGACAATGCGCCGGGCAGTCCGCAGAAGGTAACTCTGAGCGCGACCGTTCTGCAGCCGCAGACGATTTCGTTCACCGTCAATCCGCCGTCGACGGCCGCCTATGGAAGCAACTTCACGGTGGCCGCTTCAGCCTCTAGCGGACTCGGGGTCGCTTACACGCATTCCGGAGTGTGCAGCAATTTAGGCGGAACTTACACGATGACCAGCAGCTCCGGAACCTGCACGGTGATCGTCAACCAGGCAGGTAACACGAGCTATGCGCCAGCGCCGCAGGTCACCCAAAGCGTAACCGCGACTCTGGCTCCGCAGGCGATCACATACACCAAAAGCCCGCCGACGAGTGCCCCTTACAATACCAGCTTTACCGTGGTGGCCACTGGCGGCGTCAGCGGGAATGCAGTGACTTTCAAGAGCTCAGGTCCTTGCAGCATCACGGCCACCTCGCTCGATTCGGCCACCTACACGATCAGCAGCGGCACGGGTTCGTGCTCAGTAATCGCCAACCAGGCAGGCAACTCGAACTACGCAGCTGCGCCGCAGAGTACAACGTCCGTATCTGCGACCCTGGCTCCACAGACGATCGCGTATACCAAAAGCCCGCCGCCGAGTGCTGCCTACAAGACCAGCTTCACGGTGACGGCTACGGGAGGCTCCAGCGGGAATGCGGTGACCTTCACCAGTTCCGGGGTGTGCAGCAATTCCAGCGGGACTTACACCATGACCAGCGGCACAGGAACCTGCTCGGTGATTGCCAATCAGGCGGGCAACTCGAACTACGCAGCTGCGCCGCAGAGCACAACGCCCGTGTCCGCGACCCTGGCTCCGCAGACGATCACGTACACCACCAGCCCGCCGGCGAGTGCCGCCTACAAGACCAGCTTTACGGTGGCGGCCACCGGCGGCGCCAGCGGAAACGAAGTGACCTTCACCAATTCCGGAGTGTGCACTATTTCAGGCTCAACTTTCACGATGACCAGCGGTACAGGAACCTGCTCGGTGATCGCCAATCAGGCGGGCAACTCGAACTACGCAGCTGCGCCGCAGATGACGACACCAGTAGCCGCAGCCTACTCTGTGGCCACCCTGAGTCCGAACCTGAACTTTGAAACTGTAGCGAACACCAAGAGCAGCACGCTAACCGTAATCCTCAGCAACACGGGTACAACGCCATTGATCATCAGCGGCATTGCCATCACGGGGAGCACAAGCTACTACTCTGAAACCAACAATTGCCCCGCTTCGACGAGTTCGTTGGCGGCGACTAAGACTTGCACCATCTCAGTCACGTTCAAACCTACGAGCACCACAACCGAAAACGCCACCCTTACCGTCACTGACAACACGTCGGCCGGTTCGCAGTCTGTCACGCTCACGGGAAACTAGCCGGACGAGCGGCCGCAACCGAGATGCGAGCATATAGGAAACGGTCAGAGGCCGAGAAAAAGGAGTGCCGGCTAACCTCGGCGCTCCATTTGTTGTCTGGATCTTCGTTCGCCGGCCGCCGATTATTGGCCCAGGCGATGACGGATATCGGAAACCAGCGGATCTTCTGTCGACTGCCCACGGATCGCGAGGTAGCTCTTATAGAAGTCGGCGAACCCTTCGCTTTTCATCCCTTCGCGCACGCGCCCTTCGTAGTAGTAGACAGGCGGAAAATACGAATAGGTCGGCACGTTGTCCAAAAACAGTTCGATCGCTTCGCCATGTCGCCTTGCGCATTCATCAAATTCTGAGTCAGCCTCAGTAAACGCTCCTGCTTCCAGGTAAACCCGCCCCAGGTAGAGGTGGCCGATCCAGGTGTCCAGCAGGTTAATCGCGCCTTTGATTTGCCTGATCGCTTCATTCATATCTTTCCGTTTCAGGGCAATCATGCCAGTAACAATCTTGCCGTAGGCCTGGGACTCGCTTGTAAGCGCTGACGAAAGGATGGTAGCGAGCTTTTGCGCCTTCGCCGTCTCTCCGGCATCGACATAGGTGATTGCCGCCAGGAACTCAATCTGTGTGGTCTGACTGTTCGCCAATGCCTTGTCGGTATCAGAGACCGCGGCCGCATGCTTGCCCTGGATCTCTTCGATATTGCCCAGAGCTACATATTTCCGTGCGGCATCATCGCGGTTCTTGGCCGCAATATCGATAGCGGCTCCGCTTCTAAGGATGTTTGCTGCATCGTCATACTTCCCTTGATAAGCGTCAAGATCGGCCAGTCCAACCGTCGCTGTGGAAACGCCCGAGGCGCCAAATTTTTCCAGTTGACGGTACGATTCGGCTGCCTTGTCGAGTTGCCCTTCTCCGAGCTGCGCTTCAGCCAGCACCAGGAATCCCTGCGTGGCCGAGGGATTGATGGCCAGCCCGGCGAGCGCCTCTTTTTCACCCGCGGCAAAATCTCCGGCAAAAGAACTGATGAATGCCAGGTTCAGCCGCTGCGCAACTCCCTTGGGAACAATCGTAACCGCCTGTCGCGCTGCGTCCAACGCCTTCGGCGCGTCGCGCAACTGCGCATAACAGCTACCAAGATTCCACTGACCGACGCGATCCGCGGGGAAGTCAGTAACGAGCTGCGTGCTGTCTCGAACACAGTTCTGCCAGTCGCCAATAATGAAGTCATACATGCCGCGGTTGCGATAGCGTTCCCGCTCGGTCATGCTGTCTTCATGCTGCATCGCAATCTTCATGTACTTTACGGCGTCTTCGGGTCTGCCCAGGTTCTGGGCCATGGCCGCCATGCCGGTGTAGGGCCGCGCAAACTTCGGATCCAGTTCTGAAGCCTTTTCGAACGAGTCAAACGCTTCCTGGAATTGGCCCGCGAACTGTTCATCGACAGCAATGCTTTCCTGGTGAACAGCTTCAAGAGACGCGGCTTGGAAACCTCCGCTGACCTCCTCGAACTGCTTTGAGGGGGTCGTGGTGTCGCCCATGGCCTTGCGGATCGGCGCCACCAGTTTTGGAATGCTGTTCAGAATCTCCTCTTTTTTCGCGACAGTGACCTCGGCTCTTCCCAGCACCTTGCCGCTCTCTGCGTCCAGCGCGATCGCCGAAATATCGTATTCGTCGCCGCGCAGACTAATCTCGCCCGTAATCACCGCATTGACGTCCTCGTTCACGGCGACCAGCCGCGCCGTCTGCTCATCGAGCTTGCTCGAGGGAGTCGAGAGTTTCATGGCCAGTTTGCGCGCGTCGCCGCGGCTGAAGACGTTGATAAAGCTCGCGCCTTCCAATGCCACTCCGACCATCGGTTCCAGGGTGTCGTCCAAAACCGGGTCACCAGTGTGGTTCTCAAAATCACCAACGAGTACCGAAACTGGGCCGTGCGGCACTGCTTGCGCGTGCTGCTGGGTTCGGATCACATACCACGAAGCCCCAGCAGTCAGAAGCAAAATCACAGCGCTTGCTATTCCAATCCGCGGCCAGGGTAATTCGCGCAGCCGGTTCATGCGCAGCTGTGCGGACGAGGCGGAGATACGCGATTTGCCGCCCGATTTGCCGCCCGAGTCTTGCCACGCGCGGAGATCCTTTAGCAGTTCATCCGCGTTCTGGTAGCGATTCGCAGGCTCTCTTTCAAGGCACTTGCTGACGATGTTGCTCAGTGAGCCCGGAATCTTCTTGTCAACCTCGATCAGCGGTATTGCGCGCTCTTTGGTGCGCATGACGAGGCTGGCAATGGCGCTTTCTGAATGAAACGGCGTGACGCCGATAAGCAACTCATACAGAATGAGGCCAACGGTGAACATATCGGAGCTTGCTTTCAGATCAAGGCCTTGCGCCTGCTCCGGTGACATATATTCGATCGTGCCCAGCATCGCGCCGGTTCGCGTCATTCCCTCGCTACCAACCGTGCGCGCCAGCCCAAAGTCCATCACGACCACGCGGCCGCCCTTGTCGAGCATGATGTTGCCCGGCTTAAGGTCTCGGTGGATGATGCCTTCACGATGGGCGGCAGCAAGCCCGTTGGCTACCTGCGCCATGATGTCGACGGCTTCAGCGATCTCCAGCTTGCCGCGTTTCTTCATCAATTCATGGAGGTTCTCGCCCTCCAGGTACTCCATCGTGATGAACTTCGTTTTCCCGGTTTCGCCAATATCGAAAATGCGGATTACGTTGCGGTCCGTCACCTGGCGCGCGAGGATCAGCTCCTGCTTAAAACGCTGCAGGATCTCAGGGTTATAGGCCAGTTCCGGCTTGATTACTTTGAGCGCTACTTCTCGCCCCAGTTCGATGTCTCGAGCCTTGTATACGGCGCCCATGCCGCCTTCGCCGAGCAATTTCAGAAGCTCATAACGCTCGACAAGCAGATCGCCTATCTGGAATTGACCTGCGTTCGCTCGCGCATCAATCGTCCGGCGCGCCGAAGGTGGCAGAGGCCGCCGCCGGGATGGTACTCCGGGTGCAATCGTGGCGTCTGGATCGGCCGCCTCCGCGTGGAGATCAATAAGCGTCGCGTCGGGGTCCACCAGTGTTTCGTCGGGATCAAATCGTGGTCCAGCATCCACGATCGTCGCATCCGGATCGTAGATTGTCGCATCGGGATCAAATTGCGGTCCCGCGTCTACAATCGTCGCATCCGAATCATTTTGAGGAGGCTGTTCTGGAGGGTTCGAAATGCCGCCCGAGGAGCTCTCGCCGGCGAACGGGGTTCCGACGCCCGGAGAGCCAGGCGCTTTAGGCACAGACTTCTTATCAGACTGCCCAAAATCAGCCATTTTGACTTTTCAGAGCCCGAAGCTTGAGGAAGCGTAACCCCGACGGACCAGCTCCAGAATGTCCACGTGAGCGAAATTATATACCTCACGCATCTGCGCTGCACGCGATCCGTGCGGCCAGAGGATCCACATACGAAAGGTGCTTCATGAGCTCGTCGGCCTCATCCTTGAAGGAAAGATAGTCATCCGGACGACCAACTTTCCGAAGCCATTTATTTACGTTGATCTCTTCAGTGCAAGTCCTCGACCAGAAGAGATAGTCGGGATGCTCTTCTGTACGGAGAGGCGGGAAATTGAGAGCCTCTACTACGTGGCGGAGCAAGGCGTACTCGATGCGGGCGTGGTCCGCTAAGACCGTGGAAAACGCAGCAAGATCTGGCGGCAAAACCTGCTAGAATCGATTGAATCCACTCCTCGGAGAGGCGATGCAGGCGATCTTAGCGCTCGAAGACGGGCGCATCTTCCGCGGCCAAGGCCATGGGCACCCGGGCGAATGCCAGGGCGAAGTGGTTTTTAATACTTCTCTCACCGGTTACCAGGAAATCGCTACCGATCCCTCCTACGCCGGTCAGATCGTAGTCCTCACCAACCCTCAAATTGGCAATTACGGCACCAATCGCGCCGATAATGAGGCGTCCAGGCCTTATATCGAGGGACTGATCGTACGCGAGTTCTCCACGATCAGCTCCAACTGGCGCTCTGAACAAGTGACCGACGAATACATGGAGCGCTACTCTGTGCCGGTGCTGGCGGAGATCGACACCCGCGCCCTGGTGCGCCACCTGCGCAACCACGGCGTCATGCGCGGCGTGATCTCGACCATCGAGTCCGACCCCGAAGTCCTCGTCCAAAAGGCCAAAAAAATTCGCAAGATGGACGGCACCGATCTGGCGCGCGTGGTTTCAACCAAGGAGAACTACGAGTTTGACGCGTCCGATCCGCGCAGTGAGATGGGCGATTCGCTGCTTGCTGAAGGTTTCATCCAAAAAGAGAAAGCACGCGAGCGCCAACTTCACGTAGTGGCTTATGACTTTGGCATTAAACAGAACATTCTGCGCATGTTAGTGCGTGAGGGATGCCGCGTGACCGTGGTCCCGGCGGAGACCACCGCGGACGATGCGCTGGCGCTCAAGCCCGATGGCGTCTTTTTGTCGAACGGCCCCGGCGACCCGGAACCCGTCGATTACGCGGTACGCTCCATCCGGCAGATGCTGGGCCGCGTGCCGGTGTTTGGAATTTGTCTGGGCCACCAGCTTTGCGGACTGGCTCTGGGCGGCCGCACCTACAAGCTCAAGTTTGGCCATCACGGCGGCAACCACCCGGTGCGCAACAATGCCACCGGCAAAGTGGAGATCACGGCGCACAATCATAACTTCGCCGTCGATCCCGACTCGATCAACGCGAACGAGGTCGAGCTGACGCACGTGGACCTGAACGATCAGACGCTCGAAGGCCTGCGCCACAAGACGCTGCCACTCTTCAGCGTGCAATACCACCCTGAAGCCGCTCCGGGCCCGCACGATTCGCACTATCTGTTCCGCGACTTCCGGCAGATGATGGAGGAGTGGAAGGGATGAAGCTGGCGACGCGTGAAATTTTCGGAATTGCAAAGCGGCGGGGCTTTTGGCTCCGCTGTTTTTTGGCGCACGAGGTTTAACCGAGGCAACAACGGCACGAACGTTTAGAAGCGGACAGAAGATCAACCATCATGCCACGCAGAAATGACATTCAGAAGATTCTGGTGATCGGCTCAGGGCCCATCATCATCGGCCAGTCGGCGGAGTTCGACTACTCGGGCACGCAGGCATGCAAGGCCCTCCGGCAGGAGGGCTACGAGGTGGTGCTGGTGAACTCGAACCCGGCCACCATCATGACCGATCCCGAGTTGGCCGACCGCACCTATATTGAGCCGCTGACCCACGAGTATGTGGAAGAGATCATTCGCATTGAAGCGGAGATGCTTTCGAGCCAGCCCAACCCCGGGAAGTTCGCGCTATTGCCCACCGTCGGCGGCCAAACGGCGCTGAATCTCGCCGTCGATCTTGCCGACACCGGCGTCCTGGAGCGGTATAACGTCGAGCTCATTGGCGCCAAGCTTGAGGCCATCAAGAAGGCCGAGGATCGTCTGCTCTTCAAAGATGCGATGATCCGCATCGGTCTCGATGTGCCGCGCTCCGCGCTCGTGAATAACCTGCGCGACGGGCTCGATTTCTCCGGCAAGCTCGGCTTCCCGGTGCTCATCCGGCCCAGCTTCACGCTCGGCGGCACCGGCGGCGGCATCGCCTACAACCGCGAAGAGCTGATGGAGATTCTCTCCCGCGGCCTCGACCTCTCACCGGTACATGAGTGCCTGCTCGAGGAGAGCGTGCTCGGCTGGAAGGAATACGAGCTCGAGGTAATGCGCGACCTCGCCGACAATGTCATCATTATTTGTTCCATCGAAAATTTTGATCCTATGGGCGTGCACACCGGCGACTCCATTACCGTGGCCCCGGCGCAGACGCTCACCGATCGCGAGTACCAGAAGATGCGCGACGCCGCCATCGCATGCATTCGCGAAATTGGAGTGGAGACCGGCGGATCCAATGTGCAGTTCGCCATCAATCCGCAAGATGGCCGCATGATCGTCATCGAGATGAACCCGCGCGTGTCGCGTTCGTCGGCGCTGGCGTCGAAGGCCACCGGATTTCCGATCGCAAAAATAGCGGCCAAGCTCGCCGTTGGTTACACGCTCGACGAGATTCCCAACGACATCACGCGCAAAACGCCGGCCTGCTTTGAGCCCACCATCGACTACGTCGTGGTCAAGATTCCCAAGTGGCAATTCGAAAAGTTTCCCGGCGCTGACGACACGCTCGGCCCGCAGATGAAGTCGGTAGGCGAGGTGATGGCCATCGGCCGCACCTTCAAGGAAGCGCTGATGAAGGCGTGGCGCTCGCTGGAAACCGGCAAAAAGACCGGCGCAGAAGTGCTCGAGCCGCGCCGCCTGACGCAGATGCTCGTGACGCCGAAGCCAGAGCGACTGGGCTATATTCGTTACGCTTTTGAACGCGCCATGAGTGTGCGCGAAGTGGCTCGCCTCACCAGGATGGATCCCTGGTTCCTGCACCAGATCCGCGAGATTACGCAGGCGCAAGTCGCCATCGCACGCACGCCTCCAAAAGATACAGGAGCTGAAGCGCTGAGGAGGCTCAAGCGATTAGGCCTCAGCGACGAGCGCATCGCAAAGGAGTGGAAGCTCGAAGGCCATGCGGGCATCCAGCAGGTGAGGGAACTACGCGAAGCGCATGGAATCCGGCCTGTGTTCAAGCTGGTGGACACCTGCGCCGCCGAGTTCGAGTCGATGACGCCTTATCTCTACTCGACCTACGAGGAGGAGGATGAAGCGCCGCCGACTACGACACCGAAGGTCATCATTCTTGGCTCAGGTCCCAATCGCATCGGCCAGGGCATTGAGTTTGACTATTGCTGCTGCCACGCGGCTTTCGCGCTGAAGGATGACGGCTACGAGACCATCATGGTCAACTGCAACCCTGAGACCGTCTCCACCGATTACGACACCAGCGACCGGCTCTACTTTGAGCCGCTTGTTCTCGAAGATGTGCTGGCGATTTACAACCACGAGGCGCAATCGGGAGCCAAGATTGGCATGATCGTGCAGTTCGGCGGGCAGACGCCGCTGAATCTCGCCCAGCGTTTGCTCGAAGCCGGCGTGCCCATCATCGGCACCTCGCCGGAATCCATCGATCTGGCCGAAGATCGCAAGCAGTTTGGCAAATTGCTTGAGGATTTAAAGATTCCGCAGCCGCGCGGAGGCACAGCCACGAGCGTGGAACAGGCGTTGGCCGTAGGCGAGCAAATCGGCTACCCCGTGCTGGTGCGGCCAAGCTACGTGCTGGGCGGCAGGGCGATGGTCATCGCGTACGACGCGGATGCCGTGACGCGCTACATGCGCCAGGCCGTCGAATACTCGCAGGAACGTCCGGTTCTCATCGACCACTTCCTGGAGAACGCCATCGAAGTCGACGTCGACGCACTTTGCGATTCGGAAGACGTGCAGATCGCGGGCATCATGCAGCACATTGAAGAGGCCGGCATTCACTCCGGCGACTCGTCGTGCGTGCTGCCGGCGGTAGACATCAAAGAGCAGACGCTCGAAACCCTGCGCGCCTACACGCGGAAGCTGGCGCTGGCGCTCAAAGTCGTCGGCCTCGTCAATTTGCAATTCGCCATCCAGCGCGACGAGCAGGGCAACGATCACGTTTACGTCATCGAAGTGAACCCCCGCGCCTCGCGGACGGTGCCGTACGTGTCCAAGGCAACGGGCGTTCCGCTGGCCAAGATCGCGGCGCGGCTCATGACGGGCCGCAAGCTGCGCGAACTGCTGCCTGACGAGTTGGCGTCAGGAAAGGATCTTGGAACCGGCTCGCATTACTACGTGAAATCGCCGGTCTTTCCATGGTCGAAGTTCGCAGGTGTCGATACGGTACTCGGGCCGGAGATGAAGTCGACGGGCGAAGTGATGGGTGTGGCAAGCACCTTTGGCGAAGCCTTCGCGAAGGCGCAGCTCTCGGCCGGTCATATTCTGCCCACGGGCGGCACGGTCTTCTTCACGGTGAACGATCACGACAAACAGGCAGCGATCACGCTAGCTCGGCGGTACGTACATCTTGGCTTCAAGATCGTGGCCACGGAAGGCACGGCTAACGCGCTCGAAGGCGCGGGGCTGATCGTGGAGCGCGTGTTCAAGGTGGAGGAGGGCCGGCCAAATGCCGTTGACCTTATCAAGGGCGACCGTATCCAGCTGATCATCAATACGCCACGTGGGCAGGACGCGATCTTCGACGAGAAGGCCATTCGGCGCGCAGCCGTACTTGCGCGCATTCCCACCATCACCACGCTTGCTGCCGCTCAGGCCGCAGCCGAGGGAATTGCCGCAATGCAGCGTCATCGTGTGACGGTCTTTGCCTTGCAGGCGCTGCACTCGGCGAACGGACGCTGAGGCGCAGGGAGTAGCGCCGGACGTCGGACCAACGGTCATACAGGCCTTGACCTGCGCGACGAAAAAGTCACATTCCCTTGTGTTAACCTGTGATGCATCCCACGCGTCGCGCCCCAGGATCGGATAGGTGGGCGCTTATCGTCGTGCTTCGATTTCAGGAACGAGGATCAGGGAAACATGCCGGACCCCTTTACTCCAATCATCTCGCGACGTACTTTCACAATTGCTGCCAGCGCGCTCGTGGCTCAGTCGGGAGGTCTAAGGCTGTGGTCGCAGCAAACCGGGTCGCCCGCCGCGCCCCGCACTCTCACGGGGCACAAAGACCGAGTCGATTCTGTCGTCTTCAGCCCCGATGGACGCACGGTCGCCTCGGGGAGCCAGGACAAGACGATCAAGCTCTGGGATGAGGTCTCGGGCAGTCTCATCCGAACATTCCAAGGGCACACGGCGGCTGTTACGTCCGTTGCCATCAGCCCCGATGGACTCACGCTCGCCTCCGGAAGCGATGACAACACCGTTAAGCTCTGGACTCTATCCTCGGGGGCTCTTGTCCGAACACTCACCGGTCACGCAAACTCAGTCGACTCGGTCGCTTTTAGTCCCGATGGCCGGATGGCCGCCTCCGGAAGCGATGATGGCTCCATCAAAGTCTGGGAAATGTCCTCAGGTGCCCTCATTTGCACACTTACGCCACAAACTGACGACGTCCTTCCCATATCCCGGACCGGCATTCTGTGCGTCACGTTCAGCCCCGATGGCCGCATGCTCGCTTGCGGAACCGCGAACTACACTGTCGCCCTCTGGGATGTATCTTCCTGGTCTCAGCTCCGAACGCTGTCGGGACACACCGCCACGGTTTGGTCAGCTGCATTCAGTCCCGACGGCCGCACGCTCGCCTCGGGCGGCTGGGACGGCTCCATCAAGCTCTGGAAAATACCCTCTGGAGCCCACATCGGCTCGCTCACCGGAGACGCAAATTGGGTCGAATCCGTGGCCTTCGCCCCTGACGGCCGCACGCTCGCTTCCGGAGGCTCGGACACAACCATTAAGCTTTGGGACGGCGCCTCAAAAACGATGGTGCGGACCTTGTCAGGACACAATGATCTTGTTACTTCAGTCGCATTCGCTCCAGGCGGCCGCACACTCGCATCGGGAAGCTTCGACAAGACCGTGAAACTTTGGGACGTTTCCGATCGAGCGAAATAGCCAGACCTGTTGAAGGCACGGTAGTCACAGGACGACTGCTTACTGTCGGATGGCGGCTAGACAAGTTCTTCTCTCTTGGTAGCCGGCGCATTGTGCGCTGTTGACTTTCGAGCCTTACCGCCGTCGAAATCCGAGCTTTGCGCCAATGGAGTAGCCGAAGAGCGCGACGGCAGGCCAGGTGCCGATAAACGGACCGTCGTTGTCAATGAGTCCGCTGGGGCGAGGCAGGCTGAAGAAGGTGCGCGTCAGTTTCTCCGTGGCCTCGCACTGGAAGCACTGATTTGGCCCGGTCGGCATGTCCAGCACCCACAGGCACAAAATCAAGAACCAGACGAGGCCGAGCAGCCAGACCACGCTCGCCATTTCCGTGGGATGAACGCGGGCGATGAGAAAACCGACAACGAGCGGCACGGCGGCCGACAGGAGAAGAATGACGAGTTGCGGCACACCGACGGGATTGATCAGGTAACCGAGCAGCATGAGCGCCATCCAGGAGCCAAGCGCCACAAGCGAGTGTAGGAAAAAGGACAGCGCCTGCCCGGAAAGTTTGGATGAGCTCTGTTCCTCGAGTTCCGTTTGCACCGACGAGTGCATCTTCGCCGCTCCTCAAGAGAAAAATGCTGCTTACTCCGCGCCGTATCTAACCACCTACCATACACCGCCGCCGCCAAGCGAAACAATTGCAGCCCCATGGAGCAGGGCAGAACGCTGTCCTACTGCGGCGGGCACTACAATAAGCCCATGCTGATGGAAGGTGTCTTCGCTGCGATCACCACGCCGTTTTACCCCGACGAGCGCATCTATTTCCGCAAGATTGAAGCCAACGTCGAACACTACTCCCGTAGCCTGCTTGCCGGGCTTGTAACCCTCGGCTCCACGGGCGAAGCCGTTGCCCTCAACGACGCCGAGTCGCGCGACGTTCTCCGCGCCGTAGCCCAGGCCGCCGCTCCTGAAAAGGTGCTCGTCGCCGGTGTGGGCCGCGAGTCCGTCAAAGGAACCGTCGAATTGGCTGAAGCCGCCGCTGAGCTGCAATATGACGCCGTTCTCGTGCGCCCGCCCAGCTACTACGCCACCAACCTGCCCGCGCCCGCCATGCTCAACTACTTCCGCAGCGTCGCCGACCGCTCGCCGCTCCCAGTCGTGCTCTACAACATCCCCAAGTGCGTCCCCTACCAGATTCCCATCGAGCTCATCGCCGAGCTCGCCCAGCACCCCAACATCGTTGGCATCAAGGACTCGAGCGGCAACGTCGATCGCATCCGCGCCTCCGTAGAAGCCACGCAAAACGCCCCCAAACGCACCGTCCAGGTTACGCAGGTCTTCGAAGCCGTCACCGCCCGTATGCTGAACGCCGCCCACCGAACCATCCGGTTCCTTCGTTTCAGCCTCTGACCTTGCTGGCGGCACCGCGGTAGCCACCGCCCCTCCAGCCGCCCCGCCAAAGACCCGCAGCAGGGAAGTCGGCTTTCAGGTCATTTGCGGCTCGGGAAGTGTGCTCTTCGAGTCCCTCCAGGCCGGCGCCACTGGCGGCATCCTCGCCTTCGGCGCCTCCGCGCCTCAGGCCTGCCAGGAGATTTACCTCGCCTGGAAGGATCATGACCTCGCCTTGGCCGAAGAAAAACAAAAGCGCATCGCCGGTGCCAACAAGCGCATTGTCGTCGACCTCGGAATCGCCGGCATCAAGTACGCCTGCGACTTCAACGGCTACTTCGGAGGCCATACAAGAGCGCCTTTGTTGGGCTTGACGGCGGGAGAGAAGGCCGAAATTGAGGAGTTATTGGCAGAGGTCAGGAACTAAGCGGGTGATATAGAATGTCCGATTCCAGGTCCTTATGAGGACTGTTGCGAAACACAAGATATTTATTTGAAACGGTTTGTGATAGCGAATCCAATTAGAGCGTTGCAATGCCTCAATTGGCCTTTTGTTGCGTCGACACCCTCTCCGAAAAATAACATTTTGCATGTCGAGTGACGTCTGGTTGGGCTGTTACTTGGCCGGGCTCTTGAATTTGCCTCCGTGGCAGTGGCTTCGCGCCTGGGCAATTCAGCGTTAAGCGACAATTATTCCCTGCGGCATGGGCATTTTGGGCACTGATTTGAAATTCAGGCGGTGGGGTGTACCATCGGGACGAGAATCGCGCGAGGCACCGAGTGAACAAGCTTGCCGCTGACTGGATTCCCTTTCTTTCTTCCACAGAAATCTTCCGCGACATTAGCAAGGCCGCACTTCCCGATTTAGCCGCCCAGGTTGAAGAAATTGAATTCGGCGCGGGCGAGACTCTGTTCCACCAGGGCGACCCAAGCGACGCCATGTACCTCGTCCTTGCGGGGCAGGTGGGTATTTGGCACTCCGGTCACAACCACACGGAAAAGTTGCTGGCAGAACTAGGGCCAAGTCACACTGTGGGGGAGTTTGCTCTCTGGAACGGCGGTGACCGCTGGTCCACCGTTCGCGCAGTCTCGACCGTCCGTGCGGCAAAGTTGACTCGTGAAGGATTCGAGCGCTTCGCGAAAGGTCATCCGGAAGAGGTCGAGGCCTTCGATCGATTTGTCGGACGCCAGCAACGCAGGAACCGCCTCTCTGTGGCGCTGGGAGTTTCGAAAATGTTCAGCGGTCTCCCAGAGGCCGCCTTGCGTGACCTCGAAACGCAGCTGGAGTCGGTATGGGTCGAAGCGGGAAGCCCACTCTTTCGCGAGGGTGACGTCGGTGACGCTCTTTACCTGGTGGTGAGTGGCGCCCTGCGGGTTTCCCTGAATATGCCCGGCGAAGACTCGCGCGTCTTGGCGGAGCTTGGCTGCGGAGATACGGCAGGGGAGATGGCGCTGCTGGATGGAGAACCCCGCAGCGCAACCGTGACCGCAACACGCGATTCGCACCTGGTCAGACTTTCCAAAGACGCATTTCATCGCATGCTTTCCCGGCACCCGGATTTGCTCGCCGTCATCGCGCGCAAAGTGGTGACGCGGTTGAGAGCAGAACAGGGAGCGCGTGGGCGGCCTGCACCGCTGAGCACGATCATTGCGGTGGTTCCAGCTTCCCAGGGTATCCCGATCGAGGACTTCTGTGCGCGGCTGGCAGACACGCTTTCAGTCCAGAGCCCTACTCAGGTAGTTGGAAGCGCGCTTATAGACGCCTGGCTGGGGAAACCGGGTGCAGCCCAGGTCTCCGAGTTCCACGCTCGTGATGGCAGGATCATCGAGTTGCTGAGTAATTTGGAGACGGATCACCGCTATCTGATTTATCAGACAGATCCTTCGGATTCTACCTGGTCCCGCCGCTGCCTGCGGCAATGCGATCACATTCTGATTGTTGCCGACGCGGCTCGTGACCCGCGCGAAGGCGCCGAGGCCTATGTCACCAGCGCATTGAATGACCGGCGTGGCCGGCAAGCGAGCTTGGCGCTGCTGCATCCGGCCTCAGTCATCGTTCCCACTGGGACCAGTGCATGGCTCGCCGCCTGGAAAGTGGACCGGCATTATCATCTCCGCCCGGATTCGAATTCGGACTTTGGCAGAATGGCGCGGTCGCTAACGGGGCGCGCGATTGGCCTGGTGCTG
This sequence comes from uncultured Acidobacteriota bacterium, assembly GCA_963713675.1. Lineage (GTDB taxonomy): Bacteria > Acidobacteriota > Terriglobia > Terriglobales > Acidobacteriaceae > Telmatobacter. The sequence continues at coordinate 714,104 of CAVQMV010000029.1, forward strand.
AGTGGAGGCGGAGTACGCGGCGCCGGGCACGCTGGAGTTATCCGTGCGCTGCGCGAAGCCGGGGTGCCCATCGACATCGTTGGGGGTACCAGCGCAGGCGCCGCTATGGCGGGGGCGGTCGCCCAGGAGCGCGACTACGAGTGCGATGCTGCAAGCCATTGGAAACGCCTTCGGCACGATGCAGAACGACTGGACCATTCCCCTGGTTTCTCTTCTGTCCGGCCGGAGGTTCGACGATTGTTTTTACACCTTCTGTGGAGATACGCAGATCGAAGACCTGTGGCTGCCATTCTTCTGCGTCTCCGCGAACCTCACGCGCGCCCGTATCCAGGTCCACAGGCGCGGTTCGCTGCTCAAGAGCCTGCTGGCAAGCATGCGGGCGCCTGCCGTCTACCCGCCCATCCTCTGGGATGGCGATCTGCTGGTGGACGGCGGAATCATCGACAACGTTCCGGTGGATATCATGCGCGGATATGCGGGTTGCGGCACGGTGATCGCCTCCGACGTCTCATCCGAAGGGCACATGTGTGATGCCGATTATGGAGATCGGATTTCGGGCTGGCAAGCACTGGCACAGCGCTTCAAACCTGCTTCGAAGAGAATCCATTTTCCAGGCATCTTGAGCATTCTCATGCGAATTATCGAACTCAGCAGCGCGTCCCGCAAGAGCGAAACAAGCAAGATGGCCGACCTCTACCTTAGTCCGCCAGTAGAGCAATTCGGAATTACTGACTTCCACCGCGCCAATGAGATGGCGGAAGCCAGCTATCGGTACGCCTCCGAGAAAATCGCGGATTGGCTGGCGTCCTCGCCTGTACCCGACGCCGTTGGAACAGCTCGGCGTGAATCCATCCCAACCTGACCGGCCAGTCGCGCGGCGCCTTGACAAGTAATTGTTCGGTCCATATCATCCGGCTTACCCCCCGACTTCGCGACCCAAAAAATGCACCTGAATAATCTTCCTTCCAGGAGCGATCTAGCATGCAATCAGAATCAGAAGGTGGCGTGGCACGGGATCTTGATCGGGATATTGCGATTGTTGGGATCGGATGCCGTTTTCCGGGAGGCGCGAACGACCCTCGGGCTTTTTGGGGCCTGCTGGAAAAGGGGTTCAACGCTATTACAGAATCCCCTGCGAACCGCCCGGGGTTCAAGGACCTTTTCGATCCAGATCCAAAAAAGCCCGGTCGGAGCTACTCGCGCTGGGGCGGATTTCTCGAACATGTCGATCTTTTCGACGCCCAGTTCTTTGGTATCTCGCCGCGCGAAGCTGTCCATATCGATCCGCAGCATCGCCTGCTTCTCGAATTAGTGTGGGAAGCCTGCGAAGATGCCGGTATCCCGCCGCCCTCGCTGGCGGCATCGCGAACGGGTGTCTTCGTCGGTATCTCCTCGCACGACTACGGCGATCAGATGTTGTACCCGCAGAATCGGGCGAGCATCACCATGCACACCAATAGCGGCGGGGCCGGCAGCATTGCCGCCAACCGCATCTCTTATCTCTACGACTTTCGCGGTCCCAGCGTGACGATCGATACGGCATGCTCGTCCGCGCTCAGCGCTGCTCACTTTGCCTGCCAGAGTCTTCGCTCAGGCGAATGCACCACCGCCTTCGTCGGAGGCGTACAGATGCTTCTGTCGCCTGAGGTAACCGTCGGGTTTTGCAAAGCAACCATGCTATCGCCGGATGGCCAGTGCCGAGCGTTCGACGCTGCCGCAAACGGATACGTGCGCGGCGAGGGCGCCGGAGTTGTCATGCTCAAGCCCTTGCGCGCAGCGCTCGACGCGGGCGATCCGATCTACGCCGTCATCCGGTCAACGGCGATCAATCAAGATGGACACACCGTTGGCATGACCGTGCCGAGTGCGGTCGCGCAACAAGCCATGATCGAGGAAGCACTCTTGAAGGCCGGTATCGCCCCCCGCGATGTGCAATACGTGGAGGCGCACGGCACGGGAACGCCGATTGGAGATCCCATCGAAGCGAGGGCCATTGGTTCGGCCTTGAGCCCGGGCCGGGACGAAAACCAATTCTGCGCCATAGGATCCGTAAAGACTAACCTCGGCCATACGGAGGCTGCCGCCGGCGTGGCAGGTCTGATCAAGGTGGCTTTATCGCTGCAACACCGGCAGATTCCGGCGTCCCTCCACTTTCGCCAGGCCAACAGCGCCATCGACCTGAACGGTCACCGACTCCGCGTGGTAACTGCGCTCGAGCCTTGGCCGGCGCCGGACCGCCCTCCAATTGCCGGAGTCAACTCCTTCGGTTTCGGCGGCGCGAATGCGCACGCGATTCTTCAGGCGGCCCGGGAAGAGCCCCGTGACGAATCGGTCGAAACGGCGATTCCGCGATTGCTGACCATCTCCGCCAAAACTCCTGAGGGGCTCAAGGAACTTGCCTCCGCGTATGCGGAGCGCCTGCGGAACGCGGGCGCTGAAGAGCTTCGGCTTCGCGATCTCTGCTACACGGCAAGCGAACGGCGCGCCCACCACGATTGCCGCCTTGCCGTGGTAGCCACGAGCAGGGAAGACTTCGCGGCGTACCTGACCGAATTCGGTTCCAGTGTCACCAACGCCAATGTATCGTCGGGCCGGGTTGCGAGGACTGGCGCACCCAAACTCGCCTTTGTCTTCTCGGGAATGGGACCGCAATGGTGGGGTATGGGCAAGCAGCTATTCGCCACCGAGCCAGTCTTCCGGCGCGCTATGGAGCAATGCGATGCCGCTCTGCGCCCCCAATCCGGCTGGTCGTTGCTCGACAAGTTCGCCGCAGACGAAGCCAACTCGCGCGTTGCCTCGCCGGAATTGGCGCACTTGACGAACTTTGCTATCCAGTTTTCGCTGCTGGACCTGTGGGCGTCCTGGGGTATCACGCCGGACATAGTGGTCGGTCACAGCGGAGGCGCCATGGCCGCCGCTTATGCGGCTGGCATCTACGATCTCGAAGATGCAATCCAGTTAGCCTTTCACCGCAGCAGATTGACCGGTCGTCCCGCATGCGCCGGCCGGATGCTCGCGGTCGGTGCTTCATTTGACGAAATTGAGACGTTGCTAACGGGCATGGAGGATTTGGTTTCGCTGTCGGCTGTGAATGGGCCTGCGTCCATTACCCTCACAGGCGACGGTGATGCTCTGGAACGAATCCGCGTCAGGCTGGAAGAAAGACAGATCTTCGCGCGGTTGCTCCCGGTCACAATTGCCTATCACAGCCCCTTGATGGACAAGATCAAGGATGAATTTCTTACATCAATGGCCGGGCTGCGCGGACGGAAAGCGCGCATTCCGTTTCTCTCGGATCTCACGGGAACCTGGGCGAGCGGCGAAGAGTGCGATGCGCAGTACTGGTGGCGCGCGATTCGCCAGCCCGTGCTCTTCCGGAATTGCATCGATGAGCTGCTCGGCGCGGATATCACGACCTTCGTCGAAGTCGGCCCGCATCCGGTGCTTGCATCGTCCATTCAGGAGTGCATGAAAGAGCGCGGCGCGAAAGGATTGGTGGTGCCCTCAATTCGGCGTCGTGAAGACGAGTGCGCCGTCATGAAGCGGTCCCTGGGTGGGCTCTATGCTGCCGGATGCGAGGTGAACTGGGCCGCTTTTCGCGAGGACGGAGCCAGGGTCGCCGCATTGCCGCTTTATCCCTGGCAGCGCGAAAGACACTGGTTAGAGCCGAGCGCCAAATCTTCCGAATGGAGTGCGAATGTCGAACGCAAAGAGGGCGACCATCCGCTCCTCGGTACGCGTTTGCGGTCCGCACGCCCTTTGTGGGAGGGCTTCATTGGCACGGAAGACACGGAGTATTTGCAGGAGCACGTTGTACAAGGGTCGCCCGTCTATCCTGGCGCCGCATATGTCGAGATGGCGCTGGCTTCGCGTATGCCCGTCGGCGAAGATTCGGGAATTCTGGTCCGTGATGTCGAGTTTCTGAAGCCGCTGATCCTCCGTCGCGATGGTCCGACTCCAATTCAGTTCACGCTGGATCCGGAAGAAGGCCGCTTCGAAGTGTTTTCCTCCGCCGGCGACTCAGCAAGCTGGATCTGCCATTCCCGGGGCATTGTGATGCCGGTGAAGGGTGGCCGGCCAGCGCGAGTCAATATCGATCTGGTGCGCGAGCGAATCAGCACCTCTGTGCCTCCTGAGGAGTTTTACGCGCGTATGGCGGAACGCAGTATTGACTACGGCCCCAGGTTTCGCAGAATACAGAGTCTTTGGTCGGCAAACCGGGAGTCTCTCGCCTTTATTACCACCGAGGGTCTTGAAGATTTTTCTGGTTACTCGGCGCATCCGGCACTGCTCGATGCCTGTTTCCATGCATTAGCTGCCGCTGTGGACTCAGATTCCGAAACAGCTTTCGCGGGCCGGCTCCTTCTTCCCGCGCAAATCGGTGAGTTTCGTTTCTATTCGCCGCTGGGCAACCGGTTCTGGGCCACTTGCAAAATTACCGAAGTTCGCGAGTCCGGGGTGAGCGTAGATCTGCAGATCATCGACGAAGACGGAAACATCTGCCTGGAGGTCCGCGATTTCAGAGCGCGGATGGTAGACCCAACGGAGCACGGGATATCGGATTCAATCGACCAGTGGATCTACGACTTTCGCTGGGAGCCAATGGCCCTCGATGCTGTCGCATCTTCTTCGATGGCCCAGGTTTCAGGGCATCTGCCCGCCGGAGCGGATCTCGACGAATTCCGCAGCCATGCCGACGATTTATCCGCTAAGACGGGCTGGTATCTCTACTACGAAAAAGTCCAGCGCAGGCTGAACGAACTTGCCGCGGCCTTTATCGCGGAAGCTGCGTTCTCGCGGGAAGCTACGACGGGCGAGGGTTGGCGGCCCTTGCTGGCGAAGCAATGCCTGGAAATTCTCGAGCGGTTCGGGCCGCCGCGGGCAAATGCCGCTACGCTGGCCGCCGAGTTGCTGCGCGACTTCCCCGCGCACCAGTTGGATATCGATATCCTGTGCCGCTGCGGTCCGCGTCTGGCTGACGTCGTGGCCGGGCGCGCGGGCGGCCGCGACGTTCTGTTCACCGGCGAGGGTTACGCCCTCCTCCAGCAGTTTTACAGGGAAGGGCCGGCAGCGGCATATTACAACGCTCTGATGGGAGACCTGGTTGCCGATTTTGCTTCGACATTCGACGGCGTGCGGCCTATGCGTGTGCTCGAAGTAGGCGCGGGAACCGGTGGCACGACTGCGCACGTTCTGCCCCGGCTAAACCCGCGTAATACCAGCTTCGTCTACAGCGATGTCTCCAACGTGTTTTTGGACCGTGCGAATGCGCAATTCTCCCGTGAGTATCCTTTTCTCTCAACCCGCCTGTTCGATGTAACGAGGAGTTCGGCGGAGCAGGGTCTGGAGGCCGGATCGTTTGATCTGATCTTTGCGACCAACGTTGTGCACGCGACACCAGCGGTCAAGCCGTGCGTAGAGCGCCTGCGCGACCTGCTGGCGCCTGGTGGGGCGTTAGTGTTGCTGGAGATCACCAACCATCCTTATTGGTTCGATATCATTTTCGGCCTGATGGACGGCTGGTGGGTGTTCGAAGACCGGGACCGGCGCCCGAACCATCCGTTGATGACGGGGCGGCAATGGCAAAGTCTTCTGGAAGAATGCGAATTTGAATCGCCGACGGTGGCCGCCGATAGTGCGCCCGGCGAGCCGGCTCAGGCGATTATTTTCGGCAGGCGCCGGGTTGAGCAAACGTCGCGTGCGGCAAAACGCTGGCTATTGCTCGCCGATGAAGGCGGAGTGGGCAAGCGGTTAGCCTCGGTGCTTGCTGAGCACGGGATCGAATCCACTTTGGTCCGCGGGGGCGACGCGGATCTCTCCGAATGGTACGAAGACGCCCGTTCCGGCAACTTAGAGGGCATCATCCATCTCCGGAGTCTCGATACGCAGCATCTCGATGAGACGCTGACGGATGAATCGGAGAAATTTGCTTCTGCCCAGAGCCTGGGATGCACAAACGTACTCTCCATTCTGCAGCGCGTCATCCAAAACTCGCCGCTGGCCGAACGCGGACTGATCCTGGTGACGGCCGGAGCTCAGTGGCCGGGCAAGCTGGAGGAACCCGCCCTGCTGCAGACTCCCCTGTGGGGATTGGGCAGGGTGATCCGGAAGGAATGGCCACGTCTTCGCTGCCGGCTGATCGATTTGAGCGCGGCATGCTCCGACGAGGAAATCGCCGCGCTCGGACAAGAGATTCTGAGCGACAACGGCGAGGGCGACGTTTTTGAAGAGGAAATTGCTCTCCGCAACGGAGATCGCTTCGTCCGCCGCATGCGCCGGATGTCGCTGGCGCAGCTCGAGGATGCGGCACCCGCGATTGAAGCCCAGCCCGAAGACAAATGGCATGCGGAGATGCCCAACGGCTCGATTGACAGCATCGTCCTGAAGCGTAGCCAAGACAAGGCACCCGCAGCGCACGAAGTTGAAATAGCAATTCGCGCCGCGAGTCTGAATTTCCGCGATGTCGTTGTAGCCATGGGCGTGGTTCCAGGACTCACGGCTGATAACACTCAACTCGGCAGCGACGTCGCCGGCACCATCACGCGCTGCGGCGATGCCGTGAAGCACTTGCGCCCCGGCGATGAGGTGTTCGGAATCGCGAACGGATCCTTTGGTTCTGTCGCGCTCGCTCCGGCGGCAGCCGTAGCTAAAAAACCTGCGCAAATCACCGCCGAGCAAGCTTCCACGTTACCCACCGCGTTCCTCACCGCGTATTACGCAATTCATAATCTGGCGCGGCTTTCGAAGGGGGAGAGCATACTGATTCACGTGGCGTCGGGGGGAGTCGGTCATGCGGCGATTCAGATTGCCCGGGCCCGCGGTGCGCGGATCTTTGCCACTGCCGGCAGTCCAGCTAAGCGGAGCTATCTTGAATCCCTTGGCATCACCGACGTGATGGACTCCCGAAGCCTCGCCTTCGCCGACGAAATCGCCGAGCGGACAGGCGGCCGCGGAGTCGACGTGGTTCTCAATTCATTGGCCGGCGAGGCGTTAGAGCGGGGTATCGCAGCGCTGGCGCCCTATGGCAGGTTTGTGGAGTTGGGAAAGGCCGATATTTATCGGAACAGCCGTCTTCATCTCTTGCCGTTCAAGAGGAACCTCACATTCTTCGCGCTCGATCTCGCGCAGATGTTAGTGGAACGCCCAGAGGTGATTGAAAAACTGTCGGCCGATCTCGCGCCGGAGTTTGCCTCCGGCAAGTTTACCCCGATTCCTTACACTGAGTTCCCCATGAACGAAGTAGCGGGGGCCATGCGCTTCATGGCTCAGGCAAAGCATATCGGCAAAGTGGTGGTAACGAACAAGGCGCCCGTAGAGGTGCGTGCCACTCTGCCCGATAGGCCGCCTGTGCGCGGCGATGCGACCTACCTGATCACGGGAGGTTTGGGCGGCGCGGGCTTGCTCACCGCGCGATGGTTGGCGGAGCGCGGCGCCCGCAGCTTGGTACTGGTGGGACGAAGTTCTCCGTCGCTCGAGGCGGAGGGCCGGCTTGCAGAATTGCGCAGCTCAGGCGCGCGCGTCGAGGTGTTAGCGGCGGACGTATCGAGAGAAGAAGACATCGTGCGCGTTCTTGACTTCATCCGCGCCAACCTCCCACCATTGCGCGGGATTCTGCATACGGCGATGGTGCTTTCGGATACACCGCTCGCGGATCTGGACGAAGTTGGAATGGCAAGGGTGATGGCGCCGAAGGTGCTAGGCGCATGGTATCTGCACAAGCATACGATGGGCGAAAGCCTGGACTTCTTCCTTTCGTTTTCCTCCGTTGTCGCGCTGCTCGGTAATCAATTGCAGGCCAACTATGCGGCAGCGAATGCCTTTCTGGACGCCCTGGCGGTGTACCGCCGCGCGCGGCATCTGCCGGCCACGACGATCGACTTTGGGGTCCTTGCCGGTTCCGGATGGGTGGCGCGGCAGCAGGTAGAGTTCATGGAACATTTGAGTCGCCAGGGCTTCCTGAGCTTTACGGAGGAACAGACACTTGAGGTAATTTCCGAGATGTTGCGGCACGACGCCGTGCAGCTTATGGCTACTCGAATGGATTGGAAACTGGCCAGCGAATCCAACCCGCGCGCCGCAGCGTCCCCCCGCCTCCGGCATTTGATCCCGACCGCAGAACGAGGAACCGTTCAAGCCGGAACAGGCTCTGTCAAGGCGCTGCTCGGGGAAGCCGATCCGTTGGCGCGCCCGGCGCTTGTGGAGCAGTACGTGCGCGAACAAGTCGCGCGGCTCCTTGGCGCGCTGCCGTCCGCGATCGAGCCGGATCGGCCCATCACCGATTTCGGGCTCGACTCGCTGATCGCCGCCGAGTTGACCGGAGTGATGGAGCGGGATCTGGATGTCCAGATCGCAGGGACAAAGCTTTTGAGCGGCATCAGTGTGCACGCGCTGGCGCAGGAAGTTTACGATCTGCTGGGATTCGACGCTGTGCCACAGTCGAGAGTGTCGGCGGAGCCGGCCGCTGAACAGCCCGAGCCGGTGCCCGAGGCCACGAAGCCAACACCGATACCGATATCGACGCCGGCGCGCGAGGCCGTGAAGCCAATACCGACGCCCACGCCAGTGAAGGCAGAAGTCGAGGAGGCTTACGTGGTGCCGTCGAAGAATGGCGCGCACTCCAGCGCTCGGGATTATGCCAATTGGACAACGGGGCAAAAGGCGGTCCGTGGGCTCTTTGCGGCGGGCATCCGATTTCTGGGCCGGGTCGAAACGGAGGGCCTCGAAAACATTCCGGCAACTGGTCCATGCGTGCTCGCGGTAAATCATCTCAGCATGGCTGAGGCCCCGTTGTATACGACGGTGTTGAAGCGTCGCGCCATACCATTGGTGAACAGCCGTTTGCAGAAGAACAGGGTTCTCCATTGGTTTGTGTCCGACATGGGTCAGGCTATCTACGTGACCCGAGACCAGCTGAATGAGGAGTCCTTGCAGCGCGCTCTCGCAGTGCTCAATGCAGGCGGCATGTTGGCGATAGCACCCGAAGGCACGCGCAGCAGAACCGGAGGATTGCTCCAGGGAAAACCCGGCGTGGCGTGGCTGGCGACACAGTTTGACGTGCCGGTGGTACCGATGGTCGCATGGGGGCACGAGAAATGGCGTCAGCGCGGAAAGCGTCTGGGACGTATTCCTATTCACGTGCGCGCCGGAGCTCCGCTTCGCTTTCCGCAGGGACTTCCATCGCCTGGAGCGCTGCACCGCTATACGGATCAGATCATGGCCCAGCTGGCTGCATTGTTGCCACCTGAGTACCGTGGGGTCTACGCGACCCAGAGTGACTACAGCGACGATTTGGAGCCCGCTCTTGAAGAATCGAAGCGGTGAGGTTGCGGTGCTCCGAGGTTCGCTCAGATGGCAGCAAGGAGAAGGGAAGTCAGACGGCAACGGGAGCGCACGACAGCGGCAAACTGTCAGACGGCTCAATGCAGTCCTGGGTGCGCCTTCGCGCCCTTCGGTGGCTTTTTGAACAGCCATGCAGCGCAAGCGCAGATCACGGCCAACACGGCGGTCCAGCGAAAGACATCGATATAGGCGAGCATGGCGGATTGCTGCTGCATGAGGCTGTAGATAAAGCCGAAGGAACCAGGGCTGGCGCTCGCTGGGCCCAGGTGGTGGCCGAGATATTGGGCGATCATGGCGGACTTCTGCTGCAACGCAATGCTTGATTGCGGCAGGTTGGCGCCGAGATCATTCTGGTAGAGATCGGCGCGGCGGATGATGGCAGTAGAAGCCATGGCGATTCCAATGGACCCGCCGACATTGCGCAGCATGTTGGCAAGGCCGGTAGCCGCGCCCATATTCTTGTTCGTGATGGTGGCCATCATCATCGTCGACAAGGGCACAAAGACGCAGCTGAGCGCGAATCCTGTGAGCATGATGGGAATCAGCAGCGTGTAGGGGCTGATGGAAAGATTGACCGTGCCGAAGATGAACGAGCAGCCAGCGAAGCCGAGAAAGCCGGCGCAGAGCAGCAATCGGTTGTCGACGCGCGAGCCGAGGTAGCCGAAAATGGGCGAGCCAGTGAATGATCCGATGCCGCGCGGGCCCACCACCAGGCCGGCTGAGAATGCCGTGTAGCCGAGGATCTCCTGAAAGTAGAGCGGCAGGATGGCGATGGTGATGTACATACACATGCCCAGCATCAGGATCAGGAAGCAGCCGGTGCGGAAGTTGCGGTCCTTGAGCACCTGCAGGTCGACGAGGCTTCTGGAATTGGTCCAGGAGTGCCAAATCCACACGAGGAACGAGATTACCAGCGCCGCCACGGCCCAGCGCACCCAGATCGCGCCGAACCAGTCGTCCTCCTGGCCCTTGTCGAGAACAATCTGCAAGCAGCCGGTCCACACCACGAGCAGGCCGAAGCCGATGTTGTCGAAGGCGCCTACCTTGGCGTTCTTGATGTAGGGCGGATCCTTGACGAAATGGCTGATCATGACAACCGCTACGATGCCGATGGGGATGTTGATGTAAAAGGCGTAGCGCCAGCTCCAGGTATCGGTGAGCCAGCCGCCGAGCGTGGGGCCGATGACGGGCGCGAGCACGATGCTGAGGGCGTAGGCGGCCATGGCCATGGAGCGCTTCTCGATGGGAAAGCTCTCAAGCAGGATGGATTGCGACAGGGGCTGCATTGCGCCGCCGCCCACGCCCTGCAAAATGCGTGCCACAAGAATCACAGCCAGCGAGGGCGCCGCTCCGCAGAAGAACGATGCGATGGTGAACAGGACTACGCAAATCAACAGGAAGCGCTTGCGGCCAAAACGCAGCGCGAACCAATTCGAGGCGGGAAGAATGATGGCGTTCGCGACCAGGTAGCTGGTGAGCACCCACGTAGCCTCGGAGTTAGAGGCCGAAAGCGAGCCGGCGATGTAGGGCAGCGCCACCGAGGCGATGGCGGTGTCGAGCACCTCCATGAAACATGGCAGCATCACCGAGACCGTCACCAGCCATGGGTTGACGCCTTGGGTGAGAGGGTAGCGGGCTTGCGCGGCGGCCATCGTCATCCGAGAAGTTTCATTTGAGGGTACACGACTGGCGGCCTTGCCTCGGATGAGTAAGGGGGAATCCTCATTTTGGCGGCCAATCGCTGCCAGTGTACACCGCGTAGCCCCCCGACGAAGCAACGCAATTCTGGAAGGCACGTATCGGCTGACCCGGCGCTCATTCATAGAGCCAACGGGACTAAGAAGCTGTTTTAATGGGTGAAGTGCTCGAGTCTTAGAAGAACTATCATGTCCGATAACAGATATTCTGTACAGTAAATACTTGCACTAAAACCCTGAAACCCAAGACCCACGGGAGATTAAGCGCCGCCGTGTTCTCTCGAACCTCCCTTCCGAGGAGTTCGATCCCCTCTGACTGAATCCTAAGCGGCGGCGCACCTTCGCCGGAGAACGCCGCAAAGAGCTTTTGAGTTTTTAGCTGGATTACATCTTGTAACGGCCAAGGTCTTCGTCGTTCAGTCCCTCGAGCCATCCGCGCAATTGTTCGGCCGTGGGCCCTTCAGGCGGCCCGGTGGTGTTCAGCTTGGCGCTCTCCATCACCTTCTCCGCAACGAAGATCGGACAATCGGCCCGCAAGGCGAGCGCGATGGCGTCAGACGGCCGCGCGTCGATGATTACAGGCTCATCCCCTTGCCTCAGCCACAGGACCGCGAAGAATGTGTCATCTTTAAGTTCCGTAATGACAACGCGTTCCAGTTGACCATTTAAGTGACGGATCAAATTCCGCGTGAGATCGTGCGTCATCGGACGCGCCGCGGCCATCTTCTCGATCTCCAGCGCAATGGCGTTGGCCTCGAAGATGCCCACCCAGATGGGCATGACAGCGTCGGAGCCGACATCCTTAAGCACCACGATCGGCATATTTGTTGCCGGGTCCATCATCAGGCCGCGAATCCGCACTTCGATGTCCATGAGTTCCCTCTTGAAGAACCATTGCAATCTTAGACGGCTTGGCCCACGAGGCTGTTGGGAAAAGCTCCTGTTATTTTGACACGAAGATAACTGCCCGGCGCCGGCGCGATGGGTTGCGGCCACTCGAAATTGACCGGTTTGTTCTGGCTGCTACGCCCTGCGATCTGTCCTCGAGCCGGATGCGTTCCCTCCACCATCACCTCAACAACGTCTCCGATGTGCTTGGAATAATTCACCCTTTGTATCTCGCGCTGTCGTTCAAGCAGAACTTGAAGCCGACTGGCTTTTTCAGCCTCGGGAATGGAGTCGATCATCACCAAGGAGGGCGTGTTCGGGCGGGCTGAGTACTTGAACGCGAAGACGCAATCGTATTCCACTTCGGCAAGCAGGTCCATAGTCTGGATAAAATCGTCGGCCGTTTCACCCGGAAAGCCGACAATAATGTCGGTGGAAAGCGAGATCGGCCGCCTGGCGGCTTTGATCCATGCGATGCGCTCGAGGTACCACTCCGGCGTGTACTCGCGGGCCATGCTGGCCAGAATCTTCCTCGAACCCGACTGCACCGGCAGGTGCACATGGTCGCAGAGGGTGGGGACACTGTCGATGGCCTCGACAATGTCGCGGGTAAAGTCCCGGGGATGGCTGGTAGTGAAGCGGACGCGCCGGATGCCCGGTACCTGGCCCACGTCTGCCAGCAATTCCGCGAAGCTGCGCTTCCCTTCCGGATCGCGATAGCTGTTCACGTTCTGGCCCAGGAGCTGGATCTCCGTGTAGCCCAGATCGGCGATACGCCGCGCCTCTGTCAGCACCGAGGACGAAGTTCGGCTGCGCTCTTTGCCGCGTGTGTACGGTACAACGCAGTAGGAGCAGAACTTATCGCAGCCCTCGATGATGGTGATATAGGCGCGGTAAGGATTCTGGCGCGCCGTAAATTCGGTCTCGAACGTCTCGTCCGTTTGGCGGTCGTCGAGACCTGTGATGCGGCTTTCGCCTGCCTCAAGGCGGGTGAGCATCTCCGGCAATTTGCGGTAGGACGCCGACCCTGAGACCAGCGAAACGTACGGCGCGCGGTCGAAGATCTTTTCGCCTTCCTGCTGGGCGACGCAGCCCAACACCGCGAAGCGCTTGCCTTGCTTGTAGAGCTTCTTGTAATCGTTCAGGCGATTAAAGACCTTCTGCTCAGCCTTATCGCGAATAGAACAAGTGTTGTAGAGGATCAGCCCGGCATCCTCCTCGGCTTCAACCTGCCGGTAACCTTGCTGGCGCAGGGTGCCGATGACCTTTTCGGAGTCATGGGCGTTCATCTGGCAGCCGAAGGTCTCCAAATAGAATGTTTTGTCGGTCGCCATAGAACTCCAAGTATAACGTGATGCGGCTCACGTTTCCTGCGCCGCGCGCTCTACCCTAACCGGGCGCAAGATCCGGTCAATAGGTATGCAAATAGGCCAGCAACGCGTCCATCTGTTCCTTCGTCATCTGATACGCAAACGAAGGCATCATTCCCTTGCCCGACATCAGAATCCGCTCGACTTCCGCGTCGGTCGCCGGAGCCCCATCCGGCAACGCCGCGTGGTTGAAGAGCCCGTGCAGATTCGGTGGAACTTTCTTCAGATGCAGGTCGTTCTCTTCGTGGCAGTGCGCGCAACCCGTGTCGAAAAGGCGCTTCCCCTCCGCCTGTTGCGGGGTGAGCGCGGACTGGACGTGACAGCCGGCGGGGATCATAAGTGCGCAAGCTGCGAGCGCAAGGCCCGAAGCCACCGTCGCAGCCAGCTTTAGCAGTCGCATCTTAAGTATGGTAGCCCGGCACAGGTTCGAACTGCCGCATCGATCCTTTCTGGGCTTGATGGGTCTACTGGACAATCACGCCGCAGGCGATGCGATCACCAGAGTTGCCGGACGGATCGTTGGTGAGGTCGTCGGGTTTGGCGTGAATGACCAGCGAGGTACCGCCCTCGTGGAAAAGAGAATTCGGGCCATCGCTTATCGTGGCGCCTACTGCGGTGAAGGTGAGTTTGCCGGTTCCCTTCTCTGATACAACAAGGTTCGGCAAGTCGCCGACGTGCGGATGCGGGTCCATTGCGTTGTGTATTCCGTGGTGGGCGCCAGTCGGATTGAAATGGCCTCCGGCTGTCGTGAATGCGGGGCCGTCGCATTTGCCAACGTTGTGAATGTGGATCCCATGCTCGCCGGGAGAAAGTTGGGAGACCGTTACAGAGACCTTGACCCCGTTTGAGACGGTAGAGAATTTGGCGTGGCCTACGACGGCTCCCTGGGCATTGACGATGTTAGCGTGTGCTGCTTGAGCCGCGGCGGGAGCGGGATTGGTGGCTAAAGCCATGAGCGCAGCACCTGCCAACACGCTCATTTGCACGAGTGCAGTCCTGCGAATGACGTTGTTCATGGAAATTTCCTCCGGGGATGAACGGATGTTCCTGCGAACTCCGCCACTTCAGTCTGCGCGGGCGACGCCGGGCAGGTCAAGGGAGCGGCTGCAGATTGCCAAATCCGCGCGCCGCCGATGCCGCTGATGCGATGCGAAGCAAGTATGCTGAATCCATGAAGCTTCACTCCCACGAACCTCTCACACCGCTCGCTCACTCGGCTCACAACCGTTGCTTTGGCTGCGGGCCTGCCAATGCAACCGGACTGCGACTGGAGTTCCTGCTCGCGTCGGACGGCGCCGTCGTCAGCCTTCCCGTTGTGCCGGATGCCTTCGAGGGCCACCCCGGCTATCTGCACGGTGGAATCATTGCGACGCTTCTCGATGAGGCTATGAGCAAGGCGGTGCGTGTCCAGGGCCAGCCATCGATGACGCGGAAAATGGCAGTGGACTTTCTTCTCCCGGTGCCGAGCGGCGCGCCGCTTCGCATTGAGGGGCGTGTGGTGCGCAGCGAGGGGCGAAAGCACTGGGCCGAAGCCGTCATCGTCAATGTGGAGGAAATTGCGCTGGCTCGAAGCGAGGGACTATTCATCGAAGCCCAGCCGCGGGCGAAAAAATAGGGCGGCGCGTGAAGGCCGCCCTCAAGGAATTGTGCAACCAGTGGAGGCGAATCAATGCACCATGTTGATGGTGTCCTGCTCAACGGTGTCGAAGGTTGTCACCGATTTCGCGTTGGCCTCGAAAGCCCGCTGCGCAACGATTAAATCGGAGAACTCGGTGGAGATATTCACGTTTGAGGCTTCCAGCGCGCCCCCCTCCATGGTGCCAAGCCCACCCGAGCCTGAGATGCCAATCGTCGCTGCGCCGCTGGCTTGCGTGGTCTGATAGTCGCCGTTGCCGAGCATGGTCAGCCCCTGGTCGTTGGCGACGTTTGCCAGTGCCAGCTTGCCCACCACTACGTTATCGTTGCCGTTATTGTAGGAGACGCTGACGGTTCCGTCGGAGCCTACGGCGAAGCTCTCATACTCACCGGTCGTGTAGCCGTTCTGGACGGTGGTTCCCGAGATCGCGGAAGTCGCGTCGACCTGGCTGACGTTGGGAGTTCCGGCAGAATTCATCAGGTTCCAGCCAATAGTCAAACCTGCAGCTCCATCGGCCAGCGCGGACGCAGGAGGGCCGGCGGGAGTGAAGTCAAGCGGAATCGAGGAGACTTCGCCCACGCCGGTTCCCACGTTTGTGCCGTTCACGGTGGCAAGATTGCCGTTGACGTCGAATGTCAAAGTTCCCGTAATCGCCGCCGGAACAACGTCGCCGCCCGCCGCGGAGTAGTCCGCGCTCGGCAGTTGTGCCGAATAGGTCCATGCGCCCGGCGCCGTCATTTCGTAAGTCACCGTGGCGATGTGGGCCTGGCCGAGGGAGTCGAACACCGTGACCTCGGCGGGAAATTGTGAACTCACCCCCGGGGTCGAAGCAGAATCAAGCGTGATGGGGATGCTCATGGTCGTCGTGGCCTGTGGCGCCTGTACCTGGCCCATCGGGATGTTGATCGCCGTCAAAGGGGAGTTCGTATCCACCGCGCCGCCAAACGCCGGATAGCCCATCACGTTCATGCCGTTCGTAGTGATCAGGTTTCCGGTCGAATCTGTTTGAAAATTGCCCGCCCTCGTCAGATACTGCATGCTCCCGTCATCGACAACAAAAAAGCCGCTGCCCTGCAGAGCTACGTCTGAAGCCACGCCGGTCGAATTGGGAGTGCCAGCCGTAAAATCTGTCTCATTCGATGCCACGCGCACGCCAGCTCCCACCTGGATCGGATCGCCAGCTCCAGTAGATCCGACTTGCTGATAGAACAAATCGGAGAAATTGGTTGACTGCGCCTTGAAGGCCGTTGTGCTCATGTTCGAAAGATCGTTCGCAATGGTGTTCAAAGCCGTGGAATCGGCTTCAAGGCCAGTCAGCGGAATCGAGAAACTTGCCATGGTTCGTCTCCTCGTAAGGTGCGATGGGGTTGCGCCAGGTCATCTGCCGGGCGGGTGAACAAGCTCATTGAGTGGCCGGCGAATTTCCCACCACCGGGGTCGCATGCGTTCGTCCAGCCAGCGCGTGCCCAACGCGTCGCGCTGCGGGACTGGCGTTGGGGGCGCTCAAATTGCCCGAAAAGTGCTGCGCGGAGGTCGCTGGCGATGTGGATGCGTTAGCAGCCGTGGTGCCGGGCGTGGCCGAAAGCGGCGATCCGGCCTGGCGCGCGGCAACAGTAGTGTGCGGCGAAGCTGCGGCTGATGCCGGCGTAGCGGAATTCGTTGGGTTCGCAGTTGCCCCCACCGCTTGCGCCGATGCGCCAGTGTCGGAGGAACTCGGTGTGCTGTCCGTGGTCAGCGTCTGGTTGATGTCGATCAGTTGCTCCAGGCTGTTCACCTGCACTAGCTGGTTGATGTATTCGTTGGGATCCGTGTCCGAGGTCGGATCTTGATTCTGCATCTCCGTCACCAGCAGCGTGAGGAAGTCGTTCGCCGAAATAGTCGCCGAGCTATCGCTTGAATCGCCCGAGCCGCTGCTGCTGCTCGTGCTAGGTGTAGAGCTGGCCATGGGCGTCGCCGTGCTGCGCGTCAGCACCTGCCCCGCCGTCATCTGGTGATTGAAGAGTCCCGCTGCTGTTCCCATCTTTCCTCCCAACATTGTCGCAATTGCGCGCCGTGCTCACGCCATCACGGAGATGTGTGTGCCGCACGATTCCGCATTATGTGTGAACGAATCCCGAGTGCTGGATTGTGAGGAGGTAGTCAGAATGGAGGTGCTCGCAGCCGTCGGCGCGTTCTCCTCTAATCCTGATTGCGATTCCCCTGGTGCGCCCTGCTGGGGATTTCCCTCCGCACTTTGCTGCATGCGCTGGCCCATGCCGCTTTCGATCCCACTCTCGCCTGGCAACGCCATCGTCAACGAGGCTACAGGTGTTTGCTGTTGCACCAGGTGCGTACTGAGTCCGGCCAAGTGCCCATTCAGTGTCTGCGCGGCCTCCGCGGAACTCGGCACAAGGGTTGCGTGAATGCCGCCGCCGTTGAGATCCGCGCGAACGCCCACCCATCCGAGTGCAGGATCGCGAAAGCCTGCCTCCGCATGTTGGCTTCCCACGCGAGTCCATGCGGGTGTGTCCGGCGGATTCCCCGAATCTAGTGCGGAGAACGTGTCGCGCACGCTTGCTGCGTCCGGATGCGCAGCCGCAACTTGTTGATGGTCCGGCGCTAACTCGGTGGAGATATGGGTCGCTCCGGGATTGCGCAGTTCCGAAGATGCGGCGGCCTCGACGACCGCCGACTGAGCCGCGGCAACCGGCGTTGTATTCAGTGCCGGTTCTCCTGTCGCATTGCGATTGGCCGCGCGAAGCATGGTGCGATCGGTCATTCGCGCCGAATTGTCCTGCGCGGCATCGGCGCTGGCTTGGGCCACGTTGGAGACGGCCGCGAGAGTTGTCGAGGAAGGCGCAGCGTTCTCGACGGATGCAGAATGAGTGAGGTCATTTGCCGTGGCCGTTGGCAAGGATTGCGAGGAGAGATTCTCGTTGGTTACGGAGGATCGAGTCGTCAACTGCTCGTGCAGTGGTTCTTCAGAGCGCGCTACTAGAGAAACTTGCGCGGTTGTCTGCCGACTCCCAGCCGCTTCATCGGCCCCGTCCGAAGAAGGCGCCGCGGTCTCGTGAATTGTTACGCCTTGCGTACCGTTGCGCAGAGTGTATGCCGGGCCCGCGTGCATCGGTTGCTTCAGAAGGCCTGTTGTGATGCCGCTGCCGAAGGCATCGCTCACGACCAAATCCGCGGCGGCGCCTGCGGTCTCCGGTGCGCCGGACAGCTGCGCCGATCCTGAAGACTGCTCGGAAGACCATCTCAGAAACTCGAGGCTTGCCTCAGACGCTGGAGTTGTCTCGGCAGTTAGCGCCGGCTTAAGAATCTGCGATTGATCTGGAGGGATTGGAATCTGGATGGGCGCTTCGATTTTGGGCGCGATGGTTTGTGTGCCCGTAGTCGTGGTCGGTGCAGGTTTTTCCTCGTTGGTCTTCTGAGACGCAGAGTCAACGCGCTTGCGGTTCGTTGTACCCGGGCGCTCGATTGCAGCTGCACCTATGTTTTCGGCTGATGTTGCCTGGTCGCCGGCGTTCTGCTCGACATCCCAGGCGAAGCGGCCTGTTTGAGACCAGTTCATCTTTTGACCAGTCAAAATAGTAGATACGCTTTGCTGAGTTGTGGTATTCGCAGATTGAAGATTTGCGCTGGCGGCCTGAGCGGATGCAGAAGTTTGTTCTTGGTTCGCGGCACGGCTTCGGGGAGCCGCGCTTGTCGAATTGGCCGCGCTGGCTTCATTCGCATCCTCGCTTTCAACGCCGTTGGTACCGCGCGAAATTCCCCGCCATGCATTCACTTGTGATTGCCAACTTGCGCGAAAGCTCGGGGTTCCCGAAGCCAAACCGGTTGCGAGATTACCGCTCGCCTGCCCGAGCCAATTCGTACTCAATTCTTTGCCGGCCCGAGCCGCCGCCATTGGGCTTTGCTCCAGCACGGTCCGCCCCCCCGCTTCCATCTGCGCCCCGGAGTCCATTCCAACAGCTGCGGTCATGCGATGTCTGAAGCAGATGGCGTACCAGAGAGAGCTTGGGAGGGGTTAGAAGAATGTCAGGGACGGGACCAGTCTTCCCGTTTCAGGATGCGCTTCTGAACTGTTGCACATCTTCTCTCAAGATTCGTCGTCTCGCGGCGATGCGCACTCCGCCGGCCGATGAGCGTTCTCCAGCATTTCATCATCTCGCGTTTCTCCGGGCGCTATGCGCAGGCTCAGGAACCAGTCGTCGAGATTGCGTTGCGCCCGCCGCGCCGCCTTCACGCTCTCCAATGCTTCCGCCTCTTCGATGAGCGTCTCCGTCTGCCGGCGTTCGATGCGCTTGCCGAGGAATTCGCGCTGCCGCGCGTTCACGGCAAACTCCGACTCCGTAATGCGCGGCGCCAGAGCCGCAGCGATGCGTTTGGCCAGATGCGTCTCCTCGACTCCGGCGATCCGGTCGGTAACGTCGCCGGTGGCGGCGCTGGCCGCAACCAGCCGCCGGCCGCCGCGTCCGCGTTCCACGCTCCGGGCAAGCGCCTGTTCCAGCCCTTTCAACTCGGCGCGCGCCGATTCCATGGACGCACGGCATTCTTCTTCTTGAATCTCAAGAACCTGCAGCAGGCGCCGCATGGCGCGCGAAACAGCCATGGCTCAAACCTCCGCCGGCCAGGGCGGCGAGTCGGCGCAGGCACTCCGGGAAGCGGACTCGATCGCCGGCCGCCTGCGCGAGAAATGCGCGCATCGCGTCGCGCGCACGCAGGGCGCGGTCGAGGTCGGGATCCGCGCCCGACTTGTACGCACCGATGCGCACCAGATCTTCCGAGCGAGCATACACCGCGAGCAGCTTGCGCACCAGCGCAGCCTGCTGGCGGTGGGCCTCTCCAGCCACCGCGGGCATCAGGCGGCTGATCGAGTCCAGCACCTCGATGGGCGGGTACCAGCCCTCGGCCGCCAGCGCGCGCGAAAGAACAATGTGCCCGTCGAGCAGCGAGCGAACCGCATCCACAAGCGGATCCTGCTGGTCGTCGCCTTCCATCAGCACGGTATAGAACGCCGTGATCGAGCCGGTGCGAAAACAGCCGGCGCGTTCGACGAGGCGCGCCAGACGCGTAAAGACCGAGGGCGTGTATCCCTTCGCCGTGGGCGGCTCACCGGCGGCGAGGCCGATCTCGCGCGCTGCCATGGCGAAGCGCGTGAGCGAGTCGAGCACCAGCAGCACGTGTTTGCCCTGGGCGGCAAAGTACTCGGCCAGTGTGGTGGCGGCAAGCGCCGCGCGCATGCGCAGCAGCGGGGACTGGTCGGAGGTGGACACCACCACCACCGCTCGCGCCAGCCCGTCCTTGCCCAGAGAATCGCGCAGAAACTCGCCCACCTCGCGGCCGCGCTCGCCCACCAGACCGACGATCGTTACCTCGGCTTCGGTATTCCGGGTCATCATGCCGATCAGCGTGCTTTTGCCCACGCCCGATCCACCGAAGATGCCCACGCGCTGGCCGCGGCCCACCGTAAGCATGGCGTCAATTGCGCGTATGCCCGTGCCCAGCGGCTCGCTGATGGCCGCGCGGTCGAGCGGCTGGCGTACCGCGCCGTCCAAAGGCAACGTGGTTGCGGTGGCCGGGGACGGCCCTCGTCGATAGGCGCTCCCATGCGCATTCAAGACTCGCCCCAACAGCGCCGGGCCGACTTCGATCTCGGGCTTCGCGCCCTCCGCCCAGACCAAATCCCCAAAACGGATTCCCTCGGTGCTTTCGATCGGCATCGACAATACATTCGATCCGCGAAAGCCAATGACCTCGGCACGATGTGCACGCCCCATATGGTCTTCGATCTCGCAGCACTCACCCACCGAAACCGGAGGCCCCGCCGACTCGATGGTTTGTCCGACGGACTCGAGGACATGCCCGCGCCAGCGCCACGGCTGCCGGCATTCCAGCCGGGAGAAGTAGCGTTCGAGCAGCGCCGTCATGCGTGCGCCTCGGCTCGGCACGTTTCGCTGCGCAGATCCGTTCGGGCCGGGCGCGCTAGCCGCATCCTGCACGCCGGTACGGTCGAAGAAGCCGCGCTCGATCTCGCTCAGCTGCGCGCGAATTCCAAGGTCGACCGTTCCCGCCTTGCTTTCGATTACGCAATCGCCGAGCAGCATGCCCTCGTCTGCCACCACAAGCGGCTTCACGGTCAGATTGGGCAAGAGCGCCATGGTTTCCTTCCACAGATCGGCTTCCTTCGCGGGGACACGGAGGCGGATCTCCGACGTGGCCGCCAATTGCCCCAGCGCCACACGCACCGCGCCCGTGAGCAGAAGCGGATCCATCTGCGCTTCGCGGCGCAGGATGCGCGCCGCCACGGCCAGCGCCAGGCGCACTACTTCCTGCTCGACGGCGTGGAGATAGCTGTCGCGCTCGCGGGCAAAGTTTTCAACAAGCTCGGCGGTCTGCCGGCGGCGGCGTCGGCTTCCGTTGCTGCGGCTGGAGCGAGTGCCTCGCGTTCGGTGCGACGTCCCTCTTCGCGGCCGCGTTCCCGGCCCGATTCAAGCGCGCGGCGCGTCTCCTCGGCGAGCCGCTCTTCGAAGTTGGTGCTGGTGACGTGCCCAGCCGCTCGGACTGCGCCGTTTGATTGCGACTCCTCGGTAGAGTCCTCCGCGGCTTCGGCCCAGCCATCCCAGGCAGGCACCGGAGGCGCGTTGGGGCAGACGGGGTATTCAAAGCTCTCCACCGCTCTGCCGCCTCCGCCGACTGCCGCGCGATACTATCTCCTGCTGCAAGCTTCCCTTCCTCTGTGCAGTTCCATCGATCGCGCCGCGCACTGTGCTTCTTTCACGCCTGCTTCTTGTCATTGCTGCCGCAGGTTCGCTACGCCATCATTTCGTCGCCGGTTTCCAGCTTCAGAATGACTTTGCCTTCGGCCTCGAGCCGGCGCGCCAGGTTCAGAATCTCCTGCTGCGCCTGCGCCACCTCGCGCGAACGCACCGGGCCCAATACCTCCATGTCCTCCTTGAGCATTTCGACCGCACGCGAACTCATGGCCTTGAAGATCTGCGCGCGCAAGTCCTCGTTGGCCCCGCGCAGGGCCAGCGCGAGTTGCCGCTTGTCGACGCCGGAGACAATTTCGCGAATCGTCGCCGGGGGCACGGTGATGAGGTCCTCGAAGGTGAACATCAGATTCCGTATCCCCAGGGCGAGTTCCGGCTGATCTTCTTCGATGGCCTCCAGAATCTTCTTCGCTTCCTCGGCATTGAGCCGGTTCATCAAATCCGCAACGGCCTTGAAGCCGGAGTAGCTGCGGCGCGCCGTATCGCCCACGCTCTCCAGCCGGCGGTGCAGAATCAGCGCCACCTTCTGCGCCATTTCAGGAGAAAACTGCCGCATCTCCGCCAGCCGCTGCACAGCGACAACTTTGTGGTCCTCGCTCAGACTTTCGAGCACGGTAGAAGCGCGGCGCGGGTCAAGGTGAGCCAGCACCAGAGCGATGGTCTGCGGGTGCTCGGAGTCGAGCAGCTTGCCCAACTGCTGCGGGTCGGTGCGCTGCAGCTTGGCCAGATTGCCTTGCGCCGCCTCCTGCGACTGGCGCATCAGGGCCATCAGATCGTCGGCGCGCTCCTTGCCAAAGGTGCCGACCAGCAGCTGCCGCGCGTAGTCCAGACCGCCATGCACGATGAAATGGTGGGTGTCGAGAAGCTGCCAGAACTCTTCGAGCACATCGGCGGAGAGCTCCGGCGTAATGCCGCGCAGGTCGGCCAGCTCTTCGGTGATGCGCTGCACGTCCGGTTCCGGGAGGGCGCGCAGCACCTCCTTGGCCAGCTCCTCGCCCACGGCAATCAGCAGGATCGCCGCCTTGCGCACCCCGGAAACATTGGCGGCCTGGCTCCGCCGCGTTGCCCCGCTCTCGATTCCCTGCTCCGGCAAAGCTCGTTCCTTTCCTCTCTCTACCAGACCCGCACCATTTACTTCACGGTGCGGCCTGCGCCAAACCCTTTGTACAGGGGCTCGGTCTATGGCATCAATCCGAGTGGATCCAACTCTGCAACAGCCGCGAACTTTGCGTGGGCTCGCGTTTCAGGTGCGTGGTCACCTGTTCGAAGATCTCCTGCGACCGAACTCGCGCGGGATCGATCTCCGCCGGTTCCGGCGTGCTGAGCGGGATCTGCGCTTGGGCGGCTCCCGAGCTCGCAGGCAGTTCCCGGCGCGTACTCTTCACAGTGCTCTGAGTTGCCAACGCCTTGCCTAGCGTGGCGGATCGCAGGCCGCAGCCCGAAGGCCACCACGGCGAGCAGGCCTATCAGGAGCGCGGCATATTTCACCAGATTCGGCGAGTCTTCGGCAGTGCGCAGCGACTGGTCAACGAGCGTGGCCGGCGGCTGCGGACGATTGTCATCGAAAGCCAGATCCTGCACGGTCACCACGTCGCCGCGCGCGGTGTCGAATCCCACCGCTGCCTGGGCCAATGCCGTCAGGTTACGCAGCTCATCGGCCGAACGCGGCTGCCACACCGGCGCATGATTTTTGCTCTCTGCCTGCATCAGCCGATCGTTCACGACGATGGCCGCGGTGAGCCGGCGTATGCGCCCGGGATTATCCACCACATGGCGCACGGTCTTCGAGACTCCGTAGGTTCCGGATTCGGTTTTGGCGGATTGAGGCGCGGAGGTTTCATGCGGATAAACGGGAATAGCCTGGGTGTTGGGCGCATTGGAGGCGGCGCCCGGAACCCCGGCGGCGACCGGCTGCGCGCCCGAAGTCTGCTCGCTGCGCTCGAGCGAAAGAGTGACGGTTTTTGCGGGGTCGTAATTCTCGTCGGTCTCTTCGGCAGCCTGCGCATCGTAATCGAGCGTCACCGAGGCGCGTACATTGCCCACGCCGGTCACCGGCTCGAGGGTCGCAATCAACTTGTCCTCGAGAGCCTGCTCGGCGCTCAGTTGCATGGCCTCGGCAGTCTTGGGCCCCAGCGGTAGATTGCCCGCGGCGTCCACCAGCACCACATGTTCCGGCGCCAGCCCATCGACGGCGGAAGCGACCAGGTTGCGGATGGCGTCAGGCTCGCCCTCGGCCAGCGAACGCCGGCGCAGCCTGATCACCACGGCGGCCTTGGCCGGGCGCTCCTGATCGCGAAAGAGTGAATCGTGCGGCATCACCAGATGCACCCGCGCCGAGGCCACATCGGAGAGTGTGCCGATGGTGTGTTCCAGTTCGCCCTCCAGAGCCCGCTGATAGTTCACTTGCTCGTCGAACTCCGAGCCGACCCAGTTGGGCTTGTCGAAAATCTCAAATCCCAGCCGGCCGCTCTTGACGCCGCCCTTGGCTGCGGCGGCCAGTCGCGCCTTGTCCAGCTGCGCTGCCGGAACTTCAATCCCTGAGCCATCGGGGGTGGGCTCAAATGGGATCTGAGCCTGCGCGAGGGTCTGTTCCATCTGCCGTGCATCGTCCGGGTCGAGACCGGCGTAGAGCGTGCGCCAGTCAGGGCGCATCCCGTACCATGCCAGCGCGCCCAGCAGCGTCGCCAGCAACAGCGCCGCAACCGTCGCCCAGCCGCGTTGCGCCGGGTCCATCTGCGCCCAGCGCACGTGCAGCAGGCCCCATAGTCCGGACCACTTTCCGCCCTTTTGCACTTGCCCCAGCGCCGGCGGAGTCTTCTCCAACTGTGTTCCAGTGGCCATGGTTGATTTGTCCCGCTACTCTGTCTCCGTGTCTGCTCTGTACGCCTCAAGCCGCGAGGGGATTAAAACTGCATACCCATCACGCTCTGGTAGGCCTGAACGGCCTTGTTGCGGACCGCCAGCACCAGTTCGAAGGCCATATCCGCCTTCTGCGTGGCGATCATTGCTTGGTGCACGTCCACCCCGGATCCGGTCATCAGGCCGGTCACTGCCGTTTGCGCCTGCTGCTCCAGCTGATTAACCTGCCCTACCGCATCTGTAATCAGATCGGCAAAGGGAGAGGATGTGTTGGTCTGATCGGTCTGCGCCGTAAGCGAATTCGTAACGCCTGTGCTGGCTGCACCCGGCGCCGCCGTTACCGGAAGTACCGTCGCTAACATCTTCTTGACCTCCTCGACCTCGTCCCTTGCCCACGCGCCCGGATCAGGACTTGGCAATCTCCAGCGCCGACGTGATCATGCCCTTCTCCGCCTGCACGGCAGCGCCGTTGAGACCATATGCACGCGTCGCCCCCATCAGGTCCACCATCTCTGTGAGGGGATTAATGTCGGGATAGGAGACGTAACCATCCGGCCCGGCGTCGGGATGCCCTGGATCGTAGCGCTTGAGCGGCGGTGATGGATCTTCCACCACTGCGGAGATGTGCACGCCCGGCGCGACCGCTGAAGCGCCTGGCAATGCAGGCATGGTGAGCGTCGCAGAGTTCGGCGCTGTGCCGCCCGTCGATGCTGCGTTCATGGAATCGAGAAAACCGGGGTCGCCTTGGTTGGCGGCGAAGACCACCTCCTGGCGTCGATAAGGCCCGCCCCCGGCAGTGCGCGTGGTCTCCGCATTGGCCATGTTGGCGGCCACTACTTCAGCGCGCATCCGTTCCGCCTCCATGGCGCCACCCGAGGTTTCCATCATGCCGAATAAATTCATTGCTGACACCTCCTTGCGGCCTTGCCGCACCCGCCCATCGTCCCGCCCAGCGGTCACTTCCTCCATGCCGCAGGCCTACTTGTCGGCGTGGATCGCGTCCATGACGCGTTGGTACTCCTGTCTGAGCATTGCCACTCCCGTACGGAATTTGAGTTGCGCCTCTGCCAGGTTAAGGCTTTCCCGATCGATGGAGACATCGTTTCCATCGGGGCGTGCCACCAGTCCATCCACCTCGGAAATCCGCACCTTGCGCGGCGACCGTCCCTGTTCGACAGCGTCGATCGCTCCGCGCATCTCGGCCTCGAAGTCCATCCCCACTGCGCGGTAGCCCGGCGTGTCCACATTGGCCATGTTCGCGGCCGTCAGCTTGGCCTCCGCCGTGGCCAGATCAAGATAGCGCACGATCTGGTCGCTCAATTCGGTTGCAATCTGCATGCTCATTCCGCCCTTCCGAAACTCCTGCCAGACCTCGCGGAACCGTGCTGCATCCGAAGAGTCCGGCAACGGTCAGTTCATCGCCAGGCCAAAGTCGATCTCCCGTGCGGTCAGCACTGGGTTCTCCCCTGCCAGAATGATGCCGCGTTCCAGCACGTGCTCGAGTTCGCGAACATTTCCCGGCCAATCATGCGCCTCCAGCTTGGCGAGAGCGCTCTCGTCCAGCCGCTTCACTGGCGTATCTCGGCCCAGCTTCTGCAAAAAGTGCTCGATGAGCGGAAGCAGATCCTGCGCGTGCTCGGCCAGCGACGGTGTGCGGATGAGAAAGACCGCCAGCCGATAGTAAAGATCGGAGCGGAAGGCACCCTTCTGCGTCTGCGGGGCGAGCGGCCGGTGGGTGGCGGCAAGAATGCGCACGTCCACTTTGACCGTCTCGTTTTCGCCGACCCGCTGCAGCTCCCCGCACTCGACAAAGCGCAGAAGCTTCGCTTGCAGGCCCAGCGGCATTTCGCCGATTTCGTCCAGAAATAACGTGCCCCCATCTGCGGCTTCGATGCGCCCGGTGCGCCCCTGCACCGCACCGGTAAACGCGCCGCGCGTGTGGCCGAACAGTTCGGCTTCGAGCAGTGCTTCAGGGATGGCCGCGCAGTTGATGGCGACGAAGGGCTTGCGGCTGCGCGACGAAAGACGATGCAGCGCCTCGGCCACCAACTCTTTACCCGATCCCGTAGGGCCCTCAATCAACACCGGGGTCATGCGCGGGGCCACCAGGCGCACGCGGCGGCTGACTTCGAGCATGCACGCTGCATTGCCCACCAGTTCCGGCAGCCGGTCGCAGGGGTTTTGCTCGACTCCCAGCGCCGTCCGTCCGGACTGGATGGGGATCGTCTTCCCAACTCCCGAAGACAATGACGAAAGTAGAGGGACGAAACTGCAAGGTGCTGGGGCGGACACAACCACCGACGCATCGGTACGCTTCGCAGTCTCCGGCCGCGCCAACTCGCGATCGGATCTCTCGAGAACCGGGGCTGCATTCCACGCTGCCGTGTCCGTCTCCTGGCAGTGGCGCAGCGCGTAGAGCAATTCCTGCCGATAGGGTCCGCGGGGGCTTTCGGCCGCAACATTGCCCGCGGTCGTCACCAGGTCAACCTCCGGGAAACGATCCTTGAACTCGCGCAGGAATTCGCCCAGGTCCAGATCCGGCAGCCAGGAATCAACGATGACGGCTTCAGGCGGCGCGGTTTCGGCCTCGGTCCAGGCTTGCGCGCCGCCTTCGGCTTCACGCACCTGCCAGCGCAAGCCGGCAAGCACGTGCGCGAGGCGCTGACGAAAACTGCGATCGGCGCTGGCTACCAGAGCAGTCCGCGGCCGCATGCGAGGGCTTACAGGAGGAACCGGAAAGAGTTGCATGAGCAGTCTCCTCAGTGGTGGAACAAAGGTTTAGTGCGGACGAATGAGCGCGCTACAAAGCGGCAACTACTGGCGGATGAGAAACCATTTCCGCGGCAACCGGCGGGACCACAGGCGCGGCAAGCGCCAGCTCAGCCTCCGACGGCACCATGTAGCCCTGCCCGCGCACGGTGCGGAGCAGGCGGCCCGGCGGAGGATCCTCGAGCTTGCGGCGCAGATAGTTGATATAGACATCGACGATATTGGTCGTTTGCGCCGGCTCCAGTTTCCACACGGAATCGAGCAACTCGACCCGCGAGACACACTGGCCACGATTCAGGAGCAGGTGCTCGAGCAAGGAAAATTCTTTGTTCGTGAGAGCGATCAAACGGCTTCCGCGGCGCGCCGTGTGGTCCAGCCGGTCCAGTTCAAGATCGCCGGCGCGCAACTGCAGCCGGGTTTCACGTTTACGGCGCAGCAAGGCACGGCACCGCGCGCGCAGCTCATGCAGGCTGAACGGTTTGGTCATCAGGTCGTCGGCCCCGTGGTCGAGGCAGCGAACCCGGGTGTCGACTTCCTGCCGCCCGGTCAGCACCAGCACCGGAAGATCGGGATCGAGCGCACGGACTTCTTGAAGCACCTGCTCACCGTCCTTCACGGGCATGTTCAGGTCAAGAATGGTCAGATCGGGCATCTCGGCGCGAAATGCCTCCACGGCGGCGCCGCCATCGTAGGCCACGCTGACGCGGTGACCATCGGCCTCAAGCCCGCGGCTCAAAAACAGTCCCAACGCTCTGTCATCTTCGGCAACGAGTAGTCTCATGCGAGTCTTTCCCCTGTGCTCTTCCCGCGCAACGCCGCTTGGTGATTGAGTTTGGCATGGTGCGCTGGCATCACTCCTCCACCTTCCCTCTGGAGGAAGGAGAACTCAAGGATTGCATGAGGAAAAATGAAGGAATGAAAGCTGCAATGACACCAAAAGAGGAATTGTCCCAAAACGGAGCAGCAGGTTCCGCTCACGGAGCGGGCCAGTCGATCCATTGCTGTTGCTCCCACCAACGCCGGTCAGGCGACTTTGGTTCGGGCCGTAGCCTTCTGCTCGTACATAGCCGCATCAGCGCGCCCCACAAGCTCATTCATTCCCTCGCCTGCGGCATGTGCGGCCAACCCGATGGAGGCATCGACGCGAAGTTTGAGAGCGCTGGTCCTTCCCGGCACCGAGTAGTTTCCGCAGACCCATTTGCGCAGGCGCTCCGTCTGTGCCTCGGCCTCTTCAAGGCCGGAATCGAAGATCAGGATGAACTCGTCCCCACCCCAGCGCCCAATCACGTCCGTGGAGCGGCAGGCAGACCTCAACTCCCCGGCAAACTGCTTGAGAAGCTCATCGCCGGTCAAATGACCATGCGCGTCGTTCACTTTCTTGAAGCCGTCAATATCGACAAGGGCCACGCAAAAAGCGGCGCAGGATTCAATGCGCTTCTCGATTTGCCCCTCAACATACACGCGGCTGCTCATACCGGTCAGCGCATCGCGCGAAGCAATCTTCTCGACCTCCTCCAGCTTGACCTGGTAATCCTCCACCTGTTTCTTCAGGTGGTCGAGCACTTCTTTCCCTTCCTCGGTCATGCGATCAATCGACGTTTTCAGTTCCGCCGCACTTTGATCGATCGACGCGCGAATCTGGGTCAGGTCTTCAAGCGTGGCGATCGCCCTCAGACGTTCGGTGACGGCGCTCATTTGCCCCGCGGAGCGTTGGTCGCGGGCGCTCACTGATTCCGCAGTGCGCGCCATGGTGAGAAGCATCTCTTTCACTTCTCGCGCCTTTCCGTGATAATGACGCGCCGCGTCGCGGCCCCAGTTGCGCAAGTGTCCCCGCGCCTGTTCTCCGTGGGCTGCGAGTTTCTCGGAGCTCATCGCCGGAGAAAGCTCCCCTCTCATTCGCCCAAGAGATTGCTTTAACTCATCTCCGAGGCCCGGACAGGCATCCAGACTGCAGTTGCCCATTTCGAGCAATGAGCAACCGTAGGCGTCCAGGGCCGCGGCGAATGGATCCTGCTGAATGGCCTCCGCTGCGTGGCCGGTCTTTGGCGAATCGGAATCGAGATACCGCTTGATTGAAATCATCGGATCCTCGGGAAAATCATCATGCGGGCGCACTCACGCGACACCGCCCATCTGGTTTTTCGGCGGAAACGATCAACCCGATAGAGGCACACGTGAATCCATCGATCCGCTTGAAAATTCTAAGACGTGGAGAAGATACCCATCCCGGTGCCGGGAATTGGAGAGTTACTGGAATCTGATTCGCAGGTCTGCTCACGCCATCCTGCTGACCATGTGGGAATATGTCCCGTCTTTTCAAGAGAAAGGTGGTGAGGGATTACCAAAGTGTGCACTAAAGATAACTCAATGACCAACAAAAGCGTTATGGTGATTCCTGAGCAATGACCGATTCTATAGATTGGCGTACTCTCTCCTGCTGGACTGATTGCCGAGGTGGGCTTAGTGGACTTGAGCAAGATCCCCGATGTTTTGGCCGTCGCGTTGCTCACGCTGGCCTTCTTCTCGGTAGCGCGGCTCGGGCGATCATCGTTTTCCGGCGTATGGCTCATTGGCTGGTTGATGATCGTTCTTCATTTTGCCGCCTTCATGTTTCTGCCGGCGCCGGGGAACTTCGGTGTCGCAGCTGCGATTCTCGGTTCAGCAGCACTTGCGTGGGCGGGCGCCCTTTTCATGTGGGCAGCCGTTCCCTATCGCAACCGCACGTCGAGCCAATGGATGCTCATTGTGATCCTGACGACGAACACGCTCTACATCGTCGTCGCTTCCATTGCCCCAGCAGGCCATTGGCTCTTGACGCCGGCTGCCATTCTGTTTGGCGCCCTGCCGATCCTGATTTTGCTCCTGAACATACGCAAGTTCAACCATCCGCTTCGCTGGGGATTGGTGCTTATCTACGTGTCTCTTTCAGTTTTTCTTCTGATGGTGCAGAATCGACCCGGTAATGGCCTTGACCTGGCTTTGAATGCGGTTTTCTTCACGGTCTACCTTGGATGCTGCATTCATTTTTGGTATGCCTATCGGCGCGCCACGGCGGGGGCTTTCATCACCGTTCTGGGATTCATGGCTTGGGCGAACGTCTTTACGGTTGCCCCGTTCCTGGGCACGTTCTTCCCTGGCTTCCGTCTTGAGAGTGAGGTTTGGAACCTGCCCAAGTACGTGGTTGCCGTGGGCATGATTTTGATCCTCCTCGAGGACCAGATCGAGCACAACAAATATCTCGCCCTGCATGACGAGCTCACAGGCCTGCCCAACCGGAGACTCTTTCAGGATCGACTGGCGAATACCCTCGAGCGCGCGCGGCGCACGGGCTCGCAAGCAGCCCTCCTGCTAATCGATCTGGACCGCTTTAAGCAAGTCAACGACACCGTGGGACATCATATCGGCGACGAGTTGCTCAAGCATGTAGGCCGGCTTTTCGTGGGTAGAGTTCGGCGCACCGATACCGTGGCCCGCACCGGCGGCGATGAGTTTTCGGTGGTGCTGGAAGAGCCTATGAATCGCGCCGACGCGATAAGCGTGGCCCGAACGCTGACGCAACTTCTCGAACACCCCATCCGCCTCGAAGGAAATACAGTGCATATTGGCGCCAGCGTGGGTATCGCGATTTTTCCCGATGATGCAGGCGATGCCGAATCCCTGTGCATCTCCGCCGACCTGCGCATGTACGCCAGCAAACGCGGTGCCAGGAACCGCGAAGATCGCATTGCGCCAGCGCCGCTTCTGTCTGACCCCTTTCAGTCGCCTGACTCGGATCCCGACCTGCAGCTCGCTGATTAGAAACAAAGCGTTGCTGGCAAATGCAAAAGGGCCCGGACAAAGCGTCCGGGCCCTTCTTGATTTACAGCTGTGTTAGTTCATCCCTATCTGCTGCCCGGACCACGTCCCCCGCGACGACGGCGACGACGGCTTGCGCCGCCTGGCCCTGCTGGCCGTCCTGCTCCACCAGCCTGCTGGCCGGCGGCAACGGGCGCGCCTTCCACGCGATTGAAGTTCGGCTCGTTCTCCTCGTCAAACTCCACTGCGGCGCCATCTCCGTCGAAGTCGTCACCGCCCTCGATCAGAATGGTGCTCTGATTCGAGCTCGGCTGGCGTTCGTCGAATTCGTGGCGCGGACGGGCTTGAGCCACCGGCGCAGGCGCCAGAGCCGGAGCTGCATCCGAGTCCTCGCTTTCGACTGGGGCCGACTGTGCGAGCCTGGCCTTCTGTTCCTTGATCAGCGCCTTGCGGCTGAGCTTGATGCGGTTGCCTTCGATGGCGAGAACCTTCACCATCACCTGATCGCCTTCGCGCAGTTCGTCCTTGACCTCTTTTACGCGATGTTCCGCAATCTCGGAGATATGCAGCAACCCGTCGGTGCCCGGGAAGAGCTCGACGAACGCGCCGAACTCGGCGAGGCGAACCACCTTGCCCAGGTACGTCTTGCCGATCTCGGGAACCGCAGTCAGGTTACTGATAATTGCCAGTGCTTTCCTCAGGCCCTCGGCATCGCTCGACGCCACGCTCACCTTACCGGTGTCGTCCACATCGATCTTGGCGCCCGTCTGCTCGACAATGCCGCGAATGGTTGCGCCGCCCTTGCCGATCAGATCGCGGATCTTGTCCGTGGGAATCATCACGGTCTCGATGCGCGGTGCATACTTCGAACGCTCCACGCGCGGGCCGTCAAGTGCCGCATCCATTTTGTCCAGGAGGAAGAGCCGCCCACGGCGCGCCTGCTCCATCGCTTGCTGCAGGATTTCGCGGGTCAGGCCGCCGATCTTGATGTCCATCTGCAGCGCGGTGATTCCCTTGCGCGTTCCGGCCACCTTGAAGTCCATATCGCCGTAGTGGTCTTCCGCGCCGGCAATATCAGTGAGAATGGCGTAATCGTCGCCCTCCTTCACCAACCCCATCGCGACTCCGGCAACCGCGCCTTTCAGCGCAATGCCTGAATCGAACAGTGCCAGGCTGGCTCCGCACACCGAAGCCATCGAAGACGATCCGTTCGACTCCAGAATGTCGCTGACGATGCGGATCGAGTACGGTGACTCATCGGCGCTGGGCAGCACGGCGCTGATCGCGCGCTCCGCCAAAGCTCCGTGGCCCACTTCGCGCCGTCCCACGCCCGTCATGCGGCCGGTTTCGCCCACGCTGAACGGTGGAAAGTTGTAGTGCATCATAAAGTTCTTCCGCTGCTCGCCTTCGTAGCTCTCCAGCCTTTGCCCGTCATCCGCGGTGCCCAATGTGGCCGTTACCAGCGCCTGCGTCTCGCCGCGCGTAAACAGCGCCGATCCGTGCGTCCGTGGCAGCACGCCGGTCTCGATGCTGATCGGCCGAATCTCGTCGAATGCGCGCCGGTCGGGCCGGATGCGGTCCTTCGTCACTTGCTCCCGGAAGATCCGCTCGCGCATCAGTTCGTAATAATGCGACAGCCTTTTCTTGGCTGCGGGGTCATCCGCCGGCAATTCAGCGGCCAGCTCATCCTTGATCTGCTTGACCAGCGCGTAGCTCTCGGTTTTGTCGTGCGCCTTGGTGTCCAGAGCATTTTTCAGCCGGTCACCGACCTTGGCCATGAGCTCTCCGTAGTACGCTTCGTCGAACTCCGGCGCCGTAAACTTTCTCTTGGCTTTGCCGGCCTTGGCCACCAGCTCATCGATCGCGGCAACGATCTTCTTGATCTCCCCGTGTGCAAACTCGATCGCCGCGAGGATCACCTCTTCGGTCTCCTCTTTCGCGCCCGACTCGATCATCACGATGCCGTCTTTGTGGCCGACCACCATGATGTTCATCGTGGTCTCCTTGCGCTCGGCGTAGGTGGGGTTCACCACAAACTCGCCATTCACACGGCCTACGCGCACGGCGCCAACCGTGGCGCCAAACGGAATGTCAGAAAGCGCCACAGCAGCGGCTGCGCCGTTGATTCCAACCACGTCTGGATCGTTTTCCTTATCCGCGGAGAGCACCAGCACAATCAGTTGCGTTTCGTTGCGAAACCCATCCGGGAACAACGGGCGCAGAGGCCGATCAATCTGGCGGCAGGTCAAAATCTCTTTTTCGCTGGGACGGCCTTCGCGCTTGATAAAGCCGCCGGGAATGCGCCCGCCGGCGTAGGTGTACTCACGATAATCCACCGTGAGGGGGAAGAAATCGATTCCCTCCCGGGGATCGGGAGAGGCGACAGCGGTGGCCAAAACCACGGTTTCGCCCGTGGTCACCACTGCTGCACCGGAGGCTTGCTTAGCCATGCGGCCGGTCTCAAAGACCAGACGCTTGCCGCCTGCAAGCTCGACGGCTACTTCATGCTTCGTAGACATAGAGTCCTCGTTTCATTTTTTCGCTTGGGAAACTTGTGTGGGAATCGCGCGATGCGCGCGTACGAGACACCGATGCGCAAGGCCGGGCACTGCATGCAGTGCCGCCGGCCGCGATTTGGTCCGGTGTTCCGTATCGGATGGGGGCCGGGACCATTGTCCGGTCTGGTTGCTTCCGGTTCAAAGTGAGCTTTCTGATTACTTGCGGATCCCGAGTTTGCCGATAACATCGCGATAGCGATCGGAATCGTGCGTCTTCAGGTAGTCCAGCAGGCGACGGCGCTTGCTGACCAGCATCAATAACCCACGCCGGGAAGCGTGATCCTTTTTGTGGGTCTTGAAATGCTCGGTCAGTTCGCCAATCCGCTCGCTCAGAATCGCGATTTGAACTTCCGGCGATCCGGTGTCCGTCTCGTGGGTGCGGAAGCGCTTGATTAGGTCAGTCTTTTTTTGAGTCGCCAGCACGGCGTGAATTACTCCTCTGTTTTCTCTCGTGTCCACTCTTCAGTGTCTACTCAAAGATTAACATGAACGCTCGCCTTGGGGGAACACGCGCGGTGTCTGGAACCAAAGAGCGAACAGGGGTCCGCGAATCTTCTATCCTCGTGATAATGCACGTGCTAGACTGTCCCCGCCTTTCTTCTCGGCTGGCGCCCTGCGAATTGTGACCTTGGGTTCCGGCAGCTGCTTGGGTGCTTCTGGAGAAAACCATGACCGATACGGCATTTGGATCGTCCCGTTCCTCTTCCTTCACGCGCCGCCATTTTCTGGCTTCGGCTGGAGCTTCTATCGCCGTCGTGTACAGTCCGCACCTTCGCGCCGCGCGCGTTCCTGCTTCCAATCGCGTCACCGTCGGCGTGATTGGCTGGGGCATGCAGGGCCCGAACAACACCAAAGCCTTTCTCAAGCTGCCCAACTGTCAGGTCGTCGCTGCATGCGACATCGAAACTAATCATCTTCAGGCTGCCCTCGATACCATCAACGGCCAATACGGCAATAAGGACTGCGCGTCGTATCGCGATTTTCGCGAGCTTCTGGCGCGTTCCGATATCGATGCGGTGATGATTGCTGTTCCCGACCACTGGCACTCCATCATCGCGGTTGAGGCCGCAGCGCAAAAAAAAGACATTTGGGGCGAAAAGCCCCTCGCGCACACCATAGCCGAGCAACAGGCTATCGTCCGCGCCGTCGAAAAGAACAACCTCATTTGGCAAACCGGCTCCTGGCAGCGTTCTCTTCCGAACTTCCGCAAAGCCGCCGAGATCGTCCATAGCGGCCTCATCGGCAACGTCACGCACGTTGAAGTCGGTCTGCCTGGCGGTCATCACGATTTCCCGCACACGATTCCTGCTTTTCAAGCGCGATTGGCATCGATTTCCGACAAGCCGGTCGACCCTGCCACCGTTCTTCCCGGCTCGCCTGCATGGAAACTTGCCGTCACCGATCCTCCCGCTTCCCTCGATTACGAGCGTTGGATTGGGCCAGCAAGAATGGAACCCTACATCGATGTGCGCGTTTACCAGAACTGGCGCTGGAATTACAACACGGGCGGGGGCCAGCTTCTCGACTGGATCGGCCATCATGGCGACATCGCCCATTGGGGTCTCGGCTTCGATCTCTCCGGCCCCTCAGAGGTCGAAGGATTCGGCGAGTTCCCCGAAAAGGCCGCCATTTGGAACTCCGCCACGAAATACACCATCAACTGTCTCTATAGGAAAGAAGTCACCGGCTACGCCAACGACGTCAAGCTCACAATTGCTGGCGGCTCCCCCGCCATCAACATGGGCACCAAGTGGATCGGCACCGATGGCTGGGTCTGGGTCGATCGCGGCGGCTTCGATTCCTCGAATCCCGAATGGAACAAATGGGATTCCGTCCCCGAATCGCAGCGCAAGAATCCCCTCTATCTCTCGAACGACCACTGGGCCAACTTTATTGATTGCGTTCAGTCGCGTAAGCCGACTATAGCGCCGGCTCAGGTCGCGCATCACTCGGCTATTCCTGGCCACCTCGGCCTTATTTCCATGCTTGTCGGCCGCAAGATTCACTGGGATGTGAACAGCGAAAAGATCATTGACGATGCCGGCGCAAGTGAACTGCTCTCCCGGCCCTATCGCGCGCCGTGGGGGGGACGGATTTACGGTGCCGCCAGCCAGTAATTTGCGCGTGCCACAATCCGCGCTCCGTAATCCTGAGTCGTGCGCACGCGGATCGTGTGCAGCCCGGGAGTCAGATCGGTGGGTCTGAAGGTAATCAGATAGCGGTTGCGCGCGTCCTTCGCTGCAGTCATCACGCGTGCTTCAAAGCGCTTGTCACCAATAAAGGTTGTGTACTCGCCACCGCTCTCTTCGGCCACTTCCTTGGCGACATTCTTCTTGAACGCCTTGATCGCCATCACCAGCGCCGAAACCATGTTCATCGTGGCCTGGTCGGGCGAGGAGTCCTTCACGTCGTGGCCCAACTCGGCCAGCGCCGGCGAAAACGAAACGCTCAACACCAGCACGTCAGACTCGCCAATTCTTTGAATCAGTTGCGCCGGCTTGGTGTGTTTGCTGCCGTGATCACGCTCTTCGCTGATCAGCAAAAGCACGCGGCGAAAATCCTTGGGCTGCGTCTCCAGCAGCGCCACCGCGTAGTTCACGGTGTCCAGAATTGCCGCCCCACCATCGCCGGGCTGCAGTCGCTCGAGATCAGCAATTGATCCGATCGCCGTCGTGCGTGTAGTCCTCAAGCAACTCCGGCTCGGAATCGAAGCCCACCAGCGCTGCCCGGCTCCGCGGATCGGTGAGGAACACATCGAGCAGCGGGCCCATCTTGGCGAGCTTGTCGAACTCCAGCACGCTGGCGCCACCCTGCTCCACGGCGACAACCAGCGCCACGGGCGCCGTGTCCATCTCCTCCTGCACGCGGATCTTTTGCGGCACGCCGTTATCTTCAAGAACGAAATCGCCCGCCTTCAGACCATAAAGAATGCCGCCGCCGCGCTTCTCCACAAGCGTCGGCACCAGCACTTCGGTGGTTGTCACGCGCAAGTTCGCGGACTCGCCTTGGGGTGGCGGCATGGGCTGCGGTGGTTCGGCAGGAGGAAGTTGCTGCGCACAAACCGCGCCGCCCAAAACAACAAACAATGCGGCTGCGAGAAGTGGCTCTTTGAAGTGGGGGAATCTCACGCGGAAAAACAACTCCAGCTCTCGAGGATTGGGGACACTTCCTTTTATACCCGCTTACGTGCTTCGCGCTGCAGCTCGCCCGTCCAGACCAGAAAGCGCAGGAGTTCTCCGCGCGTAGCCCAAACAAAACCAAGAATGCTCTTGGCGGTCAACGATTCGGCACGCCGGCCGGAATAGGTCTCGACGCGCCAGCGCAAATAGGGGCTGCGCCATGGCGCAAAGCGATGCCCGCGCGTCGCATTCCACAGAAATCGCACTGCTGCGAACAAGAGATGCCCTCTTGCATTCAGTATAGAGAATCGGGCGTGGGCGCGATTTAGGGCTGCAACTTGGCAAAAAGGTTGTTGGAAGTGGATTCGAGCTGCGCGATGACATCTTCCAGCGCCGTCTGCTGCGTCTCCGCCAGGGAAAGTTGCGTGGATACCGTAGGAATATCGGCCTGCATCAGATCGGTCTGCGCCGTCGTCAGCTGTGTCTTCTCATTCGTCACCGCGCTCGACGCCGCGCTGAGCTGCGTAATCGAACTATCGACGGTCACGCGCTGCTGCGAAACGTAGTTCAAGGCCGTTCCCAAGGCTTCCGTGTCGCTCACCGCCTGCGTAGTGTTCACCGTGCCGGACGAATAGTCGGCAACCAACGCATTGAGCGCGCCAAAAACGCTATTCGCGCCGCCGCCCAGAAACACCTGGTCTCCGGGAACATTGAGCTGAATCTTCTGCCCGTTCGGCAGCTCGAGATAATTCACGTCTTCATCGCCGCCGTACGAAGTAACCCCAGGCGAAGAGGCAGTCGATGTCGAGAACGGCGCCGTGCCTGTTTGCCCGCCGGCAAAAATATATTGACCCTGATAGCTGGTATTGGCCAGCGACTGCACCTCGTCGAGAATGCCCGAAATCTGACTGCCAATCGATTTCACGTCGCTCGCGTTCATGGTGCCATTGTTGGCGCTGGTCGCCAGTGAGATCGCCTGCGTCAACTCGCTTACCACGCTGCCCAGCGCTGAATCGGCCACCTGCAACTGGCCCGTAACCAGATTCGAGCTCTGCGGTAAACGAGTCGTCCTGCTGAATCTGGTTCAGCAGCAGAACATTCTGGCCCGCGCCCACCGGATTCTGGCTTAGCGAAGTGATGCTTACGCCGCTCGACAGCTCCGAGCTCAATTGCTGCTCGTTGGACTGCGCCTGATCGAGCGAACCCACCAGGTTCGTGATGTACGAAGGATCGACCCGCATTTTACAAGCTCCTAGCTTCTAGCCGCCAGCTGTTGCCTCCGGTTCCTACGCGTTCGAAGTATGGTCGTAAACTTTGCCCCTGCACGGTCAAGCTAGGAACCGCAAGCTAGCAGCTAGAGACTGCCTTTACGACACCGTCGTTTCCAGGCCCAGGTTCAGCGCCGAGGCCATGATGGTGTTCAGCAGCGTGAAGACCTGCGATGCCGCCTGGTAGCTGCTC
Source organism: uncultured Acidobacteriota bacterium (assembly GCA_963713675.1). Taxonomy (GTDB): domain Bacteria; phylum Acidobacteriota; class Terriglobia; order Terriglobales; family Acidobacteriaceae; genus Telmatobacter. Next base: position 752,350 of record CAVQMV010000029.1, read on the forward strand.
TCCAGTGTCGACATCGCCGCCGCTTCATCGTTCAGATTCACGCTTGAGAGCGCATTGTTCTGCGTCTGCAATTGCGTCACGGAGGCATTCTGGGCAGTGTTCTCCGTCTGCACCGCGGAAACCGTCGCGCCGAGCGTGGAAACAAAGTTCGAGTAGTAGTTGATCGGCGTCTGTCCGTTCACGATCGTCTGGCCAGCCAGGCTCGCCATGGTTACGGCATTGGAATTGTCTCCGGTTCCGCTTCCCAGGCCCGCCGCCGCGATCTGATTGGGATCGGTCATGATGACGCTCATATTGACCGCGCTGCCGGCCACTGTGGCGGGCTCATTGAAGATGTAAAGGGGATTGGCGACCGTCCCCGTCACGCCGTCGAGATCCGTGCCCGTGTTGTTTTTTGCGTTCACCGAGGTCGAAATGCTGTATGCCAGTTGATCGAGCGAACTGAGCGCGCCGGGAATGTCCACGATCGCGCGCCGTCAGGTAGCCGCCCAACTGCCCGCCGCCCGCAGCAAGCTGTGAGGTAATATCGGCGCCGCCGAGAAAGAAGTCCGTGACGCCATTCACGGTTCCTGTGGACAACTGGAAGTTCTGCCCTTCTGAGACCAGCAACTGGCCCGAGGTCGTCGTGATGGAAAGGCCGTTGTTCTCCGTGATCACCTGGTTGATGCCAATCAACTGCGAGAGCTGGCTCAGGTCCTGCTGCCGCTGGTCTTCGAGGGTGCCCGCATCGGCGTCCGGTGAAGTGGATTGAATCTGGAGATTTAGCTGCGCGATGGCGCCGGTCAGCGAGTTCACCTGGTTCACCACTCCCGATGCCTCCTGATCGAGCGCGGCGCTTTGCGCATTCAGGCTGTTTGCTGCGCTTGAAATATCACCGGCTAGCGTCGACGCCGAGGAAAGCACTTGTTCGCGCAGTGCATTGTCGGTGGGGTCGCTCTCGAGCGAGGAAAAGGAGTCGAAGAAGCTCGTAATGTCGCTGCCAATGTCGCCAGCCGTCGGAGCTCGACGAACCGGAATCCGGCGTAAACAGCGCCTGCATGCTGTTCAGCGCCGTAAGGCGCGTGCTCGAAGCAGAGGCCAGTTGCTGTTGCTGGTCGAGCCGCTCCTCCAGCACCCGGTCGCGTTGCGACGTGGCGCCGGTCTCCGTGACGCCGTCGCCTACCTGAATTCCACCTACGTTGATCGGCGATTTTCCTGCCAGTCGGGCGTTTCCACGGTGTACCCGGCCGTATTAGCGTTGGCCACATTGTTGGCCACGACGCTCAGAGCCGCCTGGTCGGCGTCGAGGGCTCCCGTGGTCATGCTCAGTGCGGAGTTAATCGTCCCCATGCCGCTCCTCCGCACCAGCACCGCCGCGTGCCTGCCGCTCGCTATACTCCACCCGCCCCGCTCGCAACTCGCGCAGCCGGTTCATCACGTTCAGATTGGCGCGCGTCGCCTCCAGCACCCGGGCAAAGACCGCCATGTCGGCCTCAGCCTCCCGCGCCTGCCGCGCCAGGAGCTTCCGCTCTCTTGCGTCTTCCGGGATTGAGCTGCCCGGGTAAGCGCCTGGCACGAGAGCGCAAGCTCCTCGAGCCGCGCCGCGTCCAGACGCGCCAGCGCGCTGCGATGCCTCCACCACGAGTTCTTTCAGCTCCGGATTCGCCGGACGCGCCTCAGGCTCCTGCATCGCCAGCTTCCCTATCCTTCTACGACAGGCCTGCAGCCTGCCCGGACAGTCAGCATCGAATCGATCACCCGGGAGGCCACCGCCGAAGCCGGAACGTTATAGGTTCCGGCAGCCAGAGCCGCCTGCACCGCAGCCACTTTGTCGGCGCGAACACTCGTCGCCCGAAGCCGTCTGCGAAACTTCGTTCGCCGCGCTCGTGAAGGTCGCCCGGTCGCTATCGAAACTGCTCCCGCGCCGCCGAAGTGCTGCCTTTGCCCTGGGACGTCGAAGGCGCCGTGGGGTTCAGCTCCCAAAAGCGACCTCAATCCGTCCAGGCTACTCCGAATGTCCATAGTACGTGACTCCTTGCTGGGTCTATCGTCAGAATCTCCTAATCACTCTAGTCATTTAGGAGTTCTCATCCCGTGCTCTTGGTGCAGATTTCTGGTTACTTTCCCGTTTCCGTCCTGGTTACCTGTATGGGAAAGTTCTTGGATAATCCGATTGGCAATGCCAAAGCCGCCGCGTTCGCTCAGCGCCTGGCCCAGGGCTTCGGAGGCAAACTCGCCCAGCGCTCCACCCGATCCCGCGCCTGAGTCGGTCATCCTCGTCGGCGCCGGTCAGCGCATCGCCATTTGTCATCGGCTTCAACAATTGCTTGCATCATCTGCCCCTCAAACTCGTGCGCCGCGCGCGCCAGCCGCGGCGAGGGTGCGGCATCGCTCTTTTCGCCCTGTCCCGTAGCCGCATTCACGCCATTCAGAGTTGCCAGCATCTCCCGCTCCCGTTTGCCTTGCTCCCTTGCTCCCTTGCTCTCTTGCTCCCTGCCTCTACAGCACCTCGAGATCCGCTTCCAAAGCACCCGCTTCCTTCATGGCCTGCAGGATCGAAATCACATCGCGCGCTCCTGCTCCGGTACGTTGCAATTGCTGGACCAAATCCTCGACGGTTGCGCCTTCTTTGAGATTGATTTCATTCACCGGCTTGTCCTGTGCCTGCACCGTGGTCTGCTCGATCACCTGTGTGGTTCCTGAAGATAGCGCGCCTGGCTGCGAGACCTCGATATGGGAGATCACGTTCACAATGAGCCCGCCGTGCAGGATCGAAACCGGCTGCAGACGCACCGTACCGCCGATCACCACGGTTCCCGTGCGTTCGTTCACCACCACGCGCGCCCGCGGATAAACGCTGATCTCCACTTGCTCGACTTTGTCGAGCAGTGCCGCGGCGTCTTCTTTCGGCTCGAGAGCGATCTCCACGCGCCGGCTGTCGATGGCACGGGCGCGCGCCGTGCCCAGTTCTTGATCGATGGCCGCCGCCATGCCTTCGGCAGTGTGAAAATCGGCGTCATTCAGCACAATGCTCACTGTGTGCATTTCGGAAAGATCGAAGGACACCGTCCGCTCCACCGACGCGCCCCCGGGAATGCGCGCCGTGGTGGGATGATTCACTTGCTTGGAGTTGCCGCCACCCGTCGCTGTGTATCCGCCCAGCACCAGAGCTCCTTGCGCCTGGGCGTAGATCTGCCCGTCGACCCCGTACAGCGGCGTCATCAGCAGAATGCCGCCCTCGAGAGAACGCGCGTCGCCGGCGGACGAGACCGTGAGGTCCACCTTGTAGCCGGGGCGGCTGAAGGGCGGAAGCGTAGCCACGACGAAGACCGCCGCCATGTTCTTGACCTGCATGTTGCTGGCGCTCTGCGAACCGCTTTGCGGCACGGTGACGCCCATGCGTTGCAAGGCAGAGACCAGAGTCTGCGCGGGAAAAACCGTCTGCGAGCTGTCTCCTGTGCCCTTCAGTCCGACCACTAGCCCGTAGCCCACCAGCTGGTTGTCGCGAATCCCTTCGATGGTCGCAACATCCTTGATACGCGAGCGGCGCTCCGCTTCCTGCGGCTGCACCAAAGCGATAGAGACAAGCCAGGCCGCGGCCAGCGCCATCCACCACCAGAAGGCACGTTCCGCACTTGCTCTCGCCCTCGTCTGGGCAGCGCGCCGTGCGATCGTTCTCTCCTCCGTGAGCGAACCATTGTCGATCGGTTCTTCAGCTTCGTATTCCCGCATCTTCCCGCCCTCGCCCGCTATGCCCCGCCTTCGTCTGCTATGCCCTGTCCTCGTCCGCTACGCGGCGCCTGTATCTGCGACCGCCGGTCCCCGTTTGCGATGCCTACGTCAGAACACCAACAGTTTTTCGAGAAAGCGCACCAGCGGATTCTGCCGGTACGTGGAGTCGTTCACAATTCCCTTGCCCGTCACTTCCAGTTCGAGATCGGTCATGGCCGTAGATAACACCTGATTCTGATTGCTCACGTCCTCCGGGCGCACCAGGCCGCGCAGCGTAATCAATTGCGTCTGCTGCGAGAAGGTCAGCTGCCTTGTCGCCTGCACCACCAGCATCCCGTTGGGCAGCACATCTACCACCTCAGCGCCAAAAGTGGTGCTCAGGCTGGAGTCGGTGGTGCTCTGCCCCTGCGCCGTCAATCCGGAAGCGGCGCTGGCGTTGAGCAGGTTCTGCAAATTGTTCGAGGTCTTGAGCGCACCGAAGAGCGAAGTGATGCTCGAGTTTGCGCTGGAGGCACGCGCATTCTTCACCTGCCCGTCGGTCGAGGCCGTCAGGCTTTCGCTGACCACAATCATCACCACGTCGTGGACGCGGAAGGCTTTGACGTCCGTGCCCAGCCGCACCAGCTGTCCCTGCGCGCTCCAGATCGATCCCGGGGTTCGCACTTCGGCCGCCTGTTGCGCGCGCACCTTGGCGATGTAGATGCGCAAGGCTTCTTCAGGAGGCGTCGCCTTGCCGGCTGCGGCGTCAGTATTTTGCTTCTTGTCGGCCGCACCCGCGGTGGGTGTCAGCAAGGCACAGAGCAAGACCGCGGCAACCATACCTTGTCTCAAGTCTGCTCTCATGGCGCAACCTCGCTCTCCGGCGCGAAGCCGGCGCGCCCGGGCGAAATGGCTATCGCGCACACCACCTTGCCCCCAATCTTCAATCGCGCCTTGAAGCGTGCGCCCTTCGCTGCCGATTCCAACGCCACAGCCTCCAGCCGCGTATCGACCATCGCCGTGTGCTCTTCCACCAACAGTGAATCTCCGGCGCGGACCACGAGGCGCTCTCCGGCAGTCGAAGGTTGCGCGGGTCCACCGAATGCCGCCCTCTGGCCACTGCTCCGTTGCCGGGCAAGCAACAGCCGTCCCGGTCCGCCGGGGCGATTCGCATCGCGAAACAGCAGCCAGAGGTCGCCGGTCGAGGGATCCTCAATCTGCCGCAAGACTTCACCCTTGGAATCGAGCGGGGCCATTGCATTGCCCGACGTCTGCGCGCACGCGCCAGCGACCAGCATCACCGCCAGCCATCCACTTCCCGCGATCACTCCCGGTCCTCGTTTCGTGCTCATCTTCCTCAGCCCCACTCTCCTGCCCCACGCCCGAAGCCCACTTCAAGCGGCACACCAACATCAGTGCGTCATGTTATTGACCTGCGAATACATATCGTCGGCCGCCTTGATCACCTTCGAATTCGACTCGTAGGCCCGCTGCGCCAGCACCATCTGGACAAACTCGGTCACGACATCCACGTTCGAATTCTCGAGATATCCCTGCTGCAGTGTGCCCAGGCCTTCGGTGCCGCCGGGATTTCCCAGGACGGGATCACCGGAACTCAGCGTGGCCGTGAGCAGGTTGTTGCCCATGCTTTCAAGGCCTCCCGGGTTGGGAAAGGTGGCCAGCTGAATCTGTCCCAGCTGCGAGGGGTTCTGTTGGCCAGCAAGCGTCGCGTTCACCACTCCGTATTGCGTGATGGTGACAGCCGTGGCATTCGAAGGAATGGTGATGGTGGGAATCAGAGGATCGCCGTCCGTGGTCACAATCGTGCCCTGATTGTTCAGGTGAAATTGGCCGGCGCGGGTGTAGGCGATGGTGCCGTCCGGTCGCTGTACCTGGAAGAAGCCGGCGCCCTGGATGGCGACGTCGAGTGGATTGTCGGTCTCGTTCAGCTCTCCCTGCGTATTGATGACCTCGGTCGCCGCCGGCCGGGTGCCCAAACCAATTTGCAATCCCGCAGACACCGTGTTCTGGCTTTGGGCTGCACCCGGGGTCACCATGTTCTGATACACCATATCCTGAAACTGCAGGCGCAACTGGCGAAAACCTGTAGTCGATGAGTTGGCCAGGTTGTTAGCAATGGTGTCGAGGTTCATTTGCTGTGCGCTCATGCCGCTGGCGGCGGTGTACAAAGCTCGAATCATTTTCTTCCTCGTCTCGGACTAGACCTTCGGCAGGTCTTCTGTAGCAAACTTGTTGAACTCCGTGTGAAACACCGTCAATGCGCGCTGCATCATCTCCGCCTGGCGCTGCATCATCACCAGATCGAGCGAACCCTCCACTACATCCTGATTGGCGGCCTCGAGGGCGCCCTGGTGGATTGATGCGTCCCTCGCACTGGTGGCCGTGGCGCTCTGCGGCGCCACGTAACGGTTGGCGCCCTCCGGCGTTAGCTCAGTACCATCGGGAAACACAAAGACGCCTACTTGCGCCACGACCCCGCCAGCCACCGAAACTGCACCGTCGGCGCCCACCGCGACCTCGCCCGGCGGAATGAGAATCGGCTGGCCCACTGCGGAGAGCACCGGCTCGCCAGCCTGCGTGACCAGTCGGCCGTTCTGCGCGCGGTGGAAGCTGCCATCGCGCGTGTAGCGCGGCCCATTCGGCGTCTGCACCATGAAGAATCCCTGACCTTCAATCGCCAGATCGAGAGGATTGCCCGTGGGCTCAAACGCGCCCTGAGCCATGCTCAGCCGGTCGCCGCCCAGCAGACCGTAGTTGTTCACGGTCGCTCCCAGCTGCGAGTCGGCAGCATCGGGCCCCAGCAGCGCGGAACGGAAGAACTCGCGCTCCGCACGGTACCCCGGCGTTTGCGCGTTGGCCAAATTGGCCGCCGCCGTATCCAGAGCCTGCGTGCGCGCCACCAGCCCGGTCATTGCCGCATAGTAGCCACTGTCCATCCGGAGTACTCCTCGTGGAGGTACACGGAGAACTCCTGCAGAAGGAGGACCAAAAAGAGGATGGGGAGATTAGCAAATTCAAGGCAATCGGAAGCAGGAAGGAAACTAGGGAGCGAGTGAATGAAGTGAAGGGAGTGAATGTTGCGCTGCCGGTGCTTCACTCGTTCACTGGTTTCACTCCTTCACTCGGCTGGCTACTCCCTGCTCCCTGTCTTACTGCAGGCCGTCGCAGACGATGGTGACCTCAAAGATCTCTTCGCCGAAGCGATAGCCATGATGCAACTGAAACTCCGGGGCCTGTACGTGCAGGTTGTAGTCCCGGCCCGTAATGACCGCGGGAACTGACAGGCCGCAGTTGGCCGCCAGTTCAGGCACCTTGCCCTTCCATGCCCCTGCCAGCATATTGCAGATCTCGCCGATGCCGTCCTTCACCGTGTTGTCGATGGCATCGAACTCCATGCCTGTCATCTGAGCGGCAATTTTCATGGCCGTCCGGGCTCCCGCACGAAAAACGCAGGCGCCGCTCAACAAGCCGCCAAAGCCAACGACGGCGGTGACCGATTCACTGTCCGCAACAATCAGGCCGGCCTCGTGCCTGCATTCGATCGCGAGCATCAGCTGGAAAACCTCCTCCACGCTGGCATCCAGGTTCTGCGGATCGGAGACCCGCTCGACGGATTCGCGCAACGATACCGCCATCCTCTGCTCCCTTTCGTCTGCGCCGCCTTGCCCGGCGCCATAATGAACTGCAGCTCCCGCACGCCCTGCTATGGCAGCGGTACGCACTCCGTTCAACAACACGCGTACCTCCTCGTCAGGCTGCCCTCACCAGCGGCAACACCCGCTCTTTCACCTGCTCGGCTGTGAATGGCTTGCGGATGTATCCCCGCGCTCCGGCCTGAATCGCTTGCTTGACATGTTCCTCACTCGATTCGGTCGTGATCATCACCACGGGAACGTCCTGAGCCAGATTCTGGGCGCGGATCTGGCGCAGAAACTCCAGGCCGTCCATCGTCGGCATATTGATGTCGGAAAGGATCAGGTCCACAGACTTGCACTTCAATACTTCCAGCCCCTCGGCGCCCGAGCCAGCCTCATGCACCACCAGCGTATCCAGGCCGGCCTGGCGCAGCGCCCGTTCTACAATCTTGCGCATCACCGACGAGTCGTCAACAATCAGAGCTCGAATCTCGCTCATGCCCACGCCCCCTTCTTTGCCTATCGGCGCGCGGCTCCTAACCATGAGCCCCAGATTCCCTCGCTTCAACCCGAGCCTCCCGATGTCTCGCGCATTCACCGCGGGCCCTGAGCAGCAACGCTCTTAGTGCGTGGCGGTGGAAGCAATCACGTCGCGAATGGAGCCGGAGTCCGGCAGCGGCCCGGTCTGGCGCCGGCGCCAGATGCGTAGCCAGAAGCAATCGTGGATGCGCGCCAGGCGCGCGTCCACGGGGTGCGTTTCTTCGAGAATCTTGGTCAGCGCCAAGGCCAATGCCCGCTCCGTGGCCGCCTCGATGAGCTCGACAGGCGGAAACCTGGACTCGAGGACATGCGCGAGCGCGGGCCGAAAGAATGAGCCCCGCACCAGGCTGGCTTCAACATGCAACCCGGTCATGCGCTCGGTAGCCAATGCCAGCGCGGGATCGACGCGATCCTCAAAGCCAAGGTAGAGAATCCTGCCTGCCGCCACGCGCAGCGGCAACGCGCCGAAGGCGTCGATAAAAAGCCTCGGCAAGAGCGCGGTAAGGTCTTCGGGGGTATGGAATTCCATGTTCAACACCGGGCAACCCCACTGCAAGCCGAGTGCCCGTGTCACCAGTTCCTCGCTCGAACTCCTCTGCCGCACCAACCATTCGCCCAGCCTCCCACTCCCCGCGGTGCGCTGCGCGGCAAGCGCTGTACGCAGCGCGATGGGCGTGATCCAACCCTGCTCCAGCATGGCCAGACCCAGAGGAATGCGATGGCGGTAATTCTCCTGTACCGCGCCCCGCGCGTCCATCTCGCGGCCGAGCGCTGCTTCCACCTGCGCCAACGTGCATGCGGGAGAGCAGAACCAGCCGCCCTCAAAAATCGGGGTCTCGCGGCGGCGCCACAGACGAAGCCATCCCGAACCGCATCTTGGATTGGCGCAAGTACGCAATAACCCTGGCCTCTCCCCCGCCGGAAGTTGACCTGGCCACGCCTGCCCAACGGAAGGCGTCGCCGCATCGTGCGCGGTCACGAGCCCGTTTTCCGCACCGGCATTGCGCTCGCTCCGCGCCCCGTGGCGCTTCAGAAGAGACATCGCACGCTCTCCAGGCGCTTCCTGGGCGCCGCTACCTCCGTCACGCGCAGCCCGAAGTTGCCGTTGACCAGCACCACCTCGCCGCGCGCCACAATCTTGTCGCCCACAATCAGGTCCACGGGATCGGCCACGTGACGATCGAGCTCCACTACATCTCCGGGCCCCAGATCGAGAATCTCGCCGAGCGGCATCTCTCGCGCGCCAAAGCGCAACGAGGCTTCCAGTTCGACATCGAGCAGCAGTTCGAGGCCGGGAGTCAACCCTGCGCTCGGGGACTCTGGACCAACGCCCGGAGTTTCCTTAACGCCTGCTTCCGGCGTGGTACTTGTGGCGGCCTCAGCGCGCGCCCCGGCATCGATTGCGCGCAGTTCGTCCCGGACCAGAACCGTCCACGTTCGGTCACCGCAGCGGAGTTGAAAGGCATGCGAAACCTGGCTCTCCTCCGCGACCTCATCGAAGCTCGTCACCTGGCACTTCTTGCCCGTGCGCGCCAGCAGCTCTCCCGCCGCGGCGTCGGCGGCCTCGCGCACCAGTTCTTTCCAGCCGGCCTTCTGGTCCACACCTTCGCCCACCAGCGGAGTCTCGAGCACCGCTCCGTCGAGCAGCACCGAAAACCGGCCCTCCACGTCTCCGGCCAGCGTGGCCGCCCATCCGAATGAGCCCACGCCCAGCGGTTTGGGCAGCGACTCGGCCAGTTCCGGCTCGCCGGCCAGGGCCTGCGAGAAGAGTGCTGCGGCCACCTCGGCCCAGCATTCGAAGTAGGTCTTCATTGCTCACCTCCGGCGATCGCGCGTTCGACCCGCGCCGCGCGGTGAACGCCGAGACGCATGGCCCGCGCTTCGAGAAGCAGCAAACCGCCTACGCGCCACTCGGAGAGGGTGTTCGCGGCCGCATTGAGGCGCAGCACATCGCCGGGCTGGAGAGCTTCGAGCACGTTCGCTGCCAGGCGCACCGTGGGCAGCTGCAACGTGCAGCCAAAACGGATACGCCGCGCCACCGCCGCGATCTGCGCGCGCGTTTCGTCCGTGTGACGGCAGCGCCTGCCCCAGTCGGTCGTCAGCCGGCGCAGGATGGTGTTGGCCACCACCGCGGGAAAGGCCAGATTCAACAGTCCCGAGCTATGCGGCATGCGGATCTCAAAGCTCAGGCAGAGCGCCTTTTCGGTGACGGCGATAATGCGCCCCACCTGGGTCTGCATCTGTCGGCGCTCGAAGCTGAAGCCGAGGCCGACCGGCTGCCAGGCAATGGCCAGTTCCCGGCAGATGATCTCCACCACGCTCCCCAGGATTGATTCTTCGATGTCCGTCAGTTCGCGCAGCGGCCCGTCTTTGCCGTCGCCACCCAGCAGCAGATCGATGATGGGCGGTGCCAGCCCCAAATCCAGCTGCATCACCGAGAGCGCGCCAAGTGGCTCGAGGCGCACCGATGCCACGTAGCTGATCTCGGGAATTCTGAGCAGAAACTCATTGAACTGAATCTGTTCGGCCGAAACCAGATTGACCTGAAAGCGGGTTCTGAGCCATGCCGAAAGGTTGTGGGTGAGATTGCGGGCAAACAGGTCGTTCAGCATGCTTATGGCACGCAACTGGTCGGTCGAGATCTGTCCGGCGGAGGAGAAGTCGTACGGCACCACGCGGGTCCGCACCTCGGGGCGTGACGACTCGGGCGAGCTGCTGCGCGCGGCCTCGAACAGAGCATCAATCTCATCCTGCTTCAGTGTTTTTTCCGTCAATCTCGCGCCCCTTTCGAGCGTTCATTGAATGATCTGGATCCGCCCCGATCAGGCCTTGTGCGGCGGTTTGCGCTGGGGTAGCCGTTCTCCGGCGCCATGCGTCGCCAGGTCGCGCAGGGCCGCACGCAGATGCACCACCGCCGAAGCATGTACCTGCGAGACCCGCGACTCGACCACGCCCAGCGCCAGACCGATCTCGCGCATGGTCATCTCTTCGTAGTAGTAGAGAGTCATCACCAGCCGCTCGCGGTCCGGGAGATTGGCGATCGCCTCCCCCAGCCGCTCCTCGAGTTCGCCGCGCAGGCAGCGGAAGAGCGGATCTTCCTCAGGGCGACCCGGCACATAGGCCAACTCCTCTTCGCCGGAGTTCTCGTTGCGCTCGACATGCAATGTGCCGATTTCGAGCCCCTTTAGATCACCCAGAAGCTGCTGATAATCCTCCAGACCGAGCCCCATTTCAGCGGCAACTTCGGCCTCGCCGGGCGCGCGGCCCAGGCGCGCCGTCAGCACGCGGATCGCCTCTTCGACAGCGCGGCCCTTGCGGCGCAGTTCGCGCGGACTCCAGTCGAGGGTGCGCAAGCTGTCGAGAATCGCGCCCCGGATGCGAAACTGCGCGTAGCTGCGGAACTGCACTTTCTTCTCGGGATCGAATTTGGCGAAGGCGTCCATCAACCCGACCACGCCTGCCGAAACCAGGTCCTCAATGTCCACGTGCTGCGGCAGCCGCTCGTGGATGCGGCGCGCGAGAAAGCGCACGATCGGCAGATGCTCCAGCAGCACGCGCTCCTGCTCGCCAGTCAGTGCCGTCGGCATTCCCGCTGGAGGATAGCCGCCCGCTGCCGCGGCGCGGCGCGCGGGTTTGGGGTCACTCACTACAGCCGTTCCTTCGACTCCCATTGCCTTCCCCCTTACGCGAATTCTGCGACTGGATTTTCCTTCACTGCCGGCGTCAGCGCACGGCGCCCACCGGGCGCAGCCGGATCTCCGGCGGAATCTCACTGGCGGCCACTACGGCCAGTCGCGGCAGCACCGGTTCCAGCCAGCGCTTGACGTGAAAACGCGCCGGACTCGGACAAAGGAGCACGGGCGGTGCCGCAGAAGAGGCTGAGCCGATAAGGGATCTCACAGAATCGGTGAGGCGGCGAACGATTGGGGTTCCTTGGGGTGCGGCCGCCGCAAGCAGGCGCTGGCCCGACTCCGGGGCGACGGCCGAAAGAATCTCCTCCTCAAGCGCGGGATCGAGCAGGAGAACCGGCAACTGGCCCTCGCTATCGAGCAGCGGACGCACCAGTCTGCGCCCCAGCGCCTGACGGGAGGCCTCGACCAGAGCAACGAGGCTCTTGTTCACGGGCGCGGTCTCGAGCAGCGCCTCCAGAACGGTTCCCATATCGCGAATCGAAACCCGCTCGCGCAGCAACTGCTCCAGAACCCGGGCCACCTCGCCCAGAGTCAGCAGCTTGGGCACCAGTTCTTCGAGCAGCTTGGGATGCGAGTCGTTGAGAGCATCGAGCAGGCGTTTGATTTCGGCGCGGCCCAGCAGCTCTCCAGCATGCTGGCGGATCAGTTCCCCGAGGTGGGTGGTGATCACGGTGACCGCATCCACCACCGAATAGCCGGCTGCAATCGCCTGCTCTTCGAGCGCGGGAGCGATCCAGACCGCGGGCACGCCAAAGGCTGGCTCCCGTGTTTCTTTGCCGGTGAGCGGCCGGCGGCCCGGCTCTCCCGAGACGGCCAACAGGTGCGGGCCCTCCGTCTGCCAGCGGCCCATCTCAATGCCGCGCAGCGAGATCACATACTCGCGGGGCTTGAGGCGCAGGTTGTCGGAGATGTGCACTGGAGGAACCAGGAAACCCATCTCAGAAGACAGGTGGCGGCGCAGGGCGCGCACCCGCGTCAGCAACTGCCCTCCCTGCTTCTCGTCGACCAGCGGAATCAGCTGGAAACCGATCTCAAGCGTCAGATCTTCGAGGCGCAGCAGCGAAGAGAGCTCCGAAATCTGCGCGCCTTCGAGCTTCTTTTTCTCAACTGCTGCCGGCTCTGCCACAACTGGCGGGCCTTGCGCGGCCAGCCGCCTGCCACCCACAAAGAGGCCTCCTGCCACAGCCAGAAAGGCGATCTTCGGCAATCCCGGAATCAGGCACATGCAGGCAGAGACCGCGCTCGCCATGTAGAGCGTTGCGGGGCGGCCCAGAAGCTGTTGCCGGATTTCCGTGCCCAGCATGCCCGCCGAGTTGGCGCGGGTCAACGTGATGCCGCCAGCGACCGAAACGAGCAGTGAAGGAATGATCGTCACCAGACCATCGCCCACGGTGAGCACCGTGTAGGTGCGCGCGGCTTCGCTCAACTCAATGCCCTGTTGCAGGGTCCCGATCAGCAGTCCGGCGACGATGTTGATGGCCGTGATCAGGATCGTCGCCAGAGAGTCGCGCTGGTTGAAGCGCGCCGCGCCGTCCATGGCGCCGTAGAACTCGGCCTCGCGGGCGATCGCTTGACGTCGGCGACGTGCCTCGGCCTCGTCAATCAGCCCCGCGTTCATGTCGGCGTCAATGGCCATCTGTTTGCCGGGAAGAGCATCGAGCGTGAAGCGCGCCGTGACCTCGGCAGTTCGCACCGCGCCATGCGAAACCACGAGGAACTGGATCGCGATCAGAGCCAGAAACAGCACGAAGCCGACCACATAATTGCCGCCCACCACGAACTGCCCGAAGGCCTCGATCACCTTGCCCGCCGCGGCGGTTCCCTCCTGGCCGTGCAAGAGAATGCGCCGGCTGGAAGCGAGGTTGAGCGAAAGGCGGAAGAGGGTGAGCAGCAAGAGCAGCGTCGGAAAGACCGAGAGCTCGACGGCCCGGCGGATCTGTACGGCCGAGAGGAAGACAATGACTGACGCCGCCATCGAGAGCGCCAGCAAAAAGTCCAGACCCGCGGCCGGCACCGGCACCAGCATGACAAACACCACGCTGATCGCCGCCATCGGCAACAGGTAGTCGCGTAGCCGGTGCCAGATCGAAGTCCGGGCCGGAAGCGCGCCCGCGGGTAAAGTTGCTGTGCTCATCGATGCTTGCCTCCAAAACCTATGAGCGCTGAGCGCCGGAGCGCCGCGCGGCGGCTTCCCGCGCCTTCCGCTCGCGCAATTCAGCCTCCACACGCTGGCGGTAGAGATAGGCCAAAATCGCGGCCACGGCGGCGTAGAGCTCCACAGGGATGGCCTGGCCTAATTCGACGTTGCGATACAGCGATTGCGCGAGAGGTGGATTCTCCACAATGGGCACACCCGCCCAGCGCGCCTCGGCCTTGATTTCCTCCGCCAGAAGATTGCGTCCCTTGGCCAGCACCTTGGGCGCATCCATGGCCACGAAATCAAAGCCGAGAGCCACTGCATAATGCGTGGGATTGGTCAGGACCACGGCAGCTTTTCCTACATCCGCCTTCACGCGGCGGCGGCGCATCTGGCGCTGCAGGCTGCGAATGCGGCCGCGGATCTGCGGGCTGCCCTCGGTCTCCTTGTACTCGTCGCGCAGATCCTGGCGGCTCATCTTGAGCCGCGACTCGCGACTCTGCCACTCCACCATGTAGTCGATGGCCGACCAGCCGAAGAGCAGCCAGGCCGCAGCCAGCAGCAATCCGTAAACGTCCTGGCCCAGAAGCTCAAGCCGCTCCGTCGAAAAGGGTGGAATGGTGAGTTGCCGGGCGATGCGCTGCACGGCAAACACTGCCAGAAAGGCGGCCGGGATGAGCGACTTGGCGAGCCGGGCCGCAGCGCGCAGCGAGAACAAATTCTTAATATTCGCAACGGGATTGATGCGCTCCGGCTTCCATGCGAGAGCGCTCATGTGCACGGAGACGCCGCCGGTCTGGGCGATCCCCGCTCCCAGGGAGGCCACAACCACCAGCGCCATCACGATCGCCGCCGGTCCCAACTCTTCGAGCGCCAGGCGCCGCATGGCTCTCAGCGTTGGCTCCAGCGTGGCGGGCTCCCAATGCGCGCTCGCGCCCAGCGCCAGAAATCCGGCAAATGCGCCACGCCACGCCTCCATACTCTGCGGGCCCAGCACACCCAGGGCCAGCGCTCCCGCCAGAGTTCCCGCGGCCGCCGACAATTCTCGGCTGTGCAGGATGTCGCCTTCCCTGCGCGCCTTTTCGCGGCGGTGCTGTGTGGCCTGTTCGGTGCGTTCGCCGGGCATCGATCAGCCCCCCCAGCCGTGCGCGGTGGTCGAAGCCGTGATCAGGCGTTCGGCCATGTCGAGCAACCCGCTAAAACGCGCCTCTATAAAACGCGGCCAGAGCGCCAGCGAACTCGCGAGAATCACAAAACCCGTTAACGTCTTCAGCGGCACGGTCAGCATCATCACCGGCAGTTGCGGGCTCAATTTGCCCAGCAGCGCCACCGCGATCTCGACCAGGATGGTCGCGGCCAGCACCGGCGCAGCCAACTCCGCCGCGGCCAGAAAAACGCCGCTCGCCGCGCGTACGATCACCAATGCTGTCGGTGGCGCGAGCGCGAAAGTTCCCAGCGGCACCGCACGGAAGCTACGCACCATCGATGCCAGCAGAATCCGGTCGAGCCCGGCGGTGATCAGAACCAGCGTGCCCATGAGTTGGAAAAGATCGCCCAGCAGCGGCGTCTGGATGGCCGAAGCCGGGTCCATCAAATTGACAAGAGAAAAGCTGAACTGCAGGCCCACGATCTGGCCGGCAAAAAGCATCATCTCGTTGAGCAGCGCCAGCGAGAGGCCGTAGACCAGGCCGATCGAGAGTTCGCCAAGGATCGCCGCGAAGCTGATCGATGTCTGCGCGTAAGGAAGTGCGGCCACCAGCGGCGCCAGCAGAAATGCAACCGCACCGCAGAAGACCGCTTTCACGCGCATGGGAAGGGCTGTCGAAGAGAAAAACGGAGCGAAGGCCACCATGCCGCTGATTCGCACCAGGGTCAAAGCCGTCGCACTCAAAAATGTTGTCCAATCCAGCATTCGAATTAGCCCAGATACCGGCGAAAGTCGCCGAGCAGCAGCCGCGTATAGTTGGCCAGCCTCTCCAGAAACCACGGCATGCCGACAAGCAGGATCAGCGCGATGGCGGTGAGGCGCGGCACGGAAGTCAGCGACTGTTCCTGCAAACTGGTCAAGGTCTGCACCAGACTCAGTACAAAACTCAGAGCCGCGGCGGCGATCAGCAGCGGCGCGGCCACAATCATGGCTTCGCGCATCAGTTGGCGCATCAGTTCGGCTACCAGGTCCGGTGTCATCTAAAAACTCCGCAACAACGAGTTCGCCAGCAGATTCCAGCCGTCCACCATCACGAAGAGCAGAATCTTGAGCGGTGTCGAGACCACCACCGGCGGCAACTGGAACATGCCGATCGAGGTCGTGATCGCAGCTGTCACCATGTCGATCAGCAGAAAGGGCAGAAACAGAACCGCGCCGATGGCAAATCCTGCCTTGAGTTCGGAGAGGATGTAGGCGGGGACCACCACGCGCATGGGCAAATCGTCGGGCGTGTTGGGCCGCGGAATCTGACCTGCAGCCGTGAACAGCGCCAGGTCCTTCTCTCGCGCGTACCTGAGCAGAAAGTGCTTGACGGGTTCGGCGCCGCGATCGATGGCCTCCATGCCCGTGATCTGGCCGCTGCTATAGGGCTCGACGGCCTGCTGATCCACTTGGTTCAGCACCGGTGTCATCAGGAACCACGACATCATCAGCGCCAGCGCCATCAGCGTCGGATTCGACGGCGCGGTCTGCGTGCCCAGGGCCTGGCGCAGAAAGTGAAAGACAATCAGCAGACGCACCATCGGCGTCATCGCCATCAGGATCGCGGGTAGCAGCGTGATCAGAGTCAGAACCAGAAGGATTGTCCACGGCGTCGCGTCCGAGGGCCGCAGCTTTGCGTTGAGGTCCGGCAAGAGGGGCACGGTCGCCGGCGCCGCCGCCACCCGCAGCAACCAAGCGCCTACCATGAGACCCCCCATGAGGCCCGCGGCCGGCCGTGCCGTGCGCCGTTCGCACCCACGTAACCTCTGGAGTGTGCATTATCGTCCAGCGAATAGAACGCCGGGCCGCCTTCGGCCGAAGTCGCCACCAGAATCCTGCGCCCTTCGGCTTCAATCAGCGCCAGAGACTGGCGCGGCGCAAGCGTGATGCGCTCGACGAGCGCAAGGCGCGGTTCCGCGCGTTGTCCGCCATGCAACTTCGCCAGCAGCCATCCCGCCCATCCACCCGGACGACCCGCTCTTTCAATGGCTCCACGCGTTTTTTCGCCTGCTCTGCCTGCCATCCTGCCCCTTTTCCTCAGCGCTCTCTTACGCCAGCCGCGTCACGCGCACCGCCAACCGGGTTTCCACCACCTCAAACTCGCTCCACGCCAGTTGCACGTCGCCTGCGGCGAGGGGAAGATCGTCGCCGTGACTCCATTGCGTCTCGATCACCTGCCCCGGAGCCAGCGCCAGCAACTGGCGCACGCGAAACTCGCGCACCGGAATGGTCACGCCCAGTTCCACAGGCAATTGCGGAATCGGTGCGCTGAAAACGGGCGCTGCCTCGCTCTGCAGCGGCGGCGGCGCCGGAACCAGAGCCTGAAAAGCCTCTGCGGCAGCAGTGCGCTCCGTCGGCGCTGCACCCGGATGTGGTGCCCCCGCAGGTGCCGGCAGTGGATGTGCAGTCGCCATTCCGGTAGAAGCAGCAGCAGTAAGAGGACCAGAGGACGATGGAATGGATTGGAATGGTTTAAGAATTGCGCCGCCGCATGGTCCCATTCCGATCTACGCAGCAGGCAATCCGCATCGCTGCTACACTAGGAAGTTGACAGGCTTTTCCATTCCGAGGGGATGCGAACCTGCCGCGTTGCGAGGTCAAAGACGATGCCGGAACCAACTGAAAACAAGAGTCTGACGGGAACCAGCCTGCGCTTGAAAGTGGGTCTGGCGGAGATGCTCAAGGGCGGCGTCATCATGGACGTCATGAGCGTCGAACAGGCGCGCATCGCCGAAGAGGCCGGTGCTGTCGCGGTCATGGCTCTCGAGCGCGTGCCTGCCATGATCCGCGCCGAAGGCGGCGTGGCTCGCATGGCCCGGCCTGCCTTGATCAAACAGATTATTCAGGCCGTTTCCATCCCCGTCATGGCCAAGGCCCGCATCGGCCACTTTGCCGAAGCACAAATTCTTCAGGAACTGGGCGTCGACTTCATCGATGAGAGCGAAGTGCTGACTCCCGCGGATGAAGCCCACCACATCGACAAGCATGCTTTCACCACTCCTTTCGTGTGTGGTGCACGAAACCTCGGCGAGGCCCTCAGACGCATCGCTGAAGGCGCGGCCATGATCCGCACAAAAGGAGAAGCAGGCACCGGCGATGTTGTCCATGCTGTCCAGCACATGCGCCAGATCACTCGCGAAATGCGCGTGCTCACGGTACTCACCGACCAGGAGCTCTACGCGGCAGCCAAGGAACACCAGGCACCCTACGAGCTGGTCCGCATGGTTGCGCAGACCGGCAAGCTGCCGGTGCCCAACTTCTCTGCTGGTGGCATCGCCACGCCAGCCGATGCCGCGCTGATGATGCAACTCGGCGCCGAAGCCATCTTTGTTGGCTCGGGCATCTTTATGAAGGAACGCGCCACCCCGCTCGACGTGGAGAACGACCCCAAGGAGCGCGAAGAGGCGACCTCGCGCGCCAAGGCCATCGTGATGGCCACCACGCATGCCAACGATCCCAAAATTCTGGCCGAAGTGAGCGAACAGGTCACGGGCACCATGAAGGGTCTGGCTGCTGCGGGCATCGAAGAATCGCAGCTGCTGCAGACGCGCGGTTGGTAAGCACCGCCGTCCTGCACGATTGCACGAACCACGGGAACCTACGTATCCTTGCACGCTGCTCGACTTCCCCTATTTTTCCGCGCATTGCTACTTGCACGTGTGTAAACAATCGAAATCAGAAGAGATGATCGCATTCGCTTAGGATGCGAGGACATGCTATTTTCCACAACGCGAACATCCTCTTCCGTTTTTGAGTGCGTCCAAGAAAGAGTGAGAGTAATCTCATCCTCACGGAGGGCTCGATGCCGTCCATTTTTTCGCCCATCCCGGCCGAAATCGAGCGGAAAGCGCCCGGAACCGGGGGCAAGCCGCCCGTTGACCGCCGACCTACCGGTGGCGGGGGCGGTGGGGGCGATGACGACTGGAGAAAACCGCGGCGCGGCCCACGCGAGGCTCTGCACCGCACCCGTGCCTTTGTCTTCTGCGCCCTGGCCGGCGACATGATGTTCTTCGTCGTGCTGGTGGTGCTGTTTTACGCGCGCCAGGCCGGCACCCACATGGATCCTCGAACCCTGCGCCAGATCGGAGACTGGCACCCGGTACTGCTTCCGCCCATCCTTTTTCTGAACACAGCAGTCCTGCTGCTGAGCAGCCTCACCATGGAGCGGGCGCGCCGGCACATCTTCCACGAATTTGACGTTTTGGAAGAGTGGCTTGGGCTGGGCCGCCCTGCACTGCGCCGCGCGTTGCCATGGATTGCGCTCACTCTCGTTCTGGGGCTGCTGTTTCTTTCCGGCCAGGCTCTTGCGTGGAAACAATTAACCGTGCAGGGATTTGCATTCGATCGCTGGGCCACGCCGGCAAGTTATTTCTTCTACATCATCACCGGGCTGCATGCCGCGCACCTGATCCTCGGCGTGTTGGCTCTGCTCTTCTGCCTTTGCGCTCTGACGCGCCTCAAACGTGTGGAGTCCCGCCAGATTGCCGTGGACTCAACCGCATGGTTCTGGCACACCATGGGCTTTGCCTGGCTGGTGTTATTTGGGGTTTTGGTGCTGGGGCAATAACGGCTTCTAGCTCTTGTCCTCTAACTCCCATTTAAGCTGTGCGCAGATGCATCAGCGCGCGGAAGCGCTCGGCGAAGCTCGGCACTTCAGGACAATCGAAATAAATCTCGCGATTCAGTCCCATGAGCAACTGCACGGCTTCCACCTGCCCGTCGTGCGCGGAGAAGGATCCGCCCGCGTAGATAAATTCGTCCGTCAGGTATTCGATGGCATGGCCGAGAATCTCCAGAGCGCGGCCTGCCTGAGGCGAGATCCTGCGACGACGCACTACACCACGGCCCGATACCGCCGCCGGTACTGTTGTCCGGATCGGGACCCCACACACTGCTGAAGTCGTCGCCATGTTTTTCATCCTCACCTGAATCATCGACGCAACGTAACCTGTCAAACAGATCACCGAAGTACTATCTCAATTCGGTACACGTTACTTTATGCACCATCTCAAATGGGAACTCCAGTGACGAAGCTCACATCTCTTGGGTCAAGAATCACGGCGCCCACCCTTTTTCCACCGAAACGCAATATCTCCCGCACGATAAAGCACTTTGTCCTTGCTCATCGACACGTTGCCTTGACGGGATCAGCCTGAAAACCTAATCTCAAATTAGAATCCTGCGTGTCCGGAGTTCTTTCTCTGGCACAAGGGGCGCAATCTTATCGATTTTCTTCGGACTGGGCGGCAATGGTTCCGTATGACTGGCAATATCTCCCGCTTTTGATGCAGATTCTTGCCGCGTTCTTTCTTGGCGTGGGGATGGTTGTAGCCTCATGGTTCGTAGGCCGCCATCGCAACACCGCGGTCAAGCTCGCTGCCTATGAATGCGGCATTCAGGCCACCGGTGACGCACGCGGCCGTTTCAGCGTGCGCTTTTATCTGGTCGCGGTTCTCTTCATCCTCTTCGACGTTGAAGTCGTCTTCATGATGCCCTGGGCGGTCGTTTACCGGCGTCTCCCGGCGCTCACTGGCTGCTCGCAGTTCTTCGGCTTCTGGGAGATGCTCGTCTACCTCGGCTTCGTCGGCGTCGGCCTCTATTACATCGTGCGCAAAGGCGTCCTGAACTGGAGCCATGACAAGGCGGATCTCTAGGATGGCGACTCAACCACCCACTTTATCGGGAAAGCAAGCTGTCCTCGCGGAGATGTCTGACCATCCCGCCATCAAGGCGCTTCTCGCATGGAAGCCTGACGCCCTTACCGATGCCAAATTCGATTTCGGCGAGTTGACTCTCACCATCGCGCCCACAGAGATTCGCGCCGCTTGCGCCACCGTGCAAGCCGCCGGATACAACTTCTTTGAAGACATGACCGCGGTGGACTGGTACCCCCTCGCACCTCGCTTTCAGTTGAGCTACCACATCCTGTCGTTTGGAATGAAGGAACGCATTCGGCTGCGCGTCCTGCTCGATGAAACCGAACCCAGCGTTGATTCCATCACGCCCGTCTGGGCGGGCGCCAACTATTATGAGCGCGAAGTCTTCGATCTCTTCGGCATCCACTTTGCCGATCATCCCGACCTGCGTCGCATCATGCTGCCGGACGATTGGAAAGGTCATCCCCTGCGCAAGGATTACCCCGTGGAGGGATATCGCTGATGATCGAGATTCCTGGCGCGCCCGTCCTCGAATTGCCCACTTCCGAAAGCACCGGCGAACGGCGCATGATCCTCAATATGGGCCCGCAACACCCTGCGACCCATGGTGTGCTGCGGTTGGTGGTCGAGCTCGACGGTGAAGTCATCGTCAGCGTCCGCCCTGAGATAGGCTATCTGCACACCGGCATCGAGAAATCCTGCGAGGCCAAGTTCTATCAGCAGGTGGTTCCTCTCACCGACCGCGTCAATTACCTCGATCCGCTTTCTAATAACCTCTGCTATTGCCTGGCCGTCGAAAAACTCCTCAACCTCGAAATCCCCGAGCGCGCGCAATGGATTCGCGTGCTGCTCACCGAGCTGAGCCGGCTGAACTCGCATCTCATCTGGCTCGGCACCCACGCCATGGATATTGGCGCCCTCACGGTATTCCTCTACACCTTTCGCGAACGCGAGGAGATCCTCAGGCTCTTTGAAGCGGTGGCCGGCCAGCGCATGATGACCAGCTACTTCCGCATAGGCGGCCTTGCGATGGAGCCACCGATTGACTGGCTCGATCGGGTTGCGGCATTTGTTCACGGTTTCCCGGAAAAGATTGACGAGTATTCAAACCTGCTCACGGGCAATCCAATCTTCATGAATCGCTTGAAGGGTGTGGGCTATCTCTCTGCAGCCGATGCTATTGCGCTCGGCGTAACCGGCCCACCGTTGCGCGCCTCCGGGGTCGATATCGACCTCCGTCGCGATATGCCCTACTCCAGCTACGAGAAGTTCCAATTTAAAGTACCGATTTCCACGGTGGGAGACACCTGGGCGCGTTATGAAATTCGGCTGATCGAAATGCGCGAGAGCACAAGAATTATCCAGCAAGCACTCGACGGCATGCCCGGCGGCCCAGTCAAAGCCGACGCGCCCAAAGATCGTTCTGCCCGATCGCGAAAAGATGAAGACGCAGATGGAGGCGCTGATCCATCACTTCAAAATCGTGACCGAGGGATTCGATGTTCCCGCCGGCGAGGTCTACCAGGGCATCGAATGCGGCCACGGGCAGATGGGCTATTACGTCGTCTCCGACGGCACCGCCAAGCCCTACCGCGTGCATATGCGCTATCCGTCCTTCGCCACGCTACAGGCCGTCGAAACCATGTGCAAGGGCGGCCTGATTGCCGACCTGGTCGCCGTCGTTGGCTCCATCGACATCGTGCTGGGAGAAATCGACCGATGACGGCCAACTCAATCTCTTCCTCCGATGCGCTCTGGAGCGAGCTTTGGATATCGCTCGCTTCCCTGCTCCGCAGCTACACTGCCGCACATGGATTGCACGACAATCGCCAGGCCAGAGTCGCGGCGGGCGTTGAAGTCATTACGGTTCGCCACAAAGAAAAATGGCTTCGTCTCGAGCGAGAAGGCGCAATCGTCAACTGGACGCGAGAAAATAGAAGCAGCGGAAGTATGGAATTCTCAAACTCCGGGCGATTGCGGAGCGGGACAAGCGAAGAAGAGATGGATCTGGCAGCAGAAGCCTGGGCACGGGAGTTGATGCGATGAGCGCGAAAAAGAAAGATCCCGAAAGCATGTCGGTCTTCTCGCCCAAGCTGGCTGAGCGCTTTGACGCGCTGATTCAGAAGTATCCCGTTAAGCGTTCCGCGCTCATTCCCATGCTGCTCTATGCCCAGGACGAAGTCGGCTATCTTTCAGACGTGGTCGTTGCCGAGATCGCGCAACGCATCGGCATTACGGAGCTCGAAGTGCGCAACGTCGCCACCTATTACTCGATGCTCCGCTTCAAGCCCGCCGGCAAATTCAACGTTCAGGTCTGCACTAACATCAGTTGCATGTTGCGCGGTGCGTACGACGTCTACGAGCGCTTCCAGGAGGAACTCGGCGTCGGCCCCAAAGGCGTAACGTCCGACGGCCTCTTTTCCGTCGAAGAAGTGGAGTGCATCGGCGCGTGTTGCTGGGCGCCGGCGATTCAAGTGAACTACGACTTTCACGACGAGATCAAGCCCGATCTCGTCCCCGGCATCCTCAGCGGTTATCGCGGACAGGCGAAGGCGAAAGGCAAGGCCAACGATGCCTAGGCTCGTCTCGCACCCTGATGAAGTGAAGTTGGTCTCCCAGCGCTTCGGCATGGGCGCAACAAACATCGACCGCTATCTCGAGTTGGGCGGTTATCAGGCCGTGAAAAAATGCCTCGCCCAGGGCCCCGAATGGATCGTCGATGAGATGAAGGCCAGCGGCCTGCGCGGCCGTGGCGGCGCAGGTTTCTCGACCGGCATGAAGTGGTCCTTCGTCCCCAAGCAATCCGCCAAGCCCAAGTACATCCTCGTCAACGGCGACGAAAGCGAGCCGGGAACCTGCAAGGATCATCTGATCTTCCTGCACGATCCACATTCCGTGATCGAGGGAACCATCATCGCCGGTCTCGCGGTGGGCGCGCGCATGGGCTTTATCTACCTGCGCGGCGAGTATCGTTATCTTCTCGAAATCATGGAGAGCGCCGTCGCCGAAGCCTACGATCGCGGCTTTCTCGGCAAAGACATCTTCGGCTCCGGCACGGAATTCCAGATCATCACGCAAACCGGCGCGGGCGCGTACGAAGTGGGCGAAGAGTCCGCGCTCATGGAATCGCTTGAAGGCAAACGCGGCATACCGCGCATCAAGCCACCCTTCCCCGCCGTCGTCGGCCTCTATGGCGGTCCTACGGTCATCAACAATGCCGAGACCATCGCCACCGTGCCCCATGTCATCGCCATGGGTGCAGCGGCCTACGCAGGCATAGGCACTCCGCGCAATGGCGGTACGCGCCTGTTTTGCATTAGCGGCCACGTGGAGCGCCCCGGCGTCTACGAATTGCCGATGGGTTACAACCTCAAGAAGATGATTTACGAAGTGGCCGGCGGCATTCGAGGCGGGCACAAGCTCAAGGCCGTTGTTCCCGGCGGCTCGTCTACGCCGGTTCTGTTACCCGATGAGATCGACATCGGCATGGACTTCGACCAGGTAGGCAAAGCCGGCTCCATGCTTGGCTCCGGCGGCGTCGTCGTCATCGACGACCAGACCTGCATCGTCGAGTTCGCGCTTCGTACGATCAGCTTCTATGCACACGAGAGTTGCGGATGGTGCATTCCCTGCCGCGAAGGCACCGACTGGCTCAAAAAATCGCTCACGCGCTTCCACGCCGGGTTTGGGACCGAGGCTGACATCGGCAACATGCAGTACCTGGCCGAAAACATGCTGGGCCGCACCTTCTGCCCGCTTGGGGATGCCGCGGCCATGCCGACCATCGCGTTTTTGAAGAAGTTTCGCAAGGAGTTTGAAGATCACCTGAACGGAAAGCCGTGCCCGTTCGCCCGGGAAGGCGTACCGCAGTTGACTGTCGTATGACGGAAAATCATGGGCCTTTCGGTGCATGACGAAAGATCCGGGGCCTTTAGATGTATGGCGGAAGGAGCAGGGGCCTTTAGGCCCCTGAAACCCGACGCAGAACAAGAGGGCCTTCAGGCCCGGAGAAGTTTTGAAAGGGCACGACTTCAGTCGTGCCGAATGGAAGAAACGAATGTCGGGGCTTTAGCCCCTGAGGGACCGCAAACAAAGAATGCCTGATGTCACATTCACAGTCGATGGCAAAAAGCTAACCGCTCCCGCGGGAACGCTGCTCATTGACGCATGCCGCAAAGCCGGCATCGAGATTCCTGCCTTCTGTTACTATCCCGGCCTCTCTTTGCAGGCCGCCTGTCGCATGTGCGTCGTGCGCCAGGAGAAAGTTCCCAAGCTGCAAACCGCCTGCACCACCACGGTAGCGGAGGGTCAGGTCTTCATCACCGAGTCGCCTGAAATCGCGCAGGCACGCAAGGCCACCATCGAATTACTGCTCGGCAATCACCCACTCGATTGCCCCGTTTGCGACGCGGGCGGCGAGTGCGAATTGCAGGACATGACCTTCAAGTACGGCGCAGGCGAAAGCCAGTACGTCGAGGTCAAGCATCATCGTGACGAGCAGCAGTGGTCGCCCGCCGTCTTCTACGATCGCCCGCGCTGCATTCTTTGCTACCGCTGCATTCGCATGTGCGGCGAAGGCATGGACGTGTGGGCGCTCGGCATTCAGAATCGCGCCGCAAATTCCGTAATCGCGCCCAATGACGATCATCAACTCGACTGCGAACAATGCGGCATGTGCATCGACGTGTGCCCCGTGGGCGCGCTCACCAGCGGAAGTTATCGCTACAAGACTCGCCCCTGGGAAATGAGCCACGTTTCCACCGTGTGCACGCATTGCGCCGACGGCTGCAAAGTGACTCTTGGTGTGCGCTCCACCAACGACGGCTCCGAGATTGTTCGCGCCGATAATCGCGACAAGAGCGGCATCAACAATGATTTTCTGTGCGCCAAGGGCCGCTTTGGCTTCGATTTTGTCGAGAGCGCTGACCGTTTAACGCAACCGCTGGTTCGCAACGCGGCCGGCAAACTCGAACCTGCCACATGGGAACACGCGCTGCGCGTTGCCGCCGGCAAGTTGGGTGAGATTCGCGATGCACGCGGCGGCGCGTCGATCGGCGTCATTGGCTCCAACCGCACCACCAACGAAGAGAATTACCTGCTCCAGAAGTTCGCGCGCACGGTGCTCCGGACCAACAACATCGACCACAAGCGCAGCACCGATTATGCGGCGTTTGCCCGCGCTTTCGCCGGCAGCCGCGGAAAGACCGCGAGTCTGCGCGACATCGCTTCGGCCTGTGCCATCCTTCTGGTTGGCGGCAATCCCACGGAGGAGCATCCGCTTCTCGCCTGGTTGTTACGTACCAACGTGCGTCTGAACCGCGCGCGTCTTTACATCGCCAACGCCAAGCCCATTAAGCTCGACCGGCAGGCCAAAGCCACGCAGGAACTTCCCCCCGGCGGATATCAAGGACCTCGCCGCTTTTCTCGATCACGGCACATCCGACTTCAGCAAGGCGCTTCTTGCCGAAGAATCGCTCGTTGTCCTTTTTGGCGAAGAGTTCCGCGGTGAAGACGCCGAGAATCTAGTTGCCTGGGGCCTCAAACGAGGGAACGTCCGCTTCGCTTATCTCGGTGACCACGCCAACTCGCGCGGCGCAGCCGATATGGGCCTGTTCCCCGACCTTCTGCCCGGCTATGTCCCGGTGAACGCCCCCGGCGCATTCGCCGAGTATCCCAACCTCCCCACAGCGCCCGGCAAAACGCTGCCGCAAATGCTCGACGCGGCCGCAAACGGCGAACTCGGCGCGCTCCTCGTGGTCGGCGCCAAC
Organism: uncultured Acidobacteriota bacterium; assembly: GCA_963713675.1. Lineage (GTDB taxonomy): Bacteria > Acidobacteriota > Terriglobia > Terriglobales > Acidobacteriaceae > Telmatobacter. Next base: position 778,679 of record CAVQMV010000029.1, read on the forward strand.
CCGGCTTCCGGCGCCAGGCTCGATCCCGCAGCACTCAAAAACACGTTTGTCATCGTGCAGGATCTTTTCCTCACGGAAACTGCAGCTCTGGCCGATGTTGTTCTTCCTGCTGCAAGCCTCTACGAGAAGTCCGGCACAGTGACCAACACCTACGGCGACATCCAAATGGTGCGCAAGGCCGCCGACCGCGCCGGAGTCAAGCCGGACTTCGAGATCCTCGTCCGCCTCGCCGGAGCCATGGGGATTGATGTCCGCACTTTGGTTCCCTTCGGTAAACGCGGCGTCACTGGTGATCTTGGCCAATCACGCGGCGCGCAGGCCGGCGAAGCCGATCGTCACGCCGTGTGGCTTGAGGCCAACGGCCTCGAACCCAAACTCAGTCCCTTCGATCCGCTCGCGCTGTTGGATGAAATCGAGCGGCTCGTCCCCGGTTACTGTCTCGACCGCATCAATCTTTTTGCAGGCAACGATGTGCACACCGAACTCGAGGCCACGCCCGGATTTGTGCCGCTAAAAGCCCTCACGAGCCCGGACCTCATCGTTCCTGCGCACGATACGCTTTTCACTTCCGGAACGCTGGGCCATTACAGCGCCACGCTCAAGCAACTTACGCAACATCAAACGAAAGAACTGGCCGAAACCGCCGCCGACTGACGCAGAACTGGGTGCCCCATCCATTTCGCGCTCATTGCGAAATGGGTGGGATAGCATAAATGAAAACCCTGGAGTAACGGTCCACCTACAGAGGCCAAACGCACGTGACGATCCTCGCATTCTTTCTCTGGAGCCTGCTCAAAGTCGCCGTGGTCACGGTGGTGATGCTCATGGGCATCGCCTACACCGTGCTCCTCGAGCGCAAGCTGGTAGGCCGCATCCAGAACCGCTGGGGACCCAGCCGTGTTGGCCCCTTCGGACTCTTGCAGCCACTCGTGGATGGCGCCAAATCGTTCCTCAAAGAGGATCTGATTCCCACCGCCGTCTACCGCCCGCTCTATCTGCTGGCGCCCATCATCTCCCTCGGTTGCGCGCTCATCTCCATCTCCGTGGTTCCTTTCGGCGCGCCGGGCATGGGTCCGCACGGCCTCGATCTCTTTGAGATATCAGATATCAACGTCGGCCTGCTCGTCATCCTTGGCATCACTTCCATGGGCGTGTACGGTATCGCCCTTGCAGGCTGGTCGTCGAACAACAAGTACTCGCTGCTAGGCGCGCTGCGCTCTTCGGCACAGCTCATCAGCTACGAACTGGCTCTCGGCCTCTCGCTGGTCGGCGTAGTGCTTCGCGCCGGCTCGCTCAATCTCCGCGTCATCGTCGAGCAACAAGCCCGGCTCGGCGTCGCGACCTGGAACGTCTTTGGCGGACTCCAGTTCGTCGCCTTCTTCATTTATCTGATGGCCGCCTTCGCCGAAACCAACCGTTCGCCCTTCGATCTGCCCGAAGCGGAAAGCGAGCTCACCGGCGGTTATCACACCGAATACAGTTCGATGAAGTTCGCCATGTTCTTCATGGCCGAGTACGGCAACATGATCAACGTGGGCTGCGTGGCCACGCTGCTGTTTCTCGGCGGCTGGACCAGTCCCCTAGGCGACCTGATGGGGCCATTCCAGAGCACCTTGATCAATGCGGTACTTCCGCTCTTCTGGTTCGTGATCAAGGTTTTCGCTTTCTTGTGCCTGTACGTCTGGGTGCGGGGCACTTTACCGCGATTCCGCTATGACCAGCTGATGAACTTTGGCTGGAAGTTCTTGCTTCCGCTGGCCATGTTGAACATTGTGGGAACAAGCCTCTGGCTTGCGTATCGCTGAGGATCGCGAGCACGCCGCGCACACCAATGCAAGCGCATCAGCAATGCGCTGCACAGACCAGATTTGCGATGTTAAGAAGTCGCTCCGAATGCATTGGGCGCGGCGCCCGCCTTGGCTCCAAGGAAATCCTTAACTCCCATGGCCGCAAAATACAGGCACGCGAGCACCGAAAGATATACCCCAAAACCGACGGAGATCGCCTGAGACACCTGTTGAGTCATTTCCTTCACCATGGGATCGTTCGGGTCGACGCCTGGAGCGCCCATCCCCATTGCGGAATTGAACTTGCTGTGGGCAATCAACCCGACAATCAGCATGAAGAGCAGCGGCAACACTCCGCCGAGCACCGCGCGCTTGTCCTTCCATACGTAGCGAACAAACGGCCCAAGCAGACACACAAATGCCAGAAATCCGTAGATCCCCGCGCTGGACGAACCCGTGCCTGCCTGCATTGCAAGGTCGAGCGCGTTGCTGGCATTCACGAAACCAAGCAACTGCCAGAAGGTGAAGCTCATCGCACCTACGGGACTCTGAATGGAAACCGCGCTCAAGAAGAGCCAGCCAATAAGGAGAACTAGCAGCGCAATCAGGTTGAGCGCGCCAACTCTGGCCACAATGCCCGAAAAGATCTCCGCTCCCTTTCCTTTCGCCTCCATCAATGCGGCCTGCGTATGCTCCTTGGTTAGCTGCGAATCCTGCACCACAAGCAGCGACACAATTTGCCCCGCATCGTTGAATTCCGCATCAACCGTCATTCCCACGGCCGGTGGAACGTCCGATCTCCACGTGCCTTCCAACATGAAGGGATACTGTTGCCCATCGACGACGATCAGACCGTTGCCGACACTCGTGTCACGAAGAATCTTGCCCCGCTTTGTCATGCAAACCTCCAGGGATTTTGGTCGGACGAACCTATCTGGCATGGTTCAGCGTGGCCGAGCAGATTCCGGGGTTGGCCGTTGGGGCTGAGGGGGAAGTGCCATCCAGGGGCACATTGACTTGAAGGCGAAGCTAGAACACTTCCAGACACTTTGTCCAGTAAAAATTGCTCGACGTCTTGCGCATGAGCACCTTCCGGGGAATTCGGTAGGCGGCAAAACGGAAGTGCCCGAGGTCGGCTGCTGATCCGGAGAACGGCCGAATTGGTACATCCGCCGCCTTGCATATTTTGATGGTCAACGCGCGTCGCAAAGCCGCCGTAAGTGGCCCTGAACTCAGGCCGACAAACGTCTGCCATTGAGAAACGTGGCAGTTGGAATCACGCCCCTGATCGCATCCCGCAAGGACCTTCCTCGCCCCCTCTCGCGCCTCTTCGACCGTGATATTCTTGAACTTCCGTGTGCTCTCGATTGAAGACGAACTTGTGCATTGGATCTCCCAAACTGTGCCGGCTCGTGGAACTGTAAGCGCTTGATTTTGCTGGATCATTGACGATGCACCTGATTCTGTTTTTCCTCTTTGCCGGTTTTTGCCTCGCGGGAGCCATCAATCTCCTGTGGCAGACCCATCCCATCAACAGCTCCCTTTCGCTGATCGTGGTCATGACCTCGCTCGCGGTGCTCTATCTGTTGCTCGGCGCCGAATTTCTTGCCATCGCGCAAATCATTGTCTATGCGGGCGCCGTGATGGTGCTTTTCACCTTCGTGGTCATGTTGCTCAATGCCGGCCGTGAAGAACGCACGCTCGGCAGCCGCGCCGCAGCACGCGTCGGCTTTCCCGCCGTTGTCGTTCTGTTGGCCGTGCTGGCCACCATTGTTCTCCGTGCTCAGAGTCTCGCCTCGGCGCATCTCGGCGTAGGGCTGACGAACGCGAAAGACAGTTCCAATCTCGTTGTCCTCAGCCAGGTGCTTTTCCACGAACTGCTATTGCCCTTTGAACTGACTTCGGTGCTCATCCTCATCGCCATCCTCGGCGCAGTGGCCATCGCCCGCCGCGAAGGTTCGGAAAGGACGGTCGAAAAATGAGCTTCCTGCAAAACGATGTGCCTCTCAACTGGTATCTGCTTCTGAGCGCCGTACTCTTCTCGCTCGGCGTCGTCGGATTCCTCATCAAGCGCAATCTCATCACCGTTTTCATGTCAATTGAGCTTATGCTCAACGCCGTCAATCTCTCCTTCGTCGCCTTTGCCTATCAATGGCACGAGGTGAAGGGGCAGATTTTTGTCTTTTTCGTCATGATGGTCGCCGCCGCCGAAGCCGCCGTCGGTTTGGCCATCATCATTGCTGTCTTCCGCGTACGCGCCACGTTGGCCGTTGACCGAATCGATCTGATGAAACTATGAACGGATCTCTCCATCTCTGGTTGATTCCGCTGCTGCCGTTCGCCGGCTTCCTTGTGAACGGAATCCTGGGCTCGCGGCTGCCCGGGTGGCTGGTCTCCATCATTGGCCTTCTCGCGCCGTTTCTCTCTTTCCTGCTGGTGCTCAACGCATACGCGCTCACTTCAATCTCTGCCGCGAGCTGCGCCGGCTGCAGTCCGGTGGGCGCTGCGGCCTTGCCTTATGTTGAGGTTTTTCCCCACCCTTGGATCGCCGTCGGCGGCCTGCGTGCCGATTTCAGCTTCTTCCTCGATCCTCTCTCGCTGGTCATGCTGCTGGTCGTCACCGGTGTGGGTTTTCTCATCCATATTTATTCCGTCGGCTACATGGCTCATGAAGAGGGCTACGCGCGTTATTTCAGTTTTCTCAACCTGTTCCTCTTCTTCATGACCGTCCTGGTCCTGGCTGGAAATGTATTACTCATGTTCGTGGGCTGGGAAGGTGTGGGGCTCGCCTCCTACCTGCTCATAGGTTTTTATTTCACGCGGGACTCCGCCGCCGCCGCCGGTAAGAAAGCATTCATCGTCAACCGCATCGGCGATTTTGGTTTTCTCATCGGGATTTTTCTTATCCTTGCGAATTTCGGCACGCTTAACTTTAGCCAAATCGCTCAAGTGCTCGCTCTCAGAGCGGCCTGGCACGGCGGTCTGTTGACTGTCATCTGCCTATGTCTGCTCGTTGGCGCAGCCGGCAAGAGCGCGCAATTGCCGCTCTATGTCTGGCTGCCCGATGCCATGGAAGGCCCGACGCCGGTTTCTGCGCTCATTCACGCGGCCACCATGGTTACCGCAGGCGTCTACCTGATTGCGCGCACCCACTTCCTCTTCGATCGTGCGCCCATCGCTCTTGCAGTAGTCGCCCTCGTCGGAGCGGCCACGGCCATTTTCGCGGCCACCATCGCCCTCGCACAGACCGACATCAAACGCGTGCTCGCCTACTCCACCATCTCGCAGTTGGGTTACATGTTTCTGGCCTGCGGCGTTGCCGCTTATTCGGCGGCCATCTTTCACCTGGTCACGCATGCATTTTTCAAAGCGCTGCTATTCCTCGCTGCCGGTTCTGTCATTCACGCCATGGGCGGCGAGCAGGACATGCGCAAAATGGGCGGCCTGCGCAAGAAACTCCCCGTCACCTTCTGGACCATGACGGTCGCGGTCTTCACCATCGCCGGATTCCCTCCCCTGGCTGCGTTCTTCTCAAAAGACGCAATCCTTTACGCCGCGTTCGTTCATGGAACCGAAGGCAAAATTCTGTGGTTCGTCGGGCTGCTGACGGCCATGCTCACCGCGATCTACATGTTCCGCCTCTGGTACATGACCTTCTTCGGCGAAATGCGGACAGAGGATGCCCACCCGCATGAGAGCCCCTGGTCCATGCGCGCGCCGCTCGTGATCCTGGCGCTGCTCTCCATTTGCGGTGGCTGGATCGGACTCGAGAGTTTCAGTGCGTACTTGGCGCCTTCCGTCGGTCTCCATCCGGCGGTCTCCAACCCGTCGCTCGAGTTCATCCTCACGTTAGTCGCCGTTCTGGCAGCGCTCGAAGGCTGGCTGATTGCGGATAAATATTACCGCCGCAAGACCGAACGGCCGGCGCAACTCGCCGCCGCGCTACCCGCCGGCTACAAGCTGCTCGCCAACAAGTATTACGTTGACGAGATCTACGGCGTCCTCCTGGTCAAACCGCTCTTCGCGTTTTCGCAATATGTGCTGGGTTGGGTCATTGACACAGGCATTCTCGGCGGCATCGCCTGGCTGCTTGCCGGGACCGCCAACCTTTCGGGGATGATTCTGCAGCGCTGGCAATCGGGCAATCTGCGCTCCTATGCCGCCTGGCTCACTGCTGCAGCAGCGGCGCTTCTGCTGTTCGTCTTCCACGTTCCAATCGGAACTTACCTCGGCGCCCATGGCATTGATCTTCAATTGAATCTGCATTGGATGGGACACTGATAATGAAAGCCTTCGATCCCATCATTCTCACCCTTATCCTGCTGGTGCCCCTGGCCGGCGCGGTTCTCGTCGCGCTCGTACCCGATCGCGCCAAACTACCCAACTGGATCGCGCTCCTCACTACGCTCGTCACTTTCCTCCTCACGCTTCATCTTCCCGCACACTTCGTCACCGGCCAGAGTGGCTTCCAGTTTGAAATCAACATTCCCTGGATCGAAAGCCCCGCCATCTGCTATCACGTAGGCGTCGACGGCCTCAGCCTCTGGCTCATCGTGCTGGTCGGCCTTCTCGCCCCCATCGGCGTCATTGCCAGTTGGAAAGCCATCCAGACCCGCCGCAAAATCTTCTACGCCCTCTTTCTCGTCCAGCAGACCGCCATGTTTGGCGTCTTCGTTGCGCTCGATCTCATGCTCTACTACGGCTTCTGGGAGCTCTCGCTGGTGCCGATGGCCATCCTCATTGCCATGTACGGCCGCAAGGACGGTCCAAAAGCTGCGATGAAGTTCTTCCTCTTCACCTTCATTCCATCCGCGCCACTGCTCGTCGCCATCCTGTGGCTCTACGCGCGCACGCATACTTTCAATTTCACCGACTTGCAGTATCAAACCGCCAGCGGCGTGCTGCCCGCGGGAGCGCTTTTCTGGGTCGCGCTCGCGTTCTTGTTCGCCTTCGCGGTCAAGGTTCCCGTCTTTCCGCTGCACGGTTGGCTCGCCGACACTTACAGCGAAGCTCCCGTCGCACTCGCCATGGTGGTTGCCGGCAAGCTCGGCCTCTACTCGATGTTGCGTTTCCACGTCGGGCTCTTCCCCATCCAGGCGCGCGCCATGGCTCCTCTGCTCATCGTTCTCGCCGTAATCGGCGTTCTCTACGGCGCGTGTCTGGCTCTGGTGCAGCGCGACTATTGGCGCTTGATGGCCTTTGCCGCGCTCAGTCACCTCAGCCTGATCGTGCTTGCCATCTACGGCCTCACGCTCACCGGATGGTCCGGTGCGGTCTATCAGATCCTCTCCCATGGCGTGGTCGATGGCGCACTCTTCCTGCTGCTCGGTGCGCTCGAAATCCGTTACGCAACGAGCGCCATTGCCTCTTACGGCGGACTCGCCGCAAAACTGCCCCGTACAGCGACAATCTTCGTGATCGCCACGCTGGCCATGATTGGCCTGCCCATGCTGAGTGGTTTCATCGGTGAGTTTGTCATCCTCTCGAGCACGTTCGCTTTCGTGAGCCGCGGTGCGGCAGTAGCGGCCGCCCTCGGAGTGATCCTCGGCGCGGTCTACATGCTTTCGCTGGTGCAGCGCATCTTCTACGGCCCTGAGAGCGCGCTCGCAACCTCCAAACCCGCCAACGATCTCGGCATCGGCGAACTCGCGATTCTCGCGCCGCTTGTCGTCCTCATGCTCGTCATGGGCCTTGCGCCGTCGCTCTGGCTCAACACCATCCAGTCCGGTGTGCATCCTCCGCCAGCGCCAAGGCGGCTTGCTCCGATCCCAGCCGGCCCGATGGGACAAGTCCTTTTCGTCTCGCCCGGTGGATCGCCGCCTCCGGTTCAAATCTCAACTCACGTGGAGGCACAGCGGTGAATTCCGTTCCTGACATCTACCGCATCCTCCCCGAAGTGATCCTAACGATCACCGGCGCCGCCATTATGGTGATTGACGCCTCGCTTCCACCCTCATGGCCACGCCGCCCACTGGGCTGGGTGGCCGCCATCGGCGCTACCATCGCGATCTGGGCCAGCCTCTGGCAGCTTTCGCTGCCTGAAGGAACCGGTTTTTTCAATACCGTTGAAACCAGCGCCTTTACTGTCTTCTTCCACGTCCTCATTTGCGGCATCGTTCTCGTGGCCCTTCTGCTCTCGCTCGACACCCTGCCGGAACACAGCCATCACCAGGGCGAGTATTACGCGCTCATCGTCTTCGGCGCTGTCGGCATGTGCCTGCTCACCGGCGCCATTGAGTTGCTCGTGGTCTTCATCGCTCTCGAAATCTCCTCAATCTCCACGTACGTCCTCACTGCCTACAGGAAACAAACCGACCGCGGCCCTGAAGCCGCAATCAAATACTTCCTCCTCGGTTCTTTTGCCACTGCGTTTCTGCTTTACGGCATCGCACTCGTCTTTGGCGCCACTGGCACCACGCAGATCTATCAAATCGCGCAACTCGCGCCCGTCGCGCAGAACCAGACACTCGTTCTCGCCGCCCTGGCGCTCATGCTGGTCGGCATCCTCTTCAAGGTTTCCGCAGCGCCTTTCCACGTCTGGACGCCCGATGTCTACGAAGGCGCGCCCTCGCCCGTCGTCGCTCTGCTCTCAACCGCGCCCAAAGCCGCTGCTTTCGCTCTGCTCCTCCGCGTGGTTTACGAGATGTTTCCCCATCTCCGCTCCGTATGGGCGCCGCTGCTCTGGATCGTCGCTGTTCTCTCCATGACCGTGGGCAATCTCGCCGCGCTCCGCCAGCAGAACGTCAAGCGCATGCTGGCTTATTCCGCCATCGCCCACGCCGGCTATCTGCTCGCGGCCTTCGCCGGCATCGGCTCAATCGGCATCGCGGCTGCCAGTTTTTATATCGCGGCCTACGCCGCCATGAACGTCGGCATCTTCGCCGTCATCACACTTGTCGGCGGATACGACGAGCATCTTTCGCTCATCGACGATTTCCGCGGCCTCATGTACCGCTCGCCCTTCCTTTCGAGCCTGCTCATCTTCTTCCTCATCTCGCTCATCGGCATTCCCTTCACCGGCGGCTTCTTCGGCAAGTTCTACTCGTTCACGGCCGCGGTCGACGGCGGCGCCATCGCTCTCGCCATCATCGGCTTGCTCAATTCAGGATTAGCCGCGGCGTATTACCTGCGTCTGGCGCTCGTCTGCGCGCAGCGCCCATCGCCCGACCAAACCGCCCCGCCCAAGCCCGTCGTCGGCGTCGCAGTCGGAGCCGCTTTGCTGCTGGCCGTTGCCGCAACGCTTGTTCTCGGCATCATTCCAGGCGCAATTCTCCATGCCGCCCAGTCGGCCGCACACACACTGCAAGCTCCACCACAACCGGGCGAAGCCCCCACCATTCCGCTACAATCTCCTCAATGAAGCTCAGTGAATTAGCAAGCCGCCTGGGCGCCGAATTGCGCGGCGATCCGAACCTGGAAATCACAGGCGTGAAGGGCATTGAAGAAGCCGGGCCCTCTGAGATCACCTTCGTCGCGAACCCCCGCTACACTGCCCTCGCCCGTACCACCCACGCCGCGGCGATCATTGTTGAGCCGGAGTTCCAAGAGATCGCGGCAGCCACGATTCGCATCAAGAATCCCTATCACGCCTTTTCGCGCGCGTTGGGCATCTTCTACCAGCCCCCGTCTTACCCTCCCGGCATTCACCCTACCGCCGTCATCGACCCCATGGCAGTGATCGGTTCGGAAGCCCACATCGGCGCATACGCCGTGGTCGGCCCCAACGTCCGCATCGGAGCCCACGCGACGCTCCTGCCCCACGTCGTGCTTTATCGCGGCGTCCATGTAGGCGACTACTTTTTCGCGCATGCCCATGCCGTAGTCCGCGAAAATTGTGTTCTCGGCGACCACGTTACGCTCGAAAATGGCGCCATCATCGGCGCGGATGGATTTGGCTTCTCAAAGAACGACGCTGGCCAATGGGAGAAAATCCCGCAATCCGGGCCCGTTCGCATCGGCAGCCGTGTGGACGTGCAGGCGAACGCCACCATCGACCGCGCTACAGTCGGCGCGACGGAGATCGGCGACGGCACTAAAGTCGACAATCTCGTCCAGGTAGGCCACGGCTCGCGCGTCGGCAACGATTCGCTGATCTGCGCGCAGACCGGCCTGGCTGGCTCCTCTATCGTTGGCAACAACGTGATTCTCGCCGGCCAGGTGGGCATTGCTGGTCATTGCACCGTCGGCGATGGCGTCATACTCACCGCGCAATCGGCAGTCTCGCATGATGTACCCCCCGGAAAAATGATCTCCGGATCACCCGGCTTCGACAACCGCATCTGGCTTCGCGCCGTCACTATCTTTCAGCGCTTGCCGGAGCTGCTCAAGCGCCTCGACCGCGTGGAAAAGGCCGTGGCAAAACATCTCGGCCCATCTGAAGCTGCGACGTCCGAAGAGGAGACCGGCAAGTGAGCCGCCGCGCCGGTTTGCGTTCTGGGCTCTACGCCGCAACTGTCCTCTCCGCTTTCCTCTTTTCCGCCTGCCACTCCTACCACATCGACGCCACCGTCGAAAACCGCACCGGCGCCTCCATCCAACTCCTCGAGGTGGACTATCCCAGCGCCAGCTTCGGTGTCGATTCGTTAGCCTCAGATGCCAATTTTCAGTACCGGTTTCAGGTCCGCGGTAGTGGCGAGCTCAAGGTGCAGTACACCGCGGCAAGCGGCCAGACGGTCCAGATCTCGGGCCCCACACTTGCAGAACGGCAGCAAGGGACGCTCGAGATCGTTCTTGAGCCTGGCGGCAAAGCAGAATTCCACCCTCAGCTGACCCCGCCTTCCTGATCGGCCGGACCTGAAATCGCGCCATAGAAAAAGCCCGCGCAACGAGGGGCCGGAACTCCTCGCTACACGGGCTCAAAGATCGATCCAGCCTCAGTGCACCATGCTCTTGAAGAGCGGCGATTGCAGCAGGTTGTCGAAATCTCCGTTTGAGGTTGCAAAATGGATGGTCAGGTTTCCCGCACTGGAGCCGATATCGGTATTGTTAAGCGCCTGTTTTTCGGCATCCGATGCGCTCATCTTGCGCACCATCACCGCCGCTGACAGCAGCGACGAAATGGTGGCAGCCGCGAAGGTGTCGCCCGTCGCGATCGTCAAGTCGAACCGCACCCCGTGCTGAAAGTCCATGGAATACCAGGAAGCATCCAGCCGTTCGCGGACGGTGTCGAAGTCAGTCACCGATCCGGCCTGGCCCAAAAGCTGCTTCATCATCGTCTGGGTGCCCTTGTTGTCCAGGATGCTCCACAGCGGATAGGTATCGACGCTCTGCATCGCATTCATCAGCGAATTGTTAGTGAGCAGGCTTGCAGCCATTCCGTCGCGCGCATCCAGAGCTTTAGTGACGGCTTCTCGGTCGCCAAAAATCATGGTTGATGGGTCAACAAAGCAAAGCACCATGCCCGTACGCGCCATAGGGTACAAACTGTTGTTCCGCACCATGGTCACCTTTACTTTTTGGCGGCGGAAATTGGCCAGAATCGTCTGCGTATCGAACTGCCCCTCGGCGATACCCACGGTTTGCAGCGCATCGCTGCCCGGCGACGGCCGAAAGAGCGCAAACGCGAGCTCATCCACGTCGTGATTCTCGTTCAGCCCGGAGTGGCTCAACGCTTCATCGAACTGCTTGAGTTCCGGCGGCATCACGCGATTGCGCAAATCCATGGCCGCAGGCGAGTTCTGCATGGCGTGATAGTCGATCACCACCAACTGTTGTACATCGTGCGGAATCGCTCCGCGCGCATCCGTGGTCAACTGTGCCGAAAAGGCAAGGCTACCTGTCGCCACCAGCAAGGATGCCATCGAACACCTCATTAGACACTTGAACAAGTTCTTCCTCCAACCACAAAACATATCGGTTAATAACTACCAATCCACCGGGCCGCTCCAAGTCGTGCGCCTCATTCAGATCTTGAGGACTCCCAGCGCCCTACCACCATTTTACCGGCGAAATCGTCGTCGCAACCGCTCAAACGGCGCGAGCAACACCAAAGTTTCCCGGCCATGCCAGTGGATGTTTCAGCCGGCGCTCGAGAATCTTCGTCTCTTCATCAAACCCAATTAATTGACGCATCCACTCGCTTTCCCGCTCACAAGCCGCTTCGGGAATCAGGCCGATCACCTCTCCTTCGGCAGCGCCCACCTTGTGCCGGGCAGCCAGGCTCAACACCCTCTGGTGCACCTTCGAAATCGGCGTCGCCTCAAAGTCGGTGATATTCATGGAGAGCTGGGCTCGCCCGTGAGCCATGACGCCCATTGCCTTTACGCCCTTCAAGCCTCCGCCGGCAGCCCGGATCTCTCGCGCAATGGCACGCGCAATCGCCACGTTCGCCGAGTCGAAGTAAATGTTGTATGCCACCAGGAACTTGCGTGCCCCCACCGCGCAGGCGCCCGCTGTGGGATGCAGACCGGGCCCTCCCTGGTCGGGGCGCCGCGAGTTATCCTTTTCCACGGCATTTCTGAGTTCCTCGAACTGTCCCCGACGCACGTCTTCCAGGTTCACCCGGTCTGGCCGCACTGCGGCAGCTTCGTAGAAGTAAACGGGAACCCCGAATCGCCGCCAGATCTCCAACCCGGCCTGCCGCGCCAAGCAGCACGCATTGCTCCAGCTTGATCCCTTTTACGGGCACGAATGGAATCACGTCTGCCGCACCGATGCGCGGGTGGACTCCCTGCTGGCGGGTCAGGTCAATGGTCTCCGCTGCTTTGCCGGCGCCGCGGACCGCTGCTTCCACAACCGCCGCCGGTTCTCCGGCAATGGTCACCACGGAGCGATTATGATCCGCATCCATTGACCAATCGAGCAGATGCACGCCATCCACCTGCATGGCAGCTACAATCGCTTCCACGCACGCAGCGTTGGTCCCTTCTGAAAAGTTGGGAACACACTCGATGAGCTGTCCACTCATGATCTCTCTATCCCGGAGGCAGTTCCGAAACGGCCAACTGCAAGGCCGCCATCATCTCCAGAACGTATAGCCAACCTGTATCTGGATGCTGGCATTCACGCCCGGGTTGCGATCGCCCAGAGAGGCCGAGGAGATGTGCACTCCATTCACACCCAAGATCAATCGACCGTTCGGGGCGAAAGAAATAGTGAACTCCGCCCCCGCCCTGCGGCGAAAAGTTCCACACTGAAGTTCCGCCGTTGATTCCAAGCGATTTGTTCGTCAGGATGTTCGGCGGAAACTTGTGCGTGGTGTAAATCAACCCTCCCGCCGCCTGAAACCAGGGTTGAATCCGGTGCGAACTGGTCGCGAAGTTCCAACGAAAGATCACCGGGGTAAGGCTGACTCCATAGAATGTTCCGCCGCCGCTTGGCAACTGGCAGCTATACGGTTGTCCAAGTGTGTTAATGCAGGTGTACGTCTCCAGCTGCGGAGGCGGCGTATACGCCTGCCACAAGGGCATGATGTTGCCTGCGAATTGGAATTGTCCGCTGAAGATTCCTGCGTGCACCACGGGCGTCAGAACCTTGCCCAGTTCGAATCCGCCCGAGAGAAACTTGTAGTCGGAGCGGTTCCCCAGACCCATCCCCCAATTCACGAAGGGACCGTACTCCCAGCTCTGCTGATTCCGCACCTCGGCCACAGGATTAGGCGCGGTAGGCATGCTATTGACCTGCGCAGCCGTGAGCAATGGATCTAGATAAACGCCCTTGGGCGGAGCGGCTCCGTCATTTGTCTGCGCCGCCATGGCCGCAGCCCCCGTCAGCAACAGCATCGGCAAAACAACCCAACCGATTCGATTAAGAGTTCTCAAACCTTCCCCCAAAACTGCCTTGTTGTTCCCTTGTTCCCTCGGTCCCTTGTTCCCTGCCTCAAAAAAAGACCGCCACAACCGGGCGGCCTCGTCTCTTGCTTCCAGACACCCGGTCAACCCGCCGCGTGTTCCATCTGCTCGGCATCCATATCGAAGTTCGAGTGGACACTTTGCACATCGTCGAGATCTTCCAAAGTCTCCAGCAGCCGTACCATCTGGCCGACGGCATTTCCTTCCAGCCTGGTATAGGTCGAAGCGAGCATTGTTACTTCGCTCATCACGGTGGGAATGCCCGCGGCCTTCACTGCGTTGGCAACCGCCTCATACGCTCCCGGATCGGTAACCATCTCCCAGGTGTCGCCCTCATCCTTCAAGTCCTCGCCGCCGTGCTCCAGCACGATGTCCATCAGCTTCTCTTCCGTGGCTGCGGACTTCTCGACGGCAATCAGGCCTTTTTTCGCAAACATGAACCGGACCGAGCCCGACTCACCAAGGTTCCCGCCATTCTTTGAGAAAGCATGACGAATTTCGCTCACTGCCCGGTTGCGATTGTCCGTGAGCACATCCACGATGATCGCAACCCCGCCGGGGCCGTAGCCCTCAAACGAGATTTCGTCATAGCTCACGCCTTCCAGTTCGCCGGTGCCGCGCTGAATCGCCCGCTTGATGTTGTCCTGGGGCATGTTTTCGGCCTTGGCAGCGGCTACGGCGGTGCGGAGCCGGGCGTTCGTGTCAGGATTGCCGCCGCCCTTTGCGGCGACAGCAATTTCCTTCAGGAGGCGAGTGAATATCTTGCCGCGCTTGGCATCCAGCGCGCCCTTCTTGTGCTTGATGGTGGCCCATTTCGAATGGCCAGACATAGGAACCTCAAAGCGATGAAAATAACGGTGTTCTTTAGACACCCGACAAGTGAGTATACCATTCGCGACATTGGGCGAGACATGCCGCCCAAAGGCTCTTCGGCTGTGCGCCGTCTCGACCAGCCAGCGTTTGCTGGCTCACTTCGGCAGCGAGCGCCTTACTCAAAAACTTCGGCATTCCGAAGTCTTGCACCTTTTCGATCCTTATCGGAGACGATTGGGCCGCCCTCCGCGACCGGCCAGGGTATGGCAAGATCAGGGTCGTTCCAAAGAATCGTCCGGTCACCCTTTGGGGCGTAATAATCCGTAACCTTGTAGGCGAACCCGGCCACTTCGCTCAACACCATAAATGCGTGTCCGAAGCCTTCGGGAATCCAGAGCATTCTGCCGTTTTCCCCGCTCAGTTCCACAGCCGTATGGCGGCTGAACTCCGGCGAACTGCGACGCAGGTCCACGGCCACGTCCAGCACCGCCCCATGCGTCACGCGCACCAGTTTCCCCTGCGGCTGCACAATCTGGTAATGAATGCCGCGCAGGACATTCTTTTGGGAAATGGAAAAATTATCTTGCACCCAATGGGTGGGCAAGCCGGCCTCGGCCATTTGCCGCAGATTAAAGGTCTCAGAAAACGCGCCGCGCTCGTCCCGGTAGATAACCGGGGTCAGCAGCATTACGCCGGGCAAGGTAGTGGCTTCGATCTTCATGCTGATTCGATTCCCGCCCCGAAATACGGCTCGCGCAGCAGTTTCATCAGATATTGTCCGTAGCCGCTCTTCGCGATCGGTGCGGCCAAGCGCCTCAAGCTGCGCCGCGTCGATGAATCCCTGCCGATAGGCGATCTCTTCCGGGCAGGCAATGTTCAGCCCCTGCCGCCGCTCGATAGTGTGCACAAACAAGGCGGCTTCGAGCAGCGAATCGTGCGTGCCCGTGTCGAGCCACGCCATGCCGCGGCTCATGATCTCCACCTTCAGCTTCCCTGCTTCCAGGTAGCGCCGGTTCAGGTCCGTGATCTCAAGTTCGCCGCGCGCCGAGGGCTTGAGCGATTCAGCAATGCGCACCACATCGCGATCGTAAAAATACAAACCCGTCACGGCATAGCGCGATTTCGGCGTCTTTGGTTTCTCCTCCAGGCTCACCGCGCGGCCCGCTTTGTCGAACTCCACCACGCCGTAGCGCTCCGGGTCTTCCACCGGGTAGGCAAACACCGTCGCGCCATCTTTCAACTGCGCCGCCGTCTGCAACTGATTCGAAAATCCCTGCCCGTAAAAGATGTTGTCGCCCAACACTAACGAGCTGGTATCGCCGGCAATAAAATCCCGCCCAATAAGGAATGCCTGGGCCAGCCCATCGGGACTCGGCTGCACAGCGTAGCTAATCTCGAGGCCCCATCGCCGTCCGTCGCCGAGCAGGTCCCTGAAGCGCTCTGTATCCTGCGGCGTGGAGATGATGAGAATCTCCCGCAGCCCCGCGAGCATCAGCGTGCTCAGCGGGTAATAGATCATCGGCTTGTTGTAGACGGGCAGAAGCTGCTTCGACACCACATGCGTCACGGGATAGAGCCGCGTCCCCGATCCGCCTGCAAGAATGATGCCCTTCATCGCTCAATCCTCATGATTCTCGCCTCACCCTGATGTTTCAGGGCTCACAACTCGGCGCGC
Organism: uncultured Acidobacteriota bacterium; assembly: GCA_963713675.1. Lineage (GTDB taxonomy): Bacteria > Acidobacteriota > Terriglobia > Terriglobales > Acidobacteriaceae > Telmatobacter. The sequence continues at coordinate 794,743 of CAVQMV010000029.1, forward strand.
TCCCCGTAATTCTTTGTAAGCCATTCGCGATACGCGCCGGTCCGCACATTGTTCACCCACTCGTCATTCTCCAGATACCAGCGCACGGTTTTCCGCAACCCGCTTTCAAATTGCTCTGCCGGCTTCCAATCGCAGTTCGCTCGTGATCTTGCTGGCGTCAATGGCGTACCGCCGGTCGTGTCCCGGCCGGTCCTGAACGTACGTAATCAGCTTGCGCCGCGGCGCTGCTCCTGCCTGAGGCCGCATCTCATCCACCAGGTCGCAGATCGTAGTCACCACATCGATATTCGCGCGCTCGCTGTTCCCGCCAATGTTGTAGGTCTCACCGGGGCGCCCGTCTTCGAGAACCCTCCGGATCGCCGAGCAATGATCCTCGACAAACAACCAATCGCGCACGTTCTTTCCGTCGCCGTAAACCGGCAGCGGCTTCCCTTCCAGCGCGTTCAGAATCATCAGCGGGATCAATTTCTCAGGAAACTGAAACGGCCCGTAGTTATTCGAGCAATTCGTAGTGAGCACGGGAAGACCGAAGGTATGAAAGTACGCTCTGCGCCAGATGATCCGACCCGGCCTTCGACGCCGCATAGGGACTGTTCGGCGCGTAAGGCGTGCGTTTCACTGAAGGCCGGATCACTCGGGCCCAGCGTCCCATACACTTCATCCGTAGACACATGCAAAAAGCGAAATGCCGCGCGGGCGCCTTCATCCAGCTCCGCGCGGTACGCGCGCGCCTGCTCCAGCAGCGTAAACGTCCCCATCACATTGGTCCGGATAAATGCTTCCGGCGACACAATCGAGCGGTCCACGTGGCTCTCCGCGGCAAAATGCACGATCGCCCGCGGTCGATGCTTGCGCAAAAGCGATCCCACCAACTCCGCATTGCAAATGTCTCCGCGCACAAAGGTGTAGTGCGGATCGGCCTCGATCGACGCGAGGTTAGCTGCATTCCCTGCATAGGTCAGCAGGTCGAGATTCACCAGCGCCGCACTACTCGCCCTCATCCAGGAGAGGACGAAATTCGAACCGATAAATCCCGCCCCGCCCGTCACAAGGATTGTGTCGTTCATAGCGCTCATCCGAACCTACTGCGGAACCAGAGTGGATGCATCCCGAACGCACGTCAGCCAAGTGGCTTTTTCCTCAAGAAAAAGCCGCATTTCGCGAGTCAATGATAGGTCACGCCTACTCTGATTCCGCTCAAGTATACGGCACAAAACACACCACATGCGCCGCATAATCGATCTCAGCCATCCTCGCCTGTTTCCCATGCTGAAATGAAGTTCTGCGTTTTCGGCAATTTTTCGTTATATTTAAATCAGCGCAGTTCCCGGATGCGGCCGGAGCTGTTCAAGCAAAGCTCTCGATCCAGCGCCAGGGCGATTTTCATGGCTGAAATCGCAGAGCGGCTGTGTATTCGGAACTTGAAAGCACTCCGCAACGAAAATCTTGCAAGCAAAGGCTGCCATGGAACCCTCAGACTACCGTCTCCGCGCTCCGCAACCGCAAGGCCTCTATCATCCACGGGATGAGCACGATGCCTGTGGCATGGGCCTTGTCGCAAATATCCGCGGCGAAAAAAGCCACGAAATTATCCGCAAGGGTTTGGAGGTTCTCATCAACCTCACCCATCGTGGCGCGGCGGGTTGCGACCCGGAGACTGGCGACGGCGCCGGCATCCTGATTCAGATTCCCCACGATTTCTTTGTGCGTGAATGCGCCGAGCTGGGCATGAAGCTGCCGGAATCGGGCGCCTACGGCGTGGCCATGTGCTTTTTGCCGGTGGAAAAACATAACCGCCTGCAATGCGAGGGTGTCTTTGAGCGCATCGCCCAGGAAGAGGGCTGCCAGGTTCTCGGCTGGCGCGACACACCGGTAAACGGCGACGCCATCGGCCGCGAAGCTCGCAGTTCCCAGCCTTACATCGAGCAGCTCTTCCTCGGCCGTCCGCAGGGCCTCGACGAAGATGCTTTCGAGCGCCTGCTCTACCGCATACGCCGCCGCACGGAAAACGAGATTGCGAACTCGGACATTGAAGACAAGGAAACCTTCTACGTTCCTTCCTCTTCCTGTCGCACCATCATCTACAAGGGCCTGATGCTGGCCCCGCAGATCGAAAAGTTTTACTTCGAGCTGGCCAATCCTCTCGTCACCAGCGCGATGGCCCTCATTCACCAGCGCTTTTCCACGAATACGTTCCCGAGCTGGCGGCTCGCTCATCCCTATCGCTACGTCGCGCACAACGGAGAGATCAACACCATCCGCGGCAACGTCAGCTGGATGAGCGCGCGCCAGTCCATTCTCGCGAGCCCGCTCTACGGCGATAAGATCGGCGATCTGTATCCGCTCATCGGGCCCGGCGGCAGCGACTCCTCTTCGCTCGACAACGCGGTCGAGTTCCTCTATCAGTCCGGCCGTTCCCTGCCCCACGTCATGGCCATGCTCATTCCCGAGGCCTGGGCGGGCAATCCTGACATGGACGAGGACAAGCGCGCCTTTTACGAGTACCATGCCTCGCTCATGGAGCCATGGGACGGTCCCGCCGCGATCGCCTTCACCGACGGCAAAGTCATCGGCGCCACGCTCGATCGCAACGGCCTTCGCCCCGGCCGCTACATCGTGACCAAGGACGATCTGGTCGTTCTCGCCTCCGAAGCCGGCGTGATCGAAGTCCCCGCCGAGGACATCATCAAGAAAGGCCGTCTGCAGCCCGGCCGCATGTTCCTCGTCGATACGGTGCAGCAGCGCATCATCTCCGACGCCGAAATCAAGAAGGATCTCGCCGGTCGCCAGCCCTACGGCGAGTGGCTGAAGCAGCAGCAGGTCATTATCGACGCTCTGCCCGAGCCAGCCCGCACCATCGCTTCGCATCCCGAGACGCTGTTGCGCCGCCAGCGCGCCTGCGGTTACAGCGAAGAGGACCTGCGCATTCTGCTTACGCCCATGGCCGCGAACGGCGAGGAGCCGATCGGCTCCATGGGCACCGATGTGCCGTTGGCCTGTCTCTCTGACCGCCCGCAGCCGCTCTTCAACTACTTCAAACAGCTCTTCGCCCAGGTCACGAATCCGCCCATCGACCCCATTCGCGAAGAACTGGTGATGTCGCTCATCAGCTACATCGGCACCGAGCGCAACATCCTGGATGAAGCGCCGGAGAACTGCCACACCCTCAAGTTGCCTCATCCCATCCTCACCAACCGCGATCTCGAAAAGCTCCGCCGCGTCGCTTCAGGCGACCTGCTTGCCACCACGCTCCCGGCTCTCTTTCGCGCCGAGGATGGCGAAAATGGCTTGAAGCATGCGCTCGACGACCTCAGCGCGCGCGCCTCGCTCGCCGTCAACTCCGGATACACGCTGCTCATCATCTCCGATCGCGGCGTTGATGCCACCTACGCGCCCATTCCCAGCCTGCTGGCCATGGCCGCTGTGCACAATCGCCTCGTCAAGGAGCAAAAACGCACCCAGGTCGCGCTCATTATCGAAAGCGGCGAGCCACGCGAGGTCATGCACTTTGCCCTGCTCATCGGATACGGCGCCAGCGCCATTAACCCGTATCTCGCCATTGAGTCCATCCACGATCTCAAGCGCCGCGGGCTGCTGCCGGAAAAAGTAACAGCCGAGTATGCCGAGAAGAACTTCATCAAGGCCATCAACAAGGGGTTGCTGAAGACTTTCTCAAAGATGGGCATCAGCACCCTGCAAAGTTACCGTGGCGCACAGGTCTTTGAAGCCGTCGGCCTGAACAAGTCGCTCATCGAGTCTTACTTCCCCGGCACCGCATCGCGTATCGAAGGCGTCGGCCTCGGCGTGCTCGCCCGCGAAGCGCAGATGAAGCATGCCTATGCCTTTCAGCCGCTCACGGATTCTGAAACCGAGTTGGTGGTCGGCGGCCAGTACCAATACCGCGAAGGCGGCGAGTATCACCTGCTCAATCCGCTCACCATCAGCAAAATCCAACATGCGGTTCGCACCAACAACCCAACCACGTTCCAGGAGTACACAGATCTCATCGACGATCAGAACCGCAATTTGTGCACGCTGCGCGGCCTTCTGAAGCTCAAGTACGCTGAGAATCCGATTCCGATCGAAGAGGTCGAGCCGGCCAAGGAGATCGTCAAGCGCTTCACCACCGGCGCCATGAGCTTCGGATCGATCAGCAAAGAGGCCCACGAGACCCTGGCAATTGCCATGAACCGCCTCGGCGGCATGTCGAATACCGGTGAGGGCGGCGAGGACGAAGCTCGCTTCAAGCCCGACGCCAACGGCGATTCGCGCCGCAGCGCCGTCAAGCAGGTCGCCAGTGGCCGCTTCGGCGTCACCACAAACTATCTCGTCAACGCCACCGAGTTGCAAATCAAGATGGCGCAGGGCGCCAAGCCCGGCGAGGGCGGCCAGTTACCCGGCCACAAAGTCGACAGTGAGATCGCCCGCATCCGCCATTCCATCGCGGGCGTCGGACTCATCTCGCCTCCGCCGCATCACGACATTTACTCCATCGAAGATCTGGCGCAGCTGATCTACGATCTCAAGAACGTCAATCCGCAGGCGCGCATTGCGGTCAAGCTGGTTTCTGAAGTCGGTGTCGGCACCGTCGCCGCGGGCGTCTCCAAGGCGCACGCAGATGTCGTGCTCATCTCGGGCGACACCGGCGGCACCGGCGCTTCGCCGCTCAGTTCCATCAAGCACGCCGGCCTGCCGTGGGAACTCGGCCTCGCGGAGGCGCAACAAGTCCTGCTGCTCAACGACCTCCGCTCGCGCATTCGCGTGCAGACCGACGGCAAGCTACAGACGGGCCGCGACGTAGTCATTGCCGCCCTGCTCGGCGCCGAAGAATTCGGCTTCGCCACAATGCCCCTTATTTCAATGGGCTGCATCATGATGCGCAAGTGTCACCTGAACACCTGCGCCGTCGGCATCGCCACCCAGGATCCCGTGCTCCGCGCGCGCTTCACCGGCACGCCCGAGCACGTCATCAACTTCTTTTTCTTCATCGCGGAGCAGATGCGCCAGCACATGGCCAAGCTCGGCTTCAAGACCGTCGACGAAATGGTGGGCCACGTAGAAAAAATCGACACGCACATTGACGAAGCGCACTGGAAGGCCAAGGGCATCGATCTCTCGTCGATCCTCTATGTGCCTACGCTGCCCTCGCGTGTGGCGCGCCGCCGCACCACCTGCCAGGATCACGGTCTCGGACCGGCGCTCGATCACGCTCTCATCGCCAAGGCCAAGCCGGCACTCGAATCGCAGACTCCGGTCACGGCCAGCTTCGCCATTCGCAATGTGCACCGCACCGTCGGCGCCATGCTCGGCGGAGAAATCGCCCGCCGCTACGGATCGGCTGGTTTGCCCGACGGGACCATCCACTACAAGTTCCGTGGATCGGCCGGCCAAAGCTTCGGAGCCTTCGTGCCCAGCGGCGTCACGCTCGAACTCGAAGGCGACGCCAACGACTATCTCGGCAAGGGTCTTTCCGGTGGGCGCATCATCTCTTATCCCGCCAAGACCTCCAGCTTCCTGCCCGAGGAAAGCATTCTCGCCGGCAACGTCGTCCTCTACGGTGCAACCGCTGGCGAAGTCTTCCTCAACGGCATTGCAGGCGAACGTTTCGCCGTCCGCAACTCCGGCGCAACTGCGGTTGTTGAGGGTGTAGGCGACCACGGCTGCGAATACATGACCAACGGCCTTGTCATTGTTCTCGGTTCCACCGGCCGCAACTTCGCCGCCGGCATGAGCGGCGGCATCGCCTACGTCTACGACGATCAGGGCGACTTCTCCATTCGCCGCTGCAACAGGGCCAGCGTTGATTTAGAGCCACTGGTCAACTCAGAAGACATTGAAACCATCCGCACCCTGCTGGCGCGTCATCGCGACATCACCGGCAGCCCGCGCGCCGCATGGATCCTCGAGCACTGGGCCGACGCGCAGCCCAAGTTCATCAAAGTCTTCCCGCACGAATACAAGCGCGTGCTCGGCGTTGATCGCGTCGACGCCGTTTATGCACCACCCACTATTTCGTCGCCTCTCGTCGAGGCCGTGGCAAAGCCGGCTTAGGAAGGAGCAGGGGTCTTTAGACCCCTGAATCCTCGCGCAGGATCAGCGGGCCTTCAGGCCCGGAGTTGTTTTGAAAGGGCACGACCGGGGAACCCACACGGTGTGTGGGTCGCGTGCCGAAAAAGCAGGAATCTCAACAATTGGGGCTTTAGCCCCGGCGGGGTGCCATGGGTAAGGTCACAGGCTTTCTGGAAATTGGACGCGAGCAGGCCACGCGCCGCAAGGCCGACGAGCGCATCAAGGATTGGTTCGAAATCTACGAGCCCTTCCCCGAAGAGAAGCAGCGCGAGCAGGGCGCCCGCTGCATGGATTGCGGCGTGCCCTTCTGCCACACCGGCTGTCCAGTCAACAATCTCATTCCCGACTGGAACGATCTCGTCTACGGCAATCGCTGGGAGGCCGCAATTCGCCGCCTCCACTCAACGAACAACTTTCCGGAGTTCACTGGCCGCATTTGCCCCGCTCCCTGTGAAGCCGCGTGCGTGCTCGGCATCAACCAGCCGCCGGTTTCCATCAAGCTCATCGAGCGCTCAATCGTCGAGCGCGCCTGGGACGAAGGCTGGATTCATCCTGAGCCGCCCGAGCAGGCCACGGGCAAGCGCGTGGCTGTCGTCGGCAGCGGTCCCGCCGGTCTTGCAGCCGCACAGCAACTGCGCCGCGCCGGCCACTCCGTCACGGTTTTTGAGAAGAACGACCGCATCGGCGGCCTGCTCCGCTACGGCATCCCGAACTTCAAACTCGAGAAACCTGTTGTCGACCGTCGCATCAAGCAGATGAAGGCTGAAGGCGTCGTTTTCCAAACCAACGCGCACGTCGGCGTGAATGTTTCCGTCGAATCGCTGACAGAAGGCTTCGACGCCATCCTCCTTTGTGGCGGCGCAGAGCAGCCCCGCGATTTGCCCCTCCCTGGCCGCGAGCTCAAGGGCATTCACTTCGCCATGGAATTTCTGCCCCAGCAGAATCGCCGCAACGAAGGCGATTCGGAAGAGGCCCTCCTGGCATCCATGAATGCCGCCGCGCCAATTCTCGCTACCGGAAAGCGCGTCATCATTATCGGTGGTGGTGACACCGGCGCAGACTGCCTCGGCACCAGTCATCGTCAGGGCGCAAAAAGCGTGCATCAGTTCGAAATCATGCCCAAGCCGCCCGAAGAGCGCGCCACTTCCACGCCGTGGCCGCTCTGGCCGCTGCAACTCCGCACCGAAAGCTCGCATGAAGAAGGCGGCAATCGTGACTGGAGCATCGGCACCGTGAAATTCACCGGCGACGCCGACGGAAACGTCAAGCAGCTTCACGCCATTCGCGTGGCTCCTCCGCCCAAGTTCGAGCCCATTGCCGGCAGCGAGTTCACGCTCGACGCCGATCTGGTCTTGCTCGCCATGGGCTTCCTCGGTCCCGTCAAGAATGGGATGATTGACCAGCTTGGTCTGGCGCTTGACAACCGTGGCAACATCGCAACCACCAATTACATGAGCTCCGTCGACGGCATCTTCGCCGCTGGCGACATGCGCCGAGGCCAGTCGCTCGTGGTCTGGGCCATTGCCGAGGGCCGCAAAGCCGCCGCCGCCGTCAACGAATACCTGGCCCCCAAAGACGAACCGTTAGCACGTGTTCGCTACTCTGCTGCTGTCAGCTCGCGCTAGAGCGGCGAGCGCACCGTCAAGTAGCGCCGGTCTTCAGACCCGCACACCTCGTTATCCCAAGCGAGCAATAATCGGCTGTCATCCTGAGCAAGTCCCGGCGCGCCGCGACGAGTCGAAAGCTTGCCCTGAGCGGAGATTGCGGAAGCAATCGGAGTCGAATGGGGACCCGCGGTTGCCTTTCGCCTCCCGTAGGGAGGGATCGCGAATAGCCCAGAGCCAAACCCTGTGACCGCTCCGCATCCCTCCCGAAAAACAAACCACGCATCGAAACCCGTTCAGGCCGAGTCCCGCTCAACTGCGGATTCGCTCTATGGTGGGTCTGCCCGCAGAGAGTAATCTGGTTTTCTTGGGGGAACGATGAGCACCGATCGATTCGCTTTCTTGTTATCCATAAAGCCCGCGTGGGTTCAGGGCTGCACTTGCAGAAACAAGCATTGTGCGTGGCAGAGCCGCCCGAGCCGCTTTTCTTGTCCTCTTCGCAATCGCGCTATGGCCTGAAGCGGGCAGCGCCCTGGGAGGGCCAAAGTACGTCAGCACATCGCCGTCGCCTGCAGCCTTTGTGCTGGCGGCAAACGGCAAGGCAGCGCCGCTGGTGGTGAGCGACGAAGATTGGCCTGGGGTGGTGCGGGCGGTCGGCGATCTGAGCCTGGATATAGGCAGGGTTACGGGGCACGATGCGCCGTTGATAAAGGGCACGCCTGCGGCCGGGATCGATGTCGTACTGATCGGAACCATCGGCAGGAGTCCGCTGATCGATGCGCTGGTGCGCAGGCACAAGCTGGATGTGAGCGGGATTGCGGGCCAGTGGGAGTCGGCGTTGACGACGGTGGTCGAACGCCCCGATGCCGGGAGTGCGGCGGGCGCTGGTGATTGCGGGCGCGGACAAGCGCGGCACCATCTACGGGATTTACGACCTGTCGGAACAGATTGGGGTTTCGCCCTGGTACTGGTGGGCCGATGTCAGGGTGCCGCATGCCGAGTGCGCTCTACGTGCAGCCGGGGCGCTATGTGCAGCCGGTGCCGGCAGTGAAATACCGCGGGATCTTCTTCAACGATGAGGCTCCGGCGCTTTCAGGATGGACGAAAGAGAAGTTCGGAGGCATGAATCACGAATTTTATACGAAGGTATTTGAGCTGCTGTTGCGACTGAAGGCAAACTTTCTGTGGCCGGCCATGTGGAACAACGCATTTGCCACGGACGATCCGCTGAATGCGAAGCTGGCCGACGAATACGGAATTGTGATGGGCACCTCGCACGAAGAGCCGATGATGCGCGCGGAGAAGGAATGGACGTGGGGCCATCACGGCGCGTGGGACTACGCGACCAACCAGAAGGAGATCGACGAGTTCTGGCGCGAGGGGATGGAGCGGGACAAGAACTACGAAGAGGTGGTGACGCTGGGGATGCGCGGCGCAAGGCGACACGCCGATGTCGGCTACCGCGAATACGCAACTGCTGGAGCGGATTGTCGCCGACCAGCGAGAGATTTTGCAGCAGACAGTGAATCCCGACCTGACCAAGGTTCCCCAGGTGTGGGCGCTTTACAAGGAAGTGCAGGGCTACTACGAAAACGGCATGCGCGTGCCCGACGATGTGACGCTGCTGTGGTCCGACGACAACTGGGGCGATTTGCGGCGGCTGCCGACGGCGGAAGAACGCAAGCGCGCAGGCGGGGCCGGCATCTACTACCACTTCGATTATGTGGGCGGCCCGCGCTCGTACAAGTGGCTGAACACGAACCCAATTCCAAAGATCCAGGAACAGATGAACCTGGCGCTCGAGTATGGAGCGGACCGGCTGTGGGTGGTGAATGTCGGCGATGGAAAGCCGATGGAATTTCCCACGGAGTTCTTCCTGAGCTACGCGCGCACCCCCGAGCGCTGGAACCCGAACGCTCAGGCATCGACCATCTGGATGAATTCACGAAGCTATGGGCGGCGCGCGAATTCGGGCCGGAACATGCCAGTGAGATTGCGGCAGCGATGGAGGAGTACACGCGGTACAACGGACGCAGAAAACCGGAGCTCATCGATCCCTCGACATTCAGCCTGATGAATTATCGCGAAGCGGACCGCGTGGAGGCGGAGTGGCAAACGCTCGCAGGACCGCGTGGACAAGCTGGCCGCGCAACTACCGGAAGACGAGCGCGCTTCGTACTTCGAACTGATCCAGTATCCCGTAGATGCGTGCGCGAATTTGACGGAGATGTATATTGCGGCGGCGCGCAATGCCGCGGATGCGCGCATGGGGAATCCGCGGGCGAATCGCAGAGGCCGACGCAGTGCGCGCCATGTTTGCGCGGGATGCGGCGCTGAGCGATCGAGTACAACCATCAGCTCGAGAACGGCAAGTGGGACCACATGATGGACCAGACGCACATCGGCTATACCTCCTGGAACGAGCCGCCGGCGAATGTGATGCCCGCGGTGAGCTGGATTCAGGTTCCGGAGGCGGGATCGCTGGGCGTGGACGCGGAAGGCGCAACTCTGGAGCGGACGGGAGGACGGTTCGGTTTCTCGCTGGGAACGATTGATTCTGTCTCCGATGAAACGCGCACCCTGAAGCTGTTTGATCGCGGCACGACGCCGGTGAAGTTCACGGTGCAGACGAGCGCGCCGTGGATCGTGCCGTCAGAGAGTGCGGGAACCGTTGGCGCGGCAGAAGAGACGAGTCGTGCTTCGCGTGGATTGGAGCAAGGTGCCTGCGGGCAGCGACAGTGCGGAGGGAACGGTCACGGTGAGCTCTGGCGAAGGGCGCCCGATGAATTACTCTCTGCGAGCGCTGCGGCTGCCGATTACACGCGCCGACGCGCATGGATTTGTTGAGAGCGACGGCTACGTGGCGATCGAAGCGGCGGACACATCGGAGCGCGTCGGCGGATGGCGAGACGCATTGGGAGGAACTGCCCGGTTATGGCGCAACGCGCTCGGCGATGACAGTGTTTCCGGTTACAGCCGAGAGCAATACGGAGTCGAAGGCGGCGCTTGCCTACAAAATGTATTTGTACGATTCGGGAGAATTTGAGATGCAGGCGATCCTGGCGCCAACCCTCAATTTCGTTCCGGGACGTGGGCTGCGATTTGCCGTCTCAGTAGACGATGGACCGCGCACGATCGTCGACGAACTCGAGCACAACACGCAGAAGGACTGGGAGCAGGCGGTGAGCGATGGCGTACGCCGCGTAACGGTTCCGCTGACGATTGCAAAGCCGGGATATCACACGCTGAAGATTTGGTCGGTCGATCCCGGTGTGGTGATCGAACGCGTAATCGTGAGCCACGGTTCGCTGCGGCCGAGCTATCTGGGCCCGCCGGAGAGCCTTCATTTTCCCGAATAGCAGGTCCTGGTTGCCGCAAGCGTGCCGGAGCCAGCAGGCCAAACATTTCTGCTTGTCCGGTGCCCCATCCTAAACGCGTCCTCTGCGTCTAGGGTGGGAATGCACGAACCCAATCCTCGCACACGCCCTGACTTCGCTGCCCTACTTACTGCACGCGCACTCCTTGAACGCATCGGCCGCGTCATTCGTCAAAGAGCACACATACGGCTGCCAGAACGGCGCCAGAGCCCGCATATCGACCCCGGTCATGTAATTGCGCAGGTAGCTCTGGCTCGTGTCCGTTTGCGCCATCGGATCTGCCTTGAAGCCTGCGATCAAGTTCCCCAGCGTGGCTGCTGTGAATGCCGGCTCGTGGTAGGTCTTCGCAAAATCGTATTCCTCTGTCCAGTTCGTAGCGATTCCCGTCTGATTCGAAGCCGCAATCACGCGATAGTCCTCGAGAATTGCGTGCGCAGGATCGATCGTCGCTAGCGTGAAGGATGGATTGTTGCCGTCAATGGGCGAAATCGATGCGACCATCTTCACCGCGACGGGCCGATGCGCGGCGTCCACATTCGCCGGAATCAGCAATCGCACCTCATCCATGTGCGTATGCGCGAAGATTGCTAATGGAATCACGTCCCCATTGCCGGCCAGCAAATCGGGCAGCGCCTCCGACGAGAGAAACATCGTCGGCTTGCCCTTGCCGCAAATGTCTTTTCCCTTCGTCGCCGTGGAGTACGCATTCACTCCCCCCGGAATGTGCGTCATCACCCAGACTTTCTCGTGTTTGTCGCGCGCCTCATCCAACTGCTGTTTAAGCCACGCAATCTGCGCGGCCGCAGGCGCAGCATCCTCTTTGCCGCCGCAAGTCTGGTAGCGCTCCGACATGAAAAGATCGTCCAGCACCAGCAACCGCGTGTGTTCCACGGGAGCCGGCAGGCTCACGCTGTAATAGCCTCCCGCCGCAAATGTCTCCACCGCTCGCGAACGCTCCGCTCTGTGAAGATCGGCGGCAAAAAGCTCTCCGCTCTCTGTCAGGAATGCGCCATGAGCATCAAGTTGATAATCGCCGCAGTCGGAGTCGTTGTTTCCCAGCGCCGCGTACACAGGAACACCAGGAAGCGCATTGCGCAGACCGCTCATCACATAGGCTATCGTTTTCTCCACGAAGGCCCGGTATTCAGCCGGCGCGGCCTTGGGAAACACCGTGGCGAATTTGCAGGAGAACGAGTGTGCAATCAGGTCGCCGCTCACAATCACAAACTTCGCGTCATTCGCCTGGGCGTGGATGGCGTGCAGACTCGACTGAAACAGGGCGTATGTAGTATCGTCGCCGCGCGCGTGGCAGGTTTGCTGCAGTTTCGTGAACTGCGCCTCCGCATCGGCGGTCGCTGGAGCAGCGAGAAGCTCGTTCCATTCCCCAGCCGGCGCGGCCGCCAGTTGCGCGGCCTTCCCCGGATCACGAAACGGTTCAAAGTGAATGTCGCTCACGAAGAGAGCCTGGATCGAATGTGCGCTTCCCTGCCCAGCACCTTGCGCGGGAATCCGCGCGGCAAATCCCGACAAACCCAAAACACAGGCCGAGACACACGCACACCACTTTCCGGCCTTCCAAACGCTTTCCATCACATCTCCCCTGCTTGATCGAACCTTTATGGTTCTGGTTTTCGTAGGATAACCCGGACACCCAGCCCGATCCATTTGTTCAGCATGAATCCCGCTCCCGGCCCGGAATATGCTATATGTTTCCTCATGACCAAGCTGGGATTTCTTCCTGTCGCTGCTCTCGCGGCTGTGTGCCTCATTTCGCGATTCACCCATGCGCAAACACTCGCACCCACTCCTCCGCTCGGATGGAACAGTTGGGATGCCTATGGGCTCACCATCGACGAGGAGCAATTCCGCGACAACGCGACCGTTCTTGTCTCGCTGCAGCAATTCGGGTGGAAATATGCAGTCATCGACGAAGGCTGGTACATGGCCAACCCTGCGGGAAAGACCCTCGAGGAGAAGCAATACCTCTGGAACAGCAATGGTCTGTTGATTCCAGCGCCGGACCGATTTCCCTCGGCCGCCAATAACGCCGGATTCAAGCCTCTCGCCGACTGGCTGCACGCGCAGGGGCTCAAGTTTGGCATTCACATCGTGCGTGGCATTCCGCGGCAGGTGGTCGCAGCCAATTTACCCATAGCAGGCACGCAATTCCTTGCCGCCGATGCCGCCGACACCACATCCCCCTGCCCCTGGGACAATGGCAATTGGGGCGTCAAAGACAATGCCGCCGGACAAGCCTATTACGACTCCATGCTGAAGCTTTATGCATACTGGGGCGTGGATTTTCTCAAGGTCGACTGCATCTCCAACAACCCCTACCGGCCTACCGAGATCCGCCAGATCGCAGCGGCCATCCACAAAACCGGCCGCCCCATCATTCTCAGCCTTTCGCCCGGTCCCACTGCACTCGAGCACGCCGCCGAGGTCGCCAAATACGCGCAAATGTGGCGCATCTCCAACGACCACTGGGATGGATGGACCTTCCCCAACAAACCGAACGATGAGTTCCCTTTTGGATTGCAAGGCGCCTTCGATCGCCTGGCGAAATGGTTCCCATACACTGGCCCCGGCAATTGGCCCGATGCCGACATGCTACCCGAAGGCTGGCTTGGCCCACATCCAGGTTGGGGCGAAGCGCGGCAATCGCGCGAAACGCAGGATGAGCAGCGCACCGAATTCACTCTTTGGGCTGTGACTCGTTCGCCCCTCATCCTTGGCGGTAACCTGACTCGCCTCGACGACTTCACGCGCTCGCTCATCACCAACCAAAACGTTCTTTTCGTGGATCAGAACGCCAGCTACAGCCGCCCCGTCGATGCCTCAACACTTGGTGCAGGCTTTGAAAACATTCGCGTCTGGCGCGCCACCATCAACGAACCAGGCGACCGGGGCTACGCCGAGTTTTTCGCCTTCTTCAATCTCGGCGCCAGCTCCACCACGGTACGCACCAATTGGAAGGATCTCGGCTTGGATAACGCAAAGCATTCAGCGCAGAATGCCTGGGATGATTCCACGACCAAAGAGTCCAAAGACCTAAGCATCACTTTGCCGCCGCACGGCAGCGCCTTGTTGGAGGTACACTGACGGCAAATCTCGCCCTGCGAAGCGCGCTCTGGCCTCGAACTCTCCGAATCGCACAACACATGTCTTTGGTACCGCTGCCTATCCCAGTCAAGTGTGCGAAACTAATGTGTTTGTGGAGTGAGCCCTCGCCGGCACACTCTCTCGCAGGGGCACGGCATGCCAATTCTTCGTTCCGCTTTCATCGCACTCTCTCATAATCGCCCGTTGCGTCATTTCTGCGAACGCTCCCGGCTGGGGTCTCGCCTCAACTCACGCTTTATTGCGGGTATGGCGCCCGACAACGCGTTGCGCGTAGCCGAAGAGGTCAACCGCCAGGGCATCGCCATCACTCTCGACTCACTGGGTGAAAGCGTCACATCAGAGAGCGCGGCACATCTCGCTGCCGATGTTTACCACGAATTACTCGACTCGATTGCCGCCCGCGGCATTCAGGGAAACATCAGCGTCAAGCTCACGCAGATGGGCCTTGAGCAATCGGTGGACCTGGCCGAGTCCATCGCCGGAAACCTCGTCGAACACGCCCGCGCCACGGGAAACTTCGTGCGCATCGACATGGAAGATTCGCGCCTGACGCAAATTACGCTCGACATCGTGCGCCGCATTCATGCGCGCCCCGCAATGCGCGGCGCTGTCGGCGTCGTAATTCAGGCCTACCTCTATCGCTCCCAGGCCGACGTAGAACAGTTGCTCGCCGATGGCATCCGTATCCGGCTTTGCAAAGGCGCCTACAAAGAGCCGCCCGAAGTCGCTTATCCGCGCAAGTCGGACGTCGACGCAAACTTTCTAAATCTGAGCCGGATGCTTCTTGACAGTCCGATCTACCACGGGCTGGCAACCCACGACGAGAAGATCGTGGATGCGGCGAAAGCCTACGCGACATCGCGCGGAATCGGTCGCGATCATTTCGAGTTTCAGATGTTATATGGAGTGCGCCGCGATCTGCAGCGCAATTTGGTGCACGACGGATACAAGGTACGTGTTTATGTTCCTTTTGGAACGGAGTGGTATCCCTACTTTATGCGCCGCCTGGCAGAACGCCCGGCCAACGTGATCTTCCTGGCTCGAAACTTCTTCCGCTCCTGAGTTCCCGCCAGTCTTGATTTATTCCATGGAATCCGGCTTCCTGGCCCGTTTGCGTTTGCGCAGCACCACGTGTACGCCACACCGCATGCATCGCCAGGGATAGTAACCGAACAGCGGGTAAATCTTCTCCTGAAGATAGCCATCGCGGCTGACGCGATAGACCTTGTCGCTGCCACATTTCTGGCAATGAACCGGCTCCTTCGCAGAACTGATCTCGACAATATTTCCAGCCGTGGCTCCCCGTGCCATGCTGTGCGCCATGCGTCATCTCCTGGAAATCGGCTCGACTTGTCGGCAACGCAATCGTCAGCTTGCTCACCGCTGATCTTGCAGCAAAGGCATTCTGCTTGCCAGTACAAGGAAGATCGTCGCGGACTTGCCGCGCCCCAAAGAATCGTTTTGATCTTAATCCCAGTGGTGACTGTGGAAAACTAGAATGCGTCGGATTGTGGTACTAGGGTAACTACTCAATCAATAACCCCAGTAACCTACATGAGCCTTGGCGTCCTCACGTTCGGATCACTACGACGCGCCCAGCCGACTGAACCCGTCGCGAGCCAGATCGGCAACAGCCTTCGCCAGGGCGTCCGAGGCGTTAAGCGAATCCGGACGCTCCAATCGAACGCCGATTTTTGCGGCGTACCCGCGAAAAAGTATGTCGACGTCAAACAAAATTTCCACATGATCGCAGAGAAACCCGATGGGCTGCAGAATAATCGCCTTCACGCCCTCGGCCGCAATCTGATCGAGTGTCTCCTCCACGCTCGGCCCCAGCCACGGACCCCCGCTTGCACCCTGGCTCTGGAAAGCGAACCACCAGCGCGGAATCTCCGGCACTCTAGCGGCCACGAGTTCGGCGGTATGGCGCGCCTCTTCGGCGTAGGGATCGGCCCCCTGTCCGGGCCATAGGCGTTTGCCGGCTTCGGCGTCAGGCGCCGGCGCTTCCACCGTGCGCGTGGGGACGCTATGCGCCGTAAACAGCACCGGCACCGGGCCGCCTGTCTCCTTTGTCAGTTTGGCTAGGGCCGGCCGCAGCCGCTCGGCAAATGCTTCAGCCAGCAGTGGGTGCCGTGCCCATCCAGGCGTAAAGTCGATCCGCAAGTCCCCCGCTTCCGCCTCCACCGCGCGCCGATACAGGCCCACGCTGGTACGTGAGTTCTGCGGCGCCATGCAAATCACGGCAGCCTGCTCGACGCCGTCCGCGCGCATCTTCCGCACCACTTCGGGAATATAGGGCCGCCAGTTTCTCATCCCTGCATACACGGGAGCCGGCTGCCCCGCGGCCGCGAGTTCACCCTCAACCAGCCGCGCCTGGGCAAACGTGATCTCGGTCAGCGGGCTATGACCAATCTGCGCATAACGATGCTGGATCTCTTCCACAACCGCCTGCGGCAGCGGCCGCCCGCTCACCACGTTGCGCAGATACTCGGGAATCTGTTCCACCGTCTCCGGCGTCCCATGCGCCAGCAGCAAAACCGCCTGTTTAGCCACGGGCGCTCTCCATGCGGAACTCGCGCACCATCCGCACCACGGCCTGCACATTCTCCACTGGCGTCTGCGGCACAATCCCGTGACCCAGATTGAAGATGTGTCCCGGGCGGCCGTTGGCCGAGCGCAAAATCTCCTTCACGCGTTGCTCCAGCACATCGGGTGGCGCAAAGAGCGTAATCGGGTCCAGGTTGCCCTGCACCGCGTGTCCGCGGCCCACGGCCTGCCAGCCTGCGTCCAGCGGCTGCCGCCAGTCCAGGCCGATCACGTCGGCTCCCGTTTCCGCCATCTGCCCGAGCAATCCTGCTGTTTCCACGCCAAAGTAAATCACCGGCACGCCCATCGCCTGCACCGCGCGAACCAGCCGTTTTGAAGCCTCGAAGGCGTACGTGCGATAGTCGCTAAGCGAAAGTGAGCCGACCCAGCTATCGAAGATCTGAATCACGTCCGCGCCCGCTTGCACCTGCATGCGGCAATACTCCGTGAGTACAGCAACCAACTTATCCAAAAGACTGCTCCATGCAATGGTGGTGCCGTACATCATCTTTTTCGTCTCGATATAGTTTCGCGAGCCGCCGCCCTCAATCATGTAGCTGGCCAGCGTGTACGGCGCTCCGCAGAATCCGATCACGCCCAACCGATCGCGGAAATGCGCCGCGACTTTCTCAATGGCTTGCGCCACATAGCCAAGTTCGCTCGCGCGATCGGTGCGCAAGGCGCGCACGTCGTCAGCCGTCCGCAAAGGGCGATGCACCACAGGACCCTCGCCTGCCTGAAACTCAAAATCCAGCCCCATCGGCTCCAGAGGCAGCAGCAGATCGGCAAAGATAATCGCCGCGTCCACGCCCAGCTTTTCCGCGGCAGTGATGGTCACTTCGGCAGCCAGCTCGGGTTTCTTGCAAATCTCCACCAACGTGTGGTGCTTGCGAACGTCGCGGTATTCCTGCATGTAGCGCCCGGCCTGGCGCAAAAACCAAACCGGCGTGCGATCCACCGGCTTGCGCAGGCATGCGCGGACAAAACGGCTACCGTCGAGGATCGGACCTACCGCGCTAGGGCCTATGTTCATCGTATCCATATGAATTCTTATTCTACCGGGCGGCTGTGGCAGCAAAACAGAGCTTCTTCCTTCTCAGTCTCCCCCTCTACCGTTTCCCGCGGGGTGCATAATAGTGGCCGAGGTTCAAGTCACCGTTCCGGCCGCGAGAAAGCGCATGAAAGGCACTCTCCTGCGCCGATGGTCCCGGAACAGAATGGGTTTCTATGAGATTTGCCTGGCAATCTTATTTCCTACTCGGGACTTTTCTCACGACGGTTAGCTTGGGTGCAGCTCAACAACCCCCTGTCGCGCAGCCCACCCAGCAGGGTATTCATCTGAACGTCACGGTCACGGCCAAATCAGGAGCACCCGTCTCCGATCTGGCGCAACAGGATTTCACCGTTCTCGATAACAAGGCTCCGCAGCCCATCACCTCATTCAAATTGGTGACCCCCTCGCAGGAGCCCGTTGAGCTGATCATTTACCTCGACGAAATGAATGCGGATTACGGCACCGCGGTGATGCAACGCCAGGGCGTGGTTAAGTTTCTGCGTTCCAACGACGGCAAACTGCCTTATCCCACGGCCATTGCCATCCTTACGGATCGCGGAGCGCAGGCCGTCCAGGACTTCTCCACCGACGGCACCACCGCCGCCAACGCGCTGGAACGATCCACTATCGATCGACGCGAAATCACCCGTGGAACTTCATTCGGCGATATCGACCGAGTGCGCATGTCCCTGTCCGCTTTGCACCATATTGCGCATCTGGCATTCGATTTGCCGGGGCGGAAAATCGTATTGTGGATTTCGCCGGGTTGGCCTCTCCTTTCCGGCCGCAATTTCCGGATCGATTCGAAAATGCAGCAGGAACTCTTCCAGGAGATTCTCTACTTCTCGACGCAATTACGGTTAGCCGATGTGACGCTCTACGACATCAACGCGATTGCGGTTCAGGAAATGCGCGAGACCGCTTACTACGAAGGCTTCGTCAAAGGCGTAGCCAAGCCCGGTGACACTTTGGTAGGCGATGTTGCGCTACAGGTGCTTGCGGCGCAGAGCGGTGGCCAGGTTGTCGAATCCAGCAGCGATGCGGCAGCCATGATGCAGCAATGCCTTGCCGACCTCAATGCCTGGTACGAGATCACGATTCAGCCGGCGCCCCCAGACCGACCCAGCGAGTACCACCAAATCCAGGTCAAGGTCGAAAAGAAGGGGCTCAACGTCCGAGCTCGCGACGGGTACTACTCCAATCCCGTCTTCGACCCGCAACGCTGAAGACGAGATGTCAGGGCGAGTCGGACCCGACTATTCATAGGCCCCGCGCCGCCGGCGCCGCTCTGTTGGTTCGCTGTTTGCAGTCCGCCTCGCTCGTGCAATCCGTCTCTGTTGGTGCCGCTGTCTATGTCAGTAGGTCAGTTTGGGCTTGCTTTGAATGGGCACGGCTTCAGCCGTGCCGAAAATTGCCATCACTCAGCGCGGGCTCTACCTGTGAAGTTTCAAGACGTTGTTTACATTCGGGTGAAGCGTTGAAAGGGCACGGATTTATCCGTGCCACAAGCTCCACAGAACACCCTGGGCTTCAGCCCCTGAGGGACGGTCCGTAAACTTTTTGAGAAACACGCCCGCAGCAGCAGTAGAGGCTGTGGGAAAGATGGAAAGCGTCCTATGCTTTTCATCTTTTCCATAGCCTGCTCTTCGGCGGAGGACCGCGTTTGATGTGAATAATGTCTTGAGATACGACATTTAGTCCCTGAGGGACGATTTCTCAAACTGGTCCACTACCCCCTTCTCACCTGCGTGACATCCGCTTCATACCCCTCTATCATCAATCAGCAGCAGAGCTGGAAAGCCTTCCCGAAGAAACAGCCCTGTCTCAATTGGCGCGATCAACAACGGGCGCTTAGCAGGTATTCCATGACCGTCCATCGGTTCGTCTGCGCGTTCTTTACCGCGTCCCTCTGCGGCCTCTCCGCAGCATCCGCCCAGCGGCCCGAACCAGCCCCCCCTCCCGCCTCCCAAGCTCTCCGGCTCGATGTTGCCGTCGACACCAAATCCGGTCAGCTCGTTCCCAATCTTCCTCAGCAGGACTTCACGGTCCTCGACAACAAGATCCCGCGCCCCATCACCTACTTCAAGATCAAGAGCGCCGCGGACGAGCCCGTACACATCGTTATCCTCGTCGACGCCGTGAATATCCCCTACCAGGTTGTCGCGTGGTCGCGCCAGGAGGTCGAGAAGTTCTTGAAGTCGAACGAAGGGCAATTGACGTATCCCACTTCAATCGCCGTGCTCACCGACCAGGGAGTGCAAATCAACAACGGCTTTTCAACCAATGGCAATACCTTGAGCGACGACCTCGAGCATCACGAGATCGGTCTGCGCGAAATCACACGCAACTCCGAGTGGGGCGACTCTGAGCGCCTGCAAATCTGCATCAAGGCATTCCAGCAGTTTCTGGGATACGCCTCGAATCTTCCAGGCCGCAAAATTGTTCTCTGGGTGTCGCCAGGCTGGCCACTCATCTCGGGCTCTCGCAATTACCTAACCTCCAGCCAGGAGCAGCAAATCTTCAATGAAATCGTCGGCATCTCAACACAGCTCAGGCAAATCGATCTCACCGTCTACGACATCAATCCCATCGGGGTAACAGAATCCCTGGAGCGAGCCGATGACTACGAAGCCTTCCTCAAGGGCATCAGCAAGCCGAGTCAGGTCGAATTCGGCAATCTTGGCCTTCAAGTGATCGCCGTCCAAAGTGGCGGGCTGGCGCATCGAGGGGAACAGCGACATTGCCGGCATGATCCAACGATGCCTTACCGATGCGAAATCATGGTACGAAATCGGGTTCACTCCCCTTCCCGCCGACAAACCCAACGAGTACCACCACATCGAGATCAAACTCGATCAGCGCGACCTGAACGCGCGCACCCGCGACGGATACTACGCAAATCCCACCGCGATTCTCTCGCGCTAACTCGACGCCGGCGTGAACCCACAATCACAAACCAGCTTTGAGAACATCGCGGCTGAACCAACCTCTCGTCAGTAGTGAGCCTGCCATATTACGATTCCCCCATCTATGAAAACTCCATTGAAACTCGTCGCGGTTATTGGCCTGGCTCTTGGCGGCATCTTGGGCATGGCCGGAACTTTTGTCGATAGCCAGAATGTTCGCGCCGTCTCATGGGCGATTGACGGCACCTCGCTTATCGTCGCCACTTCCCTGCTTGCGTTGATGTACTTCAGGAAAGGCAACGACTGCGTCGCCGCCGGATTTCTTGTCTATGCCATCGGTGAGGCCGTCATGCTCGGCGGAACTGCCGGCTCGCTTGAGGCCAGCGTTCCGACGTTCGCCGCAGGAACGGCTCTTTGGTCCGCAGCCTTGGTGCTCACCTGCGTTCCAGGCGTTTTCGTAATTTGGACGCGCATTGCAGGCCTCATCGGCGCTGTGCTTTTCGCCATCACCTCATTGAGAATCTTCGCGGGCGAGCAGCTTCTGCCCATCTCGAAGCCGCTGCCCACGATGGCGTATCCATTCCTCGTCCTCACGTTTATTGGCTGGATCTGGACCTTGCTCAAAACGGAGTAAAGCACTTTCTCTCGCGAGGAACTGCGCCGGGTTCCCTGATTTTCCTAGCGCCAGCGGAAGATCCTGAGAGACACCGCAAACGGCAGCGCAAACCACGCCAATAGAATCGCCAAAGGCGTCGTCATGTGGCTGAGCGGCGTTCCCTGCAGCATATTGCCGCGCATAGCATCGATCGCCGCCGTCAGCGGCAGCGCCTTCACCAGCGGCTGAATCGCGGCTGGAAAGCGCGATGCCGAGAAAAACACACCGGAGAGAATCCACATCGGCATCATGACCAGGTTCATGAGGCCGCTGACCGCCTCCATGGTCCGCGCGCGCGAAGCAACAAGAAGACCCAACGCCGAAAAGGTAAGCGAGGAAATGATGCAGATGAGAGCCAGTTCGATGAGCGGCCCGCGAAAAGGCACACGAAACACGACCCACGCAAAGCCCAGCAGCACCACGACCTCAATGGCGAGCATGATGAGGCGCGAGAGCAGATAGGCCGCCAGGTATTGCCAGCGCGGCATAGGCGAAGCCACCATCCGCTTCAGCAGCTTCTTCGCGCGCGCGTCGACAATCGCAAACCCCAGCCCCCACATCGCCGAGCCCATCAGGTTCATCCCCAGCAACCCCGGCACAACAAAGTCGATGTAGCGCGAGCCGGTCTCGTGCACCAATTGATTTTGGGCCGCGACCGCATCGCGACGCCTTGCCGCAACCTGAATCGCACGGTCCGCGATCATGCGCGCGATCCGCGCATCGGGATTCGTATCGTCGTACCGGTACACCACACCATCGCCGCCCTCGATGGCGAGCAACACAATGCTTCCAGCCGCCAGGGCGTGCGTGCCCGCAGCTTCATCCATTTCTGTGGCGCGCAGCCCCTTGTCCGCCGCCAGCGCCTGCGCCAATTGCGGCGTGGTTGCGCCCACGGGCAGCACATCTGCCGGACGGTTGCGGAACGCGATTCCCAGTCCCAGCGCAAGCAAAATGGGGAACACAAAGATCCAAAAGATCGCCTCCGGCTCGCGCAGCGTCAGCTTGAACCGCGTTACGGTGAGTTGATACAAGCTGCTCAGTTCGAGCCTATTCATCACGAAGGTTCCTCCCCGTCAGCCGCACAAAGACGTCCTCGAGCGTGGCCGAATGCGTGCGGAATTCGCTCAAATGCAGCCCCTGCTCCTCGAGCGCAGCGAAGATGCGCGGTACGGATGTGTGCAGTTCGCTCACCGAAAGCTGGTGCAGCGATTCATGCACGCGATGCGATTGCACGCCGGGAATGGCCTTTAGCGTTCCAGCTACTGCGTCGGTGGGCTTCGGGACGAGGGGATCTGATGCGCTCACGGCAAACTCCACAATGTCGTCGCCGCCCACCGTCGCGATCAATTCCTTGGGCGTGCCCAGCGCAATCACGCGTCCATGGTCCATAATCGCCACGCGATCGCACAGCCGCTCCGCCTCTTCCATGTAGTGCGTGGTAAGGATAATGGTGCGCCCCGCCTGCTTCAGGCTCTCCACCAGTTCCCACAGATGACGCCGTGCCTGCGGATCGAGCCCCGTCGTCGGCTCGTCAAGAAAGAGCAATTCCGGATCGCCGACCAGTGCTGTAGCCATGGCCAGGCGTTGCTTCTGTCCGCCGCTCAAGCCGCCCACACGCGCTCGCCGCTTCTCCTCAAGCTGCGCCTGCGCGATCGCCTCATCCAACGTCATGCCGCGTCGGTAGAAACTCCGGAACAGGCGCAGCACTTCTTCCACCGTCAGCTTGTCAGGGAACTGCGTCTCCTGCAGTTGCATCCCGATGCGCTGCCTCAACTCGTCGGCATCCTGTTGCCAGTTCCGTCCCAGCAGCTCAACGGTGCCCGCATCCGGCGTCGTCAACCCTTCGCAAATCTCGATGGTCGTGGTCTTTCCCGCCCCGTTCGGCCCCAGCAACCCGAAGCACTCGCCCTGTTTGACTTCCAGGTCAATGCCGTCGACCGCGCGCACATCGCCGAAGGCCTTCTTAAGTCCGCGAAGCCGCAGCGTCGCGCCGTTGCGCGCCTGTTCGACTCCAACCGATCCGGCCGTTCCGCCCCGCATTGGGCTAGGGTATCCCATTCAACTTCACCCAAAAGTGAATTACCGATCCTCTCCTTCCCCATTTCTTAGGTCACGCCCCCCTGTTGACTGCCGAGCCTGCGCGAACCCAAATTTCTTAGAGAAAAGTCAGCCCACTCTGCGGTATACTCGCCCCACCCGGGAGGTCTCTATGGGATCCCTGTCCATTTTTCACCACTCCAGCCTGTTGAACCGCACCTTCACTTCGCCCACGCATCGTCGCCACAGTCGCGCCCTCATCGCGGCACCGAGTGCACTCCTGCTCGTGGTTGTTACGACGCTCTTCGTCTCTGCGCCCCGAGCGTACGCACAGAGCCCCATCATTCGCACGCCGCTCGGCGTCTACGCTCACATCAACATTGAAGACGCTCTCAATCGCTACAAAGGCCAAACTCCCGCTACATCCGCTGACCTCCACAACTACCTTAAGATGATCTACCAAAACCTCCTCGCCGACCCTGCCATCTCAGGTCTCACTGTCGGCCAACATTGGGACCATATCCAGCTCGACGACCCGGCTTGCGTTTTCTCCCGCTCTTGCGCGGATGGACCCGACGGCTACGACTGGAGTTATCTGGATGATGCCTTCGCTGCCGCCAATGCCGCTCACAAATCCATCCAGCTGCTCATAAACTCCGGCGTCGAATCGCCCACGTGGCTGATGGACAAGCTTCCTTCCTGTGACGGCCTCTTCACCGGCAATGGCACCGCCCCTTTCGATTGCGGCAAGGTCACTTTCAACAACTTTCCTGAGCAGGCGCACGCCGACAGCACCGACCCTCCGCTTCCCCTGCCTTGGAGCCCCGTCTACATCGGGTACTGGGATGATTTCCTCCTCCATCTCAGCGCGCGCTACTCATCCAATCCTGCGTTCACCTACATCGCGATAGCCGGCCCCGTTTGCGCCTCAACCGAGATGATCCTCCCGACCACTGCCGACGGATCCACACAAATCTCAGGTATGCCATCCGATCAAGCCTGGCAAAAGCTCATCCACCACTCCTTCCCTTTTCTTCCGGGTTTCGAGAATTCCGATCAGGTCTTCATCGACGCGTGGAAGCAGAGCATTGACGCCTACGAGGTCATCTTCCACGGCGTCACGCTCGTGATCAGCGCCGACGACGGTGATGCCCTTCCAGAGCTGTCCGATTCAGTCACCGTAAATCCAGACAACTTTCTGTACGACGTTGACTGTTCCAAATCCGACTATCCCGTGTCATGCGAGGCCAAGACGGAGATTCTCTCCTACTTTGCCCGGGCGCGAGGGGATAACGAAAAATCCACGCAGGTCGGCGGAATGACCGCAGGAAGCAACGTCAAGACCGGCAACATCGGTATTCCTGGCGTGAAGGTGCTCACGTCGTACACGCCTCCACTGCGTCCCCCATTTCTAGGCGGAGCGGAATTCGACTTTCAGGTTTCGTTTGCCGACCAGCTCCAACAGCAGGGCTGCCCCGACTACTCGAAAAGCGATCCCAACCCGACCGATTGCGTGAACCTGACGCCCGAACAGGGCGCCTACAACACCTTCACCGTCTTCTTTGACGCCACACCTGACGCTTCCGACTTCGGCGGCTCTTCCAGCATCCCGCCCATCCAGAACGCGCCCATCCAATATGTTGAAGTGGATTACGTCGACGTTCAGTACGCGCAGGATCCATCGCACATCTGCCAGATTCTTCTTCCGGGCATGACCCCGGCTCCGCCATCCTTGCAGGACATTTACAACCAGGCCAGCTACGATCTCTTCACCATGGCTGGCAAGCCCGCCACTCTGCCGCCGTCCACCTGCCCACCATAACCGACTCTTCCTTTTTCTCGCACGGGGCTGGAGTAACGTACGTGGCGCCTGCCCCAGGTCAAGCCGATCGCGGAGCAGAGAGCACAAGCTCTCTCTCCTCGTTCCCTTGATCCCTTGTTCCCTGCCTACTTGATCCCCACCACCATCGAATCCGGACCCACCAGGTGCTCCACGCGCGTTTCCTTGAAACCGGCCTCACGCATCCATCCCTGGCAATCCGCGCCGGTGTAGTCGAACCCGCCATAGGTTTCGATCATCATGTGCATGCTCATCATCAGACCGAAGGCGTTCTTCGAGCGGTCGTCGTCAATGATCGCGTCGTACGCCAACAGCGCACCGCCTTTCGGAAGAGCGTCATACGCCTTTCCGATCAGCATCCGCTTTTGCTCAAGATCCCAGTCGTGCAGAATGTGTCCCATCATGACCACATCTGCCTTCGGCAGCGCATCGTTGAAGAAACTGCCCGCCCGGAACCGCAGCCGCGCGGTCAATCCGTGAGCCTCAACATACTCCTCAAAAATCGGACCCACCTCCGGCAAATCGAACCCGACGCCATGAAGGTGCTGGTTCTTCAGAAGCACTTGCGTCAGCAGATCGCCTTGCGCCGGCCCCGCATCGACAACTGTTTTGTACTGTTCCCAGGGAAACTTCGCCGCGATAGTTAGGTTCGCGCCGTGGCTCACGCCAGTCATCGCCTTCAGAAACTCCTTGAGCCGCGCCGGATCGGCGTAGAGGGTCTCGAATGCAGGCGCGCCCCCGCCTCTCAGCTCGCTCTGCGGCAACCCAGTGCGCAGTCCCTCCGTCAGATGGTCCCAATGCCCGTAGGAGCGGTGGTTACACATCTCCAAAATTCCACCGATATACGAGGCCTTGCGTTTGTCCAGGAACACTTCCGTGTCCCGCGTGTTGGAGTACACTCCGTCGCGCCGCTCAAGAAACCCCAGCGCCACTAGTGCGTCCAGAAAGTCGCGCGCCGACCGCGGGTGGAGTCCCAGCCGCCCTGTCAATTCCTCCAAGCCTTCGGGACGCTTTGCTAACTCGGTAAACACTCCCATTTCCACTGCGCTCAAAAGCGTCTTTGAAGCCCAGAATCCAAAGCCAATTTGCATGATGTGTTCCGGTGTCGGGTGATCGCCCACAGATGACCTCCTCTTTCGCTTGAATTTGCATTTCAGATTTCGGGGAAACCGGTGAATCCGGATTTGGGGAACCGCTCAGCTTCCGGATTCGGGGAATGCCAACAATATATCGGACGCCCCGATCTAGTGTCGTTAACAAATTTCACGTGCGCGCTTCTTCGTGACCTCGGCCGTCACTCCGTCGCGTGCAACACTCTGCGAACGCTATGATGAAATCCGGAAAAGTTCAGCACCGGATCACCTGATGAAAATCACCAGGCTCGAGCCTTTCATCCTCCACGCGCCCGTCACGCGCGGCGGAATCGCCGACAGTACTCACGCGCTTACGCATTGGGGCGCGCCCGGCGTGGCCATCCACACCGACGCAGGCCTCATCGGCTATGGATTCTCCGGCACGCATGCGCATCTTGCCACTGACCGGCTCATCACCGACTGCATCGTGAACAGTTACGGCCCGCTGCTCATCGGCCAGGAGATTGGCGTCGCCCCGCGCGAGGTCGCCGCCCTCTGGGAAAAGTTGCACAACTATCCTCCCATCTGCTGGGTGGGCCGCGCCGGCATCACGCATCTGGCGCTCGGCGCCATCGACATCGCGCTCTGGGATCTGAATGCCAAACACGCAGACGTGCCGCTGTGGAAGCTGCTGGGCGGCTCGGCGGCAAAGAAGGTGCAAGCCTATAGCACCGACGGCGGCTGGCTGAACTGGACGCTCGAGACGGTCGTCTCCGATTGCAAGCGGTTGGTGGAAGAAGAAGGCTATCGAGCCGTCAAACTCAAGGTGGGCAGCACGAACCCACACGACGATTTGCAACGCGTGGAGGCCATACGCAGGGCGCTGGGCCCGGAGATTCAAATCATGACCGACGCCA
The DNA here is from genome assembly GCA_963713675.1 of uncultured Acidobacteriota bacterium. Lineage (GTDB taxonomy): Bacteria > Acidobacteriota > Terriglobia > Terriglobales > Acidobacteriaceae > Telmatobacter. Next base: position 821,984 of record CAVQMV010000029.1, read on the forward strand.
ACGGCCGCTGGACGCTGCCTCAAGCCATCCAAACTGCGGGGCGGCTGGCGGATTTTGATGTGGCATGGATCGAGGAACCGATCTATTTTGACGACGTCCAGGGGCACCGTCGCCTGGCCGAGGCCATTCGCACGCCGATTGCGCTCGGCGAGCAAATTTACACTGCTGCGCATTTCCGCGAATTCATTCATGCCGGCGCTGTGCATTACGTGCAGCCGGATGTAGTGCGCCTGGCCGGCGTTACTGAGTTTCTCGAAGTGGCCGATGGGGCGCACAGCGCCAACCTGCCGGTGGCGCCGCACGTCGGCGACATGGCGCAGGTTCATCAACATCTGTGCTTTGCGCATCCCGCCTGCAACCTGCTTGAATACATCCCCTGGCTGCGCGACTGGATGGAGCACCCGGCCAGGATCCAAGGCGGATACTACGTTCCTCCCGACGTTCCGGGCGCAGGAACGACGCCGAATCAACGGGCCTTCCATGAGATCAACAAGGCTTAACCATTGCCTTCTTGGGCATTTGCGGCCAATTTCTGCATCCTACGGGTGATGGTATGCCCCTTTGGAATGGGCTAGAATTCGAAACCAAGGTAACTTCTGTCCGCTATCCAGAGAGCCCTACGAATGCCGAATAAACCACGCGCCGGCATCACACTGGTCATCGCGATCGTAGCCTTTCTTGCGCCCGTTTTGGCCTCTGCTTATCTCGCCTGGTGGGAGAGTTACGCGACGGAAAAAACGCTGAGTATCAGCAACGCGCAGGACGTCATGCGCCGCATCGAAGAGACCTCAAGCCAGTTCAAGGACGACGCACAGAGACTGGCGCAAGCCGATCTGCCGCCTTGCTCGCCGCAGGACATCAAGCTCTTGCGCCAGGTTGATCTCGGATCCAGTTATATGAAGGCGGTCGGCCGCGTCACCCACGACACTCTGCTCTGCACCTCGCAGGGAGTTACAAGTCCCATCTCTCTGGGCACACCGAATCTCGTCACCGACCAAAACGTCTCTGAATACTTCAACAGGAATCTGGCAGGCCAACCTTCGTACCCGCTGAACGTCTTCGCGGTCGACGGATTCGCGATGATCGTTGACCCAAAGCTGGCCGTCGACATCTCCACCGAAGGCCCGGACGTCGAGCTAGCCGTATTCGTTCCATCTGCCGAGCATCGCGATCTTATCGCCGCCTACGGCCAGGACTTCCCTTCAGACTGGTTCGAACCCATCCATCAAGGCACTCAGTCGACCATTCTCAACAATGGTTACCTGGTCTCCCGCGTCCGCTCCGCGCAATGGGACCTCGCCGTTGTGGCCGCAACGCCCGAGCGTTACATTTTTCAGCGCATTACGCACTTCGCCTTACTCTTCCTTCCCATCGGCGTGCTTTGTGGCGCCATCCTTTCCTTGTCGGTCAGCGTTCTTACGCGCATACACTCCTCGTTCCCCACCATGCTCCGCCGCGCCCTCAAGGACGGGAGTTTGTACGTTCTGTATCAGCCGGTTGTGGATCTGGAATCACGCCGCGTCGTAGGCGCCGAAGCCTTGGTCCGCTGGAAAAGCCGCTCTGCCGACATGCGGCCCGATTACTTCATCCCCCAGGCAGAACAATGCGGCATGATCCAACTCGTTACCAAAGAGGTTCTCGGCATAGTCGCGCGCGATATGTCGAATTTCCTGAAGATGGATCCCGATTTCTGCGTGGCCGTAAACTTTTCCGCGGCAGACCTCTGCGACAACCGCATGATCGATGCCATGGATGATTTTCTGCGCGTCTCCGGAGCACGCCCGGAAAACATCGAGATCGAAGCCACGGAACGCGCTTTCCTGCAAGGCCCCGAGACCGCGGAACTCATCGATGCTCTGCGCGCTAAGGGCTTCACCGTGGCCATCGACGATTTCGGTACCGGCTACTCGAGCCTTTCGTGCCTGCAGTCTCTCTCGCTCGATACGCTCAAAATCGATCGCACCTTCGTTGAAACCATCAATACCGACGGCGCCACCAGCCAGGTGGTTCTGCACATCATCGAAATGGCTCACTCGCTGCATCTCGAGATGGTTGCCGAGGGCGTCGAGACAGAACCGCAGGCGCAGTATCTTGTGAAGCGCGGAGTTCGTTATGCCCAGGGATGGCACTTCGGCAGACCAACGGAAATCAACCGCCTCTGCGAGCAGATCCGCACCAACTCGGTCTTCGAAGTACTCACCCACGTCTGATTCATGCAGCCGATGGCCTGACAAGCTTCGCGGCGAATGCTCTTTGTTTTCAAAATCTTGCCCGTTTCGCGCCCTGAATAGGCCCTTCCGCGCAACCTTTTGCGCATCTCATTCGGCACTGCGGCCTTCGTTTCAAGCGGCTCGGTTGCGGGTACACTAGAACCATGGCGGAGATTCAACGCAGAAAAACCCCCACCGTAAAAATTGGCCACGTGCGCGCTGGCTGGGAGGTTCCGGTTGTCGTGCAGTCGATGACCAACACCGACACGGCCGATGTGCAATCCACCATTGAACAGGTAGCAGCCCTCGCTCTTGCCGGCTCTGAGATCGTGCGCGTCACAGTCAACAACGAGGACGCGGCAGCCGCCGTGCCGCACATCGTGGAAGGTCTCGAAAAGCGCGGCCTCCGCGTGCCCATCGTCGGAGACTTCCACTACAACGGCCACATCCTGCTCAAGAAATATCCCGCCACGGCCCGTGCTCTCGCCAAATATCGCATCAACCCCGGCAATGCATCCATCGGCCGCAAGGACGACAACAACTTCCGCACCATGGTCGAGTGCGCCGTAGAGAATCACAAGCCCGTACGCATCGGCGTCAACTGGGGCTCGCTCGACCAGTCGCTGCTGACGCGCATGATGGACGAAAACAGCAAAAAGGCCGAGCCATCGCCCGCACGCGACGTGATGATCGAGGCTATGATCGCGAGCGCCCTCGAATCCGCCGCCGCCGCCGAGCATTACGGCCTGGGCCACGACATGATCATCCTCTCGGCCAAGGTGAGCGGTGTTCGCGACCTGCTCGATGTCTACACCAAGCTGGCCGCGCGCTGCGACTACGCGCTTCACCTCGGCCTTACCGAAGCCGGCATGGGCTCGAAAGGGCTCATCGCCTCCACCGCGGGCCTCGCGCCGCTGCTGCTTGCGGGCATCGGCGACACGATTCGTGTGAGCCTCACGCCCAAGCCCAACGGCGACCGCACGGAAGAAGTCCTCGCAGCGCAGCAGATTTTGCAATCGCTCTCCATCCGCAGCTTCATGCCGCAGGTCACAAGCTGCCCCGGCTGCGGCCGCACCACAAGCACCTATTTCCAGGAGCTCGCCGAGCAGATTCAGAGCTACCTGCGCACATCCATGCCCGAGTGGCGCAAGAAGTATCCCGGCGTCGAGGAACTGAAGCTCGCCGTCATGGGCTGCGTCGTCAACGGCCCCGGCGAATCCAAACACGCCAACCTCGGCATCAGCCTGCCCGGCACCTTCGAAGACCCGGTCGCCCCCGTCTACGTCGACGGCAAGCTCGCCACCACCCTCCGCGGCGACACCATCGTCGCCGAGTTCAAGCAGATCCTCGACAACTACGTAGAGAGCCACTACGGAAAAGCCGCAAAGAGCGGCGAGCTAGTCGGCACCCACTAGGTCTCATACCACCTGAAGAAGAACCTTCCCGTGCCCCATCCATTCGCCTTTTTCTGGCGAATGGGCGGGAACCACCAAAGCCAAAAAAACGACTTCATCTGGTCAGAGAACTTGTGCAGAATTTCTTAAATCACCATGCAAGAGGTTGTCATCCTGAGCGGAGTTTACCGCGTTTATTGCGGCAAACGGAGTCGAAGGATCTGCGGTTGCCTTTCGCGCCTTCCACTCAACACGATGAGGGTGCCCCCGGTCCCTTGCCGTTGGGGACCGGGGAAAGCACAACCCTCAGCGAACAGGCCTTGTATCAGGACGCGGCTTTCAGCCGCGTCGCAAAGGCCTCCAACCAAAATGTGGCGGGCTTTAGCCCCCGACAGTCGCTTCTCCAGGCGATGCTTCTCCGACGTACAATTCTTTGGCATGAAAGCAAGTGCGACCCTTTTTGCCCTTACGCTCCTTCTCCCGCCGACATCATCCCCGCAAACGCCCGCGAACCCCAGCTCCAACCAACTCCACCAGATTCAAATCTCTGCGGACGTTGCGCAGAAACTTCTCATCCACAAGGCCGAGCTGCAGTGTCCTAAGATAGAAATGCCCCCGCGCATTACAGGCACGGTCGTCGTGGCGTTCACGCTCGACAAAGGTGGCGTCGTTCGCCATCCCACGGTGATCTCCGGTCCTGCCCTGCTAAGGAAACCGGTCCTCGATGCGGTTCGGAACTACAAATACAAGCCGTATCTTCAGAGTGGCAAGGCATTCGATGTGGAGACTACAGCGTCGATCTTTGTTGATACAGCTCGCGACTGTCCTAACTGGTAGACAAACACAGCTTCGCGATGAGTACTTCCCTTTGCCTCGGAATCGCGCTACGCTGTCTGTAATTCTCAACGGAGTTCTGCGATGCGTTTCAATCTCCCCCGTTTGGCGGCGGCGATTGCCCTCTGCGCGCCAGCGCTTGCCTTTGCCGCCAAACCCAGGCCATGTGTCCCTGCCGAGCAGGCCGCGCAAATGCTCAACAAAGACGTTTGTATTTCTGCGCATATCTATGACGTGGTGCAACTTCCTGATGGTACACGCTTCCTCGATGTGTGCTCCCCGACCACCAGCGACGAGCAATGCCGCTTCACCGTCGTCAGCTACCGGGAGGACTCCAACGAAGTGGGCGAGCTGAAGAAGTACCGCGACATGGATGTGCAGATTCGCGGCATCGTGCAACCCATGCATGGCCGAGCGGGCATGGTCCTCAGCCATTCGAGGCAGTTCTACGGCGGGCCTCCAAAGTTCAAGCCGAACCCGCTACTGGCGCGGGGCTTCAACGCAGAGCAGGAAAGGCCGCCGGTGAGCGATCCCAACTTGCGGCCGCCGGGCGGCCATCGCGCATTCATGAATACCAGGGATCAGGAGACGCGGCCGGGCAAATAGAATCACCGGCGACGGTCTGCTTTCCCAAATCCCCGTCAACTCCAGACATCTCGCTTCTTCCCGCAACTCTCTCAAAACACGCCCGTAAATCCCACCGTGCGAATCATTGAAAGGGCACGGATTTATCCGTGCCACTAGCTCCACAGAACACGGTGGGCTTCAGCCCCTGAGGGAAGGTCCGCATTCCTTTGAGAAACACACTCGTAGCAGCAGTAGAGGCTGTGGGAAAGATGGAAAGCGTCTTATGCTTTTCATCTTTTCCATAGCCTGCTCTTCACACGGTGGGCTTCAGCCCCTGAGGGAAGGTCCGTATTCCTTTGAGAAACATACTCGTAGCAGCAGTAGAGGCTGTGGGAAAGATGGAAAGCGTCTTATGCTTTTCATCTTTTCCATAGCCTGCTCTTCGGCGGAGGACCGCGTTCGAAGCAAATAATGTCTTGAGACACGACATTTAGCCCCTGAGAGACGGCGCTCCTCACTCCCTTGCTCTCTGCCTTCTTCCGTCAAGCCCCCGCCACTCGCATCTCCCCGCAACTCTCTCAAAACACGCACAAAATTCCATCCTGCGAATTGCATAGAATTACGATCATCCGGCGCACAATCATTTCATGGGCATAACCTGCCAGCTCGAATCTTCCATGCTCCCCGTCAGCTGTGCCCGTGAGATCAAAATGCCGGGTATGTCCCCGGTCGGTACCCCCACCCCCCTCCCCCCCCTACCGTCTGCCGCTACCCCACCCCCACCCCCACCCCACACTCGCACTCACACTCACACGCGCATCGACCCCGGATTCCTCGCCGAAAAAACGACTTGTGAAACTGTGAAGCTAGTAAGCAATGCGCAATCAATCACTTACACGAAGATCCCTCACAGTCGCACAGTTTGTGCGTTTCTGTGAACCTGCGCTGCAAATCGGATGGGAATTAGGGCAATTGCGCTTCAAAGTAAGGCGGAGCGAACCGCGCGCCGTACCAGAGAATCCCGCAGGCGATGAACAGCGAGACCAGAGTCGCGCCCAAACCGATGCTCAATGTCGAGCGATCGCTGATGGCGCCGATGATCTGCGGTGAGAAGGTGTCGCCGAAGAAGTGAATGCAGAAAAGATTGATGGAAATGGCAGTTGCGCGCACAGCTCCTGGGACGGAATTCACAATAGCGGCATTGATGGGGCCGTTATTGAGGAAGATGAAGAATTCGGCCAGAACAAGCGCGGGAATAGTAGTGGAGTGCGGTCCGAAAAAGACCAGGAAGCCGAACGGAATAGTGAGAACGACGCTCCAGAAAGAGATGAGGTAAAGGGCGCGATGGTCAGTGCGCTGCCAGCGATGAGCGATCCAGCCACCGACGATGGTGCCGCCGATTCCGTCAACAACAGTGATGGCGCCAACGACAAGACTGGCATTGGCCACGGATAAGCCGTTGGCGCGATGCAGGAACGTGGGAACCCAGGCGGAGATTCCGCCTAGCGCAAACGTGATGGTGGCCAGACCAAAGGTCGAGGTAAGGAACGCCGGATTTTTGAAGATGCGCAGACGGGGCCGCGCGAAACGCACGCTGCCGAACGTGAAGGTGATCAGCGCCAAACCGATCGCCGTGAGGAACGAGCCCATCGTGAAGAGGCGCAGCCGCCTCTTGACGATCCGTTCCAGCGCGTCCCACGAGTCGGCGCGCTTCGGCGCGGGCCGGAGACGATCTTTTCCGCCACGTTCCGGCTCGCGTCCCCATACGCCATAGAGCGCGGCGATGAGCAGTCCCGGAACCGCGCAGACGAGATACGGTGCGCGCCAACTCCACAAACTTCCCAGTTCCCCGCCCGCAAGATACCCAAGCGCCGCGCCCACGGGAATAGCGAGATAAAAAATCGAGAGGATGCGGTTGCGGTCGCGATCCGGGTAGAAATCGGCAAGAATGGCCGGGGCGTAAATGCCGAAGGTGGCCTCGCCAATGCCGACCAGTGCGCGGCTGACATAGAAGGTAGCGTAGGTATGGACGAAGGCGGTGCCGAGCGTGGCCAGGCTCCAGATGATAGCGCCGATGATGATGAGCGGCTTGCGGCGATACCAATCGCCCAGCCAGCCGCTGAGCGGCGCGAAGATCATGTAGGTCAGAAAGAACGCCGTGGTCAGCGCGCCCATCTGCTGATCGGTGGCGTGGAACTCACCTTGGACAAGAGGCTGCGCGCCGTTCAGGATGTAGCGATCGAGATAATTGAGCAGGTTCAGCGCGAGGAGCAGCAAAACCGTACCCAGTGCGGGACTGATGCGGGGACGCAGCTTTCTGAGAGAAGTTGGCAAGCGGCTACGGTCCAGTGGAAAGCGTCGCGAAGACCAAGGAATATCACAGCCGGGCTCTATGCGCCCACCGCATCGTGAACCTGCATCCGTTCACGGACGCGGCCAACGCGCTTCGACGGTGGTGCCAATGCCTCCGCGTGGGCGGAATTCGCCTTTCACCACAGCCCACACCGGATCGCAGGCTTTCACAATGTCTTCAAGAACCTGATTGACGATGTTTTCCTGGAAGATGCCAAGATTGCGGTAGCTGAACAGATACTCCTTGAGCGACTTCAGCTCAAGACAGCGCTCTTTCGGCATGTAGCGAATGGTGAGTATCCCAAAGTCTGGCAACCCGGTTTTGGGGCAGACGGAAGTGAGCTCGGGATCGTCGATCTGAATCTCGTAGCCGGGAAACTGGTTTTGCCAGGTCTCAATCGGGGGAAAGTTGAAGTCGAGGCCAGCTTTTGCATGCTCGTCTGTGTATCGGGGAGCGGAGGTCATGGATTTATTTTAACGGGCTTCGCGGGGCTGGCGGAGTAACCAAAGCCAGCGATGGGGGCGTGATTTGTCTGAATCGTAACCTCAACTAATCGAGTCTTATATACTGACTTTGGTTAAAAGCATGGCTGAAGCAAGAACGCAAACTAGCCGCAAATGGCTTTGGATCGGTGCGGCAGTCGTCCTGATTGTCGTGTTTCTCGCGGTGCGGTACTTTCTACGCGACCGTTTGCCGGTGCGCGTTGCGCGCGTGGAACACCAGATGCTGCAAAATACCGTGAGCGACAACGGACGCGTGGAGCCGGTTGCGCCTTATCAGTTTTACAGTCCGCTTGCCACCACGGTGAAGGCCGTATATGCGCAGGAGGGCGACCTGGTGCACAGCGGCAAGCTGATTCTGACGTTGGATGATGTGGCGGCACGCGCCCAGGTGGCGAGCGCCGAGAGCGCGGTGAGAACAGCGCAAGCCTCGCTGGATGCTGCGACCCACAACGGCACCCAAGCCGAGCAGCAGACATCCGCCGCGGAGATGGAGCAGGATCGCCTGGCGCGCGATCAGGCGCAACACGATTTGGACGCGCTGACCAAGCTGGCCGTGACGGGAGCCGCAGCGCCCGGTGAAGTGGCGGCTGCGCGGGAACGTCTGGATAGCGCACAGGCCAGCCTGAATGCCGCGGAACAAAACGCCCAACATCGCTACTCGCCTCAGGAGATTGCCCGTGCACAGGCGGCGCTGAACGACGCCGAAGCAGCACTGGAAGCAGCCCGGCACGTCGAGGCGCAGACTGCACTCTACGCGCCTTTTACGGGAACCATCTACACGCTGGACGCGGCGCCCTCGCAGTACGCAGAAACCGGCAAACTGCTGGTGGAAATGGCCGATTTACATAAGGAGCGTGTGCGCGCCTATTTTGACGAGCCCGACCTCGGCAGGCTGGCAACGGGACAGCAGGTGTCGATCCGCTGGGATGCAAAGCCCGGCCGCGAATGGCACGGCCACATCTCGCGGCTTCCGGTGACCGTGGTGGCGTACAACACGCGCAACGTGGGCGAAGTACTGGTGGACCTTGACGGCTCGGAAGACGACTTGCTGCCCGACACCAACGTTACCGTGACCGTGACCATCTCAAGCGAGCCAAATGCGTTGAGCATGCCACGCGAGGCGCTACACGAGCAGAACGGAAAATACTTTGTCTACAAGGTCGTGGACAATGCATTGCAGCGCGTCGAAGTCACCATCGGATCTCCGAACACGACCCAGGTGCCGATTCTCTCGGGCCTTCAGGAGGGCGACATCGTCGCCACCGGTACCACCAACGGGCAGCCCTTGCAGGAGGGCGCACCGATCAAGGAAGTCCGGTGAGGCGCATTTGCCCATGCCGTTACGTTGCCGATGGCGTGCCTGGCGATCGCCGCGGCCGCTATTGCTTCCGCGCAAATTCCCGCAGCCACGCTGACACAGGCAAACACTGATTTGCAAAATGGGCAGGCCGATCAGGCACTAGCCCTGCTTACGCCGTTGCCCGCAACCGGTGCCGGAGCGGACGAGGCCCAGAATCTACTGTGCCGCGTGCGGTTCGAGTTGCAACAGTGGAGCCAGGCAGTGGCCGAGTGCCAGCAGGCGGTCAATCTGAACAACAAGAACTCCGACTATTTCATGTGGTTGGGGCGGGCGTTAGGGCAGCAAGCCAGTCACGCATCCTTTCTCTCGGCCTACGGCGATGCCAAAAAATCTCTCGCGGCGATGCAGACCGCGGTGCAATTGAATCCGCAGAACGGGCCGGCGCTCTCCGACTTGGGCGATTACTATGCGCAGGCGCCGGGCATTGCGGGCGGCGGGACGAGCAAGGCGCAACAGATTGCCTCGCAGCTCGACAAGGTGGACGCAAGCAGAGCAGCGCAATTGCGAGGCGACATCGCGATGGCCGCGAAGGATTACACGACCGCAGAAAACCAATACAAACTGGCGGCGACGACGAGTCCTCATCCGGCTGATGAGTGGACGGTTCTGGCGAATTTCTATCTTGGCCGCCAGCGCTGGTCCGATCTGGATACGGCGATCAACAACTGCGTGAGCGCCGCGGCGCGCGACAAGCAGCCTGGCATCGGACTGTACGATGGGGCCGGCGTGCTGATCGCGGCCAATCGCAATCCGCAACTGGCCGCGACGATGCTGGAAGATTATCTTGCGGGCTCGTCGAAGAGCGAAGACGGCTCCCGCTTTTATCGCGTATGCGCGGCTTGGGCAGCTGAAGCAGAAACTCGGCGATGCCGCCGGAGCACAGCAGGCGTTTGCGGCCGCTACGGCGATGGCGCGCGAATATAATCCAGGCACAGGATTCGAAACATTGATGCCAGCATCGACAGTGAGAACCGCACACAAATCGCGCCGGGCATGGCTGCCGGCAATCGCCGGCGCGGTTCATTGCTGCCGCTGCGGTCGCGGCGCCCGCGCAAGTGTCACTGACGACCGTGGTGGAGCTGGCCCAGAAGAACAGCGTGACGGTGCGGCTGGCGCAGGCCGATGTGCAGAGGGCAACCGCGCAACTGGCACAAACTCGCGATGCCTTCATCCCGTCGCTCTCGTTTGGTTCGGGCCTGCCGGCATTTCCTGAGGTTGGCTTTACGGGCTCGCTGCCGACCATCTACGGCGGCACCGTTCAGTCGCTGGTCTTCAGCATGCCGCAGATTCAGTACATCCATGCGGCGCAGTCCGGTGTGCAGGCGGCGCAACTGGCATTGAAGGATGCGCAGGAACAGGCAGCTCTGGATGCTTCGACGGCTTACATCGAACTGGACGCGGTGAACCGCGAACTCGAAGCCGCGCGCGAGCAGGAGCAGGATGCGGCGCGGCTGGTGGAGATCGAGCAGCAGCGCGCGGAGGCGGGCGTCGATCCGCTCAGCACTCTTTTGCAGGCGCAACTGACGGCGGCGCAACTCAAGCTGAGCCGGCTGCATCTGGAAACCCGCGCCGCAACTCTGTCCAAGCAATTGGCCACGCTCACTGGATTGCCAGTGGGCTCGATTACTCCTGACCACGCGAGCATTCCCGAGATCCCGGCGGTCACGGGCGATCGCGAAGCCAGCGCCGACGCCCGGCGTTGAGTCGGCGCAGCAACTGGCGCTCTCAAGGGAACGGCAGGTGCAAGGCGATAAGGAACACCTATGGCTGCTGCCCGAAATCGGCTTCGGCCTTATTTACAACCGCAACACGACGCTGCTGAACGACGTCGAGAGTTACTTTAATCCGCTGAAACCTTTTCCCGCCAACAACTTCAGCTCCGGTTTCTCCATCAAGGTTCCGATCTTTGATCCCGGGCTTCACGCCAAATTGCGCGCATCGGCTGCCGACGCGCTGCGCGCGCGGGTCGAGGCCGAGCAGGCGCAGCAGCAGAACGATGTGCAGATCGCGCAGTTGAGCGCGAGCCTGCGCGAATTGGATGCGCAGGCCGAGGTTGCCAGCCTGAAGCAGCAGATCGCCGACGAGACAGTTGAAGAGCGTGGAGGCGCAAATGGAACTGGGCAACGGCGCGGGCAGCGGGCCGGGCGCGCCGCCGCAGCTTTCGCCCACTGCCGAGCAGCAGGCGCGCATCGACGAGCGGCAAAAGTACGTGGATGCGCTCGACGCGGGCTTGAGCTGAGCAAGGCGCGGCTGAGACCTGTTGCGGGCACTGGGCCACATGCAAGACTGGCTGGACGAGATGCACCCGAAACCATGACCGGTATCAGGATTCATCGGGTCAGGGTGCCACAAGTGCAAACCTGGCGAAAAGTACGATTGATTCTGTGAGGGTTACGACCTCGCAATAGGCCGCGCCTTCGCTGCGAAGATAGTCGCCGTACCGAGCCACGAATACGTCTAAAGAATCATCGCGAATGGTAGAATTGAGTTGATGCCCATGCCATTGAAAACAATCTTCCTCAACCCTCCCTCCTTTAAGAACTTCGACGGCGGCGCCAGCTCTCGTTGGCCGGCGACACGCGAGATCGAGTCCTACTGGTACCCTGTCTGGCTCACCTATCCGGCCGGCCTGCTTGAGGGTTCGCGGGTGCTCGACGCACCGCCCCACCACGTCTCCGCCGAGGAGACCATCGAGATCTGCAAGGGCTACGAGTTCCTTGTGCTCTTCACTTCCACGGTGGGATGGGAGGGCGACCAGCGGCTTGCCGAGACCATCAAGGCGGCGAATCCTTCGATCCGCATCGCGTTCGTCGGACCGCCGGTGACCACCGATCCCGACCGCGCACTGAACGAGTGTTCGGCGCTGGACTTCATCTGCCGTCGCGAATTCGATTATTCCGTCGTGGAGTACGCCAACGGCAAACCGCTCAGCGAGATTCTCGGCATCAGCTACAAGAAGGACGGCAAGGTGTTGCACAACCCCGACCGCCCGCAGATCGAAGACCTGGATGCCATGCCGTGGGCGACGAAGATCTACAAGCGCGACATGGACGTGACGCGCTACAACGTGCCGTTCCTGCTGCATCCTTACATCGCGCTCTATTCCACGCGCGGCTGCCCGGCGCAGTGCACTTTCTGCCTGTGGCCGCAAACGCTCTCCGGCCACGCCTGGCGCAAGCGCTCTATCAGACGACGTAGCGGCGGAGATGAAGTGGGCCAAGGAGAACTTCCCCGAGGTGAAGGAATTCTTCTTCGACGACGATACGTTCAACATCCAGAAGGTGCGGACCATCGAGCTTTGCGAGAAACTGAAGCCGCTGGGCATCACCTGGAGCTGCACGTCGCGCGTAACCACGGATTACGACACGCTGAAGGCCATGCGCGAGGCTGGTTGCCGCCTGCTGATCGTCGGCTTCGAGTCGGGCGATCCGCAGATTCTCAAGAACATCAAGAAGGGCGCGACCGTAGAGCGGGCGCGCGATTTCGCACGCGACTGCCACTCTCTCGGTTTGACGATTCACGCCGACTTCATTCTCGGCCTGCCCGGCGAGACCAAACAGTCGATCCGCAACACCATCAACTTCGCCAAGACGCTCGATTGCGAAACCATCCAGGTGTCAGTCGCGCATGCGTATCCCGGAACCGAGTTCTACGAGTACGCTGCGAAGAATGGCTTCATCACCAACGAGAAGATGCAGGACGGCGGCGGCCACCAGATGGCGCACATCGAGTATCCCGGCCTGCCCACCGACTACGTGATGGAGATGGTGCACCGCTTCTACGACGAGTATTACTTCCGTCCCAAGGCGGCATTCCGCGTGATCTGGAAGGCGATCGTGAATCGCGATGTGCCGCGGCTCTACGTTGAGGCCAAGTCGTTCCTGAAGCTGCGCGCGCAACGCAACCGGCAAGTAAAGGAATCGCGCAAGCAGCAGGCGCAGCCTCCCGCAGCCGCCGGCGCCGGCGCGTAAGCTATCGCAGCCATTCACAGACGGCCGCGCCGGTCTCTGACTGCGTGAATAAAGATTTCTTCATCCCGGTGCCCCATGTCTCAGAATCGAGACTTGGGGCATCCAGGCATAGCGCAAAGTTCGGCGGCTAAAAACCTGCGCTTACCCTCTCTTTCTTCATGCCGCGACAGATAAACTGAACGCTCATGGTGCATCACTCTCTATCGCCGCGCCAATACATGATTCTTGGGCTGGTTGCCATCTCTGCACCACTGGGAGACAGTTGTCTTTCGCGCGGCATGGCTGCGATGCCGGCGATTACACTAGCCCACCCGGGATCGCTGATCGCCGCAGTCTTCACGCCCTGGATTGCCATGGGGATTTTGCTTCTCATCGGCTTCTTTGCCAGCTATCTCACCGCACTTTCCTGGGCCGATCTCACCTTCGTTCTGCCGGCAACGGCCTTCGGCTACGTGATCATTGCGCTGCTGGCGCACTTCTGGCTGCACGAGACGATCTCGCTCGAGCGCTGGACAGGCATTCTGCTCGTCACCCTCGGCGTAGGATTCGTCGCGCAAGGGCCTTCCCTCACCCAACACCCTCCCCTGAGGCGGAAGAATCCGCCGGCCGGGAGTCCGAGGAAACAAAGGTGGAGACCCGATGACGTTCTCCTTGCCTTCTGTACCTCTGCCGGCAACGATCAATCCGTGGGTTGCGGCGGCGATGATCGCCGCAGTCGTACTGGCTTCGACGACCGGCGAGGTGCTGACGGCAGCGGCGATGAAATCGATCGGCGACCTGGACGTGATTCGCGCGCATTCGGGCCTGAAAGGCGCAATCCGCGCCGTGCTCACAAGCCCTCTATTTTTCGCAGGAGTTTTCTTCCTGGCCTTGGCGTTCTTTTCGCTGCTCTTTGCGCTCAATCATCTGAACCTGAGCCTTGTGGGCCCTGCTTCGGCTTCGCTCACGCTCGTCACCAACGCCGTCGCCGGCAAAATCTTCCTCAAAGAGAATGTGGATCGGCGCAGATGGGCGGCCGCAGTGCTCGTTTGCATCGGCGTCTACTTACTCGCACACTGAGAACAGCTCGCAGCCTTCAGCTCATCCGAGAAATCGCATCAATCCCCGCGGCTTCAGGTCGGGGTTCAGGATCTTCCGCCGGTTGCCGAGCGATGCGCACACCGCTTCCGCCGCAAGATGGCCGCTGCGCGCCGCGCTTTCCATGGTGGAGGGCCAGCCGGTCGCGATCCAATCCCCCGCCAGAACACAGTTCGGCCACGGCGAGGAATCGGCTTCCGGCCGGAACTTGTCAATCCCCGGTGGTACGCCAAACGTGGCGCGGACTTCCTTAACCAGCACGGCCTTTTCGAGCTTGGCTTCAGCAACAGCAGGAAAAAAGTCCTTAAGCTCGCGCACCGCCAAATCGATTGCCTCTTCACGGCTGAGCGCAGCGAATTTGTGCGACGCGCTCACGACCAGTTCCAGGTAACTGCCCTTCCCATTGCGACCCGGTTGCAAGCGGCTCTTGTTGTACATCCAATGAATCTCGCGGTCGAGCAAAACAGCGTGTTCGAGCTCCGTAATTTCGCGGTCGAACCAAAGATGCACGCTGCAGATAGGACCGTGCTCCTGGTGATCGATCTGCTTGGCGAGAGTTTCGACGCCTTCGGCGGGAGGCATATGCGGCAGCAGCTTCGCTGTGGCTTCAAATGGGAGCGCAAGCACCAGGTAATTGGCAAACAACGTACCGGCGCGGGTGTTCATCGACCACCCGGAAGTCTCTTCGTCCCACTTCGCGCTCTCCACGCCGGAGTTGAATACCACTTCTCCGCCGCGTTCGCGCAGGAATTGCTCCGCACCGGCGTAGAGATCGCTCAACGGAACGGAGCTCATGCCCATCGCGCCCGCCTCGGCCGAATTCAAGAACAATTCGCGAATCACTTTGGCCGCATAGGGCAGCGCAATTTCATCCAGGTCTGCGTTGAGGGCGCTTGCGATCACGAGCCGCCAGAAACGATCGATTGCGCCCTGCGTCTGTCCGTTCTCCCTCAGCCACGATCCCAGGGTCTGGGTCGACTCCGGCGCGACCGGCCGCATAAAAGCCCGGAAGGCGCGCATCAAAGCTTTCTTGTCCTGGCGTGTAAGCGCCTTGGCCGCGAGCAGGCTGGGCAACCCATGAAGCGGCGCCGGCAACCAGCTGGGCCCGAGCGCCGAGCGCTGCCCGCCCGGCTCGATCATGGTCATGGTGCGCGTCCAATGAATCTTTTTCTCGACCCCGATGCGCGTATAGAACCCAATGAGATTGGTGCAGCAGCCGAAGAGTACGTGCTGGCAGTTGTCGATGACCTCATCTACGCCGGGATGGCGATAGGAGCTGGCTCGTCCGCCGAGATACCCACGCCGCTCGACGAGCTGGACGCGAAGTCCAGCCTCGGCCAGCGAGCAGGCCGCGCTCATGCCGGCCACCCCTCCGCCGACGACGATGACCGATTTTTCTGTGCCCAGCGGCAAATCATTCCCTTTCTTGTTCGCTCATCGCGCGTGTCTTTCCTATCATCGCCGATGGCGGCGAGTTGCCGCAGCTTGGCAAAAGGAAGAAAACCTCAATTGTCCGCGTGGGATTTGCGAGCGAAAAGCGAGCGGTCCGCCTCCGTTGAAGTTACGGCGCGACAGCCTTCGCCCCTGTCAAATGGCTTGCCGAGCCGAAGCCTGCGAAGCAGGCGAAGGCTGGTGGGCAGTGAGGGACTCGAACCCCCGACTTCCTGCTTGTAAGGCAGGCGCTCTAACCAACTGAGCTAACCGCCCACTCCGCAGCGCGGATTGCGCCTCTATTCATGATAGCAGCGCGTTCATCATGCGGCAGACGGCCCCGCGCAAGTTGATAAACTCACCGGGTGAGCCGTCTCATCGTCAATGCCGACGATTTTGGACTGACCTCGGGCGTGAACCGAGCCATCACCGAGTTGCACGCTGCGGGCCTGGTCACAAGCACCTCCCTCATGGCGCGCGCAGGCGCGACAGACGAGGCCATCGAATTGGCCGGTGCGACGCCATCATTGGGGGTCGGCTGCCACCTGGTGCTTGTCGATGGAGAGCCGATTCTGCCGCCGGAGAAGATTCCCAGCCTCGTTGATGCGAGGACCGGGCGCTTCCCGGACTCGCTCACGGCGTTTTTGCTGCGCCTTTTTACGGGCCGCATCCGCGCGGAGGAAATCGAAGTTGAGGCTGCGGCGCAAATTGCGCATTTGCAGCAGCGCGGAGTGCATCTGACGCACATCGACACTCACAAGCACGCGCATATCTTCTCAGCCGTGCTTCGCCCCGTGCTGCGCGCCGCCCGGGCCGCAGGAATTCGCGCGGTACGTCACCCCTTTGAGCCGGAATGGGCCGTCCGCGCCGCGATTGGCGCCCCGCTGGCGCGCGTGGTGCAGATTGCGGCGCTGAGCCCGCTTGGACCGCGCTCCCGCAAACTTCTTACACAGGAAGGATTTACAACGACCGATGGAACCATTGCGGTAGCGGGGACAGGCACTCTCGATGCCGAAGCCCTGCGTGCCCTGCTGCGGCAGATTCCTGCCGGGACATGGGAGCTGGTGACGCATCCGGGCTACAACGACGCGAATCTCGCGCACGTGCGTACGCGTCTGCGAGCGTCGCGCGACATCGAGCGCCTGGCCCTGGCTGCAATCCCTGAGGTTCCCGGCATCGAGCTTATTTCCTTCGCGGATCTTGCGCCCAAGGCGTCGCAGGCGGCCGACGATTAGCGCAATCTCAGAGTGATATCCGAAGAAGAAACACCTAGCCCATAAAGCCCAGATACGGGTCAGAGCCAAAGTTTCCAAAGTTGGGGAAAACCGTTCGGATCTCACTATCGGAGAGCCCAAACCAACTGGCAAGTGTGCCGGCGTATTGCTCGACTGCGGTAGTGGGAATCAGCCTGCCTGCGCCGACGTCGTTGGCCTGATTGACGCCGACCACTGGATATTGGCCGTACATATTCTGCCCCTTCACCGCACCGCCCAGAACAAAATGATGGCTCCCCCAACCATGGTCGGTGCCGTTTGAGTTGCAGGTAAGGGTGCGTCCGAAGTCGGAGATGGTGAAGGCGGTCACGTTGTTGCTGAGGCCCATGTTGACCATCAGGCCGTCGAAGTACTCGAGCGCCGCGCCAAGCTGGGTGAGAAGTTGCGAATGAATCTGCGCCTGGTTATTGTGCGTGTCGAAGCTGCCGAGTTGGACATAGAAGATCTGCCGCGTGACGCCGAGGCTGGCGCGGCCGGAGATGATGCGTGCCACGGTCTGCAGAGAATCGGCGAGGGGATTGTCCGTGAGCTTCATCGAAACCGGGTCGAGATACTGCGGCGCATTGGGCACTCCGCCCACGCCTGCCGGAGCCATGGCGCTGGCCAGCATGGCCTGTGCCTGGATGGAACGCTGGATGACGACTTCGTATTCCTGGGCGAAGAGATTGGTTTCGTCGCCGCTGAGGATGGCGCTGAGTGGATTCGAGGATGATCCGAATGGAGGCTGGGTTAGCCCGTTGATGGGAATGGGGCCGGCGGGCGTCACGTTGAGCTGAAACGACGTTTGCCCGGCGAGAAACAGCGCGTTGCCGGCGGTCGAGATGCAGGTGAACATGGAATTGGAATTCATGTTCATGGCCTCGATTGCATCGGCAACCGCACCGCCCCAACCCACACGCTCGCCGCTGCCGAGATTGGAGGCGATGGCCTGCCACGCCGCGGTTTGATCGAAATGCGAATACAGGCTGTCAGGCAGCGCCACCGAGTTGGCATTGATTTGCGTTTTGGTGGCCGGGGTCACCAGCGTACCCGTGTTGGCAACGATTGCGGCACGGCCCGCGTTGAAGAGGTTTTGCACGCCTGTGAGATATGGATTCAGCGCGAAGGTGCGGCCTGGTTGAGGCGTGGTGAGATTGATGGGCAGCAGCTCACTTATGGGATACGCGAGACCGGGCGCGCCCGACCGCGCCTGCGTAAAGGCGGCAAACGAGTCGGGATCGGTAGCAATCACAGTGCCGTGACCGTCATTGCCGCCCTGCAGATAAATGCAGACCAGGGCGCGATAGTCTGAACTGCCGCTCCCTTGCGCCATGGCGGCAAGCGAGTTGAGTTCCAGAAGGAACGGGCTCACGTAGAAGCCTGCCATCGAGGCCATGGACGCCGCGCGCAAGAACTGCCGGCGGGTTTGGTGGTGCTTGCACATTGCGGGCTCCTATTGCTGCGCGGCGAAGTCGGGCGACGCCACGGTGAGATAAATTGCGGTTTGGACACGGCTCAGAAGCGCGGCATTGATCGCGTTCTGATCTCCGGTGGGAATTGTGATTGAAGTGACTGCGGTGACGATCTGGCTTGTAGAGCGCGCTGCTCATTTGTCCGGCCATCAGCAGCAGGTTGATGCGGTCGACCAACTGATTGGGCGTAGAGGCCAGACCCATTTCGGTGCTGTAATACGAGAAGACGTCGGGGCCCGAGGTGGCATTGGCGCCAATCGCGCCTTGCAGATAGTTGATGTAGCCCACCACCGAAGAAACATTGGTCATCTGCATTTCCGGCGCCAAAAGCCCGGCCGTTTGAATGGGCGTGCCCGGAGGCGTATAGCCGGGGCTGAACCAGTTGAAGACGGTCGGCGAACGCAGCCACATCTCGCCCAGTCCATAAATGGGGTCTTCGGTGGAACCCAGATCGAACGATCCGGTGCGCGATTGCGCAGTGAAGGCTCGCGCCCACTCCGTATAACGCAGCAGAGCCTCGCGCACCTTCCCGTATTGCGGATTGGCAGTGGCCGTGGCTGTGTCGCGCGCCTCCGGGTCCAGGAGAATGGCCGTGATCACCGCCTGCAAGTTGCCGCGCACTCCCGTGCCATCGTTCTCGAATACCTGCGCAACCCGGCTGATGTAAGCCGGACTCGGGTTGCTCGTGACCAGGTGCTGGATCATCTGCTTCGAGAAGAACGGGGGCAGATTGGGATGGTTGAACAGCGTGTCCAGCGCGATTTTGAGATCGCCTGCCGGATTCGCGCTGTTTGAGGCGGGGATGGTAACACCAAGGAATTGTTTTTCAACTGTCGAGTGGTGATCGGCGTAGCTCGTCATAGGCAACAGCTCTTCGCCGAAGCCGGTACCCACGTACAAACAGCAGTTTGACCACCCGTCATCGCTGGTGTCGCCGGGGATTTGCCAACTGAATCCCGTGAACACGGCTGCCAGGCCCATCACGTCGTTATTCGAGTAAGTGGGGATGGGGTTGCCGGTCGGGCTAAGCTGTTGCGAGCCGTCGTCGTTCAACTGCCACAGCCCGATCGTGAACAGTTGCATGACTTCGCGCGCGTAGTTCTCATCGGGATCGGTGGTGGCGTTGCCCTTATCGTTGCCCAGAGCGGAAAGAAACTGCCCCATCATCGGACTGAGGGTCACATCGTTGAGCAACTGGCGAAAGTTTCCAAAGGCGTCGTTGCCCAGCATGTCGTAGTAGCTGGCCTCGCCGCGCGGCATGCTTTGAATGGCCGTCGTATTGTCGCTCGAGATGACGAACATCTCCGAGAGCGCATACTTGACGCGCTGCCGCAACGCATCCGGCGAGGTCAGCGATTGCCGCCAGAATTGCGCCTGCACCAGATTCTCGTTGCTGCTGTTCTGCTCAAAGAGGGTCGCATTGCAGGTCACATTCCCTGCGACACAGGCCGGGTTGTTCACGATCACCGCCTGTTCAACCGCGGGTTCCACCGGCTTTGCCGGCAACGCGAACTGTGCCGTGAGCCACGCCTGGTAACCGTTCATTGAAACATCGTGGATCTCGGCGTCGTTTGCGCCAAACGTGGCCTGATCAAGAAAGCGCGCCGCATCCGTCGTGCTCACCACTGGAACCGGCGGTGTGCCGCTGACTGTTGCGATCAGATCGGTCGAAGCCGCGGGGCCGGGGGCAGGATTCAACACCTGAAGGTCCAGATTGCCCGGTTCGGTCAGATCGACGTTCACCGTCAGCTGCGTTCCGCTGTTAAACGTGGCGGCCTCCGGCTCGCCGTTCACCAGCACCCGTGCGCCGTTGATGAACTTCTGCCCGGTCAGCACGATTGTTGCCGGACCCGGAGCAAACGTCATGGGTGTGGCGGAAGTGAGAATCGGGATGGGATTCATCACCGAGATATTCTGCGCAATCGACACCGCCGGATTGTCGACGCTGATGACGGTGAGTTGAACGATATTGCTCGGCGTGGGAACAACCGCCGGCGCCGTATAGGTGATGGAGCCGTCTGCGTTTGACACCGCGGTGCCGACAGTCGCGTTGCCGCCGGCAACGCCGTTCACCTCCAGCGTCACCGAGGGATTATCGGTTCCATTCACCGTCAACTCTAGATTCAGCTGGTTCGATACCCGCACGTCGGTGCCCGAGTTCGGCTCCATTTTCAGCACCACCTGGCCGGGGCCAACCTTGATCGATGCCTGAGACGAGTTGGCCGATCCAGGATTGGGATTTGTGATCAGCAGGGGATAAGTGCCGGGCGTGGGCGCAGCGATTTGCGCTACCAGTTCCGTCCCTGAGATATAGGTTGTCGGAACAGCTGCGCCATTCCAACTTATTTGAGCGCCATAGACGAACTGCGATCCGCTCACCGTGACGGTTGTTTCTCCCTCGGAAAACCCCCCGGGATTCACTGCGCTCAACACAGGAATCGGATTCCACACCTGCACCGATACAGACCCTGGCACTGCGTTGGGATACTTTGCTATTTGGCTGGTGATTTGAACCGTATATGGAGTGGGTACAACTGCGGGAGCCGTGTAAAGGCCGGTGCTGCTGACTGTGCCAACATCTGCGTTGCCGCCCTCAATTCCATTGACATAGAAGTTCATCGCTTGCCCTGTAGACATGTAAAGTGAGCTCAGCTGCAGGGTCTGGTTCACGCGCAGCGTATTGGCCGACGCCGTGATCAACGCGATGGTGTTCAGATTTACCTGAACAGACCCACCGCAGCCCACCATCAGTGAGTTCAAAAGCAACAAGGACATGAAAAATAGGCTGGCGCCCGGCAAGGCACGACGTAAGCGCACCACGTGCATATTCGCTCCTGGATGGGGGAAACCAAGGAAAGCAAATGCACCAGAACAATGGCCCCGTGCATAACAGTTACCGACGATTCGACTCCAACTTTTATCGGGGTTTCCAGAGACTATCGAGGCCAGCCAGCAAAAGCAAAATCAAAATACGGAATCTCCAGTACTTCAGTAACGAAGGTCGACATGATCGCTACAAAGGATCGACCGGGCTTCAGACGCGCAATCCGAATTACACTCAACTTTGTTGTGAATCAGCTCCTGGCGAAGCAGCAATATTTGGCTATGCGTCAGACCACGCAGCGTTTGAGGCGATCCGAGCAAAAACTGCTAATGTTGGAATACGAAGTTCAGGTCCCTTCCGGGCCCCGATGGGAGACTGGAAGAATCTACAGTTTTTGGAAACAAGCAACAGCTTGCCGATTGGCAAACATTTGCTTGTTTTGGCACAGACGGTAATTCAAGAAGGCATCATGCGCATCGGGATCACGTGTTATCCCACCTACGGAGGCTCCGGCGTTGTCGCCACGGAGCTCGGCATTGAACTGGCCGCTCTCGGTCATGAGATCCACTTCATCTCTTACTCACAGCCATTTCGCCTGAGCGGGCGCGACGACGGTATTTTCTATCATGAGGTTCCCGTCTCCAGTTACCCGCTCTTCGAGTTCCCGCCCTACGATCTGGCGCTGGCCTCGCGCATGTCCGAAGTGGCTGAGTATTACTCACTCGATCTGCTGCACGTGCACTACGCGATTCCACACTCGGTTTCCGCGCTGCTTGCGCGGCAAATGCTTGCCACGCGCGGCCGTCATCTGCCGTTTGTGACAACCCTGCACGGGACCGATATAACGCTGGTCGGACTCGACCGTAGCTATCTGCCGATCGTGCGTTACGCCATCCAGGAAAGCGACGGCGTGACCAGCATCTCGAACTATCTGCGCGAAAGGACCATAGCGGACTTCGACATTACGCGCCCCATTGAGACCATCACGAACTTCGTGAATTGCGACGTATACATGCCAATGGAGGACAAAGCGCAGAAAGAAAAGGAATGCGAACGCCGCCACTTCGCGGCGCCCGATGAGCCGATCCTGATGCACCTTTCGAACTTTCGTCCCGTGAAGCGCGTAGGCGATGTGGTAAAGGTTTTTGCGCGCGTGGCTCAGGAGCGCCCGGCACAACTGGTGCTGGTGGGCGACGGTCCAGACCGTTCTTCCGCGGAATGGCTCGCGCACGACCTCGGCATTCAGAGCCGCGTGCATTTCCTGGGCAAGCAGGAGCGCGTAAGCGAACTGCTGGCGCTGGCCGACCTGTTTCTGATGCCGAGCGAACTGGAGTCGTTTGGCCTGGCCGCTCTTGAAGCCATGGCCTGCAAGGTTCCCACCATCGCCACACGCGTCGGCGGCGTCCCGGAACTGATCGACGATGGCGTGACCGGCCTGCTCTACCCTGTCGGCGACGTGGAGGGCATGGCTGCGGGCGCTTTGAGCCTGCTGAACGATCCGCCGCGGCTCAAGGCCATGCGCGAAGCCGCCCGCCAGTCCGCGCAAAAACGTTTCTGCTCCAGTCTCGTGGTTCCGCGTTATGTGCGCTATTACGAACAGGTACTCGCGGGGCAAGGCAGGGAGAAATCTGCCTAAACCCAGCCTGCCTCGGAAATTTCACGAAAATACTTCTTGTCAACTACGGCGCGGCTTGGCATATTCTGCTTGCACTGGAGGTCATCCATGAGAATCCGGAAAGCGCTTTGCCTTTTTGCGTTCTGCGCACCCATCCTGCTGTGGGCTCAGGCTGCGGGGGGCAGTTTCGACGGCAATTGGACCACGAAGATGTCCTGTGATGCGAGTGCTCACATGCCTGCCTACACGTGGACATTCGTTAGCACGATCGCAAACAGCACCTTCCACGGCCAGCACGGCGAGGAAGGTGGGCCCGGCTACCTCGTCATCGACGGGCCGATCGGAGCTGACGGCAGTGCAAAGCTCCATGCCAAGGGCACGGTGCAATCAGGAAAGGCGGGCATCGTAACCCAACTCAAAGGCAATAAATACGACTACAACATTGAGGCCAAATTCACTGAGACTTCAGGCACAGGCAAGCGCGACGAAGGCGCGGGCATTCTCGGCCGCCCCTGCACTTTCGAGTTCACCAAGCAGACGGACGCGAGCACGCCTGCCCCGACTCCGCCGGCACAATAGCCACCGACAGCTGGCTGTTGCAGATTTCGACCGCGCCGCCTGCTCGGCGGCTTGGCAAAGTAGTGCTGCCATGCGAACTCTAAATGGACGACGGCCCCAAAGTCGGATGAGCCATAGAGTGAGGAACCGTGAACGCGCACCGGCAAAACATTGATACGCAATTCAGCCAGGCCGCAGTACAGATCTTCGCTGTGAACGACCGTTTGAATCAGTTTCTGATCGAACAACTTGACCCTGCGGCCTGGAGAGCAAAACCACCCGGCAAGGTCCGCTCCATTGCGGCCATCTTCGCGCACGTGCACAATGTCCGCTGCAAGTGGATCAGGCTTACAGCTCCGCACTTGAAAGTTCCGCTCCTACTCAAACACACGCACTGCACGCCGCGCCAGGCGAGTGCGGCACTGGCTCTGAGCGGTAATCGCTGCAAGGAGATGCTCACCGAAGCACTCGGCGGGAGAGGCGACGTTAAGACGTTCCTGCGAGACGGCTGGGCACGCCCCTGGCCCGTTGGCCCGGAAATGTTGAGCTACATGATTTCTCACGAAGCCCACCATCGCGGGCAGGTGTGCATGCTTGCGCATCAGCTGGGCTTTCCGCTGGCGAACAAGGTGACGTCCGAAATGTGGAATTGGGAAAAGCTGTGGAAGGAGTGCGGGGCACGCCGCGGCCCCGGCTACGATTCTTAGAGCTTCACTACAGCGTTCGTTTAAACAGCGGCGTGGCAATCAGCAGCGTGCCTATGCCGAAGACCGTGAGAAACAGGAGGTCGTACCAAATGGCGATCCAGCCGCCATCCTTGAGCAGCACGGCCTTGAAGCCGTGAATCACGTAGGTAAACGGATCGATCACGCCAATGGCCTGCATCCATTTGGGGAACGACGAGGTGGGATACATGGCGCCCGAGGGATAGAGCAGGAGGACATTGAGAATGCCGAACATGGCACGCGGCACCAGCGGATCGTCGACGCGCACCATGAGCAGGAACATCATGCCGTTGAACGCGATCGAGCCGGCGATAATCAGGCACAGCACTTGCAGCATGATCACGGGATGAAAAACCACGCCAAGGCCGGCCATTAGCGATCCGATGACCGCAATGGAAATCCCGGAAAGCATCGCCTTGATGGCTCCGGCGATATTCAGTCCGAAGACCAGCTCAAATTTCGTAATCGGCGTTACCAGGTAGCCTTCGTGCACGCCGCGCGCCTTGTCGTCGATGTAGAGCATGCCGCCGCCGATCATCACCGAGATATACATCGCCAGCGCCACCGTCATCGGCAGAAGATACTTCAGATAATTCACGTACGGGTAAAGCTCGACGACTTCGAGCGCGATGGTTTTCGTCAGCCGGTCCTGAATCTGCGGCGCATTCATGGCGTCGACCAGCGACTGCATCTCGCCTTCGAGCGGCCGATGACGTGAACAGATCGGAGTTGTCGACGACGAAGCCGAGCTTGGGCGCATCCTGCGCGTAGACACGGCGCGAATATTGCGCGGGAATGATGACGGCCGCGTCGATTTTGCCGGTGCGCACGTCTTCGCGCGCCTGCACTTCGCTCGTGGTACTCGATGGTGGAGAAGGTCTTGATGTTAGCGGCGACGGCGTCGAAGGCCTCGCGCACCTTCACAGCCTGCGGCCCGTGATCGTAGTCGACCACGGCCACGTGCGTGCCCACGATCTTGCCGCCGAACGCGTTGCCGATGATGATCGAGCTGCAGAATCGGCATCATCAGCGACATGATCATGAGCATGGGCGAGCGGAAAAACTTGCGCATTTCGCGCTCGATGATGGCGAACATCCGGTTCATGGGCGCGCTCCCGGCCGCGGCGGCATGGTAAATACAGGCTTCACCTGCTCATCGCGCAGTTGCCGCCCGGTGTAGTGAATAAACACGTCGTCTAGCGTGGTGTTTTGCACGCTTAGCGAGGTGAGCGTCTCACCCAGGCTCGCCGCGAGCTCCACAATTTGCATGGTGGTCTTCGATCCCGACTTGGTGATGACGCGATAAAACCCGGAGCCTTCGGGCTGCACGCTGGCCACGCCCTCCATCTTCTCCAGCCGCGCCTTCCACTCCTCGTCCTCGCGGTCGAAATGCACTTCAACCACATTCGCGCCGGCCACGCTGTTCTTCAGTTCCACCGGCGTGCCCAGCGCCACCAGCTTGCCGTGATCCACAATGGCGATGCGGTCGCAGAGCTTGTCGGCCTCATCCATGTAGTGCGTGGTGAGCAGCATGGTGAGATTGCGCGTGGCCTTGAGCTTGTTCAGCATCTCCCACACCGCGATGCGCGACACGGGATCGAGGCCGGTGGTGGGCTCGTCGAGAAAAAAGATGCGCGGATTGTGCACCAGGCCGCGCGCAATCTCAAGCCGCCGCCGCATGCCGCCGGAAAGCGTTTTGGTCTGCGCGTCGCGCCACTCGGTCAGGTCGACGGCTTCGAGCACTTCGGCGATGTTCTTCTCGCGAATTCCGCGCGGCACGCTGTAAAGCTTGGCGTAGATCGACAGGTTCTCTTCGACCGTCAGATCCTGGTCGCTGGTAGCGCCTGGGGAATGACGCCGATGGTGCGCCGCACATCGTCGGGATCCTTGCTCACGTCGTGCCCGCCCACAATGGCTTTGCCCGCGGTGACGGGAATGAGCGTGGTCATCATGCGGATGAGCGTGCTCTTGCCTGCGCCGTTCGGCCCCAGCAGGCCGAAGATCTCGCCCTCGGCCACGCTGAAGTTCACATCCTTGACGGCTTCGAAAGTCGCCGTAGCGCTTGACAGATGTGCTCCACCGCAATGGCCACGGGGCGCGGCGCGCCGTTGCCGTTGTGCCGGGCGAGCTCTGTTGGGGGGCGCGCTCACTGCTTCACCAGCTTTGCCTTGGGGATGTAGACTTCGGCCGTCATGCCGGGCACAAACTTCTCGCCGGGATTGGGGATGAGCAGCTTCGATCTGCATGGTCTTGATGTCGCGCTTCATGCTGTTCACGTCGCGCTGCGTGGCAAAATCGCCTTCCGCGGATTTGGCGATCACCTTGCCCTAGACGGTGGCGCCGCTCGGCATCACTACGCGCAGAGTGTCGCCCAGTTGCACGGCGTCGGCCTGCGTCTCGGGCAGTGGCGCATAGACCCAGGTCTGCGTCAGGTCCATGATGGTGACGATGGGCGCTCCCGCGGCGACGACTTCGCCCTGCCGCGCCGCCCACACATCGACCTTGCCGTTGACCGGCGCAAACACCTGCGCATAGCCTTCCTCGACACTTGCCTGCTCGGCCAACGCGCGCGCATTGGCTCCGCATCGCGCGTCTCGTCCACGGTGCGCGCCGAAACCTGCAGTCAGCAATTCGTGCGCGCGAGCCTGGCGCAGATTGGCCTGGGCTGCAGTCCAGATTTCGCTGCGCCGTGTCCACCGCGGCCTTCGCCGCCTGCAGGCTCGTCACCGCCTCGTCGCGCGCCTGTGCGCTCATGATTCCCTGCTGCGCCAGCGCCACAGTGCGGCTGGTGTCGGCCTGCTGATGCTCGATATTGCGCCTGAGCCTGCGCCAGAGCAGCCTGCGCCGACTTCACCTGCGCTTCGGCGCTCACTGCTGCACTCGAGGTTTCGCCGTGGTTCTGCTGCTCCGTGTCCTCGGTCTGCTGCAGCTTCGAACGCTGCGCTGGCCGCAGTAGCCTCGGCGGCCTTGCGCGCCGCCTCCAGATCCTCGCTCTCGATCACCGCGATCAGCTGCCCGGCCTTCACATCCTGGCCTTCTTCGACAGTCAGCGTCTGGATGCGTCCCGGAATCTTGGAGCTGACGATGACTTCGTTCGCGTCCACGGTGCCGATCAGTTGCAAATCGCCGGTGCGCCGCGTGGTAACCAGATACCAGATCAGCGAGCCCACCGTCAGCAGGCCCAGAATCATGAAAACTCGATTGCGTGCGTTCACTTGCTCATCACCTCAAATCCTTGAATTCTGCTTGATATCCGGCATCGGCGTATCGGCAAGCACCTGTGCGGCCAATCTCGCGCCGTGCTTCCGATCCTGAAAGATCGCCTGGCCCAAGAAACTCGACCAGCGCCATGCGGCGCCCGCAGTACCTCCGGCTCGAAAGGCTCGAAGGGCACGATCAGCCGCCACACCGGCGCGCTAAGAAAATAGAAAACATTGCGCTCCCAGCGCCGCGAGCACGAATCTGCAGCCAATCGGCCTCGATCAGTTCGCCTGACGCGATGCCTTCGCGCACCATCGACTGAAACATGGCATGCAGCGGCTCGAAGACGCGCTTCGCCAGATCGGCAGCGCGCCCTCTTCGCCCTTGTGCAGCCGCATCATCTCCTGCTGCATCAGGCTCTGAAACTCGCGCTGCGTCAGGATGCGGTCGAAGTGGTTGAGCGCCGCGCGCAGAATGCGCTCCCCGGGGCTGGCCTCGCGAAGAAACACTGCCATCGAGCGGTCGCGCACGCGCGGCCGAGACCATCTCGAGCGCGGCGGCGTAGAGTTTTTCTTTGCTCTCGAAGTAGTAGTAGAGCAGCGCCTTGTTGACGCCGGCCGCGACGGCAATCGGTTCGGTGCGCGCGCCGGCCAGGCCGTGGGCGCGAATTCGCTCAGTGCGGCATCAAGGATGCGGCTGCGCGTTTCGGCCGAACGGTCGGCCTGAGTCTCGGGTTGGTGGGTGGGTCATAATAATTAACTAACTGGTTAGTAAATTAACCCAGATGCGACCTGCTTGGCAAGCATTCTCAAATTATTTCGTTCGGAATCTACGCTAATACGCTGATAAATAGATTCTTATAGAAGTTATTGCGAGTGCGACTTCCCTGGCCTAATCGAACACGACCGTCTTGTTCCCGTAGCAGAGGATGCGGCGATCCAGGTGCCAGCGCACGGCCGGGAGAGCACCATGCGCTCCAGGTCGCGGCCCCGGGCGACGAGATCCTCCACCTGGTCGCGGTGAGAGATGCGCGCCACGTCCTGCTCGATGATGGGGCCGTCGTCGAGAACCTCGGTGACATAGTGGCTGGTGGCCCCGATCAGCTTGACGCCGCGCGCATGGGCCGCATGGTAGGCCGCGCGCCGGTAAACGCGGGCAAAAACGAGTGGTGCACATTGATGATCGCGGCCGGATAGCGCGTCACAAAGGCGGGCGAGAGGATCTGCATGTAGCGCGCCAGGATGACGAGCTCGATTCCGTTTTTCGCGAGCAGATCGAGTTGCCGCATTTCGCTCGCCGCGCGGGTTTCAGCTGTGACCGGCACGTGCTCAAACGGCACGCCGTAAAAAGCCGCCAGGTTCGCGACCTCGCGGT
>CAVQMV010000030.1:0-400772 GCA_963713675.1 uncultured Acidobacteriota bacterium
GTGGGCAAATTGTAGCACGTGAAGAAGTGAATGGGCGAAGAGAGTGAAGCGAGCGAAGGAGTGAAAAGAGTGAAGGAAGTGAAGGGAGGCGGGGGGGCGAAATTGCCCCATCGGGCCGGGCTTTCTACCAGGGATCGGGAGCCAGCGGCTGGTAGTGGACCCAGTCGAAATCGACGGCGCCGGGATCGGAGCTGAGCGCGGTCCAGGCAAAGAGAGCGGCCGCGAGCCTTTCCACCAAATGAAGCGGATGGGCGTGGCCGCGCCGAGCGGATGGAAGCTCTTGCCGTCGTCGAGCGAGTAGGAATAGAGGGCCTGATGCCATGGACGCGCACCGGGGCTGGACCATTGTTGCGAAGCGCAGGGCCTGCGACGCGCTCCGACAAATGGAAGAAACCGAGCCGTCGCGCACTGCCCGACTGGACAATCTCAAGGCCGCTGGCGGATTGCTCAAACATGGTGAGGCCGGCGTGCACGCCGGGTTTCATTCCACTCAAGTCCACGCGGACGGTGAACTCGAAGGAGTTGTCCTGCATGCTCTGGGTGAGCGTGTCGCGCGCGGAAAGCAGGCCATCCGCGGGCATGGGGATGAGGCGAAGATAACCGGGGCGCGCGCCGAGAGACCAGTGTGCGTCGTGGGATTAGCATCCATTCCCACTGCGGGCCGAGGACGGTCTCATTGAAATCGTCGGAGGTTTGCGGGCGCTGTACCGAGGGCGCGGTGGAATGGTCAGGGATGGGACCGGAGGGAGTGGGCTGCCCGGTTGAGGCTCCGTCGGGATCGGCGCCGATAATGGGCCAGTCGTCCCGCCAGCGCACCGGCTCGAGATACACGATGCGGCCGTGGGCTCCGTCGGATTGAAAGTGCACAAACCAGCCTTCGCCGTCGGCAGTCTCGACATAACCGCCCTGGTGCGGGCCGTTGATGGCGGTGGAACCCTGGCCAGCACCACGCGGTAATCGTAAGGGCCGTAGATCTGGCGCGAGCGCAACACCACTTGCGATCCCACGCCGACGCCGCCGAAGGGGGCAAAGATGTAGTAATAGCCGTTGCGCTTATAGAGCTTGGGGCCTTCGAGGACGGGCAGATGCTCGGAGTCCTGCACGATGATTTTTCCGGCATCGAGCACATGTTTGCCGTCGGGCGACATGCGATGCAGGATGAGTGGGCCGGCGCCGGTGACGGAATGGATCAGGTAGGCTTTGCCGTCGTCGTCCCAGAAGGGACAGGGATCCTCCAAGTCGGGTTTGGCGATGACGACGGCGGGATCGCTCCACGGGCCGGTGATCTGGGTTGCGGTACTGACGAAGATGCCTTCATTGGGAGTGGGGAAATAGACGTAGTAGAGGCCGTCGTGCTTCCGGATGGAAGGCGCCCACACGCCTTTGCCGTAACGATTGCCGCCCACCATGCTGTAGCGGGGATCCATGGTGAGGCGATCGACCACGTGACCGACGATGGTCCAATGAACAAGGTCAGTGGATTGCAGAATGGGAATTCCGGGAACGAAATGAAAAGTGGATGCAACGAGATAGTAATTGGCGCCGTCGCGGATGACATCGGGATCGGAGTAATCGGCGAAGAGGATGGGGTTGTGGTAAACGCCGTCGGCTACGGGCCGCGATGCCTGCGCCAGCGCAGAGATGGTGAACGCCGAAAGGCAGATCGCCAGCAACTTTCCAGGATGCCGGTCGCGCGATTCCCGTCCTGCCGTCGCAATCATCGAGTGGCCTTCACGTTCTGCTCAGGTTGCATTCGGAGATAAAAGCGGCCTCCCGCGGCCCCTCAAAATTCGGCACTCGATTGGTGACAAACTGCTGCGACAAACTGCTGCAATGAGCGAGAGGTTTACCGAAGTCAAAGCGTGCAATTAAACGGGGAGTGCCCCACTAAGCGTTTTCGATTCACTTTTCAACGTTTCTGGTACCGTGCAAGGCGGCAATTTCTTGAGGAAATTGCCACTCGGCATCTTTCATTCTGTTAAGTCCAGAATCGAAAACGCTGTGGCCGCACTCCCCGGTGAGTTAGAAGAGCAACTTGAACGAAAACTGAGCGATGCGCGGATCGTTTGTGATGGTGGCGGGACTCACGTTCTGAGGAGCGGTGCTGGTGACTCTGCCAAACGACCCTCCCAGGCCGGTGGCGGGGTCACCCTCGTTGGTGTGGTTCAACAGGTTGAAGTATTCGGCGCGGAACTGCAGAGACGTCCGCTCGCCGAATGGAAACACGCGCGCGATGCTGGCATCCCAATCGGTGTAGGCCGGGCCCCTGAAAGCACCCTTCTGAACGTTCCCGAATGTACCGACGGGGTTGACGGAAAAGGCAGCAGGATTCAGGAAGTTTCTGCAATTCACCGGGCTCGCGCATGCCGAGCCGCCATAAGCGTTGCTGCCGCTATACACGGCGCGATCGCGGTTCTGGTGCGCACCGGAATTGTTGCTTGAGCTCGACGTAATGGTGAGCGGGTCGCCCGAGCGGTATTGAACGAGGCCCGTGGTTTCATAGCCGTTGACCAGATAACGGAGAGCGGCCGGAGCGTCGTTCATGACCTTCGGCTCCTTGTACACATAAGAAGAGGCGACCACGCTGCGATGATCGAATTCCGTCGGCCCGTAGTCCAGAGCTTTGAAATTGGACATGGTAAACGGATAAACGAACGAGTTGCCGCCGCCGATGGAGGTCGCTGCCTGGTTGTAAGGCATGTTGTCGAGCGCCTTTGACCAGGTGTAGTTGAAGAGCAGGGTAAGGCCGTAGCGCACGCGCTGTTCAGCCGAGACCTGCAGTGAGTTGTAATTGGTGTTGCCGCCGGTATTGGCTGCCGTGATGAAGTTCGAAGCCGGATAGCAACTGTTAGTAGCCGAGCAGCCAGGCTGATTGTAAAGGGCAGTCCCGCTGACGACGGGATTCAGTTCGAGATTCTGCCACTCGTGCCGGCTTTGCTCGGCCACATATGCGGCACGCAGGGAGAAACTACTGCTGAGCTGCTGTTCCACGGCCAGGTTGTAGTCGACGGTGCGCGGATCCTGGAAGCCTTTGAACGGGTCGAAGGTCAGCCAGTTGTTGGACGCGCTGATGGGCGCGGTTGGCGGAGGCACTGCCGGGGCCGGGAACGGATTCGTGACGCCCACGGAGCCGTAAGGATTGACGAAGGTCATATTGATGTTGCTGGCTGGAGTGGTGGCTGAGAATGTGGAGGACAGCGCCACGGAAGTGAGGAACGGCGCGCCGTTTGAGTAGATATTGAAAAGGGTGCTGTTGATGCGGCTGTCAAAGAACAGGCCGATGCCCCCACGCACGCTGGTTTTTCCGTTGCCGAAGACATCCCAGGCAAAGCCCAGCCTGGGCATAAAGTGACCGTAAGCCGACGCGGCACCGTTGCGGTTGAAACCCGGATCGCCAGCGAACTGCATGCCCGCAGGCGCCAGGGGATAGACGGTCGAGTGCGTGTCCGACGCCCAGAGTTTCGGATTAAAGCCTCCCATGCGTCCATCTCTCTCGCGCCATGGCACGAAAGGCTCCCAGCGCAAACCGTAGTCTAGCGTCACGCGGGGAGTCGCTTTCCAGCTATCCTGCACATAGGCTCCCTGAAACTTGCCGCGGGGTTTGAAGAGCTGGCCGTTGGCCTGGTTCATTTGAAAGAGATACCCAAACTCGAAGCTGGCGGCGGAATCGCCCGTGCCGGTGGGGCTGAAGTTGAACTGACCCGGCAGTGAGTTGAGGTTATCGACATCAACCTTCGACACCTCGCCGTGGTAGCCGGCGTCGATGTTGTGCCTGCCCATCAAGAAGTGGATGTCGTCGGTCAGGGTGTAGTTCCCTCTGCGGAAGGTCGCCTGCCCTAGCGTGGAGACTGTGAAGTAGTTCGCCACCTGAATCTGGGAGATCTGCTTAAGCGGCGGCTGGTACACACCGGTGACGCCAAAGTCAGCCACGTCGACAGCGCTTGCAACCGGCCCGCGGCCGTCGTTCTGGATTTGATCGCTGATGATGAAGTTGTTGACGACGTGCGCGTTGAAGGTGTGCGTTTCAGAGATCAACGCGTTGTAGTAGTGGTTCGACGCTCCGTTGGCCAGGGTGAGGATGTTCGCGGTGTTTTCCAGGCCCGCCAGGATGAACGCGTCGGAGAAGTAACGCTCAAATATCTTGTCTTTCGACGTAATCTCCTGATCGGCACGCGCCGTAATCTCCGCCTCAGTGAAATTGTTCGGGAGTGAGAACGGAGCAACGGAGCCCGTGGCGGATAACGCCGGGAGATAGCCGAACATGGTCTTAGTGACCGAGCTCATAGCAGCCGGCTTCCAGGTGTGCGAGCTGGCATATACCGCAGCGGGCTGTTGCGGACAAGACAGATCGGCAACCATATAAGTGGTTCCGTTGGGATCAAAAGGATCCATGACGCACGAGGCAAAAACCAGATTGTTGGTTCCCGGCGCTGCGCCCGACGAGTTCGCGCCGGTCTGTGCGATTGTGGGCAGAAGGATCGTGGAGGATCCGGCAGTGGAGGCCGCGTGATTGATCGTCCGCTGATAACCGAAGAAGCCGAACGATTTGTCGCTATGGAGGAAATGCGGAATCTCGAGCGGGCCACCAACCGTGCCGCCAAACTGGTTGCGATGGAGCGGGTCGACGACCTTCGCGTTGAGTGCGGTGCTGTAGGTGAAGGGGTTGGCGGCGTTGAAGGCGCGGTTGCGGACAAATTCAAACGCGTCACCGTGATATTGGTTGGTTCCGCTCTTGGTGATGATGTTGACGACGCCGCCGGCATTCTGGCCGTATTGCGCGTTGTAGTTGCTGGTTTCTACGCTGAATTCCTGCAGCGCATCAGGCATCGGGAATGGCTCATTGACGTTGGTGTACTCGTCCACGTTGTTGCCGCCGTCGAGCATGTAGTTGGTTTGCCCGACGAAGGTGCCGTTGGCCGAAATGGTGACCGCTGACGGGAAGGTCTTGGTGTTGCCCTGGTCAGCCTGTCCCCCCGGCGCGATTGTGACGCCTGCAACCTCTTCGGTGAGCGCGGAAGCATTGCGGCCATTCAGCGGCAGATCGCTCACTTGCGATGTGCCGATGACTTGCGACAAGGTGCCAGTCGTCACGTCGATCTGGGCGCTGTCGGCGCTCACCGTTACCGTCTCGGTGGCCTTGCCGGGCTTGAGTGCGATATTCACCGTAACCGCGGCGTCGGCGCGAAGCTGCACATCCTTCTCCGTGTACAGCTCAAAACCAGCATGGCTGACGGAGATGTTGTAGGAAGAAGGCGCCAAATCCGGAAATACATAGTTGCCTTGGCCGCCCGAAGTGGTCTTCTGGGAAATCCCTGTCGAAACCTGGGTGGCCGTGACATCCGCGCCCCCGACGACTGCGCCTGTGGTGTCAGTCACCGTGCCGTTGATGCTCCCTAATCCCTGCGCGCGCAGCCCGCACGGTGCACAGATGCACACCGTGGCGATGACTGCCAAACTGCCCAACAGTCTGACAAGAGCTCTCATGTTCGCCTCCTGAATCATTTCAATGCTCAGTTCGGCCGAAACGGAGTTGCCGCGCCGTAGACAGACGCGTACGGACGAACTGATATGTGAATCCCGGCGTTTCTAGTTAATCGAATTAACGCTTGCATAGACAGATACCGTCCCTGACTGTCAGGAATCACTGTATCCTATTCATTTTATGTTTGTTATAAACGCGGCGTGCGGGGGGTGGCGGACGCCCGGCGAGCGCTACTCTGCGGAGACAACGAGCACCCTGGGCGGTCCCGGAGTGCCGTCAGTGACCGTGGTCCCCAGGATAATCTGCAAGTTTTGACTGCCTCCGCCGGGCCGCGCCTGCGCGGCGATGGCCTGCAAGAGGTCGGGGTTGGTGAGGAACTCCCCGGCAGCTTCAGTTCCGTAGGTATAGAGCCCGCCGACGACCACCACGACGTGGCCGGTCTCCGAATCGCGGATACGGGAGATGAGGGCGAAGTCCTGCAACTTGGGGCTGTTGGCGCCGGTGACCGGCTCGCGCGGCTGATTGGTGCCCCAACTCCAGAGGCGCGATGACGGGTTTTTTGCGTCTCGAATGTAAATGAGGTGCTGGTCCGGATCCATGGCCAGGCTGTAACGGAGCTGGCGGGTGAGGCGGAGACTCCATTCATTGTTGAAGGCACCGATGAGCACCACGGCACCTTCGCGGAGATCGGAGAAGGAGCTGGCACTGCCCCTTCGGATGACGACCTGTTTGTTGCGGGCCTCGAGCGCGCCAACCACGCGAGCGATAGTGACAGTGTCAGCAAAAGGCACGGTCTGCGACGAATCCGAGCTGGGAACCGGGGTGACCGTGTTGCTGGTTCCATCGGCGGTGGGCAGAGTGGGCGGACCGTTGGGGTGATCGCCCACGGCCACAAGAACCGGGCCCGGTGTGTCGAGCACCGGCTTCCAAAAGAGATCCTCGGGATTGGATCGATGAACC
Organism: uncultured Acidobacteriota bacterium; assembly: GCA_963713675.1. GTDB lineage: Bacteria > Acidobacteriota > Terriglobia > Terriglobales > Acidobacteriaceae > Telmatobacter. The sequence continues at coordinate 6,443 of CAVQMV010000030.1, forward strand.
CAGCTATATCCCAGCACGACCGCAAGCGACGCAGCGGCAACGAATGAGAGGGCCCAATAGCGACGCCACCGATTGGTAGCCACTTTTGCGGTTGTCTTGCTGCCAGCCAGGGGAACAGGCCCGAATTGGATGTGGGCGCTATGGGTTTCAATCCCGTTCTCTATCGCCTCGGCTTCCGATTCAGGATCGATGAGGGCGTGCCGACCCTGGCCGGGAAGCGCGAAGCGCGGGACATAGGAGCCCGGAACCAGGCCCATGCGCAGCTCGCCGCGATGTTTTTCGTCGACGTAATAGGTGGCGAGACGCTTGCGCAGTTCCGTGGCCGCGGTGCGCACGATGTGATCGACGTTGGTGTCGTAGGAGGGATGTCTGTCGAAGACCTCGACCCCTATGGTGCGTTCCTTGATGAGGTCGGCCGATCCGTTCAGCGTTTGCTCCACGACATATTTGAGAAACGCTACGGAGCGCTTGCTCGTACGAAAGACCTCGTCGCGTACAACCAAGTCGAGCTGCGCACGAATCATGTCCGCGGTCAGGTCGGGCGTAGTTCCGTACTCGACTACAGCATCGATCATGGTCTTTCCCGTGACAGCGTACGCCAGTGACAGCGATTTTAGCACGCGTGCAGTACGGTTCGGGGGTTCTCTTGATGGGCTGGTGCGACGCGCACGGGAATGAGTTTCTGTTTGCTAAGTGGAAGCGTTTTCACGCGGTTTTGAGGTAGATCGCCCAAGTTTGCGCTCGGTTGGAGAGGTGGGTTGAGGTTCGTGCTTTCCCGGGTCTCAAAGACGAGACCCGGGGCACCCCTTTCGGCGCTGAGTTTAGAGTGAGGTCGCGTCTCTATAAATGGACGAGTCCGCGCTGCAGTGCGGTCACGACTGCCTGAGTGCGATCGTCTACGTTCAGGCGCATGAGGATCACGCTGACATGGCACTTGACGGTAGACTCGGTGATGCCAAGATCGGAGGCAATCTCCTTGTTGCTCTTGCCGCGCACGATGAGATCGAGCACCTCGCGCTCGCGGGCGCTGAGGTCGGAGTTAGGAATGCGCGCGTTGAGGGCGCGAGAGACCGGCTGGGGCAGAAAACGGCCGCCGGAATGGACGCGCCGCAGAGCGCCGATCAGAGCTTCATGCGGCATGCCCTTGATGATGTAGCTGCGTGCGCCGGCCTCAAGCGCTTGATGAATGTCCTCGTCTCCCTCGTAAGTGGTGAGGACAACAAATTTGGCGTTGCGATGGCGCGACATGACGATGCGGATGGCCTCGACGCCGCTGATTCCCGGCAGGCGCAGATCCATGAGAGTAATGTCGGGCAGATGCTTTTCAAAAAGTTCGACGGCGTCTTCGCCGCTGCCGGCCTGAGCAACGACGGTCATATCGGGCGTGGCGTCGATGATGGCCGCGATGCCGACACGCATGATGGGGTGATCGTCGACAATCAGGACCTTGATCTTCGCGGTTTCCCGCATGACGGCCATTTCATCTCCCCGTCGTTCGTCTACGCGCTCTTCGATCCCGCGCTGTTCGTTCATTGCCTGTCTCCAGTCTAGCTCCGCTAACACCGTTCACTCCGCTAGCTCCTCTTGTTACGGCGAGTCGAAGGCCGTGATCACAGGGAGCACGTTGCCTTCGCTGTCGAAGAAGCTGCGGCCGCGCAAGCCGCCCTCTGCGGCGGGCTCCCACCAGAAGAGGCCCTGGCCGAGGCCATCGGGAACCGCGCGGACTGCGGCATCCAAAGCACGCAAGAAATTCAACTGCCCCTGCGGCGTTTCGGGAAAATCGCGGCTCTTTCCGGCGGCGCGGCCCGGCGTCCAGTTATAGGCCGTCTCGACCACGATGATGGGACGGTGATAGCGCAAGGCAAGCATACGCAAATTGTTTTGCATGGTGGGCAAATCTCCGTGCCAGTACGGATAGTAGGAGAGACCGATGACGTCGAACTTCAGGTTGCGGGCGAGGAGTTGGTCGAAGAAGGCGACTGCGGCATCGTAATCGCCGCTGCGTTCGATGTGGATCATGATGCGAGGCCGGGGTCCGGATCGGCTGCCTGCTTTGACGCCGCGGATTCCGGCCTGAAGCAGATCGGCGAATTGATCCCAGCGATCGGGTAGCTTGCCGTCGGGCCAGAGCATGCCGCCGGTAATTTCGTTGCCCACTTGCACCATGTCGGGTGTGAGGCCCTGTTTGGCAAATGCGGCGATGGTGTCGCGGGTGTAGGCAAAGACCTGCTTGACGAGCTGCTTGTGATTGAGTTTGGCCCAAGCTGCCGGCATGGGCTGCTTGGCGGGATCGGCCCAACTGTCGGAATAGTGCAGATCGAGGAGAATGTGGAAGCCCATGGCCTTGGCGCGACGCGCCAGCGCCAGCGTGTACGGGAGATCGTTGGGCAGCTTGTCAGGCGCTGCTGCCGGGTCGTGAAAGATCCGCAGGCGCACCCAGTTGTACTGATGCCCGCGAAGAATCGCAAGGACATCTTTGGGCTGACCATTTTCCTTGAAGACCACACCGTCCTGCTCGCATTTTGCGAGGAAGGAGAGATCGGCGCCAATGGCATACTCCTGCGCGAACGCGGGCCGAGAGGCGAGAACCGCCAAGGCAAGAACGCAGACCAGCATCAGGAGCGAGCGCATCGCGATGGCTCTTGCGCGGAGGCCTGTCAACTGGAGGTGCGTGCGCTTTCGGAAGTCTTCACGGGTTGCGGGCATGGAAGTGATCTCCGCATCCATCGTTACTCGTGGCCCGTCGTGATCACAAGCTGGTATTCGGGAATTAAACGGATGCTGTCGAGCTTGTCGATCTGGCCATTCTTCTCAAACTGCACGGGCGCGGGAAGCTCGAAGTACACCGGAGCGTCTTTGCGCAGGGGAAGGATACTGAGATCAAAGTTGCCGGAGCCATTACGGGCGAGGAAACGCGAGAGGCCCACCATCCACGGTTCACCGTTGTAGAAATCGTCGTCGAGGAGTTTGTGGTTTGCCGAGAGCCGCGCCAAGTCGCCCTCGTACTTCACTTCAAGGAAGAGCTCGCTGAGGCCGTTGAGAGCGCCGGCGGGAACGTCGATCGACCATTTTGCAGCTTGCGGAAGTTCACCGGCGGCGGGTGCCTGCGCCACGCCATGCGGACGCCAGTCCTGTGGCGGGCCGGTCTTGACCGGAGGTGCTTCGGCGTCAGGGTCGATCTCGGTCGATTGCAATGCGGCATGCCACTGCGGAACCTCCGCGGTGAATGCGGCGGTGCGATCCGTCGTGGTGGCGGGAGCGAGCGGCACGTTGGCCTGAAGCGGAACGGTCGCGGGCGGCGTGATGGCGAATTGGAATTGCGGGGTGGCAAGAGAACGCAGACCGATGCGCGCGGGATGGGAATCGGGGTCGGCCACGAAGTCATGCGCAGTGATGAGCAGATGATCGTTGCCGGCGATACGCACTTTCCAGGCGTCTTCCGCTTCGCTCGCGGTGAGCACGACGAGGCGCAGCGCATTGCCCGTGGAGGAAACCAAATCGATGGAAGAGTCGGGCCCGGGTTCGATGCCGGTGACGTAGAGGACGCCGGAATCGGTGACGGCTGTTCCACTCGACCGCTTTGCGGTGCGAACAGTCGCCGCGTCGAAAGCGAATTCCGGCGCGATGCCGGGCAAAGCTTCGAAATAGACTGTCTCGACTCCCGAGTCTTCGAGGCGCGTGAAAAGCTGTGCCGTGCTGTAGCGCAACGTGATGCCGGCGAGGCGCAGGTTGAAGGGCCAGATGAAATAAGCGCCTGAGGGCAGATCGATGGGATGGCGCGGGACTACAAGCGTGACCCCGAGCTTGCCGGCTGTTGCGGGGCCGGGCAAGCGAATCTGAAATTGCGCAGCATGGCGCACCGGCATTTGGGCTCCGCGCACGTAGTTGTTGAAGAAGATGAAACCGGAGTCGCCATGCGCGCGCACGGCAACGCGCGGAATTGAGAGATCGCCGGAGTTGCGGGGCTCGACCGCGGGTGCATGGACGGACATGGGCGCGAGATCGGCGCCGAAATCGTTGAGGAAGTAGTCGAAGACTTTCAGTTTGCGAAGCGATGCGCGCTCCTGGCCGAACTCGCCGAGGGGCGCCTGAAAATCGTAGGACTTGATGGGCAGATCGTTGGGATAGCCGGTCGCCTGCGATTCCTGCAAGGTGGTGAGCTGGCCGTCGGGATTTTCTCCGCCCTGGAACATATAGGTGCCGTAGAGATTGACGCCGGAGCCGAGCATGACGGGAACGACGGCGGCGATGTCATCGGCCGCGATCACGGGACGGCGGTGGTACGTGTCCTCGATGCCGCCGCCAATTTCCGCAGTGAGGTAGGGCAGGGAATCGGCAGTGGGAGGCAGCGCACTGGGCTCGCCACGACCGCGATCGGCGTTGACGTTGGCGGCCACGCGGCTTTGAAAGCGAAAGGCATAGACCTCGGCGGGCGGGAGCTTGGCGATGGAACTGTCCCAGGGCGCGTCAGGATATCCGCCGTAGACGGGAATGACGGCGCGCGGAGGGACCACGGCGTTGTCCCAACCGGTGACGAGATAAAGCGGCACGTCGAGGCCGCTTGAGAGGGCGATCTTTTTGAGCTCGAGGATGTGTGCTTCACCGGCACGCGGGCCGCGCTTCGAATACTCGTTCTCAAGCTGGATGGCGATGACGGGACCGCCGTCTTTCCAGAGCAGGCCTTTGAGCTGATTGCCGATCTGGCCGTACCAGGCACGGACTGAGGCGAGATACACGGGATCGTTTTCGCGGGTCGGGCCCTGCTTAAGGACCCAGTCGGGCAAGCCGCCGTTGCGCACCTCGGCGTGGTCCCAGGGGCCAATGCGCGCGATCACATACATGCCATGTTTGGCGCAAAGCTGGGTGAAGGTGCGCAGATCGCGCTGGCCCGTCCAGTCGAACTGGCCGCGGATCTCCTCGTGATGAATCCAGATCACGTAGGTGGAGACGACATTGACGCCGGCAGCTTTCATTTTGAGGATTTCGTCTTCCCATTGGGCGCGAGGGTAACGCGAAAAATGAAATTCTCCGGAAACGGGGAGCCAGGGTTTTCCGTCGAGGGTGAGGAAACGACTGTTCAGGCCGAGCGTGTGCCCCGCGGGAGTGGAAGCGGCTCCTTCGTCATAGCGTGCCGGGGCAGGTTCGCGCCATGGCTGGCTGGCATCGATGCGAATCGGCGCGGCGGCGGCTTGCGCGTGTGCCCACACGGGCGCGGCAAGCAAAAGCGCGCTCGCTATCAGTAGCTTTTGAACCCCGCAGATTCGGGAGCCCTTCGGGATAAATCGTATATAGGAAGACATTGCTATAGGCTCCGTGCCAGTGCCTTCTCGAGGGTGAGTTGTAGGATGGCCATCGAGAAAGATCACTGTATTCCTCCGGGGCGTTCTTTTGATCCGCCGAAAGTCGGATCGACGGGCGATTTCTGGCATTTCGGGAGGCGGCGGCCCAGGCGTCGATGGTTTCCCACGCTTTCGCCAAAGTTTCACGAAGCAGGTTCTTCGACTCGCTCCGCTCGCTCAGAAGGATGGAGCGCGGGACGTTCGTGCTGAGTTGAAAGGAGAGTTTGGGTTCGTGGTATCCCGGGTCTCAAAGACGAGACCCGGGGCACCCCTTTTCGTGCTGAGTGGGAAGAGGGCTGCCGAGGTCCTTGCTGTCCCAGCCTTTCGCCAGGAACGCGAAAGGATGGGACATGGGACGTTCGTGCTGAGTTGAAAAGCGCGTATGGGTTCGTGCTATCCCGGGTCTCAAGGTCGAGACCCGGGGCACCCCTTTTCGTGGCTGGTGGAAAGAGGTGGGTTTGGGTTCGTGCGATCCCACCCTTTCGCCCCCTGTTTTCGAGAAGCAGGTTCTTCGACTCGCTCCGCTCGCTCAGAAGGATGGGGCACGGCTGACTTCCCTTAAGCCCGGCATATTTGCTTCGCGGTATACTTAGCGCCGCCATGCATAGAGTACGTACGATTGCCGCCTGGGCCGCGACCGTGGTCTGGATAATGACGCTTGCGGGCGCCTGCGCGGTGGCGCAAAGCGATGCTTTTTCGGGCTATACGCGGCATATCTGGCAGGCTTCCGATGGGCTGCCGGAGCAGACGGTGCAGGCCTTCGCGCAGACGCGGGATGGTTACCTGTGGATCGGCACCAGCGGCGGACTGGTGCGCTTCGATGGCGTCCACTTTACGGTCTTCGACCGGCAAAACACGCCGGCGCTGCATGAGAACAGCATCTTTTGCCTGATGGTGTCGCGCGATGGCGCGCTTTGGATCGGCACCGAAGGCGGAGGCATCGTGCGCATGGTCGACGGCCGCTTTCAGTCGTGGACAACAACGGAGGGGCTGAGCAACGACTTTGTGCGCACCCTGTTTCAGGATGCCTCAGGAACGGTGTGGGCGGGGACAGACAACGGGCTGATGCAGTTCCGCCAGGGCCGCTTTGTGCGGGTGGATGGCACCGCTGCCATTCCGGAGCTCTCGGTGCATGCGATCTTCCAGGATCGTGCCGGACGGTTGTGGGCCGGGGGATACCGGCTGACGTGCATCGAACACATGACAGCCCGCATCTATTCGCTCGGCAACGGATTCGGCCAGAACATGGTGAAATCCATCACGCAAACGCAGGATGGAACCATGTGGGTGGGCACGGTGGCAGGCCTGGAGTCGATGCCGCCTGGACAGGATCGTTTCCAGCCGGTGCAAGGGCATTGCGAGCACAGTGCGGACCCTGCGGCAGACCAGCGACGGGGTGCTGTGGGTCGGAACCATCGGGCAAGGCGTTTTCCAGATACGCGATGGCGAGTTCACGCACATTCTCGCGCCTGCCGCCTGCCCAGCAATACGGTGCTGAACTTCTTTGCCGATGGCGAGAATAACTTCTGGATTGGAACGCAGACAGGCATGCTGCGCCTGACGCGGTCGCCGGTCAGTATCGTTGCCTTTCCCACGCCCAGCGATTCCGATTTCGGAACCATCTACCAGGATCGCGACGGCAGCTTCTGGGTGGCATCGGCCCAGCTCTTCCAATTGAAGGACGGCGCGTTCATTCCGCAAACGGTGCCGGGCGCCAAGGGCAGTCCATGTGCGCAACGTTTTTCGCGACCGCTCCGGAGCGTTGTGGGTGGGAACAGACGGCAATGGCCTGTTTCGAATCGCGGGCGGGCAGGCCGACGCATTTTTCGACACTGAACTCTTTTATTCGCGCCATCGCTGCAGGCTCACGATGGCAGCATGTGGGTGGGAACGGACGGCGGTCTCAATCACATTGTGATGACAGACGGGAAGCAGACCGATGCGTCAGTATTCCGTCGGCAGTGGATTCATTTACCCAAGCATCCGCGTGCTCGCGATCGACCACACAGGCGATCTTTGGGTGGGAACGGACCGCGGCATGAATCACGTGCGCGGCGATTTCTTCCTCAAGCGACCCCGCGATCGCGCCGCTGGCGCAGATGAAGATCTGGGCGATCCACGAGGATGCGGACGGCGGCCTCTGGTTTGGCACCCGCGACAACGGACTGTACCGGTTGCACGCGGGCAAACTGGCGCACTTTACAGCCGCGGACGGCCTGGCCAGCAATGCCATCTACCAGATTCTCGAGGATGCGACGGGGCGCCTTTGGTTGAGCGGCCCCAATGGTGTGGCGCTGGTGAACCGCCATGAACTGGATGCGCAGGCCGATTCGTTTCCGCGCCATTTCGCGCTGACGTTCTACTCGACTGCCGACATGGCGGCCAATACCGAGATCTACGGAGGGACGCAGTCCTCAGGCTGCATCACGCCGCGGGAGATGTGTGGCTGCCCAGCAACCTGGGGCCGCTGCACATTCCTGCGCTTGGCCGCGCGGCGCTGACGCCGCCGCCATTGTTCATCCAGAACGTTCTGGCAGACGGGCGGCCAGCCGCGGCGAATGGCGAAGTGGTGCTGCGGCCCGGCAACGGACGTCTGGAGTTCGACTTCACGCCCATCGAACTGCGATCGCAGGACGGATTGCGCTTCCGCTACATGCTGGAGGGCTTTGAAAAGAATTGGAGCGCGCCCACTGCGGCGCGCACGGCCGACTATACCAATCTGCCGGCGGGGCGCTATCGTTTTCGCGTGGAGGCCTTTGAAGTGAGCAATCCGGATGCGGCAAGCGAGGCCTCGATCGCGATCGTGCAGCGGCCGTTCTTCTATCGCACATGGTGGTTTATCGCGGGATGTGCCGGGCTGGTCGCGCTGCTGGTGTTTGCCTGTACCAATACCGGGTGCGGCAGGTTCGGGTGCGGTTTGAAGCGGTTCTGGAAGAGCGCAGCCGCCTGGCGCGTGAGATGCACGATACGGTGATCCAGGGCTGCACGGGCGTTTCGGCGCTGCTTGAAGCGCTGGCGATGGAAGGCGGGAAGGACAGCCGCGGCGAGGGGCTGATGGATGTCGCGCGGCAGCACTTGCGGGGCACGATCAATGAGGCGCGCGAGGCGATCTGGGACCTGCGCAAGCCGGACGATGCCGACAGCCTGGGCGAAAAGCTGGAGAGCATGACGCGCCAGGTGAGCAGCGAGTTCCAGGTGCCGGTGGCGTGGTCGATTAGCGGCTCGCCCTTCGCAGTGACCGAGCCGGTGGCTCACGATCTGCTGATGGTGGCGCGCGAAGCGGTGTACAACGCGATGCTGCACGGCCATCCGGAACGCGTGCTGGTGGCGCTCAAATACAAGAGCAGCGAACTGGTTCTGGATCTGGACGATGACGGTTGTGGATTCGATCCGCAGCAGACGGACCGCGGGAACGGCCATCATTTCGGGCTCAAAGGCATGAAGGAGCGGGTGGAGCGGTCAGGCGGGAAGTTCCAACTGGCGAGCGCGCCGGGCAAAGGGGTGCGCATCGAAGTGCGCGTTCCGCGGAGAGCGTGAGAAGGTCGATTTCTGTGCTGCAGGGGAGAGGTGGATTGGGGTTCGTGCTGCACGTGAAGATTGCGGTGAGTTAAATGGTGGGAGTTGGGGTTCGTGCTATCCCGGGTCTCAAAAGCGAGACCCGGGGCACCTCTTTTCGTGCTGGGTTGAGGGAGGTCGGATGAGATTTGTGATTTCCCACCCTTTCGCAAAAGGCGCGAAAGGATGGGGCACGGGATGTTTGTGCTGGGCTGAAGGAGATGGGTTGAGGTTCGTGCTACTCGCGCAAGCGGCTGTCCTTCAGTTCAGAAAGCGTTGATCGCGGTGGTAAATTGCAGGACATCTCCTGAACTCACATTCACAGCGCCCATTGTGTAATCGCTCGTTGCGGCATCGTCAGGAGCTTCCGGCTCCCAGTAGATCGCTCCCAGCCCCATATTGTTGGGCACGGCATTCATCGCCTGGATCGCACCCTGCACATCGGTGTAGGCGTCTGTTGGATCACTATGCAAGTAGCCGATTTCGCAGATCAATACCGGCTTGCCATAGCGCGCGGCCAGCGCATTCAGATTGGCGGCAACCGTGTTGATGTTTGACGGGCCGTCGTAATAGGAGCCTCCAATGATGTCGAAATTTCCTCCGGCGGCCGTCAGCCCGTCAAAGAACCACTCAAAGTCGCTGAGATTGCTGATGGTCGACAGGTGAATGACGACCTGCGTGCTGCTGCTGACCGCCTTTACCGCGCGATAGCCGCTGTTGATCAGGCCGGCTATCTGGGTGAAGTTGTTGCCGTTTGTGGTTGTGGCGCCAACCGAGCCAATCGGCCAGAGCATTCCGGAGTCGATTTCATTGCCGACCTGCACATATTGCGGATAGATTCCATCGGCCGCCAAAGCCGTCATGAAGTCAAAAGTGTAGTTATAGACGTCGGTTTGCAACTGGGCATAGCTATCATTTGCCCACACGGCCGGAGTGGTTTGATGGCCAGGGTCTGCCCAGGTATCGCTCAAATGGAAGTCGATCTCGATTTTGAAGCCCATGGAATTGGCGAGCACGGCCAGGGCGATGCTGCCTGCCTGATTGTCATTGCCTACACCCAGAACGCCGGAGGTGATGGTGGGATTCACAAAAGTCCGGATGCGGATGGTGTTCACGCCATGATTCTTGAGAATCTGCAGCGCGCTTTCCGATGCGCCGGTGGTGTCGGTCCAGGTATACCCCATGCTCTCCAGTTGGGTCAGCCATCCGACATCGGCACCAACGACGGTGGCCGTCGCCGGGGGTGAAGTCATCGTATACACGGCGGATGCGACCGCGGAGTTTGCGTAGCCCGTGGCCACGGCGATGGCCTGGATGGTTTCCGTAGCCGGAGTCGCCGCAATGGTGATCGCGCTGGAATAGACACTTGATGAAGTGGTAGGCGTCGCACCGTTGGTGGTGTAGTAGATGGTCGCGCCGGCGATGGCATCGGAGATGGTGACAGTTTGCGCCGTCGAGTAGATTCCTACTTCAAGCGAGAAGGTGGGCGCGGGCGCCGTTGACAGGGGCGTCGTGGTTGTGGATGATCCCCCTCCGCCTCCCCCGCAACCCATGAGGACGACCGTGGCGGCTGCCAGGACAAAACCAAGGAAGGTGTGGATTATTTTATGCTTCATCGCTATTTCGATGTCTCCCACTTGCGCTCCCATCATAGGCACGCCGATCTGGTGCTGCCATCAGACGAAGGTAGGGGTCGCCGCAACTTGCGGCAGAAAGAGGAGGCGGTGGCGATGTTGCTGAAGGGTTACAGCCGATGCAAAAAAAAGCAGTCCGGATCGTGCGATCCGGACTGCCAGAGTGAAGGTAAGAAATCAGAACGTGAGGCGAAGTGCGCCCTGGAAGACGCGAGGATGACCGTTCATGCCGCTGATCACGCCAAAGACACCTGGGGCCTGATTCACGGTGGACGACGGGTTGGAGAAGTTCGGATGGTTGGTGGCGTTGAAGGCATCCCAGCGGAACTGCAAGACCTTTCCTTCCATGAGCGTCCAGTTCTTCATGATCGATGAATCAATGCCAAAGACGCCCGGTCCCCAGTAAGCGTTTCTGCTCGTGTCGCCGAAGCCGCACCATCCCGGAGTTTTGTCGTTACAGGAGACGGGAAGGGTGAAGGCTGCCTCATTGAAGTAGCCCTTGTTCGGGTTCGTCCAATCGGAGCGGCTGCCCTTGCCCATGTTGGGGGCTACGCCGGAAACGAAGTCGGCCCGGTTGTTCCACATGCCGACTCCGGGGTCCGTGTTCCACTGGCCAATCGAGAACGCGTTGCCTTTTTGTGCAGTGATGATACTGCTCAACTGCCAGCCGCCGACCATGTCTGCCATCAGCCAGCCTTTATCTCTGAACGAGGGGGCTTCGTAGATAAAGTTGCTGATCCAATTCCAAGGGATGTCCTGGTTAGCGTTGCCGCGGTTCCAAGCGGCGCTGATGGGATTACCCAGCGACGGATTGCCGAAGGAGATGTTGCTGCTGCTGGCGATGTCGAGGGTATGCGACCACGTGAAGGCGGACTGCACCTGTAGGCCGTGCCAGAGGTGTTGATCGAGACTCATCTGCAGCGAGTTGTAGCTCGCCGTTGCCCAGCTCTGGTCCTCGAAAATGTCGCCTATGGCCGAGTTCACGGCCAGTTTTGAAGCGTACGGCGGGTTCATATCGATGGCCACCGACAGGTGATCGGTTTCACTGCCTACGTAAGCCAGGCGGAAGCCCGTCGACCGAGTGAATTGCTGCTCGATCGAGACGTTCCAGGCATACGTTGTAGGCAGCTTGAAGTTGCGCGAGAATTCCTGGCCGACCTGGCCCTTGGGAATGGCAATGTTTTTCGCAGGCTTGTAGCCGGTCGTCGCCCAGGGGAATGTCCCCGGGAAAGGACTTGACGCGTAGGGAGAACCAGCGCCGCTGGCGGACCAGGGATTATCGAAGGGGATAATGCCGCCCGACAGGGCAGTATCAGCGCTGCAGGGCCAGCACCATCCTGAGAAGTTAAAGGTGGGGCTGAAGGGAGCGACGTCGGCGGCGTGGTTGTACTCCGAGTACTGGAGCGGACCGGTGAAGATGCCGAAGCCGGTGTGGAAGACGGTATGCGGCAGAGCCTTGGGCTGGTAGGCCACGCCGACGCGAGGCTCCCAGTAACCATAGTCGCTGTTCATGAGGGTATTGGGCACGCCGGGATCGCCTGGGAACAGGAGTCCTGCGGGAGCATTGGTAAACACGGTGCTTTGTTTGCCGGGTGCGCTATTTGCGAAACCGGCGACGGTATTGGTGCCCGGAACCCAGGCTGCGCCACGGCTGCCCTGGGAGACGGGAGGCGTGTTCGGATCCCAACGCAAACCGAGATTGATGGTCAGGTTGGGACGAATCTTCCAGTCGTCCTGGACGAAGGGACCAATCTGCCATCCGGCCACGTCGGCGATTTCGCCGGCGCCTTGCATGTATCCCGATGCGGCGCCCAGCATATAGTCGGCCAGGTACCCGCCCCATGGAGAGCAGCCGACTTGGGAGCTACCGGAACAACCGATGCCGGTATAGGAACTCGTGCCGCCGCCGGTTCCGCTTCTTCCGAACCCGATCAACGGCTGCGTGGGATATGCCGTATTCTCGACCGCGTGCTGATGGAGCACGTCGAGGCCTGCGGTGAACGAGTGCTTGCCAAGGATTCTGTTGAGCGTATCGGTCAGGCCCAACGTGTTGCGGACTTCCGCGGAGGGCTCATCCCAGCCGCTCTCAAAGCCGTAGTTTGAGTTGATGCGGAGAGCGCCCATGTAGCAGCTGCCCGAGGGCTCGTTGACCCCAATGTTCACGCCATTGGAATCCCCGCTGTTATTGGAGAAGCACATCGCTTTGCCGTCGCTGCCCAGTTCCTGAGCGCCGCTGTGCGCGCTCATCTGGTTCATGAACACCGAGACGGTGTTGACGGTACTGGGATTGATCGTCCAGGTGTGCTGAAGCAGGTTGTTGAAGTAATACATCTGCTGCCAGAATGTGGCCGTCCACGAGCCGTGGTTGTAGGCGCTTTCCATGTTGCCGGCCACGTCGGACGACGGAGTCCCGAAAGAGTTGGTAAAGGAGCGCAGGGTGAGGATCTGCGAAGGCGAGAGGTTGTAGTCCAGCTTGAGTGTGCCTTCGTTGTAGGTGTTGTGGACGGTGGGATAGGTGTACATCATATCGCCGTCGGCCAATTGCAGTCCGGGCTTGAGTGTGGTGCCGTTCGCCGAGGTCGTGGCGCCTTTGATCATGCCGTATTTAGCAAAATAGAGTGCAGCCGGAGATAAATGGGCAATGCTGGTATCGAGCTGGTTGGGCTTGCCGGCGATGGTCTTGAAGGGGCCCACCAGGTCAGTCGTGCCCGAAGCCAGATCGGGCGCCGAGGCCAGGCCGCTGAAGTCGCCTGTCTCCATGGCGGCGGTCGGCGTGCTGGTCAACGTGTCGGTTGAGTTCCAAATAATCTTGGTGCCCTGGAAGTTGCCGAAGAAGAAGAGCTTATCCTTCTTGATCGGGCCGCCGGCAAAAAAGCCGTACTGGTTGCGCCGCAGCGTATCGGCCGCGTGGCTGAACCAGTCGGTGGCGTTCATGGCGTTGTTGCGGACATACCAGAAGGTGCCCCCGTGGAAGCTATTGCTGCCGCCCTTGGTGGCGATGGAGACCACCGCGCCGGGCGCAAAGCCGTACTGCGCGCCGTAGTTGCTGGTGATGACCTTGAATTCCTGGGTGGCGTCGGCGTTCGGAAATTGCGAGGCCAACAGGTTGTAGTTGTCCATGTTGGTGACGCCGTCGAGCATATAGAAGGTGCTGCCCTGGCGGCCGCCGCTGGAACTGGCGCCGGTCTCGGTCGGGAAGGAAAAGCCGGTCTGGATGCCTTCGCCGCCGTGATTCAAAACGTTGACGGTGCCGGGCGCCAGCAGAACCAGGCTGGACGGATCGCGCCCATCGAGGGGCAACTCGGAGATGGCGGCTTGATTGACTGTCGATCCCAGTTCGGCCGATGTGGTGTTTACCAGCTCAGTGTCGGCAGTAACGGTGACAACTTCACTCGTGGCCGAGCCCACTCTAAGGTGCACGTCCTGGGTCGCGTAGAGGTCGACCGTAATGACGATGCCTTTCTGCACGTACTCGGCAAAGCCTTTTGCCGTGATGGTGAGCGAATAATTGCCCGGCATCACCGGCTTGAGCAGGTAAACTCCTGTTTTATCGGCGGTTGTCGTTTGAATGGAATCGGTATCGACGTTTTTGAGCATGACCATTGCGTTGGCAACGGCTGCGCCCGTAGGATCGGAAACTTGCCCGGTGAGACTGCCGCTGGTGCCCTGTCCGTAGACGAGCAGGCCAGAGCCGACGAGGGCTACCAGGATTACAAGCATCAGAGCTCGAAGGCTCTTTGCACTAATCAATTGCATAACTACCTCCTGAAATGAGTACAAAGGGCCCGGAAAAGAGCTTCCAGCGACTCCCAAGCGATGAATCAGCGCTTTGAAACCGCTTTCAATTCGATATCTCCAGGACCCTTTGGCGCCGGGCGCCAGTTCTGTTCCCGACTCATCGCGTCGATTCCATAGCGTCAGAAGCGACGTTTCCGAGCCGAGTCGAACTGTACGCCGACCGGAACTGCCCATGTATCCGCCAAAAGTACGATCACGGCAAGTTTTGCGCATGGGCGTACACCGGGCGCCAGCCGTCATTGTAAGCAGGGAATTATGCTGCGGTCGGTGACGCGCGAACATGTCCGAGTGGGCGACGCGGCTGAGGGATGGGGTGCGCATCCGTGGGGGAGGCAGGGGTGCCCGCGAGGCACCGAGGGAATTTCAGGCGCAAGCGCAGAAAATGCCGTAGGATAGGTGCGGCTTCCTATTGATTTGATGTGAGCGCGCACGGCAGAGTCTTGGTCGGGAACCCGGCGGCGAGCACCCGTCGCAGGGGAGCACTGTTTGCGCTTGGCGCGGTGATCGCGATGGTGATGGTTCTGGGCCTGGCGGGACGAGTTGGCCCGGCCGGTCGGCGATTGCTTCACCGGATGCTACCGGTCCACGTGGAGGCGGCTCAGGGTAGGATGCGGCCGGCGGCGCTCAGTTGGAGCGACCGCTTCGGCGACGGAACGCCCGACTTTGTGCGCTTGACCGATCCGGCCGACCAGGCCGCCTTTCGCCGCTGGTTCACGCTGATTGCCGAGTACCAGGCCGAGCGGCCGCCGACGGAGACGCCTGCGGAGATTACCGATTGCGCCAGCCTGCTGCGTTACAGCTACCGCGAGGCGCTCAAACGCCACGACGAAATCTGGTTCCAGACCACCGGCATTGAAGTGGCGGCCCCGCCGGGCGAGATTCGCGCGTGGAGCTATCCGCACTCGCCGCTGGGCACGGCGCTGTTTCGCGTGAAGCCGGGCGCATTTGCTCCCGCAGACCTGACCGATGGCGCATTCGCGCAGTTTGCCGACGCCCGAGCGCTCGTCGAGCGCAACGCATACTTCGTGAGCCGCGATGTACGCGCGGCGCTGCCGGGCGACCTGCTCTTCTATCGGCAGTTCGGCCAGTCGTCGCCATGGCACTCGATGATTGTGACGCGGGGTGGCGCGGCTTCCGAGGTTGTTTACGACACCGGAACGGATCACGGTAGGCCCGGTGAAATCCGCCGCGTTCTGCTTTCCGAGCTTCTCGACCATCCCCAGCCGCAATGGCGGCCCACGCCCGGGAATCCCAATTTTCTCGGCGTGTACCGCTGGAATATTCTGCGAGGCACACCATGAAATTGATCTTTGGGAAATTGACAAATGATGGCATAGCTCCTCGGAGCCGAGCTAGAAGCGTCCCTCAGGGGCTAAAGCCCCGGATTCTATGCGCTCGCTACGGCACGACTAAAGTCGTGCCCTTTCAAAACGGCACCGCCCCTACGGGGCTAGAGATCGATGCCACATTCAACCCCACGCTAAAGCGCGGGGCTAACAATCGTTGCGCCTACGGCGCGTCTGGAACGACTAAAGTCGTGCCCTTTCGCAGCGTCGTCTGTGCAGCCCGTTCGATGCTCACTGTTGCTCTGCTTGTCTTGTTTTCGGCTGCCGCCGTTGCACATGCCGCCTCCGGCGATGCGCCGCGCTCGTTTTCGCTTTCGACCACGCGCACGTTTGCGCCGGGCGATAGCGTCAAGATCCAGCTCTTCGCGCGCAACGTGCCGGAGCTGGAGTTTCGCGTCTACAAGGTGCGCGATGCGGAGAAGTTTTTCTCCGGGCTCCAGGATCCGCACAGCTTCGGCGTAAAGCCCTACTCGCCCAGCGAGCAGATCGATCAGGAGACGTGGCTCGAGCGGATTCACGACTTCAAAGCGCACCTCTGGTGGCTGATCCGAAGCTTTTTCCGCGGCCAGTTTACCGTCGAGGCGAGGGACAGCATTCTCGAGCGGCAGAGCCAACTGGGCAAACGCAGCCAGGTGGTGGGAGCGGCGCAGTTTGCGCGGGTCCCCTTGCTGAACGAAAGCCAACTGGTGGCGCGATGGAAGCTGGAGGTGCCGCCGGCGCTGGTGAGCGAGAACGAGGTGTTGCCCATCGATAATGCGAACGGCGGGGGACTGGACGCGGGGGTCTACCTGATCGAGGCCACGGATGGAACGTACAAGGCGTACACGGTCGCCATTGTGACGAAGATCGCGGCGGTGGAACAGACGGTGGACGGAAAAGCCTTCCTCTTTGTGGCCGATCGCAAGACCGGTGCGCCAGTGGACCAGGCCGACGTGGTGATGTGGGGCGATGGAAAGCAGCAGTCGTCGGGCAAAACCGGCAGCGACGGCCTGGCACAGCTCACCTACACAGTGCGCGGAGGAGCGCAGGGAGCGGAGCCGGAGAATGTGTGGATCATGGCGCATCATGGAACCGACGCCGCGGTGGTGACGCCGTTCGGTTACGGATTCGGCGCGCAAAATCAGCAGCAGGATCGCGGCTACATTTATACGGACCGGCCGGTTTACAGGCCGGGTCACACGGTGCACATCAAGGCGATCCTGCGCAAGGAAGTGAACGATAATCTGTTGCTGCCCGATGCGCACGCGCTCACAATGCGCGTGACCGGACCAGACGACAAGGTGGTGTTCAATAAGGAATTGCCGATTTCGGAGCACGGGACGATCGCGGCGGACTTCGATCTTGCGTCGGATGCGGCGCTGGGTTATTACAGCATCACCTCCGACCAGAACGGCGATGGCGGCGTCGGTGAGTACATGGGCGGCGAAGGCAGTTTTTACGTCGAGGAGTACAAAAAGCCTGAGTACCAGGTGACGGTGAGACCCACGACACTGCGCGTGCTCCAGGGCAACAGCATTCAAGCCACAATTGAGGCAAAGTACTTCTTTGGCGAGCCGGTTTCGGGAGCCAAGGTGACCTACGTGGTGCACACCGCGCTGCATTATTGGTGGGACGAAGACAACTCCGATGAAAACGGCGACGCCGATGCGTCCGCCGATACGTCCGCCGATACAAGCGATGAGGACGACACTGATTCCGCCTATGGCGAGACCGAGCAACAGGAGCACCAGGGCGTTCTGGATGCGAATGGTCAACTGAATGTGACGCTGCCTACGGCGGTCGACGGCAAGCACAATGACATGGATTATCGCGTTGAGGCGCGCGTGACCGACGCGGCGAACCGCGAGGTGAGTGGCCACTCGACGGTGCTGGCCACGTATGGATCGTTCCGCGTGAGCGTGGAGCCCACCAGTTACGTAGTTGAAAACGGAAAGCCGGCGCGCGTGAAGGTGACAGCGCAGGATTACGATTCGAAGCCGGTGCAGACGCAGGTGCACATTGCCGCGGTGCAGACGTGGGATGCAACGAATCACCAAAGGGCGAAGACGGAAGTGGCCAGCAAGGATGCCACGACCGGCGCCGACGGAACCGTGCTGGTGGATCTGCCGCTGGGCGGCAGCGGTGACTTTGAGATCACCGCCAGTGCGCAGACGCCGGAAAACCGCACGGTGCAGGGACAGACCTGGGTGTGGATCTGGAATGGCGCGGGCGCGTACTACCAGGAAAACGCACAGGCGCAGATTGTCGCCGACAAAAAGACCTACCAGGTGGGCGACACAGCGCATTTGCTGCTCGTGACCGGCCTCGACGAGTCGTGGGCAGTGGTGACTGCCGAGGGCGACAGCGTGCAATCGCAGCGCGTGTTGCACGCGACGGGCACCAGCGTGGCTTTCGATGTGCCGATCACACAGCAGGCGCAGCCGAACCTGGTGGTGACCGCGATCCTGGTGCACAACGACCAGTTGATGACGGCGCAAAAGAGCCTGAAGGTTCCGCTGACGGAGCGCACGCTGACGATCACTGCGACGCCCCAGAAAACGCAATATGAGCCCGGTGACAAAGCCAGCTTCGACGTGAAGGCGGTGGATTCCGCGGGCAAACCGGTCGAAGCAGATCTGAGTTTCGGTGTGGTGGACGAGGCGCTCTACTCGGTGCGGCCCGATACGACGGGTGACATCGTAGCTTCGTTTTATCCCAAGCGCGAGGTGTATCTCGATCCGCAAACCTCATTTGAGTTTTATTTCGAGGGAGACGCGGGAACGAAAAGCCCGATGCTGGCGGGACTAAACGGTCTGTACCATCCGCGCATGGCGCAGGTGAAACCGGGATCTGACCTGGTAGTGCCGAAGGTGCGAAAGGCGTTTCCCGACACGGCCTATTGGAACGCTGATGTGCATACCGGCGCGGACGGGCACGCGCGCGTGGAATTCAACTTCCCCGATGCCTTGACCACGTGGCGGACCACGATCCGCGCCATGACGGACGACGGCAAAGCCGGCGGAGCAGTGACGCGCGTGCTGGTGCGCAAGAACCTGATTGTGCGCCTGGCCGCGCCGCGTTTCTTCCGCCAGGGCGATGAGACAGTGATGCGCGTGATCGCACACAACTACCTGGCGACTTCGAAGGATGTGACCTTCGCGCTCGACGTGAGCGGAGTCGATGTCGAGAGCGGGCAAACGCAAAAGGTAACGATTCCCGCCGGAGGCGAAAGCTATGTGGATTGGCGGGTGAAGGCCCGCGTGACGGGAAATGCAACGTTCACGGCGAAGGCGCTGACCAACGAGGAGTCGGACGCGCTGCAAGAGACGCTGCCGGTTCTGGCCTACGGCGTGAAGCAAAGAGCTGCGGGCGCGGGCGAGGTCTTCTCGGGCGTGGGGCAGAACCAGTGGTCGTACAGTTACCCAGCGGGAGCGGATGTGAACTCGCGGGGATTGACGATCACGGTTGCGCCATCGGTGGCGGGCACGGTGTTTGACGCGCTAGATTACCTGACCAGCTATCCGTGGGGTTGTACCGAACAGACGATGTCGAGCTTCCTGCCCGACCTGATTGTGGCGCAGGCAGTGGACAAGCTGCATTTGAAATCGCCCATCGATCGCAAGACGCTGGACGACGAAGTGCAGGCAGGGCTGGAGCGGCTCTACAGCTATCAGCATGACGATGGCGGCTGGGGCTGGTGGCCCGACGACCAGAGCATGGTGTTTATGACGGCGTATGTAGTGAGCGGATTGGGTCAGGCCAAAGCTGCGGGCTACGCGGTCGACGATCAGCGGCTGGGCAAAGCGCAGACGTGGCTGATCAAAATGCTCAACGCGCATCCCGACATGATTCCCGATCTGCGCGCGTATACGGTTTACGCGCTAGCCACAACCACTGGCGCGCCGAAGGACGCGCTCGACAAGGTGTGGGACAGTCGCGACAAGCTGAGCGACGAGGGCCTGGCGTTAACGGGGCTGGCGCTGGCGGCGGCAAATGACGGCCGCGCGAAGCAAGCTGCAGACCTGCTCGAAAAGAAGGCGCACGCGACTGATGTGGATGCGTACTGGGTGGGCTCCTACGACGGCCTGCTCGATTTCTGGGACGATACTTCGCCGGAGACGACGGCCTTCGCGCTGAAATTGCTCATCGTCGAAGATCGCTCGAGCGGGCTGATGCCGAAGGCGGCACGCTGGCTCGCCGAGCATCGCGACGGAGACTACTGGTACTCGACCAAACAGACGTCGATGGTGATCCAGGGACTTACCGATTACCTGGCGTTGAGCGGCGAGCTTGCCAACACGTCGGACGTGGAGGTTCTGATAAACGGCACGAGCGTGGGCAAGCGGCATTTTGGTCCTGCGGACGCATTTGCCTCGCCTTGGCAGATCAAGGTTCCCGCGACGCAAGCGGGGAACGGCGGGCAGGTGACGATCCGCAAGAGCGGCAACGGGATCACCTATTGGTCAACGGAAAACAGTTGGTACTCTGCCGACCGCAAGAACTTCCAGCAAGGGCAGCTCGCGCTCAACATCACGCGTGACTACTACCTGTTGCAGAAGCGGCAGGACAAGCCGACCGATCCGATTACTTATGACCTGGTTCCATTGAAGAGCCCGGTGCACGTGGGCGACATTGTGGCGGTGAAGCTGTCGCTGAGCGGAACGAGCTGGAAATATCTGCTGGCCGAGGACCCGATTCCTGCGGGCACGGAGTTCCTGCCGGAGAGCGGGCTTTACAGCATCAACCACAAGCCGGATTGGTGGGCAGACTTCTTTACGCGCAAGGAATTCCATGACGACCGCGCGGCGTTTTTCAACGACGACTTTTCCGTCCATCGCGAGTACGTTTACCTGCTGAAGGTGGACAATCCCGGCAAATTTGAGATCAGCCCGGCCGATGCGGGACCTATGTATCAGCCAAACATTGAGACTACGACCGATCCCGCGACTTTGGAGGTGCAGCCATGAGTACATTGAACGATTTGTTACGCCGCCTGCGCACAAGCCTGGGATGGGTTGCGGCCCAATTCTGGGCGACGCTGCTGATCGTGCTGGTGGGAGTGGCGTGGACGCGCGTACCGGAAAGGCACCTGTGGCAAGTGGGGCTGACGCTGCTGCTGCCGCTATTGATGCTGGCCGCCGTGCTCGTGCTCGAAGCCGGAACCATGCGGCGTTTCCTCGATCAAGAGGATCGCCGCGTGCGGTTTGCATGGGGCGCACTCACGTTGCTGGTCTGGATTGCGGTGGTTTGGCTTGCGTGGTTCATCCTGGACTGGTGCGACGATCAGATTCCGCAGTGGGCGGGGTATCTGAACTCGCGTGCCTCGGCGAACGCGCGGGCGCGCATTTTTACCTACGAGCACATTTCAACGTGGCTCAGCGTTTTGGAGTGGATCTTCCGCTGGATTGTGGTTCCGGCGAAGGTGATTCCGCATGCGCTGGCTTCGGCGCAGTGGGGATGGCGGCTGCCGTGGCGAAAACTGCTGCGCATGATGTTGAACTGGCGGTGGTGGAGCGGCGCGGTGATTGCGGCCCTTGTGGGCGTACTGCTGCCCAGCTATTTCTTCAATGGCGAGCCGCATGGAACGGTCGCGCACCAGGTGTGGGCCGCGATTCTGAAACCGGTTGGAGCCTGTTTGCTGGCCATGGCGAGCTGGGTTCTGCTGCTGGCGTGGGCGGCGGTACTGCTCGCGCGTGAGGAGCACAAACCCAAGACACCGGGAGACGATGCGCTGGTTGCAGCGCCTATCGCCGGGCCTCTTGGCGAAGACTCTGTGAAGCTACCGCTTTCCAAGACTGACAGCGACGCCGGCGGGAACATCTGAGCGCAACCAATTGAGCACCTGCGCGCGGTCGTAACGGCTGAGGAGTTGCGTTGCGTACCACGCGGCGGCCCGATGTGCGGCTTCGGACTCGTCTTCGCTTGCGGGATGCGAGAGAGCGGCGCTGATTTCGTCGATGGTGAGCTTGGGCTTGATGGAAGGCGGCATTGCCGAAGCGGAGTCGCCCCACGATTCGACGAGCCCTTCGCGCAACCAGAGTGGAGCCTTCGGTCCGGCCTCGCGCTCCACCAGCGCATGCAGGAACTCATGGCGCATGGTATCGGCCAGAAGTTGCCGCGCGGCCAACGTGCGCAAGGGCTGCGTGCCGATCCAGTTGCCTTCAGTGAAGGCCGCCACCCAGCCCGGCGCCAGCGTGGCTTGGCGAAAGTCCGGCGTGGAGGCGAAGGTGCGGACAGTAAAAAGAGTGGCGGCGTGCAGGCCGGATCGCTCGGTCGCTTCAGCCCGCGCGCGGTTGAGAGCGGGCAAGAATGCGGCGTCGCCGGCGTCGAGCGATTCCAAAACAAATCCATCGCCGGCGAAGCTTTGCCAGTCGCGGCCCGTGGTTTCGTCCGCGGCTTCCGCGCCGGGAAAATACTGGGCGAGAATTTCGCTCGTGGTGCGGCCCTGCGCGGCCATTGCCGCGGCGCCCTTTTGGCACAGGCCCACGCCATGTCCCCAGCCGCGCCCATGAAAGGCAAAGCGGTCGCCCTGGCGGCTGACTTCAAACCAGGTGCTGGGAATCCGATTCCATCCGAGCGATTCGCCGACGGCGAGCTGGAAATCTTCCGCGGAGATTTCGGTGAGGTCGAGCTGCAAGGTAACGGCACGCCCCGAGGCGCCGCGCCGCGCGACGGTTAGATTCTGCCAGCCGGGCTGTGCGAGGCCATGCGCGGCGAGAGCTGCAGTGAGTTCCGCACGCGTGATCTGCGACGCCCACTCGCGTGCGCCCTGCCGCGTGCAGAATGGATCGGGTTGCGAAGGTAGATAGGGCAGTGGTTTTGCGCGTGGCCAAATCTCGTCGGGAGAAGCGGTGCGCCCGCCGCAATCCTTGCCGAAGTAAGCGAGGGCGCGCTGCCCACGGAACCACAGCGTTTCGCCTGCTGTGGCCAGCGTGGCGGCATGCGCTGCGGCGCGACGATCGCCGCTGCCGCTCCAGTGCAGAAGCTGGCAGTGCGTGGAATCGCAGAGATCGTAGTCGGCGTGGCCGTGCGACTCATGCAGCGCGAAAGTGCGCACGACAATGGCGAGGGCCTTCAGCGACTCAGGATTGTCGCCGAGACCGCTCTCGCTCGCAACGACGCGCTCCACATAATTCTCGACGGGCAATGTGACCACGATAACCAGCACGCCGGCATGCGCGGTGATGACGACAGGATCGTGCAATGTTACGGTTTCGCCATGTGCCGTGAGCATGATCGGTCCGCTCAACCGGATTTCGGCCGAGGAGAGAGTCTTGCCCACCGTGGAGAAGCTCAAGCCGTCCTTTTCTGCGTGAATCTTCGCCGGCGCGTGCAGTACTTCCGCGGGGCACCGCTCGCAAGTGTCGAGCAACGTGAATTGCTTTGGCCCTGTGGGCGAGAGCGTCACGTCGTGATCGCGCCAGAGCGTCCACATGCCGATGCGCAGCGTGGTGCGCGGAGTCGACGGTGCCGCCGCAGCGAGGACAGCGACCGGCGGCGCTGGTTGCACACCGCTCAACACCACGGCGGCGGCCGCCACGAGGCTGAGCGCGCATCGAGACCAAAATTGGCGGTTCACGGCCGCTTCCGATCTGCGTTGATGGGCGCGTTGGTCAACAATTCGCCGGCCACGTGCGCGGCATCGGCGCCACGGCCTGCGGGCAGGAATACGACAATGACTACTTGAGGATTTTTTGCGGGCGCGAGGCCCACAAACCAGCCATGGGTGCGGCTCGATGTCGCGCCCTCGGCGGTTCCGGTTTTGCCGAGCACGGCAACACCGCCCAGGCTGGCCTGGCCCGCCATGCCGAAGCTGGCCGAGTCTTCTAATCCCGCGCGCACCACCTGCGCCGCATCGGAATCGGAGTGTGCCGCGAGTTCGAGCGCGAGCCAGCGATAGGCTGCAGCCAACTCCAGCGGCGTGACGCGCACGCCATCGACGCCCAGCAGAGCTAACTGGCGCGAGTCGGGTGAATCAGGCTCGTGAAATTCGGCAACAGCCTCCTGCGGCGAAAGGCCGGTAGGGCCGAGCAATCCAGTGGGGCGTAGAAGACGGCCTAACTCACTCGGCTCGAGGCTGCGCGCCACCGCGGCGAAATAACTGTTGCACGACCATGTAAGCGCTTCGCGGGCGTCGAAGGGCGGCGCGAGTGGGTGCGTGCACGCCAGGCGATGGCCGGCCACGACGAGTTGCCGGTTGCAGGCCACACGGCGCGAGGAATTCCAGCGGCCCGCGCGGATCAGGGAATATAAAACCAGAGGCTTCAAGGTGGAGCCGGGTGCGGCAACGGTGCGCGACGCGTCCGCGAGTTGATGCGACGCCAGCAGGCGGCCGGTTGCCAGATCAAGCACAATGATGCGCGCGTCAAGATTGATTGCGTTTGGCGACTGGTGCGCCGCGCGGTCGACTGCGATTTGCCAGGCGGACGCAGGGGTTTGGCAGGAGGCGCTGAGAGCGCCGGCGACCGCGACAATGGCAAGCGAACGCAGGATTCCGTGCACACCAGAAGTATCACCGATTTGCGCCGGAATCATCAGTTTGGCGAACCCGGTATAATCGGCGGCGACGTACGATCGCTTTCGACTTTCATCGAAAAGGACCCGCGATGCCCATGTTTCTGACCCGCAATCTTCGGTTTTTTCTGCTTCCGGTTTTGGCCTTGGTTCTGGCTCCCACTCTCTTCCATGCGCAGGATGCCGTGCCGCAGCGGCCGCAAATTACTGGC
Organism: uncultured Acidobacteriota bacterium; assembly: GCA_963713675.1. Taxonomy (GTDB): domain Bacteria; phylum Acidobacteriota; class Terriglobia; order Terriglobales; family Acidobacteriaceae; genus Telmatobacter. The sequence goes on from CAVQMV010000030.1 coordinate 30,820, forward strand.
GTCTCGCATGTGGGCTATTTTGTGTCGGACTTGCCGAAGGCGATTGCTTTCTGGCACGACCTGCTGGGCTTCGACGAGTACACGACGCTGAACAAGCCGGGATCGGACCAGATTCGCATCGCCTTCATCAAGATCAATGACCAACAGCACATCGAGCTGTTTACCGACGCGCCGCCTGCGCCGCCCAGCATGATGAGCCACTACTGCTTCAGCGTGAGCAATGTGGAGCAGATGCGGACCTACCTGCGATCGAAGGGCCTCGATGTTAAGCCGGGCAACGGCGGAAAGACTCGCACCGGCGACTACGCCTTCGAGATCAAGGATCCCGACGGCACGCTGGTGGAGTTTGTCCAGAGCCTGCCCACGGGCATCGAGATGCAGGCAGCGGGCAAGTTTATGCCGCCTACGCGCATTGCTGACGCGATTTACCACGTTGGTTTTCTCGTCGGCAACCTCGACAAGTCATTGGCGTTTTACGAGGGCGTGCTGGGCTTTTCGGAAACCTGGCGCGGCAGCAGCAACGGAAAAGAGTTGAGTTGGGTGAATCTGCACGTTCCTGACGGCAAGGATTACATCGAGCTGATGCTTTACTACGCGCCGCCGTCGGGCTTCGGGACGAAGAATCATGTGTCGCTGCTGGTTCCAGATGTGCAGAAGGCGGTCGCGGAGCTCGAATCCCGGCCTGCGTACAAGGACTACCTGACCCATGCGAAGCCGCTGGTGGTGCAGGTGGGGAAAAACGGCAAGCGCCAGGTGAATCTCTACGATCCGGATGGAACGCGCGTGGAATTGATGGAAGGGCAGACCGCCGACGGAAAGCCAGTGCCACCGTCGACCGCGCCCCCTCCGGCTCCGGCGCACGATTGACGCGAAATCCCAGGTTCGTGCTGGGTTGAGAAGGTGGCCTGAACTTATATATAGATAAAGACCAAGAGCGCGAGAGCGAGGATTCGCTGAGGCAATCGCGCTCGCCGCTTCAGCTTCCTGTTATTCTCGCAATCACGCATGGAGAAATCTCTGCACGCATCGAAGGATGGTTCTCCGCTCGGCTTGCCGCGCGTCCTGGGCGCGGGCGAAGCCATTGCGATCGTGATCGGGACGGTGATCGGCAGCGGGATTTTTCTGATTCCCAGCGAGATGATGCGCGATACCGGGTCCTCATCGCTGGTGTACCTGGCGTGGATCGCGGGCGGATTGCTGTCGCTCTTCGGAGCCATGACGTATGCGGAACTGGGTACCATGATGCCGTATGCTGGCGGCGAATACGTCTACCTGCGTGGCGCTTACGGTGACACGGCGGGTTTCCTTTACATGTGGACGTGGTTCACGGTGGCCAAGCCGGGCTCGATCGCCACGGTGGCCGTGGGGCTGGCGCGCACGCTCGAGTTCTTCCCGGCATTCTCGCACCTCGCGGATCCGATTCCGGGCATGCCGTTTTCCATGAAATGGTCGCAGCTCTTCGCCATCTTTATTACATGGCTGATGACGGGCCTGAATTACCTTGGCATCAAGAAGGCCGGGAATTTTCAGCTGGTTTCGACTGCGTTGAAGGCGGTTCTGATTGTGGTGGTGGCGACGCTCTGCTTTCTTGCTCCGGAGGGAACGTGGAGCCACTTTCTGACCTCATTGCCGCACGCGGTGGGAGGCTGGAACGGGTTCATGCTGGCGCTGATCGCGACGTTGTGGGCCTACGATGGCTGGAGCGATCTGACCATGGTGGCCGGAGAAGTGCGCCGGCCGGAGCGCAACATTCCCATTGCGTTGATTGGCGGCCTGCTGGCGGTTGCCGCTCTCTATATGGCGACCAACGCGGCCATTCAATATGTGCTTCCGGCGCAGGCCATTGCAGCTTCGCCGCTGCCGGCAGTGACGGCGCTGCGCGTGGTGGCCGGGGCGCGCGGCGCCGGAATCGTTGCAGCGGCCATGGCAGTCAGCATCCTGGTGGCGCTGAATGGAACCGTGATGTCGGGCGCGCGGGTGCCTTATGCCGCGAGTCTCGACGGACTGTTTTTCCGGCGGTTCGCGCAGGTGCATCCGCACTTCCGGTCGCCTTCCACTTCGCTGGTGGCGCAGGGGCTGGTGTCGACGGTCCTGCTCCTGTTTTTGAGCCAGTTTCAGCAGCTGTTTAATCTGACGGTGTTTGCCGAATGGCTGTTTTACGCACTGGCGGCCAGTACGGTCTTTGTCTACCGGCGCAGATTACCGGATGCGCCCCGGCCTTACCGGGTGTGGGGCTACCCGGTACTGCCTGCCATCTTCGTAGGGTCGGCCGTCGTGGTGCTGGTCGCGAGTTACGCCGGGAATCTGCGGGGTTCCTTGATCGGTACCGCACTGATTCTAAGCGGCTTGCCTGCCATGTGGCTGATTCGCAAACAGCGCGCCACGAGCTGATCCGGGAGTCCCACGCGGCTTGCAAAATGGCGCCTGATCGGGACCCTCCTCCGCCTAGCTTTCTACAGCCCGGAGACCGGTTTTTCGCAGAAATCCACTGAAATGTGAATTCCTTATGCGATTTTCATTGACATTTATTTTGACCACAGCTAGTTTTGCATACATCCAGTCATCTATATGACTTGGCCGGTTTTTGGATTTTCAGACGCGGTTGGCACGTAATGAACGCTTTGTTGCCGTTTCCGCTGAACCAGGTTCTGCTTCCAAACCGCGGTTTCGGGAATCATCTTCGATTTCAGAATATGCGGCCGGGAAGGCAAGGACACTCCATGCAGACTCCGGTCTGGTGGCTGAAGACAGCGTGTCTTCGCGTCGCCGATTCCGAATTACACAGGAAGACCTCTCGCATCGCCAGAAGAGGTAATTCCTTCTCACAGAAAAAGGCTCCCGGGTATTGCTCGATCAAAGCCTCGCCGGCACGGTTTTCGATCATCCGTCGGACCGGCGTCTCCAATCTGTACTTCTCAACCGGTGAGGCTGATGCAGAGCAAAGGCACGGGGAACGCTCTTCATCGGCAGAACGAAAAACATTCAGGAGGCAATCAACTGCTATGTCGCACAAAATTGCAAAGAGCTTATTTGCCCTGTTGACCGCAATAGGGTTGGCGTTGACCGTGAGTTACGCAACCGCGCAGAGCAATGTTTCCGGCAGCATCAGCGGAACCGTGATGGACGCGACAGGCGCCGTGGTATCGGGCGCCGCGGTGACCATCACCAACACGGATCGCGGCGAAGATATTCGCGTTACCAAGACCAATGCGACCGGCTTCTTCACGGAGGAAGCGCTGCCGCTGGGCAACTACAAGGTGACAATTGTCGCTTCTCACTTCAAGACGGAGGTCGTCACCGGGCTTGTGCTGCACGCGGCTGACGAGCTTACCGTGGACCGTAAGCTAACGCCGGGCGGCGCAAACGAAATCGTCACGGTGACCACGACCGACAACCTGGTGAATGTGAATCTGGAAGACGCGACCTCGGCCGGCCTGATCAACAGCGAGCAGATGAACGAGATGCCGCTGGTGACGCGCAACTACGAAACGCTGATGAACCTGCAGCCGGGCGTTGTCTTCGGCGGCGCTACAGACGATCTGACGCGCGGTCCTGCCGGCCTTAGCGGTTCTTCGAGCACGGTGTCGTTCTCAGTGAACGGCGGCCGCAACACATCGAACGGCTGGACGATTGACGGCGCCGATAACCTGGATCGCGGCGCGAACCTTACGCTCTACACGTATCCCAGCCCGGATGCGATTGCTGAATTCAAGAACCTGCGCGGGCAGTACAGCGCGCAGTTCGGACGCAACGCTTCAGGGCAGATCGACGTGGTGACCAAGTCGGGCACAAACGGTTTGCACGGCAGCGCATATGAGTATCTGCGCAATAACTATTTCGACGCCAATACCTATTTGAACGATTTTCATGGCGGTCCTGCGTCGTCAGCGACCTTTGCGACTCCTGTTTATCGTTACAACGTCTTCGGATTCTCGGCCGGTGGGCCGGTCTGGATTCCCAAGATTTACAACGGCAAGGACAAGACCTTCTTCTTCGTGTCCGAAGAGTTCCAAAAGATTGTCCAGGTGCTTGCAGCCGCGACGGCCACGGTGCCTCAGGCCTCAGAGCGGGCGGGCGACTTTACCCAGTCCGGACAGTTGATCGGTGGCGTGTGGACGACAGCGCCGGTGACGGTATGTACTGCGTTCACGAACAACTCCGTGACCCAGGTGAATACCTGCACGGCGACGGGTACGGCTGTTACGTCCGGTCTTTCACCAACGGCGCAGGCCTATATGAAGGACGTGTTTGCCAATGTGCCGGTGCCAAATGTGGCTTACAACATTGCGCACAACACAGACCCGCACACGATTTACACGAACTTCAAAGACATTTTCAACAACACCGATTCCGTGGTGCGTGTTGACCAACAGTTCGGCCAGAAGCTCAATGTCTTCTACCGCTATCTGCACGACACGTTCCCGGAGACGCTGCCGCAAGGCCAGTTCACCACGGTGTATATCGCCGGCGCGAACACGACCACGGTGGTGAATCCCGGCACGCAGCACCTTGCACACGGAACGTATGTATTCAGCCCCACGATGCTGTTGAATGTGGGTTACTCATTCTCGAACGGCAACATCGTGAGCACACCGTCCGGCTTCCTTTCTTCGTCGCAGTCGCCTGACGTCAAACCCACGCTCGTCTATCCGAACACTGTGGGACTCATCCCGAACCTTTCGATCGCTGGCATGACGGCGCTGAGCGGCAGCGTGGCCTATACCGACCACGGCACCAACCACCAGTTGTATGGCGATTTGACAAAGATCGTGCACAATCACACGTTCATCTTCGGCATGTCATACAACCACTACCAGAAGCTCGAGAACAACACGACCGGTACGCAGGGAGGGTTCACCTTCGCAAGTGATTCAGGCTTCTCGAATGTGCCGACGAATAACAATGGCGGCGCGAACGAGGCGCAGGGATTTGCGAACTTCCTGACGGGCAATGCCAACGGCGGCTTCAGCCAGCTTTCGAGGGACCCTGTGACGGACCAGAAGTTCTCATTGTATGAGGGCTTTGCGCAGGACAACTTCAAGGTGAATCCGCGGCTGACGCTGAACCTGGGTGTGCGCTATGGCTACTACGGGCAGCCGTGGGATGCGAACGGACTGATGAGCAACTTTGATCCTGCCAAATATACCGTTGGGGCGGCGCCGACCATCGCCAGCAGCGGCCTGATCTGTGTTACCAGCCCCTGCAGCCAGGCGGGCAGCAACGTCGGCCTGTCGACAACCGCCAATGCATCAGCGGACATCGTGGGCATTAACTATATCGACGGCATCATCTACAACGGTCCGAACGCAGCCAACAACAACCAGGCCTCGCCCTGGGGGAACAAGGTGGGCCAAGCGCAGAAAGCTAACTTTGCGCCGCGTGTCGGCTTTGCTTACGATGTGTTCGGCAACGGAAAGACCTCGCTGCGCGGCGGCTACGGCTGGTCGTATGACAACGCCGAGGTGAGTTACTACGAAACCACGGTGTTCGACAATCCTCCGGCGGTTTCTACATACTCGGTGAGCCAGTCAACGCTCGACACGCCGGCAGGCGGCGCGACGACGGCATTTTCGACTACGCCTGCGCGTATTCAGGGGGTTCCGCTCAATTTCCAAACGCCGTATGTGCAGCAGTTCTCGCTCGACCTTCAGCAGGAATTGGCTGAGAAGTTCATGTTGGACGTGGGCTACTTCGGCGACCATGGAACGCACCTTCTGGGCGCGCTCGACATCGATCAGCCGCAGCCGGGCGCCTGGCTGGGCACGGCGAACAGTGGGGGCAGTTACCTGGTGAATCCGGAGACGAACAGCTCCAGTTGCTTCATCGCCGTCAATGGCGTGAACGTACCAGCGAATATCAGCTCCACGTGCACGCGCGTGGTGAACCAGATTGAACCATATCTGGGATACGGCGCGATCGATGCGCTGCGCACCATCTTCAATTCGAACTACAACTCGTTGCAGGCAAAGGTGACGAAGCGTTTCAGCGGCAGTACATACGTGGACGCCAACATTACCTGGTCGCGCGATTTGACCAACGCGCCGGCAGATTACTCCGGGTTCATCCAGAACGAGTACAACATCAACGGCGATTACGGCCGCGCTTCGCTTGACCGCAACAAGGTGTTCAATTTCGACGGCGTCTTTGAAGAGCCGTGGTTCCGCGAGCAAAAGGACCTGGTGGGACGCGCTCTGGGCGGATGGGAGATGAGCTTCATCTACACCATCGATTCGGGACTGCCGTCCACGGTTGCAGCAAGCGCGGGGAGCACGATTTTCTATAACCTTGGCGGCGCAGCGAGTATCTACAACAACCTGACGGGCGGCGGCGAAGTAAGCGACAACGCTGGCCTGCACGACTCCGGACCGACTTCGGACGGCTTGCGAGCGAACCAGATCGGCGACCCGAACTCTCCGGGGAACCTGACGAGGATTCACAATAAGAACTACGAAGTGCCGAGTGCACCTTGGTTCTACTCCGGCGCATTTGCCGCTCCGTTGCCGAACAACCCGATTCCGGCGACTGCGAAGCGCGGCACGATTCAGGGTCCTGGATTCAACCGGCTCGATCTTGGCGTTCACCGTAATTTCAAGATCACGGAGCGGATGAGCTTCCAGTTCCGCGCCGAGGCCTTCAACGCAATCAACCATGTGAATGTCAACTCCATCGGAACGACTGCGACGTCATCGACGTTCGGCGAAGTTACGGGATATCGTGACATGCGCATCATGCAGTTTGCCGGCAGATTTACTTTCTAACTTGAACGATAAAACTGGCTCGGCCCGCCTGATTCCTTTAAAAAGGGAAACAGGCGGGCCCGGCCCTGCTCTCATGCAAGACTGATGGTTATGGCCGTACCGCCGGAGCAGGAATGCCGCCATGGGATTGAATACGCTGGATCTGGTGGTGATCGGTTGCTATCTGGCCGGCGTGACACTCTTCGGCTTACGCTTCCGTGGCGGGCAGCAAACGCTGAAAGGATACTTCCTCGCAGACAACGCGATTCCGTGGTGGGCGATTTCGCTTTCCATCGTTGCAGCGGAAACCAGTACGCTGACGGTCATCAGCGTGCCGGGCCTGGCATACGACAAGGATTTCAGCTTCCTGCAATTGGTGATCGGCTACCTGATTGGCCGCGTCGTGGTGAGTTTTGTGCTCGTCCCGCAATACTTTCGCGGCGAGCTGGTTACGGCTTATCAGCTGATCGAACGCCGCTTCGGGCAACGACTGCGCACCATGACAGCCGGAGTCTTTCTGATCACGCGGGCTGCCGCTGAAGGGGTACGCGTATTTGCGGTGGCCATCGTGGTAAGCGTGGCGCTGGGCGGCCTGCTGACGGGCGTGAGCGATTTCGAGCGCGACCTGGTGGCGATTGCCATCGTGACCGTGCTGACTCTTCTCTACACGTTGAAGGGCGGCCTGAAGGCGGCGATCTGGACGGATGTGATGCAGCAAACGGTGTATGTTGCCGGAACCATTGTCGGTCTTGTGACCATCCTGCATCTTGTGCCCGGCGGGTGGGCGACGGTGCGCGAAGTTGCGGGCCAGGCGGGCAAGTTCCGGGTGCTGGATTTCACATTAGATTGGACCACCAAATACACGCTGTGGTCGGGAGTGATTGGCGGAGCTTTTCTGACCACTGCCAGTCATGGGACCGATCAATTAATTGTGCAGCGGCTGCTGGCGGCGCGCAGTGAGGGTCAAGCGAAGATCGCGCTGCTGTCGAGCGGCGTGGTGGTTTTGTTTCAGTTCTCGCTCTTCCTGATGATTGGAGCGATGCTGTACGTGTTTTATCGTATTTTTCCGCCGCAGATTGCGTTTACGCGAACGGACAGGGTCTTTCCCGTTTTCATCGTGAACCACATGCCGCACGGCGTGAGCGGGTTGCTGATTGCTGCGATATTGGCGGCGGCCATGTCGAACCTGAGCGCGGCGCTCAATTCGCTTTCTTCCACTTCGATTGTCGATTTCTACGTGCGGCTGCGTCCGCTTTCTTCGGAGCTCCGGCGCATCTGGTTGTCGCGTGCGGCGATGGTGGTTTGGGCGCTAGTGCTGTTCGGGTTGGCGCTGCTGGCGCGGCACGGCGGCAGGGTGATCGAAGTCGGGTTGACGATTGCCTCCGTCGCTTATGGCGGAATGCTGGGCGTGTTTTTGTTAGGCGTGCTCACGCGCCGGGCCTCGGAGAGCGGGGCCATGGTGGGCATGATCTGTGGATTGGCGTTAAACCTCTACCTCTGGCTCTTCACCGGTGTGGCGTTTACGTGGTACGTGGTGCTGGGCAGCGTGGTGACGTTCGCTGTGGGTTATGCCGCGAGCTTCGCCATGGGTGGAAAACAGGGAACGAGCTCGAGTCAAGGGATGCGAAATGCAAGTGCGTAAGTTGATGACGGAGCGCCGCAATTCGGCCACAGAGAATCTGGACCGGATGAGCGCTCTTGAAATGGTTACCGCGATGAATCGGGAAGACGCGAAGGTTCCACGCGCCATTCATAAGGTGTTGCCGGAGATCGCCAAGGCAGTGGATTTGGTGGCGCAGCACTTGGCTGAGGGCGGGCGGTTGATTTATGTCGGTAGCGGCACGAGCGGCCGCATCGGCGCGCTGGATGCATCGGAGAGTCCGCCGACTTTCGGCGTGAGCGCGAAGAAAGTGCAGTTTGTGATTGCGGGCGGCGAGAGCGCGCTGATGAAGGCCGCGGAGGCCAGCGAGGATTCCGCGGAGTTGGGGCGCAGGGACATTGCGGCGCGAAGACCTGGCGTACACGACGTGGTGGTGGGCATTGCGGCCAGCGGATATACGCCGTATACGATCAGCGCGCTGGAACATGCGCGGGCCAAAGGCGCGGCGACGGTAGCCATCGCGTGCAATCGCAACACGCCGCTGGGGAAGGTGGCGGATCTGCGCATTGAAGTCGAGGTCGGGCCGGAGGTGCTTGCGGGCTCGTCGCGGCTGAAGGCTGGGACCGCGGAAAAGCTGATTTGCAACATGCTGACGACCGGAGCCATGGCGCGGTTGGGGTACGTTTATAGCAACCTGATGGTGAATCTGCACCTGACCAATAAGAAGCTGGTGCAGCGGGGCATCATGATCTTGCAGGAGTTGGCAAAGGTGGATCGGGCGCGGGCTGCGGCCACACTGGAGAAGGCCGGCAGGAGCGTTCCTCTGGCGCTGGTGATGTTGAAGACGGGCACCGGAAAAGCCGAATCCGCGCGACGCTTGCGCCGGGCGAAAGGGAATGTTCGTCAAGCAATTGAAGGTTGAGATGGGGAGTGTTCTGAAAACGATTCGGAACTGGCGCGGGTTGGTTTTCCTGCTGGCGATGGCGTTGATTGTGTGCGGACAGGGGACGCTTGCCGCGCAGGCGACGGCGACGGGCGGAAACGGCGCGCAAGATTTTGATGCTGTTGATGCGCTGATGCAGGCGGCCGTGGCCCGGGGCAACATGCCCGGCGGCGTGGTGATTATTGGCCACAATGGCGGAGTGGTGTACCGCAAGGCCTTCGGTTCGCGATCGCTGGAGCCGACGCGCGAGGCGATGACCACCGACACGATCTTCGACCTGGCATCGCTGACCAAGGTGATTGCCACCACCACCGCGGTGATGCAACTCGTCGACGAGGGCCGCGTGCACATTGACGATCCCGTCGCCGTATATCTGCCGGATTTTGCGCAGAACGGGAAGGCGCAGATTACTGTGCGCGACTTGATGACGCACTTTTCCGGCCTGCCGCCCGATCTGGATTTGAAGGAAGCTTGGCACGGGCGCGACACGGCCTTCAAAATGGCCATGCAGGTCCAGCCCGCGAACCCGCCCGGCACGCGGTTTGTTTACAGCGACATCAATTTTGAAGTACTCGGCTTCATCGTGCAGAAAGTCACCGGCATGCCGCTGAATGAATACGCGGCGATGCACGTGTTTGCCCCGCTGGACATGACGGAGACGGCCTTTCTTCCGCCTGCGAGCTGGGTGCCGCGCATCGCTCCCACGCAATACGACGATGATGGAATCATGCTGCGCGGCGTGGTGCACGATCCCACAGCGCGAAGGATGGGCGGAGTGGCTGGGCACGCGGGACTGTTTTCGACGGCGGATGATCTGGCCAAGTTTGCGCAGAATCTGCTGAGCGACCATCCGAAGGTTCTGACCCGCGCAGCGATTGAGGAGATGACTACGCCGCAGCAGCCGGGATCGACTTCGATCCTGCGCGGACTGGGGTGGGACATTGACTCGCCCTACTCCAGCCCTCGCGGCAAGCTGATTCCCGTCGGCTCCTTTGGGCACACGGGATTCACAGGCACCTCGGTCTGGATCGATCTTCCCAGCGACACGTACATCATCCTGCTGACGAACGCGGTGCATCCGAACGGCAAAGGAAACGTGATCGCGCTACGCAGGCAGCTAGCGGATGCCGCCGTTGGGGCGCTGCATCTCTCCTTCGCGGACAACCCCGAGAAGCGGATTGGGCCCATCCCCCGCCCCAGTGAGCCGATGACTGCCGAGCGGCGCGTTGCCGCGCGAACGGGCGAAGTGCAGGTTGGGATCGATGTTCTGGAAGCGGACGGATTTCGCGAGTTGCATCCGGACGCAAGACATCCGGTAGTAGTTGGACTCGTGACCAATCAGACTGCAGTCGATGCGCACGGGCAGCGTACGGCCGATGTTCTGGCGCACGCGCCGGGAATCAAGCTGACGGCAATTTTCAGCCCGGAGCACGGGATTGCCGGGGTTCTCGACACCACGGCGATCGGCAACTCGCGCGACGCCGCGACGGGCGTGCCGGTGTACAGCGTCTACGGCGAAGGGGACGCGAAGCGGCGGCCCACGGACGAAGAGATGGCCGGCGTGGATGTGATTGTTTACGACATTCAGGATATGGGCGTGCGGTTTTACACCTACGAAAGCACGCTCGGCTACTTCCTTGAAGCGGCCGCGAAGACAGGCAAGGAAATTGTTGTGCTTGATCGGCCAAATCCGATCGGCGGCGCGTACGTGCAGGGCCCCATGCTCGATGCGGGGCGCGAGTCATTCGTCGGCTACTGGCGGACCCCGGTGCGCCATGGCATGACGGTAGGCGAACTGGCGGGACTGTTCAACGGCGAGCGGACGATCGGCGCGAAGCTCTCGGTGGTGCGCATGGAAGGTTGGTTGCGCGGCGACTGGTTCGATTCCACCGGCAGAGTGTGGATCAACCCCTCGCCCAATATGCGCAGCCTGACCGAAGCTGAGCTTTATCCCGGTTTGGGGATGATTGAATGGACGAACATTTCCGTAGGCCGCGGCACGGATACGCCTTTCGAGCTTGTGGGCGCGCCGTGGATCGATGCGGCGGCGCTCGCCAGCTACTTGAACGCGCGCACGATCGACGGCGTTCGCTTTGTGCCGGTCAACTTCACGCCCAATGCCTCCAACTATGCAAACCAATCCTGCGGCGGCGTGAACATTCTTGTGACTGACCGCGAAGCGCTGGACGCGTCCGAGCTTGGGCTGGAGATTGCGGCGGCGCTTGAGCACTTGTATCCGAATGATTTCAAGATCGCGAGGCTGGACGGCTTGATGCGCAACAAAGCCACACTCGATGCGCTCGCAGCCGGCGAAGATCCGCGCCGCATTGCCGAGGATTGGCAGGATGCGCTGAAGAATTTTGAAGCTGTACGTGCGAAGTATCTGCTTTATTAATTGTGCGCGCGGCGGTGGGGCCGCAGAAGTCAGAGAGCGCGGGTCAGGAGACCCACGCTACAGCCGGCTGGGAAGCCGGCGCTACAAGGCGATTGGCTAGGAAGCTGGCGCTACAAGGCGATTGCGCGTCGCTGAATGCGAAGGAGCGGAACTTGAAGTTCAGAGCGAGCGGAATGCGATGGGGTTGGATGACGGTGATGGGCGCGCTGGCGGCGATGTTCGCACAGGGCGCCGTGGCTGCACCGCCGGTTCATCTTGATCGCAAGGGCGAGCGGTGGGCCCAGTCGACGCTGCGCAAGATGACGCTCGAAGAAAAAATCGGACAGATGATCGTGGTCTGGGCGAAGGTGAAGTTTCTGAACCCGGAGAGCCCGGAGTATCTGGAACTGCGCGACGAGATGGCGAAGTACCACGTGGGCGGCTTCGGCGTCACAGATCCCATGGAGGGTTCGCAACTTTTCATGAGCGAGCCGCTGGAAGCCGCGGCGCTGACCAACCGGCTGCAAAAAGATTCGAAGTACCCGCTGTTGATCGCCGCTGACTTCGAGCGCGGCTTGTCCATGCGTCTTGAGGGCGCGACGGCGTTTCCGGCAGCGATGGCGTTTGGCGCGGCGGGCGACAAAGAGCTGGCGCGCCAATTCGGCCGCATCAGCGCTGAGGAGTCGCGCGCCATCGGCGTGCATTGGAATTGGTTTCCCATTGCGGATGTTAATTCGAATCCTGCCAATCCCATCATCGATACGCGCTCGTTCGGCGAAGATCCCGCGCTGGTAAGCGAGATGGTCACCGCGTACATCGAAGGCGCGCGCAGCGAGGGCTTGTTGACGACGGCCAAGCATTTTCCAGGCCACGGCGACACGGATACGGATTCGCATCTCACGCTGGCACGCGTGCCGGCGACCATGGAGCGGCTGAACGCAATGGAGCTGGTTCCGTTCCGCGGCGCGATTGCAGCTGGAGTGGATTCAGTGATGGTTGGCCATTTGATCGTTCCGGCCGTTGAGCCCGACCCCAATCGCCCGGCCAGCGTGTCTGCGCACGTGATCAAGGATCTGTTGCAGGGGCAACTCGGTTTCAAGGGACTGGTGGTAACCGACGGACTCGATATGGCAGGACTGACGCATGTCTTCACGGGATCAGAAGTGGAGATTTCGAGCGAAGCGACCGTTGCCGCAGTGGAGGCGGGCGAAGACATGATTATCATTCCCGGCGACCTCGGTGGCGCGTATAACGGCCTGCTCGCGGCGGTGAAGAAAGGCGAGATTTCAGAGGCGCGCATCGATCAAAGCGTGCTCAAGATCCTGCGCATGAAGGCGTCGGTGGGCCTCGATCGCAATCGCTTTGTGGATCTTTCCAAAGTGCAGGATGAGATTGCGCAACCGGAGAACGTGGCGATTGCCGAAAGCGTTGCCGATCGGGCTGTGACGCTAGTGATGGATAGCGGCAAACTGCTTCCGCTGGCTGCGGCGTCGCAGCCGGGCCAGCCGGCTTCGCGCATTGTTGCGGTGATTTTTGCGGACCGGCCTCGTGGCAGTGACGGAGGCCGCGCCTTTGCGAGCGAACTGCGCAAGCGTGTGCCCGGCACCACGGTCTTTTTTGTCGATCCCAGCAATTCGAGTTATGTCTTCGAGAACGTGCTGGCCGCGGTGCGCAAGGCAGACAGCGTGATCGCCATCGCCGAGTCGGTTCCCAATCCGAGGCGAACCACTGAGGGCCACGCGGGCGGTTCGGTGGGTCTTGACACTGGGCCGATGCAGTTGCTCACCGGGATCGTGAAGACGGCGGGAGCGAAAACCGTTGTTGTCGCATTCGGCGATCCATATACAGGCGGATCGATCCCAGGCATCAAGACGTACGTTTGCACGTATTCGAACACGGTGGTTTCCGCATCGAGCCTGGCACGTGCGCTTTTCGGCGAGATTCCGATCCACGGGCGGCTGCCGGTTTCGATTCCCAACCTTGCGCCGCGCGGAACCGGCCTCGATCGCGATGCGATTACGGTACGAGCCAGTGCGCCATAAGAAGAGACCGGTGATTTTGAGAGGAGCAATCGAGTGACTGTCGCAGATACAAATCCGAGAATTGTTCGGCCAAGGCGCGGCGGAATCGGCAGCATTGGCCGCGCGATCGCTGCCAGCCTGACGCTGGGCGCGCTGCTTGCCGCGACCCTGGTCCAGGCGCAGCAGTCTGTTGACCATCCAGATGCGGTAGTGGCCAGGCCGGTGGTGAATATGTACAGGAATGCAACCGATGCGAGCGACGTGGTTTCGCAGGCGCTCTACGGCACCGGTGTATCGACGCTCCAGAGCAACCAAGGCTGGTTTAACATTCGCACGGCCGATGGGTATACGGGCTGGGTGGAAGCGGCAGACCTGAAGACGCTGAACGGCGGGTCGTATGCGCCCAAGGACGACGCAGTGCGCGTGACGGCGCTGAGCGCGAACGTTTATCGCGAGCCTGACGTGACGGCGCATGCGCCGGTTTTGCAACTGCCGTGGGAGGCGCGGCTGGAGCCGGCGCCGACGCCAGCGAAAAACACCGAGCGCTGGCTCGAGGTGCGCCTTGTGGATGGACAAATGGGCTGGGTACAGCGCGGCGACGTCAGCAACGATTTCACGCCGGTGAGCATTGGCGACATGCTTCAACTCGCGCATAGGTTTATCGGCACCACATACACCTGGGGCGGCGTTAGCAGCTTTGGTTTCGACTGCTCGGGATTTACGCAGATGCTGGAGCGGCAACGCGGCATTGGGATGCCGCGCGATGCGGATATCCAAGCTGGGTGGAGCGGCGTAATTGCCGTGGACCGCAAGGACCTGCAGCCCGGCGACCTCCTCTATTTCGGGTCGAGCTCATCGAAGATCACACATACCGGCATGTACCTGGGCAACGGCGAATTTATTCACGACACCACGCACGAACATCCCGGCGTGCAGATCAGCCGGCTCGACGACATGCCATGGACGCAGATCCTGGTAGCCGTACGGAGAGTGAAGCCATGAATCGAGACATGAATTGGGGCGCGATAAATCGGCGCGATTGTTTGAAAATTGCCGGAGCTGCCGCGGTGATTCCGTTTGCTACCCCGGCAGCGCGGCCGCAATCCGCGCAGGAGCCGTGCACGGTTGACGTTGGATTGAAGCGCTTGATGCTGCGCCACACCTGGACCACGACTATGTCGTCCAGCGAGTATCGCGACACCGTGCAGGTGGAATACCGGCGCGACGGGATTTCCGGCCACGGCGAGGGTGCGCCGATCGTGCGCTACCAGGAGTTTCCTGAATCGGCCATGAAGGCCGTTCAAGCCATTGCGAACAACATTACCGCGGGCGATCCCTGGCAGTATCAGAAATTTCTTTTTGAGATGCGCAAGGCGCTGGGCGAGCAGCAGCAAGCCGCGATGGCAGCGGTCGATATCGCCGTTTTCGATTGGCTGGGCAAGAAGCTCAATGTGCCACTTTATAAATTTCTCGGGCTGGACCCGGCGGATGCGCCGATCACTGATTTTTCTATCGGCATTGACACGCCGGAGATTACCCGCCAGAAGACGCGCGAGGCGGAGGATTTTCCGGTGCTTAAGGTGAAGGTGGGTTTGAAGACTGATGAAGCGACCATCGAAGCCGTGCGCAGCGTGACTAAGAAACCGATTCGCGTGGACGCCAACGAGGGGTGGACCGATAAGGAAGAGGCCATCCGCAAGATCAACTGGCTGGAAACGCAGGGCGTGGAGTATGTGGAACAGCCCATGCCCGCGCACATGCTGGAAGAGACCCGCTACGTGCGCAGCAAGGTGCACCTGCCGATCTATGCCGACGAGGCCTGCACCGACGTCAAAATGATTCCAAAGCTTGTCGACGCCTACGACGGAATTAACGTCAAACTCGACAAAGCTGGCGGCATTCTGGAATCGTTGCGGTGGATCGAGGTGGCGCGCGCCATGAATATGAAGGTGATGCTGGGCTGCATGGTGTCGAGTTCATGCTCCGTAACTGCCGCGGCCCACTTGTCGCCGCTGGTGGATTACGCCGATCTCGACGGCAACCTGCTGGTGGCCAACGATCCGTGGACCGGCGTGCGCGTGGAAAAAGGAAAACTGTTGCTTCCCGACGGCCCGGGTTTGGGCCTGAAGCCGGCGTGAAACGCGGCGAAAGATTTGTTGAAGTTTTCGCAAAGTATGTGGACGGTGTTTTCGGGCAGTCGGTAAGCTGGTTGAGCAAAGTGCGTGGATGCAGTCTGCCCGGGCCCGCCGGCAGTGCTTAGAGCGGTTCCAGAGTTTAGGTGCCGTATGCGCTTCATCGAAAGGTGGTGTTTTCTTAAGGAAAACGCCACTCGGCAACCCGGTTCCTGAGTGCAGCAACTCTGGAACCGCTGTAACCCGGAGGTTCACTTCAAAGTGGATACAACGGAATTGATGACAAACCGAAGCCGGAAGCCGCGTCCATCGCCCCTGGACCGCAGAAGCGGCATTCCGCTTTATCACCAGATTCAGCAGCGCCTTCTGGATCAGATCCAATCGGGCGAGCTGAAGCCGGGCGAACCGTTGCCGTCCATTCAGCAAATTGCTACGCGGATGGGCGTGAGCCAGATGACGGTGCGGCAGGCGGTGGGCGCACTGTGCGAGCGCGGAGTGATTTACAGCCGGCAGGGCAAGGGCACGTTCATTTCCGGCATCAAGCTGGAGAGGGATTTTCGCCAGGTTCTTTCCTTCTCAGAAGAGACACAGGCGCGGGGAGCCATGCCCAGTTCCAAGGTGCTGTCGTTCCGCATCCAGACGCCAACCCAGGAGGTAAAAGAGGCTCTGGGCCTGAACGATGGGGAGCACGTCTTCAATCTGCGCCGGGTGCGCTGTGGCAACTCCATCCCCATGGGCATTGAGTCCAGCTGTCTGCCAGTGCAACTGTGCCCCGGACTCATGGAAACATTCGATGCCACGACCTCGCTCTACGATGAGCTGGCGCATCAATACGGAATCCAGTTGATGGTGACCGACGAAGTGGTGGAGGTGGGCAAAGCCAGCGCGGAAGATGCGCGCCTGCTGCAGATCGCTGCGCAGAGCCCGATCTTCCTGTTTACGCGTGTCTCGTATCTCGAAAACGGCACGCCGGTGGAGCATGTGAAGTCTGTCTATCGCGGGGACCAATACAAGATTGTGAACCGGCTGATGCGCCTGAAACGCGAACGTCTGGCAGCCACGACCAAGCCGGCGACTGATTCAATCAACTGAGCTTGTGATGTCCGAGCTTGCGGCGCTTTTTCAGGAGCGGGACCAGATGACCGCAGCGGTGAGACTGCTGATCACGAGGGGAAACCACACCTGCGCCATCCATGGCGCGGGAATGAGGAAGAGAATGTCGGAGCTGACGAGCGAACTGGGCCAGCCGATGGTGAGCCGAAGCCAGGCGTAGTAAAAGAAATCCCAGAACGCGAAAGCGAAGAGAAACGCGGCGGCTTTTGCTTTGAGGTTTTGCCCAGCAAGCCAGGCAATTCCGCCCAGCATCACGATGGTTGCCGCTTCACGGAAGCACTCGATCCTAACGAGGCTTTCCGGCGGGGCAGTGGGACCGTACGCCTGCGGAACCGGCCATAATCCCGTGGCGGCTCGCAGATACACCACCACGGCCGCCTCAACAAAGCCAAAGGCAATGCCGAAGACCGCGATGACCAGAAGCCGCTTTCTGCCCAGGGTAAACTTCGTTTTCCGCGCCAGCAGATAAGGGGCCACGGGAACGAGGATGAGAAGGTTCACCCACCACGGCGAAGCGAAGAGAGCAAAGCGGGTCATAGGGTGAGTCTACGACGGTGCGGGTTTCGCGTCGGGGATCGAAGGTCCACTGAACGCTAGTTGCATATATAGAGGAGCAAGTTCGAGGGGTAGTAACAGCTTTTCGTTTTTCTGACTTCGACATGACGAGCAGTGCGGCTTGGACGGGGAGTTTTATCCGCCCGAACACGCAGCGGGTGGACGAAGCCGATACGCAATCACCTTGGGACTGTCGTACCCGCCGGGCAGGGAAGTGACCTGGAACAGCGCCTCGAAGGGAGCTACGCTGGTTCCTGGCTTGTGCCCCATGCTTTGCAGCAGCATGTCGAGCCGCTGCGGATCGGTCACCATGTCACCGGCCGCCTGGGTGGCTTGCGCATTCAATCCTTCCACCAGCACGGTCAGGCCTTGATCGCCGCACCCTTTCAGCAGCGCGACGACTCCGTAGCTGAAATAGGTTTTTTCCTCGGACCGCTGCGTATCGTACATGTCCGGGATGCCGTAGGTTGCATCTTCGCGCCCCTGGGGCGTGCGGTTACGGAACATGGGCGCGCCCGAATGGGGATCCTGATCCAATATGAAGTTCAAATTCGGCTCGTACACCGAGACCCACGGGTTGGAGCGATGACTGCCAATGAGAACCACGTTGCCCTGATGGAAGAACGCGGCCTCGGCATCGCGGGCGAACATGGGGTTTTCCTGGCCCCCGAACTGCTCCGCAATGGTGGCCAGATGCACCGAAAGCGCCATGTCGGCCGGGCTGGTTACGCGCCGCATGACAACGTTGAAGAGCTTGTTCCCCTTCTCGTCGTAATATTTGCGATTCAGATAGTCGCCCAAGTCCAGAGTTTTGCCGTTCAGGTCCTGCCACAAGGCAAAACTGGTGTCGGCATACACCACTTTCAACTCTTCATTGGGTTTCGCGAAAAACTGTTCCCAAAAATCGGCAACCGCGCCGGCTGGACGGGCAGAGCCGAATGGGGTCTTATTCTGTAGCACGTAGCGAGTGGCTGCGACAGAAGCGGCAATGGCCACCACAAGTACGGCTGCAAAAACCAGCCAATGCCGAAGCGCCGGCTTCCGGACGATTTCGACCTCAGCGTCGGCTACTTCTGCCAGCGCGTTCGGCGGAGTTCCCTCTTCTGTTTGCGGCTTCAGCTTGGCTTCTGGCAGATGGGCGGCCTTGCGGGGCATGAACTCCGGCGCGTAGGCGCCTCGCGGCATGGTAATCACCACCGCCTCGTTGGCGCCTTCTGAGGTAAAGTACCGCTCCAGCCGACCTCGCAACTCGTGGGCGCGCACGCGGACAATATTGTCATCCGCGGGGTTGTAATTTGACTTGCGCCCCAGCACCTCGGCGCCGATCGACTGTTCTTTGAGTTCCTCGCCGCGGCCCGAAATCACCCGTTCAGTAATGTAGAGGAGAAATGCGCGCAACGCGGGCGAGCGGCGAAACAATTCGCTGTTGACCACGCGCTGTACAAGCTCGCGCTTCTGCTCCGGCAATAGGGCGTTCTGGTTTTCCTGCCGTTGCAATACCGAAGATGATGTTGTTTCCTGCACGAGGAGCCATTTTACGGTAAAGATTAACCTTCTGCAACGTACGATAAGGAACTGGTACCTGAAATCCGCAATTCCACCTTTGGCCTCTCAGGTGGATTCTATTTTTGGTAGGGCCAACCGAGGTTTTTGGCGATAACGCCACGCCGTTCCGACCCCCTGAGGTCCCTCGATTCGCACGCGCTCCCAGCCCGGCTCTCCGGCCCCGCAAAGGCGCTAATCTCCATGCTTTCCTGGCGGATATGCTCTTGTGGAAGGTGGCCTTCGCTACAGGCACCACGACGCGTTGCCCTGCTTCGAGCGCATGGCTCGCTGCGAACTTGGCCGTCGTAGTCCCGGAATACCGTTCCTGGGCGGGAAGCAAATAGGAGCTTTCGCGCAGCCCCGGCCCCGCCTCGTTAACTTCAGAGAGCGGTCTCCCAATCTCCTTACAAGGCTTCACAAAGCGGCTAAACAATCTTAATCAATTTTTTTACCGTTACATCACTTCACAAGGTTTGGTCGCGCGGAGGAGTCTTGTGGGCGGACAATGAACAGTCGATTCAGAGTGATTGTCCATTCCCCAGTCACAGTTGCCGCGCAGCACGCCCAGCTGTGGACCGAGTCCATTGTCAGTGATTGTCTCGGCACGGGAGATCGTGCTTCGACAATCTCGCAAATGAACTGAGTAATTCGCCGTTTCCCGTTCATGAGGGAGCAGCCGGTCAGGACGGAATAAGGTACGCCACCGGGCAATATGAACCATGCTTTAAGGAGGCATGTGCAATGAAACAAAAGGAATGGGCAATTCCGCAGAGTTTCCTGGTAATAGCCTGTGCAGTACTCATGTTGGTGTTCAGCGGGCAGATTTTTGCTCAGGCTGGCATCGACATGGGCAGCGTGACCGGTACGGTCAAGGATCAAACCGGAGCCATGGTACAGAAGGCTCAGCTCACGCTGACCAACGTGAACACCGGCACATCACAAAAGGCCGTTTCGACCTCTGTGGGCGCTTACGTCTTCACACAGGTTCCGGTTGGAACCTACAGCCTGAAAGTCGCGGCGAAGGGATTCGAAGATTCCGTGGCCAACGGCATCATGGTGCACCTCGGCGACGTCGTCACACAAGACGTCTCGATGCATGTGGGTGCTGCAAGCGCCTCAGTCACCGTGACCGCGGCTGCGCCGCTGCTGAATGCGCAGGATGCTTCGCTGGGTACAACCATTGACAGCACGGCGGCGACCGAGTTGCCGATCTACGGCGGCTCCGGCGGGCGCAGCTTCCTGAACCTCACTTCCACCGTGCCCGGCGTCCAGTTCACGGGCAACAGCGACAGCGCAGGCTCCGGCTCGCTGATCATCAACGCCGTGCAAACCGGCGCGCTTGACGTGCGCGTGAACGGCGCTGACGACAACGCCGAGGTCTTCGGCGGGGTCACCATTCCGCCCATTCCCGACACTATCCAGGAGATGAAGATCGAGACCGGCGACAATCCCGCCGAAGTCGGGCACTCTTACGGAACCACGGTGAACGTTGTCACCAAGTCCGGAACCAATAAATTGGTGGGTTCGGTGTGGGAATACAACGAAAACGACATGTTCAACGCCAACGACTACTTCAACAAGCGGACTCAGCTGTCGGGCGGCCATCCCAACCGGCCGGGACGGCTCAAGTCGAACTCTTTCGGCGGCATCATCGGCGGCCCGGTGGTTATTCCGCACATCTACGACGGTCACAACAAGACCTTCTTTACGGTCGACTTCCAGTACACCAACTACAACGCCGTGGCCACCAGCAACCTGACAATTCCCACGGCCACCATGCAGAGCAGCAATTTCACGAACCTTGTGGATACGCTGAATCAGAGCACCACCAAGTACACTGACGGGCTGGGACGCCAGTTCCAGGCCGGCACCGTCCTCGATCCGGCCACCACGCGCACCGTTCTTTGCGGCGCGCTCGACCCGATTACCGGCCTTACGGCGCCTTGCGCGTCCGGCGCACAGGGACTCATCACAGATCCCGGAGTCAATGCCGGCGCGAAGACCGCGGTTGTCCGAGATCCCTACTTCCAGGAACTGGGCCAACCTGCGGGGTGCCCCAGCATTCTGGCAACAACGAACTGGGTTTCGACGGTGGCGGGCGGACCGATTGCTACTTCCTGCTTCAATCACCTTCCGGCCGGCCGTATCGACCCCAACGCTCTCGCTTTGCTCAAGCTCTTTCCGCAGACTTACAACAACGCCGGAATCAATTCGACTACCGGATTGAGTACAGCCGGAACCAACAGCTACAGCAATAACTTCTACGATGTGATGTCGAACCCTCTACGGACCAGGCAATACGACGCCAGAATTGACCATACCTTCAGCGACAAGGACTCCGCTTTCCTGACGTGGAGTAAATACAACCAGACCGACCAGCAGCAGCCGCAGTTTGCTGCCCCTCTCGAGGGCGGCGGCAACGCGCCGTTCTGGACCACCAACCCGACCTACATGGTGGTGGTAACGGAAACGCACGTCTTCAATCCCAATTTGGTCAATGAGTTCAGAGCATCGGATGAGCACAACTGGAACACCCGCATGGATGCCGGCACTATCGACACCACCTACGGGACCCCGGCGATGTACGGGATTCAAGGCATTCCGCAAACCACGAACAACGGCGGCCTGCCGATCTTTAACGGAGTAGGCAGCAGCATCTCCCCTTTCGGCTCCCGCACCAATGTCACCTGGCAGAAGGTCGGCGCATGGCAGTTCTCTGACAACCTGACCAAAATCATTGGCAAGAACGAGTGGAAGTTCGGCGCCGAGTATTGGTGGACGTACGGCAACATCGCACAGCTGCCATTTTCCAGAGGCAATTTCAGCTGGGGCCAGTATTCGAACGTCCCGGCCTCGGGTGATGGCGGCCCGGGCTTATCGGATTTCCTCACGATACCGAGCGACAACGTGGCTAACTCAACCTACGCGGCAGCAAACGGAGTCAGCACCGCGGCCGCGCCGCTGGGCGGCGTGAACGGCTATAACGGCGACAACTGGAACAAGAGTATTTATCACGCGCCGTATATCGCCCTCTATGTCTCCGACAGCATCAAGTTCACACCATCGCTTACGGGGTATTTTGCCATCCGCGACGACTACTTCGGCCCCTACTACTCGGCCGGCGGCACGGAAGGCGAAGGCAACTTCTGGATGGGCGGCAGCGATGGAAACGAGGCCAGCGGCAGCGCCTATTACATGAACTCGGCCGGCTGCTCAACGACCACGTCCACCTACTTCAAGACGTTGTTGGCTTCTGACAACATCCCGATCATCTGCTCACCGACCAATGCGGTAAACAAGACGCCCAAGGCCAACTGGGCGCCGCGTATCGGGTTAGATTACCGCGTTCGGCCCAACCTAGTGGTGAAGGTTGGAGGCGGTGTCGAATACGGCGCATTCAACTCCGTGGGCTACGGCGGCACGCTGGGCACCAACTATCCGTTCCGAGTGTCTGTCCAGAACGGCCCCTCGTACTCGTACAGGCCGCAGCAAGCCACCCCCGTCGGCAGCTCTACGGCGCAAACGCTGACCATGGAGAATACCTTCGCGGACATCAACATGACCAGCGCGCTCAATGCGTACCAGCCATTGGGTTCAGTGGTCTTGTACGGCAAGCCGTACAACTTCCACATACCGTACACGACTTCCCTCAGCGCGGCAGTGCAATGGCAGTTTACCAGCCACGACTCAGTCGAGGTGCGTTACGTGGGAGTGCTCGGCAAGCAATTGGAAAGTGCCAACCCATATCACAACGCTGCCCGGCAGGCTCTGCCCTCGAGCGTAGCGCTGGTCAACGTCCCGACGGTGTTCCAGCAGCAAGCTGCGGGTTGTTACCCACACTGCGTGGGCAACGACACCTCCGCTGATCCCGTCACGTCGCCGTTGATGCCCGACGGCACAACCACGCTTCCATTCCCGAACCTGGCTGCCAACGAGGGGCCAATCGAGAATACCGAACAGATCAGCAGCTACGAGTCGGGCCAGGTGGAATATATCCACCAGTTCGCGGGCGGCTTCAATATGGACGCGAACTACACCTACGCGGGCTGCATATCTGACACGCAGGGCGGCCAGCAGAACGAAGGCGGGCCGGCGAACGGGCGCGCGCCATGGGTGGTCGGCTTCGGCGGTTATCGCGCCGACTACGATCGCTGCACGGACTTCGCGAGCCAGATGTTCAAGCTGTCAGGGTGAGTATGGGATTCCTCTCGGCAAGGGCGCACGTTGGCTCGCCAATGCCAACGCGGTCGAAGATGCCATCATCGGCGGCTGGAAGATCGACCCGATCTTGGATTTCGTCCAGCGGCTTCCGGGCCAACATCAGTTGCCAGGGATCGATTGGTGGCATTCCCAATGCGGTGGGTCAGTTTACTGGCCCATACTTCAACGGTAGTTCGGCTTGGGCCTGCGATGCTCCGACGGTGCCGGGTGTGAACAAGTACGCCCCAGGCCCGAACGATCTGCCGCGCACCAAGCTCACCGGCTGGTTTAACTCCGCGGCGTTTACCGGACCGACCGTAGGGGTAACGGCCATAGGCCAGCAGAACTTCGCTCCCTGGGGTGGGAGAGGCAATCAAATCTACGGCCCCGGTTGGTACGACGTGGACTTTGCCATTCACAAGCAGTTCAACATCCACGGTCCCACGAAGTTTGAGGTCGCGGGCCAGGCCATCAACGCCTTCAACCACGTGCACCTTCAGAATCCGGCCACCAGCAACTACACTTCGCCGCAATCCGAAACAGCCACCGGCGGCTGGGGAACCATCACCAGCGATTATTCGAACAACTCGTCGGGCCGTATCTGGCAGTTCGAGGGGAAGTTCTTCTTCTAGGGACTTCTGGCTCGTCAATAAAACCCGCAACGCATAAACCATTGCGGCGGTGAAGATCGAAAAGCGATCTTCACCGCCGCAACACAAGAACAAGTTGTCTAAAAAATAGCCAATCAGGCAACTACAGGATCTATAACCATGCGCGACAGAACGACGCAATCACAGCCTCTTCGCAGGCACGTGCGAGACGAGATTCAGCGCCGGATTTTGTCGGGCGAGAGTCTTCCCGGCGAGCGCCTACCCCAGCAGAGCCTGGCCAGAAAGCTGGGCGTCGGCCAGGGCACCGTACGGGAATCGCTTCTGGAACTGGAATGGCTCGGCCTTGTCGATTCCGTGGACGGCTTGGGCGCTTTCGTCGGGAATCTGGATGCTTCGCGGCTGGTTGAGGCTTATGAGGTGCGCGAGTATCTCGAGGGCCTGGCCGCACGTCGCGCCTGTGGGCACGTTTCGCAGTCCGACATCACTGCGCTCGAAGCCATGGCCGACCGCATTTGGGGTTTATCGAAAGAAGGCAATGTAGAAGAGATGGGCGCCGTGGACCGGGCATTTCATCTCCAAATCGTGCATCTGTCCCGCAACAGCGTTCTCGTTCGATTGGCGGAGGGATACAGGACGTTGGGCATGGCCGTCCGCGCTTCTCGTGACCCGCGCGTGGTCTATGACGAACATGTGCGCATCATTGGCGCCATCAGCCGGAATATGCCGGACGATGCAGAACGGTTTGCCCGCCAGCATGTGCTCGAGGCTCGTCTCATCATTGAGCAGGAAGCGGCACAGGACGTGTTCATACCCAAGTGGGTGGTGAATACAAACGGCTGAGCGCCAGCATGGCCGCCGGTCGTGGCTTGACCGCGCGGCAATCCGCCTAAGCACGGCATTTGGAGTTCACGATGAACCGGGAAACAGGGTTGCTGCTCGTTTCTGTCCGCGCGATGACAAAAACTGCGATGTCAGGAGTTCGCCGCCGTAGTTAAGGAATAGCGAGGCGATGGAAACGTTTAACTGCGCCGTGCAGCTATGAGTTATGCGATCGAAGAATTTGTGAAGCGGAGAGTTGAGTGCGAAACAGGAGACCGATCATGATGGGAAGAACGTGGGGTGTCGTCTGCTCCTGTTGCATTTTGGCCGGCACGCTGTTGGCGCAGGCTCCGGTGACTTTGAAAATCGACACGGCCTCAAGGCGGTTTCGCATTCCCGGCGATTTCGCCGGCCTCGGTTTTGAAACTAAGGGCGCGATTGCCAACGCCTACGGTGTCCATGGCGATTTCTTCTCTCCTGCGAACACCCAGCTCATCACGCTGTTTCGCAATATCGGTATCCGCAACATTCGCGTAGGCGGCGGAACGGTGGATGGATCCGGAAAGGACGAGCATTGTGCCACGCCTACGCCGTCCTTTGCCGACATCGACAGTCTTTTTGCGTTTGCCCGGGCGGCCGGCGTCAGGGTTATCTATTCGGTGCGCCTCCTGAACCTCAGCTCCTGTCCGAATCCTCATCTCGCCGAGGACGATGCCCGAATTGTCGGCTACATCTGGCAAAAATACCGCGCCCAGCTCGACAGCTTCTCCATTGGCAACGAGCCCGACGTGCGCGGCTTTCATTCGCGGCCCGGTCAAGTGGTTGACCCGGACATTTACGAGTCCACGCCCGGCGTTGCCGGTTCGGCGTATCCCTCCTACTTCTCACAATGGCAAAAAGTCGCCGCCGTTATTCGCAAGGCCGCGCCCGGCGCGAAGTTTTCCGGGCCCGACACCGCCGTCTCCGATACCAGCAGCTTCACTCCCGATCCCGAGCAGGGAGTTTCCTGGACCGTGCAGTTTGCCCGGGACATGAAACCCTCCGGCATGCTGGCCACGGCGCTGCAACATCATTACGTGTGGGGCCTGCCGGAAAATACCACTCCGCAGGAAGCCATCGACGACATGCTGTCGAGCGCGTGGGACGACGATACCGCGATTGGCGTGCAACCCGCACACGACGGCGGCAGCGCCGAGTTTCATTCGTATCCATATGTATATGCGCGCGTGCTGGCCCCGTTGGTCGCCATGGGCGTGCCCTATCGCATGACAGAAGCCAACGATTGCCTGCACGGCGTGCCTGGCGCAAGCAATGGATTTGCCTCCGCTCTCTGGGTTCTCGACTACATGCACTGGTGGGCTGCGCATCGCATGGCCGGAGTCAACTTCCACAACAACCCATGGCTCCCAACCGATACCATCGTTCCCGATCCCAATCCATGCACCTCCGCGGGCTGCGCAAACTACCGCGTCACGCCCAAGGCCTATGGCATCAAAGCCTTTTCTCTCGGCAGCGACGGCTATGTTGAGCCGGTCGCCATCGGCAATCCGCAGAAGATCAATCTCACGGCCTATGCTGTCGGAACCTCGCGCGATCTCTTCGTCACCATCATCAACAGGACGCATTCCACGACGCATGATACCGATGCTGCCGCGGTTATTATTCAAGCCGCCGGCTTCGAGGGTGCGCGTGTCGATTCCATGGTGCTCACCGATGGCGAGCCCGGCAATGCGGCACTCGCCACTGTCACATTAGGCGGAGCTACGATTTCGAACGATGCTGCATGGCCAGGCAAGTGGACACCGCTGGGCCTCGTGCACAACGGCAAATTCGAGCTCACCGTCGAAAGCACCACCGCCGTGATCTTGAGAATTCGTACCGCGTCCGCAGCCGCACCTGGGCCTCGGTAAGGAACTCCGAAAAACTCTCGTCATCGATGGAACGTGAAAATATGGGCGCCGACAGAACAGGACATCTCGCTCGGATGCGGGAGCAACGCTTAACGGATAGCCCTCGTGCAGCCTATTCACGCGAACTGCTCCAGGCTCCTGCCGAGTTTGTAGGTTTCGCCATGGGACTCCAACTCCTCCCAGGTGACCTCGCGCTGCCGGAGCCCGGCCATGCGCCCCATCATGCAGCTCAATGCGGTCTCGACGCCGGCCGCAATCTGGTTGTGCGCCGGGCCGCTGAGAATGCTATCGATGAACGTGCGCTCCTTGTCGCGATCGGCGAAGGCGAGATTGTCTTCGAAGTTTCCGTTGGCCGCAAACTTGCTTTGGACGGGTGATGCCTCGGTAGATTGCTCCCAGGCCCATTTCCGCGTTCCCGCGATCTCGACGGGCCCGGCGTAGGAAATGGTTGCCGCGCCCTCCGACCCAAACAGCCGCAGTCCCGCCTCGAAAAGCTCATAGGCGCCGAACTGCTTGGATGCAAAAGAGACGTGCACATCACCGGGATAAGTGAAGTCGACCTGGTAATTGTCCCAGCAGTCGCCGGCGTGGGTAAGGATGTTGCGTCCGCCGATAGCCGTTGCTTTAAGTGGCCGCGCGCCCAGGATCCAGTTGCACAGGTCGATGATGTGAATGTTCTGCTCTACCAGAATGTCTCCCGAAAGGGCGCGGTCCCAGAGCCAGTTACGCAATCGGTACTCGTCCGTCGAAGCGCCGGGAAATACCTTCTCTGTCGAGGCCGGCGCATAGTAATAGGCGCTGACAGAAGCGATCTTGCCCAGTGCTCCGCCCTGGATGCGCTCCGCAATGGCCGCGATGGGCGGCGCACTACGACATTGGAATCCGACATCGACGCTTTGCGTAGCCTTGACGCGCTTTGCAACTTCAAGCGCGAGTTTCGCCTGCTTCACATCGATTCCTACCGGCTTTTCGCAGTACACATGCTTGCCTGCGGCGACGGCGGCCTCAAGATGCTGGACGTGAAAGAACGGCGGCGTCGAAATCTGAATCAGATCTACGTCCGGCGAGGCGGCCAGTTGCTCATAAGCGTGAGGGCCCCGAAACAGGAGCTTGCTGTCGATCGGCTGGCGGCTGAGGCTGGCATTCACTTGATTAAAGTGCGCGCGGCCCGCGTCCAGCTGGTTCTGAAACAGATCGGCCAGCGCTGCCACCCGCGCTGCCGTGTTCTGCGAGAACGAGGTTGCTACGTGCGTCCCGCGCCCGCCGCAGCCCAACAGCCCCAGCCGAATCGCCGAGTTGGCCGGGTAGCCGAAGACTTTGTCTGGTTTGAGTAAGAGCAGTCCGGATGCAACACCGGCGGTAGTCTGAATGAATTCTCTACGCTTCATTACGTGCCTTTCGCTGTGTGAGTGGCGATCGATCTGCGGGCGTTCTCAGGCGAGAACCTCGCGCAAAATGCCTTCAAGGTAGATCTTCTCGTTGCGCACATCTTCGATCTGCTGCGGACCCGAGGTCTCGCGTTCGATGGTCACCGCGCCGGTGTAGCCGATGCGATGAAGCTTTGTAAATACCTGACGGAAGTCGACCAGCCCCGTACCGATCAGCACTTCCTTACCCAGCTTGCTCGGATCGGTGGGCCAGCGGCCATCCTTAGCATGAATGCTGCGTACGTGCGGGCCCAGAATATCTACTGCGTCCACCGGGTTGGCCTTGCCGTAAAGAATCAGGTTGGCAGTATCCAGGCCCACGGCCAAGTTGGGCATGGCCGCGTCGCGCAGCATCCGAGACATGGTGGTCGGCGTCTCCTGCCCGGTCTCCATCAGAAAGTACTGCCCGTTTGCCTGGCAGTGCTGGGCAACAACGCGAATGGCTTCCACAGTTCCGGGATATTTTGGATCTGCAGGATCTTCGGGAATGAACCCACAATGAGTCTGCACCTGGCAGATGTTGAGCAGTTTGGCGAAATCGGAAGCCTGCCGCAATGCGTCAATGCGTGCCTCGCGCGTGGCCGGGGGCACCAGGCCGATGGTCGATGGCCCGCGCAAGAAGTCCCAGACTCGTTCGCCCGGCCCTACCACCTCCACCGTGGTCGCGATCAACTCATACTTTTCCAGCAGATCGCTAAATTGCGCCGCCAGTGCGGGTGTGAAATGGCCGAGATAACCGTCCAGCGACAGAAAGCAATTGGAAAACCCCAGGTCGTGCACCATTTTGAGCCGCTCTTCCAGCGCCCCAAAAGGCGAAATGAGCAGACCCAACGCCATCGGTTTCAGCACCGCGGTGGGCGAGCCGGATTGAGCCGCGCGCAGCCCCTGTGCGAAGACGGCGGCCGATGCCGCGCCTAAGAACTCTCTGCGATTCATGGATGATCCTCACAGGCATTCTCGGCTCCAGAGGCGGTCGTTGACAACTGGTTTTTGGGGCACAAATTCTCTTCCAAAGAGGTTTCAGGGAAAGGAGCCACGCGCTTGGCTAGCGCCGGCATAAAGCGGAATCTCTTGAATTTGTCCATGTCTCGGCCGAGATGTTACCGACTAACCGCCGGCCAATTGCGGCCAGGGACAGCTAATGAGCAGAAGCCTCAGGCAGGATGTGACACGCCACCACATCGTATTCGCTCGCCGAACTTGCCATCATTTTCACACGCAGCAACAACTCGAAATGCTTGAGTGGTCCTGAAGTTGGAATGCCGCATTTCAGCAATTCCATTGAAAGGCGAGGCAGATCGGTGATTAATTTTCCCGCAGACTGGGTACCTTCGGCGTTAGCTCCAGCCAGAAGGAGAATTTGTCCGTTCTGGTCAGGATTTCGAACAAAAGCGATGATTGCAAACGACTGGCCAGTGGCCCCGCCCCCACCGCTTGGGACATACTCAATTTGCTCTTGCGGGCGAGGGTGAACATTGCGGATGCTCTCGAATCCTGCTTTGTCGATTTCGAATCGGAAATCCAACTGATCGTCGAACACGGAAACCCAGGGATCCGATCGCGGACTTCCAAGAAAAATGAAGTTGTCGTCGGTTTTCAAATTCGAAAATTGAAGACTGCGAGCGCCTTGTACCTGGATCTTTCTTGAACTGCTCTGAGCCAGCGCAGCAACTTCGGCAGCCACCTGCGTGTCGACCAAGGCTGCTCTGTGTCCATGCAACAGATTCAGGCAGATCTCTCTCACTTCGGGTGTCAGGGTTTTTTGTGCGGGAATGAAGATGTGGTTCGCGTAGTCCGAAACCGAGATTAAACTGGAAGTCAGGATTTGGATCTCGTCGATGTCTGGATCGCTGGCGATCAGATGTGTGGGATTTGGTGAGCTGAAAATCGCCGACCAGGGAAGGACCGAGACTGGCGCAACTTCAGAGAGCGAAGCCGATGGAGTCTGGGGGCGCAAAGACCGCATCCAGACGATGCCGTACAGCAAGATGCCAAACAGCGCAAGATTTAGAATGGCAAGCACGCTGACGAGCGATAGCCAATGGCGCCCGTTGTGATCAGCGGAGCGTGCGGTTTCGCGGCCCGCGGAGGCGCCGGCGGCAGAATCTGGTTTCGGCGCAACCATTGAAACCAAACCAGGATTCTGGTGGGCTGCTGTTTCCGCGGGCTCATCCTGCGGAGCAAGGCGCGCGTTGCTGGCATCAACCGAATCCGCCTTGTTTTGGTCCCCTAAATGTGAACTCTTAACTGTCCACCCGATGGAAGAATGCGTTGGCTGTGCTGCGAGGGCCGTTGCGTCCGTCGGCGCAGTGTTGGATGCACTGGATACTGATAAGGGAGGCGGCGGGACCTCTTGCACAGACTCGGTTGAATAAAAGACAGGAACATAATGTCCGCGCGGAATATCGACACGAAGGATCTCGTTCTTACCTTCGGTTTTGAAGTATTCTTCCAGACGCTTGCGCAACAGGCGGGCGTAGTTGCGGACGATGTTGTCGTCGCCCGGATTGTAGGTCGCGGGGCGTCCAAGTGCGTTGACGCCGATCTGGTGTTCGTTGAGCTCCTGCCCTCTCCCGCACAGTTCCTGTTCGCAGACATAGAGCAAGAAGCTGGTAAGGAACGACGATTTCTCGAAGCTCTTGCTGGCCGCAATTTTGCGCGCAAGCTGCCAGCGCGGATCGTTGGGAGACGGACGAACGGGATGCGCGGATGATTCTTCTCTGCTATTCAAAGGTTTGGTCTGCGGCATCGATACACACTCCTACAGCCAAAACACATTTCTAAATGCAAATCCCGCTATGCACACGTGTAATTGTACCCTTTCCACGGTGTAAAGACTACGAAGAAACTTCGGCGATCCTCCGAGCAACTATAATCATTCCAGCGACTTAACGGTTTCCACCTAAAGCCTGCATCCACTCTACACCGAGAAAACACCTAGTCAAGAGCAATCTATGCCCGTAAGGTGCTCCCGAGATAGGCCGGTGCCTGTCAATTGCAGATCCCCAAAAGTCGGTTTTTCAGCCCGCAGAGGATACTGGCTCAGCGGTCTTCAAAGCACGTAACTCGAACCGGGATCGCCCGGCATCGTTCTTCTATAGAATGGCGCGCACCATCCCATTACCGAGGCACCGTATGGATAGGACACGGCGAGGCCGAAGCACCCCATTTGCAGCTTCGGAAACCCCACACTCTTCGTGCCCTGTGTCCAACCGAAATCCAGAGCAATTCAGAACCCTGAAAGGAGTCAAAGAGAAAAATGGTTAGAATCAGTTTGTTCAAGAGGCTTGTCGGCGCTGCCGTGGTGCTTCTCCTCGGCGCTTTCATCAACCCGTCTGCGCATGCTCAGTATGAAACCGCATCCGTCCTCGGCTTTGTCCATGACGCCTCCGGAGCCGTGATCCCGGGCGCCAAGGTCGAGCTCATCAACACAGCCACAGGCGTTGAGACGACCTTAACGGCAGACGCGCAAGGGCAATTCGAATTTACGAGCGTTCGCGTTGGACAGTATCGAGTGAAAGCTTCGGCGCCCGGATTCAACGAGACCTTGACTGAGCCCTTTACCGCTGAAGTCAATGCGCGCCAGCGCGTCGATGTCAATCTGAAACCCGGCGCTACAACTGAAACCGTCACCGTAACCGGTGCAGCCGCCCTTCTCGATACCGATGACAGCGAACGCGGGCAGATCATCTCCGCGCGCGACGTAGGCAACCTTCCGTTGAATGGTCGCGCTTACGCCGACCTGGCGTTGTTGACGCCTGGTGTTCGCGCCAATGTCCTGGAAAACCAGACAGTGACCAGCCGTGATGCTTCCTACAACGTGAACGGCAACCGCAGCGAGCAGAACGACTTCCTGCTCGACGGCATTGACAACAACGCCTACGGCACTTCCAACCAGAGCTACTCCAACCAGGCCATTCAGCCCTCGCCCGACGCCATCAGCGAATTCCGTGTTGAGACAGACAACTACAGCGCCGAGTACGGACGCTCCGCGGGCGCCGTCTTCAACGTCAGCATCATGAGCGGCACCAATCATCTTCACGGCAAGCTCTGGGAATACAACCGCAATACGGACTTCAACGCCATCGGCCCCTTCACTCCGCCCGTCAATACCCTCACGGGAAAATCCGTGAAACCGGTGTTGGTGAAGAACCAGTTCGGCGGCGCCATCGGCGGCCCGATTCCCAAAGTCTTTAAGGGCAAGATCTTCTACTTTGGCGATTTTGAAGGCAATCGGCAGGTGCAGGGACAATACACTGCCTCAACTGTTCCGAACGCCAACCAACGCCAGGGCATCTTCACTGACACACTGGGCAATCCCGTTTCGCTACACAATCCTCTGACGGGCGCGGTGTATGCCAACGGTGTGGTTCCTCAAACGGATTGGAATGCACTGGCGAAGCTGGTCATTCCGGACCTTCCGGCGCCCAATGTCACAACCGCGGGCGCAGCCAGCTTCTCCAATAACCTGGTCAATGTTCCCAAGGCCGACTTCACCGATAACAAAACCGACGCGCGCTTTGACTTCTTCATTAATCCTCGCTCGACGGCCTTCTTCCGCTGGAGTTGGCACCACCTCAACATTCAGGACGCCGAGCCCCTTACCGGAGCAGCGGGCGGAAACGCCAACGGCACGCTTCATGACTACAACAAACAGATCGCGGCGGGCACGACCTTCCTGTTCAACGAGCACTCCATTCTCGACGCACGCGTCGCCTTCACCTGGACCCTGGGCGGCAAAACTCCCTACGGTCTCGGTCAGCCCAGCCTGATTGTGCAGGCTGGCATACCCGGCTTACCGACCTCACCACTGATCTCTCGCTCCCTCAACGATCAGGCGGTCACCAGCTTCTCGCAATTCGGCGCGCAAAGCAGCAACCCGCAGTTTCAGAACCCATTTGCGATCGATCCCAAGGTCAACTACACGTTTTTGCACGGCCGCAACAGCATCAAGGCTGGCTACGAGTATCAGGCCATCAATACCGAGATCGACGACTTCAATCCGACCTATGGCAACGACAACTATGGCGGCGGCTTCAGCTCCGGTGCGTCCAATGCCAACATCGGCGCCTATACGGGCAGCAGCGACGCCGGCATTAAGGAAGCGGCGTACCTGACCGATTTCCTGGTGGGCGCCCGCAACAGCTATACGTTGAACAACTTCGTCATCGTCAACTACCACCAGATGATGAACTTCTTCTACGTTCAGGACGATCTGAAAGTCTCGCCCAAGCTCACGGTGAACGCTGGACTGCGCTATGAGCTAGTCACGCCACAATGGGTGACTGGAAACCATCTGGCGGATTTCATTCCTCCCGCGGGAACGGCGTCGCAAGCTCCCTATCTGCAAATCACTACCGGCACACTGCAGCAGGCAACCTACGGCGGAATAGCCAACCGGGCGATGGTCAACATCCCGAAGCGCGACCTCGCTCCGCGTCTCGGTTTCTCCTACGGATGGAATAACAAGACCGTGATCCGCGGGGGCTATGGGATCAACTACATTCAGTTCAATCGTGAGGGCGGCGAAAACCTGCTTGCCTATAACGGACCCTACATCGTCAACTCCGCCATCACGCAGTCGCCCTTGAACCCAATCTGTGCGACCAATGTGCAGTCGGCCTCATGCTTCAGTCCAACCATGCAAGGCTACGGTACTAACTTCGTCACCGCTGCGGGATTCAGCACAGCTCTGGCTGAAACCCGCTACCTTCCCAGGAACATCGCTACTGGCTATGTGCAGGCCTGGCATTTCGGCATTCAACGGCAGTTAAGTGAGGGCACCCTCATCGATATCTCCTATGTTGGCGAGCACGGTGTGAAGATCTGGGTGCTTGACGATATCAACCAGGCTCCGCCGAATACCGTAAGCACGACCTGCGAGTACAACACCGCCACCAGCAGCTTTGTAACCACTGGCTGCGTACCGTTGCTGACTCGGCGCCCCATCGTTGGCTTTACCGGCATCGAAGGATCGGCCAACCTGGGCATGCTCATCTATCACGGTGTGCAGGCTAGAGTAGAGCATCGTTATGCGAGCGGCCTCTACCTGCTCAACTCGTTCACTTACTCCCGAGATATCGACAACGCTTCGGGTCATCTGGATACGCCGAACAACGATAACTCGCGCGTGAACCTGGCCAACCTCAGGGGTGAGCGCGGACAGTCGGCCTACAACCAGCCGATCAACGATACTCTGACCGCGATCTGGGATCTTCCCTACGGCCGCGGCCGCCACTGGGGCGGAAGTGCCAACCGGGCCATGCAAACAGCAGTCGGCGGCTGGCAGTTTACCGTAATCAACACTGCGACCAGCGGAGCGCCCGTAAACCTCATCTACTCGGAGCCGTCGCAGATGGATGTGAGCGACCTGCTCAACTATCGTCCGAATGTTACGGGCAACCCGAAAAATCCGAGAGGTTCGTGGGTCAAGACAGCTACGTCTCTAACCGGCTATCTAAGCTCAACCACCGTTTCCATTCCCACAAATGTGGCGCAGCCGTATGGCAATGCGGGCAGAAACTCACTCCGCGACAACTCGTTCTATCAGATGAATGCGGGCTTGCATAAGGCATTTCCACTGTGGAATGAAAACTCTAACCTGGATTTTCGTTGCGAGGCATTCAATGCTCTCAACGCGGTGAATTACAACAATCCGGACTCTAACCGTTCCGACGGCGGATTTGGCGCCATCACCTCGTTCTTCCCGCCGCGCCAGATACAACTGGCGCTCAAGCTGACGTTCTGAACCGAAGAGAAGGAATCAATTCGCAGATGATCCCTGTTCATTCCACACGCGCTCGTTATGAGCGCGTGTGGGCCTTCTCCGCAAACGATAGCCGTTTTTCGTACCTGCCGCGGTTACAGATCCCAGCGCCTGGATGTTGATTGAGGTTGATCGGGGACGGAAATAATCTACGCTCTCTGAATGAGAGTCATGCCGGGTGTTGCATGCATACCAGCAAGCCTTACGCTCACGTCTTAGCATTATCAACCAGGAGTCCCGATGTCTTTTCAGTCGTTAGCGCTATCTCTTCTCATCCCGGGCGCCCTGCTCAGCATTCTTCCGGCCAGCGCCCAGCAGAATCATCAGCTCCGCATCAATGAGATTCAAGTAATTGGAACTCACAATAGTTATCACGCCGGCTTTGCTCCGAGCGCGGAAGAATTGTGGAAGGCCAGAAATCCGGCGCTATTCGACGGCCTGGACTACAGGCATCTGCCGCTTGAACAGCAATTCGACGCCGGCGTCCGGCAAATCGAACTCGATGTCTTCGCTGACAGCAAAGGTGGCCGATACGCGCATCCGCTGGGCGCGGAGATGATTGCGGCGGCTCATCTTCCTCCCGATCCGGATTTCGATCCCAACGGCGTTATGGCCAAACCCGGTTTCAAAGTCATGCACATTCAGGATATTGACTACCGCAGCGTCTGCCAGCCCTTCACCGCCTGCCTTGAACAGGTCCGCCAATGGTCGCATGCCCACCCCGGACATGTTCCTATCTTCATTCTCGTGGAGACTAAACAGGAGAAGCCGCATGGCCCGGTTCAACTCACCGAACCGGAGCCCTTCACCTCCAGCACGTTCGATGCGCTGGATGCTGAAATCCGCTCCGTTTTCCCGCCCGATGAAATCATTACTCCTGATGACGTGCGCGGACATTACGACACCCTGAACCACGCTGTACTTGCCGGCAACTGGCCGACCTTGAAGAGTGCTCGCGGCAAGGTGATTTTTCTCATGGATCAACGCCCGGTCGGACCGATATATCTGGCTGGCCATCCATCGCTCCGTGGCAGAGTCCTCTTTACGAATGCGGAACCCGGCGAACCCGATGCTGCTTTCATCGAACGAAATGACGGTCCCTCCGCAGACATCGCCGCCCTGGTGCAGAAAGGTTACCTCGTTCGCACGCGCACCGATGCCGATACCAAAGAAGCTCGCAACAACGATACCGTGCGCCGTGATGCCATGATCGCCAGCGGCGCCCAAATTCTGAGCACGGACTATCCGGGAAATGAGCCCGCGCGTTGGCCGGGGCACTACGCGGTCACGCTTCCAGAGGACGCAGTTGCTCGCTGTAATCCTGTTAACGCGCCAGCCCGGTGCAGCCCAGAATCGTTGAAATGATCGCCAGCCAGTTGGGTCGAGCGCCATGCGTGGAGGCGGCATCCCAGAGAGAATTTCTGTCTCGGGCGCTCAGAAGCAGTCTCCCGGTTCCGCCGGCCGCAACCTGTTCGAGGCAAACAGCCATAGCAAAGGGTCTTAGTATGAGCTCCCAATAGAAATCAAGATTGCCGGAATCGGAGCATTTTGGCATCATTCCGCCATCCTACCGGTTTCCTGCAATGCAATTGAAATGGAGAATAGAGTGGAGATCGCACACGTCGCCTCGAGCCGCATTTGTCGTCCTGACTGGCTCAAGCTTGCAGTTCTTGCTGCTGTGATCGTGTTGGCAGGGCACGCGACCGCACAGGTCGAGTATGTCGATCCAACCATCGGCAATGTAGGCATTCTTCTCAAACCAACCCGTCCGGCCGTGTTTCTGCCCAACAGCATGGTACGTGTCTATCCAATCCGCGCCGACGCGCTGGATGATCAAATCAGGTCCTTTCCGTTGACCATCAGTTCGTACGGAATGCAGGAGTTGTTCAGCATCATGCCCGGAGAGGACGGCAGTGCTGCAGCCTACGACCAGGAAAAGACTACGCCGTATTACTATTCGACCCGCTTCGACGATTCGCTGATTCAGACGGAGTTCACCCCAACCGAGCGCTGCGGCTACTTCCGCTTCACCTTTCCTGACGGCAGGGCTTCCATCGTACTGGCCAACCGCATGCCCGGCGATCTGCATGCGGAGAGTGAAACCGTGGTCAGCGGCGAAGAGCGTTTCAGCAACATGAAGGCATTTGTCTACGGCGAATTCAGCGCGCCGGTTAAACTCCAACAGCAAACCCTGGGTGAAGGCAATCGTGTAATCGCTTCAAGTCCAGGAGCCAGGACTCTCGAGTTCCGGTACGGTATTTCGTTCATCAGCATCGAACAGGCAAAGAGCAATCTGCGGCATGAGATTCCGGTATGGGACTTTGAAAGAGTCAAGGCTTCGGCAGAGGCGCGCTGGAATCAGGTCCTCGGAGAGATCGTGATAGAGGGAGGTACTGAATCGCAGCGCAGGGTTTTCTACACCGCTCTCTATCGTTGCTTCGAACGGATGGTCAACATCACCGAGAATGGCCGCTACTATAGCGCCTTCGATCACCAGATCCATGAGGATAAGCGCCCGTTCTATGTCGACAACTGGCTATGGGATACCTATCGCGCGCTTGAGCCGCTGCAGACCCTGCTAAATCCTGACATGGAGGCCGACAAGATCCAATCCTATGTGCGCATGTATCAGCAATCGGGAACGATGCCCTCATTTGCCCTCCTCACAGGGCCCGAAGCATGCATGAACGGCAATCACGCCGCGCCTTGGTTCGCCGACGCGTGGTTCAAGGGCGTGCGGAACTTCGATCTGCAGGTTGCATTCGACGGCGTCCGTAAACGATCTCTCGAAGGCACTTTGCTTCCCTGGCGCCTCGGGGCCAAAGGACCGCTCGATGAGTTTTATGCCGTCCATGGATACATGCCTGCCCTGCACCCGGGAGAGATGGAAACCGTGCCGGAGGTTAGTCCGTCCGAGAAACGGCAACCCGTGCCCGTCACACTGGAGAACAGCTTCGATGATTGGTCGATTGCTCAACTTGCGCGGGTCCTTGGCAGGCCACAGGACGAAGTCCTATTTCTCGAGCGCGCCGCAAACTACAAGAATCTTTTCCGTGCAGACAAGGGAATGATGTGGCCAAAGGATTCGGAGGGGCATTGGATTGAGCCGCTCGACCCGAAATTCGATGGTGGGATGGGGGGAAGAGACTATTACGACGAGAACAATGGATATACCTACACCTGGGATGTGACGCACGACTTCAAGGGCCTGATCGGACTGATGGGCGGAGCCCGGAAGGCCACGGCCAACCTCGATCAGCTTTTTCGCGAACCACTGGGCCGATCAAAGTATGAGTTCCAGGCGAAATTTCCCGATTCCACATCCATGGTGGGTCAGTTCTCCATGGGAAACGAACCCAGCTTCGCTATACCGTATATCTATAACCGCCTCGGAACTCCCTGGAAGACGCAGAAGCGCATCCGCATGATCCTGGAATCGTTTTTCACCGACACTCTGCAAGGCATACCCGGCGATGAAGATGGAGGCGCCATGAGTGCATTCGCGGTGTTCTCGATGATGGGCTTCTATCCCGTCACGCCGGGAATTCCAATCTATGACATAGGCAGTCCGATCTTTGACAAGACAACCATTCATCTGAAGAATGGAAAGACCTTTGTGATTATCGCGAATCAAACCTCCCATGAAAACAAGTATGTCGAGAGCATCCGCCTAAACGGAAAGGTGCTCGATCAGGTCTGGTTTCGCCATTCGGACATTGTCAATGGCGGCAGGCTTGAGTTGACGATGGGCGACACACCCAACACCGCCCTCGGCTCCACAGCTGCAAGTTTTCCGCCCGCATCTATCGAAGTCCACCCTGAAGACTACAGTAAATAGGCGGAGGAGCGGCAAGAAGGGTTGGGTGCAAAGAATGGCGATAGACAGTTTCCGGACCAGGCGGGAGTTTCTATGCGGAGCGGCAGGGGCAGCGGCGTCTTTTGCGTTAACACCTGCGGAACTGCGAGCGCTCGGAGCCGGAGAAGATTTGTCCGCCTTTCGCGGCAGGTATCTAACACACGTCTCCGTTGTGCGCGTGAACCAGACTGAAGTGACTCCAGATCGTGCGATCGGCGAAGACGAAGCCTCCGGCAATAGCCCAGACCGGATTCGCTCGCGACGTGATGCTTTTGCGAAAGGCTGTCCAGGAGGCAAGATGACCTGGGCAATCAGTTGGCTGGCGTTAAACGATGGCCGGCAGGAGTTCAAGGAGGCACGGCGCTTGCTAGCCTCCTACCATGACCGCTACGGCGACGAAATCACATTCATTCCTGGCGGCTATTTCGCGCCGATGTACGACACACGAGAACACATTCGCGTGACGATTCACAAGGCACTGCAGTTAATCTCCGAAATGGTTGGAGGCGGATATCGCCCGCAAAGCCTGGTGGCTGGCTATATGGATGCGGAGAACCAAAGATTCCTGGCCACCGAAGAGGGTATCCATGTGTGCCAGGGCCAAATCTGGAGTCAGCACGGCATAGACCATGGTGATGGCGATGGTGGCATCTGCTATCCGTATTACCCGAGTCGTGAGCATTATTTGAAACCGGCTCAGGGAACGGCAGATTTTATCGACTGCGTGTGCCTGGACGGCTGGACCTGTGATTTTCTGGCCGCGCGGAGGGATGGCTTTCAGGGAGGATTCAATAGCCGTTTGGGCGTGGGGCCGATCGAGACCGTCGTGAAGCTCGGAGTCGAACGGGGCCGGAAGGAAATGCTGGATACGGTCGCGATGCACTTTGACCAAGGCCACGCACTGAATGGATTTGGCTGGGTCACGGCGATCTGGGAAGTGTCGATTGGACATGATGAGGATCTGACTTACTGGCTGCAGTCGGTGCAGGCCAGGTGGCCGGATACGCAGGTGCTGACCGAAGGTGCGTTCGGCATGGAATGGCGGAAGCACACCCCCAGCAATGCTTCGCTCAACTACCGGTTCGATGCGAAAGGAACTGGTGCACCGGGATCTGAAAGAGAGTTGGAAATGAGGTGGCTCATGAATCGAGAATTTCGGCTCGCGCTGCTGAAGGACTGGATGGCGGACGGACCTTCTTTTGTGATCGACTTTACTCGTTATGATTTGAAGGCACACGAGCCAGAGATAATGCAGAGAGAATGGAGCTTGATGAACGTGCTGAATCAAAAAGGCACGCGTTCGCAAGACAAGCCAATGAAGCTGGCACAGTTGACTGCCGAAGACCAATATAGGATTTATTTGCGATATCCAGAGTTGAAGATGCTGGCTTGAGGATGCATCTATATCTGGCTCAGGCTGGACCGACTCATCCTGGTCGTCCTCCCCGGCGAGGACCATGCTCTTTCTAAACCAGGCGTCCTTCGCTTCACGAGGCGCGACTCCGGCAATTTCGCGGACCCGCTTGCCAGTTACCGGATCGAGCCAGTCAAGATAGAATTTGGCGCCGGGGCTCTGCCAATTTACCTGTTTCCCTTCGATGACAATCTTCTCCGGGTTCGGCTTGCCAACCAGGTTGCGGGCTACCGCATAGAATTGCCAGCGTCCGGCGTTCTTGCGATACTGTGTCAGGTGAGCTTTTCTGGTTGCGTTGCTTTCAACTTTAGGGTCAACCTGTTCCCGGTTGTTTTTCCTCGAGCTGCTGTTCGATCGATTTTCGAGCGTTGATTCTCGCGGGAAGTGTATGGAACGCTTGGGCAGATTTCAGCGCAGATGACAATAGGATAAGTTTGACATTAACCGCGAATCGATCGACTAAAGGATTGATTCTAAAGGGCGGGAGTAGTTCAGTGGCAGAACGTCAGCTTCCCAAGCTGAATGTCGCCGGTTCGATCCCGGTCTCCCGCTCCAATCCTCACCATCGCGCTCCGGCCCGCTGCACCCCCGCTCAGTTACCCGAACCTTTATGACCAAGCAGGTGAAGATGTCGTCGCTCTCACGCGACCAAGGGTATCGGCGTGGCATTGATAGCCAACGGCCATGAGTCTCATCGAATCGTGTCCGTCTCGCATCGCAACGGTTTTTTTGCGAGGGACAAGGGTGCGCATGCTGAAATGGGTTCTTTCTACTTATCGATTGGAATTCCTGGATCACTAGATAACCCTTAGAAGTCGTTCATGCCTTCCTTATAACGCCCCCCCTAACCTAGCTCCATCATGAATCCACGTTTCAAACGCACCTGTCGCAATGCGTCGGGTGCGCTGGGGTGAGTTGCGTCTTGTGCATCCTTAACCGTTGGTAGCAGACTCAGCACTCTTGATTTCCCGTGCATGCGAGATTCAGCGCACGCGTGGAGTTGCGTCCGAAATTCAATCTTCTGCTCGGCAGAATTCTCAGAAGCGTTCGGCTCTTAATAAACAAACTACGACTGCTTTATGTCTCGCTTATGACGACTGTCATGGAATAGGAAAGTGAAGACGACTTCAAATGATCTCGATTTAATAACTGATTCTCGCGGCAACTTTGCGTTCTATGTACGTTTGTCTGACCCAATTGCGAGCCGCGCGCGAATCCCATGAATAGGGACTGTCAATGGCGGAGTGAATCCGGCAGCCTGACAAAACATAAGACGATTTCTGAATTTCCCGCAGAAAGCGAGAACTGCATAATGAGAAAGTTCTTTTGGAATGCCATGACGTTGGCGGTGATCGCCGCAGCGCCCGCTTGTATCGGTTTGGCGCAGACCAGCCCGGCGAGCGCGCAACAGCCGGCTTCGCTGGAGGCATCAAATCCGCCAAGCGCTGCCCCCGCCGATACCACCAAGCACTCAACCGCGGTCACAACTCCGGCCGAATCGCCCCTCGAACAGGAGGTCGAAATTCTCAAGGCTCGCATCGATCAGCTCGAAAAAGAAGTTGAGCATACGTCCACGCTCCAAGGTTCCAATGACGCCACTGCTTTGAGCACTGCGGAGAAGAACCTCCTCGGCCCCAATGACGCCTCTGCACTCCGTGCCGCCACGCCGCAGGCGGCCGCTGCACCGGCTGCAGAGCCGGCGCCCCCTGAGATCAGCGCAGAACGACTGACCAAGGCAGCGCCGTTCCCGGGCGACTGGACCTGGCTCAACAGCAATGGGCATCAGACAGACAGCCCCATGGCCACCAAGTACTTCACGCCGGAGTTTCGCGCCGATGTGAATTACACATTGGATCTTAACCACCCCGAAGACGACTCTCTGGGAGGATCGACAGAGACCTTCCGCTCTGACGAGTTCCAGTTGGAGCAGATCAGTATCGGCGGCGACATCCGTATCGACAACGTGCGCGGGCGCATTCTCTTTATGAATGGAATGTTTGCCACCACCACGCCGCGTAACGATGGCAGCGTCAATCGCGGCCAGTGGGACTTGGCTGACGCTTACCGCTATGTCTCGGAAGCGTGGGGCGGTTATCACTGGGATGTGGCGCACGGCCTGAACGTGGACGCGGGTATCTTCGTGTCTTACATCGGTCTGTTCAGCTACTATAACTTCGATAACTGGACTTATCAGCCTTCCTTTGTATCTTCGAATACTCCGTGGTTCTTCAATGGCCTTCGCATCCAGTATTTCCCCACGACCAAGCTGAAGATTGAGCCATGGATCATCAATGGCTGGCAATCGTATGCTCGCTACAACGGCCACGGAGGATTGGGCGGACAGATTCTATGGCGCCCCAACCCGAATACTGACTTCGTTTTCAACAACTACGGAATGGGTGAAGACGACGCTGGATTCCCCGGCCGGTCGCGCGTCCACGCCGACTACAGCGTGCAGCAGAGGTTTTACAACAATCCCAAGAAATACCTGGATCAGATCGCCTGGACGATCACCGGCGATGCCGGCTGCGAATATGGTGGCGGCCGCGGCTGCCGGCTACGTACAATCCAAAGGGACTCTCGCCTGAGTTGGGCAGCGCCGACTCCTATACCGGTGGCGTGAACTGCCACAACAGCCATGATGGCAAGCCCAAGCAGATGTTTATCGGCTGGATGAGCTACCTGCGCTTCTGGTGGGACAAGAATCTTTTCGCAATGACTCTTGGCGGCGGCCAGATGAACAATCCCGGCCGTTACCTGACGCTACTGCCGCCCATCGATGGCGCCACGGCTGTGACCGGAACGCCCTACTACACCGAGAACGCCGGAGATCGGGCCCAGATGCACGACGGCACCATCACTCTCGACTACATGCCCAGCCAGTTCATCACGTTCCGTCTCGAATCGGGCTATCGCTACTCCGATACGCCCTACTGGACCGGTCGCCGCGGCATTACGCCTCCTGGCGGAAATAATGGCTCGCCGGCACAGTACGCCTGCTCCAGTGGTGCGCCGTCAGGCTATGGCTATGGCACGCCTTTAACCACGGTCAATACTGCGTGCGGCGGATCGGGAACCTGGACCAGCCCAACCGCAGCCAACAATGCCATCTGGTGGCCCGATCTGCGCACCAATCAGACAGTCGTCACGGGCGCGGTCATGGTCCGGTTCTAGATACCGCAAGAAACGCCGGTCGTGGCCTTCACAACAGTTGCGACCGGCGAATGTATAACCTCCGGCATCACGGCCTTATCTGATGCGAAGAACGCGCAAGAAGGTTACGCGGCAGTGGCGCGCAAAGGGGAAAACTGAGCTGATGGTTTGGGTCCTCAATCTCGAATGGGTGGTGCTGGCCACACTGATGTGCTGGTTGTGGGTGCGCCATGCGCGGCGCGAGGGCCCTGGGCGCCAAGTGCAGTTCATTGCCCTGGCGTTGATCCTCGTCAATATGTTTGTTGTGATCTCGATGTATGACGACATGGCGATGGCGCAGAGCCCGGCCGAGACAAGTTGTTTCGCGCGCGAAGATTTCTCGGGCGCGCGTGCACAAGCGATGCTGCATCCGGTGGCGAACTTTCCTCAACCGCTCCTCTCAGAACCGTCTTTCGAGGCGTATTATCTTGGCGCAGTGGGCAATTATCCTGCCCCGGCGCTGCAGTCGCCAGCCCTTGGTCCCATTCAAAACCGCCCTCCTCCCACTGCCTGATCCCTCCCTTCCTCTAGCAGAAAGCAATGGGTTGATCCACTTCCTAAGTCAGCTTTGCGCATCACGGCGCACTGCTCACGGGAA
The DNA here is from genome assembly GCA_963713675.1 of uncultured Acidobacteriota bacterium. Taxonomy (GTDB): domain Bacteria; phylum Acidobacteriota; class Terriglobia; order Terriglobales; family Acidobacteriaceae; genus Telmatobacter. Next base: position 74,633 of record CAVQMV010000030.1, read on the forward strand.
GTTAATCAGCGCTACCCGCCCCAAGTGCTTGGGAGCACGATTTGCCTCCTCTGCTCAATACAACTTCATGGGAAACTGCGAAGCAGCAATCGCCCAAAAACTCGAGGCCCTGCGATGAAAAGCAAAACTATGAAACTGGCAATTCTGCCGATGGCGCTGATCGCGACTCTCGTCGTCAACGGCTGCAAGAGCGGCAATGTCGATGCGAACGCGGGCGCGCCGCCACCGGCCAACGTGGTTTCCGGAGTGGATCCCTCCTTCTTCGCCGTCGAGCATCCGGAGTTGTATCCGATCGAAACTGCGACCGAATACAAGGCTCCGTCGCAACTGTCCGTGACTGGCACGGTATTTCCGGACATCTCGCGAACTGTTCCGGTGATTTCGCTTGCCTCCGGCCGCGTTGTGGACATCCGTGTTCGCCTCGGTGACACGGTAAGGAAGGGCCAGCTCTTGCTGCGCGTTCGCAGTGACGACATTTCGGGTGGCTTCGATGCCTACCGCAAGGCCATCTCCGATGAGTTGCTTGCGCGCAAGCAATTGGATCGAGCGAAGCTGCTGTACGAGCACGGCGCCATAGCGCAGGGCGACCTGGAAGTCGCGCAAGACAACGAAGACGACGCCAAGACCACGCTCGATACCGCGACCGAGCATCTTCACTTGCTCGGCAGCGATCCCAGTGACCCGAAGGGGCTCGTGGACATCACCGCGCCAGTATCCGGGGTGATCACCGATCAGGAAGTGGCCATCGGGGCGGCCGTGCAGGCCTACTCTACGCCGAACCCATTCACTATTTCGGACCTGACCACTGTGTGGATCGTCTGCGATGTCTATGAAAACGACATGGCCAACGTGCGCATGGGGCAACCTGCCGACATCAAGCTGAACGCCTATCCGGACAAAGTTCTCAAGGGAATGATCAGCAACGTCGGTTCGATTCTCGATCCGAATATCCGCACGGCGAAGGTCCGCATTGAAGTGGCCAATCCGGGCGAGATGATGCGGCCCGGCATGTTCGCCACGGCCACTTTGTTCGGCAAGGAGAAGCAGACCTACGCGGCGGTCCCGGCGTCCGCGGTCGTGCATCTGCATGATCGCGATTGGGTCTACATCCCTGTGCAAGGGAAGTTCAAGAGGGTAGAAGTCGTCGGTGGCGAACAGTTGTCGAACAACATGCAGCAGATTCTATCCGGGGTACAGCCGGGTCAGCAGGTCGTGACCAATGCGATCAATCTCCAGAATGCGATCGACAACGAATAACGCCCGGCTCCGGGAACCGAGGAAGAAAGCATGATTCGCAATCTTGTAGATTTTGCTCTCAACAATCGATACGTGGTGCTGGCGGTCGGGTTGCTGTTGCTCGGCTGGGGTGCGCTCTCGTTTCACAACATGCCTGTCGAGGTCTATCCCGACATTGCTGATAACTACGTGTCCATCATCAGCCAGTGGCCCGGGCATTCGGCCGAAGAGATGGAACAGCAAGTATCGGTTCCCGTCGAAATTCAGGTGTTTGGGATTCCGCACCTCACTACGGTGCGGTCGGAATCGATTTTTGGTCTTTCCCTGGTTACGTTGATCTTCGACGATTCATCAGTCAACGACTGGAACCGCCAGAAAGTGCTGGAAAGGCTCACACAGGTCAGCGTGCCGGCGGGGGTGTTGCCTCAAATCGGTACGGACTGGAGCGAAACCGGTCAGATTTACTGGTACACGCTGCGGAGCACGAATCCAGCGTATGACCTGATGAATTTGAGGAGCATCGAAGACTGGACTCTGTATAAGGAATTCAGGAAAGTTGACAACGTTGTGGACGTGAGCGACTTCGGCGGCACCGCGCGCGAATATCAGGTGCGCGTCGATCCGAATAAGCTCATCTCTTACGGCTTGAGCATCAGCCAGGTCGAGCAGCAGTTAGCTATCAACAACACGAACGCCGGCGGCAGCTTCGTCGAAGAGGGCGCACAGCAACTGAACGTCCGCGCACTCGGGCTTTTCCGCAATGTGCAGGATATCGAAAATACCGTGCTGACCACCTCGAATGGGGCTCCGGTTCGCGTCAAGGACATTGCAGTTGTCGACTGGGGTCCTAGAATTCGCCTGGGGCGCATGGCCAGGGCCGATCATCGCGCCGACGGCGTGATTGTCGATGAGCCCGACGTCATCCAGGGTGGCGTGCTGATGCGCAAAGGGGCCGAAGAAGGCCCCACGCTCGAAGGAATTCACAAAAAGGTAGACGAGCTCAACAACCACATCCTGCCCGAGGGTGTGAAGGTTGTTACGATGCTGGACCGCAGCGACCTGCTGCATTACACGCTGCACACGGTGCTGCACAACCTCGGCGAGGGGATGATCCTGGTTACGATCATCCTGCTTCTTTTTCTCGGCAACATTCGTGCGGCCCTGATCGTTGCGGTGACGATCCCGTTTGCTCTATTGTTCGCCTCAATCTTTCTGAATTTGAGCCATATCCCCGCAAACCTGATTTCGCTGGGCGCACTCGATTTCGGTATGGTCGTTGACGGCGCAGTGGTGATGGTGGAAAACATCGTTCGCCATCTGAGCCGCGACTTTGGCTCCGACGGAGCACATGGACAACAAACTTACAGTCAGCCCAGCGGCCGGCAAACAATTCCCAAGTCCGTTTCCACCGTAATTCGTGAGGCGTGTCACGAAGTCCAGAGGCCGGTGTTCTACGCCATCGCCATCATCATCACCGCCTACATGCCGATCTTCACGCTACAGCGAGTTGAAGGACGTTTGTTCCGGCCCATGGCCTGGACCGTTGCCTTCGCACTCCTCGGCGCCATGACTTTCTCGATCCTGATCGCGCCGGTGCTGTGCGCCATCTTCTTCAGGAACGGCGTCAAGGAATGGCGCAACCCGGTCATGGAATTCCTTAAAAAGAGTTACCGAAGCGGTCTCAAAACGGCTATTGAGTTTCGGTGGATCACAGTTGGCATTGGCCTGGCATCCATGATCGTCGCTCTTTTCCTCACATTCAGTGGAGTGATCGGCTCAGAATTTCTGCCGCATCTCGATGAGGGCGCGATCTGGGCGCGTGGCGAGATGGCGAACAGCGTAGGCGAGACGGAAGGCACGCGCTTCACTCAGCAATCCCGTTATATCTTCGCCTCGTTCCCTGAGGTCACCAAGGTCGTCTCGCAAGCCGGCGCGCCCGACGATGGAACCGACACGGGAGGCTTTGGCAATACAGAATATTTCGTTGACCTGAAGCCCAAGGACGAATGGCGGCCCGTCTTTCATAAAAACAAAGAGGAGTTGATTGCCGCCATGGATCGCGAACTGGAGAAGCATCCAGGAGCTTTCTGGAATTTCTCCCAGCCCATTGAAGACAACGTGGATGAAACGATGACTGGCACGAAAGGCGGACTGTGCGCCAAGCTATACGGACCGGACCTGGACGTTCTCGAGGACAAGGGCGAACAGATCAAAGATGTTATGGCCAACATTGACGGAATCAAGGATTTGGGAATTCAACGCGATACGGGCCAGCCGAATATCGATCTCACCGTTGACCGCCAGGCGGCTGCGCGCTTCGGCATCAATGTGGCCGATATCCAGGATGCCATTCAGACTGCGGTCGGCGGTAATCCTGTGAGCCAGGTGCTGCAAGGTGAAGCAGTCTACAACGTGGTCGTGCGTTATCAGAAACCGTATCGTGACACCAAGGAGGCTATCCAGAGTATTCGATTACTCTCTCCCTCGGGAGAGCGCGTCTCGCTGGCGCAACTCACCAAAGTCAAGGTGAACGATGACGCCTACGACATTTACCGGGAGGGGGGTTCCCGCTACGCGGCCATCCGCTTTGAGGTGCGCGGGCGCGATCTGGGCACCACGGTCAGGGAGGCCATCGACAAGATCGCGAAGAATGTGCAGTTACCGCGTGGCTATCGCCTCGAATGGTCGGGAGAGTACGACAGCGAAACGCGAGCCGAAAAAAGGCTCCTCATGATCGTGCCCCTGACGGTGTTTTTGATCTTCATCATTCTCTACAGCATGTTCCGTTCCTTCAAATGGGCGCTGCTGATTCTAGCCAACGTGGTTATGGCGCGCGTTGGAGGCTTGCTCGCACTCCTTGTAACTGGCACATACTTCAGCGTATCTTCCGGCGTCGGCTTCCTGGCACTGTTCGGCGTCTCGGTTCAGACGGGCGTCATCATGCTTGAATACATCAACCAATTGAGAGTTCGCGGCTATACCGTTGCAGATGCCGCTGTCGAGGGCGCAGTCTTGCGGCTGCGGCCGATCATTATGACGATGATGGTAGCAACCCTGGGACTTCTACCAGCGGCGCTGTCCCACGCCATTGGATCCGACTCGCAGCGGCCTTTTGCCATCGTCATTGTCGGTGGTTTGATGTCCGATCTGTTGATGAGTATCTTCCTTCTTCCGACTCTGTATGTTTGGATCGCAAGAGAAGGGGATGTGCTGCCGGAACCGGAAACGGGGGAATCCTTTGAACATTGATTCGATTTCTACGCACATGCAGATTCGGAAAATACGCAGAAGTCTCGTATTGGCTTGCGGATTGATCGCTATGTCGGTAATTCCGATGGTTGCGTTTGCCCAGCAACCGTTTGACTGGGACCAAGTCAAGGCCAGGTTTATAGCGAATAATCCAGCGCTGAAAGCCGACGCCGACAACGTGGACGAGATGAGGGCCGAAGAGATTACGGCTTTTCTGCGGCCCAATCCCCAGTTCACTCTATCGGCAGATGGCAACCAGGCCGCGCCGCACAACGGGGTGTGGACACCGTTCAAGGGCACCACAGAACAGCCGAACTTCAGTTATCTGCACGAGCGGGATCACAAGCGCGAACTGCGCCTGGAGAGCGCGCAGGAAGGTACGCGTATCACGCAATCGCAACACGAGGATCTGCAACGGAACATGATCTTTGCGTTGCGCGCGGCATTTGTGGGAACGCTGCAGGCGAAGTATATTCTCGATCTGGCGAAGGCCGACCTCGACTACTACGACAAGATCATCGTCATCAGCCGCGCCCGCTTCAAGGCTGGGGATCTGGCGCAGATCGACCTGGATCGAATCGAATTGCAGCGCGTGCAATACGAGTCGGAGATCGAAACGGCGATCGTCAACCTGCGCACGGCCAAGATCCAGCTGCTGCAATTACTGAACGATCGCACCCCGATCGACCAATTCGACGTGAGCGGCACATTCGACTTCAGCGACAACTTACAGCCTTTGGGTACTTACCGCGACGCTGCTTTGGCGGCTCGTCCCGACCTGCATGCGGCGCTGCAAACGATTCAGCAATCCGACACTAACCACAAACTGGCGGTTTCGAACGGCTCTACCGATCCAACCTATGCTGCATGGTTCACGAATAACTCCTCTACGAATAACCCCAATGGTCCTGAGACTATTGGCGTCAGCGTGAGCATCCCACTGCGCATCTTCGACCGCAACCAGGGCGAAAAGAAACGGACCCTCATCGACATCGACCGCAGCCAGCAGGCCAGTGACGCCACGCGCGCACAGGTCTTCAGCGACGTGGATACGGCCTACGAACTGGTACGAAGCAACATTGCACTGCTCAAGCCGTATAAGGAGAAATACAACGACCAGGCGTTGCGCGTGCGCGACTCCGTAACTTTCGCTTACGAGCATGGTGGCGCGTCGTTGATGGACTTCCTCAATGCGCAAAGCGACTATCGCCAGGTGCAACTGGCCTATGCACAGTTACTCGGATCCTATCTAACGGCGGAGGGCCAGCTTACTCTCGCCGTTGGTTCCGACAAGCTTCCGTAGAAATGTTCGAAACAGATTCTGTGTCCGCTCTACTCTGTTGTTGAAGTCGGCCACTTAGACTCCAAGCGAGGTCAGGATAACTGTATGAAACGGGAAATGGTCAGAGCTCTCATTGAAGAAATCGGGATCTTTCCCGGTATCCGCGTGAAGACAGGCGACAATGCCCTCTACGCTGCTGAAACCTTGTATCACGCCGGAATCCCTGTGGCGGAAATCACCATGACCGTTCCCGGTGGTATCGAAGTAATCGCCAAGCTCGCGAAGGCTTTCCCGAATATGGTGGTGGGCGCCGGAACGGTCCTCGATCGGCAGACAGCAGAGCGTTGCCTCGACGCAGGAGCGCGTTTTCTCACCAGCACTGGCCTCGTTCCCGAAGTGGTTGAATGCGCATTGAATGGAGGCGTTGTCGCGATTCCGGGGGCTCTTACACCGACGGAAGTTATTGCCGCCATGAAGATGGGCGCGGACTTTGTGAAGATATTTCCCGTCGGTCCGGTAGGAGGCGGTCTCTACATTCGCTCCTTGAAGTTGCCGTTGCCCGAGGTCAAATTGATCGCTGCGGGCGGCGTAGATCAGCAGACCGCGACAAGTTTCATCGTTGCCGGTGCGTCCGCTCTCGGGGTCGGGTCGGAACTGATCCCTCGCGATGCGGTTGAAAAGCATCAGGATCATCGCATTCATGAACTTGCACGACGGTTTCTCTCTTTCGTCAAGAACGGCCGCTCGCCAAGCTAGGAAATGTCATTCGCGGAGCGATGGACAAATGGCACTTGGGCCGCACTCGAATTTATCGCGACGCTGCCGTGGTTCGATCCCGTTCTCCCGCTCCAATTCTCACCGTGGCGCATTGCGCCGGTTTTAAACAGTTTCCTGCACCTTGATGACCAGACAGGTGATGGTGTCATCGCCCTTGAGCAGCATTTGATGCGGTGTGCCTGCGGGAACGTGCGCCACGTCGCCCGGCCGCAGATTCTGTGCCGTGCCGCCTTCAATGGAATTGCCGCGCGTTTCTCCAGGCGCGAAGATGCGCGCGCCGGTGACCGTGCCGCCGGTCATGAGCGTGGCCACTCCGGAAAGCACGACGAAGAGATCCGCAAAGCGTTCGTGCATCTCGACCTCGCCGCTGCGGCTGCGGAAGGAGAGCATGGCAAAGTGCTGCGGATATTCCTTCAGCGTCTCGGATGCCGAGCCATCGCCGTGCTTCGCCATTTTGCGCAGATAGGCCGCCCGCTCCAACAGGAGCGGCGGCGTCCAATGATCCACTGGATTCTTTGGCCCACGCGGCTTGGGAGCCAGTTCGTCCAGATTCATGTCCTTCAGAATTTCCTTTGCGATTCTCTCCATCGTGATTCCTTTCTTTTGGTGCAGCCACGCTTTTGCTATTCCATCAGAGATTCGCCAACTTGTGCGCCCGCTTGAAGACGCTGAGCAGCATGGGCCGCGTGAGCTTGCCGGTGTTCGTATTCTGCAGCGAGGGGTGATAGCTGGCGATAACGATGAGTCCGCTCGGCAGTTTGTATTCAGCTCCGTGCGCGAAGACGAGGCCCGTACGTTTTGGCAAACGGCCCAGCCGCAATTCGTGCGCCAGCAGGCCATCGAACGCAATGCGGCCCAGGCACACCACCACTTGTAATTCCGTGAGCAGCTTCATCTCAAGGTCAAGCCACGGCGCGCAATTGCGCATCTCTTCGGGCGTGGGTTTGTTGCCCGGCGGCGCACAACGCGCCACGGACGTAATCCAAAGGCCGCAGAGCTTCATGCCGTCGTCACGCGAGGATGCCGAGGGTTGCGAAGCGAATCCAGCGGCGTGCAGAACCGGAAACAGAAAGTCCCCCGAGCCGTCGCCGGTGAAAGGCCTTCCAGTGCGATTGGAGCCGTGCGCTCCCGGCGCCAGCCCCAACGCCAGCACGCGCGCCTTGGGGTCGCCGAAGGAGGGCACGGGACGACCCCAGTATTCCCAATCGGCATAAGCACGACGGCGTTTCTGCGCCACTTGAGTGCAATGCGCGCGCAGACGCGGACACAGATTGCACGCGACAATGCGCGCATTCAACGCTTGAAGAGTCGTGGGCGCGGCCATGAGGGCATTTTACTTCTGCGCGGCAAGCGCGGGCTCAGTGAACACGGTTTGGAGCTGTCGGCGACTGCACGCGCAGTGCATCGCAAAACCGGCGCGACCATGTGCCATACTGAATTTGTCTTTGTATCTCTCGTGCGGAGCGGGGAACGTGTCAGGTCAACCCAACCCGGAGTTTTTGCGCCGTGCGATTGCGCTGGCCATCGAGAACGTGGCCACGGGCAAGGGTGGTCCATTTGCGGCGGTGATCGTGCGCGACGGCAAGATCGTGGGCGAGGGCGCGAACTCCGTTACGACGACCAATGACCCGACAGCGCATGCCGAGGTAAACGCCATCCGCGCCGCCGCCAAAGCGCTGGGGACCTTCACGCTAACTGGTTGCGAACTCTATAGCAGTTGCGAGCCGTGCCCCATGTGCCTGGCGGCCGCATACTGGGCCCGGGTCGATGCCGTGTACTACGGCGCCAGCGCTGCCCATGCAGCCCGTGCGGGATTTGACGACGAGTTTCTTTACGTGGAGCTTCGCAAAGACGCAGCCGACCGCAAGCTCCGCATCAACGCAGTTGTTGGGCGACGAGGCATGGGCCAGCTTCGCCGCGTGGATTGCGTCACCGAACAAAGTCGAATACTGACCCGCGCCCCCCTCTATATGTAGGAGGCGATCCTTATACGAGAGGGGTTGCATCCTTGACCGTGCGACGTCAGCTTGCGTATGCTGCGAGCGTTTAAGCGCGGGGCGCGCATCGAAATTCACGCCGTGAAGGGAGAGCCCGCATGAGCACTGCTAGCACGGCTGCAACTCCCGTTCCGAAGATGAGCGCGAAGCCGCTGTTGGTGCGCCGCGCCGCCGTGTTGGGCGCGGGAACCATGGGCTCGCGTATCGCCGCGCATCTGGCCAATGCCGGAATCCCCACGCTCCTGCTGGATCTTCCGCCCAAGGATCAAACTGCGGAGCGCCGCTCTCGAGGCGCTTGCAAAATCCAAGCCTGCCGCCTTCTTTGAGGCATCGCTCAGCCGCCTCATCACGCCCGGCACTTTCGACGACGACCTGCCCAGGATCAGCGAGTGCGATTGGGTTGTCGAAGCCGTGGCCGAGAACCTCGACATCAAGACCGCACTGCTGGCGCGCGTGCTGCCGCACCTCGGAGTTCACGCCATCCTGACGACCAACACCTCCGGCCTGCCGATTGCGCGTATCGCTGCCGCCGTTCCCGGCCTTGGCAAAAGATTTTTCGGGACGCACTTCTTCAATCCGCCGCGCTACATGCACCTGGTGGAAGTGATTCCCACGCCGGAAAGCGATCCCGAACTGGTCGCAGCTTTTTCCGCGTTTGCCGACCGCATGCTTGGCAAACAGGTCGTCTTTGCGCACGACACGCCGAACTTTATTGCCAACCGCATCGGCATTGCAGTGATGTTCAACGCGGCGAACCTGATGCTCGAAAAGGGCCTCAGCATTGAAGAGGTTGACGCGCTCACTGGCCCCGCCGTCGGCTGGCCGCGCACCGGAACCTTTCGCCTGGCCGACCTCGTGGGCATCGACATCCTGGCACACGTTGCCGCGAATTTCCCGCAGGGCGTGACGGGAGGAAAGTTCGCGGCTATTCTCGCTGAATTACTGAAACGCGGCTGGCTCGGCGACAAGTCGGGACAGGGATTCTACAAGAAAATTCGCGGCACGGACGGCAAAGACGAGCGCATGGTTCTGGATCTCGCGACCTTTGAGTACCGACCTTTGGTGAGAGCGGCGCTGCCCGCGCTGGACATGGCGAAAAATGCCGCGACGCTGCCCGAGCGGCTGCAGATACTGCTCAAGAATGATCCTGCCAAGGACAAGGCGGCGGCGTTTCTGTGGCCGTTTCTGGCATCGCTCTGGAGTTTTGCTGCCGAGCGCATTGGCGAGGTTGCCGACGACGCGCCCGCGATCGATGCCGCGATGCGCGCCGGCTTCAACTGGGAGATGGGCCCCTTTGAGATGTGGGATGCGGCGGGCGTGACGGAAACCGTGAGCCGCATGAGGGCGCTGGGACTCCCTGTGAGTGCGGCGGCGGAGAAGCTGCTGGCCGCTTCGCGCACAAGCTGGTACACGCCCGGCAAGGATGGCTGCTTCCAGCCGTCGACGGGACAGACGGTCACCATTCCCGCGATTCCCGGTCACGCGCGTGTGGCCGATTTTCGCCGCACGCACGCGGTGGTGCGCTCGAATTCCGGCGCGTCGCTGGTCGACCTTGGCGACGGCATCGGGTGCATCGAGCTGCATTCGCTCAAGAACGCCATTGGCGGCGACGTGCTCTCGTTGATTGCCGCGGTTCTCAATCCCGCTTCAGATACGGTGCGCGACTTTGCCGGCTTTGTGATTACGGGCGACCGCGATAACTTCTCCGTGGGCGCGAACCTGATGCAACTTTTGCTGGCGGCGCAGGAAGGCGAATGGGACGAACTGGCCGGGGTCATTCACAGCTTCCAGCAGATGACCGCGGCCATCAAATTTTGCCCGCGGCCGGTGGTTGCCGCTCCCTTCGGCCTTACGCTGGGCGGCGGCGCCGAGATTTGCCTGCACGCCGCGCGACGCCAGCCGCACGCGGAGACCTATATGGGTTTGGTTGAAGCGGGCGTGGGATTGATCCCGGCGGGCGGTGGGACGAAAGAAATGTTGCTGCGCGCATTCGATGCGGCAGCGGCGCTGGCCCCGCCGGATCCGCGCGATCCTCCCTCGCGCTTCGCGCAGTCCGCTGAATTCGTCACCGCCCTGCGGCGCGCGCTTGAGACCATCGTCATGGCCAAGGTTTCCACATCGGCTGCGGAGGCCCGCTCGCTCGGCCTGCTTGCGCAAGCCGACCGCGTAACGATGAACCGGGAACGCCTGCTGCTCGACGCCAAAGCGCAGGCCGCGGTGCTGGCCGAAACCGGCTACCAGCCTCCGCAACCTCGCACACAAATTCCCGCACCGGGCACGGCCGCGCTTGCGACGCTCGAGGCCGGCATTTATCTGATGGGCGAAGCCGGTTACGCATCTGAGCACGACCAGAAGGTCGCCCGTTGGGCGGCATACATCCTTGCCGGCGGTCGCGTTACGCCCGGCGCGCTCGTGAGCGAACAATATTTGCTCGACCTTGAACGCGAGGCTTTTCTGTCGCTCTGCGGCGAACGGAAAACGCAGGAGCGCATCGCGCACACCCTGAAAACCGGCAAGCCGCTGCGAAATTAGTTTTTGCCCAGTTGCGGTTCTGCGATCGTCGGCATAGAGTTCTCATGAGAGTTTTCGATGGTACGCGCACGTTACAGAGCGGTTCTCCAGTTTATGTGCATCATTTCGCGGACCCTGCTAGGTGGCTTTTTCTTGAGGAAAAAGCCACTTAGCGGTTGCAGCTTCGTCTTACGGCAACTGGAGAACCGCTGTAGATCGGGGCTTGCGCTCGGGGCGCTGCTGCTTTTTTGTTGCCCCTCATGGAGCCGGCCGCAGGACGAGGCCACGCCGCCTCTCAACTCCTCCGGCCAGGTGACGGTGGACGGCCAACGCACGACTTATCTCATCCGCCATTTACCGGTCAACGCATTTCCCCAGCTTCCGGCTGCCGTGCAGGATGCACTCACGCGGCGCGGGTGCCTGATTCCCCAGACCTACGAGGCGCACCAACCGGAAAACGTGGTCCGCGCCAGCCTTGAGCGTCATGGCTCGTCGGACTGGGCGGTCCTCTGCTCGGTCGACGGCCGGGTCTCGCTGCTCGTTTTCTTTGCAGACGGGAGCGACCCCATGGTGCTGGCTTCGGTGCTGGAAACCGACCGCCTGCAGGCGCACGGGGCGACCGCAGTGCTTGGCTTTAACTGGGGCATCGATGCCGCATCGCCGGATGCGATTCATGAGGCGCAGTTCGGCATGAAGCCACCCCCGCCGCGCCTCGACCATGACGCCCTGGCCGACTCGGTCGTCGACGGGCGCACGATTTATCGCGTGTTCGCAAAAGGCGCCTGGACGGTCATCGATACGCAGAATTGACGGCTGAGCAGCTTGACCTCAACGCGTCCAGCCATCTAACAATGAGCCAGCAGTGCCGCTGCGTGTTGTTCGCAGTCTGCTGTTCGCTGTTTTGGAGACCTCCATGCCGGAAGCCGTTCTCGTCGCCGCCGTTCGTACGCCCGTGGGCCGCGCGCCCAAAGGCGCACTTTCGACCACCCGCCCCGACGACCTCGCCGCAACTGCGTTGGGCGGGGTTTTGGAAAGGGTTCCGGGGCTCGACAAGGCCGAAATCGACGACGTCATCATGGGCTGTGCGCAGCCAGAAGGCGAGCAGGGCTGGAACCTGGCGCGCATGGCTGCGCTGCGTGCGGGGTTGCCTGTGGAGATTCCGGGCGTCACCGTGAACCGGCTGTGCGCCTCGGGACTGGAGGCGATTGCGATTGCCGTTCAGCGCATTCGATTCGGCGCCGCGCAGGTGATTATTGCCGGCGGAGCCGAGTCGATGAGCCTGATTCCTATGGGCGGCAACAAGCCCAGCCCCAATCCATGGCTCGCGGCCAACTATCCGGCGTCGCTGTTGACGATGGGCCTGACGGCCGAGCGCGTTGCCCGCCATTACGAGATCTCTCGCGAAGATCAGGATGCATACGCGTTGGCGAGCCACCAGAAGGCGGTGGCCGCGCAGGCAGCGGGTCGGTTCACAAAAGAGATTGTTCCGGTGCGCGTGACGACAGCCGTACCCGGCGCGAAGCCGGGAAAGCCGGAGATCAAGGAGAAGGAGTTTTCCGCCGACGAAGGCCCCCGCGCCGACACCTCCGCCGCCGCATTGGCGCAGTTGAAACCGGTGTTTCATGCGCAGGGCACGGTCACTGCGGGCAACTCCTCGCAAACCTCCGACGGCGGAGCGGCCGCGGTCCTGATGGAAGTGAACCGCGCGCGCGAACTCGGCTTGCGGCCGATCGCACGGCTGGTTTCCTACGCCGTCACCGGCTGCCTGCCGGAGGAGATGGGCATCGGCCCCATCACCGCGATTCCGAAGGCTCTGAAGTTCGCCGGCCTCTCGCTGAACGACATTGAACTCATTGAATTGAATGAGGCTTTCGCGGCACAGGTTTTGGCCATCATCCGCACGCTCGATCTGGACCCGGCGCGCGTCAACGTCAACGGCGGTGCCATCGCGCTTGGGCATCCGCTGGGTTGCACAGGAGCTAAACTCACCGCTTCGCTCCTCCAGGAGCTGAAAGCGCGGAACGCGCGTTACGGCATGGTGACCATGTGCGTAGGCGGCGGCATGGGCGCTGCCGGCATCTTCGAGCGGCTGTGACCGCGGTCTCGGGCTCTGATAAAGTTCGCAGCTATTCTGAGATGCCGCTTAACTGGCATAGCCAGATTGTGCCGTCCGGCAGCAGGAGGGTGTAGTTCTGGCTAATCACCGTTTGATTGGCGTTATGGTTGTCTTTCGTGAGCTGCGCCGTGTAATCGCCCGGTGCAAGGAGAGCCAATTGGTATTTCCCAATTTTCGACTGGCCCCATAATTCAACCTTCTTCCCGTCCAGAATTGCGTCAACATACAGCCCATAGCCGCACACGACGCTTTGTGTGCCACTGCAGCTGAGCCGAATGTGCGAAGCGGAAATGTGTACGCGGACTGGAGGCGCTCCTGGGTTGACCGGTTTGGGCGGACCTTGTGCCATGCGGTATTTCTGACCATGAATTAAGCAAACAGAGCTGAGCAGAATGCTCATAACGATGATGGATCTTCTCATCATGCACCTCTTGAGCGGAGTGATAGGGCAAGTATAGCTTCTTCGCGGGGACCGACGACGCATGCAAGAGGTAGGCAGAGAAATCAGATCCAGTGCACCGCCCCCTGCCCCTGAAACCTGACCCCTAGTTCTTAAAGAACTGGCCGTGCCCTCCATTTGCCCAGGGATCGTAGTGCTCGGCGAATTCGGCGCGATGCTGCGTGCTCGGGTGATCGTAGAGCCAGAATTCGATCATCGGGTTCGGATTGGGATCCTCGAGCCAGGACTCGCCCAGTTTATTGAATGCGGCAACTGCGGTTTTTTGCGGATCGGCCACAATGCCGTGAATCGCCTCCTGCCCATAGACATCGGCCTGATGCTCAAAGTAGCGGCTGAAGGCGCTGTCCACGGGCTCGGTGAGGAAGCCGGCAATCGAAATGGCGAATAGCAGCACTACGAAGCCCGTGCGCGACGCGAGATCCGTTGCGCCCCATCCGGCTCCATAGCCGTTTGACCATCCATGCAGCAAACGCGGCGCATACCCAAAACAAAACGAACAGCCCGACGGCGTTGCCGGCAAGTTCCTTGGGAATATGGTGCAGCACGTAATGTCCGCTTTCATGGCCGAAGACAAATAACACCTGATCATCGGGCATCTGATCCGTGGTCGTATCCCACATTACATACCGCTTGGTCGGTCCGAGGCCGGCAACAAAGGCATTGATCCCGGTGGATTTCGCGCTGGCCTTCATCAGGTACATGCGATTGGGCGGGATATCGATGCCGGTGCGCGCCACCAGGGTCTCGATCTTCGCCACCAGAAGGGCATGATTTTTTTGGAGCGGCTCCTGTTGATAGAAAAGCGGAACAAACAGCGGCAAGATCAACAGAGAGAAAACCAGGATCGGCAGGGTGACCGCCCAGATGCCCAGCCAGTAGCGCCGCGGCCAGCGTCGCACAATCCAGTTGAAGAGCAGCAGAACCGGTACGGCGAACAGGAGTGTTAATGCCAGGCCTTTGCCGAGGTCGCCAAGCCAACTGCCCCACCCCTGTACGCTGATGCCGTAGCTGCGCTCATAGTGCTCGCCAATCCAGGCGAGGGGGAGGCCGGCAATTCTCCTGATGACGAAGTAAGCAGCGAAAAATGCGGCTCCCTGGAGCCACCTGCGGCCGGAGAGCCGCTGCGCCCAGCGCTCGATGCCGGCCCACGCGCCAAAGGCAAGCAGCAGCCACACAAACGCAATGCTCCAGATGGAACCGGCAAGATCGAGGATGTTGCGGATGCGGTCGAGTGCGATGGCCTTGGCCAGCTTGTCGGGCGGCAGGGTATACGCCTGCGGCGGGGGCTGGCGGACGCGGTTGCGGCGGGAGCAGGTGGAGACGCGGGATTCTGGGCGGCAAGGGGAACAGAAACCATGGCGGCAAGCAAGACTGCCGGGCAAGACATCCAAGCCAGACGACGGCAAAAAGCCATAAGAAATCTCCTTCCCTGCGGTCACTCTGCGACAATCAAATATAGAGATGCTTTTACCCGAAAACCTCAGTACCAACCCACACAATCCTTCAGGCTGCGCGCAGCGCCGGCCGGTCACTCTCTCCATCTTCGCACCCACAGTTGCCGTGATGATCCTGATGGCGTTGCCGTCGGCGGCCCGTGCCCAGCAAGCGGCTCCGGCTCATGCGACGGCGGACGCGCCGGTGCTGCTGGATGCCATGAACGCCGAGTTGCATCGCGCCTTCACTTCGCTCAGTAAGTCCGCAACGCCGGGTGATGACAAACAGCCGCCGCCGTATTTCATCAGCTACTCGGTACACGACACGAGTGCGCTGAGCATCAGCGCGCAGTTCGGCGCGCTGACCACGAGCGGCGGTTCACGCGAGCGCATGGCCGACGTGCAGGTGCGCGTGGGCAGTCCCAAGCTCGATAACACGCACGGCGAGCACCGCGGTTCGGCAGTGAACAGCATGGCTCTGCCGCTGGGCGACGACCGCGAGGCAATCGCGCGCACGCTGTGGCTCGGGACCAACACGGGTTACGGGAATGCGCTCGACAATTACCTGCGCGTGAAAACCGAAGCTCAAGTGCGCGCCAAGGAGGAAGACACCTCGCCGGATTTCAGCCAGGAGGCGCCGCAGGTGCATTTGGAGAAGCCTGCGCCGCGGCTCGATGTGCGCAAGGCGGAGTGGGAGCAGCGAGTGCGGGATCTTTCGCGCATCTTTCGCGAATTTCCCGATGTGTACCAGAACGAGGTGGGATTCGCGGCGCAAAGCTCAACACGCTACTTTGTTTCGTCGGAGGGCGCGGAACTGGTGACTCCGTATGTGTCGTCAGGATTGGTGATCGTGGCCGTAACGCGCGCTGACGACGGAATGGATCTGTTCCTTGCCCGGACCTTCGAGGCCGATTCGCCGGAAGGGCTGCCCGCGCAAGCCGAACTGGAAAAGGCTGTGCGCGAAATCGGCGCGCAGCTTGAAGCTCTGCGCAAGGCGCCGGTGACCGAGCCGTTCGATGGGCCGGCGATTCTTTCGGGCCGCGCCGCTGCCGTGTTCTTTCACGAGGTGCTGGGCCACCGGCTCGAGGGCCAGCGCCAGCGCGGCGACGAGGAAGGCCAGACTTTTACCAAAGATCTTGGCAAGGAGATTCTGCCTCCGTTCCTTTCCGTGGCCGACGATCCTACGCTGGCGAATTTCGATGGTATCTCTCTCGCGGGCCACTACGAATATGACAGCGAGGGCGATAAGGCGGAGCGGGTGGAACTGATCCAGGACGGCGTGCTCAAAAGCTTCCTCATGTCGCGCCTGCCGATTGCGAGTTTTGGCGCATCGAATGGCCACGGCCGGGCGCAAGAGGGATTTGTGCCCACCGGCCGCCAGGGCAACCTGATTGTGACTTCGACAAAGACCGTCCCCGACGCGGAGCTGCGGAAGCAGCTGATTGAAGAGGCGAAAAAGCAGGGCAAGTCCTACGGCCTCTACTTTGAAGACATTTCTTCGGGCTTCGCAGTGACGCAACGCAGCTCGCCGCAGGCGTTTCAAGTCATCCCGCTCGTGGTGTGGCGCGTGTATGTCGACGGCCGGCCGGATGAACTGGTGCGCGGCGTGAGCATCGTGGGCACTCCGCTGGCGGCCATGAAAAAAATTCTCGTAACCGGCGACAAGAGCGAAGTGTTTGACGGCGTGTGCGGCGCAGAGTCGGGATCGATTCCTGTGAGCGCCGTCGCGCCAGCGATGTTGCTAAGCGAGATCGAGACCCAGCGCCAGGCGCAGGGCACGGCGAGGCCGCCGATTCTGCCGATACCCGGAGCAGAAAAGCAGGGAGCAAGGGAGCAAGGGAGCGACGGAGCAAGGACCGACGCGGGTATGAAGGCGCAGGGGGTGACGCAATGAATCCGATCCGGTCGATTTTCTTGCCAGCCGTTTTGGGATGCTTTGCCGCGTGCCTGTGCGCGCCGCTTGTTGCCCAGGTTCATTCCACGCGCGCGGACGCGGAAAAAGATCCCGTGCTGAAGGCCATGCTGACCGAGCTCGACCGCAGCATGAGCCAGTTGCAGTTGCCGGGTTTCGCCAAGCCGTTTTTCATCCAATACCGCATCGAGGAAGTGGACCAATTCGAGACCAAGGCGGAGTTCGGGGCCAGCGAAGGCGCGGGACGCGTGCGGCAGCGCGTGGCGCGCGTGACGGTGCGCGTAGGCGACTACAAGACCGACAGTTCCGGCGGCCGCGGCGACGGTTCGATTGAATTGGCGGGTCTCGACGATGACCCGATCGCGTTGCGCTCGGCGCTGTGGCAGGCGACGGACCAGGCTTACAAGAATGCGCTTTCGGCTTACGCGCAAAAACAGGCCGAACTGAAACAGGTGCAGACGCCGCCACAGTCCGACGACTTCAGCCAGGAGAAACCCATCGTTTCTCTTGCCGATCTGGTTGCGTTGCAGCTTGATGACGACGCGTGGACTGCGCGCGTGGCGCGGTTCAGCGGTCTGTACGGCACCGACCCCGCGGTGAGCGCTACACAGCGCGACGTGGAATACGCGGAGGCGAGCTTTCGTGCGCGCGCCACCACCACCTGGATCGCGACCAGCGAAGGAACGATCGTCCGCAAGTCGGAAGCGCAATACGAGGAGTCGTTTGCCGCGGGCACGCAAGCCGCCGACGGCATGAGTATCGACCGCTCGTACTCTTCGACGGGCACCTCGCCAGCCGATCTCGACGCGGAAGCGGTCTTCAGCAAGCACGTCGTGGATGAGATTGCGTCGCTGGCTGAGCTGCGCAAGGCGCCGCTGGTTGAAGAGGAGTATCACGGCCCGCTGCTGATGAGCGCCGACGCTGCGACCGACACCCTGCGCTCGCTGCTGAGCACAGCAGTAACGGCCACGCGGCCGCCGCTGGGCACTGAAGCCCGCACCAACGGGCCTTTTGCATCAAGTTTCCACGCGCGCGTTCTGCCCGATTTCATGAGCGTGGTCGACGACCCGGGATTGAAAACGTTTGAGGGCAAAGGCCTCATCGGGGCCTACGATGTGGACGACGAAGGCGTGCCCGCGCAAGCTGTGACGCTGGTCGATGCTGGGCGGCTTGTCAGTTATGTCATCGGGCGCCAGCCGGTGCGGGATTTTTCGCAGTCGAACGGCCATGGCCGTGCCGGGGTCACCGGCCCTCCGCGTCCTGCGATCGGAGTGCTCAAGATCAGCTCAGACAACGGCCTGTCGGACGGCGACCTGAATCAGAAGATTGCTGGCAATGGCGAAGGATCGCGGCTTGGCGAGCGTGTATTTCGTCCAGACCATGGGCGGGCCGCGCACGCCGCGCCTGCTTTATCGCATGAGCCCCGACGGCAAGCGCGAGTTGGTGCGCGGCGCCGTCCTCGACGACATTGACGATCGCGCCCTGCGCTCAAGCATCGAGGCCGCCGGCAAAGATCTTTTCGTCGCGAATTTCTACGGAGACGTGCCGACTACGGTGATGGCTCCGGCGCTGCTTTTTGACGACGCCACGGTGCGGCGCGCCAACGCGAAGAACGAGAAGCTGCCGTTTTATCCGCCGCCCGAATAGCCAATAGGGAGTAGCCAGTAGCCAATAGTGAGCAGAACATTGCTGGCAACTGGCTACTGGCTACTGGCTTTTCCCTTCTTTCCGTCGCGGGGCATTATGCTTGAGGGCGAGCGATCGAATGCGACCAGCAGCCGGCCAAAACACGAAGGGAATCTCCGCACTTGAGCTTTGGCTCGCCTACCCCGGCGACCTTGCCGAGTCTGCGATCGAAGGAGGCTGCACCGCGCTGCTGGATGACGCCGAGCGTGCCCGCGCCGCGCGCTTCCGTTTTGATCGGCACCGCCGCGAATTCCTGGCCACGCACGCCCTGACCCGCGTGGCGCTCTCGCACGCCCACCCCTTGCCGCCGGATGCCTGGAGTTTTTCATTCAACCCGTACGGCAAGCCGTCTCCCATTCCGGAATGCGGCCTGCGCTTCAGCCAGTCGAACAGTTTGGAACTGGCGGTGTGCCTGATTGCGCGACCAGGCGCGCGCGCCTCCGTGCATCCAGGCGCTGCCGCGCGTTGGAGGGTCCAGAGGTCGGTGTCGACGTCGAATCCCTTGGCGCGCGCCGAAGAGATTGTTCCGCTCGCCGCCCGGGTTTTCTCCGCGGCCGAGCGCGCGCGACTCGACGCCTTGCCTGCTGCCGAGCGCCCCGATCGTGCCTTGTCGCTCTGGACGCTCAAGGAGGCCTACATCAAGGCGCGCGGCATGGGCCTCTCGCTCCCGTTGCAGGAGATTTCGTTCCTCTTCGACGACCCGCAGGCGATTCGTTTTGAAGTTGCCCCGGAGGTCGACGACGATCCCGGCCGCTGGCGGTTTTGCCGGTTCGACCATGCCGGACACCGCATCGCGCTGGCCGTGGAAGCGGCTGCCGCCCCAGAACCGGAAATTGCCCTGGAAATCTTTGAGGTTCGCCCACCGCTCGCGCCCCCGTCGCGCCTGGCGTTGGGCTCGCCGGCCTGGTCTTAACCTGGCACTGATGCGAGTGCCCCGGGTGCCTCGTCCGCCGCGGCGAAGGGACCCGGGAACAGTACGCAGACGCGGTGCCGCACGGCCGTTCACGCCGCATTCATCTCAACCTGTGAACTTTCCCGCACCCTGACCGCGGGTTTTCGCATCCATCTTTTTATACGCAGAGCCGAACTTGGGCCTGAGGACAGGCCCCTCCACCCAGTACAATCCGAACGAAGGAGATTTTCCCCTATGGCATACGAATTACCGGCGCTTCCCTACGACTACAACGCGCTCGAACCCTTCATCGACACCGAAACCATGCACCTGCATCACGACAAGCACCACCAGACCTACATCACCAACGTGAATGCAGCCCTGGCCAACCATCCGGCGCTCGCCGCCAAGACCGTCGACGACCTGATCAGCGACCTCAACGCGGTGCCCGAAGACATTCGCGGCGTGGTGCGCAACAACGGAGGCGGCCACTCCAACCACTCGATGTTCTGGACCATCATGGGCCCGGCGAACGCGTCAGGCGGCCACCCCACAGGCGAGATCGCCAAGCAGATTACGGCCGACTTCGGCGACTTCGACGCCTTCAAGAAGAGCTTCAACGAGACCACCGCCAAGCAATTCGGCTCCGGCTGGGGTTGGCTGGTGTTCACGGGCGGCAAGCTCAAGATCATCACCACGGCCAATCAGGATTCGCCGCTTTCGCAGGGTCTCTATCCCATTCTCGGCAACGACGTGTGGGAGCATGCTTACTACCTCAAGTACCAGAACAAGCGCCCCGATTACCTGGCCGCGTGGTGGAACGTGGTGAACTGGGCTGAGGTCAACAAGCGCTTTGCCAAAGCGAAGGGCTAAGACGCCGTCAACCGTGAATCGTGATTCGTGACCCGTGACGGCCGCGTTCTGTGCCAGACCCCGGTCCACGAATCACGATTCACGGTTCACCGAATCCCCCAGGAGGCAGCCATGGCCACAATGCAAATGAGCGTGCGCCCCGAGGATCTTTCGCAGTTTTCGAAGGGCTCCGAACGCATTCCCGAGCCGGGAATTCTCGTGATCTTTGGCGCCTCGGGCGACCTGACCAAGCGCAAGCTGTTTCCGGCGCTGTTTCATCTTTTCCAGGCGAACCTTTTGCCGAAGCAGTTTGCGATTGTCGGAGTGGCGCGTCGTCCGCTGGGCGACGAGTTCGCGGCCGACATGCGCGCGGGCATCGTGGAATCTGGCGGTGTGGATGCGACCGATGCCAAACTCGACGCCTTCGTCAGCCACGTCAGCTATTTTCCGCTCAACTTCGACGATCCATCGCACTACGCGAATCTGAAGACCGAACTCGACCGCATCGCTGCGCAGAAGGGAATCGGTCCCGACCGGCTCTATTACCTAGCGACCGCGCCGGAGTTTTTTGCCGGCATCGTGGAGAACCTTGGCGCGCAGGGCATGGCGCAGCCCGAGAAGGGCCGCGCTATCGTGGTCATCGAAAAGCCCTTCGGCCACGATCTCGATTCTGCCCGCGAGCTCAATCACCAGGTGAACGCCGTTTTCCCGGAGAGACAGGTCTTCCGCATCGACCACTACCTGGGCAAGGAGACGGTGCAGAATCTGCTGGTCTTTCGCTTCGCCAATGGCATCTTCGAGCCGATTTGGAAACGCAACTACATCGACCACGTGCAAATTACCGTGGCGGAAACTTTGGGCGTAGAGGGCCGCGGGCCTTTCTATGAGAAGGCCGGAGCCCTTCGCGATGTGGTCCAGAACCACATGATGGAGTTGCTCGCCCTGGTCGCTCTGGAACCGCCGTCGAGCTTCGAGGCCGACAGCGTGCGCCGCGAAAAGCTCAAAGTGTGGCAGGCGATTCCTTCTATTCCCATCCTGCAAACGGTGCGCGGCCAGTACGGGCCCGGCATCGTCAACGGGGAGCACGTGATCGGCTACCGCGACGAAGAACGCGTGAATCCCGAGTCCGGCACGGAGACTTTTGCGGCGCTTCGCCTCACCATCGAGAATTGGCGCTGGGCGGGCGTTCCGTTCTTTCTGCGCGCCGGCAAGCGCATGAAGAGGCGCGCCACGGAAATATCCATCCAGTTCAAGCAGCCGCCGCTTTTGATCTTCAATCGCATGGCAACTGCCGGCCCCTGTCCCGAGATCCAACCCAACCTGCTGACGATCCGCATCCAGCCCGACGAGGGCATTGCGCTGCGCTTCGGCGCCAAGGTTCCCAGCAGCGCGCAGATGGCGGTGTGCCCCGTGAACATGGACTTCGACTACGAGGCTGCTTTTGGCAAGTCCAGTGCAAATGGGTACGAGCGCCTTCTGCTCGACGCCATGCTGGGCGACCAGACGCTCTTCTCGGACCGCGAAGGCGTGGAGACCAATTGGGCGCTGTACACGCCCGTGCTCGAAGCCTGGGCGGCGAAAAAGCCCGAGGTGTTTCCCAATTACTTCGCCGGGTCGTGGGGCCCCGAGTGCGCCGACCATTTGCTGGAGAAGGATGGCGGCTACGCGTGGCGGAACGACTTGGGGCGGAAGGCGTAAAGACAGGGAACAAGGGAACAGGGAAAACAAAGACAAATACCTGGCTTCCCCGGCTTCACGTGATGCCGACACTTCGGGGACGACATCGCTGTCCACCTTTCGGCTACTCCCCCTCCCCCTCCCCCTCCCCCCCTTTTTTACTAATGTCGTCAAAACAAAGGGGTTGCGGGATGCTGATTTTGTAGGTCGTTGATTCTAAAGGAGAGCATTTTCGTAAAGTCTTCATTCCATTCGAGTTCTCTGCGCACTCGAGGGGTTCCAAACAACCCAGTTTGGGGCTGCGCCAGGAACGAACGCCTGCGTTTGGACTTATGTAGCGATTATGCGGGAAGATGGCGAAACTATCGGCAAAGTTGGGGAAGGTTTATTGCGAGTGCTTTGTGGGGGTTAGGGTGGTGCGGGCCTGGTTGGGTCTTGACATCGTGATCCGGCAGAACTGGGGCGGCCCAATTCCAAGACTCTTGGGCATTTTCCGGGACCGGTCCTTCTAGACCGTGGGCTTCTTCCTGCCAATTGAGGTCCGGAGTTTCCCCGGTCCCCAAGAGCAAGGGATCCTTCGACTTCGCTCAGGACGGGCACCTTCGGTGTGGTTTTGGGCTTCGAGACCGAGGCCACCTGCCAGTAGAGTGGGAATACGAATCATTCGAGCGGCCGCGGGCGCGTGCGTTCAGTGACCCGGCCGACCTAGAGCCGAATTCGAGCAGCGCTCAGCTTACCCAGTCAAACCACATGACGTCGCCGTCAAAGAAGTCAGCAAATGGGTATTCAGCATTGTCTTTCAGACGCCTGACGCGAAGGCGCACCTTCTCCCGTGCCATCTCCAACGGTGTTCTCTCTAAGACGCCGGCGCCGCTGACGTAGGCCACGAAGCGAGAATCGGGAGACCAGGAGAGGCCGGACTCGGCAGCATCGGCCGCGAAGAATAGCTTCTTTTCGCCGGTAGAATTAAGAATGCCGTAATAGGCGCAGCCACGCAAAGATGGCGGGCAAAACAGATAGGTAATCCACCTACCATCGGGAGACCAGGTTCCAAGACCACCGTTAGCAATCTCTTTCGATGTCTTTGTCCGTGTGTCGTAGAGACGCAAGCTGCGAATTCCCCCGACCTTGTTGACTGTATAGACAATCTGCTTGTCGTCGGGCGACCAGCACTGTGGAAGGGCATTAGCGTCAAGTTCGCTATCCACGACCTCGGTCCGCCCGGTGTTGAGATCGAAAATCAGCAGTTTGTCATTGGACCAACCGTGCCTTTGCCGACGGTCGTCCATAGACGTTACCAGGTTCGACATATCGTGGGACCAGCAGATAGTCGACCCCTGATTCACCAAACCCTCATAGTCCTTCAGGTCGCTTCCGTCTGTCCGCACCGTTGCCAGAGCAAAGCCGCCGGGACACTCTTGAGAATTCGGGCTGGGGTGGGTGAATCCGGGCGGTAGACAGTGGGAAAATGCGATTATGGTTCCGTCGGGCGAGACTGCACCATTTTCAACCGATCCTTGATTGAGAAACGGCATCGACGCTTTCATTGTGCGGTCCGCGTACGAAATCGTGTAGACCCTGTCGTCAAACGCATGTATAGAAACCAGTCGGTAGCCGCGCTCGCGCTGAAGCCGGACGAGCTCCGACTGTACGGAGTTCTGAGGCCAAACGAGGAAGGAAATCGGCACCAGAACTGCGGCGCAAGCGGCTAGTGTCAGGCCCGTTCGGGAACTAAGAACTCGCGATGCATCGCGCAAGAATCCGAACATTGGAACCCCTCCGAGAGTTCAGGTTCAGGTGCCTGGATTTCATTCTATGCTCACTGGAAATTCGGTTTTGTGCGCGAATACGCGGCCAACCCCGTTCCTCCGGCTAACCGCCCGTCCCCTGTCTTTTATCCATCGCCGCGTTCGCCAACTTGTCGGCCTCTTTATTCCCGCCGCGGAGGGTGTGCCGCATCTCGAAGGCGTCGAGTTGCCGCGACAGGCGCTGCGCCTCATCCCACAGCGTCCGCAAGCCGGGGTTTTTCACCTTGTAGATGCCCTTCATCTGCCGCACCATCAGCTCGGAATCGGAGTAGACCCGCAGGCGGCGGACGCTGTTCGCAAGCGCCCAGGCGAGCACGGCCAGCAAGCCCTTATATTCGGCGTAGTTATTGGTCTGGTGGCCGAGAAACTCGTTGAGCCGCGCCACCACCTGACCCTGCGCGTCCTCGATTACCGCGCCGTAGCCTGACGGGCCCGGGTTTCCCCGCGAGCCGCCGTCGCAATGCGCCGTATACCACCCGCCAGCGCCTGCCGCGCCGGCATCCGCCGTGTTTTCAAAGAGATTTCTCGTCATTGCTTCTCAGTGTAACGGAGCGAGTGCGGGTGCGAGTGTGAGTGTGCACTGACCACTCACACTCACACTGTTCCCTAATTCCTGCCTTTTTCCCGTTGACTAAAGCGTTGCTTCCGCGTCTATTACCTTGCGAACAGGCTTTACTTTCCGGGAGCGGAGCCAATGGAAGCAGACGCGGCCGGTATGCCACTCGCCTTGGTTCAGGCAGTTGCCACTTTAGCTCGACCAGCCGGGCTGGGGATACAATCCTCTCCAGGTATGGCTGCGACGAGAGCAATGGACGGGGCGAACCGGGGGAGCTCGAGCCCCAAGGACGGGAGTCGGACCGACGCGAGCCGGGATCAGGAGCGCGCGCATAGCCGTGCGCTCGAAATGGACCTGATCCGCGAGGCGCAGGCGGGTTCGCGCGTGGCATTCGATGCGCTGGTGCGGCAGTACGAGCACCAGGTGCTGCGGCTGGCTCTGCACCTGACCGGATCGGAGCACGATGCCGAGGACATTTACCAGGAAGCCTTCCTGAAGGCCTACGGTACATCGGCAACTTCCGCTTCGAGTGCTCGTTTTATACGTGGATTTACCGGATCGTCACCAACCTGTGCCTGGACCAGTTGCGCCGGCGCAAGACCCGCCGCGAGGATCACGCCGTGGTGGTGGACCGCAGCGGCGACGAGATCGATCTGCTGGCCTCGGTCTCCGACGACCGGTCGTTTTCAAACCCGGCGCGCGAGCTGGATCGCAAGGTGCTGGGCGAAAAGATTCAGGCGGCGCTGGGCAAGCTGACGCCGCGCGAGCGGATGGTATTCGAGCTGAAGCACTACCAGGGGCTGAGGCTGCGCACCATCGGCGAGATGTTGAACACCACGGAAGAGACCGCCAAGAATACGCTCTTCCGCGCAACCAAGAAGTTGCGGGCGCAACTGGCGGAGTTGAGATAACGATTCACGGTGAACTGCTGACTGTGAACTATGAACGATGAACTGAGAACTGCCTTTTGGGGCCAAAAGGACGTGAATCATGAATTGCGAATTAGCACATGAACGGAT
Organism: uncultured Acidobacteriota bacterium; assembly: GCA_963713675.1. Lineage (GTDB taxonomy): Bacteria > Acidobacteriota > Terriglobia > Terriglobales > Acidobacteriaceae > Telmatobacter. The sequence continues at coordinate 100,096 of CAVQMV010000030.1, forward strand.
AGTGACGGCGGCCTACGGCGAGCTGCCCGACGAATTGGCGCACGAGCTGGATCGGCATGTGGCCGGCTGCGCGGAATGCCGGGAAGAGCGCGAGCAGGTGCTGGCGGTGAAAATTCTCGCCGACGCGCATCCGGTTGCGGAGCCGGGACCGAATCTGGTGGCGCGCGCGCGCCTGCGCCTTGACGAAGCCCTGGACGCATTGCCGCCCAAACGCTGGTACGAGCGCCTCGGCGAACGCATCCTGAACAATTTCGCGAGCCTGCAAGCCGCGCCGGTGGCGGCGCTGCTGCTGCTGGTGGCCGGCGCCGGAGCTGGAGTTCTGGGCGGCTACGAGTACGCGCAAAACCGCGCAGCCCACGCGGCGGATACGCAAGCGGCCGCGCCCGCCGGCATCAAAGTGCAACCCGAGGCAGACGTCCCTGCGCTGGCCAATGTGGCCAACATCTCTGGCATTGTGCGCCAGCCGAACAGCGAGATTGTGGACGTGAGCTACAACCAGGTGGTGCCGCGCAAGATTGAGGGCTCGCTCGACGATCCTGAAATCCGCCAGTTGCTGATGCTGGCCACGGTGGATAAATCTTCGCCGGGCGTGCGCGACGATTCCGTGGCGCTGCTGGCGGCCGAGTGCCGCGCCGGCCACAGTTGCCAGCCCGCCGGCATTCGCGAGGCGCTGATGGTGGCGCTGCGCTACGATCGCAGCCCCAAGGTGCGCGAGAAGGCGCTGGAGGGCCTGGAGCCCTACGTGGCCGACGACGTGCGCGTGCGCGACGCCGTGCTGGAAGCCGTGCTGAATGACAACGACCCGGCTATCCGCTCGGCCGCCATCGGTTTGCTGGAGCCTGTCGACGCCGATACCAGCGTTCGCCAGGTGCTTTATTCCGTCTCCAACTCGGACGACAATCCCCAGATCCGGAATGTTTCCCGGCAGGTGTTACGCCGGGTTTCCGAAACGCAATAAACGTGCTTACCCTTCCGGCCACTGCTCCGTCATTAAGAGCGCAGACCGGACGAAGAACTCTGATGGAGAGAAACAGCCATGAAACACCTTTTGAGGCCGTACCGTACATCGCATGAGATCCTTGGTTGCGCCGCGCTGTTCGCGGCAGGCTGCCTGCTGCTTGACGCCGCAGACGGCGCATGCCCAGGCGGGGACACTCACACCGATCTTTGAAGATCCTGATCCTCTGGTCGCGCATGCCAGCCCGTCAGGCTATCTGGGCGTGGAAGTGACCGACGTGGATGCCGACAAGGCGCAGGCGCTGAAGCTCAAGGAAGTTCGCGGCGCCGTGATCATGCTCATCGATCACGATGCGCCCGCCGGCCAGATCGGCTTGAAGGTGAACGACGTAGTGTTGGCCATCAACGGTCAGAACGTGGACGGCGGCAAGCAGTTCGTTCGCATGCTGCACGAGATTCCGCCGGGCCGCAAGATCAGCCTCGAGGTCAGCCGCGACGGCAACATTCAAACGCTGGCCGTGCAGCTGGTCGACCGCAAGGCCATGGAGCAGAGCATCTGGTCGCGCATCGGCATGGATGTCGACGGCATTTCGCCTGCCGCGCCTGTGCCGGCGATCAGGCATCATGGCCGGCGGCGATGCGCCGCCTGCCGCCGAGCGGCTTCCACATGTCGATCTTCACCAGCACGCTCAACGTGGGCGCCATGGTTGAGCCGCTTACTTCGCAGATGGCCGAGTATTTCGGCGTCCCGGGCGGCCTGATGATCAAGCAGGTGAGCAAGAAATCCGAAGCTGCCGACGGCGGGCTTCAAGGCCTTCGACGTGATTCTCAAGGTCGGTGCCGACTCCATCAATACGCTGGCCGACTGGGACCGCGCGCTGCGCTCCAATCAGGGCAAGCCTGTGCAGGTGACGATTCTGCGCGACAAGAAACAGCAGACGATTACCCTTCAGGTGGATTCCAAGCACCGCGGCGCAGTGGAGTTCGATAAGAACTTCGACGGCCTCTTCGCCAAGGGTCGCGCCCCGCAATTCGTGTAGCGCCGGTCTCGTGCCCGGCTGTCGTGCGGGCGTTCACGCCCGCACCCTCCGCAAATTGACTGCCCGATCGTTGAATCGGAATTCCTCGTCCGCACCGTAAACTAAATTCATGGATGTTCTTTACGGCCTGCATCCGGTGGAGGAGGCTCTGAAAGCCGGAAAGCGGCGCTTCGACCACGTGCTCGTGGCCCGCGAGCGGCATGACGCGCGCCTTGAGCGGCTGGTGGCCCAGTGCCGCGAGTCGCGCGTCCGCGTTCTGGAGCAGCCGCGCGAGCAGCTTACGGTTGCCGCCAAGACTCCGGCGCATCAGGGCGTGGTCGCGCTGGTTCACCCGCAGGAGTTTCTTGCGCTCGAAGATCTTTTCGCGCCGGCTGCCGAGCAACGCCGCCGCATCGCGTCTCGTTCTGGCTCTCGACGGCGTGGAAGATCCGCAGAACCTGGGTGCGTTGCTACGCGTGGCGGATGGTGCCGGAGTGGACGGGGTGGTGCTTACCGAGCGCCGCTCCGCACCGTTGAGCCCCGTTGCCGTGAAGGCCAGCGCCGGCGCGACCGAACATCTGCGCATTGCACGCGTCGTGAACCTGGTCCGCGCGCTGGAAGAATTGAAACTCCAGAACCTTTGGGTCGTTGGTTTAGACGAGCGCGGCGAAAGTGACTACGACCGCTTCGATCTTACTGGCAATCTGGTGATTGTGCTGGGCCGCGAGGGCGCGGGGCTGCACGATCTGGTGCGTCGCACCTGCGATCACCTGCTGCGCATTCCCATGGCGGGCGGCGTCAGCTCGCTTAATGTTTCCGCTGCGGGAGCGGTTGTGCTCTACGAAGCTGCGCGGCAGCGGCGTGCTGCCAGAACTCCCGCTGCATCCGTCCAAAAGGCTGCCCCACGCAGTGGTGCTGCGCGCAGTAGGCAGAAAGGTCTCGGTTCATGAAGGTCAAATTCATTGGCGCGATGCGCTGCTTTTTCGCGGGCATCATTTTTGTCGCCGCATTTCCGGCCGCGCCGCAAACCACGCCGGCGGCTCCGCAGAATCCGCCGCAACAAGAAGAGCCGCATCACGGCCAGGTTATTTTTTCGCGCTCTACCGACGAAAACGGCCAGACCACGACCACGGTCGGGCCGGGCGCGCAACTGCCGACGCCCAGCGGACAATCTGTCGACGCACCAACCGCTACGACGCCGAGCGTGAGGCTCTCACCTTCACCGAATTCAACATGGACGTGCATCTGCGCACCGCGGAACATGAGATCGCCGTGCGCGCCCTCATCACGGTGCGCAACGACGGCAAAGTCCCGCTTGCCCACATCCCGCTCGAAATTTCTTCTTCGCTGCATTGGGAGCGCATCCGCGTGGCCGCGGGCGACGCCCTGTACACCATCGCCACGCTCAACTCCGACATCGACCACACCGGCCAGCTTCACGAGGCCGCCGTCAAGCTCGCCACCCCGCTGGCGCCCGGCGCGAGCCTGCAGCTCGACGTCACCTACTCCGGCACGATTGCGCAATCGGCGCAGCGTCTTCTTGCCATCGGGACTCCGGAGGACGTGGCGCTGCACACCGATTGGGACGCGATCGACACCGATTTCACCGGCCTGCGCGGCTTTGGCAACGTTGTCTGGTATCCCGCCTCCGCTGCCGCCCGTGATTCTGGGCGACGGCGCGCGGGTCTTCGACGAGATGGGCGAGCACAAGCTGCGCATGGCCGGCGCGCATTTCTTCCTGCACCTCACGCGTCGAGTTTCCTCACGGCCACGCGCCTACGGTCGCTCTCATCAACGGCCATCCCGTGCCGCTGACGGTGACGGAGCCGCAGAACGGAGGCGACGAAATCTCCGGCGTGGCAACGGCCACGCTCTCGACAGCGCGACACTCGGCTTTGAAGCTCCCAGCCTTTTCGCGGCCGTCCGCGCCGAGCACCACGCTACGAACACCACGCTTTGGACGCTGCCCAATGCCGATGAGGCTGTGGACGAGTGGTCCTCCGCGGCTTCCACCGTCACGCCTTTCCTGCAAAGCTGGCTGGGCCAGGCACCGCGTTCGCAGTTGACGATTCTCGATCTTCCCGATCCTCAAGACGCGCCGTTTGAAACCGGGCCGCTGCTCGTGACCGCCGTTCAGCCTGGCTCGCCCGATCAACTCACCGGGGTAATGGCCCACGCGCTCACGCACGCGTGGATGTCGTCGCCGCGCGCATGGCTCAGCGAGGGCGTGGCGCACTTTATGGGAACTTTGTGGCTGGAAAAACAGTTGGGCCGCGAGAAGGCGCTCGAAGCCCTTGAGTCCGGCCGCAGCGCGCTGGCGTTGATTGAGCCGCCGAGTCCCGGGGAAAGTTCGGGCCAGCCGCTGGCCCAGGCCATCTCGCCGGTCTACTACCGCACCAAGGCGACTTACGTGTTCTGGATGCTGCGCGACCTGGTCGGCGATCCCGCGCTCTCCGCGGCATTGCGCGCATACGACCCCGCGCAGGATGCGGCGCGTGGACTGGGCCCAGATTCGGGATCAGGCTCGTTTAAAAAACTGCTGGAGCAGGCGGGGCTGCGCCGCGACCTGGCATGGTTCTTTGCGGATTGGGTCGATGCCGACAAGGGACTGCCGGACATCACGATCGACAACGTCTTCTTCACGTCGGTGGAGAATGCATCGCATACGCCGAGTTCGTCCGACTCCAATGCGGAGCCTGAGGCGAACGGCTGGATCGTCACCGTCGACCTTGCGAATTCCGGCTACGCTGCCGCGGAAGTTCCCGTCACCGTGCGCAATCCCGACACGTCCGTGACGCAGCGCGTTCTGGTTCCGGCGCGCGGCAAAGCCACGCAACGCATTCTTATCCAGGGACGGCCCACGGAGGTGCAGGCCAACGACGGCACCGTTCCGGAGACCGAGGCCAGCGTGCACGTGCGCGATCTCGTGATTGCAAACGGCAATTCATCGTCGGGCTCGCCGGGACCTGTGCAGCGATGAGTCGGCATCGGTCTGGCTAATAAAGATGTGCTTCGAGAGAGGGCTCGGGGTCGAGCGGAGTCTCTGAGGGTCAGGAGGCCCTCAGTACAGCCGGTCAGCCACCCCAGCGAGCAAAGACCGCTCGCCGGGGGCCCCGGGTCAGGAGACCGGCGGTACACCTTTCGGCGGCCTGTGAGAATTGCCCGCTAGTGCGGTGTCCCAGAAATTCGATGCATAAGTTGGGGTTCCGAAATGCAGGTCCTTCGACTCGTCCCGGCGCACCGGGACTCGCTCAGGATGACATTCGTTTCTTGTCGCTCAGGATGACCGATCATTTCGACGCAAACCTCTGACTCAGGACGTCAGCCGCGCTTCTCTGCGCCGCGCGCCCTGACCTTGAACCAGATGGGCGTGCCCTTGAATCCGAATGCTTCGCGAACCTGGTTTTCGAGGAAGCGCTCGAAGGCGAAGTGCAGTTTGATGTCGCGATCGGTGAAGAGCACAAAGGTGGGCGGAGCCACGGCTGCCTGCGTCATATAATAGATGCGAATGCGCTTCGCCATGGGCACGGGCGCGCGCTGAAAATCGATCTTCTCCAAAAACCGATTCATCTGTCCGGTCGACACGCGCTTGCGCCGTTCTTTGGCCACAGCCACCACTTCGTGCAGCACGCGCGCCATACCTTTGCGCTGCGGACCGATGGCTTCGAGCGCGGAAAGAAAAATGACCGGCGCGTAATCGAGATATTTGAGCGCCTTGCGCACCTGCTGCTCGAAGATGTCGCGATCGGCAGGCGGCTTGCCATCGGTGCGGCCCGTCGTGACCAAGTCCCACTTGTTCACGATGATGATCACGCTGCGCCCGCTCTCGTGCGCGTAGCCTCCGATGGTGGCGTCGGCTCGCGGTCACGCCTTCGGTCGCGTCGATGATCAGCAGGGCCACGTCCGCGGCCTCAAGATGCCGCCGCGCCATGACCACGCTCAGCTTTTCCGCCATCAACTTCGTCTTGCCTTTGCGCCGGATTCCTGCCGTATCGACAAAGCGCAGCGTGTTGCCTTCGAACTCCACCACCTCGTCGACCGCGTCGCGCGTGGTGCCGGCGATTGGCGACACGATGGCGCGCGAGGTTCCGGTGAGCGCGTTGAGCAATGTCGATTTGCCGACGTTCGGGCGCCCGATGATGGCCACCGACGTTTCGCGCTGCTCAAATTCGCCGTGGGTGCGGATTTTTTTCTGGTTCTCGGCCGGCTCTGCGCCGGGAACGAGAGGTCCGCCTTCTTCCATCTCGTCCTCGATCGCCTCTTCAATCTCTTCCGCTTCCCGCGCCGTGTCTTCTTTTACTTCCGGCTGCGGAATCGCTTCCGCAATCGCGTCGAGCAGTTCGCCGATGCTTTGGCCGTGCTCGGAACTGATCGGGAAAACATTGCTTGATGCCGAGCTGCCGAAAATTCTCGGCTTCGCTGGCGAGCGCATCGGTCTCCACTTTATTGACCGCGAGAAACAGGGGCTTTCCGCCGCGCTGCAGCAGGCGCACAAGGTCGTAGTCGGGCCGCGCCAGTTCGGTGCGCACGTCCGACCACCATCACCAGCGCGTCCGCTTCTTCGAGCGCCACCTTCGCCTGCGTGAAAATCTCTGCTGCGATAAGTTCGGGATCGTCGGGCACAATGCCGCCCATATCCACCACTCGGTAGCGCCGCCCCGCCCACTCGTACTCGCCGTAGATACGGTCGCGCGTGATGCCGGGCTCGTCGCCCACAATGGAGCGCCGGCTGCCGGTGAGCCGATTGAAGAGCGTGCTTTTGCCCACGTTGGGCCTGCCCACAATGGCCACCAGCGGCAACTGTGCGGCTCCCGCGCGCGCGGGCACAACCGATCTGCGATACGTGGGCAAAATCTTCTCCTGCGGGGATTTTCCGCGCCGGAATGCGCCAACTGCTGCGCAATTTCCGGAACCAGTCTCCGGTTCGGGCACGGGCCGTACAAGCTCCCTCTCTCAGTGTACGTTCCGGCTCTGCAAGGGGAGCGTTGAAGCCTGCCGGGCCTTGTTGCGGCGGGCGCACTTACTGCCGGCGAAACGATGAGCCTCTTCTCATTTTTCTTGCGCATATTCCGGCACGCGAATTGCCCTTTCAGTCCGCGGAGGGTGCCATGCACATTCACCCTGCCGCAATCGGGTTGCAGCCCATCAGCAGCTACGCCGCCGGAAATGAGCGCGCGGCCGCAGCGCAACGGGCAGCGGAAATCCGCAAGCGTCTTCTCAAATCGGCGCAATCCGTCGAGGACGAGGCCACGGCCGATCCCGATGCGAACCTGCTCATCGGCCAGTGGCTCGACTCCCGCCACAGCCAGGTGTTGCCCGGAGACGAATATCACGTCGCGGCCCAAGGCAAGGACCCCGACCTGGGCTGACCGCGCTCCATCGCCCGGCTCGAATCCGTCTGCGTCCAGCCGTCGATTCCGCCTGCCACTCGCCCCTGCCGCAACGACGCGGCCGTTGTGTACACTTGAGCATCGCCCATCTGGGCAAGGGAGGTCGTCCCCGTGCCAAAGTTCGTCATTGAGCGCGAGATTCCCGGTGTCGGCTCCATGTCTGCCGAGCAGTTAGAGGCCGTCTCGCAAAAGTCCTGCTCTGTGCTGCGCAACCTTGGGCCCCAGATTCAGTGGCTGCACAGCTACGTCACCGACAACAAGATTTACTGCGTCTACATTGCGCCCAACGAAGCTATGGTGCGTGAACACGCGCGCCAGGGAGGCTTCCCCGCGAACAGCGTCGCGCAAGTGCGGCACGTCATCGACCCTACGACCGCCGAATCCGCCTGACCCTAGCGTAAGCAGTGGCATGGATCGCTGTGCTTCCACAGTGCAGGCCAAGGTGCGTCTCGCCCCTGTCACTATGATGGAGAGAGCACCCGGTCTAAATGCCCTCCTCCGACACCACAACCCGCACTTTGCCCACGCTCCACGAATTCTTTGCGCCGGGCGGCATTCTGGCTAACTCGCCACTGCCTTACGAGTACCGATCGGGCCAGTACGAGATGGCCAAGGCTGTGGAGCGTGCCCTCGGTGAGCGCCGGCATCTGATTGTGGAGGCGGGCACAGGTACCGGCAAAACCCTGGCCTACCTGCTGCCGGCCCTGCGCACCGGGCAACGCGTGATTGTTTCCACGGGAACCAAGGCGCTGCAGGATCAGCTTTTCTTTCGCGACGTGCCGTTTCTTGAGACTCTGCTAGGCGAACTGCGCGTTTGCTACATGAAGGGCCGCGGCAACTATCTGTGCCGCCGCAAGCTCTACGCGTTGCGCGACCAGCCCGTCTTGTCGGGATTGGCCGAAGTGGACGAGTACCAGCATATTGCCGAATGGGAGCGCACGACCGAGAGCGGCGACCGCGCTGAGCTTTCCGGGCTGCCGGAGTCGAGCGCGCTGTGGCACAAGCTCGACGCGCGGTCAGAGGCGTGCCTCGGGTCAACGTGTCCGGATTATCGCCGCTGCTTCATCACCGAGATGCGACGCCGCGCCATGGAGTCGGATCTGATCATCGTGAACCACCACCTCTTTTTTGCGGACGCCGCGGTGCGCCAGATGGCTGCTGCCGCGCCGGATGCGGGCATTTTGCCGGAGGCGGCAGCCGTGATCTTCGACGAGGCGCACGAGCTTGAAGAGGTGGCATCGCAGTACTTCGGGCGCTCGCTTTCAAATGTGCGCTTCGAGGATTTTGCGCGCGATGCCGATGTGCTGCTGCGCGGCAAGGAAGGTTCAACGCAGGTTCACTTGCTCACGCAGCAACTGCGGGAGCGGGCGCGGCTCTTTTTTGCGGCGCTGCCGCACGAGGGCGATGGCCGGCATCCCTTCAGCAATCGCGAGGAGTTCCTCGAATCCTCCGGCGACCTTTATGAGGCGGTCAGCACTTCGCTCAAGCTGCTGGAAGCTGAGTTCGAGCGGCTCAGCGAAACCGACGAAGCTCCCGGCCTTGAATCGCGTGCCGCGACGTTGCGCGCCGACCTGCAATACATGCTGGAAGCGAAGGCCGCCAACATGGTGTTCTGGCTGGAGCGGCGGGGTGGGGCGGCAAATTCTGAACAAGGCTCGGCGGCACGTGGAGGGCGTGGCGCACGCACGACCTTTATGCAGGCGACGCCCATCGACGTCTCCGAAATCCTGCGCGATTTGGTGTGGGACGAGATTCCCACGGCCGTGCTCACGTCGGCCACGTTGACGGTGCAGGGCGGTTTCGAGCATTTGCGCAAGCGGCTCGGCCTCGGCGATCGCAGCCAGGGGGCGCGCGAGCTCGTGGTGCCCTCCCACTTCCGCTACGAAAAGCAGGCGCTGCTTTATCTGCCGCCGCAGATGCCCGACCCGCGCGCCGCGGAGTTCCAGGAAGCCGCGGCCACAACCATCGAGCGCATTTTGCGCATTACGCACGGACGGGCTTTCTGCCTCTTTACGAGTTACGCGCAAATGCGCGCGCTGCACGAACGGCTGCTGCCGGTGCTCGACTATCCGATTCTTTTGCATGGCAGCGCCCCGCGCAAAGCGCTGCTCGAGGAGTTTCGAGTCACGCCAAATGCCGTGCTCTTCGGCACGTCCAGCTTCTGGCAGGGGGTTGACGTGCAGGGCGAGGCGTTGAGCTGCGTCATCATCGACCGGCTGCCCTTCGCCGTTCCCAGCGATCCCGTGGTGCAGGCGCGCATGAAGGCCATTGAGGAGGCGGGCGGGAAACCTTTCTTCGACTACCAGGTTCCCGAGGCCGTGCTCACGCTCAAACAGGGTTTTGGCCGGCTGATCCGCTCGCTGGAAGATCGCGGCGTACTGGTGCTGCTGGACCCACGCGTGCGCACGCAGCGCTACGGGCAGATTTTTCTGCAGTCGCTGCCGCCGTATCGCGTGACACAGACGATCACGGATGTGGAACGGTTTTTCGCAGAAACAGGGAACAAGGGAACAAGCCACCCCATTGAGCAAAAATCGCTCGATGGGGACCCCGGAAGGGAACAAGGGACCGCGAAGAGCAGCTTTTAGCCCTTAGCGACTTTGCGGTCGACGCAGATGTGCGGGCGAGGACGCCCGCACGACAGCCGGTCTGGAGACCAGCGCCATATAGAGCGGACTGCGGCGTGACGCTCCTATACTGGAGCTGTTGGCTGCTTGCACGCGGCCACAGGAGAACGCTATGTCGAGCGAATCGAAGTGCCCGTTTACGGGCGGCATGTTGCAGCACACGACGGCAGGAGCCAAGGGCAATGCAGACTGGTGGCCCAACCAGTTGAACCTGGCAATCCTGCATCAGCAATTCGTCTTTATCCAATCCCATGGGCGAGAAGTTTGACTACGCCAAGGAATTCAAGAGCCTCGATCTCGATGCGGTGATCAAGGACCTGCGCGCCCTGATGACCGATTCCCAGGACTGGTGGCCTGCCGACTTCGGACACTACGGAGGTCTGTTTATCCGCATGGCGTGGCATGCCGCGGGCACGTATCGCATTGCCGATGGACGCGGCGGCGCGGGCCGCGGAGCGCAGCGCTTTGCGCCGCTGAACAGCTGGCCGGACAACGTGAACCTGGATAAGGCGCGGCGGCTTCTGTGGCCGATCAAGCAGAAGTACGGACGCAAGATTTCATGGGCCGATTTGATCGTCCTCACCGGCAACGTGGCGCTGGAGTCGATGGGCTTCAAGACGTTCGGATTCGGCGGCGGGCGCGCGGACATCTGGGAGCCGGAGCTCGATACCTCCTGGGGTCCGGAGGCGACGTGGCTGGGCGATCAGCGTTACAGCGGTGATCGCGAGCTGGCGAATCCGCTGGCCGCGGTGCAGATGGGCCTGATCTATGTGAACCCGGAAGGCCCCAACGGCAACCCCGATCCAATCGCCGCAGCGCGCGACATTCGCGAGACCTTTGCGCGCATGGCGATGAACGACGAAGAGACGGTGGCACTGATTGCCGGCGGTCACAGCTTTGGCAAGACACACGGCGCGGGGCCGGCGAGCCATGTGGGCGCGGAGCCTGAGGCCGCATCCATTGAGGAGCAGGGACTGGGCTGGAAGAGCAGCTTCGGCACGGGTTGCGCCGGAGACGCGATCGGCTCGGGCCTTGAAGTGACCTGGACCAAAACTCCGACAAAGTGGAGCAACAACTTTTTCGAAAATCTATTTGGATTTGAGTGGGAGCTGACCAAGAGCCCGGCAGGCGCGCACCAGTGGAAGCCCAAGGGCAATGCCGGCGCAGGATTGATTCCGGACGCGCACGACAAGACGAAGAGCCACACGCCGACCATGCTGACCACCGACCTGTCGCTGCGATTCGACCCGGCCTACGAGAAGATTTCGCGGCGCTTCTTGAAGAATCCCAAAGAATTCGCGAAGGCCTTTGCGCGGGCGTGGTTCAAGCTGACGCATCGCGACATGGGTCCGCGGGCGCGGTACCTGGGACCACTGGTGCCGAAGGAAGAACTGATCTGGCAGGACCCGGTTCCCGCAGTGAACCACAAGCTGGTGAGTGACAAGGACATCGCAGCGCTGAAGGCCAAGGTACTGGCGTCGGGATTGTCGATCGGCCAGTTGGTGTCGACGGCGTGGGCGGCGGCCTCGAGCTTCCGCGGCAGCGACAAGCGCGGCGGCGCCAACGGCGGTCGCATTCGCCTGGCTCCGCAAAAGGACTGGGCGGTGAACCAGCCGGCGGAACTCAAAAAAGTTCTGGCCAAGCTGGAAGCCATCCAGAAGCAGTTCAATGCGGCGCAAAAAGGCGGGAAGAAAATTTCGCTGGCAGATATGATCGTCCTCGCCGGCGACGCGGCCATTGAGGAAGCGGCGAAAAAAGCCGGCTACAACGTCAAGCTCACCCTGGCGCCGGGCCGCATGGACGCCGCCCAAAAGCAGACCGATGCGGCGTCGTTCGCGCCACTCGAGCCGAAGGCGGACGGCTTCCGCAATTACGTCAGCAAGGGCCTGGAGGGCTACCAAGCCGAGTTGCTGTTGGACAAGGCGCAACTGCTTACGTTGACCGCGCCCGAAATGACTGCGCTCGTTGGCGGCCTACGCGTTCTGGGCGCAAACTTCGGGCATACACAGCACGGCGTCTTCACCAAGCGCCCTGAGACGCTGACCAATGACTTCTTCGCGAACCTTCTGGATATGGGCACGAAGTGGCAGAAGTCGGCGACGGAAGGTGTGCTTGAAGGGCGCGACCGCAAGACAGGCGAGCTGAAGTGGACCGGCACGGTGGTCGATCTCGTCTTCGGTTCGAACTCGCAACTGCGCGCGCTTGCCGAGGTCTACGCCAGCAAGGATACCGAGAAGAAGTTCGTGAAGGACTTTGCCGCGGCGTGGACGAAGGTGATGAATCTGGATCGGTTTGATCTGGCCTAATCCTTGACTCCGCCTTAGGCGCATAAAACAAAGGCACCGAGGGTGGGGCACCCAGATTTCGGTGAGGTGAGGATCGTGCTTTCCCAGGTCTCAAAATCGAGACCTGGGCACCCACTTTTCGTGCTGGGTCAGATTTTCAAGAGACAAATGCAGGTCCTTCGACTCGTCTGGCGTGCAATCGTGTCGATTGCACGCCAAACTGCGCTCAGGATGAAAATGTCACTGTGATGCGAATTTCTAAATCACCAAGTTAGTAGCCAGCGGCTTTGCCGATGGGTTTGCGATGGTCCTGGCCGCCGAGCAACTCGCCGGTGACGGGATCGACGGCGATGCATTCCCCATCGGACCAGTGGCGGCGGCTGAGCGTGATCGCGTAGCCCAAAGCGCGCAGCGCGGCGACGGTGTCGGCGCTGAATCCCGGCTCGAGGTAGAGGATGTCGGGCAGGTACTGGTGATGGAAGCGGGGCGCGTCCACGGCTTCCTGGATGTTGAGGCCGCCCTCGGCCGCAGAGAGAAAAATGTTGCCCACGGTCGTAATGATGCGGCCGCCGCCGGGCGAGCCGAGCACGTAGCGCAGCTTGCCATCTTCAAGAATGATGGTGGGCGTCATGGAGCTCAACGGGCGCTTGCCGGGCGCGATGGCGTTGGCCGGTCCCTGCACCAGGCCAAACATGTTGGCGACGCCGGGCTTGGAGGCGAAGTCGTCCATCTCGTCGTTGAGCAGGAAGCCGAGCGAGGCGGACGCCACGTGCGAGCCGAAGTCGTCGTTGAGCGTGGTGGTGACGGCGACGGCATTGCCCTCGCGGTCGACAACAGAATAGTGCGTGGTGTCGGGCGATTCAGGGCGGTGGCGCTGCCCGGCTGTCGCGGGCGCAGCCGGCACAAAGCCCGCGGGGCGTGCGAGTGCGGCGCTCGGCGACGCGCGATCGGGTCGGATGCTTTCGCGCCATGCGGCAGCGTAGTTTTTCGCGGTCAACGCGGCCACGGGAATCGTGTTGAAGTCGGGATCGCCGAGGTAGTCGGCGCGATCCATATAGGCGCGACGCCACGCTTCCGTAGTCAGATGAACCCATGCGGCGCTGCGATCGCCGAGCGTCGCGAGCGGCGTAGCTTTCCAGGATGTTGAGCGCGCTGATGAGCACGATTCCGCCGGAAGAGGGCGGCGGTGCGCTGATGACCGTGAAGTTGTGAAACGTGCCCACGATAGGCTCGCGCTCCACCACGGTGTACTGCGCCAGATCGTCGAGCGTGAGGAGTGCGCCGCCTTTGCTCAAGTCGGCAACAAGCTGGCGGGCCATTGCGCCGTGGTAAAAATCGTCGGGGTCGGCGGCGATGCGCTCAAGCGTCGCGGCAAGCAGCGGCTGGCGGAAGGTTTCGCCGGCTTTGTACAGGTGGCCGTCGCGCTGAAAGATGTGGTACGACGCGGGAAAGCGGGCGAGGTCGGGATCGGAAAGCTCGCTGGCCTCCTGCGCGGTGAGAACAAAGCCCTCGCGCGCGAGTTGGATGGCGGGCGCCATCACGCGCTTGAGGCCGAGGCGGCCGTATTTCTTCTCCGCATAGACCAGGCCGGCGACGGAGCCCGGCGTGGCGATGGAACGGTAGCCGAGAACGCTCGCGTCGGGAATCACGTTGCCGCTGGCGTCGAGATACATGTTCTCGGTAGCGGCCAGCGGAGCTTTTTCGCGGTAGTCGAGAAAGATGGTTTTGCCTGTGTGGTCGCGGATGAGCATGAAGCCGCCGCCGCCGAGGTTGCCCGCGGAAGGATGCACTACAGCGAGGGCGAAACCCGTGGCCACCGCGGCGTCAATGGCGTTACCGCCCTCCTGAAGAATGCTTAGACCCCCATCGGCAGCCAAGCGATGCACGCTCACCACCATGCCGTGCCGCGCGCGTGCTGGCTGCTCTCCGCGATAAGGCAACGCAGTGGGCGCAGTCTCTTGAGCGATGAGCGGGGTCGCAACTGCGATGGCGCACGTGAAAGCGGCGAGGCAAGAAACGCGGCGGACGGTGGAGATCATGCTGCTGACAGGATAACGGAGTTAGCGGGGCTAGCAAGTCGGCGAGTCGGCAAGTCAGCGGGCCAGCTAGTCCGCAAATCGGCCGGTTAGTAGCCAATGTTGCGGAGAGCCGCAGCCCCAAGGCGTTCCTTGAGCTGCTCGAGATAGAGGCTTTGGGGTAGGACGGGTTTGCCTGGCGACTCGATGGTGGCGGCCTCAAGCGCCGGACGCGGCGGCCCGCCGTCGTAGAGGGGAAAGGCAGGATCGGTCTCGTCGCCCTGGTTTCCGATGGACCAGATCATGGAGCCGGGCGGCGTGTTCATGGCGAAGGACTGGGCGGAGTTGTTCCAGGCGACGCCCCAGCCGATGGCCCAGCCATGACCGGTGCCCATCTCGCCGCGGTTCATCATGTCGATGCCGCCGCCGGGAACTTCGCAGTTGTCGACGAGCAGGCCGGTGAACCAGCGCTGATGCGGCTGCATATGGCCGTTGCCCATGAAGCGGCAGTGGAGCAGAACGACCGGGCCCTGGCCGCGATCCTGGGTGGCGAAGTAGAAGGTGCTGTCGCCCGAGCCGGTGCAGCGATCGAAGAGAATCTGCGAGCCGCTGACGGCGAAGTCGGCAGGCTTGGCGGAGCTGGTGACGTGCGTGTGCTGGTCGATTTCGCACTGCTCGAAGGTGATGCGCTCGCTGCCGTTATTCACGCTGACGCCGTTGGTGGTGTCTTCAAAGGTGATGGAGCGGAACCAACCGTCGGCGACGTCGCGAATGTTCATGGCGCTGAACTCGGGTTGGCCGAGAGCGATGGTCTGCTGCGGCGCGATGAAGTGGAGGTTCTCGACACCGACTTGTGTGATCTGGCCGGTGACGCTGATGACTTCGACTTCAGTGTGACCGCCGTCGAAGAAAGCGGCGTCGTAGGAGTCCATGAGGGGAACGTCGAGGGTGAGGGTGTTGCCATGGATGGCGGCGATACGGCGGCGGACTTCAAGGCGCGGCGCGGTGACCCAATGCTCGTCCTTGCCATCGCGGTGCATATCGTCCATGCCCATAAAGTGGACCCATGCGGCAGTGACGGGTTTGCTGAGGAGCACAGTGTCGCCGGGGTGGAGTTTGGAAGCGTCGGCAACATGGAGGGTGACGGCGCCGGCGGGAACGTAGGCGTCGGTGACGATGGTGCTGACGCCCGTGGGAGTTTGCTGGAGCTGGCCCATGATGCGCAGCGCCTGGTGGGGCGAGCCGGTCATTTCAATAGTGGTGCCGTCTTTGCCGTTGCCCGCGCCGCGGAGAACTACGCCGGAGGCCGCGATGACGAGAGGATGCGCGCAGTGAAAGTCTCCCGGAGCGAGCTCGACCGCGCCGCGAAAGCCGTTGACGAGTGGGAGGGCGGAGACGGCATCGATGGCGGCTTGAATGGCCGTGGTGTCGTCGGAGCCGTAGGGCGCGACCGTGCGTTTGGCCGGGACGGTTGGCAGGGCCACGCCGCCGCCTTCGTAGCCGGCGTAGGAGAAATCGGGGATGCGATCGCCCTTGGTTGTGTACGTATACACTAATTTGCCGTGCGGCCCGGGATAGGCCCAGTGGCTTTGCGCGGGGAGGGTGGCGGCAAGGAGCGCGAAGGTGAGGGCAGCAAGAAAAGCGAGGCGAGGGCGGAGTGGAAGCTGGGGAATAAGCATGGTATTCATCGCGCAACCATCTTACCGCGTGGGGCACAAGACGACGAGCTAGCGCCTGATGGTTATCCCTGAAGCTGGCGCCGAACCTGGCGCTGCGTATACCGGGTCCTTCGTAATGCGAACCCACGTGCCGGTGCCGAGCTTCCCTGTCATCACCATCGCCGTCGCGCCCTTCATCGCGTAGGTTCCCTGGTCGTCCCACTGCGCGTTGATGGCGTGATCGGTGTACTTTCCGCTGCTCGCGGTAAGCGTTCCGGTCTGCGGCGGCACGTTATCCGGGGCCTCGCTGTGAATCGTATAGGTGCCGTTTACCGAGATCTGCCACACCCAGATGCCGCCGTCGACGTTGAGCCCCCAAAGGCCCACCACGGCGGGATCGACCGAACCCGGCTTGCCGCCCGGGGGCAGCGGCAGCGGCGACTGAAAGCGCACGTCGTCACTGCCGCAGGGCGCGAGGGTCACGACGCAGCTGATGCCGCCTGCCTTCGTGCATTCCGCCAGCGCTTGTGCCGCGGCACCTTCACGCGTCGCACCCGATCCGACGCCATAAATATTCGGGACAAAGACCGCAGGCGCTGCAAGCGCCACGCAGCTATTCACCACCGAATAGATCTTGCAGTCCCTGGCGCCCTTGCTCTGGCAGTACTGAAGAGCCCCGGCGTCGACGCTGGCCTCCGTGGTCGTGCCTTTCTCTGCGCCAGCCCAATCCGTCGAGGGAGACTTGGCGATGGCCGCATACCCGAAGCCCTGCGCCGCCGCCGGCCGCGGGCTCATCGCCAACAGGAGCAGACCCACTGCCGCACACGCCGCCGTTGTCGCCTGGCGAACTGCCATCGACCTATGCATGGTTGATTGTCCTCCTAGAGAAGAAGCCTCGCATCAACCGTCCCAAAGCCGCGCAACGCGAGTCAAGCACGAAGTTGCGCCGCCCCGACAAGACGCTTCAGCGCAGGCTCGTTCAGGTGCCCTTCTAAGGGTGGGGTTTGTGCTCACCCACGCCCATCCGCCGCGGCCGACGAGACGTGGGGCACCGGGCTACTAGTTGGAAGTTAGCGCCTGACTGCTGGCCCTGAAGCTGACCCTCCGTACACCGGGTCCATCGTAATCCGCTGCCACGAGCCTTTGCCGAGCTTCTCTGACATCATCACTGCCGTCGAGCCCTGCATCACGTAGGTTCCCTGGTCGTCCCACTGCATGCTGATTGCATGAAGCGTGTACTTTCCGTTGCTCGCGGTGAACGTTCCGTCATGCGACAGCGTGTTATCCGGGGCCTCGCTGTGGAACGTGTAGGTACCGTTAGCCGAGGTCTGCCAGACCCAGATGCCGGAGGGGACGTTAAGCCCCCAAAGGCCCACAAGGGCAGGATCGACCGATCCCGGCTTGCCGCCCGGCGGGAGCGGCAGCGGAGACGGGAAGCGCACGTCGTCGTTGCCGCAGGGCGCGAGGGTCACGGCGCAGTTTATGCCGCCTGCCTTCGCGCATTCCGCCAGCGCTTGTGCCGCGGCTGCTTCGCGCGTCGCAGCCGCCGCGCAGCCATAATGATTCGCGACCGGGGTCGCAGGCCTTGCAAACGCCACGCAGCTATCCACCGACGAATAGATCCTGCAGTCCGTGGCGCCGCTCTGTCGGCAGAACTGGAGTGCGCTGCTGTCGACACTGTCCTCCGTCGTCGTCCCATGCTCTGAGCCGGCGTTCAGTGTCGAGGGAGAAACGGCGATGGCCGCATACCCGAACCCCTGCGCCGCCGCTGGCCGCGGGCCGAGCGCCGCCGAGAGCAGAATCACCGCCGCACACACCGACCCACTCGCCCAGCGAATTGCCGTCGACTTCTGCATGATTGCTTGTCCTCCTGGGGAATTCTCCGTGGGGGGATCTTCGGGGGAATCCTTGCCTACACGTTCCCAAAGCCGCGCACCGCGCGTCAAGCACGAAGTTGCGCCGCCCTGCGGGGGCAAGAGACCGGCGCTAGATAAATAAGAGCTAAATATATTCCTTGAATAGCTCGGGTGAGGGGTTGGCGATCACGCCCTTGCCGACGAGCATGCCGTCTTCTGCGGCGGCCTTGCATCCAGCGGCGACGGCGGCCTGGACGCTGGAGACGTCGCCAGCCATGACGACGAAGCCTTTACCGCCGAGGGCCATGGCGAGGTGGACTTTGAGGAGAGTGACGTTGGCGGTTTTGACGGCAGCGTCGGCTACTTCAATGATGCTGGCCGCGGAGAAGGTTTCAATGACGCCGAGAGACTGCAACTGGCTGGGCGGAATGTCGACGGTCTGCGAGATGGCCTGGAGCACGGTGGGGTGTACGCGGGCGATCTGGCGGCGCTCGATGAGCGAGGCTCCGGCTGCGGCGGCTCCAGCAAGGAGCGCGGCTTGGACGCTGGTGACGTCGCCAGCGACGACGATGAGGAATTTGCCCGAGCAGATGCTGCGCGCAAGGAGAAGCTGGACCGAGCCCGCCTTCAGCATCAGATCTTCGACGACAAATCCGTTGGCTATGCTGGAGAGTTCGATGAGTCCGATGGAAGTGATTTCCGGCATTGCAGTGTTCCTCAGGGGCTAAAGCCCGAACTTTTCTAGTGCTTGGTGCGGCGCGGCTAAAGCCGTGCCCTGATACAAAACCTGTGAACTTTAGATCGTGCTATCCCCGGTCTCAAAATCGAGACCGGGGGCACCCCAGTTCGAGTTAGGCATCGATCACGATTGCATCCGTTCCTACCGTGACGCGGCCATCGATGCTGGCATGAATGCGCGCGCCGAGCTTGCCTGTTTCCGGAGCGGCGAGCAGATCTCCCATGCGCACCGTGTTGCCGCACTTGACTGTTGCAACCGCGGGAGCGCCTGCGTGTTGCTTGAGCGGCAGCGTGACTTTGCGCGGGGCAAAATTGTACTCGGTGAGCGGACCTTCGTTCACAAACTCGCCGAGGCCGAGCTTGGCTATGAGACGGCGCATGGGAACGCGGCGATATTCGGCCATGGGATGCGGCTGGATGGAATCGGGCGTGCCTTTCCAGGTGAGGCCGCGCTCACGGGCGATGGGCTTGCCCTGCACGCAAACATTCTTGGGATCGAGATCTTCGGGGCAGGCGAACATAGTGCACAGGTTGCATTCGCAGCAGTAGAGCGTGGCCACCGTCAGGTCGCCCGGCTGCGAAAACCCCAATGACCGCATGGCCGCATGGGGTTCGATCGGATGGCCGAGCAGATAGCGCGGGCAGAACTCGGTGCAGAAGCGGCATTGATCGCATGCAGACCGGCCGATCTTGGCGATGTGCATCCACGGCGCATTGTGGCGGCGGATGAGCGCGTGCTCGGCGGGCAGCACGATGATGCCGCCGGTGGTCTTGGTTACTGGCACGTTGAGATCGGGAGCGGGCTTGGCCATCATGACGCCGCCGAGAAGAATGCCGAAGTCGGGAACCGTGGGACCACCGGCCGCGTCGATGACTTCGCCGATGGTGATGCCAACGGGAACGCGGAGGGTGACGGGGTTGGCGACGGCTCCGGCGACGGTCAAGTATTTGTGCGTCACCGGACGGTCGAGGCCGATGTTCATCAGCGTTTCCACGTTGGCGACGGCGCAGTCGACGTCCTTGGGCAGGCCGCCGGGCGGAATGACGCGACCGGTGACCATGTGCACGAGGATGAATTCGTCGCCGGCGGGGTAACAGTCGGGCAGCGGCTGCACACGGATGCCTGCGGGGGCAACGGCCTCAAGGGCGGCGATGATGTCGAGGTACTTCTCCTTGATGCCGACCACGCCCTCGCGCGCATCGACCAGCTCCATAGCCATTTGCATGCCGCGCAGGAAGGGTTCGGCGTGGTGGTGGAGGAGCTCTTTGTCTTTGTGGAGGAGGGGTTCGCACTCGGCGGCGTTGGCGATGATGAGGGAAGCCTGGGTTTTGAACTTGACCGCGGTGGGAAAACCACCGCCGCCGGCGCCGACGATGCCGAGCTCGTCGATGCGGTCAAGCGAAGAGGTGAGGCCGGCGAAATTTCGCCCGGAAGTGCCCATTTGTGGCGTCATCGTTTGGATTATCTCTCAAAATCCGCCAAAATTGCGATTGACTCTGATGAATAATGTATCGTATCATTCATTTTCATTCAAGAACAGTCAAAAATGAAGGTTCTAATCCCAAATATCGGCAGCACCTCGTTCAAGTACCGGCTTGTCGACATATCCGACGACCCCGCTGCGGGCGAGACGGTGCTGGCGCAGGGACGGGTGGAACGGATTGGCCAGCCGGGCGGGGAATGCGGCGATTGTCAGGCGGCCATTCACAAGTGCCTGAGCGAGATTGCCGGGCCGGGAAAGGCTCTCGCGAGCCTTGGCGAAATTGGGGCCGTGGGATTTAAAGCGGTGCACACCGGGCCATTCAATGCGCCGCAAATCATTGACGATGCGCTGCTTGCGGCCATGGAGGAGTTCTCGTTTATGGCGCCGGCGCACAATCCGCCCTATATCGCCGCGATGAAGGCCTTTGAGAGGGAGCTGCCGGGCGTGCCGCTGGTGGCAGTGATGGAGCCGTTCCCGTACCGGTTCATGGACGAGGCTTCGACAACCTACGCGGTGCCCTACGAGTGGCGGACGGAGCATGGGATCCGGCGCTATGGGTTTCACGGCGCCAGCCACCGCTCGGCAAACGAGCGGGCCACGGCGTTCTTGGGACGTAAGGATCTGCGCCACATTTCCTGCCACCTGGGCGGGAGCTCGAGCGTGGCTGCGTTCAAAAAAGGCGTGGCCGTGGACATGAGCATGGGCGCATCGCCGCAGTCGGGGCTGCCGCAGAACAACCGCGTGGGCGACATCGACGTGTTTGCCGTGCTGCACATGATGAAGAAGCTTGGGCTGGGGCCGGACGAGATGGCCAAGCTGCTGGGCAGCCAGTCGGGGCTGGCGGGGATCAGCGGAACGAGCGGGGATTTGCGCGATCTGGAAGAGGCTGCGGCCAAGGGCAGTGCGCGGGCACGGCTGGCGCTGGATGTATTTGTGCGGGCGATCCGGCATTACGTTGGCGCGTTCCTGCTGGAGATGGGCGGGCTGGACGTGATCACGTTCTCCGGCGGCATTGGTGAGAACAGCGTGGCGATTCGCGCTGCAGTGCTCAAGGGACTGGTGCCCTTCGGCGTCGAGCTGGATGAAGAGAAAAACGCGGAGATGAAGGGCGAAGGCGAGATTTCGACGATGCGCTCGATGGTGAAAGTTCTGGTGATTCCGGCCAACGAAGAAGCGATTTTGGCGAGAGAGACCGTTGGCGTGGTGATGAAAAGCAGGGAACAGGGATCAGGGAACAGAGATCAGATTGCAGTAGCTCGATGAAGCTGAAGTCTCCCACCCTTTTTCCGCCGTGGCGGACGAAAAGGATGGAGTAACCGCAACACAAGGCAACACAGGAACAGTTATGGCAAGCGCAGGAAATTCGGTAATCGACAGGGCGACGGTGGAGCGGATCGTGCGCCAAGTGGCGCTCGAGTACCTGGGGCGCGACAGCGGTAGCAAGGCGCCGGAACTGGTGGTGCAGGCGTCGTCGCGCCACATGCACGTGTGCCGCGAGGATATGGACGTGCTGTTCGGCCCGGGCACAGAGCTGACCTTCGACCGGCCGCTGTTTCAGGAAGGCAACTTTGCGGCCAAGGAGATGGTGACGATCGTGGGACCGCGCAGCCGCATCATCTCGAACCTGCGCATCCTGGGACCCATGCGCAAACAGTCGCAGGTGGAGCTGGCGTTTACCGACGCGATCATGCTGGGCTTCAACGATCTGCCGGTGCGGCTTTCGGGCGACATCAAAGGCACGCCGGGCGCGGTGATTGTCGGGACCCAAGGGCGTGGTGGAGCTGAAAGAGGGCGTGATCCGCGCCGCTATCCACGCGCACATGAGTCCCAAAGAGGCCGCGTACTTTGGCGTGAAGAAGGGCGACATGATGAAGCTGCGCGTGGGCGGGCCTTCGGGAGTGACATTCAACAACGTGCATGTGCGCATCGATCCGACGTCGAAGCTGAACGTGCACATGGATACGGACGAAGCCAACGCCTGCGGTTTGCATTTGACCAAAGACGTGGAGATTTTCAAGTAGGACGCAAAAGGGTAGTAACGCTACAGAAGAAGAGAGGAAGCGATGAAACAAGCGCTGGGAATGGTGGAGACAAAAGGCCTGGTTGCGCTGTTCGAGGCGACCGACGCCATGCTCAAGTCAGCAAACGTGACGTTCGCCGGCTGGCAGACCGTAGGTTCGGGTCTGGTGACCGCCTTTGTGGAAGGGGACGTGGCGGCGGTAAAGGCGGCTACGGACGCGGGCGCGGAAGCGGCATCGAGGATCGGCGAGGTGGTGAGCGTGCAAGTGATCTCACGGCCTCACGACGAGCTGCCGTCTTTCGTGCAGGGCAACAAAACCGCAGCGAAGAAGTAGAAGCTGCACTTCGAGGAGACGAGATGAGTCAGGCAATCGGATTGATTGAAACCAGGGGCATGGTGGGACTGGTGGAAGCCAGCGACGCCATGGTGAAGGCCGCGAGCGTGGAGCTGGTGAAGACGGTGCAGATCGGCGGCGGCTACGTGACGGCCATCGTGCGCGGCGACGTGGGCAGCGTGCGCGCGGCGGTAGATGCCGGCGCGACCGCGGCCAAGGTGGTGGGCGAGCTGGTGTCGTCGCACGTGATTGCGCGGCCGCACGATGCGCTGGTCGAGAGCATGTTGAAGTAGGCACAGAAAAGGGAGATCGCAATGGCGAGTGAAGCACTTGGAATGATCGAAACCAAGGGCCTGGTGGCCCTGGTGCAGGCGACGGACGCGATGCTGAAAGCGGCCAGCGTGAAATTTGTGGGCTGGAACAAAGTGGGCAGCGGCCTGTGCTCGGTGTACGTGACAGGCGACGTGGGCAGCGTGCGCGCGGCAGTGGACGCGGGCGCGGCAGCGGCGCGCGCGGCCGGCGAAGTGCAGAGCGTGCATGTGATCGCGCGTCCGCACGATTCGCTGGGCATCGTACTGCAGAAGTAAGAGTTCAGGGTTTTCGAAAGGGCACGGCATTCGCCGTGCCGCAAGGGTTGGCCCATCATGCATGGGGCTTTGGCCCCAGAAGATGTGCGGCTACCAAAGAGGTTCGCAATGTTCATAGCGAAAGTCATCGGCAACGTGGTTTCCACGCAGAAGATCGCGAAGTTCCGCGGCATGAAGCTGCTGCTGGTCCAGCCCTACATCAACAAGGAAGGCAAGCTGCAGATTTCGGGCAGCTCCGTGGTGGCGGTGGATGGCGTGGGAGCCGGCGTGGGCGAGTGCGTGCTGTTTACGCAGGGCAGTTCCGCGCGCCTGACGCCCACGACCAAGGATGCGCCCGTGGATGCCGTGATCGTGGGCATTGTGGACACGATTGAAGTGGGCGGCGCGACGGTTGCAAAACCGTAGCTGGAGATTTGGAGAGTTTCAATGCAGACGCAACAGCAAGTTTCGCCGCAGGTGATTGCGGAGATCGCGAAGGAAGTGGTGGCGCGGCTGCGCATGCAGATGCAGACGGCGCCCGCTGCGCAGGCGACTGCACCGCGAACAACGGCGGCGCGCGACGGCGTCTTTGCCACCGTGGACGAGGCGGTGAACGCGGCTTACGAGGCGCAGAAAAAAGTGGCGGCGATGCCGCTAGAAGACCGCAAGCGCATCATCGACATTATTTGCCGCATCTGCAACGACCGGCGCGAAGAGCTGGGCAAGATGGAGCTCGAGGAGACCAAGGTCGGCCGGCTCGACCACAAGATTCTGAAGCTGACCAATATGCAGTTTGTGCTGGGCGTGGACGCACTGCACACCGAGGCGCGCAGCAACACCACCGGTCTGTGCATTATCGAGCACGCGCCGTGGGGCGTGATCGGCATGATGCTGCCGGTAACGCATTCGGTGCCGACCATGGCTTCGAACGCCATCAATATTGTGGCCGCGGGGAACACGGCGGTGTTCGGGCCGCATCCCTCGGGCGCGAATGTGGCGAAGTACGCGCTGCAACTGTGGAACCGCGAGATCGAGCGCGAGCTGGGCGTGGCGAACGTGTTTACGACGACTGTCGAGCCGACGATTGAGGCTGCCGAACAGATCTTCCATCATCCCAAGGTGGCGCTGCTGTGCTGCACGGGCGGAGCGGCGGTGGCGAAGGCTGCGGCACTGTCGGGCAAGCGCGTGATTGCGGGCGGTCCGGGAAATCCGCCGGTGGTGGTGGACGAGACGGCGGATCTGGATCGCGCGGCGCGATGCATCATCGACGGCGCGGCGTTCGACAACAATCTGCTGTGCATCGGCGAAAAGGAAGTGTTCGTGGTGGCATCGGTGGCCGATGCGTTCATCGCGGCGATGAAGCGCGCGGGCGCGTATCAACTGGATGCGGCGGCGATCGACCGGCTGACCAAGGCTGCGTTCACGTTTGAAGGCGGCGGAGGCGGCTGCGCACGAGCGCACGTGAAAAAGGATCTGGTCGGCAAGGACGTGGCCGTGCTGGCGAAGGCTGCGGGCGTGCAGGCGCCGGCGGGAACGGATCTGCTCTTTGGCGAGACCGGCGAGGACCATGCGTTTGTTCAGGAAGAGCAGATGATGCCGTTCGTTCCCATCGTGCGCGTGAAGGATGCGGATGCGGCCATTGCCGCCTCGGTGAGGGCCGAGCACGGCTACCGGCACACGGCCATCATTCACACCAACAATCTGGAAACGGCCACGCGGATGGCGCGCGCGATGAATACCACGTTGTTTATTCACAACGCGGCCTCGCCGGCGTCATTGGGCGTGGGCGGGCCGGGATATTTCAGCCACACCATCGCGACGCCGACGGGCGAGGGAATTACCACGCCGCTCACGTTTACGCGCGAACGGCAGATGGTCGTCGGCGACGCATTGCGGATTATTTAGGACAAGGACTGGACGGGTTTCTTGGCGCGGATTGAAGGCACGGTGGTGGCAACGGCGAAGCATCCGACATTGGATGGATGCCGGTTTCTGGTTGCGCGCCGGCTGGAGGCCGATGGAACCGCGGCAGTAGAGCCGAACGTGGTGGTGGATTGGATGGGCGCGGCGCGCGGAGAGACGGTGCTGGTTTCAACCGATGGCGACATTGCGCGCTTGAAGCTGGGCAACAACACGCCGGCACGCATGGTGGTGGTGGGTCTGGTGGACGCGATGCAACAGCCGGCGACCACGGGGAGCGCGGCATGAGACTGGGCATCGTTCGCGGACATCTTGACGCTGACGCCGGCCGTGGAGTCGTATCACGGGCGGACGCTCAAGATTGTGGAGCCGGTGACGATGGAGAACCTGCGCGCGGAGAACGGCCAGGGCGGAGGCAAGGCGCTGATCGCGGTCGACGAGCTGGGCGCGGCCACGGGCCAGATGGTGGCGTTTACCGAGGGACGCGAAGCGTCGAATCCTTTTTGGCCCACGCCGGTGCCGGTGGATGCGTATCTGGCGCTGATTGTGGACACGGTCAGACGTGAAGCCGTAGAGATTTTTCCGGAGATTTTTCGAGGTGGGGAAGTGAAGAGCGGAGAAAAGAGCATCGATCTTGGCGAGCGCAGACTGATTGCGATGCGCGATGTGCAGGACGCAGTGGCGGCGGGAGCCACGAGCATCGTGGTTGCCGCGAACAGCGTCGTCACGCCTTCGGCGCGCGACTTTTTGCAGCAGCACGGCATCGAGTTGGTGACGGAGCAAGTCGGCCGGCGGATCGCAACAGGCTGCGCAGCCCGCGGCGCAGGCAACGGCATCGGGTCCGGCTGCGGTCAATCGCCGTCTGTTTTCGTCGCCCGAGGCCGAGGCCATCAAGAAAGAAATTTGCGCGGTGGGCCGCAAGCTGTGGATGCGCCAGTTTGTCGACGGCAACGGCGGCAATATTTCGTATCGCATCGGGCCCAACGAAGTGCTCTGCACGCCGACGCTGGTGAGCAAGTACGATCTGACGCCCGACGATATTGGGCTGACGGATCTGGAAGGCGTGCAGATTGCGGGCTCGAAGGCGCGCACCAGCGAACTGCTGCTGCACCTGGAGATTTACAAGGCCGTGCCGGAAGCGAAGGCGGTGGTGCACTGCCATCCGCCGCACGCGACGGCTTACGCGATCACGGGACGCGTGCCGCCGAATCTGATTATTCCGGAGTTCGAGGTTTTCGTCGGCAAGGTTGCGGTTTCGCCCTATGAAACGCCGGGCACAAAAGCGTTTGCCGAAACGGTTCTGCCATACGTGAAGACGCACAACACGGTGCTGCTGTCGAATCACGGCATCGTGTGCTGGGCCGACACGGTGACGCACGCCGAGTGGTACGCCGAAGTGCTGGAGACGTATTGCTGGACGCTGATGATCGCCTCGCAACTGGGCGTCCCCATTTCGCAAATCTCCGAGAAGCAAGGCGACGATCTGCTGGCCATCAAGAAGAAGCTGGGCCTGCCCGATATTCGCTTCGACACGTCGCGGATGAAGGAGTGCCAGTTGTCCGATCTCGAAGTGCCGGGCTCGATTGCGCTCGCGCCGACGCCCTGCGATGGTCCCACGGGCAGGAGCGCCACAGCGACTGACAGCGATCTGGAATCGCTGGTGAAGTCGGTGACGGATGCGGTGATGGATGCGATGGGGAAGTGAAAAAGCAGGGACCAGGGACGGGGCGGCGCGCGGGGGAACTAAAGCGGGGCGCAAGACGGACCGACGATGAAGGCTGCTGAACGGCAACTGAGAATCCGCCAGATGCTCGAGTCGCGGGACTTCATCGACTCGGAGACTCTTGGCCGCGAACTCGACGCGTCTGAATCCAGCGTGCGCCGCGATCTGGACATGCTGGAAGCGGAAGGCGTGCTGAAGCGCGTGTACGGCGGCGCGGTGAGCGTGCAGGCGCCGGCGAATCGCGCCTTTGACTATGCAGTGGAAAGCGTGCGCCTGAGCGACGAGAAGAGCCGGATTGCCAGGCTCACCGCGGGCCTGATCGAAAATGGGCAGACGGTGATTCTCGACGGCGGCTCGACGGTGGCCGCAGTGGCGCGCGAACTGGCCGCGAAGTCGCTGCACATTGTGACCAACTCGCTGCCCATTGCCGAGAGCCTGGAGTCGCTGCGCAACATCGAGCTGACGCTGACCGGCGGGTATCTGGATCCGCGGCTGCGCGTGATGCTGGGGCCCTTCTGCGAGCAGATGCTGGGCGCCATCCGCGCCGACACGGTGATCATGGGCATCGGCGGCATGACCGAGGCCGGGCTGAGCAACAACAACACCCTGGTGGTGGGCTCGGAGCAGAAGATGATCGAGGTGGCGAGCCGCGTGATCATCGTGGCGGACCATACCAAGTTCGGGCGCGGCGGCATGATTCCCGTGGCGCCGCTGACGGCCGCGCACACCGTCGTCTCCGATGCGGAACTGGACCCGGAGTACGTCACGTTGCTCCGCGACCATGGGATTGAAGTGCTTCTGGCATAATCGGATTGCTGCCCACCCCAGCGACGAAGACCTGTCGTTGGGGCCCCGGTTTAGAGGCCCCATGCGAATCGAACCGACGACGTTCTGATCGTCATCGACGTGCAAAACGACTTTTGTCCCGGCGGCGCGCTGGCTGTGCCCCAGGGCGACGAGGTGATTGCGCCGATCATTCGAGTAGCATCGCGCTTCTCGCACATCGTTCTCACGCAGGACTGGCATCCGACCAATCACACGTCGTTCGCGGCGTCGCATGCCGGCCAAGAAGCCCTATGAAGCGATCGAACTGGAATACGGCGCGCAGACGTTGTGGCCTGCGCATTGCGTGCAGGGAACGCTGGGCGCGGAGTTTCACGCCGGACTCTATTTGCCGCAAGCCGAATTGATTCTGCGTAAAGGGTTCAGGCCGCAAGTCGACTCGTATTCCGCATTCTTTGAGAACGACCGCACCACGCCAACTGGCCTTGCAGGCTACTTGCGCGAGCGCGGGTTGACGCGCGTCTTTCTGGCGGGGCTCGCGTATGACTATTGCGTGGGCTATTCGGCGCTCGACGCGCGGCGGCTGGGTTTTCCCGCTGTGGTTTTGCGCGACGCATGCCGGGCCATCGATCTCGATGGTTCTGCAGCGGCCATTGAGGGGCAGTTTGCCGAGGCGGGAGTGGCCGTGATCAATACTGCGGAGCTTACGAGCTAAGGCCACGCACGCGTAGAATCGGAACAGGCCCACGAAGCGCCACTCTTCACGCATATGTCCCGCAACTTCTACATTCTCGCCGCCACGCTCGGTTTTTTCGCGCTTGTCTCAGGGGGCATGGCGCTGGTGCCGTCGAACTTTCAGCCGGGTTTGCCGGCCAATGGCACGTTGTGGCGCACGGTGGCGTTGATTCTGGCGCTGGCGGCGCTTGGGTCGGCGCTGATCGGGGTAATGAGCAATCTTTTTGAGCAGGTAGATCGGCGCAGCGAAGAGGCGCGCCGCTCGGGGCGGGAGAAACGGCGCGAAAAATAAGGGTGGAGAGCCGGCTTGAACGCGGGTTCGCGGTATCCCACCCTAAAATTCGCCGCGGTGCAGCGAATCTTAGAATGGGGCAACCTCGGATTGGCAAGTCAGCCGGCATCGACTCGCCTTGCTCATTAAAATAGAAGAGTGCGGGCTGCGGTCCGCGCAGGATTGAGCTGACAGCAATGTTTGAAGTTACCGTGGAGGCAGATTTCTCCTCCGGCCACTATTTGCGCAACTACAAGGGCAAGTGCGAGAATCCGCACGGCCACAACTACAAGGTCCGCGTGACGCTGGCGGGAGGCGAGCTGGACGGAGCCGGGCTGCTGCTCGACTTCAAGCTGCTGAAGCAGGTGCTTCGGCCGGTGATCGACCGCCTCGACCACCAGATGCTGAACGACCTGGAGCCGTTCACGGTGCTGAACCCCTCGGCCGAGAACCTGGCTAAATATTTCTACGACGAGACCAACCGGCATCTCACCGATGTGACCGCGGGCCGCGTGCGCGTGAAGGACTGCACGATCTGGGAGACGGACACGACGACGGCTACTTACTTCGAGTAGCGGTTCTCACGTGGCCTTCCGCGCCACCAGGATACGCAGCGGAGGAAAGGTTCCTGCCCAGTCGGGAGGACAGAGTTCCACCGTCAAGCCGTTTGCCGCAAACGCTGTGGCATATTCCTGCAAGTGTTTGAAGTCGGAGATGACGGCGACGCCGCCGGGCTTGAGCACGCGGGCGATCTCGCGGCAGGCCTGAGCGCGGCCCTCCGGCTGGTAAATGTTGTGCAGGCAGAGATTGGAGAGAACGACGTCGAATGATCCATCCTGGAAACTCATCTTGCGGGCATCCTCGCTTTTGACGTCAGCCTTTCTCCCCACACCCTCGATCACAATGTTCTGAATCAGCGCTTGTGGCGAGTTTCCCGACAGATCTTCGGAGTTCCAGATGTCGATGCCCGTGGCCTCACCCGTGGTGAGGCGTTTGGCCGCCCCGATCAGCAGGAGCCCGCGTCCGGCGCCCACGTCCAGTACCGATTCGTCTCCCCGCCACGGTACTTTGGCAAGAATTCGGTCGCGATGCCGGAACTTGCCCGCCTTGGAATAGACCAGCATAAGAATGACGGGAAGCAAGAACAAAGCCGCCGAATACAAGAACCCAGGATAGAGAGTGAGTGTGACCTGCTTGACGGTGAAACGGGGATAAAGGAGCGCGAGGAACCCGCAGGCCATGCCGGCCGCGAATAGATTGAGGATCACGTGGGGCGCGTCAACTCCGTAATCCGGCTCATTTGCCATGCGGCGCCTCCGCGGTGTCAGGTGTCTTTTTGCTTATGGAACTGGTCGCATGAAAATCCTAGCACGAGGGCTGTGGAGGCAACATCAGGAATTAATTCATTTGGCCGGATTTCGACTGCAGATATTTGTCGAAGGGAATCTCGAAGTAGAAGAGCTCGTTGCCCTCGGCATCGCGGATGGAGCGCACGTAGAGCCTGGCGCCGGCGAGGGGATGGCTGAGACCCGAGACGTCGTAAAAGAGGAATCCGGCGCGCGTGGTGTGCGGCTCAATGGCAAGGGCCGAGTACTCGAAGGTGTTGAAGTCCTGCTCGATCTCGGTGTTGCTGCCTTTGGGTTTGGTGTGGATGGGCGGCAGGGGCCCGGGCAGGGGAATTTTGCTGCCCTGGCGCTCCTTGCGCGTCATCAGTCGCTCCACATCTTCGGGCTCGGCGGCCTGGATGCGGTCGCCGTCGGCGGTTTCAAAGAGAATGCGCGCATCGCGCAGCGAGATGGGCTTGTCGCCCAGGTTGGTGACGATGAGCCGCACGGGCATGACACCGTGGTCGATGTAGTCGACGCGGAAGATGGACTCTTTTTCCCTGGTGTCGTAGGGCTCGACGGCGATGGCGACGTGCTCGTCGGAGTGGACTTCGACCGCCGGAAAGGAAGTGGCGGGCTGCACCGGGGGCGGAGTGTGGTCGGCGGCGAGACAGATCGCCGCCAGCCCAAGGGTTAAGGGAAGAATTGCGGCAGAAGTTCTCATCGTGCTCGACTGTATCATTCTAGGGTGAACCACCCCACGAATCAGATTAGGCTCTCCAGAGTTAGACCGGCGGAAGAGCGAATCGGTACCGCATGACATTGTTTTTCTATAACGTGGCGTTGCTCGCGGCGCTTGTGGCTGGTGCGCCGTGGTGGCTTTGGCGCATGGCGACGACCCAGAAATACCGGGAAGGACTGCGGGAGCGGCTGGGACGCGTTCCGAAGCGGATGGTTGCTGGCTCGGGAGCGGGCGGACGGCCGCTGATCTGGCTTCATGCTGTGAGCGTGGGCGAGGTGCTGGCGGTGACGCGGCTGGTGAAGGCGCTGGATGCGGGGCTGCCGGAGTATTTGGTGGCGATTTCGACCACGACGCGGACGGGGCAGGCGCTGGCGCGGGAGCGGTTCGGAGCGAATCGGGTGTTTTATTGCCCGCTCGACCTGCCTTGGGCGGTGCGCGCGTATCTGAACGCGCTGAAGCCGCAGCATGCTGGTGCTGGCGGAGACGGAGTTCTGGCCGAACCTGCTGAACGGATGCTTTCGCCGCGGAATTCCGGTGGCGGTGGTGAATGCGCGCATCTCCGATCGCTCGTGGCCGCGCTACAACATGCTGCGGCGCTTGTGGAGGCCGCTGCTGGGACGGCTGAGTGCGGTGCTGGCGCAGAGCGAGACCGATGCCGAGCGGCTGATCGCGCTTGGCTGCGCGGCGGAGCGGGTTACGGTGGCGGGGAATTTGAAGTTCGATGTGCGCGCGGCGGAGGAGGCCGAGGCTACGCGGCTGTTGAAGGCGAAGTCCGCGGGGCTGCGGTTTGTGGTTGCGGGCAGCACGCTTGAGGGCGAGGAGGCGGCGCTGCTGGAAGCGTGGCCGCGGCTGCTGGCGGCTGATCCGCAGTTGGCGATGGTGCTGGCGCCGCGGCATCCGGAGCGGTTTGCGGCGGTGGCGGCGCTGCTGGAGAAGTCCGGGAATCGCATGGACGCGGCGGTCGAAATGGATCTGTCAGAGGCGCTGCGGCCCGGCGAGATCGTGCTGCTGGATACGATTGGCGAACTGGCTTCGGTGTACTCGCTGGCCAGCGTGGCGTTTGTGGGCGGCAGCCTGGTTGCGGCGGGCGGGCACAATCCGCTGGAGCCGGCGCAGTTCGGCGTGCCGATTGTGATGGGGCCGCACTACGCGAATTTCGTCGCGATCACCGACAGCCTGCGCGCGCACGATGCGTTGCGCATCGCCGCGAAGGAAGGTCTGGCCGCAGCGCTGATTGCTTTGCTGAGCGACCGGACGGCGGCGGAAGCGATGGGGGCGCGGGCGAGAGAAGTTTTCGAGCAGCAGGCGGGCGCGACGGATCGGTGCGTGGCGGCGCTGAGAGAAGTGCTGAAGGAGCGCAAGGCATGACGCGCGCCGCACGTCCATGGCTTTGGCCGCTGGTGCCGGGTTACCGGCTGGCTCTTGCGCTGCGCGAGGCGCAGTTGCGCATGGGGCTGAAGCCGGTGCGGCGGTTGCGCTGGCCGGTGGTGAGCGTAGGCAATCTTTCGGCGGGCGGCGCGGGAAAGACGCCGCTGGTGATTGCGCTGGCGAAGGCGCTCGCGGCGCGCGACGTGCAGGTGGATGTGCTTTCGCGCGGCTACGGCCGGAGGCGCTCCGCGCTTCCTCTTTTGGTTGAGATTGGTGGGACAGCGGAGGAATTCGGCGACGAGCCGCTGGTGATTGCGCGCGAAACGCGGGTGCCGGTTTATGTGGCTGCTGAGCGGTATGAGGCAGGACTGCTGGCCGAGCGGCGCTCCGCGCTTTCAGGTTCTGGTTTGCATTTGCTCGATGATGGGTTTCAACATCGGCAGCTTGCACGCGACGTGGATATTTTGCTTCTGAGTTCCGAGGATCTCAGCGACCATTTATTGCCGGCGGGCAATTTGCGCGAGGCATTGCGTGCGGCGGAGCGGGCGGATGTTTTTGCCATGCCGGCGGACGAACCCGAAGTTGCGGATTGGGTGAAGTCCCGGGGCTGGAAGGGAACGGTGTGGCGTGTGCGGCGGCGCATGGACGTACCGCAAGTTGATGGGCCCGTTGTCGCTTTCTGCGGGATCGCGCGGCCGGATCAGTTTTTCCGCGGGTTGGAAGCGGCCGGATTACGTCTGGCGGCACGGTTTGCCTTTCCAGACCATCATCGCTACACGGCCGGCGACCTGGAGCGGGTGACGTTGGCGGCACAAAAGGCCGGTGCCGCGGTGCTGGTGACGACGGAAAAGGATCTTGTGCGTTTGGGCGCGATGACGGCGTCGCTGCCGATTCTGACCGTTCCCTTGCGGATTGAGATCGACGATGAGCGAGCCGCGATCGACTGGTTGATCCGCACGGTGAGAGATCCTGCTTGATGCCGGTGAAGTGCCTCGGAAGTTCGTTGACACATGCGAAGATCCCAAAATGCAGGTCCTTCGACTCGTCCCGGCACGCCGGGACTCGCTCAGGATGACTGAGTTTGGTGAGGGTTTACCCGCCAACATTGCACCTAGCGAGGCTTCAGGATCTCGGTCAGGTAATCGTGGGTTCCGGGGATTCGTTCCAGGTGTGGATAGCGCACGCCGCCGGCGTACAGAATTTCGCGGGTCTCTACCGTGGCAAAGTTGCGAACGATCAACGTTATCTTGCCATTGCGCGGGTGTGCGATGGATTCGTCCAGCCGGTCCGGAGAAAACACATTTCCATCCACTGCCATGATCGCCATGTTCGGTCCCAATCCGGCATCGTAGGCAGGCGACCCAGGCAAAACGTCTGAGATCCTGCCATCTCTTTGCAGGACCATTCCGATTGACGCCCATGCAAGGTAGGAGGGAGCCCCGGGAAGGTCGGACCAAAACGTTTTTTCATTCGGCGTGGAGTTATAGACCAGCCGCCAACCCGCGGCTTCAAGGCCCTCCGTCGGCGGCAGACTATTCACCTGGTAAACATACTTCTCGAAGAAGGCGTGCCAGTCATACAGCCATACTTTGTTAAGCGCAGCTTCCACGTCGGCGCGGGTATAGGGGACGACAATCGGCCCGGTGTCCTGCTGACCAAAGAAGCTGCGCAGAAAGTCGTCGAGGGTTACGCGGTCGTGAGATTGTTCGCGAATCAAGGTGTCGGCGCGAAGCCACATGAGCGCACCCTCATCGTAGTAATCCTGGCGGCGCCGCAGCGAACTCCAACCCCCGAGAGCGCTCCGAATTACCCAATTCTCCGTTGCAGTATCAACAAGCGGGGACGTGCCGCGCCCCGGCTCAAGGGCAAAGCCTGAAGCGGCGGTCCCAAGGAAATCGCGCATGTAGGCAGCGTCGTTGAAGCCGGCGCGCGTGGCGAGGAGCATCCCAATGTATTCGTTCAGACCCTCATACACCCACAGCATGGTGGTCCGTTCAGGGCCCTGATAGTCGGGCTTGGAATACAACTCTGCCGGACGCCGGTACTTGCCGTTCCACGAGTGCGATTGCTCGTGCGCGAGCAGCGGCCATCCAAATACCTTCAATACATCTGCCTTCGAAAGGCCGGCGTCTCCGATGGCGTCGTAGGGAGAATCCTCATGCTCCAATCCGTCGAAGGGACGCGCATCACTTTGCGAGATAAGCAGGTGCATGGTTTGCCAGTGGCGGAAGCCGTACATGGCCTGGTCCTGATCGATCAGCTTGCCGAAGAGAGCGAAAGCGTGGGCGTCGTCCGACTTATCGAGGGCAGACTGGCTATCCGCGGTGATGTCGAGTTCCGCCGGCCATTGCGACGCCAGTGGCACCGCTCGGAAGAACTCGCCCGCGAGCACCGAGGAGTCAATCAAACGCTCGAGCGACGTGACCGCAAACGTCACTCGCCCGCCGGCTTGATTGGCGACAAGCAGGGAGCTGCCTTGTTTCCAGTTGGGCGGGAGAAGAATGGAAGGCGCAATCATCAGCTCGCGTTTATCGATTCCTCGCGGGTAAAGAATGACCGTATTCCAGGCAAGCAGAAGTTGACGATCGGAGATTGTGTTCTCCAGCAACGCGTCGAAATCAACCGTGATTGTATTTGTGTTGGGCGGCACTTCGATTCTGATGGTGTTGATGTCTTCAGGGTCGCGCGTCCAGGGAAGCGTTACCGCTCCGGAACGCACTCGGAGCGCAGCAAAATTTTCAATGGGGCCGGTCGGTCCGTGTTCGCCTGGAATCCAGCGCGGATACAAGAGCTCAAGCGGCCCTGGCTGCACGCGAATTTCCTCATGCACAAAGGCAATCCGCCGAGAGGCCTGTGTCTCATCGACCAGGAGCGTCATGGTGGGCACTGATGCGCTTTGCGCGGCCAAATCGGTCGTCGCGATGGCGACCAGGACGATGAGCCCGAAAGCGTGAACGATGCGGCGAACTAACTTCATGGACTTGCTCCTGTCGGCCGGAACTTACTTTTTGTTTTCCGGACCGCGGTCAATATACATCAGTTACCCGGGCTCGCGATTTTTTGCATTGGATCGAATGACAGCGAAATCCGGCATGGAAACCTGTGGCGCAACTTTGATCTGGATAAGGGGTCTAAATGGGGAAGCCGATTTGGGCGTTGGAAAGCGATGCCAATTCCCCCTTGGCCGTTTTCTTGCGATCTGGCGGTAGGATGCGGCAGGGCACAGCCGTGAAAACTCTTTGCAGCACGCTTGCGAAGGCTGTTGGGCCATCGTGAACCGTGGGTCTGTCTTCTCCAGGTTGCGATTGGATCTCTGTGTCATGTGGGCTGCATCCGGGGTCACGGGGGCAATTTGTGCTTCTGAACAAGCTTGAATCTGGCTTCCTGCTGTTCCAAACGCAGCAAGGATTGGTTGCCGTTGAGCCCTCCTTCTGGCAACGCGTTTATCTGCTTTGGACCTTCCGCAATTTTCGACAGCTCTCACTTCCCCTGTTGAACCCACGCCAGATAACGCTGATCAACGATCTTTTTCGCCAGCACGGGGCGGTGGTTTCGGATGATTTCGAGCCAACGCTGGAGATCGGCTTAGTTGAGAACTTTGTGCCTCCGGAGATCGAGATCGGCGCTACGCTGACCGCGGAAACTGATGCTTCGCCGGCGGTGAAAGAGGAGCTGATTGAGCAAACGGCCGAACCATATGTCGCGCCGCCGGTAATTTCCATGGCAGCAGCGACTGCCATAGAGGCCGATGTGCCGCTGGCGGTGCGATGGGAAGATGCGGAAGAGGAAGGCGCTGAAATCGATTGCGCGGAAGTTGCGCCCAAGAGTGCGCTGGACCGTTTATTTGCGCCGAAAGCCTCCTGGTTGAGATTTGCACGGTCGAATCCTGTGGCGTCGAATCTTGAATCGTCCGAGCCGGAAGAGTCTACCTCTCGCGTGTCGAGAATTGCGATTTTCAGGTATGCGGCCGCGATCGGCGCGCTTTCGCTGTGTGCGTTTTTCATCTTCGCATTTCATCGAGTCGGGGCCGTATCTGGAGTCCCAGCGCACAGTTCGCCCCCGCAGATCAACACGCCGGATCCTCCCTCTGCGCCCGAACCAACTCCCGTCGCCGAAAATCCCGACCCAGTGCCTGACGTGGCTCCCCAGGCCGGCGATGGCCCGGACGCTGCGGTCGAGCCGGCACCGGCGAAGGTCGCACCGGCGATTACTGCTACGCACCGGATGACGACGCCGGAACGTGCATCGCGCGGAGGTCCTGCACATGTTGCGTCGAGGTCAAGCGGCGGGTCGCGTGCCGCGAAGTTCTCGAAGGCTCCGACGTCGACATCGACTCGCCGAATGACCTTGGTGCCTGCGTACCGTGGAGCTATGACACGTTCCGCGCAGAAGTATTTCGATTTGGCCAACCAACAGATGCACGAGGGCAATTACGCGGCAGCAGAGGCTAACTATCATCGGGCCTGGCGAATCGAGGAGAATAGCGCCGCTGCCAAGGGCCGCCTGGTGCGCGCTCGCCGGGCGATGCAGGCGGAGAAGAAGAGCGTTGCTGGAGTCAAGCCCTGATACAAGACGAGTGATGGGGGCGAGATCGTGCGCTTGTTGCTCGCGCTTCCGCAGTTTTGTGTCGAACCTATCTTCCGAGATGCTTGTCAAAGAACTGGGCGATTTCCGCAAACGCCTCTTTGGTTTCGGGTGCGCTTGCGTCGAACATAAACTGAGCGTGAGACTGCGCTTCATAGACCTGTAGGACCGCTTCCACACTAGCTTGTCGCAACTTGCGATGCACGCGGACGGTGCTGCTTAACAGGAGATCGCGGGTCCCTGTAGTGAGAATCGTTGGTGGAAATCCACGCAGGTCACCATATACCGGCGAGAGCATCGGATCTTTGAGATCGTGCCCGTTCGCATAGATGCGAGCACCCGCGTCGCATGCGGCGTCAGGCGCCACCAGGACGTTATCG
This sequence comes from uncultured Acidobacteriota bacterium, assembly GCA_963713675.1. Taxonomy (GTDB): domain Bacteria; phylum Acidobacteriota; class Terriglobia; order Terriglobales; family Acidobacteriaceae; genus Telmatobacter. Next base: position 136,876 of record CAVQMV010000030.1, read on the forward strand.
AGCATCGCGTTGGTGCGGAAGCTGTCGCCGGCGTTGGTAAGATCTGACATCGGCGTGCCCGGCGCGATGGCGGCGGGCAGCGGGAGATTGTCTTTCCTGGCGCGCAGAACCATGGACAGCGTCAACGCACCGCCAGCAGAGGAGCCAAAGATCGCCATATTCCTGGGGTTCGCCATTTTTACGGCGGCCTTCCAAACTGTCATGGCGTCATCGAGCGCTGCCGGATAAGGGTGATCCGGCGGCATGCGATAGTCGACCGAAATGATCCTGAATCGCCCGAATCCAGCCATCAAGATCGCCTCACGGGTCCCTGCCTCGCCGGGGAAGTGCACGTAACAACCGCCATGCACATGGACGAGCAGCCGGTTGACGGTTCTCCGGCGGGATATTCTCCGGCGTGACCATATAGGCCTTCACGCCATCGATCGACAGCGGCTCCACCTTGACGTGCAGTTCCTGGCGCAGCGCCGGCAGCGCTTGCAACGCAGCGGCAGCATTGGCATTGACTCGCGCTTTCCATTCATCCGCCGTTTTTGGAATCGCGTTCCACGCCGGATTCAGCGGCGCTGCGATCAGGTTCTGCATTTGGGGGCTGACCGTGCCAGGAACTGGAATGGTGCGAGCGGGCAGTTCACGCGGTTCTGATTTTTGGTCCGGAGCCATGTTTGTTCCATATGGTACGCCGGTCAGGTCTGCGCTCAAAAGCAAACGTGTAAGGCGCGATTTGACATGAACAACTCCCCGTTTTTATTGACCCCAGAACCTGAGTTGAAGGGCTCCGCGCCGAGATGTTCGTGGGTCAGCCAAGCAGACACCATCGAGAAATAACCAAGTCCTGCATGACCGGCTAACCGATTGACCACGGAGGGGGCGCGGCGCGGGCATGAAAGTCATTGCCTGCATTGGGGTTGGGGTGGTATCAATCGCGAGGGTCGACGGCGCTTCCCCTAAGCACGCCATTCCCGCCTGGACAAAATCCGGATTAAAGCAAGGATCACGAACGTATGTGTGGAATCGTTGGAGTGTTTTCGCGCCGGGGACTTGTGTCCCCGGAGGTTCTGGAACGCGCAACCCAAAGCCTGTATCACCGCGGGCCCGACGGGCAGCGGCAGTGGATCTCGAGCGATGGGAAAGTGGGACTGGGACACGCGCGACTGGCTGGGCCTCGCGGCCGGGACGAATCGATACTGCCCGGTCTTCATGCGCAATTTATGTTCTTGGTTTTCGCGCGCAAAGATGATTGCCATCGGCCACGGATGAATGCTACCCTACGCAAACTCAGGTGCAGAAACGAGCAGAGAATCACGGTGGCTTGAGCCTTGCGCGAAGCAAGAACCCAAAAATCAAGGATGAGGAACTTTGACCATGCAAATATGCGATGCCATGAAATTTCTGCGGATCGCCGCCGTGCCGGTGATCCTGGCCATCACTGGTGTTCCAGCCTTTGTCTCCGCTGCGGCGCAGGCGAAGCCGGCTGCGGCCCCGGCCCCGCCGCCAGTCAAGTTGCAGACCTATACTCTGCCGGACGGAAGCGCCTCTGCCGGTGTGCCTGCCGGATGGCAAGTCAAAGGCGGTGGCGCCGGCGAGATTGTCATGACGGGACCGCAGGGCGAAAATATCACACTCGGACAGCTGATTGTCGCGCAAAACGGTCCGTTTCGAGCGGGACAGACGGAACCCAGCGGCATTGCGCTGACAATGCCCAGTTCGGCAAAGCTGAGTGACAAGCTCACCATGATTTTCGAGCAGACTGCGGCGGTGAGCGGAAAGCCGGCTCCTCAAATTAAGTTCATTTATGGAGCCCTTCTCCAGGTTCCGGCGGCTCTAGGCCAATGCGGCGTGTTTATTGTGAGCATTAGCAGTGGAAACACCGCTCTAGGCGATGCATTAGGCATTCTCTGTTCGCTCCCGGGCGACTCCAGCCAAATTTCCAAGAACATAATGATGATTGGTTCGGCGCCCACGGCTGTGGCCTCCCAGACTGCGCCTATCGTTGTGGCAGTCCTCAAGAGCTATACGGTTGCTCCTAGTTGGTCGCAAAAGATACTTGCCCCCGTGTCGGCTCCCGCGGGAGGGCAAGGGATGGGACCCAGCACACAGCAAATTGTCGATTCGTACACGCAGATCATCAATGAGAATCAGCACGCAATCGATACCGGCGCCCAATGCGTGGACGCGGGCTTCGTCGGCCCTTCGAGCTACCATCAAGCGGCTCAGTGCGGCTATTTGCCGTCGAACTACTAGGGTCGATTCCGGTTTTCTAGATGCGGCCGCCATGCTTCGCGACAAGTTGAGTCTCATGAGACGAGCGATCCCATTTGCGGCCGCATTCATTCTGACCACCGCAGCTCTGCACGCCCAAACCATCCTCGGCACGTGGCAGGGCTCGCTGCTTCTTGTCGCCACCGGCCAGGGCTCCAACGGCGACTCTGGCCTGCGCATTGTCTTCACCATCGACAAAGACCCCAACGGCTCTTTCCACGGCAGCATGACACTGATCGATCGCGGCTCCTCCGTGCAGCTCACTGCCGTCAACTTCTCCGCGCCCAACGTCGCCTTTGCGGACGGCGACACCCTGACCTACCGCGGCAAGATCAGCGCCGACGGCCAATCCATTGCCGGCACCTGGACGGAGGGCAATCAGTCCATGCCGCTCACTCTATCGCTCGCCACGGCGAACTCCCTCTGGAAACGCGAAGGCCCCGGACCGCTGTCACCCATGGCCGCCGACGCCGACCCCGCGTTTGAAGTCGCCACGATCAAACCCTCCGATCCGACGAAAGACAACTTCGACTACAACCTGACCGGCCGGCCGTTCATCGCACACGGTATCTCGGCCACCGAACTGATCAAGATCGCATACAACATGCGCGGGCGGCAGGTCGTCGGAGGTCCCTCCTGGATAGGGCAGAGCACATACGACGTGACCGGTGTGCCCGACGCTCCCGGCAAGCCGAGCGAAGACCAGACTCGTGTCATGGTCCGCAAGCTCCTCGCCGAGCGCTTCCAACTCGTCGCGCGCGCTGAGAAGCAGGAGTTCCCCGTACTCGCCCTCACCCTCGACCCCAAAGGCCCGCGCCCGACGCCGAGCGATCCCAACTTGAACGTTGGCGGCAACATCTTGACGCGCCAGGACGGCGACGACATGCTGTACCAGTTCTCCGGCGTCACCATCGCACAGTTTCTCTACGCCCTGATGAGCAAGTTTCGCGAAAAGCAAATCGTCGACGAGACAGGGTTGACCGGCATCTACGACATCACGCTTCGCATGCCGGCCAGCGCCTTCCAAGGACCTCCCAGTCATGGTCCGGAGGACGCGCGCGCGAGCGCCTTCATCGCGGCGGCGGAGAAGGCCGGCTTCAAATTCATCTCAAAAAAACAACCGATCCCTGTCGTGATCATCGACCACATCGATCGGCCTTCGCCGAATTAGGGCCTACGCGAAGGCTGGTTTTGCGGGGTTGCGAGCGGACGACTGCCAAACGGCAAGCAACCCCGAAAATGGCGTTGCATCCGAGTACACGAAACCGCCGCAGTTTTCAACAGGACGCCGCTGCTGCCTTTATGGAAAAAGCCTGCACGCCACGGTATATTGATAGGGAATTCAGGAATCTTCTCCAGGCAGGGATAAGGTCCTCCCCTGAGGCCCTCAGTTACGCCAACCGGGCTCCTGATGGTCTCCGATTTTGCTCTGAGGGTGGCCGCTCGACGAATTACACACCTCCGGAGCATGCGCCAAATTGCTAGTTGACTTGCCTTGGACCTCCGATAGAAGTCGAGGACCTTGTGCGCTCTACCGTTCCGCTGCGTCATAAGCTCATCGCGGTGGTCGTGGCTGCCGCCGCCGCCTGTGGCCTCTATGCCTCTCTTCTCTATCGGGAGGCGCAACTGGCCTCAGCCGCTTCGCTCTCTTTCGACTTCGCAGCGGCACAGCAGTTGGACTCCAGCGTCGCGCGCACTCCTCATCCCGCCGTCGTTCTCGGCCAGTCCATACTCAGCGACTCTTTCGTCGCCACACTCATTCTCCATGCCGACCTCGCTGCGCCCTCCGCCGCGCACGCCGTCGGCGAGTTTCGCACCCGCATCGAGCTGACCCAGCCGTCCGCCGGGTTTCTTTGGGTACGCTATCGTGATCCCGATCCCGGCCAGGCCGTCGCTACTGCCAATGCGGTGGCCAAAGCCCTTGCCGGATGGACGCCTTCGACCACCAGCACTCGTGCTCCGGCCGCGCCCGCATCAGCCGCCGCTCCGCAAGATGCCCCTCCTGCTGAAGCGTCGCCAGCCGCCGCCCCACTACCTGTTCCTGCTGCCGGACCGTCGCTGGTGACCGCTTTGGGGGAATTGCAGGCTCTGCTTTCTGCCGCGGATCAACGAGCCGACCCAGAGTCGTCGTTGCAGACCGAACGCGATCGCCAGAGGTACCTCGAGTCCCAGGTCCGCGACGCCCAGCAGAAACTAGATGATCTGCGCAACGAGTTCCCGCAATCAGACTCGGCGTCAGGCGGGCAAGTCCACCTGGATGCCATTCAACACGCACTCGCTCTCTTCTGGCCTTCCACTGCCGGCCTCAATGCCGCCGGAACCTCTGAAGAGCAACTCGACTATGAGCGCGATCAGCTCACTCGCGACATGAACGTCATCGCACAGCAGCGCCAGGCAGCTCAGCGCGCAGGGACCGCCAATGCTGCCTCTGTCAATCAACCCGCAACGGCGGCCGATGCGCCATCTCCATTCGCTGCCAGCGCCACCGGGAATCCGCTGCATCTGGAGCGCCTGGCCCGGCTCCCCACGCAGTTGGCCCAGTGGCCTTCCGCTCTCATCGGCTTTTTCTGCGGCTTGCTCTACTTGGGACTCGCCTTTGCCTGCTACCATTCCTCCGCTGAGTCCGATGACCTGCTCGATTTACCCGAAGCAAGGGGCACTTCCATTTACCGCCTGTTCGAGGCCGATGCGCGCGTCCCTGCCGATTCCGACGAAGTACCGGTCGACGCTGTTGCGGTCAAAACACCCTCCCGCAAGCGTGCCTTTTTGACCTTGGATCTAGGTTCCATTCCTGCGCCTGTCCCGGACCAGCCTCCCTCTCCCGAGCCAATCCAGGGCTCGACAGCAGACACTGCCCTCGACAGCCTGGCGGAGACCGCACCGGTCTCAACCCACACCGAAATGGCTGAAGCCGCTTCCGCCGCGGAAGCCGTTGCTCCCCTGCGCGCTCCGGAGCAACAGGACGAAGTTTTCCCCGAGGAAGTTATCGGGACGGGCGATTCCTGGGAAGAAGGAATCCGTAATCGCTTGTCTCAAACCGACTTTGCTCGCATGTTGAATTCGCAGATCGTCGCAGAGAATGTCGGCGCAGCCAAAGGCCCCAACCGCGACGAGGGACCACCTCTGTCGGAGACCGACCGTCTCGCCGGCTGACCGACGCTCGTGGTATCGAAGCTCCCGCTGCTGGTGTAGCCCTGCCTCTGCGATGGCTGGTTCCCGGCAGCCTTGCGAGAGATCAGATCACGCAATTCTCTACTCACGCACCTCTTTCCGGCGGCAGCAGAGATCACGAGAAGCTGCCTTCCTCCCAATTGCATGAACGGATGAGAGGGCCGCCGAGGGGCGACGACGTAAGGCTTGCGTCGCGTGCGGAACTGGGAATCGCGGCTTCTTCGTGCAGGGCTAAAAGCACAAAATGCGTCTTGACCAGAGCGATCCTGTGCAATAAACTCGGTGGCTCGCGAGGATGCGATGAGAATAGCAAGGACTTCCACCTGGATTGCGTTGCTTTGCGCGATCCCACTGCTGCCGACCAAGCTTTCCGCCCAGTCCGGCGGCGGACCGGCTGAGTCGAACCTGCTTTCGTGGGGCGCGGGTGCGCTGGTTGTGCAAGCGCCGCCTTCCTATTCCGACAGCGGCAACTGGTCGCCGGAATCGCTGCTGGATGAGTTGCCCAACACAGGCTGGGCCACCCAATCAGGCGATCTGACACCCAAAGTCTTCGTTTTCGAGATGGCGGAAAAGAGCGCGATCACCAGCCTGGGCTTCGATACAGCCCAGGTGGAGAACCCCGGGCGCGGGGCCAAAGATGTGAAGGTCGAGATCTCCGATCGCGCGGACGGAGGATTCACCGTGATCGCCACGCCGTCTTTGGCGCAGACCAGAGACTACCAGAAGTTCGTGCTGAAGACGCAGGCGACGGGGCGGTATCTGCGGCTGACCGTTCTGAACAACTGGGGCGATGCAAAGTACATGGAGATCATGGATGTCTATGCTTACGGCAAGCCCCTGGAGAAACGGCCGCTGCCTGATAACTCCGGTATGTTCTCTTCCTCGTATGGAAACTTCCATATGCAGCAAACCGGCGCGGCTGTGAACGGTTGTTATGAATACAACAACGGCCTGATCGAGAACGGCGGATTTGAAGGCAGGGTGCTGCGGTTCACGTGGACTGAAGGTGATATTCCGGGGCCTCGACATGGCGGGCCGGCCATGCTGATCTTCTCTGACGACGGGCAGTCCTTTACCGGGTACTGGTGGTCTGAAGGCAACAATGGCGCGCCCTCAGGGGGTTGGCGCGGCAAGCGCATTGGGAAGGTTGTTGGCTCGTGCCCGTATTGGAAGCCTGGGAGTGGGAACGGCGTAGTGGAGCAGTTGCAGACTGAAGGGCGTGCGCGGCTTTATGGGATTCTGTTCGACACCGACTCCGACCACCTGAAAGCCGAATCGAAGCCGACTTTGGATGCGCTGATCGCTGCGGCTCGCACGCAGCCGACGTGGAACTTCGGGATCGAAGGATACACAGACAACGTGGGCGGGGACGCGCATAACCAGGCTCTCTCAGAGAAGCGCGCACTCTCAGTGAAGGCGTACCTGGTGGCGGCAGGCGTGGATGCGAGCAGGCTGACGACTCAGGGGTTTGGCGCGAGCCATCCGGTGAGCAGCAACGACACCGAGCTGGGTCGCTCGCAGAACCGGCGCGTTGAAGTGGTGAAAAAGTAGGTAAGTGGTTTGCAACTGCCGGGGACGAATCCCCGACCTACCAGCCAAGCCCTGATGTAAAACCCGTTCGAGGGGGATTCGTCAGGCGCTGGATGGAGTGGCGTAGCCAGGCTTCGTTGAAATACAACTGCAGGTCCTTCGACTCGTCCCGGCAGGCCGGGACTCGCTCAGGATGACAGGTCTGGGTCCTACCAGACGATTTTGTACAGATTGCCGCGATTGTCTTCGCCTACTGCTACGAAGTTGTCGAGCGATTGCACCTGAAGCGTGGTTCCCTTATCGCCGGTGAAGGTTCCGTGGAGGATTTTCTTGCCTGCAATGTTCGAGGCATAGTAGCCCGGGCCGTAGACCAGATCCCACGCGGCGGCCAGATTTTGCTGCGGCGAGTTGCTGTCAGCGGCGGTCTGCGCGTCCGCGGCTGGTGCAGTCGTCCATTCGGGTTTGCCCTTGAGGGTCTCGCCGTCGGCGTAGCTGAACGACTGGACGCGCGCGAAGTCGGACTTGATGGAATAGGTATACGGGCCGTCGCCTTTCGAGCCTTCGTAAAACGGGCCGGGCGCCTGGAGCGACATCGGGCCTTTTACGGGGTCGAGTTGCTGCGCGTGGGAAGGCGCGACGGCGATGGCGAAGGCGGCGATGGCGAGGGCTAAATACAGAGTTGTGGTTTTCATTTGCGGAGACCTCCGGATATTAGGATGCGGAAACAGTCTCCCACCTTTTCCGCAAAGAGGGCATAAAGGAGTAGCGCGGGAAGTCGGGGGATTTTCCGAAGGGGCTAAAGCTCCGCACTCTCTTTGCGGCGTTTTCGGCGCGAGTGAACTCGCGCCCTGATACAAGACCTGTTTGGGCTCGTGCTTTCCCGGGTCCGAAAATCCGGACCCGGGGCACCCAGTTTCGTGCTGAGTTGGGACGGGTGGGTTGAGATTTGTGCTTTCACCCATCTCAAAATCGAGATGTGGGGCACCCCATGTCGTGGCTGGGTGAGGCCGCGAAAAGCAAAAGCAAAGGCAAATGCAGGTCCTTCGACTCGTCCCGGCGCGCCGGGACTCGCTCAGGATGACAGCCGATTCTTGTTGCTCAGGATTTCCGAGTTTGGTTGGGGTTCGTGCTTCCCCACATCTCAAAATCGAGATGTGGGGCACCCCATGTCGTGGCTGGGTGAGGCCGCGAAAAGCAAAAGCAAAGGCAAATGCAGGTCCTTCGACTCGTCCCGGCGTGCCGGGACTCGCTCAGGATGACAGCCGATTCTAATCGCTCAGGGTGACAGCCGATTTTTGGTGCTCAGGATATCCGAGTTTGGTTGGGGTTCGTGCTTTCCCACCCTTTCGCGAAACGCTGCGAAAGGATGGGGCACGGGATTTTTTCTTCAGTCGCTCTTCGGTCGGGTTCTTACAGGCGCTCTTCGACGGGGATCCAGTGGGTGGGGTAGGGCGGGCCGATGTATTCGGCGCGGGGGCGGATGAGGCGGTTGTCGTCGAGCTGCTCGATGACGTGGGCGGCCCAGCCGGCGATGCGGCTGACGGCGAAGATGGGCGTGTAGAGGTCGATGTCGATGCCGAGCGTGGCGTAGGTGGAGGCGGAGTAGAAGTCGACGTTGGCGTTGAGCTTCTTTTCTGCGTTGATGTAGAGCTCGATGGCGCGGGACATGTCGTACCACTTGGGATTGCCGGAGTCCTTGCCGAGCTGCTCGCTCATTTTGCGCAGGTGGGTGGCGCGGGGGTCTTCGGTCTTGTAGACGCGATGGCCGAAGCCGGAGATCTTTTGCTTGGCGGCGAGCATGTTCTTCACGTACTCGACCGGGTCGGCGCCTTCCTTGTCGATGAGTGAGCAGCAGGCGCATGACGCCTTCGTTGGCGCCGCCGTGCAGCGGGCCCTTGAGCGCGCCGATGGCGCCGGTGATGGCGGAGTGAATGTCGGAGAGGGTGGCGGCGATGACGCGGGCGGCAAAGGTGGAGGCGTTCAGCTCGTGGTCGGCGTGGAGGATGAGGGCGATGTCCAGGGTGCGGGTGGCGGTTTCGGAGGGCTTGTCGCCGTTGAGCATCCAGAGGAAGTTGGCGGCGTGGGAGAGCGAGCGGTCGGGCGGAACGATTTCCTTGCCCTTGCGGATGCGGTCGTAGATGGCCACGATCATGGCGATCTGCGCGGTGAGGTTGTAGGCCTTGCGCACGTTGGCGTCGTGGGAGTTGTCTTTCTCGTCGGCGTCGTAGAAGCTGAGCGCCGAGACCGCGGTGCGCAGCACTTCCATGGGCGTGGCGGCGGTGGGAAAGGCTGCGCAGCATGTCGATGATGCGCTGGTCGAGGGAGCGGGCCAGGGCGAGCTGCGTGGAGAATTCGCGCAGGGCGAAGCTGCGTTGGGCAGGATGCCGTTCCAGAGCAGGTAGGTGGTCTCCTCGAAGGTCGAGTGCTCGGCCAGCTCGTGGATGTCGATGCCGCGGTAGGAGAGGACGCCCGCTTCTCCGTCGATCCAGCAGATGCCGGAGTTCGCGGCGACAATTCCTTCCAGACCCTTCCCTGCGACAGCAGTCGCCATAATCTTTTGCATCTCCTCTTCTGTAGGATGCGATTTGCCCGTTGCGATAGAGTTCCGACCTCGCTGAGCGAGCCGCAGCGCCAAAAAGTGCAGTAAAGATGTTTATAGCTTAGCGATTCTGTCCTTGTCACGGAAGGGCGGGACGAAAAGGCAGGGAACAGGAATCAGGGAACAGGGATCAGAAAGCAGGGACCGAGGGACAGCAGGGCGAAAGCTGCTTCCGGCGCGCGAGGGGTGCCGCTACCGATTTATCCTGTAGTTTCGCCGGATGCGTTGGATGGCAGAGAAGGCGACTCCCAGGCCAGAAGGCGAATTGCAAGGATTTCCGGAAGGATTGAGACAATTTACCCCCAGAACGGCGTCTAACCGGACAAGATGCCGTCCCAAGCCCGGAGCGGCTGGTACAGAGAAGCCCCCGGAGCACGAAAGGCAAATGAATGAGTGAGATTGACGAAGCCCCTCGAACCTACTCCGGCGCGCTGTTAGCTGCGATCGCCGTTGCACTGCTGGCCGGCGTCGGCGGACTGATCTGGAGCTATACGCTGGGCAGCAAGCTGACCGCCGAGCAGGCCGAATTGACGGAAGCGCAACAGCAGAATGCCAAGCTGGCCGCGGATCTGCGAGAAACCGACAGCCCGGCTGCAGGTGGCCACGGACGAGCTGGGCAAACGAACTGGGCCTGACGCAGAAGCAGCTTGAGGCGCGGGCGCAGGCGATCATCCAGCGCGAAGAGGCCGACAGCGCGAGGCTGGAAAGTGAGCAGAAGCAGACCGCGCAGCAGGTGAACACGGTCTCAAGCGAGGTGACCACGGTGAAGACCGATGTGGGCGGGGTGAAGACCGATCTGACCAAGACCAAGAGCGATCTGGCCACGACGATGAGCCAGCTAGAGAGCGTGCACGGCGACTTGAGCAACACCAACAGCGTGATTGCCCGCAACCACGACGAGCTGGTGACGCTGGAGCACAGAGGGCGACCGGAACTACTACGAGTTCACGCTGACCAAGGGACAGAGGAAGCCGGTGGGCACCGTCAGCCTGGAGCTGAAGAAGGTGGACCCCAAGAAGAATATGTTCACGCTGGTGGTCTACGCCGACGACAAGGCTGTGCAGAAGCCGAATCGCGGACTCGACGAGCCGCTGCAGTTCTACAGCGGCAAGGATCCGGCGCTATTCGAGGTGGTGGTGAACACGATCAACTCGAAGAGCCAGATCTCAGGGTATCTCTCGACGCCCAAGACGCGCCCGTCGCCGCCTACTGTTCAGTAATCGCCACGGTGGGCGTGAGCGTGAGGAAGGGCTGGTACTTGAAGGCGAAGGTATAGTCCAGTTTCTTGCGCGCGTCCCACTGCTGCTGCGTCATCTTGAAAGCTGAAACAAAGGTTCCCTCGACCGTCTGGCCGGGTTGGATGGTGGTGTCGAGCGGCGAGATGGGCGTCAGATGCGGCACGGGAATGTTGGGATACGCCACAAAGATGCGATCGTAGTCGCCCTTGTTGCCGGCATAGCTGGAGTGGATGCCGTCGTCGAGGGTGACATTGGCGGTGATGTTGCCGAGAAACAGCGGGTGGTTGGTCAGGTTTTGCAGCTTGACGGTGGTAAAGACCATGACCTGGTCGACGCTTTGCTTTGGCATAGGCATGCCGTTGGCGTCGAAGCCCGAGGTGTCAGTGTGCTGGGGATGGGCCCAGACGGCCGTGATTTCACCGGAGGCGAAGGGCGGCGTTCGGCCAACAAACGCGTAAATTCCAATGCCGATGCACATCACGAGGCCGGCAATGATGGCGGCAATCAGCACATGGCTGGTGCCTTTGGTCAGTTCCTCGCCGAGTGCGGCGTCGTCCAGCTCTTCCTGATGAAGCAGGCTCATAGGGACTCCATCCACCTTGCGAACTCATCTTATCCCGAACGCGATACAACCGGCTACGAAGACTTTTGGACCTCCATTACGGGGGCGCGGATTTGGATTACTTAGGTGGGAGCAGGCAGCGGGGAGGCCGGAGGGCGGGTTAGTGAGTGCTTACGGTCTTGGCCGGAGGGCGGCGAGGAAACTCTTGGCGGGGCGCGTGTTGAGGACGTCTTTGGCGGTGAGCCAGGCACGGCGTAACTGCTTTATGCCGTAGACCATCTTGCCCAGGTTGCCGCTATCGTGCGAGTCGGAATTCATGACGATGCTGCAGCCCATCTCTTTGGCCAGGCGCAGGTCATGATCGTCCAGGTCGAGGCGCTCCGGCGCGGCGTTCTGCTCCATGGCTACGCCGAGCTCGGCGGCGCGCTTGAAGACGGCGACAAGATCGATGGCGAAGGGCTCGCGGCGCAGCAACAGGCGGCCGGTGGGGTGGCCGAGAATGCGGACATACGGGTTTTCAATGGCGCGAATGACACGCGCTGTCATCTCTTCTTTGCTCTCGTCATAGCGAAGGTGCACGCTGGCTATGACGATATCGAGTTGAGCAAGCACCTCATCATCGAGGGCCAGGGTTCCGTCGGCCAAGATGTCGACTTCAGTGCCGGTGAAGACGCGGATGCGGTCTTCCATGGCGCGGTCGACCGCGTGCACTTGCTTGATTTGCGCGAGGACGCGTTTTTCGTCGAGACCGTTGGTGATGCCGATGAACTTGGAGTGGTCGGTAATGGCGATGTATTTGTAGCCGCAAGCGACGGCGGCGTCGGCCATTTCGCGGATGGAGTTGTGGCCGTCGCTGGCGGTGGTGTGCATGTGCACGTCGCCGCGGATGTCGTCGAGGGAGACGATGAGGGGCAGCGCATGTTCGGCGGCCAGGTCGATTTCGCCGAGGTTCTCGCGCATCTCGGGCGGCATCCAGTCCATGCCGAGAGCGGCGTAGATCTCCTCTTCGGTGGCGGCGGCTACGGTTGAGTCGTCTTTGACACGCGCCAGGGCCCACTCGCTGAGGGTGTAGCCCATTTTCAGGGCTCTCTGGCGGAGCACGACGTTGTGCCCCTTGTTGCCGGTAAAGTATTGCAGGGCAGCGCCATAGGAGGCGGTGGGCAGGAGACGCACGTCCACCTGCAGGCCCGTGTCGAGGTTGAAGCTGACCTTGTTTTCGCCTTTGGCGATGATGTCGCGGATGCCGGGGTAGGCGGCGACGTGTTCGACGGCAGCCTGAGTGTGCCCCGGTTCGCAGGCCGGGCCGGTGGCGAGCAGGTCGAGATCGCCCTCGGTGTCGCGGCCGCGGCGTAGGGAGCCAGCCGGCGTGACCTTCTTAATGCCTTTCATTTTAAGGAGATAGGCGGCGATGCGCGCAGCTTCTTCGGTGGCCACGTCGATGCGGAAGCGGCCGGCGCTGCGGCGATAGTCCTCAATGCCCTTGCGGAGCTTTTCAATTTGCTTAGGGCCCATGCGTGGCAGTCCTGTGAGTTTGCCCGCTTCAATGGCCTGAGAAAGTTGGTCGATAGATCCGATTTTGGCCGCATCCCAGAGGAGAGCGACGGTTTTCGGGCCCATGCCGGGGAGTTTGAGCAGTTCGAGGATGCCGACGCCGTACTTTTTCAAGAGCTGATCGCGCTGGGCGAGAGATCCAGTGGAGGCGATGGACTGGAGGTGGGCGGCCATGCTTTTGCCGATGCCAGGGATCTCCATGAGGCCCGCGGAGTCGGCGGCGGCTTCGGTCAGGTCAACGGTGGTTTGCTCAGCGGCCTCGGCGGCGCGGCGGTAGCTGCGGATGCGAAAGCTGTCGGCCCCGTCGATTTCGAGCAGGTCGGCGGTCTCCGCCAGCAGACGAGCCATGGTTTTGTTGTCCATGAAGCGACTCTCCGCTTAGCAGTATCGAGCATTTAAGGGATGGAGGGCCAGAGGGTGTTTTGGAGCCGAGTGAATTCGTGAGTGTGGGGTTTGTGCTTTCCCACCCTTCGCCCCAAAAGCCTGGCGAAGGATGGGGCACTGGGCATGGTGATACAAACGCAAGAATGATGGGGCATGGTGATACAAACGCAAAAAGTCCGCGGCTTTGCGTGGGGGAAACCCGGAAAGCGATGGATGAGGGTGTGAGAAGAAGCAAAGTAGAGGGCGCACTCCACCCTTACCGCCGGGCGGCGGTCTTGCCCTTGCGATACGCCCGGGACCTATCGACGCTTAAGCAGCGTTGTGAGCGGCCTCAGCCCGAAGGCGAATGACTGCATCCGCCTGGGGACCTTTTTGCCCTTCGACTATGTCGAACTCGACCTCGTCGCCTTCTTTGAGCGTTTTGTATCCGTCCAACTGGATTGCTGAGTAATGAACGAATACATCTGGCCCGTCTTCGCGTCCGATGAATCCGTAGCCCTTGGCGTTGTTAAACCACTTGACCTTACCCTTGAACTGAGCCACAGGTTCCGCCTTCCTCTTCTCTTATGCGGGGATACGGTGAGTCTTATGGGGAACACCACACCGTATTGGTTAAGACGCGGGAAATAGACGAAAGGTTGCTGAATTTACCGGTTCCACAAGGTGATATGGTCGGAGAGGGCGCAGGGACGGAAAAAGCGCGCGGGGTCCGGCGCCCGGCTTGGAGGAGAAATGCGAGGGCCGCCCCGCTACTTTTTGCGGCGGTTCTTGAGGCGCGCGTACAGGAGCACGCTGGTCAGAGTTTTGCCGTCGAGAATGGCGCCCTTCTCGATCATCTTCAACAGTTCAGACAACTTGACGAGGCGCAGCTCGATCTCTTCGTCTTCCTCGGGGTGGGCTTCGCCGGGCTGGAGGCCTTCGGCAAGGAAGACTTTCATCGACTCGCCAAGAAAGCCGGGGCTGGCGAAATACTCCACCAACGGACGCCATTTCTTCGCCCTGTAGCCGGTTTCTTCGGCCAGTTCGCGCTCTGCGCCGGCCAGCGGCTCCTCGCCGGATTCGAGCTTTCCGGCTGGAAGCTCCCAGAGATACTGGTTGGCCGCATGCCGGTACTGCCGCTCCAACACGATCCAGGGATCACGCTTGCTCTTTGAGGCGTCGACGGCCAGAATCACGACGCTGCCGTTGTGGCGGATGACGTCGCGCTCATTGCGGCTGCCGCTGGGCTCGAGAATCTTGTCATGCAGCACGTTGAAGAGCGGCCCCCGGTAGACCACCTCGGAGCTGAGCACCGTGGCGCGCTCTACGATGATCGCCTTTCTTGTCTTTTTCCGTTTTGCGGTCGTGGTCTTCGACGTTTTTTGGGGGTCTTGGTAGACATGGTCAATCCTTTTCCGGTTGCGGCGCTTTACGCGCACGATTCAAGATGAGTATACGCATTGCGCGTGTAACTCCGCGTGAGTTCTGCATCGATCCGGGCTGCCGTGGCATCCTTAACTGAGCATTAGTTCAGCATTTCAAGCCAAAGCATCCGGCGATTTCAAACAACGAGCCGCGCGTGAACGAAACAACGACGACAGAGTGTTATCCCGTAACCGTGATGCCGGGGCAGAGCCGGCTGTTTCTGGATTTTTGCGCGGGGGCGCTCCGCGCCTTTTTGCCTTTGGATGAGATTGGTGGGAATAGGCCGCCGCTCCCGGCGCACTGGCCGGAGCTGGTGCGGCTGCTGGCGGCGCAGAATCCGTCGGACTCCACGAAGGTCGCGCTTGCGGCGCTGGAGCAGGGCGCGGGGACGATCCTGACCGGGCAGCAGGTGGGATTGTTTGGCGGGCCGCTGTATACGCCCTTCAAAGCTGCTACCGCCATTGCCCGCGCGCGAAAAAGCACTGCGTTGGGCAAACCCCACGTCGCGGTTTTTTGGCTGGCGAGCGAAGACCACGATTTTGCCGAGATCAATCATGTGACGTTTCCCGCGGGCCGCGAGCTGGCGACGCTGGCTTACGCTTCGACGCCGGCGACGGCCGTTCCGGCAGGCAAGATTGTTTTTGACGATTCGATTACGGCGCTTGCGGAGCGCGCGGCGGATTCTTTTGGACTTTCAGACGGGACCCGTGCGTTAGTCGAGAGCTACAAGCCGGGGCGGACTTTTGCGCAGGCGTTCCGGGATTATTATGCGCGGATATTTGCGGCGCAGGGATTGCTGATTGTGGACGCCGACAGCCGCGAGTTCCACCGGCTGGGCGCGCCGGTGCTGCGCGCCGCTATTGAGCGTGCCGACGAATTCCATGCGGCGCTGGTTGAGCGCAGCCAGACTCTGGAAGCTGCCGGCTACCATTCGCAGGTTTTGGTTGCGCCGCAGTCGAGTTTGCTGTTTTTGATTGATGAGAAGTCGGGCGCACGGCTGGCGCTCAAGCGCTTTGCGCCGACCGCCGAGGAGCCCAACGGTGTGTGGCAGACGGCGGGCGAGGACGGGAACCGGAGCTTTACGACTAGCGATCTGCTGGGCATTCTCGATGCCGAGCCGGAGCGCATTTCGCCGGCGGCGCTGCTGCGGCCGGTGTTCCAGGATTTTCTGTTTGGGACCACGGCGCAGGTGGGTGGGCCGGCGGAGATTGCTTACCTGGCGCAGTCCACGGTGCTGTTCGAGAAGATTTTGGGCCGGCAGACGCCGCCGATTGCGCGCTTCTCGGCTACGCTGATCGAGCCGCCGGTTGCGGAGCTGTTGCGCAAGCACGAGCTCACGCTCGAACAGGTTTTTGGCGAGGAGAGCGCGGCCACGCTGGCGCTACGGCTGGCGGCGCGCGCCATGCCTCCTGAAACCAAGATGAAGCTGGCGGCGGCGGGGAACGCGTTCGATACCGAGCTGACGACGCTGGTGGAGTGGCTGCAATCGCAGGACAAGGGGCTGGGGCAGTCGGCCGAGACTGCGGCGGGCAAAATGCGCTACCAGATGAATCGCCTGCGGACGCTGGCCGCGAACTTCCAACTGCAACGCGAAGCTACGCTGACGCGCCACGCCATCAGCATCTTTAACGCGCTTTATCCCGGCGGCGTGTTGCAGGAGCGGGTGCACGGGGCGGCGTATTATTTTGCGCGCTACGGGCTGGATTTAGCGGAGATGCTCTCGGAGCAAGCCGGCTGCTGTACTGGGCACACCGCGCTCTGGCTGTAGAGACAGGGTGCGAGGGAGCAAGAAGGCCAGGGAGCATCGAGGCCAATGGTCAGGGCTTAGGGTTCAGGTGATCGGGCCTTGCTTGCGACTGACGAGACGCCAATGGCCCTCCGTTTTTGCCAGTGACAAATCCTCTTGAGAGATAAAGGGCGGGCGCGCGTTCCCGTCCGGATTGCGCCCGATGAGCTTGGTGACAAAGCTTACCGTTGCGGTTTTGCCATCGGCGCTGTACTTTGGCTGCGTGAAAAAACGCATGTTGTCGGGGTCGGGCTTGGTGGCCTTGAGGGGTTCGACGCCCAAAGCGGCCCACGGGCACTGCTCGACGAAGCCGTCTCCCTGCGGCCGATAGAAAATGGCGAATTGCGAGATGTCGGGATCGACTTTTCCCCAGCCGAGTATTTCGCGGCCGAGGAGAGTAAAGATCTCGCAATCGTCTTTTTCAGCTCCGGGCTCTTGCTGTGTTGTCATTGAGAGTTCGACCCCTCCGGATTCCGATCTATCAAAACTTCCGCTTGCAATTGCCGCTGCCGACGCATCGGTACTTCTTCCGATCGGCGCTGCTGCCATAGACCGAACGCCGACGAAGATTGCCATCGGGATCAGGACCATCCGCAAACTCAAGCGGGCAGGGCATCGGGGTTTCTGGACCTGGTGCAGATGCAGGGAAAAGGCGGCCCGGATCTCCATTTTGCCTCCCTGTTGCGGACCAATATATCGCCATTGGTCTCTGCTCGCAATGCTTTCCGCTTTTCTTCCAACAAGCGGAAGACTTCGGCGTAGAGACTGTCCCTGTTCCCCGCATCTATAATCCTCGCGAAACTAGTTGAGGCTTCCATGAAGCTGGTCTATATGCGTCTTATTGGGGCGTTTCTCTTTGCGGCATCGCTGGCGTTGCCCGCCGCCGCGCAAACCGTTTCCTGTGCCGCGCCGGGGACGGACAATGCCTTTCTTGGCATCCAGACCATCCGGCTTTGGCCGGGCGCCGCGCCCGAGGCCAAGGGCGCAACGTGCAACGACATTCCCGCGCTCACGCTCCTCGAGGCGCGGCCCGGTACGGCCAACGGTTCCGCCGTGATCATCCTTCCCGGCGGCGCGTATTCACACCTGGCCGGGGACCTGGAAGGGCGCGAGGTGGCCGACTGGTTTACCGCGCGCGGCTTTCGCGCATTCATCCTGAGCTACCGGCTCACCTCGAACGGATACGTGCTGCCGGTGCCACTGGTCGACGCGCGGCGCGCCATCCAGACGGTGCGCGCGCGGGCGACGGATTATCACATCAATCCCAACCGCATTGTGATGATTGGATTTTCCGCCGGCGGACACCTGGCGGCGCTGTCGGGAACGCAGTTTGTGGCGGGCAATCCCGATGCCGACGACCCTATTGAACGCGCGTCAAGCCGGCCCGACTTCGTGGTTCTGGGCTACCCGTGGCTCGACGCCATCACGCGTGATACCACATACCTGAGTTACTGCAAGATTAATAAAATCATGGATCAGTGCGACGCGCTGCGCGCGAAATACGATCCGGTCCTCTTTGTCAGCAAAGACACGCCGCCCACGTTCATCTATCACACGTTTAACGATCACACCGCCGCCGCGGAGGCGAGCATCGAGTTCTACCAGGCTCTGTTGAAGGCCGGCGTGGCGTCGGAGATGCATATTTTTGCTGACGGGAAGCATGGCAGCGGCCTGGGCAAGGGCGATGTCGCGTTGGACCAGTGGCCGGGGCTGCTGGAGACCTGGTTGCGCGCGCAGGGATTGCTGACTGTGGATAAGACGGCGGTGGGGGGAAAGTAAGCCGGGACTAAAACCCCGGCCTACCAAAAATGCCCCAAAAATTAGAAGCGGGCAGCTGGAATCGGGAGTGGAAGGTAATCCCGAAACCGGCTGCCCGCAGGACCCTGGACCGGGTCTAGGTGGTAAGTTAAGTGTAGGACCGTTTCAGGCAAAAGCAAGCCTTATTTTGCATGAAAATTCCCACTTCGTGACCGGAGTCACATTAAGTCATATTGTGGACTCCGATGCGTTGACTTGGGGGTTCTCCCTTGGTAAAACAGAGGGTTCCACTTGCTAAAAAATCTCATCTGAGAAGCCGCAGTAGTCCGGTACATCCATGCAGGATATCTTTCAACAACTCGGAGAGCTTCTGGTGGGCGCGATCCCAACGGCGGCGCTCTTCATCGTGCTGGTGATTGCGTACCAGTTTCTGATCCAGGGCCCGTTGACGGAAGTGCTGGCCAAGCGCCGCGCCTTAACTGAAGGCGCCATGGAAGATGCGCGCAAGGCCGTGGCCCAGGCTGAGGCGAAAGCCGAGGAGTACGCGGAGCGTTTGCGGCAGGCGCGGGCCGAAGCCTACAAACTGCGCGAGCAGCGCACCAAGCAGTGGAATATGGAGCGCGACGCGGCGCTGGAAGCCGCGCGACAGGCAGCCGGCCAGAAGGTGCGCCAGGCCCAGGCTGAGTTGGATGCCGAAGCCGCATCGGCGAGGGCTACTCTCGAAGCCGCTTCGGCCGATCTTGCCGGGCAGGCCGTCCGCGCCGTTCTGCCAGCCGCTGCCGGGGGTTCCCGTTGAAATTTTCTGGTACAAAACTGAATTTTTGCGTACGCGCTTTCTGGCTTGGGCTGCTGCTGGCCGTAGCAGCGCTGATGGTTGCGCCGCGTGGCGCAGTTGCGCAGCAGAGTGCAACGACTCCGGCGGCGAGCGCGCCGGCGAACGGGTCTGGAACCGCACAGGCGGCTCCGGCTAAATCCGATGACGATGGGGATGCAGCGTTTCTGCATTCGCCCGTGGTGCAGTCCGTGGCGCGCATGTTGCATCTGAAGCTCGATACCACGGTTGCGATTCTGTTGGGGATCAACTTCGCGATCATCTTCTTTGCCGTTGCCATTCCGCTGAAGCGCACCATGCCGAAGATATTGCACAAGCGGTCGCAAACGCTAAGCCAGGACCTTAGCACCGCGCGCCAGGCCACGGCAGAGGCGCAGGCGCGCATGAGCGCTGTCGAGGCCAAGCTGGCGGGACTGGGCGAGGAGATCAAGAAATTTTCCGCGCAGGTGGAGCAGGAGAGCGTGGAAGAGGAAAAGCGCATCAAGGCGGCGCTGGTGGAAGAGAGTGCGCGCATTGTGACCGCAGCCGAGCAGGAGATCGAAGTGGCGATGACCCAGGCCAAGCGCGGCCTGCGCAACTTTGCCGCCGATCTCGCGATCGGACAGGCGGAGAAGCAGATCAAGCTGACCCCGGAGACCGACCGCGCATTGATCGCCGAGTTTGTGGCCGGAGTTGCCGGCGACGCCGCAGGCAAGGGAGGGAAGAACTAGATGCCCGCATTTGTGGCTCGCTACGCCCAGGCCTTTGCCGATGTGGTGAAGGACTTGAAGCTCGACTCGGCGGCATTGAACAGCCAGTTCGCGGATTTTCTCGCCACATGGGAAGGCAGCGCCGAACTGCGCACGCTGTTCGTGAATCCGGCTTTTCCGGCCGCCGAGAAGGTGGCGATTCTGGACAAGCTGAATGTTCAGATGGGTCTGCAAAAGGAACTGCGCAACCTGCTGGCCGTGCTGATCGACAACAATCGCATTGCGCATGTGGCTGAAGTGGCCGCGGCGTGGCGCCGGATTTTGCAGGAGCAGCAGGGCATTCGACCGGCGGAGATTGTGACGGCGCGGGAGTTGAGCAAGGAAGAACGCGACGCGCTTGTCGCCGAAGTGGCCAAACTGGCCGGCGCGAAGATCGACGCCAGCTTCAAGCTCGATAAGGGAATTCTCGGCGGCACGGTGGTGCGCATCGGGTCGACGGTGTATGACGGCTCGGTGCGCGGCCGGCTGGAAAGGTTGAAGGAATCGTTAATGGCCGGATGAATCCGGCCGTAAGGAACCGAAATGGCTCAGATCAAGGCAGACGAGATTACACAGCTTCTTCGCGAGCAGATCGCGAACTACGACTCGAAGGTCCAGGTGGACGAAGTCGGGACCATCACCTCGCTGGGCGACGGCATTGCCCGCCTGCACGGCCTGGACAAGGTGATGGCCGGCGAGCTGCTGAGCTTTCCGCACGGCATTGCCGGACTGGCGCTGAGCCTCGAAGAGGACCAGGTGGGCGCCGTGGTTCTGGGCGACTACACCGAGCTCAGCGAAGGCGACGAGGTCAAGCGCACCGGCAAGATTCTCTCCGTGCCCGTGGGCGAGGCGATGATCGGCCGCGTGGTGAACGCGCTGGGCCAGCCCATCGACGACAAGGGCCCGATCGCCTCCACGGAGACGCTGCCCGTGGAGCGCCTGGCTCCCGGCATCATCGACCGCCAGCCGGTGCGCGAGCCGATGGCCACCGGATCTGAAGGCCATCGACGCCATGATTCCGATTGGCCGCGGCCAGCGCGAGCTGATCATCGGCGACCGGCAGACGGGCAAGACCGCCGTGCTGCTCGACACGATCATCAACAACGCGAAGAACGATCTGATCTGCATCTACTGCGCCATCGGGCAGAAGCGCTCGTCGATTGCGCAGGTGGTGCAGACGCTGACCGAAGCCGGCGCCATGGGCCACACCATCATCGTGGCCGCCTCGGCCTCGGAGCCGGCGCCGATGCTCTATCTCGCGCCCTATGCGGCGACCGCCATGGGCGAGTACTTCCGCGACAACGGCAAGCACGCGCTGGTGATGTACGACGATCTTTCGAAGCACGCCATGGCGTACCGCGAAATTTCGCTGCTGCTGCGCCGTCCGCCGGGCCGCGAAGCGTATCCGGGCGACGTGTTCTATCTCCACTCGCGTTTGCTGGAGCGCTCGTCGAAGATGAGCAAGGAGCGCGGCGGCGGCTCGCTGACCGCGCTGCCGGTGATCGAGACGCAGGCCGGCGACGTTTCGGCGTACATTCCGACCAACGTGATTTCGATTACCGACGGGCAGATCTTTTTGGAAACCGATCTGTTCAACTCCGGCGTGCGTCCGGCCGTGAACGTGGGCCTCTCGGTTTCGCGCGTGGGCTTCTCGGCGGCCATCAAGGCGGTCAAGCAGGTGGGCTCGACGCTGAAGCTCGACCTGGCGCAGTACCGCGAACTGGCGGCCTTTGCGCAGTTCGGCTCGGATCTCGATCCGCTGACGCAGAAGCAGCTGGCACGCGGCCAGCGCCTGACGGAGCTGCTGAAGCAGCCGCAGTTCCAGCCGCTGACCTGGCAGCAGCAGGTGGTGGTGCTGTTCGCCGGCACGCAGGGCTATCTCGACGAATTCCAGGTGGCGGACATTCGCGCCTTCGAGGATGGGCTGTACAAGTACTTTGCGCACTGCGCGCAGCGGCGCTGATGGAAGAGCTGACGGCGAAGAAGCAGCTCGACGACGATATCCGCAACAGGCTGCATGCGGCGATGAAGGAGTACGCGGCGAACTTCAAGGCGGAGCTGGCGGCGGTGAAGGCGTAGCGAAGGCAGTGGTCAGTTGATCAGTGATCTGGCAGTGAACAGCGATGAAGCTAACACGAGTGCACAAGGAACTGATCACTGATCACTGAACACTGACCACTGGAAAGAAAATGGCAAACGTACTCGATCTACGGCGGCGCATTCGCAGCGTGAAGAACACGCGGCAGATCACCAAGGCCATGAAGATGGTCTCGGCGGCCAAGCTGCGCCGCGCGCAGGAGCGGGCGATGGCGGCGCGGCCTTACGCGCGCATGATCACCAGCGTGCTCGAGTCGCTGACGCGCCGCGTCGATATCTACGATCGAGAAGACCGGCAACCTGTGCAGTCCGCTGTTTTTGACGCGGCCCGAAAAGCGCGTGCTGCTGATCGTGGTCAGCGGCGACAAGGGATTTGCCGGCGCGTTCAACGCCAACATTCTGAAGATGGCGTACCAGTTCATCGCGGGCAATCCCGACAAGGAAATCGACATCGAGGCGGTGGGCCGCAAGGGCCGCGACCAGATGCGGCGGCGCTATCCGGTGGCTGAGTACACGGAGCAGACCGGCGAAGACGGCCAGAAGCGCCAGGTGAGGAGCACGCGCAAGGGCAAGGTGGAGGTGACGGGCGACCATCCCGGCATGCTGGTGAAGCTCGAGATTTCGCGCGTGGAAGAAATGGCGCACAACATCATCGCGCGCTACGTGCACGAAGAGATTGACGCCGCCTACATCGTCTACAACGAATTCAAGTCGGTGATCTCGCAGCGGCTGGTGGTGGAGAAGCTGCTGCCGCTGATCGAAGTAGGCAAGCAGCAGATCGCGGGCGCGGTGGAACCATCCGCGGAAGAGAAGGAACGCGCGGCCGAGGCTGCGCGTTCGGCGGGCATCGAGATCGAGCCTGCCGACACCAACGAGGCCGAAGAGGAAGCCAAGAAGTTCGGCACCGCCGACGTGGACTACATTTACGAGCAGCCGGCGCACGAACTCTTCAAGGGCTTGCTGCCGCAGTACATTTTTTCCGTGCTGTTCCACGCCATGACGGAGTCGGTGGCCGCGGAGCACGCGGCGCGCATGACGGCGATGGATTCGGCATCGAACAACGCCTCCGACATGATCGACTCGCTGACGCTGGAGATGAACCGCGTGCGCCAGGCCAAGATCACCAAGGAGATTATTGAAATTGTGAGCGGCGCGGCTGCGCTCTAAAGGCGTCGGCGCCGAAAAACGGCCGATGCGGAAGTTTGTGAATTTGTTTTTGGGAGGGCAGAGCACGCACAAGCCTTCGGATGTCCGAGCAAAGTTTCTGACGCTCCCAATCGAATTTGGAGTATCCGCCGGTTGAGAAGTAGGGTTGGAGGGAAAATGCCAACTGTCGCGGCTGAAGTTATTGCTTTTCTGCTTTTGGTTTTCGTGGCGGCGAATGGTGCTGTTATGGTCGTCTCACCGAAGTTCTTTACCGCGTTTTGGCGTTGGTGGTATTCGCGCGTAGGCGGGAAAGAGCCGAGGGTCGGTTTTGGGTCTCAGTCTGAGCTCAGGATTGCTGGCCTGGTCGTCGTTGCGGCATGCGTATTTTTCGGCAAGGAACTGGCCGAAAAGGTTTTGAGCCACTGAGGGCTCGGTTGTTTGAATAAGTTCTAAGTGTTGAGGCAAAGATATGGCAGAAAACATCGGCAAAGTGATTAAGGTCTCCGGCCCGGCCGTGGACGTGCAGTTTGAAGAGGCGACGATGCCGCCGATTTACCAGGCACTGCGCGTCACGAGCGACGGCTTCACCGTCCCCACGCCCATCAACGTGATTCTCGAAGTCCAGCAGCACCTGGGCGAGGGACGCGTGCGCACGGTGGCCATGGAAGCGACCGACGGCATGGTGCGCGGCATGAAGGCCATCGACCTGGGCGGACCGATTCGCGTTCCCGTGGGCAAGGAGACGCTGGGCCGCGTGATCAACGTGATCGGCGAGCCGGTGGACGAACTGGGGCCGATCGGCGAGAAGCAGCGCATGCCCATCCATCGGCCTGCTCCGCTGTTCGACGAGCAGACGACGCACGAGGAGATGTTCGAGACCGGCATCAAGGTCATCGACCTGATCCAGCCGTTTTTGAAGGGCGGCAAGATCGGCCTGTTCGGCGGCGCCGGCGTGGGCAAGACGGTTGTGATCCAGGAATTGATCACGAACGTGGCCACGAAGCACGGCGGCTACTCCGTGTTTGCCGGCGTGGGCGAACGTACCCGCGAGGGCAACGATCTGTGGCTGGAGATGACGGAGTCGGGCGTGATCAAGCCCGGCAAGTGGCAGGAGTCGAAGTGCGCGCTGGTGTACGGGCAGATGACCGAGCCGCCCGGAGCGCGCCTGCGCGTGGCTCTGAGCGCGCTCACGGTCGCCGAATACTTCCGCGACGTGGAAGGCTCCGACACGCTGCTCTTCATCGACAATATTTTCCGCTTCACGCAGGCGGGTTCTGAGGTGTCGACGCTGCTGGGCCGCATGCCCTCGGCCGTGGGCTACCAGCCGAACCTGGCGACGGAGATGGGCGAGCTGCAGGAGAGGATTACGTCGACGAGCAAGGGGTCCGTTACATCTGTGCAGGCGGTGTACGTGCCGGCCGACGACTTGACCGATCCCGCGCCGGCGACGACCTTCGCTCACCTGGACGCGACCACGGTGTTGAGCCGTCCGTTGTCGGAGCTGGGCATTTATCCGGCCGTCGATCCGCTGGCTTCGACTTCGCGCATTCTGTCTGCGCGCGTTGTCGGCGACGAGCACTACGATGTGGCGCAGGGCGTGAAGAGAATTCTGCAGCGCTACAAGGATCTGCAGGACATCATCGCGATTCTGGGCATCGACGAACTTTCGGAAGACGACAAGCTGACCGTGGCGCGCGCGCGCAAGGTGCAGAAGTTCCTGTCGCAGCCGTTCCACGTGGCCGAGACGTTTACCGGCATCCCCGGCAAGTACGTCAAGATTGCCGACACGGTGCGCGGTTTCAAGGAGATCATCGAAGGCAAGCACGACGATGTGCCGGAGCAGGCGTTTTACATGAAGGGCGGCATCGAGGAAGTGCTGGAAGCCGCGGAGAAACTGAAGGCGACGGTGTAGAAACAGTTGTCAACGATCAGTTGGCCGTGGTCAGTTGATTGGCGCTGCGGCTGAATGGTTTGACTGAACACTGACAACTGAGAACTGAGAACTGATTTATGGCTGACGAACGCAATCAAATTCGCGTGCGGCTGGTGACACCGGAGCGCATACTGTTCGAGGCGGATGCCTCGGCGGTGGAGCTGCCCGCGAAGAACGGCTACATGGAAGTGCTGTACGGGCACGCGCCGCTGATGGCGGAGCTGGGCGCGGGCGACGTGACGATCCACGAAGGCCCGGGAGGCGAAAAGGGCGAGGGCGGGAGCCTGCTGCGCTACAACGTCAGTTGGGGATTTGTTGAAGTGCTGGGCGACCGCGTGACCATCCTCGCCAGCGACGCTCTGAAGCCCGAAGAGATCGACGTGCCGCGCGCCGAGCAGCAACTCGATCGCGGCGAGAAGATGTGGAAGGAAGCCGGCGAAAGCGAAGAGGCGTATGACGAGGCTCTCAGTGTCATCTCTGAAGCGGAAGCCAAGATTTCGTCGGCAAGCGAAACGACGAAAGCGCACTAAAGCGGAATCGTTCATGCGATTCGGCAAAAGCCCCGCTCAAGAGCGGGGCTTTTGCATTTGGACCCCTTGCCGTCTGTGCCTCCGGCCCGATAAAGTTTGATCCGGGGCTTCTCCCGCGCGAATGCATTTCTTGCGCGTTAATTGCCAAGTCACAACCAGCTTCCTCCGAGGATCGTGCATGTCCAGCTTGCCTACATCCGTTGCTAACCAGGATATTGACTCCACGCTACGCGAGAACCGCGTTTTTCCGCCGCCGGCGGAGTTCAGCGCCAAGGCTCACATCAAGAGCCTGGAAGAGTATGAGGCGCTCTACAAGCAGTCGATCGAAGATCCGGAGAAATTTTGGGCGGGGGCGGCGCGGGAGCTGCACTGGTTCAAGCCGTGGGACAAGGTTCTGGAGTGGAATCTGCCGTGGGCCAAGTGGTTTGTGGGCGGCAAGCTGAACCTGAGCTACAACTGCGTGGACCGTCATGCGCTGGGCGAGCGCGCCAGCAAGACGGCGATGATCTGGGAGGGCGAGCCGGGCGAGGTTCGCCGGCTGACTTACGCCGAGCTGCACGCAGAGGTGCAGAAGTTCGCCAACGCGCTGAAGTCGCTGGGCATCAAGAAGGGCGACCGCGTGGCGGTTTACATGGGCATGACGCCGGAGCTGGCGATTGCGCTGCTGGCCTGCGCGCGCATCGGCGCGGTGCACTCGGTGATCTTTGGTGGATTTGCCGCCAATGCCATTGCCGACCGCGTGAACGACTCGGGATGCGTGGCCATTCTGACGCAGGACACGAGCTACCGGCGCGGCAACGAGATGAAGCTGAAAGCGACTGTGGACGAGGCGATGCCTGCGTGCCCGACGGTGAAGCACGTGGTGGTGTACAAGCGCACGGGCATCGCCGGTGAAGATGGTGGAGGGCCGCGACCACTGGTGGCACGACCTGGTGGCAAAGGCTGCAACCGGAATGCGCGGCCGAGCCGATGGATTCCGAGGATCCGCTCTACATTCTGTACACCTCGGGGACGACGGGAAAGCCGAAAGGGCTGGTGCACACCACGGGCGGCTACGCGGTGCAGACCTATCTGACTACGAAGTACGTTTTCGATCTGCGCGACGAGGATATTTACTGGTGCACGGCGGATATCGGCTGGGTGACAGGGCACTCGTATGTGGTGTATGGGCCGCTGCAGAATGGCGCGACGGTGCTGATGTACGAGGGCGCGCCGAACTTTCCGGACTTTTCGACGATTCTGGAAGATTGTGGACGACCACAAGGTGACGATCTTCTACACCGCGCCGACGGCGATTCGCGCGTTTATCAAGTGGGGCGATGAGTTTGTGGAGAAGTACAATCTCTGACTCGCTGCGGCTGCTGGGGACGGTGGGCGAGCCGATCAATCCCGAGGCGTGGATGTGGTATCGCGAGAAGATCGGCCACAACCGCTGCCCGATTGTGGATACGTGGTGGCAGACCGAGACGGGCGCGATCATGATTGCGCCGATTCCGGGCGCGGTGCCGACGAAGCCGGGTTCGGCGACGCGGCCGTTCTTCGGGATTCAGCCGGAGGTGGTGACAAGCGAAGGAAGGCGAGCCGGTTCCGGCGGGCCACGGCGGGCTGCTGGTGGTGCGCAAGCCGTGGCCCTCGATGGCGCGCACGATTTACGGCGACCCGGAGCGCTACCAGAAGACTTATTGGCGCGATGTGCCGGGCTGCTACTTTACCGGCGACGGCGCGCGCCAGGATGCCGACGGCTACTTCTGGCTGATGGGCCGCGTGGACGACGTGATCAACGTGAGCGGGCACCGGCTGGGCACGATGGAGGTGGAGTCGGCGCTGGTGGCGCATCCGAAGGTGGCCGAGGCCGCGGTGGTGGGGCGGCCGGACGAGCTGAAGGGGCAGGCGATTGCCGCGTTCGTCACGCTGGAGAGCGGCAACGAGCCCAGCGAAGCGCTGAAGGACGAGCTGCGCAAGTGGGTGGCGAAGGAGATTGGCTCGCTGGCGCGGCCGGACGATATTCGGTTTACCGAGGCGCTGCCGAAGACGCGTCAGCGGCAAGATCATGCGGCGGCTGCTGCGCGAGCTGGCGACGCACGGCGAGATCAAGGGCGACATTACTACGCTCGAAGATTTCACCGTGATCGCCAAGCTGCGCGAGGCGGAAGAGGGATAATTCTTCAGTTTCTTACGCGCATGGCTCGGGTGTAGAATCCCCGCACCATGCGAAAACTACTTTGCGCCTCCCTTTGGCGCAACAGCGCTTGGGCCCTTCCCTTCGCAGTTGCGCTGTTTGCTGCCACGACTCCGGCCGCCGGCCCGCAGGCCGCGCCCTCCTCAACAACCCAGCCCAACGTCTACCACAGCGAAAAGGGCTTCCAGATAACCTATCCTTCCGGCTGGCAAGTGGCCACGGCCGAGGTTCGCACCGCTGCCACCGAAGGAGCGTCCAAGCTCCTCGCCAACATCGACTTCTCCAAGGTCGACGTCTTGATCTACGACCCCACCACCGACCCCACTCGCAATCTGAACGTCGTGGTTTCTCCGGATATCGTTCCAGTCAACCAGTCTTCTCTCGACGATTACCGGAACGGCATCACGCAGCAGCTCTCAGGCGCCGGTCTCAGTCCCGAGGACATTGACGTCAAGCTCGGCAAGGTCGGCAGTTACGATGCCATCATCGCCACCTGGACTGCCGACGCTCCCTCCATCGGCCGCATGTGGCAAGAGCAGTTCATCATCCCGGGCGGGAGCCACACTTTCATCGTGACTTGTACTTCGGAGGCGGGTTCTTCTCCGGTGGCCGGGCCCATCTTCGCAAGCGCGATGGCGAGCTTCAAAATCGACCAGGAGCCCACCAGATCCATATCCGAAATGTGGGAAACGGCTCCGGGCTGGGTTCACAACGCCCTTATCGGCGCGGGCATCGGCGCGCTTTTTGGACTCTTTGGCAGCTTCAAACGCTCCATGTCCAAGCCCTCTGCGCTGCCGACCGCCGATCCTGAGTCATCGGCGCCTGCCAGCGATCCTTCTTCATCGCTGCCGGCCAACGATCCTCCTTCATCGCCGCCGACTGCCGATCCTCCGTCATCGCCACCTGCCGGCTAGCGGCGTGCGGCGAGATCGACAGTGATGTGAGGACGTGCCAGTTTGCAGAACGACGCTGATCGTCTCCCTATAATGGATAGGGACGGGCAAAGTGCTTAGTGCGCTCACAGCCTTTTCAATTTTTCTATTTTGGGGAATGCATGGCTGCACTGATTGAGGCAATCGAAGTAAAGCGCAAGATGGTTTTTGAGTTTGAAGGCGTGCCGTATTACTGCCTGGAGGCGGAGATTTCCACGCCGACGGCGCGCGGCGGGCAGACGCTGGTGCGGCTGAAGATGCGCAACCTGCTGACGCGCGCGGTGTTCGACAAGACTTTCAAAGCCGGTGAGAAGTTCAAAGAGCCGGACCTTGAGCTTGTCGAATCGTCCTATCTTTACAGCGATGGGGACGGCTCCTATTTTCTTGATCAGGAGAGCTTCGATACGCACACGCTCTCGCCGAGCATGGTGGGCGATGCGCTGGACTTTCTGGTGGAGGGAGCACTGATTCAGTTGCACAAGTTCAACGGCAACCCCATCGGCTTGCAGATGCCAGCGCAGGTGGAGCTGAAGGTTGCGTATTCCGAGCCCGGAGCGCGCGGCAACACTTCTGGCGACGTGACCAAGCTGGCGCGGTTGGAGACGGGACTGGAGATCAAGGTGCCCCTCTACATTCAGGAGGGCGAAAAGGTGAGGGTTTACACCGAAACCAGGGAGTTTGCCGGGCGGGCGTGAACGGCGGTTTTCAGGTGGTCGGTCAGTTTCAAGGAATTGTCCCGCAGGGGCTAAAGCCCCTCGCTTGAATTGTGCGACTTGCGGCACGACTAAAGTCGTGCCCTGACACTTCGTGCGCAACGACACATTTTTCAGCCAATGCGGAAGTCGTGCCCTGACACTTCTTGCTGATCTTGAATAGGCCTTCCGCCGCCGGTGTGGCCACTCAAGATGCGACTGCCGCGCAGGCAACCCGAATCCGCCGAACCAGCTTCTTTTAGGAAGAAGCCGTTTATTGGCGGCGGAAAGGAAATTGGCTATGCCTCTTCCCCAACGGGCATTCCGCGTTCTCTGCCTCTTTGCATGGGTTGTGATCCTGATGCTGTATCCGGCGCGGGTGCGCGCGGCCAATAAGGGCGATGTGTTCTTCGGCTACAGCCGCACCGGCAGCGACATTTTTTATCCCGGCACGGGCGGCCTGAACGGCTGGGATTTTGATGGCCAGGTTCACTGGAAGCCGTTCATTGGCATTGAAGGCGACGTGGCGCACTACGGATGGGGCGCCGACGCGAGCGTGCCACGCACTACGACGGTGCTTTTCGGTCCCAAAGTTTCAGTGGGTCCGCCGGCCATCAAGGTGTTTGGGCATTTTCTGATGGGCGGTGAGCACTCGGCCAACAGCGGCGGTGCGCCGATCTCCGGCGGCGCGTTTGCCTACGCGTACGGAGCTGGGGCCGATGTTCCCATCCTGCCGTTCTTTGGCTGGCGGGTGCAGTTGGACCACCTGAGCGCGCCGAGCCAGTCGCCTTCGGAGGGCACGCACGTGCGGTTTACGACGGGCGTTGTGTTTCGGTTCTGAGGTGCGTGATTGGTTCATGCTCTGGCCAGGTGGTTTCGCAGCGGCCCTGCGATGAGCGCGGGTCGGGAGACCGGCGGTACAGTGGGTCGGGAGACCGGCGCTACACCGGCCGGGTCGGGAGACCGGCGGTACGATTCGGTGGCGCATTTGGCTCGTTTCGGGAATTTCATCCGTGGAGGCCAAAAAGGCATAAGGAAAGCGTGAAGTTGTTGGATTGGTTGCAGTGAATCGTAATCCTATGCGCTTGTTTTGCCGTCAATCCCGGTGTGAGCACTGCGGTCGAAGTCCGTTATCGTTGCCCTTGTTGTGGATACAAGACGCTGGAAGCGCCTGGGGCGCTGCAATTGTGCCCTGTTTGCTGGTGGGAGGATGACGACCAGGAGGACGAGGACGCGTCTGAAGTGCGGTTAACGGTGAACGGCCAGTTGAGCCTGAACCAGGCGCGCAGCAATTACACCCATTTTGGCGCGGCGCACCCGCGTTTTCTGCCGTACGTTCGTAAGCCCCAAGGCGCGGAACAGTAACGTGCCGTTGACGGTCCCCGGGCGCTTCCGAGCCGCCTCTGTGGTTTGACCCCCCCAGCAAAGCCCCGTACCATAAAGAGAGGTAATCCCCTGGCCAAACGGCGCCGAATCGCCTTAGAGGCAGCCGTGGCCGCACGAACTACGGCGCAAGCCCGGAAGGTATATTTTGACTGCCAGCAGCACCCTCGAAAACAACTCCGAAACGGCTGAACCCCAGCACAATCACGATCATGCCGAAGAACAGCACGAGCACGCCCATGGCCCGGTTCTGAATCCCGAGTGCACCCGGGAGCTGGTGATCGACGTGCCTGCGGAAGAAGTGTCCCGCACTTGGGCCAAAGTGGCCGCGGGTTACCGAAAATACGCCAAGATTCCCGGATTCCGCGCCGGCAAGGTGCCGGAATCGGTCGTCACGCAAGCGCTTTGGAGCGGAGATCCGCAAGGAAGTGATCGACACTCTGTTGCCGGAGCGGTTCAACAAGGGCGTCAACGAGCTGGGCATTCGTCCCGTCGGGCAGCCGCAGGTGACCGAGCTTTCCGTGGAGGATGGTTCGCCGCTGCACGTGAAGGCGGTGTTCGAATACATTCCCTCCTTCGCGATCGATGGCTACAAGGACGTGACGGTGGCCAAGCCTTCGGTGGAAGTGACGGAAGAGGAGTTCAAGCAGGAACTCGAGCATCTTCGCGATTCGCGCGCGACGATTGAGCCGGTAGAGGAGGACCGCGCGCTGGTGGACGGCGACTGGGCGCAGATCAGCTACAAGGGCGAGATCCAGAAGGACGCGACGGAAGCTGAAGGCGCTGCCGAAGCGCAGCCGGTGAGCGGAGAAGACACGCTGGTCGAAGTCGGCGGCAAGGATACGGTGGAGGCTTTTACCGGCGCACTGCGCGGAGCCAAACCCGGCCAGGAGCTGAAGGTAGAAGTGATTTACCCGGCAGACTACGCGGAAGCGAAGCTGGCCGGCAAGACGGTTGCGTACGAAGTGACGGTGAAGAGCATCAAGAAGCGCACTCTGCCCGAACTGAACGACGAGTTTGCCAAGGAGATCGGGCACTACGAGAGCTACGCCGATTTGGAAAAGAGCGTGCGCGATTATCTGGAGCATCGCAAACGGCACAGCGTGGAGTCTGAAACCAAGGACCGGCTCTTTGCAGCGCTGAATGAGAAGTTCACGTTCCCGGTTCCTGAGTCGCTGGTGCAGGACCAAATTGATACACGCCTGGAGCGCGGACTGCGCGCGCTGGCGGCGCAGGGCATGGCGGCCGAACAGATGCGCAAGCTGGATTTCACACGGCTGCGCGCCGCACAGCGTGACAGCGCGGTGGCCGAAGTGAAGGCCAACGTACTTCTGGATCGCATTGCCGGTGAAGAGAACATTACTGTCAGCGATGAGGAATTGGACAAGGAATTGCAGATTGCTGCGATCCAATCGCGCGAGCCGATCGATGCCCTGAAGGTGCGATTGACCAAAGAGGGCGGACTGGCTAGGATCAGGGAACAGTTAAGGCGGGAAAAAACTGCGTCGGTCTTGTACGAACGCCTGCCCGCTTAAGCCATAACTCCCGGGGTTCGATGCGGGAATCGGGGCGAAAACAGCCACTACAAACAGCAAGAGGCCAGGAGCAAGAAGCTGGCAACCAGGAGTTAAGAACGCATGGCATTGGTACCCATGGTGGTAGAGCAGACGAGCCGGGGCGAGCGCGCCTACGACATTTACTCCCGTCTGCTGCGCGACAATATTATCTTTCTTGGTACCCCCATCGACGACCAGATAGCCAATCTGATCGTGGCGCAGATGCTGTTTTTGCAGGGTGAGGATCCCGAGAAGGACATTTCGCTGTACATCAATTCTCCGGGCGGCTCCATCACCGCGGGCCTGGCAATTTACGACACCATGCAGTTCATCAAGAACAACGTGGTGACGTATTGCATTGGCCAGGCGGCGAGCATGGGCGCGTTTTTGCTGTTGGCCGGAGCCAAGGGAAAGCGCTTTACACTGCCTAATTCGCGGATTTTGATCCATCAGCCGTCGATGGGCGGGTTGAGCGGCCAGGCCACCGACATCGACATTCACGCGCGCGAAATTCTGCGCATTCGCGAGATTACCAACACCCTGATCGCCCGCCACACCGGCCAACCGCTGGAGCGCATCGAGCGGGACGTGGAGCGGGACTTCATTATGAACGCGGAGCAGGCCAAGGAATACGGGATCGTGGACGAAATCATCGACCGGCCGCGCACGTAGCCGCGCTGGGGTAATTGGATTACACTCAACGATATGCAGTTGGGGTGGGGTTGGGGGGAGCAAACGGCATGAAAACGCGGATGGGACCTGAAGAAGCGCTGCGGTGTTCGTTCTGCCATAAGTCGCAGGACGCCGTAGCCAAGTTGATCTCGTCGCCCAGCGACTACCCTCGCGCCTACATCTGCGATGAGTGCGTCGCCGTCTGCAACTCCATTCTTGAAGACGACCGCAGCGGCGAAGCTCCCGCCACGGCCGCAGGCCACCTTCCCAAGCCGACCGAGGTCAAGAGCTTCCTCGACGATTACGTGATCGGCCAGGACCAGACCAAAAAGAAACTCGCGGTGGCCGTTTACAACCACTACAAGCGCATCCAGATGAACAAGGCGCGCTCAAACGAAGTGGAGCTGGCCAAGTCGAACATCCTGCTCATCGGCCCCACGGGAAGCGGCAAGACTTTGTTGGCGCACACGCTGGCCAAGATGCTGGATGTGCCGTTTGCGATTGTGGACGCGACCACGCTTACCGAAGCCGGATACGTGGGCGAGGATGTGGAGAACATCATTCTCAAGCTGCTGCAGGCCGCCGACGGCGACGTGACCAGGGCGCAGCAGGGCATCATTTATATCGACGAGATCGACAAGATCGGGCGCAAGGACGAGAACCCTTCGATTACGCGCGACGTGAGCGGCGAAGGCGTGCAGCAGGCGCTGCTGAAGATACTTGAAGGCACCGTGGCTAACGTGCCTCCGCAGGGCGGGCGCAAGCATCCGCACCAGGAATTCACGGCTGTGGACACGACCAACATTCTATTCATTTGCGGCGGCGCATTTGTGGGCCTGGAGCGCGTGGTAGGACGCCGCGTGGGCAAGAAGGCACTGGGCTTCCGCACCGTTGAAGCTGAGACCGACGACGCTGCCACGCGGTCGCATCGCGACACCGAATTGCTGCGCCGGACCGAACCGCAGGACCTGATCAAGTACGGACTGATTCCCGAGTTTGTGGGCCGCCTGCCGGTGATGGGCGTGCTCGACGAACTGGACGAGGCTGCGCTGATCGAGATTCTGACCAAGCCGCGCAACGCCATCCTGAAGCAATACCAGCGCCTGTTTGAATACGAGAACGTGCGCTTGCACTTTACGCAGGACGCGGCATGCGCCGTGGCCCGCGAAGCGCTGGCCCGCAAGGTGGGCGCGCGCGGACTGCGCATGATTCTCGAAGAGCTGATGCTGGACCTGATGTACCACCTGCCCTCAAACAAGCGCGTGCGCGATCTCGAAATTACGAAGGACATGGTGGAGCGGCGCGATCTTTCGCTGTGCCTGCTGGAAAAAGCGGGCTGACGCGAAAGCAAGTTAAACGAAGAGCCCCTCCGCTTCATGGCGAGGGGCTTTTTGCTGCTCGGCGCGGCTCTCGGCGTCACCCTGAGCGATCGATGAAAGTCGAAAGATCCGCGGTTTCCATTCAGTTTTGCCAGCTCGCGCCTCGGCGTATCCTGAGAACGATGCGCGTGCTCCTCCTGCTTTGTGCTCTTTCGCTTTTGGGTTCGGCGGCACTCGGCCAAGCCGTGGCATCGACGCCGGCGTTCGACGTTGTCTCCGTCAAGCCGGTCGAGCACACCGTCGGACTGGACTACAACAATCGACTGACGTATTCGCCGAACGGGCTTGCGGCTAGGAACATCACGCTGAAGCGCCTCATCGCGGAGGCCTATCGCCTGCAATTGAGCCAGGTATCAGGGCCGAAGTGGATCGATGAGAACGAATACGACATTGACGCAAGAACGGCCGGAGCAGCCACAAGAGAGCAGATGCTCCTCATGCTGCGAAGCCTCCTTGCCGAACGGTTCAATCTGAAGCAGCACAGCGAGCTGCGAGAAATGCGCGTGTACGACTTGATCGTTGGCAAATCGGGCCTCAAAATCCAACCGGTGAGCGACGAAGAAACTGACGCGCCACATGCCGGGTCTCATTTTCGCGGAGACATGCGCAGCTTCGCGGACTTTCTGGCCGTCATGTTCACCCTGCCGGCGCCAAGCAGTCCAAGCGAGCCGGTTATAGCGGGTGGCCCCCAGATCCCGGTATTGGACAAAACGGGGCTCACGGGAATTTTTGACATCAGCGTGGACATGCGTCCTGAGCTGGGTACGGACAGCTTCGCGATGGGGCAGCGTGTCCTGCAGGACCAATTGGGACTGAGTGTCGAAAGCCGCAAAGAAAATGTAGCCATCCTGGTTGTGGACGATGCGGCAAAGATCCCGACGGAAAACTGACGGTGGAGGGGCTATTTGCCTGTGCCGGGTTCTCGCGCATGTGACTAAGGTCATGCAGAAACTTGTGCCAGCTCAGGACTTCGGTAATCTCACGAGCCGCGCGCATTTATCCTCTCGTTCCCTGATTCCCTGCTTGGCTGTACAATCCGTACATGACCTTGCGTCTGGCCTCGCATCTCGAGGGCGGGCGCGGGCGTCTAACACAGGGATGAGCCAATGACCGTGCCCCGCGAAAAAATCGAACCGCGCAAGCTGCCCATGATGCCGATCCGCGATATGGTCATCTTTCCCTACATGATGACGCCGTTCGTTGTGGGCAGGGAGTCGAGCGTGCGCGCCCTCGAAGAGGCTCTGACCGGGGACCGCAAGATTTTTCTCGCCACGCAGCACGACGCCTCGATTGACGAGCCCAAGGCCAAGGACATCTACCAGGTCGGGGCAATCTGCAATATCGTGCAGAGCGTCAAGATGCCCGACGGCAACATCAAGGTGCTGGTGGAAGGTGTGGAGCGCGCCAAATCGCTCGAAGTGACCGACCGCGACGGCTTCTTTGTGGCCACGGTGCGCACCGGCAAAACCCAGTTCGAGATGACGCCCGCGACCGATCAATTGATGCAGCGCGTGACGACATTGTTTGAAAACTACGTCAAACTGCAGCAGTCACTGAACTACGAGACCATCATCGCTACCGTGAAGATGGACGAGCCGGCCAAACTTTCCGACACCATCGCTGCGAATTTGCAGGTGGGCATTGAAGAGAAGCAGGAGTTGCTCGCGATCTTCGATCCGGCGACGCGGCTGGCGCGGCTGGCCGACGTGCTCGATGTAGAGATTGAGAAGCTGGACATCGACCGCAACATTCAGTCGCGCGTGAAGCGGCAGATGGAGCGCGCGCAAAAAGAGTATTACCTGAACGAAAAGATCAAGGCCATCCAAAAGGAACTGGGCCGCGGCGAGAAGAGCGAGTACGACGAGCTGCGCAAGAAGATTGAAGCCGCGGGCATGCCGAAGGATGTTCTGGACAAGTGCATCCAGGAGTTGAAAAAGCTGGAAGCCATGCCGCCCATGTCGGCCGAGTCGACGGTGAGCCGCAACTACATCGACTGGTTGCTGGCGGTGCCTTGGAAGAAGCGGTCGAAGGAGACGCGGTCGATCGACTTCGCAGAAAAAGTTTTGAACACCGACCACTACGGCCTGGAAAAGATCAAGGAGAGGATCCTGGAGTTTCTGGCCGTGCGGCAGCTGGTCAAGAATCCCAAGGGATCGATCCTGTGTTTCGTCGGGCCTCCGGGCGTGGGCAAAACTTCGCTGGGCATGTCGATTGCCAAGGCCACGGGGCGCAAGTTCGTGCGCCTGTCATTGGGCGGGGTGCGCGACGAGGCCGAGATTCGCGGGCACAGACGGACTTATATCGGCGCCATGCCGGGCCAGATTATTCAGCACATGAAGCGCGCGGGAACGAAGAATCCGGTGTTCCTGCTGGATGAGGTGGACAAGATTTCGTCGGACTTCCGCGGCGACCCGGCATCGGCGCTGCTGGAAGTGCTGGACCCCGAGCAGAATGTGACTTTCCAGGATCACTACCTGGACGTGGATTACGATTTGTCGCAGGTGCTGTTTGTGGCCACGGCCAACGTAATGCACACCATTCCCGCGGCGTTGCAGGACCGCATGGAAGTTCTGCGCCTGCAAGGCTACACGGAGCAGGAAAAACTGGAAATCGCGCGCCAGTATCTGGTGAAGAAGCAGCGCGGACAGACCGGCCTGAGTGAGAAGAATGTGGTCTTCAAGGACGACGCGATTCTGGAGATCATCCGCTACTACACGCGCGAAGCCGGAGTGCGTAACCTGGAGCGCGAGCTCGGCAACGTGTGCCGCAAAGTGGCGCGCAAGGTGGTTAAGGCCGGAGCGAAGCACAAGGAAGAAATCAGCGCGGCGAACATCGCCGATTTTTTGGGCGTGGCCAAATTCCGCGACTCCGAGGTACACGAGAAGAGCGAAGTTGGGCTGGTGACCGGCTTGGCCTGGACCGAAGTGGGCGGCAGCATTCTGACCACGGAAGTGCAGGTGCTCGATGGCAAAGGCAAGCTCACCATTACCGGCCAACTGGGCGACGTGATGCAGGAGTCGGCGCAGGCGGCGCTGGCCTACATTCGCAGCAAGGCGCACGCGCTGGGGCTTTCGCGCGAGTTCTACCGCAACATGGATATCCATCTGCACGTGCCTGAAGGCGCCATTCCCAAGGATGGTCCTTCGGCGGGAATTACGATGGCAACGGCGCTGGCGAGCGCACTGGCAAAGATTCCCGTGCGGCGCGACATTGCGATGACCGGAGAGATTACGCTGCGCGGCAAGGTACTGCCGATCGGCGGACTCAAGGAAAAGTTGCTGGCGGCATTGCGCGCCGGAATCTTCGAGACGATTTTGCCGCGTGCCAACGAGAAGGATCTCTCGGAGTTGCCGGACAACATCAAGAACTCAATGAAACTTCGCTTTGTGGATACGATGGACGAAGTGCTGGCGTTGGCGCTGGAGCGCCCGCTGCCCGGGCCGCTGCCCGACGAGACCAAGACGCTCGCGGCAGTGCCGGGCGAAGTTACCGGCAATCTTCCCGCGCCGCAGTAGGCGGGGCAAAGCCCGGCTGAAGGCAACCTGGAGTTTACCGTTCCACCCTGCGTAGAGTTCTTTTTTACCAGCCTCGCGGCCTCTGCGATATAGTGGCTCCAGCCACAGTTCCTTCTCCGCGAGCGAACCTTTTGTCTTCCTCGATTCCAACTCCGACCGGCGGGCCGCACGACCTCACCGTGCACATCTTCGTGGCTTATGCCCACGAAGACAAGCGCTGGCTCGATCCGGAATATCGCTTCAATCTCATTCCTTTCTTGAAGGAATCGCTGCGGCGGGATCACGCGGAATTCTGGTTCGACAAGGAACTCATGGGCGGCGATGAGTACAAGCGCCTCATAGAATCCGAGATCGACCAGGCGCAAATCGCATTGCTCATGGTCTCGCAGCATTTTCTGAACTCTGAGTTTATTGAGACCTTTGAATTGCCGCGCATCGCCGCACGCGCAGAGCGCAAGGAACTGGTCGTGATTCCCGTGCTGGTGGAGCCGTGCGGCTGGACCGACTATCCCTTCCTCGCCGACCGGCAGATGGTTCCAGGCTCCAGCCCGCTGATCCATTTCACCGAAAGCGAACCGAAGTGGGCGGACGTTCGCTTCGAGATTCTGGATGGCCTGCGGCGGCAGGTGAAGCGAATCCGTGAAGAGACGCGGGCCGAAGCGCTGCGCAAAGAGGCCGAGGAGCGCCGGGAACGCGAGAGGGAACTCGCGGAAGAAAGGAAACGCGAGGCTGAGCGCAAGGCCCGTGAGCTTGCGGAGCAGCAGGCGCGCGAGAAAGCCGCGGAGAAAGCTCGCGCCGAGGAAGCGGCGCGTTTGGCTGCCGAGGAGGCCAGGAAGCTGGAGCCCATCGAACGGGAACGGCGGCTAAAACAACTGGAGGAGCAAAAGGCGCGCGAGGAGGCCGAACGTAAAGCCCGTGAGCTTGCGGAGCAGAAGGCCCGCGAAGAGGCCGGGCGAAAGAAGCGCGAGCAACAGCAGCACGAAGGGCGCGACGAAAAGAGGGACTCCTGGCACTATGAAGCTTTACTGTTCGCGATTCTGAAGCGCATCCTCGCCTTTGTCCCGTTGGCATGCCTCATTCTTGTGGCCGATCTTGTCTTCCACCTTTGGCTGGGGCACGCGGGCGCCAACTGGACGCCTCTCAACAGCAAAATTACTGGCCCGGTGCGCGCGATTGCCGGCTCACTCGATGGCAAGACTCTATATGCCTGCGGCGCGTACACGTCTTTTCTCGCTTCCACTGACGGCGGCGGCACATGGACGAATCATGGGCTCATCGAACCGTCCAATTGCCAGTCGATTTCCGTTTCTCCCGATGGCAAAAAGGTTCTGATACCCGCGATCTCCATCACCGATTGGCCGTTGAAGACGATGTCCGTGACCTCAGCGATTTTCATGTCGATCGACTACGGAACGAATTGGGAAAACGTTCAGTTCGAGGATCCGACCCAGTCCGCGTCGAGCACGCCGGAATCCGAAAATTGGCTCGGCAACGCTAAAAGTAATTCAAAGGGTATCTACTCGCTGCCTCTAGTGAAGAAAGGAAGCTTCCTGGCCCCCAATGAAACGGTGTACACGCTACCGGTGCAGATGAGGGGAATCTTCAGCGATGGCACGCGCATCATGGCCGTTGGCGGCAGTGGCGAGATTTTTGGCACCAAGTATCAAAGCACGGACATCGGCGCCATGGACGGCGGAGTGCGAACTACGCTGAATGCCGTTTCCGGGCCGCTGGACGGTAGATTTCTCATAGCCGTCGGCGATCATGGCGTGATTCTCGAGACGGCGGACTGGGGCGTGACCTGGAGGCCCCCGCAAAGCAACCTCAGCGACGTCACCGCCGATCTGAACGCCGTCTTCACGACGCCAGATGGGAAGCTGATCTGTGCGGTCGGCGACAGTGGCACGACGCTCATCTCCACCGACTGGGGCGTCCACTGGTCGTCCCACCCCGCGGGCGTGGCGAGCAATCTTTTCGGAGTCTTTGGCACCGCCGATGGCAAGCACTTGTGGGCTGTGGGAACCGGCGGCATGATACTGGAGTCGTACGACAGCGGCGCTACATGGAAGCAGCGGCCGAGCGGCGTCAAATACAATCTCAATGCGGTCTTCGGTACCAGCGATGGCAAGCGCCTGTGGGTCGCCGGTGACAACGGCACGATCCTCGAGTCCAAGCGCAGCCTGTTCTTCTAGGGTGCTCTCCTCAGCTTCTGCGACAAACTCTCTGACGGCATGTACACTTGTCCGGACGATTCAGCCGAGGTGTACATGCTCAGCCGCCGCAAGTTCCTGAAGACTGGCCTCACCACTGGGGCCGCAGCGATTCCACTGGCTTCAGTTCTCGACGCCGCGGAACAGCCTGCGCAGCATGACGCGATGCCTGCGCGGACGATCCCGGCCTACCAGATGATTGCGATGCCTGCGCGTCTGGCGAAATCGGATGCGGCCTCGGAGCCGTGGCAAAACAGAGTCCGCCGCGTGGGCCAGACGAACATGACCGAACACGATCCCGCGGTGATGAACGTGGAAGAGTGGGCCGATTACTGGCACTCGTGCAAGGTCGACGTGGTGTTTGTGAGCGTGACGGGGATACTGGCTTTTTATCCGTCCAAAGTGCCGTTTCACCGCCATGGAAAGTTTCTCAACGGCCGCGACTTTTTCGGCGAGTGCGCCACCGCAGCAAAAAAACGCGGCATGCGCGTGGTGGCGCGCATGAGTCCCGACCTGAACTGGGGCGATGCACTCGAGGCGCACCCGGAGTGGGCGATGCGCCACAAGGACGGGGCTGCGCAGTTCAGCACGGAGGAGCCGCGGCTCTTCAAGACGTGCATGTTCTCAACCTACATGGACGATTACGTGCCGGCCGTGATGCGCGAGATCAACTCGCTCTATGAAGTCGATTGCTTTTACACCAACGGATGGCCGCCGATTGGCATGCTGCCCGAGTGTTCCTGCGCCGTGTGCAGCAAGCTGCCCGCGAGCGGCACACCGGCCTACTGGCGCGCCTTCAACGATCGGGTGCTGGATTTGTGGAAGCGCTACGACGCGATTGCGAAAGAGAAGAAGGGGGACGGTTTCTTCTTTGCGAACTCGGGCGGGAACGTGCACGCCAGCGTGAATCTGAACCAATTGGGCAAGACCATTGCGTGGTTCCAGGCCGACAACCAGGGACGCACTTACGACGATCCCGCGGTGTGGGGATGCAGCCTGCAGGGGCGCGTGTGCAGTGCTGTGATGGATGGAAAATTTGCCGCCAACGTGACGGCGGCCTACTCCACCGGGGCTCCCGGATGGCGCAACTTGTCGAAGTCTCCGGAAGAAACGCGCATGTGGTTGAGCGAAACGCTGGCCAGCGGCATGGCGCCCTACAACCATTTTGTCGGCGCGGAAAAGGGATTCTGCGAGGATCGCCGCTGGCAGAAGGTGGGCGAGGAGTATTTTGATTGGACGGCGCGGCATGACGCGCAATTGGCCGCGCGACGCTCCGTCGCCAACATGGGCGTAGTGATGGGCCAGAGCACGCAGTTGCTTTATCCGGGCCCGGCTACGTCGCGCGTGCGCACGTATATGCGCGAGACGACACAAGGCATGTACGAGGCGCTGCTGCGCGGTCGCTATGCATTCGATTACGTGCATGAGGACCGGCTGGAGCCGGAGGGTCTGAAGAAATATCGCGCACTACTGATGCCTAACATTGCGATGCTGAGCGACCGGCAATGCGAGCAGTTGCGCGTGTATGTGCGCGGCGGCGGCTCGCTGATGGCGGGCTTTGAGACCAGCCTGTATGACGAAAACCTGAACCCGCGCGCGGATTTCGGGCTCGGCGAGTTATTTGGCGTGTCGAGGGCGGGCGACGTCGTGGGGACCAATGGAAATCCTTACTACGCGCGCATTGAGACGACAGGATCGGCGCACCCGATTGTTGAGGGGTTCAGCGACACCAACTGGCTGGCCGGCGCGCAGAATCGCGTGCCTCTCAAGCCTGTGGCGCATCCAGTGCTGACGGTGGTGCCGGGATTCGTGCGCTATCCGCCGGAACTCGCCTATCCGCCCGCTTCAGAAACCAGCGAGCCGGCCGTAGTGTTGCGCGAAGAGGGCGCAAGTCGGCTGGCGTGGTTCGCCGGCGACGTGGAACGCACGTATTGGCTTACGGGGCACACGGACCTGCTGCGCCTGATCGACAATACGATTCGCTGGGTGACGCGCGACGAGCGCATGGTGAGCGTGGCGGGGCCGGGGTTTATCGAGCTGTTCTGGTGGGAGACAGAGCCGGGCTACGCCGTGCACTTGCTCAACTATTCGAACGCGAATGCGTTTCACGGCTGGCTGCAGAATGTGGAGCCACTGGGGCCGCAGCGCGTAAGCATGAAGTTGCCGGGTGGAGTGCGCGTGAAAGCTGTGCAATTGCTCAAGGCCGAACGGGATGTGCCGTTCCATTTCGAGGATGGCGTGTTGCAATTTACGGTCCCGGCCATCGGTGACTACGAGGTCGCGGCAGTGACCGTGGCTTGACGCGCGTGCAATGCTTCCAGCGCGTCGCAGGCTGTTTTCACGCCGTCCTCGCGGGCGACTTTTTCGGCGGCGATGTGCGCCTTCACGGCATATTCCGGATCGGCGAGCATGGCGCGCACCCGGCGGGCTACGCGCCACGGCTTGTATTGCGAGCGCTGGATGACGCGCGCCACGCCCATGCGGCTCATGCGGCGCGCGTTGTCGGGCTGGTCGTGCGAGTAGGGCATGATGAGCATAGGCCGGCCGGCGCGGAGACATTGCGCTGTGGTGCCGACGCCGCCCTGATGCACCACCAGCGACGCGCGCGGAAAGAGGCCCGAGTAGGGCGCGTACTCCGCTATGCAAATCGAATCGGGCAGCCCCTGCGGCTGCGGACGATTGCGCGGGTCATTTCGCGGATCTGAGCCCACGAGCAGCACCGCACGCACACCCAGCCGTTTTGCCGCGCGTGCTGACTGCTCGTAAAAATCTCCCGCAGCCAGCACCGCGGCCGATCCGAGCGTGAAGATGACTGGCGGCTCACCGGCGGCGAGAAACTCTTCCAGCTTGGGCGGCAGCGCCGCGTTGCCGGCGTCAGCGTCGTAGAAGCAGAAGCCGGTGATGAGCGTGTTCGCGGGCCAATCCTTTTGCTCAGTGCCCAGCACGCGCGAGAAGAGCGCGAGCACGAGATTGGGCGAGTGCTTGGCGTCGAAGATGGGGTTCGGGCCGGGCGGCAATCCCAGCTCGCGGCGCAGCGCGTAGACGGGCTCAGGCCATTTGCGCGTAACGAAGCGCGCCAGGCGTCGCATCGCGCGCCCCATGCCTGGGGCTTTATCGGCGCGAGCCAGTTTGGGAAAGGGCGGCAGCACGGGGGGATCGAATGCAGAGAAAAATGAGAACGGCGCCAGCAGGTAGCTCGCCCAGGAAATGCCTGTGACTTCTGCAACGATGGGTCCCGCGTAGTTGAGCTCGCCGAGCAACAGCAGATCGGCGCGCGCGGGCTCGGTGGCTGCGTCGAGCAGGTCGGCGTAGGTCTCGCGCAGCACCGGGTACAGAAACTCGCGCAGTCCTGTTTCCGTGCCTTTCTTCACGTCGTAAATCATCTCAACGAGTTTGGTATTCGTGGGGTCGATGTCAGGCCGCAGCTGGCGAAACTCCAGGCCCAGCGGCGCAATCTTTGGCCGGTACACGTTGGGCAGCGCCATCACCGGCACATGACCGCGGCGCTTGAGTTCCAGCGCGATGGAAATGAGTGGATTAATGTCTCCAAAGGTCCCGATGTTCGACAGAACGATGCGCAATCCCGTCTCCCCGATGCTGGAATGAACTGCAAGATTGAGGGTAAAGCATCGGGGCGGGATTGCGTTGTCGCTATTGCTGTCGTTTTGGTTCGGCATTCGCGCAGGCCGCGGGCGGATCTTTCAACGTCGGCTTCAAATCCGGCCAGTAGAGGCTTTTCTTTAGCAGCGAGCAAAAGTCCGTGAGGGTCGGCAAGGGTTTCTGCTGCGCTTTGGGCCCAAGCTCGTCGACAAATTTCCACGCCAGGTCCGAGTGGCCGCTGTAGATGAGGTCGAGCACTGTCTGCCACATCGTTGTGCCGATGCTGTTTATGTTGTGATTCTTTACAACCTTTTGCGCATCGTTTAGCGCTCTATTCCATTGTGCCGGGGTCGGAGCCGGCTTATGCATCTTGTCGATCGCCAAATGAAAGCCCCCGCCATTGTTGTCGTCAATCCAGCGAAGCTTCACCAGCGCGGAAGGCGAGCAGGCAAAGCAGTCCGGCCAATAAGCAAAGGTCCAGTCCGCCGTGATGTAGTCGTAACGCCCGTCCGCGGCGCGCTGGAAATGCGCCAGATCGTCGTCGGCATCGTAGAGCGTGGCCAGCAATTTGAACTGCGGCTCCAGTTCGAAGACGTAGTGAGTCATGCAGCAATGCGCCCCTCCCGAGTACTCTGAAACGATCATGTCGGGATGGCCGCGCCCGGTCACGTCCGTTCCGTTTGCGATTGGCGGAAAGTTATACAGCGAGTCAGCATGTTGGCCGATGGTGAAAGCCTCGGGGAATTCCGAGGTGCGCCGAACGATGACCTTTCCGGCACTCATCACTTGCAGGCACGCACCC
The DNA here is from genome assembly GCA_963713675.1 of uncultured Acidobacteriota bacterium. Classification (GTDB taxonomy): domain Bacteria; phylum Acidobacteriota; class Terriglobia; order Terriglobales; family Acidobacteriaceae; genus Telmatobacter. Next base: position 181,307 of record CAVQMV010000030.1, read on the forward strand.
GCATCGTTCTCGTACGTCGCAAAGACATACTGTTTTACCGTGATTGAATGGACCCCGTACTTTGTTGCGCATGTCCTGGTTGGTGCGTCGACACCGAGCTGCGCGAGAAGCGGAATCGGCGTCGCAAGCAATGTCACTGCAAACGCAATCGCCCACCCGCGATGCATGCCCGCTTGGATTTGCCAGATCAACATCGATGCACCCGCGCGTGCGATCAAGATAGCATCCACCCCCTGTCCGTTTGCCAGCATGTAGTGGGCCGATTTGAGATAGGTCATCCTCAGGGGCTAAAGCCCAATGTTTATGAGACTCTTACGGCACGACTGAAGCCGTGCCCCTTCGCGGCAACCTGAAGCTGATCGGCCGGCTGGGATTCCCGTATAGTTTCTGTAGCAGTTGCTCGTTTATGCGATGAAATTCATCCTCATTATCGTCGCGGTGTTGGTTCTGGCCGGCTCGCTGGTCGCCGACTATAAATGGAAGCAGTGGATGGCCGCGCGACGGCACGAGCGCGACGATGGGGGCCCAAGGGCCGGCGGCTAGACTGCCGTCGTCCTGATCCCTGGCACCTGACCCCAGAAACCCGGTTTTTCCCCGTTTACAATAGCTTGAGGGAGCCGTCAAAAGACCTATGCGACTGATGTTTGCTGTTCCATTCCCCGTACGACTGAACCGTGCCCGCTTTGCGCTGGCCCTGCTGCCTGCGGCGCTGCTCCTGCTTGTGCCCGCCGCGCGCGCCCAGTTTGGCGCACCGCCCACCACTACGGTGCACGACGCTACGGCGCTCAGGCCGCCGGCCGGCGCCAAAGTAGCCATTGTGGAGTTCGAGGACCTGGAGTGTCCCGACTGCGCCAACGCCAATCCGCTGCTAAAAGAGGCCGCGGCCAAGTACGGCATTCCCTGGATCCGCCACGACTTTCCGCTGCCCTTCCACAACTGGAGCTTTCAGGCGGCCGTAAACGCACGCTACCTGGACACCAAGAGCCAGGCGCTAGGCAACGAGTACCGCGACTACATTTTTGCCAACCAGGTTTCGATTGAGACGCCGGCGCAACTGCAGCAGAAAACGCAGGCCTTCGCCGATGCGCACAAGGTCGCACTGCCCTTCGCCATCGATCCCATGGGCAAACTGTCGCAGGAGGTCAAGGCGGACTACGCGCTGGGGCAGAAGATCGGCATTGAGCACACACCGACCATCTGGATTGTGACCAATGCCGCGCATGCCGCGCCGTTTGTCGAGGTGGTAGACCGCAGCAAGCTCTATCAACTTATCGACGCGGCCGAGGCCGAAACGCGCGGACGCTAGAGTGGGCGCCGCGATGGAGTCCGCGACCACGGTTGCCAGCCCCCTTCGCGCCATCTTGTGGGGCGGAATGCTGTGCGGCGCGATCGACATCACCGCGGCTTTCGTTATCTATGGAGCCGTGGGCCTGCGCCCCATGCGGCTGCTCCAGGGAATCGCTTCCGGCCTGCTTGGTCCGCGCGCGTTTTCCGGTGGAATGGCCACGGCGCTGCTTGGCTTCTTTTTTGAGTTCCTGATCGCCACAGGCGCGGCTGCCGTTTACGTGCTTGCCAGCCGCTTTCTCGGATTCCTCACGCGCCAGCCATGGCTCGCAGGTCCGCTTTACGGGATCGCCGTCTACTGGTTCATGCAATTCGTGGTGCTGCCGCTCTCGCGGTATGCACACCACAGCTTTTCGCTCGAGATTACACTCATCGGTATCGCCATCCACATGGTGTGTGTGGGCTTGCCCATTGCGCTGGCTGCGCGGCGGTTTGCCGGGATTGAGTCCTGCATGTAGCGTTGCACGAAAACGGGAGTGGTCCCCTTTTACAGGGCCAGTAGACGTAAAGTCCTCGGACCAAGCCGGAGGACTTTTCTACGACGCACTTAAGTAACTTCTTCCGCAAATCTCCAGTTCCGCGGGCGTTCGGCGTGAGGTGTATACTCCGGCCATTCGCTGCATGGTAAGAGCGTTTCCCTTCGGTTATCTCAGGTGCTAAGGAGGTCTTGTGAAGTTCCTTGTGAAACTGAGCCCTGTGCTCGCATGCTTCCTGTTCGCCGCACAGGCGGTGGCGGGCGATTTAGTTCTCACGGCGAAGTGGGCGGCGCAGAATCCGCCGTGGACATCGACCACCGACACCCACGTCGACTTGAATGCCCAAGTCCTCACCGCCTGGCGATCGATATCGAGCAACAACGGCCCCATGTGCCAGGCCGTCTGGAACAGTCTCGGCCCCGGCCTCTCCGGCGCGGCCAATTGCATTCGCAACCTTTACAACACCGGCAACACCTGCAGCTTCGACCAGAACCCGGCGATCTCTGTCGACAGCCGCAACAACACTGCGACCATCACCTTGCGCACCAGCAACAACCAGCTCAGGTTCACCACATCGGTGCAGGGCGTGTGCAACGTGGTGAACACGGGCGATCCCAACTTCACCTCGTGGGTGGATGTGAACGCCACCGCGGTCCTCAGCTACAACGGTTCCGAGATCCACGTTGATTCAGCCAACGCCGAAATCACGCACATCTCCCTCAGTGGCAACAATACGCAGGCCCAAGCCATTATCGGCATGGGCAACGTGCTCGGCTCCATCACTCCGATTCTCAACCGGCTCGTGGGCCGCCCCTTCGATTTCTCCGGTCCGCTCAACCCATCCATCATCAGGGTCAACACACTTCTCGCTATTGCCAAAAGCCAGCTCACGCTGCCCGGCGAAGACTTCTCGCTGGGTTCTGACAACAACGGCATACTTTTCGAGGCCGTCGCAGACAAGTGCCTTTCCGGGCAAACATCCGGCAAGCTCCCCGGTACCGACGACGTGGTTTGCCTCACCAGCGCCGATTGGATGAAAGTGAATGCCGTCGTAAAAGGCTGCATGCCCGCGGGCAAGGTCGAGGCTAAATGCCCCGCTGCTTCCGAACGCGGGCCCAAGCCGCCGGATGGTTGGTTCGGCAACGGAAGTTGCCTTAGCTGCGCGTGCGCAAGCCCCCGTCATTGGAACCCGAGTATCAATGCGTGCGAGTTAAGAATTAACCTTCAGTAGGATCCGACGCACGGATCACTGGCCGCTGATCTTCACCAGCTCCTGGCCGCCGGGAGCGACCATGCGCGTTTGTGGCGCGCGCCAGTGATCGATGTGGCTGATGCGGTGCACGCAGCCGATGGTGCAGTGCGGCGCGCAGCTTTTGGCGGTCACGAACTCGCGCTTGACGTCGTCGATGGTGTACTCGGCTACAGGCACGCCTGGATAACCGCGCTGCTGCGAGCAATAGTGCACCAGACCGTCTTCACATACATATAAATAGCGCGAGCCAGCGCGGCAGCGCCAGTTGTTCGCGCGGCCCTGCACAATGGCTTCCTGGAACTTGTCGAACTGCGCGTAGTTGGTCTTCTTGCGGTGCGTCATGGCGTGATAAACGCGCGCTTCTTCGTCGGCCAGCGGTTTGAGCTGCCCGTCGCCGTCGTGGATGATGCCGATGGTGGACTCGAAGCCCAGCTCGAGAGCGCGCTTGCCGATGACTAGCGCGTCGTTGGGATTGCGAATGCCGCCGCCGACCACAGAGTTGATGTTGACGTGGAACTCGGCGTATTCGGCCAGCATTTGCAGGCGCTTGTCCAGGGTCTTCAACGACTTCTTCGAGATGTCGTCGGGTTCTAAATTGTCGATCGAGATCTGCATGTGGTCGAGGCCCGCTTCATTCAACCGCTGAATGCGCTCGGGACTCAACAGGAAGCCGTTGGTGATCATGCCGGCGATGGCGCCGGTCTTCCTCATGCGCCGAATGATTTCATCCAAGTTTGGGTGCGTTAGAGGCTCGCCGCCTGAGATGCCGATCATGGCTGTTCCCAAGCGGCCGAGTGCGTCGATGCGGCGATACATCTCCTCGAGCGGCACTGGCTCGCTGACCTTGTCGTACTCGTTGCAATAGGCGCAGCTCAGATTGCAGAAGCGCGTGGGAATGATCTGCACCAGCACGGGATGCGATTTGTGAGTCAGCGCGCGGACGACCATCGAGTACTCGCGCAGCTTGCGTTTGGCAGCGATCCAGCGGCCTTTGAATGTCGATCTCCGGGGTTTGGCCATTGCTTCTATTTGAACACGAAAAAACAGGGACCAAGGGACCGAGGGAACAAGGGACCAAGGAAGCAATAATTCAGCGATTCAACGACTTTGCTAGGCAGCGCGTTGGTGCGCAGCTGGGCGCGGAAGGGTCACAGTTTCACAGAAACGCACGGAGTGTGAGGCTGTGAGATTGTTTCTTGTAAGTGGTTGATTCTGCTTCGATTTGCTGGCTTCACAGTTTCACAACTCGTTTTTTGGGCGGCTTCGCCGCGTACTTTATTCCTCAAAATCTGGGTGGGCGGATTGCGGGTTGGCTGAAGCCCCTTTCGCTTCATGGGGGTTTTCGGCGCCCTTCGACTTCGCTCAGGGCAGGCTTTGGAAGCCGCGCCCAGATACAAGGCTTGTGGGATGAGGTTCGTGCTTTCCCACATCTCAAAATCGAGATCTCCACCCCACGGACGTGGACCTAACCTCACCCCAGCAAGCAAAAACCGCTCGCCGGGGACCCCAGTGTCCGTGGGGCCCCGGTCATGGGGCACCCCTTGTCGTGGGGAGTTGGGAGACGTCGGTTGAGGTTCGTGCTATCCCACCCTAAACGCAGAAAACGCGTTTAGGATGGGGCACCCACTCTTTATGGTGGGTATGCTTCCTGGGGACGGCAGATTGCTTTGCTGGACGCCGGATTCGGCGGCCAGACGGCGCCCTTCGTTGGCGCAGAGATGGCGGGGGTATAGTGCAGTAGAGAAAGCTTCAGGGTGAGCGAACGTTTTGGCGAAACGGGGCTCTTTATAGGTAGGTCATCATGCAGCCAGCGTTATTCGAGGTGAGGCGCGACGGCCCTGCGCGTGAGCCGGAGAGGGAGAAGCCTGCGTTGTCAGCCTCCTTTACGGAGCTCGTGGAACGGCATTCGCGCATTCTTTATCGCATAGCGCTGTCGGTGTTGCGGCAGCCGGACGATGCGGAGGACGTGGTGCAGGAGGCGTTCCTGCAGGTGTATCGCGGGGAGCGCTGGCGGCGGATGGAGGACGAACGCGGCTACCTGGCACAGGTGGTGTGGCGGCTTGCGGTGCGGCAGCACAAGCGGAAAGGGCGGGAACAGGCGTTGCCGATTGACATCCGCAGCGCGCGGCCCGGGCCGGAACAGCGCGCGATCGACCGGCAACTGGAGCAGTGGCTGCACCGGCAGATTGACGCTTTGCCCGAAAAGCTGCGTATTCCTTTGGCGCTGGCGGCGCTGGGCGAGTTGAAGCTGGTGGAGATTGCGAAGATCCTGGGCTTGCCCGAGGGAACGGTGCGACGGCGGATTCACGATGCGCGGGTGCGGCTGCGGCAGCAACTGAACGAGCAGAAAGGAGGCGGCGGTGAGCAAGATCATTCATCCTGATCGCGGAGAAGAGCTGATCGATCTCGCGCTGGAGACCTACACGGCGCGCGAGGCGGATGCCGGGCTTGAGGACCGGATTTTGGCGCGTGCGACTGCCGTGCGTCCCCGCATGGAGATCGGCCACTGGCGCTGGACCATGGTGGCTGCGGCATCGATCGCGGTGGTGGCGCTGTTCTCGTTCTGGCTGAAGTGGCAGCATCTGGAGATTGCGTTTGTGCATCAGCCGGCGACGACGGTGACGGGGCAGCAGACACCGGTTTCGGCGCAGGGCGGCACAGAGGCCACTCGCGGCACGGGCAGCGCGGAGGGACCGGGCGCTACGCCTGGGTCGAAGAGGCATTCCTCTTTGCCGGAGCAGAAGGCGGCATTGCAGCCGATGTACAGGGCGCGGGAGGCTGGGCAGACTCCTGCCGCGGAGACGGAGATGGCCGAGAACGCAGAGCCGGTGGCACCCATCGTCTTCAAGCCGATCGTGATCCGGCCAATCCGCATCGGCGGTTCGAGATAGGGATGGATATGCGCAAGACACACCTTATTTTGGCGGCGGCGCTGTTGCCGGCGGCGCTGGGCGCGGCGCAACAGGCACGCACACCGGCGAGTGTGCCGGCTACGGCCAAGCCCGCGCAGGCCGCTGCGGACAAGTCGCGACCCACGACGCATGAGGCGTTCGAGATCACGATCGTTTTCCGCAGATACCAGAACGACAAGCGCGTGACCGACAGGAGCTATACGCTGCTGGCGACTACGGGCGAAGTGATGCCGGCGATGCGCGACGACGAGCACTTCAGGCCGAGCCTGGCGAGCAACGACGGCGCCGTGGACCACAACATCGATGTGGACATACTGAGCCTGCGGCGCGAGGGCGATTCGGTATTTGTGGCGCTGCGGATTTCCACCCAGAACTTTGACATCGACGATCCTCTGGGCATCGCGAAGCTTCCGATCGAAACCTCAACGCACCAGTACCTGGTGACGCCGACGATTCCGATTGGAAGGCTGGTGACGGTGTATGCGGCGACGCAGCCGGGGCGCAACCAAGAGGTGCAGCTGCAAGTGAAACCGTATCACCCGAAACCTGCTGCGACCGACGCGCCGTGACGTTGCGGCGAAAGCGGCAGTGGTGAGGAATGCTCTCTGAGAAGAGCCTCGTGGGCAACGTGACGACAACCAGGACAGGAGAATCAGGATGAAGTGTGTGCAGAAGATGCCGCGGGGCGTGGGTGCGTTTCTTACGTTGATTTTGGCGATGGCGACTCTTGCGGGGACGATGGCGCGGAATGCGGTTGCCCAGGAAGCAGCGGCGAAAACGACAGGCAGCGTCACAGGGCGGGTTTTTTATTCCGATGACAAGGCACCCGCACGCCTGGCGCAGGTGTTGCTGGTGAAGATCACTCCCGCCAAGCCGCCCGCTGAGGGACCTGCCGCCGCGACCGGCAAGCCGGACCTGCAAAGCATGATTGGCACCCTCTCCCACGGACTGGACACCTTTGCGCAAACGGGGCTGGATGGGCACTTTGAGATGGCGAATGTAGCGGCCGGCGAATACATCGTGCTAGCGCAGCAGAATGGAGCCGTCAATCCTCTCTCGCACATCGATCTGGGAACTCTGAACGGGATGAAGATGGGGCAGGTGAGCGAGGACCAGATTAAAGAGGCTCTGCCTTATCTGACCATCGTGACTGTTGACCCCGGCAAAACTGTTGACGCTACGGTGAGTTTGAGTCACGGCGCAACCATCTCGGGTGTGGTGACCTACGACGACGGCTCGCCGGCCGTGGGCGTGAAGGTGCAATTGATGAGCAAGACGCAAAACGGCAGCTACGAAGAGCCCAATATGATGACGCTGGGCATGGCGTCAAGCAATAGCACGCTAATCGGCTATTTGACCGACGATGCCGGGCGCTTTCGCATCGCCGGCCTGGCTGCGGGCACCTACGGATTGCGCGCTTCGCTGCCGCTCAACGTGATCAAGAATCTTGGCAACAAACTGAAGAGCGTAATGGTCCTCGGCATGACTTCGCCCGACGCGCTCGCCGGGGCGTCGCAGATGGACGATGGCTTGAGCGTTTACAGCGGCAATGTGTTTTTCAAGAAGGATCTCAAACCCATCGAGCTCGGCGCCAGCGAGGCGTATACCGGCGCCGACATCGTCATTCCTGCTGACGGCATGCATAAGGTGCAGGTGCACGTCGAGGAGATGGCGACGAGCAACCCGATCGATGTGGCCCAGGTGCAACTGCTCGATGCCGATGGCAAGGATACTCTGCGCAGCGGATACGTTGACGATCACGGCGACTGCACGTTCGACTATGTTCCCGACGGGCAGTACACGCTGCAGGTGGTGAATGCGGTCGATGCTTCTGGCATGGGAAAAATGGGATCGGGGGACTTTAATCCGAAGAACGTTGTTCGCTACGGCCCGGCGAAAACCAAAGTTTCGGTAACCGGCGACATCAGCGATATTGTGCTGCAGGTGACGAAGATCGTGCCCGCGGAGAATAAGGCTTCGCAATAGCTAGTGGGGTGGGCGGCGGGGCCGACGCCGCGAAGTTGTCAAAAGGCCCGGGGCTAAAGCCCATCAAATTCCCGCTCTTTTTCAGGGGCCTGAAGGCCCCTGCTCCTTCCGGAGCCCAGGGGCTGAGGCTCCGGATTCATTTTTTGAGCTGCGTTGTTGGCGCGGCTGAAGCCGTGCCCTGTTAAAGGACCTGTGAGTTGAGGTTCGTGCTTTCCCACATCTCAAAATCGAGATGTGGGGCACCCCTTGTAGTGGAAAGTTGAGAGAGGTCGGTTGAGGTTTGTGCGATCCCACCCTTCGCCAGAAAGAAGCGAAGGATGGGGCACCCCTTATCGTGGTGGATTTGCTTCCTTAAGATTTGGGTCGTCCCTCCTTCCCCTCGCAAGCCAGGGCAGGGCACCCCTTGTTTTGTCGAATGGGCCGCCCGCTTATAGTTGGGGTTAGGCTTATGAATTCCCCGCGACTGGTTTTTCTTCGTTCGTTTGTTCTGCTGCTTGCTTTGTTGCCTCTGGGCAACGCGCAGCAAGTCAGTTTTCGCATCACTCCGGTTCGTCCCGTTGAGGAGCTGCGCGCAGAGGCGCTGAAAGAACAGCCGCCACGCGAGCAGGGAGACTTTCTCAAACCCGATCTCGTGGAGTTGACGACGCTCGATCCTACGATCAAGCTCGACATCCGTTACGCGACCACGAACAATTTTCTCGGGACGCCGGTCTACACGGAGGCACGGGCGTTTCTGCAGCGGCCGGCGGCGGAAGCTTTGCTTCGCGCGCATCGCGAGCTGAAGGCTTACGGGTACGGATTGATCATTCACGATGGGTATCGCCCGTGGTATGTGACAAAGATTTTCTGGGAAGCGACGCCCGTAGATAAAAGGATTTTTGTCGCCGATCCGGCGAAGGGCTCGAACCACAATCGCGGATGCGCCGTGGATCTGTCGTTATACGATCTGAAAACCGGAGAGGAAGTGACGATGCCGAGCGGCTACGACGAGATGAGCAAGCGCGCTTACGCGGAATTCCCGGGCGGCGCGGCTGAGGAACGCGCGCGCCGCGCCCTGCTGCGCCGGGTGATGGAGAAACAGGGATTCACGGTGAACCCGGAAGAATGGTGGCACTTTGACTATAAGGATTGGAAGAAGTATCCGATCCTGAATGTCCGGTTCGAGGATCTTGGGAAGTAGGGAAGCCGCGGCGCGTTCATTGCGCCGGAGGATTGCGCGACCTGGGCAAGTGCCAGCGATGGGTCAAACGCTTATACGCAGGCGTGGGTAATTGCAGCAACAGCGGCCGCTGCTGCGGATCGAGCCAGGTGAGCAGCGTGTTCAGATCTGTTTGAGTCGTCGCAGTGCATCCGGCGGTGCCTGTGTTCTGGTCGTGCCAGATATGGAGAAAGACGCATGAGCCGCCTCCCGGCTGCGGCGCGTTCTGGTTAGGCCTTGCAACCGTGCCGTTGAAATCGATCACGATTCCCCAGCGGTAGGATTCGCCAGTGTCGCGCATGTGCTCAGAACTGTTCCAGTCGGCGGTTACGGCGGAGCGGTCTACGATACGGTTATAGTATTTTGAATTGACGTCGTCGACGCATTCGATAGATTCGGTGAGCGCGAGATACGGGAGCTTGAGGCCCGGCAGCGGCTGAGCGCTGTAACCGAACGCAGTGCCGAGATCGAAGATGCCGGCGGGGGATTTTCCGTCACCCTCCTTTTTCACGGGATCCGCGGTGAGGCGGAGATTGGGATGGTTGGCCGCATCGAGGCCGATGCCCCACCCCAAGCCATTTTTGCCAACGACAATCGGAATCGGCTCGCCGATGGGACGCCAGCGTTTATGAGTGGTGGTGCGCTGAAATCGCTGCAACTGCCCCTGGACCGCATCCCAGTTCGATGTGGTGACCACGATCAACTGCGTGGAACCAACGAAAGGATTCTGCCGCGCGACGGTTTGAGCTGCGGAGACCGCAAACGTGCCGGCGGAAATCAGTATAAAAACGAGGGCGCAAATCGGTCTCATTACGAGGAGTGTAAGTCATGGCGGCCTGTGAGAGGCGGAATCTAAGACGATGGCGCGGCTGAAGGCCGCGCCCTGATACAAGGCCTGTGAGTTGAGGTCCGTGCTTTCCCACCCTTCGCTGGAAACAAGCGAAGGATGGGGCACCCATTCTTCGTGGTGAGTTTGTTTTCTGAAGCGGCGGCCCAGCTAGCGGGCTTACGGCCAGTTGCCGGTAGGTGGATTTGCACTAACTGGCGGTAGGCTTCGCTGTCGAAGCGCATGGCGCCGCCGGCGGAGGGGCTGGCGTTCTGCTCGGAGACGCTTGCGGCGGGGCGGTTGGCCTCGACGGCCTGCTTCCAGAGTTGGCGGCGTTGCTGATCGTCGCTGACGACTACCGCCATTTTTTGCGCCTTCACGTCTGAGGAATCGGACGGAAGAGGCTCGAGCTTGGCCAGGTCGTCGCGGAGCCGCGCCTCGATGATATTGATGGCCTTCACTTCAAGCTGGACGACGGTCTTGATGGCTTCGGCGCGGCCATCCTCGGAGGTGGGCAACTGCGCCACCAGAGTGCCTTTGTGCGTGAGTAGCTGGATGGTGCTGTCGAAGTCGTTTTGCTGCTCGGCGTGGATGATCTGGTTGAACTCGGTGAGGAATTCCACGTACGCGAGCACCGTGCACGGTTCGGTGTCGGAGGGGCAGGACAGAACGATGCCCGGAGGCGAAGGGGCTTCGGGTTCGCCTCCGGGGCCACCACCTCCCGATCCGCTTGGCGAGCCTTCGCCGGGATACGGCGCGGGAGCTGGAGCGGCGGATGGAAGGGTGGGCATTGAGGGCATGGGAGCAGGCATAGGCGCGGGCATGGCCGGCATGGAGGGCATCGGCGCGATGCCAGAAGAGCCTGTGTTGGGGGGCAACGTTGGCGTCGAAGTCTCCTGCGGGGGAAGAATTGCGGCGGCAGTTGTGATGAGGCCGCCAGACGCGCCTTCGCGGCGGAAGGGCAGCAGCGCGGCCTGCGAAACGCCCTTGATCACGCACTTGAGGCGCTGGGCTGCTTCAGGCGCCGCAACCGGCGAGCCGAGATCGTCGGGCGCATGCACCGACTGCCAAGCGCCCAGGCTCTGCCAGTTCTGGTCGTCCTCACTGATGAAGCGGAAGACGAGGTCGTTGCCGCCGGAGTCGTGGTAGTGCAGGTCGCGGATGCCCGCGCCATCGACAACAATGCCGGTTACGTCCTGATCGGGCGTGCCACAGCGCGCGGCCAGATCGTCGGGCGTGAGATTGAGAATGGCGTGAAACGCCAGAGCAGGTTGAGGCGAGCGGTGCAGGTAGAGGTAGAGAAGCACGGCGCCGGCCACAATCAGCACAAGAGGCCAAAGGATTCGATTTGGTTTGGTCATTGCCCGTCCGTGGTGTCTGAATGTACCACGCGGAATTTGCCGCGGCAATAACGGAATTTTGCGCGAAGGACAGGGAGCGAGGGATCGCTGGGCTGCGAGGCTACGGCAGCAAGTGAAAGAGTGAATGAGTGGAGAAGTGAACTTGTGAAGCTGGCCGGTCAGCGTTCGTTGTCGAGGTATTCTTCGGGGACGTCGTCCTCGGGGACCTCGCGGGTGCGGACCTCGGCGACATCGGGATCCGGGGCGTTCTCTACGCCGGAGAGGATTCCGGCTTCATAGGCGTTGCCCTCTTCGACTAGTTCCTCAACGCTTTCAGAATCCGCAAGAGCGGAGTCGCGGAGCTGCTGCTGATCGCCGGACTGACCGGCGGAGTCGGGGCCGGTTTCATCGCGCAGTTTTTGCCTGGGATTCGCCATCGGCTTGCCTCCTATGGGTTCGATGCGCCTGGGAGGCGAAGGGGTGCGGTTCCTTTGTGAGGGGAGGGCGGGGAAAGCGCGGGGTGCGGTGGAAAGCCCGAATTTGATTTTTCGGAAGGTGGCCTCCGGAGGTTCACTCTAAGCTTTTCGCCCATTGTGGTGAATGGGCTCCTCTATACTGTGCCGGATGCCTTTAACGCCAGACCAACTCGTCGCTCTGATGATTGCGGTGAGCTTTGCCGCGGGTTTGAACGTGTATGCCACGGTGGCGACGCTTGGCCTGCTGGGACATACGCGATGGCTGGCGCTGCCGGCGTCGCTGCATTTGCTGACGAATTGGTGGGTGATTGGGGCGGCACTGGCACTGTTTGCGGTGGAGTTTTTTGCCGACAAGATTCCCGCGTTCGACCTGGTGTGGAATGCGCTGCACACGTTTATCCGCGTGCCGATTGCGGCGTTGCTGGCCTTTCAGGCGGCGGCCACGCTCTCGCCGGGCGAGCAATTGTTGGCGACGCTTGCGGGCGGGGCGATTGCCTTTATTGCGCACGGCGGCAAGATAGCGGCGCGCACGGCAGTGACACCTTCGCCAGAGCCGTTCTCGAACATTGCGCTCAGCCTGGGCGGGGATGGGCTGGCGGTGTTCCTGACATGGCTTTCAACGTGGAAGCCGTACGTGGCTGCGGGGATTGCTGTGGTGCTGGCCGTGATCGCGCTGGTGCTCATCTATTTGATGTGGCACGCGATCAGGTTGGTGTTGCGCAGGCGCGCGCGTAAAGCGGGGCGATAGAGAGTTCCAAGCGAGGAGCCGGCCGAGCGACGTCGCGGTTTGCACACGCCACCTATTGCCCCTCGGCTTCTTGCGTTAACGAAGAGCGGCGGCCGCGACAATTGCGAGGACAATTGCGGCGACGAGGACGCCGGCGATCTTCTCCTCTTTGGTCATCGATTGGTCGGTTGTATATTCCATAACGCACCTTTTCATGCTAGATGCAGAAGACGATGACGCGCGGCCAGGCCGCGCGTCATCGCTGCGGGTTAATGAATATAATGAGCCGCGACAATTGCCATGAGAATCGCGGCGATCACGAACCCTGCAACTTTCTCCGCTAATGTCATTTCGTCGAAATGGTGCATGGCATGGTCCATAAATCACCTCTTCAGACTTTGATGCAGAGGGCTGCGCCGCGAGGCCTGGGGCGGGTAAGATGGCTTTTGATGAGATTGAAACGGGATCGGAAGTTGCGGATTTTGTTGCATTTTCCACGTTTACGGCCATTGTGATATCGCGGAAGTTCGATGCAGAGTTCGGGATCTCGAAATACAGGTCCTTCGACTTTCCTACGATGGCGAAGATTAAAGACGGGCCTGAGGAGTCAGTGATGGCCGAGAAGAAAATGCGCGCGGTGCGAAAGACGTTTACGGCTTTGCTGGAGCCGGACGGGACGGATCTGAAGTGGACGATTGCGCGGATTCCCTTCGATGTTGCCAAGACGTGGCCCGTTCGCAAGGGACGGCGGGTTCGAGGCGAGATTGAGGGATTCGCGTTTCGGACGACGTTGTTTCCGCGTCGCGGCGACGGCGGGGATTTTCTGCTGGTGAACAAAAAGATGCTGGCGGGCGCGGGAGTGCGCAAGGGCGGCAAAGCGCGGATCTGGCTGGAGCCGGATCTGGAAGAGCGTGAGATTCTGCTGCCGAAGGAGCTTGCCAAGGAGCTGAATAGCGATCGCGGGTTGCGGAAGTGGTTCGATGGTTTGAGCGACTCAATGCGGCGCGAGATTGGGAAGTGGGTTGACGAGCCGAAGGGCACCGCGACGCGGCAGAAGCGCGCGGAAAAGATGGCGGAGCGGCTGATGCAGGCGATGGAGGGGGAACAGGAGCCTCCGCCGGTGCTGAAGGCGATCTTTCAGCGGCAGCCGCGGGCGCGGGAGACGTGGTTTGCGCTGACGGCGGCGCAGCGCCGGAGTCACTTGCTGGGCATTTTTTATTACGAGACGGTCGAGGGACGGGAGCGGCGGGCGGCTAAGGCGGTGGAAGAAGCAGGGAACAAGGGAGCAAGGGAGCGAGAAGGCAGCCAATAGGAAGTAGCCAGTAGCCAGTAGCAAACAGCAAACAACCAACAGCAAACAGAGAAAGGCTCGCGGTTAACGGCTTGGAGCCGTTTTCGGGCCTGTGGACAACTTTTGGGGCCGGGTCCGGGTTGGAATGAGGAGTGGAGGTAGACGATTGACAGGCTTTGGGGCAGGGATTTTCAGACTTCTGGCTGCAGATTCCTGGTCTAAAGGCATGTTTTTATCGTCTAATTGAGAGAGATGACCATCGGATCAGTACGGCCGTTTTTTGCCAAAGCACCCGCGGTTGCCGACGAACAGGTTCGGCGTGAAAGTCTTGCCGTTGCCGAAGGGCTGAAACGCCAAAAGGCTGGGTTGCTGGACGAACTCATCGTCAAGTATCAGCACCGTCTGCTGCGCTACCTGCTCTTTTTGACTGGAAACCGGGAGACCGCGGAGGACCTGTTTCAGGAGGTCTGGATGCGGGTGCTGGTGCGGGGCTCGCAGTTTAACGGTAAGGCGCGGTTTGAGACCTGGCTGTTTACCATTGCGCGCAACCTAGTGATCGACACGCGGCGCAAGCGCACCATGAACAGTCTGGATGAGCTGATCGAGGGCGTGGGCGACGACGATCGGGCGATGACTTTTGAAGTGGCCGCGGACGATCCGACGCCTTTCGAACACGTTTCGAACCTTGAGGACCGCGAGAAGATTGCGGCGGCGCTGCTGGATCTGGATACGCTGCACCGCGAGGTGCTGGTGCTGCGCTTTCACGAGGAGCTGTCGCTCGAAGAGATTGCCAAGGTGACCAAGGCGCCGCTTTCTACTGTGAAATCAAGGCTTTATCGTGGCTTGGCGATGATCAAGCCAAGGCTTGGCTATGCCGCGGAACGCTTCGAAGCACGCTGCGGGGAGGCGATGTGAAAACGGCGGAGTGGGCCGATAACGCGGCGACCGATGCGGGGGCTGGCAAGACGGCCGACGCGGAAGATGCTCGTCGCGGCCTGGTGTCGGCGTTGGCCGGCAAACAGGCAGCCCGTGAGCGCGCCGTGGCCCAGACGACCCGCCGCGTGGTGTCGACCTCGCTGGGGGTCATGCGGGATCAGCAGGCCGGCCGGAAGCGCAGCCGTGCTTTAGCCGTGGCGGCTCTGCTGTTGGTTCTGCTGGCGCTGGGACCGTTTCTGTGGCACTTGACGGACGGCCTGCTGGGCGGCGAGCACATGGCCGACATCTTCACGCAAACCAGCCTTTGGATCTGCATTTTGTGCCCGGTGATTCTGGCAGCGGTGATTGTGGCCGGCTGGGCGCGGATCAAGCAGTAAATTACAGGTTTCAGGCTGCGTTGGCGCGGGGATCTTGGCCAAATAGCCCGTAAGAAGACGCAGAATCCTCCTAAATCTCGGCTAAAGCCCTAAATTGAGCAACTTCTGTTCCGCTTCTCCCGTCCATCTAAAGAGGGGTAATCTGTTTCAAAAGAATTAAGGAAAGGCCCTTGGTGACGAGGGAATGCCTATGCCCGAACCGCAAGCCATCAGAGTGAACGAAGAAGAGCGGATGATTCCGGTGTGGTCGATTATTGCGGCCAGCCTGGCGTTTGTCCTGGTGGAGTACTATTTCTGGATCATTGCACCCGCGCAGCACCACCATGCAGCGCCGCCGCTGGGCCTGCGCATCTACTTCAATATCTCGTGGGGCGTGGTGGCTTCACTCTACTTCCTGATGGTGGGCTACATCAGCAAGGACGCGCCGCGGCGCGCCATGAGCACGCGCTTCTGGATGTTTATCTGCTTCGTGATGCCGGCGGGGATCGGCGCCGTGCTCTACTTCCTGCTGCGGCCGCCGCAGGTTTTCCGCTGCCCGGCATGCGGCACGCATGTGCAGGGCGATTTCCACTTTCTGCCCGCAGTGCAACTACCAGCTTGCGGCCAGCTGTGGCAACTGCTTCCGCACGGTTCGGGCCACCGATCAATTCTGCACGCGCTGCGGCCACGAGCTGGCGCAGGATCACGACGCCGGCGCGGCTGCACGCGATGAGCGAGCTGTGAGGCATCTTTCAGTCTTTAGCGCTCAACTCTTAGCTTTTTCGCGCGGGGATGGGTTTGTGCGGTCGCGATTCAACTCCGCTGACAATAGAGCCTCAATTTGAAAAACGTCCCTCAGGGGCTAAAGCCTTCACACATTTTTGGGCGTTTGCGGCACGAGTGAACTCGTGCCCTTTCAAGGCCGCATCAAGCTGAGACAGGGCTCTGATCGATGCTGCATTGACCCTGCCGGTTGGGCTACCTACAATCGAGTTTCCGGCTGCCATGACCATTTCCGCACTGATTATCGACGACGAACAACTGGCCCGCGAGGAGCTGAAGTATCTGCTCGACTCGGTGGGCGGGGTGGACGTGGTGGCGCAGGGAGCGAACGGCATTGAGGCCGTGGACCTGATCGAGGAGCACCATCCGGACCTGGTGTTTCTGGATGTGCAGATGCCGGGCCAGGATGGATTCGCGGTGATCCAGCGGGTGATGGAGCGGAATCGCAAGGACAAGTCAGCGGCGGCGCTGCCGCAGTTTGTGTTTGCCACGGCGTACGACCAGTATGCGGTGCGCGCCTTCGACGTGAATGCGGTGGATTACCTGCTGAAGCCGTTCGATCGCGCGCGGGTTCTTGAAGCGGTGGAGCGGGTGAGGGCGCGGCTGGCCACGGGCGGTTCTGCGAACGCGGCCGCTCCGGATGCCGATGAGTCGCAACTGAATCGGCTGCTGCGGTTGCTCGATCGGCCGCAGAGCGCTGAGCAGGGACGGCCGCCGGCCAAGCTGATTGTGCAGGCGCAGAGCCGCCTGCTGCTGGTGGACCAGGCGGAGATTTGCTATGCGGCCATCGACGAGGGCGTGATTCGCGTGGTGACGCGCGCGTTTGAGGGGCAGTCGAAGTGCCGAACGCTGGAAGAATTGATGGAGCTGCTGGACCCGGCGCGCTTCTGGCGCGCGCATCGCGGATTCGTGGTGAACATCGACCAGATTCGCGAAGTGATGCCGTGGTTCAAATCGAGCTACCAACTGCGCATGAACGATAAGCAGCAGACGGAGATTCCGGTGAGCCGGGCGCAGACCAAGCGGTTGCGCGAGTTGTTCAATCTGTAGCGCCGCTCAGTCGTAGCGCTCGAAGATGATCTGCTTCTTGTGCCAGCCAAAGCTGGCCAGCCGCTCGCGCACACTCGACACCATGAAATTGAGACCGCAGATGTAGGTGTAGATGTCGAAGCCGAGCTCCGCGAGCGCAATTGCGGGGTCGACCGGCGGACTGGGCAGCGGCAGGCCGAGGCGCGCGGCGCGATCCTCGACAATTTTGGCGACATGATCCTGCACGTAACCGCGAAGGCCGGTCCAACTGGGCTGCGCGCGGCTGAGCGTGGGCAGGTAGTGAAAGTTGGGCACGCGCTGGGCGAGCGCGACGAATTCGTCATGGTAGTACATGTCGGTTTCGTGGCGCGTGCCGTAGACGAGCCAGATTTGTTTGCCGTTGCTGCGGTCCGGGCCGTCGGCTGGGAAGAGCCACTGCGCGAAGGCGCGCATGGGCGCGACGCCGGTGCCGGTCGAGACGAAGATGGAGTCGGTGATGGGCTCCTGGAGCACGAAGTGGCCGTGCGGGCCGTGGATCTGGATGGTCGAGCCAACGGGCAGGTCGGGCAGGTCGGCGAGGTGATTGGAAAAGAAGCCATTCTCCACGCGGTTGACGCACAGCTCGAACTGGTTGCCGATGGGCGCCGAAGCGATGGAGTAGGCGCGCGTCTGCTGCTTGCCGTTCTCGTCCAGGGCGACCGCGGAGACGAACTGGCCGGGCAGGTAAGGGAAGGATTCTAGCGACTCGACAGAGAAGACGAAGTGATAGCACTGCGCAACTTCCGAGATGCATTCTTTGCGCAGAAGACGCGCCGTATAAAGCTCACGTGCCAAGTTTTTTCTCGCTTTGCCGGGAAGTAGGAGCCGGTACAGTACCTGCGGAAATTATAGGTCTCCGGGGTTGGGCGCGGCCACGATTATCCGCTAGGGATTCATGACGGGCAATTCGAGCGCGGAGTCGTGGCCGGGGCCGGAGTAGATGGTGATGGTGGCGGGTTTGTAGTCGGAGGGTTTGGCTTTCATGATGTTGGGCACGAAGGTTTGCGGATTGCGATCGTACAGCGGGAACCAGGTGCTTTGAATTTCGACCATGACGGTGTGGCCGGCTTTGAAGACGTGATCCACATCGTGAAGGCCTAACTTGTACTCGTGGACGGAGCCGGGCGCGAGCGCGGTGGGGTGGTCGAAGCCTGACAGATAACGGCCGCGAAAGATTTCGGCGTTGGTGAGAAGCTGATAGCCGCGCATTATCGGGTTTGGATCGTCATCGGGATATTGGTCGATGAGCTTGACGACGAGATCGTTGTCGCTGCCGCTGGTCGCAGCGAAGATATCGGCGACGACTTCTCCGGTGATGGTGAGGTTCTGCGTGAGCACGGGCAGCTTGAAGACGGCGACGTCGCTGCGGCTAGTGACGAAGCGCTGATCTTCCGTGAGCCAGTTGTACCATTGCGAGCCGTCAGAGTAGGTGGGCTGGATGGGACGGTGACGGTAGGGAATGGGATTGGCCGGATCGCTGACGTAGGATGCGGTTGCCGATGTGGTTGATGCGTTCCAACTGAGCACACCCGCGCCATCGAGATAGAGGCTCGTGGGGCGCGATTCTTTGGGCGGGAAATGCGCGTAATAGTGCCAGGTGTTCGAGCCGGTTTGAAAGCTGGCGGTGTCTTCTAGCGTGAAGCCGGGCTCATCCTTGAGATAGTGCGCGAAGAAACGGGCTTCGATGCGCGTGCGGTATTCGGTGCCGATAGGCACGCCGTAATCGAGATTTCCCAGATGGCGCTGCGATGATCCCCAGGAACCGTGCCGCCACGGACCGAGCACGAGGAAGTTCTGGTGCTTCGCGTCGTGCGGCTCGAGTGTTGCGTACTCTTCCTGCGGGCCGTACATATCTTCCTGGTCGTAGTAGCCGCCGACGCTGAGGGTGGGCACGGTGACGGTGTTGAGGTGTTGCTCGACGGCGCGCGAGGACCAGGCGGAATCGTACGCAGGATGATCGAGGAAGAGCTTCCAGGTGGGCAGCAGATCCGAGCCGGACTCTTTCGCGTCGCGGGAAAAATTGCCGCGCTCGAGGAAATAGTCGTAGCCGTCGACGGGCCGGCCATCCTTGTCCTTGCCGTAGCTCACGTCGCCGAGCGAATTGTCCGCCTTCCACGCCGAGCACATAGTCGTAGCCGTAACTCTGGCGGAAGGCGCCATTGTGAAAGAAGTCGTCGCCCATCCAAACGTCGATCATGGGCGCCTGCGGCGAAATGGCTTTGACGGCGGGGTGGGGATCGATGCCCGCCATCATGGTGAGAAAGCCAGGATAGCTTGTGCCGATTACGCCTACGCGGCCATTGTTGCCGGGAATATTTTTGAGCATCCAGGCGACAGTGTCGTAGGTGTCGGTGCTTTCGTCGATGGCTTTCGGATTCGAGTGATCGGCGAGCGGGCGCATCATGATGAATTTGCCCTGGCTCTTGTAGCGGCCGCGAATGTCCTGGCAGACGAAGATGTAGCCCTCGCGAGCGAGCTCGGGACGCTGCGCAATGATGGACCCGGGGTTCTCATCTTCCACGCCGTAGGGCGTGCGATCGAGGAGAATGGGCAGCGGTGTGGCGATATCGGAGGGTTTGAGAATCACCACGTGGAGCTCGACGCCGTCGCGCATAGGAATCATGGCTTCAGTGCGCACGTAATCGTGGAAGACATGGCGCACCGGTGGGCCGGTGCGATACGAGATGGATTGATCGGACCCTTGGGAGAGAACCACGCTGGCGCCACGGCCGGAGGAATCGAGCGCAAAGTGGAGGGTGGCCTTGGTATTCGGGATTGCGAACTCGGTGGGGGAAATTGGCTGAAGCGCGACCGGGAGGCGGCGCGCGTTTTCGTAGACGAGCTTGCCATTCTCAACGTAAAAACTCAACGGCGTATCCGGCTCGGTGGGGTTCGTGTATTCGCCGGAGAGAGCTTCAGGCTGGGCGGGGGTAGAGACTTGCGCGGCGAACGCGGGAGGGAAGGGAAGCAGGAAGAAGAATAGAGCGAAATGTAAGGCGCGGCGGGAAATCAAATTTGGTTTCTCCGGGTCTTGTCCTAAGGAATCAGGGTATCAGCGATTGTTGTCTGTCGATAATCCCTTGAAAAGCAACCGCAGGTCCTTCGACTCGTCCCGGCGCGCCGGGACTCGCTCAGGATGACAGTTCCGTTGTGTTGCAAACTCTTAGCTTTTGGCCACTAATGTCCGTGACCGTGATGATGTTCGTGGCCGTGAGGATGCGCGTGGCCGGCGGAGATGGTCTCGGGAGGCGCGACGCAACCCTCAAGGTGCTCGCAGCCAATGTGCTCGAATTGGATGGTGGTGTGGCTGATCTGAAACTGCTCGCGCAGCAGGTCGTTGAGCTTGATGAGAATGCAGGCGCTTTCAGACGGCAGGATATCGGCGATCGTGACGTGGCACGCCAGCGCGCGCGAATTTGAGCCGAGGCTCCAGACGTGCAGGTCGTGGACGTTGACGACGCCCTCGACGGCTTCCATGCCGGAGCGAATATCGGCGGGGGAGCAGCCGCGCGGCGCGCCTTCAAGGAGAATGTTCAGGGTTTCGCGGACGATGCCGATGCTGGACCACAAGATGAGCGCGGCGATGATGAGCGAAAGGACGGGGTCAATCCAGTTCTGACCGGTGAGGAGAATGCCGAAGCCGCCGGCGATGACGGCAGCCGTGGAAAGCGTGTCGCCGGCCATGTGCAGGAAGGCGCTGCGGAGGTTGACGTCGCGGGCCACGCCCCACAAAAGCGCGGCGATGACGCCGTTCATGACGACGCCCGCGGCGGCCACAATCATCATGAGGTGCGGCTCGACAGCGACAGGGGCGCTGAGGCGATGTATGGCTTCCGCAGCGATCCAAAGCGAGATGACGATGAGCGTGGCGGCGTTGATGAAGGCAGCGAGGACGCCGGCACGCTGGTAGCCGAAGGTGCGCGCGTGGTCGGCGGGGCGCGACTGAAAATAGACCGCGGCAAAACTGAGCAGGAGGGCCAGGAAATCGGAGGCGTTGTGGCCGGATTCGGAGAGCAGCGCCAGGGAGTGAGCGCGCAATCCGGCAACGAAGGTGACAACGACATAGGCCAGCGTGGCGGCCAGCGAAACACGCAGGACCAGCGTGGTCCGTTTTGCGTTCCTATCATTGGAGGCCGGTTGCCAATGCATAGAGATAGTGTAACCGGGGTTGGGTATGGAAATACAGGGAGCAAGGGAGCGAGGGAGCGAGCCACCCCATCGGGCAAAAATCGCCCGCTGGGGGCCCCGGCAGGGAGCAAGAAGGCGGGGTCGTGAGGAGTGAGTGAATAGAGTGAATGGAGTGAACGGAGTGAAGGAAGTGAATTGAGTGAAAAGAGTGAGAAAAGTGAAGGGAGTGAAAGAAGTGAATTAGGAGGGTTTGCGGGTCCGCGGCTAGTCGGCGCCGGGTTCCAGGTGGCTGGTATCGAGGGGATTGGGGTCGTCGATGGAGGGGAATTGCGGCAGCCCCGCGCGCAGGCCGGTCCAGCCTTCTGCGACCACGATGCTGTTGTACGGATTTCCGGGCTGGTAGCGCACGGTGCAGGGAAATCCGGCGCGCACCTCGCCGGCCTCGACCACGTCTCGCATGGCGGTGATGTCCTGGGAACACTCGTAGTCCACGCCGGCGATGCGGTAGCTGAAGAGAAGGAAGGTCAGCGTTCGGCCGTCTGCGCCTTCCACGTCGTAGACGTCGAGCAACATGCCGTCGACCAGGCGCCCGGACTGCACCAGAAACCGGCGGCGGGCGCGCTCGATCTCGTCGGCGCTGGGCCGCCGGCGGAACACCAGCCAAAGAGCCAGGCCCGTGACCGCGGCAACGGTGGTTACGCCGGTGGCGATCTGCCAGCCGTTGTTGTTCGGAAGGTTCATCTACGAGTGGGAAGTTGCTCCCCAACAGTCCCAAATTGAGGATACCGCACGCGAAATGCGGTTTGGGGGCTGGCGTCTTAGTTTGGATGAAACCGCCCCTCCGGGACTGATTCCTATTGTGGGCGCGAGCCCGTGAAGATGGTCGGGAGGGTAGCTTGCACGATGGATCCTGCAGGGGCTAAAGCCCCTACTCATATTCGGGCGTTTATGGCACGACTAAAGTCGTGCCCTGACACTTCGTGCCTCACGATGCGTTATTCAAAGGGTTCTAATGCCGTGCCCTGATACATGGCTCGTTGCTGAAAAAAGCTGTCAGCGCCTTTCAAGGCAGCTTCGGGCAAGGGCCTTGCCTGGACGGTTCCAACACCGCATCAATGCCCTATACTTTAGGTTGCGTCTGACGCGGGATTCCTGCTGGTGAAGGGCCCGTGTTTGCCGGGTTTGAGGGTTGAAAACTGCCGTGAAAGAGCAATTGACATTTCATTCCACAACCGTGATCTGCGTGCGGCGCAACGGCCAGGTGGTGATGGCCGCCGACGGCCAGGTGACCTTCGGCGATCACGTGCTGAAGCACTCGGCGAAGAAGATCCGGCGCCTGTTCCAGGACAAGATCCTGGCGGGTTTTGCGGGATCGACGGCCGACGCATTTAATTTGTTTGCGCGATTTGAGACCAAGCTGGAGCAGCACGCGGGGAACCTGAACCGTGCAGCCGTGGAGTTGGCCAAAGATTGGCGCACCGACAAGATGCTGCGCAACCTGGAGGCCTTGTTGCTGGTGGCCGACAAGGGGCAGACGTTTTTGATCTCCGGGTCAGGCGATGTGATCGATCCGGACGAGCCGCTGGCGGCGATCGGAAGCGGCGGCAGCTACGCCACGGCCGCGGCCCGCGCATTGATGGAGAACACCGACCTGAGCGCGCGCGAGATCGCCGAGAAGGCAATGAGGATCGCCAGCGAGATCTGCATTTACACCAACGACCGGATTACGGTGGAAGAATTGTAGGACTGAGGGGCGCAGAAGGCATTGCAGGAGCCGCTATGGCAGGGTATTCCGGCACACCGCTCTTGGGTAAGCTCGGCATCAAAGAAGGGAATCGCGTGCTGCTGCGGCATGCGCCAGCCGCGCTGCCTGAGGCGCTGAAGGAATTTGCGAAGGCGCGATTGCAGGATCGCCTGGACGTGATCGTTTTGTTTGCGCGGTCATTTGCGGAGTTCAAGAGGGAATTTGCCGCGCACCAGGGATCGATCAAGGCTGACGGAATGATCTGGGTGGCGTGGCCCAAGAAAGCTTCGGGGATCGAGACCGACCTGACGGAGAATGCGATTCGAGACACGGTTCTCAAGACCCCTTTTGTGGATGTGAAGGTTTGCGCGATTGATGAAACCTGGTCGGGACTGAAATTTGTGGTGCGCAAGGAGCACCGGAGTTCTTTCGGCCAGGGAATGAACAGGAATTGACGACTGGAAAAGTATGGCTATCTATCTCCCCGCTTCCGCTGAAGAACAGGAACTCGCGCTGGACGAGCTAACCCCGCGCGAGATTGTGACCGAGCTCGACAAACACGTGGTAGGCCAGAGGGCTGCCAAACGCGCGGTGGCGATTGCGCTGCGCAACCGGCAGCGCCGGCAAAAGCTGCCGCCCGACATGGCCGACGACATCATGCCCAAGAACATCATCATGATTGGGCCGACGGGCGTGGGCAAGACCGAGATTGCGCGCAGGCTGGCCAAGCTGACCAATTCGCCGTTCCTGAAAGTGGAAGCGTCGAAGTTTACCGAGGTAGGCTACGTGGGCCGCGACGTAGAGTCGATGATCCGCGACCTGGTGGAGATCGGCATCGACATGGTGCGCGAGGAACGCCTGGAAGAGGTGGAAGACCGCGCCGAGATGAACGCCGAGGAACGGCTGCTGGATGTGCTGCTGCCTCCGCCGCCCGCTGCGCCGCACGGGCAGGAGGGCCAGCTCAAGCTGCCTGAGTCCGAAAGCCATCAACGGTCTCGTGAAAAGTTAAGACAGCAGTTTCGCGAGGGCAAGCTCGACGACCGTATCGTCGAAATCGACGCCCGCGAACGCAACACGCCGCAGTTCGGCATCATCAGCAACCAGAACCTTGAAGACATGGAGATGAACCTGAAGGACATGCTGCCCAACATTTTTGGGGGCGGCACAAAGAAGAGAAAGATGAAGGTGGCCGACGCCTTCGACTACCTGGTGCAGGAAGAGGAGGGGCGGCTCATCGACATGGACTCGGTGAACCGCGCGGCTGTGGAGCGCACCGAGTCGAACGGGATTATTTTTTTGGATGAGATCGACAAAATTGCCGGACGCGAGAGCGGGCACGGGCCCGATGTTTCGCGCGAGGGTGTGCAGCGCGACATTCTGCCAATTGTGGAAGGCACAACGGTGAATACGCGCTACGGCATGGTGCGCACAGACCACATTTTGTTCATTGCCGCGGGCGCGTTTCACGTTTCGAAGCCCAGCGACCTGATTCCCGAGTTGCAGGGGCGCTTCCCCATCCGGGTGGAGTTGCAATCGCTGACGGTTGAAGATTTTCTGCGCATTTTGACGGAGCCCAAGGCTTCTCTGACCAAGCAGTATGCTGCGCTGCTGGAGACGGAAGGCGTGCGGCTGGAGTTCGCGCCGGACGCGCTGCGCGAGATGGCAGAGTTCGCTTTCAAAGTGAACGAGCAGACGGAAAATATCGGCGCGCGCCGGCTGCACACGATTATGGAGCGCGTCCTTGAGGACATTAGCTTCCTGGCGCCCGACGTGGCGCGCCGCATCTCCGATGAACAGGCTGCAGCGGCAATGAAAAAGACCATCAGCGACGAAGCGTCCACGCCGTTGCCCTATTTGGAACGCATGGCGAAGTCTGGCCCGGAGAAGGTTTTCCTTATTGACGCCACGTATGTGAAGCAGATGGTGGCTTCGATCGTGAAGGACCAGGATCTGAGCCGATACATCCTCTAAATCCCTCGAAAAAAGTCAGCGCAGATTACGCGCTATTCTTGCCGGCGTGCAATGCGGCGATAATTTGCGTAGTGCTGCGCACGCGGCCCATGCGGGGAAAAATATTGACGATAGCATTGGTGTGGCTTTCGGCGGTGCGCGAGGTCATGGCGTCCTCGGCGAATACCTGTTCAAAGCCGCGCTCGTAGGCGTCGCGGGCGGTGCTTTCGACGCCGAACGCGGTCGCGATGCCGCAAAGGATGATGGTCGAGAGGCCGCGGCGGCGCAGTTGCAGTTCGAGATCGGTGCCGTAGAATGCGCCCCACTGGCGCTTGAGGATGACGAGGTCGTTGGGCTGGCGGTTGAGCTCGGGAATGAGCTCGCTCCAATCGGGTGGCAGTGCGCCGGGCATCCGCATGGGTTCGTCGCAGGCGACCTGGAGGCCATCGCCGCCGTCGGGCGAGCGGCCCACGTGCACCAGAATCGGCTGCGCGCCCACGCTGCGGACGGCGTCGAGCAGCGCGACGCTGTTGGTGATGACGCTGGCCGCGGAGTGCGGATTGCCGGGAAATCCTAGAATGCCTTTTTGCAGATCGATGACGACGACCGCAGTGCGTCGCGGCTCAAGAATGAGTTCGCTCATAATGTTTCTCCGACTTTGCGGCAGTGCTGCGGCGTGAGAGCGCAACTTGTTCTTCGCGGCGAGCCATTTCGATTCTCGCATGGCAACGGCATACATGGATCCGAGCGGGAATCAAGCTGAAAGCGGCGCAGGGTGCACGAATGCGGCGTTACAATGGGAGCCGTTCATTCTGAGAGGAGTTCCTGAGCCATGAGGCTTCGTACCTGGATGGTTTTGATTGCGGCGGCCATGCTTGGGCTGGCGGCGGGAGCCGGTTGCCAGCAGCCGTGGCAGCATTTGCAGAGCCCAACAGCCGCGCAAGTTGCTGCGCAGTGGAAGACCCCGCCGCCAGAGTACGGCCCCGAGCCGTATTACGGACTGAATGGCAGTGTGAGTGTTGCGCAGGTGGAGCGCGATCTGGATACGCTGCACAGTCTTGGCTTCCAGGCGGTGACGGTGCAGGCCGGATTCAACATGCCTTTTGCTTACCTGTCGCCGGAGTACTTTGCGTTTTTCCGCGAGTTTGTGGCGGAGGCCAAGCAGCGCAACATGCGGTTGTGGATTGTGGACGATGCCGGCTACCCCAGCGGTTTTGCCGGCGGAAAGTTCACGAGCGAGAAGCCCGAGTTGCGCATGCAGGCGCTGGAGGTGGAACAGAAGATTCTGGTGCCTGGAGGGACGACTCTGCACCAGGACTTGAACCCGGACGTAGTGAGCGCGGCGGCAGTGGACTCGAACGGCGCGGCGACGCCGCTGCCGCTGCATGGGGATACTCTCGACTGGACGGCGCCCGCAGGCAACTGGACTGTGGTTCTGGTGGATCACGAGTTTCGCACGTCGCCGACTCGATCGGATACGAATCCGAAGCGCGTGAAAGATACGGAGCAGTCGCTGGAAGACTATATGGATCCGGCGGCGACGCGGCAATACCTGGCATTCACGCACGAGCAATACAAACACTATGTTGGCGATGAATTCGGCAAAACCATCATGGGCTTCCGTGGCGACGAGCCCGATTACTCGATTGGCGGGCTGCCATGGACGCCGATGTTTTTCGCGCGGTTCAAAGAGATCAAGGGCTACGACGTGCAGCCGTATGCGGCGCTGTTTACTGAGACACCATCGCGGCGCGGGCAAAATGGTTCAACAGGGGTCTCGGTCCAGCTGACGCCGGAGCAGGTGCGCATTAAAGGCGATTATTACGATGTCTTCTCGCAGATGTTTGCCGCGGGGTTTTTTGAGCCGCAGGGCGAGTGGTGCGCGGCCAACCATCTGGAGTACCAGGTGCACCTGAATCACGAAGAGTTGGAGATGGAGCTCACGCACAGCGAAGGCTCGTTCTTCCGCGATATGCATTGGGTGGAGGTGCCGGGGATCGATGCCATCTGGCACCAGATTTGGAAGGATACGATCTCGGACTATCCACGGTTGGCGAGCTCCGTAGCGCACGTCGACGGCAAGCCGCGCGCTTTCACTGAAAGTTTTGCAGCGTACCGGCCAGCGCCTGACGTGGAGATGGCGCGATACATTGTGAACGAACAGTTTGTACGCGGCGTGAACCTGGTGGAGATGATGTATTTTCCCGCGACCGCAGCGGGTCCGCGGCCTGCGCCTTCGTACATGGGCCAGCCGGGTTTCTCCGATCTGACCGCGTATGTGCGGCGCATGAGCTACCTGATGACGATGGGGCGGCCGGACGCTACGGTGGCTCTGTATCTGCCGTCGATGTCGATGTGGCTGGGCAACGACAAATCAGACGAGCAGTTTGTGTCGGCTGAGCGATTGCTCAGCGAGCACCAGATCGATTTCGACATTGTGGATGAGAATGCGCTGGCGAGCGGGTTGACGGCGCTGCCCGGCGCGTTGGAAACGCGGAGCGGCAACCGCTATCGCACGGTGATCTTGCCTGCGCCACTGGTGTTGCCGTCCGCGGTAGAGATGCGACTGAAGGCATTCGCGCGCGGCGGAGGGAAAGCGGTTTTCCTGGGCGGCACGCCGGAGTGGATCGCGGGCCGAACGATTCGCGACGCAAGAGCGGTAACGGCGGCGGAGTTTTCGTGGGCAAGCGCAGTGAACGCACAACTGCCACCTACGCCGACTCCGCCAGCCGAGCCACCAGCCACGCCGCCGGCGCCGCAGATGGTTCCCGCCGAGGTGTTGGCGGCGTTGCAATCAGCAGTGATTGCGCCAACGGTCGCGGTGGACGTTCCAGACCCGGCGTTGCGCGTGATGAAACGGAAATGGAAAGACGCCGATGTGTACCTGTTCTTCAACGAGGGCGCGAAGGCGAGCCAACACGCGGTGACGCTCATGGCGAAGGGACGCGTGGTGGAGGCGTGGGATGCGCAGACGGGCGCGGTGACGCCGCTCGATGCGACGCGAAGCGGAGAGCACGCAGTGATTCAGCTCGACTTAGAGCCTTACGCAACCAGGGTGATCGTGGTTCGTTGATTCGCGGATCGGTGGACGGGGATCGCAAGGCGATGGAAGGCCGAGTACCGGTGGCCGTGGGCATGACACCGTCCTACGGTTGGGCGGCCAGCGAAAAAAGCGCGACTACGATAGAATCAATGAGGAGTTGGGAATGCGAAGGGGGCTGTATGGACCCTCTCGCGTTCGACGCCGCACCTCAAAGAGCGGCAGGCGAGACTGAAACTTTCTTCAGCCTTGCACTCCGGCTTGCAGCGCTTCTTATATCCCGAGGCTGCAAGTGACAATCAGAGCGTCGGGGAGTGGCTCAGCCTGGTAGAGCACCTGGTTCGGGACCAGGGGGTCGGAGGTTCAAATCCTCTCTCCCCGACCATCTTTAGAATCAATTGGTTACAACAAATCTCCCGGTGCTGAATAGTATGGCCCAAGGGGTCATTTTTGGCAAGGTTTTTTTTCGCCCTTGTCGGCTCTCTTGCGCCCTCACGGATTTACCCGTACATCTCAGCAAGCATCGCCAGCAAACGGTTCCGTATCTCTTCCCGGCGTTCACCATGATGCGCCTCACGATGGTCATTAGGGCAAAGTGCTACTACGTTCCGCTCGTGGTCTACGCCCTTCTCTGACAGCGGAATTACATGGTGCGTCTCCACATAGATTCGACCACCCACCATCCGAAAACCCCGCTGCTTGCATAGTTCACATCGGCCCTTCGCTCGGGATAAGGCCGCATCTCTCACCTTACGGTCCCGCTCCCATACAGTCCCATTCACGTCACGGCGTACCGGCGCTTGCGGCTCTGGTGTTGTGTATTGGTCCACATAGCGCGGCATGTCGCCCCGCACAAGGCGGCACTCGCCGGTATTGGTGTCATATCGCCGTACCGTCCAATGTTCCGGGTCAAGCAGCCGAAGAGTCATCCTCGCTACTTTGGACCTCGGGTCGTTAATATCCCGTTGCACACCATCACCAACAATCAGTCGGACGGTCAGCCCCTCCTTGTATGCGCGTGCAATCGTCTCATCCATGCGGAGCGCCCGCTTTGACAGTGCGCTTCGTTCACTTGGACGCAATGTCTTAGAGTGCTTGCCTTCCTCTGCCCAGGCTCGAAGATTGAGGTCACACCAAACGATTCCATTTCGCTCTTGAATTGCTTGGTGCCAGACGTTCAAAACTACGACCCGACCTGGTTCCGTAAAGGCCCATTCGTAACAATAGGCGGGGTTGGATGCGGGGACTTTTACTGGACCTCTACTAGAGAGTGCCCATGATTGCACGTCAACACCGGCAGCAGCTACCAAGTCCATCACGCGATGGTTCTCTTTCGGCTGCAATTTGTCTCTCACACTCACCGGTTTATTCCGTTGGGCGTACACAATTCTCACTCAACTCGCAGCACATTTGATGCCACGGCATTTTGCAGAAGAGGGCTTATGCCGCGATCCTTAGTCCCGAATACCTCGACACGAAACCTCGCTCTTGTGATCGATACATAGAGCCGATTATGCGCGGCAAATGCAAGGAAATTCGAGCTGTCAATTGTGTCGAGAGTTTTGGTTGGCGGCACTCT
Source organism: uncultured Acidobacteriota bacterium (assembly GCA_963713675.1). Classification (GTDB taxonomy): domain Bacteria; phylum Acidobacteriota; class Terriglobia; order Terriglobales; family Acidobacteriaceae; genus Telmatobacter. The sequence continues at coordinate 210,719 of CAVQMV010000030.1, forward strand.
TCCTGCATCGACCCCGAGCAAAACAACCGCATCAAACTCCAACCCGCCAACATATTCAGGTGTGGAAAGAATAAGACGCCCGGCATTTTTGGCTCTTTTGACCGCTTCGACGTCACCTCTCTGCTTCAATATTTCGATCGGCTTACGATGACGCGAACAGTAATCCTTGGCAGCCAAAAAAAGCTCATCGCTCACGCGCGTACACGGTGCTGATTGGACCGCCCGGCTCAGGCAAGGGCACGGCAATCACAGCCGCGCGGCAGTTTGTTGAGTGTGAGTTTGACAGTCAGAGACGATCATCTGAATCGCCCTTGCTGTGGGAGGATGCACACGATTCATTGAACTGGTGCTGGCCCTCCAGAAACATCGGAGCGCACGTCATCAGCCCTGCCAGCGCACCCGGATTGATACAGGCAACAAAGCCGCGCAAGCTGGAGAAAGGTGAAACGCGCAACCCCCTGGAGTCGTGGAAACCCCTTCCGCGTTTCATCACGATCCAAGAAGAGATTGGCGGACTGTTTGCTAATTTTGCGAATGAAAACTCAGGGCGTGGCTTGGAGACGGCCATTCTGGAGTTGTATGACCGCGACTCGTTCACTACGACCGCGACAAATGAACGCTCTGCAAAGTCCGGGCGTCTTCTTTATTCCGTCTTAGGCGGAATCCCTAAGACCGAATGGGACAACATTTTTGGGCGCGCTTCTTCCGTAGGCAGCGGATTTTTCTCGCGTCTCAACATTATCGGCACAGAGAATGAGCGCACGGTTGCCGGACTTCGTGAGTATGACTTCGGAGAGATGCAGCGGGTATTCCTACCGCGCATCACGGCCCTTGAGCGGACGCCCGCGCGGATTCCATTGTCACGCGAGGGAGGCGAGTTGCTGAAAGAGTGGTTTGCCCGCCTTGCTGAAGAGATGAAAGCTGAGGATTTACCATCAGCCCGATTGAACGTACATGCGCTCCGCGTTGCGTTGCATCTGGCGTGGTTGCGAGGTCACGCGGAGATTGATGAGTCAGACGTTGACGCTGGAATCAAGGTGGCGAACTTTCAAGCCAAGATGCGTGACTTCTACCGCCCGGCTGAGGGTGAAACACGCGAAGCGCAATTGGAAAACCGCATCATCGCAAGGATGAGTCAGAAACGGTCCCTTTCCTATCGGGACTTGCAAAAAGCCGTTGGCTCCAGCCGCGCGGGTATCGCCGTTTGGGAGCGTGCTATTTCCGGGCTGAAGCGAGACGGACGCATCGCAATCGTGGAAGAGGTCACCAAGTCCGGCCAAAAGAAGAGAATGGTTAAGCTTTTGAAAAAAAGAGACTAGCGACGCTCTTGTCGGCACCAGTCGGCACCTTGTCGGCACCTTATACGTGCGTAAGCTCAATATAATGATGCGCTTAGCCGAGGTGCCGACAAATCCGCCACATATTATCCTCTTTTCTGCACCGTAAGTTATTGAAAGATATACATATACATCTACGAGAGCAATACAAATACGTAACACATGTACCTTTAATCGCTTGCGGCCTGGAGCGCCCCACTCTTAGAAGTCCTTTGGAATCATGGGGTGGGGGTGAGGATAAAGTTGCCGATGTTTCGTTTGTAGCCCTCCGCCGCCCAGAAATTTACAGACGCGAACAATTCCCGTATTTTGGAACAAAGTACCAAATTCTAAGAATTATTCGTTCATGTACAAAAAACTGTTGCTGCGCTCTCCGGCGGATCTTGCGGCAAGATCGAACCCACCCGGTATGATGACGCCGAACGAACAACACACCGGGGACCGGGCCAAATCTTGCGCACAGCAAGTGGGAGAGCACGCAATAGGACTGAACGGCGGACAAACAAAAATACATTTCAATTTGGCGTTTTATCGGGAAAGCAGACTCAGCCGCTGGTGCGCTGCCTGTAAGTCCGCAACCGCGACATGGCAGTATCGCTGCGTGGTTGCGAGGTCAGCGTGCCCCAACGTCCGCTGCAAGGCAAGCGCGTTCCCGCCTTTGCGAAGGTAGTTGGAGGCGTAGCTGTGCCGGGCCGCGTGAAGTGTCCGGGCGGGCGGTTCAAAGCCCACCTTGCGGCAGAGTCGCTTGACGCTGCGAAGGACATTTCTGCGGCCCAACTTCGTCCCGTTCCGTGTGATGAACACAAGCCGATTGCCGGGCGCATCTGCGATGTAACGCACAAGACGCTTGCGCAGTTCGGCGCTAAAGGGAACGATTCGTGTTTTGCCGCCCTTGCCGTCCAGCCGCACAAGCAGATTGTCGAAGTCAATGGCGTCAGCGCAAAGGGATAGCACTTCGCTGATGCGTGCTCCCACATCGAACAAGAACAGCATGATGAGGTGTGTCCGCAATTCGGCGTTGCTCGGCTTGTAGGCTATCAGCCGGTGTATTTGCTGCTCCGAGTACACAGGCAAGTTGTTCTGTGGTTCCTTCAACCGTGCGAGTTTCGGATGCTTGCAGCCCGGCCCGCATTTTGTCTCAGGGGATGCGAGCCAATGCGCGTAGGCATTCCAGCAGGTAATGCGCGCTGTTGATACCCGTTGGCTTCAGGCCGCGTTCGCGCATCGCAATCACCGCGTTCTGGAGGTCAGCTTGCGAGGGGTTTTCAGGTATTAAGCCAAAGCAGTATTCATACCAGCCAAGGGTTGCGGGTGAGACGCAAACAAAGTATTTGCGGTGCTTGATGAAGTCAGCAAAACCAGCCATGAAATTTTCTCCCCAAGGGGTCAAATTCCGGGAGAAATTTTGCAAATGTCTGATTCTAAAGGGGAGTGGCTCAGCCTGGTAGAGCACCTGGTTCGGGACCAGGGGGTCGGAGGTTCAAATCCTCTCTCCCCGACCATTAAATCCCGCAATTTCAATTCATTCGCAAAGACTCTAATTCCGGCCATTCCGGAACTTGGGTCCATTTGGGTCCAACAAGAGAACTCCCGGATCCAAGCAGCTTTTCGACCCCCTCCACTGGCTTCCGCGCATCGGCAGGAACCGACTCAATATACGTCTCGCGCGTGAGTTCAGAGGAAGGATGACCGAGCAGTGCTTGGACTGTGCCCAAGGGAGCCCCTACAGAATCGAGCAGGGTCACGCTTTACGGCAAGCAGCATTCGTGAGGCTCTCAGTTGTGTGCCTGCTCGGGATCTCGGCCTCTCGCCGGAATGGCGTATTGCATACTTCGAAGCCGAAGCACCGTAACCCCATAAAGCATCACTTCTGCGAGCCCACGGTGGGGGGGCGGGTTTGTCTCGTCAGATCCGGACGGACGGGCTGGTCGATGACCGCGAGGCGGAAATAGGCGCCTCAGGCGGGCTGACGCGGCTTCCGCAAACGTCCCGTCGTTGAGATGCGCGGCGATAAATCCTTGGGCGCAGACGCACGATGCCGAGCAAACATTTCCTTCGCGACTGGGAAATATTTGCACGCGCGGGAAAAAATTACGCGAATAAGGCGAGGTACCGGCACGGATGATTTTCCACAAACGAGTTCAGGATGCTTTCTAAGTGGTGGCAGACAAGAAAGATGAAAAACAGAGTCGCGATAGGACCGGTTTGGCGAATGAATTGCTCCGATCAGCAGTTAATCAACCGTAGAAAGTGTCTTAACGCGATCAATGCATCGCAAAGAGCGGTCTTTCGGGCCAATAGGCCAGATGATCGCCGATGCGCGAGATGGCGACGACTGGGCCAAACGGTGGAGAAGAAAAAGTGCCAAAATGCAGCATCTTTCGAGTTACTGACCGTTTAGGAACGGCGTGATTTCGGTGTGACTTGAGTCACTCGTTCGGGAGAGATGCCAAAGGCATAATGAGGAATCGAATACGAGGAAGAGCCTTTTACCGGGCCTCTTTGTCGTCAACCTCGACTCCATTGAGCACGTCTCAAAATCAGAGTTGAGGGAGGATGCCGACATGCAAATCCAGCGCGATAGTAACTACGCGGCCTCGACTCTTCTGTTTCCGCCGCGTGTTGAGTTGAGCAATCATACGTCTTTTGAGTTGCACACGGAATGGCAGGTTCCTGGCCGATTGTTTGGAGAAGCCGAGTACCTACCCCAAGCAATCGATGATCAAGAGGACCTGGGCAGGGGAGTCAGATGGGCGCTGGCAATTGAAGTATCCGCGGCGCTGTGCATTTGCGGAATCTGGAGCTTCTGCCGTTTATTATTCTAAGCTGTCACAAGCCGGCATTTCCATGAGCATTTTTTCCGGCGGCTCCGAAGAACTGTGAAGAACAAACCTAACTGGGTGTCTCAAGTACCGGCAAGAATTCGGTTGACGCAAGTAGCCACGAAAGGCAACTCATTCCCCTGCGTTTCCAGGAACATGCTGCGCCGTCGAGCGATGCGACTCGGCCAGGCGTCAGCCCTCACTTGCGCCCTTTACTTATGCGGGTGCGGTGGATCGCTGGCTACCGGGTCACTTGTCGCATCCTCGACGAACCTGGCTTTCGGGACTGTAGCCGTGGGACAGTCCGCGAGCGCGACCGTCACGCTTCAGAATCCAGGAGGGGATGTTGTCCAGATTTCTCAGATCAATGTGAGCGGGCAGTATTTTTCGTCGAGCGGCGGCCAGGTGAGCATGCCGTTGTCGATTGCGGCCGACAGCAGCTACACCCTGAGCGTGCAATTCAATCCAGGCGCGGCGGGATTGACGGCGGGACAACTAACGGTGACGAGCAATGCGTCGAATGGATCTTCGACTGCGGTGACCTTCAACGGCACGGGCATACCGGTGCCCAGCGCGGTGAACTGCGCCAGTGGCGCAATCACCGGCCCGGGGACCGACAATTGCACAGTGACCTTAAATGCGGCGGCAGCCAGCGGCGGAGTAACGGTTGGCCTGTCGAGTAACAGCGCGGCCGTGACCGTGCCATCGACCGTAACCGTGCCAGAGGGGCAGACGAGCGCCAGCTTCACGGCCACCATCGTCACGGTATCTGTTCCGCAGAGCGTGGCTGTGACGGCGAGTGTGGTGGGAATGTTGCAATCGTACTCTCTGCAACTGGGCGCGTTGGCGCCTATCCTGAGCGTCAACACGAGCAGCGTGGCGTTTGGACCGGTGAGCCTGAATTCGGTAGCCGCGCAGTCGGTTATGGTGATGTCGACGGGGACTGAACCAGTGACCGTAAGTGTGACCACGGTGACCGGGAACGGTTTTTCAGTGGCGGGAGACAGCTTGCCGATGACCTTGAATCCCAACGAGTCGGCGGCGCTGACGGTGCAGTTCGATCCGACGACGATCGGGACCGCGAGCGGCTCTCTGACCATCGTCAGTACTTCGTCAACGAATCCCTTGACCGTCGTGAACTTGAGCGGAACGGGAGCGACGGGTTCGTATTCCGTGGACCTGACCTGGGATGCTCCAATCAGCACTTCCGACCCCGTGGCGGGCTACAACATCTATCGGGCCGTCAGCGGGAGTTCCATGTACCAATTGCAGAACCCGTCGGTCAATAGTTCAACCAGCTATACCGACACGACTGTTGTCGACAACACCTCTTACACCTATTTCATAGAGAGTGTCGATGCCGAAGGCAATCAAAGTGTGCCTTCGAACCCCTTCACGGTGTCGATTCCTTAGAAGTCAGGTGCAGCCGGGGCAGGGCGGTTCTCTCGAACCGCTCCTACAATGACTTCCTCGCTTCGCCGATTGCAACAGCGTTGGACAGGGAGCGCTCCGCGCCGGGGCCGTCAACCAATCTCCGGTTGTCAGCGTGGGCCGCGAGGCCAGGACCAAAGCATTTCCCTCTGTACGGTGTCGGGAATGAGACGGCGATTCTGGCTAAGAACCAGCCCACCCATACCTCCGTGCGAAACAACAGGCGCGGCCTGGAGGCGTGGGAGTAATGGCGTATTGGTAATCGGAAGTGGCTCAGTTTGAATCGAAAAGCCAAATCCTCGAAGTGCGCGATTTTGCACAGATCAGCCGCGTAGATGTGGATATCTTTTCGGGGAAATCCTTTGCGGATGAGAAGAGTGAATGATGCTAGACTTGGTAAAACCAAGCTTCCCGCAGCGACACAAAGCTAATGGGACTCACGATTCAATTTGCACTGTGTGTTTGACGACAATAGCCACGGTCCAGGATGAACGGGAGCTGAATCGCCTCGAATCTGCCCTCGTATGTGAGCCGGTCAACCTTTATCGAGCCGGACAAAGTGGGTCGCGATGGGAAGGGGTTGCGTTTTAGCTGCCTCACAAGAGGCGATCCGGGGCGACAGCGAAAGCGCACACTCGCCCTTTGAGTTTCAAACTGAGCGACTACGTGGTAATCATCAACCCGGTACCTTGTAATCATCAACGTGGTACCTTAGTTCGTTTCTGTTTTAAGCTATTTTTGGGCGCTGCCTGAGAAAGAGTTGTACACTCTTATCTCTGAGGTGTGGACAACTCCCCAGTTTCCGAACGTGGATACTAGATAGAATTCTTGATGCTCATGGATCCGGTGCAGAGGGGCATATCGGGAGTTCAGAGAGAGTACCCCGGATTCTACCGTTGAAGTCGACGGAGAATGCTTCTCGACGAACTGGAGGATCCGCACAACTGGACTTTACCTCCCTGCGCTCTTGTCGGGGGCCGGTTCTCAGTGCGCTTTGGCGCTGTTCGCCTGACTGCAGTTTCCAGGGCCAAAAACCCACCACAACAAATAAGGCTGCCAGATAGTGCGGCCGATAAGATACCGAACCACTTCGGCTCGAATGTAGATTCTCATTCGGTGAGCCTAAGGAGCAATATTCAGGATGGCGACTCTGCACAAGGTTTCACCCTCCCCTATCAGGGTCTTGGTTGTAAATGGTCACACGCTTTTCCGGGAGGCGCTGCGTGGACTACTCGAAGTTGGCAGCTTCGATGTGGTCGGCGAGACAGCGGACGGCGAATCAGTAGTTGCGTTAGCTGAACAGAGCGGAGCGGACGTAATCCTACTGGACATGGCAATACTCCAGGGAAATGCGATAGAGATATTACGGGAGTTATCAGCCGCGCAGGTTCCTGCACGTGTGCTTCTACTCACTACAACATCAGTGGAGCGGGAGGATGTACTCCGCGCCCTCAGGCTGGGCGCATATGGGGTGATCCAGCAGGAGGCCACGCATCAGCAGCTCTTCAATAGCATTCGCAGTGTAATGGCAGGTCAGTACTGGGTAGGACTCGAGAATGTTTCGGATCTTGTGAAAGCACTGCAAAACGAAAAGCCCACATGCGAAAAATTGCGTCCGAAGCCATTTGGTCTGACTCAACGCGAACTGGAGATAATCACTCTGGTCGTAGCCGGCTATTCCAACCCCGATATTGCGCAAAGATTTTCAATCAGTTTACAGACAGTAAAACACCACATCAGCAGTACCTTCGATAAGACGGGCGTCTCCAACAGACTTGAACTAGCCCTTTTTGCCGTCAATCGCCGACTAATTGAAGAAGTTTCGTGAGATGGACCAACAAGCAAGGAGGCGGCGGAACATCAAGGGAAATTCCTGCGTCATAATTTGCCACTCGCCGAGGGTAACTTTTTCATGAGTTACCTAAGTAACATCAACGCAACTCCCTAGGGTGCTATAGCAATGCAACCGTCGGGCCATTGCAACCTGTGTGCAACTCACGTACGCTCGGCCCATGATTACAGAGGAACACAGGAACCGTGTGTGCAATCGCGATTCTGCTGGCGAACCACTAACCGGGTGCAACTTAAGTGGGCTTTTGGTTCTGCAAAGGCAGGAAGGGCAGATTTGCACGGCGTTATCAAGTGTTCATCGTAATTTTTGCGAAGAGCCATTGTGATGGGAGTCAAGTTCAAATACGATTCGACTCATCCCGATGAGAAACGACGAAATCAAACTCGTACCTAAACGAGGACACGACTCGGATGCCAAGAGTGTGAACAGGGTTGATCGCTACAGAGTTCCTCGCGCAGAGCGGTATGAGATCAGTGCAGTAACGAAGTACCGCGTTCGGGGGGAACAAGAGTGGTACGAAGGTGCGATGAAGGACATCAGCGTTTCGGGCCTCCTAATGGGAGCAGCTTTTTCTCTTCCCTCAGAAACACTGATCGAGATGAAGTTCTTCCTTCCAGTTCAACTGGCGGGCGGTGAAACCCCCGCCGAGGTTGTTTGCCGGGGCTCAGTCGTAAGATCCTGGAACTGTGAGGTTCCGGGCGATACCGCCGCGATGGTCGCGGCCAGGATTATTCATTCACGGTTTCTGCGGCAGGAAAGTTGTAAATACGGAGACGCCCAGGTATCGATCCACGAGGCAGGATTCTGAGTTGAAAGCAGGGGCGTTTTTCATTCGTTTTTCTTCGGTTATATGGCGCGAATAACAGGGTCCTGAAGCTCAGTCTGCAGTTGGTAATTTGGGGCTTCTAATCTGGAGGGAAAAAATGGGCTATGTAGCTCACAGGGCGAAGCTATATCCAATTTCCACTTCAAGGGGCTCCACAGACGGAAACAGCGTTATGATGATCCAAAGACGGAGGGGAGCATGCCAGTAACGGAAGTTGTTTCCTCTGAGCCCGAAATGATCCTGCCGTGGTCCACCGTTTATACCCGGCATCAACACGAGAAGGCCGTCGCAGAGATGCTGACAATGAAGGGCTTCGAGGTGTTTTTGCCGATGTATGAGTCGGTGCGGCGCTGGAGAGACAGACGCAAACTGCTGCGCTTGCCGCTTTTTCCTTGTTACGTATTTGTGCGGGGAGCAGTTACGAACCGGCTTCCTGTGCTCACGACGCCCGGAGTCCATATGATTCTTTGCGTAGGCGAAAAAGTGGCGACCATACCCGAAGAGGAAATCCAGTCTATCCGGAGGGCAGTGGACGGGGATCTCCGCGTTGAACCGCACCCATTCCTAAAATGTGGCGAGCAGGTTCGGGTGATTCGGGGCACGCTTACCGGGGTCGAGGGGATTCTGGTGAGAAAGAAGAATATGTTCCGCCTGGTCCTTTCTGTCGCAATGCTGTCGCAATCAGTTGCCGTGGAGGTCTACGCCGGGGACGTGGAGCCGGTGGGCACAGGAGTGTCGCCCGAACGCCCGCGCGCCGACCGGCAGGTTGACCTTCGATCCCCGCACTTGCCGATTCCGTCTTTCAGGGACCAATGGGACATGGAAGTAGCGAGGCTGGAAGTTGCGCCCAAAGTCGGATAACATCACAAAAAGAGCAAGTATCTATGAATAAGCTGCATGGGTTGGACCATTTGTGCAAAGTGCTGTGGGGCGCCACGGTTGTTGGAATCCTCTGTCTCGCGCTAACGGGAACGGCATGGGGCCAGGCTCCAGCGGGCTCGAGCCAGCAACAGCAACTAGTGCCGGCGGTGTCGGAATCAGCAGAGCAGCCGGGTTCCCCGGCCGAGATGAAGTCGACGGACGATGCTTACATTATCGGGAATTCCGATCTACTCGAGATCAGCGTTTGGAAGAACGCGGAACTTACTGAGTCGGTTCCGGTACGATCCGATGGCAAGATCTCAATGCCTCTCATAGGCGAAATCCAAGCGAGCGGGCGGACCCCGATACAGCTCAAGAATGACATCACCACGAGACTGCGCGCCTACTTAACGTCACCGCAAGTGATTGTAATTGTGCAGCAAATGAACAGCCAGAAGTTCAATATTCTGGGGCGCGTGCTAAAACCGGGATCGTATCCTCTTTTGGCGACTACGACGGTTCTCGACGCGATCGCAGTGGGGGGCGGATTCCAGGATTTCGCAAAGCAAAAAGAGGTCTATATCCTGCGCCATACTGCCGATCGAGGCGAATTGCGCATCCCGTTCAACTACAAAGCGGTGATCCGGGGCTCCCACCCGGACGAGAACATCAAGCTTTTGCCGAACGACACGGTTGTTGTGCCTTAAAGGCCGCCTATGCGTGGACGAGTTTTTCTGATTGTTATGCTGACAGCAACAGCGGTACGCGCACAGGTTGCGCCACCCGCCAGTGGGGGATTCGCGCCATGGCAGGCTCAGATGATGGCGCCTCCGCCAGTGAACGGAATGGGCTATCAGACAGAATTGGGCAGTGAAGTGCGGAGTAACTATCTGCGGGCGGGACTAGCCTTCACCACGGCCTACATCAACAATCTCTACGCGGGTGGAAGTAGCACATCGATTGCAGAGACGACTTTCTCGGTGCTGCCATCGATCGAATATGACGCAACCTCAGCCGGGCGCCACACATTGGTCACATACAATCCGGGATTTACGTTCTATCAGCCATCGAGCGAGCTGAACGAAGTGGACAATACTGCAACCCTTGGTTACGAAATGCGCCTGGCCGAACATGCGATGTTGACTGCCGCTGACAGTTTTCAAGACAGTTCGTCGCCCTTCAGTCCCGGAATCGACAATACGGTATCAGGGTTGCCGGTGTCTTCTACGCCGGGGGTTACTCCCCCCTTTGCAAAACGGCTGACAAATTACGCCAATGTTGAACTTACCGCGCAGCCTGGACTCAACTTGATGGTCGGGGCCCTCGGTCAAGCGTCGCTGCTGGACTATCCAAACCCGGCTCAAACAACGGGCCTCTACGACTTCTATTCGAGCGGCGGTACTGTCTTTTGTGATTGGCAGCTTCCCCCTACCCAAATCTTTGGGATCTCCTATCAATATTTGGATATGGTGTCGAGCCCAACGGGCCTAACCTCTACGACGGAAGCGGAAACCATCTCGGGAAATTACACTTTCCGTTTCAATCAGAAACTGTCGATGTCGGTGTCCGGCGGCCCGCAGTACTACAAGACAGTCGAGCGGCCGTTGCCCACAACGAGTGCCTGGGGGACGTCCTGGTCGACGAGCATGGGCTGGCAAGGAACCCGCACCAGCTTTGCAGCGAGTTACGCGCAGGGAGTCACCGGAGGCGGTGGATTGCTTGGGGCCTACCACTCGAGGGCTGCCAATGCGACGGCGCGGTGGCAGATGGCGCGCGCGTGGACCGCGTCGGCCTATGGAGCTTACTCTATCAACAAATCTGTCAGTCCGCTCTTGATTACCTCAGTAACGAGCGGCCACTCGGTGTCGGGAGGCGCGACACTTGATCGCACCTTCGGGGAACAATTCAGCGTTGATTTCCATTACGATCACGTGCACCAAAGTTATAGCAACATCATCGCCATAGCGACGAATCCGGACAGTGATCGCGAGACAATCTCGGTCACATGGCATTTCCAGCGTCCAATGGGAAGGTAGTCATGCCTGAAGAATCACTGGAAGAAAACGCAGCACAACCGATCGAGATGGGGCGCTATCTCGACATAGTCCGCCGCCGTCATATGATCTTCCTGATACTGCTGTTAGTAGGATGGGCAGCGGTATGGGGATCAAGCTGGCTTCTTCCCGCCCGATACAAGTCGAGCACACTCATCCTGGTAGAAGCACCAGAGATGCCCAAGGACTACGTCGCCCCCAACGTGAATGACGATCTGCAAGACAAACTGCAAAGCATCACGCAGCAGATTCTCAGCCGGTCACGCCTTCTTCTGATTATCAACAAGCTGCACCTCTACCAGAGCAACGATCAGTCATCCACACCGGACAGACAGGTAGAGCAGATGCGCAAAGACATCGGCGACATTGAATTGGTGAAGGACCCGCAGACCCAGGCAATCACCGCGTTTCGAATCAACTACTCAGCGGCGGATCCCGTTACCGCGCAAAAGGTGACTAGTGAATTGACGAACCTTTTTATCGTTGAGAATAACAAGGTCCGTGAACAGGAGTCGGAAAGCACCACGCAATTTATAGATTCCCAACTGGCAACGGCTCGTGCCAACCTAGCCGACATGGAGGCGAAGGTTCGGGCATTTCAGGCAGCGCATGAGGGAGAGTTGCCGACCGAAGAGGCAACCAATCTACAGATTCTCAGCGGATTGCAATCTCAGCTGCAAAACGAACAAGACGCGCTGAATGCGGCAAAACAGCAGAGCGTCTACCATCAATCGCTGATTCAGCAATATCGCGCTCTGAATGGAACGCGCCGGGGAGCGGCCGGCGGAAGTCCGTCCAATCTGGAAACCATTGACAAGCAACTCGAAACACTGAAGTCTCAGCTGCAGGAACTGAGAACCCAGTACACGGATCAGTATCCTGAAGTTCAAGAGGTAAAGGACCAGATCGCCGCGACGGAGAAGGCCAGAGAGCAGCTGATCGCCAGCCAGAAGGCAGCGTCGGAGGGCAAGGGAAATGGCGTCAACGCCCAGGCGCCAGTGATCGAAGATCCAGTGCAGAACGCGTCCCTTATGCAGCTCCAAAGCCAGCTTCAGGCCGATCAGGTAGAGATTTCGACCCGTCAAGCCGCGGTCGACAGCCTTAAATCAAGAATCGACCAATATCAAGCGCGGCTGGGCGGGGAACCTGGAGTCAGCGAGGAACTGGCGGACCTGTCGCGGGGCTATGAGCAGTCCCAACAAAACTATAACGACCTACTGAAGAAAGAAAGCGACTCGCAGATGGCCACCAGTATGGAGCAGATGCAGCAGGGCGAACGGTTCACGATGATCGATCCCCCAAGTCTGCCGCTTCGGCCCGATTTCCCAAATCGCTTGAAGATGTGTGAAGCAGGACTAGGCGTGGGGTTGGCGCTTGGACTACTGGTGGTGGTGCTACTGGAATTCAGAGACGACCGTCTTTACAGCGACCGGGAGATTGAAAAGCTGATTCCGGCTCCGGCGATTTGCGAAATCCCCGAGATTCCCGACCCTTCTGACGCAAAGCGCAGAAAATTCAGTTTGGCTCTGGGCTGGGGTATGGCCATCCTGGTCATAGGAGTTATTGTTTCCGGTTCTATATTCAGTTTCCTGGATTCGTAGTTCGCGCGCCAATGTATAAATCATTCTTCCATCTCACTCGCAATCCATTCGACCTGACCCCCGACCCAGACTGCTTTGTGTCAACAACAAGACACAATGAAGCGCTGGCCGCACTGTATTACGGAGTTCGCGGGCATAAGGGTTTTGTAGTTGTTACGGGAGAAGTGGGCACGGGAAAGACGCTCTTGCTGCGTTGCCTGTTAAGGCTGCTCAGGGAAAGCAAGGACATTGCGTACGCTTACGTATTCAATGGTCTGCTCTCGCCAACTGAGTTTCTGCAGTATATTCTCCGCGATCTTGGTCTCCAGGTCTCAGGCAAGAACAAGGGAGAGTTACTGAGCGAGCTGGGCCAGCTCTTGCTTTCCCGGGGATCGAAAAAACTGACCACGGTGCTGATCGTCGACGAGGCCCACCTTCTTTCCGAAGACATACTCGAAGAGATCCGTTTGCTCTCGAACCTCGAGACGACCGACGACAAACTTCTGCAAATCGTGCTGGTAGGGCAACCGGAACTCGATGACAAACTTGATTCCGTCGGCTTGCGCCAGCTGAAGCAGAGAATTGCAATACGCGCAAAGTTGGCGCCGCTGGACATCACCGAAGCTGCGGCGTATATCGATACACGATTGCAGATTGCCGGTGCGGATCTCCATGGCGATCCGATATTCCCTGCAGTTACTGTGGCGGCAGTGTTTAAACACTCGAAGGGCCTACCGCGGCTTATCAACACGATCTGTGAGAACGCGCTGATTGCGGCCTATGCCCGGCAGCGCCGTTCCGTAACTCCCGAGATTGTCGAGGATGTCGCGAGGGAGTTCCGGATGGATGTGACGTCATCGCGCGATGGCGAAGAAAATGGGAGCATCAACAAGATGGATCTTCGTCAGGCTGCGAGCGCATTGCTCGATTTCGTTTCAAGCCTGCGGAAACCTGACGCCGACAGCCCCCGTTCCCAATCGGCAGTTTCACCAGAATAGAGTAAACATGAGCCAAATATTTGACGCATTGCAGCGGTCGCAAGCAGAGCGCGCCAAAGCGGATGAGCGAAAACCGTTAGAAACCATTGAGTTGCTGGAGAGCGCGGAGCGTGAAGCCACGGCTCAACACAGCTCTGGGTTACTGCAGGAAGAGCCCGTTGAAACCGTGGCGGAGCATCAGGGTCCGCTATTCAGCGTCGAGAGCCTCGGGCCGGCGACAACAGAGTCGGATCTGATCGCAATCACAAATGCACTGCAGAATGAGCAACAACGGGAAATCTTCAGCCAGTTCCAGGCACTGGACGTTTCGCAATCCAAGAACAGCCGCCTGGTATGCCAGGGCGATAGCGATAGCCCCGCAGTGGAGGCATTCCATCTTCTAGGTGCAAAGCTGCGAAACCGGCGCAGAGATCACCCGTTCAAGAGTCTATTGATCACGAGTACTGTGCCGGGGGAAGGCAAGAGCCTCGTGGCTGCTAATTTGGCCTGCACACTCGGCTTCCAGGCGAGACAGAAGGTGCTGCTGCTGGAGGGCGATGTGCGACGGCCCACACAATCGCAGATCTTCGGACTAGCTCAAGTTCCGGGGCTCTGCAGTCATCTCATGGGCGACCGTAGCCTGACCGCCAGCATCTATCACCTCCCGAAAGCGGGCATCTGGATCTTGCCAGCAGGCGACAACCGGGGTGATTTCCGGGAATTGTTTCAGTCCTCACAACTACCCGCTATGATGACAACGCTCTACTCATGGTTTGACTGGATCGTGATCGATTCGCCTCCTGTGCTGCCGCTGGTCGACACCAGCCTATGGGCGCGGGTGGCGGAAGGAATTCTGATCGTGGCCCGCCACGGAACGACCAGGAAAAGGAAGCTGCAGAAGGGTCTGGAAGCACTCGATCCCGACAAGGTGCTTGGCACAATTCTGAACTCCTCGAGTAACGCCATCGACGGCTACGATTACTATTACGGCCACAAACCAGTAACCGCAGAGGGCCGAGAGGCTGCCGAAGACTAAACCTGGGTTAGGAGGCATACGCTTCCGGCAGGTTCTATGGTTCCTTCGAGCTCTTCTTGTGCCGCGGTAAGCGGGATAACGGTTCAAGATCGAAAATGGGCTATCCCAGGATTCCCAACGTTTTTGAACAGGACATTGCTGAGCACTTGGCGGTGATCAAGTTGCTATGCGAACGCGACGGCGCCGGGCGAGCAATGAATTCTCGTTGACAGCAACCCTTCCGGGTCGTGCGTCCCGAGGGCCAAGTACACGTCCCGGCAATCCACGGATCGGCAACAGAAGAGGCATCACAAAAAGTTCTGGAAACGATTAATGGCAAGCAGGAATCCCGGGGCGGGCCGATGGCGCCTAGCAGGGATTTTAACGATCTGAATCAATCCATGAAGGATATCTGCCAGGACGGTCGTAGCGGCAGATCCCTATCTATCTGATCTGTCCAAGAAAGGAGTTAGCCTTGGCTCATCGACGCATGAAGAATGCCTTGCATTTAGAAATTCTACCCTCCGGCCCGCAGTCGACGCCGGCTCGGGGTGCTCTAAGCGAAGAAGATTTCCGGCGAATGATCGCCATCGAGCGGAAGAGAACAGAGCGGACGAACGAACCTTTTCTGCTGATGATACTCGAGTGCGTGGACCGGCAGAAGCCAGGAAAATCCACCCGTACTCTCGATAGCCTGATGACCGCACTTTCGTCGATCACAAGGGAGACGGATGTGATCGGATGGTACCGGCAACATCAGGCGATCGGACTCCTGTTCACCGGGCTTGCGTCTGATTACAAGAACACTTCTTTATGCACCATTTTGAACAGAGTCAATGCCGTAATGCAGGACGAGCTCACCTTTGAGCAGTTCAGCGAAATCTCAATCTCGCTCCACTCCTTCCCCGACGAATGGAATCCTAAGAATTCCGGAGGCCCGAGCAATCCGGCGCTCTATCCGGATCTGCATGAGGTGGAGAAAGATAAGCGCATGAAACAAGGCCTCAAGCGGATCATCGACATTCTTGGCAGTGCGCTCGTGCTCATCTTGTGTCTGCCACTGTTTGTGGTGATTGCGATTGCGGTAAAGGTGACATCCAAGGGGCCGGTTTTTTTCCAACAGCAGCGCGTGGGACGGTATGGACGGTATTTCACTTTCTTGAAATTCCGATCAATGCGGGAAAATAACGACCACAGCGATCATCGGCAGTACGTGACGCAACTGATCGCAGGCAACGCGCAGCGGATCGCGCAGAACGGAAGCCGTGAAGGCGTGTACAAGCTGGCCAACGACTCGAGAATCACGCCGCTTGGAGGGTTTCTGCGCAAGACCAGTCTCGACGAACTGCCGCAACTCCTCAACGTACTGCGGGGAGATATGTCCCTGGTTGGGCCGCGGCCACCGATTCCTTATGAAGTAGCGGCATATCAAACGTGGCACCGGCGCCGGGTATTGCAGGTAATGCCGGGCATCACAGGGCTGTGGCAAGTGACCGGGCGCAGCCGGGTGAGCTTCGACGAAATGGTCCGCATGGACCTGCAATACGCAAACTTCTGGTCTCTGTGGCTCGATTTCAAGATTCTGATGCGCACTCCTGCCGCACTGATCAAAGGTGGCTATTAAATAAGAGAGACATACTTCGGCGGACGGCCGAGCGGAATTTAACAATGCAACGACTCGTCTCCCAGAAGATGTCCTCCACGCAGCCGCGTAACGCAGGGTGAATGGGAAGGTTGGTGATAGTCTCGTGAACTTCGGAGTAATTGGCTACGGATACTGGGGCCCAAACGTGGTGCGGAACCTCGCAAGTTTGGATGATTCCCAGGTTGTTTCGATAGCAGAACTAAGTGAGAAGGCGCGCCAGCGAGCGCAGAAAGCCTATCTAGGCGTTCATGTGACTGCGAACGCACAGGAGGTAATCTCGTCTCCAGAAACTGACGCCATTGCTATCATTACGCCGGTATGGACGCATTACGAACTGGCAAAAGCTGCACTGGAAAACGGCAAGCATGTGTTCGTGGAGAAACCATTCACCAGCACGACCGAGCAAGGAGAAACCCTGATTAATCTGGCTTCGAGGAAGAACTTGAAGATCATGGTGGATCACACTTTTCTCTTTACCGGGGCGGTGAAGAAGATCTCTCAACTTCTGCACGAAGGAACACTGGGAAAGCTCTACTACTACGACTCAACGCGAGTCAATCTTGGGCTTTTCCAACACGACATCAACGTGCTGTGGGATCTGGCGCCACATGACCTGTCGATCATGGACTATCTCATCGGTGCAACTCCGGAAGCGATTGTGGCGACTGGACAGACACACTTGAACGGCCACGAGGACATTGCCTTCATGACCCTGTACTTTCCCGATAATGTGATTGCGCACATCAATGTGAATTGGCTGTCTCCGGTGAAAGTGCGTACCACGCTCATCGGCGGAGAAAAGCGGATGCTGGTGTGGAACGACCTGGAAGCGGACGAGAAACTCAAGGTGTACGACAAAGGCATCAACATCAACAGCCGCGAGGGCGTTTACGAACTTCTCGTAAGTTATCGTTCAGGTGATATGTGGGCTCCGCAACTGGAACAGGGTGAGGCTTTGCGTCAGGAACTGGCCTATTTCGTCGAGTGCGTGTCAAATGGCAAGGACCCGCATAACGATGGCTGCGCCGGCTTGCGTGTCGTCAAAATGCTGGAGGCCGCAACAGACTCGTTGAAAAACAAAGGAGCGATCGTCAGCTTGTGAATACGTGGAATTGTATCGCCGACGATGTGAAGCTCGGTGCGAACGTAAAACTTTCGCGTTTTATCAACCTGTATGGATGCGAGATCGGCGACGAAACTAAAATCGGAGCCTTCGTCGAGGTTCAGAAAAATGCCCGCGTGGGAAAGAGCTGCAAAATCTCGAGCCACACCTTCATTTGCGAAGGAGTAGTGATTGAGGATGATGTTTTCATCGGCCACGGGGTAACATTCACGAACGACACGTACCCACGTGCCACTACGTCCGGTGGAACTCTCCAAACGGAAGTGGATTGGAAGGTTGAGCCGACGGTGGTTCGCAAAGGGTCGTCGATCGGATCCGGCGCCACGCTTCTCCCGAATATCAGCGTCGGTGAAAACGCGATAGTGGGCGCCGGCAGCGTGGTCACCAAAGATGTTCCACCCAACGCAATCGTGGTCGGGAATCCGGCCAGGGTCCTGCGCTATATACAAGCAAGATTGGAGGATCCCAATGTCCGTTGCTAACAATATTCCTTTCCTTGATCTCGTTACACCACATCTGGAGATGGAAAAGGAACTGACAGGGATATTTAGTAAAGCACTGCGTACGGCAAGCTTCATCGGCGGGCCGATGGTTGAGGAATTCGAAAGCTCTTTCGCGGAATTCTGTGGAGTACATCATGCCGTTGCCGTTAACAGCGGAACCGACGCACTGCGCTTCGCTCTGATTGCGTGCGGAATCCTGCCCGGCGACGTGGTTGTCACTGTACCACACACCTTTATCGCCACCTCTGAGGCTATCTCCCAGGCCGGTGCATTGCCGGAGTTTGTTGATATCGACGAACAGACTTACAACATGTCTGTCGATAAGCTACGGGCGTATCTCGCAGAGCAATGCACGCGGAATGAGTCCGGTGTGCTGATCAGCGGGCGCAGCAATCGCCGCGTAACCGCAGTAGTACCCGTGCACCTTTATGGCCAGATGGCCGACATGGATGGGATTCTCGAACTTGCTGAAGAGTACGGTCTGACGGTGATCGAGGATGCGTGCCAGGCGCATGGGGCGGAATACTTCTCACGGCGGCAGAATCGCTGGGTAAAGGCTGGTTCGATGGGGCGAGCGGCGGCGTTCAGCTTCTACCCGGGCAAGAACTTGGGAGCCTGTGGGGAAGCCGGAGCGGCTGTTACCAACGACAGCAAAGCCGCGGCCAAAATGAGGATGCTACGCGACCACGGACAGATGCAGAAGTACTACCACGATGTGGAAGGTTACAACGGGCGCCTGGACGCAATTCAGGCCGGCCTGCTCAAAGCCAAGCTGGCATATCTGCCGCGGTGGAACGAGCAACGCCGTGAACGGGCAGCCGAATACAATCGGTTGCTGGCGAACAATGAAGCGATCACCTGCCCGTACGAGCCCTCCTGGTCACGTTCCGTGTACCACCTCTATGTGATTCGCATAGAAGATCGCGACGGGGCGATGAAGCATCTGAAAGACGCAGGCATCGGAAGTGGGATTCACTATCCCGTCCCGCTGCACATGCAGAAGGCATATTCCTGGCTCCACTACAGTCCTGCGGATTTTCCGATAACGCACCGCATTGCGGCAGAGATCATCTCCCTTCCGATGTTCCCACAGCTCACCGCAGAACAGCAGTGTTGCGTGGCCGCGGAGGTTTTGGCGTTCGCTTCTCAAATCTCTCGCAAAGAGATGGAGAGCGTCGCGATCCCTGCGCTGACAAAGCAAATGGCCTAGTGGTAAGCATCTAAGTGGGCAGGAATTGCTCGCCTTAGCAATATCGGTACAAGTAGTTGACTTAGGGAAGCGCCCTGGGGAGAATTGACTGGCTGTCGCGCGATTCCGTGTTTACAGGCTAGGCTCCAGTTCAAAGGATCCATGCCGACAGCATGTTCACGAGGAGGAAATAAAACAGTGACAGATGAAAGCTGCGTTGTCGTCGGGCTCGGGGAAGTTGGCAGGCCGCTCTTCGAACTCCTATCGAAATCTCATCGAACGATTGGGGTCGATATAGCGCCCGCTGGCGAAGAAGTCAAGGAGACAGACTTTCTCCACGTGTGCTATCCATTTCAGATACGCAACTTTGTTGCGGAAACCGTTCGTTACATAGAGCGCTTCCATCCCAAGATTACAGTCATCAACAGCACCGTATCAGTTGGAACAACCCGCTTAATCGCAGAGACTACTGGCACCGCGGTTGTAAATAGTCCCGTACGCGGGAAGCATGCGCGAATGCTTGAGGAGTTGTCACACTACACCAAGTTCGTTGGCGCCCTCGACCCCGCCGTAGGTGAACGAGCAGCACAGCATTTCCAGTCAGCTGGTCTAAAAACCAGGGTGCTTTCCAGTCCCGAGGCAACTGAACTCGCGAAACTCACCGAAACCACCTATTTTGGCCTGATGATTGCCTGGGCCCAGGAAATCGAGCGATACTGCGACAAGACGGGAGCCAACTATGAGGAGCTTATCTCCTTCTACGACGAGATCAAGTTCTTCCCCTCTGTGAAATACTTCCCCGGTGTAATCGGTGGTCATTGCGTGATGCCAAATATCAAGATTCTTCGCGGATTTGCTGAATCGAAGCTCCTCGAAGCCATCGAAATCTCCAATCATATGAAGGTTGAGCGGGAATCGCGCGGAATCCCGATTGCCAACGCCGCTGAACATGTCGCGGTGTAATCCCTCCCGATGACTACACAAACAGAAAATGAAGTAGGCAGCAATGCTGCTCATGCGGCAGAGCTGTCTCTTCCACCGGAACCGATGACTATAGCGGAATTCAGACTGGCCGGCAAGCGGGCCGGAATGGTGGTTTTCTCCTCATACCCTGCCGATCCCCGGCCTCGGCGGGCCGCAGAAGCGCTCCTCAAAGAAGGTATGAGCATCGACCTGATCTGCGAAGCAGAGGAGAAGTTGCCAAGGAAAGAGCGCGTTGGCGATCTCGAGATCACGCGAATCCCCATACGGCACTTCCGCGGAGGGATTGTATCTTACGCTTATCAATATTTCTCGTTCATCGCCTGGTCGGCGGCAATTCTGGCATGGAGACTGCCGCGACGCCGATACGACCTCGTGTATGTGCACAACATGCCCGACATACTCGTGATAAGCGCTTTACTACCCAAGCTGTTTGGTGCGAAAGTCATTCTGGACCAGCACGATCCGATGCCTGAGCTGATGACGACAATCTTCGGAATTGCCGATACAAGTGTTGCTGTCCGGATAATCCGTCTTCTGGAGAAATGGAGTATCGGTTGCGCAGATCTCGTGATTACAGTGAATGAAGCATGCAGGAAAATCTTCTCCGAGCGGAGTTGTCGCGCCGAAAAGATCGCCGTCATAATGAATTGCCCCGACCCCGAGATCTTCCCTTTGCGCGCAGCAGAATCCTATTCCTCTTCCGCGCCTGAGGCGCCATTCGTCGTGATGTATCATGGGTCATTGGTCGAAAGAAACGGATTAGATCTTGCAGTTGATGCCGTAGCGCGAATCGTCGAGGATATTCCGAACTTGGAGCTGCGAGTTTACGGACACAGCACGCCCTACCTTAAACAGGTAATGCAGAAGGTCACGAGTTTGGGATTGGACAACCATGTTCGCTACCTTGGCCCCAGAAAACTTGAGCAACTGCCAAAAGAGATTGAATCCTGTGATGTAGGAGTTATCCCTAATCATCGCAATACGTTCACTGACATCAACACCCCAACTCGCATCTTTGAGTATTTGGCGCTTGGCAAGCCGGTAATCTCTCCCGGCACGAAAGGCATCCGGGATTACTTCTGCGATGAGTCATTGTTCTTTTTCGAATCGGGAGACGCGGATGACCTGGCCAGGGCTATCAAGCTCGTGGCTTCGCACCCCGAAGAAGCGCGTAAAATCGCAGAAAGAGGACAAGCGGTCTACGTGCAGCACAGCTGGAAGAATGAGAAAGAGTCGCTGATAAGCCTGGTTGCCGGGCTTGTCGGAAGTGTAGCACCCAGTTGAGAGAACTCCCAGGTTCCGAAGCGCGCGGCGCGCGGCATTCCTGGAACGACGCATCAAACTTTTTTGAATCCACATCCAGCGGCGGCTTCTAAGTCAGGGTTGCATTCAGATGATCGGCGTAGCGGCTAATCCGTCAGATCGCGCAGTAATCAGGGAATTCTTTGAACTGTTCAAGACGCCCTGGGAGTTTTATGAGCTGGGCCAGAATTACGACGCTTTGCTTTGCGTTGGTAATCAGGAATATAACTCGCGAGATGCGAAGGTCGTGCTTCTGTATTCGAGCAGCGATCTCCTCTCCGATAGCGACAATCAGATTGAGATTGCAGGCCGATATGAAGGTCGTCTGCTTTCTTTTCAAAAGACAAAGCTGCCGATTTATGGTGAGTGCCTGGTTTTCGCAAATGAGCAAGGCACGAGTTGCTTACTTGACCACGCGACTGAAAAGGCGGCCTTCTGTTCGTACACATCGCAATATGGTGCAGTTTTGCGGATCGGTTACGATTTATGCGCCGAAATCCGTAGCTTACTCAACGAAGGACAGCCTGTTGAGTATGCGGAAATTCCGACCCTTGAGCTACACATTGCGCTCTTGCGGGACCTGATCGTCTCCAAGGGAGTGACGCTGGTAGAAATTCCACCGGTTCCCGACGGTTTTCGATTCATCGTATGCCTGACGCATGACGTTGATCATGCATCAATCCGAAAGCACATATGTGATCGTACGATGATGGGCTTCCTGTACCGGGCAACCCTGGGCTCGGTGATAAGCTTCCTTCGCGGTTCAATCCCGCTGGGGGATCTTTGGACAAACTGGGCCACAGTGCTCCGATTGCCACTTGTTTACCTGGGCCTCGCGAAGGACTTTTGGCAAGACTTTGTCGCGCGCTACCAGAGCCTCGAAAAAGGGATTCCTTCCACCTACTTTGTCATCCCTTTCGCGAACCGCCCAGGGCGCGACGCGCACGGTTCCGCACCGGCGTATCGCGCAGCCCGATATGGAGCTGAAGATATTGCGGGCTTGATCGCCGATGCAATGGCCAACGGCTGTGAAGTCGGATTGCATGGCATCGATGCTTGGGTTGACTGCGCCAGAGGAAGGGAAGAGCTCGAGAAGATTCAACAAATCTCGGGCTGTGCTGAGATCGGGTCACGGATGCACTGGCTCTACTTTGATGAGAGCGCGCCGTTGACCCTGGAAAGAGCTGGAATCGACTACGATTCGACCATCGGTTACAGGGAAACCGTAGGATTTCGCGCTGGCACAACCCAGGCTTACAAGCCGCTCCAGGCAAAGCGGCTCCTCGAACTGCCGCTGCATGCCATGGATACGGCACTTTTTTACCCTTCGTACCTTGGGCTAACCTCCGACAACGCAACAAAGGTCCTTAATCGGCTCACGGACCAGGTGGAACGTTTTGGAGGTTGTCTGGTCATTAACTGGCACGATCGCAGTCTGGCTCCAGAACGTCTGTGGTATGCGTGCTACGGCAGACTTTTGAATGAATTGAAGGCTCGCGGGGCGTGGTTTGCGACTGCCGGTCAAGCAACTGCCTGGTTCCGCCAGCGGCGATCGGCTGTTTTTGGACCCGCGGGTACGGTGCAGGAACTCTCTGCAACCAAAAGGACCGGTGGCGGCGATGGCAATCGATTGCCGGGCCTCTGCCTCCGAAGCCACGAGCGGCAAATCCAGCCGGATCTTTCGAGTACCCTGAGTTTCGCTGATGCTCCATTGAGCCCCGTCAGCGGCTTGCAAATGTCGCATGCAAGTGGCGAGTAAATCGCTTCCCAGTGTTTCGTAGTCGCTTTAGCCTTGCGAAGCGAGATCCGGAAGAAACGTATTTGCCAACTTTGGCGGAGTATGTTGAACCATGCGAATTGGCGGGATTTGAAATCAAGGAAATAAGAAACCTTTGCTGGGCTCCTCATTCCGCAGGACGGGCGCTTACAGCCGCGGCCTGCCTAGCAGCTCCATTCTTGCGTCTGGTTGCCCGCGAAAGGGCGATGCGATTGATAGTGGTAGCGAAAAGACCCTGCTGACTATCTCACTCTTTGCCGGCCTGACAGGAAACGTTTGTGGCTAGAACGGCTATTGTGCTGTACGAAGAGGCACCCGAAAAGGAGCAGTTTCTGCTCGCTCGCACGCTTGATTTCTTTGGCGTGCCTTGGAAGATGCTCGCGCTATCCGCGTTCCCCAAGGCGAATAGTGTTGAACAGGACAGCGTCGTTTTTGGGTCGGCTTCCGCCGTCGCAATCGCGCTGGAACAAACGGCGACGGTGGAACAATGCCTTGAGCGCCGCACTGTATTTTATGCATATTCCAGCAATGATCGTTCCGCAACCGAGCGGGGAATCCGGTCCTTGCTTGGAGATTCCGGTGTCACATTGGGCGATGCGCCTGATAGCGTCGTTCCGGTTCAGGTCTCATCATGTCCCGACGATGAAGTAAGACCGATGGCCGGGATCGGGGCGCGTGTCCGCATGAGAAAAGAGGACGCGATACTGGCAGGAATCGAAAGACTAGAATCGCGGGTTTCTACGATTCTCTCTGCGGACGGTGCCCCAATCTATTTGAGAATGGAACACAAGAGCATTCCGATCTACTTGTGTGCAAGTCGATATGTCACCGATATCGATCAGGAAATCGAAGCTGGCTATTACGATGTGAAAGAGCACTTCTGCTCAACCGTTCCGCTCGTAACCTTCATACGTCTTCTGTTTCAGGAGGTGGCTTGGCATCCGCAGGAACTTGGAGCTTGCCTGATTATCGACGACCCGCTCTTAAGAAGACGCTATGGCTGTTGTGATTTCAAGAGAATGCAACAACTGATGCGGGAATATGGCTTCACGACCAACATAGCCTTCATCCCCTGGAACTGGCAGCGCACTTCTCCTGCCGCCGCAGATCTATTTGGCAATGGATCTGGGCCTTTCTCCGTCTCAGTTCATGGTTGTGATCATATCCAGGCGGAATTCGGCAATTCATCGCCTGCCATTTTGTATGAGCGCGCCAGACTCGCGTTGCGGAGAATGCGGAAGCACGAGGAAAGAACCGGTATCCATCACGATCCGATCATGGTGTTTCCCCAGGGAGTGTTTTCGTCCAGGTGTCCAGGAATCTTGAAGCAAGCCGGCTTTTGGGCAGCGATCAACACGGAAGTCTCTCCTGTGGATAGGAGCAGCGGTCGGACGCGTATCCGCGATGTCTGGGACATCGCTACAATGAAATACGGCGACTTCCCGGTTTTTACGCGTCGCTATGCGCATCATGGGATCGAGAACTTTGCCTTCGATCTCTTATTGGGCAAGCCATGTTTGATTGCTGCGCATCACGACTTCTTCAAGGATGAATGTGCGGCATTACTCCGGCTCCTTGAGGAGTTGCAGGCCCGGAATTGTTCTCTGCATTGGCAACCATTGGGGGCGGTCATTCGCAAAGCGTGTCGCCGGCGAAGCACCGGAGGAGGAACGGAAGAAGTCCAGTTGTACGGCGCCGACCTTTCTCTCCATAATGCAAGTGAGCAGCCGGTGCAGGTTTTTATCCAAAAACAGGAGGCCGACGTGGAGGCAATTTCGGAGATCCTGTGCGACGGCGCGCCGGTTCCATGGCGCGGTGTGGACGGCCGTTGCTCTTTTGCAGCAACCATTCCGGCTAAGAGCGAACGCCTCTTTCGAATTTCGTATCGAGAGCCGGACCAGATGGGTACTCATATGCGATCCGCCGCCTTCCGACCTTCAGTGGGCGCTCGCCGATTCCTCTCCGAACTCAGAGATGCCTCCCGAGGGAAGTTTGCGTCGATTAGTCTCGCGGCGACAACGCTGAGAGGGGCTAGAAAGTAAGACAATCACCGGACAACCGTCTGAACCCTGGGAGAGTGTGGTCTACCTTTTGGTCCCCAACCCGCGGTTGTGATGCCGATATCTAACAAACAATGCAGCCGACCTTAGCTCTCCTTTTGTGGCTTGTCCTCCTGATCGCACTCCTACGTTTTGACCCCGCACACGAGGACAGAACATCTCCGGCGCTTTGGGTGCCACTCGTTTGGCTAGCCATCCTCGGATCCCGACTTCCCTCCCAATGGCAGAGCCCGGATGTTGGAGCAATGTCGGTTCAAGCGATGCAAGAAGGAAACCCGCTGGATCGAACAATCTTTGTGCTCCTGATGGTTTTTGCTATAGGAATTCTGTTTTCGCGAAGGTTCAACTTTATTCAGTTTGTAGCCAAGAATATCCTATTGATTTCCTTTCTTTCGTTTGCCCTGCTCAGTGTTTTTTGGTCTGATTTTCCTTTTGTGGCTTTCAAACGCTGGTCCCGCGATTTCGGTACATATCTGGTCATTTTGGTTGTCCTGACTGACCGCTCCCCAGTTGAGGCAATTCGTACTGTATTGCGCCGCCTAGCTTACATACTGATTCCGCTTTCCATCGTCCTCGACAAATACTTCATTCAACTCAGTCGGGCATATAACCCCTGGACTGGCGCCGTTACTTACGTGGGCGCTACGACAAGCAAGAACATGCTTGGACTTCTGTGTCTGGTGTCGGGGCTTTATTTCCTGTGGGACATATTCGCACGCTGGCCTTACCGGCGGCAGCGCCGGACGAAGCTGATTCTTGCTGTGGACGTAACGTTTCTTACGATGTCAGTCTTGCTGTTGCAAACTGCGCAGAGCACGACTTCCAAATTATGTTTGACCCTCGGAGGATTAGTCATTCTGG
The DNA here is from genome assembly GCA_963713675.1 of uncultured Acidobacteriota bacterium. GTDB lineage: Bacteria > Acidobacteriota > Terriglobia > Terriglobales > Acidobacteriaceae > Telmatobacter. Next base: position 236,918 of record CAVQMV010000030.1, read on the forward strand.
TTTCTCAGAGCAAATTCATCCGCAGGCGCCCGATAATACTAAAAGCGGCGATCCCAAGCGTCTTCTGCCTCTATTTGGTTCTAGTTTTTGTTTTCGAAATGAGCGGCACACTTGCCCAAGCCGTTGGTAAGGATCCGACGCTCACGGATAGAACGGGAATCTGGGCATTCCTTTTGGGCATGCACACAGATCCACTCATCGGTACGGGATACCAGAGTTTTTGGCTGGGTCCGCGACTCGATTATTTCTGGCACGCTTCAGGCTTTGGTCACATCAATGAAGCCCACAACGGATTTATTGAGGTCTATCTCGAACTTGGAATTATCGGAGTTGTTCTGCTCATCGGGTTCCTGATCGCCAGTTACCGAACCATGTACAAACGGTTTGTCTCTTCTCCGAGCGCTGGTATTTTGGGGTTGGCTGTATGGCTGGTCCTGATCTTTTACAACGTATCCGAAGCGGCCTTCGAAGTGGGCCTGATGTATGCGTTTTTCCTGATGACCGCGATGTCGGTCCCGAAGAGGAGTGCACTTCGTGTGAATGCCATTCATGCGAATACAAGGCATGGCGCGATCCCTGAAGGCCAGGGGAAGGTTTCCCAGGGAGTGGCAGGGCCGTCCACAGGACCCAAAAAGGCGCTTCCCGCTTTCTAGTGGGTGAATAGGGAAGAGAAAGTCGAAAGTGAGCATACGGCCAGCTGTAGCAGTAGTGGTGCTGGCTTTGGAAAAGCGGGAAACGTTCTTTGTTTTTCCGTATTTTTCGTAATCTCTTCTGTTGTTTCGCCATCTACCCCACAAAAACCGTTTTGGCTCAGCAGAGGCTATTTACCCACGAGAAAGCCTGAATTCTCCCAATAATGGTGGAGATGAATTATGAGTACGGCAATTGACCCGCAGATGACTGCGCTCGAGACTCGTGCCGGTTCGGAAGAACCGGACAAGACCATCAGCAGCGCCGAGATGCGCGTCAAAGGGAGACGTGTTCGCGTCCCGGTCCTCTGTATCGAAGGAACAGCGGTCATTACGGCCACAAATGGCTGAGGGGCAGAGGCAGGGAGGCGGGCAGAGAGTCGCAACTCGCGAAACGCCGCCTGTTGATAAGACTTGAGCTGGCGCATTGACCTTCGGAAGAACGGAGGAGCTTCGAATAGCAGGCCTCACCTGATTGGTGAAAGCAGGGGATAACATTTATGGTGCAGATTTGCGGAAATCAGTGTCTCGTTGAGGGGAAACTGATAAAAATTCTCCGAATCGACGCGGAGGGGTACGACTATATAGACGATCCGTTTGAGGCGCTACGGGAAATTCGCGCATTGAGAACAAAGGCGGATTTGTTCACATTTGTCCAGAGGCCCTCCGAAACGGATGCCAAATTCAAGTTCTACTGGGAGTCAGACAACTTTGCCTGTCTGGCAATCACTTCATACGACCAATGGATCAGTCAACAGATTGACTTCAAGGTGCGCAACAAGATCCGCAAAGCGGCGAAGGCGGGGGTGGCGACACGCGAGGTGGAATTCGACGAGGCCCTGGTAAAAGGTATCTCGGAGATATACAACGAATCTCCTGTGCGTCAGGGCAAACCATTCTGGCACTATCGGAAGGACATCGATGAGGTGCGGAGGATGAATGCGACTTTTATGGAGCGCAGCATCTTCATTGGCTCGTTCCTGGACGGCGCTCTAATCGGCTTTGTCAAAATGGTGACGAGTGAAGATCGTACCGTGGCGGGGCTTATGCAGATCGTATCCATGATTTCACAGCGCGATAAAGCTCCAACCAATGCCCTCGTGGCTCAAGCGGTGAAATCCTGCGCAGATCGGGGAATCAAGCATCTTTTGTATGCAAACTTCTCTTACGGAAAGAAGCAGCCGGACAGTCTCGCTGACTTCAAGCGACACAATGGATTCCAGAAAATTGAGCTGCCAAGGTATTTCGTGCCGTTGACCGTGCGAGGACGGGTTGCCCTCAAAGTCGGTTTGCATCACAAGTCTAAGGACTGGATTCCCGAACCGATCGCGAAGACATTTCGAGAGCTTCGGAGTCGATGGTGCGCCACCAAATTCGGTACGGTTGGGATCAACCAAAAGGGAGCGGTTGATGGGCCATTACAATGACTGATTCGGTTGAATGGCGCGCAGTTTGGGAGGCGAAGTCGACTAGTGACCTCCCGGACTTTGATCTGGACCGCGGAATGTCGGCTCGCGACAAGGACACTGAGTATTTGTCCGCACAGGAACTTCTCGCCTTCATTCAGCCTCAGGACTCGGAGAGACTGCTTGATGCCGGTTGTGGCACTGGAGTGAACATTTTGCGGCTTCATTCGCGAGTTCGGAGCATTGTTGGAATCGACTATGCCTCTGGCTCGGTGGAACGGTGTAGTAAGCGCCTTCAGGCGCTGGGCGTTAGCAACGTTTCTTTGTTAGTAGGCAGCATTTCCGAAGTTCCTTTTGCGGGCGGTTCATTCGATAAAGTCTTGTGTATGAGTGTTTTGCAATATATTGACGACGCCGGGGTACGGAAATCCATGCGTGAATTTGCGAGACTCCTCAGCCCGGGCGGGGAAGTGATACTTCACGTAAAGAACAAGTCCTCGATTTATTGGTCGACCCTCCTCCTTGCCAAGCGGGTACTGGCTTTATTCGGGGCAAAAACAGATGCATACAATGTCCGGCCGTTTGGATGGTACATGCGGGAACTCCAGGATGCCGGATTCCGCATCGTGGACTTCAATAGCTGCAACGCCTTTGTGTTGGATGCGATGCCTAAACCAATCGTGTCGTACTTGCAGAGATTCGAATTGAAACATCACCACCTTTGGTTACTGCACAATTCTTTCGTTCGGTCACGCGGAGCGGACCTCAAGATCAAGGCGAGGATTGGTTGAAGAGAACCTCGAGGCATTGCGCCTCGTGAAGTGCGAGATACCGAGAAGAGCGCAAAACTCTAACAAGCAACCGGAAATTGCGGCCTAAAGAGAAGGATTTATACAATGCCTGGCATTACAGGAATCATTCGACGTGAGCGATATCACGGAATTGAGCGCGACCTTCAGCTCATGACCGAGGCTATGCGGCATGAGAGTTTCTATGCCGGAGGCCAATATATAAACCGAGATGTCGGACTCTACATGGGATGGGCGGCTCACCCGAATACGCTCGGCGCACGGATGCCTTTTGTCAGCCAGGACAAACAAACCGTACTGATTATTAGCGGGGAACATTTTCAGACTCGTCACGGGTCTAACTCTACTGACCACGAAGACAATACGGTGCAGAACGGAGAACATTTTCTTCGTCTCTACAGGGAATCAGAAGAGCAGTTTCTCAGGAGTTTGAATGGTTGGTTCTCTGGGGTTGCGGTTGACCTCGCGAAGGGCAAGGTCACGCTTTTTAACGACCGCTATGGCATGGGCCGTATCTATTGGCACCAGGATGATGAAGAGTTTATTTTTGGATCGGAGGCGAAATCGCTGCTTCGCGTCCGCAATAAACTTCGCGCGATCGAGTTGGAGTCATTAGCGGAATTCGTGAACTTCAACTGCGTTCTGGGCAACAAAACTCTCTTCAAAGGAATCTCGTTGCTTCCAGGCGCTTCGTCTTGGTCTTTCAGTCGAAGCGCCGTTCCGCAAAAGCAGAAATACTTTGAATTTGCCGAATGGGAACATCAGCCTACCCTGCCGGCCAGGGACTTTTATGCGCAGTTTAAGGACACTGTATCTGCCGTTTTCCCTTGCTACGCGACGGGACCTGATTCTGTAGGCATGTCCTTGTCAGCTGGCTTGGATACCCGCCTTATCCTCAGCTCTGTGCTCGACAAAGGTTACAATCTTCCCTCCTATACCTTCGGAGGGTTGTGGGGAGAAACCTATGATATCCGGACCGCCCGAAAGCTCGCGCAAATCTGCCATCAGCCTCACGAAGTAATACGGATCGATGAGCAATTTCTTCGGGATTTCGGGAGTTACGCTCAAAAGAGCATATATATATCCGACGGCACGCACGACGCCCTAGGAGCACACGATGTGTATTTTAATCAAATGGCGCACAGGATTGCCCCGATCCGTCTGACCGGGAAATTTGGCAGCGAAGTTGTCAGAAATCGAAGGTTAATCGCGTCCTGGAAGTTTGCTCCGCATATGGTGCGGCCTGAATTCGCTCGGTATCTTGACGGGGCTCTGCCATTTAGCCAGATTAGCGATGCCGCTCATCCTCTTACGCGTGTGGTGTCCCAAGAGATTGCCTGGGGTGAATATGGCCGCGTATCGGTTGAGCAGGCAGGGACAATTCTGCGTACTCCATATATGGATAATGATCTCGTCAAGCTTATGTATCAGGCCCAGCCGGGGGTTCGGGAGTCCCGCGAGTTACAGGCGCGGTATGTCATAGAGAATGGTCAGAGTGTGGCACGGGTGCCGACAAATATGGGCCCAGTATGGCCCGATCACAAACTGCTAAGTGGGGCGGCGTATCTGCCGTTATGGGCGCTATTCAAGATTGAGTACGTCTACCTTTATTCGACGCCGCACTGGCTGACGCGGATTGATCGGAAATTGGCGAACCTCAGGCTGGAGCGGATTATCTTCGGGAGGCAGAAATTTGAAGGATATCGCATCTGGATGAAGACGCATCTCGCCGACTATCTTCGCGATGTGCTGCTAAGGCCATCAGCGCAGCTTGGAGACTTTTTCGATAGAGAGGAAGTCTCTAAAGCTGTAAACGGCCACTTAGCGGGCACTCACAATTATATCTTCGAGATTAATAAGATGTTGACAATTGAACTGATTTGCTCCTCGCTCTTAGCGGAATCGACGCCGACAGATCTGCCGACGAGCTCAAGTTTGCAAGACGAGAGCAGCGCGAGATTCGAGAAGCAGTACGAATCCACTAATTCTTCGGCACCATTTGCCCCTGCACGTTAACTGGAGGGCCAAGCGTCGATTGGCCTGAAGATTGCGTAAGCGGGTTCGGATAGGTGTACGGTGTGTATCCAGGCTTGGCAGTCCCATTGAAGTAATCCCGCCCCGAAATGAGATAATTCACCACTGAATCAGGCGTTGGGCTGGAAGGACAACTGCTCGTGTTGCCAAGTCCATAATCCTGTATCCCAAGGTTCATGCTGCGGCTATTGTTCCAGATATAAACTGGCTCGCTGTCACCGACGTAGACGCCATTGGCTGTAGTGGACGCACTGTTATAACCAAGTGGCGGATAAGTCACCGTTCCACTCCCCGTGACGTAGCCGAATCCTATTTGGCGGGGTGCATGGTAATACTGTCCAGGCGTACTGAAACCCGCTCCCCAGCAGGGGTATTGGCCCTCCCGCTGAAGAGTCATCTCTATGAGCACAAGATCAGATTTTGATCCCCAGTCCCCAGAACTGAGCGCCGGCAGCGTGTTATCGTGCCAGACAAGCGTTCCGCCTCTCACATACATCCACCAGTTCATGTTGGCGGTGCTGCCATCGCTATAAGCCTCGAAGATGCCTGCGTTGTTGTAATATTCCATCGTTCGCATACCGATGGCTGATGTGTCTGCCCCGTGAGTCGCGCCGCCAGCGTTATCCAGGACGTTGTACCGGACGACCAACCGCCCGTTGTCGTCGTTATCGGTGAAGGCACCGTCTGCGTGAACATCGTTGGTCTCGAAGTAAAGAGCGGCCTGTCCTGTCGTATCCAGCGAACCCCATAGCGCAGGGCTGCTCCAAGAGGTTGACATGGCGTTGTTGTCGTCCTTGATGCGGATTGCCGCAAACTGACCTTCGCTGAACGGTGAAAACACGAAGGAGTTGTTCCAGATCACGCCTCTATTGGTGTCACCGTCTATAAGATCGGCCTGATTCGACTGAAAGAAATTATCGTGGACTAGAATGGCGATCCCGTTCGGATTATTGCGCGTGAGGTAGATTTCTTCGGCAACCCCACCGCCCCCCGAACCCTGTGCAAATTGGATGCCCGACACGGTGGTATGAACGGCAGTATCCTCGGTAATGGTGAACATGCTGCCAGAGGTCAGATTATTCTGAATCACCGTGGAGGGAAGCGTGGTGACGAGCCAACGCTTGCAATTACTATTCATCGCGTTAGGGGCAGTCGCGCCGCAAGTTCCCCCGGCGGAAGTGATATTCATAATCAGCGTGGAGCCGCTGAAACCGGTGACCGTACCCTGCATGTAGTTACCGAGGAACCCGTTCTCAATAATCAGAAGAGTTTCGCCTATGGTGATGGGCGGCGCTGTAGCGCCGAGATAGGCCGTCGCTCCCATATCGTTGGTGACGCCGGAAAATGTCTTGCTGCCCGTCCCGATGGGAATAGCCGAACTTTCGACATCAACTGCGATTACCCGGCCCGCGCCGGAGCCCTGGACACGGATCCCCTTGCCAGAAATCGTTACCCCCGAAGTCCAACTGCTCGTGCCTGGCGGAATTGTGCAGGTATTGCCTTCGGTAGTCGAGTTGATGCAGTTCTGCACATCCGTCGTGCTAGTGGAGGCAGCCGTGCAGTTGCCGCTAGAACAGGTCTGCGCGCTTGCTTGATACACATTGATCAAGACGACAACAGTGATCAAGATGACAACAAGGGACGTGAGTTTAAGATACTTCGACATTTTCAGAGTCCTCTCGCGGCGCCAACCTCAGCACCATCCGTCGCAAATGGCTTAACTTACAGGGCTTTACGTCGTGGCTCAAATTATACCGCATCTTGAGACCACGCAATTTCGCCATCCATCGCCACAGGGTAAAGCTTGAATCAATCTAGCGCAGAACCAGGCTCGGATAAAGTGGGAATGATCACTTTATATTACTGAAGTTCAAAATATTGAGCCCGCGGCAATCATTACCAAAGTTGTATATCGATGGCCTGTGATTCACGGCCAAAGCTGATTCTGAGAAGGAACTGATTGTGAGACCATTCATATCCATTCTTATTCCTGCCTATAACGCCGAGCTATGGGTCGCCGATGCGATCCAGTCCGCAGTCTGCCAGACCTGGGCGCACAAGGAGATTATCGTCGTGGACGATGGTTCGACGGATCGCACTGCGGAGATCGCCAAACAATTTGGGTCGAAAATCAAACTAGTCTCGACCCCAAACCGCGGTTTGTGCGCGGCGGTCAACCTTGCCTACGGCTTATGCCAGGGAGACTACATCCAGGAACTGGATGCAGACGACATTCTGCTGCCGGACAAGATCGAGCGGCAGTTAGCAGCGATTCGGCCGGGCGACAGCAAAAGGCTCCTCCTTTCCTCCCCGTGGGCTTCTTTCTATTATCGAACTCGAAAGGGACGCTTCATTTCGAATTCGCTGTGCCAGGACCTTTCTCCTGTCGAGTGGCTGTTAACCAAGATGAGCGAGAACCTGCATATGCAAAATGCAACCTGGCTGGTGAGCCGGGAGCTGGCAGAAGCAGCAGGACCGTGGGACGAGCAACTGCACTATGACCAGGACGGCGAGTACTTTGACCGGGTCCTCTTGATTTCCGAGGGAGTTCGCTTCGTACCCGGAACCGGGGTCTACTACAGGATGAGCGGCCCGAACAACATCAGCACGATTGGCAATTCCAACAAGAAAAAAGATTCGTTGCTTCTTTCGATGAAGCTGCACATTCAGTACCTGCGCTCGGTCGAAGAGAGCGAGCGTGTCCGCAAGGCCTGCCTGAATTATCTCCAAACCTGGTACGGCGTCTTCTATCCGGAGCGGTCGGATCTTGTTGCAGAGATTCAGCTCCTCGCTGCGGATCTTAAGGGGTCGCTGCAGGAGCCGCGCCTGCGTTGGAAGTATGCCTGGATGAAGCCTTTATTCGGATGGAAAGCCGCCAAATGGGCTCAACAGGCACTCCCGCAACTCAAGGCGTCGTGCATCAGAAAGTTCGACAGGGCGATGTACCGAATGGAAGCACCCCAAGTGGCAACAAACGCTCGGGCTGGTTTGTCCTGATCGGATGCGGCCGTCGGAATAAGCGTCGGAAGTACTGAGGATTATGCTCACATATAGCGCGGATTGCGATCACCAGCAGCAAAACTATCCGGGATTGTCTCATTTGAAACCCTCTGAAATACCGCAAAACATTTCGATTTCCCTGCTCACAGGTGGGAGCGACCGGCCCTATGTATATGGCCTGGCGACCTCACTCATATCTCAGGGAGTATCTCTGGACATGATTGGCAGCGACGAGCTGGACTTTCCAGAATTCCAGCGGGAACCCAGAATTCGATTCTTGAACTTACGCGGGAGTACCGATTCGAAAGCAAATCCCATAGCCAAGATCGCTCGAGTCTTGCGCTACTATGCAAAACTCATTGGTTACGCTACAACGGCAAAGCCTGGGATCTTCCATATCTTATGGAATAACAAGTTCGAAACCTTTGATCGGACTTTCCTAATGCTCTATTACAGGCTTCTGCAGAAGAAAACCGTTCTGACTGTGCACAATGTAAATGCGGACAAGCGAGACTCCCGGGATTCGCGCCTCAACCGGCTTACCCTGCGCATCCAATATCGGCTCAGCAAACACATCTTCGTACATACGGAAAAGATGAAGAGTGAGCTGATTGAGCAGTTCGGCGGGCGAGGCGCAAGCATCACAGTCATTCCGTTCGGCATCAACAACACAGTTCCGAATACATCTCTGACCCCCAGTGACGCGAAGCGGCGGCTTGGGTTGGGTGAACACGAGAAAGCGATTCTCTTTTTTGGGAACATTAGGCCTTACAAGGGCCTCGAGTACCTGATCGCTGCGTTCCGACAGGTCTTGGCGATGGGTGAGAGTTGCCGCTTGATCATTGTCGGCAGGCCTTCCAAGTGCGAGGAATACTGGACAACAATTAGGAATGAAATTCGTGAAGACGTGCAAAGCGGACAAGTACTGCTCAAGGCGGAATTCATTCCGGATGACGAGGCAGAGGTTTATTTCAAGGCGGCAGATGTTCTTGTGTTGCCCTATAGGGAGATTTATCAGAGCGGCGTTTTGTTCACAGGGTACATTTTTGGCCTGCCGGTAATCGCTGCCGAGGTGGGCTCTCTGAAGGATGAGATCGTCGAGGGCAGCACCGGGTTTGTGTTCAGGCCAGAGGATCCAGTCGACTTGGCAAAGGCAATTCAAACCTACTTTGCGAGCGACCTTTATGCGGACCTGCAGAATCGGCGCGGCGAGATAAGCGCTTACGCAATGGAGAGGCATTCTTGGGACGTGGTTGGTCAGATGACGAAGAGCGTATATGCAAGCTTGCTTCGAATGCCGCATTCGGGAACCTCGCTAAATCCTGGTGTGCCGAGCGCTTCTCACGATGCGGAAGTTTCTTGATAAAGGGCAGCGGCAAGTGTGACCACGTGCTCTGATTGCTTATGCATTATTGCGAGCCCATATTTCCATTTTGAGTCGTAATTCTGAACCCTCGGATCATCGTTATCGTCAATGTTTACGGGGGTGCAAGCGCGATCCGCGCGCCCTGGAGATCAGGGCCTAATGGGTAAGATACAAAAGCGATCCTTTCAGCTCTCCCCCAACGCTTCTCTCAGGATCGATTTCCAGGGTTCCCGCGTCACATCTGACGGCGGGCTGATTCTGGAGCGTGAACTGGACGAGCGATTGGGCTTCGGCGAACTTGCTGCTGAATGCCTTACCGACGCGCGTGCGAAGAACGGTCGGGAAGGGATGAAGGGGAAGGTGAATCAGGCGGTTTCACAGTTTGGATCCCTCCCCGGGCTCGTACTACAAATCCATAATGCGCCCGGCGAGTCAGCAACAGGGCAAGCCGATTCGAAACTGTTGGAAGACGCTGCTCCTGCTTTGGATAGCAAAACTACTGTACTGAGAGGGACCGCCATATGAGGTTGAACGGTGTGGTGACTTTGGCGCAAACTGCTCAGTCTTTGTCAGAGCATTCCGCGGTGTCGCATGATGTGAGCCGTCACATAGTTTCCCCGAATGAGCGCATCCTCATCACCGGCGCGGCAGGATTTATCGGTTGCTCAGTGGTCGAATCGCTTTTGCGGTTGGGGTATCGGAACCTCGTTTGCTTTACGAGGAAATCTAGTACTGAAAGCAGACTGCAGCGCATAGCGGATAGTCAACCGCTGATCGAAATCGTTAAGGGAAATCTGCTTTCGCCTAAGGATTGCGAAGCCGCGTGCGAGAACGTATCAGTGATTCTTCATCTCGCCGCCGGAACCGGCGACAAGTCTTATCCCAACGCGTTCCTGAACTCTGTCGTCACCACAAGGAACCTGCTGGAAGCAAGTCTGCGGCGGCCGCGGCTCAAAAGATTTGTTCTCGTAAGCTCGTTCGCAGTCTATACGAACAGCCAGCCATCTTCTTTGTTAGACGAATCTTGCCCGATCGAGGAGAATGCATCGGAGGGTAGGGACGCTTACTGCTTCGCAAAGGTCCGGCAGGAGCGAATCGTCAGGGAATACGGCAAGAATCACGGCATTCCCTATGTAATCCTCCGGCCGGGGAGCGTATACGGCGATGGAAGACCGGAGATTACCGGTCGAGTTGGTCTTGGCACGTTCGGCATTTTCCTTCACCTTGGCGGCTCCAACCGGGTACCCTTTACGTATGTTGAGAACTGCGCGGATGCAATTGCATTGGCGGGATTGATGAAAGGAATCGATGGCGAGGTTTTCAACATTGTCGACGATGATGTACCGTCAAGCCGCAAGTTCCTTCGCCAGTACAAGAAAAACGTCAGGAAGTTTCGCTCGATCTACGTTCCCAAAGTCGCAAGTCGTTTGATTTGCTCTCTGTGGGAGAAATACTCGCAGTGGTCGCAAGGGCAGTTGCCGCCCGTGTTCAGTCGCCAGCGCTGGTTCTCTGAGTGGAGATCCACCCGCTACTCGAATCAGAAATTGAAGGTGCGCCTCGATTGGTCGCCTCGAGTGCCCACGGCCGAGGCTATGCAGCGTTACTTCACCAGTTGCGCAAAGGGCGGCGACCATGCTTAGGGTCGGTATCATCGGTTGCGGAAAAATCGCTGATGCTCATGTCTCCCTGATCCAGCGGATGGCTGGCTGCGAAATCGTGGGTGTCTGCGACCAGGAGCCGCTCATGGCAATGCAGCTTTACGAGCGATTCCCGGTAAAGCAGTACTACACCGACTACGCGCAACTTGTAAAAGAAGCCCATCCTGAGGTTGTACACATCACCACGCCTCCGGCCAGTCACTTCGAGATCGCAAAGTTCTGCCTTGAGCACAACTGCAACGTCTATGTCGAGAAGCCGTTTACTGTCGATGCCAGTGAAGCGCAAATCCTGGTCGATCTAGCGACCGAAAAGGGTTTGCGGTTGACTGCGGGCCATAACTATCAATACAGTCATGCGGCGCGACGCATGCGGGCCCTTGTGGCAAGCGGCTATCTGGGTGGTCAGCCGGTGCACATGGAGAGTTACTACGGCTATGACTTGGGCGATTCCAATTACGCACGTGCTCTGCTCGGCGATAAGGGTCATTGGGTACGCAGGCTGCCCGGTCAATTACTGCAAAATGTCATCAGCCATGGAATTGCCCGTATTGCCGAGTTTCTTACCACGGATGAGCCTCAAGTGATTGCACACGGGTTTTCAAGTTCTCTCCTCAAAGGCATCGGCGAGTCCGAGATCGTCGACGAGCTGCGCGTCATCATCTCCGAGAACGATCGAACGACTGCCTATTTCACCTTCTCGACCCAAATGAAGCCGTACCTGCAGGAGTTCCGACTCTTCGGCCCGAAGAACAGCATCATCCTCGACCAGAATCACGAGGTCGTGCTGTGCTTGAGGGGCAATAAATTCAAAAGCTACGCCGACTACTTCATTCCACCGATCTTGTTCGCGAAACAACAACTGGGAAACTTCAAAAAGAACGTGGGGCTGTTCCTCAAGCGGGACCTCCACATGGACACTGGACTCAAATATCTAATCGAGGCATTTTACCGCTCCATTCGCGAGAAAACAGATGTCCCGATTCCTTACCGTGAAATCCTGCTCACTGCGAGAATTATGGATGCAGTCTTTGATCAGGTCAGCATTGGCCTCAAGAAGGAAGAAGCCAGCGTCAAACACGACTCGCTTGATGAACAAGTCGTTTCTCAACGGGAACACGGATGAGCTGATGAATCCCTCCCACAGTAGCGTTCTTCATTTGGTTGTTCCTTCTGGTGACATCGGCCGTCTTTGACCCTGCCTGACCTGCAAAGACTTCGGTTTCGCTTTGGGTATCGGTCGTAAAATGATCAAAGTCTCAAATTCGGAACATGGCTGCCCAACAGCAATCTGTGAACGCCATTCCTGGGATGTCGTTGGCCAAACGACCTTGAGCGTGTACGCTGACTTGCTTCGAATACCGCTTCCCGCGCAGGCGTCGAATCGTGATCCTTCTGGCTCTTCACTCGATGTGAAAGCGCCTTCATGAAGACAACGCCAACCATCATCAAGTGATTCAATCCGAAGGGACATAGAGTGGCCGTCCAGCAACAGGCTTTGAACGCATTCAGCACCGAACATCTGCACGCGGACCTCAAAGGCCGCTCTGTTCGCGGGGGAGTTTTGACGCTCACCTCGCAGGGCGCCCAGTTCGTTATGCAGTCAGTCTCGACGGTGGTGCTGGCGCGACTCTTGACACCCGCTGACTTCGGACTGGTGGCGATGGTCATAGCCATCACTGGTCTAGGTCAAGCCTTCGCCGACCTCGGGCTGTCCGAAGCGACAATCCAGCATCCCGAGATCAACCACGACCAAGTCAGCAATCTCTTCTGGGTGAATGTGGCAATTGGGTTGGGCCTCACCATCGTTACGGCGTCTTTGGGCCCGCTACTTGCATGGTTTTATCACGAACCACGGCTCCGGGCGATCACATATGTCGTATCCGTCACGTTCCTCATCGGAGGTCTGAGGGTCCAGCACGATGCACTACTCCAGCGCAATATGCGATTCTTGGCTCTCGCCATACGCGACGTCTCTGCATATGCTCTCGCTGTTCCAGCTGCCATTGTTTTGGCATTGCGAGGGGCTGGATACTGGGCGATCGTAGCTCTCCCTCTGATGCTTAATTTGATATTGATGACGCTCTCCTGGGTGATGGCACGTTGGATTCCGAGCTTGCCCCGGCGAAACGCAGGAATCCGACACTTAATCTCGTTCGGCGGCAATGTGGCGGCATCTTATCTCACGTTCAGTTTCACTCGCAGTGCCGATAGCATTTTGATTGGATGGTATTGGGGAGCAGGTCCCCTCGGACTGTATTCACGGGCGATGAACCTGCTCTTACTTCCCGTGCGCCAGCTTGGCGCCCCGGGTCGGAGGGTCGCTGTACCCGCATTTAGCAGGCTGCAGGACGATCCAGACCGCCTGGCGCGATCTTACCTGCGTACTGCAAATCTGATTATGTGGATCACTGCTCCAATCTTCGGATTTCTTTTCGTTGCCGCGACCCCCGTGATCGCCCTGACGTTAGGGCACCAATGGCGGGAGGCCGGACCGGTATTTCAGTTGCTCGCCATATTTGCGTTGGGACAATTGCTATATGAGTCAGTGATTTGGCTCTTCGTAAGCCGTGGACAATCCAAGCGGCTTTTCAAACTGGTCCTGATTCTGTGCCCGATTACAGTGTTCAGCTACGCAATTGGTCTTCCCTTCGGGATCAAAGGCGTTGCCCTATCCGGTGCTTTGGGGATGTTGCTGGTCTTTCCTTGGGTGCTCAGTTTCAGTTTTCGCGGTACCAAGCTGACGCTGGCACTATTTGGACGCAAGGTCTTGTACCCAGTTCTTACGTGCCTCGCTGGCGTCGCTACCGGGGAAGTGGCGCTTCATGCAGTCGGCGGAATGCCGATCTTCGCGCAGATTCTAATTATCGGTGCAGCGTTCGCCGTTGGGTGCCTGTTCGCACTGATACTGGAGCCGGTGCGCGACGAGGTCAAGCAGTTGACAGATTTGCTGCGAAGTTCGCGTGCTATGTCCTCCGCGCCGCTGGTAGAAAGCCTGGACTGAAAGCCTGAAATCTAATATGCCCAAGAAGAATAGAGCGTTTGTAACCGGCGCCGATGGATTTATCGGGTCCCACCTGACTGAGTTCCTTCAGGGTAAGGGATGGTCAGTTGTTGGTAGTTATCTGACGGAGATTCGCGATGACGTCCCGGCAAAATCCAAAGTGCAGTTTGTGCAATGCGATTTGCGTAACGGCCAGCGGGTATCGCACGTACTCAGGGAATACCAGCCAACCCACATCTTCCACTTGGGCGCCCAGAGTCTCCCCACGCTTTCCTGGGCCGATCCTGTACAGACCTTCGAATCAAATATCATGGGGTCGCTTTATCTATTTGAAGCCGTGCGTCAGATGAAGAAACGCCCGGTTGTGGTTTCAGCCTGCTCCAGCGCGGAATATGGGCACGTTCCACCGTCAGCGATTCCCGTGAAAGAGGATCAGCCGCTTCATCCGCTTCATCCCTATGGCATCAGCAAGGTCTGCCTCGACCTCCTGGCGAGGGAGTATTTCCTTGACTATCGAATTCCGGCCGTCAATCTGCGACTTTTTAACACAACTGGGCCAGGAAAAACGAACGATGCTCCATCAGATTTTGTTCGCCAGTTGGTTCGGATCAAGAAAGGAAAGCAGGCTCCCGTCATTGAAGTGGGCAATCTGAAGCCGCGCCGGGCGTTCCTCGATGTGAGAGACACAGTGAATGGTTTCTATCTCGCTGCGTTGAAGGGCAAGCGAGGAGAATCCTATAATGTCTGCGCTACGTCAACGCACGAAGTTGGAAACATGCTGCGCTCCGCTATTCGGCTGGCGGGAGTGAAAGTAGAGATCAAGCCCGTCCCGCACCTGATGCGACCTTCTGATGAGAAGATCATCTTCGGCAGCACCAGGAAGTTCCGCGGAGACACTGACTGGAAGCCACAGTTCTCGCTCGAGGCAAACGCTGAAGTCCATGTTGGAATACTGGGAAGAGAGAGTGTAGGAATCGTGACGCCCGCTGAAAATGATCTGTTTTCCCTCCGCAACAAGACTTTCCTGATTACGGGGGAACTCGAGGAATCGGTCAGGCCATTACGCTCCGGTTTGCCCGCGCCGGCGCCAAGGTCATCGCGAACTATCTGCGTAACGAAAAGTCCGCCGAACAACTTATAGCGGTCGCAACCAGTGAAAACCTCGATATCACACTCTGTCGCGCGGATCTGACCACAGAACGAGGCTTGGAGCAATTAAAAACCTGCCTGGAAGAGCGGAGCCCTCAACTTTCCGGCTTGGTTCATTGTGCCGCCACCGGGATTCACCGCAGAGTGGAAGAACTCACCGAACGACACTTCGACTGGACGCTCAACCTGAATGTGCGGGTCTTTTTCCAACTGACCAAACTTTTTCTGGATCGCTTTCCTGCCGGATCCAGCATTCTCGCGGTCAGCTCCTGGGGATCGGTGCGGGCTCTCCCTTACTATTCTCTCGTGGGTTCCTCCAAAGGCGCTTTGGAGGCGCTCGCACGTCATCTGGCTGCCGAGCTGGCGCCACGCGGCATTCGCGTCAATATTTTGAGAGCTGGCGCAGTGCTCACCGACGTCTGGAAGGCCTTGCCGGACAGCGCAGAGCGAATCGAAGAAACCCGTCGGCGTACTCCATCAGGACGCCTGGTTACAGTCGAGGAGGTTGCTTCCGGCGCCCAGTTCCTTTGCTCTGATGCCGCCTCAGGTATCATCGGTCAGACACTGGTCGTTGACGGCGGCCTGGGAATCCTGGTTTAGTCGACAATAAACATTTGATTGGCGGGGCAAGCTGGATCTTGATCCGCCACGTGCCTTTTTAATCATCTCCCTTCCCTGGGAGATGCCGATTACCAATAAGGAGGGTAAGTGATAGATTCGGACGATGTCTTAACGAAGATTCGGCAGGCCTTCGCAGAATCATTTCAGGTCGATCCGCAACTGGTGACCATGGAAACCAGTGCAAGCGACATTCCAGGTTGGGACTCCGTGGGGCACTTATCGCTGGCCAGCAATTTGGAGCAGATTTTCGAGATCAGCCTGGATGTAGACGAGCTGATTGAGATGGAAAACGTTCGTGCGATCGTACGCATCGTTTCAGCAAAGCTTGAGAAAAACCAGGTAAAGTGACAACCTCAGCAAGTTGGAATATTGCCGGGCGTATCGTGGAGCGTCTCGGGCCGAATTCGCAGTTAGTTGATGCGGCTACCCGGCGCTCTCTCGCTTCGGCGGATCTGAAGCGAATGATTGCACAGTTCGGCGCTTTGCTGCTGTCCGCCGGGCTGGAGAAGGGCGATCGCGTACTCATCGGTTGCAATCTCTCTATCTCCAGCGCGCTGGCGTATTTGGGGACCATGTACGGCGGGCTGGTCGCCGTCCCGGTTGATGAGCGTGTGCTCGCGACCTCGGCCCTCGCATTGATCGAGGCAACCGGTGCGAAGGCCGTCTGGAGTGAGACTGGCCTCGGATCAGACTGTGCCGGCGTAGTTTGCTTGCAAGGCGACCTGGCGAATGCACCTTGTTTGTCTCCGCAGCCGGCCAACTGTGAACCCTCCGATCTGGCCGCTCTGATGGCCACGTCTGGATCGACGGGTGTGCCCCGATTTGTGAAGGTGAGTCATGAAAACCTGATCGCCAACACGGAAGCCATCATACGCAGTCAACGGCTGGGAACGGACGAGACAGCAATGGCGATTCTCCCCCTCAGCTATTGTTTCGGGGCCAGCCTGCTTCATTCGCACCTTTACGCGGGCGGCAGTGTAGTGTTCGACCGGCGGTTTATGTTTCCGGATAAAGTACTTCAGTCCGTGGGCGAATTCGCCTGCACTACCTTTGCGGGAGTGCCGACTGTTTACAATCAGCTTCTTCGACGGTCAAACCTCAGAAAGATGTCTTTTCCCAAACTGAGACGCTTTCTCCAGGCCGGGGGGGCGTTAGCACCCGAGAGAATCAATGAGATGCGTGCGGCGATGCCGCACGTTGGATTCTACGTAATGTATGGTCAGACGGAAGCTACAGCGCGGATTTCATGTCTGGAACCCGAACGCTGGGAAGAGAAAGCCGGAAGCGTGGGCCGGCCTCTCGACAATCTGACGGTTTTGATCGTGGACGATGAGGGGAATGTCGTGCCGCGAGGGATGGTGGGCGAGCTACTCGCGAAGGGGCCGTCCATCTGCCCTGGCTATTGGAACGATCCTGAGGAAACTGGACGCGTGTTCAGCAATGGCTGGCTACGAACCGGCGACATGGCTCGCCAGGATGAAGAAGGTCATCTCTGGATCGTCGGACGCAGAGGAGCATTCCTCAAGATTCGCGGGACCCGCGTTAGCTTTGCAGAGGTGGAAGGAACAGTCGCGGCGATTCCTGGGGTTTATGAGTGCGGAGCTTGCGCGGTCGCGCATCCGGAAGCCGGCGAAGCGCTGATGCTGCTGGTAGTACCGGAACGTGGAAAACCTTTGGAGACGGAAGAAATCCGTAAAAAGCTTCCAGCGCACTGGACGATCGATTCGATTCGACAGGTTTCGGAGTTGCCTAAGACATCGAATGGGAAATTAGCGCGCTCTGTAATTTCGGAGTGGGCAAGGAACGGACTTGCAGCGATTGGATGAAAAAATCGATCAGATGCTGTCGATACCTCCATATTGGCAGTCACCTGACGAACGACAGGCAGGCCTGCTGGAGTTATTGAAGGAAGAGCTCGAATACGCCTGCACCCGGCACGCAGGATATAAGAACTATGTCGAGCAATGGCCCGTCGATTATCGCTCTGTCGAGCGCGTAAGCGACCTGCCATACGTTCCTGTCGGAATCCTGAAAGCCAACCCTCCGTTGTCGTTTGTCGAGGCGAGCGAGATCAAGAACATGCTCACGTCGAGTGCGACGACGTCACAGTCTCCAAGCCGGGTCGTGCTCGATGCGTCAACTGCGCGGCGCATGACCAAAGGGACAGCCATCATCGTTCGGGATTTCATTGGATCAGCCAGAAGGCCGTACCTGGTCGTGGACACCGCCGGCCAACAGGGAACTGGGAATGCGATGGGGGCCCGCGGGGCAGCGATTCGAGGATTACAGCCTTTTGCGACCGCGACGACGTATTGTCTCAACCTCAACGACAAGGGCGACTTGACCCTCGATCTGAAGAAGTTGATGCAATTCGCCGAGGATCACAAGGACGCCCCGCTGCTGATTTACGGCTTCACATACATCCTGTGGAATCACCTGGTGAAGCCTCTGATGGAAGAGAATGTATGTCTGAATCTTCCCAATGTTCAGATTTTGCATAGCGGCGGATGGAAGCGGTTGCAGGACCAGGCAGTGGAGAAGACATTCTTCAACGAGCAGCTGGCTCGAGTGGTGGGATGCTCTGCAAGCTGCATCGTCGATTTCTACGGCATGGTGGAGAGCGTAGGCATCATTTTTCCAGATTGTCCGCAAGGCAATAAACATGCGCCCGTGTTTGGCGATGTGATTGTGCGTGATCAACTGACTCTCGAACCAGTCGCAGGCGGTGAGCACGGCATCGTGCAGGTCTGCAGCGTTTTGCCGACGAGTTTTCCCGGCAACCTGCTGCTTACTGAAGACATGGCTCAGGTAATCGCCTATGACGGTTGTCCCTGCGGAAGGCGCGGCATCAGTTTCCGCTTTGCAGGCAGAATTCCCAAGGCGGAAGTTCGCGGCTGCGGAAACTTGGATAACAAACGTACGATGATTCAATAAAGCGCCGATATTCCGATGATTGAAATTCAAAAGGACGTCAATTCGCCCGAGGAAATCGCCGACGCGGCGGCAAATCTGCGTCAGGCTGTCCGGGATGCGGAGGTTTCTCCGAACCAGGTTCTCGCAGTTTTTGATTCCTGGGCCAAGAGTCTGGACGCGCGCGAGCTGGACGAGATACCGGGCATCGTCTTTCTGCGCATATGGCTGAGGCGTGGAACCCTGGAATCGATTATCGCGCGTGAACTTGGACCCAACAGTCTGAATGGTGGATGGAACGATGCCGGCCGCGCGAAGTGCAAAGCTTTTCCGGTTGGGATTGTCGGCCATTGGCCTGCCGGCAACGTGGAAATCCAACCCCTGCTTTCGATGACCTGCGCTCTTCTGGGTGGGAACGCCGCCTTGGTGCGCATCCCGCGCAGTCTAACCTGGCTGACACAGATCTTGATGGAGAAACTGGTTGAAAGCGACCCGGACAAGGTCCTGACACCGCGCATCTTCATGGCCGCATTTGACCACGGTCGTCGCGACTTGCATGAAGCGATGGCGCAGGTTGTGGATGGAGCCATGATTTGGGGCGGCCAGGAGTCAGTCTTGCAGGTGCGCTCGCTTCCGTTTCCGCACTGGGCGAGGATCGCGGTATTCGGCCCCCGCATTTCGGTGGCAGCGATGGATGCAGGCGCCTGGTGCGATCACAAAGAACGCGAAGCTTGGTGCACGCGGCTGGCACGCGATGTATGGCAGTTTGAGCAACAGGCATGTTCCTCACCTCAGGCGCTGTTTCTTGAAAAAGACTCGGGCCGCTCCACCGCTGAATTTGTAACCGTTCTTCAAGGCGCCTTCGAAGCCGAAAACAGAGCCCATCCACGACGGACGATTGCTGCTGGCTTGACGTCAGCTATCACTCTTGCGCGAGCTTCCTGGACGCTGAACGATACTGCACATACGGCAGTATTTCCCAAGGGCCCGGATTGGACGCTGCTGATGGGCGCCGGAACAGATCTTCCGCAGCCAACTCAAGGGAAAACATTAACAGTGCTGGAAGTAGAAAACCTATTGGATGCGATCGCGAAGTTGGACGGCAATGTGCAGACGCTGGGTTTGGGCGTGAGCGACCCTGACAAAGAAAGAGAAATGGTTGAAATGGCAGGCCGGAGAGGCGTGGACCGAATTGTAAAGCTCGGACGCATGCATGTATTTGTTCCTCCATGGGACGGGGTCGATCTCATTCGGCCCATGGTTCGGATGGTTCGTCATGTCAGTTCGACGGACTAAAGGACTGCCGGGAATATCGACGCTATGAGGCGTCGAATCTGCTTGATTAGGCGGCTATCGAAGAACGAACTGCGGACACTGATTGTGAACACCATTGCGGTTTAAGAAGTGCACGAAAAAGACCTCAGCTTAAGGAAGTTTCGAGAAGACCTATGAGCGACGCAACTGCTTTCCTGAAAGGCCTTGACGCCAAGGCCAAGATGTTTGCCCCGTCGGCTTGGGCAACTTACCACGCGAATGAGGAGCTATGTTCCTGGCTCATGAGCCCGCTGGCCCGTTGGGCAGGTGCGGCATACGGCGACCGCGCCTTCGACGATGCGGCAACAGGCTACGCCAAGTATTGCATGGGTGTTTGGAAATCCCAGCAAATGTATGAGAAACAGGGCCGATACACGCCGGAAAGTATGCCTGAGCTTATCTCCGAAGTGTATGAAGATGAAGGCTACATGGTTCCTTACATGTGGGCCGCAATCTTGATTTATCCTTTTTGGCCTTCCATGGTGAGCCATATCGCGCTTTATCGGGACGACTTTCTGAAGATCCTGCCGGAGAGCGCGAGGGTTTTGGAAGTGGCGTCCGGCCATGGCGTGATGGGGTTGCTTGCGGCCGAGACCCGGCCGGACATCCACGTGCAAGGGTTCGATATCAGTCCGCCAGCGGTCGCAGTGTCACACAAGCTGCATCAGGTTTCCGGGCTAGGAGAGCGCGTGTCCTTTGCAGTCAAGGACGCGCTGAATCTGAGCCTGTCAGGGGAGCGTGGAACCTACCAGGGAATTATTGCTGCAATGCTGGCGGAGCACCTGCAGGATCCACGACCTCTGTTTGCCGTGCTGGCGCATCATCTAGCCGACGATGGCCTGGCCTTCTTCAGCACCGCGCTTGAATCGGCGCAGCGCGACCACACGTTTGAATTTCACCACGAAAGCGAACCAATCAGGATGGCGGAGGAAGTCGGTTTGCGCGTAACGAAGCTGGTATGCGATGCAGGGACGCCCGTGCCCGGCGGCCGCTTTCTTCCCCGCGCCTTGGGCATGATCCTGCGCAAACGTTGATGATTAACATGGAGTTTGAACCCACCTCGAGGAAAGTTGTTTCCGGCGGACTGAGCCTGCGATTCCTATGACAATGACATTTGAAGAAGTAAAGGCGCACCTGAAACAACGGTTTCCATTTCTCATGGTCGACCGGGTGCTCGAACTCGAACCGGGAAAATGCATCAAGACACTTAAAAATGTGACGGGCAACGAGATTCAGTTTCTCGGCCATTTCCCTGATTATGCGATCATGCCTGGAACCTCGATCATTGAGGCAATCGGGCAAAGTGCTTCCATCCTGTTCAGCTATACCACCGGCAAAGGCATGGAGTCGAACGAATTCATGGCGCTGGCGGCGGTCAACGATATGAGGTTTCTGGTGCCGGTATTGCCAGGTCATACTATGATCATCGACGTGAACATAGTTAAAATGACGGCAGAGGCGGCGCTTATTGAGGGAACAGCGCGTGTGGAAGATACGATTGTCGCTCGGGGCAGATTGAGTTTCGCCCGCAAGATTGTCTGATTTATCATTATGGTCAACGGCAAAATTTAGGCTAGTGACCACTGGAAATCGGAAGAGTATACAGATGAAAGACGATGATGCATCCGTTTGGCATAGAGCAAAGTCCACTGTCAGAGCTTCTTTGAATCGTGTCTTACATCTGATGGCCAGATTTATGCCGGGAGGATATAGCCTTAGGCCATTTCTTCACCGTTTGCGCGGCGCAACCATTGGTCGAGGCGTATGGATTGGAGATGATGTCTTCCTTGACGGAGCTCACCCAGAGGCCATTGAAATTCGCGAGGGCGCTGCGATCCTTCTGCGGAGCGTTATCGTTGGCCATACAAAGGGTGCAGGGAAGGTGATTATCGAAAAGGGAGCAGTTATTGGCGCGGGCAGCATTATTATATGCGCCTCGGGCAAGACATTGACGATCGGTGAGTGTGCGGTCGTCTCAGCAGGCTCAACGGTATCCAATAACATTCCTCCATATACACTGTGTGGTCCACCTCGCATCCAAATGTTCGGCCAAATAACCGTTCCATTTCTCGAGGCAGCCACAATCGAAGAATTCAGACGAGGTTTGAGGCCATTAGAAGCAAATCACGAGAAGCCTGCCTCTAGTCAAAAGCCAGTCTAGAATCCGCTCATCACTTGTTTCCTTGAATGCACCGGCTCGAGAAACGGCATGAAGAGCGAGCTACGGAATACACGGAAGTTCTTCCAGATTTATCGGATACCAGATAAAGTCCTTATGCCCATTTGCCAATACCCAACAGCTCATATCCTCTCGCCTAGGTTGGCGTTTTCAAGTGGAAAATGACAGACAACTCTAACAATTGCATTTCGGCCCTGCATGGCTCTGGCATCGACGCTGTGAATTTGCGGATCGCCTTAAGGCTCTTTCGCGCTCATCGCCATAAAAATGCGGGCGCCATGCGCAACGCGCATCCTCCGCGGTTGTTCTTCGGAATGAGAGGCTAAGTTAATGATCATCACCAGTACGCCATTTCGCATTTCCTTTTTCGGCGGTGGGACCGACTATCCTATCTGGTACCGTGAACACGGAGGGTCCGTTCTTTCAACGACGATCGATAAGTCTTGTTATTTAAGCTGCCGGCATTTGCCACCCTTTTTCGAGTATCACAGCCGAATCTCCTATTCGAAGGTGGAGAATGTAGGAAGGAATGACGCGATTGAACATCCGTCTGTACGAGCCTGCCTGCAATTTCTCAACATTACCGAAGGGGTCGAAATCCATCACGTTGCAGATCTGCCCGCGCGTACTGGACTGGGTACCAGCTCCGCGTTTACGGTTGGACTCTTGCTCGCGCTTTATGCACTGAAGAATCAGATGCGTGACAAGCGCGCCTTAGCAAAGGAAGCAATCCATATCGAGCGGGATCTGCTTCAGGAGGCAGTGGGTGCACAGGACCAAGTGAGTGCTGCTTACGGAGGTTTGAATCGTATCGATTTCGGCAGCGACGGAGCCATCGACGTGAGACGAATCGTGGCCTCTCCAAGCAGACTCGCCGACCTCGAGCAGCATTTGGCGCTCTATTTCACTGGATTCTCGCGAACTGCATCGGAAATAGCTCAGGAGCAGCTAAGAGTTACCCCACATAAGAAGCGGGAATTGGAAACGATGCTCGAATTGGTGGATGAAGGGGAAGCGATCCTTGCAGACGGTAATCGGCCCCTCGAGGAATTCGGAAAGTTGCTGCACACCGGTTGGCAGATCAAGCGATCGCTCACACAGAAAATCTCAAGCAGTGAAATAGATGAGATCTACGAGGCGGGACTCAGCGCGGGTGCGATAGGAGGCAAGCTGCTGGGCGCGGGCGGCGGAGGCTTCATGTTGTTTTACGTGAATCCAGAGCGGCGCGAAGAGCTGCGGACGAGATTGAAGAAGCTTCTTTGCGTTCCATTTTCCTTCTCAACCCTGGGCAGCCATGTCATTGTGTATGAGCCTGAAGGACAGTACGAGGAGGCCCTAGCAAACGATCGGGATTCAATTTACGGGTCCAATTCGTCGGCGACAACCGAACCGCTGCGGCCGGCGTTGCAACCTTTGGATAATGCCCTTCGAAAGGAGATTATTGAAACAAAATGAATATCGCTTGTCCTTATGTTCTGATTACTCCTGCAAGAAATGAAGAGGCGTTCATTGAGAAAACGCTCGAATCCGTGATTAAGCAGACGGTTCTACCGCAGCGCTGGGTCATTGTCAACGACGGTTCGACTGACGCTACCTCAGAAAAGGTACGTTCTTACCTGGCCGGTCATCCGTGGATATCCTTAGTTGACCTTCCAGTGCGCAAAGAGCGGCACTTCGCTGCGAAGGTCAACGCATTCAATGCCGGGCGGGAGAGAGTGAGTGACCTGGATTACGTCGTAATCGGTAATCTCGACGCGGACGTTTCGTTGGATGCGGATCATTTTGAGTTCCTGATGAACCAGTTTGTCAAGGATCCGGAACTCGGCGTTGCTGGAACAATTTTCCGCGAGGAAGGCGGTTATAGCTCGGGGACTGACAGTTTTGAGGGTCATACATATGTCTCCGGCCAGTGTCAGATGTTTCGTCGTCAGTGTTTCGATGAGATCGGCGGCTATAAGCCAAACAAGGCCGGTGGTATCGACTGGATGGCTGTCACGCATGCGCGCATGATCGGATGGAAAACACGTTCATTTCGTGAAAAATCGTTCTTCCATCACCGCAAACTTGGAACAGCGGAGCGTGGCCGATTCGCATCAAGCTTTTCATATGGCGAGAAAGACTACTATCTTGGCGGGCATCCTGTTTGGGAGATGTTTCGCGTAGCCTACCGGATGACCAAACCCCCATATTTGATCGATGGCGCTGCGTTCGGTCTGGGATACGCATGGGCTTTCATATCCCGCCAGAAACGTCCGGTGTCTGACGAACTAATGCGGTTTCACCGCAAGGAACAGATGCAGAAGCTTCGGACGATTCTTAAGTCAATGCTCAAATCTGGACACGTCGACAGTTTTCAGCCTAAGGAAAGTTAGCAAATCAGTAAGTGAACAATATGACTGCAGTCACAATAGAAACCCCCGCGACGTCACGGCCCGAGATTGCCGCAATTGAATCCGGAGTCTTGCGCTTTGTAAGGTGGCTCGACCGATATGGCGAGACTTCTTATGATCATCAAAGCTTTTTCGCAGGCGATCTAGGACGACGCGCGAAGGCGCTGTATTACCGGAAGCCGCTTCTCGGAACAGTCGCCGTGGCACCGATGATCTTCGCGGAAGCCTTTGTGCCTTCGGCACGCCGCTTCTTCTGGAAGAAACAGCGTTTCCCCATTGCAGACGCTCATTATGCAATGGGCTTTGCGTTCCTCTCGAGCGTTCTCAACGATGACCAATACTACCGTCGTGCCGTGGACTTCCTTCATGTCCTGAAAGAAACGCGCTCCGCTGGATTCGAGCGATATTGTTGGGGGTACCCGTTCAGTTGGGAAACGCGCAACGGAACAATGCACGCAGGAACGCCGATGATCACCTCCCTTCCTTATGCATACGAGGCATTTAGGGAAGTCTTTCGGATTGACGGAGATCTGAAACGGCGGGAAATCATGCGCTCGATTGCCGAGCATGCATTTCTTGATTATCACGATATAGTTACCTCGGATTTGGCATCCAGTTGTTCGTACACACCAGATCCTGATGACCCAGGGGGCGTAATCAACGCCAGCGCATATCGAGCTTTTCTCCTGACGCAGGCTGCGGCGGATTTTTCAGAACAAAGGTACCAATCCGTAGCGGACCGGAATCTGAATTTCGTTCTCGAATCCCAGAATCCCGACGGCTCCTGGTACTACTCCACGGACGGGAAAAGAGATTTTGTCGATCACTTTCACACGTGCTTTGTACTCAAAGCACTGGCGAAAATTGAGGCCCTGACTGGAAACCGCGAGTGCACCTTGGCCATAGAGCGCGGCGTTCACTACTACATTCAGAATCTCTTCGACGCTGAAGGATTACCAAAGCCCTTTTCTCGCAGACCGCGACTCACGGTATATCGAAATGAGCTATACGATTACGCTGAGTGCATCAATCTGGCGGTTTTGCTGCAGGGGCGCTTCTCTGCGCTGGATTTGATTCTTTCGCGTCTGGCGAACTTCTCTGCGTGGCAAAAACCTGACGGGTCTTTCCGGAGCCGAAAGCTACTCATTGGCTGGGACAATACGCCGATGCACCGCTGGGCACAATCGCAAATGTTCAGGAGCCTGTGCTTCCTTCTTTACAGAGACGCGCAAAGCTCGAGCGCCAAAACCAGAAACTGACGATCAGGAATCACCATGTGCGGAATATGCGGCCAGTTCAACTTCGGAGATGATGCCCCAGTGCTTCGCCAGAACATCGAGCGGATGGCGCGCAGCATCGTCCACCGCGGTCCTGACGATGAAGGATACTTCGTTAGCGGCTCCCTCGGGTTTGGCTTTCGGCGACTCTCCATCATAGACCTTGCCGGCGGGCATCAGCCAATGTCGGATGGAGATGAATCTGTCTGGGTCATCTTCAACGGCGAGATTTACAATTTCCCCGAACTCAAACGCGAACTCGAAGCCTTTGGCCATATATTTCATACGAAATCTGACACGGAAGTCATCGTGCACGGATATAAGCAGTGGGGCGACGACGTACTGAACCATCTGAACGGCATGTTCGGCCTGGCAATCTGGGACGTTCGAAAAAGAAGGCTGGTTCTGGCTCGCGATCCATTTGGCATCAAACTGATTTACTACCGCTTAACCGCAGACCGTCTTTACTTTGGCTCTGAGGTCCGTGCCGTATTGGCGAGTTCCGAGGAACGCCCTGAGCCGGATCCGGATTCTCTAAATCTGTTTCTTCGTTATCGGTTTACTCCTTCACCACATACGATTTTTCGCGGAGTGCGAAAGCTGGCCCCGGGCACGATGCTGGTTTGCGAGAACGGCGCCGCCCAAGTGCGCCAATGGTATAACTATCGTCCGACCTCATTTTCGCCGCCAAAATCGGACGACCAAGTCCGGGAGGATCTGGTCGAGCTTTACAAGCAGTCGATGAAAAGACATCTCCTCAGCGACGTTCCTGTGGGGCTTTTGCTGAGCGGTGGCGTCGATTCCGGTCTCCTGCTTGCTTTAATGAACCTTTACGGCAGTTCCTGGAGAACCTACACCGTCGGCTATGGAACGGGCTACGCCGACGATGAACTGGCCGATGCGGAAAAAACAGCGTCGCGTTTTTCATCGCAGCACACATCGGTGCTGCTCGACAGGGCGATGTTCGAGGAAGCCTTTCAGGCGATCGTCGCCCAACTGGAGGAACCGATTGCGTCGTCGTCTATTGTGCCAATGTATTTCGTATGCAAGCGGGCTCGCCAGGATGTGAAGGTCGTGCTGATCGGACAAGGCCCCGATGAATTATTTGCCGGCTACCGCCGCCACCTCGGAGTCCGCTACGCTTCGTACTGGGAAACCGTTCCCGGCTGGATGCGCGCCCCGCTTGAGATTGCGATTACTGCGCTACCACGAAACGAAATGTTGAAACGAGGTATTCACTCCCTGAGCATTGCAGACCGCGCACAGCGATATAAGGAGGTGCTTTCACTTCTGCCAGGTGACGAAGTCAACGCACTCTTTCAGGACGGAATGTTGAATGGGGATGCCGGCGATGCGCTGCTTGAATGCTGGAGGGACCTCTTAGAGCTCTCTAGCGAGACCGATGATCTGGGTGGGTTTCAGTTTCTCGAAATGAGATCGACTCTTCCCGATGAACTTCTGATGTTTGGTGACAAGCTTTCGATGGCCCACGGCCTTGAAGCTCGAGTACCTTATCTCGATAAGGATATCGTTGAGTACGTTGAAAGGTTGCCTGCACGCTTTAAGGTGCGCGGCGGAAATCAAAAATGGGCTCACCGTCAGGTGTGCAAAGAACTTCTGCCTGCGGAGATTTTAAGAAGGAAAAAGCGTGGCTTCAATGTGAATGTGGTGGACGAATGGTTCCGTGGCGGTGTGAGCAACAAGATGAAAGAAACGTTGATGGATTCAGAGTCGCTGATGTATCAGTATCTGCGGCCCTCCGCGGTTCAGCGGCTCTTCCATCAGCATCAAGCGGGCCAAAATGACTACCACAAGATACTTTTCAGCTTAATGGTGTTTGAGCAGTGGCTGAGGGTTCACTTCGCAGGGGAACCTTGCGGCGTTTGACTTCTGCACGTTTTTGAAACTGTGTGTGTTCCTTGACGAGATAAAGATGGTTGGTGTCTTCTTGAGTCATCCCCAGCAAATCCAGGGTCGAACGACCTGCGCAGATCCAATCATTATGACCTTTCCAGGCAGAATCCACCGACCGAGCCGATCAGTGCAGTCTACAGACCGGGGCATGAGCCAACCATGACAGAGTTGCTGGTGGAAGCCGGGCGCACAGAGGGGCAATACTGGAAGGATATCTGGCGCTATCGCGAACTGTTCTTCTTTCTTGGCTGGCGCGACCTTCTAGTACGGTACAAGCAAACAGTCGTGGGTGTAAGCTGGTCGCTCCTTAGGCCGCTTTTGACAATGCTCATACTGACTCTTGTCTTCGGAAAGCTGGGCAAAATGCCGTCCGGAGGGTTGCCCTATCCACTTCTGGTTCTTTGCGGTATGCTTCCGTGGCAATTCTTCTCTACAGCCATTTCCGACAGCGGAAACAGCCTGGTCTCGAATTCCAGCCTGATCTCGAAAATCTATTTTCCGCGCCTAATCCTGGCGGCCAGCTCGGTCATCACGAGTTTTGTCGACTTCCTTATTTCTTCTGCCTTTCTGGTCGCGCTCATGGTTTGGTACAGATTTATTCCACCTGTGGAGGCTATTTTCCTTCCGTTCTTTGTTCTGCTGGCGTTCTGTGCGTCCCTTGGAGCTGGCTTCTGGATCGCTGCTCTGATGGTGAGATATCGAGATTTTCGGATTATCGTTCCCTTTGTCGTGCAGTTTGGCCTCTATCTCTCGCCTGTGGGTTATCAAAGTAGCGTTGTCCCTGTTCGTTTCCGGCTTCTGTATTCACTCAACCCGATGGTAGGCATCATTGACGGGTTTCGCTGGTCGCTGCTCGGCGCCCAGAATAGAATGTATCTTCCGGCGCTCACGTTGTCGATTGTTGAGGTCGCCGCGATTCTCGTCTCGGGAGTTCTGTACTTTCGCAAGACCGAACTCACGTTTGCTGATGTCATTTAACTGAGCTCGTGCTGGTTTCCGCGAATCGAGTCATGTCCCAGGCTGCTATCGTCATCGAAGGTCTCGGCAAACGATACACAATCGGCCAGCAGAAGGCTGATGTTGACGGAATGCGTCACGCTGTTGAGGGCGCGATTCGGGCACCTGGCGCCTGGCTGAGATCGCGTCGAGAATCAAAACTGAAACAGGTGGACTTTTGGGCACTAAGGAATGTGACCCTGAACGTCAACCAGGGCGAGGTTGTTGGGATTATCGGGAAGAACGGAGCTGGCAAGAGCACGCTCCTTAAACTTCTCAGCCGGATCACGGTTCCGACTGAAGGGCGATTTCGCATCAATGGCAGGACTGCTAGCCTGCTCGAAGTCGGTACGGGGTTTCACCATGAGCTCACGGGGCGCGAGAACATCTTTCTCAATGGCGCGATTTTGGGGATGACTCGCGCTGAGATCACGCAAAAATTCGATGAGATCGTCGAGTTCTCCGAGATTGAGGACTTTCTCGACACCCCAGTCAAGCGATATTCCTCTGGTATGTACGTTCGCTTGGCCTTTGCCGTGGCGGCCCACCTTAATCCCGAGATTTTGATTGTTGATGAAGTGCTTGCCGTCGGAGATTCCGCATTCCAGAAAAAGTGTCTCGGCAAGATGGGAGACTTCGCTGAGAGCGGTAGGACGGTTCTATTTGTTAGTCACAACCTGCAAGCTATTCGCAATCTCTGTCAACGGGGAGTCTGGATCAAGGATGGTCAGGTCCATCAAGACGGCACTGTGGAGGAGGTTACGGGCGCGTATTTCGAAAGCGCTTCCGGCGAGACCGCGTTTTCCTGCATCAATGCTGCATATGGTTTGAAGATCATCCAGGTCAAACTGAAAAATAGCCGCGGCGTCGAAGCCAGGGAGTTTCAGCCCGGCGAGGACCTCATCGTAGAAATCTCCTACGAAGCCGATAAGCGCATTTCAAGACCCATTGTCGCGCTGGGAATTGTCGGAATTAGTGGTTCCTGCTTTACCGCTAACATGCTTCTCGATGGACATAAGCCCGACTGCCTGGAAGGCACCGGAAAAATGTCGTGCCTATTTCATTCGATTCCCCTGTTGCCACAAAGTTACACGGTGAAGATGAGGATCCAGGGCGCAGACCCAGGTGAATTGATTGTTCCGTATCAGGAAGTCGCATACTTCGATGTGAGTGGAGATCTCGCGGACTACGGCTATAAAGGGGAGTTTCTGAAACATGTTCGCCACTCTACGCCCGTTGTGGTGCCATATGACTGGATGCTTCCCGATGGAACCGTTGCCGCCGTTGCCTTGAAACGACAAGTTCATCCAGAGTACGAAGCAGGGGTTGGTGTGAACCCTTTCGGGCTCTGAAACCAGTATGAGGTGAGGGTTGTGCGGAAACCGCAGCGCTGGAGCCAACGGTAGCTTGTGTCCAGCAATCAATCGAAAATGAAGTTGTTCTTCGTCGGGGACAATCGGACAAGCTTCAACTTGGGGCGTGGCGCCAGCATTGCACTTCGCAACACCCTGTCTGGACCGTTCGAAATCAGTGGTTGTATTACCGGCGATTTTTTCGACTTGTCTGTAGCCGAGGCAGGATATGTCCACACCCTGATGCCTTCCAGATTCTACCGGCATTTCCGCTATCTTCTGGAAAGGCGCAAGAGGCCGCTCGTCAGTTGGTACATCAAGCTGGAACAGTTGTGGGGCGCGCATGATTTCATTTCCAAAGATCCCAAAATCAGCGTCGACAACCTACTCGCGGAGAAACATCGTTATCCTGCTCTGAGTCGTATTTGTGAAGAAGCCATGGCAGCCGACGTCTTCGTGGTTGACGGAGACGGCGATATCATCTTTTCCACCCCGCCCCGTCGCTCAACTCTCTTCCTTCTCGCGATGGTTGAATTGGGCCTGAGATTAGGAAAACCCGTGTTCCTCGTCAATTCAATGATCTCGGACTGTCCCGTAACAGGGAGAAATAGCGAGACCCTGGACAAGGCGCGGAGTCTCTTTGCTCGCTGCAAGGCAGTCGCGTTACGCGATTACGAGTCGCTCCGTTACGTCAAAGCGGAAATTCCGCAGGCGAATGCCAGCTTCATCCCCGATTCGCTCTTCTCCTGGTTTTCCCGTTACGAGGGGCCCGGCTGCTGGCTGCCAAAGGACGGCGATTTCATTTTGCCGCATCCCGAAAAGGCGGAGTACTGGGGAAAGCTCGACTTTTCTCAACCGTACATCTGTATTGGTGGAGGGGCACTGGCTTCCTGGTATCCTGACAAGGCTGTGGAATGCTATGGACGCCTGGTCGATGCCGCCGGCAAACTTGGGCTGCGCACTTATCTCATGGAATGCGATCTGCCGGATTCGTTCCTGCAACGAGTTGCTACAAAAATGCAGGTCGGCATCGTGCCTTCGAATGCGCCGATCCTTTTGTGCGGTGCCGTTCTGGCCAATGCCCGGCTTTTCATCTCCGGCCGCTATCATCCATCGATTCTCGCCTCGCTTGGCGGAACTCCTTGCATTTTCCTTGGATCTCATGCTCACAAGATGAGTAGCCTGCCCGAGGTGCTCAACTATGAGGTGAATCAGGAATTCGACGCGCTTCCCAGCAATGCAGAAATCGCCGAACTCCTGGCTCTGGCTCAATCTTATTTGGAGCAAGGCGAGACTTTGCGCGATCGGATCCGAAATGTTGCAAAGATGCGCGCTGACCAGGCGAGTGACTTGCCCTCATTTCTGCGCCAGCACTTACATGTGTCGCTGAATTGAACCGCTATCCATTGAGTCTGCCATGAATTCCATTGTGTTAATCGGCGCGGGCGGCCATGCCAAGGTCATTGTCAGTATTCTTCGCAAGCTAGGTCGCTTCGATATTCTTGGTTACACGGCTTTGGAAAATAGCGGCGATCTGATGGGAGTCCCGTTTCTCGGTGTTGATAGGGACCTGGCCAAATTAGCGGACCAACACAAGAATCTTACTGCCGTTCTCGCCGTCGGTCAGGTAGGGCTGGGGAATTTGCGCTTCTCATTATGGGAAAAACTGCGTGCTCTTTCCATTTCCTTCCCATCACTTGTCTCCCCAAATGCCGTCGTTAACGAGGCGGTTTCACTTGGCGAAAGTACTGTGGTGATGGACGGTGCCATTATTAACAGCGGCGCGAGCATCGGTCGGGGCGCCATCGTCAACACCAACAGTACGGTCGAGCACGATGTCACCTTGGGTGATTGGGTGCATGTCGCTTCGGGAGCTACCATCTCCGGAGGAGTGACCATCGGGCGTTTTTCGATGATCGGAGCGGGTGCAACGGTTATTGAAGGGAAGACTGTCGGATCTGGTTGCCTCATTGGGGCAGGCGCCACCGTAACAAGGGATCTGAGCGAACCGGGTGTTTATGTTGGCTGCCCGGCTCGCCGCATCAAATCGTAATTTCATGGCTCGCGTATACATCATTGCTGAAGCTGGCGTAAATCACAACGGATCGGTGGATCTCGCCTTGCAGCTTGTCGAAGCAGCCAAAGACTGTGGCGCCGATGCGGTCAAGTTTCAAACCTTTCGTGCCGATCGAATCGCCTCCCGTTCAGCCGCAAAGGCGCAGTATCAGGAACGGCAAACGGGTAACGCAGAATCTCACTTCGAGATGCTGCAGCGCTTGGAGTTGGATGCCGAGGCCCACCGCCGACTCATTGATCGCTGTCGGCAAATCGACATTGAGTTTCTGTCGAGCCCGTTCGATGAAGAAAGCGTCGATCTTCTTGACGCACTTGGCGTCTCGCAATTCAAGGCGCCCTCGGGGGAAGTGACCAATCTTCCCCTTCTCCGGCACATTGCAAGAAAAGGCCGGCCGGTCATTCTATCCACCGGCATGTCGACGCTGGGAGAAGTTGAGGAAGCTGTTCTCGCGCTTCAGGCCGAGGGAACTGCGCCCATTACGCTCTTGCACTGCGTCACAGAGTATCCGGCGCCTTATAGCGAGATTAACCTGCGAGCAATGCAAACACTGCGCGCAGCCTTCGGCCTGCCAGTGGGCTATTCTGACCACACCGAGGGCATCGAGATTGCCGTCGCCGCTGTCGCTATGGGCGCACAAGTGATCGAGAAACATTTCACTCTTGATCGCTCGCTACCAGGTCCCGACCATGCTGCATCGCTTGAACAGGCTGAGCTCAAGCGGATGGTCACAGCCATCCGGAATGTGGAATCGGCTCTGGGCAACGGCGTCAAGGTTCCGGCGCCATGTGAAATTCCTAACATCTCCGTTGCGCGAAAGAGCCTGATTGCAGCGCGCAACTTGTCCGCGGGGCACCGACTCCGTGCCGAAGACATTACCATCAAGCGCCCCGGCACGGGCATTTCTCCAAAGTTTCTTCAGGTCGTGGTCGGGCACACTCTCCGGACCGACGTTAAAGAAGATGAAGTTATTCATTGGAACGATCTCGCGTGACATCACTTACTCATTGACGCACACGACGGATGACCGCACCAGGATACCGCAGTGCGCCGATCGAGTTTTTACACCCGATACGAGCATCTCAACTCGAAGTTCTCTGTGATGGTCTCCCCGGCAACGCCGTCACAGCATAAAGGCAACTATGACCCACACAAACCACTCGGGAACAAGCAGGCCGCTGAAGATCTATCTAGGCGACCTCACTTATACGACTCTGTCCATCGCGACCGACGCCTTTCCGCTCAATGTAGGGTTTATTGCGGCCTATGCCGCGAAAACCTTTGGCTCCGAAGTCGACATAAAGATTTTCAAGTACGTTGACGATTTGGAACAGGCTATCCGGGATGCGCCGCCAGATATCCTCGGGATGAGTAACTACCCGTGGAACTTCAACCTGGGTCTGGAATTCTTCCGAATGACGCGCGCACTTTCCCCAAAGACAATTCGCGTCATGGGAGGCCCGAATATCCCGTTAGAAGACGAGGGCCGCGAGCAATTCGTCAAGCGCAATGGCCTTATCGACTTCTACGCCTATCTGGAGGGAGAAGAAGCGTTCTCCGCTCTCGTGAGGCGCGCCATGGAGACCGGGCTCGACCGCGAACGGATGCAAGAAGCGCCGATCGACGGCTTCATTCATCGCATCAGCAATTCAGAAGTCGTGAAAGGGATCATGCTCCCACGGCGGCGCATGCTCGACGAAATTCCGTCTCCCTATCTGGCCGGATTCATGGACAAGTTCTTCGACGGTAAGCTTTCGCCCATGCTGGAAACCAATCGAGGATGCCCTTTCTCCTGCTCATTCTGCCATGAGGGCAACCAGCTGATCTCAAAGGTGAACTTCTTCAGCACCGAGCGCGTAAAGGAAGAGCTGGACTACGTCGCCGCGGCCGTGCGAAAGGCGCCCATTCTCATCTCGAACCTGACCTTCGCGGACCCCAATTTCGCCATGTACGAACGGGACTACGAAATTGTCGAACATATTGCCAAAATTCAAGAAAGGCAAAACTGGCCGCGCTCCATCTTTGCCTCAACGGGGAAGAACAAGAAGGAGCGCATTGCCCAGGCGCTGCGAAAACTAAAAGGGTCGATGTCGATGTGGATGTCTGTCCAATCCATGGATCCCGTGGTGCTGAAAGAGATCCATCGCGATAACATCAGCACATCGCAGATGATGTCGTTGGCCAGTGTTTACGAGGAATTCGGCGTACCCACGTTTTCCGAGCTCATTCTCGGCCTGCCGGGAGACTCCTATGAGCGGCACGTCAACTCGATCTCCCAGGTTCTCGAATCGGGTATTAACGTCGTTGAAGTTTACACATGCATGCTGCTCAACGGCACCCAACTCAACACGGCCTTCAGCCGGGCGACCCACAACATCGGCTCCCATTTTCGCATCTTGCCTCGCGACTTTGCGAAGCTCGGAGACGGGCGTATTGCGGTCGAGATTGAGGAGGTCGTCAGTTCGACAAACACCATGTCGTTCGAAGACTACCAGAACGCCAGGAAGCTGCATCTCATGGTTGCCGTGGTGTACAACGGCGGCGGCTTCAATGCTCTGTTAAGACTGATGCGGCAAAACAAGGTTAGGATCATGGATCTACTTCAGAAGCTCGTCGCGGACCGGGACACGGCTCCGCCACGGGTCAAAGAGGTCGTTGATTCGTTTGTCAGGCTCACGCGAGAAGAGTTGTGGGATTCCGAAGAGAAACTTCGTCAGTTCATCTACACAGGGGACAACTACGAAAAGTTACTGAACGGGGAAATCGGGATCAACCTCATTCAGACCCATACTGCCAGGAGTCTGGCAGTCATGGATGAATGGGTAGACTACGTATTTCGCACAGCTGGTAAGATCTTTGCCGATCGATTGCCGAATGATGCGGCGCTGGCGGAGAGCCTGAAGGAAATTCGAGCGTATTGCTCGGGTCGGGTCCACAATATCTGGGGAGTTGACCGGAATGAAAGCAATCCCAGTGTTTTGATGAACTACGATATTGCGGGCTGGTTGCGCAGTCCGCTTTCTACGCCGATTTCCGAATTCAAACTTAGTCAGCCCGTCACGTACAGGTTTGCGTTTTCTGAGTCTAAACAAGAAGAAATGGCAGCGCAGATCAAGCGGTATGGCACGACCGCGACGGGAATCGGCCGGATCATGGCGCAGATGGGGAGAGATCGCATCTGGCGCGAGCCCGAGCCTCTGACATCGGTTTTAGCCGAATCTTCAGGGGCGTTCTGTACCACTCTCCCGCGGAGCGATGTGCCCCGAAATTGAAGCGCAGGAAAGCCAGGCCCAAACGTGAGTCGTCGAAAAATCTGTGTCGTCACAACCAGCCGAGCCGAATACGGGCTGCTGCGAAATCTCATCGATTGCATCCGCGCCGATGCCAGGCTCAGGCTCCAGTTGATTGTTTCAGGCACGCATTTGGCTCAAGAGTTCGGATTCACCGTACGGGAGATTGAAGCTGACGGCGTCAAAATTGACCGGCGGATCGACATCGGCCTTACGGGAAGTAGCGGCCTTGCAAATGTGGAGTCGGTAGGGCGTGGGTTAGGCAAATTCGCTGAGGTGCTATCAGAACTCCGGCCGGACCTAATGGTGCTGCTCGGTGACAGATTTGAATTGCTTGGACCTGCAATTGCCGCGTTGATGCTGAGAATTCCAATTGCGCACATTCACGGAGGTGAGCGCAGCGAAGGCGCCCTCGATGAAGCGGTCCGGCACGCAATTACAAAAATGTCTTCCCTTCATTTCGCCGCAACCGAGTCTTATCGCCGGCGGATCATTCAGATGGGAGAACCGCCCGCGACCGTCTTTGCATCCGGCGCTCCGGGACTGGACCAAATCTATCATTCGCGGCTTCTGACGCGATCGCAGCTCGAGCGAGAACTCGGCTTCTCAGTCAAGGATCCGGTAGCGCTCGTCACATTTCATCCGGCGACGCGAGATGCCGGGTCAATCGAGATCCAGGTTCGCCGACTCATTGCAGCCGTCAAAGCCAGCGGCCTGCGGGCGATTTTCACCATGGCCAATGCCGATGCCCAGGGCGCGGTAATCAACCATCACCTAAAGGCGGCTTGTGCTGCCCACCCGGAAAAATTCAAGTGGTTTCCGCACCTCGGTCATCTTCGCTATCTCAGTTGCCTCCAGCATCTCACGGTCATGGTAGGCAATTCTTCAAGTGGGTTGATCGAAGCGCCCTCTTTTCGCATGCCGGTTGTCAATATTGGTGATCGCCAGCGCGGTCGAATCCGCGCCGCAAATGTCATCGATGTTCCGTGCAGCAGGGCCGAAATTCTGCGCGGAATTCAGCGTGCTGCCTCACCGCGCTTTCGGGCGTCGCTGCGCAGAATGCGCAATCCATACGACCGATTCCACGACGGCCGCACCAGTGAACGAATCAAGAATGTATTGAGAGACGTGAAAATCTCAGCTGATTTTCTCAAGAAGAGCTTTCACGACCTGCCAAACCAACCAAACTGAATCTTTCGCTAAACTTTATGTCAACTCCAAATCGAACGACTGAAATGATTCGCACGAACGAAAGCGTCAAATCGTTCTTGGTATCCCAAACGCATACCATCCGCCAGGCGATGGAGCAGTTGGAGAAAACCGAGGAAAAAATCGTATTTGTCGTGGACGCTGAGTTGCGCTTGGTTGGCTCGCTCACCGACGGCGATATCCGGCGATGGATTCTGTCTGACGGAGACCTGAAGGCGCAAGTACTTCAAATCTGCAACCGCCAGCCGTGTGTGGTTCGTGAGGGTTTTGGCGCGGACAGGATTCGCGCTGAAATGCTGGCAAAGAACCTCATTTGCATTCCAGTCGTGAATGCGTCGCTAGAAATCGTGCGGTTGGTATTTTGGAAAGAGCTCTTTCAAGGCGAGGCGGTGTCAAAGAAGAAGCGTCGCTTGAATCTCCCCGTGGTGATCATGGCAGGAGGACAGGGGACCCGACTAGCGCCTTTTACGAATGTCCTTCCCAAGCCTCTAATTCCGGTCGGCGATCGCACGGTCATTGAAATCATCATCGCGCAGCTTCAGAACCATGGCCTGGAAAAGTTCATTCTTTCCATTAATTACAAGTCCAAGATCATTAAGTCGTTTTTCGAGGAACTGGCTCCGTCATATTCTGTATCTTTCCTCGAGGAAAGAGAGCCGCGCGGCACAGCGGGCAGTTTGCGAGAACTCTATTTGCCGGTGCCGGAAAACCTGATTGTGACAAACTGCGACATCGTGATCCAGGCTGACCTTGCCGATTTGGTTTCATTTCATGAGGACAATCAGTATGACCTCACGCTAGTTGCTTCGTTGAAGGACTATCACATTCCCTACGGAGTCTGTGAACTTGAAAAGGGCGGAAGCCTGGCCCGCATCTCAGAGAAACCGCAGTACAACTTTCTTGTCAATACGGGAATGTATGTCGTGCGCCGCGACCGGCTCAATCTGATCCCGGAGCACGCCAAATACGACATGACCGATTTCATCGAACATATCAAGAGTTCCGGCGGGCGCGTTGGCGTCTTCCCGATTGGCGAAAGCGCCTGGATCGATACGGGAGAATGGACT
This sequence comes from uncultured Acidobacteriota bacterium, assembly GCA_963713675.1. Classification (GTDB taxonomy): domain Bacteria; phylum Acidobacteriota; class Terriglobia; order Terriglobales; family Acidobacteriaceae; genus Telmatobacter. Next base: position 274,623 of record CAVQMV010000030.1, read on the forward strand.
GAGTACCGGAAAGCAGTCGATAGCCTCGGCCGGCTTGGCGCGCGAACCACATCTGAGTAGAAAGCAGCGATTGCACAGGACATGCTGAACGGAAAACAAGTCGTAGCGGTCATCCCTGCCCGCGGTGGCAGCAAATCAATTCCCGGGAAAAATATCCGCCCTCTCAAAGGAAAACCGCTGCTCGTTTGGGCGATTGAAGTTGCTCAGCAGATAAGCGAGATCGACAGGATCATTGTCTCTACAGATAATGCAGAGATCGCTGCGATAGCACAGGCCAACGGCGCAGAAGTTTACCCGCGACCACAGCATCTTGCCACCGACGAAGCCTTGGTCATCGATGCGCTCAAAGACTTGCTGCACGCCCTCAATTCGGAACACGCGTCAGCCTACTGGGTCGTCCTGCTTGAGCCAACCTGTCCACTCCGATCTCCAGAGGACGTGCGCGAATGCCTGAAGCTGATTGGGCAGGGCGGCATCGACTCTGTCGCGACCTTTACTGATGCGGAGTTGAATCCTCACCGGGCCTGGCGGGTAGTCGATGGCAAGGCGGAGGTCTTTATCCCCGGTGCCATTCCCTGGCTTCCCCGGCAGAAACTTCCCAAGGCGTACCAACTCAATGGGGCGGTCTATGTCTTCCGTGCCGATCTGCTTGCACAAGAAACGCAATCCATCCTGGTCGGTCGCGTCGGCGCCGTTCTCATGCCGCGGGACCGTTCCCAAGACATCGATGAGAACATTGATTTTATTGTGGTTGAGGCTTTGCTGGAGAAGGCCAATTCATGAGCAAGACGCTACAGGAACTGCAATCATTGAAGGGTAAAGTCGCAATCATCACTGGCGGCGCAGGCTATTTGGGCACCGCCATCAGTGAGACGCTTGCCGAACTGGGTGCAAATCTTGTTCTCGCCAGCCGCGACAAGGCAAAGTGTCAAAAGAAATGCGAGGAGATCATGCAGCTTGCCGGCGGCTCGGTGCAGGCCGTTGCGCTGGAACTCGACCTCCTCAGCAAGGAGTCCATAGCCGGCTTCTTTCCCGAAGTCCACAAGCACTTCAAAAATGTCGACATTGTCGTGAACAATGCCTGGTCCGGCAACAAGAACTCGTGGGAATCGATCACGGACCAGGATTGGGAATACGACATCAACATGAGCTTGAACTCTGTGTTTCGTTTAACCAAGGCTGCATTCCCTGATTTGCAGCTGACGCGTGGCGTTATTCTCAATATCGCCTCGATGTACGGTCACATCGGACCAGATTACAGAATCTATGATGGCAAGGAGTTTACCAATCCGCCCAGTTATGGCGCCGCCAAGGCCGGAGTCATTCAGTTCACCAAGTATCTCGCCAGCTTCCTGTCGCCTCACGGCATTCGCGTGAATGCCCTCAGCCCCGGTGCCTTTCCCCATCCGCCCACGCAAAAGCATGAGAGGTTCATGCAGCAGCTTGGCTCCAAGAATCCCATGAATCGCATTGGTCAGCCAGACGAGCTCAAGGGCGCCGTTGCCTTACTTTGTTCCAACGCTGGGAGTTATATCACCGGGCAAAATCTTTGCGTAGATGGTGGATGGGCGATTTGGTAACGACGACTGGCATTCTCAAATCCATAACGATCTCTAATCCGCAGATTGCTGCCACCCAGGAGAACATTGGGAGATGGCCTTAACCGTAGCGCAGAAATTCGATGGACCTCCGCGGATTCGGGAACTAGACGGCTGGCGAGCGATTAGTGCGCTTCTCGTCGTCGTCGTTCATATCGGCACAACGCAGCATCCGCGCCTGTTCTCACGCGTTCCGGGTGCTATACCGGCATTGGTTTATTGGGGGCCCTTAGCTGTAAATATCTTTTTCGTAATCAGCGGATTTGTCATTTGCAGATTGTTAAATTCGGAGGACTCAGCGCGCGGATCGATATCGCTTAAAGCCTTTTACTATCGCAGGGCCTGTCGAATTCTGCCGCCTCTCTACACGTATCTTGCCGTTCTGTCGGTTTTGCTGGGCGTTGGACTGATTCGAGATTCTTGGCGGGCAATCTGTGTCGCGGCACTGTTCCTTGGTGACATCAGACACATTCCGATTCCTCATAGTTGGTTCATCGCGCATACCTGGAGTCTGGCGATCGAGGAGCAGTTCTATTTGGTCTTTCCGCCACTCTTCGTTCTGACACCAAGGCGTCATCGGCGAATAGTGTGCCTCGGGGTATTTCTTCTGGCGGTCCTGTGGAATCTATCAACTGCATTCCGCGATTGGGATTGGATCACATCCCCGCAGACACGCGAAGGATTTGCATGTATCTCATGTGGCGTTTTGATGGCAGTCTTTGAAACCAGTGCTCGCCAGTTGGCAAAGGCGTTGTCCTGGTATGTGAGTGCGAGTGTTGCGATCATATTATTCATTCCGCCGTTTTGGGCTATCGGTTTTGGCGCAGCGTTGTATCGGAGCGTGTTTGTTCCATTTGCAATAGGTCTCATGCTGCTGTCTAGCGCGGAGCATCGTTCACTTTTGCGCCGCTTCCTTGACTGCAAGCCGGTGCAAGCGATTGGCGCGACTTCCTACGGAATCTACCTATGGCAGCAGCTCTTCACCGCTCCGAAGGTGTCTGTTACTGCGACTGGTGCCGTTCTGAACTTTTCTCCCGCAGGTGAGGTGATTCCGATGTGTTTGCCCTTGCTCGCAGTGGTAGTTCCGCTGTCGTTCTTATTCATCGAAAAGCCGGCGATGCGATTAGGCAAGGCACTGTCGTTTCGAGCGAAACAGCAGCAGTTAGCGGAAGTTTCAAAGTGAGAGTGCAATCGCAGGCAATGGAGATGAACAAGATCTTCGGCCTTAGCGGTGCTGTAGACTTCATTGCATTGCGGAATTCCAATGTGCGAAGTTATATCGCGAGCCACAATCCTGGTGTCCACGATTCGCGGGTGATCGGGTGAAACAAGTCGGAATCATTGGCGTAAGTGAGGGAAACGGCCACCCTTTCTCGTATAGTTCCATCATCAATGGATTCTCTCCGACGGGCTTGGCTGACTCGGGTTGGCCGGGAATTTACGAGTACGTTCGGCGTCGTCACGCATCGGAATTCGGACTGGGTGATTGGAGAGTCACCCACGCATGGACTCAGAATCCTGAAACGACAGAAAAATTGCGCGCGGCATGCGGAATCGCAAATTCTGTGGCTGATTATCGCGATTTCCTGGGCAAAGTGGACGCCGTCATCGTTGCCCGCGACGACTACGAGATGCACCTTCAGTTAGCTCAGCCATTTCTGGATGCCGGGTTGCCGGTTTTCGTCGATAAGCCGCTGAGCGTTGATTTGGACGAATTGCGGGCTCTCAAGCCGTATCTTGAGAGCGGTCAGCTGATGTCGTGCTCAGGCATGCGTTATGCCCGCGAACTGGATGAACCCAGAGCGAATCTAGCCGCCTACGGTCACTTGAAGTTGATCCGAGGGGCCATCGTACTTTCCTGGGAGAAATACGGAGTTCACCTTCTCGATGCCGCCTTTGGATTGACGTCTGCACGTCCAGTCTCGGTTTGGATGAGGCCGTCGGACCATTCATTGGCCAGCATTCGACTCGATAACGGAGCGCTGATTCAAATTGACGCTCTCGGTGAAAGCGCTCCGACTTTTCATCTGGAACTCTTTGGTGCCCAGCGTAACGGAACATTCGATATCACTGACAACTTCTCCATGTTTCGTCGCATGCTTTGGGAGTTTGTCCACTCAATAGAAACCGGCAAGCCGGCCATCCCCAGTCAAAAGACGCTCGATGTGATGCGCGTGCTGATCGCCGGTCGAATCTCGAAAAAGGAAAACAGGGAAGTGCTTCTTGACGAAATCACACTATAGAAATTTCTTCGATTTGAGCGGCAAGGTCGCTGTTGTTACCGGCGCGGTCGGTATCCTCGGTCAACGTTTCTGTCGCGGCCTTGCTGAATTTGGCGCGAACGTCGCCTTGGTCGATCTGGATTTGAACCGCTGCGTTTCCCTTGCCGAAGAATTAGAGCGAGACTATGGAATCTCGGCACTAGGAGTAGCCTGCGATGTTTCGGACCCCGCATCGGTTTCTGAAATGGTCAAATGCGTCGTCACTCGATTGGGCGCAATTCACATTCTTCATAACAACGCCGCCTCCAAATCGGCCGATCTCGACGCATTTTTTGCACGTACTGAGGAGTATTCGCTGAGTGAATGGCGAAAAATCATGTCGGTGAATGTGGACGGCATGTTTTTGGTCGCTCAGGCTGTTGGCAACGAAATGCAAAAACAGGCAACTGGTGGAAGCATCATCCAGACCGCCTCGATCTACGGCATCGTCTCATCGGATAAGCGGATCTACGAAGGCTCATTCTATCTCGGCCGCCAAATCAGCAACCCCGCTGTCTATTCAACTTCTAAAGCCGCTGTTGTCGGGCTTACACGCTACCTTGCCGCAAACTGGGGAGATGCAGGCATTCGCGTCAATGCTTTGGTCCCTGCCGGGGTGGAGAGCGGACAAAACGACACCTTCAAAGCACGCTATTCCGCTCGCGTACCACTGGGCCGCATGGCCCAGGCAGACGAGATGGTGGGCGCACTAATCTATCTCGCTTCCGATGCTTCAAGCTATGTTACGGGGCATTGCTTGATCGTCGATGGCGGCCTCAGCGCTTGGTAAGAGCAAATATGAGTCTGAGCATTGTTTTGGAATCGGAGCGGCGCAATTTGGTTGTCATGGGGCTCGTGTTTTTGCCCTGGGTAGCCGTGGTGCTATTTACCGCCGGGGGCTGGGCTACGCTTAACTTCCTCGCCTACGCGATGATGGTTTCTGCTGTCGGCTACTTTCTTGTCAATTTGGCGTTACCTGCCGAAGCCCGGGCGGAAGCCTTCATGCTAGCTCCCGCAGCCGGCATCTTGGTGATTTCGGCGCTGACCGCGTTCTGGGTGAGGTTGGGACTTCCGCTCATTTGGGTATCTGTTTTATGGCTTGGACTCGCAGCCGGCGGAGCAGTGTGCTCATGGAAGGATCGCGCCCTTTGGGTAAAAGGAACCGTCGCATACGGCGGAGCGCTGGTATTGCTTTCCGTCCTGATCTGCGGGTTGTTCTTCCTCCCAGGAGCACGGAACGACGCCGTCCTGCGGCGCGACGGAAGCTTCAATTGGATTTACGGGGACACGCAATACTTCCACTCGGTTGCTGCGAGCATCAAGAGCAGCGACGGCCCTCCGAAAGCACCCGGCATATCGATTGAAGAACTCCGTTACCATTTTGGACCCTATGCGCCGGCTGCGGCAATTTCCCGCTTTGACGGACTTGAACTGGGCGACGCCTTCGCCCGCGTGACGCGCGGCGCATCGATGTGGGCACTGGTGCTTTCATGCTTCGGGCTGGGCACGTTCCTGTCACTCAAAGCCAACGGCGGAAAATTCGGCGGAGTCATGTCTGTCGTCGGCCTTTTCTTCTACGGTTCCTTGCTGTCCCTGTTTAGCGACGAGAAAAATGGGTCCAGCTATGTGACCGGAGCTATCCTTTACACGATTCCCACGGTGGCCGTACCGGCAGATGGGGGGCCCTTCAGCCATCTGATCCTAGGCCATTCCATGCTGCACGGCTTAGGAGCCGTTACGGCGATCATGGGTCTTTGCCTGATTCGGAGGGAGCGGGTAGCGCTCCCAGGCTGGCAGGAGTTCTTATTGGTGGCGCTGCCCGCCTTGGTTGTTTCAGTGAACTCGGTGGGCGCCCTGTACTGCCTCGGCATAGTAGGCATTCTCTTGTTCTGGGGGCGCCTCGGAGAGGCGCGTTCATGGCTCTCGATCATGCTGATGTTCGGCCTGTTTCTTGGGGCTTGGCACATTATGGGTTATAGCAATTCCCCGGACATGGCGGGAGCGACGATCAATAGGCATCCCGAAACCTACTGGTGGTGGGTTGTCATCTGTTTCACGGTCGGCTTGGGATTCCGAATCGTGGGCCTCCGTTGGATCTCGCAGCCCTTGCGGGATCCTCTTTCCGCTCTGGTCATCGCCAGTACTCTGGGCCTGCTGTTGTTTAACCTCTCGCTCCAACTTGATGGCAACGAGCGTTACGGAATGTATTATCTGGATTCGGTGTTCAGCATATTTGCTTTCTCTCGACTCACATCCGGATGGTGGCGCGGCGCCGAACGCGCCCGATGGGTTACGGAGTGGCTGCGGTTGACGGGGAAGGCCGTATTCCTCTTTATCGCTTACGCTGTTGTGATGCGAATACTCGATTACATAACTCACAGCGATGCATGGATTTCATACAATCGCGCACAGTTGGTTTCTCTCCTTCTATTAGGCTTAGTAATCGTTGGATCGTTGGCGCTTATGAAGTGGAGTCGCGGCTCTTCAATGTTCGTTTCTGCGACTCTCATGGGCGTGCTCATGATCGGCTTTCTGGCTTGGATTACTCCATGGCTCAATTTCGGTATGGGACGGATGAAGATGGACGTAACTATTTCGTCCGGCGAAGTTCAAGGCCTGAAGCGTCTCGGTGAGCTCGCGCCGCGGGACGAGCGGTTTGCGACGAATAAACATGATGTGGATAGCTCGGCGAACAAGAGCGGGCGCTCCTATGCATACGCTGCGCTCTCCGAGCGTCCGGTGCTTCTCGAAGGATACTTGCACCACACCCAGAGAGACAGCCCGGCTTTCACGGGCTTGCTGCACGACAATGACCTGATCTTCACTACAACTGACGCGGCAACCCTTCGAAACCTCGCCAAGACCTGGAGTGTTCGCTGGCTTGTCGCCCGTCCTGGCACTGACATCGCCTTGCCCAGGCCATTACCCGCATGGCTGGTTGAGCAGCAAAACAGTGGCGACCTCAAGATCTACAGGATCGACTAGCCCGCGATCAGAGCGACAATCCACTCATGCCAACTTACACGGAACCCATTGTGTCGACCCAGACAACCGGCGCCGTTCGGTCGGCGTTCGCCAGCACTGATTTGCCCAACCTGGACTTTATGCGCTCCATCGCAGTGCTGCTCGTCTTGTTCGGACATTTGACATATTTCCTCGGGCTGACGGACTTGGGACCGCTGAGACTCATTTTTGCCGGAAGCATCGGCGTGAAGATCTTTTTCGTCCATACCTGCTTTGTGCTGATGCTCTCTCTCGAAAGGCAGTGGAAGACTCAGGGCGCTGCCAGGCTCTTTGGTTCGTTTATGGTGCGGCGCGTTTTCCGCATCTACCCGTTGAGCATTTTCATCATTGGCCTGGTGGCCGCCTTCCATCTGCCGATGGCTGAATTGCATCGCGAGCAGTTTGTCGCGATGCCGCTTCATCCCACGCTTGTTCTATCAAATCTCTTGCTTGTTCAGAGCCCCTCAACTTCGATACTTGGCCCCGCATGGAGCCTGCCGTATGAGATGGCCATGTATCTCTTCTTGCCGTGGCTGTTTCTTTTGCTTTATCCCAATAAGTCATTCTGGAGGGTCGCAGCTATCTGGTTGCTTTCGGTTCTCGCCTGCCTTGTTTTTCTGGCGTACCTTGGTGGAAGTGGGAGCAATTTCTTGCTGTATATTCCCTGTTTTCTGCCGGGTGTGATCGCATACCAATTACAGCGAACGCCGCGGCGACAACTTCCCGCTGTTGTCTGGCCGCTGGTGGTCATCGGGATAGTACTGCTCTACCTTTGGAACCAGAACTTGGTTTCCGATCCGTCGATTAAAGGCTGGATCGCGTGCCTCGTGCTCGGCGCCAGCTCGCCATTCTTTGCGCAGCTTTCGTTTCCTTGGCTTACCGAACCCAGCCGCCTCATCGCGAAATACTCATACGGCATCTACTTGATCCATTTCTTCTGCATCTGGCTCGCATTCGATCGGCTCCACTACGTTCTTCCCCGCGCTGCCAGGCTTCCCTTGTTCGCGGCGCTGGTGGTTCTGCCGCCGATCGCGTTATACAACTTTCTGGAAGAGCCGCTGATCGAATTGGGGAAGCGGGTCACGAAGAGATTTGAGAGAGGAAGAGGAACATGCCACGCTTGAGCTCATTGACCGAATCTTGCAGGAGCATTCGAGAATCCACTTTGTCATGAGTAACTCCAGGCGCCGCTGGCGCGGCGAGCGTCCCTTTGAATCCGAGGCTCTGCAACACGCCGAAGACGGGGACGTAATTGTGATGATGGACGCCGATCGGACCCATATACCGAGCGTTGTTTTGGAAATGGCATCTCTGATTGAGAGCGGCTGCGATCGGCTGCGCGTGCGCGGCATGATCGGCAATGCGCACAGGTGAGCTACTTGGTGACGACTTTGCATTCCCCTCAACGAACCCGGACAAGCGCCCCGCTCGTTCTGGGATTCTCCCAGTTTCTGCGGGTGTATTGGCTTCGATCGTTGTTGATTTCTGCGGCGCTCTTGATCCCATGCTTCTGGCACCGTCATCTTGAAGCCGGCGATCTTGCCACCCACGTTTACAACGCGTGGCTGGCAACACTCATTCAGGCCGGACAGGCTCCAGGTCTCTGGCTCGCCACGCGATGGAACAATGTCTTTTTCGACTTTATGCTCGCCGCTCTCGGGCATTTATTCGGCTGGTCTGTCGGCGAAAAGATAGCAAGCGGCCTAACTGTCCTCGTATTTTTCTGGGGGGCATTCGCTTTGATTACCGCGCTCACGCGGCGTCAGCCCTGGAACCTTCTTCCCTGTCTCGCGATCTTCGCCTACGGCTGGATTTTCGAATCGGGATTGATGAACTGCTATCTTTCCTTCGGAATTGCGTTCTTCGCCTTGGCAATTCTGGTTCGCGGCCGTGGTTGGCAGCTGTGCCTGGCGGCACCTCTCATCCCGCTCATCTGGTTGGCGCACCCTTTTGGACTCGCGCTGCTCTTCGCGCTCGGCGCGTATGTATTACTCGTCGACGGCCCATGGCGCCGCCATCGCTTGATTCTCTTTCTCATGTCGGCCTGCGCGCTCGCCGCCATTCATCTCTTCGTCATTGTTCGGTATAAATCCGGCGTCGGTTGGCCGCCACGTTATATTCACGACGGCTTCGACCAGTTGCTACTCTTTGGGCCTCGCTACCTCGTGCCTGCCCGCATGCTTCGAGTATTTATTTGCATCTGCCTTCTTGTCGATATCATTCTTCGCCGTCGGTCGCCTCGCCGGCTTGCTCCGTTCCGGCTCTCGGCGGAGCTCTACGTTCTTGTGCTCTTTGCGGCTCTCCTGCTTCCAGAGGCAGTTGACACTCGGTTGATGCGTCAGGTGGGATTCATTTCCATCGGCCTTCTTAATGAGCGCCTAACCGCAGTGGCAGCAATCCTGATCTGCTGCCTCGCTGGCGCAGCCAAGCCCCGGAAGTGGCACCTTGCCGGCTTCTCCCTCATCGCTATCGTCTTTTTTGCCCTCCTATACAGGGACACCGCCATCATCAACCGAACTGAAGAAGGCTTGGTTCGACTTGTCCGCACCCTCCCTGCCGGCCAACGTGTCATCGCCACCATCGAAACATTTCCCGAAAGTCGCGTCGCAACCGAGCAGGTCATTGATCGAGCCTGTATCGGCAGATGCTTCGACTATTTCGACTACGAGCCGCAGGTTCGCCAATTTCGCGTTCGGGCCAATGCAGGCAACCCATTTGTTTTTTCCGACATGCCTGCGCCACTCAAGGAAGTAGACCGCTTCCAGAACTTCGAGGTGCAGCCTCACAATCTGCCGCTTGATGATATCTCCCGCTGCGATGTTTCCGGTGATTCATTCTGCGTCCGTGCTCTCGCAGCCGGAGACACCGCCCATGCGGGCTACCGGCTCGATTACGCCTGGGCCCTGCGCGACAATCCAATCTCGCTCATTCTCGACCTGCTGCTCGCTTGCGCAGTCGTCGCGTGTTCGATTGCGATAAGCCGAATGTTTGCCATGCGCAGACCCCAAGCCCGCCTTATCGGGGACTAGCGAGGCCCACGCCAGCTGAATATTGAATTGGGGAAGCGGGTCACGAAGAAATTTGAGAGAGGAAGAGGAATATGCCACGCTTGAGCTATTTGAAGAATCTTGCAGCGATCTGGGGAGGAACCTACTATGCCATTTCATGACTCTCTACAAGTGATTCCGAGCACCGCTGAAGCGACGGCAACCCCTCAAAGCCGGGCCCAAAGCAAGGTGATTGTGGTGCTGCCTTCATACAATGAGGGGCCGAACCTGGGTCCCCTCTTTGCTAGCATTCACGCTTGCTTGGATAACGCCCGGCTGAGTTATGAAATCGTTTTGGTTGATGACGGAAGTTCGGATATAACGGCCGACGTGCTTGGCGAGTGCAGACGGAAATACCCCCTAACCGTGGTTCAACATCCGCGAAATCGTGGATTGGCAGAGACCATCCGCGATGGGTTTCTGGAGGCTTTGCGACGCGCTGACGACACGGATGTAATTGTGACGATGGACGCAGATGGGACCCATATCCCGGGCGTCATTTTAGAGATGATGACGATGATTGAGGGTGGCTGCGACGTGGTGGTGGCTTCTCGTTTCCGACCCGGGGCGACGGTTCGTGGCGTTCCCTTCTACCGGCAAGTGCTGAGCGTCGTCGCTTCATGGTTGTGCCGTGTTTTGTTTCCGACGCGTGGGGTTCGCGACTTTACCTGCGGTTATCGGGCTATTCGGGCCAGTGCACTAAAACAGGCATTGGGGAAGTACGGCGACCAGCTTTTCGATGCGCAGGGTTTTTCCTGCACAATGGATCTTTTGCTCAAGCTTCGCCGCATGAAGATTGTCTTCGGGGAAACGCCGATCAATTTGCGGTATGACCTGAAGGAGGGCGAGAGCAAGATGCATGTGGGCTCGACCATCCTGCGTACTTTGTCTCTGATGTTTCGGCGCAGATTGGGTTTCTGAGCGCCTCCGTCGCCCTGCGGAGAGACGCACGTTTGTTCGGGCGCGATCTCACCACGCAAGGATTCCCCTGTATCAATTAACGGTCGACGCGCTCTCGATCCTAAGTATCGGCATTCCCTGTAAAGTTGCACAGGAAACGACTTGAAAATGAATAAGCGTGAGTCCGAGCCTACAAACATGACACATTCGCTTCCAGCAGAACCCGAGGAGCATAAAACCTCGGTCGTCATTGGTCCCGCATGGGTGCATGTGGCGGTGGTCATCCTCGTCGCAATGGCACTTACTTATCCTTGCATACGGCGAGGTTTGCCCCTCGGACACAGCACGATCACACACATCCTTTATCAGCACTATTTCAACGAGCAGATTGCCCAGGGCGACTGGTACCCGCATTGGATAATCAGCATGAATCGCGGTCTCGGGAGCGCGGTGTTCTTCGCCCAGTATCCGCTTCCCTACTACGTCCCATGGGGTATTGGCAAGATTATCCCGAATCACTGGGGTCCCTATGAGGAAACGCGCACGCAGGGGCTTGCCCTGGCTTTGGCGGCAATTTTAGCTGGGCTATTTACCTATGCGTGGTGCGCAACATTCACCGACCGACTCACCGCCATGTTGGCAGCAATCATTTACCTGACTTTGCCCTATTCCCTTACCATCGATGTTTACTTGCGTGCTGCGATTGGGGAATTCTGGGCGTTGTCATTTCTCCCGCTTTCGTTTTATTTCATTGAGCGCATGGCCGCGGGTTCACGCCGCGCGATGCCCGGGCTGGCAATAACATTCGCGCTTGTGATCCTCTCACACCTCTTCACGGCTGTGTTGCTGGCTCCGGTACTACTGGCTTATGCGGTCTGGCGGGTCCCCGGCGGTAGGCGCGTGCTCACCGTCTGCCAAGTGATTGCTGCTTTCCTCCTCGCAACCGGCTTGGCAGGCGTCTACGCGCTGCCGTTTTTGGCTCAGCGCCGGTTTTTCCATCCGGAAAATTTCTTGCTGACGCAGGGCGGAAACGCTTCCCCGCTCAGCCAGATGTTCTCCTTCAATGCACACACTTTTCCAGGCACGTGGCAGAGTCCCGGGTGGCTTCACTTGGTGGTGGCGGCGCGGCTCATCGCGCTTGCGACCGCCGCGTGCATTGGCGTCGTCTTATTCCGCTCGCGCGGAAAACGGCCACAGTGGCTACGCTTGGTTGTGGGGGTGGTTGCGATTGCGGCCTTGGTGCGTGCAGCCCTGGCTGGGCGGCATGTATTTCCCGCTGGGGAGGTTCCCGGGGCCCTACCGCTTTCGCCGTATCTAATGGAGCAGCGCGCGGAGATTTTTCTCTACAGCTTCTTGACGTTCGTGGCAGCATTGGTGTGTTACTGGTCAATTCGAAATTCGCGCCACAATAGGCTTGCGGATTTCCTGATGGTCCTCGCCCTCGGAACTTATCTCATGATGACCAGTTGGAGCGAGGTGGTCTGGAAGTCTGTGCACTTCCTCTGGAACATTCAGTTCCCCTGGCGCTTGAATACGTTTCTGGTGGTCGCAACAGCTGGTCTTGCGGCGCTCGCGATTTCTGGACTGCGAACGGCGCCGCTACGGCGCAGCCTGGTAGGCGCGCTGGTAGCTCTCGGGCTATGGGGAGTGGTGGCCGTACAGAGTGCGCGGATGGGAAATACATTCTCTGCCTTTCGCTCGACGCAGTCGTTCCAGTTCTTGGATGAAATGGACTCCGCACGCGAGATTTATATGCAGGTCGATCCCAGGCAGGCCCTGCTGGTGCAACCTCCTGACGACGAGAAAGTTCATGTGACGTTGGAGCGAGGCTCGGGCGTTGCGTCGGTTACCTCAGTCCTGGCGCGGTCGATTGAGATAGAGGCCCGCTGCCAAACCGATTGCGCCCTCCGGGTCGGGCAGTTCTACTACCCGGCATGGCGGGTGCGAGCCGCCCCAGCTAAAGTCGAGTTGTACGCAGGATTACCCGGCGGACTGATGGAGATGTCGCTTCCGGCAGGCGAGTACCACCTCGTCTTGGAAGTGCCACACAGCTTGCCTGAGCAGTTGGGTGCCTGGCTGAGTTTAGCCTGTCTGCTTATTGTGTTGGTAATTGCAATCGCAGGTACACCCTTTCTGCACCTGGCGCCGATGGCTCTCCGAAGGGATGCCGTGCACGCCCTCGCAGGTTCCAACCAATAGGTCTTTTGCGAGCGGGATGCACCGAGCGGACGGAGTCTCTTTCCGGAGCCGCTTGGAATACAGTTTCTTAATCTGGTTTGCGATCTGGGCTGCACTTGCAGCAAGTCTGGTCCCCGATGTGTCATGGTTAAGCGCTCTCTGCGGGTCATCACCGTTTTCGGCACGCGGCCGGAGGCCATAAAACTGGCTCCCGTGGTCACGGAGTTACGCACTCGCTCAGACGTCTTTCAGTCAAGTGTTTGCGTGACGGGACAGCATCGGGAAATGGTCGATCAAGTGATAGACCTTTTCTCAATTCGCCCTGATTTTGATCTGAAACTGATGCAACACGGCCAGAGGTTAGCAGGATTCGCCGGACGCGCTTTAGCCGAACTGGATGTGCTGTTCCGCGACGAAAAGCCGGACGTCGTCGTAGTGCAAGGGGACACAACGACGACTTTTGTGGCATCGCTGGCAGCTTTCTACAATCGCGCCAAGGTTGCGCATGTGGAAGCGGGATTGCGCTCATTCGATAAACACGCGCCTTTCCCTGAAGAAATCAATCGCACCCTTACGTCACAGGTCGCTGACGTCCACTTTGCCCCGACGGAGCGAGCGGCTAAGAACCTACTCGAGGAGGGCGTGCAGCGAGACAAAGTTTTCGTTACCGGGAACACCATTGTTGACGCTTTGCAGGACATTACCGCCCGCCTGGATTCCGGGCAGCTACAGCCATCGTTGAGTGGACATTTCCCGAAACTGCCTGCAAGGTTCGTCCTGGTGACGGCGCATCGGAGAGAGAATCAGGGCCAAGGGCTACGCGACATCTTCTTAGCCATCCGCGATCTTACCCGCCGGGCGCCAGATGTCGATTTCATCTTCCCCGTGCATCTAAACCCGGAAGTGCGGGGTCCGGCGCACGAATTGCTCGGCAACTTGCCCCGTGTGCATCTGCTGCCCCCGATCGATTATGTCTCATTTGTGTGGCTGATGAAGCACTGTGCCAGTATTCTTACTGATTCGGGCGGTATTCAGGAAGAAGCCCCCTCTTTAAGAAAGCGGGTCGTGGTGATGCGTGATGTGACGGAACGCCCAGAAGCCGTCGAATCGGGTTGGGCCCAACTGGTGGGAACAGACAGTGACCGCATAATCGCCGCCGTCCTGGACACGCTCCACATGCCGCCACAGGATGTCGAGCGTTTACCAAGCCCCTTCGGCGATGGCACGGCAGCGGCCAAGATTGCTGACATTCTAGATGCGCAGCGAGGTTAGTTCAGGACGCTTATGAGCCGTAGAGTGACCATCGTCATGTACCACTACGTGCGTGACCTTGAGCATTCGAGATTCCCCGCGATCAAGGGCCTTTCGGTCGAGCGGTTTTGCCGGCAACTCGATTACATTCAGACGCGCTACACGCCCATCGCGGTCGAGGATCTGATAAGTGCGTTATCACCCACCAAAAAAGATTTGCCTAAGAACGCCATTCTGCTGACCTTCGACGATGGCTACAGAGATCACATTGCAAATGTCTTCCCTCTGCTGGATGCGAGGGGTATTCAAGGCTGCTTCTTTCCGCCTGCACAGGCGGTGCTGGAACACAAGGTTCTGGATGTCAACAAAATACAGTTCGTTCTCGCCGCTGTCTCTAACCCCGCCTCTCTTCTAGACCAGGTTTTTGCGTTTCTGCCCGAGTTCGGTAATGAGTTTCCGGCCAAATCGAAAGATGCCTGGTTCCTCGATATCGCAGAACAGCATCGCTACGACTCCAGAGATGTGACCGTTTTGAAACGCCTGCTCCAGCGGGAGTTGCCGGAGCCGGTCCGTTCAGAAATTGTGCGGCGATTGTTCGCCGAACACGTTACAGCGGACGAGACGTCCTTCGCCTGCGAGCTCTACATGTCAGTCGACGAGATCGCCCGCCTCCACCGGCATGGAATGCACATCGGAAGCCACGGGGTGACTCATGCCTGGCTCGATCATCTATCTCCTACCGCGCAGGCTCTTGAAGTGGATCAATCTCTTGCGTTCCTCGAAACCCTGGGCGTCGGGCGCGATGACTGGACCATGTGTTATCCCTACGGGGGCTTCAATGACTCGCTACTTCATGTCCTTCAGACTCGTCATTGTCGCTTGGGATTTTCAGCGGAGCCACGCGTCGCAGATCTGGATCTCGACGATCGGCTGACCCTCCCGCGAATTGACACCAATGATCTGCCGAGTTAGCCATTCTCGTGAAATCAATGATGCAAATCCTGCGCGATCTCACGCCGCTCCATCGAGCGGTATGTTCTCTCGGTTATGACCGGGCTGTAGAGTACATGCGCGAAGTGCTTCCCTTTCGCGTGATCTCCGTACCCGCGTCCCGCGAGCACAACGGATGGGTTATTCCTCCCTCATGGGACGTTGAAGAAGCCAAAATCGTCAAAGATGGCCGCACAGTTTATGACGGTACCAGTCATCCCCTCGGCGTGATCGCGCTCTCGCGGAGTTTTTCTGGAACAGTAAGCCTCGATGAACTCCGTCAGCATCTCTATTTTGATCATCGCGATGAAGATTCAATTCCCTTCCATTACCGTCAACAATTCAGGAGTTGGACCAGGGACTGGGGATTTTGTGTTCCGAAGCGGTTCTTCGATCAGCTCGGCCCGGGCGACTACGAAGTCGTGATCCGCACAAGAGAAGCTCCGGGCACGCTCAAGATTCTCGAATACGAGCATCAAGGCTCGCTCGGTTTGACGATCGCACTCGGTGGCAATCTGGATCACGCGGGAGTGGCCAATGATGGGCTGGCTGGCTGTGTCGTCGGCATCGAAACCTTACGCCGCCTGCAGGGTCGAAAAACACGATTCACGTATTCTCTTATCCTTTCACCGGGGATCATTGGGTCGGAGTTCTATCTTGCCGGACTAAGCCAGTCGGAACGAAGCCGGATATTAGAAGGGATTTTCCTGGAAATGCTTGGATCGGCAACCCCTCTTGCAATCCAGGAATCGCGGCGCAGCGACACCAATGTCTCCCACGCCCTCAAGGCGGGACTGGACCAATTGAGTCTTCCTTATCGCACCGGTCCGTTCGAAGGCATTATCGTCAACGACGAGTACATCTGGGAGAACTATGGGATTCCGATGGTATCTTTCTCGCGTTTTCCCTATCCCCAGTATCATTCGAGCCGTGACAGTGTGGAGATTATCCAGGAAACTTCGCTGAATCAAGCTGTCGAGGTCCTGATGCGAGCTGTGGATCGGCTGGAAGCCTCGCCCATGGTCATAAAGAAGTTCGAGGGCAACATCTGCCTGTCGAATCCGCGCTACGACCTCTACGTTGACTATGGTCAGGTTGCCCTCGGCGACCGGCTCTCCGACTTCAATCGTCAAATGCGCAGCCTCATGGACGTGGTGCCCAGCTTGGATCGCCCCACCAGCGTTAAGGCCCTTGCCGACCATGTCGGCCTGCCGGAAGAGTCGACTCTTGAGTATCTTCAGCGATGGGCAGCCAAGGGCCTGATTGACCTGCTCTGAACAATTGAATTGTTTGTGAATGTTGACGAGTTTCGTAGGAGTTTCACGTTCTTGCCACAAACTTCTTCCGATCCGGGCGGGCTTGGAGATCATAGCTTGATGAATCGAACTGAACTAATAGAAAACGAGGGATCGCTCCAGTCGCCGGACCAGCACGTCGCTGGTGGCGCGGGTGGGTCTCAGCGTGCAGGCAAAGCGCCAATGAAGCACCTGATCGCCTTCCTGGGCTCCGAACGCCGAATATCCGTCGCGATGGGACTCGTGTTCCTGCCCTGGATAGCCGTCGTGCTCTATACCGCCGGGGCGTGGGCCGCCCTCAATTTTCTCATTTACGCGATTTTGGTCTTTGCGATCGGCTACAGTATCGTCAGTCTGGCGCTCCCAACTTCTGCACGAACCCAGGTCATCCTTCTCGCTCCCGCGCTCGGCATCCTGGCGGTCGAGGCTCTCACCGCATTCTGGGTAAGGCTTGGGTTCGCGCTTGTTTGGGCCCCCGTCCTTTGGCTCGGGCTCCTGGTGGTGGGAGCAATATATCTTTGGCGTGACCGCGCCTCTTGGACCCAAAGCACTGTCCCCTACGGTGTCGCGCTGGCTCTCCTTTCTGTCCTGGCCTGTGCGGTGTGTTTCCTTCCATCCGCTAAGGACGACATGGTGCAGCGCAGTGATGCGAGCTTCAATTGGAAATACATCGACACCCAACAGTTCTACTCGATGGCTGAGACCATAAGGGACGGAGGCAGTCCGCCCAAAACCCCCGGAACGGTCACAACCGAACTTTTCTACCACTTTGGGCCCTATGCGCCTCCGGCAGCAATCTCTCGCCTCGACGGTCTTGATCTTGGGGACGCCGTCGCCCGCGTGACGCGCGGCGCATCGCTCTGGTCGCTTCTGCTCTCGTGCTTCTCGCTTGGCACGCTCCTTTCACTTAAAGCAAACGGCACAAAATTCGGCGGCATTATGACCGTCGCAGGACTTTTCTTCTACGGCCCGCTTATTTTGCTGATCCCTTTAAACGGTCCACGTTACAGTTCCGGCGGTCTCATCGGATCCTTATTCTTCAAAACAAGCGGCGAATCGATGCTCGCGGCCGGAATTCCTTATGATCATCTGTTGAGCGGACATTCCGTGCTTCATGGCCTGATCGCCATTACTGCGATCATGGCTCTCTGTTTGGCTGAACGTGCCTGCGAATCAGCGCTCACCTGGCGTGACGTCACTTTGCTGTTGCTGCCGGCACTCGTGGTCCCCGTCAATTCGCTGGTTTCGGTGTATTGCGCTGGCATGGTGGCAATTCTCTTGTTTTGGGGACGCCTTCGGGCAATGCGCCCCTGGCTGCTCATCGCCCTGATGTTCTGCGTGTTTTTCGCAGCCTGGAAAATTATGGGTTACGGCCATTCGCCAGACGCGCCTGTGATGTTCAATGATCACGCGACGACACAATGGTGGATGCTTTTAGTTTGGTTTTTAGCTTCACTGGGATTTCGCATTGTCGGCTTGCGCTGGATCTCACAATCCTGGAAGGAGCCTCTTGCCGCCTTGATCCTGATCAGCGTCGTGGGATGGCTGGCGATCGCGCTCCTGCTTCATCTCGTGGATAACGCCCAGAGATACGGCATTTATTTTTTGCAGTCCATGTTCAGCATCTACGCGTTCTCTCGCGTGCCTTCCGGATGGTGGCGCGGTGTGGAGCGCCTGCAATTGATCGCTGATTGGCTCAGACTTGCAGTGAAGGGGATGATCCTGCTCGTCGCGTGCGGCTTCCTGATCGGCCTTGCCGCCTTTATAACTCACTCCAGGACAGGCATCAATTACTTTTTCCCCAAGCTCTTCGTGGCCTCCTTATTGCTCGCTCTCCTGGTCACTATGGGGTTGCTGATGAAGCGCAACCCCCAGTTCGCGAAGCTCGGTTCGGCGGCTCTCATGATCGTGCTGATGGCCGGCTTTCTGGCTTGGTCACCGGATTGGATCAAGATGGCCACCGGGCAAGTTCATACCGATATCACTTATCCGCCTGACGAGGTTCGCGGGCTGCGGTCTCTAGGCGAGCTGATGGCACCAGGAGAAGTCTTCGCGACCAACAAGCACGATGTGGGTGAGACACAGTTTGGCCACGGGCGCTCCTACGGCTATTCTGCGCTGTCCCGGCGCCCCGTGCTTCTCGAAGGATATTTGTCTCGAGGCGAAAATATGCTTCCGTGGTTTAGTGACCTGCTTCATGACAACGACTTGCTCTTCAGCACCGCGGATCCGGAAACGTTGCGCGGCATCGCCAGGAAATGGCACGTCCGATACCTTGTCGCTCGTCCCGGCACCGATATAGCTCTCCCGGGAGCACGGCCCCCGTGGCTGGTCGAGCAGCAGAACTGCGGCGCCCTTAAAGTTTACCGAATTGATTGAGCTACGATAGAGTTCAGCTAAAGACTTGTCGAGACATGCTTGAGCCATTGCAACAATGTATATTCAGTTCGATTGGACTCGCACTATAGCTTCGGTTTCAGAACGAATCTCGCGAATGAATCCAGTTGATCGATGCACTCCGCACGTTGTTGGATCATGCGCGGCATTCTTTCATTTTCCGGCCTCAATCACGATCCTCTCGGCCCGGTTCATGGCCTCCACTCGGCTCTGCTTGTGCGATTCTATATCTGCAGGACGGAGCGAGCTGACCCTGACGCAGTCCACTTAATCGTCAACGCGCTCTGCAACGTTCACATTTACCGCGGGCACGACAGATTGTACGCCGCGGCAACACGTCGAGGAAATACGCAATGAATATACTGGTCACAGGTGGCGCCGGCTACATTGGATCAACGCTCGTGCCTCTGCTCCTGTCCGACGGCCACTCAGTCCGGGTCCTGGACACCCTCTTGCATGGCGGCGATCCCTTATTGGGTGTGTGGTCGCACCCCGGCTTTGAGTTTATTCGCGGCGATGTTTCTGACCGGAAAACGGTGCAAGATGCACTCGCCGGAATTGAGGCGGTCGTCCATCTCGCGGCCATCGTCGGCGACCCAGCCTGCTCCCGTCAGCCCGAACTTGCCCGAGCGGTCAATCTTCAGGCTTCACTGGACCTTATTGAGGCAAGCCAACGAGTGGGTGTTCGCCAATTCATTTTCGCGTCCACCTGTAGCAACTACGGGAAAATGAAGGACCCAAATCAGTATGTGGATGAGAGATCCGAATTATCTCCTGTATCTCTTTACGCCGAAACGAAGGTGGCGATAGAGCAGGCGCTCTTGAAGAGTTGGAATTGTGGCGATTGGTCGCCCACACCGCTTCGCTTCGCCACCATTTTCGGAGTATCTGCGCGCATGCGATTCGATCTTACAGTCAACGAATTTACTATGGAGATGCTGACGAAGAAGGAGCTTTTGGTATATGGGGAACAGTTCTGGCGCCCATATATTCACGTGCGAGATGCTGCACGCGGCATCCAGCTGGTGCTCAATTCGCCGAAAGAAACAGTTGCGGGGAAAGTGTTCAATGTCGGATCTACCGAGGAGAATTTCCAAAAACAACAACTTGTCGAGATGATTCGTCCCTATGCTCCCGACGCAATCGTGAAGTTCGTCCGAAAAGAAGAAGATCCACGGGATTATCGTGTCTCATTTGCACGGATCACGGAGGACTTGGGTTTCCATATCACGCAGAAAGTCTCCGACGGTATTGAAGAAGTCGCGAATCTGATTCGGAGCGGAGTGATCAAAGATTTCGACAACGGGAGATATCGAAATTGAATACAGCGGAAACACATTCGTCAAAAGCGCCCATCTCGTCCTCCTCGGAATTCATCCCGCTCATCGTGCCTGAAATTCGGGGAAATGAGTGGAAGTACATCAAGGAGTGCCTGGATACCAATTGGGTTTCTTCCGTCGGCAGCTACGTTGATCGGTTCGAGAGGATGACGGCCGAGCAGGTCGGTACTAAATACGCGGCGGCCACCGTTAATGGCACTGCTGCCTTACACATCGCGCTTTTGCTCGCGGGCGTCGAACCCGACGACGAAGTGCTCGTGTCGTCGCTCACGTTCATTGCTCCGGCCAACGCCATCCGTTACGTTGGTGCCTGGCCAGTCTTCATTGACGCAGAGCCACGCTACTGGCAAATCAATCCAGAGGGAGTGATCGATTTTCTTGAGAACCGCTGCAGGTGGGATGGCAAGAAATTACGGAATCTCGTTAGTGGCCGTTGTGTTAAGGCCATTCTGCCGGTTCATATTCTCGGCCATCCCGCGGACATGGACCCAATTCTCGAAATCGCAGCTAAGTACTCCTTGCCGGTGATCGAAGATGCGACCGAAGGGTTGGGTGCAAAATACCGTGGAAGGGCGCTCGGCGGCGTCGGCCATGTCGGCTGCTTCAGTTTCAACGGCAACAAGATCATCACGACTGGTGGCGGCGGAATGATCGTCACCAACAACGACGAGTGGGCAGCGCGCGCACGTTACCTGACTACGCAGGCTAAGGATGATCCAATCGAATACGTTCACAATACCGTAGGTTATAACTATCGCCTCACCAATGTGCTTTCCGCACTGGGCTGCGCGCAGATGGAACAACTCGAAGCGTATGTTTCCGCCAAACGAGCGATTGCAAAGCGCTATCAGGAGTCTCTTGTGTCTCTGCCGGGCATCCGGTTACCGCAGGAAGCCGAATGGGCGATGAGCACGTATTGGATGTACACGATTCTCGTGGATGAGCAAGAATCAGGAATTAACTCGCGGCGCCTTCTTCAGGAACTCGCGGAACACAACGTGCAAACACGGCCGCTTTGGCAGCCCCTGCACCGCTCTGCCGCGCATGATCCTTCTGGCAGCCCCCCGTGTCCCATATCGGAATCGCTCTATGGTCAGGCCATAAGCTTACCGTGTTCTGTCGGGTTGACCGCTGCCGCACAGGACCGCGTCATCGAGACGATTTCCAGTCTCGTTGGCAAATAGAATGCGCCCAGGCCAGATGGATATTCGCGATCTTTTTAGTTCGCCGCGGAGCGACATTGCGGAATTCTCAGAGAGGCAGGTGCATCTTTATCGTCATGACATAAAGCTGCAGGACTATTTTCTGCAGCTGCAGATGAACACGTTGAAGAGCTCTGGCGCAACATCAGTCGGCCAGCTTGCCAGGAACCTAAAGGCAAAACGGGCCATTCGAGTCGCTGACAGGATCAGCCAGATTTGGAGGCCGCAAAAGATCAAGACGGAAATACTCTTTTGCCCGATACCGTATTTTGACCGGAAGACCGAAAACCAGTTTCTAGTTCGCACTCTTCTTGGACTTGCTCAAACCGACGCTGCAATTCTCTGCCTGCTGCCCGCTTACGCCCCCTGTCGCGAGGAACTCGATGCTCGATTGGCTGCGGAGGGGCGCAGCAAGCAAGTAGTTTTTCTGGATCCGTCCGCACACCTCAACCGGGTTGAAGCGCGTTTGCGCCCGAGCGCCGCGCGGGTGCGCGGACGCGCAGCTTTTGAGGAGACGGTTCAGATTCTTGAACCTTATGGGCTAAGCCCCAGTCATGCACTGATGAGCGGTTTTGAACACACCGCCAACTTTGTTGAGGCTTGGGAGCGCATGGCGCCGTGGATTGAATTTGATGCTGTTGTTGCTCGTTGTCATTGGCATACACTTTGCAGTCCGGTTTGCCGAACAGGATTACAACGAGGCAAGACGGTCATCACCTTTCAACAGGGAGTGATCGGCCACACCTTGGACGTTCCCGTCAATGCCTCAAAGTTTGTCGCATTCGGTCAGCCTTCCGCATCTTTCTTGCAGCAAGCCAACCATCGATTCTTTCAAGCGGCTGGAATGCCTGAGCCCCCTGTGGAATACGTCAACGGCGGTTGCCTAATCGATTCGGTGACCACTTTGCCCGATCAGTTTGCGCTTCAGACATTACTCATGGTGGATGTGTCGGCCGAGCCGGGTGACTTCTATGGCATCGAAGCCCAATGCCAGGCGCTACTTCAGTTGGCAGAAAAACTGCTCGCCGCGGACTCGCCGCTTAGGCGCCTGATCATCAGGCCCCATCCCTACTGGAGCACTCTCGATCTCGATGCGTGCCAACAGCTCGCCCGTAATTATCCGAATCGATGTGAGCTATCTCATCCAGTGTGGTCCCTTGAAGACGACCTGCTTCGCTCGTCCGTCGCTGTCGGCCTTTTCAGTGGAGCGCTTACTGTGGCTTCAGCTTGTGGACTGCCGACGATCTTCTTGCAGACAGAAGGAGGTTACGCAACCGGTGACCTCGCATGCTTTTCACCCGATCAGACCTTAGCTCCCAATGAGGCTCTTCATCAAATTACAAAACTCCTGACTGACAGCCGTGCGTACACTGAAGCACGAACTATGGCGCTGCACAATGGGCGCGAATACTATGCAAATAGGGACCATGCGGATTTCAGCGGCTCATTTTTCGAACGCCTTCTTCGAAATGAGCCTTTGAGCAGCAAGAAACTGGTGCTCGATTCCAAATGAGATTTGCTTTCATTAGTACAATGCTGAGCTCGCCGTGGGGTGCAAGCGAGGAACTCTGGAGCCAAACCGCGGTTCAGCTGAGTCGGGCGGGGCACAATGTGCAGGCATCGGTCGGGTACTGGCCGCGACTGTCGGACAAGGTGACCGCGCTGACGGACCATGGTATCAGGCTTGAAATCTACCCTTCGCATCATGCGGGGCGTGTCCGGTCCCGATGGGATCGATTCTCGCTTGGCTACCATAGAAGCTATCGCCGATTGAAGCAATTCAATCCAGACTTGGTCGTCATTTCCCAGGGAGCCACTTCAGGAGGATTTAGCTGGGCTAAAGTCTGCGCCGATGCAGCCATACCGTACGTCATGATCGTCCACCTCAATAGTGAGTCCTGGTGGTTCGCAGACCACCAACTCGGCGAAGCTCTGGCGAGTTACACCGCCGCGCGCAAAGTTTTCTGCGTTTCCCATCACAATCTCGATTTGCTCCGCGTCCAGTTGGGTGAGCCGCTGGAAAACGGCGAAGTAGTTTGGAATCCCTATAACGTTTCGCTCAAGCACGCTCCGGATTGGCCGGATGAAGGCGGAAATTGGCGGCTGGCGTGCGTAGCGCGGCTTGAGCCGGGTGTCAAAGGGCAAGACCTGTTACTGCAGGTTCTGGCGCGTCCGGAGTGGCGGGAGCGTCCCATTGAATTGAATCTGTTTGGAGAGGGCCCCTATGAGCAATCGTTGCGACGCCTATGCAGGATGCTCGAGCTGAGTAACGTGCACTTTCGCGGCTACGTAAAAGATGTCCGGGCAATTTGGGAACAAAACCATCTACTGGTCCAACCCTCAAGGTACGAAGGCGTGCCGCTTACACTCGTCGAAGCAATGTGGTACGGGAGGCCGGCAGTCGTGACAGATGTGGGACGCACTGCGGAATTATGCGTTGATAACGAAACTGGGTTTGTGGCGCAAGCTCCTACCGTGTCGTTGTTAGCCAACGCGCTGCAACGTGCATGGGACCGGCGCAGCGAATGGCAGCAGATGGGCCAGGCTGCACGAGCTCGGGCAGAGAGCCAGATACCGAGCGATCCGATCACATTATTCTGCGAAAAATTGCAGGTCTGCGCCGACGCGAAGCGGTGAGAAACGTCTTCGGCCGAGTCGTGTCGGTGGGCTAAAGCTGACTCGATTCCGTCCGTGGCTGCACAAAGAGAGAATGCAAATGGCAAAGGGGTCTCGAACCGATCGGAACGTGACTCCCATGAACGTTACCGTTGTGATATGCACTTATAACCGTTGCCAGTGCTTGGCTCGAGCCTTGGAGAGCGTTGCGGCTCAAGTACTTCCCAATTCCGTCCGATGGGAAGTTTTGGTCATTGACAACAACTCAACGGACCAAACGCGGGATGTAGTCGAGGAGTTTTCGAAGAGGTTTCCGGGCAGGTTTCGTTGCGTACTCGAACCGCAACAAGGCCTTTCCTTTGCGCGCAATACCGGGGTTCGCGAGTCCCAAGGCACTGTGCTGGCATTCACGGACGACGACGTAACCGTTGAGCCTACTTGGCTGCGGAATCTGACCGCTCCTATGGAGGCCGCAAAATGCGGCGGCGTTGGGGGTAGAACCCTCATTGCGGGAGAGTTTTCCCCGCCGAAATGGATGAAGTTAGACGGCGAGGATAACTTAGGCGCCCCGCTCGCGGCATTGTTCGATTATGGGCTTAAGCCGTGCAGCCTTCATTGGCCTCCGTATGGCGCAAACATGGCGTTTCGGAAGGAAATGTTTGAGAAATATGGACTGTTTCGTATTGATCTCGGCCTTAGCCCGGGGAACAGAATTCCCAATGAAGACACTGAATTTGGCCGCCGCTTGATGGCCGAAGGTGAGCAACTGGTTTATGAGCCTTCTGCTGTGGTCTATCATCCTGTATTCGAAAATCGCCTTCGGAAAAGTTACTTCCTGGGATGGTTCTTCGACTACGGCCGCGCGACGGTCCGAGAATGGAAATGTGGGCCCGATATTCTGGGAATCCCGCGGCGCTACTTTAGCATCGCGAACATGATAGGATTCCGTCTGCCGCAAAGAACTTTTCGGTGGATATGGACCTTTAACCCGCGACAAAGGTTCTTCAATAAGTGCCGGGCCTGGAGCATGGCTGGTCAGATCGTGGAAACCTACCGCCTCGCGCGCGACTCAAAGGGACAAAAAGGCGATCCCACACAAAGAGCAAAGATCGGCTACGGCGCCCACACTTGATGCACGCAAAGCTGCACAACTCTTCTGCCGGCGTAAGCTCTGCAATGACGGTACATGGTACGAAGCAAATGAGCGAACCCTTAGTTTCAGTCACTTTGGTCGTATGTAACGTCGATCGCTTTCTCGCGGAGGCAATCGAGAGTATCCTCGGCCAGATATTCCGCGAATATGAATTTATCATCGTCGATTTCGGTTCAACCGATAACTCCAGGTCGATCATCTCCCAGTATTCCGCAGGCGATAGCCGAATTAAATTCCACGAGATACCTCACTGCGGCCTGGCCGAGGCGCGCAATGCAGCCTGTTCTCTCGCGCAAGGCAAATACATCGCAATTATGGACGCGGACGACGTCTCACTTCCCGAGCGCCTCGCGCGGGAGGTCGACTTCATGGAGGCACATCCGGAAGTCGGAGTGGTTGGTGGCGCGGTCGAGTGCATCGACGCAGCAGGCAAGGCAATTGTTGTCTGGGGCAAGCCGGCTTCGGACCGAGAGATTCGATCAGCCTTCAAGGAGCAATCTCCGCTGTGGCAGCCTACTGTTCTTATACGTCGCGACGCTTTCGCGGACGTCGGCGGATACCGGGGGCCCTTTGCCCCTGCCGAAGACTATGACTTGTGGCTGCGAATCGCCGAACATTTCCAACTCGCCAATCTCGATCAGGTGGTTCTCAGGTACAGGCTTCACCCAAGCCAGGTATCTTGCCAAAAGCGGAGACAGCAAACCCTGGGTTTTCTCGGCGCCCAACTTTCCGCGTCGTCGAGGAGTGAGGGGATTCCCGACCCGTTGGATTCGATCACGGAAATAACTCCCGAACTGCTTGCCGCATTGGGCGTAAGCAAGACCAAACAGCAGCGGCAGCTTGCTGCCGACCGCCGGGAATGGATCCGATACATGAGCATGGCGGGTGAAGACGCGGCCGCGCTTCAGGCAGCCCTCGAGACATTGCAGTCCGATTTGGAATACATCGAGCGATGGCGAATTGCCGATCTCCGACTCACCGCCGCACGGCTTTATTGGAGACAAGGCCTGCGCGTCAGCGCCATTCTGAGCGCGGCTCACGCAGTGCTCACATACCCTGTCATGGTTGGGCGTCCTCTGAAGCCATTGCTCAAGAAACTTGGACTGGCGTGATTCGCGCCAGGCCGGAAATCCTTGGCCCGGGGCGAACAAGTAGAGTGACAATCACAGTCATCGTATGCACATACAACCGTTGCCAGAGCTTGGTGAAGGCGCTCGCAAGCCTCGCTGTCTCAACGGTTCCAGACTCGATCGAATGGGAAGTGTTGGTGGTGAACAACAACTCTACCGATCGAACCTGCGAGCTGGCAGAGGAGTTTTGCCGGCGCTACCCCGGCCGATTCCGCTATTTATTTGAACCGCAGCAAGGCTTGTCCTATGCCCGCAATGCGGGGATTCGAGAAGCCAAGGGCGACATCCTGGCCTTCACGGATGATGACGTGACCGTTGAGCCGACGTGGCTGCAGAATTTGACGGCGAGCCTTAACGAAGGCGAATGGGCGGGCGCAGGAGGACGGACAGTGTTATCGCACCCTTTCTCGCCACCTCGCTGGTTGACGCTATCAGGACCGGATAATCTCGGTTATGTGCTTGCCCCTTTGTTCGACCGTGGTCCGCAGCCAGGCGTGCTCCGAGAGGCTCCCTACGGGGCTAACATGGCATTTCGCAAAGAGATGTTTGGAAAGTACGGGTTCTTTCGCATCGATATGGGCGCCAGCCCGAACCGCGACGTCCCGGGCACGAACGAGGACATCGAGTTTGGCCGCCGGCTGATGGCTGCAGGCGAGCGCCTGCGATACGAACCTTCGGCTATTCTTTATCACCCTATCGCCGAGGACCGGGTTCAAAAACCGTACTTCCTTGCACGGTTCTTCGATATCGGCCGGGCAATAGTCCGGGAATCGGAGCCCGGACCAGATATCCTGGGAATCTCACGGCGCTGCTTCACCTTTCTCAGACTGATCAGTACTCGACTTCCCATCGGAGTCCTGCATTGGGTCCTGACTCCGAATCGTAGGCACAGGTTCCACCAGAAGTGTGAGACCTGGAAGACAGTCGGCCAAATCGTCGAGAGCTACCGCCAGTGGCGCAACAGCCGACGGCAAACGAACGAAGTGGCGAGCAAAGAAGGCGAACCTCGCAGGCGGCGTGTGCGTATGTGATCATGCCAAGCCCTGCTAAGACTCCACAAATCGTCGCTACCCGCGGAGTTCCGAAGCTCTCTCGTGAGCGCTCAGGTGAGGTTCCGCGTTTCAAGAGAGTCCCTAATATTTTGGCCCCCGCGCCATCGTCTACAGTTGCGACAGTTGGAACAGGCTACTATGTCCTACCGAATCCCAAAACGGATAATTCAAACCGGAAAGCAAACCGAGCAGCCGCTTCCCATTCGAGCCTTCATGGCGAGTGTGAGGCTACTGAACCCCGATTACGAATACCTGTTCTTCGATGACAAACAGGTGGAAGAGTTCATCGCCAAAGAGTTCCCCGAATACCGCCCCGTCTTCGAGTCATTCAAGGTTCCCATTCAGCGCTATGATTTCTTTCGATATCTCGCTATTTACCACTACGGCGGGTTCTATCTTGACCTTGATGTGTTGTTGGGCTCCGGTCTGTCGACCCTTTTGGAGAGGGGTTGTGTCTTTCCTTTTGAGAGGCTCACTTTCAGCCATCGTTTGCGCACCGAGTTTGGCATGGACTGGGAAATAGGAAACTACGCTTTTGGGGCCGCTGCAGGTCACCCGTTTCTTGAAGCGATAATCAAGAATTGCGTCAGGGCCCAGTCGGATCCGCGGTGGGTCGAGTCGATGATGCGCGGAACGCCCCCTTTCGATAAGTACTTGTATTCCGTCTTTTACTCGACCGGCCCCGGCCTCTGTTCTCGTACTCTGGCTGAAAACCCAGAGCTGGCGAAGACGGTCACCGTGCTCTTTCCCGATGATGTTTGCAACGTCCGGAAATGGTATCACTTCGGCGAATATGGCGTTCACCTGATGAACAGTTCGTGGCGGCCCCAGAGGGGCTTCTTAACCGGTCGTCTCGGATATTTCCATTGGCGTTGGATGGAACGAAGGCTCTTGAAGAAGAGCCGCGCGTTGGCTAGGTCCAGGCGACACCCTGTAGACGATAAATAAGCGTGTGGCCTAACACACGGACGCACTCACGATTGGTTCAATGCGTCCAGATAGGGTTGATACCCGGCAGGATGAAGTGAATGTGTGATCTCGGGTGAGAAGCAGATCAGTTGGTGAGTCATCCGATCCGCCCTTATTTCTTACGAATGCCGCTGGCACCGCGGTTCACGAATGCCTCACAATGAGCAGCCAGTGCGTGAGATAATTGCATTACTCCGGTCCCTTCAATTTATCCGTCGATAGACCACTGTGCTCGCGGGATCTCATCCGCGGAATCGTTGGCCGAACGGTGCGAAGAGCGGCCTAACTCCTTCCCGCTCCTTTGGATACGACGTTGAGTACGGAATAGAGGTTTTGCTGGCAGATCACTACCCCCCGGACGGGTCAGTCAGCTTGCATCGAAAGTCGCATACATTCACCGTTAGAAGAGCGATAGCATCTTTTCAGCGGCTGGAAACTCCCCAACGGCTGCGGGCGAATTCCGATCTGGGAATGAGCCGGTTTTGAGTTGCCGAAAACCAGTCTCGTCAGATGACAACTTGGAGCAATCTTGGGACATCCATCGGACGTTAGCCGAATTAAATCCGACATTATCCGTGCCCTTCGCGACCGTTATCGCTGTCCGGATGAATTCCTGAAGTACCGTCTCAGTGGAGAACTTAGCCCCAAGGCTAATTACTTCGCATTCGGCTCTGCTGCGGTATGTTATGGGCGAACTGTAGGCGGCACACGGACTGTGCATCTGTCGCCTGGTCCGCAGGTTGATGCTGCACATTTTATCGAAGACGTGAACCCGCTCCGGCTACCCTTTGACCCCGATGAGGTGATCGACAATCTCCGCTTAGAACGTTACGCTGGTTGCCAGCTAACCGGGTTCGAAAAGATATTGAAGCACACGTATTACCGAATTCGTCGCCTAACCAATCCGACCGTACGCGGTTACATTCAGAGATTTCGCGCGGGAAAGTGGAACAAGAGACGCTTCCCTCAGTGGCCCGTCGACACGACCGTCGAGGATATTTCTGAAGCGCTGCTCCTGCATTCGCTGCAGGCGAATCGACAGGAGCGAATCCCCTTTATCTGGTTCTGGCCCGATGGAGCACGCGCCTGCTTAACGATCACGCACGATGTGGAAAACCAGGCGGGCAGGGACCATTGTGCGGAATTGATGGATCTGGACGATTCCTTTGGATTCAAGAGTTCCTTCCAGATCGTTCCCGAAGACAGATATGCTGTTTCGCAGGAGTTCCTGAACAGTTTTCGTGACCGCGGATTTGAGTTGTGCGTCCACGACCTGAACCACGACGGCCGGTTATTTGATGAATTGGGACAATTTCGCGAGCGCGCCGCGCTAATCAACCGCTTTGCCCGGGAACATGATGCAAAAGGTTTCCGCTCGGCAGTGATGTATCGCAATCCTGAGTGGTTGGAATACCTCGATTTTTCCTTCGATATGTCGATGCCGAATGTTGCTCACCTCGATCCTCAGCACGGTGGGTGCTGCACTGTGATGCCATACTTCATTGGCGACATGGTTGAATTACCGCTTACGACAATCCAGGACTATACGCTGTTTCGTGTTCTGAAACAGCAATCTGTTGACCTGTGGAGATTGCAGATCGAGCTGATCCTGGCTAAGAACGGCCTCATTACACTGCTTGTCCATCCGGACTACATTATTGAACCCGATCTTCGGGCCGTTTACAGGGATTTGCTTGCAATGGTGAATGAGCTGCGCGCGTCCCAACGTCTGTGGTCTGCACTTCCCGGTGAAATCGCTGAGTGGTGGCGGCAACGGAATCAAATGGCCGTCATCTGGGATAACGGCTCATGGCGCATCACGGGGGAAGGCGCGGAACGTGCCAGACTCGCCTTTGCCAAGATTGCAGATGGCCGGCTGGTTTACGAACTGGCGGATGAGAAGGAAGGCGAGTCTCTTTCTGCCCAGGTAAATACTCCGGCACCGACCGATATCTACGTGCAGTAGGCCGGCAGTTCCTGTCCGGCCCCACCCCGCAATTCGAGAGCCCCTAACCAGGACAGTCAGTCCTGGTTTTTTTTGCCCAGATGGCGGCTCCTCTGCTGGCTGGATGGCGCCCTCTCCCTTTGTATGAAACATTCGCGCTTGCTTGGCGGAACGACGGTAAGCGTACGCCGAGTCCCTCTTGACGCGAGGAAGAGTGTGTCATCAGGTGTCCGCTTGTTTTTTGGTGGACACCTGATGAGTGTGTCTAAGCCGCCTGGGAAGAGTTGGTCTGAAGTGCGACAGCCATATTCCAGGGCAGCAGCTCCTGGATCTGGCTAATGGGATGTTCAGCGACCTGGGCCAGCACGGTGCGAAGGTAGAGCTCCGGATCCAGGCCGTTGAGCTTGGCCGTTCCCAGCAGCGTGTACATCGCCGCGGCGCGCTCACCGCCGCAGTCGGATCCGGCGAACAGGAAGTTCTTCCGCCCCAGAGCGACGGCGCGCAGCGCCCGTTCGGCGGCGCTGTTGTCGATCTCCAACATGCCGTCGTCGGAGTAGCGCGTGAGAGCACGCCAGCGCGAGAGCGCATAACGGATCGCGCCCGCAGTCTCGCTCTTCGCGGACAGGGAACGGAGCGACTTCTCCATCCAGCTTCGCAGTTCCTCGAGCAGCGGTCCGGCTCGCGCCTGACGAACGCTCAGTCTGTGATCGGCGGTCTTGCCGCGGATCTCCTCTTCGATGGCGTAGAGAGCTCCGATCCTGGCCAACGCTTCGGTGGTTGTGGGCGAGGCATGGATGACATGGATCTCGTGGAACTTACGCCGCGCATGAGCCCAGCAGGCGGCTTCATATATATGACCGCCGTACAGATGATGAAACCCGGCGTACGCGTCCGCCTGTAGAGCGCCCTTGAACGTCTTCAGATGTTCTCTCGGATGCTCGCCCTTACGATCTTCCGAGTAGGCGAACCAAACGGCGGGCGCAGTATCTTCTCCGGCCGGCCTGTCGTCGCGCACGTACGTCCAGAGGCGGCCTGTCTTGGTCTTGCCGCTGCCGGGCGAGAGTACCGGTATGGGTGTATCGTCGGCGTGCAGCTTGCGGCCGGCGAGGACATGCTTCTGGATCGCGTCCACAAGAGGGCTAAGCAAATCGCTAGCCGCACCGACCCAGCCGGCCAGCGTGGAGCGCGGAATCTCAACTCCCTGACGAGCGTAAATCTCCGACTGCCGGTACAAGGGCAAATGGTCTGCATACTTCGAAACAATCACGTGCGCCAGTAGCGACGGTCCGGCAAGGCCGCGTTCGATGGGCCGCGACGGCGCTGCCGCTTCGACCACACGGTCACAACCCGTGCAGCAGAACTTCGGCCGTACGTGGCGAATTACCTTGAAGCTCTCCGGGACGTACTCCAGCTGCTCGGAGACGTCTTCACCAAACTGCCGCAACTGGCTGCCACAATCCGGGCAGCAGTGGCCATTCGGCGCATGCGTCACCACTTCACGCCGCAGGTGCTCGGGCAAAGGCTTGCGTTCCGTCCGCGGCTTCGGCTCCTGAGCTGGTGAGACCCGCTCCACTGCGGCCTCGGCTTCCGCCTGCATGGTCTCTTCCTCTTCAAGCTGAAGCTCCAGTTGCTGCAACTGGATGACGATCTTCTCGCTCTTCCTGCCGAAGATCAT
Organism: uncultured Acidobacteriota bacterium; assembly: GCA_963713675.1. Taxonomy (GTDB): domain Bacteria; phylum Acidobacteriota; class Terriglobia; order Terriglobales; family Acidobacteriaceae; genus Telmatobacter. The sequence continues at coordinate 306,625 of CAVQMV010000030.1, forward strand.
CTGGCGGAACTTCTCAACCATCAACTTCAAATGCTCGATTCGCTCACTGCGCGAGTGCAACTCATCGGCCTGTTCGGACAGCGACTGGCGATGTGCCTCCAGCTCAGCCTCGAGCCGCCGAATCTCCTCATCTTGAGCAGCGATCAGCGATGCGTGCTCTTCCTGCTGCGCACGGACCAGCGCCAACAACGCTTCACGACCAAGGCTGTTCAAATCCGGCAGCGGAGCGCGATCCATGAACGCAGTATGCCATGAAGAGAAGTGGAAAACCTCGACAAAACCCGCATGAATAAAGGGGAATCAGCATGGTCAATCAGACAGCAACTTCCGGCGCCCAGGTTCTCTCCACTCTGCGCCAATCAATGCCTTCGAGAAGCATCGACAGCTGCGCCCGGCTGAGCCGCACCGTGCCACTCTCGGCCTTCGGCCAGATGAATCGGCCCCGCTCCAACCGCTTGGCGAAGAGACACAAACCATCGCCATCCCACCAAAGAAGTTTTACGATGTCGCCTCGCCGTCCGCGAAATACGAAAACATGTCCCGAGAATGGCTGCTGCTGAAGTACGGTCTGGACCTGAGCGCTCAGCCCATCGAATCCGCGGCGCATGTCGGTCACGCCGGCGGCAATCCATATCCTGGTCCCGGAAGGAAGCTCGATCACTGGCGCAAGCTCTCCAGGATGAAACGCAGCAAGGCGGCATCGGAGCCACTCTCAACCCAGATCATCGCCCCGCCGGGTAGCTCGATGTGGATCGTGCCGCCGCTCGTTGCCCGCTCTTCCGCCGACTTGTCCGGCGTCTCACTGGCCAGTTCGCCTGGCGTTGCGACCGACACGGGAAGCAGGGCACAGGGCTCGAACAGCTCTCCTCGCTCGAAGGCGCGGCGCCACTTAAATACCTGGTTGGCGTTCACACCATGCGCTCGTGCCACCTCGGCCACGCTCGCGCCGGGCTCCAGCGTCAACTGCACAATCCGACGCTTCTCCGATATCGAACGCCACCGCCGAACCTGACGCCCCAGACCTGCTTCAACCGCTTCTGCCATGAAGCGATCTTCAAGCCTAACCGCCGTCACTTCCAGAAGGGGAAGGCCGTACGCTTACGAACGACGCGTACACGCGCATTCTGCTGATTTTGTCTCTGAGCGTATTCATGATCCTTGCTGAGAGGCAACTGCTTCACGCGGCAAGCTAATGTCTGTTTGCGAGCGTTGTGCTCTTGTACTGGCAGCGATTGCCATCGCGTGCAACGCATGGACCTGGTCTGCGTCATTTACCGCCGACACTCTGCAGGCGGTAAGAATGTTCGAGCTGGTGCTTTCGCTGATCGGCTTCTTTCTTCTTTGCTTTGGCTCTCAGCCTCCGGGTGAGCTGATCTCTCCTTAAGGCCTGGACCAAACTCAAATAACTGCTCCGCTCCGCAAGAGCACGAACCAAGGAAGCTGTTGAACTGGCAATCTCTGAACTGTTTCCACAGATCGCACTAGAGAATGCTCAAGCGTGGTGCAGATTACGCCTTGGCACTACACAGGAAGAATGAGAATGCTCTAGCCGGGAAAGTCGTGGCAGGAGCAAATCGTGAGAGCCGTCCTGCCCGCGAAGTCACCTGACTTCTAAGGAATCGACACCGTGAAGGAGTTTGAAGGCACACTTTGATTGCCTTCGGCATCGACACTCTCTATGTAATAGATGTAAGAGGTGTTGTCGGCAACAGTGGTGTCGGTATAGCTGGTTGAACTATTGACCGACGGGTTCTGCAATTGGTACGTGGAACTCCCGCTGACGGCCCGATAGATGTTGTAGCCCGCCACCTGGTCGCTCGAGTCTGTGGGCGCGTCCCAGCTAAGATCGACTTCATAGGCTGTCGTCTGCTGTCCGGTTCCACTCAGGCTCACGACGGTCGTCGGGTTCGTTGACGAGGTGCTGACGATGGTCAGCGAGCCGGTCGCGGCCCCGGCCACTGTTGGATCGAATTGCACACTCAACGTAACCGACTGATTCGGGCTCAGCGTCAACGGGAAACTTGCCCCGGAGAAGGAGAACCCCGTACCCGACACTGTCGCCGAGTTGACGGTCACCGATCCTGTCCCCGTCGAAGTCAAAATCACCAACTGAGGAGTTGGCGTGTTCAAGTTCACACCGCCGAAACTAATGCTGGCGGTGCTGACAGAGAGTGTGGGCACGGTCGACCCTAGCTGCAGTGCGAAAGTCTTGGTGCTGCCACCGGCGCTTGCCGTCAGCGTCACGCTTTGCGTTGTGCTCACAGAACTCACCGTCGCCGTAAACCCGGCGCTCGTTTGCCCAGCCGGAATATTGATTGAAGACGGCACCGTAACCGACGCATTGTTGCTCGATAGGGCAACCGTGAATCCGCCGGTCGCCGCCGCCACGTTCAGCGTCACGGGGCAATAGTCCGTTCCCGTGCCGGCCATGGAACTGCTGCTGCAGGTCAAACCGGTCAGCACCGGCACGCCAGTGCCGCTGAACGCGATGGTGGTCGTGGTCCCCGTCGACGAATTGCTGGTCAATGTCAGCGAACCGGACGCCGCACCCGCAGCCGTCGGATCGAACTGCACCGTCAGTGTGGCTGTTTGATTGGGATTCAGCGTCAATGGGAAACTCGCTCCGGAGACAGAGAATCCCGTCCCGCTCACTGCGTCTGCGCTGATTGTCACTGCCGCCGTCCCAGTCGATGACAGGGTAAGCGTCTGCGTCGTCGCCGAATTCGCATTGACGTTGCCGAACGAGACCGTTGAAGTGCTTACGCCCAGCGTCGGAACGCTCGACCCGATCTGCAGTGCAAAGGTCTTCGTGCTGCCGCCGGCGCTTGCCGTCAGCGTCACGCTCTGTGAAGTGCTGACGGAATTCACAGTTGCCGTAAACCCGGCGGTCGTTTGCCCGGCTGGAATATTGATGGATGCCGGCACCGTCACCGACGAACTGCTGCTTGTCAGGCCTACCGTGAACCCGCCGCTCGCCGCCGCAGTATTCAATGTTGCAGTGCAATTATCTGTTCCCGCACTCGTCATGGAACCGCTGGAGCAGGTCAATCCAACCAGCGCCGGTACGCCCGTGCCGCTGAAGCTCACCGCGGTTGAAGTTCCTTTCGACGAGTTGCTGGTCAATGCCAGCGAACCGGAGACGGCGCCTGCCGCAGTCGGATCGAACTGCACCGTCAGTGTGGCAGTCTGATTGGGATTCAGCGACAACGGGAAACTCACTCCAGAGACGGAGAATCCTGGTCCGGTCACTGCGTCCGCGCTGATCGTCACTGCCGCCGTCCCGGTCGAGGACAGCGTTAGCGTCTGCGTCGTCGGCGAGTTTACATTTACGCTGCCAAACGCGACCGTCGAAGCGCTCATGCCCAGCGTTGGAATGCCCGAACCGAGTTGCAGTGTGAAGGTCTTCGTGCTGCTGCCGACGCTTGCCGTCAGCGTCGCGCTCTGTGTCGTGCTCACGGAACTCACAGTCGCCGTAAACACGGCGCTGGTTTGCCCTGCCGGAATATTGATGGAAGCCGGCACCGTCACAAACGAACTGCTGCTCGATAGGCCCACCGTGAATCCGCCGCTAGCCGCGACGGCGTTCAACGTCGCGGTGCAACTATCCGTTCCCGCGCCCGTCATGGAACCGCTGGAGCAGGTCAACCCGGCCAGCATCGGCATGCCTTTTCCCGTCAGATTGACGATCTTTGATTTCGCGTCGGACGAGTTTGTCGACAGCGTCAGCGAACCAGACACGGCACCAGCCGCGGTCGGATCGAACTGCACCGTCAATGTCGCCGTCTGGTTGGGATTCAAGGTAATCGGCAGGCCGTCTGCCGCCACTGAAAAACCGCTCCCGGTCACCGTGGCACCACTTACGGTTACCGGTGCATTGCCCGTCGACGTCACCACGACCGACTGCGTGGCTTCCGAACTCACGTTCACCGATCCAAATGCCACGCTGCTCGTGTTGACGCTCAGGATGGGCGCCACCGCACCCAACTCGAGCGCAAACGATTGTGAAATTCCAGCCACATTCGCTGTCACTGCCACGTTCTGCGCCGTGCTCACGGAGCTCACCGTCGCCGTAAAATTGGCACTCGTCTCTCCAGCCGGAATATTGACCGAAGCTGGCACCGTCACAGCTGCGCTGTTGCTTGACAGGTTGACCGTCAAACCGCCGCTGGCTGCCGCCGCGTTCAAGGTCACCGTGCAGTTGTCGGTCCCCGCGCCGGTCATCGCGCCGGTGGTGCAGTTCAACACGCTGGGCACCGGCACTCCCGTGCCGCTGAAGCTCACCGCAGTCGGAGATCCACTCGATGCATCGCTCGTCACCGTCACTTGTCCCGACAGCGATCCCGCCGCGCCCGGATTGAATTGCACGCTCAGGCTGTAGCTGCTGTTGGCCGCGATCGTCAGCGGCAGGCTCGCCGGGGTGACGGTCGACGAAAAATACTGCCCGCTCACGTTGACTTGGGAGACTTGGACTGGAGCCGTCCCTTGGTTCTGAAACGTGACGGTCGCGCTCGCGGTCTGTCCCACGGCCACAGTCCCGAAAGCCAGGTTGCTCGTCGACGCGACAAGCGTCCCCGAAGCCACTTTGTTTTCCGTGCTGCCCATGACGGCCGCGCCGCCGCAACCGCACAGGAAGAAAACGCTAGTAAGTGCTGAAGCCAGAATAAGCTGCATCGCTCGACGGCGAAGCACACTAGGAGAAACGCAGAGGAAAGTACTGCAGCGGGTGGTCAATTGCATCACCATAATCATTCGAGGTACTTGGGTTACTCTTTTAGGTTACCCAGAGGCTCCATTTAGTGCTAATTACTTGGGTACTAAATACACTAAAGTTTCATTACCATAGTAAGCGCACACTAAACCTAGACACAGGAAAGCCACGCGGATCAGCTGGTGCCGGCTCGCTGCAGCCTGGCTCAAATTGTGTATGTCTTTTCAAAACAGGAAACCGTGCGACGGCCGACATTCAATCCTGAGTTTTCTTACCCTTCAGTTGCGCCGTCTTCGCCTCTGCTCGACCGCGGATCCTCTTCCCATTCGCCAGGGCGCGTCCGGACGTATGTGCGCGACGACAGACCGGCGGGGGAGGCAGACTGCGCCAGCGGTGTGGTTCGCCTACTCGGAAGACCGCAAGGGCGAACATCCATGCCAGCATCTGAAGAACTTCCTGTTCGCGGGACCCGACTGCGGTGGGGAGCCTGCTGCGGCCATCTACACGCTGCTGGGAACGGCGAAGCTCAACGGCGTGGATCCGGCGGAGCCATATCTCCGCACCGTCCTGGCAGAGATCGCAGACCACCCCATCAGCCGGATCAATGAGCTGCTGCCTTGGCACCTGGCAGCCTCGCTGCAGACCGACTCTTCTCAAGCCGCCTAAGACACACTCAACAGGTGTCCACCAAAAAACGAGCGGACACCCGATGACACACTCTACCTCGCGTCAAGAGGGACTCGGCGTACGCTTACCTTTTTCTAAAGACACGAATACTCCAGAAGCACAGGTTCTCTTGGCGGATTGTTGTATGGGCAGTGGCTGTGGGAGGGTCCCTCGCGGGCAGAATGCTGCCGCGCAAGAGGGCGGGGAGGGAAAGATCGATAGATGCAGAGCTGACGCGCTGCGTCGCACCTTGCCGTTAGCTGCCGGGCGGCAGGCTACCAGCCTGGAGCGATCAGCTTGTTGAGAGCGGCGTGATCGAGCGGCTGCAGCGGCTTGAAGGTGGTCTTCAACGGGTAAGGCCTGCTGGGAGGATTCTGGAGCGCGACACACAGTTCGTCCAGGTGAAGGCAAAAGTCAATTGGAAGCAGAGGAGAGCGCTGCCCGCGAATGGCTCGTGACAAATCGAAAATGCCACACGCGAAATCGAGGCGATAGCGGCGGTAGCGATTTTTCAGACTCACTTTCCTGACCGGAGGATAGACTCGGCATCCGCGATGCGCACCGTCGTCAGGAATGGAAAGGAACTGGTGATTGGATAAGCCTCCGACCTGCCCACTGCGTTCGTCACGGTACTGCCCGACAATGAAAAACTAAACCGCGCTTAGCCCATATGCCGGTACAACATACTGCCAAGGCGCCAGGAAACAGCCCCGGGCAAGACGGAAAATATCTTTCCCGCGTAAGGCACGCGGGAAGAAATAGAGCTTGCTTCCTTAGTCGTCTGGGAATACCGGAGATAAGTGATCTGCCTACGGGTCGCTCCAAATTGGTCTTTGAATCTTAAGAGACCTTCATTTTCCGGCTCAGTTCGTCCGAAGTCCATTTCTAAAGCCTGCTCGGCCTTGCCCTCGGAAATAATCTTCCAAAACAGGAAGGGCATGCCTGCAAGATAGTGATACTTCTCATCGGAGCAGCCGTATTTGTAAACGATCGTGTGTCGATGACGGAGCGTTACGATTGCGGCAATCGCGTGTCCGTCCTTACGTACCACACGAATCTCAAAGTCTGAACCGAAGTTCTTTGCCAGGTTGCGAAACCAACTTCTTGGTTGCGGCAGAAGTTGATGCCGGCGCCTGGTAATGATGAGTAATTTGAAGAGCTCATCGAGCAGCTGCTCTGAAGAGCCCTTCTCGTATTCCAGGTTCTCACGTTCCGCCTTGTGAATTCGGCGCCGCAGGTTGTTCTTATCGAGATTCTTAAAAAGGTCTTCGAGTGGCTTGGTCAGATCGAGTGTGTGCAGCCAGAAAGATTGGTGCGCAGACAAGGATCCTGCCGGACTGCTCCACTCAATTGGCCGGAGTTCGATGTAGCGCAGGCGTCTCTTCTTTGTTGCATTGACGAGCCATTCCACGAACTCATGGTCGCAGCTTGCTTCGCTCAGCATCGGCTCGGAATGGTCTGAAAATGGAAGCGATACCAGCCGCTTACCGGTGATCCAACTTTCGACCTCGCAGAAAACAATCCCATCGGAGAGAGGCTTCCCGGGCTCTGCACTCGTGATTGCAATCGGCTGATAGCCGTAGGTATCGACCAGCGTCTGCAACCATTCTCTACGGTGAAACACGCTCGATCGCGGATGGGATGCGAGCAGTGCATCCCAGCGGCGATCTGTCATCGGGTTAAAGCTATAAACGGGCATCCGAATACCGGTAGCACCAATGGGAGCGGGTAATTTGGAGATTCATCAAAGCATGTTGGCTCAGACAGGACGGCGGGAGCCCGCGATCTAGCACCTGAAAACATTCGCCGCCACGATTCCCTTGGTTGCATTGCGCGTGTCGACCACCAACTTTGCCTGATCGACAATTGCGCGATAGTCATACTGCGAGTGATCGGTGACGATCACAACACAATCGAATTCGGGAATCGTCTCCAGCGGTGTGCTGGTCATATTCAGGTCGTATTTACGGCCTTTGCCAACCGTCGGGAAGAAGGGATCGTTGTATTCGACACGCGCTCCGCGTTTCTGCAGCAGCTCGATGATGGTGAGCGCCGGGGATTCGCGCAGATCGTCAATGTCCCGCTTGTAGGCCATACCGAGGATGAGGATGCGGGCGCCACGGAGCGCCTTGCCCTGCTGATTCATGGCTTCGATGACTTGATCGACAACGAAGTTTGGCATGTTCTCGTTGATCTGCCCCGCAAGCTCAATGAAGCGTGTGTGGAAGTCAAATTCTTTCGCTTTCCATGAGAGGTAGAACGGATCAATCGGAATACAATGTCCGCCAAGTCCAGGCCCTGGATAGAAGGCCTGGAATCCAAAGGGCTTCGTTTTGGCGGCATCGATCACTTCAAACAGATCGATATTCATCCTCATGCAAAGCTGCTTGAGCTCGTTGACGAGAGCAATGTTGACGCAGCGGTAGATGTTCTCGAGGAGTTTCGTCATTTCCGCGGTTGCAGGCGAAGAGACCGGCACCGTGCGGTTAAAGATGGAGCCATAAAGGGCAGCCGTCAGGTCACGCGCGATGGGACCGCATCCACCGACTACTTTCGGGATATCGCGGCGCGCAGTCGTGTCGTTGCCAGGGTCCTCGCGTTCCGGAGAGAAAGCAATATAGATGCCTGAGCTTTCTGCGTCCCTCGCTACTCGCAATCCGGATCGATTTCCATTCTCCAGGATAGGAACGACAATTTCCTCCGTCGTACCCGGGTAAGTTGTGCTTTCCAGCACGATAAGTTGCCCGTCGTGGACGTGCGGCGCGATACTCTTCACGGTTCCGGTGACATAGCTCAGGTCCGGCTCGTGGTTCTCGTTCAGCGGAGTCGGCACGCAAATGATGACGACATCCATCTCGGCGATCTGCGCGTAGTCAGTGGTCGCCGTGAAGCCATTCTCACGAGCCAGCTGCACCTCGGTGGTCGGGATGCGAACAATGTAGGAGCCACCCTGGTTCAGCGTGTCAACCTTGCGGGCATCGATGTCGAATCCGGTAACCCGGAAGCGCTCTTCGCTGAACAACAAGGTTAGCGGCAGACCGACGTAGCCCATCCCGACAATACCGATACGAGCCTCGCGGCTGCGAATGCGACGAGTCAATTCAGCTGCTTTGTCAACAGTAACGAGTGCCATTATTCACCTCATGACCAAAACATGGAAATCAATGATTGAGGCGCCGAAATAACCATTTCTGACTTCGAAAAGTCATCAGGACACAAAACCAACCGCAATCGGCAGATACCTGCAAAACAGACGCGCTAGCGAGTCCGGCAGTCACCTGTTCTGTATTCACGGTACAACCTCGGTACCTTTGAGGACGAGAGAAAGTTCGGTATTTTGTTCCTGAGCGGCGTCAGATGAAGCGCTTAGACTTTGAATTTCATTTGGTTTTGGACCAGGACGCCGTAGGTTCAAACCCTCTCTCCCCGACTGTCGCATGGAGCAGGCGCGGCCTGCGGCCGCCAGCCTTAAGCGTCTATATTATTCCCGCACTGACGGCCGCCGCAATTTCGATGCTCGGCACGGGTCCCGCATTTTGAGCAGCAACCAGACTGCTCAGCGCTCTCGAGTTGTTTTCCACGACCCTGCTTTCCAGAAGATCATTCGAGGTGGGACCGGAGTCGTATACCAGAATGCTCACTCCGCGCCTCGCAGGGATATCCAGTAGTACCGCCGCCAGCAAAACTTGCAGCGCACCGGGCGGAGGAAGAACAAGCCAAGAAGCGCATCGTAAGGGCGCAGCTCGGCGGGTTTGAACTCAACCGATTTGCAGCGAGGGCACTTTCGCCGTAACCAAAGCACCCTCGGCAGCCAAAGCGGCCACGTCATAGCTTCTGCGGTCATCGGAGATCCCCTTTCAAAGTAAGGATGGCAGGCATCACTGATTGGTTCCGTCTCCCGCGCTGGAATTCGCGTCGAGCCAGGTGAGAAAACAACGGATGCTGCCCGTGGCCAAAGCCACGCTGGAATCAGCTGCTCCGTAATAGAGGTTGATGGTATCGCCGTCCGCGCCAATGGTTTGGCCGCAGGGAAACACGACGTCCCGAACATCTCCAACTCGCTCGTAAGGAGCGTCTGGACCAAAAATCCACGAGTTCCCTCGTTTGAGGCAGATCTCAGGATGCTCAAGGTCGAAGAGCGCCAGGCCGAGGCGATAGATGCTTCCCGAGGCCGTTACCCGCACGCCGTGGTAGATCATCAGCCAGCCCTCCGGCGTTTCGATGGGCGGAGAGCACAGGCCAATCTTGTTTGCATCCCACCATCCGCCGCGCCGCGCCTGAAGGATGACTTTGTGACTGCCCCAATGCCGCAGGTCGGGAGAGTAGGAAATCCACATATGGGCGCCGGTGGCCGTCATGGGACGGTGAATCATCGCCCAGTAGCCGTTGATTCTTCGCGGTAGCAGCGCGGCATCCTTGTCTTCGGGCGGCATGATGACGCCGAAACGCTCAAAACTTCGGAAGTCCCTGGTGAGCGCGAGAGAAACTCCCGGGCCGCCGCGCGCGAAGGAAGTGTACGCCACGGCAAATTGCTCGAGTTCCGGGACCCAGGTGATGCGTGGATCTTCGATGCCCCAAACCTCTTCAGGGTATTCAATCGGATTGGCCATCAGCGTGGGCTGCGCATCAATACGCCATCCGTTGATTCCATTTGCCGAACGTGCCGCGCACAAGTGCGACAGGCCGCTGCGATCTTCTACGCGGCAAAGCAACAAGGTGTCCCGGTCTGGCAGGAGCACGGCTGCCGGGTTGAAGACGCTGTTCACGGCATAGGGCCAATCGTGCCCGCTGAGTATCGGATTGTCGGAGTAACGCGTGAGCAAAGGAAGGTCAGTGCATGGCTCCGGCTTCGCCTGTTCGAATGCGCTGGCCTGGGGCAAAACCGCGGAATCAATTGGTGGATTCAAAGAGAGATACTCATTTCCTGGTGGGTTTCTTCTGCGTGGGTCACTTTCGCTCGCTGCATTTCCAGGAGCGCCATCAGGAACGAAAGCGTTGATTCCGCTCCCTGATTTTCATTGACGCGGTCGGGATGCAGTCCGTCTTTGCATCCGCCGGTTGTGGCATCGTAAAGAGGTACCTGCAGGTCGTTCTTGCCCAGAAACCAACGGAAGGCGCAATGGGCTTCGTCACTCCAGCGCTCTTCGCGCGTGAGCCTGTATGCCTCAAGGCAAGCAGAGATGGTGGCGCAGGCTTCAACGGGCTGCTGATCGAAGCGTGGCTTCTCCCCGCCCTCGGTGTAGCATCGGCTGGAGCCGATGGGCACAAAGATCTCCGGATCACCGCAGTGCTGAGCGGCGACAAGCCACGCGAGCGACTTGAGTCCCGCGTCGAACATCTTCCTGTTCTTGCTACGTCCACCGGCCAGGATGAGCGCTTGCGACAGCCGCGCATTGGAGTACGAAAGACTCTTCTCGAACCAATGCCAGGTTTCGGAGTGGCTGCGTTCGTAAATATCCAGCAGGCGATTGGCGAGCGTGTTGCGAATGCCCTGGATGGCCCTGTCGCCGGGGAACCAGTCGAGATAGGCTTGCAAACCGAGAACGCTGAATGCCCATGCCCGCGGACTGCTGAACGTCAAAACGGCAGGCGCGGCAGCCTCAAAAAGTCTTCCTGCCGCTCCTCGCAATCCCGCAATCTGCGATTGGCCGAGTACCGATCCCAGGGACCACAGCGCGCGTCCATGGCTGTCTTCTGAACCAACTTTTTCCAACCATTTGCGGTCGTAGCCTAGGAAGTTCCTGAAGCGTCCGGTGCCAGGATGAAATGCGAGCCAGAGAAAAGCCAGGTAGCGACGAGAAAGGTTGAGATGGTCCCCGCAGTGTTCGGGCCCGTCGCTCTTATCCAGAAGAGTGGTCACGATGAGTGCCCGCGCGTTGTCGTCGGTGGTATAGCCCTCTTGGGTGTAGGGCAACGAGAAGATGGCGTGCTGCAACATGCCTGTGTCGTCGGTCATGGCGCACAGATGATCGGTGTTCAGGACCGGCAGGTATTCGACCGGCTCAATCAAGCTGAGCGCGGCATCGTCCGGTTGGGCAGCCCTTGGCTGCAACGAGCGCTCGAAGCGTGCCCGCTGAAAGGTCGCCATATAGGCCCGCGCCGTCTTCGGCCATGTGGTTCCGCGAGAGTAGAGATAGGCGCGTTTGCGCATGGCATGGCGCTCCGCATCATTTTCCAGCAATGCCAGGACCGCTTCTGCGATGGCTTCCGGATTCTCGAAGGGAACAATCACGCCTCGCTTGTCGGCGAGCAACTCCTTGGCGTGCCAGTAAGGCGTGGAGACGATTGCTTTGCCTGCTCCCAGCGCGATGGCCAGTGTGCCGGAGACGACCTGCGCCTCCTGCCGATAGGGCGTGATGTAAATGTCAGCCGCACCTACGTGCTCTACAAGCTCTTCATTGCTCACAAAGCGATTATTCAGAATCAAATTGGAAGAAACACCAAGTTCTGCGGCCAGCGCCTGCAACTCTTCGCGGTAGCGCTCGCCTTCGCGCCGGCGAATATGGGGGTGGGTCACTCCGGAGACGATATACGTGACGTTCGGATGCCGGGCCAGAATTGCCGGCAACGCGCGAATCACGTTTTCAATGCCCTTGTTTGGAGAGAGCAAGCCGAAGGTAAGCAAAACGGATTTGCCTTCGGTACCAAACTTATCCTTGAAGTAGTTGGGATCCATGAAAGGCATGTCGGGCACGCCGTGCGGGATTACATCGATCTTTCCCGCCGGAACCGCATACACCTCGCGCAGCAGTTGCGCTGCAAGTTCGCTCATGACCACCAGGCGATCGGAGAGCTGTGCGATCTCTTCGAGCACGATGCGTTGATTTGCGTCCGGCTGGCGCAAAACCGTGTGCAGGGTAGTGACCAGCGGCATCTTCAGCCTGCGCAGCAAAACCAGAATGTTGCGGCCCGCGGCTCCGCCGTAAATGCCGTATTCATGTTGCAGGCAGACCAGGTCGTTGCTATTGAAGTTAAGGAAATCGGCGGCCCGCTCATAGGAGGCAATGTCCTCCTGCGTCAGTTCCAGGCGTACTTGTTGCGGATAATCGTAGCTGGAATCGGGATCGTTGACGGGGATAGCGAACAGGCGTTCTTCACCATATTCGGTCGCGAGCGCGGTGCACAGGTCGGTCGTGAACGTGGCAATGCCACACTCGCGCGGCAGATAATTCCCCACAAATGCAATGCGCGTAGGCAAAGGCAGGCGGCTGGCTTCCAATGCGACGAGCAAAGAATCGGGCGTATCGGTATTTCGAGCCTGTACCACGGAAGATTTCGTTTCGGGGAAGGTCATTCTAGCCTCTTTTCATTCGGCAATCGATTTGCGCTTGAGATACGCCGCGCTCGCGTTGGCGCGGATGGGTGGCGCGTGGCTCACCGTGTGGCTGTTGTACGCTTTCACTCCAGAACCAGTCTGTTCAATAAGAGGCATCCACTCGCCGAATGCAAGGGCCCCGCTTTGCTGCCAGGTTCGAAACTCGCCCAGCGATCCGAATAGACATGGATGAGGCTGGTTGCGGGCTTATCGAAAGGGCACTGCCAACTGATGCCATTCCTCTGCAATTTCAAGCCACGTGTATTGCTGGACCTGGCGGGGTTGCAAGGTGACTTTGGCGGTGTGCAGGCCTAAATATTTCCGCGCCCCAACTTCAATCAGTTCGGAGGCGTTGAATCGGCGCGCCACTCCGTTCAGGGCCTTCGCTAAAGCTCGCTGCGTCGCAGCTTCCTTTGTGAACCCGAATCCTTTTCCTATGCAGGGGCGGTGCACCCAAAGAAAGTGCCAGCCCATCTGGCGGATCATGGTGTCGAAAATCGACGCCGTGATCTCTACCACAAGGGTCCAGTGTTCCCCGCAGGGCTCGCGCAGCGGATCCAACCGGTCGGGAAGGACGCACTGGTTGCGCAGGAAAACTGAATGCGGATTCAAGCTTGAGCGCTTTTCGAGACTTTGGGCGCCTCAGGGCGGAAGGAACCGGGCACAGGATCTCCCGGCTTGGCTGCTGCGTCAGACGATGAATGTTCCGCGACGAAATCCTGGACAAAATTCGGCAGATCGGCTTTGCCTGCTTCCATTTCAGGCACGGAGTAGCCGGTTGCATCGGGCTGGCTCACAGGCGCGCACAAATGGATCTTCGAACAGATTTGCGGGGACAGGTTGTTTTCTGCTTCGCTTTGTTTGATGAGGCTCATGGCCGCTCCAGTGGATTGGTTGCGTGCCTGAAAGATGCTCGTCTGGAGCGAAACCTGGAGTGCCGAAGGCGAGAAGGGAGAAACGGGTTGCTACCTCAAGCATACGCCTACAAGACCTTGCGTGCCGGCCGCCGTTTCGGCGGGCATGGTCCCTATTGCTCAGACCGCTGCGATGCAGGCGGCTAGAGTGAGGAACGTAAGGGCAGATCCATGATGGACCTGATCAAGTGGCGGGAAATTCATGTGCGGACCCAACCCCTTATGTAGGCTGCTGTTGCCGGGTTCATCCTGACGGCACCAAAGCATCCCACTCTAAAAGCAGACACCTTAAGGGGGGTCTCACATGCGTGGAATCAAGGTTTTCTTCGGTACAACGGCACTCCTCGCCGGCCTGGCGTTGATGCCAGCGGCTAAGGCGCAGGTTGTGATCAACCTCGGCATCCAACCAAGCTGCGCGTACGGCTACTACGACTATGCGCCCTACGCCTGCTCGCCCTATGGCTACTACGGGCCGGGGTACTTCTACAACGGCATCTTCCTGGGCATGGGCCCATGGGCCGGGTGGGGCTACGGCCACGGCTGGGGCGGCCATCGCTTCACTGAGGGGGGCGGTGGCAGCTATCGCGGCGGCGGCGGTGCGGCGGCCAATCGCAGCAATTTTGCACGCGGCAGTGGCGGCGGCGGCGGGGCGCGTCCCAGCGCGGGTCACGTTCAAGCGACGCGCACCAGCGCTCCGGCATCACACTCTGCGCCGGCTTCGCACGCAGCGCCAGCTTCACACGCAGCGCCAGCTTCGCACGCAGCTCCGGCTTCGCACGCGGCTCCTAGTGGCGGCGGGTCGCATGATGGTGGTGGTGGTGGACATGAAGGTGGCAAACATTAATCTGTAACTGCTGTTCCAAACAGCAGTTTCGACAATAAGCGGCGGAGCATACCAGCTCCGCCGCTTTTCGTTGATGGTGACATTTTCGGGCGCGCGGTGCGAAATGAAGTGGGTTATCCTCGCGGAATGAGCGCGGAGGGCAGGCCCTAGACGGGCGGTCTGCCTGCTTCACGCAGCAGCGTTTCTCCAGCCTCAGCAGAAGCGGCCGCAGCATCGATCGCCTTCGACAGCTTTCGCGTCATCACCTGGAAGTGATAACCCATGACTGCCAGGGTCATGGCCGCGCCGAAGCAACGGCGATACCTGGTCGCAGCAGACGCAAGAAACTTCCAGTAGCTCCACTGGTGCCGCCCGAGAACGCCCTGGCGCACGATAGAGTTGACCAGCGCGCGCAGGTTGGCCCGCGTCATCCAAGGTTCGGATTGCCCCGTAGGCTGTCTCCTGGCACGGTCTCCTGCAGCCGGCTTGGGGTGGGCGCGGTTCAGATAGAGCTTGACGCGCTCGTAGTAAGCTTCGCAGTTGTAAATCCTCTTCATCACTTCGCGATAGCCCTCGACCAGCTTGGCCGAATCCATGCGAGGCAAGAAGTTGAGCCGATCGCAAAAGGTATTGTTGCCGCCGCCTGCGTCCACAATCCTGCCCTCGCGCCGCAACCGCCGGAAGAGCTGCGTTCCCGGCATGGCCTGAAGCAGCCCCACCATGGCGATGGGGATGCCGCTCTTCTGGATGAATTCGACCATGCGGTCGAAGATGTCTTCCTTATCGGTGTCGAAGCCCAGGATGAAGCCACCCATCACCTCGATGCCGTAGCTCTGGATCTTGGCCACGCTCTCGAGCAAACTGCGCCGCGTATTCTGCAGCTTGTTGCTGGCAATCAGGCCCGATTCGTCCGGTGTCTCAATGCCCAGGAAGACGGATTTGAAGCCCGCGTCCTTCATCAACTGCATCAACTCCGTGTCGTCGGCAAGGTTCAATGAGGCTTCAGTGATGAAGTCAAAAACCGCGCCGTTCTGCGAGCGCCACTCCGCCATGGCCCGCAGCAGCTCCTTGGCGCGCATCTTGTTGCCGATAAAATTGTCGTCCACGATAAACACGGAGTCGCGCCAGCCCGCGGCGCGCAACTGGTCCAACTCGGCCAGCACCTGGGCCACGGCTTTGGTGCGCGGACGCCGTCCGTAGATCTCGATAATGTCGCAGAACTCGCAGTTAAAGGGGCAGCCGCGCGAGTACTGCACGGTCATGGTCGAGTAGCGCTTCATCTTGATCAGGCTGAGGTCGGGCAGCGGGCTCGTCGACATCTCAGGCCGCTCGTCGGCTTGATACACAGGCCTGGCCGTCCCATGTTCCAGCTCTCGCGCCAGATCGGCAATCAGGCTTTCCGCCTCGCCGATCACCACGTGGTCCGCCTTGAGCTCGACCGCCAGCACGCTGCTGGCAATGGGCCCGCCCACCACAGTGCGCAGCCCACGCACCCGGCAACGCTCCACAATGGCCAGCAGAGACTCGCACTGAATATGCATCCCGCTCAACATCACCACGTCCGCCCAGGCCAGGTCGCGGTCGCGCAGAAGCTCCACGTTGGTGTCGACCAGCCGCTTCTTCCAGGCGCCGGGTAACAGCGCAGCAACCGTCATCAGGCCCAGCGGAGGCTGCGCCGCCCGCTTGCCCAGGAACTTGAGCGCGTGTTTAAAGCTCCAGAAGGTTTCAGGGAACTCAGGGTAGATCAGCAAGGCGTTCATCGGCGACCTTTCCAGGAAGGAGGGCGGCCGACGTGCTTGGAGAGGGTTGGCTCGGTGACTGATTCGAGTGCATCGCGAGCCAATACGACTGCGTTCGGGCCGGCGCACTGCTTCACCATAAGATTACGCCGCCACGCAGACTAAAGACTGTATAAAAAAGATCAGATCCCGGGGGGAGGGCTGAACTTTCATGCTAGTGATTCTCTTGGACGCCGGCGCCGGCTAACGCTCCCGGCGCGCAGGCCACTTCATAAAACGCCGCGGCGACCAGAGACCAGGTTGATGACCAGGACGACGAGAGCGACGACCAGCAGAATGTGAATCAGGCCACCGGCGATGTGAAGCGTGAAACCCAGAAGCCACAAAACCAGAAGGATAACGAAGATTGTCCAAAGCATTTAAGACACACCTCTCTCGGTTGCGGACGCCTGAGAGGGGAAACCCGACTCAGGCGCACACAACGCATTTACAGCGATTGGATGCAGCATTCGCTATTGCTGGTTAGTTCGAAGCGATGGCTTGCGCCTTGGCTTCTCTGACGGCATCGATAAACCGCTCGGCCGATGCCGGCGTCGCCACTTCGCCGTGCAGCACGCTGCGTGTCGAGACGTCATGTCCATAAAACGCATCCATCGAGCTATCGTCGCGACGAACATCGGCGCCGGTCAGAGTGAGTCCGGCGAATGCGCCTTTGGCGCGCGAGTAAGTCAGGACTTCGACATTCAGCTTCCAGTCGGTATCGGCCGTGGCATGGCGTCCTACCGGTCCGGCTGCTACTGAGGCGTCAGCTCCAAGCTGGAACTTGGCGTTTTCCAGCCGCTGCATGCCTTTGTCGCCCTGGAAGATCATGACCAGATCCACGCCTTCGACGCCGATCTGCAATCCCCAGCTTCCACCGGTGATGGCAAAGAACGCTGGCGCGCTCCAGCCGTTCGCGGTGCGGCAGGTGGCTATGCCCTTGCCGTTCTCGCCGCCCAGCACAAAGCCGGCCTTGATCATGTGGGGAACGATAGCGATGCACTGCGCATGCTCCAGTACTTCTTCCGGAATGCCTTTATCCGGCGCGGACATAACCTGGTGCAGCACCAGCGTTGCATTGTCGAGCCGGTTCTGCACTTCTTCGCGAGTCTCCGCCGTGGCGATGCTTGCCACGCCCAGACCGAACAATGCCACTAACGTCATGAATTTCTTCATCAGATTCCACCTTTTCTACCCATGCGCAGTGTCATATGATCTCCGCGCACTGAGGCGCACAAGGTAACTCTCACGTTAGAGGCCTTGACCGCCGGTGTCTGAGCAATAGGACTCTCTCGATGGATGCCGGACTGTTTATCCATGTCGGAGGGGGCGCCCTGCGACGGACTGCGCAATTTCGCGGGTCTTGAAAAATACCCCAAAAAGTGAGCAAAATTGAACAGACTGCACGACAGCCGGGGGTTGAATCTTGTGCTAAACTCCCGCTAAGAGTGTGCCGTCAACCGAACACAGTAGATGTTCATTAGGATGAGCAGTTTGCGGGATAGGATACCTCCTGTACGTTTCGCTTTCTCCAGACTGGCCGCTCGAGTGGAACTCAGATTTGGGGCAGGATGGGTTCGCGTATTTCCCGCAAAGTCACAAGCGAATCCCGCATTCGGAAGGAGGACTGATCGATGATTACGCTTGAAGAACTGACGTTCGATGCAGCCGCCTTTCTGATGAGCGCCGGGCTGGGGCGAAGAATCGTCCAACTGGCGCCCAAGGAAACGTTTTATTCGCAGGGAGATCCGGCCGATTCCGTCTTCTATCTTCAAAAGGGCCGGGCAAAGGTCACGGTCGTCTCGAAGGTCGGCAAGGAAGCCACGATTGCGATCCTCTCTGAGGGCGACTTTGTGGGAGAGGGGGCGCTGGCCGCGGTGCCTGGGCAGCGATTGTCTACAGCCACCGCGCTTGTCGCCTGCACCGCGCTCAAGATAAGCCGGGAGGAAATGGTCCGCGTTATACACGAGGAGCGTGATTTCTCCGACCTGTTCCTGAAATTCCTGCTGGACCGCAGCATGCGCATCCAGGCCGATCTGGTGGACCAACTTTTCAATTCCAGCGAAAAGCGCCTGGCGCGCATTCTGCTGTTGATGGCGGAGTTTGGCCGGCCGGGGGAACCGGAACCGTTGATTCCCAAAATCTCGCAGGAGACTCTCGCCGAAATGATCGGCACCACGCGGTCGCGCGTCAGTTATTTCATGAACCGCTTCCGCAAGCTGGGCTTCATCCATTACGACGGCCGCATTCAAGTGCACAAGTCGCTGCTGAATGTGGTCCTCCTCGACCAACTGCCGGGGCAGAATGCGCAGGAGCCCGAAATTTCTCCGTCGCTCAGGGCCAAGCGTAGTCCAGATTCCGTCACGCGCCGCCTTAGCAAGTAATTACTCAACGTTTGCCCCACGGGTCGAGATTCTTCTTGAAGCACCAGGCCCGCGGGATGTATTCGTATCCAATCGACCGGCAATTTGCAGCAATCGTCAAGCAAAAAAAGCACTCCGCGCGGTTGCAAGCGGCCGATTGAAGAGGGGGCTCCGTGACAAAAAGCAGAAGTAATCCGTTGAGCCGGAGAGGTTTTGTGCGGCTGGCCGCAATGACGGCTGCCGGCTGCGCGATGGCCTCGAAGATCAACGCAAGATCCCTAGACGGGAGGAGGATGCGGCTCTTCGACGGAAAGACACTCAAGGGATGGCTGCAAGTTGAGAACGACGCTGCGTCGCTCTCCGCAAGCCAGATCATCGATCAGACTGGGTTCGTACATCAACTGGCCGACGGCGCCGATGGAATCAGCGTTTTTCTGCGTGGGCAATTGGATGAAGCGGTGAGAGCGAGCCTGGGTACGTATGCTGCTTCCGATCCCAGCGCAAAAGCTACGCTTTCCGCGCTGGTGAAGGATCTGAATCAGATTATCGCGGGGCCGTCGATCTACGCAAAGGGTCGATTCGCCGGGATTGCTCTGCGACCGGAGACGCGCAAACTGGCGAAGGAGAATCCGCAAGGCCAGCAACTGGCGCGGCTGAACAAACTGCTGCTTGAAGACGCCTATCCAGCGGAGATTGCGCAGTCCGCTACGGCCGGCTGGGAGGCGCGCGACGGAGCGATGGCGAGCAAAGGCACGGGGCGTGGCGTGATTTACACGGAAAAAGACTTCAGCCGCTTTCGTCTGGTGTTTACCATGCGCCATGTTTCCGGCAAGCCCGACCACCAGGCGTGCGTGCTGATTTTTTGCACGCAGCCACAGGGAGATGAGAAGCCGCTGGATGCGTTGGGCGGCATTCAGTTCCAGGTTCCCAATGGCGGCCACTGGGATTATCGTCCGGGGAAGAACACCGCCGGCGGACCCGAGTTCACCACGGTGACGAAGACGACGTTCGATGTTCATGCGTGGAGCCGTGTGGAGATTCTTGCCGATGCAACCAAAGGAACCGCGCGCATGGCCGTCGCGCAGCCGCCGGGAAGCAAAGCGATCGAGGTTCTTGATTTCAAGGATCCGGCGGCGGGCAAAGCAGGACCGATCGCGTGGCAGATGCATAATGCGGGGCTGTTCGATGAGTACAAGGACGTGAGCATCGAGCTCGACCCGGCGCAGGACGAATTGTTGACCATTGCCTAAACGATCGATGGGGGAGCAAAATAGTCGACGGGCGCATGCGCAGGGTGTTAGCTCACCCTGGAATGGGATTTCCGAGCGGGGTTGCGGCCAGTATACGTATACTATTGAGGTACAAGGCTGCCAACGAAACGAAAGGGTGTGTCAATCGACCGCTCAATGCGATGGACATGCGCGACATTGCGAGAATAGCTGGAGTTTCAAGCGCGACCGTTTCGCGCGTGATTAACGGCTTGAGTTCGGTGCGGCCGGCGACAGCCGAGCGCGTGCAGCGCGTCATCGACGAGCTGAAGTTCATCCCCAACGGCAGCGCGACGACGTTGAAGTACGGCCGAAGCAATACCTACGGTCTCATCGTTCCTGACATTACCAACCCATTTTTCCCGGAGTTCATCCAGAGCTTCGAGGGGATTATCGCGGCCACGAATTACAACATGCTGGTGGCGACTACAGAATCGCAATCGCTGCGCATGACGAAGACGATTCACCGCATGCTGGTGAGCCAGGTGGAGGGCATTGCGCTTCTGGCTTCGGAGATCGAGACGGTTCCCATTGAATCGGTGATGAACAACCGCGTGCCGCTGGTGACGATGGACCGGCGCGTGGTGGGCGACGGGTTGAGCGATGTGTGCGTGGATAGCACCAGCGGCATGCGCGAAGCGGTGAAACACCTTTACAAGCTGGGTCACCGGAAGATCGGATACATTGGCGGATCGGCCGGGCCCACCATTTCGGATCACCGTTTGCACTCTTTCCTGCTGGCGATGGGCAGTGTGGGATTGCCGGCTGAGCCGCAGTTCCTGCGTGAGGGAAACTATCGCATCAGCGGCGGCGAAAGCGCGATGGCCGAATTGTTGCAATTGCCAGCTCGGCCCACTGCGATCATCGCGGCCAACGATCTGACTGCCATCGGAGCGCTGCGCGTGATTCACAAGCGGGGGCTCTCGGTTCCGGGGGACATCTCGATCGTCGGTTTCGACGACATTGAACTCAGCGATATCGTGTATCCGCCCCTTACGACGTTGCGTTTATCTCGCCACGAACTGGCAAAGACGTTTGTGAACGCGCTTGAGATGCTGGCCAACTCCCCGCGCCGCAGCGGCAAACAATACAAGGTGCAAACCTCGCTGGTCATCAGGGAGTCGACAGGCCCGGCGAAAAAGAAGGCCGCTTCATCCCGGTCCGCTGCAAAGCGCAAGGCATCTAGCGGAAGATGAAGTTCAACAGCAGAAAGAGCGCAAGGATCACAGCAACCAGGCCCCACGTGACCGGCGAGATGCGCTGACGCGGCACGCAACCCGAAGAATAAGTGACTCTGTCGAGTTCCCCCGCGGGTTTTCGCGCCGTGAAAAGGCTCACTGTCGCAGTCACCGCGGCCGCCACAATCCATCCGAAGATAGCTCCATAGAAATCTCCTGACAATTGACTGCCGTAGACAATGATTCCACTGTGGATGGCGAAACTGTGCGCGCTGGCCGCGATCGCGCCGCAGAGAAGTCCCCAGAATCCGGCGGTCGGCGTGGCCCATCGGGTAAACATGCCAAAAAGAAACACGGCAAAAAGAGGCGCGTTAAACAGCGAGAAGATCAGCTGCAGATAGTCCATCAGGTTGTTGTAAAAGAGCACAATGTAGGCAGTCGCGACGCTGAGGCACGCGGCCATGGCGGTGAAGGTCCTGCCCATTTTCAGGTAGTGGGCATCGGATTCGTGTTTTCGAAGATGGGTTTGATAGAGGTCGTGCGTCCAGAGCGTGGAAAAGGCGATAATGTTTCCGGCCAGGCCCGACATCAGGCTGGCAAGAATTGCTGAGACCCCCAGTCCCATGAGAGCCCAGCCGTAATAGTGCTGCATAAGCAGGGGAAGCGCGTAGTCGAAACGCGGATGCGGGCCCTGAAAGAAAAACGTCGCGGCGGCCATGCCAGGAAACACGACCAGCCAGGGAAACACCAGCTTGGCAAGCGCCGCAAGCAAGGGCGTGCGCACGGCGCCCTCGGCGGTGCGGGCGGCGAGCGCGCGCTGGATCAACACAAAGTCAGTGCACCAATAGCCGAAGCTAAGAACAAAGCCCAGTCCAAACACCACGCCGACGACATCCATGGTCGCGGTCTTGGGTTGCATCCACGGCAGCGAGGTCCAGATGTGGGTCTTCGTGGAAGGCAGTTGCAGCAGGATGCCGGAGATTCCGTGGAAGTTGCGATAAACGGCGACGGCCATGGGAGCGATGCCGGCGATGGTGAGCGCGAGTTGAAGAACCTCGTTATAGATGGTGGCCTTGAGGCCACCCGCGAAGGCATAGCAAAGCACCACCGACGCGGCCACAATGGCCACCGCGGAAAAGTTCCAGCCGAAGAAAAGGTGCAGAACGCCGGCAATGGCGTAGAGGCTGATGCCGGAAATGAGCACCATCATGACGGAAAGAAGAATGCAACAGAGGACGTGGGTGGGATCGTTGTAGCGCATGCGGATAAAGTCCGGCACCGTCAAGGCCCCGCTGCGGAGATAAACCGGGATCATCACCAGGGAAAGGGTGACAATGGCGGGGATGGCGCCGATCCAGTAGAAATGCAAGGCCAGCGCTCCATACTTGGCGCTCGTGGCGACGATCCCGACGATCTCCAGGGCGCCGCAATTCGCAGCCAGGAAGGAAAGCGCGGTGACAATGGCGGGCAGGGAACCGCGGGCATGGAGGAATTTGGCGGCAGTATCGGCGTGCCGCCGGACCGAGTACCCGACCACGATGGTGGTGGCCAGGTAGAGCGCAATCATGAGAAAGGCAAGGCTGTTCGACGCCATGGGAGGCCGCCACGAGAATACGCGAAAGCGGCCCTGGCTGTCGCGCCGAAAGCGCAGAAATGTATACGACTGCAAATTACAGAAATTGAGAGGTTTGGGCGCGAAAATGGGGGCCGCAGCTGGCCTTTGAGCGTTGCCGGGTTGTGGAGCAGCGAGCGCATACCAAGAGGAATGCGCAACGGGCAAGTGCCGGGAAAGTAGAGGCAGCGCTGGTTTTTGTTCTTGACAGTGCCCATTTTCGGGGCGTAAAGTTCGTGCGCTGGGGAAACTCGGAGTGCGTTGCGGCACGAAAAGGGCAGCATGGGGGTCGGGGTCAGCCGCAAATGTATACGTATTCCATCTGATCCTGAAAGCCAGTTTGCAGGATCGGCAGCGTTTCAAGGCAAGGCAGGAGGAAATTTGAAGGACCGGTACAACGGCCTGACGCTTCTTGTTGACGATGTATACGTGTACTTTCGAGCCCCCGCAATCAAAGACACCAAAGACACGCGCCACCTGCGCGGTTCACGAACAAACATACCTCCGGAAATGAGGATTTTCACGATGAGAATCATGATGAGGCTAGTTGCAATCGCTTTTCTGCTGGGCGCATGCGCTCTCCAGATCAGCGCGCAGACCACCAGCGCGTCCATCACCGGACACGTCAGCGACCAGAGCAAGGCGGCCGTGGTCAACGCCGAGGTCAAGCTGATCGATCAGCAGACCAAGGCCGTGATCGTGACCACGCACACCAACACGGAAGGCGATTTCATCTTCCCTGACGTGCAGCCGGGCACCTACACCGTTGTGGTTAACGCCACGGGGTTCAAGGAAGTGCGCAAGGTCGACAATGTGCTCTACGCACTGCAGAACCTCGCGACCGGCGAATACACTCTGCCGGTCGGCACCGTTTCCCAATCGGTCACCATCGAGGCCGACATTACAGCGCTGCAGACGGAAAGCTCGGAGCGCTCGGGCGTACTCGATACGCAGCAGACCGACAATCTGCTCGCTGTCGGCCGCGATGTGATGTCGATGACCAAGGTCATTCCCGGCGTGGTGGAGAACAGCTACGGCATGGCCAGCATGGGCCAGGCCACCGCTCCGGTCGTGAACGGCGTCAACAACGAGTACTCGATGTCCACGGTGGACGGTGCGATCAGCAATACCCGCGGCCTCGATAACATGGATACGCCGATCAATCTCGACGCCGTGCAGGAAGTCAGCGTCAACGAATCCAACTATACGGCGCAATACGGCGGCGAAGCCGGCGGCGAATTCAATTACGTGACCAAGAACGGCACCAGCAAGTTCCACGGCGGCCTCTATTACTACTTCCGCAATGAAGATCTCAACGCCAACACCTTCTTCGACAAGTACGGGTTGACGCCGTCGACTTATATCGCTCGTCCCCGTTATCGCTACAACACGGCGGGCGGCACCATCGGCGGCCCCATCTTCTGGCCGCACCATTTCAACAACGACAAGAGCAAGCTCTTCTTCTTCGTCTCCATTGAGGATTCGCCCATCACTCAGCCCGACGGCCTGAAATATTACACCGTCCCCACGTTGCTGCAGACCCAGGGTAATTTCTCGGCGACCTATAACCAGGGCACAGCGACGCAAACCTCCGCCACGCTGATCAACATCGCCTACCCTGGCCAGAACAGCAGCACCATCTCGGGTGGTTGCCCGGTGAACGGCACGCCTAATTCGCACTGCGTTCCCGGGAACATCATTCCTGCCGGCTACATCGACGCGCAGACGCAGTCGCTGCTCACCACCATGTACAAAAACACTCTTGGCGCTGCAAACCTGGGCAGTAACAACACCTATGCGTTTACCAACCTGGCGGTCAGCAGCAACAACTACAACTACGTGACCAACTATTCGGCCTTCAAGCCGACAAATCAGCAACTCGCGCGCATCGACTACCAGCCGACGCAGAGCCTGCGCATGTTCTTCCGCGGCGAACTCACCACCGTGAACAATAACGACTACAGCTCACCGGCGAACGATCTGCCGTGGTTGATGCGGGTCAATTACGAAAACACCCAACCCAACTTCGTCTACAACATCGTCTACACCATCACGCCCACGCTTGTGAACGAATTCAATGTTGGCACCGCGGGTTGGAGCGAGCACCAGCTCTACGACCCATCGGTGCTGGCGCAGGTGACGGAGGGCTCCACCAGCGGCTTCGACCTGCCTTCGCTTTACTCCGGTGTCAATCCCCTGAATCTTTATCCCCAGGTGAACTTCAGCGGCGTTACCGACGCTGCGGTCTATAACTGGGACTCGCGCTTCCCCATGGTCGATCAGGTGCGTACGGTCAACGCCACCGATAAGGTGACAAAAACCTGGCGCAACCACACCTTCTCCGCGGGCATCGACGGCAGCAGGGACATCTACAGGCAGGTCAACCACAACCGTGTAGGAAACTTCCAGTTTGGCAAAGACACCAGCGATCCCAACGACAGCAACTTCGCGTATGCCAACGCCAACATGGGAGTCATTGACACCTACTCCCAGGACACGCAGCTGGTGACCTACGATCCCCTCACCAACCGGCTGGAATGGTACTACCAGGACACGTGGAAACCGCGCCATAACCTGACGATCGATATAGGCATCCGTAACTCCTATGCCATGGCGCAGAATCTCCCCATCGGCGATAACTTTGTTCCCAGTCTCTATAACTCGACCAACGCCCCGGCGCTTTACGGGTATGGCTTTAACGGCACCAGCACAACGCTGCAGGCAACCTACAACGGCAGTTACTATCCCAAGTCCTATGCCGGCCTGCTGGTGCCCGGCACCGGCAACCAGAACAACGGCATTCTGTATACGAAAACGGCCGGTTATCCGGAGGGAACCACTTACGGCAATGGCGTTCTCTGGGGGCCGCGTTTCGGGTTCTCCTGGGCTGTGACTCCCACTACGGTGATCCGCACCGGCTTCGGCATGTACTACAACACGCGCGCGCGCTCAGGGCAGGAAGGCGACCTGACCAACAACGCGCCCACCACCAACGGTCCCACGCAGTACTACACTGGCGCCTGGACTCCAGGCAATGGCCCAGCCGCCTTAACCTCCATGTCCTCCTTTGACTCTGCCGGCATCGGCAACCTGAGCTCGCCCTTCGGCATCGGTCACGCGCTTCCTCTCCACGGCTCAGTTCCGTATGCAGAGGAAACCAGCCTGGGCATTCAGCAGCAACTCAAGGCCGGCATCGTGCTCGACGTTGCGTATGTGGGCGCATTTACCAAGCACGCCTCCGACACGCTGCCCATCAACGAAGTTCCCTACGGAGCGGAGTTCGCGCTGAACCATCAGTACTGTTCCGCCGTCAATTCCAGCGCCCAGTGCACGGCGAGCTCCATTCAGCCCGACAATTTCTTCCGTCCGTATCCCGGTTTGGGCTCGATCAGCTATCAGACGTACGCTCTTACCGCCAACTACAACGCGCTGCAGGTGCGCGTCACGCGGCGCTTCCGCAATGGACTGGAGTTCGGCGGCGCCTACACCTACGGACGGGCCATGGACTACATCGACAGCTACAATGGTGGCGGACCGCTCTACCAGAACATGCGCGCCTGGCAGTATGGCCCGGCCTCATGGGACCTGAAACACATGCTGGTCATCAACTACCTGTATGCGTTGCCGAGAGGCAGCCGCATCCTTGGCGACAAATCTGCGTTTAACAATCTCGCCACCCGGCAGGCGCTCGACGGCTGGCAGCTCTCCGGCTTTGCCTACTATTACAGCGGCGCACCGCCGACCAGTCCCACCGGCCTCACCATCAGCAGCGGAGCGAACCTGGCCGGCGGAGGCGATTCGCTGCGCATTGTCCAAACCTGCGATCCATGGAAGAAAGTTGCGCACGTCACCCGCACCTTCCACGAGTGGTTCAATACATCTTGCTTTGAACCGCCGCTCCAGGGAAGCGCGGCCCAGGTACCTACCGTGGCGAACCCCAGCGGCGTGGCCGCCACGCAATATTCGCTCGGCAGCGGAGTCGAAGCCCCCAAGGTAAATTACTTCCTGCCTGGCTATACCAACTTCGACACGGCGCTCTTCAAGAACATGCCGATCGAGAACAAGTTCACTCTCCAGTTGCGTGTGGAAACCTACAACACTTTCAACCACACGGAATTCAATGGTGTGAACAGCGGAGCCACATTCGCCAACGCAACCTCACAAAGCGCGACTACCAACCCTCAAACATCCAGCGTCTTCGGGCAACTGAGCAGCACGGCCAACACGGGCAGCCTGGGAGGCCCGCGTGTCATGCAGCTTGCGCTGCGCATCGATTTCTAACTTCAACTCTCCCGAATGCCGCCGGCGTGCAACCACGAATTGCGCGCCGGCGGCGGCGGGGAACCGTCTCCATACAGTTTCGATACAATTAGCTCCGCACCGCGGAGAGGAGCACCACCCTTGATCAATCTGAATGAGCAGCAAAACGGAAGCGTACGACTGTCGCGTCGTGAATGGCTGGGCAAGCTCGCCTTGCCGGCTACGGGCGCAGTGATCGCAGCAGGAATCCTGGATGCGAGACCGGCGGAAGGTGCGCGCGCCAAGCCCTCCCCAAACAACGACGACCTGGGCGCGCGCGTCTACAACATTCGCAGCTACGGCGCCAAGGGCGACAAGACCACAGTCGATACGGCTGCGCTCCAGGCAGCCATCGACGCCTGCACCGGTGATGGTGGAGGAACGGTACTGGTTCCGGCAGGAACGTTCGTCATCGGCACCGTGGAGCTGAAGAGCAACGTCACGCTGCATATCTCCGCGGGCGGCACGCTGCTGGGCAGCGGCGACGGCAAGCAGTATCACGCCGTCGACGCGATCCCGCTGCACGGCGACACCACGCTCAACGATGGAAACTGGGCGCTGCTCTTTGCCGTGAACGCGAAGAACTTCACGATTGAAGGGCCCGGGCACGATCGATGGCCAGGGCGCGCAGTTTCATTCCGCGGTGCGCGGCACACGCGCCGCCCAGCGGCATCGGCGGCAACAAGCGTCCCTACCACGTGCTGGTTTATCAGTCCGAGAACTTCGCGGTGCGCAACATTTCGCTTGCTCGATTGCGCTTATCACAGCATTCGCATCATCGAGAGCCAGCGCATCTTTCTCGACAGCATCTACATTCACAACCGCGTCAACGGCAACAACGACGGCTTCCATTTCATCAGCGCCGAGCAGGTCGCCTGAGCAACTGCACCGTGAAATGCGGCGACGACGCCTGCGCCATGTTCGGTTCCTGCAAGTACATTACCGTCACCAATTCCTACTTCAGCACGCGCTGGTCGGTCTTCCGTTTTGGCGGCGGCCATGCCGGCGAACATCGCCATTTCCAATTGCGTGCTCAAAGAGGTCGTACGGCTGCCCCATGAAGTTTCAGGGCGATCCCGGCTCGGTGTTCGAAAACATCTCGTTTTCCGATCTGGTGCTCGACGACGTCACCGGTCCGATCAGCATCAGCGTGGGCAAGGGCCAGCGCCGCGCGAGCGACGCGTCCTGCCCGCGTGTTGCCGCCCGTCGTGGTGCGCAACATCTCCTTCAGCAACATTCACGGCACCGTGACCGCTCATGCGCCCGCGCAGCTCTCCGAAGGCACGTTGGGCGTGGGTGCGCGGCCCGGCGAAATCCATTCCGCGATCGTTCTCAACGCCATCGACGATGCGGTGCTCGAAAACATCTCCTTCAGCAACGTTCATCTCACCTTCGGCGGCGGAGGCACCGCTGAGGAGGCCGCGCTGCGCGATGTTCCGCAAAGTCTTCGGCGAATACTTTCGAGCTGGGCCCGATTCCGGCGTATGGCTTGTATGCGCGCAATGCGCACGGCCTTACACTTGCAGAACGTGCGCTTCGAAGTGGCCACGCCCGACCTTCGCCCCGCGGTGATCTTCGATCACGTAGAAGACGCGGCGATCTACGGCTTGAATGTGCAAGGCAACCCGCAGGCCGAATCCGTGTTGCGCTTCATTGACTCAAAGCAGGCGCTGCTCACGGGTTCGCGCGTTCTCACCCCATCCTCCACGTTCCTGCAACTCGAAGGCGAGGGCAACGACGGAATCATTGTCGAGGGCGGAGATTTGTCAAAAGCCGCATCGGCAGTTGCATTCAAGAACGGCGCATCGGAGCAATCCGTCAAGCTGCGCAATTTGACGTAGAGTTCGGTCCACGCGCACCAACCGGCATCAGAGCCAGGTACGCGTGGGCGTTATCAGTAAACGTCTTTCGGAGAGTGTCATGTCGATCGATCGGGTTCCGCGAACATGTTTTGCCTTCATTCTTCTTCTCGGCATCGGTAGTGGTCAACTGCTCCGCGCGCAGGGCGCAGGCGTTGCTTTGACGCCTCCGATGGGGTGGAACAGCTGGAACCACTTCAAGCACATGATCGACGACAAAACAGTGCGGGCCCAGGCGGACGCCATGGTGTCGAGCGGCATGCGCGATGCCGGGTATACCTATATCAATATTGATGACACCTGGGAGGGGGAACGCGACGCCCAGGGCAACATCCAGGCCAACAGCAAATTTCCGGATATGAAGGCGCTGGCCGACTACGTGCACAGCAAAGGACTGAAGCTGGGCATCTACTCCTCGCCGGGCGACAAGACGTGTGCGGGCTTCGCAGGCAGCCTGGGACATGAACAACAGGATGCGGACACCTATGCCAGGTGGGGCATCGATTATCTGAAGTACGACCTGTGCGGCTTGCGCGCGGAGATGAAGACGGCGGCTACCCCTGAAGCCGCGCACCAGATGATGATCGACGCCTATGTGAAGATGCGCGATGCGCTGCACGCCACCGGCCGGCCGATCGTTTACAGCCTGTGCGAGTATGGCGAAGGATCGGTTTGGAATTGGGGCGCGGATGTGGGCGGCAACTTGTGGCGCACCACGGGAGACATCACCGATCGTTACGCGCGCATGGAAGAGATTGGATTTGCGCAGGCCGGGTTGGCGCGCTTCGCTGGGCCGGGCCACTGGAACGACCCCGACATGTTGGAAGTTGGCAACGGCGGGATGAACTCCGAAGAGTATCGCACGCACATGAGCCTCTGGGCGATTCTCGCGGCTCCGCTGCTTGCGGGCAATGATCTGACGACCATGTCGCCCGAGACCATCGCACTGCTGACCAATCGCGAAGTGATCGCGGTCGACCAGGATCCTTTGGGCAAGCAAGGCGACCGCGTTAGCGAAGAAGGCCCCATCGAGATTTGGGCGCGCCCCCTGGCCAGCGGCTCGAAGGCCGTGGGAGTATTCAACCGCCTCTCCACGCCGTTATCTGCTACCGTCGACTTCCGGCAACTTGGCTTTGATGGCGCTGTGAAGGTACGCGACATCTGGCAACAGAAGGATCTCGGCGCCATGAAGGATCCGTACACCGTGACGGTGCCGCCTCATGGAGTGGTGTTTCTGCGCGTGACCGTAATGTGAAGTTTGTCGCTGCCTGAGGTCTGCCCGAAACTCACAGCGTCGTGAAGGCATCTTCCGGAGCGGCTTCAGCGCGCTCAGACTGACGAGCCCGCAGGGCGGAGCAGAACACGGCAAGGCTCATCGGCCTGCCGAAGAGCCAGCCCTGTGCGTAGTGGACGCCACTTCGGGAGAGGAACTGCGCCTGGGCTTCGGTTTCGACACCTTCCCCTACCATGACCAGCTTGAGCGAATGCGCCATGCTGATGATGTGAGGCACCACATTGCTGGTGGCTCCATCGGTGCCAATGTTTTCCACAAACGACCTGTCGATTTTCAGCGCGTCGATGCCCAATGTCTGCAAGCAGGAGAGGCTCGAATAGCCGGTGCCGAAGTCGTCGATGGCGATTTCGATGCCGAGCTGATGAATGGCATCGAGAGTTGTGCGCGCCTCCTCGCCCTGGAGGAAGCCGCGCTCCGTGGCTTCGACCTTGATGTTTGCGGGACGGGCGCGGCTCACGCGGAGCAACTCTTTAAGAAGTTCGATGGTCTTGGCGGAACGAAGATCCGCCGCCGAAAGATTGATGGCAACCAGGAAGTTGGGGTCGATCTTGAGGAAGCCGGGAAGATCGGCGGCGACGATCCGGGCTACACAGGCAGTGATGAGAGTAATCACGCCGCTTTCTTCCGCGACGGGGATGAAGTTGTCTGGCCGGACGAGTTGCCCGTTACGCTGCCAGCGCACCAGGGCTTCGGCGCCGATCCAGCGTCGCGATTCCAAATCGACAATGGGCTGATACTCGATAAAAAACTCCCTGCGCTTGGCCGCGCCGCGCAGCACGGAAGGAAGAGAGAGGTACATGCGGGAGATGTGAGTGACGGCCCAGGCAAGGCCGATGGCGCAAAGGAGGCCGAGGGGAACAAAGATGAGCGCGAAATGGCGCGCGCGATTCACCGCGTAGGACTGAGGCGCGGCAGTGATGACGGCGATATCGATGTTGGCGGCGCGGACGATGGTGACGATGGACCCCGCGCTGCGAAACGTCGCGTTGCTGCCCTTGGGAATGGATTTGAACCAATCGGGCGGCATCTGCATGCCGCGGGACGCTACGATGGCGTGATTTGCAGACGAAGGAACAAAGATAGCAATGGAAACGCTGGAGCCCTCGGCAGGAATGTCGAGGGGCAGCGCGGGATCGAGAACAAAGGCGAGGCCTTGCAGCGAAAAGACGTCCACCGGGTGATCCGTGAGGGGGAGCGTAATATGCAGGTGCTCTGTTGCTCCGTGGTCTGTGATCAAGGTCGGCGGTCCCAATGTGATGGGATCCGTGGTTCCCAGTGAGGTGCAGGCGATGTGATCGCCTACGATGCGCCCAACGCCTTGAATGTAGCTGGAGCCTACATCGACCTTGCGCATCAGTTGGATTTCCGCGGGGGAGCAAGGCGGATTGTGGGCCTGATTGATCAGCTTGGCTCCGCTGCCGATTTGCTGCGCCATCTCTTCCGTGCGGCGCAGAACATCGTTGCCATAACCGAGAGCCAGTGAGCGCTCGTCAGCCAGGGCCTCTTTCCAGGAGATTTCGACAGAAATCAGGATCGGCGCCAGAAGGGCGACCACTCCGATGATGACGGCAATGGCAACCTCAGAGGATTGACGCATTCCGGCTTCACTACGGCCATGGATTGAAAAAGCGGGATCCCGGCGACCGTACGGGGATGATACATCCGCCTGCCGTTTTGTAACAAAGGGAAATTCGCCGCGGAGCCTGGAAGGTCACGGTCCGCCTGCGCTTACGCTTCGGCGCGACAGCCTTCGCCCGCTTCCGGACATTCGAGCCCATCAGACTATTGGGTTGGTTGGCATGTCCGCCTCCGCCAAGGCTCTGGCGCGGCAAGCCGAGCCGTAGCCCTCTCGCAGAGGGCGAAGGCTGGTGGAGGCGGCGGGAGTCGAACCCGCGTCCGAAATCGCTGTCAGCCGGGAGAGTCCATGCTGTGTCCGATTCGATTGAGTTCGCCGCCGACGCTTAAGAACGGACAAGATGCGCCGGAAACTAGTCCGATTGGTCTCGCTTCAGCCGCCCGGACCGAGCCGCTTCAGCCAGCCTACTAAATGACGTCTCACTCGCAGCCCATAGGCGAAACCGCGAAAGACGGCTGCTTATTTAATTAAGCAGCAAGTGCCAGATTATCGTTGGCAACTTTAGTTTTGCAGGCGATTACGGGTGCCCACACCCCGACATGCCTCCCATGCCGCAATCGATCCCGTCGAAACCGTGACGCCCCCACGACTTGGACCACTCATTTAGATGACCGATGAGTGCCGTTGGGTGCGAGCTCGGGCCGAATGGCTCGTGCTGCATCTACTTATAATTCTACGCTGAATCTTCATTTCAAGCCCGCTCGCGCGTGTTAGCGTGACAGAATGCCGGTTCGAGCGGCAGGGAAAGCGGAGGCGAAGATGGCGGAGCAAGTAGTTCGGCTGACGGTGCACTTTGCGGTGAGCAGCCCGCAGCTCGCCGAGTTTACGAGAATTGCGCAGGCGATGACCGCTGTGAGCGCGGCGGAGCCAGGCACGCTGAGTTATGAATGGTACGCGAGCGCCGATGGCATGCGGTTCCGGCTCGTGGAAACTTATGCGAATGCCAGCGCCATTCAGGCGCACTTTATGGGCCCGGCCGTGCAGCAATTGGTGCCCCAAATTGTGCCAATCTCCAGAGTCGATGGATTCGAAATCTACGGCGATCCCGGCCCGATGGTGACGCAAATGGCCGCGGGGCTAGGCGCGGTCATCTACCCGTACTGGATGGGAATCAACCGGTGAATGCAGTTCACAGTTCTTAGTTCACAGTTCACAGCACGAAGTTCATCGCTCACAGCCAGCGGTTGCGGGTCGCCACTGTGAACTGTGAACTACGAACTGTCTCCTCACTGCTTATCCAGGTCGATGGACTCGTAGTCGTGCTTGGCGATGCCGGCGCGAATCTGCGCGGGCGTCCAGCCGGCCTTGGTTTTGTAGTAGGCGTAAAAGCCTTCCTGGGCGCAAGTGGAGCACTGGGTGGAGTGCGTGTTTTCGTAGCAACTGTGCAGGCTGGTGTGGCCCAGGGCGCGGTCGCAGCGGCAGTTGCAGGGCAACTGGTAGATCACGCCGGGAACCTGCGCGGCCAACTGGTAAGCGCGCACCTGCCAGTGATATTGGAAGTCGGGTCCCGTGAGCTGCGCGCCGTGCAGCAGCGGCGGCAGGGAATGCAGGTTGAGCGGCGCCGAGGCGTGATACGCCGGAACGTCGTCGGCCGGGTTCGACCACTGCGCGTAGCTGGCAGCGGTGAGGACAAAAACGGCCAGTGCCACGGCCCAACGGGTTCCAGTCGAATGCTTCATCGGTGTTCCTTATCCATATAGTAAGGCAGGGAGCAAGGGAACAAGGGAGCAAGGGAGCGAGAAGGCAGGGACCAAGGGCCACGGATCAGTGGTCAGTGATCAGTGGTCCGAAAGGCGTTGCGGCGGGTGTTGATCTTTCGGTAACTCCCCCCGGGCTCCCCCCTACCCTTT
The DNA here is from genome assembly GCA_963713675.1 of uncultured Acidobacteriota bacterium. GTDB lineage: Bacteria > Acidobacteriota > Terriglobia > Terriglobales > Acidobacteriaceae > Telmatobacter. The sequence continues at coordinate 340,188 of CAVQMV010000030.1, forward strand.
TCAGGTAAAGCCCTCATTCCAGGCTGGTTAGCGTTTAGGTGGGTCCAGCAAGCAACTGAAAACAAATGAGTTAGACTAAAGTCTCCCGTCTGAATGAGTTACGGGACGAGGGGCCGTGGTGCGTGGGTCGTGGTTCGTGGTTCTCGAACCGTCGGACGAACAACGGACTCCACCTATTGGCTGCTGGCTATTGGCTATTCGCTATTGGCTGCAGTTTTCATTCTGCGCCGGGAGGGGGAAATTATATGCAAAAGGGCGGGGAGATTTGTGGATTGTTTTGTGCGGCTTGCGAGGAAAACGGCGCGGAGGGGGTTGCGGAACTCCAACAAGCGCGTTCGAGCAAAGAAACTTAGTTCTTGACAATAGGAGAAAATAGGAATAAATAGTTTCTAAGAATTGGAGGTAGCAAATGACCACTCAACCCGCTCAGATCGCACGGCTCCATCCTTTATCCAAACCGATCCCGCATTTGGCGCTAGAAGCGTGCCCCACCTGCGGGCAAGAAATCCCGCCAGACAGGGTCGAAGAGATCAGCGGGAGAATCGCCGCTAGAGAACGTGAGCGCGCGCTCGCAATTACGGTCCAACTCGAACAGCGATTTGCGGCGGAGAAGGTGCAGGCGGACGCCAGGGCGAAGGCTGACCTCGAACTGGAGCGCCAGCAGGGCGCGGCGAGAGAGGCACGGGCGCGCGAGGAGGCCCAAGCAGACGCCCAGAAGCTCCTCCGCGAAAAGCAGCTCGAGTCCGAAAAGACCCAAGCGGAAAATGCGGCCAAGTGGCGCCTGCAACTACAAGAGGCGGATTCAGCGCGGAAATCTGCCGAACAAGCGGGGACGGATCTGCAAGCGCAAATGAAGGAGCTCCGGGAGGCCAACGCAAAGTCGCTGGAAGCGGCGAAAGCCGAAGCCAAGCAGCGAGAGACCGAAATCCGCGACGACGCCAAGCGCGTTGCAGAAGCGGCGGCGAATCAGCGGATTGAGGCTGCGGCGGTGGCGCAGAAAAAGACCGAGGCAAGCCTCCAAGCCCAGATCTCCGCGGCCGAAGGGAGTGCACAAGCGGCCGCTCAAAAAGAGGCAGTGCTTGCAACTCAGCTAGATCAGATGAAGAAGGCAAAAGAGGCTGAAATTGCAAGACTGAAGGAAGAGGGTACGGCTGAAGTTTCGCGCGCTCGCCAAGAAGCGACGCAGGAGGCTGAAGCGCGCGTGCGCGCCGCCCTCGTAGCGCAGGAAGCCGCCGCCGCCGAAGCCAACGCCAGGGCGTGCGAAGCGGAACGAAAGGTTTCGGCACTCGCGGAGCAGCACGCGTCAGAAATGGAGAAAGGCCTTAGCGCGCAACGTGAAATCATGGAGAAAGCAAAGGATCAGGCCGTCAACGCCGAGAAGTCCAGGGCGTTCGAGGAGAACCAAAAGCTGTCCACGAAGGTCAACGAGCTGCAGCGAGCTCTGGAAAAGAAGACCACTGAAGAACTTGGAGAGGGCGCCGAGGTCGACCTTTATGAGTCGCTGAGGACCGAGTTTCCCGACGACAAGATTACTCGAATCCCTCGGGGTGTGGCGGGTGCTGACGTCCGCCAGATCGTCATGGACCGCGGCGAGAGTTGCGGAACGATCCTCTATGATTCAAAAAACCACAAGCAATTCCGGTATGAGCACGTCACCAAACTCAGGACCGACCAGCTGGCGGAGAAGGCAGAGCATGCGGTTCTCTCCACCCAGAAATTCCCGCAGGGAAAATACCAAATTCATATTCAGGAGGGGGTAATTCTCGCCAACCCCGCGCGAGTCTTATCAATCGCGACGATCCTCCGCCAACAGCTCATACAACTCCACACGCTGCGCCTCAGTAGCGTCGAGCGAGAAAGCAAAACGGCTGCGCTCTATGAGTTCATTAACTCTGCACATTGCTCGGACCTGCTAATCGTGTCAACGAGCGTGCCGACCATCTGTTCGGGCTCCAGGATAAGGAGATCAAGTGGCACGAGAACAACTGGAGGAACCAGGGCGAAGCCATCCGCGCTATTCAGAAAGCCAAGGCAGACCTCGCGAACAGAATAGCCTCGATCATTGGCGCCGCGGAAAATGATAGTGCGCTGTCCGAGGGTCTTGATTATGATTACCCAAATGCCCATGCCCTCAAATTAAATATCACCGCGCTACATGAGCGCCGGCTCACCGGACCATCCTGCGCACCTACCGCGACACGGTTGATCTTGACGACTGGTGCCCAATCCCGACCAACCGAGGCTCGGACCGAAAGAAGATGACAAACTCCAGCGCAGATCGAGGCGAACAAGGGGACCTCGAGCCTCTCCTTGTGGAACCACACCCCGAACTCGCTGAAGTTCGGATCGATGACGAGACAGGCGGTGGACAAATTCACGAATCCTTGTCAGCCGAGGCCGCGAACAGTACCGCCAGATCCCGTCGAAGTGACAGAGAAGACTCTTTCGGACGATGAGCGGCTCCGCGTTCTGGATACAGATCCACCGCCCAGCGAAAGGACTGGACGCAAGGAGAAGGAGATGGTCGCCTACCGATTGGTCGACTTGGGTAGGCGAGCCAGCGCTGCCAACATCCTTGGCATCACGGTCCGCGAGCTGGACAAACTTGTCGAGATATTCGAGATCTCGGAGAGGTTCACATCGCTACGCGACCCTAGCGCTGCGATTACTTGGGCGCGCGAGCTCATGGGCGTGAGCAAGAAGCTTCTGACCCCAACGGTGATCGACGCCGTGGTCAAAAAGGTGAACGAGAAACGGATATCTAACTCCAAGGAACTTCGCGAGCTCAGGGCCATCCTCCCCGATCCGGTAGCACGCGCGATTTCCTTTGCGATCCTGGCGATCTGAATCGGCGCAGCTTCGCGACTTCCGCCCAATCGAGAATAAACCTGGCAACCAGCCCCCGAGCGAATTAGGGGCCGGAGTCGATGCAATGAAGCAGCGTTCCCTGGACCACACTGGAGAAGCTAAAAGGGGACGAAACAATTCTGAAACGGCTCGACGAGGCTGAGGCCCTGCTGAGATCGCTCAGAAAGGCCCTATCGCCCAGTTGACTTCAAAATGGGCGGCCGGTTTTCGGCTCGGCTGGAGCCGTGCCCTGATACAAGGCGAGGGCCGAATGCGGGCGCGCGGCTTTGCAGCGTACTTTTTTCGCGAAAAATGGGCGGGACTTCGTGGGGCTGAAGCCCACGCTCCCTCCGTGTTTCTTGAAAATGGGCGGGCGGGTTTCGGCATGAGTGAACTCATGCCCTGATACAGGACGAAGGGGAAAAGCAGGTCCCTCGGCTCCGCTTGCCCCATCATCGCAGTGCGATCATGGGGCCCCGAAAGCGCTCCGCTCGGGATGACATCCGATTCTTGGCCGCCCAGGGTGATAGCGTATCGGGGAGGGTTTGAGCGCGGCTTTGCCATGACTTCGGATAGACTTCTTAATCAGCAGGGTTTTCCCCCATCCAATTGGACCCGACGCGCCGGAGATCAGCTTGAAAGCTCAGGCTTCATGGGCGGTTTTGCTGCTGTGCCTCGGTTGCGCCCAGAGCGCGGCCTGGGCGCAAAAGGCTCCGGCCCAGCGGACCATCGCGGTGGTCGTGGTGGATGCGCACGCCCAACCTCCCCAGCCGGTGCCGACGGTGCGCGTGGAGCTGGATTACCTCGACGGCTCAGTGAGCGTTTCCGAATCGCGCGACGTGACGAACCCCAAGGGCCAGGCCTGGCTGGTTGTTTCGCAGGACGTGGCGCAGCGTGGCGGACTGCACATCGAGATTGACGGTGCCAAAGACCTGGTGATCTATCAGCCTGCCGACGGCCAATTGGCCGCGCTGCCCGCAACCATCACGGTGAGCATGTTGCCGAAGGGCTCGCCTGCACTGCTGGGACCGGCGCAGATTGAAGCCATGCTGCACCGGACGCTGGTGCAGGTGAACGCTCTGCAAAAGCAGGTTTCGACATTGAAGCAGAACGCTGCCGCGACGCAGAGCCAGAAGCCTGATCTGGGCGCAGCGATCGCCGAGTGGGCCGTGGCCAACGGATTCTCCTCCGCGCAAGTCGATCAGCAGGTGCAGCAATGGGCGCAGGGGATCGAGCAGCAATCGGCGCAGGCCACTACCGCCGAACAAAAGGCGCTGGCGGAGTTGGCGCTGAAGCACTATGAGAATGCGGCGCAACTGTTCAATGCAGCCGGCGACGCCGACCGCCAGCAGATCAGCAGCGAAGATACGCAGGAACAATCTCTGGAAGCGCAGGTGAAGGCGCTGCAAGCGGCGCAGCAGTCTTTCTTGAACAAGCAGCGAACCACATTGCAGCAGCTCCTGGACCACAGCCAACAGGCCGCGGGCGCATATCAGCTCAATTTGCAGTACCACCAGGCCACGCAGGCGCTCGCGAGCGCCGAGACCGCCATGGAAGCGGAGTACAAGAAACACGCGGACGACAAGGGCTTTCACGAGCTTTGGCTGCGAAGCGCTTTGGGCGGTGGCGACAGCACGGATGCACGAGGGCGAGGTGTCGCCCGCGAACCAAAGCCTGCCCCTGCTCGCTCAGTCCGCAGACGATCTGGCCACGCTGGCGCGCGAAAAAACTGCGCTGGGAGATCGCCGGGATGCAGCGGTGGCGCAAAACGGCGTCGGGAATGCGCTCAAGGCTGAAGGAGAGAGAGCCCCTGGAGACAAGGCTGCTGCGTTGCTCGATCAGTCGGTGCAGGCGTATCGCAGTGCGCTCTTGGTCTTCACCAGGACGGATCTGCCCCAGGACTGGGCTACGACGCAAGACGGTCTCGGGATGGCGCTCGGGGACGAGGGCGCAACGGGCCAGTGGCAGACAAGGCCGCTGCGTTGTTCAATCAGGCGGTGCAGGCGTATCGCAGTGCGCTCGAAGTGCGCACCAAAGCCGATCTGCCGCAGGACTGGGCCGTGACGCAAATCAATCTGGGCAACGCGCTCGGGGACGAGGGCGAGCGGGCCAGCGGAGACCAGGCCGCAGCGTTGTTCGACCAGGCAGTGCAGGCGTATCGCAGTGCGCTCGAGGTCGACACGAAAGCCGATCTGCCTCAAATCTGGGCCACAACGCAAAGCAATCTCGGGATTGCGCTTTTGGACGAGGGCGAGCGGGCCAGCGGAGACCAAGCTGCTGCGTTGATCGATCAGGCGGTGCAGGCGTTTCAGAGTGCGCTCGAAGTGCGCACCAAAGCCGATCTGCCCCAGGACTGGGCCAGCACGCAACACAATCTTGGAAATGCGCTGATAAGGGAAGGCGAGCGTGCCAGCGGAGACAAAGCCGTTGCCCTGCTCGATCAGGCGGTGCAGGCGTTTCGCAGCGCGCTCGAGGTATTCACCAAAGCCGATCTGCCCCAGGACTGGGCGAACACGCAAGTCAGTCTTGGGACTGCGCTCGATAAGGAGGGAGATGCGTGCCAGCGGGGACCAGGCCGCTGCGTTGTTCAACCAGGCGGTGCAGGCGTACCGCAGTGCGCTCGTGGTCTTTACCAAAGCCGATCTGCCCCAGGACTGGGCCAGGACGCAGTTCAATCTGGGGATTGTTCTAGAGCACAAGAAGGACTATTCCGACGCTGCGGAGGCGCAGGAACTGGCCCTCGAAGTCTACCCCGACAAACAAGATCTGTTCGAACATCTTTCGACTATTGACCACGATTACCTGTTTCGTTTTGAACAGGCATACGAACTTGACGAACGCCGCACCCACCTCGATTCTTCCATCGGAACCAGAATGGACTTTCTTGAGGCCAGCCTCACTGCAGATCACTTCGTCGGGTGCCTGCAACAAGCGGCGGCAATCAAGGATCAGGATTTACCGGTCACTTTGCTGTTGGTGCGGAACGTCATCAAGTTCGCTTGCCAATGGGGTGCGGGACAAAAGGCCGACGCCCAGGGAACAACGCGGGACTTATTAGTCGAATCGGCACAATCGCCGCAAAAAGGTTGGGACTTCACCGGCACACTCCACTACCTCGCGACCTCGCCCGTCTTCGCCCCCGGCCGTGACTCATGGATCGCGCTCTTTACCGGTATCCAAAGCGGCGACAGCGCAGGCATGACTGCGGCCCTGCATCAGCTTGAGCCGATTTTGCAACCATAGCTCGAATGTTCATGGCCCGATACGGCGTGTTCCTGAGCTACTCGCGCACGGAGGCGCTGCACAAACGCCTCCCGCCCTGGCTGCTGGATCAGACGCCGCCCTTGAGACAAAAACATGGATTTACCCGTCCTTGATAGCAGGCTCAACAGTGTAGACTGTTGGCTCCCGACCCCGGCCAAATCGCGATTCCGAAATTTCGCTGTCAATTAGCCTAAGAGGGCTTTCTTTCAGGAGCGTTCGCTTGGCCCAGATCTTCATCAGCCATTCCAGCCTGGACCCCGACCAGGCCTCGCGCCTGCTGGACTGGCTGCACGCCAATGGTTTCGCTGAAACCTTCCTTGATTTCGATAAGCACGCCGGGCTCGCCGCGGGCTCCGATTGGGAGCGCACGCTTTATCGCGAAATGGCCGAAGCCGAAGCCGTCATTCTGGTTCTGACCAGCAACTGGTTCGAGAGTAAATGGTGCTTCGCGGAATTCACCCAGGCGCGCGCGCTGGGCAAGGCGATCTTCCCGCTGATTGAATCGCCCGTGGGCGAGACCGTGGTTTCGGCCGACATCCAGACTCTCGACCTGGTCAAGAATCGCGAAGATGCCCTCTCGCGCCTGCTGGCGGCGCTGAATGAGCTTGTGCTCAATTCGCGCGGCGGATTCGATTGGGACCAGAGCCGCCCGCCGTATCCGGGCCTGCTCGCACTGGATCAGGCCGACGCCGCGATTTATTTTGGCCGCGACAACGACGTCAGGCGGCTGATCGAGCGCCTGACCGCGCGGCGCGTGCAGGGCGGCGCCAAGCTGGTGGCCGTGCTGGGCGCATCCGGTTCGGGAAAATCCTCGCTGATCCGCGCCGGCGTGCTGCCGCGCCTGAAGCGCGATAAGCCTAATTGGATCGCACTGCCGCCGTTCCGTCCGCAAGTTCATCCGCTCGACGAGCTGGCGCAATCCGTGGCCATCGCACTGTGCCCCGGCGCCGATTGGCGACACTGGCGCGACGCTTTGATGGGGCAGGATCTGGTGCGCACGCTTTCCGGCCTGGCCGGCGACCTGCGCGCCGCAAACGGCCAGAACGAAGCGCAAATCCTGATCAGCGTCGACCAGGCCGAAGAAATGTTCGGCACCGCCGACAAGCCCGAGGCTGCGGCGTTCGTGCGGGTCCTGAACGCAATGCAGGACCCAAGCCTACCGTTCCTCGTGGTGGTGGCGATGCGTTCCGATTATCTGGGCGAGCTCCAGAAGGCGCCCGGCCTCACCGCGGCCTTCGAGGAATTTTCTCTGAAGCCCATGCCCCTCGATCACGTGCGCGACATCATCGAAGGCCCTGCGCGCGTGGCCGGCCTTACTGTGGATGAGGACCTGATCACGGCCGCGATGAACGATGCGGCCACAGACGATGCGCTGCCACTTTTGGCCTTCGCGCTGCGCGAACTCTACGACCGCTTCGGCCAAACCAAGAAACTTACGCTCCAGGCCTATCTCGCTCTCGGCGACCCGGCCGCGCAGCTTTCGCCGCTGGAAAATGCGGTGCGTTCCAAGGCCGATGAAGTGCTGGCCACCGCCAAGGCTTCGCCGGAAGATTTGGACGCTCTGCGCGACGCCTTTGTGCCCGCGATGGTGCGCGTCAATCCCGAAGGCGAATACGTGCGCCGTGCCGCGCAGTTGGAGGCACTGCCGGCCAAGGCGCGACCGTTGCTGGAAAGCCTGGCGCGCGCACGGCTGCTCACCATCGAAGGCGTTGGCGATGCCTCCACCGTGGAAGTGACGCACGAAGCCCTGCTGCGCAAATGGCCGCTGCTGCGTGGTTGGCTCGACCAGGAACGCGAATTCCTCATCGGCATCGAGCAACTCGGACATTATTTGAGCGACTGGCAAAAAGCGCCGGCCGCCGAAAAAACCGACGCCTTGCTCGCCGGCTTGCAACTGACGCGCGCGCGCGCGTGGCTGGCCTCGAAGCCCTCGCAACTCAGCGAGGACGAGCGTACTTTCATTCAGGCCAGCATCACGCGCCAGGACGCGGAAATCGCGCGGCACGAGCGCTCGCGCCTGCGCGTTTTGCAAGCCATCATGGGCGCTTGCCTGGTTCTCTTGATCATCGCTGCGGGAGCCATTTGGGAATGGCATAGCGCCCGGGAACAGAAGATTACGGCGGAATCGGGCAACAAAGCTGGCGTGGCGGAGCGCGAAACCGGCGATGGCGGCGATGACGCGCTGGCGCTCGCCACTGCAATCGATGCCGTGGAGCTGCGGGAGACGCAGCAATCGGAATTCGCGTTGCGCACCGCACTTGACGCGCCGCTCGAGCACTTCATCCTGCACCACCACGACGAGGTCCGGAGCGCGAAGTTCTCGCCCGATGGAACCCGCATCGTCACAGCCAGTTTTGACCACACCGCACGCGTGTGGGATGCCCGATCGGGCCAACTGTTGCTCACCCTGACCGGGCATTCCGATCAGGTGTGGGACGCAGCTTTTTCTCCCGACGGAAAACACATCGTCACCGCCAGCTCCGACAAGAGCGCAATCGTATGGGACGCTGCAACCGGCGAAAAGAGCGCAATCCTGAAAGGCCACAAAGATGTGGTCGAAACCGCCGCGTTCTCGCCCGATGGAACGCGCATTGTGACCGCCAGCGACGACACAACGGCGTGCATATGGGATGCCGAAACCGGCCAGGTGATCCAACCCCTGAAGGGACACACCGACAAAGTCAACAGTGCAATCTTCTCGCCCGACGGCAAGCGCATTGTCACTGCCAGCCAGGACAAAACTGCGCGCGTGTGGGATGCCGCAACCGGAAAACCGCTGGCCACACTGAAACATTCCGGCGAGGTACGCGACGCGGAATTTTCGCCCGATGGCGCGCGCATCGCCACTGCTAGTGCGGACAACACCGCGGTGGTGTGGGATGCCCAATCCGGCCGTTCGCTCCAGACCCTGAAGGGGCACACCAACCAGGTGAATACCGCAACCTTCTCGCCCGATGGAAAGCTCATCGCCACCGCGAGCAACGATCACACCGCACGGATATGGGATTCTCAATCCGGCGCTTTACTTTTCAGTTTGCCCGGGCATGCCGATTTCGTGGATCAGGCGGTTTTCTCTCCCGACGGCAAATTCGTCATCACCTCAAGCTGGGACCGCACCGCGCGCATATGGAATGCCGCAACCGGCCAATTGATCACAAGCCTGATGGGACATGACAGCAAGCTCATCAGCGCCATCTTCTCGCCGGATGGCAAGCACATCCTCACTGCCAGCTCCGACCAAACCGCGCGCGTGTGGGACGCAACCGCCGGCATTTTGTTGTCGACTGTGAGCGGCGGCTCCAACTTCGTCTTCCATGCGGATCTCTCGCCCGATCTAAGCCGTGCGGTGATTGTGAGCGCCGACGATACCGCACAAGTGAAGACGGACGAAATGGCCGCGATGATGGCGCCGACCGCCGGCCATGCTGCGAGCGCCGCGGATGCCGCGCCTGCGCCGGACCAAAATCAAATCGCCGCGGGCGCCTTCTTCGCGCGAGTGTGGAATATCCAAACCGGCCAGGCTGGCGCTACCTTGAAGGGTCACACCGCACTCGTCGCCATGGCGGGTTTCTCGCCCGACGGAAAGCGCGTGGTCACCACCAGCTTTGACGGCACCGCGCGCATCTGGAACGCCGATTCGGGCCAATTGCTCCTCACCCTGGCCGGCCATAAAGGGACCGTTTGGGACGCGGCGTTCTCGCCCGACGGCAAGCGCGTCGTCACCGCCGGCGCCGACGGTACAGTGCGCGTGTGGGACGCCAATTCAGGCCAGCCGCTGCAAACTCTCAATGGAAGCAAGGGCATGGTCCTGAGCGCTGCATTCTCGCCTGACGGAACACGCATTGTGACCGCCAACCAGGACCATTCCGCGCAGGTTTGGGATGTCAGCTCCGGCAAGCCCCTGGCAACCATGATCGGAGATTCATGGATCATCTACCAGGCAAGGTTCTCGCCCGATGGCAAGCGCGTTGTCACCTGCAGTGCCGATAATTCCGTGCGCGTGTGGGACGCCGCAACCGGCAAGCAGCAGCTCATCCTGTCAGGCCACACCGACGACGTGATGGATGCGGCATTCTCGCCCGACGGATCGCGCATCGTCACCGCCAGTGATGACCATGCCGCGCGCTTGTGGGACGCCGCAACCGGCGAACCGCTCGGCGTCCTCGCTGGCGCCACCGACTGGGTTTACACGGCATCGTTCTCTCCCGATGGAAAAAACATCGTCACCGCCAGTGCGGACGGCACAGCGCGCATGTACATCGCCAACCTGCCCGATCTCCTGAATTGGGCAAAGACGCAGCTCCCCGTCGACTCCGGGCAGTGATGCCCGATGCGCGCGGGCGCGCTCGCGCTGACGTCTAATCGCTGATCACTAACCACTAGCGACTAGCCACTAGCCACTAGCCACTAGCCACTAGCCACTAACCTGTCATCCTGAGCGAGTCCCGGCGCGCCGGAACGAGTCGAAGGACCTGTGGTTGCTTGTTTTTTCCCGCGGTTGCACGCAGGCGCGCATCGGATCGCTCGCACGCTTGAAATCGGCAGGCTCCACGTCATACCAATCCTTGCTCGGATCGATCCACGCGGGGTTCGTCTTCTCAATCAGAGCAATCTTTTTGTCCCGCCTCCATCCCTTCAATTGCTTCTCACGCGCGATTGCCGCCGTCACATTCTAGTGGCTCTCAAACCACACGAGGCGGTCGCAGTTGTACTTCGCGGTGAAGCCGCCGCGTTCCTTCCATTTGTGCTCGAAGACGCGCTTGCACAACTCCCCCGTTACTCCGATGTAAAGCGTGTGGCTGCGGCTGGCGACAATGTAGGTAAAGTAACTGCCTTCGTGCATGAGGCGCATCATAGCGCGGCGCGGCTCCTGTGCGCTGTGACAGGAAAGGCAACCACAGGTCCTTCGACTGCGGCCATCCGCAGCGGCGGACGGCCTTCGCTCAGGATGACAGGGCGAGTGGGGTTTGACGAGAGCGGGGTCCGATAGAAGGGCGAAGGCACGACCCCACCCTGGCAAAGCCAGGATGGGTTACCCCGGACGTTTTGTCGTGGTACGTTTGCTTCTGTAAGATCCAAATCACCCACTGGTCTCGTACAAGGAAGCGTGGGGTTTCATCAACCGTCGCCGATCCCTGTTTCCCATGGGACATGAACCGTCAAGAATCGGCGTTTGCACATCGACAATTCCAAGGGAGTGGAGTGGATGGAATGACTACGGGAGCGCTCCAGTCAGATGAGCGATCGAGTCTCGCAGACTCCCTGCGCGAGTTTCATTCGGAGACGGGCCGGCCGCTGCTCGATCTGGTGGACGAATCGCCGGTTTTGCTCGTCTTTCTTCGCCACTTTTCGTGCGCTTTTTGTGCGCAGGCTCTCGACCGCGTTTCCAAGGTGCGGTCGCAGATTGAGGCCAAGGGCGCGCGGCCTGTGTTTGTGCATCTCGGCACTCCGGAGCGGGCGAAGCCCTACTTCGACTACTACAACCTTTCAGATGTGGAGAGGATCAGCAATCCCGAGGCGACGCTGTATCAGCTTCCCGCCTTTGCCCTGTCGCGCACCAACCCTTACCTGCACTTCCTGAATCCGACGGTCTGGAAGGGTTGGCTCAGTGGCGCGCTGTTCAAGTATGGAATTGGCATGATCAAGGAAGATGCGGATCAGATGCCGGGCGCGTTTTTTCTGAAGGACCGGAAAATTGTGCGCGCCTTTCGCCATCGGACGATCGCCGATGAGCCGGATTACTTGAAGTTGGTTGGGAAGGGCAGCCAATAGCCAGCAGCCAGTAGTCGCGAGGCTCCTGTTCTTGCGCAAATTTGGCGCGAATTCGCGCGCAAAATGGCGCAAAAACGTACTCCGAAACCCTTCTTGATGCATTTATGGGTAATTCTGTGTCCACCTTTGCGCGAATAGGTACAATTCTTTGGTTACAAACACCCTTCAGATGGCTAATTTCGCGGTATTTGTCTCAAAGAATCGCAACCACTTGAGCGAACATTTGCGGGGCAAGTGACACCACTTAAGCGAACATTTGGCCGGGTAAACGCACCGAATAAACGAACATTTGTGTTGAATTCACGGGCCTTAGTGGATTCCCCGCCCCTGTCGGTAAAAATCCGATTTCGGCGACTCGATTCATTTGGTTTTGTAGTCAATCCACAGGTCCCGGTGCTAGTGTTCCTGTGTGCAGAATCCAGGCGTGGTTCGGGCTCGTTTCCCACTTCCCTTCGCCGACCCCAAAGCCACCACGCCCGGCAGCACAGGAGGTTTTCACCATGGCCACTCTATCGATCGACCCGCGCCTCAGCTCGCGTACCGCAGACTTTGTGAGCGGCGCTCACCGCATGCTCATCGACGGCCGCTTCGTTGCAGCGGCGTCCGGCAAAACACTTTCCGTCTACAATCCCGCAAATGGCGAAGTGATCACGCAGGTTCCAGAGGCCGAAGCCGAGGACGTGAACCGCGCGGTAATGGCAGCGCGCCGCGCGTTCGACGATGGTCCCTGGCCGCGCATGTCGCCTTCTGAACGTGGCCGCATGCTGTGGAAGATTGCCGATCTCGTGGAACAACATCTCGAGCAGTTCGCCGAGCTGGAATCGCTCGATAACGGCAAGCCCGTCTCCGTGGCGCGCGTGGCCGACGTGCCGCTGACCGTGGACATGTTCCGCTACATGAGCGGTTGGGCGACCAAGATTTCCGGCAAGACGTTGCCGCTCTCGGCCGGATACGATTTCCATTCCTACACGCTGCGCGAGCCCATCGGCGTGGTGGCGCAGATCATTCCGTGGAATTTTCCGCTGTTGATGGCGGCATGGAAGCTGGCGCCCGCATTGGCTTGCGGCTGCACGATTGTGTTGAAGCTGGCCGAGCAGACGCCGCTCTCCGGGCTGCGGCTGGCGCAGGTTCTGCATGAAGCTGGTTTGCCGGACGGCGTGGTGAACGTGATTACCGGCTACGGCGAAGGCGCTGGCGCGCCGCTGGCGGCGCACGATTTGGTCGACAAGGTGGCCTTTACCGGATCCACTGAAGTGGGCAAGCTGATTGTGAAAGCCGCCGCGGGAAACCTGAAGAAGGTGACGCTGGAACTAGGCGGAAAATCGCCCGTCCTGGTCTTCCCGGATGCGAAGATCGACAGCGCCATTCAGGGAACGGCCAGCGCCATCTTTTTCAACCACGGGCAGTGCTGCTGCGCCGGTTCGCGCCTCTACATCCACGAGAAAGTTTTCGACGAAGTTGTGGAAGGCGTGAGCAATGTAGCGAATGACATCAAGCTGGCGCCGGGAATGGATCCTTCCTGCCAGATGGGCCCGCTGGTTTCGGACGAGCAGTATCATCGCGTCGTCGGCTACATTGAATCGGGTATGGCGGAGGGCGCGAAGGTCGCAGCCGGTGGTCCCGTCTCGGGCGTGGATCGCGGCTGGTTTGTGCGTCCTACCGTGCTGACCAACACCAACCCGCGCATGAAGGTGGTTCAGGAAGAGATCTTCGGGCCCGTGGTGTGCGCGGTTCCGTTTCTCCGACAAGGACGTGGACGCGATCGTGAAGCGCGCCAACGATACCATCTATGGATTGGCCGCCAGTGTGTGGACCGAGAACCTGAGCCTGGCCCACAAGGTGGCTCGCGGCCTGCGTGCGGGCACGGTTTGGGTCAACTGCCACAACGTCTTCGACGCCTCACTGCCTTTTGGCGGATACAAGCAATCGGGCTGGGGGCGCGAGATGGGCGAGGAAGTCCTGAACAATTACCTGCAAACCAAGGCGGTAACCGTAGCTCTGTAATTGGCTTGGAAGGGTCGGTGGCTGGCGGTTCTGAGCTGGGGAGTGGTAGGGAAGAACGAATTGCGTCTAGAAAAAAAAAGACGGCACGAACGGTCTAGCTGTTCGTGCCGGGAGGCCAGTGACGCAAACTACTTCCGGCTTGGAGAACCTTCTCCACAACCGGAATAAATACACGATAGCATAGATCGGGATAAATGCAAATACAAAATTCAAAATTTATTTTTTAGGCTCCTGTAAACCATTTTCTTGATCGTGCATCCAACGCACGCCGCGAAACGGGGAGAATTGCGGGTTGGTGCGGGGACTCATAGAGCGGGGATCGCGGTAGCGGAGCGCGTACCTGGTAGGGTAATTGCTTTTAAGTCAACAGCGTGACCGCATGGCCGGAGCAAATGTCGACGGCGCTTTGGGCGGCGGAGCCTGGAAACCTTGCGCTTGAATCGGAGTGGCTTGGAGAGCTTTCGGCGCGAGCGAGCCGGTAGAAATTGCATTCGGACCGGGAAATCGGGGCAAATCCAGATTTACGGAGAAAATTCGGACCACCCTTCAGTCACGTTAACTTCCCACATAATGAGAAATAGGGGTGAGGCTAGCTAGTCAGCGAGCTTCTGCGCCTGGCCTGCCTGGTCGAAGTCCTTCTGGGTGAGGCCACCGGCATCATGGGTGCTGAGGGCGAGACGCACGCGGTTGTAGCGAATTTCGATGTCTGGATGGTGTCCAGCCTTCTCGGCCAGCTCGCCGACCTGGTTGACGAAGCGCAGAGAAGCGACGAAGTCCTTGAATGTAAAGGTCTTTACCAGCTCCCCGGCTTCGATTTTCCAGCCCGGAAGGCTGGCCAGGCGCGATTGAGCCTCTTCAACGGAAAGTGGCGGCATGGATTGGAGCTCCTGTGGATTGAAAAGATTGATGAAGCCGAGTGCTTACGCGCCGGAGGCCTTGGCGATGTCGAATGTGGAATAGCGCTTGTTCTGGCCGCTGATCTCTGAACGCAGCTCCTGCCAGAGCTCGTTGGGAATCTTCAAAAAGACCTCAACGACCGCAGGGTCGAACTGGGTTCCGGAGCAACGCAGGATCTCTTCGCGCGCGGAATCGAAGTCGCTGGCCTGGCGATAGGGGCGGTCGCTGGTGATGGCGTCGAGGGTATCGGCGACCGCGAAGATGCGGGCTCCGACGGGAATCTCGCGCCCGCGTAGACCGTTGGGATAGCCGGAACCGTCGAAATGTTCCTGGTGGCAAAAGACGATCTCGGCTGCGCCGGCGAGGAAGGGAATCTTGCGCAACATTTGATAGCCACGCGCACAGTGTTCGCGCATGAGCTCGCGCTCCCTTTCGGTGAGCTTGCCAGGCTTGCGCAGAATCTCGTCGGGGATGGCCATCTTGCCGACGTCGTGCAGGAAAGCGCCGCGGGCAATGATCTTGATTTCGTCAGGAGAGATGCCCATGGCGCGCGCCAGGGCAATGGCATAGGCAGTGACGCGCTTGGAATGGCCTTCAGTCTCAGAGTCCTTGAGGTCGAGGGCGTCGCCGAGTGCCTCGAGGGTCACGTCGTAGGAGTGCTCGAGATCTTCCATGGCGTGGCGCAGCATTTCGGTGCGGGCGCGGACCATTTCTTCAAGGCTCTGGTGGTAGCTTTCGGTTTCCTCAAGGGCGCGGCGGTGGCTGATCGCCCGTTCTACAGTGCTCAGCAGTTGTTCGCGCTCGAAGGGCTTGAGGAGATAGTCGTAAGCGCCGCGACGCATGGAATCGATGGCCACACTGATGTCGTGCACGGCCGTAACCATGACCACGGGAAGGTTGGGCTGGAGAGCGTGAATGCGCTCGAGCAGGGCGATGCCGTTGACATCCTGCATCACAATGTCGGTGAGCACCAGGTTGAAGCTGTTGAGCTCGAGAGCTTCGAGGGCTTCGCGTCCTCCGCCGGCCAGCTCGAGGGTGTATCCCTGGCGTTCGAGCGAGGCAGCGATCATGGAGCGCACAGGGGATTCGTCATCAACCACAAGAATCCGCACGGGCTTTCGCGCAGCTTGCTCAGCGCTGGAAGCGACCGCGGGGTCTGGCCTCTTCGACTCTGCCAGCTTGGGTCCCAAACGCCTGCCTCCGTCCTTATCGCGCACCTTTTACCCCTGATCGACTAGTTGAACCCCGGCGTTTTTGCCCGGCTGTGATGAGTTTCCTGTTACCGGACAAAAGGCCCGCTGAAATCGTTACCAGCCGCAGGCGCTTTGCGCGGTCCCCTTGTACCTACGCGCGACACGCTCCCGATGTTCCAAAGAATGCTGAGCCGGAATGAAGAGGCCGGCGCAGTTGCGTAGCGCGTGAGAGACATCTGTTCGATAAAACAGCTACGACTGGCCTGAAGGTCGGCATAGTACGACGATGAAACATACGTCCGGACACTGCCATGCTATGGGAGCGGCTGGCCAGGTCTTTCTGCTTACCAGAGGTTACCATTTTTACAACCCGCCCTCAATGTGCCCAACGTAACCTTGGGAGACGGGTATCTACTGCGTCACTTCCACACATGAGGGAGAGCGCCAGCGGGCTGATGCTGGGTAATCTCCGCGTAGGTGATGGCGATGTCGGTGCTTAGGTCTTTGGGAATCCAGTTGCGGTCGCGCTCGGGGAGAATGGGCGCGATTTGCGCGAGGGGTTTGCCAGAGTCGACCTGTTGCTTTACGGCAGCGAAGAGGTCCTGAAGAAACGCTTGCTGCCCGGAGAGGATTTCGGGGCCACCAGCGTCTCCGTGACCGGGCAAAACATGAAGGGGCTGGAAGGCGAGAGCCTGGGCTAGAACGCGCGGCCAGTTCTCGATGTTCGCGTCCCAGAGCTTGTTGTGCGGGCCGTTGACGGCGGCATCGCCGGTGCAGAGGATGCGCTCTTTGGGGAGCCAGACAAAACCGTCGCCGCGCGTGTGCGCCCATCCGAAAAAGTAGAAACGGACCTCGCGGGTCGAGTCTTTGAGGATGAAGGGGCTCTGGCGAAAGAGAAGCTGGGGGCGGGGAGCATCCGTGAGGTTGAGGGAGCGGACGTCGTCACGCTCATTCGCGGTGTCAAGCCAGCGCTTGGGTTCGTAGCGGTCCATCTCGTCGGCGACACCCTGGTAGGCGAAGGTGGTGGCTCCGGCCTCGGTCCACACGATGTTGCCGTAAGAGTGATCGCGGTGCGCGTGGGTATCAAAGACGAAGCGCACTGGTTTGGGCGAGAGCTGCGAAATCTGGCTGACGAGCTCGCGGGCGCGGCCGGGATAATTGGCGTCGACCACGATGAGGTAGTCGCGCATCTCGATGACGATGTTGTTGCAGTAGCCCTTGGTGGCGTCACCGGGGAGAAACCAGACGCCGTCGGCAATTTTTTGCGCGTTCAGCCGGCCGGGCTGCGCTGGGGCGGGCGCGAGGAAGAGAAATGCGGCCAGCGTGGCGACGGCTGCGACGCGGCGGGGGTTCATGACTGTTTCGGCGGGCGCTTGGCGCGGCGCGATGCGGCCCAGTCTTCAATGTTGGCTTGTTTCGCGCGACTGACGGCCAGCGCGTCAGCGGGGACGTCTTTGGTGATGCAGGAGCCGGCGCCGATGTACGCTCCATCGCCGATGCTGACGGGCGCGACGAGGGTGGAGTCGCTGCCGACAAACGCGCCTTTGCCGATGCGCGTCGTGTGCTTGTTGACGCCGTCGTAGTTGCAGGTGATGGTGCCGGCGCCGATGTTGGTGCCTTCGCCGATCTCTGCGTCGCCGAGATAAGTGAGATGGTTGGCCTTGGCGCCTTTGCCGAGCTTCGCCTTTTTGGTTTCAACAAAGTTGCCCACGTGCGCGTTCTCGCCGATCTCGCTGCCGGGGCGCAGGTGCGCGAAGGGGCCGATCTGCGCGCCATCGGCGATGGTGGAATCCTCAAGCACGCAACTCTGGCGAATGAGAACGCCGTTGCCGAGAGTGCAGTTCTCGACCACGGAATAGGATCGGATGCGGCAACCCGTGCCCACGCGCGTGCGGCCCAATAGTTGCACGAAGGGTTCGATGATGGTTTCCGCTCCGACTTCCACATTCGGATCGATGATGCAGGTATCGGGGCGGTCAATTACGACGCCGGCGGAGCTTAGTTGTTGTGTCTTCATCGCACCATCTCTTGCAGTTCGGTTATTGCTGCTGGCCCTGCGCTGCTTTCGGACCGGCGGGATGCGGGATCGTAATGTCGATGGCCTGGGGCGCGCCCATGCCGAGAGTATCGACCGGAGGCTTGATCTCGGTGACGTTGCCGACGACGAGAACGGCCAGCTTTTCCGGATGAATGTACTTCTTGGCGACTGCGGTTACGTCGTCGAGCGTGACTTTCTCGAGGGCGGCGCGATAGGTCTCGAGATAATCGGCGGGGTAGCCGTAGAACTCGAGTCTTTCGCGCTCGGCCAGGATTTTGTCGCGCGTGTCGTAGCGGAAAAGAAACGAGTTGAGAATGTCGTCCTTGGCGCGTTGCAACTCGGCTTGCGTAAACGGACTTGTGTTGAGGCCGGCAATTTCAGCTTCGGCGGCCTTGGTTGCATCGACGGTGGAAACGCTCTTGGTGAGCACTTCCACGCGGAAGGTTCCGGGGTGGTCGTAGGGCAGGTCGAAGCCGCCGCCGACTTCGTAGGCCAGCCCCAACTGCGTGCGCACCTTTTGAAAGAGCCGGCTGCCAAATCCGCCGCTGAGAATCTCGTCCATGATGACGACGGCGGGCACATCGGGGTTGTGGCGATCGATGCCGAGAGCCACGATCTGCACGTTCGATTGATTCACGTCTTCCTTGTCGATGAAGTATGCGCCGGGTTTGGGACCGGCGAACTCATCGTGACGCGGCGGCTCGGGAGTGACGGGCGGCAGGGGCTCAAAGACGGCGCGGACTTTGGCTTCCATGGCGGCGGCATCGAAGTCGCCGCTGATGCCGATGATCAGCTTGCCTTTGAGGGTGCGATCGTGCCAGGCCTGGAGGTCGGCAAGGGTGACGGAGCCCATGGTGGCGAGCTCCGGCTGCCGCGTGTACGGACTGTTCGCGCCATAGATAAGCTTGGCCGCTTCGCGCTCGGCAATTCCGTCCTCATCGTCGTTGCGGCGCACGATGCCCGTTGCCTCCTGCTGCTGCGCCAACTGCAGTTTTTCCGTGCTGAACTTGGGGTGAAAAAGCAAGTCCATAGCCAAGGAAAAAACCTGGTCGGCATCGCCCTTGAGCGAATCCCAGGAGAGCGCGGTTGAGTCCTCGTCGCCTTCGGTTTCAATGTGCGCGGCCTTCGCTTCGAGCAGGTCATCCATGGCGTCGCCGTCCATCTTCGCGGTTCCGCTGGTGCGCCAGGCCTGGCGGTAAATGCCGATGAGGCCCACCTTGGAGGGATCGACGTCGCGGCCGCCGCCGGGAATGAGCACACTGCCGGAAACGAAAGGCAGCTCGTGGTCCTCCTGGAGGAAGATGACGATTCCATTCTTGAGCTCGATGCGTTTGGGCTGCTGGGGATGAAATTCGTGCAGCGTGGGGATGGGGATTTGCTCCCAGGGCTTGGATTGTTGAGCCGACATGCTCGACGGGGTTACAAAAGCTGCCAGCATCCAAGCGGCGAAGAAAGATTTCGAAATCGCAACGATCACCGGTCTCCTCATTGCGCGCCTCCAGTCTTATTTGCGTCCTCGGCCGGAGGTTCGGTGTCGATTTCGGCGCTGGTCCGGTTGGAATCCACAAACACTTGATTGGCGACGCGGCGAATGTCGGCCTTGGTGACCTTGTCGACTTCATCGAGCTCGAGGAAGAGCTGACGCCAATCGCCGTAGCGGGTCTGGTACTCGGCCAGCGAATTGGCGAGTCCCTGGTTGTCGGCCAGGCCGCGGAGCAGATCGGCGCGGGTGCGGGTCTTGTACATCGCGAGCTCCGCATCGGTGACGTCGCTGGTCTTGAGTTTTTCAATTTCCTTGTGGATGGCGTCGCGCATCTCGGCCGGAGTATGGCCGGGGAGGGGATACGCGTAGAAGGCGAAGAGGCTCGGGTACTTGTCGCCGGGGAAGGGGCTGAAGCCCTCGGCCTCGGCGGCGATTTGCTGCTGCTCGACCAGGCTGCGATAGAGGCGCGAGACGCGGCCGTTGGACATGATGTCGCTGATGGCGTCGTACACCGCATCGTCGGGATCGCGATAGCTGGGCCGGTGATAGCCCTCAATATAGAAGGGCTGCGTCTGCTCGCGGATGGTGACCGATTTCTCGGCAAACTGCTTCGGCTCGACCGTGGTCATCTCTTCCGGCTTGGGGCCGCCGGGCACGCGACTGAAATATTTTTCCAGCATGGGCATCGCGGTCTTGGCGTCCACATCGCCCACGATGGCGACTACGACGTCGCCGCCGACGTAATACTTCTTGTGGAAGGCCATGGCCTCGGTGGCGTTAATCTGGCTGACTTCGCTGGGCCAGCCGATGGAGCTGCGGCCGTAGTTGTGTGCCACATAGGCCGTGGCCAGGAACTGCTCGACGAGGCGGCCGATGGGATCGGAGTCGGTGCGCATGCGCCGCTCTTCTATCACCACGTCGCGCTCTTTGTAGAACTCGCGGGGGACGGTATCGGCCAGACGGCTCGACTCCATCCATGCCCAAAGCTCCAGACGATTTTCCGGCATCGACCAATAGTATTGCGTGTCGTCGAGGCCGGTTTCGGCGTTCAGACCGTCCGCGCCGTTCTCGTCGGCAACCTCAGTGAACTGGTTGGGGATGACGTACTTCTCGGCCTCGGCCTGGGCGTCGAGAAAGGCCTGGTGCAGCGCCTTCAGCTTTTCCTCGCTGCGGCCGATGGGTTTCAAATATTCGGCCTCATATGCGTCATTGGCGGCTTCAACTTTTTCCAGAGCGACTTTTTCAGCGGCGTAATCTTTGGTTCCGATCTCGGTCGTTCCCTTGAAGGCCAGATGCTCGAACATGTGCGCGAGGCCGCTCTCGCCGGAGGGATCGTTGACGTCGCCGGCATCGATGAAGGTGGTGTAGCTGAAGACCGGCGCCTCATGGCGCTCGCACAGGATGAGCGTGAGCCCGTTGGGAAGCACCTTAACGGTGATGCGCTGCTCAAAACTTTTCAGATCCTGGGCATGGGCGCCGACACATGCGGCGGCCAGGGCTAAAGCAAGAAAGACTGTCCAGGGCGGGAAAAAAATCCAAAGCCGGGAAAATGACTTCGACTGCATCCAACCTCCTCGAACGAACGACAGCGATTTACGCGCAATCGCTCTCTTCCAAGCTATTGCCCGCGGGCGGGGCCGTCAAACGGAAAGCAGGCGGCCGACGCGGGGAAGGCGGGCATGATTTTAAGCCGCTCGCGCGGTGGGCGGGACAGGGCTGCGGCAGAGATGCGCTTTGCAGGGTCTATATAATGATGCGCCATGAGCCGGAGTAGGAGATTGCTGGAGAGATGGAGGCGCATGGAGGCGTGTTGGCTTCTTGCTGGAGCGCTTGTGCCGGTGATTTTTGCGGCGCCGCCTCCGGCGGCAACGAGTCTAACGGTCGATCAACTGGACCAACTGCTGAAGCAGATACACGGGCAAAGCGATGTCAAGGTTGCAAGGCAGATTACGGGCATCAAGCTGACGGAACGGGCCAGCGCGGCGCGGATTGCCCAGTGGGAGGCCGATCTTGCGGGGGATCGCTCGCGGGATGCGCTGATGGTGGTGGCGGATGTCTCCGCATTCCTGGCGCCCCCGGCCGCGGAGCTGCCCACGATGCCGGCGCCGGACGCGCAGACCCAGCAGCAGATTCTGGCGCGGTGCCGGGATTACGTGAATCAGATCGTTCCCAAGCTGCCCAACTACTTTGCGCTGCGCACGACCACGCCGTTTGAGTTTACATCCGCGCAAAAGCTCGCATCGCAGCCGCTTGTCGACAGCATGTTTCAAAGGAAGCCGGGGCCAAGAGTCCACTACCTGGCGCTGGGCCCGGCGAAATCGAGCGATTCGCCCGAGGATCAGTATTTCTCGCTGGGATCGTACGCGGAGGAGGTGACCTATCGCGGCGGAACTGAGGTGGTGGATGCGATGCCAGGAACGAACGGGCCGCCGCGGTCCTCGCTTTATGCGATGAGCACTAAAGGCGATTTCGGGTCGGTGCTGGAAGTAATCGTGATGGATTTTCAGGTGGACCAGTTAGCCTGGGATCACTGGGAGCAGGGCCACTCCACGCAAGAATCGACGGGTCCGTTAGCGGTCTTTCGCTATGCGGTTCCCCGCGAGAGATCGCATTACGCGGTGAGCTACCCAAATGAGCCACCCAACTTCCCGGCCTACCACGGCGAGGTCGGGATCGACCCGGAGAGCGGTGCGGTGCGGTGGATCACGCTTCTGGCGATCGACAGTGAATCCGGTTACTTCAACGAATCCTCGCAGCTGGTAGAGTTTGCGCCGACCGAGATTGCGGGAGTGAAGTATATCTGCCCCGTGCACAGCGTGGCGATGGTGCGCTTCTTCGAAGCTTTCGAATATGGAAACACGGCGCATACGCCGATTCCGTCCCAAATTTCGATCAATGATGTTGCCTTCACCAGGCATCACCTGTTCCGCTCCGAGTCGCACATCCTTTCCGGAGCTTCGAAGCCATGACCGGCAGGCCTTGATGGGCACGCAAGAAATCAGCGAACGGTATAATCGGAGCCATGGCGGTGAGCGCGGAAAACGGGGAGCAAGGGAGCAAGGGAGCAAGTGAGCAAGGAAGTGCCGCGGATACCGGAGCGGCGGACACGGCGGCCAAGCTACGTGCGCTGGAAGCACGACTGCGGGAGCTGGGAAGCGTGATGGTGGCCTACTCGGGCGGCGTGGACTCGGCGTTTCTTGCGGCCACGGCGCATCGCGTGCTGGGCGACGAAGATGCTGGCGGTGCTGGCCGATTCGCCCAGCCTGGCGCGGCGCGACATGGAGCAGGCGCGCGCCTTTGCGCAATCGCTGGGGATGCCGCTTGCAAGTGATTGCGACCGAAGAACTGGACCGGCCGGAGTACGCGCGCAACGACGCCAACCGCTGCTTCCATTGCAAGGACGAGCTGTTTGCGGCGATGGAGACGCTGGGCGCGAAGCTGGGGTTCACGCACATTGCCTACGGCATGAATGCCGACGACACGCGGGATTTTCGTCCCGGGCAGCGCGCGGCGGAGCAGCACGAGGTGCTGGCGCCGCTGGCGGAGGCGGGGCTGACGAAGCTGGAAGTGCGCGCGCTGGCGAAGGCCGCCGGCTACCCGCTGTGGGATCGGCCGGCTGCGCCGTGCCTTTCGTCGCGCGTGGAATACGGACGCACGGTGACGCGCGAGGTGCTGGAGCAGGTGGAGCGCGGCGAAGAGAGCCTGCGGCAGCTGGGCTTCCGCGAGCTGCGCGTGCGCCACCACGGCGAGCTGGCGCGGGTGGAGATTGCGCGCGAGGAGCTGCCCCGCGCGCTGACGATGGAGATGATGGACGCGATCACGGCGGCGCTGAAGCAGGCCGGATTCAAGTACGTGACGCTGGATTGCGCGGGATTCCGCTCGGGGTCGATGAATGCGGTTCTGCCCGTTGAGGTGCTGGCGCGGCGCGGCGCGTAGACATCCTCATTCGCCTTCACCTCCGGCAATTTAGAATCACAAGGCGATGCGAATTGGATATCTGGAGTGTTTTTCCGGCATCAGCGGCGACATGCTGCTGGGCGCGCTGGTGGATGCGGGCGTGCCGTTCGACGTGCTTGCGGAGACGGCGGCGGCGCTGAACGTGGGCGCGCGGCTGGAGATGCGCAAGGTGAGACCGCGGCGGGCTGGCGGCGACCAAAGTGGACGTGATCACGCGAAGAGCAGGGAACAGGGGACAGGCGACAAGGGACACAGAAGGGGCGCAGGAGCATTCGACACGCACACTCGCACGCAGAACCGCACTCACGATTCGCACTCGCACTCACACGAATGCGCACGATCACGAACACGCACGCGCCTGAGCACGAGACATTCACGAGCATGCGCCGCATCGGTCGTTGTCGACGATTCTCGCGATCATTCAGGCCGCGCCGCTGACGGAACGGTGAAGCAGCGCGCGGCGCGCGCCTTTCAACTGCTGGGCGAAGCGGAGGCAGCGATTCACTCCATTCCGATCGAGAAGGTGCACTTCCACGAAGTGGGCGCGGTGGACACGATCGTCGATATTGTGTGCGCGGCGGCGGGATGCGAGGCGCTGGGCGTGGATCGCTGGATGGCGTCGCCGTTGAACGTGGGCAGCGGGACGGTGAAGTGCCAGCATGGCACGCTGCCGGTGCCCGCGCCGGCCACGCTGGCGCTGCTGGGCGATGCGCCGGTGTATGCGGCCGGGCCGGCGATGGAGCGCGTGACGCCGACGGGCGCGGCGCTGCTGCGCATGCTGGATGTTGAGTATGGGCCGCTGCCGGCGATGCGCGTGGCGGCGCGCGGCTACGGAGCGGGAGGGCGCGACACGCCGGGCGAGCCGAACCTGCTGCGGCTGCTGGTGGGCGAAGCGACGGACGGTGCGGCGAGCCGGCACGGAATCGATCGCGGTCATTGAGACGGTGATTGACGACTCCACGCCGCAGTTGCTGGCATACGTGAGCGAGTTGCTGCTGGAAGCAGGTGCGTGGGATGTGTACCGCGCGGCAGTGCAGATGAAGAAGGGGCGCACGGGCGTGCAGATGACCGTGCTGTCGAGCCCCGAGAAATCGCCGGTGCTGCGCGATCTGCTGCTGCGCGAGACGACGACGATCGGACTGCGCTGGCGGCTCGAAAACAAGATGGCGCTCGAGCGCGAGTTTGCCGAGGTGGAGACGGAGTGGGGCAAGGTGCGGATCAAGATGGCGCGCTGGCCGTCGGGCGAAGTGGCGAATGCATCGCCGGAGTACGAGGATTGCCGCAATCTGGCGCACACGCATAAGGTTCCGCTGAAACAGGTGATGCAGACGGCGATGCGCGCCTGGGCCGACCGGGGTTGGCCAAGAAGAAGAAAGGCTGCTGATGGATCGTGCGCAGATTGAAGCGCTGTTGAACGAAGTGCACGCAGGATCGACCAGCGTGGGCGACGCGCTGGAGCGGCTGCGCAATCTGCCCTTTGAGGATCTTGGGATTCGCCAAAGTCGATCATCACCGCGCATTGCGCACCGGCATGCCGGAGGTGATTTTTGCCGAGAGCAAAACGCCGGCGCAGGTAGCGGCGATTTTCGCGCGCATGGCGAAGCGCCGGCGGCAACGTGCTGGCCACGCGGGCGTCGCGCGAAGTGTACGAAGCGGTGCGGGCAACGGAGCCGCGCGCCGAGTTCCACGAGATGGCGCGCGCCATTACGCTGAAGCAGACCGAAGCGCCTGCGGGCAAGGGAACTGTGGGCGTGGTGTGCGCCGGGACCAGCGACCTGCCCGTGGCCGAAGAGGCCGTGGTGACGGCGCGGCTGATGGGCAACACCGTGGAGTTGGTGGCCGACGTGGGCGTGGCCGGCATTCATCGGCTGCTGGCGCAACAGCATACGTTGAAATCGGCGCGCGTGCTTGTGGTGTGCGCGGGCATGGAAGGCGCATTGCCCACCGTGGTTGGCGGCCTGGTGAGTGCGCCGGTGATCGCGGTTCCTACCAGCGTGGGCTATGGCGCGTCGCTGGGCGGAATAGCGGCGCTGCTGGGCATGTTGAACACCTGCGCGCCCAACGTCTCCGTGGTCAATATCGATAACGGATTCGGCGCGGCGTGCATTGCGTCGCTGATCAATCACTTGTGAGGAGCGGCAGGTTATTGAGCGATTATACTGAGCCAATCGAAGGCATTTGCGGCCTTTAATTTCGTCGCGTTCGGACCAAAATACTGGATGGCGGATTCGCTCTTCCACACAATGTCTAAGTCCTTCGTGGCCGGCCCTACGATGAAGTAGACTTCGCCCGCATCGCAATCATGAGATCGGCACGCCTCGAAGAGTACTCTCTTTTGTTTATCCCATGAAACGACGACGTTTCCTGGGTCCTGCATGCCGGTATCGGCATCAAGGCTGGCGAATTGCTCCCCGGTCGCTTCCCGTTCCAGTTGCTTTAGCCAGGGTTTCCAGTCGTGCGGGTAACACAGGCCAAGCGATGTCGCGGAACAGAGCTCCGCGGACAGATAACCCGTTGGGTGCCTTTCGTACTCGAATAAGGTCCCTGGAAGTAGCTCGGATTGACCCGAGTCAGGAAGCGTCGGCGGACGCATCAACTCGCCAGACGCCGCCGGAAAACGGCGAACGCAATCTTCATATGTTTTTCGCGCCGCCGCCGCTTCGGCAGAGTACTCTTTTCTCGCTCGCCGCAATTCTTCCTCGTGGTCCTCCATAATTTGCTTGAGGCTCCTAGGATGTATCTGCGCTTTCTCCTGCGGAGTCATCGAATGGTATTGGCCCACAGTTGCCCAATACTCGTGTTGGTATTGCTCGGTCGCGCGGGAATAATTGTCATTAGCTTGCTGAATTTCTAGGATATTTTTTTGCTTAGCTTGCTCTAATGCATCGACGTAGTCATGTTTCGCTTGGATTACTGGATCAATTGAGGTTGACTCGTGGCGGGAATTCTCAGAGGCCTGGCGGGAGTCTATGTTCTGGCTTCCGCTTTGGGATTCCTGGGATTCGTGCGTGGAGGGAGTAGGGGCGGCCTGCCGATTATTCTGGCCCGTCTTCGAGCCGCAACCGGCAAGATTGATCACAAGGGATGTGAAGCAACAGACACAAAGCACATGGAGAGCGAAAGCAAGCGATTCCTCGACGGCTCCCAGGCCCCTTCCGAGCATGTGATTTGACGCTGACTGATGCATTCGATGCTTATATTCAGGTTGACTCATTCACGCCCCGATCAATACGGAAATCGGGCAATTGACCTGATAGCTTCCGAATTCAGAATGGCGAATCGCCGCCCGTCGATCGAAGATATTTTAGCTTTGGGGTCGCTTTTCAAAATGCGCTCCTTGATGTTTTCGAAATTCCCGATTCCCCCCTGAGCCAACCGCTTCTTGTCGAAAGGAAACTCTATAACAAACGCGTAAGTTTCCAATCCCGCCTGCCTCGCGATCTCAAACATTCGCTCCATCCGAAGCCTTTCGCGTGTGAGGGTGGGTTGAACCGCGATGAGGAGCCCCTGGCAGCTTGCATCTGCCTTAACTCGATTGAGGATCCTAGTGAAGGCACCTTCGTTCGTGCGCGGGTCCTCTTGCGGTGAGGCTGCATGCACGTAAACCGAAAGGTTGACTGAGCTGTCAGTAATCAGCCCCTTATATGAGTGGCTCTTGCATCCCGAAAGACTTTGAATGATCGTCGACTTTCCGGAGTTACGATAGCCCACGACGGCGACGAACTTCTTTCCCCAGAGGTCCTTCCGTTTCAAGATGTAAACTCCAGCCCGCGAACGACTCGTTGCGTTCGCCGAAATTCAGCCATTCCTGACGTTAAGAAAGCTAGGATACACTTGGGCTGACCCTCGCGGTCAATTGAATTGGTGACCGAGAATGGGCCCAAAGTGACCCCTGTCACTGTTCGACCCTCCCCTCCGCCGTGATGATTGCGGCCAAGGCTCAATTCCACCTACGGCGTGCGGAGGAGTGCGTGACCGGTTCCCGATGGCAGCGATGGCGCAGGATTTCGCAGATCTTTTTTCTGCTGCTGTTTCTGATGCTGCTGGTGTTTACCGCGCTGCGCGCCATGCCAGGCACGACCAGCGATATTCACCTGCGCGGACCGGTGCGGCTGTTCTTTGAGTGGGATCCGCTGGTGGCGCTGACCAATGCTCTGGCAAGCCACGCGCTCTATCGCGGCCTGTTGTGGAGCTTGATCATCCTGGTGCCGACGTTGTTCCTCGGGCGCTTTTTCTGCGGCTGGATCTGCCCCATGGGCACGTTGCAGCACTTTGTGGGCGACATGCCGTCGGAGTCGAAACGCGGCAAGCGGCGCATCGAGTCGAGTCGCTACAAGCGCTGGCAGACCATCAAATATGTGGTGTTGCTCGCGGGGCTGGTGGCCGCGGCCTTCGGATCGATGGTGATTGGCTGGCTCGATCCATTCAGCTTGCTGGTGCGTTCGATTGGGCTATCGATTTTGCCCGCATTCAACTACGTGGTGCGCGCGGCGCTGACGCCGCTGGAGCAAAGTCATATCGCCGCGATTAAAGCGACAGGCGGGCTGATCCACGCGGTGCTGGGCGCGTTCCTGCTGGAATTTCGGCAGGCGCATTTTACGCAGGGGCTTTTCCTGGGGATCTTATTCTTTGCGATTCTTGCAATGAGTTTGCGCGTCACGCGTTTCTGGTGCCGCGCCATCTGCCCACTCGGCGCGCTGCTGGGCGCAGTGTCGCGGTGGTCGGTGCTGGGGCTGCACAAAGATCCGGAAGCGTGCCACAGCTGCAACCGCTGCCTGCTGCACTGCCAGGGTGGCGACGATCCCATCGGCAACTCGCCATGGCGCAAATCCGAATGCCTGATGTGCATGAATTGCGTGGGCAGCTGTCCCGATCATGCGCTCACGTTCCGCTTTTTCAGAAAAGAAAAGGAAGTGGCATCACCGGACCTGGGGCGGCGGCGGACGATCACCGGAATCGCTGCGGGCGCAGTCGCGGTGCCGTTGATGCGCGCCAACACCGGCCTGGGCAAAAGCCGCAACGAGCGCTTGCTGCGGCCGCCCGGCGCGCTCGATGAGCCGGATTTTCTGGGGCGGTGCATACGTTGCGGGGAATGCATGAAGGTGTGCCCCAATAATGCGCTGCAACCGGCGCTTGTCGAAGCCGGACTGGAAGGACTTTGGACGCCGACGCTGGTGCCGCGAATCGGCTACTGCGAGCCGAGTCGCGTGCTTTGCTCCGAAGTTTGCCCGACCGGCGCAATCTGGCAGATTACGCCGAAGGAAAAAGGCTGGGTGGTGGGCGTGGGCGCGGCGCAGAATCAGCCCATCCGATTGGGCACGGCATTTTATGATCGCGGGCGCTGCCTGCCGTGGGCCATGGCCACCGAATGCATTGTGTGCGAGGAGTGGTGCCCGGTGTCGCCCAAGGCGATTTATGTGGAAGAAGCCGAGGTTGTGGATTCAGCAGGCAAGACGAAGACGCTGAAGCAGCCGCGCGTGGATCCGAGCCGCTGTGTGGGCTGCGGCGCCTGCGAATACGCCTGCCCGCTGCAGGAACATCCTGCCGTGTACGTGACGAGCATTGGCGAAAGCCGCTCGCCCAGCAGCCAGATTCTGCTAACGAGGAAGTGAATTAAGTGAAAGAGTGAAGAGGTGAAAGAGTGAATTTGCAAAGGGCCCGATCAGGGAAAAAGATGTTGGCGGTTGTGACCGTGGTCATCGCTCTCATGGCTGTGAGCGCGGGATGCAAGAAGAAGGCTGTCGATCCGCTTCCGCCGTCGGGAGTCGTGACGGGATGGGAGAAATCCAGCGACACGCGCATCTATGAGGCCAAGGACCTTTGGCAGTACATCGACGGCGACGCCGAGCAGTACATCGCGGCGGGCGTGGTTTCCACCTCGACGTCCGACTACAAGTATCAGAATCAGTTGGACGCGGTGGTCGACATTTACACTATGGGAGATTCCGCGGGGGCGCGCAAGATTCTGGAGACGGGAGATTCGAGCGGCGCCAAAAGCGTACAAGTGGGCGATGCTGGCGTCGCGTACGAGCAGAGCGTGATCTTCCGCAAGGGCCCGTACCTGGTGCGCATTGTGGCCTATGATGCCTTGCCCGGGACGCAGCAAGCGTTGCTGGCCCTGGCGCACGGTGTGGAAGCAAGGCTGTAGCCCGACAATATGAATTGGGGTGGGGAGGCGAATGGCGCATTGTCCGATGAAATTCCGCATGGTGCGCGCGAGGCTGACTGCGCCTTCACCGCGCATTCTCGACATCGGCTGCGGCAACGGCTCGCCTTCGGTGACGAAGCGATGGTTTCCCGGTTGCTTCTACTCAGGCGCAGACATTCAGCGGTACAAGCTGAGCGATGCGGACATGGCCGCGATGGACATGTTCTTTCCGCTCGGCGAGGACGGATCGGGCTACGATGCGATTCCCGATGCCAGCTATGACTTCGTGATTCTGAACCACGTGGTGGAGCACATGCACGATCCGGCGCCGGTGGTGGCGGCGCTGTGCGCCAAACTCAAGCCGGGCGGATATATATGGATTGCGTTTCCTTCGTTGCGCAGTTTGTCGCTGCCGCATTCGGAGGACGAGACCCTGCAGTTTTCGGATGATCCTACGCATGTGTATGTGCCGGATGTGCGCGAGATGGCGAATATTCTGCTCGCGCATGGAGTGGCTGTTCTGCACGCGGGCCGTTCGCGCGAGGGTTTTCTTACTGCGATTGCCGATGTGGTGAAGCTTTGCAAGCGATGCGTAATGCGCGTGTTTACCGGAAAATTCTCCGGACGCGGGATGTGGTATGTGTTGGGCTTTGAGGATCACGTGTTTGGGCAACGCAGGCCGGATCGATAAGCAGGCTGCCTGCGAGAACGAAGGCAAGAGAACGATGAAAAGCCGCAGGGAATTTCTGAAAGAAGCAGCCGCAGGTGCTGTGCTGCTGGGTTCAACGGCTGCCGCGGAGAGGCTGGCATTTGCCGGCACAACGGCGGGCAAATCAAGAGTAGTGATCGCGCGCGATGCGTCGTTGCACGGCGCCGGATCGCGACCTGATGAGCAACGCGTCCTGGACCTTCTGGACAAGGCGATGGCCGCCTACACCGGACGTGAGAAGCCGGTTGAAGCGTGGAAGAGCATCATTCCCGCCAATATTCTCGCCGGCAAAACCATCGGATTGAAGGTGAACGGACTGGGCGGGCGAGGGATTTCGACGCATGCGGCGCTGACTCTGGCCATTGCCGAGCGCCTGCAGCAGGCAGGCGTTCGCGCGGGAAATTTATTGATTTGGGAACGCGACGCGCGCAGCCTCGCGGCCTGCGGCATGACGGTGAACACCGATGCCAGCCGCGTGCTTTGCTACGGCAACGACGTAGGCGGCTACGAAGACGCGCCGGTGCAGTGCGGCCCGGTGCAGGTTCGCCTCGCAAAGATTCTCACGCGCGAATGTGCGATGGTGATCAATCTGCCGATTCTCAAAGATCACGGGATGGCGGGAATCACGTTCTCCATGAAAAACATGTACGGGGTGGTGGATCGGCCGTTTCTGCTGCACCCGAACAACTGCAATCCCGGCGTGGCCGATGTGAATGCGATACCGGTGGTGCGCGAGAAGGTTTGGTTCACGATCGGCGACGCGATTTCTTCGGTGTACGACGGCGGGCCGGAGTTCCATCCCGAGCGGTTGTGGTATCCGAACGCGCTGGTGGTGGGCGAGGACCGCGTAGCGCTGGATCACACGGCATGGCAGATGATCGAGTGCAAGCGCGCGGAAGCGGGAGTGCCGACGCTCGAGGCAGCGGGGCGCAGACCGGATTACATTGCCACGGCGGCGGATGCGGCGCACCGGCTGGGAACCAACGATCCCGGGCGCATCCGGCTTGTGGAATTGTGATGAGGAAGCGGCATGGCGGATGAAAGCGGCGAAATCGTGAAACTGGATGCGGACGCGAGGGAGCACGTGCCGGGCATGACGCGGCGCGAAGCTATGCTGCAACTGTTGCGCCTGGGCGGCGTGGCCGCTGGCGTTGGGGGCGCGGCCGTTTGGCTGAGCGAGCGCAGCAGCCGGCCGGTTGCCGAAGTAGCCGCGCAGGCGCGGCGCGATCATCGCGTTGCCGCAGATCCTCAATGGCCGCAGATTACCGTTGTGCAAGGTGGCGAGCCGCCGGCGCTGGCCGCGCTGGCGATTGCGAATCTTGGCGGAATGAGCCGGTTCATCCGCAAGCAGGACGTGGTGGTGCTCAAGCCGAACATTGCCTGGGACCGGACGCCGGAGCAGGCGGCGAACACCAATCCTGATCTGGTGGCGGAAGTAGTCCGGCAATGCTGGCAGGCGGGAGCGCGGCGCGTGATCGTGACCGACGTGAGTTGCAACGAGGCGCAACGGTGCTTCCAGCGCTCCGGGATCCAGGCCGCGGCGCGAGCCGAAGGCGCAGAGGTGATTTTGCCCGATCCCGACCATTTTCGCGAGGTGGATATGGGCGGCGTGGTGCTGAAAAACTGGCCCGTGTTCACGCCGTTTCTTGAAGCGGACAAGGTGATCAACCTGCCCATCGCGAAACATCACGCCCTGACCGGCGCAACCCTTGGCATGAAGAACTGGTATGGGATTCTGGGCGGGGAGCGCAATCGGCTGCACCAGCAGATTCACCAAAGCCTGGTGGATCTGGCGAATTTTATGCTGCCCACGCTTACTTTCGTGGACTGCTACCGCGTGTTGCTGCGCAACGGGCCGACGGGCGGAAATCCCGAGGACGTGGCGCTGAAAAAGACGCTGGTGGCGGGGACCGATCCCGTGGCGATCGACGCGTATGTGGCCAAGGCGTACTGGAATCTTGACGCGGAGAGGTTGCCGTACCTGGCGATGGCGGCGGCGCGCGGCCTGGGGACCGTGGATTTTGCGGCGCTGCACGTGAAGGTGAGCCAGCTGGGCTGAATGTGAAAGTCTGACCCGGCGTTCCGCCTCATTTAAAGCCAAATCTCTTATAAAAATTCCTGAAATATGCATGCTCCGAAAGGCTTTACTTTGCCGTTGGGGAGTGATACTTTGCAGAGAATCCCCTGAACGCCGTTTCAAGATCGGAGAGTCGCAATGTTTTGCCCCTCTTGTGGCACACAGTCCGTTTCGGATAGCAAATTTTGCAAGAATTGCGGTGCGACCCTTGCGAGCTGCGGGTGACGCGCAAACTGTTCCGGCTGCCGCAGCGGCCCCAGCCCCGCAAGCCGCCCCGCCGCCGGCGCCAGCGCCGTATGTGCCGCAGCCAGCGCCTGCACAATATGCGCCTCCGCCGGTGCCGCCAGCGCCGGTGCAATATGCGCCTCCGCCAGCGCCACCGGCGTATCCACCGCCTCCACCTGCGTTTGGAGGGTATCCCCCAATGGCGCAGCCGGCCCCTAAGAGCTCGGGCGCTCGCAACCTCGCGATTCTGGTCCTTCTTGCTGCAGTGGGTTTCGGTCTCTGGTACTACTTTAAACGAACCGGAACCGTAATCATCGGAACCAAGGACCAGGTGACCTACTCCGGTTTGTCCACGGAGGCCCAGGCCACGGCGCTGGGCAATGCGCTCAAGACCGCGGGATTTTTCACGGATCAGGGATTTCAGGTCCTGCTGCACAAGCCAATAAGCGGCAGCGTGATTATCTCGTATGTGCTCAAGGACGGCTCCTGGAACGATCCGGCCATGGTGAGCGATGCTGAAGCGCTCACGCGGGATGTTGCTCCGAGTGTGGGCGGATTTCCAGTCGAGATGCGCATCGTGAATTCTGCGTACACGGTGGAGAAGGACGAGACGATCACCGCGCAGACAGACACGCAGCCCCCCCCGCAGCCAAGCACGCAGCAGCCAGGCACGCAGCAGCCAGGCACGCAGCAGCCAGGCACGCAGCAGCCAAGCACGGTGACGATCGGCACCAAGGACCATGTGATCTACTCCGGTACGGCCACGCAGGACCAGGCCACGGCGCTGGGCAATGCGCTCAAGACCGCCGGATTTTTTACGGACCAAGGCTCGATCGCGGTGTTGACCATGGGCGCCGACGGCACCACGATTGCGTTTGTGGTCCCGGATGGTACCTGGAGCCAGCCCGGGATTCTGCGAACTGGCCGAGGAAACTGGTCGGCGGGTGGCTTCGACGGTCGGCGGTCTTCCGATTACTGTGCAACTGATGGACACCCAGGGGAATGTCCATAAGACAGGGGTCGTGGGCGTGGTCCAACTGACCGGTGGCGACGCGGTGTATTACGAAGGCTACTCTACGCTCGCCGATGGGCAGGCGCTCGCCCAGAAGTTGCAGTCGGTTGGTTTCTTTACGGGCAAGGGCGTCAACGTGTTCTTGAAGAAGCACACCAACGGCACGACGCTGGCCTTCGTGGTCATCGACGGCGCCTGGAACAATGCCCAAATGGTGACCGGCTTCGAGAACCATCACGCGCAGTGTTGCTCCGGCGATCGGCGGACTTGCCGATTGACATGCGCCTGTTAAGCACCTCGGTTGCGGTGGAGATGGACGTGACGGTGACTGCGCAGGGAGCAACACGGTGCAAAAACAACCGGCACAAGGCGGGCAGCAGTAGGGCGGAACGTCTCAGCGGCGACCGCGGTTCTCAAGCGAGCCGAATCGCACTGCCCACTTAAAATGGCATGCCCAGGTCTCCGATCGGAGACCTGGGTACTCCCGCCGATAACAATCGAAACAATTCTTACGCTTTTGGTTGCGATGCAGCCGGGGCCCGACGGCGCTGGTGCGCGCGGCGCTGTGCCAGCATCTGCTCGAACTGCTGCTTCTGGGTGTCGCTCATGACGGCTTCAATTTTGCCGTTCGAATCCTGCATCAGGGCGCGGACCTTGGCGTGGCGATCCTGCTGAGAGAGCGAAGTGTCCGCGCGAAGGTTCTGCATCTGCTGGAAGCGATCGGCAAGGATGGGCTTGATCTGCGCCACCTGATCGTCGCTCAAGCCCAGCCGCTTGCCCAGATGCGAGGCTTGCCGGTTGGGGTCGAAGTTGCGGTGGAAGTTGCCGGGCTGCGCGGGTGTGGCTTGCGGCGTATTGGCAGCGGGGGTTTGGTTGGTACCGGGCGTCTGTGCGAGCACCAGGCCCGCGGAGAGCAGCGCGCCTAGAATCAAGGTGGCTTTTCTTGCATTGCGTGTTGCGTTCATCGGTTCAATTCTCCCTGTGGCTGTCTTGGTGCTGACCGGCCGCTGCGAGTGTAGACACGAGCGTGGCGGGGGAGTTGCGTAGAGAATTGTCACGAATTGTGAACGCGAGAATCGCGGCGAAATAAGGGTTTTGCGTTGAAACTCATCGGCCGGGAGTGGCGTCTAAAGCGCACTTGGAAAGGTAGCCGATTGGATTCGCCAGCGGCGGAAGATCAGTGGCGCGCCGGCCGGTAGGACGCGTGTTCGAAGGGTTGAACTTTGGGCGTGGGCGCAGGCTTTGGCTTTAGTTCCGCATCAGCATACGTCTTTTGTTCTTCAATGAGCTTGTCGGCAGCCCGGTAGCCTGAGCCGGTGAGCCGATAGAGACCGGGTCTTGTCGCATCCGGCTCCATGAGGCCGAGATTCGCCAACTCCCGCAAAGCATCTTTCAGCAGGGCGGTCCTTCTCGGCGTGCCGTCGCTCAAGGTTATGCGTCCTGCCTGGATCACCTCGTGGCCGAGGGTAAGGGCCATGTTGATGACGCCTTGTGATGCGGCTGCGGCGGCGAGCATCCGCGAAGCCTCGACAGAGAGCGCAGGTTCCAGCTTTTGCGAAGGGGGCACTGGTTCCGGGAGCCAGAGATAGCGCAAGTGGTCGAGTTCGCGGGCCAGATGCTTGCGGAAGGCGACGCGAAATGTATCCATGCTGCTATAGAAGGCCGAGATTGCGCCGGCGCTGCATTCGTCCTTGAAGGACTGCAAAGCCTCGTCGTGCCAGAGATCGGTTTGGCCGACCAGCGCCAGGGGATCGAAAAAGAAGACGGCTGCGGATTTGCCCGCACTGACATGGCGCTTGACGGCCTCGACCGCGCCGGAATCCTCCAGCAGCGTACCGGCGCCCGTGCCAAAGATACCGATCAGAATGTCGGACTCTTCAGACAGTTGGCGACTGGGTAGAATCTGCGCTGCAACGCCCGACTGCTGGGACAAGGACCGCACGGCGTGCAACATGAGCCGCCGCGTACCGGAGTACGCGTCGTTCCACCGGCACGACTCTTCGAACACAATACCCAACTCTTCCGAGACGTTACCGGACGATGCAACGATAAGCCTTAATACATGTGCAGGGAAGGCCATAGACGCTCCGGGGGTTCTTTGAGTATAGACGATTTCGCGTTGGTCTGGCAGGGGCTTTTGGGCGGTCGGGGGGTATGAAAAAGGGGGTAAATCGGGGCCTAAAGCTAAAGGCCGTCCGCGGTTGCGGACGGCCTTTGGCTTAAAGGGCGAGCATTAGGATTCTAGACTGCAAGTTTGGCAGTTCGCGTTCCTCGCGGCTTTTCTGCCGCCTTTAGCGCATGCTGCGCCAACTCCCGGAATGTCTTCCTTAGTTCCTGGGGGCTGCGGACCACAATGCGCCGGCCCATGCTTAGCAGCATGGCGGCAATCATCTCCAGCCGGTCGCGCCCGCAGCGCACGCGGGTTCCGCCGGCCTCTTCCTCGAGCGCCACGCGCAACGGCGCAAAGCTCTGCCGCGCCTCCTCGACGGGCATGTCGATCCACACATCAATTTGATATTGCGACTGAACGAAAGGCATGCTGGCACGCAAGTGCTGCCGCGCATCGAATTCGGCGGGCCGGCGGAAACTTCCCGCGCCGGACGCAAGGTTCGACACGCGATCCAGGCGGAACGTGCGCAGAGCGCGTCGCGTGAGGCAGTGGCCGATGAGATACCAGCGCCCGTCGGTGTGCACCACCGCATAGGGTTCGATGTGGCGGCGCGTGGCGGTTCCATCATGCGACCGATAGTCAAAGCGGATGCGCCGGCCGGTGCGGATGGCCGATGCGGCGCGAATCAGGCATTCCACCGATGTGGTCACAACCCATGGGCCGGGCTCGATGGCAACCACGTCCTCAACCGTCCGGATGCTCTCGCGCAGCGTTTCGGGCAGCACGCGCTGCAGTTTTTTGAGCGCGCCTTCTGTGGCCGGGGCAAATGCCGAAAGGCCCACCTGGCGCAGCGAATGCAGCCCCAGCGAGAGCGCAAACGCCTCCTCGTTGGTGAGCAGCAGCGGAGGCAGCCGATAGCCGGGCCGCAATCGATACGCGCCGCCCACGCCCCGCGATGATTCGACGGGAATCTTCAGATCCTTCAGCCGCACGATGTAGCGCTGCACGGTGCGCAGGTCCACTTCAAGCCGTTCGGCCAGCTCCGCTCCGGTCACATGGTCGCGCGCCTGCAGCACCTCCAGCACTGTCAGCACGCGCATGATCGGGTCATACATCGGAATTCCTGCCCATCGTAATTTTTATCCTCTCTTCAATTTACGACAGATACTGTCGGGAATTGCGGCTACTTTTAATGATGAGCCCTGAAGGGCCACATGGAGGTTTGATATGACAACCGCGACAGCAACCGTGAGCGTGATCTCTGCCGAGGATCTGCTCAAGAACTGGCAGGGCCACCGCGCGCTGACCCGCCGCACCATCGAAGCTTTCCCTGAAGACGATCTCTTCAATTTTTCGCTGGGTGAAATGCGGCCCTTCGCCGCGATGGCCACGGAGTTCATTGGCATGGCGGTGCCCATCGTCGAGGGCGTCGCCACCGGCAAGTGGGTTAAGTACGGTGACGGTCCCAAGCCCGTCTCGAAGGCCGAGATTCTTGCGCTCTGGGATCAGCAGACAAAAGAGCTCGACGCGAAGTTCCCCACCATTCCGCCGCACCGCTTTGCAGAAGTCGACACGGCCTTCGGCCAGTGGACGATGCCGGGAATCGCGATGATTCAATACGCGATCGACAACGAGATCCATCATCGCGGCCAAGGGTATGTCTACCTGCGCGCTCTGGGCATCGAGCCGCCGCATTTCTGGGAGCGTTAGCGCTCCATTGCCGGGAATTGTGCTGCGAATAAAGCGGGCCGCTCAGTTGAACTGAGCGGCCCGCTTTTTGTGACAGTCAAGGGAGGGACTTTAGTCGCCGGCGACCAGTTCGCTTTCCTGGCGCCGGTTGATGGGCGAGGCGGCGTTGTTCGAAGCGGGGCGGATGGAGCCGAGGCGAAACCAGGCCCTCGACCGGCTTTTCGCCGAGGACGTGCTCGCGATAGAGCTTGGCCATGCGGGCGTTCTCGGCTTCCGTCTTGATCTTCTCGTCGCGGGCGCGGATCTTTTCTTCGCGGGCGTTCTTGGCGATGCCCAGATTGTCGAGCGTGTGGTTGGCTTCGGAGTTGACGTGCTCCATGTTGAGGTGCGAGGTCGTGGCCCACGTGGGTCATGCCCACCTTTTTGCCGCCGGCGAAGATCTCGTGGCGGCCGTGCTCCTCATACCACTTGGTGAGGGTGGCCGTCATGTGCATCTTCTCGATGATGTTGCGCCAGCCCACGCCGGTGTTGTAGGCGCAGAAGCTGATCTCGCCTTCCTGCGTGGCGTAGGGAATGATGCACTGCTCGGTGCGGCGGAAGTCGTAGTTGAACAGATCCTGGAACCACATGCCGGCGATGAAGAGGAAGTTCCAGCGATCCTGGCGGCGCTTCTTGATGTCTTCCATGGTGCGGTCGCCCTTGACGCTGCCGTAGTTCTTGCCGGTGGCGTTGAAGGTCTTGTCCATCTTCTTCATCATGTCGGTGATTTTGAAGTGGGTGGGCGCCTGGAAGGGATCGTAGTTGCGCATGCAGCGAGAGGCCGAAGCCGATGACCGAGAGCCACTTGCCGCGGGCCGCGTCGTTGACCTTGGCCAGATCCTTGGCCACCTGGCCCATGTCGAGGAAGGCGGTGACGGGAGCGGACTTCCTTGGTTTCCTTGTCGATCATCAGGGCCATGCCGATGCCGCAGTTGGGATGGCATCCGCAGGAGAGCTGGCCCCACTCGGCGGTGGGCCCGTGAATCAGGTCGGCCCAGTCAGAGAAGGTGCTCATGAAGCTGATGGGGAACCAGTCGCGCTCCGGCTCGCCGATGCCGCACCTGCGTTCTTGACGTCGTGCGCCATGTGCGAGAGGGTGTAGCGCTGCGCCACGCGGCGCTCGTCGGTGATGTCTTCGTCGCGGCCGGTGAAGCTGACCGGCTGGAAGCTGAGGAAGCTGATCTTCTTGGGATTGTCGAGCGCGAACTGGATGATGCGGCCCACCTGCTCGTTGTTGATGCCGTTGATGATGGTGGTGACGGGAACGATTTCGACGCCGGCTTCATGCAGATTGTTGATGGCCTGCAGCTTCACGTCGAAGAGGTTGCCGACCTTGCGGTGCGAGTTGGCGGCGTTGCCGATGCCGTCGAACTGGAGGTAGACGTAGCGGAGGCCGGCTTCAGCAGCGGCGCGGCAGAGCTCCTTGCTCTTGGCGAATTCAATGCCGTTCGACGCGGCCTGCACGCTGTTGTAGCCAACCTTGCGGCGAGTAGGCCACGGCGTCAAGGAAGTAAGGCGAGAGCGTGGGCTCGCCGCCGGAGAACTGCACGCTCATCTGCCGCTTGGGCTTGATGGTGATGGCGTTGTCGAGCATGGTCTTGATCTCGTCCCAGGTGAGCTCGTGGACGAAGCCGACCTGGTTGGCGTCCATGAAGCAGGGATCGCACATCATGTTGCAGCGGTTGGTGAGGTCGATGGTGAGCACCGAGCCGCGGCCGTGGGTGACGGTCGAGGTGCCGTGGTTGTGCAGGTTCTTGTCGCCTTCGCCGTGGGCGCGCATGTCGCGGCCGGGGAAGCTCTCTTCAAGATGCTTGAAGAAGGCCGGGTCGATGGACATGACGTCTTCAAAGTGGCCGTGCTTGGGGCAGTCCTTGACCATCAGGATCTTGCCGTCGCGCTCGATGATCTGGGCCTTGATTTCGCCCACCTTCTCGTTGAGCAGGACTTCGTGGGGCAGCTTGCCGTCGAGAATCTGCTTGCGAATCTCGGGGACGCACTTGGGACAGAGCGAGTCCGTGGTGCGCGGCCAGCCGAGCGGCGGCTTTTCCTTCTGCCAGCTCTTCTGCAGGGGCTTGTCGCTCCACTTGGGGGTGAACGAGGCGTTGGGGCTGATGCGGTTCAGCCGCTCAAAAACGACCCACGCGCCCTTGGCCGCGTAGACGGCGGCTTTCTCGGCGTACTTGACGGCTTTGGACATGAATGCGGTCTCCCTCGTTTTGAAGATGGTCTGAACGAACCACCGGCGGTTAAAACTAGCCCGGCTTAATACTTAGGGTTCGAAGCTACGCGGGTCCCGATGAGGGATTCCGGTAGGCTAATAATTCATTACGAGGGTAATGCGGTTAGGCGGCAAGCCCAAGGTGGTTGCAGCGAACGGGGATTTTCCCCTGTGAATGGGGATTTGGGGGCGGTGAGCGGACGCATGTTCAGAAGCAGGATTTGGCCGGGCAACTAATTGTGGCTACAAGGGTTACCACGTTGATTCCGAGAAAAAACAATGAGCGGGTGACCCGGGTCTTTAGAATGCAAACACACTCCAAGTTATGGCAAGTTTGCCTCCCAGGAAACTGATCTACCCGCCCTCGGAGGCAGGAACTCGGTGATGAGTTTGTCGACGGAGGCTCCGAATCTCAGCCTTTTGTCCGCGCCTTAATTCCCCTTCTTATAAAACGCATCTCCATCCAACGTAATAGTTGTCTGATTTACGTAGATAACGCTCCAGCGAACGTGGCCGGGCGTGAGAGGCATGGGGTATTGCAGGTCCAGAATCCCGCCCTTGGCCGAGGGGGTCTCCCACGTGCAGGTTCCGGAGAAGCGGAGCTGGCCGTTGAGATAGAAACCGCAGGTTCCGTTCTGCTCAACCACCAGACCTTCTGTTTGGTTGGCCCAATTGCCGATCGGCGCGGGCGCGGCCTGCGCCCTGGCGGTCTGGTTGCTCATCACGCCTAGCAGCGTGCATGCAAGAGCCAGGCAAAGTGTAGTCAAAGAGAAGGATCTGCGAACGCTTTTCATTTTCTGCAATCACCTCCGTTGCGATAGATGAAACCAGTATCGATTGAAGCCTGCATGGACGGGGGAAGGGGACTTGTGATGTGAATTTACCACGATAAGGCAGCCGATGGGCAGCCATGAACTGTCACGCGCCGGGTCTGGCGAAACCTCTGATAGCGTCAGGGCAGTCGCATAGCGAGGCACAGATTTCGAGGAGGAGAAATCAGGAATGACACGCACTCGCACTCACGGCCGGCGTCTGTCTCGCCTCTGATGCTCACACTGTTTTTGAGCGTCGTCTGCCTTCCGCTTCGCGGCGCTCGGACGCGGGCTAATTCCCCTGCTTGTAGAACGCCTCGCCATCGAGCGTGATGGTGGTTTTATTGATGTAGATAACGCTCCAACGAATGTGCCCGGGCGCGAGAGGCATCGGGTATTGCAGGTCCAGAATCCCGCCTTTGGCCGAGGGGGTCTCCCACTTGCATGTGCCGGACCACTTGGGCCTCCCGTTGACGAGGAAGCCACAGGTACCGTTCTGCTCCACCACGAGGCCGTTGGTCTTGTTTTGATTGACCCAGTTGCCGATCGGCGCAGGCTGGGCCTGCGCATTGGCGGTCTGGCTGCTCATCACGCCCAGCATCATGCATGCGAAAGCCAGACAAAGTGTACTCAATGAAAAAGACCTGCGAACGCTTTTCATTTTCCTGAATAACCTCCGTTGCGATTGATGAAACCTATGAAGAGGGAAGGGGACTAGTGATGTGAATCTACCACGATAAGGCAGCCGGACGACAACTATGAACTGCCGCGATGGGGGCCAGGTTAGCTCTCGCCGCGCCCACGGTCATTGCGCCGTATTGTCCGTCCGCGCCACCTGATTGATGACGCGTTGGATGATGACTACCTGAATGTGGAAGTGGCGGGCCACGTCAGGCAGGAACTCGGTGACAAAATTATCGACAGGCGCGGTGGCCAGGCCAATGGCGTAGCGCTCCGAGCTGGCGCTGAGCCGGGTTTGCTGGCCGGGGACGTAGAGATTGCCGACGGCGTCGTCGATGGCGAAGCCGGCAAGATCGGCGTAGTTGACCATGCCGCGGCCGTTGTCGCCCTGCGTCCAGGCAATTTGCGCAACGCAGTGGAAGATGCGGCGCGGAATGGTGGCGTTGGGCATGCGGTGGTAGTGCGGGTCCTGATGGACAAGGGACGGAATGAGAAAGGTGCCGACGAACTCGCCGGTCATGTCCTGGGTAAAGCTGACGCCCACGTAGCGACCCCAGCCGGGAAAGCCGGGGCCGTAGGGCGAGTGCGAGTTGGCGGCGACGGAGATACCGGCTTCACCGCCGATGGTCAGCAGGTTGAAAGGATCGAGGAGGTTGTGTACTGCCAGGCGGCCCTTTTCTTCGACCGTGAGCGGCTTGACGTCAGGCCCCGTAACGAACCGTTCGTACCAGTTGATCATCGGCAGGTACGGGACGCAGACTTTGGTTTCGACGGCGGTCGTGCCCGCGCGGGGATCGGCGGTCATGCCGGAAACCGCCAGGGCGCGCATGGAGGCGGTGGCGATCATGGTGGCCCCGGTGTTTTTCAGCTGGCAGGTCTCGGCGAGTTGGCGAAGAGCCGGAGTTGCATTCCGTGCAGTGGGGGCTTGCGGCGCGGATTGTGGGGGAGTGGCGAGCGGAGCTGAAGGGTCGGCTGCCTGTGCGGCGGCGAAACGGCCCGCGGCAAGGGCAAGCGCCAGACAGAGCAGAGGAAGCAAGAGGCGCGGGCGTCCCGCGCGCAAGGAACGGTCGTGGTTGTCGATTCCGATGTGAAGTGAGCCTCGGCCTGCCAGGCGCTGGAGCTTTTTCATGGAATTCACACGACGATCCGGCCCGGAGCCGGGAAACTCAAAGCCGCGAGAGCCAGAGCCGGGAGGATCGACCGGTCACCGACAGCAGAAAGGCACAGGCATCCTGTGTGCTCTGACTTTTAGGACGCGAATCGGGAATAAAGGTTGCACCACCGGATGCAAGCCGACCATGCGGGATGCAACCCCGGGTCCCCGATATTTGTTTTGACGAGTTCGAATCCCCGGTCCCCAAGTGCGAGGGACCGGGGGCACCCGGCGCGCGGATTTGTCGAATTTCTTAAGCGGTGCGCGACGACTATGGCGGATTCACGGCCACCTGGTTGATGACGCGTTGCACAAAGACAGCGTGGGTATGAATGTGACTGGCAATCGAGGGCAGGAATTCTGTAATGAAGTTGTCGATGGGCGCTGTGGCGAGACCGATGCCATAACGCTCGGCATCGGCGCTGAAGCGCGTCTGCAGGCCGGGGACATAGAGATTTGAAATACCGATGTCGAAGACGGGGGCGACGATCTGAGAGTAATTGAAGGTGTGGCCGCCGTTGTCGTCGCGCTGCCAGACGATCTGGTCGAAGCAATGGAGAATGCGGCGCGGAATCGTGAGGTCGGGCCGGCGGTGATAGTGCGGATCGGTGTGGGTGATGGAGGGAATGAGGAAAGTGCCGAAGAACTGGTCCGTCATGTCCTGCGTCAGGTTGGTGCCTGACAGCTTGGCCCAGCCGTCGACACCCGGCCCGTAGGGCGAGTGCGAGTTCCAGGCCACGGAGATAGCGGCGTTGCCCGCGATGGTGCCGAGGTTGAAGGGATTGATGATGTTGGTTACGGCGAGGCGAAACTTTTGCTCCGGCGAAAAGCGCATCACGTCGGGACCGGTGACGAA
Source organism: uncultured Acidobacteriota bacterium (assembly GCA_963713675.1). Taxonomy (GTDB): domain Bacteria; phylum Acidobacteriota; class Terriglobia; order Terriglobales; family Acidobacteriaceae; genus Telmatobacter. The sequence goes on from CAVQMV010000030.1 coordinate 383,372, forward strand.
ACGGTCGTACCAGTTGATGGCCCTGAAGCGGCTGCAGACTTTGGACTCTACCGCGGAACTGCCGGCGGTGCGCATGGTTTCTCCCACGCCGAGCACGGAGACCTCGCGCAAGCCGCCGGTGGCGACCATGGACGCGCCGGAGTTCTTGATCTCGCAGGGGTCGAGCGGCTTTTCCGGTTTTTTCGTTTTGGAGCTTGATTCAGGAGCCAAAGCATCGGGCTGCGCCGATTCGGCGGAAGGGGTGGGCGCCGGTGCAGTTTGCGCGGCTGCGAAGCTGTCGGCGCCAAGGGTCAGCCCAAAGGCAAGAATCGCGCCGAGCAGAAGGTGGCCGCAGCCCCCAGTTCCGCATGCCCACGAACCGCATCCAACTCTTATGTAGAACGCATGGTCTTTCAAAGGATTCGGAACCTCGCTGACTGAACTTGCTTCGATCTGCTTAACATGAGAGAGCAACGGCCCGCTGCCTGAAGATTCGAACGAGTGAGGGCGCATATGGAGCGGCCGGAGCATGGACCCCGAAAACCCGGACGCCGGACGGCGGCAAAAGGGGAGAGCGGCCCATTGGCAGCGCCGCAGCCGCAAGATTCACCGCATCGGGGTTGTCGAAGCTTCCCCTGGCGGCGTGTGAGTGGGGGATTAAGACTCTAGGCAATGATGCGGAATGGACTTGAATGCGTCAATAGTAATTTTTACGGTTCCAGCACCTTTTCCGAGGCATTGACTCAATCCGGGCTGTGAAGCAGACTTTGGACAGGTTAGATAGTACGAGCGAACGGCGAAAAGAGGCTGCTATGAGCACCAACAACACGCCAAACGGGGGCGGGCCCAGCATCGGCCAGCGCATTGATGAGGCGATCGAGCTGATTGAGATGGAATTGCGCCACGCCGTTACGTATGTGAATGACGCGGTGATTCCGCAGGTGCGGCGCGAGTCGATTTCGGCCATGCGCACGGCCGCCGATACGCTGCGTACTCTGGCCGATCGGTTTGAACAGCGAAGCGGCGCGGCTGCCGGTTCCGGCGGCAAGCCTGCCGAAAACCAACCGCGCGAACCTTCCGGAGAACCGCGCAGTTGACGAACCCGATGCTTGTTCTGAATCGGCGCCGCGGCCGCGCGGGATGGGCGGGGCTGGCTTTCGCGTCTTTGGCCCCGGCACTGCTGGTACTTGCGGGCTGCCACCACAAAAACACCGCGCAGGTTGCACCGCCGCAGGCTATGCCGCCGCAAGTGCATCCGTCGCGCGCGCCGGGTTCGGCTCCTCCAGGCGCGACGATCCCCGTGACGCCGCTGCCGCCGGGAGGCGTGAGCGACGAAGATCTGCAATTTGTGGCCACGCACCAGCCCATCCTGAGCGAGGTGGGCTACGCCACGTGGTACACCGCGCCCTACAAGGGCCGCAAATCCGCGAACGGACAGGTATTTGACGACAACTCGTTGACGGCGGCGCAGCGCACTCTGCCCATGGGCTCGCTGATTGTGGTCACCAATTTGAAGACAGGCCAAACCAGCGCCATGCACATCAGCGACCGCGGCCCGTTTGTGGGCGATCGCATGATCGATCTCACGATTGCTTCGGCCAAGGCGGTGGGCGTTTACCGCGCCGGCCTCGTGGAAGTGCGCATGGATGTTTATCAGGCGCCGAAGCCAATCAACACCGGCGGGCGCTGGTGCGTGCAAATCGGCGCCTTCCACAATGAGAGCGACGCCCTCGATCTGAAGCAGCAACTGCTTGAGCAGTATCCGGGCTCGAACGTGATCGAGTTTCCCGGCGAGAACAGCTTCTGGGTGCGCATCCGGCCGCAGGGCGACGACCGCTCGATGGCCGAGTCCATTGCGCGGCAAGTACAGCCGGTGGAAGGCAATGCGTATTTAACGAGGTTGGATTAGGGCAGCGAGTCAGCATGCCGGCAAGTCAGCGGGTCGGCGCAGTGCGCAGCGAGGGAAGCCCGGGCTCTGCCGGTTGACCGCGAAAGCTTAGTTGCTAACGCGCGCGATCAGCTGGAACGAGTCGAGGAAGCGCACGGTATCGTCGCTCGGCTTGCCGAGCGGCGTCACTACCACCGTCTGGTAGATTGTGGTACCCACCCAATAGATGCGGGCATAGAAGTGCGCCGCAGAGCTTTCGGCTTCGAAGTCAAGTCCGGGGTAAACGCCCAACGTAACCTTTTTCTCGCGGACGAGATGCGAATTAGAGTTCGTGAGTGCGCCATTCTTCGCTCCCTGCAACCGCTCCTGCGGATCGCCACCGCTGGCCGCCGAGCCGTAATCGACTAGGCCGATATAAAAAGTCGCGGGTTCGGTCTCGACCATGTACGAACGCAACTGAAAGGTGCCTGCCTCGGTCGGGACGTCCTTCTTGTCGGCACTCGGTTGTGCTGGATAGGAGGCGCTGAAGCCCTCGTCGGGGTAACTGTAAGTCTTCCAGGTTTGTGACTGCGCGACGTTGGAAGAGACGAAGCAAAAGGCCAGGATGCCCAGGGCAGAATTGCGAAGTAAAGCCGTACCGGGTTCGTGCATCGTACAGGGCCCCCTTTTCCTTGCGGAAAGGATAATCCCGAATTCGGGCCGGCGTCCGCATTTTTTCTGCGGACGCCGACTCGCTGACCTGCCGAGCTGCTATCGCAGCAGCTCCGATGCCACCCAGAGGATCGGTTCCTGGCCGTGGAAGTCGCCGGTTCTGCGCGGGCGCTCGAGGTAATAGTCGAGACTGTTGAACTTGTTGGTGCCTGCGCAGATGTTGGTCACGTCGTTGTTCTGGTCGATGAAGCCGGTGACCGCGATCCAACCCTTGCGCGCGGCGGGGCCGTAGGTGGCCGCGTCGAGCCAGCCATTCTTGACGCCGGTAATCAGCGCGAAAGTGAACATGCCGGAGCTGGAGGACTCTTCCCACGCTTCGTCATGGTCGATGAGCTGACGCCACATGCCGTCTGCGCCCTGGTACTTGAGCAGAGCGGCCATCATCAGCTTGTAGCCGGCCATGATGCGCGCGCGCTGCGGATGATCGGCAGGCAGCGTCACGCAGCATCTCCGCCATGCCGGCAGCAACCCATCCATCGCCGCGGCCCCAGAAGAACGGCACATCGGGCGCGTGGTAGAAGAGGCCGTTGGGCTGCTGCAGCTTGTCGAGATAGGCCACCATCTCGATTGGCGTCGCGATCGAGATACTTCTTGTCGCCCGTGGCCCGGTAGGCCTGCAACTGCAGGATCGTCAGCATGTACATGTCGTCGATCCAGAAGCGCGTTTCGTGTGACAGGCCGTCGGGCGTGGGATCGACCCATTGCCGGTCGGCGTAGGAGAGCCCGTAGTCGAGATACTTCTTGTCCTTGGTCTGGATGTCGATTTCCAGGGGCACGATGCCGAAGATGGAGTCGTCGACGTGATCGCGCTTGGGGATCAGCGCGCCTTCGGCGCCGCCGGGCATCAGGGGATCGAATTTCTTGATCAGCCGGTCGCGCAGATCGGTGTCGTGCGTGAGCTCGGCGAAGGTCAGCGCGCCATACCAGGTGCCGACTTCGCCGTAGAAGATGGTGCCCGGGTTGTGCTGGTGCGGGCTGGTGACGAAGTGCTCGGCACAGCGCCTTGCCCACCTCCTGCGGAGAGCGGCCCGCGGGCCAGTTGCTGAAGTAATCCTGTTGCGCGGCGAGCGGGAGGGCCACGGCCGGCAAAAGCAATCCCAATACTGCAAGTTTCAAAACGGCTTTCATGCGTATTCCTCGAATTTGAATGGTGGGTTGAGGCTCAAAAATCGTGCATGAAGATCATAGCGCCCGGGGGTGATGGCGGGTGAAGTGCGGAGGGGCGCGCAGGGCAGCACGGTGGCTCTTCGAATATATATCGTGATACGATATATCTATGAATAAACTTGCCCGCATGCCGCGCCGCGTGTCCATCGATCCTGACAGCCGCGCTCCAAAGCTGGATGTGGTGCGCTTGAGGCGGCTGGCGGACTTTCGTTTTCGACTGCGTTATTTTCTCCACGTAAGCCAGGCGGCGGCGGAAGAGATGGGCCTGCACAACCAGCAGTACCAACTGCTGCAATGCGTGGGCGGAATGCCGGAAGGAATGGCGCCGACCATCGCCAACGTGGCCGCGCGCATGCTGCTGAAGCACAACAGCGCCGTGGAACTGGTGGACCGCAGCGTCGAACAGGGGCTGCTGCGCCGCTCGGGCGACGAGGCCGACCATCGCCGCATTCTGCTGCGCGTGACGCCGCAGGGCGAGCGCATGCTGGCTCGCTGGCGGAGTTTCACACGCGCGAGCTGGAGCAATCGGGGCCGGAACTGGTGCGCGCGCTCAACGGGATTCTGCGCGACGGCAAGCGAGGCGCCGAACGCGGCGGACGAACGGCCAGGCAAAAGGCAGAAGCGCGATGAGTTACGCCGATCCCCCGGCAAGAACGCAGCTTGGAGACTTCAACGCCGGTCCGCGCATGATCATGCTGAGCGGCCTGGGCCTGATTCTGGGCGCGAGCCGGCGCGGCGCTGGCCTGGATTCTGCTGCACCTGATCTACGCCTGCACCAACCTGTTCTATTACCAGCGCCTGAGCTGGACCTTCGTTTCGCCGGCGCAGAACCATCTGCGCTGGCTCGCGCTTTTTGTTCCCGTGGTGGGCGGCCTCATCGTGGGCCTGATGGCGCGCTATGGATCCGACAAGATTCGCGGCCACGGCATTCCGGAGGCGCTGGAGTCGATCCTGATTCACGGGGCGCGCATCAGCCCCCGCGTGGCCATCTTCAAGCCGCTGGGATCGGCGGTAGCCATCGGGACCGGCGGGCCGTTCGGCGCGGAAGGCCCCATCATCATGACCGCGGGATCGGTGGGCTCTCTGCTGGGGCAGTTCTTTCATCTCACCGACGCGGAGCGGTCCACGCTGCTGGTGGCCGGAGCCGCGGCGGGCATGGCGGGAGTATTTTCCACGCCGCTTGCCGCCATTTTGCTGGCGGTCGAGTTGCTGCTGTTCGAGTGGCGTCCACGCTCGCTGGTGCCTGTGGCCGTGGCCGCGGCAACCGCCGGCGTGTTGCGGCGATTCTTTCTGAGCGGCGATCCGCTGTTTCCCATGCCGGCCATGACGCATGCCATTCCGCCGAGCGCTTTGCTGGGTGCGCTGCTCGTGGGATTGGCGGGTGGCGTACTTGCCATCGTTCTAAGCCGGGCGGTTTATGCCAGCGAAGATTTCTTCGAGGAACATCTGCCCGTCCACTGGATGTGGTGGCCGGCGATCGGCGGCGTGGTGGTGGGCTTCGGCGGACTAATCTTCCCGCGCGCGCTGGCCACCGGCTACGACGTCATCGATTCTCTGCTGACCGGCAATCGCACATGGCAACTGATCGCGGGAATTCTCATCGTCAAGAGCATCATTTGGTCGTTCTCGCTGGGATCGGGGACTTCGGGCGGCATTCTGGCGCCGCTGCTAATGATCGGCGGCGCACTGGGCGCGCTGTTCGTTCCGATTTTGCCGGGAATGTCGACGGGAGCGTGGCCGCTGGTGGGCATGACGGCGGTGCTCTCCGGCGCCATCGGCTGCCCGCTGACGGCGACAGTGCTGAGCCTGGAGCTTACGCACAATTACGGGCTGCTGCTGCCGGTGCTGACCGCTTCGATCGCGGCGCATGCCTTTACCGTGCTATTGCAGAAGCGCTCCATTCTGACGGAGCGCATCAGTCGCCGCGGACATCATCTGAGCCGCGAGTACGGCGTTGATCCGCTGGAGACGGTGCGGGTAGCCAAAACCATGCGCACGCGCACTGTGGTTCTTCCGGCCGGGCTGAGAGAGGAAGACGCGCGGCGATGGCTGGAACACGGGCGCGACAAAAACGCTCAGCGCGGACAGAGGCTCTATCCAGTGGTGGATGCGGAGGGGCGGCTGGCCGGCGTGATGACGCGCGGCGGCCTTGCGGCGCTGGCGAGCGCCGGCGGATCGCAGAAAGCCATACCGCAGGCAGCGCCCGTGATCGCCTATCCCGACGAGACGTTACGCGTGGCCGCCGAACGCATGGCCACGCAGAAGGTTTTCGTTCTGCCGGTCATCGAGCGCGCGAGCGGCAAGGTCGTGGGGCTGCTCAACGCCGAGGATGTATTGCAGGGCCGGGTGCGGACGCACGAGCGCGAGAACAAACAGGTACGCGTGCGGCAGCCGTTCCGCCGGCGCGGCAAGCAGGCGGAAATGGCGCGCGAGATTGTGTAGCGCCGAACGGAACTCAGGTCTCTGTCCGCATGAATGCGCACGAGCGGAGCACATGCTGCCCCCTGTCAACGCGACGCAGTTTTTTTGCTACAAACAATCCAGCAACCCGTGTTGCTTGCGCGCATCAAAGTGATGCGACGCGGTTTTTTGCCACGGGGGGGACGGCCATGATCCAGCTGAAGCGCGCTTACGACAAGCCGAGCAGGACGGATGGAGCGAGATATCTGGTGGAACGGCTGTGGCCGAGGGGCGTGAAGAAGACTTCGTTGCCGATCGTGGCATGGCTGAAGGATGCGGCTCCGAGCACGGAGCTGCGAAAGTGGTTCAGCCACGATCCGGCGCAATGGCTGGAGTTTCGCAAACGGTATTTCGCGGAGCTGAAGTTGCAGCCTGAGGCGTGGATGCCCCTGGTGGAGGCTGCGCGCAAGGGCACAGTCACGCTGATCTACAGCTCACACGATGAGGTGCACAATAATGCCGTGGCGCTTAAGGAGTTTCTTGAGAGGAAAATGAAAGCCCGCTCCACAGCGCCAGGGGATTGATCCTTGCGGCGCGCGGATTTGCGTGAGCACGACTAAGGCTGCGTGGCGACGTACGCAGGATCGATGGACGCGCGCACGGCAGCGGCGAATCCCTCCCAGGTGCAGGAAAGATCCTGACGGCTGCAGCCGGGAACGAAGATCGGTGCGACAGCGGGCGGATTGGCGAGGGTCAGCGCGTCGGAGTTGCGCATCTGCTCCAGGGTTTGCGCGGTGTATTCGAGGCGCACAAAAGGCTTGCCGCCATCGCGCGGGCGCCAGAGCTCGAAGAGCAATGCACCGCCCGGAGGCGTGTCGTCGACGCGGCCGTCAAGGACCCAATCGATATTCAGAGCGCCAGCTACGGTGACGATGTTGGTGTCGTGGCCGACCAGGATCACGAGGCGGTCGCCGGGCTTTCCGAGCGCGCCGGAAACAGTTGCGCCAGTGGCGCTTTGCTGCATGGTTTTCAAGATCCGGTCGAGGAGCGTTGAGGCAAAGATGCGCGCGACCGCCGGCGTGCGCTTGCCGTAGTCCCAGCTGGCGCTGCTGAGCTGCATGAGAGTGCGCAGGGTTGCGCCATCGATGCAGCCCCAGCCAGTATCGGCCTGGCTCGCGCCCTGGGTATATTCGAGGAGCAGATTTTCGGTCATGCTGGCAGCGGACGACACCGGACCGCGCAGGGAGGCGGAATTGTCGCCGGTGCCGGGCGCGAGCGAAGCGGGGATTGCGAAGATCGAAGTGCGTTGCGCGTCAGCGGGCGCATGTCCGCATCCCGCCAGCACGCGGTCAAGCAGGGTCAACTGCGAGCGATAGAGCTCGGTGAGATTGTTGGGATTGCCGCCGATGCGACCCGCGACGGCCGCGGTAGCCAGGGCTGCGTCGGGATGCACGGCGCCAGCCTGGATGGGCCGGAAGAGCGGATCGTTACTACCCTCGGGCTGCGCGTGCACCGCGATGGTGCAGCCGGGAAACATGCCTTCGGCGAGGGCTTTGCCGGTTTCGCGCGTGCGCTGGTCGCTGTCGGCAGCAATGCTCACGTGGGCGGCATCCGCGCAGCCCGCGGGCGCGAAGAGGTTTTCACTCGCGAATTGCGCGCGATCCCAAACTCCGAAGAGCCTCATCAATTGATAGCCGTGGGCAGTGAGGTAACCCGGCGGCACATCCCACTCAGGCCAGGGCGCGGCGGCGTACTTGCCATACAAATCGCGTGCTCCAATCGGCGAGCGGACGCCGTGGCGGCTGAGCACGACGACCAGTTGCAGGTCTGCTGCGCGGCTCGCGGCGGGGGCGGCAGGGGACTGCGCCGCAGCCAGGGAGAAGAGCGGAAATGAAGCCAGGACGAAGACGAAAATTCGAACGGTAGCGCGCATTTGACGATCAGGAACTCCCAGAGAGAAGTGTAGTGGTCGCAGGCCGTGGTTGGGTGTCGGCGAGATGAAAACTGCGCGGGAAAAAGCGCCATCTTCGGCTCACGAAGAATTGCAGTGGCCGCCGGGCGCATGCAGACGGACAAAACGGAGGGCTTGATGGATATGTCCTCTGAAATGGTCCCCATGGAGGTGCGAAAATTGGTTCATTTTAGATTTAGTAAAGCGATTCACTCGGCCTGTGGAAAGTTGTAACTGCAACGAAACACATGCTGGTTGCGATGGGAGCATGCGGTTGGGCAGGCGGAACGCTCGTTTGAGCCGGCCAGATAAATCGGTTTTTCTGGTAGTTAAATCGTTTTTTTGTCTTGACAATAGTCCACAATCGCTCATATAGTTCGCATCGCCAACAAAGGCGTGCTCCGGCGTGTATCGAATCTCGGCGCGGACTTGTTGATGTTGGTTGAGTGGAGCCAGTGTGGCTTTGCTCGGGACGTGTGGTCCGGCAGGGCTGTTCGCGACAACAACATTTTTGGGAGGTGGGTATGTCAGGAAGGCTAAAGGGCGAACTTCGAGTCCAGCAATGCGCGATCAGAGTTCTGGTGATGGTGATCGCTCTATCGGCGATGTTCCTTGCGAGCACCGCCGCGCATGCGCAGGTACTTTACGGATCGATTACAGGAACAGTCACCGATAAGACCGGTGCAGTCGTTCCGAATGTTCCAGTAACGATCACCAACCAGGCCACGGGCGAATCGCGCACCGAGAAATGCGAACGGAGTGGGCGACTACACCATTCTCGACGTGCTGCCCGGCACGTACACGCTTTCTATCGCGCGGGCGGGAAACTTCGGCGGCTACACCCAGAAGAACATCTCTGTCGAAGTCAACCAGCAGGTGCGCATCGACGTCTCCCTGCAGCCCGCATCGGTCTCCACGCAGATCACGGTCAACGAGGCTCCTCCGGAGTTGCAGACCGAGACGGCTGAAGTGGACAGCGATATCAACCAGACACAAATCTCGGCAACTGCCCATCACCTCGTCGAAGGGCCGCAATTACGAAGAGCTCTACACGCTGATTCCCGGCGCTGCCCAGGTACAGGAAAAGAACTCCATTGGCGGCAACCCCTCGCGCGCCCTGTCCGTGAACGTGAACGGCAACTCGTACAACGGCAACACCACGCGCATTGACGGCGCCATCGACTATTACGGCTGGCTGCCTTACCTCATCGCCTACGTCACGCCGGCCGACGCGGTCGAAACCGTCACCGTCACCACCGACGACTTCAACGCCGAGCAGGGCCAGGCCGGAGGCGCTTCCATCCGCGTCACCACCAAGAGCGGCGGCCACGACTTCCATGGCGGCGGATGGTGAGTATTACCAGGACGCAGCGCTGAATGCGCGCGCTTACCTCAACACTCGCGCAGGTGCAGCCGACGATCCCCAAGAACATTAACCAGGAATACGGCGGTAACATTGGCGGGCCGGTTTATATTCCCAGGATCCTGACCGGCAAGAAGAAGCTGTTCTTCTTCACCAACTTCGATCGCATTACGCAGCGCACGTATGGCGAGCGCTCCCGAAACCGTTCCCGACGCGCTGATGAACAGCGGCAACTTCTCCGAGGCGGCTTCGGTCGCCACGCTCTACGATCCGCAGCCGCAGGCTCCCGGCTGGCAGGGCCAGGTCAACCCCACGCTCTGTCCGAATCCCGAATACCTCGTACACCAACGGATATCTGCAATACCAGTGCCGGCCCATCTTTCACTGCTGAGTATGGCGAGACAGGAAGCAACGTCAACACCATTCCCGCATCGAGAATCTCGCTCGCGGGCGGGATCATGATGCAGGACCTTGCCGCGATCTCGAAGACGATCGCCACACCGAACTCGACCCTGCTGAGCAAGGTGATGCTCAACGATTATCAGGCAACGTCGACCGTCGCTTACAACCGCAACGCGTCGGACACGAAGATCACCTACATTCCCAGCGAAAACACGCAGATCTACGGTAAGTACGGCATCACGCCATACACCGACTCCGATCCGCAGGTCCTGGGTAACACGCCGTGCACTGGCAGCAATGCCTGCGCGGGCGGTCCCGCGGCTGACGGCGGACAGGTGGGCAATATCGGCGGCCGCGGCCAGAACGCCGGGCTCGGCTTCAGCCATGTGTTCAGCCCGAACCTGGTGCATCGACGCCGACTTCGGCTGGACTCGCCTTTTGACGTACGCGCAATCGACGCTCGACATCGCGGTGGGCGACTACGGACTCAACACGCTGAAGATTCCGGGAACCAACGGCGCCGGCCTGAACTATGTTGGCATCCCGGGCTTCTACCTCACTACGTTTACCGGCCTTGGCAACAACCAGGGCGCGAATCCCTTCGAATTCCGCGATAACCAGTTCACGGGCGACGTGAACCTGAGCTGGCTGCATGGGCACCACGCAGTCAAAGTCGGCTACACCTACTATCACTTCGATCTCGAACCACTTCCAGCCCACCAGCGGCGGCCAGCCCAACACTCCGCGCGGCGGCTTCACCTTCCAGGGCGGCATGACCTGCGGCAACACGACGACGGCGACCGCCGCTTCCTGCACCATCGACGGGTACAACTCGCTTGCGGACTTCCTGCTGGGCCTGCCCAACAACGGCTCCGGCCAGGCGATCGGCGATCCTTCGCAGGTCTTCAATCCCAACGCTCTGCGTTGGTCTGAAGATGGCCTTTATGCGCAGGATACGTGGCAGGTTAATCCCAAGCTGACGCTGACCTACGGCATCCGCTACGAGGTTTATCCGGCGCCGTACCGCGATCGCACCGGCGCAGCCGTTCTACTTCCGCAATTGCCGCAAACCGCCAATGTCGAAGTGGGCGGCATCAATGGCAACCCGCGCAGCGCAGGCATCGGCGCCGGGTGGGGACAGATCGTGCCTCGCTTCGGCATCGCTTATCGCCTGAACGAAAAGACCGTGATCCGCACCGGCTTCGGTCTCACCACCGATCCGGACTCCATGCGTTACCTGCGCGACTCGTTCCCCGAGGATCTCGCGCCATCCTACGGAGGAACCGGGAACTTCACCATCGCGGCTGGACCCGGCAAACGGCAACGCGCCCATGAACCTTACCTACGGCATCCCGAACACGGCCAAACAGGCGCCCAACTACTCAACCGGTTTCGCGTCGCTTCCCGTTGCAGGATCGACGAATACGGTCCCGCAGAACTTCCGCCGCGGCTACATCGAAAGCTGGAACCTGGTGGTGCAGCGGACCTTGCCGGCGGGCTTTGTGGGCACCGTCGGCTATGTGGGCGATCACTTCGTCCGCCAGCAGGTCAACATCAACTATCTCAACGCAGCAAACTTCCCAACCTCGTCCTCACCCTGCATGCCCAACGGGCAGTTCAGCCCTTCATCCGGCTATACCGGTCCGTGCAGCTTCAACGCCAACGAGACGATCAACATCGGAGCGCCCTGCCCAGCTACTGCTACGGGCACCGCGCAGGGAACCTGCTATAACACTGGCGGCATCACGTTTGACATGCCGCTCTGGAGCTCCGGGTACAACGGGTTGCAGACGCAGTTGACGCGCAATGCGGGCAAGAACGCCTCTGTGGGCGTGGTCTACACCTACTCGCATGCCATCGACTACGAAGACAACGGCGCCGGTTCGGGTTCGGGCGGCACCACATTCAACTACCCCGCGTTTTACCGCTTCAACCGTGGCTCGGCGGGCTTCGACGAAAAGCACAACCTGCAGATTTGGGGCGTCTACAGCCTGCCCTTCGGGCCCGGCCAGATGTGGCTGAATCACGGCCTGGCGGGCGACATCGATCGGCGGATGGCAGTTGAGCGGGCAGTTCAGCCACTTCAGCGGCTTCCCGTTCTCAGTCAACGCGAACAGCAACACCATTGGCGGGTTTACCCCCGGCTTTGGCGCCACATACGCCCAAATGACCGGCTCCTATAAGCAACTGGGCGGCCACGCACCGGACATCCGGCTCTCCTGTGTCTGGCGGCAAGCCGTGGTTTAACCCGGCCGTCGTTCTCGAGCCCGACGTTGAGTCGGCGGCTGCGCCGGTGCTTCCGAATACCGGCCGCAACCAATTCCGCGGACCGGGCAATCGCAGACCAACGCCAGCCTCGTCAAGAACTTCCACATCTGGCGCGAAGCCGCATTCCAGTTCCGCTTCGAGGCCTTCAACCTGTTTAACCACCCGTGGCTCAACGCCCCCAACACCACGGTCGGCAGCGGCACATTTGGTTACATCACCAACTTCAACGCGTTCAATGTCGCCGCCTTCGGCACAAACGCGGGCTCACGCCAAATGCAGTTTAGCGGCCGCATCAAATTCTAACTGTTCCTCGACTCGGCTTTTGCGGCAGCTCCTTTGGGGGCTGCCGCATTTGTTTTTAGGCGAATTTGAACGGCCAGACGGAGATTCAGGAAGCGCGGCCGAACACCCGCCTCGCGGGAATTCCGGCTGCTATATTGATTGCGGGGAACCGCAAGCGCCGGCAATCCGCGCGGCGCGAGGGGCGGATCACAGGGAAGCCAAGTCCATCGTGTGATTCGCGGGCCATGCGAGATAGAAAGCCGACCATCATGGGCGTAACTGACAAGTCGACCCGACCCCGCCGCGCCGTAGCCTCCAGCGAAACTGCGCGCGAGATCAACCGCGACATTCTTTTACATGCGGTCCATCTGCACCAGCCTGTGAGCCGGGCTGACCTGGCGCGGCTGACAGGGCTGCAACCCAGCACGGTCTCGGTGATCATCGGCCAGCTCATCGATGAGGGATGGGTGCTGCCGGGGACGCTGGGCCGGTTGCCGCGCGGACGGCGGCCTACGTTTGTGACGCTGAACGACCGGCACGTGACGCTGGCCATCGATCTGCGGCCGGGAAGGGCCAACCTGGCCGTCGTGGACATTAATGGCAAGATCCTGGCCCGGGAAGCGGTCCCCTACGAGATCAAGGCTGGCTCCACGGCCGATGAGGCCCGGACGGCGATTGCGCGTATCGCCCAGGCGGCGCACACACTGCAGGCAGCGTTCGAGGACCGCGTCTTCCAGGGGCTGGGAGTGAGCGTTTCAGGCCGCGTGGACCAGAAGACGCATCGCTTGGTGTTTTCGCCGAACGTGCCCTGGGGCCAGATCGACCTGCATGCAGAGCTGCAGAGGGTTCTGGAAACTCCGATCGAGATGGAGAACGCCGCCAACGCCTGCCTGTTCTCGGAGCGCTGGTTCGGAAACTTCTACGACGCCTCCAACATGCTGGTGGTTTCAGTGTCAGAAGGCATCGGCACGGGAATTCTGGTGGACGGGAGCGTGGTGCGGGGCCGGCACGACATGGCAGGCGAGTTCGGCCACATGACGCTGGAGGAGACAGGGCCCGTGTGCGGCTGCGGCAACGTGGGCTGCTGGGAGGTCTTTGCCTCAAACCGCGCGGGGTTGCGCTACTACCATGAGCTGGCGCCGGAGACCACGCTTGAGAGCTTTCAGGAGCTGCTCAATCTGGCCCTGGCCGGCGACCTGCGCGCGCTGCGCTCCATCGACAAGATGATGACCTACCTGGCGCGGGGATTGTCCATGCTGTCTGCCGGTCTGGCTCCCGAGGTGATCATCATTGTGGGCGACTGCACGGCGCTGTGGCCGCGCATCCGCCCTTTGCTGGAGAGCCAGCTGATTGCCAAGTCGATTACGCCGCACACGCCACGCGTGGTGGCAGCCATGGATGGCGATGCTGCGCGCCTGCGCGGCGCCGCAGCCCTGGTGTTGCACAAAGTTCTCTTCGGACAAGCCGATTTCGCTCCGCAACCTATGCGCGTCGGCGTGCGTCCCAAGGCGGAGCCCGAGGCAGTGCCCGCGTAGAACTCCGCGTGACCCGTATGATAGCTGTCGGGAAGCCTGCGGGAGAAGAGCCATCATGAAAGCGGGAGTTATCGGGACGGGCGCCATCGCCTGGAAGCACGCGCAGGCCTACAAGAACATCGGCTACCAGATCACGGCGTGCACCGATCGCACCGAAGAAAAAGGGCGGAAGTTTGCCGAGGCGTGGGGCGCGGAGTTTGTGTCCACGCCGGAGCAACTGAGCCAGCGCGCGGACGTGGATTTTCTCGATCTCTGCACCTTTCCCGGCTATCGGCTGGCCGCGGTGGAGCTGGGCGCGAAATACGGCAAGCACGTGCTGGTGCAGAAGCCGATGGCAGTGGATCTGGAGACCGCGGCGCCCATGATCGCAGTGGCCCGCAAGGCCGGCATTCAACTGGGCGTGGTAAGCCAGCATCGCTTCGACGATTCGACGCTGTTTCTGAAGCGCGCGCTCGCCGCGGGGCGGCTGGGAACGATTTTGCAGGCCGACGCCTACGTGAAGTGGTATCGCACCGACGAATACTACGCGCGGCCGGTGAAGGGAAGCTGGGCCGGCGAGGGCGGCGGCGCTTTGATCAGCCAGGCCATTCATCAAGTGGATGTGTTGCTCTACCTGATGGGAGCGGTCGACGAAGTTTTTGGCTACTGGCGTCTGGGCGCCATTCACAAAATCGAATCCGAAGATCTGGTGTGCGCGGTGATGCAATATGCGTCAGGCGCGCTAGGCGTAATTCAAGCCGCGACCGCGCTGTGGCCGGGCTACCCGGAGCGGATCGAGATCCACGGCACGAAAGGCAGCGCGATCGTGACCGGCGACCAACTGACGACGTGGGATGTGCAGCGACGACGAGGGCGAGCCGGCGCCGGTTGCGCAACAGGCGAAGTCGGGCGCGTCGGATCCGATGGCGATTTCGCTCACTCCCTTTGAGCGGCAACTTGCCGACTTTGGCGAGGCATGCAAAGCCGGCCGTGCGCCAGCGTCGTCGGGCATTGACGGATATCGCGCGCTGCAACTGGTGCGGAGTATTTACACGTCCTGCGCCGAGGGAAGAAGAGTGCAGATTCCGGCGGTCGAGCTTTAGGCGCCGGGCTGCCGGTCCACGCCGCACACTTTGGGAGCAATCTCATTTGCGGGGTATAAGTGCAATGATAACAGAGAAATACGGTTTTCAAGATAAGCTCCTAGTGCGCAATCTGATATAATTCGAGATACAAACAAAATATGAGCAGCTCAGCCATCGCAACTCACCCAAATCTCACACAGGACGCCTTTGTCGTCAGCAATCCGGACCTGGATCTCAGCCCGATGACAGGGATGACCAGGAAGCACTATATCGAGTGTGCTCAATATGTCCTCGGCCGGGCATTCCGGCACGTGAAGTCTTTCGACCAGCCGATTGTTTTTCCCCTCGTGCCCGGCAAATCCTATCCTCAGCCGAATGACCCGGAATGGCGCGTTCGCTCGTACGAGTTCGAGGCGCTGGAGAGGACTTTCAACCTTGCGGCGCCGCTGATCCACGTCGATCCCGAAATCTCAATCGGCGACATCAAGCTTCGCGATTACTATTGCCATCATTTCTATAACGCGCTGACGCCGGGACACGTGAACAGTCTGCCGATGCCCGAGGATCTGCCCGACGCGACCTATCAGTTCACGTGCGAGTTCGGCGGATTGACGAAGACGCTGCTGCTGATGCCCGACGTGTTGTGGCCGCATTTGACGCAACAACAGCGCGATGAGATGGCCGTCACCATCTCCAAGTGGGCGCATCATCGGACCACGCAGAACAACTGGCGGCTCTTCAATATTTGCGCGCTCTCATTCCTGAAAAAACATGGCTACGCCATCGACGACGATCTGCTCAAGAGCCACCTGATGTGGATCACCTCGTACCACGCGGGCAACGGCTGGTACCTGGAGCAAAGTTACAACTACTACACGATCAGTCTTTTTGTGGTCTACGGCACCATCTGGAGCCAGGCTTTCGGCCGCGAGCACTATCCGGAGATCGCATCGGTGCTCGAAAAAAGCTTCGCGGAACTGTTTCAGACCTACGCCAACTTTTTCGGGCGCGATGGCTACATCAACATGTGGGCACGGAGCATCTGCTATCGATCCTGGATTTCGGGCGGCTTCCCGGCGTCGTTCCTGCTCGCGACGAAACCGCCGTTCGATCCCGGATGGGCGCGGCGATTGTGCTCCGGATCGATTTTGCAATTCACCGGCCGCGAAGACTTTTACCAGAACGACATTCCCAGCCTGGGATTCTACGGCCATCGGGAATACGCGATCCAAAGTTACAGTTGCCCGGCAAGCCCGTTCATCATGTTTCTGCCGTTCATCTGCCTCGCCCTGCCGGAAGACGCGCCTTTCTGGACGGCGAAAGAGAACGACGGAATGTGGGAGGAACTAGGCGCGAAGTCAAAGAGAACGGTCCTGCAGAAACCGGGGATTGTGCTCGTCAACCACGGCAGCAGCGGGAGTTCGGAGATCATCTCCGGCAAGGTGTACGACGACGATCACAACTATTCCAAGCTGGTGTTCAACACGCATTTCCCCTGGGAAAACCACGATCCCAAAGGCGGCACATCGCAGGAATACAGCTTCCGCAGCCTCGACCCGCGCGACTTGCGCGGCGTCGACATCAATTTTTACCTCACCGGCCGCACCGTCGATAACAGCGCATCGAAGAGCCGCGCGTATTCGACTTCACAGAGCATTCTCTTCAACGGCGTCCGCAATGGAGTGCTCTACCGGCAACTGATCATGCGCAAGCCGCCGAACAACGGCGTCGGCTACCTCATCGACCTGGCCGAGATCACCGTGCCGGGAGGCGTGGTGCGCGTGGACCGCTGCCGCCTCGCCTTCGAGCACGAACTCACGCTGGGCCACTACGGCCTGCCCCACATGGGTGGCGAAAGCGCAGTGCTGAACGTCTTCCAGAAGGGCAGGGAGCGCGGCATTACTGCCTCCATTTCCGGCCGCCAGGTGGCGCTCGTCGCCTATTCCGGGTGGGATGAAGTCGAAAGCCAGGTGCATCGTGGTTTCAACGCCGAGGCGGACGAGAGCACCGTGTTGTACGTCCACCGCAAACGCACCGCCCCGAATCCGGCGATGGAATTGATGATCACCGCCATGCTGCACAAGACGGATGATTCCGCCTGGACGCCGGAGGAACTGAGCCCCGTCAAGGATGTGCGGATCATCGATGTCACTGCAACGGGGTCGGTTCTCGGAGCCGAGATCACGTTAGCGGATGGCGCCGTATACTCGGTCGACTTCAAAGATGTCGACGGATTGAGGAATTGCTGACGGCTCTTGATCCAGCTCAGTGACTTGCTTTCCGATCCCGCAGGATCGTCCAGATCTCGGGATCCTCCTGGCCAAGCGACCACGAACAAAAGCCTTGGAGACCGCGATCGGCGGCTAATTGGTAGCGGTCGCGAAACGTCCG
>CAVQMV010000031.1:0-841236 GCA_963713675.1 uncultured Acidobacteriota bacterium
GTTACATGAACAGGGGGAAAAGAGCGATGAGCAGAATAAGCGCTCGCACCACAAAGGTTCTTGCCTTGCGCAGCTTCTCCTGGCCCAGCGGAGCGCGCCTTGGCATGGGGCGCACACGCAGGAAGGAACCAATTGCGAAGCAGATCGCCCCCAGCACGTAAATGCCCAGCGTCTCCGTCGATATGGGAGCGAAAAAATCTCCGGCTAGTCCTACCATTCCCAGGGCGACGAACCAGATGATCGAGAAAACAACCGCGGGGGCGATGACAGAGCGATCTATCCGGTATGCGATCAGCGCCAGCGCCGCCAGTAAGACGCAGCTCAACGCAAGCAGTGTCATACGCGCGCCGTTATCCTTTGCTTCTTTTGCATGGGGTCTTCCGCCACGATGATTTCTCTATCTGAATGGTTCGATCGTGGAATGCCGGTTTTACGCAGCATCGTAAGCATCAGCGCGCCGGCGATAGCCGACGTTTCAGACCGCCGACTAGACCATAGAGGCCGGCCATTCTTGCATTGATTCGAAGCAGAAGGGGAAGAGGATCCACGGATTTCCGATTACGCCGGCATTGCAGGATACCCAATCCGAACTGGGCCTTGACCAGGGAGAAGTCGTAGTCCGAGGGGTATAGCGCATGAAAGTCCTCGATTGCCGTCAACACGCCATTCCTCGGTCCGCCTTCGCGGACAGCGTTGTACTGTTTCGGGCTAGTGCCTCCCTCGTCCGCCAGTTGGTTTCTGCCTCGAATGATTCCTTTGCGTTCGTATTCCAGCCGGAATTCGGGCGGAATCGTGTTGGGCTGGTAATACAGGTCTCGCCGCCCATAGGGCCATGCGATGTCATGGAAGAAGATCGTGCCTCCGAGACGCAGCAGGTCGCGCTGCCGGATCAGGCGCAATTCATTGAACACGGTATACCAATTGTGGTCTCCATCGATAAGGATGCAGTCGTAAGAGCCGGCAAGATTCTGGAGTGCGTCGAGGCTATTCCGCTTATGAACCGTCACCCGCTCGTCGCCGGCGTACTTGAGATCGAGATCTGCGTCGAAGCAAGGGTCAATGATCGTATACGAGGCGACAGGCAGTTTGAGAAGTTCATCTGTGCTCAGGCCAGTGCTGGCTCCGATCTCGCAAACATCCCTCCAATCGCGCCTTCGCGCAAGCGGGACAATCAAGTGCCGCACAAATAGAAGCATATTCGGTCCTCAAATGGAATTTCCGTTTTGCTTTCCCGGCTCCGGCAGTATGCCGGCAGTTGGCGCTGCTCGAAGCTGGTCAACGTCCGTGTCTCAATTCTCTTCGGCAGCACCAGCCGCTGCCGCGGATTGCCCAGGTTGTGTGCCATCGCGCTTAGCCACAGCCGTGCCTCGTTCAACCGGAACCGGTGCGACTTAGCCGCGTCAAAATGTGGAGTAATAGGCGACCATGTCCTTGGGACCGAGCATCCTTTCCGACTTAGCGCCCAGGAAGAAGATGCAACTGGCGGCATCGGCGTTCGGCGCTCGTTTGGTCAAACCGTCGGCCAACCTGAGCCAGAAAAACGGGATCTCCAGATGCGTCCGCCCCAGACCGAGCGCGCGCAGAAGGTAGCGCAGCGAACAGAATGCCGCCGACCCTGCGCCGGCGACGGCGCCGGACTCGATCTCCTCGAATTGGCGGAACATCCACCTGTGCCCGCTTCGTGTAAAGCGTGTGAAATCATAAGCGCCTTCGTGGACCGGTTGCATGAAGGGCGTCTCGGCGTAGACCAGCCCGCGAGGCCGCAAGACACGAAATATCTCGGCGACGACCGTATTGGGGTCGAGGACGTGCTCCAAAACAGCTTGAATCCACACTCCGTCAAATCCTTCGTCTTGAAAAGGCAGACGATGGGCGTCCGCCACCAGCCTGGTATGAGGGGAGGCATAGACATCCAGACCGATCAAGTCGATTTCATCGGAGGCATAGAGAGCATCGCTCCCCGAGCCGAGCACGCCTCCGCCGACGACGAGCACTCTGGGTTTGCCGTTTATGGCAGTCAGCCGTTTGAGAAACTCAGCCGCTTTCTGCTGGGCCACCTTGTTGCGCCCGTAGATAAAGCGGCGCACGGGAGTGCTGTTCGACCCTCGATAATCGCGCAGCATCACCGACCCGCCCCCGCGCGCAAATGCCGCGGGGCCGAAGATGCTTCGCTCGAAGTCGATCAGCACCGGTTGTCCGTCGATAGTCAAGAATCCTTTGACCGCAAATTCGCAGGCGGGATTTGAACATTGGGGAGCGCAGACCGACAGTCCTTGTAACGGCTGAAGGCATCGCGGACATCGAACGATCTCGTCCAAGCAGAGCATCAGGAGACCAGCGCCGGTTGTTGAACCGGGCGGAGAGCACGCAGCATGACAAAGAGATTTAGAAGGAATTGGACGGCCGCGGCAGCTAAGAGCGCCCACGCCGCGCCTTGAAGGCCGTGGGCTGGAATCCAAAACCAGGAAGCAAGCGCACAAACCGCGACCACGATCAGGTTCAGGGGCAGTTGAGGACTAAACAGGCGCGCCGCCGCCATCCCGCACCCAATCATCGAAGCCAGGTATCCGATGCCGGCGGCCGCCATAAGGCAAGTAAACACCGCCGAGTACCCTGCATAGTCGGCGCGGTACACGATGGATAGCACTTGTCTGCCGGCAAGTTGTGCGACCAGGACACTGACCAGGCCAAGAACTCCGCCAATGATGGAGAGCCTCAGCAAGAGTGCGCGGAAGTCCCGCAGCCTCGGCTCTGCGTAGTACAGCGCGAGCCGGGGAAGCGCCGCCTGCGCGAGCGCGTTGATCACCAGATTGCCGGCCACCATCAGGTAAGCAATTGCCGCGAAGAATCCCAATGTCCTGGTCCCCGCATAGTGCTCGATGAAGTAGCGCGGAATATTCGTGTTCAGCGAAATCACCATCATCGTGAGGCCAAGGGGCAAAGACGTTTGCGTCAGCCGGAGCAACGTTCTCAAGGAGCGGCGCGGTGCTATGCGAAGGCTTCTCAGACTCGCAAAATTCCATCCAAACCTGCGTGCCAGGGATAGGTCATAGGTCCCCAGAACAACGCACCATGCGCAAGCCAGTCCGCATGCCGCCCCAACCAGGCTGCCGGTCAGAGCAAATATCCCGCCGAAAGCAGCCATGGAGGCAACGCCCTTGAGGATCATCGATCGTGAGATGAGGTCCATTCTCTCGTGCCGCTGGATCAGGCCGTAGATGATGTCGCTTACTGACTCAAACGATTTTGCCAGCCCGATCACGAACACTACGAGCGCGGTTTCAAGCGAGTACTTCGAAGCCGCGGCGATGCCGACAATCACGGCAAGCGAGAGCGCCGTCGACAACAGCCTTAAGGCAACGTATTCTCCGAAAGCGTATTGTTCCTTCACGTCAGTCGCCTGGATGACCCGTAAATTCAGGTTGCTGAACATGTACACAGGAGCCGTAATGGCCAGAGCCAAAGCCAACTCGCCCACCCTTTCCGGTGAGCCCAGCTTAGCCAGAATGACAAGCATTGCCCATTGGCACGCCATGTAAATCACGTTGCCAAGCAAGGTCCAGGAGGCGTTGCCTCGCAGAGAAAGCCGCGTGGAGTTTGACACGACGCATGGTTCTTGGAACTGGAAGGAAGCTTTCGACAAGGGGACGCTCATCCTACGCTCGCGACCCGCCACTCACCGTGCTGGGTCCGGCGCGCCGACGCGGTCCGGTCATCGAAATCCCTGCGAATGCCCTTATGCCTAAGTGACGCTGTTTGCAACCGGATTTCCTATCTGCGCCAGAAGGCGGCTCTTAGCTCGGCAATCGATTCGCGCGCGCCGGGCCTCTTCAGGACGAAGTTGCAGAGCCAAATATAGGAGCACGCGCCCAGCAATCCGATGATAGTAAACCATAGAACAATCAACGCTCTTTCCGGCGACGATCTTCGATCCGGCTCGATCGCAGGTTCAACCACCTGAATGATCGCCGCCTCTTTGGATTCGTCCAGCCGAGCCGCGTCGTATTGCTTCATCAACATATCGTAAAGAATCTGTTGATATTGCAATTCGTGCTCTGCGCGAAGATATTCCAGCCCTGCGCTCGGAACATTTCCAAGCCCCAGCCCGGCAATTCCTGGCACATGATTGCTCTGCTCCAGACTCATTTCCTCGGCTTGTAGAGAGGTCAGCTCCCTTTCCGCCAATTGCACGTCGGGGTTTTGCTCCGTCGAATAGGAACGCATTGCCTGCACTTCTACCTGTTTGGCTGCCACCTTTGCGCGAAGGGCGGCGAGGCCTTCGATCATCGCTTTGGCCTGCGCATCCAACTGGATCAGGCCCTTTTGCTGTTGAACCTGTTGGAAGGCCAGCGCGGCTGCGACCAGGGTCTCTTTGGTCTGCTTCAATTGCTCTTCATAGAAAAGCCGGCGCTGGGAGGCTTCTGTAACGGCAAGAGTTTTGGTAAGGATGCGGAGCTGGTCCGTATAGGTGTTCGCCATCGCCGCAGCGCGGCTCTTGTCCCCATCCGTGACAGACACAGCAATAAATCCGTTCTTTTCAGAGGTAACCTCGGTATAACCTGCCAGTTTCTTGCGGGCCTTTGTCATGTCTCTGGCGTGATACTCCTTGGCCAGGCTGAACTTCTGAATGATCGCGTCCGCGATGGGGCGTGAAGTCAGCAGACCAATGTAAGTATCATTGGGATTCTTCAGGCCCAGGCCGCCGCCGGCAAGCGCCGCGAGGGAGCCTCCGCTCATACTTGTTAGTTGGTTCATCATCATCAGAGCTGCCGACGACTGAGTTTGTTGGGGCGTCATGATTTTGACAGTTGCCGTGTATCGGACGGGGAGCACAAAGGCGAGAATCAGGCCGGCAACCATGGCGATGCCGGTGACCTTCGCGATCAGACCTTTCCGATAGGCAAGTTGCGTGAGCACCTCGATCAAGCTGACTTCATGGCCGTCGTTAGGCGTCTCGAGTGATGAGGCGTCATCTATCGCCGCTGCTGGTTCTTCGATGGTAAGTGTCTGCTTTGTCATTGGTAGTGTCTTTACTTGATTACCCTGGGCGCGATTCCGATCGCCACGGCTGCGACTGTGACTCTTGCGATGAGGGCCTTGCGCTGGGCGAGTTCGGTAAGCAGCTCCGGCAAGCTAATCTCCTCCAGCGCGGCAGCATTTAGACCAGCGGAGCGAGCCGAAATCCTGACCGACGCAACCTCGGGCGGCTCGACAAGCGTGCGTAGGCGACTGTATCTTATTCGATCATTCGTCAGTAAGAAGTGCCCAGCACTGCGCCGGTCATCGCCGTTTGTGAAAGCATCTGGGTCCAGTACGGTAGCTGCTGCATGAAGCTGCTTGGCGACTTCAGCTTGGTGGGGACAATGATTGCGTCCCCGGGCAGCAGGACGGTGCCTTCAAATTCCGAATGCCAGAACTGGCCGTGACTCTGCCTGCTGATTACAGTTCCATCCGCTCTGACCAAGAAGATCCGCTTCGGGTCGGCTTGCCTGGTGGGCCCGCCGGCATCTTTGAGATATGCGGACAGCTGTTTCCGAGGTTGATATCGGAAGGCGTTCTCGTTGTAGACTGCTCCCGCAACCTGTACCGTGCTGAGCTTGGGCGGAATATAGAAACTGTCGCCATCCTCGAGCGGGAAGTTCGGAATATCTGCGACGGTGCCGGCACTTGGCTTCATGTCGAGAACAATTCGGCCTGTTGGTTTAACTGCTGCGATCTGGGCGATAGCGGCTTGCTGGGCACTTAGCGATTGTTGTTGCTCGGCCGCGTTGGTGGGGCTTACCGACGAGGCGGCCGCATAGCGCGAGGCGATTTCTCTCTGCATTTGTGCGCTGGAGACCTTAAGTTGCTCTTCCTCTGCCTGACGGGTTGACACGCGCGTCAGTTGAGCGGCATAAAGGTAGGAGTGGGGAGTGAGTCCGCCTGCGCGCTCGACGACGTTTCGAAGAGTGTCGCCCGACTCGACCCTATAAACTCCCGGTGCATTGATCTCTCCGCTTACCCGGACGAATGTTGCGTGTTTGTCCATGGGCAAGGGCAGGTCGCTCCGCGAAAAAATGGTAACCACATCGCCTGGCTTCAAGAACTGGTTATCGGGAGATGCGGGGCTGTTGATCGCGTTACCCAGATTGAATGCAACCAGGCGGGTGCTCAAGTCCTGCTCATCGAGGCGCTGGATGGAGGCATAGTCCCAGTTGATCTCTGCCGTGTTCTGGACCAGTTCCGTCATCACATCGATCGGTATATGTACCGGCCTACTGTTTTGCTGGTTAAGCCTGCTCCCTCCAGGCAAATTCCCGTCTGCTCCGTATTCCTGGTCCGGAGCGCTTGCATCGAGCGGATTGCCGGCCGCGTCGTATTCCCGGTTCGAAGCGCCTACGCCTAGCGGATTGCCAGCCGTTCCGTAGTTTTGGTTTGGTACGCCTGCTCCACGCGGATTGCGACGAACTCCGTTTTCGTCGCTCCAACTGCTACCGACGGGCGCGCTCTCTGTTAGATGGTTTTCCTGGTACCAATAACTGCGAGTAATTAAAGATTCGCGCGACGGAATCAGATCTGTGACCCGCATCCCTTCATGCCAGGGAAAACGCCCGGGCTGGGCCACATTGCCGCGCAGCATCACGGTGCTCTCAAACTGTGGCGAGATGGGAAAGATCCGCAGCAGATCTCCGTCATTAAGCACGTGTTGCAATTCCGATGCATCCAGAGGAAAGTCATCGACTCGCCGTCTCCTGTGGTTCTCGATCCGCTCCAGCAGAACTCGATCGACTGCCGCCATGTTGGTCAGGCCGCCCGCGTCGGCTAAGCCAGCGGCAATGGTGGTTTCGTCCTTTAATTCGTAGATTCCGGGCTCATTAACACTCCCCATGAGCGCAATTTGTGGGCCGACTGGGGGAATATAGATCACATCTCCGGGAAGTAATTGAACATCGTGCGATTTGTCACCTCTGCGTAGGAGGTCGTAGATGTCAAATTCGACGAGGACACGATTGTTGCGGCGCAACTGAATGTGCCGCATCGACCCTGTGGCGGAGGGCCCGCCAGAGGCAAAGAGGGCGTTGACCAGTGTGCTCAGGGAGCTGACGGTATACGTTCCCGGCTGCCTGGCGCTGCCCAGAACGAAGATCTGAATGGAGCGAAGCCGGCCCATCGTAACATTCAGTTCGAAGCCCTTGTAGAGATTGCCAATGGCCGCGCGCAGATAGCTTTCGAGCTGCTCGTATCGTAAACCGGCTACGGTTAGGCTTCCCACTCGCGAAAGGAATATCTGGCCATTCCTATCTACGGTTACGCTGACATCAAGGTCGATCTTTCCCCATACCCGTATCAGCAATTGATCTCCCGGCCCAATTGCATAATCGGCGGGCACCGGAATCCGATCCATGGGAGCAAAAGTCGTGGGGACTTCATCGAATAACTGCCTGCCATACACATGGAGCGTGCGTCCGGCGGCATCTTCGGCGAACGTCTCGAATTCGGAACGAGTGGCAATCGGCCCGATCACTCGAGTGGATGGCGATGGTGCCGTGCCAGGCGTGGGAGCGGTTTCCGTTGGACCTTGAGTTAATCCGAGGTTGAGATTCGTCTTGGCTCGGACAGGATATTCGTTCAAACCGTTGGGGGGAGCCTGGGAGGTTTCCGGGGGACATTCAGCGGCTTCCTCTGCAGAGACCGGACCGGGGTCGGCAGGACAAGTGACCGTTCGAGCCGGAGGAGTGTTTACACTCGTCTGCCCGGCGCTAAAGGAGCCGAACAGTACAAAGAAGATCAAGAGTTTATTAGTCATGGTGTGGGAGGATTCTCAGACATTCGTTTTGACTTAGTTGACGGAGTCAAATTCGGACATGGATTTCAAAAGCCAATCTTGCGTTCCGGAAACCAAGTCAGTTGGATGGTTGTGGTGATCACGGTATGCTGGCCGGGAAGATAGATCGGGGCTTTCCAGTGCTCCAGGGCAAAGTTGCCGTTGATCTCAAGGTCCCTGCCAAAGCGCTTCACCACCCGGAAGTTGATGTCATTCAGGGTGGTCCCGCCGGGAATGAAGTCTTTTGAGGCTTTCTGATTGCGCAGCCCAGCCTGAATCCATTCATTCCCGCTCAGGTGCTAAGTGATCCAGCCTTGGCCGCCCTTGTCCTCGCGCCCGATCCAGTCTCCAAAGAGCTCGCCCTGGTTGGTGTAGCCTTGCCTCTGAACATTCTCCCAATATTGATACTGACCGCCAATGCTTCCCACATAGGAGGGGGTTGAGTCGACGGAGGAATCGGTGTCGGCGCCTTCAACACGCAGATCCAGCTTGGGGATGCCAGGGAAATGGGAGAGATAGAGGCCTGGCCTGAAGCCTCCGTGTAGAGGCTTAGCGATAGGACTGGGTGCGTCGTGCGCCTCCATGTCCGAGTAAAGTGTCAGCCAGTGGCCCGGGAACGGCAAACGATAGACGAAATCGAAGGTACCGAAACGGGCGCCGGGATCCTGAGGCCCGTATTTTTCAGCGGCATAAGTAGAGTTCGTGCTGAAAAAGCTTCTCAGGAACGTGTGAAGGGTGATCGGCTCGTGACCCTGACCTCCCCAAATCACCGTACGCTCGAAGCCAAACTCGAGATCGCGCGTGGGCCTGAAGCTGAATTTTTCAGCGTGTACCCATGGGTCTCCGGGATTGATGACGTTCGGCTGGGTGGGCGCATTGTTGTTGCAGGGAGACGGGTTGTTATTGCAGAGCGGATTCGGCATCAGAGTATGGCCACGCAGCGCGCCCACAAGGAACTCATAGCGGAAAGGACCAGTGAGCCTCGAAAGCAACGGTATGTATAGCGGCTCGGTGCGGTTGATGTGAAACGCATAGATGCTTTCGGCGTTATTCGAGTAGGCCATGCTGGCGCCTTGAGCTGGCCCCATCCACTCGTCTTGCTTGCCAAATGAAAAAACGTGGTTCAGGAAATGAGCGGAAACGTATGCCTCAAGAAAGCGGCCCTGCGTCGCCGTTGCGATCGGTCCCAGCGGGATGGTGGTTTGGCTGTACGGCAGGCCGGTGACTGGGTTGAGGAAAGTTGTTTCGTCGACCGTGGAGAGCGTCTGGCCCAGCGCGGCGGAGTAGCCCGCAGCCGAGGGCGCGCCCTGAAACTCGCCGCGCGCGTAAAGCGTAAACCGACCGGCGGTGGCGTAGCCGCTGGCGCCGGAGTAGTTATTGAAGCCGTTTTCGTAAGGCCGGCCATAGTCGTTGATGATGGTTGAGCCGAGATGAAAGCTGTCGCGCAGCGGCGTGCCACTAATGGCGCGCATCACTGTATAGGTTGAATCGATATGCAAATCACCGGTTCGCCCCAGGCAGGGACCTTGGCTGTCGAGATGCAACTCACGATTCAACGCATCGTACAATTCCCTCGCCTCGTCCGTCACTGGTCCTTCGGCCGCATTCTCGATGTTGGCGTCCGTGTCTTCCAGCATGTGGCTCAAACTCGCGCGCGTCCACGGACGGAGGCCCAGAAACGCATGATCCAGAAAGCCCATCGAATACAGCCGCAGCACGGCGGGATAGATCCAACTGTCTACCGGAATGTAAGGTGAACCGGGCATCGATAGATCGCATTCTTGCGCCAATGCGTCAGGATCGTTTGCTCCCTGACTTGCGCGCTGTTGTCCGCCTTGAGACGCCGCGAACAGTGGGCTGACTGCAAGGAACAGAAGCCCTCCCAAAACCATCAAAAAAAAACGCATGGGGACCGGAACCGGCTGCTCACTCACGCTTACGCTCTTTGCCTCACCACTATGAGTCCGACTTGCATGGCAGCTGCTTCCCTATTGCGGAGTCCGACGGAACCTCTGCATCAGCCAGGACTTGCGCGACCTCAGTCTCACCCTTCGCGTCAGGTCCTGCTACACTCTGCGGTTGCGCGCCGACTCGGAACGATGCAAGTTCCGCGGCAAGTTCCTTGACCCTGAGTTCCAAATCGCTCACTTGTGCGGAATACTCGTTAACGCTGGATGCCAACGACTTGTCGCGATCCCCGCTCGCGACGATCTTATGCATGGTGTTGCGTACAAGATCTGAGATGCTTCGCGCGCCGCTGGCAATGCAGAACCGCTCTAATTCCAAGTACTCCTCTTCGGAGAGGCGGACATTAATCATGCGGATTCGAGGTATTAGAACAGCCATCGGAAATTGAGTTGCCAAAGGAAGATTTTTAGAGGGGAGTGGCTGCTGTTTGTATAGCTATTTGTATAGCTATCTGCTGCGGCTGAGTAAGTCGATTTTCCAGGGGCGCACTTAGGGTACGCTTCGCGCCCCTCGGTCCCACGCCTGGGATCGATATTACAAGACACTGACCCTGCCGCCATCGCATGAGGCGAAGGCGCACTTCAAGGTTCTACGTACCGGTGAGATGTTCTTCACCTGACCTCGATTCACAACTGGGAAGTATAAAAGCACATTAGCACGAAAGGCGGGGCACTGCAAGAAAAACGTACGACTTTTGTAAATCAGCTGTAAATCCATTCTTAACATGCAGCATTGTGAGATATATCACTTACCTAACATAGTTGTGATATATATCACTCCATCCAATGTATTTGTGAGATATATCACTAATCCGACATAATGGATCTAACCAGTCCCTACCAGGTCAGCTTAGAAAGGCGCCGTAACGCAATTCCCGCCTCGAAGTGTGCCGCAATTGGGGCCAAATTACCCAGTACGGATCTATATCAAACAAGCTCCGATAATGCGCCCATCATTATAGGTGTAGAAAGCGCGGGCCTCAGTCTCCCAGCGCCGCGTCCTTCCGCACCCCGTCATCAACGCATACGCCACATTCCCCGCTCCGAGGCATGAATGTGATCGGCGTCCATTGGTCCGGGTGGAGGGCGCCGTTCAGCAGGTAAAGGGTAAGCTAGTAAATGCCGTGGGCAAAGTGCAAGATGCGGTTGATGGAGCCAACCGCCAAGCCAATCCTCCGCAAAACCCACACCCGTAACTGGAGTCACCATTGGCAGAAGATCGAGCAAGGAATAAGCGCATGATCTCCGGGTCCGTCCCATCTCGCTGGATTCGAGCGCTGCTCAAGGCGCTCGGGCCCGGGATTATCACCGGGGCTGCTGACGATGACCCGTCGGGCATTGCCACTTATTCCATTGCCGGCGCGCAGCTTGGCACCAAGCTGCTATGGACCGCCCTGCTTACGTGGCCGCTGATGGCCGCCGTGCAAATGATGTGCGCCCGCATCGGCAAAGTGACGGGACAGGGTCTGGCCGCGAATCTCGGGCAACGCTTCCCCAAATGGCTGTTGCTTACAGTCGTAGTAGCCCTCTTGGCTGCCAACACGATTAACATTGCCGCGGACCTGGCGGGCATGGCCGATGCGGCTTCCATGCTGTCCGGCGTCAATTCGCACTGGTTTGTGGTCGCGTTCGCGCTCCTTATCTCGTGGGCGACCATTAGGCTCCAGTATCGGCAGATTGCAGACGTACTCAAGTGGCTGGTTCTGGTTCTGTTCGCGTATCCAATTACTGCATTTGTGGTGGGAGCCAACTGGAGCCAGGTGCTGCGCGATACGCTGATTCCCTCCATGCCGCATACCAGGCTCGCATGGGAGACGCTGGTGGCGATTCTCGGCACCACGATCAGCCCGTATCTTTTTTTCTGGCAGACGAGTGAAGAAGTCGAGGAAGAGAAGTTGGCTGGCGAAACTTCGCTCGCTAAGCGCAGGGGAGCCACGCCCGAAGAACTCGAATTAAGAAACATCGATGTGGGTGTTGGCGCATTTTTCTCGAACGCAGTCATGTTCTTCATCATCCTGACCACTGCCATCACCCTCAACCGGCATGGCATCACGAATATTGAAACTTCCCGGCAAGCGGCCGAAGCCCTGCGTCCGTTTGCCGGCAACTTTGCAACCACCGTGTTCACGCTCGGCATTGTTGGAGTCGGGTTTCTTGCCATCCCCACGCTGGCCGGATCCGCCGCATACGCTTTCGCTGAGACCCTGGGATGGCGAGAAGGCTTGAACAGGAAACTGCGACAGGCGCGCCGGTTTTACGCTCTGATTCTGATCTCCACCGCGGTGGGTGTCGCGCTGGATTTCATCGGCGTCAATCCAGTAAAGGCGCTCTACTGGACGGCGGTCATCAATGGATTGCTGGCGCCGTTCCTTTTGGTCGCAATCCTGATTGTGGCAGCGGACAAGAAGCTGATGCAGGGCCAGCCGAGCTCCCGCCTGGGGTGGATTGTTGTGGCCATCACGACAATAGCCATGTTCGTCGCGGGCATCGCGATGTTTGTTGTATAAATCGAACCACATCTGGCGAGAATACCGTGTTGATCTTCACTCCTGCCTGCTCCCCGGCGGTCTGAGCAGCCGGTTCCGACCAGAATCGAACATGACCGGAATCGACACGGAGGATACGCTCGGAGAAGAATTTTCCAAGGGGAGAGCTTCGGCAGAAGGGGGAACACTCTTTTTCTTGGCGGCGGACTTGATTCCGGCTAGGCCGGGCTGGCTCACCATCCCTAACCTTCCCAGCCTCATGGCTCGCCGCGCCGCGAAATATTTGTCAACATCGATTTTCTTGATAAGTGCCATTGCCGCTCCGCTCGTTTTGTTCATATCCTCAGCGGACCTTATTGAATCCGCAGAGGGCAGTGGGAGGCTTCGATGATGTGATCTGTTAGCGCCCGACGCGGAATTGATGGAGGTGATCGAACACTCCATAAAGATTCGCGATCCACAAGACCAAAACGACGACAACCAATCCGTTCAGGATCGATTTGATTTGTGCCTGCATGGGGATGAACCTGTTGACAATCCACAGCAGAAGGCCCGCGGCAACGAGTGTGATAAGGACAGTGGTAAGTGGCATATCGTAATCTCCATTGATTCCCCGGACTCGATACCCTCATGGCATCGTCGGGAAGTTACGAGCGTTCGACTCACTTAGCGTGGGAGTCATCAGAAAGAGGAGAACGATGGCTCCGCTTCACTCCCATTCTTGCGAATCGCTGGAGAAATGTCTGAGCCATAGTGCTCATCCGCTAGAGTGATGAAGACAATCTCTACTCTGATCTGGCACTTTTAGGGACAGATTGGGCGGCATATACGGCCGGGGACCTTAAGGTGGTGAAATTGGGGCGAGGTTTCGAGGAAAACAGGCGATTATTCGGACGCGCCATCGCGGCTTGGGTTGTGCCAACTGCCGTCTGGAGCGATGAGCGCGTCGGCCTTTCTTGGCCCCCAGGTGCCGCGTTTGTAACGGAGAACCGGGTGATGGTGCTTGAGGACCCGATCGACCACCTCCCAAGCGGCTTCAACCGCGTCTTCGCGTGTGAAGAGCGCCCCGTCGCCCTTCATGGCATCGCCTAAAAGCCGTTGGTAAGGCCCTTCCTCTCCCGGTTGTTCGTCGGACAGAAAAAGCTCTCGCTCCTCTCCGATGAATTCCTGGCCGGCTAGTTTGACGCGAGCAGCCAAAGCGATGGCCGAGTTGGGGGAGAGCCGGAAGCGCAGATAATTCGACCGCCCTTGCGGCTGCACTGCATCGGCAAAGAGTTTCTGTGGAGGCCGCTTCATTTCTACAAGGATTTCGGTCGCTGTGGTTGGCAGATACTTGCCCGAGCGCAAATACCACGGCACCCCGTCCCAGCGCCATGAGTCGATGCAGAGCCGCAGGGCACAATAGGTCTCGACATCGGAGTGCTTCGCCACGTCCGGCTCCTTTCGATAGCCGGCATACTGGCCCCGCACCAAATCGTCGGCCTTCAGAGGGCACATCGCTTTAAAGACTCTGGCCTTTTCGATTTGCACATCTCCAAAGTCCCGGCCCGCGGGCGGTTCCATGGCAAGCAATGCCACGATCTGGAAGAGATGGTTCTCGATCACGTCGCGCAGACAGCCGGCTGTCTCGTAAAACGCGCCGCGTGTGCCCACCCCGAAATCCTCCGATAGCGTGATCTGCACGCTGGCCACATAGTTGCGATTCCAGATCGGCTCCAGAAATGAATTGGCGAATCGGAAGTACAGAATATTCATGATCGCTTCCTTGGCAAGGAAGTGATCGATGCGGAAGATCGAGTCCTCAGGAAACACCGCGTGCGCAACCTTATTTAATTCACGCGCCGAAGCCAAATCGCGCCCGAAGGGCTTTTCGACAATCACACGCGCATTCTTGGCCAAACCGGCGGCTCCCAGTCCTTTGATTACGGTTTCGAAGAGCGCAGGAGGAATTGCAAGGTAGTACGCGGGCCGCCGCGCGTTTCCCAGAGTCTGTTTAATCGCCGTGAACGTATTGCCGTTTGTATAGTCTCCGCTCACATACTGCAAGAGAGACAAAAGACGCCGCAGAGCGCGCTTATCGTCGATTCCACCAGCTCGCTTGATGCTGTCCGTCGCGCGCCGCTGCAACTTCTCCAGGCTCCATTTCGGGAAAGCCACGCCGATCACTGGAACCTTGAGCGCGCCGCTTTTCACCATGGCATAGAGCGCCGGGAAGATCATCTTGTGGGCCAGGTCGCCCGTCACGCCAAAGACCACGAGCGCGTCCGATTGAGGCTCGGCCATCAGGCGCCTTCTTTCTGGCCGGTTTTCTCTTCATGGCCACCGAATTGGAATCGCAGTGCGGATAAAAGCTTGTCGGCGAAGGTATCCTCGCCGCGCGAACTGAAGCGTTCGTACAGCGCGGCGCTCAGTACTGGAGCTGGAACCGACTCGTCGATCGCGGCGGTGATCGTCCAGCGCCCCTCTCCGGAATCCGACACGCGACCGGCAAATTTTGCCAGATCCGGGCTGTCGAGAAGAGAGATGGCAGTCAGATCCAGAAGCCACGACGCGATCACACTGCCGCGGCGCCAGACCTCGGCGATGTCGGCGAGATTCAGATCGTATTGGTACACCTCGGGGTTCCGCAGAGGCGTTGTCTCGGCGTCGACAGTTTGCTGCTGCTTGCCGACGTTGGCGTGATGGAGAATATTCAACCCCTCCGCATACGAGGCCATGATTCCATACTCGATGCCGTTGTGCACCATCTTCACAAAGTGTCCGGCGCCGTTGGGGCCGCAGTGCAAATAGCCGTGCTCCGCTGTGCCGCCCACTTTTTCCCTTCCTGGAGTGCGCGGCGCAGAATCGACGCTTGGCGCCAATGCAGAAAAAACGGGGTCGAGGCGCTGAAACACATCCTTTTCGCCGCCGATCATCAGGCAATAGCCGCGTTCTGCACCCCAAACTCCGCCACTGGTTCCCACGTCCACATAATGGATGCCTTTCGGTTTCAGTTCCGCGGCGCGGCGAATGTCGTCGTGATAATAAGAGTTCCCGCCATCGATGACTACATCATCCGGTCCGAGCAGCGGAGTCAAGGCATTGAGCGTCGCATCCACCACACCGGCCGGTACCATCATCCAGATGGCGCGAGGCGTCTTCAACTTTTTCACGAAGTCTTCAAGCGAATTGGAGCCAACCGCACCTTCTTTGGCAAGTGCTTGCACAGCTTCCGAGTGAATATCGTACACAACACATTGGTGGCCGGCCTTCATTAGACGCCCGACCATGTTCATTCCCATTCTGCCCAAGCCGATCATGCCCAGTTCCATGGAGATCCTCCCGATACGAGATTGGATGCAGGCGCCGGAAAAATTGCGCACGAATACGAGGTATTGTATCCAACATTGGAGGCATTCAAAGGTGGTCACATTTGCACGCACTGGCATGTTGCGCGCTCTTGTCTCAAGTTTCGAAGTTCTCTCCGACGTCGGATTTCCAGCACCTAACCCTCAGTGAGCAATATTGACCATACGCGATTTATGCATATGGGCGATGATGGACAGAGATTAATCGTAAATGCGGTCATTCCTACAGCAGACTGCCCCCATGTCGCACTCGCGGTTCCTGGTCCATTCGCGACAATCCCCAAGCACGACATATTGCGGCGAAGTCTTCCTGGCGTGAAAAAGCGCCAAACGGACGGACTGAAACGGAGTAGCATTTTGACGGCTAAAAGAGCGCCCGAGTTCGATTCCGCGACTTTCCTTGCCAATGCCGGGCTAGGTCGAACGATCGTCGAACTGGAGCCACAGCAGACATTCTATTGCCAGGGAGACACGGCGGATGCTGTGTTCTATCTGCAAAAAGGCCGTGCCAGAGTCACAGTTGTTTCGCAGACGGGCAAAGAAGCCACGATTACTCTTTTATCCGATGGCGATTTTGTTGGGGAGTCGTCTCTGGCTGTGATCGGTGGCTTGCGGTTGTCAACTGCAACTGCCGTGAATACCTGTACTGCGCTCAAGATCAGCAGAAGCGAAATGATCCGAGTGATGCATGACGAGCCGTCATTCGCCGATATGTTTCTCAAGTTCCTGCTGGTCCGTGGCATGCGCACCCAGGCCGATCTTGTCGATCAGTTGTTCAACTCCAGCGAGAAACGCCTGGCGCGGATTCTCCTGTTGATGGCCGAATTCGGCAAACCGGGTGAACCGGAAACTTTCATACCGCCCATTACTCAAGAAACGCTGGCGGATATGATCGGCACTACCCGGTCGCGCGTCAGCTTCTTCATGAATCGTTTTCGCACTCTCGGTTTTATCAGCTACAACGGCCGCATCCAGGTACATAAGTCGCTGCTCAATGTGGTCTTGCTCGATCAATTGCCTGACCAGAACGCGGAAAAGCCTGCGATCCTCCCGGTCCCGTGAGCACGTTTAGCCCGGTGCTTCAAGCGGTACCCACACCGCCGCCGTTCCCCTCACGAGCTTCATGAATTGATCCCGTTCGCGCGTTTGCGATCCCCTGGGTGGGTAACGCAAGACTTTCACAGCTGCGGGACGCCTTTCAATCAGTTCCGAGGATTCATGCAACCCGCTCCTGGCTCAGGCCGTCAGATAAACTATCGGGCGGCGGAGATCGCGTCAATGACATCGGGAACTTGCCAGGACATCGGGAACCGGCTGGCGACCACTCCCCCAATTGCACGAACCAACGGAGCGCACTCAAATGAATGTGAAGCAACTTGAAGAAACAGCGCAGGCTCTTTTCGCGAGCGACAAGGGCCTGCTGGCGATGGACGAAAGTAACCCTACGTGTAACAAGCGTTTTGCCGAGTTGGGGATTCCGCAGACCATAGAGGCTCGGCGGGCTTATCGAGAGATGATTGTGTCCACTCCCGGACTGGGTGAATGCATCAGCGGCGCCATCCTCTACGACGAGACGATCCGTCAGCAGACGAAAAATGGCACTTCGTTTGCCACGGCCCTCAAGGAAGCGGGGATCGTTCCTGGAATCAAGGTCGACCTGAGCGCCAAGAATCTGGCGGGGTTTCCCGGCGAAAAAATCACCGAAGGGCTGGATGGATTGCGCGACCGGCTGAGTGAATACTCTGGCATGGGCGCGCGCTTCGCCAAGTGGCGTGCCGTGATTGCGATTGGCGACAGCATCCCTAGCCGAGGCTGCATTGCGGCCAACGCACAGGCCTTGGCGCGCTATGCCGCATTGTGCCAGGAAGCTGCACTGGTGCCCATCGTCGAGCCTGAAGTTCTCATGGACGGCGATCACTCGCTGGAGCGGTGTTTCGAAGTCACAGAAGAGGTTCTGCGAGAAGTCTTCTGCCAGCTCCACGCACATCGAGTGATGCTGGAGGGAATGATCCTGAAACCCAACATGGTTCTTCCAGCACTATCCGACCCCCTTCAAGAGTCCGTAGAAGAAGTGGCCGATGCGACGGTGCATTGTTTCTTGCGCGCCGTGCCCGCGGCCGTTCCGGCAATTGCGTTTTTGTCGGGAGGTCAACCCGCGGAGTTGGCCTCGGCACGCCTGAACGCGATGAATGTGAGATTCAAGTCGCGGCTGCCCTGGGCGTTGGCATTCTCATTTTCCCGCGCCATCCAGCAGCCGGCATTGGAGATTTGGATGGGCCAGGAGGCCAATGTGCCAGCAGCACAGAAGGCTTTATATCATCGAGCCTGCTGCAATCGGGCGGCGCGCCGCGGCGAATACGACGCGGCAATGGAGAAGAGATGACCGGAAGCAAGCACAATCATGAAGGAAACAGCGGCGACAGCGGTGAACCCGAGCCCGGCCCTTACTGGAAGCGTATGCATCGTGATTGGCGGTTCTGGATCGGT
Source organism: uncultured Acidobacteriota bacterium (assembly GCA_963713675.1). GTDB lineage: Bacteria > Acidobacteriota > Terriglobia > Terriglobales > Acidobacteriaceae > Telmatobacter. The sequence goes on from CAVQMV010000031.1 coordinate 18,092, forward strand.
GCGCTTTTCATGGCGGCCGCGCTTGCTATTTACGTTCTCAGCGGCGACCTGGCTTGGTTTCCGCACGGCCACCGGCGTCCCTAAGCTGAGGGAAAACGATCGGCAGATGCGTGTTGTTGAGGTGCCGGGTGCGACGGTTTCCCCTGCCGTTATTAAGCAAATCTGAACAGTCTCGATTTCGCTCCTTGAGGAGACTCATTTGGGGCGCGCCTCGTTTACCATGACAAGGGACGTCACGATTCGTTGCAGATTGACAACAACGAATGAGCCGCCTGACCTCGCTAGGCGATGATAACGAACCGGGAGGATCATCGAGTTGCAAATTCAGTCCCCTCTTAGCCCCCAATATGCGCTGGAGCCTGCTCTAGCTGCTGACAGCGAAACATCGCTTCACACGCAGACGATGGGAAATGGCGTCAATTGGATCTTTGCTATCACCCTTGCAGCCTTTCATCTTGCCGCGCTGGCCGCCTTGTTCTGTTTTCGCTGGTCGGCTCTCATTGCGTTTGTGGTGATGTGGATTCTTGCGGAAAATGTCGGGATCGCGATGGGCTACCACCGCTTGCTGACGCACCGCGGATATTCGACGCCAAAGTGGTTGGAGTATTGCATTACTACCTGCGGTACGCTTGCCCTCCAGGGCGGCCCCATCTACTGGGTCGGCGTTCATCGCATGCACCACAGATATACCGATAAAGGGGGAGACCCGCACTCGCCGCGTGACGGGAAGTGGTGGTCCCATATGGGATGGATTGTGAACGGCGCGCTTCGCAATAAATCAGAAGCGCTCAAGCGCTACACCCCGGACCTGGCGCGGGACCGCTACTACGTCTGGCTCAGTAAGTATCACTGGATTCCGTTGACGGTCGTCGGCATTGCGCTTTTTGAGTCCGGAGGATGGTCGTGGCTTTTGTGGGGCGCAGTTCTGCCCGCAACCATTGGATTTCACGTTACCTGGATGGTCAACTCTGTCACGCATCTGTGGGGCTCGCGGCGCTTTTCAACCAGTGACGACTCGCGGAATAATTTTTGGGTTGCGCTCGTGACCGGTGGGGAAGGATGGCACAACAACCATCACGCATATCCGGTGTCTGCCCGTCACGGATTGGCCTGGTATGAAATCGATGTCAATTACTATGGCATTCGTCTGCTGGAAATCCTCGGTCTTGCGAAACACGTCAAGGTTGCCAGCTTGAAGTCTGCGGCGGAACAAAAATCGACGCCGCGATCACAAAGTGCAGTCGGTACCGCGATGGAAGATGGCCCCCATAGTCTGACGTCATAGTCCGCAGCTAGCTTCAGCGTCTCAACTTAAGTACGCCAGTTGCAGTTCCAGTCCCTTGCCATCGTCCGGGGCCGCAGCCGCGATGCGGCGGTGCTCCGCCTCAAAGCGGTAGGTGAATCCCGTGCGCTGGAAACCGCCCTTCCTGAAGTCTTGGCTGATGCCGTTATTCTGAAAACCAAAAGCGCTTTTTTGCAGTGAATTGCGGCTGGATCCGCGCGCAACAAAGCGGCGCGAATACCCATCAGAAACAGGTTCTGCCAAATCTCATTCCGCTGGTTAGACCAATGAAGAGGGGGAATAAATCTATCTGCCTCGTCGGCCCCTCATTTTAAAGGTGTTTAGCGAGAAGCAGACTTTTTTCTTGACAGCCGCGAACATGCGCTAGGATAATCCTCACGTTCTGAGGTCAGACCACTAAGACCGCTCTCTCTGATGTATTTTCCCGTTCTGCAAAGCCCTGTGAAATTTTCTCGGAGGTAAGTCGATGCGCCGTGCGTATGCCGTAGCTGTGTTTTCCGTGAGTGCCTTTATTTCCTTGAGCCTTTCTGCTCAAGCCCCCATTGCATTGCCGTACACCATGACGACGCTGGGGGGAACCTCGCCCATGACGGCTGCAACCGGGACACAATGCCCCAACCTTCCCACGGGAGTGTTATCCACGGATGCATTTGGCGACGGGTGTCTCGCCGTCAATGGCATTTTTGGCGTGGGCTCCTACAGCGGCGTGGTGGTGGACCCCTTCGGCAATGTCTTGGTCAATGACGATATCAAGGGCGTATTACATGTGATCAATCCCACATCGGGAATCATGACGCCGGTGGCAGGTGGCGGCACGGCTTGCTCGGGCAAACTGGATTCGTCCGGTGACGGCTGTGTGGCGGCGACGGGAACGCCAACCGCTCCCATTACGGGTGCGCGCGGAGTTGGTATCGACCCCTACGGCAATGTCCTGCTAGCCGGCTACGGTGACCACTTCGTTCATATCATCTGCCGCAACGCCTCGCCGCTGTGCGTCAGCGGGACGCCTTCTCCCTCGGCAACGAATCCGATCCAGATACAGATTGGCAATATGGGATTGGTGGCTGGATGCGCCTACTCCGGAGGCTCGAGCGGCGTGACTGGCGCGGGTGTCGACAACACCCCCGGCTTCGCCATTGATGGCTTTAGCGTTGCAGCCTTCGCGAATGCTGGCGGAAGCTCGTTGGCCTGCACGACGTCTCTGGGCGAAGTGGATCAGCCGCGCGGCGTAACCGGCGACATCTACGGCAATATCTACTATGCGGATACGGCGAGCGAGCGTTTGCGCGTCGTGCTGGGACCGCAGTCGTATAACAGCGTCACTAATCCGCTGTGGGCCATTCTGGAGGAGAATTCGTCCTGGCCGACGGTAAAGGCAGGGTACGTGTACACCATTGCGAATACTGCCACGACCGCGACAACTGCGGGTTCTCAAACTCATTGCAGCGGCAATACAAGCAATTCTGCCCCTTACGCCACTGACACACATGGCGACGGATGTCTGTTCACCAGTGCTTCGGTGAACTCAAGCTCCAGCGATACGCAGGGCGTAACCGTCGATGCCGCGGGCAACGTGATCTTCACTGACGCGGGCAACGGCCTGCTGCGTGTGTTCTATGTGAGCAATGGTTCCAACTTCGCCAGCGGAACGTCCGGGTACATTGCCGGGCAGGCAATGCAGAATGCAGTCACCGTGAACAATTCCAGCTACACAGGCTGGAGCAACGCGAACTCGCCTACAGCAGGTTTTGTTTATATGCTGGCGGGCGCGGGCTCCGGGTCCGGTACTGGCAGCGTCTCCACAACTCCCAGGCTGGGCTACAGTACGACCAGTTTGAGCAGCGGTATCACCAAGGTGACGGTAAGCCCGCAAGGCAATATTTTCATTGGCTATGGCTCTACGACTGCGGGATCGAACAAGGTAATTTTCTTCGACATCAATTCAGGCTATGTCCGGACGCTGTTCGCCCCAGCATCTGCGAACGTGACGACCGGAAACTACTGCAGTGGCTCATCAGGACCGATATCTCTGAGCGCCTACAGCGATGGCTGCCCCGCGTCCGTCTCTGAGTTCGGCGGCAGCTCGGCAAGCGGAGTCCTGAGTATCGCCGCGGACGGGCTGGGCAATCTCTACCTGTACGACGGGGTTAGTTCATCTTCCGGACAACTTGTGCGCAAGGTGTTGGCGCAGGGAATTGCGCCGCAGACGCTGTCAGCTTCGCGACAGCAGACGTTCCGGACGCACACCTACAGCGCCACAGCGACGACCTCATCGGCGACTCTTAGCGCGACGACGGACATCACCGCCGGCTCGCCCGCGTGTACTCTCAATGGCGACAACACCGTCGATTGCTCGGTCACAGTCACCAGCACGCCTTCAGCAGTCGGGCTGCGCTCGGCCACCTTGACCGTCTCCAATGCGTCGAGCGGCAGCAACGCGAATGTCAGCCTCGCTGGCTCGGTCTCCGGATCGGCGCTGGCCTTCGACAACGTTTCGACGACGGCCAACAATGCCACCACGCCCGTCGCGCCCACCACGAACGCTGTTTTGAGCGGAATTACTCCCGCAGGCGTGGCTACGGACGGCGCCGGAAATGTCTATGCAGCGAATGGCACGTCGATCGTAGAGTCCATCGGCGGAACTGCTTACACGCTGTCCACTGCATCGAGTTCGCCGATTGCATTGCCTGCGCTTCCCGGCCAGATTGCCGTCGATGGGCTGGGCGATGTGTTTGCCGCGAGCTCGTCCAGCTGGAGCCATCGACGAGCTGGCCGTGACAGACGCAGGAACGCCCATCGGCCTATTCTCTGATCGCGATTGCTTACACACCGTGCTCCGATTGCACGGCCGCGCCGCAGGCGGTAGCCGCAGACGCTGCGGGCAACGTGTACGTAGCCGACGTGCAAAGCTCGCCGGCAAACACCGCCATTTATAAACTCTCGCTGACCGGCGGGGCCGTGCGCCAGCAGGCGACGATTGCGACGGGTTTTGCCAATCCGGTGTCGCTCGCTGTCGACTCATCGGGAAATGTCTACGTCGCCGATAAGGGCGCGGACGCGGTATACAAGCTTGCGCCGACTACCACCGGCGCCTATACGCAAACCACGCTGCTCTCGGGCGTGGCGCCCGTGGGCGTGAGCGCGGATGCGGCGGGCAATATGTACGTGCAGGATGAGAACAGCGCATCCATCCTCGAAGTTCCGGTGAGCGGCTCTGAGACTCGGTCCTCACTGGCTTGCAATCGCCAGTCGGAGTTGCAGTCGACGGCCTGGGCAACGTGTATAGCGCCGATGCGCACAACACCAGCATCATGCAGGTGGTGCGCGACGCGGGATCGTACGGTTCGACCTCTGCGCCTTTGACCAACATTGCCGGGACGTTGACAAACGTGGGCAACCTGGCTGCCACCGGCACGGCGCAGACCGGCGGCGAGCGCCTTCACGATTTCGGCCACCGGATGCACCATCGGGAGCACCAGTGCGATCGCCGTGGGCGAAGCCTGCCCGCTTTCCGTCGCGCTGTCTCCCGCTTCGCTCGAAAATCCCGGCACGAGTCTACAGCGATACGCCTTTCCTTCCTGGCCGTCCAGCCTCGGTTCTGTCACATTCAGCGACATTGTTCCTGCTGGGCCGACATCCACCACGCTCGCCGGACCAGCCACAGTGCTCTACGCGGCCAGCGGCACTGAGGCTACATTCACGGTTTCCGTCTCCGGCATTGCCTCGCCCAGCGGGAGCCCGGTTTCCGTTACCGTCAGCTCGGTCACGCTCTCAGGCAACGCGGTGGTGTATTCCAGCACGCCCGCGCTGAATGCATCCGGCGTTGCGACGGTAAGCCTGTCGGGGCTGGCGCCCGGCAAGTATGCCATCGCGGCCAACTACGCGGGCGTCACCAATACCTACTCGCCTTCCAGCGCCTCGGCCGCTTTCACAATCCTGCAGTATGTGGCAACGGGCGATACCCGGACCGTGACCGAACCCGCAATCCCAGGCGTTTGCTCGGTGCTGAATGCGGATTTCGCGATGGTGAACAACGATATTCCCACGTCGGTTGACGCCACGGTGACCAATCCCGATGGCGCGCGCATCCAGGCTGCCTTGAACAGCTGCTCCGGAACCGGCCAGGCGGTCGAGCTCTCGGTGGGCAGCAGCAGCAACAACGCGTTCCTCAGCGGACCGCTCTCCATGCCTTCCGAACGTCACGCTGCTGGTGGATCCCGGCGTGGTGCTGTTCTTCTCGCGCAACGTGCAGGATTACGACAAGACGCCGGCACGCACACCTGCGGCACCGTGAACAGCTCCAGCGCCACGTCAAGCTGCCTGCCGCTCATCGATATTCCCGGCAGCTCAAGCAATGTGGGCATCATGGGCTTCGGCAAACTCGACGGCCGCGGCGGCGACCCGCTGATCAACGCCTTCCCGTCCAGCTTTGCGGGCCAGACCTGGTGGGGCCTGTCGTCCATCGCCAACGGCGGCGGCAATCAGCAGAATCCGCGCTTCATCCAGATGGATACCGGCTCGAGCAACATCACGCTCTACAAGATCACGCTCCGCAATTCGCCGCTGTTCCACATTTCCACTACCGGCGCGGTCTCGAACTTCACCGCGTGGGATATCAAGATCATCACGCCCACCAGTTCGCGAAACACCGATGGCATCGATCCCGGCAACGCTACGAACTTCACCATCACGCGCTCCTGGATCTCGGACGGCGACGACAACATCGCCGTGGGCGCGGCGGGGACACTGCTCCGGCTGCCAATATTTCGGTCACCAACAACCGCTTCTTCGCCGGCCACGGCGAATCCATCGGCAGCTACACCCAGGCCGGCGTCAGCAACGTGCTCTTCGATAGCAACATGCTTTCCGGCAATGGCGTGGCAGGCAGCGGCAGCTCCAGTCAACAACACCGCCGACAGCAACTCCACCGGCATTCGCATCAAGTCCGGCTACGATCGCGGCGGCGTGGTAACGAATATTCAGTACTCGAACTCCTGCTTCCAGGACCACAAGGCCGAGATTGTCTATAGCCCGAATTACGAAGCCACGACCGGAAGCGCGAGCCCCAATTTCGAAAACATTTTGATGCAGAACCTGACCTTCCTCACGACGGGAACCGTGCAGTTCACGGGAACCAACAACGGCGTCGTGTATCCTCTCCAGCTCACTCTCGACAACGTGGGCTTCCCCAGCACCTTCCCGTCCTCGGAGTTCAGCCCCGCGCCAACCAACGCCGCGCTGAGTTACGGTCCCGGTCAGGTGTCGAGTGACTTCGTCGCGGATTACGCAACGTTTGTGGGATCGAATGGCAACACCGTGGCCAACAACATCACGGAAACCAGCCTGCACCCGCCCACGTGCAGCTTTACCTACATTGCGCCCGAGTTGACGGGACCCAACGGCGTGGCGCAGACCATTACCCAGGGCCAGAACGCGACTGCCGTCGTGATTCTGACACCGGCGGTCGGCGGCGCGGCGTATCCCACGGGCACGGTTACGTTGACCGATGCGCTCACCAGCAACTCGATCACGATCGCCCTGCCCGGAGGCACCGACACCATCTTTGTGCCGCTCACTGGCCTCGCGCCCGGAACGCACACCTTCACAGCGACTTATTCGGGCGACTCGAATTACACGCTCACTGCGGGCCAGACCGTGTACTCAACGACCGCGCCTTACGTGATTACCGTGAATGCGGGCAGCCTGAGCGGCACAGCTACCGGCCTTTCCGGCGTGCCGAGCACGATTTCCTACGGCTCCTCATTCACGGCCGTCGCCACCGTCACTGGCAACAATCCCACCGGCAATGTGGAGTTTGTGGTCAACGGGACGGTGTTTGCGACGGCGCGCTCTGACCTCCGGCTCGGCATCGGCGAGCATCACGCTCCCCTATAGCGTGAATGCCTACAGCTTGTACGCGGTGTATAGCGGCGACGGCGCCAATGACGGGTCGACCTCGGCCACTTCCTCCGTCACGGTCACGCCTGCGCTCACTACCACTTCTCTCTCAGCGAACACCACCGCCACCACGCTGGGCCATCCAGTGGCATTGACAGCAACGGTTAGCTCCGCCGTCGGAGCGCCCACGGGCACGGTGACATTTACCTACACCACGACCGGCAGTGGAACTCCTCAAGCGACCACAGCCACGCTGGCGGCATCGTCGACTCCGAATGCGTCCGTGGCCACGGCGGGCATCGATCTGCCGGTCGGCACGGACAACGTCACGGCAACCTACACGGCCAGCGGCAGCTTCGCGGGCTCGGCTTCCACGCCCATGCAATTCACGGTCACGCCGGGAACGATTCTTCCGCTGCCCAGCAGTCCCATCCCGCTGCCTTACACCATGACCACGCTCGCCGGCGGCGCCAGCGCCAACTGCTCCGCAGCCACAGACAGTTTCGGCGACGGCTGCCCGGCCACGTCGATTGTCTTCGGCGGTTCGGTGGATTTGCGCAGCGTTGCTGCCGATCCGTTCGGCAACGTGTACCTGACTGACGCGGTAGCCAGCGTCGTCCGCCGCATTGCGCCCAACGGGGTGATTACCAACTTTGCCGGCAAGGTGAGCGGTTCGGCATGCGCTCCTACGGGAACCACAGGCTGCACGCCGACGCAAGTCAGCATCGATAAGGCGCGCGGCGTCTCGTCCGACACCCAGGGCAACATTTACATCGCAGGCTACGACAGTCACGAAGTCTTACAAGGTGAGCGTGTCCGACGGATTGCTTTATCTTGTGGCCGGCACCGGTTCGGCAGGCAGCTCCGGCGACGGCGGTCCCGCAACCTCGGCCCAAGTGAACGCACCGCGCGGCGTTTGGGCCGATACAGCAGGCAACGTCTATATCGCCGATACATCGAATAACAAGATTCGTGTCGTCGACCCCACCGGCAACATCCACACCTTTGCCGGCACCGGAGCGGCTACCTCCTCCGGCGACGGCGGTCTGGCCACAGCGGCCACCATCGATAATCCGCAAGGCGTAATGACCGATGCCAATCTCAACGTCTACATCGCCGACACGCAAAAGATTCGCGTGGTGTGCGTCACCTGCGGAACCGGCTCGCCGCTCGATGCACTGCTTGCGGCGCTGGGAATCGCCTCTCCGCAAAACGGATACATCTACACTGTCGCGGGCGGCGGCAGCTCTTCCGGACCGTATCCCACACTTGCCACCAACGTGAGCATGAGCCCGCAAAAGCTGGCCATTGATAACTCCGGCAACATCTACATCTCCGACGGCAACGGCGTTGCATGGTTCCTCGACTTCCACACTGCGAACATCCGTCCCATCGCGGGCAAGACCAGCAGCAACTGTTCAGCGGAAACCGATGCCTTCGGCGACGGTTGCCCGGCCACGCAGGCGGTGATCGGCGATGGCGGCAACGGCATCGGCGTGGGGACAGACGCGCTCGGCAACGTCTACATCTCCGATACCCTCAATGCCCGCATTCGCAAGGTGACTACGGGTCTGGCCTCGCCTGCAACGGCCGCGACTTCAACGGCTGCGCAGCCTGTCGAGCTGCACTTCATCGTCGGCGATAGCCTGGCTTCCACCAATGGCCTCGTGAACGCATCGAGCGAGTGGACACTGGGCACGCCTGCGTGCACAACCAACTCCGACACCACCGCCGATTGCCTGCTCACTTCCAGCTTCACTCCCGCCGTTCCGGGCGCGCGTACCTCTGCGCTCACCGTGAACAGCACGGAAGGGAACATTGCTTACCTCGGAATGACGGGAACGGGACTCGGCTCCGGCGCCACTCTCGATCCTGCCACCCAGACCAGCTTCGCGTCGAATCTTGCCGTCACCGGCCTGGCCGCTGACAACGCCGGCAATGTCTATGTCTCCGACGCGAACAGCAAACAGGTGTTCCGTTTCACGCCCGCCGCTCAATCGCAGGGCAGCAGCGCCACCGGAACGGCCTTGGGCACCTTCCAGGCGCCCGGCGCGGTCGCCGTCGATCCGCGCGGTTACGTCTATGTGGCCGACACCTCGGCCGGAACCGTCACCGCAATTTCTCCTGCTGGGGCATCGAGCGTCCTGCCCTTCACCTTCACCACCCCCGCGGGCCTCGCGGTGGATGCGTTGAACAACCTCTACGTTTCCGATTCGTCGGCGAAGGCCGTGTATCAAATCGATCCCATCACCGGCGCCGAACGCACGCTGCCGCTGGGAACCCTGGTTGCGCCTGCGGGCCTTTCCATCGATCCCAACGGAAATCTTCTGGTGGCCGATCCCGGCGCGCCCGCAATCTATCGCTTCAACTTCCAGACCAACAGCGTGACGGCCGTAACGACTTCTGCGGTGGCCCCATCTGCCGTGCTCAGCGACGCGGCCGGCAACCTGCTGATCGCCGACACCGCCGATATTCTCGCGGTCCCGGCCAGCAGCAACAGCACCGCCTTCACCGTTGCCACGCTCGCACCCGCTTCGCTGGCCATCGACTCGGCCGGCAATCTCTACACCGGATCTGCCGGCGGCGTGCTCAAGCTGACCCGCACGCAGGGCACTGTGCAGTTCTCCGCTTCGGAGCCGCCGCAAACCGTCGATATGCTCGAGTCGGGCAACCAGGCATTCACTGGCACTTCGTTCGGCCAGACCGATACCTCCGACTTCAGCCTCGCCCCCACAGCCTCCACCGACTGCACGCTCAATTCGAGCGGAGCCGGAACGTTGGCGATTGGCGGCGCATGCGTGCTCACAGCCGCATACACACCGACAACCTACTCGACCACCACGGACACTGTCACCTTCAACGGCAATCTCACCAACGCTGCATTGTCCAATCCATCGTCGGTCGAGCTCACGCTCACCGGTCCGGCAACCGCGCCCGCTTCTACGATCGTTCTCGGAGCCTTTTCACCGGTGTCGCCCGTTTACGGCCAGACCGTTACGTTGAGCGCGACCGTCTCCAGCACATCGGTGACGCCAACAGGCTCGGTCGTATTTACCGTCGATAGCACCACCTACAACGCCACGCTCAGCAACGGCACGGCGACTGTGCAGGTCAGCGGCCTTACCGCGGGCCCGCATCAGGTTTCCGCGGCTTACACCAGCACCAATGGCTACGCATCGGCAACCACCGCTACCGCAACAACGCTGGTTGTTGCGCAAGCCACGCCGACGATTACGTGGGCCACGCCGGCTGCCATCACCTACGGCACGGCGCTGAGCTCCACGCAACTTGACGCCACGTCGACCATCGGCGGCAGCTTTGTTTACACGCCGGCGGCAGGGACGGTGCTCGGCGCGGGATCGCAGACGCTTTCCGTGACCTTCACGCCCACCGACGCGACCGACTACACGACGGCGACGCAAACCGTACAGCTGCAGGTGAATCAGGCAACGCCTGTCAGTCACATGGGCCACGCCGGCCGCCATCACCTACGGCACGGCGCTGAGCGCCACGCAGCTCGATGCCACGTCAACAGTTGGCGGGCAACTATGTGTACACCCCGGCCGCAGGGACGGTGCTCGGCGCGGGCAGCCAAGACGCTCTCCGTCACCTTCACGCCCAGCGACAGGACGGACTACACAACGGCCACGCAAACCGTGCAACTGATAGTGAACAAGGCCACACCGGCCATCACGTGGGCTACGCCGGCCGCCATCACCTACGGCACGGCACTGAGCTCCACGCAGCTTGACGCCACGTCAACAGTGGCGTGGCAACTTTGTGTACACGCCGCCGACAGGAACCGTGCTGGGCGCCGGGACGCAGACCCTGTCCGTCACGTTAACGCCGACCGATACAACCGACTACACGACTGCTACGGCAGACCGTGCAGCTGCAGGTAAACCGCGCTACGCCCGCCATCACATGGGCCACACCGGCCGCCATCACCTACGGCACGGCGCTGAGCGCGACGCAGCTTGACGCCACGACAACCATAGGCGGCAACCTTGTGTATACGCCGACAGCAGGAACCGTACTCGGCGCGGGCACGCAGACGCTTTCCGTCACCTTCACGCCCTCTGACACCACCGATTACACAACGGCGATCCAGACTGTGCAGTTAACCGTCAACAAGGCGTCGTCGTCCGTCGCGCTTTCCGCCAACCCCAACCCAGGTGTGCAAGGCAAGACTGAAACTCTTACAGCAACGGTCACCGGCGCAGTGCAACCGGGCGGAACGGTGATCTTCCTCTCGGGCGCAACCACGCTGTGCACTTCCACATTGAACGGCTCAGGCGTAGCGACGTGCACCTTCACCCCCTCCGCGTCGGGCGCGCTTTCGCTCTCCGCGCAGTACCAGGGAGACACCGAATCACACTGCCTCGTCCGCAGCTCTGGTGTTGAATGTCTACGACACCTCGGTCACGGAGCAGTTCTCGAGCACGCAGTTGGTCTTTCCCGGTGCAACCAACGTCACCGTCTGTGTTGCTGGCGCCACCAAGGCCACGCCTACTGGCACCATCCAGATCGAAGACGGAAACACGGTCTTGACCACGCTCACTTTGGGGGGCAACGGCTGCGCGTACTGGTACATTTCGCCGGGATTAAACGCCGGATCCCACACCATCACCTCGGTCTACTCGGGCGACCACAACAATTCGCCCGGTACCTCGGATCCCACCGTGCTCACCGTCAGCCCGGTTCCGGTGAACATGTCGGCCTCCTGCTGGAATGCGTCGTTCCCGTATGGCGGCAACTACCAGTGCACGGTGAATGTGAGCTCCAATGCCGGATCGGCGCTGGGCAATATCACCTATAGCTACAACGGCGGCCCTCCCGTATCGGTTCCGTTGAGCAGCGGGAACGCGGGGTTCACGATCACCAAGCCGCCGGTCGGGAATCAGAATGTCGTCATTGGCTACGCGCAGCAAACCAACTACGCAGCAGCCACTCTGCAAACTGAGAACTTCACGGTGACGGCAGCTCCGGTGCAGGTCTCGCTCACTCCTTCCACCTGGTACGCAACGGTGGGAACCAACATCACCTTCTCGACGGCCGTTACGTCGTGGAGTGCGGGCGCGCCCAATGACAATGGCGCGGTCTCTTTCTACGACGGCGCGACGCTTCTTGCGACGGTTCCCGTCAACAGCGACGGCCAGGCCAGCTACTCGACATCGTCATTGAAGGCAGGCTCGCAGACGATCACAGCAACGTACTCAGGAGGAGCCAACTACGCAACCGGGTCGAGCAGCGTAACCATCACGATCGTGCAGTAGGGGCCTGCATGGGAGCTCGGCGCCGGCTGCGCGCCTTTGGTGCGCGCAGCGGCTTGCGCGGCCGGGCGTTAGGATAATGAGCGGAGGCAGGTTCCAATGCTCATTGTTCATGTTCACGTGCACGTCAAGCCGGAGTCGGTAGAAGAATTCACGCAGGCCACTCTTGAAAACGCCCGCGCGAGCGTGCAAGAGCCCGGCATCGCGCGTTTTGACGTGATGCAACTCGAGGACGATGCGACTCGGTTCGTGCTCACCGAGGTCTACCGCACCCCTGAAGCGCCGGCCGCGCATAGGGAGACCGCGCACTACGCGAAGTGGCGTGACACCGTGGCGCCAATGATGGCCGAGCCCCGCGAAAGAGCGTTGTACAAGGCCGTCTTTCCCGATCCTCAGGGCTGGTAGACCCATGCGCTTCGAGTTCGCGACCGCAACGCGCATTATCTTCGGCGAAGGCACGGCTGCCACCCTCCCTGAACTGGCGCGCAGCTTCGGCGTCCGCCCGCTGGTGGTCACCGGCGCGTCGACCGAGCGCGCGGCATGGCTTGTCGAGGCGCTCGAAGCCGAGACTTTTGCTGTGCCCGGCGAACCCACGGTCGAGTTGGTGCGCGTGGGGGCGCGGCGCGTCGAGGACGCCGACTGCGACGTCATCATTGCGATGGGCGGGGGAAGCGCCATCGACGCGGGCAAGGCCATTGCCGCCCTCGCCACCAACGGCAGCGAGCCGCTGGAGTTTCTTGAGGTGGTGGGCAACGGGCGCACGATTACGGTGCAGCCGCTGCCGTTCATTGCCGTGCCGACCACCGCCGGCACGGGCAGCGAAGTGACGCGCAATGCCGTGCTGGGATCGGCCGAGCACGGAGTGAAAGCCAGCTTGCGCGGTCCCATGATGCTACCGCGTGTTGCGCTGGTGGATCCTGAGCTGACCTACGGGCTGCCGCCGGCAGTTACCGCCCAAACTGGCTTGGACGCACTGACGCAGCTGATCGAACCGTATGTCAGTGTGCGCGCCAATCCACTTGCAGATGCGCTGTGTGTGGAAGGGATGAGGCGCGTGGCCAGAGCGCTCGGCCGCGCGTACCACGATGGCGGCGATAAAGAGGCGCGCTGCGATATGGCGCTGGCAAGCCTGTTCGGCGGCCTGGCGCTGGCCAACGCCGGACTGGGCGTGGTGCACGGCTTCGCGGCTCCGCTGGGAGGACAGTGGAAGGCGCCGCATGGCGCATTGTGCGCGGCGCTGCTGCCGCACGGCATGGCGGCCAATGTAGCCGCGTTGCGAACACGTGCGCCGCAAAATCCCGCATTGGAGCGCTACGTCACGATCGCGCGCCTGCTCACCGGCCGAAATGACGCCAGCGCGGAAGAAGGCATCGACTGGGTCCGCGCGCTTTGCACTGAACTCAACATTCCCGGACTGCGCACCTGGGGAATCGCGGAAGCCGACTTTCCCGCTGTCGTGGAGAAGGCGGCCCGCGCCAGCAGCATGCAGGCCAATGCGCTGCCCCTCACAAGCGAAGAGTTGCTCGCGGTGCTCACGGCCGCGCGTTAAGTGCGGGGTGCGCGAAAACATTCTCGCGCTGGAGGCAGAAACCGCGCGGATAATGGCCGATAGGGAGTTCGATTGATGAAAGCATTGGTCAAGAGCAAAGCCGAGCGGGGTTTATGGCTCGAAGACATCGCCGAACCAGAAGTCGGCATCAACGATGTCCTGGTGCGCGTGCACTACACCGGCATCTGCGGCACCGACGTGCACATCTACGAGTGGGACGAATGGGCGCAAAAGACCATCCCCGTGCCCATGGCCATCGGACACGAGTTCGTAGGCGAAGTGGTCACGGTGGGAGCCAATGTGAACGACTTCTTCGCGGGCAACATCGTGAGCGGGGAAGGGCACGTGGTGTGCGGCCGATGCCGGAATTGCCTTGCCGGGAGGCGCCATCTTTGCGCATCGACGCGGGGCGTCGGCGTCAACCGGCCGGGGGCATTCGCCGAGTTCATCGCGTTGCCCATGACCAACATCTGGAAGCACAGCGCGGGCGTCCCGGAAGAGGTTGCCGCGATCTTCGATCCTTTTGGCAACGCGGTACACACGGCGCTCTCGTTTCCGGTTCTGGGCGAGGACGTGCTGATTACAGGCGCGGGGCCGATTGGGCTCATGGCGATTCCGGTGGTGAAACATGCGGGCGCGCGGCACGTGGTGGTGACCGACCTGAACCCCGTTCGATTGGAGTTGGCGCGCAAGATGGGCGCGACCCTGGCCGTGAATCCCAGCGAAACTCCGCTCGCGGACGTGCAAAAGCAGCTGGGAATGGCGGAAGGGTTCGATGTGGGACTTGAGATGTCGGGCAACGCGCAAGCCCTGCGCGACATGATCGCCAGCATGAGTCATGGCGGCAAAATCGCCCTCCTCGGCATTCCGGCCAAAGAGATGCCGATGAACTGGCGAGAGGTGATCTTCAACATGCTCACGATCAAGGGCATTTACGGCCGCGAGATGTACGAGACCTGGTACAAGATGACGGTCATGCTGGAGTCGGGAGTGGATATCTCCGGCGTGATTACCCACCGCTTCCCGTGGAATGAATACGAAGCGGCATTTGCCGCCATGCGTTCCGGCAATGCGGGCAAGGTGATTCTGGACTGGCGGAATGTGAAGTAGGCGCACTCCCGGACGCGAGAGCAAAACCTATCGCCGTCCGGTGAACTCGCCCTTTGTGCCTTTTTGCCTGATCCAGTCCTCGGTGATCGAAACCACCTTGATGGTTTGGCGGCGATAGGTAAAGGCAACGAGGATTTCTCCGTCGCGAGTCTGCAGAATGCTGGGATAGGAGTATTCTTCGCGGCCTGGCTCCTTTGGCGTCTGCTCAGCGAGTCCGCAGCCGGGGCGGCCTTCTTCAATGTCTCTCACATAAGGCCAGGTGCTTCCACCGTCCAGGGAAAGAGCGACCGAAAGCGGCTTGCGCAAGCCACCGGAAACCTTGCTGGAGTTATTGAATGCCATCACCACGTGGCCGTCGCGCAATCGAAAAGCCTGAATCGAGGCATTATTGTTGGGCAGTAGGGTGGCAGTTGCCGGGCTCCATTTGCATCCGTCCGACGAAGTGCTGCTATAAATGAAATCATTTGCCCGGCTGCGGAAGAAGGCCAATAGCTGGCCGGGCGCGAGGGCAATGACGCTGGGCTGAATCTTCCCCTCACTCCCAGACATAACGCATTCCTTCCAGGTTGCGCCGTGGTCGTCACTGATCTCAGCTGCCGAATAGTTCGTTTCCGAGCCCGCGCCGATTCCCGCGCTCGTGATGTACGACAACGGAAGCATCCACGCCCCATTTTTGAGAATCACCACAGGATGCCGAGTGAAAGCGCCCGGTTTTGCAAACAGGAGGGTCGGCTGGGTCCAGGTAAGGCCGTTGTCGTTCGAGATTAGGTGCAGGACGTGCGCATTGGCCTCCCCTGCGTCGGCTTCCTGCGTGCTGTGGTAAATGTCGAGAGTTCCGTCCGGCTCCTGAAACAAGACGGGATTTTGATACGACGCACCGGCCTGCCGGTCGATCAGCAGCGGAGATCCCCAGTTGCGCGATCCACGGGGCCGCCGTGCCATCACGATGCCCACGCCCGAACTGCCTTCCCAGGTGCCGGAGAACCACACGCAGAGAACATCGCCGTTCTTGAGTTCAAGCAGGTTGGCCGCGTGGGAACTGGGATAGAGGATAGGTAGGTAGGTTTCGGAAGCCTGCAGATTGGCGTTGGGCCGCTCCACGCCATCGGCGAGCCGGGCAACCGAGGGGTCGACAAGCGGCAACCTCGGCCCCGCATTTTGCGCGGGCGCAATTCCGCTAACCGCTACGATCGGCAGAAGCAGCAAACCACGCAACAGCGCGCACTGTCTGGTCATGGTGGCTCGCCGGAAACGGCCTCAGGAGCCGGCAAAGGTCGCCGCCGCGTCCTTTTCGCTATCAAAGACCTCGAAGAGATCGAGGACGCCCACCATTTTGAGCATTTTATTGACGAAAATGGCGGGCTTGACAAGTTTCACGGTCCCTCCGGCCTTGGAGGATGTGCGCAGCGAGTTCACTATGGAACCGATACCCGATGAGTCCACAAAAGGTACGTCCTCAAGGTCCAGAATGAGAAAGATATGGCCGCTGGAGAGCGCGTTCAGAAAGGCGCCTTCGAACTGGCTCACCGGCTCGCCGCTCACGAGCTTACCCTTCAATTTCAGGGTGCAGACGTTTCCGTTCTGTTTGATGTCCAAATCCACGAGAAATCCTTTGGCCAGATTCCACTTTACTGGGGAAGTCGGGCTTGTTAAGCTCGTGACAATCTTCGCGTCGATGCATTACCTTGTCAAGCGGGGTGGGGGATCAGGAAGAATTCCCGAATTGACAAGTCCCCGGCCCAGCACATCGCATGTAGACGTTGGGCCCGTTTTTGCGACGCGCCAGATGGAGTTTGCAGCGACAGATTTCAGGGTGACGGCACGAGAGGTTACGCTTCATCATTCCCCTTTTTCATCAGAAATGATTGCCGGCAAAGCGGTATCTGCGCCAATGGTTTCGAATGCCGCCGTGGAGCGGTCATTTGCAATAAACGACACATTGAACGGATGTTTCCGGAGAAACCACGCCAATGGATGACGTGAAAACCCCGACGCCCTCCGTAAACGAGGTTGCCATCGAGACGGCGGCGCAGCTGGTGAGCGCCTTCGATAGCGCATCGCGGGCAACCGTGATCGCCTCTGCCGTTGCCAGCCTGATCCCCGACAGCGCCTGTATTGTCCATCTCTATCAACCGCAAAATGATCCAGCACTGTGGACGATCGTGGGCATGGCAGGAGAGATTTCTCTTGTCGAGGCGCAACACGCGGGCAGCTGGCTGTTTGCGATCCCCGATGAGTATCCCGCCGATGGGCAGATCTACGACAAGACCCGCCTGAGCCGCGAAGACTACGCGCATTTCAATGCGTCGCGTTCGGTGGGGGCCATTGCGTATCTGGCTGTCGAGCAGGACGGGCAATTGGCAGCCGTTCTCGAGATCGTGGTTTTTTCCGGAACCATCAAGCAAAAGCAGCTGAAAGACCTTGCCCCCATCGTGCGACTGGTCGCGCCCGCGCTCCTCTCCGGCGAACAGTTCGATCAGCAGCGCCAAACGCTTCTGGATTCCGTGCACCGCATGTCGCAGATGTACGACCTGGAGAAATCGCTGAACGCGACGCTCGAGCTGGACGCGGTAATTGCCATGATTCCCGCGAAGGCGATCGCAATGCTGCCGTGCCAGGCGATCAATTTGTGGCTCTTCGACGGGCCGGAACTGCGGATGGTCGCAGGCGAAGGGTCCGATGACTCCGTGGAGTTGGGCTGGGTC
This sequence comes from uncultured Acidobacteriota bacterium, assembly GCA_963713675.1. Lineage (GTDB taxonomy): Bacteria > Acidobacteriota > Terriglobia > Terriglobales > Acidobacteriaceae > Telmatobacter. The sequence continues at coordinate 35,930 of CAVQMV010000031.1, forward strand.
GAGACCCCGGGAAATGGCTACGTGGCCGATATGGCGGAGGAGGGCGAGCCGCTGCTGATCGACGACCCGGATGACGAACGATTGCAAGCGCGCAATGCGCGACAGCCCGAAGAGAGCCAGTCCCCACCCGTGAGCAATGCGCTGCTGGTGCCTCTCATGCAGAACGAGGCTGAAGTCGGGGTTCTTGAAGCCATCAATCGCGAAGACCATCCCTTCGACGACGACGATCTGTTCCTGCTTTCCTCGATGGCCGAGACGGTTTCCAATGCTCTGAAAAACGCCAGCCTGATGTTGGCGGAGCGGAAGCTGGAGATCCTGAAGGTGCTGGTGCAGGTGAGTGCGGAGATCACTTCCACGCTGCGGCTCGACCGCCTGCTGCAGATCATCGTGAACAGCCCGCAGAGCGTGCTGCCCTACGAGCTTTGCGCCATCGCGCTGGACAACCGCGGAAAGCTGCAATTGAAAGCGGTGTCGGGCTTGACCAGCCTGCCTCTGGGAGATGCGGCGGTGGAGCGCGTGAAGGCGCTGGTGCAATGGCTATCTTCGCAGCCTGACGCTTTGCAGCTGCGGTGGCATGAAGCATCCGATGCGGACGAGAGCAAGAGCTTGCCGCCGGAGATCTTGCGCAATTTTGAAGCATCAGGCTATCGCGGGTTCTACTCGCTGCCGCTGGGTGACGATCAGGGCCGCGTGGGCGTGCTGATCTACGAGAGCACCGATCCGGACTTTCTGGATCCGGCGCAGATGGAGATGACGAAGATACTCGCCAGCCAGGCGACGGTGGCCATCCGCAACGCGTTGCTCTACCGCGAGGTGCCGATGATCAGCCTGCTGGAACCGCTGATGCAGAAGCGGAGCGCGCTGCTGCGCACCACGGGCCGGCGCCGCGTTGTTTATGCCTCCGTAGCCGCCGCCGTGCTCCTGTTTCTGCTACTCTGCCCCCTGCCGATGCGCGTGGTCGGCACTGCGGTGGTGGTGCCGCAGAGCCTTGTCACCGTGGCGGCGCCGGTGGACGGCAACGTGGACAAGGTATATGCCCATGAGGGACAGCGGGTGGCGGCAGGAGAGATTCTGGGAACCATAAACGACTGGCAATGGCGGGCGAACCTGGCGGCCGCCGAAGCGAAGTATCAGCAAGCGATGTTGGCAATGGAAAGTGATCTGGCGCACGGCAGCGCTCAGGCCGGCGCCGACCGCGCCAATGCCGACTATCTCCGCTCCGAAGTGGCACAAGCCCGTACCCGCCTTGAGAGTGCGCAATTGCGCTCGCCCATTGCGGGCATTGTCGTAACACCGAACCTGCAGAATGCCGCGGGCGAACATCTTGATGCAGGCAGCCCCTTTGCGCAGGTGCTGGATCTCAACTCAGCTGTGGTGGAGATTGCTGTTCCTGAGCAGGACGCTTCGCTGCTGACTTCCGGCGAAGCGGCCGCTATCAAACTTGACAGCTATCCGCAGAGGACCTGGCACGATGCGGTTACTGTGATCAGCCCGCAGGCAGTGGCTGGCGACGGCGAGCGTACCTTCTCTGCCGAAGTGCAGGTGGCGAACCATGACGGGATACTTCGTGCCGGAATGAGCGGTAAGGGAAAGATCTACATCGGCTTGAGGCCGGCAGGGTATGTGCTGCTGCGGCGGCCGGCTTTGTGGATCTGGCAGACGTTGTGGAACTGGATTGGCTGGTGAGCTATGCATCTACGCTTAAGTAACCGGAACGCTCTTTTTGTCGCGACGGCGGCCGCGCTGTTCAGCACAGGCTGCGAAACAAATTCTGCGCCGCCGATGGTCGCCGCATCGACGACGCCGGCGAGTAGTTCCGCACCCGCAGCCGTGCCGGCGCCTAATGTTTCGGACGCAAGAAACTTCACGACCAGCGGCCCGCTTGTGGCCGAGCAACAGGCCGACGTGAGCGCGGAGCGCGAGGGCCGGATCGTCGAGATCGATGTGCAGATCGGCGATCACGTGCCGGCCGGCCGGCTCCTGGCCAAGCTCGACGACCGGTTGCTGCGCGCGGCGTGCGACGCGCAGAATGCCCGCCTCGCCTCGGCCAAGGCGCAGGAAAGCGAGTGGCAATCGGAAGAGCAGACCGCCAGAGCCGATCTGCGCCGCGCCGACGAGATGCGCGACGACAAGATCATCAGCGAGGAAATCTGGGAACACGCCAAGTACCGGGTGGATGAGACGGTTGCGGAGGTTGAGCGCTACCGCAGCGATGAGAGCGCGGCCGAGGCGGACCTGGCCGCAGCGAACCTGCAACTGGCGCAATCGCGCATTGTCGCGCCATTCAGCGGAGTGATTGGCCGCAGCTCCGTGCGCCCTGACCAACAGGTGAAAGCCGGTGATGTGCTCTTCTGGATTACCGCGGAAGCTCCGCTGCATGTGCTGTTCACCGTGCCCGAGACGCTGATGGCTTCATTTACTGTCGGCAGGCCTCTTGAACTGACCACCGCGGATTATCCCGGCCTGCACCAAGTGGGCCGCATCCTTCGCGTGAGTCCAGTGGTGGATCCAGCCAGCGGTAGCGTGCAGGTAATCGGCGCGGTCGACCACGCATCGCCGCTGCTCAAGCCCGGAATGACCATGCAGGTCCGTCTCGCGCCATGAATCTGACCGAAGTTTTCGACGCCGTACTTCCTGAGATCCCTCAGACACGCCTGGCGCGCAGCCGCCCGCCCTGTCTCGATCCGGATCTCCTCGTGCGCGAGGACATTCTTGACGGCGAGCCCGTGGTTGGCGTCCTGAAGCGCGATAAGGCGTTGTTCTTCCGCTTCCCGCCTGCGCAATGGGCGCTCTTCCAGTTTTTTGACGGCGTTCGTTCCTACGAAGAGATTGCCGAAGATTTCAATGCGCAATCAGGAGAGAGCGTGAGACCGGAGGACGTGCGTGCGTTTGCCGATGGCCTGGAGGAAGCCGGCTTCTGGTACAAAAGCCCGCAGGAGAAGAATGTCGCCCTGAGCCAAAAGCTAACCACCCAGCGAGGGCGCAAAGCCGAACGCAAATCCCAGTTCAACGTGGCACAAATCTACTTTTCTGCATGGGATCCCGATGGCTATCTCGGATGGCTGGACAGCAAAATTGGAAAGTACGTTTACAACCCCTGGACCGTACTGTGTGCCCTTGCCCTCTTTGTGTTTGAAGCCACCGTCTTCATCAGCAAGTGGAGCTTCATGGGGCCGGATATAGAAACCTTTTACAGCTATACCAATAAAACCGGCTGGAATTTTGTTGAGTTCTGGCTGCTGATCATGGTTCTCGGCTTCATCCATGAAACGTCCCATGGACTCACCTGCAAGCACTACGGCGGGCAGGTTCACAGCATGGGCTTCATGTTTCTGTATCTCCTGCCTGCCTTTTATGTCGACATCACCGAAGTCTGGGTTTATTCCACTAAGCTGCAGCGGCTCGCCGCCATCATCGCCGGCATCTGGATCGAACTGACCATCTGCGGACTGTCCATGATCGTGTGGTTGAATACCCAGCCGGGGAATTGGCTCCACGATTTTGCCTATGTTCTCATTCTTCTTACCGGAGTCGCAGTCGTTGTTCTCAACGTCAATCCGCTCATCAAGCTTGACGGCTATTACTTCCTTACTGAAGCGATGGGCATTCCCGAGCTGAAGGAACGTTCCACGGCGTTTCTGACCGGATGGGTACAGAGCCGCATTTTGCGCCTGCCGGTCGAGCCCATCGTTGTTCCGCGCAGGCGTGTTGTGTTCTTTGTCTTCTACGCGATTGTCTCGGGAGCTTACAGCTACTTTCTGTTGGTCCTTATTGTGCGCCTCTCATACAACATTTTTTCCCACTGGCTTGCCGAGTGGGCTCTGATTCCAGCCGCCTGGGTGGCCTACGTGATGTTCAAATCACGCCTGCGTTCTCTTTGGAAGGTAGTTAAGGAGGTAGGGGAGATGAAATTCGCCCGAGGCCGTTTCTGGCACACACATCCAATCCTTCTCGTCGCGGCCGCTTTGTTGGTTGTACTTCTGTTCGTTCCGCTTTGGCGCGATCGCGAGGACGCATATTATGTCGTGGAACCGACGCAATCGGAAACGCTTCATGCCGCCGTTCCCGGAAGGGTGGTTGAAGTACTGACTCGCGAAGGTGAGAAAGTGCATGCCGGGCAGCCGCTGCTCACTATGACCAGTCCCATGTCGGCTTCAATGGTTGAGTCGGCCAGGGCGCAAACCCGCAACGCGAGCTTTCAGGCGTTTAATGCTGAGTTGCGCGGACAGAGCATCGGGCCGGCCGCCGCGGATCAAGACTCTTCGCAGCGATTTACCCGGCTCGCAGCCGAGGCTCAGTCGTCGTTGGTAGTGGTTGCGCCGGCAGATGGAATCGTGCTCACCACGGACCCCGACGCGCTTCTCGGTCAGCAGGTAGGATCCGGGCAGGCGTTGCTCGATCTCGCCGACGATGGGCCGCGTGTCGTGCGAATTTACATTCCCGTAGCAGCCTTTCAGAACATTCCCGCCGGCGCTGAAGTCGCGATCGAGCTTCCCGGCCGCTTTTCACCTGTTCATCTGAGACTGGCTCAGCCAGGTGGCGACGCTCAAAACCTTGCCCAGGGCCTGGTAGCCAAGCAGGAATACCAGGGCGTCACGCTCCCGGTCTTCTACACGGCACGCATGACGCTGCCCCTATCCGCAGGCAGCCCGCGCCTGGGCGAAGCCGGCCCCGCGAAGATCTTTGGAGTCAGGCGCAGCCTCGCCGGGCGTATGTTCACGGTCGCAGCCAACCTGGTAAAAGCCCACGTCTGGTGAACTGAAAGAACGGCAACCGCTTGCGCGGTTGCCGTTCTTGTCTCGAGAGAACCAAGGGTAAAGTGAAGGGCAAGGAACTGGGGGAGGGCCATTCGAACCGATTGCCGCAAACGGCAATCTTGATCGATCTCAGGCTACCAGCCGATTGCTTCAAAACGAACGACTGAGTTTCTCGCAGTCGACCTCCGTGGCAGCGACAATACCGGTTAACGCTTATTGCGCCGCCAGGCTTCAGGTCGCTACGCCTGACGCATGGCGCTTCCGGGCCTCAGGGCGTTGCCGGGCTTCAGGGCGTTGCCGGGCTTCAGGGCGTTGCCGGGCTTCAGGGCATTGCCGGGCTTCAGGGCGTTGCCGGGCTTCAGGGCGTTGCCGGGCTTCAGAGCGTTGCCGGGCTTCAGGGCGTTGCCAGGCTTCAGAGCATTGCCGGGCTTCAGGGCATTGCCGGGCTTCAGGGCGTTGCCGGGAAGAATCTTGTTCGCCGCGTACATCTTGCTGGCTGCCGCGGGGTTGTAAAGGTCGGGTTTCTTCGTGGTGCTGATTCCGCTGCTGATCAGTGATTTCTTTGTGATTGCCATTTTCGTTTCCCCCCTCAGATTTTTCTGAACTGCTTGACGCCATACCTTATTGCAACCGGCGTGCCAAACTCAGTTCGCAGTCGTATATTTTCGTAAACTGCTGATTTTATTACACAGGCGCGTTCGGCGAGAAAAACTGACCAACGCGGGATTTTGACCAATGGGTTAAAAATTAACCCACGTTGGGTTAATATTTCACCCGTGCACTGCTTTAGAGGGAGTATTTGCGGCACAGGTACTTGATGCGCTGCCCATCGATACTCAAGAGGCGCGCGGCGGCCGCTTTGCTGCCTCCGGTGCGGCGCAAAGCCGTGGTGAGCAAGGCAACTTCGAGCCGGGAAATCTCGTTGTCGAAGTCGGTGCCCTCGGGGGGGACCAGTATGGCTTCCTGGGCCGTGACGCTTTCGCGCACCACGCGTGGCGGCAGATCGCTCACGTCAATGGTGTCTCTTCGCACCGTAACTACCAGGCGCTGAATGAGGTTTTCCAGTTCGCGCACGTTTCCCGGCCAGGTATGCTCCTCGAAGGTCGCCAGCGCGCCCTCGGTGAGGTACTTCTCACTCTTGCCATTGGCCGCACAATGGACTTGAAGAAAATGCCGGCACAGCAGGGGAATGTCGCCTTCGCGTTCACGCAAAGCAGGCAACTGGATGGGCACAACGTTGACACGGTAGTAGAGATCTTCTCGAAAACGCCCGGCGCGCACCATTTCTTCGAGCGGCTCGTTGGTTGCGCAAATCAGGCGGAAATCGATCTTGCGATATGTGCGTCCGCCCAGGCGCTGCACCTGGCGGTCCTCCAGAACCCGCAGCAACTTGGTTTGCAAATCCACCGCCAGCGTGGCGATCTCGTCGAGAAAAAGCGTGCCTCTGTCGGCCAACTCGATCTGGCCGGGACGCGATTCGGTAGCTCCCGTAAACGCACCGCGCTCGCTGCCGAAGAGCTCCGACTCAATCAGGTTTTCCGGCAGCGCCGCGCAGTTCAGTCGAATGAAGGGCTTGTCTGCCCGCTGGCTCAGGGCGACGATAGCGCGCGCGGCCAACTCCTTGCCAGTTCCGCTTTCGCCGCGGATGAGCACGTTGACATTGCTGCCGGCCACCTGCCGGATGGCGTCGTACGCGTTGCGCATGGGTTCGCTGGAGCCGATGAAATCCTGGAACCGGCTGGCTTCCAACACCTGACTGTTCTTGAGCGCTTCTGCGCGGAAGCGCAGCAACTCAATTAGCGCGGTGCGCAACTCTCCCACGTCGACCGGCGCTCGGAAGTGCGCATCGGCCCCGGCTTCGAGCGCCTGCTTTTCAACGGAGCGGGCCGCGGCACGGCTGACGGAAATAAGCGTCAGATTGGCGTCGAGGCGGCGCAGCTCGTTCAAGACAGGAAGGCCGCCGAGAGGGTCTTTGCCCTGGGTGTCAATATCGAGGACGATGGCGGAGTTGGTGTCCTGATGCTGCGCCCATTGCGCCAGCCCATCATATCCCGCGCTATGTGTGATGCGGCACCATGGCTCAATTTCCTGAGCTACAAGCTCGAGGAAATCTTCGTCGGCCGAAACCAGGCAGACGGGCAACAAGGCTCTCTGCCGGCTTGCAGCCGATTCCCGCGAAGCTCCCGTCTGAGCCATATGCGTTCAACTCCTGTTGCAGAAGTGCCGTTCAACGATTGCCAGAGGCGGGTAGGCAAGCGCATCTCCCGGGGACAATTAGCCGGCGTACCAAGTCCTCATACCACTTTCGATCTTTAGTCCTCGAGCTTCACCCATTTCGCGTGGTTCTGCGCATTGATCACCAGTTCCGCCGCTAGCAGCGCTTCGTCCAGGTTCTGTGCCAGGTGCGTGCGGTTCACGATGTCGGCCACAAACTGCGGGCCGAAGGGCAACGGCATGGCATTGCAGTCTATGAACCGCGCCTGCTTTTGATCGACCACAAAAAGGTTATTGCCCTGGTGGCTCACAGCGACGTTGGTGTACTTGCGCACTTCCATGTAGCCTTCGGTGCCAAGAATGAACAGGCGCCCGTCACCCCAGGTTCCAAGGCCATCGGGGGTGAACCAGTCCAGGCGCACGTAGCCCAGCCCGCGATTGCCGCGCAACACCATGTCGCCAAAATCCTGGAAGCGCGGACGATCGGGATGGCGCACATTGGCGATCTGCGACTCCACCACCTCGGCCTCGGTCGATCCCGTAAAGAACAGGAACTGATCCACCTGGTGCGAGCCGATGTCGCACAGGATTCCACCATATTGATCGGGATTCCAGAACCAGTCAGGCCGGCCGCCGCTTCCGCCTGCGTCGCCCGCGTGCTGGAAAATCTGATGCGGCGCAATATTGATGGTCTGAATCACCTTGCCGATTGCGCCCTGCCGCACCAGAACCCCGGCGTAAACAGCTGCCTTCACCTCCAGCAATTCGCTGTAGAGGATTGCGTAAACCCGCTTGGTCTCGGCAATGGTCTTGCGTACATCGGCCAATTGCTCGAGGGTCGTCATTCCCGGCTTGTCAGAAAGAAAATCTTTGCCTTGCTTCATGGCGCGCACGGCAATCCCCGCGCGCTCGCTGGCAATCTGCGAGGTCAGCACCAGTTGCACCGTGGGATCGTCGAGAACCTCGTCCTGCGTCTTCGCGATCTTCACATCGGGAAAGCGCTTGCGGAACACGGCCAGCTTGTCCTCTTCGCCGCCCCACGCGGCTACCAGCTCGCCGCCCCCGCGCTGCACGGCGCCAATCATCCCGTAGATGTGGTCGTGGCTCATGCCGCACACCGCAAACTTGATATGGTACTTGGGCGCTTCTTCAGCCTGCACGGGCACAGCCGCCTCTTCCACAATGCGCGCCGCTCCGCCGCCGAGCGCCATGGCGCTCTCCGGCAGTCCCGCCATCATCGCTGCCGATCCCAGCGATCCCATCAATCCCGCCTGCTTCAAAAACTCGCGCCGGTGCGTGAAACTCGTGCTCATATCTCCTCCGTATCTTTTGCGAACCGAGGCCTTATCGAAGATTCATTAAGAGTACCTATAGCTGTCGGCGAATCCGTTGCGATCGGCCAGAATGATCATAATTGGCTTCGCTCGTAAACGTGAATTCAGGGAAGCCCGCCGGTGCGGCCACGTAAGATAAAGTGTTCAGTGCCGCAGGCACCGGCTTTAGGCGTCGCGGCGGCTTTCATCAACGTTCCTGGGAGAAAGACTCGATGAAACGCTACGGAATGGTGATCGGGCTCAAGCCCGAGGCCGAGCAAAAATACAGGGAGCATCACGCTGCCGTCTGGCCGGCGGTGCTCCAAATGATTCACTCCTGCAACATCCGCAACTATTCCATTTACCTGCGCGATCACACCCTCTTCAGCTACTTTGAATATCACGGCGCCGATTTCGCCGCTGATATGGCGCGAATGGCCGCCGACAAGACCACGCAGGAGTGGTGGGCCTTGATGATGCCCATGCAAAATCCGCTGCCTGACCTTGGCGAGGGTGAGTGGTGGGCGGCCATGGAGGAAGTCTTTCACCTCGATTAGCCGCGTCCACGTCGCATCACTTCGCTTCGCATCCCTCCGGCCCGTTCACGGGATTGCATCGCGCTATCGCATTCTCAGGCAAAGCCACGAAGTAGTGGCCCTCCCAGCGTGCCGGCTCGCTTGCCGGATAGTCCGTGCTCAGGATCTGAGCTCCGCTTGCGATCATTGCGTCGCGGCGCCGCGTGTCGTTGATGCGCGCCTCACGCGTGCTGTCATCGGTGCGCATGCGCACTAGATAGCCCTGCTGCACCAGCTGTTCGATCTTGCTCGCAGGCCCGTCATTCAATTCGGTGAACGCGGCGTCGGGCTCGCCGGGCTCGGCGTTGGTAAACAGCACGCGTCCGCGCAGCGCAGGGTGCCCCTCGAGATACACCTGTCCCACGGGCCGCTGATCCATCAGAAAGATCACCTTTCCGCGCGCCTTCCTGAGCGTGGGCCAGTTGCCAGCCAGCACGGCCTCGTTCAGTGTCTTGTATTCCCCGCGCACGTCGTCGGGCGTAATCATTTCCTCGGGAGGAAACACCGAACGAATCTCCGCATCCAGTGCATCGAATGTATGCGCGGTAAATGGCTCCGCGGGTGTCAGTTGCATCGGGCCTTCCGATGAGTTCTGCTTGGTTTCCACCAGAATGAAAATCGGAATGTGATTGGGATGCGCATGGGACCAGGTGCGCACCTCTTCTAGACAGGATTTGAACGGCTGGCACACGCTGCGATAGTCGATGTCCTGCACGTGCATCACCTTGAACCCCGGCTTCAGCATCACGCCCTCAGGGTCGAAGGGCGGATCGGGTGGAAGCTGCGCCTCGGCCACCATACGTGGCCCAGCGGGATGCGCGAAACGGCCGCCTTCGCTATCGGCGAAAATGTCTAGCTCTATCTGTCGCACACCGCCGTCGAGCTGGCGCGTGAGAGTTTCATGCCGATAGTCGAGCCCATAGAAGGCCTGGGGATCTTTGATCTGCCATACTTTGGCTTCGCTCGGCGCAATCCCCGCGTGATAGCTGTTGTGCGTCCCGATCACCTGAATCTGATTCAGCTTCAGTGTCGGGTCCAGCTCCTGGCACTCCACCATGGCTACCGTCCCCCCTAGTGCTACGCCCAAAACCAGCAATGCCATTCTGGCGTTCATCGAATTCGCTCCCGCATCCCAAAAACCTGCCGCGATCAGCCTACAGGATCGCACTTGTCTCTCGCGGTGCGAAAAACCGCGCCAATGAAACGGGGCGCAATCTGGCTCTGCGAAAATGGACTTTCATGCTTGCGCTCAAAAATGCCGGGAAACGCTTCGGGCCGAGAGTTCTTTTTCTTGAGGCCGACTGGCTCATCCGCAGCCAGGAGAAGACCGCGCTCGTGGGCGCCAACGGCACTGGCAAATCCACGCTGATGAAGGTTCTCACCGGACTCGAGACGCTCGACTATGGAAATCTCGACCAAACGCGCGGCATGAGCATCGGCTATCTGCCGCAGGAGGGGTTGCAGCTCACAGGCCGGACGGTGTTTAACGAGTGTCTCACCGTCTTCGACGAGTTGCACGAAATGGAGCGCGAAGTCGAGCGGCTGGCGGGCCAATTGGCCGAACTGGATCACGAAAGCCCCGAATATGATGCGGCCGCCGAGCGCTTCTCCATGCTGCAGGATCGCTTTCACGCGCTCGACGGCTACGCACTCGATGCGCAGGTGGGCAGCGTGCTCACCGGCCTGGGTTTCGGCAAGCAGGATTGGACGCGGCAGACCGACGAGTTCTCAGGCGGATGGCAGATGCGCATCGCGCTTGCCAAGCTGCTGCTGGCCAAGCCCAATCTGCTGCTCCTCGACGAGCCTACCAACCACCTCGACCTCGAAACCCGCAACTGGCTTGAGGACTATCTCAAGAATTATCCGTTCGGCTACATCCTGATCTCGCACGACCGCTACTTTCTCGACGTCACCATCGACCGCACCGTGGAGATATGGAACAAGCGTCTCACCATCTACCAGGGCAATTACACCAAATACCTAAAACAAAAAGATGAGCGCCGCGAGCAGCTCCGTGCCGCATGGAGCAACCAGCGCGAGCGGATCGAGCATCTTGAAGCATTCATCAATAGGTTCAGGTACCAGGCCACCAAGGCCAAGCAGGTGCAATCGCGGATCAAGGAACTGGAAAAGATCGAGCGCATCGAGGTGCCCGAGGAAGAGCCGGTCATTCATTTCAAATTTCCCCAGCCGCCGCCCTCGGGCCGCACGGTTGTAGAGGCAGTGAACCTGAGGAAGGATTATGGCGCGAAGTGCGTCTTTGCCGGCGCACGCTTCACTATCGAACGCGGCGACCGCGTGGCGCTGGTTGGCGTCAATGGCGCGGGCAAATCGACTCTCATTAAACTGCTTGTCGGCGACGAAGTGCCCACCTCGGGTTCAATCAAGCTCGGCCACAATGTAGTCGCCGAGTACTTCGCGCAGGATCAGTACAAGGTACTGGATCCTGAGGCGCGCATGCTCGACGACATGAGCCGGTCGGCGCTGCGCATTCCCGAGACCGCCCTGCGTTCGCTGCTCGGCTGTTTTCTCTTCTCCGGCGACGACGTATTCAAGCCGCTCGGCGTGCTCTCGGGTGGCGAGCGTAACCGTTACGCTTTGGCGCGCATTCTGGTCTCGCCTTCAAACTTCCTGCTGCTCGACGAGCCCACGAACCACCTCGACATGCGCGCCAAGGATGTGTTGCTCGAAGCGATTTCCGGCTACAGTGGCACCGTGGTCTTTGTTTCGCACGACCGCTATTTCATCGATCGCCTGGCCACGCGCGTGCTGGAAATCGAGAACGGCGCGGTCACGGCCTACGAAGGCAACTACGAAGATTATTTGCGGCGCAAGGAGGCACTCTCCGCGCCTCTCCAAATAAATGGTCATCCTGAGCGAGATCGCCGCGGCGATCGAGTCGAAGGACCTGCATCTTCTCAGACCGTGAAACAGCCTGTACCGCCCGGAACAACCCTCCTCATCGAGGGTGGATACGAGGGACCGAACGACACCGAAGCGTCGCCTGCGGCGCGTACACGCCGGCTGAACCCCATCAAGCAGAAGCAATTGAAAGACCGCTGCGCATTTCTCGAAGAAGAGATTCCACGGATTGAAGCCTCCATTGCGCACACTGATCAAGAGTTGGGCGTCTACGTTTCCGCTGCCGAAACCCAGCGCCTGGCCACGCTCGCCGAGGAACTCCGCGCCCAGTTGGCTGCACTCACCAACGAATGGGAAGATTTGATAGCACAACTCGAACCGTGAACCCTGGCGTCCAACGCATTCTTGGTACGATCGGTACGATGACTAGCAAAGCATCCAGATCCCGCTGCACCTGGGCAGAAAACGATCCGCTCCTTCGCGACTACCACGACACCGAGTGGGGCGTGCCCGTGCGCGACAGCCGCGCCCTCTGGGCGTTGCTCATGCTGGAAGGATTTCAGGCTGGTCTGGCCTGGATCATTGTGCTGCGCAAACGCGAAGAATTCCGCAAAGTCTTCAAGGGTTTCGACCCGTCCAAAGTCGCCCGCTTCAGCGAAGCCGACATCGAGCGCCTGCTTCAAAATCCCGGCATCATTCGTTCGCGCGCCAAAATTGCAGCCACTATTCAGGCTGCCCGCATCTACCTCGAGATGCAGAAATCAGGCGAAGATTTCGCCACGTTCGTCTGGGGCATCGCGGGCGGCAAGCCCATCCGGACAGAAGGGCCGATCCCGGCACAAACGCCGCTTGCGGTCGAAATGTCAAAGCAGCTCAAAAAGCGCGGTTTCAAATTTGTCGGCCCCGTAATTGTCTACGCATTCATGCAAGCTGCCGGCATGGTAAACGATCACTTGTCCACTTGCTTCCGCCGCAACGTCGCCGGCCGCAAGTAAATTTGATCGCTACTTCGCCTTGTAGCCGCTCCACACCCACTCCAGCGCTTCCGGCAGTGTCTGCTGCCGCACGCCCCGGTCCACGTGCCCAGCGTTCCGCGCGAACACAAACTGATACGGATAATGTTTCGCCGCCAATACCTGCGCCATACGCTCGTTGGCCAGCACCCAGTCGTGCATCTCATCGCGCATCGTATTAGGGTTTAGCAGATCGCGATCGCCCACTTCCATCCAGATGCGCAGCGGCTTGCGAGCGCTGTGCGGAATCAGCTGTTCGTGAAATCCCCACGCGCCGTACGGCGTCTCCGGATTCCACGGCCACTGCTGATTCACGTATGTGCCTGAGTACGTCAGCACGCGGTGATACCACTCCGGGTGGTACCACGCCATCTCCAGCGCGCAGGAGCCGCCGGAGCTTGCGCCCATCGTTGCTCGACCGTTCGGGTCGTGCGTCAGCTTTACATGCGCGTGGCTCTCCGCCGCTGGCAGTACCTCGTACTCCACAAACTCGGCGTACTTGCCCGACATCGTGTCGTACTCCAATCCGCGCTCGCTGCCTTGCGCGTCACCGCCGCCGTTGCCGATCGAGATGGCCACCATCGGCGGCAGTTTGTGCTCGGCAATCAATGCGTCCAGCGCGGCGAACAGCAGGCGATCAGGCCCATCCGCGCCCACGATAAACGGCATCTCCGTTCCCGGTACGTAGCCCTTCGGCACGTACACGGCAACCTTGCGCACGTATGGCGCGGAATGCGTCTCCACGCCAACGAGGCGCGCTGGATTGGCCGGGTCCGGCATAGGATGCGGATCAGGATTCCGTGCGATGCCCGGAAAATATTTGCTGTCCTCTGAATTCATCGTGAACTCGACGACCGTCCCGTCGAGTGGGCGATTGGAATCGGCCAACTCCGGCGCCGGAGTATGTGTCGGTCCAAGGATGAAGTTGCCGTTCTTCTTCGCATCGGGAACCGCTCCGTCAGGCAGTTCCGTCGCCGCCACGTAGCCCGGCGTATGCGGGTCGCGCGTGGGAAAAGGCGGCCGCGCCGCTGCAGCCGGCGGTCCAGATTGCGGGGCCTGTCCTGTGCTGGCCTGGCCGCGAACCAAAGGAGCCACGGCAGCGAGGCAGGTGAAAACAAGAGGGAAGATCGCGTTGGAAAATTTCATCTTGCCATTATGCGTGACCGGCCCAACTAGGCGACAGCCCGATTCTCCGTTACATTACCCTCATTTTCCTCGTGCATAATCAAAATACGATGGCTCTTTTGTGGAATCCCGAGAGCTGGTCGCAGCGGCTGGCCGAACTGGAAGCGCAATCCGGCGACCTGAAAGAGGCGCCGCTGCGCCGCGACGTGCGCTCGCTGGGCACGCTGCTCGGCGAGGTGCTGCGCGAGCAGGCCGGCGACGAGGTGTTTGCGCAAGTCGAAGCGCTGCGCCAGGGCACCATCCGCCGCCGCGACGCCGAAGCTCGCGGCCGCGCCGAAGAAGCCGCGCGCCACGCCGCCGCCGCGCTTGAACTGGTGCACTCGCTGCCCGTCGAGCGCGCCATCCTGCTCACCCGCGCCTTCGCCTTCTACTTCGAGCTCATCAATCTGGCCGAAACCAACCACCGCAAGCGCCGCCGCATCGCTCTGCGCTTGAGCGGCCAAGCCGGCCGCCAGCGCGGCTCGCTCGAAGGCACGCTCTGCGAGATGCGCCGCGTGGGCATCGGCGCGGAAGAGGCTCTGGACTGGCTGCGCCGCGTGCTCATCGTGCCGGTCTTCACCGCGCATCCCACTGAGGTCGCGCGCCGCTCCGTGATGTTCAAGCGCCGCCGCATCGGCGAGTTTCTCGAGGCGCTCGACCGCATTCCCGTTCCCGAACAGGACATGGCGCGCCTCGAGGAACTTGTTCTCGCCGAGATCACCGGCCTCTGGCAGACCGACGAGGTGCGCTCGCGCCGGCCCACCGTTTACGACGAAATCAAGATGGGCCTCGACTACTACGACGTCTCCATCTTCGACACGCTGCCCGAGCTCTATCGCGAAATCTCCGCGGCCCTTCGCGCGGCCTACGAGCTCGAGATCGATCCGCTCGAGCTGCCCCAGGTGCTGCGCTTCGGCTCGTGGATCGGCGGCGACCGCGACGGCAATCCCTTCGTCACGCCCGAAGTCACGCGCGATGCGCTGCAACTGGCCCGCGGCCATCTGCTGCTCTACTACCAGCGCCAGCTCGACCAGATCATCGACCTGCTCACCACCAGCGCGCAGCAGCGGCCGGTGAGCGACGCGCTGCTGGAGCGCCTGCGCGCCTACGTCGCGCAGGTGCACACGCCCGAGGCGCAGGTCTTCGGCGCGCAATACGAGTTCGAGTACTACCGCCGCTTCGTCATCTGCCTCAAGGCGCGCATCCAGCGCACGCTGGAGGAATCGGGCGAAGCGCATGCTGCTGCGGGCATCGCTCTGCCCGTGATGCCCTACACGCTGGCGCGCAGCCAGGACAAGCTGACGCAGGCGCTGCCTGCCTACTGCTCGGTGCAGGATTTCATCGACGATCTGGAGACGCTGCGCGCCTCGCTGGCTGCGAATCGCGGCATGCGCATCGCGCGCACGCTGATCGATCCGCTGATCCTGCAGGTGCGCACCTTCGGCCTGCATCTGCACACGCTCGACATCCGCCAGCACGCGCGCGTTCACGCCGCGGCCTTGCAGGAAGCGATCGCCGACACCATCGCGCCGTCGCTGCCCGGCGGCCTCTCGGCGCAAACGGCGAGCGTGCTCGAAACCTTCCGCGTCGTCGCCGAAATCAAGCACGGCTGCTCGCCCGAGGCCATTCGCCAGTACGTCATCAGCGGCGCATCCACGGTGGAAGATGTGCTCGCCGTGGTCCGGCTGGCGCGGCTGGGCGGCGTCACGGTGGAGGGTGCAGGCGAAGGTCCCGGCCTCGATCCCGGCCTGATGCCGGTGCCGCTCTTCGAATCCATCGAAGACCTGCGCAACGCGCCCGCCGTCTGCCGCGAGCTCTGGAGCCGCCCCGACTATCGCAAGCTCGCTCGCCAGTTGGGGCAACTGGCAGGAGGTCATGCTCGGCTACTCCGACTCCAACAAAGACGGCGGCATGCTCACCTCCACCTGGGAGATCTTCCGCGCCCATCGCGATCTGCACGTGGTGGCGCGCGAAGCCGGCGTCAAGCTGCGCCTCTTCCACGGCCGCGGCGGCACGGTCGGCCGCGGCGGCGGGCCCACGCATCGCGCCATCTTCGCCCAGCCCATGGACTCCTTCGACGGCCAGTTGCGCATCACCGAGCAGGGCGAGGTGCTCAACTTCAAATACGCCGACGAAGTGCTGGCCGAGCGCAATCTCGAGCTGATGATCGCCGCCTCGCTCGACGCGCTGGCGCGGCCCAACGCGCGCGACCCCGAGGGCCACTTCACCGGCGTGCTCAAGCCGGAGTGGGAGGCCGCGCTCGACGAGCTCTCCAGCCTTGCCTACGGCTTCTACCGGAAGCACATTCTCGACGATCCCGGCGTCGTCACTTACTTCGAGCAGTCCACGCCGGTCGGCGAGCTGGAAAACGCCAAGATCGGCTCGCGCCCTGCGCGCCGCAACGCTTCGCCGAAGCTCTCCGACCTGCGCGCCATTCCCTGGGTCTTCGGCTGGACGCAGTCGCGGCTGCTGGTGCCCGCGTGGTTCGGCGTGGGCTATGCCGTCGAGCAGTTTCTCGCTCAATCCGGCGCGCTGCCGTTATTGCAAACCATGGCGAAGGAGTTTCCGCTCTTCATCGACCTGCTGCGCAACGTGGAGATGGCGCTGGGCAAGGCGGACCTGGGCACGGCGCGGCTCTACTCCTCGCTGGTCGAGGACGGAACACTGCGCGAGCGCATCTACGACATGTTCGAAGCCGAGTTCCATCGCACCGTGCGCGGCGCTCTTTGCCGTCACTGCGCCAGAAGGAGCTGCTCGAGACCAACCAGGTGCTCGCCCACTCCATCAGGCTGCGCAATCCTTACGTCGACCCCATGCACCTGATCCAGGTCGACATGCTGCGCCGCAAGCGCGCCGGCGAAGACACGCCCGAGGTGAACCGCGCCATCGCCGCCACCATCAACGGCATCTCGGCCGGCCTGCGAAACACTGGCTGATTGCGCAGTTCCGTTTGACGGGTGCGCTACCGCCCCGCTTCTACCGAAATTTTCTTCCTCACGTCCCGCTTTGCCGCTGTACGATTGCGTCCATGCAGGCAAAATCCGCTCTTTCCGCAAAAACGATTGTCCCTTTTCTTCTCGCGTCCGCCGCGCTCACTCTGGCGTTTGCCCAGCAGCAGAGCGCCAAACCCGCGGCACCGGCTGCTACCGTTCCCGGCTTTACGGTAACCGTGACGTATTCGCAGAAGGCAATGGCCACGCTGGTCGCGGGCAAAGAGACCGTGATTGTCGTTGGCTATCTGTACGGTTTCCCCATTCAGGGCACGCCCAAGCAGGATGTCGACCATGTGGGCCAAATTGATATGGGTGAAGTGAAAAAAGAAATTGCTCCCGGCGCGACGGCCAAGTTCGACAGCGTCAAGCTCAATCAGCCCATGATGAAATGGATGGACAGTCAGGGTCCGCAGCTCTTGATTAACGTGTATTCTGGCCGCAAATCCTCGCCAGACAACCTGCTCGACTGCGGGATTTACGAAGGTTCCTTGCAAGCCATTCAAGGCCAGAGCATCCCGATCGCCTGCAAACTCATTGGGGAGTGAGCCGAATCGGGTTTCCCGACTGCCTCTCTGGCGGAAACGATTGCGCTTGCCATTGCCGGGCCGTTGGGTCTAGGCTCTTTGTATGCGTCGATGTCGCTAACGCCGTCCTGGTGCCAGCCGCGATGCTGAAGTGCGCGTGAAGCGCGCTCGATTTTCTCACCCGATAAGCTGCACCAATCCCCAATGTCCTAAACACGAGAGGTCCGGGCCTGCCCCGGGAAAAAGGAGATCATCATGGCGCGTATTGCCGCGAACGTAACTGAATTGATCGGCCGCACTCCGTTGGTGCGGTTGAACCGTGTGGCAGCCGGATTGCCGGCTACCGTTGTCGCCAAGCTGGAAAGCCAGAACCCCGCGTCGAGCGTCAAGGACCGCATCGGCTTTGCCATGATCGACGCCGCTGAGAAAGCCGGCAAGATCACCCCCGGCAAAACCGTGCTTATTGAGGCCACCAGCGGTAACACGGGCATCGCGCTGGCATTTGTGGCCGCAGTTAAGGGCTACCGGATCATCCTCACCATGCCCGAAACCATGAGCCTGGAGCGCCGCGTGACGCTGCTTGCCTATGGCGCGGAAATCGTGCTCACCCCTGGCCCTAACGGCATGAAGGGCGCTATCGCCAAGGCCAACGAAATCCTGGAAAAGACGCCCAATGGCTACATCCTGCAGCAGTTTGACAACCCCGCCAACCCAGCCATTCACCTGGCCACCACTGGTCCTGAGATCTGGAATGATACCGACGGTGCGGTCGATATTCTCATCTCCGGCGTGGGTACCGGCGGCACCATCACTGGCGTGGCCAACTACATCAAGCCCAAGAAGGCGGCGTTCAAGGCGGTCGCCGTCGAGCCTACGGACAGTCCCGTGCTCTCCGGCGGCAAGCCCGGCCCGCACAAGATTCAGGGCTTGGGCGCGGGATTCATTCCCAGCATTCTCGATACCAAGCTCATCGACGAGGTCGTTCAGGTGACCAACGACGAGAGCGTCGAGATGGCGCGCCGGCTTGGCAAAGAGGAAGGCCTGTTTGTCGGCATCAGCTCCGGCGCTGCTGTGGCTGCGGCGCTCAAAGTGGCTGCGCGGGCTGAGAATAAAGGTAAGCTGATCGTGGTTGTGCTGCCCGACTTCGGCGAGCGCTACCTGTCGAGCATTCTCTTCGAGCCGCTGCGGCAGCAGGCGCTGGCTTTGCAGGCCGAGCCGATCGCCGTGCCAGCTTAAGAAAGGCAGGGAATAGGGAGTAGCCAATAGGGAGTGGAAAACGCACCGTACCATGACTTCGTTTTCTACTCCCTACTTCCTATCCCCTATTCCCTGTTTTCATCATGTCCCTGTTTGGCCGCATGCACGACGACGTTGCCTCCATCATGGAGCGCGACCCGGCTGCGCGCACGCAGCTTGAAGTTCTGCTCTGCTATCCGGGCCTCTGGGCGGTGTGGATTCACCGCGTGTCGCACTGGCTCTGGCGTCACAAGCTGCGTCTGGCCGCGCGCGTTCTTTCGCAGGTAGCGCGCTTCCATACTGGCACCGATATCCATCCCGGCGCGCTCCTGGGACATCGGCTCTTTATCGATCACGCTACCGGCGTGGTCATCGGCGAAACCGCCATTGTAGGCAGTGATGTGACCATGTACCAGGGTGTCACGCTGGGCGGCACGGGCAAGGGCCACGGCAAGCGCCACCCCACCATCTGCGACGGCGTCTTTATCGGCAACAACGCCAATATCCTGGGCAACATCACGGTGGGCGAAAACTCGCGTGTCGGCGCGGGATCGGTCGTGCTCTCGGACGTGCCTCCAAATTCCACCGTGGTCGGAGTGCCCGCGCACATCGTCTACCACAACGGCGAGCGTGTGCTCATCACCGATCCGCACGAGATTAAGGACCCGCTGTCCGACGCGCTCATTGCGCTCTCGGCGCGCGTGGAAAAACTGGAAGGGCTTCTCGGCGGAACCGAGCGCTCGGCCCAGCCGTTCGCTGACGAAGAGGCCGAGCGCACCGCCTATCGCGAGGAACTGGAGCGGCTGAAGGTCTACGTCACCATGGGCGAAGGCATATGAGCAGCCACTGGCATGGCGTGGAAAGCGCGCCTGCCACCGTCCGCAAGTCCAACGCGAACCAATCTGAACCAGTTCGTGCGGACTCCCCGAGTTACTTCCTCACTACCGAACGCTTGGGCTTCCGCTGTTGGAACTCTCGTGATGAGTCTCTGGCGATCGATCTCTGGTGCAACCCGCAGGTGACGGCGCTGATTGGCGGTCCCTGGACGCGCGAGGTCGCCCTGGAACGGCTGGCCCGGGAGATCGAGCAGCAAGATCAATATGGAATGCAGTATTGGCCGGTCTTTCTGCTCGCCGATGGCCGGCACGCAGGGTGCGCGGGTCTGCGCCCCTACGAATCCAGTCAGGGAATCTACGAAATGGGCGTGCATCTGCTTCCGGAGTTCTGGGGGCAGGGAATCGCGCGCGAGGCTTCAGAAGCCCTCATCCCCTACGCCTTCGGCCCGTTGGGCGCAGCAGCGATCTTTGCCGGGCATCACCCGCAAAATGCTGCGTCGGGCCGGCTCCTAATGAAGCTTGGCTTCACCTACCAGGGCGATCGGCTGTACCTTCCCACCGGCCTCATGCATCCCAACTATTTGCTTCGCAGGGAACAGGCAGCTTCGGGTTAGTGCACGTCCACCGATCGGTCGCCTTCGTATTGCATGATGTGGAAATAACCCTCCCACCCGCTCCATGAGGCCGGGGCGGGCAGCTTGGCCATGGGATCCTTCAGGTGATCGGCGTACGCCTGCACAACTTCCCGAGTGCGATATACGCCCGTGAGCCAGTCGCCGCGATACCAGTTCTTCCACTTGCCGTATTCGGCAGCGTGCATGGCTGCTTGCATCGTATCGAGCGCCTTCAATGCATCGGCCGCTTCGCTTTGCGCCTTCGTTGAGTCTCCCGCATCCATGTCCTTCATCGACTGCGCGACATCAAGCAGCATGCGGTTGCTTTCGCGGTTGATCGCGATCATGGTGAGCACAGCTTCCTGGTAATAGTCGCGACGCGCGGGATCGATCAGGCCTTCCGCGGCCACAGCGTCCTTCCACACCGCATCCCAGCGCGGCTGGGCGTCGGTGCAGTCCTTGATGTCGCGATCGAGAAACTCCGCACGCCGTTCCGCCGTCATGGAGAAACCCACGCGCGGCTGTGTCCACTTGGGCGACTGGCTGGGAATACCGACTACCTGGTGCCCGCTGAGGTAGTCGGCAAGGATGCGCCGCGCCTCGCTGTGGTAATGCTGATCGCCATCGACGAGCGGAATGTTGCTGTAGCGCGGTGGGGGCGGTGGGGCATTTCCTGCCGATGTCATCCGCGGCGGGGCAAAGGCAAAAGGCGCGCGCGGCGAGGGCGCGGCAAAATACTCCCGATAAACCTTGGTGAGAGCGTCGGCTGACTTCGCGCCGAACTCCTCCGTCGCCCACTTCCGGTAATACGCGGCGTCCGCGTCGCCGGCAGCGCCGCCGGTGGTTGCAGGCACGCCACCCCAGGCCATCTCCATCACCGCGCGCGTCGTCATCACCACTGGTCGGATGTCGCTCGTATTCACAAGGAAGTACGAAGTTGCGCCGGCCTTGATATACCGCCCGATCTCCGACTGAATGATTTTGAGCGAAACCATCTCGGAAAGCTGATTGGCCTGTCCATTCATCATGGCCACGTGGAAGTACATGCCCTGGCCGGCTGCCACCTTGCCGCCGTCCTGCATGTCGCCGTAACCCGTGTCGGCCCACACCAGACTCACTTCCGGCGGAATCTTCAGGTAGCCCTCCTGTGTCAGCCGCGCGCCCTCCTGCCACAGGTCCGTGACGAACTGCGCATTCGGATACTTTGCCCGCACAATCTTCATCTGGTCGACAATCGCCTCGCTGATTCTTTGTCCAAGTAAGGGGTCGTTATTCTGCACGCTCGGATCGAGGGAACTGTAGCTCGAGTCGGACAAACCGCGAAGACCCACGCTCCAGAGGATCTCCTGGTTCGGCTTGTAATCGTTCACTGCGTTGGTCCACGCGCGCTCCAGAACTTCGGGATGAGTCGAGTAGTTATACGGCGCATCCTGCGGCCAGCGTGCCACATTCACGCCCAGCGGAATGGCATGATGCTGGTTCACAATCAGCCCACGCTCCGTGGCCGCGTGCACCTGCGCGTCGTCGGGGAAGATCCACGTCCCCGGCACCACCATGTTTCCTTTGAGCCGCAGGGTGGTCTCAAAGATCATGTCCCAGGTGGAGAGCGCAATGCCCGTCTGATCGCCTTTCTTCGGCGTCACCCACCCGGTTAGCAGGTCTTCATCGTTGGGAAAAAAGCCGCGGTAATTGAAGACGGGACTGGGATAGGTGTGCGCGAAATCAGCGGGCAGCTTGATGGAAGCGCGTTTCACGGGCTGCTTGTCGGTCCACAAATACATCGGGTCCACGCCCAGCACTCTTTGCGAGAACTCGTAGATCGCGTAGATGGTCCCGCGCATGTCCGCGCCCACCAGGCAGACGACTTGCCGGTGCGTTGGCCCCACACCGGCGCCGACAACCGAAAATGCGAAACTTTCCTGATCGCTCGCCGTCGCGCAGCCAACGCCCGCCGGCAAGTTCTGATTCTGCGCGATCACCAGTGCCACAGGGCCGCTCGCATCCAGGCCCTCCACCATCTTCGGCGCTCTGCCGAGCACCTTCGTAAAGTCGGCGACGAGATCCTGTGTAGCCCGATGCACCGGCCCCGGCTCCTGCGTGCTCTCCACAATGGTTACCGTTGAAGTCATGACGATCGGCCTCTGGGCTCTCGCCTGAGGCGGCACGCTGCAAATCAGAAAGGTCAGCGCGCCGAAAAAGGTCAGGGCAGGGAAGAATCTTTGCACAAAACGCGACAGGGTCATGAAAAGGCTCCGAGGGTAAAATCGTCGATTTACTTTGCGTGTCGAATTATACAGAGAGAACCCTGAAGGTGAATGAGGACCGCTGATTTTTCAGTTATTTCGGCAGCTGCGTCACGTCCCAGCCGCCGCCCAGAGCGCGCACCAGGCTCACGCTGGCGGCAAATTGCCGGCTCTCGATGTTGATCGCGGTCACCTGGTCATTGAGCAGGGTCTGCTCGGCAGTCAGCACCTCGAGATAGCTGGTGACGCCGCCTTTGTAGCGGTTATTCGATAAATCAAAGGAGTGCTGCGCCGCATCCACCGCGCCCTGCTCCACCTGGGCTTCCCGCTCCAGAATGCGCAAGCTCGCGAGCTGATCCTCCACATCCTCAAAGGCCTGAAAGACCGTGTTGCGATAGCCGTCCGCCTGCGCTTCGTAGGTGTGGCGCGCTGCATCGGTGAGCGCGTGGCGCTGCCCGGCATCGAACAGCAGTTCGGTAGCCTGAGCGCCCAGCATCCACATCGAGCTCGGTCCCTGGATCCACGTGCTTGGATTGGTGCTTTGAAAGCCGCCCGACGCGCCCAGCGCGATCGTCGGATAAAAAGCGCTGATCTGGATCCCGATCTGCTCGTTGGCTGCGGCGGCCAGCCGTTCCGCCTCGGCAATATCGGGACGGCGCTCCAGCAATTGCGAGGGCACGCCCAGCGGAACTTTGGGCACTGCGAGATCGAGCGGCGAGGGCGGGATGCTGAAGCCCGGCAAGTCGTAGTTGGCAATGGTTCCGATGGCGTGTTCGTACTGTGCGCGCGCCACACCCAAATCCACAAGCTGCGCACGCACGGTTTCCAGCTGGGTGCGCGCCTGGGCCACATCCACGGCCGTGGCTACGCCGCCGGAAAACCGCCGCTGGGTCAGATCGAGCTGGTGCTCGAGGTCCGCGACCGTCTCCGTCAATAGTTTGATCTCGGAATCGAGGCCCCGCAGGGCAAAGTAGTCGGTCGCCAACTCCGCGTGCAAAGTTAGGTCTACGTTCGCTGCCTCGGCTGCGCTGGCCTGCGCGTTGGCCCGGGCTTGCTCCACCGTGCGCCGGATGCGGCCCCAGAAGTCCGGCTCCCAGCTAGCCTGCCCTGCAATGGTCAGGTCGGCGTAAGTAGTGGAACTGGATTTATTCCAATTCGGTGCATTCGTCGAATTCTTCACGCCCTCGGGGGTCACGCTCGCCGAAAGCATGGGATACAAGGTTGGCGCGCGCCGCGCTCACCTGGTCCCGCGCCGCAAGATAGGTCTCCAGCGCCTGCTTGAGCTGCACATTGTTGGTTGCGATGCGTTCTTCCAGCTGGTTGAGTTGCGGGTCCTGGTAGATCTCCCACCATTTGCCTTTCAACAAGCCGTCCGACGGATTGGCCGGTTGCCATGCGCCGCCGGTTGGATTCGGCGGAGGCGTCACCGTGGACGCGCCCGCCTCCTTATATACCGAAGGTGCGTTGTAGCCCGGGCGATTGTAGTTGGGGCCCACCGGTTTGCAGCCCGTGAAAAGCAGGGAGCAAGTGAGCAAGGGCCGATGGCGCGAGTCAGTATGCGCAACCCGCCGGTCCACTTTGCCGCGCTTTTGCGGCCGTTCTCGCATGGCTACAAGCCTCCCGCGGGGGCGGGCATGCTCCCGGGTTGCACAACAGTCACTTTTTCGCCGTCGATCAGCGAGTCGGGCGGATCCTGGATAATCTGGTCACCCGGGTTCAGGCCGCTGACGATCTGTACCATGGCGCCATCGTCCTCGCCAATCACTACCTGCACCAGATGCGCTACATCGCCGTGCACCACAGTGGCCAGCTCCATTTCGGTGTTGCGGCGGAAGATCAACGCCGACGTGGGCACAATAAACGTGGGGCCTGCGTTGGGCGTTTTAAAGTGGACCTGGGCCAGCGATCCGGGCAGCAGATCGCCGGAACGGTTATTGATGTCGATCTCGGCCAGCAGCGTGCGGCTCGCGGGATCGATGGCGTCGGCCGTCCGCACCAGCGTTCCCACAAAAATCTTCCCCGGATGCTCGGCAAAACTGAGTTCGATTTTCATGCCGCGCTTGAGCGTCTGCGCATAAACCTGCGGCACATTCGCGTACACACGCAGGGTTTCGATGGCCTGCATGTGAAAGAGCTCGGCGCCTGAACCCTGGTTAACCAACTGGCCGGTATCCACCTCGCGGGCGGTGACTACGCCGTCAAACGGCGCGTAGACCTTCTCAAAAGATTGCAATTCTTGCAGCCGCTGCAAGTTGGCCTGCGCGGATTTGACCGCCGAGGCCGCGGCCGCGGCCTGCGTGTTGAATGTGTCGGTGTCAATCTGCGATACAGCGTTGGACTTGACGAGCCCCGAGTAGCGATCAGCCTGCACCTTGGCATTCCCGGCATTGGTCTGCGCGGTAGCGAGGTCGGCCTCGGCCTGCGCCACCTGGCGATCGAGTTCGGGGGTGTCGATGGTGGCCAGCAACTCGCCCTTCTTCACGTGCGTGCCGATGTCGTAATACCAATGAACCAGGTAGCCGTCTGTGCGCGCGTAAATGGGCGCATCCGTGTAGGCGGTCACGTTGCCAGGCAGTACAAAGTTGTCGACCGGCGCGCCGGACCGTGCCGGAGCCAGCGTAACCGTGGGCGCAGCCAGGTCGTGGGTGCGTTCGGCCAGAACCGTATGAGCGTGCATGCGGCGCAGAATGCCGGTGACGGCGAGCACGGCCAGGATGAGCAGGACCACGGCCGCGCCGGTGAGAATCTTGTGCGGCGAGATCGCGTTCTGTTCGGGTGCGCTCTCGTGGCTTTCCGCTGCGGGGCGTGGGTTCGAATTGGGCTCTTGGTTCATAAGCGATTACTCCGGTGTCTCGTCGAATTCATCGAAGCCGCTGGAGACGCGACGCGGTTCGTGTTGGCGTCCGTGCTCGATGCGGCCGTGGATGAAGGAAAAGAATGCAGGCACAAAGAAGAGCGTCGCCACCGTGGCCAGCATCAGGCCGCCAATCACGGCGCGTCCCAGCGGAGCGTTCTGCTCCCCGCCGTCGCCCAGGCCGAGCGCCATCGGCACCATGCCGATGATCATGGCCAGGGCGGTCATCAGCACCGGGCGCAGCCGGACGAAGCCGGCGTTCAAGGCGGCGCGGCGCGCGTCGCCCACCAGCACTTCCATCTGCTCGCGCGCGAAACTTACCACCAGGATGGAATTGGCCGTGGCCACGCCCATGCACATGATGGCGCCGGTTAGCGCGGGCACGCTGAGCCGCGTGTTGGTCAGGAACAGGAACCAGACAATCCCGGCCAGCGCCGCCGGCAGTGCGGAAATGATGAGAAATGGGTCCAGCCAGGACTGGAAGTTGACCACGATAAGCAGGTAAACCAGCACGATGGAGAACACCAGGCCGCTGAGCAGGCCAACATAAGACCGGTGCATGGTATCGCTCTGTCCGCGGAAGATGAAGCTCGAACCGCGGGGCAGGTCCTTCGCGGCTTCATGACGGGCGACGATCTTTTGCATAGCGCGTGTCACGCTGCCCAGGTCGGTGCCTTCCACGTTGGCATAGATATCGATCACGGGCTGCACGTTGTAGTGACTGATCTCGCCCTGTTCCGCGCCGGGCACCACCGAAGCCAGATTGTCGAGTATCTGCTCGGGCGCGGGAGCTCCGGGCGCGGCGGTCGGCGCAGCCCCCGGCGCGGCCGCTGCATCCGACCCTGGAGCTGCGGTGGACGGCGCCTGGCCGGGCGTACGGCTTGTCGCACTCCCGGTAATGGGCAGGCTTTTGAGCTGCGCCATCGTGTCCATGCGGTACTGCGGGGTCTGGATGGCGATGTTGTACGTAACGCCGTTGCGCGGGTCGAGATAGAAGTTCGGGCTGGTCTGGAAGCTTCCGCTCAGCGCTACCAACAGGCTCTGTGCCACATTTTGCTGCGTCAGCCCGGTGGCCGCGGCGCGCGTGCGATCTACATTCACGGTGAAATTGGGATCGTTGAAGGGCTGCTGGATGCGTACATCGGCCGCGCCGGGAACGTAACGCACCTCGTTCAACATGCGCTCGGCAAGGGCGCGGTTGGCATACAGATTGGGCCCGACGACCTGGATATCGATGGGCGCGGCAAGTCCAAAGTTGAGAATCTGGGTCACGATGTCAACCGGCACGGTATAAAACGTCACGCCGGGATACTCGTGGGCAAGCACGGCGCGCAGGCGCTCAATATATTGCTCGCTGGGATGATGATCGTGCGTCAACTGCACCTGGATATCGGCGTCGGAGGTGCCAATGGGCGCGGAGGTCGAGTAGGAGAGATTCAGACGAGAGTTGGGCAGTCCGATGTTGTCGAGAATCGTAACCACTTCATCGGCCGGAATCTGCTCGCGAATGGTCTGCTCCACGTGGTCGCACAGCGCAGCCGTCTCTTCAATGCGCGTGCCCGTGTGGGCGCGCACGTGAATGATGAACTGACCCGAATCGACCGACGGGAAGAAGTCCTGCCCCAGCGATGGAACCAGCGCGAGCGAGGCCAGGGCAAAGACAATAAACACGATGAGGAACGCGCCCGCGTGATCAACGCAGAAAGTGAGCAGGCCCAGGTAACCGTGGCGGAAACTCTCGAAGCCGCTTTCAAACGCAGCCTGGAATCGGGTGAAAGGATTCCTGCTCACGCGCTTTCTGATCGCTGCCGCATCGTCGTGTTCGTGCAGCAGGTACTTGGCCATGGTGGGCACCAGCGTGCGCGACAGAAGGTAGCTGGCGAGCATGGCGAAGACCACCGCCTCGGCCATGGGCACAAACAGGTAACGCGCGACCCCGCCGAGAAAGAACATGGGCACAAACACGATGCAGATGGCGAGCGTGGAAACCAGCGCGGGGGTGGCAATTTGCGCCGAGCCTTCGAGAATCGCCTGTTCCAGCTCCCGGCCCGTCTCCAGATAACGGTTGATGTTTTCGATCGCGACGGTGGCGTCGTCGACAAGAATGCCCACAGCCAGCGCCATGCCGCCCAGGGTCATGATGTTGATAGTCTCGTGCAGCATGTCAAGCAGAATCAGGGAGCAGAGAATCGAAAGCGGAATGGAGACGGCGATGATGATGGTGGAGCGCCAGCTGCCCAGGAAGATCAGGATCATGATGGCCGTGAGACAGGCCGCGATGATGCACTCCCGGACCACACCGTTGATGGCGCTGCGCACGAAGATCGATTGGTCGGCAAGAGCCACGATTTTCACTTGCGGGGGCATCTGGCCCTTGAGACTGGGGCTGGAAAGGATGTCGCGCACACCTTTGATAATGTCCAGAGTCGAGGAAGAGCCGGTCTTGAAAATGCTCATCATGATGGCGCGGTGGCCATCGACACGAACGATATTGGTCTGCGGGGGATTGCCGTCGCGCACGTGCGCCACGTCGTGAATAAAAACAATCGTCCCGTTCACCGTCTTGACCGGCAAGTTGTTCAGCGCTTCCACCAGGGTGGGTGCGGAGTTGGTTTCCACCTGGTATTCGAAGCGGTCGAGCTTGATGGTGCCCGAGGGTGCGATCACGTTCTGTGCGGTAATGGCATTGACCACGTCGGTCGGTGAAAGGCCGCGCGCCTGCAGGGCGTTCAGGTCCAGGTCCACCTCGATCTGACGCATTTTTCCGCCGTAGGGGAACGGCGCCTGCGCGCCCTCGACGGTGGCCATTTGCAGGCGGATCGTGTTGGTGGCGATGTCGTTCAGTTGCTGCTCGTTCAGGCCCTGCCCGGAGACTCCCAGTTGCAGCACGGGCACACTCGACGCGTTGTACTGGATGATGAACGGAGGGGTCGTGCCCGGCGGCAGCTGGCGCAATTGCACCTGGCTGATGGCCGAGACCTCGGCCACGGCCTGGGCGATGTTGACATTGGGATGGAAGAAGATCTTGATGACCCCGACGCCTACCAGAGACTGCGATTCAATGTGGTCGATGTCGTTGACCGTCGTGGTCATGCCCCGCTCGGCGTTGGTCACGATGCGGTTGGCAACTTGATCCGCCGACAGGCCGTCAAAGTTCCACACCACCGTCACCACTGGGATGTCGATGTTGGGAAAGATGTCCGTTGGCATCGATTCGATGCTGAACACGCCAAGGATCAAAATCAGCAGCGCAAAGACGACAAAAGTATAAGGCCGCCTCAGCGCAAGCCGGACAATCCACATCATAGGGCTGGTTTTCGCTCCTCGGCCGGCGTTCTAATCCTGTCAGCTTCTGCAACCGGACGGCATGTAACCCTGGTTCCTTGTTGGGTTAGATGCAGCTTTGGACCGGTACGCGCCGGCACGTCGGGTTCCGGCAGGAGCGCGCGACGGCGCAGCCCTGCCAATGTTCCACTTGAGAATAATAAGGTAGCTGAATGCCAAAGACGATGACGGCGGTTACAGACACCCAGTCCGCGGACGTAGATTCCCTTGTAAAGATGGCCGGAAAGGCGGAAAGGATTCGGTTTTCGCCTCGTTCGTCACGGAGTACGCAAGCTCCTTTTCCAGTCCCAAATGGCATTCACATGTTCCAAGGTGCCCTGCGCCGCAGCGGTGCGTCTAAGGGTCATCAAGCCAGGAACCAGGGTTCGCGGACCCTGAGGGACGCGCAGCCGACGCAACCCGTCTGAGTCCGGTAGACTGGGACATGGATTCCAACGAGGGATTCACCCCTGCTTCCGGCGCCTGGCGCGGCGGGGATGTTGTGGGAAGGACACGGCTCAAGAGCCAAAAGCCAGCCCGGCGAGTCTTCGCCTCTGCGACAAGGATCTGTCGCCGGAGGCCGCCAAGTTTGGGCGGGGTGGCTGCGGTCTTGTAGAATCGAACTTTCCTAAAGGTAAGACCAGATTTTCAGCAATGAGGGTGTGCAAATTCTTCCTGTGAAGCAGAATTATTGTACGAAAGAGTATTTGTGCTCGGCGCAGGGCTCAAACCCGGTGAAGATCAAGCACGCTTCCATTTCTCGCGCCTTTTTCATTGCGCGGCGCATGGTACGCATTGCGGTAGTTCTGGTTTTGGTGTCGGCTGCCTTCACGGCCGTGGCCCAGACCCCGACCCAGACATCGGACACGATTGACCAGATCAGGGTTATCGGCAACCGGCGCATCCCGAAAGAAACCATCCTGGCGAGGATGTTTACCCATCCCGGCGATACTTACGATCCAATTTCGATCGAACGCGACTTCCACTCGCTCTGGAACACGGGCTATTTCGAGCTTATCCGCATCGATCGTGAGGACTCCGAGAAGGGCATCATCCTTAACGTCTATGTCACTGAGAAGCCCAGCATTCGCGAGATCAATTACAAGGGTCTGAACAGCGTTTCGGTTTCCGATGTGCTCGACCGCTTCAAAAAGGAGAAGGTTCCTCTCTCGGTCGAAAGCCAGTACGACGCCACTAAGATCACGCAGGCTGAAACTGTCATCAAGCAGTTGCTGGCCGAGCACGGCCACCAGTTCGCCACCATCAAGACCGACGTCAAGACCATTCCGCCGGCTTCGGTGCAGGTGAACTTCAATATCAAGGAAGGCCCAGTAGTGAAAGTGGGCAAAATCCAGTTCGTGGGCAACCGGCACATCAACTCTCTTGACCTGCGCCGGTCCATGAAGAATCTGAAGCCCATCGGCATCCCCTACTCCATCATCTTTGAGGACCTTTTCGCCCAGACCTACGACTCCTCCAAGCTCGAGGAAGACACGGAACGCGTGCGCCAGGCCTATCGCGACAAGGGCTATGCCAATGCCGCCGTCGAGGAGCCGAAGACGCAGATCCGCGACGAGGGCGGACTGAACTGGTTCACCTTCCGGCCGAGCAAGGGCAAGCGCATCGACATCCAGTTGACCATCGAGGAAGGCGGCCGCTACCGGCTGGGCAGCATCACCTTCACCGGCAACAAGCAGATCACCAATATCAAGGCCCTGCGCGCCCAGTTTGCTCTGAAGGACGGCGACTGGTTCAACGCCACCGCCGTTGGGAAAGGCCTGGACAACCTGAAGAAGGCCTACGGAAGCCTCGGCTACATCAACTTTGGCGCCGTGCCCAAGCTGGACACTGACGAACAGAAGAAAACCGTGTCCATGAATATCGACATCGATGAGGGCAAGCAGTTCTTCGTGTCGCGCATTGAGTTCCAGGGCAACACCATCACCCGCGACAAGGTCATCCGCCGCGAACTGATGCTGGACGAGGGTTCGGTCTACAACTCCCAGTTATGGGAGTACAGCCTGCTGCGTCTGAACCAGTTGGAATACTTCGATCCGCTGAAGGTCGACCAGGACTCCGAGGCCCACCAGGATCCGGATGCGGGCACCGTCGATCTGCTGCTCAAGGTCAAGGAAAAGGGCAAGAACTCGATCGGCATGAATGGCGGCGTCAGCGGTTATTCCGGCGCCTTCCTGGGCGTCAACTACCAGACCAACAACTTCCTGGGGTTAGGCGAAACCCTGAGCGTGCAGGCCAACCTTGGCTCGATCAGCCGTACCTTCCAGTTCGGCTTTACCCAGCCCTATATCCGCAACCGGCCCATCAATGTGGGCTTCCAGATCTTCAACCAGAAGCAGGATTACAACGCCGCCAAGAACTATCAGGCCACCACGGGCGCGGACCTGAACCTGTCATCGGCCCAGAAATCGCTAACGCAGAATTACAACGTCGGTTCCGACGGCTTCAATTTCTCCGTCCAGTACCCGTTGAAGCGCCATGCGTTCCAGCGTGTGGGCGTTACCTATTCGTGGAGCAAATCCACGATTACCGCGTTCAGCACGGCCTCATCGACCTTCTTCCAGACCATCGCATTCCGCTCCGGAGTGCAGGGCTCGAATCCGCTGGCTGGAATTATCAACAGCAACCTCGGCCTCAGCTACTCCTACAACACGGTCTCGAATCCGCTGCGCCCGCACGATGGCAAGGAGTACACGGGCTTCATGCAGATTGCCGGTTTGTGGGGCGATGTGCGCTACGTCAACATGGCGGGCGCCTACAAGCGCTACATCCCCATGCACTACCTGATCCCCACCGCCGGGGGCCGCAATGTGCTGGCAGTTCGTGCGCAGCTGGGCTACATCGAGGGCATCTCCGGCGACGTGGCGCCGCCTAACAACCGTTTCTACTCCGGCGGCGAACTGGAGCTGCGCGGCTTCGATGTGCGTGCCGCCACGCCGTACGGCTACGTGCCCACGCGGGTCAACTTCCAGCTCACCAATCCTGACGGCAGTTGCGTTCCGCGTGACGTGACCAACCCGCAGGACAATCAGTGCATTCAGGTGCCGCTGCCCGTGTACGGCATCGCCTCGATCGGCGGCGATACCCAGCTGACCACCAACATCGAATACCGCATTCCCGTCGTCGGGCCCTTTGACTTTCACCTCTTCGACGATTTCGGCATCGACTCGGCGGTCAACCATAACCAGTTGAAGCAGAGCCCCGAGGGCTTTGCCTCGCTGACCGCGCCCCTGTACGGCTGCCCGGTCTATAACAACGGCTCCTGCCAGGGCGGGATCCCCGGTTCCGATGTCGGATTCCGGCAAAACATCCGGCCGGTCTCCGGCACCAACTTCGTGCCCCGCATGTCCACGGGCGCGGAGGTTTCGGTGCTCATGCCCATCATCAATGCGCCCTTCCGGCTCTACTACGCGTATAACCCGCTGCGCCTCTATGAGCGGCCCTATTGCAACGACGTCATCCTGGGGCAGAAGCAACAGAGCTGCTCGGCCGAGCTGATCACTCGCGATATGTTCCCGGTGGGCGGCGCGGGCGATTACACCTACCAGGAAGCCATCCAGTCCTACGGTTCGCAGTATGTCTTCCGCGAGCCGCGCAAGACCTTCCGCCTCACCATCTCCACCACGTTCTAAGAAGCAGGGAACAAGAGACCAAGGGAACAAGAAAGCCAAAGGGCCGCTCTGAAGAGCGGCCCTTGCTGTTTCCGGCGCTTTGACTCCGCATGGGCAGGCTCACTGGGCATTGCAGGCGTGAGAAGCGTGTGCCCGTTCTGAGGGAGGCTTACGCTTTTGCACTACGTTTGGGGCAAATAGTCTCCTATTCTATTGATTCAAAATTACTTATGTTCAGCTCAAGTGTCGGATACCATACTGGGGTATGGGTGTTAATTTTTTTTCTTTATTTAATTCTTTTCGATGTTGCCTGACCGCTATATATCGTGGTGTCACCCGCTCAGGAGACGAATGGCCACAACATCCAAGGGGTGATTGACCACTTAATTAACGTTGTTATTTTTCTGGTTAACAACGGTCTGAAAGGCGGCGAATTTTGTGCCGAGGCCTGAGTTCCGGATGTGGTGGATGCACTTTGCATGGATTGATTGTGCTATGGAATGGGGAAATTATCTGCAAAACGGATGAAGGTTTTTAGACTGTGGTTTGAGCGGTTTGCGGCGGGAGGGCAGACGGAGGGCTTGACGGCTGCCCAGCACCGACTGCAGGCCGATAGCGTTTGACGCTCCCCGACACGGAACCTATAATCCCCTCTAGTTCCCGGCGATGCCTCGGCGCGCACAGTTTTTGAATTATGCCGCGCGCTGGAATCTCTTCGAGAGAGTCCAAAAGGCATTGTGGAACGGATGGCCGTACGTACGGTGTCCGCACACGAGAACTCCAAGGAGTCTTTGACTTACATGAAGCGTCTGTCCTCATTCGCACTTTTCCTGGTCCTCGCATCGGCCATCACGGCCGCCAGCCAAACCTCGGCTGCGCCCAAGCCTGCTGCGCTGGCCGCGCAAAAGCCCGCAGCCGCTGCGCCCGTGCCGATGGCCAAGGTTGCGGTCATCGCTTTTCAGGCCGCCGTCACCCAGACCAACGAGTTCCAGCGCGACATTGCCGCCCTGCAGAAGAAGTACGATCCCCGGCGCGTGCAGATCAAGACTCTGAGCGACGAAATCGATACCCTGACCAAGCAATTGCAGGATCAGGGCGCCCAGTTGAGCGAAGCCGATCGCGCCAGCAAAGCCCGCACCATCGATGAAAAGAAGAAGCAACTGGACCGCGATACCCAGGATGCGCAGAGCGATTTCCAGGCCGACATGCAACAAGTGATCAACGATGTGGCCGGCAAAGTGGGCCAGCTCATGAGCGACTACGCCGACAAGCACGGCTACACGCTGGTGCTCGACGCCGGCGATCAGCAAACCTCCACCGTGCTCTACGCCGTGCCTGCAATGGACATCACCAAAGTGATCATCGACGCCTATAACACCAAGTCTGGTATCGCCGCGCCGGCCCCAAGCCAGGGAGACGTGGATGCACCTCAGCCGCAACCTGCAGCGCACTGAAAACAGGTTTCGGGTTTCAGGGGTCAGGTTTCAGTGCGAGTGCGAGTGCGGGTGTGAGTGTGAGTGTGAGTGTGAGTGTGCCGGCCAGACACACCCGCACTCACACTCACACCCACCCTGTTTCCCACCCCCTATTCCCTATTCCCCGGTCCCTGCCCTATAATTCCTCTAGTTCCTGCTGACGTCTCCGTATGCGTCTTTTTCAGCCTCGCGCCGTCCGGTGCGGAGTTTCCCGCGACAAGTCGGGGTAAAGATGAGCCGTGACGACGCGCGAGAAGACAAAGGTCCGTTTGCGCGTCTAACGACAGGAGCCAGACAGGAATTTCGAAGGAGATTTTGATTCAAATGAAGCGTACTTTTGCACTCGTTCTCATGCTGGCCTCAGGGATGGTCCTGAACGCCGCCGCCCAAACTCCGGCTTCGCCGGCCGCCGTTCCTGCCAAAATTGCGGTGATTCGTTTTCAGTTGGCTGTAGCCCAATCCAATGAGGGCCAGCGCGACTTCGCCGATCTGCAGAAGAGGTACGCTCCCAAGGAAGCTGCCCTCAAGACCCTCAGCGACGAAATTGACGGCCTGACCAAGCAGTTGCAGACCCAGGGCGCCGCCATGTCGGAAGCCGACCGCAACAGCAAGGCCAAGACTCTCGACGAAAAGAAGAAGCAGTTGGACCGCGATTCTGGGGACGCGCGGGACGCTTTCCAGCAGGATATGCAGGACATGTACCAGGGCCTTGCCTCCAAGGTGTACGACGTTATGCAGTCCTATGCTGACCTGCAGGGATTCACGTTGGTCCTCGACGTCTCGGCACAGGCGACCCCGGTTTTGTATTCCGCCAACGGCACCGACATCACCAAGGCGGTGGTCGACGCCTACAACCTGAAGTCGGGCGTGCCCGCGCCGCCACCCAGCGCCGAAGCGCCTAAGCCGGCAGCTCCCAGGCCAGCAGCGCCCCGACAGCCCGCTGCGCACTAAACAGAATTGCAGCAGAAACGCAGCAAAGGCCCCGCTTGCCGGGGCCTTTGCTTTGCGGGCAGCTTCAAAGCCGCCATCTTTCTGTGGAAAAATTTGTGGATTTCTTTCGGAAAGCTTCGCGGAAAGCCCGATATTTTCCTCTTGCCAGCATCTATCCAGTTCTGATAAACGACCTAACTCTTTCCATTTCAACAGGGATTTTGGCAAATCAACGCTCTTGCGGCAGCGGCCTTCCGATTGTGCGCACGATTGCAAGGCGGCGCACCTTTCCACAATCTGTCATGAAGATTTATTCACAAAGCCCCGCAGCGGCTAACTCGTGGCGCCGACCAGAACCTTAGGGCCGGTGGGCTGTGGCCTGCCTCCCAGCGGCTCCAATGTGACCGCAAAGGCCTTGGCGGTGAGCCCGGGCGTTAACCGCACCACCACCGCTCCATTTTGCTGATTGGCGTCGACCAACCCGGCATCAACGGGTGAGCCCGAAGCGGGAACAAGCCAGAGCTGGTAGCTCTTGTCGGCAGGTGCTGGCGCGATTTGCCCGGAGTAGACAGCCAAACCCATGCGCGCGTTGTAGAGCACGTGCGCCTGCCCCGGAGGTCCGCCGGGTTGCTCGAGGAGCGTGATCTGCGTGGAATCCGGCGCGCCGGTTACCTGGCCCATGGCCTGGAGGGCGGCAGCGTCCTGCGCAATCTGTGCCTGAAGCTGCTTGAGCTGCTTGCCGCGATCCAGATCCTGTTTGGCGAGTTCATAAGTCGCGAAGGCGAGCACGGCCGCAGCCAGCCCAAATCCAAATGAGAAGCGCAGGCCCCAGCGTTTTTTCCTGGTCTTCAGCGGATCTGTTTGCGGCGCAGGGGAGCGCTTCTCGGCCTGTACCTTCTCCATCAGCGCCGACTTTACCTGCGGAGGCGGAGTCACCGCAGGCGCTGCCAGGCCGACCAGCGCCGTTCGCTGCCGTGCCGCCGCGAGCTGCTGCTGGCAGTGCGGGCAGGCGTGGAGATGCGACTCGAGCGTTTGCTTGTCCTCGCCGTCCAGCGCGCCCAGCGCGTAGAGGTCAAGGTCTTCCGGATTGGCGTGCGCTGAAGTCATCCCAGTATCTGTCTCAAAGTTTGCATCGCGGTTCTTACCCTGGTCTTTACTGTGCCCAGCGGAGTTCCGGTTCGATTCGCGATTTCACTTTGCGTCATCCCTTCAAAATACGCTAGCTCCACGGCCTGTCTCTGCTCATCCGGCAACTGCGCGAGCGCGGCCGATATGTTCCGCGCCAACTCCGCGCGTACCGTTTCATCTTCGATGTTCTGGCTTGAGGCGAAGGTGTTTGCATAGTCGCCCTCTTCCTCTTCCAGCACCTCTCGATCTCTCCGGCCGCGCAGGCGCGATATGGCGCGGTTGCGGCCAATCACCATGAGCCATGCCGGCAGCGAGCCACGACCAGCGTCAAACTGCGCGGCGTTGCGCCAAAGCTGCAGAAACAGATCCTGCAGAACCTCTTCGGCGGCCTGCTGATCGCGCAGGATCCGCATCAGCATGCCAAAGAGCATCGCCGAATAGCGATCGTAAAGTGTCGAAAGCGCGGCCTCGTCGCCTGCCATCATCCTCTCGATGAGCGCGGAGTCAGGTACGGGCTGCGGTTGGGCAGTCACTTGGCCACGCTCCGTCGATATCTTAAGTACGCTGGGAAGAACCCCACTGGATTGTCCTTGCGGCGAGATGGACTGGCTGGAGCCCTGCTCCATTTGCTCTTATACCACTCGTTCCCAGTGCCTGGGTTGTGGGTCCGGTTGAAGAAGACCGCCCCTCAGGGGCTAAAGCCCCGGAACATTTTGGTGGCGACTTTCGGCACGACTGAAGTCGTGCCCTGACACTTCGTGCGGTTCTTGAAGAGCTTTTCTGCTGCACGCAAAAGGATTTTCCCGTTTTGCGCAATCCGATTTCCCCAGGTCCCTCGTACATCCACCAGTACGCTCTCCCCACTGGGCGCGGCTGGCAGATCAGCCGCGCTCAACCGAACGGCAACCCCACATTCCCCGTGAAAGGAAATCAATCCTATGAAAAAGCTTCTCGCTCTGTTGTTCGCCGTCGCGCTGGCCGGTTCGGCCTCTACTGCCTTCGCCCAGGAAGACCCGATGGTCGGCGGCGCAGCCATGTTCCCCACCAAGAACATCGTGGAGAACGCGCTCAACTCCCAAGACCACACCACGCTGGTAGCGGCAGTGAAGGCTGCCGGCCTGGTAGACACTCTCGAGGGCCCCGGCCCGTTCACCGTCTTTGCGCCCACCAATGAAGCCTTCGCCAAGCTGCCGGCGGGCACGGTCGACAATCTCCTCAAGCCCGAGAACCTCGACATGCTGAAGCAGGTGCTCACCTACCACGTGGTCCCCGGCCGCATCACCACCAACGACTTGAAGAAGATGATTCACGATGGCGGCGGCAAGGCCACGCTGACCACTGTCGAGGGTGGCACGTTGACGGTGTGGTGGAAGGACGGCAAGTTCATGCTGACCGACGAAAAGGGCGGCATGGCTGCCATTACCATCCCCAACGTGTATCAATCGAACGGCGTCATTCAGGTGATCGACACTGTTCTGATGCCGTAAGAGCTGATCGGCCGACGCTTGTTTGGGTCTGGTCTATCGGGGTTCGCGCTTCCCCGGTCTCAGAATCGAGACCGGGGGCACCCAATTTTATGGTGGGTTGAATGCGCGAAAAGCAAATGCAGGTCCTTCGACTCGCTTTTGCGCACGAAATGCGCAAAAGCTCGCTCAGGATGACATTCAATTCCTGTCGCTCAGGATGACATTGCTGGTGGGGCTACTTTTGCTGCTCTTCGCCCACGCGCAAAACCGCCAGGAACGCTTCCTGCGGAATGTCCACTTTGCCGATGCGCTTCATGCGCTTCTTGCCTTCCTTCTGCTTTTCCAGCAATTTGCGCTTGCGCGTAATGTCGCCGCCGTAGCACTTGGCGATCACGTTCTTGCGCAGGGCGGTCACAGTCTCGCGGGCCACGACTTTGGCTCCAATCGCCGCCTGAATCGCCACTTCGAACTGCTGCCGCGGGATCAGCTCGCGCATCTTGGAAACCAGCGCGCGGCCCCGCTCGTAGGCGTGGTCCTTGTGCACGATGATGGAGAGCGCGTCTACCGGCTCGCCGGAAACCAGGATGTCGAGCTTGACCATCGGCGACTCCCACTCTCCGGCCAACTGGTAATCCAGCGACGCGTAGCCGCGCGAAATCGACTTCAGCCGGTCGTAGAAGTCGAGCACGATCTCGTTGAGCGGCAACTCGTAGCTGAGCAATACGCGCGTGGGCGTTACGTATTCAAAGTTGCTCTGCTTGCCGCGTTTCTCTTCTACCAGTTTCAGGATCCCGCCCACGTACTCCTCGTTGGTGAGGATCTTGGCGGCAATCACCGGCTCGCGGATGCTATCGATGCTCTGCGGCTCGGGCCAGCGCGACGGGTTGTCGACCTCGATCTCGCTGCCGTCGGTGAGCGTGATGTGGTAACGCACGCTGGGCGCCGTGGTGATCAGGTCGAGCTCGTACTCGCGTTCCAGCCGCTCCTGGATGATCTCCATATGCAGCAGGCCCAGGAACCCGCAACGGAACCCGAAGCCCAGCGCCACCGAGCTCTCCGGCTCGAAGAAAAAGGAGGAGTCGTTGAGGCGCAGTTTTTCCAGAGCATCCCGCAGCAGCGTGTGTTCGTGCGAGTCGACCGTGTAGAGCCCGGAAAAGACCATGGGCTTGATGTCTTCAAATCCGGGCAACTGCGCGGCAGCCGGGCGCGCTTCGTCGGTGACCGTATCGCCGATCTTGGTGTCGCCCACGTTCTTGATGGTGGCCGCGAAGAATCCCACCTCGCCCGCGGAAAGCAGGCCAATCTCCACTGGCTTGGGCATCAGCACGCCCATGGACTCGACCTCGAACGATTTGCCATTCGACATCATCCGGATGCGTTGCCCTTTGCGTATGGTTCCCTGCATCACGCGCACCAGCACGATGACGCCGCGGTAGGCGTCGAACCAGGAGTCGAAGATGAGCGCCTGCAGAGGCGCATCGGGATCGCCGGTGGGCGGGGGAAGCCGGTGCACGATGGCTTCCAGCACGTCGTCCACGCCCTGTCCGGTCTTGGCGCTCACCGGAAGCGCGTCGGTCGCGTCCAGACCCACGGCCTTTTCAATGGCTTCCTGCGTGCGCAGAATGTCGGCCGACGGCAGATCGATCTTGTTGATCACGGGGATGATTTCGAGACCGTGATGGATGGCCAGGTAGGCATTGGCCAGGGTCTGCGCCTCCACGCCCTGGGTGGCGTCCACTACCAGCAGTGCGCCCTCGCACGAGGACAGGGAACGCGACACTTCGTAGCTGAAATCGACGTGGCCCGGGGTATCGATCAGGTTGAGCTGGTAGGTGTTGCCGTCGTGCGCCTTGTACATCATGCGCACGGCGTGCGCCTTGATGGTGATGCCGCGCTCGCGCTCCAGGTCCATGTCGTCCAGGATCTGGGCCTGCATCTCGCGTCCCGTCACCGAGCCGGTCAATTCCAATAGCCTGTCGCTCAGCGTCGATTTGCCGTGGTCGATGTGTGCGATGATGGCGAAATTGCGGATAAATTTCGAGTTCATGATGGGATCAATCGGCGCGACGGGAGAACAAACTCTAGGATATCAGCGCGTGCTCTCGGGGAACTTCTGGCCTCTCGCATTGCCGCTGCCGGATTGATGGCAAAAGACCACGGTTCGCGCCGGGATCATCCTCAGGACGGGATGCCTATGATGTTGAAGGCGGCGTCGGTCAGAGGCTGGCGCTCGCCGGGCGGCAAGTCGCTGTCAAAAAGGGTGTAGCCCAGGTCGCACAGCATACGGGATTCTTCGTCCCAATTATGCCGTGTCATCTCAAAAATCAGGATGGGACGTTTCGCTTTGAGCATTTGCTCGCGCGCCGTGAAAGACGGCCAGCTCAGCGCCTTCCACATCGATCTTCAGAACGTCGGGCAGGGGAAGGCGTTCGGCGAGCCAATCGAGAGAGAGGGTCACTACCGTTTCTACTTCGCGAACCCCGCCGCTTTGGCTCAACCCAAATCCTTCAAGAGCATTCGAGGTACGGCTGCGCTGGGCGATCTGGAAATGCGCCAGCGAGAGATCTTGAGCAATAGCGCAGGGGACGATCTCAACGGGAGCGGCCTGTGGGTTCAGTCGCGCGGAACGCCGCATAAGACCGGCCATGACGGCGTCAGGTTCGAAAGCATAAACGCGGCCGTTTGCGCCAGCCAATCCCGCGGCGGCAAACGAAAAGAGCCCCATGTTGGCCCCGACATCCCACACCACGTTTCCCGGTCTTACCGTTTCAGCGGCGTTTTTCAGGAGGTTTTCGTCGCCTTTGATCCCCCGGCTCGGAATCCAGTAGCGCAAGCCGGCTTCAGGAGTGAGATAGAAGCGGCAACCCCCGTAGATTTGAGGTAGACGGTAACGAAACGATCGGCCGCGACTCAGTCGCTCTGCAGCGGTTCTGAACATCGCCATGTGTCTCCATCTTCAGAAAAATAACCAGGATGACAAGCATCTCGCGGTGCTCACACAACATTCTTGCACATCG
Source organism: uncultured Acidobacteriota bacterium (assembly GCA_963713675.1). Lineage (GTDB taxonomy): Bacteria > Acidobacteriota > Terriglobia > Terriglobales > Acidobacteriaceae > Telmatobacter. The sequence continues at coordinate 76,097 of CAVQMV010000031.1, forward strand.
CTGATCCTCTCCCTTTGCTGGCTGCAAAGGGGCGCTGCGCGTATTCTGCCGTGGCCGAGGGGCACCATCATTGCCCATTTTCGCCGCCAGCCGGCTCCGATGCTGTTCTCATAAAAAAGAGGTTAGCGCTCTGTGGCTGGCGCGCCGCGCGACCCCATCAAGGTCATGGCTTATCATCGGCATAGTGCCCAAAGTGACCCCATCGAGGCCTTGCCGGCCAGGATTCTCCGTGCGCTGCGCGGGGAAGCGGTTTCTCGCGCCGGTCTGCGCCGTGCTGGTGCTGGCATTCGTCGGCTGCACGCCGACCGACAACGCCGCAGGGCCGGCTCGCCAGCCCGCGCAGGCCACCGCGCCGCCGCTTCCGGCTCCCGTTGCGCCGCAACCCGCCCCCGCACCCAAGCCGACCGCAGAGCAGCAACGCGCGCGCCAGCTGATCGCGCAGGTTGAATCCGCGTATGCGGCCGGCGACGCCGATTACCGCAAGGGCATGCTCGCTGAAGCCAAGACACAGTTCGATCGCGCTGTGGATCTGATGCTTTCCAGCGGGCTCGACATCAAGGCCGACCCGCAGTTGCAGGACGAATTCGACAAAATTGTCGATGAGGTCAACGGCCTGGAGATGGAGGCTCTGAAGCAGGGCAACGGCTTTGTGCCCAAAGAGGAGATCACGCCGGCCGAGGCCGCAAGCGACATTACCTTTGCCGTTGATCCCAACCTGGTGGCCAAGGCCACGGCCGATTTGGCTACCACCAAGTCCGACCTGCCGCTGGTGTCGAATGAATACGTGGCCGCCTTCATCAACTTTTTTGCTTACACCCAGAAGGGCCACAATACGCTTTTGCATTCCTTCGAGCGATCCGGGCGCTACAAGACGATGATCCAGCGCGTCCTGGCCGAAGAGGGCGTGCCGCAGGATCTGATCTACCTGGCCGTGGCCGAATCGGGCTTCCAGCCGCAGGCAGTCAATCGCAAATCCAGGGCCGGCGGCATGTGGCAGTTCATGCCGGGCCCCTACTACGGCCTCACCCGTAACGCTTACGTCGACGAGCGCTTCGATCCCGAGAAATCCACGCGCGCCTACGGCCGATACATGAAGTTTCTTTATGACGAACTCGGCGACTGGTATCTGGCCATGGCCGCCTACGATCATGGCGCGGGCAACATGCAGCATGCCGTCCAGAGGACCGGCTATGCCGATTTCTGGGAGCTCTATAAACGCGGAGAGCTGCCCAAAGAGACCGCGAACTACGTGCCCGAAATTGTGGCCGCCATCATCATCGCCAACCATCCGCAGCAGTACGGCTTTGACGACGTCACCCTCGATCCTCCGGTCCTCACCGATACCGTCACCATCGACTACTCCATCGATCTCCGCCTCGTTTCGGACCTGGTCGGCGCTCCGGTCGACGAGATCGAGGCGCTGAACCCGAGCCTGCTGCGCATGGTCACGCCGCCCGATGCCCCCTTTGATCTGCACCTGCCCGCAGGCACAGCCACGCTCTTTGCGCAGCGCGCCTCCGCGATTCCTGAGGCCCGCCGCAACTCCTGGCGCTACCACCCCGTCGCGGCCGGGGACACGCTGGCCTCCGTGGCGCAGGAGTATCGCGTTCCCGCGGCCGAACTGGCCTCGGCCAACCAGCTCACATCCAGCCAAAGCCTCGCGGGTATCGACGCCCTGGTGGTGCCAGTGCCCCTCGCCGCCGAGCCTCTGGCGCGCACCCGGCTTTACACCGTCCGTCGCGGCGACACCCTGGTGACCATCGCCGACCGTTTCGGCGTCTCCTTGAGCCAGCTACGCACCTGGAACAGCATCCCCTCCGGCATCCGGGTGGAAGCCGGACGCCGCCTGCGCGTGGCAGAGCCTGCGCCTGTTCGCACCGCCTCGACCCACCGCCGCAAGGGTTCCAGCAAGGAGTCCGGCGCGACCACGTCGACGCATCATCCCGCCGGTTCCGCGTCCAAACCGACCCATACCCAGGCCTCGAAAACCCCTGCCCACGCCACCAGTAGCGCGGCCCACAAGTCTACGCACCCCGCCCGGTCTTCGCAGCAGTAAGAAAAACTGCGGCAAATTCCTATTCCCCGCTTGTGTTTTTCTTGTCTTTGTGTACAAGCTAAAGCTACAATCGCTTGCGCAAGCACGATGGCTCCATCTGCTGTGCGAAAATGCAAACGAAATCATGAGCAGCGGCAATCCGCTGGAGGCAATGGGATGGATGAAGTGTTCAGGATGTACGCAATGAGTGACGGCGATCCCTTTGGGAAGCCGAGTGACCTGGACCGCGAGCAGGTCGAAGCCTTTGCCGACGAGGAAGATGAGTTGGAAACCGCCGGGATCCTCACCTCCTCTGACGATGATGAGGTGGTGGCCGAAGAGACCGTGGTCGTGATCACCGCAACGCCGGCGCCGAAGCCCGCCAAGAAGGCCCCGGCCAAGAAAGCTCCGGCCAAGAAGGCGGCCAAGAAAGCACCCGCTAAGAAAGCTGCGAAGAAAGCACCGGCCAAGAAAGCCGCCAAGAAGGCTGCCAAGAAAGCCCCGGCCAAGAAGGCTGCAAAGAAGGCAGTCAAGAAAAAGGCTCCGGCCAAGAAAGCCGCCAAAAAGGTCGCCAAGAAGGTCGCCAAGAAGGTAGCGAAGAAGAAAGCTCCGGTCAAGAAGGCTGCCAAGAAAGTCACCAAGAAGGCTGCCAAGAAAGCCGCCAAAAAGGCCGCCAAGAAGGCCGCGAAGAAGAAGTCGAAGAAGTAGCCTCGGCGCCTCCGTTGCGATGCCAGGAACGCGTGACGCGGCTCGATTCGGCTCGCGCGGGTTCGGCGGTTTGCCGCAATGCGGCTCGTGAAAATCAAAAGGCCCGGTTCGTCGCCGGGCCTTTTATTATGCGCAGTGCTTTTGCTAGGGCCGCTCAGTCCGCCTCCAGCTGCTTGAAGTGCCAGCGTTGATGGCGCAGGTAATCCTCAATCAGAAAGCGCAACGTCACAGGCGCATCGTCGCCCACCACGCACTTCGCTTCCAGTCGTTCCTCGGGAACCCCATCCACTGCGGCCGCGAGAATCTCGTGCTCCGCTTCCCACCAGCGCAGCAAGGTCTCCCAGGACTGGTCTGCGTATCCATGTGCCGCCACCCAGGCGTCCTGCGCATACCCGGGACCGGCATACTGCCCATCGATCGCCGCCCTCACGAATCGCTGGCGGTTGTTTGCCGCCGAATCGAGCAGGTGCCCTACAATCTGTTTCCGCGTCCACCCGCCAGCTCGCCACGGCGTATCGGCAAGCGACGGCGAGAGCACCCTCAAGGCGCCCCGCAGCCGCTCGATCTCCGCGCGGAACTCATGCGCTGTCTCTGTCGGCATCGGGCACTCCTCGGAACGAATTGGGCCTCGGAATGAATCGGGCCTGGAAATGAATCCGGCGCGATATCCGCGCTACGGCAGCGCCGCCAGCACGTCAGAGGCGGCGTTGGGCGGCGATACCTTCACCCACACCTTGGCGATCTTGCCCTGGGGATCGATGAGGAACGTGTTGCGGTTGGCAATCGTCATGGGGCCAAACGCGCCCAGAGACCCATACGCGCTCACTACCTTGTGGTCAGGGTCCGCAAGCAGATGGAAGGTCAGGCTATCCTTGGTGCAAAACTGCTTGTGGCTGTCGACGGTATCCACGCTCACACCCAGAATCACAGCATTCTTGGCATCGAACTGGGGCAGCGCATCCTGGAACTTGTGCGCCTCGATGGTGCAGCCGGTGGTCATGTCCTTGGGGTAGAAGTAAAGCACCACCCACTTGCCCCGGTATTGATCGAGCGAGACGGGAGTGCCGTCCTGCGAGGGCAGGGTGAAGGTGGGCGCTTCCTGGCCCACGGCAGGCATTTCCTGAGCGGCCGCGCGAGTAGCGAAGAAGGGAATCGCCGTCAAAACGGCGATGGATAGTCCGATGACAATAAGCTTATTCACGAAAATCCTCCTGGGTTGAGGTGTCAGGTTTCAGGGGCCAGAAAAACGGTGGGCTCCGGGGAATCGATCGCTAAAACCTGAAACCTGAGCCCTGACACCTGTATATCACCGCCGCGCGGCCACAATTGTCACGCCGGCGTCACTCGCTCGCTTGAGCATCGCTTCTCGGTCGAAGAGCAGCGTCTTTCCCGCTTCGATGGACAGACAGGTTGCTCCAGCGCGGAGCATGGTCTCCACGGTCGACAGTCCGATGACCGGCACGTCGAAGCGCATGTCCTGCTTGGGTTTAGCCAACTTGACGACGGTCAATCGGCGTTCGAGCGTCGACGCCTCCGATTCGAGGGTGGCCATCAGCTTCCCCGCTCGCTCGATCGTGGCGTCGGTGCCCTCCATGGCTTCCACGGCCACGCACGCCTGCGCCGCCACCACCACCGTCTGCCCGATGTCGAATCCGGCCAGCGCCCCGGCCACGCCAAGGCCGTATTCAATATTTTTGCGCTCGTCTTCATCCGGCGCGCGCTCGGTCAGCACGCCTTCCTCGGCCAGCAACGGCTCCAGAAACGAAGTCGAGCTGATCAATTCAATGCCTTCATCGCCGAGCACTTTGGCTACCGCGCCCAGTAACGCATCAGTCGAGCGCGTGCGCAGGTTCAACAGCAGCTTGGCCAGCCGCCAATCGGGCCGGATGCTTGAGAAGATTTGTTTATGTTTCACCTGGCCCGCCATCACGGCCTTTTCGACGCCCTCCTTTTTGAAGGTTTCGATCAGCCGCGAAAGCTCGCCCAGCGAAAGCCAGTACACGGTCACACCTGGGTCGGTTTCGGCGCGCCGGTCAATCTCCGGGTCGGTCTCTTCCTTGATGGCCGCGACCACAACCGTCAACCCCTCTGCCCGCGCCGCATCGAGCAGCAGGAAAGGAAAGCGGCCATTGCCGGCAATGAGGCCGAGCTTCATAGCAATAGTCTCCGCAACCGGAACCGCCCCTCTTCCTTCACAGAAAGCAATCCAAGAAGCAAAGGCGCGTGAGCGCCTACTTGATCACTCCGCGCTCACTGCGCTCGATGAACCGCACCAGCAGGGCCACGTCTTCGCCGGCGACATCTTCGCCGATCAGCGCGCGCATTTTTTCGACGGCCTGCGTAGTGTTCAGTTTGGCGGCGAGCAAGTACCGGTACGCCTTCTGCAGCCGTTGCAGCCGTTCCGGCGAGAAGCCCTTCCGCTCCAGGCCGACTTTGTTGATCCCGAAGGCCCGGTTTTCGCGCCGCGAAGAAGTGAGCGAAAACGGCAGGACATCTTGAGTAACTATAGTTCCCCCGCCAACGAAGGCATGCGCGCCCACCACGCAGTGCTGGTGCACTGGGCAAAACGCGCCCAACGTCACATCGTCCTCTATGGTTACGTGGCCGGCCAGCGTGGCGGAGTTCGCCAGAATGCAGCGGCTGCCCACGTGGCTGTCGTGGCCCACGTGCGCGTAGGCCATCAGCAGATTGCCGGATCCCAGGCTGGTCACGCCGCCGCCGCCCACCGTGCCGCGGCTGATGGTGACGCACTCGCGAATGGTGTTGTCATCGCCAATTACGGCTTCGGTGGGCTCGCCCTTGTACTTCAGATCCTGCGGCGCCACGCCGATGGAGCAAAACGGATAAAACGTGTTGCGCGCCCCGATGCGCGTGCGGCCGTCGATGACAACGTGCGAGATGAGATTGCACTCCTCGCCCAGTTCCACCTCCGGCCCAATGGTGCAATAGGGTCCAACCGTGCAGGATGCCGGGATCCGCGCGCCTTCTGCGATCACCGCGCTGGGATGGATGCTCACACGGTCTCCGATGCGGTGGCTGCCGCGGAAGAATCTGCCGCCTTTTTTCCCTGCGCCCGCGGCACGATCATGCAGGTTAGCTCTGCCTCGCAGGCCAGCTTGCCGTCCACGAATGCCTTGCCCGCCATCTTGCCGGCGCGCGGGCGGAAGCTCACCACGTCCACTTCGATTCGGAGCTGATCGCCCGGCGTCACCGAGCGGCGGAATTTGGCTCCGTCGATGCCTGTGAAAACCGCCAGCTTCGAATGCCGGTCCTCCATCTCCGAAAGCAGCAGTACCGCGCCGGCTTGCGCCATCGCCTCAACGATCAGTACGCCGGGCATAAGCGGCGCGCCGGGAAAGTGGCCCTGGAAAAACAATTCGTTCATGGTCACGTTCTTGATGGCGACGATGCGCTTCTGGGGTTCGAACTCCAGCACGCGGTCGATCAGGAGAAAGGGGTAGCGGTGGGGCAGGAAATCCATGATTTCCTGGATGTTCAGCGTCATTCTGCGGCTCCTAGGGAACGGTTCTTTTGGCGGTTTAGTGCTCGTTGGGATTATAAATAAGCGCGCGCATGATTTTGCGGGAGCGGCGGCCCTCAGCGGCGATTCGGCGCGTGCGCCGGCCGCGTTCATTCTTCGCTTCTCATCAGGTCAATTGGGCTATAGTATCGCTAGCTGTTCCCCCGTTCCCCACAATCGATTGGACAGACTCATGGCGCACGACGTCTTCATCAGCCATTCCGCGAAGGACAAGGCCACCGCTGACGCGGTCTGCGCCATGCTGGAGTCGAACGGCATCCGGTGCTGGATCGCTCCGCGTGACGTGCTTGCCAGCAGGGAATATGGCGAGGCCATTATTGACGCCATCGAAGAATGCCGGATTATGGTGCTGGTTTTCACGGCCAACGCCAATGCCTCGTCCGCAGATTCGCCGCGAGATCGAACGGGCCGTCAATCATGGCGTCGCGATCCTGCCATTGCGCATGGAGGACGTGCTTCCCGGCAAGTCTCTCGAGTACTTCATCGGCAATGTGCACTGGCTCGATGCCCTGACGCCGCCATTTGAGGCTCATCTCAAGAATCTCGCCGGAACGATCAAGATCGTGCTGGCGCGCACGGAACCGGGCGCATCGCCAGTGCTGCCGCAAGAAGAAAGAATGCCGGCGAGCCGCGGTATCGGCACTGCGGGAAGATTTCCCGAAGCTGCAGACATGCGCGAAAAGGCGCCAGCGCCGCGACACATCTGGGGCACGCGATCATGGACGTGGGCTGCAGGGACCGTTTCGGCCTTCCTGTTGGTTGCGGTGTTTATTGGTATGCATTTCACCTCGCACCAGGCATCTCCAGCTCCGCCTCCACTCGGCACGGCTCCGGTGCAGGTTATTCCTGGCACAGCCCAGCCAATCGGGCCTGGCGGGGCAGCGCCGCCGCCTTCTCCTCGGGTCGCCCCGAACAATGCGGCGTCGCTGCGAGATACGATGAGCGCCATCCAAAAAGAACTGAGCAGTATCGGCACCGTGAACTATACCGTCTATATCCAGAACAAGACCGGCGGCAGCACCTCCCAGAAGGCCTACGTCAAGCAATTCACCAACGTCGTCGTCGACTCGGCCCAATGTCGCGTCTCTTACCACTTCAGGGTGTGGCAGGCCGGCGTGGGCACGAAGGACAAAGACTCTTGGTTTGTCCTGCCCGCCGTGACGAGCGTCGTCTTCGAGCCGGAGAGCCAGTTATTAACGCAGGAGAACGCATCACAAGGCCATACCAACGTCGTCACCTCGACCACTCCGCCAGTGACGGCGATCATCGTACGGCGGCCCTCCGTTTACAACGCGTTTCCATTCACCGATATCGATTCCGCGAATCGTTTCGCCAGCAATGTGAAGCAGGCCGTCAAACTCTGCGGCGGTCACCTCGCGAACTGAACGTCCACTTCTACCGCTTCACCTTGCGCGCCTCGGCATCCGGATCCCAGAATTCCGCGGGCAGATTCTGGTTATAGGTCACGTGCGTCACGTAGAACTGGCGGACGGTGTCGCCATTCTTGAGCCGCGTGACGGTGAACGGGGTAGGGAAACCGTCCATGACGTGATAGTCGTCGTACTCTTCGGTGTCGGTGTTCTTGTCGTGGTACACCGGATCGCGCCACTGGAATGTGCGCGCGAGAGGCAGATGGGTCTGCTCGTCCATGAGGATGGTGATGGCCTCGTTCTCGGGCGAAATCAGCGTCACCTGTTCCGCCAGATGGCGCTCGACCATGTGCTCGCCCTCGTAGAGAAGGATCGTGTTCGGATCCTTGAGCCATACCTTTACTGCTATCTCGATGGAGTGGTCGCGACGCCGTAGAAAGTCGTCTACGATGTCCTTGTCCTGCGGCTTCTTGCCGCGGTAGGTCACTTCCCAGCCCTGCCGGCCCACAAAAAACTCCACCACGTCGCGGTGCTTGGTCACTTCAATGCGGTCATGATCGGGCCACTCGTGGAATTCGAAGAGGTCCTCGGTTCCCAGGTCGGGATTGCCCTGGAAGAACGCGGCAATGTGTCCCTGCTGCATCTCATTCTTCATGTCGAGCCACGCCTGCCCGCCCAGCGCCTTCACCATGGCGTCCAGCTTTTCCCGCGCCTGCTGCGCGTTCTTTTGCGCCGCGTCGTCAGTCGCTTGCGTCTGCGCCCGCATCGCATGCGGCGCCATCAGCGCTGCTGCCGCGATCACCATCGTTGCCAGTTTCCCGAATCTCATCGTCCCCTCGTAGCAGCTATCCGCCGTCAGCTTCATTCATCCCACCAGCAACGCTCCACCGTTCACGTTCAGCACTTCGCCCGAGATAAATCCGGCCAGCGGCGTGCAAAGAAAAACAATCGGGCCCGCAATCTCCCGCGGGCTTGCCACGCGTCCCAGGGGAATCGCCACGGCAATCTTCTCGCCCGCCGCCGGATCGGCCAACGTGGCTTTCGACATGTCCGTGGCCACCCACCCCGGCGCGACGCAATTCACCATGATCCCCTGGGGCGCCAACTCAGTCGAGAGGCTTTTGGTAAGACTGATCAGCGCGCCTTTCGTCACGGCATAGTCGGCATGGTACGCCTCGCCGCGCTGACCGGCGGTGGAGCTGACCAGCACAATGTGACCCCTGACTCCGCTCTTGTCCAAGGGACTGCTGCATGCAATGCCAACCGCTGCCTGCACCAGCCCGAAGACCGCGTCCAGGTTCACCGCCAGCGTGTGCCGCCACTGCGCTTCGTCCATTTGCGCAATGGGCATGTCCTCGGCCTCCCACACGCCGTGATTGGCCACCAGAATATCCAGCCGGCCCATCGCCGTCACGGCACTCTCGACGAGCTTCCGCCCATCGGCCGGCGAACTCAGCTCCTGTTCAATAGCCACGCACAGCGGCTCACCCGCCGCGCCCGTCCCGCCGCACTCTGCTACCAGCGCGTCGGCCTGTTCCTGCGCCTTCCGGTAGCTGAAGGCCACGCGTGCCCCGGCCGCGCGCAACAGGCGCACAGTCTCCGCGCCAATGCCTCGCGACCCGCCGGTCACGAGCGCAACTTTGCCGTCAAGATTCAGCGCGAACGCCATAGGCTCACGCTATCGCAAAACCAGAGTCGATGTACACCGAAGCCGCAGCGATCAAGTCGACGCGACCGACAGGGAGCGGCGACCCGGAATCAAGCCAGACACGCACTGTAACTCTGGTTTTGCCGTAAAGCATTGTCAGAGGGGATGTCGAGACGTCTCGCCGCCTCAAACTGCGAGCAGCACGCGTGCCGGCAGCAGGATGATGGATTTCACCAGCTCCAGCACTCCGCCCACGGCGATACCGACCACGCGGAACGGCAACAGCACGAGCCAAACAAATGGATAGAGCACCAGGGCCAGCAGCGCCAGTGGCCAGCACAAGATTAGAAGAATGCAAAACAGTAGGAATTTGGTCATCGCCTCACGTCCTCGCGAACGAATGCCCGCATGAGAGCAGTTGATATCTTCTACGAAAAGCCGTGCGGCAAAGTTCAATTCGTCATTCCAGGCGCTCAGCGGCGCTTTGCCTTTTCCCTGGCCGCCACTGTTTTCTTGCGCTCGCGAATCACCTTCGCGCGCTCTTTCTCTGGCAGGGCCAGCACGGCCTTCGTCTTCTTGGGGAGCTTTTCGTAAATCAGTGCATGCGCCCGGCGCAGCTCGTCTTCAATCTCCCGCGGCCGCAACACGTCCCAGCGCTCGACGGCCACCCAATATGCGCGCGCCAGGTGCGGCGCCGGAAGAATCCCCTCGCGCTCCAGCAGTTCGTGAAACCGCTCCGCCCCGCAATGAAACCACAACACGCCGGTCCCCGTGCCGTCCAGGTCGGTCATCGCAAACATCTTTCCGCCAATGTCGCGATCGCCCGCCCAGTAGACGAGGTGGTGGCCCCAATTCAGGGTCTCCGCAGCGTGCGGCAGCTTGAGACAGATTTCGCGAATCCGCTCGTTGTCCATGCAGCAGAGTGTAACTCCGCAGTGGGAGACTTGAGACGAATTGAACGGGTGTTGTTGATTTTGTCTTTAAGCGGTGGCGTAATTACCCATCCTTTTCCGCAAAGTGCGCGGAAAAGGATGGGTGGGGACGCAATATTTAGTTACCGAATAAATATTTAAGGCCGAACTCTAAACAAATCCGAGATTGTTGGTGCTGAAGTTTCCAATCGACGGCAGCACCGCAGGCAGTTCTCCCACACTAACGCCGAACCACTGCGCAAGGGTGGCCGCATACTGCGAGCTGGCCGTGGTCGGAACCCAGCGCCCGTTCGAGTCTGAATCATCCGGGCCGCCCAGCGCCAAAGTTGGATAGGTGCCATAGATTTGTCCGCCTTTGACCGCGCCGCCAATCACGATGTGGTGCGATCCCCACGCATGATCGCTGCCGTTGTTTGAATTCGGCTGGAAAGTGCGGCTGAAGTCCGACATGGTAAAAGTGGTCACCTCGCTGGCCACGTTCAACTCCACGGTGGCGTTATAAAAAGCGGCGAGGGCCGGGGAAATCTCCGCCAGCAACGTGCTTTGCAGCCCCAGCTGGTCGGCGTGCGTGTCGAAGTTGCCGATGCCGGCAAAGAAGATCTGGCGCTGCACATTAAGTGCGGAGCGAACCTGAATGATCTGGGCAATCTGCTGCAGCTGCGCGCCCAGCCCGTTATTCGCCGGGAACACCGTTTTCAGCGGTGTAATGGATTGCACCGCGTCAGCAAGCGTTTTGGCATAAGCGTAGGCGTTGGTGGTGATGGAATCGTCGGCCTGCACCAGAGAGATGCCGGTGTCGAGCGTGAGCAGCGCCTGCGCGGTAAGCTGGCGCGCGTTGCACTCCGAGCCTTCAGAGCAACTGGCTTCGCCCAAATTGCCAGGCGACACGGAGACAGGCGTGGTCGAAATGCCGTTGCAGAACAACGTATCTCCGGCCACTGAAGTGATCATGGGGATGGAAGCGCCCGAGTTGTAGCTCGCTCCCAGCACATCGGCCATGCGGCCGGCCCAGCCAGTGGGAGTTGCCGCGCTTTGTGCTGCATTCTGCCACTCCAGTTGCTGGTCGGGATGCGAAAACAGATTTGTGGGAGCGGTTTGCCCAGCCTGGTATTGCGCGCGCGTTAACGGTTGCACCAGAGTGCCCACGTTGGCCACGAAAGCCGCATTGCTGCTATTGAAGAGCGTTTGAATGTCGGGCAGGCTCGGAGTGCAACGCGAAATTGGGCGCGGGGGTAAGAGGCAACAGCGAACTCTGTGCCAGCGCCAGATCGCCGCGCAAGGAGGAGTACTGTCCATAACCGGTGGCATCGAACGGAATCAGCGTGTTGTTGGCATCGTTGCCGCCAAACAGAAATACGCACACCAGCGCCTTGTAGCCGCCGGAGCTTTGTGCCAGAGCGTTGAGCGCTCCAAACGGGCGCAGGCCCAGAACATTGCCGGCGGCGGCAAGGCTTGCGCAACTGATGAAGGTTCTCCGGTTTGTCCGCATGGCGTCTCTCCTACAGGAATCGGACCCGCTCCGACACCCGGTTCTAGTGCATGACCTTGTATTGCGACGACGTGATCACCAGGAAAGGTGGCCACGCGTACCTGCTGCGCCGTTCCCAGGCCGTCGATTGCGCTCAAAATCTCGCTCCGCATGTCGCTCGGCATCTGCCCGTGCATGAAGATTGTGCCCAGCATGTCGACCATCTGGCCGGGGCTGCTGGCCGCAAGCTGTCCCAGGGGACTGGTGGCGCTCAAATCGATGCTGAAGCTGGTGATTTTGTTGTTCACCAGGCTATCGGCAAGCGAAAGGCGCAGGATCGCCGACGCGGTATTCTCTAAATCGAACTCCGGCGCATTCAGCGTTGTCCCCGGGACCACATAGCTCGGAGGGAAGAAGTTGAAGACGCTCCCCGAGCGATAAGGGCGCTCATTCAGGTTGTTGGAGTAATTCGACAGCGAAAAATACGACCCGTTCGCGTCGGTGTTGGTAAATCCCACGGCGCGCAGGTAATTTGTCATCCACAGCATCGGTTCCCGCAGATGCCCGCCGTCGTAGGTCGGGTCGGTGTCGCCGGCTCTTGCTTCGGAGTCTTCCAGAATGGCGCGGATCACAGCCTGCATGTCGCCGCGCACGCCACTGCCATTGTTGGCGAAGACCGCAGAGATGCGCGCAACGTAGGCGGGGCTCGGCGTGCTGGTGACCAGGTGCTGGATGAGTTGCTGGCACACGAACGGCCCCACGTTGGGATGGTCGAAGATATTTGTCAGCGCGCCTTGCAGGTCCTCTTCGGCGGTTTGCCCCGCGGGCAACACCGTGCCATTCAGGAGCGTCTTCGTCGTCATGTCATGCGCGCTCTCGACGGCTACCATCGGCGCCAGGTAATTCGCCGTGGTGTTGGGAAATTTGGTGGGTACGCCGCCGCTTGCAGTCGCGAAAGTCCAGCCGGTGTAAGCGGCGGCAAACTCCTGAACTTGATTTTGCGTGTAAGTAGGAATCGGATTCCCGCTGCCGTCAAGCTGCAAAGAGCCATCGTCATTGAGCATGTTCAGACCGATGGTGAACAATTGCATCAGTTCGCGCGCGTAATTCTCATTGGGGATTTCGCCGGCCGGGGCCTTGGCGCTGTCCAGCATGTTCAGGTACGCGCCCATGCCCGGCGACACCGATACGTCGTGCATGATGGTATAGAAATTCGTAAATGCATCCTGCGCCAGCGTGTTGTGGTAGTAGGTAATGGTCGTGGCGTTGTCGGTGTCGCTTGAGATCACGAAGATTTCACTCAGGGCAAACGCCACTCGCTGGCGCAGTTGGTCGGGCCCTGTGAGCACCGTTTGCCACCACTCCGACTCTTCGCAGTTGGTGGGCGTATTCGCAGCCAGACACAGCGCCGGTAAGGGTGTTGGGATATTCGCAAGCGGCGTGTCAGGCGTGCTGAACTGCTGAGTGATCCAGGCATCTACGCCCGTTGACTGCACCTGCCGGATGGTGGCCAGCGAAGGCCCGAACGTGGCCTGATCGAGCAGCCGCGCCGCCGTGGCTACCGTCGTCACATAAACGGCTGCATTCACAGCGTTCGAAGCCGCCGCGCCGGGGCTCGGATTCGTGACGTTGACGCTCAGCGCGTTCGTGCCGGTGGGAATGGTGACGGTGGCTTCCAGTTCGGTCGAAGATACGAACGTCGTCGCCACATTGGTCCCACCCGCCTGGACTTGGGCGCCATTCACAAAGCTGGCGCCGTCCACTTCGAGCATGTAGCTGGTTCCGGAGACCGGTGATGCCTCGGCCGTTGCGACCGACGGAATCGGGTTAAGAATGCTTACCGGCGCGGAGCCCGAAACCGACGGCGATGCCACGCTCACAGCAGTTACATTCACGGTGTTGGTTGCCGGGATGGTCGCCGGAGGCGTGTAAACGCCCGCGGAGTTGATTGTGCCTACAGTACTGTTGCCGCCCGCAACGCCATTGACCTGCCAATTCACTGAAGTATTCGCAAGATTGCTGACCGTAACGGTAAAGCTGTCTGTGCTTCCCAACCGTACCTGGCTGGCGCCCGAGACGGTGACTGAGGGTTGCTGCTGTTGTGGTGGCGTAGAGTTTCCACTTCCACCGATCGAGGAGCCGCAACCATTGATGAAGACGGTGACGCCGAGGGCGAGCGCAAGGGCGCAGCAAAGGCTGCGAGACCGCTTGTTCACGGGGGACCTCCTTACCGCGGGAAAGAGATCCCGCGGGCAGGACAGGGGCATCCTAGTGTTAACCACGCGCGCGAGGTAAAGTTGCGCTCATCTGGAGAATTCTTTTTGAAGCACTGCGCGACCCGAGCGACGCTCATTGTCCATGCAGCAGGCGGTCGAATCCAGGTCCCTGAAACTTCGCTTCAAACGCGCTGAAGCGCCGCTCCAGCTCCCACTGAGCCGCGGCCTTCTCGCTTCCGCGGAGGAAATCGTCGCAAGTGGCAGGAGTCTTTCCGTCGAATTCGGTCCTGCAAGCGCCAACCACAGACCGAAAATCGTCCGGTTTGGCCCACAAGCTCGCGCCTGGCAGAAAGCTGTGTTCCATCCCCGTCCGCGCCAGTTGCTTCAGGTCCCTGTAAGTCAGTCCGTAATCGATCGCCGCGCGCACGTATTCGTGCGTCAGGTCGATCCGGCTCACGCCCTCGTCGTCGGTCGAGAGCGCCACCGGCACATGCACCGCGTGATACACGGGGAACGGATGCGCGTCTCCCGCCACGCCCAATATCGCCTCATTCGAGCTCAGGTTGATTTCGACCATCACGTGCCGGTCGACCATTTCCGTCAGCAGATCCCGCGCCCGGTCCTCATACATCACGTCCACGCCGTGGCCGATCCGCTCCGCGTGGGCCAGCTCCACCGCCTGGCGAATGTGGAAGCGCAATCCCTCCGCCGGCACAAGCCCCGGCGCCAGTTCGCCCGCGTGCAGGGAAATGTGGACGTTGGGATACAGCGAATGCAGGAAGCCGATCATCTTCATCTGCATGGTGTAATCGCGCATGGCCACGTAGTCGTCTTCCGGCCGCACAAAGTTGATGCCGACCCACGTGTCATCCTTCGCGTCGATCGAGGCTTCTGCGGTCTCGAAGCCCAACAGTGTTTGCGCGAAAACCTGCTCGGGCGGAAAGTCGCGCAGCACCTGCCAGATGTAGCGAACCTCGACCTGGCAAGCTGGCGCGGCCTGCGGCGCCGCGGCCCCCCGACTGGCGCCGCAGTGCTCCAATTGCTTGCGCTCGGCTTCGGCTGCGCGCACTTCTTCGCGGTCGGCGGCAACCTCGTCGCGCAATCCCTTGTCCAGCAGCTGCTGCCGGAACTGCGCGAACGCCTGCGGATCGGCCTCGGCCAATTGCGGGCTCCAGCCGATGGCCTGTGCGATTTGCGTGGCATGGCTGAAGGGCGGCGTCACCATCAGCTCAAGGTACTGCTGGTTCTGCTCCGCGGCGCGACTCGCCACCTCATCGACCCACTCGCCATTGTGATCTCTTAGTCCGCCGGTGCGGTCGAAAACGGCGAAGAACTGGTCGTGTTCGCTCCATCTATCTGTAGGCACAAAGCTGCGAATCGACAGCGAATCGATCATCTTGTCATAGAGCAATTGGGTCTTCCTGTCGATGTTGCCCGAGAATGTTTTTGCCGGAATCAGTTTGCCGGTGCAGGGCGGCTTGGCGAGCGAAAGCGCCACCGGATCCACGCACGCTCCGTCCTCGGCGGCATCGCGGATCAGGGTCTCGGCGTACACCGCGCCGGAAAGATGCACGTGCAGATCCGCGCCCTTGGGAAAATCTTCCAGGAATGCGCGCAGCGCCTCTGGTCCCTGGTGCAGATTGGCTTCGTAGATCAGCGCGGTTCGTGCTTCAGCCTTGGTAAACGTGCCTTGACTGTTGGGCCTCGGGCCGCACCCTGCCAGCACAACTCCTGCTCCCCCGATAAGGCAGAAAAATCCAATCCGGCTTCGCATAATTGCCTTCCAGTGTAGTCCAGCGCCGCGAACTTGGCGGGAGCCCGCGGGATTTGGCCGCCACATTCGGGATTGGTATACTGGGTCTGGTTGTTTTGAGTGCACGGCAAGGGTAAAATCCCACCTCACCCGGAAATGCCTGACCGGCAGCACCGGAATCCGCGCAGATTCATGCAACTTTTTGTCGCGACTGAGGCCAGATAGCTCAGTGGTAGAGCGCGGCCCTGAAAAGGCCGGCGTCGGCGGTTCAATCCCGTCTCTGGCCACCACTTTTTGTAATCCCAATAGTTTGAAGCCGCGCTCTCGCCTTTGAGCGCAGCGAAGTGGTATCGCTCGCGGCCCTCCGAAAGGCCGGCGTCGGCGGTTCAATCCCGTCTCTGGCCACCACTTTTTGTAATCCCGCAAATCTTAAAGCCGCGCTTGTGCTGTTGTGCGCAGCGAAGTGGTATTGCTTGCGGCCCTCCGAAAGGCCGAATGGTCGGCGGGGCAACACCGGTAGGGCCCGTCTCTGGCCACTACTTCTTGAATTCTGCGTGCCGCAAGGCCGCGCTCGTGCTGTTGGGAGACGACGATCCCAATGCCGCGCCCGACTTGTATATCGCGAAGAGAGTGAACTAAGCCGATGAGACCGATCTCCGCGGGATGAGCGAAGTCCCGGCTCCCAAAAGTGGTTCTACACACCACCTATGAACAGCAATCGCCCGGGCCCCCGGGAATTTTGGGGGCCCTGACGCCGATCAAACTCATAGTTATTGAGTTGCGAAGGAATCGCCTGACATTCCACGGTTGCCCACTTCCGTGCTGGTCCAGCCGGCTGGTCCAGAGTTGCTGTACGTAACGGTCGTGGTGCCAATGGTTCTTGACATAAAGCAGAAGCCTTTCATTCCCGGCTTTTTGGCAGTGGCGTGGGCTTCCCAAGCCATTCCGTTCACGGCGAGCGTGTACGTGTAATTGGGGTCGGCCTTATTGGGGTCGAACTTCAAGTGCTCGATGCCGCCGCGTTTTGGGTACGCGCCTGACAGAAGCTGATCCAACGGGCAAGCGTGCTGAATGTCAAGCTGGCATTCGTGCTCGATCTCTTCAATAGCGGACAGAAACATGTAGGCGATCTGTTCGTCGCGCTTGAGTTGGACGGGACCATGTGCATCTTCGATCTCGACCGTAGCCTTGGTGGCGAAGGGGCCTGAAGTTGCTGTGGGACCGGAGGCAGTTGCTGCCGGTGCGCTCGCGGAAGCGGGAGATCCGACGTGGCCGGCGGCGGCATAGATGGCCGCGACCTCCGTGGGCTTGAGGGCGCGATTCCAGAGGGCTACTTCGTCGATGCTGCCCGAAAAAAATCGGCCGGTGAAAGTGGGAGTTGCGCCGATGGTGAAAACAGAGTTCTTGCCCGCCTGGCCTCCGCCTTTATCGGTGGCGACGGACTTGCCGTCCCAGTAAATCGCGCGGACCTGCGTGGTCGTGTCGAGCGTGACAACAATCTGATGCCAGTGGCCGATCAGCGAACCCGGTGAGGGCATGTAGGAAATATGGCCACCAGCGGCGGTCCAGAACTTCACGCCATTGTCGGTGTCGATTTGCAAGTCGAAATCGTTGCCAACCTGAGACTCGCCGGCGACGTAGAAAAGGCGGCCGGCCTTCGAGGGCAATTCAGCCAGGTTCACCCAGGCCATGATGCTTCCGGCGGCGCCGATTCCACCGATTTGAGTTGTCGTGATGAATGCAGTTTGTCCGTCGAGTCTCAGGTAGCTGTCACTCGCGGTGGGGACAGGCGCTCCGGAGTCGGCAATGCCGGCAGAGCCGCTTACCTTGTAAGTGGTGGCTCCGACCTGGCTTTGTCCCGTGGTGGAGTCGAGCCGGTAGAAGGCGATGGGGTGAGTGGAAAGAACCTCTGCAGGGAAGCCGGTTTGGGCTTGAAGTGCGACGCAGCTGACAGCGGCGACGGCAGCGAATGCGGCGATGGCCGCGAGGCGGACTTGCCTTGAGGCGAAACATTGTGACAAGCATGGGGATGTGCCTTTCTCGTTCGTGTAGTGGATGGCTTGGCCTGATTGCAGCGCGCATCGATGCGGAACGGTTGATCGTAGTTGTTGATCAGCTCAGAACAGTATTGTGCATGCTATTCGATGGCAGCGACGACTTTCAATCTGATTCTGCAGGCTCTGGAGAGGACCGACAGGGAGTGTGGTTGCGCGGACGTGCCAACCCGCTCAATTCAAGGGCTATAGGCTTGCACCGACTCAACAGAGGCCATTCTTCGCATTCCATGCGTTTGGATCAAGCGTAGCTCCCAATTGACCCCAAAAGCTGGCAATAGATAACGACCGCCGGAGACTCCAGGAGTTAAGTGTTGAGCGAAAGGAAGTAATATCGCCCGCAGCCCTTCAAAAGGCCGGCGTCTCAGGTGTGTTCCGCGGCTACGCGCCATGTTGCTTCTCCCTGTAAAACACGATCAGGTCCATGTACTTCGGCGGTGCTGCGCCCAACTGCCGCAGCATCGTCGTCACTTGTCCGCGATGATAGCTCCCGTGATTGACCACGTGTTGCAACATCTGCCAGAACACATCTGATCGTGCCGCGCCACGGAAATCCTTGTACTCGATCGTGCGCTCGACGCCTTCCGGCCCCAGCGTTGCGAGCGTCTCGCGCATTTCGCGTTCCAGTCCGGCCCACTCCTCACGCGCTGCGGCAAGATCAGCCACGCGATCCGGAGATTGAAACCCCTGCGGCTGCTCGCCGCGCCATCGCTTTAGCCAAATGGACTCTGCATCGCAGATGTGTGCGATGGTGTCGCGTATGGAACTGAAGCTATTGCCCAGCGGCTGCCTGAATTGTTTCGGTGGAAGCCCGGCTACGGCCTCGAGAAGCCGGTCGCGCGCCCAGTAGTTGTAGTCAACGAGAAGGCAGAGGTCGTCGTAAGTCATCGAGTTCAGTTCAGGCGGCCGACCTGCGCCGCGGTAGTCGCGGCGTGCCGGATCTCACGCTCAAGTCGCGTCCCCGGCCGCCACCCTCTTGAAATCCCGCGAACCGGATCACTCCCGCGCAGTTCCTACTTCGTCTTTTTCGGCGGCGATAACACCACTGACGCTTCGCTGGTCAGGACGCGGAAGGTGAATGTCTCCTGGAGGTAAAGGCGCACGATGGTATCGGTATGGCTGAGATAGCCGATGGAAGTATCCTGGCCGATATCGAGCTCAAAATCGCCGCCGCGCGTGGTCAAAACCACCGCACCTTCAATCGCCGGCGCCCACACAATGTTGCCGTCCACGATGCGCTTGATGTGTTCGAGAACCGGATAGCCATGATCGCGGGTCTCGGCAAGCGCCGTATACTCGCCCGCTCCCAGCAGAACGGAATACGGCCCATTCACGCCGACCAGGCGCAGCTGGCTCAACGCGTGTGCCACCGCGTCGGGGTAATCGCGAATATCCGCCGGCAGCGTGGCGATAGGATTGCTCGTGCCTTCGCGAACGCCCTGGATATCCGCTTCTTTATAACCCTGAAAGATGGCGCGGTCTTCAGCGAAGGCCAGAATCTTCGCCGCGTCTTTCACGGCCTGCCAATCGGAGTCCTCCGATCCACGCTCCACGTCGTCGATGGCCTGGCGGGAAAGATCAAACGGCACACGCAACTCCACGAGACGCTTCGCCTCCCGCTGGTGGGCGATGATGCCCTTTGCAGGAGCAGTGATCGGCTTGAGATGCCCCGTCGCAACTGCGGGCAGGGCAACTCCCGCCGCTGCGGGAACGTCCACAAGCCGCCGTCCGGCCAGATAGCGCTTCAGCGTTCTGGTCGACTCTTCCTCGATCTCCGACCATGCGGCGTCAGAGATGGGCGCCAATTCACGATGGAGGTTATTCATTCTTCTCTCCCTTCAGCGATCCAATCTTGAGTGATCCAAAATTGCTTGATCCTGTTCCCAATGAGGTTTCCTGCGCAATCGCGGCCGGCACCGAATTTGATGCGGAAGCTGCGGATTCCGGTGCGGCCGCGCCGAGATTGTCGAGAAACGTTGCCGAAGGCACGAAAAACAAGCTGCCGGTAACAGCGCGGCTGAAATCGAGCAGCCGGTCATAATTGCCCGGAGGACGGCCAACGAACATGTTTTCGAGCATGGTTTCCGTGACCCGCGGCGTGCGGCAATAGCCGATGAAGTAGGTGCCGAACTCGCCGTGGCCGGGCCGGCCAAAGGGCATGTTATCCCTGAGTATTTGCAATTGCTTCCCGTTCTCCACGATGTTGGTCAGCGCATTGTGCGCTGAAGACGGCTTTTCAGCATCGCTCAATTCCACGTCGGAGAGCTTCTTGCGGCCAATGATGTGCTCCTGTGCCTCCACGGGAAGAGCATTCCACCCCTTCATATCGTGCAGGTACTTCTGCACGATCACGTAGCTGCCCCCGGCAAAGGCCGGATCTTCGTAACTGAGAATGGCCGCCTCAGGCACCGCGTTGCCGCGCGGATTTTCTGTGCCATCGACGAACCCGACCAAATCGCGATCGTCGAAGTAGCGAAATCCGTGCACCTCGTCCGCAATCTCAACCGCATCGCCGATCGCATTCATGATCTCGGTCGCCAGCTCGAAACACATGTCCATGCGTTTGGCGCGAATGTGGAACAGGATGTCGCCCGGCGTGGAAACCGCATGGCGGTTGCCCGCGCGTATCTCGCGAAACGGGTGCAGCTCGGCAGGGCGCGGCGCGCCAAAGAGGTTGTCCCAGGCATCGGAACCGAATCCAACCACGCAGGAAAGTCCCGCCTCAATGTCGCGAAATTCGACAGCACGTATCAATCCAGAAAGACCCGCGCAGAAGCTGCGCAGAAGCGCGTAATTTTCCTCTCCCGGGCGAACGCACACCACCAGGAAGATCGCTGCGCGTGTGAGCGGCGCGACCACGGCCTGAGGAAGAACGCCCTCGTTCAATTCCCTGGATGCGTCCATTGCGTAAACCTTGCTTGTCGATTTTGATGCGAAAAGATGCTTACCGACCCGGGTGAAGGTATTTTAATGCCATAGCCGCGGTTTTTGCCTCCGCCGCCCCGAAAGCGATCAAAATGCGGCGCCGGCCAGCCATCACTTACGTCCGCGCCGTTCGCGTACAATGAAGCTTATCCTTTTGCGGAGGCTCACGATCTGATCGCCGCGTTCTCCACTCTCGAGCTTGCTGCCGCCGGCCCGCTCGGGGGGCTGATCCGGGAGATCTCCGCATTCCTCGCCTTCGCCCCCCAAAACACCCTGCGTCACTACCTCAAAATGCAGTACGCCGATCAGACCTTCAAGGGCCTTTACCACTGGAATCTCTTCGACGCCTGCATGCTGCTGCCGTATTTCGCAGTGATGATTCTGCTCTCCTTCTATGGCGTGCACCGCTATACGATGTGTTACCAGTATTTCAAGTACAAGAAGAACTACGACCCCAACCCGCCGCGGCATTTCGCGGAGCTGCCGCGCATCACGGTCCAACTGCCCATCTTCAACGAGCAATTCGTCATTGATCGCCTCATTGAGGCCGTCTGTGCCATGGAGTACCCGCGCGACAAGCTCGAAATTCAGGTCCTCGACGACTCCACCGACGAAACCACGGCCGTCGCCTCCGCCATCGTCGACCGCTATGCCGCCCTCGGCCATCCCATCGTCTACATTCACCGCACCAACCGTCACGGTTTCAAGGCCGGGGCGCTCGATGCCGGCCTGAAGGTGGCCAAAGGCGAG
Organism: uncultured Acidobacteriota bacterium; assembly: GCA_963713675.1. Lineage (GTDB taxonomy): Bacteria > Acidobacteriota > Terriglobia > Terriglobales > Acidobacteriaceae > Telmatobacter. The sequence continues at coordinate 97,497 of CAVQMV010000031.1, forward strand.
TTCATCGCTATTTTCGATGCGGACTTTATGCCTCCGCCTGACTGGATCATGAAGGTCGTCCACCACTTCGCCCAGCCCGAGATCGGCATGGTGCAGACCCGCTGGACGCACCTCAACCGCAACTACAGCATGTTGACCCAGATTGAGGCCATCCTGCTCGACGGGCATTTTGTTTTAGAGCACGGCGCCCGCGCGCGCTCCGGCGAGTACTTCAACTTCAACGGCACAGCCGGCATGTGGCGCCGCCAGGCCATTACCGACGGCGGCGGTTGGCAGCACGACACGCTCACGGAAGACACCGACCTCAGCTACCGCTCGCAGATGGCGGGCTGGAAGTTCAAATACCTGCCCGAGGTGGAATGCCCCTCCGAGCTGCCTATTGAAATGACCGCCTTCAAGACCCAGCAAGCGCGCTGGGCCAAGGGGCTCATCCAGACCAGCATCAAGATTCTGCCCAAGGTCTTCCGCTCCAACACCTCCTGGCGCAACAAAGTCGAGAGCGTCTATCACCTTACGGCCAATCTCAGTTATCCGCTCATGGTCGTCATGTCGGCGCTGCTCATTCCCGCCATGATCTGCCGCTTCTACCAGGGCTGGTTCCAGATGCTGCTCATCGACGTGCCTCTCTTTACCGCGTCTACCTTCTCCATCGCGGTCTTTTACGTCATGAGCCAGCGTGAGCTTTTTCCCAACGACTGGAAAAAGACCTTCTACTATCTGCCTTTCCTCATGGCTCTTGGCATCGGTCTCACGGTCACCAATACCAAGGCCGTCATGGAAGCCATCTTCGGCATCAAGAGCGCCTTCGTACGCACGCCCAAATACCGCGTGGCGAAGAAGGGCCAGAAATCCCAGGCCGCCAAGTACCGCAAACGTCTCAAACTCACCCCGTGGATCGAGTTGCTGCTCGGCTTTTATTTCCTTGCGGCGATCATCTACACCTTCATGAATCACAACTACTTCACCGCGCCATTCCTCATCCTGTTTGTGCTCGGCTATTGGTACACGGGCCTGATGAGCCTGCTGCAGGGCCGCTTCGAGCGCTGGCGCACAGGTGTCAGCCCCGATGAGTCCAGCCCCAAGCCGTTCCCGGTGGGTGTGTAGTAGCCCGTTCGAAAGTGCGCAAGAACTCGACAATGCACGACAGCGTCTCCTGGAAATGCCGCGTCCGCGCAATTCGGCAACCCCGTTGTGCTACATTGTCGCCATGTCCTCGAAGCATCTGGTCATGGCTGCTGCGCTGCTCTTTTTAGCGCTCGCGACTGGAGCGTGCCCGGCGCAGACCGGCAAGCCAGCCACCCCCGCGCCTGCTTCCACATCTCCCGCCACATCCGCCGCGCCCTCCCCTTCCGACACTTCCACAATCCCAGGCTGCACCAGTGGCCCCTGCGATTACCAGCAGCCGCACATCACCGTCGCGAATCCCCCACCCGCACCCACACCTGGCTACGGCTCGTGGCCTCTGCCCGAACGCATCAAATGGCTGACCGTGGTGCTTCTCGTGCTAATCGCGTACGTGGGTGTCTTGCTCGGACTCTCCACGCTGCGCAAGATCGAGCGCCAAACCCGCTACGCCGAAACCACCGCTCAGGCCGCTGCCGACAGCGCCAAAGCCACGCTGCTTATCGCAGAAAACCAGGCCCGGGCCGAGCGCCCCTGGATTCTCATCTCGGCCGAGCCCATGTCCGGCGTCACTGACGGTTTTTCCGTGGTCGCCACCAACCGCGGCCGCTCGCCGGCTCGCATCGTTTCTCTTGTCGAAGGCATGGCCATCGTTGCGGACGAAGCGCAGTTGCCTTCCGCTCCCGCCTTCAAGACCGAGCTCCGCGCCCCGCACGCGCCCATGCTTCTGCTGCCCGGCGAGTCCGCAAAAATCAAGACTTTCCAGCGCGATGAAGTGAAGTCGGTGTGCGAGAGCCCCGAACAGGAGCTGCGCGTCGATGAATGGGAAGAGAAGATTTACCTCTTCGGTAACGTTGGCTACACCGATCTGGCCGCAGTCAGCAACGATGCGCATGAAACCGGCTGGTGCTGCTGGTACATCCACGGCCGCCAGAAGAGTGGCATGATCATGGCCGGCCCCCTGGAGTACAACCGGCACACCTAGCGCGGCGCTCCAGCGCTTGCGCTACCTTCCCGTTCCGCCCACCGTCATCTTGTCCAGCTTGATGGTCGGCATGCCCACGCCCACTGGCACGCTCTGCCCATCCTTGCCGCAGGTTCCGATGCCCTCATCGAGCTTTAAATCGTTGCCAACCATCGACACGTATTTGAGCGCCTCGGGTCCGTTGCCGATCAGCGTGGCGTCGCGCACCGGGGCCGTCACCTTGCCGTCTTCGATGAGATAGGCTTCGCTCGCCGAAAACACGAATTTGCCATTCGTGATGTCCACCTGCCCGCCGCCGAAGTTCACCGCGTAGAGCCCGCGCTTCACGCTGCGCAGAATATCTTCAGGCGCATCGTCTCCGGCCAGCATGTAGGTATTCGTCATGCGCGGCATGGGGATTGACTGGTAGCTCTCGCGTCGTCCCGAGCCGGTGTTTGGCATGCCCATCAGCCGCGCCGAGAGCTTGTCTGACAAATAACCTTTGAGCACGCCGCCCTCGATCAGCACTGTCTCCTGCGTCGCCGATCCCTCGTCGTCCACATTCAGGCTGCCGCGCCTCCCGGCCATGGTTCCGTTGTCGACCACGGTCACCTTCGGGCTCGCCACCTGCCGCCCGATCAATCCCGTAAACGCCGAGGTCCCCTTGCGGTTGAAATCGGCTTCCAATCCATGTCCCACGGCTTCGTGCAGCAGAATTCCCGGCCAGCCCGGCCCCAGCACCACTTCCATTTCCCCAGCCGGTGCAGCCACCGCGCCCAGTTGCAAAATCGCGCCGCGCGCCGCCTCCTGCGCCAGGTGTTCCGGACTTTTCGATCCGACAAATTGCTCGAGGCCGGCGCGCCCTCCGCCGCCTGCCGACCCCTTCGTCGTTACCGCGCCGTCTTTGGCAATCACAAATACATTCAACCGGCAAAGCGGCTGCGTATCGCTGGCAAACGCACCATCCGACGCCGCAATCAAAATCCGCCGCAATTCTTCGCTGTAGCTGGCGCGCACCTGCAAAACGCGGTTGTCGTAGGCTCGTGCTGCGCGATCCGCGCGCAAAATCAGTTCCAGCCGCGCCGCCAAATCCAGGTCGTAGCCGCCCAGCGGAACCGGATACAGATCTGCTGTCCGCGTTTCCGTAAACCCCTGCACCGTCTGCTTCGCCGGTCCAGACGCGATCAGCGCCGCGGTCCGCGCCGCATGCAGCAGCCGTTCCGGATTCAGGTTGTCGGTATACGCGTAGCCGGTCCGCTCCCCGCTGAGCACGCGGATGCCGCACCCGGCGCTCGTGCCCTGGCTCGCCGATTTCACAATCTGCTCGTCAACGCCCAGCGCCGTGGCTGTAACCGATTCGAAGTAAAGGTCCGCGTAGTCGCCGCCGGCGCCCAATGCTTCGCCAAGGCAGCGCTCCAGCAGGCTCTCCGTGATGCCGAATTTCTCGAAAAAGTAGCGCCGATGGCTCAGGTTTGGGGAAGTTTCAGGCCGCATCATCGTAATCCAAGTCTACGCCAACGGCGTCTTTCCTATCAGACAGGCCGGAGGCCCGCATCCGCACGTTACTTTTGTTGATACCTGCTGCGGTCGTGCGCTTCCGCCTGCCAATCCCTGCATGCTAGGATTTTTCCTATGAAGAAACTGCTTGCAACAGCGCTGCTATTGATGGTGTTTGCAAGTCCCGCGTTCGCCGCTGGATCCCATCATCACCACCACCATCATCACCACCACGGTCACCACGCGTAAGCGCCGCTTTTCGCGCTGCTTTCCCCCTCCGCGTGGGCAGCAGCCGTTGTGTCTTTCTTCCTGATCGCGTTAGGCTCAAAGCTCACGGCATGTTAAGGTTTCTGCCATGACCGATCAGGACGATCTTCGCTATCCCGTGGGGCGTTTCCGTCCGCCCGATACCAGCACGCCTGGCATTCGTGCCGCGCACATTGAAACTCTGCGTCTGCTTCCCGAGCGCCTTCGCACCGCGGTCGCGGGCCTCAGCGAGGCTCAGCTCGACACCCCCTATCGCGACGGCGGCTGGACTGTCCGCCAGGTGGCGCATCACTTCGCCGACAGTCACGCCAACTCCTTCATTCGTTTCAAGCTCGCTCTCACGGAGGATTGTCCAACGATCAAGCCTTACGACGAGGCAGCGTGGGCGCGCCTGCCCGACTCGCTCCTGCCCATCGACGGCTCGCTGGTCTTTATTGATGCGCTGCACGCCCGCTGGGTGGTCCTCCTCGAATCCATGTCGGAAGAAGATTTCCAAAAGGGCTTCGCTCATCCCGAACGCGGGCGCACGTCCCTCGCTACCAACCTTGCCATCTACGAATGGCACTCGCGTCATCATGTCGCCCACATCACCAATCTGCGCCAACGCTTGGCGTGGTAAGGGAACGCCATGCACGTCGGCGCCGCCACACATCGCGAAGAAACCGAAGCTAAAACCGCATCGCCCACGGAGCTGGCGAAGATCATCGAGTCCTATCTGGCCGCGCATCCCGCCGCGGCTTTGCTTGAAGACGGCCGCGTACTCTTCGACATGCGTACCGCGCGCTACTCCGTCGACGAGTCCCACGGCCGCTGCCTTCTGGAGCTTTGGAGTGACGAGCGCAGCCTGGTGCGCACCGTTGTCGAAGTAAAGCCGCGCGCGCAATCGCTGCGTCTGGCCACGCGTAAGATGGGCGCGGCCCGTCCGCAGTTCCTTGAGCTAACCCCCAGCAGCGACCGCCGCACTCCCACCGCCCGCGATGCCGCGCGCCGCAATTATCAGCGACTCCTGGAGCGCGTGCTCACGCGGCAATTCATCGGTTCGAAGGTCGATGGCCTGCGCACCGCCATGGATCTGGAGCACAGTTTCGGTCCCGCCTACGTCCGCGGCCGCTTGCTCAAGGGAACCGCCGCCGATGCCGTCATCGGCGTCGGCGCAGCCGAATCCGCCTCTGTCATCGACGGCGTTCTCACCCTCGGAATTCTCTGGCTTGACTACTGTCGCCAGCACACGGACGCTCGTCGCCACTTCGGCGGCGTCAAAATTGTCGTCCCTGCGGGCGAATGGCGTCCAACCGCCGAGCGCATGGCCTGGCTCAACCACGTCGCCGCGAATTTTTCTTTATTTACTCTTGACGAGCGCAGTGAAGAACTCTTTCCCGTTGATTTCCGCGACACCGGGAACCTTGAATCGCGTCTGGTGCACGCCTTCTCGCACGCCGCGGCGCTGGAGCGTTGCCAATCCGGCATTGCCCGCCTACTCGCCCTCGTCCCCGATGCCGCGCGCGAGCGTGTTGAAGTCCGCGCCCATTCTGCGACGGAAGCCGGCCTGTTATTGCATGGCCTGGAATTCGCCCGCGTGCGCCACGGCGCATCAGCGCACTCCTTCGCGCGGGAAGACGAAATCACCTTTGGCGCGGGACCGAGCGAGACCCCGCTCACGCCCGAAAATGAAGACCTGTGCCGCGATCTCCTGCGCCGTCTTTTCTTGAGCCGCCACGCCGACGGCGCGCACACCGATCCGCTCTTCCGCATGGCGCCGGAGCGCTGGCTGGAGTCGCGTCTGCGTACACGACTCGGGGATCTGCTCCCCGATTTGCGCGGCGATCTGGTCTACAACCAGGTTCCCGCGCTCTCCAGCGGCGATCGCGGCATGCTTGATCTACTCGCGCTCGACCGCAGCGCGCGCCTCGTAGTCCTGGAATTGAAAGCCGACGAGGATCTGCATCTCCCCTTGCAGGCCCTCGACTACTGGATGCGCGTGCGCGCCCTCAACGCCGACCGCCAACCCGCCGCCGGAACCAACGCGCCGCTCTCGGCCTTCACGCGCAACGGCTACTTTCCCAGCGTCGAACTCTCGCCGCTCCCGCCGCGCCTCATCCTCGCCGCGCCCGCGCTGCGCATTCACCCGGCCAACGAGACGGTGCTGCGCTACCTCTCGCCGCAGATCGAGTGGGAACTCCTGGCCCTAACCGAGCACTGGCGCCGCGAGCTCAAAATCGTTTTCCGCAAGCGCAGCAGCGACATTGACCACTGATCACTGACCACTGTCTTTACGGCTTCGACATCATGTCCGGCACCGGCTTGCCGGCAGAAAAGTCAATCGGCACCGACACATGCTCCTGCACGATCAGCCACTTCCCGTCGATCTTGCGGTACACGTCGGTCACGCGAACTACCATGTCCATCGACGTCCCATCCGCCATCGTCCCGGATAGATGCTGGATGCTGTGTCCGTAAGCGATCTTGCCGTCCGACATCACGCTCAAGTCGCTGACTGTGAATTTGATGGGCCCGGAAAGCATGGCCAGAAAATCGTGCCAGTCCTTCTTGTAATCATCCCAACCCACGTGTTGCCGCGGAACGCCCACGTCAAACACGAAAAGGTCATTGCCCGGAACGTACACCTTCATGATTGCGTCCAGGTCTTTGGCGCTGGCGGCCGTCGCAAACTGATCTTCCAGCGCGCGAATCGCCTGCTCATCCTTGCTCTGTGCCCGCGCCGGTACCGCCGCGCTCAGACATCCCACCACGAGCACCGTCGTCATCCAACAAAACACAAATCTCCTCATTGACCTCTCCTCGTTTCAGTGATTGAATTTTGGGGAATCCGACCCGTCAGGATTTGAGATATACGATTCGCCCGATGCCCTGTCAAGGGGAAAACGCTCGTGCGGCAGGTCGCGGCCCACCTTGGCATCTGGGCTCCCCCGTCTTGGCTGGTATCCAGACCACCCCGCTGCCGAGTGTCCCTCCTCACTGCGCTCATGCCTCCGATTTGCCGTAAACTGGTGGGGTTATGGCCATCGCAGGTGTCCCTCCCACCATTCAGCCGCGCACGCCGCAAGGCGTGTTTGCGAATGAGCCTTTCACCGACTTCAACGATCCCGAGAATGCGCGCGCCATGCGCCAGCGCTCTCGATCAGGTCGCCGTTCACCTCGGCAGCGATTACCCGCTCATCATCGGCGGCAAGCGCCTGAGAACCGCTGAGCGGATTCGCTCCATCAATCCGGCGCGCCCGGCGCAAATTGTTGGCATTCATCAGAAGGCTGGCGCAGCGCAGGTGGATGCTGCCATGTCTGCCGCGCTCCGCGCCTTCGATTCCTGGAGCAAGTACCACGGTCGACGAGCGCGCATCCCTGCTGCTCAGCGCCGCCGACATCATTCGCAAGCGCAAGTTTGAGTTCATGGCCTGGCTCACCTACGAAGTCGGCAAGAACTGGGCCGAAGCCGACGCCGACGTGGGCGAGACGATTGACTTTCTCGAGTTCTACGCCCGCGAAGCGCTGCGCCTGGCCGCCGCCACCACGCCCATTCAGTATCCCGGCGAGCGCGACGAGCTGCTGTACATTCCGCTCGGCGTGGGCGCCGTCATTCCGCCCTGGAACTTTCCCTTCGCCATCATGGCCGGCATGACGGCCGCTGCTATCGTCACCGGCAACACGGTGATTCTCAAGCCGTCGAGCGACGCGCCCACCATCGCCGCGCGTTTCGTTGAAGTCCTTGAAGAAGCCGGCATGCCCGACGGCGTGGTCAACTTCTGCCCCGGCTCCGGCGCAACTTTCGGCAACGCCATCGTGGAGCACCCCAAAACCCGCTTCATCGCCTTCACCGGCTCCCGTCCCGTCGGCCTGGAAATTCACTTGCGCGCCGCGCAGCCGCAGCCGGGGCAAATCTGGATCAAGCGGACAATTCTGGAAATGGGTGGCAAGGATTCCATCCTCGTCGCCGCTGACGCCGACCTCGACGCCGCCGGCCAGGGTGTGATTGCATCTGCCTTCGGGTTCAGCGGCCAGAAATGCTCGGCCTGCTCCAGGGCCATCATTGAAGCGCCCATCTATGACATTTTTGTGGAGCGTCTGCGCGAGCGCGTGGCCACGCTCACCGTCGGCGACCCGGTAAGCAATCCCAATCTTGGCCCCGTCATCAACCAGGCCGCGCTCCAATCCATGCTGGCCTACATCGAGACCGGCAAGAAGGAAGGCGAGCTGATTGCCGGCGGCCACGCTCTGGAAACCAGCGACGGCGGATTCTTTCTTGAGCCGACAATCTTCGCCGATGTCGCGCCCAACGCAGCGCTTGCGCAGGAAGAAATTTTCGGTCCCGTGCTGGCGCTCATCAAGGTCGCCAGTTTTGAAGAAGGATTGCGCGTGGCCAACAACACCGAGTACGGCCTTACCGGCTCGCTTTACAGCAACAATCCAATCCAAAAAGCTGCCGCACGCATTGCATTTCATGTCGGCAATCTTTATATCAATCGCAAATGCACGGGCGCCATGGTGGGCGCGCATCCCTTCGGCGGCTTCAACATGAGCGGCACCGACTCCAAGGCCGGCGGGCCGGACTATCTCACCCTATTTGCGCAGGCCAAGAGCATCGCGGAAAAACTGTAGCCCGACTCGCCTTCGCCCGATGGGGGATGATTTTCATTTCTGGTCTCACGTGTCGACGAAAGCGTAGTTAATATGAAAACCTCGCACCCAGTTTTTCTATCGGCTAGTATCGGTGGTGCGGTCGGACTGTCCGTTGCCTTAACCATCGCTGTTGTGCAGCCCCTCAGACTGGCCCCTGAACAAGTGATCCTTGCCCTTTGGCCCACTGCAATTTTTGGATTTGGCTACAACGGGGGCGGCGGTCTGACAGGGGTCCTTATCGCGACCGTTGTTTTCGGGGGGAACGCCGTCATATACGTGGTCGTTGCGTCACTTCTGGCCGGCGGCGTGGTGCGAATAAGAAACATTGGCAGAAAGGATCTCAAACTGCCTTTGTCAATTAAGCCGAGGGACGAATGATGAACTGCTCTCGAGGATCGCTCAACCAATTCATCACTCGACTGCCTCGATGACAGCCTTGGAATTCACAATCGTGGTTTGGGCGCTCTCCGCGCTCGCCGGCTTTCTGGGCGCGCTCACCGGCCTTGGCGGCGGAGTGGTCGTCGTGCCCGCGCTCACCCTGGCCCTCGGCGTCGATATGAAGTACGCCATCGGCGCCTCGCTGGTTTCCGTTATCGCTACTTCTTCTGGCGCCGCGGCAGCCTATGTGCGCGAGGGTTTTTCCAACATTCGCATCGGCATGTTCCTTGAAATCGCCACCACGGTCGGGGCCATTGTGGGCGCGCTCCTGGCTGCCCGCGTCAGCACGCACGCGCTGGCGATCGTCTTCGGCCTGATTCTGCTGCAGGCCGCGTACATGTCGTTTAAAGGCTTGCCGGAGAGCGCGGATCACGTGCCATCGGACGCGCTGGCCACGCGGCTGCGCCTGGGAGGCGACTATCCCGTCGCAGGCTCGCCTCAGACCTACGGCGTGCAGCGTGTGCCGGCGGGATTCGCCATGATGTTCGGCGCAGGCGCGCTTTCAGGCCTGCTGGGCATCGGCTCCGGCGCGGTCAAAGTCATCGCCATGGACCGCATCATGCGTATTCCCTTCAAAGTTTCCACCACCACCAGCAACTTCATGATCGGCGTCACCGCCGCAGCCAGCGCCGGCCTATATCTCAAGCATGGATACATCAACCCGCAGGTGGCCATGCCGGTGATGCTCGGAGTGCTCGCCGGCGCCCTGGTGGGAGCCAAGCTGCTTGTTCACATGCGCGTCAAAACGCTTCGCGTGGTCTTTGGCGTCGTCATCCTGGCTCTCGCGATTGAAATGATCGTGAACGGCATCACGGGAAAGGTCTAACCGATGGACGACCGTCGCCTCGAAACCGTCATCGGCCGGCTTTTGCAAGCCGGCGTGCTGCTGGCTGCTGCCGTGGTCACTATCGGCGCTGTGGCCTATCTCGTCCAGCACCACGCCGACCGCGTGGATTATCGCAACTTTGTCGCCGGCGGGCCCGACACTTGCACGTTCACCGGCATCGTGCGCTCAGCCGCGCATCTTCAAAGCCTGGGCATCATTCAGATCGGATTGTTATTGCTGATTGCCACGCCCGTGGCGCGCGTCGGTTTGGCGATTGCGGGGTTTGCTCTCGAGCGCGACCGGCTCTACACCGTCGTCAGCGTCATCGTGCTACTGATTCTTCTGGCGAGCCTGGTGCACGCAACCTGAGATGTGCCGGGAAGGGAAGAGAAGCTTCTTACGCGACGGCGCCCGGCGAGTTCCGCGCCTCGGCTTCCATCTTGTGGCCGGCTTCGGCCGCGGCCTTGGCAAGCACGCGGTGGTGAATCGTGAACAGCGCCAGTTCCAGCCGGTCGCCCACGCCGGTCTTGTCGTAAATCGAACGCAGATAATTCTTGATCACCTGTTCGGTGGTCTTGAGCCGTTGCGCAATCTCGCGGTTCTTGCAGCCCTGCACAATAAGGGCCACGATTCGCATTTCTTTGGGGGTCAGGCGGTCGCGCACGCGCGTTCCTACCAAATCCTCTTCAGGCGACTCTGGCTGCGCGGTCTGGCTGGGCATCCAGGTATCGCCGCCGGCTACGCGCCGCACGCACTCCACCAGCGCCGTCCCGGTCACGTTGCGAAACACCACGCCGCGAAATCCCTGCTGCATGTAGCTGGCCGCATTGTCGTTGTTTTCTACCACCACAATGCCGCGGCTTCCCGTGGTCTCAATCAGCATGGAGAGCCGCGCGAAATCCGGCTGCAGCGACGCCGCAAACACGACGATGGCTCCGGGAAATGTGGTGATGGCGTGGAACATGCGTTCCAGGTCGGTGCATTGCGCAATAATGCGCATGTCCTCGTCCATGGCCAGAACCTTGGCGGTTCCAGCGCGGAAAATTGCTTGCGAATCGGCCAGGATGATTTTGTTCATGTTGTAAACCCTGACTGCCTTATCCTTCTCGGGAAAAACTCAGCATTTCGAACCCGGCAACTCAAGCAAACTGCCAACCATTCAAATTCCGCGCGAGCTATATTCACCCTATCGTTTTTATCAGCCCAAAGACAATAACTCTTATCGGCCAATAGACAATGACTCTTATTGGCTAAAAGACCATGGTTCCCGGCAGTGCCCATTCTTCCAACATTGCCTGCCGAATCAGCTTACTCGGCAACCCTCGACACCAGCACAGACCTGTGGTTACCCCGGGTACTTCTATGACCGAGCTTACAGCTAGTTGGCCCCGAAGTCATCAAATCCTTTTACTGGGGCAGCGTAAGCCATTAACTAGAAAGGGACAGCCGGGTTAGAGGCTATTTTTAAGGGGGCGCCGGCGGCCCAGGGACACAAATTGAACGTGAGGCTCTAAACTCTTTCTATGGCGAGGCCAATCCTCCTGGCAGTTGACGACGACGTAAGCGTCCTTGAGGCCGTGGTCCAGGACCTGCGCCGGCAGTATGGCGAAACCTACCGGGTGATGCGCGCCGCTGGCGGGCAGGCCGCGCTGGATACGCTGGCCCAGTTGAAAACGCGCGACGAACCCGTGGCGTTGATCGTCAGCGACCAGCGCATGCCCGGCATGACCGGCGTGGAACTGCTGGAGCGGGCGCGCGCCATCTATCCTGACGCACGCCGCGTGCTCCTCACCGCTTACGCCGACACCGAGGCCGCCATTCGCGCCATCAACACGGCGCGCATTCACTACTACCTCAACAAGCCCTGGGACCCGCCGGAAGAAAAGCTCTATCCCGTCCTCACGGATCTCCTTGAGGATTGGAAGGCGGGCTACCGGCCGCCGTTCGAGGGCCTGCGCATCATCGGCCATCGCTGGTCGCTCAACGACTTTCGCGTGCGCAACTTTCTCTCGCGTAATCACGTGCCCTACCGCTGGCTCGACGTCGCCGCCAGCCCTGAGGCCACTAAGCTTCTCGAGGATCGCAAGCTCGATCCTGCCAAGCTCCCCGTGTTGATCTTTGCCGACGGCTCCGTACTCGTGGACCCGGACCTTGAGCTGCTCGCCAGCCGCGTCGGCCTGAGCGTTCAGGCCACTCAGGACTTTTACGACCTGATCGTGATCGGCGCCGGTCCGGCGGGCCTCGCTGCCGGGGTGTACGGAGCCAGCGAAGGTTTGCGCACCCTCGTCCTCGAGCCTTTGGCGCCCGGCGGACAGGCCGGCTCCAGCTCGCGCATTGAAAACTATCTCGGCTTTCCCTCCGGCATCACCGGCGCTGACCTCGGGCGTCGCGCCCACGCCCAGGCCTCGCGCTTCGGTGCGGAGTTCGTCACCCAGCGCGCCACCGGCATGCGCGTCGCCGGCCAATATCGCTTTGTGCAGCTCTCCGACGGCCGCGAGATCTCCGGCCACTGTGTGCTCCTGGCGCCCGGCGTCCAATACCGCAAGCTAGAGATTCCCGGCGCCGACCGCCTCACCGGCTGCGGCATCTACTATGGCGCGGCCCTGGTCGAGGCGCGTGCCTGCGAGGGAGAAGAGGTCTACATCGTCGGCGGCGCGAACTCCGCCGGCCAGGCTGCCCTTTACTTCTCCAAATATGCCACCAAAGTAACCATGTTGGTGCGCGGAGATGGGCTTTCGGCTACCATGTCAAAATATTTGATCGATGAGATTTCTCGCACATCCAATATTGTGATTGAGGCGCAAACCCAGGTGCTGGAAGCCATTGGTAATGAGCGCCTGGAGTCGTTGCGATTGCGCGGCCCCGCGGAGGACTCTGAAGTGCCGGCAACTTCGCTGTTTGTCTTCATTGGCGCGGTGCCCGTCACGGCCTGGCTTCCCTCGTGCATTCTGCGCGACGAGAATGGGTTTGTCTTGTCGGGATCGGACTTGCGCAAAGATGGCAAGTTGCTGGATGTGTGGCGCGAAACCCGCGAGCCCCTCCTGCTCGAGACCAGCGTTCCCGGCGTCTTTGTGGCCGGCGATGTGCGCCACGGTTCGATAAAGCGCGTGGCCTCCGCGGTGGGTGAAGGTTCCATCGCGGTGCAGTTTGTTCACCAGTATTTGGCGGGATTCCAGTAGGCTGCAGTGAAACTCTTGAAGGATCGCAAGAAGTGTCAGGGCACGACTTTTGTCGTGCCAATGTGCGGCAATAAGAAAGAGGGGCTTTATCCCCTGGGAGAAGATAAACGCGTCGCGGCCCCGTAGGGGCGGCGCGGACGTTGATAGGCAAGATGAGCGAGAGTCCACAAACCATCCAGGTCGAATCGATCCATCTGCGCGATGTAGCAGAGGCTCTTACGCGCACCCGCCTCTTCGCCGAGACTCCCTTCAGCGAGATCAGTGGCATCGATCGGGTCGACCGCGTCACCGCAAAAGCCGGTGCCGTGCTTGTCGAAGCCGGCGAACCGTGGAAGTTCTACTGGCTGGTTCTCGAGGGCGAAACCTGCGCCAAGCGCCCCGAGGGGGATGGAACCTGGACTCTGGTGGGCTCCGCGCGCGCCGGCGATGGCTTTGGCGAAACCCCATTGCTCACCTGCAGGACCGCGTCCATGTTTCGCATCCTGGCGGTGCAGGATTCCGTGCTGCTTCGCTTCAGCGAGCAGGATTTCTGGTCCCTGCTTGCCTGCTGCCCCGCGGTGCGCAAAATTGTCCTCGACGACAGCGCGCAGCGCTTGCAGACCTATCAGGTCGAGGCGTTGCACCGCGAAAAGCTCGTCTCCTTGGGAACGCTCGCCGCCGGTCTCATGCACGAGCTCAACAATCCAGGCTCAGCCGCCAAGCGCGCCGCGTCGCAGCTCCGCGAAAACCTGCTGCGCTTGCAGGAGATCAGTTTGCGCGGCAGCGCAAAACCCAAGACCCCCGATCAGATCGAGTGCATGAAGGGCCTTCTCGAACACGCCCTCCACGGCTGCAACCAGCAGGCTATGAGCAGCGTCGAGCAGGCTGACGCCGAGGAGGCCATGAGCGAATGGCTGGCTCAATCTGGCGTCGAAAATGCTTACACCATCGGCCCCGTGCTGGTTTCCATGGGCTTCGATCGCGAGGAGATCGCCTGCGCCAAGGAACATTTCGATGCATCTTCGTTTTCCGATGCGCTCAATTGGTTCGGCGCGCTCGTCTCCAGCGTCTCGCTGGTCTGCGCCATCGAGGAAAGCATCGCGCGCATCAACGAGCTGGTGGTCGCAGTAAAGAAATTTGCCTACGACGAGCGCACTCCGGGCAAGGAACTCGACGTTCACGACAGCCTGCAAAGCACCCTGACAATCCTCGGCCACAAACTACGCCTGAAAGAGATTCGGGTCGAGAAACGCTTTGCGGCTTCGCCCTCGACCATCCGCACCCGCGGTTACGCTCTCAGCCAGGTATGGACCAATCTGATCGACAATGCTACGGATGCTTCGCCGGAAGGCGCGAAGATCGAAATCGCCACTTGGTCCGAGCCCGGCCAACTGGTAGTGTGCATCGGCGATCACGGTTCGGGCATTCCGCCTGACGTCCTTCCTCACATTTTTGAACCGTTCTTCACCACCAAGCCCGTGGGATCGGGCACCGGACTCGGCCTCGAGATCGTGCACCGCATCATCACGCAGAAGTTCGGCGGCACAATTGACGTCGAATCGAAGCCCGGAGACACGCGCTTCATCATCCATCTGCCGCTGAGCACCCCTGGCGCGGAAACGGCAGCGAAAAGCGAACAGCCCAAAGTCGACAGCGAACGGCCCACAGCGAACAGCTAACAGCCAGGTCCATGATTTCTTGTCCCCGCACGGAAAGGGGTGCCCCACATCTCGCTTTTGAGATGTGGGACAGCACGCTGTTGGTTGTCGGCTGTTCGCTGTCTGCTAGCGAACCGTCAGGTTCGCCTTCAGCGGCGTATTCGCCGACGAATCCCCCACCATCACCTGGAATTCGCCCGCCGCCACGGTCCATGCGTGCGTCTTCTCTGACCAGTAGGAAAATGCGCGCGTGTCCAGCTTCAATTCCACCGTCTTCGATTCGCCCGGATTCAGCATGACCTTGCTGAATGCCTTCAACTGCAAAGGCGGCTCGTTGCCTTCGTCAATCGCCGGGAAGCCCAGGTACACTTCGGCCACCTCAGCCCCCGCCCGCTTGCCGGTATTTGTCACCTTGAAGCTGACCGTCGCGCCCGCGCTGCCCGGCTCCTTGTTCACCTTCAGCGCATCGAAGCTGAACTCGGTGTACGAAAGCCCGAAGCCGAACGGAAACAGCGGAGTGATTTTATGCGCGGTGTAGGCGCGGTAGCCCACTTCCAGTCCCTCGCTGTAGTGCGCCACACCGTTCACGCCCGGATACTGCGCCGGATTGCTGGCCAGCGTATCTTCTACGCTGCGCGGGAAGCTGAGCGGCAGCTTGCCGCTGGGATTCACCTTGCCCGTCAGAATATCGGCCACCGCGTGCCCATCTTCCTCGCCCGGATACCACGCCTCCAACACTGCTGGCACGCTGTCGATCCAAGGCATCAGCACCGCCGATCCGCTCTTCACCACGACCACGGTCTTCGCATTCGCCTTCGCAATGGCTTTGATCAATTCATTCTGTGCCGCCGGCAGTTCCAGGCTCTGGTCGCGTCCTTCGCTGTCCTGGTCGCCCACCATCACGATGGCGACTTGCGAGCGCTTCGCCGCGTCGGCGGCCGCGTTAATGTCGCTGCCGTCCATGACGGTCACGTGGATCTGCAAGCCCAACTCCGCGCTCAACCCGTCATAGGGAGTAATGGTGTAGAGCGGGATCACGTGCGAGCTGCCTCCGCCGCCGGTGTTCGGCCGCACCGCGTACGGCCCCACCACCAGAACGGTGCGCAACGATGGTGCATCCAGCGGCAGCAGCCCGCCGTCGTTCTTCAGCAGCACCATGCCCTGTGCTGCAATTTGCCGAGAGACTGCCCCGTGTGCGAGCGCCGGAATCTGCACCGGCTTCGGCTGCGGCCCAAAGTCGCCAAATTCAATCTCCTTCGCGAACCGCCGCACCAGCTTTTCATCGAGCACCGAAACCGGAACTTGTCCTGCATCCACTGCTTTGCGCAGCTCTTTATCGAAATAGACCCCGGTCGGCATCTCCAGGTCCAGCCCGTTCAGCGCGCTGGGTACGGTGCTATGCGTCGCGCCCCAGTCGGAAAGCACGAATCCGTCGAATCCCCACTCTTTCTTCAAGACCCCGTTGAGCAGCGGCCCATTCTCGCAATTGAACGCCCCATTCACCTTCGGGTACGCGCACATCAGCGATGCCGAATGCGCCTCCTTGATCGACGCTTCGAAGGCCGGCAGGTAGATTTCGCGCAGCGCCCGTTCGCCAAGCTCCTCGTCAACGGCGTGCCGGTCTGCCTCCTGGTTGTTGGCCACGTAGTGCTTCACATTTGCCATAATGCTGGTGCTTTGAATGCCCTCGATCGTGGCCACGGCGATGCGCCCATCGAGAAAAGGATCTTCGCCGAAGCTCTCAAACACGCGCCCGCCCTGCGGCACGCGCGCAATGTTGATGTCGGGCGACTCGAACAACAGGCTGCCCAGCGAGCGCGTCTCTTCAGCTTCCAGCTTGCCGTAGGTGTGGGCCAACTCCGGATCCCAGGTTGCGGCCAGGGCAATCGGCGCGGGCATCGCGGTGGCCGGCGGCTGCGGGCTCGCGCCTCCAGGTCCCACGCCTGCCGGTCCATTCGTCATCCAGAAATCGGGAATGCCCAGTCGCGGCACGCCCGGCACCATCCTATACCGAGTGGCGTCGTGCACGCCGTGCAGTTCGCTGATCTTTTCGTCCAGCGTCATTTTGGCCACGATCTGCCGCGCGCGCGCCACGGCCTGCGTATGGGTCACGTGCGCAGGTTGCGCCGGAACGGCCGAAGGCAGAACAGCTAAGAGCAGGGCAGCGCTCATTATGTATACGTATTCAGTTGCACGAATCTTCAGGGCCGATTTGACGAAAAATATTGTTTTCACGTTGATCTCGATTCGGAAATTCAATTCAGCGGAATTCTATCATTCGCGCACATCGCCGGGGCGGACCGCTTCCTTGCGCCCTTGCTCCCTCGCTTCCTGTCTTCTCGGTCCCTCGGTCCCTGGGTCCCTTGTTCCCTGCCTTTCCGTGGTAGGACCACTCGACCTCCGGCAGCGTATGATGATTTCCGCAAGCAATTCAATTCCTCAAGAGGCAGTTCTGTGATTCGACTCAAAATCTTCCGCAGCAACGCGCCAATCCTGTGCGCGCTAGCTTTTGCTTTGCTGTCCTGCGGCGCGCTGCATGCGGCCAAAACCTGCGATCCCCGCGACTTCGGCGCCAAGGGCGACGGCACCACCAAGGACACCGCGGCCATTCAGGGCGCCATCGACGCATGTGCTGCCAAGGGTGGCGGCACCGTTCGCCTCACTGCAGGCACTTATTTGAGCGCGCCCATCATGCTCAAGAGCAATATCACCCTTCAACTCGACAAAGGCGCCACGCTGCTCGGCTCGCCCGATCACGAAGATTATCCAGCGAAGACTGAGTTCCGCCTGCCCGCTGCCACTCCACTGGTGAGCGCCACCAACGCCGAGAACGTGGCCATCACCGGCGAGGGCACTATCGACGGCCAGGGCGAAAGCTGGTGGAAGATGACGCGCGGCGTGCGCGACGCTGGCGTCATGGGCAATCATCCCCGTCCGCGCCTCATCGTCTTCGACCACTGCAAGCATGTGCGCGTCGAAGGCGTCACCATTCAGAACTCGCCCTTCTGGCAACTCGTTCCCTACTACTCGGACGACGTGCTCATCAGCCACGTGCGCATTCTGGCGCCGTACCCATCGCCGAACACCGACGCCGTCGATCCCTTCTCCTCGTCCAATGTGCGCATCGATCATCTTTATGCCGATACCGGCGACGACGACATCGCCATCAAGTCGGGCGCCATCGACTCGCCGGGCGGCGATGATCCGGCCCGCGACATCACCATCACCGACTGCACCTTCCTGCACGGTCACGGCCTCTCCATCGGCAGCGAAATCGCCGGCGGCGCGCACAATATCGTGGCCAAGCGCATCCATTTTGAAGGCACGGACAATGGCATTCGCGTCAAGGCTAACCGCGACCGCGGCAACGACGTCAGCGATCTGGACTTCAGCGACATCGATATGAAAGACGTCAAGAACCCGATCGTCGTCAGCGAATACTACCCTCGCATTCTGCCTCCCGCGGGAGACGTGGCGCCGCAGCCTGTCACGCGTCTCACGCCCCACTTCCATAACATCGTGTTCAGAAATGTCACCGCTACGGGCGGCGAAATGGCCGGAGCCATCGTCGGCCTGCCGGAAGCGCCGGTCAGCGATATCGTCCTGCAGAATGTCACTCTCAGCGGCAAGACCGGACTTTCCATCGGCTACGCAAATGTCACCGGCCAGAACGTGAAGGTCACAGCCGCGCAGGGCGATGCCATCCTCAAGTTGCCCGGCGCCAACGTCACGCTGCAGTAATCCCGTGGTCCAACAAAAAGGGCTGCTCCCCTCGGAGCAGCCCTCGCCTTCTTGGTCCCTTGGTCCCTAGTTCCATTGGTCCCAGCCCTACTGGTTTACACCACTGGCCAGGAATCCGCCGTCCACCACCAGGATCTGCCCGGTCACAAACGAAGCGCTGTCTGACGCGAGATACACTACCGCGCCAATCAATTCTTCCGTCTTGCCGAAGCGCGCCATCGGCGTGCGCATCAGCAACTCCTGCCCGCGCGGCGTCGAGTCCAGCAGTTGCGCGTTCAAGTCGGTGCGGAAAACGCCCGGCGCAACCGCATTCACCGTCACGCCCTTCTTTGACCATTCCACGGCCAGCGAACGCGTCAGTGACGCCACGCCGGCTTTGCTCGCCGCATAGGCCGCCACCTCGCTCAGCGCGACGAAGCTGTTGAGGGAGGCGATATTCACGATCCGCCCGTAGCCGCGTTCCAGCATCGGCTTGCCGAACACCTGGCACGCGCGCAGTGTCCCCGTCAGATTCACATTCAGAATGTTATTCCACTCTTCCTCGGGCAGGTCAATGGTGGGCCGGCGCTTGATGATGCCCGCGCAATTCACCAGGATGTCGACCTTGCCGAAGGCTTCGAGCGTCGCGGCAAGCAGCTTCTCGAGCGAAGCCCGGTCGCCCACATCCGAGGCCATGCGGAGAGTCTTCCGTCCGCGCGCCTCAATCTCTTTGGCGGTGTCGTCTACCTGTTGCTGGCGTCGCGCGGTGGCAATCACATCGGCGCCCGCGCCGGCCAGGCCAAGGCTCAGCGCCTGGCCGATGCCTGACGTGCCTCCGGTCACAACCGCGACCTTGCCTTCAAGGCTGAACAGTTGGGGGTTCATTCGATCTCCATGGGGAATTATTGCCTGGTTGCGCCGCCCGAGGTTGGGGTACCCCGGGTCCCGATTTTGGGACCCGGGAAACCGAATCAGATGGCGCGGCCCAGAAACACCGGCGCAATGTGCCGATCATACAGGTTTTCCGTCACATTTTTCGCGATCACGGATTCGTTGGCCTCGAGCAACTCCAGATAACGCGGTCCCATTTTCGCGGCCACTTTGAATCCTACGTGCAGTAGTTGCCGCACACTGGGATTGTAGGCCGGGTCGTTCTCCACATGCCGCAGTGCGGAAGTGTACTGCTCTGACGTCCACCCGCGCACCTCGTCTGCCGAGGGCAGCTTGGCGGGATCGATGTCGATCACCGTCGCGTAGGGTCCGCACAGTTCGTCCATGTGGGCCAGCGCTTCAGCATACACTTCCTTGGCCAGCGCCAGGCCTTCGCCGCCCGCTTCGGCCAGCCCGATCAGCTCTTCCAGCCACGTGGTCCCCGCAGTCTTCAAGTGCACGCCTACGTTGAAGCGTTTCATGGTCGAGTGGATCGCGGGATAAATAGAGAATTTGTCGCTGCCCGAGTGCACGCTCAACTTCAGATTGTCCGGCAGCCCGTATTGCCTCACCGCGTAGGCGATGGCCGCCACGTCCAGCGCCATCTCGCGCTCAAATTGCGGCACGTCGCCCACGTAATCCACGCCCTTATTGAAGCGCCCGCTAAACTTTGGCGCAATGGTCTGCACGGGAATGCCTTCATCGGCAATCGCCGCCAGAATGATCAGCAGTTCCACGGGGCTCTGTGCGCGATCGGTCTCATCCATTGAAACTTCGGGAATAAAGTTGCCCGCGCCCTTCGCATTCAGCACGATGCGATGCACTTCACCGGCCTTCTTCACCGCCGCCAGAAATTTCTGCGCCGTTTGTTCCAGCAGCGCCGCGGTAATCTCAAAGGCCTGGTCGGCTCCCGCCAGCTCGATGCTCCCCTTCAACTCCGGATGACGCTTCACGAAGCTCTCAATATCCGATGCCTTGGCGGGCTGACCAATAAAGTCGGCCACGTCAAAAGTGAAAAAGTCGCACGGTGCAAGAAAACGTTCCACCGTCGTGGCCGTAATGTGGTCGGCGTCGCAGAAATACGGCAGCTTCCATCCCAGCGCCTTCACCGCCGCATCGGCCGCTGCCCGCACGCTCGAGGGCTCGGAGCCGATGATGTTGTGTTCGCGGTTCGACTTGTTCCAGACGGGCACCACTTCGACTCCCTGCTCGAGAGTCTTTACGCATGCCTGCAACTGCGCCTTGGCCTGGTGCGCAAACCGGTCGCCCACGCCCACCGAATATTTGTTCAGCTTCAAACCTTGATCTCCCATAACCATCCTGTCTTATGTGATTCCCAACTCTTCAACGCGCCACGCGCGCTGCCACTTCTCTCAGTCTCTAACCGTTTGCGTCTCGGACCATCTCCGCGCCCCATCCTTTCGCCTTCTTTCTGGCGAAGGGGTGGGCCACCACAAATCCAAAGGGGAGGAACTTATGCGGTTTGGGAGCCGGCGTCTAGCCCGCGGCAGCCCCCACAGCGGCCGGAGACGCGCACTCAAATCGGCTGCGAACGGACCATAACCCCAATCCCGGATTGGCGACAAAGAAAATCTCTTCGCCGTCTACCTGGTTCCAGCCGTGGCGCAGTTTTTCCGGATCGTATTTCTTCGTCATCGCCTGCAACTCGCCGTACGCAAAGCCCACGCCCTCGATCTCCTCGCGGCTCAACTCGGCAGGGCACCAGATAATCTTGAAGCGCCCTTCCGACGAACCATGAATCAAATGCGCCGCCGCGCTCAGGTCCGCGGCCAGGTCGGGGTGCTCGCTCACCGCTTTCAAAGTGGCCGGAGTTCCGCGATACCCGTACTTCCTGATCAGCGCATCGATGCCCTTGTCCTCGCCGAACTCATGCACGCCCGGCGCCAGAATAATCAGCTCCGCTCCATCCGCCAGCGCCATGCGCGTGCGGTACACGGCCTTGTTGCCGATCCATGTCGAGTGGAATTCCTTGGGATCGAGATACACCACAGCTTTCTTGATCGGCTTGTCGAGCATCTCGAAATTCACCTTCAGGCTCAGTTCCGCGGCCTTCAGGAAGCACTCGAGATCGTCGCCGATGAACAGGCCGCGCACCGCCAGCCCGCCATCCTTGCCGCGCCCGACAACGGTCTGCACATACACGATCGGCAGGTTCCCCAGGAACTCCTGGCTGGCGCGGTTGAGCACATTGCGCACCGGGTTCTCGGCGCGGCCCATGATTCGCTCCATGCCGTACACCGCGCCCAGGTAGTGGCTGCGATTAATGCCCTCGCGCCCGCCCGTGCCGATCAGAATGTTCTTGGAGTGGTTGGCCATGCCGATCACTTCGTGGGGCACCACCTGGCCAATAGAAAGAATCAGGTCGAAGCCGCCTTTCGAGATGAGTTTGTTCACCTGTGCCGGCCACGTGTAGTTCAGCTTGCCTTCCGATTGCTCGTAGATAAACGATGCCGGCAACTCGCCCAGGGTCTCAACTTCCGTGCGCCAATTATGGACTTTGAACAGCTCCAGCGGCACGTTGCCAAACATGTGCGCAATCTGGTCGGGCCGCATGGGCGTGTGCGTGCCGATAGCCGGCAGCACCGCCTTCAGCTTGTCTCCGTAGTGTTCCCAGGTGTAGCGCGTCAGGTCGCCGGCGCGTGAGTGCTCGCGGCTTTGGTCGGGCGGCACAACCAGCACGTTCTTCCGCGCGCCCAGCTTGGCCAGGCTCTCCACCAGAAGTTCTTTCAGTTGCACGGCGGAAAGATCGGTTTCAGTGCTTCCCACGGAACAATAGAGACTCATAAATCAAACTCCACTTTCTTACTCCACTAACCAATAACCACTGATCACTGTCTTACATCCGGTACGCCTTCTTCACCAGATCGTAGGTCAACTGGTGCGCCAGTTCGAACGCTTCGTCCTCGTCCAGGCGATGCTCGGCCACCAGCCTGCCCAGAAACGCGCAATCCACGCGCCGCGCCACATCGTGCCGCGCCGGAATGGAGAGAAATGCCCGCGTATCGTCGTTGAACCCGACCGTGTTGTAGAAGCCTGCGGTTTCCGTGGCCTGCTCGCGGAAACGCATCATGCCTTCAGGACTGTCATGAAACCACCACGGGGGTCCGAGGCGCAAGCACGGATAATGGCCGGCCAGCGGCGCCAGTTCGCGGCTGATCGTCGACTCGTCCAGCATGAACAAAATGATGGTCAGGTTCTTCTCGTTGCCAAAGCGGTCCAGCAGGGGCCGCAGCGCATGGACGAAATCGGTCGGCCCGGGAATGTCAGCGCCCATGTCGCGCCCATAGCGTTCGTATACAAATTTGTTGTGGTTGCGAATGCTTCCCGGATGAATCTGCATCACCAGACCGTCTTCCACGCTCATGCGCGCCATCTCGGTCAGCATCTGCGCGCGGAACAGTTCCTGCTCCGCCGCGTTCGCCTTGCCCGCAATCACCTTCCCGAAGAGCGCGGCCGCCTCCGATTGAGGCAGGTCCGCCGTCTGCGCCGTGGGGTGTCCGTGGTCGGTCGAGGTGCAGCCCAGCGTCTTGAATCGCGCCCGCGCCTTCATCAGCGCATTCAGGTAGCCCTTCCACGTCGAAGTGTCTTCCCCGTTCTGCTCGCCCAGTTCGGCGATCAGTCCGGCGAACCCCTTGAATTCCGGATCGACTACAGAATCTGGCCGGAACGCGGGAACGATGCGCGCCTTCCAACCCGAATCGCGAATCTCCTTGTGCGCCGTCAGTGGATCCAGCGGTGACTCCGTCGTCGACAGCACTTCGATATTGAATTGCTCGTAAAGAGCCCGCGGCAAATACTCCGGCGTCTTCAGCTTTTCCGCAATCGTGTCGAAATACAGGTCGGCCGTTTTCTCGCTCAGCCGCTCCGTCAGGCCAAACTGCTCCTGAAACGTGTAATCCAGCCAAATCCGTGTGGGCGTGCCGCGGAACAGGTAATAATGGCTGGCAAAAATGCGCCACACCTTGCGCGGATCCTTCACCACCGGCTGCCCGATCTCGAGATCGTCCATCGAGACGCCCTGGCTGTACAACATGCGAAAGATGTAGTGGTCCGGCTGCACCAGCAGCGTCGCCGGATCGGGAAATGGCTGGTTGTTGGCAAACCATGATGCCTGGGTGTGCCCGTGCGGGCTCACAATGGGCAGGTCGCGGACGTGTGCATATAGTGAACGGGCTACTTTGAGGGCGCTTGATTCGGAAGGAAACAGACGGTCGTCGTGGAGCAACATGGCATTCATTCTACCTCGTAATCAGCGTACTGCGGCTGCCTGCGCCGCTTGAGGTCAGACCACAAGTATACATGGCCCGGCAGTGCGCCGGCCTCGCTCAAATCCGTCGGCGCGTCCCAAGTTTATCGAGCCAAACCTCTCTTTTCAGTGATAATCTCGCTGTGTCCATGATTTTTTAGAGGAAGGTATCCGAACGTATGCCGCGGGTGAAAGAGGAAGAACAGAACAGCCATCGCACCATGCAAGTGGTGAACCACATCCGCTCCCTCATCGAAAACGGGACCCTGCAGCCGGGCGACAAAATCCCGCCGGAACGCGAGTTGGCGCGTTCTCTCAAGATCAGCCGCGCCAGCCTGCGCACCGGCATCGGCTACCTCGCTGCCATGGGCGTCATGAAGATCCGCCATGGCGTTGGCACCTTTGTGGCCGACGGTCCTCCGGAGTTCAGTAGGGCCTCTCTCAGCCTGATGACCGCCCTGCACGGCTTTCAGACCTGGCAGATGTTCGAGGCGCGCATCATTCTCGAGAGTCATCTCGCCGCCTTGGCCGCCGAGCGCGGTAAAGAGGAACACCATGCTGCGTTGGCCGAAGAGGTCGCCGAGATGTTCGCCGCCATCGAAAGCCCCACCGACTATCTCATTCACGACCTGACGTTTCACCGCGTCATCGCGCAGGCATCCGGCAATCCCATCCTCGCCGCCATTATTGAAACCATCACCTCGGCGCTTTACGATAGTCGCCGCAAGACCGTGGAACGTTCCACCGACCTGCGCGAGTCCGCCGAGATGCACCGCGAGCTTTACCGGGCCATTCGTTCCCGCAAGCCGAAGGAAGCGCACAACCTGATGGAGCAGCATCTGCGCATGGCTCAGATCGCACAAGGCATGGAACGCCCCACGGGTCGAAAAGCATCACTGGTAGCCGCGAAGAAGAGACCAACGCGCTCTGCATCCGCCGCCTGACCGCCCTCGCCCTCGCGTGAAACAGCGCCGCATCTTCCAGCGGCCGGCCCGGCCATTTATACCGGTGGAAACGTTCGCTTGGCCCAGTCGCGATGGGGCCAGACATTCGGGTCCAGGCCCAGAGTTGGTCAGCGGCCGATCCCGGCCTAAATTTGATCCCGGTCCGGGCATATGTCTATCGCTGTTCCTTTTCGTGTACCCCGGCCTCCCTTTACGTGATACGGGCCGCTAAGGTCTGACCGGACCTCCTCCTTCGACCGGCAATCCCAGAGCCCGCGACCCGGCTCCGACGTGACCGGCCCGTCGTGGCGCAAAACCGTCCCAACATCAATCACTTGCAGAGATTCGAGGCCGGGTGGCCATGGGTTTGGACAGTTAGAGTCGGTCAATTTTTCCCCAATCGGTCCTGCCCTTTCCGCGCTTAATTTTCAAAAATGGCACATTGAATTTCACTATTGACAGTTCTTAACCTTGTGTATGAAACTAGTCGAGCTTCGAAATGTGGTCAGACCACGTGTGTGAAATTTCAAGAATGCGGGCGTGGCCGCAAATTCGCAGCGATATGAACTACCTAGTGGAGGCAACACAATGAGGCAATTAGCCTTAAGCAAACTATTCCAGTCGAGGCAAGCAGCGCGAGGTCCCATTCCTCGCATGTTGTGTATCGCTGCATTGAGCTGCGTGGCGTTGTTGGTCATCGCCATCATGACGCCGCTCGGCGCGAATGCACAGATGGCCGGCTATGGAGCCATTTCAGGCACGGTCACCGATTCCACCGGCGCAGTCATTGGTGGCGCCACCGTCACCGCAACCCTGGTCGACCAAAACGTCAGCACCACCCGTACCACCACCGGAGCCGGCGACTACAGCATCACGCCGCTCACCCCTGGCGAGTACACTTTGACAGTCACCGCCAAGGGCTTTGAGAAAGAAATTCAGGAACACATTACCGTTGACGCTCTCGTCACGGTCGGCGTCAATGTCAAGATGTCTATCGGCGCCGCCCAACAGACCATCACCGTCACCACCGCGCCTCCTGTCCTGGAAACCACGGACGCCACTCTGGGCGCGGTCATGGACAACCAGATGTATTCCAGCCTGCCGCTCTTGATGGGCGCGGGCGGAAATGCCGATCAGCGCCGTGCCACCGACTTTGCGGGATTGATGCCCGGCGTGGTGCCCGTCTGGGTGGGCAGCAACAACGCCACCGACGCCTCGTTGTCTGTCAACGGCGGCAATCCTGCCGGCGGCACATCCGAAATCTACGTTGACGGCGTCAACCTGCCCGCGCCTGACGGCGTTGGCGACGTCCGCTTTATATGGACCGCCGTCGGCATGGACGGCATTGACCAGTTCCAGGTACAGACCTCCGGCTACTCCGCGCAATATGCCGGCCAGGGCGTGCAGAATTACTCCATCCGCCAGGGCGGCAATAGCTGGCATGGCGGAATCTACGACTACATCCGCAACACCGTGGCTGATGCCTGGCCGTTTCTCAACAAGATTCCCACCGTCACTGGCGCTGTTCCCGCGGGACAAAGTTGCGTCTTCGGTTCAGCGGCCTCGAGCTATTGCGCTCCCGGCGGCCTGAAGCCGACCGAGATCATGAACGAAGTGGGCGCCAAGTTCGGCGGGCCCATCCTCAAGAACAAGCTGTTCATGTTCTACAACTACGGTCAATATCGCTTCCAGCACGGTCCCAAGATCCAGTTGCAGAACATTCCCACCACGGCCATGCTGAACGGCGACTTCTCAGCGTTTTCCACCAGCACCGGCTACGGTATCTGGGACCCCGGTACGCAGACCTCCGGTTGCCTTGGCTCCTCGGCCAGCCCGTGTGCCCGCTCTCAGTTTGTTTCTACCGGTGGCGTTCAACCGGCCGGAACCCTCAATGTGATTCCGTCCAACCGTATTTCCGGCGCGGCAAAGTACATCAACACCTTCATGCCGCCCCTTGAAGCGTCGACATTGCAGACCCAGTACTCCAATAACATTGCCGCAGGCTACAATTACGGCCTGTCGAACTGGTATCAGGGTGGCCGCATCGACTACGACATGAGCCAGAAGAACCAACTCAGCCTCATCATCGAGTTCGGCCGCCAGGCCAGCACCGGACCCAACTCTTCCGGCGCCGCCAACGCGCTTCCGCCGCCGTTCAATACTGCCCAGGCCTACACTCCGAAGACTACAATCGACATCGTCAAGGACACCTACACCATCAACTCGCACATGGTGAACCTCTTTTCGCTGGCTTATGCCCGGTACAAGAGTCTCTCCGTCACGCCCGACGATGCTCCGCAATACGCTGCCAGCCAGACCGGTCTGTTGAACACGCCATCCGGCCAGGCCAGCTTCTTCCCGTCGATCGTTTTCAGCGGCGGCCTCGACAATCCATTGACTGAAGCCGGTTACGACGAAAACCAGAAGGTTTCGAACGCCTATAGCGTTGCCGACGATTTCCAGTGGCAGTTCGGCAAGCACAACTTCACTTTCGGCGGCCAGGTCGTTGATGTCCAGTTCTTCCTCATCAAGAACCTCACCAACTCCGGTCCGCTTGCCTACACGTTCGCCAATACTTCAACGCAACAATGGTCTTCGGGCTCCGCGTTGAACAGCACCAGCGGCACCGCTGTCGCCAGCTATATGCTTGGCGCTGTCAACTCCAGCTCCGTCTCCGTCGCTCTGCCCGGCGTACGGATCCGCTGGCTTGACCCCTCTTTCTGGGCGCAGGACGACTGGAAGATCAACTCCCAAGTTGACCGTCAACCTGGGTGTCCGCTGGGATATCTGGCCGGCCTTCAATGAGCATAACATCATGTCATGGCTGAATACCACCGGACCAACTCAGTCACTGGCAACCTCGGTGTGCTGGCGTTTGCCGGCGGCAAGTTCGTCCGATGGCTACCACACCGGCATGCCCAATCCGTCGCCGACCTATACAAGGATTTCGGTCCCCGCGCCTGGGCTTTGCCTACGCGCTGAATTCGAAGACGGTCATCCGCTCCAGCTACGGCCTCAACTTTGCGCGCGGCGACTGGACCAGCGGCAGCCAATCCGGTTCGGCTTCGACACGTTGGCTTCGCCCCTTCGGCATCTGCGCCCGCGGGCACCATCAGCCAGCCGTCCTTCTACTGGGATGGAACTGCCAGTGCACCGGCACCGGCGCTGGAAATGCCGATGGAGTTCCTTGCGGCTGGACAGGATCCGTCGCTGCTCCCGCTCCTCCCGCGGGCGGCACCAGCCTGGCGGAGTTCGGCACCAGCGAAACCACCATCGCTCACGAATGCCGGAGCGCAGAGTCCTGAGTACTGGGATCCGTATTAGGGCGCCAAAACCCCCGAATACGTCAACTGGACCTTCGGCGTCGAGCGCCAGTTGACCAACAACATGTCCATCTCTGTCAGCTACGTCGGCAGCGAGGGCCACTTCCTCATCACCGGCAGCAAGAAGCCATCGGTTCTCGAGAACAACGAACTGCCTGAGGGCTTGGCCGCACTCGCTGGATACAACGTGAGCGCGGTACGGTGGTTCAAGTCCGGTCTGCACGGCGGCCTGCTTGCCCCACGCCGCTTGCTTGGGACAGCCTCGGGTACGGCGTCAGGAAATATGAACAACACCAACCTGGCCGATCGGTCTCGGCTATCGCGCCTCCCAACCCCTACGTTGGCAACACCTACTACTACAAAAACGCTGTCTCGTCGTACATGACAAACTACCCGCAGTTCAGCGGCGTCAGCGACACCACCAGTTTCGTAGGCAATGAGAACTGGAACGCGTTGGAGATCACTATCCGCCAGCGTCCGTCGCACGGCTTGAACTTCATGATCAACTACACCTACTCCAAGTCGATCGACGACCTGGGAACCTTCCGCGTCGGCGACAACGATCGCCTCGATCGTTCGCTCTCTACCGCGGACATACCCCAGAACCTGGTCGCTTCGGTGGTCTACCAACTGCCTATCGGCCGCGGCCATATGTGGGGCGACAACCCTGTGTATCGCTCGGTCGCCAGCGACTGGACCGCCTCTAACATCTACAGCTATCACTCGGGGTTCCCGATCGTTATGGTGGGCAGCGGTTGCAGCGGCAGTGGCATCCTCAACCAGTGCATGCCGAGCATGGTGGCCGGGCAGCAGGGACGCCAGGGAACTTATGGCAAGAACGTAACCGCGGCGCCCGGCTCCCCCAACTACATCGGCAACGTCCAGTACTTCAACCCCAGCGCCTTCTACGTGACGGCCAGCAACAACAGCACTTCATCCAGCTCCGGGAACTACGGAACCTGCGTGAACAGCACGTCGACGCAGGCATGCTACACGGGTGGCCCCGCCCTCTACATTCCGGGCAACGCGCCGCGCGTGGCTCCTGACGGTATGTTCGGCATGGGTTACTATGACGACGATGTCGCCCTCAAGCGGACATTCCCAATCTATCGCGAATGGAACGTCGCGATTGAAGTGGATATGAGCAACCTCACCAACCACGTGGTCTGGGGGTCTCCAAACTCCACCGTCAACACCGGCTCGGCGTTTGGCACCATCAGCGCCCTCAACTCGAGCAACAACCCCCGCTCCGCGCAGGGCATGCTCCGCATCAACTTCTAACCATCCATGCGTCACTTCGAAAGGTGCTGCCGGTCTTCCGGCAGCACCTTTTTTCTTTCTGCTGCAAGCATGTAGAATCCTTATCGCGGTTGGAGCCCTGCCTTCATGATCCCGAATAGAAAATCCGCAGATTCACCTTGGCCGGCAAGCGTGGCCATCGCTTTGTTTCTCATCACATTCGCGACGCTCGGCGCTCGAGCGCAATCCGCGCCACAAACTCCAGCGGCTCCCGCTTCCGCCGCCCCCGATCCCGCCTTGCCCCACGGCCAGATCCAATATCTCTGGCCCAACGGCGCGCCCGGCGCAGTTGGCACTGAGGAGCAGGACAAGCCGCATCTCGAAATCTTTACCGGCTACGGCCCCGCTCCGCACACCGCCGTCGTCGTGTGCCCCGGCGGCGGCTATCGCAGCCTGGCCTATCCCAAAGAAGGAACTCAGATCGCCGAATGGCTCAACATCCGCGGCATCACGGCCTTTGTCCTCACCTACCG
The DNA here is from genome assembly GCA_963713675.1 of uncultured Acidobacteriota bacterium. GTDB lineage: Bacteria > Acidobacteriota > Terriglobia > Terriglobales > Acidobacteriaceae > Telmatobacter. Next base: position 127,015 of record CAVQMV010000031.1, read on the forward strand.
CCTCACGCCGCGCTACCACTACCCCGAGCCCATTCTTGATGGCTACCGCTCGGTGCGCTGGGTGCGTAGCCATGCAGCCGAGTATCACGTCGCTCCCGATCGCATCGGCATGTGGGGATTCTCCGCCGGCGGTCACCTCGTCGGCATGGTCGGCACCCGATTCGACGACGGCAATCCGCAAGCCGCCGACCCAATCGATCGCGCCAGTGACCGTCCCGATTTCGTCATCAGCTCCTACGGCGGCCTCACGATGCAGGCCGGCATTGCCAAACCCGGCGCCATGGCGAATCTTTTCGTCAATCCTCCCACGCCCGAGGAGCGCAACAGTATTTCACCTGACCTGTACGTCACGCCGCGCACGCCGCCCTTCTTCCTCTATGCCACCACGCCCGATCAATCCGATTCGGTGCTCGGCAGCGTGGTGTTCTACACCGCGCTCGTCAAAGCCGGTGTGCCCGCCGAAATGCACCTCTTTCAAACCGGCCCGCACGGCACGGCGCTCGGCCAATCCAATCCCGAACTCGCCGAGTGGCCCACGCTCCTTGAAAATTGGCTGCGCATCGACGGCTGGATTGCCAATCCCGCTGCACCGGCGCTGCATTAGCGTTTTGCCACCGAAGTTCGGGTCAAAAATACTCTGTCATCCTGAGCAATCAAAAATCGGATGTAATCCTGAGCGAAGTCGCCCCGGCGACCGAGTCGAAGGACCTGCATTTGCTTCTCCCTTCCAGGATGGGTACACCTTCTGTGGAGTCGCTTTAGACTTTCCCGGGACCGCACCCTTCATTTGTCCTCACCGCATCGTCCTGCGTATAGTGGGATCGCCCGGAGTTCCCATGAAATCTCTTCGTCTTTTTGTTTCTCTCGCCGTCCTTGCCTTCACCGTTGCCAGCGCAATTGCCGCGCCTCCCGATTCGCTGCCCTGGTCGCAGCGCGCCGCCAACGCCGCCATGGCTCGTTGGCCCGACGGCCGCTTCGCACCCGCAGGCGCACCCTCGTCCTGGAACTACGAGCTCGGTACGCTACTCGCTGGCATGCGCTCCGTCTGGCTCACCGATGTCGATCCGCGCGACTTCAACTACATCAAGAGCTCGGTCGACGCCCTCGTCGCTCCCGACGGTTCCATCCCCACGCTCAAGCCCGAAGAGCATCAGCTCGACAACATCCTCCTCGGCCGCCAGCTGCTCTTTCTCTATGGAGTCACGCAGAACAAGCGCTATCTCACCGCCGCCACCTTCCTCTGGAATCAGCTTGGCGCGCAGCCGCGCAACCCCGAGGGCGGCTATTGGCACAAGCAGCGCTATCCCAACCAGATGTGGCTCGACGGCCTCTACATGGCCGAGCCCTTCCGCGCCGAATACGCTTCCATCTCCCACCATCCCGAGGAATTCGCCGACATCACTAAGCAGTTCGTGCTCATGGAGCAGCATGCCCGCGATCCCAAAACCGGCCTGCTCTACCACGGTTGGGACCTGTCGAAGCAAGAGCGCTGGGCCAACAAGCAAACCGGCGACTCGCAAGAATTCTGGGCGCGCGGCATCGGCTGGTACATGATGGCCCTCGTCGATGCGCTCGACTATTACCCCGAGGGCGACCCCGGACGCGCGCAGTTGATGGCCATTCTCCGCCGCGAGGCCGTCGCCGTCCGGCGCTTCCAGGATAAGAAGACCGGCCTCTGGTACACCATGATGAACAAGCCCGGCGAAAAGGGAAATTACTTTGAGTCTTCCTCCGCCTGCATGTTCGTCTACGCGCTGGCCAAGGGCGTGCGCCACGGCTACCTGCCGGATCCTGAGCCGGATGGCTTTCTCGCCGCCGCCGAACGCGGCTACAAAGGCATCCTCTCGCACTTCGTCCAGGCCCAGGGCGACGACGTTTCACTCACCGATACCGTCAAGGCCTCAGGACTCGGTGGCCAGCCCTATCGCGACGGAACCTACGCCTATTACATCGGCGAAAAGGTCGTCACCAACGATCCCAAGGGCGTGGGCGCGTTTATCATGGCGAGCACCGAAATGGAGTACGCGCCGGAGGCCACCATGGCCCTAGGCGATAACGTCGTCGTCGACGGCTGGTTCAACTCCCAGGTGCGCACCGACGCCTTCGGCCAGCAGGCCGAGTTTCACTACAAATGGAACACCTGGGACAATCCGGGCTATTCATCCTTCAGCCATCTCTTCCACGAGTTCGGCGCGCAGACCAGCGAGCACGACGCAGAGCCCACGCTCGCCAATCTCAAGGGCGCCGACGTTTACGTGATCGCATCGCCCGACAACCTCAACAAGAATCCCAACGCCCACTTCGCCAACGCTGAAGACGCGAACCAACTCGCCGAATGGGTCAAGACGGGCGGTGTCCTCGTCATCATGGAGAACGACACCTCCTTCGCCGACCTCGACCACTTCAATGTGATCGGCGACAAATTCGGCATCCACTTCAACAGCGTCCTTCGCAAGCACGTCATCGGGACCAATTGGGAGCAGGGAAGAATCGATATTGACGGCAAAGGCCCCATCTTCCACCATCCCCACGTCATCTATGTAAAAGACGTTTGCACCATCACGGTCAGCAAGCCCGCCCGCGATGTGCTTGACGAAGGCGACGACGTCTTCATGGCCACGGCGAAGTACGGCAAGGGGACTGTTATCGCCATGACCGATCCCTGGCTCTACAACGAGTACACCGGCGTCCGCAAACTCCCCGATCTCTACGACAACTACGCCGCCGGCAAAGAATTTGTGCGCTGGATTCTCGAACAGGTGCCGCCCATTCGCGTGTTGGAGAAACCCAAGTCTGTGTTCAGTCGTTCACAGCCCTAAGGTTGCTTCGTCGCGGTTGGGGGTGCCCCATCCAAGCTTTGCTTGGGTGGGGTAACGCGAACCCCAACACGCGACCTCAATCCACCACGAAAAGGGGTGCCCCAGGTCTCGATTCTGAGACCTGGGATAGCACGAACCTCAACCCGCCTCTTTCAACCGAGCGCAGAGTGGGGCAACCGTCTCAATGCTGCATTTGAGGTTGAGCCGCAGGCGCCACGGCGTGCCCCTTCACATCCGGTCCCAGCTCCGGGCACAACCGCGTCAGATCGTCAGCCACCATGCGCCCAAACACTTCCGATCCATGCGCATTCAAGTGCGTCCGGTCCAGCGTGCTTCCCGTCGCATCGGGATGCCCCACTGCATCAAACTGGTCCGCCTGCTCCTGCGTCATCGTGCGCAGCAGTCGCGTACTCTCTGCATTCAAATCGATCACCGGCACGCCCTCTTCTTCAGCCACGCGCCGCGCGGCCTTCGCATACGCTGTCAGATCCTCCACCAGCGCGCCGTCCTTGTAAGTCCGCCGCGAGAGCGAAGTCACAATGATGGGCCGTGCCCCCTCCGCCCGCGCTTCGTTGATGTAGCGGCGCATGTTCGCCGCATACGTCGTCTCTGGATCGGTCTCGCGCTCGGGCCCCTTGCCCGGCATATCGTTATGCCCGAACTGGATCAGAATGTAGTCTCCGTGTGCGGCGAGCACGTCCTTCCACACGCCCTCGTCGTAATAGCTCTTCGAGCTGCGTCCGTTCCGCGCCAGGTTCACGCAGTCCACGTTAGGCGTCAGATCTGCGCAAAATCCCGGCCCCCATCCTCCGCCGTTGTTCACCGTCGAGTCGCCGGCCAACACAATCTTCACCGGCGCGCCGCGAATGATCTCGACCGTCCGCGCCAGATCCGGCGGCAGCATGGCCGCCTCCGGCCTCACATACTTCGCCAGCGCCGGAACCGCCTTCCCCAGATCCACTGCCACAATCCGCCCGAAAGTATACGATCCCTCCGCATTCAAATGCGTCTTGTCCGGAATCGTGTTGCCCTGCGCGTCCTTCTTCGTGATGCCCAGCAAATTCGCTTGCGCCTCGTTCAACGTGTCGAGAAACGCAATGCTGTCCGCCTCCAAATCGATCAGCGGCGTCTTTTCCTCGGCTGCAACTTTCTTCATCGCCTCTGAATGCGCCAGCAAATCTGAATGAATCTTCCCGTCATCCCCGTAGTAGCGTCGCGTCAGCGGCGTCACCAGTATGGGAACGATGCCATGCGCGCGCGCCTCCTCCACATACCGCTTCAGGTTCGCGGGATACTCGGTCACCAGGTTGGTCTCGCGCGGCATGTGCTGCGTCGACTCCTCATCATTGTGTCCAAACTGGATCAGCATGTAGTCCGGCTTGTCCGCGAGCGCTTTGGTCCAGTAGCCCTCGTTGTAGTAGGTCTTCGTGCTTGCTCCGCCTTTTGCATCGTTGATGCAAATCACGTCGTCGGTCAGATTCGCGCAAAATCCCAGCCCGTATCCCGCGCTCTTCGTCTGCGTCGAGTCGCCAATCAGGGCGATCCGCACCTTCGCCGGGGCCGTGTTCGCTTGCGGCGATTGCGCCTGAACGGCAAAGCCTGCCGCGAATACCGTTGATACAACAAAAGGAAAGAGCGATTTCATCGAGATTCTCCAATCTTCATCTGACGTCGCCTGTCTCCAAAACCCCTGAAAAGTCCACCGCGAACCGTCCCCGATTCTATCGCCCCAAAGGTCTGACCAGCAATCGATTTGAGCCGTCTCCGCGGCCGCTTTCAATCGCTCTTCGCAAAGCCACGCAAGGGCTTGACGACCCACCGCTCCGCTCCTATACAGTGGGATGGTTCAAGTGGTCAGTCCACTTGGATCGCGCTACGCTCGCCGGCCCTCCCCGCCGCTGCCCACGCCGATTGGAGAAACTCATGCGTCCCTCTCGCCTCTTTCTTGCTGTACTTCCGTTCATTGCCTTGGTTTCTCTCGCCGCTCAAGACACCCGCACCGTCACCGAGCCCAAAATCCCTCCCGCATGTGTCACCCTCGAAGCCGACATCGCCTCTAGCCACGGCAACATCGCGCTCGCCGACGAGCAAAAGCTCTCCACGGCTCGCATTCAGGATGCAATGGACCACTGCGCGCAAGGGCAAGCTGTGGTTCTACGCACCCACGGCAAGAAGAACGTCTTCCTCACCGGCCCGCTGACCCTCCGCCCCGGCGTCACCCTCGTTGTCGATAAGAACACCGCCCTCGTCGCCTCGCGCGATCCCCGCGTCTTCGACTCCTCGCCCGGCGGCTGCGGAATCGTTTCCATGCACGGCGGCCGCGCCTGCAAGCCGCTCATCTCCGCTGACGGCGCCAAAGACTCCGGCATCATGGGCGAGGGCTCCATCGACGCCCGCGGCGGCGCAACCCTCCTCGGCCAGGATGTCACCTGGTGGGATCTCGCGCATGAAGCCAAAGTAAAGGACGAATCGCAGAGCGTCTTTGCCATGATCGCCCTGCGCCACGTCGATGGCTTCATCCTGTACAAAATCACGCTGCGCAATTCGCCCGGTTTCCACGTCTCCATCAATCAGACCGACGGCTTCACTGCGTGGGGCGTGAAAATCATGACGCCCAAAACCGCCCGCAACACCGACGGCATCGACCCGGGTTCGTCCAAGAACATCACCATCGCCTACAGCTACATTCACACCGGCGACGACGACGTCTGTCTCAAGCCCAGCGGCATGGGCGGCGTCTCCAACATGTCCATCCTCCACAACCATTTCTACAGCGGCCACGGCATGTCCATCGGCAGCGGCACCTTTGGCGGCGTCGATCATCTTCTTGTCGACGACCTCACCATCGACGGCGCAGACAACGGCATCCGCATCAAATCCGATCGCAGCCGCGGCGGCCTCGTGCATCAGGTTGTCTATCGCAACGTCTGCATCCGCAACGTGCCTAACCCGCTCGTCTTCACGCCGCACTACACCACCTTCACCGGCACTCGTCTTCCCATCTACAACGACATCACGCTCGAAAACGTGCACGTACTCACGGCTGGCGCTTACACCTTCTTCGGTCTCGATGCCGACCCAGGTCACAAACTCGAGATCAAGCTCGACAACGTCTTCGCCGACGATCAGCAGGATTCGCTCTTCTACAACCAGGACGCGTCCATCACCATTGGCCCTCACCTCGGCAACCTGATTCCCAAAGGCGACGACGTGACCGATACCAACGCGCCCGATTCCGCACCCGGCCAGCCGCTCGACTGCGACGCCCGCTTCGTTCCGTTCCCTGAAGATAAAACCGCTCCTGAGATGGCCGGCAAGATTCCGCCCGAAGACAAAACCTTCTACGTGGCCGCCGACGGCACCGGCGACTACTACTCCATTCAGCGCGCGCTCGACATGGCTCCCAAAACCGGCGGCGCGGTTCTCTCCGTCTCGCCCGGCGTATATCGCGAAGTGCTCACCGTCGACAAACCCGGCATCACCATCCGCAGCGCCAATCCCGACGCCAGCAAAACCGTCATCGTCAACGACCGCAGCGCCGGCCAGAACGGCGGCACGCTGCACTCCGCCACGGTCAACGTCACTGCCGACGACTTCTTCGCGGAAAACATCACCATCGAGAACGACTTCAACAAGACGCACGAGCAAACTTCGCAAGGCTCGCAGGCCCTCGCAATTCTTGTCACCGGCGACCGCGCCATCTTCCACAATGACCGTCTGCTCGGCAACCAGGACACCGTCTATCTCGGCACCGCATTGCGGTAACGATGCGCAGAACTGCGCCGCCACGCGCCAGTACTTCTCCGATTGCTACGTCGCCGGCAACGTCGACTTCATCTTCGGCGACAGCAAGGCCGTCTTCGAGAACTGCGAAATTCATTCCACCCCGCACGGCGGCGGTTACATCACCGCGCAATCCAAACATTTTCCCAAGCAGGACTCCGGCTTTGTCTTCGACCACTGCAAGCTCACTGCCGATCCCGCCGTCACCGGTCCCATCTTTCTCGGCCGCCCCTGGCGTCCCTACGCCACGGTCATTTATATGCACACCGAGATGGATGACAAGATCGACCCAGCGGGCTGGCGCGAATGGCATCCCGGCGATACCCATTCGCTCGAAACCGTCTACTACGCCGAGTTCGATTCCACCGGCCCCGGCGCACATCACGACCAGCGCGACCCGCACACGCATTTCCTCACGCCCGATGAGGCCAAGCAATACGAACCGGCAATTTTCCTGCGCGGCACCGACAACTGGGATCCAACCAAGCTCCCCGCACCGCCCACGCAGTAAACCCGCCGCGGGCGCGGTAACATGGAGACATCATGAAGACCGTATTAATGGCTGACCCCGTGCGCTATCCGCGCATGACCACCGAAGAGCTCCGCGAGACCTTCTTACTGGCATCGCTCTACGAGCCGGGCAAGCTCGATCTCAATTACGTCGATCTCGATCGCTCCGTAGCCGGTTTCGCGGCGCCACTCGATGCCCCCATCGCATTGCCCACCTATCCTGAACTCCGCGCCGAGTATTTCACTGAGCGCCGCGAACTGGGCGCGCTCAACATCGGTGGCGCCGGCGTCATTACCGTCGAGGGCAAGAGCTACGAGCTTTCACAATCTGGACGTGCTCTACATCGGCCGCGGCAATAAGCAGAGTCAGCTTCGCCTCCAAAGACAAGTCCGCGCCCGCCATCTACTATCTGTTGAGCTATCCCGCACACGCCGTGTATCCCGTCGCGCTGGTGCGCAAAGAAGAAGCCACGCCGATGGAACTCGGCAGCCTGGAAACCTGCAACAAGCGCACCATCTGCAAATACATCTACCTTCAGGGCGCGCGCAGTTGCCAGCTTGTCATGGGCGTCACGCATCTTGCGCCCGGCAGCAACTGGAACACCATGCCGCCGCACACCCACATGCGCCGTTCCGAAATCTACATGTACTTCAACGTCGCCGCGGACGCGCGCATCATGCACTTCATGGGACCTCCCGCGGAAACGCGTCACATCGTCATGGCCGACAAGGGCATCGTCGTCTCGCCCGGGTGGTCGATTCATGCCGGCGTCGGCACCCGCGCCTACAGCTTCTGCTGGGGCATGGGCGGCGAAAATCAGGACTACGCCGACATGGACCCTGCCCTCGTCGACACCTTGCGGTGATCGCCGGACAACCTGATCGGTAAAACAGGGCCATGGTCTTGCACCATGGCCCTAAGAATCAATGGTTTACCGCCCGCGGTTACGCGCAAATCGCGGCCCGCGCCCCGAACGCCACCGAGCCGCTCCGCTTACCTAGCCAGCACAAAAGATACTTTCTTGCCCCGTTTGAGTGATTTAAATCACTCTCTCCGGGGGTAGAATGAGCGCAAGATCAGTTCCATTAGAGGTTCTTAGATCTGTATGAAACGCATCGCCCTGGCTGTCCTATATAGCCTTGCCCTATCCGTTACCGCCGCAACTGCCCAGAGCATTCCCGCGAATCCCGGCATTCCCCCGAATCTCGAGGTCATGAAGAGCACTTACACCGCTTCCGGCAATATCGTTGTACTCGATAAGAACACCATCGTCATCGAGCCCCGGATGCCGGCGCAATTTTGCGCGCTGCCCAAGGTTCAGAACGGCCAGACGACATGGTCCTTCTACACTTTCCCGCTCGCATCCATACGGTGCACCTTTCTGAAGTCGACGAGACGCTGATTACAGAGGATCGCGTCTTTTCCAGTCCCGACGCGACCCGCACCTACAAGCCCGGTGACGTGGGAGACGCCACCATGGTCGTTGTCGCCGGCGTTCCGGGCAAGCAGTTCCATACGCTCATCTACGACCTCGACAAGTTCGCGCACTCGGACCCGGCCCGCACTCGAGCAAGGAATACGGCCAGGCACCCGACGAAACAGAAGCCTTCGGCCTCACGTTCTCCGATCCAGCAGCGGCCCGCTCCTTTGCCATCGCTCTCAAGAACGCGGTCATCCTCGCCAAAGCGCAGGCCGCCCTGGCCCAGCATCCGTAACTTCGCAGGTCACAAAAGCTTTTCAAGCGCAAAAAATCAGGCGGCGATTTCCATCCCGGAAATCGCCGCCTGATCCACTAACCACTGATCACTAACCACTGTCGTTACACGTTGTACGTCGACGACGAAACCCGTCCGCCGTGTCCCGTCCAGTTGGTGTGGAAGAACTCGCCGCGTGGCTTATCGACACGTTCATAAGTATGCGCGCCGAAGAAGTCTCTCTGCGCCTGAAGCAGGTTCTGCGGCAGCCGGCCGGTGCGATAGCCGTCAAAGAACGCCAGCGCCGTCGAGAACGCCGGCGTCGGCACGCCCAGCTTGACGGCGTGCGTTACCGCCTTGCGCCACGAGGCCTGGTACTTGTTCACCAGCCGCGAGAAAAACTTGTCCAGCAGCAGGTTGTCGAGCTTCTTGTTCTTCCGGAACGCGTCCTTGATCTTGCCCAGGAACTGGCTGCGAATGATGCAGCCGCCGCGCCACATCAGCGCGATGCCGCCCATGTTCAGGTTCCAGCCGTACTCCTTGCCCGCGGCCCGCAGCAGCATGTAGCCCTGCGCGTAGCTGATGATCTTGGAGCAGAACAGCGCCCGCCGCACGTCCTCGATAAACTTCGCGCGGTCGCCCACTTTAACCGCCGTCTTCGGCCCGCGCAGCACTTTCTCGGCCTCCACGCGCTCGTCTTTCAGCGCCGACAGGCAGCGCGCGAACACCGATTCGCCGATCAGCGTGACCGGCTGGCCCTCATCGAGCGCGCTGATCACCGTCCACTTGCCCGTGCCCTTCTGTCCCGCCGTGTCCAGAATCTTGTCCACCAGCGGCGAGCCGTCTTCGTCCTTTTTCGCGAAGATCGTGGTCGTAATGTCGATCAGGTAGCTGTCCAGCTCGCCCTTGTTCCACTCCGCAAACACGTCGTGCAGCTCATCGGCCGTCAGTCCCAGCCCGCGCTTCAGCAAATCGTAGGCCTCGCAAATCAGCTGCATATCGCCGTACTCAATGCCGTTGTGCACCATCTTCACAAAGTGCCCGGCGCCCTCTTCGCCCACCCAGTCGCAGCAGGGCGTGCCATCGTCCACCTTGGCGGCAATCGCCTGGAAGATCGGCTTCACATGCGGCCACGCCTCGGGGTTGCCGCCCGGCATAATCGATGGTCCGCGCCGCGCGCCCTCTTCGCCGCCCGAAACGCCCGTGCCGATAAACAGAATCCCCTTCTCCGCCAGCGCCTTGGTGCGCCGCGTCGAATCCGTAAACAGCGAGTTCCCGCCGTCAATAATGATGTCGCCCTTTTCGAGGTGCGGCACAATCTGGTCGATCATCTGATCCACGGTATCGCCGGCCTTCACCATCAGCATCACGCGGCGCGGCCGCTTCAGCAGGCCGGCCAGCTCCTCAACCGAGTGCGCTCCCACCACCTCGGTTCCCTTGGCCTCGTTGGCCACGAAATCGTCAACTTTTGAAACGGTGCGATTGAACACTGCCACTTTGAATCCGTGGTCGTTCATGTTGAGGACAAGATTTTGTCCCATAACGGCAAGGCCAATAAGGCCGATATCACACGATGCGTCGGACATTCTTTTCTCCAAACGTCAAAATTTTATCATTGCGGATTTTGGATTTTCCTGCATCCATTTTAACAAAGTGGTCTGACCTCAAAAAACGAGAGCCTTTGGGCTACAATTCTCTCGTGGTTTTCTCGGGTCCGTAGTCCGAACGGAGGACTCCCGGCCATGAATACGAAACTCTGGCGTTTCGCGGCTGCGCTTTTGCCCATCTGCTTCCTCTCCGCGCAGCAGCCCGCCTCTCAAGCCCCGTCGCAACAGACCAACCGCCCCGGCTTCCATTGGCCCAGCCCCGAAGCCATGCGCAAAATCGCCGAGCAGCGACGCCTCATGGAGGCGCACGCCAACGCCATCAACGACGCTGCCGGTAGTATCCATTCGCCCGACGACGCGCGCCAGCTCGTAGACCTGGTCGCCGCGGAATTCTCCGATGAGCTTCCACCCAGGTGGGCCACCGGATCCATCCGCAAGCGCATCGCCCGTGCCGAGTATGAATCCGTCGCCAATCCCGGATCGCTCATCTCCGAGCAGCACATCGCCGACGTTTGGAACGATTTCGTCAAGAAAATCGGCGCCCCCCAGGACACCGTGCTCACTGCGGCCGACGTCCACTATCTACGCGACGCCCAGTATGTCAGCGCGCGCTTCTTTTGGGTCCGAGAGAAGGACGTCTGGACAATTCCCGGCGTCTTCGCCGTTGGGCCGGATGGAAAAATTGCCAATGGTTCGCGGGCACTGGAAGCGATCAGGCTTCTCTGGGAACTGGGCAACCTCGAGGACGATTTTCCCGGCGTCCATGCGGCGGCGCAGAAGGGAGTTCTGTTCTCCGATCTACTGAAGCAGCAGGCGAAATCAAGTTCCGGCCAGGCGCAAGGCGCCGTCCTCGTAGCCCGGACGGTGTCTTACCCCATCCAGCAAGCAGCATTACGCTATCAGCGCGACCACGGAGCCCGCGCCCTGAACCGCGCCATCTATGACTTGCTCAAGAACCTGATCGGCGACTGAGTGTATACTGGCGCGTCCGCGGTGATTCATATGTGAGGGTTCTCTAATCGCCAGGTGCCCATGAAATTCCATCGAGGTTGGAGATACGGAATCCCCGTGCTGGTGGTGCTCTCGTGTGCCGTCGTGTGGATTTTGTACTCTCGAATTTACGCGCCGAAACACATGATGTGGCCGTTCGAAGTTGCTGTGACCGTAGACGGCCATCCGACTGATGCTGAAGCCTATATTGGCCAACCGGCGGACAACGAAGAAGAGGCGTATGTGCTTGTACACACGCCCAACGTTGGCGACTATCTTCTTAATTTTGATCGGGAAACCTATCGGGAAGCGTCGGAAAACGAATATATTCGCGGCAAGCAGAAAGTCTGGTTTCTGAAGCCAATGCGAGAGGGCCAGTTTGAACCGCCATCACGCATGAAAATGAACGAATACATCATCATGTCGCATGGACACTTGGTGGACATTCGATTCTGATTGTCCGATGCTTTCCGCGACGAGGCGAATTCCCCGGCAATGAAGCTAGCTTTCTTGCTCCCTTGGTCCCTGTCTTCCTCACTCGACACTGAGGTCCCCGTCCGCATCCACTACCAGCTTGTCGCCTTGAATCTGAACCGAATGAATCTTCAGCCGCTCCAGGTTCACCTTGTATCCCGAGGAAGCAGTCGACCCCTCCAGCGCCTTGCGCAGCAAGTCCGCCGCATTCACCTTCATGCTCTTCGGTACCTGCCCGCGCAGGAAGGGCGCCAGCACAAAGTTGATCTCCTTCCGGTCGGAAACCTTGTCCAGTTGTGCGTCGCGGAATCCCACCGTCTCCCCCTCCGCGTCCGGCGCCAGCGACACCTCGGCCGGCAGCGTCAGGCTGACACCCAGGCACGCCCCGCCCACGGACGTTCCCAGCCGGGCCACGGTTTTTACCCGCACCACGATCCGATCCTGCTCAAAGCTCAAATGCGGGTCCTCGGTGGCGATAAAGCACGCCGAGTGAGGGCCGCCTTTCAGGTAATACCGGCCGTCGGGTCCGCCATAGAGCTGCTGCTTCAGGGTCCGCTCCAGGGCCTGCCGGCTGATGGTCAATTCCACAGCGCAGCACGGTGCAACTCCTGCCAGCAGTGCCAAATACGCCACAATCGCCGTTCTAAACTTGCCCATAAAGATATCCTGTCACTCCGCCCGCCCCATTTCCACAGTAATACGGCAAAAGCCGGACATCTGTTCCCCATCTAACCCGGCAGACTTCCTATAAAAACCATCAATTCAATCGTTTATAGGGCATCAAACCCACGCAGGATTCCTTGCCAAAACCCCGCTTTAACCCCTCTTTACTATTGATTTTTGAACAAAATATCCGTAAAATAGCAATTAGTGCTCCTCGGGTCCTACTGAACCCCCAGCCCTGCTCCGAGGACGAATCGCAAACCTCCTTTCAAGGACACAAAAATCAATGGCAAAGCGTCGTGGAAATCCGAATTGGGGCAAACCAGAGCCCATTGGCCCGGTTGTGCCTACAGTTACCTCCTTCGAGCAGATCACCAAGGAGTTTAAGCTGCCACCGGATCAGTTCATCCGGTCAACCCGCCTGCGCGAATGGGCGCGCCGCAACAAAAATTCCAAATATATCCCGGAGGCCTTGCTCGAGGCCTGGGGCTTTGAGATTGAATCCACGCTGTAACACTTTCGCCAGCTCAAACAAAAACGCCGCCTTCGGGCGGCGTTTTTGCTGCCCTTAAACCGGCTGAAGCCGGGGGCGTTTTGCTTTGGAACTGCTGGCCTTTTACCTGTAAGCCTGCTCGTCAGCCCAGGGCCCAATCAGCGGCAGCTTGCAGCGCTTGCCTCGAAACGCGCCGATCACGCACCACAGCCATATACAGAAAACCACCGCAGACACGACACAGAACATCACCAGGAGGACGCGCGTCCCGAGAAACCGGAGATACGGCACCACCAATCCCATGGCAACGCCGAATAGAAAGACAAAGGCGCTGAATACCAGAGACTGCCACGCGTGGAATCGCACGTAGGGTCTTTTGTTGTAGTGCCTGATTGCCAGAAAGAAGAACGCCGGGATGGGCGAGAAATAGGCGACCGCGGCAACAAAATTGTCAGAAACACCGGACTTGTGGGAGTGGGACATTGGATCGGACTTTTGGGGGTGGGGCATCATCCCTCCTTCGGGGGGATATGGAAGGGTTTATCGGCAGGATTCCTGCGTTCTTTCCATTGCAAAGAACCGTACCACCCGCAGCGGGCCGTTTTCCGGCCACTTACTGGATTATATGAAACCAGAAGGAAGGGAATTGATGACCTCGGTAATTAAAGCGTATCTAGAAAATCACTTTTGTAACAAGGGCACGGTTTTTGCCTGGCCGAAAAATACAGGAAAATGCGGGGCTTTGGCCTCTGAGGGATCGTAATCGGTAACCATTCCATGACTTTGAAACACGCTTGAGTCAGCTTCCATCTAGGTTACGCAGGTCAACAAAAACGCCGCCCTCAGGCGGCGTTCTTGTTGTGCGTGAACCCACGGTTTCGCGGTTAGCGATGCCCACCGCCGCCGCCCTGATGTCCGGGTAGCGCGTGTTCATTGCCGGCGTCATGATCGCCTTTGACCACATGGCCGCGCCCATCCCTCGCCTCGTTGCCTTGGAAGTGGTTGAACTGCTCAGCTCCCCGGTCAGGCAACGGTCCTCTGTATCCGTGACGAGGGTCATACCGGTTATCGACATGGCCGGAGAAGTGGTCGGGGCCGTGGAACCAGCGGCCGGCTCCAACAAATATCCCGCCCACAAACCAATCGGGTCCGTAGTATCCGTAGGGCGCGCAGTTATACGGGGCATAGTCGAAGTACCCATAGGGGCACACCGGCTCCACGCCGATGTCGATAACGACCTGGGCTCGCGCCGCAGGCGCACTCCAGAACAAGCAGATGGTGGCGGCTACAAAAGCCAGAACCGTAGTTTTCAATGTCATTTTTCCTCGATTCATTTCGAATTCCTCCTCGAGTCAATTCGGGTTGTGGGGTGGGTGTTCCGTTCGGTCTCAGGTGCGCGGTATCCGCGCGGGGGATGGGGCGCGAGAATCATACCACGGATCAATAACGAGCGAGTAACCCTTGCGTTGTGCCACGTCGATGCCGATGAATAAGGTCTGCCAGCAGCCCATACGCAAGCTAGAATCCAAAACATGATTCGATCCACGGCATCGATCACTCTGGCGGCATTGTTGGTAGGTGCCGCAGCCGCCCATGCCCAAACGCCCGCACCTCCTGTGACCCTCGCTGACCCCGCGCCACCTGTGGTGCTCTCGAATTCTGAGCAGCGCACCATCACGGCGTCAAAGATCGGCCGGCCGTACGACCTGTTCATTTCTCTGCCGGAAAACTATTACACCTCCAAGCAGTCGTACCCCGTGCTCTACGTCCTCGATGGCTGGCATTTCCCCTTGATGGCCTTCCTCCAGAACAATAACGTCTATTCCCGGCGCATGCCCCCGGTCATCATCGTCAACATCGGCCAATCGCCCGCCAGTGACGCCATGGCTCTCCGCGCGCAAGACTTCTCGCCGACCCCGATTCCCGAATCCCTGGGCGGCGGCGGTGGTGGCGCAGCTGCGTTTCTCGACTTTCTCGAGCACGAACTCATCCCGTTCATCGATCGCACCTACCGCACCAATCCCGCCGACCGCGGATTGCTGGGTCACTCGATGGGCGGAAAGTTCGCCCTCTACGCGCTCGAGCAACGGCCCGGTCTGTTTCAGCGCATCGTCGCCGCCAGTCCGGCTCTTTTCGCGGACGACCCCCTGATCGACAAAGATGCGCGCCGCGCCCTCAGCGCAATGTCTGCTCCGGTTCGCCTCGATCTCTCGGTAGGTAGCGACGATGAACTCGGCTTTGCGAATACGACAACCGCATTCGCCCAACTCCTCGACAAACTCAAGCCCAAGGGCCTCGACTATCGCTTCACGGTCTATCCAGGGGAAAACCACAACTCTGTGCGATTGGCTTCGTTCCCCGCGGGACTTTACTGGGTCTACCGCCCATCCAGGTAATCGACCCGGCTTTCGGGGGATTTTGCAGTCCGTGATCCGGAAAAGGCGCAGTTTCCGAATTGGCAACGATACAACATAAGCCTGATTGGATCACGGGAGCGGCGGAGACCCTGCACGCGGCCTTTTTGACAGACACGAGTCAACGGTCATTCGCTCAATATCTCAACGATCCAGTACCTGTCCGCATCTTTCACAAGCTCGAAGCTGTAAACACGATGCGCCAACAGATCGCCATTTGCCGTAGTGTGTATTTGGATTTCCGAAGTAACAAGCGCTTGAACCAGGTCGGAAGCATTTTTAACCTGGATTTCTAAAGGGCGCTCTTCTGAATCGGCCTTATGTAGGTTCGTCTTAAATCGCTCAATCATCTTTTGCATATCGAGTGCGTCCGGGATGAGATGAGGGTCGTTGTTCCAGGTTCTCACCGCGACAAATCGACCGTCCGGTAGAAATAGGGACCTGAAGCGGTCCCAATCGCGCTCTGTCGCAGCGCTGCCGGACAGTATTTCAAAATACGTCCTTATGACGCTTTGAACGGACTGAACGTCCTCCGGCCGCGCCTTGGGCCAAGTGGGCCAAAGGGAATAAATTGAGGCAGTTTCTTGACGGTGCGGCGTTTGTTCGGCGTTCTGAGCGATGCAATGACTCAGCGACATCAGAGTGAGAAGGACAATTGCGTAATGACGGACCAGACCCTGCGTTTTAGTCACATTCACCTCCAGACGGTTGTAAGGCATTGGTTTGTCGGAAATTCTACTCCTCCTGGACGCATGACCGCCGATTCGTAAACCACCCCTCCCTCATTCCGCCTCTTTCTGGCATTCCCCGCCCGCATAAGCGAAAATAAAGGGGCGCATCATGCCCCAATCGCCTCGCACTCCCGAGCCTCCCTTCACCGACGTCCCCGGCGCCCTCGCCGAAATCAAAGCGGGCCGCATGGTCGTCGTGGTCGACGACGAGGACCGTGAGAACGAGGGCGACCTGACACTGGCCGCCGAGCACGTCACCCCCGAAGCCATCAACTTCATGGCCCGCTACGGCCGCGGCCTCATCTGCCTCGCCATCACCGAAGAGCGCGCCGACTATCTGCGCCTCTTTCCCATGACGCAGCAGAACTCCTCGCGCTTCGGCACCGCGTTTACTGAGACCATCGAAGCCCGCGAGGGCGTCACCACCGGCATCTCAGCTGCTGACCGCGCCCGCACCATCCGCACCGCAATCGATCCGCGCACCACCGCCTCCGACCTCGCCCGTCCCGGCCACGTCTTCCCGCTGCGCGCGCGTCGCGGTGGCGTTCTGGTCCGCGCCGGCCAAACCGAGGCCTCTGTCGATCTCGCCCGCCTCGCCGGCCTCACCCCCGCCGGTGTCATTTGTGAAATCATGCGTGACGACGGCGAAATGGCGCGCATCCCCGACCTCATCCCATTTTGCCGCGAGCACGGCCTCAAGATTCTTACCGTTGCCGAACTTATTCGCTACCGCCTCCGCCACGAGCGCTACATCGTCCGCGCCGGCGAGTCGCGCATTCAAACCCGCTACGGCGAGTTCCGCATGATCGCCTACGAGAGCGAAGTGAACGGCGGCGAAAGCCACATCGCCCTCGTCCGCGGCGACCTCTGCCCCGATTGCCCCGCCGCCCATGCTGGTCCGTTTCAAGAATCTGCCATGAACGGCGCCTCAACCGCCGCGCCGCGCACGCCCTGTCCGCATCCCGTGCTCGTCCGCGTCCACACCCGCTGCACCGCCGGCGACGTCTTCGCCGCCGACTGCCACTGTCGCGAAATCCTCGATCAGTCCATGCGCATGATCGCCGAAGCCGGCTGCGGCGTCATCCTCTATCTCCACAACACCTCGCGCGGCTTCGAAATCGACTGCACCCCAGCCGCAACCTTCGGACCCGAGGGCTCCGCCGTCCCTGCCGAGCAGCGCGAAGAGCATTCCGGCCGCCTCTTATTGCATCAGGAACTGCGTTCGCGCGAAGGCCAACAGGCCCGCACCGGCCGCATCCTCCGCGCCATCGGTCTCGGCGGCCAGATCCTCTCCGATCTCGGCATCCAGCGCATTCGCCTGCTCTCCAACACGCCCATGCACATTCCCGCCCTCGAAGGCTTCGGCCTCGAAATCGTCGAGCAGGTCCCCATCCCTGTCGAAGAGTGCTCGCGGGTCCACTAAAGCGCTCGCATCATGAATTTCCACGATTCTCCATAAAATTTGGCCAATCTCGCGAAAGTGGTCAATATTGACCACCTCTGACCGCTCAATCCCTGTAAGATCGCACAAAGAGTCCAGGGGGAAATTTTCGAGAAAGAAACTGCGTTGCCAGGAAGGATGGCAAGATTTTTCTCGTCAATTTTCGCCTTGATACGCGCACCGTCGATTTCGGGCCCACTTCGCCGTAGCGCAACGTCAGTGCGGCATCTTCCCCATTTGGTTGCCGCTTTCGATCGTCAACCCGCGTTACGGCATCCCCGCAGTTGCTGTGAAGCCAACCGCACCAGTACGGCGAAAGGTTGGCCGCATGCGCGTCCATCTCGTCAATCCCAGCGACAATTCCTTCGGCACCGCGGTCATCACGCCCCGTTGGCTCTTTGTGCTTGCTGCCGCCACACCCACGGTCGTCGGTGATCCCGTCCTTGTCGATGAATCGCTCGAGCAGATTGTGCCCGCCTCCATTCAGCCCGGAGATATTGTCGGCATCAGCGTGCACACCGGCAATGCTTTGCGCGGTTACGCCGTCGGCCGCATGGCGCGCGCCCGCGGCGCCTGGGTGGTCTATGGCGGAATTCACGCCACGCTGTTTCCCGAGGAAGCCCTCGAGCGCGGCGAAGCGCACGCGGTCGTCAAAGGCGACGGCGACCTCGCCTGGGCAAAAGTCGTCACTGACTGTATCGCCGGCAGCCCGGAAAAAATCTACGAAGGCGGCCGTATCGAGGGCAGCGAGTTTATCTCCGCGCGCTGGGACCTCATGGATCCCGCAAAGTATATGTGGGCCTCGGTGCAAACCATTCGTGGCTGCCCCAAGCACTGCTCCTTCTGCAGCGTGTGGCGCACCGATGGGCAGAAGCCCCGCCAGCGGAAATTTCAAAACGTCGTCGACGAAATCATTGCGCTGCGCCGCCTCGGTTTCCGCTTCATCGCCCTGGCCGATGACAACTTCTATCCCGTCACGTTTACCGATCTGCGCCTCGCGCGAGAGCAGGGCAACACCGCCAAGCTCGAGGAGCTCACAGCCATCCGCAACGAGCGCTGATCGTTGATGGAAGAGCTGGCCAAGCTGCCCAAAGACATGGTGTTCTTCACGCAAATGACCATGGAGGCCGGCGAAGACGGCAGCTATCTCGACGCCATGCGCAAAGCCAACATCAAGGGCGCGCTGGTCGGCGTCGAGGCCGTCACGCCCGAAGGGCTCAAGGCCGTCTATAAGGACTGGAACTACTCCGGCGAAGCCCTCGCCAAGCAACTCCAGACCTTCAAGCAGCACGGCGTGCACGTCCTCGGTTCGTTCATCTTCGGCCTGCCCACCGATCGGCCCGCCACCTTCACCGCCACCGTCGAGATGGCGCTCAAAGCCGGTGTCACCTTCGCCCAGTTTGTCATGATGACTCCGTTTCCCGGCACCGTCGATTTCGGCCGCTGGGAAAAGGAGCAGGCCGTCGATCCCATGATGGTGGCCGGCGTGCCCATCACGCGCTACTGGATGATCCCCACGGAAGTGCGGCCCAAGATGTTTACGCCGCATCCCACCATGAGCTCCGACGAGATCCGCAGCGCACGCAAAAAGTGTGGGACAGGTTCTACACCTGGGGAGCCATCTGGGAACGGTCCGCCTGCACCCCCACTCTGCGCGCCCGGCTCGGATTCATCTTCCTCTCCAAGCTCTACCGCCAGATGTATGCAGGCACCGGCATCTCCACCGACAGCGCGCGGCGCAAGAAGTCGAAGCGCTGGGCCCGTTGGACGGCTCGGCAATGCAAGAAGCTCTTCCAGGCGCGGCCCATGCCGGAGCTCGAAGGGCCGAAGTGGGAGATTGGATTGCCCAGCTTGGGCCAGGCTGCGTTTGAAGGCGCCGGCGGACCGGAGATGAGCGGGCCGTTCGTTACGATCTCAAAGAGCTGAACGGCTTGAACGCTGCCGCTGGTCAGTCTGCGCCACCGGAATGCGGCTTGTCCTAATTGATCTGGTAAGTCCCGTAATCGATCGTCAGCACGGCCGTGCCTCCGATGCGGACCTTGGATTCGCTGCGGCTCCGTTGCGGCAGCCAGAAGTTTCCCGCCTTCGCGCTATGTCCATCGAATCAGCGTCCGCGAAATCAGGAACGAGGGATTTTTCGCCGGCGACGCCTCGATCTTTGCTACCCCGAAGTCCGTCGCATCCACCCAGATCTTGCCTCGATACAGAAACTTGCTTTCCGTCAGCGGCTCAACACTCAGAATGTAGGCCGGACGTCCATTCACGCTCTCGCTCCCCTGCAACTGGAACCGGTAATTTGCCGGCGTCAATGCGGTCGCCCCGTTGTCCTTTGAGGCCTCTATTTCGCTGTCCATCGCCCTCTTCAGAACTTTCTCGCCAAAAGTCTTGGAGCCGCTTTCAGACAGAATGCGAAAACTTTTCCCTGAAGTGGCATCAAAGTCGATCTCCACTTCCATACTTGCTTCGATGGTTCGCGAGTCCTCGGTACTCGACATGGTATTGCCGTACCGCCCGGTAGTGCTTCAATCCATCCCGCTGCATTTGGTCGTGATGCGCCATCAACGCCAGAATTTGCGCCAGGGGCAAGCTTGCCGGGGCAGGGGTATTCGCACGGGCAGGCCAAAGCGCTGCTCCAGCGAACACCAGCACCACGAAGGAGGAAACGCCTCTGCCTGGAAGGGAAGACATAAGACATTTTATCGTCGCGCTACACTAAGCGGGAACAGGGTGAGTGTGAGCGGACAGCGTGAACTGTTGATCGAATCGCTCACACCCACACTCGCAACTATCTTCCGAATGTATACTTCCCGCACAGTGCGGTCGTGTTCTGCATCGCGTCAAACGTAAACGACCGGCATATCGTCGCCTGAAAAAAACGCCACTCTGAGCGTATGTCCCGTCACGTAGGTCGCCATCCACTGCGTATCCTCGCCGCCGCACAACGTGTTCTTCCGCACAATGGACTGGCCCGCCGGTATGCGCAGCCGGTAAAGCGTGCCTTCGATCCCCGCGTTCACATCGGCATCGAACACCGCGCTCACCTCCACCGGCTTCAGCCTGCGAATCACGGCCAGCGGAAACGTCAGAAAGTTCAGCGTCACCTTCGCATCGGCAACCGTAATATCGCCTGTGATTGCATGGGCATTCGTGCTTGCCGCGCGCCACAAGCCGCGGTCCTCCTGCGCGTGTGCACTCGCCTCCAGGCCCACTACCCCCGCCAGCACCAAGCTCATCGCGAAAATGGCCGTCCGTTTCGTCACCCTTTCACTTCCTTCACTCACTTCACTCACTTCACTCGTTCCACGATTCGCGATCTACCACCCCAAGACATACGCAAACACCAGCGGCGCCACAATGCTCGCGTCGCTCTCGATAATGAACTTCGGCGTATTCTCGCCCAGCTTGCCCCACGTAATCTTCTCGTTCGGCACCGCGCCCGAGTACGACCCGTAGCTCGTCGTCGAATCGGAAATCTGGCAGAAGTACGCCCACAGCGGCACTTGTTCCCGCTGCAAGTCCTGGTGCAGCATGGGCACCACGCAAATCGGAAAATCGCCCGCAATCCCGCCGCCAATCTGGAAAAATCCCAGCGGCGTTTTGGCGGTCGTGTCGGTGTACCACTCTGCCAGCTCCATCATGTACTCAATGCCGGTGCGCACCGTGTGCACCTTCTTCACATCGCCTGTGATGCAGTGCCCCGCATACATGTTGCCGAGCGTTGCGTCCTCCCAACCCGGCACAAACATCGGCAGATTTTTCTGCGCCGCGGCCAGCAGCCAGCTATTCTTCGGATCGATCTGGTAGCTCTTTTCGAGCACGCCCGAAAGCAGAATCTTGTACATAAACTGGTGCGGGAAAAACCGCTCGCCGGCCTTGTCCGCCTTCACCCACTCCGCCAGCACCACGTTCTCAATGCGCCGCATCGCCTCCATCTCGGGGATGCACGTATCCGTCACGCGGTTCATGTGCCGCGCCAGCAACGCCGCCTCGTCGCTGGGCGTCAGGTCGCGATAGTGCGGGACGCGTTCATAAAAGTTGTGCGCCACCAGGTTGAAGACGTCTTCCTCCAGGTTCGCGCCCGTGCAGCAGATGCCGTGAATCTTGTCCTGGCGGATCATCTCGGCCAGCGACAGGCCCAGCTCGGCAGTGCTCATGGCGCCGGCGATGGTCACAAACATTTTGCCGCCATCGGCCAGCAGCTTGTTGTAGGCTTCGGCCGCGTCCACCAGGGCTGCGGCGTTGAAGTGACGGTAATGATGCTTGATGAATTCAGTGATGGGTTTCATGGCTTTCGATGGCTCCAAAACTCCATCCTAAATCAGCCAGTTCCGCGCCGTGTGAATCGCCGGTGACAGCATCCGGAGCAGCAATTTTGCGACTTTTGCCGATTTGCGATATTCGGCCTCAAACAGCGGGGTTTGGGCAGAATACGGGGGATTCTGCAAGTTGAGGTGTCGAGGGTTAAGTTCCGAATGCGCTTGCCGCGCGCCGCGGTTGCGTGAAGCCGAAGAAGCTGTTGCGCACCGGCCACAGGCGCAGAAATTCCGCAAACTCCTCTGTCGGGATCGGCGGCTGAAATAGAAATCCCTGCCCGGCATTGCAGCCCATCTGTCGCAGGATTTCAAGCTCGTCGCGGTCCTCAATGCCCTCCGCAACGGTGTGCAGCGTCAGGCTGTGCGCCATCGCCACAATGGTTTGGCAGAGTTTCCTCATGTTTTCAGAGCGATGAATGCCGTTCACGAAGCAGCGATCGATCTTCATGGCGTTAAACGGCAAGTGCTTGAGCATGTTGAAGCTGGTGTAGCGAGTGCCGAAGTCGTCGATGGAGATGCGCACTCCGGCGCCCCGCAGCTGCCGAAGCCGCACGTCAAACAGGCCCTCGTCGTCCACCAGCATGGACTCCGTCACTTCCAGCTCCAGCTCGGTGGGCGCAATCGGAACCTCCTCGACAATCTGGCGCACGTCGCGCACAAAGTCCTGTCGGCGCACGTCGGCCGCCGTAACGTTGATAGAAATAACTGGCAATTCCAAACCCTGATCGCGCCAACGCTGCACGCTCTCCAGTGCGGAGCGCAAACAAAACTCAAAGATGCGGTGAATGAGCTGGGAGCGTTCAGCGATGGGGATGAAATCATTAGGCGAGATCTGGCCCCGCTGCGGATGG
Organism: uncultured Acidobacteriota bacterium; assembly: GCA_963713675.1. Taxonomy (GTDB): domain Bacteria; phylum Acidobacteriota; class Terriglobia; order Terriglobales; family Acidobacteriaceae; genus Telmatobacter. The sequence goes on from CAVQMV010000031.1 coordinate 149,799, forward strand.
CGCCAGCGCATGAGCGCCTCCGCACCCAGTACGTAGCCTGTTTTCAAATCCACCTTGGGCTGGTAGACGGTACTGAACTGACCCTCGTCCAGCCCCTTATGCATCTCCAACTCCATTTGGAAGTCGCGCAGGATCTGGTTGTTCATCTCTGGGTGGAAGGGAATAACGGCGGTGCATTTAACGGAGGCCGCGCGCGCTGCTGCCAGGCCGGCAAAGCGAATCAGCTCCGGCGAGGATTCTGTATCAGAGGGGAAAAAGGCTGCGCCCGCGGCAATCTCGGGCTTGACCTCTCTCGCGGAGACAATGAGTGTCCTCAGATTGTCCGCTATGGTTTGAATCCGATACCGGTCTTCGGTATTGAACTTGGCCGCCGGCAGGGCAGCTAAAAAGGAACTGCCGCCAAAGCGTCCCAACAAAGCGTCGTCGCCAACGGTTTCCCGCAGCAATTCCGCGATTCGTCGCACCATCGCCTCATCGCCTTCGGCTCCGCGCAGAAGGAACTCCTGCCGCAGGTTCTGGACGTCGATCCACAGCAGTGCAAACTGCCGGCCTGCCAGTCGGTTACGCAGCAGCGACGCGAGCGCTTCTTCAAGCGGCTTGTAATTCAGGAACCCGGTCTGAAAGTCGTAGCGATGACTGTAGGCCAGCACCCGGCCTAGCCCGTCCCTGTCATCCAGAAGGCGTTCGCCCGCTAAATCTCCCACACTCCACCATCCAGTTTGAACTGTCGTGCTTCATGCAAAAACATCGAGCACGTGCTTTGATGGCGGAGATTCACAAACAACAACGCCAGGGACGGCCGCTCGAAGAGCGAGCTGCAAATCCAACCGTTCTTGGCCATTTAGATGGTGGCGATTGAGAAAAGGGTGGCTCAGTCTGAGCCGGTGGCTTGTCTAGAGCCACTGTCCCCGACGCCGAAGAACGGGGATGACCTGGGAACCCAAATAGATGGAGTATTCGCCATCCGGCAGATCGGATGGTGCTGTCAGGATCCTGCAATCCGAATAAGTGACCACGGACGAGGCTTGCGCCACGATCCCGGTAGATATTCTCCGCGCAGTCAATTCACATTCGACTTCGCGGCCCATACCTTTCAGCAGCGCACGCAACAAGACAACGGAGCCCATGCCTTCCCCCAAGAAAGGATAGTGATAGGATGCGGCTCCAACGAAAGTGGGATGTCTGGGCGTCCTCAGCTTTCAAAAGCGAAAATCACAGAAGACAAAGCAGTTGCCGCCTCGACTGGCAGTCCATGAAAAAGCCGGATCAAAAGCGCCTGGAATAAATCTGGCGCAATACAACCACGATTCGATTTCTCGCATCTATCTGCTCATTTCTGGGGTCTGTCTTCCGCTGCGAATCGGTTGAGGTCTGCTTTCAATCGCGGGGTGTTTCAGGCCCCTTCCGGGGGCAGGATCGTTCTGTTTTTCTAGCTTCCTCACTTGGAGTGCACACCTATGGAGACCACTGTTCCAAAGCCCACCAACGGGCAAATTGCGTCTGAATTTCCGTTGCTCCCTGCATCACTCCCTGCCTCGGTTTCTGTTCTGGAGGGGCCGCCTGAGCAAGAGTATCTGGCTGCAGTTCTTCAGAGTCTTGAAACCATGAAGAATGGCGACTTCAGCGTGCGCCTGCCGGTCACCTGGACCGGGCTGCCGGGCAAGATTGCCGACAATTTCAACGAGATCGTCACCGCCAATGAGCAGATGGCCTCGGAGTTGAGGCGCGTCGGCCAGGCGGTGGGCAAAGAGGGCAAGACGCGGGAGCGGATTCGCGTGGAGACACGGCGCGGGGCCTGGGACGACATGGAAGTCTCGGTGAACACGCTGGTGGAAGATCTGCTGCGGCCCACCACCGAAGTCACGCGCGCGATTGCCGCCGTGGCGCAGGGCAATTTGACGCAGACCGTCCGCTTGGACGTGGACGGCCGCCCGCTTGAAGGCGAGTTTCTTCGCTCTGCAAACATCGTGAACACCATGATTCAGCAGTTGGGCGTGTTCACTTCTGAAGTGACGCGCGTGGCCCGCGAGGTGGGAACGGACGGCAAGCTGGGCGGGCAGGCGCTTGTGCCGGGCGTGGCCGGAACATGGAAGGATCTGACGGACTCAGTGAACTCCATGGCCAGCAACCTTACCGGCCAGGTGAGAAACATCAATGAAGTGACGACGGCCGTAGCCAGCGGCGACTTGAGTCGCAAAATTACGGTGGACGTGCGCGGCGAAATTCTGCAGTTGAAAGAAGCCATCAACACCATGGTGGATCAGCTCCGGTCGTTTGCATCGGAAGTGACGCGCGTGGCCCGCGAAGTGGGAACGGACGGCAAGCTGGGTGGACAGGCCGTGGTGCCGGGCGTGGCCGGAACATGGAAGGACTTGACGGACTCGGTGAATTCGATGGCCTCGAATCTGACAGGCCAGGTGAGAAACATTGCCGAAGTGACAACCGCCGTGGCCCGCGGCGACTTGAGCCGCAAAATTACCGTCGACGTGAAGGGCGAAATTCTGGAACTGAAAGACACCATCAACACCATGGTCGATCAGCTGAACGCATTTGCCGGCGAAGTGACCCGCGTGGCGCGCGAAGTGGGTACGGAAGGCAAGCTGGGCGGCCAGGCCAACGTGCCCGGTGTGGCTGGAACCTGGAAGGATCTTACCGACAACGTAAACTTCATGGCCGGCAACCTGACCGGCCAGGTCAGAAACATTGCCGAAGTCGCGACAGCGATCGCCAACGGCGATTTGTCCCGCAAGATCACCGTGGACGTGCGCGGCGAAATCCTGCAGCTGAAAGAAACCTTGAACACGATGGTGGACCAGCTCAACCGGTTCGCCGGCGAAGTGACGCGCGTGGCGCGCGAAGTGGGTACCGAAGGCCGGCTCGGCGGCCAGGCCAACGTGCCCGGCGTGGCTGGAACGTGGAAGGATTTGACGGACTCCGTGAACTCCATGGCCGGCAACCTGACCGCACAAGTCAGAAACATTGCCGAAGTCACAACCGCCGTGGCCCGCGGTGACTTGAGCCGCAAGATCACGGTCGATGTGAAGGGCGAAATCCTCGAGCTCAAAAACACCATCAACACCATGGTGGACCAGCTCAACGCGTTCGCCGGCGAAGTGACGCGCGTGGCCCGCGAAGTGGGCACTGACGGCAAGCTCGGCGGACAGGCGCAGGTCTCAGGCGTTGCCGGCACGTGGAAGGATTTGACCGACAACGTCAACTTCATGGCCAGTAACCTCACGGGCCAGGTAAGAAATATTGCCGAAGTGGCCACGGCTGTGGCCCGCGGCGATTTGAGCCGCAAAATCACGGTCGACGTGAAGGGCGAAATCCTGGAGCTCAAGGACACGCTCAATACAATGGTCGACCAGTTGAATGCGTTCGCTGCCGAAGTGACGCGCGTAGCCCGCGAAGTGGGAACCGACGGCAAGCTCGGCGGCCAGGCGCAGGTGCCGGGCGTGGCGGGTACATGGAAAGATTTAACCGACTCCGTCAACGCCATGGCCGGCAACCTGACAGCACAAGTCAGAAACATCGCCGAAGTTTCCACGGCGATCGCCACGGGCGATCTTTCCAAAAAGATCACCGTGAACGTCAGCGGCGAAATTCTGCTGCTGAAAGAAACCATCAACACCATGGTGGACCAACTCAACCGGTTCGCCGGCGAAGTGACGCGCGTAGCCCGCGAAGTGGGTACGGAAGGCAGACTGGGCGGTCAGGCCAACGTGCCGAGCGTCGCGGGTACGTGGAAAGATTTGACGGACTCGGTGAACTCGATGGCCGGCAATCTCACGGGTCAGGTCAGAAACATTGCCGAAGTCACAACCGCCGTAGCCCGCGGCGACTTGAGCCGCAAAATCACCGTCGACGTGAAGGGCGAAATTCTCGAGCTCAAAAACACCATCAACACCATGGTCGACCAGTTGAACACGTTCGCTGGCGAAGTGACGCGCGTGGCCCGCGAAGTGGGCACTGACGGCAAGTTGGGCGGCCAGGCGCAGGTGCCGGGCGTAGCCGGTACGTGGAAGGATCTTACCGACTCGGTCAACTTCATGGCCGGCAACCTGACGGCGCAGGTCAGAAACATCGCCGAAGTGGCAACGGCCATTGCCAACGGCGATCTCTCGCGCAAGATTACCGTGGACGTGCGCGGCGAAATCCTGCAGCTCAAGGAAACCATGAACACCATGGTGGAGCAGCTTCGGTCGTTCGCTGCCGAAGTAACGCGCGTGGCGCGCGAAGTGGGATCGGAAGGCCGGCTGGGCGGACAGGCCAACGTGCCCGGCGTGGCCGGAACGTGGAAGGATCTTACCGACTCAGTCAACGCCATGGCCGGCAACCTTACAGCGCAAGTCAGAAACATCGCCGAAGTAACCACCGCCGTGGCGCGCGGCGACTTGAGCCGCAAGATCACCGTCGATGTGAAAGGCGAAATTCTCGAGCTCAAAGACACCATCAATACGATGGTGGACCAGTTGAATGCGTTCGCTGCCGAAGTGACGCGCGTGGCCCGCGAAGTGGGAACAGAAGGCAAGCTCGGCGGCCAGGCTCTGGTTCCGGGCGTGGCCGGTACGTGGAAGGATCTGACGGACAACGTGAACGTGATGGCCGCCAACCTGACCGAACAGGTGCGCGGCATTGTGAAGGTGGTTACCGCCGTGGCCAACGGCGCGCTCACGCAAAAGCTCACCGTGAACGCCAAGGGCGAAGTGGCTGCGCTGGCCGAGACCATCAACAACATGACGGACACGCTCGCCACCTTTGCCGACCAGGTGACAACCGTGGCCCGCGAAGTGGGCGTCGAAGGCCGGCTTGGCGGCCAGGCCAACGTGCCGGGCGCTGCCGGTACGTGGAAGGATTTGACCGGCAACGTGAACCTGCTGGCCGATAACCTGACCAACCAGGTGCGCGCCATTGCCGAAGTGGCAACAGCCGTCACCAAGGGCGATTTGACGCGGTCGATTCAGGTGGAAGCCAGCGGCGAAGTGGCCGAGCTCAAAGACAACCTCAACACCATGATCGACAACCTGCGCTTGACCACAGACCGCAACACCGAGCAGGACTGGCTCAAGACCAATCTGGCCCGATTCACCGGCATGTTGCAGGGCCAGCGCGACCTGGGCACGGTGGGCAGAATGCTGCTCTCGGAACTGGCGCCGCTGGTGAATGCGCAACAAGGCGTGATCTACCAGATGGGCAGCGAAGCTCCGGCATCCGGGCAGGGCACGCTGGTATTGCTCTCCACCTTTGCCGACACTCCCGAAGGCTACGTGCAGGAAGTGCGAATCGGCGAAGGGCTGGTGGGTCAATGCGCGGCAGAAAAGCGCCGCATGTTGATCTCCGAGTTGCCAAAGAAGACCGCTCCCATTCGCTCCGGACTTTTCAAGGCGCCGCCCAAAAACGTGATTGTCTTGCCGGTGTTGTTTGAAGATCGCGTCAAGGCCGTCATTGAGTTGGCCAGTCTGGGCTCGTTTACGGCCTCGCATCTGGCTTTCCTTGAGCAGCTCACAGCGTCGATCGGCATCGTGCTCAACTCCATTGAAGCCACCATGCAGACCGAAGGCCTGCTGAAGCAGTCGCAGCAGCTGGCCACCGAGTTGCAGACGCAGCAGAAAGAGTTGCAGCAGACCAACGAGCAGCTGGCGCAAAAGGCGCAGCAGCTTGCCGAACAGAACTACGAAGTGGAACGCAAGAACCAGGAGATCGAGCAGGCGCGGCGCGCACTGGAAGAAAAGGCCCGCGAGCTGGCGCTGACCTCGAAGTACAAGTCGGAGTTCCTGGCCAACATGTCGCACGAGCTGCGCACGCCGCTCAACAGCATTCTGGTGCTGGGCCAGCAGCTCGCGGAAAATCCCGATGGCAGCTTGACGCCCAAGCAAGTGGAGTTTGCGCGCACCATTCACGGCGCCGGCACTGACTTGCTCAACCTGATCAGCGACATTCTCGATCTGTCGAAGATCGAATCCGGAACGGTTTCGGTCGAAGCGGAAGAGGTCTTCTTCGGCGCGGTGCTCGAAGCGGTCGCGCGGCCGTTCCGCCACGAAGCAGAGAACCGCAAGCTCTTCTTCGAAGTCATTGCCGACCCGCAACATGGGCCGCAGCCTGGTCACCGACTCCAAGCGCTTGCAGCAGGTGCTCAAGAACCTGCTTTCGAACGCCTTCAAATTCACGGAGCAGGGCAGCGTGCGGCTCACCGTTTCCAGCGTCGACGGCGGATGGAGCAGCGACCACCCCATTCTCAACGGCGCCGGTTCGGTGATCGCGTTCCAGGTCTCCGATACCGGCATCGGAATTCCGGCGGAAAAACAGCGCATCATCTTCGAAGCCTTCCAGCAGGCCGACGCAGGAACCAGCCGCAAGTTCGGCGGAACCGGTCTCGGCCTGGCCATCAGCCGCGAGCTGGCCAACCTGCTCGGCGGCGAAATCCAGCTCAAGAGCGCGCCTGGCCAGGGCAGCACGTTTACGCTTTACCTGCCCCAGACCTACGTCGGTCCCGCCGCGCCCAACATGCCAAAGACCGAGAAGCCGGGCGTGCTGCCGCCATGCCGGTGTTCCTCACCACGGTCACGGCGGTCGAGCAGGAAGCGCGGATCGAAGACGATCGCCAGAACCCTGGAGACGGGCGACGCCGTGCTGCTGATCGTCGAAGACGATCCGCACTACGCCCGCGTTCTGTGCGATCTGTCGCGCGACAAGGGATTCAAGGTGCTGATTGCGCAACACCGGAACGGAGGCGCTCACGCTGGCGCGCGAGTACCATCCCGACCGCCATCTCGCTCGATGTATTCCTGCCCGACATGCTGGGCTGGACGGTGCTGAATCATCTCAAGCAGGATCCGCGCAACGCGCCACATTCCGGTGCAGATGCTCACGCTCGATGAGGACCGGCATCAGGGCTTGTCGCGCGGCGCATTCGCCTTCGTCACCAAGCCGTCATCGCCGGAGGATCTGGATGCGGCGCTCACGCGCATCTGGGATTACTCGCAGCCGCGCCGCAAGCGCTTGCTGCTGGTCGAAGACAATCCGGCAGAACAGTTCAGCACCCGCGAACTGCTTGGGCCACGAGGACATCGACATCGATGTTGCCGACTCCGGCGCAGTCCGCGCTGAAGGCGCTGTCAGAACGGAGACTACGATTGCGTGGTGCTCGATCTGCGCCTGCCCGATATGACCGGATTCGAGGTTCTGGAGCAGCTGCGCGACACGCCCAAGCTCAAGGACCTGCCCGTGGTCGTCTTTACCGGCCGGGAGCTTACGCCGGAAGAAGACGCGCAACTGCACACCCTGGCGCGCAGCGTGGTGGTCAAGGATGTGGAATCGCCGGAGCGACTGCTCGACGAGACCGCTCTCTTCCTGCATCGCGTGATCGCCGACCTGCCGCGCGAGAAGCAGCAGATGCTCGACCGGCTGCACCGATCAGACGATGCGCTGGCCGGGCGCAAGGTGCTGGTGGTGGACGACGACGTGCGCAATATCTTTGCGCTCAGCAGCGTGCTCGAACGCCGCGGCATGACGGTGCTTTCGGCCGGCACCGGGCGCGAAGCGATTCGAAACGATCGAATCCACGCCGGATCTGGCCATCGTGCTGATGGACATCATGATGCCGGAGATGGACGGATACGAAACCATGCAGGTGATCCGGCAGAATCCGGCATTGCGGCGGCTGCCCATTATTGCGCTCACAGCCAAGGCGATGAAGGGCGATCGCGAGAGATGCCTCGAAGCCGGAGCATCGGAGTATCTGGCCAAGCCGGTGAACACGGAGCAGCTGCTTTCAGCGTTGCGCATGTGGCTGCACCGGTAGAAAGTGTGGAGGACGAGGGGAACTTACGGGGAATGGGGCCAAGGAGAGCGAGCTATGACGCTGGACGAGAAAGTCAACATTCTGATGGTCGACGACCAACCGGCCAAGCTGCTGAGCTATGAGGTGATTCTTGCCGAGTTGGGAGAGAACCTCATCAAGGCGACTTCCGCCAGCGAGGCTCTCAACATTCTGCTCAAGACCGACGTGGCCGTGGTCCTGATGGATGTAAGCATGCCGGATGTGGACGGATTTGAACTGGCCGACGTCATCCGGCAGCATCCCCGCTTTCAGAAAACTGCGATCATCTTCATCTCCGGCGTTCACCTCACCGATTCCGACAGGATCCAGGGCTATCGCAGCGGCGCGGTGGATTACATCTCTGTGCCCGTGGTTCCCGAAGTGTTGCGCGCCAAAATCGGCATCTTCGTGGAACTGCACCGCAAGACGCGCATGCTGGAAACGCTGAATCTCGACCTCGAGCGTCGCGTGATCGAACGCACGGAAGAGCTGAGAAAGAGCGAGATGCAGTTTCGCATGCGCGCGGAGCTGCTCGAACTTGCGTCGGAAGCAATCATGGTGCGCGATCTGGGGGCCGCATCCAGTTTTGGAACTCCGGCGCGGAGAATCTCTATGGTTGGCGCGCGACGAGGTGCTCGGCCAGCGACATTCACACGCTCTTGCAAACCGTCTTTCCGGTACCTATTGAAGAGATCGATACGCGCCCTGCGAGGAGCAACGGTCCTGGCAAGGCAATCTGATTCAGAAGACCAGGGACGGAACTGAGATCGTGGTGGCCTGCCGCAAGAGCATCGAACCACGAAGGCGACGCGGTCCTTGAGGTCATCCGCGACATCACCGCCCAATTGCAAGCCGAAGAGGCGCTGCGCGAGACCGAGAAGCTGGCGGCGATGGGCCGCGTGGCCGGCATCATCGCCCACGAGATCAACAATCCGCTGGCCGCCATCACCAACATTTTTTATCTGCTGCGCAATCATCCTTCGCTCAACGCCGAGGCCGAGCGCTACGCCGATATGGCGGAACAGGAACTGGAGCGCATCAGCCATATCACCCGGCAAACGCTAAGCTTTTACCGCGAGTCGAAGTTTCCCATTCCCGTTCAACTGAATGAGCTGCTTGAAGACGTGCTCGGTCTCCAGGACCGAGTGCTCAAGTCCAGTCGCATTGGGTTGTGCAAAAAGTTCTTGGTCTCGGCGCAAATGCGCGGGTTTCCCGTGGAACTGCGACAGGTATTTCTCAACCTTATCGGCAACGCCATCCAGGCCATGCCTGAAGGCGGCACACTGGGCGTCACTGTGCGCGAGGCCACAGATTGGACCAGCGGCCGCAGCAGCATCGTCATCTCCATCGTCGATACCGGAAAGGGCATTCAACCCGAGGATGCGCGACGCCTCTTCGAGCCTTTCTTCACCACCAAGTCAAACAAGGGCACGGGCCTTGGCTTGTGGATCAGCAAGGGGATTGTGCAGAAATACGAAGGCAGGATCAGCTTCCGCAGCTATCGTCACGCCGGAGGCTGCACCACATGTTTCCGCGTCTTTCTGCCTGGCAGTTGCACATCCAATGCGGCCATCGAGTCCAGCGTCGAACCGCTAGCGGCCGACTACGCGACAAGCAAAGCCGGCCACGACGCCCCATTGATTCAAGCGGTCGGAAAGGGGAGAGCCTTCGAGTTGTCCCCAAATTCCTAGTGTCCTGTCCCTGAAGTTCGCAACACAAATGCTGCGGTCATCCTGAGCGCCAAAATTGGAAGTCATTCTGAGCGATAAAAATTGGCTGTCATCCTGAGCGGAGCGCGCTTGGGGCCCCATGATTGCGACGCAATCACGGGGTAAGCGGAGCCGAAGGACCTGCTTTTGTTTTCCGGCCGATCGGGGTCGAAGAACCTGCATTTGCCTTTCGTCATTCACAGCGATCGAAGTCGAAGGACCTGCATTTCGGGATGCAGACTCCTGCATAGAACTTCCGCGACACCACGCTAGCCTCGCTGAAAGTGATCTTCCGCGCGACTTTTCTCCGTACCTTTCCGGAGGGAGCAGGGACCTTCAGGTCCCTGAATACATCCGCTCAATTGGCGGCCTTTAGGCCCGGGCCTTATTCCCCTGCATGAGGAGAGGCAAAGGGTCCATTTCCCCGCCGCTGGCGGAACTGACCCGACCCTTCTTTCGCGTGAGAATAAAGTCCGCGGCGAAGCCGCGCGTCGCAAGCCCCCATCGCCAATCCAGCCGCCATCTCCGCCCGCATCGCCGGAAACCGCTTTCCATAAGCCGACTTATCGGGACCGATCCGCTCGGCTGAGTGCGCTTCCATGAATGCAGCGTGCAGTTCGCGGGTATTCTGGTATTTATGGTGCGTATTTTCGTGCCCGGACCCGCATACAGGAGCTCGAACCATCATGGCGATCACGGATACTGTGAAACTGGAAATCAACGGTTCTCTCCAGAGAGTCCGGATGTGCGCCGAGCGCACCGGGCTGCCCCCACTCCTAATCGTTCAGGCCGGGCCAGGTCTGCCGCTGCTGCACGAGGCGAGAAAGTTTCAGCAACACTTGCAACTGGAAAAGGACTTCCTCGTAAGTTACTGGGAACAACGAGGCTGCGGCAACGCATCGCAGCAAGATGCCAAAAGCGTCTCTTTGCTGCAGCAGGTCGATGATCTCCGCGCAATCCTGCGGTGGTTACACCATAAGACAAAGCACACCACGTTGGTGTTCGGCATTTCTCTGGGCGCAACAATTGCCCTGCGGGCCGTGGAAAATGAGCCCGACAAGGTGAAGTCGGTCATCGCTATTTCCCCTGATGCGGATACGGCTGGAAGTGACGCGTGCGTTTACTCATTTCTCCAGGACCAAAGCGCCCTTGCAAGAGATGGCCGATTGAGTGGCCGTGTAAAGAGACTCGGTATGCCGCCTTATACAGATTCAGCAGCATTCCGAAGCCGCGCCAGCTTGTTGGCAGACTTGGGCACGATTGAACGAGGCAAGAACTTCAATGCGATCTTAAGAGAGACGCTTGTTGCCATGATCCGAACGTATGGCATGTTTGGCACCGCGAAGGCCCTGCGGAATATGAATCTGATCCAGCGCAAGTTGCTGCCGGAGTTGGTGTCGTTAGATTTGTTTGCCAATCCACCACGGCTAGCGGTCCCTGTTCACTACGTTTTCGGTGAACAAGACGCCCTGACCCCTCGCGCAATTGTGAGGCGATTGCCCGAAGCCATTGAAGCACCGGCAAGCACGGCAGTCCTAGTGCCCAATGCCGGCCACATGGTGCATTTCGATCAGCCGGAGATCGTGCGATCGATCGCGGTGAACGCATGAAGCTACACGCCATCCAAACCGGCTCCGTTCGGATCAAAAGCGCGCAAGTCCAGGGGCGCGGACGGGGGCTGCAACGCCGGCTCGGCGTGTTTGCGGACCGACAGTGGACCGGATGGCTCCCCACGTATGCGTGGGTCATCGACCATCCCGAAGGCGTGATCGTGGTGGACACGGGCCAAGGGGCGCATCTGCTCGAGACCGGCAAATCTCTTCACCCTTACATCCGATGGGAAGTTGCGTTTCGCATCGACCGCGACGAGGAGATCGGTCCGCAGTTACGCGCCCTCGGCATCGGGCCCCGTGACGTAAGACGTGTCGTCCTGACTCATCTGCACATCGACCACGATGGCGGCCTTGCACATTTTCCCCAAACCGAGATTCTTGTGGCTCGAGGCGAACTCCAGGCGGCAAGCGGTTGGCTGGGCCGTGTGCGCGGATATCTCGCGAATCGCTGGCCCTCGTGGTTTGATCCAGCGCCCCTCGATCTCACGGGCGGACGATTCGGCCCCTTTGCCGCCAGCACGAGATTAACCAACGCCGGGGACGTGATCGCGGTAGCAACTCCCGGTCATACGGCGGATCATCTCTCCGTTTTGGTTCGAGACGAAGGCATCACATACTTTCTCGCTGGCGACACTTCGTATGATGAGCAACTGATGTTGTCGGGTGGCATAGACGGGGTCAGCGCCGATGACGACGTGGCCAGCGCAACGCTCGGCGCAATCAGGCAGCTCAGTCGCGATCGTCAGACGGTCTATCTGCCAACCCATGATCCCGGATCTTCCGCACGTCTTGCCGACCGTCGGCTTGTAAACGATAAGGGCCTGGCCGCGTCGCAAATTGCGAAGGACACGCAAGAAAGAGGAAACTGATGGTTTGATCCCGACAGACCCCCAAACCGCCAGAGAAGACCCTCATCCAGCCTAACGTCTTCCGACTCGATCCGGGCCCTCACTCGGTCGCTCCCGCCATGTCAAGCGCCCTGTTCCGGCCGTCTGCTCGCATCTCATTCATTCCAAAACCCTTATTTTCTAAACCGGATTTGCACATCATTTCCCGCGCATCGCTACACTGGTTTCAGACTGAAGAAGTGAGCATGCGGTTGGGCGGCGCGGCGAAGTCCGGAGGGGATCCGGAGACTCCCGTGCCGCCCGCTTTTTTGAAATGCAGGGACCAGGGGAACAAGTACCCCCTCCCCCCTCCCCCCTCCCCCTCCCCCCCACCCCCGGTCGAGCGACCACGAACCTCGAACCAAGCCACCCGGATTCGTCGCCCGAAAAGCGAGTTGTGAAACTGTGAAGCCAGGAAGTAACTGGAAAATCAACCACTTACGCGCAAGAATCTCACAGCCTCACACTCTGTGCGTTTCTGTGAGACTGTGACGGGAAATTGCTTCGGTTTTTCAGGAAGGGAATTTGCAACGAACTACGAACCGCAAGCTGAAAGCCAACTCAGAGCAGATCGGTCCATTGCGGCGAAGCCGCGAAGGCAGCATTGATCAGACCAACGTGCGAGTAGGTCTGCGGAAAATTGCCCCACATGCGCGGTTCGGCTGGATCGTAGTCTTCCGCGATGAGCCCAAGGTGCGAAAGCGATGCATGAATTCGGTCGAAGGCTTTGCGAGCTTCGTCTTGTCGGCCTGCGGCGGAGAGAGCTTCAATCAGCCAGAAGCTGCAGATGACAAAAGCGACTGTAGGTTTGCCGAAGCCGTCGTTCAAGCTGTAACGGCGAACCCAGCCTTCCATGGAGAGGTCCTGATGAATGGCCTCAATGGTGCTGATCATGCGCGGATCGGCGGCGGGAAGAAAGCGCAAGCGGACCATTTGCAAAAGAGAAGCATCCAGATCTTCTCCGCCATAATGGCCGACAAAGCTTTTTCTGTTGGCATTCCAGGATTGGGCCACGACTTCGTCGTGAATGCGTTCGGCGGCGCCGTGAAACTCAGCCGCATGCGAGGGCGCGTGCACGTCAGAGATGCGCGCCATGCGTTCCGCGGCCGCCCAACACATGAGGCTCGAAAAGGTTTGCGGCTTCCACTCGGTGCGATATTCCCAAATGCCGGCGTCCGGAACTCCAGTGAGTGAAATAGCCTTGCGGGCCAGTCCTTCGATCAGGCGCAAGACTGCCGGCGAGCGCTCCTCGCTCAAACGTTCATCGAGAAAGATCGGAGTCAGCGCCAGCACCATTTCGCCGAAGATGTCGTTTTGAGAGTGCAGCGCTGCGCCATTGCCGATGCGCACTGGTTTTTCGCCGTTATAACCGGGCCAGTTGTCGAGGATGGATTCCTCCAGGTTCTGCGATCCATCGACGCGATAGAGCGGCGCCAGATTCAGGTCGGGCGCGCCTCCCGCAACATTCAATAGATACTGAAGAAACTGCTCGCGCTCTTCAAACTGACCGAGCAGCCCGAAGGCGTTCAGCACGTAATAGGAATCGCGCAACCAGCAATAGCGATAGTCCCACGTGCGTCCGCTTCCCGCGGACTCGGGAATCGACGTGGTCATGGAGGCAATGATTGCGCCGGTGTCTTCAAAGCAGTGCAACTTGAGCGCGAGCGCGGAGCGAATGACCTCTCCTTGATAGAGCGGAGGAATGTTGCACCGCTTGACCCAGCGCTGCCAGTAGCGCGCGGTTTCGTTCAGGAAGCGATCGCACAAAGGTGCGAGCGGTTCCTGGATCGGTTCGCCAAAGGTCAAGACCAGGTGCTGGCGACCGGTGAGCGTGAACGGCTGACCGCCGAGGTAGGAAAGAGGGATGTCGGTGGTAAGGCGCAGCTGGCTGGCGAAGCCTTCAAAGCGGACATGGTGAGAACCCTGCGAGCGCGAGGGCTTCTCTTTGGACCAACCAAGTCTTGGTTCGCAAGCCACCTCGATGCGAGGAGTGCCCTCGAGGGGTTCCACGATGCGCATCAGTTGCGTGGGACGGAACGCGCGGCTGAATTGCATGAAGCGCGGCGCGAAATCGATGACCTTGAAGGAGCCGGACGGAGTAGTGAACGTGGTTTCAAGGATGTTGGTATTGGCAAGGTAGCTCTGGGAGCCGGATTCTCCGCCAGCCGGACCGATGCGAAAGCGTCCGCCATCCTGGCTGTCGAGGAGCGTGGAGAAAACCGGCTCGGAATCGAAGCGGGGAAGGCAACACCAGACAACTTCACCGCTGTTGTGCACCAGCGCGGAAAACTGGCAGTTCCCGATCAGTCCTAGATCTTCAAGCCGCATCGACCGAAGCCTTGGCGGGGGGAATATGCATCAATAGAAGTATGACACGAGTAGCGCGGCTCATGCTTGCTCTGATTGTAGGCCTCTCGTTGTTGACCTGGGCCGCATCCGGCGTGGTGCAAAGCACTGTGCGTGAATGGTTTGAGAGGGATGTGCAATCACGGTCCCAATTGGTGCTGATCGGCGCGCGCCCCGCGCTGGCAGACGCCTGGTCCGATCCAGCCATTCTCAACAAGCAATTGTCGGCTCTGGCGCAGGATGCGCGCGTGATTGGAGTAGCGGCTTGCGGAGCGGATTTCAGCACCCGCTCTATCACCCCAGGATTTCCGCAAGAATTCAGTTGCCTTGCGGTGGGTCCTCGCCTCCGCGAGGCCCGCTCATCCGCGAGCCAGGCGAATGGGGGATTGCAGGAGTGGAGCACCGAGGCGACGCTGCCCACGGGCCGCGTGCTGGTGACCGCAATGCCCATCAAGGACGAGGGACAGGAACTGGGCTTTGCCATTCTGGTTCACGATTTCAGCTACATCGACCGGCGCGAGACGAGGGCACAAACATTTCTACTCGTCCTCGCTGGCATCCTTGCCATCATGGTCCTGGGCATCCTTCTGCTGGTGGCCCGGCGAGTGCGCGCCGATTGGGCAGTGGAATTGCAGGGCTTGTTACGTAAAGGAGGCAAGCAGAGCCGAAAATTCCAGCCGCTTCTCAACGATGTGCGCGAACTCATCGAACGCATGGCCAGTCAACGAGAAGCTGATCCGGGGCTGTGGACGGCGGAACGCCTGAAACAGACGCTGAACCGGGATTTGCAGGGCGAGAAGATCGTCATTCTGGCCAACCGCGAGCCCTACATTCATAACCGCACCGACGACGGCAGCATCGAAGTGCAGCATCCGGCGAGCGGCCTGGTCACCGCCCTCGAGCCCATCATGCGCGCCTGTTCCGGCGTTTGGGTTGCTCACGGAAGCGGCAGCGCTGATCGCGAAACTGTAGACCGCAACGATCACGTCAGAGTGCCGCCCGATGAAAAGTCGTATCACATCCGCCGGGTCTGGCTCTCCGAGGAAGAGGTGCAGGGCTACTACAACGGTGTTGCCAACGAAGGCCTGTGGCCGCTTTGCCACATGGCGTATGCGCGGCCCATCTTCCGCGCCGAGGACTGGCAGCAGTACCGCGCGGTTAACCAGAAATTCGCCGACGCGGTGTGCAGCGAGGTGGATTCAAAAGATCCAATCATCCTGGTGCAGGATTATCATTTCGCCCTGGCGCCCGCGATGATTCGTAAGCGTTTGCCGGCTGCCACGGTCATCGTTTTCTGGCACATTCCCTGGCCGAACGCCGAGCAGATGGGCGTCTGTCCCTGGCGCAACGAGTTGCTGCGCGGCTTGCTGGGAAGTAGCATTCTCGGTTTTCACACGCAGCTGCACTGCAATAATTTTCTGGATTCCGTAGACAGGTATCTGGAAACGCGCATCGACCAGGAACATCGCGCGGTGGTGATGCAGGGGCACCGCACCTTGGTGCGCCCGTATCCAATTTCCCTGGAATGGCCGGTGCACTGGGTGGAGACAGCGCCCAGCATCGAGGAATGCCGTGCCCAGGTTTGGCGAGATTTGGGACTGAAGCCGAATGCTCTGTTGGGCATCGGAGTCGATCGGCTGGACTACACCAAGGGCATTGAAGAGCGGTTGCTCACAGTAGAGGTTCTGCTGGAGCGGCATCGTGAATTCCGTGGCCGGTTCACTTTCGCGCAACTGGCGGCTCCCAGCCGGACCAAGATCCAGCGCTACAGGGAACTCAACGAAAAGGTTGAGCAATTGGCGGCACGCATCAATGAGCGTTTCGGAACCAAAGACTACCGGCCCATCATCTTGTTTCGATCCCATCATGAGCCGCCGGAAGTTTTCCGTTTCTATCGGGCCGCGGATCTTTGCTATGTAAGCAGCTTGCACGACGGCATGAACCTGGTGGCCAAGGAATTCGTAGCCGCACGCACCGATCTCCAGGGCGTTCTTCTGCTCAGTGAGTTCACGGGAGCGGCAAGAGAACTGACAGAAGCTCTGATTGTGAATCCCTACGATCTGGAGGGCTGCGCCGACGCGATAGCCTCCGGGCTGTCAATGTCTCGAGACGAGCAGCAGGATCGCATGCGATCCATGCGGTCGTATCTGGTGCAATTCAACGTATATCGCTGGGCGGGAACTATGCTGGTAGATGCCGCGCGGCTACGCAATCAAGAACGAGTGGCCGGCCGCCCCGCGGAGGAGCGTGCGACCGTGGCGCCGGCGCCCTGGCTATGAAATATCTCCTGTCAAAAGCTTCTCTCCCGCTGGTTACGCGGCTGGGCCACGAGCGGACGCTTTGCGCGTTCGACTTTGATGGAACTCTCGCCCCGATTGCCGACCATCCCGATCGGGCCTGGATGCGCAAGCGGACTCGCGATCTGCTGGGTCGCCTGGCGTCTCTGTATCCATGCATCGTGGTCTCGGGGCGCAACCGCGCCAGCGTTCTCAAGAAGCTTAGTGGCGTGCGCGTGGCTGGGGTGCTGGGCAATCATGGCGCGGAATCGAGCAGGTCAACCGGTTCGCGCAAGGATGTAAAGCGATGGAAGGCTGCGCTGGAACTGGAACTTGGCCCTATGCCCGGAATGTGGATAGAGGACAAGGAATCTTGCGCGGCCATCCATTACCGCCAATCTCCTCAGAAGGCAGAGGCGCGGCGGCGTATCCTCGCCGCTGCCGGAAAACTGAAGAAGGTCCGCGTGTTCGGGGGTAAGCAGGTCGTGAATGTTGTAGGAGACGTGGCGCCGGATAAAGGTGACGCGCTGGCCGCGGAACGCGATCGCCTGCAATGTAACTGGGTGCTTTATTTAGGGGATGATGAGAACGATGAGGATGCCTTCGCCCTCAAAGGCAACGTCGTTCCGGTCCGCATTGGCAGAAAGCAACGCACCCATGCGCGCTACTATCTGCGAACGCAGAAGGAAATTGATGAACTGCTGGAACTGTTGGTGCAGTTGCGGGAAGCTGAGAAATAGCCGATCGCTGAAAGCCAGCCTTTCACTGTCCGCTGTTCGCTGCCCTTTGCAGCAGATCATTCAGCTTCGCCACTACCTGAAAAGCGTCGGCAATGTAGACAACGTCGGCTTTGCCACGCGTCCAGCCGCAGTTTGCATCCAGAGAGACCGCGCGCCGCTCGCCGATGAACCTCCAGCCAACCACGTGTGGCTCTTCGCCATGGCAACACGTCGACAGCCCCTTGGCGTGGCGTGGCGTCGAGCCGGTCTGTCCAACCTGATTCATATGCGTCAGAAATGGGAGAACAGAGTTCCCTTCGCCGCCTTGATCTACTAACGACTTGCTGCTGCCGAGCGAGGCACCGGAACCGCGCAGAAACCCAAGGATGAGTTTGCCTGCTTCCTCGACATACACTTCTCCGTCAGGCTGTTTCTTGGTCCATCCAGCGCCGGCGACGAAGAGTAGCTTGGCGTCTGGACGGATCGTCTGTTCGTCTTGTTTGGGTGCACGTATGCCAATCACCTCGGTGCGCAGCGTGGGCAATTCGACGGCAATCTCTTTGACCTGTGCGTTGCCGTCTTCGCCCGCGTAAGCCGCATGCGTGCCGGACTCTACCATCAGAAACCACGGTCTCTTGGTGCGCGTAACCACAGCTTCAATGCGGTGGCGGTAGAACCAGCGCGTGGCTTCGACGGAATCTGTGCCTGCGAGGGCGGCAATATGGGTGTCAATGACTCCGCCCAGCCGATGCGCTACCGCGGCCATGACGCGAGCGAAGCGCGCGCTTTGCGGCGCGAGGACGATGGTGGCCTCCGCGGCGCGACACAGTGATGCGCAGGCGGCGGCGTCAGAGGCGAAGCGTGGCTGCGCGAATGCTGAACCCGAAACACCTAGCAGTTTCGTCCCTGCATTCGCGACCGCGCTCGCCAGAGCGGAAGCGTCGGCGGCGACGATGCCAAAGGTGAGCGCCGCGTTAAGGCGTGCGGCGAGTTCAACGCCCGCAGTCACAACCTCGAGCGAGTGCTTGGTAAGCGCAGGACCGGATTCATCAGCATGCGTAAGTACGAGAATGGATTCCATATTCTTCCTTGAGCTCTCAGCTCTGAGCTATCAGCACGCGTCCGCACGACAAAGGCTGAAAGCTGATCGCTGAGGGCTGAAAGCCGTTAACTGTCTTTCCCGATCCAGCCGGCAAGCTCTGTGGCAATCTCATCGGGAGTCATGTTCTTCTCAACACGCGTGGTGCGTTGCTGCTTGGGCAAGCTTACCGAAATATATTGGAGCGAGTTCGCTTCGAGCGCGGCGGTTTTGGCGCGTTGCAACGCCGGCATCATCGTTCGCATATTACTCATGCCGATTTGCGGATTATTGCGCGGCTCTGCCAGGTTGCCCGTGGCCCAACCCAGCACGGCGGGCGCGCCGGCGCAGACCGAGACCTGGTGCTTGCCGCCTTCGACGCGCTCCAGCACTTCAAAGGAGCCGTCGGGGCGAAGATCGATCTGGTCGACGCCAAAGAACTGGTCAGCAATGCCGAGACGCTCGCCGATCTGTTGGAGTGTGACGCCAGCGCCGCGCGAGGCCGATTCCCAACCGCCGAATACTAGAAGCTGCGTACGGTCGAGGCCAGGAACGGCTTCAATGGCGGACGCAAGAGCAGCGGCAGTGGAAAGCGAGTCAGGGAATCCCCCGATGGGGCCGTCGATGGGAACGAGCTCGAAGGCAACCTTTTGCGCGACGGTCATCATCACCTGCTGCAGCTTGGCCTTGGGGCCGAGCGCGACCAGCCAGAGCTTGCTGCCAGGGTGCTTGGCGGCAAGAGCGGCGGCTTCGTAGAGCGCGCACGCGGCCCACGGATCGAGCACTGCGGGCAGGACCATTTCGTTTTTCAACCCTGGGCCGTTCGGCCCTGTTGTTGGCTCGAGGGTCTGCAGCGGATCGGGGACAATTCCAGCACAAACGATAATTTGGAGTGGATTCACGAATAGCTCCTGGCCAATAGTTAGTTCTCGCCGCTGTGCAGTCCGCCTGCGCCGGCCTGGAATTCAATGTTGGAGCGCTCGCCGTCGGGCGAGTGCGGGCAGTTCCACAGGCACGCGCCGCAGTGGACGCACTTCTCACGCTCGAACAGGGGCGCGCCGTCGAGGCCGAGCGTGATGGCCTGGCCGGAACACATGCCGATGCAGGTTTTTTCCTGGCAGGAAATGCACCGGCGGCGATCGAGGAAGATCACGTGATCGGCGTAGCCGGGCATGGCCTGCACTTTTCCGCCCATGAGCAGCGCATCCTGGTGGGTCACGAGAACTCGGCCGTCGAAAGGAATTTCGGGCCAGCCGCGTGCGGACATGAGCGCATCGTGCAGCGGACGGCCGGAGTCGAGAGCGAGCGCAGCAGCATCGCGTAACGCGAGGCCGGCTTTGCTCTCGGCGCCGACGGAGCGAATCTGGCTCGGCGCAGGCGGAATGCGGTTTTTGAGCGAGAGCCGGCCGTCGGTAAGACCCGAGAGCGCCATGCCAACGAGTCCACGCACAAAGCCACGCTGGAAACCGTCGCGAGCGTTCTCAGCCTGGCGCGCGCCGCGTTCGACGGAGCTCAAGCGTCGGCGTGTTTCATAAGTCTTGGACAAATTCTCCTGCGAGAAGGGAAGGCCTGCGCGAAGGAGCTCGAGAACCGCCTCGCCGAGCTGGACGCCCGTAGTCCACGCCTCGTCGACGCCTGAGCCGGTGAGCATGTTGGTGGAACCGGAGCCCTCGCCGATGCGCGCGAATCCGTCGCCGGTGAGGAAGGGCTCACCATGCTTGCCGGATTCTTCGAGAGATTTTGCGCCCCAGGAGCGGAGTACACCGCCGTGGAGATGACGCCAGAGCGCGGGATGCTGGATGTAGTGCTGCAAGTAGCGATAGGAGGTGCGCGCGGGATCGCCCAGCCAGGAGGGAACGAAGATTCCCACCGAGACGAGGCGTTCCGGGTGCACGTAAAGAAAGCCGAAGATCTCGGGCTCGGGAAATCCGAACGTGTGCCAAACCGTGCCGGGCTCAAGAGTGGAGTCTTCAGGCAGCTCGATCACGAACTTCATGCCGAGGGCCCACTCGCGGCGCGCGTGTCCGGCAGGCAAACCGAAACGCTCGTCGAGCCGCTGGCCGACCGCGCCGACGGGGCCGTCGCCCACGACGGTGAGTTGCGCGCGAACATCCATGCCGGGCATGAAGCCATCGGCAGGTACGCCGAGCTTATCCACACCCTGATCGACGAGACGGAGTCCCGCGATACCGCGGCGCTGCGAGTTCGCCGGATCGACAAAGAGAGGTGCGCTGACGGGTGTACCCGGCCAGATCTGCACAAAGCCGCCGGCCATGAGTTGCGTGCTCACCCACTGATTGAATTGGCCGATGGAAAGGATCAAGCCGCCGCGTTTGTGGAGAAAAGCGGGCGCCCAGGGCAGAGCGAAGGCAGAGTCTCTGATCCACCACTTTTTTCCGAGTCGGAGAAGAGCATCTCCAAAACGCAGAAGCGCAGAGCGCCGGCTGGCGCCAACGGGATCGAGCAGATAGAGAACGCGCTCCTGCTTGACCGCAGTGGCCATGGGAATCTGCGCGGGATCGAGCGCGGGGAAACTCGAGCGAATGCCTTCGGCGCGTGTCACCACACCACTGACGCCCGCGGCCAGATCGTCGGCACGCTCGTAACACAGCACCTGCAACGGCATGCCCGGAGCGACGCGGCTTTTAAACGCAGGATCGGCGGGATTCCGGTTCCAGGCTTCAGTGAGCGTGGTAAGAAATCCACCCGTGGCAGGACCGAAGCCGGCGCAGGCAATGTCGACTTCCATCGTCTGCCGGTCGATCTCGACGGACTGTGGAGCAAAGCTCATGCCGGATAATCCAACGCCTCGGGGATCATCACTTTGCTGACGGTTTCCGCGGCGCGATCCTTGGCAAGGCGCGCGCCGGTGAGGCAAGTGGTCAACTTGCTCTGCAGGCGGAGGAATTCGCTCGAACCTGCGCAACCCGCGCACGGGCTGGCTTTCGCCGGATGACTGCCATCGGCCTGGAGAACGTCGATGGCGATGGCCATGATGCCCGGCATGGTTTCTTCCAGCTCTTCGAGTTCGCTCGACAGGAAGCAGCTGCGGTGCTCCTCCTCATCCCACGCAGGATGACGGTTATAGCCGAAGACCAGTTCTGCGCAGATGCGCGAAGCCTCACCCGCGGCTTGCGCGGCCTGTGTGTGGCACAGATCGCTCAGGAATTGCACGGTTCCGGCCAGGCCTTCGGAAGCCACAGCGTCGGCCGCGCCGCGCGTTTCGAGTTCGAGCACATCGAGGATTTGGCAACGCGAAGCTACCAACCAGCTGAGCGCATCGGCGAGTGCGAAAGTCACGCCTTGGCGCTGCCCATGGTAGAGCTTGCCCCCGGTTGGGTCGACGGCGTTCTGCAAATAGTGGAGTGACCACGCCCATAAATTCATCGCAGACGCGAGTGTGCAGGCGCCGGTACCGGGGTGAGTCGACGCGATTCTGCGCATTTCCGCGGTCCACGCGGCAAACTCCGCGAGGAAAACCTCGCTGGTCATGGTGATGGTCAACTGACGGCGCTGCACGGCCTCGGGGCCTTCGTAAGTCGCTTCGAGCTGCGCGTCCATCCACTTGTTGGCCAGGAATCCCGGGCAGTCCTCGGTAATGCCGTAGCCGCCCATCAGGCTCACGGCCTCGCGCATCATGTTTGCGCCGTGGCCGGTGTTCCAGAGTTTGGTGGCGGGGCAGAGCACATTGGCCTCGGCATCCTTCAAAACGTATTGCACCAGCGGATCGGCCTCGAGTTCGGCGCGGCGCGGATCGTTCTCCTTCATCCGCAAAAGCTCGATGGCGCGTTGCTCGCTTTCCCTTAGCGCCTTGATTTCGGCGCGCGCGCCCGTGACACCGCGTTCCTTCATAATTGTGGTCTTCTGTTTTTCCAAAGGGTCCAGCTCATCGAACAATCGCGCCGTGGCAAAGCCCAACGACGACGCCGCTTCGCCCGAGGCCCACACGTCGACAAGACGATGCAAAGCATCTTCGCGCTGTTGGATACCCTGCTCGTAGCGTACGGATCCGGGCCTGGCGCCTTCGGCGCCGCGGAAACGCTGGCGCTGATAGCGGATGACCGGCTCCACGGCCGAGAGCAGCTTCGACGCTGTCATCAATCCCACGGGCACGCGCGTACGCCGGAAAACCGCGTCGATGATTTCGGTGTGATTGAAGTTGGGCACGATCACGCCGTCCTTCACCGTGTATCCGCCCACGATTCGGTTGGCTGGAACCTTGAGGTTGAAGACCGGATCGCCAGTGGACGACAGCTGGTGCACGAGCTTTTTGGTTGGGGTGCCGCGATCGTAAGTGCCCGGATCGGTTTCTTCAAGAATAATTACGCAACTGCCCTTGATGCGCTCGTCGCCGGAGTTCACGGCGGCGGTGACGAAATTGGCATAAGCGATGCCGGTAATGAAGCGGCCGCGCTTGTCCACTTCGAGCATCGGCTCCTCGCCGTCTTTCCATTCGGCGACGCGCACTTTGCCGCTCATCATGCCGGTGTCGACGCCTACATAAGGAATGGGCTCAGTCAACGCGAAGGCTCCGCGCCAGGGCTTGCGGTCTTCACCAGGCTGCGGAGGCGCGGAGAGCATTTTGTAGCGGGTCACCTGCTCCGGCGTGCCGCGCTCGTGGATGGGCGAGAGCGCCAGAAATCCTGCCAGGCTTGCGGTCGCCGCGCCGCCATCGACCCACGCGAGTTCAAAGGCCGCGAGACCGAGCGCGAGATTCTTGGGTCCGATGATGAAGCCGCCCTCATCGGGCTCCATGAAGGCCGCGGTGATGCCGGCGCGATCGAATGCGTCGAGCATTTCATCCTTGGCCGCGGTCCATTCGTGCGTGTTGCGTTCGCCGGCCGCCACCATGCGGGCCACGGTTCCGCGCGCCACGCCGCGCGTCGATGCCACGAGCATCTGTAAGTCAAAGCGATCGGCAAAGCGCCAGAGAATCTGCCGCACCGCATCACCGGGAAGGGTGAGCATGGTTTTTGTTTCGGGAATCGCAAGTGTGCCCATGGAGGGTCTCCTGACTAGCGCTCCTATTCTCTTTGAGCGGAGGCGCGGCGGCATGTGACCTGTATCACTTGGAGGGGCCAAAGTCATCGGCTTCTGTTACGAGCTGCATTTGTGATCTACATCGCGCCGCCTGTGACACCTATCACTGCCAGCGCTCTCTCAAAAGAACGACCTTGGAAATGCGATCCCTCGCAAAAGTTGTGGAAACGGTGGAATCGGCAGAGAGCTGCCGGTGAGCGGGCGTGCCCGCGTTCACCTAAGGGAAGGAAGACGGCGGAATGAACGTAGCCGCATGGAAAATCGCAAACTCGCTGGTTCGCGGACTCGCGCTGGCGGCCTGTCTGGCGCTTTTGGCGATCGCGCCGCGGGCCCTCCGCGCGCAGGATTGCCTGACCTGTCACGGCGACGCCAGCATGACCGACAGTGCGGGACACAGCATCGCGGTCGACGCGAAAAAATTCGGCGATAGCATTCATGGCAGCCTGCAATGCGTGAACTGCCACGCTGATATCAAGGGCTATCCGCATCCCGACAAAGTTGCGCCGGTCGATTGCAAGACCTGCCACGCCGACCAGGCCGATCAACTCAAAGGCAGCGTTCACGCCGACAGCAGGGAGCATCCGTGCACAAGCTGCCACGGGGATGCGCACGAAATCTTTCCCAAGACCGACGCGCGTTCGGCGGTGTATCCGCTCAACGTGCCCAAGACCTGCGGCCAATGCCACAGCAACAACGGCATGGCGGGCAAACATGGTTTAGCCAGCGTCTATCCAAATTACATCGATTCGATCCACGGGTTTGCACTGAGCAAAGAGGGTTTGCTGGTAGCGGCCAACTGCCAAAGCTGCCACGGCTCGCACAAGATCCTGAGCCACAACGATCCTGCGAGCCCGACCTACAAATCCAACATCCCGCAGACCTGCGGCAACTGCCATGCCAAGATCAATGACGAGTACCAGGCCGGCGTTCACGGACAGGCTATTGCCAAGGGCGATCTGAAAGCGCCGGTCTGCAGCGACTGCCACACCGCGCACGCCATTTTGCAGCCCACGGAATCGGCCTTCCGCATGCAGTCCACGCCGATCTGCGGCAACTGCCACAAGGACAAGTTCTCCACCTACCGCGACACCTTTCACTCGCAACTGGGTTCGCTCGGTGGCTACGTGGAGACGGCGCGTTGCTGGGACTGTCACGGAGCGCACGACGTGCGTCCCACGTCCGATCCCACCTCGCCCGTCAATCCGGCCAACCTGATTGCCACATGCGGGCGATGCCACGCGGGCGCCAACGCGAGCTTCGTGAAGTATCAGCCACACGCCAACGCGCGCGACCGCAAGCTGAATCCAGGGCTTTATTTTGTGCGGCTGTTTATGAACCTGCTGCTGGCCAGTGTGCTCACGTTCTTCCTGTTGCACACCATCCTGTGGCTCATCCGCTCGCGCTACCAGCAGCTGAAAACCAAGAGTGGCAATGGAGGCAAGCATGACTGAGCCGCAGACAACAAATCCGGCTACCAATCCAGGCGCCGACGAAAAATACTACGTGCGCTTTTCACGCGCGCAGCGCTACATGCACGCGGTGCTGTTTACCACCTTCCTGGGACTGGCGGCCACTGGCCTGCCCATGCGCTTCAGCGAGAGTTTTTGGGCGCGCAGGATTGCCACCGGCGTGGGCGGATTCGGCGCCATCCTTTTTCTGCATAAGTTCTTTGCCGTCATATTGACGGTTGCCTTCCTGATTCACCTCAAAGACATCTTCCAGCGCGCATTCATCAACCGCGAAAAGGGCATTTTCTGGGGACCGACCTCGATGGTCGCCAACTGGAAAGACGTCAAGGACATCGTTGGTCACATGCGCTGGTTCCTCGGGCTCGGCCCGAAACCGCATTTCGACCGCTACGCCTACTGGGAGAAGTTCGACTACTGGGCGGTGTTCTGGGGCATGATCGTCATCGGCTTCTCGGGCTACGCCATGTGGTTTGCGCCGTTCTTCGCGCATTTCCTCCCCGGATGGGCGCTGAATGCGGTGCTGGTCATCCACAGTGAAGAGGCTCTGCTCGCCGTTCTGTTCATCTTCTCCATTCACTTCGTCAACACGCATCTGCGCCCCGACAGCTTTCCCATGGATATGGTGATCTTTACGGGAGTGGAGAGCGAAGAAGAGTTCAAGGAGAAGCGGCCACTCGAATTTGAGCGCAATGCGAAGCTGGGCAAGCTCGAAAAAAGGTTGGGCATTGCAGCGCCGCTGTGGCTGGTGAATTTCTCCAAAGTCGTTGGTTTCACGGCCATTTTCATCGGGCTCACGCTGCTGGTGCTCACGCTGACGGCGTACTTCAGCTAGAAACGAAGCTTTCAGCCTGTTCATCCAGGCAAACTCGTAACCGCTTGCAACACTACCCTGTCATCCTGAGCGAAGGCCGTTCGCTAAGGCGAGCGGCCGAGTCGAAGGACCTGCGGTTGCTTTTAGCGAACCAGGATTCACCACGCTAGTGGGTATTCGGCGGCGGCTCATCATCTGACGGCTGCCCTTGTGTCTCCCATCACGGCAGCCAATCGCCGTTCGGGCGTCTCCTCGAAGTGTGAACGTTGCTCGTAGGTTTTCCGCTGGTATCTTCGTTGGTTTTTTTCTTGCCTGGGCCTCGACCGCACTCTCCGCGCAAAAGCTCAAGGACTCGGACTGCCTCGCCTGCCACTCCGACCCGACGCTGACCACCGAGGGCGCGAACGGCGCGACAGTCAGCCTTTACGTCGATCAAAACAAGTTCAAGCACTCCGTACACGGCCGCATGTTCGCGTGCGTGGACTGCCACAAGGACGTGAAGAGCCTGGTGCACGAGAAGCCGCCTGAAAAGGTGCTCTGCGCCCAGTGCCACGCCGACGCCCAAACCGCCTACGCGCATTCGACGCACGCCAAGGCGAGCATAGGCGGGACCGCGCCTGCGGCCACCTGCGAAGACTGCCACGGCGACGCGCACCAGATCGAAGGCGGCGGCGATCCCAAATCGCCGGTGAACCACGCCAACATTCCGGCCACCTGCGGCCGCTGCCACGGGCAATCGTTCCTGATGGAGTCGAACGGCGAAAGCGCGCAGGCTTTCATCTCCTACCAATCGAGCGTGCACGGCCGCGCCATCGCAAACGGATCGAAAGATGCCGCGGTGTGCACCGATTGCCACGGCACGCACGAGATTCTGCCGGCCAACGATCCCAAATCGCCGATCTCAAAGTTTTCGGTTGCTCAAACCTGCGGCGCTTGCCACAGCGATGTAGCCAACACCTTCAACGGGAGCATTCACGGCCAGGCGCTGTCGCACGGCAATGCGCTCGCCCCCACATGCACCGATTGCCACGGCATTCACTCCATCAAAAGCCACACCGATCCCAACTCGCCGGTGGCGGAGCCGAATATTGCCCGCGACATTTGCGCCAGGTGCCATGAGGGCGTGCGGCTTTCGCAGGAGTTCGGCGTTCCCGGCAACCGCGTGACCACTTACTTTGACAGCTATCACGGCCTGGCCGCCGAGGGCGGCAGCATGGTGGCTGCAAACTGTTCCAGTTGCCACGGCGTGCACAACATTCTGCCTTCGAGCGATCCGCGATCGACCATCAATTCCGCCAATCTTGACGCGACGTGCGGTAAATGTCACCAGGGCGTGACCCAAAAATTTACGCGTACGCCCGTGCACCTGGTAGCAGGCACTCGCGCTAACGACATCGATTCCGTGGCCGTGCGCTGGGTGCGGTGGATCTACATCGTCCTCATCCTGGTTGTCATCGGCGCCATGTTCCTGCATAACGCCATCATCTGGCGCAGCAAGGCCGTGGTGCGGCGGCGCATGATGAATCCGTTCATGACGCGCATGACGGTGAACCAGCGATGGCAACATCTGATTCTGCTCTCGAGCTTCATCGTGCTGGTACTCACCGGCTTTGCGCTTAAATTCCCTGACACGTGGTTCGCGCACACGCTGGGCATGGGCGAAAATCTGCGCGGCATCATCCATCGCATCGCCGGCTGCATCCTCATCGCCGCCGGAATCTATCACGTCTTTTATCTGGCCATCGCGCGTGAAGGGCGGCGCATGTTGCGTGACATCGCGCCACGGCCGCGTGATCTTTTCGATGCGTGGGGCACCATGCGCTACTACCTCGGCCTGAGCTCGCAGAAGCCGAAGTTCGGTCGCTTCAACTACGCGGAGAAGGCTGAGTATTGGGCGCTGGTCTGGGGCACGGCGCTCATGGGCCTTACGGGCATTATGATCTGGGCTAAGGTCTGGGTTGGCGATCTGCTGGCGCGGTGGTGGGTCGATGTAGCCACGGCAGTCCACTTCTACGAGGCGATCCTGGCCACGCTGGCCATCATCGTCTGGCATTTCTACCAGGTCTTCTTTGATCCTGACGTGTATCCCATGAATTGGGCCTGGTGGGACGGCAAAATGCCGGTGGAGAATTACAAGCACGAGCACGAGTTGGACACAGAATCGCTGAAAGCGGCGGAGGGTGAGGGTTCTGACCCGGCCTCAAGATAGGCACGAGCTAACTCTGCCTCGCCTGTGCTACGCTTCGACCATCTGTGGCCAACTTCGAAAAAGCACCGGCAGAGGTCCAGGAAATCCTATCCAAGCCGATTCGGCAACTCGGCTTGAAGCTGGAAGGCTCTCCGCTCGAACGCTTCGTCCAGCAACTCTACAAAGAGCTGGACGCCAAGGGGCTGCAGCGGTTCCGGCCCAAGTGCTATCTCACCGATGAGTGGGGCTGCCCGAACATGGAGCCCGTCATCGGAATCCCGTTCTACCTGGCCGATCCCAAACTGCAGCGACTCGAATCGGAGATGAACGACATTGAAGACGCGCGGCAGATCATGATGTACATGCGTCACGAGGCCGGCCACGCTTTCAATTACGCCTACGCGCTCTACAAGACCAAAGAATGGCGCAACCTCTTCGGACCGTTCCGGCGGCCTTACCGCGACAACTACAAACCGGTTCCGTTCTCGCGCCAGTTCGTGCGCCACATGGAGGGCTGGTACGCGCAAAAGCATCCCGACGAAGACTTCGCCGAGACCTTCGCGGTCTGGCTGACGCCTCGCTCCAACTGGCGCAAGCGCTACCAGGGCTGGGGCGCGATGAAGAAGCTGCTCTACATGGATCGTATCGGCCGCAAGCTCGGCGATGCCGATCCTGTGGTCGCACGCGGCGATACCGATATTACCGTCGACGAAATGGATGTGACGGTCGGCGAGTTCTATCAGCGTGCGCTCGATCAGCAGCTCGCTCCGGCGAACTTCCTCTCGACACCGATCTGCGCGACATCTTCAACGTATCCAGGCGCCGCAGGAAAAATGTTCGTCCGGCGGTCGATCTTCTTCGCGAGAACCGCAAGGTTCTCGTCGACAAGGTGAATTACTGGACGGGCGTGCAGCGTCCGCTGGTCAAGAAGTTGGTGGAAACCATCGAAGCAAAAGTCAGCGACCTGGGCCTGCGCGCCGACATAAAATGTGAACGGGAATATCTGACCGAAGTCGCTGTGTACGCGACCGCGCTGGCGATGAACTACATCACTCGGGGCAAGTTCATTCTGCCCTGATGCGACGGTTCTTCGCATTCGGCCCTGGCGGCAGATGCGGGTCGATACCGAAAAGAGCGCAGAGGCATCATGGCAAACCTCAAAGTAACGATCTTGCACGACGTCTGGGAAGAGGGTCCGCCTGAGCCTGAGCCGGAGCCGGTGAAGGCGCCGCGCGGCAAGAAAGGCAAACGTCGGAAGAAGAAGAAAGATCCGCTGCACGACCGCGAAGAGATCTTCGAGGCGCTGACAAAGCTGGGGCACGAACCCTCGTATCACATTCTCGATGGCAAGAACCAATCGCTGCTTGCGCTGGCACAGGTGCGGCGCCGACCTCATCTTCAACCTCACGGAGTCCTACGCCGGCGACGACACGATGGACAAGAACATCGCCGCCTATCTGGATCTGCTGCACATTCCGTATACCGGCGGCGGCCCGCAGGCTCTTTATCTGGCCCAGGACAAGTCGATCGCAAAAAAGATCTTCGACTTTCACAAGATCAAGACTCCGGACTTCGCACTCTCCTACAAAGGCCGCACCGAGCACTCGCACGATATCGAGTTTCCGCTGATCGTCAAGCCTGTCTCCGAAGACGGATCCATCGGCATCGACAGCGGCTCCGTCGTCGACAGCGTGAAAGAGCTGATGGAGCGCATCCACTACATCCACGAGGAGTTCGACAGCCCGGCGCTCATTGAGGAATATATTGAAGGCCGCGAAATCTACGCCGCCATTCTCGGCAACGACAATGCGGAGGTGCTGCCGCTGATCGAACTCGACCTCTCCAAGCTTCCCAAGGGAGCGCCGCGGATCGCCGGCCAGGACGTGAAGTTCGATCAGGAGACCGAGGCCTTCAAGGTGACAAAATCCGCGCCGGCCGAAGACCTCGATGAGGAGACCACGAAAAAACTTCAGGACACCGCGCTCGCCGCCTATCGCGCGCTCAAGCTGCGCGACTACGGCCGCATCGATATGCGGCTGAACAAGAAAGGGCAGGTGTACGTCATCGAGGCCAACCCGAACCCATGGCTGGCCAGCGCCGCCGAATTCACCATGGCAGCCAAGAAGGCCGGCAACTCGTACACCGACATGATCGAAAAGATCGTGGAACTGGCCCGCGTTCGGTCCACATAGTCGCGCTGCGCGTTCGCATCAAGCTGCCGGCCCAATCGACTGCGCCCATTCCATCCCGGTTTAAAAGGCGAGTATCTTTAACGGCGCCATCGTGCAGTGGCCCTGCGTTACAGGGCCTGTACCGGGTTTACTGTACTGCTGCTAAGTCACTGTTTCTGTTTGCTTTAGTGCTGCTGTACAGTTGCACAGTGGCTGTGCCGGGGCCGCTTGGTGGCTGCAAGCTGCTGAATCTTTGCCGGTTAGGCAGGCGGGTACAGTTGCACAGTCCGGTTTGGCGGTTTCGCCGCCAAGGCGGGTTTCAGGCGCCAGGCTGGAGGTTTCGGGCGTTGGGATCTCGCGGTAGGGGGGGTGGGGGGGTGGAGCTACCAAGTAGTTAACAGTGGTAGCTGGTTGGGAGGAAGGTTTGACTCCGCCTTTCGGGAAGCGCGTGCGTTCGAGGGAAACGCG
The DNA here is from genome assembly GCA_963713675.1 of uncultured Acidobacteriota bacterium. Classification (GTDB taxonomy): domain Bacteria; phylum Acidobacteriota; class Terriglobia; order Terriglobales; family Acidobacteriaceae; genus Telmatobacter. Next base: position 180,393 of record CAVQMV010000031.1, read on the forward strand.
CAGGCGCGGGAGCAGCCAGGCAACGAATGCGGAGACGGTGGAGTCGTAATCGGCGGCGAGATGGCGTGCGTCGCGGTAGACCTGCGGCGTGACGCTGACGGTGATGTTTCTAACCTTGCGCATGATGCGATTTCCCATTGGGCGGTTTCTTGCCCTATTGATAGCTTGCGCCAAAAGCGGGTAATTATCTGCAAATCGGCGAGCGTATTCTGGGTATTGTTTTCAAGGGGTTACAAGAAATCTTCGGAGGGAGGGCTTGCAGGCGGCCAGGGCGGGCGGACCCGCGCCGGGGACGTCGCGTCTGTCCCCAGGTTCCCACGCTCTTTGCCGCTGGGCATCATTTGCCGACCCGCCGGGTACAAGACGGCAATTTCCTTGCGATCACCCCCCACCCCCTTTTTGCCAATGTCGTCATTTAAAAGGGGTTGTGGGCGCTGGTTTCCGTATCTCTTTCATTCTAAAGAATCGTGTTTTCGTAATGTCGTCATTTCGTTGGAGTTCCCTGCATTCCATGGGAAGTTCGAGGCCTTCTCCAGATAGGAAAGAGGAGGCGACGCCAGAAATGAGTGCCTGGATTTGGACCTATGGCGTGATTATGCGGGAAGAGGGCGAAATTATCTGCAAAGTTGATGAAGGTTTTTTGCGGGTGTTTTCAGCGGGTTGGGGTGATGCGGGGCTGGTCGGGGTCTTGACAGCGATTTTCGGGTATTCGGACGCGACCCTATTCTGGGGCCATTGGGCGTTTCAGGGGATCGATCTTGTGTAAATGGCCCCGCTGAAGCTCAGTGATCGCTTAGAGCCGACCGCGACGGCTGAGATTCAGTTCCCTTTTTGGCTCCATTCCCGATCTTTTGAAAAATGGCCAGTTTTCCAGAGGCCAAAAGCGAATATAAAGGAAATGGACGGAGTCCGGAGATTCATTATGAGCGAAGGCAAGTCGGCCCTGCGCGTAGTACCCGGGAAGGGACGCAAAGCTGCGGCAAGGAGAAGTCTGGCAGTGGATGTCTTTGCAGCATACGGACGGAGACCGAGGTTGCTCGATCTTTTTTGTTGTGCGGGCGGAGCTGGCACGGGGTACTTCAGGGCGGGATTCGATGTTGTTGGCGTCGACCTCAATCCGCAGCCGAATTACCCTTTCGCATTTGTGCAGACGGACGCGCTGAAACTCGATCCGAAGTTCATCTCGACATTCGACGCGATTCACACATCGCAATCTGTCTCAGTCTGACCTCCGAGCCTCCCCGCAAATGACTGACGAATCAAAGCGCGGGACGAATTGGCAGGACGATGAGCTCGACGCCATCGTGGCCGACTATTTCTCGATGCTCCTAGCGGAGCTTTCAGGAAAGGCCTACATCAAATCCAGGCACAGCGCCGCTCTGATGGCTAAGATAGGACGAAGTCATCGCAGCGTGGAGTTCAAGCATCAAAACATCTCGGCGGTATTGGACGAACTGGGCTTACCATGGATTCCCGGATATAAGCCAAAGCTGAATTTTCAGAACGCTATTTTCGACGCGATAGACCGTTACATTACAAAACATCCGGGAGTCCTTGATCCGGCGCGTGTGGGCCGTGCCGTTCCGCCTCCTCCCGCCGATGTCTTCATTCCGCCGCCCCTCCCTTCCCCGGTGAGCGAAAAGGTCCCGGAACGTCTTCGGCGCCTTATTTTGAAATTCGATCCTGTCGAGCGCGACCATCTCAATCGTTCCCTTGGGAAAGCTGGTGAGGCCTTTGTTGTCGATCTTGAGAAGCACCGACTAAAAGGGGGGAACCGGGCGGACCTGGCAAGAATGGTCCGTTGGACTGCCGCGGAAGACGGTGACGGGGCAGGCTACGACATCTCCTCTTTCAACCTTGAGGGCAGCCCGCGCCTCATCGAGGTCAAGACGACGAACGGGTCAGCGCGTACTCCGTTTTTTATAACGCGCAACGAATTCACCGTCGCATTGGAAATGCCAACACAGTGGCAGATTTACCGCGTTCATTTGTTCGCCAGTGGGCCACGCGTCTTTACGATTGCGCCTCCTCTGGAAAAAAGGCTCAGGCTCTCGACGGAGACGTGGCGGGCATCCTTCTGACGGCCGATGAAGCACGAGGATTGAGTGGCAGGGAGATGCGTATGCGCCGACCCAGTTTAAGGAGCCGTATGGGATTGTGTCGAAGGTTATCTGGCGTCCGCGGGAACTCAAGGGGAGGAGCCGTGGGTGGACGGCGCGAGACGTGTGTTTCGCCGGAGTTGATCGAGGTGACCTTCGAATCCGACGTTTCGCCAGAGCAACGCGCACAGGTCGTTGTCAAGGCCGATATATTCTGCGAAATGTGCGGCGCTGCCCCGGGGGACATTGACGATCTCACTGGGGATCGCACCACGTTCCACGTTGAACACATAATCGACAAGAGCCTCAGAGGCAAAGACGAATTATCCAATCTCCGCACACTCTGCTCGACATGCAACCAAGGGGCCAAGAACATCACGACAGAAAAGCCCTCGGCAATATGGCTCCTGTCTCAGGTACGGCGGGCGGGTCAAGAAGAGCAGCGTGCCGTTTTAGGCTGGCTTCTTACGAAATTCAAGAAATGAGAGAGCATGGATCGCAGCGAGAACATGCGAGCAATCCGTCCGAAGAACACAAAGCCCGAGCTAGAGGTGCGCAGCCTCGTTCATACACTCGGTTATCGTTTTCGTCTGCACAGGCCCGATCTTCCGGGCAAGCCCGACCTTGCATTCCCCGCGCGGCGCAAGGTGATTTTCGTTCACGGGTGTTTCTGGCACTCTCATGCCTGCAAGCCGGGGCTAACGCCGAAATCGAATCGAGGGTTCTGGCTTCCGAAGCTGCGGCGGAATAAGGCGCGCGACGGCAGGAACCTCAACGCCCTTGAACAGCAGGGATGGAAGGCTCTTGTGATCTGGGAATGCGAGCTAACCGACACCCGTGCATTGCGCCTTAGGCTCAGGCGATTCTTGGGGAGAAGGGCCAGCCCAGATCGGTAACGGCAAGTCGGCTAGTGTTCAGTGAACCGTTCCGAGCGGATCGACGGCGATGGTAAAGGCAGGGATTAGGGGGTAGGGAACAGGGAGTAGGAAAGCCGGTCCTCGTTCGGCCACGATTACGCGAAAAGCAAATGCGACCGTAAATGCGGGTCCTTCGACTGCGTGGGCCGGAAAACAAAAGCAGGTCCTTCGGCTCCGCTTACCCCGTGATTGCGTGGCAATCATGGGGCCCCAAGCGCGCTCCGCTCAGGATGACATCCGAATTTTGGCGCTCCGGATGACAGTCAATTTCTGTTGCTCAGGATGACAGAGTTTGGTTGGGTCCTTGCTTTCCCACCTTAGCGACAAAGGCGTCGCGAAGGTGGGGCAACCAGTGACCGTGCTGGGATGGGAGCGGGAGGTTGAGGTTTGTGCTTTCCCACATCTCAAAATCGAGATATGGGGCACCCCATGTCGTGGCTAGGTGAGGCTGCGAAAAGCAAATGCAAAAGCAACCGCGGGTCCTCGTTCGACTCGAATTGCGCGAAAAGCAAGTGCAAAAGCAAATGCGGGTTCTTCGACTCGCGGGCCGCGCGTAGCGCGGCCCGCTTCGCTCAGGATGACAGTCAATTTTTATTGTTTGGGATGGCCGAGTTTGTTGAGGTTCGTGCTTTCCCACCTTAGCGACAAAGGCGTCGCGAAGGTGGGGCAACCAGTGACCGTGCTGGGATGGGAGCGGGAGGTTGAGGTTTGTGCTTTCCCACATCTCAAAATCGAGATATGGGGCACCCCATGTCGTGGCTAGGTGAGGCTGCGAAGAGCAAATGCAAAAGCAACCGCGGGTCCTCGTTCGACTCGAATTGCGCGAAAAGCAAGTGCAAAAGCAAATGCGGGTTCTTCGACTCGCGGGCCGCGCGTAGCGCGGCCCGCTCCGCTCAGGATGACATCCGGATTTTGGCGCTCCGGATGACAGGCAATTTTTTATCGCACTCCGCCGGTGGCACCGGCGGAGTTTGTTGACAAGAACTGATTGAGACCTGCGGCAACTTCTTTCAGCCCGCGGTCCAAATTAGCATCCAGAGCCGAAACGACTGCCGAGATCTCCTTTCCCTTTGCCGGCTCGGACTGGGAGTAAGAATGCGCCCAGACGACCTTGCCAGACTTTCGGTCATAGAGTTCGAACTCCATCGATACGAGTCCTGTGATCGTGGGACCGTCGACCTCCTCGAAGTCATTGAGCCGCCCGCGGACCAGAAACTGTCCGCCCGATGCGCCGGAAAGGCTCTCTACAGACTGGTAATTCCCGGACTCTCTCAGCAAGTGAATCAAGCTGCTTTGGATCATCTCCACCGGCGGCTCCTCCCACTGGCTGTACTGGTAGGAGCCAATCTCATTGCCGCCGACCCGATAAGCAATCGGCGATCTCCGAAGAATCTCAGGACCGCTGATGCTCGCAACCACGAGGGACACTGTTCCTGTACCGGTTGAGAGCGCGGGGGCCGTGGGGGACTCAATGGTGTAATACCGGATTGGCCTGGTGCTGCCGCATCCGCTCAGGGTCAAGGCGAATAGCGATACCAGAATTGAACGGGTTGTTCGATTCATTGCGAACCTCTTTCCTTTGCCCTCAAGCTCTTTCCAGGTGTCTCCGTCGTAAACCACTCTTCACCGCAATCCGCACGATCAAACCAGTCATGGGTCATCGCGGGCGGGGAAGTTTACTTCATCGGATCTCCAGGCTTGCGCTCCTTCACGCTGCTCCCACGAATCAGAAGGGAAGGATTATTTTTCAACGCATCCGTCAGCTCTTTAATATTCTCCGTGGTTGCGCGCATATTCAAAATGGTCTGATCGAGGTTGTCGGAGTTGTTGACGGTTGTGTCTTTAAGCTGCTCCATGAGCGATGAGGCCGTGAACAGCGTCTCTCGCAATTCCGTAACGATGGTGCGGATGTCCTGGTGATTTTCAACGACGACTGAATCGATGTGCGACAGGACAGCGTTGGCTTCGCTCGTGGTGGTTTTGAGGTTGTCCAGTATGGGCAGGAGCTGGGCTGTGGCAGTCTGCACATTCGCCAGGCTCGCTGCAACTTTCGGGCGGCTATCGGCGAGCATGGAATTCAGGTTCCCCAGGCTGGCGCTCACATCCGTCCGGTTCTGATCGTTGAGCAGATCATTGACGCGGGCGATCGTCACCTGTAGCTCATTCAGGCGCTGGTTCAGGCTCACGAGAGTCTGGTTCGCAACCGGCACGAGGCTTCCAATGATCTCGCCGAGATCTCCCAGTCCGACGGTCTCGGCGGATTTCAATTCGCTGCCCGAAGCAGCCGGTGGGGCGCCCTTTGTCCCAGTGCCGAGCTCCAGGAAATTGTCTGAAAGTGCTCCGAGCACGGCAATGGTGGCTATGCTATCCGCCTTTACGGGAATATCCGGTCGCACGGTGAAATCGATCTCGATGCGAGTCGAGTCCTGGGGATCGACGCGGACGGTCTTCACCTTGCCTGCATTCATGCCTGCGTATCGGACCATGGCTCCCGGCTCAAGACCGCCGGCAGACTTGAAGAAGGTGTGGTGAGGAATGTCGCCGGCAGAGAAGGTCCCCGCCAACGCCAGGACCGTTCCGATCAGCAGCGCTGCTGCAATTAATACGAAGAGGCCTACCAACGCTTCCTCACGCCTGTTTTTCATAGCGCCCTCATTCTCAATGGCTCCATGCTCTCAACGCTTTCTGGTGGTATCGTCGCCGGTAAGCATCTGTAGATAGTCGAGCTCTTCGGTGATTTCTGGTTCCGGCACGCGGTCAAGAAACTGGCGCACGCGCGGATGAGTGCTCGCCATGAACTCCTCCCTGGTACCCAGCGCCACGATATGGCCGCGGTCGATATAGACTAGCCGATCCGCGATTAGAAATGCACTTGCCAATTCATGGGTCACGACCACCATGGTGATTGCGTAGGCCTTCTTTAGATTCAGAATCAGTTCATCGAGTCCAGCAGCGATGATCGGATCCAGTCCCGCCGACGGTTCGTCGAAAAACAGGATCTCGGGATCCATCGCCAATGCTCTTGCTACCGCCGCGCGCTTCTTCATCCCCCCGCTGAGCTGCGAGGGCATGAAGTGCTCAAAACTCCCCAGGCCAACCTGTCCGAGCTTGATGCGCACCATAATCTCGATGGTTGAATCTTCCAGGTTGGTGTGCTCGCGCAGCGGCAGCGCAACGTTCTCGCCTACGGTCAAGGAGCCAAACAGGGCAGAGCCCTGAAACGACATGCCCATCTTTTTTCGAATGGCGTCCATCTCGCGTTCGGAAATGTTTGCGGTATTTACACCTTGAATCCAAACCTCGCCCGAGCTGGGCTTTTCCAGGCCCACCAGAGTCCGTAGCAGGGTGCTCTTCCCTGAGCCCGATCCGCCCAGGATCACGATGGTTTCTCCGCGCCGCACGTCAAACGTGATGCCGTGCAGAATCTCGCGATCGCCGTAACTGACGCGAAGATTCACAACCGAAATGGCCGCTTCGACCGCGCCGGCATCATTCATCGTGAGCACTCCTCGTTGCGGTCGCTCGGGCTGACGGTGATGGCCCCAAACGGTCCGAATTCAGGCATGGGAGCGGTTCTGGAAATTCCGCGCCCACCCTTGTGTTACGACGGGTCAAGAAAATAAAACAGAGCCGTAAACACCACGTCGACGGCGATCACAAGTGCGATCGATTTAACGACAGCCGCCGTGGTCGAGCGCCCTACTTCCTCGGCGCCCGCGCCGGTAGAGAAGCCTTCCTTGCATCCGACTGCCGTAATGACAAGAGCAAACAATGCACTCTTGATGAGGCCTGTATTGATGTCACGCAGCACAATCGAGTCGCGCGTCGCCTGAAAATAGGATCCTACCGTAAAGCCACCGCCGGCGACGCCAAAGACACATCCGCCGACAATGCCCATGAAGTCCCCCCATATCGTGAGGCAGGGCACCATCACCAGCATCGCCAGGAACTTGGGCGCAACCAGGAAGGAAATGGGATTGAAGGCCATGGTTTTCAGGGCATCCACTTCCTCAGTCACCTTCTTGGTGCCAATCTCCGCGGCGAAAGCCGACCCCGACCGGCCAATGACTACGATGGCCGTTAGCAGAGGGCCAAGTTCCCGAAGAATCGAGACGGCCACTGCACCGGCCACATACTCCATCGCGCCCAGCCTGCGCAGCTCGTACGCGCTTTGCAGAGCCATGATGAGGCCGACAAAGAACATGATCAGCGAAACAATGGGAATTGCTTTTACTCCAACCGCCATCGCCTGCTGAATAGCCCGGTGAGGGCGAAAGGGCCGGCCGCGGAAAGGGCCCACGAAGATGAAGTAAGCCGACTGGCCGGCGAGGGTCGCTAGGCTTCCGACGTAGGCCAGGCCATCGATTGTCCACTCCCCAACCGTACTCGGTATGGTCTCGATTTTTCCCGTAATTTTCATGGCGCGGCGCTTCCGTTCAAGGGGATGCTTCAGCGGTGTGCCTGATGATCGCTTTCATGGCAGCGGCGTTGGTCGTGCTGGGGTTCAGGCGTCAAGCGCTTGTGCTTCGGTTTCCAGGATCTCGAAGACCCCGGTCAGGCGTGTGAGTTGCAATACATGCAGAACCGCACCGGTTACTCCAAAGAGGATTACCCGCTTCCCGGACTTGCGGCCCTCCTTAAGGACTTCAAGCAGGGACGCGATACCTGAGCTGTCGATGTACTTCACCTGCGTCAGATTGATCACCAGGCGCTGCGTGGTTTTGAGGGACTCAAGGGATGTCTTGCGCAACGGCGGCGAAGTTTCAAGGTCAATCTGGCCGGACACATCCACAATCACCGCATCTCGTTCAATTCGGGTCGAAACTTCAAGTTTTCTCTGCATCTGCATCCTTTGCTGGCTCGGACCGGGAGCCTTTTCCCCTGTTTCCTGGAGTTCGACAAAACCCGTAACTCATGAAGCCGCTTCCACTCGGAGCCTTCCTGGATCACTCCCCTTGGGCGAGTGCCGTTGCGCCAGGCAGGCGTTTGATGAGCTTCAATTGATTTCCCTCAGAGACTTGCTTGTATGACACTTCATCCATGATTGCCTTGATCAGGTGTGTTCCACGGCCGCCCAGAGCAAGCTCGTCCATGGGTTGGGCGCAGATCCTCGCCGAATCCGGCGGTTCTCCCTGATCCAGCAAGGTGAACTCCATCTGCTTCTCACTGACCAGACAGTCGAACTCGATCTTTTGGTCGTAACGGTTCTTATAGGCGTGTCGAATGATGTTGGCCAGGGCCTCGTCGACTGCCAACGTGACAGCGTCGCATTCTTCCTTCGGCAAGCCAACAGCCATGCTCAACTCATTGATCGCGGCGCGGACGACAGACAGGAAACGGGGATGGCTCGGCATATCCAGTTTCAAATGAACGCTCATTTTAGTCAATTCCATGTGCTGCTAGTTCAGCACCGAAGTCTCCATTGATATCCTATGCGCCCTCGCGCAACCCGATAAAGCTGTAGGCCTAGAGTCTCACATAGGATCATGGTTGGCATCTTATTTTGAGCCAACAGTCCTGCTTGCGCAGCTTCACGAGCCGAGGGCGTCGAGCCACCATCGCAACATGAAACCAGGGAGACAAAACCCGCAATTGGCTGGGTCACCCGTTGACCGTGCTGGGATGGGAGTCGAGCGATTCCCGCAGGATATTGGTCTCGAGGAAACCTGCTCGAAAACCGAAGTGGTAAATCATGGACGAGCGTATTGCGGGGACCTACAATTTCTTCAATAAGTGGCTTTGGGCCATATCATGGCGCACGACAAATCGAGCAACCGTTGGGTGAGGAACAGATGATGACACCTTTGCAGCGACAGCGAGTCGGAATCTGGGGATGGGCGGCGCTTCTGCTTCTGGGCGTCCTGGTGTTTCTCTTTATTCGGTCTCGCTCGGCTACGGGGGCAACGGCGCCGAAGCAGCAATCCAATCCACCGGGCGCTATCTCGGTTGTCCCGCTACCGACGCCGGGGAGGGTATGGACGCTCAAGACGAGCGGCACCACGAACAACCTGTATTCGATCTATGGCATGGATTCCGCCCAAAAGCTATGGGCTGTGGGCGCGAACGGGACGATTCTGGAATCGGACGACCAGGGCGCAACGTGGAAGGCACGAAAGAGTGGCACATCGGACGACCTCTACGCGGTTTCTGCCACGAGCTGGGGCGACAAGGTGTGGGCGGTGGGCGCGAATGGCACGATGGTCGAGTCGGACAACGGGGGCGCGACCTGGAGAGTGCGAAAGAGCGGCACTGGGAATGCGCTGCGTGCGCTTTGGGTGAGCACTGAAGACAAGGAAGGACAGTGGCTTTGCGCCGCGGGCGATCACGGCACGATTGTGGAGTCGAGCGACGGAGGGACAACCTGGACGGTGCGGAACAGCGGCACCAGCAACAATTTCACTTCAGTCGTGGCGATCGATATCCCACCTCATTTCTGGATCACGGGAGACTCCGGCACGATTGTGGTGTCGGGCGACGGTGGAAAAACCTGGAAGGCCGAGGCCAGCGGGACGAGCGAACGCCTGGTGTCAATTTGGGTGCCGGGCTGGCAAAACGGCGGTACCGGGCCCTTCTGGATTGCAGCGGAAAATGGAGCCATTCTGGCCTCGCAGGGTGGAAATGCCCCCTGGGACACCCTTCGCAGCGATGGCGGCAAACCCTTGATGTCGATCCTGGGAACACAGGACGGAATGGACCTATGGGCCTTGGGCAGTGGCGGCACGATTTTGGCATCCGACGACAGGGGAGCAACCTGGAAGTTGCGGACAAGCGGAACGAACGAAAACTTGAACGCGAGCTTTGAAATCAGCACGGGGGCGTGGGCCGTGGGAGATCACGGCGTCATTCTGAAGTCGGACCCCACGATTTAGCTGTGCCTCGGAAACGCAATTGCTGGCTCGCTTCGTTCAGGATGACAGCTGAAGTTAGGCGCGAACTTGCCCGTAAAAAGCATGCAAAACATGCGCAAAATGGCGCAGAAACGTGCTCACAATTCCTGTTTAAGGTAAGCGTACGGCCTTCCCCTTCTGGAAGTGACGGCGGTTAGGCTTGAAGATCGCTTCATGGCAGAAGCGGTTGAAGCAGGTCTGGGGCGTCAGGTTCGGCGGTGGCGTTCGATATCGGAGAAGCGTCGGATTGTGCAGTTGACGCTGGAGCCCGGCGCGAGCGTGGCCGAGGTGGCACGAGCGCATGGTGTGAACGCCAACCAGGTATTTAAGTGGCGCCGCGCCTTCGAGCGAGGAGAGCTGTTCGAGCCCTGTGCCCTGCTTCCCGTGTCGGTCGCAACGCCAGGCGAACTGGCCAGTGAGACGCCGGACAAGTCGGCGGAAGAGCGGGCAACGAGCGGCGGCACGATCCACATCGAGCTACCCGGCGGGGCGATGATCTGGGTTGAGAGTGGCTCCGATGCCGCCTTGCTGCGTTTCATCCTGGAGAGCTTGCGCCAGTGATCGAGCTTCCTTCCGGGACCAGGATATGGATTGCCGCCGGCGTGACCGACATGCGCCGCGGATTCGATGGGCTGAGCGCTCAGGTCCAGACCGTACTTCAGCAGCAGCCATTCTCGGGACATGTTTTCGTATTTCGCGGACGGCGAGGCGACATCGTAAAACTTCTTTGGTGGGATGGCGATGGTTTGTGTCTCTTCGCCAAGCGGTTGGAGCGGGGCCGATTCATCTGGCCGAAGGCCGAGAGTGGCACGGTGCGGCTCAGCCGGGCGCAGCTGTCGATGCTTCTCGAAGGCATTGATTGGCGCAGAGTGGAGAGAACCTGGGCGCCGGAAGTTGCTGTCTGATTGACCATGCTGATTCCCCTTTATTCATGCGGGTTTTGTCGAGGTTTTCCACTTCTCTTCATGGCATACTGCGTTCATGGATCGCGCTCCGCTGCCGGATTTGAACAGCCTTGGTCGTGAAGCGTTGTTGGCGCTGGTCCGTGCGCAGCAGGAAGAGCACGCATCGCTGATCGCTGCTCAAGATGAGGAGATTCGGCGGCTCGAGGCTGAGCTGGAGGCACATCGCCAGTCGCTGTCCGAACAGGCCGATGAGTTGCACTCGCGCAGTGAGCGAATCGAGCATTTGAAGTTGATGGTTGAGAAGTTCCGCCAGATGATCTTCGGCAGGAAGAGCGAGAAGATCGTCATCCAGTTGCAGCAACTGGAGCTTCAGCTTGAAGAGGAAGAGACCATGCAGGCGGAAGCCGAGGCCGCAGTGGAGCGGGTCTCACCAGCTCAGGAGCCGAAGCCGCGGACGGAACGCAAGCCTTTGCCCGAGCACCTGCGGCGTGAAGTGGTGACGCATGCGCCGAATGGCCACTGCTGCCCGGATTGTGGCAGCCAGTTGCGGCAGTTTGGTGAAGACGTCTCCGAGCAGCTGGAGTACGTCCCGGAGAGCTTCAAGGTAATTCGCCACGTACGGCCGAAGTTCTGCTGCACGGGTTGTGACCGTGTGGTCGAAGCGGCAGCGCCGTCGCGGCCCATCGAACGCGGCCTTGCCGGACCGTCGCTACTGGCGCACGTGATTGTTTCGAAGTATGCAGACCATTTGCCCTTGTACCGGCAGTCGGAGATTTACGCTCGTCAGGGAGTTGAGATTCCGCGCTCCACGCTGGCCGGCTGGGTCGGTGCGGCTAGCGATTTGCTTAGCCCTCTTGTGGACGCGATCCAGAAGCATGTCCTCGCCGGCCGCAAGCTGCACGCCGACGATACACCCATACCGGTACTCTCGCCCGGCAGCGGCAAGACCAAGACAGGCCGCCTCTGGACGTACGTGCGCGACGACAGGCCGGCCGGAGAAGATACTGCGCCCGCCGTTTGGTTCGCCTACTCGGAAGATCGTAAGGGCGAGCATCCGAGAGAACATCTGAAGACGTTCAAGGGCGCTCTACAGGCGGACGCGTACGCCGGGTTTCATCATCTGTACGGCGGTCATATATATGAAGCCGCCTGCTGGGCTCATGCGCGGCGTAAGTTCCACGAGATCCATGTCATCCATGCCTCGCCCACAACCACCGAAGCGTTGGCCAGGATCGGAGCTCTCTACGCCATCGAAGAGGAGATCCGCGGCAAGACCGCCGATCACAGACTGAGCGTTCGTCAGGCGCGAGCCGGACCGCTGCTCGAGGAACTGCGAAGCTGGATGGAGAAGTCGCTCCGTTCCCTGTCCGCGAAGAGCGAGACTGCGGGCGCGATCCGTTATGCGCTCTCGCGCTGGCGTGCTCTCACGCGCTACTCCGACGACGGCATGTTGGAGATCGACAACAGCGCCGCCGAACGGGCGCTGCGCGCCGTCGCTCTGGGGCGGAAGAACTTCCTGTTCGCCGGATCCGACTGCGGCGGTGAGCGCGCCGCGGCGATGTACACGCTGCTGGGAACGGCCAAGCTCAACGGCCTGGATCCGGAGCTCTACCTTCGCACCGTGCTGGCCCAGGTCGCTGAACATCCCATTAGCCAGATCCAGGAGCTGCTGCCCTGGAATATGGCTGTCGCACTTCAGACCAACTCTTCCCAGGCGGCTTAGACACACTCATCAGGTGTCCACCAAAAAACAAGCGGACACCTGATGACACACTCTTCCTCGCGTCAAGAGGGACTCGGCGTACGCTTACTGTTTAAGTGCACTTTTGGGTAATTCTATCTCCACCTTTGCGCGAATATGGGTAATTCTTTGGTTATAAACACACATTAAATGGCTAATTTCCGGGTATTTGTCTCAAAGAATCGCAACCAGTTGAGCCAACATTTCGCGGGTAAACGACACCACTTGAGCGAACATTTGGCCGGGCCAACGCACCACTTGAACGATCATTTGCGATGATCCTGCTGGACTTAATGAAGTACCCCACCTCGAACGCAAAAATGTGCATTTTCGGCTTTGATGGTGCGAGAGACCGGGGGCACCCTCGGTGTGGTTTCCGAGGTGTCGAGATTGAGGCCGCCAGACCTTCCGGCGGGACGTGATGTGGATCACTGATTGTGGTTATCGCCGGATTCGATACTTGATCACCTTACTCAGGAGATTTGCCCGTGAATCGCTTCATTGCCCGCATATTCGGTCTCACCCTGTTGGCTTTTTTCGTTTTGTTTTTTGCGGTCCAACCTGGCATGGCTCAGCAGGATCAAGCCAAGCATATTATGCATCGGCTGATTCCGGCCGGAGATACCTGTGCCAGCTGCCACAAGGTGATCTACGACCAGTGGAAAGCCAGCCCGCACGCCGCCAACGGTGTGGAATGCACCGTGTGCCATGGCGAGACAACCGCAAAGGACTTCGCGGCCACGCCGGCGTTCAGCACATGCGAAGCCTGCCACAGCGAGCAGGTAGCACAACTGAAGTCTGATCCATTCATGAGTGGCAAGGCGTGTGTGAGCTGTCATCAAGCGCACGTCTTTATGGGGCACAAGACGGCGACACCGGCAGCCAAGCCATAGCAATTATTTATCAGACTGCATCGGCGCCCTTCGGCTTCGCTCAGGGCACGCTATTCCACCCCACGGACGAAGACCTAACCTCACCCCAGCGAGCAAAAACCACTCGCCGGGGACCCCGGTGTCCGCGGAGGCCCCGGCTCTTGAGCGCGCCGTTGTTGCGAGGCCCTGGGCTAAAGCCCATCAAATTTTGACGTTTTTTCAGGGGCCTGAAGGCCCCTGCTCCCTCCGCAGCATTCACACGCGCCAGTAGTCGCCGCGCCAATTGTTGATGCGTTCCTTGATTTGCTTGCGGGTCAGGTTGTGTTCGAGCGCCTGCTTGGCCAGTTCCACCATTTCGTCGTCCGACGCAAAACGCAAACCGATCAGCTGATCCTCGCTGAGGCGGTTGATCTGAGGGCGCCACTCGGCGGGCGCCAGAGCTTCGAGGCGCAATCGCTCTTCAAGGCGGATGACGCGGTCCTGCACCTTGAGCGGATACATGCGCATCTTGAGCAGCGCGAGGATCGCGGCCACCGACAGCACCACGTACCACGCGGGGTAGAAGCCGGGGTGCTTGACGACGTAGACGATGGAAATGATCAGGTTGGCGAAAAGGACGAAAATCAGGAAGAAATGGAACGGCGGATCGAATCGTCCATGATTCTTGAGACTTTGCGACTCGGACTTACTCATTCGTGGCTCCGATTCTTTGCAGGCTGGGATTGGATTTTCCGGCCGTCTGCGTTACCGCGGGGTCGCCGGTTTCGGCGCTGGGGACCTGCACCACCGCGTGCGACCCGACGGATAAGAGTGCATCCGTGGGCGCCCCTGCATCAGCTGGATTTTGCGCGAGCGCAGTGGGCGCTGTCAACAGCGAAAGATTGTCGGGGCCGAGGATCTGAGGGTGCTTGGGGGTGAGATGGTAGCGGCCGCGCACCAGGTAGTCCACAAACAAGCCGCCGGCAAGATACGGATTCATGACGGCAATGGGGATGGCATAGACGGTGGTGATGAATGACTCATCGACGCCCTTTACGGAATGGCTGCCGCGCCGGTAGCCGGGAACCTGCGGAATCTCGAAGACTGTCAGCTGGGTCTCAGGATGCTTGCGCGCGTACTTCTCCAATCTGTACGTGGTCTGCTTGGGCGTGGTCATGCCGGCATCGGGGAAGATGCTGCGCTTGAAGGTGTGAGGAAAATAGTCGTTGAGGACCACGCGCGAGAAGTCCGCGCAGTTGCTGAACAGGAGATCGAAATGGGTGCGGTTGGGGCCCGCGTTCAACTTCTGGATCAGGGCGTCGTCCTGCTCGGCGGTGGTCTGGAAGCGGAAGGCGTAGATGCGGCGCTCGTAGGCCGCGCCCACCAGTTGGGTCCATCCGCCGTGGACAAAGTTGCCCGGCGACAGGTTGGCGCCCAGGCTCTCGAGGTGGGTTTCGCGATAGCGATCGCGCAGCCGCGCAACCGTGTCGCGATCTACATGCGCCGGAACGTCGGCGGGGTTTTCAACCGCGTAGAGATAAGGAAGGAGCGGAATTGCCACCCAGTCGTATCCGTCGATTCCCTGGTAGCGGGCGATGACGACGCCCATCTCACCGGGCTGGCAGCGGCGGAGCGTGACAGGGGTTTCTGCGCAGATGCGCTCGAAATAGATGGCATTGTGGCCGGTGGGGTTGAGGGCGCCGAAGATGCCGTACGGCTCCTCCATCAACAAGGCGGCTTGCGCCCGGGCGCGCGAACAAGAGAAGGCCCCTAAGAAGATGAAAACAAAAATAAGAATGCGAAGTTTTTGCAATGAGAGCATCCGTCTACCCCCTGGTTAAGATGGTCTGATCTCTGCTTCAGTATGCACCAGGTTCGATAAAAGGGCGATGAAAAGTCGAATCAACCTGCCATGCGGTGCATTTCCATGGAAAGCCTGGCGAACCACGACGCGTGCGGTACTAACAGCATGCGGGCAGACTACGCCACCTGTTAATTCAGACACTTTTCAGGGCTGAAGGTTGCGGATTCGATGGGGCGCGGCAGCCTGAAAAAGGCGCTAGTTGTGGAAATCGGTGGGCTTGTAGCGTGATTGGATTCTACGGTCTATCCATATATACGGACGGGCTGCGACCCGCATCGATCAGAGATTATTTCGGCCAGCATGCAAATGACACTACATCCGCGGCCTCTGCTGCCGGGGAGCGGAAAAGAAATGCTCTCGGGATACAGTGCGAAGGGTTGCGTTCTCTTTATTCGAATTTTCGCGAAACACCCGGCCGAGATTCCGTTAGAGCGGTACGCGTGGTGTGCGCGGCGCCGGCGACGGCCAGCAAGAGTCTTTGCATCTGCGGTGTGAACTCCCGGCGCGCCACTTCCTGATGAGCAAAGCTGTACAGCCAGTAAAACAACGAGACAAGGTAACTGCCCACGACGATTTCATTCAGGTGCCGGTATTGCCGGCCGGTGGTCTGGTGTGTGTAGAGCATGGCCACGCCCAGGCTGATGATGGAATAGAAACCGAGTCCTGTAACTACTTGCAGTTCGCGGTCTCGCCAGCTGACTGACAGCAACTGGCTGCATCCCGCAAGCGCCAGGAAGAAACAGACACGCAGGATGGTTTCCGTTTGCTGTAGTTGCATGAGGAGATGAGCCTCCCGTTGCACATGGGCAATGCCCGGAAGAGCTGCGAAAGGCCAAATCACTGCGCCCGCCACGAGAATGAGAACGCCGATAGGCACCAGGGCCCAGCGGGACAGCGATGCGCGCAGCGGGCGGAGCACGGCCCAGGTCAATTCCACCAGAACTCCGAACTGGAGAACCGCGTCAATGACCGCTTGGGTGAAGTATGTGGTGAGATAAGTTTGAAGCGGATAGTGGTGGCTAATGAAGTAGACGGCAATGTTGCTGCATAGATCCCAGCAACAATATGTAAAGAACATCGGGAAGGTGCGCCAGAAACTCTTGTAGCAGAGCAACCCGAGGAGGGCTGCTTCGGCCGCAATATATGCAAACCAAAGTACGTTTTCCAGGCTCACAGGTCGAGTTCCGCCTAAGGTCGCTTACGCGATATTCCGAGTCTATCAGCGATTTGGACGAGCGATGCGGCGTTTTGCTTAAAACAAAAGTCACCTGCACCAAATAGAAACGCTGCCCCGAAAGGCAGCGTTGTTTGCATCCTTAACAGGATTGCAGGTTACGAAAGACTTGGCGGCACCGGGAAGGGGCCAGCCGGAATGAAGCTTGGCGGCACCGGGAAGGGGCCAGCGGGAATGAAGGCCATCGCGGGCGGCACCGGGAAGGGGCCAGCAGGAATGAAGGCCGTCACCGGTGGCACCGGGAAGGGGCCAGCAGGAATGAAGCTCGGCGGCACCGGGAACGGGCCAGCCGGAATGAAGCTTGGCGGCACCGGGAACGGGCCAGCAGGAATGAAACTCGCGCTCGGCGGCACCGGGAACGGCCCTGCAGGAATTGCATTTGCGGCGCAAGCAGAAACCACGAGCATTGCGAGAATGACGACTTTAATGACGTTCAATGTACCCGTACGCATTTGAATTTCTCCTGGCGGAGACAATCCGCCCTAACACATTGCAGGGATAGAGTAACGCAGAGTGTGTAGAGAATCTACCCCAAAAGTGTTATTAAGAATTATTTTTAACCTAAGTAACCAAAACTGGCACGTTTAAGTAATCAAAATGACAGTTACTTGGTGTGTTTTTGCACATTCTTCGCCTATCGGGGAGGGCTCGAAGCGGAGGATTTGTGCGGATTGCACGCGCGTAAGAGGCTGAGGCCGTTGTCCAAAGGCAAGGTTGGCATGCACAGACCAGGCGGCCCTGTGAAACCGGCTTCGACAGCTGGAATCTTCAACGCGGTTCCGACGTGGCGCGATGACAGCGCAGATTCGCGACAATCCACGCCAGCCGAAACGCACAGGACCAAGTGCAATCGAAGAATCGGGCCGATCCATGCATGGTTCCCAAACGGTTACCAGACTGGAAACTTTAGTGCCCTGTGCCAAATCGACAAAAGCCGCTACAGTGGCAACTAAGCCCAAATCAAATCAATGGGGCATTGACGACTATGACGACTCAAAAAGCAGAAGCGGGACTTCCGCAAGGTGCGCAAGCCACGGCGGCTGGCCGGCAAGAAGTACGCTGTGCGGTGCGATTTCCCCTCGCCCTGCCGGTAGTGCTGTCCACGGGAAATGGCGACATTCCGGCTCTGACTCGGAACATCTCCGCCAGCGGCGTGCTCTTCTCGCTGGACAGAGCTTTAGCTGTCGGGCAAGACGTCCGATTTTCCATGTGCATGCCCCATTCGATCCTCGGCACGCCGCATGACGTTCTGGTTCACTGCACGGGACGTGTGGTACGCTGCTCCTCAAGCCACAACGAGTATCTTGCTGCAGCTACAATTGATGAATATCGATTTGCGGAGCAGTGAGAGCCCAGTTGAATGGGCAGTGGCCGAATATGGAAATTCTGGACGATCATACCGAGGGCGAGAGTGTCGATACTTCTGTAAAGCCCGGCACCATTCGCATGATTCTTGCGGATTCGCAGGCGATTTATCGCGTAGGCATCCGCAAGGTCTTCGCTCTTGAAGACGATATCCGCGTGGTGGCGCAAGCCGATTCGCTGGACAACCTGCGTGCGGCCATCGAACGCTATCCTACCGACATTGTTCTTCTTGAAGGCAGCATGCTGGCCGGTACGGCCAACGTGATCCCAGAACTTTTGCGGCTCGCGCCGGATGTGAAGCTGATCGTGCAGGCCGTGGCCAGCGATGAAAACCACACTGTGGAACTCTATCGGCGCGGCGTGCGCGGCATCGTTTCCCGCTCCATCTCGCCCGATTTGCTGGTGCGTTGCGTGCGCCGCATTGCCGCGGGCGAAACGTGGATCGACAATCAATCGGTCAACTGGGTGATCGACGCCTATCGCGCCCAGGCCGCAGCCTTGGTGAGCCCACGCAACCAGCCTCGCCTTTCGCCCAAAGAGATGTCGATCATTACCTGCATCACTCAGGGCAAACGCAACAAGGAGATCGCATTCCAGTTGGGCACGACGGAGCAGGTCATCAAGAATTACCTGCGCAAGATCTACGACAAGCTCGGCGTATCCGACCGGCTGGAACTGGCGCTCTACTGCCTGCACAACAAAATCATCCAGACAGACGCGGATGAAGTGGCGGTGGCGCAAAAGATCGTCGGGGCCTGAGAGACCGACCCGGCGCCGTCCGCCGGGAACCCATCCATCAGTTCATTTACTCTTTCGGCGGCTCGCCGGCGCAGGCTTGGCGCGCGAGCTCGAGCAGCCGGATCAACTCTGCCAAATCGGCGCGGCGCAGATGCCCGAGGAATTCCTTGGGTCCACTGCGAACCACCGGGTCCATGGAGCGCAGAAGCTCCAACCCAGATTCCGTAATCTGCGTTAGCACCACGCGGCGGTCGTGCCGGTCGCGGTGTTGCCGAACCAGCTTGAGACGCTTGAGGCGCCCCAGAAGCCGCGTGATATCGGGCTCGGCGGCGATCATGCGATCGCCGATGGCTGCACAGGGAAGTCCGCATGGCCCGGCGCCGCGCAGGATGCGCATTACGTTGTACTGGGTCGATGTAAGGCCCCAGCCGCGAATCTTCTGCTGCACGGCGCGGTTCAGGCAATCCGAGGTGCGAAGCAGGTTGAGAAGCGCCTCCTCTTCCACGCTGGAGAAAGGAGGAGCCTGCTGAATCTCAAGCTTCAGGTTTGCCATGGTCGTGCGCTCCAAAGATTGCCGGTCTGGCGGTAGATCGGATGCGGGTTACTGCTTGATCACTTCGAGCTCGATATCGAGCTTGACGTCATCGCCCAGCATGGCGACAGGAAACTTGGTGCCGACGCCAAACGTGGTGCGGTCGAGAGTGGTGGTGGCGGAAAAGCCCGTGTGCACTTTGCCCTTGGGATCGGTCATCGAGCCGTTGGGGCCGACCACATCGAGCACCACGGGCTTGGTGACGCCGTGGAGCGTGAGGTTTCCGGTCACGGTCAGGTGACTGCCGTTCTTGACCACGCTGGTGCTGGTGAATGTTGCGGTGGGCAGGTTGGCGACGTCGAAAAAGTCAGGGCTCTTGAGGTGATTGTTGCGCGCGTCCACGCCAGTATCGACGGTGTCAACGCCGATGGTGGCCGTGACGGTGGACTTGGTGACGTCAGCTTCGTTGTAGACGATGGTGGCCTTGACATTGCCAAAGCGGCCATGAACCTTGGACACGCTCAAGTGCGTGATGCCGAAGTCGACTTCGCTGTGGTTGGGATCGGAGACCCAGGTGGAAGTTTGCGCCAGGGCAAGAGGCGCGGCGAGGGCGAGGATGCCGGTGAGAATTGCCAGCCGTTTCATTCGGAGAAGCTCCTTTTTTCAGTGCAGGGTCCGTGACCGCCGTGAGAGGAAATGCGCCGGACCGTGAAATTCGTGTCCATGCAGGGCAACGGCCCCGCAGTCATGCTCTCCATAAGATGCACGAAACAAGATGCTCGTTGCAACAATTATTTTGCTTTATTTGTGTCCGCATTGGGGCGCGGTGGTGAGCGGTGCGCGGTTCTGCTATCCTCGCGCCAATGTTTGTTTTCAATCACTTTGAAAAGCTGACCCGCCCGCAACGACATGCTTTTCTGGCCGCGTTTCTGGGCTGGACGCTCGACAGCCTCGACTTTTTTCTGCTGGTTTATTGCGTCAAGGCGATTGCCGGCGAATTCCGGACTCAGCCCTCGGCGGTTTTGGGGGCGGTGTTTCTCACGCAAGCTTTTCGACCCGTGGGCGCTTTGCTTTTTGGCGTGCTGGCCGATCGCTACGGACGCCGGCCGGTACTGATGTTCAACATTCTTAGCTTCTCAGTGATTGAATTGGCCTGCGCCTTTGCGCCTTCGCTGAACGCACTTCTCGTCTTGCGCGCGCTCTTCGGGATCGCGATGGGGGGCGAGTGGGGCGTGGGCGCGGCGCTGGTGTTCGAGACTTTGCCCAAAGAGGGACGCGGCACATTCTCCGGCATTTTGCAGGAGGGGTACGCCTTGGGCTCGATTCTGGCTTCGGCGGCATTCGGGCTGTTTTTCGCCGGCGTTCACTGGCACCTCTTCGGGCATGTATTGGTGCTGCCCGCAATCGGCTGGCGGGGGTTGTTCATCCTGGGCGCATCGCCCGCGCTGCTCGCGTTCTATGTGCAGGCGCGGGTTCAGGAGTCGCCAGTTTGGTTGGCGGCGGCTCGAAAACGCAAGTCGCGCGCTGCCATTCACGCCGGGCCATTGTGGTCACTGCAGCTGATGCACTTCCTGCCTACGTTTTTGTTTCTGGTAGTTCTGATGACGGCCTTCATGAGTTTTTCGCACGGCACGCAGGATGTGTATCCGACGTTCCTGGCCGTCGCGATCAAGCTCTCGCCTGAGACGATCGGCCTGATTGGCGTGCTGTACGGTGTGGGTTCGATTGCCGGCGGCATCGTATTCGGCGCGTTGTCGGAGACTTGGGGGCGCAAGCGCGCCATTATTACAGCGGCGTTGCTGGCGCTTCCCGTGATTCCTCTTTACGCCTACGGGCATACGGCCGTGACTCTCGGTATCGGTGCGGTGCTGATGCAGTTCATGGTGCAGGGCGCGTGGGGCGTGGTTCCGGCGTATCTAACAGAGTTGTCGCCAGCACCGGTGCGCGCAACCGCGCCGGGACTGGCCTATCAACTGGGCGCGCTCATCACTTCCTGGAACGGAAAAGGCCAGGCGTTGGCGGCAGAGCGCTGGGGCAGTTATCCAGCGGTGCTCGCCGTCACTGTGGCAGTCGTCGCTGTGGCGCTGGCTGGACTAACGGCCTTGGGACGCGAGGCCAAGGGCAGGGAAATGAATGACGCCTGAGGCCGGAACGCCGGCAGAATTTCGTTCATGCGATCGCTTCGGTATGTATCCTTTGCGGCATATCGGTTTTTTTCCATGCCACTTAGAATGAGTTGCAATGAATCCGGGGTCGAGCGACGTGGCAATTGTGGCAATCGGGCGCAACGAGGGCGAGCGCCTGAAGCTGTGCCTGCGCGCCGCGCTCCGGGATGCGCCGATCGTGGTGTACGTCGATTCCGGTTCGGCCGACGGCAGCGCGGAATATGCGCGCTCCGTGGGCTGCCTCGTCGTCGAGCTCGATGCGTCGCGCCCCTTCAGCGCGGCACGGGCCCGGAATGAGGGCTTCGCCTGCGTCATGGACCACGCGCCCAACACTTCGTTTGTGCAGTTTGTGGATGGCGACTGCGAACTCGAAGAAGGCTGGTTGCAAGCGGCTGCAGCGGCGTTCATGGCGCGAGGCGACGTCGGTTTGGTCCGGGGGCATGTCCGTGAGATCCATCCCGAGGCGAGCGTTTACAACCAGCTCTGCGACCTGGAGTGGCGGGAGGCGCCCGGAGAGATCCTTGTCTCCGGTGGCCGTTTCATGACGCGCGCACGCGCCTTTCAGGAAGTTGGCGGT
This sequence comes from uncultured Acidobacteriota bacterium, assembly GCA_963713675.1. Lineage (GTDB taxonomy): Bacteria > Acidobacteriota > Terriglobia > Terriglobales > Acidobacteriaceae > Telmatobacter. The sequence continues at coordinate 202,268 of CAVQMV010000031.1, forward strand.
TTCCGTTCCGATCTGATCGCGGGCGAAGACCCCGAATTCAATGTGCGGGCGCGCCGGCAAGGCTGGAAAATCCTGATGATCGATGCGCCCATGGCCCGGCACGATGCTGCCATCAAGAGTTTTCGACAGTGGTGGCGCAGGAATCAGCGGGCAGGTCACGCCTATGCCGAAGTCCGGGCTTTGCACGGCGGCGATGAGGAACGCTGGTACGTACGCGACTGTCGCCGCATTCTCGTCTGGGGCTTGGCGCTGCCCGCCATTGCGCTCGTATCGGCGCCCTTCACGCGCGGCCTTTCGCTGGCGGTATTGCTCGGCGCCTACTGCGCGCAACTCGTCCATATCGTTCGTGGCGGCAGAAAACAGAAATGGACGGCACGGGAGTCATGGGTCTACGGCTTCTTCACTGTAATCTCACGCTTTCCGGCATTACAGGGATTGCTCGAGTACCATGGGCGACGGCGTCGCGGAGATGCGGCGACACTGATTGAGTACAAATAAAGGGATCTCCGAGCAACTCGCGCCGTTGGTGTGACAACGACGGTTTTCAGACTTGCCAGGGACAGGGCGGACTCACGCGTCCGCCGCGCGTTTCTTTCCATGCGCGTCGCAGCAAACGGAGAAGCGTTACGGCATCACGCGCACGCTCGCGGCGGTGCGGCGATGGACTGAAGCGGTTGCGCAGGAAGCGCAGCGAGTAGAGAGCCTCCTCGAGCCAGCATGCGAGCCATACCTTCGCGCCGTGCTGCTTGCGGTAATACAACAGCGTGGATCGCATGCGCCAGAGCACGACCTGCGATTCATTCTCGGAGAAAACCTGCGCGCCGACCTGGCGTGAGGACTCGCCGTGCAGGTGAGTGACCGCGATATCGGGCCAGTAGAGAACACGAAAGCCGGCGTCCTTTATGCGGCGGCAAAGATCCACCTCCTCGCAATAAAGGAAGAACGCGGGATCGAAGAGGCCGGCTTTGTCCAGAGCCGCGCGTTGCACGATCATGAATGCGCCCGTGACCCAGTCGACTCCTGCCGGTGTGGCGGGATCGGCCCAGGTGCGCTCTGCGGCGCTGAAGAAGCGGGAACGGGGAAAGCGCGACGCGAGTCCGGTGTAGACGAAGGCGTCGCGCAGGATGGTGGGAAACATGCGCCCCGACGGCTGCCATGCGCCATCGCGTCCCACGAGCCGCGCACCACCGACACCCGCTGAGGGGTCGGCTTCCATGTGATCGATGGCGCTGGCGAGTGCGCCGGGATGAAAAAAGGCGTCGGAGTTGAGCAGGACCAGGTAGCGTCCGTTCGCCGTTTCAATGGCGCGGTTGTTGGCCACACCAAAGCCAAGATTCACGTCGCTGCGGATGAGGCGTACGGGAGTGCCGGGGCCGGAAAACTCCGCGGCAACCATATCGGCTGAGCCGTCGCGCGAGGCGTTGTCGACGACGAGAATCTCGGCCGACAGGCCCTCAGGAAGCCGCGCGCACTCCTCGCGCAGCGAAGTGAGACACTCGCGCAGCAGATCGCGCGTATTGAACGAGACCACGATGACGGAGACCGTGGTTTGATAGACCGAGCGCACAAGGCTCGCTGCGCTTGCCGGCTGAGGCGCGAGAAATCCGGTGGGCTCGATCACGGTGCATCAAGTATAGAGGGGCCAACGGAGCAAAGGAGCGAGAGAGCAAGGGAGCGAGAAGGCACCCGTCACCTGCTCTTTTGTGGCAGGTGAGTGCCGCGTTTGGGAAACACTCGCCTTACGTGGAGAAGAATATGCTGGAACGGGTGAGGACCGGTGCAATTTCATTCGTCGAGCGCGCGGAGAATGTTTGCTGAGATGCCGGGTAGGGTGCACGCATTCCGCGTGAACATCCTGCTGGCGTTGCTCGTGATTTCTGCGGCGTTGACGGTGCGCGCGCAGACGAAGAGCGATGTCGCAGCGGGAGTGACGCATCTGCGGGTCACCAACGACGTCATTCTCGCGAGGGTGACGCGGCTGGGCGTGAACCTGGGCGAGCAAAACTTTTACGACTCTGGACAGATGCTGAAGAACCTGCTTTCGCGCAATCCCGAGTTTGCGGGGATGACGTATCGCAGCATTCTGCATTGCGAAGCCGGCGGAGTGGGCCGCTGCGTGGATGCGAGGCCCGGCATCCAATTCCCTGCGGGTTTCTGGGATGGCGCGACTTACGAAGTTTTGGAAGGCGCGGCGGCAGGCCAGCGCGGAACCGTTACGGCAGGCGCCCCAGGTGCAGGTGGCTATGCGCTGACACTCAACTCCAGTGGCCAAATGACCGGCGCGGGCGACTGGATTGCAATCGAGAAAAATGCTCCCGACGATCCGGCGGCGGGGTGGTGGCCCGCCATGCACGGCGGTGCGCGGCTGGAACTCGAGCACACTGATCTTCCGCCGGGCGTGCCGGTGCATCAGGCATTGAAAATCGACGCGGCAGGCGCGGGGCAGTCGGCGGATCTGAACGCATATTTTGACTCCATGGAGGGGATGACATCTGTGCATCTGCGCGGCCGGTACCGGCTGAGTTTCCGCGCCAAAGCCCCAAGTGGAACAAGCACGATGCACGTGCATGTGGGACGGCTGGCGGCGGGGTTGCGCCGCTATGTCGACACCGATGTGCATTTGACGTCGTCGTGGGCCGAGTACAGCGAGGAGTTTATGGCCAACGAGACGGCATTGCCCGCGGCCGCGGTCGAAACTGGGTTCAACGTTTCTGGCGGTTCGGTGCTGCTGAGCGATGTATCTCTTGAACAGGTCGGCGGCGACGCCACGAATCATACGGCGTTTCGCGATGAAGTGGTGGAGACGCTGAAGGAACTGCATCCCGGTGTATTGCGGCTGATGGAGAGCGACGCCGGACTGGGCAGCACGGTCGAGAATCTTCTTAGCAGCCCGGCGGCGCGCGAGCGGTCGGGCTACCGCGCGTGGTTCAAACCCTCCGACGATGTTGCGGTGGGGATTCCGGAGTTTCTGGAACTGTGCCTGGAGACAGGCGCGGAGCCGTGGATTGTTGCGCCGACTGCGATGAGCCTGGACGAGACGCGCAAGCTGGCGGAATACCTGGCGGGTTCGCCGACAACTCGGGGCGGAGCCTTGCGCGCCGCTGGCGGACGAAGCGAGCCGTGGACGCAGGCCTTTCGCACCATCCATATCGAACTGGGAAATGAAACCTGGAACTCGGATTTTCGCGGAGAAGCGATCGAAGATCCGGCGGCATACGGACGCAGGGCGAACGCAGTGTTTGCGGCATTCCGCGCAGCGGCTGGACCGCATGGCAGGCCGGTTTGATCTTGTGGTGGGAACGCATGCCTATGATCCGGGGCGCAATGCGACACTGCTGGCCACGGCGCCTCTGGCAAATTCACTGGCGATTGCTCCGTACCTGATGCGCAGCTTGACCGAGTGGGCGAATGACGACGAGCTGTATGGTGCTCTGCTGGCGCAGCCCGAGCAGATGTCACGCGAGGGATTCGTGGCCCAGGCGGCCGAGTCGGCGGGTGGACGGCAACTGGCCGTCTACGAAGTGAACCTGCACACCACGGGAGGAAATGCGCCAGAAGCCGTTCTCGATCGATTTACTCCGTCGGCCGCGGCAGGGCTGGCTGTGACCGGGCACATGCTGCGTATGATGCGCGATCACGGAGTCCGCGATGAGATGCTTTTCAGTTTGCCGCAGTACGAGTTCGCACGCGCCGATGGCACGCCGGTGCGATTGTGGGGCAGTGTGGTGGAGATGGGCGAAGACGGCCGCAAGAGGCCGCAGTTTCTTGCCGAGAGCCTGGCCAACCGCGCCATCCGCGGCGACTTGGTGAAGGTGGAGATCGCGGGTGAGAATCCCACGCACGATCAGCCTCCGGGCAACGACGGGGTGAGCCTGCCCAGTGTGCATGAGATCGATGCCTACGCCTTCAAGGACGGGAAACGGCACAGTCTTATCGTTTTCAACTACGGCCTTCATCAAGCGAGACGCATTCGCGTGGAGGCTGCGGGCCTTGCGCGCGACGCAAACGCGACACTTTCGCGGCTGGTGAGCGCTTGGCCGGGCGATACGAATGAGGATACGGTGAAAGTCCGGATTGAAGACGAGCACTTCGCGGGGAGCGAGATTACTCTTCCTCCTTGCTCGATGGCGGTTCTGGAATGGACGGAATAGAACCGCGGGGCGCTCCGATCGCGTCCTAGAAAGCCTCAGGGAACGGCAAAGCGCCCTTTCAATCGCACATCTACCCAGAAAGTAATCAGAAGGCAGTTACCCGTTCGCTGAAATGGTATGTGCCTAAGGACGCATATCTTGGCGTGTTTGTGCCCACCTTCGCGGCATTGTTCTTGTTGGTTCAAGAGGTTACTTTCTAACCATCAGAGCGCCCGCATTCATCATGTCAGGCACTGATTTTGAAGGGGTCAAGAAGATTGGCTCCCTTTCGGTGAACTCTGGAGGCCACAGCGCCAACGTGGCAACGCCACGAGGGAATTGTGAACCTCCGGAGCCTTTTTAATTTCAGTTGCAGACACGATTCGGACGCACAAGAGAAGAATTCAGCCGTGCAAGCAACGGCAATCGCATCCACTGCTTAGGCTAAGCGCGTGCATAGGCGGGGAACGGACCTTGGTATGAGAGACGGCCTGCAGCATCCTGTTGCAGTCATGGGATTGCCAATCAACAGCATGAGCGCGAGCGAGGCTGTTGACACACTGGAAAGCCTGATTTTGTCGGGTGGCACCCACCAGGTATGTGCGATGAACCTGGACACCTGGCTGAATGCCCTGGCAGATCCGCATTTGCATCGCATCGTTGCCGGATCGAGCCTGGTTCTCCCTGATGGAATGCCTTTGGTGTGGATTTCTAGACTTCTGGGATGCCCACTGGCAGAGCGTGTGACCGGGGTCGACCTGGTGCCGAGGCTTGCCGAACTTTCAGCCCGCAAGGGATACAAGATTTTTCTGCTGGGCGCCAAGCCCGGCGTCGCCGAGCGCGCAAGCCGACTGCTCGAGCGCAATTATCCCGGCGTGCAGATTGTGGGCACGTTTGCTCCCGACGAAGAGAACCTGATCCGCATGGATCACACGGAAATCCTCAGGCAGATTCACGCCGTCAGCCCCGACGTTCTGCTGGTCGCATTCGGCAATCCGAAACAGGAAAAATGGATCTGGATGCACCGCAAGCGGCTGGGCGTTCCCCTTGCCATGGGCGTGGGCGGCAGCTTCGACATCCTGATCGGCGATATGCTGCGCGCACCGCGTTGGGTTCAGAACTGCGGCCTGGAGTGGGCGATGCGCCTCCTGCAGGAACCGGTGCGGCTGGCCCCGCGGTACCTGCGCGATTTCGCGGGTTTGGTGCGGCACTTGCCGATGGCCTTATTGGCTGCCTGGTGCCAGCGGCCGTATCTGGGCCAATCCAGATTGACCACGTCCATCACACCGCAAGTGTTGCATGTGAACATTCACGGCCGGCTGGGCGCCGAAACGGCAGCAGCGGTGCAGGACGCAACCACAGCCAGCATCGTCAATGGTCTGATGATGGTAGTCCATCTGCACTCGGTCAAGCAGGTGACGGTGGCGGGACTGGGAGCTTTGCTCGGCGCGCGACGCCAACTCCTGGAGGCCGGACTTTCGCTCTCTCTGGCAGGACTGAACCTGAAGACTCGCTTTGTGCTTTACGCATGGAACCTGCAGCGGCTCTTCGACGAGTGGCAGCCTGCAACTTCGCGCAGCCGCCCGCTGGACGCGAAGGCTGCATCGCATGGGCACATGGGGCTGCGGAGCAAGCAAGAAGTGATTCCAGTGGAAACGCGCATTCGCGGATAGAGGCAGAAATTTTCGTTGCTGCGTAGATCAGCAATTGATTGCGGAGGGCAGAAAGACTGAGAGCCCCAGGACGAACGGAAATGCCCTGAGGGCAAAAGGCTGAAACGACATGACGGCGATCATTCTGATACCGGCATTGGTTTGCTGGGCGGTCCTGGCCATGGGCTCGGCACGGAAGGCGCTGCTTTGGGTTTATTTGCCCGCGCTTCTTCTGCTGCCGCAGTACTACGTTCTGCGCCTTCCTCACCTGCCTCCAATCACTTTTGCCGATGCCGCCATTCTGCCCCTCGGCATTGCCCTGGTGCTCAAGGACATGCGGCACTGGCGCTGGGCGTGGATGGATCTGTGGGTTTTGCTGTTTGCCGCGTGCGCTGGACTTTCAGAGGCCTTGAGCACGGAACTTGCAAACGGAGATTGGACAAAACTGTTCTCGCCGAATCTCGCCGTCTCGCAACGGCTCAGCACCAACATCGCGGACGGCGGGTTGATGTTTGTTGTGGGCGTTTTGACGATGGTGCTTCCATACATGGCGGGCAAACAGCTCATCGAGCAAGAACACGATGCGATGCGCGAGAAGCTGGTCGGGCGCATGGTCTCGTTGCTGGCCGTGGTTGCAGGATTGAGCGTCTACGATTTTCTGACCGGGAACAGCTTATGGCAGAAACTGGCCAGGCCGTTTCTGGGCGCGGTTCAGAACGAGGTGTGGGAGCCGCAGATGCGCTGGGGATTCGGGCGCATTGCAGGTCCCTACGGCCACGCCATTCTGGCCGGCATGGTGTTTCTCATGGGGCTGGTCTATTGCCTGTGGCTGCGCAGCGCCGATCCCGACTGGGGATCGCGCCGCCTCATCCACGGCCTGCCGTTTACGGGACGCGGCCTTTCACTGGCCGCGATTGTGGCCGGTTTGCTCATGACCCAGTCGCGCGGCCCATGGATCGGCGTGGGGCTGGCGCTGATTTTCGCACTGCTGACAAGATACCTGCCGGTAGCGAAAGCGGTGATCGTGTTTGCAAGCTTCTGCGTTGTGTTTGCGGCCGGCGCCTTGTACTTCGCGAATCAGTACACGGCGACGGCGATCCGCCAGGCTTCGTCGGTAGAGCAGGAAAACGCAATTTATCGCCGTCAGTTGCTCATCAATTACACGCCGATGGTGATGCAGCGCAAGGCCTTTGGCTGGGGCATCACGACAGTTCCCGCGGTCAACGGCCAGGTGTCGATCGACAACGAGTACTTGATGCTTGCGGTAACGGAGGGATTCACGGGGCTGGCGGTTTTTCTGGCCATCGTCGCGGGAAGCGCGGCGAAACTGCTGCGCATAATCTCCCAGCCCATCGCGAGCGAGGACCGGATGCTGGCCTTTGCGCACCTGTCGGTGCTGATCGGGCTGATGACGACACTCGCCACTGTGTACATGGGCGAACAGGTAGTGATGTTGCTCTTTCTTCTTGCCGGCTGGGTGCAGGCCATGCACCCGGCGGTGGAGCGCGTGCAACTGGTCAATCCGTTGGCGCCGCAGATGGGTGTCCGACGCGTACTGGTTTAAAGCTCCAGGGCCGTCCGGCGCTTTTTGCCGGGCAGAAATGAACAGAACGGATCGGCGATTGGAGCCGGTCGATGCAAGGAACGGAGACGAGTGAGGCGTTGATTCTGCAAAGCACATATTTGACCGAAGGGCTGGCTGCGGCGATGGCAATGCTGACTGCGCCGTTGCTCACCGATCTGGCCGTGTGCGTTGCAGGCAACATGCGTCGCGGAAGAAAAACAGGCGCGGCGGAGGTGCGGGAGATTCGCCTCGCGGTGGTGGTGCCGGCTCACGATGAGGAGGCGATGATCGTGCGGACGGTACGGTCGCTTCTGGCAGCGGGCTGCTCGTCCAACGCCTCGCTCTTTGCCGAAGAATCCGTTGCGACAGCATGGAGCGTTCCTGTGATTGTGGTGGCGCACAACTGCACGGACCGAACCGCCATGCTGGCTGCGGTAGCCGGTGCGCGCGTGGTGGAAATGAATAATGTCGTGATGCGCGGCAAAGGCGTGGCGCTGCGCTGCGGCTTTGAGGCGGCGCGGTGCGAAGGCGCTAATGCATTCCTGGTGGTGGATGCCGACTCCATGGCCAGCCGCAATCTTGTCGCGGCCACGACGAGGGCTTTGGAGCGCGGCGCCGCGGCGACGCAATGCCGCTACGAGCTCGAATTGCCTTATTCGCGGAAGGCGACCTCGATGGAGCGCCTGCGCGTGCTGGCGTTCCGGGGAATTAACGTGTTGCGGGCGCGGGGACGCGCCGGCCTGGGATTTTCCGCAGGCATTTTTGGCAATGGCTTCGCGGTCGCGGACTCTACCTTCGAGCGCGTGCCCTTTACGGTGGACAGCATCTGTGAAGATCTGGAATACCACGTTCGCATGGTGCTCGCGCGCCTGCGCGTGGAGTGGGTGGAAGAGGCGTTTGTTCACACTGCGCTGGCTCCGGGCCGTTCCGCGCAGGTTTCGCAGGAAGCACGCTGGGAGGGCGGGCGTTTTCACGTTGCTACGCGAGACACTGGAAAATTGCTGGTGGAAATTGCTCGCGGCAACTGGCGCGCCCTCGAGATGCTGGCGGAAGCCTGGAGCCTGCCGATTTCGCGATGTGTTCTGGCCCTGATTCTGGCGGCATTTTTGCCGGTGCACTGGCTGCACGTCTTCGCCATCGTAGGCGCGGTATTGGTGCTCGCCTATGTGCTGGAAACAGTATTCCTGGGCGGCGACCCGTGGCGCGACTTTGCCGCACTGGCCGCAGCGCCCGTGCACATTCTTTGGAAACTGACCATTACGCCCCTGGTCCTGCGCCAATCCCGCGGGAGCGCAGAGTGGGCCCGGACGCAACGGGAGGCGCAAGCGCCATGAGCGAAATACTCATGATTCCCGATACGCCCGATAAGGAAGTGGACTGGACCGTAGACCCAGACGCAGGCCGCGAACTGGCCGCTGCCAGTTCGATGCCTGCGATGCTGCATGAAGTGAATCGCCACTTCAGCCGCAATGTGTTTGCCACCATCCTGGCGCGCGTGGTCAACATGGTGCGCGGCGTGGTGCTGGTGCCTTTCCTGCTTTACCACCTTGGACTGGAGGCCTACGGCATCTGGACCACGATTTTCATTCTGGTTTCGTATGTCGGCGTCACCACGCTCGGCCTTTCGAATGTCTACATCAAATACGCCGCCGAGTTTCACGCCCGTCGCGAATACGACAAGATCAATTCGCTGCTTTCCACTGGGCTGGCCGTGACCATCCCGCTCTGCAGCGCCATCTTCTTCGGGTTCCTGTTCGGATGGAAGTGGTACTCGCCGTGGCTGCACCTGCCGGCGCAGCACGCAGCCGATGGCAAAGACGCCGTTCTGATCGTCCTGGGTATCTTCCTGTCGGCCATTGCGCTCAACGGTTTTGGCGACATCCTGGCCGGCACGCAGCAGATCGCTGCTACGCAGTGGTTCCTGATCTTGGGCATCCTTGCGGAGTTCGGGACCATTCTGTGGCTGGTGGGCGCTGGACGCGGGATTCGGGGAATGGCCGAGGCCTACCTGATCCGCGTTCTTTTCACCGACGGCCTCACCATCTGGTGGACGTGGAAGAAGCTCAAGTGGCTGCGCATCTCGCTGCGGCTGGTGCGGCGCGAGTCCGTCCGCTACGTTGTGCACTTTGGCGGCCTGGTACAGCTCCAGAGCATATTGGAGATCTTTCTCAACTCCGTGGAGCGGGTTGTCGGCCTCGTTCTCATTGGCGACGCCGCGGCGGGTCTGCTCGATGTGGCCAAGAAATGGCCCACCTCGTTTTCCTCGGTGCCCATGGCGTTTTTTGCCGCGCTTTTGCCGGCCGCGTCCCACGTCGACGCCGCTTCCAACGAGTCGACTAGGATCGAAAACCTGCGCAACCTCTACCTGAGCAGCTCGCGCTACGCCAACCTGTGTACGTCGGCCTTTGTCGCCCTGTTTTCGTTCCTTGCGGGGCCCGTTCTGCATGTTTGGCTGGGCCCGCAGTTGCCCATGCACCAAAGGCTGATCACCCTGTTTGTGGTGTTCAATCTGGCCATGCAATTTCACATGCTTACAGGACCGGGCAATTCAATGTTTCGCGGCATGGGCAGGGTCTATGAAGAATTTACCTACACCATTCCCAACCTGATCTTGCTTGGCATCACGGTGCCTGCAGCCCGTTGGATTGAAGGCGGTTGGACACCTTACGGAATCGGCGTTGCCGTGGCCCTGGCAACCGCCGGTTCGGCTTGCGTGCTCATGGGCCGGGTGCTTTTTGTGCTGCATCTTCCCCTCACGCGCTTCTTGCGCGTGGTGATTTTCCCGGGACTTGCGCCATACGCGATCGCAGCCGCTCTGGCCTGGCCGGTAACGCAACTGGTGGCCGTGGTGAATCGCTGGCAGGGAGCTGGCATCCTATTGATAGCAGGGATTTTATACACAGCATCGGCCCTTGCGGTTTTGAATCGCTGGGTGTTGACGGACGCAGAGAAGCAAAAGGAAATCGGGTGGTACCGCCGGAGCCTGGGAATGCTCCGCGGCAGGGAGGTAACCGCATGAATCGGCGGATCTACAGTGCAGCTCTTCTTCCGTGGGTGTTTGCGGGGATTGCCGCAGTGGCACAGACGCAATCGGGCTCCGATCTGCAGGTTCCGGGGCACGATGCCGCGGCGCAGGCCAACGGACCGGCACTGAAGCAGAATCCATTGGAAACTCTGCGTAACTTTGAGCCTGCTGCCGACGAAGCCTACCGGCTGGGCAAGGGCGATGAGATCACGGTGGATATTTCAGGGCGTCCCGATCTCGAGGCCAAGCTGGTGATCGGGCCCGACGGCTGCGTGACGCTGCCCTTGGCCGGCGACATCAAGCTGGACGGCATGACGCGCCCGGAAGCAGGCAAGGCGATTGAGGCGGCGCTGGCAACTTACTATGACAACCTTTCCGTACAGGTGACGGTAACCAAGTACACATCGAATCGCGTGCTGGTGCTGGGCGCGGTGGATACGCCGGGAGAAGTTGTCTTTGACGGCACGCCCACGCTGCTGGAAGCGCTGACGCGCAGCGGCCTGGTGACCGGCCAAAACAAAGCGGCGGTGATTCCCGAGCGCTGCGCCATTTATCGCGGAAGTGATCAGGTGGTATGGGTGCAGCTTCGCGAGCTGGTCGAGTCGGGCAATACGCTGGCGGATTTGCGGCTGCGCCGCGACGACGTAATCTATGTGCCCAGCCTCGCGGAGCAGTTTGTTTCCGTGCTCGGTCAGGTGCAGCATCCAGGCGCGATTTCAATCACCAGCAATTCCACCTTGGCCAGCGTGATCGCCGACGCCGGCGGGCTAACGGATGATGCCGGCAGCAACGCCCACATTCAGATTGTCGATCCTAGCACCGGAACCTCGCGCGTACTCACTTTCAAGGATGTCTTGAATCCTGTGCGATCGCGCGAAGTGATTCTGAAGCCGGGCGAGATCGTCTTTGTGCCCAAGACAGGTTTTGCGCGCGCTACATACGTGATTCAGCGGTTAAGCCCGCTCATGCAGCTCAGCACACTGGCGTATTTGGGAGCAGTTCTATGAACCGGACGTTCGAACCACCTGCGAATTCGCCCCGCCTTACCGACGGCGTTCCTACGGTTCCCGCCGCGTCGCGCGGCTTCAATCAGGAACAGGCGATGTTCCGTCTTGACCTGCTGCGCAGCCTGCGCATGCATCGCCGTCTGGCCATGGGGTTCGCCCTGGCAGGCGTGATCCTGGCTGTAATCTATGTGGCCGGGTATTGGTCGGTATATACGGCGCAGAGTCTTGTTTATATTCAGCCCACGCCGTCGGCGGTGCTTGAGCAGGCGCCCATGCACTGGCCTTATAACTACGACCCTGCAACGTATGACTCCTACATCCAGCAGCAGATGCTGAGCATGACGCGCCCCGATGTGCTGGCGGGCGCGGTCAAGAAGCTCGACCCCGGCGTGTGGCAGCAAGGCGACGAAAGCGTCGAGAGTGCGGCTGACCGTTTGAAAGGTTCGGTTGAAGTGGCGCGCGTGGGAACCAGCTACCAGGTCGCCATTACGGCCCATGCGCGGAACGCTGATACGGCTGCGGCAATCGCCAACGCCGTGGCTGAGAGCTATATCGAGAACACCTCACACGAGCAAAAGGCCACCGATGCAGGCCGGTTGACGATGCTCCAGGAAGAGCGGGAGCGCATCAAGAAGGAGCTGGACGACGATCGCACCGAGCAAGCGCAACTGAACGCGCAGCTTGGCGTGGCGGCCATCGGCCCTGAGGCTCCCCAACACTACGACACCGACATCGCCCAGATTCACGAGGAATTGGTGAAGGCGCGCAGCGATCACGACGAGTACGCGGCGCGGCTCACTTCAATCAGCTCCAGCAACGGCCTTTCCTCAACCGCGTTGGACACTGAGGCCGAGCAGTCGATCGCTACCGACCCCGGCCTTTCGAGCCTGAAACAGGCGCTGCTGACGCGGAAGGCTGCACTGGTCTCGCAAATGGCGAACCTGACGCCGAGTCATCCGCTGTACAAGCAGGATCAGGCGGAACTCGCAAAGATTGATGCCTCGCTCGAGTCTTCGACGCAAGAAGTGCGCGCCAATGCGGCTATGCGCATCGAGGAACAGTTACGCACCGATCTCGACCGCACTGCGGGTCTGGAAGCGCGTCTGAACGCGCAACTGGCGCAGATGACCAGGGCCGCGGCCGGCGCCACGCCGAAACTGCAGCGTTCGAGCGACCTGGCCAGTGACATTTCCCGCCTCCAGACTCGATTCAACACGGTAGACGAACAGTTGCAGAACCAGACGCTCGAGGACAGCGCTCCGGGCATGGCGCACATGGCCGAAGCCGCGGTTCCTCCCACGTTTCCCTCGGTTGCAGGAGTCATTCGCAATTCGCTCTTACTGCTATTTGGGTTCATCGGGCTCGGCCTGACGGCAGCGGTTGTTGCGCACAAGATGGACCCGCGCATTTACGTCGCTTCGGACGTTGAGCAATTGCTGGGTTATGCGCCGATGGCACAGTTGCCTGACTTCGACGAGGTGACGGACGAGGCTGCCGAGGAGCATTTGCTGCGGCTGGCCACGGGCATCGAATTTGCCTGCAAAGAAGGCCAATTGAGCCGTTGCGTGTTTACCGGGGCGGGTCCGGGAGTGGGCGTCACCACGATTGCGAAGCGCGTGAGAGAGATGCTGGGAGTGCTGGGCAAAGAGACAATGCTGGTGGATGCCGCAGGGCCTGTACCTCAAGAACATCGGACGGGTACGGAGTTGCAGCGCAGCACGCGGGCCACGTCCCTGATGCAGCAGACCAGCGAAGCGACCGCATCCGCACCCGAAGGCCTGATGCTGACCGACACGGCGCCGCTGACGGTTTCAGCAGAAGCGGAGTACATGGCGCGTCGCGCCGATTGCACGATTCTGGTGATGGAGTCCGGCGTAACCACGCGCGCACAGCTTCGCGCCGCCGCCAGCAGCTTGCAGCGCCTGAACGCCGCAGCCGTGGGCTTCGTGCTGAACCGCGTGAGCCTGGCAAATGCCGACCACAGTTTCCGTCAATCCGTGAGCGAAGTAGAGAGACACATACGCGTGCAGGGACGGACTGCGGCACGAACGGTTGCGCAAACTTCACGCACGGCGCCTGAAACGCCGCTCTCGAGCCCCGTGCGAGAGATCCCCGAACTGGCACAGAAGTCCTCTGCTCCGGCTATGTTTGCCGCTCCGGCTACGCCGCCGGCACGTCGTGCCGCTCCCGAGTGGGCCGCGGTGGAGCAAGCCGCAGTTGCACCCAAGCCGCTCTCAGAGTCTGCGCCAATTGTGATTGCAGAGAATCGCGAAGCGCAGCAATTGCCGCATCCCGCGGCGTTTGCCCCAGCCGCCTTGCGTGAGCCGTCATACCTAAGGGCACTGCGGGACATTGATCCGGCATCTCTATGGTTTGGGAGGAGCGAATCGCAACCTGAGCATAAGCCCGTCGCAGTGCCCATAATTCGAGGGATTCCGCGGGAAGTGGAACCGGTGTCGATGCCGGCTGAAAAGGCTGCCACGGCGCCGCCTGCAAAGCCTGTTGCAGAAGCTGTATCCAAGCCTGCACCGAAACCCATTGCAGAGCCGAAGTCACAAGCCGAGTCACGGAGGGTGACGCCGCCCGACCAGCAATCGCTGGAGGGTCCCTGGTGGCTGACGCAAGAGCCCACGAGTGCCGATCATGCCATGACGCATGTACACGAGCCGCGCGTGGGGACGTGGCATTCTGTGGCTGCGCATAGAGAGCAAAGTCCTGCCGAAGCGGACGTGCGGGAGCAAGAAGAGGCTGACGACGAAATGCCGACGCACCTTAGCGGGTTGAAAGGCGTCCTTTTCTCAATGGGGATCAGGGATCTACGCCCGTGGAAAGCTGCCGAACAGAACATCAACAAGAACGGCAGTGGTAATGGGAACAGCGCGCACGCGGATACGCCTTCGGCTGATCCCGGGCAAACCATTGTGGCAAAGGCGTTTGTTCCGCAACCGGAGCAAGAACCCGCGGAGGCCAAAGCCGAAAAGCCGCCTTCACTCAGTGTCGTGCCCCGCTGGGTAACGGCGGAGCCCGAGTTCCTGCCTCCACCCGTGGAAGTGAGCAATAAAGGCAAAGAATCTCGTTGGAATCGTAAAGGTTACGACACCGATGACATCGACGGAATCCAGATTCTGCCGGCTAAGCGCGGGCAGTACAAACGCTGATCGCCAGAGCCTCTTCGGTCTTCACTTTTTGGTTCTGGGAGCAGCGGAGAAATCCCGGCTCAGGCCGAGCTTCATCGCTGCTTCATCCAATTCGGCCTGATTGAAGAAGAACCGATGCCCTGGGTTGGAGTTCGGGTAGAACCGGATCACAATTTCAGGTTGTTCGACTGATTCATTCTTGCCGTCGTGAAACGGATATCCGAGATCCCGCAATAAGTGCAGCGACCCTTCGTCGCCGGTGGGATTGCCCGTATCTCCGACGATCGCGAACACGCTCTTGCCCGTGCGCTTCGAATAGACAGACGCAAAGTCACCCACCTTTACACCGCGCCGCCGGGCCTTGTTTCCCCGAACGACATAATTGATATTGCGGGCGTCGACATAACGCCGCGGATCCCGTTCATTTTGGTTGTTGATGTCCGCAAACGCGGTCTGAGAAATGTAATAGCCCGGGAAGGGATCGTTCGGGCCCTGCAGAATGGGGCGCCCGTGTTCGTCAATCAAATAACCCGACGATTTCTTTGTCAGCGCGATTGAGGTAATGCGCATTCAGGAGAATGTCGAGCGTCTCCATGCCCGGCGGACCGTAAGCATCCGGAGCTCCATCTACATCCACATCCATGCGATGCGTCAGTACTTCGAAGGGCGGAGGTTGCTTTCCGTTCTGTGCAAGCGCGACGACAGCGAAGCTTGCAGCGAAAGCCAAAGCGACGGCCAGAAAGCGATTTGCGCATCGGCAATTTTGCAATTCCGCCATCTCCTGAACCCGAATGGCTGAGCCGGCTGCGGCCGATCTGGACCAGGCGCTGGAACTCAGCTTCCGCGTTCGCAATCATCATATTGCGTACCCACGAAGCCCGCATCACCGGCAGACCGGAGGGACGGCTCTTTCAATCGGTCCCATCGCGCAGGCATACTACTTTGTAAGAGGGTAATGATGAACCGTAGTGAAGTTATCGATGATCGCGGCCGTCTGCGTTTTGTTCGCGGGCATGGCGTGGGCGCAGGAGCCGAACGCACTCACAACACAGGAGAAGCAGGACGGATGGCAGTTGCTCTTTGACGGGCACGATTTGAAGGGGTGGCACTCGTACCTCGAGAAGGAAACAGGCAGCGACTGGTCGGTGGTTGACGGTTCCATCCAACTGAAAAAGACCAATCAGGACCCGCGCGCTGACTTTGCCGACATCGTGACCGACGCCGAGTACACCAACTTCGATCTCAAGCTGGAGTGGAAGGCGCAACCCTGCATCGATAGCGGCGTCATGTTCTACGTGCATGAATCACCCGAATACCACAACACGTACGAAACGGGCGTGGAAATGCAGATTGCGGATCTGGCCTGTACGGTTCCGGACAGCCGTGTCCTGATGGAGCGCTCCGGCGATATCTTTGACATGATCTCCGACAAGGTGGAGTGGGTAAATCTGGCCGGTGAGTGGAACCAGTTTGAGATCATCGCGGACCACGGTCACCTGCAACTTTTCCAGAACGGGCACCAGGTCATCGAAACGCAGTTGTGGGACGACAACTGGAATAAGTTGGTTGCCGGAACGAAGTTCGCCAGAATGCCGGGCTACAGCAAGTACCACACGGGACACATCTCGCTGCAGGGTACCGAGCCGAAAGGTGATCCGGGGGTGAAGCTCTGGTTTCGGAACATCAAGATCAAGGCCCTGTAAATGCAGGGCGCCCTGATCCCGCCGGCGGTGGGCTTTGCATCTGCCAAGGCGGCGGCGATAAGATAGCCCCAAGCGCCGCGCGACGCCCTTGAAAAGCGACGGTGCGAATCCCGCAAGAATCAAGCGACGAATCCCGCAGGCCAGCGAGACGACCCCCAGGCAAAACCTGAAACCGGAGAAACCAAGATGCCGGAAGCGGACGATCCCAAGACGAACCCCAAGCCAGTCGAAGACCCATCGAAAACGATTACGCGGCGCCGGTTCATTCTGGGCGTGATCGCCGGAGGCGCCGTTGTGGGCGCGGCCAGCTACCGCATTCTTGTGCCCGGCGGGCGTCGGAGTTTCGGCGGCGAACGGCTGATCACTTTGAACGTGAACGGCCAGATGCGCCCTGTGGAAGTGATGAAGCAGGAGACGCTGGCCTGGACGCTACGCTACAAGCTGGGCCTGACAGGAACCAAGCTGGGCTGCGACCGCGCGGAGTGCGGAGCCTGCACGGTGCTGATCGACGATGTGCCGCACTATAGCTGCTCCGTGCTGACGAATACAGTGCGCGGCCGCAAGGTGACCACCATCGAGGGACTGGCTGCGAACGACGGCACGCTGCACCCAGTGCAGCAGGCAGTGGTGGATGCGCAAGGCTTTCAGTGCGCGTTCTGCATGTCGGGCTTCATAATGGCGACCGTTGGATATTTGAAGACGCACCCTGCGCCCACGCGCACGGAGCTTGCGCACGGCATAAGCGGCAATCTTTGCCGGTGCCAGGACTACAACAAGATTCTGGACTCGATGATGCTGGGTGCGGAGAACATGCGCAACGCCGTGCCCGCCGCGCAGAAAGCGAGGGCCTGAGCCATGGCGGACACTCCTCAAGAAAGCGCGATGCAGGCCGAACAGGAAAAGCCGCGCCCGTACGGCACGGGGTATAAACTCGTCGGCCACGACTACAAAACGCCGGACCTGGTTGCCAAGGTGACAGGGCGGTCGAAGTATGCCGAGGATTTTCGCGCGGAGGGAATGCTGTTTTGCCGGCTGGTGCTGAGCCCCATGCCGCACGGACGGATCACACAGATTGACGCCAGCGAAGCGCTGGCGATGCCGGGAGTACGGGCGGTGCTCACTGCCGACGATATTCCCGCGCAAGCGGATTATTTGAACGACAACGGGCAGACCATCAAGGCGAACAAGTGGGGCGAGACGGCCCTGACGAACGAGCCGATGTTCCAGGGCTGTCCCATCCTGGCTGTGGCGGCGGTGGATGAACTGACCTGCGCCGAGGCCATCGAAAAAATCAAAATCGATATGGAGCCATTGCCATTCGTCATCGATCCGCTGGACAGTTTGCGGCCGGGTGGCGCGAATCCGCATGCGGATGGAAATGTGTGGGAGCGGGGAACTGCCGGGCAGCAGGTTACAGAGCTCAAATGGACCGAGCAGGACTTTGCGGACTACGACCAGGGGCGGCTGCCCATGGGCAAGCCAATCGGACAATCGACGTATGGCGATCTCGATGCGGGCTTCCGCGATGCCGCACTGGTGCTGGATGAGTCGTTTGTGACGCCCGACGTGAGCCACCAGTGCCTGGAGCCGCGCACCGCGATGGCGTATTGGCAGAACGGGAAGGTCTATCTGCACACGGGCACGCAAAGCACCTTCCAGACCGCGCCGGCGATCGCCCGCTGGATGAACCTGAAAGACGATCAGGTTGTTTTAGTCAGCGAGTACACCGGCGGAGGCTTCGGCAGCAAGGTAACCGGCTCCGTGATTCTGATTATTCCGGCGATCCTTTCGCGCAAATTAAACACACCGGTCATGATGCGCATCAGCCGCGAAGAGGAGCACTACATTGGCCGTGCGCGGCCCAGCGTTCTGGGGCGGGCGAAGATCGGGTTCGCGAAGGACGGGCGGATTACCGCGATCGATTACTACACGGTGACCAACAGCGGAGCTTATGACAACCAGGACGATGGCGGCTCGTCGGCCCGGATTGTTTCGCTGCTCTACCAGCCGCCGGCGATGCGTTGGCGCGGCGTCTCAGTGATGACGAATACGCCCACGCGCAGCGCACAAAGCGCGCCGGGTGGAATGCAGGGCATCACGATCATCGAGCCGATTTTGGCGAAGGCAGCTCGCAAGCTGGGCGTGGACCAGGTGGCGTTGCGGCGCGTGAATTGCCCCGAGGGCAAAGCGGAATACGGGCCGCCGAATCATGGCAAACGAGCACACGCGACAAGCTGCTTCCTGAAGCAGGCGCTGGATCAGGGCGCGGAGCAGTTCAAATGGCAGGAGCGCAATGCGCAGCCCAAGCGGATCGGATCGAAGGCGCGTGGCGTGGGTGTTTCGCTTAGCTGCTTCGTGGGTGGAACTATCGGGTTCGATGGCTTGCTGGTGATTACGCCGGAGGGGCGGGTGCGTTTCCACTCGGGCATCGGCAACCTTGGCACCGAGTCGGTGATGGACGTGCATCGCGCGGGCGCCGAAGTGCTGGGCGTGCCGTGGGAGCTTTGCGACGTCGTATGGGGCGATACATCGAAGATCTTTCCGTACACGTGTGCTTCAGGCGGCAGCCAGACGACGCATGCCATGACACGAGCCGCGTTTGCGGTGGCCACGGAGTGCAAACAAAAGCTACAAGAAGTCGCCGCAAAGTCGCTGGGCGGAAAGCCGGAGGATTACGAAGTGGACAACGCGCGCGTTTTCCGCAAAGGCGGCGGCGCGGGCATGAGCTTTGCGCAGGTGGCGCAAAAGGCAATTGAATTGGGCGGCATCTACGACGGGCACGATGCGCCGGACGACGTGCACAAGGTGACCAAGGCGGCGGTGACGGCGCTGGCCGGACAAGGGCTGGTGGTAGCGGCGCGCGACAAGGCTCCTCGCGACGGCGACACGTTCTCCTACGTGGCGAGTTTTGCCGAGGTCGAAGTGGATGTCGAAACGGGCAAATACTTCATCACGGATTTCCTGGCGTATGGCGACGTGGGCACGGTGCTGCATCCGCACTCGCTGGGCGGGCAGATGCTGGGACGTTCGATATTGGGTATTGCGCACGCGATCGGACAGAAGTGGGTCTACGACCCTGAGTACGGCGTCGCGGTGGCCAAGCGTTTTTATCAGAACAGGCCGCCCACGATTCTGGATGTGCCGGTCGACATGCAGTGGGCCGCGCTCAACATTCCCGATCCAGAGACGCCGGTGGGCGCGCGCGGCGTTGGCGAGCCGCCGGTGGGCGGCGGTTGCGCGTCGATTTTGAACGCGCTGAGCGATGCGCTGGGCGACGAAATCTTCCAGCGGGCGCCGGTGAATGCGGATACGATTCTGGCATCGTTTGAAGCGGGACGCCCGATGCAGCATCCGTTGACGGCGAGTATTTAATCGGGTTGGAGATGGAGTAGAGAATGGCGGTCATACGAGATGTAATGCCGGCTTTCGACCTGCTGCAGCCGAGCTCTGCCGCGGAGGCACAAAAGCTGCTGCAACAAAATGACGACGCGTGGGTGATGGCCGGCGGCCTGGATAGCTTTGACTGGCTGAAGGACCGCATCAAGAAGCCGAAGGTTCTGGTGGATTTGAGCGGCGTGGACGAGCTGAAGGGGATTCGCGCCACTAGCGACGGCGTGGAGATCGGCGCCATGACCACGCTGACTGAGATTGCGAACCACCCAGTGATCCAAAAAGATTACGGCGTGCTGGCGCGATGCCGCGTCCCTGGTGGCGTCGCCGCAAATTCGCAACCAGGGCACGCTGGGCGGCAACGTCTCGCAGGACGTGCGCTGCTGGTACTATCGCGGCGGATGGCCGTGCTACCGCGCGGGCGGCAACATTTGCTATGCGGACACGCCGGTAGGACGCAACCGCGAGCACGCCATCTTCGGCGCCAATCGCTGCGTGGCCGTGCACCCGTCCGATTCGGTTCCCGCGCTGATCGTGCTCGATGCGAAGTTCGTGGTGCAGACGGCGAAGGGCGAGCAGGTTGTGGATGCGGAAGATTATTTTGTCGGGCCCGAGGACGACATTACGCGGATCAACATGCTGCGGCCGGGCGATCTGCTCACGGCGATTCGGATTCCCGCGACGTGGGCGGGCGCGAAGTTCTATTTCGAAAAAGTGCGCGACCGCAATGTGTGGGATTTTCCGCTGATGAACGTGGCCTCGGCAATCAAGCTCAACGGCAACACCATCGACCAGATTCGCATCGCGGTGAATGCGGCAGCGCCGCGGCCCATGCGGCTTAAGTCTGTCGAAGATGCGGTGCGCGGCCAGACCGCGAATGACGTGACTGGCGAGATGGCGGGCAAACTCGCGGTCGAGGGCGCGGTTCCGCTGCAATTCAACGGCTACAAGATTCCGCTGATGAGAAATTTGGTGAAGCGCGCGATCGCCGGCGCGCCGCAGCCACCGGCGAGCGGCACGCTCGCTGCAATTGCCGCAGCCGAGGAGGCAACATGCCGCAGCTGATCCAGTGGGCGACGAGTCCGTGGGGCAAGTCGGTCCCGATCCATATTGCGTGGGGCCTGATCTGGATTGCGGTGATCGCGGGACTGAGCTTCATGATCGTGCACGCGCTTTACCTCATCATCGTGAAGCCGCCCAAGCGATTTGCGGAACGCAAAGCGGACGCGGCTGCGGCGGCGATTCCGGAGCGCGTGCCGCGGCACTCGCTGGCTGCGCGGCTGTTTCACTGGATCATGGCGGCGTCGATGTTCACGCTGCTGTTCACGGCCTTCCTGCCCAAGGTGGGAATCCAGTTCAACTGGGTGGTCTATCACTGGATCGCGGGTCTGGTGCTTACGGTTTCGATTCTGTTTCATATCGTGCACGCGACGTTCTTCATGGATTTCTGGTCGATCTGGCCCGACAAGACGGACCTGCGCGACGCCATGAACCGGGTGCGGGCATTTTTTGGCAAGCCTGCGCCGCTGCCGAGCCGGTTTGCAAAATACCCTCTCGAAAACAAGCTTTACCACGGCGTCATTTTGCTTGCCGGGCTGGCGGTCATCGTTACCGGCCTGTTCATGATGAAGCGCGTGCAGACCGGCATCTTTACGCGCAATCCGTATCTCTTCTCTGACATGACGTGGGGCCTGATGTATGTCCTTCACGGCCTGGCCGGCGTGGGGCTGATCGCGCTGGTGATGGTCCACGTCTATATGGGAATCCGGCCCGAGAAATTCCCCATCACCAAGTCGATGATCTTCGGCTGGATGAGCCGCGATTTTTATCTTGAGGAGCACGACACCGGACGCTGGGCCGTGAAGGCACCGGCGACTTCCAAAGAAAAGCAGGGTTATGCCGCAAGCGATGGCGACTGAAATTCAGAAACAGTGCGAGACGATTGAGGAGTGCTACGAGTTCACGCTCTCCTTTGCAGCGCGCGGGTTGGCGAACGACGAAGGCAGCGAATTGAGGGCGCATTTAACGCGCGCCGTGGCGGCGATGCGTGGCCTGGAACGGAGTTGCGCGGAGACCGTCGCACAGCAGCTTGCGCCAGCCGGCAAATATGAGGCGTTCTTCGCTGTGCTGAAACGGGACGCGGAGAGCGCGCTGGCGGCGATGGAACTGGTGCTGGCGCAGCCGGCGATCGGCTCGCAGCTGATCGACAATCTGAACGCATCCATCCATTTGCGCGCCCTGCTGGCGGACCTGTTTCTGGTGACCGAGATTCTAGAAGCGCAGCAGAAGTAGCGCCGGGCAAGGCGACATGTATTCCGCAGAGGTTCTCGACCATTTTGAGCACCCGCGCAACGCGGGGACGATTGCCGATGCGGACGCGTCGGCGCGCATCGAGAATCCAGCCTGTGGCGACATTCTGGAACTTACCCTGAAAATCGATGGCGACCGGATCGCGGAGATCTGTTTCCGCGCCAGGGGATGCGTGGCCGCGATGGCCTGCGCTTCGGCACTGACGGAGCTGGTCCGCGGGAAGAGTATTGACGAGGCGCAGAAGCTGACGCGGGAAGAGTTGCTGCGCGCGGTGGGGGGATTGCCGCCGGCGTCGTCGCACGCAAGCCACCTGGCGATGGATGCGCTTCACGCGGTACTGCAACAGATTGCGAAGAGGAATTAGGCCAACTCCAGGATCGATGTACCCAGTCTCTCGCTTTCTCACCCATTTCGCAAAAAGCGCGAAATGGATGGGGCACGGATGCGATGGGTAATAGCTATTGTGCAGTTGCTCTGAGTTTTCGGATAACCTTACTCGGCGACGGAGGCGTAGTCCTGTGGCGTGTTGAGGCCAGCCTTGGCCAACGACTCAGGAACCGGAACGTAGACCACGCGGGATGCGTGGGCGTGAAGAACTTCGCGTGCGTTTCCGGTCACGGGCGCCTTGAGAAATGCGTCGATGAGATCGCGACTGGCGAGGAGAGGATGGCCGTGCTTTCCGTCGTGCTCGGGAGCGACGGCGTAGAAACCGGCGGTGAGCGCGCCGAGAAAAGCGTGATGCAAGCGCTCCAGCGACGCAGAACCGAGCGGCGGGCAATCGACGGGCGTGATGATCGCCGCGTTGCAGCCGCGCTCGAGGAGTTCGCGCAGACCGATCTGCAGAGAACTGAACTGGCCGTTATCAGGAGCCGGGTTGCGGACGAGATAGGCGCCGCACGCGCCCACGGTGTCGGCGAGAACATCGGCGTTTCTGCCGGCCACGACAACATTGAAGCGCGTAAATGGATCGAGGGCCACCAATGCGGCGGAGAGCAGCGTATGGCGCGGCGAACCGGTTGCGCCCGGCAGCGGCGGAGGCCAGGGAAGCATGGCCTTGTCGGTTCCCATGCGCGTGGAATCACCCGCTGCGAGAACGAGCCCTGCGAGTTGTACGGGTTCGCCCATAGACAGAAGATAGCGCCACGGGGGACAGGGAGCAAGGGAGCGAGGGAGTGACGGAACAAGAAAACGGGGAGCAAGGGGGCAGGAAGAAGAGGAATTGGCGGACTAGCTATTTTTCGGTGGAGCGGGGAGAGGTTCGCTCGGAAGGGGCGAATCATTTGCGGCAGCGATGTGCCTGGCGCTTTGGAACCAGCTCATGTGGGGCAGAGCGCGTTCGGCGCGGCGGCGGACGGCGATGAGCTCGGCGAGGATGGAGACGGCGATTTCTTCGGGCGTGACGGCGCCGATGTCGAGGCCGATAGGCGAATGCACGCGATCGAAGAGCTCGGGGCTGAGCCCCTCGCGCGTGAGTTCGCGGAACACGGTAATAGCTTTGCGTTTGGAGCCGAGCATGCCGATGTAGCGCGCTGGGGTTTGGACGGCCCAGCGGAGAACGCGCATGTCGTCGCGATGGCCGCGCGTGGCGATGACGATGCAAGACGACTCGGCGGGAGAGAGCTCCTTGAAGGCCTCATCGAATTCGCGGGCGACCACCTGGACGGCGTCGGGAAAGCGCTCGGGGTTGGCGTAGGCCTCGCGGTCGTCGGCAACGATGCATTCGAAACCGGCATTGCGCGCGGCCTTGAAGAGCTCGAGGGCCACGTGGCCGGCGCCGAAGATGTAAAGCAGCGATGAGGGCAGGATGGGCTCGATGAAGATTTCCAGCGTGCCGCCGCACACCAGGCCGGTGTCGTACTTCGGATCCTGGTTGAGATCGAAGCTTAGGCTGCGCGGCTTTTCCTCGGCGATGACCTCGCGCGCCGCCTGCCAGACTTCAGCCTCGACGCAACCCCCGCCAATGGTTCCGGCGATGGAGCCATCGTCACGGATGAGCATTTTGGCGCTCTGGAAGGAGGGAATCGAGCCGCGCGAGTTCACAATGGTGGCCACCGCGCCGCGGCGTCCCTCGCGTTGCAACTTCACGATCTCCTCGTAGATGTTCATCTCTTCTCGATTATTGGATTCGCGGCAATCGAAGTCAAACCGAGGTGCGACTAAGCCGGCACGGATCTGGCTCCGCAGCCGGTGAACAGGCCGGCTTTCCGAGGCCTGCGCGCCCTATTGCTCAATGGGCGCATTTCATTTACTTTCTAAGACTCACAGTTCTTTTCGAGGGAGGTGGCACGAGATGCCTCGAATGGTTCGATGTTCCATTATTCAAGCTTCAAACGCTGTGCCGGCGACGGAGCCGCTTGATAAGCAGAAGCAAGCGATGGTGGAGAAACACGTAGGGCTGATCCGCCAGGCGGCCAAGCAGGGAGCGCAAATCGTGTGCCTACAGGAGATCTTTAACGGGCCCTATTTTTGCGCGGAGCAAGAGGTGAAGTGGTACGAGATGACGGAGCCGGTTCCCGACGGGCCCACCGTGACACTGATGCGCGAGCTGGCGAAGGAACTGCACACGGCGCTGATTGTGCCGGTGTACGAAGTGGAGCAGGAAGGTATTTTCTATAACACCGCAGCGGTGATCGGGAGCGACGGATCATATCTCGGAAAATATCGCAAGACACACATCCCGCACACGGCACCGGGCTTCTGGGAGAAGTTCTACTTCCGTCCCGGCAACCTGGGCTACCCGGTATTCGATCTTGGATTTGCGAAGATCGGCGTTTATATCTGTTACGACCGGCATTTCCCTGAGGGCGCACGTTGCCTGGGACTGGCCGGCGCGGAGATCGTCTTTAATCCATCAGCCACGACGGCGGGGAAGAGCGAGTACCTGTGGAAGCTGGAGCAGCCGGCGCACGCGGTGGCGAATGGATATTTTATTGCCGCCATCAATCGCGTGGGTACTGAAGCGCCGTGGAACATCGGCGAGTTTTACGGTTCGAGCTATTTCTGCAATCCGCGGGGAAAGATCATTGCCGAGGCCTCGCGCGACAAGGATGAAGTACTGACCGCCGACCTGAATCTGGACGAGCTTGCCGAGGTGCGGCGAACCTGGCAGTTTTACCGCGACCGCCGGCCCGATTTGTATGGGCCGTTGGTGGCGTCGTAGGTCAGAGGGGTGGCATGAGCACAGCAACCTTGCTTGACGATCCACAACTGAAGGCGCGGTTTGGAGAACTGAAACCGGCGCTGACTGCGCAGGCAGCGGTGATTGAAGCCGACCGCTGCCTGAACTGTTTTGACGCGCCGTGCACTGCCGCGTGTCCCACGCATATCGATGTGCCGGGCTTCATCAAGCGCATCGCCTCGGGCAATCTGCGCGGGTCGGCGATGCGGATTCTCGACGCCAACATTCTGGGCGGAAGCTGCGCGCGCGTGTGCCCGGTCGATGTGCTGTGCGAGGGCGCGTGCGTAATGGTCCGGCAGAATCACAAGCCCATCCAGATCGCGTTGCTGCAGCGGCATGCCATCGACGCGTTCTGGGCATCAGGTGAAACGCCTCCGGCGAAAGCGGTGGGAACGAAAAAGCTGCGCGTCGCGTGCATCGGAAGCGGACCGGCCTCGCTGGCATGTGCGGCGGAGTTGTGCCGCGCAGGGGCGCGGGCTACTGTGATCGAGCGCCGCGAACTCCCAGGCGGGTTGAACACCTATGGCGTGGCGGAGTACAAGCTGCGCGCCGCCGACAGCGTACGCGAAGTGGAGATGATTCGGCAGCTGGGCGTGGAGTTCCGCTGCGGCGTGGAAGTGGATTCTGCCGCCGCGCTGGAAGCGCTGGAAGCTGAATTCGATTTTGTCTTTCTCGGCCTGGGGCTGGGCGCGATGCAGCGCCTCAATGTTCCTGGCGAAGACACCAAGGGCGTGATGAACGCGCTGGCGCTGATTGCTGCGTACAAAACCGGCCATCTGCGCGAACTGCACGGGACGGTAGTGGTGGTGGGCGCGGGAAACACTGCGATTGACGCCGCCAACGCTGCACGGCGGCTGGGCGCGGCACCCGTGTATATGCTCTACCGGCGCAGCGAGCAGGAGATGTCGGCATTCGAATTCGAGTACGAGCACGCGAAGCAGGAAGGCGTGCAGTTTATGTGGCGCAGGCTGCCGCTGGCGATCCGGCCGGAGGCGCATGGCCGGTTGCTTCTGGAGACGGTGCAGGTGCGGCAGGTGGAAGGCAAGCTCGAAGTGATTCCGGATTCGGCGGCGACCATCGACTGCAACCTGGTGGTGCCGGCCATCGGCCAATCGCCGCTGACTGAGCTGTTGCAAGAGCTGCGCGGCGTAGAAGTGCGCGATGGGCGGATTGTGGCCGATCGCGAATCCGGGCAGACGGGCAATCCGCGTTACTTTGCCGGCGGCGATTGCGTGAATGGCGGGCGCGAAGTGGTGGATGCAGTAGCGGGTGGCAAGCGCGCGGCGACGGCGATGCTGAAAACTGCGGAGGTAGTTCATGCCTGACATTGGCGTGCGGAATTTTGCCGGAAAGATCAACTGCCCCAATCCGTTCTGGCTGGCCTCGGCGCCGCCCACCAACACGGGCGAGATGATCATGCGCGCTTTCGACGCGGGCTGGGGCGGCGCGGTGTGGAAGACCATCGGCGAGCCGGTGGTGAATGTGAGCTCGCGTTAC
Organism: uncultured Acidobacteriota bacterium; assembly: GCA_963713675.1. GTDB lineage: Bacteria > Acidobacteriota > Terriglobia > Terriglobales > Acidobacteriaceae > Telmatobacter. The sequence continues at coordinate 228,861 of CAVQMV010000031.1, forward strand.
TCGGCCACGGACTGGAACGGCCAGCGCATCATGGGCTTCAACAATATCGAGCTCATCAGCGACCGCACTGTCGAACAGAATTTGACCGAGATGGCGGAAGTGAAGAAGCGCTATCCGAAAAACGCGGTGATCGCGTCGCTGATGGTGGCGTCGAACCGCGAAGCGTGGCACGAGATTGTGACGCGCGCCGAAGATGCGGGAGCGGACGGACTGGAACTCAACTTCGGCTGCCCTCACGGCATGAGCGAGCGCGGCATGGGCTCGGCGGTGGGCCAGGTGCCGGAGTACGCGGAGATGATCACCGCATGGGTAAAGGAAAAAGCGCGCACGCCGGTGCTGGTCAAGCTGACGCCGAACATCTCTGATATTCGCGTCGTGGCGCGCGCGGCGAAGCGCGGTGGCGCCGATGGATTGTCGGCCATCAACACTATCAATTCAATTACCGGCATCGATCTGGATACGTTTGTGCCGCGACCGAACGTCGACGGTAAAAGTTCGCATGGCGGCTACTGCGGACCGGCGGTAAAGCCGATCGCGTTGAACATGGTGCAGCAGATTATGGCGGACCCGGAGGCGGCGTTGCCGCTGTCGGGCATCGGCGGCATCGGATCGTGGCGCGACGCGGTAGAGTTCCTGCTGCTGGGCTGCGGCACGGTGCAGGTGTGCACGGCGGCGATGCACTACGGTTACCGCATTGTCGAGGACATGGCCGAGGGACTCGACAACTGGATGCGCGAAAAAGGCTTCAAGACTATCGAGGATTTCCGCGGCCTGTCGGTCGCGAAAGTCACCGAGTGGAAGCACCTGAACCTGAACTTCAAGATCGTGGCGCGCATCGACGAGCAGAAGTGCATCGGCTGCGACTTGTGCCACATTGCCTGTTGGGACGGCGCTCACCAGTGCATTCATCTCGATCGCGTTTCCGGTCCTATTGACGGGCACGTTGAGTTGCACCGCACCCCGGCTGCGGAGCAGGCTGAAAGCCTTGCCTCGATTGCGGAAACGCCGGTAACGCGCAAAGAGCGCGAGGCGGCTTTTGCGCAGGGACCGTATCCCACGCCCCTCGCGCGCATTCCGCGCGTGGATGAGACGGAGTGCGTGGGCTGCAATTTGTGCTCCTGCGTATGTCCGGTGGAGGATTGCATCACGATGGTCCGTGTCGATAAGGATTTGACTCCGGAGACGTGGGCGGAGCGGACTAAAGGCGCGGCGTGCGCCGCGCCAACGAGCGGAGACTAGCGGAACGAGCGCCCGCGACTGGGCGCGGCAAGAAATGAGGAAGATGCCATCATGAAAACGCTTATTCAGAATGGAACGGTAGTCAACGCTGACGGCAGCGTGAAGGCGGATCTGCTGATCGATGGCGCAGTCATCAAGGAAGTGCGCGCGGGGATTCCGGCGGGCTCCGCGGACAAAGTCGTTGATGCCACTGGCCTACTGCTGATTCCCGGTGGGATCGACGCGCATACGCATCTCGACATGCCGTTCGGAGGATCGTTTTCCAACGACGATTTTGAGACTGGAACGCGGGCGGCGGCGATCGGCGGGACGACGACGATTGTCGACTTCGCGATTCAGGCGAAAGGCACGAAGATGCGCGCGGCGCTCGATACCTGGTGGAAGAAGGCCGAGGGCAAGGCGTGCATCGACTACGGGCTGCACATGATCGTGACCGATCTGCCGGATGCGGGCCTCGAAGACATGGACGACATGGTGCGCGAAGGCGTGGCCAGCTTCAAGCTGTTCATGGCGTATCCCAACGTGCTGATGGTGGACGATGCCACCATCTTCAAGGCGCTGCGGCAAACGGCGAAGAACGGCGCGCTGATTTGCATGCACGCGGAAAACGGTTCCGTGATCGACGTGATCGTGCAGCAGGCGCTGGCCGAGGGGAAGACCGCGCCCATTTATCACGCACTGTCGCGACCCACCAAGGCCGAGGCCGAAGCGGTGCATCGCGCCATCGCCATGGCGGAGATTGCCGGAGTGCCGATTTATATCGTGCACCTCTCCAGCGAAGACGCGCTCAATCAGGTACGCGAGGCGCGCGACCGCGGATTGCCGGCGTTTGCCGAGACCTGCCCGCAGTATCTTTTGCTCTCGATTGAGGACAACATGGAAGGCAAGGGATGGGATGGCGCGAAGTACGTGTTTACGCCGCCGCTGCGCGAGAAGAAAAACCAACCCAAGTTGTGGGAGGGCCTGCGCAGAGACAATCTGCAGGTGGTGTCGACCGATCATTGCCCGTTCTGCTTTGAAGATCAGAAGAGTCTCGGTAAGGACGACTTCACGAAGATTCCCAACGGCGGCCCGGGCATCGAAAACCGTCTGCAATTGCTGCACCACCACGGCGTGGGCCAGGGAAATTTCTCCATCAACAGATTCGTCGAGCTGGTGTCGACGGCGCCGGCGCGCATCTTCGGCATGTATCCCCAAAAAGGCGTGCTGGCTGCGGGCAGCGACGCCGACCTGGTTCTCTGGGATCCCAAAGAGGACTACACGATCAGCGCCAAGACCCACCACATGAAGGTGGACTACTCGATGTTCGAAGGCTTCCGCGTGCGTGGCAACGCTCGCGATGTTTATTCGCGCGGCGAGTTGGTGGTAAGCGGCGGAAAGTTTATCGGCAAGCCGGGGCGCGGAAAGTATTTGCGGCGCGAGGCGCGCGGAGGAGCTTGGAAGTAGAAAGACAGCCAATAGCCAATAGCTAATAGCTAATACCGCGATTGTGTAGCCAACAGAAGAGAGTAGCTATCCCACGGAGGGGGTCCCGTGAGCACTGTCGATCCATCGCTATCGAATCGCGACTTGCGGCCGACCGGGCCGGAGCAGCGTACCTGGGGTTTCTACAATTACATGGCGCTGTGGTTTTCGATGTGCATGGAGATCACCACGTACCGTCTGGCGTCGGGACTGATCGCCAACGGCATGGATTGGAAGCAGGCGCTCGGGACGGTGCTGCTGGGCAACTTGATCGTGTTGGTGCCCTTGCTGCTGAACGCGCACGCGGGCGCGAAGTACGGAATTCCGTTTCCGGTGTTTCTGCGCGCTTCGTTTGGCGTGCGCGGGGCCAATCTCGCGGCGCTGTTGCGCGCGGTCGTGGCGTGCGGATGGTTCGGCATCCAGTCGTGGATCGGCGGCAGCGCCATTGACGCGATGCTTATAGTGATGCGGCCGTCGCTGGCGGGCAATCGCGGCATCTTGTGGGCGTGCTTTCTCGGGTTCTGGCTGTTGAACATGGTCGTGGTCTGGCGCGGCGTGGAATCGATCCGCCGGCTGCAAGCCTTCGGCGCGCCGTTCATGTTTATCATGGCTGCGGCGCTATTGATTTGGGTGCGCGTGAAGGCGGGCAGCTTCGGCGCCATGCTGTCCACGCCGAGCCGGTTCCACTCCACGCACGATTTTCTTGCTGTGTTTTTTCCATCTCTCACCGCCATGGTCGGCTACTGGGCCACGCTGGCTTTGAACATTCCCGATTTCACGCGCTATTCGAAGTCTCAGAGTTCACAGTCGTGGGGCCAGGCGTTCGGATTGCCGGTGGCGATGGTGCTCTACACGTTTCTCGGCATCGCGGTCACTTCGGCTTCATCGGTTCTGTTCGGCAGGCCCATCTGGGACCCGGTCGAATTGATCGGATTGTTTCATCAGCCGCTGGTAGCGTTTGTGGCCATGATCGCCGTGCTGGTGGCGACGCTCAACGTGAACATCGGCGCCAACGTCGTCTCGCCGTCGAACGATTTTTCGAATCTCTATCCGCGGCTGATCAGTTTCAGGACGGGCGGATTGATCACGGGATTTCTGGGCCTGGCGATGTGCCCGTGGAAGCTGCTGGCCACTCCGGACTCTTACATTTTCGGCTGGCTGGTCGGCTACTCGGGACTGCTCGGTCCCGTGGCCGGCATCATGGTGTGCGATTACTTCTTCATCCGCGGTACGGTGCTGGACGTGAATTCGCTCTACCATCGCGACGGCATCTACCACTACACGAAGGGCGTGAATCCGCGGGCGCTGATCGCGCTCGGGCTGGGCGTGGCCATAGCGCTGGTGGGTCTGATCGTGCCCAGCCTGCATTTTCTCTATGATTACGCGTGGTTCGTGGGCTTCTTCACGGCGGGCGCGACGTACGTGGCGATGATGAAGTTCGCGGCGCCGGCGGTGAAGGAACAGTGGTCAGTGGTCAGCGGTCAGTGATCCGCTTTCTGCTCCTTTCAACTCAAGATTCGCAGTTTATCGTTCGTAGTTCACAGTTCGCAGCAAGACCTCTGCCTAAGAACCGATGCGAACTTACGTCGCAGATTCACAGGAACGCACAGACTGTGAGACTGTGAGGGCTTGCGCTGTAAGTTGCTGATTTGGAGTCGGTTGCTGGCTTCACAGTTTCACAACTCGTTTTTCGGGCGACGAAACCGGCAGCGTTCAGCGATCCGTAGGCGGAGAAGTGCGGCCAGCGGGCCGGCTTCCAAATCCCGGCTCCTCGCCCGTACCCGGGGTGGGGGTAAGGGCCGGTGCGAGTCCGAGTGTGAGTGTGGGTGGGGCACAGGATGTAGGGGGGTGGGGGGTACCCCCCTACCCTCATTTCGTGTTAAGTGGTTTGCTTTCATGCACTTGTACCCCCGATCTCTCCCTCTAGCCCGTTGAAAACAAAGGGGTTAGATTGTAAAGTCCTCCAAAATAAGAGGTTAGCGGCGTTAGCGGCGTTAGCGGAACTGGCGGAGTTCGCGGGGTTAGCCGCGCCGAGCCCTGGCCGCACCAAGGCATCTGCGGTGTTCTTGCTTATACAAAAAGTGTAGCGATTTCGGGGAAATAACCTGCAAAGTTGCGGTGAGGCCTATCTGCCTGAGGAAAAAGGAGGATGCGGAATCGTGGAGGCGGGAAATACTTGACAAGAGTGTTGAGCGGGGCCGCGGAGAACGGCCAAGGGGAGTGGAGAGGTTCGGGGCGGCGAGTCGCTGGTCGGGACGGCGTTAGCAGGGACGAATCCGTCGGAGCCAAATCGGGATCTGCCGAAAAGGCCGATGGATACGCCGTTTGTGCTCGCGCTCTTGATTCCGCCTCTCACAGACTTGTTCCCTCATCGCGCGCGAGACTTTCTGCGGGCGGTCATTCATCTCCGAGTGTGAAGTTTTCGATCGTCATTGCGGTTTGCACGGCACGCACCTTGCGGTATTGCGTGATGACGACGGGCGTGCCGGGACAAAGGCGTATCGGGACTGTCTTTGGATCGCTGCTCGAAGAGCCGAAGTTGCTGCCGTTCAAGAGCTCGCCTTGCTCCATCGGCGAGATGCCAAAAGATGCCGGTGCGGTACCAAGGTCTCGAAATGTATTGGAGGTGGGCAGCGCGGGATCGCTGGGCTGCGTCGGCGCTAATTCGCATGGGCCTCTTGTTTGCAGGGCCGTAACGGTCGTCAGCGGCGGCGTCCGCAGTGGAAAACGGCAGTACACGCCGAAGATATGTATCACTTCCATCTCCTTATTGTCGACTGCTGAGCAGGAAGCGAGATCCGGAATCATGAAGTCGCCCTTCGGCAGCGGAAATCGCCAGGATCGCCCGGATCTCGCCTGCGTGAGGGCAAAGTCAAGATGCAAACTGATCGGAGACGATTTGAGCCTCTCGTAATCGGCGCGCGGAATGAGGAAGGCTAGCATTACGTAGTTGAGTGTGTTCGGATCGTCGGGTTTGTCGAAAACGTTTTGCCCTTGCTCCCAATCCAGCTTCACTGGGGCGCCGTTCGCCGGCGTCAAGGTCGGCCGGAATGCGTCGAGCTGCCAGCGGTCGCCTGCGGCCACTCCCGAGGCCCGCAACTTGACCTTGATCACAGCCCATTTCCTGGAGTCGAAGTTGGAGAAGTTGCCGTTCCCGGATGCGCCCCATGAATGAGCGGCCGCTCTGCTTTGACTATCCTGCTCAAATGAAATCATCCGAATGACCGAGGCGTCTGTCTGTGCGGCGGGCGGATAGGCCCGGTCGACAAAGAAGTTGGTATTGCAGGCCCAGGAAGTGAGCAGGACGAGAAAGGGCGTGCTCCCCAGCAGCAGACGCGTCACTAAGACGCGCCTTCTGGCGTACTGCAGCACCACGACGGCGCCACATACGAGAAGGACAATTGCAATGGAGGCGAGCCCTCCATCAGGGTCGGGCGAAAACCCCACAGGTCCGTGGTTCCCGCGGAAGTAAGCGAGCAGGCCCGACCCCAGGATGACGATGGCCACAAAAACGCCCAGAAGCGTAAGCACCATGCGCACAAGGTTCGAAGTGACCGCGGCCAGGCCAATCAGTGGGAAGAAAACTAAGGAGATGAGAAAAAGCCGGTAGAGAAGGCCGGGAGTATAGGAGAGCGGATTGAATCCCGCTTCCAGCAGGATCGCAACCCCCATCAGCAGAAATGGAAGATAAACAAACAGCGCGACAAAGAGTGCTTTGGCGGCGAGAAGTTTGGGCCACTCGTAGGGCCGCGTAATCCAGAACTGCCGGTCGCCGACCAGAACCTCGCCATGAATCAGGCGAGCGATGAGCAATCCCCAGCTGACAGGAAGCAGAAGATCAACCAAACCGGCGATCTGCTGGTAAGGGTTTAAGACCCAAATGGGGCCGCTTAGCCAGCCTTTCGGTATCACCCAGACAAAAAGCGCGATGACGACTAGGGAGAGAAGAATCTCGATCCAAAGCCGGCGGACATCCTTCCGAAAGATATGCAGAATCTGCTTCATGCGTTCACCGTCCTTGCATTTGCATTGGCGAGGCGCGATCGGCTGCGCTGGCTCTTGGCGACGGCCAGAAAAATGGCGCGCAGCGGCATGGGGTCGTAAACAATGCTGAGCGCCGAGGGAAACGCTTCGGCAATTTGCCGCTCAGTTACTTCGCCCTCGAATTGCGTGTGCACGAAGCGAACGATCGATCCTGAAATCTCGACTTCAATCCACGCGGCAGGATCGCTGCGCCGCGCGGCGGCCGCTTCAGGCAGTGTGACTGTGACGTCGCGAAACCGTGTGGAGAGCGCGCTCATCTCCTCGGAGAAGAGCAAGTGGCCCTCTTCGAGATAACCCACGTGGCTGGCCAGACTCTCGATCTCAGCAAGATCGTGGGAGGAGATGAAGATCGTTGATTCCCCTGCCAACTCCAGAAGGCTATCGATCAGCTCGTCGCGCACTAGCGGATCGAGGCCGGAAAATGGCTCGTCGAGAACAATCAGCCTCGGCCGGTAGGCAAGCGCACTTACGAATGCGGCCTTCATGCGCATGCCACGCGAGAGCTGGCGCAGGCGGCGCTTGAGCGGCAGATCGAATTGCGCGATCAAACGCTCGGCAAACTCCCGGTCCCACTGGGGATAAAACGGCCGGCAAAAATCGAGCAGCGCGCCTACCGTCATCCAGTCGGGCATTTGCTGATTCTCTGAGACGTAGCCGATGCCGCAGAACCCTTTTCCGGCCAGACGCGTTGCATCCCTGTCGAAGACGTGTGCCGAGCCAGCGCTGGGGCGCAGAATGTTCATCAGCAGCTTAATGAGCGTGGTTTTCCCCGCTCCGTTGCGACCCACCAGCGCATAAATCGCACCCTCAGGTACGGCGAGATTTACACCATCCAGCGCGGCCGTGCGCCCAAAGTGCTTTTCAAGATTTTCAGTGCGAATTGCAGGGTTCATGATTTCTGGCTTTCCCCTTTCCGCATTCCGGCGGGCCTGGATGCGCCGCCGAGCTTGCCCCAGTGCTCTGTAAGCGCCGCCCGCGTCTCGTCAAGCTCAATGCCCAGCCGCTTTGCCTCGACCACAAGCTCTTCGATCTGTTGATCGAGCAGATGGGTGCGCTGCCTGACAGTGGAGTCGGGAAGCGTTGCTACCACGGTGCCGATCCCGGGACGCATCTCGAGGAGCCCCTCTGATATCAGGTGAGCCACAATTTTTGCCGCTGTGTTGGGGTTGATTTTGAGTTCTTTGCTGAGCGCGCGGACCGAAGGAAAGGGGTCGCCCGGGCGCAACTGGCCCGCCACCATGGCCCGCGTTGCGGCATAGACGATCTGCTCGAAGAGCGAAACGCCCGGCCGCAATTGCACTCGAAACGGAATCACATGTGTACTATTACAGATAGTACACATAATGTCAAGTTTTTAAGCCGACATCTCTCTCTTCACAAGCCCTTGAAGAAATTTGGACAGCGAGCGGATTCGTCCTGGAACGTCCTCATCGCGGAAGTTTCCGCGCGATGAGGAGCCGGCGGTTCTTGCCTCCCGCAAAAGGGGATCGCGTTTCGGCAGGAAAAGCAACTGCAGGTTTTCATTCGGCTACGATCATGCGAAAGGCAAAAGCAAATGCAGGTCCATCGACTGCGCGGGCCGCGCGAAACGCGACCCGCTTCGCTCAGGATGACAGACGATATTAGTTGCTCAGGATGACGGTCGATTTTTGTTGCCCCGTCTGCATTCCGTGCATCAGTTTTCCGTTGGCTTCGTGATGTGGTCGACCACGAGGTTGGGCACGGACTCGTGCGCAGCTTCGAGCTTGAGCCCAAGCTGTTCCTGCACCGCGGTGAAAATCGAAGGCCAGCTATCCGGATCGCTCGCGGACCATTCGCGGCCAAACTGAAGCGTGTAGTTGTAGGTGCCATTGAGACCGGTCTTGTCAACGACGGGCGCTTCTACCATCGAACTCAGAGCGCCGCAGATGGCCCGCATGGAGGCATTCGATCCGATGAACTCGAGGCCATGCTGCGAGCCATGCGCCTGGACGTCGGCGGGTGGCGGCGGAGGCGGCGCCTCTCCATCAGCGGGAGGCGGAGGCGCGGGCACAGCTGCATCTTGACGCCGCCTTTGTCCACGACAAGGTTAAAGATGGAGGAATTGCGCGTTTCAAGATGCGTCTTCAGGCCGAAGCGCTCTGCCAGCAGCACGCGAATCGCGTTGCGCTTTTCCAGCCGGACCTCGTTATTGGTGAGCTTCGCGAGACGAGCATCGGCCGCTTCGTCCGAGCGGGCCTGGATGTTGTAGAACGTGTTTGCGACCCAGTCCGGCGCGCCGACTACCGGGGCATCGAAGCCGTAAGCAATCTGGAGAAGGGCCTTGATGGGAAGGTTCGTGGCTTCAAAACGGCTGGAGTGCGGCGGGCTGGAGACGGAGACGTGGAACGTGGCATCCGGCGGCGGCGCAGGGCGAATGGTGGCAACGTCAAAGGTCAGCGTGGGCGTGTAGTTGGGCTCTTCCACGATGGGAGCCTGCGCGTGAAGGTACAGGCCGCACAGAAAAATCAGAAGGGCCGCCAGGAACAAACCGATATGTCGCCGGGTGGCGCGGATCATGGGGAAGAACATGGACGTAGGACTCCTTGGGGAAGTGATACGGGCGAGCGAGTCGACCTAGTTCCCGCATGGCATGAAAACGATTCGCAAGATTCCGCTTCAGGTTGCGATGGTGGTCTCAGGCTTCGACCAGCGCGTCGGCGATTCCCAGGTGCTCATCGAGGGCGGCGATGCCGAGATCTAGCTCTTCCTTCGTGACGATGAGCGGCGGGGCGATGACGAAATGGCTCACCCAGGCCTGAATCGACACGCCCTGCGCCATCATTTTCGCAGCGATCTGGTCGACGACGAGCGGCTTGCCTTCCACCTTGTCGCGCATGGTGTTGAAGAGCCGCCTGGTCTTGCGGTTCTTCACGATTTCGACGGCGAAGAAGAGGCCGAGGCCGCGAACATCGCCGACGGAGACGTGCTTTGCCTTAAGGGCTTCGAGCTTTTCGCGGACGTAGGGCTCGAGTTCAGCGGCGCGCTCGACGAGCTTGAGGCGCTGCATCTCTTCAATGGTGGCGACGGCGGGGCCGAGGGTGAGCGGGTGCGCCTCGTAGGTGTGGCCGTGCGAGAAATAGTGATCCTCAAAGAAGTCGGCGATGGCGGCGGTGGTGGCGCAGAGGCCGAGCGGCACGTAGGCCGAGGTGATGCCCTTGGCGGTGACGAGGATGTCGGGCTTCAGGTTCCAGTGGTCGCTGGAAAACCAGCGGCCGGTGCGGCCCCATCCGGCCATCACTTCGTCGGCGATCATGAGCACGCCGTGACGCGTGCAGATTTCGCGCAGGCGCGGAAAGTATTCGGGCGGCGGAACGAGAACGCCGTTGGTGCCGACGACTGGCTCGAAGATGATGGCGGCCACGTCGCTCTCGTTGCGGATCATGTGCTCGATGTAGTCGGCACAGGCGATGTTGCACGTGGGATACGAGTGCTTGATGGGGCAGTCGTAACAGTTGGTCTCAGGCGCGAAAACCACGTTGGCGATTTTACCGGCCGGTTCCATGGCCCAGCGGCGGGGATCACCCGTGGCGGCGATGGAGCCCGCGGTCGATCCGTGATAGGAGCGGTAGCGCGAGATGATCTTATTTTTGCCCGTCACCATGCGCGCGATTTTGAAGGCCGCTTCGTTGGCTTCGGTGCCGCTGGTGGTGAAGAAAAATTTATTCAGCCCTTCGGGAAGCACTTCAAGCAGCTTGGTGCTGAGGCGCGCGCGCGCGTCGGTAGCGTAGCCGGGCGCGGCATAGCAAAGTTCGCGCGCCTGTTCGGCAATGGACTCGATCACGCGCGGATTTTTGTGGCCCAGGTTGACGCACATCAACTGCGAACTGAAATCGAGGTAGCGCTTGCCCGCACCATCGGTAAACCAGCAGCCCTCGGCATCGGAGATGGTGAGCGGTTTCCATGTTTTCTGGAAGCGCCAGGTGCCGTAGTTGGTCTGGCGCGTGATGGTGGAAACCTGTTCGGCTGAAAGCTCCGGCGTTGCGATGGTGTCACTCATGGATGCGACTCCTCTAAAGGATGCATCAAATCGTATCAAATCCGTGCGCGTTTGACTTTGGCAACCGTAAACGTTCGTAGTTTTGGACATGGACTTGATTGACGTTCCTGGCGTATGCGCCTACAATTGCCGACTGCCGAACGATCTCTTGATTCGAAGCGTGTTGATGCCAAATTGCACGAACTGCGGCCACCCGCTTAAAGATGGCGCGATGTTCTGTTCCGACTGCGGAGTTGCCGTCAGGTACTGCCGGAGTTGCGGCCAATTGCTTAAAGATGGCGCGATGTTTTGTGCTGAGTGCGGCGCCGCAGTGAACCAGGTTCGTCCTGATTCTGGAGTGAGCGCTTCGCCCTCAGCGCCACGCACGGGCGCAGGCGCGACGCAGGAGTCAGCGACACTGGCCCGTGTCAGGTTCACACTCCCTGAGCCGCCCGCTGGTCAATTGGCGAAGTACCTCGCCTTTCATTTGAAGAACAACATCTACGTTGATGGTTATGCGCTGCGAACCATTGAATTGGGGGAGACGATCGAATTCGAACTCCTGGTCGGGAACCACATGATCCAGCTCGAGCACCTGTATCCCCTTAGCCCCATCGGCCCTAACATCCCAAAGTGGTCGAACAAATTGGAAGTGACTGTCGCGGCGGGAATGTTCCCCACCGTGGTCGGCGATTACGAGTACGTATGGCAAAATTTCAATCTGCGCTTGCAATGATGCGTTGCGCGGCGATGCGCGATCAGGGAACACGGATCAGGGGTCTGGGAACTCGGAGCAACGGAACGGGGATTCAGATGCGGCTGGCGCTTGGCGTGTGATGCTCGCCGATGAGGCGATCGACGAGGGCGGAGAGAGTTTCGCCGGTGCGGGGCAGGATGAACTCCTCGAGCTTGGAATCGTAGTCGAGTTTGAAGCTGGTGGCGAGCGCGGAGATCCAGATTTGGCGAACGGGCGCGCTGGGTGTGATGACGAAGCGGTCCGCGTGATCTTCGAAGAGGACGTTGAGGACGCCGCCCTGTTCCTCGATTTCGAAACCTCCCTGCTCGTTTTCCTCGCGTGCGAAGAGATGCCGTTTGAGGTTGCCGAGCGCTGCTTCAGCCGTGCGCCGGAAGTCCTGCTCGTCTGACATGGACACAGTGTAGCAAGAGGATTCAGGAAGGGCTTTCTCGTGGATGCGCCTGAGCGAATTTGAGGCGTGGTGCAGAGACAAATGCAGGTCCTTCGACTCAGTTTGGTGCAAAAAAAGCGCCAAACTTCGCTCAGGATGACCGTAGATTTTTGGCTGCTCAGGTAGGGCGATTGTTTCAAATCTGGACAAGAATGGGGCGGGAAGATTAAAGATTCGTTTCTCTTTGCCGATAGAACAGATGAGGCACCGAGAAATCAAAATGGAAATAGCCCCCATTCCCGGAATTCGCGCCCTGCCAGCCGTGAAAGCGCCGCAGGGGAATTTCCGCCCGCCGGAGGTCTTTGATATCGAGGGCTCGGCGCGGCCAGGCGATGGCGAAGGGCAGCGCGGCGGGAAAAAAGCTTCGGGCGCGGAAGAGAACGACGACTATCTGACGCTGGACGCAGAGACGGAATCCGGCGAAACGCCGCAAGAGGATTCCGCGCGGAGCGTGGACTATTTTGCGTAGCGCCGGAAGAAATGACCGCGCCTGACGCGGTCTCGATCCCCATTACTGCGCGCCCACCTGGTTGGTCGCAAGCCGGTCAGAAGTAAGGAAGCTTTTTGCGTGCGCCAGCTCAGGGCGCGAAGATTGCGCGCCGTCGCCGGTGGTTTTCAGCAAGGCCGCAAAGTAATTCGCGGCCGCGGTTTTATCGCCAGCCTCTTCAGCGGCGATGCCGGCATTGTAGAGCCCGTTGAAGCGGTTGGGGCTGAGCGCGAGGGCCGCACGATACTGCGGGAGAGCAAGCTGCGGCAGATGCAATTCGAGCAGCATGTCAGCCAGCATTTCGCGCGCGGGAATGTCCACTTCGCCCTGGCCCACTTTGTCCTGCAGATCGGCGGCGTCGCTCATGTGCTTCAGCGCCTCGTCCTGGCGTCCGGCGGCGAAGCTTGCCCAGGCTGCGACCTCGTTGCGCTCGATCTGCGCTCCAGTTGATTCGGCGTAGTAGGCGTGACGGCCTTTCCTGACCTCGGCCATCATGGCATCGTACTGCGCGAGATCAGTCTGCGCCTGCTCTGCATGGTGAAGATGCCCATCGGCGATGGCGCGCGCCCACCAGGTCATCGTCACATCCTCTGGCAGCGCGTTGGGAACGGGTTGCAACGTCGCCGCGGTTTGCCAATCGCGCATTTCGAGGGCATAAAAGATCGGAAACTTGGTGCGGTAGTAGCCGGACATGCCATCCCGGTGGCTCGGCCCCATCTCCGGCATTGCGTCCATGCGGTCGATCACGAGAACGCTTTTGTGGAGCACTTCTTGCGCGCTTTTATCCTGGCCGCTCTGCAAGTAGGCGTACATCAGGAAATCGTAGGAGTGCGGCTCATCCATGAGGCCGTCTTCGTGTTGCGACTCGGCGGCTTCGGCGGCCTGGATGGACGCGAGCTGGGCGTCGATGTCCTGCTGCCACATGCCAAGCCGCGCGAAGATGTGCCCGGGCATGTGCGTGGCGTGCGGGCCGGATGGCGCGACCTCGCCGTAACTCTGGGCGGCTGCGAGGCCGTCTTTGGCCATCGGAGGATTGTCGCAGGAGTGAATGATGTAATGCACCAGCCCCGGATTGTCTGGGTTAGCGGCGTAAAGCGGCGCCAGTACGGCCATGGCCTCATGTTCATGGCGGAGGCTGGTGTCATCAGGCGCTTCCGACGCGAGCAGAGAGAGGGCATAGAATGCGCCGGCATCCACGTCGTCAGGATACTTGCGATAAAGCGTGCCCATGGCCGCCGAGTATGCCGATACGCGGGCCATAAAATCCTGGTTGCCGGGCTTGAAAAAGACGGCCAGCGCCGCAATGTAGTCACGCTCGCGCGCGGTGTTCGCAGGCAACGATTGGGCTTTTTGAATCTCCGCCCACCCCAGCTTCATCGCGTGGTCGTCGGGCCGGTCCCAGATCTGGTGGAAGACGCTCATGGCGATTCCCCAATGGGCCATGGCGCAGGAGGGATCGTCCTTGGCGATGCGCTCAAACTGCGGCTTCGCTTCTGCGTACCAAAAATCATGAAGCAAAGCGATGCCGCGGCTGAACTGCGCCTGCGTTTGCGCAGAGCAGGAGACAGCAAAGTTGACCGTGCCCAGGCGCTCTCCGGGTGCGGGTCCCATGTTCATTGGCATCGACGCCGGGGATTGGGCAAAGGCGGCAACGGCTGCGACAGCCAGCAGGGGAAGTGCAAAGGCTCTCATGGCGGGGAACTTCCTTTTTGGACTCAGAGTCCTCGACATTCTACCCCCCCGCCGCCGGTACGGCCCAGCGAAAAAAGCGCATCGATGATGCGCGACAAGGAGATAGCGCTGCACCCGGCACGAAAGTTGCCGGGCACTGCGAGATTGAATTTATGCGGTAACGGTGTGACGAATGGGCTGCTCGGCGAAGATGGCCTCGGTGTCGGTTTCGGCGAGGCGCAGCAGACGATGCAGATAGGCGCGTGAGATGGAAAGACTGCGGGCAGCCACGGTCTTGTTTCCGTTGGCTTCGCGCACCGCGGTCACGGCCAGGCGGACCTTGTAGTCGCGGAGCTGGCGCTCGAAAGAGCCTGCCAACTGGTAGTCGCCGATGTTCACCACTTCGTCGAATGCGCCAGCGTCTTCGTCCTGCTCATGGTTGCTGAGGTTCAGATCCTCGGCGCGAACCGCGCTGCCGGGAGCGAGGATGATGGCGCGCTGCATGACGTTTTCTAGCTCACGCACGTTGCCGGGCCAGGCATAGCCCTGGAGCATTTCGAGCGCATCCGGCTCGATCAAGTCCATGGGCTTTTGGAAGACGCCCGCGTAGTGACGCATGAAATGGCGCGCGATGAGCGGAATGTCTTCGGCGCGCTCCTGGAGCGGGGGCGAATCGATTCTCATTACATTAATGCGGTAGTAGAGATCCTGGCGGAACTTGCCATCGGCTACCAGCTTCGAGAGGTCCTGGTGGGTAGCGAAGATGAGACGGGCGCGCAGGGGGACGAGCTTGTTCGAACCCAGGCGGTTGAATTCCATCTGCTGCAAAACGCGCAGAAGCTTGACCTGAGTGAAAAGGCTGAGATCGCCGATTTCGTCGAGGAAGAGCGTGCCGTCGCCGGCCTGCTCAAAGTAGCCTTCGCGGGCGCCGACGGTTCCGGTGAAGGCGCCTTTCTCGTGGCCGAAAAGCTCGGCTTCGATCAGAGTTTCAGGAATGGCGCCGCAGGAGACCGCGACGAAAGGCTTGTTGGCGCGGGAGCCGAGATTGTGAATGGCGCGGGCAATGAGTTCCTTGCCGGTGCCGCTTTCGCCGGTGACAAGAACCGCGGCATTGAGATTGGTTACGCTGCGCACCAGCTGATAGACGCGCTGCATGCTGGGGCTGGAACCAATGATGCGATCGCATGTGCCCGGCTCTTCGATGCGGTGTTGCACACTGTACAACTGCTGCTTGAGCGCCGAAGTCTCGCAGGCGCGGCTGAGCATGGTCTTCAGGTCGCGAATCGATGGCGGCCGGCGTGTATAGCCGAAGGCTCCGGAGCGGACCAGTTCGAATGCGGTGGAACGTAAATTATCGTCGGCCATCAGGATGGCCGGAACGTTGGAAGCGATAAGCCGGCGCGCACAGTCGATGCGGGTTTGCAGGGAGTCCTCGTGGGAGTACAAGTCGAGGATCAGAACATCCAGGTTCCCGGCAGCAATCAGTGCATCCATCCCCTCCCCGTCTGACTCGAGCACAACCTCGAAATCCTTACCAAGGGCAGGAGAAAGAAGGGGTTGCAGTGTGCGGTCTTCAGAGTAAAGCCCAATTCTCGTCATGTGTATGCGGTCTTCCCACTCGCAGGACTCACGGTGCGGTTCTGGGGGGATTGGCGATGTATCTATGATCGGCATTCGCTCGGTGAACTCATATTCCCCTTTCGTGCTAGCGATTAGAGTCCTTGGTCGTGGAGATAAGACCCTGTGGATTGACCGGGATAGTAACGAGAGAGGGATGGGGGAAACAGGGAGATGAGGAGCGAGTGCCGGAATGGCATAAATCCCGAAGAAACCCGGAAGAAAGCCCAAGAAAACCGGAGACTGAGAAGGCTTCCTGAGATCGAAATTGCCCCCTAATTCAGGGCCGGTTGAGCGTTACGGGGCGTGGTTTTGCGTTGTCTGCGGGTGGAAAAAGGGGGGTTACCTAAGTTTGGTCCTCCTATGCTCTAAAGCGACAAACTGTCCCCAAACAGGACAGTAGAGGGCAGGCGGGTTGCAGCATAATGGGTGCAAATCCGCTCTTGGGGGCCCTCGCAATTCCCTCGAATCAGGGGGCTCAAGGCTGGATTCTTGGCGAACATCTCCTTATTTGTCAGATGTTTAGATAGGGCGCGGCGGGGCTCAAAAGGCGGGTTCAGGCAAGCGCCAAAGTGTATACGGAGTACTCCACGAGGGTTGCCTGGCGTATACAGCCGTGCACACCTTTCGTTGAGGTATAGGGTATCTACCTGAAAGCAAAGAGGATTTTGGGCGCACGAGTTTGGTTGCCGAATTGCTGTATGGAGCAGTGAAACCGGTAATCCGGAGGAAGGAAGTCGCGGGATGGCGCATGTGCTGACACAGTGGCCGACATTGATTGTTCTGGCTGTGGTGTGCGTGGCGACTTTTACGGATCTTCGCAGCCGGCGCATCCCGAACTGGCTGGTCCTTCCATTTTTCGTCGTGGGGGTTGCAGTTTCCTGCTTTCTCTACGGCTGGCATGGCCTGGGTCACAGTCTTGGCGGAGCGGGACTGGGTTTGTTGCTTTACGGAGTTCTTTTCTTTATGGGCGGCATGGGCGCCGGCGATGTGAAGTTGTGCGCGGCGATCGGGGCCTGGATCGGCCCGATGCAATTGATCTACGCCCTGGTATTCACAGGTTTGGCGGGCGGAGTCATGGCATTGGTCTGGGCGGCGTGGGGAGGATTCCTGAAGGAACTTTTCCAGCACACCGGCGATCTGGCATTTGGTTCGAAACAAGAACGCGGTGAGGCTGTGCTAACGAATCCGCGGCGGCGCAAGATGCCTTACGCGCCAGCCATCGCGATCGGAACATTTATTTCGTTTTTTGCGCACTGAGGGAAGTGAGAAGTCGATGTCCAGCTTACATCAAACCAGATTCGAGATTCAGGCAAGCACCACGGCCGCGCAGGAAGAGTACGGCACGGCGCGGAGCACAGATAATGCGGCCTCAAATCTTTCCCCTCACCTCGTGAATGCCAACAGCGAGACGATCAGTGGCACGCCGCTTTCCATCGCGCTGATCGGTCCCAACGAGACGCAGCGCTCGGCGGCGGTGGCGGTTCTGAACCTCTGTGGTGGAAATGAAGTTTGCCAATTTTCCAGCTATCCGCCGCATAAGGACGATTTAGCAAAGATGCTGGAGGAGAATTACGACGCGGTGATTGTGGAACTGGGCAGCGATCCGGAGTATGCGTTGGACCTGGTGGAGGGCATCGGGGCGAACGGCCGGGCGACGGTGATGGTGTACTCGGACACCACGGACTCAGAGATGCTGATGCGCTGCATGCAGGCAGGGGCGCGGGAGTTTCTGGCCTATCCGTTTTCGAATGAAGTGATGGCCGAGGCGTTAGTGCGGGCCACCGCGCGGCGGCCGGTGGTGGTGGATACAGCCAAAGCGGCAGGAAGACTGCTGACGGTGATGGGCGCCAAGGGCGGCGCGGGTGCGACCATGCTGGCCTGCAATCTGGCCGTGGCGCTGGCCCAGGAAAAGAACCAAAAGACCCTGCTGATCGATCTGGATCTACCGTTGGGCGATGCGGCGCTGAATCTGGGCATCGTGGCCGAGTTTTCGACGATCGACGCGCTGGATGCGGCGGACCGGCTGGACGCACGTTTTCTTTCCCAGCTTCTGGTAAAGCACAGCACCGGGCTTTCGCTGCTGGCGGCGCCGGGGAAGTTTGTTCCGTACCAGGCCAGCGACCGGTCAATCGAGCGGCTGATCCAGGTGGCGCGGCAGGGGTTCGACAACGTCGTGCTGGACATGGGATCGAAGCTGGACCTGATGGGAACCGCGGCGTACCGGGAAGCGAGCACAGTCTACCTGGTGACGCAAGCCAGCATTCCGGAGCTGCGCAATTCAAACCGACTGATCTCGCAGTTTTTCTCCGGGTCGGTTCCGAAGCTGGAAGTCGTAATCAACCGGTTTGAGATGCGGACCATGGGCGTGTCCGAGGAGCACATCAACAAGGCGCTTACCAGGCCCGCGCAGTGGAAGATTCCCAACGACTTCGCGTCGGTGCGGAAGATGCAGATTCATGCCACGCCGCTGGTGCTGGAAGATTCCGCGATTACGCGGCAGATCAAGAAGATGGCGAAGGCCATTACCGGGGAGCAGGACGCCGCTCCCAAGAAGACGAAGAAAAAGGGCTTCCGCTTTTTCTGATGACGGAGCGGACTAAGGCAACTCAAGGCTGCATGGAAGGGTACACGTGGAACTGCTGAATTTGGAAACGTACAAAGCGGAAATTCACCGCACGCTGATCTCGAAACTGGATCTGGAGAAGCTGTCGCGCGTGAATTCAAGCCAGGCGCGGCAGGCGGTCTCGGGACTGGTCAAGGAGATCATGTCGGACCAGCGGGTGCCGCTGAACTTCGACGAGCAGGAGAAGATTCATGCCGACCTGCTGGACGAAGTCTTCGGGCTGGGTCCGTTGGAGCCTCTGCTGCGCGATCCCAAGATCTCCGACATCCTGGTCAACGACAAAGACCACGTGTTCGTGGAAAAGGGCGGCCTGCTGCAGAAGGTGAACACCTCCTTCCGGGACGACCGGCATCTGATGCAGATCATCGACCGCATTGTTTCGCGGGTAGGCCGCAGAGTGGACGAGTCATCGCCCATGGTGGACGCCCGCCTGCCTGACGGCTCGCGCGTCAACGCGATTATTCCTCCCCTGGCGCTGGATGGGCCCTCCATGTCCATCCGCCGTTTCGGTACCGGTCCGCTAGCCGCGAATCAGCTGGTGCAGTTGAAGAGCATTTCGGCGGAGATGATGGAAGTGCTGTCTTCAGCCGTGCGAGCGCGCATCAGCATTCTGGTTTCGGGTGGAACCGGCGCCGGCAAAACTACATTCCTGAATATTCTGTCGCAGTACATTCCCAACAACGAGCGGCTGGTAACGATTGAGGACGCGGCCGAGTTGAGGCTGGCGCAGGAGAACATCGTGCGCCTGGAGACGCGGCCGCCGAACATCGAAGGACAGGGCGCCATCAAGCAGAGGCAACTGCTGATCAACGCCCTCCGTATGCGCCCCGACCGCATCATCATCGGTGAGGTCCGCGGCGAGGAAGCTTTCGATATGTTGCAAGCCATGAACACCGGCCACGAGGGCTCCATGACGACGATTCACGCCAACACTCCGCGCGACGCCATTTCTCGTTTGGAGTCGATGGTGGCGATGACGAACATGAACCTGCCCGAGAAGTCAGTGCGGCAGCAGATCACCTCGGCCCTCACCATCGTGGTGCAGGCCACGCGTATGAGCGATGGAACGCGCAAAATCACAAATATTTCCGAGATTACGGGTATGGAAGAGAACGTGATCAGCATGCAGGAGATATTTACGTTCCAGAGAAAAGGGATCGGACCGGATGGCCGGGTGATCGGCGTATTCATGCCCAGCCGCATCCGCCCCCGGTTCCTGGAGCGGCTGCGAGTGGCAGGCATTGTGTTGCCGCCCAGCCTGTTTGATAAAGAAACGCAAGTTGGCTAAGGAGAAAGGAGAGGTACTGAGATGGGAATGATTGCCGTTGTAGTTTTTATCGGCGTATTTGCGATGATCGCGCTGCCTTTTGCGGCCGCAGCACCCTCCAATAGCTCCAAGCAGGCAGTGGCGCAGCTGGACGCGGTACTGAAGACCGGCCCCAAGCAAGTGGAGCGGCAGCAGAGCATGGACCTGCGCAAGGACGAGATGCTGAGCAGCATTCCATGGCTGAACAAGAAGCTGCTGCACTTCGAACTGGCGCCTTATCTGCATAAGATGTTGGGCCAGGCCCAACTGGACTGGAGTCCGGGACGTCTGCTGATCATGACCGCGGCGTGTTTTGCGTTGCCGTTGTACATCCTGTACCTCTCGTTTCAATCGGTTCCTCTGGCGCTGGTTGGGGGCTTGGTGCTGTCCGGGCTTCCTTTCGGATGGGTGATGTTCAAGCGCGCCCGGCGCTTTGGCGCATTCGAGAAGAACCTGCCGGAGGCGCTGGACCTGATGGTGAGCGGCCTGCGCGCGGGGCACAGCCTGCTGGCAGCGATGGCCCTGGTCTCCCGGGAGTGCCCGGAGCCCATCAGGGGCGAGTTCAAGATCTGCTTTGAAGAGCAGAACTACGGTTTGGAGATGAAGGCAGCGCTGGAAAACCTGCTGGTCCGGATTCCGCTGCAGGACATGAAGATCACATCGACCGCGATCCTGATTCAGAAGGAGAGCGGCGGCAATTTGGCCGAGGTGCTGGACAAGACCTCGCATGTGATTCGGGAGCGGTTCCGCCTGAAGCGGCAGATTATGGTGCACACTGCGCAGGGGCGGCTTACGGGCTTGGTCCTTACCTGCCTGCCCATCGTACTGGGCATCGGCATTTATTTCGTGGATCCGGGAATGATCAGCATCTTGTGGCATCGCAAGATCGGCATCGAGATGATGTGGGGCGCTGCCGGACTGATCTGCCTGGGCGGTTTCGTGATCTATCAGATCGTCAACATCGACGTTTAGGGGAGAGAGATGACATTTGTAATTCTTGCATTTCTGGCTGTGTTTCTGCTGATCGGCAGCGGCGGACTTCTACTGTTCTACCGCGAAGTCATGCTGCAGCGCATCAGCGAAGCGATTAATCCGCGCCCCAAGGAGAAGAACATCACTTCGGTGGTGCAGCAGGCCAAGTCCTCGATCGGGAGCCTGATGGGGTCCGTCGAGAACCTGTTGCCGAAGAGCGAAACAGGAAGTTTCGATCATCGTGCAACGGCTGACGCGCGCGGGGTACCGCAACGAGTCGGCGGTCAAGATTTTCTACGGCACCAAGGTGGCGACGCCGATTGTGCTGGCCGCCATCGCGCTGGTGACGGGATTGGCGAATTTTGGCCCGTTTTTTGTGTACCTGTTGGCACTGGGCGTAGGTTTTCTGGGACCGGACTTCTACCTAGGGAAAATGATCGCGAAGCGGCAAAAGAAAATCAACCGCGGATTGCCAGATGTACTGGATCTGTTGGTCATTTGCATGGAAGCCGGACTGAGCCTGGACCAGGCGACGGCGCGGACGGCCCAGGAGCTGACCCAGTCGCAACCGGAATTGTGCGACGAGCTGAACATTGTAGTGCTGGAACAGCGCGCCGGACGAGCCCGTTCGGATTCATGGAAAAACCTGTCAGAACGCACCGGCGTAGAGAGCGTACGCAACCTGGTTTCGATGCTGGTGCAGACAGAGCAATTTGGGACGAGCATTGCGAAAATGCTCCGCGTTCATTCTGATTCGCTGCGCGTGCAGCGCATCCAGGCAGTGGAGGAAATGGCAAGCAAGACTTCGGTGAAACTGGTGTTTCCGCTGGTACTCTTCATCTTTCCTGCGCTATTTCTGGTTACACTGGGACCAGCCGCCATTGTTATGGTTGAGTCCTTTAGCAAGTTAAACGGCAAATAGAGGGCAGGAAGGGGAGTACGACATGGACAACACCACGCTTATCAGAATTATTGCCGGGGTTTTGGCAGTCATCATTCTGGTGGTTCTGGTTCAACGGCGTCGCACCAGGGTCAAGTAGGCGGGGCGCTAGAGTCCGTGGGTGCCTGCAGCAAACAAGCGCCACGGCGGGAGTAGAACAATTCGCAGATCCCGGGGGACCTGGCAGGATGCGGCAAACATCCAGTCAGGGCGCCCGGAATGCGGATCAGGAGAAGTGTTTTCATTTCGCGCCTGTGCATGCGCGATAGGCGAGGGCCGAGTTGTATGGAGCTTCTGGAAGGATTCGACGAAGCGGCTGCGGCGCAGAGAGAAAGAGGAGCTGCTGCAGAGTCGTCACGGGAAAAAAGGACCATGGAATCGCGGACACATTGCGCCTATAACCAAACCCGGGAATGCTTCCTAGGGCTCGAAGTCAAGGCTGCGGATCTGCCGTCGACGCGCGTGGGCGAGTTGATGTCGGCACGGCCGCTGAAGTCCGGTGAGGGCGTGTGGATGACCCCGTTCCGGGGAATTCCCGCGGCCGCGATGCACGCGCCACTGGATCTGATCTACCTGGACGAAGATTGCCGGGTGATCGACACAGTGGAGTCGTTCCCCACTTTCCAGGTGAGTCCATCGAAGCCGAAGCCAGACAGCGTGCTGGCCCTGCCGGCGCATTCCATTTATTCGTCGCAGACCCAGGCCGGCGATCAACTGGTGCTGTGCGTCGCAGAGGAAATGGGGCGGCAACTGCAACGGCTGGACAATCCATCCAGCGAGGCGGAAGCAGTGCCGTCGATTGCCAGCGCGGTGATTGCCGGCGCGGTGCTGCTGCGCGAGAAGCCTCTATGGAGCGGCGGGCCGGGACTGCTGGAACTGGAAAACCGGAACGGGCACGGAGACAAAGCGGCGCCAGAGACGTACGAAATGGATTTGTCGCAGCCGGGCGCCAAGGCATTCAAACAACGCAGCTGGTTGCAGCGCTGGTGGTCGCCGGATCCGCGCAAAGCTCCGCGCGTACCTACGCCGGGGCTGGCCGCGTACTACTGGAACGGCTCGTCGCCGGCGGCGCACGGCATTCGCGACATCAGTTCCACGGGACTGTACGTGGTGACTGAAGAGCGCTGGTATCCGGGAACTCTGGTTCTGATGACGCTACAGCGGAACGACCTGGGCGAGGAAGTCGCCGAGCGCTCCATCGCCGTGCAATCGCGGGCCGTGCGTTGGGGACCCGATGGCGTGGGACTGCAGTTTGTTCTGCCCGATGAGCGCGACCGGCGCCGCGGCGATGCGGCGGTTCTGGATTCGGTGGACAGGAAAGAATTCGAGCGTTTCCTGGAGCAGCTGAAGCGGACAAAGTGACAGGCTCCGCAGCTTGCCGGAGAGGGCTGGAACGTACGCGCGGAAGAACGCACGTGGAAACGACGGCCGCACCGAGAAGAAAACGTTGAAGATTCGCTGAAGCATGGCATGGCGGGCGCTTTTTGTCGCACGGCAATACACGTGCAACCGTGGCAAATCCGATCCTTCAGGCAAAACGGGAGCCCTTGCCGGCTGCGGTTGGGCTGGCGCGCGAGGCCGTGCCGGGAATGGAGGCGCAAAGAGATTCCCGTGAAGAAAGCGGACAGGCGCTGGTGCTGACCATCGTATGCCTGACGCTGCTAATGGGCATGATGGCGCTAGCGGTCGACCAGGAAACGTTTCGTTGCTTCATTCGAGGAGCGCCTGGCGAGTTGAGAGGCTTCGGCATAGCCGGAGTTTCAGCGACATTCTTGAACGCCAAGCGCTGAATCTGCCGCGTTTCTCTATCTATTCTTGGGGTTAATGAGCAAAATTGATCAAACTCAGGGCCAAAAAGAGAGTACACCCCTACTATGGCCGAGACGATACAAATACTAACCACCGAGTGCGATGGCGATGACGGACTTATTGTTACGTTCTCAGACGGAACCACGGGCGCATATGTAGTCGAGGAACTGCTGGAGTTGAGGCCGTTTCGAGAACGGGTGAAAACCAGGAAAGCTACAAAGTCACCGACTAAACCTTAGGGGGTTCCTGGGGTCATCGCGTTTCATTTCAAATGCAGAACTGATGCGAATCGCGTCCGGGCCACGGACAGAAGGGTCATCAGCAAACACATTCTTTTCCGACAACACATCTGGGCGCGCCGCATTGGCGAACACCCATGCGCAATTCGAAACCATCGGCGGAATCTTTCAGGCGATCGCAGACAGCCTTGCGAATTCCTGATTGATCCCGGCCAGCGCGTTTTAGAACGGCGGCCCATCATGCAACTGGCGCGGATTTTCATCGCCATTGCCGACAGCATGAACACGCCGTGGATCATTCCCAGCGGCACAACGTAAAGAGCGATTCAAGACGGGGAACGCAAGAGGGTGCGGGCACGATGCCCGCGCCTTTTTTGTTTTCGCGAACGCTCAGACCGCATAAATTCGTGATCGCCCCCGGTTAGTGCGGGCGTGGACCCTTCGGCAATCTCAGGGCGGGTCTCCCGCTCAACAGCCCGTCAAGAGGCCGGCGGTGGACGTGTTTGGAGACCGGCGCGGCTTCTGGCTACGGAACCTGCTGAATAGTAAGAGGTTGTCGGGGTTACGAAGGTCGCACCCACGTTGCACCAAAGGGGTATATGCGCCGTTTCAGAGACGGATGATGATAGAGATAATCATCCCGATCCCGAAGGGGCTGCAGTAATGGCGGCGAGGTCGCAAGTTGGAATCGCACAGAGACGAAAGCTCACATTTCTCCCCGCGCCCAGCGCATAGGCCGACGTGTGCCGGATCTCAACGGCCGGAAGCCGCGAACGGGAATGATTCTTTTAAACAGCCGAACAGGGACCCGGGCGCACGGGAACGCGTGCATCTTCAAGTGCTATAGGAAGAGCGCCGATGAGAGACGTAACCGGCATCGAGAGGGATTTTGATTGGCCGCGCGGAGGAGTTCCGAAGCGAGGAATCGCCGCGCCGAAGGTGGAACGATGAACATTCGCAGAGGTATCACCAGGCAAGCTCTCCGGCTCGCGCAACGGATCATGCGGACGAAGGGCGTGAAAAGCGAAGAGGGGACCTCGCTGGTTGAGCTCGCCATTTCGCTGCCGGTTATGTTGACGCTGCTGACCGGGGCGGCGTCGTTTTCGCTGGCTTTTTACAGCCTGCAGCAACTTGGCAACGCAACCTCTACCGGGGTGCAACTTGTGGCCGCAAACCAGGGTTTGGTCTCCGACCCGTGCGAGACTGCCGCGGCTGCTGTTGAGAGCGCATTGCCGAACTGGACGACGACGAAACTCAGTTTCACCTTGGCCTGGACTGACAGTTCGGGTGGCTCACATTCAGTGGGTCCAACCGCGGAAGCGTCGTCAACCGCGTTTACTTGCGCGACGGCGGGCGATGGCTCCTCCGACACTGCGACTGCGATAGGT
The DNA here is from genome assembly GCA_963713675.1 of uncultured Acidobacteriota bacterium. Taxonomy (GTDB): domain Bacteria; phylum Acidobacteriota; class Terriglobia; order Terriglobales; family Acidobacteriaceae; genus Telmatobacter. The sequence goes on from CAVQMV010000031.1 coordinate 253,847, forward strand.
CCGAGCACGCCGGTGGTTCTTACGGTCAGTTATAGCTACTCCTGGCTGCCCGTTCTTAAATTCACGCCAAGTAGCGCACTGAAAGCAACAGAAGCGGCGCTTGCTTATTAGGGAGCCGGCTCACGCAATGGAGGGATTTCCCAATGAAACACCACGGACTTTCGTTCCTACTCAAGTTCCTGCGGAATCAGCGCGGACAATCATCGGTTGTCATGGCGGTTACCATATTGATAACCACGACTCTAGGCGGAGCAGCGATCGAGGCGGGCCATGTCTATTACAGCTACGAGAGGCTGGTGGCGTCGACCAATGCGGCGGCGGTAGCGGCGGGACAAGCCATGCCGAATATTGGCACCTCGAGCAGCCCGGCGGCGGGCACGGCGTATTACAACCTTTACAAATACAGCTCTGACACTTCGAGCACCCCAACCGGATTAAACGCGAACACCCTGCTTTCGGGCGCCACGATCTCTGCGACGTTCGCTTGCTCCAGCTCCGTATCGAGCTCCCTGAACGTGTCGTGCCAGAGCCCCACCTCCGGCTCCTGCGGCGGCGCTCTTACAACTTGCAACGTGCTTAAGGTAACGCAGACGGCGTCGGTGAATTTATGGTTTGGCGGACTGATCGGAGTCCGTACCTTCAACCTTACAGCAATTTCGTACGCGGCTATGAGGGGTGGGTCAAACATCCCGTACAACATTGCCGTCGTCATGGACACCACGAATTCGATGACCGGCACGGCACCGTCGGGCGACGGTTGTGGCAGTGGGGCAACGCAGATCGTTTGCGCGGTTGCGGGGCTTAAGGACATGCTGGGACTTATGGATCCATGTCCGCTTAACCAAGTCTGCCCCGGGAACTCATCTTACGTTGACGGCGTCGCGCTGTTCGTATTTCCGGCGGTCGAGATCACCACGTCCACAAATTACACATCGGACGACACCACTTGCCCGACCTCGAATCCTGACATCACGCCTTACTCGTTTCCCAATGTGGCGACAAGTGGCGGGAATCTGGTCATGAACTCCACGCCGACAGCGGTCAACGACCTCGCGGGAACCTACGAGGTGGAGGCATTCGATGACGGTTACAGGGATTCCGATGGCGCCACCACGCTTTACAGCGGTGACGGTCTCTCCTCGGCGGTCGGCTATGAAACATCCGGTACTTGCACAGGACTTCAGGCGCCGGGCGGCGAGGGAACCTATTACGCGCAGGCAATCTACGCCGCGCAGACGGCGCTGGCAAACCAGCAGTCGCATTTCCCAGGCTCGCAGAACATCATGATTATCCTGAGCGATGGCGACGCCACTGCGTGCAACACCCAAGCCTACTCAACCGACGGCGGAAATAACAGCTGCAGCCATGGTAGCCAGATCGTCGCGGCGAATTGCCCGGCAGTGAACTCATCGGGCACCTGCGTCGCGAACACTACCACTGCATACAGCGGTGTCGCTATAAACGGCAGTGCCACCAACCTCTATTGTCCGGGGTACACCAGCTCGTCGAGTCCCGGCACTTGTAGTGGCCCACCCCTCAACGGAACCGGAACGTCGACAACCAACCCAAACGGCTACAACCTGGCCACATATCCATCCGCGCTGGGCGAGTGCGGGCAAGCAGTGCAGGCGGCGCAGTACGCAACAAAGGAGGGAACCACCGTTTACACGATCGCCATGGGTTCGGAGACTTCAGGAGGGTGCCTGACGGACCAGACTGTCACGATCACGTCCGGCTCGACGTACGGCGCAGAAGCATATCCGGGCGGGACCTATTCGGGCCAGCCCTGCAACGCCATCGCTGCAATGGCCTCCAATGAAAACACATTCTATTCCGACAACACGGGTGGGTGCGCCGCATTGGTGAACACCCAGGCGCAATTCGAAACCATCGCCGGAATCTTTCAGGCGATCGCAAACAACCTTACGAATTCCCGATTGATCCCGGCCAGCGCATTTTAGAACGGCGGACCATCACGCAGCTGGCGGGGATTTTCATCGCCAACAACAGAACGGCCGATTTCCAACGGAATGTAGCAAGGCCAAGGAAATCGGGGCAGTTTGAGAAGGGCACGGACGCTAAGTCCGTGCCCTTTTTGCGTGGTGGAACGGGGGGCGCGGATAGCGAGAAGCGACGGCCGGCCTATTCCATATCTTCGGGAATGATGAGCAACACTTCGACCCTGACAGCTTGACCATTCTGCGCGGCCGGCCTGAACTGCCACTGCTTCAGCGTGTTGAGGACGAACTGCGCGCTCGAGAAGGGTTGCGGGAAGACGATGCTGAGATCCTGAAAGCGGCCGGACTGATCGACATAGCCGCGGATCATCAAGGCATCGGCGTCAATGGAACCGGGCGCGAAGTTGGGCCGCACAATGTTATACGGCCATGGCGCTTCAAGCCGGGAGACTGTGCCGCCGGCGGCGGCCTCTACGTTGGCCGGGAGCGAGTACTGCATAATCCAGCTCTTGGAGAGACCGACGTGTAGATACGCGGTGTAGGCCATGCGGCCGCTCCAGATGCCTTCCATCTCAGGGAATTGCTGCTCGATCGCGTCATTGACAAGGACGGAGCCGAAATGGCCGTCTTTGGGCAGAGCGATGGGCGTGGACGTAAGCCTGCCCATTGTGTCAGGGGCGGTTTCGGATCCAGACGCGGGCGAAGCGGTTTCAGGCTTGCCCGCCGGGGATGTGCCGGGGTGGTTTCCCGGCGCCCCGGCATTCTGACTGGTGCCGTTTTCGCCGGGCTTGGCGCCGGGTGCGCCTTTGCCGGCCTCAGCAGAGGGAGTCTGGGCGGGGGTGGTCCCTAGCGTGCCTTGCGCCTTCGATGCCAGGGATTCGTTCACCGGAGGCAGCGCAGCGGTTCCATCTTTCAGGCGAAGATCGGAGAGAGAGAGGACGGCCGCCGGCGTGGGCGGCGCCGTTTGCTGCGAGGCCGATGCCGGGGGCATTTGCACAGGTGAGGGAACGTGGCTGGCGATCGGCGACGTCGTGCTGGGCGCGACCGGCATTTTATGCGAGGGAAGATTGCTGGATGCGATGTTGACGTCGGCGAGGTTGAGTTCCTCATTGGGCCGCTCGAGCGAGGGAATGACATTGGCGGCTGTGGGTTTTTCCGGCAAAGGCGGAGTGATTTTTTTCACAGTGGTCTTGCTTGGCGACCAGATGACCACTTGCGGCACAGGAATGATCTGCGGCATCGTGACGGGGTTGAGCAGGTCAGCCTGGATAAGGGTTTGCGGGCCCGGTTGGGCCTTCATCGCGGGGGGCGGAGGCGGCGGCGCGTCCTGTTTCAGTCCCGCGCGCGCCGATGTGTCGGGATGCCGTTTCGGGTAGGGAATGCGCGGCGCTGCTTCCGCCATTTGCTCATCCGGCGAACGCAGATCGAGCTGCCGCACCGAAAGGTGATCTTCAATCACTCGCGTGACAGGGGGCTTGTAGATAAGACTGAACCAGACCACGGCCGCAGCCAGGACATGGACGAGGATGGAGCCCAGGAAGGTGCCCGGCCCCTGACCTTGCGGGGGCAGAGTTGCGAACAGCGTGATGTCGCGGGACGGCATCACCAGCACCGGAGCTACACGAACAGCGTTCTCCGTTGGGGTATCACTCGGCTTCGCATCGAAGTCAATTCGATCCTGAAGGGTCTTCCATGCCAGTGTGTCTGAGTCTGCCCTGTTTGTCGCGGGATCAGCCAAAAGCGCCTCCGACTCGGGAATCAGCGATGGACGAGATGCAGCCCGAGCGGCAATGGCAGCACACGACTCTGCAACGCGCCACAGGACCCCCGGGTGATTTCGATGCTACTTCCAGCATCTCTCATTCCGGGGCCAGGACCCATAGTACTTTTGATACCCCTTACTAATATTGGTACTCCTTAGTAATATCGACAATTCCCGCCGAAAGAGATAGGTTGCGAAGTACTACACTGAAACCGCACTGCCCGCCTCGATAGAAGCGGCGAAGGTTTGGCCTTCAGAATTGACGGCAAGTTGGCGGGCCCGAAACATGGGCATATAGAGAAAGGCGGAGTTGGCAATCCGCCAGCTCCAACGGGGTAAGGATGAATCGAAGACTACTAACGATCCTGCTCATCGCATTCGTCATCGCCGGATTCTGCGCGTGGCTGGTTTATCGCCTGGTGGGCGTGCGCGTAGCGGCTTCAAAGCCGACGGCAACTACGCGAGTGGAAGCAGCGGCAAAGGACATTCCCCTGGGAGCCGTGTTGACGGCCGCCGACCTGACGACCATCACGATGTCAGGTTCAGCGCCCAAAGGCTCGATTCTGAAACCCGAAGATGCGATAGGCCGCGGCGTGATTTCAGAGATCTATCAGGGAGAACCAATTCTCGAGAGCCGCCTTTCCGGCGTCGGTTCCGGCGGCGGTTTGGCGCCAGCCATCCCCGACGGCATGAGGGCGTGCGCGGTAAAGGTGGATGAAGTGGTGGGTGTGTCCGGATTCGTGATTCCGGGCATGCGCGTGGACGTTCTGGTTTCAGGCATTCCTCCGAACGCGACGGGAGGCACAAACACAGGAACCATGGAGACGCAGACGCTTCTGCAGAACATCGAAGTTCTGTCGGCGGGCACCGACATTACGAAAGATGCAGAAGGCAAACCGCAGCAGGTGCAGGTGGTGAATCTGCTGGTGACTCCGGAGCAGGCTGAGACGCTGAGCCTGGCCAGCAACTCGCTGAAGATTCAACTGGTACTGCGCAATCCGCTGGACACGCAGATTGCCAAGGTACCGCCCACGGCGATGAACAACATCTTTACGGGCACGGCACCGGCTCCGGCAGTCGCGCCGCGGCATGCAACGGGCGGGGGCAAGCCGGCGCCGAAGACCTATTCCATCACCGTCAGCAACGGCTCAAAGACTTCTGAAGAGAAATTCGCAGCACCCGAGGGTCAGCATTGAGATCGACGACTGGTATCACCATCGCATTTTGCGGCGCGTTGATCGCGGCACTCTGCACCGGGCAGGTGGTACGGGCTCAGGCACAGCCTCAGCCCGCGCAGTCTACCTCACCGGCAGCGGCAGACAGGTTCGGAGACTCCACGAATGAACTGAACGTGGAGGTGGGCAAAGCCGTGCTGGTGGACTGTGCGCAGCCGATCAAGCAAGTGGCAGTGGGCACAGGCGACGTTGCGGAAGCCACGGCAATCAGCCCCACCGAAATCATGATCACCGGCAAAGGGCTGGGCATGACCAGCCTGATTATCTGGGATATTCATGGCGGACGGCAGTTCTTCAATGTGACGGTGCGGCCCAACGTAGGACTGATAGGCGACAACCTGGATGCCATCCGGCGCGAGCTGAGAACCGAACTGCCGGGCGAAGCCATCAAAGTGAGCTACAGCAACAACAGCGTCTTTCTGCGCGGCACGGTGAACGATTTGACCAGCTCGGCGCGCGCGGTACAGATTGCGTCGACAGGCGGCAAGGTGGTGAACCTGCTGGACGTGAATGTGCCCAAGTCGGATCCGCAGATTCTGCTCAAGGTGCGCTTTGTCAGCGTGGATCGCAACAAGGCCCTGACGCTGGGCGTCAACCTCTTCAATCTCGGACTGGGAAATGCCCTTGGCGGTGTGACGACAGGCCAGCTGACGCCGCCGACAGTTTCGGGCAGCGGCAGTTCATCGAGTTCGGGAGGAATCACGGGATCGGCCGGCCAAGCCTCGTTCAGCCAGGAAGGAAATATCTTTGCCTTCTTCCCCGGGCTGAACGTGGGCGCTGACATACATGCCATGGAAGAGAAGGGCGTGGCGGAGGTGCTGGCGGAGCCGAACCTGATGGCAACCGACGGCAAGGAAGCCAGCTTTCTCGCGGGCGGATCGTTCCCGTATCCAGTGGTATCTGGCACATCAGGTGGGACGGCCGCGGTCAGCATCGAATTCAAGGATTACGGCATCCGCTTAAACTTCATTCCCACCATCACTCCGCGGGGCACAATCCAGCTGCAGGTGGCGCCGGAAGTGAGCGCACTGGACTATACCAACGAAGTGGAGATCTCGGGCTTTCAAGTGCCGGGCATCACCACGCAAAAGGTCAATACCGAAGTCGAGCTGAAAGACGGCCAGACCTTTATTATTGGCGGCCTGCTCGACAAGAACATCACCGACACTTTCCAGAAGATTCCGTTCCTCGGCGATATTCCGATCATCGGCAAGCTGTTCCAATCGGAGATCAAAACCAAGAACGATACTGAATTGATCGTCCTGGTGACGCCGGAGGTTGTCTCTCCGCTGCCGGCGGGAACGACGATACCGAACCTGAAGTTCCCGGACCCGAACTTCATTCCGCCCAATTCGAACATCCCCATGCACCAGCCGGACGAGAAGACGGCGGATAACACGTTGCCGCCTCCTGCTCCGGCGATTCCGGTGGAGACGCTGATCCAAAGCATGAAACCGGAGAAGCCGCTGATCGTTGAATCGGGGACGGGCGGATTCGGTACTGCGGGAGCGCCAATCAATAGCGGCGCCGGCTCAAATTCCACGAGCACTTCTACGGGCACTACACCGCCGTAGGGCTTGTGCCGCGGCCGGACGGCGCAGACAGCTGAGACAACCGGATGAGTCCGTTGCATAGTACGGCCAAGGCGGTGCGGGAGTGGTTCGCTCCGCGCCCCGCCGCGCCGGAAGGACCCCAGAAAGTTCACAACGTGACGCGCGGTACGGTGCTGGCCACACAGCTGACCAAAGCGCACACTGGAGCCACACGTAAAAAGGGCTTGCTGGGCCGGGAAAGCCTTTTGCCGGGCGAGGGGTTGTGGATCGCGCCCTGCGAATCAGTGCATACCTTCTTCATGCGCTTTCCCATCGATCTTGTTTACCTGGACCGCAAGCTCAAAGTGAGGAAGGTGCGCCACAGCGTGGGAGCGTGGCGCATGTCGGCATGCTTTGCGGCGTATAGCGTGCTGGAGCTGCCGGCCGGCACGGCTGCGGCGACGCGTACGGTACGCGGCGACACCATGGAGATCGAGCCTGCTGCGGCCCGCAGCGAGTAGCTCTCGCAATCAAACAGAGACAACGGGAACCTGCGCTGCAACTTTGCGCGAACTTGCGCGCGCGAAGAGATACCAGATGAGCCATGCCAGTGCGGTAAGAAGATACGTGGCAGAGTGCAGTTCGAAGCGATTCGACTGGATTTCAACCAATATGTAGATCAGCGCCAGCGCCGAGAGCAGAAGCTGGGACGAGGTTCGCGAGACGCCCCAGAGTACGGCCGGCAGAGCCAGCGACTGATCGAAGATCCAGCCGAAGGGCGCGACCAGCAGCGAGACGAGCACAAGCAAGCTGCCCTGTTCAAGCCAATCCCAGGCATGACGGCGTGGCCAGAAATATGCCAGGGCCCAGAGGCAGCCGAGGATCGCCGGCACAAAAGCGAGCCACTCCCAGGCAGGATGAACGGCATCGCGCAAGAGATCCCCGAGACAGGGGGTGAACTCGTGCGTGACGACGGAAGTGCGCATGTAATATGCGTACTGGCTCCAGGCCTGCGGGTCGATCCAGGTGGTGACCAGTGCGCCGGCAGCAAAGGCCGCAGCGGCGCCAGCCAGAATGCGCCAGGCGCGCGCGACAAAGATCCAGACCAGCAGGACCACGGCAAAAGGAAGGAATAGATGCGGCTTGACGGTGCAGAACCAGAGCGCCGCGCCGGCTGCGAAGGGGCGGGACTTCCAGAATCGAAGAAAGAGCGTGAATCCGAAGAGCAGGAAGATGGAGGTCTGGCCGAGGATCACGCAATAGAGGGCCGGAGGAAAGCAGTAGCCGAGCCAGTCGAGGTGTTCTCCGCGCGAGCCGAACAGTTTCCAGAGAATTCGCACTGAGGCGATGAGGAGGCCCAGCATGAGCAGCGACCAGGGAAGGGCAGCGGCCATGGGGCTGACGTAGCCCAGGGGAAAAGCCAGCGGCAGAGCCCAGGGAGCGTTGCGCATGTAATAGGAGGCGCCGCCCTGGAATCCGGCGCCGCTCTCGATATGGCTCACCGCGGCCGCATCGTAAGGATTTCCGTGATGCACCAGTTGCTGGCCGGTGGCCCAGTAGACGATGAAGTCGCGGTTGGCTACGTTGTGGCGATTCACGGGCAGGAGACTGAGATAGAGGACGGTGTAGAGGACCGCCATGGCGCACGCGATCGCGATCAAAATTGCAGTGACGTCGCGCAGAATCTTCAAGGTGGGAGCGCCTTTCCACGGCAATTATAAAGACAGGGAGCAAGGGAGCGAGGGAGCAAGGATCAAGAAGGCTAACTGGCGAGCGAGCTCGCGCGTTTGCGCGCGGTGGCGAAGAGATACCAGGCGAGCCAGGCCGGGGCGGTCCAAAGATAGAGAGGCGAGAGCACGCGGACGGCGCAGATTTCAATATCCATGACGAGGATGGCCAGCGCCAGTAGGGCCAGCAGATTGCGGGAGCGGGTGGTGTAAGCGCCGTCAAGCAGCGCCGGAATGGCCAGGCACTGATCGTAGAGCCAGCAGTAAGGCGCGGCGACAAGAGAGACCAGCATCAGGAGGCTGCCGTGGGTCTTCCAGTCCCAGGCGGCGCGACGACGCCAGAAGTAGAAGAGGGCCCAGACGCAGCAGAGCGCGGCGGGCAGGTACTGGAGCCAGGTTGCCCCGGGATCGACCCACTGACGGATGGCGCTCGCAAGGCAGGGGATGAACTCATTTTCGACGGCCGGCGAACGCATCAGGGCGGTGTAGTCGAGCCAGGCGTGCGGGTCGATTAAAGTCGCGATGGCGCTCGAGAGCGCGAGAGCCGCGACAGCGCCGGCCAGCACTTTCCAGGCGCGCGAGAAGATGATCCAGGCGGCCAGGGCCGCGACAAAGGGCAGAAAGAGATGCGGCTTGAGGGCACAGAGCCACAGAGCGGCTCCGGCGAGAAATGGCTGGGAGCCATGCCAGCGCAAGAACAGCGCCAGCCCTAGCAAAGCGAAGAGCGCGGTCTGGCCCATGGTGAGGCAGATCAAGGCTGGCGTAAAGGCCAGAGCCAGCCAGTGGAGACGATTCGAAGGAGATCCATACAACTGGCGAACGATGCGGACGGAGAGTAGCAGGCAGCCGAGGAGCAGCAGGGACCAGAGGATCGCCGCCACGCGCAGGCCGAGAAATCCGAGCGGGTAGGCGAGCGGCAACGCCCAGGGCGGGTTGCGCATGATGAGTACGGCGCGAACGTCAAGGCCTTCGGCGTGTTCCAGCGCCGAAATAGCGCCGCGGTCGTAGGGATTGGCGTGCTGGACCAGCTGGTGCCCTGTGGCCCAGTAGGAGACGAAGTCGCGGGCACCGCCCTGACTGCGGGAGCCGGCCGTGTTTCCGAAGACTTGAATCGCGAAGAAGAAGACAGCGAGGGTAAGCGCGAGCCCCACCACCAGCACAATCGAGAAGTCCGCCAGATCGCTGCGTTCTGGCGCCGCTGGAGGATCGAGCTTGCCAACCATGGAGGTTATTCTACGGCATGAATTTAGAGGCCGAGACGCAGGGTTGCGAGTGCCGGATCAAGCGAGAAAAGAGTGGGAGGCGTGCCGCGAACGACGAAGGAAGAGCGAAGGCATCCGGCGCCATGGATCAAAATCACGGTGGCAATTGCCGAGGGATATGTATACGGCGCCGGTCTGTGGAGCCAAGGTTGTAAACAGGCGTATACACGAATCGACTTGAATTGGGGGTAAGATTTTTCTAGTTCATTGATTTTAAAGAAAAAGCTGCCGTGTCCGAGATTGGCACGCCAGATGCATTAAGGTGGGTGCCCGGCTGAGGCTGGGGACAACAAATCTGAGAGGATCAAAAATGAACAACCTATTTCTGGCAGCGTATGTGAAGTTGCAGAACCTGATGAACCGCGAAGAAGGTCAGGACCTGGTCGAGTACGCCCTTCTCGTGTGCCTGATCGCTTTGGCCGCCATCACCGGCGTCAACAAGGTTGCCACCGCGGTTACCACCGTATTCACGAACATCAGCTCTTCACTGGCGTAACTCCTGGCAGTACATCGCACCCAGGACCTCAGCTCTTAGCGGAAGGGTACAGACCGGCAAACTGCCGAACTGTGCCCTTCTTGTTAAGTCAAGCGCTCGAAGGCTGAGCAACGATGATGCAGGCGGACAACTAGAGCCTGCGGACTCGTCGAATCCTACTCACCAGTTCTTGTCCTATTGAGAGTCGCGAGACTTCGTGGAAGCAAGCACGCCGGCTCGGGCCGGAATATCACCGAAAGGGAGAATAACGACATGCGCAACACACTTCTGAATTTGTACGTGAAATTCCAGAGCCTGAAGAACGGTGAAGAAGGTCAGGACCTGGTGGAGTATGCATTGCTTGTCGCCTTGATCGCACTCGTGTGCGTTTCCGGTGTCAACAATGTCGCATCGGCCGTGAACAGCGTGTTCTCGAACATCAGCTCGTCACTCGCATAAGCCCACCCGGAAAGTAATTTCCGGAAAGAACGACGCAACCCAGCACCTCAGCCTCTTCCTGGGGAGAGTACGGACCTGCCTGCGGGCAGGGTTTTCGCATTCTCCTCGTAAAGAGCTATCCATTCCGGTGAACGAACCTGCATCGGCCACCAGGAAGAAACAGAGAGAACTCCGGGCCACAGTTTTGGAGCTTCTCTTGCCTTGTCAGTGAACGACACGAGAGATCGTGAAAGCAAGGCACGAATATGCCTTACCCGGCCGTGGCCGGTCATTCACCGATAGAGGGTACAAAAATGAACAACATGTTTTTAAAGATTTATCTACGGCTCGATGACCTGCAGACAGACGAACGAGGTCAGGATCTGATCGAGTACGCGCTGATGATGGCGTTGATTTCGCTGTCTCTCATTTCCGGCATAAACGGCATCGCAAGCGCGGTAAACACCACATTTGCGAATATCAGCAGTTCGCTCGCATAGCCGGATGGACCGCGCAATGCTCACGGGATTTCCGGAGCAGCGGGCGGGACTGAACGTCAAAGCGGAGCAACGCGGGCCTCATTTTCTCCCCCAAGGGTCAGGTTTCCTGAAGCCTGAAGAACATCGCAAGCCAGGGAGACGCGAACGGCGAGAGCTTTTCTGGGATGATCTTTGCCCTTATCTGCGGATCATCAGACGCAGCTGTTGCAAGATATCGCTCCGCACGCCTGGAGAGCGGCTCTGGGAATAAGTTGAACGCGAAAATCCAAGTGGAGAGTTGAAATGAGCAACGTATTACTAAGAGTTTGGTTGGTACTGCAAGACCTGCAACGCAGCGAAAAGGGTCAGGATCTGGTGGAGTACGCTTTGCTGGTTTGCCTGATTGCACTAGGAGCCATCTCGGGTGTGAATAAAGTTGCCACTGCGGTGACGACCGTCTTCACGCACGTGAGCTCATCGCTTGCATAGCTCGAAGCGCGACTTATCTTAGAAGCACGCCTTAGAACGTATTGGACGAATTCGAACCTGGACCGGGCTATAAATCTTCCATAGATCGTGATTTCGAGAGAGGCTGGATGCGAGCAGGTTCACCGCAAGCATCCAGCCTTTCCTGCGTTAGAGCTTGATTTCCATTTAGGGCTTGATTCCAAGGTGACGAGAGGGGTTCGGGGGGCTAAGTCCGGGACCGGCGAGCGCATGTCGATGCCGTAGAATCGCGGTGATCCTCGCATTTTTCGCGAAATTCCGCTGGAGCGAAACTGGACCGATATGCTGCTGCCTTCTGCAAATCAAGCCAACCCGACTCTGCTGATCATCGAATGCGGCGCGACTGCCCTGACTGCAGCGACGGCGTTTGCATGGCCGCGGATAGGCGCCAAGGTCTTCACCCTCATCGAGCGGAGTTTCGCGAAGCTGGCGCACCGGAAGATTGCGGCGGTTGTGACCGTGGGCCTGAGTGTTATTCTGCTGCGCCTGGCGATTCTGCCTCTGTCTCCGGTGCCACTGCCTTTCGTTCCCGATGATTTCAGTTTTCTCCTGGCTGCGGACACATTCGTTCATGGGCGGCTGGCGAATCCCACGCCTGACATGTGGACGCACTTCGAGAGCATCCATATCACGATGCTGCCTACCTACCAATCGATGTACTTTCCTGGCCAGGGACTGCTGTTGGCGGCCGGAACGATTTTCTTCAGAAATCCGTGGTTTGCCCTGCTTCTGATGAGTGGTTTGGCGTGCGCAGGATTGACGTGGATGCTGCAGGCTTGGCTGCCGCCGGGCTGGGCCTTGCTGGGCGGAGTGATCGCGGTGCTGCGCCTGGGAGTATTCTCGGACTGGATCAACACCTACCACACCGGCGGTTCACTGGCCGCGCTGGGCGGAGCGCTGGTGCTGGGGGGACTGCCGCGGCTGATGCGGACCGCGCGATTTCGTTACGGGCTCCTGATGGCCCTCGGAGTTGCGGTACTGGGTCTAACTCGCCCTTACGAAGGTTTCTTGCTCTGCCTGCCGGTCGCGGTGGTGCTCGGCCGCTGGGCATGGAAAGGTAAGAACCGACCGCAGCCGATCGTGCTCGCGCGCCGCGCCGCGGTTCCGCTCTTGCTCGTTGTCGCTGCCGGCGCTTGGCTCGCATACTACGATCTCAAGGCCTTTGGGAGCCCGGCGACGCTTCCATACACCGTCGACCGCCAAACCTACGCCATTGCTCCTTACTATATTTGGCAAAAGCCGCGCCCCGAGCCCGACTACCGTCACCCGGCGATGCGGAGCTTCTACGAAAAAGGTGAGATGGGCTTTTACAAACAACTTCACTCGCCGAACGGCTTTGTGAAGTACACGTTGGAGAAGGCCGGATTTACGGTATTGTTCTACGCCGGCTTCACACTGCTAATTCCATTACTCATGGCGCCGCGGATCTTTCGGGATCGGCGAATCCGGTTGCTGATTGTGTGCGTGCTGATCCTGGCGGCGGGGCTGATCATTGAAAACTTTCTGCTGCCGCACTATGTCGCGCCCCTCGCCGCCGCCTTTTATGCCATCGGACTCCAGGCCATGCGTCACCTGCGCGCGTGGAAGCCCGAAGGCAGACCCGCCGGCCTCGCGCTGGTGCGGCTAACGGTGGTCTCGTGCTTTTTGCTGGCGGGATTACGGGTATTCGCGCAACCGCTTGGCATGGCGCCTCCGGAGTGGCCGCCGAGCAACTGGAACTTCACCTGGTTCGGCCCGGAGCATTTCGGCACGGAGCGAGCGCAAATCGAGGCGCGTCTGGAACAACTACCGGGCGGCCAATTGGCCATCGTCCGTTATAGCCCCGACCATTATCCGCTCGACGAGTGGGTCTATAACTTTGCTGACATCGATGGTTCCAAAGTCGTGTGGGCGCGGGAGATGGATACCGCAAACAATTTAGAGTTGATGCATTACTACAAGGACCGACAAGTTTGGCTCGTCGAGCCCGATGCGATACCGGCGAAAATTTCGCCGTATACGGTACAGGAGTCCAAACCATGATCAGCGGAAAGCGGGTCGCAGTGGTGATGCCGGCGTATAACGCTGAGAGGACGCTGGAACAAACCGTGCGGGAATTGTCGGACGTGGTGGACATCAAGATCCTGGTCGACGACTCCAGCAAAGACAAAACCGCGGAGCTGTCACGCAAATTGGGCGTGCAGACGTTTATCCATGACGCCAATTACGGCTACGGACGCAATCAGCAGACCTGCTATCGCGAGGCGCTGGCGGCGGGTGCTGACGTTGTGGTGATGGTGCATCCCGATTACCAATACACGCCACTGCTGGTTCCGGCGATGGCGAGCATGGTGGCCAGCGGCGTCTACGACATGGTTCTGGCGTCGAGAATCCTGGGCGGCGGCGCGCTCAAAGGCGGCATGCCGCGCTACAAGTACATTTCAAACCGGCTGCTGACGGCGTTTCAAAATCTCTTTCTGGGTGTGAAGCTGTCGGAGTACCATACCGGGTTTCGGGCTTTTTCGCGTGAGTTGCTGCAAGCGCTTCCGCTGCTGGAAAACTCCGACGACTTCGTCTTCGACAACCAGATGATTGCGCAGGCGGTGATGTTCGGCTTCAAGATCGGCGAGATTTCGTGTCCCACTAAATATTTTGAAGAAGCATCCTCGATCAATTTCAAGCGCAGCGTGCAGTACGGATTGGGAGTGCTGGCGACGACGGCGAGTTTTGTCGGGCACAAGACGGGAATTCGCCGCGTGCCGCGCTTCGAGGCCACAGGAAGAAAAATCACTGAAAAGTATTACGGACGAATCGCATGAGCGTCGCGAGTGGAGCAAGTTCCAGAACGGCGGAGCCGATGCAGGCAGTTCTCGGGGCTCTTGAGAGCGGCCTTCCTTTCTGGCTGCAGGTGGTGGTCTTTCTGCTGGTCTTGATCATCCTCGCCTCCCGCCAGCCGGACGCCATCTTTCATGCGCAGTTCGCCGCCGAGGACGGCAAGGTCTGGTATCCGGATGCGTATAACCTCGGCTGGTGGCATGCGCTCTTTCTGCCCTTTTCCGGCATCTTCCAAACGGTGCCGCGCATCGGCGCCTCCTTCGCCCAGCTTGTGCCATTGGGCGTCGCGCCGCTGGTGCTCACCATCTTCCAGTTCATGTTGCTTGCCCTGCCGGTGAACTTCCTGCTCAGTCACCGCTCCTCGGCTTGGGGCAGCCTCGGTTTTCGCGCCCTCCTGGCCTTGGCTTACCTGGCCATGCCCGATTGCACGGAGATCGCTTACGGCAGCAACTGTGCCCAATGGCCCATGGCCCTGGGCGCGATTCTGCTTGTGGTGGCCGCGGTGCCCAGGGGCACTGTGGCGCGGGTTCTCGAATTCATCTACCTGCTTCTCGCCGGACTCACAGGACCCATCTGCATCGCGATTCTTCCGGTGGCCGCGATTCTGGCCTGGAAACGTCGCGAGCGTTGGCGTTGGGTGCAGTGCGGCATCCTTGCCGCATGTGGCGCGGCTCACATGTGCGCGTTGTTCATTCTCGATCCCGGTGGCCGTCAGCTCACGAAGCTTGGCGCGAGCCCCATGTTGCTCATGCGCATTCTCAGCGGAAATATCTTCCTCGGTGCGCTGGTGGGCCGCAACGGTTTCGGGCCAATGACCAGCACCGGCGGAGTTATTTTTCTCCTCTGCACCGCCGTTACCGGCCTCGCCATCATCATCGCCTGCGCCGTGAAGTCGGAAGCGCCGATGAAGTACTTCCTTTTGTTCACCGCCCTTCTGCTTACCATCTCGCTGACCCGCCCCACGGTATTTCCTCCCAAGGGAATAACGGTGTGGCAGATGATGATGGAGACGAGCGATATTCGCTACTGGGTGATTCCATCGCTGGCCTTTTTGTGGGCGATGTGCTGGTCGGCTTGGAGCGGAGCCCAAGTCGCGAAGGCGATTTCGATCCTGCTTTTGTGCGTGGCGTCGATCGGCGCTGTCTTCACCTGGGTGCACCCGGCGATGACCGACCTTCACTTCGCCGATTACGTCCGCAGCTTTGATGCCGCGCCGCCGGGCACGGTGATGGTGTTTCCATTGAATCCCAATCCCGACAAGTGGAAGATGCGTCTTGTGAAGCACGCGTCGCGCTGAACAAGCGGCGCACAACGCCCGGCAACGGAGAGCTTCGTCCAAACGCAACGATGCCGCCCGCAGGCGGCATCGCGTGAGACGAATCTGACAGCAGCGTCTTAGATGCCGACGCCGAATTCTCCAGGCTGCTGCTCGCCGGCGTTCGAGTAGAAATCGTAGGGTGTGCGCTTCTTGAAGCGGTAGCGGCTGCGCAACTCAGCGCCGACAAAAATGCCGAGCGCGGCAACTGCCATTCCCACAGAGAACCAGGTAATCACCCGCAGAGCGGTCGATCCCGGCTTTTCCTCGACGGGAGTCTCTTCAACGGGTATAAGGGAGTCGACTTCCATGGACATCGAGAATAGCCTCCTGACACACCATAATACCGCAGATTATGCCTCGTTGGCAGGCGGGGGCAATGCGGAAAAAGTGGGTGCTACTCACTCGAAAGTGTTAATTCGGGCCAGCCATACGTCCTTTTCGGCTTTGGGAAGAAAGCTGGCCTGAATGGAATTGGCGGCCAGCCGGCGCAGTTCTTCGCGGCTAAAGCCTTGCTGTGTGTGGGCCAGAAGGAACTCGTTCGCAAGATCGGAGCCGAAGAAGGCGGGATCGTCGGAGTTGAGCGTGACCATGAGGCCGCGATCGAAGTATGTACGCAGGGGGTGGGCGGCGAAGGAGGGGCAGACGCCGGTGCGGACATTGGAAGTAGGGTTCAATTCCAGCGGTGCTCCCCGCACCTTCAGGTTTTGGAGTAGATTCTCATCCTGGATGGCGGAAACGGCGTGGCCGATGCGCTCGGAGCCGATGGCAAGCGCTTCCCAGATGGCCTCGGGACCGGTGGTTTCGCCGGCGTGGTTGGTCAGGCGCAGACCGGCCCGTGCAGCTTCAGCGTAAAGCGCGTGAAATGGCGCCGAGCCGGTGCGGCGCTCGTCGCCGCCCAGGCCGATGCCGACGATGGAGGGGTAGTGCGGACGCAGCTCGGCGGCCTTACGGAAGACGCGCTCGGCTTCCTCCACGGTGAAATGGCGGACGGCGTCGAAGATCCAGTAGAGCGAGAGGTTCAGTTCCCGGGCGGCACACTCGCGGGCGCGTTCCAGGGCTTCAAAGATGGGCTCAAAGGCGCGCGGATCGAAGTTGCGCCACATGTAGATGACGCCAACGGAGATGTAGACCTCGGCATGGACCACGCCCTGGGCGTGCAGGCGCTGCATCATGCGCCATGCCGCCAGCTCGTAATCTTCGGGGTCTTTCAGGCGTCGCGTAACGGCCTTGAAGCACTCAATGAACTCGGTAAAATCCGTGAAGCGATAGAGAGATTTCGCTTCGCGGAGGGTCAATGGCTTGGCATCATGGTGCGCGCTAAGCTCCACCAGCGTTGCAGGCAGAATCGTCCCTTCGAGATGCAGATGCAGCTCGGCCTTGGGAAGGCGGCGGATGAATGCCTGAATCGAGGTCACATTTTTAGTGTAGCCGGAAGGCAATGCGCGATGAAACGGGGTACCGGCAGGACCGGATACTGGGATTGAATAGGAGCTGACGATATCTTCCAGCCCTTCGATCCGATGAACTGCTGGCGCGGATCCGGGCTGTGCTGCGCCGGACCGATGCCGCCGGCTGGAAGGGCCGCGCCGTTTTGACCATCGGCAATATTCAGCTCAACTGGCACACGCGAGGTGCGGGTTGCGGGCTCGGCCGTGGAACTGACTCCCGTGGACTTCAATGCAGCTGGATATCTATGAGCTCGGCGGGCCGTGTCTCCGAGAGGAAATCACAGCGGCCCTCTTCGAGCGAGAAGCAACGCCTTATGATCGCTTTCTCGATGTGCACGTTAGCCATTTGCGTAAATGCTCGAAGCCGATTGAAACGTTATCCGCGCAGTGAGGGGAGTTGGTTATGTATTTGCCGGAGCGGCTGAAGCCATTGCCCTTGAGGTCCCTCTATTACGGCGTTCTGCTGGCGATGGTAATCACGCTGTCACTTTCATTCCTCGTGTTTCACGGCCATCGCGAATCGCGTGCAGAGGAAGTCCATCGACCCCGCCTTCGAGCGTATCGACGAATTGGAGCTGGAGAGTGCGCGTGGAGCATTGGCGAGCGGCGGCCTGCAGGCGCTGAAAGCCTATTTGATCCGGCTGGATCGCGTCTTTGTAGGATCGACGCATTATTTACTCGACGCAAAAGGCGTGGATGTGCTGACCGGCGAAAATCGGGCCGAGTTGTTGCCCCCCGCTCCACGCACGGAATGGCGTACCCATGCGAACGGCTATTACATCAAAGCTCAGCGGTCACCGGACGGGCAGTATTGGATTGTCAACATGGGCCTGTCTGACGGGTGGCCGCATATCTGGACGTTTCTTACTATTTCCTGGTCATCGGCGCCACCTTGGTTCTGTGCTGGCTGGCTTCAGTAGGCGTAGTGTCGCCTATCCGCAGAATCGCGGCTTCGATTGCGCTCTTCGGGCAGGGTAACCTCTCGGTTCGCGTGAATAGCAAACGTCAGGATGAAATCGGGCAGCTCGGACGCTCATTCGATCTGATGGCCGAGCGCCTCGAACGGCTGATTGTGAGTGAACGAAGGCTTCTTGGAGATATATCGCACGAGCTTCGATCGCCTCTTGCCCGGCTGAAGTTTGCCGTCAGACTGGCCAGAACCTCCGCGGACAGCAAGTCGGCGCTTGATCGCATCGAGAGGGACGTGGACCGGATCGCCTCCCTGGTGGCCGACATCGTGGAAATCAACTTCATCGCAAGTGGCCCTGCCGTCGAGGATGCCGAGATCGTGCGCGTCGCGGACATCATGGATGAAGTGATCGGCGATTGCCAGGTGGAAGCCGAGATGCGCGGCTGCCGCATCGCGGTGAATGGCCATTTCTCAGGTCAGGTGATGGGCAATCGTGAACTACTGCGGCGCGCCGTGGAAAATGTGCTGCGCAATGCGATTCGCTATGCGCCGGAGCATTCCAACATCGAAGCCTCCCAGGCTGAAGACTCCCGCGCCGCGGCGATTGCGGTCCGCGATTTTGGCCCGGGCGTTCCTGAGGACGCGCTGGCACGAATCTTCGATCCATTTGTCCGGGTTGACGAAGCGCGCGATGCGACGAGTGGTGGATCGGGACTCGGCTTGTCCATCGCGAAACAGGCCGTGCAGGTGCATCACGGTACGATTACCGCAGAGAACGCATCACCCGGCCTCCGCGTAAAAATCATGATCCCACTTTGCACGGCGCCCGTACCCAAATGATGCGACGTGATCTTTTCAGGATCGGCAGCTTCGCAATTTCTTGGAACTGCGACGGTTCGAAGCCAGCCTGCTTCTTAAGAATTCTTAAGGTTCAAAATCAGCGCATCGTAATGTAATCGTCTTAATGCCTCATGCGGCGAAAAAATACCCGAGGCAATTGAGGAGATTCAAATGAAGCGTTCATTCGGTTTTGTATTGATGCTCGTTCTCTTTGCTGTGCCGGCATTTGCCGGAAGCAGAGCCCCAACCGTAGATATTCCGCAGAATGTGCAGGTCGGATCGACGCAGCTTCCTGCCGGCCAGTACCAACTGACATGGACAGGTTCCGGGTCGAACGTTCAGGCGTCGCTGTTGCAGAATAAAAAGACCGTGGTCACGTTTTCGGCAAAGATGGTTGAAAGCAAGAACAACGCCGGAGTGGAAACAGACAAACTGGGTGGGACCACGATCCTGAACGTCATTAACACGGGCAAGTACAGCCTGATATTGGGCGGCGCGTCACAGTCCGGACAATAAGGCGAGTTTTATACTCACCCTGGTCGATTCCCGAGGGGGCCTTGCCTGCTGGGGCTAAGGACTCTTGATGGAGGTGGCCTTGTTGTCGACGAAGGTGATGGTCCACTGTTTGCCGGCCTGATCGTAGGTGACGGTACGGTTGCCCTCCGAAGAGCCATCCGATTGTGTTTTCTGGCCGATGGACATGCGCGTCTGCAACTCGCTCATGCCGGCAAGAACCTGGTGCGCGTCGATGGCGGCCCACACATTCTCGGGCCAGTTGTCATAGATGGTGTGGGGATCGTCGTAAAAGAAAAGGATGTCGCTGAAGTACTCTTCCTGGCTGCCGTCAATGACGCCGATGGCGGTGGCGTAGAGGCTTGCGCTACCGGGCAGCGCGAACACCGCGAAAGCCTGGCGGCTGCCGTGCGAGATGCCGTCGTCGACTGCGGCGGGCGTTGTGGCCTTGATGACTTTCTTGATGTCGAGCCGCTGCGCGGAGGGAATGACGCCGGCGGATTTCGTAAAGTCGATGCGGCCGGCTTCGAATGGGAAGTACGGCATGGTGTAACCGTTCTTCATCCAGACGCTGGTGTTCTGGAGCTTCAGTACGTCGTCGAAGGAGGTGGGGAACATCATGCGGACCACGGCGACGTCGTCGGGCGTAAGCGTCTGCCCGGGATTGGCCTGGGGAGCGACGCCGGGATTGCGGCGCTTTTCGAAGACGATGAGCAGATAAATGCCGCCGATAGTAAGCGTGATCAGCGTAATGATGAGGGCTTTTTGCCAGTTCTTCATGGGAACTCCGCACGTCTACCGGGGCCGGGCAAACTCGGAGCGGTGACGGCTGTAGAGGAAGTAAATGAAAAGACCAATCACGAGCCAGATGACGAAGCGGTACCAGGTGATGATGGGCAGTCCGGCCATCAGCAGGAAGCAAAAGATGACGCTGAGTGCCGGAATAACGGGCCCGCCTGGGACGACGAAACCGCGACGGCGTTCGGGCTCACGATAGCGCAGCACGATGACGCCGATGGAGACGAGCACGAAGGCGAAGAGAGTGCCGATGTTCGAAAGATCAGCGAGGGTGCCGATGTCGAAGAGGCCTGAAGGAATGGCGACCAAAAAGCCGGCGACCCATGTAGAAAAAGCGGGAGTGCGGAAGAGCGGATGCACGTTGGAGAAGACCTTAGGTAGCAGGCCGTCGCGGGACATTGAAAACCATACGCGCGACTGGCCGATCTGGTAGACGAGGATCGAGGAGATCATACCCATGAGCGCGCCCAGCAGGACGACAAGGCGAATCCAATAAAGCGAATGGCCGCCGGGCAGAAGCGAGAGTTTCTTGAGCGCGTTCACCACGGGAGCCGCGTCGCCAACCATCGACTGCCACGGGACTAATCCCGTTAAACAGATGGCGACAGAAACGTAAAGTACCGTGCAGACCACCAGCGTGGCGATGATGCCGATGGGAAGATCGCGCTGCGGGTTGTTGCACTCCTCAGCCGCGGTGGAAACGGAATCGAAGCCGATGTAGGTGAAGAAGATGATGGAGCCGCCGGTGAGCACGCCCGACCATCCGTTGGGCATAAAGGGATGCCAGTAACTGGGATGAATGAAGCCGATGGCGGCAAAGATGAAGATGAGGATGGCGATCAGCTTAAAGGTCACCATCATATTGTTGGTGGAGGCCGACTCGCGGATGCCGCGCACCAGAATCACGGTGAGGATGAGCACGATGAGGAAGGCGGGAATGTTGAAGCCGAAATGCCAGCCGGATTTGTAAATGGTGTTGCCGGCCAGATCCTGCAGGCCTTCCGGAAGATACGCCGGCGAAAGCCAACACATCCAGGGGTGATGTCCGATCCAGCCGTACGGATTCTGCAGGAATGCGGGATGGTATGTGTCCGATCCCCACATATTGCCAAAGGGATGGAGGCCGAGCCAGTCGAGCAGGTCGACGACGTGCGCCGAAAAGCCCACGCTTACGCTCATGTTGGAGCCGGCGTATTCCAGAATCAGATCCCAGCCGATGATCCAGGCGATGAGCTCGCCGAGGGTGGCGTAGGTGTAGGTGTAAGCCGAACCGGCAATCGGAATCATCGACGCGAGCTCGGCGTAACAAAGGCCGGTGAGCGCGCAGACAAAAGCCACCAGGATCATGGAGATCGCGATGGCCGGTCCGGCTCCGGGCCGGCCGGCGAGCGCGGTGTGGGTGATGATGTAGCTCGCCAGCGGCGTGTTCACCATGCTGGTGGTGTCAAACTGCTCGCCGGAGATGGCCGTACCGATGACGGTGAAGATGCCTGAACCGATGACCGCGCCGATGCCGAGCGCGGTGAGCGACCAGGGGCCGAGAGTTTTCTTCAGCCTGTGTTCGGGTTCTTCCGACTCCCGAATCAGCTTGTCGATCGATTTGCGGGCGAACAGTTGACTGGGCAGTGACGTGCCTCCCAAGGCAGCTATTAGCTACTAACTCCTGGCTGCTAGCTCGTCTCGTGTAAACGAGATCACCTGCCCCAGCATGATGAGCTGGAAGCTAGGAGCTAGAAGCTAGGAGCTGTTTCCCTTACCGCTTGCTCTGGCCGCGGACCATCTTCTTCACTTTTTTCTTCAGCGAGCCGCGCGGAGTGGTGCGCTTGGCCTTGGGCGCTGCTTTTTTGCGCGCCGTACGCTTGACCTTCTTGCGTTCCGCCTTGTCGGCGATTTTTTTGGTGTCTGCCACAATTACCTCTTTCGGTTGGGTGAATTCCACTTGCCCGCCGGGACGGCGAGTGCAAATTTGATGGTAACAGGGAAGGGGTGCGGGAAAAAACGGCAGCCTCACACGCAAAACCCGAGGGACCACGATAAACTCTAGGACGATTCCAGGGTCGGTTTATCCAAGACTCAACCCTCGCGCGGTCATCCTGAGCGAGGGCGACGCTGAGCGAAGAGAAGCGGCGGACGAGTCGAAGGACCTGCATTTGCTTTTCCGGTGCGGGATCCGTACACCTACTCGGGAACCGTCCCACACTGGAGAGACGACCGTGGTTCCTGAAGCGATCTCTAAAACATCGAACGCGGCGGATCGGGCGGCGGCCCGGGTCCTGGCCATCAATCCCGGAACCACTTCGACGAAATTCGGCATCTTTACGCGCGCGGGCGAGGAGCTCACCGAGAACATTCATCATGGCGACGAGGAGATTCAGCGGTTCAAAGGGCGGCCCATGCTGGACCGGCTGGAGTACCGCGCGGAACTGATCGAGAAATCGCTGGCAGCGGCAGGATTCACTCCAAAAGGTCAAGGTGCGGAGCACTGGGCGGGGGTGGCGGGGCGCGGCGGCATGCTGCCGCCGATGCAGTGCGGCACCTACCTGGTGGACGACGTAATGGTGGCGGAACTCACGGCGGCGCGACGCGGCGAACACGCTTCGAACCTGGGCGCGGTGCTCGCCCTGCGCTTTGCCCGGGCGGCGGGCGTCAGTGCCTATATTGTGGACCCGGTGACGGCGGACGAGTGGCAGCCCTGCGCGCGGCTCTCGGGCTCGCCGCTGATCGAGCGAACGTATATCGGCCACTCGCTGAACACCAAGGCTGTGGCCAGGCGTTACGCGCACGGGGTGAATCGGAGCTACGCGGCACTGCGTTTGATTGTGATCCACATGGGCAGCGGCATCACGGTCTCGGCGCATCGCGAAGGACGCATGATCGACAGCAACTCTATCGAGGAGGGCCCGTTCGGGCCGGACCGCACGGGCTCGCTGCCGGTACGCGCGCTCATCAAATTGAGTGGCACGATGACCGCCGGGGAGCTCGACCGGCACGTCTTCGGCGATGGCGGCCTCTATGCGTACCTGGGAACTCGTGATCTGAAAGAAGTGGAACGGCGCATGGATATTGGCGATCGCGAGTCCGCGGCGGGCGACCTGGACGCAGCCGCGGTTTGGGAAGCCATGATCTATCAAATTGCAAAAGAAGCCGGCGCCATGGCCGCGGTGCTCGAAGGAAAAGTGGATGCGGTGCTCGTGACCGGAGGCATGGCGCACTCGGAGCATGTTGTGGCTCGGCTGCGCAGATATGTGGAGTGGATTGCGCCGGTCAATGTTTATCCCGGCGAGGATGAGCTGCGGGCGCTTGCCGACGGCGTATTTCGCGTGCTCGACGGTGAGGAAGAGGCGAGGCGGATGCCGGCGGGGACCTAGTCCCTGCCGGCTCGATCTCTGGAGGGGAATTCGTCTTCCTGTATGCTGCCTCTATACGGGCGCGAATGCATACTCCATTCTGGCTTTTTAAGTTTCCAGCCTCTGACCTGTCTCTTTTCCTTTTTCTCCAGCGGAGCATGAGTTCGAGAGGCCGGGCGTGTGCCGAGGAGGCCAAACGATGAGCACGAGCGAGTTCCCCGAGCCAGGCCAGGCCAATTCAAGCCAGACCCGACAGATGCAGAGTGGCCCGGCTGCAGGCGTGACTGCGGAGACTGCCGCGTACCGCGCCAGGACGGTGGACCTGCATAACCCCAGATTCCTCTGCTGGACGGCGATGGTCTGCGGGATCCTCTCCGTGCCTCTGGGAATGTGCATGATGCTGGAGGGCGGCTCGTTGCTGTTTCCCGTGCGTGCCATCACATTTCGGTTAGCAATAGCCGCGGGGCAGTGGATCCTTGGTGGGTTCCTGATGTGCATGACGTGTCCGTGGGCGTGGCAGTGGGGCACCCGCATGCTTGGCCTCCATGTGAAGCTGGATGCGCGCGGCGTGGACTTCAACCTGGGAACGAAGAAGAAACCGGGTGAGCTGTTCATGGCATGGGAGCAGGTGGCTGCGGTCCAGCAGAAGCGTGTGGGTCAGGTGCGGGAGTACACCGTTCTGGGAAAAGACGGAAGCCGAGCGAGCTTCACGTCGAACACATTATTTCGGTCGCAGCGTATCGCGCGGATGATTGCGGAGCGAGCGGGGCTGACGATCCAGAAGGTTTGAGCGGCGGGGAGAAAAACAGTGATCAGTGCGAGTGTGAGTGTGAATAGGTGCGGATCACGCGTTCACACTCACACCGGCCCCTATACCGGTTAGAATGCGAGCAAGCACTCAGGTACAAGCGAACGAAGGGCGGTAAATAAAGTGGCGGTTCTGGCGGTACAGCAGATCCGGCGCATGCGGGGCGGCGCGCAGGGCCAGTTGATGCTGGGCGCGGACGGGCATATCTACGTGGTCAAGTTCCAGAACAATCCACAACACATGCGCGTGCTGGCCAATGAGTTGCTGGCCTCGCGGCTGGCGGCGGCCGCGGGGCTGACGGTGCCGGAAACGGAGCTGGTGGAGGTCTCCAGCTGGCTGATTGAGAACACGCCGGAGCTGGAAATTGACCTGGGACGGAGTCATGCGCGCTGCACGCCGGGACTGCAGTTCGGATCGCGATTTGCCGGGGGACTGATGCCGGGCCAGGTAGTGGACTATCTGCCCGAGGAGCAACTTGCCGAGCTGAAGAATCTTGCCGAGTTCGCCGGGATTCTCGCTCTCGATAAATGGACGGGCAACGCCAACGGGCGGCAGGCGGTGTTCACCAGGCGGCAGCGGGAGCGGCGATATAAGGCAGTGTTTATCGACTTCGGCTACTGCTTTCACGCCGGGGAGTGGCGCTTCGAGGATGCGCCACTCCGTGGTGTGTACTTTCGGAATGATGTCTACCGGGAGGTTACGGGCTGGGAATCCTTCGAGCCCTGGCTGACGCGGCTCGAGGCCATGCCTGCGGAGACGGTGTGGGCGGCGGCCAACGAGGTTCCCCCGGAGTGGTACGGCGGCGATCAATGCGAAATGGAAGCACTGGTGGAGAAGCTGCTGGTGCGGCGGAGCCGGATCCGGGAGGGGATTGAGGCTTTTTGGAAATCGGATCGGAAGCCATTTCCGAAATGGGGAGAGATGGGGAGAGAAGTTGCGGAGGAGGCTTGGAAGGCGGCCCGATGGGGGACTACGATGAGAGTGATTTGAGCAGGGACTAGGGAACAGGGAACAGTGTGACTGTGAGTGTGAATCACACTCACATCACGCTCACACGGACCACGATCGACGAAAACGATGAACAGCGAACGCCATCGTCGCGAATGCGAATTTCGGCTGCTCCGGTATGTACCGGACGCGGTGCGGAACGAGTATGTGCACATCGGCGTGATCCTGCGCGAGGCTGCGACGGAAGATCAGCCGGGCCGTGTCGAGGTGCGCTTTACGCGCGACTGGCGGCGGGTGAAGTGCCTCGATCCGGATGCTGACACGGCGCTGCTCGAAGGCATGGAGGGCGAGCTGCGGCGGAAGCTGGAGCAGGAGCCTGCGGGCAAGCTGATGCGGATTCTAGAGGAGTCGCTCTCGCTGAACGTGCAGATGACCGAGTCCAAGGCCTACCTGGCCGAGAGCATGCCGGCAGGCATGGAAGAGCTGATGCGCCTCTACATCGAGCCGCAGGCGCGGGAGCGCGTCCCGCGATTGAGCGGACGCGCGGCCATCCAGGCGCGCATGCGCTCGGAGTTCGAACGCGCCGGGGTGTGGGATCTGTTGAGAAAACGAATAGCCGCCGCGGACTATACGCGGCCCGGCGATCCGCTGCGCATCGATGTGGGCTACCGCCCCAACGGGGTGGTGCGGATGTTTCACGCTGTAGCTTTGGATCCGGGTTTGGAGATGGCCAAGGTGCTGGCCTTCTCCGCGGCGGCGCTGCGGGCAGGCGTCGAACGCGTGGAGAAGGCCGAACTGGAGCTGACGGCGGTGATCGAGCCGGCGGCGCGGCTGGGCGCAACGGACGAGGAGCCGGAACGGTTGCAGTTGTACCGCTTTGGCGTGGAGACGATGGAGGAGCACCAGATCCGCGTGTTGACCACCTCGGACATGGAGCGCGTGGCCGAGACCGCGCGGCGGGAGCTGAAGGTCTAGGGACAGTGTGACTGCGCATGCGGGTCACACACACATTCACACTCACACGGGGTTCTTCCTGCCACCCGCTGAACACTGTCAACTACCTACTGGCCACTGACAACTTGCGCCTGCCCTTGGTTGCGGTCAGGAAAAGTGCGCATATGGCGGCAATTGGCTGCATTTTGGGGGTGTCCAGGGCCCCAGAAAAAAAGTTTGCCAGGATTGCATATAATTTCCGGGGTTCGCGGTAGGATCAATTCTGTTGATGGATTTCAAGGGTTCGCAGCCGTTGATTGAGTTCTGAGATCACGGCGGAGAGCGGACGCAACAAGTTTGACGTTGCAAAAAGGCATGGCCTAACGGCCGTGCCTTTTTGTTTTCGGCGCAGGGTTCGAAGCAAGTTTCGGTAGCGGGTTCGGAATAAGGAAGGTGCGCGTGAAAGTAGGGGAGCAGTTGCGGGAGATGTGGCGGCAAGCGCGTGGCGGCGCGCGCGACGGCCGCGGCGGGGAAACTGGATCCGCGGAGTTTTCAGCCGCGGCAGAGGCAGAGCGCAAGACGCTGGCGCTGCCCGCCATTCTGAGCCCGGTGCAGTTTCCGGGGCGGCATCTGCCCAAGCCGACGCCAGTGAATCTGCGGCGGTTTGCAGAAACCCCGGTGGTGCGGCGGGCGATCAACGTGATCAAGGATCGCATCGCAGCCATGGACTGGCAGGTGCGGGTGCGGCGCGGCTTTGAGGCCGGGGACGTGGGCTTTGTGGCGCGCAAGCTGCGGGCGTTGCGGCGCATGTTGGAGGAGCCGAACCCGACGGACAGCTTTCGCACCTTGCTCGAGCAGGCCATTGAGGATGCGCTGACGGGCGGCTTCGGGGCCATCGAGATGGAGCCGACCGGCGATCCGGAGCGGCCGGCGATGCTGTGGCCGGTGGACGGCGCGTCGATCCGCATCAACGCCAGGTGGGACGGGCAGGAGGACGTGCCGCGCTATGCGCAGGCCATGCCGGGGCAGCTGGAGTCGAGCGCGGTGGAGTTGCTCGACAACCAGCTGATGTACATCCGCATGAACCCGCGGAGCTTTACGCCCTTCGGGCTGGGGCCGCTGGAAGTGGCGTTCGAGACTGTGAATGAGTTTCTGAGCGCGCATCGTTTCGCAGGAAAGCTGGCGGCGAACTCGGTGGCGCAGTATGCGCTGTGGCTGAACGAGGCCACGCCCGCGCAGCACGACCGGCTGATCCGCTGGTGGCAGGACGAGATCGAGGGCACGGGGCGCGTGCCGCTGATTTCGACCGCGCAGAAGCCGGAGGTGCTGCGGTTTGCGCAGGGCACCGACGCGGACCTGCGGCTGGCCTGGCAGGAGTTTCTGATTCGCATGGTGGCGAATGCCTTCGGCCTGCCGCCGCTGATGCTGGGCCTCGAAGCCGACGTGAATCAATCGACGGCATCCGAAATGGCCGATGAAGCGTTTCGCGGCGCCATCTCGCCGCTGGCGCTGCTGCTGGCGCAGCACTTTACGCGGGACCTGTTCTCAAAATGCATCGGATGGCGCGAGTTCGAGTTTGTGTTTAACGAACTAAGCGCGCGCGACGAGGAGACGGAGTTGCAGGTGCAGGTGCAGTTGTTGCAGGCCGGCGTGCTGACGGTGAACGAAGTGCGGGCCATGCGGGGGCTGGCGCCGATGGAAACGGAAAAGCAGCCGCTAGCTTCCAGCTCCTAGCTGCCAGCTTTTCATGCGGCGCGGCGTTTTGGAGCTGGGACGAAGCCTTGTAGTTGTTGAGAAACCTGGGAATCGGGCAGAACTAGAAAGAAGCTAACAGCTAGCAGCTAGAGGCTAGAAGCTATTTTTCGAGCGGAGCGAGCAGATGCGACTGGAAGCGATGGCGGTGGAGATACCTCATGTAGACAAGCACCCGAACCGGGTGCCGTTCGAGGGCGTGTTGACGGTGGTGAACGCGGCCAGCGACAAGGCGCCGGCCGGTGCGCGCGGGCATCGCGTGATGCTGACGAAGGAAGCTGCGGAAAAGGCGCTGGCGTCTCTCGTGGGCATGGCGGTGGATTACCGGCCCGGCTGGGACGGGCACGACGCGCGGCGCAAGATCGGCCTCCTGACCGAGGCCGATGTGATCGGGCAGCGGCTGGTGGTGCGCGGCTACTTGTATGCGCGCGATTTTCCCGAGGTGGCGACGGCCATGGCGGCGCACGCGCCGGACACTATGGGCATGAGCTACGAGCTGGCCGACGCGCGCGTCGAGGACATGCGGGCCGAGGTGTGGAAGCTGACGCGCGTAACTTTTACGGGCGCGGCGATTCTGCTGCGCGAGAAGGCGGCGTATCGGGCGACGAGCTTTCGCATGGCGAGTTAGCGAGTCAGCAAGTCAGCAAGTTAGCGAGTTAGGGAAGAGGCTCCGAAAAACGGAGCCTCTTTTTTGTTGGCGATTGAAAGCGCAAGCGGCAGGGCAAGAAAGTGCAACAACAGTTGGTTTCGTTGCGGGCGGTTTCACGCGCATGCGAAGGGGCCGATCGCCGACCGCCGATCACTTTTCACTCAAGAAAGGAAGGACATGGAAAACGACGAGAAAAACATTGCCGAGCGGCTGGAGGCTGCGACCACTCTGCTCGAAAAGACGCTGAGCTGGCTGGAAGAACGCCAGGGCGCACTGTCGGGCGAGGTGGAGAAGATCTCGGCCACCGTGGAGCAGAGCCGGCGCGAGACCGAACTGGCCGAGAAGCTGGCCGCGGTGGAGCGCGAACTGGCCGAAGTAAAGGCCGCAGCCAATACTGTGAACCCTCTGCGCCGGACCATGCCAGCGGCCACGGCGGAGATGCTGGCCAAGCACGGCATCGGCGAAGGGCCGGTGGATGTGCACGCCCTGGATGCGGCGTTGTCGGGCCTGAGCCTGGAACAGCGCATCGCGGTGAAGACGCAGCTGCTGCGGGCCGGCGCGGTTTCGTAAAGGCAGTTGTCAGTGGTCAGTGATCAGTGGTCAGTTTCCGGGGGCCATTGCCATGGCCGCTGATCGACATCAACTGATCACTGACTACTGATCACTGATCACTCAAGCAACGGCCCCATGGAGGGGGTGGAGAGAGCTATGAACGCAACCTTTGCAGACATTCACGCAGCAGCGGATTACATCGGGCCGGGCGCAGTTGAAGTGCCGCTGTACCAGACGGAGATCTTCGACATTTGCCGGCGCTCCAGTCCATTTGGACAGCGCATCAAGCAGGTTCCGGCGACGGGTCATCCCTCGCGGTTCTTCGAGGAGACGGCCATTCCCGAATCCGGGCGCAGCCGGCTTTGTGAATCCGCGCAGCATCAATCCCACGGTGGTGAGCCCGACGCGCATCGAGTTGAGCGTGCCGCTGAAGGCGATTGTGGCGCAGATCAACTACAACCTCTTCGACATCGAACTGGGCGACCAGCAGAAGCAGTTCGCGTACCTGCAGGCCAAGGACCTGGTGGATACCGTGAGCGGCGTAATGGTGGCGCACGACGTGGCCCTGTGGCAGGGCACGGACACCAGCCTGAGCGCGCCGACGACCACCCAGTACATGGGTTGCGCGGCGCAGATCGCGGCCGGCGGCAACAGCGTGACCGTGACCACCGCGATGAAGATCGTGGACACCATGAAGACCACGATCGCGCAGATGGTTGCCAGCACCGGCTATCGCGTGCGGCCGACGGCCATCTACGCCAACCCCGTGCTGCTGGACCTGATCGACCAGGAGATGAAGTCCGAGTACAACGTGGTGCTGAACACCACGCAGATCACCGCGGGCTTCACGGTGAAGATGCTGTCGACGCAAGCTGGCGACATGCCGCTGATTCCCGACTGGAGCCTGCCGTATACCGGCACGCCCGGAACGGGCAACGCGGTGCTCCCGGCCTACATCGTGACCGAAGACCTGATCGAGTATCACTGGCTCGGCGATCCGGCGCCGCGCGTCTTCCAGCTCGGCCTGCCCAACTCGCTGACCTACCAGTACGTCGCGGTCAAGTTTGGCGCGCCGGTGGTGAAGGGCGCTAACTTCGCGCACATGCAGGTGATTGTCGAACGGTAGGAAAGACAGTGGTCGGTGATCAGTGGACAGTGAACGGCTGATTCGCGGCGCTCGCGGCAGCATCGCCTGCAGCGAACATTTCCTGCGAACCTCTGCTCACTGTCCAGGGGCTGCTGACCACTGACAACTGACCACTGACAACTGATCACTGATCACTGATCACTGACAACGAATCACTGTTCCGGAGGAACACATGGCCTATCTCGAGCCAGCGGATTACCCGAATTACGGATTGCCGGCTGGGACCACTGCGGACTGGATCACGGCCGCCACGGCATTGATCAACAGCTATTGCCAGGCGGCCGGACCTGAACGTGGTGCAGTACATCGAACGCCTGCGCGTAACGGCGGGAGCGCAAACGGTGCTCTTGAGTTATCTGCCACTGGCGTCGCTGGCCCCGGCCACTTCGCCGCTCGTGGGTATCGAGGGCCGCTATGGCCGCCCGCGGCGCGGAGAAATGCAGCAACAGCCGCTGAGTGAGATTGCATTGGCATTCGCACTGCCAGGGCAATGGACGTCGATCGATCCATCGCTCGTGGACTTCGACCCGGCAAACGGCGAGCTGACGCTGCCCTGGAATGTGCTGGGGCTGCCTTACAACGAAGTGCGGGTGACGTATACGGCCGGCCTCGCGACGATCGGCGACGACGTCAAATCGGCGTGCGCGCAGATTGTGCGCAACGCGCAGTCCACGCCGGCGTTGAACGCCAGCATGAGCAAGATCGACACCATGCAGGTGAAGTATTTCTCAAGTTCGTTGATCGACGAGACGGTGCAGGAGTGGCTGAAGCCGTACGTTGCGAACAGGCTGGGGTGAGCCATGAGCGATACAGCGCCGCGCAACCCGCGGGGTGCGCCGCAGATGCTGGCCGACGCTTTGCTGCGCGGCGCGGCGGGCTCGACGGCCCTGCTGCGCGTGACCGGCAGCAATACCGATACCGGCATGTCGGAGGTTGGCCTGGTGGCGACCACCTTCGCGGAGGTTCCGGTAAGTCCGGTCCTGATGCGAAAGCTGCGGCCCACCTGGCAGGAAGGCGGGGAGTCGAAGTGGGAACTGCTGGTTTCGGCAACCAGCGTCGCGCAGCAGGTGGACGCGCTGGATCTGGTGTCGGCGCAGGCCTTGTTTGCCATGACGCTGGCGGTGACGGTGGCCGGGCAGGACTACCTGATTGAATCTATCGCCTCCAACGAAGCCTTCGGGCAGGTGTATCTCTACCGGCTGCTGTTGCACGAGGCGCGGCAGCAAGCGGTGTAAGAGCAGGGAACAGGGAATAGGGAATAGAAAACGGGATCATGATCGGTGGATGGTGTTGGCCGGCGCGGGATGTTGCCCGCCAGTCGTTGATCAATCGTGATCCGGAAAGGCAATTGGGAAGTGAGGGAGTGCGATCGGGGCCGGTTCTTCTGATCCCTGATCCATGATCCCTGTTCCCTGTCTTCTTATGCAAAACGCGAAAGACTCGTTCTACATGGCGCTGCGCGCGCGCCTGACGGCAATCAATCCGGAACGGACTATCCTGCTGCGCGGCACGGTGCGTCCGGGAATCCTTGTGGAGGAAGCGGAAGCGCCCTTCAGCCAGATTCCCAACGACGTGTTTGTGCTGCGCTGGACGGGACTGGCCGCGGACCTGGATCTGGCTTCCACCATGGCAGCGGAACAATGCGAGATCATCGTATCAGACCTGCGGAACGCAGAGCTTCGGCGGCCTGGATCGCGGGCGCTCCTTGAGCGCGATGGATGAAGAGCTGGTGGCGATGCTGCAGCCCTTCTACACGCCCAAGCTCAACTACACGGCGACGCCGCCGGCGGCCATGCTGACGCAGGTGTTCTGGGACGAGCCGGCATTTGGGCCGGTCGGCGAGCAATCGCGATCGGTTGGGGCGCAGCGCAAGTGTGATGGTCTACAGCTACCAGGAGCAGGGGGAGTAAATGGCTGCAACTTGGTTTTCCGCTCCGGCGCCGGTGGCGCGGCGGGTGCGCGCATACTTTGCGCCCGTGAACCGGGCCGCGCAAACGCCCGTGCTCTTCGATCCATCGCAACAGGGCGCATTCAGTCTCGCGCTCCGCCGGCGCCGTGGATCGACCTGGGATGGATTCAGGATTTTGCGCGCAACCGGCGAGCAAGTCGACAGCCATTGTTGACAGGCATTCCGGCCGCGGCGCTCGAGCAAGTGCGCGAAACCGTGCAGGCGCAGGTGAGCCTGCAGTTTCTGAGCTGGACCAAGCTGACCATGGCGTTGGCGACGGGCTCGCAGCACATGAACGTGCTGAGCTGCGGCGGGCGGCGCCAGCGCTGGCCGCCGATGGAGCGGCAGGCAGCGCCGCCAGTGATTCCGCAGAGCGGCTCGACGAGCGACATCGATCCTGCTGGCGTCCAGCGATGCGGCCAAGTTTGCAGCGGGATCGATCATCGCGCTGGACGTGGATTACACCGGGCAGACCGGTTACGTGGGCGCGCCGGTTGCGGGCGCGTATGTGCGCCAGGCGTTGACGGACGTGGATTACATCCGGCGCGTGACCTTCAACGTGGCGCTGGTGGCGCAGGTTAGCGCCGACGGGACTGACGCTTGCCGGACCATTGCCCGGAGGCGCGCCGGCCGCGGGCGCAAAGTTGCAGGCGGTGACGGGTTTTGTGGATCGCGAAGGCGGCAGCTTCTACCAGGAGTGGTCGGCGCTGTTCTGTGATGCAGGGCAGCCAGGGGGAAAGAATCTTCTTCCACTATCCGCGACTGCAGAGCATGAGCGGCGCGGAAGAAGCCATCGCCCCGCTCAACGGCAAAGATCGCAACGGACAGTCGCGGGTGATCCTGAAAGGGCAATTTCTGGCGCTACCGGTGACGGATCCGCTGGACGGCGAACGCGTGGTTTGTTACCGGAGTTTTCTGCCGGCGGCAAATGCAATTGTGTAGGCTAGTCGGCGAGTTAGCGAGTCAGCAGGACAGAGAGACGCAATGAAGATCACGATTCATGGGTTGGATTACACGAGCGCGCTGGACGCGGCGCGTCCGTTGACCGTCGAGCGGAAGATCAACGAGCCCTCCATCTGCCAGTTGTGGCTCAGCCTCGCCGCCAATGGAAGTCTCGCATCGCCTTCGCGCTTCCAACCGCTGGCGGTGACGGGCGACGACGGCACGCCCTACTTCACGGGTTACATTGCCGTGAGCCCGCTGCCGGAATATGCAGGAATGGGATTGGAGGGTCCGCGTTACCGCACGGCTATCCAGGCGGTGAGCGACGAGTGGCTGCTGGATCAAATGCTGATGCCAGCGAGCGTAAATGCGTCTGGAGAAACCGCCGGCGCATTGCTGGCAACACTCGTAGCCCATAGCGGCGTGACGGCGCTCTCCACACAAGGGCTTTCATTGCAGGTTCCAGTGGGCGGCTTCGCTCCCGATCCGGGCGCGAATTGGAGCAAAAGCGCGGGACAGGCCGCCAGCATGGCGCGCGCCGCGTATCGCGCTCTCAACGGCGCCATCACGCTCGCCTCCGTATCAACCACGGTGCATCCGCTGAACGAAACCGACGGCAGTTTGAATCTTGCCAGCCTGGCGCTTACCGCCAGCGTAAAGCGCGCGCTGGCCAACGATGTGACGGTGTGCGGCGAGAACGAACCGGCGGCCTATGCGACGGAGTATTTTCTCGGCGACGGCGTGACCGCAGAATTTGATCTGGCCGAGGCTCCGTTCTTCCCGCCGGCATCCAAGTCGACGATCGTCAACGAGCTTTTCAATGATCCACAGATTAATCAGACGGTTTGGAACGCTGCCGGTGGAGGGTACATCACGCTGGGACCCAACGGCCTGACGATGAACGGCGGCAACGGAATTGACGGCGAAACCACGCTGGCGTGGCTCGATCCCATCGAAATGGGAGGGACGCTGCTGCTGGAACTGGTGGGAGTCACGCTTTCTCCGGGCAGCTGCGGCATCCTGGGCGGATTCTTCAACGGCTACCAGACCGCATCCGGTTGCACCGCGGGATTCCAGGCCACCGCGCAACAAAGCACGGGAGCCGTGACGTTGCAGCCGATGGTCGAAGGCACGCCGGCGGGAACCACCTTTGCCGTGAATCCCGCCAACACCTACACACTGCGCATGCGCATTCACTGCCCGGAGAGCTACCGCGCGGGAGCGATGTATTACTCCTTCGGGGATAACGGCCCCATCGGCGCGGGCGGAGGATGGCTGATCGCGCCGGGCAACATCCAGATGGAAGTGCAGGAGTTCGTCAACGGCGTGGGCGCAACGCCGGTCACTCTCTACGACGGTGCAGTCACTTATCTGCCCGCACCCTGCAATCTGGTTCCGGTCAGCAGCATTAATTTAATAGGCAACCTACGCGCTATTCATCTGACTAACCTGGGCTCGGGCTGGGTGGTGAGCACGCCGCCCGGCGGCGGACCCTACACGCGGCGCATCGGGACCACGGCGGAGGCGGCGGAGTGCCACGTGGAGCGCACCGGCAAGCTGGCCTTCTATCTCGGCTACACGCCGGTCGCGGGCGAGCAGATTGCGGTGAGTTACCGCAGCGTTGGCCGCGCAGTAGGCCGCGCGGTGAACACCGCGAGCCAGGCGGCGCTGGCAGCAGCCGGATTGCCCTCGGTGGCTGCGTGGATTGGCTCAGTAACTGCTCCGCCGGCACGCACGTCGACAGATTGCCAGAGCGCGGCGCAGGTGATGGCGCAGGCCGCGGCCAGCACGAGCGCGCTGTGGAGCGGCACCTACAAAGGAAACCGCGGCAGCTTTTCGAGCGATGTGTGGCCGGGCGATGCATTGCTTTTGAACGCGCCTTCCACGAATCTGAACGCCGAGGTAGTGGTGCGTACAGTGAGGGTGACCTACAGCGCGAGCCTGCCCGATCTTGTGGAATACGACATTGCATTCGCTAATGACTGGGCCGACGACCTGGCGATCAAAACCGGCACCGCGGTTCCGGCGAATGCGTGGCTTCCGGCGCCGGTGAATCCCACGGTGCTGGCCAATCTGAACCGTCTCACGGTGACGGCGCTGAACGGCAGCACGGTAACAGTCAATACGGGCGTAACCCCGCCTGCTGGCGGCGGATTCGAGGTTCGTCTGCGCGACTATGCGTTTATGTCCGGGCAGGATCCGACGCTGGCGCTGCGGGGCGCGCAGCCGAATCTGACGTTGTTGCGGGTTTCGGCCAGCGATCGGTTTTACATCCGGATGTACGATGGCTCCACGCCGTCCAACTATTCCGAATTCTCAACGGCGTTGTTCATCAATTTGCCGCTGAGCGCGTGAGATTATGCCTGCGAAACGGAGTGCGGTCGATGCGCATGATGAATGAATTCGAAGCCCAGGTGATCAGCGATCTAAGTGTGCTCAAGTCGCAGATGTCCGGTCTGATGGGCGACGGCAACGGCGGACGCCTGGCCGAGCTGGAACACCGCATGGACCGCCATGAACAGAACTGGCAGCGCGCCAAAGGCTTTCTGGCTGCGGTCAGCGTTCTGTTTGCCGTGGTGGAAGTCGCCGTCGAGGCGTGGCATCGGCACTGAGTCTGCTTCCCACTCGGCTTCAGAATGGGAATGTGGCGCATTACGTGATTGACAGGCGCGTTTTCGTGAAATCGGGATGGCATGGAAGCCGTCTATTATCTGTGGTTTGCGTACTACAATTTTTGTGGGATTCACAGAACCCTGTGGATGACGCTCAGTATCTAGAGTGGGATTCTAGGCCCGTGTGGGGGGGGCGGAGTTCCTTAGGTGGCCGTCTAGAGCACATTCCGTAGGATTTTGGTAGACTTTTCCTAGTTGCTGTTCAATACTGGTGGCGCAATTGGCCATGGAATCATACGGTTCAGTTTGTTCATGGCAATCTTGAGAAACTTTTTGTGTCCAATCCCATCTAACGAAGTGGAAACTATCAGCCGATAATATGTGCTGAGGAGACCATGAGTAAAAAAGTAAAATCCGATTTTCTCTTTGCACAGCCCTCCTTGGGCTCCGGCGCAGCTCGTGTGTTTGACCTATGGGGTCAGTTCGATGAATACAACCGGAGCAATACGCCCGCCGAAGCGGATGCGAAGGCGATAGCCTCCGATTGGATTGTGATGGGGCAGGACATCTGCGACGCCATCGAGCAGTATGACTCCGAATGCAATGCGGCCTAGGATTCCGTGAGTGGAAGACGTTACAAGAAGAACAAAGTAATTCCTTCTGGGCAAGGGGATCCTTTCCCAGCCCAAGGTTCCTCGCCTGCCTCCATTCAACAAACTAGACTTCAAGCGGAGTTCTTTTCTGGACCCGTTCCTCCTCCAAGCCTCTTGGCCAAATACAACGAAGCGATACCTGACGGCGCAGAACGAATTCTCGCCATGGCAGAGCGGCAGAGCAAGCACCGGGAGATTCTGGAAGCCCAGGTAGTCGCCGGCAATTTAGAGAGTCAGCGCTGGGGGTCTCGGTACGCGTTCGTTCTCGCCCTCACAGCCATAGTTGGCGGAATTTTCCTTATATATTCAGGACGGGATGCGTCAGGGCTTGCTACTCTCATTTCGGCACTTGTGGGCCTTGCTACGGTGTTTTTTTACTCCCAAAATAAACAAAGTAAAGAGCGAGCCGAAAAATCTAACGCCCTAGCAGAGCGCAGAAGGCGCTAGAGCTTCATTTGCCCCGAGCAACTATTAGCATTCTGGCTGCGGCTGGGATGGGCCACCCTCAGGTTCGTATAATCTCCCCATGAGCCAACAACCGCTGGTGGGCGTGGTGATGGGCAGCAAGAGCGACTATGAAACGCTCTCGGCGGCCGTGGAAATTCTGCGCGTGCTGGAGATTGCCCACGAAACCCGCATTGTGAGCGCGCACCGCACTCCCGATTGGCTTTTCAAATACGCGGAGACGGCGCGCGATCGCGGTCTGCGCGCGATTATTGCCGGAGCCGGCGGCGCGGCGCATTTGCCCGGCATGCTGGCGGCGAAAACGCTGGTCCCGGTGTTGGGCGTCCCGGTGGCTACGACGCAGTTGAATGGCCTCGACTCGCTGCTCTCGATCGTGCAGATGCCCAAAGGCGTTCCCGTGGGGACACTCGCGATTGGAAAAGCGGGCGCGGCCAATGCCGCACTGCTGGCCGCGGAGATTCTGGCTGCGACCGATGCTGCTCTCTATGAGCGGCTGGCCGCCTGGCGCGCCGCGCGCACCCAGGAAGTGCTCGACCAGACTTTGGGCGAGGAACCGCCGAAGTGAGCGACGCTTCTCATTCAAAATCAGAAAATATAGTGAAGCCGGGTGGTTTGATTGCCATTCTCGGCGGCGGCCAATTGGGGCGCATGACGGCAATGGCCGCGCGCACCATGGGCTATCGCGTGCGCGTGATGGATCCAGAAGCCGCGTGCCCCGCGAGCTTCGTTGCCGATGAAACTATTGTGGGCCGCTGGGGTGACGTGGACGCCGCGCGACGGCTGGCCACGGGCGCCGACGTGGTGACGCTTGAGATCGAACAAATTGGCGTCGATGCACTGCGCGTCGTGGAGAGTCTCGCCCCGTTGCGTCCCGGCGTGGAGCCGCTCCGCATCATTCAGGACAAGACGCTGCAAAAGCCGTGGCTCGCCGAGAATGGCTTTCCCGTGGGGCCGTTTCGCGTTGTGCGCAGCGAAGCGGAATTGCGCGAAGCCGTGGCTGCGCTGGGCGGAGACGTGTTTGTGAAGACCGGACGCGGCGGCTATGACGGGCGAGGCCAGGCAAGAATTGGCGCGGTAGAGCCAGAGGCTGCTTCCCCGGTCTCAAAATCGAGACCGGGGGCACCCAATCATCTTGGGGAGGTTTGGACGCAATTAGGAGAACGGCCTGCGATCGTCGAAAAAGCCCTCGATCTCGAATGCGAGATCAGCGTGATGGCGGCGCGGAATCCATCCGGCGAAGTGCGCGCCTTTCCCGCCGCGCGCAATCACCACGAGAATCAGATTCTGGCGTGGAGCGTGCTGCCGGCCGGGGTGGGGCCGGAGTTGGAAGCACGCGCCGAAGCCCTGGCCGCGGAACTGGTGGCGAAGCTCGGCATGGTGGGCCTGCTTTGCGCGGAGATTTTTGTCACGCGCGCCGGCGAGCTCTTCGTCAACGAGCTTGCGCCGCGGCCGCACAACAGCTATCACCAGAGCGAGCGCGGCTGCGCGACCAGCCAGTTCGAGCAACTGGTGCGCGCGGTATGCAATTTGCCTTTAGGCTCAACAGAGCTGATCAGCCCCTGTGCGATTGCCAATCTTCTCGGCGATTTATGGCTGGGCAAGGAGCCTAATTTCGCTGCCGCACTCGAAGTGCCCGGAGTGCGGCTGCATCTATATGAGAAGCACACGCCACGCGCGGGACGGAAGATGGGGCATCTTTCGAGTGTGGGCGCAACGGCGGAGGAAGCGCTGGAGCGGGCGCTAGAAGCGAAGCGGCGCTTGATGGCTATTGAACCTTGATGAAGTCGATTTTTCCTTCAACAGGTAAAGAGTACGACGGATGTTTGGGGCTTACTATCACCGGGAATTCAGATCCGCCAGGATAGCGTCTCAGATAGGCTTCAGCGTAGTTGCGGAACATAAATGGTTGCTTGTAAGTTCCTTCGAAGCGCTTCTCCGCGTTGCGATATTTGTAGTGAATAACGACAAGGTCGCATCCCGAAAGGGCTTGATCGAGCTTTGAGGAAACGACAATCGCGTCAATTGCGGGCCAATCACTGGTGCCGATTCTTCGCGCAAATTTTATAGCCACGCGAAAGAAAAATTCGATGAACCTAAATAGACCCGTTCCCCACATGGGA
Source organism: uncultured Acidobacteriota bacterium (assembly GCA_963713675.1). GTDB lineage: Bacteria > Acidobacteriota > Terriglobia > Terriglobales > Acidobacteriaceae > Telmatobacter. Next base: position 292,739 of record CAVQMV010000031.1, read on the forward strand.
AAAAGATAGCACGGCCGCCGAAACTAAGACAGCGCCTGTTCGGCCTTCTCCCAGCGCTTGGGCCGGCGATTCTGTTGCAGAATCTTTTTCCGCAGGCGCAAGCTCTTGGGCGTGACCTCGACAAACTCATCGTCGGCGATGAATTCAATAGCCTGTTCAAGATTCAGCGTCTTGTACGGCACCAGGCGAATCGCGTCATCGGCGCTGGAGGCGCGCATGTTGGTGAGCTTCTTTTCGCGGACGACGTTGACGTCGAGATCGTTATCGCGATTGTGTTCGCCCACGATCATGCCTTCGTACACTTCGACGCCCGCGCCGAGAAACAAAATTCCGCGCTCCTGCAATCCGTTTAATGCGTAGGTCGTCGTCGGTCCCAGGCGGTCGGCGATGAGCGCGCCCGTGGGCCGCTGCGGAATCTCGCCCTGGTAGGGAATGTAGCCGTCGAAGAGCGCATTCATCACAATCGTCCCGCGCGTCTCGGTGAGCATCTCGCTTCTCAAACCAATGAGCCCGCGGCTGGGCACGCGAAATTCCAGACGTACGCGGCCCGAGCCATGATTGTGCATCTTGTTCATCTCGCCCTTGCGAGGGCCGAGCTTTTCAATCACCGTGCCGGTGAACTGCTCCGGCACGTCGATGGTGAGGTGCTCGACCGGCTCCATGCGCACGCCATCGACCATCTTGGTGACGATCTCCGGACGCCCGGCCATCAACTCGAAGCCTTCGCGGCGCATCATTTCGATCAGGATCGCGAGTTGCAATTCGCCGCGGCCCAGGACTTTGAATGTGTCGGGCGAGCCGGTCTCCTCCACCCGAATTGACACGTTGGTGAGCAACTCTTTTTCCAGGCGCTCGCGCAGATTGCGGCTGGTGACATACTGGCCTTCGCGGCCCGCAAACGGCGAATTGTTCACGCTGAACTGAATCGCGATAGTGGGTTCGTCGATGACAATGAGCGGCAGCGGCGCGGGATTCTCAACGCTGGTGATGGTTTCGCCGATGGTGATCCCCTCGATGCCGGCCACGGCCACGATGTCGCCCACAGTAGTTTCCGTGGTCTCAATGCGCTTGAGGCCGCTGAAGGTGAACAGCTTGGTGATCTTCGTTTTATAGAGCGAGCCGTCGCGACGCGAGATGTTGACCTCGTCGCCCACGCGCAGCGTGCCCTGGAATACGCGGCAGATGGCGATGCGCCCGAAGTAATCGGAGTAATCGAGGTTCGTAACCAGAATCTGTAGCGTGCCCTCGGGATCGCCGGTAGCTTCAGGAATGGTTTCGACGATGGCCCGGAAGAGCGGCTGCAAATCGGTGCCGGGAATCTTGGGATCGGTGGTTGCCGTGCCTGCCTTGGCCACCGCGTAGAGCACGGGAAAATCAAGCTGCGATTCTTCGGCGTCGAGGTCGATGAAGAGATCGTAGATCTCGTCCAGAACTTCCTGCGGCCGCGCGTCGGGACGGTCGATCTTGTTGATGACGACGATGGGAAGCAGCTTGGCCTCAAGCGCCTTCGAAAGCACGTAGCGCGTTTGCGGCAGCGGGCCTTCGGCCGCGTCCACCAGTAGCATCACGCCGTCGACCATCTTGAGCGCGCGTTCCACCTCGCCGCCAAAATCGGCGTGGCCCGGCGTGTCGACAATGTTGATCTTGCCGCCGCCGAAGTTGATGGCGGTGTTCTTGGCCAGGATCGTGATGCCGCGTTCGCGTTCCAACTCGTTTGAATCCATCACGCGCTCGGCAACTTGCTCGTTGGCGCGGAAGGTTCCCGCCTGGCGGAGCATGGCGTCGACAAGTGTAGTCTTCCCATGATCTACATGGGCGATGATGGCGATATTGCGTATCGTCTGGCTCAAAACTTCAATATTTCCTTCTGTCGGGTATGGCCGCGCGGGCCCTCGGGTTGGTGAGGGGAGTAAAACGCCATGCGCCGCACAGCGCGGCTGTCCTTATTCTATCAGTCGCGGACTGAGGGCGGATTCACGCGCCAGCAACAGGCATATTCCACGCCCACCGCGCGAGGGATTACACTTCTGGAGCACATGAAAACCGTTGCTCACGACCGCCTGCAAACTTCCTTCCACCGCCAGTTCACCCGGCAGGTGTGCGCCTTCACCGCTTTCGCTGCCTTTGCGGCCTGCATTCTGCTCGCACCGCAATGGATTCGCGCGCAGGCTTCGCCCTCGGCGGGCCAGCTCCGCATCTACTCCATCGATGTCGAGGGCGGCCAATCCACGCTGCTTGTAGCGCCTTCCGGCGAGTCGTTGCTGGTTGACACCGGTTGGCCAGGCAATAACGGCCGCGATGCCGAGCGCATTCTTGCGGCCATGCGCGATGCCGGCATCAAACGCATCGACCATGTTCTGATCACGCACTTTCACGACGACCACGTAGGCGGCGTGCCCGAGCTGGTGGCGCGCGTTGAAGTGGGCGAGTTTCTGGACCACGGCGAGAACCGCGAAGAGGCAGACGACACGCGCAACAATTATGCAATCTACGTGAAGGCAATCGCGGGGCATCGGCGGCGCATCGTGCATCCCGGCGACACCATCCCCATCGACGGGCTGAGCGTTGTGGTGCTGACTGCCGACGGCGAGCACATTGGCGCGATTCCTGGCATCAAGCCAGTGTCGAACTCTTACTGTGCCAGCGAGCACGAGTGGCCCGACGACCCCACGGAGAACTCGCGGTCTGCGGGGATTCTCGTCACCTTTGGCAAGTTCAAATTTCTCGATCTCGGCGACCTCACCGGCAAAAAGGAAGTGGCGCTTGTCTGTCCGAATAATCCAATCGGAACGGTGGACCTCTTTCTCGTTTCGCATCACGGCATGGATTGGTCGAACTCACGCGCCCTGGTCGATGCGATTCATCCGCGTGCGGCCATCATGAACAATGGCGCGCACAAGGCCGGCAAGCCGGCGGCGTGGCAAATTGTGCACGACAGTCCCGGGCTCATCGATTTGTGGCAACTGCACACGGCTGAGGACGCCGACGCCGCGCACAACAGTCCCGAGGCGCTGATTGCCAATCCCAAAGGCGACGGGGACGGGCACGCCTTGAAGGTAGTGGCTCTGCCCGACGGAAGTTTCTCGGTGACCAACACGCGCACGGGAATCACGAAGCAGTATCCGCGCGATTAACGCAACATTCCATATCTTCGGAGGAATTGTCATATGTCTTCATCTCGCCGGGATTTTCTTGCCAGTCTGGCGGGCGCGGGTGCGTTGGCAACGCTGCCCCGCCCGATGCAGGCCGCTGCGGGCAGTTGCCCATTTCGCCTTTCGGTGATTAACGATGAGATTTCCGCGGACTTCGATCACGCGTGCTCCGTTGCCGCCAACGACTTCGGCCTCCAATGGATCGAGCTTCGCAGCATGTGGAATAAAAACGTAACTGACCTGAACACCGATGAGGTTGATCGCGTGCGCCAGATCCTGGAGAAGTACAAACTGCGCGTTACCGACATTGCCAGTCCGCTCTTCAAAGTCCACTGGCCGGGAGCGCCCATGTCAAAAGAGGGGCCACGCCGCGATCAGTTCCACGCCGACTTTGACTTTAAGCAGCAGGACGCGGTGCTCCAGCGCTGCATCGATCTTTGCAAGGCGTTCCAAACCGATCGCATTCGCTGCTTCGATTTCTGGCGGCTCAACGATCCCAAGCCGTATCGCGCGGCCATCAACGATAAGCTGCGCGCGGCGGCGAAGACCTGCGCGGAACACAACCTGATCCTGCTGCTCGAAAACGAAATGGCCTGCAACACCGGCAGCGGCAAGGAGGGAGCGGAAACCCTGGCCGCAATTCGCGAGCCCAACTTCATGCTCAATTGGGATCCGGGCAACTCCGCGACTTTCGCCGACGACACGCCCTACCCCGATGACTACAAATTGCTGCCTAAACATCGCATCGGCCACTGCCATTGCAAGGACACGATTCGCAAACCCGACGGAAAAGCTGAGTGGGCGCCTGTAGGCTGCGGCATCATCGATTGGGTAGGGCAGTTCCGCGCCTTCAAGCACGACGGCTACCACTACGCCGTGAGCCTTGAGACCCATTGGCACGGCGGCCAGCCCGAACCCGGTAGCAGCATGAGCGTCGGTGAGGCCTCAAGCCGCATCAGCATGAAGGGGTTGAAAGAGGCTCTAGCCAAAGCCGGAATTACTTGCTGAGGAATTTTTCTACTCGCGCCAGCGGCCGCAAGCATTCAACCGGCGTTCACAATTGCGACGCAACCAGACCGCTAGGATATGCATGGACTAACGCCAGAGTGGCACACATCTGGTGCACCCTGGCGGATTCCAATGCCTATGACGCGGAGAAATTTACGCGAGACAAGCGCGTTACTTCAGATAGGCGCGCACCAGGTCGATCAGATCCTCGGCCAAGTCGGGGGCAATCTGCTCCTTGGCTCCGTCCACCAGGTGGAATCGGATGTGCGTTTCCAGCACTTCGGCCATCAGGCTGTTCACGCCTCCGCGGACCGCTGCCAGCAGCATCAACTGATCGCCGCAGTCCTCGGTGCTCGAGAGCGTGCGCTCCACCGCGTCCAGTTGTCCGCGCAGTTTTCTTACGCGTTGCAGCAGTTTTGCTTTTTCCCGATCCTGATGTGTCATCATTCGACCTCTTGGTTTGACAATACCCACCGGGGGTATGGTATCTACCCAGTAGGGGTATAGCTACTTCCCCACTATTCTATGCCCATCCGTCCTGCCAATCCGCGGCTCCTCGTGCTCGCCGTACTTGCGGGTATCTTTCTGCTCACGACGACGTCAGCATGCGCGCAGACGATGACGATCTCCCCGTCGCGCCCGAACCGCAGCGTGCGGCACTGAGCGGCGGAGGGGAGCAGACTCTGCGTCTGTTCATCGCGCCCATGGCCGGCTCCGTATCTCTTGAATGGTCAGCGAGCGGGATCGATGAGGCCACGAGCGATGGCGCCGGAGGCGCGGGGCCCACTGCACCACCTGCAACTGAAACCCTCACCATGTTTCCGCACTCGGCCACGGCTCCCTACTGGGTCTCCGGCCAGGCCAACAGCATATTGCAGATGCACGGGCATTTTCATTCGCCCTACCAGGGCGCGAACAGCTTGATTAACGATGACGAGGCAAAAGCCTCTGAGGTGTCGACGCTCTATCTCGGTTATCAGTTGCGCCCCAACACGCGTTACAACACGGACCTGATCGTCGATTTTGAGAATGCCGGCGGGCGCGGCATCTCCCAGGCGCTGGGACTGGCGGGCGAGACAAACCTCGACGTAGTGCGCAACCCCACCTTGAGCATCTCGCCCTATCTTTCGCGCGGCGAGATTCACCAGATCATCGGCCTGACCGGACGAAATGACGGATCAGGACCGCGGCCCGTTTGCGCTGGCGACCAAAGTTCCCGTGCGGCGCTTTGAGATTCGCATTGGCAAGATGAGCCTGCCCGACACCTTCGATGTGAACTCCGTCGGGTCGGACAGCCATTTGCAGTTCACCAACTGGACCATCGACAACAACGGCGCATGGGATTACGCAGCCGACACACGCGGCTACACCGTAGGCGGAGTTCTGGAGTACGACGACCGCGTCTGGTCGGCGCGCTACGCCATCGCCGCCATGCCGACCGTCGCCAACGGAATCGATCCTCGACTGGGCTTTCAGCCGCGCCAACGGGCAGAACTGGGAGTTCGAAGTGCGCAAAGGCCTGCTTCGCGCCTTTGCTGAATTCCAAAGCGCGAGGGCGCGGTGCGCGTGTTGAGCTTTGTGAATCATGCGCACATGGGCGATTACCGCGAGTCAGTGCAGCAGTATCTCGCACGGCAAGATCGCTACGCCCGACATCACGCAGACCGAACGCTTCGGCGCAGTGAAATACGGCTTCGGCCTGAACACCGAGCAGGAAGTGACCGACAGCCTGCGCCTGTTTGCGCGCTTCGGATGGAACGAGGATCAGCACGAATCCTTCGCTTACACCGAAGTCGGGCAGACGATTCTCTTTGGCGGCGATTACAGCGGCCACAGCTGGCACGGGCGAACGACAAGATCGGCGTGGCGTTTGTCTCGAACGCCATCAAGCGCGACCACCAGAATTATCTGCACTATGGCGGACTCGGCTTTCTGCTGGGCGACGGAAACCTGACCTATGGGCGCGAAAACATTATCGAGTGGTACTACAACGCCCACATCTGGCGCGGACTCTACGCGATGTGCGGCGGGACGCAGATTGAAAATCCCGGCTACAATCGCGATCGCGGCCCGGTGTATGTGATCGACCATCCGCGCGCACATCGATTTTTGAGAAGGGCAGGGAACAAGCGACCGAGGGAACGAGAAGGCTAGAAGCTTACTTTCCTGTCGGCTGTTGCCCCTGCGGCGACGCGGGCAAGTTGACGATCACCTCGCCGGGCTTGGCATAGTGCAGTTTTTCCCGCGCCTGGCGTTCAATTTCCTCGGGATCCGATTGCAGGCGCTGGACCTGCTGGCGCATCTGCTCGTTTTCCTGTTGCAGGTCCTTGATTTCCTGCTGCAGAGCGCGGTCTTCGGCGCGTTTCTGCTGCCACACGGAGACGCCGTGCTTGCCATAGATCACATGCCACGTGACCAGCAGCGCGAGCACCACGGCGACGCCGGTTCCCGCCGGCCGCCACAGCCGTTGTGTCCAGATCAGGGTACGCTCGCGCAGCGGCGCAGGCTTGGTGTCTGCCGTGGGCTTGCTGATTTGCGCGGTTTCTTGTTGCAGTGTTTCTTCCGGCATCGAATCTCAATCCACTATCAGCTGAGAACAAATTTTTCGGCCGCCGTGCGCAGGGCTTCCATCTGGTTCTCGTTGCGCGCCTCGGTGTACGCCCTGACCACCGGCTCTGTTCCCGAAAGCCGGTAGCACACCCACGAGCCATCATCCAGAATCAGCTTCAGCCCGTCGGTCCTGACTACGCTGACAACTTTGCGCCCGCCCAGCTCGCTGGGATCGGCCTTCAACTTCTCAGTGAACGCGGCTTTCTGCTCCGCGGTCAAGTGGAAGTTCTCTCTGGTCGGGTAGAAGGAACCAACCTTGGCAAATAGAGCCTTGAGTTGCGCGCCCAGGCTCGTGCCGCGCGTGGCCACCATCTCCGCAACCAGCAGCCCGGCAATGATGCCATCCTTCTCCGGCACGTGGCCGCGAATGGTGAGCCCTGCCGATTCTTCGCCGCCGATGGCGATTTTGTCGGCGATGATCAGTTCGCCGATGTACTTGAAGCCCACCGGCGTTTCATAGAGCGGCACCTTGTAATGATCGGCCAGCGCGTTGATCAGATTGGTGGTGGCAACGCTCTTGGCCACGCCGTTCTTCCAGCCGCGCGTCTCCACCAGGTAGTCGAAGAGCAACGCAATGACGTAGTTGGGCTGGATGAAGGTTCCGTCGCCATCCACGATGCCGAAACGGTCTGCATCGCCATCGGTGGCGATCACCAGCGATGCGCCAATCTCTTTCATCTTTCGTTTGGCATCGCCGAGCAGATGGTCGTCAGGCTCCGGCGCGTGCCCGCCGAAGAGCACGTCGCGGTAGTCGTGAACGGACTCGACCGGCACGCCGGCTTCGCGCAGCAAGTCGGACGCATACCCTCGCCCTGCGCCCCAGAAGGGGTCGTAGACCACCTTGATGCCCGATTTGGCGATGGCCTTCAGATCAACGAGTTCAGCCAGCCGTTTGAGGAACGAAGGCTTCACGTCGACGGTTTCGAAGTTTTCAGCTAGGTGGGCTGGGAATGCCGCCGCCTCCTCCTTTAAAAAGATTCTCTGCCGCGGCTTCAATCTGTTTCGTCGCTTCAGGCAGCGCCGGCGCGCCGTCGGGCGTGGAGTACTTGATGCCGTTGTACTCCGGCGGATTGTGCGAAGCGGTGAAGTTGATGGAGCCGCAGGTCTTGAACGTGCGCACGGCATACGCGATCGCCGGAGTGGGCGCGGCCTCGGGAATCACAATCGGCGTCACCCCTGCCGCAGCCAGAACCCGCGCCGCTTCCGCCACAAAGCTTTCGCCGAGGAAGCGCGAATCGCGCCCAACCAGGACGCGATGCGGTGCTGGCATTGTTTTCACGTACTCAGCAATTCCCCCGACCGCCAGGCGGATATTGGCCACCGTAAACTCGTCGGCAACAATCGCCCTCCAGCCCGAAGTGCCAAATTTGATCGCTGTGCTCATGCTTTTCTCCACGCGCGGCAGGTTCTGATGCCGCAAGGACCATACTGCAACACTCGGCCCCGGTCGGCCAAGCGCGGTCCTCGCTTTGGGGGTTTTTTCGCGGAAAATCAGCGCGCGAAATCGCGGCATTCCTATTCCCGGAAAGGCTCGTATAATTCTCGCGTACTTCCGTCTAAGTTAGCGGGGGCCCCTTATGTCTTCTCGTACTGCACTCCATTCCTTGTATTTGCCTGCCGTTGTTGTTGGTCTTGCTTTCACGAGCCGCCTCTTCGCCCAAAATCAAACGCCGCAATCGACACAGGCTCCGCCGCCGCAGTCTCCGGCGGCCACGGTAGGGATTGCGCCCGGACAGACTCCGACGCCCCAGCTTGCGGGAGCACCCACGATTCGGGTCACCGCACGCGAGGTTTTGCTGGACGTGCTGGTGGTCGACAAGAGCGGACAACCGGTGACCGGGCTCAAGGCCTCCGACTTCAGCGTGTCGGAGCAAGGACAGGCGCAGGTCATCCGGCGTTTGAGCGAGCATCATGCGATGTCCGCGGACGAGATGAACAAGCTGGTGTCAGCGCCGGAACTGCCCGCCAACACCTTTTCCAACTACACGCCGGCGCGCAACACCAATGCGTCTATTGTGCTGCTGCTCGACGCCATGGATTCGCCGATTCAGGCGCAGATGGCGATGCGCCAACAGCTCATCAATTTTCTGAAGCACATGCAACCCGGCCCGCCGGTGGCGATCTTTCAGCTCGATACCGAGATGCACCTGATCCAGGGATTCACGTCGGACCCCAAGGTGTTGCTGGCAGCCGCGGAGAGCAAGCGCGACATGCCGACCATGGCGCCGGTGACGGCGGCGCCGCGCAACTACTCGGCCGATGCGGTTTACCGCCGCACCCTGATGGACAATTTGCGCAGCGGGATGCGCATGTTAGGCGGCTATCTGGCCGCATATCCGGGAAGGAAGAACCTCATTTGGTTCACGGGACGGATTCCGATGACGCGGACGGGCTATGGTTTCGGTGATCCGTTCCGCGACGGCATGACGGTGACGGGAGGCGGGGACGAAGCCAGCGAGTTGACCGACGTGCTGATGGTGAGTCGCATTGCGGTGTATCCGGTGGATACGTTCGGCCTGGTGGCGCCCGGTGGCTCCTTTGGCGCAGCGTCGCGCGGAGGGATTCAGCCCATGCGCGGCGGCATTCCGGGCTTCGACAACCACGCAAATATGGACGAGATCGCGCAGCAAACCGGGGGCAAGGCGTATTACAACACCAACGATTTCACGCGCGTGATCGAAGATGTGATCCGCACCGGCTCGAGCTACTACTCAATTGCCTATGGCACCACGAATACCAAGTGGAATGGCGAGTTCCGGAGCATCAAGGTCACAGTGGACCGGTCCGATGTGCAGTTGCAGCACAAGAACGGCTACTACGCCTACAACTTCGACGCGCGCGAACAGGCCGGGATTGCGGCCATTGAGAAGCGCATGGCTGACCAGGCAGAACAGCAGGAAAGCGCCGGGGCAGCAATCGACCAGCCTCCGGCCGGCGCGCAGCAGGCGGGCGCAACCCCGAACCCCGCCGCACTGGGAGCCACGATTCACCACTCAACCAATGGAGGATTCGGCGCGGCCATGGGCCTGGGCGCCATTCCGCCCACGGAAATCGTCTTTGCCGCCAGGCTCCAGGCGGATGCGAACACCGAGAAACTAAACAAGAGCGACACGATTCCGCAGGACAACTTTCTGAAACCGGAGTGGCAGCACAAACCTTTCCGCAACTACGCCATTTTCTACGACGCCGACGTGCATAAGGTCCGCTTCACGCGGACCCCGGACGGCATGCGTCACGCATCCATCGAGTTTGTTGCGATCGTATACACCGGTGACGGCGAAGAGGTGAATTCGATCATCCAGACCGCTACGCTCGACATGACCGCGGACCATTACCGCGAACTGCTCGTCTCCGGGCTGCATACAAAAGCGGAAATTGCCATTCCGGTAAAGGGCAACTTCTTCTTGCGCCTTGGCGTGCACGACAAAGTAGGCGACCAGGTGGGCGCGCTGGAGATTCCCGTCGACCAAATCCGGCTGGACGTTCCCGCGGCGAGCGCGCAAATGCAGTGATCCGGATGGGTTGAAAACGCGCGCCCTCTTTCGAAGCCGATGAATCGATCATTGCGGCCGGTCCCAAAGTTTTTGAGCGGATTCTCCCGCCCGGCGTCTAGTTGGCAGAGGGTGCCCCCAGCCCAATCAAAACATGTACCGTGCTGTTCCTGAGGAGCAGCAGGAAAGGGGAGACATGCGACTAATCGGAGAAATAAACGGGAGAAATCTAGCGAGGTTCGCGGTTCTGGCCGCAGCGTGCACGCTGACTTTCATGATGCTTGCGCCCCACGCCGGCGCGCAGGCCAATTCAGCGGGGACGCAGCCCTGCGAAGCGCGGCCCGCGCCGCCACCACCTGTTCCGGAAACGGCGCAGACCATCTTTCTGAAAAATGCCACTGGGCAGAACGACCTGAATGACATTGCAACCGTCCTGAGGAATGTTTTGCCCAAGGCGCGAATTTTTCCTGTTCAGGGACAAAATGCCATCACGCTGCGCGCCACGGAAGAGGATCTTGCGACGGCGCAAAAGCTCATCGTCGAGCTTGACCGGCCCCGCAAAGTCTATCGCCTCACCTACACCATCACCGGCTTTGAGAACGGCAAGCGCACCACGTCGCTGCATTTTGTTTTTCTTGCTGTCGCGGGAGAGCGCACGATCTTCAAGCGGGGCAGCAAGGTACCCATCGTGATCGGCACGGTGCAGAAGGAAACGACTGCGCAGAGCTCTGAAATCCAATATCAGGACGTAGGGCTCAGCATCGAGGCCACTGTGAGCGGATCGCCGGAGAACCTAGTGTTGCGCTCGAAGATTGAGCAGTCCAGCCTCAGCGTCGAGAAGGCCGGCACCGTCGCGCCCGATCCTGTCTTTCAGCAAACCGTCCTTCAGGGATCGTCGGAGTTGACCGGGAACAAGCCTCTGGTTCTCGGGTCGCTCGACATTCCCGGCACCACGAGCCGCCAGGAGATCGAAGTGCTCGCGGAGCTGGTTCCCTGAGCCCGGCAACTTCGATTTACCGCACCAGGTGGAGCAACCCTCTCCTGGGACTCCACCCGATTCGGTCTAAAGAGCCTGAGGTTTCCCGAGCCATCCCTCCCGAAAAAACGACTTGCGCCGCTCAACTCAATTTGGGCTTACAGTGTTTGCAGCATCGTTTTCATTGGGAGAGGGCTAATGCTCGAATCCACATCATCCGCTCGCATCGTGATGACCACCGTCGTCAGCCCCGAAGAAGCGGCGCGTCTTGGCCGCGCGCTGGTGGAGGAACGGCTGGCCGCATGCGCTACGCTGCTGCCCGCCGTGCATTCCATCTACCACTGGAAGGACAAAATCGAATCCTCGTCGGAATGCCTTCTGTTGCTGAAAACTGCCAGCGATCAGTTGCCCGCCCTGGAAACGCGCCTGCACGAGCTCCACAGCTATCAAACGCCTGAGTTTTTGGTGCTTGCGGTGGAAGCCGGCAGTCATCCCTATCTGGCGTGGCTCCATGCCAGCCTGTGCGCGCCAAAGTAGATAGCACCCTCTATACCGTCCAGTATCCGCGCACGCGCTCTCTGGTATCCTTGGGAAAGTCTGTCCCATGCGCTGGCTTTTCATTGTTCTACTCGTTTCGCTCGCGGCGCTGCTTTTTGCAGCCGCAGGAGTCGCTCTTCACGTGCGGCGACAGCGCACCCGTCAGCGCAACGAGCCGGCAGCTTTTGAACCGGCCGAGGAGTCTGACCTGGAAGTGAAACGCTGATCTAGCAGCCAGGTAAGACCAAGAAAACTGAGCGGAAACGGTTGTTCAACGAAGGCCGTGGCCACATCCAACCAAGTTATTGAAGTCTTTATTGCCGAAAGGATTCCCCCCAGTGAATACTCAGTCGCCTGAAAAAGCCGGCCAAGCCGCCAATCCCGCAATTAAAGAAATCTCCATTGCGCACAGTCCCGATTCCGATGACGCCTTCATGTTTTATGGCCTGGCGACGAACAAAGTTCGCGTGCCCGGCTATCGCTTCACGCATACGCTTTGCGACATCGAGACTCTGAACCGCCGCGCTCGAGAAGAAGTATTCTTCGACGTCAGCGCCATCAGCTTTCATGCCTATCCTTACGTGCAGGAGAACTACACGCTCATGGGTTGCGGCGGCAGTGTGGGCGAGGGCTACGGTCCCATGGTTGTCACCAGCCGCAAAGTGAAAGCCGGCGACCTCGGCCGCATCCGCGTCGCCGTTCCCGGAACCCTGACCACGGCTTATCTCGCGCTCAAGATCTTCAATCCGGCCATTGAGACAGAAGTCGTTCCTTTCGATCAGATCATTCCCGAGATTCTGGCCGGAAAATTCGATGCCGGGCTCATCATCCACGAGGGGCAACTCACGTATGCGACGAGCGGGCTCTATAAGGTTCTCGACCTGGGCGCCTGGTGGCGCGAAACCACGGGGCTTGTGCTGCCGCTGGGCGGCAACGCCATCCGCCGCTCGCTCGGCCCTGAAGCGCACAAGATTATTTCCAAGGCCCTGCGCGACTCCATCAACCATGCCCTCGAAAATCGCGAACAGGCCCTGGAATACGCCATGCAGTTTGCCCGCGATCTCGATGTGGTAAAGGCCAGCGAATTCGTGAGCATGTACGTGAACGAGCGCACCCTCGACTACGGCGCCGACGGCCGCGAGGCCATTCGCAAACTGCTGGCACTGGGCCACGAGCGCGGCGTGATCCCGATCGCTCCGCAAGTGGACTTCGTGGACTAAGGCAATCACGAGAAAGATTTCGGGACGCTGATTCGTCAAGGCAATTGCACGAATCTGTTGGAGCATCGGAAGCTAGAGTTTTTGAAAGGGCACGGCTTCAGCCGTGCCGATAGATACGGCAAGATTGCCTCGGCTTTAGCCGCTGAGGGATGTTTTGCCGGCTCGACCCCATCCCTCAGGGCCTGAAGGCCCGATACTTTCCTCGCAGCTTTCTACGGCACGGCTGAAGCCGTGCCCTTTCAAAGCAACTTTCTTCTGATTTCTTCGCTGACGCGATTGCCCTGGCTAATTCCTACCGCGGGATACGAGAACTGTCCCCCTGCGGACACATTACCTTTGGCCGCGCAAACCCGCGCAAAGGTCATGCAGACGTCCCAACAATCTCCACGCCAACTCCTAAGTTTTTTCTAATCCCCGTCGATACATCCAGCAGGAGACACTTCTGGATGTCCGCTCACGCTCAACCCACTTTTCTCCTCGCATCGCAGGACACAGACCTGCTTACTGCCATTGAGCCCACGCTTCTCGCCGCGGGCGCGCGTGTCGATATTGTGCTTTCCGCGCACGCCGCGCTCGCTTCCATCTCTGGCCCGCACCCTCCCAATCTGGTTTTGCTCGACGCGCAATTGCCCGGCATGCCCATGGGCCAACTACTGGCCGCTATCCGCGCCGAGGCCGAGAGCGTGCACCTGCCCATTGTTCTCATCGCCGATACGGTGACAGCGGAGGGTATCGATCGCCTTGCCGAGGGCGCTGTCGACGATCTGGTGCTGCGCGCCGCCGAATCCACCTACTGGCAGTTGCGCCTGGACCTGGTGCTGCGCAATCAGCGCATGGCCAACGAACTTGAAACCCTGCGCGACGCCGCCCTGCGCTGCGCGCAACTCGACCATCTGACCGGCGTCTACAATCGCGAAACCCTGCTGGCCATGCTGTTTCGCGAAACCGACCGCGTGCAGCGCAGCCACAGCGCCATGTGCCTGGTGCTCTTCGATATCGACGACTTCGGCCACTGGAACTCGCGGCTCGGTGTGGATGCCTGCGATGAACTGCTGTGCCAGGTGGCCAGCCGCACCGCGGCCCTGTTGCGCAGCTACGACGTGCTGGGCCGGCCGGGCATGGATGAATTTCTTGTCGCCTTGCCCTCGTGCGCTCCCGCCAGCGCCATGACTCTTACCGAGCGTTTGCGCGCCGAAGTGTTTTCCGAGCCCTTCCGCGTCGCCGGCGAAACCATCCGCCTCTCCGCGTGCTTCGGCATTGCCATCAGCCACGGCCGCTCGCCGGTAGTGGTGCTGCGCGAAGCTGAGAAAGCTCTCGAGTGGGCCAAGGCCGCCGGACCCGAATCCATCCAGTGTTTCGGCAGCCCGCCGCAACCCTTGCCGTCGCCTGTCACATTTCTCTCCGCGACTTCGGGGGATGAACTGCTGGCCTGGTAGCCCAGATGCCCGGCGAGCGGATTAACGGTGCTGATACAGTCACTACCGGTTAAGCGGGTACTCAGCCAAGACCAGCACGCAAGGTATAAACTTCGGCTCGGATGCGGGCTGAAGCGGTTCCCAGGGCGCGGCGGAGAGGTGTGCGGATGACTCTACAGGAGGAGTTTGGGCAGATTGATATCTACCTGTTCGACCAGATGCTGCGTGGGAACATTTCGCGCGGGATGCGGGTGGTGGACGCAGGGTGCGGCGACGGGCGGAATATTCAGTATCTGCTGCGCGAGGGGTATGAAGTGTTTGGCGTGGATGTAAGCGCCGAAGCGGTGGCGGCGGTGCGGAAGTTGGCAAGTGAGCTGGCGCCGGGACTGCCGGCTGAGAACTTCCAGGTGGCTGGCGTGGAGGCGATGCCGTTCGCGGATGAGTTTGCGGACGTGGTGGTGTGCCACTCGGTGCTGCACTTTGCGCGGGATGAAGCACAACTCGAGGCAATGGTGCTGGGGCTGTGGCGAGTGCTGGGTCCGGGCGGGATGCTGTTCTGTCGGCTCGCGTCGACCATTGGGGCAGTAGAGGGGATGGCGTTTGAGCCGTTGGGCGGGCGGCGGTTCCGGATGTCGCATGGGGCGGAGTGGCTGCTAGTGGATGAGGCGCTGTTGATGAAACTAACGCGCGGTCTGGACGGGGAGCTGGTGGATCCACTGAAGACGACCGTGGTGCAAGGCCAGCGGTGCATGACGACGTGGGTCGTGAAGAAGAAGGCGCAGCCGGGAGGGGCAGGGCGGGCGTTCGTCAGCTCGGGGATGCCGGCGCGAAGGCTTAATCTCGACCGCAAAAGCTGAGAGGCTGCAAACAGGAGACTCCCCACGGAACCCTTCGGCCCAACGGGAGCGATGCTACCAGGCGTATCGCGGGTGGTTTATCGCCAATCCGGAAGTTACCAAGTGGTCTTCCCTTCGTGAACCAGCTCTACGCTTTGCGCCTCGAAGTCACGTCCGGCGCTGACGGTTTCGCTTATAATCCCGTCATGTTTTCGAGGAGCTTGTCCAACGCATTGGGCTTCCATCAGGCGCGACTTTCTTTGCACGGATCGATGACCTCATGAAGCGCTTTCGCACATTCTGGCGGCGCATCACCGACGGCGTTGTACTCAGCGAGCTGTGGAGGCAATTCCATGCCGATGCCCGCTCCAGTTACCGCCTTTATTCAAAGGAAATCGAAACTGAGCGCCCGCAGGGCAGGGGAAGGGTCAAGCATTTCATCTGGATGGCCAAACAGTTTCTCTGGGCCATCTTCGATAAGCTCACTCCGGCGCGCCGCGTGCTGCTCCTCTTCGCGCTGATCCTCCTGATTCCCAACGTGGATGTTGTCTGGGAGAATGACTCTCACACCCTGGGAGCCAGCGGCGCATTTTGGGGCGTCATTCTGCTGCTGGTGGTGCTGTTGCTTGAGATCTCAGACCGCGTGGTGATGAAGCGCGACCTGCAAATTGCCAAGGAGATCCAAGCCTGGCTGCTGCCGCCAGTGCCGCCCGCCGTGCCCGGCCTGGAGATTGCGTTTGCCACGCGTCCCGCCAACACCGTGGCCGGAGATTACTACGATGTCTTTCCGCGGAGCACCGCGCAAACGCCCGGCAGCGATTACCTGATCGCCATTGCCGACGTTGCCGGCAAGAGCGTGCCGGCGGCCATGCTGATGGCCACCTTTCAGGCCAGCCTCAAAACCCTTTCCGCCATCGGGAGCTCGTTGACTGAACTGGTCGCCCGCATGAACAACTACGCTTGCAGCAACAGCCAGAATGGCCGCAGGTTCACCACGGCCTTCATCGCGGAGTACGAACCCGTGTCGCGCACTCTGAGCTACGTGAATGCCGGTCACAACGCGCCCATTCTGCGCCGTCGCACGGGAGCCATCGAGCGTTTGCAGGAGGGCGGCATCCCGCTCGGCGTTCTGCAGAACGCCGCTTATCAATCGGGAGTGGTCACGCTCGAAGCCGGCGATTGGCTCGTCATCTTCACCGATGGCGTGACGGAGGCGGAGAACAACCGTGCCGAGGAGTACGGCGAGTCGCGCATGTTAGTAGTGCTGCACACCAATTTGGCGGACTCGCCGCAGACGCTGCTAAGCGCCATCATGATGGATCTCGATCGCTTTGTCGGCGACGCGCCGCAGCATGATGACATCACGCTACTACTACTCAAGGCCGTCTAGGGCGTTGCTGTTTCCGCAGCCAGGTCGAGGAACTCCTGAAACACATCGTTCGAGATCAGCCGTCCTCGCGCCGTGAGCCGCGCCCGCTCACCGTCGAAGACCAGCAGCCCGTTTTCGGCAAGGCGTCTCGCGGTTCCAAGCGCGGGTGCAAGCAAGTCTTCGCCAAACTCCGCACGCAGCGCAGCCACGTCTACGCCCGCGTTGGTGCGCAGCCCCAGAAACCACGCCTCTTCGTGCTGCTGTGCTTGCCCGAGCCGCGACGTTTCTATCGTTCCGGTTCCGGCCAGATACGCCTGCAAATCGTCGGTCGTCGTCGCGCGCAGCACGTCCGGCGGCTTTACTTGACCTCCGTCGCCGTTCCGAGAGGCTGCCGTATGCAATGCCATTGAAGACGCGTCCAGTCCCGCGCCCAGGTACGGCCGCCGTTCCCAGTACCGAAGATTATGCCGCGACTCGAAGCCCGGAAGACTGAAATTTGAAATCTCGTACTGCCGCAGCCCCGCCGCTTCAAGCCGTTCGAGTGCCCGCTCATACATGCGCGCGATGGCGTCTTCGTTGGGCACCAGCCCTGCGCGATACCGCGCCCCACCCTTCAGCATTTCGCGGCCCAGGCGCGAGTCCTCGTCCACCTCCAGCATGTAAACGCTGGCGTGAGGAACTTCCGAAGCAATCAGAACCTCGAGCGATTCCTCCCATGAGGCGAAGGTTTGCTCGGCCAGGCCCGCGATCAGATCCACATTCAAGTTGGTAATGCCGGCCGCGCGCAGCCGCTCGAGGTCCGCCTCGACCACGGCGCGGCTGTGCAGCCGTCCGCTCAAGTGCGCTTCGCTGTCGACAAGGGACTGCACGCCCAGGCTCACGCGGTTCACGCCCGCGGCCACCATCGCTTCGAGAGTTGCGTCCGCTATCTGCCCCGGCGCGCACTCCATGGTGATCTCGGCATCCGCGTCAAGATCGAATTCCGCGCGCATGGTCGCGAAGAGCCGCGCCAACAGCTCGGGAGCCAGCAGCGAGGGCGTTCCGCCGCCCAGGTACACCGTATCCACGCGTTGCGGGAGCTCCGCTCCCATCGTCCCGGCCCAGGCACCCGACCCATCCAGGTCTGCGATCAACCGCTCCACATAACGCGCGTGATCCGAAGCCGGAAACACGCCTGACGCGAAGTTGCAATAGGTACACTTCGACCGGCAAAAGGGAATGGAAACGTAGATTCCCAGCGCGTTGCCGGCGGAGTGCTTCATGAAAAGATTGTTGCACGAACCCTCCGGGCATCACGCCGCGAAGCCTCGCCGCGCCTCATGCAATGATGTTTAGAAGGAGATCCGCTTGAAAGCCTGGCCAGCTCTGGCAATCTGCGTCATTCAGGTCATTCTTTTTCTCGCTCATTGGTTGGTTTTCTCCACCTGGATCGCTTTCTGGCCCGGCCTCGCTCCCGCTGCCGTGTCCGATCTGCATGTGGCCATGCTGGTGCTAGCCTTCAGCTTCGTCATCGCGTCGCTGCTCGCGTTTCGTTTTTCGAATGTTGCTGTCCGATTCATTTACTGGCTGGCCGCCATCGAGCTCGGATTTCTCAACTTCTTTTTCTGGGCGTCGTTGCTGGCCTGGATGGTTTGGCTTGTGCTGAAGCTGACAATCTCTCCAGCCCATGCTGCTTCCGCTCGTCCGCTTGTCGCCGCCATCCTCCACGCGATCGCGGCTCTCGTCGGCATCTACGGCCTCATCAACGCGCGCATGGTGCGCATCCGCCGCATCGCGGTCGAGCTGCCGAACCTTCCCTCGTCCTGGCGTGGGCGGCGCGCGGTGCTGCTCAGCGATCTGCATCTCGGACCCATCAATGGCGCGCAATTCTGTCAGCGCGTCGTGGCCAAAGCCCAGTCCTTCCAGCCCGACGTGGTTTTTCTCCCGGGCGATGCTTTCGACGGCACCAAGGGCGACCTCGAGCGGCTCGTCGCGCCGTTCAAGCAGCTCACGCCGGCGCTCGGCATTTACTTTTCCACGGGCAACCACGAGGAGTTTTCCGATCCCACGCATTACATCCATGCCATCGCCCGCGCCGGAATCCGCGTTCTCGGCGACGAACTTGTCATGGTTGATGGTGTGCAAGTGGCGGGCGTGTTCTATCACAGCTCGTCCTCGCCGCTGCGCATGAAAGCCGCGCTCGACGCCATGCATCTTGACCGCGAACGGCCTTCGATCCTGCTGAACCACGCACCCACGCGCCTGCCCACGGTAGAGCAGGCCGGCTTCAACTTCCAACTCTCCGGCCACACGCACGGCGGGCAATTTCTGCCGTTCACGTGGATCACGAACAGCATCTACGGCCGCTTCACCAAAGGCCTGCACCGTTTCGGCGCGCTCCAGGTCTACACTTCGACCGGCGCCGGAACCTGGGGCCCACCCCTGCGCGCCGGCACCCGCCCGGAAGTGGTTTTCATCACGTTTTCCTAGCGTCCTATCTCTGATGTTTGCAACATAAATGCTGCAGTCATCCTGAGCACTTAAATCGGATGTCATCCTGAGCGCCGATTGGCCCTTTTGGGACAATCGGAGTCGAAGGACCTGCATTTCGGGATGCCGAGTTCTGCATAGAACTTCTGAGACACCACACTAGCGGCCGCGTATCCTATTCTCAAACCGTCAATGGAGAAGACTCGCTTGAGTTCCGCAACCCCACCGCCCGGCCAATCCGTGGTCCGCACCAACCTCACCGGACTCGATCTGCTCATGAATCCGCGCCTCAACAAGGGGACGGCATTTACAGAAGCGGAGCGCGACGATTTCGCGTTGCACGGCCTGTTGCCGCCGCACCTCGGAACGCTTGAAGATCAGTGCGAGCGCCGCAAGCGCGCGCTCGACAGCCATCCCACGCCCTTCGACAAATACAGCAGCATGCGCGACTTGCAGGACAGTAATGAGACGCTGTTCTATTCGCTGATTGCCCAGCACACCGAGGAGTTGCTACCGGTCGTCTACACGCCGACGGTGGGCGAAGGGTGCCAACGTTTTTCCGAAATCTGGCGCAAGCCGCGCGGGCTTTTTCTCAGCTACCCTGACCGCGATCGCGTGGAACAGATTCTTTCGAACCCCCGTTACGATGCGGTGCGGTGCATTGTGGTCAGCGATGGAGAACGCATTCTCGGCCTGGGCGATCAAGGCGCAGGCGGCATGGGCATTCCCATCGGCAAAATGGCGCTCTACACGGCGCTGGGCGGCATCCCGCCTGAACATTGCTTGCCCATCCTGCTCGACGTGGGCACCGATAACGAAGTGCTGCTTGATAATCCCATCTATGTCGGCTGGCGGCACCAGCGCGTCCGCGGGCAGGAGTACGACGATTTTGTCGAGACCTTCGTGAGCGCAGTCGAGCGCCGCTGGCCGCACATCCTTCTGCAATGGGAAGATTTCGCCGGCGTCAACGCGTCGCGGCTGCTGGAGCGCTATCGCGATCGCCTGTGCACGTTCAACGACGATATTCAAGGAACCGCGGCGGTGACGACCGCGACCCTGCTCGCAGGCGTCAACGCCACCGGAATTCCGCTCCACCAGCACACCATCGCCATGTTCGGCTCCGGGTCGGCGGGCATCGGCATTATCGATCTTCTTATCGCCGCAATGAAAGAAGAAGGGCTGAGCGAGGAGCAGGCGCGCAAGCGTATCTATGCTTTCAACCGTTACGGCCTGATTGTCGAAGGCGGCCAGGGGATTCGCACCGAACAGCAAGCGCTGGCGCGCAAACGCGAAGACGTCGCGGGATGGAAGCTCTCGCCCTCAAGCTCCGGAAGCGGAGAAATCTCGCTGCTCGACGTGGCGCGCAATGCGGGCATCACGGTATTGGCCGGCGTCAGCGCTCAGCCGGGTGCGTTTACTGAGGAGATTGTGCGCGAGATGGCGCGCCACACTCCGCATCCGGCCATCTTTCCGTTGTCGAATCCTACTTCGCAATCGGAAGCCGCGCCCGCCGATCTGCTGCGCTGGACAGACGGCCGCGCGCTGGTCGGCACCGGCAGCCCCTTCGCTCCAGTCGAAGTCAACGGCAAATCCATCCGCATCGCCCAGGTCAACAATTCCTATATCTTTCCCGGCCTTGCCCTCGGCATTCTTGTCTCCCGCGCTAAACGCGTGAGCGACGCCATGATCATGGCCGCCGCCAAAGCGTTGGCCGCGTTGTCGCCGGCGCGCACCGATAAAAGCGCGCCGCTGCTGCCGCCTGTCGCGGAGGCGCGCAAAACCAGCCTCGCGGTAGCTGAAGCAGTGGGCATGCAGGCCATCGCCGACGGAGTAGCCGAAGCCGCGATTGCGGCGAGTCTCGCGGACGAGCTGCGCGAATATGTGTGGGAGCCGGTTTACCGGGACTACGAACGCATCGGTGGTTTGTAGCAGGCTGCGCCTCACTTTTCCGCTGGCACTTCCTCGAGCAATCGCTTCCACGTCTTCTGGTTCTTGCGGAAGCTCTTTTTCAGATCTTCGAGGATGCGCTCGAAGTCGGCGTTGGTGCGCAGGTTATTCCACGCGGGATTTTTCTGGAACCAGGGATAGTTTTCGTTGCCGAGATAGATGGCGCGGCGCAGCCAGTGCAGCGCTTCGCTGGAGTCGCCCTCCACGGCAAAGTAAGTCGCCAGCCGGTAAGCCATCTCGCTGTCGGCCTCAGCCGCGGCCAGGGTGTCGTCCTTGAGCAGCGCCGCGGCGCGGTCCCGCGCGCCGGCTTGCACATAGCAGATGGCCAGCGTGGGCACGGCGATGCGCAGCGAGGCATCGTCGGCGATCACGCGTTCCAGAATCCGATGGCCGCGTTCAGATTGCCCACGCGCATCTGCTGGTAACCGGCGGAAGTGCGCAGCAGCGGATGGCGCGGCTCCAGCGCCAGGCCTTTTTCCAGTTCGTCGCCGGCCAGCTCGATCTGGTTCTGATAGTGATAGACGCGGGCGCGATGGTTGTAGAGAATCGCGGCATTCGCCGGGTTCAGCTTGAGCGCGCGGCTGAATTCGTCGAGCGCTTCGTCGTACATGCCGTCGCCGCGCAGCGCAATTCCGGCCACCATGTGCACGTTCCAATCGTTGGCCGCGCCGGCCAGCAGTCCGGCAATGCCGTGCCGCGCCGACTCCTTTTCGCCGCGCGACAGCAGCATATAAATGCGATAGAGATTGGCCTCGGTCGATGCCGGATCGAGCTTGAGCGCCTCGTCGAAGGCGCGCCGCGCGCGCATCACGTGAATCTGCCCGCCAAAGCCGTGTCGCGCGTATTGCAGTTCGGCAATGCCCAGCCCGGACCATCCCGCGGCAAACGCTGCATCGGTCGCGGTGACGCTGGAGAACAGTGCATGCGCACGGTCCAGATCGGCGCGCGCGCCGGTGCGCACCATGAACGAGCTGAGCTGCGCCCGCGCCTGCAGATATTTTTCGCTCACCGGTCCCGGCAGCGAGCCGTCGCGTGGAGTGCCGCGCGCCGCGCCGGTTCCCAGCCCGCCCTGCACGGATTCAATGCCTTCTGCGGCGCCCATGCCCTGTAGCGTGGCGAAGACCTCGTTTGAAATCTCGGTCTGCACCGCGATCAAGTCGAGCGAAGAAACGCGAATCGATCCGCCCGAACGCACGCTCTGCGAGGCCACGTCGAGCAATTGCCAGCTCAGGTCGAATCCGCTTTCCGAGCGCACAAAGCTCCCGGCGAGCACAAACTTGACCAGCAGCTTTTGTCCCACGGCCAGCGGATCCAATTGCGCGATAGGCAATTGCATGAGCGTGCTGGAGGGCCGCACCACGAGCGTGGGAATGCGCGCCAGGCGCGCCGCAATGGCATCGGCCAGCGCATAGCCGTAAAGCGGCGCTACCTCCGTGGCGCCCAGATTGGCAAAGGGCAGCACCACCAGCGAATTCTGCGCCGCGCGCTCGCCCGCCGACTCGCGAAACCGCTCTGCGAGCATCGAGAGCAATCCCGTGGTGCGCTTCTCCGCCTCCACGGCGGTAGCCGGCAAATTGGCCGCCGCTTCGCCGGGAATGGTGCCCGTCTCGATGCGCAGCGCCTTCATGATGGTCTTGAGCCCTTCGCGCACCTCCGCGGCCGACGCAGTGCGCGCACCCGGATTCTTTTCCAGGCACGCCATGATCACGCTCTTCAGCTCCGGCGAAATTCCCGGGACGATCTCGCTCAAATCCGGCGGCTCCAGGAACTGAGTGGCGCGAATGGCCTGGAAATCCTCGTGCATCGGGGCGCGCAAACGGATGCCTGCCGCTCGCCAGCTCGTACAGAATCACTCCCAGCGCCCACACGTCCGACTGCACGCTGGAGTGCCCGGTGACAAACTGCTCCGGCGCCATGTAACGGATGGTGCCGCCGCGCGCGGTGTAGGTAGCGGCCACTGAGGCATCCTTGGCCAGTGCCGGCCGCTCCGGATCGAAGCGCGCGTCTTCTGGAGGAAGTCTTCGTGCCAGCCCGAAGTCCAGGATCTTCACCAGGCCGCCGTCCGTCAGCATCACGTTCTGCGGCTTCAGGTCGCGATGAAAGATGCCCAGCGTATGCGCCGCCTGCAACCCGTCCGCAATCTGGATGCCCACCGAGAGAATCAGCTGTATGCTCGCCGGTCCGCGTTCGATGAGCTTGTCCAGCGGCTGGCCGGGCACGTACTGCATGGCGATGTAGGCCTCTTCGCCGCTTTCGCCCACCTCGTAGATGCCGCACACATTGGGATGCTCGATGGCCGACGCCAGCCGCGCCTCGCGCAGCACCGTGGTGCGCATCTGTTCGGCCGTCAGCGTGCCGGTGTGCAGCATCTTCAGCACCACCGGCCGCTGCAACAGCGTGTCATTGGCCTCGTAGACCACACCGCTGCCGCCGGCGCCCAGCCGTCGCAGAATCTCGTAATGTGCAATGGTTTTACGCTTCATCGCTCTCCTCAAGTCTACCGGCCATCGCGTAAGGATCGTCTTAAAGGATTGCGAATCGCAATCCGCCGCGCTCGCCGGTCGAATCTGATAACGTCGAAGTGACGATGATCCCCGTGTTCGTGGACTCGCGTATCGACTCGCGCTAACAGGCAGCCCGTGCATGACAATCCATCCCCAAGGCAAATTACCGGCTGCAGGCATCGCCTTTGCGTTTGCGCTTGTCCTCCTGGTGTCGCCTCTCGCCGCGCAGCAGCAAGCCCAGCAAAACCCGGCCGCGCCGACGCCGCAGACTACGCAGCAGGCAACACCGCAGCAGGAGCCACAGCAAGCACCGCAGGCAGCGCCTCAATCGGCGCCGCAATCGCCAACTCCCCCAGCGCAGCCTTCATCCCCTCAGTCGCAGCAGCCCGGTGCGGGAACGCAAGTGCAGACCGGAACTTCGAGCGGCCTCACTCTCGACACGCGCATGGAGAATCTCCTTGCCGATCACCAGTACGCGCGCGTAGCCGCGCAGCTCGATCAGCTTCCACCGCAGGAGGCGCAGTTGTATCGCGGCGTGCTGGCCAACCGCGCTAACGATCTCAAGCAGTCCGTGCAACTGCTGGAGCCGCTTGTCGACGAATTGACGGCCAGCGGCGACATCGCGCATGAAAAGTTGTTGCGCACGGCGCTGGCCGAGGACTATCTGCGCTTAGGCGACTTTGCGAAGGCCGCGCAGGCTTATCAATCACTCGACGCCCATCTTCATGCCAAGCTAACGCCCGACGAGCAGGACGAGATCGAGATGCCGCTCAAGATGCTGCCGCTGGCCAGGGACAACCCACCCACGACCATCGATCCCTGCGATCCTTTCCGGCTCCAGGTCACCACCAATCCTCTGGGCCTGGTCGATATTCCCGTCTTTGTGGATGCTCGATCGCGCAGTTGGATGCTCGATCCCACTTTGCCCTTCAATCTCATTGCGCGCTCCACTGCAAAAGAGGTCGGCCTCAAAGTTTCTGACGAGATGGCGACGATTCACACCCTTACCGGGCGGCCCATTCAGGTCCACGTTACCGTGGTCCCGCGTTTCACCGTCGGCGGCCGTCTGACGCTTCACAACATGACGGCCTTCGTCTTCGACGACGCGGACTATATTTTCCCGCGCTCCGGTTACCAGGTGGAGGGCGTGCTCGGCTATCCAGCGCTCGCCGCCATCGGCAGTCTCACCGTCACCTCCGACGACATCATCCAGGTGCGCCCGGCCGTGCAGATCGGAACTCCCGAGAAAGACGACCTTCTTACCGACGGCACGCCGTTTTATTTGGATGGCGACCAGGTTATCGTCGCGCTCAGACGCGTGCGGCCATCTGCCGATCCCGCCGCGCCGGACGCCGCCGGGTCCGGTTCTCCCTCCGGTTCCCCCTCGGGCCCCAATAACGATGAGCGCATGTACGCCATCGACGCGGGTGGACAGGAGACTTACCTCACCTCGCGCTACTTCGAAGAACATGCCGCCGAGTTCAACAGGATGAAAGAGGTTCCCTTCGCGTCGTCCGGCCAATCGTCCGAGTCGCAGCCTTCCTACATCGCCGAGACGGTCCCACTGGGTGTGGGGAAAGCCACCATCGATCTGCACTACATTCGCGTGCTGACGCAGCCGCTTGGTTCCAGTGCTCTCGACGATGTGTATGGCGTTCTCGGCGTTGACGCTCTCGGCCAGCTCAAGAGCTACACCTTCGACTACCGCACCATGCGATTTAGGGCTGTGGGCGAATAGGGCAGGGACTAAGGAAGAGTGTGGGTGTGGGTGTGAGTGTGCCGGATGGGTGCGGCCACACTCGCACTCACACTCGCACTGACGACTACTTTCCCGCCTTATCCATCTTGATTTGCCCGCGGCGGCCGAAGGCCAGCATCAGGATTCCGAAAACCAGCAGCGCCAATCCCCACCACAGGTTGGCATCGATTCCCAGGCTCCTGGCATACACGTCCATGTGGTCGCGCGTGGAGAGGCCGAACGCCGCGAGAATGGTTCCCGTGAGCGTGAAAAACATTCCAACGGCAATGCGCGCGTCGACTTCAATGGTCGTGCTGACTGCGGGTTTGATAGCTGGGCCGACTGCCGATTTGACTGCAAGATCTGTCTTCAATTTCTTCGCCATGGTTTGCCCTTCAAAACCTGTCCACTCACCACACCTGTCCACTCACCACGAAAAGCGGGTGCCCCGGGTCCCTCGCACTTGGGGACCCGGGAAAGCACGAACCCAAACAAATCTCGGTCATCCTGAGCGAGTTCGCGAAGCGAGCGAGCCGAAGGACCTGCATTTGTTCTTCGCGACTTCAACCCCGCGTATACACCCGTGCCCCATCCTTTCGCGTTTTTGCGAAAGGGTGGGAAACCTCAAAACCCTGCATCTCAAAGAAATATCAAATTCACCGCGATTGCCAAAGCGAGAATCACCGCGGCGGCAACTGTCTCCGGCCGCTTCCACCACGCAACTTTCGTTGGCTCCGGCGCGCGCACCAGTCCGTCCAGTTCTGCCGGATCGCGCGGCGTGGTGCACACGCTCACTGCCGCAGTCACCAGCAGGCTCACGACGAAGGCCAAAGCTGCGGTTCCCAAGCCCAGGGCCATGTCGCTCGCCGGATGATGCAGTATCTTGATCCATCCGCCATGGATGCCCGGCTGCTCGCCCCCGGGCAGCCCCGTGCCGTGATGCAGCAGCGCCGCGGCCATGCCCGCGATCAGCCCCGCAAACGCGCCGTGCCCGGTGGCGCGCTTCCATAGTGCGCCCAGCAGCAGGGTCGCAAACAGCGGCGCATTCACTACCGCAAAGATCAGAACCACGGCATCGAGCAAGTCGTTCGAACGCGTGGCCGCAAAAGCTGCGGCGAGCGCCAGCAGCATGCCTCCTGACGCTGCCCAGCGGGCCGCCTTCAAAAGCTGCTTGTCGCTCGCGTCTTTCTTCAGAAACGCCTGGTAGATGTCGCAGGCAAACACCGTGTTCGACGCCGTCATGCCGGCCGCGACGCCGCTCATCAGGCAGGCGAGCAGCGCGGCAAGTCCCAGGCCCAGCAGCCCCGTGGGCAAGAACTGCAACAGCATGTTGGGCATGGCCATCGCATAGTCCAGTACCGGCTTTCCGTCCGCGCCTTTCACCGGTTGGCCGGCTGCATCGGCTTTGGCGGGAACCATTCCCTGGCCCGCTTCTATTGCCGGCGGCACCACGGTGATCTCGTGATAAATCGCGCCGTTCTCGTTGTGGATCAAGATAGTGGTGTGCGGCGTGGGCAGTCCCACGGCCAGCAATCCCGGCAGGACGAGCAGCAGCGGCACAAAGATGCGCAGCGCTGCGGCAACCAGCGGGGCTCTCCGCGCCGCCGCCGCATTCTTCGCCGCCATAGCCGTCTGCAACAGCCGGAAATCCGTACACCACGTGCCGCCGCCCAGCACCAGGCCTGCGCCCAGCACCAATCCCACCATGCCAATGGAGTGCGTGCCGGTGTGCGCCGCTCCTGTCAAAGAATTCGCGGCCTTCAGCCCACTCCATCCGCCAACCCGCTTCAATCCCAGCAGCACCACCGGCAACAGCCCGGCCACCAGCACGAAAAATTGCAGCAGTTGGTTGTACATGGCAGCCGCCAGGCCCCCCAGCAGCACATACGCGAGCACTACTACTGCGGGCAACGCCATCGCAAGCAGCAGAGCTCCCGCGGGCGGCAGACTCAACCTGCCGGCCACGGTATCGAACACATGCAGAGCCGCGACGATGCGCGCCATGGCGTAGAGCGAAATCCCGGCGCTGAATAACGCCATGCCCAGGAACAAGACAGCATTCAGCGCCCGCGTTTTCTGGTCGAAGCGCAGCCCCAGGTACTCGGGAATCGAGCGCACGGGCGCGCCCGGCGCGGATACTGCGCCGTAGAACACGGGCATCAGGACCAGGGCTGCGAAGAGCATGGCAGGAATGGAGCCCAGCGCAAAGAAGCCCATGCTAGCCAGGCCGTATTTGGCTCCTGCGGCGCCCATGCCGAGCACTTCCAGCGAGCCCATGCTGGCGCTGATGAAAGCCAGCCCGCACAGCCAGCCCGGCAACTTGCGCCCCGCCTGCAAGATAATCCCGGCTGCCCGTGATGGCCGGCGCAAGCGACACGCCCGCCGACAGCACAAAGAAGCAGTAAATCAACAGGATCAGCCAGTCAGCGGAGGCAAGAATAGGCACACGAAGTTCCTTCCTTCATGATGTTACAGAACTGGATTGCGGAAACAGCTCAGGGCTTCTCCGCAAACAGAAAAGGCGGCAGGAGAATCTCCCCTGCCGCCACTAGCCTGTCAGACGTGCGTGTTTCCTTTTGAAAACCCCGTTACTCTGCGCCTCGCAGCTAAAGACAAAGGCGACTCAGCCGTGCTGAGCCGCCTTTGTCCTGGGAGGGCATAGCGTGATTACTGGACTACTCCCGAACCCGGAGCCGGTGCCTGAGGAGGAGGCGCCGGATTGGACTGCGGCGCGTCGGCCGGCGGCTGGCCGCCCGGCATTGGCCTGTGGAACTGTCCACCCGGACCGCCCCGACCGCGGAACTGACCGCCCTGCCCGTCCATACCGGGATGCTGGCCGCCCTGCCCCCATCCGCCGCGGCCGTTTCCGCCCTCGTGGCCGTCACCACGCATACCCTCGTGCTGCATCCGATTCATGCGCAGGGTTTGCAATTGCTTCCACTGGTCCGGCTTCAATTGCATGCGGATGTCCAGCAGAAAACGCGCATTGGCTTTTTCCAGTTCTGCGCGCGCCATCACGACCTTGTCGATCTGCGCTTCAATCGCCTTCTGGTCGGGCATGTCGGCCTTCATCATTGGACCCATCGCGACCTCGGCCTTTTCGAGGTTGGCATGAAGATCGATCAGCTTCATCTTGTGATCCTGCACAATCCCGTCCATCGCCTTGCGCTGATCGTCAGTCAGGGTCAGCTGCTTTACGACGTTGGGATTGTTCCACCATTGCCCGTGTGCGCCGGCTCCGCCAAACGCACCCTCCATGGGAGGCCGATGCTGCCCGAACCCAGGTCCCATCCCCTGTCCGCCCATCCCTTGCCCGCCCGGCCCTTGCGCGCTGGCCAGACCCCCAGCCATCAGAACTCCCGCTACCGCTAAAACCAATCTTGCAGTTCTCAACCCGCTCATCGTTTTCCCCTCCCTTTGCTTCGCAAAGGATTTTCCTCTCTCGCCTTCTATTTCCCGTGCCCCGTCTTTTTACTGTGTTCCGTCGTCGTCCATCAATGCTGCCAGAGGCTCCATCGCCGCCGGAACCCCCCGCGAAACATCGTTGTCCACGGTGGCCAGCAGATCTTCGTCCTGCGTGCTGGCGTCTTCCGCTGCCTTGGGAATTGCCGGCGCACGTTTCACTACCGGTGCGCTGACATGGAGCGGAGCTGCCTGCTCGGCTGCCTCCCGCTGCTGGGCCGCCTGCTGCGCGGCTTTTTGCGCCGCGATCTTCGCCAGCTGCTGCCGGTGATAAATTTCATGCGCTCCGCCGGCCAGGCTGCCCACGGCCAGCAAACACCCCAGAGCCCAGCCTGCCGCCATCCGCCAGCTATGCCGCACGGCCAACTTTGCCGCGGTCCGGGGCTGGCGATAGGCCGCGTCGCTCCAGGCATCCACGCTGGATTTGAAGTGCATCAGCGCCTGCTCGAGCTCCGGTTTTTCTCCCGCCAAATCCTGTTCCCAGTTCATCGTGTTCCTCTCAACTCCGCGCGCACTCGGCCCAGGGCTCGTGAAAGATGCGCTTTCACCGTGCCCTCGCTCAGTCCGGTAGCTGCTGCGATCTCGCTCAACTCCCGCTCTTCCACGTAGCGCAGCAAAAACACTGTTCGCTGCCGCTCGCTCAGGCCTTTCACTGCCTGCCAAACCTGCGCCACCTGCTCCCGCGCCAGCATCTGCTGCTCCGCAGTACGTTCCCCATTGGGCAGCCACTCGCTGGCCTCGTCCAGATCTACGGCGTTGGTCCGAGTCTGCCGCCAGAATTGAATCCGGCGGTTGCGCCAGTAGTCCTTCTGCAGGTTGATGGCGATCCGCATCAGCCAGGTCATCGCGCTCGAGTCGCCCCGGAAACGGCTCCAGTTCCGATGCGCTTTCAGGAAGCACTCCTGAGTAAGCGTCTCCGCCAGGTCCATGTCGCGCAGCGACGCCAGCAGAAACCGGAAAATTTGCGGTCGGTGAGTCTCGACGATCCTGGCAAATTCCTGCGCAGCAATGTCTTCCGCCACTTCCACGGTCATCGGCTTCATTGCTATGCCGGCTGCCATCACTTTGGTAGACGCCCCCCTGCGGCGCAAGTTTACAGTCCTCCTCATTCATTTTCGCGCCGTTACAGGGGCAAGTATAGGCGCGAAGCGCCCGGTTGGTCGCCTCCAAAACGCCCCCTTTCCGCGCCGCCCCGTGCCCCATCCTTTTCGCGTCTTGTGCGAAAAGGGTGGGAAACCACAAGCTTCCCGCTCCCGCCCCGGCATGCACTCGGCTCCCAACGATATAATTCGGGCGACAAGTAAAGCACTTAGATACAGAAACGGAGATTCTGATGATTTCGCGCCGAAGCTTCATGAACGACCTGGCCGTGGGTGTGGCAGGCACGGCATTTGCCTCTACCGCCAAAAGTTACGCGCAGATTCTCGGCGCCAACGACCGCCTGAACTTCGCCATTCACGGCAACGGCATTAATGGCCGCGCCGGCGCGCACCTGGCGTCGCTTAAGGCCAATAGCAAGACCGCCCGCGTGGCGTACGTCTGCGACGTCGACTCCGGCATCCTGGCCAAATTTGCGGCCAAGGCGGAACAGACGCTTGGTTACGCGCCCAAAGCCGAAGGCGATTTCCGCCGCATCCTCGAATCCAAAGAGGTCGACGCTATCACCGTGGCCACGCCCGACCACTGGCATACGCCCATGGCCGTGCTCGGCCTCAAGGCCGGCAAGCACGTGTATGTCGAAAAACCCTCCAGCCAGAACGCCCGCGAGGGCGAGCTGCTGGTGGCCGCGCAAAAGAAGTACGGCAAGCTGGTCCAGGTTGGCGATCAGCAGCGCTCCTCCGACTACACCATCAAGATGATCCAGAAGATTCACGACGGCTATATCGGCGATACCTACATGGCCAAGGCCTGGTATGCCAACACCCGCGGCGCCACCTTCTACGGCAAACCCGGCCCCGCTCCCGCCACGCTCAATTGGGATCTGTGGCAAGGGCCCGCACCGCGCAGCGCATACAGGGAAAACATCCATCCTTACAACTGGCACTGGTTGCGCCGCTACGGCACTGGCGAAACCCTCAACAACGGAACCCATGAAGTGGATGTCTGCCGCTGGGCGCTTAACGTCGAGTTTCCCCACGCCGTCACTGCCTCCGGTGGCAACTACAACTTCAAGGACGACTGGGAGTTCTACGACACCCTCATCACCAACTTCGAATATGAGGGCAAAACCCTCTCCTGGGAGGGCCGCAGCCGCCAGGGCATGAACGTCTACGGCCGCGATCGCGGCTCGGTCATCATGGGCACCAAGGGATCGGTGGTCATCGACCGCGCCGGCTACGATGTCTACGACTGGAAGGGCAAGCAGATCGACACCTACCGCACCGGCAGCCACACCGCCACCACCGACATCGTTGGCGCCGACAACATGACCGACGCCCATTTCGCCAACTTCATTGCGGCCATCCGCGGCGAGGAAAAGCTCAACTCACCCATCCCGGTCGCCAATGTCACTGTCACCATGCTTCTGCTCTCGAACATCGCCTGGTTCGTCAATCGCAGGTTACGCATTTCAACTGAAACCGCGCACATCCTCGACGATCCCGAAGCCATGAAGCTCTGGGGCCGGACCTATGAAAAGGGCTGGGAAGTGACCGCTTAAATTTCCGTAGCCCCATCGATCCGACGGCGCAGACTTTCATCGCGACCGCAGGATGCAGTTGATTTGTGTACACATTTGTGTATATAGTTAGGTTGGGCGATGCCCGCGAAAGAGCTCGAATTCGAGTGGGACGAAGCCAAGGCCAAGAGCAACTTGCAAAAGCACAAGGTCTCGTTTCTGACCGCTGCGGCGGTCTTTGCCCATGAAAGACTGGAGCGCATCGACGGCCGTGAGGACTTTGGCGAAACACGATGGATCGCATTGGGTAGAGTAGACGCCGAAATCTACCGCGTTGTCTATACGTGGCGCGCGACCCATCTTGTCCGCATCGTGAGCGCTCAGAAAGCGAGCAGGGATGAAAAAAAGATCTACTACCGTGAAGTATTCACTGAGCGAAGTCCAGGATCTGCGAAAGCGCGGTAAGGATGCGGCGCGCTCGAGCGCGCCTGAAGCCGCGTCGCTCGGCGAGGAATTCTGGAAGTCGGCGCGCGTTGTCATGCCAGTGGGCAAGACCTCTGTTCATCTCCGCGTCGACAGTGATGTCGTTGATTGGTTTAAAGCGCGCGGCAAAGGACATCTCACGCGCATGAACGCCGTTCTCCGGGCATACGTGGAAGCAAACGAGCGTTGCGCGTAAGCCGCAGCACAAAATCCCACCGGAACAGATTCGTGCAGTCAAGAAGCCAGAGGCTGGAAGCTAGCAGCAAAACGCTAGGGAGAACTACCATGCACCCCGCAACCGACCAACTCCCCGCCGCGCAATCCGGAACCGTAACCATTGGCGGCGACCTGACCGTGAACCGCATGGGCTTCGGCGCCATGCGCATCACCGGCAAGGGCGTCTGGGGCCCTCCCCCCGACGTTCCCGGTGCACTCGCCACGCTGCGCCGCGCCGTGGAACTGGGCGTTAACTTCATTGACACTGCTGACTCCTACGGCCCCAATGTCTCAGAGGAACTCATCGCCGAGGCCCTCTATCCTTATCCGGCGGGACTCGTAATCACCACCAAGGTTGGCTGGGTGCGCCACGGCCCCGGCGTCTGGCAGCACAATGCCGCTCCAGGTCATATTCAGGAGGCGATTGAAGGCAGCCTGAAGCGCCTGCGCCTCGACCGCATCGACATTTACCAACTCCACGTGCCCGATCCGGCCACGTCCTTCGACGCATCGGTGGAGGCGCTGGCGAGGCTAAGGGAGCAGGGCAAGATTCGTCACGTGGCGCTCTCCAATGTCACCCTCGAGCACATCGAGCGCGCGCAAAAAATCGTTCCTATCGTGAGCGTCGAGAACCGCTACAGCTTCCTCGATCGCGAGTGGGATTTTGTGCTCGATTACTGCGAGGCCAACGGCATCGCCTTCCTGCCGTGGGGACCGATGGCGCAGGGGCGCAATGCCGGCGAAGTAGTGAAAAAAATTGCCGCCGCGCGCCAGGTTTCGACGGTCGTTGTTTCGCTGGCCTGGCTCTTGCACCGTTCTCCGGTGATTCTGGACATCCCCGGCACCGGCAATGTGAAACACCTCGAAGAGAATGTGAGCGCCGCCGGATTCAAGTTGAGCGATGCGGAGTTCGCGGAGCTAGCCGCCGTAGTGCCGGAGCCTTACTGGCTGCGCGCGTAGCGCTCTGGGTCAAAAGATTGCGCCAATGCGGAATTGTCATCCTGAGCGGAGTTTGCCGCCCTTTAGCGGCAAACGCAGTCGAAGGACCTGTGGTTGTTTTTCGGTGTGCCTGTGTGAGCTTCCCACGAAGATTCAAAAATAGGTGGGCCGGATGAAGATAACTTCCGGATTGGCGACGATCCACTCAGAACCCGAAAAACCGGTCATCTCTCACAGCTGTTCCGGCTCATGGGTGAGCAGTTCAAACCTCAACCATGGACGCTCTCCCAGAACCAGGGTGTCATTTCTGAGGAGTGGGACTTGGTATGGCAGCGGCCTATTTGTCCGTGGTTACGGCGGCCCGAGGCCGTAATTCACGTTCACAACGCTGCCATGGGTCGAGATTTTGCCCAGATATGCGCCATCGAAGTTTAGGAGCGGCAGCACGAGCCCGTTATTCTGCTTAATCAATACGTTTGTCAAATTGACCACCATGGTCCCCGTTAATGTGGGGCCATTTGAAATCGTTTGGCTGGGTTCAGTTTCGTTCGCTTGAGTGGTGTAAGGGCTGGGAAGAGTTTGAAATCCAATTGAGTTCTCTACAAGCGACACGGGGGAATACAGGTTTTCGATGTTGAGAGACACATAGCTCGATTGCCCCAGAGTGTCTGCATCGCAAGCCCGACCAGTCGCGGGACAGTTCACGGGCGGAACGATCTTCAGGCTGAAGAGCACTCGTGGCTGGTCTTCCACAAAGATGTTCTTGAACACCGGTGGACTCAACTGGCCAAACGACGTTGTTGGCGTCATCAGCGACGCGAACACCGCGTTGTTTTGATCGTCCAGCGTGGACCCGGAACTGCCCGGCTGAAGGGCTGTCCATTCATTCGCGGTCGGCTTGAGCCAATCCATCTTCACTACGTAAAGACCGTCGAGAAGGCCGTAGTCTCCCGGCGAGGTATCGAGCCAGCCGAGGCTCACTACGCCGCCATTGTAGTTCTGCCAGACCGTTGCGTTGTTCACCGTATCGTTGGAGCCCCAGATCATCAGCGAATCGTCGCCACTCCGGATAAAGACGTTGGTTGCAGTGCTCGAGTCTTTCAGCCTGAGGGCATCGTTATTGCTATTCCAGCTGATGGTCTTTACGTTGTTCAAGGTGCTGTTGTAGAAAGCGTCAGTCGCCTGGTGATTGTGGTCGGAGATAATAATCCCGTCGATCACGAACTGGTTCAGATTCCCACTCGCATCAGTCGCATCGGACGCGCTCAGAGACGGGGGTCCGTTGTCGTCATTGCAATCGCGGCGCAGATAGTTGAACAAGCTCCCATCGAGCACGCCCGGGCCGTAGATCTTTGTGGTCCCGCTCGATGTGGCGGGAAATTGGAGTTTTCCCTGCACCCACGCGCCTGGTCCGAGAAAGATGTTCGCGATGTTGGGAGGAACTGGGTAGACTTTATCTCCGGTGCCCTTTAGCTCCACCTGCCCCTCGAAGTCCAAAGTATCGATGGGAAGGGCATCGACGGGTGAAGAGCGATCGATGAGATCGCTCCAGCTATTCACGACCTTCACGTTATCGCCGGTCGGCGCAGTGTAGGGCGGATTCAGAAAGAACGCCAAGCCTTCCACGCCGCCGCCGTCGGTGCCGCGATTCCACCAGAGAATGAATGGCTCTCCGTTGAAGGTGGACGTAGTAAACGTTGAGATCTCCACGGTGCCATCGCTGCCGGTTTCGACTCCGATCGGCTTGACGCTGGGCCGCACAGACACCCGGTCGCTCGCCTGAAACGGCGTGCCAAAGAGCTTAGTCACGCGCAGCTTCACCAAGGCGTTCGCGTGAGCCGGGATGCTCGTAAACGACATCGACGTCGTGCCCACCGTCGATGTCGCATTCGCCGTATAGCCTGAATCGTTTTGATAGGGCGACCCAGTGGTAGCGCCGTAGTAGCTGATATAGACCATCGCGGGTGTCCAGGCTCCGCCGTCAATCTGGTATTGGACAGCGTAGGTGGTCGACGCCAAAGGGTAGGTCTGCAGGTTTATCACCGTGCCGTCGTTTTGCGGACACTGTGCCGCCACAAGTCGGGCGAATGCGGCAAGCAACAACCCCAAAAAGATTCCTGAATTCAACCGAATGCCCAGGGACATAGGCCAACCTCTGTTCGGGACTTTAGGAGGAACCAGTATACTCTCGACGACGCCCTCTTCTAACCTGTGAAATTGGCCTATCTCACGAGTCACTGGGAGTTGACCTCGAGGATTCGTCCTTGTTTCTTGCTAGGAGCGAGTGACCAGCTAACTAGCAGTTATTCTTTCGTCAACAATCCAATCCGTCTTCGGCGCCCGGGGCAACAATTTACTCTATTTGCATACGCCATGCTCCTCGAATCGCTTCGCGAACAAGTACTCCACGCCAACCAGGAAATCGCTCGCCGCGGCCTCGCGCCTCACACTTTCGGAAACGCCAGCGGCGTCGATCGCTCGGGGGCCAAGCCCCTCATGGTCATCAAGCCCAGCGGCGTCGATTACGTCAGCCTCAGAGCCGCAGACCTCGTGGTCACCGATCTTTACGGCAACATCATTGAGGGCTCACTTCGCCCATCGAGCGATCTCGACACGCACACCCTGCTGTACCGCGAGTTTCCGCAAATCGGCGGCATCGTGCACACCCACTCCGAGTTCGCCACGTCGTGGGCGCAGGCCGGCCGTGCCATCCCCTGTCTCGGCACCACGCACGCCGACTACTTCTACGGCCCCGTTCCCGTCACCCCACTCCTTACCGCCGAAGAAGTGTCGGAAGCCTACGTGCAGAACACGGGCGCAGTCATCGTTCGGCTCTTTCACGCTGAAAATCTCGATCCCGTCGCGGTTCCCGGCGTACTGGTTGCTGGCCACGCTCCCTTTGCGTGGGGCAAGACTCCCGCCGAAGCGGTGGAGCATGCCGACGTTCTGGAGTACATCGCCCGGCTGGCTTTCCGCAGTGTGCTGTTGGGAGCTCCCGAAGCCGGCATTCCGCACTACGTGAAGGAACACCACTACCTGCGCAAGCACGGCCCGAAGGCCACCTACGGCCAAGGCTGAACTGCTCTCAATCTTGACGGGATTCCGCCGCGTCTTGAAGGGAGGTTTCCGCCCGCGGGAGGCGTTTTCTAACCCCGCTAGCTCCTTTAACCCCGCCAACTCCGCTGCCATTTCGGCCTGGAAATGCACAATAACCTGCGGGGTATGAATGATCTACCAATTCCCATAGATATATACTCTTCTTTGGATGTTGCTTCCCGATTTCTCGACCCAATGCGGTGATGCACTTCACAACTGTTATGACCTTTCCCGGAACCTTACGTCGATATCGTGCGTATTTTCAGACGATTGGCCAATGGTAACCGGGTCATCGGCGCTCCTCCCCTGCGTGGCAACTCACGTGCAAGTAACCATATCGGTATAGGAAACCTCCCTCCTATGGACAAGAGCCTTCTCAACCGTGTGCAGGCTACGTTGCTGGCCCTGGCGACGGCGGCTTTGTTCGTGCTCGCGGTCTTCAATCTCCAGCAGGAGCGCGAATTTCCGCAGCCCACGGATGGCGTGTGGTGGCACGAGGTGCAAGGGGGGCTGATCGCCGATCGTGTGCTGCCCGATTCTCCCGGTCAGCGCGCTCACATCCAGGCAGGGGATTTGCTGACGGGAGTGAGTGACTCGCCGAACGAGGACGTGACAACCGTGACGCGGGTCGCCGATTTGGAGCGCGCGCTCTACGCTGCCGGACCCTACGTCCAGGTTCGCTACAGCATCACCCGCGACGGCATTCCTCTCGACACTCCGGTGCAGGTGATTCTTGTGCCTGCGGACCACAGTCTGCAACTCGGCCTGCGCATCATCGGACTCATCTATCTCGTCATCGGCTTCTATGTGCTCTTCCGGCGCTGGGGCGCGCCCCGTTCCACGCACTTTTATCTCTTCTGCCTGGTTTCATTCGCGCTCTACGCTCTCAAGTACACCACGGCATTCGATTTTCTAGACTGGACTGTCTTTTGGACCAACGTCGCTGCTGAAGCTCTGCAGCCGGCGCTGTTCCTCCATTTCGCGCTCAGCTTTCCCGAGGAGCGATTTAAGAACCTTCGCCGCCGCTGGTTATTGCCACTGGTTTACGGGCCCGGCGCGGGACTGCTGGCACTGTGGCTGTGGTCGATTAGCACGCGCGAAGCGACCAAACTGCTTCTCGACCGCCTGAACCAGATCGCCACCGGCTATGACGCCGTGTTCTACATTCTGGCCGCGCTGCTGTTTCTGCGCAGCTACAGCCGCGCCACCACGCCGCTGCTGCGCCAGCAGTTGAAGTGGGTCACGCGCGGAACCCTGCTCGCGGTGCTGCCGTTCACGCTGTTTTACGCGATTCCGTACCTGCTGCAGCTCAATCCGCCCCAGCTGCTCACCAATCTAGCCGGCCTCTCGCTGGTGTTTTTGCCGCTCACGTTCGCCTGGGCCATCGTGCGCTACCGGCTCATGGATACGGACCTGATCTTCAAGCGCGGCGTGGCCTACACGCTATCGGTAGCGCTCATTGGCGGCGGCTATTTCGGCATCATCGCCCTCATCGCCCTTGTGGTTCACCAGCGCCTGCCTGATTCCATGCGGGAGTCGGCCCTGGTCATTGCCATTCTGGTCACGGCCGCCGTCTTCGATCCCCTCAAGCGCCGCATTCAGGGTTGGGTCGATCGCGCCTTCGACCGCCATCGCTACGATTACCGCAAGGCCCTGGTCGAATTCGGCCGCGGTTTGAGCTCGGAAACAGATCTCGCTGCGCTGCTCAATGCCATTGTGGAGCAGTTGCCGCGCACGCTGCTTGTGGCGCGCGTCGCCATCTTTCTTTCCGGTGAATCCGGTAGCCTGCGCCTCGCGGCCTCTCACGGCCTGCCTGAAGAATTCAACCAAAACCCCAGAGGTGCGGAGCACCACCTGGATCTCGGTTTCCTCCACTTCGACGGCGCCGCCGATCACTCGCACATCTTCTTCGAGAACGCCCAGCAGGCTGTGCATCTGCCCGCGGAACAGCAGCGCACCGCGGCACTTCTCGACCTGAACTACTATCTGCCCTGCCGCGTGGCCGAGTCGCCTTCCGGCGAAGGCAGCGGCAAGGCGCTCCGCGCTTCCAGTTCCCGGATATTTGCGCACCCGCAAAACTCCGCGGGCCGCACCATCGCCGTCATCGGCCTCGGCCGCACCCTGGGCGGCGACTTCCTGTCGAGCGAGGACGTGGAACTGCTGGAATCCCTGGCCAGCTACATCGGCATCGCTCTGCAAAACGCCAGCCTCTACGCGCGCCTCGAGGAAAAGATCCTCGAGTTCGAGCGCCTCAAGGAGTTCAACGAGAACATCGTTGAATCCATCAATGTCGGCATCTTCGCCATCGATCTCGAGGACCGCATCGAAAGCTGGAACGCGCAGATGGAGGCCATGTTTGCGCTCAGCCGCGGCGAGGCCCTCGGCCAAACGCTTCGTGCCGTATTTCCTTCCGAGTTCATTGAGTCGTTGGACGAGTTCCGCAACGACCCGGGCGTGCATCACCTCTACAAGTTCCGCCTGACTACGCGCGCCGGCGAGTTGCGCACTGCCAACATCGCCATCGCGCCGCTGCTCTCCCGCGACTTCGTGCCCGTGGGCCGCATCGTGCTCGTCGACGACATCACGGAGCGCGTGGCTCTGGAAACCCAGCTCACGCAAGCCGACAAACTCAGCTCCATCGGCCTGCTCGCCGCCGGCGTGGCGCATGAGATCAACACTCCGCTGGCCGTCATCTCTTCCTATGCGCAGATGCTCTCCAAGCAACTGCGCAACGACGCTCACGCCGACGAGCGACTCGGACCCGTGCTCGACAAAATCACGCAGCAGAGCTTCCGCGCCGCGGAGATCGCCAACGGGTTGCTGAATTTTTCGCGCACCTCGACAACGGAGTTCCGCGCCACTGACCTCAATCAGGTCATTCGCGACACGCTCTCGCTGCTCGAACATCAGTTCAAAACCGCGCAGATTCTGGTCGATCTCGATCTTTCCTTGGAGCTTCCGTCCATCAACGGCAACCCCGGAAAATTGCAGCAGGTCTTCCTGAACCTGCTTCTCAACGCCAAAGAGGCCATGCCCGGCGGCGGCCGCCTGCGCGTGGCCACGCTGCTCAACGGCCACGTGGAAGCGGTGGTTACCGATTCCGGCTCCGGCATTGCGCCCGAGCACCTCAAGCGCATCTACGACCCCTTCTTCACCACCAAGAACATACCCGGCGACAAGCGCGGCACCGGTCTGGGCCTCGCGGTCAGCTACGGCATTATCCAGGAGCACGCCGGAAAAATTCACGTGGAAAGCTCGGTCGGCGCCGGCACCACCTTTCATCTTGAGTTTCCCCTGTTGAGGAATTCTGTTCATGCTTGAAAACGATACCGAGGAAGACCTGACCTTGAACGCACCCGATTCCGCAGCGGCCATCAACGGTAATGCCCCCGCGGCTTCGATCCTGGTGGTCGACGACGAAGCCGGCATCCGTGAGTCGCTGGAGGTGCTCCTCGGTTTCGAGAACTATATTGTGAAGACCGCCGGCAACGGCGAGGAGGGCCTGCAACTTCTTGATCGCGAGAGCTTCGATCTCGTGCTTCTCGATCTGGCGTTGCCCGGCCAGAGCGGCATCGAGCTGCTGCCGCAATTCAAGGAACGCCAACCCGAACTGCCCATCATCATGATCACGGCCTATGGCACAGTTGACAACGTGGTCGAGGCCATTCGCGCGGGTGCGGAAAACTTCATCCAGAAGCCCTGGGATAACGAGAAACTGCTTGCCGACATTCGCTCGGCCGTCGCCCGCCATCGTGCCGAAGAGGAAAATCTTCAGCTCAAGCGCACCCTCAAGCAGCGCTACAGCTTTGAGAACATCGTGGGCAAAAGCGAGTGCATGCTGCGCGTATTCGACCTGGTAGCGCAGGTCGCGCCCAGCCGATCGACGATTTTGATTCAGGGTGAGAGCGGCACGGGCAAGGAGGTCATTGCCAAGGCCATCCATGCCAATTCGCCGCGCCGCGACAGACCCTTTGTGCCCATCAACACCGGCGCCATGCCGTCGGAGCTGCTCGAGTCCACGCTCTTTGGCCACGTGAAAGGCGCGTTTACTTCCGCGGTCGCGTCCAAAAAAGGCCTGTTTGAAGTGGCCAACGGCGGCACGCTCTTTCTCGACGAGATCGCGACCATGGGCATGGACACGCAAGCCAAGATCTTGCGCGTGCTGCAGGACCGCCGCTTCATGCACCTCGGAGGCATCCAGGAAATTCAGGTGGATGTGCGCATCCTCGCCGCCACCAACATCGATCTGCGCCAGGCGGTGCGCGATGGCCATTTTCGCGAAGACCTTTTTTACCGCCTCAATGTCATCACGGTCGACCTGCCGCCGTTGCGCGCACGCCGCGAAGACATTCCGCTGCTCGCCCAGCACTTTCTCGACCTTTACTCCAGCGAGAACAGTTTCGCGCCGCGCAAGCTTTCTACGGACGCCATGCGCGCG
Source organism: uncultured Acidobacteriota bacterium (assembly GCA_963713675.1). Taxonomy (GTDB): domain Bacteria; phylum Acidobacteriota; class Terriglobia; order Terriglobales; family Acidobacteriaceae; genus Telmatobacter. Next base: position 333,262 of record CAVQMV010000031.1, read on the forward strand.
CTCATTGATTACGACTGGCCGGGCAACGTCCGCGAGCTGGAGAACGCCATCGAGCGCGGTGTCGTGCTTTCGTCCGGCCCGGTCATCGGCGCCGACCTGCTCCCCGGCCACATCACCGGCCGCAGCTTTCAGGACGCGCTCCTCGAGCACAATCCCAACTCCTCGCTCTTCGACATTCTCGAGGTCATCGAACGCCGCATCATCATCGAGAAACTGGAGCGCTGCAACTGGAACCAGACCGACGCCGCCGAGCAGTTCCGTATCCCGCTCTCCACGCTCAACCAGAAGATCAAGCGCCTGAACATCGAGATCCGCAAAAAAGGCAGGGAATAGAGGACTAGGGAAGAGGGAGCAAGTGTAACGAGAAAGCAGCTCGGCCATAGCGGACTGACAACATCACACTGCGAGCACTCGCACTCACACTGACCACCGATGACCTACTACCTCTTCAAATCCGAGCCCGGCGTCTACTCCTTCGACGATCTTCTGCGCGACGGCGAAACCGTGTGGGACGGCGTGACGAATCCGACCGCTGTAAAAAATCTGCGCGAGATGAAGCCGGGAGCGAAGTGGATCTTCTATCACACTGGCGACGAGCGCACCGCGGTCGGCACAGGAACCGTCGTGAGCGTCGATGCAACCGACCCCAAGGTCCCCATCGTGCGCGTCAAAGCCGGCAAGCGCCTCAAGCATCCCAAGACTCTCGACCAGATCAAAGCCGAGAAGCTCTTTGCCAAATCGCCGCTGCTCACCATCGGCCGCCTCTCCGTCGTCCCGCTCACGAAAGAGCAGTGGGAATGGTTCCTGGCGTAGGCAAACGGAAAACCTTCACGCGAATTGCGTCTTCTACTCCCCGCCTTCCAGCCAAGCCTTGGTATTCAGCATTTGCCGCTGATCCAGACTCCACACTTTGCCCGTCAGCTCGTCGGGCGCTCTGCCTTCGCGCGCCGACTTCTCAAACTCCTGCACCACGGCCTGCATCTTGGCGTCCAGGTCGTCGACGAAGTTGAGCACCAGCGCCTCGGGAATCATGGGCAGCTTGGGCGAGCCGAATTCGAGCTTGCCGTGATGCGACAGGATCATGTGCAGCACCAGGGTGCGCAGCCGGTCGGGAAAGCCGGGCAGTCCGTCGATCGTTTTCTCTACAAGGTTCACGCCCATCTGGATGTGCCCCAGCAGTACGCCTTCGACGGTGTAATCGAAGCCCGTCTCCCACTCGAGCTCGCGGATCTTTCCAATATCGTGCAGAATCACGCCGGTCACGAGTAAGTCACGATCAAGCAGCGGATAGTGCGTCGCCACGCGGTCGGCCAGTCCCAGCAAACTCACCACATGTTCCAGCAGTCCGCCCAGCCACGCGTGGTGTAACTCCCGTGCCGCCGGCGCCTCGCGATAGGCCTGCGCCAGAGCCGCGTCGGCGAGCAGCGTCTGCAGCAGTCGCTTCAAGTCTGGATTTCCGATGCTCTCGACCGTTGCTTCAAGTTGAGCCCACAACTCGCCCACGTCGCGTGTCGTCGCGGGCAGCATGTCCATTTTGTCGGCCTCGCCCGCCTGCGCCTTGCGCAGCTGATCCACCTTCATTTGCGCGCGATCGTCGTAGCGCGAGATGCTGCCACGCACCTTGACCATGTCGCCGCGGTCAAAATCCTTCGCAATGCGCGGATCGCTCAGCTCCCACACACGCGCTTCGATCGGGCCGCTCTTGTCGCCCAGCGTCAGGTTCAGGTACGGCTTGTTTTGCTTGGTTGTCCGTTGCTGCTTGGCCAGAACCAGGAAGTAGCCGTCGAAGAGCTTTCCCTCGTCGAAGCCCATGAGATCGGAAACATAGATGTCTTTCATTCTGCCGAGAAGATTAACGCAATTGGCCGAACTCGCCAAACCACCCATAAACAATGGGTGCCCCACATCTCGCTTTTGAGATGTGGGAAAGCACGAACCACAACTCGTCTCTCTCAACCCAGCACAACAATGGGTGCCCCGGGTCCCTCGCATTTGGGGACCGGGGAAACCACGAACCTCAACCCACTTTCTCCCAACTCAGCACCGGCCCGGGTGCCCCACATCGCGATTTTGAGATACGGGAAAGCGAGAATCGCGACTCGCCTCCCTCAACTCACCAAACCCCAAAATGCAGCGGGCCTGGGAGTATCTCCCAGGCCCACGCCGTTGAACTTGCGATTCTCGAATGCTACTGCTGCGGGGTTTGCGGCTGTTGCGTCGGCTGTGGCGCCGGCGCATCCTGCACAGGAGCGGGAGCTCCCGGCACTTGCGGAATCGGCGTGGGCTGCGGCGCCGGCTTCGGCATGGTGTCGCCCTGATTTTTCTTTTGCTGCGCCATGCGGGTTTTCTCAGCAGTCGTCTCGGAGGCCTTTTTCTTCTTTTTAGTGGGTGCGGTGGTCCCGTTCTGCTCCAATGGAGCCGACTGCGTCTGCCGGTCCGCGACTTCGGCCGCATCCGGCGGCGCAGGCGTCAGCGCATCGCCAGGCGTGCCGCGCGTCTTTGCCGTCTTCGCCACGCGCGCGCGTTCGCTGAATCGCGTCTTCTTCGTGGGCGCCGTGGGTTCCAGCGGATTCGCCGGCTGCTCTGTATTTGAAGCCGTCTCCGGCAGCGCACCCGCGTTTTCCGTGGACGAATTCGTCGATGCAGTGGGTAGAGTTTCGCGCGGCGCCATGCCGTAACGAATCTTTTCTTTCTTGCCGGGCTTTTCCGTGCCTTGTTGGCCCTTCTTGCCTTTTGTTGTGGCCGTCGTTGCCACTGGCGTCGTTGCTGGCGTGGTTGTGGGCTCCGCATTCTCATCCGCGGCCGGCGCCGGTGCGGCTGCTCCCGACTTCTGCCGGTAACTGTGCGTGCTCTCGCGGAACCGCGTCCGCTCTACCTTGGCCTTCTTCTTGGGTGCAGGCGGCACATACGCGCTGAAGCTGATGCTCGGATGCAATTCCAGGTAGGTCGCCGCGCTGTCGGTGTATCCCTGCTTGATGTAGATGAAGGCCTCATCGCGCATCTTGCTCAGATAATCGCGGATCGCCGGCTCCATCCGGCTCATGTAGTAGGCCTCTTCCACATCCTGCGTTACGTCTTTGAAGGGCTGCGGTCCGCCCGCCGTGTGCTGCACGACTTTCAGGATGATGTAGCCCTGCCGCGTAAGGATGGGATCGGTGTACTGGCCGGAATTCAGGCCAAAGGTCTTATCCTCAAGCAGCTTGCCCAGTTGGCCGCGCTTGTATTGGCCCAGATCGCCGCCTTCCGATGCGGTCGGACCGTCGCTGAAGCTGCGCGCCAGTTGCGCAAAGTCGCCGCCGGCATGCAGCCGGGCTTCAATATCGTCGGCCTTCGCCTTGGCCGCGGCCACTTTGGCAGGATCGTCGCCGCCGCCTGTCGAAACCAGGATCTCGCTCAGCCGCTCGCTCTCCTGCTGCGCATAATCCTGCTTGTGCGCCTCGTAGTAGCGCTCCACCTCGCCCGGCGTCATCTGGATGTGTTCGCCAACTTCCTGGCGCATCACTTCCTGCGTGATGATCTGGTTGCGGATGTTGGCCTTGAAGTCCTCGAACGAGACGCCCTGCTCCCGGGCTGCCTTTTCCAGGTCATCGATCGATTCCAGGTTGTATTGCTTGCGGATCTCGTCCAGCTTCTTCACCAGCTCGGTTTCGCCGGTGATGCCCAGCTCCTTGCCTTTGGAGAGCCACAATTGCTGGTCGATCAGGTTGCGCAGCAGATCCTTGTGCTGCGCGGAAATCTCCTGCATGGTCTCGTCGTGCTGCCGGCCCTCCTGGTCCAGATCGGCCAGGGCGCGGTCGTAGTCCGATTTGGTGATGATCTGATCGTTCACGCGGGCAATGATGTCTTCGGCCACCGCTCCGCCGTAGGGGCTGGCCGGTTCGTTGGCCTGGGCGCGTGCCAGGTTGTTACCCGCGAGCAGCCCCGCGACCAATATCGTGCCGAGCGCGAAACCTGCGAATGTGCGAAGAAGTCTTGAAGTCATAGTTTGGGCAACCGGCTGGGCGGCTGATTTACAGTTTTTTGCCACCTGATGCATAGACGCCATTGTAAATGCCAGGGCAGCAGAAACGCGATTTTCCCCGCTGTGCCCCATCCTTCCGGCGCCTTATGCCGGAAGGGTGGGAAAGCACAACCCCAACCCGCCTTTCTCAACCCAGCACGAAAATGGGTGCCCCCGGTCCCTCGCTTTCGGGGACCGGGGAAAGCAAAAACATCCCGGCCAGCGCTGCTAATCCCGCCAACTCCGCTCTGCCCCGCTACCCGACTGCCCTCGTGCGCGTCTAACACTGCGGTGCTATACTTTAGCCCAAGACGGCTCTGCGGGCGTTCCGCGAGCGGGTCTTGCATCTCCCTGGCCTTGCCGGAACCGGGCAAGGTCAATTTTTATCGAGCGGCAATCCTGTAACTTGCAGGATTCGCTCCCGATAGATGCGAAGCTTCCTCTCCGCGCCCGCCGCATCCGCTGTCTGGAGGTTCGGTTTGTCCATGACTCCCCGCGCCCGCCGCGCGCTCTTCGCTCGTCGCCGTGTTCTTCACCGTCTGCGCCGTTGCCGGCACCATCCTGGAGCGCCGCGTCGGCGCGCAGTCCTCGCAGGACGAGAGCCAGCTCCGCGACAGCCTCAAGACCTTTACCGACGTCTACGCCCTGGTAGAGCAGAACTACGCCGAGCCCATCACCGGCGACAAGGCCGATGGCGCCATCTACGACGGCGCGATTCCCGGCATGTTGCAGGTGCTCGACCCGCACTCGCACTTCTACGATCCCAAGTCCTACGCCCGCCTCCGCGAAGATCAGCGCGGCCACTACTACGGCGTCGGCATGGTCATCCAGCAGCAGAATGATGAGGCAAGACCAAGGTCTTCGTCGTCACGCCCTATGAGGACACGCCCTCCTTCCGCGCCGGCATTCATCCCGGCGACCAGATCGTCGCAGTCGACGGCAAATCCACCGACGGCTGGACCTCCGACCAGGTAGCCAAGGCGCTCAAAGGCCCCAAGGGAACGCAGGTCGAAGTCACCACGCTGCGCTACGGCCAATCCAAGCCGCTGGTCTTCGATCTCATTCGCGACGAGATTCCGCATCCCTCCATCGATCTGAAGTATGAAATTCGCCCCGGCATCGGCTACATCCATCTCACGCAGTTCCAGGAAACCACCGGCGACGAGATGGAAGCAGCCATCAACGGCTTCGGCAACCTCAAGGGCCTGGTGCTCGATCTGCGCGAGAACCCCGGCGGCCTGCTCAATCAGGCTGTCGACGTCTGCGACCATCTGCTGACCAAGGGCCAGACCATCGTCACGCAGCGCGGCCGCGCCTACTCCGACGTCAACTACACCGCGACCCACGGCAACGGCGGCAAGACCTTCCCCATCGTGGTCTCGTCAATCGCGACACCGCATCTGCCGCGGAGATCGTCTCCGGCGCGCTGCAGGATCACGACCGCGCCCTGATCGTCGGCGAAACCACCTTCGGCAAGGGCCTGGTGCAGACCGTCTACAACCTCAGCGAAAACACCGGCCTGGCGCTCACGACCTATCACTACTACACGCCCTCCGGCCGCCTCATTCAGCGCAACTACGCGGGCGTTTCGCTCTACGACTACTACAACCACGCCGGCGCTCTCGCGCCCGACTCCACCAACCGCGAGGTCAAGCTCACCGACTCCGGCCGCACCGTCTATGGCGGCGGCGGCATTACGCCCGACGAAAAAATCGAGACGCCGAAGACCAACAAATTCCAGGACGAGCTGAGCTACAAGGACGTCTTCTTCCACTTCGCGCCCATCTACGTCGCCACGCACACTGTCGACAAAAACTTCCAGGTCGACGACGCGGTGATGGCCGAGTTCAAGAAGTTCCTCACCGCCCAGGGAGTCGACTGGACCGACGCCGACGTCAACGGCGCATCCGATTGGATCAAGGCGCGCATCAAGAAGGACATCGTCACCATTCAGTTCGGCCAGCTCGCCGGCCTGCGCGTAATCGCCGACTGGGATCCCGAGATCCAGAAGGCGCTCACCTACATGCCCGAGGCGCAGGCCCTCGAAGACAATGCCCACAAGGTGCTCGCGGAAAAAGCCCAGGCGCGCAACACCCAGCCCGAAGGCGTCCCCGCGCAGCCCTGAAGCGCAGCCTCCAAATGCTGAAAAGGCCATCCCGCGGGATGGCCTTTTTGCTGCTTGAAATTTGAATGCCCGATCACCGGCCCCGGAGGGGCGGAGGAAAATAGCCCAGGATAAGTTCGCGCAAGCGAACGCAGTCCTGGGTTAGGAGCACAGATCAGACGGCAGCCCCGTAGGGGCGGCGCGAGACCTCCGCACCGACACCTATCCCGCGCCCGCCCACGCCTTCACAGCCCGCTGCGCAGCGCGCATCAGATCGGCCGCTGCAATCCCCGCCTACTTCGGCGGCTGAGGCGTAAAAACTTCGCGTCTCGTGGGTTCCGGTTTCGGCTTCGGCTTCGGAGCCTTCTTCGCTTCTTTTCTGCCTTTATCTTTGCTTCCCATGCAGCTAGCATGACACAGACGCCCGCCCCTGAAAAGCCCAACAAGCGAAATCGACCCAGCACAAAAAGCGGGTGCCCCACATCTCGCTTTTGAGATGTGGGAAACCTCGAACCCAAACTCCCCTCGCTCAACCCAGCACAAAAGATGGGTGCCCCGGTCCGGGATCCCCGGCGACAGGTCCTCGTCGCTGGGGTGGCGATCCCTCGCATTTGGGGACCGGGGAAAACACGACCCTAACCCCCGCTCTTCCGCTTCATCACTTCCGCCACAAACGCGGCGCGCGAACTCTTCCAGAACTTTGCCAGGTCGTCGGTGTACCCTTTCACCGCCCACGGCGCTCTCTGGCTCGCCAGCGCCAGCAGTTCGTCCACGTTTTTCTGGCTGCCGGACACTTCGGCCACGCCGTCGCTGAAGTTCAGCTCCGCGGCGTACGTCGTCCCCATGGGAATCACGCCGTAGATGCGGCGCTTCACGGCCTTCTTGTACACCCACACCAGGTTGTCCAGCCGAAACAGGTCGAAGGCCAACCGCTGGTTCCTCACGGCGTAGTTCTGCGTCAAGGTCCAGGCGCCGCGCTTGGTTTTCACGGCCATCTGCAACTCCCGCTCCACATCCGCTGAGGTCACCCCCAGGTCGCCCCACGCCCTGGCGCGGGCCACGGCTCGATGCTCGACCTTCCCCGAGAGCCGCCGCCACGCCCGCCAGGCGAAAAACCCGAACAGCCCCTCAACCAGCAGCGCCCAGAAGGCTCCCGCATATCCCCCTTCGCGGTAGTTCGTATCCAGCAGCAGGGGATAGAACGCCGCCTCTTCAGCTTCGTCCGTGCCCGGAGGAAACAATTCCGACTTCAAGTCGTAGGGCATCGAACCCAGCGCCCCGCCAACCTTTGTCGAGGGCGTCTTCGCGCTCTTCACAATCAGAATGCGGTCGCCGATTTGCAGCGCATAGTAGCCCGCCGACACGTTCTTGATGACGCCCTCGTAAGTCGTCACCTCCTGCACGCCCGTGTTCAGCACCTTGTCGCCGGTAATGGTCACATACGGCGTGGCAATCGGTTGACCGCTGCTGTCCGCATTTTGCGCCGCATCCAGATCCGCCGCAGTCGCGGGCGGAGGCCCTTTGAAGAACACCTTCACGTAAGCGCCGTTCGCCGCGTAGATCCAAACCACGATGGCCGTTACCACGAGGAAGAGGACAACCGTGGCAATCGCCTTCTGTCGCGCAGTCCGCTCAATCCATGTCGTCATGGCGGGACTTTATCACACGCAATCGCAAGGACCGCAAGAAGTTCTGTATCAGGGCTTGGCTTCAGCCAAGCCGCAAACCGCCCGCCCCGTGCCCCCCAAGGTTGGTTTACCGGCCTTAAGCGGAATTCTCAAGACTGATCTTTCCAGACGAAATTCCTCCGCTCTGAGTTGTTCTTCAGGGAGCAACTTCCGGCTTGCCGGCTGCTCGACCACAATGTTTGGCGGGAATATCTCACCCTCACGAAAACCCAGAACGCATTAGGGCGAAACGCGGTTCTAATTCGAAGTAGGATATTCGACGTGATCGACGACAAGAACCTCTACCGGGCCTTTGGCTGGCACCAGTTTCAGTCCAAGCTGTTCCTGAATCGCAGTAAAAATTGAAACCCCGGAAGGATCAGACTCTTGCGCCGCCTCGTTTGAGCTCTGGGCCGACGAAGGATCCGCCACATCTGGCGTCCAGTTGAGCGTAAAGTCATACGGCCCGCGGAGTCCGGTCTTGTCGACAATGGTGCGACCCAGGGCACGCGTAAGTGCCGTCTCCAAACGAAACATGACGACATTCGTCCCTGTTATTCGACCGGGACCCGTCGTTATGTCTCCGGGAACAGGATTTGCATCGGAGGCTTGAAGCTTCGAACCATTCTTCGCAATGACGAGCTCATAGATAGGAAGCTCCCTGGTCTCGTGGTGAGCCCGCAGCTTGAACCTGTCCGCCAACAGCGCCTGAACCATGAGCTGACGTTTGTCGAAATTTAGTTTTTGGAACACGGCTACATCGGCGTCGTCCACCTTGGCTTCGATATCGAAATTTTCATTTTTGGCCCAGTCCGGTACTCCGATGAACTTGTCGTCCAGGGTGTTGAACATTCCGTAGGCCGCACGGATGATTGACAACAATGAGACGTTTTCTATGGTTACGCCGTCAGAGGTAAAGGCCAACTTGAAAGGTGAGGCAGCGGATTCGTTTCGCCTGATCGAAACCACGGCAAACACCGGCAGCGTGGTCTCCGTGGTGGCGGTCTGCGTCGGAGCCTGGGATTGCGGCCCACCTGCTTGCCCCAGGGAAGAAGTGACCCCAAGGGCCATCATCCCGGCAGCAATAAACAGAGGGTTGATTCCAAAGCTCAGTTTTAGACGGCCACAATCAGTCATCGCTAAAACCAACCCTCCCAGAATCAGACATCAGAATACGGGGTTGCACGCAAATCGCGCACAAACCTGCCCACACCAATCGCTTCGTATCAGGGCTAGGCTGGTAGGTCGGGGATTCGTCCCCGACAGCCGTAACTCGCCAACCCACTTTTCGAGAAGCAAGGTGCGCGGCGAAGCCGCGTCCGCTCTGCCCCCAAGGTTCGCCCGCACTCCCCTAGCACCTGTTTTCCTGTCAACCCCCGCTCGCCCCACGCCCGCCGCAACCCACTGAAATCAAAGGCTAAAACCCACCCGCCCGATTTGCAGATAATTACCCCGCTTCGGCGCAAGCTATCAATAGAACACAAAATCTGCCTCGGGGAAATCGCGTCATGCGCAAGGTCAAAAACATCACCGTCTGTGTCACGCCGGAGATATACCGTGAGGCGCGCCATCTCGCCGCCGAATACGACAGCACCGTGTCCACCATGGTCGCTTGGCTTCTCCCGCGCATGCGCGTTGCCCTTGAGCGTACGCGCTTCCCCAAAGGCGGCCCGAAACCCTCGGCCTCGGCCCCTGGTTCCCTTGGTCCCTTGGTCCCTGCATCACCCGCCCCCACCCCCCTCCCCCCTTCGCCTCAAGTCCTCACACCCGAAACCTGCAGCCTGAAACCTGAAAACCCGACCCCCGGCAGCCAAGCCGCCAAAATGGGCTGTGAGACTGTACCGCCCCATCTAACCGACAATGTTTCAGCAGCTTGCAGCCACATACCCGACCCCGTTACAGCCACTGTACAACTGTACTGTGGCAGCAAGACAAACATAAATAACGACTTACATGCAGTACAGTAAACCGCCATACATGCGCTGCAACGCTGTAATCCTGTACGCAAAAGGAGACGCGAAGCAGGGAAGATAGGGACTGGAAGACATGGAGGCAAGAAACAACGGCCGCGTGAAGGATGCGAAAGGAAGGCGGGGTAGCGACGGACCCGCTATCTCATTTTCCGGTGAACTCACTCGCGATCGGTGTCAACGCATCCTGCGCATCGGTACGGAACGGCGCGGCGGGAAGCCCGGTGCCGTTCACCAGGTTTGCCCCCTGCGGATAGTTATCCCAGGCATAGCGAACGGATACGGGTTCGGTGATCTGGTCGCTGTGTACGATTACTGTGTTGCCCACAATGTAGGCAGCCGCATCGACATACTTGCCGTCCGGACCGGCGATCTGAAACCACAGCAGCGGACCATCTTTACTTGTAAGGCCGTCAGCGTGAGTAAAGCGGATGACGATGCTCTGCCCTCGAATTTTCATGCCGGCGTAGACCGGCCCCGAGTACTCAATCTTCCGGTGATACGCATGCGCAAGTGCGATGCGGCTCAGGCGATCTCCGACCGGTTCTTTATCTTTCGGATGTACGTTCGCCGGATCTCCCACGTCCAGAGTCACAGCCATTCCGGTGTTGGGTAGAGAAAGGATCCTGGATTGCGCCTCGCGCACGGCGGGATTATTGCTGACATTCTTCAGCGGCGGCAACTGCACGCAATAGAAAGGAAAATTGCCCTCGCCCCATTCCGCGCGCCAGTCCTTCACGAGCGACTCCATCACGTGCGGATACAAAGCGACCCCCGCTTTGCCTCCGACGATCGATTCTCCCTGGTACCAAATCACACCCCGCATGGCGAACGGGAGTATCGGGTGGATCATCCCGTTGTAAAGCACGGTGGGCTCGTGCTGATCCTGCACGGGATCGCGCAATGGGCCGGGCTGGGCCGGGCGCGCATTGATGGTTTGCGGCGATGGAGGAGCCTGGTCTGTAGTAGCACCAGGATGCGCATTGAAAAACTTGTAGAGATCATCGAAACGGTTCAACATCGGGCTCAATTGCGGGTCGTTGGCGACAACGCCACGAGAAATCCACGCCTCTGCGGTACTCGCTCCGTATGCCACGACCACCATGCCAACCGGTTCGTGCAGAGCCTGATTGAGATCTCGCCCAAACAGGTATGCCACAGCCGAGAAAGCCGGCGCGTTCTCCGGCGTAGCGAGCTTCCACGATCCCTTGATCTCGTCCTGCGGTTCATAAGACTTCTTCGTCTCCGCCATGAAAATCCGCAACTGCGGATAATTCGCAGCGGCGATCTCCTGATCCTCATGGAGCATGCCCGCATATCGAGCCGCCTTCACCGAGACCGTGAACGCCATATTGGATTGACCGGATCCAATCCAGTCTTCGCCCACGAGTACATCGTTCACAGTAACGGTGTTCTTGCCTGCGATCGTCATCACGAACGGACCGCCCGGCTTCATCTTTTCGAGACGTACCATCCAGCGTCCGTCCGCGTCCGCCGTGGTGGATTTGGTCTGGTTTCCAATCTTGACTACGATGTTTTCTCCCGGAGCAGCCGTGCCCCAAACGGGAACAGGCATGCCACTCTGGAGCACAGCGTGATCGCTGAAAAGTGCATTCGGTGTGACGTCGGCGTGGCCGGACGTGGACAAAACGAGGAATGCAAACGTGCAGATAGCCCAAATTTTCTTCATTGCGTCCTCAAGTGCAGGCTGTGATCGGGAACGAAGTACTACTCGGTGGTCGATCATAGCAGGCGACTCGGAGCTCGAGTAAGCGGTCAATGCGATGAAATTCCGGAACGCGCTTTTCCGCGCATAGGTGCCGAACCGCAAAACGTCCCATTTTCCCACCGCCCTGCCTTCGGCCCCGCGCCGTTATTCTTGAAGCATCATGACCCACTCATCCCGCCCTCTTCACCGCGTGGCCGTTTTTTGCGGATCGGCCTTTGGATCGAACTCTGCCTTTCGCGCGGAAGCGTCGGCGCTCGGCGCCGCCATCGGCAAAGCAGGCCTCGGCCTCGTTTACGGCGGAGCCAGCCGCGGACTGATGGGCGTGCTCGCCGACGCGGCATTGGCTGAGGGTGCTGAAGTCATCGGCGTGCTACCTGCGGCGCTCGACGGCCGCGAGATCGGGCACACGCGCCTGACTTCGCTTGAGGTGGTGCTCACCATGCACGAGCGCAAAGCCCGCATCCATGAGCTTTCGGATGCCATCCTGGTGCTGCCCGGCGGTTACGGCACGCTCGACGAGCTGATGGAAGCCGCTACCTGGGCGCAGATTGGCCTGATCGCCAAGCCTATCATCCTCGTCAACACGGCCGGCTATTGGGACGGCCTGCTGACTTTTCTCGATACCGCCGTGGCCAGCGGCTTCATCGAAGCACGCAACCGGGAGTTGATGCGCGTGGCCGCGAACGCAGGCGAGGCGCTTGCTATGGCCGCTCGCGCCTGATCCACCAAACCCTTGCGCGGTATCATGCCCGTATGTCAAAAAAGCTTCGCTTCGGCGTGCTCAGCACCGCCAACATCGGCCTGAAAAAAGTGATTCCTGCCATGCAGCAGGGCGAGCTGACCACGGTCACCGCCATCGCTTCACGCGATCTCGCGAAAGCGCGCGAGGCGGCCGACAAGCTCGGCATCGCCACGGCTTACGGCTCGTATGAAGAGCTGCTCGCCGATCCCGACATCGACGCCATCTACAATCCGCTGCCCAATCAACTGCACGTTCCGTGGACCGTGAAGGCAGCCGAGGCCGGCAAACATGTGCTCTGCGAGAAGCCGCTCAGCATGACCGTGGCCGAAGCCAAGACGCTGCTCGACGTGCGCGCGCGCACCGGCGTAAAAATCTGCGAGGCCTTCATGATTCGCAGCGCGCAACAGTGGTTGCGCGTGCGCCAGCTTCTCGACGAGGGCCGCATCGGCGAGCTGCGCGCCGTGAACGCGCATTTCAGCTACTTCAACGTAAACCCCGCAAATATTCGCAACCACGTGGAGACGGGCGGCGGCGGCGTGTACGACATCGGCTGCTACTGCATCCAGGCTGCGCGCTTTGCCTTCAAAGCAGCAGCCGCGGCGCGTGGTCGCGCTTGTCGAGCGCGATCCGCAGATGGGCACCGACCGACTTGCTTCGGCGATTCTCGACTTTCCCGACGGCCAGGCCATCTTCACCTGCAGCACGCAATTGATTCCCTACCAGCGGGTGCAATTCTGGGCACGCGCGGCCGCATCGAGCTGGAGATTCCCTTCAATGCGCCCAACGACCGGCCCACGCGCATCTTTATCGACTCGACCGGCGACCTCAGATTCAACGGCATCGCTACGGAGACGTTTCCCCACTGCGGATCAGTACACGCTGCAAGGCGACGCATTCGCGCGCGCGGTTCTCGAGGACACCGAGGTTCCGGTGCCGCTTGAAGATTCCATCGCCAATATGGCCGTGATCGAAGCCATCTTCCGCTCCGGGAAGTCGGGGCAGTGGGAAGCGATCGAGCAATAAGAAGAAGTACCCTGGCGAGCTAAACGGTCTTGGCTGCCGTCGCGCACTCAAACAGATCGCGGCTCAGCGCCTCCATGCGCCGGGGATCGCTGTCCCACGCGAACATGAAGCGCGCCGCGCCGCCGATGAAGGTGTAGAAGTTCCAGCCTCGCGCCCGAAGCGCGCTGAGGATCTCCTCCGAAGCCTGGAGAAACACCGCGTTGGCCTCAACCGGCTGCGCCAGCTTGATGCCGGGGATGGCATCGATCAGCAAGGCAAACTGCTGCGCGCAGCGGTTGGCGTGCTCGGCGTTGCGCAGCCACGCGCCGCTCTCGAGCATTCCCACCCACGGCGCGGAAAGAAACCGCATCTTCGACGCCAGTTGCCCTGCCTGCTTGCAGCGGTAATCGAAATCCGTGGCCAGCGCGCGATCGAAAAACAGCACCGCTTCTCCCACCGCCATGCCGTTCTTGGCGCCGCCGAAGCAAAGCACATCCACGCCGCTCTTCCATGTCATCTCCGCCGGCGAGCAGCCCAGGCTGGCGCAGGCGTTGGCAAAGCGCGCGCCATCCATGTGCAGCGAGAGTCCCAGCGCCTTGCACTCCTCGGCAATCGCGCCCAGTTCCTTGAGCGTGTAAACGCGACCCGTCTCAGTGGACTGCGTGACGGTGACCGCGCGCGGCTTGGGATAGTGAATGTCGTGGCGCTTGGTGGCCAGCTCGCGAATCGGCCGCGGGCGTCAGCTTGCCGTCGGCGCTCGCCGCCGCCAGCAGCTTGGAGCCGTTGGAGAAGAACTCCGGCGCGCCGCACTCGTCCGTCTCCACGTGCGACTGGTCCGAGCAGATGACGCTGTGATACGACTGGCAGAGCGACGCCAGCGCCAGCGAATTGGCCGCGGTGCCGTTGAAGACGAAGTACACCTCGCACTCGTTCTCAAACAGGGTGCGAAAGGCATCGGCGGCTTTGGCCGTCCACGGATCGTCGCCATACGACGTCACGTGCCCGCGATTGGCGGCTTCCATCGCCTGCCAGGCCTCAGGGCAGATTCCCGCGTAGTTGTCGCTGGCAAACTGCTGGTGCAAATCCTTTTCGGCAATTTCAGACATGGCGCGTCCTCATTCCATCAGGGCTAACGGTGGCCCTGGGATCCTTCTGCATGCACTGGGGGAAGTTGAAGGAGGTGCGGTCGTTTGAAGGATCTGGAGGCGCGGGCCGGGATCGAACTTGAGCCGTATTGCGGGCGTCGGAGCCCGCAGGCGAAATCCTGAGCGCAGCGAAGGACCGTGTACCCCTTAGCGTTGGAGAGGTGTTGGAGGCGCGGGCCGGGATCGAACCGGCGCATAAAGGTTTTGCAGACCTCTCCCTTACCACTTGGGTACCGCGCCTTGGGCCAGGATCGTCCCACTCCGCGATTCACCGCGACAATTTCTGCCGGGGCGGTGCGGAATGGAGCGGGAGACGAGACTTGAACTCGCGACCCTCGCCTTGGCAAGGCGATGCTCTACCACTGAGCTACTCCCGCTTGACGCAGATTCGAGTATACCGGGCCGCCGAAACCGGGTCAAACCGGCAACCCCCGGTGCGCAACGGCTTTTGCCCACCCAACTTAGGGGCATTCCGCGATCCCGCGAAGCGCCTCGCGCTCCCACGGTTGAGGCCAAGTTTGAAAACGGTATAATCATGAGGTTCGAGCCGGTAGCCGAAGCGCTGAGCGACCGACAGGAGCGATCTCCGATGGGCATCCTGCTTAATCCGTGGTCCTTGATCGTTATCGCAGTCGTAGCGTTTCTTTTGTTCTTCACGATAGGCAGGACGCCGAACTCAAATTAGCCAGCCAGGGCGTTCCCGCGGCGATTGACCCACCCCCCGAATTCCCGTAGACTAAGAAATTGCGAGGGATGCGGCTCGACGGCCTTTCACCCGCATCATTCTAAAAGACCACCCCTGAAATTCAGGCTTTGGAGATTGAAGCAATACCATGGCAAATCACGTATCGGCGCTCAAGCGCGCCCGCCAGACCGTAACCCGCACAGAAGTAAACCGCTCTAACCGCAGCCGCGTGCGCTCCAGCCTCCGGGCGTTGCGCGAGGCGCTGGCCAAGGGCGATGTGAAGGCCGCCCAGGCGCAGTACCGCGCCACGGTCTCAAGCCTCGACAAGAGCGTACAAAAAGGTGTTCTGCACTCCAACACGGTTTCCCGCTACAAGAGCCGTTTGAACGCGCGCCTCAAGACGCTGGCCACCACGGCTCCCGCCCCCGCCAAGACCAAGAAGAAGTAGTTTTCGGCGGCAAATGGACAGAGCAGAAGTTGAACAGCCGGGAGCGATCCCGGCTGTTCATTTTTTGTGTTCAGGTTTGCTCACGGACCTTTGCGCAGCAGAGGTTTGAGCGCCGGTAGCAGCGTATCAGCGATGATCGCTGAGCCCTTCGCGGTGGGATGGATGCCGTCGTCCTGGATGGTTCCGGGCACGTGCACCAGGTTCACGTAGAGCATGGGCACAAACGCCACGTGGTGCCGCGCGGCCAGGTCGCGAAACATCTGGTTGAAGGAACGGATGTAGTCGGGCCCGTAATCGGGCGGCAGCGTGATGCCGGCCAGCAGAATTTTTACGTGAGCCTTCTCAAGCGCGGTCAGCACCTGGTCGAGATTGCTGCGCGACTCCTCCACTGGCACGCCGCGCAAGCCGTCGTTGCCGCCGAACTCCACAATCACGACGGCCGGATGCAGGCGCAGGATGAACGGCAGCCCGGCCAGCGCATCCTTGGTCGTCGCGCCGCTCGTTCCCTGGTTAACCACCTTGTACCGGTAGCCCTGCGCGTCCAGTTTCTTTTGCAAAAAGTCAGGAAATGCCTCACCGTTGGCCAGGCCGCGTCCGGCGGTGATGCTGTCGCCGTAGCAGACAAGAACCGGCCGGGCAATAGGGGTCGGCTCTGCGACAGAAAGCGTCGCAGCGCAAAATATCGCGAGAAAGAGTGCGGCAGGAACCAGTCGTCGAACGTCCACGTACTAGAGTGTAGCCGGGATCGGGGAAAATCTGTCGAACCGGCTCCGACTACACTGTCGATAGGCAGGAAACCGCATTGATACAAGTTAAGAACGCAAAAAAGTGGATCCAGAACGGCGCGCGGCGCGTGGAAATTCTACGGGGAATTTCGCTGGACATTCCGGCAGGGCAGTTTGTGGCCATCGTGGGCGCCAGCGGCAGCGGCAAGAGCACGCTGCTGGGCCTGCTCGCCGGCCTCGACACGCCCAGCGAAGGCGAAATCTGGCTGGACGGCGTGCCCATCCACAATCTGGCCGAAGCCGAGCTGGCCGCGGTGCGCGGACGCAAGATCGGCTTCGTCTTCCAGTCCTACCAGCTCATCCAGACACTCACCGCTCTCGAAAACGTGCTGCTGCCTTACGAATTGAATGTCGAAGGCAGCGGCCTCGCGCAGGCGCGGCAATTGCTCGGCGAGGTGGGACTCGCAGAGCGCATGGATCACTATCCCGTGCAGCTCTCCGGCGGCGAGCAGCAACGCGTGGCCCTGGCGCGCGCCTTTGTGGTCGAGCCGCCCATCGTCATGGCCGACGAGCCCACCGGCAACCTCGACTCGGTCAATGGAAAGCTGGTTCTCGATCTGCTCCTCGAACGGAATCGCAAAGCCGGAACCACGCTGGTGCTGGTGACGCACGATCCTGAAATTGCCAGCCGCGCCGACCGCAAGATCGTGCTTAAAGACGGTCTCATGGTCGAAGACATTCTCATCCAAAGCCAGGAAAAAATCCAAAACCAAGAAAAGAATAAGGAGACAAATGGCTAAGCGCGCATTGAGCTGGAAGCGCGCGGCGGCCATCGGCTGGCGCGACCTGAAATCCGCTCCCGGCAAATTCGGCTTCGTGGTTCTTTCGGTCGCCGTCGGCGTGGCTGCCTTGGTGGGCGTGCGCGGGCTGAGCGACAGCTTTCGCCAGACCTTGAACACCGAGGCGCGTTCGCTGCTCGCGGGCGACCTGAGCGCGCGCATGTTTCGCTCACCGACGCCTGAGGAGTCGAGCAAAATTGCCGCGCTCGGCGGGCCGAACAGCGGCATTCGCTCCACCTGGGTCACCGATACAATTTCAATGGCCTCGGTGCCGCCGGATCCCATGCCGATCCTGGTTTCGCTCAAGGCCGTCGACCCGACCGAGTATCCCTTTTACGGAACCGCCGAGCTGGAGCCAGCGATGTCGCTCGCGCAGGCGCTCCAGGGCGATTCGGCGATTGTGGCCGACGAGTTTCTCATCCGCCTCAATGCGCACGTGGGCGATACGCTGCGCCTGGGCGGGCGCAACTTTCGCATCACGGCGGTGCTGAAGCAGGAGCCCGACCGCATCAGCGAGACCATGGGGATGGGCCCGCGCGTGATGATCTCGCAGGCATCGCTCGCAGAGCACGCAGTTGCTGGCGCCCGGCAGCCGCGCAACGCGTCGCCTGCTGCTCAAGCTTCCTGCGACGCCGCCACGCGGCTTGACCGCCGACGCGCAAGCCACGGCGGTGCGCGCGCAACTGGAAGCGGCGCTGCCCGACGCGCAGGTGATGGACTTCCGCGAAGGCAATCCCGCGCTCACGCGCGGCCTCGATAACGCCACCTCCATCCTCAGCCTCATCTGCCTTGTCGCCATGGTGCTCGGCGCCATCGGCGTCGCCATGGCCATGCACGCTCATCTTGAGCAGCACATGGACACGCTGGCGATTCTCAAGGCGCATCGGCGCGGATTCCTCGCGATCTGCTGCGCATCTTTCTCCTGCAGACCCTGGGTCTCGGCCTCGCCGGAGGATTGCTCGGCGTGGCCGCCGGTGTCGGCGTGATGGTGGCGCTGCCGGCGGCCTTCGGGCCGCTGCTCACCGTGCATTTGAGCTTCGCGTTTCCCTGGCAATCGGCGCTGGCGGGCTTGGGAACGGGTCTGCTGACCACGCTGCTCTTCTGTTTGCCGCCGCTGCTCGACGTGCGCGCGGTGCGTCCCGTGCTGGTGCTGCGCAGGCTGGTGGAACAGGGCCCGACCGGCATCGGCGGCTGGTTTGCGCGCTGGTGGGCGCGCCGCCTGCAACTGGGAATCGCCGCCGTGGTGGTGGCCGCGCTCGGCGGCATCGCCTGGGCGCTTACCGATTCTCCCAAAGTCGGCGCGTGGTTTGCGTCTGCTGTTCACGCTGGCGCTCGTGGTTTTGCTGGTGCTGGCCACGGTAGCTCTGCGCGCGTTGCGCTTCTTTCTCAATCGCACGCGCCTGCATCTGCCGTCGTCTCTGCGCCACGGCCTGGCCAATCTCTACCGCCCCGGCAATCAATCGGCCGCGGTGCTGGCGGCGCTGGGCACGGGCGTCATGCTCATCCTCGCGGTCTATCTCATGCAGAAGGGTCTTTTGCGCGACCTGCATGAGACCGCTTCGCCCAAATTGCCCAACGTCTTCCTTGTCGATGTGCGCACCGGCGAGGTTGCCGGGCGTGAAAGCATTTTTCGCGCAGCAGCCGGGCGTCAGCCAACAGCTCACTCTGATTCCCGTGGTCATGGGCCGCTTCATTTCCATCAACGGCCAGGCGGTGGATCAGATGAAGGACCAGCATTATCCTCGCCGCATGCTCGAGAGCGCCGAGCTTACCTGGGCCGATACGCCGCCCGAGGGCGACAAGGTGACTGCAGGCGCGTGGTGGACCAACGGCAACGCCGCAGAAATCGCCGTCAGCGACGGCGTGGCCAAGCGCCTGCATCTCGGCGTGGGCTCCGCGGTGGAACTTGAAACCGGCGGCGCGACGCATGCGCTCACTGTCACCGCCATTTACAGCTCTGACGGACAGCACCTGGGCGGGCGCGTGCAATTTGTTTTGCCTTCGGGAGCAGATCGCCGATCAGCCATCGACGTGGTACGGCGGCGCGCATATCGATCCCAAACAGGTGGCCGCGATGGAGCGCGCCTTCTTTGCCGCCTATCCCACCATCACCGTCATCAACGTCGCGGATGTGCTGGAGCGCATTGACAGCGTCGTCGATCAAATCACGCTGGTGGTCCGCTTGCTGGCCGGGTTCTCGATTCTCGCCGGCCTGACGATTCTGGCTTCGAGCATTGCCAGCACGCGCTTCCGCCGCATGCAGGAGGCGGTCGTACTCAAGACTCTCGGCGCCACGCGCATGCGCATCGTGCGCACCTTCAGCGTGGAGTTCAGTGTGCTGGGGCTGCTGGCGGGCGCGGTCGGCGTCGTGTTCGCGAATCTGCTTACGCGCATCCTGCTGCACCGGCTCGAAGTGGATTTTCAAATCGAGTGGATGGCAATGGTCATCGCACTTGCTGGAACCGCGGTGCTGGCCACAGCCACGGGATGGATCGCCAGCTACCGCATCCTCGGCCTGCGCCCGCTCGAAGTGCTGCGGGAAGAATAAGGCAGGGGTCAGTTTTCAGGTGTCAGGCGTCAGAGATCGGTAGGCAAGCTTGCTGTTCCCTGATCCCTGAAACCCGACACCTGTCTCTACAACTCCTCCGTTGTATCGACATCGGGCAGAACATCGTCCTTGCGCGCCACCCACACATAAAGCGTCGGCAGCAGGAAGATGCTCATGACCAGGTTCATCATCAGTCCGCCGACGATCACGATGGCAAACGGCCGCTGCGAATCGGAGCCGATGCCGTGCGAGATGGCGGCCGGCAGCAGGCCCAGCGTGGCCACCAGCATGGTCATCATGATGGGGCGCAGACGCAGCACCGCGCCTTCGACGGCTGCCGTCTCGATCGTGTTGCCGCGCGCGCGCAGCTGGTTGATGTACTCCAGCATGATGACGCCGGTCTGCACCGAGACGCCGAAGAGCGCCAGGAAGCCGACCTCCGACGAGACGCTGAAGTTGGTGTGCGTAACCAGCAGCACCAGCAATCCGCCCAGGCTGGCCATGGCCACGGTGGCCAGGATCAGCAGGGCCCATTTGAGCGACTTGTACATGGTGTAGAGAATGATGAAGATCAGCAGCACGGTGAGCGGCACGATGATGGCCATGCGCGCTTCGGCGCGCAGCTCGCTCTGGTACTCGCCCTCCCAGCCGAGGTGATAGCCGCGTGGCAGCTTGACCTGCTCGTTCACTTTTTGAATGGCTTCGCGCACGGCGTCGCCCAGGGCGCGGTCGCGCACGCTGTACTTGATGGCGACATAGCGCTCGTTGTTCTCGCGATAGATCTCGGAGCCCTCGTCGGCTTCGTGCACATCGCAAAGCTGGGCCAGGGAAACGCGCTCGCCCGACGGCGACAGCAGGCGGATATTCTCGATGGCCTCGCGCGTGTCCCGATATTGCGGCAGATAGCGCAGCGTGAGGTTGTATGACTCCTCGCCGTGCAGCACCTGCGTCAGGGCGTTGCCGCCGACCGCGGTCTGAATGGCATCCTGCACATCGGCCACGTTGATCTGCCAGCGCGCGGCCTTCGCGCGGTCCACTGTCACAGTCCAGATCGGGCTGGCCGGTGACCTGAAACACGCCCAGGTCCGCGATGCCTCGCACGCGGCTCATCACGCCGGCGATCTGGCTCGCCTGATCTTCCAGCGTGTGCAGATCGCTGCCATAGACCTTGGTCGCCAGCTCGCCTTTCACGCCGCTGACCGCCTCTTCCATGTTGTCTTCGATCGGCTGCGAGAAGCCCCAGATCACGCCGGGAAATTTCTTCTCGAGTCGCGTCCTCATGGAGGCGATCAGGTCGTCCTTGTTCTCGTGGAAGACCGGACGCCATTCTTCTTTCGGCTTCAGGCCCACGAAGTATTCGGTATTGAAGAATCCGGTGTGGTCGGTGCCGTCGTCGGGGCGGCCGGTCTGGCTGGTGCACTCGGTGGTTTCAGGAAACGAGCACAGAAGGATGCGGGCCTGGTTGGCGACGCGGATGCTTTCGTCGGGGCCAACGCTCTGCTCCAGGGTGCCGCGCACCCACAACGAGCCTTCATCCAGGTGGGGCAGAAACTCGGAGCCGATGACGCCGCTGAAGGCCAGGAAGACGCGCGAGGATCAAGCGCGCACACGCCGCAGCTCAACACGAAGCGGTGATGATGAATGGCCCAGGTGACGCCGGTGCGATAGCGTCCCGTCAGGAATTCCATCACCGGGTTCTTCCATTCCTTCGCTCCTTTGCTGAAGCAGCATGCTGGCCAGCACAGGAGCGAGAATCATGGAAAATGTGAGCGCGCCCAGCAGCGCAAACGCCACCGTCCATGCCATGGGCCTGAAAGGCGGCCTTCCACCGCCTGCAGCGTGAAGATGGGCAGATACGCGGTAATGATGATGGCGATGGCGATAGAACACCGGGCGCTGCACTTCGTGCGCGGCCTCGCGGATTTTCTCCGCGGGCGTCTCGCTGTGCGTCCTCGTGTGAAAGATGGCGGACGATGTTCTCCACCATCACCACGGCGCCATCGACCACCATGCCGAAGTCCAGCGCGCCCAGCGAAAGCAGATTGGCGGGAATGTGCGTGAGGTCGAGACAGATGGCCGCAAACAGCAGCGAGAACGGAATCGTGAGCACGACAATCATTGCGCCGCGCACATTGCCGAGGAAGAGAAACAGAATGATGGCGACCAGGATCATGCCCTCGGTCAGGTTGTGCAGCACGGTGTGCGTGGTGAAGTGCAGCAGATCGCTGCGGTCGATGAAGGGACTGCATCGTCACGCCCTTGGGCAGGATCTGATCGTTCAGCTGCTTCACTTTTTCCTGCACCGCGTCGAGTGTGGGCTGCGCGTCGGCGCCCTTTTGCAGCGCACACGATGCCTGAGACGACGTCGTCGTTGTCGATCAGCTTGCCATCGTTGCGTGTGAATTGCGTCGCCGAACTGGCCCAGTCGAATCATCGGGCCCTGCTCGACGACGCCAATGTCCTTGACGCGGATCGCCGTGCCGTTCTTCGTGGTGATGACGGTGTTCTCAATGTCCTGAACGTCGCGCACCAGGCCCACTTCGCGCACGTTGATCTGCTGCGGCCCTCCTGGATGAAGCTGCCGCCGCCATTGGCGTTGTTATTGGTCAGTTGCTGTTCGACCTGGGCGATGCTCAGTCCATAGGCGATGAGCTTGTCGGGGTCGAGGCGAACCTGGTACTCGCGCGTCGGCCCGCCGAAGGGATTGATATCGACGACGCCCGGCACGGTCTTGAGGTTCTTCTCGACCACCCATGTCTCGAGCGTCTTCAGCTTCATCACGTCGTATGCGGGGTTGGTGCTGCGCAGCGTGTAGAAATAGATCTGGCCTACGGGGCTCCAGTCAGTGCCCATCTGCGGAACCACCCCGGTGGGCAGCGTAACCTGCGCAAGCCGCTCGAGCACGCGTTCGCGGTTTTCGAAGTCTGTGGTCTCCTCGCCGAAGACCATCTCCACGGTGGAGAGCCCGAAGATGGACCACGAGCGCACATGGGCGATGCCCGGAATGCCGTTCATCGTGGTTTCAATGGGAATCGTGACCTGCTGCTCGATCTGCTCGGCTGAGATTCCCGGCCACTGCGCGATGATGTCGACGTAGTTGTTCGCAACGTCCGGATAGGCCTCGACCGGAAGCCGGTGAAACGACACGATTCCCCACGCAAAAAGCAGGATGCCGATCGCCAGGACCAGAAAGCGGTTCTGAAGCGCAAAATCGACCAGCCTGCGAATCATTGCGCCTCCAGCCGTGGCCTGAAGATTCAGAACGTCCTACACTACCTGCTGCCCGGGCGCAATGCCGGAGAGAATCTCCTGCTCGCCTCCCGGCAGCATCGATCCGCCAGTCACTTCCACGCGCTTGAATTGTCCCGCCCGCGGGCACAAAGACCCAGTCGCGATCGTGCAGGTGCAGGATGGCGCTGGCCGGCACCGATGCGTGCGTCACTGTAGTGCGGCTCAGCAACGTCGCCGTGACAAACATTCCCAGGCGCAGAATGCCGGGGTTGGCAACTTCAATGCGCACCTTGGCGGTGCGGATGGTGGGATCGAGCACCGGTCCGATATCGCTGACGCGGCCGGTAAGAATCCTGTCAGGATACGCGGTGAGCTTGATCTGCGCTTCCTGTCCCAGAGTGCACTTTGGGCAGGTCGTTCTCGTAGACATCGCAGAGAATCCACACCGAGCTCAGGTCGGCGATGGTGAAAGCCGTTGCGGAGCCGGAAAGCGTCACGCCCGTGGCGGCGGCATTCGGTAATGTTCTGCGCAACGATGACGCCGGAGATCGGCGCATACACCTTCACGATGGGGCTGGGATGGTCCTTGTCGACGCCGAAGAGTCTTCAACTGCTCTTCGGCCGCAGTCAGGTCGGCCTTGGCGTCTTTCTCCGCATCCTCGGCCTGCTCCAGCATCGCCTGCGAGATGGCGCCGTGCTCATACAGATCCTGTGCGCGCAGGTATGCCTTGTTGGCCAGCTGCTCGTCGTTGCAGCGGCCTTCAGATAGGTGTTGAATGCGTTGCTGATGTCGGGGCTTTGCACGCTGAACAGCAACTGGCCTTTCTTCACGTTGTCGTCCAGCCGCGCCTGGATGTCGACCACGCGGCCGTTGGCCAGCGAGATCACGGGAACCTCGCGCGAGATGTCGGGAAACACCGAGCCGGTCACGTTCAGCTTGTCCGGCTCGTCGACGCGGCTCGCCGCCACCAGTGGGATATTGGTCCGGATGGTCCACGGACACCACTCCCGCGTTGCCGGTCTCCACCACCTGCGCGGGAGAGGCCGCTCCGCTGGCCGGGTCGAAACTTCTTCTTGCAGCCCGCCAGCGCGAGACCTGCGGCCAAAAAGCACGCGGTTCGAAAAAGGGAAGTCTTCGTCATGGAATTACCTCGCGTCCTACGGCAAGATTCAGTTGTGCCTGCGGCTGTCAGATAGGCGCCGATCAGTTGCGCGTAGGCCAGTTGCACCTGGCGGTAGTCGCTCTGCGCATTCAGAAAATCCATCAGCGAAGCGCCGCCGTGCTGATAGGCATAGGTCACGGTGTCGCGCACCCGCAGCGCCTGGTCGTTGTACTTGGCCTTGTATGGTTTCAGCAGCGCAATGTTGCTGCGCACCAGTTCGTACGCCGAGTCCACGTCGCTGAACACCTGCGCCCGCGCGGCTTCGCTGGCCTGCTGGCTGCGATCGATGTCGATCTGCGTGCGCTTCTTCTCGCCCTGGTTCTGGTCGAAGATGCGCAGCGGAATGCTCACGCTCGCACCGAGCGTCTGAATGCCGTTCGGGTTGTTGTTCGAGGAGTTGTAGGTGTACCACGCGCCGAAGGTCGGATCGGTCGAGCCGTTCGCGATGGCCAGCTTGTGATTGGTCTGCGACTGCTGCATGGTCTCAAGCGCCGCCTGCAGATCGGGCCGCGCAGCCAGCGCCGCCTCGCGGAAGCTCGAGCAGCGGCTCGAGCGCATCGGAGAAATCGAACGGCCCGGTCACATCGAACTGGTCCACCGGCGTGCGATCGTCCAGCAATTGCAGCAGCTGAATCTTGGCGGTGCGCAGGTTCACGATCGCCGTCTGAATCTCCGACTCGTACTGCACCCGCAGCAACTCGATGCGGTCGAAATCGATCTGCGCAATGTCGCCGGCCTTGAACCGTGCGCGGCTGATGTCGATGATCTTGTCGTAGTAATCGAGATCGGCCTTGGCCAGGTCGAGCACGAACTTGGCTTCGAGCGTCTGCACAAACGCCGCGCGCAAAGTGAACACCAGGTTGCGCTTCAGGTCCTCGTGCTGCGACTTCGGTAATGTGCGTGCCTTCCTGCGCGCTCTCCAGCCGCAGTTCGCGCTTGTGATCGCGCTCGTGCAGGTAGCTGAAATTGGGCACGAAATCGGTGCCCCGGAGCGGCTGCCACACGCCATCGTGCGGCGCAATCTGCGTTCCATCGGCCGCCGACCGTGAACTGCGGATTCGGCCGCAGATATGCGGTGATCTCCTCGGCCCGCATCTCGTCCACGTTGTCGGCATCCGCCTTCAACGCCGGATTGGTGGCCTCAAACTTGGCCTTGACCTGGTCCCACGTAAGCGCCTGCTGCGCAGGTGCACGGCCTGGCGTCAGTGCGAGGACTACACCCATTGCCCCAACGGCAATGGAAGGGAAGATCCGCTTCATACGTAACCTTTGCGCCGTGGTCTGCACGGCGGACAGGGAAGAGCAGGAAAATGATGACGAAGAAAGAGCGGCGAGGAGCGATCAGGCGGCAGGAGGGGGGCGGTTCTGGATCGATGCCAGACAGGGGTTCTCCACAAAAGGAGAAGGGAGATTGCTGGGCGCGGCCATACCCACGAAAGCGAGCGAGATACCGGTGAAGCTGGGCAGCGGAATGGCTGGGGTTGCCGGAGTGATGGAATGCGGGCTGGTGCCGTGGTCGTGATTGCGGCGGACGCAGCAGTCGATCTCGGCAGGGTTTTGCGCCGCTACCAGATCGTCGGTCATGGAGATCGCCGGCAGCAGGATGAGGATCACTACCGCGAGGGCCACCATCTGGATTCGGCGATCCGTTGCTCTGCGCGGTGCTGTGCGCACCCATGCGCACAACATCCACATGGTCACCAACGCCCAACCGAGATTGAGGGTTAGTTCCATTCCCAGAGCCAATTCTACATTAGGCATGATGGTCAGAAGATAGTCCAAAAGTGTCAAAAGATAGCCCTTGTGCCTGCCAGGTTGGACGGCAATCCATAGAGAGCGTGTTGAGATCCCATAAAGGATAGATAAACATCAACTTTTTCCCAGTTTGTGGTCTGCGGAGCCTGCCAAAATGGCTCCTTTACGCGCTTTCGGAAGCATCCGTTCCCCATGGTGCCCCGTGCCGTTGACCGCGCCTGCGAATCCCCCTTAAGATGAAAGAGTTGGCATTGCGCACCCTTGGGTGGGGCCAGGCCACACGGCTGCAAGATGTCGCCACGTGCGCTTGTTGCCCCCTCGTTCAACGGCAGGACAGCTGACTCTGGATCAGCATATCGGGGTTCGAATCCCTGGGGGGCAGCCAAAACCAGCCAATCGCCTCCGCGTGCAACCTCCTTAAGACCCGTGTAAACGCTTAGGAGTTGTGCACTTGCGCCGCTTGTGGCCGGGATCGGAACGATTGACCTGTCTTCCTTGCGTCCGTATCATCAGATTTAATGGCATGACGTACTTTGTTGCGCAGTTGTGCTCCTATGGCGGGGTAGCTCAGATGGTTAGAGCGACGGATTCATAACCCGTAGGTCGGCAGTTCGATCCTGCCTCCCGCCACCAGCCTCCCAGCCCACCGATTCCCCAGATTTTACCCGACATGTTGACCGCCAGGAGCAGCCATTCGGCTCATCCTGCGACAATGTTTGCGGCGTCTATTGCTTGTTGCCGGAGAACGTCCATGCCCGCATTGCTCCACATCGACTCCAGTCCTCGCGCCGCATCGGTTTCAGGCCGCCTCGCCGCAGCCTTCGTTGAAAAATGGAAGCGGCAAAATCCCGGCGGCGCGGTCTTCCACCACAACACTTCGCTTGAGCGTTTCCCTTACCTCGATGAAGCCGCTATCGACGCGTTTTTCACGCCGGCTGCGGAGCTGTCTGCCGAGCAGAAGCTGGCTCTCGCATTCTCCGATCGGCTGGTGGACGAGTTGCTCGCCGCAGACGTGGTAGTTCTCGGCGCGCCCATGTGGAACCTTTCCATTCCCGCCTCGCTCAAGGCGTGGATCGACCTGATCGTGCGCGAAGGGCGCACCTTTGCCTTTACCGCGCAGGGCGTGGCGCCGCTGGTGCCGCCGGGCAAACGGGTCTATGTGTTTTCCGCGCGCGGTGGCGCTTATCCCGCGGGCACTCTGTTCCACGATTTCGATCAGCAGGAGCCATATCTGCGCAAGATTCTCGGCGTTATCGGTCTCACGCAGATCGAATTCATTTATGCCGAGCACCAGAGCAGCGATCCCGAAGCCGCGGCGCAATGTCTGGCCCGCGCCGAAAGCACCCTGGCCGCGCTCGCCGGCTGACCAATGCCGCGCAGCGTCCATGTACACTCGACTGCATGAGTTCCCTGCGTATCGCAGCCGTCATTCCTGCGCGGCTCCAATCCACGCGCATGGCGCGCAAGGTGCTGCGTCCCATCGCCGGCCGGCCCATGGTGGAGTGGGTGTGGCGCGCAGCCAGCGCCAGCGGCCTTATGGATCCCGTGGTGGTTGCCACCGACGCTGAGGAAGTCGCCGAGGTCTGCCGCGCGCGCTCCATTCCTGTGGTGATGACCTCGCTCGCATGCCCCAGCGGCAGCGACCGGGTGAGGGAAGTGTCCCGGCAGATCGACGCCGACATCTACGTCAACATTCAGGGCGACGAGCCGACGCTCACGGCGGATTTTTTCCCGCCGCTGCTCGATCTCTTCGCGCGGCCCGAAGTGGAAGTGACCACGCTCTCGGTGCGCTGCCCGCCCGAGGAATTCACGAATCCCAACGCCGTCAAAGTGGTCACAGGCCTCGATGGCCGCGCGCTCTACTTTTCGCGAGCGACGATTCCGTTCGATCGGGATCAGGTTGGGTTCGAGCGGCTACCGCAAGCATCTCGGCATCTACGCCTATCGCAAGGAGGTGCTTGATCGCTTCGCCGCCCTGCCGCCCTCGCCGCTTGAAAAGCTGGAGCGCCTCGAGCAGTTGCGCCTTCTCGAAAACGGCATCGCGATCTACGTTGCCGAAGCGCCCCGCGACACGATTGGCGTGGACACGGAAGACGATTTGGTCCGCGCCGAAGCTCTGCTTAAGCAATCATTCGGAAACTGAATACTGCGAACGGTTCCTTCGCGTTCATCGTATGCGCGGGATCGGGGGGCGTAGCGATGAGTCTTCCTGATCCAGCGCCCGCAGCCACGCGCGTACGCTCTCGCGAAGGTTTTCGACTTCGATCCCTCCATAAGCAGCGGGGAACGGGTCGAGCCGCCGCAATGCCGCACGCAGCAGCGATGCGGTGCCTCTGAAATTCTTGCGCTGAAGATGATGAAAAGCAGCCGTAATTTGAATCAGCGCCTGCAGAAATGTTTTCTCCGGCTCTTCGCACTTCAGCCAGACGCCTTCCCAGTGTTCATGCGCGAGAAAAAACTCCCCGCTCTTGTAACATTGCAGCCCTTCCGCCAGGGCGCCGCAGTTCCAGTCCAGCGGCGCGCTCAATCCTTGCCAACCTCGAAGATCTGGAAGGAATGCGGAATCATCGGCGCACGAGGCCCGCGCATGAATGCGGGCGGTCCGCCTGCAGCCGGCGTTGCTGCAGGAGCGGTTCCTGCCGGTGGCGCAGGCGGAGTCGGCGTTGGCCCGTATTCGGCCGTGATCAGAAAAAGATTGCCCGTCTTCGTGTCGAGCGTGATCGTCTTCGCGCGTGCCGGCGTCAGCACCGTCTGCTCCACAGCGAAGTCAGTCGGCGAGTTCTCCTTGATCACCGTCAGCGTGCCGTCGCCCTGCGAACTGAATACTTCCATGGTGTCGGGATTGAAGGTCGCTCCGTCGCAGCCCACGCCGATCGGCAGGTCGGTGAGGATGTGCCCATCGGCAGCCGACAAAATGATCATGTTGTTCTTTTCGCGGCAGGCGGCGAACAGGATGCCGTTTTTCGCATCCAGCGCCAGGCCCGCGCATCCGCCGCCTTTGCTCGAGAGGTCGTAGCTGCCCACCATCTTCATCGTGTCGGCATCGATCACCGCGATCGCGGCCTTGTCTTCAATGTCGACATAGATTTTGCCGTGGCCGTCGGTGGCGGCCTGCTCCGGCGCGCCGCCGATGTCGATGGTGCCAAGAATCGACCCGTCCTTATCGTCGAGCACCGTGATGTTGGGCGCCGAGTGGCTGAGGATGTAGAAGCGGTGATTGTAGGGGTCGTTCAGGTAGCCGTCGGGATTGCCCTGAACGTCGATCTTCTTGATGATCGCGAAGGTCTTCGCGTCAAACATCGTCACCGGTTTCGAGGTCGCAAATCCATGCCCCGTGGCCGTGTCCACTGCCGCGCCGTGCCCGCTTACGCCCGGAAGATCGCCCACCTGGGCCAGCGTGTCCAGGTTGAAGACGCCGATATGTCCGGCAGGGCCGGAGCGCGCCACATAGAGGTTGCGGCCGTCGGGGTCGGCGTCACGTAGTCGAATCCGCCATCGCCGCCGACGAGTTGGATCTTCTGCACCTTGTAGGGTCCGTTGGCCTGCGCGCAGGCCAGAGCGGAAACTGAAAAGAGGGCGGCAAGTGCCGCGATGACGATCGGGTTGCGTGACATCGTAATGCCTCCGTCGATGAACTTGGCTTAGCGCCTGGCGACAGTGCTGCAAGGCTAGTCGAAAAATGACTTTGTTTGCAGAACGAGGATACACGGTAGGGTGCGCCCATTGTGTCAACGCCGGATGCAAACCAGGGGGCTCGGCTTCCGCCTTGGCTTTGCCGCGATCGCGACCTCCCGGCGAAAACTGAATTGCGCGCAAGAATCGGAGTGCGCGCGGAACGGCGATCGGCGACTATCATTCTCATGAGCACTGCTTCGCAAATCGCAACCCAATTCGTCGCCATTTCCACGATGCCAAGGATCGTCATGCCGCAACCCGCAAAACCCGCGTCCTCCGATTTTGATGCTGCGTGGGCAGAGTCCGCGTGGAAGCAACTCGCCGCACGCGACCCGCAGGCGCGTTTCTTCTATGCCGTCGCAACCACGGGCGTTTTCTGCCGGCCCACTTGCTCGAGCCGCCGCCCGCTACGCGCCAACGTGCGCTTCTTCCGCACCGCGGCCGAGGCAGAGGCCGCCGGCTATCGCGCCTGCAAACGCTGCGGTCCTGCGGACGGCAGCCTCTTGGGCAAGAGGAGTGCGGCAACCAGCAGATTCGCGCCCACATTGAGGCGCACCTCGACCGCCGCGTGCGTCTTGAAGAGCTGGGCCGCGTGGCTCACTTGAGCCCCTTCACCGTGCAGCGGCTCTTCAAGCGCGAGATGGGCGTGAGCCCGCTCGAATACCAGCGCGCGCTGCGTGCCTCGCGGCTGCGCGGCGCGCTCAAGCAGGGAGGCACCGTGACCGATGCCATCTACAACGCGGGCTTCGGCTCCTGCAGCCGCGCTTATGAAGCGAACCAGCTGGGCATGACGCCGCAACGCTTTGCCCAGGGCGGCAAAGGCGAGAAGATCGGGCACGCGTCCGCGCGCACGCCGTTTGGTTGGATGATTGTCGGCGCAACCGACCGCGGCCTCTGCTGGCTCTCGCTTGCGGGAACCAAAGCCGAAGCCGAGAAAGCCCTTCGCGCCGAGTTTCCCCTGGCCGCGTTGCGCGGCGACGCAAAGCTTGCGCGCTGGATCGATGCGGCGTTAGAGAGCGTTCGTGAAGGCACGGACCTCGTCCAAATGGCTGCTGCCCGCAGTGCCCGAAAGGCTGCCGCACCGCGAGAGCCCGTCGAGCAGCTCGGATCTGCGCGGAACCGTCTTTCAACTTCGCGTCTGGCAGGCGCTGCGGCAAATTCCCCGCGGCGAGACGCGCACGTATAGCCAGTTGGCGCGCGAGATGGGCATTCCGAAATCGACCCGCGCAGTGGCCCGCGCCTGCGCCGTCAATCGCGTGGCCATGGTCGTTCCGTGCCATCGCGTGGTGGGCGCCAGCGGCTCGCTCACCGGCTATCGCTGGGGCGTGGACCGCAAGCAGCAGATCCTTGAGGCAGAGCGCGATTGAAAGCCGGCTCTCCCATCCTCCCGCGCAGAATCCGGCCAAAGGCTGGGAGCCCATTGAATTACAGGCGAATCCACCCGCCGCATGGATCGTCTGGCCGTTCACCCAGGTCGATCGTCTGAGGCCAGGAACGCCGCGATCGAAGCGATGTCCTCCGGCTGGCCGATGCGGCCGAGCGGAGTACGCTGCACGGCTTCTTTCTCGAAGTCGCTGCCGATGAAGCCCGCCGCCTGCACGCCTTCCGTCTCGATCATGCCGGGATTGAGCGAGTTCACGCGAATCTTTTTCGGGCCAAGTTCCTGCGCCAGCGCAGCGCTCGCTGAGTCCACTGCGCCCTTGGTGGCGCTGTAGACCGCGCCGCCGCCGATGCCATCGGCCGCGACGGAGCTGATGTTGATCACGCTGCCGCCCTTGGGATTGAAGTGCGCCACCGCTTCCTTGGTCGTCAGAAGCAGGCCCAGCACGTTCAGGTTGAACATTTTGTTGAAGTGCGCCGGCGAAATCTGCTCCAGCGGCCCGAACTCATAGACGCCGGCATTGTTCACCAGGATGCCGATGGGGCCGAGCTGGTCGGCGACGGTCTTGACGAAGGGGCCGATGGAGTCGGGGTTCGAGAGGTCGGCCTGCACCGCAACGGCTTTGCCGCCGGCGGCCTTGATCTCCGCAACCACCTTTTCCGCGCCCGCCTTGCTGCCGGAATAGTTGACTGCCACGGCCGCGCCGCGCGCCGCCAATTCACGGGCAATGGCCGCGCCAATACCCTTCGATGCGCCTGTTACCAGCGCCACTTTTCCTTGAAGGTTCTTCATATCTCATCTCCCGGTATCCAATGTCATCGGTTCGACATTTCGACAACTGTCGAATTGATTAGTCGAACTGGGAAAAGGATTCAAAGGGATTGTGGAAATGTTTGGGCGAGGGGTCAGCGTCCCGCGCAGTTCGTCGCTTCGAGAGCCTGCAGACTCGCGGCCACGGATTCCAGAACTCCAGGCCGCAGTGAGAGATACGCAAATTTGCCTTCGCGGCGAATGTCGATGAGGCCGGCCGTTTCCAGTTCCTTGACGTGGTGCGAAAGAGTTGCCGCCGAAATCGGCAGCGCGGACAGCGCCTGCGAGCAGCCCAGCGGGCATCCGGCTTTGGCGATCTGCAGCAAAAGCTCGAACCGATGCGGATCGGCGAGCGCCTTGAAGATGGCGGTCCGGCGCGCGCGGGTCAGACGGGAGGCTTTCTTCACTACTCCTGCTTCCGCTGCAACTTTTCGCTTTTCGCCCATCTCGATCATCCTTCAACGCCAGAGAACAACACTAACTTAGATTCGCGGGAAAACCAACCCGTCGCAGCGCGCTACTTCTTCTTGTCGGCAACCGCCAGCAGCGTCTGAAACTGCGGCGCCTCCGCATCCTTGTCCACCACCGCAGTCTCCACGTTGGCGAAGCCCGCGTTCTCGAGCATCGCTTCGAGTTCCGCCTCGCTGAAGCCCAGCCACTCGTCGGCGTACATCTCGCGCGCCTCTTCAAAGCGGTGCTTGAGCAGGTCGAGCACAACGATGCGGCCGCCGGGCGCGAGAATCCGCGCCGCTTCGGCCAGCGCGCGCTCCGGGTGCAGCGCGTGATGCAGCGACTGCGAGAAGAACACGAGATCCACTTCGCCCGCGCCGATGGGAACTTCTTCCATATCGCCGAGCCGGTACTCCACATTTTTCACGCCGTGACGCGCGGCCTGTTCGCGGCCCACCTCGATCATGCGGGCCGAGGTGTCAACGGCAATCACGCGCACGGCTCTCTGGGAAAGCAAGAGAGCAAAGCTGCCCTCGCCGGCGCCCAGGTCGGCGATGGTCAGCGGCGGCATCAGCCGCAGCAGCGCCTCGGCCATGCTCTTCCACGACTTGCCCGGCACGTAGTCCTTGCCCAGCCGCCCGGCCACGCTGTCGAAAAATGCGCGCATCTTGTCCTGGCGTTTTTTGAGCACGCGGCGCATGGCGGCCTGGTCGGACGCGACTTCTGGAATCTCCTTTTCGGCGTCAGCAAGAATCTCGTCCAAAAGTCTGCCCCACGCAGTGGTGGGACGGTAGAGATTGCTCTTGCCGGTGCGCCGGTCTTCCACCAGCCCGGCCTGCTTGAGCTGCGAAAGATGCGTGGAGATGGTGCTTTGGCCCATGCCGAGGATCTCCTGCAGCTCGGCGACAGAGAGTTCCTCGCCCTTTAGAAGCAACAGGATACGAAGCCGGTTGGGATCGGCGACGACCTTGAGCGTTTTGACGATTGACGGCATGAGAGAATTCTGCTACATATCAACATATCACGATACGACGATAAAAGGAGAACAGAATGGCAACCGCAACCCTCGAAGGCACGAAAACCGGCAAGCCTGGACCCGACTACAAAGTGGCCGACCTCGGCCTGGCCGATTGGGGCCGCAAGGAGATCATCATCGCCGAGCAGGAGATGCCGGGCCTGATGGCGATCCGCAACAAGTATGCGGCAGAAAAGCCATTGGCCGGCGTGCGCGTCACCGGCTCGCTGCACATGACCATTCAGACGGCGGTGCTGATCGAGACGCTGGTGAGCCTGGGCGCGGAAGTGCGCTGGGCCAGCTGCAACATCTTCTCCACGCAGGATCACGCCGCCGCGGCGATTGCCGCCGCGGGCGTTCCCGTCTTCGCATGGAAGGGCGAATCGCTCGAGGACTACTGGGAGTGCACCTATCGCGCGCTCACGCACAAGGGCGGCCTCGGCCCGCAGCTCATCGTGGACGATGGCGGCGACGCCACGCTGCTCATCCACAAGGGCTATGAGCTTGAGAACGGCGATAAGCTGGGTCGACACCGCCTTCAGGCAATCACGAGGAGCAGGTGATCAAGGATCTGCTTAAGAAAGTTTTCGCCGAAGACAAGCAGCATTGGCATAAGGTCGTCAAGGACTGGCGCGGCGTCTCGGAAGAGACCACCACGGGCGTGCACCGGCTCTACAAGATGATGGAGCAGGGCAAGCTGCTGGTTCCGGCCATCAATGTGAATGACTCCGTGACCAAGAGCAAGTTCGACAATCTTTACGGTTGCCGCGAGTCGTTGGCTGATGGAATCAAGCGCGCTACCGACGTGATGGTGGCGGGCAAGGTCGCAGTCATCTGCGGCTACGGCGACGTGGGCAAGGGCTCCTCGCATTCTTTGCGCGGCATGGGCGCGCGCGTGCGTTGTGACCGAGATCGACCCCATCAACGCGCTGCAGGCGGCGATGGAGGGCTTCGAGGTGACCACGATGGAAGACACGCTGGGCCGCGGCGACATCTACGTAAGCTGCACCGGCAACACCGACATCATCACCTTCGAGCACATGGCGAAGATGAAGGACCAGGCCATCGTCTGCAACATCGGCCACTTCGACAATGAAATTCAAATTGACCGGCTGAACGAGGCGCCCGGCGTCGTGCGGATCAACATCAAGCCGCAAGTGGACAAGTACGTCTTCCCGGACGGCCACGCGATCTTCATCCTCGCCGAAGGACGCCTGGTGAACCTGGGCTGCGCCACCGGCCATCCGAGCTTCGTGATGTCGAACAGCTTCGCCAACCAGACGCTGGCGCAACTCGACCTGTGGGCGAACCGCGACAGCTACAAGCCGCAGGTTTACGTGCTGCCCAAAAAGCTAGACGAAGAGGTTGCGCGCTTGCATCTCGAGAAGATCGGCGTCAAGCTGACCAAGCTCTCGCAGAAGCAGGCCGACTACATCGGCGTGCCGGTGGAAGGGCCGTACAAGGCTGACCACTACCGGTATTAGACGAGTGGTTAGTGATTAGTGGTGAGTGGTCAGCTGCTGTGGCGGCCGCTCCAACCACTAATCACTAGCCACTATTCACTAGCCACTAATCACTTCCCATGCCTTCACCTCTCACATTTTCGTTCGAGCTGGGCCCGCCGCGGACGCCGGAAGCGGCGGCCAAGCTGCCTGCTGTTATCGAGCGCCTCGCCTCACTGAAGCCGGATTTCTTCTCGGTCACCTACGGCGCCGGAGGCTCCACGCAGGAAGGCACCTACAAGACCATCATGACCGTGGTCGAACATACCGGCGTTGAGGCCGCGCCGCACCTGACTTGCGTCGGCTCGACACGGGCTCATATCGCCGAACTTCTTCAGCGTTATCGCGAAGCCGGCGTCAAACGCATCGTGGCGCTGCGCGGCGATTTGCCGGCCACGGCGCTCAGTCCCGCTGCGCCCGGCGAATTCCACTACGCCAACGAACTGGTCAGCTTTATTCGCAAGACCCACGGCGACGCCTTCAAGATTGAGGTCGCCGCGTACCCCGAGATGCATCCCCAGGCCGCGAGCCCCGCTGAGGATTTCGAGAATTTTCGGCACAAAGTGGAAGCCGGCGCCGACGCGGCGCTCACCCAGCTCTTCTACAACGCCGACGCATATTTCGATTTTCTGGAACGCTGCTCCAAAGCCAACATAAAAATTCCTATCGTGCCCGGCATCATGCCCATCACGAGCTACGCCAATACCATGCGCTTCTGCAACGGCTGCGGCGCCGATATGCCAAGATGGATTCGGCTGCGGCTGGAAGAGCTGGACGGCGATAAGACGGCACTGGTCGACTTCGGCGTTGGCGTGGTGACGCGCCTGTGCGAAACGCTGCTGCGCGGCGGCGCGCCCGGACTGCACTTCTACACCATCAATCAAGCCGGTCCCACCTTGCGACTCTGGGAGAATCTCGGCTTGCCGCGGAGTTAGCGAGGCAACTTCCAGTCTTCAGTCTTCAGTTCGTAGTTCTTCGTTCACAGTTCGCAGCAAAAAACCAACGCCGACTACAAACCGACGAGCACGCGCGGCACAGTTTCACAGAAACGCACAAAGTGTGAGCCTGTGAGATTTCCCAGCGCATGTGATTGATTTTGAACCACTTCCATGCTTCACAGTTTCACAACTCGTTTTTTGGCGACATAACGGGCGGCTTCCGCACCCCAGTTCCAGGCTTCCAACTCGTGCCCGTGGAGGGGGGAGGGGGGTGGGGGGTGTTAGGGAGTAGTAAACAGCCAATAGGAGATAGAAATGCTGGGAGCGCCGGACGAATTGTCTTGCCTTGAGGGCGGCTCATAGAACCATTGTGCGCCGGAACGGGGAAATTCTCTGCAAAAGGAATGAAGGTATTGGGGCTTTGGTTTCATAGGGTTGCGAACAGCGGGGGTTGACAACCGTGGACCGTAAATCGTGGGCGAGAAAGCCAATAGCCAATAGCCAATAGCCAATAGCCAATAGCCAATAGCCAATAGCCGGCAGCTCGCAGCCAGCAGATGCCAGCGGCGGTTCCCTGCGGCAAGGCCGGAGGTATGATCAGTTGTGCAAACGGTGCTGTGATTGTGGCGCCCGAAACGGTCTCTATCCCCGGCGGACAGTTTTCCGCCTAAGGCGACCGGGCACGAGGTCAGCGAGCACGTGAATTCAAAATGTCCCATGGCGCTTGAGTGCCGGGAATCAGTGCGGCATTCCTCGGTAGAACATTCGATGCCTGGGCTGGAATTGAGGCGACTCGGATGGATAAAGATGCCAACCCGGCGACCAACCCGGAGCAAAAGCGGCCACTCTCTGGAATCATCACGACGCTCTTCGTGCTGATTTTCGCTCTCCTCGTTTTCCTTCTCGGAGTGACCATGGTGCATCACCGTTTCTTTCAAGGTGAGCGGGAGCATCGAAACGGGTCGGTTGGGCAATGAAGGGCAGTGAAGAGTGAACGGAGTGAAAGTGTGAAATGAGTGAACGCGGGCCGTGGGGAGGGCCGATAGCCGGTCGGGACGAGCGACCGACGGGCCGGCTGGTTGAGCTCCCCGGCCCCCAAAAGCGAGTGACCGGGGGCACTCGGCTTATTGCGCGTGGAGGTGGGTCTGTTTGAAGGAAGCTGTCCCTCAGGGGCTAAATGTCGTGTCTCAAGACATTGTTTACCTGGAACGCGGTCCTCTGCCGAAGAGCAGGCTATGGAAAAGATGAAAAGCATAAGACGCTTTCCATCTTTCCCACAGCCTCTACTGCTGCTACGAGCATGTTTCTCAAAGGAATACAGACCTTCCCTCGGGGGCTGAAGCCCACCGCGTTTTGTGGAGCTAGTGGCACGGATAAATCCGTGCCCTTTCAAAGCTTCGTCCGAATGTAAACAACCTCCTGAAACTTCGCAGCTAAAGCCCGCGACCCTATTTATGAGCGCTTGTCGGCGCGGCTGAAGCCGCGCCCTGATACAAGATCTGTGAGTCGAGGTTCGTGCTGCTTCCTGCCAATTGGCAGTTAAGGCCGGCGTTTGTGGTGCTTCCTACCAGAAGCCAGCCAAAGCCGGCGTTCGTGGTTGAGCCCTTGATGTGCGGGCGTGGACGCCCGCACGACAGCCGGTCTACCACCCCAAGAAACAAAGACCGTTTCTTGGGGACCCCGGTCTGGAGACCGGCGGTACAAAAGCCTGGAGACCGGCGGCACGGTCCGGCGGCGGTGCCGGGCGGGTCGCGGAGCCTTAGCTGCAAACTGTTAGCCTTTCCCTAGGAGACTGAGACGGGATGACGCACCATTGGATGTCGCTGATTGCGCAGTACAGCACGGTTGTGGGATTTTTGATCGGCCTGCCCATCGTGTGGGGCGCCTACTATGAGTCGCTCAAGGTGCGGCAAGAGGCACGGCGCGAGCGCGAAGGAAGGCTGCGCAGCCTCAATTGCCTGGAATTCGTCGCCGGCGACGGAACCTGTATCAACCTGGTGCCTCTCGAAACTCTGCACTCGCTGCCGCGCGAGGGCGACGTGCTGATGCTGCCCGGCGATGGCCTGCGCGACGGCGCGAAGTTTCTTCCCGGCGCTTACCTGGTTGAATCGATCGAACATATTTATACGCCGGCAGAGTACAAGGGCGCGCGTGCCTGCGAGGCGCGGCTGACCAAGGCTGTTGCGCATGTGACTTCGCTGAATCCGGCGCTGACGGCGTGAGAAAAGCAGGGACCGAGGGACCAAGGGAACAAGGGAACGCAGGCGATATCCTGTGCGGAATTCTTGGTCAGTCGGAAGTTGTGTCGGGGTTTGTGCTATCCCCGGTCCCCAAATGCGAGGGACCAGGGACACGCCAAACTCACCATGGCAGAGCTAAGATGGGGCGCCCGGCGAAGTTGAATTCCTCTACGGAATGATACCCGGGTCAGTCCGAGGAAGCAGTGGTGCGGGAACCAAGCTGAGGTTGTACCCGGACTCAAATATTGCGATACGTGGGTCCCCGATCCCTACACCCAGAAATCTGGCGTATTGGTAGCGCGGTTCCTCGGGCGTGCCATCATCTCCTTCCGGCATCAACCCTGCTTGCGTCAGGCAGTGATCGAGATAACCCACAATATCATCCTGCGCCTTTCCCGCAGTGTAATCCGGGTTCCGGG
This sequence comes from uncultured Acidobacteriota bacterium, assembly GCA_963713675.1. Taxonomy (GTDB): domain Bacteria; phylum Acidobacteriota; class Terriglobia; order Terriglobales; family Acidobacteriaceae; genus Telmatobacter. The sequence goes on from CAVQMV010000031.1 coordinate 371,445, forward strand.
GATACTTGCTGTCGTGCTCACTCAACGCCTGCATTGCCATCGCCGTCTCCTCCAGAAAGATCTGCGACTCGCCGGGGAGCTGGGCAAATGGCTTGGACTTGGCTGAGGGCGGCGCAGTATACATAGCCTCCTCCATAAAGGTAGGCTGCACGCCCTGCTGGGCGAAATAAGGCAGCTTCTTACTCAGGCAGTTGCTCATTGCCTTGTCGATGGCCCCCATGTTGGGAGGCGCGGACGTCGTTGGCGTCCCCGGATTCGGCGCGGGTTTGGTGGGCACAGGAGTGCGAGAGAGGCCCTTGGTGCCCGGCGGCGTGCCCTGCGGGGTTGTGCCCGGAGGTGTCCCAGACTGCGTGCCTGGCGTCTGCGGTGCCCCCGGCCCCCCTCCGCTCGTCGTTCCGGGCGTGCCATCCGGTCCGGTGTTCACGCCTCCCTGGATGGGTGGGTTCGAGCCGCCGCCAGACACGCCGCCCGTCTGACTTCCGGGGCTATTCGTCCCCGTGGCTGGGTTGCCGTTCGAGCCATTCATGGCGTCAGCCGGGCTGCACTGCTTGAAATCCGAGCGGGCTTCGGCCAAAAGCTTCTGCGCGTCTGCCTGCGCTGGCGCGTTGCCTGGCTGCGAGATTTGTATCCGGTGGCTACGCTCCGCGGCATCGATCGCGGCGCCTAAATGCGCGGCGCACGCGGGCAAAGCCTGGTGCTGCTGTGGGGTGAGAGAGTTGCCATCGGCGGCCATGCTGTTATCCCATTGCTGCCAGGCCGCGTCGGCCTCTGGCCAATGGTCGGTTTGCGCGTCGTAGCCAGAACTGGGATCTTCGGTGATCTCCGCTGCGAGGTCGTAGAGTTTCTGCACCGCTTGCGCCGGGGTTTCCGCGGTTACTCCGCTCTCATACACGTCACCGGGAGTTTGCTGTTGCTGCGCATAGGCGAAGGACGCGACACTGAGCAACGAACACAGAGCTAATCTGCGCATGAGTACCTCCTGACACAGCAGCGAGCGCGATAAGGGGGGAAGCCTTCGCCTGGATAAGGCAGAATCATAGCCTCATAAAAAGGTTAAGAGCAAGATCAATCGGGCGGAGGCCGGCGCGTTCCCGCCCTTTCCGCAGAGCAAGCGGAAAGGATGGGGCAGTCGCGGGGATGGTTTGCGGAAGCAGCTAACTTTGCTTGTGGCCGTTGGCGCGATGCCATAAACGCCAGAACGCGTTGTGCAGCAGGCGCGTCTGCTCGGCCTTGAGCGCCTGGTACGAGCGCTCCACGTAGACATCGAACTCCGGCGGCCAGCCGATCATGGAACGCCGCTCGCTGTAGTCGTCCTCTGCCCACTTGAACAGCAGCGCCTTGTAGCCCACGACATGCGTGACGAAATCGAGCAGGCACTGCGGCATCTGCTCTTCGACGATCAGGTGCGCGTTTTCAATGATGATCTTCTCGCGCACGTCGTTCAGCGGCATGAAGATGGACTTCATCCACAGCACCCACTCCTTCAGGTCCTCGTCGCGGATGGGATGGCACTGGGTTTTGCCCTGCTTGGCGAGCAGCGCTTTGTAAGCAATGTTGCCGGCCACGGTGGCCACGTAGAGAGGGCCGTAAAAGTCGTTCAGACGTTGATTCACGAGGCGCAGCCGGTCGGCGCGCCGCGCCATCACGCGGCTGCTCCAGAAAGTGACCAGGTAGCCGGCAAACGCCAGAACGATGGTGAAGACGACCGCGTTTTGCGGAGCATTCAGCTGAAAGAAGGACGCATCATCCATGGCAGAGCCTACCCTTCGCGGAGAAGTATACCCGCGCGGAGCCGAGCTGCACTGTGACGGCGGGAGGGAGTTTACATTTCCCGTTTCGATTTGAAACGGCGTTGAGGTTCGTGCGATCCCGGGTCCCAAAAGCGGGACCCGGGGCACCCCTTTTTGTGCTGGTTCGAACAGGCAAGTTGAGGATCGTGCCTTCCCACCCAAGCAGAGCTTGGATGGGGCACCCATTTTCGTGCTGGATTTGGAGTCCGCGCTACTGCGCGTGATGGACGGGAACGGCTTTTGCTTGGGCAGGAACCACCTGGATCTCAAAGAGCTTGGGCCACAGCTTGCCGGTGACGAAGAGGCGGTCGTGCACGGGGTCGTAGGCGATGCCATTCAACACGGCTTCCGGATCGGAGACTTCGCCGGGCTGAAGCAGGCCGGAGAGATCGATCCAACCCAGCACCCGGCCCGTCGCGGGCGAGATGCGTACGATGCGGTCGGTGTGCCACACGTTGGCGTAAATCTCGCCGCGAATGTATTCGAGCTCGTTGAGTTGGTCGATCGGCTTGCCGTGATCGCTGACGTAAATATGCCGCACCTCGCGGAATGTGGCGGGGTCGAAGAAACGAATCTCGGCGGTGCCGTCGCTCAGGATCAGGTTTTTGCCATCCGCGGTGAGCCCCCAGCCATCGCAGTCGTAGTGCAATGTGCGCAGCAGGCGGAAGCTGAAGCGGTCGTAGACGAAGGCAACATGCGACTGCCAGGTGAGCTGCACCAGCGTGCTGCCCCACGCGGCGAGGCCCTCGGCAAAGTACTGCTGCGGCACCGGCGCCGATTGCAGCACGCGCCCCGTCGCCAGATCGTCCATGCGCAACGAGGAGCGCCCGTTGAGACCGGTGCTCTCGTACAAATGCCCGTCCATGTAGATCAGGCCCTGGGTGTAAGCGCGGGGATCATGCGGATAAGTGTGGACGATGCGATAGGAATCGCCGGCGCGCGCTGCGGAGACCGCAGCCGCAAGAGCGAGAAATACGAGAGCGCGACGGAGGGAAGAGAGATGCATCGGCGGTGTCAAGACGGCGGCGCGGCTTAGTTGGTCGGTCCGGCGTCGATGGCCACGCTGAATTCCACCGCCGGATTGCTGGTGAGCTGGGTATCCATAAGCAAAACGGTGCGCACTTCGCCGCCGGTCAACACCATGGGCGTGTACGCGTACTGCGGCGTGATCACGCCGGTGGGCGTAATCACCATGGTCACGGTCTGCGAAGTAAAGCTGATGTACCCGGCGGTCGCGCCCACGGGTAGATCGGTAACGATGGGAATGCTGTTGGCCAGAGTAGTACCGGCGGGCACCATGTACACGTCCACGGCGCCGGTCTTGGCCGCCTGGTTGAGAAAGCGGAAGGCCGAGTGACCCTGCGCTGCCACAATCTGCTGATCCTCAAGGATGGTCACCAGATAGCCGTTGGGGGCAGCGCCGTTGTCGGTGAGAAATACGGAATGCTGATGACCGGGCAGCAGGGTGCCGCTGGTATCCACGATCGTGAGGCCGCCGGTGGCGGCGGTAATGTCAATGGGCGCGGCGATGTTGGCCGGCAGAGTGCCGTAAGGAGTGATGGTGCCCTGGCCGATGTTCGATGCCAGCAGATCGCCTTCCACGTTCACGTTGATGGCGGGCGCGATGTAGGAAGCGTCGATGACGCGCACCAGGCTCGGTTGCACGTAGGTGGCCACGTTTTCGCAGGCAGAAAACACGAAGGCCACGGCCAGCGAGGCGGCCGCTACCACGCACAGCCGGAACCACGCCGGCCGTGGTGAGCCTTGCATCCACTTTTGCATCCGGCCCATCAGGATGGTGGTCTTCATCTGCTTCGCTTCAAACACTTTCCCATGGTACAGCCGAGGATTGAAATGAGTTTACGACTTTTTCGTCATGGTGAACCGGCGGAATCGACGCTGGCGCCGGGGCCGCATGGAAAACCTGGCGAGAATTGTCCGGCACGATTGATTGAGATGGTGCTTTCCCACGCTTACCGCAAGGAGTTTCAAGAAGCGGGTTCTTCGGCTCGCTGCGCTCGCTCAGAAGGGATGTGGCAACGAGCCACGCCGCCGGCAGGCCTAACGTCCGCTGTGGAAACGGCCGAAGACGCTCGCACACATGAGAGACATGGCAAGGATTCCCGCGCCCACGGTAGCGACATGCCCGAAATTGTAGATGCTGAAAGTGCCGATCTGAACGATGAGCCAATAGGCCACTGCGAGGTTGAAAAAGCCCCACAGCACATTCACGGTCGGCGAGGACAAACCCTTCCCCGGAGGCTTGGCAAAAGGGCTTTGGAAAGAGCGCCCCGAGATGCCGTTCATCAGATGGGGCAGGGCATTGGCAAAGAAGGCGCCGCCGAAAAAATACGCGATATAGAAATACCAGTGCATGATGGGTCTGCCTCGTTAAACGATCACATGGTAGCAGGCTCCAACTCGCTCTAACTCGCGCCCAGGTAGATGAAACGCGCCAGAAAAAGAGCGGCCATGAGGTAAAGCAACCAGTCTTGGAGGCGGGCCTTGCCGGCAAACAGGTGCAGGACTGCCCAGGCAATGATGCCGAAGCCGAGGCCGTTGGCGATCGAGTAGGTGAACGGGATGAGCACCAGGGTGAGAAATGCGGGAACGGCGACCAGAGGGTCGAGCCACTGGATTTCAGTAATTGCGGCCAGCATCATGGATCCAACCAGAATGAGCGCAGGCGCGGTGGCCGCCTGAGGCACGATGCCGATGAACGGCGCAGCGACGACGGCGCACAAAAATAGAAGGCCGGTAACGATGGCCGTCACGCCGGAGCGCCCGCCGGCCGCCACGCCCGCCGTCGACTCCACGTAGCTGGTGACCGTGGAGGTTCCGACCAGCGAGCCGAAGACCGTGGCCGTGGCGTCGGCAAACAGAATCTTGTTGAGTCGCGGAATGGAGTAGTCGGGGGCAATGAGCCCGGCGCGCTTGGTGACGGCGACCAGCGTGCCCAGGTTGTCGAACAAGTCCACGAAGAAGAAGACGAAGATGATTTCGAGCAGGCCTTTGTTGATGGCGCCGCGAATGTTCAGTTGCAGCGCGGTTTGGGTGAGCGCGCCGATGCCACCCACCGACGGCGTCCAGTGCACGAGGTGCAGCGGCCAGGCCAGGGCCGTGACCGCGAACACGCCGATGAGGATGGCGCCTTTTACCTTGCGGAATTCGAGGGCCACCATGAGAAGGAGGCCGAAGAGCGCGAGATACGCTGTGGGATTGCGAATGTTGCCCATGCCAACCAAGGTATTGGGATCGCGAATGACGAGGCCGGCATGCTGAAAACCGATAAACGCGATGAACAGGCCGATACCGCCCGCAACCGCCGCGTAAAGCTGGTGCGGAATGGCGCGCAAAATCATCTGCCGGATGCCGACTGCGGTGATGGCCAGGAAAATGACGCCGGAAAGAAACACCGCGCCCAGCGCCGTTTGCCACGGCACGTGCATCTTGATGCAGACGGTATAGGTGAAGTAGGCGTTCAGTCCCATGCCCGGCGCCAAAGCGATGGGATAGCGGGCAATGATGCCCATCAAGATGGAGCCGAAGGCCGCTGAGAGGCAGGTGGCCGCTGTCACGGCGGGCAAGGGAACTCCCGCATCGGCCAGGATGGCTGGATTCACCAGCACGATGTAGGCCATGGTCAGGAAAGTCGTGACGCCAGCCAGAATCTCGGTGCGCCAGTTGGTTCCCAGACGGGCAAATTCAAAGTAGGCTTCGAGTCGCTTCAGCATAGGCGGGTTCTAGTTAGCAAAACACACCTTGCCCGGGATGCAAAGCGATTTGTGCGCTCGAGCGGCACCTGATGTGAATGGGTGGGAGAGCGCGGCCGATCTAAGGGGTTGCAGAAGGAACTGCTGTCCCGGAAGGAGGCGCCAGGAGAGCCTTGCACGGGCCGAAATCCCTGCTCATCTTTGCTACTGCGAAGTCCTGGTCGCCGGCGCTGTCTTTTTTGCCTTTCGACTTCGATCCGTGGACTTTGATCACGTCGCCCACCTTCACATTCGCCGGTACTCCCGTAAGAGCGTAGACCTTGTTGTTCCCTTCGGTGTGTAAGGTCAGGCCGTCCGGTCCCGCGGTGACGCAACCCTTGAGGTTGTGGTGAGACTTATTGACCTCGACCAGTACCACCGTGCCAACAACAATAAAGGCGACGATCCCGACGGCGATTCCGTCTACTTCTCCCTTGCTGGGGCCGATTTGATCTTGACTGCTATTGCAGCCACTGGGTGAAGTTGCCCCACACAACAGGAGGGAACTCAACACGACAAACACCACGATTCCTCTTCGATACCGCATGCACAACCTCCCACGAGCGATCGTTCAGAATAAGAGCGCTATTGCGAAAGTCCGGGAAATTGTGCGGCACCTGGAGGATTTCCGTAAGGCTTGCGCCGCCGTTCATCTGCGTCAAGGAGAATCAATATGCGCCAGCGCTGTGAATCAGGTAGGGCTGGATCTTGCCGTAAATCTCGTCCGAGGAGTTCTTCACCTGGTTGACGATATTGAGCAGATAAGTAGCGTCGGCCACGCGCATCGAGCCGTCGATGCGTACCGACAGATCGTCATCGCCGTCGAAACCGATCTTCACCTGGTCGTATTCGTGATTGGCCTTGAGCAGGATGTAGCGGAAATCGGCCGTCGTGGGCATCGTCGCCTTCGGGGTCACCGTAACAAAGACGACCAGATCGCTGTCCTCGTCGCCTCCCACGGCCAGGACGACTTTGATGTCCTTCAGGTTTGTGCCGGCGAAGTGAATGGTGAAGACCGTTGGTGAGGTCGTAGCGCCGTAGCTGAGGTTGTCCGCCTTCATGAGGCTGACCAGTTTATCCGCCTTTTGGGCGGCGGTTTGGGCATGGAGCGGCGGAGCCACCGCAAACAGCGCGGCTGACAGCAGAACCAGGGAAGCTGCGATTGGCGTGGGCCGGAACTTCATTGCGAACACCTCGAGTGTAGATCGGCGGTAGATTGCAGGAAGTATACCCCGGACAAGGCACGCGCAGGAATAAGATTCTGCCGCGTTAGAGCAGTTTGGCGGCGTCTTTGGCGAAGTAGGTCACGATGAAGTCCGCGCCGGCGCGGCGAATGCCGAGCAGCGACTCCAGCATGGCGCGGTTCTGGTCGAGCCAGCCTTTTTGAAAGGCCGCGTGCAGCATGGAGTACTCGCCGGAGACCTGGTAGGCGCCGATGGGTACGTCGACACGCTCGCGCGCCGCGCGCACCACGTCGAGGTAGGGCATTGCGGGCTTCATCAGAATCATGTCCGCGCCTTCCTCGATGTCGAGATCGATCTCGCGCATGGCTTCGCGGAGATTTGCTCCGTCCATCTGGTAGCTGCGCCTGTCGCCGAATTGCGGCGCGGAATCGGCGGCCTCGCGGAACGGCCCGTAAAACGCCGAGGCGAATTTCGACGCATAGCTGAGGATGGGCGTCTGCTTGAGGCCCGCGGCGTCGAGAGCCTTGCGGATCGCGCTGACGCGGCCGTCCATCATGTCGCTGGGGGCCACGACGTCAGCGCCGGCCTGGGCCTGGCTCACGGCGGTACGGGCAAGGAGTTCCAGAGAGGCGTCGTTGTCGACGTCGAATGCGTCGCCTGATTTCGTCACCACGCCGCAATGGCCGTGGCTGGTGTACTCGCACAGGCACACGTCGGCAATCAGCACCAGTTTCTTCGCGGCCGGCGATTGCCGGAGCGCGCGCAGCGCCTGCTGGACAATACCGTTTTCCTCCCACGAGCCGGTGCCTTGCTCGTCTTTGGTTTCAGGCAGACCGAAGAGCAGCAATCCGCCGATACCCAACTGCGCGGCTTCCTCGGCCTCGCGTACGGCCTCATCCACAGAAAGGTTGAAGACGCCGGGCATGGAGCTGATGGGATTTCGGACGCCCTTGCCGGGGCAGATGAAGAGGGGATAGATGAGATCGCCGGGCTCGAGACTGGTCTCGCGTACCAGCGCGCGCAGCGGCTCGCTGCGCCGCATACGCCGCATCCGGTTGGCTGGGAAGCTCATGGCTTGATTGTAGGACAGGATTCAGGTTTCAGGGGTCAGCCGCGAGGGAGCAAGGGAGCGAGGGAGCTAGGAGGCGAGGAGGCGAGCCCGCGGGTTATCGCGATCTGACTGAAACCTGGCCCCTGCTCCTCACAGACTGTCGTATAGAGTCGAGTTCCTGTAGCCGAGCAGAATCACCAGCGAGGCGACGCCGAGCGCAGTTCCGAAGGGGATTTTGAGCATGCAGATGACCGAGGCGATGATGGCCATGATGCGGCCCCACTGGGTGCGCTCGAGAAGGCCCCATCCCGCGATGGCGCACACGATGGCGCGAAGAATGATCATCGCCAGGACGAAGTGAATCGCGGCGCCCAGAAACCAGTCTGGGAACATGTGCTGGTTTTGTGCCCAGGGGCCGAAATCGCCGGAGAAGAAGGCGTGCGCGAAATGCAGCGCGGCGAGTCCCGCCAGGAGCGAGAGCCCCCCAAAGACGAGCCACAAGATGCCGAGTATGCGAATCTTCCCGGCGTAACGGTTCAATTCAAACTCGAAGCTGGGCGTTGGGAGAGCCGGCGGCGTGAGCGGCACGGCCGCCCGGCCGCACTGCGCGCACGATTGCTTGCCCGCTTCGAGTTCCTGACCACATCCGCTGCAAAACATAGCACCCTCCTCGACTGTCGAAAGGGATACGCAGGTGGCAAGCGGCAGGTTCCCCCAAAATTTGAGAGAAATCGGCCGGCCAAAGGTATGCTCGGGACGAGGGAGACGCATGCCCCAGCCTCGGGTGTTCCTTACCGCGGAATGGAAGCAGTTGCTGATGTTGAATTACTCGGTCGATCCTGCCCTGCTGCTGCCTTTCCTCCCCGCCGGTACGGAGATCGACAGTTTCGATGGCCGGACCTATGTGAGCCTCGTGGGTTTTCAATTCAACGACACGCGGGTCGCCGGCTTCGCGATTCCGTTTCATCGCTCATTTGAAGAGGTCAACCTGCGCTTTTACGTGCGGCGCTCGGGGAAGCGCGGTGTCGTCTTCATTCGCGAGCTGGTTCCAAAGCTCGCGATTGCCGCCACGGCGCGGTTTTTCTACGGGGAGAAGTACTCCCGCGTGCCGATGGCACATCGAGTTTCCATGGAGCCAGGAAAAACCGCAGTCGAGGCCGAGTACTCGTGGGGCTCCGGGGCGCAACGATGCGCGATGCGGCTGAAGACCACTGGGGAGAAATACCTTCCCGCTGAAGGCTCTCTGAGCCAGTTCATTACCGAGCACTACTGGGGCTATGCGGCGCAATCGGACGGCGGCTGCATGGAATATGAAGTTCAGCACCCGCGCTGGATCGTGAGCGATGCCAGGCAAGCGAACTTTTCGGGCGACGCCGCGCATTTCTACGAACCTGCATTTGGCAAGGTCCTGATGCGCCTGCCGGATTCAGCGTTTCTCGCCGAAGGATCCGCGGTCACGGTTTTGCGTGGGACGAGAATCGAATAGGGGGTCCTTAAGCAGCGGCGGTGTGGACGCTGAATACATCCCTCAGAGGCTAAAGCCCTTCACATCTTATTGCCATTTTGTGGCGCGGCTGAAAGCCGCGCCCTGATACAAGACCTGTCAGTCTTGGTTCGTGCTTTCCCACATCTCAAAATCGAGATGTGGGGCACCCATTTTTCGTGCTGAGCAGAAATAGGTCGGTTGAGGTTCGTGCTTTCCCACCCAAGCAGAGCTTGGATGGGGCACCCACTTTTCCTGCGGGTTTTCTACTTGCCCGTTCCGCCGGGGACTTTCACCCATCGCTCCTCGTGGCGGTTGTCGTGTAGCACGTACGCGGTCACGCGTCCCTGTGGGTCCCGCTCGAAGGTCAGATGCACGGTGCGGGTACCGGTCGAGTCGCCGGGTCGGAAAAACGAATCAACGTCCTCGGCGTCCAGCCCGATCACCTCGCCAGCTGAAGTTTTCTCGAAGAGCTGATCGCCCGAGCGGTAAATCGTGGTCACGCCGTGCGCGTCCGGCTCGCGATACTGCCCGGCCAGGCTGTCGAGTTGCGCGGCGCTGAGCTTGATGGTGGGCGGGTGCAGCGGAATCATAAGGAACTCCGCCAGGGTTTCGGGAGGCTCAGGCGTGTGCTGCGCGAGGAACCAGCGCGGCAGATCCGGCTCGTCGTAGGCGCGCGTCCAGCAATCGTGCAACATGCCCTGGTAGAGCCAGAAGCGAATGTTGCCTCCTGCGGCTTTGAAGGCATCGAACATGAGTTCGCTCTCGCGCGGCAGGACGATCGTATCCAGGCTGCCGTGGAAGAGCCACACCGGCGTGTGGCCGACCGCGCGCGCGTATTCGGCGGGCAGGGTATTGGCTTGCTGCCAGCGCTCGGGCTCGTAGCTCCAGAACACGCCGCCGGCGGCAATGGCGATGGCCGCCCAGCGATGCGGGTGCACTTTGGCCAGTTCCCACGCGCCGTATCCTCCCATAGAAAGACCGGTGAGGTAGGTTCGCGCCGTGTCGCCGTGGAATTCGGCCGACTCCTGGTCGAGCGCGGCCATCGCCATCTCCAGCATGGCGGGATCGGTCCAGTACGCGCTTGGCGGGCACTGCGGCATCACAATCACAAACGGCCAGCGCTCCGGGTGATTGCGCACGGCCTCGGCGATGCCGATCTGCGTTTGCCACATGCCTTCAGAGCCGCGCTCGCCGCGCCCATGGAGAAACAGAATGATGGGCCATTTCTTGCCATCGTCGCGCCGCCAGTCTTCGGGCAGGTAGACCTGAAAGCGGTAGGAGATGCCGTGCAGCTCAATGCGGCGGTTCAGGAATCCTGTATCCTGCGTCGCCGCCGGTTTTGCCGGGATCGCCTTTTGCTGCGCGGCGCGCGCCCGGGCGGGCCACACGATGCAGGCAAAGACGGCGCAGGCCATCGCCGCACAGACAAGGGAAGTTCGGAGCAGGCTGGGCATATCGACCTCCATCATAGCGATGATTCCCGGCTGGATGCCGGGATTTTGCTGCCGGCTGCGTCCATCCGCCCCATTTCACGGGCCCGAATCCGATTTCCGAGCCCCCGCCGCCGTTCTTTGCGAAATTCTTATGTTTTGCATGTCAGACTCGAAATTGCGATGCTGACAACAGTCATGACCACGCCCGAAGTTGGAGAAACCCTGGATCACTACCTCCTCGATGCGGAGATTGCCCGCAGCGGCATGTCCACGCTGTTCCGCGCCACTGACGTGCGCAACGGCCGGACGGTGGCCGTGAAGGTGCCGCATCCGGAGATGGAAGCCGATCCCGTTCTGCTCGAGCGCTTCCGCCGCGAGGAGGAGATCGGCCAGGAGATTGACCACCCCGGCGTGGTGAAAACCTACGACAGCGAAAATCGCAGCCGCCCCTACATGGTGATCGAGTGGGTGGAGGGCCGACTGCTGCGGTCCATTCTGAATGAAAGGGGCCTGAATGAGGAGCGGAAGCTGCCCATCGAAAGGGCCGTTGCGCTGACCATTTCCATTTGCGATGCTCTGGACAATCTGCACAAGCACGGCGTGGTGCACCGCGATTTGAAACCGGAGAACATCATGGTGTGCGAGGGCGACCGCATCAAGATTATCGACTTCGGCATTGCCCTGAAGGAAGACGCGCGCCGCATCACACAGACTTCGCTTACACCTGCACTTGGCACGCCGGATTACATTTCGCCGGAGCAGGTGAAGGGCCAGCGCGGCGATCAGCGCAGCGACATCTACGCTCTTGGAGCCATGCTGTATGAGATGCTCACCGGCCAGCCGCCCTTTACGGGGCCGAGTCCGCTGGTGGTTCTGAACGAGCGCGTGTTGACCGATCCCACGCCGGCGCGCGAGCTCAACCCAGCCATCTCTCCGCAGTTGCAGGAGATTCTGGCGCGCGCTCTGGAGCGTGATCCGCGCCACCGTTACTCGACGGCCGCAGAGATGGCGTGGGAACTGGAGCACCAGGAACTGGTGGGCGTGGACGACCATGAGCGCCGACCCTCGCTGCGCAGCCGGCTTTCGGTGAACGGCCCCAGGCTGGCGATGTACGCCGGCATCGTGCTGGTTCCCATCGCCTTGTTCGTGATGATGCTGCTGCTGGCGCGCAAGTAGCTGCGCGTCGACCCGCACTTTCCTCGCGGCTCCGAAGTGACCCGGCTCGCGCTTTACCGGTGAGATTCGTCGCGATGAATCACGAACTCGGGATAAGCGCCGCCGCCCAGTTCATGCAGGTCCATGCCGATGCGCTCGCCGTCGGGATCGACGCGGAACGCGACCACGCGGTTGAGCACGGCAAAGAGCAGATAGATGAGAGGCAGCACGATGCCGAGCAACGCGGCAATGCCCACCAGTTGCGCTGTGAGTTGGCCGGTCTGGGGTGCAAAGAAGCCCGCAGCGACCAGCCCCCACAGCCCCGATGCGCCGTGTACAGCGATGGCGCCGGAGGGATCGTCGATGGAGATTGCCAGCTCCAGCACTTCCACAAGCAGCGGCGTAAAGAAGCCGGCAACGGCTCCGGCAAAGATGGCTTCCACCGGTGTGGCGAGCGCCGCGCAAGCCGTGGATGTGACCAGCCCGGCCAGCCAACCGTTGGCGCAAAGACTTGCGTCCGGCTTGCCAAAACGAACTCGCGTAACCGAGTAGGTGGCCACCAGCGCCGCCGCAGCCGAGAGCAAAGTATTGATGGCCGTGCCCGGCAGCGCCGCCAGCGGAGCGTGCAGCCAGATCACCGCGCCCGCGGCGTTCCACGCCAGCCATCCCACCAGCGCCAGCAGGCAGCCGAATAGCACATAGACGGCATTGTGACCGGGGATTGCAGTCGAGAGACCCTCGCGCGGGAATTTCCCTCTGCGCGGTCCGGCAATCCAGACGAGGGCCAACGCGGTGAGCCCTCCCAGAGCGTGCACGGTGGCCGCGCCGCCGCCATCCAGGAATCCCGCACCGAGCCCAAAGTTTGTGCCCAGCTGCGCGAGCCACCCTCCGCCCCAGATCCAGTGCGCGACCAAAGGAAACACAAATCCGGCCAGCACGGCTGCCGACGCGCACCCGCCTGGGAGCCGCCAACGGTCCGCGCCCGAGCCCCACGGAATCATCGCCGCCATAGCCACCGCCATGAATTCGAAGAGCAGCGCCAGTTGCGCTTGCGGAGTGGCCGATCCCAGGCCATGCATCAGAAAAGGACCGAGTCCCAGCACGCCCCAGGGTTTTCCAGCCGCGTGCAATGCGGCCTCTGAAGTTCCCAGCGTCCCGGCGAACGATGCGCCTACGAGTGCGAACGCGATCGCGGTCACCGACCAGAGGGCCAGATAGCCCAAAAGCGCCTGCGCCGCCGAGCGTGACCGCGCCAGACCGGTATTGACGAGCGCCACGCCGGCAATGGCCAGGGGCGCAAGCATAAGCAGCGCAAGCGTGAAGGCGAAGACCGTCTCGCTCATTGCCGCGGGTGTCATGGGGACTGTGGCATTCATGGGCGGCTGGCTCCGCGGGCGGGCATGTGACCGCGCACCGCTACCACCAAGCCCATCGCCTCCACAGCCACACCGCACATTACAAACGCCAACCGCCGCGTGGGATCGGGAAACAGCACAAGGGCGGCGAGCGTGAGTAGGAATCCGGCTGGCATCACCAGCAATCCGGCATACTTCATGGGCTTCCTCTTCCTGATGGGCCCTACGCGGTTGCGGTGGCGGCCGCGTTGGCGGCAAAAACGGCCACCAGGGCCGAAACGCGAGTCCCGCGCAGTGAAATGTAGCTGAGAGCGATTGTTTCGTCCTTATGAATTCTAAACGATCTGTTGCGCAGGGCCGGCGCGGCGCCGGCGGGTCAGTTTGAACAATACCGTCCCTCAGGGGCTAAAGCCCCAGCACATTTTGCCGTTTTGCGGCACGACTAAAGTCGTGCCCTGACACTTCTTGCCCTGACACTTCGTGCCCTGCGATGCATTTTTTCAGCAGATCGCGGAGTCGAGCCCCTTGGCGATGGCTTCGAATTGACCCACTGCGTCCGTTGGCGCCGGCGCACACTGACCGGCGATTCACACTGTGGGAGCAGCGGGCGGGCCTTTATGAACTCTTTTCATGCGGCGGGAAATAATGGAGTGTGCAGAATGCTTCTGATCGTTCCCGCAAGCTGGTTCCGTTGATTCTCGGCATCGTTACGCTCGCCGGCGTGGTGCTGCTCTTTGTTCAGGATGCTGTTCCGCGGCTGCTTCCCGCGGGGAGTCACGCGGTTCTCGCCGCGTTTTCCCTGGCGATGATCGCCCTTGCCTACATGGTTTTTCAGTTGCTGCATCGCCGTCCTCTGGCGGAACTGGTAAAAACCATCCTGTTGGCGGCGGCCTTTCTTTTCTGGGCAGCGAACCAGTTCTGGTCGAACCTTCCCCAGGCATCGCTCTACAACGACATCGCCATCGGGCTTTTTGTCCTGGATGTATTCTTTGTGATCGCGGGCTGGCCGGCGGGGACGAACGAGAGCTTACTAGATGACTGCTGCGGGAGCAGCGCGAGCCGGTGCAGTTGCGGGTGCGCTTGCTGCGACGGGTCGCCCGGCGTGCGCTAAAATTCCCTCAGTGCAACCGGAACAATTCACTTACCCGTCCTTGAGCGAACCGCTCGTGGAAGCCTACGGCGGCGCATTCGAATGCGTCTTTGTCGTTCTGCATCCTTTCGTGCGCGTTCCCGCGGAGCTGGCCTGGAGCGCTACGAATCAGTATCCCGGCGACGTCGAGATCGCCGGGTGCGGCGAGAAGGTTCCGTGGACTGAAGTCGCGGTGCGCACGAGCCTGAAATCCTGCGCGCGTATCAACCAGGCGCTGCTTACGTCCATCGGTTCGCTCGACGATCACGTTGCCGATTCCGCCGGTCGCGACGAATTGCAGCGTTTCCTCGAATCCCAACCCATCTGGATGCCTGTCGAAGGCCGCTTCGAGCCGCTTCTGCAGCCCGACTTGCTTCACGTCTTCGCAGAGGCGGGAGTGGAAGAGCTTGTTTTCGTTCCTGAATTCCCAAATTCCGATCCCGTCGTCCGGCTCCCCATCGCCGGCCTTCATAACGGCTCCATCGCCTTTCCCGCGCGCGGAACTCTCCTCGCTCCCGACCATTCCTTCCTCCTTACGGTCGATTGGGACAGTTTCTTCACGCTGTTTTATGGATCCCGCGCATTTGTGGCGCGCGTTGCCGCGGGATTGAACCTCGAAGGCTTCTTCGCCACGCCCAACACGGAGCACGCCTGGTACAACTACTCCTTCGGCTGCGCCACGGTCACGCTTTCGCCGGAGCACTGGCAGACGGCGTGAGGGCGTGGGAATTCCGGGCCGCGTGGACCGCTTGAGACCCTTTCCGCGCTGCGATCAATTCGGCGAGGGCTGCTCGATGCGATCGACGACAATCGTATCGACGGGGCCCATGGCCGGAACGAGTTTCAATCCAAGCTGCTCTTCGAGCGCAGTGAAGATCGAGGGCCCGGCACCGTCAGTTCCGCTCTGCTCCTCCGGCGTCCAGTTCAGCGTAAAGTCGTAGTCGCCGGTGAGGCCCGTTTTGTCGACGACGATGCGGCCGGTTTCGTAGGACAGATTGGAAATCATATTGAAGACCGGCACGGCGTGGGAGACGATTCGCCCGTTGCGTATCATCATCCGTTGCGGCTCTCCTGCCGGCGACTCTTTCAATTTGCATCCGCTTTTCGCGACCACGAGCTCATAGATCGGATGGTTGTTTGTTTCGCGGTGCACCTTTAATTTGAAGCGATCGGCAAGAACGGTCTGCATCATGAGTTGGCGTTGCTCCTGCTGCTGCTCGGGCGAGAGCTTTCTGAATTCGGCAACCGTCTGCTCGTCCATCTTGGCCTCAATGTCGAAGCGAGCATCCGCAGCCCAACCCGGCAGTCCCGAGATCTGGTCGGGCAAAGTGAGGACGTAGGCGTACTGAATCAAAGAAGGTGCCGTGACGTTGACGGCACGATAGCCATCCTGGGATGGGCCGGAGGACCAGGATTCGTCACCGGCTTGGTGCGGCTTGACAGATACCACGTCGTAGGCGAAGGTGTTGACCTGCGCAGATTGCGACAGAGTTGTGCCGGATTGAGGATGCGCGGGGACCGCTAAACCGATTGCCGCGAGAGCTGTGACAACGAGCGAGTTGCGAAGCTTCTGTGCAGGGCGCATGCGTGCGGTCATCGTTCAGACCATGCCTTTCTTGCAATGCTTGAAAAGATACGGCTATTTTCCCCCTTTGCTCAAAAAATTGCCATTGCCGCGTCGATTCACGGAGGGCAGTCCCTCCAATCGCGCTGCCCCTGCCAGACTGCGGCGATTTTGTGCTCCTTACTAGATGATCGAAAATGCAACGATCCTGAAGCGCAATATGGTGGATAAGAGCGTGGCTGAAGGCAAACCATTAGATGTGTTGGGAATCACAGAGACCATGATCAGATGGGTTCAAAATGCTCGATCATGCGAAAAGTGCATCGGATCTTAACGCTTGTGGTGTGCCCCCTTGTTTCTGCAGTCAGCGCAGTGACGATGATCGCCTCGGCCCACGCTCAAACCGGTTCAGTCCCGCCAAAGCCGGCGCCAACGAGCACTCTTGTCTACGATGTCGTCTCAATAAAACCCCATCGGCCGGGCGATAGGAACTTGTCCTTTGGACCGACAAAGCAAGGCTACGCCGCGGCCAATATTATGATCTCCTTCTTGGTTCAATATGCGTACGATCTGATGCCGGACCAGATCTCGGGATTGCCCCGCTGGACATTGGATGACCGCTTTGACCTCGAGGCGAAGATAGATGAGCAAACCGCTGCCGAACTTAATGAGCTTTCTCCGGAGGAGCGTATGCGGCAACGCGAGAGGATGATGCAAGTTGTTCTTGCCGACCGATTCAAATTGCAAGCGCACTACGGGACGAGAGAGCAACCCGTCTACAATCTGGTCATCGCAAAGGGAGGATGCAAGCTGAAGTCGTCTTCGTCCGGAGAGTCGCCAAAAATGATTACAAGCGGTGGCCGCATCGTTATGCAGGCCATGCCGATCAGCGCACTCATCTCCAACCTGCCTAGCTCTGCGGGTCGGATTGTCGTCGACAAAACGGGTCTCGGGGGTTCCTACGATTTCACTCTGCAATGGGCACCGGAAGGCGCCGACCCCGCCGATCCGCGCCCCTCGTTCTTCACCGCGCTCGAAGAACAGCTCGGCCTCAAGCTCGTGCCCGCAACAGCTCCGGTCGACATCCTGGTCATCGACCACATCGAGCGGCCGTCGGCGAACTAGTCGAGAACAGGAAAGAGATAGGGGCTGGGTAACCAGCTATTAGGCAGTTATCTATCCGACATTCGCCCGTAACGAGCACCTGGAAGCGCCCGCCGAGAGAAGACTCTGGCGCAACCCGGTTTCGGCATGATATTTTTTCATGAACATCCCAACTTCTGGTACACAAGCGCCAGAAGAGCGGTGATGTTTTCTCCGAAATCGCGCTTGTCACAAGCGGTTTTCTTTTCAACTGATTGCGTTTCGGTTTCCCACACATTTTTTTCGTGTTTTTCGCGCAACTCCTGTGTTGCGAGCGGCCCACGTGCGTTATATTGAAATTTCGGGCTTCCCTGCCCCCTCCAGTACAGCTTTATCGAAGAGCGTTTCTTGTACACCACCCATGTGACCGCCAGCACACGCGGCGCATGTACAAAGACAGTCAAATCGGGATTCGTTCATGGCGCAAATCTTCGACCGCAGCTCCAATGCACTGGCTCGTATGAGCCTGGTGTTGACGGGGTTGATCGTCATTGCTTTGGGGGTCACGCTCGACCAGTTGCAGCGCTCGCCTTGGGTTACGCGGCAAGGGCAACGGGCAGAGCAGCCGGTTCCCTTTAGTCACAGGCACCACGTCCAGGGTCTCGGCCTGCAATGCCAGTACTGTCACACGACGGTGGAGAAATCGAGCTACGCCGGCATTCCTCCGACGCGCACCTGCATGAACTGTCACGCGCAGATCTGGACAAATGCCCAATTATTGGAGCCCGTGCGCCAGAGCTGGTATACCGGCCAGTCCATCCCATGGATCAAGATTCACGACCTTCCTGACTTCGTCTACTTCAGCCACGAAATTCACGTGAACAAGGGCATCGGCTGCGAAAGCTGCCACGGCCGCGTGGACGAAATGCCGCTGATGTACGCGCAGAACACGCTGCAGATGGAGTGGTGCCTGGATTGCCACCGCAATCCGGCCAAGAATCTGCGGCCCACGAGCGAGATCTACAACATGGCGTGGGAAGGGCCCAGGGAAGATAAGCCCGTGTGGTGCGCGGCGGCAGACAAGGCCGGTGTGCCCACCGCGCAAAGCGTGAGCTGCACGCAGAAAGATCCGGGCTCGGCCAGCCCCGAGATGGCTTCGATTGCGCAGCCCGCCGCGGGCGTAAAGGGATTGGCGGGCGATGTTGCCGCCGTGATGCCCCCGGTTCCCCTTTCTTACCAGAAGTTCACGGACCAGGAGGACATGGGTCACTTCCTCGAGGTTCACTACAAGATCCGCACCCCGAAAGACCTGACCAGCTGCGAGGTGTGCCACCGATGAGCAGCGAAATGAAAGAAAAAATGACGCTTGATCAGGTGCGCGCGGAGTTGAAGGGCGCGAAGGGCAAGAAATATTGGCGCTCGCTCGACGAGCTGGCCAATACGGCTGAGTTTCAGGCTGCGGTAGAGCGCGAGTTCCCTTCGGCGGCGCAGGAGTGGGTCGATCCTGTTTCCCGGCGCGGCTTCATGAAACTGATGGGCGCGTCGATGGCGTTGGCCGGATTGGCCGGCTGCACCAAGCAGCCCGACGAGCCGATTTATGGGTACGTCAAGGCGCCGGAAGATCTGGTTCTCGGCAAGCCGATGTATTTTGCGACGGCGCATCCGTTCGCGACCGGCGCGGTGCCGCTGCTGGTGAAGAGCGATGAATTTCGCCCTATCAAGATCGACGGCAATCCCGAGCACGCCTACAATCACGGCGGCTCCGATCCTTATTCGCAAGGGCACTTTGCTTGATCTCTACGATCCCGACCGCTCGCAGCACGCGACCTATAAAGGCGAAGGCCGCGAGTGGCAGGAGTTTGCCGAAGCTTTCCGCGACAAGGTGGTTTCTACCAAGGACGGAACGGGAATTTACTTCCTGAGCGCGGCTATCACTTCGCCTACGCTGGCGCGGCAGTGGCAAGAAGTCCAGAAGGCGTATCCCAAAGCGAAGCTGGTGCAGTACGATCCTGCGATCGCGGGGACGTTCCTTGAAAAAGGGCTGAATGTTCAGTACGACCTGAGCCAGGCCGACGTGATCGTCTCGCTCGACGCCGATTTTCTCTCCGGCGCGAGCTATCCCGGCTTCCACAAATTAGTCCGCGACTACGCCGACCGTCGCCGGCAACCGGAAAACGGCATGAACCGGCTGTACTCGATCGAGAGTACGACCACGACGACCGGCATGAAGGCGGAGCATCGGCTGGGGCTGAGGGCCAGCGAGATTCCGGCGTTCGCTGCCGCGTTGGCGCAGGCTGTGGGCGTTCCAGGCGTCAATCCGCCCGCGTACGCGTGGACCGCCGATCAGCAAAAGTTCCTTGCCGCGCTCGCGAAAGATCTGAAAGCCAACGCCGGCAAGTGCGCCGTGATTCCGGGACTCTACCAGGATCTCTCGGTTTACATGCTGGCGCTGGCCATCAATAACGCGCTCGGCAACGTGGGCAAGACGGTTTTCGTCGGCTCCGAGCCGTCGATCCCGCTGCCCAGCGACCAGCATGGCGATTTCAAGGCGCTGGTTGCCGATCTCAATGCGGGCAAGGTCGATTGGCTCGTCATTCTCAATGCCAATCCGATCTACGACGCGCCCGTCGATCTCGATTTTGCGACGGCCTTCAACAGGGCCAACACTGTCGCCCATCTCGGCTCGCACTACGACGAGACCGGTCAGCTGTCGCACTGGCACCTTCCCGCCGCGCATTATCTCGAGTCGTGGTCCGATGCCCGCGCTTACGACGGTACGATTTCCGTTGTGCAGCCGATGATCGATCCGCTCTACGGCGGGCACTCCGCGCATCATGTTTTCCAGACGCTGCTGAACGAGCCGATGCTGAGCCCGTACGACGCCGTGCGCGAGACGTGGAAAACCACGATCGGAAAAGGTCCGGGGGGCGATTTCGAAACCGGCTGGCGCAAGGCGCTGCACGATGGCTGGATTGCGGACACGGTTCCGACCGGGCCGTCAAAGGCCAGCCCCGCAAAAACGAGTATTGATGTCGCATTCCACGGCGCCGTTCCCACGCCCACGCCGAAAGATTCGATCGAAGTCATCTTCCGTCCCGATCCGAATGTGTATGACGGGCGCTGGGCCAACGTGGGCTGGCTACAGGAGCTGCCTAAGCCCGTTACCAGCCTGAGCTGGGACAACGCCGCGATCGTTTCCGGGGCCACGCTCAGCAAGTGGAACCTTGAAGAAGACGACATTATTGAAATCAGCGTGGGCAACGGCCGCGTCAAGGCGCCGGTCATGGTTGCGCCCGGCCATCCCGACAACTCCATCACCGTTTATCTCGGCTACGGCCGCGAGGTGGGCCGCGTGGGCGGCGGCGCTGGCTTCAATGCCTATTTGATTCGCAACACCTGGGCACCGCTCCATGCCACTGGCTCTGTCCGAAAGATCGAAGGCAAATGGGGCATCGCCATCACCAAGAGCCACTACCAGGATCATCGCGGCGAGCAATTCGGGCAGCCCAAGGGGCAGGACAACAATTCGCTTGAAGCCGATGAGGCGATTGGCGAGCGCGGCATCATCCGCTACGCATCGCTTGAAGAGTTCAAGGCCAATCCGAACTTTGCGCACGAAGGCGAAGGCCGCGAAACGCCGTCGGACGATACTTCGCTGTTCCCCAACTGGGAGTACAACGAGGCCAACGCCTGGGCCATGTCGATCGATATGAACAGCTGCACGGGCTGCAATGCATGCATCGTGAGCTGTTATGCGGAGAACAATATCGCAGTAGTAGGCAAGCAGCAGGTGCGCGTCGGCCGCAACATGCAGTGGCTGCGCATCGATAGTTACTTCGAGGGCGACCTGTCTGCGCCGCGCGCGCACTTCCAGCCCATGGCCTGCCAGCACTGCGAAAACGCCCCCTGCGAGCAGGTTTGCCCGGTGGGCGCCACCGTGCACACGCCGGAAGGCCTGAACACCATGGTCTACAACCGCTGCGTGGGCACTCGCTACTGCTCCAACAACTGCCCTTACAAGGTGCGGCGGTTCAACTTCCTGCTCTACAGCGATTACGAAACTGAAAGTTTGAAATTGATGCGCAATCCCGACGTGAGCGTGCGCTCGCGCGGCGTGATGGAGAAGTGCAGCTACTGCATTCAGCGCATCTCGGCGGCCAAGATTACGGCCGACAAGGAAAATCGCGGCATTCGAGATGGAGAGATCGTGACCGCCTGCCAGCAGGCGTGCCCGGCGAGCGCGATCACCTTTGGCAACAAGAACGACAAGGAAAGCAAGGTATCCAAGCTGCGCGCGCAGCAACGCAGCTATCAGGTAATTGCCGACATCAACACCCGTCCGCGCACTACGTACGTGGCCGAAGTTTTGAATCTGAACCAGGAACTCGAAGAGGCGCCGAAGGAGCACGATCCGGCGTAAAGACAGGGACTAAGGGACCGAGGGAAAAAGGGAACAAAGACTGCCGATGGCGACCAAAGAAATAAAACCCGCTGACCAATGGGTCGATCCCGCGACCGGAGAATTTCGCGTGGTCGCGCCCGGCCAGACCTTCCGGTCTATTACCGAGAAGATCGTGCGCATCGTGCTCACGCCGCACACGCCGATGGGTTGGTTTGCTCTCTTCACCTTTGCAGGCGGCGGCGCGACCGTGCTGCTGACCGCAATCACCTGGCTCTTCCTGAAGGGCGTCGGAATCTGGGCTATCACGCAGCCAGTGGCCTGGGGCTTTGCCATTATCAATTTCGTCTGGTGGATCGGTATCGGCCATGCCGGTACGCTGATCTCGGCAATTCTGCTGCTCTTCAAACAGACCTGGCGTAACGCCATCAGCCGCTTTGCAGAGGCCATGACGATTTTTGCCGTGGTCTGCGCCGGCATGTTTCCGTTGATTCACGTAGGGCGTCCCTGGCTGGGTTACTGGATGTTGCCGTTGCCCTACACCATGAACATCTGGCCGCAGTTCCGCTCGCCGCTGGAGTGGGATGTGTTCGCAGTTTCGACGTACGCCACGATTTCGGTGGTGTTCTGGTATATCGGCATGGTGCCCGATCTTGCCACCTTCCGCGATCGCTCGGAAAGCAAGTTTGCGCAATATTTCTATGGGCTGATTTCGCTGGGCTGGCGCGGCTCGGTGCGCCACTGGATGCGCTACGAGACAGCGTCGCTGCTGCTCGCGGGCCTGGCCACGCCTCTGGTGCTTTCGGTACATACCGTCATCAGCTTCGATTTCGCGGTGGCCGTTCTGCCCGGCTGGCACACCACCATCTTCCCGCCCTACTTCGTCGCCGGCGCTATCTATTCGGGATTCGCCATGGTGCTCACCCTGGCCATTCCGCTGCGCAAGTTCTATCACCTGGAGTCGCTGGTGACGGAGCGCCACATCGACAACATGGGCAAGGTGATGCTGGTAACCGGCTTCATCGTCGGCTACGGCTACGGCATGGAAGCCTTTATGGCCTGGTACTCAGCCGACCACTGGGAGGCATTCGCTTTCTGGAACCGCGCCTTCGGTCCCATGGGCTGGGCCTACTGGGTGCTGATCGCAAGCAACCTGGTGATTCCGCTAACGACTCTGTGGTCGCGCAAGCTGAGAACCAACATTGCGTACATGTTCTTCATTTCGATTGTCGTGAATACGGGCATGTGGTTTGAGCGCTTCGTCATCATCGTGACCAGCCTCTACCGCGACTTTTTGCCGTCGTCATGGGGAACGTATCGCGCCACCAAATGGGACTACATGACGTTTGTGGGAACGTTGGGCTTGTTCACCTTCCTGTTCCTTTTGTTTGTGCGCTTCCTGCCCATGATTCCCATGAACGAAATTCGCATGATTCTGCCGCAGGCCAAGATCAAGCCCAAAGCGGCAGTGGAGGCAGGTGACTGATGCCCGCACGCGAAGGAGTGTACGGCCTTCTGGCCGAATTCGAAACGCCGAGCGACCTGGTGAGAGCCGCGCAACAGGCGCGCCAGGATGGCTGGCGGCGCATGGACTGCTATACGCCTTATCCCGTGGAAGAAGCGGCCGAAGCCATTGGCTTCCATCGCAACAAGGTGCCGCTCTTGACGCTCATCGGTGGCTTGATGGGCGGCGCGGCCATGTTCACGCTGGAGGTCTGGGTCTCTGTGCTCGCTTACCCGCTGAACATCGCGGGTCGCCCCATGTATTCGTGGCCGGCTTTCATTGTGCCCGCCTACGAGTGGACCATTCTCTGGGCCGGCCTTTCCGCCGCATTCGGCATGCTGGCGCTCAACGGCCTGCCGTCGCTTTATCATCCGTTATTTAACGCGCCCAACTTCCGCGACGGCGCGACGACGGACAAGTTCTTCCTCTGCCTTGAGGCGCTCGATCCCAAGTTCGATCGCGCGGAAACCAAGGCCTACCTGGAAAAGTTCCAGCCGAGTTCGGTGACGGAGGTGGAGTACTGATGAGCCGCCTCGGAAACAGTGATCAGTTGTCAGTGGTCAGTGATCAGAAGGCCGTGCTGCGCCAACGTTCACGCCGGATTGCGGGTGCTGCTGCGCTTGGGGCACTGCTGCTTCTCGCCGGTTGCCGGCAGGACATGCAGGACCAGCCCAAGATGCATGCCGCAGCGCGGCTCCGATTTCTTCGCCGATCATCGCGGCGCGCGTCCCCAGGTTCTGGACACCGTGGCACGCGGCCAGCTTCACGAGGACAGCTACTTCTACACCGGCGTGGTGCAGGGGCCGAATGGTTACAGGCAGGAACTGGACCAGATGCCCTCTGAGATTCCGGTGACGATGGAAGTGCTCGAGCGCGGCCAGGAACGCTTCAACATCTACTGCACGCCCTGCCACTCGCGCGTGGGCAACGGGTTGGGCGAGATTGTGCAGCGCGGCTTCAAGCCCGCCGCCAATCTTCACGACCAGGTGCGCCTGTCGCAGCCGCTCTCGCACTACTTTTACGTGATGACGCACGGCTACGGCGCCATGCCCGACTACTCGGCGCAATTGACGCCATCGGATCGCTGGGCGGTCGCCGCCTACATTCGCGCTCTGCAACTCAGCCAGGCGGCCACGGCGAAGGATGTGCCTGCGGGCACCCAGGTCAAGAACCTCAAGGATGTTGCCACCGGCGAAGGGCATCCGGAGTACGCGCAGCCCTGGCCGCTGCCGGCGACGGCGATCCAGGCCTACAAGCCCATCGCCAGCCAGGGAACGCCGGGCATGGCTCCGGCTTATCCCGCGGATCCTGACGATTTCGATTCCCGTAAGCAAACCGGCCCCCGCGGCCCAGAAGTAAGGACGCATAGGAATGGCTCACGATAACAACCCGGCTTCTCACGCGAATGCGCTCCCCGCCGATCTCGGCGCGCCGGCATTTGTCGACGCCTGGAAGACTCGCGCGCTCGTGATCGGAGCAATCTTCGCCGTGATCGCCGTGATCCTGGGATTCCTGGGCCAGGCTCAGGATGGCCTGGGCTGGGATCACTTCCTGCGCGCCTGGACGCTTGGCACCATGTGGACCTGGGGTCTCTGCGTCGGCGGCCTGGCTCTGCTGATGGTGCAGTACTGCTCCGGCGGCAAGTGGGGACTGTTGCTGCGCCGTCCGCTCGAAGCCCTCAGCCGCACCCTGCCGGTGATCTTTGTCTACTGGCTGGTGATTGCGTTGTTCATGAAGCGGCTCTACCTGTGGGCGCAATTCCCCACGGTGAGCGACACCGCGACCGCGCTCAAGAATGGCGTCATCACGGAAATCCAGGCCCACTGCATCGACTTCAAGCGCCCCATGCTGAATGTGGATATGTTTTGGGGCGTCGGCCTGCTCTGCTTCGCCATCTGGGCTTATTACGAGATGCGCCTCAACGCGCTCGCCCTCAAGCGCGAGGCCGACACGCCCGAGAACACGCCTTACTGGATCAAGAGATTTGAAAACATCAGCGGCCCCGGCATTCTCATCTACGCCTTCACCATGACGGCCTGCGCCATCTACTGGGTGATGTCGATGGATGTTACCTGGTTCTCCTCGGTCTACGGCTTGCTGTTCCTGGTCGGCCAGGGCTACCTGGTGCTGGCCTTCTCGATCATCGTGGTCATCTCGCTCTCCCAGGCCGAGCCTTTCAAGACCATCCTGCGCCAGACCGAGCAGCACGACCTGGGCAAGCTCGCATTTGCTTTTGTGATGCTCAACATCTATCTGAACTTCGGCCAGTTCCTCATCATCTGGTCCGGCAACCTGCCCGGCGAAATCAACTGGTACCTGGATCGCATTCGCGGCAGCTGGGGCATCATCATCACCCTCGACTTCATCTTCCACTGGGTGATTCCGTTCACCATGCTGCTCTCGCGCGACCTCAAGCGCAACAAGAAGCGCCTGCTCCGCGTCTGCCAGTGGATGGTGTTCGCGCGCGCCTTCGACATGTTCTGGCTCATCGAGCCCAACTTCAAAGACGCGGCGCGCAATCTCCACTTCAGCTGGGGAATTCTCGAGTACATCGCCGTGCCTGCCGCGATGTTCTGCTTCTGGCTGGCCTACTTCTGTGTCGTTCTGAAGAAGCGGCCGCTGGTGCAGGTCAACGATCCGCATCTGGCGGAGATTCTGGAGCCTGAACATGCCCATGCATAACGAACCCGGGCCTAACGAACACGGGCATAACGTATTCGAAAAGCCGGAGCGGCACGAATTCCCGGAGAAAGTCGACGCCTCGCTGGGCTATGAGCTGAGCGACGTCGGCGTCACGGGCATTGTGGTGTTTGTCATTTCGCTGTTCATCTTTGTCGCGGTCTGCGGAGTGCTCTGCTACGGCATCGGCAAGGTGATCAACGCGCGCATGAACAAGGAAGACGGGCCTAACAGCAAGTGGACGCAGACCGTCGATGTGCGCCAGCTCGGCAACATGCCGTCGAGTCCCGAGCTGCAGAACAAGATCGCTGAGATTACCCAGACCTTCCCTACGCCGCGGGTGCAGACCGACGACGGCAATCAGGACATCGCCGACCTGCACGCGCGCGAAGATCTGCTGCTCTCGAACTACACCTGGGTCGATGAGTCGAAGGGCACGGTCAGAATTCCCATCGAGCGCGCCATGGAACTGATTGCGCAACGAGGATTGCCCGTGGCGAAGCCCGTGCAAACGCAGGCGGAGATGACCGGCGACAGCACGCCAACTGTCACTGTGCCGCTGACCAATGGCTTTGCGCGCACTGCGTTCGAACAGGATGAAGCGGAGCAGGAAGCTACCGTGAAAGCTGAGCAGACCGCGAAGTAGGGAACAGGGAACAGGGAACAGGGAACAGGATTCCCCTCGCAGAATTCGGAATCCAGGTTTTGTATCAGGGCACGGCTTCAGCCGGGCCGATGAGGTTTCAAGAATAGAAGGGGCTTTAGCCCCTGAGGATTTGAGTGGTGAAGTCAGGAAGCACAATTCGGAGCACGACGCACGCAGCGGCTATCAGCCTCGCGAGCGCGATTGTGCTTTGTCTTGCCGCTCCGGCGCTCTCCGCGCAGGTGTCCGGCTATGGCGACAAGCAAGCCGGCCAGCGCAACGACCAGCCGCCGTCGGTTACTCAACGGCGTCGGTATCGACCAACATCTCAACACGCAGTTGCCGCTCAACCTCACATTCACCGACGACGCTGGCAAGCAGGTGGCGCTGGCCAGCTACTTCGGCAAGAAGCCGGCCATCCTGGCGCTGGTCTACTACCAGTGCCCCATGCTCTGCTCCGAAGAACTGAACGGCCTCACCAGCGCGCTCGAGATGGTGCGCTACATTCCCGGCAAAGACTTCAACATCATCGTGGTCAGCATCGATCCCACGCGAGGGCACCGATCTGGCCGCGGCCAAGAAGCGCACGTATCTCAAGCGCTACGGCCGCCCTGAAACCGCCGACGGCTGGCATTTTCTCACCGGCACGCAGGCCAATATCGACGCGCTGACCAAAGCAGTGGGATTTGGCTACGTCAAGATTCCCGGCCCCGACGGCAAGCTGACGCAGTTCGCGCACGCCAGTTCGATCCAGATCGTTACTCCTGAGGGCAAGCTGGCCCAGTACTACATGGGAGTCGAGTACTCGCCCAAGGACATGCTGCTGGGCCTGGACGAAGCTTCTTCCAATCGCATCGGCTCGCCGGTCGACAACATTCTTACCTACTGCTACCACTACAACCCTGAATCCAACACGCACGATCTGATCATTGCGCGCGTGATTCAGTTGGGAGGCTTTCTCACCGTCGTGCTTTTGGGCGGATTCATGCTGATCATGTTCCGCAAGGACTTCAAGCACGGCAATGACAGCCACGACACGCATCAGGGCGCAGTAAAAAAGGTGAACGGATAACGGAATGGACCATATCAGCCCAGTACTCTGGCAGTTTCTCCGCAAATGGTTGGAGCACTTCTCGCTCTTTCCGCCGGAGGCATCCACGGTTGCGCCCGAGTCGGACGCGCTCTACTTCTTCATGGTGCTGGTCAGCCTGATCGGCTTGACCCTCGTGGTGTTGCTGATTGTGGCCTTCTCCATCCTGTACAGCAAGAAGCGGCATCCCAAGGCAGTGCAGATCGAGGGCTCCACGCTGCTTGAGGCCACCTGGACCATCATTCCTCTGGGCCTGTTCCTGGTCATGTTCGTATGGGGCGCGTTGCTCTACTTCCGCATCTACACGCCGCCGGCCAACGCCATGAATATCTACGTGGTGGGCAAGCAATGGATGTGGAAGGCTGAACATCCCGGAGGCCAGCACGAAATCAACATGCTGCACGTGCCCGTGGGCCGTCCCGTGCAGATCACGCTCATCTCGCAGGATGTGTTCCACAGCTTCTCCATCCCCGCGTTCCGCGTCAAGCGCGAGGCCATTCCGGGCCGTTACACCACGGTCTGGTTTCAAGCCACGGAAACCGGGACCTTTCACCTTTTCTGTACCCAGTACTGCGGCACCGACCACTCGGAGATGATTGGCGAAGTGATCGTGATGACGCCCGACGACTTCAGGAAGTGGCTGGCGAGCTCCACCAGCGGCAATTCGCTGGCGCAAAATGGCGAGCGGTTGTTTGCAAGCCTCAGTTGCAGCGCCTGCCACAACACGCGGCCCGACGCCCGCGGTCCCAGCCTGGCCAATGTTTATAACTCGCGGCTCGCGCTATCCAACGGCCAGACCGTCACCGCCGACGATGCATATATCCGCGACGCCATTCTGAACCCGTCGCAGCACATCACGCAGGGCTATGCGCCCATCATGCCCACCTACCAGGGACAGATCAGCGAAGAAGGCGTGATTGCGCTGGTCGAGTACATCAAGAATCTCGATTCCGACTATCGCGTTCAGCAAACTCTCAACACCACCGACTTGCTTCCTGGATCTGAAGGCGGCAAACCGGCGGCCGGGGCCGCGGCGCCCGCGCCGCAGAAGGAGGTCAAGCCATGAGCGCTGCCACCATCGTCAGTCTTCCCGATCAATCCACGGCCAGGATCCCCAAGATGAACTTCCTGACCAAGGAGAACGGCCTGCTCAGCTGGCTGCTGACCGGCGATCACAAGCGGATCGCCACGCTTTACCTGATCTCGATCACGTTCTTCTTCTTTATCGGCGGCGCGCTGGCGGGACTCATCCGCCTGGAGCTGCTTACGCCGCAGACCAACCTGATGGCCGCCGACACCTATAACAAGGTGTTCACCATGCACGGCGTCATCATGGTGTTCTTCTTCCTGGTGCCGTCAGTGCCCGCCACCATCGGCAATTTCCTTATCCCCATGATGGTCGGCGCCAAGGATCTGGCGCTGCCCAAGATCAACCTGCTGAGCTGGTATCTCTACATCATCGCCGGCTGCATGGCCATCTACACCATGGCCGCAGGCGGCGTGGACACGGGCTGGACCTTTACCACCCCGCTCTCGACGCACTACCTCAATACCCACGTCATCTCCACCGGCCTGGCCATCTTTGTTGCCGGCTTCAGTTCCATCTTTACCGGCCTCAACTTCATCGTCACCATCCACAAGATGCGCTGCCCGGGCATGACCTGGTTCCGGCTGCCGCTGTTTGTGTGGTCGAACTACGCGGCCCGCATCCTGATGGTGCTGGGCACGCCGGTTCTGGCCATCACCCTGGTGCTGGTCGTTCTTGAGCGCACCATGCGGCATCGGCGTCTTCGATCCCGCCAAGGGCGGCGACCCGATTCTCTTCCAGCATTTGTTCTGGTTCTACTCGCACCCCGCCGTCTACATCATGATTCTGCCCGGCATGGGCGTCATCTCCGAGGTGGTCTCCACCTTCAGCCGCAAGCGCGTCTTCGGCTACACGGCGGTCGCGTTCTCCTCGGTGGCCATCGCCGTCTTCGGCTTCTTCGTCTGGGCCCACCACATGTTCATCATGGGCATCTCCAACTACGCGGCGCTGGTCTTCTCGCTGCTCACCATGCTGGTCGCGGTGCCCTCGGCCATCAAGATCTTCAACTGGGCCTTCACGCTCTACAAGGGTTCCATCACCTTTGAGACGCCGATGCTCTACGCCTTCGGCTTCATGGGCCTGTTCACCATCGGCGGGCTGACCGGCGTCTTCCTGGGCACCACGGGCACCGACATTCACCTCACCGAAACCTACTTCATCGTCGCCCACTTCCACTTCGTCATGGTGGGCGGCATGTTGATGGCCTTCCTCTCCGGCATCCACTTCTGGTGGCCCAAGTGGACCGGCCGCATGTATCCGGAGAAGATTTCGCAGTTGGCCGCCGTGGTCACATTCATCGGCTTCAACTTCACCTTCTTCCCGCAATTCATTCTCGGCATGCTGGGCATGCCGCGGCGCTACGCCGCTTACCCGCCGGAGTTCCAGGTCCTGAACGTCTTCTCCACCGCGGGCGCGACCATTCTTGGCGTGGGCTATCTGCTGCCCATTCTCTACCTCACCTGGTCGCTCAAATACGGCGCCATTGCGGGCGACAATCCCTGGCAGGCCACCGGCCTCGAATGGCAGACGCAGTCGCCGCCGCTGACCGAGAACTTCCCTGAGACTCCCATCATGGACCACGAAGCCTACGACTACGATTGGCTGGAAACGCAGCAGGAGAAAGAGGTGGCGAGTGTCGGATAGCACCGCAATCGCGAACGGCGCCGCGGCGGAAGCGCAGCACGAACATCCGCCCTATCAGCGCCATCACTTCGAGTCCGTCGAGCAGCAGGCCGACACCACCAATTTCGCCATGTGGCTCTTCCTGCTCACTGAAGTCATGTTCTTCGGCGGCCTGTTCACCGCCTACCTGATCATGCGCAACTGGTACTATCCGGCGTTTGTCGAGGCCTCGCACCAGTTGAACATTGGCTGGGGCACGGCCAACACGGCGGTCCTGATCATTTCCAGCTTCACCATGGCCATGGGCGTGTGGTCGGCGGAAGTGCGGCGAAAAGGCCTGCTGGTGCTGTTTCTTTCGCTCACCTTCGTCCTGGGCCTGGCCTTTCTTGGCATCAAGACCATCGAGTACCGCGAGAAGTGGGAGAAGCATCACATTCCCGGCTTGCACTACAGCGAGCAGTCGTTTCTGAATCCCGCTTCGGACCCCGAAGTCCATAAGGAATATCCGGGAGACAAGCCGCTTGCTCCCGACATGGCCGCCCATACCGAGCTCTACTTCTTCCTCTACTTCGCCATGACCGGCATGCACGCACTGCACATGATCATCGGCATTTCGATTCTGGGTTACATGATCTTCCGCGCCCGCGCCGGTGCCTACACCACGGGCCACGTGACGTTCGTTGAGAATTTCGGCCTGTACTGGCACTTTGTCGACATCATCTGGATCTTCTTATTCCCGCTTCTCTATCTCATCAGCAGGTATTAAGGGTAAACACCATGAGCGAAGATCACGCGCAATCCGATCACGAGCACCACATCGTCAGCCCGGTAATCTATCTGATGATTCTGTTGACGCTGCTGGTGTTCACAGGGCTCACTGTGTGGGCCTCGTTCATTGACCTGGGCGAGTGGCACATCGCGCCGGGGATTACGCTTTTCTGGAATCCCGTGGTCGCGCTGGCCATCGCCTGCACCAAGATGACTCTCGTGGTGCTGTTCTTCATGCACGTGAAGTACAGCACCAAGCTCACCAAGCTCACTGTGGCTTCGGGCTTTTTCATGTTCCTGGTGCTGGTGGGCATGACCATGGCCGACTACTTCACCCGCGCCTGGGGACGGTGGTAACGGCAGGGACCGAGAGACCAAGGGAACGAGGGAACAAGTTAAGGGCCGCTTGCGGGCGGCCCTTGCTGTTGATTGGCTGACATTCGCGTATATGTGCGGGTCTGGAGACCCGCACGACAGCCGGTCTGGAGACCGGCGCTACACCCACGTTCAAAGTGTTGGCTTCGGCGGCTTGACCACCGTCCACGCATTCGCGCCCGTCACTTTTACGCGCCGCCGGAAGAGTTTGCGGCCCTGCGCCACGTAAATCCAGCGATTGTCGCCGCTGCCGGCAAAAGTGATCGCGGAGAGCGGTCCTCCGCCAGGCAGTGGCGGATTCAGAATCTCCATTACGCGGCCGTTTTGCATGCAGACTTGAATGCCTAGCGCCGTTGCGAAATAGACGACGCCATCTGTATCTTCCACCGCGCCGCCCGTAGTGCCCGGCGAGCTGTACTTGGTCGTTTCCGGCCCCTCGAGACGATAAAAGGGCTCGCCGTTGATGAGCGACCCATCGGCCGCAATCTGGAAGGACCAACTGTAGCGCGAACCCCCACCGCCCACGACCAGCATGGACTGGTCGGGCGAGAGCGCGAGGCCGCCGAGGGTGATCACTTCCCCGTCGAGGTCATTCAGATCCAGATTCAGCAGCATTTCCACCTTGCCCGCCGGATCGATGCGGCCGATTGCGTCGGCCCCCGCCCCGCGCTCAAAATAAATCGTGCCATTCTGCGTGACGACGAAGTCATCGACGCCGGAGAGATCGCGCACAAGTGTTTTCTCGCCGGTGGCCATTTTCGTCAACGTGTTCTCGGAAACAATGGCTTCTGTCGAATCCTGGTAGGTATAGAGGCGATCGTTTGCGCCCACGCGGAGAATGGCCGCGTCGTCGGGCAGCTTCGCAAACTTCGTCACATTGCCATCTGCGTCCACGCGATCGATGGCTTCTGCTGTCGTATCGTCAAAAAACACGTTGCCCTTGCTGTCGGAGGTGAGGCTGGTGATCTCCCCGTATCTGCTGCCGATCTGCTGCCATGGCTTGTCGAGGTAGATCGTCGAGAACACGCGATTCGTGGTGTCGTACCCGGCCTCGTGCGCAGCCGCTGGTTCATGCACCACGATCGGCTCGGGATATCCGCGCCACAGCCAGCGCAGCGCGTCAGGCAAATCCGCGCCGCCCTGCTTCAGGTTGTGCGCCTCGGTGCCCATCTCGAACTTCACGTCGTAGCCGGCGAATTCCAGCGCCTCATGCATCACCTGGTTGTTGATGGGCCAGCTTCCGAACGGCGAACTCCCGAACGGCTCTGGGGCCACGATGTGATCCTGCGTCCCGTCCTGCATCCAGATGCGGATCGGCTTTGGCTCCGTCTTCCGCACCAGCGCGGGCAGCGCGTCTGCGCCCTTCATCGACACGTACGTTCCGATGAAGCTCAGCACGCGATGAAACTGGTCGGGCCGGTTCCACGCGACCGCGAATGCGCCGACCGCGCCTGTGCTCACGCCGCTCAGCCCGCGGTCGTCGGGATTTTTCGACAAATTGTAGTTCTTGGCCACCGCGGGAATCAGCTCGTTGATCAGAAACTCACTGAAGCGCGGCGTCACCGAGTCATACTCGTAGATGCGGTTGTAGCGGTTCTGGTCGGCGTCGGAAACCACCGGCAGAATTCCAGGATCGACGAAGATCGCGATCATCGGCGGCAGGTCGTGCTTGGCGATCAGGTTGTCGAAGACCACCGGCACGCGCATCGAGTTGCCCAGCGCCTGGCTGCCGTCGAGAAAAATCATGAACGCCGTGGGCTTGCTCGCGTCATATTGCGCGGGTACGTAGACAGCGCAGTTATGCGGCGTGCCGGGGTAGGATTTGCCCGGAGGCAGAACGAATTTCGTCACCGTGCCTTTGGGCACGCCGTCCTGCGGCTGCGAATCGGGCCCGAGCGTGTAGTCCTGCGCGGGCAGCGCCATCGCTGCGGTGAGCAGCAGAGAAAACAGAATTGGTCTCATTGAAAACCCTGGCCGTGAAGTTTGACGCGATCGAATCGGAGATAGACGCGCCCGCCTGGAGCGCAACGGAACCATCCTACAAGGCCAAGCGCTCATTGAGAATAGAACTGAGGCCGCCCGTACGTGATTTCCGCACCCGACCCGTCACAAATCCCCGCTGAATTCGCCGCGCTCGCCAGCCAATCCCGGGTCCTGGTGCGCCGCTCCGGCCCTCCGCGCAAGGACGGCGCCTGCGTCGTCTACTGGATGCAGCGGGCATTGCGCAGCCGTCGATAATCCCGCGCTCGACGTAGCCATCGAAGCAGCAAACATTCTCGGGATTCCAGTCGTCATCTACTTCGGCGTCATTCCCAACTACCCCAACGCCAACTTGCGCCACTACCATTTTCTGCAGCAGGGCTTGCGCGACGCGCCAGGAAGACGCGGCCGAGCGCGGCATCGGCTTCATCGTCCGCCGCGCTCCCGAGAAGCTCGAAGCCTTTCTCGAAGAGGTCCGCGCTGCACTCCTGATCGGCGACGAGAACCCATGCCGCGAGCCGGAGCGCTGGCGCCGCACGCTGTCCCGCCGCCTCAGAATTCCCTATTGGACCGTCGACGCGGACGTTGTGGTTCCCTCGCGCGTCTTCGGCCGCAGCTTCGCGCTGCTGCACCACTTTCGCCCGCATCTCCACGCCGAACTGCCGAAATACCTCGTCGCGCCAAAGCGTATCGCGCCCCTCCACGCCTGGAACCCGCGCAAGGCGCTCGCGCGCTTTTCCCTTTTGGAGGACATCACTGCTGGGTTTCAGGAATCTCGACCGCTCGATCCAGCCCGTGGACACATTCACTGGAGGCACCCGCGCCGCGGTTCGGCGTCTCGGTGAATTTCTGAAGGCGGATCTCGCCACCTACGACGAACGTCGCAACCACCCCGAAACCGCCGGCACCAGCCGCCTGTCGCCGTACCTGCATTTCGGCAACATCGGCCCGCTCACGATCGCGCTGGCCGTCGAGAAGGCTGTCGCTTCCGGGAAGATCCCCTCGAAGGCCAGTGAAAAATTTCTCGAACAGTTGATCGGCTGGCGCGAGCTGGCGGTTTTATTCGTGCGCCACGAGCCGAGCTACGACACCTGGGAGTGTGCCGCGCCCTGGGCCCGCAAAACGCTGCTCGAGCACGCCTCCGACCCGCGGCCCTACAAATACACATTCGCCCAACTGGAGCGCGCCGAAACCCACGACGACCTGTGGAACGCTGCGCAGCGCGAAATGACCATTACCGGCTGGATGCACAACTACATGCGGATGTACTGGGCCAAGAAGATCCTGGAGTGGGCGCCCGATCCCGCCACTGCCTTCGACTGGGCCGTTATCCTCAACGATCGTTACCAACTCGACGGCCGCGATTCCAACGGCTATGCCGGCATCGCCTGGGCGATCGTCGGCAAGCTCGATCGCCCCTGGTTTAATCGCCCCGTCTTCGGCCTGATCCGCTCCATGACGGGCGCTTCGACGGCGAGGAAGTTCGACTCGGCTGCCTACATTCGAAAGCACGGGGAACGCCGTTAACTGCGCCGCTTTTGTCCCTCAGCGCCCCTTGTGTCGCCAGTCACACGTTGCACCCTTCCGCGCTGTGCCATAATGGGCCACAATTTCAAACCCGGAAACTGCGTGTTTCGTTGAGCGTTATTCGATGGATTCTGTGCTCATCCCCATTGGAAGATTTTCAGAATAGGGGAAGTGAGAGTCCGATTTCGGATGCGCGTCGCGAAGCCAATGTTCGATCCGATCGTTTTTCGAACCATTCGTAATCACAGGGCAGGGAAGTCCAACCTCTCTGCGCTGGCGCCGGCACGCCGCACCGCCTGGGCCTGCGCTGTGCTGGCCGCAGCTCTTCTCGTCGAGGTAGGATTCGGCCCCGCGCTTCTGACGCAACAACATGCCGCGCTGCCCCCATCCGTGTCTCCGAAGCAGTCCAGGCCGCAGCCCGCAGCGCAGCCGCAGCCTCTGCCGCCACGCGTTCTTGCCGCTCAGCGCTTTCTCGCGCAACGCGGAGTGGTTCCCGGCCATCGCGCAGTTGCCCGCTCGCTCACGCCTCACCGTCTCAGCACCGCAACTTCCGCCCGGCCCATGGCAGCGTTGGCACAGAGCCTCACCAACACCGCGGCCAGCGCCACCTGGCAACCGCTCGGCCCCACGGCCGTCGTTACCCCCGGCTTCGGTCTGGTCACCGGCCGCATCTCCGCCATCGCGTTCGATCCCTCTGACGCGACCGGCGACCACCTCTATATCGGCACCACCGGCGGCGGTATTTGGAGTTCCAGCAACGCCGGCACGTCCACTGTTTCGAACATCGTCTTCAACCCGCAAACCGACGCGGTCACCGCTCTGGGCGGAGCCATCGACGCGTCCATCAGCATCGGCGCGCTCACCGTGCAGCCGGGCGGGACCGGGGTCATCCTGGCCGGCACTGGCGATCCCAACGATGTTCTCGACTCCTACTATGGCGCTGGCATCCTGCGCTCCACGGACGGCGGCAACACGTGGACCCTGATCCAGGGAACCTCCGACGCGGAAGACGGGCTTGGCTCCCTCGACGTGGTCTTCGGAGGGGTGGGTTTTGCCGGCTTTGCCTGGAGTTCCGTCAACCCTCAACTGGTCGTAGCCGCGGTCACCGATTCTTACGAAGGCGATGTGGTCGATGCCGAAGGCGACCTGGTCGCCGCGAATCTGCCGGGCAGGACTTGCGAGGGTCTCTACTACTCCACGGATAGCGGCGCCACGTGGCATCTGGCCACCATCAGCGATGGCAGCGGCGTCGTGGTGCAGTCGCCCAGCCATCCGCTGCTCGGGCCCAACGGCGACGCGGCCACATCCGTGGTCTGGAATCCGGTGCGTCAGTTGTTCGTGGCCGCAGTGCGCTATCACGGCTATTACCAGTCCTCCGACGGCATCACCTGGACGCGCCTTGCCGATCAGCCGGGCGCGGGACTCACCAGCGTCCTGTGCCCCACCAACACGCAGGTTCCCGGCGACGAGGCTTGCCCCATCTATCGCGGTACGCTCGCCGTCAATCCCCAGTCCGGCGACACCTTTGCCTGGACCGTCGATCTCGACAATCAGGATCAGGGCATGTGGCAGGACAAGTGCGCAATCAGCGGCGGCGTCTGCACGAATTCCACCGTCTCATTTGCACAACAGTGGAATACCACCGCTCTTGAAACCAGCACCATTGAGGGAGCGGCGACCATCGTCAACGGCAACTACAATCTTGCGCTGGCCGCGGTTCCATCCGGCCAGGACACGCTGCTGCTGGCCGGTGCCAACGATTTGTGGAAGTGCAGCCTGGCCATGGGCTGCGTGTGGCGCAACACTACGAACTCCACCACCTGCATGAGCGCACAAGTGGGCGAGTTCCAGCACGCGCTGGCCTGGAACTCCTCGAACCCGCTCGAGATCTTTCTCGGCAGCGACAGCGGCCTGTGGCGCTCGACAGACGCCATCGGCGAAACCGGCTCGGCCTGTTCCGCCACCGACTCCACACACTTCCAGAACCTGAATGGCAGCCTTGGCTCCCTGGCCGAGGTGGATGGCCTCTCGCCGGTCATCACCTCCTCGTACAACCTGATGGCCGGCCTCGGCGTCAACGGCTTCGCCGGCGTCAAGGGCACAGCCGTCACCACGGATTGGCCGCAGATTCTTTCCGGCTACGGTGGTCCCGTGGCCATCGATCCCATCAGCATCAGCAACTGGTACGTCAACGACCAGCCTGGGGTCGCCATCTATCTGTGCTCGCAGTCCGCGCCCTGCTCGCCCTCCGCCTTTGGCACAACTCCGGTGGTCAGCGATGCCGATGTGGGAGGCGATGGCGATGCCATGCCATTGCCCGCGGCCTTCCTGGTCGATCCTGTCGACGACACGCAGTTGCTCGTGGCTACCTGCCGCATCTGGCGCGGACCCGCCGGCCCCGGTTGGACCATGGCGAATGCCATCAGCCCTATTCTTTCTGGCGGAGCTTCCGCCGTCGCCTGCAATGGCAACGCACTCATCCGCTCCATCGCCGCCATGCCTGTGGCCTCCGGGGGCGAGATCATCTATGTCGGCATGTACGGCTCTGCCACCAATGGGTCGCTTCTGCCCGGTCACATCTTCAGCGCCGTCTACAATCCCGCCTCCGGCTCCGTGCCCACATGGAACGATCTCACCCTGAATCCCGTAGTCAACAGCGCGCACGCGCTCAATTACTACGGCCTCGACATCTCCAGTATCACCATCGATGCCCATGATGCTACCGGCAACACGGTCTACGTCACCGTGGAGGGCATGCCCAATCAGGCAGAAGAAATCGAGACCGTATACCGCACCACCAACGGCGGTTCCACGTGGACCAACATCTCGTCCAATCTGCCGTACGCGCCCGCCAGCAGTCTGGCGATTGATCCGCAGAACGCCAACACGGTGTACGTGGCCACCGATACCGGCGTCTACTTCACACCCGAGGTTGCCAACTGCGGGGCATCGGCCTCCGATTGCTGGTCGGCCTTCGGTACCGGGCTTCCGGCCGCTCCTGCCGTGGCTCTGAGCGCCGCACCCGCGTCCGCATCCACGCGTGTGCTGGTGGCGGCCACTTATGGGCGCGGCATCTGGCAAACGCCGCTCTGGACCGCGGGCACGGCCCTCAGCGCCGCATCCGTCACTCCCGCTTCGCACACCTTCGGCAACCAGAGCTTCAATTCCACCAGCAGTCCCTTCGCCATTACGCTTCTCAACACCGGCAGCATCGCGCTGCTTCCCACCCCATTTGCCATCACCGGCGACTTTGCTGAAACCGACAACTGCGCGAATCAGTCCATCGCTCCCGGTTCCGGCTGCACCATTCTGGTCACGTTTACGCCGCAGGCCGTCGGCCCGCTTACGGGCCAGATGATCATCTATGCCAATGTCTACGGCGGCCAGCTCAGCGTGGATCTCAACGGCGTTGGAACCGCGTCTGGCACGGTCACTCTCAGCCCGGCCAGCGAGAGCTTTGGTCAGATCGAGGAAGGGACAGTCTCACCGGCGCTCACGATCACCGTCGCCAACGCCAGCCTTGCGGCCGTTCCCATCAGCAGTGTTTCAGTCACCGCGCCGTTTGTACTTTCCGGCAATGGTTGCGGCGTCGTCAGTCTCGCGGGCAACGCCGATTGCCCGCTGCAAGTGGAGTTCGCGCCCACCACGACAGGCGTCTTCAACGGCCTGCTCACACTTACCGACGGTGCGGGAACACAAACTGTGCCGCTGAACGGAACCGCAGCGGCTCCGCCCACCGACATTCTCAATCCTCCTGCGCCCGCTTCACTCGCATTTGCCACGACCCCCGAGGGCCAGCTCTCCGCGGCGCAGTCCGTCACCATCACCAACATCGGCGGCATGCCGCTCACCCTTATCGCCATCTCCGTCAGCGGCCAATTTCAACAGACCAACAACTGCGGCACGCAATTGGCGGCCGGAGCGGTCTGCACGATCAGCGTCGTCTTCGCTCCCGCGCAACTGGGCGCGCTCAGCGGCACGCTCACCATTTACGATGCTGTCCGCACCCAGACCGTTTCGCTCAGCGGTACCGGCGTTGCGCCGCCGGTCTTCAGCGTCACTCCCTTGAGCCTTACCTTTACCAACACGCAGCCCGGCGTGGCCAGCACGCCGCAAACTGTCACCATCGGCAACGCCGGCGCTTCACCCATGGCCAACATCGGCTTTTCGATTACCGGATCCGCAGCTTCCAGCTACTCCGTCTCCTCAACCACCTGCGGCACGTTGCTGAACAACGGCAGCAACTGCACTGCACAGATTGTTTTCAGTCCCAATGCCACTGGCTCTATTGCGGCCACGCTCGTAGTCTCGTCCTCCACCAGCGGCGTCGCAGCAGTCTCTGTTTCTCTCAATGGCTCCGGAGTGATGGCGAGCGGCCTAACCACTAATCCCACACTGCTCAACTTTGTCGTGGTCGCCGCGGGCCAGACTAGTAGCGCGCAAGCGGTCACCGTCACGAACTCTTCGAGCTACACCATCGGGTCAATTTCTCTGGTCACCTCCGCGCCCTTCAGTATTACGCAAAACGGCTGCACCGGCAGCCTGGCCGCAGGGGCCAACTGCACCGCTTCGGTGGCTTTCGCGCCCAGCACCGGCGGCTCTGCGACGGGATCGCTCACCATCAGTTCCGCCACCGTGGCCACGCCGGCCACCGTCGCGCTCTCCGGAACCGGATTCGATTTCACCGTCACCTTCTCTGGCCCCTCCAGCCAGACCGTGGCCGTCGGCCAGCAGGCGGACTACACGCTTGTCCTTTCTCCAACCGGCTCCAGCGGCACCTTCACCTTCGCCTGTGGCACGCTGCCCTCGGACGCGCTCTGCCTCTTCAGCCCGTCGACGGAAACGCTCAATTCAGGAGTGCAGGGCAACGTTCTGGTAGAAATCTCCACCAACGGCTCCCTTGCGCGTCTCGGAAAACCGGAATGGGGTAGGCCCAGCAGGCCCGGCATTTGGCGCGTCCTGCCGCTCACGTGCGGCCTGCTGCTTCTGCCGCTCGCGATTCGCCGGCGACGCAAAATCCTTCAACTCATCGTGCTTTTGGCGGTTCTCGGCCTGGGCATCTCCAGTTGCACCAGCTCCGGCGGGGGCACGGGCGGCAGCGGCAGCGGAGGCTCCGGCGGCTCGGGCGGCGGTTCTGGCACGTCCACCGGTACCTACACCATTCCCGTCACCGTTACCTCCATGGGCATTGCGCAAACTGTCGACGTGGTCCTCACCGTCGATTGATCGCGCATTTTGCAGGGCCTGCGCATTCTGTCAGTGGGTCAGTATGAAAGAAGTATCCCTCAGGGGCTAAAGCCCCGCATTAATTTTTGGGATCTTTGCGGCACGACTAAAGTCGTGCCCTTTCAAGGCAGTTCAAAAGTAACCCGCTGACCGCACTTCGCAGCGAATCACCAACCGATATACTTGTTTTTCGGGAAGCCTTCGAAGACAACCAACCCAATCCGGCAGAAATGCCGCTATGAGGAATGCCAGCGAATGAGTGCCAAAGTAACCGTCGCCGATGTGGAGCGCGTCGCCGAGCTGGCGCATCTTGAGCTGACGCCGGAAGAGACCGGGCCCATGCTCCGCGACCTGAACGCCATCCTCGACTACGTGGCCGAGTTGAACCAGCTCGACACCGCGGGCATCGAGCCGCTGGCGCAGGTGGGCGAACTTGAAAACGCCGCCATTCCTCCGCTGCGTGCCGACTGTCTCGAGCCTTCGCTCGACCGCGCTGCCGTGATGTCGCAGGCGCCTGAAACCGACGGCGCATTTTTCAAGGTGCCGAAGGTGATTGAGAGATAGGTGTCAGGGTTCAGAGGGTCAGGGATCAGAAAACGGGATTCAGAAGACAGGAAGCCCCAAAGGAATTGCATTTGCCGACCGACACAAAAACCACCGAGAGCTACGTTGAGAAGCCGAAGACGCTGGCCGCGTTGCGCGAGGAGATTGCGACCGGCCGCACCAAGGCCACGGACCTTGCTGCCAGCTACTACGCTCGCATCGAGGAAAAGAATCCGCGGCTGAATGTCTATCTGAACCTCACCAAGGAACGCGCCCTCGCGCAGGCCGCGCATGTCGATGATCTCGCGAAGAAGGGCGATCCGCTGCCCGCTCTCGCCGGCATTCCCATGGGCATTAAGGATGTGCTCGTCATGCAAGGCGCGCCTTCGACCGCGGGCTCCAAAATCCTCGAGGGCTACCGGCCTCCTTACGACTGCACCGCGGTGGCAAGGCTCGAAGCCGCGGGCGCTGTGCTGCTGGGCAAGCTCAACTGCGACGAATTCGCCATGGGCTCGTCGAATGAGAATTCGGCCTACGGCCCGGTGCGCAATCCCGTCGACACGGAGCGCGTTCCGGGCGGATCGAGCGGCGGCTCGGCTGCGGCCGTGGCTGCAAATCTTGCAGTGGCCACGCTGGGCACCGATACCGGCGGATCGATTCGCCAGCCCGCCAGCTTTTGCGGCGTGGTCGGCGTGCTGCCCACCTATGGGCGCGTCTCGCGCTACGGTCTCATCGCCTTCGCATCTTCTCTGGACCGTATCGGTCCACTTAGCCGCCAATGTGCGCGACGCGGCGGCTCTGCTTGGGCGTCATCGCCGGCCACGATCCCGAGGACGCTACCAGTTCCGCGGCTCCAGTTGAGGACTACGCTGCCGAAAGCGACAAGCCCGCCGCGGGCCTGCGCATCGGCGTTCCGGCGGAGTACTTTGCCGAAGGACTCGATCCCGAAGTGCGCGCCGCCATCGAGAAGGGAATCGCTGCGCTCGAAGCTGCCGGATGCACGATCAAGCCGGTCTCGTTGCCGCATACCAAATACGCCGTCCCGACTTACTACCTCGTTGCCACCGCCGAGGCCAGCGCGAATCTCGCGCGGTTCGACGGCGTGCGCTACGGTTACCGCTCACCGCGCTCGGCAACGCTGTCGGATATGTATTCGCACTCGCGCGACGAGGGTTTCGGCGCCGAGGTCAAGCGCCGTATCTTCCTCGGCACCTACGCGCTCTCGGCCGGCTACTACGACGCTTACTACCTCAAGGCGCAGCAGGTCCGCCGCATCCTTGCCGAGGAGTTCCTCCGCGCTTTTGCCGAGGTAGATGCGATCGTCACGCCCACCTCGCCCGTCCCGGCATTCAAGATCGGCGAGAAGACCGGCGATCCGCTGGCCATGTACCTCGCCGACATTTACACCGTCACCGCCTCGCTTGCCGGAATCTGCGGCGTCAGCGTACCCTGCGGCGCAACGAGTGCCGGCCTTCCCGTCGGCATGCAGATTCTTGCCCGCCACTTTGGTGAAAGCACGGCATTCCGCGTGGCGCGCGCCGTCGAAGCCGCGGGGGTCTGATTCTGCGCTAGAATCATCGCGCAGCATTTTTCCACTTC
Source organism: uncultured Acidobacteriota bacterium (assembly GCA_963713675.1). Classification (GTDB taxonomy): domain Bacteria; phylum Acidobacteriota; class Terriglobia; order Terriglobales; family Acidobacteriaceae; genus Telmatobacter. The sequence continues at coordinate 413,470 of CAVQMV010000031.1, forward strand.
GGCCCGTTGCCGGGGCGGAAGCGGCATTTCTCCCAGGAGCGTGTTTCGAAGAGTTCGTTTTGTATCAGGGCACGAGTTTACTCGCGCCGTATAGGCCGCAAGATGATCGGGGGCTTCAGCCCCTGCGTCCAGGCCGGGCAACTGATGAAAGACGGATTCGTAAGTCGTCAGGAGAATCGCCGTCATGCACGCTCGACGGAAATTTGTTTTTATCGCCCTCCTTTTCGCAATGTTCTTTGCGATCGCTTCAGCAGCCAGCGCCGCACCGCGCAAGCACACGGTCTTTCTCGGCGCAGTCAGAAAAGTGCCCTATTCGAAAGCCGGCGATCCTTCCGGCGCGGCCGCCGGCGAAGACGCGCTCAAAATTCGCGCTTTGCTCGTCGACGGCGTGCTCAAGGAATGGACCACCGGCGATGCGCACGATGTGACCGATCGCAGTCTTGTGGTGCGGCGCGTCATTCGCCTCAACGACGCATTGCCTTCCGACCAGCTCGTCCAAAAGTCCGCTCGGGCGGCCAGCACCTGGGTATGGCAGCGCGGGCCGTGGCTGCTGGTCGATCGCGTGACCGGCCGCGTCACCGCACTGCATTTGCCCGACTACGATCCCGGCGTGAGCCAGGTGAGCTGGTTTCGCGATTACGCGGCCTACTGCGGCGTGACGGCCACCGGCAAGAGCCTGTATGCGGTGGTGGCGCAGTTGGCCGCGCGCAAGCCGGTCCTGGCCAAGAAGCTCGCGGCCTTTGATCCGGAAAATCAGTCGGGCCAGCGGCGTGCGCTGCGCCCGATTGGCAGCGCGAGCCGCTGCGCATCACCTTTCATCCCACGGGCAAGGACGCCGTCAGCTATGAGGTTGTTCCGGGATCGGCCGTGCTGGTGGAAGATTCAGGCGACGATGAGGAAGCTCCGGAGCAGCCGGCCGCGAAATAGCGAGAGGCAGCGAGCGAGGGAGCGAGCCACCCCAGCGAGCAAAGACCGCTCGCCGGGGACCTCGGCAGGGAGCAAGGGAGCGAGAGGAGCGAGAGGACTAGGCCGAGGCCGAGGCGGCGCGCCGCCCCGTTGCTTCGCAGTTTTTGCGCACGGTTGAATGGCAGACGGTGATTGGCTCTGCCCACGTTGCGCTCATCACCAGCCGCGCTGATGGGCGCCGGAAGCGCCGAACGATTGGGTCCGGCCATGACCCTGGCGCCGCTCTTCCCTCCACCAGCTCCAGAGCACCCACACCATAAACCAGAGCGCGATTCCCACGGGAATCAGCCAGAGCGCTTGCGGATCAAATTCTATTTTCACGGCGATAAACCTTCATTCCGCTTCCCTCGCGCCGCGTGCCGCGAACGGCTCCCGCGCTGCGGGAAGCTCGATGACTCCAGTGGACGCCCATTTCTGTAAAAGAGGAGTAGGGGAGTTGTAAGGGACCTGTAAAGGACACAATTCCGGGTCGGCCGACCCTGTCCTTCCAGGCAAACTTCGTGCCTTGATTCTTCCGCAAATCGCGCAATTGGAAGAGGCGAGGCGCTTCCAAAGCCCTGGCTCCCTTCCTCTCTCGCTCCCTTGCTCCCAGGTTCCCTGTGCGCCCCCTCCTTGACACCGAACCGGCCGCACATTTCTTATCGTTCTAGGCTTACTTTTTGGCAACCGGGGCGGGACGAGCCTGGCGGGAACCGCTTTCTCATCCCTCCGGTGCTGGATGGGGAGCTGTGTCGAACAGGAAGTAGGCGGTAGTCGGGTTGCGCGGTGCGTGCGGGGATGAACTTCAGGTCCTGCATGGTGTGGCCAAACCCCTCCACCCATAGCCTGGGGCGTTTAGAGGCCGAGGCTTGGGAACCTTTCCCGGAGACAAATCTATTGGTCAGGCCCCGGCCGTATTGGCCGGGTGCGCCTGTGCCCAAAGCCGGCCAGCGCCGGCTGCGGAGCAAGTAAAGGACGCAGGTAAAGCATGAACTTTGTGGCAACTTTGGCATTTTGGGCGGCTGCGCCGGCCCCGGGAGCGGGTGGCGGGCTGGGGATGCTGCTCCCCGTTTTGCTGTTTATTCCGCTGCTCTATCTGCTCATGATTCGTCCGCAGCAGAAGAAGCAAAAGCAGTGGCAGCAAATGCTGTCGGGCATCAAGGCCGGCGACCGGGTGACCACCGCTGGCGGCATTCGCGGCGTCATCCTTTCCATCAAGGACGATTCGATCATTCTTCGCGTCGCGCCCGACAACCTGAAATTGGAAATAGCCAAGAGCGCAATCGCCTCGGTCACCACACAGGACGAGCCTTCGGCCTCCTGATAAGAGAAACGAAACCATGAAGAAAAATCTCAAGAACAAAATTGCCCTGATCTTTGCCGTACTGCTGATCTGCCTCTATGGAATCTTCGGGATTCCATCGGGAGTCAGTGGAAAGGCTTTGCTGACCGCCATCTCCAGTCGCATTCATCTGGGCCTCGATTTGCAAGGCGGAGCCCACCTGATCCTGCAGGTTCAGTCACTGGAAGCGGTGAATGCCGAAACCGACAATTCGGTGCAGGAGATCCAGCAGGACCTGAAGAAAGCCAACCTGAGCTTCTCCCAGGTGATCAAACCTTCGCCTCTGGTCGAGGATCCGGACACCCACCAGGAAACGGGCAAGCCTGAGGTGATCCGCATCGACGGGACCTCGCAGGCGCAGTCCGACGCAATCAACTCACTGCTCTCGGGCAACAAGTACGCCAACGAATACGATCTCACCGGCGGCAACGACACTCCTTTCGTTCTGACCATGAAGCCGATTTTCGAGAACGATCTCAAAAAGAGGACGGACGAAGAGGCGATTGAGACGATTCGTGACCGCGTAGACGCGTTGGGCGTCAGTGAGCCGCTGATTCAGGAATACGGCCTGGGCGCAGACCAGATTCTTGTCGAGTTGCCCGGTGTCAGCGATCTGGACCAGGTCAAGACCATCATCAAGTCCACGGCTCGCCTTGAGATTCATGCCGTGGATGGCGGTCCGTTTCCCAGCGCAGACGCGGCCATGCAAAGTGTGAACGGCGCGCTGCCTCCCAATGACGAAATTCTGCCCTTCTCGGGCGATCTGGCCACCTCAAACGGTCCCGAGTACTACTTGATTGACCGCACCTCCATCGTGGCCGGCAGCGACTTTCGCTCTGCCCAGCCGGGCGTGAACTCAAATACCGGACAAAGAATGGTGACCTTTACCCTCACCGACGAAGCCGGCGACAAGTTCTGGAGCTATACCAGCGCCAATATTGGCAAGTACATGGCTGTGATCATGGGCGGCTCAGTGCGTAGCGTGGCCGTCATCAAGGGCGCCATCCGCGATCAGGGTCAGATCGAGGGCTCCTTCTCGCAGAACGAGGTAATGGAACTCTCCAAACTGTTGCGCACGGGCGCGCTCCCTGCCTCACTCAATTACATTTCGGCCAGCACCGTCGGCGCAACGCTCGGCGCCGACTCCATCCGCGAGGGCGTCACCGCCGCGATCGTCGGCGTTGTTCTGGTCATGGCCTTCATGCTCATCTACTACAAGGGATCGGGCATCAACGCCGATTTGGCGTTGCTCTTCAACCTGGTCATCCTGCTGGGCATCATGGGTCTTTCTGCCGCGATTTCGGGTGCTTCCGGCGGCGGGGGCCTGGTGCTCACGCTCACTCTGCCGGGCATCGCCGGAGTCATTCTGACCATTGGTATGGGCGTAGATTCGAATGTGCTGATCTTCGAGCGCATTCGCGAAGAGATTCGCGCCGGCAAGGCGGCTTCGGCAGCGGTTGATCAGGGCTTTGCTCACGCCTGGGTGACCATCGTCGATACCCACGTCACGACCATCGTTTCAGCGGCCATCCTCTTCCTGTTTGGAACCGGACCCGTGAAAGGTTTTGCCACCACGCTCACCGTTGGTCTTGCGGCCAACCTTTTCACCGCGGTATTTGTCTCGCGCGTGATTTTTGAAGCGCACTTGAACAAGCTGAAACCCGGCGAGATGGTGTCGATTTAGCCAGGAACCAGGGACTGCAAGCGGCCGGCTGCAAGCTGCCGGCTACAGGCCCAAAGAAGAGAAGGGAAGAAAAGCAGTGGAATTCTTTCGCGGCGTAAATGTGAACTGGCTGGGATATAAGTGGTACTTCCTCGCCTTTTCCATGATTTTTAGTGTGGCCGGCATTGCCAAAATGAGCTGGAACATGTCGCACATCGGTAGTCCGGTGCCGTTGGGCGTGGACTTTCGTGGCGGCACGCAGGTGGATGTGCAGTTCTCGCATACCCCTGACATCGGGGCGATTCGTCAGGCAATTGACGCGGCGGGAGTGAAGGACGCGACGGTTGTGCCCTTTGGCCCCGCGGCAAACAACGAAGTGCTGATCAGCCTGCCGGAAGAAACCAACGAGGCAGCGCTCGATACGGGCCGCCAGCAGGTGGAGTCGGCGCTGCAGAAGAACTACAGCAACTACTTCAACCCCTCCACCGGCGTGAAGGTCGATGTGGTCGGCCCCACAGTGGGCCAGCAATTGAAGAAGCAGGCTGCACTGGCCACGCTTTACTCCATGCTCGGCATGCTCATCTATCTCTGGTTCCGTTTCCAGTTGATCTACGGCGTGGCCGCGGTGGTGGCCTGCTTCCACGACACGCTGATCACGGTGGGCGCTTTCGCCCTCACCGGCCGCGAAATCTCGCTCACCGTCATCGCCGCCATTCTCACCCTGATCGGTTACTCGATGAACGATACCATCGTGGTCTTCGACCGCATCCGCGAGAATCTGCGCCTGAGCCGTCGCGAGCCGCTCCCCGATCTGGTGAACCGCAGCATCAACCAGACCCTGAGCCGGACCGTGCTCACATCGGGCCTGACCTTTCTCACGGTGCTGGCGCTGTTTATTTTTGGCGGCCAGGTGCTGAACGACTTCTCGTTTGCCCTGGTTGTGGGCATTCTGATAGGAACGTACTCATCCATCGCCGTGGCTGCACCTATGTTGGTGGCCTGGCAGGATTGGCGGGCGGGCAAGGGAAAAGGCGCGTCGCTTCCGGCTGCTAAACGAGCAAAGTAGTGAAGATTGATAGGTATGCGGCACGCATTTCGCCCGCATCCACAGGCAACGGGACGCGGTTCGAGGGTGTCCCAATAGGAGGAATCGCGGGGAACGCCGAATACAGGAAGGGCCAAACGGCGGAAACCGCGGGGAGCGGGGATTGCACCAGTTCTGCAGCATCTTTTGCAGCAGATCATGCACTTCTGGTAAGGTGGTTTCGCTCCTTTGCAAGGAATTTTAAGTACGGGAACAATTCCCCCTCCCGCGGTGTCTAAAATGGTAGTAACCAAACCCGATTCCGAGGCTGGCTATGTTTGAAGATTCAACATTCGAATCCGCGCACAAGATCAAGTCCAAGAGTGGTCGCTGGATGCTCGTCACGGGGGGCATCAATGCAGCGGTCCTCATTCTCTTGATTCTGATTCCTCTGATCTATCCCGAGGCGCTGCCTGCGGCGTTTATGTCAACGGTGTTGACGCTGCCACCGCCGCCTCCGCCGCCTCCACCGCCACCGCCGCCGCCTGAAGTGCACGTCGTGCACGTGCAGTCGGAGATGATGAACAATCAGCTCACGGCGCCGACCAAGATCCCGCATAACATTCAGATGGTGACCGAGAAGGAAGCACCGCCATCGAGCTTTGGCGTCGCCGGCATGGAAGGCATGGGCGGCAACAATGGCGTGATGGGCAGCATGTTCGGCAACGGCAGCGCACCCAAGGTGCAGGCCGCGGCTCCCAAGAAGGTCAACATCTCCGCCGGCGTAGCCGTGGGTATGCTCATTCAGAAGACGCAGCCCACTTATCCGCCCATCGCCAAGGCCGCGCGCGTTTCCGGTACGGTGGTGTTGCAGGCTACGATCTCCAAACAGGGTACGATTGAAAACCTTCGCGTCATCAGCGGGCCGGCAATGTTGCAGCAGGCCGCTAGGGACGCGGTGATGCAGTGGCGCTACCGGCCTTACCTGCTCAACAACGAGCCTGTCGAGGTCGACACCACGGTCAATGTCATCTTTACCCTGGGTGGGTAACGCAATCTCCGGCTCCCTGCCGCTTCCTGGCAGGGAGCACTGCTTTTGAACCGAATGCGCATTCTTCGAGAGCCGCATTCCCTACAGGATCCGCAGCGTCGGATTCATTGCAGTCCCAAAGAATCTCCTTAGGAGGAACGATTCAGTGATTCACGCTCAGCTCGCACATTTCGCTTCGCATATGGCCAACAACCTGGCATTCTTCCAGGACGAGGGTCAGTCAGTCGGCTTCAGCCCCTGGGAACTCTGGCAGCACATGGCATGGTTGGCCAAGACCGTGGCCATCATCCTGTTCATCGAGTCGGTATGGTCCCTGGCCGTCATGATCGACCGTTACCTTTACTTCTCTGCCGCCCGCAAGCAGTCGCGCGAATTCGCGCCCAAGGTTGCCGGCGCCCTGAAGGACAGCAAGCTTGAAGAAGCCATCAAGATTGCCGACCGCAACAAGAAGTCGCATCTGGCTGAGGTCGTAACCGCTGGCTTGCAGGAGTTCCGCTCCTCCCAGGGTCAGCCGACCGATGAAACCATCGCCAGCGCCGGCCGCGCTTTGGAGCGCGCCGAGGCTATCGTTCACGCCAAGCTGAAGAGGGGACTGTCGGTTCTGGCCACCATCGGCGCCACCGCGCCGTTCGTCGGCCTGTTCGGAACGGTCATCGGCATTCTGCACGCGTTCGACGCCATCGCCACCCAGAAGATCGCGGGTATCGGCGCCGTCGCAGGCGGTATTTCTGAGGCCCTGGTCACCACGGCGTTCGGCCTGCTCGTGGCCGTCCCTGCCGTTATGGCGTTCAACTATTTCACCGGGCGCGTCGAGGCATTCGATGTCGAAATGGACAACTCCTCGAGCGAACTGGTCGATTATTTCATCAAGCAGAGCCACAAGCGCTAATTGCGAAACGGCTGCCGGCTTGAGCGAGCATACTGCCGGGTGGAAGAACTGAAGCTCTTCCGCCCGGCGATTTGACTCCTCGCGCAGGCTGCTTGAATCCAGGTTAGGCCCGGAGTGCATCCGGGGAGAAAAATTCAGACGTACGGAGTCCCGATTATGGGAGTAGCAGTTCGCGACGAAGGCAAGAAAGTCAATTCCAACATCAATGTCACACCCATGGTCGACGTGATGCTGGTGCTGCTGATCATCTTCATGGTCATCACCCCGATGTTGCAGAACAAGGTGGCCATCGATCTGGCACAGGTCCAGAATCCCAGCGCCATGCCCGATGCCGACAAGGAAGACGCCATCATAGTCGCTGTGACTCGCGACGGTGCGGTGTACCTCGGCCAGAACAAGGTCGATCCCGCGCAGCTCGGTAGCCTGGTGCGCGACAAGCTCGCCGACAAAACCGACAAGACGATCTTTGTCCGTGCCGATGCCCGCGCCCAGTTCAAAGTGGTCGAAGACGCCATTGACGATGTGCGCACCGCAGGCGTGGAGACCGTGGACCTGTTGACACAGAAACGCGAAGGCAATCAGGCCGGCGGGGAGTAGTTCCGCGCCGCGATTGCTGGTTGAACGATATTAAGGAAACGAGGAATTTAAGCCATGGCAATGTCTATGGGTGGTGGCGGCAGCAGCATGTCCGAGCCCAATATCACGCCTATGATCGATATTTTGCTGGTGCTGTTGATCATCTTCATGGTCATCGTGCCGGTAACCCCCAAGGGGCTCGAAGCGCTGGTGCCTCAGCCGCCCAAGAATCCCCAGCAGCAGCAAAACCAAGACCGCACCATCGTGGTTCAGGTTCTGTATCGCGCCGGCCAGCCTCCGGCGTACAAGATCAACGAGACCGACGTGGCGCACGCAGATTTGCTGAACCAACTGCAGCAAATCTACGCGAATCGCGCCGAGCGCGTGATGTTTGTCAGGGGCGATGACGATGTGAACTTCTCCGCCATCGCGGATGTCATCGATATCGGCAGGGCCGCCAACGTGGACCACATCGGCATCATGACGCCGAAGATTCAGGCCGGCCAGTAAGGCGGTCGTGTTCGGGGACACAAGACCCGAACGTAGGGAAGAGTACAATTTTTCTACCTTGGCTGCGGTATCTCCCGACTGCAACCAGTTGCTGGAATTTCCAGGTGCGGCCTTGAGGGCCCAAGCCTGAAGGAGAAGGATACGAAGATGAGTGGACGCGGACGTTTTTGGGTGCTCGCGGTGATTCTAAGCGGCATGGTGCTTGCCATGAGCGGATGCAACCAGCTTGCCGCCCGTGACCAGTTAAACAAGGGAGTAGAGGCCTTTAAGAACGGACACTACGATGAGGCAGTCGAGCATTTTCAGAAGGCTACCGAACTAGATCCCAATCTGCCTATGGCGAAGATGTACCTCGGCAAGGCGCTGGAGCAGAATGTGGTGCCCGGCCTGACGACGCCTGACAATCTGAAGACCGCCAATGAGGCGATGGACATTTTCAAGCAGGTTCTCGCGCAGAATCCCAACGACGTGAACAGCATGAAAGAGATCGCGGGCATTTACTTCAGCATCAAGGATCTGGACGACGCCGAAACCTGGCAGAAGAAGGTTCTTGCCTACGATCCCAAGGATCCTGAGGCGGCCTATACCATCGGCGTGATCGACTGGACCCGCGCGCATGAGAATAAGTTGGCGGCGCTGCAGGCTGCAGGCCTGAACGACGACGGCAAGGGCAACGTGAAGGCGCCCAAGAAGGTGATGGAGCCGCTGGCGCAGGAAAACGCGCCGCTGGTCGACGAAGGCCTGAAGTACCTGACCATGGCCGTCGACAATCGCCCCAACTACGACGACGCCATGCAGTATCTGAACCTGATCTACCGCAACAAGGCGGACGTGGATTACGGCAACCCGGCCGCGGTGGCGGATGACCTGGCCAAGGCCGAGGACTGGACCCACAAGGCGATGGATATGCGCAAGGCCAACGAAGAGAAGAAAAACGCCGGCCCTGGCGGCATTACCATGGACAACAGCGGCCAGATGCATTGATCGCTGCGTGCGCTCAAGAAGAACACCAAACGGCCTCCGCCCTGCGCGGGGGCCGTTTTTCTTAACCCCGCAACTTTTCCTTTCCGAGGTGTACGTTGATCAAGCTTGTGCGCGCCGCCTGCATTGCGTGGATTGCGGCCTGTCTCCCGTTCTGCGCTGTCTGGGCGCAGGCGCAGTCTCCAGCAGGAACAGCGCCTCATCCCGCGGCCATGCAAACCGCGCCATCCACTGTCGGCTTTACCGCGCACAACGAGCGCGAAACGCTCGAGGTTGAGATTTGCGGCGATGCACTCGTCCACGTCACGTCGCGGCCCGTGGACGCCCCGGCCGCCGCCGAAGCGCAACCGTGGCTTTTGGCCAAGACCGACGCATGTCCCGGCGCGCCCTTCCAATTCAGCCAGGCAAACGGCGTCACGACCCTCACCACGTCCCGTCTCGTCGTCACGTTGTCCGAGCGCGACGGCAACCTGACCTTCAAGAATGCCGCGGGCGAAACGCTGGTGCGGGAAAGAGGCAATCTTCCGCGTACCTACATGCCGTCCCAGGCATCGGGCCTCTACCACATCGAGGACCGCTTCAGCCCCGATGCCACCGAAGCGTTGTACGGGCTAGGCCAGCACCAGAACGGCATGTTCAACTATCGCGGCAGCGTCATCGAGCTCGGCCAGAACAACACCGACATCGCCATCCCGCTCCTGGTTTCGAGCAAAGGCTACGCCATTTTTTGGAACACCGCTTCCTTCAGCTACATCGACAACCGCTTTCCGCTGGAGTTGAACCTGGAGTCGATGGCCGCGCCGCAAATTGACTACTACGTTCTCTACGGCCCGCAGATGGACGCGATCCTCCATCAATACCGCTCCATGACTGGCCATGCGCCGCTGTTTCCGGAGTGGGCTTACGGACTTTTTCAATCTAAGGATCGTTATAAAACCCAATCCGAAATCCTCTCCATTGCGGCCCAGTACCGTTCCCGGCACATTCCCATGGATGCGATCGTGCAGGACTGGTACTGGTGGAAGGAAGGCGGCAAAGGCGACCCCATCTTCAATTCCGGATATACCGATGTACCCGCAGAGTTGAAGACCCTCCACGACGAGCACGTGCATGCCATGATCTCCGCGTGGGCCATGATGGATGCGACCGCGGAAAACTTTAAGCAGATCGTGGCGAAGGGCTTCGATGTCTCCCCCGCGCAGATTTACGATCCTTCCAATCCTGCGGCCGCCGACTTTTTCTGGAATCAGTTTGTGGGCAAGCTCTTCGCCCAGGGGTGGGATGCCTTCTGGCTCGACAGCTCCGAGCCCGAGGAGGAATGGCCGCACAGCGGCGACGCCATCCTGCGCGATAAGCAGCTCCACATCGGTCCCGGCCTGGAATACACCAACATCTTTCCCTTCCTGCACACCGGCGACGTCCAGGAGCGCTGGAAGCAGGCCGACTCGAACAAGCGTGTCTTTCTGCTCACGCGTAGCGCCTTCGCGGGCCAGCAGCGCAACGGTGCCGCGGTTTGGTCCGGCGATGTGTACAGCAGCTGGTGGGCGCTGCGCCGCCAGGTGCCGGCGGGTCTCAACTTCGCGCTCTCCGGTTATCCCTACTGGACGACGGATATCGGCGGCTACCATCCGCTGTTTACCGGACAATCCTCCCAGCCCGCCTATCAGGAGCTCTACGCACGCTGGTTCGAGTACGGCGCCTTCTGTCCCGTCTTCCGCACGCACGGCCATCGCGATTCGAACGAGCTATGGACCTATGACAAGGTCTTTCCCGCGCTGCTGGCCGTCGACCGCCTGCGCTACCGGCTGCTCCCTTACGTCTATTCGCTGGCGTGGAAGGTTACGAGCGATGACTACACCATCCAGCGGCCACTGGTAATGGATTTCCGCCAGGATCCCGCGACTTGGGAGATTGGCGACCAGTTTATGTTTGGGCCTGCGCTACTAGTGAGCCCGGTGCTGACCGAGGGCGCGAAACAACGCACGCTTTACCTCCCGGCCGGCACGCGCTGGTACGATTTTTGGACCGGAATGCATGACGAAGGTGGGGCAACGGTTTACGTCGACGCTCCGCTCGACCGCATCCCTCTCTCCGTCCGCGCAGGATCGATCCTGCCTTTCGGCCCGGACATCGAATACGCCGGCCAGGCCACGGATCCAATCGAGCTCCGCATCTATCCCGGAGCCGATGGCGACTTTACGCTGTACGAAGATGCGGGCGATGGCTACGACTACGAGCGCGGCGCGCACGCCACCATCCCGATCCATTGGAATGATGCCACACACACGCTCACGCTGAGCGCGCGCCAGGGAAGCTATCCCGGCATGGCTGCCAGGCACACGTTCAACGTGGTGATGGTTTCCGCCGGGCGCGGCGTGGGCGGGGATGCGACCGCATCGCCAGACAAGACCATCCAGTACACGGGCGCGAGCGTCGAAGCGCAGTTCTGAAAACCTACTGGATGAAGGGGTGCCCCGGGTTCGGGGTCCCCATGGACAGGTCCAAGTCCATGGGGTGAAGGATCTCGATTCTGAGACCCGGGAAAGCACGGGCAATAAAACGTGTCGCGGAATCTCGCGCGCTACTGTGCGCCCTTCTTCAGGATTTCCTCGGCGAGATAGTTGCGCACGCGCGCGTCGTCCTGCAGCGTCTCCAGGTACGCGGTCCGCAAAAGCTGTTGCTGGTTATCGTGGAGCTGCTGATGAATGGCCTGCTGCACGCGGGGATCGTTCAGCTCGCGCTGGCCAGCCGGTTCGCGCGCAAGCAACCGGTAAATGACGTAACCGGCAATCTTGTGGCTCGGATCATATTCCGGAATCACATCGGTGAACTGCCCCGGCTTCAAATTGCTGATCGCCGCGAACATCGCGGGATCGGCCTTCACTTGCGACTCGCGCGCAAAGCCGACATCACCGCCGTTCGCCGCCGAATTGGGATCTTCTGAAATACTCATTGCCACGGTCGCGAAATCCACGCCGCTCACCAGTTGCGTGTGTGCGGCATCGATGCGCCGTTTCGCTTCGGCATCGCCGCCCGGCTTTCCGGGTTGATTGCCATTGGGAGCAGTGGGTGCGGTGGTCACCACGATCTGCGCCAGATGATAGGTCGGCTCAACCAGGTCGAAGTCCGCCTTGTGCGCTTCGTAAAAGTCCTTAATCTGCTGATCGGTGATATTGATCTTCGACTCAATCTCTTTATTGAGGAGCTTGGTTTCGGTCAAATTCCGCCGGATGTCGCGTTTCAGGTCGTCCAGCGACATGTTGCGCTGCTTGAGCAGGTTGTAGAACTGATCCTCGGTGTATGGAGCTTTGATTTCGGTGAGCTTCGCATTCACGTCTTCATCGCTGGCCGTCAGATTCAGCTTGGCCGCCTGCTGTTGCTCAATCTCGGAGAGGATCATCTTCTGCAGGACATTGAGCCGCAGGATGTCCGCCTCCTGGTCCGACGGCTTCTGGGGATTGTCACCCAGCTGGATCTGGTAATTCCGCTCAAGTTCCGCGCGCGCAATCTCCTTGCCATTGACCGTGGCCACCACGTCCGCTGAGGGCGAGCGATGGCATCCGGCGACGGCGAAAGAAAGGACGCCGCTAACGAACAGTACCGCAGCAATATGAGAACGCGCGGGAAAACTAAATGAGACTTGCAAGCTGATATCTCCTGGGGGCCTTCGAAAAAACCCCGGCAATCAAGGATAAATCCCCTTACCGGCCCGGGGGTAGCCCTATTTGGGTTACTGACCGCCGCTCTGGCCCGTTGCAGCCGGCGCGGGCGGCGGTACTTCGCCCACAGAGCGCAAGGCGCGGTCGATGACCATCCAAAGCTGATCCTCTGGCACGGCGCCGCCGTTGATCTTTTCACCGTTTACATAGAGCGCGGGCGTTCCATCGATCCCCAGAGTGTTAGCCAGTTTTACTGACTCTTGGATCTGCGTCTCATCCTGCTTGGCCATGCAGGCGTCGAGCGCGGTCTCGTCCAGTTTGCTTACCGTGGCTTCCTGCCGTGCAATGCGGTCCAGCGTGGCAAAGCTCTTGGTCACGTCGCGCTGATCACCGGTAACCTCGTCCCCGTGGGCGTGCAGATAGTCCACGTAGGCCCAGTACACCGTGCCGCTCTGCGCGGCCAGGCAGTTCGCATCCACGGCGGCGTGCATGGCCCAGGGATGCAGGTCTGTGAGCGGATCGTCCTTGTAGACGTACCGCACCAGGTTCTTGTAGCGGTCCATGGTGGCCGGGAACAGCTCCTGTTGCATGCGCGCGCAATACGGGCATTCCAGATCGTCGAAGTTGATCACCGTAACCTTGGCGGCCGAATTGCCCCGGATGGGGCGCCCCGCGATGGAAATAGCGTCCGCTGGATCCTTCGTCAGGTCCAGCGTATCCATGTGCATGAGCTTGGTGTTGTCATCCGAAATCAGAAAGTCGAACTCCTGCGCCTTGCCGTTGTGCGTAATGGTGATCGGCAGCGTTTCGTAGCCCGTAAATTGGCTGGGCTTGCGTGCGCCAATATTCAACGTAACGTCCGCGGGCAGGTCGAATTCCGAGCGAACCAGAATATCGATGCGATGATTGAGCGCGGGATCGGGCGCGGCGGGCGGTGTTTGTGCTTTACAGCCAATAGTCAGACCAAGAAGCAGCAGTCCGGCTAAGAAACGAGCATTTGCCAAGTTGATTTCTCCTCAGGAAAGGATACTCCAGAGCAGGGAGTAGGGAGTAGCCAATCGGGAGTAGGACGCATCCAGCAGCGAAAGGTCTTTCTCTATTCCCTACTGGCTACTCCCTATTCCCTGTCTTTAATACGCCGGCGGCAACATGGGATCGCGGAACACCGAGTTGGAACGGCGGATGTCGCCCACCGCTCCAAAGTTGGCCAGGGTGAAGCTGTAGAGCCACTGGGTCTCGTCGCGGCTCGTTGAGCCCACTGTGCCCAGTTCGAAGCGCCGGTACCCTAGGGTCAGGCCGCAGCAGTTCCAGTTGTAAACCGCCTGCACGCCGCCGTACTGCACCTCGTGCTGCACAAAGTCATAGCCGCCATTCACGGCCAGGTTGAGCCCGCTGCCGCTGGGTTTGCCGAATTCCAGGAAGGGTTGCACCTGCTGGCTCTTGAGTGTAGTGAAAGTGGCGGGAGTAGTAGGCGTGGTGCCGTTCGTCACCTGGTCGTCCACGGCATTCAGCAGGGCATGCCCTATGCCCAACGTGGTGCGGCCAAAACTGTAGCCCGCGAACACGTTGTCCGCCGAAAACTGTCCGGCGATGGTGTCGTACGCCAGGTCCCACTGGATGCGCAAATTGTCGATGGCCTCGAAGCGCATGCGCGAGGTAATCGGCGCAATGTTGCGCGGCGAAGTGAGGAATGTCGGCGCCATCAGGTCCAGCGTGGCATCGAACACGTTGCGCCGGCCCTGAATGAGAGCTCCGCCAAAATTCGAATTGATAAAGTACTCCTGCGCGATCTCCCAGGTGGCCCACTCGCGCGGCGCGCTCGGGCAGTCGCCGGTCTTCGCCGCGTCGGAGCCGCCGCCGGCGTCGGAACTGTTTTCGCCATCCTGGTCGCTTGTGCCGCACCCTTTTCCGCCCGTCGGCCGCACATAGAACCGCTGCGTAAGCGAGAATCCGGCCTCATTCACGTTGCTGGCGATGTCCGCGGTATCGAACAGGAGTACGTTCTGGGCCTTGGCACCGATTCCGCCCACATACCGGTAGTTCAGTTCCGGCTCGATCACGTGGCGCAGTTCCCGGTTCCAGAAGGGAAACTCGTAATCCCTTTCCAGCGCGGGCGGACGGATGTCGATGGAGGCCTCGAGATCGGCGCGGTTGAGCGCGCTGTGGCTGACCACGGGCGTGGTGAACGGGCCAGTGAGCCTGGGCGTCTGGCTGATGGTATACCCGGTGTCGCGCAGCGCCACTTCAGGCAGGAAGCTCCATCCGCCGCCCGACAAGGGCATGGAAAGATGCGGATAGAAGTCGATCCTTCCCACGTTGCGCGAGTGGAAGAACGGCTCGGAGCGGTTCAGGTAGCCGAGCGACGATCCCAGTCCCCAATAGAGCAGCCCACTGCCCAGCGGCCGGTCCAGCACGTCGTAGCGAATCAGCGGCAGGTGCAGAATCCTAACTTCGTTGCCATTGTTCGTGCTGGCGAAGGATTCAAATCGGTCAAGCCATACTGAAGGCACCATTCCGCGGTGGTTATGGGTGAACACCACGTCGCTCGCCACCTGGGAGCTGATGGCTTGCGCGTAGTTATCGTCGAAGACCAGCCGGTACACGTAGCTCGACAGGTATTCCATGGTGCCGGCAACACGCGTGTTGGGAGAAAAATCCTTGCGCCCCAGTACGTTCACATCGACTCCACCCTGATTCACCAGCTCGTAGCCGCTGGGATGAGCCGTCGATACGGTCACTGGCTCTTCGACGCCACGGTCGAGCAGCGCGTTCCAGCGCGCAGTCAGTTGGTCGAGCCCCTGCCCTTTGTAACGGAAATCGCCGTTAGGCGCCCAGCCGCGCTTGCTGAAGTACTCCGCGCCCACCACCATATCCATGCTGCGATTGATGGCCCAGTACATCTGCTCGCCCAGCGTGTAGCCGCGAATCGACGACCCGTTGCTGATTACCGGCGTCAGCAGTCCGCTTGTCCGGCCGGTATCGTTGGCCGGATGGTGCAGATAGGGAAAATAAAACATCGGGATGCCGAGAAACTCAAAGAACGCATTCGCGGTTGATGCCTTTTCGTCGTCCAGGTTGATGGAGTGCGCAATAATCCGCCAGTCGGGGTGGGGCAGCCGGCAGTTGGTGATGGAGCCGTCGACGATGCGGTAGCGGCCCTCGCCGGTCTGGAGCAGTACCCGGCCCGAGAACAGCAGCGGGTTCGGAATGGAGTACACCACCGTGCGCCCCATGGCGCGCACGCCCTGCGACCCGTTCACGTTGTAGAAGCGCGCGGTATGCATGTTGAGCCGCATGTCGCCGTGCGAGGCGTTGATGAACACGTCATTGGGCCCGCCGGTCATCTGCAGATGGCCGTCGGCTTCGAGCTCGGTGGTTGTCCGGTTGTAGGTCGCGCTATCCGCGCGAATCACGTAATCGCGGTAGTGCACCACCACGTCGCCAGTGAGGGTCAGCGTATCGCCGGCCCAGTTCTGGTGTTGCGCCTCCCATTCCACGGGAGTTCCCGTCTCAGGCGCTGGTTCCGGCACGGCTTGTGGCATCAGCTCCTGGCCGGGGTCGTCGGGAAGTTCCGCGGCAGAAGGCGCACCGGGGGTCTCCGCGGCGCTCGTCCCACGTTGCGACGCAGGTGCCACGTTGGTCAACACTTGCGGGGCCTGTGCGCCCAGTTGCAGGTGACAGGCAGCCAGCAGAGTGATACATACTAAATAACGAGGACGCATCCCTGACTCAGACCGGTGTAAGGCTCAGCATAGCAAAGCCAGCCGCATTCAATGGGACGCATTCCTCTCGCTCTGGTAACTGCACAAGCCGGGTTGACCGCACGGTCACGAGCCCTCTTCACTGGGCAAGCCCGTCTTTGTCCGCAAGCCCCTTTCCTTGGTCTTTGAGTAATGTCTGCGTTGTCCCGATTTCGGGTTGCAGTGCGGACTACATCATGCGCGTGAGCCGGGAACGGCCCGCCGCAGCAGGAGGGATATAAGAGCGTTGAGCACATCATTACATTCCGCAGTTCTTTTCCCCGAGTGGAAGCAGGAAGTCAATCGCCGCGTAGCCGCACACGTGAGCCGCAAGACGACTTCGGAAACAGAGACCGCCGCGCCCGTTGAAATCCGGCACGCGCGTGGCAGCCGGGCTGCCCAGGCTGCCGCGAGGGTGGCCGCGCGTTACGCCATTGCACCCAGCTATAACGAAATGCTCACCCGCGAGGCGCGCGCCGCAGTACATGCTGCTGAGGCCGCCTCAAAAGCGGCACAAGAGGCGCACGCCGCCTTTCAGTATGTTCTCGACGGGCTTGAAGCTGCCACCGCGGCTGAGCCTGCGTGGCAGCCCGAGCCGATCTCCGAGCGCCACGGCACGCCCGTGGCTGTTCCGCCGCAGCAAAAGCTGGCGCAGCGGACCCCCATCCACGCGGAAGCGGCGGTTGCGCCCGCGTGGGAACTGGAAACCGACGCGCAACCGGATGAAGCCGGATCCTATGACGGCCCGTCTCGTTCCAATCGCTCGTCCATCATGGAGGCACACGTCGGTGAGCCTGGCGAATCGGTTCAGTCCGCCGAATTAGTTCAGCCCATTTACGCCAACCTGATCGAATTTCCGCGAGAGATGATCGCGACGCGCAGGGCGCGTCCGCGGCGAGCGGAAGGTCCCCTGGCTGAGACGGAATCCGCACCTCAGTTGAGCATCTTTGAAGTCGATCCGGCCGCCATCTCCATTGAGCCCGCGCCGGCCGTCGTGGACTCTGCAGTAGCGCCGACATGGATGCGTACCGAATGGTCGGCCATGACCCTGGAGGCTTTGCCTCCAACCATGAACTTCGACGCTTTGCCTCAAACCATGGATCTCGACGCTGTGCTTCCAATCGTGGATCTCGAAGCGGAGCCTCGGCGGGTGTTCGTCGATCAGTTCTTCGATGAGTCCACGCCCAGGACCGCGCTGGCGCCCGAAATCGAGCCTGCGCCCATGAGCCGGCGCCTACTGGCCACTGTGGTTGATGGCACGTTGATCGCCGCCGCGCTGGTGGCCGCTGCCATGCTGGCTGCGCCCAACTTCAGCGAACTGCCAGGCGTGCGCGCGGTGGAATTCGGCGCCGCGATTGCGCTGCTGGTCATTGGCGTCGCTTATCACGTATGCTTCATGACTCTGGCGCGCGCGACGCCCGGAATGAAATATGCCGGCATCGAGCTCAGCACATTCTCAGGTCACACGACTACCTGCGGGCAACGCTGGGGGCGCATGCTTTCGCTGCTGCTGTCGGTATTGCCGCTTGGACTGGGAGTGGTGTGGGCGCTGTTCGATGACGACGGCCTTACCTGGCACGATCGGTTGTCGATGACGTACTTGCGGAAGCGCTGATCGGCGGGAAAGAGAACACAAACCAATCTACGGGGGCTTAAGAAGCGCATCGCTCCTTAGGCCCCAATGAATTGCGTCCCCGCCCCGCTTTGCCTGATCACTGACCACTGACCACTGATCACTGTTTTACCGCCCGCAACGCGCTCACGCCGGCGCCGATCAGCGCGGTTTCGTCGTTCGGAGGCAGGATTTCCAGCGAGAAGCTTTGCAGCGGGGTCATCCGGACCATGGTTTCCAGGTGGCTGCGCAGCAGCGGCAGCTCCAGAAATCCCACATTCTTTCCGGTGAAGTAAAAGCGCCCCGGCCCTGCTAGGTGAATGAACGAAGCAGTCGCGGCGGCCAGCGCGCGGTGCCACAGGTCCACAAACTTGCGGCAGCGCATGTCGCCATTTCGGGCGTTGGCAAACACTTCTTCGGGCTCCAGGTCGAGAAAGCGCATGCGCATGGCGCGATAGCCCACGATGCCCTCGAGATGCCCGCTGCCGCCGCATCCGCAGTAGCGCTCCTTGGGGTCGAGCGTCACCGTGATATGCCCACCTTCCCACACACCCTCGGCGTGCGGCCAGCGCCCGTAGCCAATGCCGTTGCCGATGGTCCACACGCGGGTAAGCTTGTCGAGCCGATCGTGCGTGGCAGCTACTCCCGCGGCCACAGCGTCGGCGTCATTGGCGATATACACCGGGGCTGCGATACCGCGCTCGGCGAGTGCCGAGGTCAGCAGTTCCGCCAACCGCACGCCCTTCATCTGCGGCAGATTGGGTGACTCCTCGACCACGCCCGAGCGCACGAAGCCGGGAACGGCTACACCGATCGCGGCAATCGAATCGGTCACGCCGGGGTTCGTCTTGACCGAGTCCGTCTTGCCTGGGTCTGTCTTGCCTGGATCAATCTTGCAAGCGTCTGCCTTGCCCGGCGAAGCTTTGCCGCCCACAAGGCTTGCAATTTGCTCGGCTAGAAGATCGACCAATTCGCTGTGGGGAATCGCCTCCAGCGCTTCCACCGTATCCGGGTCGGCGGGATAACGCAGCACTTTTCCGGCCGGCTGCAGCTCCTCCAGCCTTGCGGCCGCGATATGGTCTGTGATGACCACGCCGATCGCCGTTGTCATAGCACCCTCCAGGGGAAGAGCCGCGAGCAGTGAAGAATTGAAAAGAGTGAAATAAGTGAAGAAAGTAATTCGTGCCCGCTCGGTCTACTCCGTCTGATACTTGTGCAAGCGCCCCAGCCCATTGAACGCGGCCACCTTGTAGCACTCCGCCAGCGTGGGGTAATTGAAGACCGTGTCGATGAAATAATTCATAGTGCCGTCGAGCGTCATGACCGCCTGGCCGATGTGCACCAACTCGCTGGCTTCTTCGCCGATGATATGAACGCCCAGCAGCTTGAGCGTGTCGCGGTGGAAGATGAGCTTGAGCCGCCCTGTGGTGTCGCCACGAATTTGCCCGCGCGCCACCTCGCGGTAATACGCCATGCCCACTTCGTAGGGCACGTCTTCGCCCGTCAACTGTTCCTCGGTTTTGCCAATGAAGCTGATCTCCGGGATGGTGTAGATCCCGTAAGGGTAAAAGCTGGGATTGGAGGAAGCCGCATGGTCGTTGAACGCGTGCGATGCGGCGACGCGTCCCTGCTCCATTGACACCGAGGCCAGCGACGGAAAGCCCACCACGTCGCCCGCCGCATAAATATGCTCCACCTTGGTCTGGTAGTTCTCGTTCACGGCGATGCGGCCGCGCTTGTCGGCTTCGAGGCCGGCAGCAGCCAGGTTCAGGTCGTCCACGTTTCCCTGGCGACCCACTGCATACAGCAGCGCGTCGCCGGAAACCTTCTTCTTGCTCTCCAGATTGGCCACGACCGTGCCCGGAGCCGGTTCCTCCACACTTTCCACTTCCTCGCCCAGGCGCATGGTCACGCGCATGTCGCGCAGATGGTAGCTGAGCGCCTCGATAATCTCCTGATCGGCAAACTCCAGCAGCCGGTTGCGCTTTTCGATCAGCGTCACGCGCACGCCCAGCACGGCAAACATGCACGC
The DNA here is from genome assembly GCA_963713675.1 of uncultured Acidobacteriota bacterium. Taxonomy (GTDB): domain Bacteria; phylum Acidobacteriota; class Terriglobia; order Terriglobales; family Acidobacteriaceae; genus Telmatobacter. The sequence goes on from CAVQMV010000031.1 coordinate 433,494, forward strand.
GTATTCCACGCCCACCACGCCGCCGCCCACCACAACCAACGTTCGGGGCAGGCACTCCAGGCCCAGAATCTGGTCGCTGTTGACGATGGTCTTGCCGTTGACCGGCACTTTGTCCGACACCGCAGGTTTAGTGCCCACGGCAATGATGATGCGGTCGCCCTCCAGCGTCGCATCGGTCTGTACGCCTTCTACCCGCACGTGGTGGGGATCGATGAAGCTGGCGATGCCATGCACTACGTCGATGCCATTGCGGGAGAGTTGCGCTTCGGTCACGTCGACTTCCGTTTTGATCACCGCCTGCACCCGGAAGGCGAGGTCCGCCATGGTGATCCGTTCCTTCACCCGGTAGTTCACGCCGTACACCGAGCGGTAGTTGTAGCCGGAAAGATGCAGCACCGCCTCGCGCATGGTTTTGGAAGGGATGGTGCCGGTATTGATGCAGACGCCGCCTACCATTTGCCGGGCCTCCACCACGGCCACGCGCTTGCCCATCTTGGCAGCGGCCACGGCGGCTCTTTGGCCTGCGGGCCCGGAACCGATCACGATCAGGTCGTACTTTACCGCGCTCATGCCTGTTTCTCTCCCTTTTTCTTATCTCGATGGGATGCGGACCCTGGGATGGCGCGCGCTCTGCCACGCCGGTTGCAATTCCAGAATAACTGTACACGCGGTGTGCGACAGGAAATGCGTAAAGGAAATGAAAAGAGGGCGGAGCGACAGGTCGCCGCGGAGGGTATTGCGGGATCAGCAGGGAGCTGACAATTGGAGGACAGGCGGGCAGCCCCGGCAATAGATTTGGGTTCCACATGCCGGGGCCGCAGATTGGGGTCACCCGCCTGACTTGGAGCCGCGGTTGCGCACGCGCGGCGCGTACATTGCGAACTCATTGGTTCTATCGACAGAATGCGCCCCGTCTTGAATGGGAATCCGCAGCCAGTGTGCCCGTCTCCCGTCCCATCGTCCGTCGCATAGCCCAACACGCGCTTGCCCGATGCTCTAGTAAATCGATATGCTTGGTGCCGTTCCCGGTTTCAAGTTGGGAAACTCTCTGGAATGAGGCGGCACATGCTTCGACCCACGAACCCCTGCAAAATCGCTGTCATGGCTGTCGCGCTGGCCTTCTGCGCCGCACCCTGGCTGCCCGCGCAAACAGCTCCTGCGCCGCCTCCTCCGCCGCGCCCCGCACCCACGCCCGAGCAACTGGCCATCCAGGCCGCTTCAGAAAAGGACCATCAGCGCACGATGGACCTGCTCGGTATCAAAGAGCTTCGCCCCGGTGCCAGCGGCAGCGCCAACGGCCCCAATCCCGCCAATTATGACGAGTCCAAAGCCAACATCTACCCCAATCTGCCCGATCCGCTGCTTTTGAACAACGGCAAGCGCGTCACCTCCGGCAAAGTCTGGTGGAAGCAGCGCCGTCCCCAGATCGTCGAGCTCTTCGACCGCGAAATCCTCGGTCGCGTGCCCGCGCATCTGCCTGCCGTTACGTGGAAGGTCGTGAGCACCACGCAGGAAAAGAACGGCGACATTCCCGTGATCACGAAAAAGCTCGTCGGCCATGTCGATAACGCGAGCGATCCGGCGATCAACGTCGACATCGATCTGACGCTGACCACGCCGGCCAACGCCAAGGGCCCGGTTCCCGTGATCATCGAGCTCACTTTCAGCCGCCAATTCATGGCCGCCATCGCGCGCTCGATCCCCGAGATGGCTACCGGCGCCAACCAGGGACCGACGTGGCAACAGCAGCTTTTGGCGCGTGGCTGGGGGTATGCGGAGTACGTTCCCACCAGCGTTCAGCCTGACAACGGCGCCGGGCTCACGCAGGGCATCATCGGGCTCGCCAATAAGGGCCAGCCGCGCGGGCTCGATGACTGGGGTGCGTTGCGCGCTTGGGCGTGGGGCGCCAGCCGCGCCCTCGATTATCTGGCGACCGATCCCGCAGTGGATGCGGGCCAGGTGGGCATTACGGGCCACTCGCGTTATGGCAAGGCGGCGCTTGTGACGATGGCGTACGATCCGCGTTTTGCCATCGGCTACATCAGTTCTTCCGGCGAGGCTGGCTCCAAGCTCTATCGCCATCACTTCGGCGAAGAGATCGGCAACATCGCCGGCACAAACGAGTATCACTGGATGGTCGGAAACTTTCTCAAATACGACGGCCCGCTCACGGTGGCAGATCTTCCCGTCGACGCGCACGAGCTGATCGCGCTCTGCGCGCCACGCCCGGTGTTCATCGGCGGCGGCGCGACAAAAGGCGACGGCTGGGCCGATGCTGAGGGCTCATTCCTTGCCGCCGTTGCCGCCGGTCCGGTGTATACGCTGCTGGGCAAGAAAGATCTGGGAACCACGGAGTTTCCTCCCATCGAAACCGCGCTCATCACAGGCGATTTGGGTTTCCGCCAGCACACCGGCGGCCACACACCCGCGCCCAACTGGCCCACCTTCATCGATTTCGCCAGCCGCTATCTGCACGCGCCCGTGGCCAAGGCACCATAAGCAGCGAAGCTAAGGCTCGGGCGTTGTTGAGAGGATGTGGGCGTTCGAGCCAAAGCGGTGATAGTTCGTGAAGGTCACTTCGTTCAACTCCACCATGCTCGTTTCCCCTTCGCGCCATGCGCGGACAACCATCAGAGCCGTGCTCCGCACCGGGCAAAGATAGTTCTTCTCGCCAATCGCGACTGGCCCGTACGCCACCGATTCGGCCACGCGAGACAAGGGGTCGTCGGTCTTCATCTCGGCTTCCAGAGTTACCCGCAATACCGCGCCCGTTTGAGAGTCGAGATAGAGATACCCGTGATAGCCGGGGGTATCGTGAAAATCTCCTGAAGCATTTGCGACGTTTGTATTTTGCCGTCCGCCGCCCGCCGCGAGAAGCGGCACAAACAGTGCGCAGCAGTAATTCACCGCGTAATGGGAAGCCTGCTGCGGAATTTCGTACTCGAGGACGGCCGCCAATCCGCTGCGGGTCTGTTCCCAATGGCTCCATACCACCCGGCCCTTGGCGGAGTCGCTCAGGATGGTTACGAGAAACGGGCCAAACTCTCCGTAGGACACGAGTCCCGGCGGCGCCTCACCGTGCTTTTCCTGCTTGTCCTGGGCCGCTGCATCCAGCATCACTTCGGCGCCGTCGCGGAAGGTGATCTGGCGGCTGTATTCCCCGTTTGCATGAAGCGGTCCATGCGCCGAGATGCCCGTACGGCTGGCGTCTGTTGTCATGGTGACGACGGAGTTATCGAAGGTGTACGTGTTTCGCGTCGCCAGGAAATCCGGCAGGTTTTCGATCGTTACCGACGCAAAATGGATCGCCCCCTGAAACAGCCGCAACTGCTCGGCCACCTCCGGCTTGGGTTTATCGGGGATTTCGCTTGCCGGCGGCTCAAGAAATGCAGACTGGTCTGCAAGTAGTTGCAATGCCTGCGCCGTTTTCTTTTCGGGCTTCAGGTCCGCCGTGATCCGGTCCAGCGTGGGACCGGTCAACTGCTCGCTTAGTTCCATGTTGCCCAGATGCTCGGCGATCCAGCCATCGCTTTTGTGTGTCGCATATTGCGCGGTCAGGAACTGCTGCAACTCCGCAACCGTCACGCGCTGCGCAGCCCGCGCGGAAAGCGTCGTGGCCGCGAACAGCAGTAGCAGTATCCAACCTCGCATCGTTCTTGCCTCGCCCGCGAAAATCAGAAAGAACCGGGCAGCACCCTTATAGCCGCTTCGACATCACAATGCAATGGCACTCCATTCCCGGCCGCAGCGTCTGTGAGGTCTTGAATGCTTCGATCCCCGTCTCCGCATAGCCCAGGCGCCGATAGAGAGGCGGCAATTCCGTCCGCAAGCTCAGCACAGTAATATCCACGGCTTCACATCCCTGCTCGCGAAAACGATTCTCCGCCGCTTCCACCATGCGGCGCCCCAGGCCTTCGCGCTGTCGTGCGGGATCTACTGCCAGGCATGCCCAGGTAGCCGCGCTTGCCGCGCCGCTCCACGTACACCGAGGCCAGCAGTCGCCCTTCGCCATTCTCGGCCATCAAAATGCAGCCCTTGGCCATCATGGCCGCAAGCCGCCGGTGGTCGGTGCGAGTGCCTTCGAGAAATGTCTCAACGGAAAATGCGGCGTTAATAAGCCGGATCAGATGCGGCCGATCGATGGCCGCGGCCACGCGCATGCGCATCTCGCTCCCCGCCGCGTCTTGTTTCTTTGCCATCATCCTGCATTGATTATTGCGGATGAGTCTGCGCCCATGTTTTGTATGCGTTCAACACGGCAACGCCTTCGGCGTTGTACCAGGAATATCCGTTGCGCCGCTCCAGGCTCAGGTCGTTCACGTCGTCGTGGATGGTCTTGTCGCGATCGCCAAAAATTGGTTTGTCAGTCCCGATCTGGTAGTACCGCGACCAGATGGGCCCAGCGCCCTCCACAGCCACCAGCTTGCGCCCTCCGGCACTCGACCGGTCGGCCATGAAGTTCCCGCTGCCGTAGCGGAACCCAAAAATCTCCACCTTCACGAACCACGCGCACGCCGCATGCACCGCGGCAACCTCCGCAGGAGTCGGATCGGGCAGGCTCATGAAGAACTGCACCACCGGAAAGCTCTCGTCGCTGGTCAGCGAACCCATTTCGTAATTGCGCGCCGAAGTTGGCTCCAGGGTCAGCGCATCGTACTGCTGCGCCCACGCCGTCTTCACGCCGTTTTCCGTAATCTGTAACTTCAGCAGGCAGTCGATGCCGCGTTGCGCGGCCGGTCCTGCACGCTTCGCCATGGCGGCCGGCAGAAACTTGTAATCCGGCGCGCCCTCGGCCACATCGTGCAGAATCTCCACGGCGTGCGTCATGGCGTCGTCGTTGATGGTGATGGTGTCATGGTACGTCCCCTCGAGCGGCCACACCTGCGGCCAGCCGCCATTGGGATACTCGGAATCGAGCAGGTACTCCACGCCCCGCTGGACGGATGCGCAAATGGGCGCGGCGTCGGCATCGCGATGCGCCGCCAGCAGCGCCGTAGCGACCCGCGCCAGGAAGCGGATCTGCATCCACGTCGAGTCATTGTCGAGCGTGGCGATGTAGTGCCAGCTGGGATCCACCGGCTTGTCGAAATCGGCCAGATCGGGGAAGCGGTTCTCGTTGTCGGCGTCGTAGAGGTCGCCCGGAGCGCGCGGCTTCGTCACCATGTCAATGTTCTTGCTCCAGCCGCCGTCTGCCACCTGCCATGTGATGATGTTGCGCGCATCCTTGAGCGCTTCGTCGCTCGCGAACCACTCTGCCGGATGATCTCCGCGCAGGGCAAACATGCCGCGGCCACCTGAGGCATGTTTGGGACTGGTGTTGCCCGCGGCTTTTTGCTCGTCAGCCAGCGTCTGCTTGTCGATGGCTTTCTGTTTCTCCGACCGCTCCAGATACTCCAGCCAAGCCTTCTGCTGTTTCTTCGGCAAGGTCGCGATGCGTTCGCGATTCACGGGCTTGGCGATTACGTTCATGCCAATCACTTTGGCGGAGGAAGTGGAGGGAAGGCCCAGGGCAACAAGCGAAGCCAGGAGCAGAAAGAGCAGGAATCGACTATGGGACGGCATGGTCTGGTTTCTATCCCAGCGCAACTGCCCTTGTCAATGGGAGGTCTGACCACTGGACCGTTGATGCGGATCAAACATCCGGCGCCTCTTCGGCTGGGGGCAGAACGTCGTCTTCGCGCGCGGCCCAAACGTAAAGAGTGGGTAGCAGGAAGATGCTGATCACCAGATTGGCTAGCAACCCGCCCACAATCACAATCGCGAAGGGCCGCTGTGAGTCGGATCCGATGGCATGTGAAACCGCGGCGGGAAGCAGCCCGAGCGTAGCCACCAGCATGGTCATCATGATGGGCCGCAAGCGCAGTACCGCGCCCTCGACAGCCGCTTCTTCGATGGTGTTGCCGCGCGCCCTGAGTTGATTGATGAACTCGATCATGATCACGCCCACCTGCACGGAGACTCCGAAAAGCGCGAGGAAGCCGACCGCCGAAGACACCGAAAAATTAGTGCCCGTGAGGAACAATGCCAGCGGCCCGCCGATCGATGCCATGCCCACGCTGATCAAAATCAGCATGGCCCACTTGAAGGAGCGGAACATGGTGTAGAGAATGCCGAAAATCACCATGATCGTGAGAGGAACAATAATGGCCATGCGCTGGTCGGCGCGCTTCTGGCTGGCGTATTCGCCGGCCCACTCCAGGTGGTAGCCGCTGGGCAGTTGCACGTTGTGCTGTACGCGGGAGATGGCTTCTTCGACTGTCGATCCCAGGTCGCGCCCGCGCACCGAATACTTGATGGCAATATAGCGCTGACCGCCTTCGCGATAGATCTCTTCCGCGCCGTCGTCGGTGGTCACGTGCGTCAGTTGCGCCAGTGATACGCGCTCGCCCGACGGAGCCAGCAGGCGGACATTCTCAATGGCTTCCTGCGTATCGCGATATTGCTGCTGGTAGCGCAGCGTGACGTCGAAGCGTGCCTCGCCTTGCTGCACCTGCGTGAGCGCAGTCGAGCCGACCGCGGTCTGGATCGCGTCCTGGATGTCGTTCACGTTGATGCCGAAGCGCGCCGCGGCCTCGCGGTCCACTTGCAGATTGAGATTCGGTTGGCCGATGACGCGGAAGATCCCCAGGTCCTCGATTCCCGCCACGGTAGACATCTGCGCGCGAATCAACTCGGCCACGCGTTCCAACTCGCGGAGGTCGGAGCCATAGAGCTTTACGGCCAGCTCGCCCTTCACGCCGGAGACGGCTTCTTCCATGTTGTCTGAGATCGGTTGCGAGTAGTTCCAGATCACTCCCGGGAATTTTGACAACTCCTGGTCCATGGATGCGATCAACTTCTCTTTATCCTGGTCGAAAATCGGGCGCCATTGTTCCTTCGGCTTCAGGTCGACAAAATACTCGGTGTCGAAGAAGCCAGTGGTGTCGGTGCCATCGTCGGGCCTTCCCGTCTGGCTGACCACTTGCGTCACTTCAGGGAACGCCGCCATCACAACGCGCGCCTTGTTGGTGAAGTCGATGGAGGCAGTAGGGCCTTCGCTGGGCGACAATGTACCGCGCACCCAGATGGAGCCTTCATCCAAATGGGGCAGAAACTCCGAACCGATGGGCCCACCCACCGTGAGATAAATGGCAACGGCGAAAAGCGCCATGGAAATTCCGACCGTCCGGTAACGATGTTCAATCGCGGACCGGACCCCCGAGCGATAACGTTCGGTCAGCCAGTGCAAAAGCGGATTCTGCCAATCCCTGGCGCCCTTGCTGAAAAGAATGCTGGCCATCACCGGAGCGGCGACGATGGAAAACACCAGCGCGCCGAAGAGCGCGAAGGTGACCGTCCACGCCATGGGTTTGAAGAGCCGCCCCTCCACCGCCTGCAGCGTGAAGATGGGCAGGTAGGAAGTGATGACGATGGCGCGCGCAAAGAACACCGGCCGCTGCACCTCGTGGGCCGCATCCTGAATCTTTTCAATCGCCGGACGCCGGTCGCCGCTTTGCGCAAGATGGCGGATGATGTTTTCGATCATCACCACGGAGCCGTCCACGAGCATGCCGAAGTCCAGCGCGCCCAGCGAAAGCAGGTTCGCAGGGATATGACTCAAGTCGAGGCAGATGGCCGCGAACATCAGTGCAAAGGGGATGGTGAGCGAAACAATGATAGCGCCGCGAATGTTGCCCAGAAACAGGAACAGGATGATGGCCACCAGGATCATGCCTGCGCTCAGGTTGCGCTCCACCGTGGTCACGGTGTACTTCACGAGATCGGAGCGGTCGAGGAAGGGAACCACCGTGACACCGTTGGGCAGAATGCCGTGATTCAGCTTGTCTACCTCTTCATGGATGCCCTTCAGGACCGGATCGGCGTCGTCGCCTTTTTGCAGCAGCACAATCCCTTCCACCGTGTCGGGATCGTCCTCGACTTTCCGGTTAACGTAGATCTTCTTGCCGTCGACAACCGTGTAGGGTTTCCATGATTTCCCGATCTGGCCGAGGCGGATCTTCGCGCCCTGTGTCACCGTCGCGATATCTTTGATTCGCACGGGCGCGCCGTTCTGCGTCTTCACCACGGTCTGTTCAATGTCGTGCACGCTGGAGTAGAGGCCCAGCGCCTGCACATTCACCTGTTGCTGGCCTTCCTCAATAAAGCTGCCGCCGCCGTTGGTGTTGTTGCTCGCGATCTGCTGCTCCACCTGGCTGATGCTCAGGCCGTAGGCAACCAGCTTCTCCGGGTCCAGCGCGATCTGGTACTCCTTGGTGGGGCCGCCGAAGCTCGAGACATCCACCACGCCGGGCACGCTCTTGAACGACTTTTCCAGCAACCAGTCTTCGATCGCCTTCCGCTCCATCACGTCGTAAGCGGGGTTCGTGCTCTCCACCGTGTACCAGTAGATCTGGCCTACCGGGCTCCAGTCCGTGCCCATCTGCGGAACCAGGTTCGCGGGAAGATTTACCGTGCCCAGCCGCTCCATCACATGCTCGCGATTCACATCGCTGGTAGTCCCGTCGTCAAAAATGAGCATCACGCTGGAGAGGCCGGCCAGCGTGGTCGAACGCAGATGCGCGAGGCGGGGAATGCCTGCCATTTGAATTTCGACCGGAACCGTGACCTGGCGCTCGATCTCCTCGGCCGAGCGGCCCGGCCACTGCGTGATGATCTGGACGTAGTTGTTGGCGACGTCGGGATAGGCTTCAACCGGCAGGGCGCGGAACGAGATGACGCCCCAGGCGGTGAGGACAACCACGCCGCCCAGCACGAGCCAGCGGCTCCGGAGAGCAAAATCGACGATCGCTCGAATCACTTGCAGCTCCCCGTGCCGTGCGGCCCTCGAATGGCAGGAGTCCGCTTAGAACATGAAAAGTACTCGAAAACTCATAATACAACCCACTACTATTGGACGTTTTCTTGCCATCAGGACGCTCGAGAAACTGCCTCGCGCCAAATTTTGCGGCATCAAAACCAGCAAGGCGGCGGAGAGTTCGCCCGGGGATGTATCCATCCGCATTCCCCGGTTTCGAATTCCACTTTCGGTTGTCCCCGTCGCTGCTTTACCCTCATAGCATGGAATTCAGAATCCTTGAGCTCGAGCGCGAACCGGTTGAATTTGACCTGAAACTCGCCCCCGGCGCCATCGATTACGGGGACGAAGCCACGCAAGTGGGCGATTTGGCCACTTCCGGCAGCGCCGAAGTGATCCACGAGCACCGCGGCCCCAAAGACATCATCGCGGACGTTCGCCTCAGGGGCCGCTTCGCAGGCAATTTCCAGGTTCCCTGCGCCCGCTGCATCGAGCCGGTCGAAATTCCGCTCGCAGCCGACTTCGACCTCATCTTCCGGCCTCTGGGCGCCGATGCCGACGTTCCCGAGCGGTCCATTACGGCGTCGGAAACGGAAATCGGTTATTATCAAGGAGACAGTCTGTTGCTTGAAGATGTGCTGCGCGAGCAGGTGCTTTTGTCCCTGCCGGTCAGAACGCTGTGCAAGCCCGACTGCAAGGGACTTTGCCCGCGCTGCGGAGCAAATCGCAATCTTCAGCCCTGCTCCTGCGATGAGGGACCGAGTGACCCCCGCTGGGAAGCGTTGACGGATTTGCGCAGCCGGATTAAGTCCTGAAGAATCTATCGTGTACATCGTGAGTTGTGAACCGTGAACGGGAATTTGGTGCACGGTCCACCGCCCGCGGATCACGAAAATAGAGGAAACGTCATGCCGAATCCGAAAAGGCGCCATTCCACGCGCCGCACCGCCCTTCGCCGCTCTCACGACTTTCTTACCGCGGTCGGGGTTTCTGAGTGCCCTAACTGCCACGAGAAGAAGCTTCCCCATCGTGCCTGCGCCAAGTGCGGAGCCTACAAGGGCCGCGCTGTGCTGGATGTAAAAGAAGCCAAGTAGCTTACAATTCAAATGCTTACCGACATCGTGTTAGACGCGGTTGGTTCCGATAAGGCTCCCGAGCCGGAGATTCGCGGAGCCATACTCGCTTGTCGCGCACTTCCCGTGCGCGTGCACCTGGTGGGGCCCGAGTCCGAATTGCGCGATCTTCTCGACGAGCACCTCGAAAACGAGGACCTGCCTATCGTCATCCACCACGCCGCAGAGCGCATTGGGATGGACGAGAAAGCCGCCCACGCTGTGCGCAGCAAGCGTGACAGCTCCATGCGCGTCGGCCTGAAGCTGGTGCGCGAGGGTAAGGCCGCGGGCTTTGTCACGGCCGGCAACACCGGCGCGGCGATGGCGACTGCAAAAATGGTGCTGGGCGCGCTGCCCGGCGTCGACCGCCCCGCTCTGGCCACGCCCATGCCCACCTCAAAAGGCAACCCATGCGTGCTTCTCGACGTGGGCGCTAATGTAGATTGCAAGGCGCAGAACCTCGAGCAATTTGCCGTCATGGGCGAGATGTATGCCCGCAGCGTGCTCAAGATCGCCAAGCCCCGCGTGGGCCTGCTCTCCATCGGCGAAGAGGAGTCCAAGGGCAACGAACTCACTCGCGAGGCTTGGCCTCTGCTCAAGGCTCTGCCGATCAATTTCATTGGCAACGTAGAAGGCCGCGACATTTTCAATGGCAATGCCGACGTGATCGTTTGCGACGGCTTTGTGGGCAACGTGGCGCTCAAGACCAGCGAAGGCATCGGCCGCTTCGTGCGCGACGTGCTGCGGACATCGCTCAATAAAACCGTCACCGCGCAGGTGGGCGCGCTTCTGTCGCGTCGCGCCTTCAACGACTTTCGCCGCCGCCTCGACCCCTCAGAATACGGCGGCGCACCGCTCCTCGGCGTGCGCGGCGTCTGCATCATCGGCCACGGCTCCTCAAACGACGTCGCCATTTATAACGGCATCCGCGTAGCGTACGAGTTCTCGCGCTCCGACGCCAACGGAGGCATTGAGCAGGCATTCTCCGGCCGGCCGAGGATCCGTCCCAATCAAGGCGGCCACCCCGACGCGATCATTCAGTGAAAAGACAGGGAATAGGGAGTAGCCAGTAGGGAATAGAAAACGGCTGACGCTTAAGACCTGAGACCTGAGATCTGGAACCGCACACGCCATGCCCGCCAAGCCCGCAAACGCGCTTATCTTTGACGCATCAAGCATCGGCCAGCTTGCCTGCCCGGCCTGCCATGGGGATTTGCACGCCGAAGATTCGCACCTGGTTTGCAGCGCCTGCGCTCGCAGATACCCCATCGTCGACGGCATTCCCGCGCTCATCGTGGAGCGGGCTGAGCCGACGGCAGAGCGGGAAACGTAGCGCCAACAGACCGCTTCCTACTGGCACCTGAAACCTGACACCTGCTTAGTGCTGGCTGTGCCGGTAGTCCCAGTATGCTTTCTTGTCCGCATCGCTGCGCTTGTTGAAGTCCATGTGATCGCGGTGCGTGTCGTGTTCCCACTGTGTGTAGTAAGGCTCCTCAGCGGCCCACACATGACGGTCGTGGTAGTAGGGGTCGTAAACGCCGACCCGGGCCTCGCAACCGCTGCAGAACAGGGGAACGGCGATAACAGCGGCCAGCAGAATTGAAGTGAAGCACCGCAACAACGAGCGCATAGCAGGCTCCTTATCCCTCGCGCAGTTTCGATGGCGAGGACTTGGACGATAGATGCGGGCTGCCGGATGTGGGTTGCCGCGCCGTTAGTTCTTCGGGGGCGCCAACCGAATTCTCAGGCGTAACTAGCTTAACTGCCTAGCGCCGCACGTAGAAGGGCCACACAATCAGCAATGCCAAGCCGATGGCCACGGCCAGCGCCAGCGCAATCAGGCTGTAAAGAAGAACGAGGTTGGGACCCTGCGAGGGTTCGTCGCCGTCCGCGTCCTTCCGGCCGGCCCGGGGGCTATTCATATTTGAGGGCATCCACCGGATCCATTTGCGCCGCGCGCGTGGCGGGAACGGTGCCGAAGACAACGCCGACCATGGTAGCCGCGGCCAGCGCAATCAGCACCGAAAGCCACGAGATGGGAAATTGGTAGTCGGTGAAGAGACGAATGGATAGCGGTATCGCGAGGCCGACAACACTGCCGACGATTCCTCCTGTGAGCGAGATGAGCACGGCTTCAGTGAGGAATTGCAGCTTGATCTCGCGATGCGTCGCTCCCAGCGCTTTGCGGATGCCGATTTCGCGGATGCGCGAGCGCACGGTGGCCAGCATGATGTTCATAATGCCCACGCCGCCCACCGCCAGCGTCACCGAGGCCACCAGCACCAGCATCACCGTCAGCGCATTCATAATCTTGGCCGCCGTCACTAACAGTTCGGTGAGTGTGTAGGACTTGTAGACTGAGTTCTTGCGATGGCGCTGGTTGATCACGCGGATAATTTCTTTTGAGGCGTCGTTCACCTCGTCCATGCTCTGCATCGAAAAATAAATCTGGTTCACGCGCTCGGTTCCTGTAAAGTAGCGCGCTACCGTATACGGCACCAGGAGGGTTTCATCGGTGATCTCCGACATGCCGAAGTCGTCCACGCTCTCTTCGAAAACGCCGACGATGGTGAAAGGAATACCCAGAATCTGAAAGCTCCGGCCGATGGCCGCATCCGAGCTGCCGTAACGTTCCTGCGCAAAGTGCAGGCTCACCACGGCGCACTTGATGTGCATGGTGTCGTCCGTCTCGTCGAAGAAACGGCCGTCGGTCACAACCAGGTTGCGGATGAACTGGTACTGAGAATTCACGCCCAGCACCACAGTGTCCTTCTGGATGCCGCCGGGAAAGCTGACGCGGTTGTGCATCTCCAGCACCGGCGAGGAGTACATGATGCCGGGCACCTGCTGGTCCACGGCCTTTTCATCTTCCTGCGTCAGGTAATCGGTATAGCGGGCGCGTTCCGCCGGAGTTGCGCCTCCACCCGCATATTCCACTTCCACCTGGTTGGTGCCGATCTTTTGCAGCAACTCGAGAACGTATTGCTTGCCCGTGAGTCCGATGGTCACAACCAGAATCACCGACGCCGTGCCGATGACCATGCCCAGAGCGGTGAGCGCGAAGCGCGTCTTGCTGGCGCGGAAGCTGTCCGCGGCCAGCTTCAGAATCTCGCTCATCATCATGGTTTGGCGCGCGCTCAACAGCGTCTCTTGAAACGCGGTGCGTCGAGCCTGCTCCCGGGTTTGTTCGCTGACCGGATTCATCGTTTCCTTCTCAACAAGATGCGCGGGAGAGCCTTTGAGGTTCTGAATTCGCGGCGCACGGCCTTACGACGCCTGGCCGACCGCTCCTTTTGATAGCTTACGCGCAAGGCCGCGAGCGGGAAACCCGCCGCGGCCTGACTGCGCTGCCATGCCGTGGATCTAGGGCTTCGGCGCCGGGCTTGATGGGCACTTAAGCGCATCCACGCGCGACCAACTGGACACTTCGAGCGGCTTGCCCTGCATGCAAGTCGTCATCATGTCGCTCGGAACGCCCGTGAACTCGATTCCCGTGCCTGCCTCAGGCTTCGCCCCTTTGAAGATGAGGTTGTACAGAACGCCGGTGTTCACGTCCTTCACCACCAGGCAACTGGCTTCCACGCCGGCCGCCACGCAGCCTTGCCCTTTCACAGGTTTGGTCTCCTGCGCTGCGGCTGCCGCCGTCACAAAAACTCCGAGCAGCGCGATCGCGGTAAACATCGTTTGTTTCATCGCTTCCTCCTCCTTATTTAGTAGCCAGCAGTTACAGGCTAATGGCTAACGGCTTCAAGCGCGCGCCATAGTGCGGCCAGCGCTTCCACCGGCACTGCTTCGGCGCGAGCCTGTGCATCGATGCCCGCGGCAGCTAGCGCGGCAATCGCAGCCGCAGGTGCGATGCCCGCGGCGCGCAGATTATTGCTGAGCGTCTTGCGCTTTTGCGCAAAGGCCTGGCGAAGGAAGCGCAAGAAACCATCCTCGTCGACGCCCAGCTCCGCGAATCGCGGCGCAAACCGCCAGCGAAAGACTGTGGAATGCACATTGGGCGGAGGCGAAAATGCCGAGGGCGGCAGCGTGAACAGTTGCTCGGCCGGCCCGTACATCTGCACCGTAACCGAGAGCAGCCCGAAATCTCGCGAGCCCGGCGCAGCCGTTACGCGCTCCGCAACTTCACGCTGCACCATCAGCACAGCCACATCCAGCGCGGCGTGGCTCGCTGCCAGCTTAAGCAGAATCGGCGAAGTGATGTAGTACGGCAGGTTGCCCACTACGCGCAGTTGCTCTCCTGCCTCGGCTGCCGCCGCCGCAAAATCGAACTGCAATACATCCTGCTTAACGACTGTCACGCGCTCCGCATTGAACTGCCCGCGCAATCCTGCGGCCAGTTCGCGATCGAATTCAATCGCCAGCACACGTCCGGCCCGCGCCGCCAGCGCTCCGGTGATGGCGCCGCGGCCGGGGCCAATCTCCACCACCGTGCGTCCGGCAAGATCGCCCACTCCGACCACGATGCGCTCGACAGCCTGCGCATCCTCCAGAAAGTTCTGTCCGAGCTTGGGTTTTTGTGGCATCTGCTTCCGATGGTAGACGAGCCGAGCCGCGCGCGGCGCGGTTGGCGCGTTTCTCCCCGCCCGTTACACTGATTCCAGATGCCGCACACACTTTCCATATCAACACCGAGGCGCGTTTGCTGATCGATTCCCACGCTCACCTGGACAGTCCGCGCTACGCGGACGATCGCGAAGCCATGCTCCGCCGCGCAGGTGAAGCTGGCGTGGGCGCGGTGCTCTCTATCGGCATCGGCGAGGGTCCAGCGGAGATGCACCAGGCGCTCGATCTCTGCCGCCAGTTCAACGGCCAGCCTGGCCTGCCGCGCCTCTATGCAAGCGCGGGCATCTACCCGCACAGCACCACCGAAGCTGACGAGACGGCCCTCGCCAAGCTGGACGCGCTTCTGGCTGAGCCTGAAGTCATCGCCTGCGGCGAGATCGGCCTCGACTACTACCACGAGGGCGCGCCGCGTGACGTGCAGCGAGACGGCCTCATCCGCCAGCTTGAAATCGCCGCCGCGCGCCACCGGCCCATCCTTATCCACTGCCGCGGCACCGACGAATCCACCGACGCCTGGGACGATCTTTTCCCTGTCCTGGACGAGCATTGGGCGAAAACCGGGCTGGGCGGCATCATGCACTGTTTCGGAGCCGGCTGGGAGCAGGCGCGGCGCTCGCTCGACATGGGATTTCTGGTCTCCTTCGCCGGCAATCTCACCTACGCCAAGGCGCAGCCGCTGCGCGATGTGGCCGAGCGCATGCCGCTGGACGGAGTGCTTGTCGAAACCGACGCGCCATGGCTCGCGCCTGTCCCGCAACGCGGCCAGCGCAATGAACCCGCATTCGTGGCCCAGACCGCCCGGGCTCTGGCTGGGCTGCTCGGCATTTCCGAGGCTGAGATCGCCACGGTCACGACGAAAAACTTCAACCGGCTTTTTCAGCTTCACCCAGACGTGGGACACTGATAAAGGCATCGTCGGCAACGGCGTTTTCCGGGGTTTGAGGATAGAAACCATGGCTCAAGACAACTCATTCGATATCGTCAGCAAAGTGGACATTCAGGAGGCTCGCAACGCCATCGATCAGGCGATCAAGGAGATTCGCCAGCGCTTCGACCTCAAGGACAGCCACTCCGAGGTCACCCTCGAGGGCAACGACACCATCCAGCTCGCCTCGGTCAACGAATACAAGCTGGAAGCGGTGAAGGACATTCTTAGCCAGAAGCTGGTCAAACGCGGCGTCTCGCTCAAGAACCTCACCTACGGCAAAGTTGAGCCGGCCGCCGGGTCGAGCGTCCGCCAGAAGATCAGCCTGCAACAGGGCATTCCCGTAGAGAAGGCGAAGGAGATCGTGCGCCTGGTAAAAGATTCGAAAAAGAAGGCGCAGGTCAGCATCCAAGGCGATTCGGTGCGAATCTCAAGTAAGGATCGCGATGAGTTGCAGGCCATTATCGCCTTGCTGCGGGGCAAGGATCTTGGCCTGGAGTTGCAGTTCACCAACTACCGGACGAATTGACGAGGCAGGCTTCCCACCCTTCGCAAACCGCGCGAAAGCATGGGTCAAGAAGTGCCGGACGCGGTATGAGTCGCACTTTCCTATTGAAATGTTCTAGAATCGGAGAACTTTGAGCACACTGACCATAGCCGCCGCGAGAGAAGTCTTCGAGCTTCTGCGGGAAGATCTGGTTGCGGTAGAGCAGGAGTTGGGCCGCGACGCAGCCTCCAGCGTCAGCACTATCACGGAAATTGCCGAATACCTGCGCGAGGGCGGCGGCAAGCGCATCCGGCCTTCACTGCTGCTGCTGGCTGCGCACCTGCTCGGCTACTCAGGCCACGGCGCCATCCGGCTGGGCGCGGTGGTGGAGATGCTGCACACGGCCACCCTGGTCCACGACGACATCATCGACGGCGCCGACAAGCGCCGCGGCCGTCCCTCTGCCAACACCACCTGGGGCAACGAAAAATGTGTGCTGGCCGGCGACTGGCTCTACATGCAGGCGTTCAAGGTGGCACTGGAAGAGCGCAATCTTCGAGTTTTGGATTTGCTCATTGGCCTCACGCAGCAGATGGTCGAAGGCGAGCTTCTTCAGATTCAAAAACTCGGCAAAGCCGTCTCCGAGGCCGAATATTACGACCTCATCTTTCGCAAGACCGCTTGCCTGTTCTCGGTCTCCATGCGCCTGGGCGCGGTGCTGGCTGGCGCTCCTGAGGCGGAGGAGGCGCGCCTGGCCACATTCGGCCGCGCCGTCGGCCTCGCCTTCCAGATTGTCGACGACGTTCTCGACTTGACGGCTACCGAAGAGGTGCTGGGCAAGCCCGTGGCCAGCGATTTGCGCGAAGGCAAGGCCACGCTCGCGGTGATTCATGCCGCCGACCACGGGACTGCATCTGACAGGAAGGCCATCCGTCGCGTACTCGATGATCGCAGCTTTGAAAATGTCAGCCGCCAGCAGATTAAGGAAATCCTGGTCCGCAACGGGTCTGTTGAATATGCGATGGCCGCCGCCGATCGCTACGCCGAGCAATCGCGCCAGGCGCTGGCGCCGCTCGCCGAGTCCGAATACAAGCGCGCCCTGCTCTGGGTACCGGATTTTGTGGTGGCGCGGGAAAAATAAGTGATCAGTGGTCAGTGATCAGTGTTCAGTGAGACTGAAGACAGCAAACAGTTAGCTTTGGACAGCCAACGGCTAAAAACCGAATTCTCCAATGAAAAAAGACTCTCAACGACTCTGGTCTGCGGTCGATCGTTACTTCATCGATCTGCTTGCACCCTCTGACGAGCATCTCGATGCCGCGCTCAAGGCCAATCGCGCAGCCCGCCTTCCCGCCATCGATGTCTCCCCGCTGCAAGGCAAGTTTCTCCACGTGCTGGTGCAGATGACGCGAGCCAAACGCGTGCTCGAGATCGGTTTGCTCGGTGGCTACTCCACCATTTGGATCGCGCGCGCGTTGCCGAAAGGCGGACGCATCGTTTCGCTGGAATTCAGCCCGAAACATGCAGAGGTCGCTCGCGCCAATTTGCGCCGCGCCGGACTGCTTCGCCGTGTTGAAATCCGCGTTGGTCCCGCGCTCGCGAGCCTGCCTGTTCTGAAAGCTGAAGGCGCTGGTCCGTTCGACCTGATCTTTATCGACGCCGACAAGGAAAACAATCCGCAGTATCTCGAATGGGCGCTGAAGCTCTCGCGGCCCGGCACAGTGATTGTGGTGGACAATGTGGCGCGCCACGGCACGGTGATTGAAGCCAAAAGCGCAGCGCCCGACATCCGCGGCACGCGCCGTTGCCTGGAGATGATGGCCGCGCATCCGCGCTTGAGCGCCGTCGCCTTGCAGACCGTCGGCGTCAAAGGCCTCGACGGCTTCGCCATGGCTGTTGTGCTGCGCTAGAGCAGCGATTCCCGCTTCCCAATTCCTTACGCAGTTTCACAGAAACGCACAGAGTGTGAGGCTGCGAGATTTTTTCTTGTAAGCAGTTGATTCTGCTTTGATTTCCAGGCTTCACAGTTTCACAACTCGATTTTCGGTCGAGGATGCCGGCAGTGGTCAGTGATCAGTGATCAGTGGTCAGAGGGCCGTGGCCGGGCGCCGGCTTTCTGCTCGTACCGGGGGAGGGGGGAGGGGGGTGGGGGTACGGACCGGGCACTCACCTGACGGGGAGCGAGAGAGCGGATTGGAGAGTTGGGCCATTTAAGAGAAGTATGCGCCCAAGGGGCGTAATTATATGCAAATTCACGGCAACAAAAATTGGCCTGAGAAAGGCTGATTCCAAAAGAGTTTTCAAGGCGTAGAATTCTCTGCAACATGAATCAGCGGATTGACAAGATACGTCAGCTCCTGAACGAGCTTGAAGCGGAACCCAACGCGCTTGCATCCAGCGAGCGCGACCTCTCCGCGGTCGAACTCTGCGCCATGATCCAGGAGATTGTCGACGATCTCCAGCCGCTTCTCACGCCCTACGATGCCGCGTTCTACTGGTTCCTCTTCCGTCACACGATTGCCAAGGATGGCGACCCGCATTTGCGGGTCAGCACGCGCCACTTGCGCACGGCTGTTGTGAAGTCTTCCTACTCTCAGGCGGAAGAGAACCCGGTTTCGCTGAGCAAGGTGCAGGACACGTTGCGGGCCCTCGAGGCGATCGGCGCCATTCGCAAAGAGGACGAGCCCAACCGCGACGGCACGCTCTACCGGGTTCTGATTCCTGACGAGATTGAAGCCTGCCGGAGATATCGGGCGGAGCGCCAGGCAAGCGAACAGCAACTCAAATTTCCGTCTTCTGGAATCGAGATCGGATAGCAGCCGGAGAGTCAGCGGTGCGGCGAGTGTAGTGCACCCCAAAAACTGCGCGGTATTCTTTGCCTGTGGAGAGGTTTGCTTTCTGCTGCTGGGTGGAGTGTTATGCCGCCGCCCGGGTCCGCTCCGGAAGGATGTTCATCTTCCACCCAATACGGAGGGTTCCTTCAGCCGCAATTCCGTTTGCTCAGGAGTAACTGACGGATTGGCGACCACACCACCGCGACCACTTCCGGCTACTACGGCCGCCCAGGTCCTCGAACTTGCAATGAAGGGAGACGCAGCGCAACTAGTCGTTATCTTCTTGGAGCCCAAACTCGCGTCGCTCTTGCGCCTGCGTCGATCAGCAGGTGCTTTGACTTAAGATAATCGTCATCGCCCAGGGCATTGCATCTGGAATAGCCGGTGATCCCCTCCATGATTCCAGGCGGGTCCCTCCTCGTAACAATCGGTCGCCCACAGTTTGCCGCGTTCAGATAATCCAATGCTGACCGTCCCGCAGCATCCCTCCTCCGAGCGTCTGCTCCAGCCTTAAGCATTGTCGCAATCTCATCAGGGTCACCGCGCTGAGATAGGAGCATGAGGGCTGTCATTCCAACATCGTTGGTTGCATTTACGTCGGCTCCGGCGTGAATAAGGTCCTCATCTGCTATGCCTTTGACCGCCGCTGCCATCAACGCCGTCTCGCCACGCTTCGACCTCGCATTCACGTCCGCGCCTGCTTGAAGCAACTCACTCTCTCCTGCACTGCCATGCGAACCTGCGGCGTACATCAGCACGGTCCAGCCGCTCGCATCGGTGTCGGTAATTTTATCGCCCGTCGCGAGTGCAGCTGGTATGCCAGGTTTGTCTCCGTTCAATATGGCATCCATGAGCTTGGTTTTGCCAGGCTTCGGAAGAAACTCGTACTCGATCTCTATGACGCTCTCCGTCCGCGCATCCCCATGCCGCCATTGATGGGTTTTAGCAGTTGCATCGACGGCATCCTCAACCTCCCTGAAGAGCGGCGGCGCAACATCGCCATACTCACCTACACTCTTTTCTCGTCCACCGATCCGTGCATTGAACGAACTCGAACCACCGTCCATCAAGCCGCCCTGGTAGTAACTGCCGCACAAGCCCCAAACGGCCGGTGCGCGGAATCTCTCCAGCAGTGCTTTTGCATCAGACGGCTCAATGTGTCCATGCCACAAAGCTCCACCCTGCTCCCGTTCCCTCCATATAACATTGCCGTCTGCGCTCACTCGCACTACTTCGTTCCAACGATGTACCTCAACATAGTCACCGCCAATCACGGCCGATGGGGGCTCTCGATCTGATGCGGATGGGCACTCAGAGCGATTCAATCCGGTCGTCGCCACAGAAAGTACGCGAATGTGGCCATCACCTGCCACCTCAACCTTCGTAATTGCCTGACCTTCGTCATATCCATCTGCAGGAGGTTCCAGCGCAAAGTGAAACGTTGCCTTCTGGGTCTGGCCGCCGCTCGCGTCGGGCTCGTTGAAGTGCCATGCATTCACATTGGCGATCGCGATTCCCTGCAGCATCGCCGGGCCCGAGACCGCCGACACATCTCGAGTCCCACCGTCTGCGGTTTCGCGAAAGCTGATTACAACGTCGCCTTCGACGTGAGCAGCCCGGGCAATCGGAGGATATTTAAGCTCTGGGAGATGATCGGGGACCGCCGTTTGTCCCCAGGCAACACTGAAAGCCAGCGCAAATAAAGCGAGCGGAAATCGTGCCCACAGCTTCGCCATTTCTAGTCCTACCTTATCCGTGCGCCCGCGCCGTCGGAGTCACTTGAATCTCCGTCGGACACCATCTTACGCGTGTCCTCTGGCGGTGTAACGTCGACATCGTGCCAACGCGAGCATATCGATATGTCTGCGGCCGGAGTCGCCTACACAGCACTCAGAACATCTCGAAAAATGACTTTTGGTGCAAATTCCCTAGTTTTGGGTGGATCACCGTCAAACCGTCAGTTACTGCTTGGTAAACATCGCCGCACGTCTCCGGCGTGGATGATGCTGCTCATCCTCTCGGACGGCCCATGGCAGGATTCCTGTCTATCAGGTGGGGTACCCGGCATGATTGCGCGAATATGCAAAATTTAATATACTCTCCCTGTGGACGTTGCGGCACGCAAGATCAAGTTCTGTGGCAATTCGCGGGCCGATCTGCGCAGTTTTCCTGAGGATGCACGGCGCGAGGCCGGGCAGCAACTGTTTCAGGTGCAGATGGGAGGAGACCCCGACGACTGGAAGACCATGGATTCAGTTGGTCCTGGTGTTCGAGAGATCAGAATTCGCGATGAGGGCGGCATCTTTCGTGTGATGTATGTTGCCAAATTCTCTGACGCGATTTTCGTACTGCACTGTTTTCAGAAGAAGACTCAAAAGACCGCACCCGGGGACCTTGCGCTGGCCAAGCGGCGCTACAAAGAGCTGGTGAGGGAGTTAAGCCGATGAAAGTTGAAGCCTACGACAATGTATGGGACGCAATTGAGAATGATGCCGCAGTTGCCGAAAACCTTAAGCTGCGCTCGGTGCTCATGATTGCGATCAAGAATCATATCCGGCACGAAGCGTGGACGCAGGCTGAAGCGGCAAAGCTCCTCGGCGTAACGCAGCCGCGCATCTCCAACCTGATGCGCGGCAAAATCAACTCCTTCGGTCTCGATATGTTGGTGAAGATGGCCATTGCCGCGGGACTGCAGGTGAGCATGAAGGTGAAGAAAGCGGCGTAGCAGTTGGGGTGGGTTAAGAGGGGGAGTTGAGGTTTGTGCTTTCCCCGGTCCCCAACTGCGAGGGACCGGGGGCACCCGTGTTTGAAATCGGCAGGCTCCAGGTCGTACCAATCTTTGCTTAGATCGACCCATGTGGGGTTCATTTTTTCGATCGGAGCAATTTTCTTTTCTCGACGACCTCCCTTTCGTTGCTTTTCGCGGGCGATTGCCGCCGTTTGTGCTGCCGCAAGCGAGCAGCAGCTCAAGTTTCCGTCTTCGGGGATTGAGATCGGATAGGGCAAATCTACGATGCTCTGGACGGAAACAGACCGTGTCCGAGGCGGGTATCCCACTCATCGCGATAAAGCTGCGATGAATGGGGCACAGATTGTGGGTTAGTCGGCAGCCATCAGCTGGCGCAGGGCTTCGGCGTAGTGCGCGGGCAACGGTTTGCGCTGCAACTGATCGTCGCAAACCACGTGCACGGTTTCACCCTCGGCCAGCAGCGTATTTTCGTCGCCCTCGTGCCCCTTGCGCAGAATGCGATAGGCGAACTTGATCACCGTGCCGCGCAGCATTGTGGGTCGCGTCTCGATGAGAATCTCATCGTCGTAGCGCGCCGGGGAGCGATAGCGGCAGCGCGCCTCGATCACCGGCAGAATGCAGCCGTGATCGGTCTCGAGGCGGCTGTAGGCAAGGCCCAGCGAGCGCAGTAGTTCTACGCGGCCCAATTCAAACCAGACCAGGTAGTTGGCATAGTAGACGATGCCCATCTGATCGGTCTCGGCGTAGCGCACGCGGGCTTGAGTGGTGACGGGCATGAGGCTCCAGTGGTCAGTGATCAGTGTTCAGTGATCAGTCGCTAAGTGCAGACTGGAGCCGCCTTCGCTGAGCACTGAACACTGATCACTGACCACTGTCTTCACGGCTTGATGTGCGCGAACAGTCCCAGCCGGCTCACGTCGTTGAAGAGGACGAAGGCAAAGAAGGCCATCAACACCACAAAGGCCGCGGTGTAGATGCGTTCCTTTATGGCCAGGCTGATGTCGCGGCGCAGCAGGCTCTCAATGATCAGCAGCAGAATCATGCCGCCATCGAGAATCGGGAAGGGCATGAGATTGAGAATGCCCAGCTGGAGGCTGATCTCGCTAGCCAGTCCGAATTTCGGCAACCAGCCGGTCGTCTCCGCGGCTTCGCCTGCCACCTTCGCGATGCCCACCGGACCCATAAGCTGGCTGACAGAAAGCCGGTGCGTAAACAGCCGCTCCAGCACTTCGCCCACAACCATCGAGTTGTTTCTAAAGAAGACGAAAGACTTCTCCCACGCCGCCATAAACGGCAGAGGCTCGTCGCGCATGGGAGGCGGCACATAGGTGAATCCCAGCTTCCACGAGCCATCCGTGTTCGCGGGCGTCGCCGCCAATTGCAATGTGGCGCTGCCGCGCAGCACGTCCAGCGTCAAGGGCTTGCCCTTTTCCCATTGCATATAGGCAAGCAGCGTATTGACCGAATGGAACGCATGCCCGTCGACGGCTGCAATCTGGTCGCCGTCGTGCAAGCCTGCCTGCGCGGCCGGCATACCCGTCTGCACCTGCGCTACCTGGATGGGGCCCGGCAGGTACTGCGGCTGCATGCCGGTGTCGCCGATGTCGAAGTCCTCCGCCTTGGCCGCCATGGGCACCTGTAGCGACAGCGTGACGCTTTGGCCACCGCGGTCCACGACCACGGGAACGTACTGGCCGGGGCTCAGCTTGATCTGCTCGTAGACCTGTGGCTCCCAGGTCGGGTTGTTGATGCCGCCGAAGCTGCGAACGATATCGCCGGTCTGGATCCCTGCGTCGGCCGCGGCCGAGCCGGGAGTCACCCACTCCACGACGGTGCTCTTCACGGTGACGGAGGGCACCTCGTTGAAGAGGGCGTAATAGACAAACATCAGCACCAGGGCCAGAATGAAGTTCACCACCGGTCCGGCCAGCCCGATGAGCATTCGCTGCCAGCGGGGTTTCGCGGTGAAGGCCCCGGGATCTCCAGCGATTTCGTCGGCGGACTCTTCGGTGGGGTTTTCGCCCGCCATCTTCACAAATCCGCCGAGCGGGAGCAGGCAGACCTTGTAGTCGGTATCGCCGTATTTGAAGCCGAACAGGCGCGGTCCGAAGCCGAAGGAGAAGGCCTCGACGCGCACTCCGAACAGCTTGGCCATAACAAAATGACCCAGCTCGTGCAGGATCACGATCAAGCCGACAAGGACGATGAAGGCGGCGGCAGAAATCAGGAACTCATGCATAGATGGTCGGCAATTCCTTCGGCAAAGCGCGGCCTACCGGCCTGCGATCATTTCGGTTACGTGATTGACGCCCGGGCCCGTTCCCGCGCTTCCCGGTCCGCGGCAAGCACCTCGGCAATGGTCGTGGGGTGCGCCTCCGGGGTAGCTGCGAGGACTTTTTCAATTGTACGCGGGATGCCTGTAAAGGGAATACGACGTTCGAGGAACGCCGCAACTGCTATTTCGTCAGCCGCATTCAGGGCAATACAGTGCGTCCCTCCCTTTTCCGCGGCCTCAAAGGCCAGGCGCAGGCAAGGGAAGCGGCCAAAGTCGGGCTGCTCGAATTCCAGGTGCTTGAGGGCGGCCATGTCGAAGGTCAGCGTGGATGCGGGCCGCTCCGGCCACGCCAGCGCGTAAAGGATAGGCAGCCGCATATCGGTCACCGAAATCTGCGCCAGAATCGAGCCGTCGACAAACTCTACCAGGGAGTGCACGGTCGATTGTGGATGAATCGTCACTCGCACCTGGCTGGGCGCGACGTCAAAGAGCCGGCAAGCCTCGATCACTTCCAGACCCTTGTTGAGCATGGTGGCCGAATCGATGGTGATGCGGCGGCCCATGACCCATGTGGGATGTTTGAGCGCCTGCTCCGGCGTGATGCCGGCAAACTGGTCCAGCGGAAGCTCGCGGAAAGGCCCTCCGGAAGCCGTCAGCCAGATGAATTTGACCTCGTTGTGCGCGCCGACTCGAAGACATTGATGGACCGCGTTGTGCTCGCTGTCGATGGGCAGGATGGGCACCCTGCGCTCTCGCGCCGCAGCGGTCAGAATCTCGCCTGCGGCCACCATGCACTCCTTGTTGGCCAGACCCACCGGCTTGCCCGCAAGGATGGCCGCATGAGTGGCTTCCAGTCCAGCCACGCCCACGATGGCCGACACCACAAAGTCCGCGTCGTTAAGGGTTGCGCAGGCAATCGTGCCTTCGGTACCGTGTACAACCTCAATGCCCGTGACTCCGGCCTCACGCAGCCGCGCGGCCAATCGCGCCGCGAGCTCTTCTGTGGCCAGCGAAACCACGCGCGGCCGCCAGCGCATCACCTGCTGAAAAGCTTCGTCCACGTTCCGGCCGGCCGCGAGCGCGGCGACGGAATAGCGCTCAGGGAATTGCTCAACAATGGAGAGGGTGCTCTGTCCGATGGAACCCGTGGAACCGAGAATTGCGAGTCGTTTCAAGAAAAACAGCTCCTAGCCTCTAGCTCCTAGCTTTCAGCAATCCCGCCCGTAACGACTGCACTCTGCATTGAAATCGAGGAATTGAACGGGTTGAAGGGCAGCACGTAAATCCCAACAGCCGTCCGCGATTCCTGGAATGAGCTAGAGGCTAGGAGCTAGCAGCTAGAAGCTATTTTAGAACCTCTGGTGCAGCACCTGCGCGTACCACAGCACCGGGGCAGCAATCAGCAGAGCGTCGATGCGGTCGAGCACGCCGCCGTGGCCGGGGAGCAGGTTGCCGGAGTCTTTGACGCCTGCGGAGCGTTTGAGCGCCGACTCAGCCAGATCGCCTATCTGCCCGGCCGCATTGACCACCGCGGCCAGCACCAGCCAGTACCAGAGTTCTTCAGGAAAGGTAAGAATGGCTGATGGGCAGACTCGCTGCAGCCAGCCGAAGACGACCGCGTCCGATGGTCTCTGTAGCAGGGTTGCCAGTCCCACCAGCGCCGCCGCGATCAGCATGCTCCCCGCCACGGAAGCGATGGCGCCCTCCCAGCTTTTGCCGGGGCTCAACTTGGGCGCCAGCTTGTGCCGGCCCCAGGCGCGGCCCACGTAGTAAGCCGAGGTGTCGCCGGCCCACACCACGAAAAGCAGAAACAGCAGCAGCGAAGCTCCACTAGGCTCGGCACGCAGTGCGGGCAGCGCAAGCAGCGTCAATCCGGTATAGAGCAGGCAGAAGATGGATGCGGAAGCGTCGGCGATGACCTCATCCACCGGCTTGAAGAAGGTGCAATAGACCAGCAGGCCGAGGCCCAGGATGCCGAAGATACCCAGGAGATGATCGGAGTCGGGCCACTGGAAGTTGGAGGCAAACAGCGCGAGCAGCGCAACCAGCGTGGCAATCCGTGGCGGATTGGCTCCGCAGCGCCTGGTGAGGCCCAGATACTCCCACCCGGCCAGCACCGCCACCCCGGCCACGGCGAGCGAAAAAAGCCATTGCCACTGCGGCCCGAGAAAAATCAGAACCAGAACGAGCGGAATCAGAATGAGTGCTGTGATGACCCTTTTCATCCAGCGTTGAGAATACACCGCCGGGGCTCGGGGGCCGGCCGTTGCTGATGCGCAGGAGGCGAGTCAGTCTAGACGTTCAGACTGTCTATTTAATGGTTGACAATTAAGATAAGATATTCTAGCCTTTTAGTAAGACAAGAAGGGGGGGTCGATGAGCGCAGGATCAAGTGATTTGGTGAGGTCGATTGCGTCGGAAAGGTACGTAAAGCCCGCCATCGAAGGAGGGAAAGTTCGATTTTCGATTGCTGTGAAGGATGTTCTCCAGGATCTGGTCGCTGAGGGATTTCCGCCCGGAAATACACCGCAGGTCTGCAGCGCCCTTCGCAAGAGGGCGTTTCTTCGCAGCCATGGAATTGAAATAGAGGCGATCGATGGCCCTC
This sequence comes from uncultured Acidobacteriota bacterium, assembly GCA_963713675.1. GTDB lineage: Bacteria > Acidobacteriota > Terriglobia > Terriglobales > Acidobacteriaceae > Telmatobacter. The sequence goes on from CAVQMV010000031.1 coordinate 459,844, forward strand.
CCTCGAAGACCAGTACGACCGTTGTGTATCGCTATCGAGTAGCAAATGCAGAAGCGCAGTCCGTTTCGAAAGAAGAAATGACCAAAGTTGTCCCCCAGAACCCTGCTGCCGAGACTCCCGAGCAGTGGGCGCATCGCATGACGGGAAAACTCTGCGGGCTCATGAAGGACGAGATCGCAGCCATGGGAGGCGGCGAGGCGTTTTTGCGTTGGGCGCGGGGCTACGACGAAGAGGACGCGCCATGAGCCGCGTTTTCTGGGACACGATGCTTTTGATCTACTTGCTTGAAGGCGACCCTCAATTTCGGCCGCGAGCCGACGCCCTCCTGGCACGCTCCCGGAGACGAGGAGATGTCCTGTTCACAAGTTGCCTTGCGGTAGGCGAAGTGCTGGCGGGAGTGGAACGCTTCAACGAGCCGCTCAAGGCTGCGGCAGTGCGAGATACCTTGGCGGAGATTGGCTTTCGCTTTCTACCGTTCGATGCCGACGCGATACGCCCCTTCAGCATTCTGCGCGCGAAACAAAAACTGAAAACTGCCGATGCCGCTCATCTGGCGTGCGCGGCCTCTGCTGGAATCGATCTCTATCTGACGGGCGATACGCAGTTGTTCAAACTGGATGTGCCGGGAATCCAGTTTATTGCCGATTTCAATTCGTCGATTCTTTGACCGGGTCTTGACGCCTGGTCAGCTCACCGCGATTTTCATTTGCTCGGGGTCTTCTTCCACTTCGCCGCAGGATTCGCCGATGCCGCCGTAGCGGCGCTCGCGGCGCTGGAAGTCGGCGATGGCTTCCAGCAGGTGGATGCCGCGGAAGTCGGGCCAGTAGCGCTCGGTGACGAAGATTTCGGTGTAGGCAATCTGCCACAGCAGGAAGTTGGAGATGCGCAGCTCGCCGGAGGTGCGGATGAGCAGATCGGGATCGGGCATGTGCGCGGTGTAGAGATGGCGGTGGATGTCCTCTTCGGTGATGTGCTCCGGGTTGAGATGCTTTTGCTTCACCTCAGCCGCGAGGCGGCGGAAAGCGTCCACCATCTCCGAGCGGGCGCCGTAGTTCAGGGCCAGGGTGAGCGTGGTGCCGGTGTTGCGCGAAGTTGCCTGTTCCGCTGCGCGCATGCGCTCCTGCACGTCGTCGGGCAGATCGTGCGTGCGCCCGATGTAGTTCAGGCGGATGTTGTTTTTCACCATGCGCTCGACGTTGTCGTCAAGGTAGGTCTTGAGCAGGCGCATCAGGAAGCTGACTTCGGCGCGTGGCCGGCGCAGGTTGTTTTCCAGCGAGAAGGCGTAGAGCGTTAACCAGGGCAGGCCGATGCGGGACGCCGTCTCGGTGACGAATTGCACGGTCTTGGCGCCCTGCTGGTGGCCCAGGAAGCGCTTGAGCGAGCGGCGGCCGGCCCAGCGGCCGTTGCCGTCCATGATGATGGCGACGTGCTGGGGCAGGCGCTCCGGCTTCAGCGTCGCATAGACGGCGCGCTCTTCCGGGGTAAGCTCGTCGATACGGGTCGCGACGGCGCGTCGTGGAGCTGCTTATTGCGGGAGATGGATCCAAGGACTCGCCTCTAATGTTCTGACGCGGGCGCCGAAGTGCGTCCCGAAGTGGCGCCGACGGAAATCACGTCCGACGTGAAGATGGGGTCGGCCATCGCATGAAAAAACTTCCGGCCGGAACGGCCACGTTCGGCCGGGTCCGATGCGTCACAATCTTGACCGTAGCACAAGCGCCCACCCGCTGCAATTGAGTGGCCATTACCAAAGGGCGCAACGCGCGAAGAAGCGCATGCGCCACGAGGCAAGCCGCTGGCAGCGGGGCGAAGCGCGCGGCGGCGCGCTTACGCGGTGCGCCGCCGTCCTGAGGCCGTGTCCCGTACTGCGCTGAAAAAGAGCGTGCGGTGCAGCGAGTCCAGATGCGGCAGCAGCGGAGCAATCTCGGCCAGGAAAGGATCGCTCAGGATCGCCTCGACCTCTTCGTCGCGGCGGCTGCGGGCATCGCGCACCAGTTGGCGCACTTCCACACCGAGAGCGAGAGCGAGCCGTTCCAGCGATCCCAGGGTCGGAATCGCCTTCCCGTTCTCAATCTTCGAAATGTAGGTGCGCGGCACCTGCATCCGCCCCGCCAGTTGGCGCTGGCTCAGATGGCGTGCCCGCCGCAAATCCCGCACCTGACCTGCCACCTGCGACCCCGCGTCACTACAGTCGGGCACAGGATGGCTGGTCACCAGCTGTGGAGCTAATGGTAGGGGTTCCTCGAAATCGAGGGGTTTATGGCATTTCCTGCAAAGGGAGTTGTTGGTTCGATACTGCATCAACCTGCAGTACTCACACCGCACCACTTCGCGTGTTTCCACGCAGATTAGAGAAGTAGCCATTGGCCTTGTACGGAGCGCCAGAGCAAGCGTCCCGGGCAGCCTTGTTGCACTGCGATTGGTGCTACTTTCAACGAAGTGAACCATAATTGTCAAGTAGAAACTTAGGGACAAACCGAAGAAACCCCGGGCAGACCCAAGGAAACCCAACGATACGCGAACCATAATGATCAACAGGTCGAGAGGGAGCAAGGGAGCAAGGGAGCGAGGCCGACGCATATCTTCTGAGATTTCCTGTGCACAAGGCGCAGAATTGCAATGGATGAGTGTTCAATGACGAATTCCGCGTACGGACGGGAGCAAGCGTGGGCCCTGCTGACTGAGTGGACCCAGAGCGAAAGCCTGCGCAAGCACGCGCTGGCCGTAGAGGCCTGCGTGGTGGCCTGCGGCGAGCGTGAAGCTGACCGGCTGGGGCTCACGGGCGACGATCGCGCCGCTCTCATCGAGCTATATTCCACCACGGCCCTGCTCCACGACTTCGACTACGAGCGCCATCCCACGGCCGAAGAGCATCCCTTTGTGGGCGTGCGCGAACTGGAGCGGTTGGGCTGGCCGGAGGAAATGCGCACGGCGATTCTGGGCCACGCGCAATACTCCGGAGTCCCGCGTACCTCGCATTTGGCCAAAGCGCTGTTTGCCTGCGACGAGCTGGCCGGCTTTCTCACCGCCTGCGCCCTCGTCAAGCCAACCAAGGCCATCGCCGATGTGGAGATTGCGAGCGTGAAAAAGAAGATGAAAGACAAGGCCTTCGCGCGCGGCGTGCATCGCGAAGACATTGTGCAGGGAGCCGCGGAGCTTGGCGTCGACCTCGACGCGCACATTGGCTTCTGCATTGAGGCCATGAGAAAACGCGCGGGAGAGCTGGGGCTGTGAGGGCTATGGTTTCCGGTGGTAGTCCATCCAGAGGAAGCCGACGATAAAGGCGGCGAAGACGATCAGGAATATGGAGACGGTAGCGCCGACCTGGAACCGATTACACGTGAGGTCGCGGTTATAGAAGTGGTCGGGGTGGGCGGGATCGTACCGGATGGGAAGGGATTCACCGTCGATGTACTGGTAGAGCGGGCTTTGCTCGTCGACAGTGAAGGTGGAGTGCTGCTTGTTGCCCCGGGCGTCGATCCAGGTGAGCCTGTCGCCCGCGTATCGGTGGGTGTTCGCCACCTTGCCGTTCTCGGTGACGACATTCACTTTGCTGATGTCGGAGGATTCGATCTTCGCTTGAGTCTGAATCCACTTGTCGTAGCCGCGCAGGCGTTCCCAGATTTCGATGAGCATGGTGTTTTTCATTCTGTCACAGGAATCGACCGCACCCTATGCATATTCGTCCAGCTGGCTCGGGACGCGTGTGCCCTCGTCAAACCCACTTCGTCTGCGGCGTGCATCGCGAAGACATTGTGCAGGGAGCCGCGGAGCTGGGCGTCGACCTCGACGCGCACATTGGCTTTTGCATTGAGGCCATGAGAAAGCGCGCGGAGGCATTGGGGCTGTAGTTACTTTCGGCCATCAAGAAAAGCCAAAACTTGCCCATCTTGCAGGTTGGCATGGCCCTAGAACGTTGACTCTAACGCACTCGAAGAATAAGTAGTTATGGTTTTTCCCGGGAGCGCGCTTGCCTTCCGCGAAAAAGGCGGAATGCGTCCTAAGTAACACGAGCCATCTGAAGTAACGCGATTCGGTAATGCAATCAGCCTTCCTAAACCCCAATCTTTGTTGCTTGCAGGCCGGCAGGTATAGACACTGGACCCACCGAGCAGAGATTGCGGGTGTTGTGTGCTTGCTCATGCTTGAAAACATACAGTTCGCGGCGGAGTACGCGGGATGCACGTTGAGCCCGGCATTGCCCTGCCTTGCCGCTAGTGAAATCGAGCGGCAGCAGACGTCGCAATTGGTTGCGACCTACCATCGGCGCCTGCGGTTGGAACGGCGAATGCGGAGCCTGCGGAGTTTGATCAGCCTTTGGCCGGTCGTGCTGGGTGTGTTGCTGGGTGTTTACGCGTCAACGCTGCGCGATCTTGCCGCAAACTCTTCTGCGCCCTGGGCCGTGACCCTTCTGTTTCCGTTTTCTGCTTTGGTGAGTGAGCGCGGCCTCCATTTCAGCTCGGACACCGCGCGTGCGCTTGCGCAGTTCCTGCTCTACGCGCAGTTTCCTTTGGAAGGCCTGATGGCCCGCATCGTCCTCAAGCACCGCGTGGGCCTGTTTAAGGTCTTCGGGCGGGTTACCGTCCTGCATGGATTCGCTGTGCTTTATCTCGTCCTGGCCTCGGGGGCGCTCAGCCATTTCCTGGCGAACTAGAAAATTTCAGACGAGTTGATCGGGAGGGAAGCACTCCCTCAGGGCTAAAGCCCAGATACTTTTGGCGCGCTTGTGGCACCCTTCGGCTTCGCTCAGGGCAAGCTTTGAAGTCGTGCCCTGACACTTCGTGCCCCGGGAAAGCATTTGCAGCGAGGTCAGATCCAGCCTAGGTTTTCGGCTCCCGGTTGTAGCGATAGATCCAGCACTCCAGAGTGCCGCCTCCGCTCAACTCCACGGCGTGCTGCACGCGGACGAATTCACTGGTCTCCGGATCCTCAGGATCGTAGCCCTCGTACTCGTCGATCTGGCTCAGGACGCCTGTATCCTCCGGCAACTCCAAAACCGTACCCCTGATTCTGTTCTTCGATCGCGGGTCGGGAACGACGCCAGGATAGCCGTGCAGCTCATAGAGCTCGCCGTAGACGAATCCCTGACCCACAGGCCGCAGCTTTGCCGCCGCCTCTGCGACTTCCTCAGGCGCAAAGCCGGGCTGCAACGATCCGTAGGCAAAAAGATATTCGCTCATAGGGCAGTTCATAGTTCGCAGTTCACAGTTCAAGGTGGTTAGTGACTCGTGAAGCAGTGAATAATTGGCGGCCGGTTGGCGCCATCACTAATCTCTGATCCCCGTCTTTCGCAGTTCCGCCACAATCTCCGCGGCCGCTACGCGCGCCTTGTCCTCCTGATCGGGCGGGAAGCTGATGGCGCCCACGCGTGCATGCCCACCTCCACCATAGCGCTCGCAGACTTGCGCCAGATTCACCATCTTTGCCGGGTCGGCCTTGGTCCACGGGTTCGATCCCACGGCCACCTTGGTGCGGAAACTCGACTTGGAAAGGCCGATCGAGTAGACGGCGTTGGGATAGAGGTAATACGGAATGAATTTGTTGAAACCCTCCAGCGGATGATCGGTGATGTCGAAGAAGATGGTTCCTTCGCGTTCCTCGGCGCGGCTGCGAATTAGTTCCAGAGCCTGCTTGTGGCGCTCGAGCAGCGGCGGCAGTAGCGGCGCGACGAAAGGCTGCTCCAGAATTTTCGCGAGCGGCATCTCGGTGAGCAGTGGAATCAGCCGCGGAATGAACTGCGGGTCTGGTGCGGATTCGATGATAAGGGTGAGCTTCATCGCAGGCGCCGCCATCTCCACCGCTGAGTCGGGGCTCTCATATTTCGCGCCGTCAACGATGTCGGCCCAGTGAATCAGGTCGGCGACGGGCGCGGTATTGAAGCCGAAGCGCGTGGACGCAATGTGCGCCAGGAAGCTGGTGCAGGACACATAAGTGGGATCGAAGAACTTGTGTGCCCCGCAAATCGGGTCGCGCTTGCAGGCCAGGAAGTGCTCGTGATCCTGCGGCGTCAGGAATGCCGACTGATGGTGATCGAACCACCACGTGATACGCGGCGAGGGCGAGTATTTAAAGTCGACGATGGCGTTTTCGTCGCCGGTGAATTCGCTTTCATCGAACAGCGCCCCGGCGCGGTGCACCAGCCCGTGGTACTCGTAGCTGGCATCGAGATCGATGCACTCGCGATGAAAGCGCGTGAACAACGAGGCTGAACAAGCGCCGTCAAAACATTTGTCGTGGTAGAAGACGCGAACTTGCAAAGCCTGAGGCCCTCCTGGGCGGATGCCGATAAAAAAGCGGAACTGTTAAGAATCAAGGGACAGGCTCACTGTGTCAAGCGGAGTGGTCCAAGTCACACGGGCCGCCGCGGCCCATCGGTTACCCTCAGGTGAACCTTCTCGCATGACCTCGGCTGCCGCGAACGCCCGCTATCCGCTCACCCAGGGTGTCAACCCATGGCTGGTCACGCTCTCGGTCATGCTGCCCACCTTCATGGAGGTGCTTGACACCGCCATCGCCTCGGTGGCGTTGCCCTACATTGCCGGTTCGCTCTCGGCGTCGAACTCTGAGGCCACCTGGGTTCTTACCAGCTACCTCGTCGCCAATGCCGTCATCCTGCCCGCGTCGAATTGGTTCGCGCGGCGTTTTGGACGCAAGCGCTTCCTGCTGACGTGCGTCATTCTCTTCACCATCGCGTCGTTCTTCTGCGGAGCGGCGCCGTCGCTGGCCGTCATTCTGGTGGCGCGCATTCTGCAGGGCGCGGGCGGCGGCGCATTGCAGCCGCTCTCGCAATCGATCCTGCTGGAAAGTTTTCCCATCGAGAAGCGCTCCATGTCGATGGCCGCCTACGGTCTTGGCATCGTGGTGGCGCCGGTGCTCGGCCCCACGCTCGGCGGCTGGCTCACCGATACGTGGAGTTGGCGCTACGCGTTCTACATCAACATTCCCGTCGGCATTCTTGCGGTCATCATGATCAGCCGCTTCGTCCACGATCCGCCGTACATCAAGAACGCCAAGGTGGGCGCCTTCGACAACATCGGCTTCGGCCTGCTCGTGGTGTGGACCGGCTGCCTGCAGATCGTTCTCGACAAGGGCCAGGAGGACGACTGGTTCGGCGCCATCTGGGTGCGCTGGGCCGTGGCGGCGCTGGTGGTCGGGTTCATTGGGTGGGTCTGGCACTCCTGGGCCCATCCCAAAGGCCTGGTGGATCTGCACATCCTCAAGGACCGAAACTTCCGCACTGGCTGCATCATGATCGCGCTGCTGGGCATGTGCATTTACATCACGATCGCCATTCTGCCGCTCTACTACCAGGAGATTCTCGGCTACACGGCATTCACCGCCGGCCTGGTGGTGGGCCCGCGCGGCATCGGCTCGTTCATCGGCTCGCCTGTGGTCGGGTTTCTCGGTTCGCGCATCGACAATCGCAAGCTGCTCTGCGCCGGCTTTCTGGGTTTTGCCGCCTGCTCGTTCATCTTCGGCACGGTCAATCTGTCGATCGGTCCCTACACGCTTCTGCTTCCGATTATGATCACCGGTTTCGCGCTGAGCTTCGTTTTCGTTCCGCTGGCCACCATGACCACGCGCACCATTCCCCCTCAGGAGATGGGCAACGCCACCGGCCTCTTCAACATGCTGCGCAACATCGGCGGGTCCATTGGCATTGCCATGGCCACCACCGCCATCATCCGCCGCGCCGATCTCCACCAGAACGAACTTAGCGCCAGCCTGCCGCAATCGAGCGCCGTGCTGCAGCAGAAATCCGCCATGATCGCCCAGTATCTCGGCCATCGCATGAGCCCGGGCGCCGCGCGCCCTGGCTCCTTCGGCCTCATCTACCGCCTCATGGAGCAGCAAGCCGCCCTGCTCGCCTACGTCGACGTCTTCCGCTGGACCGCTGTGCTGGCGCTGATTTGCGCTTGCGCCGCGTGGCTGTTCAAAAAGCCGGCGAAGCACGTCACGCCGCCGCCGGGGGCGCACTGAGGGCGTACGACGCGTTTCACGATTGGCCGCGGAGCGCTTGTTGTGCGAGAACCTTCAAATTCAGTCGAGGACCTCGCCGACAAGGCGGTCTGTAAACAGGTCAATACGAATCATCAGCACCCCAGAAACAGAGGAAAGGAGATCCGCTCATTCTGGCGGAGAATGCAACCTTTTTGGGATCGAGGGAAGCGTCTCCACGAGATTATCGGCAATCGCGTCGTTCCAAACACAATCCGTCAGTCGTCGCTGTTCCGCATGTCCTTCAGCGCAGCCAAGAGCGTCATATTCTACGATTCTAACCTACGGCTGGAGTGCAATGAGAGCAGGGGTATAGAGCTTCGAGGGCTGTATATGATCAGGAGTCCCCATCGCCCCTAGAGGAGCTGCCGATGTGTCGCGTTTGGACGATGGTTCTGCATACTAGGCCGATGCTGCGAAAGAGATTGCCCGACTCATTGAGGTTGGATCCGGCGATCTGTGACCACACGGATTTCCCAAGTTTCGCTGCGCAGGATTAAGCTCGCTCAAGAGCCCTTTGCCGCCCTCGTCCACCTGTGTCTGTTCGTAGCCGCACTTTCTGTAATGTACCGAGACGTCGTTGATTGCGGCCGCGCTCTCTTCGGAGGCTCGGTCCGTGAGCACCTCGCAAACTGTCATCTGCCAACGAGTATCATCGTATCCATCGTGCGCGGTCAAGGATGAAATCAACGCAAACTCTTGAAACTTTCCCTTGTCCGCCGCCTCCAGCGAATCCAAATAGGTATTCTTATGCTCCGGAAAGAATCATGATGGGCATCGAAATCGCCCGATAAGTGAAGACAGATGCTAACGCCCTGGCGACTCTTCCGTTTCCGTCGGCGAACGGGTGGAACAACGACCAAGCCCATAGTGCGCGTAAGCAGCTTGCATAGCAGGGTGTGCCGCCTAAATATTTCGCTGCGCAATTTCTTCGACCAGTCGCTGCATCTCCGCAGGAGTTACATCCACAGGAGCGTAAGAATGATCTAGACCGTTCTCGCGTGCAGCACATGATTTGGGAGCACCTTGTAGCTGCCCTCTTGACCAATTCCTGCTCCTGCGGACCGATTGCGGTCATTGACGCGATATGTTGTCCTGTGCCCGGCATAACGACCTCGTGCAAGGTGCGGATGGCGGCTTCGGAGATCGGCTCTGCCTTCGTCGCCAGATCGAGAGTACGTAGTCGTACGCGTGCATTTGCGCTTCGAAGAGAGGAGCGGACATTCTCGCCCTTTCTGGGCCAACTCAACTTCCCAAGCGGCGGTCTCAAAGGCCACGGTGAAAGTGAAGCCACGATCCACTTCGTACAAACCTTCAATCGCGCCTGTATCCAGACGCGGCAGCCCGCTTCACTACTCTCGCGCGCACGGCGCAACGCCTTCGTCGGAAACGCCCAGCACATTCTTCCAACTCGGCCTTGTATCGATCCCACCGCGCAGCATCGACAGAGGTGCGCGAAGCCCACTCCGCAAAGCTGGGAAATGGTTTATAAGCCGCGTCAAGAGCATGAATCTTCTTTTCGAGGTCTGTCATAGCTCAAACCAAACATTCCTTTGGCTGATGATACCCCGGTAGGGCAACGGGGCCGTCGTAGCCTCCTAAAAAATCATGTGTTTCAACGCGCGTCACGCGCGGTATATTGGCGGCATGCCTGCGCGAGCTTCCCACTTTCCCGGCTTGAGCCTTTTCGTCCTTGCCTTCGCTGCCTGCGTCCTGGCCGTTGCCGCACAGGCGCAAACTCCGAGCGCTCCCGGCGCGCATACGCTGGTCATTGACGGCCTCGGCAAAGGCACGGCTCCGCTCGACGGCCCATGGCAGTTCCACGTGGGCGACGACCCCGCGTGGGCCGCGCCCGGCTTCGACGACTCGCATTGGGAGCAGCTCACCGCCGACAAGTCCTGGGGCGCGCAGGGCCATCCCAGCTACACCGGCTTTGCCTGGTATCGCCGCACCATCCACATCACGCCCTCGCCCGGCGCGGAGCCGGACATCGCCCTCTACATTCCGCAGATCGACGATGCCTATGAGCTCTACTGGAATGGCGTGAAGGTGGGGCAGTTGGGCACGTTGCCGCCGCACCCGGTTCTCTATCTCAACGTCCCGCCGCAAACCTACGGCCTGGGACCGATCCGCTCGGGCGTGCTTGCCGTGCGCGTATGGAAGATGGCGCTGGCCTCAAACGATCCTGACAATCTGGGCGGCTTTGAGGGAATGCCGGTCATAGGCAGTCCCAAAGCCATCGCCGCAATCAAGGGGAACCGGGACTTTCATTGGCTGCGCAGCCGGCAGTTCGATTTCGCGCTCACGTCGCTTTATTTGCTCGTCGCCATCCTCAGCTTCCTGGCGTGGCTGCGCGATCGCGATCAGTGGCTTCTGTTCTGGATGAGCATTTACGCCCTCATGCCCACGGTCGCCGTTCTGCTCGACGGCTTGGGTCTTCCCTATTCCGCTGCGGTCGCTCTCTTCCTGGTTCAATTTTCGATTGCAATTCGCGAAGCGGCGGGATGGTTCCTGCTCATCTGGCTGTTGCAACTGCACCAGCATCCCCGGCTGGTGTACTACACACGGCTGGCCGCGATCCTTGGGATTGCCTCCGCCACCATCGACGGAAGTTTGGCTTTTCTGTATCCGGACTACATTTCGATGGCGCAGATGCAGATTACCGATGCCATCACAACGTTGCCTTCGGTCCTCTTCGAAGGAATTCCGGTGGCGTTGGTTGCCTATGCCATCTACAAGCGCAAGCGTCTGGACTCAGCTCGCTGGATGGTCGCGATCTTCGCCTTTTTGAGCGCCACGGTGTATTGGGTGGAAAATGCCTCGGATCAAGGCATTCGCTACACGCACTGGACGCTTGCCATCAAGATTGAAGAGCCGCTTTTCACCGTGATCGGCAATAACTTCAGCCTGCCGACGATTCTGCGCACGCTGCTGTTTCTCTCCATCGTGTACGCGGTCATTCGTTACACCATCGACAGCCGCCGCCGCCAGCACGCCATGGAGCGCGAGTTTCAGAACGCGCGCGAGCTGCAGCAGGTGCTGGTGCCGGAGACGATCTGCCCGCTCTGGCCGGCTTCAGCTTGACCAGCGCCTACCGTCCGGCGCAGGAAGTAGGCGGCGATTTTTTCCAGATCATTCCGCTTGAAGAAGGCGGCACGCTGATTGTGCTGGGCGATGTGAGCGGCAAGGGCCTGAAGGCCGCCATGGCGGTTTCCATGATCGTGGGCGCGGTGCGCACATTGGTCGAGACCACCTCGCGGCCCGCGGAAATTCTCGCCGGCCTCAATCGCCGCCTGTTCGGCCGCTTGCAGGGAGGCTTTGCCACTGCGGTCGCGCTGCGCCTGGATGGCGACGGCACCTGCACCATCGCCTGCGCCGGCCATCCCGCGCCCTACGTGAACGACGAGGAGATGATCTTCCCGGGCACGCTTCCGCTGGGCGTTTTGCCCAAGGCTGTGTTTGAAGAGAGCCGAATCAAGCTGATCGAGCGCGACCAGCTCGCGCTTTACACCGATGGGCTTCTTGAAGCGCGCAGCCAGAACGGCGATCTTTACAGCTTCGGCCGGCTGAAGACGCTGTTCGCAACGCGCCCCACCGCCGAGCAAGCCGCAGATGCTGCCGTAAACTTCGGCCAGGACGACGACATCACGGTGCTCACGCTGACGCGAATGGCCGTCGGCGCTTAAACAAATTGCAATGGATGCTTAGTCGTGCCGGCTGAGTCGCGCGGCACGCAGGGCTCGTCGCCATCTACCCCACAAGCGGCGCAAACTTCTTCAGCTTCTCGTCGTACTCCTCGATCCGCCCGGTCAGGATGTCGTAGTACCAGCCGTGCACCGTGAGCCTGCCCTCTGCCACGGCCCGCGCCACCGGCGGCTGGGCGTGCAGGTTCTTGAGTTGCGCCACCACGTTGCCGCGGATCAGCGACGCCAGTTCCGCGCTCTCGCCGTCGGCCGGATTGAGCGGCTGCTTGTAGTCGAACGCCGCCTCCACGTGATCGAGCCAGCGCCGCGCCTTGGGCAGATTGGCCAGGCTCTTGCGGTCCAGTGCCGCCTTCAGCGCTCCGCAGTCGGAGTGGCCGCACACGATCGCGTGCCGCACCTTGAGCACTTCGACGGAATATTCAATGGTCGCCGTCACGCCGTCCACATCCTGGCTGGTGATGGGCACTACGTTCCCGATGCTGCGCGAGATAAACAGATCCCCCGGCTCGGTGCCCAGAATCAGGTCCGGCACCACGCGCGAGTCAGCGCAGGTAATGAACAGCCACGCCGGCGTCTGGCCCTCCGACAGCAGGTGAAAATGGCTCTTCTTCGCCGGAAACACCTCGGCGAGAAACCGTTTGTGCCCTTCAATCAGCTTCTGCATCTCCACCCAGCCTATCGCATGCCGTTACGATATAGTTGCTCAATGCTTCCCCGCGGGCGCCTCACGAAGGCATTTGCGCGCCTGACCGCTGCCCGGGTCACATTTGCAGCCTTCCTCACGCTCGAAAGGATGGTTCCCGCATGACGGCCGTTCTTCTTCTGGGCGAGGGACTGCCCCTGCTGAACCGGCTCTTTCCGCCAGTGCCGCTCATCGAGCAGGTACAAAACACGCCAACTCTGATCTTTGTCGTGCTGATGGGCTGCCTTGCCGCGGCGTACCTGGCGCTCTGGCGAGCCGCGCCCGATTTTCGAGCCTTTCGCATCCTGGGCATCTTTTTCGCACTTGTTGCCTTGAGCCAGTCATGCGATTACTTTGGAGGCCTGACTCTCGACTGGAGTCTGCGAGCCCTAGCGTCGGGCATGCTCGTCGAAACAGCGGGCGAGGCAATGCAGGTTCCGCGTCGCGGCTGGACATTGCTGTTCTGGCCCATCTATCTCTTTGCCAGCATCGCGGTGTGGTTTCCGAAGTTTGTATTTTATTGCCGAATGGCCGGTGTTCATCTCCGAGATTCTGCTCGCCATTCTGATTTTCCAGGGGCTCAGGCGCAGAAACGCACGCGACAGGATGATTGCCGCCGCATTCCTGTTTTATTGATTCGTGCGCCTCACACTTTCCAACATTTTCCAACACTTCACAGGCACGAGGGTTTACTTCTCTATCGGCGGATGGCACTGGCAGTACACCCTCAGCACGCTGACCCTGCTGGGAATCGTGACGCTGGTCATCTTTGCCCGCGACCTGATCCGCGACCGCCGCGAGAAGCAGCGCATGGCCGCTGAACTCGAGGCCGGCCGCGCCGTCCAGCAGGTTCTCATCCCTGAAGAGATTCCCACGATCCCGGGATTCAACATTCATTCCGTCTACAAACCCTACGGGGAAGTCGGCGGCGATTTTTTCCAAATCCTCCCCATCAAGACTGGCGGAGTTCTGGTGGTCATCGGTGACGTCAGCGGCAAAGGCATGCCCGCCGCTATGATGGTCTCGCTGCTGGTGGGCACAGCGCTCACTCTGGCTGAATCGACTACCAGCCCCTCCGAGATTCTCGCGGGGCATCAACCACCGTCTTCAGGGCCGCAGTCGCGGCGGGTTCACCACCTGCCTTGTCCTCCGCGCCGACTCGAGCGGCACACTGATCATCGCCAATGCCGGCCACATCGCGCCTTATCTTGGCGGCAAAGAGCTGACCCTCAACAATGGCTTTCCGTTGGGCCTGTCTGCTCAATCAACTTATACCGAAGGGCATCTTTCAATTAGCCGCCGGTCAACAGCTCACCCTGGTCACCGACGGCGTAGTCGAGGCCCGCGATAAGACCGGAGCGCTTTTTGGTTTCGACCGCACGGCAGCCATGAGCAGCCAATCTGCCGACCAAATCGCGAAAACGGCGGAGCTATTCGGCCAGGACGACGACATCACCGTGCCCACGCTCGAAAGGACGGTCTCCGCATGACGGCCGTTCTTCTTCTCGCCGCCGATGTGTCGCTCATGCAGCGGATCTTTCCGCCCGTGCCGCAATCTGCGCAGGTGCAAAATATACCAGGCCTGATCTTCGGGGTGCTGATGTGCTGCCTTGCCGCAGCGTATCTGGCGCTTTGGCGAGCCGCGCCCGATTTTCGAGCCTTTCGCATTCTGGGCATCTATTTCGCGTTTGTTGCCTCGCAACAGCTATCCGACTACTTCGGTGGCCAGGTCCCTTCCTGGTCTCTCAGAGCTATAACGTCGGGTGTGCTCGTTGCAACGGCCGGCGAGGCAATGCAGATCCCGCGTCGCCGCTGGACATTGCTGTTCTGGCCAATTTATCTCGGTCTCTGTGTCGCTGTGTGGTTTCCGAATTTGTCTTTTACCTCCGATTGGCCGGTGCTTGTATCCGAGGTACCGCTCGCCGTTCTGATTGTCCAGGGGCTCAGGCGCAGCAGCGCGCGCGACAGAATGATTGCCGCAGCATTCCTGTTTTATTGGTTCGTGCGCCTCACACTCTCCACCTCTTTCCAGCGACTGACGGGCGCGCGGCGATTCGCCTCCATCGGCGGCTGGCACTGGCAGTACACAACAGGCACCCTGTTCGCGCTGGGAATCGTGACGCTTACCATCCTGGCTCGGGACCTGACCCGCGACCGCCGCGAAAAGGAGCGCATGGCCGCTGAACTCGAGGCCGGCCGCGCCGTGCAGCAAGTTCTCATTCCCGAAGAGATTCCCACAATCCCGGGTTTCAACATTCAGTCCGTCTACAAGCCCTTTGGAGAAGTCGGCGGCGACTTCTTCCAGGTGCTGCCGGTCAAGAGCGACAGAGAGGCTGACGGAGTGCTCGTGATCATTGGAGATGTGAGCGGAAAAGGCATGCCCGCCGCCATGACCGTCTCTCTGCTGGTGGGCACGGTGCGCACGCTGGCACACTACACGCAGAGTCCCGGCGAAATTCTGGCTGCCATGAACCAGCGCATGCTGGCTCGCAGCAGCGGCGGCTTCACCACATGCCTCGTGTTGCGCGCCGATCCCGACGGCACGCTCACCATCGCCAACGCCGGCCACATCGCGCCGTATCTTGCCGGCAAAGAGCTGCCGCTCGAAAACGGCCTGCCCCTCGGCCTCGCCGCTGAAACTGCATTCGCAGAGTCCACATTTCAACTCGCCCAAGGCCAGCAAATCACCCTCGTTACCGACGGCGTGGTCGAAGCCCGAGACAAGACCGGCGCGCTCCATGGCTTTGAGCGTACCGCGGCGATTTCCACTGAGACCGCCGAAAGCATTGCCCGTGCGGCGCAGCACTTTGGCCAGGACGACGACATCACCGTGCTGACCCTCGAGCGCACTGCATAAAGCCAATCAATTACCATGCGGCTAGGAGTTTCACCGCAACCATGCCGCGCAACCCATTCCGTCTCGTTCTCATTGCATTCATCGCGCTATTCCCGCTGGCCCTCCGCGCTCAAACCGTTGATACCATCGATCCCGCCTTGCGCAGTCAGGTGGATCGCATCGCCGCGCAGGTGCTGGAAGCCACGGGTGTGCCCTCGGCCTCGATCGCCGTGGTGCAACACGGCAAGCTCGTCTACACCCACGCGTACGGCAGTGCGCGCGTGGCCACGTCAACGTCTCCCGCGGTGCCCGCCACGCCGGAGATGCGCTACTCCATCGGATCAATCTCCAAACAGTTCACGGCCACGGCGATTCTGCTTTTGCAGGAACAGGGCAAACTGAGCCTCGACGATCCGGTCGGCAAATACATTCCCGGCCTCACGCGCGGCAATGACGTGACCATTCGCGAAATCCTCTCGCACACCTCCGGCTACCAGGACTACTGGCCCGAGGACTACGTGATGACGACGATGAAGGGCCCCGAGACCGCGCAGCAGATCATCGATGTGTGGGGCAAAAAGCCGCTCGACTTCGAGCCCGGCACGCAGTGGCAGTACTCCAACACCAACTTCGTCATCGCCGGTCGCATTGTTGAAGTCGTTTCCGGCGAGAACTACTGGGACTTTCTCGGCGAGCACATCTTTCGTCCGCTGGGCATGAAGTCAGTATGGAACTCCGATCAGAAAAAACTCAGCGAAGTGGACGCCACGCCGTACGTCCGGAATGCGCTCGGCCCAGTGCGCGTCGCGCCCAAGGAAGGCATCGGCTGGATGTTCGCGGCCGGCGAGCTGGCCATGACCCCGCACGATCTGGCTCTCTGGGACGAGAGCCTGCTTGCCCGATCGATTCTGAAGCCTGAGAGCTACCTACAAATGTTTACTGAAGTGAAGCTGAAGAACGGCCAGGGCACGCAATATGGTCTTGGCGTAGAAGTGCGCCAACGCAGCGGCCATCGTTCCATCGAGCACTCCGGCGAGGTCTCCGGTTTCGTGTCGGACAATGAGGTGCTGATTGACGATGGCACCGCCGTGGTCGTGCTCACCAATCAGATGGCCGTGAACGCCGCAAGCGAAATTGCGCAACTCACCGCGCCGCTCGTGGCCGGCTATCCGCTCACCGCTCCGGAGCAGCAAGCCCTCGACATTTATCACGGCCTGCAGCAGGGGCGCATTGACCGCTCGCTGCTCGCGCCCAACTTGAGCGACTACTTTACTCCCGAAGCTGTCGCCGATTTCCAGTCAAGCCTGGCTCCGCTCGGTGAGCCACTCAGTCTGCGCCAAACCAGCACTGAACTCCGCGGCGGCATGACCTTCCGCGCCTTTGACATTGTCTACCCCGGCCGCCGTCTCGAGCTCACCACCTACACGTATCCCGACGGCAAGCTCGAACAATATCTCATCGCTCCCACGGAATAACGAGGGAGACGCGGAGACAAATGCGCACCGACGAAACGCCGAATGCAGGAGAGCGCTCGCCGGGCGATTCGCCGAACCGGGCGCACCGCCTCTCCTTTTCGTTCGCCATTTCGTGCATCAGCCGGTTCATGATTCTCCGCGACCGCGCTCTCGGTTGGACGAAACGCGGCCGCGTTCCCGCTGGCATTCACGAGCGTGCATCCCGCCACGCCATTCCCAGCGCAGCCCATGTTCTCGACGCGGTCTTTGTCGAACCGGTTCGCGTTCCGGCCCACGCCGCAATTCTGCTTTGTCATGGAATTGGCGAAACCGTGGAACAGTGGTTCGGCGTGCAGCAGCTTCTCGCCGCCAATGGCGTTGCTTCGCTGGTCTTTGACTACTCCGGCTACGGCAAGAGCACCGGCAAGCCGCATTGGGAGCAGTTCGAACTTGACGCGATCGCCGCCTTTGCCGCGCTGGAAAAGCTGGCGCCGGAACTGCCCGTGTCGGTGCTCGGCTTCTCACTCGGCACTGGCGTGGCCGCGGCAACCAGCGATCGGATCGCCGCCCATCGCCTCATTCTCTGCCAGGCCTTTACCTCTTTTCGCGGCGCTACCGTCTCCATCGGGATCCCTCGTGCGCTTACCCGTCTCGTCCCGCCCATCTGGCATGCGCAACTGCGGCTCGCGCTGTGCAAGCGGCCGGTCCTTATCGTTCATGGAGAGAAAGACCGGCTCTTTCCCATCGCAATGGCGCGCGATCTGGCTGGCTGGTGCCAGCCGCGGGCGGAGGTTGTTCTGGTCCCCAATACCACCCACAACCAGCCATTCCGCAAGCCGCATCTTTCTTACTGGGGACCAATCATCGAATGGCTTCGCAGATAACTGCCCAGCAGGCGCCTTACGATCCACCCCGTTCCGGTTCCCCGTCGTCGCGGCGTCCCCGGTCCAACCGGTCTTCCTGGTTTTTGCGGTCTTCCTCTTCCCGCCGCTTTTTCTCTTCTTCGCGCTCCTCGCGTCCGTCCGCCATTGCCCACTCCTCGACTTCAGTCTAGTCATCTTGCACGAATGGCGCGAAGCGCCGGCTGCCCCACCGCAGGTGGTCCGATAAACTAATAGCAGACCATGTTTGAGAATCTATCTGACAAACTCCAGCGCGTCTTCAAAAGCCTTCGCGGCCAGGGCACGCTCACTGAAGAAAACATTGCCGAAGCTCTGCGCGAAATTCGCGTGGCCTTGCTCGAGGCCGACGTCAACCTCAACGTTGTCGGCGATCTAATCGAACACATTCGCGAAAAGGCCATCGGCTCAGAAGTGCTCACTGCGCTCTCGCCCTCCGAACAGGTGGTCAAGATCGTGCGCGACGAGTTGGTTGCGCTGCTCGGCAAAGACACCGCGCGTTTCAATTTCGCCTCCAAGCCGCCCACGGTCATTTTGATGGCCGGGCTGCAGGGCTCCGGCAAAACCACCACATCCGGCAAGCTGGCCGCGTGGCTCAAGAAGGGTGGTCACCGTCCCATGCTGGTTTCGGTCGACGTCTACCGCCCAGCCGCGCGCGAACAGCTCAAAGTCGTCGCCAAGTCCGTTGAAGCCAAGCTGTACGAGGGAGATCAGAAAGGCGAGCCCGCCGGGTCGGCGCTCGTCGAGCGTCTCGCGAAGGAAGCCCGCCGCGAAGCCATCATCATGGGCTGCGACACGCTCATCGTCGACACCGCCGGCCGCCTGCACGTGGACCAGGAGCTCATGGCCGAGATGGAGAGCCTGAAAAAACTCCTCGCTCCGCAGGAGATTTTGTTTGTCGCCGACGCCATGACCGGCCAGGACGCGGTCAACTCCGCGCAGGATTTTCACGCGCGCCTTGGACTGACGGGCGTGGTTCTGACAAAAATGGACGGCGACGCGCGCGGCGGCGCGGCGCTCTCGATTCGCCACGTCACCGGCCAGCCCATCAAGTTCATCGGCGTGGGAGAAAAGCCCGACGCCTTCGAGCCCTTTCATCCCGATCGCATTGTGGGCCGCATCCTGGGCATGGGCGACATGCTCTCGCTCATCGAGAAGGCCGAATCCTCACTCGACCGCAAGAAATCCGAGGAACTAGCCAAGAAGGCGCTGCTCGGCGACGGCTTCTCGCTCGAGGACTTTCGCGACCAGTTGCGCCAGATCAAAAAGATGGGGTCGATGGAATCGATTTTGAAGATGCTGCCGTCAGTTGGGCCGTTTGCGGGCATGCAGCAGGCCGCGGGCCAGGTCGACGAGAAGCAATTCGTCCGCCTCGAGGCCATCATCAACTCCATGACGCCCCGCGAGCGCCGCAACCACGAGATCATTTCCGGCACGCGCCGCAAGCGCATCGCGGCCGGCTCGGGAACGAGCGTGCAGGACGTCAACCAGCTCCTGCGCCAGTACGCGCAGATGGCCAAAATGTTCAAGCAGGTGGGCAGGATGGGCATGGCGAAGAGCATGATGCGCGGCGGCATGGCGGGGATGGGCGGCAAGCAACGGTTCGGAAGGTAGGCAACCTCAATGACCGCGCTCCAGGACCAACTCGACGAGATCACGGCTAACACGCGGAAGCTTGTGCAGGCCGAGCGCATGGCCATCAACGAGCGTGCCGTCCGCGAACTCTTTGATTCGCGCATCGAGGAAAGAATCCTGCCCGTCGGCGCAACGGCTCCCGAGTTTACGCTGAACGATGCTTCCGGCCGGCCCGTGCGCTCGGCCGACCTGCTCGCCCTCGGAC
This sequence comes from uncultured Acidobacteriota bacterium, assembly GCA_963713675.1. Classification (GTDB taxonomy): domain Bacteria; phylum Acidobacteriota; class Terriglobia; order Terriglobales; family Acidobacteriaceae; genus Telmatobacter. Next base: position 479,257 of record CAVQMV010000031.1, read on the forward strand.
CGCTCGTCCTCAACTTCTTTCGCGGCCGCTGGTGCCCTTACTGCATCACGGAAATCGAGGCCTGGCGCGACCTCTACCCGCGGCTGCGCGAGGCGGGCGTGCTGTTGGCCGCTATCAGTCCAGAGACCGAGCGCCAGAGCGACTTCATGGTGGGCCAGCACGGGCTCCCGTTCCCCGTGCTTTCGGACCCCGGCTGTGTCGTCGCCGCGCAATTCGGTCTCGCGTACACCATCCCCGACTACCATCGCGACTACTACCGATCGATTCTCGTCAACATCCCCTTCGTCAACGGCGACAACTCCTGGCGTCTGATCCTTCCCGCGACTTACGTCATCAGCCAGGCTGGGCGCGTCGTCCACGCCCAGGCCCACGCCGACTTCCGCGTCCGCCCCGAGCCGGAAGAGGTTCTGGCTGCGGCGCTGGACGCGGTGGGCAAGTAGGTCTGCTGGAGTGTCCGAGAAGTTTGTAGCGTAAGTCCAAGCCCCGAAATGCAGGTCCTTCGACTCGTCCCGGTGTGCCGGGACTCGCTCAGGATGACCGATCATTATGGCGCGACCTACGGAGACAGGACATTAGCATCCCACCCTAAGCGCAAACTGCGCGCTTAGGATGGGGCACCCGGCGTTCATGCCGAACTACATGGGACTGGTGGCGCGCGACATCAGCAGCATGTATTGGTCCTCTCGCTCGTCGGCCGAGGCATCGCAGTGGTGCTGGGCGCAGAATTTCTCCCCGGTGAGGTAGTCGTAGATGAGCGAGGGAACCTGGTAGTGGTGGATGGTCTCGTGGCGGACCACGTTGCCGTTTTCGACAACGAGGATTCGGTTCATGTGGATGCTGTCGTCGACGTTATCAAGATAGCGAAAGTCCTTATAACTGTCGGTTCCCTTGTCCAGCGGCGGCACATGATCGGACACCAGGATGATCAGGCTATTGGGATCGAGCTTGATCAGGCCGCGCACATAGGCGGCGATCGCCTGGGTGCGGTACCAATACTGGTTGGCGGCCCGCAATAACTGGAGGTCGTCATGCGGCGCATTCATCGGTGAGGACCAGGGGCCGTCGATCGGTGTCGATATCGTTTGGCTCATGGCCGTAGATTGTCAGCACGTAGTTGAGGATCGGCTGCCCCGGATGCTCCTTGAGCGTGCGCGCGACAAAGGCAAGATTCTGGTCGAATAGATCGCCGTCAAACATGAAATCCTCGTCCTCTGATATGTTCCGCGCCGTCATGTAGGTCTCGCGATTGGGGGCGAATTCACGATTGAAGTAGATCTTTTCGAACCCGATTCCGGTATAGGCCTTGATGGTGTTGAAGTAGTCGGGATAAAAAGAGTTGCTGACGTAAGTTGTGTAGCCGGCCTGGTGCAGAATGGCAGGCATGCAGCCCGCCGGATGCCCGGTAAAACTGTTGAATTCAATAAAGGAGATTTGCGACAGCGCAGGCACGCCGCATAGCGCCTCAAACTCCGCCTGGGCAGTGTCGCCGCCGAATACGGGGGAGATGGAAAATCCTTGCCGATCTCCGACCAACTGCGCGTAATCGGGATGCCGCGGATCCTTGGAGAAGGTGACGCCGCGAAAGAGGGTGGGATCCAGCCAGCTCTCGAGCACAACCAGGTATACGTTGTGGCGATTCCCGTTTGTGCGGATGAAATCGGCAGTGGCGGGAATCCGCTGGTCATCCAGGGCGCGCTTGCGGTACGTGATCATCTGCTCGCTTGCTACCCTCCGCGCCGCCTCGAAATAGACCAGAGCCGCGATACGGCCGTTACCGTCGAGGCACGCCGCGTCGGAGAAGTCCATCTCTTGCACTCCCGCGCGCACAAGCCCCGAGACGACCGCATGCGGAAAAATCTCCACCGCCGCAGCCCCTAGGATCAGCAGTCCTGCCAGGGTCAGGGCGCGCCAGTATCTGCGATAGTCGACGAAAGCGAGCAGCAGGACAGCCGGCAAAGCGAGGATGAACAGCAACTCCGCTGCCCCCTCGAAATGCAGCACTTTAAAAAGCTCAGGCAGGTTTCTGAGGTCGATGAGGCGCAGGACGTCTCCGTAGGCAATGAAATAAACATCGCAGGAGACATAGGCCAGCACCATCGGCAGCGCAGCAACAATGGCCGACAGTTTTCCCCGCCGGAGCACGAAACCGAAGGCCCAGTAAAGCGCGAGCAGGACCGGCACCTCAGTTCGGAGGTGGTCATGAAGCGGCGATAGACCGCTCCAGCGGCCCAGAACTACAGAGAGCCCTTCCATGAAGAGCAGAAAAACCAGATAGCGAAGCCACAGGCGGAGGCGAATCTTGTCCGCGGCCTGGCAAATCCTTTGACCCCATCGAGTTCGACGGACTGAGCCTTTTTCGGGCGCGGCTACAGGGCCATCCGGACTGCCCATGAACTGTCTCCTAACAATCCGTCCATATTAAAGGAGTGTTAACAGAATGTGAAAGGGCATGGTGAGGCGAGCCGACGCAGTCCGCGCCTTCGAGGATGCATTGTGGCCTACCGCTCCTGCTGTCTGCGGTAGTTGAACCGCTTTCCGCCGCAACTTCCCGGACTCAGTGATAAGCCGGCCCTTCCCGGCTCGGGGCAAAGCAACAAGGGCTGAAAAATGTGCAAAAACCCGAATCTCCGATGAGGAAATCAGCATCATATTAGTTGACAGTAAGAGACTCAATCTGAGACTCTGTTCAGTCAGGATCTCATCCAAAGGCAGGAAAAAATGGCTAAAATCATCGGAATCGACCTCGGAACCACCAATTCTTGCGTCGCCGTCATGGAAGGCGGCGAGCCAAAAGTCATTGCAAATGAAGAGGGTGCGCGCACTACTCCCTCGGTTGTTGCGTTCACCAAGAGCGGCGAGCGCCTGGTAGGCCAGGTGGCCAAGCGCCAGGCCATCACCAACCCCGAAAACACCATTTTCTCCATCAAGCGCTTCATGGGCCGTCGCTACGACGAAGTAACGGATGAGATGAAGATGGTGCCCTTCAAGGTAGTCAAGCAGGGCGACCACGTGGGCGTTCTGGCCCAGGGCAAGGAGTACACCCCGCCCGAAATCTCGGCCATGATCCTGCAAAAGCTCAAAAAGAGCGCCGAAGCTTACCTGGGCGAGACCATTACGGAAGCCGTGATTACGGTTCCGGCTTACTTTAACGACGCGCAGCGCCAGGCCACCAAGGACGCGGGCAAAATTGCCGGCCTCGACGTGAAGCGCATCGTCAACGAGCCCACGGCGGCCGCGTTGGCCTACGGGCTCGACAAAAAGAAGGACGAGACCATCGCCGTCTATGACTTTGGCGGCGGCACGTTCGACATTTCGATTCTCGAAGTGGGCGAAGGCGTGATCGAAGTCAAATCGACCAACGGCGACACCCACCTGGGCGGCGACAACCTCGACCAGCGCATCGTGGACTGGCTCGTTGCCGAATTCAAGCAGGAGCACGGCCTCGACCTGACCTCGAAGGGCAACGAAATGGCCCTGCAGCGCCTGAAAGACGCCGCGGAAAAGGCCAAGATCGAGCTCTCGACCACCGTCGAAACCGAGATCAATTTGCCGTTTATCACCGCCGACGCCTCGGGCCCCAAGCACCTTGTGCGCAAGCTGACCCGCGCCAAGCTGGAGCAGTTGGTTGAAGATCTGATCGATCGCTCGATTGAGCCCTGCAAGAAAGCGATGGCCGACGCCAACGTCAAGCCGGGCGATATCGACGAAGTGGTCCTGGTGGGCGGACAGACGCGCATGCCCAAGATTCAGGAACTGGTGAAGAAGCTGTTCGGCAAGGAGCCGAATCACAGCGTGAATCCCGATGAAGTGGTTGCCATTGGCGCTGCCGTACAGGCGGGCGTGCTTTCCGGCGACGTGAAGGATCTGCTGTTGCTCGATGTCACGCCTCTCACTTTGTCCATCGAGACCCTGGGCGGCGTGGCCACAACCATGATCCCGCGCAACACGACCATCCCGACCAAGAAGACGGAGACCTTCTCGACGGCGGCCGACAGTCAGACCGAAGTCGAAGTTCACGTGCTGCAGGGCGAGCGGCCCATGGCGGCGCAGAACCGCACGCTGGGCAAGTTTAAGCTGGGCGGCATCATGCCGGCTCCGCGCGGCGTGCCGCAGATCGAGGTGACATTCGACATCGACGCCAACGGCATCCTCAACGTGACGGCGAAGGACAACGCCACCGGCAAGGACACGCGCATCACCATCACCTCGAGCTCCGGCCTGAGCAAGGAAGAAGTCGAGAAGATGGCCAAGGAAGCCGATGCCCATGCCTCCGAGGATAAGGAGCAGCGCGAGCAGATCGAAGCCCGCAATTCTCTCGACTCGATGGTCTACAACATCGAAAAGATGTTGAAGGAGAGCGGCGAAAAGGTGGCTGCGGCCGATAAGACCGACGTGGAAGCCGCGCTGGCCGATGCCAAGAAGACCCTGGAAGGCTCGCCGTCGACCTCGGATCTGAAGTCGGCGAACGATCGGCTCACGCAAGCCAGCCACAAACTGGCCGAGGCGATGTACAAGGCGACTGCTGCTGCGCCGGGCGCGCCTGCGGGTCCTGCGGACGGCAGCTCTTCGGACCAGAGCGGTGCAGGCGCCAAGAAGGACGAAGGTGTCATCGACGCCGAGTACGTGGACGTCGACGACAAAAAGTAAGCACCTGCGGTGCGGCAGCCCCGCCTTCGGCGGAAAACAGGGGTGGGCGACATCAAGTCGCCCACCCCAACTCGTAAGGTCGAACGGCAGCAAACCGGATCGGCCCGAACGCATGAGGCAAAGCCGATGAATGCTTAGGTTCATTGGCAAAACTCATGCACGCACTTGAGTTCGGCACCGTGTACGCTGAATGAGATAAGAAAACACCCATGGCCACGAAGACCGACAAAGACTATTACGCCGTGCTCGGCGTCAAGAAAACGGCCACGGCGGATGATATCCGCAAGGCTTTCAGGAAAGCTGCGCGCAAGTACCACCCCGATGTGAATCCCGGCGACAAAAGGGCCGAGGAGAAGTTCAAGGAGATCTCCGAAGCCAACGACATTCTGAGCGACGAGAAGAAACGCAAGATTTACGACCAGGTGGGTTTCTACTCCGACCAGATCGATCCCGCGACAGCCGAGGCCTACGCGCGCCAGCAGCGCGAGGGCAGCAACAGGCCGCCCGTCGACTTTGGCGGCTTCGACTTCAACGGTTTCTCGGGCGGCTACCCTGGTCAGCATGGTGGCCAGGGCGAGGGCGGCGCAGGCTTTGGCAGCTTCAAAGACATCTTCTCCGGCATCTTCTCGGGCGCGCAGCATCCCCAGGCGCCGCGTGGTCCGCAGCCCGGCACCGATCTCGAATACCAGGCCACCGTCGACTTCTGGACCGCGATTCGCGGCGGCCAGGCGCGCATCCAGATCAATCGCCAGGAGGTGTGCCCCGCCTGCCATGGGCAGGCGCACACCGGCGGCTCCAAAACGTGCACCGAGTGCCACGGCAGCGGCCAGGTGACGCAGATGGGCGGCCGCATGAAGTTCAACATCACCTGCCCAAGTTGTAACGGGACGGGAAAATCATCCAACGATTGCGCGAACTGTCATGGTGAAGGCACCGTGACGCGTACCGAGACGGTCGAATTCCGCATCAAGCCGGGCACCCGCGACGGCCAGCGCATTCGTCTGCAAGGCAAAGGCAATGCCGGCATCAACGGCGGCCCTCCCGGCGATCTGTTTTTGATCGTGCGCACCGGTACGAACCCCGTCTTCACGCGCCAGGGCGACGACATTCAAATTACTGTGCCCATTACCGTTGCCGAAGCCTCGCTGGGCGCCAAGGTCGAAGTGCCCACCATCGACGGCCGCGCGCAGTTGAAGATTCCGCCCGGCACGCAGAGCGGGCAAAAGCTGCGCATGCGGGAGCGCGGCGTGGAGAGCGCGCAGCAGCCAGGCCAGCGCGGCGACGAGATCGTCACCGTGACCGTCATGGTGCCGCACCTTCAGGACGAGCGGAGTCGCGAGATCATGCGCGAACTCGGTCGCCTCAACCCCAACGACCCGCGCAAGGAATTGTTCGACAAGCTGTAAGAAGCAGGGAGCGAGGGAGCGAGGGAGCAAGCGGCGAGGATGGGCCCGCACCAAGTTCGGCTAAGCTGGATCGGGAAAGAGCTATGGCGACGAAACGCAAATCCAAAGGCGCGTACATGATCTCGGCGGTGGCCGAGATGTATGAGATTCACCCGCAGACCCTCCGCCTCTACGAGCGCGAAGGGCTGCTGAAGCCCTCGCGCACCGAAGGCAACACCCGCCTCTACACCGACGAGGATTTGGAACGTCTCGAATTCATCCTCAACCTTGCCCGCGACCTCGGCGTGAACATCGCCGGCATCGGCATCATCCTGCAAATGCGCGAGCGCATGGAAGAGATGAACCGCCAGATGCAGAACTTCGTCGAATACGTGCGCAGCGAGATGCTCTCCCGTTTTCAAGCTGCCGCGCCCGGATCGGCAGGCGCCATCGTGCCCATCCGCAAGCCCGTGGGCGTACCTCGTCCCACGCCGAACCGCAAACCGTAGGATTGAGATGAGCGGTTTCCCACCCTTGCGCCGATGAGACTGGCGCAAGGATGGGGCACCCAGCATCTGCGCGTGAACTCGCAGACACGCTGATTTGCCGGGTATCCTTAGTACCAGCATGCCCTACGTCCTTCTCGGCCTCGCCGTCTTCGGCCTCATCACTTCCGCGGTCTTTGCCGGCATTGTGCTGTGGGCCGTTCCCGGCTACCTTCGCGAGCGCCGACTCGCGCTGGCCCAACTTACTGCCCGGCCCGGATTCACGCCGCCGCTCACCCTCCTCAAGCCATTGCATGGAGCGGACCCCGGCCTCGAATCCTACCTTGAGACATTTTTTACGCAGGATTACCCCGCATACGAAATCCTCTTCTGCGCGCGCGCCGCAAACGACGAGGGTCTGGAAACCGCGCGCCGCGTGGCCGCCAGGCATCCTCACATCCCGGTCCAGTTTTTCTCTACCGGTGGCCAGCCGGACTACATCAACGCTAAAGTCGCCTCCCTGGAGCTGATGGAAGCTCACGCCGCGCACGACATCCTCGTCATCAGCGACAGCGACGTGCGCGTGACGCCGGATTATCTGCGGTCTGTGGCCCTGCCTTTCGCCGATCCCAACGTCGGAGGTATGTGCTGCCTCTATCGCGGCGTCGCTGCCGAAGGCGGCATCTGGGCGCGGCTTGAAGCGGTCGGCATGTCGGTCGAAATGTCGGCCGGTGTCCTTGCCGCGCGCCAGATGGAAGGCATGCAATTCACCCTCGGCCCGACGATGGCTTTTCGGCGCGAGGCGATCCGTCGCATGGGTGGCTTCAAGGTCACGGCCGACTACTGCGCCGACGATTTCATCCTCGGCAACGAGACCCACAAGCTGGGCCAGAGCGTCGTCCTCAGTCATCACGCCATCGATCACATGGTTCTGCATTCGGGGCTGATCGGCTCCCTCAAGCACCAGGTCCGCTGGATGAAGTCCACGCGCTTCTCGCGGCCCAAAGGCCACTTCGGCACCGCGCTCACCTTCAGCCTGCCCTTCGGCCTGCTGGCGCTCGCCGTCTGCGCCTGGATCGGGCATCCGCTGTGGGGCCTCGCGCTCCTCGCTTTTTCCGTGGCCACGCGCCTCGCGGTTGCCATCTCCGTTGGGCGTCTCGTGGTGCGCGACTCCAGTTGGTTCGGTCTGCTGATCCTGTATCCCATCCGCGATTTCATGGGCTTCTGCTTTTGGGCTGCAAGCTATGCGGGCCGCCGCATCCTGTGGCGCGGCCGCGTCTTTGAACTTCTGCCCGGCGGCAAGATGCGCGCCGCCGGCTGATAAGCTGGCAGCATGATTCGCCCCCATCCGGAAAAACGGCGCTTGGCTCGCAGGTGCACATGCCACGGGAACTGAGCGCCCACACCAGGGCTCGCCACGACGGCCTGCAGATGCTCGTCATCGGCTGCCTGCTTTTTATCGGCCTCGGCATATTGCAGGAGATCACCAATCCCCTCGCCATGACCGACTTCCAGGAGACATGGAACGGCGCGCGTTGCCTGGTGCTCGGTCTCGATCCCTATCAGCCCGATCAAATGTGGTCCGTGTACATGCAGCAGGCGCCGCATCTTCCCGCCGACCCCGCTGTCGCCCACACGCTGCGCCTGATCGTCTCGCTCAGCACCAATCTGCCCACAACGCTGCTCCTGGTGGCCCCGCTCGCACTTCTGCCGTGGAAACTCGCCATGGTGCTCTGGATGGCGATTCTTTCTGTCTGCTTTGTCCTCGCCTGTTGCTGCATCTGGAGCGTGAACGCGGGCATTGCCCCGCGCTTCAGTGGCGCGCTGATTTTTCTGCTCGCGATCAATAGTGGATTGTTGCTCGCCACCGGCAACATGGCAGGGCTTTCAGTGGGGCTTGCGGCTATCGCGGTCTGCTGTTTTATTCGCGATCGCTTCGTGCCGTTGGGCATCGTCCTGCTCGCCGTAAGCCTCTTCATCAAGCCTCACGACGCCGGCCCCATCTGGCTCTACTTTCTGCTCGCCGGCGGCGTGCAGCGCAAGCGCGCCCTGCAAACGCTGGTGCTCACCGCGGTGATGGCCGCTCCCGCGATCTTGTGGCTCTACCATGTCGCGCCGCACTGGCCGCAGGAGTACCACGCAAACATTTTTACCGCCATGTCGCCTGGCGGCCGCGACTACCCAGGGCCCAACACTGCCGGTGGCCGCGGCATGGGCATGATCGTCAGTTTGCAGGCCGGCTTGAGCCTCCTCCGCGACGATCCCCGCTTCTACAATCCGCTCGCCTACTTCATTTGCGGCGTCCTGATCCTCATCTGGTGTGCCAAAACGTGGCGGGTGGGCTACTCATCGCGGCTGGCCTGGTTCGCTCTCGCTTCCATCTCGGCTCTCGCCCTGTTGCCCGTCTATCACCGCACCTACGACGCGCGGCTTCTTCTGCTCACCATTCCCGCCGCTGCCATGCTCTGGAGACAGCGCGGCTGGCGCGGTTGGACGGCGCTTTGGCTTACCATCGCCGCCTTCGTGCTCACGGGCGATCTTTTTTGGATCGTCCTCTTCCAGGCCACGCACTACTCCGGACTGTCCGTCACATTGGCAATGATTCCGGCGCCGCTCATCCTGCTGGCTCTGGGGATTTTTTATCTCTGGATCTATCTACGCAGCGACACGACATCACCTGATGTCCAGCCAGACGAAGGCAGAGGGCATATATAGAAACTCATTCGAACGATGGATTTGTCTGCTTTGAAAGGGCACGGCTTTAGTCGTGCCACCTTGAAGACAAACGGGAATTGGGCTTTAGCCCCTGAGGGAAGTTGATCTCAATCACTTAAATTCCCTCGGCGGCTAAAGCCGCGCCTCAGTTTTTCGCTTCTGCGGCACGGCTGAAGCCGTGCCCTTTCAAAGCCGTGAGTTCTTATACGGGTTCTGACCATTGATCACTGATCAGTGATCAATGTCCTACGGCAGCGGCCGGTCCGTCCACAGCGTCTTGTCGGCGATGGTCTGGACCGGAATCAGTTTTCCGGCCAGCGCCTTTTCCACGTTTTCGCGGTCCGGATCCTCGGCGAAGATCCATTTGCGCTCGCCCGCGCCCCAAATCTCCTGGAGCTTGGCGTCGCTCAAATAAATATCCGGCGCATCCGGGTAGCACGAGCCCCATAGCAGTGTCGAGCCTTCGCCGTGCTGGCCGCAACGCGGTATCACCAGCATCGCCGGCCGTCCGCTAAAGAACGTGTTGGTGTAGAAGATGACCGAAGACCCCGACGACTGATCGCCGTAGATGATGAAGGTGTCGTTGGGCGAACCCTTGGCCACGATTGTGTCCGCCATCTGCTTGGAACTCAACATGGGCTCAAAGCGTGCGAACGCGATGTGCGCGGCGACGAAGAAGACCGTCATGGTGAGCGCCATGCTCACCGTAGCCGCAAGATGTTTTCCCTTCAGCCGCAGCAGCCATCCCGTCATCGGCCCAATCAGCAGCGTGACGGCCGCCAGTGCCGCCGGCAGCCGCAGCGCCGCAAACGACTCGCCGGTCAAATCGAACAGGTGCGACATCGACAGCGTGTAGTCGCCTACGGCACGATGCGCCAGCAGGGTTCCGATATCGGGAACGTACGGCAGGTTGCGCGCAGTCCACAATCCCCAGCCCAGCGCCGCCGCGGACACTACGCCGATCGCTGCAAACACCGCCTGCGCGCCCGTCAGCCACGCCGTTGAAAGCACGGGTGCGTCCTTGGCGCCGCGCCGCATCTCCAGATCCGCCACCACGCCCGCGATCAGCATCACCAGCGGCGGCCACACCGGAAACGTGTAGTACTCCTGGTTTGTCGACAAGGAGAAGAACAGCAATGTCCATGCCGTGAACAGGGTCAACAGCCAGATGGTGCGTGCGCGGAATTTCACGCGCAGCACGTGGCTGGCCACGTCTTCGCGCATGGCGTAGTCCAGGTAGAAGTCCACCGTGTCGCCGGCATCGTGGCGCAGATGCTTAAGCCAACGGCGTCGCGTCTTCCATGCCACAGCCACCGCGGCTGGCAGAAACAGGCTCCACGGGAAGATCCACACCACGTGCCCCAGCCAGTACCAGATGCCCGGCATCTTGTTGTAGTCGTGCGGATAGCGCAGGTTGAAAAAGCGCAGCACGTGCTCGTTCATGAAGTAGAAGTAGAAGAACCCGTGCACGTTTCCGACGGTGGGGTGATTGCCCACCGGGTGTCCGTAGTCGTGATTGATGATGCCGCACAGAATGTGCCAGGGCGCAGCGATAGCCAGAAACACCAGCAATCCCGTCACTGGCCTCAGATCCTTCCAGCGCCGCCACTGCCCGGTCAGCAGCAAATAAGGAATGGCCGCGCCCAGAAAGAACACCGGCGCAATCAGGCCTTTAGTCAGCAGCGCCAGCGCCACGCCCGCATAAGCCCAGTAGATGAGCGCAGGCCGGCCGCCTTCCAGGCTCGCAATCAGCGCGTAGAGCGCCAGCAGCAGGAAAAACGCCAGGATCGCCTCGGGAATGATGAAGCGCGTAAACAGAAAGCAGCCCACCGAAGTGAGCACGCCCAGCCCGGCATAGAAGCCCGCGCGATCGCCCCACGTCCGCCGCGCCCACAACCATGCCAGCCAGGTCAGTCCCAGCATGGCCAGCGCGTTGGGCAGATGCGTGGCAAAGGTGTTTTGCCCGAAGATCTTGTACATCCCGGCCACCAGCCAATAGGGCAGCGGCGGCTTTTCAATGTAGCGGATGCCATTGATCTTCGAGGTGATCAGGTCGCCGCTCAAGGCCATGTGCTGTGCCGCTTGGGCATGCGCCGCGTCCACGTCGTCCAGCAGCGGCGGCGAAAACAACGAGGCAAAATAAACCGTGACAAAAATGGCTGCAAAAAGTAGCCAGACGGTGCGCACAGAAGGCGCCTGCCGCGGCTGATCGATCGTGTGGACGTTTGCTTTCATCGCGTTTTTCGCTATCAGAACCAGAATATCAGCCGGATTACTGCGGCGTTTCACAGTGCAAGGCGCCGGCTGAGCGAGGTCGGGCGCAAAAGTCCCTTTCCTCACGGGCTCGGTGAGGCTTTAAGATGCACCAAGGGAGAACTCTCTTGCCGGTTTGGAAGGTCTTTCTTATCGCATTCAGCGTGCTTCTGCCGCTGATCAACCCGCTCGGGTCCGCCCTGGTCTTTCTGGGGCTGGTCGGCGATGCGCCGCCCAAAATTCTGCACTCGCTGGCGCTCCGCATCGCCCGAAACAACATCATCTTCCTTGGCGTTTTCGAGGTACTGGGTGCGGCGATCCTCAATTTCTTCGGCCTCTCTCTACCCATCGTCCAACTCTCCGGTGGCATCGTGGTCGCGGCCATGGGATGGACGGTTTTGAACGAGAGAAGCGCCGGCGCAGATTCCCGCAACAAGGAGGAGGAGACCGGCTCAGGCGGCGAACCCGATACGCGGCAATCTCGAAGACCGCGCCTTCTACCCGCTCACTTTTCCCATCACCTCGGGGCCGGGAACGCTGGTTGGATTGCTGACCATCACCGCGCACATCTCGAACAAGGATCTCACCCACAACATTCTGGCGCACCTTGGGGTGTTTCTTGCCATCGTTGTTCTCAGCGTGCTTTGTTATTTTTGCTACGCCTACGCCCCCAAAATCACCAAGATCATTCCGCCCTCCACGGCACATGGAATCCTGCGCGTGATCGCCTTCATTCTGCTCTGCATCGGCATCCAGATCGCATGGAACGGCCTGTCCGCGCTGCTTGTGACCGTCGTCAAGCCGTAATCGCGTGGCGCGTTGCCGCGCAGTTCGCTGGGCGCGGTCCTGGCGGCAAGCGCGGCGAAATTCTGCTCGGATTCCACATGCTTCGTGATAAAGTGGGGATCGAGCCCGCAACGCGCAGAAAACCCTATCACTTGGAGCCACTCGGAGATCGACGATTAGAGGCTGCTTTCTCTGACCGAAGAGTCGTTATTCAGGTGTTTTTCTCTTTCGCGCAGAGGCGAACTCTCGAGCATGAGGGATGGTCATGAGTTCATCGCTCCCTATCCAACCCACCGCATCTGGCTCCATTGAGATGACGGAACGGGAATGGAACAAATTGATCAACCTGATTCTGGAAGGCTCGGTCATTCCGGTGTTGGGGCCGGAACTGCTGGTGGTGCCGGAAAACGGCGAGCTGAAGCGCCTTTACGATATGTGGGGCAGCGAGCTGGCGGCGCAGACGCACATCGATCGCCCCGAAGACGCGCGCCGCTGGACGATCTACGACGTCGCCAATCAGCTTAGTCAGCTCGAATTTGCGAACGACGTGGCATTCGACATCGACGAAGTGGTGCGCTTGCGCTCCTGGCCCGTCCCCGACGCCCTCAAAAATCTCGCCCGGATTCAGGACTTCTCGCTTTACATCACGACCACTGTTGACCACTTGATGTTCCAGGCCATGACCGAGGCGCGGCAGGGAACCAAGGTGGAGCAGATCAAGTTCGCGCCACGAGGGGTCAAGAACGTAATCGACCGGGCCAGCAGCTTTTATCAAGAGAGGTCCCCCAGCGTTTACTGCCTTTTCGGGGCAAGCAGCCCCACGGATGGAACCTTCGCCAAGACAGAAGACGACCTGATTGAATACAGTTGGTCGCTGCTCGACCCCCAGGAAGCGCCCCAGAACCTGTACGACTACCTTCAGAAGAAAACCGTTCTTCTTCTCGGCTGCAGCATGCCCGACTGGCTGGGCCGGTTCTTCATTCACGCCATCAATGGCCGCCGCAATCAGGAAAACCTGAACATGTACTACGTCAGCCCAAACTGCGAACCCGGGCTGGCCGAGTACCTGAAACGGCGAAAGGCCAAAGTCGTAACCTCCATCTCTCCGGTGGAATTCGCCGAACAGCTCTACAAGCGGTGGCAGGCGCGCCGCCAGAGCAATGGCTCCGACGCAAATGACAGCCCCGCACCCACCACCGATTTCAAGACCGGCGCAGTATTCCTGAGCTATGCCAGCGAGGACCGCATCAAGGTGCGCGCCATCCGCGACCAGCTCGAAGCCAGCAATATCGATACCTGGATGGACGAGCGGGAGCTTCCTGCCGACCCCGGGAACGTATACCAGGAGACCATCCGCGAAAACATTTATAAAGCTGCGTTTTTTGTGCCTGTCATCTCGCGGACGCTCGAACAAGCAGGTGCGAGTCCGCGGTTTGTGTGGAGGGAATGGCGGATGGCCGAGGACGCGTCGATGAACCGGCGCAAGGAAGACCTCTACCTTCAGCCGCTGGTCATCGACGACACGCCTTCGGGCGCGAAATTTGTGGGGTCTCCTTACCGCGACCTGCAATGGACGCGTGTGAGCGACGGGCGCATCCCGCAGGAGTTCATCGAGACATTGAGCCAGGGAATCCGCAATTTCCGGAGGGCTCTGCGATGAGCACGCCGGTGTCTCCTCTCACACGAGCACAGAACCCCTGGCCGGGACTCTTCTGGTACACGGAAGAGCAGGCGCATCTCTTCTTCGGACGCGGGCAAGAGATAGAAGAGTTGCTGCGTCTAATCCAGCGCGACACGCTGACCATTCTGTTCGGGCGCTCGGGCCTGGGAAAGACATCGCTGCTGCGGGCCGGCGTGTTTCCCCGGCTGCGCCAGGCAGGATGTTTTCCCGTGGTTCTGCGGCTCGACTACGGCCCGCAGGCCGCGAGTCCCGTGGAGCAGGTCAAGGCGCTCACTGAGGCGGCCGCGCGCGCCAGCGGCATCGATATTGAAAGCGCCCAGGATGCTCCGCAACCAGAGACACTGTGGGAGTATTTCCACCGCGTGCGTTTCTGGGGTCCGCGCAACGACAGGCTGGCTCCGGTGTTGGTCTTCGACCAGTTTGAAGAGATCTTCACGGTTGGCAGCCGGCGGCAGGAGGAAGCGGACATCCTTGAGCAGTTGGCGGACCTGGCGGAGAATCGCATTCCCCCGGTCGTGCAGCAAAGGGCGGAGGCATCCGGCGCACGGCAATCCGTCGAGGGAGGAACGCCCAACTACAAGGTCGTGCTCTCGCTGCGCGAGGATTTCGTGTGGCGGCTGGATACGTTGCGGCCCATCCTTCCTGCCATTATGCGCAACCGCTTCGCGCTGGGTCCACTCGACGCCGCGCGCGGTCTCGAGATCATCCGCAACGCCGGAAAAGCATGGGTCACGGATGAAGTTGCGCAAGACATCATCGAGGCCGTGATCAGCAGCCGCCGCGGCGAGGGGCTCAGCAGTACCGATGAAGAGGTCGAGCCGGCCTATCTGAACGTCATGTGCAACGAGCTGTTCGAGCGCATGGTGGCCACAGGGCAAACCCAAATCACTCGCGAACTGGTGGCCGCGGAGAAGGGCGGCATCCTGGAGTCGCTGTACGAGCGCAGCCTAGTCGGACTCGATGATTCCGTGCGCATGTTCGTTGAGGAACATCTGGTCACGCCGGCGGGATTCCGCGCCACATTGCCCGTCGAGGAAGCGCGGCGCGAACACATCTCCGATGCCGACCTGCAGACGCTGGTGGACCGGCGGCTGCTGCGCTTTGAAGACCGCCTGGGCACGCGGCACGTGGAGCTGGCCCACGATCTGCTCACCGGCCTGGTCGAGAAAAGCCGGAAGCTGCGCGAGCAGGCGCAGCTGCAGCAAAAACTCAGGCAACTAAGGTTGAGGGCGGGTCTTTGGGCAACAGTAGCACTCGCCGGGGTTGCCTGCGCGGTGCTCTACTGGCTTGCTTACGTGCATCCGAGTACTTCCTACTATGCGTCATTCATGCGGCGAAATGGCTCCTATGCAATGATCGGGCGCTTATCCAACGATGAGATCGTTCATCGCTCGGAGTCGCTGAGAGTCACGCGCAAGGGATTTCGAGGAGAACTGCTGGCCGTTGAAGCGATCAACGGCTACGGGCAGCTCATCCTGGAATCGCAGCTCGACAGCTCGCTCTTCTTTCCCACCAACGGCATGAACGGGCAATTCTGCCGGCTGGATTTCACATACGACGAAAAGGGACAGGTTGTGAATGAGACTGCGCTCGATAAGCAGGGTCACACAGTCTTTATGCTCACCTATGCCGCCGCTCAGGCTGAAGCCTTCAAGAAGGTCGGCAGCGTCCGGAACACGCGGTTAGCCTTTGTGGTCGCGGCCGACGGCTCGGCCATTTCGAGCTCAGATATTCGCTACGATCCGCAGGGGTACGTCAGCGAAATCACGTTTCTGTCCGGGAGCGGGTCGCGGGCGACATTTCAAGCGACTGTCATCGAGCAGACGAATACGAGTATGGGATTTGTCCAGCAGCAGTTTCTGGGATCGACGGGAGGCCCCATCCCGGCAAACGGCGGTTTCGTCAGCAAGAACTATACGCGGGATGCGCGAGGTGAGGAGACCCAGACGATATTCGAAGATGCCGGCGGCAAGCCCGTGTCTTCACCCGACGGAGTTCCCCCGATTGTTCGTTGGAAATACGACCAGTGGGGGAATCAAATCGAAGAGAGCTATTATGACGCAGCAAACCACCCCGCCTTCTGGGAAAAAGGAGGGTTCTGGAAAGATGCATACATCCTGGACGATCGCGGCGCCTTGATGGAGGAGCGCTTCTCCGACGTGGATGACAAGCCAGTCGCCCAGAAGGATACGGGCTGCTATGGCTATGCTTACGAGCGCGATCAGAACGGCAACGCCACAATGAAAGGCTGTCTCGATGCGCAGGGATCGCCATTGGAATATGCCGATAAGGGGTATCAAAAGATTGCGTTTCAATACGATTCTGCCGGACGCACCATCGGAAACCTGTATTACGGTCCTGACGGCAAACCGGTCGCGGACAAGCGCACCATCAACTCCCAGTATCCTACCGGCTGTTTCGGCTGGCTCTGGGGCTACGATCAGAACTTCAATAACACCGATTCTGTCTGCCTCGATGCCAGCGGCAAAGCATACGATCCCACGCAACTTCACGATCTCGCGCACGTTTCTCACGAGATTGCCTTCGATTTCCCGCGGGCGTTCCAACTCGATCAGCAACTGGTCGCACAGGACTCGACGCCGTCCTATCACCTGGACCTGATTGAGGCCTCACTGTCCGCGGAGCAGTTCACTGTGTGCATATCGCAGGCCGCAGCTCTTCAGGATTCCGACCTGAACCCATCCCAGATCATCGTTCGCGACACGATCCTTCTCGCGTGCCAGTATGCGAGCGGCAATAAATCGGCGGCGCAGGCAACCGCTGCATCGCTCGCCAACCGAGTGAATCAGATGGCGCCGGGGACGTGGGATTTCGACGGCACGCGCTACTACATCCAGACGTCAAACCATTTCCAGGCCGGAAGCGACGCATGGGACAAGCTCTTCCTGAGTTTGCAAAATGGCGACGGACCAGGCGCAGTCAGCGCGCTGAACCAGCTGCGGCCGATATTGCAAAACTGACGCAGCGCCCTGACACCTCACCCCTGAAACCTGATCACTGTCCTCGCACCCCGCTATCGTGTATCTTGGCGATGGGTCGAATCTTTTTCCCGGAGCGCGCCAGAAAAAATGCCGACATTTGCCGCCATCGATATCGGTTCCAACTCCTGCCGGTTGAAGATCGCCAAGGTGCAGGCGCACCGGCTCAAGACGGTTGCCGAAGACCGCGAAGTGACGCGGCTGGGCGGCAGCGTCTTCGACACCGGCCTCATCTCGCCTGAAGCCATGGCGGCCACGCTGCGCGCGCTCAAGCGTTTTCAGCGCGCGGTGCAGGCGCATGGCGTCGACCGCATTCGCGTGGTGGCCACCTCCGCCATGCGCGACGCGCGCAATGCCGCTGCTTTTCAGGCGTGGGTGAAAGCTGAAACCGGCTGGAACATGGAGATCATCTCTGGCCTGGAAGAAGGGCGGCTCATTCATCTCGGCGTCATCGGCTCAGAGCCGGGCGCAGGCGGTCGCGTGCTGCTGCTCGACCTCGGTGGCGGAAGCTGCGAAATCACGCTTTCCGAGCACAAGCGCATCAAGGAAACCGTCAGCCTGCCGCTGGGCGCAGTGCGCTTGACTGAGCAGTTCCTCAGCGACGATCCCGTGGCGCCCGACGGTTTGGCGCGCATGCGGCGGCTGATCGCGCGCGAACTGCGCCGCGCCCATCGCCGCATTGAGCCGGGCCGTGCGCCGCTCGTCATCGCCACTTCCGGCACGGCGGCAGCGCTCTCCGATGCCTGGTCAGCCGCGGCCAGGAATGGCAAATCCGGAGGCAAAAAAACCGGCAAGACCGTTGCCAAGGCTCGGCTGGCATCCGATCACACCAGGCATCGTTCCGCGATTCTCGCCGGCATGGTGCCGGCGCGCGCGGTGCGCAAGCTTGCCACCAAGCTCGCCAAAATGTCGCTTCCGCAGCGCGAAGCCGTGCCCGGCATCGGGCCGCGGCGCTCGGAGATCATCGTCGCCGGCGCGCAAGTGTATGCCGAAGTACTTGAAACCTTCGGTCTGTCCGGCTTCCGCTATTCACCGCTGGGTTTACGCGACGGCATTCTGGCGCAGATGCTCGCCGAGCAGGATGCCCGCGCCAAGGCGCATCGCGAATTCGAGCACGAGCGCTGGGAGAGCGTGCTGGCTACGGCGCGGCGCTACGGTGTCGATCGCCGCCAGGCCGATCCGGTCCGCACGCACGCCGTGCAGATCTTCCGTGAGTTGAAAGCGGTGCACGAACTCCCGCCCGAGTACGAAAGCTGGCTCGCCACAGCAGCCATGCTGCGCGACACCGGCAAGTTCATTAATCACCAGGGGCATCATCGCCACACGCAGTACATCATCTCCAGCTCGGAAATCTACGGGTACACGCAGTTGCAGCGCACGCTGGTCTCGGCCATCGCCCGCTACCTGGGCAAAAGCCGCCCCCAGCCGGGCGACCGCGCCCTGCGCAACATACCGGCCGATGAGCACAAAAACGTGCAGCGTGCGGTGGTGCTTTTGCGCCTGGCGGTGGCCCTCAATCAGGACCGCGCGAGCGACGTTGTGCGTGTCGGGGTGAGAGCTTACCCCAAGCGCATCCACCTGGAGCTGCGTGCGGGGCGCACCGGCGCGGAGCTTGAGCTCTGGTCGTTGCGCAAGGAAGCCGGCTACTTCCGCGAGGTCTTCGGCCGCGAGCTCTTCGTCACGCTCGCGTAAATGGTGCGGGCCGAGCGTGGATCCATCAGCAACTGCAGTCGCGGCGGATGGTGGTTCATATCCACGCGGGCGATCGACGCCTTTCTCATGCGTACCGCGGCCCCGCCGTTGCCGGTGATCAGACGGCCGAGATGCTGAAAGAGACTGGGATTGTGTCCCACCACGAGAACGCCTTCGCGGTCGGCATATTTAGCCAAAAGCTTTTGGAAATCCGCGTAACTTCCGTTCAATCCCAGCGCCGGACTGATCTCAACCTTGGCTTCGTACCCCAATTCCGTGCCCACCAGTTGCGCGGTTTGCATGGCACGCTTCAGCGGGCTGGAGACGATCACGTCAATGGGAGCCTTCATGGCGCCAAGCACGCGCGCCATCAGCATGCACTGCTCTTTGCCCTCCTTGATCAGCCCTCGTTTGGCGTCAAGAACGGGATTGTCGCGAATGGCTCCGGCATTCGCGTGGCGCATCAGGAAGAGAATCATGGGGATTGAACCGGCTGGGGCCTGAGGACGTGCCGTGCTCCTTGGAGCCCAATATTAACAGATTTGTAACATTTGCTGCGCGTTAGGCGACTTCTTCGGCGTGGGCGAGGGCGTGCAGTTTCCGGGCGGAATCCTCAGCTTGCTGACGAGTTTGCATTCCTGCACACGCTGCCTGTTTCGGAGCTGTCGCGCACGATCAACGAAGATTTCCACGAGGAAAGTCCTGAAACCGGCCAGCCCCGAATCGTGCAATACTGATTTCGCAATTCAACAGGGTCATTTTTGCCTTTTTCTGAAAAGCACGGAAAACCCTGCGGTACAACCAGCAAGGAGAGACGATGAGTCAGTTCTGTGGTCAATGTGGATCTGCCATTTCGCCAAATGCGAGCTTTTGTCCGAGTTGTGGGGCAGCCGCGACCGACAGCGCGCCCCCAATCGCAGCGGCCTCAGTTCCAGCGGAGCCTGCGGCCCCCATTGCGGCACCCGCGCCACCGGAGCCTTCAGTCCCCATCGCGGTGCCCGCGCCAGCGCAGCCTGCAACCCCGATCGAGGCCCCCGCGCCGCAGGTCCCGGCTCCAGTTCCTTCTGCCCCTTCACAGACTGAGACCATGTGGCATTTCGCCATCGCAGGCGTCACGCAGGGCCCAATTCCGGAATCGGCATTGCGGTCATTGATGCCCAGCCTTCCTCCGAACGTGACGGTCTGGAATCCTTCTCTTCCGTCCTGGCGATCCGCGGAGGAGGCGGGTTTACGGAACGCAGCGTCCGCGCCGGTGTTCGGACACCCCGCGCCATACGCACCGCCCGCCAATGCGCCCTTGATCAGCGCCCCGATCGCGGCCTATCCCGGATTTGCCCAGCCTCCCGGCTATCCCGTACCAGTCCCTTATGGCGCCCCGGGCGTAGTGCCCGCGCCGATTGCCAACGGTATCGTGCCGCCCGATCTGCACTGGGCACTGGTGATGCTCTTCAGCTTCATCACCTTCGGATTGTTCGGCCTCGTCTGGGCATTCCTGCAGGTCGCATTCGTCAAGAAGATCGATCCCGCCAGCAAGGCACTCATGCTACTGGTGATCAACCTGGTGGGGGCAGTTGTTTTAGTTGTGCTGTCGTTCACCGCGATCGGAGCTCCGGCCGACACGGCGGGGGCGATCTACCTGGGGATCCTGGCTCTGGAAGCGGCCCTCTTTTTGATCGGTCTTGTGATGGTCTTCGGGATGCGCAAGTCGATCGTCACGTATTACAACACCGTGGAGCCGATCGGACTGCAGCTCAGTGGAGCCATGACGTTCTTCTTCACCCTGATTTATTTCCAGTATCACTTTTCGCGCATCGCAAACTGGAAGAAGACAGGCCGGCTGCAGTAAGCACAAACCGGAGCAGCCTCCTGGTGCGGGCGTGGGATCGATTTACCTAATCCCACCCGCTAATGGAGTCTCTAAGCCGCCGCCCAGAGCTCGGCGACCAGCAGGCCGCGCAGAAAGCTGCAGCGTTGGCGCACAGTGAAGCCCGCAGCGCGCAGCGCAGCGGCGTGATCGGGCAGATTGCGAATGGCGAGTCCGGTGAGCAGCACGAAAGCGCGATAGAGCAGCCAGACCAAAGGCCGCGCCACCCATCGGCCGAATACCCCATCAGGGATTGCGAATTCCGAAACGACCCAAAGGCCCGAAGGCGATAGTGCTTCGCGCAGTTTATTCGCGAGACTGCGCACTTCATCCGCGCTGAGGCAATCGAGGAAGAAGTGCGTCGCAACCAGGTCATAGGGCGGGTTCGCCGGCTGCCATATGCGCGCATCGGCAAAATGAACGTGAACGCGCACGACGCTCGTCCCAGCACGGCGGAGGAGCGTGCGCAACATGGCGGCGCTCGCATCCACCGCATCGATTTCGATCGTGGGATTCGCGCGGAGCAGTTGCGCCGTGAAGCGGCCGTCGCCGTCACCTAGAACAGCGGCGTGCCGGCATCCTTCGAATTCACTGAGAAATGCGCAACGGCAGCGCTGCAGCCACGGACCGAAGGTAACAAGCTCCATCCACCGATAGAAACGCGCCACACCATTAAAGTTCGGCACTCCGTTCTTTTGGGTTTTGGACGAGAGCACTGCAGAGGAAGGGGCGCTCATTGAAGAGCCCAGGCGAAGGAGAGGAGTACGAGCGGCGTGAGCAGGACGAGATCCGCCGCGGCGCGCAACGCGAGCGCCGAAAAGCGAGCGCGATGGCGGTCGAGCAGCGCCAGCAGCAGCGCACTTGTGGCCCCGGCAGCAAGTAGAGCGGCGGGGCGCGGATGCGTCGATGCGGCGGCGAGAACGCAGAGCAGGAAGAAAATTGTGAAGAGGGCCAGCGCGATGGACCGCATCGATTGTGGCGAACGACCATCGCAATGTGCAGATCCTTCCACTCCTTCCCACCGCTCAATGCAACTGCAATTGAGCCAGGCCAGAGCGGCGAAAGCTAAGGCAGGAATCCAGAAGACCCACATTGCCGAGCCCGGCGCGGCGAGAGCGTGAGGACGATGCCACGCAGGCAGCACGCACCCTGCGGTAAACAGCACACCCACCAGAAATTCCTTGCCGGGAAAGGAACGCGGCCACCGGAGCGGGAATTGCCATGGTGTGCGGCCTGAGTGCACGCCGGAGAAATAGGCCAGAGCCGCGGCGGCCAATACCGAGTCGCGTGCGCGGGCAACGGGCGGCATGAAGGCAAAGATGATTCCCGCGGCGGCGCAAGCCGCGGCAATGGCCATGGGCAGAAGCGCCCGCCGGAAACGCCAATGAAACTGGTGGCGCTCGCGCAAGGTGTGTTGCGCAGGCTTGCGTAGTCCTGCAACAGCGTCAAGCAGGCGATCGCCCACATACACGGCCCACGTGGCAAGCGCCAGCAGCAGCGGAACCCACAGCGGGAGCCGCACGCGCCCCACCCACGCAAAAGCCAGCGACCAGACAACGGCCACCGTGGGCGCATCAAGACTGGCCAGGTGCCAAAAGGCAAGCGCGCGCGGAGCGCTGAAGATGCGGTGCGCGTTCTCGTTGCGGTCTTGAGCGAAGTCGTGCGCCGATGATGAAGCGAAGGGAAGCGGCACTCCTTTAATTTTAAGCGGAGAGTGAGGGAGTCAGCGAGTTCCCAAATTCGCTGGCCCCGCTAACGCCGCTTATCTCCCGAACAATCCCTTCACTGACTTGACCGGTTTTTGGGTCGCGGAGTTGTTCACAATCCCGTTAGCCGCTTGTTTGATCATCTTGCCCATCTGGGCATGAATGGACGGATTCGATGCGGTTCCGGTGATGGTGAGCGGAATCCCGCCGCCATTGGACTGGGATTGGGAGCCTTTGCCTAACATTCCGCCAACGGCGCTGTTGACGACTCCGCCCACCGCGGACAAGGCGGCAATCTTCGCGTTCAGTTGAAAGTTCAGCTCCTCTGAAGGAGAAACGGTGCCTTCGCCGGTCGCGGTTCCAATCTTCGGCACCTCCGCGTCGATATTGCTGAAGCGCGTGCCTTGCGGCGAATTATCGACGTCCGCGCTCAGCTTCTGAATCTCCGTGCCGTTTGAGGTCCCGCCGATCGGATTGATGCCCTGAATCCTCGAGCCCAGGTCGAAACCCGTGAGCCGGCTGTTGTCGAGCTCGATCGGTCCGGCAATGGTGGTGGCATTCACCGGACCGGCAATGGCGAGATTGGCGGTGAGTGTACCGCCCTCCAGGCGTGAACCGCTTGGAAGGGTCACTCCCGCGGCAGGCAACAGTTGCTCCACCTGATCGACAGGGAGATTCGGCGCGGAAAGATGCAGATCCAGGACGGCCTCGTCGCTGTCATGACGAAAACTGCCGGTGATATGGGCGCCAACGGCGCCGGTCTGGATGGCGAGATCGTTGACCAGGCCGGTGCGCGAAGAGAGGTTGTCAGAAATGTTGAAATTGATATTAACCGGCTTGGGAGCCGGCGTTCCGTTGCGCGCCAACTTGAGCTGGGAGGCTGCGGCCGTTCCCGTACTGGTGAGGTTGCCGTCCTTTGACGTGACCTGGGCGCTGAAGTCGGCCACCATGGAAATGCCATCACTGGGCTGAACCGCGCCCGCCGCCAGTGGATCGAAATGCTTGATCTCGAGTGTCGCCTGGAAGGGAGTCAGCGAAGTATCGTTTTGCGCCACCGGTCCCGCCGTGCCGCTCAGACTGAGCGAGCCGCCGCCCGCAACGTTCAGCGAAAGCTCGAAGGGGAACGACTGCGTAAACGACAAATTCTTGACGGTCAGGTTCACGTCCGTGCACTTGAAAGGATTGCCGGCCACGGGAGTTGAGGAAAGGACGGCGCTGCCATTCTCAATCTTCAGTTCGTTCACCGTGAGCGAGGGTGGGGCGCTCGTCTGCTGGGATGCGGGCTGAGAAGCGGTGCTGCCCAGCGAAGAAAAATTCCACGTGCCGTTGGCCGAGTGGATGAGTTGAATCGATGGAGAATCGACGGTGAAGGTTGTGACCTGGATCGAATGGCTGAAGATGAGCGGCCCGAGCTCAACGCCGATGCGAAGCTCCTTGGCCTCGAGAAACGGAGAGGAGGAAAAAGCGGGATCATCGGCGATGGAGACATTTTCAGCCACCAGGCTGCCCGTGAAGAGCGAAAGGCTGATGTGGCCGAGCGTGACTTTGCGCCCCAGCGCACTCGAGAGCTCATCCTGAATCTTGGGGCGGAAAGTATCGGCGTTCACGAAGAACGGAAGCAGGACCATCAGGATGACGACCAGAGCCGCAGCCGCGATGACCACTTTCATCCACGGCTTTTTCATGATGAGAGGCGCAGCCGCGGTGACCGATTGTACCCACTGTTGCTTCATGAAATGTTCCTCCTCACACAAGGATTGGCTCGAATTGTAACCTCCTTCCCGCGTGCATGGCACAAAAACACAAGCTCATTTCCTTGAAATTTCGCAACTCTCTTCAGTGAGCCGGCACGGAGGCCCTTTAAGGCCGTTGGAAAACCCCCGGCGATGCGAAAGCGAATCGCAGGCTCTATACTGGGCGCGTTCGCAGCTCCTCCCCGGATTTCTTTCCCGCCGCGGGAATTGAGCACTTGAGGAGGCAAACATCATGGCGTCAAAGCAGTCGGTTCAAATCGGCGCGTTGCGCGAAGACGAGCTTGAGGAAGCGGGCCGCGTCGTGCGTGTGGCCTTCGGCACGTTTCTCTTGCTCCCCAACCCGATGGAATTCATGGGCGACCGGGATTTTGTTACGCCGCGCTGGCGAGCGCGCAACACCAAATTGCTGGCAGCGCGCCAGAACGGGAAGCTCATCGGATCGAACATGGCAACGCGCTGGGGATCGTTTGCCTTCTTCGGGCCGCTCACCGTTTTGCCTGAGTACTGGAACCGTGGCGTAGCGCAACAACTGCTGGCGGCCACCATGAAGATCTTCGACCGCTGGGGCGTGCGGCGCAGCGCCTTGTTCACATTTCCGCATAGCCCCCGGCACGTGGGCCTCTACCAGAAATTCGGCTATTGGCCCGGCTCGCTCACCGCACTCGTGAAGCGCGTGCCGGCGCCGCCCGAGTGGGCGCTCGTTGAGAGCGTAAAGGTACCTGTGCTGCTGTCGTCGCTCTCGAAAAAGGAGCAGGAACAGGCCATCGCGGCCTGCGCGAAGCTGACCAACACGCTGGAGCGCGGTCTGGACCTGGGCGGCGAGATGCGCGCCGTGATAGCGCAACGCATCGGCGAGGTGGTCCTGATCGAAGGCCGTCGCACGCTGGATGCGTTTGCCGTGTGCATGCACGGAGCGGGATCGGAAGGCGGCCAGAAGACTTGTTACGTGAAATTCGCAGCAGCGCGCAGCGGCGAGCGCTTCGAGCGCCTGCTGGATGCCGTCGATGCGCTCGCGCTGGCGCAGGGCAGCGAAGTGGAGGCCGGCGTGAGCATGGCCTGCAAAGACGCCTATGAGCGCTTGCGTGCGCACGGCTATCGCGTGGTGACCAATGGCGTTGCCATGCAAAAGCCACACGGAGACGGATTCAATCGCGCCGCTGCGTACGTATTGAACGATTGGCGCTGAGGACTAATCCGCGGCCGTCGCGGCTTTCTCGGTGGGCTTTGCGTGCGGTTCGCCTGCCGTCGCGGGAATCGCTTCCAGATCCGTCTTTCCTTCAGCCAGGCGCATGAGAAAGTCCTGGGACGAAAAGGGCGGCGCGTCTTTGTTCAATTTGCTGGCGCGCACAAAGTTGCCATCCGGTTGCTGAATGCGGGCCTTGACCGTGTCGGCCATGTAGGCGGGCAGAATTTCGTTATGGATGCGCGCGATCGCCGCCGGGTCGCGCACCGGGAAGACCACCTCGCAGCGCTCAAACAGGTTGCGCGGCATCCAGTCGGCCGAGCCCAGATAGATTTCGTCGTTGCCGCCGTTGGCGAAGTGAAAGATGCGCGAGTGCTCCAGGAAGCGGCCCACGATGGAGCGCACGCGGATGCGTTCCGACAGGCCTTTCACGCCGGGCCGCAGAATCGACAGGCCGCGAATGATGAGGTCGATCTCGACCCCGGCTTGCGAAGCCTGGTAAAGCGCCTGGATGATTGAGGGCTCGAGCAGCGCGTTCATCTTGGCCACAATGTGCGCGGGGCGTCCGGCCTGCGCGTGTTCCTGTTCGCGGCGGATGAGGCGCAGAAAACTCTCCGCCATCGTCAGCGGCGCCACCAGGAGCGGCGAATAATCGTCGAGCTCGGCATGCGCGGTCAGGTAGTTGAACACCATGTGCACGCGCTCGCCGATCTGCGGATCGCTGGTAAGCAGGCTCAGGTCGGTGTAAAAGCGCGCGGTCTCGGGGTTGTAGTTGCCGGTGCCGAGATGGCAGTAACGGCGGGTGACGCCGTCTTCGTCGTGGCGCACCAGCATGGCCAGCTTGCAGTGCGTCTTCAGGCCCACCACGCCGTGGAAAATCTGCACCCCCGCGTCTTCCATGCTGCGCGCCCAGCGAATGTTCGAAGCCTCGTCGAAGCGCGCCATCAACTCCACAACCACCGTGGCTTCCTTGCTGGCTCCGGCTTCGGTCAGCGCCTGGAACATCGGTGAGTCGTGGCTGGTGCGGTAGAGCGTCTGCTTCATGGTCACGACGGCTGGATCCTGCGCGCCCTGCTGAATGAACTCGACCACCGGCTCGTAAGAGTCGTAGGGATGGTGGAGCAGAATGTCGCGGTGGCGCAGTTCGTCGAAGATGCCGGTGGATTTGCGGCTGAGCACAAGCGGTTTGGGCGTGAAGGGCTGGAACTTGAGATCGGGCCGCTGGATGTCGCCGTAGAGGAACATGAGGCGCGAGAGATTCAAGAGACCCTCGCCGTGGAAGACTTGGTTCTCGTCGAGCTCGAAGTTCACCCGCAGCCGCTCCTCAATCTCAGGATCGGCGTTGCTTTCAATCTCCAGGCGCACCGCGTCGCCTTTGCGGCGGTTATGCAACTCCACGCGAATGGTTTCCAGCAGCGACCGCGCTTCTTCCTCCTCGAAGTAGAGGTTGGAGTTGCGCGTCACGCGGAACGACGTGGAGGCAAGCACTTCGTAGCCGCGATACATGCCCCCGAGATGCTGTTCGATCAGGTCCTGCAGCAACAGGTAGTCGTGGTGCCCGTGGTTGGCGGGCAGGCGGACAAAGCGCGGCAGGGCGCGCGGCACCGTCACCACGCCCAGCACCTGCGGGCCGGAACTGCGGCGCTTGGCACGCAGCAACAAAGCCAGGCAGAGCGCCTTATTGAGCACGCGCGGAAACGGATGCGCGGGATCGATGGAGATGGGCGTCAGCAGCGGATCGACCTCGCGCTGAAAGTAGCCGCGGGCAAAGTCGGTAGCATCCTCGCTCAACTCGTCCCAGGTGAGCAGCCGGATGCCCTGCTTGCGCAGTTCCGGCGCCAGTTGCTTGTTCCAGCAGTGGTACTGCGAGGCCACAAAGCTGTGAATCTCGGCGGTGAGGGTGGCCAGGGACTCGTCGGGGCGCAGCCTGTCGTAGCCGGGCTCGCGGTAGCCGTCCTCAATGCGCTGCAACAGGCCGGCCTGGCGGATTTCAACGTATTCGTCCAGGTTGGAGCCGGTAATGGCCAGGAATTTAACGCGCTCCAGCAGGGGGTTGGTCGGGTCTTCAGCCTCTTCGAGCACACGCCGGTTGAACTGCATCCAGGAGTAGTCCCGGCCGTTAAATAGCTCTTTTTTCTTTGCGCTTCTGGCCATATGCTCGTCTCATGAGCCGTGTTGGAAAGTCTATCGCGTTTCCGCGCCCTCTTGCATCTGCGCCGAATCCCGGGCCAAGTCCTACTTCCGCAATTGGTACGCCGCCGGGGATTGCGTCCCTCCATGCCCGCGGCCAGGCGGAGGTGCGCCCGAACTGGGGGAGGGGAAGTCCCCGCGGAACCATGGTGACAGGCGCCAGGCGGCCGCGATGTTAAACGGAGGAAAAAACTCAATTTTGGACGAAATTTGATAGTCTTGCGACCGTGAGGAAACTATGAACCCTGTCGATCGCCGCGCCGTTTTGCGTTCCGCCGGAGCCGCCGCCGCAGCCCTTGCACTCCGCCGCAGCCTCTTTGCGTTTCCCGGCGGTCTTGCCGCGGCCGGCCAGCCGTCCGCATCGGCCCCTCAGGCCAAAACGCGCTATGGATCGATCAGCGGCACGCTCGAAGATGGCATCAACGTCTTCCGCAGCATTCCTTATGGCGCGGATACCGCGCCGGTGCGTTTCCAGGCTCCGCAGCCCCCCACTCCCTGGACCGGCGTCAAGGTATGCGACGCGTTCACCACCCGTGCGCCGCAACTCACCATGCTGCGCGGGCCGCAGGGCACGAATACCGCGCCCAGCCTCGGGCCGGCCGGCATGACGCCGGCTGGAACTGTTCCGCGCGTGGCGCCGGAGGCCGGCATCGAGAGCGAGGATTGCCTGCATCTCAACGTCTATACCCCTGCGCTGCGCGACCATCGCAAGCGCCCGGTGCTGGTCTATTTCCACGGCGGCGCTTACAACAACGGGTCGGTCAACAGCCCGCTCTACGACGGCAAGCGCCTCTGTCATCGCGGCGACGTGGTCGTGGTCACGGTCAATCACCGGCTCAACGCCTTCGGGTTTCTCTATCTCGGCGCGCTCGATCCCAAACAGTATCCCGATTCCGGCAACGTCGGCATGCTCGACCTGGTGCTCGCCCTCAAGTGGGTGCGAGAAAACATTGCCGAGTTCGGCGGCGATGCTTCTCGCGTTTTGATTTTTGGACAATCGGGCGGCGGAGCCAAGTGTGCCACGCTGATGGCGATGCCCGCCGGTCACGGTCTCTTTCACCGCGTGATGACTATGAGCGGGCAACAGGTGAAAGGCGCTTCGATCGAGATCGCGTCCAGGCGGACCGAAGTCATGCTGGGCAAACTCGGCATCGCGCCGGCCAATCTTGCGGACCTGAAAACCGTGCCGTGGCAGAAGATTCAGGCTGCGGCCATCGCCACCAGTTCCGACTGGCTGCCGGTTGTCGATAACATTGTGCTCTCTCGCGATCCCTTCACGCCCGATGCGCCGCCGCTTTCACAAAACGTGCCCATGATTCTCGGCAACGTGCACGATGAAACCGCAGTGCCCGCACGCGGCACGCTCACCTGGGACGATGCGCCCGCGGCGCTCAAGAATGCTGTCGCCATCTATCTCGGGTCCGTACTCGGCGGAAGAGGTGATCGCCAAGTACCGCACGATCTATCCCGACAAATCGCCTATCGAAATTGTGATTGCGGCGGCCACGGCCTTTCGCGCCTGGCCGGGGCAGGTGCTGGAAGCCGAGCATCGCGCGAGCAACCCCAAGAGTCAGCCGCACACCTGGGTCTATCAAATGAACTGGCACCGCAACGCTCCCGGCGCACGCGCCATGCACACTATCGACATTCCTTTTATGTTCGACAATCTCTCAGCCTCGCCCGGCCAGATCGGAACCACGCCCGAAGAACTGGCCGCCGCGCAGCCGCTCGCCGACGCCATGTCGGGCATGCTGATTCACTACGCCGCAACCGGCAATCCCAACCATCCCGATCTGCCCAACGTGGCCCGCATACGACCTGAAAGAGCGCAACACCATGATCTGGGAGAGCACGCCGCACGTTGAGAAGGATCCGCGCGGCGATGAGCGCCGTTATGCCGCCGGCTCGCCGTACAGGCAACCCGGCACGTATTGAGGGGACCCGATCTCCGGCCCGGAACGGTCGTCTTCCGGTGCCGCAAGCCAAACGAAACACCGATTGGATACACTGGATTCAAGAACCGCACCGGGACCGTTAAGCATCTACTAAGGGAAACGCTATTCTCGGGCGACCGCAGCCGTTGTTCTTGAGTAAGGTTCAAATTGCCAAAGCATTCCATCCAATGCAGAATCCGTCCCTGGGCCGCCGGCTTTTTGCTGAGTATTGTGGCCACGGCGTACTCCGGCTCTGGCCGCGCAAACCGCGCCCATTCCGCCCTCGCCCGCCCCCGGACCGCCTTCGGCCGCGAGTTTTCAGGGCAGCGTTCCCAAGGGGCAGGCAACGGCGCAGCCCATCGATCTTTCGCTCGATGACGCCATGCAGCGCGGGTTGCAGGCGAACCTCGGCATCATTTTGAGCGGCACGCAAACCGCAGGCGCGCGCGCCCAGCGTTTGAGCCAGTTGCAAACTCTTCTGCCCTCGGTGGATTTCAACGCCCGGGAAGCGGAGGCGGAGACCGATCTGCCCGCCGAGGGCCTGCGCATTCCTGGCTTTCCCAAAATCATCGGGCCTTTCGCGTATACCGATCTGCGTGCCTCGATGACCTGGTCGCTCGTGAATGTGCAATCGCTGCGCAACTATCTGGCTGCGCGCCACAACTTTGCCGCCGCCCAGCTGTCCGCGGAAGACGCGCGCGATCTGGTGGTGCTCACCGTAGGCAACGCCTATCTGCTGGTGCTGGCCGACGAAACCGAAGTCAGCAGTGTCGAGGCCCAGGTAGCAACCGCGAAGGTTTCGCTCGATCAAGCCGTCGCCAATCACCAGGCCGGCACCGCTCCGCTGCTCGATGAACTGCGCGCCCGCGTGGATTATCAGTCGCTCGAACAGCAGTTGATCGCGGCCCAGAACGCCCTCGAAAAAGATAAGCTGGCGCTGGCACGCACCATTGGCTTGCCTCTTGATCAGAGTTTCAATTTGACGGACAAAGCGCCCTACGCGCCCTTCGACGGGCTTGACGCGGATGCGCTGATCAAGCAGGCCAAAGAGAATCGCAAGGACCTCGCCGCGCTGGTGGAAGTCGCAGCGGCCGCAGCCGAGCAGCGCAAAGCGGCAACGGCGGCGCGGCTGCCCACCGTGGAGACCGACGCCGACTATGGCGACATCGGCCCCACACTTGGGCACTCGCACGGCACCGTCGACGCCACGGCAACCTTGAGCGTGCCGGTCTTTGAGGAATTTGCATTGCGCGGCCAGGCCGAGCAGGCGCAGGCGCAGCTCGATACCGCGCAGGCGCAGCTCAGCGATGAAAGGGCGCAGGTTGACGCCGATGTGCGCGACGCTCTGCTGGATATTACCTCGGCGCAACAACAAGTTCAGGTAGCGCAGTCGAGCATGGCCCTGGCCAACGAAGCTCTCAAAGAAGCGCAGGAACGTTACGCCAACGGCGTAAGTGACAATCTGGCCGTGAGCCAGGCGCAACAGTCCGTGGCCCAGGCCGACAACGAATATGTGGCCAGCCTTTACCAGCACAACGTGGCCAAGCTGAGTCTGGCGCGCGCGCTGGGCGCCGGACAGGACTACAAGAAATACGTAGGAGGGAAGTGACGTGGCGGACCCAACCCCAAACCCGGAACCAAGAGAATCGGCTGCAGAGACTGAGATCGAAGCGCCGCCGTCCCGACGCAGGGGCATACTCATCATCGCGGCCATCGTGGTGGTGCTCATTGCTCTCGGCGTGTGGTGGCACTCCACCTACAGCGAGAACACTGACGACGCGCAGGTGGAAGGCCATCTGATCCAGGTCAGCACGCGCATCAACGGCCACGTGCTGAAGGTGGATGTGGATGAAAACCAGTTCGTGCATGCGGGCGACACCATCGCCGAGCTGGATCCGAGCGACTACGATGTTGCGGTGGAGAATGCTCAAGCTGCGCTGGCCAGCGCCCAGGCCAACGCCGCGGCGGCCAATGTGAACGTGCCGATTATCGAAATCAACACCGGCAGTAACTTGACCTCGGCAAACGCTGACGTTTCTGGCGCGCACGCCGGAGTGGAACAGGCGGAAAGACAACGGGAGGCTGCGCAGGCTCGCGTGACCGAGGCTGAGGCCAACTACGTCAAGGCGCAAGCTGACCTGGAGCGCTACAGGCCGCTGGTTGAAAAAGACGTGATCAGCAAACAGCAGTTTGACGCGGCCGTGGACGCGGCCGACGCCTCAAAAGCGGCGCTGGCCGATGCACGGGCCAGCGAGAAGGCCGCCGAAGACGCCGTGCGTGTGGCCCACGAGAAAGAACAACAGGCGGTGGCGTTGCAGACGTATGCGCAGACTGCTCCAAAGCAGGTGGAAGCCCAGAACGCCCGCGCCAAACAGGCTGAGGCTCAGGTGAAGCAGGCGCAGGCCCAGCTCGATCAGGCTCAGCTCAATCGGAGCTACTGCAAAATAGTGGCGCCGGCCGATGGCATCATCACCCGCAAGAGCGTCGAGATCGACCAGAACGTCGCCCCGGGGCAGAATCTGCTCACCCTGGTTTCCTTGCAGGATCTTTGGGTGATCGCCAACTTCAAGGAGACCCAGCTGGAGCACATGAAGAGCGATCAGATCGTCAAAATTTACGTCGATGCGACGGGCAAAAACTACAAAGGCAAGGTGACGCAGATTGGCGGCGCTACTGGTTCGGTGCTGTCGCTGTTCCCGCCGGAGAACGCCACCGGCAATTATGTGAAAGTGGTGCAACGTGTTCCGGTGCGCATCGATTTCACCGATCTGGCCAACGAGGACCCGCATCAACAGCTGCGCCCCGGCCTGTCAGTCGAGCCCACGGTGCGAGTGAAGTAACTCGATCTTCGTATTTCCGTACCGCCGGTCTTCTGACCGGGGTCGCCACGGACAGGTCTTCGTCCGTGGGTTGGCTGACCGGCTGCACTGAGGGCCTCCCGGCCCGCAGAGACTTCGCCCGTGCCCCATCCCAAACGCGATTTTTGCGACTACGGTGGGATACCACTCCGCCATCCACCATGTAGAGTGAGTGCAGAACCGCCATGAAAGATTCCATTCACGTTTCCAAGGAAAACTACCTGAAGGCCATCCTTGAGGCGGAGGCCGAAGGTCGCCAGGTGATTCCCGCCATGCTGGCGCACTGGCTTGAGGTTTCGGCGCCGGCCGTGACCATGGCGTTGAAACGCCTGAAGCGCGACGGCCTCGTGGAGGTAGGCGAAGACGGCATCGTGCGCCTCACCACTGCGGGGCGCGAAACCGCCTATCGCACGGCCCTGCGCCATCACCTCATCGAGCGCATGCTGAGTGAGGTATTCGGCATGGGGTGGCACGAGATTCACGAGGAGGCCGAGCGGCTGGAGCACGCGGTTTCGCCGGCCTTCGAGGCCAAGCTGAAAGAGAAACTGGGCGAGGGCGGAGCGTGCCCGCATGGAAACGCCGTGCTGCCGGTGAATCCCGCCGAGCGCAAGCGCAAAGGCGAGATTCAGCTTTCCCAGGCGGCCGAGGGCAAGCGTTATGCCGTCATCAGCCTGCAGGAGCGCGATCCCCGGCTGCTCGAATTCCTCCACGCCTCCGGCATCGGGCCCGGAAAGACCCTGCGGGTGGTGAAGCAGAACTACGATCAAACCGTTTTGATTGAGCTGCCTACGGGAAATTCAATCCTCGGAAGGCCTGCCGCGGAAGCGGTGTGGCTCAAGGCAGAAAAACAGGGAGTAGGGGTCAAGGAATAGAGGAGCCAGGGGGCCGGAAAAGTAGATAGAACGGAAGATAAACTTTAATAGTAAGTAAAAATAAAAAATACTATTAACTATGATTAACATCGTGTGGCATACTGAGGTTGAGAGATCCGTGCGGTCCCAACCCTTAGCCTCATGTCCACAGAAGTCGTAACCCGAACCGTACACACCGAGCCCTCGCTGCCCGAGGTGCATTCCAGCGTGCGCATCTCCCGCTCGCCCATCTTCTGGCGTCGCCTGCTCGGCTTTCTCGGCCCGGGCTTTCTCATCTCGGTGGGCTACATGGATCCCGGCAACTGGGCCACCGACATTGCCGGCGGCGCGCAGTTCGGCTACACGCTGCTGTTCGTCATCATGCTGTCGAACCTGATGGCGATCCTGCTTGCAGAGCCTTTCGCTCAAGCTGGGCGTGGCCACGGAGCGCGACCTGGCGCAGCTTTGCCGCGAGAGCTACGGCCCCAAGGCGAGCTTTGCGCTCTGGGTGATGGCCGAGATCGCCATTGCCGCCTGCGACCTGGCCGAGGTGATCGGGTCGGCTATCGCGCTCGAGCTGCTCTTCCACATTCCGCTCTTCTACGGCGTGCTGATCACCGGCCTCGACGTGCTGCTCATCCTGCTCCTGCAGCGCTGGGGATTCCGCTACATTGAAGCGCTGGTGATCGCGCTCATCGGCACCATCATCGTGCTCTTCGGCGTGCAGATGTTTCTGTCGCGGCCGGAGTACTGGCTGGCCTTGCACGATCTTGTGATGCCGTCGTCGTCAATTATGACCAACCCCGCCATGCTCTATATCGCCATCGGCATCCTGGGCGCGACGGTGATGCCGCACAATCTCTACCTGCACTCGTCCATCGTGCAGAGCCGCCGCTACGAGCGCACGCCCGAAGGCAAGCGCGAGGCCATGCACATGGCCAACGTCGATTCGGCTCTGGCGCTGATCATCGCGCTGTTTGTCAACGCGGCCATTCTCATCGTGGCCGCGGCGGTGTTCTTTCGCAGCGGGCACTTTGAGGTTGCCGCCATCCAGGACGCCTACAAGCTGCTGAGCCCGCTGCTGGGTGCTGACCGGAGCAAGCACGCTGTTCGCGATCGCGCTGCTCGCCAGCGGCCAGAACTCCTCCATCACCGGAACCCTGGCCGGCCAGGTGGTGATGGAAGGTTTCATCCACATCCGCCTGTCGCCGTGGCTGCGCCGCCTGATTACCCGTTCGCTGGCCATCATTCCCACCATCATCGTGGTGGCCTTCATCGGCGAGCGGGGAACCGAGAAGCTGCTCATCCTGAGCCAGGTGATTCTCTCCTTCCAGTTGAGCTTCGCCGTCGTGCCCCTGGTGCATCTTCACCGGCGACCGGCAAGCGCATGGGCGAATTCGTCAATGGCCGCTGGCTGCAGGCGCTGGCCTGGATCACCGCCGTCGTCATCGCCGGCCTGAATGTGTGGCTGCTGGTGGAGACGGCGCTGGGGCGCTGATCCTTCTTCCATTTCCCCGAATTTCCCGGAGGTTGCGATGCGACAGCGCGAGATAAAGTGGCATTTGTCCCTCCTTTTCCCGTTGTTAATCATGGTTAACTCGCGCGGGCTTGGCGTACAGAGCGGCACATCCAGCGCGATCTCTGGAACGGTGACCGATGCCAGCAGCGCGGTCATCGCCAACGCATCGGTGACGGCGACGGAAATCGAGACCAAAGCCACGCGCGTCGGGAGGACCGACGCCGGCGGACACTATCTTTTTTCCCAGGTAAATCCCGGCAACTACCGGGTCACGGTGCGGATCGCGGGCTTTGCCGACGCGGAGTCGCAGCCGACGCCGGTTGGCGTGGGACGCACCGTGGCGCTGAATTTCACGCTGCAAGTGAATTCCACATCGCAAACCGTGGAGGTGACCGCGCAGCAAGGTCTGCTGACCCTCGATAATGCCAACACCACCACGACCATCGAAGCCAAGACCATCGAAAACCTGCCCAATCCCGGGCAGGATCTCACGTATGTCACGCAGTTTTCGCAGGGCGCTTTGATGAACACCGCCGGCTCGTCGAGCGATGCCAAGGCCCCAGGTGGCTACGGCAATGTGGAGTTCAATGGCTTGCCGGCGACCTCGAACGGCTACATCCTCGATGGCTTCGACTCGAACGATCCCTGGCTGGGCCTGAACATCGGCCTCTCCACCAACCTCGTCATCGGGCTCGACGCCGTCGATCAGTCGACGGTAAACACCAACTCATTTTCCGTGGATCAGGGCCGCTACGCTGTGGCTCAGGTGAACTACTTCACCAAATCGGGAACCAACCAGTTTCACGGCGATCTCTACGAAATCTGGAACGGTTCGCTGTTCAACGCGGAGGATTATTTTCTCCACGCTAACGACTCGCCTGGCAACATCGCGAAGAAGCCGCGTTCCGTGGTGAATGAATTCGGCGTCAGCGTGGGCGGACCGATCCGCAGGGACAAGCTCTTTTTCTTTGCCCACTATGAGGGCGTTCGCATCGCTTTGCCCATCGTTTCGTCGATCACTTTGCCCACGCCCGCCTATCAGCAATACGTGCTGGCACAGCTTGCCACGGGCGGAAATGATCCAGTTACAGGAACCAACCTTCCGGCGCAACCCGCGGAGATTTCCTTCTATAAAAATATGTTCTCGCTGCTGCCTCCGCCCGCCGGGTCGCCGGTGGTGATTACAGCCTGCCCGCTGGACGCGTCTGGAAGTCTGTTACCCGCGCCTCCGGCCGGCACGCTGCTCGACGGCAGCGGCTGCGCATCGCAGCAGCAGAGGTCTCTGAACAACAGCGACAGCGAAAACCTGATCGTGGTGAAGTTCGATCACGCCATCGACGCCCGCAATACCATTTGGTATCGCTTCCAGCAGGACACGGGATTGCAGGCGGAATGGACAGACCCCATCAACTCCATTTTCAATTCCTATTCGCCGCAGCCGCAGCGCACGCTGGTTGCGGGCTACACGCGCATCTTCCGTTCCAATCTCGTCAACCAGTTCAATCCCGGCGCCAGTTGGTACTCGAGCATCTTCGAGCCGAACAACTACTCCCAGACGCTCCAGACCTTTCCCATCATGCTTGCCTCGGGCAGCGACAGCGTACCCTTCACGACCATCGGCGGCCTGAACGATACGTTTCCGCAGGGGCGCAAGGTCACGCAATGGCAGATCAACGACAACCTGACCTGGACGCGCGGCCCGCACACGTTGCACTTCGGCGTCAATACGCGCCGCGTCGACACCAGCGACTACGATCTCGGCGAGGGCACCGTGCCGACAGTCGCCTACAACGACCTGGCGGAGTTCACATATGGAGCCGCATTTACTGCCCAGCAGAACTTCCCTGTCTCTCTGAAGGAAAGAGTGTCCCTCGGCAATCTCGAATACTACGGAATGGACACCTGGAAGCCTTCGACGAAGAGCGACCATCACTTACGGCGTGCGCGTGACGTGGAATACCAACGTCACCAGTTCGCAGGCTCTCTTCTCCCGCATGGCCGGCTCCTTCCTTGATGCTTCGCATGCAACCAATCAGCCGCTGAATCAGGTTGTTCTAGGCAATGTTCACAACCTGTTCCCGGCAACCCCGCTGTTTGTCTATCAGCCGCGCGCCTCGATTGCCTATAAGCTTCGACTGCGCACCGCCGTTCATGCCGGATTCGGCGTCTTCAGCGACATCATCCCCCAGCAGATTGCCGATAGCGGCCTGATGAACGCGCCGAACGACTCCGTCCTTCACCGGCGGTATCGGCGGACAGGTCGGCGGCCTGGGGATCGCTCCTGGCGTTCCCGCAAGCGCAGTCGATGCGGCAGCCAGCGCCAGCAAATCATTTCAAGCAACCTTCAATTCCGGCGGCGCGCCCTGCGCGGGAATCCAGCCGGGCGCACCAACCTGTCCGCTGGCGGTCAGCCTTAACACCTTCCCCACGGGAATGCTCAAGACCCCGCATTACTACCAGTACAATCTCGGCGTCGAGCAACAGATCGGCGAGCGCGGCAACCTGCGCGCCGACTTCGTGGGCACGCGCGGATTGCACGAGCCCTACCAGGTGCAGCTCAACGGCTACCAGAACGTTTGCAATGGATGCTTCGCGCCATTCCCCTTGCAGCAGCCGCTCGATCAGCGATTTGGAAACGTCACCGAGTTCCAAACCGGCGCAAACAGCAGTTACAGCGGATTGCAGACCGTCTACACGCAACAATGGGGCGGCTTGACCCTGCGCGGCAACTACACCTTCAGTCACTGCCTGGACGAAGTATCGAATGGCGGCTTGCTCGCCTTCTCCACGCAGGGGCTGGAATCGCCGTTACCGGGAGAGCTAAGCCGTCAGCATGCCAGTTGCGACTACGATGTGCGGCAGAACATTTCCGCGTTCGGCGTGTATCAGGTGCCCTTCCACTCCAGCAATCCGATCTTGCGTCAGGTCTTAGCAGGTTGGTCTTTTTCTGAGACCGCGTTCCTTCACTCTGGACTGCCCTTCAGCGTGCTGAGCCAGCAATATAGCGCAAACGGCAATGGCGTCATTCAGGCGTCAAATCCCGCGCAGACAATCCAGTTCGCCGTGCCGAACTATGCCAACCGGGTCCCCGGCGTGCCGCTCTATCGCAAGACCGCCTATCCCGGCGTCACCATCAACGGAACCAGGCAGTGGCTCAACCCCGATGCGTTCGTCTCGGTGGTCGATCCCACGACAGGCGCATGTTATTCCGGCGTTCTCGGCGCGCAAAACGATAACCCGGCAATCTGCCAGTTCGGCAACTCCGGCCGCAACGCCGTGCGCGGGCCGCACTTTACCTATTCAGACATGTACATCACAAAGACTTTTCCCGTCCGGGAAGGCATCAAGCTGCGCATCGATGGCCAATTGTTCAATGCATTCAATCATCCCAACTTTGCACTGCCCAGCACGGTCGAGGCCGGCGCGCCCGGCTCGGTTCCAGCCAGATTCGGAACGTTGCAAAGCTTAACCACGCCGCCCACCGGACTGCTCGGCGTCGGCCTGGGCGGTGACAGCTCGCCGCGCATGATCGCCTTTCAAGGCAGAATCGAGTTCTGACGTTGAGGGCGCGGTACGGCTGCCTAATTCCCAATCCCGGAAGCTAACTGAAGTTGCACCTTCTCTCGTTCCCGCGCACAACTTTTGTTGCGGCTCTGCCCATCTCGTGTTCCAATGGCTGTGATCTCCGCGCACGATCCCCCAACCCAATGAAATGATCGCGTGCCCAACACTATGAGTGATGCGGATCAAAACGAACCCAATCAAGCATCAGTTGCCGGTGGTCAGTCAGCAGGCTCCAGCGAAGAACTCCCCGTCTCCAAATTTGAATTTGTGCCGGTTGCCGAAAAGGGAGATCAGAAGGAGCTGTACTCGTTCCGCGAAACGATGGACCCTCCGCCCGCGGAACCGGATCCCAGGCAGCAGAAGAAAAAGGGTCCATCGATTCCCATCGTCAAAATTCTTCTTGGGGTCGTGGTCCTGGCGTGTATCGTACTCGTTGTTCTTGCCGTTCCGTCTGTGCTCCGGCCCAAGCCGCCCGTTCCCTACATCGATCTGGGAAGCCAGAGGTACGATCCTGCGGGTCTCAGCGGCCGCCTCATCGCGAGCTGGGAGGGCGGCAGCTCTTACCAACTCTTCCTCGATCCCATTGATCCGCAACAGGTGGAGAGCTTCGCGGCCGTGGCTCAGGATCCGTCGCGCCAGCTCTCGGTAACGATTCGTATTCTGGATGCCGCCGGCCTCGTAGCCTGCCAAAAACAGATTCTCTTTCCCGCTACCGTGGCACACACCCCAGGCACGAAATTCGTCGCGCCAGGCGAACCTCGACAGACCCGGACCGACGACATCGTGCAAAATATGACCGGCGCGGACGGTCTGATTGCAGAGATCGATTTGACAGGCCCGCTTCCCTGTCCGGAGAAAGCCTACTCATCGTTTAAGAGCTGGGAATTCTTCACCAATTTCCCCACCCTTGCCGAGCAGGACGAATGGTTGCGGCACGAGAAAGGGTTGAACCCGAATGCCCACGCAGGCAATGGAGAGCTTTCGCCGCAGTCGCAGCACCTGCCCGTCGCGATTGAGGGCGACGATGTGATCGTTGGTGATAATCCCTCGCACGGCACGGTTCAAACCAGCGGTGGACGGGTTTTCCTTCTGGGTATAGCCAACATGCGCAACCGCACGGCCGATTGGCAAGTCTTTCCCGCGCCCATTCATTTCCGCTGCGACAAGAACGGCTCCTGCGTCCTCACCCGCACCAACTCTCACGTCTCCCTCCAGGCCCGTCTGCTGAAGTAAAAGCGACGAGTGCGCGTGTGGAGTGTGAGTGTGACAGACAAATGCAAACACACTCACACTCGCACACTCGCACTGCTGTACCATGAATGCGATGCACGTTCTTTCCGCAGTCGAGATGAATGCCTGCGACCGCGCCACCACGGAGCAGTACCGAATTCCGTCGCTTGATCTGATGCGGAATGCGGCGGCGGCCGTGGCCGGTTTTGCGCGGGAGCAATTCCCGCTGGCGCGGCGCGTCACAGTGCTCTGCGGAACCGGCAACAACGGTGGCGACGGCATGATGGCCGCGCGGCTGCTCTCCGATGCCGGCCTTGAAGTGACAACGCTGCTGCTGGGCGAACCCGAAAAGCTGAAGGGCGACGCCGCCATAGCGTGGAGCGAACTGAACAATCCAATTTATCGAAAAGTGCGCGTGGTTGCCCATGCGCCCGATCCGGCCGAGCAGGACGATGCGTTCTCGACCGATCTGATCGTGGACGCGCTGTTCGGAACAGGGTTCAGGCCGCCGCTGCCATCCCTTGCGCTGGCGGCGCTCGAGCGGGTGCAACGCAGAACTTCTCCAGTTCTTGCTATCGACTTGCCCTCCGGTTGGATCGCCGACGCGACCGGCGCGACCCCTTCCGGCACGGTCTTCCACCCCACAGACGAAGACCTGTCTGTGGGGACCCCGGTCTTCCCCGCCGACGCTGTTATCACCTTTACCGCGCCCAAGCCGGCACACGTCTTCGGGCAGCTCACCCGCCGTTGGGATCAACCTGTGGTCGTCGCGTCCATCGGCTCGCCGGATTCGGTGATTCGTTCAGAGCACAAGCTCGACTGGGCGGGCTCGTCCCTGGCGATCGTGCAGGCCGTGCGCGCAGCTGCGGCCAACAAGGGCAACTTCGGCCACGTGCTCGTGGTGGGCGGAAGCTTTGGCTCGGCCGGCGGCAAGGCCGGAGCACCGTCCATGGCGTCTTTGGCTGCGCTCCGCGCCGGCGCAGGTCTTGTGACTGCGGCGGTTCCCGTGCCGGCGTTGCCGGTGGTGTCGTCGATTGCGCCAGAGCTGATGACATGGCCGCTCGCGGCGACAAGTGAAGGCCAGGCTGCGGCGGAAAATCTCGCGCCCGATCGGATTGCCGCGCTGCTCGCCGGAAAAACCGTCCTCGCCATCGGTCCGGGATTGGGACAGAGCGCGGAAACAGCAAAATTCGCCATGGGCCTTTTGTCGGCCACCAGGATTCCTGCCGTCATTGACGCCGATGCACTGAATATTCTGGCCTCTGACACGTCGCGACTGACCGAGTTGGCGAAAGGACGCACGCTGGTGCTCACGCCCCATCCCGGCGAGATGGCGCGGCTCATGGGAAGCAGTGTCGCCGAAGTTCAGGCCAACCGGCTTGAAGTGGCATCGAGCTTCGCTCAGCGCATGGGCGTCACGCTGGTGCTCAAAGGCGCGCGCACCCTCATTGCGCATCCCGATGGCCGCGTGGCCGTGAACACCAGCGGCAATCCCGGCATGGCCAAGGGCGGCAGCGGCGACGTGCTCACCGGTCTCATCGCCAGCCTTCTCGCGCAATATTCTGATGACCCCGTGCGCGCCGTGGAAGCGGCGGTCTATCTGCACGGGCTGGCCGCGGATTTGGCGGTGCACGAGGCCGATGAGCACACCGTGCTGGCCACCGATTCTCTTGCGTGTCTGGCTGAGGTGTTTAAATCGCGCTTGCATCGTTTTGAAGTAGGCGGCAAAAACGGGTATGTTTGGTTGCAGGGGGGCATCGCATGCAGAAGTCGAATGCCCTTGTGAAAGTTCCCGGCGAGGTTAAGGAATGAGCAACGCCGCAGTGGCCGCGGAAGGCAGAACGTACGAGTTCACCACGCACAGTGGCGCAGACACGATCGCAGTGGGCCGCAAGCTCGCCGAGTTGCTCAAGCCGCCGCAGTTGCTGCTGCTGCGCGGCGACCTGGGCACCGGCAAGACCACATTGGTCAAAGGCATCGCCCAGGCCCTCGACGCCGCCGACCCCGACGAAGTCACCAGTCCCACCTTCACGTTGATTCATGAGTTCGACGGCACCCGCAAGGGCAAGCCGGTCAAGCTCTATCATCTCGACGTCTATCGCCTGGAAGGCGAGCGCCAGTTAGAGACGCTCGGCCTCGACGATCTGCTTTCGCCCGATGCGCTGGTAGTGGTTGAGTGGGGCGAGAAGTTCAAGAGCATCCGCAAGCGCGCCACCGGCGAGATCGTGATCGCCTCCGAGGGCGGCGACGCGCGCAAGATCACGGTGACGCTGAAGGAATAGCTCCGCTGCCCGACAAACCATGAACCGCATCCCTTTCGCCGAAGTTCAACAAACCCTTGCCGCTGTCCTGGTCCAGCTCGGCTTCACCGCCGATCGCGCCCAAACCTGCGCGCGCCTTTTTGCTGAAACCACGTGCGACGGCATCTATACGCACGGCATAAATCGCTTCTCGCGTTTTGTGGTCACCATTCGCAACGGATGCGTCGATCCTGCAGGCGAGCCCGCGGTTACGGCGCGGTGCGGCGCGCTGGAGCGCTGGGATGGGCACAGGGGCCCGGGGAATCTGAACGCGCTGGCCGCCATGGAGCGCGCCATTGCGCTCGCCCGCGAACACGGCGTGGGCTCGCGTGACCATGGGCAATACCAATCACTGGATGCGCGGCGGTACCTACGGTTGGCAAGCGGCGAAGGCTGGCATGATCGGCATCTGCTGGACCAATACCATGCCCAACCAACCCCCGTGGGGCGGTGTCGAACCGGTCATTGGCAACAATCCTCTAGTGATCGCAGTGCCGCGAGCCCGAGGGCCGGTGGTGCTCGACATGGCCATGTCGCAGTTCTCCTACGGCGCGCTCGAGAGCTATCGCAAACGCGGCGAGTTGCTGCCCGTCGACGGCGGTTTCGATTCTGAAGGCAAGCTCACCCGCGATCCCGGCGCCGTGGAACAGTCGCGGCGGCTTTTGCCCACCGGGTACTGGAAGGGATCCGGGCTCGCCGTAGTGCTCGACATGACCTCCGCCATGATGGCGCTGGGCCGCGCCACGTATCAGATCGCCCCCGACCCCGAGCGCGAAGCCGGTGTCTCGCAGATGTTTTTGGCTTTTAATCCCGCGGCCTTTGGCCCGGCAGAACAGGCGGAGCAAATTGCCAACGGGGTCGTCGCGTCCCTGCACAACTCCCAGCCCGCCGCGCCCAACGGAAAGGTACGCTATCCCGGCGAGCAAACCCTGCGTATTCGCGAGGAAAACCTGCGCCTGGGGCTGCCCGTCGAGCCCGCCGTATGGGCTCAGATTCTGGCAATCCAACAGTAACCGTCCCCCCCGGAAAGTGCTATCCAGTACCGCAACGATAACGGTAGACTTGACAGGTTCCTCAGGCGCAATCGATGCCGTCTTTGAAACGGCCGGAAACGGGTGGGTGATGACCCCGATCAAAACGGATCTCCTGCCGATAGAGAGGACTAGAAGGAACGGGAACTGACGGAGAGTTGTGCCGGAGTATGGACTACGGGACGTTCTTTTTTACGAACATTGCCTCAGTCACCGTTTTCACGGTGTGCATTGGCGTCCTCGCGTGGTATAACCGCCGCGCCACGGGAATGCTGTGGTTCGCCGGCTCGCAGGTTGTTGGATTAATCAAACTCATCCTGCAAGGTCTGGAAGGCAAGGCCCCGGCAATCTGGACCAGCATGACCGCCAACGAGCTGTACCTGGTTTCGATGGCCATGCAATGGATGGGCCTGTATTGGTTTGTCGTGCGCAAGCCCTTCCAGTATCGCCGGCTCTGGATTCCCATCGGCCTGGTTCTGGCGGCGTACACC
This sequence comes from uncultured Acidobacteriota bacterium, assembly GCA_963713675.1. GTDB lineage: Bacteria > Acidobacteriota > Terriglobia > Terriglobales > Acidobacteriaceae > Telmatobacter. Next base: position 522,375 of record CAVQMV010000031.1, read on the forward strand.
TTTACCTATCTGTCTAAGATCTCCTACACCGGCAATGTCATCAATCTTCCCTTCGTGGCGCTTTGCGGCTTTTCGGCATGGACCTTGTGGAAATACCGCAACGGTTCGTTCGCAGTGGTTGCGCGCGTGAGTGTGGTGGCAATCAGCGGGCAGATGTGCGTGGCCGCGTACCGCGCCATTCTGACCAACATGAGCTACGCGCAGCCTTGGAAGACCGTTGACGCCCATAGCGACCCGCGCTGGCTCTATTCGCTGGCTGCGGCTGCGTTTCTCGCCGCCAGCGTGGCCATGTGCGAAATGTGGTTCCTGGTGACCGAATTGCAGGGAGAACTTGCCACGCGGGCGCGCACTGATCCTCTCACGGGCGCATTGAACCGCCGCTCCATGGAAGAAAACGCGCTGCGCGAGACCGCGCGCAGCCAGCGTTACGGGAATGCGCTGAGCATGATCATGGTCGACATCGACAACTTCAAGCACCTGAACGATACTCGGGGGCATGCCGCGGGCGACTGCGCTTTGCAGCTCCTGGTGCACCGCCTGCACTGCCTGCTACGTCAACAGGACTCGCTGGCACGCATGGGCGGCGAAGAGTTCGCCATCCTGTTGCCGGATACCACTGGCGAGGCGGCGCTCATCACCGCCGAGCGCGTACGGCACATGGTGGAAGAGCTTGAAGTGCCCTTCGAAACCGGTCCGGTCAGAATGACGGTCTGCGCCGGAGTGGCGCAACTCGATCTTGCTTGCGGCTGGGAGGAAATGATGCGGCGTGCGGATGCTGCCATGTACGAGGCCAAGCGGCGCGGCCGCAACCTTGTCTCCGCTCGTTATGAGCCCGTTCTATATTCCGACAGCAATCCAGGTGGCTCTCAGGTCGACAACCTCGGCTTTCAGCCCATCGCCTGAAGCATCTTCTTACCGATCCAGCTCCGCTAACCCCGCTAGCTCCGCTGGTCTCCAATCAGAACCCCATGATGTTGTAGCCGCAATCCACGTAAATGACTTCGCCGGTAACCGCGCTGGCCAGATCGCTGGCCAGGTAAAGCGCCGTCCCGCCCACTTCGCCCTGGTCCACGTTGCGGTGCAGCGGTGCTCGCTCAGCGTGCGACTTGAGCATATCGCCCAGAGCGCCCACGCCGCGCGCGGCCAGGGTCTTGATGGGTCCGGCCGAGATGGCGTTGGCGCGGATGTTCTTCGGGCCCAGCTCGTACGCCAGGTAGCGCACGGCACTCTCCAGCGAGGCCTTGGCCAGCGCCATCACGTTGTAGTGCGGCACCACTTTTTCGGCCGCGTAATAGGTGAGCGTAATAATGCTGCCGCCTTCGGTCATCAGCGGCACAGCGCCGCGGCTCACGGCAATCAGCGAATAGACGCTCACGTCATGCGCGATGCGGAAGCCTTCGCGGCTGGTGTTGATGAATTCGCCCTTCAGGTCCTCAGCGGGAGCGTAGGCAACTGCGTGCACAAGGATGTCGATCTTCGCGTACTTTTCCTTGAGCGTCGCGAACAGGGTCGCGATCTCCTGGTCGTTCGACACGTCGCACTGGAAGCCGCTGGCGTCCCCGAGCTCGTTGATCAGATCCTCGGCTTCGGCCTTCATGCGCTCGTTCTGGTAGCAGATGGCCAGGGTAGCGCCGGCCTCGTGAAGTTTCTGGGCGATGCCCCAGGCAATCGAGCGCTTGTTGGCCAGCCCGAACACCACGGCAGTCTTGCCCGCCAGGTTAATCATGCGTAAGTTGTTCCTCCGAGAGTTGAGTCCAAAAGGGGAAAACGGCGGAGCCGCCAATTGTCAGAATAACAGAGTGATTTTCGTGGGCTGCCCCTTCTTTTCCGTGACTTCTGAGCCCTTACCCGCCCAGGTCGATCAATTCCACACGCCCCACGGGCCGCTCCAGGAATCGCGAACCGAGGCGCTCGAATTTTTCCACGGAATCGGTGGCAAAACAACGCACTTCAGTCGGCGTAACTGCGCTCCCTGCCGCCGGCGCAGCGCGCCCCCCAATTCGTCCATTGCAAAGCTCAACCGCGGCCTGCGCCGCCGCTTCGGCGGAATCGATCACCTTCACTCCCGGGCGCACCGCGCGTTCGATCAGCGGCCGCAGCAGAGGGTAGTGGGTGCAGCCGAGAACCAGCGTGTCGGGACTGAGACCGTGAGCCGCGGCCTCGGAACGCAGCTCGTTCAAATAAACCTCAATCACCTCGGCGGTCACCGGATGGTCGGTCCATCCCTCCTCGACCAGCGGCACCAGCAACGGGCAGGCCTTTTCTAGTGCGCGCAATCCCCGCGCCTGGCACGCCGCCGCGTAGGCATGGCTGTGCACCGTGGCTTCCGTGCCGATCACCAGTACATCGCCCGTGGTGGAAGCCTGCCGCGCGGCAATGGCGCCTGGCTCGATCACGCCCAGCACGGGAACCGGAACCGCATCCTGAATGGCGTCGAGCGCCAGGGCGCTGGCCGTGTTGCATGCGATCACCAGGAACTCCGCGCCCTGCTCGCGCACCAGGAACTGCGCGCTTTGCGCCGCGTAGCGCGCAATCGTGCGCCGCGATTTCGAGCCGTAGGGCAACCGCGCCGTGTCGCCGAGAAACGCGTAGCGCGCGTGCGGCATCCGCTCCATGAGCGCGCGCAGCACCGTCAATCCGCCAAAGCCGGAATCGAAAACGCCGATGGTGGGAGTCGCAGTTGAGCTTGGGATCGTGGTCACTAGTGTGCTCCCTCGGTTGGAACCGTATCGGCGGTCAGGTAGGTGCGCGTCAGGTCGGCGTGTCCGGCCAGTGTAGCGCGCGTCTGGCCACCAACCAGAAATCGTACTTCGGTCACCCGCGGCAGGTTGGCGTTCAGCGTGGAGCAAATGGACAGAACGGTAAGCGTTTCGGTCTCCAGCCCGGAAGGATGCCCCGCCGCAAAAGCGTTGGTCAAATTCACCACAGCAAGCTCGGACCCATTGGGCGCGGCTTTTCCATTGTCCGCCGTCACCGGCATCAGGAACACTTGCGCGATGGAACTGGCGCCGCCGGGAACCGGATGCGCGGCATCGGGTGCAGCGTACAGGTCGAAGAGTTTACCCAGCACCGCCCGCGCGCGGGCTTCAGGATTCTGCGGCAAGGGCAACGTCAGAATCCGCGGTTGCACGGAATTGTCCACATCGTCTGCCACCATCAGCGTCGCCTGTTCCGCCGGAGCAATCAGTGGCGCCTGCGTGGGCGCTGCATCCTCGCTGCGCAGCAGGCGCTCGTGCGCGCGCCGCAATTGGTTCCACAGCAAGGCGCCCATGATGACCGAGGCCAGCAGCAGGATGATGAACAACACGGTTTGGTGGCGGGGGATCACGGCTGCGGCCCTCCGGATTGCCCGCCATTCGCGCGCCACTCCACCAATGCTGCCGCCAGCGCATCGGCTACCTGGGCCTCGAACCCGGCATCGTCCGAACCTGCCTCATCTGTTTGTCGCTGCGGCGAAATTTCAACCGCGACCGCAGGGCAGGCCATGCTGTCGATCGCCGGCAGCGCGGTGCGGCCGAGAGTCACCGTGATGCCCGCATGGGTGAGCGCCGAATTCAGTACCCCGGCCAGCGCCGTGCTGCGCGACGTCCACGCAGACTGCGCAGTTCTCCACGGGACGAATCCGGGGTCCCCGGCGACGGGTCTTTGTCGCTGGGGTGGGAATCGCGCATCTGCGGCGGAGGGAAGGGAAGAAAGGAACAGGTGCACGGCGGGTCCGCTCTTGGAGTAGACCAGCGCCGCGTGCAGATTCAGGCAGGCCGCGGCATTGGCGCGGTTGGCGATCTCGGCGCGGCGATCCGCGTCCACGTCTGCACCCGACTCGCGCGTCGTCACCACGGCAATGCCGCGCGCCATCAGCAGCGAGCGCAGTTTCACGCTGAGCGCCAGAGTGTAATCCTTTTCCGCCTGGTTGCCGAGCTGCGCGCCGGAGTCGTCGCCACCATGGGCCGCATCCAGCACGACCACGAAGTGAGGGGCCGCAGTGGGCGGAGCCTGCGCAAAGGCGGGCGGGCACGCAAAGAGTGCAAGAAAGGCGGCAAGTGATCCGGGAAGACTGCGGCGACGGTGCTCTCCTGCCATGTTTCCGCCTGTCGTGCGCGGCCGGTCATCGAACCAAGCGCCGGGCTCCGCGACCTTCCGGACGAACCTCTTACCGCAATGCATAAATCGTCAAGCCGCTGAGCAGCTTGGGAAAGAAGTCGGTGGATTTCTGGGGCATCACCTCGCCCGCAAAAGCCACTTCGCGCAGTTGCTCCATGGTCACTGGATTGGTCAGGAACGCCACGTCCGCTTCGCCCTTGCGCACCTGCTCCACGGCTTCACCCGCGTCCCGCAGGTAGCGGAGATTCGTCTGCTCGCGCACCTTTTCGGCGTCCAGCCCCAGCAGCCGGTCGAGAACGATGGAATGCAACTGCGTCAGGTCGAGCTGCCGCTGCCGTTCAGGCACATCGGCGAGCGCCTTTGCCATTTCTTCAGGTCTTGCCCGCAGCAAAAAGTCACCCGCTCGCGTAACGGCCACAAAAGCCGTGCCGCTTTGGCCGGTCAGCGTCGCCATGTAGCTCTGCGCGTCGCCCGGCGCCAGCGTCTCCACGGCAAAAAACTCTTCGGCCTTGGTCAGAAATACCGCCGGATCGAATCCGCCGATATCCGATCCCCCGAGACTGTGCACCACGCGATGCGTGGGCAAAATCACCAGGCCATCCGAATCCATATTCACGAAGGTCATCATCACTGCCGCCTCCGGATACGGCGGCTGCGGCAGGCCGTTGCCGGTCAATTCAGCCTGTACCGTCCCGTGCGCGTGCTCCTTCGCGTAATTGAGCGCGGTTTCGTAGCGATGGTGCCCATCGGCGATGATCAGCTTCTTGTCGTCCATGGCCGTGGTCAGCAGCCGGATGGTGGCGGGATTGTTCACGCGCCACAGCCGGTGCAGCACGCCGTACTCATCGGTCACCTCGGCGTCGGCCGCACCGTTGCCGTCGTAAAGGATCTTCTCCACGCTGCCCGAGGGGTCGGAGTAGAGCATGAAAATCTGCCCGAAGTGCGCCTGCGTGGCCTTGAGCAGGTTCAGCCGGTCACTTTTGGGCTTTGAAAGCGTCTGCTCGTGCCGGAAGACCACCTTTTCCGAGTATTCGTGCAGCTTGCCCAGCGCGATAAACCCGCGCCGTTCCTTCACGATATCGGTTCCCGGAACCTGGAAACGCTGCGAGTAGGCAAACACGCAAGGATCGTGTTCCTGCGTCAGCACGCCCTGCTCGCGCCATGCGCGAAAATCCCGCGCCGCGCGGCTATAGACGTTTTCGCCCTTCTCTGCGTCAAATAGCTCAGGCAGTCCCAGAATGATGCGGACCAGGTTATAGGGACTGCGCTGGTAATAGGCCTGTTGCATGGCCGGCGAGATCTTGTCGTAGGGTTGCGTGACGACGTCGGTCAAACGGACCGCGGAAGGATTGTAGCGCCAGGCGCGAAAAGGATAGATGCGAGCCATGAGGAAGGTCGTGCTCCGCCATTGAAAAAGTTGAATTTGCGCCCCCGCCAAGCCGTTCCCGGCAGTAGGATCGCGGGGCGTTCAGGCTTGATTGTATCGCGGCGGCGTGCGCGCCCAGTGTTCGCGCATCTTGGAATGCAGGATGTGGAAATGACAATCTGCTGACAGCGGAGGCGCGCCGATGGTGGTAATATCGCCTTCATTCGCTCATGGTGCCCCATGATGACGCTTCCCCGAGAGCGTGTTAGCCACAACGGGAACGGCAACCTTTCCCAGGTTTGCCGCCGCGTGGGTTTCTGGCTGCTGGCCGCGGCATTGTGTCTGGCCCGGGCCCATGCTCAGGAAGATCCGCTCAGCAAAGTCCACGTCGAGCCTCCAGCCAGCACCACTGCGCCCGCCACTGAGCCCAAAGGCGCTGAAGCTGGCCCCGAATCCGGGCCTGCCTCGCTCCGCATTCATCCCGGCTCGTTCATCCGCATGAACGTGGATATGGTGCTGGTTCCCATCACTGTCACCGATCCGTTGAATCGCCTGGTCACGGGCCTCGAAAAAGAGGACTTCCAGATCTACGAGAACAACGGCGAGCAGCATATCGCGAGCTTTGCCTGCGAAGACGCGCCGGTTTCCATCGGCATCATCTTCGACCTCTCCGGCTCCATGACCTCCAAGCTGATCCGCGCCCGGGAGTCCATCCTCCAGTTCATCAAGACCGCCAACCCGCAGGATGAGTTCTTCGTCATCGGTTTCAACGACCGGCCCGAGCTGATTGAGGATTTCACCAGCTCCGTCGAAGAGATTCAGGCGCGGCTGGCCACCGTGCACGCCGCCCATCGCACCGCGCTGCTCGACGCCATCTACTACGGCCTGGCCAAGATGAAGGACGCCCACCACGAGCGCAAGGCGCTGCTGGTGGTCTCCGACGGCGGCGACAACCGCTCGCGCTACACCGAAGGCGAGGTGCGGGCAGAGGTGCGCGAAGCCGACGTGGAAATCTACTCCATCGGCATCTTCGATCCCTACGCGCCTACGCCCGAAGAGCGCACCGGCCCGCAGTTGCTCGACGACATCAGCTCCGCCACCGGCGGGCGCATGTTCCGCGTGGACGATGTGGACGAGATGAGCGACATTGCCGAGAAGATCTCCACCGAGCTGCGCAACCAGTACGTGATCGGCTACAAGCCCAAGGACCTGACCCGCGACGGCAAGTGGCGTAAAGTGAAGGTGAAGGTGAATCCTCCACCGGGATTGCCTCCGCTCACCGTTTATGCTCGTACCGGGTACTATGCGCCATTGCAATAACGCGGTCTTCGCCGCGCTCTTCATCGCATCGGGGCTTCTGCTCCCGCGCCCAGCAGGCTCATGCTCAGGCCAGCGCGCCGCCCGGCCGCTCAGTCGCCGGCGCTCACGCAGGACACCGATCCGGTCCGCTCGCCCGACACCGCGCCTCCCGTAGCGCCCGCCAGGAACCATCAGCAAGCAAGGCGGGGGCTACCTGCTCCACACCGACGTCGAAGAAGTGGTGCTCAACGCCACCGTGCTCGACGGCACGCAACTGGTCGAAAACCTGACCAAAGACGATTTCCAGGTCTACGAGGACGGCGTCAAGCAGAACATCATCAGCTTCCAGCACACCGATCTGCCCGTCTCCATGGGCCTGGTGGTCGACAACTCCGGCTCGATGTACCGCAAGCGCCCCTCGGTCAACAAGAGCGCGCTCGATCTGATCCAGGCCTCGAATCCGCAGGACGAGGCTTTCGTAGTCAACTTTTCCGACGAAGCCTTCATCGACTGCGAATTCACCTCGGACATCAACAAGCTGCGCGACGGCCTGTCGCACATCGACTCCCGCGGCGGCACGGCGCTCTACGACGCCGTGGTCGCTTCGGCCGACAAGCTGGCAGCCGACGCCAAGCAGCCCAAGCAGGTGCTCATCCTCATCACCGACGGCGAAGACAACGCTTCAAGCCTGGACCTGGAGCAGACCATCCACCGCGTGCAGCAGCTCTCCGGCCCCGTCATCTATTCGATTGGGCTGCTCTTCGGCGACTGAGATGACCCGCGCCGAGGTGCGCCACGCGCGCCGCGCGCTGGAAATGCTCTCCCAGGAAACCGGCGGCCTGGCCTTCTTCCCCAAGTCCATCGATCAGGTCGATCAGATCGCCGCCGAAGTAGCGCGCGACATTCGCAGCCAGTACACGATCGGCTACCACTCCACCAAGCCCACCTCGGTTCCGGGATTTCGCAAGGTCGAAGTGACGGCCGAGTCCCAAAGCGGCGGCAAGCTTACCGTCCGCACCCGCACCGGCTACTTCCCCACGCTGCGGCCAGCCAGTCAGACCATGCCAGCGCCAAAGTAGAGGACCAAATGACCGATACGACGGAACGCGCCGCGCAACTGGAGCAATTGGCGCACCTGAAGGCCATGGGCGAGAAGGCCTACGACGACATGTACGACGCCCATTCGCCGAGCGGCGCAACGGTCTGCTACAGCGACGCCAAAGAGTGCTATTACGACGCCATCGGGCTGGCCCGGCGGTTGGGGCTTGAAGAAGAGACCAAAGCACTCGAAGAGCGGCTGGCGCATATCAAAGCAGTGTTCCGCAGCCAGTTCACATAAATTCTTGCCTTAGAGCCATCTCTCCTGATCGTCATCTTTCTTTGAACGGCCATCCGGAGTTTCACTAAGGCCGGTCATCCTGAGCGAGGTCTACGCAGCGACCGAGTCGAAGGACCTGCATTTGCTTCTGTGCGATACGCGCGATAATTTGCTCTTCCAGGAAGACTTCCATGCACGAACGCTACTATTACACCTACATCGTAGCCAGCCGCAGCCTCACTCTCTACATTGGGATGACGGGCGATCTCGACAAACGAATCTTCGAGCACAAGAACAAACTCTATGAGGGTTTTTCGGCGGAATACAACTGCAACCGTCTGGTTTGGTTTGAGCGATATGCGCATGCCGGCAGGGCCATTGCGCGGGAGAAGCAATTGAAGGGATGGACTCGGGCCAAAAAGATCCCACTGATCAAGAAGAGCAATCCTACGTTGGTCGATTTGAGCGAAGCGTGGTACACACCGGAGCAGTTGGTCGGCGCGACGAGTTAAATGCAGGTCCTTCGACTCGAACTGGCGCAAAAAGCGCGCCAATCCTCGCTCAGGATGACCATCATCAGTGGCAAGTCCAAAAATTGGCATCGGGTGCAGGAGGGCGAATCCAGCTTCGCATCGCAACCTAACCGTCTTAGCTGCATTTGACGCCGCGCAAATCGCCACTGGCAGAAAACCGCTGGGCTGAATCAGGTTCGCCACGATAATCTAAATGCAGGAGATCGCAGCAAAACCTCATCATGGCTCAGTACAAGTACTCGACCCTTGCCGTCCACGCCGGGCAGCACCCTGACCCGCTGACGGGCGCGGTGAATGTGCCCGTTTACCTTTCCTCGACCTTTGAACTCACCGGCATCGGCAGCGACCGCGGCTGGGACTACTCGCGCGCCGGCAACCCCACGCGCGACCGGCTGGAGACGGCCTTGGCCGCGCTTGAAGGCGGCACCAGCGGCCATGCCTTCACCACCGGCATGGCGGCCATCTCCGCGCTCGTGGCCATGCTGCGCGCCGGCGATCACGTCGTCTGCTCGCGCGACGTCTATGCCGGCACCGTTCGCCTCTTCGACCAGATCGTCTCCGGCTACGGCATCGAGATCGAGTACGTCGACACCAGCGACCTCGCCGCCGTTGAAGCGGCCATGAAGCCGAACACCAAGCTCGTGCACATCGAAACGCCGAGCAATCCGCTGATGGTGCTCACCGACATTGCCGGCGTTGCGAAGATCGCCCACGCGCACGGCGCTGAAGTCAGCGTCGACAACACCTTCCTGTCGCCCGCGCTGCAGAGCCCGATCGCCCTCGGCGCGGACATCGTGATGCACTCGACCACAAAGTATCTCAACGGCCACTCCGACGGCCTCGGCGGCGCGCTCATCGGCTCCAAGCCCGAGCACAAGGATCGTTTTCTGCTCATCCAGAAGGCCGCCGGCGGCGTCATGTCGCCCTTCGAGTGCTTCCTGGTGCTGCGCGGCATCAAGACGCTGCCCCTGCGCATCAAGCAGCACGAGGAAAACGGCCGCGCGGTGGCCGAGTTCCTCTCCACGCATCCCAAGGTGAGCAAGCTCGCCTATCCCGGCCTCAAGAGCCATCCGCAATACGACCTGGCCGTGAAGCAGCAGAAGGGCTTCGGCTCCATGATGAGCTTCGAGCTCAAGTCGCGCGAGGAAGCGGCGCGGTTCCTCACGGCGATCAAGATCTTCCTCAACGCCGAGTCGCTGGGCGGCGTGGAATCGCTGGCCTCGCACTCGGCCACCACCACGCACGGCTCGGTCAGCGAAGAAGTGCGCCGCAAGATGGGCATCAACGAGGGCCGCATCCGCCTCTCCATCGGCATCGAGGACAAGGAAGACCTGATCGCCGACCTCGACCAGGCGCTGGCGGCGGTGTGACGAGGCATCATGCCTGACTTTCCGCTCCTGCTCGCGATCGACACCTGCGGCCCTTCGGGCTCAGTGGCGCTGGGGCGGATTCCCGGCCGCGATCTGGAGATTCTCGGGCAGACCGAGCTTGCCGGACGCACCTACTCGGCGACGTTGGTCTCCGCCATCGCAGAGTTACTGCATGCCGCAGGCTTCGAACTCAGCAACCTCGACGGCATCGTGGTCGTGAACGGCCCCGGAAGCTTTACCGGCGTGCGCGTGGGCGTGAGCGCCGCAAAGGGTCTCGCCCAGGGCGCAGGAATCCCCGTGGTGGCAATCTCGCGGCTCGAAATTCTCTCGCGCAAATCCGGCGTGCCCTCGGCAGCCCTCGATGCGCATCGCGGCGAAGTGTTTCTGCGTCTGGAGCGCACAGGCGCGCCGCCGATCGAGCTTCTGGCCGGCCCCGAGGAACTCGCCGCCATCCATCCCGTCCCCACCCGCGTCGCCGTATGCGACGAAAGCGCCGCGGCCCTGCTGGCCCGTGTCTGGCCGCAAACGCAGCTCGTCACTACGCCTCCGCCACTCGCCTCTGATGCGCTCCGTCCCGGCGAGGCGCGCCTCATCGCCGGCGCCGCCGTCGACCTGGCGCTGCTCGACGGCCACTACCTGCGCCGCTCCGATGCCGAAATCTTCGGCGCCGATGTCGCCGCCCAGGCAGCAGCCGCAGACCCCGTTGTCCCAGAATCGAAGGGCGCGTGAGTCCCGCCAGAGGCTGCAGATCCGGCCGCATGGCCGCCAGCGACCTCGATCGCGTGCTGGCCATCGCCGAAGCACCTTCCGCAAGCGCCGCATTGGCCGCAGTCGGCCTACCTGAACGCCATCAACCCGGAATCCACGCCGCGCCGCATCGCTCTGGTCGCCGCAGGTCCCCAGTCGGACTCCATCCTCGGCTTTGCCGTCGCCAGCCTCCTGCCCCCGCAGGCGGAGCTGGAATCGATCGCCGTCGCCCCGGAGAGCCAGCGGCTCGGCCTCGGCCAAAGTCTTTTTCAGGCGCTGGCAGCCGAACTCAAAGCCGCGGGAGTGGGCGAGCTTGTACTTGAAGTGCGCGCCTCGAACCAGCCTGCGCTGGCTTTTTACCAGTCCCTCGGCTTCGCAAAAGCTGGCCTACGGCCGGGCTATTATGCAGATCCGATTGAAGATGCGGTCCTCATGAGCCTCCCGCTCGCCTAAGAATCATTCATGGTCTCGGAAACTTTGGCCTGACTCCGCTAACACCGCTAACGCCGCTAGCTCCGCTGTCTTTCCTCCTGAAATCCACAGGCTTCCGTTACTATCGGTGCTTTTGCCGCTTGCGGATTCCACCATTTCGGCGATATATGTAAATGTTCTAACAAAATGGCGTTTTCAGCAGATCGTCCAAACTGAGTCGCCATTGGGGGTGCTTGATGGACGAAATACAGGTTTCCACGCTGGGCGAAGAGCTCGATCGTCTGCACGCCGAACATCGCCGCTACGCTCAGCGTTTGGAAGAGTTGCTTCAAAAGCCCTACCTCACCGAAGACGAACAGCTCGAGGAAGTGCGACTCAAGAAACTCAAGCTGCACGCCAAGGATCTGATCTTCGCGCTCGAACGGCGTCAGCCGGCCGTGGCCTAGACCGCAAGGTCGATCCCAGGGTAGATCGCAGGGTAAAGGGGTTTTTGAGGGTCAATTGCTCATCGCAACGCCCCGCTGGCGTTACGTTGCGCAGTGTGTGCTCGCTCCAGTGCCTTGCCCGCAACCGTTGCCCGGAAGCACCGTATAATCGTTGGGGACAATGGTTCGTGACGGTTACATTTACGCTCTTAGCTTATTGGCAGTGGCCGCGGCGCTTGCGTGGCTTACAGGCGTTTGGGCCTGGGGCATTCCCCCGGTCCTCCTGGCGGCGTTTTTCCTCTGGTTTTTCCGCGATCCTCAACGCACCATCCCCACCGGCAAAGGCTTGATTGTTTCTCCAGGTGACGGCCTGGTCACCGAAACTGCATCCATCGCCACTCCGGAAGGCCCACGGCAGCGCATCAGCATTTTCTTCAGCGTTTTCGATGTGCACGTCAACCGCGCTCCCATCGGCGGCACGGTGAGTCGCGTCCACTACCAGAAGGGCCAGTACCTCAACGCCATGAACCCGGCCTCGGCCGAGCGCAATGAGCAAAGCGCCATCACGTTGCGCGGCCAGGGTGCGGACGCGGGGCTGGAAATCACCTTCAAGCAGATTGCGGGGCTGTTGGCGCGGCGCATCGTCTGCCGTTGCGTGGAAGGCCAGACCGTGGAGCGTGGGCAGCGCGTAGGCCTCATCAAATTCGGCTCCAGGGTCGATGTTTTGCTGCCGGCAAACGCCGAGTTGCGAGTCAAGGTGGGAGATCGAGTCAAGGGCGGCGCGAGCGTGCTCGCCGCTGTCTCTCACCCCACCGGCGAAGACCTGCCGGCGGGGACCCCGAGCATCCCTCCGGGAGACCGCGCATGAACCACTTCGATCTTGCCGGGATCAAGCGGAAACCGCATCCCCGCCTGCGCCGCGGTATGTTCCTGTTGCCGTCGCTGTTCACCGCGGGCAACATTGCCGCCGGCTTCTTTTCCATCACGCAAACCATCGATGCCATCAGCGGCGACGCGCAGAGGCACCTGGACTGGGCGGCGATCGCGATCCTTTTCGCCATTCCCTTCGACGCGCTCGACGGGCGCATCGCGCGCATGACCAACACCACCAGCGACTTCGGCGGGGAGCTGGACTCGCTGGCCGACATCGTCACCTTCGGCATGGCGCCCAGCCTGCTGGCCCTGGTCTGGGGATTTCACTTCCTGCCCGACTCGCTGAATGCGCAGTTGCACATGCATCTGCTCCAGGCCGGAGCTTTCATTTGTTTTCTGTTTCTGCTCGGCGGGGCATCGCGTCTGGCGCGCTTCAACATCAGCCACGACCCGCAGCCGCGCAACCCCGGCCGGCCCGATCGCAAGTATTTTGTCGGCATGCCCATTCCCGCGGCCGCCGGCCTGCTCGCCGCCAGCGTGCACCTTTGCTACGGAATCCCCAATGTCTACTGGTACATTGCCATTCCCTGGCTCGTCATGGTCGGGCTTTGCGCGTATCTCATGGTCAGCACCTGGCGCTTCTGGTCGGCCAAGGAGATTAATCTCTCCCGCAGCCATCCCTTCCGGCTGATCTTGTGGCTGGCGCTGGTTACTTACGTCTTGGTCCGGTTTTCAAATGTGACTCTGTTTGCGATCGCGCTGGTCTACATGTTTTCGGGGATCTGGGCGCGTGCGGCGTATGGATGGCAGCGCCGTCGCCGCCGGCGTCCGGCTGCTGTGCCGGCGCCCGCCGCTCCGGCAGAGCCGAAGCCACTCGGGCCCAAGTTTTCCGAATAGAATTTGTCTTGCGGTCGGCCATCGGCGCCGATCACGCCACGCTGATTTGTTGACTCGCTAACTCGCTGCTTTAAAGGATGCCTGTGTACAAGATTGCCATCGTCGGCGCATCAAGCCTGCTCAGCCGGGAGTTGAAGGACGTTCTCTCCGAGTCGCCGCTTGCCGCCTCCAACTTCGCTCTTCTCGACGATGAAGGAACCCAGGGCCAGCTGGAGCAGGTGGGCGACGAAGTCACCTTCATCCAGGCCATCAATGCCGAATGCCTTCAGCCGCGCCGATTTCACTTTTTTCTGCGGCTCTGAGAACATGACGCGCCGTTACTGGCAGCAGGCGCTTCGCGCCGGCTCCACGGTCCTCGATCTTTCCGGCGCACTCGACCAGGAGACCGGCGTCCTGATCCGCGCCCCCTGGCTGGGAACTGAAGCCGCCGCCGTCGACCTGTTCACTCCTGCCATCGTTCCGGCGCATCCCGCCGTCATCGCCATCGCCCTGCTGCTCGATCGGCTGCAGCAGGCCGCGCCCATCCGTTTTGCCGCGGCCACGGTTCTTGAGCCGGCCAGCGAGTTTGGCCGCGCCGCCATGGACGAGCTGCATCAACAGACGGTGAACCTGCTCAACTTCCAGTCGCTGCCGCGCGCCATTTACGACGCGCAGGCCGCGTTTAACCTGCTCGGCGGCATGGGCGAAGACGCCACGGTCAGTCTGCCTCACGTGGAAGCGCGCATTCGCCGCCACTACGAGGCGCTCACTGGCGGCCGCGGCCCGTCCCTCGCCGTCCAGGTCATCCACGCGCCGGTCTTCCACGGCCACACGTTTTCCATCGCCGTCGAACTGGAGCGTCCCGTGGAAATCGTCGCCCTCGAAGAGGCGCTGAATGGCGAGCACATCGAGCTGGTCCTCGAAGACACGGATTCGCCCTCGAATCTGGCAGCCACGGGACAGAACGAAGTTCTGGTGCGCCTGCGTCCTGAGCCGATGGGCCGCAACTCCAATCAGGCATCGCGGCTGTGGCTCTGGGCCGCGGCCGACAATCTGCGCCTCAACGCGCAAAACGCCGTGCAGTGCGCGCTCGACCTGCGCCGCCTGCGGCCACAGGGGACGGTTCAGTAAACTACCTGCCGCCGCATCGCTCCCACAAATGCACAATGTAGCTGTCGGTCATGCCGGCAATGTAGTCGGCCACAGTGCGCGCCAGACCCTCCGTCGGGATTTGCGCCTGGTGGTCCTCCGGCATCAGTCCCGGCTCAGCCATCAGGAACGCGAAGAGTTCGGCAATCACTTTTTCTGCCTGCGCGTGCACCTGCTCCTGGCCGGGCGAGTTGTAAAGGCTGGCGTAGAGAAAATCCTTCGTCGCCGCGCGCTCGGCTTCCATCCGCGGACTGAGCGTGGCCAGCCGTTTGGGTGCGCGCCGGATCTCCTCGAGCGTAGTTGCGCCCAACGCCATCACGCGCGCGCGCACTTCTTCAATCAAATCCGTAACAAAAACATTCAACACGCGCCGCAGTGCTTCATATACGACAACCTTGGGCGGGGCATGGGGAAAACTGGCCAGCGCCGCGTCGTGAAAGCCGCGGAAGAGCGGCACGGCCTCGCGCACCTGTTCGAGCGCGAGGATGCCCGAGTCCAGTCCGTCGTCGAGATCGGCGGTCAGATAGGCAATCTCGTCGGCCAGATCGATCAACTGCGCCTCAAGCGGCGGAAGCGCGTCGAGAAAATATTCTGCCAGCTCAGGATGCTCCGCGGCGGAGTAATCGTGCGAGTGTTTCACGATGCCTTCGCGGACGGCGAGGGTGAGATTGAGTCCGCGAAAGGCCGGATAGCGCTCCTCAAACCAGGTGACGATGCGCAGCGCGTGCAGGTTGTGATCGAAGCTCAAGCCCGTGCCCGCGAAGCGCGCGGTCGAGCGCCTTTTCGCCGGCGTGGCCGAAGGGCGGATGCCCGATGTCGTGCACCAGCGCCAGCGCCTCGGCCAAGTTCCGCATTCAGTCCCAGCGCCGCGGCAACAGTGCGCGAGATCTGCGTCACTTCGAGTGTGTGCGTCAGGCGGCTGCGAAAGTGATCGGAAAGTCCCTCCGCGGGCAGGCGGGTAAACACCTGCGTCTTCCCGGCCAGGCGTCGAAAGGCGCGCGCGTGCAGAACCCGCGCGGCGTCGCGCGCAAAAGGTGTGCGATAGGCGTGCGGGGGCTCCGCGTGGACGCGGCGCACGAGTTCGCTGTCGGCCCGGCCACTGGCGGCAACTCCCGCCGGCAGTGGGGCTGGAGATTCGTTCTTGAACGCAGTCATCAACTCTGGTCTGGTTATACCGCAAAAGGGGCCGCTGCCGCGCGATGACGGCATCTCTGTGCTCTGTATCACCGGCCCATGCACGCCGCGGCTGTTACAAGAAAGCCTGAACATTGCAGGATGGACAATCGCGGGTTCACGGGAGTACCATCCAGCCGGATTTTTGATGGGCTCGGCGCGCGCTCGCAACGGGCAATGCCGATCCGCGGCAAAACGTCTCGTCTCAAGGGGAGGAAACCATGAAACCAATCAAGGGAATGGCGCTTGCGCTCGCGGCGCTGGTAGCAGTATTGATCCCAGGCTGCGAAGGAAGACATTCGCTCAAAGAGGTGTTTTACCTGGTCGGCTCGAACATGTCGTCCAATTATTGGCAGACGGCCGTCGCGGGATTCAAGAAGGCGGCGGCGCAATACCAGGTGACGGCCAAGGTGGCCGGGCCCGACAACCACGATCCGCAGGCTGAACTTGACGGAACTGCAAGAATGCGGTTGCCGCCAAGCCCGCCGGCATTCTCATCTCGGTCTCCGACGCGTCCGTGCTGACAGCCCGAAATCGACGCGGCGATCAATGCCGGCATTCCCGTCATCACCATCGACTCCGACGCCGCGGGCAGCCGCAGGCTCTACTTCATCGGCACCAACAATCTGGATGCAGGCCGCCTGGGCGGCCGCCGGTTGTCGAGAAGCTGAGCGGAAAAGGCAACGTGGTCTTCTTTACCATCGCCGGCCAGCCCAACACGGAAGAGCGCCTGAAGGGCTTCAAAGACGTATTTGCAGCGCGGCCCGGCATCAACATCGTGGACGTGGTCGACATCAAGGGCGACACCACTATGGCTTTCGACCGCACTCAGCAGTTGCTGGCTCTCACCGGCGCCAAGAAAATCGATGCCTTTGTCTGCCTCGATTCCGCTTCAGGCAAGATGGTGGCCGACGCCGTCAAGCGCACCGGCGACAGCAGCCGCATCGTGGTGGCGTGGGACGTCAATCCCGATACGCTCAACGGAATCAAGGACGGAGTGATCGACTCCACGATCGTGCAAAAGCCCTTCACGATGGGATTCGTCGGGCTCAAGGCGCTGGACGAGATCTATCACGATCCGCCCGCGCAACTCAGCAAGGACTACAGCACCGACGCGTTCTCGCCCTACCCGGTCTTCATCGACACCGGCACGTCGCTCGTGGATAAGAGCAACGTGGATGTGTTCCTGGCCGATGCCGCAGCGCACGCGCAGTAGCACATGCATCCTGAGCAATAAACATGGGATGTCATCCTGAGCGAGCATTGGCGCATGAAATGCGCCAATGCGAGTCGAAAGCCTGCCCTGAGCGGAGATCGCGAAGCAATCGAGGTCGAACGGGGACCTGCATTTGTCTTTTATGCGCTCGGAGTGCGCCTATTCCGGCTTGCCCTGGTTCAGAGCGCCTTCTTCTTTGGCCAGCTTTACCCGCGCGCTTTCCAGCTTCTTCTGCACCTTGGCCACGTCGCCCGGCTCAAAGTCGGCCGGCGACGATTTGGCAAACTCGTCCACCGAAAGCTGCCACTGCGCCGCGGCCAGCCGGATGCGTCCTGTCTTCTCGTACAAATCGCCCAGGTGCATGTGCACCGTGGGATCGGTCTGGTCGCGATTCACCGCCTGGCGCAGATTGTCCTCGGCCAGCTCGTACTCGCCCATCTTGAAGTACACCCAGCCCAGCGAATCGAGATACGCGCCATTCATCGGCTCAATGTCCACGGCTTTGCGAATCATCTTCAGCGCATCAGGCAGTTTTTCTCCCTTGTCGGCCCACATATAGCCCAGGTAGTTGAGCGTCATGGCGTTCTCGGGATCGAGCGTCGAGCGCCTGGTTGAAATATTGCTCGGCCTGGTCGTAATGCTTTTGCCGCTCGGCCAGCTCGCCGCGCAGGAAGAACAAATACGTGCGGTCTTCCTTCTTGGTCGCCAACGGCTCGCCCTTGTCGAACGCGTCTTCGGCGTCCTTCCAGCGGTGCAGGCGCACGTCCATCTGCCCGATCGCGAACCAGATGCCGCGCTGCTCGTCGGGCGTGGCGCCATCAAGCAGGCTCTTCGCCATCGCCAGCCCATCGTCGGGATGGCCCTGGTCGGCGATTTCTCCTGCCAGCATCAGTTTCAGGTCGCTATCCTTGGGATCGGCGGCCACGGCCTTCTTCGCTACGTCGAGCGACTTGTCGAACTCATGCGCTCCGCGATAGGCATCGATTTCGCCCTGGTAGCCGCGCACTGCAATGCTGCCGCCCAGGTCGATCATCTTCTGGTACGCAGCAATCGCCTGGTCCAGTCTTGTTCTCTTCCAGGCACACGGTTCCCAGCCGCTCCAGGAAGATGCTGCGGTTGTTCTTCTCTTCTTCGGTGTACGCGCCGTTGGCGTGCGAAATCTGAGGGGAATCCACCATATCCTGGTAAACCTGGATGGCTTCGTCCAGCCGGCCCAGAATGTCGAGCAGCAGGCCTTCGTTGAATCCCGCTTCCAGCGAGTTGGGGTCGATCTTGCGCGCCTTGCGAACCACGGTCAGCGCATCTTCATACTTGCCCTGCCTGCGCTCGATCTCGGCAATGTGAATCAGCGGCTCGGCGTCGTCGGGATTGGCCTTCGGCCAGGTCCTTGTACTGCTTCAGCGCGTCGTCAAGCTGATCGTTGTTCAGCAGCGCCTGCGCCAGCGCATCCACGGTCTGCAAATCGCCGGGCTCCATATCCTCCGCGCGCTTGTACGCCGCAATCGCGTCCTTGGGCTGCTTCAACTGGTCGTACAGCGCGCCCAGCGTGAATTCCATCTTCGGCGTGCGCCCATCCACGGGAATCGCCTCGATCGACTTCGCCGCTTGCTGCAGGTCGCCGCTCTCGGCGTAGAGCCGGGCCAGGTTCAGCACCACGTCTTCGGATTCAGGCTCGATCGCCTGTGCGGTCTTGAACTCCGCTTCGGCTTTGTCGGGCTGGTGCTTCACCCTGTAAAGCTGCCCCAGCACCATGTGATCTTCCACGCTCTTCGGTTGCAGGGCCACAATCTTCTGGAACTCCGCAATTGCCTGGTCCAGAACCACGTTTTGCGAGTCGCTCGGCGCCGCGGCTCCCGCGCTCGAGTTTTCGCCCTCGCCCAGCTGGCGAAGGTAAATCCGGCCCAGCAGTTTATGCGCTTCAATGTCGTCGGGCGCAGTCTTCAGCAGTCCCCGCGCCGTCACCTCGGCGTCGTGCACGCGGCCCACGCGGAAATAGAGATCGGCCAGATCGTCGGCCAACTCCCCTGAATTGGGATCGGCATTCAGCGCCAGCTTGTACTCCTCGATGGCCTTGTTCACCTCGTCGGTGCGGCCGTCGGAGATGGCGTCATCCTCATACACGCCGGCCAGCGCCAGGTGGTAGTACGCCTGAGCGCGGTTGGGCTCGGTCGCTGCCGTGGCCGGGCTCGCCGGTGTCGTGCCGGTATCGGTCGCAGGCGTCTTCGCGGGAGCGGTCTGTCCCGGTGCAGCGGCAGACGGTGGCTGCTGCACTGGCGGCGGGTTGGCTGGCGCGTTTTGCGCGCAAACCACCGCTGCCGGCAAGAAAAGCAAAAGGGCGGGGGCAATCTTGCGCCCAAGGGTCAGAAAAACAGTCATTTTTGTCATCATGCAGGGAATTCCACAATTTCTCTAGCCGGCAAAGCGTATTAAACGCTGATGAAAAGCCAAAACGCGGCACGGGCAGCCGGGTAACTCCGGTAGCCGAGAATCTCCGCCTACCGTTAAAGACGATTTTACGCGCCAATAGTCGCACGTGCTCGGCGGAATCCGCGATTTTCCCGCAAATAGCCGCCATTCATGCCGTTGCGCCCGTTCGCTGTCTCTCGGCCCCGGCCCGCACCAGCCCCGCCGACCTCGCTTCGTTCCGTTCAGTGCCTGAAGTGCCGTATCCCCGTAAAAACCATGGCCAGGCCGAGCTTATCGGCTGCCGCAATCACTTCCTGGTCTCTCACCGAGCCGCCCGGCTGGATCACCGCCGTCGCGCCGCTCTGCGGCCACGGCCTCCAGTCCATCAGGGAAGGGAAAGAACGCGTCCGACGCCGCCACGCAGCCCTTGAGCGGCAGCACGGCCTTCATGGCGCCGAACCTGGCCGCGTCCACCCGGCTCATCTGCCCCGCGCCCACGCCCAGCGTCTGCCCGTCGCGCGCGTACACAATCGCATTCGATTTCACGTGCTTGCACACCCGCCACGCAAAGAGCAGGCTGCGCAGCTCCTCGGCCGTCGGCGGCCGCCACGTCACCACCTTCAGCTCCGACTCCGTCACCCGGCCCGTGTCGGCGTCCTGCAAGAGCAACCCTCCCGACACCTGCTTGACCACGGGCTTTGCCGGCGCCGTCTTCACTTCCACCAGGCGCAGATTCTTCTTTTGCGCAAAGCGCTCCCGCGCGTCCTGAGAAAACGCCGGCGCGGCAATGGCTTCCACAAACAGCTTGGCGATCTCTTCCGCCGCCGCGCCGTCCACCTCGCGATTGATGCCGATCACTCCGCCGAAGGCCGACACCGGATCGGCGGCAAGCGCCTTCTGATACGCCTCGAGAATGTTCGCGCCTGTGGCCGCGCCGCAGGGGTTGGTGTGCTTCACGATGATGCAGGCGGGTTCCTCAAACTCCTGCACCAGCTCCCAGCAGGCATCCAGATCCACGAGATTGTTGAAGCTCAGTTCCTTGCCCTGCAATTGCCGCGCGCCGGCAATGCCCATGCCCGAGCCGTCGGCATAGAGCGCCGCGCGCTGATGAGGATTTTCGCCGTAGCGCAGCGCCTGCGCCTGCGGCAAATTGATGCGCAGCGTCGCCGGCAGTGACGCAGTCGTCGAACGCCGCGGGAGCTTCCGGAGCGGGCGCGTCGGCAATCTGTTCGAGCGTGCTGGCAATCGCGGAGTCGTATGCGGAGGTGAGCGCAAAGGCCTGCTTCGCCAGCCGCCAGCGCGTGGCGCGGGTCAGCGCTGCCGCCGTTCGCTTTTAATTCTTCGATCAGCGCCGGATAATCCGAAACCCGCGTCACAATCGCCACGTCTTCAAAGTTCTTCGCCGCCGAGCGCACCATCGACGGCCCGCCAATATCGATGTTCTCGATCAGGTGGCCGAACGCGACGCCGGGCTGCGCGGCGGTCTTCTCAAAGGCGTAGAGATTCACCACCACCATGTCGATGGGCTCAATGCCGTGCGCCTCCACCGCCGCTTCGTGCTCGGCGTTGCCGCGGATATAGAGCAGCCCGCCATGCACGCGCGGATGCAGCGTCTTCACGCGCCCGTCGAGCATCTCGGGAAAGCCCGTCAGATCGCTGATGTCCTTGACCGAAAGCCCCGCTGCACGCAGTGCCTTTGCGGTTCCGCCCGTTGAAATCAGCTCCACGCCCAACCCTGCCAGCGCCTGCGCAAACTCCACCAGTCCCGTTTTGTCGGTCACGCTGAGCAACGCGCGGCGAATCGTCTTCGCGCCGCTCCCGCTTGCCTTTGCCTCCACACTCACGATCGCTCTCCTGTTTTGAGCAGTTCGCATCGCCTGACCTCGCGAATCCGCAGAGGCCCATCCGACGCAAACCAAACTCCAGACTACATCGACGCTCCGCGCCCGGTTGTGAATCGGAAGGCCGCAATCCTCCATCGGGAATTCGCCACCACCGCAGCCGTCATTCGTTCCTTACGCGGTCGCAACCGCCGATGCTTTAGAGTGTTGATATGGGAAGTTATTCCCTCGAGCCCCCAGCCGGAGATTCTTCCTCCGCAGAGCCGAATACACGCCGCCGCGTCAGCCTCGTTCCGCGGCGCGGGTGGGCCTCCGCGCCGGCCACCTATCTGCTTGTGGGCATCAATTGCGCGGTCTTTCTCGCGATGGTGGCGCGCGGCGTCAGCATGTGGAGCCCTACCGTCGACCAGCTGATGCACTGGGGCGCCGATAACGCCGGCAGCGTACTCATCGACGGGCAGTGGTGGCGCATCGTCACCGCCATGTTTGTGCACGTGGGCATCCTTCACCTGGCCACCAACATGTGGTGCCTGTGGAACCTGGGCCTTTTGGCCGAGCCGCTGATGGGCTGGTTTGGTCTGATCTCGGTCTACATCCTCACCGGAGCTGCTGGCAATCTGCTTTCCACCTGCTACAACTGGGTGCGGCCCATGCACGACGCTTCAGGCGTGCCCGTTTTCGCCGCCGGAGCCGGAGCTTCCGGCGCCGTATTCGGCATTGCCGGTGCGCTGATCATCCTGCTCAAGTCCAAGCGCCTGCCCATTCCCGAGTACGAGCTCAAGCGTCTGCGCAAATCCGTCATTTACTTTGCCGCCATCAACCTTGTCATCGGTCTCTCGGTCAACTTCGGCAGCGGATTCACCGGCGTGGAAATCGATAATTCCGCCCACATCGGCGGCTTCCTGTGCGGGTTGCTTTTTGCCGTGCCGCTGGTGCCGCGCATCGGCTCGCCGCGCACGATGTTTCAGACGCGCATGCGCCTCGCCGTCGCGGCGATCGTCATCCTGCTTGTGCTTTTTGGTTTCTACATGGCGCACATTCCGCCGCCACAAGGCCTGACGTTCTGACCGGCTGACGTCGGGGTGTTCTCGTCCGCACCGGTCCTCAAGTTTACGAATTCACGCACGTAGAGAAACGAAAGTTGAGAGCTGACGGCCGAAAGCTGAAAGCTATCTAGTCGCCGTAGCGGCAAACTTCTTCACCATGGCCATCAGCAGCTTGCGGTCGCTCTCGTTCAAATTCGAAGAGTAGCGCCGGATCTGCGTCAGAAAGCGCAGTTCGTCATCTGAGAGGTTCTGCGTATTCATCTGGCGGGCCAGTGTGTCGCTGGCGAAGAACTGCGCGATAGGCAGGTCGAGGGAGTTGGCGATCTTGGCGAGCGTGTCCAGCGAGGGCACGGTGTGGCCGTTTTCCACACGCGAAAGATAACAGCGCAGCAGGCCGGTTCTCTTTTCGATGTCTCCCTGTGAAAGTCCCTTCTGTAACCGGTAAGCGCGAATCGTGGTGCCGATCTGCATGCCCATCCCATCCTGTCCGATGCCGCCAAAGTTTACTCGCTTGGTAGCAATCAGGAGATTATTGCCTTAATAGTTAACATGCGCCGCCGTGGATTGCAAGTCCAAATCTCGCGTGCCGCATCAACTTGCACAAAATTTCCCGCAGCGCGAGACCGCCGGCGCGCGGGATCGCGCCTTCGTAAACCTTAACGGTGAATGACTCGTCAGACTGAATACAGGCACGAGAGGCCGGACAACAAAACTTATGATGCGTGCGGGAGTAGCGGGGATAGTTCTGTCCAGCTGTATTGCGGTCTGGGCGCAGGCCCCGGCCCCGGCGGCGGCCCCAGTTTCGACCGGCACACCCGCGCCATCTCCCGCATCCCCGCCTGTCGCTGCTCTACAAGTCGCCGCGCCCGCTGCCAGCCCAGCCATCGCCGGCGGCAAGTTGCATGGCACGGTAAAGAGCGGCAACATTCCCCTCCCTGGCGTCACCGTCACCGCGCAAAATTCTCTTACGGGCAAGCGCTACTCCACCACCACCGACATCACCGGCGCGTGGCAAATGAATATTCCTCAGAATGGCCGCTACGTCATCCGCACCCAGTTCGCGGCCTTCGCGCAAGGCTCGCAGGAAGCGGTCCTCAACGCCACCAGTCACGACCAGCTCGTGAACTTCGAGCTCATTCTAGCCTCGCGCCAGGCCGAACAGGACCAGCAACAGCAACAGGCGCAGCAGGGAACGCGCGAAGGGGCCCGCGCCGGCGCCTCCGGCCAGGGCGTGCGGCAAATGGCCGGCAACGCCCCTGAAAACATGAGCCTCGAAAGCTCGTTGAGCGCCGATATCGACACCGGGGCCGGCACCGAGGGCCAGAGCGGCGCGGCGCTGCCCTCGATCGCCGCCAACTCCGACTTCAGCGACGAATCGGTGGCGATCACCGGCCAGGCCGGGCAAGTAAGCGCCTACGCCGGCATGAATCCTGACGACCGGCTCAACGCGGGTATGGGACCAGGCGGTCCCGGCGGGCAAGGCGGTCCCGGCAGCGACCAGGCCGGCCAGGGTGGCTTGTTTGGCGGATACGGCGGCGGCGGAGGGTTCGGCGGAGCTTTCGGCGGCGGGGGTTTTGGCGGCGGCGGCGGGTTTGGCGGTGGAGGTGGAGGCGGCGGCTTCGGAGGACGCGGTGGCGGCGGAGGTGGTGGCGGCGGAAGAAATTTCCGCGGCTTCAATCCCGCGCAACCCCACGGCGCCATCGCGTGGAACAACACAACTTCTTACTTCAATGCGCAACCGTTCGATCTCACCGGCCTGCCAGAACATCAGCCGGTCAACGGATCCAATAAGTTCACGCTTTCATTCATGAGCGCGCCGTACATTCCGCACCTCACCAAGCCCAGCGGAAAAGATACCGTCTTCCTCACGCTTTCCGGCACGCGCCAATCCACGCCCGGTGTATTCAATGAAACGGTGCCCACGCTGGCCGAACGGAGCGGTGATTTTTCCGCTGCAGGGTTGCCGCCGATCTACGACCCGGTTACTGGCGTGCAGTTCCCGTCCAACAAGATTCCCAACCCGCCGACTTACGTTCCATACCAGTCGATCTCCCCGCAGGCCGCGGCACTGCTCGCCTTATACCCTCAGCCATTGCCCAACGGCGAAACCGTCAACGGCTACAACTACCAGGCGATCACTACCGGGCAATCAAACTCCACCAACGCCGGCGTTCGTTACAACCGCAGCCTGGGCGCAAACGCCACGCAGCCCGATGGCCGCGGCGGCTACGGCGGCGGTGGCGGGCGTCGCGGCGGATCGCAGAATCAGGGCCTGCGCCAGAGCATCAACTTCAATTACAACGAGGGCCACTCGGCCTCCGATATCGTCAATTTCATTCCCGAGCTCGGCGGCAAGAGCGCTTCGAATTCTTACTCGCTGCAGGCCGGCTACACTGTCGGCTACCACCGCTTCACGAGCATTTCCAATGTCAACTGGAACCGCTCCAACAGCCACACCACCAACTTTTTCACCAACACCACCGACAATCCTGAAGACGCGGACGGCATCGACAACCCAACGACGTCCCGCTCAACTACGGCGTGCCCGGCATCTCGCTCAGCAACGGCGTGAACGGCCTCAGCGACACACAGCCCAGCTTCTCCATCTCGCAGACCATTTCGTTCTCCGAAGTGCTGAGCTGGATTCACGCCAAGCACAACATGCGCTATGGCGCCGATTACCGCCGCGTGCACCGCGACTTTCTCGCTGGCTCCAATGGCACAGGGAACTTCGCATTTACCGGCCTCTTCACCGAGGAATTTGTGAGCAACGCGGCCGTTGCAGGCACCGGCAATTCGATCGCCGATTTTCTCCTTGGCCTGCCACAATCCACCACGCTCAACTCTTCGCTGGCCAAGAGCTACCTGCGCGACAACGTCTACGACGCCTTCGCCACGGATGATTGGCGCGCGCTGCCTTCGCTCACGCTCAATTACGGCGTGCGCTGGGAGTTTTTCGCGCCCTACACTGAGAAATACAACCGTCTCGCCGACGTCGCTACCAACCCTGCCACAGCTTTTGCCAGCGAGACCGAGCAGACCGCCGGCCAAAACGGCCTTCCCTCTTCACTCGTATTTCCCTGGCGCAAAGCATTCCAGCCGCGCATAGGTCTTGCATGGCGTGTGCCGAAAATCAAGAGCACGGTGCTCCGCGCCGGCTTCGGCACCAACTACACCGTAGGCGAGTACGCCGGCTTCGCCACCAAAATGGCGCACCTGCCGCCCTTCACCAACGAGCAGACCAACCAGGAAGCCGTCGGCAACTCGCCGTCCATCGCCTGTGCGCAAACCAGCACGTGCTTCACGCTCGCCAATGGTTTTCCCGCCCCCGCCACCGTCGGCAACTACGCCTTGAATCCCCACTACGGCCTTCCCTACGTGATGGCGTGGAACCTCGATCTCCAGAAGACTCTGCCGCTGGGCATGGTGATGAATCTTGGCTACAACGGAGCGCGCTCCAATCACCTCGACGTCCAACTCGCGCCGCGCGCCGTTCCCTGCAACAGTTCCAATGTCCTTTGCAGCCCCGGGACCGATCCCTCAGGCTTGGTCTTCAACTACGACGAGGCCGAAGCCTACTACAAGAACAATCAGGCCACGGTGCGCTTGAACAAGCGGCTCCAGAAAGGCGTTTCCCTTGGCGCCAATTACCAGTACGGCCACGCCATCGACGACGCCAGCTCCGTGAACGGAAGCTCGGCGCCGCCGTCGTGCAGAACTGGCAGGATCTTGCCGCGCAGGAGGGCCATTCGGCGCTCGATGTTCGCCACCAGGTGAGCGGCAACTATCTCTTCGAACTGCCCTTTGGCGAAGGCAGACTGTGGGCAACTTCCGGCGTGCCGTCGCACATCCTCGACGGCTTCTCCGTCTCGGGCAGCTTCACCTTCGCCACCGGCGGCTGGATCTCGCCGGGAGTGGAGCCCACGGCGCAGGGCGTGGAGTGCGGCAATGCAAGCGGCGCTACGGCCGAGTCTGACCGGGACAACCAGTGACCACTGGAGGCGGGTTGCGCCAATGGTTCAACATCGCCGCCTATTCGGCACCGGGCAACACGCCGGGCTTTTGCGACTACTTCGGCACCGCGCCGCGCGACTCCATCGAGGGGCCGGGAACGGTGCAGAACAATATGGCGCTCTCCAAGACCATGGATATGGGCGAAAACCGCAGCATGGAAATTCGCGCGCAAATCAACAACGTCTTCAATACCGTGCAGTACTCGGGCGTCGACACTACGTACGGAGATCCGCATTTCGGCCAGGTCACTTCCGTCGGCCAGATGCGGCAATTCCAATTCTTGGCCAGGTTCAGGTTTTGAAAAACAGCGGAGCTAGCGGAGTTAGGAATGGTCGCGTAGGCGTGTTTTGAAAGGGCACGACTTTAGTCGTGCCGCAGATGGCACAAAATGATCGGGGCTTTAGCCCCTGAGGAATTGCATGACGGGCTTAACGCAAAAAATCGTCGCAGGATTTGCGTTGCTGGCGCTGGCCGCTGCCGGTATGCCGCCCCTGCCCGCGCAAACGTCCAACCAGGTCAGCAACACGCCGCAGGGCGGATTCGTGCTCAAGGCCAACGCCGATCTCGTCCTCACCAACGTGGTGGCGCGCGACGCCAAGACCGGCGAACTCGTGAAAGATCTGAAGCAGAGCGACTTCAAAATCTACGAAAACGGCCGCGAGCAGCAGATCTCCACCTTCGATTTCGAAAGCGTCGACATGGCCACGCCGATCAAAGAGGCTACCGTCAGCGGCCTCGCTGCCGGTCCCACCGGCAGCAAAGCGGTCGTCGTGGCCAAGCCTGAGGAGCTGCGCAACCATCGGCTCATCGTCATGTTCTTCGACCTCACCTCCATGCAGCCTGAAGATCTCGAGCGCAGCGTGGAAGCAGCGCAGCTATTTCTCAAGACGAAAATGCAGCCCGCCGATCTCATCGCCTTGGTTTCTCTCGGCGACACGCTCGCCGTCGACCAGGACTTTACCGCCGACAAAGACGCACTCATCCGCGAGGTGGGCGCTTACAACGGCACAGAGGGCCAGGGCTTCGCCGAGGGCGCCACCGCGAACTCGAACCAGGTGGAAGACACCACCGCCTACACGCCCGACGAAAGCGAGTACAACGACCTCAACACCGATCGCGAGCTCTTCGCGCTGCGCTCCATCTCGCTGTCGCTGGCCAAGATCAACGAGAAGAAATCGTTGCTCTATTTCTCCGGCGGCATCTCGCGCGACGGCATCGAGAACGAGGCATCGCTTCGTTCGGCCATCAACTCTGCCGTGCGCGCCGATATTTCGATTTACAGTGTGGACACGCGCGGTTTACAGGCCATCGGACCGTTGGGCGACGCGTCGACGGGCAGCCTCCGCGGGCAGGGCGCATTCAACGGCGGATCGCTCACGAACAATATGCAAAGCAACTTCAACAGCCAGGAAGTGATGGGCACACTCTCTTCCGACACTGGCGGTAAAGCCTTCTTCGATTCCAACGATTTTGCTCCCGCGTTTGCGCAGGTGCAGAAGGACACCTCGGCCTACTACGCCATCGGCTTTCACTCGTCCGATCCGGCGCGCGACGGCAAGTATCGCAAGCTCACCGTCAAGATCACCCGGCCGGGCATCAAGCTCGATTACCGTCCCGGCTACTACGCGCCCGCCGACTTCAAACACTCAGGCAAGGAAGATCGCGAGCAGGAATTGCAGGATCAGCTTGCCAGCGATCTGCCCGCCACCGACATCGCGGTCTACATGGACGCCATGTACTTCCGCCTCGATGCCAACCGCTACTACATGCCGGTTTCGCTGGTCGTGCCCGGCTCGCAAATCCCGTTTGTGAAGGGCGGCGACAAGGACAAGGCCACGCTCGACATCATCGGCGCCGTCATCGACGACACAAAGCGCCCCGTGGGTCGCGTGCGCGACACCGTCAAGCTCAATCTCGACGCCTCGCTTGCGGCGCGGCAGAAAAACATCCAGTACACCACCAGCTTCAATCTGCCGCCCGGCAAGTATCAGGTCAAATTTGTGGTGCGCGAAAACGAAACCGGCCAGATGGGCTCGTTCATCGCCGACGTCACGTTGCCCGATCTCAAAAAGGCCCCGCTCAAAATGAGTTCAATTTTGCTGGCCTCGCAGCGCGAGCCGAGCAAGAAGCCCGGTAAGGAAATCGACCCGCTGGTGCGCAACGGGGAGGAGTACGTGCCCAACATCAGCCACGTCTTCCGCCAGGACCAGCACCTCTATTTGCTCTACGAGATCTACGATCCCGCGCACGAAAAGGAAGCCGCCGCCCCCGGAAAGACTGAGAATGACACCAAGGGAACGAAGCCGGGCATCAATCTGCTCAGCAGTCTGGAATTGATGCAGGGATCCACAAAGATCTATGAAACGCCGATCGTGCAGGCCCGCGCAATCAACGTCGAAGGCCGCGACGCCGTCAGCTTCGAGCTCGACGTCCCGCTCAGTGGACTCAAGCCCGGCCAGTATCTCTGCCAGTTGAATGTGATCGACGATGCCGCAGGCAGTTTCGCGTTTCCGCGTTTTGCCGTGCTGGTGCGCGAGCCCCCCGCGCCGCCTGCTGCCGTACCTGTCACCCCGCCCGCCGTAACGCAGGCTCCAGCACCCGGCGCCTCTGAATAAACAAACTGCGGGTGCCCCACCTTCGGCGATTCGCGCATTTTGCGAATCGGCTAAGGTGGGACAGCACCAACCCAGCACATATGCGGTCATCCTGAGCGAGTCCGCCGCAGGCAGACGAGTCGAAAGCCTGCCCTGAGCGGAGATCGCGCGGCGATCGAAGTCGAACGGGGACCTGCATTTGTTTTTCGTCCGACTCAGCATGAAATGGGGTGCCCCGGGTCCCGCTTTTGGGACCCGGGATAGCAGGAACGTCAACTTCCTGGCTAACGCCGCTAACTCCGCCAACTCCGCGGTTCTTCAGCGTTTGATCAATCGCACCAGCGCCACCAGAACGACCGCGCCGCCCACTGCGATCAGCGTGCTGTAAATAAATCCGCCGGCCGGGTCAAGGCCGAGATGGCGCGCAATGAATCCGCCTACCACGCCTCCCGCAATGCCCAGCAAAATATCCACAAAGAACCCGTAGCCGGAGCCCTTCATGATCTTGCCCGTAAGCCAACCTGCAATCAGGCCGGCCAGAATCCAGAAAAGTATTCCACCCATTCTTCCCTCCTTGATTTGTGTTGCCCGTGTGCGCGGCGTCGCTCGCGGGGGAGCTTCCTTAGAGTGGAAGCCGGGAGCCTTTGCGCGCAGCGTTGGATTTATAGCATGTCTCCCGTAAAAGAGGCCACCGCAAATTGCGCGCCGCTATTCCGGTGCGGTCGGCGCCTTCTCCTCGGCAGGACCACGGCCGTACGGGCAATGCCGGCAGCCCGAGCCGCAGCAGCTCCCGCGCTTCAGGTGGTACGCGGCGGTAAACACCATCAGCGCCCCCTCGAAGTAATAGTCTTCAGGTTCGAGTTTCCGAGGCTCTGTGGCGGGCGGTTCCTGGTCCATGCCTCTATTCTCCCGCAATACCCTTGGTCCAGACACCGTCGCATCCTAACACCGCTAACTCCGCCAACTCCGCTAGCACCGCTACAATCGAATCATGGCACTCACCGCGCAAGACCGAGCCCGCAAAATCAAGATCATCCTCTTCGACGTCGACGGCGTATGGACCGACGGCACCATCTGGCTCGTCCCCAGCGGCCCTGCGGGCGGCAGACTTTTGGATGAGATCAGTGGGAAGGAGACGATCGGCTTCGGCGTAAACTCCACCACCATGACCGAGGCCAAAGGCTACAGCGCCCATGATGGTACGGCCATCTCGCTGGCGCGAATCGGCGGCATGAAGTGCGGCGTCATCACCAAGCGCATCAGCGAAACCGTAGCCACCCGCGCCCGCGACCTCAAGCTCGAATTTGTCTACCAGGGCTGCGCTTTCAAGATGCAGGCCATCCGCGAAATCATCGCCAAGGAAGGCGTCACTCTCGACGAAATTTGCTACGTAGGCGACGACGTCATCGACCTGCCCGCCATGCGCGAGGTGGGCTTTGCCGTCGCGGTGGCCAATGCGCGCGACCGCGTGAAGGCCGAGGCGCACTACATCACGCCCAACTCCGGCGGCTACGGCGCGGCGCGCGATGCGGTCGAGTTCATCCTCGAAGCCAAGGGCACGCTCGACCAGTGCATCGAAGCCTACATCGACGAGCGCAACCCCATTCCGCCGTCCATGGACATTGGCCGCGGCGGCGCCGATCTGAAGTAGAGGCGGGCTTAGCGAGCTCGCAGGACAAGCAGAAGTTCGCATCATAATGAAACTGTCATCCTGAGCGAGTCGCCGTGGCGACGAGTCGAAGGACCTGCGGTTGCTTTTTACGCCGCCAACAACGTTGATCGCCATTTGTTGCAGAGGATTCCGAATGGACACGAAGAAAAAAGCCGTCATCCTCCTCAGCGGCGGCCTCGACTCCGCCACCGTGCTCGCCTTCGCGAAAGCGGAGGGCTACGAGCTTCAAGCGCTGTCGTTTTCCTACGGCCAGCGCCACGCCTGGGAACTCGAAGCCGCCAAACACGTGGCCACGTCCATCGGTGTGGCCCAGCATCGCGTGGCCACCATCGATCTCCGTGCCTTCGGCGGGTCAGCACTGACCGATAACATCGCCGTTCCCAAGGGCCGTGACGCCGATGAGATGTCCCACGGCATTCCCATCACGTATGTGCCCGCGCGCAACACCATCTTTCTTTCGTTTGCGCTGGCCTGGGCCGAGGTGCTGGGCGCAAGCGACATTTTTCTCGGCGTCAACGCGCTGGACTACTCCGGTTATCCCGATTGCCGCCCCGAGTTTATCGAGGCCTTTGAGAAAATGGCCAACCTCGCCACCAAGGCCGGCGTCGAAGGCCGCCAGCATCTCAGGATTCACACCCCGCTTATCGCGATGACCAAAGCGCAAATCATCGCGCGAGGCATCGAACTCGGCGTGGACTACGGGCTCACCAGCAGTTGCTACGACCCCGGGCCAACCGGCGCTCCCTGTGGCCAGTGCGACTCGTGCCTGCTGCGCCAAAAAGGCTTCCGCGAAAACGGCATCGCCGACCCGATCCTGAAAAGATAGCTTTCAGCCTCTGGCTCCCAGCCTGTAGCCTTGTTTCGCCAGAGCCAAGACCGTTGCGTTCCGCACGAAAGAGCTAGAAGCTAGTAGCTAGCAGCTAGAGGCTGCATTTATGTACGCAGTCAAAGAAATCTTCTACACCCTGCAAGGCGAGGGCGCGCACACGGGCCGCGCCGCGGTCTTCTGCCGCTTTGCGGGCTGCAATCTCTGGTCCGGCCACGAAGCTGACCGCGCCTCCGCGATCTGTCAGTTCTGCGACACCGATTTTGCCGACACCGACGGACCCGGCGGCGGAAAGTTCGCAACGCCTGAGGAGTTGTCCGCGGCCGTTGAAGAAAAATGGCCGGGCGGCGACGTACCCGGCACTCGATTTGTCGTCTGCACCGGCGGCGAGCCGCTGCTGCAGCTCGACCTCGCGCTCATCGATGCGCTTCACGCGCGCGGCTTTGAGATTGCCGTCGAAACCAACGGAACCATCGCGGCTCCTGGCGGTCTCGACTGGATCTGCGTCAGCCCCAAGGCCGGCGCCGAGCTCAAGCAGCACACCGGCGACGAGCTGAAGCTGGTTTATCCGCAACCCGGCGCCGAACCGGCATCATTCGAGTCGCTCTCCTTCCGCTATTTCTTCCTGCAGCCCATGGACGGTCCCCTCCGCGACGCCAACACGCAAGCCGCGCTCAGGTATTGCCTCGACCACCCGCGCTGGCGCCTGAGCCTGCAGACGCACAAGCTGCTGGGAATCCCTTAGTCCCTGCTTGACCGCTTTTCCGCCTCATCCAGCCATCCCCGCATCAGCTTCTCCGCCGGAACGCTGGAGAGATACGGCTTGATGTCCAGGACCGGCGTGCCATCCAGCATGTCGACTCCACGAACGCGCAAGGAGCTGCCTTCGCGCCCCAGCAACTCCACCACCGTCAGCCCGATCGGATTCGGCCGCCGCGGCGACCGCGTGGCGAAAACCCCGTGTGGCCGGCGCTCGTCGGTGGGCGGATGCGCGATCAAATCGAATCCATCGGCACGGTCGAACTCCCAGAGCACATAGAGATGCGAAAAGCCCTCGATGTCGATCAGCCCCGGCTCATACTCGCGCAGCAATTCGATAGCGCCCTCGGCGTCATGCTTGGCGCCCAGGCCTTTGGGAATGGCGGAGGTTTCGAAGAAGGGACTATGAATAAATCCGATAGGCTGGGCAGTAAACATGGCAACGCCTCCGCATTTCATCCTAAGCCAGCGCGCAATCTCCCAACCGCAGGAATCGAAATGCCTGCTTCGGAATCAAATCGAACATAGTCGTTCCGCGATCTCAGGCAATGGCGGTCCGCGAGAAGGCCGAAAAATAAAAGTAGCAAGGTCCCCGGAGGCAAAAGCTATGCAAGCAGCCGTCGTTGAAATCCCCAGCCAGGCGCCGAAGTATCAATCTTTTCCTGATCCCGTAGTCGAAGACGGCGAAGTCCTGGTCCGCGTGCGCGCCGCCGGATTGCATCCCGTCGTGAAGGCCCTCGCCAGCGGTTCGCACTATGCCAGCGCGAAAGACAACCAGGGTCCATCCGTCCCCGGCATCGATGGCGTCGGCGTCCTCGACGACGGTAGCCGCGTGTATTTTCTTTTCGTCCGCAAGCCCTGGGGAACCATGGCGGAACGCGCCGCCGCTCCGCGCAAAATGTGCATTCCTGTGCCCGATAAACTCGAAGACGTGCAAGCCGCCGCAATCGCCAATCCCGGCATGGCGGCGTGGCTCACGTTGAAGGACCGCGCCGCCCTGGTTCCCGGAGAAACCGTGCTCATCATGGGCGCCACCGGCGTGGCCGGCCATATCGCCATTCAGTCGGCGCGCCTGCTGGGCGCCAAACGCGTGATTGCCGCCGGCCGCAACGTTGACGCCCTGGCCGGTGCCGATGTCGACGCGGTCATCGCGCTCGACCAGCCCGAAGATGCAATCCGCGACGCGCTCGCCGCCGAGGCTGCTTCCGGCATTCACGTCGTTATCGACTATCTCTGGGGCCGCCCCACTGAACTGCTTCTCGAAGCTCTTGCGCGCGGCTTCAAAGCCCAGGCCACCCGAAAAACCCGCCTAGTGGAAGTCGGCGAAAGCGCGGGCAAAACCATCACCCTCCCCGGCGCAACCCTGCGCAGCATCGATCTCACCCTCCTCGGCAGCGGCTTCGGCGCCGCCTCGCTCGAAAGCATCTTCGCCACCATCCCCACTCTTTTTGAAATGGCCGCCGTCGGAACTCTGCAAGTTGCCGTCGATCCGGTCCCGCTGGCCCAGGTGGAAGCGGCTTGGAGCCGCGTAGAAAAGGGCCGCCGGATCGTCTTCACAACTTAACCCCTTTATTTTCAACTTCAAGTCATCAACAATGTTTTCGTGAGACCAAACCCCCGACTCCAATTGACCGGGAACACTTTCGGGCCTGCCGGTGTCTAATGAAGCAGGTGCAAGGGCGGTGTGGATGAACGCCGACGCCCTCGCATCGCGATTCGCTGTATACTTCCGGCGTCAAACAGCGCTGGAAGCGGCTCAAAGAACCATCGTCTCTCCCACGTCACGTTTGTAATCGGCTGTGACGTAGGAGGGTGCACGCGGTGGATGAAGTGCGATAACGTGGGAGGAAACTGACTTGCAGGCGGACCTCACCATGGGCAATGTTGCCGGCGCACTCGCGCTCCAACCCGACGAAGCGGCTCTGGTAGCAGAGTTGCGGACGGGCTCGGAGGAGGCGTTTGCTTGGCTGATCGCACACTACCACCAGCCGATTTATTCTCTGCTCGCGCGCACGGTGCGCAACTCCGCTGATGCTGCCGACCTGACCCAGGAAGTTTTCGTCAAGGTCTTCCGCGGCATTCACGGTTTTCATGGTGAGTCCTCGTTGCGCACCTGGATCTACCGCATAGCCTTGCGCGAGGCGTCGAATCAGCGGCGCTGGTGGATGCGGCATCAGCAGCAGGAAGTCCCCATCGAGCAGGAGATGGGGGACGGCAACAACGCAAGTCCGGTATTGCTGAAGGACATGCTGGTCGATCCGTCGGAGTCGCCGTTTGATGCGGCCCTGCACGAGGAGAACCGGGTGCATGTGGAGCAGGCTTTACGGCAGGTGCCGGAACCGTTCCGCAGCACGCTCATCCTGCGTGACATTGAAGGATTTTCTTACGAAGAAGTGGCGGCAATGCAAGGTGTCAATCTGGGAACGGTGAAGTCGCGGCTGGTGCGTGGGCGTGCGTTTTTGGGTACGCTGCTGGTCGCGTTCAAGCCGGGCTCGCGAACCAAAGCGCTGGCAGGAATGAAACTGTCCCTGCGAGAGGAGGCGCGATGAACAATTGCACTCAGGTGCAAACGGGCCTGACGGATTATTTGGACGGCCGGTTGACCGGACGGGAAATGCAGGGGATGGACGCACACCTCCAGGCGTGCCATGAATGCGCGCGAGAGTGGAAGTCGCTGCGCGATCTGCAAACCGCATTGGCCGGGCTGGGCCCGGTGGAAGAGCCGGCGGACCTGCCGTTGCGCATTCGCGTCGCGGTAAGCCAGGAACGCGCGCGCAGCCGCCGCAGCATCTTCACCATGTTCGATCTGGTCTGGAGAAACACCATGGGGCCGTTCCTGCTGCAGGCCGGCGCGGGCTTTGCCAGTGCCGTGCTGCTGCTGGGCACCATCGTTTTTCTGGTTTCAATGCTCGCCCAGCCTGAAACCGCCGCGGCTACGCCCGACGAACCGCTGGGCAACGCCACCGCGCCGCATCTTCTCTATTACTCCAGTGCGCCCGGCGGCAACGCAACCGGCGCCATCAACGGCCCGGTTGTTGTCGAGGCCTACATCAACGGTTCGGGCGAAGTGTACGACTACCGCATCGTCTCCGGCCCCACCGACGCCACCACGCGCTCACAAGTGGAGAGTCTGCTGCTGTTCAGCCGCTTTGCGCCGGCCCGCTTCTTCGGCCAGCCGGTTCGCGGATTGGCCGTGCTGGAGTTCTCCGGCGTTTCCGTGCGCGGGTAAGGGCAGCAATCAGCAAACAGCAGCTCGTGATTCGTGATTCGCAGCAAATCCCCTAGCCGAAAAACCGATGCGCATCTGCGTCGCAGTTTCACAGAAACGCACAGACTGTGAGACTGTGCGGGGTTGCGCTGTAAGTTGCTTATTTGGAGTCGGTTCCGAGCTTCACAGTTTCACAAATCGTTTTTTGGGCTAGGAAACCGGGTGTGGTTGCGAGTGTGAGTGTGGGTGTGAGTGCGGGGGAGGGGGGAGGGGTGCAAATTCGAGTGCGAGTGCGAGTGTGCGTGTGGGAGTGTGAGTGTGGGTGCGGGTGCGGGTGCGGGGGGAGGGGGTGGGGGGAGTTGGAAAGTAGTTAACAGCCGCCAGGGGCCAGAAGAACCGGGGGCGCGGACGGATTGCCTTTCCCGGGGGGCAGCTCATAGAACGATTGTGCGCCGGATGGGTTTAATTCTATGCAAATCGGCGGGCGGAATTTGCTGAGTGTTTTGAGTGACTTATTGGGAAAATGGAGCGGGAGGGGGTTGCGGCGAAGCCGCCGGGGATCCGGGGCGAAGAGCAGCTACTAGTCGCTGGCTGCTAGCCGAAACAATGGACAATGGTCAGGGTCGGAACTGATTCAGTCGTTCGAGCCTTTGAACGCTGAAGGTGCTTTTCCAGGGCAGCTTCGGGCAGGTGCTGAGGCCTAGGTACTGCTTGCACTCCTCTGGAGTCAGGTCGCGGGTCACGCGGGAGCGAGCCAGAGTGAGCAGGTCGCGAATTTGCCCCTCTTCAGCCGCTCCGCTGCGGCCAACTTCTTCGGCCAATGCGTCAGTCCTTCAGCACCGGCTGCAGTTGGTTCAGCGCGTTGACAGCGCCTTGTCCGTCGCCATTTTGCAGGCTCAGGAAGAGCTTGTCCCAGGCGTCGCTTCCGGCCTGGAAATGGTTTGACGTCTGGATGTAATAGCGCGTGCCGTCGAAATCCCACATCCCCGCGGGCATCTGATTCACTCGGTTGGCGAGCGATGCAGCGGTTGCCTGCGCCGCCGATTTATTGCCGCTCGCATACTGGCACGCGAGAAGGATCGTGTCGCGAACGATGATCTGGGATGGGTTCAGGTCGGAATCCTGAAGAGCTGCGGCCTGCGATATGCACACAGTGAACTGCTCCGCGGACAGTGAGGCCTCAATCAGGTCCAGGCGATAGGCCGGTGTCGAGTCCTGTGCGACCAGTTGCTGATCGAGTTGGAACGCCCGCGGGAAATCGAAGGCAATCTCGTGAGAAACGTGCGCGAGATCGTGAAGTTGCGTGGGATCGTATGCTTTGCCGCTGGCATCGAGGCAGACAGAATCGGTGCGATTGAAGTTCTGATCGTAGCCCCAGAGCCAGCCGAAGCAGCCGCCCGAATACTGAGTACTGATGGTGCGCTTGTCGGCGACCGGTTTGCCGTCGGGACCGTAATACAGGTTTCCGACAGTGCGTCCGGCGGAATCGTATTGAAACGCAATCTTTTGATACCCGGCGTCGGCATAATCCGATGGCGATCCCTGCGCATCCAGACAGCCCTTCATCGTGCCGTTGCCGTTCTGATCGCGCTCGTAGACATAGCCGTAGCAACCCGTATCCTTCTGGGCGACCGGCTTGTCATTCACGTCGGAGAAGCGCTCCTCCATCAGGGCGCCGTGATCGTCCAGGGCGAACGCGTCTTTCCAGAAGCCGGCGGCTTCCCAGACCGCCGGCTGGTTTGCAGAGTCAAAATAGCTCTCTGCGGTCTGATTTCCCCACTGATCGTATTGCCAGCGAACAATCGGGGGAACTCCGTCGGGAGACGGCACGGGCTTGCCGCTGGCATCTTCGAACATCGTCTGGATCGGCTCACCCCGCGCATCCCGCGTATAGTTCTTGCTGGCGAAAGCACCGTTTGCCGGGATGGGGCCTCCCGTCGGCCCTAAAAACCGCTGACGGGCGGGTCCCATACTGGTATTCGTCTCCTCGATGACAGTGGCGCGAAATGTCATCTGCGTCGCGCCTCCGGACAAAAACGTGATTTCGTCGATGTACCCCTGCGCATCGTAGTGAATGTCGGTGCTGGAAATGGTCGAGCCGTCGGCCGCGACCACAGATGCCAACCGTGAGTTCCGGACACTGCCGACCTTTTTGAAGGCTTCAGCCTGAGCGGCGGCATAGGTGAGCATAAAGACGGTGTGACCCTGCTTGTCGAGCGCAGTCTCATTCACAACCTGTCCCTTTTCGTCGTATGTAAATTCCAGCCGGCAGAATTGTCCGTTGTAGCCGTTGGTGGGAAAGAAGAGCGAGCTGTCGAGCTGCGAATCCAGGATGAGCTGCCCGTAGCCGTTGATCGCTTCAACGGCCAGCAATTCTCCTCGAAATCCCTTGCGCGTGACTCTCAGCGACTCCGAGCGATGAACGATCTCATCGTTGGATAAGCGCCCGATCATTGCATAGGAGCCATTTCGCCGCACGAACGACGCATAGTAGGAAGTACCCGGATGCACGTAGGCAAGCCAGTAACACACCACGCCCGCAATGCCAGCGAGCGCGACCGCCGCGGCCAACGGGAAGGTCCTGGCTCGAAATCTGTTCGCCCTCGACGCTTTCTCCCGTTCCAACTCCCGCGCCTCGCACCAGTCCAGGAAGGCGAGCGCGGCTTCGAATTCACCGGCTTCAAGGTAGCGGCTGGCCCAGGCACTTGTGGGGTGGAACTCATCTCTCCAGGTGACGAGGTTGGTGAGGGTTAATCCAGAGATACCTTGCACCTTATTCTTGGCTGCCGCGCTCATGCCAGAGCGCCAGCCCGCTTCCCGCGCGGCTACGGCGAGCTCACGAAGGCGGCGCTCGCTGAGACTTTCCAACTCCATCCAACCCACAAGCCGCGGCCAGCCGCGGAGGACGCTCTCGTGCATCACATCGACGGTGTCCTGGTTGAGGCCGCTGAGACGCAGGAAGCCTTCCCGGCGGAAGCTCTCTACGACCTCTTCCGCTTCTGGACCGCACAATGCTGCAAGCTGCTCTCGCGTAGCCCAGCGGCGCAGGGCCCGGCCGTGATCGATCTCCGAAAGCCGCTGGAAGACGGACCGGCAGGCCTTCCGCTGAGGCCGAATCAGGCCCTCATAAACCTGGTCGAGATGCTGCTCGAGGCCGCTCTTCCATTCGCCGGCGGCGGCGTAGTGCGCCAAGGTGATGCGTCCTCCCTCGGCGGCAAACCACATGCGGCTCAGCAGGTGTTGCAGCCGCGGCAACTGGTCCGGATCGGTTCCCACCTCGCCGAGGAGCCGCTGCACGACTGCGGGCTCAATGTCTCTTCCTACTGGCGCCTCGATGGCGCGCTGCAGCTGGTCGCGGCGCAGGCGAGGCACCAGATAGAGCGAGGCATTCATGCGCTCGGGAAGATCGGGAAACTGCGCGCAGTCTCCCAGGTAGTCAGAGCGCATGACCAGGAGGACGTAAATGCTCAGATTCGGCTCCGCTGCTGCGTCGAGAAGCCTGCGCACCAGCGCCTGCGCCTGTTCCCGGGCCTCGGTGCCCCTTCCCGCTGCCTGCTCTTCGCGAATGTAGGAAAAGATCTCTTCGAACTGGTCGGCAATGATCAGGACGTTGGTGCCGGCTTCCAGTGTCGCGGAATCCACCGCGCGAACGATGCCGAGCGGCCCCTCGGCAATGGTCTCCGTGGCGTGAGCAATGCCCAGTTCACGTTCAAGGGCTCCGCCCAGCTCCTGCATGGGAGAACTGCCGGGTTTGAACTCGATCACCTTCCAGCGGTGGCCGGCGGAAGGGATCATTCCGCTCTTGAGCTCCGGGAGCAGCCCGGCGCGAACCAGGGAGGACTTGCCGCAGCCTGAAGAGCCCAGCACGGCTACAAACCGATTGAGCTCAAGCTTGGAAAGCAACTCCTTGACGTGCTCATCCCGGCCGTAAAAGAGGTGGGAGTCTCGCTCCTCGAAGTAACGCAACGCCAGGTAGGGACACTCGGCGGGCGGACTCACGCGAAAGCCTCCGCAAAATACGCGGCCGCGGCCTGCGGTTGGTCGAGCAGCTTTACACCCAGACGCTTGAGGTCGTGCTCCTTGAAGTCGTTGGGTGGAGGAGCGACGTAAATCGCACTGCGCAGGTGGCGTTCCTGGATATGACGCCGGAGACGGAGAAAAACCGTATCGAACCAGTCCTGTTCCGTGTTGCCGTAGTAGATGAGGCAGCCATCGAATTCCTCAAGCGCTTTGACGTGCCGGGTCATGGCTTCGTCCGCGGGGCCGCTGACGGGCGATGGATAGATGCAAACGCCCTGTTGCTGAAGGACATCGAGCAGCGGCTCGGCCTGATCGCGGTTGGCGCGATCAGGACACAGGAAATAGATCAGCGGATTCAACCCTGGATTCTTGAACTTGAGGGGTTGGGCGTTGAGCACCCGGATGCGCTCCTCAATGCCAGCCTGGGAGGGGATCCACTCGAATCCTGCATTCGTGAGTTCGGTCAGCTCATCGGATTGAGCTTCGGTCCAGACCAGGCGGGGCTTATCGCTGGAACGCGCCAACTCGAGTTGCGTCGTTACCAGGTAGTCTGCCGCGCGCGTCCTGTCTAATGGATGGACGCTCACAAAGCTTCGGGCGAGAGACTCCTTGATATGCTGCTGAAGCATATCTGGACCCATCTCCATGAGCTCCGCGGGAACGGCCGGAAGGACTTCGTATTTGTGGTTGAGAGACTTGCGCAGAACCTTCGACGGCTCGAGAAAGTTATCGGCCAGGTAGACCGCGGGTCGTCCGGAAGCCTTCGCCGGATCGTTATCAAGGACCTCGGAGATGGCCACTGCCAAGTCGCGGAGGGCATCGTTGAATTCCGCGGAGCCGGGCGTGAATTCGATGGGGTTGCCGTTGAGGTTCTTCCTGCAGAATTGCTTTGCCTGGCAGGCCGTTAACCAGTGCCCCTGCGGTGCCGGGCAAAGAAGCTCGACTGGAAAGATGCGGCTGCGATGCGCCCCGTCACCGGAAACCGCGGAGCCGCCCATGAAGCTTTTGAGCTCCTTCTCGCAGTAATCGCTGGTAAAGAACCTGGGAGTGAGGATGGGAACCAGAACGGCCGAATTGGCCGATGCATGCAGAAGTTTTTTGTCCCAGGTGTCTCCGGGTCTCAGACCTTCCTTGTCCCAGAACGTGAAGACATTATGCTTCGTCCAGCGATTCAGGTCCTTGCGGAGCGCTTCATAGAACGGCTGCACCCAGTCCACGTCGAGCGTGCTGTAGCTGATGAAGAGGTCGTATTGATATCCGTGGAGGAAGCCGCTCTGCATGGTCAGAAGAACCTCAATGCTTCAGCCAGTTGATGCCTGCTTTTCCGGATGTTTCGGATCGATTGTAGCGTTGCCGCGAGGCCTTGTAACGCAATTTTTTGCCGCACGCAATGGGGGTGGATAGGCTCGGCAAGCCCCTGGCCCCCGCCCCACTCCCGTTTGACCCCACCCTTGCGTCAAACTAGACTTGCAGGCAGGGCAACTAAATGACGTCGCGTTCTATGCAATCCTTGTTTTTTCATTCCGCCGCAATTCTGGGTTTGTTGGCCGGCTTGGCCCCCATCTCCGCTGCGCAGTCCTCTTCAAGCTCTTCCAGCCCCTTTACTTCGCAGGTGTATGCGCACGAAAAGGCGCCTTCGCTCATCGATCCTGCCGGCCCTGACGTCTCGCTCGATAGCGA
The DNA here is from genome assembly GCA_963713675.1 of uncultured Acidobacteriota bacterium. GTDB lineage: Bacteria > Acidobacteriota > Terriglobia > Terriglobales > Acidobacteriaceae > Telmatobacter. The sequence goes on from CAVQMV010000031.1 coordinate 563,319, forward strand.
CGCGGAGGCGGTCTTCGTGATGGCAGCCGGACTGAATGCCTGCGGCTACGACGAGGGACTTGAAGACAGCGCCCCGGTCCGTAAGCGCGTTCGCGACGAGATGAACAAGGCTTTTGCGCAGAGCGAGGACGCCCGCGCCAAGCGCGATGCCCTGTGCCTATACATCGCGCAGCACCGCATGACCGGCACGGAGCGCGACATCTCCCAGTACATTTCTCTGTCTCTCTATCTGACGCCGCCGCCCGAGCTCGAAGTCACCGCCGACGTGACCGAAATGCCGCCCGATTCCACGCAGGTGGTGGAAGTCGTGCCCATCCTGCGTGACTTTGCCGCTGCCGTGGACCTGCACGGCATCTGGCTCACTACGCATCGCGCCTACGACGACGAGGCCGAAAAGTTACACGGTCCGCTTTCGCAGATGATCAATGACGCCAATCTCTACCTCAAGACGCCCGCCGCCACATACAGCGGCAGCCGGTTCATCGTAGTCATCGAGCCGCAGCTCTCGCCCGCGACCGTGAACGCCCGCATTTATGGGACGGATTATGTGGTGGTGGTTTCTCCGGTCAACGGCAAAATTCCCATGGCCGACGTGCGCCACACCTATCTGCACTACGTCATCGATCCCATGCTCTACGCGCGCACCAATGCTCTCGAACGCGATCAGCCGATTCTGAAGGAGATTCGCGACGCGCCTCTGGATTTCCATTTCCGCTCCGATACCACGGCGCTGACCATCGAGTGCCTGATCAAGGCTATTGAAGCGCGCACCATGGACACGGGCGTTCCCGAGTACAAGATTCCGCCGGGTATCGACCGCTCGCAACTGCCTCGCTACGAGCACGAGCGCTTGCTCTACCAGCAGCGGGTCGACGCTGTGAGGTGGGCCACCGTGCAGCACGACATGCGCCAGGGCTTCGTGCTGACGCAATACTTCTACGAGCAGATGATTGAATTTGAAAAGCAACCCACCAGCCTGAAAGAGACCATGGGCGAAATGGTCTACAGCATGGACGTGGACCAGCAGGTGCACCGCGCGCACCAGATTGAATTTGACAAGGAAGCCGACCAGGACGTGTTGCAGCGCAGCAGACCGCGCCAGCTCACCGGCCTGGATCTGGCGGAGGCGCGGCTATCAGCAGGCGATATAGCGACGGCCAGCGCCATCGCGCAAAAGGTGCTGGCGTCGCAAGACGACACCATCGCCTCCGTGGCCGACGCGGCACGCGCGCATTTCATCCTGGCGCGCGCCGATCTGATGAGCGTGCATCCCGGCGAATCGGAAGAGGATGCCGAGAGAACCATCGGCGAGGCGATCGTGCAGTTTCAAAAGACGCTTGAAACCAGCAAAGACCAGCGCCTGCTCGCCTGGTCGCACATCTATCTGGGCCGCGTGCTCGATCTGGAATGCAAGCGCGACCAGGCCGCGGCGGAGTACAAAGCGGCATTGGAGGTACGCGACGGGCAGCTCGATACGCGCCTTGCCGCCGAACGAGGAATCAAGACGGCATACGCTGTAAAGGGCCATAGCTGCGACGAGGACGCGGACGACGAAGCTCCGGACAACGGAGCGCCCAAGCCCGCGCCGCCAACGCAGCAGGGCGCGCCAAAGCCGCAATAAATATCCCCAGTCCGCTTCTCCGCGAGGAACGAATGATCCGAATCCCGGCAAGGATTGGGTTTCCGATGGAGCATAGTGGACGCGCCAAACGTCAAATTGCATAGTGAAGGGTAGAGCATGGGCGAAGTGCGCATGGAATCCGGTCTCGATGAACTTGAAGCGGCGCTGGGACATAGCTTTTCGCGTCCTGAGCTGCTGGTGTGCGCGCTCACGCATCGATCGCTGGCGCACGAGTTGGCGCAGAGCGAAGCCAGCAGCCATACCGTCGGCAGCATCCAGGCTGTGGGCAGGGAAGACAACGAGCGCCTGGAATACCTTGGCGACGCAGTGTTGGGCCTGGTGGTGGCCGAGGTGCTCTATATCGCGCATCCCGAATGGCGCGAGGGCGAGCTCACCCGCATTCGTTCCGGTCTCGTGAGTCGCGAGCGCATGGCGCAGGTGGCGGAGACAATCGGGCTGGGCAAGCATCTGCGCCTGAGCCGCGGCGAAGAGCGCAGCGGCCTGCGCCGCAAAAGCACGGTGCTCTCCAATACCATGGAAGCTGTGATGGGCGCGCTCTATCTCGATGGCGGACTGGATCCTGTGCGCGCTTTTGTGCGCAGCCAGGTGATGGGCGAAGCTGCTGATCGCCTTGTGCTCGAGTTACGCTCCGGAGCTGCCTTGGGCAACTACAAATCGGCTTTACAGGAGCGGCTGCAAGCGGCGCGCGCCGGCGCTCCCGTCTACCGCGTCAAAAGCGAGAGCGGCCCCGACCATCACAAGCGTTTTCTCATCGAAGTGCGCGTCAAAGGCGAGGCTGGGGAGCGCGGCAAGCCGTTGGCCCGCGGCATGGGACGCACCAAGAAACTCGCCGAACAGGATGCCGCCCGTCGCGCGCTGGAGCAGTTGGAATCTGCCGCCGGCGCGCCGCTGCCCGACGCCGAGATCGAAACGGAAAACGAGGAACCGTTGGAACCATGAGCGATTCTTCTCCAGCGGCAACTCCGGCGTCCACGCCAGCGTCCCATCCGGCGCACAGCCCGTTCGCGCACTTGCGCGCGCATTTGCCCACCTTGCCGCATGTCCTGGCTTCGCTCATGCAGACCGTGGTGGTGGCGCTGTTTGTGCTCACCTTCATCGTGCAGCCGCTGCTTATTCCCTCTGAAAGCATGGAGCGCACCTTGCTGGTGGGCGATTTCGTGCTCTTCAACAAGCAGACCTACGCACCCGACGGCTGGCTTGGCCGCTGGCTCCTGCCCTATCGCAGTCCGGCCCGCGGCGACATCGTCGTCTTCCGCCATCCCTATCCGCCCATGATGATCAAGCGCGTGGTCGGCCTTCCCGGTGACCGGCTGCGCATCGCCGGCGGCAAGGTATTCATCAACGGCGTCGCCCTCAGCGAACCCTACGCGGCCTTCGATCCCGCGCCGCCCAACCCCGCGCGCGACAATTTTCCCGGCGCAATCTACACCAGTCCCCAGTTCGATCCCGAGTGGTGGCGTCAGATGCAGAGCCTCACGCACGACGGCGAGCTCACTGTGCCGCCCGACGAGTACTTCGTTCTGGGCGACAATCGTAATCACAGTTGGGATTCGCGCTACTGGGGTCTTGTGCCGCGCGATGCCGTCGTTGGCCGCCCGCTGGTCATTTATTTCTCGCTCGATCGCCCCTCTTCCACCGATTCAGAGCAGCCGCCGCAGGCGTCTGCGCAGCCTGGCCCGGATGATAGACTCGGACACGAACGGGAACTTGCCGCCAAGGTGGCGGCATTCGCGCGCTGGCGGCGCATCTTCCACGTAGTGCATTGATTTGAAGCGCGATAGCGGCCTGAAGACGCCGCGAACCCCCACCAAGAGCGAGAGCATGGCAAAGAAAAAGGCAAGAACAGAAAAAGACACTTCTGGCCAGATCACGGAAGCCGCTCCCGTTCCGAACAAACCTGACGAAACTCCATTCGAGGCAGTGGCCAGTATCTGTTCGGTGTTGGTGGTTGGCCTCTACATTCTCACTTTTCTCGCGCAAAATTACGTCATCCCTTCTGGCTCAATGGAAAAAACGCTGCTGGTGGGCGATCACCTGGTCGTAGATCGCGTCACCCTTTCTCCGCCCGCGCAATGGATGCCCCTGGTGCACTATCGCGAGCCGCGGCGCGGCGACATCGTGGTCTTCATCAAGCCGGTCGCCGAGCCCCAGCTCGACGCCGATGGCAAGCCGCAATTCTTCTTCCTGGTCAAGCGCCTCGTCGGCGTGCCCGGCGACCACATCCGCCTGCACCGCGGCATCGTCATTCTCAATGGCGTTGCGCAGCCTCCGCCGCAGGACGGTTCTGACGATCCCGGGTCGGGTGTCGATCAGGATTTTCTCGACGAGTTTCCTAGCACTCCGCCGGCCGAGGCTCCCAGCGGCGCTGCATCCGAAGCCTGGGCGGAAGAAGCGCCCAGTCACATCGTCGATGGCGAACTTGTGGTCCCTCCCGGCATGTACTTCATGATGGGCGACAACCGCCACGACAGCCTCGACTCGCGCTACTGGGGCTTCGTCCCGCGGCAAAACATCGTAGGCCGGCCTCTGTTCAATTACTGGTCGTTCAAGTCCACTGAAGAGGACTACACTCAAACCGAGGTTGGCCCGCGTGTCGCCTGGATGTTTCACGTGGTCACGCATTTCTTCACTGAGACGCGATGGAACCGGACGTTCCACCGGACGCGCTGAGCGGCCGGCTCCAAATCTGTTCCAATGGAAGAGTCCCGATTTGCAATGAAGATGAAAAACTCGCCGACGGAACAGCCCACCAAAAAACCCGCGAAGGCCGAAGAAACGGAGACCCCGTTTGAAGCGGTCGCCGGCATCTGCTCGGTGCTGGTCGTTGGCCTGTTTATTCTTACCTTTCTCGCGCAGAATTTCGTCATCCCATCGGGTTCGATGGAAAACACCCTGCTCGTCGGCGACCATTTGATCGTCGACCGCATTGCGCTGGCTCCCGCGGCTCATTGGATGCCTTTGGTTCACTATCGCGAGCCGCGCCGCAACGACGTCGTGGTCTTCTACAAGCCGGTCACCGATCCCGATCCGGTAACCGGAGTGCCGACTTATTTGATTCTGGTCAAGCGGCTCATCGGCGTGCCCGGCGATCATATCCGTTTGCATAACGGCATCGTCAGCATCAACGGCGTGGCGCAGAGCCAGCCTTTCGCCCAACCCACCACGCCGGATAATTATCAGCCGTTCCTCGACGAATTTCCCTCCATGCCGCCTGATCCCGAGCCCGGCAATCTGATCCCCGAGTCGTGGGCAGTCGATTTTCCCAACCACGTGGTCGATGGGGAGCTCGTCGTTCCTCCCGGCATGTACTTCATGATGGGCGACAACCGGCACGACAGCGCCGATTCGCGCTTCTGGGGTTTTGTGCCCCAGGAGAACATCATGGGGCGGCCGGTGTTGAACTACTGGTCATTCAACGCCACGGAACCGCAGCTCTCACAGACTGGATTCGCGAATCAGGTAGCCTGGTTGGGCCACGTGATGACGCATTTCATCTCTGACACGCGCTGGAGCCGGACGTTCCACGTGATCCGGTAAGGGGCAGCTCTTAGCTCCCAGCCTCTCGCGGGATTCGGTGTCGAAAGGTGCGATGACAATCGAAATCTTGACATTGGCCCTCACTGGGAGGAAAATTCGCCCTAGTTGTTGGTCTCTCCGCACCTGAATTCGTCCCCCTGCTTACGGAAACAGATTCAAGGCTTTGCAAATTCATCGCAGTTCCCGCACCCGGAACTGCCAGGGGGATTCTGAGCATGAGTTGGTTATTCATCACCCCGCTTATTCTTTTGGTCGGCTGGAGAGCTTACGCCGGCGCCAAGGCCACTGGAACCTGGTCGAACAAAGTGTTTTTCGGGGTGCTTCTTGGCGCAGCGGTGCTCGTTGCCCTCATTTCGATCCCCATCTACCTCGTCCCTCCGGCCACTATGCAGGCGCACTTTGGCATCGCCATGACCGCCTTTCTCGTGGTGATTACCGCCGGGGTCGTCGTCATCACCATTTATACGAACCGATGGTGGAAGAGCGTGCTCGCCAAGCGCTCCGGTCAAAATTCGGTGAACCCTCCCGGCTCGGCATAGTTCTTCCTAGTGCACCACCAAAAGGAGATTGAAAAATGGACGTTCCTCCCGGTTCGCGATCCACCATGGAGCGTTGGATCGCGCTGCTCGTGCGTTACTGGTCTGTCAATATGACGATGGCATTCAGGTCGGGAGGCTACTGGCCCGGCTTCGGCTACAGCGCGGAAGAGAAGGCTGAGATGGCCTACCTCGGTCAGAATTGTTCCTTCGGGCAGTTTCTTGCCTGGGCTTTTATCGTCGCTCTCATCGTCATGCCGGTCGTTGCCGCCGTCATGATACCCGGGATCTACCTCTTGGGCTCCCATACTGCGGCGACACTCCCCGGCTCCGTCTTTTTCCTGTCGGAGGGGGCGTCCATCGTGGTCTGTTTCACGATTGGGATGCCTTTGGCCATGCTGCTCGGCTCCGCACTTGTGGGCAGGCTGTATAAAATTCCAGACGCGGAGCTGCCCGATCGCGCGACCACCGCGCGCTTCTTTCATAAGCTGTGGTTCCAGCTTACGAGGATGGCAATCGTGATGATGGCAATCCTCGTTCCCGCGTGGATCCTCGTCCCGGGAGATTCCAAAGTCTGGGTCACCCTGCAACTGGTGATCCCCTACTTGGGGCCCGTGGCGCTGGCCATTACCGGCGCCTACCAACTTTCCAACTGGTTGAAAAAAGGCGTAGACAGCTAGTCATCTAAATCAAGGACGGCATTTCCGAGGCGAACCTACGGACTATTGGCTACTGGCTACTGGCTATTGGCTGCCGGCCAATGTCTACTGGCTCTTCTTGAGCGGCTAAAATGATCCCTGGAACGTAATGACAAACGGCGATGCCAGTAAGAAGAAATTGCACGGCCGGCTGTGGATGGCCCTGGCCGTCGTCGTGCTCCTCGTGCTCGCGCTGGTGGTGCCACCGCTCATCAGCGTCAATCATTACAAAGGTCAGATCACGCACCTCATGGCGCAATCGCTGGGCAGGCCGGTGCGGCTTTCCTCGGTGGAAGTCCGCCTTTTGCCCTGGCCCGGCTTCGTGCTCTACGACCTGAGCGTTGCCGAGGATCCCGCCTACGGCGCAGAACCCGTGCTGCATGCCAGCAAGGTCACGGCCTCGCTCCGCCTGCTTGCGTTGTGGCGCGGGCGGCTTGAAATCGACAAGATCAGCGTGGACGACGCCAGTCTCAACCTGGTGCGAGCCGGAGCCGGGCAATGGAACCTCGATCCCATCTTCAGGACCGCCGCCGCGCAAACCGGCGTTGCCATTGGCGGAACCGGCGCGTCCGGCGACGCCGCCCGGCGCCTGCCTTCGCTTGAAGCCACCAATTCGCGCATCAATTTCAAGAACGGCGCGGAGAAATTGCCCTTTTCGCTGATCAACGCCGACCTCTCATTCTGGCAGGCGAACCCCGGCGAGTGGCGCATCCGGCTGCGCGGCCAGCCCGCGCGCACCGACATAAGCCTCTACCAGGAAGAGACCGGCGTGGTGCGCATGGAGGCCAGTGTCCGCTCCGCTCCCGCCCTGCGCGAGATGCCGGTGCATCTCGACCTCGACTGGCGCGACGCGCGCCTGGGCCAGCTCTCCCGCCTCGTTGCCGGCTCCGATCCCGGTTGGCGCGGCGATCTCGCGGGCGATCTGCACATCGACGGCACCGCCGACGCCGCGCAAATCTCCATGCGCTTGCGCGCCACAGGCGTGCACCGCGCCGAGTTCGCTCCCGCCGCGCCGCTGGACTTCGACGCCAACTGCAAGCTCTTGTATCACTACACGCGGCGCAGCATCGAAAATCTCGCCTGCGATTCGCCCCTGGGCGACGGCCGCATGCACCTCAGCGGCGAAAAACTCGGCCTCGACACGCCGGCGCAGTTCACTGTCGAGCTCGATCGCATTCCCGTCGCGGCCGGTCTGGACGTTTTGCGCACTCTTCGCAGCGGCCTCGATCCCGACCTCGAAGCCAGCGGCACTGTCAGCGGAAAAATTGTCTACGCGGCCAGCACGGGCAGCGCTGCTCCGCCCGTCAAACCCGCAAACAATCCCGCAAGCAGGTCAGCAAAGCTGAAACACGGCCTCAAAGCCGCTGCGGAGCCAACCGGCCCGGTGAGCGGCAGCCTCACGGTCGCGGATTTCGCACTTAAGGGAGGCGGCCTCAGCCGTCCCGTGCAGGCGCCCAAAATCACGCTCCAGCCCTCCGCAGCTCCGCGCGCCTCCGCCACAGCGCTTACCGGAACCGTAACCATCCCCGCGGGCGGCGACGCGCCCCTCGTCTTCAATCTGCGCATTTCGCTCGCCGGCTATCTGGTGGGTGTGCACGGCCAGGCGGCCATCGCGCGCGCCCGCGAGCTGGCCCACGCCGCCGGCATTCCGCAATCTGAGGCGCTGGCCTCGCTGGCCGGCGATCCTCTTACCGCGGACCTCACAGCCTCAGGGCCGTGGATGGCTCCTGAAGAAAATTTCCTCGCCGTCCCCCCGGGCGTCGAACCCGCTGCCGCCGTCGCGCCACAATCGCCAGCGCCGGCTGCGAGCGCCGCGGTTCCCGCCGCCGTTTCCGCGGCGATTCCCATCACTGACTCGCTCACGGGGACCGTGACTCTACACAATGCCAACTGGAAGGCCGATTATCTGGCCAGCCACGTTGAGATTACTGAGGCCACGCTATATCTGGACGGTTCAAGCCTGCGCTGGGATCCGGTCGCTTTTTCCTACGGCCCGGTGAAGGGAACCGTCAGCCTGAGCGTGCCCTTGCATTGCCCGTCCGAACTTCCTGTGCCGCAGCCCTGCCCGACCGAGTTCCAGATGCAGTTCGGCGATCTCGACGCGGCCACGCTCGAATCCGCATTGCTGGGCGCGCAGGAAAAAACCACGCTGCTCTCCGATTTGATTAACCGCCTGCATCCCTCCGCATCGCCGCCCTGGCCCGCGCTCGAGGGCACAGTCAAAGCGGATTCGCTGGTTCTGGGTCCCTTCACGCTCAACAGTGTGTCGGCTGCCCTGCGCGTGCTGCCAACGGGCGTGGAGATTTCCTCGCTCGATGCCGGCCTCTTCAACGGCAGCATTCACGTTGCCGGATCGCTCGATAAGCCAGCCAACGATCAGGACAAGCCCGCATACACCTTCGAGGGCGGCTTTGAGAAGCTCGACGCCACGTCCATCGGCGCTCTGCTCGGCGTGCGCTGGGCCGGAGCTCCGTTAGACGGCACCGGCAAAATCGAGCTCTCCGGTTACACCGGCAAGGATCTCGCAGCCTCAGCCCACGGCACATTGCACTTCGAATGCCGGCGCGGAGCCATCGGCAACCAGCCCTCGGATTCCTCCAAGGCCGGCCCCGTTCCCGCCTCGCTGGGTCGCTTCAATGCGTGGACAGCCGACGCAACCATTGCGAACGGTAGCCTCACGGTCGATCAGAACAGCGTCTCCGTGGGCGCGCGCAAACAATCTGTCGAGGCCACGATAACCTTCGGCGATCCGCCCGCCGTGAGCTTCGCCGCGCCAAAGCAGGTTGCCGCGAAACAGCGGTAATTGCGGCCAAATTACAATGAAGCTATGGCTTCATCTTCCGTATCCTCCCCCGTTCTGATCCATTGCCAAGGCGTCCTCTTCGATATGGACGGTATTCTCATCTCGTCCATCGCATCGGTGGAACGCAGTTGGACCAAGTGGGCAAATCTGCGCAACGTCGACGCCGCGCTGACGCGAGAAACCGCGCATGGTCGCCGCGCGGTCGAGACCATTGGCATGTTGCGTCCCGATCTCGACCCCGAGGACGAGCTCAAAGTAATTGAAGAAATTGAAGTGGCCGACAATGACGGACTCACCGTGCTGCCGGGCGTGCTGGCTCTGCTGGCCGCGTTGCCCGCCGATCGCTGGACAGTGGTCACCAGCGCCACGGAACGGCTGGCGCGCATCCGTATGGCCGCGGGAGGCATTCCTGTGCCCGCGCGTCTCGTCACCGCGGACCGCGTCACGCGCGGCAAGCCGCATCCCGAGCCGTTTCTGGCCGGGAGCGGCGCTGCTCGGTGTCGCGCCCAGCGATTGTGTCGTCTTTGAAGATTCAGCTTCCGGTGCGCAGGCCGGACGCGATGCGGGATGCACCGTGGTCGCAACCACCTTCTCGCATCCCGTCGAATCCCTCGACGCCGCTCACTACCTGGTGCGCGACTTGACGGGAGTAAAAGCGGCGACAGCCAACGGCGAGATTGCACTGCAGCTCACGCCGCTTCTCTAGTTCCTTAGCGCCTGCCTTATTCGTTCGACTCAATCTTGCGGCCGTGCGCGTCCTGCATGGGCCGCGTGTTCAGCTTGTAGAGACTGGTAAAGGCGCGGAACTGATCGCGGCTGATGCTCAGGTCTTGCGCAAAGACGAACCAGCGCACACCCTCGGTGCAGGGCGGCGTTAGCATGGAGCCGGTGTAGGTCCAGTAGCCTCGGTCTTCCGGCAACAGGCCGCCCGCGTTCACCATATCGGTCACTTTGGCGCTGGTGCCGGGCGTCTTGGGCAGACGCGCCCACAAGCTCGACAGCAGGGCATTGGGAAATCCCCGGTCCTGGTTCAGGCGCACGGCCACAATCGCTACTTTGCCGTCGTCGCTGCGGTGTACGAGGTCGATCTCCATGTCGGAGAGCTTGCCCTTGATCGGGTGCTCGCTGGGGTGGTGGAAGTCGAGCTCGACCAGCTGATAGCGCACGCCGTTGGCCACCATGGTGCTGCCGGGATCGACATGCGCCACAATGCCGCGGCCGGTGTTCTCCAGCGTCATGGGTCCGGCAACGTAGTGGAACTCGAGCGGCTGCAGGCTCTTGTCGAGGTGCGTGCTGCGAATGTCGAGCGGCGACTGCTCGTGGCCCTTCGAGCAGGCCGCGTAAGCAGGATCGAGCCTGCCCCAGGCCAGCGGTCCGGTTTTGCCTTCGTAGGTCCAGTTGGCTCCGCTTTCCACCCCAGCGACGGAGACCTGTCGCTGGGGGCCCGGGCTTTGTGCCGCGCAGAGGGCAGTCGAGCCAAAAAGCAGTATGGCGATCGCATTCAGACGCATGGTTTTCTCCGCTGGATAAAGACAGATCAACATCCCGGAGAATTCTACGGCATGGGCGTGCGGAGCGCGAAAAACTGTAGTGACAAGGTTTGAACTACCTGCCAACACGTTGGGCTAGCGGCGCGTTAGGTTGGTTTAGTGGGGAATTTCTGAACCACCATTTTCGACGGTGCTGAGAGCGGTATACGCCCATGTCTATTGGTCGGAAGCGACTGAGGGGTATCATATTGCTTTCGATGAGCGCGGTGGTTCGTTCTAGCACGTTCTGGAACTGTTCTCCTCTTTCTCTGAATGACGCTATCGCTAGCGCCAGATCGTAAAGCTCGGGGTTGGAAAGGGTGAGGTATTGAGAGTTTATGAGGAGAAAAGCGTCCACGCATAATGCCGCTGTTCGCTTATTGCCGTTGGTAAAGATGTGGCCTGACGCAATGTGGACAAAAAGATAGGCTGCTTTGGCCGCAAGTGAGGGATACAGTTCACGGCCAAAGCAATGCTGGTATGGCTGCTGGGCTGCCGAGTACAGAAGATTGAGATCGAGGCAGGTAGCCTTATCTACCGGCTCCACATCCGGCCAAACCGCTCCAATGCCATAGTCGTGCGCGTTCTCAATGAGAGCGGCAGAAAGCCTATAAACCCTTTGCTCATTTCTCGGCAAGTTTCTTTAGCGCAGGATAGTATTTTGCCGCAGAACCATTGAACGGAGAATTGCCTCTCTGCTTCTTGACCTTCGGCAAATTCTTCTTTGTGATTCTTACGAGAATCGCTACCTTTTTTGCGGTTGCAGCGGTCATGCGCTCCCCCTTTGCCCTGGTTTTGGGTGGATAGAAAGGGGCTATCTTACCCGTGAAACCCCACGTTCCCCGAAGTCTATACCACTGGGGGACGTTTCCGTATACCTCCAAGGTATTGGACGAGGCTCCAAATGGGACGGCACACACCCACTCTTGTTAGATGCGCACCGCTCCTGGAATGCGTCACGCGCTTGGCGCTTTGGCATACCCCATGATGCCATGAGCAGCTAATTGATTGCTATACCCAAGAAAACGAAACCTTGTCACTACCCGAAAAACAAATGGGACCCGCCGGAGCGGCGGATCCCATCATTGTGCCTGTCGATTGTGTAATGCGTGGGCTGAGCCGTTACTTCGCCGCCGCTGCCACGCCGGCCTGCTCGGCCAGCTTTGCAGCCTTGTCGGTGCTTTCCCAGGTGAACTCCGGCTCGGTACGGCCAAAGTGCCCGTACGCCGCGGTCTTCTGGTAGATCGGCCGGCGCAGGTTCAGGCTCTCGATAATGCCCTTGGGCGTCAGCGAGAAGTTCTTGCGCACCAGCTCGGTCAGTTTGGCTTCGCTCAGCTTGCCGGTGCCGAAGGTCTCCACAAGCACGGAAACCGGCTCCGCCACGCCGATGGCGTAGGCCAACTGGACCTCAGCCTTATCCGCCAGTCCCGCGGCCACGATGTTCTTGGCGATGTGCCGCGCCATGTACGCCGCAGTGCGATCCACCTTGGTCGGATCTTTGCCCGAGAAGGCGCCGCCGCCGTGACGGCCCATGCCGCCGTAGGTGTCAACGATGATCTTGCGCCCGGTCAGGCCCGTGTCGCCCATGGGCCCGCCGATAACAAAGCGGCCTGTGGGATTGATGTGGTACTTGGTGTGCTCGTCGAGCCACTTCGCGGGCAGCACGGCTTGAATCACGTGCTTCAGGATGTCGGCGTGCAGCTCTTCGTTGCTCACGGCCTCGGAGTGCTGGCTTGAAATCACGACAGCGTCGATGCGCGCCGGCTTGCCGTCCTCACCGTACTCCACCGTCACCTGGCTCTTGCCGTCAGGGCGCAGGTAGGGCAGCTTGCCGTTCTTGCGCACCAGCGTCAACTGGCGGCAGAGCTTGTGCGCCAGCGAAATGGGTGCGGGCATCAGCTCCGGCGTGTCGTTGGAGGCGTAGCCGAACATCATGCCCTGGTCGCCGGCGCCGCCGGTGTCAACGCCCTGCGCGATGTCGCCCGACTGCTTGTTGATGGTTGAGATCACGGCGCAGGTGTTGGAGTCGAAGCCGTAAAGCGCGTTGTCGTAGCCGATGGAGGCCACCACGCCGCGCACCAGCGACTGGAAATCCACGTAAGCCTTGGTGGTGATTTCGCCGGCAATGACCACCAGGCCGGTGGCCGTCAGGGTTTCCGCGGCGACGCGGCTGTAAGGGTCCTGCTCCAGGCAGGCATCGAGAATGGCGTCGGAGACCTGGTCGGCAATTTTGTCCGGGTGGCCTTCGGTAACGGATTCAGAGGTAAACAAGAAACGGTCGCTCAACTTAGAAAAACTCCTTCCCTCTTGCAGACACTGTTCCGCCCATAGGGCAGGACCAGACGCGATAAAGCATCCTTTCTATGGTAATTGCGGCGGGGCAGCGGGAGCAAAGGCTCGCAGCGTATGGCAAACTTTGGGCGGTCAACGGCAGTTTTTGGGGGGCGGAATGGGGTGGAATCGAAGAGAAGAACCGGGCAATGGCGCTGATTTAGTGGCCGATCCAGGCGAGCAGGTGGTCGAAGTGATGCGAAGTCCAGTTCCACACGCCATCGGACACTGCGGATACTTCGCGCATGGGCAGCAGATTGGACCACCAGCCTTCACGGAGGCCGTAGTAACGGAAGGCAAGGAAGGCGCCCGCGGCCACTGCCAGCAGCAAGAGAATGGCGCCGATCCAGCGCAACCGCATTTCGACGGCTTCGCGGTGCAGGATGCGCGCCTTGCCTACGTTCGAGGCAAAGGTCGTCCAGCCGCGATCGTCATCGGACATCTGGCCTGAAGCGTCGCAGGCGCTAAGAAATCGCTGGGTCCAGTCCTGGGGATCGAGGCCGAGCGCCCCGGCGTAGCCGCGCACAATGCCCTTGCTCAGAATGCCGCCCGGGAGCAGGCGAAACCTCTCCTGCTCCAGCGCGAGCAGGTGCCGCTGGGTGATTTTGGTGACCGCCGAGATGTCCTCCAGGGCAACGCCGCGCGTCAGGCGTTCCTTCCGCAGGTCTTCTCCAAAACTCCCCATCACCAACCCGAAAAAACCCTTCAAAACCCAGAATCGAAATCATCTCCACGATAAACCCGGTTTTTCCTCAGGTCAAAAGCCGAAAGGCAGGATCACGCACCAAGGTACCAAGGGACCAACCCTCCAGGTTTCGGCCATTGGCCCGCCTTGGCTCAGAGCTGAGAGCTGAAAGCTGATAGCTGGCTTGGGCTGTTACCCTGAAAGCGGACTTTGCAGCGCTTTTTCCGCTTCCGGAGCCCCGCGCGAACATGAATAAGCTCATTTTTGCCAATCTGTTGCATCGCCCCCTGCGCTCGGTCATCAGCGTGCTGGCCGTGGCCATTGAAGTCATCATGATTCTGTCGATTGTGGCCGTCTTCATGGGCATGCTGAACGACCAGAAACAGCGCACCAACGGTATCGGCGCCGACCTGATGCTGCTGCCCTCGAACGCCAGCATGTTTACCTGGGTCGGCAGCATTTCCCATGCCGGTCGTGGACGCGGAAGTGATTCGCCGCATGCCGCACGTCGCCGTGGTTTCGCCGGCCATCCAGAAGATTTCGACCGTTGGAAACGTCGAGATTCTTTACGGCATCGACTACGACACGTTCAATGCGCTCAAGCCGTTCGTGTTTCTCTCCGGCGGCAAGTTTCAGGGGCCGTACGATGTGATCATTGACGATATTCAGGCCAGCAGCACGAATCCGGCGACGGGAAAGTCCTATGTGGTCGGCGACACGATGACGATTATGGACCACCCCTTCCGCATTTCGGGCATTGTGGAGCAGGGCAAGGGCGGCCGCAAGCTGATTCCGCTCGACGACCATGCAGGATCAGGTGGACGCCGGAGACAAGGCTTCGTTGTTTTACATCAAGTGCGACAATCCGGCCAACGACAGTACCGTTTACCAGGAGATTCACTCGACCCGCGGCTTCGGCAACAACACGCTCACCACGGTGGATAGCTGGCTCGACCAAATGACGCCGAGCAATATTCCCGGCTTCAATCTCTCGCTCAAAGTCGTCACCGGCATCGCTGTGATCATCGGGTTTCTGGTGATCTTCCAGTCCATGTATACGGCCGTGCTGGAACGCACGCGCGAGATCGGGATCCTCAAGTCGATGGGCGCGTCGAAGGCGACCATTGTGGGCGTGGTGCTGCGCGAGTGCGCGGTTCTGGCGGTAGCCGGAGACATTGTGGGGATTGCCGGCACCTATGGCATTCAACTGGCCTTCATCCACTTTTTGCCCACGCACCAGTTTGAAATCACCGGCTTGTGGCTGACCTACGCATCGGTGATCGCCTTCGTGGGATCGATCGCCGGCGCGCTTTATCCGGCGTGGATGGCCGCGCGCAAGGACCCGATCGATGCGCTGGCATACGAGTGAGACAGAACTGAGACAAAATTGAGACAAGATTGAGATAAAAGCGCTCGCAATGTAACTGGAAACATGGGCGATTCTTCAATTCTTTACGCGATCTTGATAGGTCTTGACGCTGGCTGCGTGCTAGAATTTGGCCATTCACTGCAAACACGGCAATTACTGCGCCTTATGGGCCCCGCAGAATTGACCAGTCGTCATCCTGTCCAGTAAAAAAAATCAGATCGTTCAGGGTTTTTGCTTTTCTGCGCGCATCGCTCCTCGATGCAATAGCGTCCTCCACTTCTTTCCGAGACGCAAAAAACATTTCAATTTCCTTAAGGAGAGCCTGATGATGAAGCTTTCGAATTTGTGTCTCCAGCGAAGCCTGGCCGCGGTCGTACTGACCGGGCTGCTCGTATGTACCGGCGTTGCCGCAATGGCGCAAACGACGGGCGCAGGTTCAATCAACGGAACCGTAATGGACCCCAATGGGGCAGTCGTCCCGAGCGCGACGGTCACGATTCTCGATGTTGACACCGGCGTGTCGCACTCTTCCACGACAGACTCCGCCGGCATCTACGCGGCGCCATTCCTCCTCCCCGGGCACTACGAAATCGACGCCACGGCCGCCAACTTCGGCAAGGTGCAAGAGAAGGGCATTACCCTCTTCGTCGGCCAGACGCTGACCATCAATCTGACGCTCAAGGTGAGCGGCACCGCGACCACGGTAGAAGTTTCGGCCATGAGCGAAATCCTGGATACCGAAAAGACCGAAGTTTCGCAGGTGATGGACTCGAATCTTGTGGAGAATCTTCCGCTGAATGCTCGCAACTGGTCGGGCTTCGTGCTGCTGACGCCAAACGTAACGCAGGACGGCTACAGCGGGCTGATCAGCTTCCATGGCATCAGCGGCCTTTACAACCAGAACTATGTGGACGGCGCGAATAACAACGAGATGTTGTTCAGCGAGGTCCGCGGCCGCGCCACCGGCGCGCCCTATGTTTACTCGGCGGACTCGATCAAGGAGTTCCAGGCTGAGACCTCAAACTACTCCGTCGAATTCGGGCAGGCCGCCGGCGGACAGGTGAACGCCATCACCAAGAGCGGCACCGACAGCATGCATGGCGACCTGTTCTACAACCTGCGCTATCCCACGCTGAATGCGCTGGACCCGTATTCCAAGTGGAACGCCCTCTACGGCTCGGCTTCGGCCTTCCCGGCAGAAGCGGCGGCACTGCTCACGCAGCCGACCCACCAGCAAAACCAGTTTGGCGGTTCGGTGGGCGGGCCGTTGATCAAGGACCGCCTGTTCTATTTCCTCACTCTCGACGGCTACCGCCGCGTGGGCCGCGCCCTTTACTACAACACCAACACCATCACGCTGACGAACACGGCCGAGAACAGCGCCGGCACCATCATCTCGCCCACGCAATGCCCCACGACAGTCACCAGCACGATGTGCACTGCTGCCATCCAGTTCCTCATCAACGAAGGCGAAACGGCGCCGTCGCGCTATGCCAGGCAGAATCTGTTCTTCCCGCGCCTCGACTACCACATCAACGCGAAGAACGATGCGTTCATCGACTTCAACTGGGCGGATTTCAGCTCCACAAACGGCTATAACTCCTCTGCCGCAATCTCCAACAGCTCGCCGACCACCAACGGCCCGACGTTCTATCACGAGCGCTTCCTGGTTGGCGGTTTGACCACAGTCATCAACGACCACATAGTGAACCAGGTGCACGGCCAGTGGGGCCGCGACCTGGAAACCGCAGGCGCTAACGATGCCGGCCCTTCCGTGGCGATCGGCGCCATGACCTTCGGCATGCCCAACGCACTGCCCCGCATTGCCGAGCCCGACGAGCATCGCATTCAGGGCTCGGATGTGCTGAGCTGGGTCAGGGGGCGCCACACGTTCAAGTTCGGCGGCGATATCAATAATGTCCACGAAGTGATGGTGAACCTGTTCCAGGGCGGCGGCATCTACAGCTACAGCGACACCAGCAATGCCACGCAGTTCGCCGATTGGGTTGCCGATGTCTTCCAGGGCCAGTCGGGCGACACCGATCCCTTCGCGGGCTACCACTACAACACCTTCGTTGAGACCGTCGACCAGGTGAATACCAAGGCCGGCACCCAGGGCAAAGACGACTTCTACATGAACATGTTCGATTTCTTTGCGCAGGACACCTGGGCAGTGAATCGCAAGCTCAATGTGACTGCCGGCCTGCGCTACGACGTGCAGCTCACGCCTTCTCCGGGACTGATCAACAACAACTATGACCCGATTTCGGCGGAATATACCAGCAGCATCAAGAACGTGGCGGACCGCGTGACGCCGCGTTTCGGCTTCTCCTATCAGCTGCACCCCGGCACAGTGGTGCGCGGCGGATACGGCATCTACACCGCGCTTAACCAGGGCTCGACCTACTACGCCATGCGCGTAGAAAACGGCGTGGTCCAGGTGAACTACAACTACTCGGGTTGCAAATCGAGTTGCTCGGGCTTCAACACCGCTGCTACCGAGCAGTATCCTAACGTTCCTTTCCTGCCCCCGGGTCCGGCGCTGAATACGGCTCTCGTCCCTACTGGCGGCGCCGTTCCCGCCATCAAGGGCCCCAGCAATCTGGGCACGCAGAGCTTCCACGGCCTCGATCCTAACTTTGTGCCGCCCTATTCGCACGAGATGGATCTTTCGGTGGAGCAATTGCTGCCGTTAAACATCTCGCTGCAAGTCGGCTATGTGGGCACGCGCGGCATGCGGCTTCCGGTGTTCCTCGATGCGCAGCTCATCGGCCAGACGCCACACGGCATCAAGACCTATAACGTCGTCGACTCCAACGCCAATCAGGTGGAGCAGTTGACGGTTCCGATTTATCTGCCCACTGACCGCCGCTACCTGGTTTCGGGTGCTCAGAATTCGCCCTCCCAGCTGTCCAGCTTCAACACCGGCTTTAGCGTGGCCAATACCTGGTACAACGCCATGGCCGTTACCGTGAAGCGGCCGTTCCAGAACGGTCTGGAAGTGCTGATGAACTACACCTGGGCTCGCGCTACCGACACTTCTCAGGTGGCGGGCACCTTCGGCACCTTCTACGGCGGTGACACGCCACTCGATCCCAACCACGTCCGTCTCGAAAATGGTCCTTCGGATATCGATGTCCGCAACCGCTTCACCATCAGCTTCGTTTACCAGCCTACCTTCCACACCGGGAACGCATTCGCCCGCAACGTGATCAATGGCTGGGGCTTCTCAGGAAGCGACATCGCTACTTCCGGCGAGCCCGTCTCTCTGGGCCTATCCGGCAGCAGCATCTTCTCCGGTTCCACGAGCGCTACGAGCTACGCTGACGAAGGCGGTCTCTTCGGCGGCGCCATGAGCTCGAGCTCAGGCTCGGCGACCAACGGACGCCCGCCGTATATTGGCCGCAACAGCGTTCCCATGCCGGGCTTCAACGACGCGGATTTGCGCCTGTCGCGCAAGTTCATCATCCACGAAGGCATGTCGCTGGATTTAGACCTCGACGCTTTCAACGCGGTGAACCGGGAGATCATTCAGGGTGTGAACTCCAGCTTTGGCACCGTCACGTTGAATGGCAGTACCACCAAGTTGCTTTCTGGCACCACGCTGACCTGCTCGGCAACCGCCGCGCCGCCATCGGGGTCCACACTGCAGGCCTGCTTCAGCCCCTACGCTGGAACAGGTGCAACCGCCTTCAACGTCAAGACGAATACCTCAGGCTTCCTCTATGGCCCTCGCCAGCTTCAGGTGGCGGCCAAGTTCACTTTCTAGTGGAAGGCTAACGATCCAAGGGCGGCGGCTTCGGCTGCCGCCCTTTTTTGTGTCCTCTTCTCTGGAACGCGATCCATCGCCATCGGCGATACTGAAGGAAAAGGGGGCTCGAAGCTCAGCCATGCCGGCCGCAACCGAAAACCTGGTTTCAATCGACATCATTCGCGCCGCGGCGGCGCGCATTGCATCCATCGCCATGAAAACGCCGCTGGTGCGTGCCGCTTTTCCCGGCGTCTCCGGCTTCGGAACGGGCAGAGAGATCTGGCTGAAGGCGGAGAGCCTGCAACCCATCGGCGCCTTCAAGATTCGCGGCGCTGCAAACAAAATTCTGCAGCTCTCGGCCGAGGAGATCGCGCGCGGCGTCATCACCTATTCGAGCGGCAACCACGCGCAGGCCGTAGCCTACGTGGCGCGTGAGTTGGGCGCAAAGGCAGTGATCGTGATGCCGTCAAACGCACCGGCAATCAAGAGGGCCGCGACGCTGGCGCTGGGCGCGGAAGTTGTGGACGTGGGTGTGTCCTCGAACGATCGGCTGGCCAAGGCCGAAGAACTGGTGCGCGAGCATGGCTACCTCATGATTCCCCCGTACGATGACGAGCAGATCATCGCCGGGCAGGCAACGTGCGGGCTGGAGATTGCGGAAGCTCTGCCCGACGTAGACCTGGTGGTCTCGCCGGTCTCAGGCGGAGGCTTGCTGAGTGGCGTGGCCGCGGCGGTGAAGCAGTTGAGTCCGAAGACCAAAGTCTTCGGCATTGAGCCGGAACTCGCCGCCGACGTCGCGGAGAGCTTTCGCACGGGAGAAATCGTGACCTGGCCGGGCGAAATGACAAGCCGCACCCTGGCCGACGGCCTCCGCACGCAAAGTGTCGGCGTGCGCAACTTCGCCCACATTCAGGTATTTGTCGACGGCATCGTCACCGTGACGGAAGCCGAGATTCGTTCTGCTATTCGCGCCATTGTGGCCGCCACGCGCCTCGTGCCTGAGCCCAGCGGCGCGGTGGCAACTGCAGCATTGCTCTTTCACGCGCACCAGTTGCCGCCCTTCCGCAAGGCAGTGGCCGTAGTCAGCGGCGGCAACGTGGATCCCAGGTTGCTGGCTGAAGTGCTCACGGAAAGCGATTCGTAGCGTCGTTGGAATATGATTCTGCTTGTGATCAAGCGCCGCATCTTCACAGTTCGCATTCTCGCTCTATGCCTGGCCCCCTGCATGGTCCTGATCTGCGCCCCAAGTGCGGCTCACGCCGACAAAAAGCCGCAGCAGCAGGTAAAACCCATGGCCGGACCCCGCGCCACGGCCCTGCGCGTCACCTGGCTTTACATCACGGCCTCCACCGGCTCTGAAAAAGTATCCAAGTTGCAGATCGGCCGCGAGATTGTGGTAGCGGAAAAAAGCAGCGCGTGGATGCGCGTCTACATCAACACCGATATCGAAGAGCAGCACAGTGACAGGGACGAGCCCATGGTCGGTAGCGATGAAACTACGCCTCCGATCTCCGGCTGGGTTGAGGCCAAGGGCATCGTGGAGGAGACTTCGCCCAACGGCGACCAGATTCTGATGGGCGCGGCGGCCAACCAGGAAGCGGACGCCTCGGACCCGCGCGGCGCGGCGAATGCGGCGCAAAGCGCGCGGCTGCTCTACAAGCGTCTTGTCGAAATGTTCCCCAACTCCCCGTTGGTGCCCGATGCCATGTGGCGCGCCGCCGACATAGAGTGGCAAATCCAGCGTGCCGACGCTGCAACTCTGCCTTCGGCGCATCAGAGGGATCCCGATTTCCGCCAGCCCATGGAAGAAGACGACCTGCACAAGGTGATCAAGTATTATCCGCACACCAAGTGGGCGGCGTTGGCGGCCTTCGACCTCATCGACAACAAACTTTGCGGCGACTGGCAGGGTTCGGAACAATGCCCGATAAAGGAATCGGAGCTGTACCTCAAGTATGCCGACGAGTATCCCGACGGGCCGCGCACGGCGCGGGCGCTCTACGAAGTGGTTTACCGCCAGGCCGTGCTCACTGACATGTATTCCGCCGATGGCGACGACCGCAAGAGCGGCGACGCCCACAACCAGGCGCGCAGCGTGGCTGCCCAACTGAAAGCGCATTTTCCCGATTCCGACTATGCCTACCGGGCCGGTGCGCTGGTGTACAAATTGGATGAGGGCGTTCCTGTCTATGGCATCGACCGGGACTGAGCAGAGTACAGTTTCCCGGTTGCCCGGTGGATGCGCCGCCTGACAAGTATCGACAGCAGGATGGAGTTAGCTTGAGCCCGTATATTCTGTCCATCATTTTGGGAATTGTGGAAGGCCTGACCGAATTTTTGCCGGTCAGCTCAACGGCGCACTTACGCAT
Organism: uncultured Acidobacteriota bacterium; assembly: GCA_963713675.1. Taxonomy (GTDB): domain Bacteria; phylum Acidobacteriota; class Terriglobia; order Terriglobales; family Acidobacteriaceae; genus Telmatobacter. The sequence goes on from CAVQMV010000031.1 coordinate 584,569, forward strand.
CACTGAAGCTTTGATGAAACTCCCGCTCGACGATCCCTACTGGAAGATGTACACGATTGTCATCCAGGTGGGCGCCATCTTCGCGCTGTGCCTGCTGTTTCTTGAGCGCATCGTCAACTTCCTGCGCACCTTTCCCAGGGGCGAGAGCGGCGATCGCAACTGGCTCACGCATCCGATCTCGCTGACGCTGGTCGCCTTTGCTTGCACCTCGGTGCCCGCGCTGCTCCTGCACAAGTGGAGCGAGAAGAACCTGGGCAGCCTGAAAACCATGGCCATCGCCCTGCTCGCGGGCGGCATTGTGATGTGGGCCATCGATGCGTGGAGCAATCGCGTTGAACCCAACACCACCCATGTGGAAGAGATCACGCTGCCGCAAGCCATCTGGATCGGCCTCTGCCAAACGCTCTCGGCGGTCTTCCCCGGCACGTCGCGCTCCATGTCGACCATCGCTGCCGGACAGGTGGTCGGGCTCGACCGCCCCACGGCGCTCGAGTTCAGCTTTCTGCTTTCCATTCCCACCATGATCGCCGCCACGGGATGGGATTTGCTGAAGGAGATTCACTCGAGCAAAGCCGCCGGCGTAGCCGGCGTTGCCACCGCGCATGTGGTCATGACTTCGGAGCGCTGGATCGTGCTCCTCATCGGCGTCGTGGTTTCGTTCTTCGTCGCCCTCGGCGTGGTGGAGTGGTTCCTCATGTGGGTGCGTAAACACGGTTTCACAGTGTTTGCCATCTACCGCATCATTCTCGGCATCGCGCTCCTGATCTGGGGCGCAAAATACCTCGGCGCCTGAGCCCGCGCTTCAATGGTTCTCGACCCAGCAAAATAAGGGTGCCCCACATCTCGATTTTGAGATGTGGGAAAGAACGAACCTCAATGAACTGCTTTCCTCGCATGAAACCTACCCTGTTATCCTGAGCGACCAAAATTGCATGTCATCCTGAGCGAGTCCCGGCATGCCGGGACGAGTCGAAGGACCTGCATTGGCTTCTTGCGAATTCCATCCGCCGCGACAAAGGGTGCCCCACATCTCGCTTTTGAGATGTGGGACAGCACGAACCCCAAGGAGCAAATCCCCTTGCGGCGAAACCCGCCGCTCGCCCGGCATCGATCATCATCTATAATCCTTCAGATACCGGTTTCTTCAAAATTCCGTCAGGAGGGTGAGGATGCATTCCTCGCGCCGCGATTTTCTCCGCATTGTTGCTTCCACGTCCGCTTCCGCAGTGGCTCTCGCTTCCATTCGCCCGACAAAGGCACACGCAGAAGACCGGGCCGCGGCCGTAGTTCCCGGCAAGTCTGCCGCTCCCGTGGACCTGCTGGTGAATGGCGTAAGTAATCCGCTGGCTATCGACCGGGATGCCGTGCGCTTCACGTGGCGTCAAACAGACGCCGGACGCGGAACTGCGCAGACCGCGTACCGGATTCTAGTTGCCACCAGCCGCGAACTCCTGGCCCAGGGAAAGGGCGACCCGTGGGACAGCGGCAAAGTAGATTCGGACAAGTCGGCCGGGGTCACCTACGCCGGCACAGCGATGCCCGCCGCCACGCGGCTTTGGTGGAAGGTGCGCATCTGGGACGCGGCAGGAAAACCTGCACCGTACAGCGCGCCGGCCCGGTTCGACACCGGATTGGCGCAGGACGAGTGGACCACCAAGTACATCTGGGATGGAACCAGCAACGAGAACAACTTCGCGTATTTCCGCAAGACGTTTTCAGTGCACAGCAAGCCGAGCCTGGCCAAGGTCTACGTCACCGCGCACAACGATTACATGCTTTTCCTCAACGGACAGCTTCTGGGCCGCGGTCCGGCGCGTTGCGATCCCAATCATTACGGACAATACAACGCCTATGACGTGACGGATCTGGTGAAAACCGGAGTCAACGTCTTTGCGGCCATGGCGCATTGGCAGGGCACGTTTTGGGATGCGGGCGTCAACGCCCAGCCGGCCTTCCTTTTAGAAGCGCGGCTCAAACATTCAGACGGCACGTTGACCATCGTCACGACTGATGATTCGTGGAAGGTCCTGGCGCACACCGCGTTCATCGAGACCGATCCGACGTACTTCATTAGCAAGTACCGTAATCGCGCGGCCATTCAATTCGACGCGCGGCTGGAACCAAAGAACTGGAAGACGGCGGAATTCGACGACTCCAGTTGGGCCGCGGCCGCGGTGGTCGACTGCTCCAGCTATCGTCTCTTCGCGCAAATGGCGCCATTGGAACGCGAACAGGGCGAACTCGATGCGGTGAGCGTTGCCTTAATAAACGATGCGTGGCGCGTGGATCTGGAGCGCTGCATCGATGGCTGGCCGCAGCTCACCATGCGCGCCAATCGCCTCGGCGACAAGGTGCGCGTGGAATATTTTGAGATGACCGGCGAGCGCAAGGCCTCGGGATGGGACGAGTACACCTGCCAGGGCGGGGTGGAAACCTGGAGGGCCGGCTTCGGACGGCACACGTCGTTCCAGGAGATGAAGATTAGCGGCTACGCGGGAAAACTGCGCGCCGCCGACGTGCGCGGCATCTGGGCCTATTGCGATGCCGATGTGGCCGGGAATTTCCGCTGCTCGAGCACGTTGCTCAACTCCATTTACAAAATGTGCGAACGCTCGGCGCGGCAAAACATCCAGCAGGGCATCATCAGCGTGGATGCCAACCGCGAACAGTCGCCGTGGCTGGCCGACAGCTGGAACATCGGCAACGTGCTCCTCTACAACCACCGCGGCACCACCATCATCGACAAGGTGCTGCGCGATTATGCCGGGGAACAAAAACCGGACGGAGGCTTCAACGACTGCAGCCCCGCAGCAGTCTTCCAGTGCGCCGAGTGGTCCATGTATTGGCCGATGCTGTTGTGGCAACAATATTTGTTTTCAGGCGACGAGACGCTTCTGCGGCAGATGACGCCGCATCTCGAAAGCTTCTTGAAGTGGATCAAGCTCTCGCAAGATCCGGCAACCAAGCTGCTCAATCCCAAGACCGCGCGGATTTCGGATTATGCCGGCGGCAACATGCCCAGCGGCGGCTACAACGTGGCGACGGCCTGCCAGTATGTCGAAAATCTGCGCATTGCCTCGCGCATCTTCTCGATACTTGGCCAGGCTGACCAAAGCAGCCAGTGCGCCCGTGAGGCCGAAGAAGTGAAGACGGGCATCAACGCCAACTTATTCAATGGCGAGTTCTATCTGGCGCGCACCGACAACAAGGAAATGTTCCCGCTGGCGCAGGCCTGGCCGTTGCGTTTCGACATCGCGCCGCCCGAAGTGCGATCGCGGCTACTGGCCGCCGCGGAAGCGCCGGGGAAACTTACTCTTGGCGGCTACGGAGGCGATGCTTTTTACAGCGGCCTGCTGCATGCCGGAGCCGGAGAGTTTGTAGTACGCGATCTTGAGCGTTATCGCATGATGCTCGACGGGAACAAGGCCAACTGGGAGCAATTCGCAGGCGGGGAAGTGAATCACGCATGGACTTCCTATCCGGGATACATCTTCCTCAAATACATCTGCGGCATTCAGCCCACAAGCGGCGGATTTGCCACCTTCGACATTCGGCCGAAGACGGAGGGTCTTGCATTTGCGGAGGGCACGGTTCCCACCGTGAAGGGCTCGATCACCACGCGCTGGGAAAAGAGCGAGCAGGGAGGATTGGTTCTGTCCGTTCACGTTCCCGCCAACTCGCGCGCCACGGTTTACATTCCTAAGCTCCTCCAGGGAGATTCGACGATCACTGAATCCGGCAAGCCGCTGTGGCCGGCACAGCCGGAGACAAAAATCCCCGGCGTGTTTTCGGTTCAGGATAAGGATGGCTATATCGCCTGCCAGGTGGCCGCCGGCGATTATCGCTTCAGCGAGATTCCCGCAAAGGCATAGGTCGTATCGACATACAGATGCAAGCAAAGTTGCTGAGTATGTCAGCAAAAGGCGGTCATCCTGAGCGGAGTTTGCCGCGCTTTGTGCGGCAAACGTAGTCGAAGAACCCGCATTTCGGGGCTTCGACTTAAGCTACGGACTTCAAGGACACCATACTAGGCCGACTGCTTACCAACTTGCCGGTAATCCCGTTGATTCCCCCACCCGTCCATCGACCCGGATTCGGCCCCGCCAACGCCGATAATGAAAGCTGCTCTGGGACGTTTCACCTGCTCCACCGGCCTGTCTTTCCGCGTTTGCGGCAACCGGAGAACGGAACCGCCCTCATCATGAAGCCCATCCGCATTGTTCTCGCGCCCACGCGCAGCCGCCCCGTGAATATCTTCCTCGGGATGGTGCTCCTGCTGGTCTCCTTGCTTCTTTTCCTCGCGCTGGCCACGTATCACGCCACCGACCCCTCGCTGAACACGGCCACCGGCACGCGCTACGCCGCACAACTGGATCGGCCTCTTCGGCGCCTACCTGAGCGATCTGCTGCTGCAGGCGCTGGGAATAACGGCGTTTCTGATGCCCATGTGGCTGGGCGGCGTGGGCTGGACGTGGATGCGCTCGCGGCCTGGCGGCTCGCCCATTCTGCGCTGGATGGGCACGCTCCTTGCGCTCACCTTTCTGCCCGCGGTCTTTGGCCTGCTGCCCTGGCATTGGCGCTGGCTGCATGTGGTTCCGATCGAGGGCGTCGTGGGACGCCTCATGTCCGGCCTGCTCGTGGTTTACCTGAATCTGCAGGGCGCATGGGTGGTGGCTGCCGCGCTGGCCGCAACCGGCCTCTACTTTGCCTCGGACATCAGCTTCTGGAGTGATTCGCGAAACCGTTGCCGAGCGCTGGGCGCAATTTCCGGAGTGGCGTGAGCGCCGTCGCGATCTGCGTGAAGAGGAAGAGGAACTGGAAGCGCGGTAACAGCGCGATGCGCGGCGAAGGCAATGGGGCCATCCCGTTCTCGCAGTTTGATGCCGCGGCCAATCCGGAAATGGAGACGGAAGTACCTGCGCAGAAGCCGAACCGTTTCCTCGCCTTCTTCATGCGCCGTCGCGCGCCCAAACAGGATCCCATCGACGAGATTCCCGCATATCAACGCGCCGACAAACACCCGCAGACGGAAGAACCCATCGTTGCGCCGCGCAGGACAAGCATTTGGGGGCGCAGTGCATCAGAAATCGCACGCGAAACAGAAACCGGAATCGCAGCGGAAGACCCAACCGGCGCACCAATGACGGCAGCGGTTGTGGCAGCAGCAGCGACGGTTGCACCCATACGGCTGCAAGCCGCGCCCCCGGCTCCCGTCGATCCATGGGCACATGAGCGCGCCAATGAGCACCCTGTAGCCACAGCGCCGTCCGGGCGCGCCGGAGAAATCGCGATTCACAGCCGCGCCGATGCGGAAACGCACGCCGTCACCGTGGCGCCCAAGCACGTGAGCGGCTACAAGCTGCCGCCGAGCACGCTGCTGAGCGCGGGCGAGGCTCCGCAATCGGTGCGCGAAGACGAGTTGCGCGAAGAAGCCAAGGTGCTGGTGGAAAAATGCGCCGAGTTCGATGTGCGCGGCCAGGTGGTGCAGATCAATCCCGGCCCCATGGTGACCACCTTCGAATTCAAGCCCGAAGCCGGCGTGAAATATTCGCGCGTCACCGGCCTCGCCGACGACCTGTGCCTGGCCATGCGCGCGGAAAGCATTTTGATCGAGCGCATGCCCGGCAAAAGCACTGTGGGCATCCAGGTGCCGAACCACGAGAAAGAAACCATTCATCTGCGCGATGTGATCGAGAGCGAAACCTTCGCCCGCGCGCGTTCGCGCCTCACGCTCGCCATGGGCAAAGACATCAACGGCCGCATCGTGACCGCCGATCTGGCGTCGATGCCGCACGTGCTCATCGCCGGTTCCACAGGCTCCGGCAAATCCGTCGCCATCAACGCCATGATTATGAGCCTGCTCTATCGCACCACGCCGCAACAGGTACGGCTTATCCTGGTCGATCCCAAGCGCGTGGAGCTGGGCATGTACGAGGGCATTCCGCATCTCTTCACGCCCATCATCACCGAGCCCAAGCTGGCCGCCAACGCGCTGCGCAATGCCGTGCGCGAAATGGAACGGCGCCTGAAGCTACTGGCCTCGCGCAGCGTGCGCAATATCGATCAGTACAACAAGCTCTTCGAGGGCTCCACCCCTTCGCTCTTCGCAGAAGAGTCCGGTCAGCCGGAAGAGCCGCTCCCCTACATCATCATCATCATCGACGAGCTGGCCGATCTGATGATGCTCGACCGCGCCAACGTTGAAGAGTCGGTCACGCGCCTGGCGCAGATGGCGCGCGCCGTGGGCATTCATCTCATCCTGGCCACGCAGCGGCCCAGCGTCGACGTCATCACCGGCCTCATCAAAGCCAACATTCCCACGCGCATCAGCTTCCGCCTCGCCACTAAGGTGGACTCGCGCACCATCCTCGACACCAACGGGGCAGAGGCTCTCTTAGGCCGCGGCGACTTGCTCTTCTTGCCGCCGGGCACCAGCCGCCTGATGCGCCTGCATGCGCCGTATGTGAGCGAAAAAGAGACGGCGGCCGTGGTCGAATTCTGGAAGAACCAGGGCAGCGCCGAGTACGTCGAAGGCTTCCTCGATTCGCCCAAGGACGAGCGCGGGGCGATGGAAGGCGAAAGCGGCGACGCCAGCGACGAAGATCCCATGTACGACGACGCGGTGCGCCTGGTCTTCGAATTCGGCAAGGCGTCCACGTCGCTGCTGCAGCGGCGGCTGCGGGTCGGCTACGGCCGCGCCGCGCATCTCATCGATATGATGGAGCGCGACGGCCTGGTCGGTGCTGCCGATGGCCCGCGTCCCCGCGAGCTGCTCAAAGCTCCTGGCTGGCTGCACGAAGTAGCCGCGAACCAGTAGCAGGCTCTACTATCCTGTTTCCCAAGTGCGCATCAAAACCATTCTGTCATCCTGAGCAATCAAAAAACGAATGTCATCCTGAGCGAGTCCCGGTGCGCCGGGACGAGTCGAAGGACCTGCATTTCGGGCTTCGATCTATGCCACGAACCTCTCTGACGACACAATAGGCAGGGACCGCACGCGCTCCACGCCCATTGCGCTATGCTTCTTTCCGAAGAGCCTATTCGCGGAGGGCGTCATGTTACCCCGCAGCACGTCAACCAATCCTGTGGTTCTGTCGTACTACGCGATGCGGCGCATGGTCGGTTACATCGCGCTCGCGCTGCCTTTCGCGCTGGCCGCCGGTTACCTTGTCGCGATTCTTCTTGAATCCGGTCATCTGCCGCATCCGCTCCTCGAACGCTCCATCAGCGACTACTACTACACCCCCATGCGTGACTACTACGTGGGCAGCCTTTGCGCCATTGCGGCATTTCTCGCCTGCTCGCGTGGCTACGATCTGCACGATGAAGTCACTGGCTACTTCGCCGCAGCCTGCGTACTTGGCGTTGCGTGTTGTCCTTCATTCAATCCCCATAGCGGCTCCTACACACGGCTGGAATTTCAGCTGGGCTTGATCCACACTGCATTCGCCGCGCTGATGTATCTCATGCTTTCCTACATCTGCATCTTTCTCTTTCGCAAGTCCTCTCCAGCAAAGCCCTTCACGCGCCGCAAGCGCGACAGAAATCGCATTTACGCAGCCTGCGGCTTCATCATGGTTGCCTGCATGATCGACTATGGTTGGTCTCACCATTCATTCGGTCGTCGAACAGCGTCACCCCAGCCACTGGCTCTTCTGGTGCGAAGCGCTTGCGCTCGGCGCCTTCGGCATAGCCTGGCTTACCAAGGGCGAAGGCTTCATGCGCGACAAGCGGCACCAACCCGACCACGTCGCGGGGCGCAGCCGGGAAGTCGCTTCATCCTGAGCCGCCGGGCGTCATGGTACACTTCTTTCGGTAAACGCTTTCTCGGCCTCCGCTGCCTGGATTGGATCGCCATCGTGTGGATCGCGGGCCAAGCTCGGCGACGGCAGGATTCCTGCCCAGCGCAAGTGCGCTGTTCCGCTTGACAAGTGCTGGAGTAAAGCAATTTACTTAGTGCGAACGTCCGAAGCCTCCGCGGACGCATTCTCGCTATTTCAGGTGACGCTGATGTTCGGTTTGCTCTCTGCTGCCGCCGCCGCTGGTTTCTCTGGCTCGCTGCCGGCCATGCTCGTCTTCAGCGTCGGCCCGCTGGCGCGCCTGGGCACGCTCGACCTGGTGGTGATCGCTCTCTACTTCGTCATGGTGCTCTGGATCGGCTTCTATCTCAAGGGCCGCTCCAACACCAGCGAAGAGTTCTTCATGGCCGGCCGCGAAATGACCGCGTGGATCGCCGGCCTGAGCTTTGTGAGCGCCAATCTGGGATCGCTCGAACTGATGGGCTGGGCCGGATCGGCCTACCAGTACGGCATTCTGGCCGCGCACTGGTATTGGGTCGGCGCCATTCCCGCCATGCTCTTCCTCGGCATGGTCATGATGCCGTTCTATTACGTCTGCAAGACCCACTCCGTACCCGGATACCTCAAACTTCGCTACGGCGAAGGCGCGCGCATCGTCTCAGCGGTTTCGTTTGCCTTCATGACCGTGCTCATGAGCGGCGTGAACATGTTCGCCATGGCTGAAGTGATGAAGGTGGTGCTGGGCTGGGACCTGAACTTCTCCATCATCGTCTCCTCGCTGGCCGTGGCCGCCTACGTCGCCCTCGGCGGCCTTCGCTCCGCAATCTTCAATGAGGTTCTGCAGTTCATCCTCATCTGGGGCGGTGCGCTGCTGGTTCCCATTCTCGGCCTCGTTGAAACCCACGGCTGGACCGGATTCAAAGCGCGTCTCGCGGCCAACATCGCCTCCGGCGCGACTCCCGCGGGAGACTACACCCACCTCTGGCGCAGCATGGGCCACTTTGCCGACAACCCCATGGGCATTCACTGGACCGGCATCGTCTTCGGGCTCGGCTTCGCCATCAGTTGCGGCTACTGGACCACAGATTTTCTTGTTGTCCAGCGCGTTCTCGCTGCCAACTCGCTGCGCTCTGCGCGGCTCGCGCCCGTGATCGGTTCGTTCTTCAAGATGGGCGTGCCGTTCATCGTGATTCTGCCCGGCCTGCTGGGCCTCGTCGTGCTCCAGAATGGCGACGGCAGCCTGATGCACCTTGTCGGACAGAACCTCGCCACTCCGGGCTCGGGATTGCACAGCTACAACGAAGTGCTGCCCTTGATGATGGTCCGCTATCTCGCCCCCGGCCTGCTCGGCCTCGGCATCACGGCGCTGATTGCGGGCTTTATGAGCGGCATGGCCGGCAACGTGAGCGCCTTCTCGGCAGTGTGGACCTACGACATTTATCAGCCGCTGATCAACAAGAAGGCGCAAAGACGAGCACTACGTAAGCGTCGGCCGCTGGGCCACGATCCTCGGCGTCATCATCTCCATCGGCACCGCCTACCTGGTGATGAATGCGCAGGGCATCATGGATTACGTCCAGGCCCTCTTCAGCTTCTTCATCTCGCCTCTGCTCGGCGTGGTCCTCATGGGCATGTTCTGGAAGCGCGCCACCAAAGCCGGCGGCTTCTGGGGTTTGCTGATCGGCACCTTAACCTCGATCGGACTTTGGGCATGGGTATACATCAATCCCGCGGCGCTGCGCTACGTGGCTCTCTCGCCCGACGCCAAGGCCATGGCAGAGAATATGTATCGGGCCTTGTGGTCGGTCATTGTCTCCATCCTGGTCACCTTCATCGTGAGCCTCTTTGGCAAAGCGCGGCCGCTGGCGGAACTCAACGGCCTGGTCTACGGCGCGACAGTTTTGCCCGTCGAAGAGCCGGTGCCGTTCTACAAGAATGAGTGGTTCTGGACCGTGGTCGCCATCGTCATCTTCCTGGCGCTCAACATTTACTTCTGGTAAGGAGAAAGCGGATGCATTCATCGAGCATCTCCATCTGGTTTTTCATCGGCGTTCTTCTGGTCGTGTATGGGGCGCTCATCACGGGCTATGGTGTTTTCGAGCTGGCAACCGGACAGTTGGCCCACGTGGTGCTGGCCAATCTGCGCGCGCCTCTTTGGTGGGGTTGTTTGCTTGAGGCGCTGGGCTTGTTCTATACCATCAGGTTTCGTCCCGGCCGCAGCAAGTAGGCGCCTGGGCAGGGCATTGAGTTCTACGCAGGAATAACGATTCAAGGAGCAACATCATGGCAGCACAACGCAAGATGACATTCGGAATTATCGTAGGCAATCGCGGCTTTTTTCCGCATCACCTCGCCAAAACCGGGCGGGAAGAAATCATCGCAGCACTTGAGGCCGCGGGCGCGCAGCCCATCGTCCTCAGCCCGGAAGAGTCGCACTACGGCGCAGTCGAAACCTACGACGAGGCCCAGAAGTGCGCCGAACTTTTCAAGAAACATGCCGAAGAAATCGACGGCATCATCGTCACGCTGCCCAACTTTGGCGAAGAGCGCGGCATCGTCGACGCCATCCGCCTGTCGGGGTTGAAAGTGCCGGTGCTGGTGCAGGCCACGCCCGACCGCGCCGACGCCATGACCATCGCCACGCGCCGCGACAGTTTCTGCGGCAAAATGAGCTGCTGCAACAACATGATGCAGTACGGCATTCCCTACTCGCTCACCACGCTGCACACAGAGTCGGTGGCATCGCCCGAATTCAAGGCCGATCTCGAATGGTTTTCGCAGGTCTGCCGCATCGTCAAGGGCTTGAAGAATCTCCGCATCGGCGCCATCGGCGCGCGGCCCACGGCCTTCAACACCGTGCGCTACTCCGAGCGCATCTTTGAAACCAGCGGCATCACCATCGAGACCATCGATCTGTCCGAAATCTTCGGCCGCATCAACAAGCATGAAAGACACCGACGATGCCGCGCAGGCCAAGCTCGCGGCCATCAAGAAGTACGTCACCACCGCCGGCATCCCCGATGCCGCGCTGCTGAAGATGGCCAAGCTGGGCGCGGTGATCGACGGCTGGATGAAGCAGACCGCACGTCACCATCAGCGCCGTGCAGTGCTGGACCTCGATGGAAGAGTTCTTCGGCGTGGTGCCGTGCACCATCATGAGCATGATGTCGAACGATCTCATTCCCTCGGCCTGCGAAGTCGACGTGCCCGGCACGCTCAGCATGTATATGATGGCGCTGGCCTCGGGCACGCCTTCGGCGCTGCTCGATTGGAATAACAACTACGGCGCCGATCCCAACAAGTGCGTCTGCTTCCACTGCTCCAACCTGCCCAAGCACTTCTTCAAGGACGTGCGCATGGATTACCAGGAGATCATCGCCGGCACGGTGGGCAAGGAAAACACCTTCGGCACCTGCGTGGGCCGCGTGAAGTCCGGCGCCATGAGCTTTGCGCGCTTCTCCACCGACGACCGGCGCGGCGTGGTGCGCGGCTACACCGGCGCGGGCCAATTCACCGACGATCCGCTCGAGACCTTCGGCGGCGCGGGCGTGGCCGAGATTCCGCAACTGCAGAAGCTGCTCAAATACATTTGCCGCGAGGGATTCGAGCACCACGTGGCCGCGAACTTCAGCGACGTGTCGAAAGCCGTGCACGAATCCGCGCGCTACCTGGGATGGGAGAGCCACTACCATCCCGCGCTCGAAGACTAAGCGGTAGCTCGAGAGCACTTCAGCGACAGATCAGGCAAACAGAAAAGGCCCCGCAAGGGGCCTTTTTCTAGCTCCGCTAACTCCGCCAACTCCGCTAGCTCCGCTTCTCCTCGACCGGCTCGATCGTCAACCGCGCCGCCAGCACCACGATTGCCGCCCAGAGGACGTCGGCGCCCAGCAGGTGCAGGATCTGCAGCCAGACGGGCGCGAGAAACACCACGTCGAGAATGCCCAGCACATATTGCAGCGCGAGCAGAATCAGCACCAGCGCGGAGAGCGCGCGGTTGTCCCAGTGCGAACGGCGCTGCGCGGCGCGCACCAGCAGCCAGATGAGGAAGACGCTGGCCAGAAACGCGACGGTGGGATGCGTCCAGCGCCAGCGCACCAGCCACTCGCTGGTCGGAAGAAATCCTGCGCGAACGCGGCGCCCAGCGAGCTCGGCGGGAACAGTGTGTCGCCCAGCGCGGCCAGCGATCCGGTGACGCCGACCACGAGCACGACGACCAGCGATGCGATGCCCACAAACGGCATGGCGATGCGCACTTTGCCGCGCAGAAATCCGGCGCGGCGGCCGAGAAAGTGCGCGGTGAGCGTGAGCGCGGCCAGCAGCAGCAGCGTGTTGGTGAGATGCAGCGCGAGATAGGGCGCGCGCAGCGGCGAGCGGCTCTGCGCGGTCAGTCCCAGCTTGACCAGGAAGGCGCCCAGCGCGGCTTCGATCACGGTGAAGGCGACTGCGGCCACCGCGCGCCGCGCGCCAGATGCCCGCGCACCGTTGCCCGCGAAGGTCCACACCAGCAGCGCCACGACCGAGAAGAACGAGAATCCCGCTGGTGATGCGATGCGTGAACTCGATCATGGTGTCGATGCGCGGCGAATGCTGCATCACCGTGCCGTTGCAGAGCGGCCAATGGTCGCCGCAGCCTGCGCCGGAGCCGGTGGCGCGCACCAGTGCCGCCCCACAGAATGACGGCAATGAAATACGCCAGCACGCCCCAGGCAAAGCGCCGCAACGCGGGCGAGGGAAGGCGATGAGTGGGTACAGGAGCGGCAGTTGCAGACATAAAAGATCACTCCGCAATGAACCCACCAGTGTAGAACAAGGATGCCGACCCGCGTGTGCTAGAGGCATTTGAGAGTAAGGCGTATACTATGTCTTACCTGGAGGTAAGACCTATGGCGCACATGGCAACGGTCAGCTCAAAAGGACAACTCGTGATTCCGGCCGAGATGCGGAAGAAATACCGCATGAAGTGCGGAAGCCGAGTCGCGGTGCAGGATAACGGACGGCGAAATCAGCCTCAAGCCGAATGCTTATGACGCTCTCTTGCTCTTCGCGGCAAATTCGCCATCAGCTTGCTCTCGAAGAAGACCTTATCGAAGACCGCCGCAAGTTGGATCGGCGGCTGGAAGAGTCGCGATTGATGTGAAAGAGTACGTCCTGGATGCGAACGCAGTATTTCGCTATTTCGTCAAAGGGCCGGGTAATCGAACTTCTCGACGGATGCTCGCCAGGCGACAACGAGGCTGACGCGCCGCGGTATTCGATCGTCTGTGTCAATCGGCGGCGAAGCATCTTGCGTTCTCGGCTAAGCGACCGTCGGGAATCGCTGTTGCGTCTCATCGGTGTACCTGGCGCCGCTAGCGCATTTTGTCGACGTCGATCTGATGGCATCGACGCAGTTGCGATCGGAGGCCGTCACGCTGGTTTATTTACAAGCTCGGCTGCGCCGACTCTTTGCTGCGGTCTGCAATGAAAGGCGGCAACCTCGTGACGCGCGACTCCGGGATTTGCGAAGCTCGCACGATGCGGTGATTCGTCCGGCTGCCGCGCTGCACAACGTCTGGCGCGTGAAAAGCCTGGCCGCCCGCTTACTAGCCCCAGCAGCCGCACCACGTGATTCACGATGATCAGATCTTCGAGCGGCGGAATCACGCGCACCGTCACCCGCGAATTTTCTGCGGAGATCACCGCCGCGCCGCGCACGTTGTTGCGCTCGGCGTCGAGCACGATGCCCAGCGCGCCCAGCCCCGCGCAGATTTCGGCGCGCGAGGCGATGTCGTTCTCGCCGATGCCGCCGGTGAAGACCAGCATGTCGAGTCCGTTCAGCTCCGCGACATAGCTGCCGATCCACTTGCGCGATGGTCCAGGTGAATTTGTCCACGGCCAGCCGCGCCTTGGCGTTGCCGTCCTTGATCGCTTCGCGCAGGTCGCGCATGTCGTTCGAGAGCTCGCTCACGCCCAGCAGGCCGGCCTTCTTGCTGGCCACGGTCTCCAGCTTGTCGGCGGCTTCGGCGGCGCTTGGCGCCGTCTCGGCAATCTTGCGCAGAATAAACAGCAGCACGCCGGGATCGATGTCGCCGGTGCGCGTGCCGCTGATGATGCCGCCGGTCGGCGTCAGGCCCATCGAGGTGTCGAGGCACTTGCCGTTGCGGATGGCGGAGATGGACGCGCCGTTGCCGAGGTGCGCGACGATCAGCTTCTCCGGCACGTTGGGCTGCAAGCTGGTACACGATCGACTCGTAGGAGATGCCGTGCGCGCCGTAGCGCCGCACGCCCATCGCCGAGTACTCCTCGGGAATCGGCATGTGCTTGGCCACTTCAGGCATGGTGCGATGGAAGTAGGTGTCGAGAATGACGAAGTTGGGAACGCCGGGAAACAGCCGCAGCGCCTCGCGCATGATGTAGACGGCGATGGGCGTGTGCAGCGGCGCAAACGCCGTGTAGCTCTCCATCTCGTCGATCAGCGCCGGCGTGATGCGCTGGTTCTCGAGCACCGTCGGGCCGCCGCAAACCATGCGATGGCCGATGGCCGCCGGGGCAGGGAAGTCGCCGGAGTGCAGCGCGTCGGCCACCAGCTTGAAAGCCACCGCGCGGTTGGGCAGCGCCGGCGTCTGATCCACCAGCTTTTTGCCGTCGGCGTCCTTGATCCAGAACTTGCCCAGATCGGTGCCGATGCCGTCGACCGCGCCCTCGTGGAGCTTGCGCCGTTCGCCGTCGCCGGCTTCATAGACTGAAAACTTGATGGAAGAAGAACCGCTATTCAGAACCAATACCGGCAAAGAAGACATGAATGAAAACCTTTCGTAAGTTAGGGCTGAGAGTTAGCAGTAGTAAGCAGCAGCTAGTCGCAGTTCAGCAGCGAGTTCAGATCGACCGAGCCTGGCACTGTCAGCCTAACGCCGCTACCCGCTTCTGCGGCCAGCGCCAGTTCTTGATCTCGGGCAGGTCGTCGCCGTTTTCGGCCACGTAAAGCTTGTGGCGCTGAATCTGCTCGGAGTACCACTGCTCGGCCGCATCGGCCTGCGCCGCGAGCCGCGGCACGCGCTGGATCGCGTCCAGCGTCAATTGGAAGCGGTCGATGTTGTTGAGCACGCACATATCGAAGGGCGTGGTGGTGGTGCCTTCTTCCTTGTAGCCGCGCACGTGGAGGTTGTCGTGATTGTGCCGCCGGTAGGTGAGCCGGTGAATCAGCCACGGATAGCCGTGGAAGGCAAAGACGACCGGCACGTCCGGCGGGAAAGATCTGGTCGTACTCTTCGTCGGGCAGCCCATGCGGATGCTCCGATTGCGGCTGCAGCGCCATCAGGTCCACCACGTTGACCACGCGAATGCGCAGATCGGGAATCCGCTCGCGCAGCAGGCATGACGGCCGCCAGCGCCTCCATCGTCGGCACATCGCCGCAGCAGGCCATCACCACTTCGGGATCGCCTTCGTCGTTCGAGGCCCACTGCCAGACGCCCAGCCCCGTGGTGCAATGCGCGACGGCCTCGTCGATGGTGAGCCACTGCGGCGCGGGCTGCTTGCCGGCCACAATCAGGTTGATGTAGTTGCGGCTGCGCAGGCAGTGGTCGGCCACCGAGAGCAGCGTGTTGGCGTCGGGCGGAAGATAGATGCGCACCACGTCGGCCTTCTTGTTCACCAGGTGATCGATGAAGCCGGGGTCCTGATGCGAGAAGCCGTTGTGATCCTGCCGCCAGACCAGCGAACTGAGCAGATAATTGAGCGAGGCGATCGGCTTGCGCCAGGGAATCTCGCGCGTGGTCTTCAGCCACTTGGCGTGCTGGTTCACCATCGAATCGATGATGTGAATGAAGGCCTCGTAGCAGGAGAAGAAGCCGTGGCGGCCGGTGAGCAGATAGCCCTCCAGCCAGCCCTGGCACATATGCTCGCTGAGCACCTCCATCACGCGGCCGGTCTGCGAAAGGTTCTCATCCACCGGCAGCGTCTCGGCCATCCACGCCTTGCCGGTTCCGGTAATCACGTCCTCGAGGCGGTTCGAAGCCGTCTCATCGGGGCCGAAGACGCGGAAGTTCTTCTGCTCCTTGTTGGCCTCCATCACCGCGTGCAGCAGATGGCCCAGAACGCGCGTCGATTCGACATCCTGCTGGCCGCGGCCTTCGATCTTGACCGCGAAGTCGCGGAAGTTGGGCACCTTCAGCGGCTCCAGCAGCAGGCCGCCATTGGCGTGCGCGTTCATGCCCATGCGCCGCCGGCCCTTGGGCGCAATCTCGGCCAGCTCGGCGCGGAACTGGCCCTTCTCGTCGAACAGTTCCTCGGGCTTGTAGCTGCGCATCCACTCTTCCAGCTGGCGCAGATGCTCGGGCTTCTCGCGCAATCTCGGCGAGCGGAACCTGGTGCGCGCGCCAGGTGTTCTCGACCGGCTTGCCGTCGACAAACTTCGGTCCGGTCCAGCCCTTGGGCGTGCGCATAATCAGCATCGGCCACGCCGGCCGCTGTCCGTCGATGCCGCCTTCGCGCGCGGCCTTCTGAATCGCCGCGATGCGGTCGAGCATGGTGTCGAAGACCGCCGCGGCCTGCTGGTGCATCATCGCCGGGTCGTCGCCCTCCAGCGTGAAGGGCTCATAGCCGTAGCCGCGCATCAGGCTCTTCCAACTCGGCATGCGGAATGCGCGCCAGCACCGTCGGGTTGGCGATCTTGTAGCCGTTCAAATGCAGAATCGGCAGCACCGCGCCGTCGGTCGCCGGATTGAGGAACTTGTTCGAGTGCCAGCTTGTCGCCAGCGGCCCGGTCTCCGCCTCGCCGTCGCCCACCACGCAGGCCACAATCAGGTCGGGATTGTCGAAGGCCGCGCCGTAGGCGTGCACCAGCGAGTAGCCCAGCTCGCCGCCTTCGTGAATCGAGCCCGGCGTCTCCGGCGCCACGTGGCTGGGAATGCCGTAGGGCCAACTGAACTGCCGGAACAGCCGCTTGATGCCGTCCTTGTTCTGCTCGATGTGCGGATAGATCTCGGAATACGAGCCCTCCAGATAGGTGTTCGCCACCAGCCCGGTCCGCCGTGCCCCGGGCCGATGACGTAGATCATATTCAGGTCGCGCTCGCGGATCAGCCGGTTCCAGTGCACGTAAAGAAAGTTCAGCCCCGGCGTCGTGCCCCAGTGGCCCAGCAGCCGCGGCTTCACGTCGTCCAGCGTCAGCGGCCGCTCCAGCAGCGGATTGTCTTTCAGGTAAATCTGGCCGACGGAGAGGTAGTTGGCGGCGCGCCAGTAGGCGTCCATTTTGGCCAGCAGTTCCGGGCTAAGCGGGCCCTGATTCGCAGTCTCGTACTTGGCAGTCTCGAGCATGGCGCACCTCGCAAAAGGGGAATTTGCGTGCTGCCTCCAGCGTAGCAGTCATGGTGAGAATCGTCGGGTGATTCAAGTCACATACAGATGAATTCATGGCTGTTATCTGATAAACATGGGCGCGGGTCTTGTGCTTCTTGCGAGTGGTCCAACGTTCTGAATGCGTCGCCGCGCCGATTAGCACTCCAGATTCGAGCGTTTGCTAATGGGATGCCGGAACGGGTTATCCTGCGCTTAACAGGTGACGATTTCATGGTTTCTTTATAGAATCTTTATCGAACCGAGGCTACTCTGACCGCGCCAATGGCTGCGAACAGGGCTTCGGGACGGCATCGTTAGCGGGTAGGAAACTGTCGGGAGGCGATGACGAATGAACGGAATAATCTGGATCGGACAGGTGCTCTGGCGACCGTATTCCTCATCTCTGGAACCTTCAAGCTTTTTGCGTTAACGCCGCTGATGCAAGCCCTTGAGAATCGAACCCACATTCGCACCACGATGGCGCCGATCGGGGCCAGGATCATCGGCTTCATTGAGGTGTTGCTGGCGTTCGGCGTGCTTATGCCCGACATTTATGCGCGAGAAGGCACGGCCCCCGAATACCTGATTGCCCGAACCTGTGCCGCAGGCTTGGCGCTTCTCATGATTGGGGTCGCAATTTATCATGCCCGGCGGCATGAGCATGCGGTGCTCGATGCCACATGCTTCCTCATGGCGCTTTTCGTGATCGTCGGCCGCTGGCCCTATCTGATTATTTCGGCGGCGTCGCCGCAGGCGCAGGCATCGCCACAGGTGGCAGCTTGGCCACCGCGGCCACCGGCAATTCCACTGCGCCCACATGGTCGCTGGCGTGTCGCGGATGCCGATGCGCAGGTAGTACTCGCCTTTCGCGGGAACGCTGATCTGCTGAACATACTTCATAGCGCCGCTTTGAATCGAAGCAAATTGGGCGTCGGGGATTGCCGCGCGGATGCCGTTGTACTGGGCGTTGATCTGCGTTCCGTCGGCGTCGTAGACAACGGTGATGAACTCCACCGTGCAGCGATGCGAGCCGTCCGGAGCAGTAGTCCACGTGACCTCTTTCGGATTTGCGGCGAACGTGACCGCATAGCGGCGATACGGTCCGGAAATTTTCTTGCCGGCCTGGTTGCCCGGCACCAGCACCTCCTCGTTATCCGTTGAGGCGGGCCGCACGCCGGCCTCGAAGATCAGCTCGGTGGGATCGGGTCCACCGTGCAGCATCGCGGCGCGCAGGGCGCTGTACTGGTTGGGATCGGACTTGGCGTTCTGTGCCTGGTTGTTGTGCGCGGGCGCGTTGGGATCGTCGGCAAAATAGCCGTGCCGGTAGGCGAGCGTTACTCCCGGGTGGTCGAGCTTCACCTGAATCTTGCGGAAGTCGCCGTTCCATTTCCGGTTCGTAGGCGTATAGGCAATGGTGTAGTAATTCGAGCCTGCTTCCACGGCCTTTTGCACGGCTTCTTTCAGGCCGTTGGTGTTCACAAAAGCCTTTCCGCCCGTGGCTTCGGCCATCTGCTGCATGGTGCCGTGCTCGTCGCTGGTTTGCTAAAGAATTTTGTATTCGCGCTGGCAAAGCCATTGGGGTTTCTATTCATGGTTGAGCCGCTCTGCGTTACGCTCAACATCGGTGCCGTCATCAGGCCGCGCGCGTCAATGGGATACACGGCCACCTGGCTGCGCGCCAGCAGGTCCACGGTTTCTCGGAACTCGTCCTCCGCCGATGCCACCACGGCAAAGGGATTCTGCAGGTCTACATCGGGCAGAATGTTAATAGGAAACGAGCCGGAAAACCAGATCAGGTTTTTGCGGCCCGGCAAATTGCTCATGTAGCGTGCCAGCTGATTCAGCGCGTCGAGAGTATAACGAGCGCGAAGCTGCAACTGAAACGACTGTTGCTCCGCCTCGAACTGCTGCAGGTTAGCCAGCAACGTCGCGGCGTCGGGATCGTTGCCTAATCCTTCTGCCATCGTGTCGTACATCGGGTCGTCCTGGCCCGGCGCGTCGCCCTCCATCGCGTTATTCATCAGCGGCGATGCTCCCTGGCTCCCCTTTTTCCCTTCGACCAGCGCGCGCAACTCCTCGGGGTTGGTAGTGAATCCCTGCAGCAGCTTCAGGTTTGTAGTCAGCGAGAAAATAGCAATGCGCGTGCCCGGCGGCACCTCTTTGAGATACTTCAGCACCTGGTCCCGCACCACGGATTGCGCATCCATGGGCGTGTTCAACTTGTCGAGGAGCAGGATATTGAGCGCGCCGTTTGCCGGTGCAGCAGAATAGTTTGTAAAGATGCCGGGATCGAGTTTGGGAAGCGGCGCAGGGGCGCGGGCGTGCTGGTCGCATGCTCCTCGAAGGACTTTACGTTCGCGGCTTGCGTCTTCCAGCACGTAAAGTCCGCGGCGGTGAGCTGATGCACGGGGTTCTGCTGCGAGTCGCTCGCCACCACATCCACCACGACGAGGTCGGAGCTGGTGCGAATGGTCGTCACGGGCGCAGCCGGCGGCAGGCGCAGTTTGCCCGCTCGTGCAAGCCGGGACGAAGGCGAAGACACAAAGGCAAATAAGCGCAGGATTACGGATCATGGCGGACTCTCCTTGATCAGGAAAGAAAAGGATAACTCACCCTGGTTTACTGCACTATCCGGGAATTGGTCAGTCTGAACGCGTCGTGAAAGGGCACGACTTAAGTCGTGCCATAAATGCCAACCGACCAGCGGGGGCTTTAGCCCCTGAGGGACGTTTTCAATCGGCGAAATTCCGGAGTCTGCATGGACCTTAACCTCCCCTGCTCACCGCAACACGAAGACTGGGGCCCCACATCTCGATTCTGAGATGTGGAAAGCACGACTTCAGCGCACAGGCCTTGTATCAGGGCGCGGCTTTCAGCGGCGCCGAAATCCATCATGAAACGAACGGGGGCTTTAGCCCCTGAAGGTTTCAGGAAGGCACGAAGCGAAGGAGGCACGAGTTCACTCGTGCCGGAGGGCCGCAAAATGAGCGCGGGCTTTAGCCCCTGAGGGATGGTTTCCTTGAAATCGACCCACTAGCCAAATCCCGGCGAAGCTTCGCGGTTCACTTCGCGGTAACCGCAACCGGAACTTCCAGCGATCCGGCGCGACCTGCATTGAAATCCTGCACAGCGATACGCAGAAAACCGGGCCCAGCCGGCAGATCGAGGAACATGCGTGCGTGCAAGCCATTCGCTATCACGCTCTCAAATTGCTTTGCTTTCAGCGCAATACTCAGGGTCTGATCCTGGTAATTCACGCGGTTGCCCTGGGCGTCATAACCCACTAGCAGGAACTCGATCCGGGCGTCGCGTCCGCCGTCGGCTGCATCGCTAAAGGCGATGCCGCGCGGATCGATGCCGAGATCGACCACGTAGAGTTGCGGTATGCCTTTGAGGTTCGCAGCCATCTTTCCCGCCGGATCAGTGGGCAGATTGGCGTTCTTCAGCAGCGGGTCGGTCGCCGGCAACACCCGCGCCGTCATCAGAATCGGCGTCGCGGGTGGCGCTCCGTGCAGGATGGCCGCAGTGACCAGTCGCGCGCCTTCCGGGATTCTGCGCGCCGCTACCAGGTCCATAACCCGGATCGGCGTAGTAGCCGTTGCGGTAGGCCAGCTTGTCTCCGCCTTGATCCATGAGTCACTTTGATTCTGCGAAAGCTGCCGTCCAGTTTCAGCTGAAGGGGGGACGTAGGCGATGGTGTAATAGCTCGAGCCGTCTTCGATGACGCTTTCCACCGCCGCCTTCAGATCGTTCGTATTGATAACGCGCCTTGCTGCCGGTTTCCTGGGCGATGGTCGCGATGGATTGGTCTTCTTCCCCGGTTTGCGTCAGAAAGTTCGTGTAATCGTGACTGACATTTTGTTGCTTGTGCGCCGCCGTAAGCTGTCCCGTTGCGTTTACGCTCATTCCGTTCGAGACGATGGGTTATAGCGAGACATCCACGGTGCTCGCTGTCATGATGCCTCGCGCATCAATCGGATAGACCGCTACGCGCGCTGCCGTCAGCAGATCGCTCGCCTTCCGGATCCCGTCGCCGAAATCCTGCACATTCCTCCCCGGATTCCTGTAGCCGTCGTTCTTCGGTTCGATGGTGATGGGAAAAGATCCGGAAAACCAGATGAGATTCTTGCGGCCGGAGAATGGCGGCAAGATAGCGCGCCAATTGCTGCAGCGCATCCAGGGAATGACCTGCACGCGGAGATTGGTTTGAATGTAGCCGTCAAGTCCTGTTCGAATTGCTCGATCTCGCCACACGACCTCGGCGCTGGGGATTGTTGACTAACTCTGCTCCATCATAGCCAGCATCTCCTCGTCAGGCCGACTGCGCCGAGTTGGCCTGTCTTCGAGACACCACCGAATGCGAGGATGAAGCCGCCTTGCTCTTCATCACCTTGGCCAGGGTAAATTCTAGCGGCGTCGGTAGTTAAAGCCGGTCAGCATTTGCAGGCCGCGAGGCCAGGGTGAAGATCGCGATGGGCGTGCCTGAAGGAATCTCTTTGAGGTAATCGATCATCTCCTTGCGCGCTTCTGCCTGATGCGCATCCATGGGAGTGTTTAACGCATCGAGCAACAGCACGTTCACCACACCAGTGGCGGGTACAGGGGAGACAGTTGGTGTAACGATGCGGCGGCAGCGCCGCAATTCTCCTTGAGCGGCGCGCGGGGGCGCGGGCGTGCTGGTCGCATGCTCCTCGAAGGACTTTACCGTCTGCGGCTTGCCGTCTTCGAGCACCGTAAAGTCCGCGGCAGTGAGCTGATGCACCGGGTTCTGCTGCGAGTCGCTCGCCACCACATCCACCACGACCAGATCGGAGCTGGTGTGAATGGTTGTCACGGGCGCAACCGCGGCAGGCGCGGTTTGTCCGCTCGCGCAGGCCGGGATGCAGACGAAGACACAAAGACAAATAAGCACAGGATTACGGATCATGGCGGACTCTCCTTGATCAGGACAGAAAAGGATACCGCACCCTCATTCATGGCGCGAATCCGGGCGTTGAGCCGGGGCCTACTTTGCTGTCGGTCTCAAAAATGCTTCTTCAATTTGAGAATCTGCGATTCGAATCCGTACCAGAGCGCCGCCGCCACCAGCGTGCTCACAAGCAGGCGCATGGCAACGACGGCGAGATTGCCCGCGATCCCGTAACCGTGACGGTCCATCGTCGCGTCGAACGAACCGATGAAAATGAAGACCGAGATGTGCATCATATAGAGGCCGTAGCTGATGCGGCCATAAAAAGCCAGCGGCCCGCAGCGCAGCACCGCGTTCACGGGGTTGCGCGCGCCGGTGGATGCGATGAGCGCCAGCACCATTCCGGCAAAACCCACGGCCAGCGCGGAATCAAGATACGCCGTGCCGCCGGCGACTGTGCCCGCCGCCAGAAATCCCAGCACCAATCCGCCCAGGCCCATCCAGAGCCACGCGCGCCGGCTGAGCGGCAGGGTATGCAGCCCGATGGCCAGCAGGCTGCCCCACGCAATGCCGTCCAGATGAATGAGCGTGTGGGTCGGCGTCATCCAATGCAGATTGGCGTGGCGCACCAGCGGCGAAGCGACCAGCGTGGCTGACCAGCGCGGCGCCAGCATCCACGGCCGGCGCAGCAAGCGCACCAGCGGCGCCCACACAAAGTAGTACTGCTCCTCGATGGCCAGCGCCCAGGTGGGCCCGATGCGCCGGCGGCAGCGTGAGATGAAACAGGTTCTGCACGCAAAAGAGGTAAGCCAGCCACGGCGCGGTCTTGATCGCCTCCCACACGCTGGGGCCGATGAACCAGGGCGCATTCAGATAGACCACGGCCAGCAGCAGGAGGTAGACCGGCCAGATGCGCAGCGCCCGGCGCGCATGAAAGTTGTGAAAGTAGCGCGGCTTGTCGCGCGTGGTGAGCAGGATGGATGTGATGAGGAAGCCGCTGAGAGCGAAGAAAAGAATGACCCCGGCCCATCCCCAGAGCGAGGCGTAGTAGATCCAGGTGCCCTGGAGCCGCGGATTGCAGTGATAGAGGACGACCGCAAGAATCGCCAGGCCGCGCAGCCCGTCAAGTTCCGGCAGGTATTTAGGAAGCCAGGTTGGGCGTTGAATCGGCAAAGCGCTCAAATCATGACCTCAGTCGGGCTCCTTGGCGAACCCCTCCACTATCCAGGCGGCGAGCCAGAGTGCGCCTCCCGGAACCGCCATGTAGAGCGCAAGAACGGCAAGGATCGTTACAAAGCCAATGTAACCTCGGAATCCTGCCGCCAGTGTTGCCACCAAAGCCAGTAATATGACGATCGTCGACGGGACCAGAACCAACAACTGTCCCGCGCGTTTCATTCTTCCTGCGCCCTCATGAATGTTCATCGCTCCTCCTTGCTAAGCGACACGCTTTCTATTCCCTACTGGCTACTCCCTACTCCCTGTACTTATCCCGCCGCCAACTGCCGCGCCCGCTCCGTCGCCCGCATCACGGCTTTGATCAGCGTCACGCGCAGCCCGCCCTCTTCCAGTTCCAGAATGCCGTCGATCGTGCATCCCGCGGGCGTAGTCACGGCGTCCTTGAGCAGCGCCGGGTGGTAGCCGGTCTCGAGCACCATCTTCGCTGCGCCGTAAGCGGTTTGCGCGGCCAGTTGCGTGGCAGTGTCGCGCGGCAGGCCCACCTTCACGCCCGCCTCGGCCAGCGCCTCAATAATGATGTAGATGTACGCCGGCCCCGAGCCGGAGAGGCCCGGTCACCGCGTCCATGTGCTTCTCATCCACGAGAACAGTCCGGCCCACGGTCTCAAACATGCCGCTCGGCCAGCTCCATCTGGTCGTCTTTCACAAAGCGCCCGCGGCACAGCGCCGCCACTCCCGCGCCCAGCGCGGAAGGCGTATTCGGCATGGCGCGCACCACGGCAATCTCCATGCCCGCCGCCTCTTCAATGGCGCGCGTCTTTACCGATGCGGCAAACGACACCAGCATCTTGGCCGGCGTCAGCGCGGGCTTGATCTCCGCAATCAGATCCGGAACCTGGAACGGCTTTACGCCGATCAGGATCAGGTCGGCCTTGCGTGCGGCCTCCAGGTTGTTCGTGCTCACGTCCACGCCCCACTGCGTGCTCAGCGCCAGCGCCCGCTCGGCGTGGCCCACGGTGGCGTGAATTTTGTCGGTCGCAAACAGGTTCTCTTTCAAGAATGCCTGCAGCAGAATGCCGCCCATCTTGCCGGCGCCCAGCACAGCCATGCGCACTTTCGGCAACTGCGCCGGAATCTCCGGCGCCTCCACGGCGATCTCAGCCATTTTTTCTCTTTTCCCCCGCATAGGGTCTCGACATAAATTGTGGTGCAGATTCAAGGATACGCGTCCGCCGGGCCCTTCGCGCGGGCTTCTTGCGGTCTGCCGCAGGCAGAAAGGCGCCGGCCATATTCGGCCAGCGCCCTTCTCCAATCCAATGCTGCGCTGGGCTTAGTGGCTCAACAGCGCCTCGTTGGCCAGGAAGTCCTTCAGCGCCGCTTCCATCTTGTCCTCGCGCGCATCCATCGGCCACGCGGCGTTGTAGAACAGGTATCCGCCGGGCAATGTCAGGTATTTCTGGCCCGATACGATGGCTGCGACCGAAGTGATCACCCAGGCGTTGTTCTCGTCAATCAAAAATGGAGAATCCTGGTCTGCAGCCTTCGGGCTGCGCATATCCGAAATGTGGTGGCCGATATGGAACAGCGCATACACGATCGCGTTACCCTGCAAGTGGTCCCGGTTGAAGACGCAGTTGTACAGCACGCCGTCCGGAGAATCCTTTGTGCCCGGGCCATCGGGCATAGCCTCGTTGCCCACTCCGCCCATAACAACGTTCACGCCATTCTGCTCCTTCGGCTTGGGAAATAGCCCAACGTCCGCCTTGGCCTGATCGCCCGCCGGACCGGCTCCCATATGCCCCGCCAGCCGCACTGCCACGGCAAAAGGATCGTCGAATTCGCCTCCGCCGCCCGAGCCTGGCGGCGCGCTTATCCCCGCATCGCCCTTCGTGATCGCGTCGGTCTTCGAATAGTCGATCTCCTTCGGCGTCACGTCCGATACCGATGCCAGCACCAGCCGCGCGGGATAGGCGTTCATGTTGCCGAATCCGCCCAGGCCCACGATCTTGCCCGATGCATCGCGCTTCATCGTCGCATCGGCCACGGTATCCAGGCGTCCTGTTAGCGTCGCCGTCACCTCGTAGCGCGCGCACCCCAGGCACATGTCCGCGCCCTTCTGGTGCGTCTGCGCCAGCAGCGAGTCGAACTGTTTGAAGTCCTTGCTCTTGTCCAGTGTCACCGGCGTGCGCGCCGCGGTCTTCAAGGTCCCGGCAAAGTTGTGCGCCGGCTGCGCGGTCACAATCGCCGCCGGGCCGGACTTGGCCTTCGATCCTTGTGGGTAGGAAAGCCAGATCGCGTTCACCTGGAATCCGCAGTTGGGGTCGGTTGCATCCTTGATCACGAATTCGTCGAACCCGGCCACCACCGTGCCCTTAATGCGAACCATCTTGCCATCGAACGACGCCGGGCTCTTCACCACGTCGCACACGTTCACATCCACAGGCGCCGGGGCCTGCGCATGCAACCCGCATCCAAATCCAAAAAGTACGCCAATCAGAACAACAAAACGCTTCATAAAAACCCTCTCCAGCCGCTGCGTGAGCCGCATTGGCAACAATAGATAGGCGGCATCACCCGCCCTGAATGGGAACTCGAAAGAATATCACGCTGGGAGGTGTCTTTTCCTCAACGGGCGCAGCGGGTAGTGCTCTGATTTGCTGTGTCTCGTATCGGGGCGCGGCTTTCAGCAGCGCCGAAATTACGGCAAAAACTGAGCGGGCTTTAGCCCCTGCGCGACCGTTTTATTAAATCCGACCCGCCACCGAAATTCCCAGCCAACAGCCCGCAACTGGATATAATGACGGCGAGCCGGAGAACCAAAACCGAAATCCAGAGTTCAGCCGCCACGGCTTCTTCCCAAAGCGAACGGGCAGGCAGATGCGAGGGTGTATGACCATGTTTCAACGGGCAATTACTGTGGGACTCCTGTTCGCGGCGGCGGGCGTTGCGGTGGCGCAAACCACCAGCCCGACCGACGATCTGATAGCCAACTGCGTCGTAGGAACGCCGGCGCAGAAGATTGCCGCCTGTACCACGCTTTTGAACACGCCAAACCAGACGCCGAGCCAAATGGAATCGAACTACGAGTCCAGGGGCGATGGATACCGGGAATCCGGGCAGTACGCTCTGGCCATGCAGGATTATGCCCGGGCGTTGCAGCTGATTCCGGGAGAAATTTTCACGATTTATTCGCGCGGAAAGACCTACGACCTGATGGGGCAGTACGACCTGGCCATCACAGACTTTACCACCGTGCTTGCCGCGCCGCCCGAGGTCATAGCCGGGGCGCAACTGAGGCCGGAGACGGAGAAGGTGCTGGTGAGCCGTGCGGGATCCTATATGTCGGAGGCGAAGTACGATCTGGCCCTCGCCGACTGCGCGCAGGCTCTGGTTGCGAAGCCGGGGGATGAGAGCGCCTATGCGGCACAGGGCTCGGCAAACTTCGAGATGCAGAACTGGTTTCTGGCGCGGGGCAGTTTCGCCACCATCGTCGGGGTCGATCCCAAGTCTCTATCGGCGCAGTTTGGGCTGGGATACACCGATTACATGCTCGGCAACTATGCGGCAGCGGAACAGGAGCTCCAGGCCGCATCCGACCTGAGCCCCAGGTATGCGTATTCGCTTTTATGGCTGCACATGGCGCGGATGCGGCAGGGGAAAAACGATAGTGCCGATTTTGCCCAGCGCGCCGCCAAGGTGTCGATGACGGCGTGGCCGGCGCCGGTGCTGCAATATTTTCTGGGGCAAATCTACGAGGCGGGCGTCGTTACGGCGTCGCTCGACCCCGACCCGTTGAAGGACAGCGATCAGGAATGCGAGACCAAGTTTTATATCGGCGAGGATCAGTTGATTCATAAGAATCCCGCGCAGGCGCTGTTGAACTTCAAGTACGCCGTCGGCATCTGCCCCAAGCGGTACGTGGAGTATGGCGCGGCCGTGGGAGAACTCGCACACATGCCGCCAGCGCGGGGAAGCGCCACCAAGTAAGAGAGGCGACGGGCGGCGATGCGGCAGGGCCCCCTCGACCGACCTGCGCAAATGCGTGCAAAAACATGCATAGACGCGCCCCGAAAGCCGTTTTAATGGCAGTTTTTCATTTCTTCGCAGGCTTGTAGGCGGACGTTCTCGGTAAAACTGATTTTCCGCTCAGAATGTCTGGCTATGAGCCGCAAAAAATCATTGCATGGATCGGGCTGCAGGCAGTCATTTTGCAAAAATAATGTCCGCTTCTAAGCGGACATTATCTTCACAGCTATAAGCTTCAAGAGCGAGAACCGCGTGATCAGATCGAGTTGGCGAAGCCGAGAGCTTCCTCGATCTTGATTCCCTCAAGCAGTTGCGCCGTCCTGGACAACATGTCGGCGTAGCATTTCGCCGCGTTGGCCGCATTCCCAATCGTATATTCGCTCACCTGGCTGCAAGTGTATTTCGTAATCTGCATCAGCGAGCAGGTGCGAATCTGCATGGCGTCGCTCCGTAAGGCCGCAAGAACCTGCGGATCAATCCCCGTGCAGTTTTGATCTACAAAATTTGCGATCTCAAGCATGACTCCGGAATTCACGTACATCGACCACAGGCCGGCGCTCTGCATGCTTCTCCATCTCTCCCACGTAGCCGTCTGCCCTCCATCCAAACAAAGTTGATGCCATTGCTCCCGGTCGCGACCCACTGGCATGAATTTGGACGCAAGCAATTCCCAGGCGAACTTCCGGCGCTGGTGGATGGTGACCAACAGATAGAAAAAGTAAAGCGCGGCTGTGGCAACAATGGTGGCTTGGAGCAGGCTGGTAAACATGGCTCACTTTCGGCACGAACAGGTCTGCACCCTCAGGCCAGCCCGCGGCGGTAACGTTTCCAGCTCGGTCTCAGGTGGAGCAACAAACGCCGTCTGACATGAATCATGGCAGTTATTTGGGACACTAGTGTCCACATTCGGGCCAGTCAATAACACCATTGGGGCATGAGCGACCAACGTTCGGCAGCCGTGCTCATACGAATGAGCTACGCTTTTGCCTTGGCTCCAACCAACCGCGCGTATCGACTTGAATATATTGGTGTAACTCCCCGCAGCCCCTCAAATCCTGCCCCCTGATCTCTGTTTTCTGAGCCCTAATGCCCGTTCCCCGGTCCCTGCACTTTCGTCACCCACGCGTCGATGCGCTGCTCCAATACGTCCAGCGGCAATGCGCCCGCGTCCAGCACCTGGTCGTGGAAGGCGCGGATGTCGAACTTCTGCCCCAGCGCCTTTTGCGCCTTGTCGCGCAGCTCCAGAATCTTCAACTGCCCGATTTTGTAGGCCAGCGCCTGGCTCGGCCACGCAATGTAGCGATCCGTTTCGGCCTGCACGCTGGTCTCATCCACATTGGAGTGGTCGTGGAAATACTGCACCATCTGCTCGCGGGTCCAGCCTTCGCTGTGGACGCCGGTATCGACGACCAGGCGGATGGCACGCCAGATGTCCGCCTCCAGGCGGCCGTAATCGGAGTAGGGGTCCTGGTAAAAGCCCACATCTTTGCCCAGTCGCTCGGCATACAGTCCCCACCCCTCGGTGTAAGCCGTGTATCGCTCGTACTTGCGGAACTCCGGAATCCCCGTCAGCTCGTGCGCGATCGAAATCTGCAGGTGATGGCCGGGAATGCCTTCGTGATAGGCGATGGATTCCACGCCATACAAATTGCGCCCCGTGGCGTTGTAGGTGTCGATAAATAAGCGTCCCGGCCGGCTGCCGTCTGCCGTGCCCGGCTGATAGTACGCGGGCGCCGAAGTCTTCTCAGCGTATTCGGGCACCGGGACCACTTCGAACGGCGCCTTCGGCAGCGTGCCGAAAAGTTCAGGCAGCTTGGCCTGCATCGGCTTCAGGTAACCGCGATAGGCATCGAGTAGGGTCGCGCCCGAAGCCGGGTGCAGCTTGGGATTACTTTTCAGACTTTCGCGGAAACTCCTCAGGTCCTGGAAACCGAGCTTCTGCGCAATTGCCAGCATCTCGGCTTCGTCTTTCTTCACTTCATCCAGGCCGATCTGGTGAATCTGATCGGCCGTCAGGTCGGTGGTCGTGGTCTGCTTGATCAGAAACTGGTAGTACCTCCTTCCATCTGGAAGGGCATCGATGCCGGGCTTGTCGCGGCCCGCAGGAACGTAAGTCACTTCAAGGAAACGCGCGAAGCGCAGGTACGCAGGCAGATCCTCTTTCGTGATCACATCCAGCATTGCGGTCTTGATCCGCGTTTGTTCGGCGGCGGGAATCGTTGCCGGAAACGACTTGAGCGGCAGCGCGAGCGGCGAGTCTTCAGGCTTCTGGTTGGCCAGATCCTTTACCTGATCGAGCGCCTTTTCCAACAGATACTTCGGCGGCACGCGCCCGTCCTCGATGCCGATCGACATGTTCTCCGTCACCTGCGCAAAGGCCGTGGGCAGTGCATGCAGGCGCGCAATCCAATCGTCGTAATCTTTCACCGTGGAGAAGTCCAGCTCGGCCGCCAGTTGCGGGTAGTCGCTGTAGATGCCGCCCATCTGGTTCACCGGCATCTCCCAGTCCTTGAACTCCGCACCCTCCTGGTCCATTTCGAATTCGTGGATAAGCAGGTCCTGGCTGATCTTTTCCTGGTCGCTGAGCCCAGTGGGATCGATGGCCACCAGGCGCATCAGGAACTTCTGCTCCCGCGCCAGCCCATCATTCACCGCCTGCACGGAATAGTCGCTGGTCTGGTCGTTGTAGCGCTTATCGCCGAGCGACGAGGCAAACTCGGGATCGTGCTTGAGCTGGTCCTCCCAGTACTCATGAAAGAGATCGCTGAGGGCCTTTTTGCGGTCCTCAAGCGAAACGGGCGCCGGAGCCTTGGTCTGCGGCGTCAGTTGCAGCTTCTGGGCGTGGAGAGCGGGGAGCAGGGCGAGCAGCGCGGCAGCGGCAGGAGCAAAAAAGGTGATTTTTCTCAAAGGAGTAGCTTCCTTCGCGGAGAAGTAGTCGTAGAGATGAGTGTATTGCAAGAGAACCGGGATCGAGGATCAGAAACCGTTCCGCGATCTCGCGCCAAATGTCGGCCTGCAGCCCGACCAATCGAACGATTTCTGTCAGCCTGCAGCACTACATCCTGAGCGAAAGTGCTGCGTTGCGACGAAATGTCCGCTTCCAGACCGACATATCTTGGGAAAAAGTCCTATCCCAACCGATCAAATCGCGGCGCGATGTCCTATTCCAGGCATACAAAACGTGAAAAACAGCCCCCAAAAACGACGTCCAGGACCGCATTTTGCAGCAAATTACACACTTCTCGCTTGGGTGCTGGTGACCCTGTCAGAGCCAGGATGGAGAACCCGGCCGGGAAGCAAAACGGAAGTCCCGTATATATCAGTCCTACTTATGGACTGACTTGAAGATCTCCCATTCCTCATTGGCCTTCGCCGCCGATACGGGCTGCGAGGGCTGCGAAGGCTGTATCGAGGCTAGAGGTTCGATGTTTAACCCGCTGCCCCTGGAGTATTCGCTGGTGGGAGTGCTGCTCGGGGCGCCGAAGAACCGGCGTTGGAGATGTTCAATAGCTGCGATATCGAGGTGGTAGTTCTCTTCCGACCTACGATAGTTCTCTTCCGCGCGGCGGTATTCATCTTCCACGCGGCGGAAGTCCATTTCGACCCGATCCCGTAATGCCTCTAATTGACCTTTATCTACTTCTGGCATCGCCATGTTCTTCCCTCGCCTCTTGCGTCGATTTGACCTGGCGCCAAACTTCAGTTTGTCACGTCCGGCGAGGATTTGGACTAGCACAAAGGGTGTAAGTGGGCGGGCGGCAGTGGCGCGGGTGAAAGCTGGGGCGGGGGTCCAGGGACTGCGGGACCAGGCTCCGAATTGCTGGCCGACTGCGCACGACCGCGCTCGCGGACCCTGCTGCGTTTTCCGGGACCTATCCAACGCTCCTTGTCGATGAAACCGCAATGCCGTTGGTTTTCCGACCATTTTCGTCATGACTAAGGTCATGCCCTGAGACCCATGAAGCTCTTGAAACAGGCTCTGCGGAGAGCGCGGTGTTGCTAGGATGATGCCATCGACCACCGGCAACGGAGATCGCATGGACTCAGCTGGCTCATTTTGCGGAAGTGGACTCGACACTCGACGCCTCATAGCTTCCGGACTGACTCCCTGCGCGATGGTGCTGATTCTATTTGCCTGTGTTGGGCTAGCGGGTTGTAACTCGGCGATAATGTCGAACTCATCCTCTGGACCAGACTCAGCACCGGCAATTACTTCTTTTGCGGCGGCTCCTACGAGCATTGGCTCCGGTACAAGCAGCACGCTGAGTTGGGCGACGACTGACGCGACCAGTGTCGCAATCACGCCCGGAACATTCACGTCCACATCAGCGAGCGGTTCAACGAGCGTGAGCCCAACGGCGACGACTACCTACATGTTGACTGCCACCAATGCGGCCGGCTCCGCCACGTCTACGCTTACCATTACGGTAACGACGGCTGGCAAACCAACGATCAGCTCGTTCACAGCGAGCCCCACAAGTATCACTTCGGGCTTCAGCAGCACGCTGAGTTGGACGACGGCAGGCGCGACCAGTATCGCCATCACGCCCGGAACGTTCACGTCCACATTAGCGAGTGGCTCAACGAGCGTGAGCCCAACAGCGACGACCACCTACACGTTGACTGCTACCAATGCGGCCGGCTCAACAACTTCGACGGCAAAGGTCACTGTGACGGCCTCTGGCGGTCCATTGACGATCACCACTACTTCGTGCCCAGGCGGAACACAAGGCGCGGCGTATGCCGGCTGCACCATAACCGCAAGCGGCGGCACTCCGCCCTATACGTATTCGCTCAGCACGGATGAAATCGACTATCCTCCATTGCCGGAGGGGATGTCTCTCAATGCAAATACGGGGAACATCAGCAGCTCGCTGATCGGCGGTCAAGGCACCTACATTCCCGAATTTGTCGTTAAGGACTCGGCAGGCGCACAAGCGACTCAGCAGATCAGCTTCGCCATCAACGGTAGCAACGCGTTCCTCGCCAAAATCTTCCCATCAACTTCTATCTTTCATCATCGAGTGGACGCGGCCACGACCGGCTTGCCCGTGGACACTTCCCCCGCGGCGCCTATGTACAGCGGTTATCTGACGGAGACGGTCAAGCCATTTTTCGGTGATGAGTACGCTAACTTTCCCAATGGAATACCGGCCATCGAAGTTCCTTACAATCAGCCGGACGTGTCGGTTTCAACCACTCTGTATCAATCCTATTTCACTTCCGGACCGATTCCAGCGTATGCTCCGGTCGAAGGCACCGCCAACGCGGTGAACACGGGCGGAGACATGCACGTTCTGGTCTACCTGGAGGCCGGCGGTGGAAACAACCCTGCACTTTACGAAATGTGGCAGGGAATCTACGAGGACGGTCCCTGGACCGATTCCTCGAATGCACTTTGGCCCAACGTAGCTTCAAATAACCTGACGACCCAAGGGAATGGAACATCCGATGCCGCCGGGCTGCCGGTAGGCCCACTGCTGGCCAATGCGGATGAGGTCATTGGAACGGGCACACCCAGCTGCGCCGAACGGCACGATTCAGCATCCCATCCGATTCACGCTCAACCATATGTTGAATTACTGGGTCTGGCCCGCTACGCAAACAGCGGGCGTGGGGTCTTGCACGGCTACGGGCGGGGCGAATATTCCCACGGAATCGGAGATTTCGCAATCTTCTCCCCCAGTAAGCTGCAGCATGTCCGGAGCGGCTGGAGAGATCTACCGGCTGAAGGCTTCCGTCGCGACTCCCACTTGCGCCGCCACAAGTCCGCAAGCGGCCATTATCATCACCGCATTTCGGAACTATGGAATTATCCTGGCCGACAATGGAGACAGCGGAGGGCTGATCGGCACTCCCGATGCTCGCTGGAACAATGATGATCTCTCGTGCATAAGAAGTCTTACGCTCTCGGACTTCGAGCCAGTGAACGTCTCGAGCCTCATGGTCAGTAATGACAGCGGAGCCACCAGCCATTAACCAGATTAAGAATAGTGCGGGAGAGGCGTTCTCTGTTGTGCTGGGTCTGCATATTGAAGGCCCGCGTCGCGCGCTCCGCAATCGCTAATGGGCAAGCAGCGCGCGTAGCTGGCTCCAATCGATAGCCAGGATCGCCTTGGCTGCCAGATCGCGGTCGCAGTTGAGATAGACGGCGATGTTTTGAATGGAGAGGCGCGGCGCGGAGGGATTGAGCTGCGCTTTGGTGATGACTTTGGTGGTTTCTCCGTCGAGGTGCGTGGCTGTGGGCTGGCTCCAGGTGCCAAGCAGAACCCAGGTGCCGGGGTCGCCGCCAGATCCGCCGCCTAATCCCTGCATGGCGGGCAGATAGAGCACCGTGCCTCCGCCGGGAAGTGCGGAAGCGCTGAAGGCTCCGTGGAAGTTGATCAGCTCCCTGGCGGAAGAGTTGAAGCTGACCTGGACGGTCAACCTGGTGCTGGGCGGCGGCGGGGCGTTCTTTAACTTTGCATCAAGCTGTTTCTGCAATTCCTGGGCCTCGGCGTACTTGCCCTCTTTCATCAGCTCCATCATCTTGACCATCATGGGATCGGGCGTGTTTGCCGCCGCCATGGCTTGCTGGCCCTGCGCCGAGTTTGGATCCACCGTCATGGTGAGCTTGAATCCCTGGCCGTGAAACGGTTCCTTTTCCGAACCGCGCGGTGCGGAATCAAACAGCACGCTGGGGTCAGGCTTGTTGACGATCTGCCACTCGGAAGCCGTGAAGGCCGACTCCATCGGCGAGAAGGCGGCGTCGAGCGCGATCTCGAGGTGGTGATCGAACTTGACCTCGCAATCGGACGAGGCGCGATTCTGAGCCTGGTTGAGCCAGTCGTGGACGATGGGATCGCAGGCGGTCCAGTTGCCGGCGTTGATGGGCGAAGGCGCGCTTGTCCGGTGCAGGCTGATGACGCCGCTGACCGTTACGCGATGCGCTTCGTGGCCGTCGCGCTCCATCATGCCCACTTCCGTCATCGTTCCTGAAAAAGTGGCTTCAAAGTTGAGCATGTCCATTTTGGTGACGATGACGGTGACCGTGTCGCCCGGATCGGTGGTGGAGAACGTCTTGTCGCTGTGCCCGTCGCCGACCATGACGCCGAACGCCTGGTCGGTCTTATGGCCGGAAGCCAGATCGTTGGCGCTGGTGATGACGAAGGTCTTCTGCGCTCCGTTGAGCAGGATCTCGACACTGCACTGCGAGTAAAGCGACTTGTCGGCGACAAAGAAGGCGGCGTGCGCGTCGTCCGGCAGCACGTACCAGTCGCCTTTGTTGGCGAAGTTGTTCATGAAGGGCAGGGAGCAGGTTTTGGTGGCTCCGCCAATGCCCGGGCCGGAGATGGTGACCGTGCTGTTGCTCACCACGGGTGGAGGCGCGGGTGCGGCGTTTGCGCGTGCAGCCGTGCATGCGAGAACGGCCCCGGAAACAAACAGAACATGGAATTTGACCATGGTGTGTCCAGCTGAATCGGAATCTGGTTTTTCGGCCCCGGTTGCAGCAAATTGTATCGCTCCCGATGCAACTTGCGAGATCAAAGAAATGCTTTTGCCGAAAAAGCTGGTAGATTTGGCAAGTTTGCGATCGTAGAGGAGCCGGCCCACTTGCCAGCCAAAAAATTATTCGATCACTGACGCGCGCCGAAGGTACAATCGCGGGCAAAAGCATTCCAGGCAGACTAGAAAGGCGGGAATCATGAGCAATATGGGAGTTCAACCGGCGGCAGCCACGGGGTTGACGCAGTGGCAGCGCGTGGCGGACACATTTACGGCGCCCTCGAAGACGTTTGACGACATCCGGCGCGGCAACCGGAGCTGGTGGCTGCCGTTGATTGTGCTGGCGTTGTCGAGCTACATCCTGTTTGGAGCCGTGGTGCAGAAGATCGGGATCCGGCAGACCGTGGAAAACCAGATCACGATGGATCCGCAGGCCCAGGAGCAGATGGCGAAGGCGACCCCGGAACAAAGGGAAAAGGGAATGCAGTTTCGGACTGGATTTACCAAGGTGATGTTCATTGCCGGGCCCGCGTTCCAGATGCTGTACGCAGTGGTGTTTGCCGCCGTTCTGTTGGGCACCATCAATTTTGGATTCGGGGGCAAGGCGAAGTTTGGAGACTTGTTTGCGCTGATGTACTACGCGTGGCTTCCGCAAGTGGTGAAGGTGCTGCTGGGAACCGCGGTGATTTACGCGGGCATGGCGCCGGAGTCGTTCAACATCAAGAACTTTGCGCCCACCAATCTGGGCGCGTTTCTGGATCCCATCGACACGGCCAAGGCGCTGTATGCGCTGGCGACTTCGCTGGATGTGGTGACCATTTGGACGTTGGTGCTGATGAGTATCGGCGTGGCTACGGTGGCCGGCGTGAAGCGCAGCACCGGTTACATCGCGGTGTTTGGATGGTGGTTGATCATCGTGTTTTTCGGCGCGGCGACAGCGGCGGTGATGGGATAGAGCGGTTCGGCCGCGAAGTCGTCCCTTTCGGGGTGCTTCAAGATGGCCTGCCGCGCTGCGCTTGTTAAAATCGAGTAGAGCGAGACATGGAGGATCGTATCCACCATGCGCAAGCCGTACTATTTGGAAGCGATGACCCTCCGCCTTTTCAAT
Source organism: uncultured Acidobacteriota bacterium (assembly GCA_963713675.1). Lineage (GTDB taxonomy): Bacteria > Acidobacteriota > Terriglobia > Terriglobales > Acidobacteriaceae > Telmatobacter. The sequence continues at coordinate 620,390 of CAVQMV010000031.1, forward strand.
ACCCTCACGGGACAACTGGATGCGCTCGAGCCCGCCGACGGCAAGGCGCTGCGCATGTACGCGTGCGGGCCTACCGTCTACGACTACGGCCACATCGGCAACTTCCGCACGTTCCTGCAAATTGACATTCTGCGGCGCTTCCTCCGCCTGATCGGCGTGCCCGTGCGCCACGTAATGAACATTACCGACGTGGATGACAAGATCATCCGCAACTCGGTGGAAGCGGGAATCCCGATCGGCGAGTACACCAGGCAGTACATTGCCGCGTTTTTCGAGGACCTGGAATCGCTGCGCGTGGAGCGGCCGGAGCAGATTGCGCGCGCTACCGAGCACATTCCGCAGATGGTGGAGCTGATTGAAAAACTGGCCGAGGCGGGAGCGGCTTATAAAGTTGAAGATGGCTCGTGGTACTTCAAGCTCAAGTCGTTTCCTGAGTACGGCAAGCTGAGCAAGAAAGACCTGAGCGGCATGGAAGACGGCGCGCGCGTGGACGTGGACGAGTACGAGAAAGATTCGGCGCGCGACTTTGCGCTGTGGAAAGCGCCCAAGCCCGGCGAGACTTCGTGGGATACGGCGATCGGGCCGGGCCGGCCGGGATGGCACATCGAGTGCTCGGCCATGGCGATGGAGTACCTGGGCGAGAGCTTCGACCTGCATTGCGGCGGCGAAGACCTGATGTTCCCGCACCACGAAAACGAGATTGCGCAGAGCGAGACTGCGACCCACAAGCAATTCGCGCGGCATTGGATGCACGTGCGCTTCCTGCTCGTGGACGGCAAGAAGATGTCGAAGAGCGAGGGGAATTTTTACACCTTGCGCGACCTGTTGCTGAAGGGATTCAAAGCTTCGGCCATCCGCCTGGCGCTGATCTCGGTGCCGTATCGCCATCCGCTGAACTTCACCTTCGACAGCCTGACCGACGCGACCAAAGCTATCGACCGGCTGCGCACGTTCCAAGCGCGGCTGCATGCGGGGAAGTTTTTGGCTGGCGAGAATCCCGTGTTGCAGGAGGCCACAAAAAAGGCACGTGCAGATTACTTTGCAGGGCTGGCCAACGATTTGAATACCGCTGACGCGATGGCGCCGATTTTTGAATTGGTGCGCGCGGCAAATACGGCCATGGACGACGAACAACTGTTCGCAGCCGACCGCGACGCGATGCTGCCCGTGCTCAAGGATTTCGATGCCGTCTTCGACGTGCTGGAGGACCGCGACGCTGAGCCCACGCGGCAGGCGCTGGCATGGGCCGAGCGGGAAGGCCGGATGAGCGAAGTCGCTCCCGAACTGATTGCCGCGCAATCGCTGACCGATGCGGCGATCGAAGCGCTGGTGGCCGAGCGCACCGCAGCCAAGCAAGCGCGCAACTTTGCCCGCGCCGACCAGATTCGCAACGAACTGGCTGAAAAAGGCGTTATCCTTGAGGACTCCAAGGACGGGGTCAGGTGGAAGCGGAAATAAGCTTTCAACTTTTCAGAGCGAACGCACCGTTCAAGGGCAGAGTCATGATCGAAACCACGCAACAGGCGCATCTACGTTCACACGCTCGTGCGACTGGGGTGGTGTACCTGAGCTATTTTGTAGTGGCGATTCTTGGGCTGCTCCTGAAAAGCCTCAAGCTTCCGGCGGGCGTTGTCGTGATCGGGTTTGCGCCCGTGCTGTACGCGACGGCGACAATTCTGCTATACCGGCTCTTTCGCCGCGCACAGCCGCTGCTGGCGCTGACGGCGACTCTGTGCGGTCTGGCAGGGTGCATCAATGATGGGCTAAAGCAGCTGGACCATGGTCTCGCGGCCAGGAGTTCGCTGCTGTTCTTCGGGCCGTACTGCGTGCTACTGGGCGTGCTGATCCTGCGATCACGGTTCCTGCCGCACTGGCTCGGCTGGCCCCTGACCGTTGCCGGATTGGGATGGCTCGCGTACCTTAATCCCACGGTCGCGCAACACGCGAAAATAGTGATCTTCCCGGTCGGCTTTCTGGCTGAATTCGAACTTATGCTCTGGCTCCTGCTGCGGGGCGTTGACGAAGCGCGCTGGCGGGATGCAAAAAGCAGCTCTTAATTCTTAGCGCGCAACCCCCAGCGAATCGTAAGATAGGTCTGGTAGCGGTAGTCAATTCCCCAGCCCCACAAAATTCAAATGAGAAGAAGACATTTGCCCATGGAAGCTAACGAAGCCCAGGAATTGCAGGAACACGCGGAACACGGCGCGCACGAATCGTCGCTGCGGCCGGTCGCCTTCACCATGAGCGTGTTGGCCGTACTGGTGGCCGTGATCACGGTGCTCGGCCATCGCGCGCAAACCGAGGCGGTACTCGACCAGAACCAGGCGACCGATCAATGGAACTATTATCAGGCGCACAAAATTCGGGCCAATGATACGGAGCTGGCCGCAGATCTGCTCGGCGTGGTGAGTGTTGCCGATAAGGACGCAGCCGGCAAACTCGCCAAGAGCTATGCCGATCATGAGAAGAAGTGGGTCGACGATCTGAAAGAAGAACAGGAGCAGGCTGAGGCGACGGAAAAGAAGGTGGAGGAAGCCGAAGCCCACGCCGACCGCTTCGACCTGAGCGAGGCGCTGCTGGAGATTGGCCTGGTCATCACGTCGGTCACGCTGCTCACACATAGCCGCATCTACTGGTACCTGGGACTGGTTTTTTCTGTGTTCGGAGTAGTGTCGGCGGCGTCGGCCTTCCTGCTCAAATAGGCCATTCCGGCGTGCGAATAATTCTTGTGCTTGCGTGAGCCCTGCGATAGACTGACGCCCAGTGAAGGTGAACCCATGAAAGTTGCCCTCGCCGCTGCCATATTTCTGCTGGGTTCAGTGCTGCTCGTCGCGCAGACGACCGTCCCAACGGCAGGGCAGACCGCAGCACCCGGGCAATCCGCAACACCCGCAACGCCCGCTCCTGCCGCCGCACCCGCCGCGACGCAGCCGGCCCAGATCGATGACAGCGATGTCGGTTTCAACTACACCCTGCCTTCCGACTGGGAGTTTGTCGCTCCGCCTCCTGTGGCCAAGCCCACAGTGCCCTTTCCCGACGCCGTGGGGACCAAGAAGGGCGACGCCTGCGTGGAAGTTGTGTTCACCGCCAAGCACGGCGCGCCAGCCTCAGTCGTCGTGGTGATGGCTCTGCCCTTTACCTGCTATGGGCAACCGATGAAGCCGGGCGATCTGGCAAACTTTGGCGCCGGCGCCGCGGAGGGTCTGAAGCAGACGTTTGAAGTCACCGATCCCGTACAGGGCAACTACACACTGGGCAGCCATGCCGTCTGGATCGAGCGCGCCAAGGGAACACCCAAAGGCCATCCCGAGAACGCTTTCACCTTCGAGATCGCCTGTACCTTGCTGGCCAAGGGTGCGGCCTGTTGGATGACCATGGCCACCGACTGGCCGAGTTTGCGCGCCTTCGAGAGGGCTCCGGTTACGCTCGACGGCGAGACTTTCGCCGACTGGTTCCACACATTCCTTCGTACCCGAACCCCAGTAAGCTCTGCGCTACGCGGCGGATCGATGCCCGGCGCGGAGGTTATTCCGCAGTGGTACACTTGCGCCGATGAAAAATCCAATCTTTGCTGCGCTCCTCATTCTTTGCGCTGCTTCTTTGGCCGGGCAGACGCCTGCTTCCAGCGCTTTAAAAACTCACACAGATCCGCTCGGCTTCAGCTACAGTTTGCCGGCAGACTGGAATCTGATCGATGTGCAGCCGAGCCTTCCCGCCATACGCCAGCAAGTCGGGAGTGAGGTGACGAGTACGGAGGAAAAGAAGGGAGCGGAGTGCGCTCAGGTGCCATTTTTGGCGCGCCGCGGCGACCCGCCCTCGGTCGTTGAAATTGTCACCATGAATTTCGATTGCTTTGGCCAGCAGATGACCCAAAAGCGATCTTCCCGGGGTCGGCATGGGCATGGCGGAAGGCGTGAAGAAGAGCTTTAATATTGTCGATCCTGTGTACGGCGCCTACACACTGGGCAGTCACCCCATCTGGATTGAGCGCGCGTCGGGCAACTTCCTTAACAGTCCTGACAGGAAAGTAGAGTTCGAGGCAGTGTGCGCCGTGCTCAAGAGCGGCGTCGCGTGCTGGATGGCTTTCCTCGCGGATGACGCATCGCTGAAGGCCTTCGAGCAAGGGCAGGTGGTGCTCGAGGACGACGCCCCGGTGGCGCTGGTTCCCCCCGACGCCCTGACGAAGAAGCCGCAGTAAATCCAGCATGGTTGAACCATCTAAGGCGTTTGGGCGCGTTTCCTGCAACCTCCAGACGGCCAGTCTGAAGAGCGAAGGGGGGCCTCTGCCTGCGTAGAATTCCTCTGTCTTTGCATGCTATGCTCGAAAAAGAGCGGAAATCTGATGAAAGCGCGAGACCTATTGCGATCGCTACACCCGCCAGCCACCAAGAGCTGGTCGCGTTCGCGCGCGCGTGGCATTTGCCCGCGACGCCACTTGCGCGTGCTTCCCACCCGCACACGACCTAGCCTCTTCGGCGGCGATTAGCACTACCCTCCGCCGAAGATCCTCGCCCGCATTGGGTCCTAAGGGGCCCGCGGAATTAGATGATCCCACGAGCCGGGATCCCGCGCCATGCCGCATCAATATCCAGGGTGCGCCGGCCGCGACAACCGAATCTGCCGAGGAGAATGCTTTATGACCAATAAAGAATTGCATGCACACTACGGACCCAAACTCGTTTGTTCTCTGCCAGGACCCAAGGCCCGCGCGGCCGTTGAGGCCGACCATCGCCTGATCTCGCCCAGCTACACGCGGTCTTACCCATTAGTCGCCAAGCGAGGGCGCGGCTTGCGCATTGAGGACTCCGACGGCAACGAGTTTCTCGACTTCGCTGCGGGCATCGCCGTGGTTTCCACCGGCCATTGCCATCCTGAGGTTGTGGCGGCGATACAGAAGCAGGCCGCCGAGCTGATCCACATCTCGGGCACCGATTTTTACAACGAGCTGCTTACCGATCTGGCCACGCGGCTCTCGGCCGTGGCGCCCATGCCCGGCCCGCATCGCTTCTTTTACGGCAATTCCGGTGCCGAGGCCATCGAGTGCGCGCTCAAGATTGCCCGTTATCACACCGGCCGTCAGCAGGTGATCTCGTTCTTCGGCGCGTTTCACGGCCGCACCATGGGCGCGCTCTCGCTCACCGGCTCCAAGCCGCAGCAGAAGCGCCGCTTTTCGCCGCTGGTTCCGGGCGTGACGCACGTGCGCTATCCCTATGTTTATCGCGGCTGCACCGGCGGGGCGAAAGAGCAGGAGGCATTCAGCCTGGAGTGCGCGCGCTATATCGAGGAGAAGCTCTTCAAGACCACCGTGGCTCCGGAAGAAGTGGCCGCGATCTTTATCGAGCCCATCCAGGGTGAGGGCGGATTCGTTCCCGCGCCCGCGAACTTCCTGCGCGAGCTGCGCGCCATCTGCGATCGTCACGGCATTTTGTTGGTCGCGGACGAAGTGCAGAGCGGATGCGGAAGAACCGGCCAGTGGTGGGCCATTGAGGACTCGGGCGTCGAGCCCGACATCGTCTGCATCGCCAAGGGTATCGCCAGTGGCATGCCGCTGGGCATTTGCATGACGCGCGCCGAAATCATGGACTGGGCGCCCGGTTCGCACGCGTCCACCTTCGGCGGCAATCCGGTGTCGATCGCTGCCGCGCTGGCGACGATGGACATTCTGGAGCGCGAGGCCATCGCCAACGCCGCCAGCGTGGGCGAATTCATGCTGGAGCGTTTGCGCGGTTGGAAGCACAGCCACGCTTCTGTGGGCGACGTGCGCGGGCGCGGCCTGATGATCGGCATTGAGATCGTCAAGGACAAGGCGACGCGCGAACCGGCCGTGGAACTACGCAACCGCGTCGAAATGCTGGCCTTCGAGCGCGGCCTCATCATGCTGGGCTGCGGAGAAACCTCGCTGCGGCTTTCGCCTCCGCTTATCGTCAGCAAGGAAGAGGCCACCGTGGCGCTCGACATTCTGGAAGAGGCGCTGACCCAGGCCGAAAAAGAGCACGAGCTGAGCGCAGTCGCGGCCGCAACGGTCTGATCGACAGCGCAGTTTTGTCGCTTTCCAACAACATGGGCCGCGGAGATCATACGATCTCCGCGGCCCATATCTTTTTGTTCCGTTGCCGAGTTACTCGGCGTGCCTCATGGGGCTATCTCGGAGGCGATTTGCCTCTCAGCCTCATTTGCGCGTCTTGCCCGGCCGGGCCACAATGGTTGGCGATGGAATGGGTGTCCAAAAATGCGCGCTGAATTGATGGAGCGAACTCTGGCCGGTTTGGATGCCCTCGCTGCGCGCCGCGGCCGGGCGGCCAACCTGCCCGCCCACCTGCTCACCGGGATTGAGGGCGAAGAGGCCGCCTGTTTTTATCTGCTGCGCAAGGGCTACGCGGTGGTGGCGCGGCGATGGTCGGCGGGCAACCAACCCGGCGACCTCGACCTGGTGGCCTGGCAAGGGCCGATGCTCTGCTTTTTCGAGGTCAAAACCCGTACCGCCCGCGATCTGAACCCCGCCGAAGCCGCAATCGACCTCCATAAGCGCAATGTGCTGCGCCGTTTGGCACGACAATATGTGCGGCAACTGCCGGGCAATGCCGCTCCGCAGGTGCGCTTCGACGTGATCAGCGTCTACCTGGAGCCGGGCAAGCCTGCTGATTTTGTTCATTTTGAGAACGCTTTTGGATGGCGCGAGCCCCGCCGGCAGGGAATGGTCTGAAAGAAGCACTTACCTTGACAATCGATTTTGATAGATTCTATGGTGATCACTAAATTCGACTGAGTTGTTTACCGGGGCGGAAATCGCACCGAAGTTCCATGAGCGGAGGATTGGTTCGTTATGGTCATGCAAGCGCCTGTTGGCCGGCACCAGGTTCGGGAAGAAATCCAGCGCCGCATCCTGTCAGGCGAAAGCCAGCCGGGCGAGCGGCTTACCCAGCAAAGCCTGGCCAAGGAGTTGGGAGTTGCCCAAGGCACGGTGAGGGAGTCGCTGCTGGAACTGCAGTGGCTGGGGCTGGTCGAATCCATCGACCGGCTGGGAGTTTTCGTGCAAAAGCTTGACGCCGCGCGGCTCTGCGAGGCCTACCAGGTGCGCGAGTTTCTTGAGGGCCTGGCGGCGCGCCTGGCCTGCGATCACACCTCCCGTTCCGATGTGGCTTCGCTACGCAAGAAGGCGGATCACATCTGGGAACTGGCGCAAGAGAATCGGGAAGAGGAGATGGGCGCGGCCGACCGGGCCTTTCACCTGCAAATCATGACGCTCTCGCACAACAAGGTTCTGCTGCGCCTGGCTGAGGGATACCGCGTGCTGGGCATGGCCGTACGGGCTTCGCGCGATCCGAAGAACGTCTATGAAGAGCACCTGCAAATCGTGGACGCCATTGGCAATAACCTGCCCGAGGAGGCGGAGCGGCTGATGCGCCTGCACGTTGCCGAGGCGCGAAAGATGATCGAACAGCAGGCGGCGCGCAGCGACTTTTCTCCCAAGTGGGTGGAAGACGCGAACGAGTAGTAACGGATCGTGTACGAGGATTTGGCTCGGTTTCCTTCGAAATGTATATCATTAGTCTCTAAGGCTTCCCGCGGGGTGGGAAACCATATCGGAAAACAGGTTGGACGCATTGCGGCGGGTTCCTGCGTAAACCAGCGCGAACAAGGCCTGCCCATGCGAAAGAGGTTGGTTGAAATGTCCGCACCGTTCTGCTCTCTTCGCTCCCGTTCAGCGGCCATTCACAACCGTTCGAGGAATTGCCGTGGCGCAATCGTCCTGCTCTGGCTGCTTGTGCTTGCCTGCGGCGTTGCCGCCGCGCAGACCACCACCCCGACCACGACCATCAGTGGCACGGTTTACGATCCCCGGCTGGCGGCCGGGATGCCTAATCCCCTTCCTCTACCCAACGTGCTGGTGTATGCGTCGACGACTCCGGTGACCCCGCCGACCTCGGGCGCGCAGTGCCTCACCTTCGCGAACCAGACGCCGACCGGCGCCAATGTGGTCAGTTATACATACACGGGATACGACGGCACGTTTACCCTGCCGAACATTCCTCAAGGCGCGAGTTACACCATCGTGATCCAGGCTGGAAAATGGCAGCGCCAGTTCGACGAGGCGGTGGGAACAACGGCGCTGACCGGGTTGCAGTTGGGCATGCCGGCCAATCACACCCAGGGCAACATGCCGTATATCGCCATCGCCACCGGCTCGGTGGATGGCGCCGAATGCGTGCTGCGCGACATGGGCATCGCCGATTCCGAGTTTACTGACGACAACCAGACTTTGAATGCTGGCGGTTTTGTCCATCTATACAAGGGCACCGCGTCGCCCGGGGCGGAAATCAGCGCGTCGACCCCGTCGCAGACGGCCCTGATGGGTGGTACATCGACCACGGCCCTGAACAGCTACGACATGGTGATGTTCCCTTGCCAGGGAACCGCCGGCGGCCAGGCGACCACGACTGGCGCGACCAACCTGCTGAACTTCGCGGAGGCCGGCGGGCGTATTTTTGCAACGCACTACAGCTATGCGTGGATCGATCCCGCGCCGGCGTACGGGGCGCAGTTCGGGAATGTGGCCAACTGGATAGCGGAGACCTCTCTGGGCACAGGCGTGGGAACAGTCCAGGAAAACTTCAGCGACGGGATTATTCTGGCGGATTGGCTTCATGACATCGGCTCAACGACTCCGGGCACAACGAACCAGATCGATATCAGCAACCTGCGCACCGACGTGGGCACCGTGAATGCACCCTCGCAATCGTGGGTTACGCTCAACAGCGGCACCTACAGCGGGCAGGTGGGTAACCCGGTAATGCAGATGACCTTTAACGTCCCGTTCGGCGCGCCAGCGGCAAGCCAATGCGGACGCGTAATGTTCAACGACTATCACGTGATTACTCCGACGGGGACTGGTATTTATCCCAAGGAGTGCCCCAGCTACAGCGCTACGGCTCCGAACAATTTCAACTCGGCTTATGTGATGCTTCCGCAGGAACAGATGCTGGAGTACGCGCTCTTCGATCTGTCGGGATTCGTGCAACCGACAATCGTGCCCACGCTCAGCATCACGTTTACTCCCAGTCCGCTGACGGTGAAGTCGGGCGATACGGCTGATCAGTTGACGGTGAACGTGAACAGCGGGACGAACGGGACTGACAGCTCCGTGGTGCTCAGCTTCACGATGGCCGCGGGGCTGACCATCACTGGCATGAGCGATCCCACCGGCGGATGGATCTGCACCGTCGCGACCATGTCGTGCTCTCGCACTTCAGGTCTGGCTCCCAGTACCACAGATTCCGTGATTCTCAGCATCAGCGTGACCCCATACCCCCCGATCTCAAGTTATTCGGGCACGATTACCGCGACGGCTTCGAGCGCTATTTTTTCCACGAATCCCTCGTTCACCGACAACGTGATCTTCCAGCAGGTGCCTCCCATTACGTGGGCTACGCCTGCAAACATTGTCTACGGCACGCCGCTGAGCGGTGCACAGCTAGACGCCAGTTCCACCGTGGCCGGCACATTTATATACGCGCCTGTGGCAGGAACCGTCCTCGCCACCGGGCCGCAGACTTTGACCGTGACTTTCACGCCGACCGATACGGTGACTTACACCACCGCGAAGGCGAGCGTGACGCTGACCGTAGTTCCGGGCACGCCGGTCATCACGCTCTCTTCATCGGCTAACCCGGTCTTCATGAGCAACGCGGTCTCGTTCACCGCCAGCCTTCCCTCCTACGCGTCCACCGAGACAGGCACCATGACCTTTTACTCCGGATCGACTGCCATCGGCACGGCTCCGGTGTCGGGCGGATCGGCAACGCTCACCACCACTGCGCTTGCTGTCGGCACGCAGCCGATCACCGCGGTCTACTCGGGCGACGCCGACTATGGGCCGGGCACCAGCAACCCGGTCTCTGAAACCGTGCAGGACTTTACGTTGACCTTCGTCAGCGGCAATGGCTCAGTGACTGCGCAGCCGGGAGGGCAGGCAACCTATTCTCTGGTGGTCACTCCGACGAATGGAACACACCTGCCGGCGGGCGTAACCTTGAGCGCGAGCAATCTTCCCCCGGGCATGACGGCGATTTTCTCTCCGGCCACAATTTCCGCCGGCGCCACGACCACTACGGTCACGGTGACCATTACACTGCCAGGCAAAGCCGCGAATGAGAAGCCGCTCAGCCCGTTCGGTGGCGTCGCAGTGCCGGTGGCTCTGGGACTAATGCTGTTGCCGTTTGTACGCAGGATGCGCAAAGCGCGCGCGCGTCTGATTCTCCTGGCCGCGTTGCTGGCGATCGGTGGGGCTCTGGTTGTGGGATTCTCGGGATGCGGCACTAAAACGGCCTCGCAGAACTTCTCATTCTCAGTGACCGCGGCTTCGGGAGGGCTTTCGCACTCGCTGACGCCGGGGCTCACCGTGGAATAAGGATGGCCGTGAAGCGCGCCTATGGCGTGCTGCTGTCGCGCCACTTTTCCGCCAGCGCACGATCGGCGAGCGCCTTGATATACACCCCACCGACCACGGAACGGGCTTGGAAGCTCATCTGTTTTCCGGTCTTGGTGTCGTACCAGTCGGTGAGGGGAACGCGCGTGGGACCTTCATTGATCCAGCGGCCGATGGGTGCGATGAGCGCGGCAAACGCGTCGGCACCTCCCGGCTGCGGTGGATCGGCCAGCGTCGCCGTCCAGATTTCCCAATCCAGCTTCGTGTAGTCGCGGCGGTTGTCGAGGGGCAGTCCGTACGCGTTCAGATGCTGGAGATAGAAAGCGACCTCGGTCTGGCGAACCTGGGCAGGGAAGAGATGCAAACCGAGGATCTGATCCCAAACCAGGTTGTACTTCTGGCTCCAAGTCCCGGGTTTGTCGAAGGCAAGTTTGTAGTGGTCGCCGTCAATCGCCATCGACTGCCATTTCGTAGCCATCTCCGCGGCAAGACGCGCGTATTCCTCGGCGACATCCGTTTTTCCGAGCGCCTTGTGCCATCTGCGCATACGCGGCAAGCGCCTCAATGGCCTTGATGGAGAGATTCGCGTTGTGCGCGAGATGTCCTGCAAAATCGTCTGTCGAAAGCTGATTCGCAGGATCGAGTCCCTTGTCGCGCAGATACTCGGCCCACTGCGTGAACTGCGGCCAGTAGGCGCGCACAAAATCCCAGTTGCCCTGCTCCTGGCTCATGGCGTCGGCAAGGATGAGCAGGTTTCCGCTCTCCTCCACGGGCATCTGGTTGTCTTCTGTAGGTTTCTCCGCCGCCGTAGACCTGCCCATCGGCCAGCGGATAGGTTCCCAGATCGTGCGGCGCAAACGGCCACTTCCAGCGCGGCAGTGCGGCGTATTCCATCACAGGCTTGAGCATGGCCTGCACCAGCGCAGGATTGAAGAAGAGGAAAAACGGCGCGGAAGGATAAATTACGTCGACGGTGGAGATGCAGCCGTTGGAGAAGTTCTCCTTGGGGAAGAGCATGGGCGTGCCGTCCACGTCGGCCGCGAAGCCATGCGCCGCGAGCGTCTGGCGGTAGGCGAGAATCGCAAGCTGTGCGTAGGCCGGGCCGCCCGCCCTGGTCAGATCGGCGGTTAGCTCGCGATCGAAGGTTTCTCCGCGCAGCTACGAGAGACGGGTATTGCGATTCCGCGTCCGCCAGCATCTGCTGCACAGTCGTGTTGTTGCGCTGCCAATAAGGGCGCAGTTTGCGGCCCAGATATTCGATCGCGTACTCCTCGGTGTAGGCAAGCAGCACGTGGCGCGTGACGGGCGCGGTAGAGACCTTGCCCAGAGTGAATACGACAGCAAGATGCGCGGCATGATCGCGCGGCATCCGCGGCATGTCGAGATCGTCGCTCGCCGGCAGCGCGCCGGTGGCGGCAAAGCTGCGCATTGCATCGGATGACGCAGCAACCTGCGCGTCTGCCGAATCGGGCACGGCAAGATGGAAATAACCCCAGTCGATGCGCAGATCGTCGCCGGGGCGGTTCAGCACGCGCTGCTCGCGCGAGCCCACGTTCAGCACGGTGAGCCCCGGAATTCGGCTCCGGCCCCACGTCACTTCTTCATCGCGCGTGTTCACGGCGATCACCGGATCCACGTCGATGAGGAGCGAAACGTCGTGCGCGCCGTCGCCGGTCACCGCGAACGTGAGGTACGTGACCGGCCGCGAAAGCAGGTCGAGATCCTTGGGAAAAGCCGGCGTGAAGAAGGTAACCGTGAGCGTCACCTGCGCGGCCTGGAACGTGTAGATGGTGCGTGTCGGCGTGACTTCAAGCGCAGTCTGCTGCATCGCCGGAGCGGAGCGCGGCGTCGCGCCCATAAACCGGTAGGTCTGTCCGTCAATTCGCGCCAGGCCCGCGATCGGCTGCGGAGCGCCGGTCCAGTGTTTGGTGTCTTCGTCGGTAAGATGATCGGCCATCGACCACACACTGAAATAAGGATCGTGCGCGATGAGCGGAACCGCAGGAGGCCGCTGCTGTGCGGGAGCGACTGCAGGAGCAAAGACGGCGGTGACGGCCAGCAGGCAGAGGCTCCAGCCGGTAGTTGCGTGCTTCAATATCGTTTTCATAGTCTTTCTATTCGTGTTCTAAAATCGCGATCGCACTGCACATCGGCTTTTGCTCTGCGGCTAGACATCCGCCGCGCGAGCTTGCGGCGCGCATCATCCAATGTACAGGCGGGACTTCGATTCCGCCAATGAGCGACGATACGGCGATGCGCGTGAAATGGGCCGCGTGCGTCTGCCAGTCGGCCGCTCCCACACAAGAATGTTGCACTTGCAAATTTCGCACGGGAGCTATAGCTTCAACGCGACTAAAATTTTGGATTCAATCCAACAGGCCGCGTTCGAAGTGAGGGCACAACAGGCCGTGTGCGCCGGAACCCGGCCCATCGGAAAGTTAAGGTGGACGGAACATGGAACGAACCGCAAATTGCCTCGCCAAGCTTGAGCGGATGAACAAGGCGCTGCACCACGAGGAACCGGACCGGGTGCCCATCAGCGACTTCTTCTGGGGCGGCTTTCTCAGCCGTTGGCGCAGCGAGCTGGGTCTGGCCGCAAATACCGACATCTACCGGTACTACGACCTCGACTGGCGTGTGGTAGCGCCCAATATGGATCCGCACATCCGGCAGTTCGACATCTTCCGCGACGACGCGACGGAAGTCACCGTGCACACTGGCTTCGGCGCCACCGTTCGCAAGAAATTCGACCTGCCCATGCCGGCCTTCGTGGCCTTCGACACCGACAGCGTGGAAAAAATGGAAGCCTTCCAGTTCGACGATCCCTTCGATGAACGCCGCTTCCTCCGCACCGGCGATGACCAGATCAACGGCGTGGGCGACGGCTTCGAGAGGAACATAGCGCCGTTTGTTGATCGCGTGGCCGCCGAGTACCCGGACTTTCCTGTCTACGGCGGCGTTTGCGAAGCCCACGAAATGATCTGGCGCATTGTCGGAACGGAAAATGTGATGCTGTGGATGGGTGAATTTCCCGATGCCATCGCCCGGTTCGTTGAGCGTCTGCACGAATTCAACCTCGGCATCCTCCGCGCCCAGATCCAGGCCGCGCAAGGGCGTCTGGCTGGCATCATCATCTGGGGCGACGTGGCCTACAAGAAGGGAATGCTCTTCTCGCCCGCCTTCTGGCGCCAGCACTTCAAACCCGGCGTCAAGGCCATGATTGACGAGTGTCACAGTCACGGCCTGCCGGTGATTTATCACGGATGCGGCAACGTCAATCGCATCTTCGAGGACTTCATCGAGATTGGCGTGGACGCCTACAATCCACTGGAGTACAAAGCCGGTCTGGATGCAGTCGATTTGCGCCGCCGGCTTGGCCACCGGCTTGGTTTCTGCGGCAACATGGATGTGCAACTTTGGGCCGCAGGCAGCAGGGACGAGCTGCGCGCGGCCGTCCTCACCAAGCTGAATGCCGCCAAAGGTGGCGGCTTCATCTTCCAGTCCGATCACTCAGTGCCAACGAATGTACCCGGCGCGAGCTACGACTACGTGGTGAAGCTCGTGCGCGAGCACGGAGTTTACCCGCTTCAGCTCGGCGAATTCGATCTGCCCGATCTCGGCTGACGTTGGATGCCTCGGAAGCCAGGACCGGTCCTATTAAGATCGGACTTGCCAATTCCGATTTTCGGAATATACTGTACCGCCTGAAGACCCAAAACCAGGGGGACAAAGTGGCCCGGCGGGAAATCAACGAGTTCAGCGACGATTTGGCAAAGCATCGGGACGACACGGGTGCATCCGGCCGCAGCGGCGACCGCAATGAATCGCAGACCGTGCTGCGCGCGTGCGAAGTGCTGAAAGCTTTTCGCCATCTTGGCGAGGAGCTGCCGCTAACCACCGTGATGGAGCGCACCGGCCTGCCCAAAACCACCACCTTTCGTCTGCTGCGTACGCTCATTCACGGCGGGCTGGTGGAGCGCGTGAGCGCGGGCGTTTATCGCAATAGCTTCGGACCAGTCACGGCGCGGCCGTTCCGCATCGGCTTCGCGACGCAGGGCGACACGGAGTTTGCCCGCGAGGTGACGCGTAGCATGGTCACCGCCGCGGCGCGGGAGCACGTGCAACTCATCACCTTCAACAATCGCTACAGCGCGCGCGAGGCGCTGCGCAATGCCGACCTGTTGATTCGCGAGCGCGTGGACCTGGTCCTTGAATTTCAGACTTACGAGCGCGTCGCCCCCGTCATCGCTTCAAAGTTTCTGGCCGCGAACGTGCCGGTCATCGCTATTGAAGTGCCGCATCCGGGCGCCACCTACTTCGGCGCGGACAACTACAAGGCGGGGCTCATGGGCGGCCGCGCCCTGGGCCGCTGGGCGCGCGAAAACTGGGAGGGCAAAGTAGACCAGCTGGTTCTCATAGAGCTTCCTATCGCCGGTTCGCTCCTTGAGTTGCGTCTCGCCGGCCTGGTCGACGGCCTGCGCGCCGAGCTGCCAAAAATTGTCGAAGCGCCATTGGTTCGACTCAACGGCCGCGGAAATTTTGAACAGGTGCTGGACGTGCTGCGCAAATACCTGCGCCGCCGCGGGCCGCGTCGCACGCTGGTGGGCACCGTCAACGACATCTGCGCATTGGCAGCGCTGCGCGCCTTTGAAGAAGCCGGTGCGTCGCAGCAATGTGCTGTGATGGGCCAGAACGCTCTGCGCGAAGCGCGCGCGGAGTTACGCCGGCCGGGCACGCGGCTGGTCGGGTCGGTGGCGTATTTCCCGGAACGCTACGGCGATGAGCTCATTCCGCTGGCGCTCAATATTCTCCAGCAGAAGCCCGCGCCGGCGGCACTTTTCGTCAAACATCAACTCCTGACCCCGCGCAACGTGGATCTCGTGTATCCGCTCGATGAGGTGGGGCCAGGCACCGCGCGTAAGCTTGCGAGTGGTCCCGAAAATTCCGCAATGCGGAATCAAAAGACCGCTGAAGTTTGACCTTCGGCGCGTGCCGATACCCATCATAGTGTGCAAGGGAGAACAATCTCGTCGGGATGGACAACGCAATCACAAGAAGGGATTTCCTGGCCGGCGCTGCCGCAATCGCGCTGGCCGGCGGTGAGCGCGCATCTGCCCTTCCCGCTGTTACTGACCCACTGGCCGAATTCGAATACGATGCGGTCGAGCTCACGGGCGGCCCGCTTAAGCTGCAGTATGACCGCATGCACGCCGCATTTCTCGCGCTCGATAACGACCGGCTGCTCAAGGTCTACCGCGAACGCGCGGGCTTGCCCGCTCCCGGCGAGCCGATGGGCGGATGGTATGGCCGCGATGGTTTCGTGCCCGGCCATTCGCTGGGCCAATACATCTCCGGGCTGGCGCGGATCGGGCGCACGACCGGGGACGCCGCTTGCGCGACCAAGGTTGCGGCCCTCGTCGAAGGCTTTGCAGCCACTCTGGGTCCCAAAGATCAGTGCTTTGCCGGACCCAATGCTGAAGACGTCTGGCCCTGCTACATCCTCGACAAACATCTTGCGGGGTTGATGGACGCTTACCAGTTAAGCGGAGTCGCGCAGGCTCGCGATCTTGTTCCCCGCGTGTTTCATGGGGCTCTCCCGTACATTCCCGAGCGCGGACACGACCGGATCGGCAAGAAGGATCCTCCGTATGATGAAACCTACGTTCTGCCCGAATCTCTCTTCCTCGCGTATGAGCTGACCGGAGATCGTGCGCTGTATGACCGCGCGATGGCCTATCTGCTGGATCGCGATTACTTCGATCCGCTTGCCGCGGGACAGGATGTGCTTCCGGGTCGGCACGCGTACAGCCACGTCATTGCCCTTAGTTCGGCAGGCAAAGCGCGCCTGGTTCTGGGCGATGAAAAATACCTTCGCGCCATGCAGAACGCCTCGCATCTGCTCCAATCCACGCAGCAGTTCGCGACCGGGGGCTGGGGGCCAAACGAGACCTTCATCGAGCCGCACAAAGGTCAACTTTGCGAGAGCTTGCACACGACCAACGACCATTTTGAGACGCCCTGCGGCAGTTACGCGGCCATCAAACTGGCTCGTTATCTGCTCTGCGCCACCGGCGATGCACAATATGGCGACAGCTTGGAGCGCGTCGTCTTCAATGGCATTCTCGCGGTCAAAGAGCCCGATGCCGACGGCGATTATCCCTACTACTCCACCTATGGAGCGGGCGCGCACAAGGTGTTCTATCAGAAGAAATGGCCGTGCTGCTCGGGAACGTTGGTGGAGGGCGTCGCCGACTACGTGAAGAATATTTATTTCCGCGCGCACGACGGTGTGGCCGTGAATCTGTACGCGTCTTCTCGCGTGCAATGGACGGAACGCGGAGTCGCGGTTTCGCTCGCGCAGGAGACGGATTACCCGCTTGGCGGGGCGGTTGCTCTGCGCGTGACTTGCGCCACGCCGATTGAATTTGCGCTGCGCATGCGAGTCCCTTCCTGGCAAAACAAAGCGCCGCAGCTTCGCGTGAACGGAAAACCGGTGCATGCGGATCTACAGCAGGGATTTGCCGTGGTGCGGCGGCGCTGGGCCACCGGCGATGCGCTCACATGCGAATTTCCACTGCAATTCCGCAGCGAAGCCATCGACGATCTGCATCCTGAAACCGTGGCGATCCTGCGCGGGCCGCTGGTTTACGTTGAACAGAATCCGGCGGACGGCGAAGCCGCGCACGTAAACACTGAAGCTCTGCGTCCCGGGGCCGGAACGCAGGGAGTTTTTTCATCTCATACCGGTAGCCGCAACCGCGCGTATGCGCCGTTCTACCTGGTGCGCGATGAAGCCTACACGATGTATGCCCAACATGGATAAGGCAAACGCAAATTCGGATCGCATTCACGCGCGGTACTGGATCGAGACGGCGTTTCCACTCGACGACGCGGCCGCCATCATGGCGGGCGAGCAGTCCACAGGAACCTTCGTGCGCGTTCCTGGCGAGACCGACGAGTTGCGCGAACGCTACGCAGCGCGCGTGGAGCAAATTGTTGAATTGGGTACGGCCGACACGCCGTCGCTCGCCGGTTCGGGACTGCCGAAAAAGCACACCGGGCCCGTGGTGCGCCGCACGGCCGAAGTTACGCTATCCTGGCCGATCGAAAACATGGGGCCCTCGCTGCCCAACTTGCTCGCAACCGTCGCCGGCAATCTTTTCGAGCTGAAGCCGTTTTCCGGCCTCAAGCTGCTCGACGTCACGTTGCCGCCGGCGTTTCTGTCCGCGTATCAAGGGCCGCAGTTCGGCGTGGAGGGAACACGCCGGCTCACGGGCGTTTACGGCCGGCCCATTATCGGCACCATCATCAAGCCGAGCGTGGGCCTGACGCCGCAGCAAACGGCGGCACAAGCAGAAATGCTCGTCGAAGCCGGCGTGGACTTCATCAAGGATGACGAGCTGCAATCGGACGGTCCGCACTGCCCGTTTGAGCGACGCGTTCCTTTCGTGCTTCGCGCGCTGAGCGATTACGCGGAGAAAACCGGCAAACGGCCGATGTATGCCGCCAACATCACCGGCGAAATTGACCAGATGCTGCGCCGCCACGACCTGGTTGTCGCATCTGGCGGCACATGCGTCATGGTCAGTGTCAACAGCGTGGGAATTCCCGCGATGACTGCGCTCCGCCGCCATGCGCAGGTGGCCATCCACGGCCATCGCAACGGCTGGGGCATGTTCAGCCGCTCACATGCCACGGGCATGAGCTTCATCGCCTTTCAGAAGTTCTGGCGCCTTGCCGGCATCGATCACATCCACGTGAATGGCCTGCGCAATAAGTTCTGCGAAGAGGACTCGAGCGTAATCGCATCCGCGCGCGAGTGCCTTACGCCCATGTTTCCTGCGCCGCACAAGGGCTGCGAAATCATGCCGGTCTTCTCTTCCGGCCAGTCCGCGCGCCAGGCGCCGGACACGTACAGAGCGCTGGGCTCGATGGATCTGATCTATGCATGTGGTGGAGGAATTCTCGCTCATCCCGCAGGCCCTGCCGCGGGCGTGCGCAGCCTGCATCAGGCCTGGGAGGCGGCGGCCGCGGGCATCCCACTGGCCGAATATGCGAAGGGCCGCGAGGAATTGCGTTCGGCTCTGGAGGCGTTTGCCGCGTGAGCACCGAACCTTCATCACGCCCGCTCTACGCCTGGTACGGTGACGACTTTACCGGTTCGACCGACGTGCTCGAGGCGCTGGCGCTTCACGGCGTCAAGGCCGTTCTGTTCACGCATACTCCTAGCTCGCGCGAGGTCGCAGCTTTTTCTGATTGCCGTGCTGTGGGAATCGCCGGAGAAAGCCGCAGCCGCAGTCCCCATTGGATGAGCCGCAACCTGCCCGCAATCTTTCGTGCCATGCGGCGGCTGGGCGCTCCCGTCAATCACTACAAAGTCTGCTCGACCTTTGACAGTTCGCCTCGCGTGGGCAGCATCGGCCGCGCCATGGAGCTGGGTCGCGAAGTGTTTCGCTCCGGCACTGTGCCGGTTGTGGTCGGAGCGCCGCACCTGGGCCGCGCGGTGGTCTTTGGGAACTTGTTCGCCGAAGTTGGCGGCGCCTGGTACCGCATCGACCGCCATCCAACCATGCGGCATCACCCGGTGACGCCTATGACGGAGGCTGACCTTCTTTTGCACCTCGCCCGGCAGACAAAGCTCGCGATGGAACTTGTCGACCTCACAGCGTTCCAGTCGCAGAGAGCGCGAAAGCATTGGCAGACCGCAATCGACGCGCACGCCGCAGCCGTGGTCTTCGATGGTTTCTCCGACGCCATGCTGGAAGAAACCGCACGCATCCTCTGGGAGCGCGCGGCTCAGCGAGCGGTCTTCGCGGTGGGCAGTTCCGGCCTCACTCATGGACTGTTGCATCATTGGCGCTCTACCGGACTGATTGACGCGCCGCAGGCGCTTGCGCCCGCGACGCCTGTTGATCGGCTCCTGGTACTGAGCGGAAGTTGCTCACCGGTAACTGCCCGCCAAATCCGTCGCGCGAAGCAGATGGGATTTGCCGCTTGGCGTCTTGAAGGCGCTGCGCCGTGGAACGCTACGGCAGTGAAGGCTCAGAAAGCGCTCCTCAGCGGCCACAGTGTCGTGCTCTATACCGCGCTCGGCCCGAAGACACAGCACAAAAACTACGGCGAGAAATTCGGTTCCGCGCTGGGCATCCTGTTATGCGAACTCGTTGTCTCGAGCGGCGTGCGCCGGGTTCTGATCGCCGGCGGCGATACTGCGACGCATTCCGTGAAGCAACTGGGACTTGACGCGCTGACGTTTGCGGCGCCGCTTGTGGCCGGCGTACCGCTCTGCCGAGGCAGTTCCGCATCGCAACTCGACGGGATCGAACTCGCGCTCAAGGGCGGCCAGATCGGCCCTGAAGACTTCTTTGCCAACGTGCGCGATGGCCGCCGGACTTGATCACTCGTTTGAGCGCTTCAATCCGCGTCCACACATTGCATGGAGTCGATGCGCGTAAAGATGGCGGCGCTCGCCAGCACCATGGCGGCGATGAAGTAAAGCGGAAGGTTGTAGCTCCCGGTCGCGTGCACGATGTAGCCAAACAAAACGGTGCACAAGAATCCGCCAGCCTGGCCTGCCGTGTTCATCATGCCGGTTGCCGTTCCGCTCAAGCGGCCGCCGATGGCCACGCACAAGGCCCACGCCGAGGGCAGCATCAAATCCATCGCGCCGAAACCCAGGCTGGAAAGCGTCACTACAGCGATCTTCCCATGAAAAACCGCCATGGCGACGAGCAACAGCGCCGTCACCGTGAGACACACCGCCGGAATCCATCGCAGGGCACGTTGTGCGCCCCAGCGCGCAGTGAAGCGGTCGCCCATTTGCCCTCCGATGAGATTCGCAACCAGGCCAACGAGAAACGGCAGTGAAGCGAACAACACGCCATTCAAGGAGAAACCGGCGGTGTGCATCATCCATGTCGGAAACCAGGAGAAATAGAACCAGCTTCCGCATCCATAGCAGCCGTAGGCGAGAACGATCAGCCACAACGCGCGCGATCGGAAGAGCCGCCGCCAGGGTACGGCGGCTTGGTGATGCGTCGCGTGGGTTTCACCAATCTCCGCCAACTCAGTTGCGGTGACCGAAGGGTCGTCCTGCGGACTGTTGCGAAAACGCAGCCACCAGACCGTGGCCCACGTGAAGCCCGCCAGTGCCAGCACGCGAAAGGCCGCGCGCCATCCGAAGAAATGCACCATGGGAACGATCAGCACAGGCGCCAGCGCTCCGCCCAGACGGCTCGCGGCCCACACGAAACCCTGGCAACGCGCGCGCTCCCGCGCCGGAAACCAGCGTGCAATCACTCCGGCAATATTGGGATACGCTCCAGCCGCGCCCAACCCGAAGAAAAATCGCGACGCGCACAGTTGCCAGAATCCTCGCGACCACGAGCTGAGCGCATTAAAGCAGGACCACCATGTGACGATGCGGGTCATCTCGCCGCGTTGCCCTCGGCGGTCGCCCATGGCGCCCGAAGGCACTTCGAAGATCCCGTTGGCCAGCACGTAGGCGCTCAGGATCCATCCCCATTGTTGCGGTTGGATGCGCAGATCGGCCTGGATCGCGGGACCCGCGACGGCAATGGCAAGGCGATCGAGAAATGTGAGAGCTGAGAGCAGACCGAGAAACGTGAGAACCTTGTAGCGCTGTTTCAAGCGCCGACCTTCGCCAGTTGCGGTAGTTTGAGCACATGGCGCGCGCTCAGCACCGCGAGCTCGGGGCTGGAAAGCACCGGCGCATGCTCCACATCGGCCGCTAGGGTCGTCAACACGCGCGCCATGGAAGCTTGCGCCAGCACGATGAGATCGACTCCCCTCAGATCTTCCACCAGCGCCTTTGCCAGCAAGCGGTCGTGGGTCGCGGTATCGCCGGCAAGCATGGCGGGAAAAGCATCCTCGCACAAGCACTCTACCAGTTCCACCCTGCGCCCTGCTTTGGCGGCTTTTTCGTGCAGCAGCGCAGTGGTGGGATCGAGCGTGGTGCGCAAGGTGGCCAGCACGCCAATGGTGTGCGCCTGCCGCACCGCCTTTTCGGCCATGGCGTCATCGATGCGCAAAACGGGAATCTCGAAAACCTGCTGCGCCAGCGTCGCGCCGGGGCCGATCGATGAGCACGTCACCAGCACTGCATTCGCTCCAGCCTCTTCCGCCGACGCAATCTGCTCGATCAGGCGGCGGATGGTGGCTTTTTTCAGCTGCCCGGCCTTCACCGTGTCCTGAATCAGGCTCTCGTCCACCATGTGAAATACCTTGGCTTCGGGGATGTGCAGACGACACAGCTTGGTAAAGCCAGGCGCGAGTGTAGGACTGGTATGAATGAGAGCAAGCGTCGGTGAGGTTTGAGTGGACAACGTTTTGCCTTTCCGTGCGCCAGTCTCGTGCAACGATTCAGCGCAAGCCCGGGTACTGATACGGAGACTGTGGCTTGAACATCGAGCCGGTTTTCGATTGCTATTCAAATTACCGCATTTGCATCGCCTGTTGCGAACCATGACAACCACGCTGCACTGCAATTCCGGTAAGCGGAATGAAAACCAGCGCCCGCGAGACACAAAACATTTGCGCTGTGTGATACAACAGCCTCGCATGGGAAATCGAATCGCGATGGGAAGCCGAGCTCGGGCGCGTGCGTTGTGCGGCGCAGGTTTGGCCTTGACGCTGGCCATTACGCCGACACTGCTGCTTGGGGCGTCCTGCTGCGCACCCGGTCCGGCCGCTGCGCAAAGCGGAGATGATGCCCCTCCGCCGTTGCTGCTGGGCGCGGCGTGGTATCCCGAGCAGTGGCCCGAATCGCGTTGGGATGCCGATCTGCAACTGATGGAGGACGCACATCTGCACGTGGTGCGCGTGGGCGAGTTTGCCTGGAGCACGCTGGGGCCCTCGGAGGGTCATTACGACTTGGGCTGGCTTGTGCGTGCGGTCCGGCTCGCGGAAAAACACCACATCGCGGTCGTCATCGGCACGCCCACGGACGCGCCGCCGGCATGGCTCACCGCGGCGCATCCTCAAACCTTACGTGTCGACGCCGAAGGCCGCCCCGCGGAACACGGCAGCCGCCGCCAGTTCAACTATGCCAGCCCCGAATACCGCAAATTCTGCGCGGTGATCGCAGAACAACTGGCGCGTCGCTTCGGTCACGATCCCGATGTGATTGGCTGGCAGATCGGCAACGAATACACCGAGGAGTCCTTCGACGCCGCCACGCGCCGCCAGTTCGAGGAGTGGCTCAAGCGCAAGTACGGAACACTTGACGAGCTGAATCGCGCCTGGGTCACGGCCTATTGGAGCGAGACTTACGACCGCTGGGAGGAAATTCCGCTGCCAGACGCCAGTGGCAATCCCGGGCTCCTGCTGGACCACCGGCGCTTCGTGAGCGATACATGGCACGACTTTCAGCAGGCGCAGATCGACGTGATTCGCAAGTACGCGGATCCTCGCCAGTTCATTACCACAAACATCGGCGGCCTGGGCTGGAGCGACAACTGGGACCACTACGAAATTACGCGCCCGCTCGATCTGGCCGCCTGGGACGACTACGTGGGCGAAGGGCATTTGAATGTTGCGCGCAATGCCGCCATGCACGACTTTGCGCGGGGCTGGAAGCGCGAAAACTTCTGGGTAATGGAGACGCAGCCGGGCTCGGTGAACTGGGCCCCGGTGAACACTACGCTCGATGCTGGCGAGACGCGCGCCATGGCCTGGCAGGCCATCGGCCACGGCGCAGACGCCGTTCTCTATTGGCAGTGGCGCGACGCTTTGAATGGCCAGGAGCAGTATCACGGCGCTCTCGTAGGTCCCGACGGCGCCCCGCTGCCGATCTATTCTGAGGTCAGCCGCATCGGCCGCGAATTCGAGCGCGCGGCTCACGCTCTCAAAGGAACCAAACCTGTGGCGCAGGTTGCGCTACTGGTGAGTTACGACAGCCGTTGGGCCATCGATTTTCAACCGCACAACAGAAACTACGATCAACTGGACGTGTTGCTGGGCACTTATCGTCCGCTGCGCGACGAACAGCTTACCGTCGATATCGTGAACGCGGATTCCTCGCTGGACAGCTACAAATTGGTGTTCGCGCCGAGTCTGAACGTCATTTCGAAGGATCTTGCCGCGCGCCTGCTTGCCTTTGTGCAACAGGGCGGTCATCTTGTGCTCGGGCCTCGCTCCGGCATGAAGGATGAGCACAACGCGCTTAATATTCAGCGCCAGCCCGGTCCGCTCGCGGCGCCGCTAGGCGGGCGTGTGGAGCAGTATTACGCGCTCGATGCCGCCGTGCCGGTTGCTGGAACCCTCGGCTCCGGATCGGCTTCGCTTTGGGCCGAGCAGCTCTCGGCAAACGCGCCGGACGTCCACGTTCTTCTGCGCTACGGAAAGTCGAACGGCTGGCTCGACGATCAACCGGCCATGATCACGCGCCGCGTTGAGAAGGGAAGCATTTCCTACCTGGGCGCCGTGCTCGATCCTGAGCTCATGCGCAAGGTCGTTGCGTGGGCTACGGACGATGCGCAGCTCAAAGCCGAGTTTCCTGCTGTCCCTGCGGGTGTTGAAGTCTGTCGCCGCGTGGACGCCGGCCACACGGTTTTTGTGCTTTTGAATCATGGCACCGCCCAGGCACACGTGGCGCTGCCGTCTACCATGAGCGATGTCCTCCATGACGGCCGCCGCGTGACCAACGTCGACCTCGAACCGCAGGGCGTGGCAGTGCTGACAACGGATGTACGCTGACGGTGAGTAGAAACGCGAGAAGCCATCCCATGACTCGAAACCTCAGCCGCCGCAAATTCTCGTCCTCGTTGGCCATGTCACTTGCCGGCCTGCCGTTGCTTCACAGCGCGCGCCTCTCCGCGGAGGGATTCAGCGCATCCGAGATTGCTCCCTTCCGCGCGCCCTACAAATACGGCAAGCTGGTGCTCGCAGCTTCCGACGATCCGAACGCATTCGACCGCAAATCCGTCGACGACCCCTTCGTCTTTTTGCATGATGGTGCGTTTTACATGCTCTACATCGGCTTTGATGGGACCGGCTATCAGACCGGCCTGGCAAAATCCTCCGACCTGCTGCATTGGGAACGCGTCGCTTGCGTGGCGCGCCGCGATCCCAACTCGAAATACACGCGCTTCAACATCGCGCTCAGTTGCATCGTGCGGGACGACGGTCTGACTTCAAAGGGACAGGCGAAGAAAGTGCATGGCCGGTACCTGGGCGCATGGAATGCCTATCCCGGTGCGGGCTATGAGGCGGGTGCGGCGGTCATCGGTCTCGTGTGGAGCAGCGATCTGTTGCATTGGGAGCTCACCGACCCAATTCTGTTTCCGACTGACGGCGCACCTTGGGAACACGGCGGTCTCTACAGGCCCAACCTCATCGAGCAGGACGGCGTCTTTTACCTTTATTACAACGCCAAGACCGATGCGTCGCCGAAGAGCGAGGGCGGAGGCTGGCACGAGCAGAGCGGGGTGGCAACTTCGCGCGACCTGAAGCAATGGACGCGCTATGAAGGCAACCCCATCCTGCGCAATGGCGGCGCCGACTCGTGGGACGCGCGCTTCGCCAGCAATCCTTTCGTTGTGCGACACAAAAATCTCTGGGGAATGTACTATTTCGGTCTCGACCGCCGCGGCGCTGCCCGCGAGCTGCTCGCCCTTGGCCGCGATCCCTATCACTTCGAAAAAGCAAATGAAATCATGATCGACCGCGGCGCGCCGGGCACGGTGGATGAAGACTATGCTCACAAGCCCTGCGTTCTCTTCCACGATGGCGCGCTCTACCACTTCTACTGTGCGGTTTCTGGTAAATGGCCGCATGATGTGCGTGGCATCTCCGTGGCGCGCTCTAGACCTTGGTGATTAATCGCGCTCCCGCCCTGCCCCAATGGAACCGTTTGCGTAGTCAAGTTGCTGGGCTACGATGGGTCACTTTCCTGGCAATAGAAAGCCGACGGATTGCACATCAAATTGCCCAGGCAGCGCCCGAATGAGCCCGTGTGGACGTTCCGGATTATGGAACCGGAAGGTGCTGGGGACGGCTGCGGAAACCAGGCACCTATTGCTGCTCAATGTGAACGCACTCCCCGGGCGCCGCATCGTCCCTCCTCGCGCTCTGATTGCCCATCGTTGACGCACAAGAGTCAGGGTGATTCCAAGGCAGAAAGCAGACGGGCATTTCTTTCTCGAATCGATTTTCGCCAAGTATTCATGCCCACTCCGCGATTCTTTGCGCGCACGGATTCGCGTGCAATCACCTCGCGCTGAGCGGCGCCAAAACTGCGAAAATCGCGGCTCCGGCCTACGAAAAAATGTTCCGCATTGCGGATTATTCTGCTGAAAATCTGCAAGCGGTCGGACCTGCGGTTCTGCCCGGTTATCTTCCCTTGTTTTCCATGCGTCAAAAAACTGGTTTTCACGTTGACACCCATTTTGAGGGTTCCTTACTGTTCTCTCCGCAACTGCAAAGCTGTGCTCTCTTCGCAGCAAGGAGTGAGAGCGAATCAACTGGAGGGAGGCCTCAATGACACTGAATCAGGTGCGGAATACATCGCGACTGGTTGTAGCGTTCGGTCTGTTCTGCGTGGCCGCATGGCTGCACTCGCAGAGCGGAACAAATTGTTCAATTACCGGCACAATTACTGACGCCACCGGAGCAGTCGTCCCCGCAGTCCAGGTGACAATCACCAATCAGGCCACCGGACTGTCGCAAACCGAGACCAGCAATGGCTCCGGGTTCTACGATGCGGAGTCGCTGGCGCCGGGCGATTACTCTGTCGCCACGGCAAAGACCGGATTCAAGAGCGAGCAAATCAAGAACATCCACCTCGATCCCGGCCAGCGCCGCGGACTGAATGTGAAGCTCGCAGTGGGCAGCCAATCCGTCTCCGTCAGCGTGGAAGCCGACGCCGAGGTAGTGCAAACCGAAAGCGCTGAAGCCGGCGGCACCATTACAGCCAAAGAAGTCCAGAACATCATGCTCAACGGCCGTAACTTTGAGTCTTTGTTGACGGTTGTCCCGGGCGTCAGCAGCGTGAACGGCGCCAACGGCACGTATCAGGCCGGGCAAGGCGCTATCACATCGGCTGTCGTCATCAACGGCTCCTCCGATGAGGAGAGTATGTACACCATCGACGGTGTGTACAACGACGTTAGTGCGTCGGACATCACTCTGCCCATCACGCCGGTCGTCGATCACGTGGCCGAAATGCGCGTGCTGAGCGACAACTTCAGCGCCAAGTATGGATTGGCCGGCCGCCAAGTCCTGGTCACCACCAAGAGCGGCGGCGACCAGTTCCACGGCAGCAGCTATTTCTTCGACCGCACCAACGAATACGGCACGGCACACGGCTTTCTCCAGAACGGATCGGTTCCATTGACTTCACTGCACCAGTCCGACTGGGGCATCACGCTGGGCGGGCCGGTTGAGATTCCCAAGCTCTTCACCAATGTGAACAAGAAGCTCTTCTTCTTTGTGGGCGCCGATTGGAAAGCAGTGCATCAGTCCTACACATCCGGCGCTCGCGATGTGTTTTCGATGGCCAATCGTGGCGGCGACCTCAGTACGGAGGTTGTGGATCCAGCCGGAGCCAGCGCGAACCTGACGCCCTATGCATCGCTCCCCGCGGCGTATCAGGCGATCCTCGACACGCGCGAAGGCGGCGGCGCCGGCTCAGGAGCGGCCTGCATCTACCAGAAAGGCGGCACCGGGCCCTACAACCAGATTCTGCCCAAGTGCATGGACACCAATACCGTGGCCCTGATGAACGCTTACTGGCCGCTTCCCAATTACAACACCACGCTCGCGGCCACCAGCCAAAACTACTTGAACGACAATCCCACAAAGTTCAGCGTCAACGATGAGTTGTATCGCGGAGATTACAACATCAACTCCAACAACATGGTCACGTTCCGCGTGCTGCACGAGGAAGTCGCTTCGATCAACGCCACACGCGGCTACAACGACTACGCGCCAAATCCCAACTCCGCAGCCTACACCCCGTCAACAGACGCCTTGCTGCGCTGGCAGTCGACCATTAAGCCAAATGTGATCAATGCAGTCGGTTTTGCCTTGATCTATTCCAAGTACATTGCCGCGCTGATCGGACAATACACCGTTCCCAGCGGTGTGACCATCAACCAGAAATTCCCGGGCGCGGATCCTCTGGACCGCATTCCCGATATCAGCATGAACAACGATTCCCAAATGACCAACGGCTGGTTCTGGCTGGGTGAAGGAGCGCTGCCGACGCACTCCAATAGCTCAAGTGGTGAGCTCCTGGACGACTTTACCTGGATCAAGGGCAACCATGCTTTCCAGGCCGGACTCACCGTCATGTGGGATCGTCTTCATGTCAACGCCAGCGCATTCCCGATGGGCAACTTCTGCTTCGACGGCAGCTACTCCAACGACACTGCCGGCGACTACTTGTTGGGTTTCCTGGCCAGCGGTAGTCACGCATGCAGCAGTTACGGATACGAACAAACCAACTCGCAGCGCGACGGACTTTTCCGTAACGTCTGGACAGAGGCCTATTTCGAGGATGACTGGAAAGTAAACCCCAGGCTGACGGTGAACCTTGGCATGCGCTGGTCCTATTACACCGCGCCCACGATGAACGGTAACCAAGTGTCCAACTTTGTTCCGAGCGGATTCTCAGCCGCAGGTGAACCGGCTATATGCGCTTCTCCCTCCGGCGCTGCGCTGGGAAGCCTGCCCGCCTGTGCCGTTTCGTCCTACGGGTTCACCTCCAACACCTGGCAGTATCTGAACGCTACCAACTCGCCATTAGAGAGGGACGGCGTCACGGTGGCCAATGTGACCAGCAATGGCATGGTCACCGCCGGCAACGGCGTCCCCAACGGTTTCACCACGCCGCACAAGGACCTGTTCGCGCCTCGCCTGGGCTTTGCTTACCGCTTGACCAACGACGGCAAAATGTCGCTGCATGGCGGCGCTGGCTTCGGTTACACCCAGGTGGGCCTACTGCAGACCTCCAACCTGCTCGCCAACATTCCCTTCGCCCAGACACCGGTTTATTTCAACACCGAGTTCACCAATCCGGCCGGTGTTTCAGGCGGCGGCGCGGTGCCCAATCCCCCCGGGCTCTTAGCGGTCAACTCAACCTCGAACAGTTATCGTCCGGCAACCATCCGCGACTACAGCTTGACGATAGAAAAAGAAGTCGCTCCGGGCGGCGTCGTCGCCATTGGATACGCTGGCATGACCACGCAGCATATCTTCACCACCGGCTGGGACTCGAACTACCCATTGAATGCAAATCCGGTGACAGGAACCTACGCCAACCCATCCGGAACCGCGGCCTGCGTCGCAGCGTCTACGGCTCCCAACCAACAAACGTCCGGCTTCGCCTACGATCCCTGCATCAACCAGGGCAAGGTGAACAGCTACTACTATCGTCCCTATCAGGGTTACAGCAGCATAGGCACCGGCGCCAGTTTTGGCGTCGCCAACTACAACGGCCTGCTCATCGGCTATGTGCAGAAGATGCATGACCTGACCGCGCACGTCTCCTACACCTTCAGCAAGGCGCTGGGCGATATCAACGCCAGCGGCATCCAGGTGGCGTACAGCTCCAGCGGCGCCTTCCAGAACTCCAACAATCCTTTGGGGGACTACGGGAAACCGGATTACGACCGGCCCGACGTCTTCGTGTACTCGCTGGTCTACGATGTGCCGTTCTTCAACAAAACGTCGAACTACCTAGAGAGAGCGCTCCTGGGCGGATGGAATTTCACGTCCTATGGGGTGGTGGAAAGCGGATTCGCGCAAACGCCCACCTATAGCTCAGGCTTGGCGACACGGCCCAATGTAAGCGGGCCTTTGTATCGCAACCACGGCACCAGCGGGAAAGTAAGCGAGCACCAGCAACCCGTCTACAATGCCAGCCTCTTCTCCGCTCCCTCGTGGGGCTACTTCGGTACGGCCACTGTGGGCAGCTTGCGGGCACCGAAGGAAGTTGCGTTCCATATGGCCACAGAGAAGGGCTTCGCGATCCGCGAATGGGCGACGGTTAAACTCGGCGCTCAGGCATTCAACGTCTTCAACCACCCCAATGTGTTAGGCCTGAACGCCTCCTGGGCGCCAGGTTCCACCACATTTGCTACCGCAACGTCGTACGGCGATCCGCGCCAAATGCAGTTCTATACGAAGATCACCTTCTAACCGCCATTGCATAAACCAACAGAGGGGGCGGGCGCTGTTTGGCAACCGTCCCCTCTTTTTTTGCACGGATCGAGTTTTGGCGAACCACAACCCGCAGTTGCAAAAATCGACTGGAGGGCTTCAGCGGTAAAAGGCAAATGCGTGGCCGGAGCCGGCGATATTGCATAAAATTTCTAAGGCTTGAAATGGTCGCGGCGGAGGGATGCAAGCTTGGGTGGCACTGTCGGCGTCCGAGCGCGCGGATAATATTCCAACCTGAAAGGGAAGGAACCTGCGGCCCACGCAAACACAGGCATGTCGACTAGCGGCCGAAGGCCGCGTCAACTCCATGCAATGGTCGGGGCGGAGGGATTCGAACCCCCGACCCTCTGCTCCCAAAGCAGATTATACCGTTTATTGAAGCCTGTTGAAATTGAGTGAAAATAAGTGCTTTTGATTGAACTGTTTACTACTCGCCTGCCGATCCCTGTTGATCCTTGTGGCTCTTGGGTGCTTTGACAGTTACAAAATTGACTACAGCCGATAGGGATGAGATCCGCCAGTACGGGGTACCTACCGGCCGCTACTGGCTGAAATCAACCTGTCGTCCGCAAAAATCATATCGGTAGCTAGGCGGCGGCTTTCTCAATTGCGTATTCATGGTGAAGCCCGCCCAAGACCGATGTCGAAGTGATTCGCTCCTCCACCTCAAAGCTGTGACGATGCGCCCTATACGGCGGTGTCGTCTTCTGATCCGGAATTCCAGGACCCAGGCGGGAGTGCGGGCGGCCTCTGTTGTAATGTGAAACCCATTCGCGAATAATCTCCGCAAGTGGCGCTCGTTGAGCGGAATCATAAAATCCAGGCATTCCCTTCTCATCGTTCCGATCAATCTCTCGCAGTATGCATTTGCCTGCGGCGTTCGAACAGGCGACTTCAGGACTTGCAGTCCGAAACCAGCTACGGCCGCGTCCAGCTCTGAGGAGAACGTTGCGTGTCGATCATGAATGAGGAAGCGATACTCGTGATCGCTTGGTATGGCTTCGCGTAGCTGTTGAATCGTCCATTCGGCAGTTGGGTGCGGCGTTGCGTTGCAATGAAGGATTCTGCGGGAACCGATCTCCATCACCACGAAGATGTAAATGACGTGGAAGTGAGCAGTAACCGCGACCATGAAATCGCACGCTACGAGGGCTCGGGCGTGGTTGCGGACGAATGTATTCCAGCGCTGTGAGCGCTGGTCGGACAAAGGATTCCCTGGCTGGCCAGTAGGCTCTCACTGTCCGCGGAGAGACGCGGATACCGAGCTTGAGCCACAGTTCGTGAGCGATCCGCTCTTCCCCCCAGGTCGGATTCTCGCGAACCATCTGCACAATGAGTCGGCGTAGCTCCCGTGGGATGCGCCGCCTGCCCGGTCGCGACTTCCATCTCCAAAATAGCCGGAACGCCTTGCGATGCCAGCCGATTAGCGTCGCGGGCTTGATGACTAGAAGAGCAGATCTCCAATCGAAGAAGCGTGACCAGAAAACCAGCCAAAGCCGGGCCACGTTCGTAAGTCGCCGCGACCGAAGTTCACGTTCTTGGTAGAATGCCAATTGTTTGCGAAGAAAGAGATTCTCGGCAATCAGGGCAGCTCGAGAACGGAGACTCACGCGAATCAGACTCGGAGCGTCGCCCGCCAAATCCAGAAAAACGCCAATCAATGACCAGAATAAGTTCAGGAAGCGCGTTGATCCTATTATCACTGGGAGCGCTCGGGCGATTGACATACCTCGCGCAGTTCGGTTGAAAAGCCTGTGTTTTCAACGCACAGATAATTTTTGCGGAGCACAACGGATTTTGGGGCCGAAAACGTCGCGTCCCACCCCGCACGGTGCTCCATCGTGCGCGTCGTTTCGCCTTTGTCATTGATGTATTCCCGCGCCTGCTGGCGGCGGATCAGAGCCTCGCCCGTCGCCGGATGCTGGCCCTCGCGCAGAGCCGCGCGAACTGCTCCTCGTTGACCTCGCCGCGCAGCCCGTAACGCGTGGCAAGCTGGCCCTGCCACTCCCCGCGCACACGCTCGCCTTCCGTGTAATAGTTCTCCTTGGCGTTGGCGAACTCGGACTTGTGGTACGCCTGCGCCTGGCCCGCTGAGATCGGCTTCGATAGTGTCAGCATCGCTCTACAGCTCCTCTCCCGGCGCAGCTTTCATCGCCGCTTTCGGCAGCTCCGGCTCCGGCGGCGCCGTCTGCATCCGCTCCTCGCGCGCCGAACTCTTCGCCAGTATTTCGAGCGCCCGCCGCATCTTGTTTTCATCCGCCCACGCGATCAGCTCGCGGCTGACCTGCTCCGTGATCGGCTGGCGCGCGCTCAGCTTCAGCAGGAAGTTCAAAAGGATCGCGCGCATCGCCAGCATCTCGGCCAGGATCGCCCGCTCCGCCGCCATCGTGCCCGTGTCCACCGACGAACCCAAGCAGCACATCCCGGACCCACTCCGAGAGCGTCAGACCCGCCGCCGCCGCCCGCGACTCCAGCACACGCAGCTCCGCCTCCGAGACTTTCGTCCCGACCGATTTCGTCCGCAGCGCACGCTTCACTCGGCACCTCCGGCGTTCGTTTCCAAGGCTCAGCTTTTGTTTTCCAAGGCAGTGATGCGCGAAGGCCGCACGGATTCCGTGCGGCCTCGGCTAGCAGACAGGCTGGCAGCTAAAGATAAAACTCTTCCGCGTGTGCTCGATGGGGACTCGGCTCATCCGCGTACTCCCGGCGCTTGCTGCGCCTGGCTCCAGACCAAACGGCCCAGAGCGCATTTTTCCTTTAGACGCTGCTTTCAGGTTTAAGTTACTCTGCGGCAACCGAAGGTTACCGCGCAGCTCCCGACTGGGGGAGACGTGTCCAGCCTAACACCGATGCCGAAGGCAGCGTGCTCTTCTACAGACGGCACCATGATCGCCGGACGGAGCCGCAGACGCAAGAAGCCGCCCCGGAGGACGGCTTGCGATTAAATCTACACTCCTGAGAACCGACCAGCGGCGGTGTTTAGATAAGCCAACCAATGCTCGTACATGCGACGCACATTCTTCTCTTTTGTGTGCAACTCCAGGTTGGTACTCATCGCTGGACGGCAGGAACCTCACAAAACGATTCATGATCTCAGGATAGCCAAAATCCGCGTAGACCTCTTCGACCTCTTGTAGCGGATCGGAGAAGCTATCCTTGTTGTCATACAGCCACTTAAGGACGACGTAGAGCCATTTCTCCAGAATTTCTGGCTTGGTTTGACGATGCTCTTTTGCGGCTAGCCGCTGAATAAGCTCAACAACTCTCCACGTTTGCTCTTTGTCCACTGATGCCAAGTCGAGCTCGTCGGAATCTGTTGATCCCTTTTCGACATCCGCTACAGCAATCTCAACCGGCGTTCGCCATCCGAGCAACTGTTCTGAATATCCATACGCCATTTCTTGCCACGTAAGCGGCGGCAGGTCGGAAATTGTTCGTATCTGCAGAGGTCTAGGAATCATGGTTTTATCGGCACCCCATTTATCCCGCCACCTTCGACGAACATCTCATGGGTTAAGTTTCCCGCTTGGTCCACGATGTACTCGAAGCGGCCTGCCACACCGTTCACTTCGCCTGGAATCTGAATGAGTGTTCTCTGGACTCCATCTCCGCCTGTAATCTTGAAGACGGCTCCGCCCTCCGAGGCTTCCTCTCGCATCCAGAATGCAGATTGGTGAGCAAGATCATCCTTCAAAGCGCTCCCTACAGGAGTAGCATTCTTTAGACCGGCGAAGCCTGGACCAATCGCGGCCATCGAAATGCTATTTGCCGGTCCCTGCCCACCTGCTGCGATGCCCATCAGGTAGTTGGATAGGCTGTTGAAGTAAGCATTAACGGCCTTGTCGTCGGTGCTTTTCGCAACATCTTGAGGCCTTTTTCCGCCGAAAATAAGGCCGTGCATGGGAGCCATTGCCTCACGGGCATCATTGGCCGATTCATGTTGAGTTTCAACCAATCCAAATTTATGAGCAAAGCACCAAAGTCCTCCGTGCTTTTCGCCATCAACTGTACATTCATGGCCAGTTGGATCAGTGTGGCTTAGTGGATTATTGAGAACATACGAATAGAGGTTCAGGCTTTGCGGATTCTCCAAGTTGGCATAAGGAACCGGCATTGCTGCCGGCCCCCAATCGGGACTCATCCAGCGGCCCATCGACGATGCGTAATACCTCGCAGGAAAGTAGTCGTTTCCAGATTCGGTATCGCGTTCTTTGCCGGTGAAGTGATGCTCAGTGGCGTCGGGGCAGTTACCGGAGGGCGTCAGGTCATCGCCATAGGGCAGACTTGCCCAGGCCTCCAGACACCCGTCAGGAGAGATCTCCGCGCGTTTCGTGCCGAGCCAGTCTTGAAACGCAAAGTAGGTGTCATTTCCAACGGAGGAGTAGGTGGCAAGCAGGGCTCCTCCGGCGAACACGTTTGTGTGCACCCATGCCCCGGCCCCGTTCCACTCGCCTTCCTGACCACCCGCATTGCGGACATAGCTGGATTGAAGCGTAAAGCCGTTGTTGGAGAGATTGCAGTTCAGGCCGTTGATTGATCCCTTGGCAATCCGGTTGCCGTCTCCGTCATAAAGATATCCGGTGTACGACGGGCCGCCTGTCAATGTGCTCTCCACCGCGCACAAGCGCTCTTCGGCATCGTAGGCGTAGGAGTTATTGCCGTCGAATGTCACATTGCCAGCATTGTCATAGGTCCATCCTGAGCTTGACATGCTGGTGCTCCCAATCCGGTTATCGTTGGCCGTAGAATCAGGGGACGCTGTCCATGGTTGCGGAAATGGCATTCCCGAACTCGGCGACCCGGACACCGCCTGCCCCCAACGATTGCCAAATCCATCATAGGCCCAACTGAGCCCCACAGACGAATAGGGCCCTGCCAACGCCGTGCCGGTCAGGAGCCGGTTCAGATGGTCTGAGGTGTAGCTCCATGTGCCCAAAACCGAGTCGGCGACAGACAGCAAGTTTCCCACGCCGTCGAAACCACCCGCAGCGGGGATATTGTATTGATACGCTACCTCTTGCTGACTGATGGCGTTGGCGCCGCCCGACATTCCTGATGCTGTGGCCGAGAATGAAGGGGTTGTGAACACAGTACTGGTGTCGGTTAGCTGAACCCTTATTCGGCGGGATAATCGTGAGTCGCTCCCGTAGATGGCCGCAATCGACCGGCGTGTGCGACGGGAATTTGCCCCGCCACAAAAGCGCTCACAAAACAGCGGTTTCACTTCTGCGAAATCGCTGTTATCTCTTTGCATTTCTTGGTCGGGGAGAGGGGATTTGAACCTCCGACCCCCTGGTCCCGAAACCGGCAGTCCGTTTCCGTCGATGCGGTTTTCTGGCGCGCAACGAAGCGAATTCAAGCGAGAGGAATTTGAAAATTCACCGATGGAGAATCAATTTGGAATTCCCCAAATTTTCCTCGGAGGCAGTGTCTGTTACAAAATTGACTACAGTGGTGTAGCGGGAAAAAGCAGATGCGTGGCCGGAATCGGCCATATCGCTTGAAATATCTATAGCTTGTAATGGTCGGGGCGGAGGGATTCGAACCCCCGACCCTCTGCTCCCAAAGCAGATGCGCTACCAGACTGCGCTACGCCCCGATTTCCTCTTTCGATTGTAACCCGGATCGATTTCGCTCGACGCGCTCTCGGCAGCCTCTCGATCCGCCGCATCGGTATCATTCCGCGGCAGATTGGTGCCGCTCCGCCCTCCGCGTCCGATTCGCTTCGATGCTACAATCGATAGGGTACACGGCGGCTATAGTTCAGCGGCAGAACGCCTGACTGTGGCTCAGGATGTCGTGGGTTCGATCCCCACTAGCCGCCCCAAGGTACTTTTCTAAGTTGATGGAACGCGAGGATTTAGCCATTTCATCCGCCGTGCCATCCTGCGGGCAGCCAGAAAGCTCCTTCGCGCACGAGCCTGCGGGAGACCCCGCATGGTTCACCCCCTTTGAACCTCATCCCTGGCTCTCCAACGGCCATCTGCAAACCATCGTCGGCAACTTTCTCCCCCGCCCTGCGTTTCGCCTTGCACTCCGTCGCCGAAACTGTCGAAGTCGATCCCGCCGATGGCAGCCGCGTTCTCTGCCACTGCCATTGGCAGCCTGAGCCGGAGCGCGCCGCGCGGCTCACGGCGGTGCTGGTGCACGGCCTCGAGGGCTCGTCCGATTCCCGCTACATCCAGGGCATCGCCACGCGCGCCTGGGCCGCAGGCATGAACGTCGTCCGCATGAACATGCGCAACTGCGGCGGCAGCGATGCGCTCACGCCCACGCTCTATCACTCCGGCCGCTCGGCCGACGTGGGCGCCGTGGTCCACCACTTCACCGCGCGCTTCGGCCTGGAGCGCGTTGCGCTGGTCGGCTACTCCATGGGCGGCAATCTCGTGCTCAAGCTCGCCGGTGAGTGGGGCGCGCGGCCGCCGCTTGTCGCCGTCGCCACCGTCTGCCCGGCCATCGATCTCGCCGCCGGCGCCGACGCTCTGCACGAGCCCGCCAACCGCGTCTACGAGTGGCATTTTCTGCGCAACCTGATGCGCCGCATTCGTCGCAAAGCCGAGCTCTTTCCCGCCATCTATCAAATCGACGGCATCGGCCCCATTCGCTCCATCCGCGAGTTCGACCAGAAATTCGTCGCGCGCTATTGCGGCTTTCGCGACGCCGACGATTACTACTACCGCGCCGCCAGCGCCCGCGTCATCGACCGCATCGCCGTGCCCACGCTCATCCTCACCGCGCAGGACGATCCCTTCATCCGCCTCTCTCCAGAAACCCGCGCGCGCGTCCTCGCCAATCCCCACATCCAATTCTGTCGAGACCCGCCACGGCGGCCACTGCGCATTCCTCGCGCGCCGCTCCGCCGGCGTCCACTGGGCCGAGGCCACCGTCGTCCGCTACCTTCAGGCTGTCGCTGCAGATACGCCGTCCCCCGCCCCGCCGCGCACTGCGTTCACTTCGCAGCTACAATAAACAACGTGGGCGAGTAGCTCAATCGGATAGAGCACCGGCCTTCTAAGCCGGGGGTTGTGGGTTCGATTCCCGCCTCGCCTACCAATTAGAATCCAAAAGTGACTGTACGTTCTCCGCATTCTGTGCTTCCCGCTACGGGGAATTTCTGTGGGGAGTCTCCCTCAATTTTGCTAATGATTAGTAAATCCACCGCGCTGCGATGCGCGTTGCGTTCGAAGGGTGCCCTCATATCGATGTGTTGAAGTGGGTTTCGTCCGCTCTCTACGACTGATCCATCGAGATCGATCAACTAAAGGGGGCGGACCGTAGGTCAGGCTCGACCATGAAGATCGCGAGACGCTGGCCGACCTCGCGTTACCGATCACGCCTCGGGAAAGTGTGGCAGTTCAGGGCCGGGACTCTGCTCGCAAGACAGATCACACCGCAACGGAAACTTGTTGATTTTGAGAGAAATTAGGTGATTTAGGTTGAAGTGATTACCGTGCCAGACCCGATCCTTGTTGAGATTTGTAGCTCTTGAGTCCTTGGCCAGTACGTCACTTCGATTCAGCGCAGATTGGGATACACCCGGTAAGCCTGCACAGTGGCAGTCAGCGGAGTGCCTCGTACCTGCGATGTCTTCAGCAGCACTTCAAAATAGGGAAGGCTGGTTGCATGAAGCATCTGCAGGAAAGCTGAAAACTGCTCCCCGGAAAGAAGAAAGTCGCCCGCTGCTTCAGTGGCTTCGGATGAGGTTCCCTCAAGAAGGAGAATCTTGCCTTCTTGTCCAGGGTTGGGCATGTAAGCCACCACGCAATAGCCCACAGCGTCAGACGAAGTGTAGGTTTGCGGCTCACCTGCGGCCGGCGAACGGTTCTCCACTATGGTTGTACCGAGTCCCTCGAATTTCGTATCTTCGACGAAATTCAGCCGGCTCTCAAAGAGTTCGGCCCAGGGATTGGAGACGCGGCCGCCGATTAGGATCACGTTGTCCTGCTTCACAAGAGCAGGCATATATTGACGAGCGCTGTACATGTGAACCTTCTTGCTGAGCGGATCCAGAGCCAGGATGCGTTGCGCGAGCTTGAATTCGCTTGTATTCCCGAGACTCTTTGCAGCGAGCAGCGCTTGGACAAACCGCAGCTCTGGACTGAGAGTCCTTTCGGACGACGGATTGAGATAGCTGCGGCTCAGATACCCATAAAAAGGGGTTTGCTGCTTGTCGAGCTCCTCGATGAGGAGAAAGGAATCGTCGCTCAGCACGATATCTGTGTCGTGATTCGAGTCCAGGAATCCTGTCCACAGGGAAGCAAGCGCGGGCTGATATTTCCACGGCGAGAGCGAACGATCAATCGCGTCGAGCGATTGTTGCTGGTTGCGGTCGCGCACCCATAAAGCCGCGCAGGCGCCAGCCAGGGCAAGAATGATGACAGTCGCTGCAATGGCTCCGCCCCCAAACTTGCGGCGAGGTTGGGGCATGACGATCGCCGGCGAAATTTCTGCCGCGTCTGGGACAAGAACGGCCACATCCTCGGCGCCGGGCGGAATTGCCTTGTGAAGGCTGGCGGGTTCAGGTCGAACCACTTTGGGGCGTGGGCTGAAGACCGGCCTGTAGCTGCCCAGCGCCACCGTAATCACATTCTCTTCGCCTTTTCCTTCAGTAGAGAAATAGAGATCCAGCTTCTTGCGCAAATGCGCCATCTGGACGCGGACGATGTTGTCGTCGAGGGGATTGAAGTCACTGCGCCGACCGAGGACTCGGTGCGCGATGTCGAATTCGTGAATGGGCTGCTCGGGGTTAAGAATCGTCTGACGAACGATGAACAAAAGCATGTCTCGGAGCTGGGAGGCACGATAGAGCGCGGAACTGTTGGCGGCCTTTTCTGCGCTCTTCCAGCGCGAGTCGCCTTTCAAAAGCGACTCGTATTCCCCGCAATCATCCGGGTTCCTGCGATTGGCCATACTGATTACCGTTCATTGCAGACGGGCCGATTATGACTGACCCGGGACCGGATTGACAAGCAAAAAACGCCCGCAGTTGCTTTAACCTATTGGATTTGAACGATCTTAACGTAAAGATTTCGCCAACGGAATTACCGTAACGTTAAATTGACTGCCCTGGTGCGTGGTTGCTGAAGGAGAGTTATTCCTCCAGCCAATACTGGAGATTCGAGCTCCATTTCGCGCAAACAAAGGTGACCGCCGACAAAGGCTGGGTAATGGCGGAAGGAACTCATGTTGGCAACGTCGATGTTGCAGGGGCGGCTTGTCGGTTGCAGATCGCCGC
Organism: uncultured Acidobacteriota bacterium; assembly: GCA_963713675.1. Lineage (GTDB taxonomy): Bacteria > Acidobacteriota > Terriglobia > Terriglobales > Acidobacteriaceae > Telmatobacter. Next base: position 659,233 of record CAVQMV010000031.1, read on the forward strand.
TCACAGCCAGAATTTGCAATCCGCGGAACAGGCCGGCGCAAGCCGAATACCACACGAATTCCTCAAAGGGAGGTATGCAGATGATGAATTTAGCCAGTTGTAAGACGCGCAGACTATCGGGATGGACCCCGACGCAGGGGTCGAGAAACAGCATGACTAAACAGGGAGTGGCGAAGTTTTGCGCGCCAGCGGGAAAACGTTTGCTGGCGAAGACCGTCGCGGCACTGGGTGGGCTGTTCCTGTGCCTCGCGGCTTCCCAAGCAAGTTTCAGCCAAGGCATTACGGGAGCCATTAACGGCACGGTCACCGATTCCGGTGGCGCGGTCATTAGCAAGGCGACTGTAACCATCCGCAACGTGGATACCAGTGCCACGCGCGTCATCCTGACCTCCGACGCCGGAACCTACGAGGTCACACAATTGCAACCGGGAACTTACAACGTGAAGGTCGACAAGGGGGGATTCAAGGTATTCGAGCAGCAAGGCATCACGGTTCAGATCGACCAGGTGGAGGTGGTCAACGCGCAATTGTCGGTTGGCTCGGAACAAACCACGGTCACGGTGACCTCAGCACCCCCCGTCATCCAAACTGAGGATTCCTCGGTGGGCCAGGTCATTGACAGCCAGTCAATTCAGAACACGCCTCTCAACGGACGCCTGAGTGTGATGGGCCTGATCGCCATTGCACCGGGTGTGCAGGGAGCCGGCGCGCAGGACCAGCTTGCCGTCCGCGGCGTCACGCCGTCCGTCGGCACCGGTACGCGCAACTCTTACGGCGGCATGGGCAACACCCTAGACGGCGTAATGAACAAGGAAGTCACGCTGGAGCGCTCTGAGGCCGAGATTCCCTCGCTCGATGCGCTGGCCGAATTCAAGGTGCTCACCACCGGCGCTCCCGCCGAGTTCAACGAACCCTTTCAGGTCGTCGTGGTAAGCGCCAGCGGCGGCAACCGCGTTCACGGCGAGGCCCTCGAGTACAACCGCTCCAAAGGCACCTCCGCCAAGAGCTACTTCGCCGGTGCAGCGCCGCGGCCACCCTACGAACGTAACGAGTACGGCGGCAATCTGTCGGGTCCCATCTTCATTCCTCACCTCTACGACGGCAGAGATCGCAGCTTCTTCTTCGCGGCGTTTGAAGGCCTGCATCTGAATCAGGCAGTCACCTTAAGCACACAGCAGCCAACGACCAACGAACTTGCGGGCAACTTCGCTGACTTCGTGGCCGGCGGCGCCTGCAACCTGACCGGCACAACTCCGGTCTCCATCGTGGACCCCATCGTCGGCGGTCCCGTATTTACGAACAACATGGTTCCGTCGTCGATGTGGAACTCTGTGGATCAGCAGTTGCTGCCTCTGCTCTATCCGCATCCCACGACGAGTGGCACCCAATGCGGCACCAACACCGTTGAAAACGTAAGCTACCTCAGCAATGCCACCCGCTTCTCGGTCCGCCTGGACCACAAGATCAACGACAAGAACCAGATTCGCGCCACCTTCCTGCGCGCGTTCTATGGTCCCAATCCAGATTCAGATGTTGACAGCAAGCAGGGCGGCTATTCCGGCGACGGCGAACACAACACCAATACCATCCTGGGCTGGACGCACACGTTTTCGCCGACCTTGCTGCTCGACACCTACGCCAACTTCTTCCACCTGCCCATCTATCGCACGCCGCAGAATGTGAACACGAACTTCTCCGGGATCATCCCCGGGCTCGGTCCGGAGTTGATTGAAGGCGCGCCGACCATTACCATCACCAACATCACTAACGTGACCGAAGCCGGTTCGAAGGATTTGGAGCAAGTGGTTTCAGGCAGCGGGGCGCTGACCAAGGTCCTGGCCAAGCACACCATCAAGACCGGTTTTGTCTATCTCTTCGACGACCACTGGAACGACGCCGCATCGAGCCCGACTCGCGGCTCCTACACGTTCAACGGCCACTACTCGGGCATAGCCTTTGCGGACTTCCTGCTGGGAGCGCCCACCACGACTGGGAACGCTGCCCCCAACAACTACATCACCAGAAACCTGTCCCACGTGTACTCCGGCTACGTTCAGGACGACTGGAAGGCGACGCCGAAGCTGACCGTCAACGCCGGCATTCGCTATGACCTGCAATGGTTCCTGCCTAACCCCTACGGCAACAACTCGCTCTACGTGCCTTCGCTGAAGGAGGTTGTTGTCTTCGGCAACGCTTACCCGTCGGACTCGATTCCCGCCTTCATCAACGGGTCGATTCCCATCGCGCTGTCCTCCTCGATCAGCGGCATGACAAGCAATCCATTCGCCTATGTCGGCCGTCCGGATAAGAACTTCGCGCCTCGTCTCGGTTTTGCGTATGAGATGCTACCGAATACCGTTTTGCGCGGCGCGTTCGGCATCTATTTCAACCTGCTGCCGGCGTCGTATGTGGGCACTTCGTTCGGCACGCTGCCCTTCCTCAGCTCCGAGACTTACACCAACGCGACCGGCGCGAATCCAACTTACACTATGAGCAACCCGTTCTCGGCCACAGGAAAGTTCACGGCCAATCCCGCGGTTTCCGCTCAGCACAGTCTTGAGACTCCGTACACCGAGGAGTACAACCTGGCCATCGAACACCAGTTCGGAAAAGGCCTGGATGTGCGCGTTGGGTATGTTGGCCAGCACAACCTCAAGCAAAACAACGCCAGCGGCAGCGGCAATACGGCACCCAATATCAACCTTGCCGATCCTCCGGTGGTCGGCGTTTCATCGCAATCCACCAACCTGGTCCAGCCCTTTGCAGGGATCAGTCTCGCCGACTTTCCGGCCTTCCACAGCCAAATGAACTCGCTGCAAGTCGGCATTCACAAACAGTATGGCAACGGGTTCATGTTCAACGCCGAGTACCAGTGGACCAGGGTACTGGGAACGGAAAACCTTGAGGATCCGTCCGGGGCGAATGTGCATGACTCGTTCGGTAATGTCGCAGGCATCACCCCGCAAGTCCTGGCCGTTAACTACTCTTACCTGCTGCCCATGGGCCGGGGTAAGACGTTCTTCAGCACTGCCGGCGGATTTGCGAATCAACTCATCAGTGGCTGGCAAGTCTCCGGCGTCAGCACCTTCCAGACCGGGCAACCGTTCTCCGTCACCTATACAGCTCCCGGCAGCCCAACGGGCCTGGTCAGCGGCCGCGCCAACCGGGTTCCTGGAGTTGCGCTGTATCCGGCCAAGAAATCCCTCACACAATGGTTCAACCCGGCCGCGTTTACCGCTCCGCCCTGCTACAACTCGGTTGAAACGGGCTCATCCACTGTCTCCTGCGCTACGGTTTACGCCGCGGGGCAAACCGCGGGCGTCACTACCTACGATACCTACGGAACCTCAGCTTACGACTTGCTGCGAGGACCGGCCTGGCAGGATTGGGACATGAACCTGGAGAAGAACTTCGCCTTCCAGGATCATTATCGGGTCCAGCTTCGCGCCGATTCCTTCAACATCTTCAACCACCCCAACTTCGGTACGCCAAACGCGGCGATCACGAACACCTCCACGGTGGGCACCATCACCTCCGCGGCCGGCACGCCGAGCTACGAACAACGCACTGTCGAGTTCGCCGTGAAGTTCAACTTCTGACCAGCATTGACTTCTGAATCCATGCACACTGCGCTCTGCGGCCGCCTCCACTCTGGAGCGGCCGCGGACCGTAGCGAGACGGCTGTGTTTTTTTGAAAGCAGGCACCAGATTTGCTGCCACGGCCTTTGAAAGCCAGGCGTTCGTTAACTCGGCGGGAGCGCGGGACAAATGAAGATGACCAGGTTTATCACTCGTGTACAAATCGCGGCAGTGCTTTTTGCCGGCGCCGTTTTTTCGCAGGCGGCAGGCGCTGCGCCGCGCCATCCGAACGTGGCGTCCCTGAACAAAAACAGTAGCGAGATATTTCGCACTTCGATGGAGTGGGCCGACCGAAACTACGATGCGCAAGCGAAACTGTTGCGCACGCCCCCCTCGCCTGCGACCGCCGAGCTCCACCTTGCGCCCCATCTGATGGTGCGTGAGTCCACATGGTACGCAGTGGGCTTGCTGCTGCGCGACAGCGCAGGCGACCGCGAGCGAGCCGCGCAGATTCTGGATGTGGTGTTGAACGCGCAGTACCACGAACCGGACAAGCCTTGGGACGGGACGTTCCGGCGCACGCCGACGGAGCCTGAGCCAGGCCCGGATGCCGTGATTTGGCGAGCCTACGACCCGAACTGGCGTGAGTTTGTGGGAACAACCTTTGCGGTGATCCTGAACGAATATCCCGACCGCATTCCGGCAGAGATGCGGAAACGAATGATCGATGCCATCGACGATGCCGTGGCTGGCGAGATGAAGCAGGGGCGGCTGGTTCCGACCTACACGAACCCGGCACTGATGTATGGCTTTCTTTGGAATTATGCGGTGGTGCACGGCGGCAGGCCGGAATGGAAGGCTCAGGCCGAGCAGTGGATGGATACCGTCTACAAACTCTACAAGCAGCACGACGCATTCTTCGAGTACAACTCGCCGACCTATGCCGGCGTGGACGTGTTTGCGCTGGCGCTGTGGAGGGACTACGGTGATACGCCGCAGATGCGCAGCCGCGGACGCGAGATGGAAGCGGGATTGTGGCGGGCTACCGCGGATTTATACAACGCGAACCTGCGGAATATCTCGGGGCCCTACGACCGTTCCTACGGAATGGACATGCAGAGCTACGTGAGCGTGATGGGGATATGGCTGCGGACGGTGCTCGACGCCGCACAGGCGCCGCTGACCCGATTCGATCCTCCCGTAGACCACGTTGACGACTTGTTTTTTGTGCCGCCGATCGTGGTGTTGGATACGCGCATTCCCGCGGACGCGATGAAGAGTTTCATCAGTCTTCCGGGCGAGCACCAGGTACGCAGGTCGATCGCGGATGCGCGCGTCGCCACCGCTTGGATCGGGAAAACGCTGATCTACGGCGGCGAGGTCACGGGACAAACGCGGGACGTGGACGCGCACAGCCAGTTCCATCCGGTGACCGCGCAGTGGCTGGCGCCGGGCGGCAAGATTGGGTGGATTCAACTCACGCGCAGCCCGGTAATCGACGTTTCGGCAGACAAAGGTGGGATCGTTATTTCCGCCAAGGGGGACGTCAGCTTCCGCATCAGCGCACCCGACCTCGCGACCAGCGAGACAACCGAGGTGCAATGGAACTTGCCGGGGCTCACAGTCCGCGTGAAAAGCGACACACAGGGCTTTACGACGGCGCAGCACGGGCCGTTTGTGGACGTAGAGTACAAAGGCGTGACGTTGATGGTGCTCACTCTGACGCGCCAGGGCAAGTGAGACAGGCCGCACTACGAGAGCCTTCTTCCTGCCGAGGCTCGGCTGACCGCATCATCGCTACGGCCTCGCGGCGTCGGAACCGATAAACGCCGCAGTGATTTGGGATTGGGAAATTTCCGGACCCCAACCGGCAGCAGGCGATTCTGGTTGGGGAGAGAATCCGGCAATCGATTGAGGCGGTTGCCCTGCACGGCGCCCATCGCGGATCGGTGACCATCAGCGCCGGGGCAACCGCCATCCGCGGCGAGAGAGGCTCGAAACTCAGCGCCGAAGACCTGGTCGCCACCGCCGACCAGGCCCTTTACGAAGCCAAGAGATCGGGACGCAACAGTGTGATCTATACCAACTACAACCACTGGCTTAATGCGACGCATCCACAGAAGGCTCTGGCCAAAGTGGAAGGCGCCACCTGCTGATGCCGATGTTCATTTGATCTTCGTAACCAAGTGGACTTCGCCCAGAAGGCCGGAGGAGATGGGCATGACGCGGTTAAGGTCCTGCATCTGGAAGCGGTCTCCATACTTAGCAATCAGCGGAGCGTAGTCGCGCGGCGGTAGAGCAGACCAGGCGTTGAGCGCAGTGTTGAACACATGGAATTCGACGTGGTTCACACCGGAGTGAAGGAACCTGGTCACGTCAAGGCGATACGGCGGATGCCAAAGCGCACCGGCGGCCTGGCCATTGATGGTCACAAGGGCCGCCTCATGAATCGGCGGGTCGAAGTAGGCGTGAATTCCCGGCCCAGTACGGGTGATGAGCGGATTAGGCAGGCCGTCGGGGCCGAGCACTTGCTGGACCGGACCGCCTTCGGGCGGAGAGTTCGGCGCGCCGGGAAGAGGCTTGCCACCACTCACTTCGAGGTAGACAGGATGGGTGGGTGCAGTAGCGATGGTGAAATCGCGGGAATAAACGGCCTCGCCTGAGTAGTGGAGGGTCGAGGGATCGGAGATCCAGTCTGTGAGAGTTGGTTCGTTCACGGATTTTTGGATGCCGGGGAAGGTGACCTGCCAGGCACTGCTGATGTCTGTGGTGTCCATGTTTATCGCTTGGTCAGCTGTCGCTGGCTTAGGTGCAGGGAGCGAGCTGCTGAAGACGAAGACGCGCGACTCATACGGCGCAAGGTGGATTGGGAATGATTCCGCCGAAGCCGGAGTGACGGCGGTGGAGTCGGGGTCCCACGCTTCGCCGTATTTGTGTGCGGTGGCAAAGGAAGCGGTGGTGTCGATGGATTGATTGCCGGTGTTGGCGACGAAGTAAATGTCTGTGCCGGGGAGTTGGCGGCGGATGAAGCCGAGCTGAGAGCGAGCGACGGAATCGTCGGCCGGAAGTTGGAAGTCGGGTTGGGCGGCTTTGGTGAGTACGTCGGCGAGGTGAGCTTCGTCGGGCACAAAAGAAGACTTCGCCGGATCGAAAAGTTCCTTCGACAAGCTGGTCAGCTCGGGGATGGCCTTGCCTTCAGGATCGATGGACGGCGCGCGGCCGACAGCGATGACTTTGCCGCCGGCGGCGGCAAAGGCTGCAATCTTCCTCAGTGTTTCCAGCGGAATGCGATTGGTGGGAGGAATCACGAGGACCGCGTGTGTGCCAAGGCCGACTTTATTGATGGCATCGGCGTCGATGTAGTCGATGTTATAACCGGCGGATAGAATGGCGGACATCAGCTGGGGTGAAATCAGCTGCGGCATAGCGTTGGTAATGCTGGTCTGGTTGGGCTGGAAGCCGGCCCAGGCATCGTCGGTGGGCAGCAGGACCACGACCTGGTTTGCGGGTTTTCCCTGGCGCATGAGGTAGCTCATCCGGCCGATGTAGCCGGTGACCGCGGGCATGACCGGATGCCACGGGTTGTGGTTGTTGAAGACGGCGGCGGCATACAGCGACCAGCCGGGCTCGGGGACTTCATGGTCGGGAGGCGAATATGGCCAGCCGTGGCAGATGATCTGGTTCTCGCCCATAATGAAGTCGATATCGGCCTCCGACTTCATGTCGAGCGGAGTGGCACGGAAGACAGGCGAGTGCAGCCAGGTAAATGTCTCGCCGGAGCTGACATCGTGGCCGAAGACGTGGTTGGAAGAAGTGGCCCAGCGCAGCGTTGAGAAGGCGCGCCACTGCGGCCCTTCACCCTCCGCGAGCTGTGGGATGTTCTGGCTTGAGAAGCTGACAGCCGATTCATGATAGGTTTGCGAGCGAAACCTGGTGTGGTGAGCCGCAGCCCAGTCGGCAATTTGCCGCAGGTAGTTCTCATTGACCAGTTCGGTCAAGGTTTTGCCATAATCGTGGCGGACGGTCTCGGCCTCCGGCGATCCACCGCCAACCAGTTCGGGCAGATGCGGGATTAGGTCATACCCGCGACGCTTCTTGAACTCCTCAGGCAGCTTCGGCGTCCAATCTCCGCCGAAGGCCTCCAACGAATCAGAGAAGATGGCATACGGCGGAGAATTGCCGAAGGCCTTGAGCAGTGGCTCACCCACCTTATCGAGGTGCTTGGCGACGGCTTCATGGGAGTAGGAGTCAAGCACCCAGCCCTCAGCATCGACGGCGGCGCGCTTAACCACCTGGCCAGTGTGACTTTCGATGAAGAACACGGCGGTGCGCGGAGTGTTTGAGGGCGCCACGGTTATCTGCGGGCCGGAGATCTGGAGGGGCTGCGCGGACGCTGGAATCCAGGCGACGGGGGGTGGGCCGAAATTGCGGCCGCGTCCGGAGGCCGGAGCGGGTGCGCGGGCAACGGAGGTGGCAAGTACTGCGGAGAGAATGGAATCGCCCTCTGCGAGTTTTTGCTGGCCATTGATGATGAAGCGGGTTGCGCTGAGGTCGGTGACCGACTTGCCTGTCGCGAGAGTTGGGACGGCGATTGTAGTAGCGCCGGCGGGAACGGCGACTTCGGCGGTGCGGAGATGGGTGGAGGCTTCCGCGAGCGTGATGTGCGGGCCGCCATAGGGCCAGCCGGAACAGAGAGTCACATCGATGCGCAGGCCAAGCTTGCGGCCTTCGGATTGCGCGTAGTTGACGTCGTCGAGCATCTCAGGCGAGAGGAAGGGAAGGTTCTTGAGGCCCTTTGCAGGATCGTCGAGGACGATGGGGTACTCGAAGGCGAGCTCGGCGCCCTGGATGCCGTCGGCCTTCATCTGCTGCAGTTCAGTCAGGATCTCCGGCTTGACCACGGCTGTGCCAAACCACCACCAACGCACCATGGGCCGGGCATCGTTGGGCGCATTGACGAAGTTCTTGCGCAGGGTCGCAACGGTGGACGCAGACGCCTGCGCGGTGAGAGCGGGGGTGAGCGCGAGCAGAAGCGTCGCGGCCAGGCTGTATGCGGCGAAGTTGCGAAGTGTGTGCAGACGGGTTTGCGGATGCTGAGGCTGGTTCATGGGATTCTCCGAGCGAACCGCGAAGCCCTCAAGCCGATTGCGGCTGCCCATTCACAATCACATTCTCGAATGTGAGACCTTTAACGCCGTTGGCCACGAGCTTTTCCTGCTGCAGCACCACGTCGAAATCCTTGAAGGAAATGTTGCTGATCTCCGTTTGACCAGGGTTTGGCCTGATCGTGCCGAAGGCTGTGTAATGACCCTTGATGCCGATAAAGCTCAGGTTGCGAACCACAGACTGCGGCGGCGCTTCACCCTGCAAATCGGCATATTGCGACCACGGCTGCACCGAAACGATCGCGGAGGCCGTGGCTTCAGAGGTGATGTTGCGAAACGTGATGTCCTCATAATGCTGCGGCGTGTCCGGCCGCAGCTTCAAGGTTGCGATCCTGACATTGCCGACGATCCTGCAATTCTCCACGACCACGTCGCGAACGATCGTGGCTTCGGATCCAAGCGTCAGCACGCCGCCGCCACGCTTGTAGACGCAGTTCCGGATGCGGATGTGCTCCACCGGCGGACTGTCTGTGTCCTGCATGGCATGGGGTCCCTTGGAACCCTTCGCCGCGATGCAATCGTCTGTGACGGAGAAATAGCAGCCGTCGATGGTGACGTTCCGGGAACTGTCCAGGTCGATTCCGTCGGTGCTGGGAGCCTGCTTGTAGTCGTCCGGCACCTCGAAACGCGTATTGCTCACGGCAACGCCGTCGCAGTTGTAGATATGGAGATTCCAGAACTGCGAATCCTTGAAAGTAATGCCCTCGACTTTCACGTCGTGCGAGTTTTCAATCAGCGCCAGGCGGGCGCGGGGAACACCCACGTTCGGGAAGTTCCCGTGCTGGGGCGATGCGTTACGCAGCTTCCAAAACAAGTCCCATATGGGCCGGCCTGCTCCATCGAGCGTCCCTTCGCCGGTAAGCTGGAAGCCATCGCAGTTCGTTACGTTGATGAGAGCCGGGTTGAACTTCTCCTCGAAGTGACCCTCAATCCGGGTGCGCTGGGCGGGAAAGTTGGCCATATCCGTCGAGCATTGCAGCACTGCTCCCGCCTGCAGGTGAAGATTCACACGCGGCTTGAAAAACAGCGCGCCGCTAATGAACGTGCCCTGCGGGATGACGACCGTTCCTCCGCGGCGCGATGCCAAATGATTGATCGCCGCCTGGATGGCCTTGGTGTTGATGGTTGCACCATCAGCCAGCGCGCCAAAATTCGTAATCAAAGCTTCCGCAGAAGACTCCGCATCGGCCATCAACGCAGACCCCCAGAAGGGAGCTGCAAGCATCAACGATATGAACCGCCGGCGTGCAAACGGATGAATGGACACAACTCACCTTTGTGCGACAGATAAAGATGCTATAGCAAGGCGCCATCTGCTGAGGCAGATGGCGCCTTATTTTATTCACGTAGGCTTTAAAACTTGTAGCGAAGCGCGAGTTCCATGATGCGGGGATCGTACGCACTGGTGATTTTGTTCATGTTCGCATTGCCGATGGTAGTATTCGGGTTTTGGGGGTTGGGGTGGTTGAACAGATTGAAGGCCTCAGCGCGGAACTCAAGCACATTCGACTCCCGGATGTGGAACTCTTTGAACAGGCTCATGTTCCAGATCTCCTGCCCGGGCCCGCGGATGGTGCCGTTCTGGGCGTTGCCATAGTAGCCGTAATACTGAGCCACGTTTGGGATGGCAGTCGTACCGAGCGGAACCCCATAAGCTGCCGAGTTGAACCACGTCTGCGAAGTAGCGGTTTTCTTCCAGGTCTTCGGCCCGTTGGTTGAGACACCCGGCACCACGAACGGCCGATTCGTGAGTCCGCCATTGGTCAGGGTGATACCCGGCGTGAGCGAGACTCCGGCGCGGAAGGTTGAGATGTCGTTCAAGCGCCATCCGCCCAGGAGCTGCTTCTCGAGTTGATTGCCGCTGTGCTGGAAGAACGGTAGTTCATAGAGCACCGTGATGTTAAACGATTGGGGATAGTTCAATCCGTTATTGCCGTGAAATAGGCCGAGGTTATAAGGATTGACCACGGAGTTGGATGTGTCGTGCGACCAGGTGTAGGCTGCGGCAACATAGAGCCCCTGTGTCACCGTATGCTTGACCTGCGCCTCAAGGCCGTTCCATTCCTGCCACAGCCGCGTGGAATAGACATTGATGGTGCCAAAACCCTGGTAAGGCGCATAGTAGTTCGCGTTGTCGCCCTTGTTGCTGTTTGCGGGGTTGATGGCTATAAGCGGATTGTAGTCGTAGCTAACGCCACTCACGACAGCGGGAGGCGCCTGATTCCAGTTCCATGTACTCGTAAGATGCTGGAGGCGGCTGCCGGCTCCTGCCACCGATGCGACGATGTTCATCGGGAATTCGTGCTGGATGCCGAGCGAGTAGCTGGCCGCAGGCGAGGCCCCGATTCCGTAGTCCGCCCCAGTGACTCCTATGACGCTCTCCGTATTCGCGGCGCCGCCCGCTCCCACGACGTTCCAACTCGTGGTTGAAGGAAGTACGAGGTTGGATAGGTTCTGGTTGCTGAACACGGGAGGATTGGCGATGCAGTTGAAGGAGCAATCCTGGTTGGTAAAAATGCGCGTGTAGCTGATGCCATAGCCGCCGCGCAGGCTGGTTTTGCCGTTGCCGAAGACATCCCATGCGAAGCCGGCATCGGGCCCGAGGTACCAGGTGTGGGCGTTGGAGAAGTTTACCGGCAAGCCACCTGACTGGCCGCTGTTGTAGAGCATGCCGTTGCTGTAGGTGGCAGGGTACTTGAGGTTGGTGGCGCCGCTGAATTCGTTCACGGTGGGCGCGTTGGCGGCGACAAAGGCCGGATTGTTGTATAGGTTCCCCGGCGTGACTCCCGCGTCCCAGTTGGTCTCGGAGTTGGGCACGCCATAGGGCAGAGGCAAATGGTAGATGCGCAGGCCAAGGGTGACGCTCAAGTTCTTGGTCAACCTGTACTGGTCTTCGAAATACGGCGTCCAGGAGAATGCATGCATATCGCCGTGAGGCGCGTTGCTAGCCTCGCTAAAGGTGCCGATATAGCCGAGGAGCATATCCGACATCGAGGCATCAATGCTGCATAGGCCGGAAGCAGAATCCCCGTTAGGAACGCCGGTCGTTGAACTGGCGCAAGCGCCCGCTGCGGTCTTTTGTGCCGAGGTGGGTGCTGAGGAGGCGCCGCTGAACGAGAAACTTCCATTGGTCTGCTGGCCTGACACCTGGCGCTTCGTATTGAAGACGAAGGTCACGCCTGCCGTGAAGTAGTTTTTGCCTTTGAGCCAGCTCCAGTTGTCGCTCACTGTATTGTCAAGATCGGATGCATGGGGGATGGGGCGGGCTGCCTGGATGCCCTCGCCCGCCATGCCGCCAGTGAACGAGATGACTGGAGTGCGGTTGGCGTAGAGGCCGTTGGGATAGTAGAGAGTTTCAGCGAAGCCCGGCAACTGGTTGATGTAATCGGTTCCGACCAGGGTCAGGTTCAGGAGGTAGATGTTCATGGCCACGCTGGTGGTGTTGATCATGTTCGGCGTCAGGGTCTGGGTGAGCGAAACCTGCGCCAGCTTGTTGTGCGTGAAGTCCGTCTCCGTGCTGATGGGAGTCGTGCCTGGGCTCTCAGTGTTCTGCGCATACGACTGGTATTCGTCGAGGTACTCGCCCATGGCGTGGTACTTGGGCGTGAAGTTGTGATCGATCTTGATTTCATCGTCGCGCTGATCGGTAATCTGCGCCTTGTTGTTGATGTAGTTGGTGGTGCTGCCGGGGAGGACGTAGTTGGGCGCCGGATAGAGGGTTGCAACGTAAGCCGCCGAGCTGGTGTTGATTCTACTGCTTGGGACCTGGTAATAGCCGGCGGGGCATGAGCCTCCCGTCGAGGTCGGGAAGAGGTTGCCCGACACCGGATCCTTGACCGGCGAAAAGAAGCAGCCCGCGGCCTCAAGCGACGTGGGGACGACGCTGGTGACCTGGTTGGGCACGTGCAGAATGACCCACTGCTCATCCCAGAAGAAAAAGGTTTTCTTCTTGTCGGCGTTGTAGTGGTGGGGAATGTAGACCGGGCCGCTGGCGTTATAGCCGAAGATGTTCTGATGGTAGGGCGCGGCGGCGGTCGAGTAGTAGTTGATTGCGTTCAGATCGGTGTTGCGCCAGAACTCCCACGCGGTGCCGTGCCAGTTGGCCGTGCCGCTCTTGGTTTGCGCGATAATAACCGACGAACCCAGCAGCGAATACTGCGCGGAGAAGTTGTTCTGGAGCACGCGCACTTCTTCAAGGGAATCGGGGTTCGGAACCACCGAATTTGCAGTCATGTTGCCGGTGTTCTCGTTCCACACGCCGTCCAGCACGTAGAAGCTGCGCGACACATCCAGGCCGTTGATGGAGAGAACGCTGCTAGTGGAGCGGCCGCCGGTGCCTAACGACGTGCCTTGAGAGGATGCGGTCACGCCGGGCATCATCACCGCCAAAGCTTGGTAGTTGCGTCCATTCATAGGCAGCGTACTTACTTCTTCGCTGCTGACATCGGCCGAAACCTCAGCGGTGGAGGTCTCCACTTCGGTGGAGACTGCGTTCACCGTAACGTTTTGCGTTTCAGCGCCTACCGCGAGCTTTGCATTCACCGTGACCGTTTCCGTTGGGTGCAGCTCGACGCCGAAGACGTTTTCGGTTTTGAAGCCTTTCTTGGTGATGGCCACCGTGTAGGTGTCTACGACCAGGTCAGGCACGATATAGACACCATCGCTATTGGTTTTTGTCACGGTTGAGACCTTGGTAGCATCGTCGGTAAGGATGACGGTTGCGCCTGACACGACTGCGCCGCTCGGGTCCGTTACGGTTCCGGTGATGGTTGCCTGGGTGGATAGTTGCGCATGAAGAAACGTGGCACCGGGAAGGAGAACCACAAGAAATGCGAGTGCTCCGGCCAAGTGTGGCAGGTAACGGTAACTGACGAAATGACGATCCGACATAACCCCATCCTTTCTGGCGAAGTGTGGATTTCGGGCGAGCTGGATTTAAAGCAGCCTCCGATGAAGATTGGGTCTCTCTCGAGGTAAATTCAAAAGAGAAATTCATCGCGTCCGGAAACTATCAATAGGAAACTAATCTTGTCAAGAAAAAAATTAATGTAAATCATTTAGTTTCAAATGAATACGCTTACATATTGATCGATAAATCGCTTTGTTATTGAAGATAGACATACTTGGTTGGTGCTGCTTTCCAGGCTTAATCACAGCTGCTGGAAGTAACGATCACGATGTACACTGGCGGAGCGCTGATGGCCATTACGTAGATAAAAATGAAGTCTTGTTTGCGCTCGATGGGGAGGACAAATCGATTCTATGCGGACCTCACATTGTCTTGTTCTGCACAGTTGCGCGGCTTTGATATGCGCGGTAACGCCGGCCGCCATCGCGGCGCAAACTGCTCCGCAGCCGGCAGCGCCGATTGACTTGAAGTTCGACTTCAGCGCAGGCCCCGCTGAGGCCGGGTACACGCGAGTCGCCCCAATAACTTTCTACGCGGACGAAGCCGGTTTCGGATATGAACCTGGGGCGCAGGTCGCCGCGGGCGATGGCGGCAATACCACGACGAGTGACCGGCCGTTTATGTTTTCCGCCAAAGTGCCGGAGGGCAACTACAACGTGACGATCACGATCGGAGACTCTCACGAGGCGACGACTACGACGGTCAAAGCGGAGTCAGGCCGCCTGATGCTCGAGCGCGTGGAGGTTCCTGCCGGCAAGGTTGTGGATCGCACTTTCACCACCAATGTCCGCACCCCATCCCTGCCCAAGCTGCCGCTGAACGCCCCGGGACGCGAAGAAGTGAGCCTGGACCGGTTCGATGCCGCTAATTTGCGCGATTGGGATAACAAACTGACGGTTGAGATCGTGAGCCCTCACGCTGCCTTGCGCGCCATCGAAATCACTTCTGCGCCTGCGGCTCCAACCGTTTACATCGCCGGCGATTCGACAGTCACCGATCGTGATGGCGGCGGCGATGTGAGTTGGGGACAGTTGCTCCCGCGCTTTTTCAAGCCAGGCGTCGCCGTTTCGAACCACGCACAGTCCGGCGAGACGCTCAAGTCCTTTGCCAATACCTTGCGTCTGGACAAAATCCTGAGCCAGATGAAGAAGGGCGACTACCTCTTCATTCAGTTCGCGCACAACGACTCGAAGGACAGTTGGCCGCAGACTTATGTGGAACCGGAGACTACATACAAGGCTTATCTGAAGGTCTATATCGCCGAGGCGAGGCTGCGGGGCGCGACGCCGGTGCTGGTTACGCCGATGGATCGCGGAGTTCGCGGCAGCGGCGCGCCTACCCACGGACATGGCGGTTATCCCCAGGCGATGCGCGAAGTTGCTGAGGAGGAAAATGTCCCGCTCATCGACCTGTACAAAATGAGCATCGTCTTTTATGAAAATGCGGGCGCCGACGCCGCCAAGATTCTGGCGGATGGAACGCACTCGACCGCTTATGGAGGCTATGAATTCGCCAAGTGCATCGTGATGGGCATCAAACAAAACAAGCTCGATCTTGCCAGCTTCATCGTGGACGACTTCACAAACTTTGATCCAACTCATCCCGACTCCGAGGCCGCGCTCAACCTGGGCGTCCTGTTTCGCGGTGGTGGAGGCGGGCGTGGGATGAGCAGAGGAAGCGGCGGCGCGGAGCCCACAGAAGCTCCAGTCTCAGCTCCCGCGGCAATTCCCCCTGCCAGCACCGGCAACCCTGGCCCTGGCCCGCTGTGAGATATCACACCGGGAAAAACACTGCTTCCGTGCACTCAAGCGCGATCCAGCAAAGCCACCATTACGGAATTGGAATTCCTGATACAGTAAACTCGTGATTGCATTGGAGCGAGAGAATCTGTGGTTCGTGTTCTCTCGCCCGATGAACGGAAAGCCTGGTACGTGCGATGGGTGTGGGTGAGGCCAAAAAACTGGAAGGGATTTTCACGCCGCTTCTGGTCCCTCTGGACGAGCGCGATAGGGTAAACGAGCCGGAGTTTCGCCGCTTTGTTTCCTGGTTGATTGAGCGCGGCGTCCACGGCGTGTACCCGAATGGTTCGACGGGCGAGTTCACGCGCTTCACGGCAGAAGAGCGACGCCGGATTGTCCAGGTGGTAGCGGAAGAGTGTGGCGGCCGCGTTCCGATTCTGGCTGGAGCGGCAGAAGCGAATGTGAAGGAGACGCTTGCCGCGTGCGAAGCCTACGTGGAGATGGGCGCAAGAGCGGTTGCCATTGTGGCGCCGTTTTACTACAAACTGACTCCTGAATCGGTGTACGCGTACTTTGCAGAAATCGCACGAAACTCGCCGATCGACATCACCCTATATAACATTCCCATGTTTGCCAGCCCGATCGATGTGCGGACCATCCAGCGCCTGGCCTGCGAGTTTCCCAGGGTGATCGGTATCAAGGACTCTTCAGGCGATCTGGGTTTTATGATGCGCATGATTGCGGCGGTGCGCCCGCATCGGCCGGATTTCAGCTTTCTCACGGGATGGGAAGCTGTGCTGGTTCCCATGCTGATGATCGGCTGCGATGGCGGCACGCACGCATCTAGCAATGTGGTGCCAGAGATCACGCGGCGCATGTACGATCTGTATCGCTCGGGAGATCATGCCGCGGCTATGCGGTGGCAGTTCAGGATCCTGGAGCTGTTCGACGCCATGCTCAGCCCATGGGAATTCCCAGATGGGTTCCGGGCGGCCGCTGAATTACGCGGATTCCATTTCGGCCGGGGACGGCAGCCGCAAACGAGCGCCCAGCGAGCCGATCA
The DNA here is from genome assembly GCA_963713675.1 of uncultured Acidobacteriota bacterium. Taxonomy (GTDB): domain Bacteria; phylum Acidobacteriota; class Terriglobia; order Terriglobales; family Acidobacteriaceae; genus Telmatobacter. The sequence continues at coordinate 675,688 of CAVQMV010000031.1, forward strand.
TGCTGTCCTCAGTTCCACTCTGCAATGCCTCCTGGCGGATTTCGAGCTGGTGGAAAGGCCGGCAGGTGGCTGCACAGTGCGGGCAGACGACAACGCGCAGGATATGGTGAAGCAAGTAGCGACGAAGGTTATTCAGGAACTCAAGAAAAGAGGCGCATTCTGATGGATGCGCTTGCGCTGATCGAAATTGGCGGTTGGTCACCGGCAATGGTGGTTCTGGATGCGATGGAGAAACGCGGCAACGTGCGCTTGCTCCAGACCGAATTGAACGATGCTCCCGGCGTGTGCATGAAGCTAATAGGGACCGTCGCAGATATTGAGGCCGCGGCGCGAGCCGCCGAAGAGACCGCCAAGGCCATCGAAATGCCTGCCATCGTCCATGTGATCGAGAAGCCGGCGGAACATTCGCGCGCAGCTTATGAAGCAGACCCTGATTTCAACCCACTCATCGAACAGGCGTCAGTCCAAAGACCGGAGAAAATTATGAGCGACCAAGCCAACTTTGCCGTGGGTCTTATCGAAACCCAGGGCTTTACCGGCGTATTCGAGGCCATCGATACCGCACTCAAAACCGCGGCTGTGGAGGTTCTGGCGCGGGAGAAGCTCGGCGGCGGATATATTACCGTTGTGATCAAAGGCGACGTGGCCAGCGTGCGCGCAGCAGTGGATGCAGGAAAGGCAAAGGTGGAAGGTCTCGGCCGCCTGGTGGCCGCTCACGTCATTCCCAATCCCAGTACCGGCGTTCTTTCGCTGCTGCCCAAGTAGATGCCTCGGACCCGTGGACCAGGAAAGTTTTCGCGACCTCGGGATCAGCCTGCATAGCGGATGAGCTGCATAAAGCCGAAGTCCATGTGGAGTTGCATGTGGCAATGAAGCAGGGTGTCGCCAGGATTGTCGGCGACGAAGTCGACCGTGACGGTATCTAACGGCATGACATTCACAACATCCTTTTTGAGGCCACTCAGATTCTTGTCGCCGATACTCGTCACTTCAAAGGTATGGCGGTGCAGGTGCATTGGATGTTGGTCGGCTGAAGCATTTTGGAAGATGAGACGATAGCGCTTGCCCTGCTCCACCTTGATAGCGTCAGCGTCGGGCCACGGCTTTCCGTTGATCGCCCAGGTATCGAATTTGGAATCGTTTTGCGTGCCGAGATCGATGAATGTCAGATTGATGGTCTCATCCGGTTTAGGCGCCGGCGCGCTGCTTGCGAATTGCGCGTAATCCCAAACCGCGGGGGCTGGGTCCTTCCAAACCGGAGCGCCGGTTTTCCCTGCATATTCAACCACGATTCCCAGACCCATCATGCGGCTCCTTTCAAGTGTCGATCCCAACACCCACACGCCGGGTGAATTCATCTCGACGATCGCATCCACACGTTCGGCAACTGCCAGAGAAAGGATCTCAACCTCTTTCGGATTGGGAACCGGATTTCCGTCCATGGCCACAACCCTGAATTTATGGCCTGGAAGCGAAAGCAGCACATTCTCGGTGGCGCTGGCATTCAGCAGGTGCATCAACACCCTCTGCCCCTGCTTTACGCGAATGGGCTCTCCGAAGCCCAACCGATGTTGATTCAGTGTGGCGTATTGATACCCGACATCCGAACCAGTTGAGGCAGGGTTGTTGGCAGACTGCATCTGCATGGTCTGGAGCATGGGCACAAACGAAGGCGACCAATGGTGAATGGCAAGAAAAACCTCCTGATCGTAATGCCCGGGATCGTCGGCGCCGTCCACCACAAGGAAGCCGAACTGGCCGGTGTAAGTTGCCTTGAAAAGATCGGCACCGGCTGAAGTGTGCGTGTGATACCAGCGCGTGCCGGAAGGCCGTGGAGTGAAGTGATAGCGCAGGCTCGCACCTGCGGGAATCATCGGGGAGCCTTCCTCCATGGCTCCGTCATTGAGTGAGTCAATTTTGAGTCCGTGCCAATGAACAATCTCGGGGGTCTTCGACGCATTGGTCACGTCGATTGCTACCGGCGAGCCTTCGCGCATGCGCAGGATGGGACCCGGGACTTGACCGTTATAGCCGATGGTCTCGACATTGACGCCAGGAGAAATCTCGATAGTGCATGGCTCGATCTTCAAGGTGTAATCGGCCGCTGTTGCGGGTGGCTTCGCGGATGCGGCAGCGGCGGTACCAAGCAGCGTGGAATGGATGGCTGGGCTGACAATCAGCGCGCCGGCAGAAGTTAGAAACTCACGCCGTTTCATCGATACCTCGGAGGATCTGAAAGTTTGATCACAAAACCGGAGAATGCAGCATGTGACTCCCTCTGCTCAAGCGGATATCCGGACCTTCAACCATTTTGAGTAAGTTTGCAGCGCGCGGCGAGCAAGAGGGGCGGCTTGCGTGCGCGGAAAGCCAACGCCAGCGATAACTGCCCTGAGGGCGGATTATAGGAACCGCAAACCGGGCTGTCAATTTACGGAAAATGAATATCTTGACAGAGCCACTTGCGATCTGTATATCAATAGCGAAACTTAACCAGAGGGGAATTCATGGCCAACGAAGTGAATCGTCGAGCGGTTTTGAAGGCGGTCGGTGCTGCCGCAACCGGAGTTGCTTTGTCGCGAGTTGGCTTCGCGGTGCAGGGCGCGAATCCAAGATCCAAGCCATTTCGCGGCCTCTTTCCCATCGGACAAACTCCCTTCACGCAAGACGATAAGCTAGACCTCGACTGCCTGGCCGCTGAGGTGAAGTTCTGCAACCGCGCGTCAGTTCCCGGATTCATTTGGCCGCAGATCGCCAGCGGCTGGTCGACGATGACCGCGAGCGAGCGCTACTCCGGGGCGGAGGTGATTTTGGCCGCGGGAAAGGGCGGAAACACGGCGCTGGTGATCGGCGTGCAGACCCAAAACAATGATCTTCCGGGCGCCATCGCGTTCGCCAAACACGGAGCCCAACACGGAGCCGACGCTATTTGCTCGTTGCCGCCCGAGGGGAACGATGCCGCATTGCTGAGCTATTACAAGGCGATCGGCGATGCAACCGATCTTCCCTTGTTCGTCCAGACCATCGGCGATATGTCGGTCGATCTGATCGTCGACATGTTTCATTCCATTCCTACCATGCGCGTGGTGAAAGATGAGGCGGGCGATCCATTGGCGCGAGTGACCGAGATCAGGCAGAGGACTGGAGAGAAGTTGGGAGTGTTCGCCGGTAAGGGAGTTCGAGTGATGATCGACGAGATGCAACTCGGCTTCGCCGGATATTGTCCCGTGGTCGCGCTCGCGGATGTGTATCAGCAGGCTTTCGAACTCTTCGAAGCAGGGAAGCGAAGGGATGCCTTCGATATGTTCGGCCGCATTTTGGCATTTGATTCCATTGCGCATGCGGATCAATATCTGCTGGTGGCGCGGGGAATCTTCAAAGAGAACACCAGGTCGCGGCCCATGCCTGGAATGGGAAACCCAGCCAACAAACCATCGCCGTTGACAGAGGACGACAAGAAAGCTGTTCGCGAAGCGCTCAACACTTATCTGAAGCCCTACCTGCGCGGCTGAATGGAACGCGCCAGAGGTAAACCCGCGCGACCAGTGTTTTCTGGAAGCGATGGATTTCGATTCCTATCCCTTGCCGCAAGTTTCAGCGAGCAGTTTTCTCGACTGCTGAGTTATCTGGCTGAGGAGCCGCACATGATTCGATCTCTCCGTAATGCGAGGCCATTCACAGCGCGGTTCTTGACGGTGGCCGTCGCATGCGGGACTGCCGCGCTGCCGATCTGCGCGCAGGTAGCGAATCAACCGCCCTCAGCGCAAATACAAGAGCCGCCACAGCTGTTTACGAGAACCTGCGCTCTGTGCCATGGCTCGGATGCACGAGGAACGGATCGGGGGCCGTCCCTGGTGAATTCAGCCGAGCTCCGCAGTATGCCGGACAGCGACATCGCAGACATCATTCGCAAAGGCAAGGTCAAGATGCCGGCCTTTCCGCTGCCAGCAGCCGACATTGACTCTCTGACCCGTTTTGTACGATCGCTCAGCCCGGTCGAAACGACGACCGCGGTCGCAGGCGATCCGAAGGCAGGAGAACGCATCTTCATTGGCAGCGGTCAGTGCTTGACGTGCCACATGGTACGAGGTCGTGGAACACCCGGAGGACCTGACCTTTCTGATGTTGGTCGCCGGCTGAGGCTGGAGGAGCTGAAGCAGTCGCTGACTGACCCGGATGCAAGAATTGCCGACGGCTGGGGTGCGATGTCCGTAAGGCTGAACGACGGACGAAAGCTGCATGGGTTCGCGCGCGCCCAGGGCAGCCACGATCTGGTTCTCGAAACCAACGACGGCAAGTTGCATTTGCTGCTTGATAGCGAATACAAAACGCTCACTCCAGACAAACACTCCGCGATGCCTGCGTACGGGGGAACGGAGGACGAACTGCGAGACGTGGTTGCGTTCATGAGTGGTTTGAATGGCGTCGGTGTGGGACCGCCATCCGAACCGCAGTCGCCGCTAACGCAGGAGGAGATTGAGGAGATTGTCCATCCTAAGAAAGGAGATTGGCCGTCGTATAACGGCACACTGGATGGCGACCGGTTCAGCCGCCTTGACCAGGTGAATCTCAGCAGCGCTGCAAAATTGCAACTGCAATGGACCTACTCGATTCCCTTCAATGGCCTGGAGACGACTCCGGTGGTTGTGGATGGAGTGATGTATGTGACCGGGAATAATCAGGTGTATGCGCTGAGCGGGAAAACCGGGCGCGAGATTTGGCGATACGTGCGGCCCAAGAGCGTTGCGGGCACGATCGCTAGCGATGCCGCGATCGGTGTGAATCGCGGCGTGGCCGTGCTGGGAGATCGCGTCTTCTATCTCACCGACGATGCACACTTGATTGCGTTGCACCGGCTGACCGGTGCGTTGCTTTGGGATGTGGATACTCCCGAGGGCGCAAAAGGTCTCTATGGTGGCACTTCAGCGCCGCTGGTTGTGGGCGACCTGGTGATCACGGGCGTGAGTGGAGGCGACAATGGGATTCGCGGATTTGTGGCTGCGTACAAGGCGGCAACCGGAGAGCGCGTGTGGAAGTTGTACACGATACCGAGTCCCCGAGACACCGGGCTCGCAGCCGACACGTGGAAGGGTTCGGCTCTCGGTCTCGGCGGTGGGGCCACATGGCTGACCGGCAGCGCGGACACCGATGAGAATGTTCTGTACTGGGCCGCCGGTAATCCGCATCCGGATACGGACGGAGATGAACGGATCGGCTCCAATCTTTACACCAACAGCGATCTGGCCATCGATGTAAACACCGGCAAGATGCTCTGGTATTACCAATTCACTCCGCACGATCTTCACGACTGGGACGCGAATGAGCCCATCGTGCTGGTGGATGCGAAGTGGAAAGGCCAGGATCGCAAGCTGCTTTTGCACGCCAACCGCAATGGCTATCTATATGTTCTCGACCGCACAACGGGACAGCCCTTGATGGCGACGAAAATGGTGAGGAAGCTGAACTGGGCCAGCGGTATCGACGAGCATACCTGGACTCCGCATCTGCTTCCGGAAAACGAAACCAGTTTGCAGGGAACGGTGACATGTCCCGCGGTGCGCGGCGCCACCAACTGGTACTCAACAGCCTACAATCCTGCCACAAACTTGTATTACGTGATGACAGTGGAGGATTGCACCACCTACATCAAAGCAGAAGACGCAGGCTATCGCAGATACAACAACCCTGCAGATCCGGCGCAGAAGATTCTTCGTGCATTCGACATTGAAACCGGCAAAGTGGTTTGGCAAATTGTTCTGCCCGGGCCGCTCCAATCGAACTATTCCGGTGTTCTGACCACATCCGGCGGCTTGGTGTTCTTCGGCGAAAGCAGTGGAGGATTTGCCGCCGTCGACGCGCGCAATGGAAAGTATCTCTGGCACTTCGAGACCAACCATGCCATTCGGGCCTCACCAATGACTTACGCAATCGATGGCCGGCAATACATCGCCATCGCTTCGGGGTCGAACATTCTCTCGTTCGCTCTGCCCAAGTAACGCCCAGGAGATCAACATGAATCCGACAACATCGCGACGCAATTTTCTGGCTGGCTCAACCGGATTCGCGGCAGCCGGCTTCGCTACTCTCGCCAATCCCATTGCCGCTGCTGCCCAATCGGTGGATGTGAAACCGGGCGACCTTCCAGACCTCACCATCAAGGAAGTGAAAGTCTATGTCACTGACATCAGCAAGCTGCATAAGCTCAACAGTTCGGAGACTGGCGAGCTGATCTCAGTCGTTACCAACAGCGGTATCGAAGGCAACTACACCATTGGCGATCGCGACATCACAGTCGGCTGGCTCGATTGGGCCAAGCCGGCGCTCGTAGGCAAGAGCATCATCGACCTTCTGCCAACGCTGACCTCGACCACCGGCATGAAAGCTCGCGCCGGATTTGATGGGCCAGTTGTGCGGCGCCCAGGCGGAATGGGCCCGGGAGGCGCCCGCACGGGAACGGGACCTGCTTATGGCGGTGCGGCAGCGGGATCGGGAGTGTTTACGCGCGGCGGCGGCTCGTGGCCGAATTACTACACCGCGGCGGCCGATGTTTGCATGTGGGACATCCTCGGCAAAGCTGTTAACCGGCCAATTTACAAAATCCTTGCGGGAGGCGCGCCTACAAAAGAGCGCATGATGGCCTATGCCAGCTCGCAGCATCTGCCGACGGTGGAAGATTATGTACCCGACGTTTTGAAGGCCAAGGAACTTGGGTACAAGGCCTACAAAATCCATCCGGGCCAGGGCCAGCATGCCACCGGTCCCGAGATTCCAAGCTACATCGGACACATGGAGGAAATTCGTGAAGTTCGCAAAGCGGTAGGCGACGAATTTGTTTTGATGCACGATCCGGTGCAGCAATACAACCGCTTTGAGGCGATGGCCGTTGGCCGCCTGCTGGATGAATTGAATTATGCATGGTTTGAGGACCCGGTGCGCACCACCGATCAGGAGGGTCTGATCGAACTTTGCGCGGCATTGCATCTTCCCATCCATGTGGGCGAGTTTATGTACTCGATCGCCGACTTCGCCGAGTACATCAAGCGCGATGCGCTGGACGTGGTCCGGCTGATCGCCGACAACGTGGGCGGAATCTCCGGCTCCATGCGCGTGGGACTGTTGGCCGACGCACATGGGATGGAGTGCACTCCGCACAACTGGGGCAATACCGGCGATATGGCGCTGCACTTCCATGTGGAACTGGCGTTGCCGAACTCCTATTGGTTCGAGATGCCATTCCCGGCCGAATATGCGGATCGTCCGTTTTACAAGGACAAATTCCGCATCGATGCCGACGGTTACGTGCATGCACCGACTGCCCCGGGCCTCGGCTATCCCCTCGACAGGGACGCTTTGGACAACATGACCAAGCGAATCGATCGCTGATCGATTCTTCACCCAGGAGGCCTTGCGATGTGGCGACACCGTATGCTGCTGTGCTGTGTCTTTTTGATGTTGATGCCGGCTGGCGCTCTTGAGCGCCCGGACGTAACATTCAAGGTCTTTCAGTTTCCACCGAATAAGATTCCACGCATCGACGGCAATGACAGCGACTGGGCAATGGTGCCGGACAGTTATGCCGTCGGCATGGATCAGCTTGAGGACACTTTGGCTCCGGGCGGACACGGTACCGACCGCGATCCGAAAGATCTGGACGTGAAGGTAAAAGTGGGATGGGTCAAGGGGTTGAACCGTCTGTATTTTCTGTATGAGGCATACAACAATTACTGGGACTTCTCACGACCCGACCTGCACAATGACATTTTTGAAGTTGTTGTCGATGGCGATCTGTCCGGAGGGCCGCTGATCGATATCTATCACCGCGACGTGTGGACAAAGGAGGCTGTGGGCGAGATGGCCGATCTCGATCCCCGCATCAGCAGTTCCGATGCTTATTTCTCTTATCAGGGTGATCAGGCGCAGAACTACCACATCTTCACGCCAGCAGAGGGAAAAGACTGGGCAATGGATTGGGGATGCGCCCAGTACACAAAGGAGCTGCCCTACGCGAATCATGCAATGAAATACAACTTCAAGCCAGGCGAATCGGGAAAGCTGGTGCTGGAGTTCTGGATTACTCCGTTTGATTATGCCGGGTGTGAAGGCCCGGAGCGCGCGGTGGAGACGCAGTTGACTGAAAACAAACTGATCGGACTTTCGTGGGCTGTCCTCGACTACGATGACGTGAATTCGGAGAAGCATCATTTCTGGAATCTGAGCCACAAACATACTTTCTTCGGGAACTCGTCGCAGCTCGTGGCATTTCGCCTGATGCCGCTTGAACCGCAATTCCGCAAGGCCATCGATGCGCAATGGACGTTCAATGTGGTCGATATGGATCGCGGACTCGTCGCCTTCAAAGACTTGTCACAAGGGGAAATCACTTCCTGGAAATGGGATTTCGGCGACGGATCAACTTCGACCGAACAGAACCCGACCCACCAATACAAGCCCAAACCGGGCAAAGAGGGAATTTACACGGTGATACTATACGTCACCGGCCCCGCGGGGACGTCGCGCATGTCGAAGGTCTGGGAAGTTCATGTAAGAGGCTGACCCGCTAATGGGCTTCCTTGCCTGCGCGAGCAAAAACGCAGTCACCTGTAGGCCACAACCTCTTCGAATCGGAACCGAAAAAGGAGATTCAGAATGAGTAAGGTGAACTGGGTTGTAGCCGGCATCGGCGACATTGCGCGCAAGCGGGTCATTCCCGCCATTCAAGCGGAGCCGCGCAGCACGCTGTATGGATTCGTCACGCGCGATGCGGCCAAGGCCCGAGAATTTCCGGGTGCGAAGTCGTGGGCGACGGTGGAAGAAGCCGTCGCTGACCCGGCTGTCGACGCCGTCTACATCGCATTGCCTGTGGCCATACATGCGAAGGCCGCAATCGCAGCCTTGCGCGCGGGCAAGCACGTGTTGTGCGAGAAACCCATGGCCTTTGACTTTCCGCAGGCGCAGCATATGGTGGCCGAAGCGCGGGCCTCCGGGTGTTTCCTCGGCGTCTCCTATTACCGCAGACTTTATCCGAAACTCCTCCGTGCGAAGCACCTTGTGCAGAAGGGCGCCATCGGCCGACCGCTGCGGGCCGAGGCCAACTGCCACAGCTGGCTCGAAATCGAGGGCCGCGAATGGCTACGCGACCCGGCGTTGGCCGGGGGCGGACCGCTCTACGACACCGCTTCGCATCGCATTGATGCCATGAACTTCCTCTTCGGCAAGGTGGAGCGTGCCTGCGGCTTGCTAACGAACGCCGTGCATCGCATGGGCGTGGAGGATTCCGCGACCGTGCTTATGCAGCTCCCCGGCGGCGTGCATGGCGTGGTTGACGTGTGCTGGAACTCGCGCATTCCGCGGGACCAGTTCCGCATCATCGGCGAGGAAGGTGAGATCAGTCTCGATCCGCTCAACAGTCCGGAACTGCGCGTGACCACTCGTGAAGAGAGCCGCATGGAAAATTTACCGCCCCACGCCAACTTGCACTTTCCCTTGGTCGAGAACTTTGTCGACGCCGTGCTGGCCAACGATCCCGGCCGCCTGGCTTGCCCCGCGGAGCAAGGAGCCTGGGTGGACTGGGCCATCGAACAGGTAATGCGTTCGCAGGCGGAAGACAGATTGTGAGATCGGACTACTGGCAAAGGAATCATCCGCCCACACGCTACCTGCTGGTGCTGTGGCTATTTGTGTTGAGTGCGGTGGCGTACCTGGACCGGACGAATATCTCGATCGCCGGCGTTCAAATCAGTCGTGAGTTCGCGATTGATAATACGCATCTGGGTTGGATTTTCAGCGCCTTCCTCATTGGCTACGCCACCTTTCAAATACCCGGGGGACTGCTTGCCAGGCGTCTCGGCCCTCGCCGCGTTTTGAGTTTTGGCGTTGCGTGGTGCGGCATTTTCGCAGCGTTGACTGCGCTTGTTCCTTCAGCCGTGCGTGGCGCAGTGCTTCTCTTGGCGTTGGCGCGCTTTGGCCTCGGAGTCGGCGAGGCCGTTATGTACCCGGCTGCCAGTCAATTCGTCAAGCGCTGGTTTCCCGTAAGTGAGCGAGGCAAGGCAAATGGACTGATCTTCGCCGGAGTTGGCATGGGCGCTGGTCTTACACCTCCACTTGTCACTGCGATTGTTTTGCGCCACGGATGGCGCGCCGCTTTCTGGCTCAGCGCTGCGGTCGACGCAGTGGCGAGCTTGGTGTGGTACCTTGCCGCCCGGGATACTCCTGCGGAGCACGCTGCGGTCGCGGAAACAGGAAAACCTCTCACCGACGGACAGCGAAATCAGCCCGATTCGTCTATCTTGCAAGTCGACGCCATTCAAATCACTAAACCCGTGGTTCCCTGGGCGAAGATATTCACGTGCAAAGAGGTCTTTGCCCTGACCTCGAGCTACTTCGCTTATGGCTACGTTGCCTGGATTTTCTTTGCGTGGTTTTACATTTATATGGCGCAGGTGCGGGGCCTCAACCTTAAGGCGAGCGCAGTCTTCTCCATGTTGCCGTTCATCGCGATGACGATTGGCAGCCTCGGCGGAGGCGTTGTGAGCGATTGGATCGCCGCCCGCTTCGGCCTGCGCACGGGGCGCTGCCTGTTGCCTGCATTCTCCTTTGCAGTAACCGCGGTTCTCCTGGTGGTCGGTTCGCGAATTCACAGCGCGGCTGCAGCCGGGCTGATTCTCGCCTGTGGCGCGGGTGTCCTGTATATCTCGCAGAGCGCCTTCTGGGCGGTCACGGCTGATATCGCAGGAGAGAACGTCGGCGTGGTTTCCGCCATCATGAATATGGGCGGGCAGGCGGGTGGGGCCTGCACGGCTTCGCTTACTCCGCTGATTGCGGCTCATTTGGGGTGGGAGATGTCTTTCGTCACCGCTGCTTCCGTCGCGGTGCTCGGCGGCGCGGCATGGCTGGTCATCAACCCGCTCAAAGCCTGGAACGAATCAGAAGCCGGCTCGAAAAGATCGTGTACCACAAGAGATTAACTTCCTTCGTTCACTGGATCGGAAGGAAGAGGAGTACGCATCCGAGTTACCGATGCGGGGTCGATTGCATTTCATGCCCATTGAATCCGCGCGTGTAACTATGACCTCGCATGATAGTTTGCCTGTACCGATTCGTAACCGGCGTTCAAATAGGAGAACCATGACCCGGGAGAATTCCAGAGAGAAGTCGGGATTCTCTCCAACAAGATCCGTGTGGCGTCACGGTTGAAGTGCGCGCCGAGCATGTGCATTATGATTGCCCAGTGCGTTTGGAGGTCTGCTATGTCAGCAATCGAAGATCCTAATGACGTGCGCGAAGGCTTGAGCCGCCGGGAGTTTCTGGCGAGCGCCGCGGCGGCAACCGCTGTCACGTCATGGAAAAGCGCGAACGCCCAATCGGCGAGCATCGACAACATTCCAATCATCGATGCGCACATTCACTTGTTTGACGGCACTCGCTCGCTGGGTGCGGGATACATGGGCTCTCCCGCCTATCGGGCGATCTCCAAGACATCGCTCCCGTCGATGTATAGTCCTTTGGCAAGACAGGCTGGGATCGTGGGCGCTATTGTGGTCGAATCGAGCCCATTGATCGACGACAACCTCTGGTATCTCGAACAGTGCCGAGACAACCAGATCATGGTCGGCGTCTCGGGAAATCTGGATCCGGGGCGGCCGGATTTCGTCCAATACGTGGCGCATTTTCACAAGGACCCGCTTTATCGGGCGATCCGATCCAGCCGCTTTTACGGTGCTGACGATGGAAAGGTCGCTCTGAAGCCTGACCAGGTAGCCAATTTAAAGCTGCTGGCTCAGGCTGATCTGGCGCTGGACACAGCGAATCCAAGCATGAATCTGATGCAGGCCAACGTACTGCTTGCGGATGCCATCCCCGACCTTCGCATCATCATGGATCACCTGCCTTCCTTCGATGCGACGCCTGGCGATCAGCAGGCCTACGAAGATGTGGTGAAAGAGATGGCGGCGCGACCCAACATCTTCGTCAAACTCACAGAGGTGTATCACCCCCGCTTGACTGACGGCGTCATCGTGAAGGACTATGAGCCTCTGCGCGCTCGCCTTGAATATCTCTTTGATGCCTTCGGCGAGGATCGTGTGATCTTCGGAACCGATTATCCGAACAGCTACGGTGTCGCCACCATCCCGGAGGAGGTTGAGCTCGTGAAGCACTTCTTCTCCACCAAGCGCCGAGAAGCGGCAGAGAAATATTTCTGGAAGAATTCGGCGCGCGTGTATAAGTGGGTGAAACGCGCGGACGATCAACCCAGTTTGACTTGATTCATTCGACGCTACGCGGTTTCCTCGATTCAGTATGATCACGTGATATCACTCCGACAAAGGAGAGACCTGCATGTCCGATTGTTCTTCGGCGAAATCTTGTTTTCAAGCGCTCCTCCCAGCGCCTCGCGCTTTGATTGCTGGAGCACTGCTGACGGCGTCCGCCGTAGCATGCGGCCAGCAGGCAGCGACGACGCCTTCCACCAGCTCGCCGCCATCTCAGTCCGCTGGCGCCGCTCCGGATCGAACTAATACCTGGACAGCTCCGCCGGGCTCGCAAATCACTGTCGATCGCCGTTCCGGCCGAATCAGTATCACTCTTCCTGTGCAGCCGACCGACGGCTCAAGAGAACAGGCTCTGCGTTTTGCCGACTGGAAACTCCATCCCTACGCGGGTTCGGGCCCGTATCCCGCTGTCCGCGAGGAACCTGCCTCGCTGCCAACACACACTGTGTATAGGCCGGCGGATCTTTCGAAAACTCCCAAGCTCCCGGTCTTGCTTTGGGCTAACGGTGGATGCAGAAACACATCGGTTGAGTTCACGCGATTCCTCGGCGAACTGGCATCGCATGGGTATCTTGTCATCGCCATCGGCCGAAGCGACATTCCCTTTCTTGTCATTCACGGCAGCATCGCCGCAGTGGCCAATGAGAAAGATGCCAATGGCAATCCGCTCATCGTCAGCGATCCCGCAGTGCTGATCAAAGGTCTGGACTGGGCCATCTCTGAAAACAGCCGCAAAGAGAGCGTGCTGTACGGCAGGGTAGACACATCGAAAGTCGCAACCATTGGCCAGTCATGCGGCGGCCCGCAAGCTTTTCGCGCAGCCAAAGATCCGCGCATCACCACCGTGATCGCGCTCAACAGCAGCTTTCCCACCCAAGCCGCACCCGGAATGGTCGGCGGCGCCGACGACGGCTGGACTGCGGAGAAACTGGCCATTCCCGCGGCAATTGTTACCGGCGGCCCGGCGGACTCGGGATTTAGCGGCGCGGAGCAGTGTTATAAGGCGCTCAGCACTATGATGCCAGTGCTCAAAGCCAGCCTCAATACGGTTGGCCACACCGGCGCCTATCCGATGCCCGATCTTCGCTGGTCCAGCGCAGTTCTGGCGTGGCTCGACTGGCAACTGAAGGGCGACAGACAGGCTGCGGAGATGTTTGCCGGCCCGGACTGCGCACTTTGCAAAGATCCGGATTGGTGGGTCGATGCAAGAAACATTCCTTAAGGCGGATCGAGGCCGGCCCCTTAACCCCGTCCCGCCTCGCGCCGCGCGAATTGGCTCATTTGACTTGAATTGCCGGGCGCGGGGCGCGCGAAGCTTTGTGCTCAGTCGTTACTCCGATGACACGATTCTGATGGGACCGAGCAGGCCAGCCGGTGGTGCTGGAGGTGTTGGTCGTCCGGCGCCATTCACAGCGGTCTGGGGACGCGAGGCTGCACCGGGACTCGGCGGCGCCGGTGCCGGGCCTCTTCCAATGGGCGCGGCCCTGACTTCGATCTCGATCACATTCTGTCCGCGCTTCAAAGCGCGCGTCAGGTCCCAGCGGTACGGTTGCCAGCCATGCGCCTGGAGGTCCACACCGTTCAGGCGCACGTCAGCGTAGTCGCGGACATCCGCACATTCGAGCCAGATGCGGCGCTTGCCCGTGGGCTTTGTGCTCAAGACAAATTCCTTCGTGTACGTTCCTGCGCCGGATACGTCTCTGACTCCCAGATCCTTCCATGACTTCAGCGGACCGGCGAAGCTTTGTCCATTGATGCTGAGCGACCAGTCGCCGTCGAGTTCCTGAACCACCTCTCGCGACGCGAGAATGGGCTCCGGCGCGGAGACGCCGGGTGGAAGTGGGCCAATCACAATGACTCTTGCTTCATAGGGTTCAAGCAAAAGGGGCAGTTGCACAGTATCTCCCTGCGCCGTGGCATCGAGCATCGGGTGGATCTGGCCTGTCGCCAAGTCCCAGACCTGTGCATGGCCATGACCGGCAATCGTCGCAGTCCGCGTTTGTTCTACGTTGCTTTCATTGAAGATGAAGTAGAGGTCAGCATCGGCCCATGCACGATGCGTGTATTTGAGCGCCGGACACGGCCGATCAAGGCGAAAATCCGGCTCGGGCAAATTCGCGATCATTGCGGGAGTCAGATCGTCCGTTGGCTCGTGCATCGCGAAATTCAAATCGGGAGCAGGTTCCGGGTGAAGAAAGGTCCGATCAACAACCATGGACGGCATGTTGCCAACGAAGATCACTTTTCCGCCGGTGCTTGCGAACGTTCGCAAGCGGTCCAGAGAAGCACGCGTGATGACAGCCGAAGAAGGAATGATCACGACGCGATAAAGTTGGCCGCTCAAATTCCTGAAGCCATCCTTCTCCAGGGTCGCCACCGAACTGAGCGATTGCTCATCGAAGTAGTCAAAGTCAATCTGATGCTCCAGCAACTCCTTCGATAGTTTTGTGGTGCTGCGATCTGCATCTTCATCCCCAAGCCACATGCTGTTGGCCGGATGATACAAGGCAACTTGCGCAGCAGGCCGGCCGATGGACATCAGATAACCCGCGCGATTGGTGTACCACGCAAGCATGGTGAACGCCGGCGAGATGGGGATCGGGCCCGTAGCTCCCGTCATCCCGCTTCGCCCCAGAGCGCCTTGTAACTGCAATGCGGTGAGGCCTTCGACTAATTGGTAGTCGAGCTGGAATTTGCCGTCGATACCCAGCGCACCGCCCTCCTCCGCCCATGCGCGCGGTCGCCCGAACAAGTGCGCGGCAGAGGACGCCAGCTTGGGAAAGTTATTGTTGACCGAGTAAGTCGGATCATCCGCATTCACCATGGCCGGAACAAGCTGATTGAGATTGTCCACACCGGGAACTTCGACATGGCGCTCATCGCGGAAGAAATCTCCTTCGTTGCGGATCAGATCCTCGCCGTGAGAAAGATTCAGCATCAGTTCTTCATGATTCAGATGGACCAGGTATTCCAGGTGATTCTGTGCGCACCACTCGGCCTGCACTCCGAAAAAACTGTTACTGAAGATGCCGCTCCAGACATCCCAGTAATCCGCCTTTACCCTCCATGCCTCGGCAGTCATCTTCGGAGCGAAGAGAAGTGGCAGATACGGTTGCAGATCGTAGCCTTTCTTTTGGCGAAACTGTCCCAGCAGAGCCGGAGTCCACGGCATGAAGCCGGTGTAGTCCGGCTCGTCGCCAAAAAAGCCAAGCACTGTCGTTCCGAATTCGTCGCCGAAGAGCCCCTTGTACACTTCGTGCGTAGTTTTCAGAAACGCTTTTGTCGCTTCCGGATTCAGATAATCGATCAATGAGTACAAACTGTCTTTCGAGTACGTGCCGTCGGCGCGATTGATATAGCGCGTAGGTGAGCTGCGAAAAACGTGGCGGATGAATTCGATCTCCCAGTGTCCGTCCGGCGGCGCGGTCCATTTGATCTGACCATCCACGATCGGCAACGACTCGGCTGTTCCCTCTGGAGGTCCCACCGGGGCGCCCGGTGTCGGGCTCACGCCCATCGCCTGCCCCATAGCTGTGGGCGCCATCCTGGGCGGCGCGGGCAAATTCACGGCCATCGCGGCCAGAGTATCCACGGGCACAGGCATGGCAATCGTCTGCCCAGGTGCGATGCTTACGCGCACATCCGCAACGATGCCTTGCATGCCAAGTTGCGGATACTCTTCGCTGATTTTTCCTCCGGCAAAGCCACTTGGGTAGCTGCCTTCATCCGCAAGCCACACCTTCATCCCGCGTTTTTTCGCTTCTTCTATGGCAAACTTCGTCAGTGCCAGGTGTTCCGGGGAGAGATACCTCGGTGTCATGCCTCGCGCGGGTCCGAAATTCACAACAAACATGCCCTCCTTCGTCAGGGCATCGAACTCGCTGGTGATGCGCTCTTGAGTGAGCGGACCACCCCAGATTGCCCAATGAATCGCGCCGTATTCCCGCGGAGGAGCGAGAAAATTCGCCGCAACCTCACGGGTTGTGGGAACGGTAATCTGCTGCCACGGCTGTTGCGCAGACAAGGTTAAGGGCGCGATGAGCAATAAGGGGGAAAGCTTCAAACGCATGGAGAACCTCGTATTTCTCAGGCAAGCATTCAGATGAGGAATTGTATGTTGAATGAATTATGAAGTAAACTGCAGATCGTATTTGGGCTCATTTCTCCTCTTTTACCGATGCACCCGGAAATCTTCTCCGGGCAAGTGCGCGAATGTTCGTTGCGGGTTCTTTAGCGTGAAAAGGCTTTTCGATACCCGACCAGTTTGCTTGGCTGGCAATGCCGCGCCGGCGGCAATTTGGTGTGCCGTTCTTCTTTTTTCCGGCGCAACTGCGGCGCAAAGCCCAGCAGACAACTGGGCTCGCTGCGAAGGCTCGAATCCCGACGCGAGCATTGCCGCCTGTACGGCGCTCATTGAGTCAGGCAAAGAAGACAACGAAAATCAAGCGGTGGCTTTCAACAGTCGCGGCATTGCGCACTCCATGGAGAATCAACAGGACCAGGCCATCGCAGACTTCAATCAAGCGATTCAGCTTGAGCCGGATTACGCAGGGGCCTTCAGCAATCGCGCGAATGTGTATGCGGCGAAAGGCGAATTCGATCGGGCCATGGCCGACTACAACCGCGCCATTCAACTGAAGTCTGATGACAGTGACGCTTACAACTTCCGCGGTGTAGCCTTCGCCTTCATGGGCCAATTCGAAAAAGCCATCGCGGACTTCGATCGCGCAATTCAACTGAAACCGGAGAACGCAGGCGCTTTGAACAACCGTGGCAGCGCATATGACTCAATCGGTGAATACCAACGGGCCGTCGCGGATTTCGACAAGGCAATCGAACTCAAGCCGGATGATGCCGAGGACTATAGCAACCGCGGCAACGCATACACCGACGAACATCAGTACGACAAGGCAATTTCAGATTACACGCAGGCGGTGCGACTGAATCCAGAAGATGCCGCGACTTATTGCAACCGCGGTCTCCGGTACCTGGCGAACGGGAGGTTGGACGAGGCCATCGCGGACTTTGATAAAGCGCTTCGGATCAGGCCGGATCTGACCGAAGCCTACGACGCGCGGGGCATCGCCTACTATCGCGAAGACCAGGAGGAGCGGGCAATCGCCGACTTCGATCAGGCGATCCGCTTGAAACCTGATGATGCCGAAGCCTACGGCAACCGATGCTTGTCCCGTGCGCTTGTGGGACAGCTTTCGCTCGCCCTTGAGGATTGCGACAAGTCGCTGATGTTGCGCCCTGACGATGCGGCGACGCTCAACAGCCGCGGCCTCGTGCATTTGAAATTGAACGACGCAGAAGGGGCGATGGCCGATTACAACACCGTTCTTGCAATGAATCCCGTAATGGCCTCCGCGCTTTATGGACGCGGCCTGACGAAACAGAGATCAGGCGACACCGCTGGGGCCTTCGAGGATATGAATGCAGCGCAGTCGATCCAAGCCGATGTTGCTGGTCAATTCGCAAAGTGGGGAGTAACCGGCAGGCCCTGATAGGAATGAAATCCGAAACAGGGAGATGTTGAAAGGGAGATCGCTCGATGAAAGCCAGACTCGCATTTGCACTTGCTCTAGCAATTTCAGGATTTGCTATTCAAGCGCACGCTCATCACTCGTTTGCCGCTGAGTTCGACATCAACCAGCCCGTGCGCCTGATGGGCAAAGTAACGCGCATCGAGTGGAGCAATCCCCATACATACTTCTACATCGACGTTGTGGATACGAGCGGCAAGACTTCGAACTGGGCGATTGAAGGGCCGAGTCCGGGAGCGCTCAGCCGCCGGGCCTGGCAGAAGGGTGATTTGAAAGTCGGCGACACTGTTGTCGTCGAGGGGTATCGTGCCAAGAACGGTTCGAACACTGCCAATGGCCGCCGCGTTACGCTGCCGGATGGGAGAAGGCTCTATGGCGGTAGCCCTGGAGACGGGGGCCCGGGAGATGACGGAACCGATCAAGGGAATCTTCCAGCTACCAGCACGAACAAGTAAGGCAAGTCGGCATCGGGACGCCGTAGATTCCCGGAGTGACCGTTTTGTTGACCTGGAGATTTTCGCTAATGCAGTTTCTTCAACATTTTTGCGAGATGCTTTATCAGTCCAGGTTTGGCACGATGCTGCGCGAATCGAACAACGCCTTTTCCATCGTCGAGTCGATCCACGTACTGAGTATTACGCTGCTAGTCGGCACCATTGCGGTCCTCGACCTTCGCATGCTGGGGCTCATTTTGCGACCCGTCTCAGTGAGTCGCCTGGCACGAAGCGTGCTACCGATCTCATGGTCCGGCTTCGTCGTCAGCGTAGCCAGCGGCTTCCTGCTCTTCTGGGCAGAAGCGGCAAAGATGTATGTCAATCCAAGTTTCCGGACGAAGCTGGTTCTGCTCGTTCTTGCCGGATTCAATGCGCTGGTTTTTCACACCACCATCTATCGTCGTGCCCGGGAGTGGGAGTCGCTTCAGGTGTGTCCCTGGCGGGCTCGCGTCACTGCCATTGCATCGCTAGCGATTTGGAGCGGCGTGATTATCGCGGGCCGCGCCATTGCTTACTTCTGATCGTGAAAGGCTTCGGTCTGCACATGAGTTTGCACGGCTGGTTCATCGCGCTTGCTCGCTCTCCGTTGGGTCATGCGATGCAGACCTCGCGATGGGGTTTTGCCGTGGTGGAGATGGTGCATCTGCTCGGTCTGGCGCTTCTGGGAGGGTCGGTGCTGATTGTCGACCTCCGGCTTCTCGGCGTGATTCTGAAGGGCGAATCGGCTATCATGATTGGCCGCGGTGTGAGCCGTCTGCTCCTGTGCAGCCTTACCGTCATGGTGCTGTCGGGGATTGCGCTGCTTTCAGAGGAAGCGGGGAAGTGCTATTACAGCCCGGCTTTCCGATGCAAGATGGCGCTGCTTGCCGCAGCGGTCATCTTTTATTTCACGTTGCATCGTCAGGCACTTCTGCGCGTGCAGAGTGGAAAGCCAACACTGTGGCCGCGCATTGCAGCAATCGTATCTCTGCTGCTGTGGCTGGGAGTGGCAGTAGCGGGACGCGCGATCGGCCTGCTGTAATTCGGCGGGGGAAGGGAACGAGGATGGGCGCACACATTCACAATCTACCAATGCGAGTCTGCGGCGGCACTCTTCTTTGCGCTTTGTTCGTTTGGCCTGCCGGTGCAACGGCGCAGGTGACGCCCCTGCCAGTCGGGGTCGAAAAGCTTTGCGTGATCCAGTTCGATCGGGATCAAAAGCGTCCGGCTCGCGTGGAGGGCAGCGCGCTCCCTTGTTTGAAACTTGCTGTGAGACGAATGACGGCCGACGCGACTGTGAAACTGGTGCTCGTGGGCGTGAAGGATCCCTCGAAGGATCATGAAGCGAGCGAAAACGGAAAAATGCGGGAGACGGAAGATGCAACAGGCTACGACATCCGTCTTGAGGACCTGGCTGCCTACAGGTCGCTGAACGCCAAGGGATACCTGGTGCGCTGGTATCGCATCGACCCCGCGCGCATCTTACCCACGACCGACGAAGCTGATTTCGGGCAGACCGTAATTTTCTACCTCGTGCCAGGAGATGCGGACTTCAACCATAACTACCTGGGAACGACCAAGACGAATGAACGTCCGTGCACGGTGAAACCCTGCTACTCCGAAGACGAAGAGAGCCTGGCGGCGCAGCCACGATCCCGAATCGCCGCGGCTGGCACAGGCAAAATCGGCAAGTAAATCCTTCGCGACGAAGTGTGTACTCGCGCGAAGAAAGAGGTGGTTCTGTTGAATACAAGACTTTTCAATCTGATCTGTAAAGTACCGTTCAGATTTCGCGTCGTCTCGCTCGCGTTTCTTCTCTCCGTTGCGCTGCTTGCGGAAGCTTCAGGGCAGGTCCCGGCGCGACGCAACGCAGGCGGACGTCCAGTGCACGACGAAGCTGTGCGCGCCGCGCGCTGGAAAACCGTCGTAGTGCCTTACGCGCGTGCGGAGCTCAGCACGCGTGAGCAACAGATGGTGGCAAAGCTGGCGGATGCCTGCCGGCTGATGGACGAGTTGTACTGGCATCAGAGTGATTTGGGTGGATGGGCAGTTTATCGGGTGACGCAAAGCCCGGTGCTTGCCAAACTCTTCGGCGTCATGGGCAGCCGGTGGGATCTTCTGGATGACAACTTCCCGTTCCTGGGCGAAGAGCCTATGCCTCCCGGCCACGAGTTGTATCCCTACGGATTGACCCGGGAGCAAATTGATCACTTTACAGCAGCGCATCCTGAGACGAAGAATGCGCTGTTCGATGAACACACTGTTGTGCGGGGCACGCCAGACCATTTGCTGGCCGTTCCGTATCGCGAGGCATATGCAGAGTGGCTTCGACCGATGGCAGCGGATCTACGTGCTGCGGCAGAGCTTTCGCCGGATCCGGCATTCGCCAAATATCTCCGATTGCGCGCGGGAGCCCTGCTCTCCGACGACTACTATGCCAGCGACATCGCTTGGCTCGATCTCAAGAATCCGAAGATCGATTTGATCTTCGCACCGTATGAGACGTATCTGGACAATCTGCTCGGTGTGAAGACCTCGTATGGCGGCGCCATTCTGATTCGCGACCAGGAGCAAAGCCGCAGGCTCGACCTTTATCAGGCGAACGAAGCCGCCATGCAGCAAGCGCTGCCTTTGGCAGACCTAGACAAACCATCGAAGCAGGGCCAGGCCACGCCGATGGAAGTGGTCGATTCGCCGCTGCGCGCAGGCGATCTGCGGTACGGCTACCAGGCGGTAGCCGACAATCTGCCCAACGATGCACGCATTCATGCGGAGAAGGGAACGAAGAAGATCTTCTTCAGGAACTTCATGGACGCACGCGTGAATGAGGTGATTCTTCCCATCGCATCCAGGATGCTGACGCCGGCGCAGGTCAACGATGTCACTGCGGACGGGTATCTGACTTTTGCGATACTGCACGAGGTCTCGCACGGACTTGGGCCGGCATACGCACACATTGACGGCAAGCAGGTAGATATTCACGAGGCCATCGGCGCGGCATTTGGCGAACTCGAGGAGGCCAAGGCCGACGTCGCTGGCATCTTTCTTGCCAAGTGGCTGGTCAATCGAAAGATTCTGCCCGACAGCATGCTGAACAAGATTTACGGCTCGTATGTGGGCGGTATCCTTCGTACGCTGCGAATCGGAACAGGCGAAGCTCACGGTCGCGCCGAATTAATGGAGTTCAATTATCTGCTGGAGCAAGGCGCCCTACGGCAAGGCGCAGACGGCCGTTTCGCCGCCGACTACACGGCAATGCCGGGCGCGATCGCAAGCCTGGCTCAGAAGCTGCTCACTTTCGAAGCAAAGGGCGACCGGAAGGGAGCGGAAGCATGGTTCGCCAAATACGATGTGATGCCGGACTCTCTGGTGAAGGCGCTGGAGTCGACCAAGGACATTCCGGTGGAAATTGCGCCGGAGTTCGAGCTTGCGCGCGCCACGCCGCCATCGAACAACGCCATTTCCAGGCAGCAGCCCGTGCTGACACTGCATCATCATGATGCCGCGCGTCAGCTTCCGGGTACGATCATCGTTCCCGCATCCGACTTCTTTGCCACGATTCCAGCCGGCGACAGTAACGATGGGCGTTTTCCCGCGGGAGAGTGGTTTTTCAACAATGACACGATCAACATGAGTGCGGCCGACGACGTGACCGCGAAGGTGCCCGTGAAGGAAGCCGGGGTCTATCACCTTTTCGTGCGCAGCATTGGTACGGCATCGAGCTCGTTCCGCGTCACGATCGACAGCAAGGAGGATGCAGGTGCCTACGGCCATGGCGCTCTCGCCTGGCAGCGTGGCGGCGATTTCATGCTCAAGCCCGGAGTCGCGGAAATCCGCCTGACGTCCATTGTGCCGAGACCCTCGTTGAATGTTCTTGTGCTGACAAAGAACGCGGACTTCAAGGAAGACGATTTGAAAGACCTGGAGCTTCCACCGGAGGTGAAGCTGCTGCATGAGTACCATATCGAACCGTCGAACATTGTGAAGTTCGGCGATGTGGATGGCAGCGGCAAGTTCGCCATCCTCGACATCACCAACGATTACTCCGCCATCATGTATGCCAATGACGGGCACGAGCTTTGGCGTTGGAAGGCGCCTGCCCAGGATGCGCGGCTGCGCGGTGAGTTTGAGGCGCCAGGCGTTCTATGGGATTTTCATCACACTGGGCGAGACGAGCTGGCGCACTGGCGCATGATCGAGGGCAAAGAGTGGCTGGTACTTTGCGATGGCCGCACCGGCGAGATACTCAAGAAGGTTCCGTGGCCTGCGCCGCCGATGCCGCATGTGTATAACAACTACCGAATGGCGGTGGCAAAGTTTCATAAGGACTCTGACGGACCCGATACGCTGCTGGTGCTGAGCGATACCGGGGGCTTGATCAGCCTGACGGCATACGATAAAGACCTGAATCAGCTCTGGCAGCACAGCGAGCATCGCGACAAGGATTATTTCGGCCACTACATTTATCCCTACGACGTAAACGGCGACGGGATCGATGAAGTCTTCATCAGCCACCTCTGCCTGGACGCGAACGGAAACGAAGTGTGGAACAACGCCAAGTACTTTGAGAAGAACAACGACCACATGGACGCGATGGAGTTCTTCGACATCAATGGCGACGGCAAGCCGGAACTGTTGACCAGCCAGAGCGACGTGGGCACATTGGCATATAACGCGCAGACCGGCTCAATCCTGTGGCAAAACCTGTCTGACCACTCGCAGCAGATTACCGCGGGCTACATTCTCGGCGACTCTTCCACGCCGCAGGTGATCACCAACGGCCGAACCTACATACCGATGACGAGGCCCCCTGGAGCGATTCCGGGACAGGGTCCCATGAGGATGACTGTGCCCCCTGGAGAAATCGGAGTTGGCGGCGGGCTGGGTGCGCAGCTTTATTGGTTTGACAATCGGGGCAAGCTGCTTGAGACGTGGCCCACCCATCCATTGAACGGCAATCCCAATTTCGTGCGCGGCGACTGGTACGGCAACGGCAAGCGCACGTATTTCTGGTACCGCTTCAAACTTGAGCCCGACGGCAACGCCACGCTCTTCTTCAAAGGCGAGGTCTATCATATGTTCGACTTCGATCACACGGGCGCGGATCAGGTGATTACTCTCGACGGCGGGACTCTGCGCGTGTATGGCAACGCCAGCGTTGTGCCTCACCCCGTCAAGCGGGATGCAGAGTATCGGCGAACGATTGCCAATCATACGCACTATTGACTTATCGCTCGCTGTGATTCCAAAAGACCTTGGAGCGAAGGGGGTTTGATGAACGGATCACGACTGTGAAATCGCAATCATTCATTCGATTTCACAGCTGGCTATTTTCTCGCGATCAACCTTCGGATGGGCCCGTCAGAAGTTGTGGAACCAATGTTGATAGGCCATCAGTCAGACTCACCGGCCGGGCTACGAGTTGAATCTTCGCCGATTGAAGGCCGGGACGGCTGGCGGTGACGGTAATCGTCCCTGCCTGCAGAGTGGATCGCACGAAAACCCGGTTGATGCCGCACTCGGTATTCAGATAGAGATCGTTTGTCGAGTCGATTTTGCCGCTGTTGTAGCCGCCGCGCCAAGTGCCCGGTCCGGAAATTGTGAAATCGACCCGCGCATCGTCCGTGGGGCAGCGTTGGCCCTTTGCGTCGACGACTTCGAAATCGATAAATGCCGCGTCCTGTCCATCGGCCTGGAGTCCTTGCGGGCCGACTGTCGAAAAGAGTCTGATCGCGACGGGAGGGCCAGCCGTTGTTAGTTCATGCGCGGCCACCACTTTGCCCTCGTTCCTTCCCACTGCCTTCAGAGTCCCAGGCACAAACGCCACATCGGAGAACGCAAAAACAAAGCCGTTTTCTGGCTTCGAGTTGATGTCCAGCGATGTTCCATTGACAAACAACTCCACAGAGTCGGTGTTCGCAACCACGTAGACGGTTTTCACTGTTGTGTGCGCGGGCTGGGCCGGGATCGCCGGCAAGTCAGGCATCGGAGGACGGCCCTGCGCCGCAGGGCGACCCGGCACTGCGGGTTCCTCCTGACTCGCGGGTTGCTCCAGTGGATAACTCCAATGGCCCAGAATATGTAAGTCCGGTTTGTCGTTCTGCATCACCCGATGAGCAAAATAAATCTCCTTAGGTAGACGCACCGCATCCACTTTGCCACTCACGCGGCAAACTTCGCTTGAATCCTGGCGGCCGTCGGCGTCAGAGTCGGAGAAATAAATAGAAGCGTAGCCGGACCACTTCGAATGAGCGGGATCAGGATTGGAGATGCGGTTCTGCCAGTATGCCCAATACCGTTCGATGCCGGCCAGCGCGAAGCTCTCCGAAGTGAAGAGATACCGTGACCGATTTCGCCACGTGTCGTTCGGTCCCTTTTTTGCTTTGTAGTAAGGCGGCGAGTCATCATCCCAGAAACGCCGCGCCCCTTCCTCGCGGAAATCTTCGGCCTCGACCAGAGGCGCATGATCGCGGCGATATGCGGTGTATCCGCGAAACATGTCATTGGGGCCGGCCAACGCATCCGTCTTTGGATCCTGACCGATCATGACCCCGTAATACTCCGCGATAGGTGTGAGCGCGGCGTTGGCTGCGAGATCGTCGTTATCGCGATAGCCCATTACGCGCCCGCCATACGGATCCCACTGCTTGCGCAGCGCGACCATCTGCTCCATCTCTTCCGACGTAACAATCGTGTTGCCCGCCTCCCAGAAAAGAATGCTGGGGTTGTTGCGGAAGTAGATGATCGAGTCGCGCATGACTTCGAGACGCTGCTCCCACTGGCGTCCTGTGACCTCGCGCTCCTTGTCTCCAGCGGGGCAAACCTGGATGATGCCGTAACGAGCCATCGCGTCCGCGTTCACTTTCTGCGGCGAGATGTGCATCCAGCGCATGTAGTTGCCGTGGCAGTCGCGCATAAGTTTGGTGTGATAGTCGTGCAGCCAGTCCGGAACGGCCCCGCCGAGGCCCGCCCATTCGTCGCTGGAGCGCTGCGCGAAGCCTTTCAAGTAAACAAACTTGTCGTTGAGATAGACACCGCCGGTTCCTGCGCCGCCCTTGAATTCCGTTTTGCGAAATCCGGTGATCGTCGTCTCGACGTCGACAACCTTCCCGCCAACTTTGAGGATGGAATACACGTGGTAGAGGTAAGAATCCTCAGTACTCCAGAAGCGCGCGCTTCTGAGCGCGCCCGACGCGGTCAACAACTTCTTCTCGTCCTTCGCAATTTCCAACGGATCGCCCTCGAATCGCGCGCGGATCTGCCCGCGACGATCGACGATCACTGCAGAAAGACTCACAGTGGCGCGCTCGCCCGAATCGTTACGGACCTCGGTGTCGACGGTAATGTCCGCCGTCTTCTTCGGGATGTCGAAGTTGGCGGCGTGGACGTAAACGCCGCTGTTCTCGAGACCGTAATAAAGCGGCAGTGTCTGGTGAATCTTGCCGGTGACGTGCAACCAGACATGACGATTGATGCCGCCATGGTTGGGATTGAAATCGTTTGCGTTCCATTCAAACGGAGTTCCGGTAGCACGTTCCTTGTAGTCCGTGCGGTTGTCGACCTTCACTGCGAGCACGTTTTCCTCGGACCCGAAGCGCACCGCATCGGTGATGTCGATGCCGTAGGCAGTGATTCCGTTCTCATATAACCCGACCGCATTCCCATTGAGGAAGATATCTCCGGCCTGCCGCATTCCCTCGAATTCGAGGAAGAGTTTGCCGCTTGAGAAGCCGGCGGGAAGTTTGAAGTGCTTGCGATACCACGAGAGCCCTTTGTAGGTCCCAAGGTCGCCGCCGCTGTGAGAAATGATCTTCCTGAAAGAGTCGACGTCGTTGAAGCTGTGCGGCGTGCTGATGATCGTCCATTGAGAGTCGTCGAAGTCAGGAGCTTCGGCTTCTGGCACATCCTCGCGGATAAATCGCCAGTTCAGGTTGAAGTTGATCCGAGCGCGCGGCGATTGGGGAGGTATGTAGCGCGCGGCGGGTGTTGCTGCGAAAACAGAGCGCCCCGCGCTGGCAAGGATGGGCAATGCGGATGCAGCAGCAGTCGCCGAAAGAAACTTTCGACGTGAGATGGGAAGTGTCGGCATGGGATCTCCTCTTCGCTTCTTCTCGCAATCAATCGCCAGGGGAATTGTTCTGCACGGGTCATATTACTCAAATTGAATCAATCGAGCAATTGTGTGCGGAATGGAATGCGAAGTCGCAATCGTTGTTTAAATAGCTCACTGTCAAACGCATACTGTGGTAATCTGCTCTACGAATCCGGCCGATTTTATATCATTCAAAGGCAGCCGGAGTACCTTTCTTTGCGGAACCCCTTATTCCGATTAACTGAGATCAGCGCAGGTCGAACATGTCGACAGTCACGTTGAAGGTCATTGCAAAGGCGTTGGGTGTCTCGGTCATGACCGTGTCAAAGGTCATGCGCGAACAAGCCGGCGTGGCGGCAAAAACGCGCAAGCGCGTGATGGCGAAGGCGACGGAGTTGGGCTACCGGCCAAATCTAACAGCGCGCAGCCTTGTGACGGGACAAAGTTCCCAAGTCGGCATCATTGTTCCCACGCTTCTTCATCCATTCTTCGCAGAGGTCTTGGATGGGCTAGCCTCGACCTTGCAGCAGGGCGGATACGCCGTCATGATCTCCTCGTCCCTGGAGAATCCGGCCATCGAGGAGGCAGCGATTGAGCAGCTTCTTGCGCATCGTCTCGATGGTTTGATCATTGCATCCTGCAGTTCATCGCCCGAGAAATTTGAACAACTCGCGGAGCAGAAAATTCCATTTGTCCTCATCGATCGTTACTTCCCCGGCTTCAAAACCAACTTTGTCGGTGTTGACGACGTCGCCGTGGGGCTCATTGCCACGGAACATCTCATTGAAATGGGATGCAAGCGGATCGCTCATATTCGCGGCCTGGAGTTCACGACCGGAGTCGGAAGATTTGAAGGCTACAAACTTGCGCTCAAGCGGCATGGAATGAGATTCGAGCCCAGCCTGGCAAGTCCCTACATCACGTCAGATGGAAAAGACTGGCAGCAAAGCTATGACGCGATGCGTGGTTTACTGCAGGCAGAGCGTCCTGATGGCGTCTTCTGCTATAACGATCCGATCGCTCTTGCCGCGATCGAGGTGGTGTTGGAGGCGGGCTTGCGCATTCCCGAAGACATTGCATTTGTGGGATGCGATAACCTCCATTTCGATGCGACACTTAAAGCACCGTTGTCGAGCGTTGATCACCATAGCAGCCTCGTGGGAGTTCGGGCCGCAAAGATGTTATTGAGCCTGCTCAAGAACAAGACACCTCGTTCACCACGGCACGTTGCGCTGAAGCCTTCGCTTGTGGTGCGGCAATCTTCAATGCGTAACTGGCGAGATCTGGCGCCAGCTTAAGCACACCCCGCCTTGCTGATCGTCCTGCAATGGATGATTCCGCAATATTGAATTAAATACACGCCTAAACTGATGAAACTAAATGCCTTGTGCGTGACGATGTTTATCGTTAAATATTTTTGTGTAACGTTACATTTTTTTCTTGACAATCGTCGAATCGCGAGACGACAATCCGATTCGAAAGAAATTCAACAGGGAAACATGTTCCTGCTGTTCCCCAAAATCCCTGTTCCTCACTTTCGTTTTCTGTTTCACAGCTTCAACCCTGGAGGTCAAAGATGCTGCAGTTGATTTCACGTCCCGGTCGTTCCGTGTCCGCAGGATTCCTCGTCACATTCCTGATGTTTCTTCTTGCCATCGCGCTGCCTTGTACATTGCAGGCCCAGACCGCTGGTGAAGGCTCTGTTGCCGGCACGGTGACGGACAGCACGGGTGCGGTTGTTGCTAACGCTCATGTGAGGGCCACCAACGCCGCAACCACTATCTCGACGGAAACCACAACGTCTTCGGCGGGTCTTTACATCATCTCCCCATTGCCCGTGGGAACTTACTCAGTGACGATCACGGCCAAGGGGTACAAGACCATGACGCAGGAAAATCTCCACGTGGATGCCTTGAGTGAATTGGCCTTCAACCCGGTATTAACAATCGGCGCGGCGACAGAGACTGTGACCGTAACCACCGCCCCACCGGTACTGGATACGGAAAGCGCCAATCTAGGCGTGGTCATCGAGAACAGCGATTATTCCGAACTGCCGATTCTCATGTCTACCACGCAGCAGCGCGACCCCACGGCGTTTGCGACGCTTGTTCCAGGCGCCCAGGCCGGCTCCCGCACGCCGCTCATCGCTGGCCTATCGAACTACCAGGGCTATCTCTATCTGGATGGCGTGCCGTCGGAAACTATTAACCAACAGGGTGACAACCGCACTGTTGCCTTAAACGTGAGCCTTGAGGCCGTCGATCAGTTTCAGGTCCTCACCGGCGTGCCTCCGGTGGAGTACATGGGCGCGGGCGCGTCCAATTACACCATGAAATCCGGCGGCCGGCAGTATCACGGCCAAGTCTCCGATTACATCCGCAACACGATTCTGGATGCATGGACGTTCTCGCAGAAGGAAGCAACCGTAAAGAACGCAGCTGGAGCCACCATCCCGGCGCCGAAAAACATCGAGCATGCCAATGAGTTGTCAGCGTCCGCGGGCGGGCGCGTACCGCACACGGGAGGCAAGCTGTTCTTCTTCGCTGCGTATGACAAATACCATTCCCGGTTGAACGATACTCCGGGCCAGCTTACGATTCCCACCGCCGCAGAAGAAGGGGGCGACTTTTCCGCACTTGCCGACACCAGCAACGATCCGTTCATCTACGATCCGGCAACCAACAGCTGCGCCGGCAGTACCTGCACACGGACTGCGTTTTCGTATAACGGCAAGAACAACGTGATTCCTCCAGGCAGAATATCGGCGATTACGCAGAAAATGGAATCGTTCATGCCGAACTATCCCAACTCGCCCAACGCGAACCTGTCGGGCAACGTGAATACGGCAGTGCTCAACAACAACTATTTGGGCACACAGGTCAACGGGCGCGACAGCCATCTTTACGACTGGCGCGTGGACTACGACTTTAGCCCGAAGGATCGCATATCGTCTGTCGGTGCGATGGGGCAATTCGTGTATCTCAATAATTTCGGCTCGCCGTATCTGCCTCTTCCGTATGCGGTCGGCGATTACGCCACGATCGTACCGAAGCAGTACAACATCGAAGAGGTGCACACGTTCAATGACCACCTGACTAATCAATTCAAGATTGGTTACACGCGGTTCTTCATGCCGATTACCAACCCCACCCAGGGCGTCTCGCAGTACGAAATCGGCACGATGGGGGTCACCAACCTGCCACAGGGGCAAGCGGGACAGGAGTTCCCAGGCGTTTCGTTCTCAACTTCGGGCGCGACGACCGTAAACCCCACCACGTGGACCACCAACAGCAACTCCGCTTCGACGCAGCTCACGATTCCCAACAACTATGCATTGGTCGACAATTTGCTGTGGCTCAAAGGCAAGCATCAGTTCACATTTGGCATGCAATATCAGTTCGAGGGGCTGAACAACGCAAACCCGGCTACGTACACCGGTGTGCTTTCTCTGCCCTTCGACCAATACGCGACAGCCAATTACGCGGCAGCTTCCACAACGATCGATCAAAAGTCGACAGGATACGGATATGCGAGCTTTTTGTTGGGCGCCGTGGGCGCCACCGGCAGCGGCACGACTGGAGTTTCACTCCCGCTGCAGAATGTGGCCACCATTTACAGCCGTATCAAGGCCATCGCGCCTTACTTTGAAGACACCTTCAGAATGACGCAGAAGTTGACAGTGACGTATGGGCTGCGTTGGGACTACCTGCCGCCACTTCACGAGAAGTTCAACCACTTCACCTTCTTGAACCCAACCGCTATCAACTCCGCTACTGGGACGCCTGGCTCGCTAGAGTTCGCCGGAAGCTACGGTGGCCCCACCGTCAGTTGCGGCTGCAATACCCCGTTGCAGACTTACTGGAAGAATTGGGGTCCGCGATTGGGTCTTGACTATTCCGTTGACAGCAGCACCGTTGTTCGGGTTGCAGCGGGCATCGTCTACTCGCAAGGTGGTGGCACCGGCGGTGGCCGTACCTCCGGCGGTCCCGGCGCCTCCAACGGCGCAGGGCAGGCTCTTGGCTTCAACACCACTGCACAAGCGGCGGGCGACACTCTTTCCGGTGTCGGCGCTGGTCCATCGTTCTACCTGAACAGTTCCAATACGTCGTTGTTCGGGCCCGCCTTTTCTTATCCTGCCGCCCCCACGCCGGGCGCCGCGAGCACAATCCTCAATGCCGGCAACTATCTCAATAGCAGCAATCAGGTCGTGACCGCTGGACAAATGGGATATGATGACCCCTATTTCGGCGGACGGGCACCCTCCTACAACTTCTGGAACCTTGGCATTGAGCGGACGATAACAAAAGACATTACGCTGGCCATCAACTATGAAGGGGACGAGGCCCATCACACATGGGACAGTGGTGCGCAAAATGCGCGCGGATACTGGAACAACGAACCCAATCCTCTTTACCGTGCTGTCCTTGGCCCAGTAAACGGGACCGGCGCCTCGGGCGGCGTGTCCTCGCTTATGGTTGCGCCCGCGACTACGGCGAACGTGGCCATCCTGAATCAGTATTTTCCCAACATTACGGCCCCCGCTTACTTTGTAAACGCGGCGAACGCGGCTCCCTCCAATTCCAATCTCACTATCCAGCAGTTGCTCACGGCATTTCCGCAGTACAGCGGGCTGCAGGATGGATGGGGTGGCGCCTTTGTCGAGAACTACAGCTATGAGGCCCTTCAGGCCACTGTAAGCCAACGCATGGCCCACGGCCTCTCCTTCAACTTCAACTTCACATTCTCCAAGAACCTTGGGGACGACGGTAACTTCCGCAGCGGTTGGGCCATTCCGGCATCGGCTATCGACGGTCACTGGCAATCCTACAAACAGGACCGCATCGATCGCTCATGGACGACGACCTCGGCGCCGTACATTCTGAATACCTATGCCGTCTACCAGCTTCCATTTGGCAAAGGGAAGATCGGTAGCAACAACTGGCTGGTAACGCAACTTGCCGGCGGATGGACACTTTCCGGAGTTTACCAATACAGCTCCGGTGGACCCTTTGGCGTCACATGGAGCTCAGGCGGCCAATGCGCGAATGGGTACACGACTCTCAATGCATACACATGCATGCCCTCTCTCAACCCCACTTATGCGGGAAACATTCGCATAAACGGTAAGTTTGGCAGCGGACCGGGCGGCTATACCTTCGCCAACGCCAGCAACATTAAGTACCTCGACATCAACGCATTCTCACAGCCGACGAACGTTTCAACGGCCATCAGCGGCGGAAAGCTAGTCACCAATCAGTATCTGATTGGCAATGCCCCTCGCACCGCCGCGTATCATCTTCGCAATCCGGGCAACCAGTCGGATAACCTCTCCATCCGGCGCAGCTTTCCCCTTTGGCACGAAAAAATGGCGCTGGTCGTCCAGGCCGATTGCTCGAACTTCCTGAACAAGATGATCTGGGGCGGTCCCAGTGGAGGCTGGGGGGTAGGCTCTACGACGTTCGGCGAGGTATCGGCTCCTGGCACCGCGCCGCGCGACTGGCAGATGTCAGGACACTTTACCTTCTGATTGCATGGCTCAGGTCAACCCGAGGGGGCGTCGTCTTTTCCGGCTGCGCCCTTACGGTCCAAGCATCTCTAATCCACCAATCAGCGGGTCGTCGTGAGAAGGAAGCGAAAATATTTCGACCCACTCATCCAATGAATGCCGGTCGGATGACGCTGAGTCTGATGAATTCCGTTCAATCCTTGAATCCAAATCTTGCTCCCTCGGGAAAGGAGTCAGCTGGCAATGGATAAGGTTGGGGATGCGTTGGAAGTAACGCGAACGGATGGCACGCAAGAAGTCGTCATCATTCATCCGGATCTAAAGCCGGACG
Source organism: uncultured Acidobacteriota bacterium (assembly GCA_963713675.1). Lineage (GTDB taxonomy): Bacteria > Acidobacteriota > Terriglobia > Terriglobales > Acidobacteriaceae > Telmatobacter. The sequence continues at coordinate 707,902 of CAVQMV010000031.1, forward strand.
CCAGCGGCGTTGGTCGACTCGTATTCTCGCCACGTCACGCGCGATATCTAGCCAATCTGCTCGTTGAGCACGCGGCCGCTGCTGAAGCCGAGGCGATAATGTCTGAAGCAGCAAAGGCGGGCAATCCAACTTTTGCATTTGCGCCCGCAGGAAAAATCTCGCGCCGCAACAAACCACGCGCTTAGGATAAATTGAGGTTAAATATGAGGAAGGCGACCATGTCTGTTACCCGGCGAATGATGCTTGTCGGCTCCGCCTCGCTTCTTGGGCACGAAATTATCAGCCGTCAAAGCCTGGCGCAAGCGGTTGCAACTACCGCATTAACGCCGAGCGAAACGCCGGTCGCACCGCCTTCCACGTCTGCGGCAAAGACCCTCTACAACCAAATCGGCGCCGGCAGTTGGACCGAACTCGACCACCGTCTTCGCGCCGTGAACTCTGACATCCAGGCACACGGCCTGCGCCATATTCCCGGCGTCGAAGGCACATTTCTCACCGGCTACCCCTATAACGAGTTCTACGACTGGGATCTTTATTTCGAGAATCTTTACCTGTCGTATTACGGAGTCTGGCCCTATTGCTTCACCAACCTCAAGGAGTTCCTCAACCGCGAGCAGCCGGATGGGTATGTCAATCGCAGCCTGATCGCACAGCGCGATCGGCAGCAGTTCAAGCCATTCCTCGCCCAACTGGCGGTGCTGGGTTGCAAGCAAAATCACGACGACTACGAGTGGCTCCGCGGTAACTACTATGACCGCCTGGTGAAGTACATCGACAAATGGTTTTCCTATGACTCGGACCACAATGGTCTGCCCGTCTGGAACTCCGCGGACGCCGCGGGAACCGATAATCAATGGTCGCGTGCCGGCGCGCTGAGCTCCTTTGAAATAGAGGGCGTGGACTTGGCCTCGTACCTTGTCCGTGAGTTGCGCGCCATGTCGGTTATCGCTACGCACCTGAAACTCGATGCAGACAGCAAGGAATTCGATCGCCATGCAGACCAGTTGGGCGAGATCATGAATTTTGCTTTCTGGGATCAGAAGCAGGGCATGTACTTCGACCGCAATGAGAAAACCGGCAATCGCGTCTACGTGAAGTCAGCCACGAACTTCATGCCGCTTTTTGCAGGTGTAGCCACGCCGGAACGCGCTAAGCGCACCATCCACGAACATCTGCTCAATCCCGATGAGTTCTGGCTCGCTTATCCAGTCGCCAGTTACGCCAAAACCGAGCCGGACTACTATCAGGGCTCGCACCACGAGTGCAATTGGCGCGGTTCCACCTGGGCGCCCACCAATTACATGATCTTTCAGGGACTGCGTGCTTATGGATACGAGGCCGAGGCGCGCGAACTCGCCACTCGCCTCTTCAGCATGGCCTTGCTGAAGAACCCAGTGCTCCGCGAATACTACAACGCCGAAACCGGCGACGGTCTCGGCCAGACGCACTTCTGGGGATTTACCGCGCTGTACTATGGCATGCTCCTCGAGTCCATCCTCGGATACGATGCGTCCACTCTTCAAAAATCCGTCGAGCCCATTGTGGCTCGTGAACTCGGCATTCAATTCCAGTCGTGACCCTGCACTCCACACAGAGCGGCGATTCCCGGCGCGAGGAGAGGCGCCTTGAGAAGCGCTGGCATGGGATGCAAAACCGCCGGAAGGGAAAGGGATCACACTTGGCTGCACACAACGGTGTGATGCCGAGCTGCGAATTCGACGATCCGATCGGCATGCTGAAAAATGTTCACCGCCAGATCAAGCGAGCTCTCCATGTTCTCTGGGTGATCGCGGACCGTGCTGCTGGCAGAGAATTAACAAGCGAGGAAATGGCTGCGGTACGATCGGCGATGGACTGTGTTCGCGTCGACGGAACGCGGCACACAGCGGACGAGGAAGAATCCCTGTTTCCGCGGCTTCGCGCAGAGACCATTTCCGGAGACTCCGAAGAGCTGAACGTACTCGAGGATAACCGGCGCGTTGCGAATCGGCTCCACGCGATCGTGGAGTCTCTCTACTCCGCGTGGATGTCGGGCGGAACGCTGCGCTCGGAAAGCCAGTTGCGGTTGCAGTCGTGCACTGAAAAGCTAAAGCACCTTTCCGAGCAGCACATCCAGATCGAGGAGCGAATTGTGTTTCCGCGAGCGCAGCAAGTGCTGGACCGCCAGACCACCGCAGCCATCGGGCAAGAATTTCGCGCTCGGAGGAGCTAATCCGGCGTAGCTTGGGGCCGGAGCAGCTCTGGGGCTGGATCTGAAGTCAATCCTTAAGTAAAAGAATTATAGATACTTAGTTTAAAACGGCAACTCTTTTCGGCCCATTTTTCGTATTTGAAAAAGATTCAAGAAAAATGGTCGGGCGAGGCTGATCAGGACTACACTGGTGCGTCACCGGAAATTAGGAATGGCGAGAAGAGAGGCCATTCTGCGGCTTTCCGCGATGGTGACAGGGAGGGTTGAGAATATGACAACCGGCTGTTTCACTTCCCGCAGAAGTTTCCTGAAAACGACAGTGGCCGTCAGCACTGCTGCTGCGGCGTCTTGGGGTCACCCTTCGGCATGGGGCGTCGAACTTCCATCCGCCACTACGGGCATGTCAACAAGCCACGTCTCTCTGGCGGCCGGCGATGATCGCGCCAACATTGCGTTTAAAGCGCTCGAGCCGTTCAAGAAAGAGGTTGCCGCCGCTATTGGCAAGAAGCACGTCATCATCAAGCCCAACAACGTCATTCCCAACCGCCCATTGTCTGCCTCCCACGCCGACAACCTGGAAGGCATTCTGGAATTCCTGAGGTCCATCGGTAAGAAGGACATCGCAATCGCTGAGTCGCCGGCGATGGGTTCGGCGTTGGATGGTTTCGAGAGCCTCGGCTACAACAAATTTGTCGCACAATACGGCGTAAGGCTTGTCGACCTCGACAAGGACGATTTCCAGGTGCTTCAGTGCATCGACCAGAAAGACTTTCGACCCCATCCCTGCCGCATGGCGAAGACGATGCTTGACCCGAACAATTTCATCATCTCCGCTGCCAAGCTGAAGACGCACGACCTGGTTGGCATCACGCTCTCGTTGAAGAATGTGGTCGTTGGCTCGGCGCTCAAGGACGCGGCCAACCGGCCCATGAGCGGCAAACGCGTCACCCACGGGGGAGGCACTTATGGCATCAATTACAACCTGTTTGCTCTCTCCGCCAAGCTGCATCCTCACCTGGCGGTGATCGACGGCTACGAAGGCATGGAAGGTACCGGTCCCGTCAACGGTACGCCGGTAGCGCATAAGATTTGCATAGCGAGCCTGGATTGGCTAGCCGCTGACCGCGTCGGAGCGGAACTCATGGGCGTCGACTTCAGCAAGATCGGTTATCTGACGTTTTGCGCTCAGTCGGGTGACCGGGGTCAGTCGGATTTGAGTAAGATTGAGATCCTCGGCCCCCCAATCAAGGATTACGCGAGGACCTATCAACTGCCGAAGCAGTGGGATCAGATCACCAGCTGGCAAAAGCCCATGTTGGCTGGATGACGGCCTTCTGCGTATTCACTGAATGTGGCGTTCCGGTTCGCCACGCTGGTTCGCGCCAACCGCGAATCTCTGGCCCGTGTCGTCGCTGAGGGGCGGGGCAGTTTTGGGGGAAGCTTTCAGATCCTGCACTCGTAAAACCATTTGTTATTAGTGTGTTGCCAGTATTATTTGGTAGTCGACTCGCCTATCAAATTTGAAGCAATAACTTACGCGCAATTTGATAAGATGGGCACTGGAATTTAGCTGTTTCGGAGGTGATATGGCCCGTAACCTTCTTCCATTGCTGGGCGCGTTGGCCCTGGCATTCTGTGGACTGTCCGCGCCGAAAGCAGCTGCGGAGCCGCCATTGGGGCCGCCGGCCCCGTCTCCATTGCAGGCGCAGCCGATCCAGGCGCAGTCTTCTCAGGGCTTGGTCGGCACGTGGTCGGCGACGGTGAACTGGAACCTGCCGGGCGGACTGATGATCACCACCAGCTTCATGGCCAACGGTCGCATCCAGTCGACGGTCCAGAATAACCAGGGAATGAGCTTCACGCTGATGGGCGTCTACCAGTTCAACGCCGCGCAGGGCATGCTGAGCTACACGTGGCAGGATTATTTGCCGAAACAAACCTGCGTGGGGGGCGCCTGCACGCCGGCCCAGCCGCCGGCGCCGATGGGCGTGGAGACTACCAACAGCATCCGGTTCCTGAGCTCTACCCAGTTTGTCGCCACCACGAACGGCGCCTCAACGACCTACGTTCGTACCAACGCGACGGGTATGCCGACGCCCTGAACGCTTCAACCGCTGACCTTCTCGGTTAGCTCGACCCAGCGCTCGTACACGGCATGGTGATCGGCTCTTGCCTCTTCCAGTTCGGCGAGGGCGGTGGTGAGTGCCTGGGAATTGGTGGCGACTTCGGGAGTTTGGATACGCTGCTCGGCGGCGCGCAGGCGGGTGTCGGCATCATCGATGCGGGCTCCGATCGCGTCATACTCGCGTTGCTCCATGTAGGAGAGTTTTCTGCGGACCGGTGGCGCGGAGGCAGCGGCAGGAGTTTGTGGCTGCACTTCTGCGGTGGATGCTCCGGATGCAGCGCGGACTTGACCTTCGCGCCAGGTTTCCCATTGCAGGTAGTCAGCGAAGAGAGCAGCGTTGCCGAATCCGTCGAGACCGAGAACGGCGTTGGTCACGCGATCGAGCAGATAGCGATCGTGCGTCACGAGCACCAGCGCACCAGGAAATTCGAGCAGCGATTCCTCAAGGATCTCAAGGGTGGGAATATCGAGGTCGTTCGTTGGCTCGTCGAGGATGAGGACATCGGCGGGCTGAAGCATCAGGCGGGCGATCAGAACGCGGGCGCGCTCGCCGCCGCTGAGGCGCTCGACGGGCTGATTGAGCTGTTCGCTGGTAAAGAGGAAGCGCGCCGCGTAGCTGGCGACGTGGACCAGCCGGTCCTGGTATACAACGGAGTCAGAGTCGGGCGCGAGCGTGCGGCGCAGAGTGAGTGACATGTCGAGCTCGCGCCTTTGCGAAAAATAAATAATGCGGAGTCCGGGAGCGTGGCGGACTTCGCCTGCGCTCACCGGAATTTCTCCCGTGATGGCGCGGATGAGCGTGGTTTTTCCGGAGCCGTTAGAGCCGGCGAGGCCGAGCTTGAGGCCGTTGGCAAGGTTGACGTTGACGCCGCGCAGGATTTTGCGATCGCCAAGAGTGACACTGGCGTTCATCACTTCGATGAGCCGTTTGGTCTGGCGGCCGGTGGCGTCAAACTCGATGCCGGCCGTTGCGGTGCGGCTGCGGGATTCTGAGTCCCGCAGTTCGGCGATGAGAGAATTAGCGTTGTCGATGCGGGCTTTGGCTTTGGTGGCGCGCGCCTTGGGGCCGCGGCGGAGCCATTCCATTTCGATCTTCACGCGATTGCGCAGGCTTTCCTGGGCGCGCTGCTGCCATTCGACGTAGGCGTCCCGCTCTTTAAGGAATCTGGAGTAGCTGCCTTTTACGCGCAGCATGCCCGCGGAGTAGATTCGGTTGAGTTCGACAACTTCAGAAGCGATGTTCTCGAGAAAGTAGCGATCGTGAGTCACCACCACGAAGGCGAACTTCGTGGTGCGGAGCAACCCTTCAAGCCATGCGATGCCCTCCAGATCGAGATGATTCGTGGGTTCATCGAGAAGAAGGACGTCGGGCTCGGTGACGAGGGCTTCAGCAATAGCGAGGCGCTTGAGCCATCCGCCACTGAGGCTGGCGGCCTCTCTGCTCATCCCGGGAGCGCCGGGCGTGTCGTCTTCCGTAAAACCGGTGCGGCCAAGTGTCTCGCGAAGCCGCTGTTCGCGGGCCTCGGCCGGTACGGCGCTGCGGACGAGTGCGGCTTCAACGGCCCGGCGGACTGTGATCCCCGGCGCGAAGCTGGAGATTTGATGGACATACCCGATGCGTACGTTTTTGCGGAACGAAACTTCGCCGGAGTCAGGCTGCTGCTCACCGTTGAGAATAGCGAGGAACGTGGATTTGCCTGAGCCGTTGGGGCCGATAAGGCCGATGCGGTCGCCGTCGTGCACCGCAAACGAAATGTTATCGAGCAGAGGATACGCGCCGAAGCGTTTCGTGATATTTTGCGCAATCAGGATCGGCGGCATGTTCTTAGTGTACGGAGTAGAGGCGATTCCCGCCTCCCTTGCGGCCACCGATCCACTCATTACGCCCACAACCCGAGCCACGTAGTGGTTCAGTTTGGAGTCATCTTGAAAGGGCTCGACTTCAGTCGTGCCGTAAATGCCGAACAATAAGTGGGGGCTTTAGCCCCTGCGGGAAGGTTCTGCTCAAACCAGATCACACCCGAGTCGCCGCTCCTTCCTCCGCTAGCCCCATCCGTTAATCTTGATGAGGTTCGCAAATCATGATCAACGCGCGCTAGGAGCGCGTCGGATCCCAGGAGAATGCCAGCAATGGTCAAGCGCAGAGAGTTTTTGAAAGCAGCCGGACAAACCACAGCCCTTTTGCTCGCTCGTCCCTTGCTGCGCGGGCAAGATGCCGGCGCTCAGAATCCGCCGTTTCACTTTGCCTCGGACCACATGGAGGTCGAACTCTCCCGGTCTGCGCCGGAGTTGCTGAGCCTGAACATCGACGGCCTGGGCAAGACCCTGCGCGGCGCAAACATTCTCAGCGCCGATCGCAATGCAGGCGACTATCAAGCGTCGGTTGCCGCGGAGGGTCAAACGCTCCGCGTCGCATATCGCCCCGCAACCGCGCCCAAAGAAACGCCCGCCGGATGGACCTTCGAGTTCTCCTCCAACAAAATCGTTCTCGCCACCGAGTGGTCGGCGGATTTTAATCCCGCGCCCATGGTTCTTCATTTCAATCTGAATCAGGTCCACTCCACGGCGCTGGGCCTCTTCTCGCGCGACGGTCTTCTGTCTACACCCGCGCTATTGCATTTTCCCGGACAGGGCTCGATGCGGCTCACCAGCAGTGCCCCCGGCGTGGGCTTGACCTACACCTCCAACCGTCCGCAATCCTCGGCCGCGCTCTCGCTGCCCGGCGCGGATTTCGTTCACAAGCGCATCGTGTACACATTCGACGTGACGGCCATCCACCCCGATGTTCCGGGGATTGCCGGCGATCCACGCTTCGATGCCTTCCGTCGTAACTGGCTCAACGCGCTGCAGATCAATCCCGAGCTTCAAGCGCTCGCCAACAATACCGCCAGCGATTCATGTGCATTTTGTTATTACGAATTCGCTGATATCGCCGCGCTCACTCCGCCCTTGGCGCCGGGCCTCGCCGCTCTCGATGTCATGCGCCAAACTCTCGACCGCATGCTGGCCGGCGGTTTCGCCTACGGCTTGCCTGCCGTACCGGACCGTCCAACTACGGATTCGGACACCTGGCCCGCGATGGTCATCGCCGCGGCTAATTGCGTGCGCGCCGGGCACAGCGACGCCTGGCTAGCCCAAAACTACGCCGGCATTCGCGGCTGGGCCGAGTCCATGCTTGCCAGCGATTCCAGCGGCGACGGCCTCATCAAATACTCCGTCAGCGGCAACTCCAACACGTGGTCCGAGGGAGCTCCCAAAGTGAGGCCTTCGAACTGGTGGGATACCATCGGCTTCGGTTACGAAGACGCATACGCCAACGCGCTCGCCTATCGCGCGCTGGGCGATATGGTCATGCTGGCCCGCAAAGCCGGAAAGCCTGCCGATGCCGCGCGCTATCAGGCTGCGGCGGACAAGCTGCGCGCTCACTATTACGAGCGCTTCATCGATCCCGCCACCGGCGTTCTCGCCGGCTGGCGCAGTGCCGACGGCGAGCTGCACGACTACTATTTCCTCTTCGTCAACGGCATCGCCATTCACTATGGCCTCGTCGCCAAGCCGCAGGCCAACGCCATCATGGACAAGTTGATGGCCAAGATGAAAGAAGTGGGCTACGACAAGTTCACCCTGGGGCTGCCGGGTAACCTGGTCTCGGTCGCCTTGAAGGACTGCGTGGATAAACGTGGAAACGGCCGTTTTGGCTGTGGCACGCGCCCCGATAACTCCGATGGATTCCAGAATTATGAGAACGGCGGCGCCACCGGCGCTTTCGCCTTCTTCACGCTGGCCGCCTTGTACGATCTGGGCCGCGCCGCTGAGGCCGACGCGATTCTCTTTCCGATGCTCGAAGCGTATGGCAAATCCGGCTTCGAAGGACGCGATGCAGCAGGACACTCGCCAGATTGGCGGCGGTGGGACGGGACCGCGATGGGATATGAGGGACTTTTGACGGACAACTACTATGCGCTGCTCGCAGTGCCGCTACGTCAGTCGGAAACGCAATGGAAAGATGGCGTCCGCCCCGCATCCTGGCCGGAATCCGACCGGCACAGCTAGTGTGCTGAGTCAGAAATTCGCAACACAATGAAATTGTCATCCTGAGCGGAGCGCGTTTGGGGCCCCGTGATTGCTACGCAATCGCGGGGTAAGCGGAGTCGAAGGACCTGCTTTTCGAGATGCCGAGCTCAGCAACGAACCCGCCGGAAACCGCACTAGTCACAAACCAGAGCCGCATCGGGAAACGCCTCTTCTGCGTCTTCGCTCTCCGGCTCCGCGCTCGCGCCCGCTTCCATGCGCGCCACAAAAAACCGTTCGACCTCGCTCAGCACATCGACGCCGTCGCGCGCATGGTAAATGGCCGCGCGCAGCTTCGCGCCGCCCTGCACGCCGTGCGTGAACCACGTGGCGAACTGCTTCATCTTGCCCACCGGATCGCCCAGCCTCGCGTCGCGCGGCAAATCCTTCGTCGCCTCGGTCTCGGCCATCAGCATCTCAAAGTACGCGCGAATCATCCGGAAGCGATCTTCCATGGTCGGCTTCTCGTAGCTCCCCGTCGCTGTGTATTGCGCAATCTGCCGGAAGATCCACGGATTCGCCGGCGCCGCGCGCCCGATCATCACCGCGTCGCAGCCCGTCTCGGCCACCATCGCCGCCGCGTCCTCCGGCGTGCGCACATCGCCGTTCCCGACGACCGGCAACCGCACGGCATCTTTCACCGCGGCAATCCAGTTCCACTGCGCCTGTCCGCTGTAGCCCTGCTCGCGCGTGCGCGCATGCAGCGCCAGCCCGTTCAGCCCCTCTGCCTCGGCCATCCGCGCCAGCTCCACGCATACAATCTGGCTCTCGTTCCAGCCCATGCGGAACTTTACGGTGAAGGGAATTGTCACTGCCTTGCGGATTGCGTGAAAAATCTCGCCGATCCTCGGCAGATCGCGCAACAGCCCCGACCCTCCGTTCGATCCCACCACGCGCTTCGCCGGGCAGCCCAGGTTCAAGTCGACGGTGTCGAAGCCCGTCTCCTCCACGATCCGCGCCGCATCGGCGAGAGTCGCAGGATTCGATCCGAATAGTTGCGCACCAATGGGATGCTCGTCGTCGTAGAACGTCAAGTAGCGCCGCCGCTTGGTCTCGCGCATCCGCGAGAGCCCATCCGCCGACGTGAACTCCGTCATGATCAGCCCGCATCCCGACTGCGCATTCGTAATTGCCGCATCGATCTGCGGTTCACTCACGGGACTCTGCGATTCACCCACAGAACTCGGTGCCCCACATCTCGATTCTGAGATGTGGGAAGCGGAGCCGGCATTGATTCCAACCTCAGCGTGGGTGAATAGGCTGGCATGCCGGATAAATCTCCGGAACACCGTGTCCGTCACTCCGGCCATCGGCGCCAGCACCGTCGCCGGCCGCACCACGACCGCGCCCAGCCGCACCTCCGCCGGTACCCGCGCTTCCGCGGGCATGGCATGTTCCACCGGATTGTCCCAATCCTTCTTTACGGTGAAACCTTTGCCCGACATCCGTTCAGCTCCTGATCGCAGTGGCAAGAAACATTGCCATCCAAACAAACGTGAGCCTCCGCCGCGGCGGAGGCCCACTCGTCCAACTCGCGCCTCGGCTACTTGGCCGCTGCGATCGCCTTGTCGCTCTTGGCGTATTTCCGCCGGAACCGCTCCACGCGTCCCGCCGTGTCCACCAACCGCTGCTTGCCCGTAAAGAACGGGTGGCAAGCCGAGCAAATTTCCACGTGAATGTCGCCCTTGTGGGTCGACTGTGTCTCAAAATTGTTTCCGCAGGCGCACATCACGCGCACCGCGGCGTAATTGGGATGAATCTTTTCCTTCGGCATCGACAGACAGACCTTTCCTCTAATTCTTCGCTATCAATATTGTAGGGGGATTCGCCCGCTTGCGCAATCGCCGGGGAAGGAAGTCTCCCTGCCCACGGAAAGCCTTTGTTTTCTGGAGACTACCACCAGGCACCCGGTCCGTCGCAAAATCGCTGACTCGCCAACTCGCTGACTTGCTAACTCGTCCCCTTTAAGAGTTTCCCCGCCAGCTCTGCCCGTGAGGCCAGCCCGATCGCCATCGCCATCACGCAGTCGTCATGCGTGCCGGCCTGCGCGCCCGAACTCCCATTCGGCTGTCGCACAAAGCTGCGGCACTCGCCCAGCAGTCGCCGGCTCTGGAAACACGCCGGCTCCTCCACCAGCGCCGCGCCCAGCCGCGAGATCGCCCCCGGCCGGCTCGAGCTGGTGGTCAGCCAACCCGCCTGCCCGCCCTGCTGGTAGATTCGTTCGTACTTGCACGCCGTCTCCGCTAGCGCCAGCACGCCGCTGCCGTGATTGTTGCGCTCCACCACCAGCCAAGCGCCGTTGTACTCGGCGGCCAGTCCGGTCACAAATCGCGCCAGTTCCAGTCCGCCCACGTGCCCGGCGAACTCCGCGCATTGCAGGCCCGTCTCCATCTCCAGCACCTGCGCGGCGGAGTAGTCGCCGCTGGTTCCGCCTCCCGCCGGATCCACTGCCACCACATATTCCTTGCCCTTCACCGGCGGCAGCCAGACTTCCAGTTCTCCATTCTTCCGCCGCTCCACTGGCTCCGGCGCGCTCTTCAGCCGCGCCTCCACCGCTGCCAGCTCAAACACGCTTTCGCCGCTCGCCAAAAAGCAGCTCTCTTCGTCTTCCGCATACTCCTGCGCCGTCAGCCCGCGAAAATCCGCCCGGATCCGCCGCCGGTACGCAATTTGCCGCAGAGTGAGCCCATGCCGCTCCATCTGACCGTGTTCCTCGTCGGTCAGGCTTGCTCTGTCCACCGCTTTTGACCGGTACCGCTCCTCCATCCACCACGGAAAAAAATGCCGCACCGCCCCTGTCTCATCGGCCTTGCGCCATTCTTCGTAGAAGCACCCACCCACGCCCTGCGGCGTCGACTCCAGAATCAGCTCTCCGCCCGGCGCCATGGCCGCGCGCAACCCCGCCAGGATGTCCGCTGCGTCGCCCGGCCATCGCGCCAGTTCGCTGCAGTGCAGGTTCTGCACCGTCAATCCCCGCCCCGCGTTGTGGTCCGCCGCGCTCACCACGCGATACTCCGTGTCCATCTCCGGAAACACAATCTGCCGCACGTTCGCCCGTCCCGTTTTCAGCGGGCCCTCGCGCAGTCCATCCGGCAGCCAATCCAGAAACCGGTGCACGATGCGGAAAATCTCCTCCGCCGCTTCCTGCGTGTGCGCCACTTCCAGTGTCAGTGTTCCCGGCTGCGTAATCGTCTTCAAAAAAAATCGCGCCGCCACCCACGTCGTCAGCCCCATCTGCCGCGCCTTCAGCACGATGTTCCGTTGCCCGCGCTTTTTCTCGAAGGCCTTCTGCACTTTATTCGCGATCAGTTTTCCCGGCCGCCCCTCGCGCGTCCTCACCACCAGCAATCGTTCTGCCAGCGAAAAGATCGCAGTTGGCCCGCGCAGACTCACCGGATGGCGGTCCAGAACCTTCCCCAGGAACTCCAGGTCGCTCCGATCCAGTTCCTCGTTCCGCAATGCTTCCAGGCGCAGTCCCCAGGCATCAGCCTTCGGTGCGCAATCCTCTCTCGCTTCCACATAACCCCCAACGTTTTTTCCGCTAATTCCGCTCGCTCCGCTGCTCGCTGTCGCTCCGCCACTGCAGCTCTTCGGTCTGCCGTGCCGCAACTGGTGCTTGCCCTCACCTTAAAAGATCGCCGCCGAATGCACTGGAAGAGCCGCACTCGGAAGCGCCTGATAGGCCACCGCGCCAATGTCCGTTCCATCGCTCGCCGCGTTGTGCAGCGCCGCGTTTTGCGGCGCGAATCCCGCAGTCACGTAAGTCACAAGCGCAGCAGGCGTGTACGCCGTTTGCGCCCCACTAAAGTTGTTCACGCTCATCATGCTGGCGCGGCAGTTGGCGATGATCGTTGTGCGCAGCGTTCCCGTCGTGCCGAGTGACTGGCACCACTTGATGAAGTTGCGCGTGGAGTCAACGAAGTTAGGGCCGCTGGCGGCGGTTGAACCACTGAGGTTCACATCGTTTCCACCGGCAACAGAGGTAAGGTTGATCCCATATCCGTTGTCGTCATAACCCATCGTCTGGCAATTCCAACAAGAGTTAAAGTTGGCATTTGCCGGAGCGACTATGTTTTGTACTCCGCCGCTCGTGGGGTGGCCTGTGTCGATTGCTTTCGATCCCCCGAATGTCGAAGAGGGGACGTTGGATTGCGCCCAGAACAGATTGTTCTTGAGCGCCGTCACCATTCCCGCCGCGCTGGTGTAATCGCCAACCTGCATTCCGCCGTAATTGCTCACGTAGCCGGTGTTATGCAGGATTGTTTCGCCGCCGCCCGATCCGGTTTGCCCGGTGATGGTCAGCGTCCCGACAAGATTCAGCCCACTCCCATCCGGGAGCGAGATATTGTTTTGGACCGTGAGCAGGTTCGAGCCGATGCTGGCGGTGGTGAAGCAATGCCCCAGGCCATCAGCCATCGTGCCGCTATATTCAAAGATATTCCCTGAATCCGTGACGCCGCCAGATGTTCCAGACGTGTTGAGTGCATGAATGTTGGCGATCCCGTCATAGATTGCGTAGGTGCTCGTGCTGTCTGGATTCGTTGTCCAGTTGCGGCTCAACGTGAGGGCTGTGGCAGTGTTGCTTGCGATGGAGCGCAGTTGATTAACGCCTGTGCCTCCGGTAATCAGCACCATCCAGCCGCTCGATGAATTTGATTGGTAGGCGTTCGTCGTCCATGTCTGCGTTGAGTCCACAAGCGTTGAGGCCGTCGCCGATGTCGCCGTTCGAGTCACGCTGGCTGTCGGCCAATAGTCCACAAGAAAGTAGTTATTGGTCATTGCCTGATTGTCGACGAGATTGATGGCCTGCAAGGATGGCCCGGTTTGACGAACAAAGTTCCCCGTCATGGAGATATTGGGCGTTGCAACGCTATTCCATCCCTGATCGAAGTAATTCCCTGTCGCGGCGGAGGGCCACGTACCGGAGTCGCTTAATTCCGGTCCAAGATCGAAGACATTGTTCTTGAAAGTCCGTGTTCCGGTCGCAGTTCCAGAATCGCTCAGATACAGGTTGGGACTCAGCAGCGACCCGCTCCAGGTGCACTCCTCAATGTCCAGGTTCGTGGTTGTCGGAATGGAGGTTATAGAGATTTGCCCATCGTTATTAAAGAGCACATGAGAGAGGGTAAGCGTCGTGGCGCTGTTGCCAGTTTAGTTCAAGCAGTGCGCCGTGGCCGTGCCACAGTTGGAGATGTACCCGTAGGTAAGGTTCAGCCCCTCGTTTCCATAACCCGTGTTTGCGTTGGAAATGAAACCTCCAGCTCCGCCGCCCGTCAGATTCGATGTGATTGTCCACGGATTCGAGGAGCATGATCCCGAGCTTGCCCAAACACTGTTCGGCTGGGAGTACGCCACGCCCATCATGTCGTAATAGGCGTTGTTCGTGCCTCCCGCCGATGTGGAAGAATCCCACATCCACTTGCTGCCACAGTCGAGCGTCACTCCCTCGTTGCCCTGCTTCACATCGCCATGAACCGTCAGCGTCACGTTTGTCGCCACCGTCAGTGACCCGCCCGTGATCTGGATTGCCCAGTTATTGACCGGAAGAACTGCGGCGGCTACCTGCGTTGTTGTGCCATTTGTCCAGCTTGCCGAGGTCATGTTATAGGTCGAGGTTGTCACGCCAGTTGCATACAGCGTTTCCGATCCCGCCGCGCCGCCCGCTGCTGTTAGATACACATTCCTGCTCGATACCCCAGCGGGAAGCGCCCCCATCGTAATAATGAGCGTCTCACTTGCCGTCAAGGTAAACGACCCGGACTCGTAGGCTATGGCGGATTCCTTACCGCCAGAATCCACGTTAGTGAAGTTCGCGTGGTAGGCTCCCGCTGGAAGCGAGCCGCCCCCGGCGCTCTGACTGAGTGATGGTTGCGGGTATGAGGCTGCCGCGATGATCGACGGCCCGCTCTGTCCCACTGCGGTATTGACGTCCACAGTGGTGTTGTTGGAGATGATCGCCACATCTCCGTTCCCAGGCACCGTCCCGCTTGGCGTGCAGGACCAGTGCGATGAGCTGGACCAGTTCGATCCGGTCGCAGTCGTGGTGCAGGTGTTTCCCGCCCACGCCAGAGATGGAATCAGGAGAGCGACAAGAGCGATGTGGTTTCTCATTGGCACACCAACTGGGCGTTGATGTAACCCGTTCCAGAGGTCGTGATGAGGTCCGCCGCCACAATGTCATTCGCCGTAACGGCTGTGGTCGTGAAATCGGTAAGCGCGGTGCTCTGAATCACGGTGCCAGCTGAAAGCGAGACGCCGGAAGTGCTGATGCTGTTTGAGCCCAGCGTCGGAATCGCGGTACCCGCCGCAACCTTCAGAAACTTCACCGTGTCCGTGCCCGCATCGGCTTCAATCGACCAGCCCGTGATGGTGCAGCCGAAAGGCACGGTCAAATAGCCCAGGATGCCCGTGGTAATTGCAGTGCCGCCTGGCTGGCCGAATTGGAAACTGATGGCATGCGGAACGGCGACAAGTTGGCCGCTACTGTTCGCCCCTACGCCTGCCGCGCTAGTTGGTACCGAAGCGCCATTCACTTTGGTCGCGTTGATTGTGTTGCTGCCGCCGCTGTTTGTCGCAAATGTCTCCGCGTTCGACTGCGCAGTAGAAGCCGCACCGGACATATCAAAGGCCGCGCTGGGCTGAGTCGCCGCCGAGCCGAGACCGAGATTCGTTCGCGCCGTCGTCGCACTCGTAAGGTCGCTTAGGTTGTTCGACTTTTGCAGCGCGGCTGCTTCCGCAGTTTCCGCACGCAAGGTCTCTGTTCCCACTGCTGAGGTTGCAAAGTTCTCAGCGTTGCTTTGCGCGGTTGTCGCCGCGCCATAGGCGTCGTACACTCCGGCGCCAATTTCGGCCTGAACTTGCGCAGAAGTTGTGCTCACCGTCTCGCACGTAGCTACCGCTCCTGCACTCTCACCTGGCGGCACGCATCCGTGGTACTGATCCTGCCTTGCCTCCATTATCTGATCGGGGGTCACAGTGCAGGTGCCCGCCGCCGTGCAGGCGGGATTGTTTGGCCCGGGAATGAACGTCCAAAACGGCTGTGCAAACTGGTTTCCATATGTTCGGGAGCTAGTCGCCATCGGTCCGGGCGAGATAGTAAAGAGAATGTTGTGCGCGGTAGAGTTGCCCGTAACGATGGTGGCAATAGCAACCTGCGGGCTCCATCCGTTGTAGCTTAGTTGGGTTCCGAAAGCAGTGGGCATGGCATAACTGCTATTCGCGGCCCCTGCAGTGGGTTGAAACGTATCCGTGCCTGTGGTGTAAAGATTGAAACTGTCATTCGTCCCCCCAATCAATCCTTGGGTGAACGCCTGTCCCGGCATCGGCTTTACCCACGAGCCAAAGATAAAATGATCGCCGGGATAAGTAGCTCCCGTCCATGTTCCGATAATTGGTCCGCCACCTGTCGTCGCGAGACTGGTTAACTGAGCGGCCTGCATTTCTCCGCCGGGACCGTCTGGGCCGACCACATTTGTAACCGTGCAATCGGAATAGGTTGTGCAGAAAGTTGCCCAGGTTGTCGGGAATGATGTGATTGGCAGCGAGCCGAACGGCAAAATCTGCGGCCCGAAGTTCGCGCCCTCATTCTCAATCTCGCCCTTGAGCAGGTTGCCTTGGTTGTAGACGCCGTTCGATGCTGATTGATTTACCGGGCTGCCTAGAGCCGTGCCGGGAGCGGTTCCGTTGACGGAAAGATTCCCGTTGAAGTACGGATTAGTCAGCGCTCCAGTGTCAACAGTGTTGTTATTGTCGATTTCCACACAGCCGGAAGGTGCTTCGTTGTCGGTATAACCAAGCAGATATTGAGCCGCCCAGGAAATATTGTCTTGAAGGTATTGATCCTTGAGCGTCAGGCAACTTGTAGCGTTGACGCCACCATTGCGGTTATCGATGGTGATCGCGCTCCCCCACGCTTCCTCGTAAGTCGTGCTGGAGATGCGCGGCAGTGAAGCGATTGACGATGTGCCTTGCCCGTCGATCTTAATCCCACCGATAAGAAACGTGCCCTGGTCAATGTCCATGGCGTTGCAGCCGCTGTTGGTCGCGGTTTGGTAAAGACCGCTTACATCGGTGTCGCAGCGGAGCGACGCGGGATAGCTTACTTGCTGGCAACCGCCGTCAGGGCATGGGGGAAGCTGTTGGCCCACACTGCTTGCCGAGAAGTTGGATTCATGGATTTGCGATAGATAACTTCCACTAAATTCAGCCGCAATCGACGTGATGTGTGGCCCCGCCTGCGCACTCGTTTTGTCCATCACAAGGTTGGTGCTGCCCTCTGCCCAAAAACAAGCACCGTAGCACCCCACGATGCCTAAATTCTCCCAAGTCTGAGGATTATAGGTGTTGAAGGCGGGAGAGACCGCAACTTCGCCCCATTGATCGCTGGAACTGTGGTTATGGTTCACTGGAATGTCGATCTTGTGCGAGCCTACTGTGTTCCCAGAGAGGCACGTGAAGCCAGTCAAAGGGACGCCGTTCGAGCAAATAACACGCGCCGATTCAAACGCATCGTCGTTGAATCCTGACACGGTGCAGCCGGTGGCCGTTGTCGGCGTGGCGTCGGTCTGGAAATAGGTGATCGTCTTCGCGGAATAATCGGCAGCGCTCACCACGTTGTTTGTCGAATCAAGCGATGAATCCGAGCAGCCGGTGACGGTAATAAGTTCGCCCGGCGGAATGCGGATCGCGCTTGACAGGCTCAGTACCACTTGCCCATAGCCGAAGTGGGCGGTCCTCGCCGCCGTTGCCGTCGACGATGTTGTTCCAGCAATCGTGATAGCTGATCCGGGAGGAAGATTCGCAATGCTCCCCTGCGTAAAAGTGGGAGTGATAGTAACAGCCATCGAAGGAGCCGTGCTGATCGCGGTGCCAATGGCTCCATTCACGGCGGGAGCAAAAAACATGCCCGCACCGCCGCCGGTTTGGAACGCATTGCGCTTCTGTTCCCTCATCGCCCTGCCATTGTTCCCAATAGGGCGCTACCAGCGTCGATCCAACTTGCACTCCACCTTGCAAAACAAACTTTACTTCACCGGCGGGAGAGATGTTGAGCGCAGACGGATTGGCCCAATAGCATCCGGGACCACCGCCTAGCCCACCGCAAGGAAGAAGCACGGTTCCAGCTGCGCCATAGGTGGAGTTGATGAGGTTGACGCAAGCCTGCACCGCGCTATCTATGGGTGTGGAGTTGTTAATAACCGCACCCTGGGAACGAATGTCGCACACCGGCGAGAGGGCTGGAATCGACTCTGCCGCTTTCATATTGCCCGTCACGGTAATTCCGTTGTTCCCATCCGACGCCACGCCCGGTAGCAGATTGGCGATGGCTCCGCTGGCGCTCGTCGCTCCAGTGCCGCCCGACGTCAGTGGAATTGCATTCATGCCGCCGATCGTCGTGCCGCTGGCGGTGTAATACGCAATCTGCCCCGAGTTTCCGGAGTCAATGGTTCCGCTCGTTCCACCCGATCCCGATCCAGATCCGCACGCTGTGCCCGTGTTGGTGAGATATCCAGATGTATCTACCTGCAGGCAGAAGTGTCCTGAGGATGCAGCCAGCCCGGGGAACTTGATGCTCGTCGGCCCCAAAAAAGCCGCGACTAAGTTAGCGCTCGATCCTGAGTAGATATCGGTCTCCGCGCCCGACCCGCTCTCATAATTCAGCCGGATGTGTCCCGTCGCGTTGCTGGCATCGATATAAGTGTCGCCGCTGTTGGTGCTCTGGTACGCCTTGAAGCTGTCCAGTCCGCCTACCGCCGAGTTAAGCGCCCAGTTATTGCTCGCGTCCTTCACCATGTACCACTGGCTGTTGCCGTTCCAGTCCTTGTAAGTGTATGAACCCTTCTGGCTCGTCGTCAGTCCCGGCCACAGGTAGTAATCCACCTCCGCGTCGGCGTTGTTGCGCACCGTCATGGTTCCCGTCGATTGCGTCGTTCCGCCCACCTGCAGCGGTTCCGTTGAACTGCGCATTTCCGGCGTTGTCCACGTCGCCACCGTCGCTCGGCGTCGCGCCGCCGACTCGAGAAACTCACGCCGCCCGTTCCGGCGTTGGTCGAGCAGTTGAAGCACACATTTCCCGTGCCCGCTCCGTTCATCGCCGTCTGGTTGTTGGTGCTGCTCTGCCCGTGATTCCACTGTTCGATCTGGAGCCGGTACACGTTGTTCAGCAGATCCTGCATCTGGTAAAGCTGCTTGCCCGCTCGCGCCGTCGCTGAAGCCGTAGATCCAGCGGTATCCATAATCCGTCTGAATCTCGTTCAGCAGTCCGCGCTCGTTTCCCGCGCCAATTCCCAGCCGGAAATGATTGGTCACCGTCGCATCCTGCTGGCTTCCGTACCAGTCACCATTCAATGCCGTTGAAACTCCGGTGAAACGTATCCAGAAAGCTGTTGCGCGTGCCGTTGTCGGTTAGTTTGCCCGTGAACATCGTGCCGCCGGTCATCCAGTTGTTGTACTGGCTGCCCGCGTCCGCCACGATCTGGTTCGTCGAGTTCTCGTTGCGCAGTCCCACGATCGTGTTGTTCTGCGCATTCGCTCCCAGGTGCAATGCCGTCGCGCATCCCTCTACGTCTCCGCCCGTAAACGTGTTTCCATCGCCCTGCTGCAGGTTGATTCCATACGTCCCGCCGATCGGATTCCCGCTCGTCGTCGGGCAATCGATGTGCAGCCGCACAAACGTGCTCGCATTCATCCAGTCCGTCGTCGCCGGATTCGCTACCTGGTGCCCAATCGCATTCACCGCCGTCCCGAACCCGCTGAACTCGTCGTCCAGGAATGTTCCGCCCGTGTAATTCCCGGTCCCATCCAGCGTCATGCCCGTCTGGTTTGAGTTGCCCAGAAAATACAGGCTCTCCAGATCCATCTCCTGCGTCCGGTAAGCGACCAGTCCCTGCGCCGTTGCGCTCGTCGCCGCGGTGGTATTGATCACCACGTTGTCCATGTGGAAACCCGGCGTATCCGCGGCATACGTCGGATCGCCCACCTGCACCATCGCGCCCGCGCCCGAGTAGGAAAACACCGTCCCGCCCTGGCTTCCGCTCGCCGCTGTTCCGCCGCGCAGCGCGCATCCCCGCAAGCGCCACGTTCCGCGTTCCCGCCGTCACCACAATCTGGTTCGCCGTCGCAATCGTCGCGCAAGGCAGCAGCACCGCGGTGTTCGCCGTCGAAATCGTCAGGTTCGACGCCATCGACAGAGTGCCCGTAAAATTCCGCGCGTCGCACGTGCCGCCATAACTCGCATTCAACGCGTTCACGCACGCTTGGATCTTCGCCCCAATGTCCGCGCCGGGAAACTGATCCACCTGATACGCTGCTCCCACCTGGCTGCTCCCGACCAGCGCGGCATAAGTCCCTCCGCCCGGCAACGTTCCGCCTCCGCCATCCAATTGCGTCCCGTAACTCGCCGAACTCGCCGCGTTCCACACCGTGTATCCGCCGTTGCCCTTCAGCAGATTTCCGGCAAAGAACGTCATATCCTGTCCGCCAATCAGGTTCACCGGCGCCGCCGTATCCCACGTTCCCGCCGCATTCACGCTCGCCGTCGTCGTCGCCGAGCAGCCCACTCCGCCCTGCGTCACCGTCACGCCTGCAATCGATCCGTTCGCATTCACCGCTCGCCGTCGCCTGCGCCGTGCAACTCCCGCTGAACGCCACCGGCACGCTCGTCCCATACGGATCCCATCCCAGTCCGTGCTCGCCGCCCACCGTCACCGCCGTCACCGCGCCGCCCGCCGCCGTCACCGTCAGCGCCGGCTGCACCGCATTCCACGTCGGCATCACCACCGCATTCCGCACCGTCCATCCCTGCGCGTTGCCGCTCAGATCCAGCACCAGCCCCGTCGGCGGCTCGCCCGTCGCCGCGGAATTTCCCGCCATCGCCACCACGTTATCCAGCACGTTGTTCGATCCCGCTGCCGCCGTAAACGCGTGCGTCGCCTGGATCGTCATGTTCTGCCAGCGATTCGAATCCGCATTCAATCCCGCCGGCGCCGTCACCGGCAGCGCCGGAATCGCAATGCCCGTATTCAGTCCGCGAATATCGATGTTCCGGAACTCGCTCCACTGCGGCCACTGCGCCAGGTACAGTCCGCACGTATGCGTCGAATGCGCTCCCGGATACTGCGCCGCCATCGGATCCACGCCCGTCGTCGCAATCTCCACGTTCTCAATCTCCGCCACGCGCAGCCCGTTTCCTCCCGCGCCCGTCGCCGCCGGCATCGCAATCGCGCAATTGCCCACCCACCACGCCGCGCCCGTTCCCGCCGTTCCCGTCAGCCCATTTCCGCCCGGCGAAAAAATCGAATTCGCTCTCCATCGGCCGGCTCAGCTGGCAGCTTCCCGCCGCCGCGCGCCCCTCGGCCGGCGAGCACGACACATCCACGCTCTGGTCCACATAAATCGTCAGATCGTGCAGCCGCGTGTAGCTCAGCATGTTCAGCGCGTCCGGTCCGCTCGCCAGCACATCCTGCGCCCGGAAATCCCATCAGCGCCGAAACCTGCTTGCCCAATCCGCCAATCGACTCCCCATGCCAGCTCAGCGTCCGCGTCTTGCACGTCCCTTCGGGAATCGTCAGCGCCACGCCGTGCGCGTTGGCATAATTCAGCGCCGCCTGCAGTGCGTTCGTATCGTCCGTCACGCCGTCGCACACCGCGCCGAACTCCTTCACGCTGCGCTCCGTCTGCTGCGACCCGCTCGTCCGCAAATCCGCCACATACACGCCATTCGGATTCGTAAACCTGTCCGTCCCCGCATAGGTCGGCGGAATCTCCATCGCCCCATTCGTTCCCGCCGCATTCATCGCTGCCTG
This sequence comes from uncultured Acidobacteriota bacterium, assembly GCA_963713675.1. GTDB lineage: Bacteria > Acidobacteriota > Terriglobia > Terriglobales > Acidobacteriaceae > Telmatobacter. The sequence goes on from CAVQMV010000031.1 coordinate 729,092, forward strand.
CAGCGTCGTCTGCGCGCTCGCCGCCGTCGGCGACTGCACGCCGTTCACCGCCGGCGTCGTCAGCGCGCCCGTCATGTTCCCGCCCGCCAGCGGAACCGCCGTCGCCACCTGCGTATCCACATAGTGCTTGTCCGCCGCCTGCAACGGCTGCGTCGGATCGCGCGTTCAGATACAGCGGCCCGCTCAGCGTTCCGCCCGACGCCGTCAGCAGGCTCTCGCTCAACTCCGCAATCGCCTGGTCCACATACGCCTTGCTCACCGCCTGCACCGCCTGCGCCGCCGGCATCACCTGCGCCTGCACCTGCGCCAGCGTCGCCTGCGCCGCCGCCGGAACCACCCAGTACTGCGTGTTCGCCGTCCCGTCGCTCATGTAGTAGACGGCCGTGTAGTACTCTCCCGCGGGCGTCGCGCCCAGGTTCGGCGCGAGGTTCACGCTCACAAATCCGTCCGGCGCAATCGTCACCGTCATTGAGTCCGCCGCCACCGCCTGGCCCGCCGCCGTCGTAAACGCCGGCCAGCTGATCACCAGTGTCCCCGCGCCCGGCTGCCCGTTCGCCAGATACACCGTCCCCTGCACCGTCGTCGTGCTCACGCCCTGCGCCCACGCCATCGCCGCCAGCCATATCACCAGCAGTCCCACGGCAATCCGCATCCCCATCCGCATCAGCGATCCGTGCCCCATCCTTTTCGCACCCTTTGCGAAAAGAGTGGAATCATGGCTACCCTGCTTGCCAGCTGACGTACTGACTCGCCAACTCGGCGTCTGCAAATCTTCGTCCTTCATGAGCATCATTCCCATCGCGCCCTTCTTCCTGCCGCATCTCCTCGCACCGCGCGAGGCTCCCAAATTCGCCATCTCCGGTCCCTGGACCTTAGCCACTCAGTCCCTCATTCAATACCAGATAACTCGTAAACGTACGGGTTAGCTAACTTCGATAACATCGCGAAAGCAGATAACTAGCGTACTTACAAATGCGCCCCTGAATTCCTAAATCCCTGGTTTCGCCTCGTCATCCTCTGCTGGCTTCTCCCCGTCGTCCTCCATGCTTTCGTCCCACTCCGGCTCCGACGCCAGCAGCTCCGCCCAGCTCGGCCCGCTGCGTTTCTTCTTCTTCGCGTCCTTGCCTTGCTTCTTCTTCTCAATCAGCGAAAGCACCATCTCTGTCCCGCGTATGTCGCCGTTTTCCGCTTTGCCCACCAGCGTCTCGGCGATTGCGCCACTCTTGTTTTTCACCACCGCTTTCACCGCGTGGCGCAGCTTTTTCCGCGCTCCTTTGTAGTCCTCAAGATCCACGGGAACATCCTCGGAAACGTTCTCATCGTTTTTCGGTTCGCCCGCAGCCCTGGTATTCTTTGCCTTGCCGCGCTTCCCGCGTCCCCTCGGCGTCGCGCACTCGCTCTTTTCCTTCGGAGCGATTCTCCCGCCCGTTTTGCTGTTGCTCATCTGCCCACCTCTCCGGTTCCCCATCTGCGCCCCCGCGCTTTCCGCGGAAAAGAAAAAAGGCAACTCTTTCCGAGTTGCCCCTGCGGTTCCTTCCCGTCCTTAAGCTCGCTGCTGCTCCTCCCAAACCAGCAATCCGCGTCCCATCCTATTCGCGCTCATTGCGAAAATGATGAGAATCCGTTGCTCAGGGTGTGTCCCCACCCGGCCGCCACAGACGCAGCAAAACCCGGAAAGCTCCTTCCGCTCTCCCGCCCATAACTTCGATTACTGTACGAATGCCCTTAGCTTACCCAATTTCGTAAGAATGATATGCAAGAGATTTAATTCTTGTAGTTATCTATCAATTCAATAACTTACGCTCAAATCGGCTCTCGCCAACCTTTGACAAACCGCGCCAGCCCTCGTCTCACCGCCCCGAACACCATCCCCGAAACGCAAGCCGGGGACGCGTCGTGGAAGACGGGTGCCACTTGAAAAAGCGCGCCCTCGTCTCTTATGCTTCGGCACGAGTCCGACATTGCTCCTTCTACCGCTGGCCGCAATCATGAAATTCCGGCGCACAACTGCGATCGTTGCTGTCGCCCTATGCTGTTGTGTTTTCGCTATCGCCTCCACGGTGCATGCACAGGCGGAGATCCAGCCATACCCCGCCCATCTCCCATATACCTTCAGCAATTTCGCGTGGTGGAGCGACGCCGAGCTTCGAGATCTGTTGAAGAACCGCATCCCGCATCTGGGAGATGAAATCGCAACCACCACCGAAGCCGAGGGCCGCATGCGCGACGCCCTCACCGCGCTGCTTAAGGAAAAGGGGATCAGCGCCCGCGTGGTGAGCGAGGAGCCATCTCCCTCGGCAATGCGGCAGCCGCTCCCTAACTTCCTTGGCGTGGACGTGGATGATTCTCCGCCCATCTCGAAACCTTCCATCGTCTTCATGCTTGTCGAGCCGCAGCTGGCCGTTGGCGTTATCAAAGTGCAGGCAAACGCCGCCGACGCTCTGGCAGCGGTGGAGAACGAGATCCAGGGAGATGAGGGGCGAGGATTCACAGAGAGTTTTTCGCGCTTCTCTACATACGAAATTGAAAAGTCGCTCAAGCGGCTGGGTTATTTCAGTGAGAAGGTCGATCTTCGTCACGGTCGACCCTATAAGCAGGGCGAGCGTTATCTCGTAGACGAGACCCTTCTCATCGACGCCGGCCCGAATTACCGCATCTCCACCATCACCGCCGACGGCGGCCCTTTATTGTCCGGGAAAGACTTATCGAGCTTTTTTACCGTGCACCCTGGCGATTCGGCAGTGCCGATTCCATTCGGTCAGTTAGGCCCGCAAATTCGCGCTTTCTACCAGCAGCATGGCTATGCGGACGTGCATATCTCATCCGACCCGGTTCTCGACCGCGCTCATGCCACCGTTTCCTACGCGCTCCGCGTGGACCCCGGCCCCATTTACCACTTGCGGAGTTTGACCATCGAGAAACTCGACACGGAGCAGGAAAAACGCGTCCGGGAAATCTTCGCCATGAAGCCGGGGGATCTCTATCGCGAACAAGCCATCACGGACCTATACCACGCGATTTCGAATGAACCCCTGTTGCATGGCTACAGCTTCGGTTATTCGCCCAAACCCGACAGAGCCGCCGCCGTAGTCGATCTCACCCTCGACTTCGCCAAAGAAGGTGGCAACGCTACTGTCACCATCCGGTGAAGCGTTTGCCCGGCTAACTCCCCGCCAAGTCCCGAAAGTCCCGTAGCCCCTGCTAACATTCCTGCTATGCATTTCATGCTTCGCAGCCTCCGCTGCGCCGCCTTGGCGCTCTTCCTCGGCGCAACCTCCTTCCTGCCCGTTTGCGCCCAAACCTCCGCGACCGGCTCTCCGAACCCCGGACCAACGCCATACAGCCAGCGGCGCGCCATCATGATTGGCCAGATCTCCGTTTCGCCCGACGGCAAGCGCATCGCTTGGCTCGACAGCGGAGTCATTCTCGTTACTTCCTTCGACAATCTTGGCCATAGCCAGCGCATTACAGCCGCCCCTTCGCCCGAGGGCTCCTGTACCGAGTCCGACCCCGTCTGGTCGCCCGACTCCACCTCCCTCGCCTTTATCTCAGATTGCGCGGACCTCGGCGGCCAATCCGATCTCTATCTCTCGCATCTCGACAGCAATCCGCCACTGCGTCTCTCCGCTCTCCACGGCGATGTCGATGCGCTCGCGTTCTCGCCCGACGGCAAGCGCATCGCCTTCCTGTATGTTGAAGGCGCCACCCGTCCTGCCGGAGCCCTCGCCGCCATGGACGCGCCCTCCGGCGTCATCGGCGAAGACCACGTTGAGGTCCAGCGCGTCGCTGCGGTTGCCGCCTCAGTTCCCATCGACGCGGCCCAGCCCGCCGCGCCCACCTTCCTCAGCCCCGCGAACCTTCACGTCTACGAATTCGACTGGTCTCCCGATTCCGCGACCCTCGCGTACGTCGCCGCCGACCCTCCCGGTGAAAACAACTGGTGGGTCGCCAGGCTCTACACGCAATCCGCTGCCGGAGACTCCAAACCCACTGCGATCCTCGCGCCCACAGACGTCTCCGGACCCCTCCACGGCCTGCAAATCGCCCTTCCACGCTGGTCGCCCGACGGCAAGGCCATCGCCTTCATCGGTGGCCTCATGAGCGATCAGGGCGTCACCGGCGGCGACGTGTGGATCATCGCGGCGACGGGCAGTCAACCGCGCAATCTCACTCCCGGCCGCCCCGCCTCTTCGCAATGGATCGTCTGGGGCGATGACGAGCACATCTTCACCAGCGAAGTCGCGAACGGCGTCAACCGTCTTGTGCGTTTCCGCCTGCAGGGCGACCGTATCAGCGATGGCGTCGCCACCAGCTTTGCTGCGCCGGTCTTCACCTACCCCGGCACGGTCGGTATGGGCGCCTTCGATCACAGGCTCGCCGTCACCGCCGATCGCGCTCTCTTCGTTTTTCAGGCCAGCGCCTTCAACCAGCCCCCCGAAATCTACGCCGCTGGCCCCGCCGCAGCCACGCTTTCGACGCAAACTGTGGGTGCCCCCGGTCCCTCGCATTTGGGGACCGGGGATGCCTCGGGCGCATCCGCTGCCCCCTCCGGCCTCACCCAACTTTCGCATCTCGACGACGGCCTCGAACCCACCTGGGGAGACGTCGCCTCGCTCACCTGGACCAACGACAATTTCCACATCCAGGGCTGGCTCCTCTTGCCCGCAAATTATGATCCGGCCAAGAAATATCCGCTTATTGTCGAGGTCCACGGCGGTCCTGCCTCGGATATCGCCTCTCGCTGGAATGGAGGTGGAGGCGGCTTCAGCGCCACCGCTTATTCCGCTCGTGGCTATTTCGTCCTCATGCCCAATCCCCGCGGCAGCTACGGCCAGGGCGAGGCCTTTACCCAGGCCAATCGCAAGGACTTCGGCTACGGCGACCTCCGCGACATCCTGGCCGGTGTCGACACGGTTCTGGCGAAGTATCCCGTCGACCCCAACCGCGTGGGCATCACCGGCTGGAGCTATGGCGGTTTCATGACCATGTTCGCCGTCACCCAGACCCATCGCTTCCGTGCCGCCGTCGCCGGGGCCGGCATCTCCGATTGGCTTTCGTATTACGGCGAAAACTCCATCGACCAATGGATGATTCCCTACTTCGGCGCCTCGGTCTACGACGACCCGCAGATGTACGCCAAAAGCTCCGCCATCTCCTTCATTAAGAACGTCACCACCCCCACTCTCGCGGTAGTAGGCGACCGCGACGGCGAGTGCCCCGCGCCCCAATCCTTTGAGTTCTGGCACGCTCTGCGCGACCTGCACGTCCCGGCGCAGTTGGTCGTTTACCCCAATGAGGGCCACGGCTTCTCCGATCCGGCCCACCGCCTGGATGTCCAGCAACGCGCCATGGAGTGGTTTGCCCGGTATATGCCTCCCACCCCCTGACGCACCCGGGTAGCTCGCTTCCTTGCTCCCCATCCGGCTCCGTCACAGTCTATTCAGCAGAGCTGTCGTTGCCGGCTGGTTCTGTGCCAGAGGTAGGCTCGTCCTGATACACTTTTTTCTTGGAGTATTCAGTGTGCGTCTTGCCTCTTCGGCCGCGTGCGGCAGTGTGCCGCCGGGGATCTCGAGCTTGGGTGCGATCCACCTGTTGCGGGCCGACCCTAAGCATAAAAAGGGAAGGCAATAACTCAATTTTCTTTACGTGTTCTTAGCGACCGTTCCGCGGTTCGACGGCGCGGAGCGGGGAGGATTCATGCGGCGGTTCTTTACGCTTCTTTGTTTGCTTGGCCTGGCCCTTCCGGCTGGGATTTCCATATCCGGTTGCGTACGCAACCCGGCAGGAAACTACTGCAACGGCCTCGGCTACGGCCCGAAAGACACCGACATCGCTTCCATCATCCTGCAGCCGCAGATCGCCGGCATTTCGATGGCCTACGGGCAGACCCTCCAGGTTCAAACCCCCTCTGCTTTCACCTGCAAGGGCAATGCGGCCTCGATTGGCGCCAACCAACTTAACTACGGCACTTCCAACAATCAGTTGGCCGACATCTCGCCCGGCGGCCAGCTCTGCGCCGGCACCTGGAATCGCAATACCGGCGGCGGCATTGCCGATTACACCTACTGCAATGCTCCCAATCCCTTGCCGTCCTCCAATGGCCTACCCTACGCCGTAGCCTATGTTACTGTCACAGCCGATTCCGTCACCTCCAACCCTGTCGCTGTGTACATTCATGCGCCAGTAACTGCCATTAGTCTGGTCACCACGTCACTTTCCAGCTCTTCTCCGCAGCAATGCTTCTCCCAGAATCAGCAGGCTCAGCTCGACGCCCAGGCCTGCTATGTCAGCAACGGCACGCAATACGAATTCTGCGCCCCGCCCACCGTATCCCCGGCAAACTATGTTTGCACCGGTGGCCTGGCTCCCGGCGTCACTTCGGTCCCCAGTTGCGGATCCTCCATCGGCACCCTCAATTTCTCGGTCAGCAATTCATCCGTCGCTACGTTTAACTCCACCACCGAGGTCCTCACCGCCCAACAGCCCGGCACCACTTCCATCACCGCCACCATCGCGCAATCGGCATCGTCGGCTGGCTACTTTTCCACCTGCCCACCCGCGTCCGTCAAAGTCTCGCTGGCCAGCGGAGCTACCAGTGGCGTCGTCACGCAGGGTGTCTCGCAGAACCTCACCACCACCGTCCTCGATACGCTGGGCAACCCCATCGCCGGCTTGAACCTCCAATACGAGTCCACCAATCCCGTTGACATCGGGGCCACGGGCGCAGGCACCATCACAGCCGCCTTCCCCGGCGTCGGTTCGGTCTATGCGGTCTGCGAGCCGTTTGCCTGCAATCCTGCCCCCATCAATGAATTTGGTCTCAATGGCACCGGCCTGCCGCTCTCCTCCAATCCCGTCGGCATCACCGTCCCCGGCACCACCAGCGAATACGTCTGGTACGCCGCGCCCGGTCAATCGCAGTATTTCGCGTCCATGGAGTTGCTCACTGGAAACCCTGGCTCCCTCGCGCGTCTGCCCTTCGTGCCCAACTCCTTGGTCATGGATCAGGACGGCAACAACCTCTACTTCGGTTCGGCCCGTGAGTTGATGGTCTACTCCACGGCAAGCAACGCTCTCACCAACCAGAACACCTCAGTGCCCGGCGTCGTACTCGCCATCTCGCCCAACAACGGTGAGTTGGTCGTCAACGATCAAATCCGCGGAGTGTTTTACATCTACAACACCTCCTCCGGGTCGGGATCCTCCTACGGGGGCTTGGGAGTCGCTGCTCAATGGACGCCCGATTCCAATACGGTCTATATCGTTGATAGCGCCGCGGCGGGGGCCGGTCACACCAACACACTCTACGTCTATAACATCAACCTCGGCTGGAGCACCTACCCACTAACCGCCTCTGGCGGTTCTCAGAACGTGGCTGTTACGGTTCCCGGCGTTGGCGCGTATCTTGCCGGCTTTCCGACCGTCGCCCACACCTGGTGCCCCTCCGGCACGGTCGGCAACAACGCCAGCCTTCAGTTCTTCCCGCAAAGCGACTCCGTTAATGTGACGACTAGCGTTCTGGGCGCCACAAGCAATGGGCAACACATGCTCGGCGCTTCGCTCAGCGGCAGCAGCATCACGCTCGACGACATCGGACTTGCCATTTCGGCCACTCCGCTGTGCCCTGAAGCCACCACCGGTGCGCCGCCCAATCAGGTGGAGACCATGACGCCTCTCTCCACCAATCCCACGCTCGACGGCACCGTCAATCTCACCAGCGTCACCAACGCCACTGCCGTCAACCAGATCGTCACCGGCACGGCGCCCACCACCAATTCCACAACCACGGCCGCGCCCATCGCCTTCGTCACCTACTCGACGCCCAGCTCGGCCACTACGGCAGCCCAGCTCCCGTTCTACCTGCCGCAGGCCAGCGGCACAGGCCCCGTAGGCTACGTGAAATTCGCCGACGCTTCCTCGTCCACGCCGCCGACCGCTCCGCTCGCCGGCGCGTTTTCGACCGATAACTCCATCTTCTTTGTCTCCACTGCGGGCGACAACGAGATCCACTTCATCAGCGTTCCTCCCAGCGTCAGCATCGCCACGCCGCCCACCGATTCGCAGCAGTACAGCCCCGCTCTACCGGCCTGTACGCCAGTTTCAGCGGGAGGCAACGACGCCGGCTGTCTCTATCCAGTCGCGCCCGCCCCCAACACCGTCGTTCCCGCAACCGTCATCACCGTCAAGCCGCGCTCGGTCACATAGTCCCTGCGTCTTCGTGCGCCCCGTACCAGCTTCACTCGGACGGGGTGCGCGCGTCGGCTAGCCCGTTCCCGCACGCTAAAATCAACTCATGATCAAGGGCATCTCGATTCTGCGTCCGGCCGGCAGCGCGGCAGCCTACGAACGGCTGAGCGGCTTTTTTCGTGCGCTCGGCTTTGCCCCCGGCAAAGGATGGCAGGAAGAGGGATCGCGCGGCGCTTCGTTCCTGGCCCCGCTCGCCAATCTGGAATTTGTCGATGGCCGCTTTCCCCAGGTGGCCGATTCGTCGCTGGCCGATCTGCTCATTGAAGTCACTTCGCTCGACTCCATTCATCAGGTGGCTGAATCCTGGTTGCGCGCGCAGAAAGGGGCCGCGGCGGTCAGCCGTCTCTCGCCCATCCCCCTCTCGCCTATCTCTGACACCCACTGGAGATCCCGCATCTTCACCGTCGAGCCCGAACCCGGTTTCCGCTTCAGCTTCTGGGCGTGGACGGACCCGGTAAAAGGCAAGCCCGTTGCCCTCGAAGGCGATCTTTCTGCCGCGGGAATGAAGTTTGCCGTCATCGTCTCGCGTTGGAACGCCGTGGTCACCGATCGGCTGCTGGAGGCCGCGCTCGACGCGCTTCTGCGCAGCGGCGCCGACCGCAGCGACATTGAAGTCGTTCGCGTTCCCGGCGCATGGGAGATTCCCGCCGCAGCGCGCACCTCAGCCAACACCGGTCGTGTGGACGCCATTGTGACGCTGGGCTGCCTGCTGCGCGGCGAAACCGCCCACTACGAGGCCATCTACAACGAAGTGGCCCGCGGCATCGGCCAGTCGCAACAGGAGACGGGCATTCCCCACAGCTTTGGCGTGCTCACCTGCGAAACTCTGGAGCAGGCGCTGAACCGCGCCGGCATCAAGGCCGGGAACAAGGGCTTTGAAGCTGCCACGGCCGCGATTGAAATGGTGAGCCTGCGCCGCAAAGTGCAGCAAGGCGGTCCCGCTTGACCAGCCGCCATCGCCGCAAGTCCCGCGAACTCGCCATGCAGATGCTTTTTCAGGCCGACGTTGGCCACCAGACCGCTGACCAGGTGCGCGCCACGTTCTGGAAGGCCGGCGATCCCGTCGAGCTCGAAGTGAGCGGTTTCGCTGAGGATCTTTTCCGCGTTGCCCAGGAGCGTCAGGAAGAGATCGACGCGCTCATTGCCAGCCACTCCACGCACTGGCGGCTCGATCGCATGCCCGCCGTCGACCGCAACTTGCTACGCATGGCCGTCGCCGAGCTGGTCGGCTTCAAGTCCACGCCCTTTCCCGTGGTCATCAACGAGGCGCTCGAGATCGGTCGCCGCTATTGCGCGCCCGAGTCCAGCAACTTCCTCAACGGCGTCCTCGACTCCATCGCCCGCGACCTGATCCCAAAGTAAGTGCGGTCGGGTGCAGCACCCACGCATTGCTTGGTTGGGAACGCACGAACCTCGACCGATCCCTCTCAACCCCGCACGAAAAAGGGTGCCCCACCTTCGCGACGTTTTTGTCTTTGTCGCTAAGGTGGGATAGCACGAACCCCAACCCACCCTTATCAACCCAGCACGAACCCGGGTGCCCCACATCTCAATTTTGAGATGTGGGAAAGCAGAACCCTACGCGAGCCTCATCCCCATGCGCCGCGCGCGTTCGCGCGTCCGATTGCTCAGTCTGTAGTCCGGCCTTCCCGCCGTCAGCCCGATCCACAACTTGCCCACCGCTTTCGCGCCCATCATCCCTGCCGCTAACTCCAGCGCACGCGGCGCTCCAGTGGCCACTGGAATCAGAAATCCCAACATTCCCGCCGCAGCCACTAACACCGCTTTGCGCGGCTGCACCTTGCTGCGCAGCGCAGGCCCATTCTGTCCCCACGGCCAATAGGTAAATCCCAGTAGCCGTTCCAGGAATCTGCGGAAGATCGCTGTCACGTTGTAGTAATTCACCGGCGAAGCCAGCACCACTGCATCCGCCGCTTCAATCTCTCTGAGCATCGGCTCCAGGTCGTCCTCCTGCGCGCATCGCACCCGCTCCACGCCTGACGTCTGCGTGCATGCGCGGCAGTTCTTGCAGAATTCAATGTGCTGATCTTTCAAATGGAAGATTTGTGTCTGGGCGCCCATCACCCGCGCGCCCTCTAAGACTGCTTCCACGGCCCTCTCCGTTGCTCCGCCCTCGCGGTAGCTGCCCACTACGGCCACAACGCGCTTGCCCATTTCGCCCTCCGTCTCTCTTTGCGCGCAGATTAGCGGATTTCCCATGCGCCGCGCCGTGACGCGGCGCACGCCGTCCCACACTGCAGGCGGCCCTCCCCGCAGCGCCCGCATCCGTCCTGATATTCTTGATCTCGTGATTGTGCGTTCGCGTTTCAGGGGAATCTTCGTCGTGGCCGCGCTGCTGGCCTTTGCGCTTGCCGCCTGCCACAAGGAAGCGCAGCGCGTGGAAGGCGTGGTCCACAAAGCCGAGACGGCCGAGAAGAAGGTGCAGGCCAACCAGACCGAGCTCGATCAGGAACGCGCCCAGTTGGAGCAGATTCCTCTGCCCACCAAGAGCCTTTACATCGATATTCACGACCCGTCCGCGTGGGACAATCCCTTTCTCTCCGTCGGCCCCGAAGACATTTCGCTCCGCATCCTGTTGCCGGATGCCAATCCCAGCCCGGCAGGGCAGGGAAGCATGCTTCGCCCCGTGGCCGCCCGCCGCCAGGAGCTTCAGTTGCGGCCCTCCGATCTCGACGAGGCGGTCGCCGCCATTCCGGCCGGCGCTTGGCACTACGGCCGCGTGATCGCGATTGCGGAATCGCCTTCTGCCTCGCCCAAGGACCGTCCCAAGGTCCGGCGCAACGTGGAAGACGCCATCAAGCATCTCAACGATCTCGGCGTGGTCGTCGAAGAGTGGCCTTCGCGCTGACGCGCAACCTATCGCAATGCAACGCGTTAATATTCCAGCGTGAGCACTTCTTCATTTTCCATCCTCTCCAATCCCGCGCCGCTCGACCATGAGCGCTTCTCGGCGCATCGCGAGCTGGAGAGTCTTCTAAGAAAATCTCTGCGCGGCCCAGATTCCTCCAGTCAAGCGTCCTCCGATCTTGTCCGCTTCGATCTCGGCTCGCGCGCTCTCTACGCTGCCGATGCTTCGAATTATCGCCAGCTGCCCATCGGCGTGGTTTTCCCGCGCGACGCCGCCGACGTTGAGGCTGCGCTGGCGGCTTGCCGCGCTACGGGTGCTGCCGTGCTGCCCCGCGGCGCAGGCACCAGTCTTGCCGGCCAGTGCGTCAACGTCGCCGTGGTCTTCGACTATTCCCGCTTCATGAATTCACTTGAAGAGCTGGATCCCGTGCAGCGGATTGCGCGCGTCCAGCCAGGCATCGTGCTCGACCGCCTGCGCGACGCCGCCGAGGTTCATCACCTCACCTACGCGCCCGATCCCGCCACGCATTCCCGCTGCACGCTCGGCGGCATCATCGGCAACAACAGTTGCGGCGTGCACGGCCTGCTGGGCGGCAAAGCCGTCGACAACGTGGAATCGCTCGACATCGTTCTCTACGACGGCACGCGGATGACGGTGGGCGCAACACCGCCCGCAGAGCTCGACGCGCTCGTCCGCTCCGGCGGCCGCGTGGGCCAAATCTACGCAGGCCTGGCGCGCATTCGCGATCGCTACGCCGCCCTTGTGCGCGAAAGGTTCCCGCGCATTCCCCGCCGCGTCTCCGGCTACAACCTCGACGAGTTGCTGCCGGAAAACAACTTCCACGTCGCCCGCGCGCTGGTGGGGTCTGAAGGCACCTGCGCCAACGTCGTCTCCGCCACGCTCAATCTCATTGCCAGCCCGCCCTTCCGCGTGCTCACCGTGCTCGGCTTCAGCGATGCCTTTCTCGCCGCCGATGCCGTTCCCCTCGCCCTCGAACACAAGCCCATCGGCCTTGAAGGTTTCGATTATCTGCTCGTCGATTTCATGCGCCGCAAAGGCCTCGCACTGCGCGATCTCGACCGTTCTACCCGAAGGCGTGGGTTTTCTGCTGGTCGAGATGGGCGCGTGGTCCCAGGAAGAAGCGCTGGCCAAGGCCGAAGCCATCGCCCGCGCCTCGCGCGTCTGGCCCTCCCCGCCGGTGGCGCACATCTGTACGCCGGAGGAAGCGGCTTCGCGTGTGGCACGTGCGCGAGTCCGCTCTGGGCGCCATGGTTTTTGTGCCCGGCGAGCCCGATCGCTTCGAGGGATGGGAAGATGCCGCCGTGCCGCCCGCCCAGCTCGGCAACTATCTGCGCGCCATCAGCAAGCTCATGGCCGAGTACGGCTTCCGCAGCCCGCTCTACGGCCACTACGGCCAGGGCTGCGTGCACACCCGCATCAACTTCGACTTCCCCACTCCAAAAGGCATGCGAAACATTCCGCGAGTTCATCGATCGCGCCGCCGATGTGGTGCTCTCCTTCGGCGGATCGCTCTCCGGCGAGCACGGCGACGGCCAGGCGCGCGCGGCTTTGTTGCCCAAAATGTTCGGACCCGAACTGATGGAGGCCTTCCGCGAATTCAAAGCGCTCTGGGATCCGGACAACCGCATGAATCCCGGCAAGCTCTCTGACGCGGTGCGCGTCTACGATCCCACAGAGAATCTCCGCCACGCACCAGCCACAGACCGTGCCCCATCCAATCTGTCCGACGTGCGTCAACCACGGCGGACAAATCGGTGGAAGACCCACTTCGCTTTCGCAAAAGACGACGGCTCCCTCGCGCGCGCCACCGAGCGCTGCGTCGGCGTCGGCTCCTGCCGCAACACCGAGGGCGGCGTCATGTGTCCCAGCTACCGCGCCACCGGCGAGGAGCAGCACTCCACCCGCGGCCGCGCGCACCTGCTATGGGAGATGCTCGCCGGCGCGCTGCGCGAAGAAGGCTTTCAGAGCCGTGCCGTCCACGAGGCGCTCGATCTCTGCCTCAGTTGCAAGGCCTGCAAATCCGAGTGCCCGGTGCAGGTCGACATGGCCGCCTACAAGTCCGAGTTTCTCGCCCAGCGCTACAAAGGCCGCCTGCACCCGCTGCACCACTACATCTTCGGCTTTGCCGACAAGCTCGCCCGCTGCGGCTCGCTTGCGCCGGCGCTGACCAATGCAATCCTCACCGGCCCGCTCACCAGCCCGCTCATCAAGCGCATCGCCGGAGTCGCCCGCGAGCGCCAATTGCCGCGTCTCGCCGCCGAAAACCTTCCAGCAATCGCGCAACCCAACCACAAATTCTGGGTGCCCCGGGTCCCGTCGCATTTAAGGACCCGGGAAGCGATTTCGGGCAGCCCCCCACAAGTCAGTTCTTTTGTGGCCCGACACCTGGAACAACTACTACCATCCGCAAACCCTCGCAGGCCGCGGAAACCGTCCTCAGCCAGCGCCGGCTTCCGCGTGGAAACGCCACACGGGCACATCTGCTGCGGCCGTCCGCTCTACGACTTCGGCCTGCTCGGTGCCGCCGCGCGATCCTATCTCGCGCAAGGTTCTCCGCCGCATGGCTCCGCAGATCGATGCCGGCCTGCCCTTCATCTTTCTTGAGCCAAGCTGCGCCAGCGTCTTCAAGGACGAGCTGCTCGAGCTCTTCCCCAACGATCCCCGCGCCCAAGCGCCTGAGCGAGCAGGTCTGGCTGCTTGCCGACTTTCTCGCCGCCCACGCGCCCGGCTTCGTCTCGGGCCGTCTGGAGGGCGCGCACATTCTCGTCCACGGCCACTGCCATCACAAGGCGGTCTTCGGCGGCCCGGGCAACGAAATCGCGCTTCTCCGTAAGGCCGGCGCCACGGTCGAACTGATCCAGGCCGGCTGCTGCGGCATGGCCGGACCCTTCGGCTTTGAAGCCGATAAATTCGAAGTGTCGAAGACCATCGCCAACCAGGGCCTGCTGCCGGCCGTCCAATCCGCCGGGCCAACGACGATCGTCGTTGCCGACGGCTTCAGTTGCCGCGAGCAGATCGACCAGTTGGCTCACGCCAAGGCGCTCCACTTTGCCGAGGTTCTGGCGCACACCTGCCGCTGCGGCGGGTGAATCCGGTCTGCGCGCGCTCGGCCGCCCATCGCTTGTCGCATTCGTGCATCCAACCCCGAGACGGCCATGTGCAGGCAGGCCCTGCGTTAGTCCGCATTGCCCAAACTGCAGGATGCCGGCCAGTTGCGGTAGACTTGGACTGTTTGGTAGTCTCAGGCATTCTTGTGTTCGGTAGCGAAAGGAGAAATTTCGTCATGGCAGACGAAAATAAATCCTACGGAGTGGCGTGGTTCCTGGCCGGGTTGGGCGTCGGCGCGCTGGTGGGCATTCTTTACGCCCCCAAGAGCGGCCGCGAAACCCGCGAGGACATCGCGCAGGGCGCCCGCGAGGGCACCGAGTATCTGCGCGTCCGCACGCGCGAGGCTGCGGAGAACGTCAGCTGCAATGGTCGACAAGGGCAAGGAACATGTGAGCGCTTTCGTCGACAAGGGCAAGGAGCAGGTGGGCGAATACGTCGATCGCGGCCGTGACGCCGTCGATCGCGGACGCGCGCAGTGGGAAGAATTTGTGGAGCGCGGCAAGAATCTTGTCTCCGACCAGACGTCGCGGGTCAGCGCCGCTGTTGAAGCGGGCCGCGAGGCGTACCACGCGTCGGCCAGCGAATCCGAGAGTCACGAGGGCTGAGAGCGGGCGGCTCCGGGTCCTTCCCGGCCTACTGCGGCCGCACCATTTCTTCCGGCGCCGGGCGCGAGAGCAGGATCGACAAGCTCCCGTGCCGGCTCTGGATACAACGCCGCTTCTTCCCCCGGAGCGTGCCTGACATTTTTTGCTTCAAGCCGCAGAACCCCTGCGCGAGGGCAACGCCATGCCAAAACTCGATAACCAGACCGTTCAGCTGGCTATGGTCGCCGCAGTGGCGCTGGCCATGCTGGTTCAGGCCATCGTTCTCCTTGCCGCATTCGTTGCCCTGCGCAAACTGGCCAAGAATATTAGCGATCAGGTCGAAGACATTCGCTCCTCGGTCATGCCGATCATTGACCAGACCCGCGACCTCGTCACGCGCCTCGCGCCCAAGATTGAATCAACTACGTCCGACCTGGCCGTGCTCACGCGCGCTCTGCGCGATCAGACCGCCGACGTGCAAGCGGCGGCCGATGAGATCATTGGGCGTGCGCGGCGTCAGGCCAGCCGCCTCGACACCATGCTCTCCAGTGTCCTCGACGCTGTGGACCGCGCCAGCGCCTTTATGGCCGACACCGTGGCCAAGCCCATGCGCCAGCTCTCAGCGTTCCTCGCCTCCGCAAAGGCTGTCGTCGAGTCGCTGCGCAACACGGAAGGCGCGCCGCGCGCGGAAGCGAGTCGCAGGTCCAGCGATAACGACATGTTCGTGTAGCCTGGCAGCCGGCGTCTAACAGGCGCTCGACAAAAACTCCAAATGCGCACCCTCGATCCCGCCCAAATCGCGCCCAGCGACACCTACAAGCTCATGATCGGCATGATCGTGCCGCGGCCCATCGCCTTCGTCTCCACCATCGATGCCGCCGGCATCCGGAACCTCGCGCCCTTCAGTTATTTCACCGCGTGCAGCTCCAACCCTCCGGTGGTCTGCTTCTGCGCCGCTGTCCGCAACGGCCCGCGCCCTTACAAGGACACTTTGCGCAACGTCGAAGCCACCGGTGAGTTTGTCGTCAACATCGTTTCAGAAGAATTTGCCGAGCAGATGAACCTGTGCTCCGCCGATGTACCGCCCGAAGTGGACGAATTCGAGCTTTCAGGACTGACGACGGTGTCAAGCGACCTGGTAAAGCCGCCGCGCGTGGCTGAAAGCAAAGTGCAGATGGAGTGCCGCCTGCATCAAATCATCCGCGTCAGCGACCAGCCCGGCGGAGGCATCCTGGTGCTGGGCGAGGTTCTGCGCTTTCACGTGCTCGAATCGCTTCCTCGACGGCTACAAGATCGATCCCGACCGGCTCAACGCCATTGGCCGCATGGGCGGCCCGACCTACGTGCGAACCCGCGACCGCTTCGAAATGCAGCGGCCAAAATAGTAGCGGTTCTCTCAAATGCCTACGTAGATTCCGAGCGGGTCCAATTCTTTGCCCGCTATCCCATCGCGCTGTCATCCTGAGCAATAAAAACAGGATGTCATCCTGAGCGATAAAAATAGGATGTCATCCTGAGCGAGTCCCGGCGTACCGGGACGAGTCGAAGGACCTGCATTTGCTCTTCAACGAGCTATGGACTCACCATGCCCGCAAATCAGAAGATCCAGCCGCCGCCAACCACCTCGTCGCCGTCGTAAAACACCGCCGACTGTCCCGGCGTCACTGCGCGTTGCGGCTCATCGAAAGTGGCCAGAATCTCGTCCGGCCCCGCAGGCTCCAGCGTGGCCCACGCCGGCTCATGCCGGTGCCGGATCTTGGCCCGCACCCGCATCGGTCCCGTCAGCTCGGCAATGCTGATCCAGTTCAGTTGCCGCGCGCGCAAAGTTCGCGTCGCGAGTTCGGCATCCGCGCCCACCGTCACGCGATGGCTCGACGGATCGATTTGCAGCACATAAAGCGGCGACGGCGACGACACGCCCAGGCCCTTGCGCTGGCCCACGGTAAAGTTCGAAATCCCCTCGTGCTTCCCGATCACCTCGCCGCTCGCAGCCACCAACTCGCCCGCCGTCTCCGGCATACGCTCGCCCTGCTCTTCGAGATACGCCGTCAAGAACTGCTTGTAATCGCCGCCGGGAATAAAGCAGATCTCCTGCGAGTCGGGCTTTTCCGCCAGCCGCAATCCATGCTGACGCGCCACTTCGCGCACCTCCGGCTTGGTCATGTGGCCCAGCGGAAACAGCGTCCGCGACAACTGCTCCTGCGTAAGCCCGAAGAGAAAATATGTCTGATCCTTCGCCAGGTCCGCCGGCCGCTTCAAAATCCAGCGCCCGCGCTTTTCGTCGTACTCGTTCACTGCGTAGTGGCCCGTGGCAATGTACTCTGCGCCAATGCTGCGCGCCGTCTTCAGCAACTGATCGAACTTCAAATGGTTGTTGCAGAGAGAGCAGGGAATCGGAGTGCGTCCCGCCAGGTATTCGTCGACAAACGGCCGAACCACGTCGTGTTCGAACCGCTCCTCCTGATTGACGACATAATACGGAATCCCCAGGTCCTCGGCCACGCGCCGCGCGTCATATACATCGTCGATGGAGCAGCAGCGTCCCGCCTTCGGCGCGTCGGGAATCCCGTGCCGTCCGGCGAGCCGCGTCTGATCCCAAAGATGCAGCGTCAGCCCGACTGCGTTCACGCCTGAATGCGCGAGGATCGCCGCCGCCGTCGAGGAGTCGACCCCTCCTGACATGGCCACCGCGATAGTTGTGTTCTGTTCCATCCGTTCGAAAGCTTTCCTATCCAAGAGTTCCTGCAACTTCCGGCGCCAGCGCCCTTAAATGCTCCACGGCCTGCGGAACCACGCGCAACACCTGATCCACATCTTCTTCCGTCGCCGTCCTCAACAAACTGAATCGCAAACTCGCCCGCGCCGCATGCTTGTCCAGTCCCATCGCCATCAGCACGTGGCTGGGCTCGGTCGAGCCCGAATGGCATGCCGACCCGCCGCTCACTGCCACGCCCTTCAGGTCGAGCGCGATCACCAGCGCCTCGCCCTCCACCTGCTCAAAGTGGATGTTCGTCGTATTCGCCACGCGCGGTGCGCCGGCGCCGTTCACGCCCGTGCCCGCAATCCGCAAAACCCCCGCCTCGAGCCGGTCGCGCAGCCCGGCTATGCGCTCCACGGTTCCATCCCCCAGGCTTTCCATCGCCAGTTCCGCTGCCTTGCCCAGTCCCACGATGCCCGGTACATTCTCCGTGCCCGCGCGCTGCCGGCGCTCATGGCTCCCGCCCACAATCAGCGGCTCCAGTGGCGTCCCGCGCCGCACATACATCGCGCCCACGCCCTTCGGCCCGTGCATCTTGTGCGCGCTGATCGAACACAAGTGGCAACCGAATCGCCGCACATCAAACGCGACCTTCCCCGCGCCCTGCACCGCATCGATGTGGAAGAACGCATCCGCCGCCGCGGCGATTTTTCCGATCTCTTCCACCGGTTGCAGCACGCCCGTCTCGTTATTCGCCAGCATCACACTGACCAGGGTCCTTCGAGAATCGCCGAGCCGTGTCGTGGGCCGCAATGCCTTGCGAATCTCCTCGGGGTCGATTAATCCATCCGCGCGAGGCGCAACAAACGTCACCTCTGCACCGCGCTCCGCCACACGCTCTGCCGCGCGCAACACCGCCGAGTGCTCAATCGCGGTTGTAATCAGGTGGTCGCCCGGGCGCACCAACCCAAAGATCGCCGTGTTGTCTCCCTCGGTCCCACCGGAGTTGAACACCACCTCGGCTTCGCGGCAATGGAAAAACGTCGCCAGCGTCTCGCGTGCCCCGTCCACAGCCTTCCGCGCCCGCTGCCCCTGCAAATGGATCGACGACGCATTCCCGAAATCCTCCATCAGGTACGGGCGCATCGCCTCCATCACCTCTGGCAGCAGAGGCGTGGTGGCATTGGCATCGCAATACACACGGCGCATCGGGGAAGACTCCTCCTTAAATTGTACGGTGAATCGCGATTCCAAGCGAACCGGCCTTATTTTTGATCGGAACAATCGTAATGCGTGTCTCCAGAGTTTGCTGAAAAATGCATCGTGAAGCACGAAGTGTCAGGGCACGACTTTAGTCGTGCCGTATAGGGCGCAAAATGGTGCGGGCTTTAGCTCCTGAGGGAAGGTTTTTCTGAGACTGATCTCAGTTCCAATGCGCCCATTTAGAATGCCAGCAGCACACTTCCGCGTCCTTCGGAGCTCGTCCGCGTGAGCAAATCGTCAACCACGACCAAGAATCCCCGCATCCTCATCGTCGGCAACGCCGGCCAACTCGGTCGCGAGCTCGAAAAAATCTTCGCCGGATTCGGCCCCATCGTTGGCGTCGATCGTGAATCGGTCGATCTCGCCGATGCCGCGCAAACCCGCGAGCTGGTTCATCGCGCCGCGCCCGACATCATTTTGAACGCCGCCGCCTACACCGCGGTCGACCGCGCCGAGTCTGAGCGCGATCTTGCCTACGCCATCAACGAGCAGGCGCCGCGCGTCCTCGCCGAAGAGGCCCTCCTGCGCAACGCCCTCTTCGTTCACTACTCCACCGATTACGTTTTTGACGGCGGCAAATCTGAGCCCAAATCCGAATCATGGACCGAGTCGGACTCTCCCAATCCGCTCAATGTCTACGGCTCGAGCAAGCTTGCGGGTGAACAGGCTGTCGAAGGCGTCGGTGGCAAGTTCCTCATCTTCCGCACCAGTTGGGTCTACGGCCCTCATGGCAACAATTTTCTCCTCACCATGCTCCGCCTTGCGCGCGAGCGCGACCGTCTCTCCATCGTCGACGATCAGATCGGAGGGCCGACGACTTCTATCGAACTCGCCCGCGCCACGCACCTCATCGTCACCGGCATCCTCGTCGGCCGTTTCGGTGCGCCGCAGGACTGGGCGGGCCTCTACCACATGACCTGCGGCGGCTCCGTCTCCTGGTTCGGATTTGCCCAGGCCATCTTTGCCCGCGCCGCCCAGCTCCTCGCTGTTAAACCGCCCGTTCTCACCCCCATCGCCACCAAGGACTATCCCACCCCCGCCGCACGCCCCCGCAATTCCGTGCTCTCCAACGCCAAATTGCACGCCCGCTTCGGCATCGAGCTAAGCCCCTGGGAATCCGCCCTCGAAGAGACCCTCCAAGCCCTCCGCAACGCCGGATAAGCAAATGGCGTCGGGTTTCTACCATTCGTGCAAGAAAATGATCGGTCATCCTGAGCGGAGTTTGGCCCACATTTGGGCTAAACGGAGTCGAAGGACCCGCATTTCGGGGCTCCGAGTTTTGCGACGAGTCTCTCGGACACTACGACGGCGGCCGATCACGCGTCGACCCCCGAGGCCTGATCTCTGCCCCCTGCATTGTGACGCCCGTCCTATGCACCCGCTCGAGGCGCTTTCTACACTGTGGGCGCTCCACAGAGTCGAGGTGTCCTCATGCCTTCCAGGACCTCCCGTCGCGATTTCCTCGCCGCCGGCGTTTCCGCCGGCTTGCTCGCTCCGCTTGCCAGTGCAACCCCCGCCTTCGGCGTCCTCAAGCCGCAATCTGGCGATGCGCCTTCCAGCTCCGCCGTCAAGCTTAGCTACAAAACGCTCGGCCGCACCGGCCTCCGCGTCACTTCTGTCGGCTTCGGCTGCATGATCACCTCCGACCCCAGCGTGATTGAGCGCGCCGCCGATCTCGGCATCAACTACTTCGACACAGCGCGCAGCTATTCAGCGCGGAAACAACGAGCGCATGGTCGGCGCGGCGCTCGGAGCCAAGCGCAAGCAAATCGTTCTCTCCACCAAGACCCACGCGCCCGACAAAGTCGGCATGATGCAGCATCTCGATCAGAGCCTGCGTGAGCTCAATACTGACTACATCGACATCTGGTATCTCCACGGCCGCAGCGATCCCGCCGAAATTTCCGACGATCACATCGAGGCCCAGCAACTCGCCAAACAGCAAGGCAAGGTCCGCTTCATCGGCGTCAGCACCCACAGCGGTCAGCCGCAGCTAATTCCCTGGATGATCCAGAAGAAAGCCTTCGACGTGGTGCTCGCTGCCTACAACTTCACTATGGATCCCGCCATGGACCAAGCCGTGGAAACCGCATCCAGGGCCGGACTTGGCGTCGTCGCCATGAAGGTAATGGCCGGCGGAGCGCGCAGCCACAAGCCCGGCGATCCCATTGGCGGCAAGCTTGCGCAACCCGGCGCCATGCTCTCCGCGCTCAAATGGGTGGTCAAAAATCCCAACGTCGCCACCACCGTTCCCAGCATCACTGACATGGATCAGCTGGACGAAAACCTCAAGGCCATGCAGTACGCCTTCAGCTCCACCGACGCCGGCATTCTCACCGCGCATCTGGAGCGGATTAGCCCGCTCTACTGCCGCATGTGCGGCACGTGCGATGGCGCATGCCGCGAAGGTCTGCCCGTGGCCGACGTGCTGCGCTGCCTGACTTACGCTGACGGTTACGGCCAGTTCGCGTTGGGCCGCGAGCGTTATCTCGAGCTCGCCCAACCGTCCTCCATTCGCTGCGCCGATTGTGCTTCCTGCACGGTAAATTGCCCGCACGGCGTGCACGTCGCCCGTCGTATGGCCCGCGCACAGGAGCTTTTCGCATGAAGGTTCGCGCGTTGCTGCTCTCGGCTCTGTTTGCCTCCAGCTCCGCCGCCGCGCAAAGCGTTCTCGACTGTCACATCGCCGCCGGCTGGGAGCAGTCCGGCGCTGTCCGCCAGTACGACTCCGGCAACCTCTTTGAATACAAGGACGGCGGGGCGGAGGGCTACCTCATCTTCGGCTTCGTGCGCATGAGCACCATCGACTGCAAGTCTGGGGCCAACACGCTCACCATCGATCTCTCTGAGATGACCGATGCCGACGCGGCCTACGGGCTCTTCGCCGCCAACCTCGATCCCAACTCGCCCATCTCGCAAATCGGCATGGGCGGTCAGGTTCAGCCGCAAAGCGCGACCTTCGCCAAGGGCAACTTCTACGTTGAGATCGTCGAAGTTTCCTCCGAAGCCGACGCCGACGACTCTTCAACGTTGCGCAGCATGGCTTCAACGCTCGAAGTGCGTCTTCCCGGCCGCGTGACGCCGCCCGCGCAGTTGCGCTGGTTCCCCCCAGACAACGTTGCACCCGTCCGCATGGTTCCAGAGAGCGTGTTAGGCCTGCGCGAGCTCAAGCGCGGCTACGTGGCCAAATTCCAGGCTGGTCAGGCATTCATCGTGCTCGAAGCCACTCCTGAATCCGCGTCCCTCGTGCTCAAATCCCTTCACCAGCACTTTCCCGGCGCAGTCCCGGCGCTGGTGGGCGACGAGGCGTGGATCGTCAACGCGCCATATCTAGGCGGCATCTGCATCTTTCGCAAGGGCCGCGTGTTAGCCGGCTACGTCAATCTGCCCACGCCGCAGCAAGCCGCAACTCTGGCCGCAGCACTCGCCGGCCGCATTCCATAATTTGTGCCCTGTTCTTTTCGCGTCGTCGCGTCAAGAACTTCGCGTATACGCATCCAGAAGCATCCGCGCCGCGCGAAACGAAGTGGTGCGTCCCTCTGCCACATCGCGCTCCAGCGCCGCCACACGGCTGCGCACCGCAGCATGCGCGTCGAACTGCTGCCGCAGCGCCTGATCGATCATCTCGTGCATCCACCGCCGCTGCTGCTCGCGCCGCGCATTGCCGAACCACCCATTCGCCCGCGTCCGTGCGGCATACTCCAGCGCGCACTCCCACAGCTCGCGAATCCCCGCGCCTGTCCGTGCCGAGCACGTTACCGCACGCGGCGTCCATCCCGATTCCGCGGCCGGAAAAAAGTGCAGCGCGTTTTGCGCCTCCGCCCGCGCCCGCTCTGCTCCGGGACCATTCGCGCCATCAGCCTTATTCACGGCGACTAGGTCAGCCAACTCCATCACGCCGCGCTTGATTCCCTGCAACTCGTCGCCCGCTCCAGCCAACGTAATCAAAAGAAAAAAGTCCACCATCTCGTGCACAGCGGTTTCCGACTGCCCCACGCCGACCGTCTCCACCAGAATGTTTCTATATCCCGCTGCTTCGCACAGCAGCATCGCCTCGCGCGTGCGTTGCGCTACGCCTCCCGCCATGCCGCGTGAGGGCGACGGTCGCACAAAGGCCATCTCGCTCGCGGCCAGCGTCGTCATGCGCGTCTTGTCGCCCAGAATGCTGCCGCCGGAGATTTGGCTGCTTGGATCGATCGCCAGCACCGCTACCTTCTGTTTCTGCTCTGCGATCAAATACCCACCCAGCGCTTCAATCAAACTGCTTTTGCCTGCGCCCGGCACGCCGGTAATGCCCACGCGGATCGAGTTGCCGCTGTGCGGCAGGCAATCCTCCACAATTTGCTCGGCCAGTACGCGGTCCGCCTCGCGAGCGCTCTCAATCAGTGTTACCGCGCGCGCCAGCACCGTCCGATCGCCGCGCAGAATGCCCGCAACGTACTCCTCGCGAGAGAGCGGCTTGCGCTTTTGCGCGATGCGCGGCGCCTGCGGTGTCTCGCATCCGGCAACTTCGCGCATCGAGCTCTTCATGTAATTCGCCGATCCGTTTCGCTAAATCGTGACGCTGGCGCTCAGCATCTCCACGATCTTCTGCGCCGCTACGGGGATCACCGTTCCGGGCCCATAAATCCCTGCCACTCCGGCCTTGTACAGAAAATCGTAATCCTGCGGCGGAATCACCCCACCCACCACCACCAGAATGTCTTCGCGGCCCATCGCGCGCAGTTCCGCGATGAGTTGAGGCACCAGTGTCTTGTGTCCCGCAGCCAGGCTCGACACGCCCACCACGTGCACGTCGCTGTCCAGAGCGAACCGCGCCACCTCGTGCGGCGTCTGGAACAGCGGCCCGATGTCCACGTCAAATCCGATGTCAGCGAATGCCGTCGCAATCACCTTGGCGCCGCGGTCGTGTCCGTCCTGGCCCATTTTCGCCACCAGAATCCGCGGCCGCCGCCCTTCCTCGCGCTCAAACTCTTCCACCATCCGCCGCGCCTTGCGAAACTCCTCGCCGCCCGCGCTGGCCGCCGAATACACGCCGGCGATAGTTCGCGTCGTGGCTTCGTACCGCCCCCATACATTTTCCAGAGCCTGCGAAATCTCACCCAGCGTGGCGCGCTTGCGCGCGGCTTCCACAGCGCACTCCAGCAAATTTCCCTCGCCCACCGCGCACCGTTCGAGCGTTTCCAGCGCCGCGCGTACGGCGTCGGCATCGCGGTCGCACTTCAATTCCTCCAGCCGCTTTACCTGCGCCTCCCGCACCGCGTCGTTGTCGATATCGAGCACGGGAATCTCCGGCTCTTCGGACGCGGCATAGGCATTCATGCCCACTATCACGTCGCTCCCCGCATCGATCCCCGCCTGCCTTCGCGCCGCCGCTTCTTCAATCCGCATCTTGGGCAAGCCAGTTTCGATCGCCTTCGCCATGCCGCCGAGTCTTTCAATCTCTTCGATCAGTTCCCATGCCGAGTGCATCAATTCGTGTGTCAGCCGCTCCACGTAATACGATCCCGCCCACGGATCGACCATGCGCGTGATGCCCGTCTCCTCCTGAAGGTAAATCTGCGTATTGCGCGCAATGCGCGCCGAAAAATCCGTAGGCAGCGCCAGCGCTTCATCCAGCGCGTTGGTGTGCAGCGACTGCGTGCCGCCGAAGGCCGCGGCCAGCGCCTCAACGCACGTGCGCACCACGTTGTTGTACGGGTCCTGCGCCGTAAGGCTCCATCCCGAAGTCTGCGAATGCGCCCGCAGCGCCAGCGATTTGGGATTCTTCGCGCCGAAACTTTTCACAATCTTGGCCCACAGCATACGGGCGGCGCGCATTTTGGCAATCTCCATAAAGTGGTTCATGCCCACGCCCCAGAAGAACGAAATCCGCGGCGCAAATTCGTCAACGTCGAGGCCCGCCTTGACGCCCGTACGCAAATACTCCAGCCCATCGGCCAGCGTGTAAGCCAATTCCAGATCTGCCGTCGCGCCCGCCTCCTGCATGTGGTAGCCGCTCACGCTGATGCAGTTGAACTTCGGCATCTTTTCCGCGCAGTAGCGAAAAATGTCGCCGACGATGCGCATCGATCCCTCGGGCGGATAAATGTACGTGTTGCGCACCATGAACTCTTTCAGAATGTCATTCTGAATAGTCCCGCTCAACTGCTCCGGCGGCACGCCCTGCTCCTCGGCAGCTACGATATAGAACGCCATGATCGGCAGCACCGCGCCGTTCATCGTCATCGACACCGACATCTGCTCCAGCGGAATGCGGTGAAACAGAATCTTCATGTCGAGAATCGAGTCGATGGCCACGCCTGCTTTGCCCACGTCGCCCGTTACGCGCTCGTGGTCGGAGTCGTAACCGCGGTGCGTCGCCAAATCGAACGCCACCGAAAGCCCCCGCTGTCCCGCCGCCAGGTTGCGCCGGTAAAACGCATTCGATTCTTCCGCCGTCGAAAACCCCGCATATTGCCGGATCGTCCACGGTCGCGTGGCATACATTGTCGTGTGCGGCCCGCGCAGATACGGCGGAATTCCCGCTGCGTAATCCAAGTGTTCGAGCCCCTCCAGATCCGCTTGCGCATAAAAACTCTTCAGCGCAATGTGCTCGGGCGAAAGCCACTCATCGGCTTCGCGCGCAGTCGTCTTCGCCGCCACAGGCTTCCAATCGATCTTTGTAAAATCCGGACGCATCGTTATTCTCAACTCACCGAAAGTGCTGGGTGCCCCACATCTCGCCTCTGAGATGCGGGAAACCAAGAACCCCAACCTGCCGCCCTCAAACCAACAGTCTTTCCTGCCATTTTGTCAGAAACTCCACCGGATGACTGCGAACGTGCACGAAATCTGCAATCCCCATCGCGCGTAATTCCTCCGCGTTCTCGGGATTCCCCGCCACCATCACCGGCGTCTCGCGGCCCAGCGCTTTCAACTTCGGCATCAACTCCCCGGCCAGTGCCGCATACTCCGCGTCCGCGCCGCACAGCACAATCAAATTCACATCCGCCGCGGCAATCTCCTCGGTTTTCTTGAAGCGTCGCGTCTGTATCGCAAATCCCGCGCAGGCAAAGAAATTCGCCGCAAAATTCGCCCGCGCCGCGCGCATCTTTAGGTCGCCGATCTCCGCCAGCAGTACCCGAGGCGTCTTGCCTCCGGCAGCCGCATGGCGCTCTGTGCGCAAACGCAACTCCTCGTATATGCGCGCTCCGCGCAAATCGGTTTGCATACGCTGTTCGTCAATGCGGCCCAGCGCCCGCTCCGCCGGATTGGCATACTGATTCGTTCCCACCAGCGCCCGCCTTCGCGATGCAATCGCCTGCTCGCGTGCCGCCAAACTCCGCTCCAGCGACTGTGCAATCATTCCCTCGGCTTGCGCTTTGCGAAATCCGCCGCGCGCCTCAATCTCCTGCATCACCCTCCAGCCTTCGCGCGCCAGAAAATCCGTGATCGTCTCGAGAGCGTACGAGCCCCCGCCGGTATCGGCCACGCGTCCCAGCCACGCCTCGTGCTTCAGCAGCAGTTGCGTGTTCCGCGCCAGGCGCCGGCTCGCCTCGTCCGGCGCCTTGTAGCATGCATCGAACGGCGTCACCGTCACTGCGTCCGCTCCGCCCAGCACCGCGGCCATTGCTTCGGTGGTCGTGCGCAAAATGTTCACGTGGGGATCGTAGAGGGTTTTATTCCATTTCGACGTGCGCGCCGCGATCCGTGCCCGCGCCGCCTCATGCGTGCCGCCAAAGCTCTCGACCGCCCGCGCCCAAAGCATGCGAAACGCGCGGAATTTGGCGATCTCGAAGAAATAAGTGGAGCCTACGGCGAAGCTGAACTCAAGCGCAGCCGCCGCATGGTTAACGTCTACTCCGCGCTCCGCGAGCGCCGCCAGAAAATCCACCCCTGCCGCCAGCGCGAAGCCGGCTTCTTCCACGGCCGTCGCTCCAGCTTCGGCAAACGGTGCACCGTGAATCGTGAACGGCGTCAGTCCAGCGGGTATGGCCCAAATCGTCTCCGCCGCAAACTCCATGCTGGCCAGTGCATCGCACCCGGTTGAAATCTGCGCGGCATACGGCGATCCATTCCGCCGCTCGATCAGCATCCGAAGCATCGGTTCGCCGGCGCGCTCAAAATGTACTGGAATCTCGGCGAGCCCTCTGAGCAGCTTCTCCAATTCGCGTGGGCTCTCAACCAAGAACCCGCTGAATGCAATGCCCCCGGCGCCCGCCGCTACCGCCGCGCACGCCATGCGATTGGCTTCTTCCGCATTCGCGGCGTCAATCTCCTCGCGAATCTGCCACTCGCCGATGGCGCGCGCACCGCGCCGGTACGGAAAAACTCCCGGCAGCGTGTCCACGCATGCCAGCTCCGTCAAATCCTCGGCGCGATAGAAGGGCCTCACCCCCAGCCCCTCGTCCGTTCGCCAAGTTAGTCTCTTCTCGGGATCGGCGTCCTTCAGGTCCCGTGCAATCAGCGCCTGCCAGTCCATTGTCCTGACCGGCGCGAACTCTTCAAGCAGGCGTTCAGTGGTTAGGTTTGTCATTTGTTCGCGGTGTCTTCCACCATCTCGATCAAAACGCCGAACGCGCTCTCAGGTTTGGACTTGGGATGCACAAAAAACACCGTTGTTCCCCGCGAGCCTTGGCGCGGGGCCTCGTCAATCAGTTGGAATCCCTCGGCGCGCATCGCCGCGAACGCGTCCTGCGCATTCTCCACACGGAAGGCCACGTGCGCCAATCCGCCGCGCCCGCCGTTCTTGTCGATCAGCTTCTGCACCGGCGAATCCGCGGTTAGCGGCTCCAGCAGCTGGATCAGATTCGGACCGTTGCCAATCTGCAACAGCGCCTCGCGCACCTGGTCCCGCCCGTGCACCTCTTCGCGATGAATCTCCCTGAATCCCAAAGCCTCGTATGCCTTCACCTGGCCCTCAAGCTCGCCCTGCTTGACCGCGATCGCCACGTGATCCACAAACTTGATCCCGGGAACCTTCTTCAGTTCTTCCTGCACGCCGTTCCTTTCAACTTCTGAGGCCGATATCGAACCCTGTTTACTCAAATTCCACCAGTAACTGATTCACTTTCACGGGATCGCCCTGCTTCACATGCACGCCCTTCACTGTTGCCGCGCGCGGCGCCGTCACTTTGGTCTCCATCTTCATCGCTTCCAGCACGAGCAACAGCGCGCCCGCCTCCACAACCTGTCCCGGCTCGACGTTGACCGTGATCACTAGCCCCATCACCGGGCTGCTGCACAGCTTTTCCTCTGCATCCCACGTGCCGCCCGAATTTTGTGCGTGTCCGACCTGTACGTGTCCATCGCCTGCGTTATGCGCCGCGTGGTGGGGCGAGTTCTCCTGCGTCTGCTGGCTGTCCTCATCTTCGAGAAGCTCTACGTCCACCGCGTACGCTTTGCCATCAATCGTGATCTGAAGCTTCAACCTCCTGCTTCCTTTCTCGCAAAATCGCTTGCTGCACTCATCCTCATTACCGGAGGTTGTGCGAGGTCTGCACAATCACCCGTCCCTGCTGTGCCCACGCGCCCGCGCTATCTTGCGGATCGGCCAGCGGCTGTGCCGAGCGCACGCGCGCCTTCTTGCCCAGGAATGCCGTTGCCGCGGCAGTCAGCGCGGCCACAATCTCCGGCTTGGTCTGTGCCGGCTTGGGCTCTCTCGCGGTTTCCGCCGACGCCGCGATCATCGGCCACCTCGCTCGCCGCAACTCGCGCTGCCGGCTGCACCTGCTCAGTTCCGCCACGCGCGCCTGCAAAGCCTTCACCGTGGTCGCCATGGCATTCAACTGCCGCTCCATCTCGCGCTGCCGTTCCCGCAAGGCACGCCGCAGGACGCGCTCCAATCCGACATAGATCGCCACGCAGCCCGCGCCGGCAATCACCGCCATCACCGCCCAATCCGTCCCATGCAGCTTCATGCGCTTCCTTTCATCTCGCGGCGCGAAATTCCGCCGCCGGATCTTAAAGCGGAATCAATCCATGTTTCTTTTGCGGCCTGAGCTCGCGCTTCCCGTGCAGCGATTCGAGGGCCCGCGCCACCACTCTGCGCGTGTCCGCCGGCTCAATAATGTCGTCTACCAGCCGTCGTCCCGCCGCCACATACGGATTCGCGAAAGTCTCGCGATACTCGTCCACCAATTCCTTGCGCCGCATCGCCTCGTCCTCGGCCCCGTCAATCTCTCTGCGAAATACAATCTCGGCAGCGCCCTCGGCTCCCATCACGGCGATCTCTGCCGTGGGCCACGCCAGCACGCGATCCGCGCCCAGCCCGCGCGAGCACATGGCAATGTACGCGCCGCCGTAAGCCTTGCGCAGCACCACCGTAATCTTCGGCACCGTCGCCGCCGAATACGCAAACAGCAGCTTGGCCCCGTGGCGGATAATGCCTCCGCGCTCCTGCTCCACGCCCGGCAAAAATCCCGGCACGTCCACAAACGTGAGCAGGGGAATGTTGAAGGCATTGCAAAAGCGCACAAACCGCGCCGATTTGTCCGAAGCATCGATGTCCAGTGCGCCTGCCATCACGCACGGTTGGTTGGCCACAATCCCTACGGACCGCCCTTGCAATCGTCCAAAGCCGATCACAATATTTGCGGCGAATCCCGGCTGAATCTCCAGAAAATCTTCGTTGTCCACCACGCGCAAAATCACGTCGCGCACATCGTAGGCCACCTTGGGATCAACCGGCACAACCTTGTTCATCTCGGCGTCGGACTTCAGACGCCCGCTAAAAGCCCGATGCGGCGGATCTTCCAGATTATTGGAGGGCAGAAAACTCAACAGCCGCTTGCACAGTTCGACGGCCTGCTGATCGTCGCGCGCAATCAGGTGCACCACGCCCGAGTTGTTCATCTGCGAATGCGGCCCGCCCAGTTCCTCGGCGCTCACCTCTTCGCCCGTCACCTGCTTGATCACCTGCGGCCCGGTGATGAACATGCGCGCCTGCTCGGTCTGGATCACGAAGTCCGTAAGCGCCGGGCTGTAGGCCGCGCCGCCCGCGCACGGCCCGCAAATCAGCGCAATCTGCGGCACCGTTCCTGAAAGCATCACGTTGTTGTAGAACACGCGCGCGTATCCGGCCAGGCTGTCGATCCCCTCCTGCACGCGCGCTCCGCCCGAGTCGTTGATAAAGACGAACGGGCTGCCCGTCTTCAGGCTCATGGCCATCATGTCGGCCACTTTCTGGCAATGCGTTTCGCCGGCCGCGCCGCCCGCCACCGTAAAATCCTGGCTCGCCAGGTGCACCAGCCGTCCATCGACGGTCGCGCATCCCGTCACCACGCCGTCGGCGGGCAGTTCCTTCTCCGCCATGCCGAAGTACGTAGCCCGGTGCCGCGCAAAACAGCCCGATCTCTTCAAAGCTGCCCTTGTCCACAAGCCGGTCTACACGCTCGCGCGCGGTGAGCTTGCCCGATTTGTGTTGCCGGTCGATGCGCTCCTGCCCGCCGCCCAACTCCAGCTCTGCGCGTTTCGCCTCCAGCTCCGCAACTTTGTCGTCCATGCTTTTCTTATGCGTTATTTCTTCCTGAGTCAGCATCTTTTCACCTGGGGAAAACTGCGCACACTCCCGCTTTCTGCGCACGAAAGGCACACCTTATCCTTGTCGCACCGCCGTCATTCTATGCCCGGGGGTGAGGAGCCGGGATGTGATCAAGTTCACTCTCCACAAGCCCAAGGAAACAGGCGGGTTACCGGCCAACTAAGGCCCCCTGCAGGCCTTTCTTCTTGCTGCAGAAGCCCGGCCGGCGGCGAAGGCCGACGCACCGCTGCGCGCGGCCGCATCGACGGCTCGAAATCACGCAGAACCCGCGTTTTTCAGTTGCAAACAGAAAGGGCGCGACACGGCTGGTAAAAGCCGCTCGCGCCCTCGATGGCAAACCTTGCCGCTTCCCGCGGCTCAATCCGCGCGGTCTAAGAAAACCGCGTCCGTCTCCACAGCAACGTTCCGCACAACCCCAGCGGAACCAGCGTGCCCACAATCAGCACGAACATCCACGGGAAGTTGACGCTGATGTGCTGCGCGCGCGTGCCCACCGCCAGCCACACAAAGATTCCCGTGGCTGTAAGCATGATGAGCACTTCCCACCAGCGCCTCGGGTGCTTGTCGTCGGCCAGTGGATCGTTGCCGGCCACCACGGCAGCCACATTCTCCCTGTCGAGTTCATAGCGGTCACACTCGCGATGCATGGCCGCGTCCCAGTTCTCCATCTCGGAGGGCGGCGGCTCAGCCATGCTGATCGATACCGCGCCCGCAATCATCACGGCCGACCCGGTGAGAACCAGCATCCGCCCGCCAGTGGCCAGTCCCACGAATTCGCCAAACACCAGCGCGCCCCACGCCAGTCCCCAAAGCTGGTTAGTGTTCGAAAGCGGAATGCCGCGCCCGATCCCAATGTACTTGGCCGCATACTGCTGGAACAGGTCGCCGATCACCCAGCAGAAGCCGCCCACAAACGGCCAGAACAGCATGGTTCGCGCCTGCTGCAGTTGCACCAGCACCGGCGCCATGCCGCCGCTGTTAACGGCTGTGAGCAGAGTGACGGTTCCCAGTTCGCCGAAAGTGAAAATTGTCACGAAAGAGAGCGGGTTCATGCCGCTGATGTAAGCCTTGCGGTAGGGAATGTACATGGTGCCGAACATGCAGCCCGCGCCCAGTGCGGCAATGATGCCGGTGGCCGCCTTGCCTGGCGTGCCTGCATTCTGTTGCGCCGTGGCCATGGCCAGCACTGCAGCGCCAAGCACGATCGCCAATGCGCCGCCCACTACCTTGGCCCAGTTCTTTGCATTCGATCCGTGCAGTTCCTTGAAAAGCAGGCAGCCCCACGCCAGCCCCACCAGGCTGTTCATATTCCATAACGGAAACGCGATGGCCAGGCCCACATTGCGCACGCCAAAAACGGTGAGCGTGTTGCCCACCGCCCATAACATTCCCGCCAGCAGCCCCCACACAATCAGGTGCGGCTTTTCGCGTAGATCGTTGAACATGAATCCCGTGCCCTTCAGCAGCGTGGGGACCGTCCAGCGCGCCACAAACGCGCCCATCACCATCCCCATCGAGATAATGAAGGGCGAGAATCCAGCGTTCACCAGCTTGGTGGGCGCTTCCGCGCTGCCCAGCCATACCGCGGCTGACAGTCCGCAAAACACGCCCAGTTTATGCAACGAGATTGTCGACCGCGCCCCAATCGCGCTCTGGCTCATCCTGTCACCTCAGCGTCATCAACAGTGCGGTTCCCAGAATCAGCACGACCACGGGCACCCACAGATGCACATCGGTCAGGATGCAAACCAATTTCGATCGCTTCAAGCTTCCACCTCAGTCAATTTCACCGGCCGGTTCTCGTCGTAGGACTTGCGCGCCGCTATCGCCATCGCGACAGGAATGCGGCCGTCAATTCCGGTCACGGGCGTGGGCTTGCCCGCAAGCACGGCTTCAGTGAACGCCCCGAGCTCCAGCGCAAAACTCTCCGTGTATCGATCCATGAAGAAGTTCAGAGGCAGATCATTGTAAACAGATTTTCCGGTGCTGACCACCGCCTGGTTGGAATAACGGTTCTCAGTTGCGATCTTGCCTCCGCTGCCCAGGATCTCCACGCGCTGGTCGTATCCGTACGGCGCCTTGCGGCAGTTGTCGATGGTTCCGATCACTCCGTTTCTGAAGCGCATCAGCACCAGGGCCGTGTCCAGGTCGCCGGCCTCGCCGATCGCGGGATCTACCCTGACGCCCGCCGCTGTGTAAATCTCTTCCACCTCATCGCCGATGAGAAAGCGCGCCATATCGAAGTCGTGAATCGTCATGTCCAGAAAAATGCCGCCCGACGCTCGTACGTACTCGATCGGCGGCGGCGCGGGATCGCGGCTGATGATGTGCATCATCAGTGGCGTTCCGATCTCGCCACTGGCCACGGCCTTGCGCACGCGTGCGAAGTTCGAGTCGAAGCGCCGGTTGAATCCGATCTGCAGTTGCACCCCAGCCTTCTTCACCGCTGCCAGAGCCACATCAATCTTCTTGAGACTGAACGCGATCGGTTTCTCACAAAAAATGTGCTTGCCCGCCTGCGCCGCCTGCACGATCAGGTCCGCGTGCGTGCTTGTTGGCGAGCAGATCAGCACGGCATCGATGGTCTTGTCGCCAATGATTTCCTCGGCTGAGGCCGCCACTTTGGGAATGTTGCACCGTTTCGCAAGGGCCGCTGCCGCCTCGCCGTTCACGTCGGCAACCGCCGTCACTTCCGCCTCGGGCAGCCGAAAGGCCAGCGTCTCCGCGTGAACCTTCCCGATCCGTCCCGCGCCAATGATTCCGAAATGAAGTTTCTTCCCGCTCATACGTTCTCCCTCAAAAACCGCTGATAGACACCGGCAATTTGGACTACGTAATTTCGCAATGACAGAATTGGAACTCTGATCTCCGCAGTCTCCGGAAAATCTCCTCGAGGGCAGCAAGAAGTGTCAGGGCACGACTTTAGTCGTACCGATTGTGCGGCAAAATCAAAGTGGGCTTTAGCCCCTGCGCGATCCTTCCCTCATGAAGCCGCCCTTTCTCGCAACCCGTCCACTAAAGCTAAGAGCCGACAGTCGAAAGCTGAGAGCTTTCCTTTGTAAAATTCGTTTCAATCGACCGAATATACTCACGGTTGCGCCTGGCGCTCTCCTTCGGCGTGCCCATGCCCGGCAGAATGTCCTGCTCCACCAGCACGTACCCCTTGTAATCGCGAGCCGCAAGCCAGCGCAGCAGGGCAGGGAAGTCTACGCATCCTTTACCCAGTTCGGGATACAGGCCGTTTCGCATTGCCGTGAAGTAGTCCCACTCTTCTTCGCGGGAGCGGCGCGCCACCTTGGGATCGATATCTTTCAAATGGATGTACCAGATGCGCTCCTTGAAGCGGTTGAGCGCGGCCACCAGGTCGATCTCCTCGATGCCCGTCCCATGAACGTAGTGGCCGGCGTCGAACACCAGTCCCAGCCGCTCCGGATTGGTTCCGTCGAGCATCGTAGCGATCTCGTCCGGCGTCTCCACGTAGCCGGCGCAATGATGATGAAACACCGTGCGTAGCCCAGTCTCGTCGAACACCGCGTGCGCAATCCGGTCGGCGCCGCCGGCAAAGGTCTTCCACTCGTCCTTGTTCAGTCCCGCGCTCGCGGTCACTCGCCCGGCGAGCTTGGTGCGTCGCGCGTCGGTTCCGTTGTCGTCGGCCAGCACCAGGAACGGCGCCGGCGTTGTGGCCACCGCCGCAATCAGCCGCGCCGTCCTCACGGCCCGTGCCGTGCCCTCCGCGTGCGCCAGCGGATTCTTCAGCTCCACCGGCACAAACGCGCCCAGCATCGCCACGTTGTTCCGCTTCGTAAGTTCCTCGCTCAGCAGCACCGGGTCGGTAGGCATGTAGCCCCAGTCGCCTAATTCCGTTCCGGTGTAGCCCGTCTCCACCAACTCGTCCAGCATCTGTGTCGATGGAATCGCCTGACTCTGGTCCTGGTGTTCCAGCGTGCCCCACGAACAGGGTGCATTGCCAACCAGCAGCTCTTTCATGTCGTCTCCTTGCTTCCCGCGGATTTTTCGGTCTCAGTGCTTTACTTCACGGTTGACGATTTACACGTGTGCATCAATGCGAAAAAACTACTAGTGTCGTGAGCCTAGAGTTCGCTTCAAAATGAAGCTGTCATCCTGAGCGGAGTGTGCCGCGCTTTCTGCGGCATACGGAGTCGAAGGACCTGCATTTTGGGACTTCGACTTACGCCACGAATCTCTGACTCACCACACTAGCGAAACCCTGTTCCCTAATCCCTGTCTCCTGATCCCTGTTTTTAGAACTTTCGGCTCCACTCCTTCGGCCACCGTTCCACAACGACCTTGGTTTGCGTAAAGAACTCCACTGCGTGGTGCGCCTGCGCATGCAGGTCGCCGAAAAAGCTTTCGCCCCATCCGCTGAACGGGAAGGTTGACATCGGCGCGGCCACGCCTACGTTGATGCCCACGTTGCCCGCTTGCACCTCGTAGCGGAAGCGCCGTGCATTCGCGCCGTCGGTGGTGAAGATGCAGGCCATGTTACCGTAACTCCGTCCGTTCACCAGCGCAATCGCCTCTTCAATCGTCTGCGCGTGGATCAGGCTCAGCACCGGCCCAAAGATCTCCGTCCGCGCCGTCTCGGAATCAGGCGGCACATCGTCCAGCACCGTGGGCAGTACAAAATAACCATCCTCGTAGCCGTCCACTTTTTTGCCGCGTCCATCCACCACCACGCGCGCTCCGGCCTGCTCGCCCTTCGCGATCAGACCTTCGATCCGCGTCTTGCTCTCGGCAGAAATCACCGGGCCCATCTCCACATCCGGCGCCGCGCCGTAGCCCGTCTTGCGGCTCTTGGCCGCGGCCACAATCCGATCCGTGAATGTGCGCGAATCGCCCACGGTAATCGCCACCGATGCCGCCAGGCAGCGCTGCCCAGCGCAGCCAAACGCGGAGTCGGCGAGAATCCGCGTCGTCATCTCCATGTCCGCATCCGGCATCACCACCACCGGATTCTTCGCGCCGCCCTGGCACTGAGCCCGCTTGCCGGTGGCCGCCGCACGGCTGTAAACGTACCGTGCCGTCGGCGTCGATCCCACAAAACTCACCGCCTTGATGCCCGGATGATCCAGAATTGCATTCACCGCGTCTCGTCCGCCGTTCACCAGTTGCATCACGCCCGGCGGGAATCCCGCCGCCTGAATCAGCTCGAACAGTTTCTGCGATGTAATCGGCACGCGCTCCGACGGCTTGAGCAAAAAGCAGTTGCCCGCGGCTACCGCGTAGGGGAAAAACCAGAACGCGATCATGCCCGGGAAATTGAACGGCACAATCGCCGCCACCACGCCGAGCGGCTGCCGGATCATGTGCTCGTCGATGCCCCGCGCAATATCTTCACAATTCGTTCCCTGGATCATGATCGGCATCGCGCACGCCGTCTCCACGTTCTCCACCGCGCGCAGGATCTCGGCCCGGCTCTCCACTAGCGTCTTGCCGCATTCCTTCGTGATGGAAAGCGCCAACTCTTCGCGATGCTGCTCCAGCAGAGTCTTCAGCCGGAATAGCGGCTGAATGCGGTCCACTACCGGCGTCCGCCGCCAATTGATAAACGCCCGCTCTGCCACTTCCACGGCGGCATTCACATCCGTCGCCGGCGAAAGCGGAACCTCCGCCAGCACTTTGGCCGACGCGGGATCGATCACATTCAGCGCATCATTCGCGCTTGACGCGCGCCAACCTCCATCAATAAAGTTCTGCAACCGCTCCATCTTGTTTTTCACCTCAGAGGAAGTAACGTTCGCGCTTGCGCGCTTCTTCATAGCGTGCTCTCGCCTCGCGCACGCTTTCCAGCTCGGAAACTTCTGCTACCGAAACATCCCACCAGGATTCGTATCCGGGCACGCCGGTCGACACATCCGTTTCCACCACAATCACCGTGGTCCGGTCCAGTGTCTTCGCATCCTTGAGGGCTTGCTTTAGCTCATCCAGCGTATCAGCCTTCAGAGCATGTGCGCCCAGGCTGCGCGCGTTAGCGGCAAAGTCTACTTTCAGCACGTCGCCGTCGAGCTGTTTACTAGCTTCGCCGCGCGCGCAATACCGCGTTCCGAACCCGCCCTGCCCCAGCGACCGGCTCAAGCTGCCAATGCTGGCGAACCCGTGGTTGTCCACCAGCACGATGATGATCTTAATCCGCTCCTGCACCGACGTCACGATCTCCGTGGGCGCCATCAGGTAAGTACCGTCGCCCAGGAAGACGTAGACCTCGCGGCTGGGGTCGGCCAGCTTCGCGCCCATCGCGCCTGGAATCTCGTAGCCCATGCATGAGTAGCCGTATTCCATGTGATATCCGTTAGGGGTGCGCGTGCGCCAAAGCTTGTGCAGGTCGCCGGGATGGCTGCCCGCGGCCGACAGCAGCACATCGCGCTCGCCCGCCGCCTCCCACATCGCGCCAATCACTTCGCTCTGCGCGGGTTTGCCCGCGCCGTTCGAATTTTGACTATTCAGATGAAAGAGCCGCTCGACTTCCGCGTCCCACTCGACACGCAGTTCCGCAATCTCCGCCGCATACTTCGCGCTCACCGCATGTCCCGCCAGCGCCGCGCCCAGTTGTTCCAGCGCCACGCGCGCATCGGCAACCACGGGAATCGCGCCCACCTTGTACGCGTCGAACTCTGCGGTATTGATATTCACAAATTTCACTGCCGGATTCTGAAACGCGGTCATCGACGCCGAAGTGAAATCGGAATAGCGCGTGCCGATGCCGATCACCAGATCGGCCGAGTTCGCAAGCCGGTTCGCAGCCAGCGTGCCCGTGGCTCCAATCGCGCCCACCTCCTGCGCATGATCCCACGCCAAAGACCCCTTGCCCGCCTGAGTCTCTGCCACAGGAATCCCGGTTTTGGTCGCAAAATCACTCAGCGCCTGCGACGCCTCGCTCATCAGCACGCCGCCGCCGGCCACAATCAGCGGCCGTTCAGCGCCGCGAATCGCCGCAACCGCGCGCTCCAGCGATACGCCGTCCGGCTGTCCGCGCCGAATCAGCCACACGCGTCTTTCAAAAAGCTCTTCGGGATAGTCGTAGGCTTCGGTCTGCACATCCTGCGGCAGCGCCAGCGTCACCGCGCCGCAATCCGACGGCGAAGTCAGCACGCGCATCGCCTCAGGCAGCGCCGTAATCAGTTGTTCGGGTCTGTAGATGCGGTCCCAGTAGCGCGACACCGGCTTGAAGCAGTCGTTCACGCCCGTGTCCTGCGTGGTCGGCGACTCAATCTGTTGCAGCACCGGCGCCACGTTGCGCCGCGCAAAAATATCGCCGGGCAGCAGCAGCACCGGCAGCCGGTTGATGGTCGCGAGCGCCGCGCCCGTAATCATATTCGTCGCGCCCGGCCCGATCGAAGACGTGCAGGCAAAGGTCCGCAGCCGGTTGCTCGCCTTGGCAAATCCCGCGGCCATGTGCACGCCCGCCTGCTCGTTGCGCACCAGAATGTACGGGAAATCGGGATTCTGCTGCAACGCCTGCCCGATCCCAGCCACGTTGCCGTGTCCAAAAATCCCCAGCATGCCCGCGAAAAATGCATGCTCGCGTCCATCCCGCTCCACATACTGCTGCTTCAGGAACTGGATGAGCGCCTGGGCCATCGTGATGCGCCGCGTCTTCATGCTTGCTCCCCCGAAGACAGCCTTTAGCTTTTAGCTGCTAGCTCCTAGCCCCTTCTGTCGAGAACCGGAACTGTTCGTCCCAGTGCTGTCGAGCTAGAAGCTAGGAGCTAAAAGCTAGAAGCTAAAAGCTAGAAGCTGCCCTTCATCTTTTAACCATCGGCAACCGCGGATCTTTTTCCTTCCAGCCGCCGCGCACCCACGCAAAGTTCGGATCGTCAGATGCCGCCAGCGACCGTGCCGATCCCGCGAGCGCGTTCAAATAGTAGACGTTGTATCCGTGCGCGGCCACCACCGGATGATAACCCTCCGGCACCAGCACCAGTTCGCCGTCGCGCACCGTCATGGTTTCGTCGATGCGCCGGTCCGCGGTATACACCTTCTGCACTGCGAATCCCTCCGGCCGCTGAATCCGGTAGTAGTAAATCTCTTCCAGATCCACTTCTCCTGGCGGGTTGTGCACGTCGTGCTTGTGCGGCGGAAAGCTCGACCAATTGCCAGCCGGCGTAAACACCTCCACCACCATCAACCGGTGTCCCAAAAACTCCGGCGGCAGCATGGAATTGATCTGCCGCGTCGCATTTCCGCCGCCGCGAATCTCAATCCCCACATGCGCCGGCGTCACCAGCCGCGCCGGGTACTCGTCCTCGGCCTTCGCGTAGCAAAACGCCAGGTCGCATCCCGCCTCGGTGCTCACGGTAAACCGCGTGCGGACTGGGAGGTAAAGCGTATACGGCAGCCCGTCAAAAACCGTGGCGCGCTGCCCGAAACTCAGCCACTCGCCCCGCGAGCTGGTTACCGAGCAAACGCCGCCCAACACCACGATGGCCAGTTCGCGGTTGGCTGTTTCGCCGCTGTACTTCTGGCCGGCTTCCAGTTTCCGCGTTTCAAACGACAAATATTCGTATCCGAAACTATCAATCCGGTCGCAGAATTTCTCGGGCCGGACAAGCAAGTCATTCATCATTTCTCCATGGGGGAAGCTTAAACAAAACGCCGGCAGAATTACCGCGGGCCCGTGCCGGACGAAAAGACAAGCAAAGTTGCACACGTGTGCACTTCTTCTATCATCTACATCGTCAGCCCGCCTGTCAACAGAAATACCGGTCTCTTCGGTAACCAGTTTTTTGCATGCATATTGTGGAAATACAGGTCATATTTCGCAAAGAATTGACCTACCCGGTCCGCCGCTTTATTTCTGCTCGCAAGCCGATTGCAAATCATAGCATCCCGCTCGGCCGCCGGGTCCCGCCGCTCCCTATCCGATCTGTCATCTTGAGCGCAGGTCGCTGTCCGCGTGGGCGGACAGCGACCGAAGTCGAAAGACCTGCGGCCGTTTTGCAAACTCAACCCAGCACAAGAAGTGGGTGCCCCATCCTAAACGCGCATTATGCGTTTAGGGTGGGATAGC
The DNA here is from genome assembly GCA_963713675.1 of uncultured Acidobacteriota bacterium. Classification (GTDB taxonomy): domain Bacteria; phylum Acidobacteriota; class Terriglobia; order Terriglobales; family Acidobacteriaceae; genus Telmatobacter. Next base: position 768,434 of record CAVQMV010000031.1, read on the forward strand.
ACGAACCTCAACTCCCCTCGCTCCCTAGCTCACTTGTTCCCTGTCTTCTTGACCCCCGCCAATTCCCGGTGCTACGGTTTGTATGCACACGTTTGCATCCACCGGAGGAATCTCAGCATTTCTCCTTCGGATCGGTGCCGAAGCCTCGACTTTCAAGTTGCGATTTCCTCAAGAAATCGCAACCAGGCGCGCCCCGTAAAATGGCTGCATTCGAAGGAGAAATGCCGTATGGCTCCCGTTACCCCCTCGCTCCAGTTCAAAAGCCCGCTCCACAAAATGACGCAGACCACCCCCACCTGCCTCTGGAACGACTCGGCCTCCGTCGAAGAGCTCACCTACTCCATCGCGCACGGCGCGGTCGGCGCCACCTGCAACCCGTCCATCGCCGTCAGCGTCCTCAAGCACGAGCTCCCCGTCTGGAAGCCGCGCATCCTCGAGCTCGCCGCCGCCGAGCCCGACACTCACCGAAGACGGCCTCGCCTGGCGCATCGTCGAAGAGATCTCGGCCAACGCCGCGCGCCTGCTCCTGCCCATCTTCGAGCGCGAAAAAGGCCGCAACGGCCGCCTCTCCATCCAAACCGACCCGCGCAACTATCGCAACAGCGACGGCCATGCTCGCCCAGGCCATCCACTTCAGCCAGCTCGCGCCCAACATGATCGTCAAAATCGCCGCCACGCACGCCGGCCTCGCCGCCATGGAAGAGGCCACGTATCGCGGCATCAGCATCAACGCCACCGTCAGCTTCACCCTGCCGCAGGCCATCGCCGTAGCCGAAGCCGTCGAGCGCGGCCTCAAGCGCCGCGAAGCCGAAGGCCTCGATATTTCTACGATGGGCCCCGTCTGCACCATCATGGTCGGCCGCCTCGACGACTGGCTCAAGGTCCTCCACGACAAGCACAATCTCTCCGTCGATCCCGGCTACCTCGAGTGGGCCGGCGTCGCCGTCTTCAAGAAGGCCTACCAGATTTATCAAGCCCGCGGCTATCGTCTGCGCCTGCTCTCCGCGGCCTTTCGCAATCACATGCACTGGAGCGAATTCATCGGCGGCGACGTCGTCATCTCGCCGCCCTGCGTCTGGCAAAAGCGCTACAACGACAGCGACATCGAAGTCATCGACCGCATCTCCACGCCCGTCGACCCGCTCATCGTCTCCACGCTCCTCGACAAGTTCCCCGACTTCGCGCGCGCCTGGAACGAGAACGGCCTCACGCCCGCGGAGTTCGACACCTTCGGCAGCACGCGCCGCACTCTGCGCAGGATTCATCGCCGCCGTAGCGGAAATGAACGCCATCGTCCGCGACGTGATCCTGCCGAATCCAGATACGGAATAACCGCGGCGGAGGGAGCAGGGGCCTTCGGGCCCCTGAATGAGAGCAGGCGTCTGCCGGCGGCGGAGGGAGCAGGGGCCTTCAGGCCCCTGAATGAAAGCCCGCATCAAAGTGGCTTTAGCCACGGGCGTTTCGTTTATGCTTCCGATGTGCGACTCGCACCGCAAGAAACTCGAACGTATCTTGTCACCGCTGTAACCGCGCAACGCCACAGTCTTTTTCAGGTCGCGGCCACCGCGGAACTGCTTCAGCAAACCATCCTTGACTATCGCAGCCAGGCAAGGTTCCTGTTGCACGCATTCGTCATCATGCCTGACCATTTCCACGCTTTGATTACGCCCGCGCCCGATGTGTCGCTTGAAAAGGCCATGCAGTTCATCAAAGGCGGTTTCTCTTTCCGCTTGAAGAGCAAGGTGGATGTGTGGATGCGCAGCTTCAACGAGAGCCAGATCATGACCGAAACGAAGGTCAAGAACTGTGTGCAGTACATCGAGGAGAATCCCGTTCGCCGAGGGCTTGCCTCCACGCCGCAAGCCCATCCCTTCAGCTCCGCCGCGCTTGCCCCACTGGACCCCATGCCTTCTCACCTGCAAGGCTAAGCCTGCTATAGGACAATGAGGCCCGAGCCTAAAGGCCGCCCATTGAGCCGCTCTATCCAGGGGCCTGAAGGCCCCTGCTCCCTCCGCCATAGGTGCCCATCCTCCACTTGCCCGGTGCACCATTCTGGCTCCGCTAGGCCTGGATCGAAACGGAGGGAGCGGGGGGCTTCAGCCCCACGAATTCCAAATCGCCCAGTTCCGAAAAACAAAGCACGCGGCGAAGCCGCGTCCAGGCCCCACCATCCAGCCCGCGTAGCAGGCGTCGGACGATAGCCCCAGGTCCGGGGCCCCCACGGACAGGTCTTCGTCCGTGGGGTGGAGGTGCAAGCCTGGGGACCCCGGCCCACCCATTTCCCGAAAAACAAAGTACGCGGCGAAGCCGCGCCCAAACCTCGCAGGCGCTCCCTCGGCCCTCATCGAACGAAGTTCCGGAACACCACACCGGGAAACAAGAAAGCGAGCCGGTGCGGCCCTACGCAGGCGATAAGCCGACTTCTCAGGACCTTGGAGAGGTTCTTGGCCAAACGATCGAAATCTTTTGGCGGAACATGCGCTTTGCGCGCTCAGCGCGCATCAGGGATTCGATATTAGCAACGGGCCCCACGCGAACAGTTTCGACTGGATCTACGAAGTGCGCCTCGCGGTAGAAAACATCAGAGCCCTCAATGCGTTCATACTTTCTGGCCGTGCGCTCAAGGTTGATATAGAAGCGAAAACCATGAAGGGCAAAGTAGCCCATTATCAGGTTCGACCCGCGCGCCTTAGCCGTGTAATGGAATCGATCTTCGAGGGTGAAAGTCTCATTCTCGCGATAGGCAATATATAGGCCCCTTCCATCAGTGAACTCTTCTAATCCGAACGCAATCCTCACCAACTCGTCAGGAACCGTACCCGCATTATGCGAACCAGCCCCGATTATGGTTTGCCGTCCAAAGCTGAAATTGAGCATGGTCTTGAGACACCATGTCTCCAGCCCACGTGCGTCAATGTTGAAGACCTGAGGCACCCAATTGAGTTGAGGCAATTCGCTTCGCTCATTTCGCAACGCTGTAAAACTGCGGAGTGCCCCGAAAGCTTTTCCTGCAACCCAATCTACCGTTCTCCCGAGGAGGCCGTTGTGATCGACGCAGAGGATTTTCGCTGTCAACGATTCGCTTCGCAGCTTCTTGGGGCCGTCGAGACAAAAATCCAGCCCCTGCACGAAGATCGACTGGCTTGGGAACACACATTCGGAGACATAATGCTCGCGACTAATACCTCCGCCACAATCACCGAGACAGTTCGCCCAGCAATCTCGCATGATTAATCTGAACACAGGTCGGCAAATTGTAGGGCGGGATAAATCGGTCGTCGTAAATGCCGACTGGGCCGGAAACCGACAGCAGCGGTTTGGACCGCGAATTCTGAATGCAGGTCAGCATATCGATACCCACACAATTGGGCCGATATAATTATGCGAACAACCGCCTTGGAGGAAGATACGTGGCGTCTTACGCGTTCCTCAGCTACCAAACTGCAGACAAGAAGGCAGCCGCTCGGCTTAAGCATGTTTTCGACCAAGTTGGAATCAAGTCGTTCCTTGCACATGAAGACATCACGGTCTCAGAGGAATGGAGGCTGAAGATCATTGAAGAGATTGCGAAGGTCGATATCTTCGTTTGCCTTCTCAGCAAGAGCTATATGAAATCCGCGTGGTGCGTGCAGGAGTCGGGCGCAGCAGCATTTCGCTCAGGAATCGCAATCATACCGTTGTCCCTAGACGGCACTAAGCCCAAAGGTTTTATCTCTCACGTTCAATCGGTAAGGGTGGATGCCGACGAGATTTCAGTTGATGCTGTGATGCCGGCATTTGTGAAGCACGATTTCACGCTAGCCATTAAAATCCTCACTGATCAACTCGCGAGAGCAGGAACCTTCCGGAGCGCGGAAGCCCTGTTCGGAAAAATTATCCCACTCGTCCCCCGAATGAGCGATCCACAGATTAGAACACTTCTGGAACGCGCAGCCGCGAACAACCAGGTTCACCATGCAAATCTGTGCGCGCGAGAGTACATTCCACCAATCCTGAAAAGTCACGGGCGCCTACTGAAGCGAGACACGCGTGCCTTTCTAAAAGATATTTGCTCACAATATGCCTAATCCAAAGGGCGTGTGGCACCGATCCCGGCAAGCTCTCTAAACCAGGATGAGGGTGCCACCGGCCTACCCGATTCTTGCCCTTCTGCTGTGCAGGCGTAGAATTAGTTTGCCTTCCCGACGACGTTTGTATAGGGGTGATTAGTGGCCGACAACTACCCGTATCATGTGAACACCGCCAACGTAAAGAAGTTCTTAGAGCACATCCAAAGTGCGGGCGTCCCGCCTAAGGTCACCTTTCAGTACATAACCTCGGTTGGTTTCAAGAGCAAGAACGACCGAGCGATTCTGACTGTGCTGAAGTTCATAAAGTTTGCCGATAGCTCTGGTGTCCCCACTAAGCTCTGGCAAGCCTATCGCGTTAAGAGTGAGTCGCCGAAAGTGCTCGCTGGCGCACTCAAGACGGCTTACAAGACTCTATTCGACACTTATCCTGATGCAAATCGCAAAGACAACGAGGCGCTCCGAAATTTCTTTAGCAGCCATACGTCTGTCGCGGAGAACACTGTGGCGCTGATGGTGCGCACCTTCAAGACGATGGCCGACATGGGTAACTTCGATTCTCCCGCCGGCCTGCCAGACGCAGAGGTCGGGGCTGAGGTGCCAGAGTTGGAGGTGGAGGAAAATGGCGGGGGCGGCGCGGGAGTTCTGAAACGGAGGGTGGTCGCCGCTACTCCAAACGGGATGACGGTGAACATCAACATTCAGCTTCAGATCCCAGCCACGGATAAGGCTGACGTTTACGACAGTTTCTTCGCGGCCATGAAGAAGCATCTACTATCGTGAATGAACTGAGAATTCTGCTGGCGAAGGTCAAAGGCTTCGAGAAGGAAGCGCACGCGATGCTGGCGACGCACGAGACCTCGGGTTCCCGTGTGGTCATCCTCGAAGAGTCCTACGACAAACTGACCAAGCTCACGTTGAAGCAGGACGAACTTTTCCGACAGGCGCTGCGCTGTGTGGAGCATCAACTGTTTCGGGCGGCCCACGTGCTTGCGTGGGCTGGCTTCATGGATTTGTTGGAGGAGAAGCTTGCCTCCGATGGCCTGGTAAAGATCAGAGCCGCCTACCCGGCGTGGGCTGCTAACGCCGGAAGCATTGAGGAACTAAGGGAGGCCGTCGTGGAATTTCAGCTTATCCAGGCAGCCAAAAGGTTAGGACTGTGTTCGAACACAGAGATGAAGGCTCTGCACGGGATGCTAAACAAACGGAACGAATGCGCCCATCCCAGCGACTTCTTTCCCGATATGAACATCACGCTGGGCTACATCTCCGAGTTGTTAACACGGGTTGCAACCCTGCAAGCCAAGACGCTATAGACTTGTGGCGCAATGGCAGGTGGCCGCGATCCCGACAAGCTCGCTCAACCAGGATGAGGGTGCCCGCGGTCCCTAGCCTTTGGGGACCGGGGCGTAAAGCCTCACGTCTCCCATATCATCCCGCCCGGAAGCATTCTCAACGTGCGTGAAAGGCGAGCGCATCCGCCCAAAGACTTCAGCTGGCCAGAGCCTCCACCACCGCCTCCGGGTGCCGCGCAATCACCGTGAGATAAGCTCGCGCCGCGCGATCCGGACGCCGTCGTCCTTGCTCCCAATCCTGCAAGGCGCGCGGGTCGAGGGCGAAGCGGCGCGCAAACTCCGCGCGGCTGAGGCCCGTGGCTGCCCGCACCGCACGCACATCCACCTCCAGCGGGAGCGGGAACTGGTGAACGGCGGCGGGCTCGGCCTCGCCCTTGGCGATGGCGGCCGCCTCGCGCATGGCCGCGACAAGTTCGTCTGCAACATTCTTCCGCTTCATGGTTTGATCCTAATCGCAACTATGCGGCATTGCCGCACAACCGTCAAGCCCTCGCGCGGCCGGCCTCCCCCAGAATTTTCTCCCGCCGTTTTGCACATAATTTCCCCCTCCCGGCGCACAATCGTTCTATGAGCTGCCCCGAAAGGCAAGGCTCGGACACCCCGCCCTCCGCTTCCTCTCACTCCACTCCCACGCTTAGTACTCCAAACTCACCCCTCCCATCCCCCCTCGCCCCCACCCCCCACCCCCGGATGCGAGTTGGAGAGCCAGGTAGCAGAGACGGCTGGAAGCTGGCGGTCTTATCGCCGCAAAAACGAGTTGTGAAACTGTGAAGCTCGGAACTAGCTCCAAATCAACCACTTACAGAACAAATCCGCGCAACCTCACAGTCTGCGTGTTTCTGTGATCCTGTGGAGCGCGATCACTTCGGTTCTTGGGGCAGAGGATTTGCCACGAACCACGAACCACGAACCACGATTCACGATCCAAGGGCCTCCGCCACCTAAGTCGTTTGCGATGACGACTCAGGTGGCGCAAGCCTCTCTTTTAGAATCACGAAGATACGGAGAGCCCCCACCCCGTAAACCCTTTTCCGTCAAGACTTTAGGAAAAAGTAGGGGGGAGGGGTGGGGGGCGGGAGTACTAAACGAGAAACCCCCGCCGCAACCGGGCCCGGGGCCAAAGGCACTCTGACCAAGGATCGCGGACCACGAACCACGAACCACGACCACGAATCACGGTCCACGGCCCACCCTGCCTGCTTACTTGATCCACATCTCCGGATGGCTGGTGGACACGGCGCTCAGGCCCTGCTCGAGCAGCGCCTCCACTTCCTTCATGTTCGAAATCAGGCCGCCGCCCACGATCGGCAGTTCGGAGTTGATGGCCCGCACCCGCTCCAGCATCTTGGGCGCGACCAGCGCAGGCAGAATCTCCAGCGCGTGCACCGGCGTGTTGCGCAACTGATTCGAGATGGTATCCATGGCGCCGCTATCGAGGAGAAACGTGCGCTGGATGCCGTAGAGCCCGATGGCCAGCGCATGGCGCAGCGGGTCGAGGTGCGTGGAGATGATGCCGCCCGCGCCTACGCGCTTGAGGTAATTGACCGCGTACTTGTCGCGCGAGAAGCCATTAAGCAGGTCGAGATTGACAATGGGCACCTTGCCCGCGGCCGTAATCTTCTGGATCATCTGCTCTACATTTTCCGGATCGCCGGTGAGCAAATAGATCAGCCGGCTGCGCGACGCAATGGCGAGCTCCACAAGATCCGGCTTGCGAATGGCGGGGATGATCGGCGTCTCCGCGCAGAAGACGCGCAGCGGAGTTAGCGGCGCCGGCGTTCCGTTTCTCGGGCCTCCATCAGCCATGGTGCCCGTCCCGCTTCGATGCTTTTCCCGTCGATCCTCTTACGATCAATTCCGCCTCCACTTTCACCTGCACCACCGACTCCTGGCCCGACATCAGCTTGAACAAATTCTCCATCGCCAACTGCCCCATGCGCCGCATGGGCTGCCGCACTGTGGTCAGCGTGGGCGTTAGATACGCGGCAAAAAACAAATCGTCGAATCCGGTGACCGACACATCCTCGGGCACGCGGAGCCCGCGCGCGCGGATCGCCCGCATCGCGCCCAGCGCCGTCATGTCGTTGTAGCAGACGATCGCGGTGGGCGGATGCCTCAAGTGCAGCAACGCGTCCATCGCCTTGCCCGCCGCTTCCGGACGGCTGTCGCCCTCGACGGCAAGCTCCGGCGCAAAGCCGATTCCAGCTTTCGCCAGCGCCTCTTTGTATCCCGCGAGCCGTTCGGCGTCTGATTGATAACCGCCGCGGTCGCCGAGATACGCGATCCGCCGATGTCCCAGCTCGATCAGGTGCTCGGTTGCCGCGCGCGTTCCTTCCTGGTTCGCGATCATCACCGAGTGCACAAACTCGCCGGAAGCCTGGTCGTTCACCAGCACAATGGGAACCTGCAGCTCCTTGAGCAGCGGCATATACAACGCGCCCACGCGCGACGACGTGACAACGATCCCGTCCACGCGCCGCTCGGCAAACTCCTGCACCACCTTGCGCTCGCGCTCCGGATCGGCGTGCGAATTGGCCAGGAACACCGCGTAGTTGTGATCGTTGGCGATCTCCTCAATGCCGCATGCGACCTCGCTGGCAAAGGGATCGTCTACCGTGGTCACCACGAGGCCGATGGTCCGCGTCCGCCGCGTGACCAGGCCGCGCGCTACCGCGCTGGCGCGATAGCCGGCGTCTTCGGCGATCTTGCGGATCTTGGCCGCGGTCTCCGCGTTCACCAGGGGACTGTTCTGCAGGGCGCGCGAAACCGTGGGGTGCGAAACCCGCGCCAGCCGCGCAATGTCCTTGATGGAGGGCTGCCGCGAGGGCTGCCGTGGCACGCGCTTCATGCCCGCATGCGGAACTCCCGACGACTTGCCTCCGTCCTTCTCCACCATGGCCCGAAACTCCTATTGCACACGTGTACGGTAGCACTCAGTCTCCTAGAACGCGGGCGCACTCGTCAATGCCTATCAATGGGCTTTTCGCCGTGCCTTTCGCTTCGCCCTAGTAATCTGGATACCGGCCGCAAGATGCTCCCATCCACCTCAACTTCCGCCGACCACCGCACCGGACACGCGCCGTTCGCCGCCGATTCTGCGACTGGAGATTCTGGCGAGTTGCAGCGCCGCATCGGTCTTCGCTCCGCCGTGCTCTTCAACATGCTGGAGATGATCGGGGTCGGTCCCTTCATCACCTTGCCGCTGGTGATCGCCGCTGCGGGATTCCGGATGTCGGTGTGGGCGTGGGTGCTCGGCGCCGCGATCGCTGTCGCTGACGGCCTGGTGTGGGCCGAGCTGGGCGCAGCCTTCCCGCGCGCCGGCGGTTCGTATGCATTTCTCCGCGAGATCTATGGGCCGGAAGGGGCAGGGAATTGGCTGAGCTTTCTCTATGTGTGGCAGGTCGGCTTTACCGCGCCTCTGTCGATTGCCTCGGGTTGCATCGGTCTCTCGGGGTTTCTCGCCGTCTTCTGGCCCGGCCTCGATGCCGCGCCGATCGCCATGCTGCCAGCGCTGCACTACGCCAACTTTGCCGCCGCCGCAGCGTGTCTTCTCGTCACCGTGTTGCTCTATCGCAACATCAGCTCCGTTGCGCGCATGGCATGGGTACTGTTTGCGGGCGTCATGGCCGCGCTCGCCGGCGTCATTGTCTCCGGATTCGCCCACGCCACGGCCACCGGCGGCTGGCATATGCCGGCCGCGCCTGCACTCTCCACTGCGCTCAACTCCGTTGGCGCATTGGGCGGTCTCGCCCAGGCCACGCTTTTGGCCACGTACTGCTACTGGGGCTACTACAACATCTGCTTTCTCGCCGGCGAAGTTCGCCGTCCCGAGCGCACCATTCCCCGCGCCATCCTGCTCTCCGTCCTCTTTGTATCAGCGTTGTATGTCTTGATGAACCTGGCCGTGTTGCCATCGCTTGGCGCCCCCGCATTGCATGCTGGCGGGTCCGCTGTGCTGCGCTTCCAACTCGTCGCCGACATCGCCCGCTCGGCTTTCGGTCCCTGGGCCGGCTACACCATCGCCGCGCTCATCGTGTGGACCGCCTTTGCCAGCATCTTCTCACTGCAACTCGGCTACTCGCGCGTACCCTATGCCGCCGCTCGCGACGGCAACTACTTCCGCTTTCTCGGCGCGCTGCATCCGAAGCACGGCATTCCGCACCGGTCGCTTGTGGCGCTAGGCGTCCTGGGAGCCTTCTTCTGCTTCTTCTCGCTCACGCAGGTCATCACCCTGCTCGTCATCACGCGCATCCTGCTGCAATTTTTCCTGCAGCAATTCGGAGTCATCTATCTGCGCGTGCGCAAACCTGGTCTTCCGCGCCCCTTCCGCATGCCGCTCTACCCGCTGCCGCCGCTGTTTGCCATGGCGGGCTTTGGATTTCTCCTCGTCTATCGCGTGCACGCAGGGAAAGAACTCGCCGTCGCCGCGGGAATCGCCGCTTCGGGAACGCTGCTTTATCTATTCCGCGCGCATCGCCTGCGGCAGTGGCCATTCGCGGGCGCAGCGCTAAAATGCGGCATTGTGGGCTAAAACGTCTTTCCACAGCTCTGGCAGGTCCACACCACATTGCTGCTTCCGACATATCCGGCGTACCACTTCCAGCCCCTCTTTCCCGCTTGCACTTGGCTGGAATGGCAGAACGGACATTGAACGGCCGGGCTTTGGGGGGCCGAGCCATACACGGGTTGAGGACTTTGGGGTTGGGGATTCTGGGCTTGTGCAACGGGCGCAGGCGGGGTTGCATTCTGCAGCGGTTGCCCGCAAGCGCCGCAAAAGCTGGACGGGAGGGTTACCGCTGCTCCACAATGCGCGCAGTAGACAATCGAAGGCTCAGTCACGACGTTCTCCTCAGTGCAAACCCAATTTCGAATCGCCCCATGTTTCTCCGTTGTGTGCGCAATTATATCCCCGCGCCGGCGGTTTTGCCCCAATCCAAATCTTCTCCATGGCGCGTACTTGGGGTGTTCACCTCCGAGACCCGCTTCGCACAAATTCTGTAACGTCCGCCGCGGTTCGGTGTCTAATAGATGAAACAGGCCTTCCCCAAGCGAGGTCATCCATGCTCATCGGCAAGCCATCCGGTATTCCTTCGTCGGAAATCACCTCCCGCGAGGATTATTTACGCTACCTCTCGCGCCGCCGCTTTCTGAAAGGCGCGGCCGCAGCCGCGGGCGCAGCAGCCCTCGGTGCCAATCAATTGTTAGCGCCGCGCACGGTCCAGGCGGGAACCAAGCTGCAGACTGTGGCGAGTCCGCTCACCACCACCGGCGAGCAGCTCACCACCTACGACGACATCACGCACTACAACAATTTTTACGAGTTCGGCGTGGACAAGGGCGACCCCGCAAAGAACGCCGGCGGCCTGCCCACGCGTCCCTGGACCGTCAAAGTCGAGGGCAAAGTTGCCAAGCCGCTCACTTTCGACATCGACGATCTCCTCAAGCTCCATCCTCTTGAAGACCGCGTTTACCGCCATCGCTGCGTCGAGGCCTGGAGCATGGTCATTCCCTGGGTCGGCTACTCGCTTTCTGAATTCATCAAGCAGTGCAACCCGTTGCCCAGCGCCAAGTACGTTCAGTTCCTCTCGTACTACAACACCAAGGTGGAGAAATGGACCTACGAAGACGCCACCATCAACTGGCCCTACTCCGAGGGCCTGCGCATGGACGAGGCCATGAATCCGCTTACTCTGCTTACCTTCGGCCTCTATGGTGAAACCCTGCCCAACCAGGACGGCGCGCCGGTGCGCATAGTTCTGCCGTGGAAGTACGGGTTCAAATCCGCCAAGTCCATTGTGACGGTGCGCTTCGTTGACAAGCAGCCGCCCACCACCTGGAACGATCAGGCGCCCAACGAATACGGCTTCTACTCCAACGTGAATCCCAACGTCGACCACCCGCGCTGGAGCCAGAAGACCGAGCGCCGCATCGGCCTGCCTTTCTACGCGCAGCGCCGCACCACGCTTATGTTCAACGGCTATACAGACCAGGTGGCTTCTCTGTATAACGGAATGGACCTGCGCAGGAATTTTTGAAGCTCCACTGCCTTGATCGCCATGAATCGTAAAACACTCATCATCCTCAAAACGCTCACCTGGATCGCGTGCCTCGCGCCCTTCTGTTGGCTCGTCTGGGGGGCCAAGACCAACAACCTTGGCCCTGACTCCGGGGCACGGATCGCCTTTTTCACCGGCAAGGCCACATTGCGCCTGCTCGTCATCACCCTCGCCATCACGCCCCTGCGTCGTCTGTCGCCGCGCCTCAATTGGCTCATCAAGTTCCGCCGACTCTTCGGACTCTTCGCATTTTTCTACGCCACTCTGCACATGCTCACGTACGTGGCGCTCTATTCAGGCTTTGATCTGGCCGCTATGGAGTCCGACATCACCAAGCGCCGCTTCATCACTATGGGCGTCGCTGCCTATTTGCTGCTGCTGCCGCTCGCGCTCACGTCCACCACGTGGGCCATCCGCAAGCTCGGCGGCAAGAATTGGAATCGCCTGCACAAGCTCGTCTACGCCGCGGCAATTTGTGGAGTGATTCATTACTGGTGGCAGGTAAAGACCGGCGTGATCACGCCGCTCACCATCACCGTCGTTCTCGCCGTGCTTTTCCTCGCGCGGCCTGTGACCAGTTGGCTACAGCGCCGCAAAGCTCGCGCGGCGGTCGCGCGTAGCGCCGCGTCCAAGGTTTAACGCTGCGATTCGTCCCCGCAAGAAAAATGTCCCTGCGCCGTCCCTAAGGGACTCCTACGCGCGGTTGCGAGGTCCGCTTTCCCCACGCTGAAGCGCGGGGCTAATAAACACTGCGCCTACGGCGCGGTTCCCAGCCTAATACTGACCCGGTTCTCAATAGCTCAGCTAAGGCCGCTAGCTCCGCTAACCCCGCTAGTTCACTCGAAGAGCGCGAGCTGCGCCACCGGGCTGAAGCTCTTGCGATGCAGCGGCGTCGGCCCCAACCGCCTCAGCGCTTCCAGGTGTTCCGTCACGCAATAGCCCTTGTGCCGCGCCAGTCCATAGCCGGGATACACCGCGTCGAGCGCGACCAGCATCTGGTCGCGATGCACCTTGGCCAGCACGCTCGCCGCTGCAATCGAAATACTGCGTGCATCGCCCTGAATCACCGCCTGCTGCGGGCATGGCCAGTCGATGGTGTCGCGCCCGTCAATGAGTAGATAGTCGGGCAACAGAAATTCCGGCGCGACGGCCAGCCGTTCCACCGCGATGCGCATGGCCAGCAGCGACGCCCGACGAATATTGATGCGGTCGATCGTCTCCACATCCACCACCGCAATCGCCCACGCTACGGCGCAGTCGCGAATCGATGAGTCGAATGCATTTCTCTGCTTTTCCGTCAGTTGTTTTGAATCCGTGAGCCCTTGCAGGCGGCAGCCTTTTGGAAGAATCACCGCGGCCGCCACAACCGGCCCGAACATCGGCCCGCGCCCCACCTCATCCAGTCCGGCAATGCGCGCGGCACCGCACCGCCGCGCGGCGTTCTCCAGCTTCCATCCGCAGATTGGAGCCGAGGCCATGCTGAAAGTATAAGAATGAGCAGGGAACCACCTGGTGGAAAAGCCGGACGCAATCGCCGGCGTCCCGGCTGCTCTACTCCCATTCGCTCGGCGTTTGCGGCAGTGGGCCGTGGATTTCAATTCCGAATCGGGCCGCGGTTTCAACCAGCTTTTGCATATCGGGCGGCGAGGGCGGAGCCGACGCGGGCTGAATCAGCGCCAGCACAAAATTCTCAAAGCCTGGCGGCGTGTTCAAAATCAGCATCCGCGCCGGGACGTTGCCGATGACCTTGAACCCGTGTGCAATCTCACGCGGCCCGAACACAAACGCCCCCGCTGTACCCTTCAACCACTTTCCGGCGCAGACGAAGGCTACCTCGCCTTCGAGCACGTAAAACGCCTCGTCCTCGCGGTGATGCGTGTGATAAGGAGTCTCCCATCCCGGGGGCATATCCCAATGCTCGATCAAGCCCATCCCGCCATTGGTGGTTTCACCGGTTGACCGAACTAATGTGGGCAGCCCAAGGAACCGGGAGGCTTCGTCATTGCGCGTATTCAGAAAGGGTTCTGCTGCGGGCGTGCTCATGGACTCTCCTTTTGGGGTGGGAAGCGGGTCGATTTCGGGGGAAGTGGTTCGCTAGTGTTCTTCGGAAGTGTAACCGGCCGCGCCAGTGCTTCCCGAGAAATATGTGTGAGGCCTAAGCGAATCCCGCAAAGGCAAACGAGTGCGACGCAATGGCTCACTCGCGCGCAAATGCGTAGTCGCGTTCCACCCGGCAAATGCGCACCTTGAACTCTTCGTACCAGGTCGCGCGCCCTTGTTGCTGCGCCACCAGGTGTGCCGCGTTCGCCTTCCACGCCGCAATCGCTTCCGGGCTGCCCCAATAGGAGACCGTGATTCCCAGTCCGTCGCGTGCAGATTCAATGCCGAGAAACCCGGGCTGCGTCGCGGCCAGCGTTTCCATCGCCTCCGCCATCTTCCCGTATCCGTTCTTGCCCGGGGTGCGCAGGGATGTGAAGATCACCGCGTAATAAGGCGGCGCGGGAGTCGTTGCAATCGTCATTGAGGACCTCCAGCAGGCGGCTGTGCGGCGGGCGCCCACGCGTTCCCTGGCCGCGCCACGGCATACATCTCCGTCGCGATTACGTCCAGAAGTCCTCCGCGATCCTCCTTGCCGTTGACCTGCATCACGTACAGGTCGAAGTGCGTGCGGTCGGGAATGTAGGTGAAATGCGCGCCGGCATGAAGCCCCTTCAAGACCGTATCCATCTTGTGGGCTGCTCCATCCAGATAAAACGTGTCCGCGGTGCCCACAGTTACGTGGATCTTGCCGCGCAGCAGTGGTCCGCGCTCGGCCCACGTCGTGGTCACAATATTCGCCAGATCGTAGTGGTCGCGCCAGTAAGCCACCACATTCGCGTCCACGTCTCCTGTCGCGCGGTTGAACATGGGCAAGGGCCGCCCATCGCTGCCGCGCGGCGAAAACACCCATTCAAACGACGTAAATTGCCCGCCGTATGCGCCGAGCACCGTCTCGTCATGGGCAAACTGCTCCGTCGTGCTCAAGACTTTGTCGTGGTCGCGGACAAGCGGATACGCCGTGCCGTCGGCGCGGTGATACATGTTTGCGTGCGGAGCATACAGATCGATGCCGGTGAAGTCGTGGAAATCGCTCGGGTCGGGCGACGTCGACCACGTGCCGCCGAATACCTCCGGGTAATTGATCTGCAACTGGAGCGTGGCCCAGCCGCCCGAGGAGTGGCCCTGCAAAAATCGTCCGCTCGGTCGTGCGTCCATCCTGTATTTCTTTTCGAGAGAGGGGATGAATTCCGTCGTCAGCGCCTTGCCCCACGGTCCATTGTTTGCTGAGTCGGCAAATTCGTGCGTGCCGGTTGCCGACGATTCGTCCAGCATCACCCAGATCATGGGCGGCATCAGACCCTTCACCATTCGCAGGTAGATCGAGGAGCCGTACTGTTCCGCGTAGTCAAGATTGCCGCCGAATCCGTGCGTCCAGTACACGGTGGGGTAGTGAGCCTCGGCATGCTCGTCGTAGTCCGGCGGCAGAACCACCCACGCACGCACGTGCACGGGCCGTGCGAAAAATGCTGTGAGCGCGGGGCTGGTCAAGTCCTCAAGGTGCGCGTGGGCCATAAACTCGGGCGCGAGGTGCGGCGCCGGGCCTTCGGTCACGATGGTGTTCAGCACCAGCACCGGCTCGGGGTCGGTTCCGGGATGGAAGGCCGCCAGCGGAAGCACTTCGCTGACCAGGTCGCCAACCGCGCGCCCCGCGTAAGCGTACGTGTGGCCGACGTCGAGTACCGCCTGTGCCTGGTAGTCGCCGGGCTTGAGCGACGAGAAGCCTTCAGGAAACGCGATGTCGTCGGTATCTACGTCAACCGACGCGCCGGGCGCCAGGTTCGGCACCTCCTTGGCTGCGACATAAACCGATGTCGGACTGAAGGGATTTTCGTCGACCTTCTCAGCCCCGCTGCCGGCCGTGACGAAGATGAGCATGCGGCCGGAGGTTGGCGCAGTGAACTGCGGCCCCAGCGTCACGCGGAAGAAGAGATGCTGCGGCTGCTGCGCAATGCCACTGGCTGCGCACAACACCACCGCAAGAACTGTGAGAAACCATCGGGGAATTCGCATGGAGAGAGTGTATAAGGTGTGTCGGCGGGGATCAAAGGGACCGAAAATCAACTGCGGAGCGCACTTCTAAGGGCTTCTACGATTGGATAATTTTCCGGCGCCTATTCGGCCACATCATCGATGAGATGGACTTTGACGCCCATTTTGCTCAGTCCCTGCAAGATCGGTTTGGCATGAGAAGCATCGATGAATTCAAACACCTTCCAGCGTTTACCGCAAACATCGACGATGATTCCAAAAGTCTCTCCGCTCTTTCCCTTCGAAACCACACCATAGCGGGCCAGAGTGACCTTTGATGGCGGGACGGATTGCGTCTTCCAGCGCTTTCCAAAACTCCAGAATGCAACCTTCGAAATCGTAAATGTTGAGCGGTCGCAATGCAGGCGGTCGCCGAAAGGAAAAATGAGGCGGAGCCCATAAATAAAAATTAACGCAAAGATAGTGGAGCATAGGGCGATGCCAATCACCTTCACATAGAACGCTGCAACGTCATCATGGTACAAGGTGGGATTGGCGAGAACGAACGTCACGAGGCCCGGATCCTCTCCGCCTCGGAATAAGAAGTAATACGACAAGGCCATGGCCAATCCAGTTAACAGTACTGCCGCGACAATGCTTTGTGTCGTAGAAGAGTCGTCGTCCCAGGCCGCGTCCACAACATCATCCGTCACTTCGATCTTGAAGGAGTCCTGTTTCATTCAGATGCCAGGATTATAGAGTGATTCTCTCTATAAAAATCTGGGAGTTGCAGCGGTTATCTCAACAAGCAACAGCCCCGGCCGAAGCCGGGGCTTTTGTCTTTTATTCAATGATCTTTGCTCGTCATTGCGAACCAGGAACTGCGTCTACGCCCTGACTTTGCCGGTCGCGCGATCCACTTCCTTCAGGCGCGCAGCCTTGCCGCGCAATCCGCGCAGGTAGAACAGCTTGGCGCGCCGCACTTTGTAGCTGCGCACCAGGTCCACTTTATCGACGACACCGGAGTTGAAGGGGAAGATGCGTTCCACCCCTTGCCCAAAGCTCATCTTGCGCACGGTGAACGTGCCCTGGGGGCCCTTGTTGATGGCGATCACCAGGCCCTCAAAGGCCTGCAACCTCTCTTTATCGCCTTCTTTGATCTTCACTTGCACGCGAATCTGGTCGCCGGGCACAAACTCCGGCAAATCGGTGCGCTTCAGCTTGTCAGCCAGGCGCTGCATTACGGGATGGATTGACATGATTCTTCCTACGATGGACTTTCTGGAGTGATTCCTGCGAAGCAACGCAGAATATTCAGTTTATCAAAGATTCCCGGCCGTGCCTAATCCCTCTGCTCTCAATCAGCAGCACCCCCTACCGGGCGGATTTGGCGTGCATATTCAGTCCCTTCCGGGCTGCGAGTTGCGCTATATTTTCCGCATGGACTCGCAATCCGACCTGCTCTGGCATACCCTCGCCACTCTCGCCTACCGCACCGCGCGGGCCCTCGAAAACGCGCCCGCGTCCTTCGCTGACTTCGACGGCGCTGGCCGCCGGCCCGTCCAGATCCTTGCCCACATGGGCGATCTGTTCGATTGGGCGCTCTCGATGGTGAAGGGAAGCCCGGCCTGGCACAATTCCGAGCCGCTTTCGTGGCCCGAGGAGCAGCAGCGATTCTTCGCCGCACTCGGCGCCTTCGATGCCTTCCTCGCGTCGAATTCAGCACTGAACGCGCCCATTGAGCGCCTATTTCAGGGCCCCATCGCCGACGCCCTCACCCACACCGGCCAACTCTGCATGCTCCGCCGCCTTGCGGGCGTGCCTATCTGCGGCGAAAACTACTACGTTGCCGCCATCGCCGCAGGCCAGGTCGGTGCCGCGCAGCCCGCTCCGGTTCAGCCCTTCAAATAAATAAACAGGCCTTCGCGCCGCTCATTCCCGCCGATCTACCGCCTAATTTCCGCCGCATCTTCTTTCTTGACCGCGCCGCCACGCGTTCGGCCATTCTTCTGCGCAAGAATTCTTCAAAGATTCACAATCTCATGAAAAATAGACATTTCAGGAAGATCAACTCCTTAAGAATCAATGAATTATATTTTATTCTTGACAATCGTATATTTCTTGGATAAAAATGATAAAGGTGACTATCGTCGCCATGGAGGTTTCATATGCGCCGGATACTTGCAGCCAGTCTTCTGCTCCCCTCACTGTTCCTTCCCGCAGTGGCAAAAGCCAGCACGCCCGTGGACGACGCTACTGCCCCAACCCCGGTGCGCATCAGCACCGGCGTCATTGCACCCGTTCTTATCGGTTCCCCCGTACTCTCTCTCCCCATGGGCTTCTCCTTCGACCTCGTACCCGCGGACGCCCAGGTCCAACTCTCCCTCACCGTCAACGCCAAAGGCGACCCCGAGAACATCCAGGTCGTCAAGTCATTCAGCCCGTTTGTCGACGCACGCGTGGTCGAAACCGTCAGCCAGTTCCACTTCCGTCCCGGCACCGTCGACAGCCAGCCCACGGCCGTCGATCTCAACCTGACCGTGAACGTCACCCGCTAACATGGGCGATTACCCTCGCTCGTTTATCTGCCACGGAACAAAGAAATGCCAGGGCCAGTTATAGAACAGGCCCTGGCATCTCAACATCCTCAGCCGCCGGCAGCGTGAGTCCTGCGGGCAATCCACTGCCCGCGCTCTTCTACTTGGCCTCGGTCTCCTTGCCGTTATCGTGCTCGTCGACAGGTCCGGCAATCGTGTTGACCGGCGTAGTCGCAGCCTTCGCCAGGACCGATGCCGTGTGTTTCATGTCGGCCGGCGCAGTCGCAGGTTTTGCTGGCGTCGCCGGAGCCCCCGTCGCGTGCTTTAGATCCGCCAGCGCCCCGCCGTACTCAACGTAGTCCTTGATGCAGCTGCTTTGCACGGCGTGGAAGCGCGTGAGCGCCGTGGTGCGCTTCTGATGCGCCAGCGCATTCTCGCCGACGTAGAAATTTACCTCGCAAGCACGGCCCACGTGGGTTTCCGGATCGGGATCGGCGGCCGCGGCCATCAGATCGTCTTCCGTTATCTGCCCCAGGTAGTACTTCAGCACCGGCCCAGGCCAGTACGTCAGGTTTGCCTTCTGCGCTACCTCTTGCAGTTCCTCGTTACCCGCCGTATGCATCCGCGACTTGGCCATATGCAGCCACAACGCCGCGTAAACCGCCGTGGAAGTGGTGGCATCGGCGCCGATGGCGAGTTCGAAATCCGCCGTAGCCTGGCTGTACTGCCCGGCCAGAAAATGCGCGGATCCCCGCTCCAGAAAGGCATATTGCCGGTTGGGCTGAAGTTCCAGGGCCTTGTCGAAGTCCGTGATCGCCAGCGGGTACTGGCCCTTCTCGTAATACTCCAGGCCACGCACCGCGAATCCGTCCGAATCCTTCGGTTCCATTGCGATGTACTTGCCCATGGTGGTGATCGCGGTATCGTACTGGCCCTCGAGACCGTCGGTGAGGCCGAGATAGTAATAGGCCAGCGGATAGTCCGCCTTCACTTTTAACGCATGGTTGTATTCGCCGATCGCTTCATCGAACTGGCTCTGGTGCCGATAGGCGTTACCGCGGCTTTCATACCCATCCGGATCATTGGGCTGGAGCGCGATGTAGCGCGTAAACCAGGTCACTGCCTCCGCGTACTCCTTCTTGTCGCTATTCACTACGCCGGTGTTGTAGGTCGCCAATGCGTGATTGGGATCGACGCGCAGGGCGGCCTGGTAATCCGCGAGAGCGCGGTCGTAGTCGCCCTGCATCATGTAGGCATGGCCACGGTTATTAAAGCCATCGGGATCGGTGGGCGCCTTCTGCACGTACACGTCGTAATCGGCGATGGCTTTGTCCCACTCTTTCTTGTCGCCCCAGCCGTTGCCGCGGTTATAGTAGGCCAGCGCGTAGTTCGGATCGATGCGGATTGCATCGTCGTAGTCGGCCATGCCGCGGTCGACCTGGCCCTTGTCGCTATAAACATTGCCCCGCGTGTTCAGCGCGCCGGCAAAGTCCGGCTTCAGTTTCAGCGCCTGATCCAGATCCTGCAAAGCCAGGTCGTATTCCTTTTTGTCACGGTAGGCGATGCCGCGGTCGAAGTAAGCGCTGGCCAAGTCGACCGGTGTTTCCTGACCGGCCTGGATAAGCGCAGTGCAGCCGGCGATGCTGGTATCGGGATCGTCAGCCTTGCACTTTTCCCAGTTCTGGTCGCGGGTTTGCCCCACGGCGGCCACCGCGGCGCCGAGCAGTAGACATGCGAAGAAACTACCAGTACGAATCATGTTTGCCGCCTCTCCGGTTTCGCAAATTGATGGCGAGAACAGGATACACCAGACCTTATTCGCGCTATGCGGACGCGCACTGCCGGGTCCGTACGCGCAATTCGAAGGCCGTGCTTCCTCAGTCCTTCATCTCCCGCAGCGCTTCCAGCGTCCGCCGGTCTTCGGCGCTCAACGCCGCCCGCTCCAGCAGCTCCGGCCGGTTTCTCAGGGTCTTTTTCAGCTGCTGTTCGCGCCGCCAGCGCCGGATCTGGGCGTGGTCCCCGTTCATCAGGACTTGCGGGGTCTCAAGTCCCCCAAACTCCGGCGGCCGCGTGTAATGTGGATAGTCCAGCAATCCTCCCGCCCCATGCTGCGACCGCGGAACCCCCTTCACATCCACGTCGATCTCCACGTCCGCGACGCCAAAACTTTCAAATTCGCTCGAGGCTTCGTTGCCCAGCACGCCCGGAATCAGCCGCATGGTCGCGTCCACCACCACCGCCGCCGCCGGCTCGCCTCCGCTCAGGACATAATCCCCGATCGAGAGCTCCATGTCGCAGTAGAGTTCGTTGATCCGCTCGTCCACGCCTTCGTACCGTCCGCAAATCAGTACCACGCGCTCCAGTCCGGCCAGCTCCCGCGCCACCGCCTGCGTGAAGACCCTGCCTTGCGCAGAGAGCAGAATCACTCTAGTCCTTGCGTCCCTGGTTCCAAGTCCCTCGGCTGCTGCTTTTGGTTTGACACCGAGAGAAGCGAGCGCCTCCGCCAGCGGCTCCGGCTTCAGCACCATCCCTTCGCCGCCGCCAAACGGTCGGTCGTCCACCGTGCGGTGTCGGTCGTGCGTAAATTCGCGCAAATCGTGCAGCCGGATCTCGACCAATCCCTCGGTCTGCGCGCGGCGCACGATCCCCTGCGCAAACACGCTCTCAAAGAATCCGGGAAAGATCGTCACGATATCGAAGCGCATACCACTAATGATAGAAGGCCGCACGTCGTCCGGCGAGGAAACGCGCGTTGTGAGTCAGTTTGAATCCACAATCGAACCCGCGTTGAAAGCCCGGTGATGAGCAGGCTTTTTTCGTTAGAATGTGCGTGAGAGGCGGAGAGAACATGGATAAGGAAGTAGCTGGCGCGATCGCGGAATTGAAGGCACAGGGCATCCCGGTGACAGTTGATTCATCTGGCCGCGGAGCCGATCTCTATATTGCGACCGCTCCGGACGGAGAAAAGTACAAGTTTGATGCCGCCGGGCTATTGGATCTGAAGGCAAAAGGAAGATTGCACCTCGAGGGACTACAAGAGATGCATTTCGCAAAAAAGAAAATCCCGAATTTTCACAACCCTCCTCACACTTAGAAGCGGCGGGCGTAATACGTTCGTGCCCCTTACTCCCGTGACAAGACAGCAAGGAAGGACTTGGGCGACTCTAGTTGCCCTCTGGCCCTGGGCGATCATTCTCGATCGCCCTGAGCACAGTCTTCATCGCACCCGCCCACGCCGGGCCGAAATAGGACACGCGATAGTCGTGCCACCACCCGACGGGTTTCGGAACCTCGATCACGGGGAACATCTCCGTGGCAACAGCCGGGGGATTGCCGGCGTCAGTAAGAACGATGATTTTGCCGTCACCGAGTGCGGCTCTCAAGGTCGCCAACTCCCACTCCACATGCGGTGTGTTCTCAGGCACGGAGATGACGGCCGCATCCACCACGGGAGCAAGGATCTGGATCACTTCGCGCCAGCGGTCGGTATCGACCGGGCAGTTCAACACCGTGCCGCTTAATCCCGACGCAATCAAAGAGCGCGACTTTTTCACGAGGTCCAGCTTCTTCGTCCAGTCGTCGGATTTCAATCCAACTTTCCCTTGGCGCATCCAGCTCAAGAGCATGAAGCCTGCGTAGCCAAGAGTCGGGTAAAGAACAAACGGAGGAACAAGCCCCAGCGCCGCAGCCAAACCTATACCACCGACCATGATGACCGTAATCCAAATGGCGGCGCGAGAAGCTGAGGCAGAATGAATGTTGGAGTCAGCCAGGGTAATCAGCTTCCCCCAGGGATTCACCGCGCCTTCGAGAAACTGCTGCTCCATGCGCGATTGCTCGCCACGATGGAAGCGGCGAACCCAAATCACCACCGAACGTCTGCGCTTGAGCGAGATCAGGGAGGGGATGCTGCCGGCAAAGATTGCCAGGAAGAAAAAGATCAATATATACGTCTTTGAGTCGTCATCGGCGAACGGGAGAGCCATGAGCAAAACGAGCCACACTGCTGAAAACGCCATGGAATAGTGGCGCAGCTTGAGGGAACTTGTTAACCGTTTCTGGACGCGCTCTTCGGAGGTTGACTGCGGCATTGGAACGGAACACCCGCCTTTCACGATTGTTTGACGGGACTGCTTGCCTGCGAGACCCAAACCGCGCCCGGATTGACGAAACGGTATTGAAGACAGGTCGAATGATGTTCCGCTTTTGATTGGGGAATTAAGTGCGGTTACTTTACGTTTCCGTTCGGATTGGCAAGCGGTGGGCCAATTGGGTTGTCGTGAATTGCTTTGAGCGCGGGAGTGATGTCGTAGGCCAGGATTAGTCCGGAGTTCGATTCGACGACTTGCCTGGGTTGCTGTTTGGATTTTTGTCCCGGCAGCGGAGGCGGGGGAGGGATTGGACTTACGTAGGCTTGTCCTGGTTCGGGTGCGGGCAGAACTTCCAGCGGCTCAGCGTGGAAGCTGGAGACTACCGCGAAGACATCCAGTGACGTACCGTTTCCTGTCACCACTGGGCCGCCGGAGAAGCCGAGGTTATTGATTCCGTCGAGGACGAAGACCGTCATGCCGTTCTGGACCATGGAGGCGGAAAGAGTGCAGCGTTTTACGAAGGGCGCCCAGGCCCATTCAATGTTTTTCGTAGTTTGCGATATGGTGAACTTGCCGTTGTCACCCGGTTTTGCACCTTTGTTTAAGGTGTAGAAGGGCATGCTCGCTCTCCAGCCGCTGCCGTAAGGGTAGCCCAAAAAGTCACAATCACCCCCAATGGGCACGAGCGCGTGTTCATCGGTAGGGTCGGCGTCGCTGGCCAATTTCATGCTCTCCGGGGGCAAATACTTGGTCAGAGAATGGTCGGGCGCAAGCACCAGGATATCGATGTCTTTGCCGGGATCGATG
Source organism: uncultured Acidobacteriota bacterium (assembly GCA_963713675.1). Classification (GTDB taxonomy): domain Bacteria; phylum Acidobacteriota; class Terriglobia; order Terriglobales; family Acidobacteriaceae; genus Telmatobacter. Next base: position 791,415 of record CAVQMV010000031.1, read on the forward strand.
GTTGTGAATGTGACCGTTACCCACTTCTTGTCTTGATCCATTTCATCTTTACTGAAAGGCAACAGGATGTTGGCCTGCACAGTCTTCGTCATGAAGACGCCGGGGGGCGCATTCTCGATGCCCGTGAAGAGGTGCTTCGCGGTGACCCAGTATTCGCGGTTGTCGACATTCACAACAAAAACAGTGCCGATACCTTTCGTTGTTTGAATCAGCCGTGTTTGCAGGAGTGCCAGTCTATTGACAACGATGGATTCACCGAGGCAGGCCGCGCCGGACAAAAGTGTGAGGCAAACGATGACCAGAACTGATCTGCGGGCCATTTACCCTCCGGGAATGTTCCAAGTCCTGTATTGTATGTCGGCTCGGGTTGTGTGCCCAAGCAAAGCGCGACACCGGCGAGCAAGAATTGCTAGTGGAGAGTCGGCTTGTGGCCCACGGCCGAAGCCCCCGCCGCAAGCTGACAGCTGAAAGCTAATAGCTGATCGCTGCCTTTCGCCTCCACAGCCGCGCGGTCACAACTCCAAACAGAAAGCCGCCCACGTGCGCGAGATACGCTACGCCTCCCGTTTGCACACCGGCCACCGCGCCTGCGTTCCACAGTTGAATCAGGAACCACACCCCGATGAGCCACACCGCGGGAATGTAGGTGACGCGAATAAAAATAAGGATCCAGACGAACGACCGGATGCGGTCGCGCGGGAACATGACGATAAACGCGCCCATCACCGCCGCGATGGCGCCGCTCGCGCCGAGGCAGGGCACATGCGAACTGGGGCTCCCCGCCACCTGCGCGAGCATGGCGACTACGCCGCCAATCAAATAAAACACCAGGTAGCGAACGCGGCCCATGGCGTCTTCAATCCTGGGCCCAAACGCCCACAGGAACACCATGTTGCCCGCGATGTGCAGCCACCCCGCGTGCAAAAACGTGCCGGTCACGAGCGTGACCAGGCTGCGGCCGTGCTCAATGTTCGCGGGGATCAGCGCCCAGCGCGCGACGAACGCATCGCCCTCGACCAACTCGCGCAGAAACACGTACACGTTGGTCAGGATGATCAACAGCGTCACGATGGCAAAGCGGCGCGACTGTCGTGACGCGTCTCCAAGTGGGATCAAAGTTGCCACGTTTGCATTCCTTAAAGGTTTTCGGCGCAGGGGCAGGGAACACTTATGGTGCCGGCTGCGTTGGTTTGTCGCGCCGGCGCCTCATTGTGCGCTTGCCCGCACCGCTATATATTCAGGCCGTCTGGGAATGAAGGTGCTTCGCTGCCGCCAGCACTCCGAGGCGCGACACGCCGCTGAAGACCATGCTGACTCCAACCACTGTGCCGATGACCCATGCGCTATTCGCCGGCCAGGTCCTCCAGATCAGAATGGAAAAAAACAGCGTCACCACGCCATCGAAGAACAGCCACCCCGATCCCCCCACCGGCCGCATCTTCCACGCCAGCGCAAATTCCAGAATCGCTTCCGCAAAGAGGTAGGCTCCCAGACCAAGGGTCAGCACGGCCAATCCGGCCACGGGATGGATCAGTATGTAGATCCCCGCGATCAGATAGGCAAGCCCCAGAAGAATTCCCCAAACTAACCCGCCCACTTCGCGGGTATGCCAGCCGAAAGCAAAGTGCGCCACAGCGGCGAACACGAGCAGCCAGCCGATCAGAATCGTTGCCGCGATTCCCGCTGCCGGGGGCACAGCGATGGCCAAAGCTCCTGCCAAAATGATCAGAGCGCTCATTGCCTTCGACCAGGTTATCGAATGTTTACCCATGGTCACGATGGACTTGTCAGTCATATTCGATCTCCTTTAATGGGATACCGCATCGGGACTTGCAACATCGCCCTGGCCGCAACTTGCGGCGTCGATCACAATCCGTTGGGTAACGGAATAGGGGCCCGAATCGGCGTACCGGTAGTCTAACCGTTCCCCGCGCGAATCAACCACCGTATTGTTCGTCGCTCACGTGTTCCAGCCAGTCAACGGTCTTGCCGTCGAGCTTTTCCTGGATGGCGATGTGCGTCATGGCGGTGGTCGGCGCGGCGCCGTGCCAGTGTTTCTCACCGGGAGCAAACCACACCACGTCGCCCGGCCTGATCTCCTCTACCGGCCCGCCCCAGCGCCGCGCCCGGCCGAAACCCGCCGTCACAATCAGCGTCTGTCCCAGCGGATGCGTATGCCAAGCCGTCCGCGCGCCTGGCTCGAAGGTCACGCTTGCGCCCTGCACCCGCGCGGGCTCCGGCGCTGCCAGCAGCGGATCGATGCGCACTGTGCCCGTGAACCAATCCGCCGGCCCCTCGCCCGAAGGTGTCGTACCCGCTCGTTTGATCTCCATGATGTTTCTCTCCTGTATGTCTCAGATGCAGCCGCTTACCGCCCGGTCATCTGCTCCAGTTTTTCAGGATAGCGCGCGCCCTCCACCGTAATCTTCGCGGCAGCTTCGTTGATCTCGCTGAGGTCGTCCGCCGTTAACTCCACGGCAGCCGCTGCGATGTTTTCTTCAAGGCGCGACAGCTTCGTCGTGCCGGGAATCGGAACAATCCAGGGCTTCTGCTTGAGTAGCCACGCCAGCGCAATCTGCGCCGGAGTTGCGTTCTTCTTCTTTCCTATCGCGTTCAGCAGGTCGACGACAGCCTGATTCGCCTTCATTGCTTCCGGCTGGAAGCGCGGCAACGAGCTGCGGAAATCATTGCTCCCCAGCTTGGTGTTCTCATCGATCTTTCCCGTCAGGAACCCCTTGCCCAACGGGCTATACGGTACCAGTCCGATGCCAAGCTCTTCGAGCGTCGGAATCACTTCCGCCTCCGGCTTCCGCCACCATAGGGAGTATTCACTTTGCACCGCTGTAACGGGCAGCACGGCATGCGCACGACGAATGGTTCCGACGCCCGGCTCCGAGAGTCCGAAGTGCTTCACCTTGCCGGCCGCGATCAGATCCTTCACCGCGCCCGCCACGTCTTCAATCGGTACGTCCGGATCCACGCGATGCTGGTAGAAGAGATCGATCACGTCCGTCTGCAGTCGCTGGAGCGACGCGTCGGCCACCTGCTTGATGCGCTCGGGCCGGCTGTTCAAGCCCTGCCAGCCGGGGCTGCCGTCGGGGTTCAGATTGAAGCCGAACTTGGTGGCGATCACCACTTTGTCGCGCACCGGCTTGAGCGCTTTGCCCAAAAGCACCTCATTCGTGAATGGGCCGTAGACCTCAGCGGTATCGAAAAAGGTGATGCCGCGATCCACGGCCGCGTGAATCAGCGTGATCATCTCATGCTCGTCCTTCGGCGCGCCATACGAGAAGCTCATGCCCATGCAGCCGAGGCCTAATGCCGAAACTCCCAATTTGCTTTTTCCCAATGTGCGTTTTTGCATAAGAATCCCTTTCTACTTCCTGTGTCGGTTTGGGGCCGCGGCTCTCTGATGTGGAGCGCCGCGGCCGGGCCACTATTCCGACTTCAGCGACGCCATGTCGATCGAGAAGCGATACTTCACATCCGACTTCACCAATCGCACGTAGGCTTCATTGATCTTCTGGATCGGGATCACTTCGACGTCGGCAACAATGTTGTGCACCGAGCAGAAGTCCAGCATCTCCTGGGTTTCGGCAATGCCGCCGATGGCCGAACCGGAGAAGCTGCGGCGGCCCATGATGAGCGAGAAGACGCTGACGGGCAGCGGCTTGTCGGGCGCACCCACCATGGTGAGATTGCCGTCGCGTGCAAGCATGCCGATGTAGGCGTTGATGTCGTGCTGCGCAGCCACCGCGTCAAGGATGAAGTCAAAGCTGCCCGCATGCTTCGCCATCTCGTTCGCGTCTTTCGAAAGCACTACTTCATCGGCGCCCAGGCGCAACGCGTCGTCTTTCTTTCCCGGCGAGGTGGTGAAGACCACCGTGTGCGCGCCCAGCGCATGGGCAAACTTCACGCCCATGTGGCCCAGTCCGCCGAGGCCCACCACGCCTACCTTCTTGCCTTTGGTCACACCCCAATGGCGCAGCGGCGAGTAAGTCGTGATGCCCGCACACAGCAGCGGCGCGGCGCCCGCCAGGTCCAGGTTCGACGAAACGCGCAGCACAAAATGCTCCTTGACCACGATGCTGTCGGAATAGCCGCCGTAGGTCACGCCGCCCAAGTGCTTGTCAGGGAAATTGTAAGTGAGTGTGAAATTCGGGCAGTACTGCTCGAGACCCGCCTTGCACTGGGGACAAGTGCCGTCGGAGTCGACCATGCAGCCCACCGCGGCCAGGTCGCCCACCTTGAACTTCGTCACGGACGGGCCCACTTTGCTCACGCGGCCCACAATCTCGTGACCGGGAACGCACGGATACACGGTGGGCATTACGTCGTTCCATTCGTTGCGCACCTGGTGAAGATCTGAATGGCAGACGCCGCAAAAGAGAATCTCGATTTCGACGTCGTCTGCGGCGGGATCGCGCCGCGCGATCGTGGAGGAGGCAAGCGGCGATGTAGCGCTGGCCGCGGAATACGCTTTGGATGTAGACATGAAATCACCTCAGCCCTTTGGGCAATTGTTGATGACATTGAGATGCGCGGCAGAGTCAGCCGTCGCATCGATTTCTTCATTCCAAGACTACGGAACGAAAGTCATCCGGCGGTATCCTGATCCTGCTTTTTTATTGCCTATTTCTGCTGTCGCGCAGATGTTTATGCACAATCGCGCAATTTCCGGCGTAGGCTGGAAATTGTTAAGCAGGGGTTACAAGTGGCGAAGCAGAAGCAGGCCGTCCAGGACAAATACATCGAAGATCCACGCGTGACGGGAGCGCGCGCCGCGCTGGCGCGCAAAATTGCCCTACGTTGCAGTGAAGGCGTTTTGGCAACGGGCGTGCCCGGCTTGAGCCTTTATCGCCAATCCACGCCCACCGCCTGCACGTCGGCCGCCTACGATCCCAGGCTGGTTGTTTTTGTGCAGGGCCAGAAGCGCATCAATGTCGGCGCCACATCGTATCTCTGCGATGGTTCGTCGTTCCTGCTCTCCACCATTGATATGCCGGTGGTGAGCCAGGTGGTGGCGGCAACGCCGGAGAAGCCGATGCTCGGCTTGATGATCGGCCTGGAAATGCCCGCCGTGCGCAGCATCCTGAGCCAGGAAGAGTTTCTGTTATCCGAGGAGCCAGCCAGCGCACGAGGCATTTCCGTCGGCGTCACTTCGTTCGAAATGCTCAACGCCTGTTTGCGGCTCATCGATCTTCTTGACTCGCCTCAGGACATCGCGTTTCTCAGCAGCCTCATCCATCGCGAAATCATCTACCGCCTGTTGCGCAGCCCGCAAGGCAAGCATCTGCGCGCCATCGCCACGCTGGGTGAGCAGAGCCATCGCACGGCAAAGGCCGTCACCTGGCTGCGCACGAACTACGCCAAGCCGCTGCGCGTGGAAGAGCTCGCAGACATGGCGCAGATGGGCGTCTCCACGCTGCACCACCACTTCCGCTCGCTCACCGCCATGAGCCCCATTCAGTACCAAAAGCAGTTGCGCTTGCATGTGGCGCGCGAGCGCATGCTCAACGACGGCCTCGATGCCGCCAGCGCCGCTTTCGAAGTGGGCTATGAAAGCGCCAGCCAATTCAATCGCGAGTACAGCCGCTTCTTCGGCCAGCCGCCGATGCGCGACATCAAGGCCCGCCGCCTTACCTTCGCCGGCATGGCGAACGACTGACCAGGGCATTCGCAATCAGCGGCCGCTGTCGCCGGTTTCCGCGCTTCACTTGTTCATTTCTTCACACTTTACTGCCCACTCCAGAGCGCCTATGATGTTGTCCACATCACCATGCAAGAAATCGAATCGCTACTGAAACGCTGGCAATCGGCCGGCGTCCTCGATGCGGATACAGCCGCCCGCATTCGCGCCCTCGAAGCGCAAAGCTCCGCGTCCTCCGGCGGGCAATCTGCTGTCCAGGCCACGACGCCTGCCGCGAGTCCTGCGGGCCTCAAGTGGCTGGTGGTCACGGGGCTCATTCTCGGCGCCATTCTTCTGGCCTGTGGCGTAGTGCTCTTTGTCTCCGCGCATTGGGACCAGCTCGGTCCCGGCGAGCGCTACCTGCTCGTCATCGCCATGGTCGCCGTCTTCCACATCGCCGGCGGCCTCAGCCGGAGCAGCTTTGAAAGTTTCTCCGTCGCACTCCATGCCGTGGGCACCATCTCCACCGGCGCAGCCATCGCGCTCGTCGGCCAGATCTTCAACATTCAGGATCACTGGCCGGCCGCAGTGCTGCTTTGGGCGCTGGCCGCCTTCGCCGGCTGGGCGTTGTTGCGCGATCAGGCGCAACAGACACTCGCGCTTCTGCTGCTGCCCGCGTGGATCTTTTCGCGAACTCGCCTTTCGCATCGACGGGCACATCGGCGATTCCGTTTACACGGGCCGGCTCTTCTTTGTCTGGGCCATTCTCTACCTCACTTTTTTTGCCGGCTCGCGGCGCAAGGCGGTGCAGGGAGTCCTTCTCGCTGTCAGCGCTGCCGCCGCCGTCGGCGGCATCACGGCCATGCTTGCCGGCTGGGTCTCCTTCTCCTCCAATCAGACTTACATCCCCTTCGGCATCCGCGTCTGGGCCTGGATCGCCATCGCCGCCGTGCCGCTCCTCATCGTCGCATTTCACGGTCACAAAGGGCCTGGTTCCCATTGCCGCGGCAATCGGATTCGTGATTGCGCTGCCGTGGTGCTACTCCACATGGAGCGAAACCTTCCGCCAGTTCAATGGAGTCAACGGCGTCCTTACGGGCACTCGCCCCAATCTCGCGGCCCACGCATTGGTGGCCGCTTTCGCCGTCTTTCTCTGCTGGTGGGGCGTGCGTCTGCTTTCGCGCGCGCTGGTCAATCTGGGCATTGTGGGGTTCGCCGTTGCCGTGCTCTGGTTCTACTTCAGCGACATCTACAGCGAACACTACCGCGCCCTGGGCCTCATCGGCCTCGGCATTCTCTTCCTGGCTGGCGGATGGGCGCTCGAGAAGATGCGGCGCCGTATTCTGGCGCGCATGGCTTCAACGCCGCAAACTTTCACCGGAGCCGCGGCGGCGGAGTCCGTCGCGGCCGAGAATCGAGGCGCACAATGAAGATCGGCCGCGTCACCGTCTCCGCCGCCTCGCTCGCGTTGCTCATCATTCAGTTGGCGCTGGTTTCCACCATCGCCGCCAAATATTTGTACCAGCGCTGGACCTGCCCGCGCGTCTGGACCCGCGCCGCCGCCTTCGATCGTCAATCGCCCATGCGCGGCCGCTATCTCGCGCTCCAACTCGTCGTCGATGGCTGCCAAAGCACGCTGCCCTCAGCCAGGAACGCGAATTTCCCGCGCGACGTGACTGGCGCCGTCAAACCGGGCCAGTATGTCTTGCGCCCCAATGACGTGGAGTTTCGTGCCAACTTGAAGGCTGGCAACAACGCCCTCGTCGCCGTGCGTATTGAGGGCACTGAAGACCCGAATGCGGGGGAAGTAGTGGTGGGCGCTGCCGGCTCGCCCTGCAATCAGATGCAGCTTGAGTCGTCTACCGACTTTTTCATCTCCGACACAGCGCAAAGCCCGCTGCCGCTCAAGCCCGGCCAGGAACTTTGGATCGAAGTCACAGTTCCGCCCCAAGGCCCGCCGCGCCCCATGCAGTTGGCCGTCAAAGACAACGGAGCGTGGAAGCCGCTGGATACTAAATAGCCGCGCGTCGCGATCAGGCCGATATTTTGCCGTTTCGGCGAGGTTCGGTCTCCATCAATTTTTCTTTGACCAATTCCATGAAGGCAGCCATGGCCGGGGAAATCCATTTGTCTTTGTGCCACAGGACATACGTGTCGATGTCGAGTGACGGACCGGCCCAGTGCAGCGCTTTGAGATGGTTCTGGCGCAGCTCGCGGGCAACCACGATCTCCGGCAGCAACCCGATTCCCATGCCGAGGGCGATGCACTGCTTAAGTGCCTCAACGCTGTGGAACTCTGTCACGTTGGCGGGGCGAATGTTTGAAAGTGCCAGCGCGCGGTCGAGTTTTTCCCGGTAACTGCATCCCGTTTCCGTCAGCAGTAGATTCTGTCCGGCCAGGTCGGCAGGCTTTACCTTGGGTTGGCTGGCAAGCGGGTGGCTGGCATCAGCCAGCAGGAGGACTCGCTCGGTGCGCAGGCGGGTGGACTTGACGCTGGATGAGTGCTGCAAATCCTGCCCGTGAATCACCATGTCGAACTTTCCGGCTTCCAGTTCAAGCACAATCGTCGCATTCAAGTAGGGACGGAAGATGAGTTCGACGTGCGGAAAGTGTCGTCGGAATGCGCGCAGTACCTCGGGCAACCGATAGGTGAGCAGACTCTCTGCGGCGCCGATGTGCAGCGGCCCGCTCGGCTCAGCGCCGGTTTGCAGAGCGCGTTGACCGTGGTCCATGGCCGCCAGGGCCTGCAAGGCAAAAGGCAGGAAGTTGCGGCCCGCATCTGTGAGGGCCACGCGACGGCCGAGGCGATCAAAAAGCGGTATACCAAGTTCTTCTTCGAGCGCCTTGATCTGCGCGGTCACGTTGGACTGCACAGTGTGCACTTTTTCAGCCGTGCGCGTGAAGTTCAACTCTTCAGAGAGCGTGCGAAAGATCTGTAGCTGCCGGACTTCCATACATCAATCTCCAATACAGATGCAATATATCACGTCAATCTATTGGACAGATAGATAAACCTGCTCCAGACTCTCGATATGAGGTGGTCGAAACATTCCCCGAAGGAGGTTGCTATGAACCGCGTCATCACCGTCGCGCGAGTTTTTTCAGATTGTGACGAATCGCATGTCGGATGTGACCAACGGTGTCTGAATCGAGTTGTGCAGCCGTATCAGCCTGACGAAGCGTGTCTGTAAACCACTCAAATCAAATAACATCCTGAATCATCGCCCGTCACAATGGCATCAGTTGAGCAGGTTCGATAATTCCCCGAGATTCCCCGGAACCTCACAACCGCATTGGAGAAAAATCATGAAGCTGATCGAAAGCAATCCCCGCAGGCACACTGTCCACTCACTCGCGGTACTCTCGCTCCTTCTTCTCACGGCGTCGAGCGTGCTCGCTAACCCAGTTAAGGATCCCGACGTGCCGGCGACGCCATCAGGATTTGAGCCGCGCACCCTACAGGAGCAGATCCAGTTCGCCGGCAACTACCTTGCAGGACACGGCGTGCCGCAGGATTTGAAGCTCGCGGCCTTCTGGTATGAAAAGGCGGCTGGAGCCGGCGATCCCCAGGCGCAGCTCGAGATCGGCTATCTATACGAAGCTGGCATCGGCGTTCCCAAGGATCCTGTGCGCGCCTTTCACTGGTTTCAGCTTGCCGCCGCGAGTGGGCAGGTCAGCGCCAAGGCGAGTCTAGGCATTGCCTATCTGTTTGGAGACGGTGTCGAGAAGAATGAGCAAACAGCTTTCGCGCTCTTTCATGAAGCCGCTGCAAAGGGCAATGGGCTTGCGGCTTGCTTTCTAGGCGAAATCTATCACTCCGGAATTGGCGTGGTGCAGAATGACGCCGAGGCCGAGCGCTGGTACGCGAAGGGTGCGGAACTGCGCAACCCCCAGGCGCAGTACGTGATGGGATCGCTGTTTTTCGCCGAGCCGAATCACGAGCACAACCTGAGCACGGCCGCAACGCTGCTGCGGGAATCCGCGCAGGCGGGTTATGTTCCGGCGATGTATCAGCTCGGACTGTTGCTCGAGAGGAACCCGGATCTCGCGAAGAATCCAGGAGAGGCCCCGGCGCTCCTGAACGATGCAGCGAATGCAGGCTCGTGGAGTTCGTCGATGGTTCTTGGCGTGCTCGCGCGCGACAGTAAGGACGCGCCACGCGATGCATCCACGGCGTACTTCCAATTCCGTGTTGCCGTGCTGCAGGGCGGAGACGAGGCGGAAAAGCTTCTCAAGAACGATCTCCAGCGGCTTACCGCCGAACTGGGCGCTGACCGCACGGCAGAAATCACTGCTCAAGCAAAGGATTGGCATCAGCGCCACCATACCGTTCTTGAATTCGTCTATAAACAGGGAGTGAATGAGACCGGCTTCCCCGCCTACGCATTGGCAGCTCCTGAAAACGGCGGACACACGGCGATGTTGCTTCCTGTCGAGGCGGGGATCGATATAGCATTTGCCCAGCGATAAGGCGTTGATAGCGCGGATTCAGAGTGAACCTTCCGGCTTCTCTTTGCCGGTGAGTTGATCGGGGCCCTAGCTGCAGCGGAGCTTTAACAATCTTGTGACAACTTGACGGCATCGCGAGAGGCGATGCCGTGAGTCAAGAACGGAGACTCGTGCCCGACCAGGAAAATCCAACCACTGAATTCGTACCACGCGCGGGTGCGCCGGAATCGCCCAAATGGTCGATCCTGATGCACCCCGTGTTTTTCATCACTGCTTCCACTCTTGTGGGCCTGCTCTTCGCCCTGCAGCAATGGGGGCACATGAACGTGGAGGGCTACCAGATCGGGCTCTGGAAGGCGATCGTACCGTGGGGCGTGCAATATCTCTTGTGGGGAATCATCGCCTGGGTTCTTTGGCGGCTTTTCCAGCAGTTCATTCAAACGGCCAGCATCCTTCAGATTTTTACGATCCTCCTTCCGGTCAGCCTGGCAACCTACTTGATCGAGACCATGATCTGGGTTGTCTTCTTTCCGCATTACTCAATCGATCGTCCGGCCATGGGATATTGGCAGCGTGTTGCGTGGAACTACCGCGGCGACTTGATGGAAAGCATGGCCATTTTCTGGTGCGCTTTCTTTTTCTTCCGCGGCATCGGGTATTACCAGCAGTTCCGGGAGAAGGAAACGGTTGCCGTCCAACTTCAGGCGCAATTGGCGAACGCCAAGATTGCCGCGTTGCGCATGCAGCTGAACCCGCACTTTCTTTTCAATACGATGAACAGCATTTCCAGCCTGATGCGCAGCGATGTGGATTCCGCCGACGCCATGCTGGAACATTTGAGCAGCTTGCTGCGTATGACTCTGGAACGCGGGGATGTTCAGCTCATTCCCCTGCACGACGAGATCGATTTCACGGAGACCTATCTGGCCATGCAGGACCAAAGATACGCGGGGCGCGTCACGCGGACGCTTTCGGTCGACCCCGTACTTCACGATGCACTGGTGCCCGCCATGATCCTGCAACCGATCGTCGAGAATGCGTACGCTCATGGTTTGTCGAAACTAGACCGCGACGGAAGTCTTTCAATCGTCATCCGCAGGCATGGGCAACAGTTAAGGGCCCTCATTACGAACAATGGTGTCGGCTTGAAACCCGGTGAGAATCGGAATTCGAATGGATACGGCTTCGGATTGGCCAATGTGAAAGATCGCCTCCGTCTGCATTACGGTAACGACTGCTCGTTCACAATGGGCGAGCTCGATGCAAATCGAGTGCAGGTTGTCATCTCGTTTCCTTTGGAATTCTCCACAAACCCAACCGAAAGCCTTACAAGGTACGGTGCCTGATGATTCACGCAGTGGTGGCAGATGATGAAGTACTGGCGAGGCAAAAGCTGCGCCAATTGCTTCGCGACGATCACGACATAGAGATTGTCGGCGAATCGGCGACAGCCCTTGAAACCATTCAGCTCGTGAAAGCAGCAAACCCGGAGTTGCTGTTCCTCGACATTCGCATGCCGGGCATGGACGGATTTGATGTGGTCGATGCGCTGACCAACCAAACGGATGTCTCTCTTCCGCGGATCATTTTCACCACGGCCTACGACCAATATGCCCTGCGCGCGTTCGAAGTCAATGCCGTCGACTATTTGTTGAAGCCGTTCACACTCGAGAGACTTCGCACCGCCATCGAGCGGGTCCGCGAGCAGTCCCAGGTGAAGCAGTCGGGTTCCGGCGCAGGGAACGGGAACGGCAAGGGCGTCAACTTTTACACCAACCGCATTGTCTTCAAGTCGCGCGGGCGCATTCTTTTCATGCCCGTCTCGGACATTCGCTGGATTGGCGCAGAGGGCAATTATGTGCGGCTTTCGACCGCAACGGAAACTCACCTTCTGCGCGAAACCATGGCTCACCTCGAGGAGCGGCTCGATCCGCGGGGATTCCTGCGCGTGCATCGCTCGTTCATTGTGAACCTGAAGTATGTGAAAGAGGTGCGCCGTGAAACCAACGGCGACTCCGTCGTGATCATGGATAGCGGCCACAAGGTTGCATTGGGCCGCAGCTATCGCGCGTCACTTAACCAGCAACTCCATCGTGCATAAGAATCCCGATTTTTGAAGGATTCGCGCAATCGGCCCGGACTTTTCTTGTTACAAAGGGTCGCTCACATCCGTATCGCAGCGGTTCATCACAGATTCATGCGTTCGGTCCCGCAATCCAGAGATTTGGAGGAATAATCGGTGGTTTTCGCATTCGAATAGAAAACCTGAGGCCGGTCTTTCGGGCGATTCTCACCATCAGCACCGTTGCTCCCGCCAAAGCAGCAGTTCGTCACTTCGAGTCACGCTTTTGTCACACTTCCGCTCGCGGCACACCGATTGGACTGCTGCATGCATTCATGAATGTCCGGAGGCTCTTCCCCATGATCGAAATGCCGACGCTTTCCACACGGCCGACGCCGCCGCAAGCCGGAATATCCCAGGCTCCAATTCACCATCCTCATCCGTCTATCTTCAAAACCGTGAACGTGAATGCCGACGCACACCGTGTCTCCCGCGCGCTGACGGAGCCTGAATATCTTGAGGCGTGGGTTTCGATTCCCGGCGCTGCGCCCGGTTCGTTCACTCGCGCCACATCGCAGGACAACGGCTACCGCCTGGACTACTATTCCGCCCATTACTCTGGCCACGGCTCTGCCCTCACCATCAAGGGGTCTTTTCACTATTGCCATCTGCGCAAAATTCGATTGTTCTGGCGCAAGACCTCGAACGCCTCGTCCGTGGATAGCATTGTCGACTTTCGTCTCAGAGGCAATTTCGGCAGCAGTGTCGTCGAACTTCGCCATACCGCATTCGCCTCCGCGGACGAGTACGCCTGGCATGAAGCACTTTGGGGGCGCTCTCTACAGAAGCTTGCCCTGCTTTTCGGGTCTTGATCAATCCAGATTGCAGCAGAATGCGACGCAGGGTATCACGCGCCCTCAAGCTCCAGGCGCGTTCAAATCAATCAAGCCCTCCGGCAGCGCCATTTCCACGCGCTTGCCTTCAAGGTCGATACGTCGCAGGTAGCTTTTCGCAAAGGGAATCAGCACCTCGCCGCGCGCCCCGCGCACCACCAGCAGGGGAGCGGCTCCGCCCGACCGGTCTACATTCTCAATCTCTCCCACAGTCGCGGCTTCCGCGCCGGCCACGTCCACCAGCATGCACCCGATCAGGTCGCCGATGTAGGACTCGTCTTCGGCAAGCGGCGCGCGTTCCGCTTGCGGAACGGCCACTGTCAATCCCTTCAGCTCCTCGGCAGCGGAAATCGAATCCACGCCCGCGAAGTGCAGCACGATGCCGCCCTTGTGCAGCCAGTGGTTGGCCAGCTCAATCTCGCGCGGAGCCGCCGACGCGGCACCGTCGGCCTTGAGCAGCCAAAGCTGCCGTCGTTCAGCAAATTTTTCAGGGAAATCGGTGAGAATTTCGGCGAAGACCTCGCCTTTGCGGCCCTGCGGGCGACGAATCCGCGCCAGCCAAAGCCATGTTTTCGGCTGTACCTGCACGGCTACCTCCGCCCTCGGAAGAGTCGATTCTCGAAAGGCTAGGGCCTCGAAAGGATCGGCCGCGCGGGCTTGGACGACCTTAGACTTCGTCGTCTTCTTCCAGGATGTCGAGCGTGTAGCGGTGGTGCAGCTTCATGCTGACCGCGCCCAGGATCGTGCGCACGGAGCGCGCGGTCCGGCCCTGCTTGCCGATGACCTTGCCCACGTCCTGCGCCGCCACGCGAAGCCGGAGCACCGTATTCTCTTCGCGGCTCACGGACTCCACTTCAACCGCCTGCGGTTCATCTACCAGGGCCCGCGCGATTTCGCGGACCAACTCGTCGACCTGCACCATTTCAGCTTGGGTCATGATCTTGCACCTGACCTTTTACATTTCTGAGATTGGACACTCTGAAACCGTGCGCGAAGCATAACACGCATACCCTCTCGAAGCAAGGACTTGCGCGCCGCCCCGGACCGGTTCGCCGCGGGCAGCACGAAAGGTTGAGGAGCGATCAGGCGGCGGCCGGGTCGGAAATCGCGGGCGCGGACGTGTCTTGATCGGCCGGCGCGGTCGGGGGGTTCTTGGCCACCAGCTTTTGCATGATGGGCGAGAGCGTGGCGCCCACGCTGCGCCAGTAGGCGATCCGCTCGTGCTTCAGGTTCACCGTCGCCGGGTTGGTGCGTGGATTGTAGGTGCCGACCACCTCAATCGAACGGCCGTTGCGGGCGCGGTCCTTCTCGATGACGACGATACGGTAATACGGTTGCTTGGGGGCGCCAACGCGCGCCAGACGAATCATAACCACGGTGGGTACATTTCCTTTCCAGTTTGAAAGCTTTTCATGCGTTTTGGGGGAATCTCCCCGCCGGATCCTCACCCGCACTCGGGGTCCGCCCGGCAATCGGCGGCAGGTCTCCTGCAAAGTAACGGCCGGACAGATGCGCCCGGCCGCACACATCACAACACCTAAGTATCGCCGAAAGTGGGCCTTCGAGGCAAATGCTCCTTTCTCCCCGCCGGCAACCGCTCCAAACCGGATCAAATCCCGTCCCTGCCGCGCTCCACTCCCCGCGCTCGCTTATGATGACCTGTTAGCCTCTGGTTTCTGTCAGGAGGCTAAGTCCAATGGCATCCGTGGGGCGCGAGGCATGAACCGGGAATATCACGAAGACGAGTCCAGCCGGCTCGGCCGCTCCATGGAGCTGCTCGTCTTTGGCCACGCCGGCTTGCCTGTCCTGGTTTTCCCCACCTCCGGCGGCCGCTTTTTCCAGTTTGAAGACTGCGGCATGGTCGCCGCTCTCGCCGCAAGGATCAATGCCGGCGAACTCCAGCTCTTTTGCGTGGATTCCGTCGATCGTGAGAGCTGGTACAACCGCCAGATTGCTCCGTGTCGCCGCATCGCCCGCCACATGGACTACGAGGCCTATCTTCTCCACGAGGTCCTGCCCTTCATCCGCGAAAAAAACCGCGACCCACGCCTGCTTGCGCTCGGCTGCAGCTTCGGCGGCTATCACGCGGTGAACATCGCCCTGCGCCATCCCGACCTCTTCAGCGGATTTTTCTCCATGTCCGGCGCCTTCGACCTCACCCCTTTTCTCGACGGCTATTACGACGAAGATTGTTACTTTCACCTGCCCACGCACTACCTGCCCCGGCTTGAAGATTCGTGGTTCCTCGATCGCTTTCGCGGCCGTTCGTACGTGCTGGCCACCGGATGGGACGACCAATGCCTCGCGCAGAATCAGCAACTCGATCGCATTCTGGGCGAGAAGGGAATCCCCCATCGATTCCACGTCTGGGATGCGCCAAACACGCACGACTGGCCCACATGGCAGCGCATGGTGCAGCATATTTAAGACAGGGAATGGTGTGAGTGTGGGTGGTCCGTGATCAGTGCACACTGTTCACTCGCACTCACACTGACCGCTGATTACGATCCCCAATCCACTTTACGGAGGCATTGCGATGAGCCAGACGAACCCATACGACAAATTTCTCGACGGCCGGCCGCTTGAAACTATCCTGGCCGCAACGCCGGATGCTATCGCCGAATATCTCGAGATCCTCGGTCCGAAGCAAGAGAAGAAACCGGCTCCCGGCAAATGGAGCGCCGCCGAAATCGTCAGCCATCTCGCCGATTGCGAGATCGTCTTCGCCTTCCGCCTGCGCCAGACGCTCGCCGAAGATAACCCGACGATTCAGCCCTTCGATCAGGAAAAATGGGCGGCGCAATATCCCGGCATTTCATCGGCCCTGGCGCTTGAGACCTTCAGCGCCCTGCGCAAGTGGAACCTGCTGCTCATTCAATCCGCATTGCCCGCCGCCGCGGACAGAGCCATGACTCATCCCGAGCGGGGCACAATGACCTTCCAGACCGTAGTCGAAACCATGTCCGGCCACGACCTGAACCATCTAGCGCAACTGCGCCGTATCGCCGAGACACCCGCTTGACAGCCGGCGCCATGGCCGCGTGGCCTTATGACGGACTAGTTTTCTGAAAAAATGCAAAACGTCCGGGAACCTTTTCGCCTGTCGGGCGGTCAAAGGGAATAGCGCCTGCCACCACGCCCGTGCCGCACGATTCTTCGTGCAAGAATCGCAGGCACTCCCGTTCATCGGTCGAGGGCTGCCCTCAAGGCTTCCTTCAGGAGGAGTTATGCGCCGTTTTTTTCTTGCTATCCTGCTTTTGGTTCTCCCGCTCGCCCTTCCCGCTCAAACCCCCAAAGCTCCAGCCCCCAATTGGCCGCCTTCGGTCGCCTCTCCTCGCGAGGCAGTCGACCTGCCGGTACGCAAGGTCGTGCTCTACAAGAATGGCGTGGGTTACTTCGAGCACGCCGGGCACGGTCAGCGGCAACCAGCGCGTCAGCGTCGACTTCACCTCCGCGCAGTTAAATGACGTTCTGCAATCGCTCACCGCGCTCGACAGCAAAGGCGGCATCATTGGGGCGGTCGGCTACAACTCCACCATGCCCATCTCGCAGCAGTTGACGACGCTCGCGCTTGGTCTCAAGGATTTCCCCGCGACATTCGCCGTCTACCAGGCCCTCCGCGGCCAGCGCGTGGAGGTGACGGGCTCAGGCGCTCCGCTTTCGGGCCGGCTCGTCAACGTCGAATATCGCAAAGAGACCGACAAGAACGGCGCCACTTCTGAAGATCACTACTTCCTCATCGTCGAATCCGACACGGGCGCGCTGCGCACCGCCGAGCTCACCGACGCCGTCTCGGTGCGCATGATCGATCCCGCGCTGCAGAAGCAGTTCGCGTCATATCTCGAAATTGTGGCCTCGGCGCAGGATCAGCAATTGCGGCATCTCACTCTCGAAGACCGCGGCCAGGGCGAGCGCCAGTTGCAGGTCAGCTACATCAGCGAAGTGCCGGTGTGGAAGTCCACTTATCGCATCGTCTTCCCGCGCGATCCCAACGGCAACGCCACCGTGCAGGGATGGGCCGTTGTGGATAATACCGTGGGCGTGGACTGGGACAATGTGCAGCTGTCGCTCGTGGCCGGCGCGCCGCAAAGCTTTATCCAGCCGCTCTCGCAGCCGCTCTACACGCAGCGGCCGACGATTCCCATTGCCACCGCCGCGCAAAATGCGCCCATCACGCACGAGGCGGGGGAATATAAACAACGGATCGCCAACGGGTATGTGGGAGGGCAGCTTCCGGCTCCCGCAGTACCCTCCGCAGCAAACTCCGGTCCGATGCAGATGGCGATGCGGTCCCAAAACGCGCCGACCGAAGGTATCGTGAGGAACGGCGCCAATTTCAGCCTGGATGGCTCCGGCGGCGGAATGGGCTCGGGCTACGGAACGAATTCCGGCGGCGGTGTCTACCGCGCATCCGATGTAATGCAGCAAAGCGACGTCTCCACAAACGCTTTTGACGATTTCTTCGAATACGCGCTGACTCAGCCGGTCACGATCCACAAAAACGAGTCGGCGATGGTGCCTATCCTCCAGCAGGATCTGCCGGCGAGCCACGTCACGCTCTGGAGCGACAGCCATCCCACGCCGCTGCGCGCCATCTGGCTCGAAAACACGTCGAAGCTCACGCTCGATTCCGGCAGCTTCTCGATATTCGAAAGCGGCGAGTTTGCGGGCGAAGGTCTGCTCGATCCCATTCATCCCGGAGAAAAGCGTCTGCTCTCCTACGCCGTCGATCAGGCGGTGAAGGTACGCCGCGGCGACTTTTCGCAGACCCGCACTCTGCATCACGTCGCCGTGCACGAGGGCGTGCTGGTAGAAACCACCAGTTCGGTCACCGATACCACGTATACGGTGACCAACGCCGCCGATGAAACGCGGGCTGTGATTGTGGAGCATGCGCGCCAGCCTCGCTCCGAGCTGGACTCCGAGACAAAGCCAACCGAGACCACGGCCACGACGTATCGTTTCCGCATGGCCGTAGAGCCACACCAGTCAGTCGATCTGCATGTGCGCGAACGCGCCAACATCAATGAAAGGGTGCAGATCGGGACGCAATATCAGAATGGCGACTACCTCACGGTGGTCGGCAAGTACTCTCCGGCGCTCGCCGATTCGTTAAAGCCGGCCATCGACGCCCAGACGGCGCTTGCCGATGTGAATCGCAAGATCGATGAGAACGCCGAGAAGCAGAAGACGCTCGCCGACGACGAAAACCGCTATCGCGAGAATCTGAAGGCGTTGAAAGACAACACGACAGCCAAGCGTTTTGTCGATGAGCTGAACCAGGCTGAGGATGCGATTGACGCTGCGCGAAAGGAGCAGGCTGATCTGGAAAATCAGCGCGACGCGGCACAGGCGCAGCTCGATAGCATCATCGCCAAGCTTTCCTTCGACGCCGATCTCGACGTAGTGCTTTCGAAAACGCCGTAAGAGACGAGTGCGAGTGTGAAGTGTGAGTGTGGGAGACAGCATCAGCCACACTCGCACTCACACTAGCCGTTCCGTCGTACACTGTTCCCGTGCGTAACGCGCTGCTTTTCTCGCGTCGCTGCGCACGGAGGACCGGCGCATGAAAAAGATCGGCATCCTGTTCGGCGTGGAGAACAGTTTTCCCGAGCGCTCTGGTCGAGCAAATCAACGCCCGCAATCCCGCAGGCATCCAGGCTGAATTCGTCCTCACCGGCGCCGTCGCGCTCGATCAGGCTCCGCAATACGCGGTCATCGTCGATCGCATCTCCCACGACGTTCCGTTTTATCGCGCATTCCTCAAGCATGCGGCGCTCAACGGCACGGTGGTCATCAACAATCCCTTCTGGGCATCGGCCGACGACAAGTTTTTCAACTACGCGCTGGCCCGGACGCCTGGGCGTGGCTGTGCCGCCCACGGTGCTTCTGCCGCACAAGCAACTGCCCAACGGAACAACTGACAATCGATGCGCAACCTCGAGTATCCCGCTCGACTGGGAGGCCGTGTTTGCCGCCGTCGGCGAGCACGGATTCCTGAAGCCCATCGACGGCGGAGGCTGGCGCGACGTGCACGAAGTGCACAGCCGCGAGGAGTTCTTCCGCGCCTACGATCAGTCGCGCGACCTGTGCATGGTGTACCAGAAGGCGGTCGAGTTCACCGAGTACTTTCGCTGCTATGTGGTGGGGCAGAAGAAAGTGCGCATCATGCCCTACGATCCGCGCCGGCCGCACGCCGAGCGATATCTTAAAGATGCCCGGCCCCGAACTTCAGCACGCGCGGTTGCTCTACAGGAAGATGGAAGAAGACGCCCTCAAGCTTTGCCGCGCGCTGGGCTACGACTTGAACACGCGTCGAGTTCGCGGTGAAAGACGGAATTCCCTACGCCATCGACTTCATGAATCCCGTGCCGGACGCCGATGTGCACTCCGTCGGCGAAGCGAATTTGCCTGGATTGTCGATGCAGGTGGCGGAGCTGGCCATCGCCAGAGCCAAGTCGGCGTCGCGCGTCGCGGGGCAACGAGGGCCGGCGTATCTGGGCGCAGCGCAAGCCGAAAGGCAGCCCGCGCCAGCGCATCCAAAGCGAAGAAACAGCCGGCGTCAAGCAGCGAACGAAACGACAAACTCCGGCGCCTGAGTCTACGCCAGCTCGACCTTCAGCGTGATGCCGATGTCGGAGAGCTTCTCCGCCGGCATCTGGACCTTCAGAGCAGCATCGTCCTGCTTCCAATTGAGCTCGCCCTTGTATGCCGAGCAGTTCCACCTTCAGAATCTTGCCGGGCTGCTGCGGGCTGGCCAGGCCAAGCGCCTCGACCACGGCTTCCTTCTCCGGCCAGCCCATGACAAATGCATAAAGCGTGCTGCCCTTGGTGGTGAAGCGCACATCCTCGGCGGTCAGATCGCTCTGCTTGTCTTCGTTGAAGTTGCCGCTGGCGATCTTGACTTTGGTTGACGGTCCTTCGCCGTAGATCTTCCAGGGGCGCGTAGCAGTAGATGCCTTCGCTGTTGACCTGCATCCACGCGGTGATGCCTTCCAGCACCTCCATCTCCTCGAAGTCCAGCTCGCCGGAGTTGGGCAGCGGGAAGTTGAGCAGCAGGTTGCCGTTCTTGCTCACGATGTCGGTGAGCAGATCGATCACCTTCTTCGGCGTCTTGTACTTCTGCGCCGCGCTTGTAGTGCCACTGGCCGATGCAGGTGTCGGTCTGCCAGGGATTCGCCGGCGATCGCCGTCGGCGACGCCGCGCTCATGATCGAGCACGCAGGTGCCGACGGCGCAATCCGATCGCCGTCTTGCTGGTGTAGACCGCCTCCGTCGCGCCGCCGTGCAATTGCGCGCTCACGTTGTAGAGATGCGCGACCATCTTCAGGCCGTACTCCTCGAAGGGAAGGTGGCCGTCGGTGTAGAGCAGGTCGGGCTGATACTTGTCGATCAGGTCGGTCATGCGATCGAGATAGTGCTTCCCACGAATCGGGAATGCCGTCGTCGTTCCAATCGAGCTTGGTCCGGCAAACTGCGCGCAGTCCGCATCGTGATAGAGATCAGCATACTTGCGGATCGACGCCGTCATAGGGAACGCCGGCCAGCGGCCGGTCTTGTCGGCGCCGTGACTCACCGCGAACCACTTGTAGCTGATCCACAGGTGCTCGCTGACGCCGAAGCGCAGTCCATGTTCTGCGCGCCGCCTTCTGCCACATGCCGACGACATCTTTCTTCGGCCCCATGTTCACCGCGTTCCAGCGCGTGTACTTCGAGTTCCACAAGATCGAAGTTGTCGTGATGAACGCCCATGCTGAGAAGAAGTATTTCGCGCCGGCCTTCTTGTAGAGGCCATCAGATGGTCCGGGTCCCACTTGGCGGCCTTCCAGTCGTTCACCAGGTCCTTGTAGCCGACCTTGGAGGGATGGCCGTAGGTCTCGCAGTGGTAGAGGTACTGCGGCTGAGCCCTGGATGTACATGTTGCGGGCGTACCAGTCGCCATCTTCGATGGCCGACTGCGGACCCCAGTGCGACCAGATGCCGAACTTGGCATCGCGAAACCAGTCGGGAATTTGGTATGCCTGCAGTGATTCCCGCGTGGGTGCAAAGGCGCGGACCGCGGAGTCGATTGTGCTGTACTGAATCTGAGAGAGCAAGAGCGGAACATGCGCCGCCCAAGGACTTCAGCAAATCGCGCCTGTTCAATGTCATCCGAAGTTCTCCTTTCCGCATGCAATTCGTCGAGCGGCGTGCGCGCACTCGCTGGGTTGGAATTGTGGCTTCTACTTTGCGTCCGCATGCAGTCATCGCCTTGCGCATGCTGCTGTTCCGCGTCGGCGTTCCAGTAGCCGCAGTCGAGTTCGAAGAAGACAGAGGTGTAGGGAATCGTCAGTCGGTCTTGATGATGAGCACGCGAAAGACCTGTGCAGACCTGGTCGAGCTTGGCGATGATCTCCTCGTGCGGCAACTGCCTTTGCATGAGGAACCCGAACATGGCATCGAGTTGCTTGCGGTACGTCGTAACGCCCGGCGCGTCTATTCTCAGGCACGAACAATTCCCTGTCGAGATAAATATTGGCGCGGACATGCGGCTCGCGTTAATGGCATCGAGGACTCTGCGCGCCACTTCGAAGCTGCTCTGCGCCGGAGACAATGGTTTCAATGCCAGGCTTGGATTGCGCAGGATACGCGGAATCCGCAACCACGATCCAGTTGCGATGCCCGTAGAGCGGCAACAGGGTGTGCAGTTCGCGTTCCCAATCGGGTCTCGTCAATCTCGGCGCATCGGCCATGCTTTCCTCGCTTCGTGTGTGGGCCCGGAGGCCCACACTACAGCCGGTCTGGAGATGGCGCTTCTACTTCAATTCTTCATCCGCGCAGACGGCCACTTTGCCGCATTTGCCCGAGGCCATCAGGGCATAGGCATCGCCGGCGCGGTCGAGCGCGAAGCGGTGCGTGATGATGTCGGCCGGATGCAGGTTCCAGCGCACCAGCCGCTCCACCAGTTCTTCCATCAGCCAGGTCGAAGTGACCCACGAGCCGTAGAGCGTCTTCTGATCGTGAATCATGTCGGGCGAGGGATTGAACTCGACGCGTCCGCCTTCGCCGAGGAAGACGATCCTGCCCCACTTGCGCGTGGCGCGGATCGCCGTGGCGCGCGCGGCATCGTTGGCCGAGCAATCGACGGCGCGCTCCACGCCGAAGCCGCCGGTCAGCCGCTTCACTTCGGCCACGTTGTCCGGTCCCGACGGCAGAACCTCGTCGCACAGGCCGAGATCCAGCGCGATCTTCATCCGCTCCGGAACCACGTCGATGCCGATGATCTTTTGCGCGCCGAGTTTGCGGCAGAGCGCGCCCGTGGCCAGGCCCACCGGGCCCAGGCCGGTAATCAGCACGGCGTGATTGCCGTCGATGCCGATCTTCTCCAGGCCCTCGTAGACGGTGCCGAATCCGCAGGCCACCTGCGCGCCATCGGCATAGGAAAGCTCGTCGGGCAGCGCGATCAGGTCCTTTTCTTCGGCGATCATGAACTCGGCCATGCCGCCATCGCGCTGCCAGCCGTAGGCGCGGCGATACTTCTCGCTGGTGCAGGAAATCATGTAGCCGCGCCGGCAATCGTTGCACACGCCGCAGCCGGAGATGTGATAGACGATCACGCGATCGCCCAGCCTTGAAGCGGCGGCAGCCCGGGCCCGGCGGTCACAATCTGGCCGCAGGGCTCGTGGCCGGCGATCACTCCCTGGTAGCCCTCCGGCCCCTTGCCAAGATGCTCGTGATAGATGCAGCGAATGTCGGAGCCGCAGATGGTCGAGGCCTTCACGCGCAGCAGAACTTCGCCATGGCCCGGCTGCGGGCACGGGCACGGTGCGCATCTCGACGGTGGAGTTGCCCGGGCAGAAAGGCTGCGGTCATTGTCTTGTCATTGCTTTCTCTCGCATTGATTCAGCTCGTGAGTCAATCCGCTCGCGCTACGGCGGCGTGATTTCCCCGTTCATATCCCAGAGTCTTCCCAGGTCTGGCCGTCTTTCCACAGGAAGACCTGGCCCTTGATCAGGCGGCAGTTGCGGTCGATGGCGGCGATCGCGCGCATCTCTTCGTCGGTCAGCGGATCGCCTGCCGCGGCCGCAAGATTGTCGCGATAGTGATTCACGGAAAACGGAATCGGCGTTTGCCCGCGCTGCACGGCCCACTTGATGCAGACCGCCGCCGGATGAATTCCGTGCCGCCGCGCGATCTCCAGAATGACCGGATCCTCGGTGGGCGCGGTGTCTTCCGGCGTGCGGTCGCGCTCCGGGCGGCCGGGCGAGCCGATGGGGCAGTAGCCGATGGGCTGCAATGCCGTTGTTCGCACCACAAACTGGAAAAGCTCCGGCTGCTGGAAGTGCGGATGCAGCTCCATCTCGTTCACCGCCGGCTTGATGCGGGCGTCGCGCAGACAGCAGCTTGAGCTTGGGGATCGGTCATGTTCGAGGTGCCGATGTGCCGCACCAGGCCCAGGTCCACCAGTTCTTCCATCTTGCGCCAGGTCTTCATGTAGTTCTCGTGGATGTAGGGCTTGGCGTCGGGCGTGCGCGAAGTAACATCGCAGCCCGGCGGATGGAAGTTGGGAAACGGCCAGTGCACAAGGTAGAGATCGAGGTAATCGAGGCGCAGATCGGCGAGCGACTTGCGGCAGGAGGCGATCACGTCGTCCTCGCCGTGCTTGTCGTTCCACAGCTTGGAGGTGATCCAGAGTTCCTCGCGCTTGATGCCGCTGCGCAGAATCGCCTCAAGCGCAGCGCCGATTTCAGCCTCGTTGCCGTAGACCGAGGCGCAATCGAAATGCCGGTAGCCGGCCGCCGCTGCGCCCTCGACGGCCGCGGCAATTTCACTGGCAGAAACATGGTCGGAGCCGAACGTGCCCAGCCCAATGGCCGGCATTGTTGCGCCGGTGAAGAGTTTGCGTTTTGGAATCGCCGCCGGGTCAACGGAGGCGGCTGGGGCTGGGTGTGCCATGCCTGATTTACCTTGCACGAATCAGAGTTATCGCTAACTCCCCGGAGAATACCTTTTCCCATAACAAGTGTCAACTTCGGTCCCGCGATCCACCGAGAATAGGTCACCGCCCAACACCTGCGGAGCTTTCCCCCCAATCCCGGCACGCAATTCCATTTGCAAAACCGCCTCCGCGAACGACAATCAAAGTCATTCAAGTAAACTGACCAATGAGCACAGCCACCAATCCAGCGCACAGTCTCGGCGTTCCTCGCGCCCAGAGTGTCGACTGGCGGCCCTCGGTGAACCCGTGGATGGTGGCGCTTTCCGTGATGCTGTCCACCTTCATGGTGGTGCTCGACTCTTCCATCGCCAATGTCGCTCTGCCGCACATCGCCGGCAGCCTGTCCGCATCCACCGACGAGTCTACCTGGGTCTTGACCAGCTACCTGGTATCGAACGGCATCATGCTGCCCGCTTCCGGTTGGCTCGCGCGCCGCATCGGCCGCAAGCGGCTGCTGATGCTCTCTATTCTCTCCTTCACCGGCGCATCCATGCTCTGCGGCATGGCGCTCAATATGCCCATGCTGATCGTTGCGCGCATCCTGCAGGGCGCGGGCGGCGGTGGCATGCAGCCGCTGGCGCAATCCATCCTGCTTGAGAGCTTTCCGCCGGAACAACACGGCAAGGCCATGGCCGCGTACGGAGTCGGCATCGTAGTAGCGCCGGTCATCGGTCCCACGCTGGGCGGATGGATTACCGACAGCTACTCCTGGCGCTGGATCTTCTACATCAATCTTCCTGTGGGCCTGCTGGCGCTGTTCATGGCCAACCTGTTCATTGAAGATCCGCCTTACCTGCGCAACGCGCGCCGCGTGGCCATCGACGGCATCGGCTTTGCCCTAATGGCGGTCTGGCTGGGCGCATTGCAACTGGTGCTCGACAAAGGCCAGGAAGCGGATTGGTTCGAAGCCACATGGATTCGCTGGGTGACCGCGCTTTCCGTCGCGGCGTTTCTGGGATTCATCGCCCGCGAGCTGCTGTGCCGCGATCCCATTGTGCAGTTGCACGCCCTCCTCGATCAAAACTTCCGCACGGGTACGCTCATCACCGGGCTCTTCGGCGTCCTGCTCTACGGCATCACGGCATTTCTGCCTCTGTTTTTGCAGACCCTCCTGGGCTACTCGGCTATGGACAGCGGCCTGGCGGTGAGCCCGCGCGGACTGGGCTCCATGGTGGCGATGTTGGCTGTGGGTGTGCTCATCAACCGCTTCGACAGCCGCGCCCTCCTGGCCGTAGGACTGCTCATCTTCGGCGTATCCACGCTCATGTTGAGCCACATCAACCTGGGCATCTCAATGGGCGCAGTGGTCTGGCCGAATTTCTGGAATGGCTTTGGAGGTGGTTTTGTCTTTGTACCGCTAACCACGCTCGCCATGGGCCGCCTGCGCAAGGAGGAGATGGGCAACGCCGCCGGCATCTACAACCTGGTCCGCAACATCGGCGGCAGCATCGGCATCGCCGCCCTCACCGCCCATCAGGTGCGCGGCGCGCAGATCCACCAGAGCTACATGGGCGCCAATCTGAACGCGAGCAACCCGGTAGTCCTCAATGCCATTCAGGGACTCACAGCCCGGTTCCAGGCCGGAGGCGCGAATGCGGTTCTGGCGCATCGCGAAGCGATGGGCGCCATGTACGGCAGCCTGCAGCAGCAAGCCGCGGTCCTGGCCTACGCAGACAACTTCCGTCTGCTCGGCTATTTGGCGCTGGGTAGTATTCCGCTGGTGCTGCTGATGGCCCGCCCACGTCAGGCAGCGCAGGGCCATCACGAAGTAGCGGGTGAGTAGGAGACAATTTGCGGCCGGAGCGCGCCGCAGTCTTACGCTTCGGCGCGCACCAACAGGCAGGTAATATTGTCATGCCCGCCGGCATCGTTGGCGGCCGCTACAAGCCTTGCGCACATTTCCGGCAGGGGTAAATCGAGCTTCAGCACCGACTCAATGAACGGATCGGAAAGCTCGCGCGTGAGGCCGTCGGAACAAAGCATATATAGGTCGCCGGGCTCGGCTTCCAACTCAAAAACGTCGGGAGTCACCGAGCTTTGCGTGCCCAGTGCGCGCGTAATCACGTTCTTGAAGGGCGAGCGTAGCGCTTCCTGCTTGTCCATGCGGCCCAAGCGCACCTGCTCCTCTACCAGCGAGTGATCGAGAGTGATCTGCTCCAGATGGGAATTGCGCATGCGGTAGCCGCGGCTGTCGCCCACGTTAATCATCCAGCCGCTCTGGTCTTCCACCAGCAGCGACACCAGCGTGGTGCCCATGCCGTTCAGGTTTTCACTGGTTTGGGCGCGCATAAAAATGACCGCATTGGCTGAGGCAACGGCCTCTTCGGCGTCGTTTACCAAGGGGTGGGCCGCGTCGCGGCTGGTAAGCAGCCGCATCATTTCGTCGACGGCCAGGGAGCTGGCAATTTCGCCCGCAGCTGCGCCGCCCATTCCGTCGCAGACCACATAGACGCCGTTCTCGACGGAAAAGCCGAAGGCATCCTCATTGGAAGGGCGCTTGCGGCCACGATCAGTGACCGCCGCGGCCGCATAGTGTGCAACAGCCGTGGCCAATAAAAACCCCCGTCGCTCAGTGTACCTAAAAACAGGGACCTGGGGGCCGAGGGAAAAGGAAAACAGGGACCAAAGGTACCAAGGGCACGAAGAGCTGAACCTTGGATCCTTATTTCAGCGGGGGCGCCGGAGGCAAATCAAAAATCTGGATGGCGCCGGCGTTGAGCAGGGCGACGCGCCGCCCCGATGGAGAAATTGCCACGTTTCCGCCGGCATCGAGAATGGGGCTGAGCGGCGAAACCAGCGCAATGTCGCCAGTGGCGGCATCGAAGACCGTAACCGACTGCTCCTTCACATCATCGGTATCCATGGGCGCAAAGGTGCCAACCAGGCGGCTGGTGTCGAGCGTCGTCCACGCCAGCCGCGAGCCGTCGGGCGCCATGGTCAGTTGCGGCCACATTTCGGTCTCGGGCGCCTGCGCGATCCATAGCGTTTTGCCTTCCGTCGTCATGGCCACCAGCTTGCGCGCCCCATCCGGGTTGCACCCGGTGATCAGAATCTCATCCTGCGAAAGAAACTCGTCGTCGGGATCGCAAGCGGTTTCCACGCTCCCCAGCAACTTGCTGCCGCCGGTAAAGTAACTCAGGTTCACCACCCACTCCATGCCCTGGCCGCGTAGGTTCTCCAGATACCCCGCGGTATTGATGGGCAAATGCACGGTCGAACGGACGCGGCTGACCAGCATTACTTCGCCCGACTCGCGCCGCAGGATGCGCACGACCAGTTCGGGCCGTCCATCATCGGCCGCCGCATCGTCCTCGTCCGTGGTAATTGTGGCCTGAGCCGTCGCGGGGCTCGATACCGGATCGGTTTTCGAAGCCGCGGCAGCAGGCTCATGCGAGTTCGTGACCAGGAACTGCTGCGCCGGGTCTAATTCGACCCAGAGCAGAGAGCCCGGAAAATCGAGAAACGGCTTCAATGCAAGTGTGGCGTCGCCCTGGAGGAGACTGTTGCGGTCGCGCAGAAGAAAATGGCCGTTCCTAAGCGGCCACAGGTAGCGCAACCGGTCGTGCACCGTCCACAACGCTTCAGCCTCGACCTGAGCTTCGCCCGTACCCTGCGGCAACTTGAGCACCACGGCGCGAATCTCGCGCTCATTGCTTTCTGCCCCGGTCTTCAGATCGCGGTGGATGAGACCAGGCACGCGAAAAGTGAACAGCAGCTGGTTCTCATCGATGAAATCAAGCGAGACGAATGTGTTGCGTGCGCCCAGATAGTTGCTGCTCGGCGCGGTAAAGCCGAGGGGAACGAGGGGAATGCTCGTGATGGGCGCAAGCGACGGTCGATCTGGAAAATGATTGGTGAGGAATCGCGCTTTCACCTGTGGTGGCGCTGGAGATTGGGAATCGCCGGTGTGTTGCGCTGCCGCAACGGCCGTAGCCAGGCTCAGCGCAGCGGCCACGGCCAAAGCCATGGTGATTCCCCGCACCGAACGCGCCTGCCCGATTCCCCGCTGATTCGCCATCGAAGAGTATTCTCGCCGATTCAGCCTGGACACTGAAAGCCGCGCTTCAATAAGGAACCGATTTACCCTGCGTGTGCGACAGTAGAGAAGAAATGGCACAGCGGGATTCGGCACGCGGGCACTTCAGATTTCTTGGGTACGGCGCATGCGCCCTGGCCGGAACTCTATGGGGCACAGGCTTCTATTTTGGACGGCTCGCTCTCAATGAGATGAGCGTTCAGCACATGGTGCTCTATCGCTTTCTGTTTGCCTGCTTGGGGATGGCGCCTGTCATGCTTCGCCGCCGCGTTCGCCTCACAGCCGGGGAAACGCGCATCATGCTGCTGGCGGCGTTCTACGGGATTCCCGTTCAGTTTCTGCTGCAATTTCACGGCTTGGCGTTGACCACGGTGAGCCACGCCTCGCTCATGGTGGGCGCCATGCCGGTGTTGCTGGCCGTGGCAGCGGTGCTTTTTGCCGGCGAGCGGCTCGACTGGATCGGCTGGGTGGCCCTCTGCGCATCCACGGCCGGCGCGGCCATGGTGGTTCTGGGAGGTGACCGTGCGACCACGGGACGCGAAACCCCCACCCTCACCGGCGACCTGCTGGTGATTGCGTCGCTCATGGTTGCCCTGGCCTGGATTCTGCTTAGCAAAAAACTGCTGCAGACGCACAGCGCACCGGTGGTCACCGCATACACCATCTATTCGGGCACGTTGATGCTGGTGATCTGCAATCTGGCCTGGTGGCTGATCGCACCGCTCACGCACCAGAAGGCTGAGCCCATGCCGTTCGCCCACATCAGCCTGACGGTCTGGGTAGCGTTGGCCATCAGCGGCGTGTTCTGCACAGCCACCACCACGCTTCTATGGAACTGGGGCATTCATCAAGTGCCGGCTTCGCGCGCCGGAGTTTTCCTCAACATCGAACCCGTGCTCGGTTCGGTGTTGGGCGTGGAACTGCTGGGCGAGCGGCTCGGCCCCTACGCATGGCTGGGCGGCATGCTCATCCTGGCCGCAGCCGTCACCCTCACCATGCGCGGCCACGAGGCAGAGCCGGCGGTGATTCTGGAATAGGGGCGGGAGCCTGCGCTAGCATCGGAGCCATGGAGCCACCCGCAGATTCGCCGCGTGCGCACAATCTGCCCATCTCCCGCCGCAGCCGCTGGCGCGACGCCCTCGAGATCGCCGTCGCCTACGCTCTCATCATGATGGTCGAATGGACGCCGCGTCCGCTGCAACGCATTCTGTGGATTGTGGCTGCGGCTGGTCTTGTCGTCATCGTGTGGAGATCGTTCGACGGCTGGCAAGCCATGGGTTTTCGCCCGGCCAATTTCGCGCGCTCACTCTGGATCGTCGGAGCCGCGCTGGCACTCGCTGCAATCGCCATTGGGTTCGCTCTCAGAATGCACACGCTCCTCGTGCCCGACGGCGTGCTCGCCTTTCTTGCCACCTACTGTGCGTACGCTATCTGGACCGGCGTGCAGCAATTGCTGTTGCAGGGCGTTTTCCTTTTGCGCTTTCTGCGTCTCATTCCCCAGCCTGCGATGGCGGCGCTGACAGCGTCCGCGCTCTTCGCGGCGGCGCACCTGCCCAATCCCGTGCTTATGCCGATCACATTCATCTGGGGCTTTGCCGCGTGCCTGCATTTTCTGCGCTATCGCAATATTTATCCGCTGATGATTGCCCACGCCATCCTGGGCATCACCGTGGCCATGACGGTCCCGGGACCGATAGACCACAACATGCGCGTCGGCCTCGGCTATCTGAGGTATGACCCGCACCACCATGTGCATCGCACGTACCGGCTAACGCAGCCATAGTGACCAGATAGCATCCACGGTGGCATGCGTGACGGCCGAAGCGCCCACGCGCCGCTCTGCACGCCACGCGCGCCCGTAAAAAATCCCAGCGAGTGCCGCCAGCAACACGTAGCGCCAATTGAAGTACGCGGTCTGCTTGTTGAAATGCGCAAGGCCGAACAAGCACGCGGTTAAGAACAGGGCACCATACCGGCCCAGGCGTTTCTCCAGCAGATTCTGCAACCAGCCGCGAAAAAACAGTTCTTCGGGCACCGCAATAAACAAAAACGTGAAAATCCACGCGCCGGCCATCCGCCCGAATCCCGGCCACACGCCGTGTAAATGCAGAAACCCCAGGCTCAGGCCCAGCGCCAAGGCAATCGGTGTGTAGAAAGCAGCCTCGCGCAGCCCGATGCTCAGATCTTTCAAGCGCAGTCGCAAGTCGAAGCCGGTTCCATCCAGTTGCCGGATGAGCGCGAAGCCGTAGATGCCGGCATCGAGCAGGAGAATTTTATTGAAGACCGCCAGATGCGCCGGCCACGCCGCCTCGAACCAGCGCAAATCCACGGCCAACCCCAGCGCGACAAGCACCAGAAAATCGCGCCAGTTGCCGCGCTGGGCAGTATCCACGCGCGCCGCTTGGCCCAGCAGGAGCGCAATCGCCACGGGCAGCAGCGCATAGAGCGCGAACCAACCCCAGCGAAACACTCCAGCCCCGCAGGCCACCAGCAGATACGGAATGCAAAGCACCACCGGGCAAGCAAACCGCACCCAGGTTGGCCATGCGCGCACGCACGCGGCCGCGGATCGCGAAAAAAATGCCACCACCAGATACGGAACCAGCGTGAGCAGCGCGGCAATCACGTTGACGGGAGTGATTAGAGCCATCTTTTCCATTGTGCGTCATGCCGCGGCGGCGTTTCTGGGTGCGTCCCTCAACTTTGCCGAATCTCTTCCGATAAATCTCTTGCCGGCATCTGCCGGCAGGAGGATCCGCATGTCTTTTATGACCTGGAACGAAAGCTTCTCCGTGGGCGTGGAAACCATCGATCAACAACACTCCGGCCTTTTTGGAATGGTGAACGAACTTCATACCGCCATGATGAAGGGCCAGGCGAAAGAAGTAGTTGGCTCGCTGCTGGACAAGCTGGTGAAGTACACCGTGGAGCATTTCGCCTATGAGGAGCGCATGATGGATGAGGCCAAGTATCCGGGCTTTGTGACCCACAGCGTACACCACGTCGATCTCACCCGGCAGGTAGGCGAATTCATGGCGCGCTACAAACGCGGCGACGGCACCGTGAACGTTGAATTGCTGCCTTTCCTGAGCGGCTGGCTCACCAGGCATATTCAGCTTGAGGACAAACTATATGGGCCCTGGATGAATAGCCACGGCGTGCATTGAGACGCGCGCGCAACATTGCGCGGGCCGGTTCAAACAAAATCTGGGTCAGGAGAAGATTGCGGAGTCAGTTCTCGAACGACAACTGCGCTGAGACCCATCCAGGCGCGGCAGGCCTCGGTTCTGAAGCCAGTTCGTAAACCAGCCGCTCCAGCACCAGCCGCTTGTCGGGCGGCGAGGAGCGCAGCTCCAAATCCGCGCGGGCCACCAGGCGCAGCGCCCGCGTAAGCTCGCGGCGGCTCTTGTAGCGTCGCGCCTGGCGGATCAGGTCGTCGGCGGCAAACGGCGGCATGCGGAAACCCTGCCACAGCGCCTGCCAGATGGCGCGCGAATCGCGCACATTTTTTTCCAGGATCACCAGCATCTGCCGGAAAGTTTTGGCCAGCATGTAAAGGTGGCCGATCGCAGAGTCCTCGCCCGCGTCAGAGCTGTTCAGCAATCCCTGCAGCAGGGCCAGTGCGCGCACGCGATCGTGGGCGCTGATGGCGTCCGTGAGCTCATAGAGGGTTCGCTGCTTGGCGCTCAGCACCATGGTTTCCACGTCGCCCAGCGTGATGCGACCCCGCCCGGTGGCGTAGAGCAAAAGCTTTTCGAGTTCCGACGAAACTAGCATCATGTCCGCGCCCAACGCGTCCACCAGCTCGCGCGCCGCATCGGGTTCCAGGCGGTTCCCGGCTTCCTGTGCCGTCGCAACCGCCCAGCGCATGGCGTCTTCTTCGTTCGCGCGCGCCAGTTCCACCATGCCGCAGTGTTCGCCCAAAGTTTCAGTCAGCCGCTCGTAGCGGTTTTTGTCGTCGAGCTCCATGCGCCGTGCGTCGGATGGAATGCGCACGAAATCGGCGACGAACAAAAGCAGGGCTTGCGGATTCGGCGACTGGAAATAGCGGCCGATCGCGGCAAATTCGTCCTTCTTGGCGCCGCGCGTATAAAGCTGCCGCACGTTTCGCACAAAAATCACTTGGAACGGAGCCATCAGCGACGGCGTCTGCGCGCGGTCGAGAACTTCGAAAATCGAAGTTGAGCTGAGATCGAATTCCGAAAGGCAAAAGTCACGGAGATCGGCGGGAACGAAGGCCTTGAGAACGGCAGCGCGGCAGCGGTCGAGCAGGAACACCTCGTCGCCGGCGAGCACATAACCAGGCCGCAGCTTCCCTGTGCCTGCCTGGGCGGCCTCAATCTCCCCGATGAAGCGAGCGGCCGCGGCAAAACCCGCGCCCCAGCGCGCGCCGCTCACAGGCTCGGCCTCCGGCCGTACAGTCCGATGTACATGCGGCTCCAGAATACCTTCCCCGCAGTCAACACACCAACGCGGAAAACGGGGCAGGAATCAAGAAGGGCGCGGCAATCAGCGACATGGCGCGGGGATTGCGGCCAGCACGCTGCTTTCTCTTCGCCTTGTTATCGCTTCGTCACAACCGGATACGAGATCTCAAACTGGCTCACCACCACACTGTTTCCGAACGGAACCGATCCGGTCCACGCCACGCCCGCGCCACCGTAATTGTTGGGTGTGATGGTCCCTTTCAGCGATAGCGTCTCCGCATCCACGGTGTTCGAGCCGGTTGCGGTGAAGGTGTTGCCGTTGACCGAAAGAATGATCGTCGCATTAGGCTTGAAGACTCCTGTCAGTTGCTGCTGTTCGTTGACCGGATGCCCGACGCCATCGACAATTTGAAAAAGCTGGAACATGCACTTGTCTGAGGCCTGGATGGTGCGCCAGAAGCGCAGCGAGTAGCCGTTGCGGGTGCGCGGATCGTATTTGATAAAAATGTCGGCCTTCTGGTTGCGCGGCCCGGCGTTGTCGTCCGGCGAGCCGGCGATGCCGAATCCCTGACCGGCAGTCTTTTCCGGCGTCATCACGGCTTTCACCCGCATGTCGCCTGTCGGCTTGTCATCTTGATACAAAAGCTGCGCACCTATCGAGGCAATGCGCAGTCCGTAGCCGTTGACGAAGTTCTCGCCCACCGACGAAGTCCACGTACCCAGCACCGTCCACATTCCACTGACGTAGTCCGCGTCCGGCGTCTCCACAAAGTTGCGAAAATCAGGATTGATTGTTTCCCTGGTTTTGGAGGGGCTGATGGGCCGGGCGGAAATCGCCACAGTCTCCGGCCCCGGATCGCTGATGTTGTGTTTGGGCCGGATGCCGGCTTCGATGTATTTGTCGGCGAAGCCCGGCAGCAAGGTGAGTTGCCGCAGCGGTAGGTTGCCCCGGCTCACCGCGACCTCGCGCCGCGTAGCGCACTGCGCATCGTCGCACACATACCAGTCGATGATCGATTCGTCCTCGCGCCCGCCAAGATTCAGCGCATACGTCACAGCGATCTTTCCATCGGCCGGAAGCCCAATCGCCGGCTTGCGCGTAAAGGTTGGTGGATCGATGTACTTGGGCTCGACGTAAATGTGCGAAGTCACAAAGAAACCGTTGGTGGCGGAGGCATTCACGCTGACCCATGCAGCATGATCAGTTTTGTTCTGGCCGGTGACCAGGATGGCCTTGCCGGTGATGGAACTCAGAGTGATCAGCTTCGAATCGGTGGACCAATGAAGCGCGGTTCCCGATTCGCGGTAGGGTTGAACCGTTGCCGTGAGAGTTGTACCGGCGTCCCCGGTGCGAATCGACGTATTGCCCGGCGGCGCGTTGTTGGCGAAGGGATCGCCAACCGCGGCAGGGGAGGCCGGGCCCGTGGGCCGCGATGCCGCCGCCGAGCCGTAATACCCCAGACGGTCTCCGGGGGTTGCCGTCAGCGCCATGCGGAAAACGTCGCTGCCGTCGCTTTTATACTTCGCGCGCACGCCGGCCGGATCCCAATCATCGACTTTCCCGTCTGGTGTGGCCCGCAGCATGTTCCACGGGTTGAAGGCACGCGCCTGCTCCACCGTGATCTCGCGCGAAAGCGTAAACGCGTGCGGGCCCACAATGCTGTCGTAAATCACCGCGGGTTTTCCGCTGGCATCTTTGGTCTGGTAAGTGAGCGCGTAAACATTCTGTCGCACGGCCGCTTTCCACACCATCCACGCCACGGGCGATTTGGGAGTATTCACCGGCATGGTGCAGTGGATGAGCGCAACAGGATTGCGAAATCCCTTGTAGAACTCGAGTCCCCGCGAAGCCCGGAAAACGGTATTGATGAAAGCGATGCCCGAAGACGACATGACGCCGTTGCCGGTTGGAAAATAAACTTCGGAATCTTCCCACACGCCCACCTGGCCGCCGCCGATGAAATCGTCTGTGCCTTCAATGTAGACGTGCGTGAAATAGGAGCGCGTGGTGCGGATGAACGTGGTGTCGAGGCGGCTGAGCAGCGCCACGTGCGAATAGATGTGCTTGTCGCCGTCGGCCTGTAGCGCGACGGCTTGCGTGATCACCGGCGAACGCATTTTCAGATTCTTCGACGGGTCGCCGGGATACTCGTAGTCGAGATTGCAGTAGTTCACGAGCGTCAGATTCATCATCGTGAAGCCGGTAGCGTTCACCATCAGGATGTAACCGTTGTTCGACGCGCCTTCCTTGTTGCCGCGATTGTCGGCCAGCACCACCTTGCGCCGGTCGTCGGTGAGGCCGAGCAGCGTGATGTAGTTCTTGGTGATGGTCATGCTCGCATCTGTATCGCCGCCGTGAAGAAAGTAGACGTCGGGTTTGATGCCGATGACAGTGGGGTGGTCGGGTGTCCCGGCGGGTGCGGCCGCATAGGCGGCTTGCAAAGTTTTGAATTGTTTCTGCGCGGGATCGTCCTGTTGCAGGCCGCTATCGACCAGGTAGTCGTAGGCGTAGTGCGTGGTGTCGAAGGGCTCGCTCGTGTAGCCGTGATAGGGCGCGCCGCGCATGTTGTCCTGGGCAGGAGCAGCGGTTCCAGCCGAGAACCCAATCAAAAGAACCGAGAGAACAACTCCCCCAAAACCGCAACGCATCCTCATCACCCGCCTCCATTTGTGTGGTCAGACCACCAGCGGGAACGATAGAAGGGGAGCGCTGCGAGTGTCAATGCAAAATTGCTGCAAAATTGCGCGGAATGCGGCTGGATTTCAGAGCCCTTCGAGAATATCGGCCACCAGTTGCCGCGCAAACTCACGCGACAGGCGCTGGATGGCCGCAGGGTCTTCCTGAATGAATGTGGGCAGGTCGGTAGTCGACTGGTACTGCTCGCGGTAAATGTAATTCTTGTTCTCGTAAAGCACCCGGCCGTCGTGCGCAGTGAGCGTAACGGAAGCCACGATGGTAATGACGAAGCTCGATGACTGTTGCGTGGCCGCGTTGTAGGTGAGCGGCGTAACGTTCTGCTTGAGGATTGTGCCGTGCAGCACCGCGTCGGCATCGGCTCCCGAATCGGTCGTCACCCTGAAGCGCGTGCGCGTCAGGAACTCGCGCACTACCGCCTGCGTCAATGCCGTTTCCGTGCCGTTGGACTCAGTGCGCGTGGCGAACACCGGCACCGCAAGCGTCTTCACGTCGGGAGGCAGATGCGAGGCCGCGCCCAGCGTGTGATAGCCGCAGCCGCTCAGGCCCGGCAAAGCCACAGCCGTCAGCGTGGCAAACAGCAAACATGCGATTGCGCGCATGACGCCATTCTATCTCGCATAGTCCGGGAACTGCCGTCCATCCCAGCCCTCGCAAAGTCAGGATGGGGCACCGAGCGCAACGTTATTGCGCCACGCGCGTAAACGTGAGGGCCTCCCGAGTGTTCGGGTTGCTCAGGATCATGGTGTTCGGCCCGTTAAAACGATAGGTATAGCTGGAATTGGGCGGCTGGGGAATGGGCTGCTCCTGCTCTCGATTGCAAGCTGGATTGTTCGGATCGCCGCATGGCACAAAGTTCATCCTGGTCTTCGGCGACCAGTCTGTGACCGTAAAGGCGATGATATTCGGCGCGATGAGTTGGTAGGGGCCACCTTGCGCAAACTTCCCGCCGCCATTCTGTGGCGCCGCCACTTGTATATATTGTCCGTTCGCATCAATCGTAATCGTATAGATACTGCTCTGAAGCAACGTGCGCCATTGGCCGACCACGCTTGATTGCTGCGCTTGTGGCGCTGGCCCTCCTTGCGGCCCCGCCGGCCCTTGTTGTCCTTGCCAGCCCTGTGGCCCAGCTACCGGCCCTTGCGGCCCCGCTGGCCCCTGTGGCGCTTGTCCTCCCTGCGGCCCTTGTGATGCTATCGGTCCCTGGGGCTGGGGCGCCTGCCCTCCTTGTGGCCCGCAACCTGTCGCCAGGCCGCATGCGAGAATCGCGGGAAAAATCCATCGGATCAGCCGCAGAACCGCGTCGCTGGTTCTCGTGGAATTGAGGGAATTTTTCATAGAGACCTCCAGGGCTCTGGGGGAATGCAGGGATCATAGCACGGGCTTTTTGCACTGGAAAAGGGGTTCTTCTTGTGAGACGGAATTTGCGCCGGGGGCCGAGAGCGGACGCGTATGCTGATTGCCATGAGTTGGACTACGAGTTGGATTTGCTGGGCGTTGCTTTCCGCTGTGTTTGCCGCCGCCACGGCTCTGCTGGCCAAGGTAGGTGTGGCGCACGTTGACTCGAACCTGGCCACGGCGCTCCGCACCAGCGTGGTAGTCGTCTTTGCCTGGGGCATCGCGCTCGCGTTAGGCAAGCACGGCGAGATGCGTTCGCTTGATCGCCGCACCTTGTTTTTTCTCGCCCTCTCGGGGATTGCCACGGGACTGTCGTGGCTCTGCTACTTCCGCGCCTTGCAGTTGGGACCAGCCTCGCGGGTAGCGCCGCTCGACAAGCTCAGCGTTCCGTTGGTGATGATCTTTGCGTGGCTGCTGCTTGGCGAAAAGCTGAACGCAGCGGCGCTCGTTGGCGGCGCGCTGATTACCGCCGGTGCCGTAGTGATGGTGCTGGGATAGCAGGGATCAGGTTTCAGGCGTCAGCGAACCACGAACTGCTCTCCTATACTGGAACCAATGACGGCGAGATCAGCGAGCGCGACTTCAGAAGGCGGACACGAGACGAGCGTGCGCGCGCGGCGCATTGTGCTCACCGGTTTCATGGGCTCGGGGAAGAGCACGGTGGGGCCGCTTTTGGCGCGGCAACTGCGCTGGAAGTTCGTGGACGCTGACGATGTGATCGCAGCCGAAGCCGGCTCGACCATTCCTGAAATCTTTGCGCGCGAAGGTGAGGTCGCATTCCGCGAACGCGAACGCGCCACCATTGCGCGGCTGGCCGGCCAAGACGCGCTGGTGTTGGCCCTGGGCGGCGGGGCTATTGAAACCGAAGCCACGCGCGCGCTGCTCTCTAACGCCCCGGAGACGTTGCTGGTTCATCTTGAGGTGGGGCTGGCGACGACGCTCGCACGTTGCCGCGGCACCGAGCACCTGCGGCCCATTCTGGCCGACCAGACGAACCTGGCCAGCCGCTACAAGCGGCGTTTGCCGCTTTACCGCACGGCGCCCGTGTCGATCGCAGTGGACGCGCTGACCCCGGAGCAAGTGGTAGAGGCAATTGTCAGCGCCGTGGGCCGGTGCTGACCCCGCCCTTCAACGCAATGGGTCATTCCCGCCAACTGCCAACCACTGCTTTTTGACGAAAACTGCTCTTTCGATGCACGATGGGCAGTGGCTCATGCACGGAGGGGTGATGCACAGCAAAGAAGTGAGCAAGCGGATAAACGAAATTGGCATCGTGCCGTGTGCGCGCGTCAGGAATCCGGACCAGGTGCGATTTGCCGCGGAGGCTTTATACGCGGCGGGCATTCCTGCGCTCGAGGTGCCGCTCACCGTGCCCAAAGCTATGGAAGTGATCGAAGAACTGGCCAAGCGCTATCCCGACATGATCGTTGGAGCGGGTACAGTTCTGGACGAAGCTTCCACGCAGCGCTGCATCAATGCCGGGGCCCGCTATATCACCAGCCCGGGATTGGTTCCGAGCGTGGTGGCCTGCGCCAAGCGGGCGGATGTGTGCGTCTTTCCGGGAGCGTTGACTCCGTCGGAAGTAATCGCGGCATGGCAGGCGGGCGCGGACTTCGTGAAGATCTTTCCGGCTTCGACGGCCGGCGGCCCGAACTATATTCGCGCGCTCGAAGTGCCATTGCCGCAGATCCCGTTGATCGTGACTGGGGGGGTGAATCAGTTGACCGCGTTCGATTACATCCTTGCCGGAGCGCGCGCCATCGGCGTGGGCAGTGAGCTTTTGCCGCATGACGCGTTGCAACAGCGCCAGGCCGATCGCATTCACGAGCTGGCGCGCCGGTTTCTGATCATGGTGAAGGAAGCGCGGGCGCAGCGCAACGGCGAGTAAGCCCTCTAAGAAAAATGCTCCCAGCCCTGGGGTGCGAGCGTCTGCGTGCCTTCAGCGGTCACGAGCGTGATCTGTGGCCTGCCTTTACGCGTGCGCAGGATGCGCCCGACGCACGTAATGGGAACGCCAGCAATGCGGTGCGGCACGCGTGCGTCCGGCGGAGCCGT
The DNA here is from genome assembly GCA_963713675.1 of uncultured Acidobacteriota bacterium. Taxonomy (GTDB): domain Bacteria; phylum Acidobacteriota; class Terriglobia; order Terriglobales; family Acidobacteriaceae; genus Telmatobacter. The sequence continues at coordinate 830,037 of CAVQMV010000031.1, forward strand.
GAATAGCAATTCGTAATCCTCGCCCCCATGCAGAGCCTGTTCGAGCGTTGCGCCCGAATGAACAGGCAATGCCGCGGCATCGACTTCAGCGGCAACAGATGACTCCTCGCACAAGTGGGCAAGATCGGTCGACAGCCCGTCGCTCAAATCGATAGCCGCCGTCGCGATCCCTCGCCGCGCCAGCCACAATCCCTGCGCGATGCGCGGTTGCGGAGAGAGATGCGGCGCGAGCACGGCTTGTAGTTTGGCAGGAATCCGCAATGGGCCGGACTGCACTTTCCGATCGGCTGCCAACTCTGCAAGCCGGGCAAGTCCCGCCGCCGAGCCGCCGAGCGTGCCGGTAACGTAAAGCAAGTCGCCGGGCCGCGCGCCGGAGCGGAGCAGGGCTTTGCCACGCGGCTCCGCACCCACGAGGACAATGTCGGCGACAACAAGCGGCGATTCCGCCAGGTCGCCGCCCGCCAAAGGCGTTTGAAAGGCATCGGCCAGCGCGAAGAATCCATCCAAAAACCGGGCGATCCAGGGCTCGCGCCCTTTTGCTTTTTGGGAGAGTTCCTTCGGAACGCCAAGAGACAAAAAAGCCGCGACCGGCCGCGCGCCCATGGCGGCCAGATCGCTCAAACCGCGCGCCAGACTGCGATGCCCGATGGATTCCGGCGTCTGCCATTCCAGGCGAAAGTGGCGCCCGGCGATGGAAAGGTCGGTGGTGACGGCAAGCTCCTCGCCACGCCCGACGCGAAGCAACGCGCAGTCGTCGCCGATCCCGAGACGCAACCCGCCGTGGGCCCCGCTGTGAGACAGCCGCACTGCCCGTGCGCGGATCCGCTTCAAGACGGCCAATTCGCCCGGGGCCACTTTGCCCGATTTGCCGCTTCCGGAGTGCATGTTTTGAGGATAGAGCCTGAGCCTCCGGGCCGGTCGGCAGAGCCGATTTGGCGGTCTGCCGGAGGCGCTCGGCGCCTGCCGAACCCGCCGGCCCGAAGCGCGTCTGAGGACCGCGACCTATTGATGCAGAAGGGTTTATCGATGGGGCGAACGGCTCGCGGGAGCGAATTGCAAAATGGTACCTAGGGCACCGGAGGCCGTGGCTTTTGATTGACCCTGCTTGCAAGCGTCTGCTAATCTGAACGAACGTTATCGCATTTGCCCTGTGGGGCGTAAGGTTTTTGTACGGGCATTAAGGTCCGTACGCGATATATTTTCTCCCCCGATTTGGAAATCACCGTGGCCCGCGGGCCGCCGGGGATCGCAGGCAAGATGTTGCGCAAGCGCTATTACATAGTTTTTATCGCGAGGGATGAGGACGGCCAACTACGGAAGATTCCGCTTCCGTTGAGGTATGCCTACGGCTTCGTGGCGGCTGCGATCGTGGGTGCGTTCACCATTGTGGGTCTGGCCGGGTCCTACACCCGCATGCTGCTCAAAACTGAGAGTTACAACCAGGTTCGCGCGGAACGCGAGACGCTGCGCCAGAATTACCAGCGCATGGAAGAGATTGCGCACAATCGCAGTGTGCAGGTCGCATCATTGGGCGCTCTGGCAAACGAGGTGACGGCGCTCTACGGATTGCGCCAGAACCGGCTGGAAGCAGCCAAGCCAGCGGCTCCTGCCAGCGCAAGCTATGTGGCCCCGGCTCCGGCCAGCCTGTCGCAATCGGGCGAAATGAGCCAGCAACAAATTGCCAACTCCGTCGATACGTTTTACGCGCTGCGCAACGAAGCTCTTTCCGGGCAGGTTTCGCGCGCCTTGCAAGGCGGACTGAACTCCAACTTTACCGGCGACTGGACAGAGCTGGCGGATGCGCCATCGATGTGGCCCGTGGAAGGCCGCGTGGCATCCAGCTTCGGCGAGCGTGAGGATCCGATCAACGGCGAGGGAGCGTTCCACTCCGGCGTGGATATCGATGCGCCCTACGGAACGCCGGTGCGCGCGGCGGGCGACGGCGATGTGACTGGCGCCGAGATGGGCGCGGGATATGGACGCGAAGTAGAGCTGAACCACGGCCACGACGTGCTGACGCTGTACGGGCATCTCTCTGCAATTGCGGTCATAGCCGGGCAGCATGTAACGCGCGGCCAGGTCATCGGCTACGTGGGCCAATCGGGCCGGGCCACCGGCCCCCACCTGCACTACGAAGTGCGCGTGCACAACGTGCCTGTGAATCCGTATAAATATCTGCGCTTGACGTACGAACAGGCCTCGAACCTGGAACCGGCTACCCCTCCCGGCCAATAACAGAATTTGAGTGCAGAAAAAAGCTCCCGGCGACCGGGAGCTTTTTTTGTGGGCTGAACATGGCGGAAACGCGCTGCACGCTGGAGTCTGCTGGAAGTCACGCTAGTTCAATGTTGCACAGTGCAGTTCTGAAAAGCGAAGTTCAAACCCGCGACGCTGACCACTTCCATGTGGAGTTGCCCGGGGAGGGGGAAGCCCTCGACCCATTGGTAAGTGACCGCCACGTTCATCTCCTGAGCTTTTTGCGAATTATCACTCGGCTGGACAAAGGCGTGAAACTGGCTGACCAGCAGGCCGTGATCGCTGGGAGCATAGGTGGGCGTGAGCAGAATCTTCGTGCCGCTCATGGTGACGTTGTACTGGCGCAAAATGTGGCCGCTGTCGAAGGTTTCCGTCACTTCCACCTGGCCCGCGGCCACGTGAATCTGCCTGCCGCCGTCGGCGGTCGTCGTCATATCCAGCCCGTCGGCGGAATCGGGAACCACCTGGCTCTCAATGAATGGCGTCCAGAATTGAACGAAGCCCTGGACCATTTGATTCACCGCGCCATGCATCTGGTCGAGCAGGGTGGACTGCGCGGAGTCAAGCTGTTGCGCAGGAGGGTTCCAATCGACGATGGTGCCGCCATCCATGCGCGTATGGACGGCAACCTTGACGGAGTTCAGCAAACTTACTGCCGTCACGTCCGATGCGCTCACCGTTCCGCCATCTCGCGAGGCAAAAAACGCCTGCCAATCGGGCGCTAGTGCGCAGTCAAAACCTTTCAGGCCCGTCTTGGCGCTGGAGTAGTACATTTTGGCTGCCTGCGCCAGCCACGCGTTGTTGTCGCTGGAAGTTGGGCCTGGAGGCGGACTCTGGGCCGCAGCCAGCGCGATGAAGGAACATGCCACGAGGAAGGCCGCACAGCGTGCCGGCCCTAGGAAAGTGCGACTACAGCGGTTCTCCAGTTGCTTGAAGACGAAGCCGCAACCGCTAAGTGGCTTTTTCCTTAAGAAAAATCCACCTTGCACCGCTCTGAAAATTCCGCGTATGAACTGGAGAACCGCTCTTGGCATGGACTCGAGCCTGCTTTCTAAGGGATGCTGACATTGTGCCCCGGCTTGGCGCGTTGCGCAACCATTTTGCGCGCGTGCCCTGCATGATATTGTGGGCTCGAGTTGGTCTGTGGGAGGGTTGAGGGTGCGTTTTTCTATCGGCTTCATGGCAATCGTGGTTACGCTGGCGGCATCGGCGGCGGCGCAGGGCGGGTCAAGTGCGGAGATAGCATTTGCCCGCGCCCAGCATCTGCGGCACGGCATCAATGCTTCGGAATGGTTTGCGCAGTCCGGCGATTATTCGGCGGCGCGCACCAACGGCTACACCGACGCGCAGGACATTGCTCTGATGGCGCGGCTGGGCTTCGATCACGTGCGGCTCAGCATCGATGCCGGCGCGCTGGAACAGGATCCGCGCGCGGCTGACGGGCTTAATGCCGATTTTGTGATGCGTCTTGACCGCGCCGTCGACACCATGCTGTCCGACGGCCTGGCGGTCGAGATCGACATTCACCCCAGCGACGCGTACAAGCAGCAGTTGCGCAGCGGCGACGATGCTGTGGAGCGCTTCACGGCGCTGTGGCGCAAGCTGGCCGCGCACTATGCCAATCGCGATCCCGAGCGCGTCTTTTTCGAGATACTCAATGAACCCGAAGTGAGCGATCCCTATCGCTGGGCCGGCATTCAGGCGCATGTGGCGGAGGCCATCCGGCAAGTTGCGCCGCGCCACACGCTCATCGCCACCGGCGCGAACTATTCGGGCATGCACGATCTGCTGCAACTCGAGCCGCTGGCCGATGGCAACGTGATTTACACATTCCATTTCTACGAGCCGCACGAGTTTACCCACCAGGGCGCGAATTGGGGCGTGGCGTGGTGGAGCGAGACGAAGTCGATTCCCTATCCGGTGCCAGACTTCGCATCGTCCAGTGACTTGCAGGCGTTTCTGCGTGAGGTTCCCGACGCAGCCGATCGCTCGGCCCTCGAAAATTATTTCCTCGACGGCTGGGATGCGCGGCACATCAAATTACTCATCGACGAGGCAGCGGATTGGGCGCGCTCGCATCGCGTGCCGCTCGTCTGCAACGAATTCGGCGCTTACCGCGCCTACGCCGATCCCGTATCGCGCGCCAACTGGATTCGTGACACGCGCACCGCGCTCGAGGCCGACGGCATCGGATGGGCGATGTGGGATTATCGCGGCGGCTTCGGCGTGGTCACCAAGCAGGACGGCCAACCGGCACAGGAGGATGAGACGACAGTGCGAGCGCTGGGGCTGGGCGGGCGGTGAAGCAGGGAACAGGGATCAGGGATCAGGGATCAGAAAAGACAGTGGTCAGTGATTAGTGGTCAGTGGCCGCGGGCGTGGCTACTGGCGTGCGGCGGGTGTTTATCCTTCAGTACTCCCACCCCCCACCCCGTTCTTGGGGTTAAGTGCTTTCCTTTGAGCGGTTTGTACCCTCGATCATTGGCTCCAACCCGTTGGTCTTAAAGGGGTTATCTCGTAAAATCTTCTATCCAGACGAGTTATGGGACGATTTCGGGCCCGAATTTTACTCTTTGATCAACATTTGCGTGCCGCAGGCTATTGGCTGTCAGCTAATGGCTACTGACTGATGTTTTCATTGTGCGCCGGGGGAGGGAAATTATGTGTAAAACGGCGGGTGGATTTTGCAGAGTTTTTTCAGTGGGTTGCGGGGAAAGTCAACCTTGTGGGCTTGATGGCGTAGGACCGAGGGCAAACAGGCATGAATACGGGGGCCAAGGTGCGGGCCATCCGCAGATTGATGCCGCGCTGGCGGATCAGTCGCCTGGTATCGATTGAATAGGGTGGTCCGATCTTGTGCTGTTTTGAGAAAGCTCTTCCTTTTGTGGGCTCGGCGGGTAACGGATGTCTTTTCAACAGTGGCGATGTGCGATTTTCGCGGCCATTTCCCTGCTAGAATCCGAATGAAATGGCCCGTATGAGCGACAATAAGACGCCCTTCCTGCTTAATTTTTCTGCATGGGCCGAGAACCCATGGATCGCGGCGAAAAGCTTGTCGCAAAAGAGGGGAAGTAGCGGACTCGTGACCCTTGAGCTATGTGCCGGTGGGGGTGGCCAGGCTCTCGGCTTGGAAACCGCGGGGATCGATCACGCGGGGTTGGTGGAAATTGATGGGACTTCCTGCGCGACACTCAGCCTTAATCGGCCGCGTTGGAACGTGATTAATGCTGACTTAAATAATCTCGACGCAGCGCCGTTCGTGGGCGTGGGTATAGTTTCGGGTGGACTCCCCCGTCCGCCGTTTTCCGTGGCCGGTAAACAACTCGGAAACAACGACGAACGCAATCTCTTCCCTGCGATGATCAGCCCGCGTGGGGACGGTTCTCCTCGAATTCTTGCAGGAGCTTTTTGATCTCCTCTTCCGCGAAATGCTGGCAGTCCGAGTAAAGCTTCGCCAGCGCACGTGGCATAGTTTCAACCAGGGTCGGAATAATGGCTTGGAACTCTGTGAACTGAGCTCGGAATAGCCGAATCCGCTTGAGGTTTTCGGCCATAATACGTTGCCTTTCCTTCTCGTTCGGCCAAATGCTCTTCCAGTAGAGACAGGTCTGACATGACGGAATGCATTTGGTTCCGTCATGCGACAGGAACGATTCCCAGCCGGTCGCGGCCAATGTGAGCGTCAGTTTCGCATCGTCGCGCCGCTTCTCGTTGTTGCATTTCCGGCAAGCTACGGCGACGTTTCCCGGCACGTGAAGGCCAGCCCTGCACCTGTTCATTCCGTCAAGATGCTCTATAACTGAGTCTGTGTCTGAGAGGTTGCGCAGGCAGTAGGGGCAACGGTTCTGGAACGCCTCTCTGACGGCCGTCCCGTATTCCTCGCCGTCCACTCTCAGCGGCCATTCTTGGGAGATTAACCTACTGAACTCATGGAGAAACATACTTACGAGTTTGTTCGCAACGTCGGACTTGGCCCGTCTGGTCGCGGTTCGGAGTTGGGCGGAGGCGTCTTTCATTCCTCGCCTCCGAGGAGCCAGTCAACCCGCACTCCCAGCGATTTAGCGAGGGCTCGTAGCTCGAAGTCCTGAACTCCCCGGAGATTGTTTTCGATTTTGGCGATTGCTGCCCGATCAAGCTGGACGCCCAGTCTTGCGAGCTTCCCCGAGAGCCGGTCCTGGGTAAGCGGCGGATGGAAGCGGCCCCTAGCCTCCTGTATGCGTCGGCCCGAAATATTCTTCCTTTTTGCACTCTTGGGCACATCGGAAGCGTACCGTTCCGGTTTCAGTTTTTCGTTCTAAAATAGAACACATGATTTCCGAGGTGCCTAAGTCGAGGGGCAAGGCGTCGGTAGCTTGCGACCTTGCGGTGCGAGAGGCGGTCCGTCGAGCGGACGGGAGATGCCAAATGTGCGGTCGCTCGACCGCGAGGCACGGGATCGCTCTCGCCGCGGAGGAGCGGCCGTGGGCCGATGGCCTCAAAGGCGATTCTTCCGGTCTTTGGGCGGTATGTCTGGAGTGCAGGGACGGCGTTCGGGCGTATCTCCGCTCGTTGGGAGTTTGCCCTGAGACTTTGCGAAGAGTGTCCTCCTGCAAGAGTGTCCATGTCCGAATAGGCGAATTGCTCAAGGCCTTTGGTGTCGGTCGACCTGCCCCGTCATCCCTGATTGCCTCGATTGCGGGCGTGCGTTCATGGAAGACCCGACTGAGAGAATTGAGGCAGGCGCCGTTTGGCTGGAAGATCGCGGCCCTTCGCCGAAAGGGCCCTTCAGGTCGTTGGGGATCAAGCTACGTGCTGTTACAAGCTGGGCGGTTCATGGGATGACGGGCTCGGCCACAAAAGATTGTTGCCCCATCCTTTTCGCGGCTTCATCGCGGAAAGGGTGGGAGTGGGAAAGATTGGTGGCCGGGTTGCCTTCCCACCCTTCACGCTGTGAGACTGCGCGAAGGATGGGGCAACGAAAATCTGTGGTCAACGCCGGTTTTTAGAGCGCGATCGTTTGGGCGACGCTTTGGAGTTTTGTTTGCTTCTCGCGGCGGTGAGCGGTCCACTCGGACTCGATTTCGACGACGCCGATCTCTCCCGTTGCATAATGGCGAAAACTCGACCAAGGCCAGTTCGCGAGTTCCGCGGATAATCCGCGCTTAAGGGGATTTCGGTGCATGTAACGGAGTTTTTCCACGCGCTTTTTCTCTGTCGGAACAACATAGTCGTAATAGCGCCGCTGCCAGAACTGGGGCTCTCCCGGTTTCTTCAATTTCCTTGAAGTCATTTGCTTCAACACCTGAATAACTGTGGCCAGCGTGCCGCGGCGAGGCTCATTGACAAGCAGGTGGACATGTTCGGGCATCAAGACGTAGCCCGCGACGACGAATTCATAGCGAATGCGCGTGGCTTCCAGCTGTGTTTCGAAAACGCGGTATGCTCCCGGACGGACAAGGAGCGGAAGACGGTGGTAACAGCTGAAAGTGATGAAGTGGAAGGCCCCCGCATGATGAAACCGAACAAGTCCCCTTGGCATGGTGGAGGGATTTTACTGCGGATTTTGGTTAGGGGGCTGTGATGCATGACCGGGCGGTTTCGGCGTCCCACCCTTCGCGCGATGAGGCCGCGCGAAGGATGGGGCAACGGCTTCTTGTGGTCAACGACCAAGACTATGCCATGTTGCGACACTGTACGGCCACACATCTGGCATCGGCCGTGTGCGCTGTGGATGACCTCTGCTCGAAGCTTGGTGCTAATTTGGCCTTCGTCGGTTACGTTCTTGCGCTCGCCGACGTATTGGTAAAGCACGACGTTTCGCTTTTTTCCGTCGACGGCTACGCTCGTAGATTTCTTCCGGATTACGAACCATTTCTTCAAATCACGCTTGCGGCGATCAAGGTGAGTCTGATCCTCGGGTCTTAGCCCTTCCTTTTCGAGTTCCTGTCGGATCTGGCCGCCGGATACACCATCCTTGAACCTCTTCATCACATCGATGATGCGGAGATGGATCTGACCGGGCCTGCTTGAGCCTGTCTTTTCATTGCGGGAGTTCATTGCGGCCAATTCTAGGCGAGGATAGACGCGATTTCGTCATCTTGAGCTGGATTGGCACCTGACGGGTAAACATCGAGTCGCGCCCATTGGGTTAAGGGTGTAGGGATTTTGCGCGGCTTTGCCGCGGACTTGGTTTCTTGAAAAATGGGCGGGCGGTTTCATGGGGCTGAAGCACCACGCTCCCTCCGTGTGGTGGGGCGGGGCGGCATTCGGGAGTGAATCCCCGACCTTCCTGCCGAACCCTGATACAAAACGCACACTTCGCCGCGAACCTGATTTCTCGAAAGGTGCGCGCCAGAATCCCCAAGGTCGGTAGCGGGATTCTTCTCACTGCCGGGCCGGGTCAGAGGGCGCGCACTGCCCACGACTATAAGCGCAAGGGTTCAGCTTGTGTGATTTAAATCACATTTCCTCAGGGCTCCCAGCTATACTCTCGCCAACGTGGACCTTTTCTTTGGTCCGCATGGCTGTTCCATTGGCTCATTGCTTTTCCCTCGGACCTGCGTTGGCCCTCCCTCCCAACGATGGGGAGGTGTGCGCCTTGGGCTCAGTCATCAACAATATTTTGATTCAAACGCTGCGGGCACAGATAGAGGTCTCACGCCTGTGCCTTTCAAATCTTTCCGAGGAAATCAGCGCCGCTTCCAACGACGACGAGAGGGCCCGGCTGAGATCGCTCTTCGGCGACACCCTGAAACAGTCTGAATCTTTGAGCCTTGAGCTCGCAGCCATGCTGGAACAGAAGGAATGAGGAGGTCGGAAGCGTAAAGATCAGCAACGCGCTCATAGGACGCAGCCCGGCGGTTAAGTGGCGAGCCGGTCTGATCGGAGCGACTGGCGGTGCCTGAGGCGAGGCGCTGAGCGCGGCTTCGCCGCGTACTTTGTTTCTTGAAAAATGGGTGGGCGGATGGCGGCGTGAGTTAACTCACGCCCGGATACAAAGCGAGAGACAAAAGCAGGTCCTTCGGCTCCGCTTACCCCGTGATTGCGTGGCAATCATGGGGCCCCAAGCCGCTCCGCTCAGGATGACAGCCGATTTCTCACGGTCAGGATGACATCCGATTTTTGTCGCTCAGGATGACCTTGGATTTTTGTTGCGCAGGATGACCGGACGCTAGCGGCTTTTCGGGGCGGTGACGATGCGCTCGGAGACGGCTTCGAGGATCTGCTCGTGGACTTCGTCGATGGAGAGGTCGCCTTCGATGAGGGCGACGCGGTCGGGCTCGCGGGCGGCGATTTCGCGGTACTTCTCCCAGACGCGGCGGAAGAAGGCGTCCGTTTCCGACTCGAAGCGGCCTTCGCTGGAGCCGGTTTCGGCCTCGACGCGGTCGTTGCGGCGGCGCGCGCGGTCGAGCGACGCCTCAAAGCCGGGCAGGAGAAGGAGAGTGAGGTCGGGCTGCAAGTCCGCCGCAGATGAGGCGGTGCATGTCGAGGACCATCTGCGAGCCGAGCTCGCGGCCACCGCCCTGATAGGCCTCAGTGGAATCGGTATAACGGTCGCAGATGACGATGCGGCCGGCGTCGAGAGCCGGCTGAATGATCTCGGCGATGGATTGGGCGCGGTCGGCAAACATCAGCGCCATCTCCGCCATGGGCGCGACGCCGCGCGTGCGGGAGTTGAGCAGGATCTCGCGGATGCGGTCGCCGGTGGGCGTGCTGCCGGGTTGACGCAGCAAGACGGGTTCCTGGCCGCGGCGTGTGAGCCACGCCGCCAAGCGCTTGATCTGCGTGGTTTTACCCGACCCGTCGAGGCCTTCGAGCGTGATGAAGACACCGCGCGGCATGGGGTGAGGATAACACTGCGAGAGGGCGAGTGAGAGTGTGAGTGTGGATGCGAGTGTGGGTGTGGGTGCGGGCCGGGAGGCCCGCACTACAGCCGGTCAGGAGACCGGCGGTACATTTCATCCATATAGATTGCGGCGGAGCGCAAGTGACTTTGGGCAGGCGACAAGCGCATTGCGGTTGTGTTACAAGTGAGTGAATTCCCCAAAACTTGTCGGGATTCAGGCCTGCGAGGGCCTTTGTTCTGCTGGAGTGAAATATGCGTTTGCCTGTCATGATTAAGTTGTTTCTTTGCGTGCTTTTACTGGGCGCTCTGCCGGCCAGCCGGCTCACCGCGCAAAACCTTACGCTGGAGGGCCAGACAGGCGGATTTCTTACTCCAACCGCTTATGTGGTCTACGCAGATAAGGGACAGTTTTTCTCGCATCCGGCGATCGGCTTCCATTACATCGATGCTTCCGCAGTCATCGGCAACGTTGAAACCTTCAGCATCACCGAGAGCTTTGCCAGCCGCGCGGAGGCCGGATACACCCGCAATGTTCATCAATTTGGAGACCAACCTACCGCTACGGCCACACCACTCGGCCTGAGCAACCTGTGGAATTATTCCGGCATGAACGTCTTCCACGGCAAGGTGATCGCTATCAATGACGGGCAGTTCGGCGCGTGGATGCCGGGCATTGCGATCGGCGGCGTGCTTCGCACCGACGACCACTATGTTTCGGGCGCGGCCAACAAAACGCTGATGGGAACTGACAAATCGTACACCAACGGCGACGCGTACATTGCCGTCACCAAGACCTGGGCGAAACCGCCTGTGCCGTTCCTGCTGAACCTGGGCTGGAAGGTCACCGACGGAACGATCTTCGGCATCGGCGGCCAGAGCACGCGCTTTGGCGGGCGGTTCTTCGGTGGTTTGGGTATTCCGTTGCCCATCGGCCACGGGATCGTGGCAGTGCCCTCGGCGGGATTCACGCAGGAACCCAAGACCGCGGTGAATCTGAACAACCTGCTGAACGTGGCGCTCTACCAGTGCGAGGCTGTGCTGGCCTGCAATCCTGCGTCATACCCGCTGATGAGCGCCCATATTCCCACAGCAATACGTACTGTTAGGTTACAGTAAACA
>CAVQMV010000032.1:0-10613 GCA_963713675.1 uncultured Acidobacteriota bacterium
TTCGAATTCGCGGAAGGTGAACTCGGGCAAATTCCTGAGCGCCAGGAGGTGCTTGGCTATGGTGCTCTTAGTGGCATTCAGACAAATCTACTTGTTGCCCGCAGAGACGCTCTGAAGGTAGGCTCGGCGAAGAGCACCTTGACAGATGTCTGGATCAGGAAAAACCCGCACAAAGCGGGGATCTTCACAAATATTCTTCCCTGTGGCGCCATCGTCCGAGGCGGCCTGGGTGCATGCGCCGGGATCAGGAACCAATTTAGAAAGATTCGCGTCCGTGCATGGATTTGTGTGTTGCAACACGTCCGTAAAGAACCTGTCAGCGATGTCGGCCTCGCGATTCATTTTGTAAATCCAGTAGAATGGCACCAGGGAACACACGAGCAGCAGGAGCAGTGCGGTTACGCCTCCGTACAGCCACCGCATATTCGATCTGTGGTTGTCACGCGCCAATTGGGCGTATTCGGCAGCCCACCCCGGGCGGCTCAACTCCATGATCTGAGCAACAGGCCCCAGAAATGGGTTCAGTTCATTGAGAGTTTTTTCCTCGGGCGTTTCTAAGTCGCGAATCTCGGCGATTTCTCCTGCCTTGGCTGAATAAACTGCCCGCGTTTTTCTCAAGTCTTTGGAGAGTTCAAGCCCGGTGGCCGTTTGAAACAAATTGACGAACTTGTCCACTACCGGCTGGCGATAATGTTGAAAGAAGGGGAGAATCAGGATGGTCGGTACGAATGGGTCGTTTCGAAATACGTTCTGCAACTCCCAGCTAAAATGAGTGGTTGTTCCAGCGAACATCAGGATCAACTGTGATCGCTTGAGGTAGTCCTGAACGACATCCTTCCATTCGTCTCCCAAATACATGCGAGCCGCGCCAAGCGGCGGCATGCTTTCTTTTGGGCGGCCGATCGCAATCACGGGGCCTAGCGGGTCCAGGAGCGAAACCAGAAACTCCTCGGCTGATCGCCTTCTGCTTGCAGGCGCGAAATTCTGTATAAGGCTGGCAAACAGCGGCCCAAGAACAAAGAACGAGAGGGACTTGATTGTCGCACCAATACGCTGTCCGGGAGTGGAGAAACTGATCCGGTCTGCCCTGAACGGCCTTAGATACAGAATCGGCGGCCGTGGGTCCTCCGCCAAAGCTTCCTCAACAGTTAGACACTCTTTCGACCTCAGGATCCGTTCGCTATAAAACAAGCTGAGGATAAGGAATGGCAGAAGAGGAAAAAGCCAAAGCACACTGATCTTGCCGAAAAATATGAACCCTCCCCCGATGAAGGTCACCGCACCCGAAAGCGCTGCAGCCCAACGGTCGAGCGGACGCCCCCGCTTTTCTCCTGGATTGGGCCGCAGCTTTTCATCCCCGGTGCCGGAAAGTCCGTAGGATTCGAACATCCTCTCCTCTTCAGGAAGCAAAGGTAAAATGCCAAATTGGAATTTGAGAGGATTGGGGACCGAAATCTTGTGGAAATTCTACTGCTCTCTCGGTTCCAGGGTCAACCGCGCCGCCAGCACCACGATCGCGGCCCAGAGTACATCTGCGCCAAGCAGGTGCAGGATCTGCAGCCAGACGGGCGCGAGAAACACCACGTCGAGAACACCCAGCACATATTGCAGCGCGAGCAGGATCAGCACCAGCGCGGAGAGCGCGCGGTTATCCCAGTGCGAGCGGCGCTGCGCGGCGCGCACCAGCAGCCAGATAAGGAAGACGCTGGATAGAAACGCGACCGCAGGATGCGTCCAGCGCCAGCGCACCAGCCACTCGCTGGCGGAAGAAAGGTCTTGCGCGAACGCGGCGCCCAGCGAACTCGCCGGGAACAGGGTGTCGCCCAGTGCGGCCAGCGATCCCGTGACGCCGACCACGAGCACGATCACGAGCGACGCGAAGCCCACAAACGGCGCGGCGATGCGCACTTTGCCGCGAAGAAATCCGGTGCGGCGGCTGAGAAAATGCGCTGCGAGCGTAAGCGCAGCCAGAAGCAGCAGCGTATTCGAGAGATGAAGCGCTTCCACAGGAGCGCGCAGCGGCGACCGGCTCTGCGCCGTCAGGCCCATCTTAACCAGCACAGCGCCCAGTGCTCCTTCTGTGACAGTCAGAAAGATCGAAGCACCGATCGCCCACCTCGCCAGATGCCCAGGGCCGGTCTTGCGCCACGTCCACACGGCGAGCGTCAGCACCAGAATTGAGTCGATTGCGCCCGCTGAGACTCGATGTGAAAGCTCGATCATCGTGTGCAGCGACGGCGATTGCTGCATCACTGTGCCATTGCAGAGCGGCCAATGGTCGCCGCAGCCGGCGCCGGAGCCGGTTGCGCGAACCACTGCGCCCCATAGAATTGTGGCAATGAAAAATGCCAGCACGCCCCACGCAAAGCGCTGCAACGCGGGCGAGGGAAGGCGATGAGTGGGCACAGGGACGGCAGTTGCAGACATAAAGAATGACTCCAGAATGAACCCATTAGTGTAGAACAACGGCGCTGCGTGACGATTGGATGGTAATGGGCCAGTTTTGAAGGAAGCCGTTCCCCAGGGGCTAAAGCCCGATCGATCTTGGAGATCTTGGCGGCACGACTAAAGTCGTGCCCTGACACTTCTTGCGGTCCTTGAAGAGTCTGTTTGCACCCTGTGTTTACTGGCCCAGCAGCCGTACCACGTGGTTCACGATGATCAGGTCTTCGAGCGGCGGAAGCACGCGCACCGTCACCCGCGACTTTTCTTGGGAGATCACGGCCGCGCCGCGCACGTTGTTGCGCTCGGCGTCGAGCACAATGCCAAGCGCGCCCAACCCCGCGCAGATTTCGGCGCGCGAGGCGATATCGTTCTCACCGATGCCGCCGGTAAACACCAGCATGTCCAGGCCGTTCAGCTCCGCGACATAACTGCCGATCCAGCGCGCAATGGTCCAGCAGAATTTGTCCACGGCGAGCCGCGCCTTGGCGTTGCCGGCGGCGATCGCTTCGCGCAAATCGCGCATGTCGTTCGAAAGCTCGCTCATGCCCAGCAGTCCCGATTTCTTGCTGACCACGGTTTCCAGTTTGTCGGCGGCTTCAACGGTGTTGGGAGCGGTCTTGGCAATCTGCTTCAGGATAAAAAGAAGCACGCCGGGATCGATGTCGCCGGTGCGCGAGCCACTGATGATACCGCCGGTCGGAGTCAGGCCCATCGATGTGTCGAGACTCTGGCCTTGCAGAATTGCCGAGATCGACGCGCCGTTGCCGAGGTGCGCCACAACCAGCTTCTCCGGCACGTTGGGCTGCAGCTGGTAAATGATCGACTCGTAGGAGATGCCGTGATACCCATAGCGACGCACGCCCATGTTGACGTACTCCGTAGGAATCGGCATGCGCTTGGCCACTTCGGGCATAGTGCGATGAAAGTATGTATCGAGAATGGCGAAATTGGGGATGCCGGGAAACAGGCGCAGCGCCTCGCGCATGATGTAGACAGCGATGGGCGTGTGCAGCGGCGCCAGCGCCTCGTAGCTCTCAATTTCGTCAATCACTTTCGGCGTGATGAGCTGGTTTTCGAGGATTCCAGGGCCGCCGCAAACCGTGCGATGGCCGATCGCGGCCGGGGCAGGGAACTCGCCGGAGCGCAGCGCATCCGCCACGAGCTTGAATGCCTCCGAACGGCTGGGCACGGCCGGCGTTTGATCCACCAGCTTTTTGCCGTCGGCGTCTTTGATCCAGAACTGGCCCAGGTCGGTGCCGATGCCGTCGACCGCACCCTCGTGCAACTTGAGCCGCTGGCCGTCGCCGGCTTCGTACATGGAAAACTTGATGGAAGAAGAACCACTATTCAGAACTAAAACCGGCAATGAAGACATGGATAATCGAGCCTTTCGTAATATTGAGCAGAGTTAGGGTAGTTAGCGGTGCTGGCGGAGTTAGAGAACCTCCGACACTCGGACTAGCACCGCTAACTCCGCTAACACCGCCAGCGCCGCTATCTTTCCTGCCACCGCCAATTCTTGATTTCAGGCAGATCGTCGCCGTTTTCGGCGACGTACAACTTGTGCCTCTGAATCTGCTCGGAGTACCACTGCTCCGCCGCATCTACTTTGTCGGCGAGCCGTGGCACACGGCGAACAACGTCCAGCGACAATTGGAAGCGATCGATATTGTTCAGCACGCACATGTCAAAAGGAGTCGTGGTGGTGCCTTCCTCCTTGTAGCCGCGCACGTGCAGGTTGTCATGGTTGTGCCGCCGGTACGTCAGCCGATGGATGCACAACGGATATCCGTGAAAATTAAAAATCGTAGGCACGCCCGGCGGAAAAATCTGGTCGTACTCTTCGTCGGGCAGCCCATGCGGATGCTCCGATTGCGGCTGCAGCGACATGAGATCGACCACATTGACCACGCGAATGCGAAGATCGGGAAGCCATTCGCGCAGAAGCATCACCGCCGCCAGAGTCTCCATCGTCGGCACGTCGCCGCAGCAGGCCATCACCACTTCGGGATTGCCGCCGTCATTGGACGCCCACTCCCACACGCCCATGCCCACCGTGCAGTGCGCAATCGCCTCGTCCATTCTGAGCCACTGCGGCGCAGGTTGCTTGCCGGCCACGATCAGGTTGATGTAATTGCGGCTGCGCAAACAGTGATCCGCCACGGAGAGCAAAGTGTTGGCGTCGGGCGGCAAATAGATGCGCACCACGTCGGCCTTCTTGTTCACCAGGTGATCAATAAAGCCCGGATCCTGATGCGAGAACCCATTGTGATCCTGTCGCCACACCAGCGAGCTGAGCAGGTAGTTGAGCGAAGCGATGGGTTTGCGCCAGGGAAGCTCGCGCGTAGTCTTCAGCCACTTGGCGTGCTGGTTCGCCATCGAATCGATGATGTGAATGAAGGCCTCGTAGCAGTTGAAAAGCCCGTGCCGGCCCGTCAGCAGATAGCCTTCGAGCCATCCCTCGCAGAGGTGCTCGCTCAACACTTCCATCACGCGGCCGGTCTGTGACAAATTCTCGTCCACGGGCAGCGTCTCCGCTATCCACCGTTTGCCGGTTCCGCAGATCACGTCGTCGAGGCGATTGGATGCGGTTTCATCGGGACCGAAGACGCGAAAGTTTTTCTGCTCCTTGTTGGCTTGCATCACCGCGTGCAGCAGATGCCCAAGAATGCGCGTCGTTTCCACGTCCTCGCTGCCGCGTTTCTCAATCTTCACGGCAAAGTCGCGGAAATTGGGAACGATGAGCGGCTGCATCAGCAATCCACCGTTGGCGTGCGGATTCATGCCCATGCGCTCGCGGCCCTTGGGCGCAATCTCGGCCAGGTCGGCGCGGAATCGGCCCTTGTCGTCGAACAATTCCTCGGGCTTGTAGCTGCGCATCCACTCTTCCAGTTGTCGCAGGTGCTCGGGCTTCTCGCGTAACTCGGCCAAAGGAACCTGGTGCGCGCGCCACGTGCCTTCCACCGGCTTGCCATCGACAAACTTCGGTCCCGTCCAGCCTTTGGGCGTGCGCATGATGAGCATGGGCCACGCCGGCCGTTCCGTAGCTCCGTCCACGCGCCAGGCCTTTTGAATGGCCGCGATGCGATCGAGCATGCGATCGAAGGTAGCCGCGGCTTGCTGGTGCATCACCATCGGATCGTCGCCTTCGATGGTGTACGGCTCATACCCGTAGCCGCGCATCAGACTTTCCAGCTCTTCATGCGGAATGCGCGCCAGCACCGTGGGATTGGCAATCTTGTAGCCGTTCAGATGCAGGATGGGCAGCACCGCGCCGTCGGTCGCGGGATTCAAAAACTTGTTCGAGTGCCAGCTCGTCGCCAGCGGCCCGGTCTCCGATTCGCCATCGCCCACCACGCAAGCCACAATCAGGTCGGGATTATCGAAGGCCGCGCCGTATGCGTGCACCAGCGAGTAGCCCAGCTCACCACCCTCGTGGATGGATCCCGGCGTCTCCGGCGCCACGTGGCTGGGAATCCCGTAGGGCCAGCTGAACTGCCGGAACAGCCGCTTGATGCCATCCTTGTCCTGCTCGATGTAAGGATAGATCTCCGAATACGATCCTTCGAGATAGGTGTTCGCCACGATCCCCGGGCCGCCGTGTCCCGGACCGATGACGAAGATCATGTCCAGCCCGCGCTCGCGGATCAGCCGGTTCCATTGCACGTACAGAAAATTCAGGCCCGGCGTCGTGCCCCAGTGCCCCAGCAAACGCGGCTTCACGTCGTCGATCGTAAGCGGCCGTTCCAGCAGAGCGTTATCTTGCAGATAGATCTGGCCAACGGACAAATAGTTTGCCGCCCGCCAGTAGGCGTCCATTTTGGCAAGCAATTCCGGGCTCAGCGGGCCCAGATTCGCAGTCTCGTACTTGGCAGTCTCGAGCATGGCGCACCTCGCAATTGGGGAATCTGCGTCCTGCCTCCAGCGTAGCAGTGACGGCGAGAATCTTCGGGTGATTCAAGTCACATACACATGAATTGATGACTGTTACAAGGTGAATAAGGACGCGGGCATTGTGCCTCTTAGGAGTGTGCCACCGTCCAGAATTCGTTGCTGTCCAAATCTGCACATCGGATTTGGGCGTTTGCTAATGGGATGCCGGAAAGGGGCGCCCTGCATTTAGCAGGTGACGATTTCATGGTTTCTTTATAGAATCTTTACCAATGCGGGGCTACTCTGACCGCGCCGATGGTTGCGAGAATTGGCTTTGGGGCAACATCGTTTGCGGGCGTCAAAGAGTGGGGAGGCGAGGACGAATGAACGGCATGATCTGGATCGGACAGGTGGCTCTGGCAACCGTGTTCCTCATCTCTGGAACGTTTAAGCTTCTTGCGTTAGCGCCGCAGGTGCGGGCGCTCGGGAATCGAATGCACATTCGCACCACGATGCCGCCTATCGGGGCCATGATCATCGGCTTCATTGAAGTGGTGCTGGCGTTCGGCGTCCTCATGCCCGACCTTTATGCGCCAGACGGCACGGCCCCCGAATACCTGATTGCCCGAACCTGTGCCGCGGGCCTGGCGCTTCTCATGGTTGGCGTCGGTATTTACCACGCCCGCCGCCATGAGCATGCGGTGCTCGATGCCACATGCTTCCTCATGGCGCTCTTCGTTATCGTCGGCCGCTGGCCCTATTAGGATCTACTCGATTAACTTCGTTGGTGCCGCAGGCGCAGGCGTTGCCAAAGGCGGCAGCTTGGCCACCGCGGCCACCGGCAGTTCCACTGCGCCCACATGGTCGGCGGCGCTGTCGCGGATGCCGATGCGCAGATAGTATTCGCCTTTCGCGGGAACGCTGATCTGCTGCACATACTTCATAGGGCCGCTCTGAAACGAAGCAAATTTTGCATCGGGAATTGCCACGTGGATGCCGTTGAACTGCGCGTTGATCAGCGCTCCGTCGCTGTCGTACACAATGGTCATGAACTCCAGCGAGCTCAGATGCGCGCCGTCGGGAGCGATGGTCCAAACCACGTCCTTTGGACTTGCGGCGAATGTGACCGCATAGCGGCGATAAGGGCCGGAAGTTTTCTTTCCGGTCTGATTGCCGGGCGCCAGCGCCGTCTCCGCATCTGTTGAGGCCGGTTGCACGCGCGCAACGAAGATCAATTCGGTGGGATCCGGTCCGCCGTGCTGCATCGCCGCGCGCAGAGCGCTGTATTGGTTCGGATCGGGCTTGGCGTTTTGCGGCTGATCATGTTTCCCCGGCGCATTGGGGTCGTCGGCAAAATAACCGCGACGGTAGGCAAGCGTCGCGCCCGGACGGTCGAGCTTCACCTGGATCTTGCGGTAGCCGCCATTCCATTTTTGGTTGGTGGGCGTGTAGGCGATGGTGTAGTAGTTCGACCCCGCCTCGACTGCCTTTTGCACGGCTTCCTTCAACCCGTTGGTGTTCACAAAAGCTTTTCCGCCCGTGGCTGCGGCCATTTCCTCCATCGTGCCTTGTTCTTCGCCGGTTTGCTGGAAGAATTGCGTGTTCGCTTTGGCAAAACCATTTGGTTTACTGTTCATTGTTGATCCGCTCTGCGACGCGCTGTACATAGGAGGCGTCATCTCGCCGCGCGCGTCGATGGGATAGACGGCCACCTGGCTGCGCGCCAGCAGATCCACGGTCTCCCGGAACTCGTCCTCCGCTGATGCCACCACCACAAACGGATCCGGCGTAAGGGCGCCAGGGACGGAGGAGGGCAGTATGTTCGGGTCCACAATATCGGGGTCGGGCAGGATGCTGATGGGAAACGAGCCGGAAAACCAGATCAGGTTTTTGCGGCCGGGAAGCCCGCTCATATACCGCGCGAGTTGATTGAGCGCATCCAGCGTAAAGCGGGCGCGCAGCTGTAACTGCATCGACTGCTGCTCGGCCTCAAACTGCTCCAGGTTGGCCAGGATCAATCCGGCGGTGGGATCGTTGCCCAGCATTTCCTCATCCATGTTGTACATCGGGTCGTCGGCGCCAGGCTCGTCGCCTTCCGTTACGTTATTCATCAGCGGCGATGGGCCCTGATTGCCTTTCTTGCCTTCGATCAGCGCGCGCAACAGCTCCGGGTTTGTGGTGAATCCCTGGAGCAGCCGGAGATTCGTGCTGAGCGAGAAAACAGCGATGCGCGTGCCCGGCGGCACATCCTTGAGATACTTCAGCAGCTGCTCCCGCACCACGGATTGCGCATCCATGGGCGTGTTCAATTTGTCGAGGAGCAGGATATTGAGAGCGCCGTTGGCGGGCGCGACCGAATAATTTGTGAAGACGCCGGGGGCGAGTTTGGGCGCCGGCAGCAAGGACGCAGGTGCGGCCGTAGCATGCTCTTCGAAGATCTTCACCGACTGCGGCTTGCCGTCTTCCAGCACTGTGAAGTCCGCGGCGGTCAGTTGGTGCATTGGGTTTTGCTGGGAGTCGCTCACCACAACATCCACGACGACGAGATCGGAATTGGTGCGAATGGTAGTGACTGGGGCGCCAGAGGCAGGCACAGTTTGGCCGCTCGCACCCGCGGGGAGGTACATCAGGAGGCAAAAGCCAAGAGCCGCAGATTTGTAGAACATGGCTGGCTCTCCTTTTTCAGGCCAGATGAGGATAGCCCACCGGGGGTTGAGCCATTTTCATTTTTGCGCCGCAGGCGCAGGCAACGGCATCGCCACAGCGGGCAGCTTGGCCACCGCGGCCACCGGCAGTTCCACTGCGCCCACGTGGTCGCTGGCAATGTCCCGGATGCCAATGCGCAAGTAGTACTCGCCTTTCGCGGGAACGCTGATCTGCTGAACATACTTCATAGCGCCGCTTTGAATCGAAGCAAATTGGGCGTCGGAGATTGCCGCGCGGATGCCGTTGTACTGGGCGTTGATCTGCGTTCCGTCGGCGTCGTAGACAACGGTGATGAATTCCACCGTGCAGCGATGCGAGCCGTCCGGAGCAGTAGTCCACGTGACCTCTTTCGGATTTGCGGCGAACGTGACCGCATAGCGGCGATACGGTCCGGACACTTTCTTGCCGGCCTGGTTGCCCGGCACGAGCACCTCCTCGTTATCCGTTGAGGTGGGCCGCACGCCGGCCTCGAAGATCAGCTCGGTGGGATCGGGTCCACCGTGCAGCATCGCGGCGCGCAGGGCGCTGTACTGGTTGGGATCGGACTTGGCGTTCTGTGCCTGGTTGTTGTGCGCGGGCGCGTTGGGATCGTCGGCAAAATAGCCGTGCCGGTAGGCGAGCGTTACTCCCGGGTGGTCGAGCTTCACCTGAATCTTGCGGAAGTCGCCGTTCCATTTCCGGTTCGTAGGCGTATAGGCAATGGTGTAGTAATTCGAGCCTGCTTCCACGGCCTTTTGCACGGCTTCTTTCAGGCCGTTGGTGTTCACAAAAGCCTTTCCGCCCGTGGCTTCGGCCATCTGCTGCATGGTGCCGTGCTCGTCGCTGGTTTGGCTAAAGAATTTTGTATTCGCGCTGGCAAAGCCATTGGGGTTTCTATTCATGGTTGAGCCGCTCTGCGTTACGCTCAACATCGGTGCCGTCATCAGGCCGCGCGCGTCAATGGGATACACGGCCACCTGGCTGCGCGCCAGCAGGTCCACGGTTTCTCGGAACTCGTCCTCCGCCGATGCCACCACGGCAAAGGGATTCTGCAGGTCTACATCGGGCAGAATGTTAATAGGAAACGAGCCGGAAAACCAGATCAGGTTTTTGCGGCCCGGCAAATTGCTCATGTAGCGTGCCAGCTGATTCAGCGCGTCGAGAGTATAACGAGCGCGAAGCTGCAACTGAAACGACTGTTGCTCCGCCTCGAACTGCTGCAGGTTAGCCAGCAACGTCGCGGCGTCGGGATCGTTGCCTAATCCTTCTGCCATCGTGTCGTACATCGGGTCGTCCTGGCCCGGCGCGTCGCCCTCCATCGCGTTATTCATCAGCGGCGATGCTCCCTGGCTCCCCTTTTTACCTTCGACCAGCGCGCGCAACTCCTCGGGGTTGGTAGTGAATCCCTGCAGCAGCTTCAGGTTTGTAGTCAGCGAGAAAATAGCAATGCGCGTGCCCGGCGGCACCTCTTTGAGATACTTCAGCACCTGGTCCCGCACCACGGATTGCGCATCCATGGGCGTGTTCAACTTGTCGAGGAGCAGGATATTGAGCGCGCCGTTTGCCGGTGCAGCAGAATAGTTTGTAAAGATGCCGGGATCGAGTTTGGG